>NZ_OZ186832.1:0-1177500 GCF_964272895.1 Streptomyces sp. enrichment culture
GACGCGCCCTGCGTATCCGGCCCGGCGAAGGGAAAATTGCGTCCTTGGTCGTGCCGGTGTTCCTCGCACCAGGTGAAGAGCCCGATGAAATGCTCACCTCACCGGCCTACGGCACCCTCGCCAAGGTCCTCGGTGCGTTGCGGGCGCATGACAGTGACACCATCGAAGCCCTCGCCGACCCCCGCCCCCGCACCGGCCACCGCGGCAGTCTCGAACACAGCGAGCGCGGTGCACGCTTCACGGATCGCGGGGACGGCCAGGCCCTCGAAGACCAGGTTCCGGGCCTCGAGGAGGAGGCTCTAGTCGAAGAGGAGAGCACGGTCACGGGGAGCCGGGCGGCGGCCCAGCTGCTGCGGTTCAGCGAGGAACGCGATCCCGCCCTCCTGGCCCAGTTCGTGCAACTGCGGGTCATCGACCCCGAGAACACCTACTGGCGCCGATCGGCATCCAGGCCGCCACAAGGTGGCTCCGCGAAACCGGCAACACGCAGCTACGCGTGCCCCAGGACTACCGGGCCCCCGACCAGTGGGCCGGCACCGCCGGGTTCCCGCTCGGGGTATGGATCGCCGACCAACGCCGCTACTACAACGCCGGTGACCTCGACGCGGGGCGCGTCGAGCAGCTCGAGGCCCTGGGGATGGTCTGGTCCCACCACGACATCGCCTGGGAACAGGGCATTGCCGTCGCCCGCTCGTACACCGCCGCCCACGGACACTTCCTCCCACCCACCAACGCCGTATGGGAAGGCTTCCCCATCGGCGTATGGGCCAAGAACCAACGCGCCGCCGCCCGCAGAACTTTGCACAACGCTGAACGACGCGCTGCGGGCGAGACAGTGCCCTCCGGGGCCGGGGAGCCTCCTGACAGCCGTATGGAGGCCCTCGAAGCCCTCGATCCGGCCTGGTGCCCTACCGGATGGGACATCGCCTGGCAACGCACCTTCCACCTCACCCGCACCCACCTCGCCGCCGGCGGCACCCTCCCACACAACCCAGGCCAGATCATCGCCCAAGGCGAAGACCTCGGAGCCTGGGTCAAGGCGCAGCGGCACGCATGGGACACACTCCTGCCCGCCCAGCAATGGCTCCTCAAAAGCGTCCTCGGACTCCAACCCGCCGAAGACGAGGCGGAACAGCCCAAACGACGATCACAAGACGAACGATGGAACGCCAGCATCACCGCCGCACGACAGTTCTACGAGCGCGAAGGCCACCTCGTCGTACCCAGACACCACACCGAACACCTCGACGACGGCACCCAGGTACGCCTCGGCACATGGCTCAACAACGTCAAACGCCGAACCGCAGGACTCACAGAGGCCCGCCGCGCAGACCTGAAGCAGCTCGGGGTGAAGTGGTAGCCGGGTCGTCAAACGATGTCCAGGGCCCGTTGCGAAAGTGCTGGCAGTGGCTGCTGTGGTTGAGTAAGTGTTGTCCCGTAAATGATCTCGGCATGCTGGTTGACCAGCGTTGTTTCCCGGTCATCCGGCAATGGTGAGGGTGTGGAGCCGGGCGATGCCGAGCATGGCGTAGTGAACCCCGTTGCCTTTCAGGCGGCAGTCGCGGAGGATTTTCCAGGTCTTCATGCGGGCGAAGGCGTGCTCGATGCGGGCGCGGACCTTTCGGTGCGAACGGTTGTGCTCTTCTTTCCAGGCCGGGAGTTCGGCCTGGCCGCGTTCACGACGGTGCGGGATGACCAGACCGGTGCCGCGGTAGCCGCCGTCCGCGATCACCGTGGTGTGGCCGACGGTGTTCTTCGCGCCAGACGATTCCCACGCCTTGCAGTCGTTGCGGTTGCCGGTCACTGGCCGGCCGACGGCGACGACGAGCCGAGTGTCCGCGTCGATGACGACCTGGTGGTTGGTGGAGTACCGGTAGTTCTTCGACTGCTCGGCGATGCTGTGGTCGCGGGTGGGCACCAAGGTGCCGTCCACAATCAGCACGGTGTCCTTGCGGAACCTTCTGCGGGGCTGGAACGCGAGCGACGGGCCGAGGTCGTCGATGATGCGGTCGGCCGCCGACTTCGACACCCCGAACAGCGGCGCCAATTGGCGCAGTGTGAGGTTCGTGCGCCAGTAGGCGGCGACCAGCAACACTCGGTCCTCCAGTGGCAGGCTCCAGGGCCGGCCTTTGCGGATCGGGTCGGCGCCCTCGCGCCGCAGCGCGGTGACCAGCTTGCCGAACTGCCGAGGGCTCAGCCCAGTGAACGGGGCTATCCAGGAGGACTCCGACGCCGTGATCACACCAGCCACAGCGAGATCATTTCAGTTGCTGGTGGCCTTCCCTGAGGCCGATCCTGTGTGCACGGTCAATGAGGAGGACATGTGGGGCTCGTTCTGTTCCCAGGAGACGATGACACCAGCAGCCCAGACGTCTCGTGGTCCTACACCGGCTTCGGAGTGTTCCGGCGGTGGCTGGCACAGGCCGAGGGGTTCGCACTGGACGAGATGCACGGCTTCGGCGGACAGCGCCCTTGGAACGACGTCTGCACCACCCTGGCACCACTCCTCAATCATCCCGATGATGACGGCCCCGACCTCACTCCGGCCCAGTGCGCCAAGATCCTGCCCCGCCTGCAGGAGATCGCCGAACAGTCCCAAGGCGGAAGCACCGACCCACTGCTCCAACGGCACATAGACGACGCCCGCCAGTTGGTGGTCGTCCTGCAGCTCTGCATCGAGAAGGACGTCGACCTCCTCTTCGGCTGACGCCGGTGGACAGTACCGGCTCGCTCCGACCAGCAGTTACGGGACAGCCATTAGTTCGAGGTGAAGGAGGGCTGGGGTGACATCTCGGCTGCCCTTAGCTATGGCAAGGTTCGGCAGTACTGCCCGGCCTTGTAACCGCCGAGATGCTCGCCCAGGCCATATCGATCGGCCTGGGCGAGGCGGAGGACCTCGACTGGAAGCGCGACGCCGACGGCGTCAAGGACAACCGAGAGAACGCCAATGATTGCGCCGCGCTGGCCAACGCACGCGGCGGGCTCATCATCACCGGCGTGGGAGAGGACGGTGCCGACATGCCGCTGAACTCCTAGGCGTGGAGAATGACCGTGCCAAAAGCCTCCTAGGCGTGGAGAATGACCGTGCCAAAAGCCTCGTCGGCAGGTTCCGACAGGTGGCCGGTTCGGGACGATGTCGATGCGGCCAGGGAGGCTGGGACGATACTGGTCGAGACGGCGAGGGTGGCTCGGGCAGCGTTCCCGAACGGGGAGCTCGGGGTGCTCTGTTAACCGATGAGTGTTCCTCGAGCTGATTCCGGCGCGGGGCTAGCCGTCGTGGCCGCCGGGACGGTTCACACCCCGGAGCCGTGGGAACCCGGCGCCCACTCGATGCGCCACCAGCATGCCCGCAAGCGGAAATCTCCCCTCTGCAGGAGCAGAAAGGGTCCGTCAACAAGCTGACGAACCCTCTGCAAGGTCGAGGTTAGAGTGGCAGTGCCGGGCCCTTGAGAGTGATGCAGGCATTGTCGTGCCCCAGCACAGTTCACTGGGGGAAGTTTCCCCGTGATCTTGGACACGGGGAAACTTCAGTGCGGTGTGGGCCTCTCACCCCTGCAGCAAGGTGACTCGTTCATCGCAGGATGAGGGCGCGCCCCTCCCCTCCCTGCGTAGCCCAGAGAACCGTCCTACCCTCGGACTCACCGGCCCACAGAGTGGCAGAGCAGCCATCTTCGAACCGAATCAATACGGATGTGGAGCCACCATCTTCGATCGTGCTCCAGCTACCATCACCCGACTTCCGCTGGATTCCATCCGAAGGACACTGGAAGTACCTAAGCTGGAGCCTGGACGCCGAGAAGGCATCGTTCGCCTTCAGGACCAACTGTTCCCCTTCGCCAGTCCACTCGCGCACCAATGACCCACTTTGGACTATCTTCCCTTCCGGATATGTTCCGTAGTCGGTGGAGGCGTAGCAGCTGGACACGCCGACGATTGCGACGCACGACAGCGCTGCCCACCTCAAAACTGCTTCCCCTCGCTTGCGCATGGCGTCTGACTGTGTCGATGCTCGGTCACGTACCCGTCCTGTCCATCACATGGGAATCATCACACGGAAGGTGATCGTCATGAAGTGCGATTGCATCGCGCTTCCCGACGTGAAGGGTCGACTCGCTACGATCCCATCATGATCATAGCGCTGCACCATTCGGTCTGCAGCAGTGCCATAACCAGTCGCTATGTGCGCGAATGAGGACATCGTCATGTTGTTCTCGATCGTTATCCTTGCCTGGATACCTGTCGTGTTCGCGCGAAGGATCTTGTAACGCGCCGTATATGAGCCTAGAACCGCGGTCGCCGTATTGTGGTCTCCGGTCGCGATGGACCACTGATCGGCTAGAAATTGTTTGATTTTACCCGCCGTGTCCTTGCTTCCGATGAAGTACGGCTCGAGATCGCCCTCTAGCTCACCCCGCATCCATAGACGCTGAATACTCTGGCGCTGCGCGGCCGTGATGTCGCTCATAGCAACCTGTTGGGCAACGCGGCTGTCGTCACCGTAGGTGGTGGAACCGTCGAGGAGCCCGGCGGCCCACTTCAGACCGATCGTCCGAAGGTCATCGTCGCCTCCGCCCAGGATTGCGTCCTCGGGATTGCAGCTGAGCAGAACAGGCACAACGGCGCAGTCCCGCGCCTTGAGGTAGTCGGGGTGCGCGATGCCGGGGGGTATGTAGGGCAGGTTGGACGGTCCGGGGCCGACGTCGGGGCCGGGTGAGTATCCGCACAGGGCGAGCGGAACGACACCGCACGTAGGCGATCCTGTCGGCTGGCCCGGACTACCTGCGCTTGCGGTGCCGCCACCCCCCTGGCTGGGAGCGGGACCATCGCTTCCCCTGCTGTCGCCGTAGTTGAGGCCATTGCCGGAGTCGTCCGGTCCCTCGGGCATGGGGTCGCCGTCGTCCGGGCATCCGTATGCCCCGCCATTACCACAGTCAAGGGCCATACCGCTGGGGTCGGAGAAGGTGGCCGGGTTCTGGGCGGTGTAGGAGTAGCCGTTGACTGTTTGGTGCTTGTCGAGTTCCAGGAGCGGGTCGACGCTGATGAATGGCCGATGGCCGGATCGTATTCTCGGGCCCCGATGTGTGTCAGGCCGGTTGTGCTGTCGGCCGGCTTGCCCAGGAAGGCCTTGTCGTCGGGCCAGGTGCCGGGGCTGGTGCCACGCGGGGCGCCGAACGGGGTCGTGTAGCGCTTCGTGAAGGTGAAGGTGCCTGCTTCCATGGCGACGTTGGAGGTGCCGTGGTGGTCGGAGGCCAGGAAGCTGAGCTTCGAGCCCGTGACGCCCGAGGTCGCCGTGCGGACGGCGATGGTCTGGCCGTTCGCGGTGTAGTAGCGGGTGCCGCTGAGGGTCTTGGTTGTGCCCTTAACAGTGAGGCGGACTTCGGTGTCGCCGAGGTAGAGGATGGTGTCGCCGTCGCCCGTGGCCCTGCGGATGAGCAGGTCGCCGTTGGCGTCGTAGAGGTAGCCGGTTTGCTTGGTGCCTTCCGTCAGCTTGGACAGCTCACCCTCGGCGTTCCACTCCATGGTCTGGCCGTCGCGGCGGTAGCGGGTGCCGCTGAGGGTCTTGGTTGTGCCCTTAACAGTGAGGCGGACTTCGGTGTCGCCGAGGTAGAGGATGGTGTCGCCGTCGCCCGGTCTGCTGTGCGGTCGGTCCGGGGCGGGAGGTGGTGTTTCCGCTGCTGTCGTAGGTGTAGCTAGCGGTTCGGGCGCCGGTGGTCTTGTCGAGTGTGTGGGGTTTGGTGTCCTTGGTGGTGTCGTTGTAGGTGTACGTCGTGGTCGCGTCGCCGGTCGACGTGTGCTTTATCTCGGTCGCGCGCTGGCCTGCCTGGTTGTAGGTGTAGGAGGTCCAGTAGGGGGCCGAGCCGTCGATGCTGGCGACGGTGCGTCCGGTTGCTGCGCAGTCGGCGGTCTTGGGGGTCCAGGCTTCGGTCATGCGGCTGTAGCCGTCGTAGGTGAAGCACTGGTGGTCGGGCTTGGCGGTGCCGCCGAGTGTGGTGGTGTCGAAAATGGATGTGACGTTGCCGGCGTCGTCCTGGGTGAAGGTGAGGTCCTGCAGCGGGTAGCTGTGGATGTCGTCGGTGACCTGGATTCCGGTGAGGCGGCGGGTGCCGTTCTCGCCGGACACGCCGTCGGTGCCGAGCCTGAGGAGTTGGTGATGTATGCCTGCTTGCCGGACACGCCGTCGGTGCCGAGCCTGAGCTGGCGGAGGTCGCCTTGGGGGGAGAACGCAGCTCCCTGCAGGTAGCCGGTGGTTCCCTTCGAAGTGAGCTGCTGGCCGGTGGCGTTGTAGGTGTAGGAGACGATCTCGGACGGCAGGCCGCCCACGGCCGGTGAGCCGGTCTGGCTCACGGTGCCGTCAATCCGGTAGGCGGCAGTGAACTTCAGTGGCGTCGTTCCCAGTTGTGCCTTGAGCGGATCACCGTCGGGGAGGAGGAGTTCGCTGCTGGTGACGTTGTAGAGGGTGTCGTAGGCGTTGATCCTCTTGGTGTACGCCTTGCCGGTAGCGACGGCACCGCCGTCGTAGCGGGTGGCTTCGTAGGGCTGTCCCTTGGCGGTGGTGTCGAAGGTCCAGGCGGCGAGCTGGTTGGCAGCCGTCTTGTCCTTCTGCCACATGCCGGTCTTGCGGCCGAGTTCGTCGTAGCCGTACAGCAGCTTCTTGCTGTCGTCGGCGTTCGGGGTGGTGCTGATGACCTGGTCGAGGTCGTTGTATTGGGTGGCTGTGCTGCCCTTGTCGGGGTCGGTGGTGGCGACCTGGCGGCCGAACAGGTCGTAGGTGTAAGTCCACTTGGACTGATCGGGGCCGGTGATGGTCTTCTGCTGGCCGGCCGGGTGGTAGGTGAAACCGGTGGTCGTGTACTGCGTGCCGGTCGGCTGCGGGCCCGCGTATTCCCGGCGTTCGATCACCTGGCCGAGCGCGTTGGTGACGACGGCTGTGGCCTGGCCGCCGTTGGGAGCGCTGGAGGAGACCGTATCTCCGGTGTAGGTGGTGGTGGTCGTCCAGCGGGTGGCGCCGTAGATCTTCGTTTCGGCCTTGATGGCACGGCCGGCGCCATCGTATGTGGTGTCCGTCTGGATGGGTGCCTGGCCGCCGTAAGTCTCGGCTGCGTTTGGTTCGGGCAGAGTGGTGCTGTCCCAGATGTCGTTGTGCTGGCTGACAGCCATACCGCGCGTGTCGTAGAGGGTCACCGTGATCAGGCGGCCGCCCTGAGGGGTCGGTGACTGGGTCTGACGGGGGCGCAGCTGAGAGTCGTAGAAAGCGTAAGTGGTGTTGTAGCCGGTCGCGTCTCCCTTGAGGGTGCTGGTGGACACCCATGACATGTCGGTGCTGGTGACGTTGTAGGCGTAGACGTAGTTGGGAGTCTTGCCCAGGGCCTTGAGGCGGTTGGGCAGCCAGACCTTGGTCAGGCGTCCGAGGCTGTCGTACTCGGACTCGGTGACCTTGCCGTTCGGGTCGGTGACCTTGGTCGTCGCGCCGGTGGCGAAGTCGACCGTGGTGGTGGTCTTGTGGGCCTTGACGTTCTCGACTGCGGTGGCGGTCAGCGGGCCTGTGGCTGCCGGGGTGTAGGTGGTGCTGGCGACCAGTTGGCCGTTGGTGTCCTTGACGGTCAGGGTGCGGCCGAGGGTGTCGTAGCTGGTCGGTGACCTTGTGGCAACCTTCTGCCACAGGGGGGCGTCGTCGGTGCCGTAGCCCTTGGCTCGGCCGGCCCAGGTCGCCTCGCCCTTGGTGGGCCGCTGGGTTGCGGACCAGGCGGTGGCGGTGGGGTTGTCGTAGACGGTGGCGATGTCAGTGATGACGTCACCGGGGCGGGCTGAGTCCGCGGGCAGGTCCAGGCTCGTGTCGGTGGTCGCACAGGTCTTGGCGACGGTGCGACTGCGGGAGACGAGGGCGTTGATGCCTGCGCTGTCGTTGCGGGCGTACCAGGTGCGGGTGCACTTCTCGTCGCCGGTGACGGCTTCGTCGCCTTCGTCTTCGACGGTCTCCGCCATGCCGTAGTCGTCGTAGGTCGTTCTGACGGTACGGATCCGGTCTCGGGGTGTGATGCCACTGGTGATGTTGGTGCGGGTGTGGGTGGCCGCGGTGCGGACGTAGTAGGCCTCGGTGTCCGCGTACGACTTGTGCTGGGTCGCTGTGCGCTTGGACCAGGGGTCGTTGACCGTGCCGCCTACTTCGGTGCTGCCGTTGTAGGTGACGGTCTCGCGGGTGAATCCGGCGTACTGGTCGAGGTCGGTGATCTCTGCGGCCTTGATGCCGGTGACGGTGGCGGTCTTACGGGCGGTCGGGTCGGGGGTCTTGCCGTCGGGGCCCAGGACACGGTCGCCGTGCATGCCGCGCATGAAGACAGTGACGGTCTTGCTCTGGGTGCCGGTGGAAACGCCGGTGAGGTGGGTGACGCGCTCGAAGCCGCGCCAGATGGACCAGGTGCGTTCCTTGGCAGGGGTCAGCGGGTCCTCGTTGTAGTGCCAGGCACCGCCGGTTGACGGGTAGTGGTAGGAGTGCTGTACGGCGAGGCCGCCGCCTTCAGGGTCGGTGACGGAGACGGCGCTGACCGGGTACTTCTGGAACCAGTCGAGGATGGGTTCCTGTTCGCCGTTGGGTGACCAGTACACCGGGTAGCAGCGCTTGGTGTTGGTGTCGACCTTGGGCATGGTCTGGCCGTAGGCGCAGTCGGCGGGCAGGTAGGTGACGATCGTCTGGGCGCCGGTTTCGGAGGTGACGGTCTTCAGCCGCGGCCGGTGCAGCGGCAAGATGTTGTCGGGGCCGTCGACGCGGTTGGCCATCATCTCGTGACCGAACTTGACCGGGTCCAGGGAGAGGTCGGTGCCGCGCTTGCCGGTGTGACGGATTTCTTCCAGCCACAACGACTGGTCGGCAGTGTCCCCTGTGTCGCCTGGATCGAGGTAGCGCTGCTTGAGCGCCCATGCATCGACGGGTTCGTAAGCCGGGGTGGCGGCGTTCGCGTTCCAGGCGTAGGTGGTGATGGCAGTCAGGCGCTTGCGGGTGAAGAACGTCGGCCCGGTGTTGCCGGTGCACTTCACGTCGGCCTTGCACACCGCGTCGAACGGCACGTCGGGCCAGTTGTCGCGCGTCGTTTCGGTGAGCGCGTCGCAGCCGGTGCCGGTGGCCTCGCAGCGTTCGTCGTAGCTGAAGACGACCTTGTTCGAAGCTGCCGGAGTGGCAGTGAACAGGGCACCGAGGCGCTGGCCGTAGCGGATTTCCCGTAGGTAGCCGCCGCGCACGTACTCGGTGCCGATGGTGTCGTCACCGAGCTTGTCGTAGTGGTTGGTTTCGGCGGTGTACCAGTAGGAGCTGGCGTTGCCGTGGGTGTCTTCGACGTAGTCGAGGTTCCATCGCCATGCCTGGGTCCTGGCGCGGCTGGAGAAGGTGGTGCCGTCTTCGAAGCCGGGTTCCTTGTCGTCATCACCGAAGACCGGGACCGTCCAGACGGAGTTGGTGCGGTCGTCCGTTCCCGCGCCTTCGAGCTTGTTCAGGCCGAAAACGTATTTGGTGCCGTTGCCGGTGATGACGGTCCAGTACTCGCCATCGTCATCACCGTTCTGAACGCCGTTGCCCTGGATGACGGTGGAGGCGTCGTCGTTCTTGAGCCGCCAGACGCCTTCTGTGTCCTTGACCGTTGACCAGTTCGGTGGCCTTGCCGTTCAGGACGAGGGAGGCATTGTCGTACTTCCAGCACAAGTCGTGCTTGTCAGTCTGGCCGTCGTCGTCGCAGGAGCCGTACTTGCGCTCGATGTAGGACGAGGTGATCTCGAAGCCCTCGCCTACCTGGCTGGCCTGGTTGTTGGTGGTGGCGGTGCGCCCGTCGACGTTGCCGGAGTCGTAGGAGATCGCGAGGCTAGGCTGAGGGCCTGCCGCGGCTGGGGGGACTCGCAGGGGGTAGGACCAGGTGAAGGTCCCCGAGCCGCCGCCTGCTTCCCAGGTGGAGGACGAGGACAGCGGGGTGGCCTTGTAATCGCCGGCACCCGACTGGGCGCCGGCGGCCAGTGCCAGCATCATCGGCTCGCTGCGGGCCGGCATGCTCAGCGTGCTCGTGACGTTCTGCTGGACGCGGTCGTTGGTGGAGGCCAGTTCGGTGCGGGTCCGCAGGCGTCCGGCCCAGTCACCCCCGTATGCGGCGAAAGCCAGCACGCCTTGGCTGGGCTGGTGTCGGCACAGTCGGGCAGGCGGAACATCCGCAGGCGTCCGGCCCAGTCACCCCCGTATGCGGACGCGAAAGCCGAGTAATTCACGCCGAGGCGGGCCTTGCCACCGGCAGGGGCCGTGATCTTGAGCACTACGCCCTTGACGCCCAGTGCGGTCGCGTCCCTGTGGTCCAAGACCTCAACGACAAGGGACTTCGCCTTCTTGCCCTTGGCGGGGGCGGCGGCCGTAACGGGCAGAGATCCTGCTGCCGTCCTCGCAGTGACCTGGGCTGCCAGGTCCAAGGTTGCCTTGCCTGCTGTGGGCCAAACGGTGGCGTGCTGCTGGTCACGGCGGGCACGCTCGGCCGCCGTGCGGTCAGCCTGGGCGACCTTGTTCACGATCGCCGCGGTTCTCTTGTCCGCCTTCGCGCTGAAGGGGGTGACCTTGGCCGAGCGGGGCGACGGGGGTGAGCAGGCCGGGGAGCAGCGCCAGGCCGGTGAGGATGGCCAGGCGCCTGGTCCAGCGTCTGCTGCTTCCGCTCCCGCGGCCCGGACCGGGCCGGGGTATGCCGAAGGGATTCACGTGATGTCTTCCTGACTCGAGCCAGGCAGCACTGCGCCTGGCCATGGACAAGAGGGGATCGCCGTGCCGCGAGCGCACGGCAAGGGTGAGGACTGTGCAGGCGACAGACGTATTGGCGTCTGTCGCCCTCACAGCGGGCGGGCAAAGCTCAGATGCGGACCGGGTTCAGGACCTGGGAGCTGACCTGATCAGCCGTCATCGCGCCAGTCCACACGCGCAGACTCTCCACTCCGCCGGGCAGGTAGTTTCCGGTGGTGCCAGCCGCAGTTCCACGGCCCAGGCTCACCTCTCCGCTGCCCTGCTCGACGGGGCTGGTGAAGCCGGCACCCAGTCACTGGACATCGTCACGACCTCCGGCACGACGGCACTCTGCGCAGGTGCCTGCTCGACGAACAGGCGCAGCTTGCCGTCCTGGGCATCGAAGACCCCCGTGACGGCCACCCAGTCACTGGACATCGTCACGACCTCCGGCACGACGGCACTCTGCGTGGCCGTTCCGTCGGAGCCCACAGCGGTGCGGGTGAACTCCCATAGGTACGTGGTTTCAGACGGTTTGGTCACCCACAGCGCCCACGACGACTCCCCGCCCAGACGCTGTCCGGCTATCTGAGCCCGGTATCCGACCGGCTTACTCGCCAGGCCTGCCGCGTCCAACCGCAGCTTGGCGGCAACGGTGAAGGAACCCGTCTCGTCGACCACCGGCCCTGCGGCGGAGGCGTAACTGGCTGTGCCGTCCAGGAACAGCGCGTTGTCCTCCTCGTTGATCACCGTACCGGACACCGTCATGGCGGGCACCGGGTAGGCCGAGAGTTCCCGCATCTGTGTGCCCGTGGCTGTGGTGGCGTCCCAATGGGCGACGAGTTCGTTGCAGCACCCGGGCTTCCCCGTTCTGCAGCACCCGGGCTGGTAAGAGCTGTAGGCGCCTGCGAGCTGCTCAGGGGCCATGAAGCGCTGCCATACGGCGACCTCGTCGATCAGACCGACGTGGTAAGAGCTGTAGGCGCCGGCGGACTTGAAGCGGCCGAACTGCAGTCCGCCGGTGGCTGTCCAGGGGGTGTAGGTGCTGGCCGTCTGGGACAGGACGACCGGCTGGCCCTGGGGGCGGCCGTTGATGAACAGCTGGATGGTGTCGTTGGCGGGATCGGTGTCGGGGAGGTTGTCGTCGCCTTCTGTCTTGAACACGCCCGCGACGTGGGTCCACACATTCAGCTGCGGACTCTCCTGGTCTGCCACCGACCGGATATAGGCGGGGCTGGCCACGTCCTTGTCCGTGCGGTTGAACACCCACTTCTTCGCGGCGCTCGAGTAGTACAGCGCGAAGGCACTGCCGTTGGTGCCGGGGGCCGACAGCACGACCCGGTTGGCGGAGGCGTCGGTCAGCTGCACCCAAGCGGAGACGGTGAACGAGTCACGGGTGTTGACCGCGGGTGCGGATGTGGCCGCGTAGCCGGTCTGTGTAGGAACCGTTGTGTAGTCGTTCAGGCGCAGGGAAGAGTCCCCGCGGGTGTTGACCGCGGGTGCGGATGTGGCCGCGTAGCCGGTCTGTGTAGGAACCGTTGTGTAGTCGTTCAGGCGCAGGGAAGAGTCGTCTTCCCCGCGGCGCGCCTGGTCGGACCATCCCGTCCCGCTGCCGGTCAGAGTGGCGTGGTGTCGGGTGGTGCCCTCCTCGGCGGTGTCGGTGGCGGTCGTCGTAGCAGCACCCGGAACCATGTGCCAGCGCCCCACGGCACCCGACGCAGGGGCCACCTTGAAGATGAACTCCTGCCAGGCGCCCAGGCGGTACGCGTCCTTGGCTCTCACGGAGAGCACCTGGGTGCCTGCCAGCGGTGGGGTTACGTTGTTCACTGTCGTCGAGAGGGTGGATCCGCGGGGCACGCTCTTGGCCGGGGTGGACAGCAATTTCCACTCGTAAGCCGTGACATCGGTGGTGCCGTTGATGATGTCGGCGGTGTTCGGCTCGAAGCGGAACGTTCCGGGTATGCCCGGGCCGCCCTTGCCCTCACAGACCGTGGAGCACAAGGTGTAAGGGGAGACCGACGTGATCCGCGGCGCCTTTGGCGCGGTGGAGCATCCACGGTGTAAGGGGAGACCGACGTGATCCGCGGCGCCTTTGGCGCGGTCGCATCCACCTTGAAGTAGCACCAGGAGCTGTAGGAGGACCACAGGTCGCCAGGGACGGTGTTGTAGGTCCAGTGCGACTGGGTACGCGCCTTCACCCGGTACATGTACCCGTCGGCAAGCTCAGCCGTTTCCATCCTCTCCACGGTGTTGTCCGGATCCCAGCCGGCATCCGGGCTGTGGCCCGTCCAGATCTGGCGCCAGATGTTGTCGGTGCCGCGCCGCTCCAGGGCGAACTCGGCCTGCAACAGGGCGCCGGACGTCGAGGGGACCTGGGTCTGCACCCGTGCCTGAACCTTCGGTGTCTCCATCGTGACGACGAGAGGGTCGGCGGACGGGTCGCAGTATGCGGTCGTGCCGGTGCCAGGGATGATCCCGACGTTGGTCGGGACACCGGGCTTGTAGGCGTAGATGACCTGCAGTTCGGCGTTGTCGTCGAACCGTTTCCAGGCGCGCGGCTCGGTCTCGTCGTGGGCGCGCAGCATCAGCGTGAGGCGGCTGAAGGAGCCGCTGGCGAAGGAGCGGACGGTGCTGGTGCTGGCGAAGGAGCGGACGGTTCTCGTCCGTCTCGCCGGCATTGTCGTTGAACTCGATCCACGCGTCAGGCTGGTCGGGTGAGCACAGGGTGCCGCGGCCGGCGGACACGGAGCGGTCGCCCAGGTGGTCGAGCTGGGATGGTCCGGGCCAGCTGGTGGCTTCGGAGATGTTGTTGGTGCGCTTGAGGTCGACGGTGTGGGCGTCGCAGTTGAAGGACCAGGTCTCGCGGGCTCGGAAGGTGGCGTCCAGGATGTGCTTGCCGGACAGGGCGGTGGGGGCGAACTCGAAGTACATGCGGTCGATGTAGCCGCCGCCGCAGTAGTAGCCGTCCGCGCTGCCGCACTTGCCGACGCCCTTGTCGCCGTCGAACATCCAGAACTTGTCGCCGTCGGAGGAGATCTTGGTGCGTTCCTGCGCGCCGAGGCCGACCGGCGGGTCGATGTAGACGGGGTAGACGGTGTCCGGGCCGCGCAGCAGGTCGAGGTCGGGCTGCACGGTGATGGAGCCGTCCTGGACCTGCACGGGCAGGATCGCGCTGGCGTCTCCGTCGCCGGGTTGCGCCGGGTCTTCGGGCTCGCCTTCGCCGGTTTCGCCTTCGCTGGTTTCGGCGGTGGTGGAGGCGCGCATCAGCTGGGGCTGGGTGCCTGATTCGGTGTCACCGGCGGAGTCCCACATCTGGCCTGCGGGCCCGCGGAAGATGGCGTTGCCGTCGTCGTCGAGGGCGCGCAGGCCGCCGCCGGCGCCCGGGACCACCGTCAGCCCGTCACCGCGGGCCGTGAGCTCCACCTGTTCGAGCGCGGGGTTCTGTGCGGCCTGGGGCGTCTTGACGACCAGGACTTCGCGGTAACCCTCGGCGGTGGCGGTCAGCTGCAGGTCCACGCCGTCGAGCACGTTTGGGTAGGTGGCCGTCGCACCGTCAAGGACCGGTGATGGGAGGGTGTTGGCCCAGCCCAGGGTGAGGGACCGGCCGTCCTTGCCCAGACGCAGCATGTCGGCGCCTGAGCCGCCACCGGAGAACGACAGGTCGACCACCGCCCCCTTCGGGGCGATACGCCCATCCGAGCGCCGCTCGAGCGTGGGGTCAACCTGTCCCCAGGTGCCGTCGTCCTGCTTGACGCGCTGGGGAGTTGTGGACTGTGTCAGCGTGAGTGTGCCGTCGGGATTGGCGTGCGTGGTGGTGTACTCGCTGCGCGCCGCCGTCACCTCCACCTGCTGCCCGGAGGCCTTCGCCTGCGCTATCGCGGTGGCCTCGTCGACCACGCTCGTGGACGTCTCAGCCGCGGCTGCGGAACCGGCCGTCGCCGGTATCGGCAGCACGGGCAGCGCCGTCACCACCAGCGAGGCGGCAACAAGGCCCCCCAACACCCCTGCTCTTGTTATTCGCGCCCGCCGTACCGGCGCCCCACCCCGCCAAACTTTCACAGATCCCATCTCCAGGACACATAGCTCTCACAGAATGCAGAGAGTAAAAGCGGGGTCACTGATTCGGGTCAATCAGGTGTGGTGCAGGTCACGAAAAGATGTCCGAATATGCCCTGACCAGCCGAAACGCGTTCCCTGACGCTCCACCAGACGATCAACTAGATGTCCGGACATTACGTGCTTCAGCCCGCTTCCCGGGTGAAGCAACCAGTTCCGGCCGCTCCTCATGCGCCCGCGAATACCAAGGCCCCAGTGGATGCCACCGGCTCCGGCCGGCGGGCCCCCTGTGACACCGACCGGTTGCCGCAGGCCCGTAGCAAGCCGAAACCCGGCATCGATCCGGTAGCCGCAGCACACGGGACCAGGCCGCAGGTGGACCAGCGGGCTGCGCTGCCCTGCAGCGCCGGACCCCGGCACCTTGGCTGGACAGACCCTCCGCTCTCCCTCCGGTCGTTCCGACCGGTCATGGCGTCAGCACCCATCGGTGCACTCACGGGCCCTACGCCCGGCGCCCACGCATGGACGCCAGCCAGAAGCAGCCCGCGCCATGCCGCCTTGAGCGCACCGTCAAAAAGAACCGGCGTTCGTCTCAACACAGCGCGCTCCTCGCCGGTGTGTGTCTGTCCGGCAACACCCAAACGACAGAGGGAACGTACAAAGAAACCGGAACCAGGGCGTCTGTTGGCGAAACGGTGTGACCAGAAACCCCTTGCTCCGGGACCCGCGTACGGGCTGTAAGATCACCTGACTTTCGATGAGGCGGACGCGATCGGCCGGGGGCTGGCGACACCCAATGCGGTGCGTGTTCTGTCTCGTGTCCTTGGGGAGGGGTCCTGTTGGCTCGTCATGCCCGTGCACACCTGCGTGCGGCTGCCGCTGTGGCCGTGGCGCTGTCCTTGACGGTCGGCCCGGTCGCCTGGGAGGCGTCCGCTGAGACCGGAACGTTCGGCGAGACCATCATTCCAGCGACGTTGCGTGTCACGCCGGGCTACGGCTCCGTGGCAAGCGTCGGACCCTCCGGGTTCCTGCACTACGCCACCACCACCGGCGGTCCCTCAAGCCTGCAGTGGACCGGAGTCGACGGATCGACCCGCAAGCTCGAGGGCACGCACCCGATGAATCCCCTGGAGTACCACGGGGCGGCGTCGGACGTCGTGGCCCTGCGTCCGGCCGGCAGCCGCGACGTCGTGCTGCGGAACATGGTCACCGACGAGACCGCCACCGTCACGGTTGCGGCCGGGCAGACCTACGACAGGACCGTCGGGACCACCGTGGTGACCAAGGGCGGGGCCACGGCCGAGGGGCAGTGGACCGAGTTCCACCTGCTCAACAGCGACAACGGGACCACCATCGACCGCCGGGTGACAGGGCTTCCCGAAGACTCCTCCATCATCGCCGTGGGGCGGGCAGGTCTTCAGGGATTCCTCGCCGTGCTGAAGAGGCCCGGGCAGGACGCCGGCCTGACCGTATGGGTCAACCTGGACACCGCGCAGGCCACGCTGCTGCCCGGCGGCACGAGTTTCACGAACACCGTGGTGACGGCCCGGCACCTGGTCCTCCCCCAGCCGGGCGGCGTGCAGATCTACGAGCAGGCCCGGCTCGACACACCCGTGCGCGAGGTGCAGATCAACCTGACCGACGCCAAGGTTGTCGGTGTCGTCGGCGACTCGCTGATCGTCGCCCGCTACGACCCCTCACTCGGCTCCAGGACGCACGGGGCGTCGATCTGGAGAATCGTGGCCGCTCCCTTTGACGGATCGGGCGAGCGTACGCTGCTCGCCCGGGCGGTGGCGGACCGCGTTGCCGTGCGGCCGGACGGCGGAGTGCAGCTCGTCGGCGGACAGTCGGCCGAGGACTACGGCTACCAGGCCGTCACCGCCGCCGCGGACGGCGTGCCGCGGGCGACCAGAGTCCTGCGCATCGCTCCCGTCCCGATGCAGATTCGGCAGCTGACACTCGATCACGGCACGGTCCGCAGCCTGGAGAGCGGTGACGGAGCCACCCTGCCCTACGCCCGGCCGCTCACCACGGCCGTACCCGGCTACGGTGCGCGAGTGCGGGCCGGCAGCCTGCCTGAGCTGTATGACACCTGCAACCCCTACGAGCTGTCATGCCCCGAGCTGTTCCCCACGGGGGACGGCCGAACCGTGTACCGCGCAGCGGTGATCGGAGACAGTGGGCTGGAGCCCGAGCTGTTCGTCGTAGGAAACGGCGAGGTCTTTCCCGGCACCCCGCGGGAGACGGGGCTGCAGGACTCCTTCGACGACGTCCGTCCCCAGATGAGGATTCTGGGGGCGTCCGGGAACCTGGTGCTGGTCGCCGGGACACCGGCGGGCGGCAGTGAGGAACTGCGGGTCATCGACATCGACACCGGCAAGGTCCTGCACACCGAGCCCTACCGCACGAGCGCGCTGTGGGGCACCACCTTGTTCACCTCCGCCCCCGGCGGCACGGTGACCGCGAAGGACGCGCGCACCGGCGCCCCGCTCACCTCTTTCGCGGCGGGCACCGGGTGCACCAACATGTTCGAGCTGCAGGGGGTGGGCCGGTGGCTGTACTGGAAGTGCAACACCAGCACGGCCGACACCGCAGGCGTGTACGACCTGCACACCAAGAAGAACATCCGGCTTGCGTCGGCCGGGCAGGCGTTCCTGGGAGACGGTCTCGTCGCCGTCCGCAGCGGGCAGGCGCTGGCCGTGTACGGGCTGGGCACGGGGACGGCCGTGCGGCAATGGTGGACCGATGCGGCGGGGCTGGTGGCGATCGACCCCCGTGACGGTGGCCTCGCCTACACCACCGCCGGCCAGGCCGTCCACGTCCTGCACACCGGCCGGCCCGCAGCGGCCCTCATCTCCCCGTACAAGAGCGTCACCACCCGCACGGAGACGGACTCCACGCCGCTGTCCTGGCGCGGTGAGTGGTGGTTGTCCGAACCGGCCGCCTCCTGGAAGGTGGAGCTGCGGCACAAGGGCACCGGGCGGTTGGTGGCCACCCGCAGCGGCGGAGCAGCGCAGTACTCGATCGCGGCGAAGTGGGACGGCCGCGATGCCCGCGGCGGACTGCTTCCGAACGGCTCGTATACCTGGACACTGACCGCCCAGCCCGCGGACGGGCAGGGCGCACCCCTGGTGCAGTCCGGCACCGTGCGTCTGACCGGCGGCACAGCCGTGTGGCGCGACCACATCGGCGCCTCGTCGCTGCCCGACGGCATCGGCGACCTGCTGACGGTGAACTCCGCCGGAACGCTGACCTTCCACCGGGGCGACGGGGCCGGGAAGTTCTCCGGGACCGTGTCCTCGACCGGATGGCCCGCATCGGCCCGCGCGATTCCGATCGGCGACCTGAACAACGACCGCTGCGCCGACGTCCTCGTCCGGCCCGGCGACGGCAGTCTGCGGCTGTACAAGCCCGCCTGCGGCACCGTAGCGAAGGCGACGACGCCGTACACGGCGCTGGGCACCGGATGGAACCAGTACGACGTGCTCACCTCACCCGCAGACGTCACAGGCGACGGCCTGCCGGATCTGATCGCCCGCAACGCCTCGACCGGCACGGTGTACCTGTACAAGGGCACCAGAACCGGCAAGCTCGCGGCGCGCGTGAAACTCGCCGACAACTGGACGATCTACAAGAAGATCGTCGGCGCCGGCGACCTCAACGGCGACGGCATCGGCGACCTGCTCGTGCAGGACAAGTACAACAACCACTACCGGTACACCGGCAGGGGCAACGGCACCTTCACCGCCCGCGTGAAACTGGCCGCCGGCTGGGGCAGCACGTACGACACGGTCGTCGGCGTCGGGGACATCACCGGTGACGGCAAGGCCGACCTCGTCGCCCGCGACACCAGCGGAAACCTCCACCGGCACGCCGGTGCGGGGACCGGGACCTTCAACCGGGCAGTGAGAATCGGCACCGGCTGGCAGACCTACAAAGCGCTGTCCTGAGCCGAACCACCGTCCGGCCGCCGCCTCGGCCGTTGCCCCGGTGAACCCCACCGGGGCAACGGCCCGCACATCCAAGAGGTGATCAAAAGGACGTGTGACGCCAAGCAATAGAATCCGCCCGCCGCATCGATCCTCCCTGATCGCGCAGTTCAGGGACCGGCGTTCCACCTGGGGGTTTCACACATGGGCAAGCGTGCCGCCGCAACCGGCGTCGCCTCACTCACGGTTCTGTGCCTGAGCGCATCGACGGCCACAGCGGAAACCCGACAGGGCGACACGCAGATCCTGGCCGCCCCCGTCAACGGCGGCCGCCCTCTCGTGATCGCGGCTCCCACGCAAACCTCCTTCACCGCCACCGTCACCGCCACCGACCCCGCCGGCATCGACTACATCGACGCCTGGTTGTACCGAGGACCTGCCACCGCACCCACAGGCGGCTTGGGAGCCGCAGACAAGCCCCCGTGCACCGCCTTCGACGCAACCGCCACGCGGTGCACCTTCGAGTTCTTCATGGACGAGAACTGGTTCCAGAATGCCGACGCCGGCACCTGGCGCCTCTACGTCAACGCCGTCGCACTCGACGGCGACTACCACCGCAAGTCAGCAGCGTCCCTCAGCCTGCTGCGCGATTCCAACGTGACGGCCAACGCCGCCCCCGAACCCGTCACCAAGGGAAAGCCGATCACCGTCACCGGCGCCCTCAGCCGCGTCAGCTGGAACGACTCCCGGTACTACCGCTACGCGGGCCAGCCCGTACGCCTGCAGTTCCGCACCCCCACCGGCACCTACACCACCGTCAAAACCGTCACCGCCAGCTCCACCGGCTACCTCAAGACCACCGTCACCGCCACCCGTGACGGCTACTGGCGCTACAGCTACCCCGGCAACACCACGACCGGCCCCGCCAACGCCCCCGGCGACTACATCGACGTCCGGTAAAGCGCCAGGGCCTTCTCAGCCCACGTGCAGCCGTGCGGCGGGCAGCGACATCCTCAAGCCACGGGACGGCCGGGCGAGTACTGCAGCACCCGGTGCCGCCAGGCAGCGCACAGGCACCGCCAGACGACCGCGGACAGGCCGGACACCGGACAGTTCGACCAGGCCCTGCGGGTGAAACTGCGGCAGACCGAGCAGGCGGCCCGGGACATCCTCGACGCCCTCGACGCGCCGGAGGCTGCCGTGTCCGAACCCCTGCAGCAGATGGTCCGCCTGCAGGTCTTCGCCGAAGACCTCACTGCGAACATGGTGGCCAGAACCAAGCAGCGCGGCGCCTCCTGGGAACAGATCGGAGCGCTGCTCGGCATGAGCAAGGACACCGCACGTAAGAAGTTCTCTCTGCCGATGCGCCGATCCGCTCCGCGAACGGCCATGCCCACGGCGTTCCCGCCCGCCCGAGCCGGCCAGGCCCCGAGAGGGTGCGCTGGGGCCGACAGCAGCGGCGACGGCACGGACCGCTCCTCACCCGCGCCGGTGTCGGCCGCCGTGCCGGGCGTCCTGGCCTCCACCGCAGGGCCCGGAGACCTGGCCTCCGTCCTCAGCAGCCTCCAGCGGGCCTCCGGGCTCAGCCTGCGCGCTCTGGCAGGCCGCAGCAACCTGTCCCCCAGCTTCCTGTCCCGGACGATGTCCGGGGAACGCTTCCCCGCGTGGAAGAACGTCGCCGCTCTCGCCCGGGCCTGCGGCGCCGACCCCGAGGTCCTGCGCAAGGTCTGGGAAGCGGCCAACGCCCGCCGCGACACCCAGCCCAGCCCCCTGTCGCTCGCCTCCGCACTGCGCTACCTGCACCTGCGCGCCGGCAGCCCGACCCCGTGGGCCATCTCCGTCACCAGCGGCCACGACCTCGACCAGGACCACGTGGCCGAACTCCTCGACGGAACCGTCTACGGCCCGTGGGAGGACATCGAGCGTCTCGTCCGTGTCCTCGACGGCGAACCCTCCTTCTCCCTGCCCTTATGGGAAGCCGAAACCGCCGCCGCACCAGACCCCTCCCCCGCCTCCCCGCCCCAACCCACCAAACCCCCCGCCCGGGAAGAAACCCCACCCCCGGCCACCCGCGTCGAAGAACTCCTCACCGCCTTCAGAGAAGCACTCGGCCCCCCGCGCCTGGGCGCACCAGCCCGCCGCTACCTCGCCACCCCCATACCCAGCGCCACCCACTGGAGCCCCCGCTGACACACCCCCAGACCAGCCGCAGCCCGCAGGGCACAGCGGACGGTGGCGAGACCCCTGCGCCCTCCGGCCTGGCCGGCACGTTGCCGGGCACGCCACGGTGGAACATCCGGGTGATCCCGGCCGACGCGCAGCGCACCCCTGGGCGACGACACTAGCGCCCCGGTTCCGGGGCGCGGCAGCAAGAAGACCGGGCCGGATGGACCCGGCCACGTTGTTGACGTCAGGCCACCCGATCGCCGTATCGATGCAAGCGGCTCTCATGGCCGATGAAGAGGGCATGGTCGACTACACATGCTGGATTGAAGTGCGGCTTTCCCCGGCCGAGCCGTGGCGCCGCTATGACGTTGTCTCCTCCGGGAGTGAGTGCCGCGGGGTCTACGAATACGACGAGTGGCCCTTCACGCCGGTGGAGCTGGCGCAGCAGGAACTGTCGTATAACGTGCCGGAGATCATTTGCGACCAGGCAGGCTTGAAGGACTTCCCGGTACGGGCCAGGGTGTGGGAGGGAACGGATACCGAAGCCGACCCAGTCGTCGTGCTGCTGGCAACGGCGGCCGACAAGGCACCGGGCTGGCTGCGAGCGGCAAGTGCCGCTGTGCGCAAGGCCGAGGCACAGCGGACGAATGCCTGGTGCGAGCTGCGGGAAGCGGCAGTGCGCGGGCTGTCGGCGGGCATGTCGGAGCAGACGATCATGTGGCGGTCCAAAGGTCTGCTGGATGAAGCAGCACTGAGTGCAGCGCGGGAGGCTTCCTACGTCCGTCGTCAGGTGGGAGTGCTGGCTCGGTGCGCCCTGGCCTCAGGGGATCAGGAGCGCGTTACGGTCCGGCTGAGCGAGGCGGGCGTGGCCGTCACCGTCTCCTTGTCCTCGCCTGCCGGCCTCGACCCGGATGAACTCTCACACGAACACGACGAGGGTTGGCGGGGAGAGCTGGCGCGCGAGCGTCTGGCCAGCGACCAGGCCTGCGCTCGCAGGTTCCTGGAGAGTCTGGCGCCCCGGTTCCAGGCGGTCACCGAAAGCGGTGAACCGGCCGAACCCGCTTCGATGGTCCCCGGCGCCTACCAGTACGCGCCTGTGACCGTCCGCCCGCTCGCAGTCCCCGCCACGGCACCGAGGGTCGCCTTGCCGTAAGCGTGGGACAGGGGAAGCGGTGCTGCCCGTCGCCGTCGATGTACAGGGGAGCCGTTAGACGCGGACCGCGCCGCGATCCACACTCCGCCGCGGGGCCTGTCAGCCGCCGCGCTCGCCGCCCAGCCCCTCACCCCACGCGGCGCCTCGGCCTGGACACCGGAACAAGGCGTACGCCAAACACCAAGGCGCCGAGAGTCCCTTGTCGCGGTCACCGAAAATGTCAACCAGGCCAAGGGCGACAGGGACCGAGCCGAGTGGCTGCCGCCCGCTGCGCGCTCCCGTTGGCTCCCCAGTGACGGGGGCCGCGCGATTCCCGGGCGTGGTGCGACCGCCGACGGACACCGTCCCTGCACCATCAGCTCTCAAGGACTGACTGCGGGCTCGGCTTTCGTGTGCAGAAGCGCACGGGCCTGTGGGTGGACTCTGGAGGATCTCACTGTCACGTATGTGCCCGCTCCCATCCGGGCGCGGCGCAGCGATACCCCAAGTCCTTTCAGGGCGAGTTGGTAGCCGTCGTTACCGTCGTCGCACCGAAGATCAAAGCCTGGCAGTGATGCCCAGAATGGCTCCTGTTGCGCCGCGATCAGGTAGCCGCGCCTGCGGTACCAGCGCATCACCTCATAGTCACCGCGGGCGACCTTCGCCATCACAACCCGGCATCCCCGGCTCTCGAGCCACCGCTCCGCCTCGCCCAACACGGCGGTGCCAATGCCCCGTCCTCGCACATCGGCGTCCACCGCAAGCAGGTCGATCTCCGCGATCATGCGAGCGAGCACGCTCTGCGCGGCCCTCCCCTGGGCCGCGTGGTGGCGCATCAGCCGGCCTGGAGGAACCACATACGCCAGGCCGCACGCTCGGCCGCCTGCCTCCCGCTCGGCCACCACTGCTCGCGCCCGCCCGAAAGGCTTCACGGAGAACTCGCCGCCGAAGCGGGAGACGATCGCCCCGAGAGTCTCATCCTGTGACTGCGCCAAGGACGATCGCTCCCCCATGGCAATGTCGGACAGCCGGTCGAGATCATTACTGTCTTCACGGCTGGCAGTTCTCACACCCAACGCTGAAGGCCCTTCCTACTGCATCTCACTCAGGACCTCGTCCGCATCAGCGGAGGATCTGCCGCATTCAACGACGCCCGCCCCGTTCCGAAACGGACACACATTCCGGTGGCGGAGAGCACCAGGCATAGGGGGCTGCGTACGTGGAGTCAGTCCACGGTGGCTTGGGCCATCAAGTCCATGGTGTGCACGTCGACGGCGAGGTCCAGCTTGACCATTGAGGCCACCGCCTGGCGGCGGCCTCCCAGGGCGTACCAGTGTGCGGTCGGTGGGGACGGCCTCCGCACCTTTGCCGGTCTCCCCGACCAGGCGGCCCGCCTTCCAGGACTGACCAGTCGATCAGCGTCATACGATCCCCCACCCCCGTGATTACGGTTTCCCACCGGGACGCTGACCGCGGGTGGTGCAGCTGACCGCACTCGAACTGGCGGCGGTCCGCATCCAGCGGGGCACCGGCCGGTCCATCTCAGCCTGGCGGTTCACGAATCCTGCATGGCCCGCGCCGTCGAACCCCCGTAACACTGTCCAGCATCGAAGTCCGCTGTGACACAGCTATGCCCGGAACGATCCGCCAAGTCGGCTGCGTGAATCTCCGCAACGGGCCGTGGTCACAACTGGTTGACCCAACTACCTGCACAAATGTACGAGTCGCCACAGGTCAAAGGTCGGGTAAGGAAGTCGGACAGCCGGAGCCGACGCCGGGCACTATTGATGGAAGGCATACTTTTTGGTCCTCTTGTGAATCAGAGATCGTTGAACCGATTGAGAACACGTCCGGGCATCGATACAAGCGCACCGCCCACCGACAAATTCCGTGTACAGACGCCCTCAACAACGAGCGCGACACTAATGTCGAGGGCGTCCGCCTCGCCGAAGCAGGTCCCCGAAATCGTGCGGGGCTTCCTCCAACTGGATCGTGCCATTTGCACACCGGCACCGTTCCGAGCTAGTTCGTGCCCGCACTTGCCGCCCCGCTGTGCGTACGGATAGGAACGCCCCTTGATCTGAATCCGCAGGGCACGGCCCTTCGTCCCGGCCACCATGCATGTCCGAGAGGACGGCGGGATCCCAGTCGACACGAAACTCGCCGCGGGCAAACAGCGGCCGTCGAAGGTACCGGAGCCCGAGATACGTGGTGAGTGGGAAGCTCTCACCGCTCACCGCCACCTCGCAGTACTCCGATGGATAGTCGCTGTGCTCCGTGGGAAAGGCCAGTTGGATTCCACCGAGCCCGTTCACCTGCCCTACCCACGACAAGACCTCCCCACGGCCCCCGTTGACGGACGCAACGCGTTGCAGCTCGAAGGTGACCCCACTCATATTCCTGACGCCTCTCGTTCCTCCGCCGACCAGCTGGAAATGCGCGGCCGGGCGGTCGTGAACCGGTAGGCGGATCCGACCCTTCCGACACGCCAGGCCATCGTAAAGGGCAGGTAGTCGAACTCGGCCCATACAGGTGGCCCGAGCCCTTTCTCACTGCTCATCGGTTGATGGCCTGGATTTCCTGCACGGTGACGGCCAGGTCGTTACCGAACGTGCCGTCGGGCAGGTCGCCGCCGGCGCCGCCGGTGCCGGTCCAGGTGATGTCCCAGGTGATGGTGGCTTTGAGGGTGAAGGTGCCGTTGCCGGAGGAGCGGAGGTAGCGCAGGCCGCAAGGTGGGGTCCGGTCGGCCTTGCCCTTGGCGTAGGGCTCGCCGATGGAGTCGGCGGCGTTCAGGGCGCATTCGCCCGAGGGCGGGTACGTCTCGGCGTCGGGGGTGCCGGGTTCCAGCTTGAGGGCGGCGGGCTTGGCGGTCGTCGTGGCCTCGACGTTGAAGCCGGCGACGCTGAGGGAGGCGGTGGCCTGGACCTCGTCGAAGACGGCCTTGTCGAGCCAGGCCCAGGTCGGGAGGTTCACCGTGGTGGTGTCCTCCGGGGCGAGGCTGACCTTGGCGTCAGGGAGTGCATGTGCTGGCAGGCTCAGCCGCCCGAGACCAGATCACCTTGCCTCGGATGTCGGTACGCGCATTTTGATGGCCTCATCCGCCGGCCGCGTGCCGACGTACAGCCAGCCCAGGAGCTGTTCGTCGTCGTCGATGCCGAGGTATTTGCGGACCGTGGTGCCTGGACTGCGCCGCCGGTGCGCCAGATCGACGCAAAGCCGTGGCCGTGCAGGAGCGGCGACAAGGTGGTGACCATGCCGGCGGTTGCGGCCAGTTGCTCCCACTCGGGGGCCTTCGGGTGGTTGAGTACGGGCCGGTGCACGATCGTCAGAAGTAGGGTCGCGCGCAAGGGCTTGCTGGCGGCGCGGCGGGCCTGTTCCGGTATGGCGGCGGCTTCTGCAAGCGCGTCGCCGAGCCGGCCCCGCTCGTTGCGCTCACCGCGACCAGTCACCAGGGGCGAAGCCGCCCGCGGCGGGTCGTACTGCGCCGGGTGAGGACCACATCCAGGACCCGACTGCCAGCAGCGGTCGACGTCCGCCGGGTCCGGCACCGGTGCGCGACCACCAGAGCCAGACTGGCCGGTTCACCCCACCTCTGGGCAGCTTCTCGAGCGCCAGCCGGATCACGGTGCCCCTCGATCACCGGCAGCGGTCCGTCGTGCTCCAGCCAGGCCACCACCCGCTCGACGCCCCAGGTGGCGGGGTCACCCAAGACGAACTCGCCACCGTGCTTGGGCGACCGGCCACCGGCCGGGTTGGCGGCGGCGAACTCCACGCGGCTGGGCGCCGGGCGGCGCATGCCCCGGTCCGAGCGGAGCCGGCCGAGGACCTGCACCGGCAGGTCGCCGAGCAGGTGCGCGATCCGCGGGGCGTCGTAACCGGCGTCCATCACTACCAGGATCTACGGATCACCGGCCTTCCACTGCCCGGCACCGGTCAACCGGACTGCCGTGCCGCGAGGGGAGGCAGTGACGGACGCGATGTCGGCGCCGGGCTCCAGCCGCACCGCGTCGAGCACCGCCGATCACGACGTCCGCCCGGTCTCCAGCACGACCACGGACGAGTAGGGCCAAGCCGGGATCATCTGGTGCTTGGCGTCGCCACGGCCGAAGGTGTGGCAGAACGAGTGTGGCAGAACGAGCGGTCCGAGCACGTCTACGCGTCCGGCCGCAGCCACGGCGAGACGTCCACCCCCAGCACCAGGGTCCGTCTGCGGCCCTCGGCAGCGGCAGGCCGGCCAGATCCGACCGCAGCCGCTCGACGTCCACCCGGCCGCGGTTCAACGCACCGTACTGGGCTCCGTGCCCGCGCCGGTGCTCGGGCGCCAGCGCCAGGCCCGCCAGCGTCCTGGCGGGCCCGTGGCTGCACAGCACCGCGTCCGTGAGCTCGAACAGTGCGTCGCGCCGCCCGGTCAGGCAATCGTAGAAGACCCCCGGAACCGTGACAGTTCCGCAAGCGGATCGTCCAGCACGCCCTGTTCCACCACGCTCACCAGCACTGTCTTCGCGTCGGGTCCTGTACCTCCTGGAGGTCCAGAATCATGCGGGGGCTGGTCCGCTGTCCTGGAAAACCCCATGCGGGTGACCTGCGCTCGCCGCCGGACCGCTACTGCGGCAGGCAAGGATCCCCGATCGTCGGCTTTCTCCGATCGCCCTCGGGGGTGAAGGTCAACGATCCGCGGAACGAGCCGCCGCCGAAACGCACTGCGAGGAGCAACGGTTGCGCATGCCCGGGCGGCCACGTTTCGGCCCCCGGCTCGCTGCCGTTCCATAGGTGGAAGACCACCGTCGGCTGCTGCGGATCCTCCGAGAGATAGCCGAGCGTCTTCCCGTACAGAGGATTGCTCCCTCCGAACAGCACAGAGGGAGGGCCGAACTCCGCCGTCACGTCGGCCCAGGTACGGTCAACTGCGGCCCACCCCCGGACTCGGCTTGTGAGGGCCTCGTACTCCTCAGCTGTGAGAACCCGATCGGGCTTGAGCCAGCCGCGCCGGTGCGCGAACTCCGCGTATACCGAGGCCACTTCGCAGCAGTCAGCCTGCGCCGGGAAGACATCCTGGAATGCCCCGCTGGGGCCGATGGGGGTCCAGAGCCCCTGCTCTTCCCAATTCTGCTTCAGCTGGTTCCACGCCTCGGGCTGGTGCTCGATGAACAGCAGGTGGTCAATCAGGCTCCGGAAAGCCACCTCGCCCCCGTACATCCCGGGCCGGCGCAGGACGAGGTTGAGCTGATCAATGAGGTGATCGTAGATCTCTTCAGCAGCGGCAAGCGGAGTAGGAAGCGTCACGCACACAGTCTTCCGCATGATGATCACCACGATCACCTGTGCCACTGACAAAGACGAGTGGATAAAGCACAAGCTGAACGGCCTGCAATGTGGGGGACACCGCCCGCGCGGCAGCGCACTGTGCCCACTGGGTGACTCTGGCCCTCGGCACGCATCAGTACGCAGGGAGGGACCACAGCCTCCGCTGGGGAAGGATGGCGAGAGCGACTACGGGGCGTCGTTCGGCTGACGATCGATACCGAGACCGAATACCTCCAAGCAGGCGGTTGCTGCTCCAGGTCGCCTACGGCCTGCGCCCAGCCGTCCCTCGCGGCTGGCCTGGCGCCCCGGTGGTGAACGCGTTCGCGGGACCGCAGGACCTGAGCGACGAAGATATTGGGGACGGTTGGAGCGACCGGATGCTGTTCGAGATGGTCGCATCGCTGATGCCAGGGGCGCTCTTCTGCGCCGGATCGCTGAAGTGGGCGGGACCGCTTCGTACGACGACGTGCAGCGGCGCCGGGCGCCGAGACCCTGCTCTCCCAGGGCAGACCGGCCACCGCCTCCTCCATCCAGGGCGCCGGCTACGAGCCCGGCAAGGCCGTCGACGGGCAGACCGCCACCCGCTGGGCCTCCGCCGAGGGCAGCGACCCCCAGTGGCTCGCCGTCGACCTCGGCACCACCGCCGCGCTCTCCCGCGTCCGGCTCGACTGGGAGGCCGCCTACGCCTCCGCCTACAAGATCCAGTCCTCCACCGACGGAACGTCCTGGACCGACCTCACCCCACCGTCCACAGCGGCGACGGCGGCAGCGATGAACTGACCGTGAGCGGCAACGCCCGCTACGTGCGGATGTACGGCACCCAGCGGAGCACCCCGTACGGCTACTCGCTCTACGAGTTCAAGGTCTACGGCACCACAGGCGCCTCCCCCTCGCCGACCCCCACTCCGACACCGACACCGACACCAACGGCACCGGACAGCTGGCAGACAGGCATCGCGTACGCCATGGGACCAGGTCACCTACGCCGGAACCGGCTGCCGCTGCCTCCAGGCCCACACCTCACAGACAGGCTGGGAACCGCCCAACACCCCCGCCCTCTGGGAACGCTCACCTGACCCAGCACCGGGGGAGCCCGGTCCGTCCGGCGTGCCACCTGTGCCGTGCCGACCCGCTCCCCGGCCACGCCACCGGCCCGCGTCCCCGCACCCGTACAACGCGAAAGGCAGTCATGGACCTCACCAGACGGACCCTTCTCGGCACCGCCCTCGGCGTCGCGGCGGGCACAGCTGTGGCCGGCCAGCACCACATCGGCGGCCGCGGTGGGCACGCGAACCCCCACTCTGTGGGAGGAGTTCATCGCCAACCCGTACGCCCACCCGCAGATCCCTTACATAGCACGCGCCGGCTTCCACTCCGGCCACCTCGCCTTTCCCAGTCCGCCCGTGCGCGCCGATGTCCTGCGTAACGGTGCCCGGCCCGATGGCTCTGGCGGCGGCCCGCACGTAATCGGGTCGCGCCTTGGTGGAGCCACGTCCTACTCTGCGCGTCATGGCAAAAGCACCCGTTCTCACACCGCAGGCGGACGACTTCCCCCGCTGGTACCAGGACCTGGTCAGCAAGGCCGAACTGGCCGACAACGGGCCGGTGCGCGGCACCATGGTCATCCGACCGTACGGATACGGCCTGTGGGAGCGGATGCAGCAGGAGATGGACGCCCGGATCAAGGCGGCCGGCGCACAGAACGCGTACTTTCCGCTCTTCATCCCGCAGTCGTACCTGACGAAGGAGGCCGAGCACGTCGAGGGCTTCGCGCCCGAACTGGCCGTCGTCACTCATGGCGGCGGCAAGGAGCTGGAGGAGCCCATCGTCGTCCGCCCCACGTCGGAGACGATCGTCAACGACTACTTCTCCAAGTGGGTGCAGAGCTACCGCGACCTTCCGCTGTTGATCAACCAGTGGGCGAACGTGGTCCGCTGGGAGCTGAGGCCGCGCGTGTTCCTTCGTACGACGGAATTCCTGTGGCAGGAAGGCCACACGGCACACGCCACCTACGAGGACGCCCGGGACTACGCCGCACGCATCCACCAGGAGGTGTACGCCGACTTCCTGGAGAACGTCCTCGCCATGGATGCCGTACCGGGTCGCAAGACGGTCAGGGAGCGGTTCGCCGGCGCGATCAACACGCTCACCCTGGAAGGCATGATGGGCGACGGCAAGGCCCTCCAGCTGACCACAAGCCACGAACTGGGCCAGAACTTCGCCAAGGCGTTCGAGACGCGTTACCTGTCGAAGGACGGCCGTGAGGAATACGTCTGGCAGACGTCCTGGGGTTCCACGACCCGGATGGTCGGCGCACTGGTGATGATGCACGGCGACGATGACGGCCTTCGCATCCCGCCGCGTCTGGCCCCGGTTCAGGTGGTCGTCGTGGCCGTCAAGGGCGACGACGCGGTCCTGGACACGGTCCGCGGGATCGCTGACCGGCTGAAGGCGGCTGGTCTCCGCGTACACGTCGATGACCGCACCGACACGCCGTTCGGCCGCCGGGCGGTCGACTGGGAGCTCAAGGGAGTGCCGGTACGTATCGAGGTCGGGCCACGTGACGTGGAGAACGGGACTGCCGTGCTGGTCCGCCGCGTAGCGGGAAGCAAGGAGCCGACGCCGATCGGGGCACTGCCCGAGATCCTGCCCACGGTACTGGAGGACGACCAGGCGCTATTGCTGGCGCAGTCCCGTAAGCGTCGCCACGACCGCACCGTCGAGGTGACCACGGTCGAGGAGGCTGCGGAGGCGGCGAGCACCGGCTGGGCGCGCATTGCCTGGGAAACGCTGGGCGTGGAGGGTGAGGCCAAGCTCGCCGAACAGGGCGTCACCGTGCGGTGCCTGGTCGCCGCAGACGGTTCGGTTCCCGAGAGCGACGACCAGCCCGGCAACATCGCCGTCGTGGCACGCGCCTACTGACCCTGCCGAGATCGATGCTGCTGCTCCACCTGGTCACCGTGGGCGGACCGGGCGGCCTCACGGCACGGATCGCTGCGCCTTGCGCAGCCCACGGCGCAGCGATCCGCTGGTCTCTCCCGCTTCCTCCCGTTGTGCGGCGAGTTTTGAGGCAGAGAAGGTCAGGTCGTCGGAGAGGGCGGCCTGACCCGGCTCGACGGCGCGGACGGCACCGGAGACGACTGCTGCATCGCCGGAGTGGTTACCCGCAGAGGGGTCTTCATCTGGCAGACCTGCGAGAGGTCCAGCGCCACTCAGGGTCAGTTGGTGAAGTACAGGTACTTCCATGCGCCGTACGTTGTGTCGAGCACTGCACCTTGCTCGATGACAAGTTGACGCCCGAGGAGTGCCAGAAGGATGCGACGCGGATCACCCTCGCCCTCGGCTCGTGTCTGGCTTTCCGCGCCCACGCACCCGTGTGAGAGGCCGGGTGACACGGGCACATCTTCGTGGGTGTAGCAGGCGGGCTGAAGGACGACGTCAAGGTTAGAGACATCGTGGTTGCCACCAAGGTCTCACCACGACTTGTCGGATAGAGCCAATCGCCCCCTGCGTCACCCGTCTCCTGAGTCGGCATGGGGCGCCTGCTTACCAGGCAGTGGCGTGTCTGGGATCTGACTCGGGGGGGAGGTCCGCCAGCCCTCGGCGCTCCGAGACATGGCTACTCCTCGGGCTCCCAGGCGATCAGCTGCTCGAACACCTGCTGGTCGCCCTCGACCTTCAGGTCGCTCAGGGTGAGGCGGCCCCAGACGAAGAGGAGCAGTTGCTCGGCCGTGCCCGTGGCTGAAGCGGAGGCGGGCGCGGCGTCGTGTGTGAGGGGTGCGGGCCAGGCGCCGGTGGCGTCCAGTGAGAGGAGCCAGGAGCGGCCCTCGGTGGCGTGGTAGTGGATGGTGGCGGGCTCGTGCGGCCAGGCCGCCGGGGTGGAGTTGCAGGTGTCGAGGAACTCGGCCACGCCGTCGAGCGCGACATCGGCCGGCATCGGCTGCACGGCTCCTGCGGCGAGCTGGGCGTCGTAGGTGTGCACCAGCACCTCGTGCACCCGGCGCCGGGCAACGCCCCAGGCGTTCGCCGGTGAGACGCCGGCGCGCCACCATGTCCAGCACTCGCGTTCCGGGCCGGCCTCGCGCAGCGCGCTCAGCAGCAGTTCGTTCGACTCGTCGTACCAGGCCAGCAGCGCCTCCAGCTCGCGCGGCACCTGCGCGGTGTCCTTGGCCGGCGGGGCCTCGGCCGGGCCGGCGGCAACGATCGCGGCCCACCAGCGCTGGCCCGTACCCAGGTGCTGCACCAGATCGAACAGCGTCCACTCCGGGCAGGACGGCACGGGCGCGTCGAGGCTGGGCGCGGCCTCAACCGCACTACGGAACGCGGCCGAACGCTCGTCGATCAGTTGCAGCAGGGCGGAATACTCAAGAGTCTCTGTCACATCGCTTGCCTATCACCCCGGCTCAGCCGACCGCACCTTACTTTCCGGGCCCCTCACTGATGGTCGTGTGGCGGTGCGGCGGCATGGCGGTGTGGCGGTGTCAGACCTCTTCGAGCACCGGCGGCCAGTACGGTCCGGCGCCGCCCGTGCACATCAGGTTCGCCTCGTCCAGGGCCTGCGAGGTGTTGCTGCTGGAGCCTCCGGGACGGGTGGTACCGATCAGGTAGGCGGTCGTCTGCGTCGCCTTCCAGTAGTCCACCTTCACCGGCAGGTTGTTGTCGTAGGACCAGATGCTGTAGAGGCCGGGACCCAGGTCGTAGTCCGCCAGTCTGAAGCAGCGGTCGGTCCTCCCCGTCTCGAACATCATGGTCCGGTACAGCGTGCTTCGGTACAGACACAGCTTTCCGGCGTCGCACGACTCCGCGGCCGATGCCTGTGGTGCGGCGGCCAGGGAGCCGAGGACCACGGCGCCCGTGGCAAGAAGAGCCGAGATGTTCCTGCTAGAACGCATACTCATCCTCCGTTTACTGACTTATTGGCTGACCGCCATCGGACCCGCACCCCGGCGGCACAGGCATCGGGCGGCTCCCGGCCAGAGTCTTGCCGCTGGGTGATCATCCTTTCCACGGTGGGAAAGTGCAGATAATTCGGGCCGCCCTGGCTGGTGCCCGGGCTCAGCCCGAGTGGACAGGGCCGTGGGGCGTGCCGCCGCCGCTCACAGGGAGCGCCCTCGCCAAGGGCAACCCGCGAGGGCTGCAAGGGGGTACCGGCCTGCAGGTCCCCTTTTACTCAGCGGTTGTCTGGGCTCAGCAGCGCGGCGGCCGCGGAGACGAACGCCGTGGCCGCTTCCTTGGCCGCATGCCGGCGGGCGTCCAGATCGGTGCGGTCGCTGGCCTTGCGGAGCGCGTATGTGGCGTCTGCGGCCTGCTGAGCGGGGCCGGCCAGGTCGGGGATCAGGACCTGAAGGCGGATGTGCGGCGCGGTGACGGCCGCCCGGGTCTCGTGGGACCTGGTCTGGGCCTCCATCTGGTGCTCGGTGCCCGCCGCGGACAGGGCCAGGCGTTCGCGGTGGAAAATCGCCGAGCGGTGCGCGTCCAGGGCGGCCGCGAAGTCGGTGACGGCGGCGAGTTGGTCCTGGCGGTGGTTGTCGGCGCGTTCCTCGGCGCGTGCGGTGCGGGCTGAGCGGTGTTGGAGGAGGCCGGCGGTGAGGGCGCCTGCGAGGGTGCCGAGTACGGCCACGATCGACGGCCATATGGACATCTGGGGATCTCCAGTCGGGTGGGCGGCGGGTAGGGTCGCGGGCGGGCCGGCGTCCGAAGCCAGGTCCGGTGGTTGCGGACGCCTTCTGTGTTCTTACCGGGTGAGGGCGGACGCCGGGACGGCGGTGCCGTCGTCCAGGAGCACCGAGCCGTGCGCGGCCACGGCGTGCCTGCGTTCGTGGCGGTACTTGAGGGCTGAGCCGGTGGCGTGGAGGAGCGCGGCCAGGGCGTCGGCGAATGAGCCGTCGGGGCGCGGGACGATGTGGATGCAGGCGGTGCCGGTTTCGTCGTGCACGTGGACGCTCTCGGCCTGCTGTGTCCGGGGCTGCTCGGCCAACGGGCTGAAGGCGCGTAGGCGGTGGGCGAGTTCGGCGGCCGTGTGAGCGCGCGGCTTGGGTTTCAGCGGCCGGTCGCCGTTGAGGTGGCTGCCTCTTGAGCGTTATCGCCTTTGTGTGGAATCGGCGATGTCAAGCTGTGTACGTGTGCATCACGTCGAGGTAGTGACGGTCTCGGTGAGGCACGTGGTTGTCCCGGCCCGGGAGGCTGAAGACGGCGTAGACGTCAGCGGGCCGGGTGAGGATGCTGGACTGCTGGCCGAAGGTGAGGGTGTCGTTGACGTGATGCTCACAGCCTGCGGTGTCGAGGGCCGTGATCAGTTCCTCACGGAGTACAGCGGCCTCAAACGACTCTGACTCGGGCAGGACGAGAGCGGGCAGCTTTGCTGTCGAACCGGGCCAGAGATGGATCCAGATACCGCTGACCGCCCGCCTGGTGACGTCCAGCCTGAGTCCGCCCCAGGAGTACGGGTAGCCGTCGATGTCGGGCCCCTTCAGGACGTGGGCCGGGTGCGGCCGCCCCGGACCGAGGAGTTCCTCGGCCTCGGCCAGGGGCATTCCACAGTGGAGCGGACCGATCCGGCCGGTTCGCGCAAAGTCGACGAGCACGTTCATCAAGGTCACGGCAGTGACTGTCTCACTCCCCCGGACCGGTACGCACACCGATTTCATCGCGGTGCGGAGCCCGGCCCACCCTGTCGGACGTGGACGAGCGGCAGAAGCCGTGCCCTGGTGGTGCCTTTGGCAGTCACCCTGCCTGCGGGCACCGGCCGCACGCTGATGAGCGCGGCGCACCATGGAGTCGACGCTCGGGTCCCACCTGATCGCAGTCCATCGCCTCGGCCAGGGACTGGCACCGGGTTAAGGTTCCCGTGCCACGTGCCGTTCCGCTGCCATCGGCGCGACAGGTCGTAGACGGGGGGACCGCAGGCCGAGCCACTGCTCGGCATCCCAGGCATGGAACCGCTCTACCTCAGTGAACCCCAGCTTTGCCGCGAGGCGCATCGAGCCGACGTTGGCGGTCTGGGTGTGGAGTACGACCGGGTCGCCGGGAAGGACGCCATCGAACCAGTCGAGTGCTGCCGCGCATGCCTCGGTGGCATACCCGAATCCCCACGCTCGCGGCAGGAACAGGTAGCCGAGATCGATCTCCCCCGCAGCAGCCGGGCGACCGTGCCCCGGTACTCTCCTGAACAGGATCTGGCCGATCATCGCCCCGCCGAGATCGACGACGAAACTGCCGGGCCACCGTTCGGGCACCTCGGGCATCTCGCGCTCAAGCTCGTCACGCGGGCGGGGCCCGCCGAGGTAGGTGTGCACCTCTGGCGACGCCAGCAGCTCGATGAACGCCGCACGGTCCCGGGCCTCGGGCTCACGGAGCAGGAGCCTCTCGGTCCTTATCGGCGCAGGTGGCCAGGCGGCCGGTCCAAGATCAGACATGTCAGCCACCCAATCAGCAGGCTCGGCGGCAATCAAGACTCGCGGGAATAGCGCCGGTTTCATTGAACTCCTCGGCGATGACGGCCATATGGTGCCGGTCACCTTCACCTCCGGCCCCATGAGGCGGGTTGTTCCGCCCGCTTGTCTCGAACAGGGGGGCCGGAGGTGAGTCGGTAGCGCGGGAGTCGTGACACTGGGACTGATGAGCAGTCACCTCGGCATGGCGCAGGCGGCGAGCGGGCCGGAGACGACTACGTGGATCTCACTGACCTGGGGTATGGCCACGGCCGCCACGTCTGCTGGCGAGCAGCCCGCACCTGCCGTGCCAGCTTGGACTCCGCGCGGCGCTCGAGGCGGCTCTCAGCAAACCGGAGCTGGAAAATCCGGAAGGCCCGGAAGTTCGGGAACTCACGGACACCATGCTCTCCCTGCCGACGAAGCACCGCCGCCATATCCTTCCGCTCATCAAGGACACGCTCGGTCTTGTCCGGCCGAGAGGCGGTCCTGCCTGGCGGGTCCGCACCTGGTCATACTTCGTCGGCGCGGGCTGCGAGCTGGCGACTCGCGTGAGTGCTCGAACGACGACGCGAGGAGGCCCGGATCCTCGACCTCCGCGTCAGCGGGGGGCGAGCTGCCGCTGGCCTACGATCAGCCCATGACCGCATGGAATCGCTGCCTGGAGTCTGCGGGGATCCAAGGACCGGAGTTACGCAGTGCCTACGACGCCCAGCGCAGAGCGGTGAGGCGGTTCCGCCCAGCCTCGTACGTGGCGGCGCGAGTCCTGCTGCCGCCCGCCGTGCTGCCCCACGTTGTGGCCGCTACCGCCTTCATGCATCAGGGGGACAACCTTCTGGACACCGGGTCGGCGTCGCAGCGAGTCACGGCATGGGAGAAGTGGGAACAGCGGGTCCGCACGGCACTGGAGACCGAAGAGTGCGATGACCCACTGATCCTGGCACTGTGTCACACGATCAGTGCCTATCCGCGGCTCCGAGAAGTCGTGGAGGAGTATCTGGCCACTGCCACGGCCGAGTTGGAATTCTCCGGCTTCACCTCCGAGACCGACTACCAGGTCTACTTGGATTCCTATTCGCTGCCCGCCTTCATGCTGGTCGGCACCTTGCTCGGCCCGCACAACGACGACGGCAGGTTCCGCAGTGCCTGCCGGACGCTCATCGACGGCAGCCAGCGACTCGACTTCCTCAACGACCTCGCCGAGGACCTGCGGGAAGGGCGGATGGGCATCCCGGAAGAAGCACTGAAACGCTTCTCGCTGACCGTGGACGACCTCGCTGCAGGCCACGAATCGCCGGAGCTCGAAGAACTGGTGGCCGATCAGGTCCAGACAGCGCGCAGATCCCTGCTGGCTGCCAGGGAAGTGACCCACGTGGCCGCCGTCCCCGGCCAGGCCCTGCTGCGAGCAGTGGTCGAGATCGAACTGCTCACCGCAGATGCAGCCCTCGCCCGCGGTGCCCGACTGCTGCGCGGCCCGGCCAAACCCCCACTGTGGGGCACACTGCGGACACTGCTGAGGGCCCGCCGGAGGGCGGGGCGCCACAGCGCCCCCTCCGCCCGTTAAGGACGGGGCTCACACCAGTTCCGAGCAAGACCTGAATTCTCAGCCTTGACTCGTCGGAAGGGCTGGCGGCCGATCCCTACGCTTCGAGATGTCGAGTCACGAAGTGCAAGACAACGGGCGTTGCGTATCCGTCTGTCCGTCGATGCGCTCGCAGGCGAGGCGTTGGACGTGTTGTCGAGCTCTTTCGGGCCGGGTCCTACAAAAGGCTCTACGCTCACACCCATGCGCTCTTCGAGCTCACCGACTCGGTGCTGTTCGCGAATGGCTCGTGAACGCGCTGGTCGACCCTACGGGCCGATGGTGGGCGCAAAACGCAGGGCAAGGCTGGATGCGCGGCGCACAGTACCGCGGGGGACTTCGGATGTGCCTGCCGCCAGGACCGACTCAGCCGCGCCCTGCTGCAGTGGCCGGGCCGGTGATGCGGCTGCGCTCGGACCCATACGCTTCTCGGGCCGCCGGTGATCTGGTCGGCCCCGTGGCCGATCAAGGATGCGGCTTCACTGTCGTCGGTGGGCAGGGCTGCCAGGAGGACGGGCATGTCGATCTGTGCGAGTAGTGCGGAAACGTGCACCACTTGAGCCGTGGCAAGGGTGGTGGGTGGGGGCCCGAAGGGGCCGACGGCGTGCGGGTGGGTGGTGAGGAAGCGCAGGTCGAGAGCGGTGTCGCCGCTGGTCGCCTGGCGGAGGGCGTCGAGATGGACGTCGTCGAGCCCGGCCGGCTCACCGGCGCCTATCAGCAGGGTCGACGCCCAGTCCAGGTCCAGCACGTCCGGCGGCGGCGGATCCCAGTGAGGGTCGCCGTCGGGGGACGCGCTGGCGGACTGGCGGCAGGCGGCGAGATACTCCGCCGGGATCCGGGCGAGCTGCTGGGTAACGGCCATGACGGCAGTATCCCGATGGCGTCCACCGAATTCTCAGCTACCTTCCTGGAGGATGATCCCGCTTCTCGGTGGGTTGTTCGCCGCCTGTCGGGGCGGTAACTCGGGCCGTTGATGATGGCCCGGCGGCTGGTATTGATCAGCCGGTCGAGGAGGGGGATTCCCGCTGACGAGGTTGGGGAAGCGGGAGCACCAGTCGCTAATGCCGCGTCAAGCACCTTGTCGTGGGTCGGCTGAACAGGGACGAGGCCGATCGCTGGGCGGCCAGGTGGGTGATGGAGGACGGGATCGTCTGGGACGACCTCTCCTGGTGGGCGCTGAACCGCCTCTACGGAATCGATCTCCCTGCGGGCGAGAGCGGCGGCTACCTGCACGACGACGAACAGGTGCGGACATGGCTTGCTGAGCTGAGGAAGCGCCGAGCGATGTGAAGCGGCCGCAGCCCCGTCCCAGAGCCCGGTTGCTGTCAGGATGTGCGCGTGGCCGAACGGGTCTAGGTACGGGGATCGAGGGCCGAAGACTTCTGCGGATCATCCGCAGGGGCACGGGATCGGTGGTGGCCTGGCGGCGAGCCCAAAGAGCAGTGCTTTCCGCGCAGGGCGTGCCCGTGCCGAAGATCATCGAGGTGGCATTCACCAGCGCGGGCCGCCCGTCCGGGACGTGATCCACAACTTTGACGCCGACGGCTTCGAGGCGCTCTATCCCGAGTGCAGGGCGGCCGACCCGGAGCCTTGGTGGTCGACGACATCAGCCACGAGGGCCTACGGATCCTGCTCCGCGAGGAGGGTGTCTCCTTTCAACGCATAGAGATCTGGAAGACCTCCCTCGACCCCGGACTACGCGGCCAGCAGGCCCGCGTCGAGCACTTCTACGCGATCACCGACGGTGAGGTCAGGGTCTGGCGCCCACCCCCGCCATGCCGGCGCGGGCTGGCGGCGGCCCCAGCGACCGCGCACCCGCCGCCGCATCGGCCGGAGCGGCGAGCAGCGAGCGGCGAGCAGCGAGCAGCGAGCAGCGAGCTTCGGACCTTCCCGGTGGCCCACCCCGCTGATCCCGTCTCCGGCCCATGGGCCGCGCGCGAGGTCCGCTGCCTGTGCATTCGGCGTGTGGGCTACCTGGCGCAGCCGCGGAGGCTGCGCGTACCTCGGTGAGGTGACCTTGGGAGGGGTCGGCTGCCACCGGTGCCGGGGATGGTGAAGGGTCGTTGCCCGACCCGCCGTACATCCGTGACACAGAGATGTACGGCCGTGGCCGCGCAAGACGACCAGGAGGGGATGCATGACTGAGGCCGCTGCGGGAGCGGCGCGTGTCCTGCGGGAGCTGGAGCCGTCGGTGGAGCGTCTGCTGGAGCGGCATCTGGACGCCGCACGGGACTGGTTTCCTCACCAGTACGTGCCGTGGGGCGCGGGCCGGGACTACGACGGGCCGCTGGGCGGCACGGCGTGGGCGCCGGAGCAGTCGGGGCTGCCCCGCGCCGTTCAGGACGCGCTGATCGTCAATCTGTTGACCGAGGACAACCTGCCGAGCTACCACTTCGAGATCGCCATCCGGTTCGGACGGGACGGGGCCTGGGGTGCCTGGGTGCACCGGTGGACGGCGGAGGAGGACCGCCACGCGGCGGTGCTGCGCGCCTATGTCCACGCCCGCCGGGCCGTGGATCCCGTCGTCCTCGAGGATCTGCGGATACGGCAGGTCGGGACCGGTTTCCGGTCGGATCTGCCCACTGTTCTGCACTCGTTGGCGTACGTCACCGTCCAGGAGCTGGCGACCCGGCAGGCCCACCGCAACGCCGGTGAGGCGTGCGGGGACGCGGCCGGACGGAAGCTGATGGCGCGGATCGCCGCCGACGAGAACCTGCACATGATCTTCTACCGGGATCTGTTCGCCGACGCGCTCGCCCTCTTCCCCGATGCTGCGGTCACCGCACTGACGGACGTGCTGGTCGGCTTCGAGATGCCCGGCGCGACGATTCCCGGCTTCCGGGCGAGGGCGGCGCGCATCGCGGCCTCCGGCATCTACAACCTGGATGTCCACCTCGAGTACGTCGTGACTCCCCTGCTGCGGGCGCTGAGGGTGATGTCCCTGACCGGCCTGGGGCCGGACGGGGAGCAGGCGCAGGAGCGGCTCCGCCTCCACATCGGACGGCTGAGCGCTCAGGCCGCCCGCGCCCGGGAGCTTTTCGCACGCATGAACACCGACAGGGACATTGGTCGGCCCACCGACAGGCGTACCGCAGCCGCTGCGGTGCGCGGACAGGAGGCACAGGTATGAGCCGGGCGGTCGAGAGCACCCTTCCCGAGGAGCTAGTGACGTTGTTGACCGACCACTTGGACCTGAAGGTCGCCCCGGCGAGCCTCACGCCGTCGGCCAGCTTCGAGAGTCTCGACGTGGACTCCCTGGCCCTGATGGAGCTGGTCGTGGCCGCCGAGGAAGAGTTCGGGATCATTCTGCCCGAGGAGACCCTCGACCTCTCTCCCGCGTCCACGCTCGCCGAGGCGGCCCGCGCCTTCGACGAGGCCCGCCGTGCCCGCTGAGATCGCGGTCACCGGTCTCGGTCTGGTCACTCCGGCGGGCCACACGGCCGAGGACAACTGGACGGCGCTGTGCGAGGGACGCTCGTTGGCCACCCGCGACCCCGAACTCGCCGGGTTACCGGTGGACTTTTCCTGTCAGGTGACCGCGTTCGACGCCACCGGCGAGCTGGGCCGACCGCTGGCCCGGCGCACGGACCGGTTCATCCAGTTCGCCTTGGTGGCCGCCCGCCGGGCCGTCGCCGGCGCCGGCCTCGGTGACGACCTCCGCCCAGGCGCCGGCGGGGGTCTGGGCGCCGGCGGTGGCGGAGGTCTGGGCGAGCGGGTCGGTGTCGTCCTCGGGGTGGGGTCCAACTCCCTGAGCACGTACGTCCCGGAGTTCGGGCACCTCGGTGCGGGCCGCCCGGAACGGGTTTCACCGCTGGCGCTGCCGCGCAGTGTTCCCAGCATGGCCGCCGGGGAGGTCGCGATCGACCTGGGCGCACGGGGGCCGAACTTCACGACCGCGAGCGCTTGCGCCTCCGGTGCCACGGCCCTCGGGGTGGCGCGCGATCTGCTGCGGTCGGGCACGTGCGACATCGTCCTGGCGGGCGGCAGCGAATCGGCCCGCTCACGGATGACGGCCACCTGCTTCACCCGTATGCGCGCGCTGTCCCGCCGCCGTGACCAACCCGCGTCGGCCAGCCGGCCGTTCGACGCGCGGCGGGACGGTTTCGTGCTCGGCGAGGGCGCCGCCGTCCTCGTGCTGGAGCGGGCAGCCGACGCGCGGGCGCGCCGCGCCCGGGTGCTCGCCGTGCTCCGTGGATTCGGAGCCGGTGCCGACGCCTACCATCCCGTCGCCCCGCATCCGTCCGGTGAGGGTGCCGTGCGCGCCATCACGGCAGCGCTGCGGGACGCGGACTGCGGGCCGGGGGACGTCGGACACGTCAACGCGCACGGCACCGGTACGCCTCTGAACGACGCGGCGGAGGCCGCCGCCCTCACCCGCGTGTTCGGGGACAGTGTGCCGCCGGTGACCGCGGCCAAGGGAGTCGTCGGCCATGCGCTCGGCGCGGCCGGGGCCGTCCAGGCGGCCTACACCGTGCTCGCTCTGCGCCACGGCACGGTGCCGCCCGTCGCCAACTTCGAAGGGCAGGGCGGCGAGCACAAGCTCGACATCGTGGCAGGTCCGCCCCGGCCGACTGCCGGCGCGGGAATCAGCTGCTCCTTCGGCTTCGGCGGTCAGAACGCCGTTCTGCTGCTCACCGCGGACTAGCCGGCCACGGCACTCCGCCGCCACCGCCGACCGGACCACGCGGAACCCAAAGGAAAGGCCACAGCCCCTTGCAGACAAGCCGGACGACGACCCTGCCGACGACCACGCGCCGCGACGGCTGGGGCCCGAGCGCTCCCGGACCTCGCGTGACGGCCATCCGCACCGCCGTGCCACCGCACCGCTTCCCCCAGGAAGAGATCATGGAGGCGCTGACCAGTACGACGCTGGGGCGGTCCCGAGCCGGCCGGCTGATGCTCCGCAAGATCCAGTCCAACGCCGGCGTGGCCACCCGCCACTTCGCCCGGCCACTGGCGGAACTCCGCGCCCTGACCGACTTCACCGACGCCAACCGGGTGTGGCTCGACACCGCCCTGGAACTCGGTGAACGGGTTCTCACGGAAGCTCTGGCGGCGGCGGGTGTGTCGCCCGGCGACGTGGACGCCGTGATCAGTACGACCGTCACGGGTCTGGCCGTACCGTCGTTGGAGGCCCGGCTCGCGCACCGGATCGGTCTGCGCCCAGACGTACGCCGGATTCCGCTGTTCGGCAACGGATGCGCAGGGGGCGCCGCCGGACTCGCCCGGCTGCGCGACTACCTGCTCGCGCACCCCGGCCACATCGCCGTGCTGCTGTCGGTCGAACTGTGCTCCGTCGCGTACCAGATACAGGACACCTCCATGGCGAACATCGTCGCCGGCAGTCTGTTCGGGGACGGCGCAGCGGCCGTCGTGGCCACCGGGGCGCGGCGGCACCGAGAGAGCGGCGGGGGCGGTGAGGACGGTGGGGACGGCTGCCAGGGCGCCCCGGAACTCGTGGACAGCCGCAGTCATCTGGTGCCCGATTCGGAGGACGTGCTGGGTTGGGAGATCGGTTCGCACGGCCTGCGGATCCTGCTGTCCCCCGACGTACCCGCCCTGACCGCAGAGCACCTGCCCAAGGCGGTCCGCGAGCTTCTCGGTTCGCACGCCCTCACCCCCGAGCAGGTCGCCGCGTGGATCGTCCACGGCGGCGGGCCGAAGGTGCTCACGGCCGTCGAGCGGGCTCTCGACCTGCCACCGCACGCGCTCGAACCGACCCGGCGGTCGCTGGCGGACAAGGGCAATCTGTCCTCCGCCTCCGTCCTGCACGTTCTGCAGGCGTACCTGCGGACGCCGCCGCCCGCGGGTGCCGCCGGTGTCGTCGCCGCCATGGGCCCCGGGTTCTCCATCGAACTGGTTCTCACGCGGTGGTGAACACGAGAGACGAGGGGGCCGCCCGCCCATGACGTCCACCCCGACCGTCCCGGCCGCCGCCACCGTCGTACTCGACCCGGCCGCGCGCCGACGCGTCCTGACCTGCATGTGCCTGGCCCTGATGCTCGTCGTGGCCTTCATGCCTGCCCTGAACTTGGCACTGCCCGACATCGGCCTCGACCTGTCGGCCTCCTTCACGGCGCTCACCTGGATCGTCGACAGCTACACGGTGGCGCTGGCAGGTCTGGTGCTCCCCCTGGGCGCCCTGGGTGACCGTGTCGGGCGCCGCGCCGTCCTGGTCGCCGGGACGGTCGTCTTCGGCGGCGCCGCGTTCGCCGCCGTGGCGTCGTCGAGTTCGACCGCCCTGATCGTGTGGCGCTCGGTCATGGGCCTGGGCGCCGCGATGATCATGCCCGGGACCCTCTCGACCGTCACCGCGGTCTTCCCGCCGGACCGGCGCGGCAGGGCCGTGGCGATCTGGTCCGCCTGCGCGGGCGTCGGCTCCATCCTCGGCATGCTCGCCTCCGGAGCGCTCCTGGAGTGGTTCTCCTGGAGGTCCGTCTTCCTGGCCGGCGGCTGCGCGGCCGCCGTCATGGCGCTGGCGAGCGTTCTCTGGGCCCCCGAGACGAAGGACCCCTCGCCTGGCCGTTTCGACACCGCGGGCGCCGTGTGCACCGCTCTGGCGCCCGGCGCCCTGGCGTACGCCCTCATCGCGGGCAACGAGGAGGGGTGGGGCGCCCCTCACGTCGTAGCAGCCATGGCCGTCGCGGTGACCGCCGGCATCGCCTATGCCGTTCTGGGAAGACGTGCCGAGAATCCGCTGCTGGATCCGCGTCTGTTCCGCGTGCGGGACTTCGCCGCCGGCAGCATCGCGCTCACCGTGCAGTTCATGGTGCTCTTCGGCTTCTACTTCGTCGGCCTGCAGTACCTGCGGCTGCTCCTGGAGTACGGGCCGCTGAAGTCGGCCGTCGCCCTGGTGCCCGTAGCCGTCGTCGTCGTGCCCGTCTCGCTCGTCGCGCCTCCCCTGGCGCAGCGGTACGGCGTGCGCGCGGTGCTGGCCTGCGGTCTGGCCCTGCTGGGCTCCAGCCTGGTCGCACTGTCCCTGCTGACGGCCGCCTCCGGTTACCTCCCCTTCCTCGGCAGCCTCCTGCTCGCCGGTGTCGGCCTGGGCCTGACCGGGCCCGTCGGCACCACCGCCATCACCGGTTCCCTGCCCGCCGACCGGCAGGGGGTGGCCTCCGCCGCCAACGACGCCACCCGCGAGGTCGGCGCGGCCCTCGGCGTCGCCCTCATGGGCTCCGTCTTCGGCAACCGGTACCGCTCCTCGCTCACCCTGGACCTCGCAGGGCTCCCGGAGTCCGCGACCGACGCCGTACGCCGTTCCCCGGTCGGCGGACTGTACGTCGCCGACCGCCTCGGACCGCGGGGTGCGGCGCTCGCCGAGGACGTGCGGAACGCGTTCATGAGCGGTATGTCCGCGTCGGTCATCGCGGTCGCCGTCGTCACCGCCGCTGGGGTCTGCGCGCTCGCCGGGGGCAGGAGGCGGCGGAAGCCCGGTGGGGCTCGTACGGGCCAGGTCGGCGAGGCGCACGAAGGCATGGCCAGGCGGTGCGGCGGGAGTGGGGGAACGGACGCTGGGTGGCGGGCGAAGCCGTAGGTGAAGAGGGGAAGGAGCCGTCCTGAGGTACGGAAGGGGGTCGACAGGATGGTGCAGGACTTGTGAGGAACAAGTCGGAGGCGCACAGACGTGCCGATCCCTCGGGTCGCTGCCGAAGCGGGTAACGGGTGGCGCCTTGTGCTTCCTTCCATGTCCGGCGAACTTTGGGGAAGTGTCACGCCGATGAGACCCGCCATCTCCCAGTGGCCGAAAGGGTCACGTACCCAGGGCGGGGCCGCTCAGGGGCCGGCGGCGTAGCGGGGCCGCACGAGCCCACAGGGCGTCAGCAAGGAATCAGGCGCTACCTGCACCGGCTCAGTATCGGGGGTACTTGCCCTGGAAGGAGCCGATCGCTACGCCGATGACCGTCGCGTCGACGATCAGCCCGAGGACGAGGAAGCACAGGGCGCCGAATGTGTCGCTCGCGCGGCTGGACCGCGTGCCGATTTCGATCACGATGCCTGGCTTGTTCGGGTGATAGGCGACCTGGACCGTCGCGGATCGGCTCTTGACGTTCACGCTACGGTCCACGCCGCGCATGTCGGTGTACACAAACACCCCGAACTCACCGCCCAGAACGCGCGTTTCACCGACTCTTCTCGCTTCGACGGTGACGCCGTGACGGAGCAGGTACCGGGCGCGGTACCGCAACCGCACCATGTCGGCACCGACTGCTGTGAGCAGCGCACCGATGGGGCCGATCAGCATGATCAGGAACGCGAAGGTCCACACTCCATGGGCGGCGACGGCCACCGCAAGGCCGGCACACACCAGGACGACAGCGGTTCCCCACCGCCTGCGCCGTCGCTTGTCCCTCTCCTGTTGGGACTCGGTCACCGCACGGGTGGTGACGAGTTTCGAACCGTCTGCGCTCGCGGGACGCTCAGGCAGGACCGCGCTGACGGCTTCGGCGAACACGTTTGCAGCAGCCTGGCTCACGTCGTCAACACGGTGCACCGCAGGCAGCGTGCCGGGCGGGGCAGTGAGTTCGACGGCCAGGCTGCGCCCCTCGGAACGGATGCACCCTATCGCCAGGAGGGGAATCCGGACTTCCTCGGTCTTCCGGCTCAGAACCAGTGCGTCACCGTCGAATCGGAGCAGGGTGCCATCGGAGGAGCGTAGAACCGGTATTGGCGATGTGATCGACATGCGCCCGATCGTAAGGGGCTGGGCGGGGACAGCGGGGACCTGACGAGCAGCGCGGTGGGTGCCGGTTCTGGGTCGCGCTGAGCGGCGATCTGGGGCGGGACCGGGGAGCTTGCACCCATGCCGAGTCGGCGTTCGACGGGCGGATGCGCTTCGAGCACGACAGTGGCGCCTCCTCCGCCGTCCGGGCAGACGGCTCGTTCGGGTGACGGCAGCCGCCGACCGGGGACCGGACAAGTGCCGTCCGGCGTTTCCGTCGGGCCCCGTAGCCGTCCGGTCCATGGAGTAACCCCGGCGAACCCATGCGGTCCGAGCACTAGCCTGTTACCGGTCTGGTGAACGACCGTCAGGGGTGGGCAGTGGGCGGCAGACAACAAGCGCGATCGAGGGCCATGCAGCGGGCCGGGACGAGAGCCGTGCGGCGGCGTCGGGAACTGCGGGCCGAGGAAGCCCGGATCCAGTCGGAGCGGGAGACCTTGACGAGGACTCGGACCCGCGCCGAGAGCTGTGCGCTCATCGCGGCGGCCGTAGTGGGTGCCGTCAGTCTCGCGGTCTCCGCGTGGGGTACCTACTGGACCGCACAGGTGGCGGAAGACCAACTCGCGCAGTCCAAGGAACAGGACGCCGACGAGAAGAAGGACCAGGCATCGAAGGTCGTCTTCTGGGTGGAGGGCGGCAATGGGATCTTTCCCGGGATCGGAACGCGCCTGGTGATCACCAACCAGTCCCCGTACCCGCTCACCCTCCTCACGGTGGGCCTCAGGATCACAGAGCAGCGCGACGAACGAACCGAGTGGTCAAGCGTCGCGAGAGTAGCGAGGGGAGGGGTGCCTCCCTGCTCGGAGCTCCGGGTAGAAGCCGGCGACCTGCGCCACACCAATGGCACACCCGTTGGCGACGGTCCCGCCGCCCTTGGGGTGCTGAGCCTCGGGTTTGTCGATTCCAAGGGGGAAGCGTGGTGGCGAGACGAGAGTGGCCGCCTCCAAGCGGCCAGGGATTTCGTTCAAGGCCAGTCCACGGAAACAGCCTTCGAAGTGAACGGCAAAGCTAGGAACCTGAAGGACCTCGATCCGAGCCAGCCCGCAATCACCTTCGGCGAGTTCAAGCCGATGGAGGGCTGCGGCTCGGACCAGTGACCTGGCGCCCTCCCGCAGGTGGAAGGGCTTCAGGCGCGCCAGTGACGCCTACCCGCACGGGCGTTGCGGCTCGCCCATAGATGGCCTCCTTTTGTGACAGTGCGTTAGCAGTTCTGCGAAGCGGCGAGCTGGGTGCTGAGTGGCGGAAGCTGTAATCCCAGCCGGTCACCCTGTCGAGACACCGTCCTACTCGACCTGCAACAGGCACCCGCAGGCTGGCGACCTCGCCGCCTAGGCGGCCGAGCCGGTGGCCGTTGTCCCAAACCCCTCTACCCCTGCCCGCCAGCGAGGTGGCCGACGGCCTGCGCGCGGCGGGCGAGTACCGCCCACTCTTCCTGGCCCGCTCTGCGTGGGCAGGCAGCCAGTGTCACGGTGCCCTGCTGGGTCCGGCGACATCCTCACCACCTTCGACTCCCTGCCCCGCCTGATCAGGTCCGGGCTGGACGTCTAGATGAGCGGCGTCCCCTGGTCGGACACCGACGTCGGCGGCGACCCGGACGACCCCGCATACGGCGAGCTTCTGATCCGGTGCTTCCGGTACGGCACCTTCAGCCCCGTAGTGCGGCTGCACGCGGATCGCGACCAGTTGTTCCTGTGCGAGCGACTGCGCCCCTACCTGCGCGGGCTGTCCGAGGACGCCTACCGAACCGGCCCCATCGACCCGGCCGCTGTTCCTCCACTTCCCCGAGCACGAGCCTCCGCTCGACACCGCGTGCCCGTCTTCGTCCGCCAGGTCCACGTCGCCGATGTGCTCGGCTGTCCCCCTGCGGCCACGGACACGCACAAGAGAGCAACCCCAGCCGACGTGCGGCTGGGGTTGCTCGGGCCGTGGATCGGGCGGGTCAGCGCTGGAGGGTGAGCAGGCCCGGGCGGTACGGCAGTTGTATGTAGGGGGTGTTCGGCGGGGTGTTGGGGGAATGGCCCTGGTAGAGGAACTGCAGGTTGCAGGGGTCGATGGTCATGGTCTGGTCGGGGTTGGTGCGGACCAGGTCACCGTGGCTGATGTCGTTGGTCCAGGTGGCGCCGCTGTTGGCCTTGCCCGCGAAGGGGTTGGACTCGGTGGCGGCCTGGGGGGTCCAGGGACCGTTCAGGCTGGAGGCGGTGAAGGAGCGGAAGAAGCGCTGCTCGGTCGCGCCCCGAGCCTCGACGATCATGAGGTACTGGTTCTGGCCCTTGACCTTGTAGACCTCCGGCGCCTCGAAGAGGTTCTTCACCGTGTCGCTCATGATCGTCGTGTACGACGAGCCGAAGCTGGCCGGGAAGTTGCCGATCGGCATGGTCGACCTGTAGATCTTGCCGTTGTCACCGGCGAAGAACATGTACATGTTCTGGTCGTCGGCGATCATGGTCGGGTCGATCGCGCTGCCGTCGGGGAGACTGCCGGTGAACAGCGGCTGGGCGGCGGACCAGCCGTTGGGGTTGGTGGGGTCGCTCGACGTGCGGTAGACGAAGGGCCATGGGGTGCCCCACCCGTTCGAGGTCAGCACCCAGATGTTCTTGGGCGCGAAGTAGAACAGTTTGGGAGCCACCGCGCCCTGGTTCATCTGGGTCTGGCCGGCCGTCGCCATGTCCGACCAGTTGGTGAAGGGGCTGAAGCCCATCGACTTCCACGACGATCCGTCGGAGGCGGTCGCGTAGACCAGGTGCTTGCCGTTGTACGTCACCGTGGTGAAGTCCTTCAGCGAGGCCCACCCGTTCGCCGGCTGGGCCAGCGGTCCCGTCGAGGTCCACCGGTACGTCGACGGCAGCGCACAGGTGCCGCCCGGCGGCGCGGACAGGCCGGTCCACTTCTGGTTGCTGCCGCCGTTGCAGTTCCAGAGCTGCACCGCTGTGCCGTTGGCCGTGGCGCCGCCGGTGACGTCCAGGCACAGCCCGGACTGCACGCCGACGATCGTGCCGTCGGAGTTGACCCGCCACTGCTGGTTCGCGCCGCCGGAACAGGTCCAGATCTGCACCCGGGTACCGGGTGTGGTGGCGTGGCCCGGAACGTCCAGGCATTTGTTGCCGTACACGGTGAGCTGGTTGTTGTCCGTCAGGGTCCACTGCTGGTTGGCGCCGCCCCAGCAGTCGTAGATCTGCAGGTTCGTGCCGTCGGTCTGGCTGGCGCCCGGCACATCGAGACACCGGCCGGAACCGACACCGCGCAAGGGGCCACTGGAAGCCGCCTGGGCCGGGTTCGCGACGAGTGTGGCCGCCGACGCGACCAGGGCCGCGAGCGTCATCGACAGATGTCTGCGGCTGAAGATGCGTCTGTGCATGGGGTCCTCATTCCTTGAGTAGGCGTTGCGGGTTGGTGCGGGGCAGCTCGGGCCGCGTCGGGTCAGCTCGTCACGCGGAAGGTGGCGTCGCTGCGGCCTGTCGCGGTGGTGATCGGATCGAGGCGGAGTAGGTAGCCGTAGTGGCGGATGTAGCGGTCGGGGTGGTTGTACGACTGGAAGGACGACCAGGTCGGGTCGGCGAGTCCGGCGACCTGGCGGAAGCTGGCGTCGGCGGCGAACTGGGCGGTGCCGTCGTGGTGGGCGAGCCGGAAGTCGTAGTCGAAGTGGCGCAGGAAGTAGCCGGGGTAGTTCACCGACTCGAAGGAGACGGTGCCGGAGCCCGCGAGGCCGGGTCGCAGCCGGAACTGGGCGTCGGGGCCGGTGACGTTCTGGTCGATGCGCACGTCGAAGTCGGCGTGCCGCACGTACCGGTCCTGGAAGTTGTACGACTGGAGCCGCCTGGCCGGGGTGTCGGCCCAGCGGGCGAGCACGCGGCTCTCCTCCGCGGCCGTGAGGTTCAGGATCGAGCCGTGGCGCTTCTTGGTGCCGCCCATGTCGTAGCTTCCCGACGCCGGGAGGCGGTAGGTGCCGGAGGCGGACGGGTCGGTCGTGGTGACCGGCAGGTAGCCGCGGTTGGAGGCGTACTGGTCGAGGTAGAGGGTCCACTCGTTGCGGTCCCGGAACTTCATCCACATCGGGCCCTCGACCTGGGAACCGGTCAGGCCGATGCCGGAGAGATTGCCGAGGTGGGTCCAGGTGCCGAGGATGGAGTTGCTGCCTTCGAGGGTGATCTGGCCGTCGCCTGAGGCCCGTACGTAGCGGTGGGTGCCGACGCCGGCCGGCAGCTCGACGATCTGGGTGTCGATGATCTCCTGGGTGCCGGGGCGCTCGATGTAGATCTGCGGGGTGGTGATGGTGCGGAAGTCGCGGGTGCGCGCGTAGTAGATGCGGTGCTTCTTCACGCCGTTGACGGGCTTGTTCGTCGCCCAGTACAGGACGTAGTCGTTGGTCTGCGGGTTCCAGATCGCCTCCGGCGCCCACGCGTTGCGCCCGTCGGGGATGGCGCCGGCGACGTCGAGCAGCCACGGCTGTGACCAGGTGACCAGGTTCGTGGACTCCCACACCACGAGGTTGCGGCTGCCGTCGTTGATGGCCTGGTCCCAGTTCTGTCCGCAGCCGATGCACAGGTCGGTCGCGATGATCCAGTACCGGCTGCCGTCGGGTGAGCGCACCAGTGCGGGGTCGCGCACCCCGCGCGTGCCCACCGTGGAGCGCAGGGTCATGCCGCCGCCGTTGAGATCCCTCCAGTTCCGGCCGTCCGTGCTGTGCGAGAAGTAGATCTGCTGACCGTCCGCCCCCTCACCGATGAAGTGCGTCATCAGGTAGCCGGGGTCGGCGGCGGCCGCCCGGTCCGGTGTGGTCAGGGCCTGGCCTGTGAAGAGGAGGCACGCGGCGAGCAATATCGCCGACAGCCGTGCGCGAAGCGCGGACATGCACATCTCCTGTCGTTCTGCCGTGTGGGGACGGCGGGGCGGGACGATGCGGCTGACTGATCCGAGCGCCGGGTGGGCGCGGCGCAGCAGATGGTCGGCGGGTTCTCGGCGGCAGCTGTTGCCCCCGGCCGCATTCCTCCCGGTGGTCGGCCGGGGCAGCTCCGCAGCCAACTCGCCGCCCTGCCAGTCGAGTTGTGCGGTATGTCGAACGGCGTTCGTAAGATCGGGCAGACAATAGGTGGGCGAAACGGAGTGCGTCAATACATCCGACCCGACCGGGCTCGGGCGCCGGATCCTCCGCCTCCGCCGCCTTCGCGACCCCGAACCGCCTTTTCTGACAGAAGCGTTGACCGGAGCAGGTGCAGGATCTATGTTCTGGCCGAGTTTACGAACGCTGTTCGAAATATCGGCACCGGAGGGTGTACTCCATGAGACCCGTGCTCGCCCGTCGAACGGTCCTCGGCATGATCACCGGCTCGGCCGCCGCCACCCTCGCCGGCGTCTCGGCCGGGACCGCCCACGCCGCCGTGCCCGCATCCCCCGGTGTCACGTACACGAACACCATCGCCGAGCAGCGGGCCGACCCGCACATCTACAGGCACACCGACGGCTTCTACTACTTCACCGCCACGGTCCCGGCGTACGACCGGATCGTGCTGCGCCGGGCCACCACGATCCAGGGGCTGACGTCGGCCACCGAGACGACCATCTGGACCAAGCACGCCGGCGGTGCGATGGGCGCCCACATATGGGCTCCGGAAATCCACTTCATCGACGGCACCTGGTACATCTACTTCGCCGCCGGCGACGCCAACGACATCTGGCGGATCCGGCCGTACGTCCTGCAGTGCACGGCCGCGAACCCGGTCACGGGCGCCTGGACGGAGAAGGGCCGTATCGCACTGCCGCTGGACACCTTCTCCCTGGACGCGACGACCTTCGCCGTCAACGGCACCCGCTACCTCTCCTGGGCGCAGCACGACCCGGCCGTCGGCCGCGGCACCAACCTCTACATCGCGCGGATGTCCAGCCCCTGGACCATCACCGGCACCCCGGTCATGATCAGCCGGCCGACCGCCTCGTGGGAGACCGCCGGGGGCCAGACGGTCAACGAGGGCCCGGCCGTGATCCAGCGGGGCGGCAAGGTCTTCATGACCTTCTCGGCCAGCGCCACCGACGCCAACTACTGCATGGGCCTGCTGACCGCGTCCGCCTCGGCCGACCTGCTGAGCGCGTCGTCGTGGACGAAGACCGCCACCCCGGTCTTCGCCAGCAACACCGCCACCGGCCAGTACGGGCCCGGGCACAACCAGTTCACGGTCTCCGAGGACGGCAGGTCGGACATCCTCGTCTACCACGACCGCGGTTACAGGGACATCAGCGGTGACCCTCTCAAGGACCCCAACCGCCGCACCCGCGTCCAGAAGATCTACTGGAGGGCCGACGGCACACCCGACTTCGGCATCCCGGTGGCCGACGGCGTCACCCCGATCCGGCTCTCCTCGTACAACTTCCCCGACCGGTTCATCCGGCACTGGGAGTACCGCGCCAGGATCGAGCCGAACGTCTCCCCGCTGGCCGACTCGCAGTTCCGCGTCGTCACCGGTCTCGCCGGCGGCGGCACCGTCTCCCTGGAGTCGGCCAACTTCCCCGGCTACTTCCTGCGCCACAAGAACCACGAGGTGTGGGTGGAGAGGAACGACGGGACGTCGTTGTTCGCCGGTGACGCCTCCTTCACCGCCCGGCCCGGTCTCGCGGACCCTGCCGGAGTCTCGTACGAGTCGTACAACCTCCCCGGCCGCTACATCCGCCACTACGACTACCTGCTGCGGGTCCAGGCTCTCGGCACGGCGACCGACCGGGCCGACGCCACCTTCTACACCCAGTGAGCCAACACCGCTGCCCCGCACCCCGGTGGGGCTTCGGCGGACTCTCTCGTCATGAAAGGTGCACGATGTCCTCCCCCATCAGCAGACGGCACCTCCTCCAAGCAGCCGGGGCCACCGCCGCCGCGTCTGCCGCCGGATCCCTCATCGGCGGTTCCCCCGCCCACGCGGCCGTCCCTCCGGCCAGGGCCGACATCGGGGTCTCCGCGCACCCCTTCGCACTCGGGCAGGTCCGGCTCACCGCGAGCCGGTGGCTGGACAACCAGGACCGTACGCGGAACTACCTGCGGTTCGTCGATGTCGACCGACTGCTGTACAACTTCCGCGCCAACCACCGGCTGTCCACCAACGGCGCGGCCCCCAACGGTGGTTGGGACGCGCCGGACTTCCCCTTCCGCACCCATGTCCAGGGGCACTTCCTCACGGCATGGGCTCAGCTGTACGCGGTGACCGGGGACACCGTCTGCCGGGACAAGGCGACCTACATGGTCGCGGAACTGGCCAGATGCCAGGCCAACAACAGCGCCGCCGGCTTCGACGCCGGGTACCTCTCCGGCTACCCCGAGTCGGACTTCACCGCTCTGGAGCAGCGGACGCTGAGCAACGGCAATGTGCCGTACTACACCATCCACAAGACCCTCGCCGGGCTGCTGGACGTCTGGCGCCACATCGGCAGCACACAGGCCCGCGACGTGCTGCTCGCCCTGGCGGGATGGGTCGACCGGCGCACGGGCCGGCTGAGCGAGCAGCAGATGCAGGCCATGCTGGGCACCGAGTTCGGCGGCATGAACGCCGTGCTGACCGATCTCTACCAGCAGACGGGCGACGCGCGCTGGCTCACCGTCGCCCGGCGGTTCGACCACGCCGCGGTGTTCGACCCTCTGGCGTCCAACCAGGACCGGCTCAACGGACTGCACGCCAACACCCAGGTGCCCAAATGGATCGGGGCCGCCCGCGCGTACAAGGCCACCGGAACGACCCGGTACCGGGACATCGTTACCAACGCCTGGAACATCTGCGTCGGCACGCACACCTATGCCATCGGAGGCAACAGCCAGGCGGAGCATTTCCGCGCCCCGAACGCCATCGCGGGCTATCTGAACCGGGACACGTGCGAGAGCTGCAACACGTTCAACATGCTCCTCCTCACTCGGGAGTTGTTCGCGCTGGACCCGAACCGGGTCGAGCTGTTCGACTACTACGAGCGCGCGTGGCTGAACCACATGATCGGCCAGCAGAACCCGGCCGATCACCACGGCCATGTCACCTACTTCACCCCGCTCAACCCGGGCGGCCGGCGCGGTGTGGGACCGGCGTGGGGCGGCGGCACCTGGAGCACCGACTACGGCACCTTCTGGTGCTGCCAGGGCACGGGCCTGGAGATGCACACCCGGCTGATGGACTCCCTCTACTTCCGCAGCGACAGCACGCTGATCGTGAACCTGTTCGTGCCCTCGGTGCTCACCTGGTCGGAGCGCGGGATCACGGTCACCCAGACCACGTCGTACCCGACCAGCGACACCACGACCCTCCAGGTCACCGGCAACGTCGGCGGAACCTGGGCCATGCGCATCCGCATCCCGAGCTGGACCACCGGGGCGACTGTCAGCGTCAACGGCACGACGCAGAACATCGCCACCACACCTGGCAGTTACGCCACCCTGAACCGCTCCTGGGCCTCCGGCGACACGGTCACCGTCCGCCTGCCCATGCGGATCGTCATGCGGGCGGCCAATGACAACCCGAACGTCGCCGCGATCACCTACGGCCCGGTGGTCCTGTCCGGCAACTACGGCGACTCGGCGCTCAGCTCCCTCCCGTCGCTGAACACCTCCTCGATCAGACGGACCAGCAGCGGCTCGCTCGCCTTCACCGCCACCGCCAACGGCTCCACCGTCGGCCTGGGGCCGTTCCACGACGCCCACGGCCACAACTACACCGTCTACTGGGACACGAGCGGCAGCACCGTCCGTCTCGCCAACGCGGGCAGCGGCCTGGTGCTGGGCATCCAGAACATGTCCACGGCCGACGGTGGCCGCGCTCTGCAGTGGCACGACTCGGGCACCGCCGACCACAACTGGCACATGATCACCGACGGAAACGCGGTCCGCTTCCGCAATGCCCACAGCGGAAAGGTGCTCGGCGTCCAGGACATGGCCACGACGGACGGCGCGACCGTCCTTCAGTGGTCCGACAACGGCACCGCCGACCACAGATGGACACTGCTCGACCAAGGAGACGGAACCTACAAGATCCGCAACGCGCACAGCGGCAAGCTGCTCGCCATCGCGAACAACTCCACGCGGTCGGCGCGTTCGCGGTCCAGGACTCGGACAACGGCACTGCCGACAACCGGTGGCGCCTCTTGAGGAACTAGGGGTGTGCGCCGCCGGCCTCCCGTGAGAAGGGTTGACGGGGCACGGCAACCCCCTATCATCCAGAATGCTCGACAGGTCGTACTTTGTTCGGTATTTCGAATGCGATAGAGCCGCTCCGACCACTGAACTCGAGGTGAACACCTCCATGGATCTGTCATGGTCGCATCAACCCCTCACTCGTCGCCGCACGCTGGCGGCGGCCACCGGCCTGGCCGCCGCCGCCCTCCTCCCCTCCGGACCCGCCCGCGCGACCGCGGCGCAGTACACGAACCCGGTGATCTGGCAGGACTTCGCGGACATCGACATCATCCGCGTCGGCGACACCTACTACGCCTCGGCCTCGACGATGCACTACTCGCCGGGCGCCCCCGTTCTGCGGTCGTACGACCTGGTGAACTGGGAGATCGCCGGCCACTCGGTGCCCGTCCTCGACTTCGGCGCCAAGTACGACCTGAACGGCGCCCGCGGCTATGTCAGAGGAGTCTGGGCGTCCTCGCTGGCCTACCGGCCGAGCAACAGGACCTTCTACTGGCTCGGCCAGATCGACTTCGCCCGGACGTACCTCTACACCGCCACCGCGGTCGAGGGGCCCTGGAACAGGCTGACCACGATCAGCACCCCCTACTACGACGCCGGGCTGCTCGTCGACACCGACGACACCCTGTACGTGGCGTACGGCAACACCACCATCAGCGTGGCCCAGCTCTCGCCCGACGGCCGCAACCAGGTCCGTACGCAGGAGGTGTTCAGGACACCGTCGAGCGTCGGCACCTTGGAGGGCGCCCGGTTCTACAAGATCAACGGCCAGTACTACATCTTCCTGACCCGCCCCGCGAACGGCCAGTACATCCTCAAGTCCACGAGCGGCCCCTTCGGCCCGTACACCATGCGCCAGGTCCTCCTCGACCTGCGCGGACCGATCCCCGGCGGCGGCGTCCCCCACCAGGGCGGACTGGTGCGGACGCAGAGCGGCGCCTGGTACTACATGGCCTTCGTCGACGCCTATCCCGGCGGCCGCATGCCCGCCCTGGCACCGGTCACCTGGACCGCGGACGGCTGGCCCGTCGTCCAACTGGTCGACGGCGCGTGGGGCACCACGTATCCCAGTCCGGCCGTGCCCACTCCGCCCCGCCAGGTCACCCCGATGACCGGCGTCGACACCTTCGACGGCACGACCCTGAAGCCGAGATGGGAGTGGAACCACAACCCCGACAACACCAAGTGGTCGGTCGGCAACGGCCTGACGCTGCGGACCGCGACCGTCACCCACGACCTCTACTGGGCCCGCAACACCCTTACGCACCGCATCCAGGGCCCCACCTCCACCGCCACGGTCCAGCTCGACCACTCCGCGATGCGGGACGGCGACCGGGCCGGGCTCGCGCTGCTGCGTGACTCCTCCGCCTGGATCGGCCTCAAGCGCGAGGGCGGTGCGACACGGGTGGTGATGGTCACCGGACTGACCATGGACAGCAACTGGAACACCACCGGCACCGGTACCGAGATCGCGAGCGCGCCCGTCTCCGGCGGCCGCATCTGGCTGCGCGCGAACGCGGACATCCGCCCCGGCGCACCTCGCCCCGGAACCTTCTCCTACAGCACCGACGGCATCACGTTCACCCGTCTCGGACCCGCCTTCTCCATGGGCAACGACTGGCGGTTCTTCATGGGCTACCGGTTCGCCCTCTTCAACCACGCCACGCAGGCCCTCGGCGGTACGGTCCGCGTCACGCGGTTCGAGCTGTCCACCCCCTGAACCGAGGCGGTGGCCAAGGGTTAGCCGCCGCCCTCGGCCGACGGGTGGCGTGGCCCCTCGCGGTCACGGCGGACCGCGCTCCTTGAGGCCGCCGTGACCGTTCCAGGTCTCCGGGGTGATTGTGCGCGTGGTCGGCGGGGCACTCGGCGGTGGCTGATCGAAGCCCGTCACCGGAGAGCTGGAGGCGCGCATGGCTGTTCGCCATCGTCTGATCAAGGCCAGTCCGGAGGTGGTGTGGGCGGCGCTGGCCGACGGTGGGGGGTATCCGCGGTGGGTCGTGGGGCCCTCGGAGGCCGAACCGGTGCGCGGGCAGTGGCCGCACACGGGAGCGGCGGTGCGGTACCAGATCCCGCTGGGGCCGCTGCGGCTGTCCAACGAGACCGTCGTACGGCGGTGCGACGAAGGCGTCGCCCTGGAGCTGGAGGCCCACGCCGGCCCGCTCGGCACGGCCCGGATCGCGATCGAGCTGCGGCCGTGGGGCGAGCACTGCCTGGTGATCGTGGACGAGCATCCGCTGCAGGGAGCGGGCGGCCTGTTGCACAACGCGGGCTTCGAGGTGCTCATCCAGCTCCGGCACCGCGCCATGCTCCGCCGCCTGGCCCACGTCTGCGAGGACCTGCAGAGGCAGCGCGGGGAGGCGGTCGTACCGGCCGCCGGGCCGGATCACGACGGGACGGGCCATGCCTGACGCCGTGGTCATCGGCGCCGGACCGAACGGTCTGGTCGCCGCCAATGTGCTGGCGGACGCGGGCTGGAGCGTGCGGGTGCTGGAGGAGCAGCCGGAGCCGGGCGGGGCGGTGCGGCACGACCGGGGCGTCCACCCCGACTTCGTCAACGATCTCTTCAGTTCCTTCTACCCGCTGGCCGCGGCCTCGCCCGTCCTGTCCGCGCTGCGGCTGGAGGACCACGGGCTGCGCTGGAGCCACGCCCCCAGCGTGCTCGCGCATCCCCTCAGCGACGGCAGCTGCGCCCTGCTCGACCGTGACCTCGACACCACGGCGAGCTCCCTCGACGCCTTCGCGAACGGTGACGGGGCCGGCTGGCGGCGCCTGCACGAGCTGTGGCAGCGCCTGGACCCCCACCTCCTCGATGCCCTGTTCACCCCCTTCCCGCCGGTGCGCTCCGCCACCCGGCTGGCCGTCCGGCTGCGCGCCGCCGGCGGACTGCGCGCGGCCCGCACCCTGGTGCTGCCGGTGCGCAGGATGGGCGAGGAGGAGTTCCGCGGAGAGGGAGGCAGGCTCCTGCTGGCCGGCAACGCGCTGCACGCCGATCTGGCCCCCGAGTCGGCGGGGAGCGGCGGGTTCGGCTGGCTGATGTCGATGCTCGGGCAGACCTACGGCTTTCCCGTGCCCGTCGGCGGTTCCGGCGCGCTCTCCCAGGCGCTGGCCCGGCGGCTGCACTCACGGGGCGGACGGATCGACTGCGGGCAGCGCGTGGAGCGGATCCTCGTACGGGACGGGCGGGCCGTCGCCGTGCGTACGGCGACCGGGCTGACCGTGGGGGCGCGCAGGGCGGTGCTGGCGGACGTACCGGTGCCCGTCCTGTACGGCGAGCTGGTGCCCCGCGAGCATCTGCCCCCGCAGCTCCTGGCCGACCTGCGGCGTTTCCAGTGGGACTTCGCCACCTTCAAGGTGGACTGGGCGCTGGACGGGCCGGTGCCCTGGCGCGCCGAGCAGGCCGGCCGGGCCGGGACCGTGCACCTGGCCGACGGCATGGACGAGCTGACCCGGTTCGCCGCGCAGATCGCCATGGAGCAGGTGCCGGACCGGCCCTTCCTGCTGTTCGGCCAGATGACCACGGCCGATCCGACCCGGTCCCCGACCGGAACGGAGTCCGCCTGGGCCTACACCCATGTGCCCCGCCGTATCCGCTCGGACGCGGCGGACCAGGGCATCACCGGGCGGTGGGACACCGCGGACCAGGAGCGCATGGCCGACCGGGTCGAGGAGCAGGTGGAGCGTTTCGCGCCCGGTTTCCGCGGCCTGATCCGCGGACGGCGCATCCTGGCACCCCCGACCCTGGAGGCGCTGGACGCCAACCTGGTCGGCGGGGCGATCAACGGCGGCACGACCGCCCTGCACCAGCAGCTCGTCTTCCGGCCCGTGCCCGGCTCCGGACGCCCCGAGACCCCGGTGGCGGGTCTCTTCCTCGCCTCCTCGGGAGCCCATCCGGGCGGCGGCGTGCACGGCGCGCCCGGCGCCAACGCCGCCCGTGCCGCACTGCACCGCGGCCGCGCACCCGCACTGGCGGGCGTCCAGCGGCTGCTGAGCCGGCGCGACCGCACCGGCGGAGTCCCGTGAGCGGGCCGCTGGCCGACCGGGTGGTGGTCGTGACCGGCTCGGCGCGCGGTATCGGGGCGGCGCTGGCACGCGAGCTCGCCGCGCGGGGTGCCCGCGTCGCGCTGCTCGGCCACGAGAAGGCCGCCCTGGAGGCGGTGGCGGCCTCCCTGCCCGGCACCGTCCCGGCGCTGGAGGCGGACATCACCGATCCGGCCGCCCTCGCGGCCGCCGCGGGCGAGGTGCGCGACCTCCTCGGACCCGTCTCGGCCGTGGTCGCCAACGCCGGAATCGCCGAGGGCGGCCCGTTCCTCTCCTCCGATCCGGTGACCTGGCAGCGGGTGATCGACGTCAACCTCGTCGGCAGCGCCCACACCGCCCGCGCCTTCCTGCCCGACCTGATCACCACCGCGGGCCACTTCCTCCAGGTGGCCTCCCTGGCCTCGATCGGGGCATCACCCCTCATGAGCGCCTACTGCGCCTCCAAGGCCGGGGTGGAGGCATTCGCGCACAGTCTGCGGGCCGAGGTGTCGCCGTACGGCGTCAGCGTGGGCATCGCCTACCTCAACTGGATCGACACCGACATGGTCCGCGACGCCGACCGGCACACCGTCCTGCGGCAACTGCGGGCGCACATGCCACCGCCGGCGCGCCGTACGCACAGCGTGGAACAGGCCGCCGCCCGGCTGGCCCGCGCGGTCGAACGCCGCCGGACCGCCGTCTACGTGCCGGCCTGGCTGCGCCTGCTGCAGCCGGTGCGCGCCGCGCTGCCGCCCCTCGTGCTGCGCGTCGCCCGGCGGCGGCTGCCCGGTATCCAGGCCGGGTCCGCCTTCCAGCACACCGGTCCGCTCGGCGCGGGAGGCCGTGCCGACGAGACGGCCCGGCGCCGGGACGGCTGACCAGGTCCTCGCCCGCCGGGAACGGTGCTGTCCGGGTCAGGCGTGCCCCGCCCGGACCCTCGCGCGGGTCGGGGCCAGCGCCCAGCGGATGCCGGCCGTGGTCGCCGTACCGAGCGGCCGTACGAGCAGGTCCTCGGCCACCGGGAGGCGGGGCAGGCGCAGTTCACGGGAGGCCCAGGCCGGCAGCAGTGACACGGCGTTGACGGCGAGGGCCGCGTAGGGCAGGCGGGCGGGCCACGGGATCGGCGGGCGCAGCAGCAGGAAGCGCGCGGTGTCGCGGGCCTCGGGCGTGGCGCGCAGTTCGTCGCGGTAGGCGGCCAGGCAGCGGTCGAGTCCGGCCCGGTCCGTGGGCGGGTCGGGCACGCCGAGCTCCTTGGCGATACGGGCCATGTCGGCGACGTATCCGTCACAGCCGCCCTCGTCCAGCGGATGGGCGCCGTAGCGCTGGTGGGCGCGCAGGAAGCAGTCGACCTCGGCGATGTGCACCCAGCGCAGCAGGTGGGGGTCCGACGCGGCGTAGGCGCGGCCGTCGGGGGCCGTGCCGCGTACGGAGGCATGGACGGCCCGGACACGCTCGCACGCCTCATGGGCGCGGTCGGCGGGGCCGTAGGTGGTGACGGCGAGGAAGGTGCTGGTGCGCTGGAGGCGGCCCCAGGGGTCGCCGCGGAAGCCGGAGTGTCCGGCGACGGCGGCCATGGCCAGCGGGTGCAGGGCTTGGAGCAGCAGTGCGGCCAGTCCGCCGGTGAACATCGCGGCGTCGCCGTGCACCCTGCGGATCGGCCGTTCGGGGCCGAACCAGCGCGGTCCGGGCGTGCCGTGGATGCGGGCGCGGTTCGCCGGGCCCTCCGGCCCGGCCACGCGGGAGAAGATCGCCGCACCGACCCGCTCGCGCACGGGGCCGAGATCCGGCAGCAGGTTCATGGTGCGCTCGCCCCCTTCGCGGAGGGGTCGTGGCAGGCGTCGACGACCGTGGCGATACGCATCTCAGGGTAGCCCGCCCGGAGTCCCGGCCCCGGCCGGCGGCCCCGAGGGCTCACGGCAGCGAAAGGATCCGGCCATCCTGGGATTTCCGTACGGCGAGCGCTTCCACTGCTGCTTTGTTCCTGGCTGTACGGGTGGGTTAACCTGCCGCGTATTTCTCATCGCGCAGGACCGCGAACTGCGGAAATGCGCACAGTGTGCCGGGGTTGGGGGTCCCTGCACGGGTCCGGGTCCTCGGTGTCGGGGACTCCTGGGGTGCGGAGCGAGGGGTGCGCATGACGAGGGACAGCGCCGCGGTTGCCGAGGCGGCACCGGGTGACCAGGAGCTGAGGCAGCTCCTGGCGGGACTGACCGCCGTACGGGACGGGGACTTCGGGACCCGCCTGCCGGACGACGGCGACGGGCTCATGGGCGACATCGCCAAGGTCTTCAACGGCATGGTCGACCAGTTGTCGGTGTTCACCTCCGAGGTCACCCGCGTCGCCCGCGAGGTGGGCACCGAGGGGACGCTGGGCGGGCAGGCCCAGGTGCCGGGGGTCTCGGGTACGTGGGCCGATCTGACCGACTCCGTCAACGCCATGGCGGGCAATCTCACCACCCAGGTGCGTGACATCGCGCAGGTCGCCACGGCGGTGGCCAAGGGTGATCTGTCGCAGAAGATCGACGTGCCGGCGCGGGGCGAGATCCTGCAGCTGAAGGAGACCGTCAACACGATGGTCGACCAGCTCTCCGCCTTCGCCGACGAGGTCACCCGCGTCGCCCGCGAGGTGGGCAGCGAAGGACGCCTCGGCGGCCAGGCCCAGGTGCCGGGCGTCGCCGGTGTCTGGCGGGATCTGACGGACTCCGTCAACCACATGGCCGGAAATCTCACCAGCCAGGTCCGTTCCATCGCCCAGGTGACCACGGCCGTGGCGCAGGGCGACCTGTCGCAGAAGATCACCGTCGACGCCCGCGGCGAGATCCTGGAACTGAAGAACACCATCAACACGATGGTCGACCAGCTCTCCGCCTTCGCCGACGAGGTCACCCGCGTCGCCCGCGAGGTCGGCACCGAAGGACGCCTCGGCGGACAGGCCGACGTCAAGGGCGTCAAGGGCACCTGGCGCGATCTGACGGACTCCGTCAATTTCATGGCGGGCAATCTCACCGGCCAGGTCCGCAACATCGCGCTGGTGGCGACGGCCGTGGCGCAGGGCGACCTGTCGCAGAAGATCACCGTCGACGCCCGCGGCGAGATCCTGGAACTGAAGAACACCATCAACACGATGGTCGACCAGCTCTCCGCCTTCGCCGACGAGGTCACCCGCGTCGCCCGCGAGGTCGGCACCGAAGGACGCCTCGGCGGACAGGCGCAGGTGCGCGGTGTGTCGGGCACCTGGAAGGACCTCACCGACAACGTCAACGTCATGGCGTCCAACCTCACCCACCAGGTGCGGTCCATCGCCCAGGTGGCCACCACCGTCGCCCGCGGTGACCTCTCGCAGCGGATCACGGTGGAGGCCAAGGGCGAGGTCGCCGCGCTGGCCGATGTCATCAACACGATGGTCGACACCCTGTCGGCCTTCGCCGACGAGGTCACCCGCGTCGCCCGCGAGGTCGGCACCGAAGGACGCCTCGGCGGACAGGCCCACGTGCCGAATGTGGCGGGCACGTGGAAGGACCTCACCGACAACGTCAACTCCATGGCCAACAACCTCACCGGCCAGGTGCGCAACATCGCGCTGGTGACGACCGCCGTGGCCCGCGGCGACCTGTCGAAGAAGATCGACGTCGACGCGCGCGGCGAGATCCTCGAGCTCAAGACGACGATCAACACGATGGTCGACCAGCTCTCCGCCTTCGCCGACGAGGTCACCCGCGTCGCCCGCGAGGTCGGCACCGAAGGACGCCTCGGCGGACAGGCCGAGGTCGAGGGTGTCTCGGGTACCTGGAAGCGGCTGACGGAGAACGTCAACGAACTGGCGGGCAACCTGACCCGGCAGGTCCGCGCCATCGCCGAGGTCGCCAGCGCCGTCGCCGAGGGCGATCTGACACGGTCGATCACCGTGGAGGCGTCCGGTGAGGTCGCCGAGCTCAAGGACAACATCAACTCGATGGTGGAGTCCCTGCGCGAGACGACACGGGCCAACCAGGAACAGGACTGGCTCAAGACGAATCTCGCCCGGATCTCCAGCCTCATGCAGGGGCATCGGGACCTGCCGGTGGTCGCCGAGCTGATCATGGACGAGCTGGTCCCGCTGGTGTCGGCCCAGTACGGCGCCTTCTATCTCGCCGAGGACGGCGCGGACGGGCCCGAGCTGCGGCTCGTCGGATCGTACGGCTATCCCGCGGACAGCGGGCTGCCCACCCGCATCGCCTTCGGCCGCACCCTGGTGGGCCAGGCCGCCCGCAGCCGGCGCGCCATCACGATCGACAAGCTCCCGCAGGACTACGTGACCATCTCCTCCGGGCTCGGCCAGGTCGTGCCCACGAGTCTGGTGCTGCTGCCCATCGTGGTCGAGGGGCAGGTCCTCGGGGTCATCGAACTGGCGTCGGTGAGCGCGTTCACCCAGATCCACCGGGACTTCCTGGACCAGGTGATGGAGACCATCGGGGTCAACGTCAACACCATCGTCGCCAACGCCCGCACCGACGAGCTCCTGGCCGAGTCCCAGCGTCTGACGGCCGAACTCCAGGCGCGGTCCACCGAACTGCAGGTGCAGCAGGAGGAACTCCAGCGCTCCAACGCCGAGCTGGAGGACAAGGCATCCCTGCTGGCCGCGCAGAACCGGGACATCGAGGCGAAGAACCTCCAGATCGAGCAGGCGCGGCAGGAACTGGAGGCGCGCGCCCAGCAGTTGTCCCTGGCGTCGAAGTACAAGTCGGAGTTCCTGGCCAACATGAGCCACGAGCTGCGTACCCCGCTCAACAGCCTGCTGATCCTCGCCCAGTTGCTCGCGCAGAACCCCTCGCGCAATCTCACCCCGAAGCAGGTGGAGTACGCGCAGATCATCCACTCCGCGGGCTCCGACCTGCTGCAGTTGATCAATGACATCCTCGATCTGTCGAAGGTCGAGGCCGGGAAGATGGACGTCACCCCGGAGCGCGTGGAGCTGCGCCAGCTCATCGAGTACGTCGAGGCCACCTTCCGGCCCATGACGACCCAGAAGAGTCTCGACTTCACCGTGACCACCGCCGCGGGCGCGCCGGCGGATCTGCTCACCGACGACTCCCGGCTGCGGCAGGTGCTGCGCAACCTGCTGTCGAACGCGGTGAAGTTCACCGAGTCGGGCAGCGTGGAGCTGTCCATCGAGCCCGTCGACGACACGGAGGTACCCGCCGAGGTGGTGCGGGGCGGCACCGTCGTGGCGTTCCGGGTGAAGGACACCGGCGTCGGCATCCCGCCGCAGCATCTGGAGAGCATCTTCGGCGCGTTCCAGCAGGCGGACGGCACCACCAGCAGGAAGTACGGCGGCACCGGCCTGGGGCTGTCCATCACGAGGGAGATCGCCACCTTGCTCGGGGGGGTCGTCACCGTGGACAGCACCCCCGGTCACGGCAGCACCTTCACGCTCTACCTCCCGGTGGCCCGTCCCGACTTCGCGGAGCTGCTGGCGAACGGCGGAGGCTCCCAGGGCGGCCCGGCCGATGCCGCGGTCGACGTTCCGTCGGAGCCGGCTGTGCCCGGTCTCACCTCCGGTTTCCAGCAGCGCCCCCGGCGCCTGCTCATCGTGGAGGAACGCCCGCGCGGTCTGCTCACGCTCGTGGCGGAGAGCGTGGTGGCCGACCTGACACGGGGACGTGACGACTCCGGGGTCCCTCGCCCGTCGATCGACCTCATCACGGCCGCGGGCGCGCAGGAGGCGGCCGGGGCACTGGCGGCGCAGCCCTGCCACTGTGTCGTGGTGGATCTGGGCATGCCGGAGGGGGAGGCGTCCCGGTTCCTCGACGCCGTGCAGGGCGACTCGGCGCTGTCGGCCGTGCCGGTGCTGCTGCACAACGGGCAGCCGGCCGACGTGGCGCTGCAGGAGAGCCTGCGCGCGCGGGCGGAGGCCGGGGCGTTGGAGGTCCTGACCAGCCTGGACGAGCTGCGCGAGCGCATCGCGCTGCATCTGTCGGCCGAGGAGCCCGGCGACGTCCTGTCCCTGGTACGACCGGACGAACCACAGCTTCCGGTCCCCCATCTGGTCGACCGGTCGCTGTCCGGGCGTACCGTCCTCGTCGTCGACGACGACGCCCGCAACCTCTTCGCGCTCAGCGGGATCCTGGAGCTGCACGGGTTCCGGGTCCTGCACGCGGAGAACGGCCGCAAGGGCATCGAGACGCTCGTCGACAACCCGGACGTCGCCCTGGTGCTGATGGACGTGATGATGCCGGAGATGGACGGCTACGCCGCGACCGCCGAGATCCGCAGCATGCCGCAGTACGCGGATCTGCCGATCATCGCCGTCACCGCGAAGGCGATGCCGGGCGACCGGGACAAGTCCCTCGCCTCGGGGGCCAGCGACTACGTCACCAAGCCCGTCGACACCCACGACCTCATGGCCTGCGTACGGCGCTGGCTGTCCGCATGAGGCCCCGGTCCACACAGCGCGGCCCGGCGGGGCCCGCCGGTGCGCGGCGTCCCGCGTCGCGCACCGCATCGCCCCGCAGCCGAGGAGCACTGAAGCCATGAGCACCCGCCATCCCTCCGGCGAGCCGGTCCGTGCGGAGCCCGAGTCGCGCCCGGAGGCGACGCCGCCGACCGGCGCCCGTCCGCCGGTGCGGCTGCCCGCCTCCCGGACGGACTCCGCCGTGGACGACCCGTCCATCGAACTCGCCGACGCCTCCGCCCGGTCGTCCGTGGGCAGACTGGCCGCGACCGTCGACCGGCTCAGCCGCGCGGTACGGGCGGCCCAGGCCGAGGTCGAGGGGCGTGCCTTGATCGAACTCGCCAAGGGCATCCTGGTGGAGCGTCTGGGCTGCGGCCCGGCGCATGCCGCGCGGCAGCTCACCGAGCTCGCCGAGCAGGCGCATGTGACACCGCTGGAGTTCGCGGTGGACATCATCAACCGGGCCGCCCGCGACCGTATGTCGGAGGTGACGGACGCGTTCCTGGCGGCGACGGCCATGGCGCGGACCGGGGACGCCGCTGCGTCCGACGACAAGGAGAGCGGACAGGTCTCCCTGCGCCTGCGGGCCGCCGAGAGCGGCACGCTGGCCGCGAACGACACCCAGGCCGCCGCCCACGCGCTGCTCGAGCACGCGCTGCGGCCGCTCGGCGCGGTGGCCGTCGCGATCTGGGCGGCGGGCGTCGACGGGTCGCTGAGCCTGGCGGGACACGCGGGCTTCTCCCCCGCCGAGGCCGCCCGCTGGCGTTACGTACCGCCGGACGTGGCGACCGTGGCCCGGCGCGGTCTGACCGAGCGCACGGGGCAGTGGATGACCTCGCTGGCGGAGACCGGGCTGCCCAGTGTGGGCCGGCATCAGCATCCGCGGGGCGGCCGGGTCGCGCTGCCCGCCGGAACCGGCGGCCGGATCCACGGCGTACTGGAGATCGTCTGGCCGGAGCCGCTGGAGCCGCAGCCGCCTCAGGTGATCAAGCAGGTCGAGGCCCTGGCCGAGCTGTGCGCGCACACGCTCGAGAGCTACACGCCGCCCCGCGAAGCCCTGCACGAGCGCCGGGTGCTGCCCGACATCGCGGAGCTGATGGACCTGGCCGACGCCTTGCACGACCCCGCGCTGGTCCTCGTCCCCCACCTGGACGGCGACGGGGAGTTGGTCGACTTCCGTATCCAGCACGTCAACCACCGCTTCCAGGACCCCGCCGGGCGGCCCCGAGCGGTCGTCAACGGGGCTCTGCTGCTGGAGGCGTATCCGCTGGCCGCCGACACCGGCGGACTCCTGGAGAACGTCGAGCGGGTGTACGCCACCGGGGAGCCGTTCCGGGCGCGGCGCGCGAACCTCACCGCTCTCGTCGACCAGGTGCCGCTGTCCTCCGTCGCGGACATCAGCATCAGCAGGCACGGCGGCGCGGTGCTGCTCATCTGGCGCATCGAGGACGAGTCGGCCCGGCTGGCCAGCCTCCTCCAGCACGCCCAGCGGCTCGGCCGAATCGGTGGCTTCGAGGAGAACGTGCTCACCGGTGAGATCACCTGGAACGGGCAGCTCTTCGACCTCTACGGGCGCCCCCGTTCCAGCACTCCGGTACCGCTGGAGGATCTGGCCGCCCATGCCCACCCGGACGACTTCGTCGCCATCGGCCGGTTCCTGCGGACCGTGCTGCGCCATCACCGGTCCGCGTCGACGGCGTTCCGGATGCAGCGTCCGGACGGGGTGACCCGTCATATCCGGGTGGTCGCCGAGCCGGTGCTGGACGCCGAGGGGCGCCTGCTCAGTGTGCGGGGCGCCTACCAGGACATCTCCGCCCAGCACTGGACCGAGGTTGCCCTCGCCGTCACCCGCGACCAGTTGGCCCACACCGCCCAGCAGGCCAGTGAACACAGCCGGCTGGCCTTGCAGTTGCAGCACGCCATCATGCCGCCCACCCAGGATCCGCTGCGCATCGACGACCTCCAGGTCGCCGTGCGCTACCGGCCCGCGGAGGAGGAGCAGTTGGTGGGAGGCGACTGGTACGACGCCGTCGTGCTGCCGTCCGGGCTGGTCCTGGTGTGCGTCGGTGACGTGGCCGGGCACGGCATAGACGCCGCCACCAGCATGGTCGTCCTGCGCAACGCGCTGCGCGGCCTCGCCGTCACCGGAGCCGGACCGGGCCAGTTGCTGTCCTGGCTCAACATGGTCGCGCACAACCTGACGGACGCGGTCACCGCCACCGCGGTCTGCGGCCTCTACGACCGCGACCGCCGCACCCTGCGCTGGGCCCGTGCCGGGCACCTTCCGCCCGTGCTGGTGCGCGACGGACGGTCGAGCCGCCTTCCGCTCACCAAGGGTCTGCTCCTCGGTGCCGTTCCCGAGGCGGACTACGAGGAGGCGGAGATGCAACTCGTACCGGGCGACACCCTCTTGATGTACACCGACGGCCTCGTCGAACGCCGTGACCGCTCGGTGGACGAGTCCCTGACGTACCTCCTCACCGCCGCCCGCACCCCGCTCGGCACGCTGGACCAGCAGTTGGACCGCCTCCTGACGTACAGCAAGTCGGACACGGACGACGACACGTGCATCGTGGGGATCCGCTTGGCGTGACGGTGCGGGATGCCACCGCTTTCGGCTTTCACACCAAGCAAGGGGGACGAGACATGAAGCCGTTTAAGAGGACCGTGGCCGCGATGGCCGCCACGCTTGCCGCGCTCTCGCTGGCGGCATGCGGGAGTTCGCCGGATTCACCGGACGGCACGGATCGCGAGCCGGCGCCGGAGCAGAGCGCGGCCGGTGCCGCCGCGCCGAAGAAGGCGATACCCGAGGCGTTCGACAGCACCAAGGGCTGGGTCGCCGAGCCGGACGGCAACACGGGCGATGAACTGGGCAGCCCCGTCATCGCGGCCGACGCGGGGCTGGTGCTGCTCCGGTCGAACACCGCCGACGGCAAGAGCTCGCGCATCGTCGCTCACGACGCGAGGACCGGAGCGATCCGCTGGGCCTCTGAGCCGATGGTCCGGCCTGCGCCCGGCGACGGTCATGACCACATCGATGTCCGGGTGTTCGTGACGCACAAGGACGGCAAGGAGTACGCCGTGCTCGCCGCGACCGGCACCGAAGGCGGGGACGCCGTGAACAAGGGCGCAGGCGTCACCCGGCTCGCCGTGTACGACACCGCCTCCACCGGCAAGCAGGCGGCACCGGTCAGGGAGACCACGCTTCCCGGCCTGGCGTCCGGTGGTTTCACCGTGCTGCGGGACGGCGGCCTCGCTCTGGTGAGGCTGGACGATTCCACGGCCGTGGTGGATGTGCTGTCGGGCCGGGTGACCACGCACGACCGGCAGAGCCCGGCGCTGAAGAGCCCCAAGCCCTGCGATCAGCTCATCGCCTCGTGCGAGACCGACGCCAGGATCGTCGGGATCACGCCAAAGGGCCCTCTGGTCCAGGGTTTTCGGGCTTTCTGGGTGAGCGGCGGCTGGTTCAGCGGTGACGCCGTCCCGGCCGGAGCGATCGCGAGCGAAGGCTCGCGGGACGTGGAGGTCTACGGCACCCAGGGCGGGCAGGTGGTGGCGGCCTGGCCCAGCGAGACGGGACCCGCCGACACATCGATCTGGGCCGTGCACGACGGCAGCACCGGCGAAGTCGTGGCCTCGGTCGCCTGTGAAGCACCTGACGACGATCCGCTGGAGCCCGCCGTGTCGGCCGACGGCCGCTATGTGATCGCTGATCTCGCTGTCTTCGACCTGCGGGCGAAGCGCGGCCACTGCTTCGAGTCGACCAGCGCCCGCAACCGGGTCGAGCTGGTCGCGGTGGACAAGGACGGCACGGCGTACGGCAATGCCATGGAGGTCGGCACCGTCGGGACCACCAGGGCGCCGGCCTCGGTGGACTTGGGTACGGGGAAGGCGTCCGCGCTGCCGGAGGGAACCCTCGTGCCGGATCTGATCGGCGCGGACGCGGCCGTCTTCGGCACCAGCTCCGGTGGAGGGGAGCGCATCCTCGTCTATCCGCGCCGCTGACGCGATGTGTCCGCGAAAGGCCGCGGCGCCGTGCGGGCAGACCTGAGTCCCCACCCACCCTTCCCGCACCGGCGCGCGCCACCGGGCACGGCTCACTCCGGCCTCGCGCGCCCCTCCCGACGTACGGCACGCGGGCTCGCGCCGAGCTCGCGGCGGCATGCCTTGTTGAATGCCTGGAGATCGGAGATGCCGACGGCCGCGGCGACGGCGGTGATGGAGAGCGTCGAGGACAGCAGGAGGTGGCGGGCGCGTTGCAGGCGCCGGTGCCGGATGTAGGCCACGACCGTGCGGCCGGTGTCGGCGCGGAACACGCGCGTCAGGTGGGTGTGGGAGACTCCGGCGGCGCGGGCGACGTCCGGTACGCAGAGCGGGCCGGCCAGGTGTTCCTCGATGTACGCCTGTGCGGCGGCCACGACAGGGTGGTGGCGTCCGGCCCCCTCGTCCCTCGGCAACTCCGCGATGCGCCACAGGGCGGCCCAGATCTCGGCGGTCGCCCGCGATGGGGATGCCGGCATCGCCGTCACGGCCTCGCGGAGCAGGTCGGCGAGACGCGCGCTCTCGGCGGCGGCATCCTGCATCACCGGGACCACGCGGGCGGTGCCGCGGTCGGGCAGCCGCAGATGGACGTAGAAGTGCTCCGACCGGCCCCGGTAGTGGAAGTGCACCTCCGTGTTCGGCGGCACCAGGCTGACATGGCCCGGCCGTATGGGGTGCACCGACTGCCCGAGGGACAGCGTGCCCTCGTAGTGGTACAGGTGCAGTTGCCACAGGTCGGGCAGGCGGAAGACGTCGTGGTCGGTGAAGACGCCGTGCACCCCGACACCGGCGTCGACCACGGTGGGCGGCTCGTCGAGGCCCAGCGTCACGCGCTTCACGAGGACGAGAAATTACCAGCAGTGGACGATTCCAGCCCACGACCGGGCGTGGCCGGGCACGTACGTTCGCTGTATGCCGACCACAGAGCAACTCCTGACATCGGTTCAGGTGGCGCGCTTCGTCGCGCAGGGATTTCTGCGCCTGGACGGGGTCGTGCCGCGGGAGGTCAACGAACAGGCCCTCGCCGCCTTGGCCGAGGACCTGCCGGCCGTGCCCTACGGCACTCCGCTGAGCCGGGCCTTCACGCCCGGTACCTTCATCCACGAGCTGCTCGCCCTGCCGGCCGTCGCCGGCGCCGTGCAGAGCCTGGTCGGCCCTGAGCCGACCGTCGACCACCATGCGGTGCATGTGCGCGAGCCGCACGAGGGACAGGCGCAGCCCCTGCACGGCGACGCGATCATCGACGTACGGCCCGACGCGTTCGACATCCAGCTCATGTACTACCCGCACGAGGTGACCGCCGGGATGGGCGGCACGCTCAGTGTGCCCGGCAGCCATCTGCGCAGGATCAACGAGACGGACATCGGACGCGTGCAGAACCTCAGAGGGCAGACGCGGCTGACCTGCCCGGCGGGGACGGTCGTCCTCGTGCATCACGGCATCTGGCACGGCGGCCGCCGCAACGACACCGCTCGCCGCCGCTCCATGTACAAGATCCGCCTCAACCCGACCGTGCCGCAGGTGCGTCTGTGGGACACCGCCGACCTCCAGGACCCGGCGGTCACCGCCGAGCTCAGCCGGTACTTCCCCTGGTACGAGCAGGCCACCGCGCGCCTGGAGATCTACAACCGGGTCCTGCTGTGGCGGGCCCTGACCGGTGACGACTCGTTCGATGTCGACCACTGGGTCACACGCGTCACCAACCGCCCCGCCCTGAGGAGTCACCCCAGCAGATCCTGGTCCTGTACCTCTCGACGTCAGCGCTCGACTCCGATGTCGTGGGCTGGTCCCGGTACGACGGGACCGGCCGGACCCGGCCGACGACCGGCGACAGCGACGAGCCGCCCTACCCCACCGGGTCGGCCGCGCTGCAGGACGGGTGGCGCCTCTTCCAGGCGTCCCAGCTGCTGCCGCCTCAGCCGGGTCACGAATACGATGTGTCCTTTCTCCAGCACGAGTTCCTCTTCGAGAAGCTGGAGCGGAGCACCGGTTGCTGACCCGGCGGAACTCGGCGGTTGGACGTCAGAGGCGGTGCCACGCTGTCCGTTCCCGTCCGACCGTCACCCGTACGATGACACTGTGCAAGCCCTGAGCGCGGTGATCGGCTCCGACGTCGGCGCGGGCCTGCCGGGCCAAGGGACGGGGAAGCGGTTCATGGAACGATTCGAGACGGCGAGTCTGGCGCTCATGCCCGGCCAGAAGGTGGAAGCCAGGGTCCTCGGCCACCACCCATGGGGTGTGCTCGTCGAGATCGTCGGCTACGAGAACGCCGGTCTGTCGGCCTCCATCGACATGATCCAGCAGTTCTCCGACAGCGCGAGCACGCACGACGAACTGCTCGCGCTCTTTCCACCCGTCGGTTCACGCATCGATGCGGTCATCGAGCAGATCCACCGCTGGCATCCGCCGGTGTCGGTGCGGCTCAGCATCCGGCCTGCCGACCTGGAATCGCTGGTCTGGAGCTGCGACTTCTGTGGTGAACCGATCACGTTGGGCCCGGGTGGAGACGCCCTCGTCCTGGACTCGCGCAGCAGCGACGGTCCAGGCAGCCACACCGTCATCTCCCACCGGCACTGCCTGGCCGAGCGCATCCGCCCGGAGAACGGCGGAGAGCGGGCGCGGGCGTTGACGATCGGGAAGATGTGCTGATGCCGTGAACGGCGTGATCTCGCGGCCGCCGCCGTCCGCGACGGGTCTCATCGAACCCGGCGCCGCCGGCGGTACGGCCGAGAGATCTCAGCCAGTGCGGCACATCAGGCGGCGACGAGCTCCCGCTCGCGGTCCGGCGTCTTGACCTTGGGCTTCTTGTTGGGCAGCGACAGCCGGAAGACCTTGCGCCACGCGGAGAACACCTGCTTGGGCAGCGGGCCGGTGACGTACTCCAGCTCGTACTTCTCGAACAGGGCGCGCACCTTCACCGCGACCTCGGCGTACCGGTTGCTCGGCAGGTCCGGGAACAGGTGGTGCTCGATCTGGTGGGACAGGTTGCCGGTCATGAAGTGCATGGCCTTGCTGCCGCTGATGTTCGCCGAGCCCATCATCTGGCGCAGGTACCACTGGCCGCGCGTCTCGCCCTTGATCGACCGGCGCTCGAAGACCTGGACGCCCTCGGGGAAGTGCCCGCACATGATGACCGAGTGGGACCAGAGGTTGCGGACCAGGTTGGCGGTGAACGTGGCGGCGAGCGTGGGCAGGAACGACGGGCCCGACAGCAGCGGGTGGATCACGTAGTCCTTGAGCACCTGCTTGCGGATCTTGCGGCCCACGGCCCTGGCCCGCGCGCGGAACTCCGGGTCCTTGCGGCGGTGCTTGCTCAGGTTCTTGCCCAGTTCCAGGTCGTACGCCGCGATGCCGTACTCGAAGAAGCAGGCGTTGATGAAGTTCCACAGCGGCTGGCCGAGGTGGACGGGGTGCCACCTCTGGTCCTCGTCGACGCGCATGATGCCGTAGCCGAGGTCGTTGTCCTTGCCGAGCACGTTGGTGTACGTGTGGTGCAGCTCGTTGTGGGAGTGCTTCCACTGGTCGGCCGGCGAGACGTGATCCCAGTCCCAGGTGGTGGAGTGGATCTTCGGGTCGCGCATCCAGTCCCACTGGCCGTGCAGGACGTTGTGACCGATCTCCATGTTGTCCATGATCTTCGCCACGGACAGCCCGGCGGTGCCGAGCAGCCACGCGGGCGGGAAGAACGAGAACAGCAGTACGCCCCTGCTGGCCAGCTCGAGCTTGCGCTGCGCCGCGATGACCTTGCGGATGTAGGCGGCGTCTTTCTCGCCGCGGCTGGCGATCACCTCGTCGCGGATCGCGTCGAGCTCACGGCCGAGCTCCTCGATCTGCTCGGCGGTCAGATGGGCGGTGGGGTCGATGGCGGTCAAGCTGTTCCTACCGTTCGATGTCGCAGGGGCCCGCGGCGGCGGACACGCAGGTCTGGATGAGGACGCCCGGTTCGGCCTCGGTGATCTCGCCGGTGCGCAGGTCGCGGACGGCGCCGGCCTTGAGCGGGGTGACGCAGCCGAAGCAGATGCCCATGCGGCACCCGGAGGGCATGAGCACGCCGGCTTCCTCACCGACGTCCAGCAGCGGCGTGGCGCCGTCCGCCTCGACGGTCCTGCCGGTGGTGCTGAAGGTGACCTCGCCGCCGTCCCCGGTGACGACGATGCTGGGGCGGAAGCGCTCGGTGTGCAGACGCTCCGGTACGCCGTGTTCGCTCCAGTGCTTTTCGGCGGCGTCGAGCAGGCCCGAGGGCCCGCAGGCCCAGGTCTCGCGCTCGGTCCAGTCCGGTACGAGTTCGCCGAGACGGGCGATGTCGAGCATGCCGTCCGTGTCGGTGTGCACCTCGGTGAGCCGCAGCTTCTTGTCCGCGGCCAGGGCGTGCAGCTCGTTGCGGAAGATCACGTCCTGCGGCCGGGGCGCGCTGTGGACCATGACGACGTCGTCGAACTCGGTGTCGCGCAGCATGCCCATCACGGGCGTGATGCCGCTGCCGGCCGTCAGGTAGAGCACCTTGGCGGGCTTGGCCTGCGGCAGCACGAAGTCACCGGTCGCCTGGTCGAGCTGGATCAGCGTGCCCGGTGTCGCCCGGCGGACCAGGTGGTTGCTCACCTTGCCGTCCGGGATCGCCTTCACGGTGATCGTGAGGCGGCCGTCTGGGCGGTCTGTCGGCGAGGTGATGGAGTAGGCACGCCACAGCCGCACCCCGTCGACGTCGACCCCGATCCGCACGTACTGACCGGCCGTGTGGCCGCGCCAGCCCCGTCCCGGCCTGATCACGACAGTCGCGGCGTCACTCGTCTCGGGGTGCACGGCCTCGATGCGTCCCCGCAGGTCAGCGCCCGCACGCAGGGGGCTGACCAGGTCGAGGTAGTCCGACGGCAGCAGCGGCGTCGTGACCATCTCCAGCAGTTTCCACGCCCGGCTGCGCAGGGCTGTACTCGTCATGACTCCAGCTTGCTGCGTCTCAGGGCGTAAAGTCCTGACCGTAGGACGTGAATCTGGTGGGTGGAATTGTTCGCAGGGAATAAAAACGTGAGCCGTGTAACCCAGAGGGCCAGCGAGCTGGCCCTGGACGAGACGACGGTCACCGCACTGCGGGCCGCGCTGAAGACCACCGCCGACGAGGTCGTCCAGGCGATCATCGACGAGGTCCCTCCCTACGCCAACGCCCTGTCGGGCCACATGGGCGCCACCATACGCCGGGCCGTCCGCACCGCCCTGGGACACTACCTGGACCTGGCGAGCGGCAACGCCACGGGCGGCGACGGCGGCGACGCCGCCTACGAGCTGGGCCGCGGCGAGGTGCGCGACGGCCGTTCGATGGACGCCCTGCTCAGCGCCTACCGCGTCGGCGCCCGCGTGGCCTGGCGGTGCCTGGCGGCGGGGGCCGTACCCGCCGGTCTGCCCGCCGCCGAGGTCGCCAAGTTCGCCGAGCTGACCTTCGCCTACATCGACGAGCTCTCCGCCGCGAGCGCCGCGGGCCACGCCGACGAACTGGCCGCGCGGGGCAGGGCCCACGAGCTCCACCTGGAACACCTGGCCCGCGATCTCCTCGCCGGTGCCAGCCCGGACGCGCTGCTGGCCTCCGCGCAACGAGCCGGGTGGCAGCCTCCGGTCTCGCTCACCGCGGTCCTGCTGCCCGCCGCCCAGGCCCGGCCCGCCTACCGCACGCTCGACCCCAGCACCCTCGTCCTCGACGATCTGCCGGACGCCACCGGTGTGCTGCTCGTCCCCGATGCCGACCGCTCCCATCTCCTGCGGCAGCTGACCGACCGCACCGCCGTGGTCGGCCCCGCCCGGCCATGGACTCGTGCGTCCGCCTCGTACGCACGAGCCGTACGCGCGCGCTTGCTCTCCTCCGACATCCGCGACACCGAGGACCACCTGCCCGAGCTGGTGCTCAGCGCCGACGCGGACGCGTACGCGGACCTGCGTGCCCGGGCCCTCGCACCGTTGCGGACCCTGCCGGCCTCGACCGCACGGCGCCTTGAGGAGACGCTGCGGGCGTGGCTGCTGCACCAGGGCCGGCGGGACGAGGTGGCGGCGGCGTTGTTCGTCCACCCCCAGACCGTCCGGTACCGGATGTCGCAGCTACGGGAGCTGTATCCGGATCTCGCCTCGCCGCACCGGGTCCTTGAACTGACTCTGGCGGTCGGCCTTCCGGCCGGCTGACGCGTCGTCCGACCCCCCGCGACCGCCTCCGCCGGACAACCTTGATGACGTGCCGTCAGGTGATCGGCGCTCCGACATGCTCCTCCGCCTCCGCCAGGTACCGCTCCACCGGGCCCAGGGTCAGCATGCCGCCGGCGGCGCCGGCGTGTTCCGCGCGGGCGCCGCGCAGGGCGGTCGCGGCGCGTGCGGCGATGGCCCGCTCGCCGAGGCGTACGGCGGCGCGGACGGTCAGGCACCACATGGCTTCCTGCATATGGTCATGCGCCGGCTCCGGCGCTGCCGCCAGGGCGGTACGGGCCTCCTCGCCCCGGTCCTGGGCGAGCAGCACGAGCGGGCGCGCCCACGGCAGGTACGGGCCCCAGTCGAGGCGCGGGTCGGTGGGCGCGGGCCGGTCGTGCAGCAGGCGCAGCCCCAGCAGCGCCAACGGGAACAGCCCGCGGTGCAGCCCCGGCATGCCGGCTGTCCGCAGGGCGTCCTCCGCGGCTCGATAGTGCGCCGCTGCCGTGGCGGCGGTCGGTCCGCCGGGTGCGGTGCTGCGCTCGGCGGTCGCCCTCGCCCGGAACCAGGCGGTGAACACGGGGACGAGGGGCGCCTCGGTGGTCGCGGCGAGCCGTTCGGCCGCGTGGGCGTGCGAGGCCGCGGAGTCGAGGTCGCCGAGCGCTGAGGCGGACTGCAGGCGGACGAGTCGGCCGAGCACGGCGAACTTCGGCAGGTCGTGCAAGGTCGCCAGGTCGAGAATCTCGGCCCCGATGCGGTCGCGCACCGCGGCGAGCCCGGGCCGGGCGAAGGACTGCAGGAACAGCCCGTTGAGGGCGAAGGCCAGCAGAGCGGGGTCGGCCAGCTCTCGTGCCAGCGCCTCGCTCCTGCGTGCCGCCCGGTACGCGTGCTCCAGAGCGGCCCCGGACAGATCGGCGCTGCGGCTCTCGACGGCGACCGTGGCCAGAAGGCGGGCGGTCAGGTCGGCGGGGCTGTCGGGGCCGAGCGCCGTGAGCGTGTGCTCGGCGGCCGCGACGACGGCTCGTGACTGCTCCGGGTCGTCGGCCCTGCTCCAGATCGCGGGCACGTCATAGGCGCCGATGACGCGGGCGGTCAGCAGGACGTCGCCCGTGCGTTGTGCGGCCTTAACGGCCGCGAGGCGGTCGCGCCGCGCGTGGACGAGGGCGTCGCCACCGGCCAGTGCGAGGGTGCGGGCCAGGTCCACGGTGGTGCGCGGGCCGAGCCGGACCCCCTGGCCGGGCCACCCGGTCCGTGCGCCTGCGAGGGACGGGGAATCGCTGAGGATGTCCGTCTCCAGGCTCCGCAGGGCGGGACCGGGATCGAGCCCGAGGTGGCCGACGAGCATCGCGCGGGCGCGGCGGAGGGTGGCGAGCGCGTCGGCCCGCCGTCCCGCACGGTGCAGCGCGCGGGCCAGCAGCTCCCAGGCCGGCTCGCGCCATGGATGCTCGCCGACGTGGGCACCCAGCTCGGCGACCAGACCCGGACCCTCCCCGGAGTCGAGGAGGATGCGGGCGCGCAGTTCCACCCCTTCCAGCCGCAGCTCCTCGAGCCGGGCCCGCTCGCGCTGCGCCCACGCGGAGTCGGTCACGTCGGCGTACGCGGGTCCGCGCCAGGCCGCGAGAACCGCCGCGAGCTCGGTGACCGCATCGGGGTCGCGGCGGGCTCGGGACACGGTGTCCTGGAACCGATGGACGTCCACGTCGTCGCGCGGCAGCACCAGCACGTAACCGGGGCCTTCGGTGACGATGACCCGTGGCGGAGTGCGCGGCGGCCGGTCGGGTTCGAGGGCGCGGCGCAGTGCGCCGACGAAGGTGCGCAGGGCGCCCACCGCGCGGGCCGGCGGATCGGACCACAGGTCGTCGACGAGGGTGTCGGTGGTGACCATCCGCCCCTCGGCGGCGACGAGCCGGGCGAGTACCTCACGATGGCGGGGCCCGCCCAGGTCGACGGGACTGCCGTCGTCCCGCAGGGCCCGTACGGCCCCGAGCACGTCGATGCGCATGCCCCCATCCTGGGCGCGAGGAGCCGGTGGCGCGCAATCGCACTGGTCAGCGGCTGCTTCCCGGCCGTGCCCCGCCGTACTGATCGGCTGCTGATCGCCGTCGCGCAGCCTGGTCCGGTCAGTTCTCCGGCCCGAAAGGACGGCCTTCCATGGCGCTCACCATTCCCGGCTTCGACCACATCCGCGTGCCCGGCACGGACGGTGTGGAGCTGGCCGCCGCTGTCGGCGGCAGCGGCAGCCCGGTGGTGCTGCTGCACGGTTTCCCGCAGACCCACCTGATGTGGCGGCACGTCGCCGAGCGGCTCGTCGACGAGCACACCGTGATCTGTCCTGATCTGCGCGGCTACGGCGCCAGCGACAAGCCCGAGGCCGCCGGCCCGGACGTGTACGCCAAGCGCACCATGGCCGCCGACATCGTGACGCTGGCGGCGACGCTCGGCCATGAGCGCTTCGCCCTCGTCGGCCACGACAGGGGGGCACTGGTCGCCTTCCGGGCGGGCCTGGACCACCCCGAGACCATCACGCATCTCGGCATCCTCGACATCGTGCCGACCCTCGACATGTGGAACGTCCTGCGGGGCGCTCGGGCGGCGGTCGGCTACCACCTCTTCCTCATGGCGCAGCCGCCGGGCCTGCCGGAGACGATGATCACCCACAGTGCGGACGCGTTCTTCGGCTCCTTCCTCGACGCCTGGGCCGGCGACCCGACCGCCCTGCCGGAGGAGGTGCGCGCCGAGTACCTTCGGGCGAGCGCCGGAGCAGTGACGTCGATCGTCGCGGACTACCGGGCCTCGGCGGGCATCGACATCGTCCACGACCAAGCGGACCTGGACGCCGGATCGCGGTTGGCCATGCCCGTGACGGTCGTCCAGCAGGACTGGGGCACACGCCTCGGGTACGACGCTGCCGGGGTGTGGAAGGCATGGGCGCCGGACCTGGACCACCGGCTGACCCGAGCGGGGCACTTCATGGCCGAGGAGGCGCCCGACGAGATCACCGCGGCGATCCGGGACCTTTTGGCCCGCTGAACCTCCGGGGCAGCGCCCGTGTCCGGCCGGCGAAGGACGTCACACTGCAGGCAAGCTGCGACCGGCACGTCGCATGGGCGGTCCCAGGATGTCATCGATCTCGGTGGCCACCGTATCCAGCAGCTCCTGGCCGAACAGGCACACCGACGACTCCCACGGGTGCCCGAAGCTGCCCAGCCGGAAGTCCTCCGAGAGGTAGATGTAGTAGTCGCCGTCGGGGTAGGGGCTCAGCGGCCACGGTGCCTGCCCCTGCCCGCCGACGCGATGCGGAGCGAAGGAGTAGGAGATGTGCTGCCAGTCGAGCGCGAACAGCCTGGCCTGCGGCTCGACGCACGCGGTCAGGCCCTGCTCGACGACCGCGGTCAGGCCCTGCTCGACGACCGCGACGAAGCGGTCCAGGCGCCTGTAGTTTGGATCCTCGTCCAGCGACGCCAGACTCCAAGTGACCGAGTCGACCGGCTCCTTGACGGCCGGCCACTCGGCCGGGTTCACGCTCGGGCTGAATGCGAACTCCGTGTAGAAGCGGTCCCAGACGCTTCGGTACTCGGCCTCCGGCAGCTCGGTCACAGGCTCACTCGTCATCCGCATCATCCGCACAGGCTAGCGAGCCGGCCGTGTCGTTCGAACCACTGGCCGAGCGAGGTCCGTTCGTCCGGACGGAGGGGGCTGTTGAGGTGACGCTGTCAACGGGTACGCGTGTAAGACGCCGATGTGGGCAATCGGCCGGAGAAGGATGACGGCTGTCCTCCCCTCTATCGAAGGCCAGGTGCCCAATGACGTTCAACCCCCTGGAACAGCGGGGCATCCCCCTGGACCGGCAGGTGCGGAGCTGGCGGGAGCTGGACGTCTCGCCGATCGATCCGGACGCCTCCGATCCGTACACGCGCTGCCGCGTCATCACGATGAACGGCATCGAGGTCGAGGCGATCCTCTTCAGCCACCAGCTCGCCCGGAACACGGTCGACCCGGACGTGAAGCGGTCGCTGGCCGAGGTCCGTTACGTCGAGGCCCAGCAGCAGAAGGCGGTCAACTGGCTGCTGCCGGGCGTCTCGTCGGTCCTTGAGACGACGATCGCGTACGAACAGGTCGCGGTCGACCTCACCGCCTGGATCGCCCGGATGGAGCCGGATCCGTATCTCCAGCAGGCGTACCAGTTCGGCGTTCTGGAGGACTTCGACCATCTGTATCGGTACGCGAACCTGTACGAGATGATCGAGCACCGCAAGGCCGAGGCGATCGTCGACGGTCTGACGGAGGTCATGCCGGGCCGGCCGACCCGTATGCATCACCGGCACCCGTTCGACAACGTACGGGACGCCTACGACAAGGAGCGCACGGATCCGCTCTCGAAGCTGCACGCGCTGACGGTGCTGTCGGCGGAGCAGCAGACGATGAACTTCTACATGAACACCGGCCCCACCTACATGGAGCCCATCGCCCGCCAGCTCTATCAGGAGATCGGGCTCATCGAGGAGGAGCACGTCACCCACTACGAGTCGCTCGTCGACCCGGGCGAGACGTGGTGGGAGCAGTTGGTCACCCACGAGTACAACGAGTGCTACCTGTACCACTCCTTCATGGAGCAGGAGAGCCACCCCAAGGTGAAGGCCCTGTGGGAGCTGCATCTGAACATGGAGCTGGAACACCTGCGGATCGCCTGCGACCTGATGCGCCGTCACGACGGCCGCGACCCGGAGGAGATCCTGGCGCCGCAGCTGCCGAACGTGCTGACCTTCGAGCCGAACAAGGACTATCTGCGTGAGCTGCTCGCCACGCAGATCGATCTGACCACCTTGGGCGCCGGGTACGTGAGGGAGGCGCACGAGCGCTTCGAGAAGATGCAGCAGCAGCTGCACGACGGGGAGAAGCCGCCCAGCGACCGGGTGATCGACCAGCACCGCGAGATGTTCGACCGTGACTACCGGGTGGAGACCGAGGGCCCCCACCCCGTCGAATCCGAGCGCGCCTGATGACCGCCGCGAGGAAGGGCGCCGTGGACGCGCAGGCTCAGCAGGGTGATCCGGCGGCCGTGGAGGACGTGGTGGCGCTGCTGATGCGCCAGCACGGTCAGATCCACACCCTCTTCGACGAGGTCCGTGCCGCGGAGGGGCAGGAGCGCACGGACGCCTTCCGCCGTCTGGTGCACCTGCTGGCCGTGCACGAGACCGCCGAGGAGGAGGTGGTGCACCCGAGCGCCCGTACCGCCTTCGAGGGCGGCTCGGACGTCGTCGAGGACCGCCTTGCGGAGGAGAAGGCGGCCAAGGAGAAGCTGTCCATGCTGGAGGAGATGGACACGGCCGATCCCCGGTTCATGCCCGCGCTGCTGTCCCTGCGCGACGCCGTCCTCGTCCACGCGCGGTCGGAAGAACGCTACGAGTTCGCGCTGCTGCGCCGCACCACCTCGCCCGCCCGGCTCGCCCTGATGGCCAAGGCCGTCCGGGCGGCGGAGGCGACCGCCCCCACCCACCCGCACCCCGGAGTGGAGAGCGCCACCGCGAATCTCACGCTCGGGCCCCTGGCCGCCGTCGCCGACCGGGCTCGGGACGCCATCCGCCGCACCATGGACGACGGCGACTGACGCGAGGAGCCAAGTCCGAGGCGGCCGGGAGGAGACCGTCCCGTCGATGACCGGGTGAGGCTTACTGCGCCCACCGCGTCCCTGCTACGGCTTCGGCGGACGGGGCCCGGACGTCACAGGACCGTCGGCTTGGTCCCCCGCTCGGCGGTCACACGGGCGCGCCGACCGTGCCGGCAGTGGACCAGGCGGTCGCCCAGGCCGACGGCGTCGAGCTCGGTGAGGAACGCGGACAGCGGCGAACGCATCACGGTGTAGTCGCCGTAGTGGACCGGGAGGATCAGGCGGGGGTCGAGGCGTCGGGCCAGTTCCGCTCCCTGGGCGCCGTCCATGGTCACGACGAAGCCGCCGGGAAGGCGAGTGCCGCCGAGGTGGAGGACGGCCAGATCGGCGGCCGGGAAGCGGCGGGCGATCTCGTCGAGGCCGTCGTGGACGAGCGTGTCGCCGGAGATGTACAGCCGCAGCCGGGCCGGTCCGCCGACGGGGCCGAACTCCAGCAGGCTGCCCATCACCGGCGGCAGCAGCCCGCGTATCAGGGGGTTGCCGGCGTGGCGGCCCGGCAGGGCGGTCACGCGGACCTCCGCGTCCCCGTGCTGGAGGGTCAGGTGCTGCCAGGTGCGCAGCCCCGCGGTGCGCGGGAACCGGTGCACGGTCCTGAGACGGCGAGCCGCGTGCGGTGTGGTCAGGACGGGGACGGTGTGGTCGAGGTCCCGGCGAGCTGTGCGGTCCCAGTGGTCGCCGTGCAGATGCGACAGGACGACCGCGTCGAGGTGGGGCAGGTCGGCGACGGCGAGGGCCGGTTCGGTGCGGCGGCGGCTGAGGAGTCCGTACCCGAGGTAGGCGTACTGGCCGCGGTGCAGGAAGTTGGGGTCGGTGAGCAGCGTGAGGCCGCCGTAGCGCAGCAGTACGGTCGCATTGCCGATGAAGTGCAGATTGAGCGTGCCGTCGGCGGTGGCGTCGGTGATCCGTGGCATGGCCGTGCCGTCCGTTCAGCGACCGTGGGCGTCGTCTCGGGGCAGCGGTCCGACGTCGGGGTGGCGGCCGGGCCGGAGGGCCGCGTGACGCCGGCCGGGGCCGCGGCCGTCGCGGGCGGCGAGCGCGTCGGCGACGGCACCGGTGGCGAAGGCGTAGACGGCCTTGTGCAGGAGGTCCACCGCCAGTTCGGGGCGGGGCCAGGTGGGGGGCGGGGCGCCGACGCCGGTCGCGTTCTCCAGGATCTGGTCGTTCGTGAGGCGCACGACGGCGAACTGGGCGGAGGCGGCCGGTCCGCGCAGTCCGGCCTGGGCCATGACCGAGCGCAGTACGCCGAGCAGGGCCGCCTGGCCGAAGTGCATGGCCCAGTTGAGTGGGAGGGGCTGGGTGCGGGGGCGTTCGGGCAGGCCGGTCAGTCGCTGGAGCACCCGCGCGGGTACGTGCGAGTCCGGCCGGCCGGTGACCGTCTGCTCGATCTTCTCGCCGACGGTCATCACGACGCCTCCGGCGGTACCGGCGACCAGGCCCTGCCACAGGGCACGCGTGATCATGCCCGGCCGCGTACCCCCGGCTGGAGGCTTCACCCGCGGGTGCGGGCGGCCGCCGCCCCTCACGTTCCCCTCCGGCCGAGGTGCGTCAGGCGGTGTGCTCCTGGCCTGTGCCCGTTCCCGCCGGGGACCGGCTCGCGCCGCAGGCGCACTTCGACATGGCCGTCGACGATCCGGGTGTCGAAGGCGGGCTGGGGTGCGGTGGCGGGGCCGCGGACGTTCCAGCCGTCCGCCAGCCGGAAGACGCTGCCGTGCCAGGGGCAGGTGACGCACCCGTCGGCGACCGTGCCCTCCGACAGCGGGCCGGCCAGGTGGCTGCACCGCTCGGCCAGTGCGTGGATCGTCCCGCCGGATTCCCTGACCACCAGCACCGGTACGTCGTCGACGACGCGCCGCACCGGTTCCCCGGCCGGGAAGTCGGCCACGGCACCGACGCGGTGCCAGCCGTCCTGGACGACGTGCGGTACCGCTTCGGCGTGGTTGGCGCCGGACGCCTGCCGGTAGGCCAGGTGCCCGCCCAGCATGCCGCCGATCGCGACCGCCGTGAGTCCGAGGAAGCCATAGGCACGGCCGGCTGCGGTGCGCCCGGAGAGGCGGTGGGTGAGCGAGATGGCGTACAGGGTGACGGCCGCCGTGTTCGTCGCGGCGTGCAGCAGACCCACGCGGCCCTGCTCCTGGTGCAGCTCGGCCCAGTCGACGGCGCCCGCCAGCGCTGCGGGGGCGGCCGCGGTGAGGCCGGCACCGATCAGCAGGCTCGCCTCGCGGTCGCGGCCGGGCCGGGTGTCCAGGACGGCCGCGGAGATCCAGGTGCCGATGGGCACCTGCACCATCAGCGGATGGACCGGGTGCCCCAGCCACCTGCCGTGCAGCACGTCCCGTCCGCGCCCCAGCGGCAGCCGGTGGACGCCTGCCCGGAGGGCGTCGATCAGCGGATCGGCTCGGGGGTCGCGTTCCACCCGGTCGAGGAGCCACAGCATCCGGCTCTGCTTCGTACGGCGGCTACGTGAGGGTGTGCTCATGCGCAGCCGGGTCCCCGCCCGCCGCCGACCGCAAACGGCGGCGGCGCCGTGCGTGGTGAGGTCGCACGCCGACGCGGGCGGCGCGTCCGCTGACGACGTACCACTGGACGGCCAGGGCGGCGGCCAGCGCCACCTCGACCAGGTCGCCGCCGTAGTACATGAGCAGGGCCCCGCTGTGCAGGTCGGTGACGGTGAGGGACGTGCCGGGCGGCGCAGCCGCGTACAGGCTCTTGGCCAGCACGGAGTGGAAGGCACCGGCGGCCAGCAGGGCGGCGCCGCGTACCGCGAGGCTCCAGCGGCGGCGCCCCGGGTCGACCTGGCAGACGGCGAAGGTGAACAGCAGACCGGCGGCCAGGACATGCGCGTGCACCGCGGCGTGCAGCAGGGGGTGGTGCTGTGTGGCGGCGTAGAGCCCGGTGCCGTACAGCAGCCAGAGGCCGCCGATGTCCACCGCTGCCGCCACGGGCGGGCACAGCAGGGCGCGCAGGGGCCAGGCGTGCGTGACGGCCGGCAGTGCCCGCCGCAGCCGGCCGGGCGGCAGGGTCCGCAGGGTCAGGGTGAGGGGGCGGGCGAGGACGACGAGCAGGGGCGCCGCCATGACGATGACCAGGTGCTGGAGCATGTGCGCGGTGAACGGGCCCGGCACGAGGCCCCCGAGCGGACCGGCGTGGGGATCCGCCGCCACCGCCCACGCCGACGCGCAGGCGCCGGCCGTGAACGCCGCGTCCCGGCGCCGGGGCCAGGCGTCGCCGCGGCGGCGCAGACGGCGGGCGGCCAGCAGATAGAGGGCGGCCGTCGCGATCGCTGCCGCAGCGGCGCACGTCTGGGCCGGTCCGTCCCACAGCGCTGCAACGGAGGCCGGGTGGTCGTGGACCGGGGTCACGGTCGACGCTCCGCGCGGTCCGCCCGCACCGCCAGCGCACCTCCGATCAGCAGCAGGACCAGGGCGGCGCCGTTCCAGGCCCAGTCATAGGGGGTGACGTCGACGCCGTAGCGGATCTGGTGCAGTCGCAGCAGCTTGTGGTCCACGACGCCGTCGAAGAGCTGGAAGCCGCCCAGGCCCAGGAGGAATCCCGCGCGGGCGTGGGGCGCGGACAGCGTGCGACGGCGGCGCAGGTCGGCGTGCAGCGCGAACCCGGCGACGAGTGCCAGCAGTTCGGCGGTGTGCAGCAATCCGTCGGAGAAGAGACCGACGCGGGGGGTGCTGCGGTCGTAGAAGTGGTGCCAGCCCAGGAGTTGGTGGAAGACGATCTCGTCGACCGCGGCCATGACGGCCATGCCGATCAAGGCCCACACCGCCAGTGACCTGCGGCGCTGCGGGCTCGGGCCGGTGTCGGTGCGCGGCGGGGTCCGGAGTCTCATCCGTCCGCAGCCTCATCCGTGCAGGTGGCGCGCTGCCGCGCCGGGATCGGCGTGTCAGCGCGGGCGGGCGTCGGCGACCACCTCGCCGGGGGCGAGGTGGTCGTCTTCGTGGTGGTCCGTCCCGTGGGCCGCTGCTCGGCCGACGCGCGCCCGGCCACGGCGTAGAACGCGTGACCGGCGGCCCGCAGGCCGCCGGCCGTTGGCTCCCGTACGTCGGTCACCGTCGTGACCGGCTCGGGGAAGGGGCGCGACCTTGGTCGGCCAAGGGGCTTCACGGTGCGGTCATACCGCGTCCGGACCGCTCCGACCGCCGGTCGGCGGCTGCGGCGCTGGCGGCCAGGCCCAGCAGCAGAGCGATGACTCCGACGATCACATTGTTGACGACGGTCCTGGTCGTGCTGACGTCGCCGGAGACGACCCAGGGCGCGACGATGGTCCACGCACCCAGTGCGCAGGCCGCCCACGCCATGCTGTGCGTGCGTTCGTAGGCGCGGCCGAACCCGCCGCTCATCAAGAGGGCGTAGGCGATGCCGACGATGAGGTTGGTCACCGCCAGCGCGCCGAGGTTGCTGAACCCCGCGATCCACGGGGAGGCCGCCAGATACACGCCGGTGAGCAGAGCCATCATCTCGATGGCCTGGGCCTGGGGCGTACTGGTGGCGCGCTCCGCCATCTCATGACGGTTGCGCATGGCGATGATGTCGGGATGGGTTTCCATCGACGACCTCGGAGAGGTTGTCACGCCCCTCACCTCCGAAGGCTCGATCGGTCAGTGCCGGGGCACCGGGTACCCCCGTCACGCGTCGAACGAACCGTCTGTCCTGGAGGAGGTCTCGGCGCCGGTTGTGCGCGTCGGCGCGCCCGCCGGCCGTACAGGGGGAGGCGCGACGTGTGTCCGGCGGGGCATTGGGGCACTCCTCACTCCGGTCCGAGCGCCACCGTCGTCGTGACGCGGGTGAGCGACGGCTTCCGCGGCACCGATCCGAAGCCGAAACGGACGGGCGGCAGGACCGGCGCCGTACTCCCGAGGTCGGAACCCGCCCAGGAGGCCGAGACGAGGCGGATCGGCCGCATGTCCCGCGCGCCGTACCACTGGCGGCGGCCCCGACGGGCACTCCCCCGGGTCCGCACGCCCGGCAGCAGCACACGGGCCGGCCAGTCCATGAGCGCGCTCCACGCCGGCCGGCGCGCGAGCGCGCCGGGAACGGTCCGCAGCAGCAGCCCCAGGATGCTGCGCCGCCCGGTGACGAACCGAAGGTCGAGCGGGCCCGCGGTGACGGTCCAGGTGTTGCCCGTGACGGCGACGCGCACGGGGACGACGCGCACGCTGTCGAACCGGTAGATGCCGCGGACGAACTCCGCTGTCTGCGGTGTGGGGGCCAGCAGCAGCCGCTCCCCGTCGGCGTGTTCCAGCATCACGTCGCTGAACGGTCCGAACGGTGACCGCTGCCAGTGGCCGAGGACGACACGCGTTCCCGAGGTGGTGCCCACGCCCGCGATCCATCCCTCGAAACGCAGCAGCGGGCGGCGCGCCGCGGGCCTGGGACCCCGGCTCAGCCGCATGGGCCCGCGGGAGCGGCCCCGCGCTGTGCCCTGCCCTCAGACAGCGGCAGCCGCGGGCGGACAAGGCCGTGAGGCTCCGAGCCGCACATCCCTGACTCCTTCCGAGAAGTGCACCACCGGCTCGCCAAGAGGGGCCGGCAGGCCGGCCGAGACGGTCAGCGTCTCCTCCAGCTCCTCCAGGGTGGCGCCGGCCAGCGGCCACGGCTCGTGCTCCACGGGCGTCTCCCAGAGCATGCCGAGTCGGCGTGTGTAGGCCCGCCAGCGCGAGGTCAGCCAGACATCCCGTTCCGTCGGCCGCTCGATCCGGTCCCCTGGGCGGACGACCAGACGGTAGGAGGCCCCGCCCGCCCATCGCCTTCCGGAGTACGTGACGGTGTCCGCGGCCGTGGTGACCTCAAGCGTGGCGGGGTGGTACGGAACACCGATCACCCGCGCCGCCACCATGGCCGGCCAGGCGACTTCGAGGGAGAGGAACCACAGCCCGTCCCGCCCGTCGGCCCGACGGACGTAGGTCCGCAGGTTGGTCTCCGCGAACGTCGGCAGCCCCGGCACCGCGGCGGGCACACCGGGCGGACGTACATCCGCCATCACGAACGGGGTGAGCCCCACCCAGGCGGCGCCCTCGTACTCGTCGACGGTCAGCCCCTCGGGGATCAGGGCCTGAACCGTCTCCGGCGGGAAGGACCAGTGGACGAACGTCTGCGTCAGCCAGCCCGCCGACAGCGCCGGCAGCCGAACCGGATGCTCGGCTTCGTAGGTCACCACAGCAGGTGAGTCCCCTCGCTCCGCCCACGGAAACGTACCGGTGGCAAGCCTTCCTTCCGTGCCTGGCCTGGACTGTCCGCTCGCATACGCCGGCCCTGGCGGGCGACGCCGGGCCTGCACCCGGCGGCGGGCTCGCCCGGCTCGCCCGGCATGGTCAGCGCGACAGGGCGCAGACCGCGGCCGAGGCGCCGGTGGCGCAGACCAGGACGGCGCACGCGCAGACGACGTGCCGGGCGAGCAGGCGGTGCCGCAGCGCTTCGTACCGTGTCTCGTACTCCCGGCGCAGTTCGTGACCTCGCCGTACCGTGGCTCGCAGCATCTGCCGGTGGATCGCGAGGCGCTGGTCGACGTAGTGGCGGGTCACGTCCTCGGCCTGTGTGCGGGTGAGCCAGGGCAGGCGTGCGCACAGGGCCTCGGCCTCGCGGTGCGCCTGTTCTCGCGCGGCCTGGGCGAGGAGATAGCCCTCGATCTCCTTGACCAGGGCTTCCGCCTGCGGCGGGGCACCGGGTCTTGAGAACTCTGCAGTCATCGCTCGCTCTTGTGGCTGTCTTCGTCGACGGCGTCGCGCCGACCGACGTTCGCCGCGTGCTCCAGTTGTGCGATGTGGGGGTGGTGGAGGTCGAAGGCGGGGGATTCGGAGCGGATCCGCGGGAGGGTGACGAAGTTGTGTCGTGGTGGCGGGCAGGAGGTCGCCCACTCCAGTGAACGACCGTAGCCCCAGGGGTCGTCGACCTGGACCCGCTCGCCCTTCTGGGCGGTCCGCCAGACGTTGTAGAGGAAGGGAAGCGTGGACAGGCCGAGGAGGAAGGAGCCGATGCTGGAGACGGTGTTCAGTGCGGTGAAGCCGTCGGCGGCGAGATAGTCGACGTAGCGGCGGGGCATGCCCTCCGCGCCGAGCCAGTGCTGGACCAGGAAGGTGGTGTGGAAGCCGACGAACAGGGTCCAGAAGTGGATCTTCTCCAGACGTTCGTCGAGCATCGTGCCGGTCATCTTCGGCCACCAGAAACTGAACCCGCCGAACATGGCGAAGACGATCGTGCCGAAGAGCACGTAGTGGAAGTGGGCGACCACGAAGTACGTGTCGGTCACGTGCCAGTCCATCGGGGGCGAGCCGAGGATGACGCCGGTCAGGCCCCCGAAGAGGAAGGTCACGAGGAATCCGCACGCCCACAGCATCGGTGGCTCGAACGAGATCGACCCCTTCCACATGGTGCCGATCCAGTTGAAGAACTTCACGCCCGTCGGCACAGCGATCAGGTAGGTCATGAAGGAGAAGAACGGCAGCAGCACCGCTCCGGTCGCGAACATGTGGTGGGCCCACACGGTCGCCGACAGGCCGCCGATGGCGATGGTCGCGGCGATCAGACCCTGGTAGCCGAAGATCGGCTTGCGCGAGAACACGGGGATGATCTCCGTGACCACGCCGAAGAACGGCAGGGCGAGGATGTAGACCTCGGGGTGGCCGAAGAACCAGAACAGGTGCTGCCACAGGATCGCTCCGCCGTTCTCCGGGTCGAAGATGTGCGCACCGAACTTCCGGTCGGCCTCCAGCGCGAACAGCGCGGCGGCCAGCACGGGGAAGGCGAGCAGCACCAGGACGGACGTGAGCAGCACGTTCCAGGTGAAGATCGGCATCCGGAACATCGTCATACCGGGGGCGCGCATGCAGATGATCGTGGTCATGAAGTTCACAGCGCCGAGGATCGTGCCGAAGCCGCCGAGCGCCAGACCCATGATCCACAGATCACCGCCGAGCTGTGTGGTGCGCTCACCGCCGCTGAGGGGGGTGTAGGCGGTCCATCCGAAGTCCGCGGCGCCCTCAGGGGTGAGGAAGCTGCCGAGCACCATCAGACCGCCGAACAGGAACAGCCAGTAGGAGAACATGTTCAGCCGCGGGAAGGCGACGTCCGGGGAGCCGATCTGCAGCGGCATGATCGCGTTGGCGAAGCCGGCGAACGTCGGCGTCGCGAACAGCAGCAGCATGATCGTGCCGTGCATCGTGAACGCCTGGTTGTACTGCTCGTTGGACATCAACTGCAGCCCTGGCCTGGCCAGTTCGGCCCTGATGGCCATGGCCAGCACACCGCCGACCAGGAAGAAGCCGAACGAGGTGATCAGGTAGAGATGACCGATCTTCTTGTGATCGGTCGTCGTCAGCCACTCCACGACCACCCGGCCCCGTCCGCGACGGCCCTCGACCGGTACCAAGGTGGCCGGCTCTTCCTGCGTACTCATCGCATACCTCGCATACGGTCGGTGCGGCCGGGTTCGATCAACCATTCCGTGCGAAGTCCGCCAAAGCACGGACATCGGACCGGAAGGCGGCGTGTCTCACCCTCCGCGCACGAAGAAGCTCTTCGGAGGGCTGTCGGCGACTGTGGGGCAAGCGGCACCGTCCGCGGCCGGCTCGCGGACGACGGCCGAGGCACCAGGACCATGGCATCGGCGCAGGCGAGACACGCCCGTCATCGGTGAGCGGCGACAAGGCGTCCCCAGCCGGACGACAGGCTGTCCGCATGCCGAGTCAAAGCTGCCCGAGTCCGCCCAGCAGCGGTGTCCGGCCGTGAACGCGCCGCACCTCGTCGCGCTGGTCCGTGCCGGGGCCGGCTCGGAGCGGGGCATCCTCGTCGAGCGAGCCGCTGCCCGCGCGGCATGAACACCACCGACGGCCGTCGGCCGGAAAACCGGTGGCGGGCCCGGCCGGCCCGTGGTGAAGATCGCGGCATGTCCACCTTCCTGGAGACCGACCGGCTCGTCCTGCGCGCGTTCACGACGGCCGACACCGACCACCTGTTCGCCTTGGACAACGACCCCGAGGTCATGCGCTTCATCAACGGAGGGCGCCCCACCGGCCGCGAGGCCATCGAGACGAGGGTCCTGCCGCGACTCCTGCACGACTACCCGTGCTGGGGGAACCGCGGCTACTGGGCCGCGCAGGACAAGACCACCGGCACCTTCCTGGGTTGGTTCGAGTTCCGGCCGCTGGAGGAGCACAGCTCTGCCGTGGTCGAGCTGGGTTACCGATTGAACCGGGAGGCATGGGGGCACGGTTACGCCACCGAGGGGGCCCGGGCCCTGATCCGCAAGGGGTTCACGGATCTGGAGGTCGAGCGGGTCACGGCGAACACGATGGCCGTCAACACCCGTTCCCGTCGCGTCATGGAGAAGTCGGGCCTGTCCTTCGTCCGGAACTTCACCGGGGACTGGCGGGAGGCGATCGAGGGCTCCGAACACGGGGAAGTCGAGTACGAGATCACGCGGGCCGGGTGGGAACGGCGGTAGGTGGCGGTCAGTCACCGTGCGACGGCGACGACGTCGAGCGCTGACGGCGGCCGTGCCCGCGCAGATGTACAGAAGCTCCCGGTAGACGGGGGGATCTCGCGTCCATGCCGTCCTGCCAGGAGCTTCCACGTGCTTGCCTGCCCAGTCGGCGCCGACCTGTCCGTCTCAGTCTTGCTCTTCCTGCCACTGCACTGGCGGCACGTCGCCATGAACAAGGCACGTGATGACGAGACCGTCGACGTGTCGGCCCAGCGGCTCCATCCGCGCTCAGCCCTGCCGCGCGGCGCCTCGAAGGGCCTCGTCGGTCATGTCGGCCACCTGGCCGGCCGGCGGAGCCTCCGCGTCGACCTCGGTGCCGAAGTCCGAGAACTGCATCACCGTGCTCATCTTGAGCTGCTGGGGTGCCGCGCCGCTGCCCGGCTCGGCCGAGGAGGCCGGGGCCTTGAGGGTCATGTCGATCTGCTGGCGGCGCAGCCGGCCCTCGTCGTCGAGCCAGACCTCCATCGGCAGCGTCGGGCCCAGCTGCTTGCTCATCTGCTCGCCGCCGGGCAGCTCGGAGACGTCCACGGAGACCTTGTAGTGCGTGGTGTCGGTTCCGTCGATCTTCTCGGTGCCGACCTTGGTGACGTCCTTGTCGGTGATCGCCTTGGCGTACGCGGCGGTCTGGGCCGGGTCGCCGATCTGCTGGTTGTTGACGCCCAGCTGGGCGGCGGCCCGCTTCAGGTCGATCTTGATCCAGGGCTTGCCGCCCGGCGCCTTCTGGCCGGATGCCTTCTGGTAGAGGACCTGGTCGACGACGCGTTGCTCGACGGTCTTGTCCTGCGCCGTGATGGTCATGACGCTGTCGCCCTCGTCCAGGTCGACGACGCCCTCACCGTTGGATGTGATCGTCTGGCCCTCCGCCGAGAGCTTCGTCCTGATCGTCGTCCGCGCCGACTCGGCTTCGGCCGTCTTGTCGTAGGCCGCTCGCACCTGCGCCGTGCCCTGCTCGCGGGCACCGGCGCTCGTGCTCGCGCCCTGCGGCGTGCCGTTCTCCTCCGCCTCGGTGTCGCCACCGTCACCGCAACCCGAGAGGACGACGCTCCCCAACACCGCGGCCACCACGATCGCGCCGGACTTCGTCCCCTTTAACCGCATGTGAATCCCCATCTCCTCGACGTCTGCCGACCGCCGTCCCATCACGGCGGCCCTTGGAGCCGATTGCCCCGAAATCCCGCCGAAACACCCGGTAATGACGGACATTACGGATGAGGCGGAGGCGGTCGGGTACCGCGGTGACCGTCAGGATCCGCGCGGCGCGAGTACGCAGCACTGAAGAAGGCCACCGGGGTGCAGTGGCTGCTCCCCGGTGGCCTCTCGGCACAAGTGTCGTCTTCGAATGTCTCGCCGACGACCTCCAGCGCTGAGTGCTGCGGTGTGGGCGCCCCTTAGAAGGTGACGTTCCAGGAGTCGATCCGGCCGGTGTCGCCGCCGGCGTTGTCGTTGACCCGGAGCTTCCAGGTGCCGACCGCGAGCTCGGCGGAGGCGTTGACGGTGTAGACCTGGCTGATGTTGTCGGCGCTGCCGCCCGAGCGGTTGTGGAGGGTGTAGACGGTGCCGTCCGGGGCGATCAGGTCGACCTTCAGGTCGCCGATGTAGGTGTGCACGATGTTCACACCGACCTTGAGGGTGGCCGGGGCGTTGCCGGTCACTCCGCTGACCGTGATCGGGCTTTCCACGGTGGTGTTGTCACCGATGGCGAAGTCCGTGGTGTTCTCGAAGTACTTGCCGGGCGGCGGGGTGCCGCCGACGGCCTTGAGGGCGTCGACCTGTCCCTCGCCGAAGAAGCCGTTGTTGGCCGTGGTGCCCTTGCAGCGGGTGTCCGACGGACAGGGGATGTCGTTGGCCTGGGTGGCCAGTTTCTCCCGCAGCTGCGCCGGGGTGATGCCGGGGTTGGTGCTGGCCAGCAGCGCGGCCACACCGGCGACGTGCGGCGAGGCCATCGAAGTGCCGCTCTTGGAGCCGTACTTGCCGCCCGGCAGGGTGCTGTAGATGCCGGTGGTGTCGCCGCCCGGGGCCGTGATGTCGATGACGTTCAGGCCGTAGTTGGAGTACGAGGCCTTCGCCGTGGTGCCCATCGCCGAGACGGTGACGACGCCCGGCAGCTCGGTCGGGATGTCCAGGCAGGCGTTGGTGATGGTCCGGGTGACCGGTGTCGAGTCGTTCGGGCTCTCGGTGTCGGTCGTCTTGTTGGCCAGGTCCAGGTTGGAGTTGCCGGCCGCCGCGACCTGGAGCGAGCCCTTGCTCTCCGCGTACTCCTGGGCGCGCTTGACGCCCTCGATGATCGCGGCCTGGTCGGCGTTGTCCGGGCAGTTGAACTGCCACGGGTCGGTGTAGTAGCTGTTGTTGGTGACCTTGAAGCCGTGGTCACCGGCCCACATGAAGCCGCAGATGGTGTTCTCGGCGAAGAAGAGCGAGCTGCCGGGCTCGGCGATGCGCACCGAGGCGATCTTCACGCCCGGAGCCACGCCGATGACGCCCTTGCCGTTCTTGGCGGCCGCGACCGTGCCGGCCACGTGCGTGCCGTGGGTGCCGACGTCGCGCCAGGCGCCCGTACGGGTGTCCGGCTTGCCGTAGGCGCAGGACACGGAGTCCGCGGCGTTGAAGTTCGGCGCCAGGTCCTGGTGCTGATCGTCCACACCGGTGTCCAGGATGCCGACCTTGACGGAGGCGGAGCCCGTGGTGATGGCCCATGCCTGGTCGGCCTTGATCTGGGTCATGTCGGCACGGACCGGCTCGCCCGTAGGGGTCGTGGACTGCGGCGGGTTGGCGGGAAGCGCCGGGTTGTAGGCGTCCGCCGGCACGTCGGAGGTGCGGGTGGCGCCGACCTGCTGGACCCCGCTCACACCGCGCATCGCGCCGGCGAAGGAGGCGGAGGCGGAGTGGGCGGTGATGACACCGATCGCGTCGTAGTACTGGAAGACCGTTCCGCCGTTGGCGGTCACGGCGTTGCGGACCGCCGTGGTGTCGCCCGGGGCGGTGATCACCAGGTAGGAGCGGGTGCCGGCGACCCAGGTCGCACTCGAGGACGCGGGGGCCGCGGCCTGGGGTGCTGCCGCGGGGGCGGGGGCGGGAGCGGCGGAGCCGAAGGGGGAGACGGGGTCGGTGCCGGCGAGCGCGGCCGGGGCCCCCAGGGCGAGCGTCGCGCCGAGCGTGGCGGTCAGCACGAGGGTACGGCGAGGCCGACTGGATCTGTGGGGTATCAATGCGTCCTCCGAAGACCCGGTGGTCAGGCCGGGTCGTACGAAACAAGTGATGGACGCAAGATGTCATGCACGCGGCCAGTTACGGAAGGGCCTTTTACCGCAAGGGGGTTCGGATATCGGTGGCCGAATAGCGACTATAGGTGCAAGTGTGAACATGTGGCGGGCGGGTGAGGAGGACAGCCGGACCGGACCGGTACTCCGTCCCGCCACTGGGGTGGTGCGTGGAGACCGGCGCGACGTTCGCCTCGGAGGTCGGGCGCGGGCCGGGGTCACGGTCGGGCCCGCTCCAGCCGAACGCCGTGCCGTGTCCGTCGCCGACCAGTGCCCACTCCCCTCCTTGCCCGGTCGGCGGGGCGCGGCGAACCGCCTGCCGGACACTCCCCTGCGACAGGCTGCCGCCGCCGATCGGGCATGCCCGGAGGGTTGACGAGATCACAGCCGAAACCAAGTGCGGTTGCCCGCCCGTTCCGCCAGATCTGCTGAGTGAGCGCCGCGCGCTGGGCGGTTCAGGTGGGCGGTCAGTGGCGCGGATCGTCCAGCCCCGCTGCGACATCCGGTACGTATCGGCAAGTCGCGCTGACGGGGCCGTTCGTCAAGCAGATCGGGCAGCCAGCCCCATGGCGTCCCCTAGGCCGGCCCGGAGCACGTCGGTTCGCCTGCTGCCACCCCGACACTGCGGAAAATTTCGAAAGGTTGGCCGCCACCAGAACGCCGCTGACACACTCGCACGCGTCCCATCCGACACGCACGAAAGGCCCGGACATGCGACGAAAGCTCGGAATCCTCCTCGGTGCAGCGGCCATCACCGCGAGCAGTGCTCTGGTGAGCGCGCCGACAGCGCAAGCCGCCACCTGCGGTGTCGACGGCAACACCGGAACGCTGTGGTGCACCAACCAGGCGCCGAAGGCCCTCTACGCCCACCGGAGCTTCTACTCCGACTTCCGCGACAACCTGCGCACCACCTACAGCTCCTTCGCCTGTTACGGGTACGGCGACAGCTACCAGGGCAACAGCATCTGGTACTGGACGCAAGGGGACGACTACGGCGCCTGGGGCAACATCTGGTCCGGCTACGTGCACATCGACCCCGGTACGGCCATCAGGCTCGGGATGAAGAAGTGCTGACAGCACCCGCCGGGCACGCACCCGTCGGGCACGCGCCCGTAGAGAACTGATGCCCGTACGCGAGCAGATGGCCCCGACCACGGCCTGCTCCCGTGCGGCAGGCCACTGGTTTCCAGCGTGGCTTCCCCGGTCCCGGCGGGGTGGGCGGCAGCACGTCCGCCCGCCCGTTGCCGTCGGGACCGTGGGCTGCGACCACCGCGCGCCTGTGCCGGTCATGGTGTCAGCGGATCAGTGGCCACGCTGAGGGGACTCAGTCGCTCGCGACTGCCGTATCCGCGCCGACCGCCGGCCGACCGGTCCCCTTCGCCAGCCAGCGCCGCGCGTCCTCTGTGACAAGTCCCGCACAGCATGCGGAGGATGCCACGCAGCCCAGCACAACTCCGGTGGCCGACAGCTTCAGTGCCACATGGTCCGGTGCCTCGGGCGGCGGCCCCAGCCGGGTGGCGACGTGACCTCGCGGGTCGACGGTCATGACGACCTGCGTTCCTACCGGCGACTGCTCACCCCGGAGCTTGTGCGTGGTCCCATCCGGTAGCCGTGCGACGACCCCGGAAGCGGTGCCGTCCGGGGTCGATGCCTCCCACTGCCTGGTCACGACGCCGGTCCTCGCGATCCCCCGGTCGTGCAGAGCCTGCTGGTCGGAGTCCTGCCACCCGAAATACATCACCCCGCCGTACGCGCAGAGAACGAGAAGACCGATGCCGCCTCCGACGACGTAGGACGCCTTTTCGTAGGCATGGGAGTGGAGATACACAGCCGCCAGCACGGGGACGACCAGGGAGACCGTCGTCCCGCCGCAGGCTACGAAGAAGGCCAGCGGGTTCCGGTGCCCGTGCGCCCACAGCGTCAGCGGCACCCATGCCGTGAACAGGGTGAATCCGGCCGTCACGAACGAACCCATGGCGAACGCTCCCAGCCACCCCGCGGCCCGCCCGGCCAGCCGCAGCGCCGGCCGCCCCCACGAACTCACCATGCCGCCAGCGTGACCGCGCCTGCGGCCACTGGCAAGGCTCTCCACAAGGGCAAGAGGGTTCCTGTCCGCAGCGGCTGAAGGGACCCACCGGGTGTTCGACACCTCCCTCGCCGTCTGATGATGCCTTGCGGCATGAAGAGGCCGTCGGTCCCTGGGCAGGCATGTCACCTCTGAAGGCGAACGGGAATCCCAGCCCACCAGATCCCTCGTTTTCCGCCTCTGCGCCTACGATGCGGCTCATACTGGTGGTCCGGGTGCATATCCGCCGGGGGCGTACACAAGGGGGGTTGCGTGGAGATCCGAGTCGGGGCGCGCGGAGAGCACGCTCAGGAGGTCCTGAGATCACTGCACGAGTGGTTCCTCGACGATCAGGACATCGCCCGCCATGCGAAGATCGACGTCGTAGAAGCAACACCCGAGCCCGGAGCGATGGCCGGAGACATCGAAACGATCAGCCTGATCGTGTCCTCGGCGTTCAATCTCGCCAATCTCGCACTGGCCTACGTCACATGGCGCTCGTCGCAGGCCGCACCCCCGGCACCGGTCGAGATCACGGCCAACGGAGTCCGGATCATCGTCGAGGACGCATCCGACGAGACAGCGGACCGGATCACCGCAGCGCTGACCGCCCCGGAATAGACGCGAGGGTGACGCCTTGCTCGCGGAGCCACTGAATTCACGCGCGATCCTCATGGGGACGTACGCCTACACGTCCCTCGACGATCTCCCAGCCGTCCGTAACAACGTGGAGCGCCTGGGTGAGCTCCTCACGGACGACAAGGTCTGGGGCCTGCCGTCGGAACACTGCACGCAGATGCTGCAGTGGGACAACGCCGCCAAGATGGTCGACACAGTCAAGCGGATCGCCGCGGCCGTAACGGACACGCTCATCGTCTACTACGCCGGCCACGGACTGACGGTGTCACGTTCGATGGACCTGTGCCTGTCGCTTCCCGAGTCCCGAGTCAACGAGATCCACACCACGCTCCCCTACGACTGGTTGCGACAAGCAGTCCTGTCCAGCCAGGCCCTCAGGAAGGTCGTCATCCTCGACTGCTGCTACAGCGGGAGGGCGATGCCCGGTATGAGTGCTCCCTCCGAGATCGCTCAGGACGCGGAGATCGAAGGCACCTACCTGCTCGCGGCAGCCGCGGAAACGAAGAAGGCACTCGCGCCACCAGGGGAGAACTACACGGCATTCACCGCCGAACTCGTCCACGTCATGGAGAACGGCATACCCGATGCCGGTGAACTCCTGGACATGGACACCATCTACCGCCACGTGCACACGGCACTCGCGGGAAAGTCCAGACCTCTGCCACAGCAGCGAAACCGAAACACCGCGGCTCGCATCACCTTCATCCGCAACCGGGCCGTACCCATGGACTCCGATGCCGCGCCCGACAGCACCACGCCGACGGAGAGGAAGAGCCTCGCGGAATCGGGCCTGGCCCACGCCTTGCGCCTGAAGGCCCAGATGACCGGCGACTACACGCTGATCGACGACGCCATCAGCCTCTACCAGCGAGCCCTGGCGGCCTCGCGGCTCGACAGCGCCGACTACGCCAAGCGCCTCGCCGAACTCGGTGACACCCTGCGCTTCCGCGCAGAGGTGACGGGCGACCGCGCCTCCCTCGACGACGCGATCGAGTTGCTCCGCAGCGCCGTAGCCGCCGCTCCCGAAGGTCACCTCGACCGAGTCTTCTGTCTGACGAGCCTGGGGAACGCCCTCCGACTGCGTGCCCAGGAGACCAGCGACAGCGCCTCCCTCATGGAAGCGGCGGACATCCTGCGAGCAGCGGTGGAGAGCGCTGAAACGGGACGACCCGACAGCGCGCTGCCGCTGCAGAGTCTGGGAGGGACGCTCTGGGGCATCTCCCAGATCGACGAGGGCGCCGGAATCGAAGAAGCCATCGGGGCCTGGCGTACCGCCGCGACAACCGTCGGAGCGCCGACCCGGCTGCGCATCGACGCCGCTCGGCAATGGGGTGAGGCCGCCGCCGATCACGAAGGCGCCGCGGCAGGCCGTGAAGCACTGTCCCTTGCGGTGTCCTTGATGCCTCATCTCGCCGCCTGGCAGATCGATCTACTGGACCAAGAGCGACAGCTGAGCGACTTCCTCGGCCTGGCGTCCGACGCCGCGGCCTGTCATCTCGCCGCGGGCGATCCCCACGCGGCACTCCAGGTGCTGGAGCAGGGAAGAGGCGTCCTCCTCAACAGGATCATGGACATCAGTTCGGAGAGCGCCGTGCTCCGTGAAAGCGCTCCCGAGCTCGCGGACGAATTCGAGAGACTCAGGACGATTCTCGGCGCCGAAGAGGGAGCAGCCGGCGACGGCGGCGACGGGTTCCGTGAAACACCCGTGGTGTTCTCCGGACAGGCGTTGGACCGTCGCCACTCCGCAGCGCGCCGACTCGACGAACTCATCACCCGCATCCGGCACATGCCCGGCTTCGAGGGATTCCTGCTGCCGCCCACCATGGAGGAGCTGGCCAGGGCCACCGAAGCGGGTCCGGTGGTGACGGTGAACGTGAGCCGGTACCGGTCGGACGCCCTCATTCTCAGCTCTGACGGGCTGAGCGTTCTCCCCCTACCCGCCCTCGACATCGAGACCGTCCGCAGGCGCACCTCGGAGTTCCTCGGGGCAGTCACACCGACGGGACACGCGTTCGAAGACCGGATCTCAGGACAGCGGACGATCAGAGACACGCTGGCGTGGCTCTGGGACTGCTTGGTGGAACCGGTCACCGAGGCGCTCGGCTGCACCACCGGGCCGGTGGACGGCCAGGCGTGGCCGCGCATCTTCTGGTGCCCCACCGGGCTGCTGAGCCTGCTTCCCCTGCACGCTGCCGGCCACCATGACCCGACGTCAGGCCCCACCCCTCGGAACCTGATGGATCTGGCCGTCTCGTCCTACACGACCACGCTGCGCAACCTGCTGCGGAGCCGGTCGGGCGCGGGCGAGGCCGCAGCAGCCGGTGAGCAGCGCTTCTTGGTCGTGAGTCTCGCCGACGGGGACGGTGTCGTCCCCCTGCCCGGTGCAGAGAGGGAGACGCGACGGCTCCTCGAGCGCTTCCCGCACGCGACACACCTGTCGGAGCATGGCGCGACGCGCAGCACGGTCAAGCGCGGACTGAGCACCAGCGAATGGGCGCATTTCGCCTGCCACAGCCTGACGGAACTGGACCACCCGATCAACAGCGGGCTCCTGCTGGCCGACGGCCGGCTCGCCGTCCGCGAGATCACCCGGCTCCGGTACCAGGTCACACCGAAGCTCGTCTACCTGTCGGGGTGCGGGACGGCGCAGGGCGGGACACGGCTGGCGGATGAAGCCATCCATGTGTCCTCTGCTTTTCAGGCGAGTGGCTTCGCGCACGTGATCGGGACGCTCTGGCCGATCGACGACAGGGTGGCAGCCAGCATGGCGGATGCCTTCTACGCGCAGGTCCAGGCCGGCCTGGTCGATCCCGCCTTCGCCATCCAGCAGGCCGCTCGACGGCTTCGAGACCGCTACCCGGCAGCGCCGATACTGTGGGCCCCCATGATCCATCTCGGCATGTCGCGAGGGAGCCCCGACGAGTCGAGCCCCATGGCCGTATCCCCCGCCGGCGAAGCCACGTATCCCCTCCTGCCGCAGGAGGGCAGGAGGGGAACGGTGTTGGGAGCTGTGCTCCACGAGGGCGAATGACCGGTGAGACACGAGCCGAAACGCTGAGGCTGCAGATCACCTCCGATCCCGATCCCACGGCGACGTCGTGCTACGTCACGGAGTGCGCGTGTGGGGAGCGCAGGACGAGCAGGGTGATCTCGCTGGGGGCGAGGACGCGGAACGGCGGGCCCCAGAAGCCGGTGCCTCGGCTGGTGTAGAGGAGGGTGCGGGTGCCGTGGCGGCTGAGGCCGGCGAGGGCGGGCTGGTCGAGGCGGACCAGGTGGTGGAAGGGCCAGATCTGACCGCCGTGGGTGTGGCCGGAGAGCTGGAGGTCGATGCCGTGGGCTGCCGCCCGGTCGACGAACTTGGGCTGGTGTGCCAGGAGCAGGACGGGCAGGTCGGGGTCGGCGCCGCGCAGGGCTCCGGCGAGGTGGGCGCGGTGACCGGTCAGGCCGGAGGACTCGGCGGTGACGTCGTCCACGCCGGCGACCACGAGGGTGTCGCCTCCGCGTTCCAGCAGCAGGTGGCGGTTGCGCAGCGGCTCCCAGCCGAGCTCGTCCATCAGGTCGACCCAGCCCTGGGCCTCGCTGTAGTACTCGTGGTTGCCGGTGACGTAGACACGGGCTCGGGTGGCCCGCACGGTGGCGAGTGGGGCGGCCTGGGCACGGCGGCGTTCGGCGGTGCCGTCCGCGATGTCGCCGGTGTGGCAGACGAGGTCGGCTTCGAGGGTGTTCACCCTCTCGCATACGCGTGCCGACCACCGAGCCCGATCGAGGGGACCGTAGTGGGTGTCGGTGATGAGGACGACGCGGAGGCCGTCCAACCCGGCGCCGAGTCGCGGGAGTTGTACGTCGAGTCGGCGCACGCGGGGCACGCGGCGGGCTTCGGCGTACCCCCAGGCGAGCAGGACGGCGGTGACGCCGAGGACGGCCCAGGTGACGATGCGGGCCCGGTCCTGGCTCTCGCCGACTCCGGCCACGAACAGGGCGAGCCGCAAGAGGACGCCGAGCAGAACGGACCAGGTGAACAGGACCCAGCCGGCGCCCAGCAGCGTGTCACCGACGATCGCCGCCCGGTCCTGCTGGCGTCGGCCGTGGCCGCGCGCCATCGCGAGCGGCATTCCGACGAGGCCGAGGGCGAAGAGGGCGGTGCCGGCGAGCGTGACGGGCAGCGGCCAGTGCTGACCGGTGTGCAGGAGCACCCAGCAGGGCACGGCCCACAGCAGGACGGGCGCGATCAGAGGCAGGTGACGCATCAGGCGGTGCAGCCGGCTCGGCCGCGGCGCGTGCGCTCGGGCGTCGGCGGGTCTGGTGTTGCTGGTGTCGGTCACGCTTGCCTCTCTGCCCCGGCTGCCGTCTCGCGCACTGTATCCGGGTGTCCGTCCCTACCGACAGGGCACGCTCTGCGGCCGGCTGACGCGGGCCGAGCGGACGTATTGGCTGTGGCCGGTACGACACGAGGTTCTGCCGGGTCTACGGGGAGAAGAGCCGATGACGGCTGTCGTACGACAGCGCCTGCGGGAGAACTGCCTTCTGCGCGGGCTGGACCTGTGGGAGATCGGCCCTCCTAGAATCCAGCCTGTGACAACTCATTGGTATGTCCTGGTAGAAGAAGCCCACGTCGATTATGAGCATGAATCGTGGTCCTGCACGCCCAGTTGGGAGCTGAGACGGACGGAGCATGTGGCGGGCGACCGGAAGGACGCAGAAGCCGCAGGTCTCGAGTTGGCGAAGAAGCACATACCGGAGTCCTTTTACGTGCACCCGGGAGACCAGCCACACAGAAGCGTGTTTTCGACGCAATCCGGCGCCTGGATCGTGTCGCTGAAAAGCCGTCGGCAGCAGACCCACTTCAGGGTGACGACCGGTCAGCTCGTCCATTCCGAGGAAGAGCTAGTGGCACCCCTTCCGGAGTGGTTCCCGGAGTACCACAGCACATGGTCCCATCTGAAGTTCTTGCTCGGGGGGTCGTTCACAAAGAGGAGCAAAGCCTGACAGCCTTCCCGCGTGGCCGCACAGGACGAGTGCCCGCCGACCGCAGGACAGCCGCGGAAGGCCGGCGACGAGCTGTGGGCGGTGATCGAACCTGCCGTGCTTCTCCGGTTCCTCGGCGTGGAGGAGTCGATCACCGCCCGTGAGCAGTCCGACTTCCTCTTCTACCTCAGCTCACTCAGGAGGATGACGGGGATCCGGTCACAGACGCCGGCCTCCTTCCAGGCGGGCATGCGCCAGCCCGCAGGTGACGCCCGAACCGAAACCCACCGGATCACCGGCTGAGCAACGCTTCTGAGATCGCCACGGAAGCTGACGCGAGAGCGGTTTCGCCGTCCTCGATGTCCCATAGCGAGTTCTGCAGCAGCCGCCCGAGCGTCCAGCCGGTCGCGCGTGCGCGGTCCAGGCCGAGGACCTCGGTGAGGAGGTCGAAGCGGCGCCGCACCACGCGCGAGGCATCGCCCTTCGCGACCACGTCGTCCCACCTGCTGTCCAGGGCGGGCCAGAGATCGAAGCCGGGGTCGCCGGCGAGTGGTTCAGGATCGATGGCGAGCCACGGCTCACGCTCCGCCGCGAGAACGTTGCCGACATGCAGATCCCAATGCAGCAGCCGGTCTCCGGGCTCACCGGCCAGCTCCTTCACCGCCGACGCCCAGCTGAGGAGGAGTCGCCGGTCTGCCGGGTCAGCCAGAGCTGTGACCGCCCGGGGGACCTGCTCCAGCATCTCCGTGGCGATGTCGCCGAGGCTGCGCAGTCCCTGCGGTGCCGGGATGCAGACCAGCCGGGCCTGAAGCCCGGCGAGGACAGCCATCGCTGTGTCGTCATCCTCGATCGAGGCCAGTGTGCGGGTGGCGTCCAGCCGTTCCAGGAGCATGGCACCGCTTTCGGAATCGTGATCGAGCAGCCGCACCATCCCCTCGCCGTTCCAGGTGCGCAGTCCGACGAGTGCGGCAGTGGTCTCCTCTCTGGGCATCTGCAGTTTGAGGACCGCGCGCGTGCCGTCCTCACGCAGCACCGGCAGCACCAGCGCGGCCTCCCCCGCCCTGACGACGCCGTCCCGTTTCAGTTCCCAGCGGTCGAGTAATTCGGCGGCCCTAGCCGGCAGTCCGGCGATCCAGGCCGTCCCTTCCTCTCCGAAGCCTCTGGCGTAGGAAACCGCCAGGGAATCAGGGACCTCGACCACTCCCCACGTGTTCATGTCCTGCTCCCCCTAGAAGTCATGTGTCCGCTGCAACCTATCCGAGGCTCGGCAGACGGCCGTACCTGCTTTCGACACGGCGGTTGAGGGAGTCGACGAGAGCGGATCGGCAGTGTGCCCGTTCTCGGTGGGCCGGGCCGGCCGCCGCGGTCGTTTCCTCGGGCGGCGGACTGCACCCGGCTGGTCCGGGGCGTAGCGTGAAAGGAGAGGGGCTCGGAGCGAGTGGCTTTCATCCCATGCATCGAGCTCGATGAAGGGAGCCCTCATGCACGTCGAAAACAGACGTCGCCGCACTCACGCCTCGCTTTGGCGCGCGCTGGCCGTTCCTGCCGCCGCGGTCATTGCGGTCCCTGTGCTGGCAACTGACGCCGGGGCCAGCCATCTGCGGACGGTGACAGGCAGTGTGGCCTTCCGGATCATGGATTACGAGAGTGTCGGCCGCAATGAGGTCTGCCACCGGAATGTCAGTCTCGACCACCGAGATATCGAAATCGGGGTCGACAACACCAGGCCCATAACAGTTCGAGCCCGGTGTGGTGGAGAGATAAGAATCGAAGTCCACTACGACATTCGACACGACAGTGGTGGCTTCATTCGGGTGACCAACGGACTCGTCGAGTTGTACGAGGGAACTACCACCAGAACAGGCGACAAAGACGGCTGGACAGAGTTCGAGAGAATGTTCCTCTATCCGCTGCAACGCGACTCCAGGAACATCCATGTGCAGAATACGGAAGAAGAGCAGCCCCACGACAAGGCCGACGTAACGCTCACCCTGCGCAACTCGCACTCATCGTCGTAAAGCGTAGGGCTTGCCCCGTAAGGCATCTCCGGATCGGCTCGGGCAGGGTGGCCGCCCTCGGGCTCGCTGATGCATCCAGCGGGCTCGGGCGTCAGCCGCGGCGCCCCGACGTACGCTGCCTGACACGACGTGCCGCGCACCCGCAAGGGTGGATTTCCGGCCAGTACGACGGCGACCGGCCACCCGACAGCGACGACCGGAATTGCGGCTACCGCGTCATGCGAGTTCAGGACGGGGCTCTCGCCCTGCATACCGCCCGGCGTCCCGTGCAACCCCGGCCGAAAACACCTGCCGCTGCTCGGCGAGGGCGCCGTGGGTACCCCGTCCCGCGACGAACATGACGCGCGACTCGCATTCGGTGAGCGCTGTGTCGGATGTGACGGAAGGGATACGGCCGGGGCTCGCTCGGATGGCCTGCGAAGCCCGTTGTGACGGAGGAAACCTCACACCTAGCTTTGTGCACTGCGTCGGCGCCCCGCTGATTCGGGCGGCGTGCCGGCCCATGCAGGAGGCGGGGCAACCCGCTTCTGTCGACGACGAATTGATCGACGAAGGGATAAAGACGATGGCTTACGAGCGTCCCACTCTCACCAAGGTCGGCGACTTCCAGAAGGTCACGGGCCTGGCCGGGACGGGCAGCCCCGACCTGCTGGGCGGCCACAGCCTGCTCTGACCTCTCGGGGCCCGCCCTCTGCAAGCCATGTGCGCAGGGGCTGGTCCGGAGCGTGGGCGGCGCCGTCGGTGCCGCCCACGCCCTTGTCACCCACCGCCCACGGCCCAGGTCCAGGCCCAGGCCCACCGCAGACCTCCCACCGCAGACCTCCCACCGCCCACCGCACCCTTCCGGAAGGACCCGCCTATGGTGACCGGCCCGTCGTCCCCCGCCGGGGCCTGCTGGTTCCTCGTCTTCCCGGACACCGACGCCGTCGCCGCCCTCGCCGCGCGAGCCCGTTCCCATGGGACCCGCGAGCTCCCGCACGCGTCCGGCAGGCCCTGGCTGATCGGCCGCTGGCCGGACCACGCCGTGACGTCAGCCGCACGCGGACCCGCCCGGCTGGCCGTGCTCGGGCAGCACGCGGTGACGCCGGAGGAAGCGGCGCGCGCGGCCCGTGCCGGATCACCCGAGGCCGCCGACGCGTACGCGAGGAACTGGCCCGGCAGCCACCACCTGATCACCAGCTTCGACGGCAGCACGCTGGTCCGCGGCACCGTCACCGGCGTCCGGAGCGTCTTCGCCGCCCAGGCGCCCGGCACCCACGGCGCCCACCTGCTGTCGGATCGGGCCGATGTCCTGGCGGACCTGACCGGCGCCGACCTGGACGAGGGCCGTCTGGCCGTGCAGTTGCTCAGTCCCGGCATCCTGCACCCGCTGACCGTCCAGACGGTCTGGCGCGGCGTCGACATCGTTCCCGGAGACCGGCGTGCGCTGCTCGACCGTGACGGGCGTCTGCGCACGGACCGCTGCTGGAGCCCGCCCCCGGCCGAACTCCCCCTCGCCGAAGGCGCCCGGCTCGTGAGGGATCGGCTCACCGACGCGGTCACCGTACGGATCGCGGGCCGCGAACTGGTCAGTGCCGACCTGGGTGGCGTCGACTCCACCGCGGTGGTCGCCACGGCCGACCGCGCGGGCGCGAAGACCGTCGCCTACACCGCCGCCGTCCACGACGTACTCGGCGACGACGTCGCCTACGCGCGGCGCACGGTGGAGGCGCTGGACGCGGTGGAACACCATGTCGTGCCGGCGACCGCCGTACCCCTGACCTTCGACCGCGTCGACACACTGGACGACGACCTCGACACGCCGTCGCCGTACGCGGTCAACCGCCACCGGCGGATGTACATCGTCGAGCGGGCAGCGGAGCGCGGCTCCGCGCTGCACCTGAGCGGTATGGGCGGCGACGAGCTGTTCAGCGGCGCCTCCGCGCACGTCCACGGCCTGCTGCCTCGCCACCCCCGTACGGCCTGGCGGCTGACCCGCGGCTTCACGTCCCGGCACCGCTGGTCCCGGCGCACGGCCCTGGCCCAGCTCCTGGACCGCCGCCCGTACAGTGACTGGCTGGTCCGGGTCGCGCACGACCTCACCCACCCCCAACCCCCCATGACCGTCCCCCTGTTCAGCTGGGGCACCCCGCCACGGCTGCCCCCGTGGGCCACCGGGCGGGCCGTCGAAGCCGTGCGCGAACTGGTCCTCGAACAGGCGCGGGACGCCCAGCCGCTCAGCCCCGGCCACGGCGGGCACCGGGAGCTGGCCACCCTGCGCAGCCTGGCCCGCTTCGCCCGGCACGTCCAGCAGATGTCCGAACCGCTCGGCGTCACCTTCGCCGCCCCGTACTACGACGACCTGCTCGTCGAGGCCGCCCTCGCCGTCCGGCCCCAGGACCGGGTGACGCCATGGCGGTACAAACCGCTGATCGAGGAGGCCATGCGGGGTGTCGTCCCGGAGGCCAGCCGCCACCGGACGACCAAGGCGCACGCCGCCTTCGAGGAGGAGACCGGGCTGCGCCGCCATCGCGCCGCGCTGCTCGCCCTCTGGGAGGACTCCCGGCTGCGCGAGCTGGGCCTCGTCGACCCTGCGGCCCTGCGCGACTGGTGCCTTCGGCCGCTCGCCGCCGACCTGGAGAGCGCGCTGCTGCATCCGACCATCGGCTGTGAGGTGTGGCTGCGCGCACGCGAACGACACCGCGGCCCGCTGGGGCCGGCACACACCGACACGGGAGGTATCACGACATGACGATGACCCTGCGCCCCGGCGTGGTGACGGCCGACACCGAGTACGGCATGGCCCTGCTCGACCAGAACAGCGGCGAGTACTACACCCTCAATCCCACCGCGGCGCTGATCGTCCAGACCCTGCTGGACGGCACGAGCAGGGAGCAGGCGGTGACGGCGCTCACCGACCGGTACGACGTGAGCAGCGAGCAGGTCGAGGAGGACATCACCCGCATCCTCGAGGAACTGCGCACCGCGAAGCTCCTGGCCGCCTGACCCGGCGCCGCTGCCGCCCCCTGCCCGCTCTCCACCCCGACCCGGAGGGATTGCCGCCGTGTCCACCTCGCAAGTCGTCCCGCACGATCCACGCTCGGTGCCCCTCGGCCCGCGGCTGGTGACCCGGCTGGTCGTCGGCTGCGCCCACCTGCTCGCCCGGCAGCCGCCCGCCCGCATCCGTACGGTGCTCCTGCGGCTGCGCCGCGGCGCCCGGCCCGCGACCCTCGCCGAGGCCGCCCGCGCTCGCGAGACCGTCCTCGCCGTCAGCCTGGCCGCCGGCGGCCAACAGGGCTGCCTGCCCCGCTCGTTGGCCACCGCGCTGCTGTGCCGGCTGCACGGCCAGTGGCCGACCTGGTGCGTCGGCGTCCGCACCCAGCCGCCGTTCGCCGCGCACGCCTGGGTGGAGGCGGAGGGCGTCCTGGTCGGCGAAGGCGTGCCCGCCGACTACTTCCAGCGGTTCATCACGGTGGACTGAGCGGCGAAGAGTTCTCCGACCTGTCGGCTCCTACCGGGCAAGCCGACGCCCGTCCGGGGACGGATTGCCCGGCCTCTTCCGGTCGGCTCGGTCGTGGCGGGTGATGCCCCCGCGGGTCGCAGAAAGGACCGAGGGCCTGGGCGCCGACGGGATTGCGTCGGCGCCCCGGCCCTCGGCACCGTGTGCGTACGCTGAGGGGGCGAGCCGTCAGCGTCGGCCCCGCAGCCTGCCCAGCAGCCGCTGCGCCTGGGCGCGGCGACGCGGGTCGGCGGAGGCGCGGCGCAGCTGCTCCACGGCACGACGGCCCTGCGGACTCCTGCTGAACTGCTTGATCCGGTTCAACATGCCTGCCACGGATGCCTCCTGAGAACGGTCGACGACAAAGCCGGTACGGCTGAGTCTTCGTGGAAGCCGGTTACCCCCGTCCGGCCGTGCCATCCCTCCTCACGGCGAGTGCGCCGGTACTCTTCGCACATCCCTCGTCGCTCAGCGGAGCCGGCCGTCGCACTGGCCGCGTTTCTGCGTTTGACGACGGCCCGGCGCGGGGGTGCACTGGAATCATGGCGCTGCGGCGACTCCGTCGTAGGGAGAGCAGCGATGACGACCACGGAGAATTTCAGTCTTCTGCAGCCGTACAAGATCGCTGAGGAGACGTTCGTCATCCCGTGGGCCCTCGAGGCTCCACCGGTCGGTCACTTCCCGATGAATTCGATGGTGATCCGGGGCGCCGAGCCGGTCCTGGTGGACACCGGGGCGCCCGCGGTGCGCGCCCAGTGGCTGGAGGCGGCCTGGTCCGTCGTGGACCCCCTGGACGTACGGTGGATCTTCCTCACCCACGACGACCGCGACCATGCCGGCAACCTCCTGGCGGTCCTCGCGGAGTGCCCGAACGCGACCCTGCTGACGACATGGTTCTCCATCGGCCGCATGGCCGAGGAGTGGGAGACACCCGTCAACCGGTGCCGCTTCATGACCGACGGCGACACGATCGACGCGGGAGACCGCACTCTGGTGGCCAAGCGACCGCCCCTGTACGACAACCCCACGACCCGAGCCCTCTTCGACTCGAGGACCAGCGTCCTGTGGGCCGTCGACACCTTCGCCACGAATGTGCCGACGCCCATGCCCGACACCGCGGCGCTGTCGCCGGACGAGTTCCGCGACGGCCAGTTCTTCGGCGGAAGGCTCGTCTCCCCCTGGGTGGCCCTGCTGGACGCCGAGAAGTTCGGGACGGTCGTCACCGATTTCCAGCGTCTGAACGCCGAGGTCATCGCCGGCTGCCACTGCCCGGTCCTGCGCGGCTCCCAGATCCCCGATGCCTACGACTTCCTGCGCCGGCTCCCCGAGATCCCACCGTGGACCGAGTTCACCCAGTCCGACCTGGACCAGTGGATGGCGGTCGCCGAGAGCTCGGTTCCTCCGGAGCAGCCGCGGCCCTCGGCGACGTGACGTGGGCGGCGCGCAGGCAGCCGTGGCGGGCGGCGAGAGCCGGCCCGCGGTCCTGACCGCTCAGCGGTTGAACGTCAGACGCGGTACCGCGTTGCGGGCCAGGGTGTGGGCCTGGTCGGGCCACCAGGTGCCGGCGGGCGGGTCGACGATGCCGTACTCGGGGTCGATGGTCCCGCCGGTGTTGCGGGTGCAGCTGCCGTCGGACTCGCCGGGGATCTTGATCCACAGGTACGCGTCGACGAGCGGGACGCCGGTGTCGGCGGTGGGGCGCGGGCCGAGACCTCGGCCGGGCGCGTTGCACCAGATCTCCGGGTCCCCGGTGTACTTGCCCGGCTCCGGGGTCCAGGCGCCCAGGCCGTTGCGGCTGGTGTCGATCACGAAGTGGTGGAGTTCGTCGGCCGGCGGGGTGCCCACGTGCTGCTCGAACCAGGCGTCGGTCCACCGCCAGGTGGTGGGGTCGGTGGAGGAGACGGCGTTGCCGGGGGTGCCGTCGTTGGGGGCGGCCGCCGAGTAGTACTGGCCGGCGCACGAGTCGGCGGGACCACCTGTCGTGGTGGCGAACCACATGCACTTGGCGATCCAGGTGCCGTATCTGGCGTTGTGGTCGGTGGGGTGGGTGTTGGAGACGTTCAGGGCGAAGCCGTCGCTGTGGCGGATCCCGGCGTCCAGGAGCCGCTGGGCCATCTCGCCGACGGGGCGCCACTGGACGTTGCCCGCGTCCAGGTAGACCGCGGTGCGGGGCTTGGCCTTCAGGGTCTTCACGGCGTAGGCGAGGTCGGCGATCCGGGCGGCGGTCAGTCGGCCGGTCGGGTCCACGGTGGGGCCGCAGTCCTTGGGAAGCAGGGCCGTGCCGTCGGGTTCGACGACGACCACCGCCTTGTGGTTGCCGATGCCCGCGGCGAAGGCGTCGATCCACTGCCGGTAGGCGGCGGAGGACGCGGCTCCACCGCTGGAGTACTGCGTGCAGTCCCGGCCCGGGACGTTGTACGCGACCAGGACGGGCGTCCGGCCCACGGCCCTGGCGCGGTGGACGAGCTTGCTCACCTTGCCGCGCACCTCGTCGGGTGTGCCCTCGGTGAACCACTGGGCCTGCGGCCAGCTCGCCAGCTTGGCCATGTTCACGGCGTTCTCGGTGTCGCCGTTCCTGAAGTCCACGAGAGCCTGCTTCGCGGCCTTGCTGTGCGGGTCCACGTAGAACTCGGTGGCCGGGGTGATCACGTCCTGCGCGGGTGTGGCCTGCGCGGGTGTGGCCTGCGCGGGTGTGGCCTGCGCCTGCGTCGCGGTGAGGGCGGCGCAGGCCGTGAGGGCCGCGACGACGGCGGCCGCGAGGCGCCGTGGGCTGCGATGGTTCATGGCTGCTTTCTGGTCGATTTTCTGGTCGATGAGATGGTTGCGGAGCCTCCCGCCGCCCCGGCGGACCGGCGGCGTTCGCGTGTCCGGGCGGCGGGAGCATCGCCGGTGCCGACGGCGGGGGCGTCGTCCGTGCCGACGGCAGGAGCAATCGTCCGCGCCGCCGGCGCAAACAATCGTCCGTGCCGCCGGCGCAAGCATTCGTCCGTGCCGACGGCGGAGGCATCGGCCCTGCCGGCAGCAGAGGCATCGTCCCTGCCGGCGGCGCGAGTCCGGATCAGTAGCCGTAGATCATCTTGTAGGCGACCTCCGGGAGGAACTGCCCGGCCGTGGAGCCCGCGCCCACGCCGCAGTTGCCGTCGGACTCGCCCGGAGTCTTGATCCACAGGAGCATCTCGGCGCCTCCGCCCAGCCGGGTGGGGGTGCCGATGCGGCGGCCCGCGGGGTTGCACCACTGGCCGTTGGAGCCGTTGCCGTTGCGGCTGGTGTCCACGACGAACGGCTTGGTGTAGCCGTAGCGGGCGGCCAATTCGTTGTTGACGGCGTTGCCGAAGGCGGTGTTCTCGGCGGTCGTGAAGTAGTTGGAGACGTTGAGCGAGAAGCCGTGGGCCTGACGCAGGCCGGCCTCGTGGAGGCGCCGGGCCATGGTCCCCGCGCTGACCCAGCCCGGATTGCCGGCGTCCATGTAGACCCAGGTGTTGGGGGCCTGTCGGTTGAACTCGGCGAGGGCGTTGGTCAGCATGCCTTCGCGCTCGTCGATCTGAACCTGGGTCATACAGCCGTAGTCACCGAGGGAGTCGGGTTCGAGGACGACGACGGCCGGGCGGTTGCCGATGCCTCCGGCGAACTGGGCGATCCAGTTGGCGTAGGCGGAGGGCGAGGATGCTCCGCCCGCGGAATGCCCGCCGCAGTAGTCGCGGTGGTAGATGTTGTAGGCGACGAGGATGGGCAGTTTGTCGGCTTGGTCCGCCGCTCCGACGTACGCCCCCGTGGCGGTGCCGATGGTGCCGCTCCAGGAGCCGAACCAGCGGGCCATGGGGGTGTTGGCGATGGCTGCGTTGATCGCGGAGGCCCGGCCGTCGCCGGGGTTGGCGGCCACCCACCTCTTGGCGCTGGAGTTGGGGTCCACGTAGAACCCGCTCGTCATGGTGGTGGGGTCGGCCGCGTGTGCGGACGGGGCGGCGGCGAGCGCCAGCGGCAGGGCGAAGAGCGCTGCCGCCAGGGTGCGGAGTCTGCGGCTCATCACAGGACCTCGGTTTCCTGGCCGGGGAGTTACGGGGCTTGGGAGCGCTCCCACTGGAAGCGGTCCCAATCGTGGGGTGGGCTGGTTTAACTGTCAATAGATCGCGCAGGATCAAGATTTCGATCAGCGGCAAGGTCTCGGTGAGCATGCTTTTGCGCTTCTGCAGCCCGCCGGAACTGGAAGCGCTCCCAGCCCGTCGGCACGTACGGCGCCCCACCTGTGCGAGACTCCCGCTCCATGGCAGAAGATGCGCCGCGTCGGCAACCGACGCTCGACGAGGTGGCCGAACGCGCCGGTGTCTCCCGCTCCGTGGCCTCCCGCGCCCTCAACAACGCCCCGCACGTCAGCCGTGCCAAACGGGAGGCCGTCGAACGAGCCGTCCGGCAACTCGGTTACGTCCCCAACCCGACCGCGCGCGCCCTGGCCACCCGGCAGACGGGAGCGGCCGCCCTGGTCGTCTCGGGAGAGAATCCGTCGATCTTCGCCGATCCGTTCTTCGCCCGGGTCATCGTCGGGGCGTCGGCCGCTCTCGAGGAGGCCGACCTGCATCTGATGCTGTGCCTGGCCGCTTCCGACCGCGGCCGCAAGCGGGTGGCGGAGCTCCTCAGGTCCAGGGGCGCCGACGGGGTCATGCTGATGGCGCTGCGCGAGGACGACCCGCTGGCCCGTACGGCCGAATCGGCGCGGATGCCCGTGGTGTTCGGCGGACGGCCGGTCGGTCCGACTCCCCGGTGGTACGTCGATGTCGACAACGTCGGAGGGGCGCGCGCGGCGACCGAGCACCTGGTCTCACGTGGCCGGACCCGTGTGGCCGCGATCTGCGGGCGGCTGGACACCGAGGCCGGACGCGCCCGGTACCGCGGCTACCGGGACGCCATGCTGGCCGCCGGTCTCGATCCGTTCCCGCCGCAGGAGGGCGACTTCACCGAACCCAGCGGCGCCGCCGCCATGGCCGCACTGCTGGCAAAGCACCCGGATCTCGACGGGGTGTTCGCGGCCAACGACAACATGGCCGCAGGCGCGCTGCGCACCCTGCGGCAGGCCGGCCGGCAGGTTCCCGCGGACGTCGCCGTGGTCGGCTTCGACGACCTGGCCGTCGCGGAGATCGCCGACCCTCCGCTCACCACCGTCCATCAGCCCATAGAGGCTCTGGGCCGGGAGATGGCGCGCATGCTGGTCGCGCTCGTCAACGGGCAGGACCCCACTCCCCTGCTGCTGCCGACCCGCCTGGTCGTCCGCTCAAGCGCCTGACGGTGGTGAGGGAAACTCGCCTGCCTGCGCCGCTGCGCGTGGGGGATGATGCACCGATGCTCCACACCACTGATGCGGACGAGGCCGCGAGCGCGGCTCTCCTGCTGACCACGGTGCGCCGGCTGCACCGGCAGCTGGACGATTTCACCACTCACCTCTACACCTCCCATGATTTCGGGGACGATTCCGGCCTGGTGCCCGCCGTCCTGGTCGAAGAGCGCGCCACGGGGCCCGAACTGCGGCTCCATCACCGCTTCGGCTTCTTCGCCGAGGGCGATGCGGATGTCAGTGAGCTTCGGTTCTCGGCAGGTGTGACCGTCACTCCCGGCGGGTGCATCGTCGAAGCCGTGGTGGAGGTCGACCTTGAACGGCCCCGCGGAGAGTTCCGTGCCGGTTGCTGGATCCTCTACTCGGAGCGGATCGCTCACCTTTCCCTGAGGGAAGCCCTGGGCCGCTTGGAGGAGCAGGTCGCCGTGCTCTGCGGAATGGACGACGTCCCCAAACGCCTTGGTTTCCCAGCGCGTTGAGCATGGCGCAAGGCGAAGAGCCGGGCGGGACGCGGTGTTGACACCCCTCGACACACCTCTAACATCCCTGACATCGCACGTTTCCGAACGAGGATCGAAATTTCGAACACCCCCCCTAAGGAGCCCTCTGGTGCTCATACGCTCAAGCGGACGACTGCTCCGCCTCCTCGCAGCCGCCGCCCTGACGGTCGCCGCGTCCGTGACGGCCTCCGCCCACTCCCCCGCCTCGGCCGCGCCGGGCAGCCCCGCCCTCACCCCGCCGCTGGGCTGGAACAGCTGGAACAGCTTCGGGTGCGGGATCACCGAGGCCCAGGTCCGTCAGGCCGCGGACGCGATGGTGTCCTCGGGCATGCGGGACGCCGGCTACCGCTATGTGGTGGTCGACGACTGCTGGTTCGACCCGCAGCGTGACGCGCAGGGCAACCTGCGGGCGAACCCCACCAAGTTCCCCAGCGGCATGAAGGCGCTCGGGGACTACATCCACAGCAAGGGCCTGAAGTTCGGCATCTATCAGGCACCCAACGAGCGCACCTGCGCGCAGGGCGTGGGCACCTACCCCGGCTCCACCGGCAGCAAGGGCCACGAGGCCCAGGACGCCGCCACCTTCGCCTCGTGGGGCGTGGACTACCTCAAGTACGACTGGTGCTCCTCCAGCGGCACCCTCAGCGAGCAGATCGCACGGTTCACCCTCATGCGTGACGCCCTGCGCGCGACCGGCCGCCCGATCGTCTACAGCATCAACCCCAACAGCTTCCACGCCCCCACCGGCGCCTCGTACAACTGGGGCGAGGTCGCCGACCTGTGGCGGACCACCGAGGACCTGCTCGACATCTGGCAGAACGGCAACACCAACAGCTACCCCATGGGCGTCGGCAACGTCCTGGACATCACCGCGCCGCTGGCCGCGCAGTCGGGTCCGGGCCACTGGAACGACCCCGACATGCTGGTCGTCGGCCGTCCCGGTCTGACGCTGACCGAGTCCCGCTCCCACTTCGCCCTGTGGGCCCTGATGGGTGCCCCGCTCATGGCCGGCAACGACATCCGCACCATGTCCGCCGACGTCAGCGCGATCCTGCGCAACTCGCGTCTGCTGGCGGTGAACCAGGACTCGCTGGGTGCGGGCGGACGCCGGGTCCGCGACGACGGCAGCACCGAGGTCTTCGCCAAGCCGCTGTCGGACGGTTCGGTCGCGGTGGGCCTGTTCAACCGCGGTGAGAACACCGCGACGGTCACCACGACCTCCGCACAAGTCGGCCTGTCCGGCGGCCCGTTCACCCTCACCGACCTGTGGACCGGCGGGACGTCGAGCACGTCCGGGCAGATCTCGGCGAGCGTCCCCGCGCACGGCGTCGCCGTGTTCCGGGTGACCGGGGGCACCCCGCTGGCCGCCACCACCTCGCGCCTGCGCGGCAGCGCGTCCGGCCGCTGCGTGGACGTGGACAACGCCTCCACCGCCGCCGGCGCCACGGTTCTGCTGTGGGACTGCCACACGGCCGCCAACCAGCTGTGGACCACCTGGGCGGGCGGCGAGATCCGGGTCTACGGCGACAAGTGCCTGGACGCCTACAACCAGGGCACCACCAACGGCACCCGTGTCATCACCTGGCCCTGCAACGGCCAGAACAACCAGAAGTGGACGATGGGCTCCGACGGATCGATCCGCAACGTCCACGCCGGACTCTGCCTCGACGCCAACGGGGCCGGCACCGCCAACGGCACCCCGCTGATCCTGTGGACCTGCAACGGCCAGGCCAACCAGAAGTGGTCCCGCGCGTGACCGACCGCGCCGCACACGCCGTCCCCGTCACGGATGCGGCGGGGGCGGCATGGTGGACAGGCCCGGCGACGACTCGGGCCAGACCAGGAGCACCGGACAGGGGGCGTGGTCGACGACGAAGCGGCCGGCGGGGCCGAGACTGTGCGGGCCGAGGTGCGTACGGTCGCCGTCGCGGGCCACGATCAGCAGATCGCAGCCCTCGGCCGCGGCGACGACCTCCCGCTCGACACGTCCGGTGCGCTCGGTACGAGTGCAGGGGCGCCCCAGGCGGTCGGCGGCGGACCGCAGCAACTCCCGCGCGGACACGGCGGCGAGGCGCTCCACACGTGTACCCGGGTCACGCTCGGGGTGACCGCGGCCGAGCAGTCCGGCGAAGGCGCCGTGGGCCGCTCCGGGGACGTCGGCCGGGGTGACGTGCAGCAGGACGATGCCGGCGTCCGCCGGGGCGTGGGCGCGGGCGGCGTCCACGCAGGCGGGCCAGGTGCCCTCGACGATCCAGACGACCACGGACATGGGTCAGCCTCCTCCGATGACGGCCAGCGAGACCCACAGTGCCAGCACGGCGGCACCCAGGCTCGCGGGCACCGCGTACAGGCCGAGCCGGGTGAACTCCTTCAGCTCCACCTCGCCCTCGTGGGCGTGGACGATACGCCGCCACAGCAGGGTGGCCAGCGAGCCCGCGTAGGTGAGGTTGGGGCCGATGTTCACCCCGAGCAGCACGGCGAGGACGGCGCCCGGCCCCGACGGGGCGGCGAGCGGCAGCAGCACCAGCACGGCGGGGAGGTTGTTGATGACGTTGGCGAGGACGGCTGCCAGAGCGGCGAGCGCGAGCAGTTCGGGCAGCCCGGTGCCCTCGGGGACCAGCCGGCCCAGGGCCTCGTCGAGCCCGTTGTCGACGACCGCCCGGACCACGATCCCGAGGGCCAGTACGAAGGCGAGGAACGGCACCGAGGCCGCTCCCAGCAGGGCCCGCGGCGTGGTGGGCCGCCGTAGCAGGGCCCTGACGGCGAGGGTCAGGGCGCCGCCCAGGGCCGCCCATGCCGGGTCGATTCCGACCGCCGAGGTCAGCACGAACCCGGCGAGCGTGCAGCCGACGGTCACCAGGGCGAACATCGGCAGCCGCGGTGGCTCGGCGACGGAGGGGGCCTGCGCTCCGGCGTCCAGGTCCAGGGCGAAGAAGCGGCGGAAGACCACGTACTCGACGGCGATCGCGGCCAGCCAGGGCAGGGCCATCAGCGCGGCGAAGCGGGTGAAGCTGAGCCCGCTGGCCGCGAAGGCCAGCAGGTTGGTCAGGTTGGAGACCGGCAGCAGCAGCGAGGCCGTGTTCGACAGGTGGGTGCAGGCGTACACATGCGGTTTGGGGCGAGCGCCGAGCCGTGCCGCGGTGGCGAACACCACCGGCGTCAGCAGTACCACCGTGGCGTCCAGGCTGAGCACCGCCGTGATCGCCGACGCGGCGACGAACACCTGCCCCAGCAGCCGCCGCGGCCGGCCCGCCGCCGTCCGCGCCATCCAGGCCCCGCACGCCTGGAACAGCCCTTCGTCGTCGCAGAGCTGAGCCAGTACCAGTACCGCCGCGAGGAAGCCGACCACCGGCCCCAGTCGTTCGACCTCGTCCAGTGCGTCGTCCAGCGGGATCGCCCCGACGGCGATCAGCAGTCCGGCGGCCGGCACGGCCACCACGGCCTCCGGCCAGCCGAAGGGGCGGATGACCGCGCAGGCCAGCACCAGGACGAGCAGGGCCGCGGACAGTGTCTCCGCGAGCTGGGTGTTCAGAATCGGGTCCTTCCGCTCGGCGGCGGACGCACCGCCTCCACATCACACCGAACGATATCCCTGACAGAAAAGGACACCTGTATGAGAAAGTCCTGGATCTCCACCCTGGTCATGCTCGTCGCCGCCGCGCTCGGGGTGACGGCGACAGGGGCACCTCCCGCGGCGGCCGCCTCCGACACGCCGTTGCGGGTCATGCCGCTGGGCGACTCCATCACCTGGGGGGTGGGCAGCAGTACGGGCAACGGCTACCGGGGGCCGTTGTGGACCATGCTCGCGGCGGACGGCCATCCGGTGGACTTCGTCGGCACATTGCGGGGCGGTTCGATGTCCGACCCCGACAACGAGGGCCACTCCGGGTACCGCATCGACCAGATCGCCGCACTCGCCGACGCGCCGCTGACCCGCTACCGGCCCAACGTGGTGACGCTGCACATCGGAACCAACGACCTCAACGGGAACTACCAGCCCTCCACCGCCGCGGCCCGGCTCAAGTCGCTGGTCGCCCAGATCACCGCCGCCGCCCCCGACGCGACCGTCCTGGTCGCCTCCCTGGTCGTGTCCACCAGCGCCTCGGAGGAGCAGCACCGGGCCGGGTACAACCGGGCCATCCCCCAGATCGTGAGCGAGGCACAGGCGGCGGGCAAGCGCGTCGGCTATGTGGACATGAGCGGCCTGACCACGGCCGACCTGGCCGACGCCCTGCACCCCAACGACTCGGGCTACCGGAAGATGGCGGACGCCTTCCACCGCGGCATCCGGGCCGCGGACGCCGCGGGCTGGCTGAGGAACCCCGCGCCGGCCGCCGCGAGCGTGCGGTCCGGCATCACCGGCAAGTGCCTGGACGTCAAGGGCGCGGGCACCGCCGACGGGACCGCCGTCCAGAGCTGGAGCTGCAGCGGCGGGGTCAACCAGCTCTGGTCCGCCTACACCGACGGCACCCTGCGCTCCCTGGGCAAGTGCCTCGACGCCGCCGGCTGGGGCACGGCCAACGGCACCAAGGTGCAGCTGTGGTCCTGCCACGGTGGTGCCAACCAGGTCTGGCAGCCCTACAACGGCGGCTACCGCAACCCCGCCTCCGGGCGCTGCCTCGACGTTCCGGGCTCCTCCACGGCCGACGGCACACAGCTCCAGCTGTGGGACTGCCACGGCGGCGCCAACCAGAGGTGGACCACCCTCACCGCCGGATGACCCCGCGCTGCGCCGGAGTGCGCCCGAGGAGGTGAGCGCGGTGTGCACGGCACGTGAGGGGTCGGGGCGGCGCGGATGAGACGGCCCCTCCGGACGGCGGCTGCTCCGCCCCGGCCCTCGGGACGGAGCAGCCGGTCGACCACCACATCCCGTACGGCTCTGACGACCGGCGGCCGACCGCCGTGCCTGCCCTGGCCGAGGTGCTTCGCGGCCGAGCCGCATCTTGACCTCAACTGTGGTTGAGGTACAACACTCGACGCATGAACGCCACAAGCAGCAACGCCATTCTCTTCCGCAACACCATGCGCATCACCGACGGTCACCTCGACGGCTTCCGGCACGCCATCGCCCAGGCGGTGGCGTTCGCTCAGGAGCACGGCCCGCAGCTCATGGTGGACGTCTTCATCGACGAGGAGCGGATGCTGGCCCACAGCTTCCAGCTCTACCGCGACTCCGACGCCATCCGCACCCACTGGCGGCTGTCCGATCCGTACATCCGCGAGGTGATGGAGCACTGCACCGTGCAGCACTTCGAGATATTCGGCGCACCGGACGAGGACATCGTGGCGGCCCTCAGGACCCCCGACGGCGAGTCCTTCCCCTTCGCCGTCTCGCCCCGCCTCGTCGGCTTCCACCGTCTGGGGACGCCTGTCCGGAGCGCATCGCCCGCTTAGCGAACGGGACCGTCCGGTCGGCGGCCACCGGGGCGCCCGCGCGATGCGGGCACCACAGGGCGGGGGCCCCGGCGCCGTCGTGCCCGGGGCCCCGCTCCGTGTCAGGGTCGGGACGGGTCGCCGTACTGGAGGCCGCGGCCGTTGGTGCCGACGTAGACGCGGCCGAAGGTGTCGGGGTCGCCGGTGATGACGCCGACGCCGCCGATGCTGCCCCACTGGTGGGCGTCGTCGTTGACGCGGAGCCAGGTGGCGCCCTTGTCGGTGGAGCGGAAGACTCCGGTGACGTCCTCGACGGTGCCGATGAGGTACAGGGACTGGTAGGAGGCGCCCGGCGCGGCCTTGCCGAAGCCGAGGGCCGAGGCGGACTTCACCGTGGTGAGCCGGGTGAAGGTGCGGCCCCCGTCCGTGGAGTGCAGCAGCCCCTTGTCGCCGCCGGCGATCCACAGGTCCCCGGCGATGCCGGGGACGGCCTTGAGCCGGCCGTCGGCGGGCAGGCCGGTGGCGCGGGCGCTGAACGTCGCGCCGCCGTCGGTGCTGGCATGGAGCGTGCCGCCGGACAGCGCGTAGAAGGTCCGGGCCGAGGAGCGGTCGGCGACGACCACCGCGCCGGTGCCCAGACCGCCGACCCGCGACCAGCTCGCGCCCCTGTCGGTCGAGCGGTACGGGGCCTGACCCTCCTGGGTCCAGACGAGGGTGGAACCGTCCGCCGCGAGCGCGACATGGCCGTCCTGGGCAGCGGCCACCGGCTCCGCCCCGAAGCCCTTCCAGCTGCGGCCGCCGTCGGTGGAGTAGGCGCCGTCCTGGGAGCCGCCACGGCCGACGCGGACCATCGTCGACGGCTTGGACTGGGCGAAGTCGATGTCGGTGCTGTTGGTCATCATCGGGTTCTTCAGTCGCCCGGCGGGCACCTTGGTCAGGGAGTCGTGGCGGAAGCCGCCCTGGTCGCCCATGGCGGTGACGACGGTGGCGCCGCCGGGCGGGGCGATCGCGTCCAGCAGCGCGGTCTCCTCCAGCCCTCGCGCCCCCGCAGTCCAGTGGCTGGTGCCGCCGCTGTCGGTGGCGGTGGCGTCCTTGCTGCGCCAGATGCCGTTGCCGGTGCCGTACAGCACGTGCCCGGAGTCGAAGGGGTCGATGGCCAGGGCGGTCATCCAGTGCCCGGTGTGGGTGCCGATGTAGGGGGCGGCGGCGGCGTTCCGCGCCGTCCGGCCGGCCAGTGCCTTCCATGTCGTACCGCCGTCGGTGCTGCGGTAGATCTCGTCCTCGGGCCACCAGCGGCCGAGGGTGGTGACCATCACCGTGGACGGCTTGCGCGGGTCGACGGCCAGACCGGAGAACCCGTAGGAGCCTTGGGAGGGGGAGATGTTCTTCCACGCCCCGCCGGCCGGTGCGTACTTCCACACCGAGCCCGCCGTCACGCCGTTGGGTCCGAGGTTGTCGGTGTACGTCAGGTACAGCGAGCCGTCGCCGGAGAGCACGCCGTGCTGCGGCAGTTGGCCGGTGGGCTGCCCGGCGACGGCCTGCCAGGTGGTGCCGCCGTCGGTGGAGCGGTACAGGGAGGTGGACCTGTCGGCGACACCGACGTAGACCGTTCTGCTGCCGGCCGGGCCGTACGTCACGAAGGAGATGCCCGCACCGGTGCTCGCCCCGCCCTTGACGGGGAAGGAAGAGACCTGACGCCATGTCACCCCGTAGTCGGTGCTGCGCCACAGGCCGTTCTTGCGGGTGCCCAGCAGCAGCGTGCCGTGGCGCGCGGGGTCGATCGCGAGCCTTTCGCCCGCCCCGCGGCCGTCCTCGTTGGCGCCCAGCTTGAACGGCAGGTCGGTGCGCTTGAAGGTGCGGCCCCGGTCGGTGGAGCGCAGGATCGCGCCGTTGCCCGCCCATGCGTTGGTGTAGGTGCCGGCCCCGAGGTAGAGCCGTCTGGGGTCGACGGGGTCGGTGGCCACCGCGTCGATGCCGAGCAGGTTCCAGTCCTTCTCACCGACCCAGTCGGTCAGCGGAATCCACTGCTCGGCCCCCGTGTCCCAGCGGTAGGCGCCGCCCATGTCGGTCCGCGCGTACAGCAGGCCCTTCTCCCGCTGGTTGAACACCAGCCCGGTGACGTAACCGCCGCCCACCACCTGGGCGTTCTGCCACACATACGGTCCGGCGGCCGCCGCGGTCCGCGCACCGCCGGCATCGGACGCCCGGTCGCCGGCCGTCTTCACCAGCCTCCACCGCTCGTCGGCGCCGCCCCGGCTCGGATGCTGGACGACCGCGGCGCCGTCGGCCGGGGAGTTCCCGGAGACGGCCAGGACCTGCCCGCTCCTGCGGGAGGTGAAGGTGACGGCGCCGGAACCGCCCGCTTTCTCGATCTTCCACTCCTGGGAGGTGGCGGAGCTGTCGGTCTGCTGCGCGGCGACGGCGCCCTCGGCGGTCGAACCGCCCGCTATGCCCAGCACTTTGCCGCTGTTGCGGTTCACCAGCTCGTAGTAGCCGTCTGCGGTGGCCCTGAGCCTCCACTGCTGGTTGGCGGTGCCCTGGTCGGTCCACTGCTGGATGCGGGTGCCGTCGGCGGTGGAGTAGCTGTCGACGTCCATCACCTTGCCGCTGCGCACCGAGACCAGCCGGTAGTAGGCACGTCCGTCGACCGTCGCGGCCTGCGAGTCCTCCTGCGCGAACAGGAGCCAGGGCACGAGGGCGGCGGGCACACCGAGCAGCAGACCGGTGGCGGTCCAGCGACGGCGGTGACGTCCGCGGCGTCCGCCGTTCGTGGGGTTGTTCATGAGGGGGGTGTTCTCCTTGCATAGCGTTCACCGGAGGGCGACGGATCCGGGCACCGCAGTGACCGCGGATCCGACTCCTTGTGGCCGCAGCCACCGCGAAGGGTTGCCTCGGTCGGGAAACTTTTTGACCTTGGCCTGCGGACCCCGAATTGAAGCGCATCGACTCCCGCTCACTGTTGAAAGGGGCTGCTATTGGCGCAGGTCGGAGAAACCCGTCGAGGTCGCGGTCTGACCTGCCTCTTGTTTCGCAAGAAAGATGTCCGTTAACTTCCCTCTCGGGGTGAAGCGCTTCGACAGTCCGGGAAGAGACGCACACCGGCATCCACCGCAGCGGAACAGGCGCCCCGGCCACAGCTGCTGACGACACATCAGAAGCACATCGACCCCCGATCCCTGTCCTGCACACTCCTGCGCGGCCATCGACGCCCTCGACCTGGAAAAGGGACACCATGGACAACGAACAGCGGAGCTTCCGGTGGGGTCATGAGACCCTGCGACTCGACTTGGTCATCGGCGACGACGGCAGCGCCCGCCTGACGCATCTCGGGCTGCCCGGCGAAGCGGGCAGCGACCTCCGTCCGTCCCTGCCTCTGGTCGAGGTGACGGCCACCGGTCACGGCCGCGGCTGGTCGGGCAGCCGCCTGGTCGGGACCGCGCTCGGCGAGCGGCTGCGCCACCGCGGTCACCGCGCGGCCCGCGACGGCGACTGGCACACACTGACCGTGGACCTCCACGACCCGGACAGCGGGCTGGCCGCGGAGGTGACCTACCGGTCACCGGACGGCGTGCCCGTGCTCCGCGGTGAAGTGACCCTGCGCAACGAAGGGCCCTTGCCGCTGCACCTGGAGTCGGTCACCTCGCTCGTTGTGGGCTGCCTCACCCCGCGCGCCCGCGCGGCCGTCGACGCCGCCGACGTGCTGTGGGCGGACAACGACTGGCTCGCCGAGTGCCGTTGGCAGCGACAGCCGATGCGCCGGACCACCCCGGCTGTCAGCGGACGCGTGAGGTACGGGCACGGCAAGGCCGGCTTCGAACTGACCGGACGGGGCACCTGGTCGAGTTGCGGGCACCTGCCCATGGGCGGTCTGACGGACCGGCGTACCGGCCGCACCTGGGTGTGGCAGATCGAGCACAACGGCGGCGGCTGGCGCTGGGAGTGCCAGGAGCACGACGGGGCGGCCTACGTGGCGCTGTCCGGCCCCACCGACACCCACCACGGCTGGCGGCACCCCCTGGAACCGGGCGCCGCCTTCCGCACCGTACCCGTGGCCCTGTCCTTCAGCGCCGACGGCGGCCCCGACGCCGCGTTCGCCGCGCTGACCCGCTACCGCCGCGCCCAGCGCCGCCCGCACGCCGACCACCAGCGTCTGCCCGTCGTCTTCAACGACTACATGAACTGTCTGATGGGAGACCCCACCACCGACAGACTGCTGCCGCTGATCGACGCGGCGGCCGACGCGGGCGCCGAGTACTTCGTGATCGACGCCGGCTGGTACGACGACAGCGACGGCTGGTGGACCAGCGTCGGCGCCTGGGAGCCGTCCGTCACCCGCTTCCCCGGCGAGAAGGGGATCCACGAGGTGCTGGACCGGATCCGCGGACGCGGCATGGTGCCCGGCCTGTGGCTGGAGCCGGAGGTCGTCGGCGTCGACAGCCCCGTGGCCGCGTCCCTGCCCGCCGAGGCGTTCTTCCGCCGCGACGGCGTCCGCGTCACCGAGTCCGGCCGGCACCACCTGGATCTGCGCCATCCGGCCGCCCGCGCCCACCTGGACCAGGTCGTGGACCGCCTGGTCGGCGACTGGGGCGTCGGCTACCTCAAACTCGACCACAACATCGACCCCGGCTCCGGCACCAGCGCCCACCCCGGCGAGAGTCCGGGTGCCGGACTGCTCGGCCACAACCGGGCGCACCTCGCCTGGCTCGACGGCATCCTCGACCGCCACCCGCACCTGGTCGTGGAGAACTGCGCCTCCGGCGGCATGCGCTGGGACCACGCCCTGCTGTCCCGACTCCAACTGCAGTCCACCAGCGACCAGCAGAACCTCCACCACTACGCGCCCATCGCGGCCTCCGCCCCCACCGCCGTCACCCCCGAGCAGGGTGCCGTCTGGGCCTACCCGCAGCCGCAGGACTCCCTCGACGAGGTCGCCTTCACCATGGCGAGCGCCCTCCTCGGCCGCATCCATCTCTCCGGCCGCCTGCCGGAGCTGGAGCCCGAGGCCCGCGCCCTGGTCCACGAGGCGGTCGCCGCGTACAAGGCGGTCCGCGCCGACCTGCCGCGGGCCGTGCCCTCCTGGCCGCTCGGCCTGCCCGCCTGGGACGCCCCCTGGATCGCCCTCGCCCTGCACACCCCCGCCACCACATACCTCACCGTCTGGCGCCGTCCGGGAGGTGCGAGCACCACGACCGTGAGGCTGCCCGAACGGGCGGGCGGCGCAGCGCGTGCCGAAGTGCTGTACCCCGCCGCACGTCAGGCCGCCGCCGACTGGAACCCGGACACCGCCGACCTCACCGTGACCCTGCCCACCGCGCCCTCCGCGGCGCTGCTGCGCATCACCCGCACGGAACCGGACGCTCCCTGAGCGCCGTACCCGCCGCCCGCCCCACGAAAGGACGACCAAGGGTGCCAGACCAGCCCCGGCCCGCCCGCGCCGCCAACCCCGTCATCCCCGGATTCCACCCCGACCCGAGCATCTGCCGGGTCGGCGACGACTACTACCTCGCCTGCTCCAGCTTCGAGTACTTCCCCGGCGTACCGCTCTTCCACAGCCGTGACCTGGTGCACTGGCGGCAGATCGGCAACGTCCTGGACCGGCCGGAGCAGTTGCGTCTGCCGGCCGCCATGCCGTCCTCGGGCGGCATCTACGCCCCCACCCTGCGCCATCACGACGGACGTTTCTGGCTGATCGTCACCAACTGCTGCGAGGGCGGCGGGAACCTGATCGTCACGGCCACCGATCCCGCCGGTCCCTGGTCGGATCCGGTCCGGGCGCCGGGCGTGCCCGGCATCGATCCCGACCTGGCCTGGGACGAGGACGGCACCTGCTGGTGCACGGTCGCCGGGGTGTCGCAGGTCCGTCTCGACCCGTCGACCGGGCGGACGTACGGGACACCGCACAGGCTCTGGTCCGGCGGACCCGGCGCCAAGGCCCCGGAGGCGCCTCATCTGTACCGGATCGGCGACTACTGGTACCTGCTCATCGCCGAGGGCGGCACGGAGCGCTGCCACGGTGTGTCCGTCGCCCGCGGACGCGGGCCGAGCGGCCCGTTCGAGCCCTGCCCCGCCAACCCGATCCTCACCCACCGCGGCACCGACCATCCCGTCCAGAACACCGGCCACGCCGACCTGGTGCAGGGCCCCGACGGCTCCTGGTGGATGGTCTTCCTCGGCGTACGGCCGCGCGGCGGCACCCCCGGCTGGCACGTCCTCGGCCGGGAGACCTTCCTGGCCCCCGTCAGCTGGGAGGACGGCTGGCCGGTCGTCGGCGAGGTCACCGAGGACCTGGCCACGCTCCCCTGGCCGCTCTCCCCCGGACCCGTCGAGGAACGGCGGGACGACTTCGATCTCGGCGCACTCGGGCCGTCCTGGATCTCCGTGCGCGACCGGCCCGCCGGGCACTGCACGACCGAGGAGCGCCCCGGATGGCTGACGCTCCGCGCACGGGGCGGCTCCCTCGACGAGCCCGATGTGGTGTTCACCGGCCGCCGGCAGCAGCACCTGACCTGCCGGGCCCGCACCCTGATCGACCCGTCCGAGGGGCGCGGCGGCCTCGCCGTCCGGCTCGACGAACGGCACCACTACGCGATCGAGGCGACCGGCACCCACGTCCAGGTGATCGTGCGCGTCGGCGACCTGCGCAGTGTCGTGGCCGAACAGCCGGTGGCGCCGGGACCGTTGGTGCTGGGCGTCACGGTCACCGGCCCGCCGTCCCCGCACGGCCCGCTCACCGGACCCGACGTCGTCTCGCTCGGCATCGAGGCTCCGGACGGCACGTTCACCGCGCTCGCCGCCCTCGACGGCCGCTACCTGTCGACCGAAGTCGCCGGCGGCTTCACGGGCCGGGTCATCGGCATGTACGCGGCCCGGGGCACCGTCCGCTTCGACTGGTTCGACTACGAACCCGTCTACGACTGACAGGCCCTGACGCAGACGCTGGGGCGCAGGGCGAAGGGTGACGAAGTGCCCCATCCGTTCGGTGGGTCGGACGGAATCTCGGGGTGACCGGCGGGCGGTCGGCGGCATGTCCTACGGTTTCCGGAAGGTGTCCGGAGATTTTCCGGGCGTACAGCCAGGGAGGTGGGGCGATGGCCGGCCGAGGTGCACAGCGCAGGACAGGCACACGGGGTCCGGAGGAAGCGGCCAAGGTGACGATCGCCGAGATCGCGCGGGAGGCCGGTGTGTCCGTGCCGACCGTCTCGCGGGTCGTCAACGGGCGCTCGGACGTGTCGCCCGCCACCCGTGCCCGGGTCGAGGACCTGCTGCACCGGCACGGCTACCGCCGCCGTCCGGCCGCCGCCGGCACCCGGGCGGTCCTGCTCGACCTCGTCTTCAACGATCTGGACAGCCCCTGGGCCGTCGAGATCATCCGGGGCGTCGAGGAGACCACGCACGATGCCGGTGTGGGCACGGTGGTCTCCGCCATCCACGACCGGGCGGGGTCCGCGCGGCAGTGGATGACCAATCTGCGGGCCCGCCAGTCCGACGGCGTGATCCTGGTGACCTCGGTGCTCGCGCCGGGGATCCACGAGCAACTGCGCCGGCTGGGTGTGCCGTTGGTGGTGGTCGACCCGGCAGGTTCGCCGGCCACCGACGCGCCGAGCGTGGGCGCCACCAACTGGGCGGGCGGGATGGCCGCGACCGAGCATCTGCTGCGGCTCGGACACCGCAGGATCGGGTTCATCGAGGGGCCGCCCCGGCTGCTGTGCTCGCGCGCCCGGCTCGACGGCTACCGGGCGGCGCTGGACGTGGCCGGCGTGGCGGTGGACCACGCCCTGACCGTGCCCGGCGACTTCTACCACGAGTCCGGGTTCAGGGGCGCGGGACGGCTGCTGGACCTCGACGAACCGCCCACCGCGATCTTCGCGGCGAGCGACCAGATGGCGCTCGGCGCGATCGAGGCGCTGCGGCGGCGCGGGCTTCGGGTGCCGGAGGACATGAGCATCGTCGGCTTCGACGACCTGCCCGAGGTGCGCTGGAGCGCGCCTCCGCTGACGACGGTCCGCCAGCCGTTGTCCGACATGGGCAAGCTGGCCGCCAGGATGCTCCTCGACCTGGCACAGGGCGTCGAACCGGCTTCGCCCCGAGTGGAGTTGGCGACCGAGCTGGTGGTCCGCGCGAGCACCGCACCGCCCCGCCCGGCATAACGGAAGATAACGCTCCGGGGGTGTCGACGGCCTTTTTTGTCAAGGCCGTTGACACCCCTCTTGCATGCCCGTAACTTCCATGGCCGTCTCCGTATAGTTATCGGAAATTTTCCGGAAGGTGTGCCATGTCTGCCTCCGTTCGAGCCATCACTTCCGTGTTCCGCGCCTCGCCCTCCCCCCTCTCCCGCCGCCGGTTCCTGGGGAGCACCGCGGCGGTGGGCCTGGGGGCGGCCGGCCTGTCCGCCTGTTCGGACTCGGGGTCCTCCAACACCGACAGTCAGGGGCGGACCGTCGTGGAATGGTGGAACATCCAGACCACGGAACCGTCGAAAAGTATCTGGCCCGAGCGGGCGAAAGCCTTCGAGGCCGCACACCCCGATGTGCGCATCAAGCTCGTCACGATGGAGAACGAGGCATACAAGTCGAAGATGACGGCGCTGACCAGTTCCGGAAAGCTGCCGGACATCTACCACACATGGGGCGGCGGCGTTCTCCGGCAGCAGATCGACGCCGGCCTGGTCGAGGACCTCACGCCTTCTGTCGGCTCGCTGCTCGACACCCTCGTACCGGCGTCGGTCAAGGCGTACCAGTTCGACGGGAAGACGTATGCCGTGCCCTTCGACATCGGCGCCGTCGGGTTCTGGTACAACAAGGCCCTGTTCGCGCGGGCCGGCATCCAGGCGCCCCCCACCACCTGGGCCGACTACCTCGACGCGGTCAGGAAGCTGAAGAGCGCCGGGATCACTCCCATCGCCCTGGCGGGCAAGGAGAAGTGGCCCGGCATGTACTACTGGGCGTACCTGGCCATGCGGATCGCCGGGATCGACGGCATGCAGGCGGCCGCCGACACCAAGGACTTCACCGGCGACGACTTCGTCAAGGCGGGTGAGCACCTGAAGGAACTCGTCGCGCTCGAGCCGTTCCAGAAGGGCTTCCTCGGCGCCGCGTACTCCACGCCCACCGGCGAGGCGGCCGCGATGGGCAACGGCAAGGCGGCGATGGAGCTGATGGGCCAGTGGGCGCCCGTCGTGCAGGCCGACGCGGGCAAGGGCATCGGCAAGGACCTCGGGTTCTTCCCGTTCCCCGCCGTCGCCGGCGGCAAGGGGGCCCAGACCGATGTGTTCGGCGGAGGCGGCGGCTACGCGGTGCGCAAGGGCGCCCCCAAGGCAGCCGTGGACTTCCTGAAGTTCTTCATGTCGGCCGAGTCCGACCGCATTCTTGTGTCGAAGGCGTCGATGATGCCCGTCGTCAAGGACGCCACGAGCGCCCTGACCGATCCCAGCCTCAAGCTGGTCTCCGATGTCGTCGGCAAGGCCACCGGTTTCCAGCTCTACCTCGACCAGGCGTACCCGCCCGCCGTCGGCCAGGAGATCAACGACTCGGTGGCCGCCCTGATCGCCGGATCCAAGTCGCCCGAGCAGGTGGCCCGTTCGGTGACCCAGGTCGCGAAGAGCCAGTGACCGCCATGGCCTCCCCGTCCGTGAAGGAGCCCGCGACCGCCCCTGCTCCACCGAAGCTGCCGGACGCCGGGACCGGGCGGTCACGGGCCCGGCGGACCGTCGACTGGCTGACCGCCTTCACCTTCACCCTGCCCGCCCTGGTGCTGTTCGGCGTGCTCGTGCTCGCCCCGATCCTGTACGCCCTGTACGTCAGCCTCTTCAACTGGGGCGGCTTCGGCTCGCCCGAGGACTATGTCGGCCTCGACAACTACAGCCGGCTGCTGCGGGACCCGGTCTTCCTGGGCGACCTGTGGCGCGGACTGCTGCTGGTGCTGTTCTCGGTGGGCGTGCAACTGCCGTTCGCGCTCGCCATGGCGGTCCTGCTCAACCAGCGGCTGCGCGGCCGGGCCCTGTACCGGACCCTCTTCTTCGCCCCCTACGTCCTGTCCGAGGTCATCACCGGCGTCCTCTTCTCCATGATCTTCGCGCCGGAGGAAGGGCTCGCCGACAACGTGCTCGGCAAGGTCGGCCTCGACGGCCTCGGCGGTCTGTGGTTCGCCGACCAGGACCACGTACTGCCGACCCTGTTCCTCGTCATGACATGGAAGTACTTCGGCTTCCACATGATGCTGTACCTGGCCGGACTGCAGGGCATCCCCGCCGAACTGCACGAGGCGGCCCGCATCGACGGCGCCGGCCCCTGGCAGCGCTTCCGCCACATCACCCTGCCGCTGCTCGGACCGACGATCCGCATCAGCGTCTTCCTCTCCGTGATCGGCGCCATCCAGCTCTTCGACCTGGTGTGGGTGGTCACGCAGGGCGGCCCCGACCACCACTCCGAGACCATGGCCGTGACCATGTTCCAGTACGGCTTCAAGCGCTTCGAGATCGGCTACGCCAGCGCGATCAGCATCGGCATGTTCCTCATCAGCCTCGTCTTCGCCCTCGTCTACCAGCGCTCCGTGCTGCGCCGCGACACCGAAGGAGCCCTCACCACCATGCGAGCCTCCCGATGAGCGCCGGCACGCGCAGAAGGCTGCGCTCCGCACCGCTGTATGTGATCGTGTGGCTGGTCGGCGTCGTCATGGTCACACCGCTGGTGTACGCGTTCGTGTCCGGGTTCAAGTCCACCGACCAGCTCTCCAGCAACACCTTCGGGCTGCCCTCGCCATGGGTGACGTCCAACTACACCGATGTGCTCGCCTCCGGCTCGTTCTGGCGCATGCTGGGTTCGTCCACCCTGATCGCCGTCGGTACGGCCCTGCTGACCGTCGGCACCGCGGCCCTCGCCGCCTTCGCGCTGGCCCGCTTCGCCTTCCGGGGCCGCGAGGTGCTCTTCACCCTGTTCACCGCGGGGCTGATGTTCCCGTTCGCCGTGGCGATCCTGCCGCTGTTCGTGCTGCTGCGCACCTTCGGGCTGCTCGACAACCCCTGGGGCGTGATCCTGCCGCAGGCGGCGTTCGGCCTGCCCATGACCATCGTCATCCTGCGCGGCTTCTTCCGGGAGATCCCCGGAGAGATCGAGGAGGCGGCCACCCTCGACGGCTGCTCGGCGTTCGGCTTCTTCTGGCGGATCCTGCTGCCCATGGCGCGGCCCGCGCTCGGCACCGTGTCGATCCTCGCCATCGTCGGAAGCTGGAACAACTTCCTCCTTCCGCTGCTGGTGTTCAGCGAGCAGACCTGGTGGACGATCCCCATCGGCGTCCAGCAGTTCCAGGGCCAGTACGCCACCGACATCGCCCGCGTCTTCGCCTATCTCGTCCTCGCCATGGTGCCGGCCCTCGCCTTCTACGCCGTCGCGGAACGGCAGTTGATCGGCGGCATCACGATGGGCGCCACCAAGGGCTGAGACCCGCGCAGGCCAACCCCCGTACCAGCACCGCCCTTTAAGGAGTTCCATGGTCGAGCCATGGCAGGACACCACCCTGCCCGCCCACGTCCGGGCGGCGGACCTGCTCGCCCGGATGACCACCGAGGAGAAGACCGCCCAGCTGTCCAGCGTCTGGATCGGCGCCGACACCGAGGGGGCCGACGTGGCCCCCGGCCAGCACACCTACGCGGCCCGCAGCGCCGCCCTCGACGCGCTCCTTCCCTATGGCGTGGGCCAGCTCACCCGCCCCTTCGGCACCGTTCCCGTCGACCCCGCCGAGGGCGCGGCCCGCCTCGCCCGGCTGCAACGCCTGATCCGCGCCGGCAACCGGTTCGGCCTGCCCGCGCTCGCCCACGACGAGTGCCTGACCGGGTTCACCGCCTGGCAGGCCACCGTCTTCCCCACCCCGCTCGCCTGGGGCGCCACCTTCGACCCCGAGCTGATCACCGAGATGGGCCGGGCGATCGGTACGTCGATGCGCGCAGTCGGCGTGCACCAGGGCCTCGCCCCGGTCCTGGACGTCGTACGGGATGCGCGGTGGGGCCGCACCGAGGAGAGCATCGGGGAGGACCCGTATCTCGTCGGCACCATCGGCACCGCCTATGTGCGGGGCCTGGAGACCGCCGGGATCGTCGCCACGCTCAAGCACTTCGCCGGGTACTCGGCCTCGCGGGCCGCCCGTAACCACGCGCCCGCCTCGCTCGGTCCGCGCGAGCTGGCCGACGTGATCCTGCCGCCGTTCGAGATGGCGCTGCGCGACGGCGGGGCCCGGTCTGTGATGCCCGCCTACAACGACATCGACGGGCTGCCCGCCCACGCCCACGTCCAACTGCTCACCGGGATCCTGCGGGAGCAGTGGGGGTTCACCGGCACCGTGGTCTCGGACTACTACGGCGTCTCGCTGCTGGAGGAGGCGCATCGGGTCGCCGACGGGGAGCAGCAGTGCGCACGGCTCGCCCTGACGGCAGGCGTCGACGTGGAGCTGCCGGCGGCCCGCTGCTTCAGCCCCGCGGACCCGCTCCCCGAGGAGCTGCTGGACCGGGCCGCGCTGCGCGTCCTGACCCAGAAGTGCGAACTGGGGTTGCTGGACCCGGACTGGGAGCCCGTCACGGACGCGGAGCCGGTCATGGGTGGGGAGCCTGTCACGGGCGGGGAGCCCGTCACGGGCGGGGAGCCCGTCATGGACGCGGAGCCCGTCGCGGACTGGGAGCCCGTCATGGACACGGAGCCCGTCACCGACGCGGAGCCCGTCGCGGGCGGGGAGCCCGTCGACCTCAATCCCCCGCACATGCGGGACCTGGCACGGAAGGTCGCCGAGGAGTCGGTCGTCCTGCTCGCCAACGACTCCGGTGTGCTGCCGCTGAGCGACGGCCTGCGTCTCGCGCTCCTCGGTCCGCTCGCCGACGAGCAGGCCGCGATGCTGGGTTGCTACACCTTCCCCCGGCACGTGGGCGTGCACCATCCCGGACTGCCGACCGGGGTCGAGGTGCCGACCCTGGCCGAGGCGCTGCGTGCCGAGCTGCCGGGCGCCGTGTTCGTCGACGAGCCGGCGCAGGCCGAGGTCTGCCTCGCCGTGGTCGGGGACCGGTCGGGTCTGTTCGGGCGCGGCTCGTCGGGCGAGGGCTGCGACGCGGAGGACCTGGAACTTCCCTATGGCCAGGCGGAGTTGCTGGACGAGGCGCTGGACTCCGGTGTGCCGGTCGTCATCGTCGTCCTCAGCGGACGGCCCTACGCGCTCGGGCGCTGGGCCGACCGGGCCGCCGCCGTGGTCCAGGCGTTCTTCCCCGGGCAGGAGGGCGGCGGCGCCGTCGCGGGCGTCCTGTCCGGGCGGGTCGAGCCGTCCGGACGGCTGCCGGTCGGCGTGCCGCGCACCCCCGGCGGGCAGCCCGCGCCCTACCTCGCCCCGCCGCTCGGCCGGCACGGCTTCCCCAGCACCGTGGACCCGACGCCCCTCTACCCCTTCGGGTACGGCCTGTCCTACACGACGTTCGCCTGGGAGACCCCGCAGTGCGACGCGCCCGAACTGCCCACCGACGGCGAGACCACGCTGCGCCTCACCGTCCGTAACACCGGCGAGCGGCCCGGCACCGAGGTGGTCCAGCTCTACCTCCACGACCCCGTCGGCACCGTCGCCCGCCCCGAGGTCCGGCTCGTCGGCTACGTCCGCGTCACGCTCGATCCCGGCGCGTCCGCCGAGGTGCACGCCACGTTCCCGGCCGACCTCGCCGCGTACACCGGTGCCGACGGCCGCCGTGTCGTCGAACCGGGCGCCCTGGAACTGCGTCTCGCCGCATCCAGCGAGCACGTCCACCACACCGTGCCGCTCACCCTGACCGGCCCCGCACGCGAGGTCGGGCACGACCGCCGGATGCGCTGCGAGCTCCGGGTGAAGTGAGCCCCTGCGATCCATCCCCGCACAGCACCGTCCCCCAGTTGAGGAGATGCACCATGCGCACACCCGTACGCCGTGTCCGCGTCGGATCCGCCGCGCTCGCCGCCTCCGCGGCCCTGCTGCTCGGCCTCGCCGTGGCGCCCGCCGCCGAGGCCGGCACCGACGCCAGGAAGCCGACCAAGACGCTGCACCAGCTGGCCCGCGAGTCGGGCCGCTATTTCGGCGCCGCCGTCGACAACCCGGAGCTCGCCGACACCGAGTTCGCCGAACTGCTCGGCACCGAGTTCGGCCAGACCACACCGGGCAACGGCATGAAGTGGTACGCCACCGAACCCCAGCGCGGAGTCTTCGACTTCACCGCGGGCGACGAGATCGTGAACTTCGCCCGCGCGAACGGCATGAAGGTCCGCGGGCACACCCTGCTGTGGCACTCCCAGCTCCCGGACTGGCTGACCTCCGGCACCTGGACCGCCGACGAACTGCGTTCCATCCTCAAGAACCACATCACGAAGGTGGTGAAGCACTACCGGGGCAAGGTGTTCGCCTGGGACGTCGCCAACGAGATCATGAACGAGGACGGCACCTACCGCGAGAACATCTTCTACAAGACCCTCGGTCCCGGCTACATCGCCGACGCCCTGCGCTGGGCGCGCGCCGCCGACCCCAAGGTCAAGCTCTACCTCAACGACTACAACGTCGAAGCCCTAGGCCCGAAGTCGGACGCGTACTACACCCTGATCAAGCAGCTCAAGAAGGACCGGGTCCCGATCGACGGCTTCGGACTGCAGGGCCATCTCGCCCTCCAGTACGGCTTCCCCGGCGGCCTGAAGGAGAACCTGCAGCGCTTCGCCGACCTAGGCGTCGAGGTCGCGATCACCGAACTCGACATCCGCATGATCCTGCCCACCGACGCCGCCAAGCTCGCGCAGCAGGCCGACTGGTACGGGCAGGTGACCGACGCCTGCCTGGCCGTACGGCGCTGCGTGGGCATCACCCTGTGGGGCTACACCGACCGCCACTCCTGGATCCCCGCGGTCTTCCCGGGCGAGGGAGCGGCCCTGCCCTGGGACGAGAACCTCCGTCACAAGCCCGCCTACGACGCGATCCGCAACGCCCTGAAGGCGGCGGCCCGGTCCTAGCACCGGGAGCACACCGCCGGAGTCGCGGCCGGACCTACAACCCGGCCGCGACCCCGTCACCCCGGCTGGGACTGGCGTCGCCGGTCGGGCACAGACCTCCGGTAGACCGGCTCACGTGGGCGTCCCGGCACCTGGCGAGGTGGTCAGCATGCGCCTACCCACAGGGAGCTGATGTTGTCGTTCCGGTTGTACAGGGAGGTATTGCCCTGCCAGTTTCCTACGGGCCACGTGGCGCCGTCGCGATTGATGTTCAGCCACGTGCAGAAGGTCCTGCCCGTCCTGTTCCAGACCGAGGAGATCTGGTCGTTCAGGTTGAAGTCGCGGAGGTCGTCTGATCCCAGCTGGAAGCGCGCCATCCGGCCCCATCCGCCGGCGTCCTCCCAGACACAGAACCAGCCGACGGGGCAGTCCTGGTACGCGGTGATCGACGTCGGCGCCGACCGAGTGGCGGGGACTGCTGCCGCGGCTGGTGCGGTGAGCGCCGCGGACAGTCCCATGCCTGCGGTGACAGTGAGGGTGAGGAGTGAGCGTCGCCGTGACATCACAGGATTCGCCTTCGGCCGGGGACGGGTGGACTGCTCCCTGCCTACTAGAGCAGCCGGAGGCGGGGGAACCACACACCAACAGGCCGTGGCCGCGGGCGATTGGCCCGGACCGCACACCTCAAGCACACCCTACGGATCCCGCGTAACGCCTCGGTCGGAATCGGCCGGTCGAACGGCCGAATTGTGGCCTTGGGCGAGGGGGCCGCCTTCAATACCTTCTTCCGCACTGCGGTCCCGCGCCTGCGGGACCGGTGAGGGGGGACAGATGAAGAACGCCCTGAGACGTTCGATCGCCCTCGCGGGAGCCCTCGTGCTGCTTCCGCTGATGTCGGTCTCCGCCGCGGCGGAGACTCCGGGCCCGCTGTCCGCGGAGATGGTGGCCGCGATGACCCCGGAGCGGCAGGCCGAGGTCCTGGAACCGCTGCGGGTCGCCGCCGATGCCGCGGCCCAGGTGGGTCAGGGTGAGCGGGCGGACATCTACACACAGGTCGAGATGGCCGCCGACTACCGCAAGGTCAATGTGTATCTGACCGATGTCCGCCGGGGCGGGGAGTTCCTGTCCGCGGTACGCCGGACCAACCCCAAGGCCGATACCCGGCTGATCGACATCGTGCAGGGCAAGAAGTCCCGGCAGCAGCTCAGGAAGGAGATCGACGAGCTGACGAACCGCTCCGACCTGCCCTTCACCGTCACCCTCGCCGGAACCTCGGTGGACGGCGGCACCATCGAGCTCGCCGTGGACGACCCCGGTGCCGCGCGGGCCTACTTCGGCTCACCGGCTGTCGCGAGCCGGCGTGCCGCCGCCGGGGCCACCCCCGTGAAGGTGCGGCAGGCGCCCGCGGCGACACCGCTGAGCCGCTGGAACGACAGCTCGCCGTTCTACGCGGGGGCCGCGCTCGGACCGGCTTCGGGCGGGCAGTCGTACTGCACCAGCGGCATCCCGGCCGTCAGCACCTGGGACGGCCGCCAGTGGCTGGTCACGGCCGGCCACTGCTACGGAGTCGGCACCAACGTGTACACCGCCGGCGGCAACTACATCGGCCGCGTCGAGTTCCGCAGGCCAGAGCTCGACGCCTCGTTCATCGAGGCACCCACCTACCGCTACACCTGGGACGGCACCGACGCGACCGGCTACACCCGCTACCTCAACGGCGTCCGCAATGTCGCGGTCGGTGACTTCACCTGCCAGCTCGGGTACAACTCCAAGGTCGTCTGCAACATCCGGACGGTGTACGCGGGCAACGCCAGCTGGAACATCAGCGGCACGACCGTCTGGGGCAGCTACGGCGTCCCGCACTACGGCGGTGTGGTGGGCCGGGGCGGCGACAGCGGCGGCCCGGTGATCTACATCAACGACCCGAACTCCCGGCAGCTCAACGGCATCGTCAGCGCGGGCTGGGGCTGCGACGCCAACAAGGTGTGCAGCACCGGGCTGGGCTGGGTGGACGTCTGGTCCATCTTCAACGGATTCGCCATCAAGCTGAACCCGTCCTGATCCGCACCCCTGATCGGCACCCCTGTCCCGCATCCCTCGGCGCCCGTGCCTCCGACAGGATCACTGGACGCTGTAGGTCGATTCGGGGCTGCTCCGTCGCGACGTCGGCCTTCAGGACCCGGTGGTGGTTCTGAAGGCCGACGTCGTCGTGCGAGGTGAGTGCGGATGTCGATTGCAGCCGAGGCGGCGGCCCGTGAGACAGTCGGACACGGCTCACCGATCGTCACCGAGGAGAAGGACCCATGCCGGCGCTGCCCACCGTCACCGGCCGTGGCGAGTTCGACGTCCTGGTCGTCAGGACCGACTACCACGACGACCGGGCGTGGCAGGACGTGACGGCGGCGCTGACGCAGCCCTGGGGCGACGGTCGGTACGAGGCACACCTCCACTTCGTCGACGACCCGGCCTGGGCGGGAGCGAGCGTCGAGGAGGTGCTGCACGCGGTCCGCGCCGACGACGAACTGGCCGTCGTCTTCCTCGCCGACCGGACGACGATGCAGGCCGAAAGCCATGCGCTGCTTGCGGTCACCACGCTGACGCGGGAGGAGTGCGCGGACGACGAGGACTACGAGCGGCTGACCGAGTTCGGCCGTGAGTTCCGCACCGTCCCCGCAGGCGTCCACGACGTCCACGCCAACCTGAGCATCGGCAACCTCGGCTTCGAGGAGTACGCCGCATGGGCTCACGATGACCCCGAGGGGATCTACCGGCCCTTCTGAACAGGGCGGAGGGAACTGCGGGCAGAGCCGGACGCACCCCCGGAGTGCGGTCCTCGGGCATCGGATATGTTCCCCGTCGGACAGAGGCAGGACGAGGGAGAGGGCATGGCGCAGTACCTGGGGCCGTTGGAGCTGATCGGGGACCGGTGGGTGATCGGGGACCCGGCGCGGGAGGACGGCCTGTCCATCGTGCTCACGCCCGAGGGCCTGGAGCACCACCGGCGCGGACAGGCGGAACCTCTTGCCGCGACGGAGTGGTCCCGGTTTCTGGAGCTGAAGGTGCGAGCCGCCTACCGGAGGTGGCATGTCACGCGGTTCGGAGGCTTCGTGGGGGGTTTCGCGCCCGGTGCCGACATGGGCCGCGACGGCTGCTCCCTACGCGGCATCGTGCGCGATCCCTACGAGCTGTGGTCGGTACGGTACACGCGGCACGAGCGCGCTTACACGGGCGGGCACGTCATCGTGCTGAAGGCCCTGTTCGACCAGCTCACCGAGGCCAAGGCGCTGGACCGGCTCGGTGACCCCGAGTGGTTGGGTGCGGCGGTGGCCAAGCTGTCGTCGTACACCTCGTGGTACGCGCCCCAGGGCAACCGTCTGGTGGCCGAGACCCTCCAGAGCCTCGGCACCTGAGCCGGCACCCGAACCGGGTGGGCCGGCTGACCCTGTTGCTGACCAGCTCCGCGCCGCAGGTGCGGGCCGGGACTGGGCCCGGCCCGCACCTTCATCGTGCCGCCCCGCAGGTGGCGGGGTGGTCAGGCCGTCAGGGCAGGGTCCATTTCTGGTTGGGTCCGGTGTGGCAGGTCCACAGATGGACGGCGGTGCCGTCGTTCCACGTGCCACCGGACGCGTCGAGACACTTGCCGGACTGGGGATTGCGGACGGTGCCGTCCGCCTGCGCGGCCCACTTCTGCGCACCCGAGCCGTTGCACGTCCACAACTGCACCCGCGTACCGTCGGCCGTGCCCCCACCGGCGACGTCCAGACACTTGCCCAACGCCTGGAACGTACCGTCGGCCGCCACCGTCCACCGCTGCGCGGCCGTACCGTTGCACGTCCACAACTGGATCCTCGTACCGTCCGCGGTGCTCGCGCCGGACACGTCCAGGCACTTGCCGTTGACCCCCTTCACCTCACCGGTACGGGGGCCCGGCTGCGGGTCTGCGGCGGTCTTGATGCGGACGTTGCGGAAGGCGACGTCGTCGCCGTCACCGTGGTTCTGCAGGCCGATGTGGCCCTGTCGGAGGCTGCGTGCCGGGTCGGTGTTGGTGAAGTCGTTGATCTTGCGGCCGTTGAGGAAGATCTCCAGCCGTTCGCCGGTGACGCGCAGCTCGTAGGTGTTCCACTCGCCGGGCGGGTTCAGCGCGGCATCGCGTGCCGCGATGTCGGCGGACTTGAACCCGTAGACGGCCCCCGTGGTGCGCTCGGCCGCGTCGGTGGCGTCGATCTGGATCTCGTAGCCGTTGTTCACCGCCGACCAGGGGTCGTCGGAGGAGGGGAAGCCGATGAAGACGCCCGAGTTGTCGTCACCGGCGGCCCTCCAGTCGAGCTTGAGCGAGTAGTCGCCGGTGAACTCCCGGGCGGAGTACCAGAGCATGCCGAGCCCGCCGTACGAGGTGAGGGTGCCGTCGGCCAGGGTGAATCCGCCGGGGCCGGCCTGCTTCCAGCCGGTGGTGGACGAGCCGTCGAACAGGGAGGTGTAGCCGGTCTCGGGCCGGCAGTCCGCCTCCGTCATGCCGGCGGCCCAGCGGATGCCCCCGAGGAGGTGGCGGCGGAAGGCGGGTTCGCTGTAGGACTCGTCGGTGTGGCCGCCGCCCGTGTAGAAGGCGCGGCCGCCCTGGTAGTCCTTGCACCAGGCGATCGGGTGGTCGCCGGACATGTTCCCGCCCGCGTAGCTGGACTCGTCCAGGGAGGCCAGCACATGGGCCGTGGTGCGCGGGTTGGTGCGGTAGTTGTACCACTCGTCGGTGCGCTGCCAGGCGGAGCCCAGATGGGCGGTGGCGTCGTGTGCCCGGTCCTCGACCTCGACGGTGGCCGGCTGGATGGCCGGGTGCGAGTGGAACAGGGCGCCGGCCAGCCCTTCGTAGAAGGGCCAGTCGTACTCCGTGTCGGCCGCCGCGTGGATGCCGACGTAGCCGCCACCGCCCTTGATGTACTGCTCGAAGGCGCTCTGCTGGGCGCTGCCGAGCACGTCGCCGGTCGTGGAGAGGAAGACGACCGCCTTGTACTGGGCGAGATTGCCGGTGGTGAAGACCTGCGGATCCTCCGAGGCGTCCACGGTGAAGTTGTGGGCGGTGCCGAGGGACCGCAGGGCCGCTATGCCGTCGTCGATCGACGAGTGCCGGAAGCCGGCGGTCCGGGAGAAGACGAGAATCCGGTACGCCGGGTCGGCCGCCGGCGCGGCCGCGGTCGGGCCGGTCGCCGCGGACTGCCGGGCCGGGGCGGCCGGTCGGTCCGCCGCCGGGCCGGGGACGGCCACGGCCTGCGATGTCAGACAGAGCGCGAGGCCGGCGAACAGGCCGAGCGTCGCCTTGAGTCGGGTGCGCATGAGGGTCGCCTCCTTTCTACGGAAGGGTCCATTTCTGGTTGGGTCCGGTGTGGCAGGTCCACAGATGGACGGCGGTGCCGTCGTTCCACGTGCCACCGGACGCGTCGAGGCACTTGCCGGACTGGGGATTGCGGACGGTGCCGTCCGCCTGCGCGGCCCACTTCTGCGCACCCGAGCCGTTGCACGTCCACAACTGCACCCGCGTACCGTCGGCCGTGCCCCCACCGGCGACGTCCAGACACTTGCCCAACGCCTGGAAAGAGCCGTCGGCCGCCACCGTCCACCGCTGCGCGGCCGTACCGTTGCACGTCCACAACTGGATCCTCGTACCGTCCGCGGTACTCCCGCCGGACACGTCCAGGCACTTGCCGTTCACCCCCTTCACCTCACCCGTACGGGGGCCGCCGCCGGAGGTGGTGAAGGAGAACTCGTCGACGTCGAACAGCGCGCCGGTGCCGCCCTTGAAGACGAGGTACAGCGTCGTGGAACCGGCGGGGCGGTTGGTCAGCGGCGCGGTGACGTCCTGGAAGGTCTCCCAGCCGCCGGTCACGGGCACGGACGCCGTGCCGAGCAGGGTGCCGGCCGGGGACCCGGCGCGCACCTCGATGGTGCCGCCGGCGCCCGCGGAGGAGACGCGGGCGGTGAACCGGGTGACGTTGTCGAGGGCGTACGGGGTGAAGGCGATCCAGTCGCCGTTGTCGATGTGGCCGACGGTCCGGCCGCCGTGGGCGGGGGCGTGGGTGACGACCTGGACGCCGAAGGAGTCGCCGTGGTGTTCGGCCTGCCGGTGGGTGGGCTGGGTGATGTGCTGGTCGTGGGTGGTCAGGGCGGGCTGGCCGTTCGCCCCCTTGTCGGTGTACTCCGCGTCGACGACGCCGAAGATGTTGGCGTTGGGGTCGTGCTCGCCGTCGGCGAGGGTCTGGAGGGTGCCGGTGCAGCCGGTGGCCGAGGTCTGCGGGTGGCCGTGGCTGTCGTGCCCGACGATGAACGAGACCTTCACCTTGGAGCAGTCGATGGTGCCGTCCTCCGGGTCGGTCACCGTGACCTTGAACGGGATCGCGGCGCCGAAGTCGTAGACGCGTCCGTCCAGGGGGAGGTCGATGTTCACGGTGGGGGCCGTGTTGCCGACGGTGATCTGCACGGATGCCGTCGCGGACTTGCCGGTGGAGTCCGTGACCTTGAGCGTGGCGGTGTACTGGCCGTCGGCCGTGTACGTGTGGGAGGGGTTGGCGGCCGTGGAGGTCGCTCCGTCACCGAACGTCCAGGCGTAGGCGAGGGAGGTGCCGTCCGGGTCGGTGCTGCCGGCGGAGGAGAAGGAGACGGCCAGGGGCGCCCTGCCCGAGGTGACGTTCGCCTTGGCCTGCGCGATCGGGGCGAGGCCGCCGGTGACGTGTTCGATGCGGTACAGGGCGGAGTTCTCGTCGCCGCTGAAGTAGCCGGTGCCGTAGTCCAGGACGTACAGGGCGCCGTCCGGGCCGAACGCCATGTCCATCACCTGGGTGCCGCTCCAGGGGAAGGCGTTGATGGACTGCACGGTGCCGTCGCCTGCGGCCTCGACGCGCTTGATCCAACGGCGGCCGAACTCGCCGGCGAAGTAGTCGCCGTCGTACTCCTGGGGGAACTTGACCTCGGAGGCGGAGCCGGCGTCGTAGCGGTAGACGGGGCCGCCCATCGGGGACTCGGAGCCGTTGCCGAACTCCGGTACGGAGCCGCCGTTGTAGGGAATCCAGGCCGGTTGCGCGGGGGGCAGATCGGTCAGGCCGGTGTTGCGCGGTGATGTGTTCCTCGGGACGGCGCAGGTGAACTTGGCGCCGGATGCGCCGGTGGCGAAGTCGTAGTCGGTGTAGGCGTCGTTGTTCCCGGTGCAGTACGGCCAGCCGTAGTTGCCCGCCTTGGTGATCCGGTTGAACTCGACCTGTCCCTCCGGGCCTCGGGCCGGGTTGGCGACTCCCGAGTCGGGGCCGTAGTCGCCGAGGTAGACGATGCCCGTGGCCTTGTCGACGCTCATCCGGAAGGGGTTGCGGAACCCCATCGCGTAGATCTCGGGCCGGGTCCTGGCGGTTCCGGGCGGGAAGAGATTGCCGCTGGGGATCGAGTACGACCCGTCGGCGTTGACCTTGATCCTCAGGACCTTGCCGCGCAGGTCGTTGGTGTTGGCCGCGGAACGCTGGGCGTCGTAGGCGGGGTTGCGGGAGGCACGCTCGTCGATCGGGGTGAAGCCGTCCGAGGCGAACGGGTTGGTGTCGTCGCCGGTCGACAGGTAGAGGTTGCCCGCCGCGTCGAAGTCGATGTCGCCGCCGACGTGGCAGCAGATGCCGCGCGAGGCCGGAACGTCGAGGATCTTCTTCTCGCTGGTCAGGTCCAAGGTGCCGTCGGTCCTGAGGACGAACCTCGAGAGCCGGTTGACGCCGTCGAACGGCGCGAAGTCGGAGGCCGATCCGTCGGAGGGGGCGTCGCCGCTCGGGGTGCTCAACCGGGGCGCGTAGTACAGGTACACGAACCGGTTGGACGCGAACTGCGGGTCCGCGGCGACGCCTTGCAGCCCTTCCTCGTCGTGGCTGTACACGTCGAGCTTGCCCGCCACCTTCGTGGTTCCGGCCGCGTCCGTGAGCCGGACCGTGCCGTCGCGCGAGGTGTGCAGCACCGAACGGTCCGGCAGCACGGCGAGCGTCATCGGCTCGCCCGTCTCGGCCACGCCCTTGGCGAGCGTGACCTGCTGGAAGTCGGCGACCGCCGCCGGCTCGGCGCCGCCGGTCCGAGGGGGCGGAGCGGCGGTCGCGGTGGTCGGCATCAGACAGCCGGCGGCGAGCATGAGGGCCGGCACGGACCAACGGACGGGTCTGGATCTGATGAATCGTGTCAGCACAGACGTCTCCCGTGGAGTGGGGGTGACCGCAGGGCTCGATCAGTCCTGTGGAGGGGAGCACCGGCGCGCGCCGTCGCGCCGTCGAACCGGACCTCATGTACATGACCGGTTCAATCGAAGGAAGTTAGCGGCCTTCTTTCCGGCGCGTAACCCCTTTCGCGCTTGATCTCTCGACTTTTTCTATGACTAGGACAAAGTCGAGTGGCGTCCGACGAGCGCGTGCGGGCCCGGTGCGACGCCCACGAGGATCCGCGGGACCTCGGAGGAAAGCGGTGCGGTCGATACGGGAGGGGCCCGACAGGGGGGTGTGGTCGTGCGCAGCCTGGGTGCGCCTGGGCCGCGCGTTCAGCGACTCGGCCAGGACGCGGGCAGCGGCGGCTCGTCGCCTCACGCCCGTTCGCGCGGTACGGCGGCTCCCGTACCGCGCGAGCGGGTGCGCTTGGTCCGGGTCAGGCTCCCAGCGCCGCGAGGACGACGGACTTGGCCTCCTCCTGCACCCGGCGCAGGTGGTCCTCGCCCTGGAAGGACTCCGCGTAGATCTTGTAGACGTCCTCGGTGCCCGAAGGGCGGGCCGCGAACCAGGCGTTGGCGGTGGCGACCTTGATGCCGCCGAGGGACGCGCCGTTGCCGGGGGCCTCCGTGAGCACCGCGGTCACCGGTTCACCGGCGAGGGTGTCGGCGGTGACCTGGCTCGGGGAGAGCTTGGCGAGCAGCGCCTTCTCCTCTCGGGAGGCGGGGGCGTCGACGCGTGCGTAGGCGGGGGCGCCGAAACGCTCGGTCAGCCGGGCGTAGTGCTCGGAGGGCGTCTTTCCGGTGACGGCGGCGATCTCGGAGGCGAGCAGGGCGAGCGTGATGCCGTCCTTGTCGGTGGTCCACACCGACCCGTCGCGGCGCAGGAAGGAGGCGCCCGCCGACTCCTCGCCGCCGAAGCCGAGCGTCGCGTCGGACAGGCCGTCCACGAACCACTTGAATCCGACCGGAACCTCGACCAGCCGGCGGCCGACGTCCGCCGCCACCCGGTCGATCATGCTGGACGACACCAGGGTCTTGCCGATCCCGGCGCTGCCGGGCCACCGCTCCCGGTGCGCGAACAGGTAGGAGATCGCCACCGCCAGATAGTGGTTGGGGTTCATCAGGCCGGCGTCCGGGGTGACGATGCCGTGCCGGTCGGCGTCGGCGTCGTTGCCGGTGGCGATGTCGAACCGGTCGCGCTGCTCGATGAGGGAGGCCATGGCGTACGGCGAGGAGCAGTCCATGCGGATCTTGCCGTCCCAGTCCAGCGTCATGAACCGCCAGGTCGGATCGGTCAGCGGGTTGACGACCGTCAGGTCGAGCCGGTGCTCTTCGGCGATACGGCCCCAGTAGGCGACCGAGGCGCCGCCGAGCGGGTCGGCGCCGATGCGTACGCCGGCGGACCGGATCGCGTCCAGGTCCACCACGTTCGGCAGATCGGCCACATAGGCGCCCAGGTAGTCGTGGCGGCCGGTGCCGGGGGCGGCCAGGGCGCGGCTGTAGGGGACGCGCCGTACGTCCTTCAGGCCGCCGGTGATGATGGCGTTGGCGCGGTCCTGGATCCATGAGGTCGCCGCGGAGCCGGCGGGACCGCCGTGGGGCGGGTTGTACTTGAAGCCGCCGTCGGTGGGCGGGTTGTGCGAGGGGGTGACCACGACGCCGTCGGCGAGGCCGGACGTGCGGCCGCGGTTGTAGGTGAGGATGGCGTGCGACACGGCCGGGGTGGGCGTGTATCCGTCGCCCTGGTCGATCAGCACGGTCACGTCGTTGGCGGCGAAGACCTCCAGCGCCGTGATCCGCGCGGGCTCGGACAGGGCGTGGGTGTCGGCGCCGAGGAAGAGCGGGCCGTCGGTGCCCTGGGCGGCCCGGTACTCGCAGATGGCCTGGCTGGTGGCGGCGATGTGATCCTCGTTGAAGGCGGCCACCAGGGACGAGCCCCGGTGCCCGGACGTGCCGAACGCCACCCGCTGGCCCGGCTCCGCCGGGTCCGGGTGCAGTGCGTAGTACGCCGTGACGAGGCGGGCCACATCGACGAGATCTCCGGGCCCGGCGACCTGCCCAGCTCGCGCTTCCTGCATGTCCTCGCTCCTCCGTGAAGGTCGTCGACCGTTGGTCACGGCACCCATTCTCCCCCGCTCCACCCCGCCGCACGTCACCCCTGGCCCGTCAGGTCGGGGACCTCTCGGACGCGGGGTGGCCCCCGGGGCGTCAGTCGAAGCAGCCGGTCTTCGAGCCGTCCGTCTCGGAGCCGACCTCCAGCTCGAAGCCGGAGCCCGAGGCGAACTCCGGGCCGGCGGCGTAGTCGTGCTCGATCTTCAGCTGGCGGGGGGTGGTGAACTGCACGGTCAGCAGGAGGGCGTCGCCGTCGTCGCCTCGGGTGAAGCAGAGTCCTGCCGTGGTCTCGGGGGCGGACTGGTCCTCGGGAGCGGTCTGCAGGTGCCAGCCGTGGGCCTTGGCGGTGGTGCGGTAGAAGTCCACGACCTTCTGCCGGGGGCCGGGGAAGGCGTAGATGCGTTCGGCGTACAGCCAGGCGTCGCCGCTGTCGTCGATGCAGCCGGCGTCGACCGAGGCCAGGTCCTTGGGGACGGTGGCGCCGTCCGGGGCGGTACGGAGGATCGGCTGGGAGCGCAGTTCCTCGACGCGGGTCGCCGTGTCGTCGCAGGAGTTGAACGGGGAGAGCGTGGAGCAGCCGGTCAGGCCGGCGGCGAGCAGGGCGGTGGTCAGCAGGAGGGCGCCGGGCAGGGCGAGCGGCCGGGTGGGGTGCGTCCGGGGCGGCATGGGGGGCTCCCGAGGGTCGGGGGGTGGAGGTTCGGAAGTCCGGTGGGGAACGGCGAACCTGGGTGAGGAGAGAGCGTACGGGCGGTGCCGGGACCGGCCCCACGAGGGGACCGGTCCCGGCACCTGTTGCCGACACGGCCTGTCAGGGGACGGAAGCGTCCCACGGCAGGCCCGGGATCACCTGGCCAGGTATCCGTGGCTGTAGAGCCAGCTGCCGGCGTGGTACAGGTACTGGAAGAGATAGCCGCGGTTGGCGTAGTAGCGCATCCAGGACCGGTTGTAGCTGCTGGAGGCGAAGGTGCGCGCCACCCGGTTGTTGTACTGGTCCTTCCGGGAGTCGCGGCTCGTCTGCCCGTACTCGTGGGCGTCGCCGAGCCTCTTGGCCGCACGCCAGCCGAAGAAGTACGTCAGCGCGGCCTGCCAGATGAAGTGCCGCAGGGCGTTGTTGCGGGACTTGCTGCCGGGCAGCTTCCACAGCAGGATCCCCGACAGCGTCATCGCGAAGGCGCAGCCGCCGGCCCCGAGGCTCTTGCATGCCTTGGCCTCCTCGTACTTCTTGCGCCAGGACGAGGCGCGGCCGTCCAGGTCGAACTGGTTGACCGGGTCGGCGTTGGCGTAGTCGTACGCGTTGGCGCTGCCGCCCCGGACCGGGTCGAGGGACAGGAAGCGTCCGACGGCCGGGTCGTACAGACGGGCACCCATGAGCTTGAGGCCGGTGACGGTCTCCGAGGAGCGCCGCTGCGCGCCGAGCCAGCTGTAGCGGGTCTCCGCCTGCCCCGCCCGGGGGTTGCCGAACTCGTCGGCGTCCAGGACCACTGGGGCGACGGTGGTGTCGGCCGGCAGCTGCAGGGTGATGTCACCGTGCAGGTTGGCCAGTTGCAGGACCGTACCGCCCGTCTTGGCGGTGGTCGCCGCCAGGTTGCCGTCCGGGCCGACGACGTTGCGGGTGACCGCGCCGCTGCTCGTGTTCTCCACGATCCAGCGGGGGCTGTCCCCGTCGCCGTCGTAGTGGTTCAGGCGGGAGGCGGTCTGGGTCCAGGTGCCGGAGCTGCTGGACTCCGTGGTCCAGGAGCGGTGCCGCAGGGCGGAGTCCAGCGTCCAGGTCTGCCGCTCGGTGCCCGCCGTCTGCCGCTGCACCATGTCGTTGACGTGGTACGCCAGGGTGGTGCCCGGCCTGGCGGTGGTGCGGCCGAACGCGTCGTAGACGTATCCGGTGGCGATCAGCCGGTCGCCGGTGTCGTACGTGTACGACGTGGTGGTGGCGCCGGTCGTGGTGCAGTCGGCGTTCACCGCGGCGGTGGCCGTGGCCAGCGTCTTGCGGTTGGAGTTCTTGTCGAAGGTGTAGGCGCGGGTGGTGCAGACCGCGTCGGTGGCGGTGTCCTGCGCCCGGGCCAGCCGGCCGGCCTTGTCGTAGGTGTACGCCTGGGAGGCGGTGACGCCCGGGGTTCCGGCGTGGGTGGCCGTCTGGCCGTGCACCGTCTCGGTGACGCTGTCGGCGATCACCACGGAGTTGTCACTGTTGCGGGTGACCGTGCGGGCGGTGGTGGTGCCCGCGGGGTCGATGACGTCCTTCGTGGTGTAGCCGCCGGGCAGGCCCTGGGTGACCAGTTCGCCGTCCGCGTCGTAGCGGGCGGTGAACGTGCCGGCCACGGAGTCCGTCATCGACGTGAGCAGACCGCGCGGGTCGACGGCGGTGTCGTAGGTGTAGGTGGTGGTCGACGGCACGGTGTCGGTGACGGTGGTCGGCCGGTCGAGCGCGTCGTACTTGGTGGTGGTCGTGCCCCCGTCCGCGTCGGTGTACGTCAGCTGACGGCCGAGCTGGTCGTAGGTCCGGCTGATGGTGCCGCCGGTCGCCGAGGTGGTGCTGATCGGCAGGCCGGTGGCCTCGTCGAAGGTCGTGGTGCTCGCGGGGACGGCGGTGCCGACTCCGCCCGAGATGGTCAGGGTGGTGACCCGGCCCGCCGCGTCGTGGCCCGTCGTGGTGGTACGGGTGACCCCGTTGGCCGTCTCGATGATCTTGGTGGCCTGGCCGAACTGGCCGTACTCCAGGACCTTGGTCGGCAGTTGGGCGGGGTTGGTGCCGCCGCCGCTGATGTCGGCGGCCGGGGCGAGACGGCAGATCTGGTCGGCCCACTCCGGCCTGCCGCCGCAGGTGCCGGTGCCGTCCGCGGTGTAGTACGTGATCAGGGTGGTGCCGGCGTCCGAGCCGGTGGACGCGGGCTGCGACTCGCGGTTCACCCGGCCCTGGGCGTCGTAGCCCGTGGTCGTGGTGATCGCCAGGCCGCCCGGGTCGACGGTGGAGCTGGTCGGCTGGCCCTTGGCCCAGTCGTAGGTGGTCGTGGTGACCCGCGGGTCCGCCGTCAGGGTGGGCCAGGAGCGGGGCTGTGCGCCCACGGTGACCTTGGTGACCTGGTCACGGACGACGGCGGTGCCGTCGGTGGGACGTCCCGTGTCGAACTCCCGTGCCGTGTGCCGGCGTGCCATCAGCTGGGTGCCCGCGGTGGCCAGCGTGGTGGTGCCGCTGGTCAGGTTCGCCGCCAGGGTGACGCGGTGCAGCGGCCCGTAGGTGTCGGTCTCCCGCTCGCCGTTCGCGTCGAACACCGACACGGTCGACAGCAGCTGGGCGCGCTCGGCGGAGGCCAGGGAGCCGATGCCCAGGTCCGTCAGGCTCTCCTTGTGCGCCTCCGTGGCACCGAGGGCGAGCTCGCGGTTGGCCGCCGACAGGGTGCGGACCACGTTGCCGAAGCGGTCGTACTCGGTCACCGACAGGCGGTGGCCCGGTTCGGCCTTGTTCACGGCGCGGCCGCTGGCGTCCAGGTAGTGGATGCCGGCCCGGCCGTAGTCGCCCGCGGTGAGCGAGGCACCGTCGTTGGAGGCGGGTACCTGGTCGGGCGGGAAGATGGCCGTGGCGTCGGTCGGCGTGTCCGACTGACCCCACGAGGCCGTGGCCGCGGCGCTCAGGTTCTCGGGCGCCGCGGAGCCGGTCAGCGGCACTCCGTAGACGATGTTGGTGACCGCGGTGCCGTTGGTCTGGTCGGCGCTGCCCGGGGTGAGCGTCGCGCGGGAGACCTTGAGCAGCATGCCGGGGCCGGACGCGGGGCTGGAGCCCGCCTGGCCGTAGGTGAACGACCAGGGCAGCTGGCCCGGAGGCTTGAGCGAGGTGACCCGGCCGGCCGCGTCGTAGCCGTAGGCCGTCTTCAGCGCCGGGGAGATCCGCGGGTCCCAGGTCTCGCGGAGCCGGCCGTCGGCGTCGTAGGCGTAGCGCGCGACCGTGGTCGCGGTGGACGCCGTGCCGCCGGGGGCGGTCGCCCACAGCCTGATCGAGGACACCTGGTCCTTCACATCGCCGAACACCGTGGACGTGGCGGTGGTGGAGGTCGCGTAGACGAACTCCAGGACGCGGCAGCCCTTGACGGAGGAGTCGGCGGCGCAGGTGGAGTTGGACACCGCCGAGTTGCCGGCGACGATCTTCTTGGGCCGGGCGAGGTTGGTCTCGCCGAGCGTGACCGTCTCCGAGACCGTGGTGGTCGTGGAGTTGTCGACGCCCTCGATCCAGGTCGTGCTGGCGCGCCAGGTGGTACCGCCCGCCTCGACGGGGACGAAGGTGGTGGTGCCGCCCTCGGTGCTCTTCAGGACGAAGTTGCCGCCGAAGCCGCCGGTGAGGGTGTAGTCCTCGGAGCCAGGCTCCGCGATCCAGCCGGTGCCCGCCGCGTTGGCGGTGAAGTGGATCTGGCTGTCGTCGCCGGCGAGGCCGATGCTCAGCGAGGTCGCCGACGTCTTGCGCAGATACGAGAACGGCGTGGTGATCTGGTCGGCCGCCGCGCTGTACAGCCATTCCTTGCCGAAGATCGGGGCCTGCTCGTTGGCGGCTCCGGCCTGCGGGGAACGGGACGAGGCGCTGCGGGTGATGCTCATGCCGAAGAACGAGGCGTCGCCGCCGGGGAGGGTGTAGTCACCGGTCAGCAGGTTCACCGAGCCGGGGCCGACGCTCTCGCCGGCCGCGCCGTCGGCGCCCCGGTCCACCACGACGCCGACCGGGTCGGAGACGCCCGTCGCGCCGGCGGGGCCGGTGAACTGCGCGCGGAGCTGCACGACACCGTCGGGATCGACGGTCGAGGTGGCGTTCCAGGTGAGCTGCGGGGTCTTGCCGGCGGAGAGCGCGAGCGGCCAGGAGGCCACCGGGCTGCCGCCGGAGGTCACGTCACCGGTCGGGATGTCGACCCAGGCGTCGGCGTCACCGCGCCGCCACTGGAAGGTCACGGCGTCGAACTTCGGCGACTCGGCCTCCGCGGCCAGCGGCACGCGGGCCGCGGTGCGGGTTCCGTCGTCGGGCAGCGTGACACCGCCGGGGCCGACGTGGAAGGTGTACGAGATCGGGTCGGACTTGTTCTCCGCCTTGTCCGTGGCACGGACCTGGAGGACGTTGGTGCCGGCCTTCTCGGGCGCCAGGGTGATCTTCACCGGGGTGGTGCCGCTGGCCGGGACCTTCTCCCAGACCGCGCCGTCCAGCGACCACTCGATGCCGTTGTGGTCACCGGAGGGCGGGGTGACGGTGAAGTCGCCGCTCTGGCCGACGCCCTTGACCCAGGAGCCGCTCGGGTAGTCGGTGGAGGTCACCGCGGTGGGCGCGGAGGGGGCGCTGGTGTCCACGGTGAAGTACGCGTAGGCGGACCAGCCGGTGTTGTAGTGCAGGCCGTCGTACGGCGACGTACGGAACTTGTACGTCTTGCCGTTGGCCAGCAGTCCGGCGGGCACCTTCACCGCGGCCGGCTGCCCGGAGGCCACGTACGGCGAGACCAGGACGTTGCCGACCTGCGTGCCGGTGGCGTTGTCGAAGATCTGGAAGGTGCCGTTGACCTTGTCGTTGTTGGGGTCGACGAAGGTGTCCTGGAGGGTCGGCGTCGTGGTGTTGACGAACCACGTGCCGCCGGCGTCCTTGAAGAACGGCGGGCCGGCCTGCTGGTCGGTGCCGGTGCGGGGCCGGTAGTTGTAGTTCACGACCAGCTTCGGCGGGTTGGCCGCGGCGTTGCCGGAGTTGACGCGCTTCCACTGCCCGGTGACGGCCTCGTCGGAGGCGCGCAGGCCCATGTGCGACCGCGATGCCTTCGCCGACGCCCACTCCTGCACCAGGGTGGTGACGTTGGCGTTGATCCAGCCGTCCGGCTGGGTGGAGCAGGAGGCGTTGCCCCGGGTCTCCGAGGAGGTGGCCTTCTCCGCGATCCAGGTCGGCTGGGCCGTCCACCGCGAGGAGGTCGAGGCGGCCCCGGTGGACCACACCTCCCACGGCTGGTTCGGACACGACGTGCCGGTGTAGTTGCCGGAGTGGAAGTTCCACAGCGACAGCTTCGCGTCCGTCACCAGCGCGTCGGCGATCGGCGCGGTGTTCCACGAGATGAACGAACGCGCGGTGCGGAAGGTGCCGTCGGCGTTCTTGGTTCCGGGGTTGCCGAGGTCCAGCTCGGTGTCGGCGGACCAGTCGACCGTCTCGCCCTGCTGCACGTACGTGTCGAACACGTTGGACAGCGCGGACGTCGAAGGGTCGACCGTCACCGGGTACTTGGTCTTCGGGTCGGCGAGGAACTCGGCGTCCGGGGTGATGACCAGGTCGATCGTGCCGCCCTTGCGGACCACCTTCATGTCGACCCGGACCCGGCGGGTGTGTTCGCCGGAGACGGGATCGACGGTGGAGTCCCACATCACGGGTGCGGGCATCACCGCGGTCTTCTTGTTGTTCCGGCCGGTGAACAGCACGCTGCCGTCGGCCTGCTCCTTCGCCGTAAGGCCCTTGGCCTTCAGCGGGAGGGTGTAGGAGAAGCCGCCCTCGGCCGGCTTCTTCTTGAGCTCCACGTACTGCTCGAAGCCGGTACGCGTCGCCTCGACGATCACATCGGCGCCGGGCACGGCGTCGGTGTACTCGGCGCGGGTTCCGTCCAGCTTGGGCTGGGGCAGACCGCCCTTCCACTGGAGGGTGATGCCGGTGTCGCCGTCGCCGAGGGTGACCAGGTCGACGGCCTTGGCGCCCTGCGCCGCCGCCAGTGAGCGGGCGCGGGTGCCGGACTTGCCGGAGAGCCGCAGTCCGCGGGGGTGGGCCATGGGTTCGACCGCGCCCGAGCCGTCGGCGACCAGGTTCAGGTCGACGGGTCGCCAGTCGCCGCTGTCCTGGTCCTTGAAGCGGATCGGGCCCGCGGTGATCTCGGTGGTCAGCGAACCGTTCGCGTTGACCCAGGTGGTGGAGGTCTCGGTGCGCTCGGACAGCGCCTCGACCCGCTTGCCCGAGAGCCGTGCGGCGATCCGGGCCGACGGGATGTCCGCCGCCTGCGTCGCGTGCCGGCGGGGGGCGGACTGCCCCTGGTTCTCGGCTGCCAGCGCGGCGCCGGCGCCGTCCAGGAGCGTGATGGCCATGGTGAGGGCTATGCATCCGGCGACGTACCGGCTGGGCCCTCCGAACCATGCCTGTTCGCGCCATCTCGGCGCGAACGCGTGGTTTCTCATGAAGTTTCCGATTCTGTGACGTGAATCAACACGCCGCATGATCAACTCTGCGGCTCAGGCGCAACTTATCGGGCGTCAAAAGATCCTTAACGGGCGCTACTTGGCCAAGTCCGCGCTCAACCCGTGAAGTTCCTGTATGACATCCGTCACGTTGTGAAACCGGTGCGCACCCCGGACGTCGGAGTGACGGCCCCTCATGCCCTGGTGTCGCCGCAAAGGAACCGGAGCGTGCATACATGCGGCGATCCGGGGCACCAGAACGCCAGAATGCCCGGGCAGCCCTCCCCCCCGGCGCCCGGGCAGCCCACGGCCTCGCCACCCCCTCCCCCCGGGGTGGCGAGGCCGGCTCACACCCGCCGTGAGAGGGCGGTCACCGGTCCGCCTGCCGCCCTCCGTCCGACGTCACCGGGCGGGGACGGCGTTGTGCGCGATGGCGTCGGCGTACCAGCGGGCGCTGGACTTCAGGGTGCGGCGCTGGGAGGCGAAGTCGACGTGGACGATGCCGAAGCGCTTGCTGTAGCCGTAGGCCCACTCGAAGTTGTCCAGCAGGGACCACAGGAAGTAGCCCCGTACGTCGGCGCCGTCCTCGATGGCGCGGTGCACGGCCGCCAGATGGGCCTGCAGATAGTCCACCCGTTCGGGGTCCTTGACCTCGCCGGAGGGGTCGGCGTAGTCGTCGTAGGCGGCGCCGTTCTCGGTGACGAGCAGCGGGGTGCCCGGCAGCTCGTCGCGCAGCCGCAGAAGCAACTCGTGCAGCCCGTCGGGGTCCACCGGCCAGTCCATGGCCGTGCGCGGGCCGGGTACGGGCACGAAGCGGACATGCTGTTCGGCGCCCGCCCACGGCGAGGGCGACTCGGAGGTACCGGCGGCGACCATGGCGGGCGAGTAGTAGTTGATGCCGAGGGAGTCGATGGGGGCGGAGGCCGTCTCCAGGTCGCCGTCGGCGACGAAGGACCAGTCGGTGATCGCGGCCGTGTCCTGGATCAGGTCCTCGGGGAGGCGCCCGCGGAAGACCGGGTCGAGGAAGATCCGGTTGCCGACGGCGTCGATCCGGCGGGCGGCGTCCACGTCCTCGGGGGCGTCGGTGTGGGGGCGCAGCGCGTGGAGGTTGAGCGTCAGGGACACCTCCGCGGGGCCCGGGAGCGCGGCCCGCAGGGCTCGGGTGGCGAGTCCGTGGGCGAGGTTGAAGTGGTGGGCGGCGCGCAGTGAGGCGAGCGCGCTGGTGCGGCCGGGGGCGTGGACGCCGTTGCCGTAGCCGAGGAAGGCCGCGCACCAGGGTTCGTTGAGGGTCGTCCAGGTCGCGACGCGGTCGCCGAGCGCCTCGGCCATGAGGGCGGCGTAGTCGGCGAAGCGGTACGCCGTCTCCCGGTGCGGCCAGCCGCCCGCGTCCTCCAGTTCCTGTGGCAGGTCCCAGTGGTAGAGCGTGGCCACCGGGCGGATCCCGGCCTCGCGCAGTTCGTCGGTGAGCCGCCGGTAGAAGTCCAGGCCCCTTTGGACGACGGGTCCTCGGCCGGTCGGCTGGACGCGGGGCCAGGCGATGGAGAAGCGGTAGTCGGTGACGCCGAGGCGGCGCAGCAGGGCGACGTCCTCGCCGAGGCGGTGGTAGTGGTCGGCGGCGATGTCGCCGGTGTCGCCGTTGCGCACCTTGCCGGGTGTGCGGCTGAAGGTGTCCCAGATCGACGGGGTGCGGCCGTCCTCGGCGGCGGCACCCTCGATCTGGTAGGCCGCGGTGGCGGTGCCCCAGCGGAAGTCGCTGGGGAAGCGGAGCATCGCGGTGGTGTCGGGGCGTGCGTCGAGCGCGGTCATGAGCAGGAGGCTCCAGGAGGGGTGGGATGTCTGGGAGGTGATGGGGCCAGGGGGCCGGGCGGCCGAGCCGGCGGCCGGACGCCGGCCGGAACGACTGCCGCTCGGCTCAGCCCTTGACGGCGCCCTGCATGATGCCGCCGACGATCTGCCGGCCCAGCAGGCCGAAGACCAGAAGGACCGGCAGCGTGCCGAGCAGCGTGCCGGCCATGATCACGGACTGGTCGTGGACGTAGCCGCCGCCGAGCTGGCGCAGGGCGACCTGGACGGTCGGTTCGGAGGAGGACAGGGCGACGATGGGCCAGAAGAAGTCGTTCCAGGCGGCCATGAAGGTGAGCAGGCCGAGGACGGCCATGCCGGGCCGGGCGACAGGCACGACGATCGACCAGAAGATCCGGGCGGTGGACGCGCCGTCGACGCGGGCCGCCTCGATCAGTTCGTCCGGGAGCGACTGGACCAGGTACTGGCGCATGAAGAAGACACCGAAGGCCGAGACCAGACCGGGCAGGATCACCGCCTGGAGCTGATTGACCCACTGCAGCTCGGCGATCAGCATGAACAGCGGGATCACCCCCAGCTGCGGCGGGATCATCATGGTGCCCACAGTGACGGCCAGCAGGGCGCCCCGCCCCCGGAACCGGAGCTTGGCGAAGGCGAATCCGGCGAGGGTGCAGCACAGCACGGTGCCCAGGGTGATCGAGCCCGAGACGATCAGGGAGTTGAGCAGCGCCTTGCCGATGTCGGCCTCTTCCAGCACCGCCTCGAAGTTGTGCATCAGGTTCGGGCCGGGCAGCAGCGAGGGCGGCACCCGCGCCATGTCGGCGTTGGAGCGGCTGGCGGCCACGATCGTCCAGTAGAACGGGAACGCGGAGATCAGCACGGCGACGATCAGGATGGCGTAGGCGAGCTTTCCGCCCTGCATGGTGCGGCCCGCGCGGGAGCGGCGGCGCGGACGCTCAGCCAGGGGCGGGTGCTCGGGGGGCGCGGCCGGCGGGCTGGCCAGTGCGGTCATCGGACGGCCTCCTTGCGGGAGCGGCGGCGCGCGATCAGGGCGTTGAGCCCGACGAGCACCACGATGAGCAGGAACATCACCCAGGCCACGGCGGCGGCACGGCCGAGGTGGAAGAAGCCCCAGCCCTGTTCGTACATGTAGAGGCCGAGCGTCTGGTACTGGTGCGAGATGCCCCCGGAGATCGAGCCCTCGAACAGCAGCGGTTCACCGAACAGCTGGGTGGCGCCGATGGTGGAGACGACGACGGTGAAGACGATGGTGGGCCGCAGTCCGGGCAGGGTGACATGGAAGAACTGCCGCCATCGGGAGGCCCCGTCCATCTCGGCGGCCTCGTACAGTTCGGCGGGGATGGACTGCATGCCGGCCAGGTAGATCAGCGCGTTGTAGCCGGTCCAGCGCCAGATGACGATCGTGGAGACGGCGACCTGGGAGGCGACGGTGCCGGTCTGCCAGTCGATGGGGCCGATGCCGACGAGTCCGAGGACGTAGTTGACCAGGCCGTAGTCGTGGCCGAACAGCTGGGCGAAGACCAGCGTGGCCGCGGCGACGGACGTCGCGTAGGGCAGCAGCATCGCCGTACGCAGGAAAGTGCGGCCGCGCAGTTTGTAGTTGAGCAGATGGGCGAGGCCGAGTGCCATGACCAGCTGGGGCACGGTGGAGAGCACGCCGATGGTGAAGGTGTTGCGCAGCGAGAGCCAGAAGTAGTCGTCCGACAGCAGCGCGGTGTAGTTGCCCAGGCCGCGCCACTGCATGTCGCCGGGTGTCTGGAGTTCCACGCGGTACAGCGACACGAAGGCCGTGTAGAGGAGCGGGAAGAGGCCGAAGGCGGCGAACAGGGTGAAGAAGGGGGCGATGTAGGCGTACGGCGAGAACTTCTGCCAGGCCCGGCGGGCGGCGTGGGGCCGGGGCGGCGCCGCCTGCTTCGGCGAGGCCGGTGGGGCGGAGGCGGTGAGGGTCACGGTGCGGCCCTTCGAATGGTCGGAGCAGGTGGGAAGGGGTGCGGCGGGCCGGGCGGCGCCGGCCCGCCGGCTGGGTCCCGGTCAGCCGATGATGTTCTCGACGCCCTTCTTGGCGTTCTCCCACGCCTTGTCCGGGGCCAGGCCCTTGCGCTCGACCTCGCTCAGGGCGTTGGTGATCTGCTGGGACACGTTCTGGTCGTGGATGCCGAGGACCTGGACGGGCGCGGCCTTGGCGGCGTCACCGAAGATCTGGCCGATCGGCGCGTTCGAGAAGTACGGGTCCTTCGCGTCGGCGATCTTCTCGATGGCGCCTGTGGCGGACGGGAAGCTGCCCTGCTTCTGGAAGAGCTTGGCCTGCTGCTCGGGCGCGGTCAGCCAGGCGATCAGCTTGTACGCCTCTTCCTTGTTCTTGGCGGCCTTGGGCACGGCGAGGTAGGAGCCGCCCCAGTTGCCCGCGCCGCCGGGCAGCGCGGCGACGTCCCACTTGCCCTTGCCGGCCTCGCCGGCCTGGCCCTTGATGTAGCCGAGCATCCAGGCGGGGCAGGGCAGGGTCGCGAAGGACCCGGCGGCGAATGCCTGGTTCCACTGCGGCGACCACTGGTCCAGCTCGGCGCTGAGACCGCTCTGTGCGGCCTCGACGGAGGTGTTCCACGCCTCCTTCAGGGCCGGGTTGGTCTCCCAGATCAGCTTCCCGGAGGCGTCGTAGTAGCGCTCCTCCTCCTGGCCGATCATGACGGAGTAGAGGCTGCCGACGCTGTCCAGCCAGGCGCTCTTGCCGGGGGCCTTCTTCATGTACTGCTTGCCGAGCTGGAGGTATCCCTCCCAGGTGGACCACTTCTGGGCCAGTTCGGCCCGGTCGGTGGGCAGGCCGGCCTTGGCGAGGAGGTCGGTGCGGTAGCACATGGCCTCGGGGCCGACGTCGGTGCCGAGGCCGAGGACCTCGCCGTTGGCGCCGGTGGCGGCCGCCCACTTGGCCTCGGCGAACTCGCCCTTGAGCTTGTCCGCGCCGTACTTGCGCAGGTCCTCGAACTTGTCGGCCTGCTGCTGGGCGACGGAGGCGATCCGGCCCACTTCGACGGCCTGGACGTCCGCGAGGCCGCCGCCGCCCGCGAGGCGGGTCTGGAGGGACTTCCAGTAGTCGGCCTCGTCCTCGGTGTCGGTCTGCTTGATGGTCACGCCGGGGTTGAGCTTCTCGTACTCGGCGTAGAGCCCGGCCTCCTTGTAGCCGAAGGAGCCGAAGAGGTCGACGGTGACGGTGACCTTTCCGTCGGCGTTGGAGGCGCCGTCCGACGAACCTCCGCAGGCGGCGAGGAGCGCTCCGGCGAGGGCGACCGCCCCCAGGCGGACGGTGGCCTTCTTGGCGGCTCGGGCAATGGGCATGGGGAAGCCTCCTTGGCTCCGGGTGGAACGAGCGCCGAAACCTTGAGAGCGCTCTCAAAATGTGAGGGGAGCGTGCCCGCACCACACCCGTCCCGTCAAGACTTGAAGGGGTAAAGAAGCGGGGACGGGCCGAAATTGACGTATTGCCCCCTAGGACGCTCGGTCTTGCGCGATGTATTGACAGTCGATTTCAGGAGTCTTACGTTTCGGCCACCTGAGAGCGCTCTCAGGCTGGGCTCCCCCACCCTCCCCACACCTGGCGACGCCGCAGGTGAAGGGCGATCCCGTGCCCTCGGCCGCACGCGGCCGCCGCCGATGAGCCCGTCCGTCCCGACGACATGAGGTGTTCCCATGCCAGCTCCCCGACCACGGCCGACCGCCGCAGTGGTCCTGGCCGCCGCACTGGCGGCCGTCGGCCTAGGCCCGGCAGCGACACCGGCGGCAGCCGCCACCGTCCCGGTAGGAGCCGGGAGTTACTCCGACACCCGGCCGGCGGGCACGACGGGCCCCACGACCAACACCGGCGCGCCCGTCACCCCCAAGGTCACGCAGGCCGCCCAGGGCAAGCCCGTGCCCACCAACGACTGGTGGTCCTCGCTCGCCTTCCAGCGTTACGGCGACAACCCGTACTCCACGCCCATGTACGGCCACCCCCTCACGTACCAGGCCGTCTCCGGCGGACTGGAGGTCGGCTACCCGACCAGCCCGGCCGTCGTGGGCGAGGGCCGCCAGTACGAGTACGCGCACAAGCGCGACCTCACCCTCGGCCTGAGCGGCCTGAACTCGCCCGACACCAAGGCCGACGCCTGGTCCGACTGGACGGTCACCCCCTACTGGTCCGACGGCACCCGCACCCTGCGGACCACCATCGGTCACGGCCTGCCCTTCGTGTACGCCCAGGGGACCGGCGGCAACGCCCAGATCACCACGGCGGCGACGCCGACCGTCTTCTCCGACCAGGGCAACGTCGTCGGCATCACGGTCGGCGGACACCACTACGCCCTCTTCGCGCCGACCGGCAGCGACTGGACCTTCTCCGGCACCACGATCAGCGCCGCCCTCGGCGGCAAGGACTACTTCTCCCTCGCCGTGCTGCCCTCCACCGACGCGCTCGCGACGTTCCGCAGGTACGCGTTCAGCTTCGTCACCGGCTCGCAGGTCGACTGGAGCACCTCCGGCGGCACGGTCAGCGCCACGTACAGGCTCACCACCGAGGCCAAGGAGGGCACCGAGCGCGGCACCCTCCAGGCCCTCTACCGGCACCAGTGGCTGCACACCACCGACGCCCTGACGGCGTACACCTACGTCTCCCCCCGCGGCACCATGAAGGTCCGCGAGGGCACCTCCTTCACCACCCGGCAGAAGGCCGCCCCGGTCCTGCCCGCGCTGCCCAGGACCAGCGCGGTCGACACCGCGCGGCTGCGGACCTATCTGTCGGAGGTCGCGAACTCCTCCGACCCGTTCTCCGGGGCGACGGACACCTACTGGACCGGCAAGGCGCTGGGCAAGCTGGCCCAACTGGTGCCGCTCGCCGACCAGATCGGTGAGACCGCGGTCCGCGACAAGCTCATCGGCCTGCTCAAGGGCCGCCTCCAGGAGTGGTTCACCGCGGGCGGGGCGAGCGAGTTCTCCTACGACACCCGGTGGAAGACCCTCATCGGCTACCCCGCGTCCTACGGCAGCGACACCGAGCTCAACGACCACCACTTCCACTACGGCTACTACGTCTACGCGGCCGCGATCGTCGCCCAGTACGACGCCTCCTGGGCCGCGGACTCGGCCTGGGGCGGCATGGTCAAGGCCCTGATCCGGGACACCGCCAACCCGAGCCGCACCGACAGCGCCTTCCCGTTCCTGCGCGGCTTCGACGTCTACGCCGGGCACAGCTGGGCCTCCGGCCACCAGGGCTTCGCCGCCGGCAACAACCAGGAGTCCTCCTCCGAGTCCACCAACCTCAGCGCGGCGCTGGTGCTGTGGGGCTCGGCCACCGGCAACACCACCCTGCGCGACCTCGGCAGCTACCTGCTCGCCACCGAGGGCGAGGCGATCGCCCAGTACTGGTTCGACGCCGACCAGCAGGTCTTCCCCGGCACGTACACGCATGACACGGTCGGCATGGTCTGGGGCAGCGGCGCGGCCTACTCCACCTGGTGGACCGCCAACCCGGAGGAGATCCACGGCATCAACGTCCTGCCGGTGACCGCCGGCGGCTCGCTGCACCTGGCCGGGCGCAAGGACGCGATCCGGCGCAACCTCGCGGAGATGGAGCGCGAGAACGGCGGCCCCGCCGTCGAATGGCGCGACATCCTCTGGGAGTTCCAGTCACTGGCCGACCCGGCCGGCGCGAAGTCGAAGTGGGACGCCGGCCACGCCGGGTACACCCCGGAACAGGGCGAGTCCAAGGCCCACACGTACCACTGGATCACCACCCTCGACGCGCTCGGCGCCCCCGACCCCTCGGTGACCGGCGACCTGCCCACGTCGGCGGTGTTCACCAAGAACGGCATCCGCACCTACGCCGCCCACAACCACGGATCCACGGCCCGTACGGTCACCTTCTCCGACGGCAGGACGCTCAGCGTGCCCGCGCGTTCCACCGCGACCGGCACGGGCTCCGACGGAGGCGGGTCCACCCCCCAGCCGTCCACCGGCAACACCTTCCAGCTCCGCTCCGGCGGCACCCTCACCACGGCCACCGGCGGCACCGCCGTCAACGACACCATCCCGTCGGCCGAGGGCCGCAACTACGACGGCACCCCGAACAAGCCGCTCGTCTACGAGGTCAAGGGCGTCAACGGCACCCTCAAGGCGGGCGCGTCGACCACCTTCCGCCTCCCGGTGGACGCCGGCACCGCCGTCGGCCTCGGCCAGCAGGCCCGCGTCAGCTACGACCTCACCGGGGACGGCACCTTCGACCGGATCGAGACGTACCACTACTTCGCCACCGACCCGGTCGCGGGCTGGGAGGAGTACAACCAGACCCGCGGCCTGAAGGCCGCCACCGGCAGCCTCGGCAACCTGAGCGGAGGAACGGTACGACTGGAGGTCTGGAGCGCGATCGGCAACGCGAACGCGCTGCTGCGCACCGGCACCGACACGTCCGTGCTGGTCATTCCCTACGAGTGACGCGCGCGGCGCCCCGCAGGTGACGGCGGCGGGCGTGGGCTGCGGCCCGCGCCCGCCGTCCGTCGTCCGCGCGCCGGGGCAGCGGTCTGCCCGGCAGGCGCGTCAGTGGGGGCGTGCCGGGGCGTTCGGCGATCGCTTACGGTCAGTCACTCGCCCCGGCCGACGCAACGGCTCCTCCTCCCCGGATCCGGCGGTCAGGCCGACGCCCGGCGCACCAGCATCGTCGGGGTGATCACCGAAGCGGGCACCTCCTCGTTCGGCGAATCCAGCAGCCGCATCAGCAGCTTCACCATGATGCGGCCCATGCCCTCGATGTCCTGGCGCACCGTGGTCAGTGGCGGCTCCGCGACCTGGACCACGGAGGCCATGTCGTCGAAGCCGACCACCGCGACGTCCTGCGGCACCCGCACTCCGCGCTCGCGCAGCGTGCGCAGCGCGCCCAGGGCCATCGTGTCGTTGGCGGCGAAGACCGCGTCGATGCCGGGGCACCGGTCTAGCAGCTCCCCCATCGCGCGGGCCCCGCTCTCCTCGGTGAAGTCGCCCGCGCACAGCAGCAGCGGATCGGCGTCGACCAGGACATCCCGATAGCCGTGGATCCGGTCCGTCGCCGAGGTCTGGTCACGCGGTCCCGTGATGTGCGCGATGTGCGTGCGGCCCAGGGAGACCAGATGACGCACCGCGTCGCGGGCACCTCCGCGGTTGTCGCAGTCCACGAACGGAATGCCCAGATCCTCACTCCCCGCCGGGCGTCCCCCGAGCACGGCCGGCACCCCGGTCCGGGCGATCAGGGCCGGCAGCCGGTCGTCGTGGAGGGAGAACGCGAGCGCACCGTCGACATGCCCGCCCCCCAGATAGCGCGCGATCCGCTCATGGTCGCCGGAACCCTCCGCCCACAGCAGCACCAGCTGCATGTCGCGCGAGGTCAGCTCCCGGCTGATCCCTCGCACCTGCTGCTCGAAGAACGGGTCGGCGAACACCCGGAACTCGGGCTCCGCGATGATCACCGCCACCGCACCGTTGCGCCGGGTGACCAGAGTGCGGGCCGCGTGATTGGGCACGTAGTCCAGTTCCTCGACCGCCCGGCGCACCTTGTCGACCAGGGCGGGACGCACCCCCGCGCCTCCGTTGACGACCCGGGAGGCCGTCGCGCGGGATACGCCGGCGCGTGCCGCGACCGCTTCCAGCGTGGGACGAGGAGACACGGTCTGGTCCGGCACTGCTGGCGCTCCTCCTGTGTGCGTCTGCGAGGTATCCGGCATGCTCTGCCGCGCATCTGTGCACACCACAATAGACCGAGGCAAGGGCACCTTGAGAGCGCTCCCAGGATTCGGCCGACGGCAGTCCGCCCCGGTTGCCCGTGCCCCGTCATGTCGCCGGGCGCCCCGTCATCGCGTCGAGCGGTGGCGCGTCGTCGTTGTCCGACGAGGCGACCGGCCGCCGACCGGGCACCCGGGAAATGCGGATGCGCCGGTCGAGGCGCGCCGGTTACGGTGGGGGCATGTCTACGCCCCGAATTTCCTAGCTGAGGACCCGCTTCCACGCCAGAAGTGTGTCCTTTCGCTTTTTCGGAGCGTCATCCCATGATCACCGTTCGTGGTGTCGAGCTGCGCGCGGGCGCCCGCCTGCTGCTCAGCGACATCTCCTTCACCGTCTCCCCCGGCGACCGGATCGGCCTGGTCGGCCGCAACGGCGCGGGCAAGACCACGCTCATGACCGCCCTCGCGGGCGAGGCCACGCCTGCCGCCGGGACGGTCACCCGCACCGGACCGGTCGGCTTCCTCGCGCAGGACTCCCGTGCGGCCGACCCCGCCGTCACCGTCACCGACCGCATCCTGTCGGCCCGCGGCCTGGACCGGGCGCTGCGCCAACTGCGGGCCGCGGAGGCCGGGATGGCCGACGCCGCGGGTCCCGCCGCGCTGGAGCGGGCGATGCGCGCCTACGCCCGCGCGGAGGCGGCCTTCCAGGCCGGCGGCGGATACGCGGCCGAGGCGGAGGCGGCGGGGGTCGCCGCCGGCCTGGGCCTGCCCGACCGGGTCATGCACCAGCCCGTCGGCGCCTTGTCCGGCGGCCAGCGGCGCCGCGTGGAACTGGCCCGCATCCTCTTCGCGGGCCACGACGGCACGCTGCTGCTGGACGAGCCGACCAACCACCTGGACGCCGATTCCGTGGCCTGGCTGCGCACGTTCCTGGGTGGCCACCGGGGCGGGCTGGTGGTCATCAGCCACGACACCGGCCTGCTCGCCGACGTCGTCAACCGGGTCTTCCACCTGGACGCCACCCGCGCCACCATCGATGTCCACAACACCGGCTGGGCCACGTACCTCGCCCACCGGGAGAGCGACGAGCGGCGCCGGGCCCGCGAGCGGGCGAACGTCGAGCGCAAGGCCGCCGCCCTGCACGCGCAGGCCGACAGGATGAAGGCGCGCTCCGCCACCGCGGTCATGGCCAAGAGCATGGCCCGCCGGGCCGACCGGATGCTCGCCGACCTGGAACCGGCCCGCCGGACGGAAAAGGTCGCCAGGATCCGGCTGCCCGAGCCGGCACCGTGCGGCCGGATCCCGCTGGGCGCGGTCAGCCTGGCCAAGTCCTACGGCGACCACCAGGTCCTCACCGGTGTGGACCTCGCCGTGGACCGGGGCAGCCGCCTGGTCGTCCTGGGCCTCAACGGTGCCGGCAAGACCACGCTGCTGCGCATCCTGGCCGGACAGGAGAGGCCGGACGCCGGCCGGGTGGTGCACGGGCACGGGCTGCGGCTGGGCTACTTCGCCCAGGAGCACGACACCCTCGACACCACCCGCACCGTCCGGGAGAACCTTTCCGCCGCCGCGCCGCACCTCACCGACGGTGAAGTCCGGCGCGTCCTGGGCGCGTTCCTCTTCACCGGGGACGACGCGGACAAACCGGCCGGGGTCCTCTCCGGCGGCGAGAAGACCCGCCTCGCGCTGGCCGGGCTGGTCCACTCCGGCGCCAACGTCCTGCTGCTCGACGAGCCGACCAACCACCTCGACCCGGCCTCCCGCCACGAAGTCCTGGCCGCGGTCGGCTCCTACCCCGGCGCGATCGTGATGGTCACCCACGACGAGGGCGCCATCGACGCCCTCCGCCCGGACCGCGTCCTGCTGCTGCCCGACGCGGACGAGGACCTGTGGAGCGAGGACTACCGGGACCTGGTCTCCCTCGCCTGACCACCCGGCCCACCGGAGGTGGCGCGGCCCGCCCACGGCGCTGCGCCACCGCCAAACCACCCCGTGACCCGCCTGGTTCAGGTCGGAATGGTGGCGAGCCAGTCGATCAGCGGGCCGTTGACCTCGTCGGGGCGTTCCTGCTGCACGTTCCTGCTGCACCCAGTGGCCGCAGCCGTCCAGGAGGTGGGAGGCGAACAGGGCGGGCAGAGTGGTGGAGGAGGCGTCGATGGCGTCGGCCATCCAGGTCGTGGAGGCGTCCAGGGCGCCGCCGATGAACAGGGCGGGCTGGGTGATCGGGGCTCCGCGGTGGGGAGCGAGGTCCGCCCAGTCGCGGTCCAGGCTGCGGTAGCGGTTGAGGGCGCCGGTCAGCCGGTGGGCTCGAACTCCCCGGCGTAGAAGTCGAGATCGTCCTCGGTCGGCCAGGCCGGGAGCGGGCCGGCGGGGAAACGGTCGCGCAGCCGGCCGCCCGGTGCGACGAAGTGCGGGTCGGGCTCGCCGGGGGCGGGCATGGTGTCGGCGGACAGCGCGGCGTAGAAGCCGGCGAGCCAGCCGCGTACGTCGGGCTCGATCTCGGCCTCGGCGCGGCCGGGTTCCTGGACGTAGGAGACGTAGAACTCCTGCTCGGGGCCGCCGATCAGGCCGAAGACATCGCTGGGCCGGGGGCCGCCGGGCGGCGCGTAGGGGTTGCTCTACAGCAGCCGGGAGGCGCCCACCCGGCGTGGATCGGTCGCGGTCACAGGTCGCATGCCCCATCCCCGTCAGACGCCTCCACGTCGTCCCCCAGAGCGGCGCGCCCCGCCGGGCGCGCGGGACGCGGGCCGGTCGGGTGTTCGGGGAACGGTCGTGTCCGTACCGCACAAGCGGACTCGCGTCCGGCACCGAGGGGCAGGCGTGGGGGCCTCAGTTTCGGCGGCACATGTCCTGGGCGTCGGCGCCGGTGGGCAGCCGGGCGGCTATCAGGGCGAGTCCGCGGCGCAGCCGGCGGAAGTAGGTGGCCCGGCTCAGGTGCAGCCGCCGGGCGACCTGATGGTGCGTTGGGGCCCGGCCGAAATAGTACGCCTGAAGGATCGCCCCGGCCTCCGCGTCCGCGGGCGACTCGGCGGCGGCGAGCTCGGCGACCCTTTCTCGCAGACAAGCCCGCAGTGCCACGGCCGTTCCCGTCTCGGGCAGGGTCAGCAGCGGGCTCTGGGCGAGTGCCGTGAGATCGGCGACTCGGGCCAGCGCCCCGGCGACCAGGACCGTGGCGTCCTGCGCCGCCGCCACCGGGCGTGTCGGCGCGGCGCCGGCGGGCGTCAGCGCGGCCATCCATCCCGGCAGCCCGGCGGCGCCGAAGTCGTGGCTGTAGACCTCGGGCCGACGCCCGCAGCGGTACACGTCGTCGCGGATCTCGCCGTGCGGGCGGAAACTCAGGGTGCGCAGCAGCGCCTGGTAGTCCGGGCTGGCGGTGGACACCACCAGATGACCGGTCCGTACGGCCTGCCGCAGGATGTCCCGCAGGATGTGCGCGTGCACCACGGGGTCCGTGCCGTAGGCGGCGCCGAGGAACAGTCCGCCGTGCGCCGGGTCGGGCATGTGCTGCTGGAGCAGCGGCTCTCCTCGTCTGCTCCAACTCCCCCATCCCCGCCGGATGGGTCATCACCTCCTCCAGCCAGAACACCACCTGCGTCACGGGCGTCCGATACAGCATCAGGAAGCTCTGACCGAAGGCCCCCGGCACCAGTACGCCGGCGGGACCCGAAGACCTCCGGTGTGGTGAAGCCCAGATCCCACCACCACACCGGAGGTCTCCCCGTGATCAAGCCCCCGTGCGTCGGCGACGCGTGCGGGCCGCACGCCCTGGACGGCGCCGGGACGCGCCGGAAAGGGGAACTGAGTTACGGAGAACGGGAGTCGGGCCATAGGTTGTGCGCAGGACTCCTCGTATCGGCTGAAAGACAGGCAGTGCACATGACCGACCACGCGACCACGCCCGGACCGGCGGCGCAGCAGAAGATCGACGCATCGGTGCCGCACTCGGCCCGTATCTGGAACTACTGGCTCGGCGGGAAGGACAACTACCCCGTCGACGAGCAGGCCGGCGACGCGTACACCGCCGTCTTCCCCGGCATCGTGACCATCGCCCGCAGCAGTCGTGCCTTTCTGCGCCGCACCATCACGTACTTGGTGGCCGAGGCGGGCATCCGCCAGTTCCTCGACGTCGGAACCGGCCTGCCGACCGCCGACAACACCCACGAGGTCGCCCAGCGGATCGCGCCGGAGTCCCGGATCGTGTACGTCGACAACGATCCGATGGTCCTGGCACACGCCCGTGCCCTGCTCTACTCCACGCCGGAGGGACGCACCGCCTATGTCGACTCGGACGTCCACACGCCGGAGCGCATCCTGGCGGCTGCCGCCGACACGCTGGACTTCAGCCGGCCGACGGCCTTGATCCTCAGCAACATCCTGGGGCATGTCGCGGACCACGACCAGGCGCACTCGATCGTCACCCGCCTGATGGAAGCACTGCCGTCCGGCAGCTACCTCTCCATCAACGACGGTTCCAGGGGCATCGACCCTGTCTTCGAGCAGGCCCAGGACGCGTACAACGAGAGCGGCGCCGTGCCGTACAACCTGCGCACGGTCGACGAGATCACGGCGTTCTTCGACGGTCTGGAACTCCTGGAGCCCGGCGTCGTCTCGGTCCCCCACTGGCGACCCGACCCCGCCGCCCCGGCCGCGGAGGTCATCGCCGAGCACGGCGGCCTCGCCCGCAAGCCCTGACGTCACGCCGTGACGGACCGCGGTGGGGACCCCGGCGAGCGGCCGCCCCGGCGAAAAATCGGCTGGCATCGGCGCACGATCCGGGTACGGTCGGGCGATGCCCGAGCTGAAGCGGCTGCACGCCGACCACGCACCAGCGGTCCTGGCCTTCGAACTGGCGAACCGCGCCTACTTCGCGGCCTCGATCCCCGACCGCGGCGACGACTTCTTCGAGGAGTTCACCGACCACCACAACGCCGCGCTGGCCGAACAGGAGGACGGCGTCTGCGCCTTCTACGTGCTCCTCGCCGAGGACGGCTCGATACACGGCAGGTTCAACCTGTACGACCTCGAGGACGGCACCGCCAGACTCGGCTACCGGGTCGCGCGGCAGGTCGCCGGCCGCGGCGTGGCGACCGCCACCGTCGAGGAGCTGTGCCGGCTGGCGGCAGCGCGGCACGGGCTCCACACCCTGCGTGCGGCCACCTCCCACGACAACGTCGCGTCCCAGAAGGTGCTGACCAAGGCCGGTTTCACCCCGGTCGGCCCGGCCGCCCCGGCCGATCTCGGCGGCAGGCCGGGCACCTGGTACCAGCGCGACCTTCGGCCGTAGACCTCACCCTGGTCCGCGTCGCCGGGTCAGGGGGGCGGAGTCCTTCCCGTGGCATGGGGGATCCCTCACCGGGGGGCTGGCCAACTCACCTCTGCGTAAGAGGCGTTGGCGTCGAAGATTGCCAACGTCGCTCGCGTCGCGGTCGTTTGGCGTAGCGTGCCGCCTAGTCGGTTGCTCGGCCTGCGGGAGGTACCGTGATCGTCGGAGTCCATGGCATCCGCTGCTACAGGTACCTCGCCGAGGCCGGCACCGTGGAAGGGGCAGCCGAGGCCCTGGCCGCGGAGTGGGCCGCGGCGCTCGGGATGCCGCTGAGCACCGCGTACTACGCCCCTCTGCTGCACCTGGGAGCCCATCAAGGCACTGCGGACGCGCCGGAACTGCTGCCGCCCGGCGCGCAGCGGATGCTGACGGACTGGGTGTCCGCACTCGGTGCTCCGGCCGAGGTGACGATGGGCCCCGGCACCCTGCCCGTGCGGCAGGCCGCGTCCTGGCTCGCGGAGCGCTTCGGAGAGGTGGCGCGGAAGGTCGCGATCGTGTTCTGCCGCGAAGCCGACACCTACGTCACCGACCGCGACTCGCCGCGCCGCGCGGCGGCCCGTGACGAGGTGCTGCGCGTGCTGCACGGAACCCGGCCCAGGGCGGTCGTGGCCCACTCGCTGGGCTCGGTCGTCGCCTACGAGGCCCTGTGGCACCGGCCCGTCGCACTCGATCTGCTGGTCACCCTGGGCTCCCCGCTGGGGATGCCGCACGTCGTCTTCGAGCGGCTGGCCCTGGGCGAGGGCAACGAGGAGCGAAAGGGCGAGCGGCCGCCGGGAGTGCGGCGTTGGGTCAATGTCGCCGACGTCGGTGACATCGTCGCCATCCCGCGCGATCTGCCGAGCCGCTTTCCCGGCATCGACGACCATCACGAGGTGTCCCTCGGGCTGGTCGCGTCCCACAAGGCGACGCGCTATCTGGCCCGGCCGGAGGTCGTGGACGCACTCGCTCCGCTGCTGGCCGCACCCGACGGCGCGTGAGGGCCGGCCGGTCCGGGCTGCCGTGACGGGCGGCCGGGCGACTCCGCTCGAGCCGTCGCCGTGTCCGGCTCACCCACCGCCCTCGGACGTCCGGCGCAGGACGACCACCTCCCACTCGCAGCCCAGCACGAGCTGATCACCCGTCAGCAGTAGGGCGGCGACCGTACCCGGCACGCCGATGCTGTCCAGCGGCCTGCCGGAGAAGAGGTCCCAGACATGGACCGCGCAGTCGTCCGCGGCCACCACCACCGCGCGGCCCCCGACCGCGCCGCACGCCACGGCATTGACGCCGGCCGTCACACTCAGCGGCGGTGTCAGCGGTGAGCCGTCGCCCAGGTCCCACACCTGGACGGTGCCGTCCTGTCCCCCCGTCACGGCGACGGCCCTCTCCTCCAACGCCGCACAGGCCAGAGCGGTGACCCACCCGTCGTGCGCCTTGACCGGTGCGCGTGCGGGCAGGCCGGTCTCCAGGTCCCACAGGCGCAGTGTGCCGTCGTCGCCGCAGGACACCCCGGTGATCCGGTCCCTCACCTCGACGCAGGCGACCGCGTTGACCCCGCCGGCGTGTCCGGCGAGCGGCAGCCCGCGCTGCAGACCCGATTCCGTGTCCCAGCACCGGATCAGGCCGTCCGCTCCCCCGGACAACAGCACCGGCCGGGTGTCCAGCGCGGCGGCAGCCAGCGCGTGCACGGCCCCCGTGCCGGCGTCCAGGGCCGTACCGTAAGGGGTTCCGTCGGTGAGGTCCCAGCGCCGGATGTGGCCGTCGGCGCCCGCGGACACGAGCAGCGGCCGACTGCCGACGGTCGTGGCGGCCAGGGCGTGGATCGGTCCCGCCGCGGTGTTCGTGGGGGTACCCCGAGGAGTGCCGTCGGCCATCCGCCAGCGGCGGATGTGTCCGTCCGCGCCCGCCGAGACGAGCAGGGCGCCGTGGCCGGATTCGACGGCGGCCAGGGCGTTGACCCAGGACGTGTGGCCGACGCGCCCGGCCGGGTGCTGTCGGTGCCACGGCATGTGCCACAGCCGCAGCACCGGATCGGCGCCGGCCGATACGAAGACCGAGGACTCGGGGCCGGTGTCCGCGAGGGCGGTGACCGCTCCCATGTGGCCGATGAACCGGTTGTCCGGCGTCAGTTCGCGGGCCTCCCCGTCGGGGTCCCAGCTGCGGATCGTGCCGTCGCTGCCTCCGCTGAGGATCCGGGTCCCCTCGTGCCCGGCGACGCGGGCCAGGGCGTACACGGGTCCGTCGTGCGGCACCTGGGACGCGGCGGTCAGCTCATGGGTACGCGCGTTCCACATCCGCAGGTGACCGTCGTCCCCCGCCGTGACGATCTGCGGCGTGCCGCGCGCCTCCAGGCCGAGGAGGGCGTTGACCCGCGGCGGGTGGAGGGCTTTCACGGCTGCCTCCTCGTCGCCGAGGAGGGACCAGAAGCGGATCGTGCCGCGCTCGTCCGTGAGGACGGCGTAGTCGTGGCCCGGCCCGTCGCCCTGCGCGACCAGCTCGGCGAGCTGGGCAGCGTGCGGCACGTCCAGCTCGGCGCCGGGCAGTTCGCCGCGCAGGTCCCACAGCATCAGCCGACCGGACTCGTCACAGGTCAGGGCCATTCGGCGGCGCACGACGTCGGCACAGGAGATCGTGCGCACCGTCTCGGTGTGCCCGACGGCCGGCCACCGCAGCTCGGTCAGGTCCGGCAATCGCCACATCCTGAGCTCACCGCCGGTTCCCGCGCTCAGCAGGACCGGTTCCTCGTCCACCTCGGTGCACACCAGTGCGTGGATCTCGCCCGTCCGCGGGTTGGCCGTCGCCAATTGACGCCCGCTGCGGGTGTCCCACACCCGTACTTTTCCGTTCCTGGCGCCGGTGACCACCAGCGGCGTTCCGTCGACGGTGGTGCCCGCCAGTGCGGTGACGCGGTCGTCGGGCACCTGGAGGGTGAAGGCGTGGGCATCGCTGATCCGGCTTCCGGTGGCCCAGGACGGCCGCCACGCCATGACCGGGCCGGAGCCCGCCGGCGGCTCGGCGAGCCGGTCGGCGAGGGTGGCTGCTTCGTGCCGTACCGCGTCCAGGGACAGGATGTGGCGTCGCTGGCCGGGCTCGGTCCTGCGGTGCACATGGGCGCTGGTGCGGTAGACGGACGCGGCGGTACGGGCGGTGTCCGCCCTCGCGTGCCGCAGCTCGGGCACCAGCCAGTCGGGGTCGGCGTGCACGAGGAACTCCGGCTCCGTGCACAGCTCGTCGAACCGGCCGGCGTCGACGGCGTGCTGGGCCAGATGGCGGCGCAGATAGCCGTGGAGGTCGGCCCAGCGGAGGTGGCCGTCCACGTCGCGCAGCGAGTCCACCAGAGCCTCGTACACCTGGACCAGCGGATCGCCGGTGCCGTCGGCGTCGCCCGGCATCGGGCGCTGGCGCAGTTCGTCCGCGACGCTCTGGTGCAGCAGCCGGTACAGCCGCGTGCCGTCGCGGTCGGGCGAGGAGCGCAGGAACGGCCGTACGTCGTCGAGCAGCTGACCGACCGCGGTGGGCCCGGCCGCGACCCCGTCGGCGGCGAAGGCGCGGGCGACCGCCGCGACCGTCTCCACGGGCATGCCGTCACCCTGGGCGAAGGCGAGCGCCGCCAGCACCGGGCGCAGCAGCTGGTGGGCGTGGTCACGGGCGAAGCTGAGGTCGAGCAGGGCGGTGAGGGTGAGCGGGACGCCTGCGCCGAGCTCCCGTGCCGTCGCCGGATCGGTGAGCGAGGGACGGATGTCGTCCTGGAGCACGTACGAGGTGTAGAGCGCCGCCATGAGGTACGGGCCCGAGGCACGGGCCAGCACAGGGGCGGCGGCATCGGCGAACTCGGCCGACGGTGCCGGGGCGCCGGCCCCGGCCTGTGACGCCGGTGGTGCGGCGGCCAGCAGCTTGCCGATGTACTCGCGCAGGTGCTGCTCCAGGCCGACGGGATCCGCCTGGTCGAGGTCGACGAGGTCGCCCGACTCCCGTGCGCGGGCGACGAGCCCCGCGAAGGGCTCCTCGTCGCGGGTGCCCAGCAGAAGTCGGCACAGGGGGCTTCCGTCGGGCCGGCGGGCGGCGCCCAGCGGCTGGAGGAGGAGGCGGGCGGCCTCCTGCGGGTCGCGCATCTCGTCGAGGGCGTCCACGACCATGACCGGCGGTGGTCCGGCCATCCGGCTCAGGGCGTCGGACAGGCGCGGCACCGTCCAGCCCTGCGGCTCGTCGGCGCCGGATCCGCCCTCGCCGAGCCCGAGCTGGCCAGCGAGCGAGCCGACGATCTCGCGGACCGTGCGCCGCCGGGCGTGGACGGCGGCCACCGGGACGGTCACCCGGACCTCGCGCAGGGGCTCCCACAGGGCCCGGGTGCGGGGACGCAGCGCGGGGTGTGCGGCGCAGACCAGGACGCCGAGCAGCGCCGACTTGCCGACGCCCGGGCTGCCGGTGACCACGTACACCGGGGACGCGTGGTCGTCCGCCAGCCAGTCGGACAGCCGGGCCGCTTCCGTCGAACGGCCGGTGAACAGTCCTTTCGCGCCGTCGTCCCGCGGCAGCAGCGGGAAGCCGGAGCCGGCCTGCGCGTGCCGTTGGAAGTGGGCGAGGTCGGCGATCTCGTCGAGGAACGAGCCGACCTCACCGCCCAGTTCGGCGGTGAGGTCACTGCGGACGCGGTTGAGCGGGCTCGCGTCGTAGCAGGGGTTGGGGAGGAAGGGCGGCTCGGCGGCCGTGTCCAGGGCGCTGGAGGTGACGCGCTGGCGCAGGCCGCCGTGGTGACCGGCGAGCTGGTCCACACGGTCGCGGACCTGGTCGCTGAACCAGGTGAAGTCGATGTACTGCCTGCTGCGGTCGTACTGGATCCGTTTGTGCGCGATGTCGGCGAGCACCTCGACGACGGCCTGGGTGAACCGTCCATCGACGGCGAGTTCCGCGCCGCCCGCCGCCGCCATCACCCACGCCCGGTTCGTGCCGTCCAGGGCCCGTAACTGCCAGTCGTGCCGGGCTGCCCGGCCGGCGTGGCACAGATCGAGCAGGAACAGGACGGTCGGGCGGTCGGGGAAGTCCTCGACGGCCGCGAGCCATCCGGCGACCGCGGTCTGGGGCAGGTGGCCGCTGTCCGAACCGAGGGCGTACAGCCCGGTGGTGCGCGGTACTCCGTGACTGAGCACATGCACGATCAGCACGTCGTCGGCGCCGGCGGCCGCGAGCATGTCGTGGAAGGCGGCGCCGAGTTCGGCGGCCGTCGGTCCGGGGCTCCGCCCCGTACCGGTGAGGGTGGTGCACTCGTAACCGAATGCCTCGTGCTCCAGGACCCGCCGCAGGGCGGCCACACGGTCCTGGGCGAACGGCAGCGGGTCGGGGCCCTCGCCCTCCAGCCCGTACTCCGGGTGGGGTGCGAAGCCCGTGACGCCGATGGTCAGGGCGCGGCGCACGAGCCTGCCGCCCGGTGCTTGCAGTGGTGTCACGGCGGCAGCCGGTGGTGGCCGGTCCGGCAGGGCGTTTCCGGGCGGCTCGTCCGCGGTGGCCGTCACCGTGTCCCCGGCTCGGGTGGGGCGGCTGTCTCGGACAGGAGTGCCTTGAGCAGGTCGTCGAGTTCGTCGACCGCCGGGTCGTCGTGGCCGGAGCGGTCCTCGAGCCGCCGCAGTGCGAGGGCGCCGAGGGCCCGGCATCCGGCGCTGTCGCCGCAGGCGTGCAGATGGCGCAGATGACGCTGGACGAGGTCCCTCATGTGCGGGTCGCGTTCGCCGAACACGCCGGCGGGTTCCAGGTGCGCGGTCAGCTCCGCGAAGCGCGGCCAGGACGACGGCTCGTCCGGGTCCTCGCCGCCGTACCGGTCGGCCATACGGGCGCGTACCGCCCTGCGTGCGACGGCGTCGTCGACATCGGTCATCCGGTCCCGGCAGGCGCGCCGCACCACGGGGTGGACGAAGACGATGCCGTCGTCCGTTTCCTGGGTGTGCAGCAGGCCGTGGCGGTCGAGGGCGGCGAGTGTCTCGTCCGCCACCGCGGCCGCACCCGGCGTGAGCAGTGCGACGGGCACGGGGCCGGGCGCCAGCACGCCGAGTCGGTGCAGCATGTCACGAGCCTGCGGGGTCGTGCGCAGAACGTGGTCCAGGGAGATGCCGCATGCCACGTCGGCGGCTGCCGGGCCGTCGGGGCCGGTGCGCGGCTCGCCGAGCCGTTCCAGGTAGGCGTCGGCCGACTCGCCCGTGACGGACAGGTAGGCGGCCGCGAGCTCCAGGGCGAGGGGCGAGTCGTCCAGCCGTTCCGCCAGGCGCCGGGCCTGGGAGGGGGTGAGCGCCGGCGCGTGACGGCGGGCGATCCTGATACCGGTGCCGCGGCCCGGTGCGGGCAGACGGTGCACCGTGTACCCCTCGGGCCAGTCGTGGGAGGTCGACGTGATCAGTACCTGGCCGCGTCCCGCGGGGAGTTCGGGCAGCTGGTCCGCGGACATGGCGCCGTCGAGCACCAGCAGCCACACCGTGCCGCAGCCCGCCCGGGCCCGCTGCGCCACGGTGTCGGCGAGCCGGGCCAGGTCGCGGCCTCCGACGGCCGGCGTCCCGGCTGTCAGCCACACCACGACGTCGCTCTCGCCGCCGTGTGTGTGCACGTACTCCAGGGCCGCCGCCGTCGCTCCCGCCCCCTCCGGACCGACCAGCACCTGGGGGGACGGCCCGTTCGACGTCAGAGCCGTGTGCAGGTCCTTCACCAGCGCCTCCCGCCCGAACGCCCGCGCGGGCCGGGCCGGGTGCCGGCCGATGACCTGCGGTGCGGTGAGCGGCAGGGCGCGCTGGGGCGCGTCCGTGGGGGCGTAGGCGCTCTCCAGCCGCTGGGCCACGGCCGTGTACACGCCGAGCAGGCGCAGGAGCCGGGCGCTGGCCCGGGCGAAGGGCGGATGCTGCGCGAGCCCGGCCACGGCCAGGTCGTCCCCGTCCAGCACCGCCTGGAAGTCGACGGTGGCGCCGTGGTGTTCGGCTATGTAGTCCGTCATGAGTTGCAGCAGGCGCCGCGCGGTGTGCAGGTTGAGTCCGGGCATCATCAGCTCGCGCACGCCCGGGCGGAACTCGAACCGGACGTCGTCGCCTCGTGCCCCGTCGAAGTCCTCGGCCCGCATGAGCAGTCCGCCGACCATGACCTCTGCCAGCTGGGCGGGCTGCGGATCGGGGATCATCACCTGGTGCACCATGCGCATCACGGGCTGGCTGAGGGGTACGGCGGTGAGATACATGGCCAGCCTCCACGCGGCGGGGCTGGCGAAGGCCCTGAACCCGTTGACGAGTTCGGCGGCGGACGGTTCCGGCCGGGCGTCGGCCGCGGGCCGGCCGGCCGGTGCCGCGTCGTCGACGAGGATGGCCAGGGCGTCGAGTTCACGGGACTCCCCGCTGGTCAGCGAGGCCCAGGGGCCGAGGGAGCGCGGGTCGAGCATCAGCAGGGGCACCGGCATGCCGGCGACTTTCTGCCCGCAGCCGCGCGGGGACGTCGCCACCAGGCGCGCGTTGGCGGTGCCCGCCTGCGGTGCGAGCAACCGTACGTGCTGCACGGTCGGCCGGGTGCGTTCCCACAGTCGGCGCGGCAGCGGCTGCACGACGGCGACCGGACCGCTGCGGCCCCACAGGCGCAGCAGTTGGGTGAGGGTTCCGTCCGACCACGCGGGCCCGATGCAGTCGGAGACCACGAGCACGATCCGACGTCCGGTCGGGTCGACGAGCTCGCCCGGACTGCGGTCCTCGGGCAAGGACGACGAGGTGGGCATTCCCCGGCGCAGCACGACTCCGCGCGAGCGGGACTCCTCCGACAGCAGCGTCCAGTCCTGCACCGTCCGGAAGGTGCCGACGGTCTGCAGCACGGCTCGGAACTCCTGGACGGAGCGGTCCCACACCCGCATGGACACGCTGTCCTCGACCACCAGGGCCACATCGAGCCACCGGGTCGGCGCGGGCCGCAGCACAGGCAGCCGGAACCCGGTCGCGGCAGCGCGGTCCACGGTGGCCTCCTCGTCCAACTCCCACTCCAGCCGCTCCCGGCCCCAGTGCCCGGCGGCGCGGGAGTGGCGGCCCAGCGGCCGCAGCGCCCTGCGCAGGGCGAGTTCGTGGGGCAGCGCGGGAGGCGTCGGCACGCGGACCGCGATCCCGCCCGCGCTTCCGTCGCGGCCCGGCAAGGTCAGCCCGTGGTGGCTGGTCGGGGACGGGCCGAAGCCGTCGCGGTACGGCTCCTCCGGGCCGGCACGTCCCCCGTGCGGCTCCGGTCCCGCCACGGCCTGCGGCGGCGGGCCCAGGGGCGGCGGAGGCCGGCCGTCGGGGGGCGCGGGCGCACCGCCGTCCGCACCGGACGCGGGCGGCGCGAGCTGGCGGGCCAGCCATAGGGCGTCCGCCAGGTCCTGCCAGCTCGGCTCGTCCGCGAGGAGCCTGGAGATGAAATCGCCGGTCATCCAAGCCTCAGTCCAGCCGCCTCAGCACAGTACGCAGCACGGCGTCCCTCTCGTGCTCGTCGCGCGGCAACACGTCGTGTCCGTCGCGCACGAGAAGGTACACGGCGTTCAGCAACTGATCGGTGGACAGCGCTTCTCGTGACTGGCGCTCGACGAACCGCTCGATCAGCCCCATCCCCTCCACCACCGCGGTCCGCCCGAGGTGCGCCTCGACGATGCGCAGCAACTGGTCGCCCGTGGGCCGCGGCAGGTCCAGGCGCAGACAGCGCCGCAGGAAGGCGGGCGGAAACTGGCGCTCGCCGTTGCTCGTCAGCACGGTGAACGGGAAGACACGGGCCCGGATCGAGCCGCGCCGGATCGGCGTGTGGCTTCCGTCGTAGTCGCGGACCTCCACGACCTCCTGGTTGTGCCGCACCAGTTCAGGGATCTCGAACTGGCCCTCCTCGAAGATGTTGAGCAGGTCGTTGGGCAGGTCCGTGTCGCCCTTGTCGATCTCGTCGATCAGCAGCACCCGCGGCACCCTGTGCGAGAGCAGGGCCGTGCCCAGCGGGCCCAGGCGGATGTACCGCCCCAGGTCCTCGGGGTGGTCTACGGCTTGCCCGCGGAGGTTCGTCTCCTGGAGACGGCCCAGCGCGTCGTAGGCGTACAGGCCGTCGCGCAGGGTGGAGCGGCTGGTGATCGGCCAGGTCAGCACCGGGCCGAGGCGCAGCTCGTGGGCGACGTGGTGGGCGAGGGTGGACTTGCCGGTGCCCGGTGCTCCGGTGACCAGCAGCGGGCGGCGCAGGTAGAGCGCGGCGTTGACCGCGTCCACGATCTCGGGAGTGGTCTGGTAGACGATTCCGCGCGGCCAGCCGCCGCCTTCGTGGCGTCCGGCTCCTTCCCAGTCCCGCCAGGGTGGAGGCACAGGCAGGCGGTCGATGTCGTCGTGCGGCTCACCGGTGCCCCGGTAGACGTGCCACGCGTGTGGTTGGGCTGTCACTCGTGTCTCCCGCTCCTCGCTCGTACGGCCTCACAGGGGAGACCGGAAATCCCCGCTGTCGACTGGTGAGTACTCCGGGTCGTCCCACAGCAGCGCCATCCGCGAGGTCACGAAGCTCTGCTGCCGGGCCTCCGCGGCGTCCCTGCGCCAGCGTCGGATACGATCCGGCAGCCGCGCAACTTCCTCCGGAGCGACGAGAGTTCGCGCCAGCCCGGCGAGGAACCGGTCGCTCTCCTCGTCCCCCCTGCGGTGCCACACCATCACCGGCACCCCGGCGTCCAGGGCCAGGTCGATCTCCGGTGGCACCGCGGCGCTGTGCTCGTGCCATGCCGATGTCCCGCCGACGAGGACGGTGAGGGCCGAGCGCAGGCGCAGGGCCAGCTCCTGCTCGTCACGGGCGGGCTCGTCGGCGTCCAGCAGCAGTGTGTTCCCGCCCCCGCGGTGGAACCACGCCCACTTCTCGTGCCACAGAGCGCGGACCTCGGGGTCGTGCTGCCGTTCCAGGTCGCGCAGCACCACGGGGTACAGCTCCCCGAGAGCAGCCTGGGCCCCGTCCGCGGGCCGCCGCACGGACCACGTCTCCACGGGCAGGTTCATCAGTTCCCTGGGCAGCATGAATTCGACGCGGCTGGGTCCGGCGTCGTCGTGGTCACGGGCCGCGGCCACGAAGTCGTCGACACGGGCGGATATCTGGTCGAGGCTCAGCGGGTCGTCCTCGTGGGTCAGCGGGACCCACCGGCTGGGGCCGTGGCCGAGCCACGCGGACAGCAGGTACTCGGACCGGGCCGGCAGGAAGGGCTGGATCCGCAGCGCCAGGACCAGCTGGCCGTCCTCACCGCCCAGGGGCTCGTCGACGGCGTCGTACACCCGTGTGACGGGGATCTGCAGCCTTGCGGCGACCTCGCCGGCCCAGCGCAGCACGGCCGACCGGTCCTCCGGTGCCGAGCGGTCACCGAGGGCGAGGACGAAGCGGATGAGGGGAGGGACGCTGCCCGGGGGCAGGACGAGGCCCTCCAGCAACTCGACCGCGTGGGGCAGATCGCGGGGGGACTCGGGCACGAGTGACGCGGTCAGCGCGAAGGCGCCGCGCCAGCTCCCGCTCTCCCACGGACGCAAGAACCCGCGCAGCACGTCCCGTTCCCGCCGGGTGAGCAAGGTCGCTACGTCCACCTGCGGCCAGAGTTCCGTGAAGCGGTCCACGTCGGGCGAGTCGCCGTGGAACTCCCGGAGCAGAGCGGCCAGCGTGGGCAGCACGTTCGGATGCCGGACGCAGTCGATCAGCAACGATCGGGCCTGCTGCTCCGGCTCGGTCCCCTCGGCGTTCGGCCGCTCCCCCGTCTCGTCGGCGAGCTCGTCGAGGATGACCGTCCGCGTCTGCTCGTCCCGGAAGCCGTCCAGCCGCAGGAGGACCGCGGCGAGCTCGTCCACCACGTCGTCACGGCGGTTCAAGCGCCCGCCAGGGCCGAACCGGCTGCCGACATATGACCTCCAGGAGGGTTGCGCGTGTGCGACCAGCGAGCCGAGTGCGCTGCCATCGTACGGAGTCGGCTGCGCCGCCAGCAGCCACTTCGAGGGAAGATTCGGCGGCGGCCGGTCCGGGGTCGGATTCGCCTGGCGCTGACCGCCGGCTTCGCGCGGTCGGAGCGGGCGGTGCGAAGGGGGGGCTGGGCGCCCGCGCCTGACACGGGCGGATGTCCGCCGCCGTCGCCGCGGCGCGGGCGCGGGCACCTCCTAGGGGTCAGTGCCCCAGCCAGCTCAGGACGGACACCGCGGTCTGGCACCCCGTCAGGGCTGCCATACCGGAAGGCGACGCCAGCCAGTTACCCATGTCACGGATCGCGGCCACCGCGGCTGTCCCGCGCGCGGCGATCACTGTGCTCACACGGGCCAGCTGTTCCTTGCGCGGCAACTTCATGTTCTTTGACCTCCTGCTGATCGAGGGGGTCACCGTGTCCCCCTCGTCCATCGTTGGAGAGGCCGCGGCCAAGGGGACGGCAAGTGATGCCGGTTGACGAAAGGGCCTTGGCAACGCAAAGCTGGCCTCGGTGAGTTGACACCAGTTGACAAGGGGGTTGGCCTCATGGCGAGGCGAACGGTGACCCTTCCCTCCGAGGAAGAACTTCCCGCCGGTCCACTGCGAGAGCTCACCGCGGCTCTCCACGAGCTGTACGTCGCCGCGGGCTGCCCGAGCCTGCGGGAGATCAGCGAGTCCATCGCCGAGAACGACGACGCTCCGACCACGGTGAGCCACGAACGCGTACGACAGGTCCTCGCCGGAAAAGGAGAGAACGCCAGTTGTGCGGTCGTCGTCGCCATAGCGATGGCTCTCGCCGGCAAGGCCCGCCCGGCCCGCGACGCGGACGCCGAGGCCGACCGCTTCTCAAGGCTCTGGCGCCTCGTTGCAGGCTACGAGCCCTGGCAGCCCTTCCGGCCGGACCCCGTCCCACAGAACCGCCCTGGCTCGCACCCGCACGGTGACAACCCCGTGCTGGACGCCTCGCTCCTCGCCAGTCGCTCGCCTCGGGACATCGCCCGGCAACTGTGCCAGGTCGGCGCCGAGGAGCCCGTGGAGGAGTTCCTCACGGTTTTCATCCGGCGGAGCGACGCCACGATGATCATCGAGCTGATCGGACAGCTGCGGATGGCGGGCCTGCACACGACGGCTGAGCGTCTCATCGACCTCTCGGCGCAGAACCTGCCGTTTCATGGTGTGGACGAACTGCTCTGGCGCTTCTACAAGGAAGACTGGCGCCGCCACCCGCTCTTGACGGCCATCGCTCGCCGTCGCACGCCCGGCGAGGTGTGTGACCTGTTGCGGCAGATGACCGAACGCCGACGCCCAGAGGCGGAAACCCTGAGGAACCTCTTCAGAGAGCTGAGGAGCGACGAGGACGACGCGGAGCTCGCACAACTACTGCAGGAGTAGCGGCCTGATGGTCCGGGCGAGCTCCTCCGGATGGTCGAACTGGGGCGTGTGCCAGCCGGGTGTCCGCAGCACGTCGACCCTCATGCGCTGGCCAGCCACGCGGCGACCTCGTGGAAGAAGGGTGGTGAGTTCTCGCTGACCAGGAGACGGGCAGGCGTGGTGATGCCGGCGAGCGCCTCATCGGCAGGGCGGTACGACTCGAACGTGCCGAGCTCCATGCCGACCAGGGTCTCGCCGTTCGACATCAGCCGGTCGCGCAGGCTCGTGGGCAGACGATCCCAGGTTGCGTCACCGTCCGCGAGGCGCAGGAAGCGGTCGACGGCTCCGGCGGGCCCGCCCTGTGCCATCCCCTCCTCGATGGCCGCCACGACGCCTGCCTGAGCCGCCGCCGGGTCGGCCACCACAGAGCCCATCGGAGGTTCGTGCAGCACGGCGGAGCGGACGACGCCGGGATGGCGGAGCAGCAGGTCGAGGGTGAAGATCGCCCCGTAGCTGTTGCCGTACACGGCGGCGGGAGCGAGCCCGAGCGCGGACAGGAGCGCCGCCGCGTCGTCGGCCTGCTCGGCCACCGATGTCGTCTCCCAGTCATCGGGACGCGGACTGCGCGAGGTGCCTCGCCGGTCGTAGGTGGGCACGGTGACGCGTCGGCGACACTGCTCGGCTTCCCCGGCTCTGCGGATGCTGCCGGCTCGCCCGGCGGGGCGGACCGGGCGCGGCGAACGGCGTCACCTGCGGGTGGGGCGCGTCGGGCGGCCGAACGGCCGTGGCCGGCACCGCGCGCCGGAAGGCGGACCTGCGCCCAGGCCACGCACGCGGCGGGGCGCGAGTGCCGCCCTCGCGAAGCCGGCCGCCCGATCCTAAGCTCCCCTCATGAGCGACCCCGAGAAGAACAAGGCCACGGCCAAGGCGTTCTACGACCTGATGTTCAACCAGTGCCGCCCCGCCGAGGCCGTCGAGCGCTACGTCGGCGACACCTACATCCAGCACAACCCGCACGTCGGCGACGGCAAGCAGGCGTTCATCGACTACTTCGAGCGTATGAAGGCCGAGTATCCCGGCAAGCGCGTCGAGTTCAAGCGGGCCTTCGCCGACGGTGACCACGTCGTCCTGCACTGCCACCAGATCTGGCCGGACGAGGAGTACGCGGGCATCGACATCTTCCGCTTCGACGACAACGGAAAGATCGTCGAACACTGGGACGTGCTCCAGGTCGTCCCGGCCACCTCCGAGAACGCCAACACCATGTTCTGACCAGCATCGACGTCAGGTTGCCGCGCCGGGCCACGCCCTGACGGGCCCGCGCTAGGTCGCGGGGTTCGTCAGCAAGGTCGCCTCCACGCCCGCGATCACGGCCCGCACTGGATGCTGCTCTCGGTCGGCACGGACCCGGTGCTGCCCGCGCTCGACCTCCCCCGGACACGGATCGCGGCCCATCACGCCTATGGCACGGGCGTGTATCTGATCCGCCCCGACGGCCATGTCGGCTGGGCGGGCGGGTCGGCCGAGGGACTGGCGGGGTACGCGCGCCGGGTCGGTCTCGCGGAGCGCGTCGGCGGGGAGACCGCGGGGGCCCGGATGGCGGGCTCCTCGGGGACAGGCTGACTCGATCCGCACGGGCAGCTGTCCCTCGTACCCGCTCCGCCCAGGCGGGAAGGCGACGTTGTCTGACCGGCGGTCGGCTTTCCGGCCGGGGCGCACGGCGGTGAGCATCGTGGAATGTCCATCATCCATGAGGCGGCGGGGCAGGGGGACGGCACGGACAGGCCGGTGATGTCCGTGAGCACGGACGGTGTGCCGGCGGCGGATCGGTTCGGCTGGTGGGCCGACATGGTCAGCGACGAGGTCATGCCCGTGACGATCCGCAGCGCGCACGCGGCACGCTTCAGGGGCGGTGTGGAGGCCGTGGGGATGCCGCACAGCCAGGTTGCCGCCTTCAGCTTCTCCCCGATGACGGCCCGGCGTTCACCCGTGCAGATCCGCCGCCGTGATCCGCAGGAGTACTTCCTGGTCCTGGTCCACGGGAGCCCCATCCGGTTGGAGCAGGCCCGTGGTGTGGCCTGCCTCGGGGCCGGCGACATGGCTCTGTTCTCCACTTCGGCGCCGCTCGTGTGTGACTTCCCCGACCAGGGCCGGCAGATTCGCCTGACCCTGCTGCGGCTGCCGCGCACGGCCCTGCCGCTGGCCGGTGGCCGGGCGGACCGGCTGCTGGCGGAGCCGCTTCACCGGGGCGGCGCGGGGTCGGCGGGGCTGCTCGGCTCGTACCTGCGCGGGCTGCCGGCGGCCGCCCGCACCTGCGGTCCGGCGGAGCTGGCCCGGCTCGGCCAGATCGGCGCCGATCTGGCCGCGACCGTACTGGCGGGACGGCTCGGGGCTGAGGAGACGCTGCCCGCGGAGACGCGCAAGGCCGTGCTGCACGCCCGGATCAGAAGCTTCATCGAGCACCACCTGGGCGATCCGGGACTGCACCCGGCGGCCATCGCCGCTCACCACCACATCTCCGTGCGCAGCCTGCACCTGCTGTTCCGGCGGGACCAGGAGACCGTGGGCGCCATGATCCGGCGGATGCGCCTGGAGCGCTGCCACGCGGACCTGGCCGACCCGGCGCTGGACCACCGCACCATCGCCGCGACGGCCGCCCGCTGGGGCTTCCGTGACCCGGCAGACTTCAGCCGCGCCTTCCGCAGGGCCTACGGAGTCTCGCCGAGCGAGGTACGGGCGCAGGCGCGGGCACAAGCGCGTGCGCTGGATGCCAAGGAAGTGTGCGCTCGGTCCCGACGACCGGCAGGCGGCAGCGGGCCACAGTGAACGCACGGCATTCCAGCGACTCCCGGAGGGGACATGCGCAAGAGGATCGCAGCACTCGCCGCGGCCACGGCTGCCGTCTTCGCGCTCGCCGCGCCGACGGCGGCGAGCGCCGAGGAGACCCGCGTCACCGAGGTGCCCGGCGTGGCGGGCCTGTACTGGCTCAGCGGCGGCGACTACGGCACCCGGGCCTGGTCCGAGTGCGGAAGCGGGTCGTGCTTCTTCCAGAACTCCAACGGCGGCGGCTGGCTGTGGGTGGTTCCCAGCTGCGGCCACCACGTCGTGCCCTCCTGGTTCCAGGACCGGGCGAGCTCGGCCTGGAACCGGACGTCCACCCCCATCCACCTCTACCGGCACAGCGACTACACCGGCTATCTGGGAACCGTCCCCGCCGGGTTCCAGGGCAACCTCGCGGCCGCGCACAACGACGTGCTCAGCTCCGTCTTCGCGGCCTGCTGACAGCCGGCACCCCGGCAGAGCCGGCCCTCGCCTCAACACACTGGTCCTGTCCCCCGGTCGGACGTGACAGGGGGACCCGCCAGGGGGGAACCAACGAGCCCGCTGCCCGGCGCTTTTGGCCCGGCAGCGGGCTCGTCGGGCGGCCGACAGGAACCCCGGCCGCCGCACGGCCGGGGTTCCTGGGGACCGCTTCACGGTCACGCGCATCGGGAGGTCAGCGCTGCAGGGTTCGGGAGGTCAGCGCTGCAGGGTGAGGACACCCGGCCGCCACGGCAGCCGGTTGTAGTCGCCGCCCGCGGTGGGGGACTTGCCCTGGTAGAGGAACTGCAGGTTGCAGGGGTCGATGGTCATGGTCTGGTCGGGGTTGTTGCGGACCAGGTCACCGTGGCTGATGTCGTTGGTCCAGGTGGCGCCGCTGTTGGCCTTGCCCGCGAAGGGGTTGGACTCGGTGGCGGCCTGCGGGGTCCACGTGCCGTTCAGGCTGGAGGCCGTGAAGGAGCGGAAGTAGCGCCCGTTCGCGCCCATCGCCTCGACGATCATCAGGTACTGGTTCTGGCCCTTGACCTTGTAGACCTGTACGCCCTCGAAGAGGTTGGCCTTGGTGTCGCTCATGATCGTCGTGTACGACGAGCCGAAGTTGCCCGGGAAGTTCCCGATCGGCATGCTCGCCCGGTAGATCTTGCCGTTGTCACCGGCGAAGAACAGGTACATGTTCTGGCCGTCGGCGATCAGGGTCTGGTCGATCGGTCCGGTGTCGGAGCCGGAGATGCTGCCGGTGAACAGCGGCTGCGGGGCGGACCAGCCGTTGGGGTTGGTCGGGTCGCTGGACGTGCGGTAGATGAAGGGCCACTGACCCCACTGGTACGCCAGCACCCATACGTTCTTGGGCGCGAAGTAGAACAGCGTGGGCGCCACCGCGGCCTGGTTCATGCCGGTCTGACCGGCCGACGCCATGTCCGACCAGTTCGTGAAGGGACTGAACATCATCGAGCCGTAGGACGTCCCCGAGAAGTTGGACGCGTAGACCAGGTGCTTGCCGTTGTGCGTCACGGTGGTGAAGTCCTTCACCGACGCCCACCCGTTGGCCGGCTGTGCCAGGACACCCGTCGACGTCCACCGGTACGTCGACGGCAGAGTGCACGTGCCGTCGGGCGGGGTCGGCGTCCCGGACAGGCCGGTCCACTTCTGGTTGCTGCCGCCGTTGCACGTCCAGATCTGCACCGCTGTGCCGTTGGCGGTACCGGCGCCCGCGGCCTCCAGGCAGAGACCCGACTGCACGCCGACGACCGTGCCGTCGGAGTTGACCCGCCACTGCTGGTTCGCGCCGCCGGAACAGGTCCAGATCTGCACCCGGGTACCGGGCGTGGTGGCGTGGCCCGGAACATCCAGGCACTTGTTGCCGTACACGGTGAGCTGGTTGCTGTCCGTCAGGGTCCACTGCTGGTTGGCGCCGCCCCAGCAGTCGTACAGCTGCAGAGACGCACCGTCGGTCTGGACGGCGCCCGTCACGTCGAGACACCGGTTCGAGCCGACACCGCGCAACGGGCCGGTGGAAGCCGCCTGAGCCGGAGTGGCGACGAGCATCGCCGCCAACGCGGCCAGGACCGCGACCGCGGCGGCGAGCACCGCGGACGGATGCCTGCGGCTGAAACTCCGTCTGTGCATGGTGGGCATGAGGACTTCCTCACCTCTGGGGTAGGTGTTCCGGACGGACTCGTCAGAGGTTGTCCGGACGGTCGGTGCAGTGCGCTGGTGTGCCGCGGCCTCTGAGCACGACGGCAGACCGCAGGGGACTTCGCGGTCGTGCGCGGCCTACGGGAAGACCGGTGGCGCCCGTCGCCTTCGGGGGGCATCGGCGCCGGGGTGGGGAATCTGACGACGCACAGAAAATGGTTGGCGGGTCCATGACATGCGCATACGCATACAGTGCGCCTCCTTGCGGCTCCGCGTCCGGGGAGCGTGAGGGAGCGAGTTCCCGTGTTCGCGATATCGAACGAAGGTCGGTTTATCGAGCAACCTGAATGATAGGGAGCCCCCGAGCCGCGTCAATACCTCTCGCATCGGTCGCCGAAGGCTCCGAAACATTCGGAGCGCAGTCTGGACCATTCCTAGATCACGCGAGGCAGTAACCCTTGCACGCCGACGCGCACAACCCCCACACAGAAGGCGATCCGACCCCCGCGCCGACGCCAGGTGAAACACTGGATCGGCGAAAGTTTCGAACTCGAAACAGAAAGTTTTTCTGGAGGAAGTATTGACGATGCATCACCAGCACCTCAATCATCCCTGTCTGAGAAACCGGCTCCGGGTCGATGGTTCGAACCGACATCGGTCCTGGGCGGTCCATGCCGCCCAGCCGGTCCACGCACACCCGCACGACACATCCGCGCACCAACGCACCTGCGCCACCCCCCTTCCGTTCCGGTGAGGTTCGCACCAGCGCATCCTGGCTCCTCCCCCAGGTGGAGAGGTACACGACGCCGCGTGACGGTCTCCCGGCTGAGCCGCGATGGAGCACCCGTGCCCGTGTCGAGACACCGCGCCCGCCCGTCGCGGCCCGTCCGTCCGCCTGTCCGCCGGCCCGTCCCTCTGTCCCGTCCGTCCGCCCGTGCGTCCGTCCGCGGAGCGGGAGCGCACAGCACAAGCCCCCGCACCTCAGTCCTTCCGTGATGTCTACCTTGGAGGCACAGTCATGGGCTCGTACGCCCTTCCCCGACCATCTGTCCGCCGGAAGATCGGCGGCCTGCTGCCGGCCCTGCTCGTCGGCGTCCTCGGTGCGACCGCCACACTGGCCGCACCGCCGCCCGCCCACGCCGCCGAGAGCACGCTCGGCGCCGCGGCAGCGCAGAGCGGCCGCTACTTCGGCACCGCCATCGCCTCCGGCAAGCTCGGCGACTCGGCGTACACGACGATCGCGAACCGTGAGTTCAACTCGGTGACGGCCGAGAACGAGATGAAGATCGACGCCACCGAGCCGCAGCGGGGCCAGTTCAACTTCACCGCCGCCGACCGCGTCTACAACTGGGCGGTGCAGAACGGCAAGCAGGTGCGCGGGCACACCCTGGCCTGGCACTCCCAGCAGCCCGCCTGGATGCAGGCCCTCAGCGGCAGCGCGCTGCGCCAGGCGATGATCGACCACATCAAGGGCGTGATGGCCCATTACAAGGGCAAGATCGTCCAGTGGGACGTGGTGAACGAGGCATTCGCCGACGGCAGTTCGGGCGCCCGGCGCGACTCCAACCTCCAGCGCACCGGCAACGACTGGATCGAGGTCGCCTTCCGCACCGCGCGCGCCGCCGACCCGGCCGCCAAGCTCTGCTACAACGACTACAACGTCGAGAACTGGACCTGGGCCAAGACGCAGGCCATGTACAACATGGTCAAGGACTTCAAGCAGCGCGGCGTGCCCATCGACTGCGTCGGCTTCCAGGCGCACTTCAACAGCGGCAGCCCCTACAACAGCAACTTCCGCACCACGCTGCAGAACTTCGCCGCCCTCGGCGTCGACGTGGCCGTCACCGAGCTCGACATCCAGGGCGCCCCGGCCTCGACCTACGCCGCCGTCACCAACGACTGCCTGGCCGTCCCGCGCTGCCTCGGCATCACCGTCTGGGGTGTGCGCGACACCGACTCCTGGCGGTCCGGGGACACGCCGCTGCTGTTCAACGGCGACGGCAGCAAGAAGCCCGCGTACACCGCTGTCCTCAACGCGCTCAACGGCGGCTCCACCACGCCTCCGACGGGCTCCGGACAGATCAAGGGAGTCGGTTCCGGCCGCTGCCTGGACGTGCCCAACGCCAGCACCAGCGACGGCACCCAGCTCCAGCTGTGGGACTGCCACAGCGGCACGAACCAGCAGTGGGCGGTCACCGACGCCGGCGAGCTCAGGGTCTACGGCAACAAGTGCCTGGACGCCGCCGGAACCGGCAACGGGGCCAGGGTCCAGATCTACAGCTGCTGGGGCGGCGACAACCAGAAGTGGCGCCTGGCCTCCGACGGGTCCATCGTCGGCGTCCAGTCCGGCCTCTGCCTCGACGCCGTCGGAGCCGGCACCGCCAACGGCACCCAGATCCAGCTCTACTCCTGCTCCGGCAGCAGCAACCAGCGCTGGACCCGCACCTGATGGGGTCTGACACCGACGAAAGGGTGAATCGATGACGGCTTCCCGAGCGGCTTCTTGCGCCCTGCCGGGAAGACATCGTTGGTTGTCCCGGGTCGCCGCCGTGGTGGCGGCGACCCTCGCCCTCGGCATGCTCGCCGTGCTGAAGCCGGCGCCCGCCGAGGCGGCGACCGTGGACACCAACGCCTGGTACGTCCTGGTGAATCGCAACAGCGGCAAGGCGCTCGACGTCTCCGGCGCGTCCACCGCCGACGGCGCGCGGGTCAACCAGTGGACGCGCAGCGACGGGGCCAACCAGCAATGGCAGTTCGTGGACTCCGGCGGCGGCTACTACCGCCTCAAGGCCCGGCACTCGGGCAAGGTTCTCGACGTGGCCGGGGCTTCCACCGCAGACGGTGCCGCGATCCAGCAGTGGGCCGATCACAACGGGGCCAACCAGCAGTTCCGCCTGGCGGACTCCGACGCGGGCCACGTCCGGCTGATCAACCGCGGCAGCGGCAAGGCGGTCGAGGTGCAGGGCGGCTCCACCGCCGACGGCGGCAACGTCGTCCAGTACAGCGACTGGGGCGGCGCCAACCAGCAGTGGCAGCTCACCAAGCTGTCGCCCGGTGCCGGCGGCTGCGGCAACGCCCCGGCACTGACGAGCGGTACGCACACGATCCAGAGCGGAGGCAAGAGCCGCAGCTTCATCCTCAGGGTCCCCGCCAACTACGACAACACCCACCGCTACCGGCTGATCTTCGCGTTCCACTGGCGGGGCGGAACCGCCACCGACGTCGCCTCGGGCGGCACGAGCGGGAGCGCCTGGTCCTACTACGGCCAGCAGGAACAGTCGAACAACACCGCGATCCTCGTCGCCCCCCAGGGCCTCGGCAACGGCTGGGCCAACTCCGGCGGTGAGGACGTCACCTTCGTCGACGACATGATCCGGCACATCGAGAGCGGCCTCTGCGTCAACCCGACACAGCGTTTCGCCACCGGCTTCAGCTGGGGCGGCGGCATGAGCTACGCCCTCGCCTGCAGCCGGGCCAACGTCTTCCGGGCCGTCGCGGTCATCGCCGGCGCGCAGATCAGCGGGTGCAGCGGCGGCACCCAGCCCATCGCCTACTTCGGGATCCACGGCATCAGCGACTCCGTGCTGAGCATCTCCCAAGGAAGGTCGCTGCGCGACAAGTTCGTCAGCAACAACGGCTGCACCCCGCAGAGTCCGCGCGAGCCCGCACCGGGCAGCCGAACGCACATCACCACCACGTACTCGGGGTGCCGTGCCGGATACCCGGTCCAGTGGGCGGCGTTCGACGGAGGCCACATACCCGGTCCGGTCGACGGCTCCCCCAACGAGAGCGGCGTCACCACCTGGACCAAGGCCGAGATCTGGAGGTTCTTCGCACAGTTCCAGTGACCCTGCCCGCACGAGGGCGTGGCGCCAGGACACTCCTGGCTCCACGCCCTCGACTGCTTTGGCGGAGGGAAGGACGCCGCCCCGCAGGCACCTTGGGCGTCGCCGTTCGGATGGCCCCGCCCCGGCAGCGGCACCCTCGGCGTTTCGGCCACCGCGGCTCGTAGCGCCGGCCTTGCACGGCAAGGGTCGGTGCATGGCACACGCTTTGCCGCGCGCTCCAGTACAAGGTTCGAAGTCCGTCCGAAAGACAGGTGTTCGAAGGGCCGGAAGCGTCGTTGAACTTCACGACGCACCCGCCACCGACGAGGGGGAACCCCTGTGACCTCGGCCGACACCCACGAGCAGCACGAGACATCCACCGCCGCCCCCGCGTACTGGGAGCCCCTGTGGGCGGGGGGCCGCCGCTACCGGCGGATCACCGATGCCGAGGCCCGGCTGCTGGACCAGCATCTCGGCCCCGGCCGCGGCCGGCCGGCCCTCGACATCGGCAGCGGCGACGGCGCCCTCGCCCGACACCTCCACCATCGGCTCGGCTACCGCACGACCGGCATCGACTGCGCGCCCAGCGCGCTCGCCCTCGCGGCAGCGCAGGACACCGCCCCTGGTCCGGCATGGCGGTGCATGGACTTCGCCACCGCCGATCTCTCCGAGCTGCCGGATGCGGCGTACGCGGTCATCACCTGCCGCCTGGTCTACCGATGGATGGAGGACAAGCCCGCCTTCCTCGACCGCCTCCGGCGTCTCCTCCCGCCCGGCGGGAGGCTCTGGGTCGTGACCGAAGTCGCCGGTCGCCGGGGCGCATCCGACCCGCTGGCGGACCTCGCCATCACCGCTGCCGAGGCCGAGACGCTGACCTCGGGCTGGTCCGTCGTCCGCACTGCCGATCTCGACGTGCTCCGCTGCTACGCCCTGCGCCCCTGAAACCCGGGCCCGTCACCCGGCCGCCCGCTTCGCACCCCGGCGACCGGCCGGCTCCGGACCGTCCTCCACGAAAGAGACTCCTCACCGTGAACAGCTCCGCCTGGAAAACCATCGAGCAACTGGCCCGCCTCTTCGATCAGCACGACGAACAGCGCGGCCTGGACCCGCACGAGCGATGGACCTTGCAGGTTCTGAAGATCGCCGAGGAGACCGGCGAAGCCTCCCAGGCGGTCATCGGCGCTCGGGGCACCAATCCCCGCAAGGGGGACAGCCACACGTGGAGTGACGTCCACGCCGAGGTGGCCGACGTGGTCATCACCGCTCTGGTCGCGCTCTTCAGGATGCGGCCGGAAGACGCCGCGCAGTACCTCGACCGGCAACTCACCGCCAAGGCAGTGAAGTTCCTGCCCTCGGCCACGCTCGGCTCCGCCTCCGAGGAAGCGGGACTCGCCCCCTGAATCACCTGTCACAAGTGATCTACCAAATGGCACTATTGGGGCGGGGCGGCATACACCTCGCCCTCATCTCTCATCTCCTCATCGAAAGCGTGAGCATCCGTAGATGCGAATATCCCTCGGCGCGGCGCGCCGTACAGGTGGTGCGGCCGTGCTGTCCTTGGCCACAGCCCTGGCCGGGCTCGCTCTCCCCGCGACCGCGCATGCGGCCGTGAACTGCCCGGCCGGCGTGTGGAAGGCGCAGTACTACGCCGACACCACCCTCTCCGGCACTCCGAAAGCCACCGTCTGCGATACCGCCATCGCCGAGAACTACGGCTACGGCGACCCCTCCGGCGTGACCCTGCCGCGCGACAACTTCGGCGTCCGCTGGACCACCACCCGCAACTTCGGCTCCGGCGGCCCCTTCGACCTGAGCGTCGCCGTCCAGGACGGCGCCCGCGTCTACCTCGACGGCAACCGCAAGATCGACCTGTGGCGCAACGTCAGCTCCACCCAGCGCAGGACCGTCCGCCTCACCGTGCCGCGCGGGACCCACACCCTGCGCGTGGACTTCGCCGCCTTCACCGGCACCGCCGACATCGCCTTCTCCTACAAGCCGGTCATCGGCGCCACGTACGACAAGACCGCTCCCCTGGCCCCGGTCGGCGTGAACTCCGGCTACTCGGCGTCCACTCTGAAGACGACCCTGACGTGGTCCCGCAACCACGAGATGGACCTGGCCGGTTACCGCGTCTACCGCCGCGTCGCCGGCACCAGCGGCTGGAATCTGCGCAACTCCGCCCCGGTCACGGGCACCACCTTCACCGACGCGCCCCCGGCCACCGGCGCCGCGTACGAGTACGCCCTGCGTGCCGTCGACCGCTCCGGCAACGTCTCCGCGCTGTCCGCGGTGACGAGCGTCGTCAGCGCCGACAGGACGGCTCCCGCCGTGCCCACGGGGCTGACGGCCACGTACGACCCGTCGGCCGGCGCCCGGCTCTCCTGGTCGCCGGTGAGCGGGGCGGGTTCCTACGAGGTGCAGCGGGCCGTCGCGCCCGAGGGGCCGTTCGCCTCGGTCGGCGCGCCCACGCAGGGCACCGCACTGACCGACCCGTCCACCGCCGTGGGCACGACCTACTACTACCGTGTACGGGCCAAGGACAACGCGGGCAACACGTCCGCGTACTCCGCGCCCGTCCAGCTCGACGTCACCGAGGCCAAGCCGCTGCCGCCGGCGGCTGTCTCCGCCAACGGCTGGGTCGACCGCAACACCGTCGGCTGGCGGTACGACGGTGACACCTCCCACCGGTTCCACGTCTATGCCGCCGGGTCGGCCGGCGGTCCGTGGACCCGGTTGACCGAGACGCCGGTCCCCGGCCCCGCGTACGACGACTACGCGGCGCCCGTCGGCGAGGTGCGCCACTACCAGGTCAGGACGGTCACGGCTCTCGGCACGGAGTCGTCCCCGTCCGCGACGGCCTCGGCCACCCGCACCGGCGACGTCACCCCGCCGCGCATGCCGTACGGCCTGGACGCCTGGGACGGCACGGACGGCGTGCACCTCGTCTGGACGCCCAACACCGACGACACGGACCACTACCTCGTCCTGCGCAAGCCGTCGTTCGGCGCGTGGGAGCAGATCGCGGTGGTGCGGGACGCCAAGTACCTGGACACCAGCACCCCGGCCGGCGTGCAGTTCGGCTACACCGTCCGTGCCGTCGACGCGGCCGGCAACGTCTCCCCCATGCCCGAGCCGGGTTACGGAACCGTCTACGGCAAGCGTCTGCCGGTCTACGAGAAGCCGGCCGCACCCGCCTCGGTCACCGCGACGGCCGACAACGGCGACGTCACGGTGGAGTGGTCCGCGAGCACGTCGACCGATGTGGCCGGCTACTACGTCTACCGCACGTCCGGAACGGACCCGACGACGGCGTACTCGGTCTCCCCGCTCATGAAGGGGACGACGTTCACCCACGAGAACGTGCCCGCCGGAAGGACCTGGAACTACTTCGTGCGCGCCGTCAGCACGCACAGCCAGTGGTCCGACTACTCGCCGATGGCCCAGGTCACCGTGCCCTGTCCGGTCATCACCGGCCCGGCCACCCCCCGGATCACCGGAGGCAGCAGGGGCGCGGACCACGTCCAGCTCACCTGGGCGGTCGAGGCGTGCGACCAGGGGGCGACCGTCTCGTACAACGTCTACCGGTCCACGTCCAGCTCCGACGTCTTCACTCCCGAGCGCCGCATCGCCACGGGCGTGACGGCACTGACGTACAAGGACGCCGGTCTGGCCCGCGCGTACTACTACTACGTCGTCACCGCCGTAGCCGCCGACGGCACCGAATCGGCCCCGCAGGCCGTACCGTTCGGGATCTCGATGATGGCACCCTGACGCCCCACTCGATCCTCCCGGCCCCCGCCGTCCGAACGCCTCGTGCCTCCGGACGGCGGGGGTCCTCGCGTCGGCTGTCGGCGGCGTCGTCCGCCGGCGGTGGGCGTGCCGCTCCCGGAGCACTGCCTCCACCGCCTGGGGGCCATTGTCAGAGGAGGCGGCTAGGTTGCGGTCCGACACGTGAGCGCGAAGGAGCGGGGAGCGGCAGTGATCGTCGAGGTGGGGTACGCGCAGGGATGGGACCTGAAGGGCCATGCGCCCTGGAGGCCGATCTCGTCAGCGGAGGCGCGTGAGCGGGATGCCGCAGGGCTTCCGTACATCGTCGTGTATCGGGCGGCGGGCCGGGAGGCGCCGCTGGAGGTGCGGCTCGTCTCCTGGCGGGACCACTATGTGGGGGTCTGGGTCTACGACGCTAAGGGCCGTCGTACCTACGACCTGGACATGCGGCTGCTGGACGATCCGGCGCGGCTGCTGCGCCGGTGCACCATCGGCTGGCGCTACCCCGACCCGGAGATGGCGGAGTTCGACGAGGCGTGTCCGCGCATCACCGTCGAGCTGTACCCGGACGGGAAGGGCCGGCGGACGGAGGAGTCCCGAGGCAGGACCGGGGGAGCGTACGTCACCGTACCCAGGGTCCGTGACGACGAGCGCTGGATGGACCGGCCCGCCTTCGGGGAGTGGCCACTGCTCTCGGCCCAGGTCCACGGGCTCACGGAACCGCTGGTCTTCGAGATCGGCGAGGCGGCCGACGACAGCGGCGGCGGGCCCGCGCCGGACACCTGCTGGCGTCCGCCCCTGCCCGCGCAGCCGGGGCCGATCTCCGAGCTGTTCCAGCCCGGCGCACGGGTGACCGACGGGTACCACCCCGAGATGACGGTCGTGGAACCGCACCGGGCCGGGACGCTGCGCGTGCCCAGCGGGCTCCTCGCCGTATCCGGCCCCGACATCAACCGCGGCGACGGCCCGCACCTCACGATCCCCGTCCCACCGGGGGAATACGCACTGGACGAGGCGCAGGCCCGCCACACCTACCACTGCGAATGGGAGGGAGGCCCGGTCACGCGTACGGACACCATGGCCGTCCGTGTGCGTGTCAGTGACGTCCCCGCCGCGACCTGGGAGATGGCGCTCCGGCCCGATGACGACCCCCGGCTGCTCCGGGAGGACGAGATCTTCGGCTTCGACACCGACGGTGCCACGGGCTGCTTCGCCGACGCCGGGGCCTGGGAGCCGCTCATCACGCTCTTCGAGAGGGGGCTGGTCCGCCGGGACCCGGACCTGAGCCCCGACGAGTACGAGAGCATCAGCGACTCCATGTATCTGCTGCGCACACGGGACCAGGCCACCGGCGGCGAACTGGTGGCCTTCGCGACGACGGGGGACGGCACCTATCCCGTCTGGGTCGGCCGCTGCGAGGCCGGCGAGGTGGTGGCCGTCGTGGTGCTGGTCGAAGGAATGCCCGAGCTGCTCCCGGAGGCCGGGGCGACCCCTGCCGGGCCGGCCACTGCCGGGGCGCCCCCTGCCGAGGCGTCCCCTGCTGCCTGACGCGATCCACGCGCAGTCGGGGAGCCCCGGCGTCCCTCACCCGCGGCCAGGGCCTCCCTGGCCGCCTGACGCCCTCTCACAGGTCGACGCTCTCGCCGGGGCGGAGCCGCCGGATGTCGGCGCCCGCCCGCTCCGCCTCCATGGCGAGGACGTCGTCCAGGACCTTCAGCCCCCACTCGTTGACGAGCCCGTCGTGTATCGCATAAGCACGGCGGGGTGCCGTCCGGCGCAGGTAGCCGATCATGTCGGGCACCGTCAGCCACGGCGCCTGACCCGGCAGCAAGAGCGTCGGCACGTCGACGACGGTCAGTGCGTCACCCGGGTGGAAGACCTCTGCGTCGATCAGGAACCCGACGTTGTCCACCGGCGGCACATCCGGGTGACTGAAGTGGTGCTTGTCGCCCCGCACCGACACCTGGAAGCCCGCGACGGCGAAGTGGTCGCCGTCGCGGACCACGTGCACGCGCTCGCCGAGGCCGCTCAGGTGCCGGGCGACGCCGGCACAGGTGTACACGTCCGACGGGACTGCGCGCAGCAGCTCCGGATCGAAGTGGTCGAAGTGTTCATGCGTGATGAGAACAGCCCCGGCCCCCGCCAACGCATCGGGCTCGGGAGTCAGCACACCCGGGTCGATGACGATCGCCTGGCCGTTCTTCTCCAACCGCACGCACGCATGACCGAACTTGGTGATCCTCATGGCCTTCACCCTGCCAACGACCTGGCACAGCGGCACGAACGTTCGCGATCAGCCGAAACGGGCGAGGGCTACGTCATCAATTCGATGTGGGGATGCTCGGGAGCCGCAGGGCAGACGTAGAGCTGCTGTCGGTAGCCGCTGCCGATCTGCACCGCGGTGGGCCGGCCGGGGTCGAAGTGCTCCGCCCCGGAGGACGGTCGGGCAGCCGGGTCCTCGGACGGGGACCAGCTGCGCGCCTCGTCGTCCCCTTCTTCGAACGTGGCGATGGTCAGCAGGATCTCCGTCTCCGTGCCGCACTCGGGGCAGGGCCGCGGGATCGGGTCGGTGGAGGCCCAGGCGGGCCAGCCGCCGACCTTCCAGCCAGGCGCATTGGACAGCACGCAGTCGTAGTACGTCCAGGGGTCCATGTCCTCCTCGGCCGCCTGCGGCACGTTCCACTGCCTGATCCGCTCCTGCAGTTCCGCGCTCAACTCCAGGAAGTCGGGGTATTCGGTGACCTGTTCCGGGCGGAGCAGGCACGGTTCGGGGAGGTAGGAGTCGAACTGCATCGCGGGCGGTTCGGGGGGCGTGGTGAGGATGTCGGTGACGGTGGCCGCCGATCGCCAGACCAGCACGGTCCTCGGCATGATCGGGTGGTCGAAGGGGCACCACAGAACCTGCAGCAGGTCCGCCCCGTCGGGCGTGCGCAGATCGGGCACGTCCCGTGCGTACAGTTGCGCGACGGGCAGCATCGCTATGGAGCCCTCGTAGGACTGGACGGCCAGCCTCAACGGATAGGTCCGAGGGGGCCGGATCCGCTCAAGGGCCTCTCGTTCCTGCGGGGTCAGGCTCCTGCCGCGGGAGGCGGCGCGGATCTGTCGTTCCAGCCGTACGTCGGCCGGGGACAGGGCCGGGTTCATCCCGTCGACCACATGGGGGCCGTCGCAGTGGGGCCACGGTTCGTCGGCGGGCCACAGCAGAGGTCCGCCGACGGAGCTGTCCCGGCACGTCGGGGCGCCGGGGCGGGGGTGCAACCGGGTCGCCGTACGGGCCAGCGGGGCCAGTTGAGGGAAAACCGCGGCGACGTCGACCGGCCGCGGCGGGGTGACTGGAGTGCCGTTCATGGCCACGATCTTGCCAACTGCCACTGACAATGGCTCCCGCCGCCTCACGAGCCCCGCGCTGCAACCGCCCCGCGCCTGTCGTGTCCGGCCGATCTCAGGTACGCACACTCCCACTTACCGGCACCGTCGCCGGCGTCTGCTCCCGCGCCCCGTCCGGGCCGGTCCTCGCGCCCTGCGTGCTCACGGGCGCCGCCAGGCGTCGTCGGTCAGATGGGAGCCGGCCTGCGGGCCCATCCGCAGCATCCCTCCGTCCACGACCCACGAGGCGCCCGTGACGTAGGACGCGTCCGGACCGGCGAGGAAGGCGATCACCGCCGCCACCTCGCGTGCGTCGCCTGGACGCCCCAGCGGTACGCCGGGCCTGCTCTCGTCGGTGACGTCGGTGTCCGTCTGGCCTGTCATCGGCGTGGCTATCTCCCCCGGTGCGACAGCGTTGACCGTGATGCCGTGCTCGGCCAGTTCCAGCGCCATCACCTGGGTGAGCAGCCCGAGTCCGCCCTTGGCCGCGCAGTACGGTGCCGCCCCCACCCGCGGCTGGTGCTCATGGACGCTGGTGACGTTGACGATCCGGCCGCCGCTCCCCTGCTGGATCATGCGCCGGGCGGCGCGCTGCCCGCACAGGAAGGGCCCCACCAGGTCGACATCGAGGACCTGCCGCACGGTGTCGTGGTCGAGTTCGAGGAAGGGGGTCATGGTGCCGGTCCCCGCGTTGTTCACCAGGACGTCGAGCCGGCCGAGTTCGTCGGCGAGCTGGTCGATCACCTCGGCGGCGTCGGGGAGTTGTGTGAGGTCCAGGTGCCCGACGACGGCCCTGCGCCCGGTCGCCCGCACCTCGTCCGCGGTGCGCCGGGCCCCTTCCCTGTCGCGGTGCCAGGTGATGCCGATGTCCATCCCGGCCTCCGCGAGGCGTACGGCCGTGGCACGGCCGATGCCCGAGTCGGACCCGGTGACGACGGCCACGGGGGCGGTGCCGGGGGTGTCGTGCTGCGCTTGCATCGAGGCTCCAGATCTCGCGTCCTGCACCGGGCGAGCGCGGTCGGGCTCGCCGACAGCCCCCGCGTACCCCGGACCGTTCCGGCCACACGGCACCCGGCCCGGCGGCCAGGTCCGGGGGGCGCCGGCGTTCGCCGCGACCCCTCACACGGCGCGCTGCATGCACACCAGTCGATCCCGCGCGTCCCATGACGGGGTGACGGTGAAACCGAACCGTTCGTAGAGGGAGATGGCCCCCGTCCGCCATGCCCACACGGAGAGGCGCACGGTGTGCACGCCGTGTTCCGCCGCGTGAGCGAGGGCGGCGCCCAGCAAGGCGGACGCCACGCCCCGGCCGCGCACCGCGGGGTCCGTCCACAGCCTCTTGATCTCCACCTGGCCGCCGGCCGGGGAGGTCACCACCACACAGCCCACGGGGGTGTCCCCTTGCCGCGCCACCAGCACGGTCTGGCCGGCGAACGCGGTCCGGGGATCGGAGACTTCCGCCCGGTAGCGGTCCGGCAGCGCGTCCACATCGCCGACCGGTTCGCCCTTCTCGGCTTCGGTCCGCAGATGGTAGGCCGCCAGCAACGCCGCCGGACCCTCTTCGAGCGCACCGGACCGGTCCGGCCAGCGAACTACGGCAACCTCGTGATCGTCGGTCATCGCCCCAGCGTCACACGCCGCGGACGACATCCGCGCGAGCACCCGGAAACACGGCCCTCGTTCAAGGGATCACCGGCTGCGCAGTCCCGACAGCAACCGGTCGAGCGCCTGCTCGGCGGACCGGGGATCCCCGCCCCGCGCGATCCACAGCGCGCCCTCGTTCATCGCCCCCGAGAGCAGCCGGGCCAGGGGCTCGACCGGCTGGTCGGCGATGAGCCCGGCCGCGGCGAGTGCCGCCAGGGCCTCGGTCAGGTGCCGGGCGGAGGACTCCTCGTCCATCGCCCGCCACTCGTCCCAGCCGAGGACGGTCGGCGCGTCGACCAGCAGGATCCGGCGCACCGCGGGATCGGTGCCGGCGGCCAGGAAGGCCCGGCAACCGGCCCGGAGCTGTTCCCAGAGGTCCTGGTGCTGCTCGGCCGCGCTCGCCACCCGCTCGCCCAGTTCGTGCTGCACCTCGGCGACGACGGCGCGGAAGAGCCCGGCCTTGCTGTCGAAGTGGTGGTAGGCGGCCCCCTTGGTCACCCCGGCGGCCTGCGCCACCTCGGCCAGTACCACCTGGTGGTACCCGTCGGCGGCGAACCGCCGTCGCCCCACGGCGAGCAGCGCGCGCCGCGTGGCCGCCCGCTGCTCCGCCCGACTGACCGCCATCGCGCGCACCGCCTTCCCATTTCACATACCGAGGGTATGCTAGCGCCAAGATTCACATACCCGGAGTATGTGAAACGGAGCGGGAAGGACCCCATCCATGACCCAGCGACCCACAACCGTCCCCACGACCGGGCTGAGCGGCTTCTACCCTGTCCTCGCCACCCAGGACGTGGCGGCCTCCCGCGCCTTCTACACCCGCCACTTCGGCTTCGAGGTGACCTTCGAGGCGGACTGGTACGTCAGCCTGCGCCGCACCGACGCCCCGCACTACGAGCTCGCCCTCCTCGACCACACCCACCCGACCCTCCCCCAGGGCCACCGGACCGCCCTGCGGGGCGGGCTGCTGCTGAACTTCGAGGTGGACGACGTGGACCACGAGCACCGGCGGCTGGTGACCGGGGCCGGACTCCCCGAGGTGCTGTCCCTGCGCACGGAGGACTTCGGCCAACGCCACTTCATCGTCGCCGCCCCCGACGGCGTGCTCATCGACGTCATCACCGTCGTCCCGCCCAGCGAGGAGTACGCGGCGCAGTACACCGACGCCTGACTCCCCGGCCGACCGGCCCCGGCAAGCCGCCTGGAGCTCCACGTCGTCTGACGGCCGTTCAGATCGCGGGCGCTGTCGGCCGACCGGCGGCACGTCGTGACTTCTTGACCTTGTTGCCGCAGGTGTTCATGGAGCACCAACGGCGGTTGGCTCCGCGGCTGGTGTCGAGATAGAGCCCCGCGCATCCGGGGCCTTCGCAGTTCTTGATGCGGGTGCGGTCGGGGCCCCCGAGGATGCGGATGGCGTCCGTGGCCAGGACGCCGAGGGCGTCACCGACCGGGGTCGTGTCCGTCAGGTGCCATGTCGCGCGCCCGTGTTCCAGCGCGGCCCTGGCATGCCCGGCGGCAGCCATCGAGTTGAGGGTGCGGACATCCTCGGAACGCGGCCGCCCACCTGCCGCGATCGCCGACCCGATGCGGTAGATCGCCTCACGCAGTTCGACGGCGTCCGCCAGATCGGCCGGCGACACGTCCGTGACGTCGAGCCCTGCCGCCCGCAGCCACATCTTCAGCCGTGCGGGGTCGGTCAGCCGCTCGCGCGGCTCCGTACCGGCTCTGTCGCTGACGGTGGCCGTGAATCGGAACGCGAGGACCTCGTTGTCCATCCGGAACACACGCCGTACGTCCTCGGTCATGTCCCCCCTCCGCAGGCAGCGACGACCCTCGTCGAACCGTCCCGGACGGCTCGGCACGACGGTGGCTTCATGGCACCATTGAACCGTCTTAGACGGTTCACCGGAAGGGGTGTGCTCTGTATGAGCAGCATCGCGGTCATCGGCCTCGGAGCGATGGGGAGGCCCATCGCGCGCAACCTCTTGGAGGCCGGCCACGAGGTCGTGGTGTGGAACCGCTCCGACGCACCCGCGGAGCACCTCGTCGCCGCGGGCGCCCGTCGTGCCGCCTCGGTCGAAGAGGCCATGCACGCGCCGGTGGTCTTCTCGGTCCTCTCCGACGACCGGGCCGTGACCGAAACATTCCTCGACTCCGGTGTCCTCTCGCGGATTCCGGGCGGGACCGTGCACGTCAACCTCGCCACGGTGAGCGCCGACCTGGCCCGCCGGGTCGCCGCGGCGCACGCCGAGTCCGGCGTCGGGTACGTCGCGGCACCGGTCTTCGGCCGTGTGCCGGTCGCCGAGGCCGGGGCGCTCAACGTCCTTGCGGCCGGTGAGTGCGGGCTCATCGACCGCGTGCAGCCGTTCTTCGACGTGATCGGCTCGCGGACCTGGCGACTCGGCGACCGTCCGGAGCAGGCCAACATCGTGAAGATCCTCGGGAACTACCTCATCGCCTGCGCGATTCAGTCACTGGGCGAGGCCGTCAGCCTCGCCGAAGGCGCCGGTGTCGACTCCGGGCAGTTCGTCGAACTGCTGACCTCGACCCTCTTCCCCGGTGCCGTCTACACAGCCTACGGGTCGATGATCGCCGAACGGCGCTACCAGCCGGCCGGCTTCACCACGGTCCTGGGCCGCAAGGACCTCCACCTCGCGCTCGACGCGGCGAACGACCACGAGGTCCCGCTCCCGATCGGTGAGCTGCTGCGGGCCGTCTTCGATCAGGCCGTCGCCGACGGTCGCGGGACCGACGACTGGGCGGTCATCGCGGAACAGCAACCGCGGTGACCACCGCGGCCGACGCGGGGCCAGAAAGGCGGAATAGCTGAGCCCACGCGCACCAGGGACGGCACCCGCACCCCGTGATCCCGCCGCTCTGTGTTCGGTCACTCAGGGGCGTCATACGGCGAGAGAGCCGCCGACGAAGGTCCGTTCCGGCGGTGACGCCACGAGTTCGACCATGGTGCCGCCGCGGAGGTCGTCGCCGACGACACGCGTGATCGCGTCGGTGAGCGCGGTGCCGAGGCGCTCGGTGATCCGGGCGGCGTCGGGGCGGTCGAAGACACCGGCTCGAACGCCCATGACCACCGAGGCGTTGGTGTCGACGGCCTTGCCGCCCTGCGCGAAACGGCCTGCAGGGACTCCGGCGAGGCGGACGCTGACGAGTTCGCGGGCCCATTCGCCGTAGACGCCGACGACAGCGTCGGTCAGTGCGGCGACGAGCACGGGTTCCTTGCCGGTCAGCCTGCTCTCTGGAAGGTGGACGGTCAGATGCGGCATAGTGGGACCTCATTCTCTTTGAGTCCAAAGCCTTTGCACTCAAAGGTATCCGGGAGAGGTCGCTGTGTCCATGGAATCGGACGGCCCAGCCGTCGACGAGGCCGTCCGCACCCTGCTGTTGCTCATGCCGCGGCTGGTCGGCCGCGCCAAGCGCCTGCCGGTCCCTCCGGCGCTCCAGGGCCTGGACCTGGCACCGCGCCATCTCGCACTGCTGGCCCACCTGGAGTACGACGGTCCCACCAGCGTCAACGACCTGGCCGCCCGGCTGGAGGTGGCCCCGACGACCGTCAGTCTCATGGTCAGCGAGCTGTCACGCCTCGGCGTCCTGCAGCGCACCGCCGATCCCGCCGACCGCCGGCGCCGCATCGTCGCCATCGCCCCCGCCTACGCCGCACCGATCGGCGCATGGCTTTCCGGCAGTGCCTCCGCCTGGGAACGCGTCATGCGCGGTCTCGCCCCCACGGAACGCGCCACGGTCATCGCCGCCCTGCACGCCTACGAGGCCGCCCTGGAGCAGGCGCTCGACAAGCACCGCAAGGCGCAGCCGGGTTAGCGGGGTGGCGGAGCGGGCGAGTGGCCCACCCTCGATCTCACGCGCCGTATCCGCCATGCGGTGGACCCGCGGGAGCAGACGTTTCTCCATCCGGGTCTTGACCCGGTGACGGGAGCAGCGACCGACACGACCGCCGTACCACAGCCCCAGCGGGCTGGCGTACGGGCGGGCTGTCGCGTGGTGTGGACGCGGTTGACATGACTGCGGCCCCCGGTGAGGGGGCCGCAGTGCGCTGGTGCGTCGCTGTCTACTCGGTCACGTGCTCGTGGCCGTCGTGGAGGCCGCCGCCGCTGCCGGAGTCGCCGTCCGTCGGGACGGAGTCGACCGGCCGGCTGAGCGGGTCCAGGTCGTACGCGTAGTGGCCGACCGCATCGGCGATGACGTCGATGTTGACGTCGAACGCCCGCATGTTGATGTTGTTGATGTCGTCGCCGGGCGCGTGGTAGTTCACGTCGTACGCGACACCCGCCTGGCCGCCGAACTTCGCGGCCTGCGCCTCGGTCTTGATGCCCTCCGCACCGGTGAACGTGCCGCCCGAGGGGATGCCGACCTCGATGAACGGGCCGTAGTCGGAACGGCCGGTGAAGTCCGTGCCCTCGTGCGGGATGTTCTTCGAGTCGAGGAAGTCGTTGATGCCCTTCTCCAGCTGGGCCGAGCCTTCCGGGCCCGGACCCGCGCCGGTGCGGTCGGAGTCGTCGCCGTCGTAGACGAAGTAGGCGGCGTTCGGCGAGGCGATCATGTCGAAGTTCAGATAGAGCTTGATCTGCTTCTTCTGCGCTTCCGTCAGCGAGGCGACGTACGCCTCCGAGCCCAGCAGTCCGAACTCCTCGGCCGACCACCAGGCGAACTTCACCTTGTTCTTGACCTTGTCCTGGGACTTGGCCAGCTTCAGCGCGACCTGGAGGATGCCGGCCGAACCGGAGCCGTTGTCGTTGATGCCCGGGCCGTCGGAGACCGAGTCGAGGTGCGCTCCGAGGAAGACGGTGTCGGCCGCGTCGCCGCCGCGGGTCTCCGCGACGAGGTTGAAGGTCCTGCGGTTCTCGCGCAGTTCGCGGATGTCGAGGGTGACCCTCACCGGGCCGTTGGCCGCCTCGGCGGCCAGCGCCTCTCCGTCCGCCTGGGTGATCCCGCCGGTGGGGATCCTGCCGAGGGTCGCGTCGCCGATGGTGCCGTTGAGTGTGCCCGCGGTGTTGTTGTAGACGATGGCACCCACCGCGCCCGCCGCGTGGGCGTTGGCCTGCTTGACGGCGAAGGTGCAGCCACCGCGCTTGATCAGGGCGATCTTGCCGGTGAAGGCGCCGGCGGCGAAGTCGGTGGCCTCGCAGCCGTTCGTGCCGTCGGCGTCCACGGGCGCCACGGCCAGGTCCGCGGTCACCCCGCCCTCGGGTCCGCTGGCGGTGTACGTCATCAGCTGGATGGGGATGGCGCGCGGCGTGGGCGAGACCACGGCGAGGGACTCGGCGATCTCGTCCGTGTAGACGAAGTCGAACTCGTGACGGGAGAGCTGGTAGCCGGCAGCCTTCAGCACCGCCTCTATGTAGGCGGCCGACTGTGCGTGGCCCTGCGAACCGGCCACTCGGGTGCTGCCGTTGCTGTCGGCTATCCGTTGGAAGACTCTCAGATGGCGGATGGCGTCCTTGGCCGTGGACTCCTCGACGAGTTTCCTGGCCAGTGCATCGCCCCGATGGGCCCAGCTCGGGGTGTCGGTCTCCGCGGTGGCGGTCCCGGCGACGAGCAGGGGCGAGATCAGTGCGGCGGCGGCCAGGGTGGCGGTCGCCGTGACGCTACGACGTGCGGACATAAAGGTCCTCTCACGGCAGGTCGACAGATACATCGACGGTACGGGAGAACGCGGATGAGGCACGTTAGCCCTGCGATCGCCCGCTGCCAAGAAGAAGTTCAGAGGCTGTTCCGACTGGAGCAGGCGCGGGTTGCGGGGCAGAAGCACAGGGCGACCGTTCGGGTGACGGCAGACAGTGCAGCCAGTCGGGCCACGGCATGGGCCTTGCCGTGCGCCGTGGCCGCCGAGCGCGTCGTCGAAACGGACGACGTCCACGGCGTCCACGGCATTCACGGTGTCCGTGTCAGTGCTCGCAGAGGGAGAATTCCCGCTCGTAGAGCTGCTCGTTGTGTTCGTCGACGAAGTACTTGCGTTCCTGCATGAGCTGTTCGCGGTATTCCTTCGCCTGCTCAAGCGTCATGGTGGACGTCTCGGCCCACGGCTGCTGCGGCGGCACATCGGATGTCGAGACGATCTTTTCCGACGGATCGACGAGGAAGAACGCGAGAATCTTGCGGTGTCCCGGGCGGGTGGGGTCCAGGAGGCGGAACGAGCCGACGCGGTGTTGCAGGATGTTCGGGAACGCCAGGCAGCGGCCTTCCGGGGTGGCAACGGAACCCAGCACCTGGTTCAGGGCGTCCTCGTTCTCCAGGCCGTAGACCTCACGCATGCCCGCGTCGTCGTTCTGCTCGTAGTACGGGTCGTCGACAGCGGCACGGAAACTCAGCCGGCTCTCGGTGATGTTCTCGCTGTCCCAGTAGTAGATGCCGGTCGAGACGATCCGCTCGTTCAACATGCCCTCGACATGCCAGGAGCCGCCCGCGTATTCAGGCTTGTCCGGAGTGAGATGAATGGTGGCGAGCTTGACGATGACCTGGAGGCGACTGCCGCGCAGATCGATCCGGGCGGACTCGTCGGGTGCCTCGGGCGGGGTGAAGTCCGGGGCGTCCGGAACGACCGGGCGGCGGTTCTCCCACCAGGCGTCCTGGGCCTCCTCCCATGCCTCGACGGCTTCTTGGTAGGCATCGTCGTCACTGTAGGAGTTCTTGTCCGGATACTCCGGCTCCGAGTCGTACCACCCGAAAGGATCGGCCTCGATCCGCAGGGGCCGCGGATGGCGGAGATCGGTCAGTACGTTCTCCAGCAAGGGGCGCATCCGGGCGAACACGTCCGGCAGGACGGAGGCCAGTTCCCGATGCTTTTCCGGATGGACGTTGTTGACGTACGAGCGGAACGTGACATCGCCGTCGTCACTGACCTCGATGTCCGTGGGCAGCCACTGGAACCGCTCCGAGAACTCGTACTTCGAGTAGCGGTCCGTCGGGTTCCGCCAAGCCTCCTCGGGCGCCCCGCTCACGTCTCTCACCAGGCAGAACAGTGAGGGATGAACCAGGTCCAGCACCTGGCCGTCGGATCCGGGATGCCAGTCCTTCTCCGCTTCCGGGACCTCTTCCAGAACCCGAACCGCCTCGCGCAGCCGGGAACCGAGTTCGCTGTCGACCAGTGCGTCGGACTGCCATACGCCGTCGACGCCGGACACCTCGATGCCGGTGCGCGCGTCCCGCAGTGCGGCGTAATGCCGGAGTTCGGCCAGCACATAACGAACCTGCGCCTCGGTGAGGCCCTGGTCCATCGCCTCTTTCGTCCACCTCGCGACAATGTCGGCATCGTTCATCTTGTCGAACCATCCGGGCTTCTCCCGAATGTGCGCGCTGCACTGCATCATCTGAAGTTCCCGCAGCGTTCGCGCCTTCGCGAACGATATGGAACGGGAAGCCTGAAACGGCAGCGGGAAGGCCGAACGGTCAGTCAACTCTCTTGATCCTTCAAGTCGGTGTGCGGTGCCGCGAAGGATACTTCAGCCCACTGACATCACAGCCACGCTGCACGAACACCTGGCAAGGGCCCACTACGCGCTGCCGGAACAGCCCCTCGGCACACCAGCACATCAGCACACCAGCACACCACTGTCCCGTGCACTTCTGGCTGTCAGCCGAAGAGGTCCAGGACGTCGGGCCGGGAGTCGTCGGCGGTGGGGCGGGCGCGCATGGGGCGCGGCTCCGGATACGTCGCCGCTGCGGCCTTGGCGCGGACGACGTCCGGCCCACCGCATGCGGTGACCGCGAAGGCGCCGAAGACCTCGGCGAAAGCCGCCGGGTCACGAAACTCCACGCCGAACGCCCGGCCGTCCCGCAACGGCACCCACACCGCCCGCTCGGACCGCGTCCACTCCGACACCGGCTGATCGTCCGCGGTCGACCGCCCCTCCAGCCACAGCCGCGCCACGTGGAGCAGGTTCACGTCCTCCATCGGCAGCCGCTTGCGTCGTACGCGCAGTTCCCGCGTGGTCAGCGTGATCCGCTGGTCCTTCCTCTGGTACCAGACGATGCCGACGCCGAACGGCACCCACAGCAGGATCCCGATCAGCGGCCAGACCAGAGCGTCGCCCCACGACCGGAACAGCCCACCGTCCAACAGGTACAGGACGCCGAAGACCACAACCCACTTCGCCGTCATCCGCCAGAACCCGGTGCCCTGCCGGTACAGAACCCGCCGCTTCCCCGTCATCACCATGCCCCTACGCTATCCGCCGCCCACCGGCATGCAGAGCGCACCCACTGGCTGAGGCTGAAGGGGCTCGCTCCTTCGCTTCCGTCGCGACCACCGCCCGCCCGCCTGCCCGCCTGCCCGCCTGCCACGGCGGTTTCACCGTCTAACGCAGAAATCTGACCGGACCGACACGCATACCGCCAAAGTCGCAGCCCGGAGTCCAACTACCGCGGGACGCCCCCATGACGGCGATCTTCGTAAAGTCGCAGGACGCCGTATCCGGGCCACCGGTGGCGCGCGTCCGCGGGGAGGCGGACGTGTCACGGCGTGAGCGGTGTGACAGGGGGCGCCTGGCCGGCGGTGTCGGTGGTGGGGCGGCGGACCACCCCGTGTGCCGCTCGTCCAGGCGACACAGGGGGAGAGAACACCATGACGGCAGGTATCGCACGCCATACGACCCAAGGGGTTTCCGACGCGCGGGTGTCGGTGCATCCGTTCACGACGGACGACGGCCTGGGACTGCACCTGACCCGTTTCCACCGCGAGGATTGCGAGGACGTGGTCCTTCTGGTGCACGGGCTGACGAGTTCCAGCGACATCTACGTCATGCCCGAGATCCCCAACCTGGCCGGGCACTTGCTCGATCGGGGATTCGGCGACGTATGGACCGTCGACTTCCGGATGAGCAACCGCTACCCGTACAACACCGAGCCCACCGCCCACACCCTCGACGACATCGCGCACTTCGACCACCCGGCCACCTTGGCCGAGCTGCGCCGGCACATCGGCGACCGGCGGGTGCACGTCGTCGCACACTGCCTCGGCTCGGTGTCCTTCACCATGGGGCTGGCGGCGGGCACGGTGACCGGAGTCAGCAGCATGGTCGCCCAGAGCGTCTCGCTGATCGTGAAGGTGCCGGCGTGGTCGCGCTGGAAGCTGGAGGTGCTGCCCACGCTGCTCGGGCGTGGACTCGGGATGCGCGGCCTCGACCCGCGGATGGCGGCGGCGCCCCGCTTCACTCCGGACTGGGCGGTGTCACGGCTGCTGTCGCTGGCCCACCCGGAGTGCGACAACTCGGCCTGCCATGTGATCAGTTCGATGTGGGGGACGGGCTGGCCCGCCCTCTACCGGCACACGAACCTGGCGCCCGAGACACACGACCGCATCGCCGATCTGCTCGGCCCCACCGGCCTGCACTATTACCTCCACATGCGGAAGATGGCACGGGCCGGGCACGCCGTGCGCGACGACCCCGCGGACCCGCGTCATGCGGTACTGCCGGCCGACTACCTCGCCCACGCCGACCGTATCGACACCCCCATCCTCTTCCTCACCGGGGAACACAACCACGTCTTCGGTGAATCCAACGTCGTCTGCCACCGCGAGCTGTCCCGGCACAGGCCCGCGCAGTACGAGGTGGCGGTCCTGCCCGGATACGGCCACCTCGACCCGATCATCGGCAAGAACGCGCACCGGGACGTCTTCCCGCTGATCTCCGACTTCATCGAGCGGCGGGCGAGCTGATGGCGACGGACAAGCCCACGGCCGCTTCGAACGCCTGGAACACTTCGGCCGCTTCCGTCGCTTCGAGCGCGTCCGTCGAGCACACGGACGTCCTCGTCGTCGGCTCCGGATTCGGCGGATCGGTCGCCGCCTGTCGTCTCGCCGAGGCGGGCCTCGACGTGGTGGTGCTGGAACGCGGCCGCGCCCATCCGCCCGGCAGCTTCCCCCGGACTCCCGCCCAGGCCGCCCGCGCCTTCTGGGCACCGGCGAACGGCCGTCACGGGCTGTTCGACGTACGCGGGTTCCGGCACTTCGACTCGGTGGTCGCCAGCGGTCTCGGCGGCGGCTCGCTGATCTACGCCAATGTGCTGCTGCGCAAGGACGAGCACTGGTTCGTCGACCGGCAGCCGCTTCCCGACGGCGGCCATGAGTCGTGGCCCGTCACCCGCGCCGAACTCGACCCGCACTACGACGCCGTCGAGCGCGTGCTGACCCCCGTCCCCTACCCTCTCGACTCCCCCGGCCACGACGACGTGCCCAAGGCCCACGCGATGCGGCAGGCCGCCGAACGGCTCGGCCTCGACCACTTCCTGCCGCCGCTCGCCGTCAGTTTCGCCCCCGAGCCGGGCGCCGAGCCGGCCATCGGTCTGCCGCTCGTCGAGCAGCCGGACGCCAACCTGCACGGGGTGGCCCGCAGGACGTGCCGCCTGTGCGGCGAGTGCAACATCGGCTGCAACGAAGGCGCCAAGAACAGCCTCGACCTGACCTACCTCTCCCGCGCCCAGCGGCACGGAGCGGACCTGCGGCCCGGCCACGAGGTCCGCGCGATCCGGCCCGCCGCCGGAGGGGGCTACGAGGTGGACTACGTACGACACGAGGAACCGCGGCCCCGGCTGCGCACGATCACCTGCAAGCGGCTGGTCCTCGCCGCCGGGACGTACGGCACGACACACCTGCTGCTCGCCAACCGACGACACCTGCCGGGGCTGGGCCCGGCGCTCGGCACGCGGTTCTCGGCCAACGGCGACCTCCTGTCGTTCGCGGTCCGCGCCCAGGACACCGGCGCGCCCCGTTCCAGCAGCGTCGATCCCGCGCGCGGCCCGGTCATCACGAGCACGATCCGGCTGCCCGACACAGCCGACGGGCCGCACGGCGAAGGGCCCCTGCCGCCCGGCCGGGGCGGGTACCTCCAGGACGGGGGCTATCCGGGCTTCGTCGGCTGGTTGGTGGAGGCGGCCGGGCTGCCGCAAGCTCCCGGCCGGGCCCGGCGCCTCCTGCTCCAGCAGCTGCGCAGCCACACCGTGGGGGCCCGAGGCGGTGAACTCGGGCCGGCTGTCGCCGCGTTCCTCGCCGAGGGCGCCCTCTCCGACACCTCGCTGCCGCTGCTCGGCATGGGCCGGGACATCCCGGACGGCGTGCTGCGACTGCGCGGCGGTTCCCTGGACGCCGAGTGGTCCACCTCCGGCAGCGCCGCCTACTACGAGCGCGTACGCGCCGCCATGCGCGGTGTCGCCGAAGCACTGGGCGGCCGGTATGCCGACAGCCCGCACTGGCTGCTCAAGCGGATCATCACGGTGCATCCCTGCGGCGGGGCCCCCATGGGACGTACCCCCGCGGAAGGCGTCTGCGACGCGTACGGAGAGGTCCACGGCCACCCGGGCCTGTACGTCATGGACGCCGCCGCACTGCCGGGCCCGGTGGGCACCAACCCGGCGCTGACCGTGGCCGCGCTCGCGGACCGCGCGTGTACCGCGCTCCTGGAGTCCCGGACGCCCCACTCCCCGGCTGCACGCTCCGCTCCTGCCCCGCGCGCCCTGGCCACCTGCGCACCGCGCGACTCCGTGCAGTTCACCGAGACCATGAAGGGCACGTGCACGCCAGGCCACGGCGACCCCCGTACGGTCGACAACTCCTCGGGAAGGGAGCCGCTGACGGTCCGGCTCACGGTGACCATCGACGACATCGACTCCTTCCTCGACGATCCCCGGCACACCGCGCGCGTGGACGGCTGGATCGAGGCACGCAGCCTCGGCGGACGCCGCCCGGTGACGGACGGCGAGGCTCACCTCTTCGCCGCCGGCCCGGCACCCGGCCACCGCGAACTACGCTACCGGCTCCCCTTCACCGACTGCCACGGCAGGCCCCGCACGCTGACCGGAGCCAAGGACCTCGCCCCCGCCCCGCCGACCCGCCTGTGGCCGGCCACCACCACCCTCCCCTACGTCGTCCTCGACCGGCTCGCGCCCGAAGAAGCGGACGACGAAGACGCCGTCGCCGTCGCGGCCGGCACCTTGCGCATCTCACCGACCGGGTTCCTGCGCCAACTCACGACCTTCCGCACGACCGGCCCGCACGGAGCCGCCGCGCTCGCCCGCTTCCACGTCTTCTTCCTGGACCAGCTGCGTCAGCTCTACGGGTAGCGGGGGGCGTTCCACCGCAGCCGTGACCGATGGCCCCCTGGCCGGTGGGCGTGGAGCCCGTTCCCCTATCGTTTGCCATCAGACCGGCCGCACGCACAAGACCACCGGGAGGTTCACCGATGGGGCGCTCGGTGCGCAGCACGAGCCGGAAGGAGCACACCCAGCAGGCCGCTGTGCTCGTAGCCCTCGCCGGTTTTCTCGGAGTGTCCCTGTGGCTCGGTGACGAGCTGTGGCAACTGGCCGCGTACTGGCCGGGCTCCGGCCTCGGATTCGGCGTCACCGTCGGCGTGTTGCTTCCGGTCACGTTCAGGGCCGCCCGGCGCTCGTTCCGTCGGGCCACGTCGTACGGCAGCACGTACTCGCCCCGGTGGGTCGTGGCCGGCGTCGGCTACGGGGCCGTGGCGCTGGTGAGCGCGCTGGCCGTATCCCGCGCGGTCCCCGGAAAAGGCTCTCCGCCCTGCCAGAGCGAGTGGCAGCCGTGCTGGGTGAACCACCTCTATCCGGGGGCCTTCCTCGCGACACTCGTCAGCTTGGCCGCGACGGTGGCCGCCATGCAGGTGCTGCCGAGACAGATGTCCAAGTTCCGCGCCAGATACCGCCGGTAGCCGCCCGCGAGCCCGACCGTGGATGCCTGGCCGCTGACGCTGCACCAGTTCAGGCTGGGCGTGTGGGGCGTTGAGAACCGGGGCGTCGACCGGGTCCCGTAGCGGCACGCTCAAGGCCCACCGGAGAACTGGACGAGAAACACTGGAGGTCACCATGGAGCGCACCGTCGAAGACGCCCGCAGCCTCCGGCACCTCACCCCTGCGCGGACACCTGAACCGCACACCTGGCCAGGATCGGCGATCGCCCCGACGCCGCACTGGAATACCTGCTCAGCGGCCTGCTGACGCCCGTTCATGACGGTGGGAACGGGCCTGCTCATGGGCCGGCCGCCACACCGCGGTCCGGGCCCACCGACAGGGTCCACCCGATGCTCACCTCCGGAGCGGCCCGAGCGATGATTGAGGCCATGCGGCCCACACTTGCGTCGTACGACGCGAACCACCGGGATCGCGCTGCCATTGCCAGCACCACTGACTTCATGGAGACATCGTGAGCTTATTCCGACTCGACGCCAGCATCCTTCCCGGCACGTCCAGCAGCGCTGAACTCGCCGACCTGGTGGAGGCGGAGTGGACCGCGGCCCACCCGGGCGCACCGGTGACGCGCCGTCACCTGGGCACCAACCCGCTGCCCTCCGACGCATGGCCCCTGGCCCACACCGGCAACCTGACGCCCGAGCCCGAGCGCACTCCCGCCCAGCGCGAGGCGATGGCCCTCGCCGGCACGCTCGTTGCGGAGCTTGAGGCCGCCGAGGCGGTCCTGCTGGCGGTGCCGCTGTACAACTTCGGTGTCTCGCAGCACTTCAAGGCATGGGTCGACCTGATCATCGCCGGGGCCCCCGTGGGCAGCCCCGTGCTCAAGGACAAGCCGACCATTCTGACCACCGTGCGCGGCGGCGGCTACGCCCCCGGCACTCCGCGTGAGGGCTGGGACCACTCCACGCCGTACCTCAGGCGCATCCTGGCCGACGTGTGGCAGGGCGACCTCGTCATCGTCGAGCGCGAGCTCACCCTGGCCGGTGTCTCCCCGGCCATGGCGCACCTCAAGGATCTCGCCGACGACCTGCACGCCAAGGCCCTGGACGCGGCCCGCGAGGCCGGCCGGCAGCTCGCGGCCAAGTGACCCTGGCCGTACCAGCGCACCTCATGGTCGCCTTCCGCCCGTCACGCCGTGATCGCCGAAGTCCGTAGCGGCACCGGCTCCTTCCGGGCGAGGGCGGCCATCGGCCGTTCGCCGGGCCGGCGGCGGTCGGTCTCCGCCACCGCGGAGACCGACCGTCGTCAGGCGGTGCGGTCGCCTCGCCGCACGGCGCATGCCGGGAGGTGTCAGCCCGTGGGCAGGCCCAGCCCGTAGTAGATGACGTGGTAGTCGTCCACGTACGATGCCTCACCGCCCACGATCAGGCCGGTCGGCTCGCTCACGCCCGCCGCGCGGGCGGTGGCCACCAGCAGCTCCGCGAGTTCGCGTCCCTTCGGCCGGCCGGGCCCGCCGGCGTCCACGCGCCAGACCGGGTCGTCGTCGCTCCAGATCGAGGCCGTGTCCGGGTGTTCGGCGACGGTGCCCCAGCCCAGGGCGGCGGGGTCGATGTCGTCCGGGGCGAAGCAGCCGATGGCCAGGCGGTCGGCGCACACCACGTCGAACAGGAGCGGGGCGCCGCGGTCGGTGCGCCCGTAGAACGGCATTCCGAGCCTGATGCCGAGGGCGGTCGTCTCGGCGGGCAGCGCACCGAGGAAGTCGGCCAGCGTCCGGGTGACGGTCTGCCAGCTGCGGGCGGTCCAGCCGCCCGGGAAACCGAGGCCCGCGTTGGCATGATCACGGTTACTGCCGAAGTAGCCGCTGATCGAGTACTCCTCGCCGACGCCCTGCCGCCAGAACCAGTTCTCCGCCGGGTCCGTGGGCTGCAGAACCAGCTCCGGGCCCGCCTTCCCGGCGCGCAGTTCCAGCGTGTCCGGCCGCCCGCGCCACCGCAGGAACGGGGATCCCCACAGCTGGCCGCTGTCGTAGAAGGGGCCCATGCCACCGTGGGAGCCCATGATCGACGGCTTGCCCAGCGCCGCGGTGACCTCCCTGCGCACCTCGCGGAAGGCCGCGGCCTGCGCGGCGTCGTCCGGCTCGGCCGTCAGCACCGGCACGGCGAGCTCGACGTACGACTCGCCGCCGACGTAACGCTCCTCGAACGTGCCGACCGGGCGCAGCCGCGCGTCACCGGCGGAGCGCCCGGTGTCCAGGACCGGACCGGCCGGCGTCTCCTTCAAGGCCCAGCCGAGCCCGGACGCAAGGGCCTTCACCCCGTCCGGGGTCCACCCTCCGCTGTTCGCCGCGACGAGCCGTCGTGCGAGATCCCCGACAGATTCCACTGCGTTGCTTCCCCGTTCTTCGTGCACGTGTCGTGACAGTGATCGTGATCATCGTGCCCGATGGGGTGGGGCCGCTGCGCGCGGGGTGGTCAGGGGCGCCGGTGGCCGGTGCCGTCGTCCGGGGTGTCCCAGGAGTTCTCGCGGGTCGCGGCGGCCGGTGGCTGGGCGGTGGGCCCGGTGGGGCCGGGAGACTTGCGTCGGGCCGCGCGGCGGGATCCCCACCAGAACGCGCCGAGGATCAGCAGGACGAGCACGACGCCGACGAGGATGAGGAACAGGGACGGGGAACCGGACGCGGCCAGAGGATGGAGTTCGTTCATGGGAAGCGCGTTCCCCGCCTGGGCGGCCTCACCCCTGATGTGACCCGTCTGGCCGATCCGGGGCGGGCGTCGAGGGCGCGCTGGTGCAGCGGGGGCGTGGCGCAGAGGCGGGGCGCTGCTCGAGAGCAGGGATGTGACGGTCGGGGCGCCTGTGGTGGCGTACGGCCCTCCGGGGTCCCTGGTCCGTGGGAATCTCGGCGAAGGTCTCCCGGAGAGAGGGATTCTTCGGTATCTGTGAGGCATGCCGGAGCCCATCACGTTGGCCGCACTGTCGTTGACCGCCCTGCCTGTCGCCGCCTCCTTCCTGCTCGACCGGGTCGGGTATGTACTGGACCGGCGGCGGGAGGACAGGGATCTTCCGGTCGTACGGGAGCCCACGCCGCAGCAGTGGGACGAGCTGAGGGAGTTGCGGGGGACGCTGAGCGCGGTGGCGGCGCGGCCGGGGGCCGAGGTGCGCCAGGACGAGGAGGCGCTGGCGGCGATGGAGCGGGCGCGGACGCTGCTGGAGCACCTGCACGACCGGCAGATCGACTTCGAGGGAGAGCGCCGGGCGCCGGCCAAGTACCGGATCAGGTCGGTGATCGATGTCGACCGGCTCCACGAGGGGGCCACGGGGATCCGGCTGGGCAGGATGGGGTCGTCGGGGACCGTCGACTCGACCATCAAAGGGACGTCCGCGGACGGGCCCGTCGTCGGGGTGCACATCGACTCGCTCGACTGATGCACCGGGACCAGTTGCTCTTCGAGGACCTCCTTCAGGAGTACCTCGCCCACGACCTGGTCCCTCGGGACTGGCTCGTGGAGCGGGTCAGAGCGCTCCTCGGGGCGCCGCGGGTCCGGTTCGTCGTCGTCGAGGGAGTCGCCGGCACCGGCAAGAGCACCCTGCTGGCGTCCCTGGCACGGGAGCCGGGGATCAACGCGCGGTACTTCATCCGGCGGGACAGCATCACGCCGTTGTCCTCGGGTGACGGGCGGGCGTTCCTGGTCCGGGTGGGGCATCAGATCGCGGTGCTGCGGCCCGAGTTGATGGATCTGGACCTGTCCGTGAGCGCGACGATGGACATCGGCCGGGCCGACGATCTGGTCGGCGTCGAGATCGGCAGACTGGTCGTGTCGTCGTTCCGGCGCACCGCCTTCGAGGTCCGTCAGTCGGCCGGGACAGCCGGACGGGTGATCGCGGTGCGGATCGGGGAACTGGTCGACGACCTGTCCCGCACCAATCTGGCCGATCTGACCCGGCAGGCGCTGATCGAGCCGGCCGCCCGGCTGGCCGCGGCCGACCGGTCGGCCACGATCGTGCTGCTGATCGACGCGCTGGACGAGATCGGCGCGGCCACCAGCTGGACCACCGGCGAGGACTCGATCGTCGACTGGCTCACCGACTGCGGCGAACTGCCGGAGAACCTGCGGGTCGTGGTGACCACCCGCCCGGCGCCGCTGCGGCAGTTCTATCTGCGCCAGCGCGGCCGCTGCGCGCGCATCAGCCTGGACGAGCACCGCCGGCAGATCGAGGACGAGATCACCCGGTACGCCGATGCCGCACTGGCCCGCGCCGGGATCACCGGACGGCCCGGCCTGGGCCGGGAGGTGGCGCGCAAGGCCGACAACGTCTTCCTCTACGCCGTGCTGTGGGCCGGCACCCTGCCCGACCTGCTCGACCCGGAGAGCCTGCCCGACGGCCTGGACGACCTGTACGAGTATCTGCTGGGCCAGGCACGCCGCGCCGCGGGCCGCCGGGTGGCGGGCGCCAGGGCGGCGGAGGGCCGCTGGAAGGCGTACTACCAGCCGCTGCTGGCCACGCTCGCCATCGCCTTCACCCCGCTGCCGCCGCGTCTGCTGACCCGCTACCTCGGATTCCCCGCCCACGCGCCGGAGTTCCTGGCGGCCGTGCTGGAGGACCTCGGGCCGATCCTGCGGGCCGACGAGGACCGTGTGAGGTTCTGCCACGGCAGTCTGGCGGACTTCCTCACCGCCCCCTCCAGGCAGGAGTATTGGCGCGTGCAGCCTGCAACGAACCATCTCGACCTGGCACGCAGCCTGATCGGCCTGTACGGGCACGACTGGGAGTCCTGCGAGGACGTCTACGCCCTGACCTACACCGCACGGCATCTGGCCGCCGCCCTGGAGGAGGGCGAAGGCGAGGCCCTGGAGCCGCTCGTGGGCCTGCTGACCGGACTGCCGTTCGCCCGGGCCAAGGCCCGCCACCCCGATGTCGGGTTCGCCAGTCTGGTCACCGACTACATCGCCGCCTGGACGATCGCACCCGGTGCCCGCGACGAGGTGGCACGCGCCCTCGCCCGGCTCGTCATCGGCCTCGAAGCCCACGACCAGCTGCGCGACACCCTCGGCTACCGCCCCGACGGCAAGGACCTCCACGAGCGCGTCCTGACCCTGCTGGGCGACGAGGAACTGCTCCGCCGGCACGCCGCCCCCGAGCGCCAGCGGGCCCTCGCCGTGGTCGCCGCGCACGCCGAGTCGGCCCGCCTGCGGCGCCTGGGCGGCGCGGCCAACCTCGAACGAGCGGGCCGCATCCTGCGCCGTCTGGTCTCCCCCGGTGCGCTCGGCGACGAGGAACCGGCCAACCTCGCGGCGATCTACTACGACTTCGCCTACCTCGAATTCCTCCTCGGCGACGCCGAAGCGGCCCGCCGCTGGTTCCACCGCTCCCTCGAGGTCGACCGGCGCCGCGGCAACACCAAGGGCGAGCACATCACCACCAGCGCGCTGCGCCGGCTCGAGTTCCACCTCGGCGAGCTCGCACCCGCCGCCTACCGGGCCTTCCTGGACCGGGCCGAGACCTACTTCCGCGGCCTGGGAGCCGACGCCCAGGGCGAACGCTGGATCATGACCCTCACCTTCCACCGCCTGGAACTCGCCATCGCCACGGACGACCCCGACCTCGCCGTCGCCCAGCTCCAGGCGCTGGAGAACAACTCCTGGCTGCGCGCGTACGGCCGCACGGACGATCGCGCCCAGGACAACCTCATCACCGTCGCGCGCGCGAGAACCGAACTCGCCCGCCGCAACTGGGCCGACGCCATCCCCCTGTTCGAGCACCGCCTGGGCGCCGACCTCGACGGCGACCCCGACCACCGGGAGGAAATGGCCCGCGATCTGTACGACTACGCCACCGCCCTCGTCGGCGCCGGCCGCACCGACGACGCCCGGCGCGTCCTGGCCCTGGCGGCCGGACTGCCGGACGGCACCGGCGCCTGGCTGTGGAAGCCCCGCATCCGCGCGCTTCGGGAGACGCTGGGATAGGGCGGGTGTTCCACCGCTGTCCTACGGCCCCGGCACGATCGGGAACCGGTGCGCCCGTCAGGGCGTCCTCCTGGCCGACCGGGTGAACGACCCGGTCACGCAAGGGTCGTTGTCGCGACAGGGGGAGGAACGATGGACGTACCCGGCAACCGGCGGGGTGACGGGCCGCGGCTCGGGGCGCAGGAGCAGACGGCAGGGGTGGACCGGCGTGCGCTGCTGCGGGGTGTGGTGGCGGGAGCCGTGGCGGCGCCGGTCACCGGGTTGTGGACCGCGCAGACCGCGCACGCGGCGCCCGCGCCGTTCGACGTCCTGGTCGGGGACGTCACCTCCGGCACGATCTACCAGTTCGCTCGGAACAAGCCGTTCACCCGCGCCAATGTGAAGTGGTCCTTCAAGCCGTCCGGCGGCCACCCGATGGAGCACCGGGTCCGTGACACCGTCGCCGACGGCCGGATCCTGCTGATCGCGACCGGCACACGGGACGGCGGGGTGGCGAGCATCCGCCGCCGCAGCGACAACAAGCTGCTGTGGTCGGCGTCGCTGGGGACCTATCTGCACGCCATCGAACGGGCGCCCGGCACGGGTGTCGTGGTGGTGGCCGGCCGCAGCCGGGGACCCGCGCCGGGCGGCGACGGCGGTGCCACGCCGGGCGGCAAGATCTACGTCTACCGGCGCACCGGCAGCTCCAGCAGCACCCTGGTCAAGGCCCAGCAGTTCGACTTCCACCAGGCGCACGGCGTGCTGTGGGACCCTCACCTGGAACGCATGTGGATCATCGGCGGCAGCGTGCTCCAGGCGTACCGGATCGTGACCACCTCCACCTCGGCCAAGCTCGTCGCCGACCCGGAGCGCAAGATCAAGGTGACCCGGGGCCACGACCTCCAGCCGGACTACACCAGCCCCAACCGCCTGCTGTTCACCGACACCAACGGCGTCTACAGCTACGACAAGGCCGCCAAGAAGGTCACCGAGCTGTACGGCCGCCGCAAGGTGAAGTCCTTCGTCCGGCACGCCTCCGGCGAGGAGATGTGGACGGGCGCCTCCGACGGGGGCAGCGCCTTCGGCACGAAGTGGGTCCACTTCAACACGGCGGGCGCCCGCGCCCTGCAGATCGGCAGCAGTCCCGTGATCTACAAGGCGCGCATCGTCGACCCGGACTTCGTCTAGGCGCCGAAGCACCTCCCCCTGCCTCCCGTTCGGCGAGCGGGCGGTTCGGTCCATGAGGCAGGGGGGCCGGGGTCGGAGCGTAGGGCCGGGGTCGGAGCGTAGGGCCGGTTCGCGCTGTGGCGTCAGGCCGGGTGCGCGAGCTTCTGACGTACGACGATCGCGTTGAGCTGCACGGCGAACGGCGCGGTGTCGGTGAGGGCGAGGGTCCCCACGCGTTGCTTGGCGAAGCCCACGGTGACGTCGGTGCAGAAGGCCACCGCGTACAGGTAGGCGCCGGCTTCCGCGTCCTGGAGGGCGAAGAACAGATCGCGGTAGTAGCTGGTGCGGTCCGGTTCCTCCGCGTAGTAGGCCAGCCCCGGTTCGCCCTCCTGCGCGGCGAGGTCGGTGAAGGCGGCCACGAGGTCGCGCTCGATGGTGTCCCAGAACGTCGCCTGAGCCGCCTCCGGTGGCAGCGCCTGGCGGACCGCCTCCTTGAGGGACAGCACCATGACCAGCAAAGGCGCCTCCTCCTGGAGCCTCCAGCCGCGCACCACCTTGACGATGTCGCTGTCGGGGAGCAGAGCGGCGGCGTCGCGGATGTGCGCGAAGTCGTAGTTCACGGTGGCGGGCGCGATCGCCTCCTGGAAGGCGCGCTGGAGAGCTTCCGCCTGGTCCTGGTGCGCCTCTTCCACCACGGTGACGGTCCTGAAGCAGGCTGCCAACTCTCACTCCTTCAACAATTTGTTGCAGTGACGAGGCGACAGTATGCCTTGTGGTTCCTTCCATGAGAACGGGCGGCAGGCAGGTGTGACGCCCTGTCGGCGCCTGACACGACGCCGGTGCTCCGGGAGCGTGCCGACCCCCGCCCCCTTCCCGCGCTTAGGGGCGGTGGCGGAGGGGCCGGGCGGACCCGAACCGGCCCGCGCGGCGGAATTCGCCCCCTTCAGGCCCTCGGCGGCGACTCCCCCGCGAGCTGGGGATCACGTACTGACGGCATTTCAGGGCCGATGCATCTCCCTTAACTTACGCACCTCACGTCACACGCATTGGCGCAATAGGGCACACCTCCATGCCTTTTCAGCCAGGTCCGACCGGCCGGCCGCGTCGATTTGCCTCGGTCTTATCGAGCACCGAGCGATCATCGATCGATGGAACCAGTCCGAAATCCTGCACACGAATTACACACATCCCCTCTACACGCTGGCGCCGATGGTCTAGATTGACCGTGCTTCGGCTGCTCAGACACTGAGCGACGAGGAATGATCTTTGGTCCGGCGTTGCGGAAAAAAGACGACGAGGGGTTTCCGCGCGCCTTGAGGTCCAGGGGGACCTGTGCGTTCCGTGCCGCCGGACGGGGGCTCGCGTGGCGGCGCGGCAGCGGCACGAGGGGTCGAGGGCGGCGGGAGGCGGGGGCCTCCCGGTCGTGAGGGAGAGGATCAGCGCGGCGCCGGGAGGGACGGGGGTGCCTTCCGGGGCGAAACAGTGTGAGGCGACCACGTCGAACCACTGGTGACCTGGGGGGTCCTGTGCAACAGGGGGAACTAGTCGACCCGTTTTCGTCGGCGCGCGGGCGTCTGGCGAACCGACCGGGCAGACCGATCAGCCGGCCCGCGACCGACTGGGAACAGCGATATCGCCGTACCGTGATCGGCAGCGACACCGTGTGCACCGCCTTCGTGGTGGCGGCGATCGGAAATTTCTTCGGGTCGCGCGACGCGGCCAACTGGCATGAGAAGTGGGGAATTCTCGCTTTCGGCACCGAGCTGCTGGTACTGGGGTCGCTCGCTGTCAGCCGGGCCTGGGCGCCGGCCGTTCTCGGCCAGGGTGCCGAGGAATTCCGCCGGCTCGGACGCTCGCTGTTCACGGCGACCGTCGTGCTGGCGCTCGGCGGGATCGCGCTCACCTCACGCAATATCAAATTGTGGATCTTCGTCGCGATCCCCGCGATCGCGGTCGTCACCATGACCGCGCGGTATCTGCTGCGGCTCGGGCTGCACAAAGAACGCAAGGAAGGGCGCTGTCTGAGACCGGTGCTCGCCGCCGGGAGCCTGGCCACCGTCAGCGATCTGATCACCCGGACCCGCAAGTTCCCGCACCTCGGCTGGCGGGTGGACGCGGTGTGCACGACGGACGGTCCCGGAATCGACGGTGACCGGCTGGACGGGGTGCCGGTCGTCGGCCGGCTGGCGGACGTCGCGGTCCACGTCCGCCGCGACGGCTACCGTGTCGTCGCGATCACTCCGGACCCGCACTGGTCCCCGGACCGGCTGCAGCGGCTGGCGTGGAACCTCGAAGGCAGCGACGCCGAGATGGTCGTGGCACCCGTCCTGATGGAGGTGGCCGGCCCCCGGCTGCACGTCGACGCGGTGCTCGGGATCCCGCTGCTGCGGGTCAGCATGCCGACCTTCACCGGTGGCCGCCGGGCGGTCAAAGGGGTCGTCGACCGGGTGGGCGCGGCGGTCCTGCTGGTGCTGTTCGCGCCGCTGATGGCGCTCGTCGCGCTGCTTGTGACGGTGGACAGCCGGGGCGGGGCGTTCTACCGCCAGCGCAGGGTCGGCAAGGACGGCCGCGAGTTCACCATTCTCAAGTTCCGCACCATGGTCGTCGGGGCGGACCAGGCGCGTGCCGAGCTCGCCGACCGCAACGAGGGCGCCGGCCCGCTGTTCAAGCTCCGCAGGGATCCGCGGGTGACCCGGGTGGGCGCGGTGCTGCGCCGGTACTCGCTCGACGAGCTCCCGCAGCTGTTCAACGTACTCACCGGATCGATGTCGCTCGTCGGTCCGCGTCCTCCCCTGCCGGAGGAGTCCGCCGCGTACGGCCCCGACATCCGGCGGCGGCTGCTGGTCAAGCCCGGCCTCACCGGGCTGTGGCAGATCAGCGGACGCAGCGACCTGTCGTGGGAGGAGGCCGTCCGGCTGGACCTGCGGTACGTGGAGGACTGGTCGCTCGCACTCGACACGGTGATCTTGTGGAAGACGCTGCGGGCAGTCCTCCACGGGCAGGGGGCCTACTGATGCGCGGGGGGCGGCTGCCCAACGGTCCCGCAGGCCCAGGGGGCCTGCCTGGGGGGAGGAACGGGTCATGAGAGTCAGCGTTTTCGGCCTCGGCTACGTGGGCTGCGTGTCGGCCGCGTGCCTGGCCAGCATCGGTCACGAGGTCATCGGGGTGGACGTCAGCCAGGTCAAGGTCGACCTGGTCAACGACGGCAAGGCCCCGGTCGTCGAGGAGCGGATCGGGGAGCTGGTCGCCGAGGTCGTGCACAGCGGGGCGCTGCGCGCCACCACCGATGTGCGGGACGCGATCGCGGGCAGCGAGGTGTCGCTGGTCTGCGTGGGCACACCGTCGGAGCCCAACGGCAGCCTGTGCACCACGTACCTGGAACGGGTCACCGAGCAGATCGGTGCGGCGCTGGCCGAGCGGGGCGGGCGGCACACGGTCGTGTTCCGCAGCACCATGCTCCCCGGCACCTGTCTGAATCTGCTGGTGCCGATCCTGGAGAAGTACGTCGGCGGCACGGCCGGGGTGGACGTCGGGGTCGCGGTGAACCCGGAGTTCCTGCGTGAGGGCACGAGCGTGCGGGACTTCTTCGACCCGCCCAAGACCGTCATCGGCGAACTCGACGCGGCGAGCGGCGACGCGGTGGCGGCGCTGTACGCGGGGCTGCCCGGCGAGGTGTTCCGGGTGCCGGTGCCGACGGCCGAGGCCATCAAGTACGCGGACAACGCGTTCCACGGACTGAAGATCGGCTTCGCCAACGAGCTGGGCGCGGTGTGCCAGGCCCTCGGGGTGGACTCGCACCAGGTGATGGACGTGTTCCTGGCCGACCGCAAGCTGAACATCAGCCCCGCCTATCTGCGGCCCGGCTTCGCCTTCGGCGGCTCCTGCCTGCCCAAGGACCTGCGCAGCCTGGTCCACGCGGCGCAGCGGGCCGATGTCGCGGTGCCCATCCTCGCCCATGTGCTGCCCTCCAACGCCGAGCATCTGCGGCGCGCGGTGGAGCTGGTGGAGCGCACCGGCAAGCGCCGGGTCGGCCTGTTCGGGTTGTCCTTCAAGCCCGGCACCGACGACCTCCGCGAGAGCCCGCTCGTGGAGCTGGCGGAGCGGCTCTTCGGCAAGGGGTACGACCTGAAGATCCACGACGCCAACGTCAGCCTGTCCCGGCTGATCGGCGCGAACCGCGAGTACATCGAGACCCGGCTGCCGCACCTGGCGCAGCTGCTCGCGGACTCCGTCGAGGAGGTGCTGGAGCACGCCGAGGTGTGCCTGGTCGGCACCCGGGACCCGGCCGTCCTCGCGGCGCTGCCCCATGGCGGCGGACCGGTGATCGTCGACCTCATCCGCCTTCCCGACGCCGAGACGCGCCGGACCGAACCGGGGTACATGGGCCTTGCTTGGTGACGCGATCAGCGACGAGGGGTCGGGCCGGCGCGCGCTGATCCTGGTGGAGAACCTGTCGGTGCCGTTCGACCGGCGGGTGTGGCAGGAGTGCACGACCCTGCGCGACGCGGGCTGGGAGGTCCATGTCGTCTGTCCCCGCGGGGAGAAGCGGGACACCGAGCCGGAGGCGGTGATCGACGGGGTGCGGATCCACCGCTACCCGTTGCGCGCGGCCACCGGAGGGCCGGCCGGCTATCTGCGGGAGTACGCGACGGCGTTGTGGCACACGCTCCGGCTGGCCCGCACGGTCGGCCCGGTCGACGTGGTGCACGCCTGCAACCCGCCCGACCTGCTGTTCCTGCCCGCGCTGTGGCTGAAGCGGCGTGGCGCGCGCTTTGTGTTCGACCAGCACGACCTGGTGCCCGAGCTGTATCTCTCCCGCTTCGGGCGCGGCAAGGACCTGCTGTATCGCGCCGTGTGCGCGCTGGAGCGGCGGACCTACCGGGCCGCGGACATCGTGCTGGCCACGAACGAGAGCTACCGGGACGTGGCGGTGCGGCGCGGCGGGCGGCGGCCGGAGGAGGTGTTCGTGGTGCGCAGCGCGCCCCAGACCGATCGGTTCCGACCGGTGCCGCCGGAGCCGGAGTTGAAGCGGGGCAAGCCTCATCTGCTGTGCTACCTCGGTGTCATGGGCCCCCAGGACGGCGTCGACTACGCCCTGCGGGCCCTGGCGAAGCTGCGCGACGAGATCGGGCGGAGCGACTGGCACGCGGTGTTCGTCGGCGCGGGCGACGCCTTCGACGCGATGGTGGAGCTGTCCCGGCGGCTCGGGCTGACCGAGCAGGTGCAGTTCACCGGGCGCGTCCCGGACGCCGATCTGGTGCGCTACCTGTCCACCGCGGACGTGTGCCTCTCCCCCGACCCGCGCAATCCGCTCAACGACGTGTCGACCATGAACAAGGTCCTGGAGTACATGGCGATGGGCCGGCCGATCGTCTCGTTCGACCTCAAGGAGGCGCGGGTCTCCGCCGGTGAGGCCGCCGTCTACGCGCCCGCCAACGACGAGTCAGAGTTCGCCCGGCTCGTGGCGCTGCTCCTCGACGACCCGGAGCAGCGGGCCCGGATGGGCAAGATCGGCCAGGAGCGGATCGGCGGACCGCTGTCCTGGCGGAACTCGCAGGCGTCGCTGCTCGCCGCCTACGCCGCCGCGTGCCGTGGCCGCGCTCCGGTGGCGGCGGGCGATCCGGTCCGGGCACGAAGGAGACGGCGCCGTTGAGCGATGACACGATACGCCTGGTCACCATCGGGCGGATTCTCCGTCGGCGTCGGCGGCTGCTCGCCGTCGTCGCCGTGCTGGGCGCGCTCGTCGGCCTCGGCGTCTCCGCGGTGTTCTTCCCGCCGCGCTACACGACGTCGGCGTCGGTGCTGCTGCCGGGGGCGTGGGAGGAGCGCGAACTGGTGACCCAGGCGGAGATCGCGGCCAGTTCGGCGGTGGTCGACCGGGCGGCCGCCGCGCTCGGCTGGACCGACGTCGGCGCCGCCGAGCTGCGGGACCGGGTGAGCGCCGAGGCCGCCGACGGGAACATCGTCGAGATCTCGGGGACGGCCGAGACGCCCGAGCGCGCGCAGCGGCTCGCCGACCAGGTCGCCCAGCAGTTCGTGGCGTTCGCCGCGCGGATCGCCGGCGACGACACCGCCCCGGGCACGGCGGCGGGGCCCGAGGCGCTGCGGCGGAAGGTGGAGCAGACCAACCGCCTCATCACCGAACTGGCCGACGCGGCCGATCCGGGGCGGACCGTCGAGAGCGTGCAGGCCCGCACCGAGCTGGAGAAGCTGCGCACCGCGCTGTACGAGGCCATGAAGAAGCTGGACGAGGCCGACCCGGCGACCGCCAAGGCCGCCGGCATGGTCGTCATGGGCCCGGCGGCCCGGCCGGCCGGCGAGGCACCGCCGACGAGGGTGCACCTGGTCGTGGCCGGGGCGCTGTTGTCCGTCCTGGTCGCGGTCGTCTGCCATCTCACCGCCGCGCGGGTGAGCCGCCGGCTGCGCACCGAACCGGAGATCGCCGCGGCACTGGGGGCTGTGCTGCTGGGCACCGTGGACGTGCCGGGTGACCGGTCCGCGCGGTCGCACGGGGGCCACGGCGCCGCGGATGGGCCGGACGACCGGTCCGCGCGGTCGCGCGAAGGCCGTGGTGGGCGGGCCCGGTTGCGTCGGCTGCTGGGTGTCGACACGCCGTGGGACATCCCGGCCCGGCGGCCCTCCGGCGGCGAGTCCGGGGCGCGGATCCGCTACCGGCGGGTGTGTGCCCGGCTCCGCGAACAGCTGCCGGCTCCTCGGCGGCTGCTGGTGCTCGTACCGGAGGGTGACGAGATCGCCCGCCGGGCCGCCGGGCGGCTCGTCGCCGAGGCCGGGGGCGACCCGCTGCTGCGGGTGGTGGGGGTGTCGGTGTCCCGTCCGCTGGTACCGGACCGCGACGCCGAGTCCGGTGCCCTGGTGGTGCTCAGCGCGGGCCACTGGACCGCGGCGGAGCTCACCGGCATCGCCGAGGCGTGTGCGGACGCGGGGCACGAGGTCGTCGGGACCGTCGTCGCCGGTCTGGCCCTGGGCCGCCCCCCGCGGTCCGCCGTCCCTGCGCCGGACGACCCCGCTTCGGCGCTCGCGGTGCGCAGCGGGGCGACGGGAGGTTCGGCGTGACCACGAGCAGAACCGCGGAGTCGCCGGCTCCGCTGCTGGACCTCCAGGCACTGGTGGCCGCGGTGCGCAGGCGCCGCCGCCTGTGGGGCTCCCTGGCGCTGCTGGGGCTGCTGATCGGCGCGGCGGTGGCGATCCTGCTGCCGCCGCCCCCGAGCGCGACGACCAAGGTGCTGGTCGCGCACAAGGAGGACCAGCCGAACGACACCGGCACCCTGATCCGCACCGACGTCGAGCTGCTGCACACCACGCGGATCGCCGGCCAGGCCCTGAAGTCCCTCGGCTCTCGGGAGAAGCCGGAGGACTTCATGCGGGACTACCGCGGTACGGGGGTGACCAACAACCTGCTGCGGATCGATGTGTCCGGTGACAGCGACGCGGAGGCGGTGGCCCGGGCCGGGGCGCTGGCCGACGCGTTCGTCGCGGACCATGTGAAGCGGATGCGGGACGCCGCGAACGCCGAGGCCAAGGCCCTGCTCGACCAGCGCGACCGGATGCGCAAGGAGCTCGCCGAGGTCAACGAGGCGATCGGGGACGAATCCGCGCAGGGCGACCCGAGGGCGTCGGCGAACCTGGAGTCGCTGTTCGCCCGCCGGGCGGAACTCACCTCGCGCATCGCCGACTTCGACCAGCGCGCCGAGGAGGCGCGCATGGGCACTCCCGCCATCGTCGTGGGCACGCGGATCGTGGACGCCCCGCGCGCGATACGGCACTCCCTGCCCAGGTCCGTCGCCACCGACGCCGCGATCGGGCTCTTCCTCGGGCTCGCCCTCGGGCTCGCGGTGGCCGCGGTCGGCGCGGTGGTGGCGGACCGCCCCGTGCTGCGCCGGGACATCGCGGCGAACCTGGGCGCCTCGGTCCTCGGGGAACTGCCCCGCCGCTCGCCCGTGCTGTGGCGGCGCCGACGGGTGCGGGCGGACCGTACGCGGCTCACCGTGTCCCTGGCCCGCTCGGTGCGCGGCGCCGGGGGGCCGGTGTCGCTGCTGGAGCTGGGCTGTGCCCGTACCACCGGGGCGATCGCCCTCGACCTCGCGCGGGCGCTGGCGGCCGAAGGGCCGGTGGCCGTCGTCGACGGTCTGCCGGGCTCGCGGCTCGCGGGCCGCCGCCGCAGGCCGGGAGACCCGGCGGTGGTCGGCGCGGAGCGGGCCGCGGCCCTGCCGCACCAGGAGCGCCGCCTCGGCGTCGGCTCGGTGGCGCCCGGCACGGCGTGGACCGACCTCCCGCAGTTCGGCACCCGGACCGTGCTCGTCGTGCGGGCGGGGCACGGCAGCGCGGCATGGCTGCACACGGTGGCGCGGCAGCTCGCGGACCAGCGCATCGAGGTGATCGGTGTGGTGCTGATCGACCCCGATCCGCGTGACCGCACCGACGGCACGCTGTGGGACGGGCCGCGCACCGCCCTGCGCGGATACGGCCGGCGTACGGCCCGGCACAACGGTGGGGGCACCTCCCACGCCGCCGAGGCAGTGGCGGAGGGCCGGCTGCCGATGTGGGCCGCACCGGTCCCGGACAGCGACCAGGAGGCACGGTAGGACATGTGTGGCATCGCAGGCACGTACCGATGGCCGGACGGCAAGGTCCTCACCGACCGGCTCACCGACGCCCTCGCCCACCGCGGCCCCGACGGGTCCGGCCGCTACAGCCACGGCGCCGGTGACGGCGAGGTGCACCTCGGGCACCGCAGGCTGGCCATCGTCGACCTGTCCGAGACCGGCGCCCAGCCGATGGTCAGGGACGGCCTCGTTCTGACGTACAACGGCGAGCTGTACAACGCGCCCGAGCTGCGCGAGGAGCTGGCGACCGCCGGGGTGCGCTTTCGCGGGACCTCCGACACCGAGGTGCTCCTGGAGGCGTGGCGGCGCTGGGGCACCGGCTGTCTGCCCCGGCTGCGCGGCATGTTCGCGTTCGGGGTCTTCGACGAGCGCACCGGCGAACTGGTGCTCGTCCGCGACCAGTTGGGCATCAAGCCGCTGTTCCTGCTGCGGCGCGGCGAGGGGCTGGTGTTCGCCTCCGAGCTCAAGGCGCTCGCGCACGCGACCGGCGGGTCGCTGGAGGTGGATCACGCGGCGCTGGTGGCCTCGCTGCTGTACTACTGGGTGCCGGACTCGCGCTGCGCGGTGCGCGGGGCGGAGAAGCTGCCGCCGGGGACGTGGCTGCGGTGCCGGCCCGACGGCCGGGTGGAGCGCGGCCGGTACTGGAACCTGAAGGACGTCGCCGCCGAGGCGCGCGGCGGTGAGCCACCGGATCTCGCCGCCGTCGTCGAGGAGTCCACCCGGCGTCATCTGCTCTCCGACGTGCCCGTGGCCACGTTCCTGTCCGGCGGGCTGGACTCCAGCTATCTGACCGCGCTGGCGGCCCGCGACCGGCCCGGCATCTCCGCCTACACGATCGGGTTCCGCGCCGAGGACGCCCGGTTCGAAGCGATGCCGGACGACCTGCGGTACGCCCGCCAGGTGGCCGAGCGGTTCGGCGTCGATCTGCACGAGATCGAGATCGCCCCGGACGTGCTCGACCTGCTGCCGCGGATGACGTACCACCTGGACGAGCCGATCGGCGACCCGGCCGCGATCAACACGTTCCTGATCTGCTCGGCCGCGCGGGAGGCCGGGGTCAAGGTGATGCTGTCGGGGATGGGGGCCGACGAGCTGTTCGCCGGGTACCGCAAGCACCTGGCCAACCTGCTGGCGCTGCGCTACCAGCGCGTCCCGCGGCCCCTGCGGCGCGGGGTGTCGGCGGCCGTGGACCGGCTGCCGGTGGCGACCTCCCGCCGCGGCCTGCGGTCGGTGCGCTTCGCGAAGCGGTTCCTGTCCTTCGCCGGGCTGCCGGAGGAGACGGCGTTCCGGCGCAGTTACACCCTGTACGACCGGCAGGAGCTGCTCGCCCTGGTCGACCCGGACCTGGCCGGCACGGTCGACGACGTGCTGACCGAGCACGCGGACGTCTACCGGGACAACGACCTGGACGACTTCGTCAACCGCATGTGCCTGGCCGACGCCCGGATGTTCCTGCCGGGCCTGAACCTCGCCTACACGGACCGCTCGAGCATGGCCGCGTCGACCGAGGTGCGGGTGCCGTACGTGGACGTGGACGTGGTCAGGGCGGCGTTCGCCGTGCCCGGTGACCGCAAGATCGTCGGACGGCAGGGCAAGGCCGTGCTCAAGGAGGCGGCCGCGTCGGTCCTGCCCCGCGAGATCGTCTACCGGCCCAAGGGCCTGTTCAGCGCCCCGCTGCGGGCCTGGATGAGCCGGGATCTGGCCCCGCTGGTGCGCGAGGTGGTCGACGACGGCGTTCTCGTGCGCTCCGGGTTCCTGCGCCGCGACGCCCTGCGGCGGCTGGTCGCCGAGGACGCCGCCGGGCAACGGGACTTCTCCAAGCATCTGTGGCACGTGCTGACCCTCGAGTACTGGTACCGCGGCGCGACCTCCGGGTCCGGCCGGACCCCTTCCTGACGGCGTAGAGACAAGAGGACTTCGGTGAAACAGGTTGTGCAGAACTACAAGAGCGGCGAACTGGCGCTGCTCGACGTGCCGGCGCCGGGGTGCAAGCCGGGAGGTGTGCTGGTCAGGAGCGCCTACTCGCTGATCTCCACCGGGACCGAGCTGATGAAGGTGTCCGAGGCCGGCATGTCGATGGTGGGCAAGGCCCGCTCGCGGCCGGACCAGGTGGCCAAGGTCATGCAGAGCGTGGCCACCAACGGGGTGCCGGCCACGTACCGCAAGGTGATGGGCAAGCTGGACTCCTACACGCCGCTGGGCTACTCGCTGTGCGGGGTGGTCGAGCAGGTCGGCGCCGGGATCGACGATGTGGCCGTCGGTGACGTCGTGGCGTGCGCGGGGAACGAGCACGCGCTGCACGCCGAGGTGAACTGGGTGCCCAAGCACCTGTACGTCAAGGTGCCGGACGGTCTGGCGCCGCGGCACGCGGCCTTCGGCACCGTCGGGTCGATCGCGCTGCAGGGCGTCCGCCAGGGCGAGCCGCAGCTCGGCGAGGTGGCGCTGGTGATCGGCCTCGGGCTGATCGGGCAGCTGGTGGTGCAGTTGCTCGCCGCCTCGGGGGTGCGGGTGGTCGGGGCCGACCCCGACCCGGTGCGCTGCGAACTCGCCGAGCGTCTGGGCGCGGTGGCCTGCGGGGACCCCGGGTCCGCCGCCGTGGAGGCCGCGGTCGCCGCCCTCACCGACGGCCACGGCGTGGACCAGACGTATCTGGCCGCCGGCGGCGGCAGCAACGAACCCGTCGAGCTGGCCGCCCGGTTGAGCCGAGACCGCGGGCGGGTCGTCGACATCGGCAAGTGCCGCCTCGACCTGCCGTGGAACGCGTACTACGAGAAGGAGCTCGACGTCCGCTTCTCCCGTTCGTACGGTCCGGGGCGCTACGACCCGTCGTACGAGCTGGAGGGCCGGGACTACCCGATCGGCTATGTGCGCTGGACCGAGCGCCGCAACCTGGCGTGCTTCCTCGATCTCCTCGCCCGCGGCAGCGTCGACGTGGAGCCGCTGATCTCCCGCATCGCCGACTTCGACGACGCCGTCGAGACGTACCGGAGCCTGAAGGACGGCGAGCTGAAGGCCGTGGCCGTGCTGTTCCGCTACCCCGGCCGGCGGGCCGAGGCGGCGGCCCCGGCGGTGGCCGTACCCGCGGTGGGCGTCCGGCGGAGTCCGGCGCGGCCCGTGCGGACGCCGGTGCGGCTGGCGTTCGTCGGCGCGGGGAACTACGCCACGTCGATGCTGCTGCCGCACCTGGCCGGGCGTGACGGTGTGCAGCTGTCCACGGTCGTCACCACGACCGCGCTGTCCGCGGCCAACGCGCAGCGCAAGTTCGGTTTCGCCGGCGCGACCACCGATCTGGACGCGGTGCTCGGCGACACATCCGTCGACGCGGTGTTCGTGGTCACCCGGCACAGCTCGCACGCCGAACTGACCCGCAAGGCGCTGCTGGCGGGCAAGACCGTGTTCGTGGAGAAGCCGCTGGCCCTGACCGAGGACGAACTGGCCGGCGTCCTCCAGGCGGTCGAGGAGTCCGGCAACGACCGGCTCCAGGTGGGCTTCAACCGACGGTTCGCGCCGCTGCTGGGGGAGGCCAGGCAGCGGTTCGGCGCCCGGAGCCGTCCGGCGAGTCTGCGCTACCTGGTCAACGCGGGCCGCCTCCAGCACGGCAGCTGGTACCTCCAGCAGGGCACCGAGGGCTCGCGGTTCGCCGGTGAGGGCGGCCACTTCATCGACACGGCGAGCTGGCTGATCGACGCCGACCCGGTCTCGGTGTACGCCGTCGGCACGCCCGGCACCGAGGACCTCCAGGTCGTCCTGCGCTACCCGGACGGGTCGACGGCCACCCTCAGCTACGTCACCACCGGCGCGCCCGGCTTCCCCAAGGAGACCCTGGACCTGGTCGCGGACGGCAAGGTGCTGCGGCTCGACGACTTCGTCCGCGCCTCGGTGTACGGCCGCAAGCGGTGGGTCAGTTCGCGGCTGCCGCAGGCACGGGACAAGGGGCAGAACGCCGAACTGGCCGCGTTCGTCAAGGCCGTCCGCACCGGCGGGCCGATGCCCGTGCCGCTGGAGTCCCTGGTCGCGACGACGGCGGCCACCCTCGCCGTGCAGACGAGTACGGCGAGCGGGGCGCCCGTGACGCTGGCGAGGTCGGCGCGATGACGATGAGCGCGGGCTGGTATCTGCGGCGGCTGTCCCGGATGGGGCCGCGGGAGGTCGCGGGCCGGGTGGGCGACACCGTGCGCAGACGCCGGTGGCGGTCGGCGCCGCCCGTGTGCCCCGGCGTGACCGGCGCCCGGTTCGCCGCGGCCCTGCCCGCGGGGGCGCTCGACGCGGTGCCGCCGGACGCCGTGAAGCGTCTGGTCGCCGAGGCGGACCGGCTGATGGCCGGGCACGCCGAGTTCTTCGGGGTGGGGCGCGACGACCTGGCCGACCCTGACTGGTGGTACGACCCGAAGACCGGGCGCCGGGCTCCGTCGGGCTACGCCTTCGACGTGCCGTACCGCGACGAGGACACGGTCGGGGACGTCAAGCAGATCTGGGAGCTGTCCCGGCACCAGTACCTCACCGTGCTCGCCGCCGCCTACGCGCTCACCGGGGACGAGCGGTACGCCGAGCGGGTGGCCGGGCATCTGCGGTCGTGGTGGTCGGCCAACGCGCCGCTGCGCGGGGTGCACTGGACCAGCGGCATCGAGCTGGGGATCCGGCTGCTGTCCTGGGTGTGGATCCGCCGGCTGCTCGACGGGTGGCCGGGCGCCGGGGAGCTGTTCGAGGGCAACCCGGTGGCGGTGCGGCAGATCTGGCACCACCAGCGCTGGCTGGCGGCCTTCCCCAGCCGGGGGTCGTCGGCGAACAACCACGTCGTCGCCGAGGCCGCCGGACAGTTCGCGGCGGCCTGCGCGTTCGGCTGGTTCCCGTCCTCGGCGCGCTGGCGGGCCGAGGCGCTGCGGTCGCTGGAGCGGCATCTGCGCCACAACACCTTCCCCTCCGGCCTCAACCGTGAGCTGGCCACCGAGTACCACGGGCTGGTGCTGGAGCTCGGCCTGGCCGCGGTGGCCGAGGCGGACGCCGCCGGTGTCGCGGTGCCCGTGTCGGTCCGGCTGGTGCTGCTGCGGATGACCGACGCGCTCGCGGCCGTCGTCGACAACCGGCTGCGGCCGCCGCGCCAGGGCGACGCGGACGACGGGCACGGCCTGGTCCTGGACGGGACGGGCACCGACCGCTGGGGCTCGCTGCTGGCCACCGGGGACGCGGTGTTCGGCCGGCTCCCCTGGTGGCCGGAGGTGACCAGCACCGACGTACGCACCCCGCTGCTGGCCGCGCTCGTCCGGCCCACCGCGCTGTCCGTGCGCCGCCCGGCGACCCGGCCGGCCCACTTCGCCGACGCGGGGCTGACCGTCCTGCGCGGACCGGGAGAGATCTGGGCCCGCTGCGACGGCGGTCCGCACGGCTTCCTGTCCATCGCCGCCCACGCCCACGCGGACGCGCTGTCGGTGGAGGTCCGGCACGACGGGGTCGATGTGCTCGCCGACCCGGGGACGTACTGCTACCACGGGCAGCCCGAGTGGCGGCGGTACTTCCGGTCGACCCTCGGCCACAACACCCTGCAACTGGACGGCGCCGACCAGTCCGTCTCCGGCGGCCCGTTCCTGTGGACCCGGCACGCCCGCAGCCGCGTCCTGGTCGCGGACGCCTCCACCACGGGGGTGGCCCGCTGGTGTGCCGAGCACGACGGCTACCGGCCCTGCGTGCACCGCCGCCGGGTGGAGCTGACGGCCGCGAGCCGGGAGCTGCGGGTGGTCGACGAGGTGCGCGGCCCGCGCCGGGCGGCGCGGTTGGCGTTCCACCTCGGCCCGGAGGTCTCCGCTGAGCTGGTGGGCAACCGGGCACGGCTCAGCTGGACGCGGGACGGCGAGGTCCGCTCCGCGGTGCTGGACCTGCCCGGGCAGCTGTCCTGGCGCGCGCATCGCGGTGAGACCGATCCGCCGCTGGGCTGGTACTCCGCCGGGTTCGGGCGCAAGGAACCCGCCACCACGCTGGTCGGTACCGGCTTCGTCGAGGGTGCCGACGAGTTCACCACCGTGCTCGGGTTCCACGGCTAGGGGGGCGCGTGGGGTCGAAGAGGCGGCAGAGGGCGTGGGCGGCGGCACGGCGGTGGCCGGCCCCGCGGCGACCGTGGGCGGCGGCACTGCTGGTGCCGGCCCTGCGGCGGCGCGGCGCGCCGGCGGCCGTACCGCTGGTGCTGGCCCTGCTGACAGCCGCCGGCTGCGAGAGCGCGCCGGACGCCCCGGCGAAGCCGGCCGCCGCGCCGTCCGCGTCCGTGGGCCGGGTGTGCGCCGCGCCCGCCGCCGGGCCGGCGAAGGCCCCGGAGGGCGCGGTGACGGTCGACCCCTCGGTGGTCGGCGACCTGGCAGCGAAGACCCGCACCAGCCCCCCGAACACCACGTTCTGGCTACGCCCGGGCCGGCACAGGCTCGCCCCCGACCGCTACGCCCAGGTCGTTCCCAAATGGGGCAACACCTACCTCGGCGCGCCCGGCGCGGTGCTCGACGGCCGCGGCACCAACCAGTACGCGTTCGGCGGCACCGCAGGCGCCGTCACCATCCGCCACCTGACCGTGCAGGGTTTCGCCGCGCCGCACGACGAGGGCGTGGTCAACCACGACTCGGCCGACGGGTGGACGATCGAGCACGCGACGATCCAGTACAACTCCGGCGCCGGGCTGATGGCCGGCGATCGCCAGCGGGTGCGCGCCAGCTGTCTGCGCGGCAACGGCCAGTACGGAATGAACGCGTACAAGGCGGGCGGCCGGATCGGCGGGCTGCTGGTCGAGGGCAACGAGATCGTGGGCAACAACACCGACGACTGGGAGCGGCGGCGGCCGGGCTGCGGCTGCACCGGAGGCGTGAAGTTCTGGGCCGTCGACGGCGCCGACGTCCGCGGCAACTGGGTGCACGACAACCGCGGGGCCGGGCTGTGGGCGGACACCAACAACAACGACTTCCGCATCGAGGGCAACCTGCTGGAGGCCAACGACGGTGCCGCGCTGATCTACGAGACCAGCTACAACGCGGTCATCCGCAAGAACACGATCCGGCGGAACAACTGGGTCGAGGGGCGCAGATACGCCGAACGCGGCGACACCTTCCCGTTCGCGACCGTCTACGTCTCCGAGTCCGGCGGCGAACCCCGCGTCCCGGCCCGCACGGACAAGATCGAGATCTACCGGAACGTCCTGGAGGACAACTGGTCCGGGATCACGCTGTGGGAGAACGCCGACCGGTTCTGCAACAGCCCCGCCAACACCTCCTCCGGCCAGTGCACCCTGCTGGTGGAGGACACCGCCCGCTGCGCCCGGCCGGGGATCGCCACCGCACCGCTGTACGGCGACTGCCGGTGGAAGACCCAGCGGGTCGACATCCACCGCAACCGGTTCGTGCTGGACAAGGCCGTCGTCGACTGCACGGCGCAGTGCGACCGGATGGCGGTGCTCGCCAACTACGGCACCTACCCGCACTGGTCGCCGTACAAGGGCGAACGGGTGGCCGAGGCGATCACCCGCAGACAGCACAACCGCTGGCACCACAACGTCTACGTCGGGACCTGGACGTTCGTCGTCCACGACCCGAGCCGGGTCCTCGACTCCGCGCAGTGGCAGGGGCTGCCCTACCGGCAGGACGCGGGAAGCACCTTCCGCACGCGGGGCGGTGGTTGAGATGAGCGCGGACCGTACGCCGAGGGCCGTCGGGGTGGTGTGGGGGCTGCTGGTCCTCAACACCCTCGGCTCGGCGGGGGCGAGGACCATCGTGGTGCTCCCCCGCTCCCTCATCCAGATGGTCACCATGGGGGCGCTGGTCGCCGCCTTCACGCTGGCCCTCGCGCTCAATCTCCGGCTGCGGATCCGCGCCAGCGCTTATCTGCTGCTGCTCACCCTGCTGCTGGTGCCGAGCCTGATCGCCAGCGCGGACCTGGAGTCCGGCTTCGGGGCGCTGTTCCGCTGCGCCCGGCTGGCGCTGTTCGTGGGCACGCTGTGGCTGCTCAGCCGCTGGTGGGACGGGGGCCTGACGTTCGTACGGCATCACATCCGGATGTACTTCGCGGTACTCGCCCTGGTGGCCGCCGGCCTGGTGATCTCGCCGGGCACGGCCATGCCCGAGCTCTACGGCGGGCGGCTGGTCGGCGCGTTGTGGCCGCTCACCCCGCCGCAGATCGGCCAGTACGCGGCGGTGATCATCGGGCTGACCGTACTGCTGGTGCTGGGCCGCCGGACCGACCGGACCGGCGCGGCGGTGATCGTGGTGCCCTCGCTGGTCCTGCTGGCGCTGACGCACACCCGCACGGCCACGCTGGGGCTGCTGATCGGGCTGGCGGTGGCGATCGCCTCGCTCGTGCTGACCAGCGCCGCCGCCCGCCGGTTCTTCGCCTGGGCGGTGCTCGCCGCCGCCGTGGCCGCGGTGGCGTTCGGCTCCGCGCTGCGGGCGTGGTTCCTGCGCGGGCAGAGCCAGGAGAACTTCAGCAGCCTCACGGGCCGGGCCAAGGTCTGGGACGCCCTGCTGGCGGCCCCCCGGTCGACCACGGAGCATCTGTTCGGCGCGGGACTGGGCGACAAGTCGTTCGGCGGGCTCCCGATCGACAACAGCTGGCTGGCCGTCTACCACGAGCAGGGCATGACCGGTGTCGTCCTGGTGGCGGCGGTCGTGGCCGTGCTGGGCGGGGTGGCGTTGCTGCGGCCGCCGTCGCTGTCGAGGGCGTGCGCGCTCTTCCTGATCAGCTACTGCGCGATCGCGTCGTACACCGAGGCCGGGCTGGGCGACGCCTCGCCGTATCTGCTGCATCTGGCCGTGGCCGCCTCGCTGCTGGCGGCCCCCGCCGCGGCCGCTCCCCGACCGGCGCCCGCCGCCCCACGACGACGTGTCCCGCGCTGGGCGCGGACCTCGGAGGTGACCTGAGCATGCACGTCCTGGTGGTGCACAACCGCTACGCCTCGGCGCAGCCCAGCGGGGAGAACAAGGTCGTCGACCAGGAGGTGGCGCTGCTGCGCGGGGCCGGTCACCGGGTCGAGGTGTTCGAACGGCGCAGCGACGACATCGCCGCCCGGTCGCTGCCGGGCAAGGTCGCGGTGCCGCTGCTGGTGCCGTGGAACCCGGCGGTGCGCGCGGAGCTCGCCGCCCGGCTGCGCGCCGACCGGCCGGACGTGGTGCACGTCCACAACGTCTTCCCGCTGCTGTCGCCCGCGGTGCTGGCCGCCTGCGCCGACGCCGGGGTGCCCGCCGTCGCCACGCTGCACAACTACACCCAGGTCTGCCCGCCCGGCACGCTCCAGCGGGACGGCCGGCCGTGCACCGAGTGCGTCGGGGCGGCGGCGCCGCTGCCCGCCGTCCGGCACGGCTGCTACCGCGGCTCGCGTCTGGCGACGGTGCCGCTGGCGGTCAGTCTGTCGGTCAACCGGCGGCGTTGGTGGTCCGGCGTGGAGCGGTTCCTGTGCATCTCGGCGGCGCAGCGCGAGGTCCTGGTGCGGTCCGGGATGCCGGCCGAACGGCTGGCGGTGAAGCACAACTTCGTGCCTGATCCGGGCGTCCGCCGCACCGGCGACGGCGAGCATCTGCTCTACCTCGGCCGGCTCGCGGAGGCCAAGGGCGTACGGCTGCTGATGGCCGCGTGGGACGAGCTCGCCGCGGCCGGCGGGGTGGGCGTGCCGCTTGTGATCGCCGGGGCGGGGCCGCTGGAGCCGGAGGTGACCGCGTGGGCGGCGGGCCGCGGCGACGTGCGCCATGTCGGGCTGCTGGACGCGGCGGGGTGCCGGGAGGCCGTCGCGCGGGCGGTCGCGGTGGTGGCTCCCTCGACGTGGCTGGAGGCGTTCGGCCTGGTGGTCGTGGAGGCGATGGCGGCGGGGGTGCCGGCCGTCGCCGCGGGTCACGGCGCCTTCGTCGAGCTCGTCGAGGACGGGGTGACCGGGCTGCTGCACCGGCCGGGCGAGCCCGCCTCGCTCGCCTCCTGCCTGCGCCGGATCGCCGGGGAGCCGGATCTGGGCCGGGAGATGGGCCGGGCGGCCCGGCGCCGTTACGAGCAGGGGTTCAGCCCGGCCGTCGGCCTGGAGCGCCTGCTGGAGGAGTACCGCACCGCGATCGCGGGTCGGACGCAACCGTTGGGGGGCAGTAGATGACACGATGCCGACTGTGCGGCTCGGCGACGCTGGCGAGCGTCGTCGATCTGGGGGCGACGCCACCGTGCGAGAGCTTTCTCGCCGCGGACCGGCTCGACGATCCGGAACCGGCGTACCCGCTGCATCTGCGGGTCTGCACCGCGTGCTGGCTCGCGCAGATCCCTCCGCTGATCACGCCGGAGGAGACGTTCAAGGAGTACGCGTACTTCTCCTCGTACTCGACCTCCTGGGTGGAGCACGCGCGCACCTTCGTCGCCGACGCCGTGCGGCGGCTGGGGCTCGGCGCCGACGCCTTCGTGGTCGAGGTCGCGAGCAACGACGGGTATCTGCTGAGGCATGTGGTGGAGCGGGGGATCCGCTGCCTGGGCATCGAGCCGTCGGTGAACGTCGGCGCCGCGGCGCGGGAGGCGGGTGTCCCCACGCTCACGGAGTTCCTGAGCCCGCGGACGGGTGCCGCCGTGCGCGCCGAGCACGGACCGGCGGACCTGGTGGTGGCGAACAACGTGTACGCGCACATCCCGGACGTGGTCGGGTTCACGCGCGGGCTGCGCGCCCTGGTCGCCGACGACGGCTGGGTCTCGATCGAGGTGCAGCACCTGCTGACCCTGATCGAGGAGAACCAGTACGACACGATCTACCACGAGCACTTCCAGTACTACACGGTCGCGTCCGCGATCCGGGCGCTGGCGAGCGGCGGGCTGGCGCTGGTGGACGTCGAGTCGCTGCCCACGCACGGCGGCTCCGTCCGGCTGTGGGCCCGGCCCGTCGAGGCGGCCGGCGAGCCGTCCCGGCGCGTGGCCGACGTACTGGACCGGGAGAAGGCGGCCGGGCTCCAGGAGCTGTCCGGGTACACCGAGTTCTCCGCCCGGGTGGCCAAGGTGCGCCGGGACCTCCTGAAGTTCCTGATCGAGGCGGCCGAGCGCGGTGAGACGGTCGTCGGCTACGGGGCTCCCGGCAAGGGCAACACCCTGCTCAACCACTGCGGCATCCGGCCCGACCTGCTGCCGTACACGGTCGACCGCAACCCCTACAAGCACGGCAGGTTCACCCCCGGCACCCGCATTCCGATCCTGCCGCCCGAGCGGATCGCCGCCGACCGGCCGGACTACGTCCTCGTCCTGCCCTGGAACCTGCGGGACGAGCTGGTCGAGCAGCTGTCCTACGTGCACGAGTGGGGCGGCCGGCTGGTCTTCCCCATCCCGGAACTGAGCATTGTCGAGGTCACGCGATGAAGGTCGTTCTGTTCTGCGGCGGTTACGGGATGCGGATGCGCAACGGCGCCTCCGACGACGTACCCAAACCGATGGCGATGGTCGGTCCGCGGCCGCTGATCTGGCATGTCATGCGCTACTACGCGCACTTCGGGCACACGGAGTTCATCCTGTGCCTGGGGTACGGGGCCCATCACATCAAGGACTTCTTCCTCAACTACGAGGAGACGACGTCCAACGACTTCGTGATGTCCCGCGGGCGGATCGAGCTGCTGTCCACCGACATCGCCGACTGGACGATCACCTTCGCGCAGACCGGCATCGAGTCGCCGATCGGGGAGCGGCTGCGCCGGGTGCGGCACCATCTGGAGGGCGACGAGATGTTCCTCGCCAACTACGCGGACGTGCTCACCGACGCCCCGCTGCCGGAGATGATCGACCGGTTCGCCCGGCGGGACGCCGGTGCGTCGATGATGGTGGTGCCGCCGCAGTCGTCGTTCCACTGCGTGGACCTGGGCGACGACGGCCTGGTGGGAGGCATCACGGCGGTGAGCGAGCTGCCGCTGTGGGAGAACGGCGGCTACTTCGTGCTGCGCCAGGAGGTCTTCGACCACATTCCGGAGAACGGGGACCTGGTCGCCGACGGATGCGCCCAACTGGCCAAGCGCGGGCGGCTGCTGGCGTATCAGCACCGCGGGTTCTGGAAGCCGACGGACACCGTGAAGGAGCGGGCCGCGCTCGACGACGCCTATGCGCGTGGTGACCGCCCGTGGGCCGTGTGGGAAGAGGCCGCCGCGTGATCCGGCTCGGCGCCGGGCGCCTGGAGCGGGTCGTCGCGCTGGGCGCGCACTGCGACGACATCGCCATCGGCGCGGGCGGCACCCTGCTGACGCTGTGTCTGGCCCGGCCGGGCGTCCGTGTCGACGCGCTGGTGCTCTGCGGTGGCGGCAGCGAGCGGGAGCAGGAGGAGCGGGCCGCGCTCGCCGCCTTCTGTCCGGGCGCCGACCTGCGGCTGACCGTGCTCAAGCTGCCGGACGGCCGGACGCCCGCGTACTGGGACGAGGCCAAGTCCGCGCTGGAGGAGCTGCGCGAGCGGACCGACCCGCAGGTGATCCTGGCCCCGCGCACCGACGACGCGCACCAGGATCACCGCGGCCTGGCCCGGCTGGTGCCCACCGCGTTCCGCGACCACCTGGTGCTCGGCTACGAGATCGTCAAGTGGGACGGCGATCTCGGCCGGCCGTCGGCCTACCAGCCGCTGACCCCGCAGATCGCCGAACAGAAGGTGCGGCTGCTGCAGGAGCACTACCCCTCGCAGCGGCACCGGCCCTGGTACGACCGGGAGACCTTCCTCGGCCTCGCGCGGATCCGCGGCATCGAGTGCCACGCCCGCTACGCCGAGGCGTTCACCGCCACCAAACTCACTCTCAGCCTGGGGGGTTGAACCTTGCGCGTACTGCTCACCGGACACCAGGGATATCTGGGCACCGTGATGGCCCCGGTCCTCACGGCCGCCGGACACGAGGTCACCGGTCTGGACGCCGGTCTGTTCGCCGACTGTGTGCTGGGCCCACGGCCCGCGGACCCGCCCGGCCACCGGGTGGACCTGCGCGACGTCACCGCCGAGCACCTCACCGGGGTCGACGCCGTGATCCACCTGGCCGCGCTGTCCAACGACCCGCTGGGATCGCTGGCGCCCGAGCTCACCTACGACATCAACCACCACGCGTCCGTACGGCTGGCCCGGCTGGCCCGCGACGCCGGGGTGCAGCGGTTCCTGTACGCGTCGACCTGCTCGGTCTACGGTGCCGCCGGCGGCGGCGACCTGGTGACCGAGGACGCCCCGCTGCGGCCGGTGACGCCGTACGCGGAGTCCAAGGTGCGGGTGGAGGACGACCTGCACGCGCTGGCCGACGGCGACTTCAGCCCGGTCTACCTGCGCAACGCCACCGCCTTCGGCCACTCGCCCCGGCTGCGCGCCGACATCGTGCTGAACAACCTGGTGGGCCATGCGCTGCTGTCCGGTGAGGTGCTGGTGCTCTCCGACGGCACGCCCTGGCGGCCGCTGGTGCACGCCGCCGACATCGCCCGTGCCTTCGCGGCCGCGCTGGCCGCGCCGCGGGCCGCGGTGCACGACCGGGCGTTCAACATCGGCAGCGAGATCAACAATGTGACGGTCGCCGAGATCGCCGAGCAGGTCGCCGCGGCGGTGCCCGGCTCGCGGGTGGTGATCACCGGGGAGACCGGGGCCGATCCGCGGTCGTACCGGGTGGACTTCTCCCGGTTCCGCGCCGCGGTGCCCGGCTTCGACTGCGAGTGGACCGTGAAGCAGGGTGCGCTCGAACTGGCCGACGCCTACCGGAAGTTCGGGCTGACACGGGAGGACTTCGAGCGGCGCTACACCCGTCTCGCCGTGCTGCGCTCGGCGTCGCAGGCCGGCACCGTCGACGACACGCTGCGGTGGCGCCGGTGACCCTGCACGGCGACGAGATGTACGCGCTGGTGGAGCGGCTGTACCCGCTGTGCCGGAGCATCACCGGCGACGGTGTGCGCGCCACCCTGGAAATCGTGGGCGAGTACCTCCCGCTCCAGGTCCACGAGGTGCCGACGGGCACGCAGGTGCTCGACTGGACGGTGCCGCAGGAGTGGAACATCCGCGACGCGTACATCGCCGACCCCTCCGGGCACCGGGTCGTCGACTTCGCCGCGTCCAGCCTGCACGTGCTCGGCTACAGCGTGCCGGTGTCGGCGACCATGCCGCTGTCCGAGCTGCGCCCGCATCTGCACACCCTGCCGGACCACCCGTCCTGGGTGCCGTACCGCACCAGCTACTACCAGCCGGACTGGGGGTTCTGCCTGTCCCAGGAGACCCTGGACGCGCTGCCCGACGGCGTGTACGAGGTGCGGATCGACTCCACCCTCGCCGACGGCCACCTCACCTACGCCGAGCATGTGATCCCCGGTCAGGTCGCGGACGAGGTGATCGTCTCCTGCCATGTCTGCCATCCGTCGCTGGCCAACGACAACCTGGCCGGCATCGCGGTGGCGACGTTCCTGGCCAGGGCGCTGGCGGAGCGGACGCCGTACTACACCTACCGGTTCCTGTTCGCGCCCGGCACGATCGGGGCGATCACCTGGCTGGCCCGCAACAGGGAGCGGATCGAGCGGGTCAGGCACGGGCTGGTGCTGGCCTGCGCCGGTGACCCGGGCTCGCTCACGTACAAGCGGAGCCGGCGCGGGGACGCGGAGATCGACCGGGTGATGCGGCACGTGCTGGCCGCGTCCCGGCGCCCGCACCGCGTCACCGAGTTCACCCCCTACGGCTACGACGAGCGGCAGTTCTGCTCCCCCGGCTTCGACCTCGGCGTGGGCTCGCTGACCCGCACGCCGTACGCCGGCTACCCCGAGTACCACACCTCGGCGGACGACCTGGACTTCGTCTCCCCGCAGGCGATGGCGGACACGCTCGCCGTGTGCCGGGAGGCGTTCGCCGTCCTCGACCGCAACCGCCGGTACCTCAACCTCAGCCCCTACGGCGAGCCGCAGTTGGGCCGACGCGGGTTGTACGACGCGCTCGGCGGCCGCAGCGACACCAAGCAGGCGCAGATGGCCATGCTGTGGGTGCTCAATCTCTCCGACGGCGAGCACAGTCTGCTGGATGTCGCGGAGCGGTCCGGGCTGCCGTTCGACACCGTCGCCGCCGCGGCCGACGCCCTGCGCGGCGCCGGGCTGATCAAGGCGTGACGCCGGTGACCACGCAGGGCGCCCCGACGCCGGCACCGGCCCGGTCGGCCCGGCGGGCCGTCGCCGGCCGGCTGTCCTGGGGGCTGGCCGACCAGGCGGCCTCCAGCATGACCAACTTCGCGGTGGGCATCTACGTGGCCCGCTCGCTCGGGCTGGCCGCGTTCGGTGTGTTCGGTCTCGCCTGGGTGACGTACGGCGTGGTGCTCAGCGTGTCGCGCGGGCTGGCCACCGACCCGCTCGTGGTGCGCTTCAGCGGTGTGCCGGAGGCGGCCTGGCGGGGAGCCGTGGCGCGGTCGTCGGGCACCGCGCTCGGTGTCGGCGTCGCCGTCGGCGGAGCGTGTCTGGTGGCCGGGCCGGCTGTCGGCGGCGGTGTGGGGACCGCGTTCGCCTGTCTCGGGGTCGTCCTGCCGGGGCTGCTGCTCCAGGACGCCTGGCGGTACGCGTTCTTCGCCGCCGGCGCCGGGCGCAAGGCGTTCGTGAACGACGTCGTGTGGGGCGTCGCGCTCGTCCCGGCCATGGTGGTGGCGGCCCGTGCGGGCAGCGTGGCCGCGTTCCTGCTCGCCTGGGGCGGGGCCGCCGCGGTGGCCGCGGTGTACGGCTGCTTCCAGTCCGGGATCGCGCCCCGGCCGGACGGTGTGCGCGCCTGGGTGGGCGAGCACCGCGACCTCGGCTACCGGTACCTGGTCGAGAACACCTGTGTCAGCGGCGCGAGCCAGCTGCGGGCGTACGGGCTCGGCGCGATCGTCGGGGTCGGCGCGGTGGGAGTGATCCGGGGCGCCGAGCTGCTGCTCGGCCCGTTCCTCGCCGTGCTGATGGGTCTGTCGCTGGTCACCGTCGCGGAGGCGGCGCGGGTGCTGCGGCGGGCCCCGCACCGGCTGGGCGCGTTCTGTCTTCTGCTCGGCGCCGGGCAGGCCGTCGCCGCGCTGCTGTGGGGCGGGGCGCTGCTGCTGGTCCCGGACCGGCTGGGCGAGTTGGTGCTGGGCGGTGTCTGGCACGCCGCCGCCGAGCTCGTCGTGCCGGCCACGCTCGGCGTCGCGGGCGCCGGCCTCGGCACCGGCGCGGCGGCCGGGCTGCGTGCGCTCGGCGCGGCCCGGCGCAGCCTGCGCGCCCAGTTGTTCGCGTCCGCCGGCTATGTCGCCGGCGGGCTCGGCGGTGCGGCCGCGGGCGGCACGGTCGGCTCGGCCTGGGGCGTCGCCGCCGCGACCGTCTGCGCCTCGGGCGGGTGGTGGCTGCATCTGCGGTCCGCCCTGCGCGAGCGCCACCACAACCCCATCCCCGAAGTGAGGACGCCATGACCGCGCAACCCCGGCTGAGCATCGGCCTGCCCGTCTACAACGGCGAGGAGTACCTGGCGGAGGCGTTCGACGCCCTGCTCGGCCAGACCTACGAGGACTTCGAGCTGGTCGTCTCCGACAACGCCTCGACCGACGGGACCGAGGACATCTGCCGCAAGTACGCCGCGCAGGACTCCCGCATCCGGTATCTGCGGCTGCCCCGGAACATCGGCGCCGCGCCGAACCACAACCATGTGTTCGCCCAGTGCCGCGGCGAGCTCTTCAAGTGGGCCTCGCACGACGACCTCTACGCCCGCGACCTGCTGCGGCGCTGCGTCGAGGCGCTGGACGAGCGGCCGGAGGTGATCCTCGCGCACTCCGGCCAGGCGGTCGTCGACGGCGAGGGCCGGGTGAAGGTCCCCTACGCGTACACCCTCGCCACCGATTCGCCGCGCGCGCCGGAGCGCTTCCGCAGCCTGCTGTTCGAGCCCGGCGGCGACGACTTCTACGGGGTGATGCGCGCCGATGTGCTGCGCCGGGTGAAGCCGCACGACAGCTACCACCACGCGGACCGCACGTTCGTCGCCGAGATCACCCTGCACGGGCCCTTCCATCAGGTGCCGGAGCTGCTGTACTTCCGCCGCGACCATCCCGCCCGCGCCGAGCGGGCGAACCCCTCCAAGCGCTCCCGGTGCGTCAATCTGGACCCGCGTCGGGCGGGCCTGCTGCATCCGACGCCCCGGCTGCTGGCCGAGTACGTCTGGGGTTTCGTCGCGGCGATCCGGCGGGCGCCGCTGTCGTCGGCCGACCGGCGCGCGTGCTACCGGCACCTGGCCGCGTGGATGGCCAGCCGGGTGCGGCCGGGCGCGGGCGAGCGGGTCGAGGACCGTGTGCCGGTCGACCCGGCCCTGTTCGAGGTCTCGGTCGACGACCTCGTCGCCGGCCGTGAGGGGCGGCGGGCGTGAGGCCGACGCGTGTGGGGGTGTTCGGCCTGCTCGGCTCCGGCAACCTCGGCAACGACGGCTCCCTGGAGGCCGTGCTCGGCTACCTCCGTGCCGAGCACCCGGAGGCGGTCGTGGACGCGCTGTGCGGCGGGCCCGAGGCCGTCACGGCCCGGTACGGGATCCCCGCCACGCGGCTGCACTGGTACCGCGGGGAGTACCGGACCGCCTCGCGTGCGGGGGCGATCGCGGGGAAGGGGCTGGGCAAGCTCGTCGACGCCGTGCGCACCGCGGCCTGGGTGCGCCGGCACGACGTGGTGATCGTGCCGGGCATGGGCGTCCTGGAGGCCACACTGCCGCTGCGGCCGTGGGGCTTCCCGTACGCGCTGTTCCTGCTGTGCGCGAGCGGGCGGCTGTGCGGTACGCGGGTCGCGCTGGTCGGTGTCGGGGCGGCCCCGATCGGCGACCGGGCGACGCGGGCGCTGGTGCGCCGGTCGGCACGGCTGGCCGCGTACCGGTCGTACCGCGACGCCCAGTCCCGTGACGCGCTGCGGGAGATGGGCGTGGACACCACGCGCGACCCGGTCCACCCGGACCTGGCGTTCGCCCTGCCGGCGCCGCAGGCGAGCACGCCCCCGCCCGGCCCGCCCGGCCCGCCCGGGCCGGTGTGCGTCGGTGTCATGGACTTCCACGGCGGCAACGACGACCGCGCCCGCGCCGAGGAGATCCACCGGCGCTACCTCGACGGGACGACCCGGTTCGTCCGCGCCCTGGCCGAGGACGGCAGGCCCGTCCGGCTGCTCACCGGGGACGCGTGCGACGTGCCGGTGGCCGCCGCGATCCGCGACGCGGTCGGCTCACCGCTGGTCACCGCCGCCGAGGCGGGCTCGCTGGCCGACCTGATGAAGGAGACGGCGGCGGCGGAGACGGTGGTGGCGACCAGGTACCACAACCTCGTCTGCGCGCTGAGGACCGGCACGCCGACGCTGGCGCTCAGCTACGCCGCCAAGAGCGACGCGCTCATGGACCGGATGGGGCTCGGGGCGTTCTGCCACCCGGCTCGCGAGGTCGACGCCGACCGGCTGCTGGAGCAGTTCCGGGAGCTGGAGAAGCGGTCGGCGGAGCTGCGGCGGACCCTCGCCGAGCGGAACCTGACCGTCGCGCATCAACTGGCGCGCCAGTTCGCCGACTTGACCGAGGCCCTGTTTCCGGCGGCCGGCCCCGCCCACGCGTATCGGGAGACACCATGAAAGTGACCGAAGTCCCGCGGATCGCCGGCGCGTACCTCTTCGAGCCGACGCCGTACACCGACGAACGCGGCTTCTTCTGCCGCACCTTCGACGCGGACGTGGTCCGCTCGGTGGGCCTCGATCCCCACGCCTTCGTCCAGGACAGCGTCTCCCGCTCGGCACGGGGCGTGGTGCGCGGCCTGCACCTGCGCTCCGGTGCCGGGGAGGCCAAGCTGGTGCGCTGCTCGTACGGCAGGATCTACGACGTCGTCGTGGACCTTCGCCCGGACTCGCCGACGTACCGGGACTGGACGTTCTTCGAGCTGTCCGGCGAGACGCAGGCGACCTTGTACATCCCGGCGGGGTGCGCGCACGGCTTCCAGGCGCTGACCGCGACCGCCGACACCGCGTACCGGATCGACCGTCCGCACGACCCGGCCGAGGACGTGACGATCGCCTTCGACGACCCGGAGCTCGCCATCCCCTGGCCGCTGCCGGTCACATCCATGTCCCGGCGGGACCGGGAGGCACCGGGCCTCGCCGAGGTCCTGAAGCAGTGGGAGAGGTGAGGTCGGCGTGGACAACTCAGGCGAGGAGCTCCTCCTCCCCCGGTCGCGGCAGGCCAACGAGCGGCTGCACGCCCTGATCCCCGGAGGCGCGCACACCTACGCCAAGGGCGACGACCAGTATCCCGAGCACCTGGCCCCGGTCATCAGCCACGGCCGCGGCGCCCATGTGTGGGACGTCGACGGCAACCGGTACATCGAGTACGGCTCCGGCCTGCGCTCGGTCAGCCTCGGCCACGCCCATCCGCGGGTGACCGAGGCGGTGCGGCGGGAGCTCGACCGCGGCAGCAACTTCGTGCGGCCGTCCGTCGTGGAGGTCGAGGCCGCGGAGCGCTTCCTGGCCACCGTGCCGACCGCCGACATGGTGAAGTTCGCGAAGAACGGCTCCGACGCCACCACCGCCGCCGTGCGCCTGGCCCGCGCGGTCACCGGCCGCCCGCGGGTGGCCGTCTGCGCCGACCATCCGTTCTTCTCCGTCGACGACTGGTTCATCGGCACCACGCCGATGTCCGCGGGCATCCCGGCGCCGACCACCGACCTCACCGTGGCGTTCCCCTACGGGGATCTGGCTGCCACGCAGGAGCTGCTGTCCCGGTACGAGGGCGAGGTCGCCTGTCTGATCCTCGAACCCGCCACCCACACCGAACCGCCGCCCGGCTATCTCGCCGGTCTGCGCGAACTGGCCGACCGGCACGGCTGTGTGCTGGTCTTCGACGAGATGATCACCGGCCTGCGCTGGTCCGAGGCGGGCGCGCAGGGTCTGTACGGGGTCGTCCCCGACCTCTCGACGTTCGGCAAGGCGCTCGGCAACGGGTTCGCCGTCTCCGCGCTGGCCGGGCGCCGCGAACTGATGGAGCGGGGCGGGCTGCGCCACGGCGGTGACCGGGTGTTCCTGCTGTCCACCACGCACGGCGCGGAGACGCACTCCCTGGCGGCCGCCATGGCCGTGCTCAGCACCTATGTCGAGGAGGGCGTCACCGCGCGCCTGCACGCCCTCGGCGAGCGGCTGGCCGCCGGTGTCCGTGACGCCGCGGCCGGCATGGGCGTCGGCGACCACGTCGTCGTCCGGGGCCGGGCCAGCAACCTGGTCTTCGCCACCCTCGACGCGAACGGGCAGCCGTCGCAGGCGTACCGGACCCTCTTCCTGCGCCGGCTCCTCGCGGGCGGGGTCCTGGCCCCGTCGTTCGTGGTGAGCAGCGCGCTCGGTGACGCCGACATCGACCACACCGTGGACGTGGTAGCCCAGGCGTGCGCGGTGTACCGCAAGGCGTTGGACGCCGGTGACCCCGGGCCCTGGATGGGCGGGCGGCCGGTGAAGCCTGTGTTCCGCCGCACGGCGTGACGCGCCGCGGGGAGCCGCCTCGGGGTGACGTCAGGGTGCCCTGGCCGCCTGCTCGACACACGGTCAGGGCGGCTGCCGTCGACCGGCGTCGGCCGTCCGGTCGATCAGCCACGCGGTCACCGGTGTCACCGCCAGCGCCGTGCACCAGCCACCGAGGACATCGGTCGGATAGTGCGCGCCCAGGGCGACCTGGGCCCAGCCCATCGCGGCGCCCGCGACCAGTGCCGCGGCGAGCACGAGCGAGGTGCCGGCCGTCCTGCCCAGGCCGAGCCGGCCCGTCGCGAGCAGCGCCACCGCGAGGGCGAACGCGGTGAGGAACGCCGTGTGCCCGCTCGGGTAGGAGAGGTTGTCGTCACCGTGGATGGTGCGCCCGACCAGAGGTTTGAGCAGCGTCGTCGCCCCCACCGCCAGGCCGGTGCCGGCGACGAGGAACACCGCCGCGCGAGGGCGCCGCAGCAGCAGGCAGACCGCCACGGCGGCCCCGACCAGCAGCGCCGCCCCCACCGGCTCGCCCAGGAAGTCCGTGGCCAGGGCGACGCGCCGCCACGGCGGCCCCACGCTGTCCGCCGTCGGCCGGACGATCCACCGGTCCACCCGGCCGCTCTCGCCGTGACCGGCGTACAGGACTCCGAACACGGCGGCCACCAGCGCGGCGAGCCCCGCGGTCAGCCCGAGCGGCGGGCGCAGCGACGGGGGCAGCAGTGCCGGCGCCCGAGGGGAGGTCGGGGGCGCCTGGGTCACGACGGAACAGCGGCGCCGGGAGCCGGTTCGCCGCCGCCCGGCTCGGCCGGCGGTTCGCCGAGCTGCTCGCGGAGGTAGCCCCACACGACCGCGATCAGCGCTGCGACGGGGACGGCGAGCAGGCTGCCCACGATGCCGGCCAGGTTCCCGCCCAGCGTCACCGCCAGCAGGATGACCCCGGCGTGCAGCCCGAGTCCGCGGCTCTGGATGATGGGCTGGAACACGTTCCCCTCAAGCTGCTGCACCACCACGATGATGCCCAGCACGATCAGCGCGTCGGTCAGGCCGTTGGAGACCAGCGCGATGAGGACCGCGACGAGCCCGGCGAACAGCGCGCCCACGATCGGCACGAACGCGGTGACGAACGTCAGCACCGCCAGCGGCAGCACCAGCGGCACCCCGACGATCCACAGGCCGAGGCCGATCAGTACGGCGTCCAGCAGGCCGACGGCGGCCTGGGACCGTACGAACGAGCCCAGCGTGTCCCAGACGCGCCCGGCGACCGCGGGCACGTCGGTGGCGAGCCGGCCGGGCAGCTGGCGCGAGAGCCACGGCAGGAAGCGCGGCCCGTCCTTGAGGAAGAAGAACATCAGGAACAGCGCCAGTACGGCGGTGATCACACCGTTGACGACCGTGCTCACGCCCGAGACGACGGCGGTGACCGCGCTGCCGAGCCCCTCCTGGGCGCGGTCGACCGCGCTGTCGAGGGCCTTGTTGATCTGGGCGTCCTCGATGTTCAGCGGCGGCCCGGCGGCCCACTCCCGCAGCCTCTGCACGCCCTCGACGACACCGTCGGTCAGCTCACCGGACTGGGAGGCCACCGGAACCGCGATCAACGCCACGACCCCGGCGGCGACGAGCAGGAACCCGATCGTCACCAGCGATGCGGCCAACGCCGGACGCCACCCTTTCGACCGCAAGAAGCGCGTCGGGGGCCAGGTCAGCGTCGTCAGCAGCAGACCGACGACGAGCGGCCACACCACCGACCACATCCGGTCGAGCAGCCAGAGAGCCAGCGCGAGCATCACGACGACCAGCAGCAACTCGGCGGAGACACGTGCCGATGTGCGCAACGCGGCGCGGGTTTTCACGGAACTCAACCTGGAAGACATGGGGTTCACCTTAGGGGGAGCCCGGCACCGCTCAGGCACCGAGCACCCGCGACCGGCCGGACCCACGGACCGGACACCGCCCGCATCCGGTGGACGCGGCCGGGTAACCGAAGGCGATGGGCGACATCCTCGTGGGTACGTGTTCATGGACCGACCCGGCGTTGGTCCGCAGCGGGTGGTACCCCGCCGGGAGCCGGGACGCCGAAGGGCGGTTGCGGTACTACGGCGAACGGTTCCCGCTCGTCGAGGTCGACTCCTCCTTCTACGCCCTGCCCAGCGAGCGGAACAGCCGGCTGTGGGTGGAGCGGACGCCGGACGGGTTCGTCTTCGACGTGAAGGCGTTCTCGCTGCTCACCGGGCATCCGACGCGGAGTGCGAGGATGCCAGAAGGGCTGCCCGCCGACGCCCGGGACCCAGCGGTGCTGGACGAGGTCTGGGCGCGCTTCACGGCGGCCGTGGCGCCGCTTCGGCGGGCGGGGCGGCTCGGGAGTGTGCTGCTGCAGTTCCCGCCGTGGTTCAGGCCGGGGGCGCGCGCCGAGGCGGTGCTGGCGCAGACCGCCGTGCGGTGCGAAGGCTGGCCCCTCGCCGTCGAGTTCCGGCACTCCTCCTGGTGGCGGGAGGGGCAGGCCGAGGCCACGCGCTCCTTGCTCGCGCGGTACGGGATGGCCGCCGTCGCCGTCGACATGCCCCAGGGGTTCGCCGCCTCCGTACCGCCGGTCGCCCCCGTCACGACGCCCCGGCTGTCCGTCGTGCGGTTCCACGGGCGCAGCGCCGTGTGGCAGGGCGGGAACAAGGAGGAGCGCTACCGGTACGCGTACGGTGACGACGAACTCGCCGCATGGGTGCCGCGGATCCGTCGGCTCTCCGGGCAGGTCGAGCGGGTGCACGTGCTGTTCAACAACTGCTGCGGTGACGCCGCGGTACGGGCCGCCGAGAGGATGGCGCAGCTGGTCACCCGCTCCTAGGGGCTGTGTCGTCAGGGTCGCGTCGGGCGCCTCCTGGTGCGGGTCAGGAGAACTCCGCCCGCGATGAGGAGTGCCGAACCGGCCGCGGTCGGCCACAGGCTGGTGCCGGTCTCGGCGAGTCCGCCGGGGGTGCCCTGTGGGGCGGCCACCTGCTGATCGGCCGACGGGGCGGCGGGCGCCGCCGCGCTGGGGGTACCGGCCGACCTGGGCTCCGCGGGGCGCGGCGCGTCGGTCGCGGGGGCGCTGGTCGGGGGCTTGGGCGGAGCCTGGCTCGCGGTGCCGGGCAGCGCGGGTCCGCTTGCGCCGTCGGCCGGTGCGACGGGCCGGTCGTCGATGTCGCCGGGCTCGGCGGGCCGCTCCTCGCCGCTGCCCGGCTCGATGGTCTGATCCGCGCCACTGCCGGGTTCCGCACCGCTGCCGGGCTCCTCGCCGTCGCCGGGATCGGCGGGAGGCTCGCTGTCGCCGTCCTGCGGATCCTCGGGCGCGGGCGCTGGATCCGGCGCTGTTCCGCCGTCCCCACCCCCGGCGCCGTAGCCGTTCCCGTCCCCGGCACCGTCGCCGTTCCCGTCCCCGGCACCGTCGCCGTTCCCGTCCCCGGCACCGTCGCCACCTCCGGAGTCCGCACCGGCGCCGCACTGGCGGCCGGTGTTGAGGCATTCGACCATCTCCGCCATCAGGTCCTCGTCGAAGACGTTGATGAAGTCGCCGTGGTCGGTGACCGGCTTGTGGAGCTGCTCGGGAAAGGAGTCGACCGCGAACAGCGGGGTCGTACGCCCGCCGTCGGCCAGGCTCGGGGCGTCGACGTCGTAGACGATGCGCTGCACCAGCTGCGGGATCGCGCGGAAGCCGGCGGGGCAGTTGCCGGATGCGTCGGCGAAGGCCACGTGGGTGCGGTGGTTGGCGCTGTCGATGTTGCGGCCGTCCCAGCAGCTCTGGAACCTGAAGGTGCGCACCACATCGCTGCCGGGGGGACAGAGCGGGTACTTGTCCTTCAGCTGCCGGTCCTCGAAGCCGGTGCAGCTCCAGGACGCGTTGGCGTTGGCGGGGCCGTTGACGAATGCCTTGGCGTCGCCGGTGATGATGCGCAGCAGCCGGGGCATCGCGGTGACCTCGCCCACCGGGCTGCCGACGAAGGTCAGCGTGACGTCCTTCGGCGTGACGATCTCGCCGGCGTTGCCCTCGATGCCGCCGCCGGGCGACTGGGCGTCGCGCTCCTGCGTCCCGTTCTGGAGCCGCAGCACCGGCCAGTAGTAGGAGGACCGGTCGCCCTGGTCCAGGCAGCTGGTCGCGGCGGCCGCGAGGTCGTCGTCGCTCGCGAAGGCGTTGTTGGCCTGGTTGCCGATGTAGTCGTGGAAGTGGTGGGCGCCGTTGGTGACGCCGGGCGCGACGATCACGTTGTCCGAGTTGAACAGTCCCGCCGCGTTGACGCCGCAGCTCGTGGTGAAGGTACCGCGCGAGGCTCCGTCCGTCGGGGCCGGCGCCGCAGCGCCGGGCCGGACGGTGGTGATGTCCGCGTAGTCGGCGGCGACGGGGCCGTTGCCCGCCTGCCCTGCGACGCCCCCCGCTCCGGCTTGTCCGGTGCCGCTCCCGGCACCGTTCTGCGTGTCGTTCCCGCCCTCTGCGTCGGCCGGCGCCCCCTCGGCCTGCCGCAAGGCGCAGGCGCTCAGGGAGTCCAGCCCCTGCGGCCTCGTGCCGGAGTCCTCCAGCGCGGCGGCGATGCGACCGATCGTTCCCGCCCGCCGCTCCGACAGCGGCTCCACGATCACCTCCTGGGGCGAGTCGGCGGACTCCCCCTCCGGCTCCAGCAGTTGCCGGTACGCGTCGGCGATCTGCTGGTCCAGGACGGCCAGTTCCCCGTCGACGGTCCCCCGTGCCCGATCCGGCACGTCGGTGAGCCGTTCGCCGACGTCGGGGCAGTCGATCGTCAGACCGCCGCGCCACCCGCTCCCCGCGTCGGTGGTGGCGGCCGCGGTGCCGTCGGTGGCGGAGGCGTACACATTCACCGCCACCATGCCTCCTCCGCCCAGCATGAGAGCGACGGCGGCGAATGTCGCGCGTCTCGCCCCGGTCGGGCGTCTGCGTCTGCTGCGTGTCACGTTCGTACTCCTACGCGTCGGTCGACCCGCGTCCTGTGTTTCCCCTGGAGTCCCTTACGCGGCAGAACCGGCTTGTGTTCAACCGGAGCTGCCCTTCGCCGCCACCGGCACCGGCACCGTGCGGTTCTCCCGTTCGCCGCCCTGGGCGCTAGGCTTCGCCCGGCACGGGCAGTGACGGGGGGCTGAGCACATGAAGTCCGAGGAGACACCGCGGTGGGCGTCGGCCCTCGACGCGGTCGTGGTGTACGCGCAGGGTGCGCTGTGCACCCGCCTGGCCAGGGGCGCGGTGCCCGCGCAGGGGCGGGTGCGGGTCACGGGACTGCCCCGGTCGATGGACCCCGGTTCCCTGCGGGCACGCGTCGTCGGTGACAGCGGGGTGCGCGTCACCGGGGTGCGGGCCGAGGTGGACGCCGAACCGTCCGGAACGGGCGCGCCCGACGCGTTGCTGCGCGAGGTGGAGCGGCTGCGGGACGAGCACGCGGCGACGCAGGGCCGCCGTGACCGGGTTCTCGCCCGCATCAAGGAGGTCAGCGGCCTGCGTCCGGTGCCGCCGCCGCGCAAGCGTGACGATCCGCACCGGCGCACTCCCGTGGAGGCGTGGCTGACGCTCACCGACTTCGTCGACGAGCGGCTGACCGCCCTGCACCAGCGCCTCGCCGAGCTGGAGGCGGAACTGCGCCGCGTGGAGCACGAGCTCGACGTGGCGACCGACCGCTGGTCCCGTGCCTCCACCGACACCCCGTCCGCCCACGTCGAGACGTCGGTCTGCGCGGTCGTGACCCTCGACGGGACGGGTGACGTCGAGCTGGAGCTGGAGTACGGGGTTCCGGGCGCCGTGTGGGTACCGGCCTACCGTCTGGCGTACCGTCAGAGCGCGGACACCGGCAGCCTGGTGCTGCGCGCTTCGGTCGCCCAGCGCACCGGGGAGGACTGGACCGGCGTGCGCATCGCTCTGGCCACCGCCGATCTGCGGCGCCGCACCGATCTGCCGAGGCTGCGCTCGCTGCGGATCGGCCGCCGTCAGCCCGCGCCCGCGCCGTCCGGCTGGCGGGAGCCCCCGGCGGGTCTGTCCGACCTGTTCACCGGGTACGACGCGGCGGGCCCGCGCCCGGCCGCCGCACCGGGGGACTTCGGTGCCGCACCGGCCGGCGCGGCCGGAGGCGCGGCCGCCCGGTCGGCCCCCACACCCGCGGCAGCCGCCGGCGCTCACGGCCCCGCTCCCGTACCTCCGCCCCCGATGTACGGCGCGGCCCCGGTCATGCCCGCCGCTCCGGGCAGCGCTCCCGGACCTCAGGCGGCCGGGCCCGCCCGTGCGATGCCGGAGTCCGCGCAGGTGGAGCGGCAGCGGTCGAACCGCCCTCGGACGGGCCGCGCACCCGCCGCCGTGCCACCGGCCCCGGCCGGCCCGATGGCCCCCGCTCCCGTGCCGCCGCCCGCCCCGGTGCCCGGTCCGCCGCAGCCCTCCAGCGACGAGCTCGACTACGCCGCTCTCGTCCTCAGCGGCCCCGACGAGCCCGAGAACCGCAGAGGCCGCCTGTTCCCGGACGCCTCCTTCGACCCGGTGGCGGCCGAGTACCGCCGGCGCGCCGAAGCGGTGGCTTCCCTGCCGCTGCCGGGGCGTGCGGTGCCGCCCCGCCGGTCGGCCGGTTCCTTCGACCACCGCTACGACGCCGTGGCCCGCGCGGACATCCCCTCGGACGGCACCTGGCACACCGTCACCATCGCCGAGATCCCGGTCGGCCTGCGCACCGAGTACCTGTGCGTGCCGTCCGTGGAGACGCGGGTGTACGCGACGCTGGTGCTGTCCAACGCCACCGACCAGGCGCTGCTGGCGGGCCCGGTGGAGGTCACCGTCGACGACGACTTCCTGCTGACCGCCGCGCTGCCCACCCTCGCGCCCGGCGGCGTCCGCCGGATGGGGCTCGGGCCGGCCGAGGGCGTCCAGGTCACCCGGCGCACCCATGTCGACGAATCGACAGCGGGCCTGCGCAACAACGTCACCGTGCTGGACCACCGCGTGCAGGTGGAGCTGGCCAACCGGCTGGCCCGGCCCGTGCGCGTCGAGGTGCGGGAGCAGGTGCCGGTCACCTCCGACACGGACGTACGGATCGAGGAACACGCCGACTGGACGGTCCCGGACGACTCCGCGGAACCCGACCGGACCGCGCCGGGCACCCGGGTGTGGCGGGTCGATCTGCCCGCGGGCGGCACCACCGCCCTGCACGGCGGCTACACGATCCGTATCCCGGCCGCGAAGGCCCTGGTCGGCGGCAACCGCAGGAGCTGACACAGATCATGTCCACGGATCCCGCAACGATCCCCGCCCCCGTCACCGCCGTGACCTGCCTGGAGGACCGCGCCCAGGTCGAGCGCACCGTCGCCCTCGACCTGCGGGCCGGTGTGCAGCGGCTGGTGCTCGGTCCGGTCACCGCCCTGGCGGTCGACCGCACGCTGCACGCGGAGCTGACCGCCGGCCCGCCGGCTCGTGTCCTCGACGCCCGGCTCGTCCGCGCCTGGACGCCTCGGGGACCGCTGCCCTCGGCGGAGGACCCGGCGCTGCGCCGGCGCCTGCACGACCTGGAGGAGGAGCGGTTCGCGCTGGAACGGCGCAGCGACCGGCTGCGCGCCCGCCTCGACCTGCTCGGCCACCTCGCCGCCGATCTGCTGCGGGAGATCGGCGAGGGAGCCGGCTCCGGCGAGACGGACCCCACGCGCTGGACCCGGGAACTGGACCGCGTGGACGCCGAACGCGACGAGCACAGCGAGCAGTTGCGCGCCGTACAGGCCCGGCTGGCCGTGCTCGCCACCGGCGTCCAGGAGACCGCGCACGCCCTGCACCTGTCCGAGGAGCAGCCCGCCGAGCTGCTCGCCCATGTCGAGCTGACCGTCGACGCCGAGGCCGCGGGGCCGGCCCGGCTGCGGCTGAGCCACCTCGTTCCCTGCGCGCTGTGGCGCCCCGCCTATCGGGCCGTGCTCGACGGGGACACCCTCACGCTGGACACCGACGCCATGGTCTGGCAGCGGACCGGCGAGGCATGGACGGACGTACGCCTTGTCCTGTCGACGGCCCGGTCGGCCCTGGCGACCGAGCCACCGCGCCTGACGGAGGACCGGCTGACGCTGACCGACCGGTCGCCCGCCGAGCGGCGCACGGTCGAGGTCGAGCTGCGCGAGGAGGAGATCGGGGAGCTCGGCCCCGCGCCGGTGCTCGGCCTGCCCGGCGTGGACGACGGCGGCCGGACCAGGGTGCTGCACTCCCCCGCGCCCGTCTCGGTGCCCGCCGACGGGCGCGCCCACCGCGTGCCGCTCTCCCGCGCCACCACGGCCGCGAGCAGCCAGTACGCCTGCTCGCCCGAGCTGTCGCCGCTGGTGACGCAGGTGGTGCGGTTCGACAACCCGTCCGGGCACGCGCTGCTGGCCGGGCCGGTGGACCTGGTGCGCGGCAGCGGGTTCAGCGGCCGCGGCACCATGGAGTTCACCGCGCCCGGTGGGCCCGTCGAGCTCGCCTTCGGGAGCCACGACGACTACCGGGTCGTACGGGAATACGAGGAGTCGCGCGACACCACGGCCGTGACCCAACGCACCACCGTCACCCGCACGGTGCGCCTGCACCTGTCGCGCTTCTCCGCTCCCGGCGCCCAGGGCGAGCAGGTGGTCGTCCTGCGGGAGCGGATCCCGGTCTCCGAGGTCGCGGCGGTGGAGGTACGGCTGCGCAAGGAGGCGTGTTCCCCGGTCCCGGACTCCCTCGACGACGAGGGCATCGCCCGCTGGGACATCGCCCTGCCGCCCGGTGGCCGCCGTACGGTCACCCTCGTCTACGAGCTCTCCGCGAGCGGCAAGGTCACCGGCCTCTGAGGACGCGGCGCGAACAGCCGACAGCGCATGAGGACGCATCTGCCTCCGCGCCGACGGCTGTTCAACCGCGTCCGGCAATGATCGAATGTGTGTCAGTAAGCCATGGTTCGGTGGACTTGATCACTGAACGGTCACAATGATCCGCGACATCTCGCGCCTGTGGCCGATTACGGCAGCATCACAGCGGGCGGGCGACGGAGCCGAAGCCCCAGGACCTGCAAGGACCTGCAAGGACTTCCCCATCGATCCACAGGCGAGGCGTTGGCCGGCGAGATGACAGCACTGCACGAACTGACCGACGGCGAACTCACGGCCAGGGTCCGCGCATCGGCCTGCCCGGAGGCGGCCGAGGAACTGCACCGGCGCCATCACCAGGCCGTCCTGACCTATGCCCGGCTGTGCTGCCGGGACGAGCACACCGCCGAGGACCTGGCGTCCGAGGCGTTCACCAGCGCGTGGGAGGCCGTGCGTTCGGGCCATGGTCCGAGCGGCCCCTGGCGCCCGTATCTGCTGGTCACCGTGCGCCGGGCGGCCGCTCGCCGGTTCGCCACCGAGCGGCGCCACCAACTGGCCCTGGACTTCGAGCAGTGGCTCGACGCCCGCGACCCCGCCGCCATGGACGCCGAGGCGTGGATCGTCCGCCAGGAGGAACGCAGCCTCGTCCGCCACGCCTTCCGCTCGCTGAACGAACGCTGGCAGTCGGTCCTGTGGTACACGGCCGTGGAACAGGAGCCGGCGGGTGTGACCGCACGGCTGCTCGGTCTGACTCCGAGCGGTGTGGCGTCGCTGGCCTCCCGTGCGCGAGAGGGGCTGCGCGAGGCGTATCTGGCCGCGCACGCCCAGGACACGCTGGCGAGCGAGGAGTGCCGGCACTTCAGCGCGCTCCTCGGCGCGTACGTGCGGCGCGGGGAGCACAAGGCGGGCAGAGCCGTCCGGCGTCATCTGGAGGGCTGCGCCCGCTGCCGGGGAGCGGTGCAGGAACTCACCCACCTCAACGACCGTTTCGGCGCCTACCTCGCCACCGGCATCCTCCTGTGGGCCGGACCCGCCTACCTGGCCGGCCGGTCCGCCGCGCACGCGGCGTCCGCCGCCGCCCCGGACGGCCCCGCCGACCCCGCCGGCGGGAGCCCGTTCGTCCGCCCCGCGACCGTCGCGGCGGGGGCCGCCGCCCTGGCCGTCGCCGTCCTGGCCGTGATCTCCCTCGGCCCCGGCGACCCGGACACCGAGGAGAACAAGCCGGCGCGGGCCCGGACTTCGGTCGCCGCGCCCTCCGCCTCTGCGCCGGTGTCCCCCACGTCGGCCTCCCCCGCGCCGGCCGCGGAGCCGCCGCCCTCCCCGCGCCCCGCACCCACGACGGCACGGCCCTCGCCCGCCCCCGCCGGCGCCCCTCTGGCCGCGTGCACCGGCTTCCACGCCGACGACCGCGAACTCCGGCCGGCCGTCGACGAGTACGGCATTCCGCGCTCCGTCCTGGGATGGACGCACAGCTTCCCCGGCGGCTGGCGGGTGGACAACTCCCGCATGCCCGACAACGGTGTCAGGGAGTGGCGCGGCTGGACGCTGACGACCCGTGAGTTCTGGGAGCACGCCCATCCGGGCCAGTACCGCGAGGACTTCACCCTCGGGGACGGCGCGATCGCCGTCGCGGACCCGGACGAGTGGAACGACCTCGGCGACCCGTCCGCGACCAGCGCCTTCGACTCGACACTGGTCTCACCGGCCTGTGCGGCCCCACCCGGCCGCGACCGGCTCACCCTCAGCTATGTCACCCACTACTGGCAGCTCGGGGCGCAGCGCGGAGAGGTCCTGGTGTCCTTCGACTCCGGCCCGGACCGTGTGCTCAGGGCCTACTCCGCCGACCGGTTCGACAGCCGGGAGAGCCTGGTCGTCGCCGTGCCCGAAGGGGCCCGGACGGTCACCGTGAAGTTCCGTCTGCGCGACGCGGGCAACGACTGGTACTGGGCCCTGGACGACGTACGCCTGTCCTGAGCACTTGGCAATGGTTCGGCAAAGCGGCGGGACGGGGTGCGAAGAGGTTCCTCTCTCTGTCCGATCCGTCCCGGAGCCGGGCGCGGGGCCACGCCACCGGGTGGCTCACGGCTCTCCGGGCAGCAGCAGAGGAAAGGGGCAGACGGTGACCGACTGGTTGGCACCGGGCAGGACATCCGAGCAGGGCGGGGCGACGCCCGCGGAGGGAGAGACGGGGGACCCGGCGAACGGGCGGCACCGAAGGGGCCCTTCGCGGAGCCGCTGGCTGCCGCTGCTCGCCGCCGCCCTCGCCGGCGAACCCGCGCCCGACGAACCGGCTCTTCGGGAACTGGCGCACCGGGCCGGGTGGCCGCTGCCGCCACGACTGCGCGCCGTGGCCGTCGCGCCGCCCCCGCCCAGCGGGCTTCCGGGCGCGGGGCCGGGCTGGCTCGCCGACTGGGGCGCCGCCGCGCCGTACGTCCTCATCGCCCAGCCGGGACCCGAACCGGCCGATGTCGTACGGCGGTTGCTGCCGGAGAGCGATGTGGCCATCGGGCCGGCCCTGCCCAGGGAACGGGCCGGCGCCTCGCTGCGCTGGGCCCGCACCCTGCTCTCCCTGGCCGCCGGTCCCGGCCGGCGGCCTGGGGCGGTGTACGTCGAGGAGCATCTGCCGGCTGTGCTGCTGGCGCAGGACGAGGCGCTTGTGCTCCAGTTGGTCAGAAGGCGCCTCGGCCCCCTGGCCGTCCTTCCGCCCGCCCAGGCGGAACGGCTGGCCGAGACCCTGCTGGTGTGGTTCGAGTGCGGCAGCGCCGCACAGACGGCGCGGGTCCTGCGGGTGCATCCGCAGACCGTCCGCTACCGCATCCGTCAGGCGGAGCGCCTGTTCGGCGATGAACTGCGGGCTCCGGGGCAGCGGTTGGAGTTCGTCCTGGCGCTCAACGGGCTGCGGCTGACCGCACGCAGCCGCCGCCATCTCGCCGCGGCCGCCCTGCGCAGGAGCCGCGGCCGGCACAGCGCCGCTCACGGCGGCGGCGACAGCGCCTGACGGCGGATCGCGGGCAGCGCGGCGGTGGTCGAGAGGGGCCCTCATCGCCACACGGCCAGGGCCAGGGCCAGGACGAGACCCAGCACCGCCGCCGCGAGAAGTCCGGGGCCGACGGGGCGGACTCGCGCCCGTCGGCCCCGTCGCGTACGCCGCCTGCCGGTGGCGGCCGGGCCGGAACCCGCCGGCCCCTGCTGCTCCGCGCGGGAACCCGGGGCCGTGTCCCTGGCCGCGCGGGAGGGCGAGTGGGTCTCCTCCGCCGTGCGGGAGCGCGGAGCCGCCTCCTTGGCCGTGCGGTACGCGCCCGCCGGCCACCAGCCCAGCAGCCCTTCCGGCAGCTGTACGGGGAGCCGGAGGTGGTGGCTGCGCAGCTCCCGGAAGAGTTCCCGGCAGTCGGCGCACAGCCGCAGGTGGCCGGTGTCGTACGGGCCGTTATACGACTCCGCGGAGCCGAGCAGCACGCTGTCGACGAAGCGCAGGCACGCCGTCTGCCGCACGCGGCGCGCGTACAGCTCGGCGCACCGGCTGCGGAGCTCTCCCTGGACCTCGGTGACCGATCGCCACACTTCCCGCTCCGGTATTCCCGCGACACGGGCGATCACGTCCAGGGGGTCCCGCTCCACCGACGCGTGCCACAGCACGCACTGCTGCTGCGGTGTGAGGCTGTGGAAGGCGGCGAGGAGTGCGCCGTCCTCCGCCAGGGACCACACCGCCCCGGAGGCGAGCCAGGCCCCGAACGGCCGTGTGAGCACCGCCTGATCCGGTCCGGCCCACAGCACGGCGGTGCTGCGGACAGCATCGAACAGCGCGACGCGCACGCACCCCAGGGCGTCCACGGGTGTGCGGGCCGCGCGCAGGCGCAGCCCGGTGAACGTGTAGGCGGTCAGCTCGGCGGCGTCGTCCTGCGAGGCCACACACGTACGGGCGTAGGCCATGACCGCCGCCCCGTGCCGCTCCTCCAGCGAGCGCACCGCCTCCGACGAGCCCTCGCGCACGGCGAGCAGCAGCTGCGCGTCCGACGGTTCGAAGCGACGCGGGCCGGAGGTCAGGAACACGCGGCCACCTCCCCTGGGAGTCCGGCTCGGATCACCGACCCGAGCCGTCGTCATCATGGTCCGGGGTCGCCACGGCATGCGATCGATTAGTCACAAAGAGACAAAGAGCCGGGACGGGCTTCGCCCGCGGCGCAGTGCGGACGCGCGCAACTGCCGCCCCACGGAGGGGCGTTGGGGAGACATGTCTGGCGTGCCGGGGTCAGGAAGGCGGCGCGGGCAGGGGGTTGGCGGCGAGCGCGCGGGCGGCGTGGGCGAGGTTGGAGGCCATGGCGCGGGCGGTGGAGTTCGACCAGTCGTGGCCGCGGTCGTCGTCGAGGTAGTCGGGGCCCGGACCGGGGCCGAGGTGCCAGTACGTCCATGCCTGGCCGGGGATGGTGTAGCCGATGTCCGCGAGGGCGCCGCTGATCTCGCTGATGACGTGGTGGGCGCCGTCCTCGTTGCCGGTGACCACCACACCGGCCACCCGGTTGTAGGCGACGGGGCGTTGTTCGTCGTCGGTCTCGCCGAGCATGGCGTCCATCCGTTCCAGCACGCGCTGTGCGACCGAGGAGGGTCGGCCCAGCCAGGTCGGCGAGGCGATCACCAGGATGCGGGCGGCGAGCAGCTTCTCGTGGACGGCCGGCCAGTCGTCGCCGGCGCCCATGTCGGTGCGTACACCGGGTTTGAGATCGAGGTCGACCGCCCGCACGACGTCCACCTCCACGCCGTGGCCTTGGAGCGCAGCGACGACCGTTCCGGCCAGGGCCTCGGTGTTGGACGGCTGAGGCGAGGGCTTCAGGGTGCAGTTGATCACCAGTGCGCGCATGGAAGACGCCTTCCCCGTGGGACGGATCCATGCGGGCGGCCACGCGCCCGGTTCACTCCGGCGCATCAACCTCCGGGCCGGGAGGTCCCCGCCTGCGCGACGCCCCCGCGGGGTGCGGGGCGTCGCACGCACGCCCGGCGTGCGTGTGCGCCGGGGCGGGTACGGCGGCGCGGGCGGGTACGGCGGGGCGGGCGCGCCCGTGTCGGCCGCGCCCCCCGCACGCACGTCCCGGCGTGTGGCTACGCCGCGTCCTCGGCGAAGCCCTCCTCCTCCAGGCTCTCCCCGCCGAAGTCCTCTTCGGCCATCATCGCGGCGCCGAAGCCGCCGAAGATCTCCTCCATGTCCAGCTCGGTGGCACCGGCCGGGGCCTTCGGCGTCTCGCCGTCGCTCATCCGGACCACCAGGCCCAGCTTCTTCACCTTCGCGTTCTCGGTCAGCTTGGCGAGGTCGATGTAGACCTCGGACAGCTCGCCGTTCTTCAGGGCGAAGTCCGCCGTGACCTTGGTGTCGGGGGCGTCCTTGAGGTCCTTGTCCGTGGGCAGTTCCATGCCCGGCGGCAGGTTCTTCGCCAGCGGACGGATCTCGTCGAAGAACTTGGTGATCAGCGTGCGGAACGGGGCCGTGGCGGTGATGTGCTCCGCGCCGTCCTTCTCACCCGCGTTCTTGAAGTCGACCTCACGGGCGATGGTCCGACGCAGCGCGTCCAGCACCTTCTTCTGCGTCTTCGCGTCGAGGGTGGGCTCCGGTTCCGGCTTCTCACCCGGCGCCGCCCCCATCTCGGCGGCGCTCTCCTCCATCTCCTTGGTGTTAAACTTCACCCACTCGCCCTCAAGCACCTTCTTCAGCCCGCTCGCCTCCGGCGGCAGGTCCCCGGCCGACGGCACGGGGGCGCCCAGCGCCTCGCCGACGGACTTCACGTCGGAGCGCAGGTAGGTGTAGTCGCCGACGACCCGGTACTCGATGAGGTCGCCGTCCTCGGTGCTGACCTTCATGGCCATGCCGACGTAGTCCTTCTCGCCGGACTCGCCGAGCGGCTTCTTCGACTGCACGGTGACACTGATCTTCGCGCCACTGAGCAGATCGGCGGCCTCGTCGGGCATCTCCTCGCCCGGCTCCGGGTCCGACGCGGCGTCCAGTTCCTTCAGGGTCCGGGCGTCGGCGTCCAGGTCCAGCTCGAAGGAGATCGACTTCTGGCTCGCGAGCTCGTCGAACGCCTGGTCGAGCTTCTTCCCGGCGGAGAGCTGCTCCACGGTGCCGCAGGCGGCCGAACCCGCCAGAACGGTACCGGCGAGTGCGGCAGCGGTCAGGGACTTACGTATCGCGGTAATGATGGTCTCCTCGTCGATGCGATCACAGCGTGATCACCTAGGAGACTCACCACCTCGCCGAATGGTTGTACGCCGCCGAGCGCCGAGCGCGGCCGGTGCCCCGTGGTGCGCCGGGCGAGCGCGCACCCCCCATGAGCCGCTTCGGGGCCCCTGCTAGGGTGCGCCGATGTCAACGATCAAGCAGTTCCAGGTGACCTTCGACTGCGCGGAGCCCCAGCGTGTCGCTCGCTTCTGGTGCGAGGTGCTGGGATACGTCGTGACGCCGCCCCGTGGGTTCGCCAGCTGGGAGGACTTCGATCTCACGCGGCCCGCCGAGGACCGCGGTTCGTGGTGCGCGTGCACCGATCCCTCGGGGGTGGGTCCGCGTCTGTTCTTCCAGCGCGTTCCCGAGGGCAAGGTCGTCAAGAACCGGGTGCATCTCGACGTGCGGGTCGGAACCGGGCTCGTGGGCGCGGAGCGCCTGGCCGCGCTGGAGGCCGAGTGCACCCGGCTGGTCGCGCTCGGCGCGGTGCGCGTGCGGCTGCTCGCCGACGAGCACGACTCGTGCATCGTGATGCAGGACATCGAGGGCAACGAGTTCTGTCTCGACTGAGTTCCCCGGGGGCCGGTCCGCTCGGGCCCTCGTGCCGTCTCGGCCGTCGGCATGGGGCCGTCGGCCGGGACGGCGACGGGGTGGCGTTCCGCGCCAAGATCGGGGAGCCTGATCCGCATGGTCTCGGTGGTGCAGAACGTAGCGATCGACTGTGCGGATGCCTATGGACTGGCCCGCTTCTGGAGCGAGGTGACGGGCCGTCCGCTGCATCCGGAGGACCGGCCCGGCGACCGGGAGACCCAGGTGATGCCGGACGACGGTCCGGCGCTGTACTTCAACCAGGTGCCCGAGCCCAAGACGGTCAAGAACCGGCTCCACCTGTGCCTGCGCCCCGAGACCTCGCGCGATGAGGAGGTGGCCCGGCTGCTGGGTCTCGGCGCCGCCTTGGTCGCCGATCACCGCGCCGCGGACGGATCCGGCTGGGTGGTCCTCGCTGATCCGGAGGGCAACGAGTTCTGTGTGCTGCGCAGTGCGGCGGAGCGGGCGGCCGCCGGTTCCTGACGCCCACGGGCCCTCCCGCCCGCTCCCCTCTCGCACGCCACCGCTTCGGCTGGCTTTACGGACAGGCGTCGGGTAGACCCTTGACGTGCTGTTTCGCCAACTGGAGTACCTCGTCGCCCTCTCCCGTGAGCGCCACTTCGCCCGTGCCGCCCAGTCCTGCTACGTCTCCCAGCCCGCGCTGTCGGAGGCGATCCGCAAGCTGGAGGAGGAACTGGACGTGCCGCTGGTGCGGCGGGGCCGGACATACGAGGGGCTCACGCCCGAGGGCGAGCGGATCGTGGTGTGGGCGCAGCGCATCCTGGCCGACCGTGACGCGATGAGGGACGAGGTCGACGCGCTGCGCAGCGGGCTCAGCGGGCGGATGCGGATCGGTTCGGTGCCGACGGCCTCGGGCGCCGTGTCGCTGCTGACCGCTCCGTTCTGTGCGGCGCATCCCCTGGTCACCGTGGAGGTGACGGCGGACATGCAGTCCCGCGAGATCCTGCGGCAGCTGCGGAACTTCGAGATCGACGCCGGGATCACCTATCTGCACGAGGGCGTGGGCGAGCAGTTCCACACGGTGCCGCTCTACGAGGAGCGGTACGCCCTGCTGATCACGTCCGCCGACGGGCTGGGCCGGCGCTCGACGGCGACCTGGGCCGAGGCGTCCCGGCTGCCGCTGTGCCTGCTGACCGAGGCGATGCAGGGCCGCCGTGTGCTGGACGCGGTGTTCGCCGAGGCCGGCGTACGGCCCTCGCCGCGGGTGGAGACCGACTCGGTCGCCACGCTGTTCGCTCATGTACGCACGGGCCGCTGGGCCAGCGTCGTACCGCGGGCCTGGCTGCATGTGTTCGGCGTGCCGCCCGGCATGCGCGCCGTTCCGCTCGTGGAGCCGGAGCACAGCGTGCCGGTCGGCCTGGTGGTCACCGCCCGCGAGCCGGGCTCGGTGATGGCGCGGGCCCTGCGGGAGGTCGCCCGGCGCACGGACGTGGCCGCGGCCCTGGAGCGGCTGCCCGGCGCCCCGCGCCCGTAGCCCGCTGTTCAGTTGACCGGCTGTCCCGCCAGTCGCTCGGCGCCGCTGTACACGTTCATCGAGCTGCCCCTCAGGAAGCCGACGAGTGTCAGCCCGCTCTCGGCGGCCAGGTCGACGGCGAGGGAGGAGGGCGCGGAGACCGCCGCGAGCACCGGGATCCCCGCCATGACCGCCTTCTGCACCAGCTCGAACGATGCCCGCCCACTGACCAGCAGGACCGTGCCGCGCAGGGGCAGCAGGCCCTCGCGCAGGGCGTGTCCGACGACCTTGTCGACGGCGTTGTGCCGGCCCACGTCCTCCCGCAGGCACAGCAGCTCGCCCTCGGCCGAGAACAGACCGGCGGCGTGCAGTCCGCCGGTGCTGTCGAACACCTTCTGCGCGGCGCGCAACCGCTCCGGGAGTCCGGCCAGCCGCTCGGGCGCGATGCGCAGGTCGTCGTCGGCCACGGTCCAGTGGGCGACCGTGCGGACGGCGTCCAGGCTCGCCTTGCCGCACAGGCCGCAGGACGAGGTCGTGGCGAAGTTGCGCCGCAGGGAGGCGTCCGGGGGTGTGACGCCTGCGGCGAGGGCGACGTCGACCACGTTGTAGGTGTTGGTGCCGTCCGCGGTGGCGCCCGCGCAGTAGCGGATGCCGGCCACCTGGCCGGTGCGGTGCAGCACGCCCTCCCCGACCAGGAATCCGGCGGCGAGGTCGAAGTCGTCGCCCGGTGTGCGCATGGTCACGGTGAGGGGGTGTCCGCCGACCCTGATCTCCATCGGTTCCTCGGCGGCGAGGGTGTCCGGGCGGTGGTCCGGGACCCCGTCCCGGATGCGCAGCACGCGTCGCCGCGATGTCACTCGCCCCATGGCCTATCGCTCCCCACGGGGTGCTGCGGCGGCAGGCGCCGGTTCCAGCCGGACGACGACGCCCTTGGAGGTGGGGCAGTTGCTGATGTCGGCGACGCTGTCCAGGGGGACGAGGACGTTGGTCTCCGGGTAGTAGGCCGCGGCGGAGCCCCGGCTTGCGGGGTAGGCGACGACCGTGAAGTCCGGCGCGCGGCGCTCCCTGCCGTCGTGCCACACGCTGACCAGGTCCACCCTCGCGCGGTCCTCGATGCCGAGCTCGTCCAGGTCGGCGGGGTTGACCAGGACGACGCGGCGGGCGCTGTGGATGCCCCGGTAGCGGTCGTCGGGGGCGTACCAGACGGTGTTCCACTGGTCGTGCGAGCGCAGGGTCTGCAGCAGCAGGTGCCCCTCGGGGACGTGCGGCATCGTGAAGTCGTTGCGGGTGAAGACGGCCTTGCCGCTCGGCGTGGGGAACGCGTACGCGTTCACGGGGTTGGGCAGCTTGAAGCCGCCGGGGCGGGCCACGCGTTCGTTGAAGCGCTCGAAGCCGGGTACGACACGGGAGATGCGGTCGCGGATGGTGCCGTAGTCCGCCTCGAAGTCCTCCCAGGGCAGGTCGGGTGCGGTGCCGAGCGTCCTGCGGGCGAGCCGGGAGACGATGGCGACCTCGCTGAGCAGGTGCGGGGAGGCCGGGGGCAGCTTGCCGCGGGAGGCGTGGACCTCGCTCATGGAGTCCTCGACGGTGACGAACTGCTCGACGCCGTTCTGCACGTCCTTGTCGCTGCGGCCGAGTGTCGGCAGGATCAACGCGGTCTCGCCGCACACCGTGTGTGACCGGTTGAGCTTGGTCGATATGTGGGCGGTGAGCCGACAGCGGCGCATGGCCTCCTCGGTGACCTCGCTGTCGGGCGCGGCCCGCACGAAGTTGCCGGCGACGCCGAGGAAGACCTTGGCGCGGCCCTCTCGCATGGCCCGGATCGCGCCCACCGCGTCGAGGCCGTGGTGTGCGGGCGGGGTGAAGCCGAACTCGGCCTCCAGGGCGTCCAGGAACCTCTGTGGCATCCGCTCCCACACGCCCATGGTGCGGTCGCCCTGGACGTTGCTGTGACCGCGCACGGGGCAGACGCCCGCGCCGGGCCGGCCGATGTTGCCGCGGGCCAGCAGGAAGTTGACGATCTCGCGGATGGTGCGGACGCCGTGCTTGTGCTGGGTGACGCCCATCGCCCAGCACACGATGATGCTGTCACTGTTCAGCACCCGCTCGAAGAGCTGCTCCATCTCCTCGCGCGGCAGCCCGGTGGCGGTGAGGATGTCGTCCCAGGACACCTTGCGGGCGTGCTCGGCGAACTCGGCGAAGCCGGTGGTGTGTTCCTCGATGAACGCGTGGTCGAGGACCGTGCCGGGCGCGGCGTCCTCGGCCTCCAACAGCAGTTTGTTCAGGGCCTGGAAGAGGGCCAGGTCGCCACCGGCGCGGATGTGCAGGAACTGGTCGGCGATCGCCGTGCCGCGGCCGATGACACCGCGCGCCTTCTGCGGGTTGCGGAACCGGATCAGCCCGGCCTCGGGCAGCGTGTTGACGGCGACGACCTGGCCGCCGTTGCGCTTGGTCTCCTCCAGGGCCGACAGCATCCGCGGGTGGTTGGTGCCCGGGTTCTGCCCCACGACGAGGACGAGGTCACTGCGGTGGATGTCGTCCAGGGACACGCTGCCCTTGCCGACTCCGAGCGTCTGCGTCAGGGCGGAGCCGCTGGACTCGTGGCACATGTTGGAGCAGTCGGGCAGGTTGTTGGTGCCGTAGGCGCGGGCGAACAGCTGGAGCAGGAACGCCGCCTCGTTGCTCAGCCGGCCCGACACGTAGAACAGTGCCTCGTCCGGGGACGCCAGGTTCCTCAGTTCACCGGCGAGCAGATCGAGCGCCTCGTCCCAGCCGATCGGCTCGTAATGGGTGGCGCCGGGCCGCTTGACCATCGGTTCGGTCAGCCGGCCCTGCTGGTTCAGCCAGTAGTCCGACTTCGTGCCCAGCTCGGCGATCGCGTGCTCGCGGAAGAAGGCACGGGTGACGCGGCGCGTGGTCGCCTCGTCGCTGATGTGCTTGGCGCCGTTCTCGCAGTACTCGTTCAAATGCCGCTTGCCCGGCGCGGGCTCCGGCCAGGCGCAGCCGGGGCAGTCGATGCCCTTGGCCTGGTTGACGTTCAGCAAGGTCAGAGCGGTGCGCCTGGCGGAGGTCTGCTCCAGCGAGTACCGCAGCGCGTGGGCGACCGCGGGAACCCCGGCCGCCCAGGTCCTGGGCGCTGTGACCGACAGGTCGTCGCCGGGATCCTCGATGCTGCTCATGGTGGCGTCTGCCTCTTCTCCGGCGGTCATCGGAATTCCGCCGAGTGACCATTCTTGTTTTCCTGCCGGAGCAGTCAAAGATTCCTTTTCGATGAGGTGATAAGTGCGGCCTATCACCGCACGGCAGGCCGGCTTCGGGACAAGCGGCGGCTCATGGCCTGCCGCCCCGTACGACGGCGACGGGGCACTGGGCGTGCCGCAGGAGCGCCTGGCCCACCGAGCCGGTCAGCAGTCCGGTGAGCCCGCCGTGGCCGCCGGCGCCGGCCACCATCAGCTGCGCGGTACCACTGGCGTCGATCAGAGCGGTACGGATGCGCGAGCGCATCACGCGGCGCTCGGCGGCCACGTGCGGGAAGAACTCCTGCCAGCGGGCCACCGTCTCGTGCAGCAGGCGCTGCTCGGCCGCGCGTACGTGCTCGACATCGCTGACCACGGCGGTCAGCGGGTCACCGGCGCCTTCGTAGGCGTGCTCGCTCCAGCTGTTCCACACATGCAGCGCCACCAGCGGCGCCTCGCGCAGCGCGGCCTCGGCGAACGCGAACGCCACCGCCGCCTCCCCCGCCGGGGAGCCGTCCACCGCCACCAGAACCGGACCGCTCGCCGCCACCCGGCCGCGCGCGACCAGCAGCGGGCAGTGCCCGTGCACGGCCAGATGCGCGGCGGTGGAGCCCAGCGGCAGCCCGCCCGAACCGGAGACGGCCGCCGTGCCCAGCACCACCAGGGCGGCCGAGCGGGACTCGATCTCCAGGACCTGGCGCGGGTCCCCCGCCACCACGGAGCGCGAGATCTCCAGGCCCGGCGCGGCCGCGCACGCCCGTCCCTCGGCCCGTGCCAGGACCCCGCGCGCCAGCGGCTTCAGGCCGCGCCGCCACGCGGCCGCTCCCGCAGGAGGGCCGAGAGCGTGCACCATCCGCAGCGGCGCCCCGCGCAGGCGCGCCTCACGGGCCGCGACATCGACCGCCACGAGGCCGGAGGCGGCTCCGTCCACCCCCACGACGACCGGATCCTTCATACGCGTGCTCCCTCCCGGAACCGCACCGGGGAGCGACTCCTTCCATTCTCGGCACGCGCTGCTCCGGGAGGCCACCGGCGACGGCACGCGTCTACCGGCCGGTCGCCGCCGGTGCCGTGTGCCGTGGGTGGGCGGGGCACCGGCTGTCGACGGGTTCGTCGGGAGCCGGCGCGGTGGCGATGGTGACGGTGACGGCCCCGACGAGGGCCGCCGTGGTCGCGAACACCGCGCGGGTGAGCGTACGGACGCGACGCTCGCCTGTGGCACGAACGGACCAGGGCTGGGCGAGCGTGGCGACGGACACGTCCTGGACGCGGGTTCTCAGGGCGTGCCGGGCGGCGTCGGCGCCGCTGTGCGGCAGTTGCCGGGCCATGGCGGCACGCGCGTGCCGCAGTCTGGCGTTGGTGGCGGCGACGGTGGCCTCCGTCTCGACGGCGGCCTCGTCCACGTCGAGGCCGAGGCCGTCGCACAGCACCGCCGCTCGGCGCTGCCAGGGCGGCAGGTCCAGCAGCGCGCGCAGAACCGGGTCGGCGGGCTGGGGTGCGGGGCGGCCGAGCAGGTGCCGCAGACGCTGCCAGGGAGCCAGTGCGTGCTCGTGGGTCCGTGCGCGCACCCATCCCTCGGGGTCGGGGTCGCGCGCGACCTCGGGCCAGCGTTCCCAGGCCCGGTGGAAGGCACGCTCGGCGGCCTCGAAGGCCAGGCGGCGGCAGCCGGTCAGCACATACGCCTGCTGGACGAGCGCGGGCGCCGCGGCGGTGTACAGCGCGTCGAAGGCCGCCCGCGCTGTGCAGGCCGGTGCGGCCGGGGTCTGCGGGGGTGCGGTGCGGGGCGGTGGCATGTCGAGGGAGTCGGTGCCGGGTTCGTTCGGTGGCGTCGATCTGCCGGGCGGTGCCGAGATGGCGGTCGGTCGGCGGTACACGGTGCGGTGCTCCAGGTGAGAGGTCGGCCGGAGGATGGGCGGCGCCGGGCAGCGGCCGGCGCCGGGGCCGTCGCAGACTCTCCTACGCGCTGTCCGCGGCGGGCCGACGCGCGGACGCGCCTGCACGCCGCGCACGAGCGGCCCAGGGTCAGCGGTCGGCGAGGAAGGCCGCGAACGCGGCGGCGCTGCGGGCCATCCGGTACTTCTCTACGGTGGGGTCGTCGTCGGCGTTCTCGCGCCACAGACGGGCGTCGGCCGCCGCGAAGGCCGCCTTCGCGCGGGCATCGGCCCGCTTCCAGGAGGGGAAGGTACCGGCGATCGCGTCGGCCTCGGCGGGCGTGTGGCCCGCGGCCAGCAGACGCGGGGCCAGCAGCGCGGGATCGATCCATGCCGCGCCGCGTGTGGGCCGGGCCCAGTCGACGTGGGCCCGGTGACGAACCCCCGTCGGCTGCGGCGCGGGCCCGGTGACGAGCCCCCGTCGAGTGCGGCGTGGGCCCGGTGACGAACCCCCGTCGGCTGCGGCGCGGTTGCGTCAAGGAGCCCCGCGCCGCACCGGACAGGTCAGCGCACCTCAAGCCCGAAGAATGGTTTCTCCGCTAGCGGCCGCGCCGACAGGTGTGCGGGCACTCGGAGGAGCCCACGGCGACGGCCTCACCTCTTGGGGCGCGGCGCATGCGCCCCCTTGCGGCCGCGGTGCTTGGACGAGACCTGTCCGACGAGTTCCCAGAAGCACACCAGGGCGGTGATCGGCGGGATGCCGAGGGTCACATAGGCCAGCACCGAGCCGGTCGAGTGACTGACGCACAGGGCCACCGCCATCGCGGACGTCACCAGCAGCACGCCCCAGGAGCGCGGCGCAGCCTGATGCTGGACGGTCGCCCGCAGGATGGACAGGGCCGCGACGAACCACGGCCCGTACACGGTCAGCGGCCACCACTGCGCCAGCCGCGAGGGCAGGACGAACTCGGCGATCGTGCGCAGCTGGCCGTAGGTATAGGTGATGGACCAGCCCAGCAGACAGGCCGCGCACACGGCGATGACGGCGAACAGGACCGTCACCTGGTTGATGCGTCGAACGGCGATCAGGAGCGGCGATGTCGGCCGCGTCCGCCTGCGGTCGCCGCGCGACGGCGGCCGGCTCCCACTCGCGGCCGTCGGCCGCGGGGGCGACGCCGCGGCCAGCATCTCGGCCAGTTCCTCCTCAAGTCCCCGCCGGCCCGGCGTGGTGTCCGGCCCGCCCTCTTCCCAGGACTGCTGGGCGGGAATGGGGACGCCGTCGTACCCGGCCGGCGTGTCGTGCTCCAACCTCTGGGGGAATTGCGGGACATACGTACTTTCCCTGTTGCCGTACCAGTCCATGGGGTTCCTTCGTACCGTCGTGAATCGATCTGCCCAGAGCGCGGAACCCGGACGCCGGCACCGGTGCGGACCGTTCCCGGCATGCCCCTCGCACACCGGCCCGCAGACGTTCGCTCGTCATCGTCCTGATCTCGTTTGGAAAACCATCCGACAGCCCGGAGACACCACGGCCGCTCGTCACCCCACCGGGATCGCCGAGCACCGGAAGAATCCTTTCTCCAAGCCACCTGCCCCTTTCACGTCCGCATAACGAACGAGGTCGGAGAAGGGGGTGTGCGGCGATCGGGTGATCGCATCACGCGAACGAGTCACCGCTGACGCCGCCTCAAACGCTTGACCGAGCACCAGGTCTGGGGGGTACGAGCGGACGCTCCCACAGACCGACTGGGCGCGGCCACGAGAGGCGGCTATTCCGTCGTCCGCACCAGACCGGCCAGGTCGCGCAACGCCGTCTCCGCCTCGGCGACCAGCCGGTGGACGAGGTCCGCGGCCGGTGCCACGTCGTGGATCAGGCCCGCCGTCTGTCCCGTGAGCGGGATCAGTTCGTACGCCGTGCCGTCCCGCATCGCCGTCATCATCTGGTTCCGCAACGCCTCCGCGGAGGCCGCCGCCGCCTCGGGCCGGCTGTTCCACTCCTCCACGAAGCGGGTGCGCAGCGAACGGGGCACGGTCTCGTACCCGCCCTCGGTCGGCCCCGGCAGCACATGCTCGACGAACTGCACCTTGACGGCGTCCTGGCTGGCGGCGGAGACGATGTCGGCCTTCCACTCGTCGGGGATCGCGCACTCGGCCGAGGCCAGGAACCGGGTGCCGATGTTGACCCCCTGCGCGCCCAGGGCCAGCGCCGCCGCCAGCCCCCTGCCGTCGGCGACGCCGCCGGAGGCCAGCACCGGCAGCGGCCTCACCGCGTCGACGACCTGAGGGACCAGCGCCATCGTGCTGACCTGCCCGCTGAACCCACCGGACTCGGTCCCCTGCGCGCTGATGACGTCGACCCCGGCCTCGGCCGCGCGCAGCGCCTGCTCGACGGTGGTGACCTGCTGGAGGAACACCGCTCCGGCGTCATGGACGCGCGCCACCAGGTCACCCGGCTCACCGAGGGCGAAGGAGAACACCCGCGGGGCCAGTGCGATCACGGCGTCGAAGATCTCGGGGTCGAACGGCCGCCGCGTCATGTTCACCGCGAACGGCCGGTCGGTGAGGTCCCGCAACCGCGCGACGTCCTCACGGACCTGCGCCGGCGTGCGCAACGTGGTGGGGACGCTGCCCAGGGCCCCGGCATCGCTCACGGCCGCGGCGAGCTCCATGCTCTGCCGCCAGGGCCCGCCGAGAGGCCCCTGGACGATCGGCACGTCGATGCCGAGCACTCCGCACACCGGTGTCCGAAGCATTTGCGTCTCCATTCCGGGAAGCCCGGGGGCACGAAAAGGGCAATTCCGGACAGAGCCTAGTTCGTTTCCGGTGGACACCTCACCGTTGATCCAGGCGTTTCGCCACCCGCCGTCCCGTTCCGGCCGTACGACAGCTCATCCCGGCGGCGTGAGCGCGGAACGCACGCCGAACCACTGCTCGGCGCCGAACTGCTCGAACCGTTCCACCTCGGTGAACCCCAGCCTGGCCCCGAGGCGCATCGCGCGGGCGTTGACGGTCTGGGTGCAGAGCACCACGGGTTCGCCGGGGAGCGCGCCGGTGAACCAGTCGAGGGCCGCCGTACACGCCTCGACGGCGTACCCGTGTCCCCACGCGTGCGGCAGGAACAGACAGCCGAGTTGGGCCTCCCCCGCGTCCGGGCGGACGTGTCCCGGCTGCCCGGCGTCGCGCCGGTCGAACGTGATCATGCCGATCATCGCTCCGTCGAGCTCGGTCACGAACAGGCCGGGGCGCCGGCCGGGCACCTCCGGCATCGCGCGGTCGAGCTCCTCTCGCGGCCGGGCGCCCCCGATGTACGTGCCCACCTCCGGGGAGGCGAACAGCTCGACGAAGGCCGCGCGGTCCCGCGCCTCGGACGCGCGGAGCACGAGCCGTTCCGTCCGGATCGGGGCAGGAGGCCAGACGACGGATCCGAGTTCGGCCATGCCGGGCACCTTATCGGGCGGGCGGGCCCGGCGTGATCCGCCGGGCGCCGGGGTCCTCGGCCCCCTGGAGGTGGTGGAGCTTGTCGGGGTTGACGACGGAGTGGATCGCGCGGATCCGGTCGTCGGCGATGTCGAGGCTGATGACCCCGACCAGCCGGTCACGCGCGTCGTACACCATGGCGCCCGGCGTGCCGTTGATCCCGGTGAGGCGGAGGTGACCGCCGAGGCGGTCGCACGCGGCCATTCCGGCGAGGAAGGTCCGGGCCACGTGCTGCCGGCCGGCGACCACGCGGCCCAGCGCGGGGACCTTGCCGCCGCCGTCGCCGTGCAGCGAGACGTCCTCGGCCAGCAGCGTCTCCAGGGCGGACAGATCGCCCTCCTCGACGGCCGCGAAGAAGCGCCGGGTCAGTTCGTCGCGCCGGCGCCGGGAGGCGTGGTAGCGCGGGCGGCGCTCGCGGAGGTGCCGGCGGGCGCGGGCGACCAGGTGGCGTGCGCTGTCCACGTCGGTGCCGACGATCTCGGCGACCTCCGGGTACGGATAGTCGAACACCTCGCGCAGCAGGAACGCGGCCCGCTGGTGCGGTGAAAGACTCTCCAGCAGCACCAGGAAGGCCAGCGACAACGAGTCGGCGGCCTCCGCCTGTTCGGCCGGGGTCGGGTCGTCCAGCAGCGGCTCCGGCAGCCACTCACCGACGTAACTCTCCCGCCGTACCCGCGCCGAGCGCAGCTGGTCGATGGCCAGACGGGTCGTCAGAGTGGCGATGTACGCGTGGGGTGAGGCGATGGGCTCCGCCCGCTCCAGGGTCTGGTGCATCCGCAGGAACGCCTCCTGGACCACGTCCTCGGCCTCGCTGACACTGCCGAGCATCCGGTAGGCGATGGCGAACGCCCGCGGTCGCAGTTCGCCGTACAGGTCCGCGACGGACATCGCGAGCTACTCCAATCCCTGGGTGAACCCGGTCCGCCAACTCGCGTACCGCGGCGCCCAGTCCAGCTCGCGCTTGGCCTTCTCGCTGGTGATCCCCGGGGCGCGCGTCATCATATCCACCGCGGCCCGGCCGGCCACGGCGCCGACCAGCCAGCCCGGGATGCGGCGAGGGGGCTTGGCGCCGAGTGCGCGGGACAGGTACGGCAGCCACTCGCTCACGGGGGCCGGGTCGTCGTCGGCGACGTGGTAGATGCCCGGCCTGCCGCGCTCCACGGCCGCGACGGTGGCCGAGGCGGCGTCGGCGATGTGCACCAGCGACCAGATGCCGGCGCCGCTGCCGATGACCGGGAACTGCCGCCTGCGGATCTGACCGGCGAAGACCGCGTCCGGCGCGGAGCTGATGCCGGTGCCGGGGCCGTAGAAGCAGCCGTAGCGGATGGCGATGCCGTCGGCCCAGGTGATGCCGGTGACCGAGTCCTCCAGGTGGCGCAGGGCGGCCACTCCCTCCTCGGCGTCCGCCGGGGGGTGGGGCTCAAGGCGGCCGTTCTCGTCGACGACCGGGCCCGCCGCGCGCTCCATCCACATGGCGTTGCTCTGCGCCACGAACCGGCGCACGCCCACGGCGCGGGCGGCGGCCACCAGGTGGTCGGTGCCCTGGGTGCGCAGCCGGTTGGTGGCCGCGGCCATCTCCTTCATCCGCCGCATGTTCACCGGCCCGCTCAGCGCGGTGAGCTGGTGGACGACGACCTCGGGCTCGGCCTTGGCCATCGCGTCGGCCACCGACTCGGGGTCGAGGGCGTCGACGACGGCCGGCTCGGCGCCGAGCGCGCGCAGGGCGTCGGCCCTGGCGGCCGAGCGGGTCGTACCGACGACCTCGTGGCCGCGTGCCACGAGCTGGGTGACGATGTGGCCGCCGATGGCGCCGGACGCTCCGGCGACGAAGATCTTCATGGTGTCTCCTTGGGTGCCGCTCTCACCCATGAAGACGGGACACCTCCGCACCGCATGATCGGATGTGACCTGGATCACCATCCAGGCGGGCCGTCAGGTCAGGCGGGGCCACGGCCGTACATCGCCGCGATCGACTGGGCGACGGTGTCGCCGTTGCCGTCGCGGCCGGTCTCGTTGGCCGCCAGCAGCCACGGCAGCCTCTGATGCAGGAGGGTCACCGCGGAGGGTTCGAGCAGTCCACCGGCCGAGCGGTCGGTGCCGTCGCAGGCGGTGGCGGTGCCGGTCGTGGCGTAGAGGTCGACGAAGTGGGCGTGGTGCTGCTCGGCCTTGGCCGCCATCAGCGAGTTGAGGCGGGCCTGCACCTTGCTGTCGAGGAAGTCCCATGCGCTCTCCGGCACGTCCGCGAGCGGCCGTTCGGCGCTGTCGGGGAGCGGAGTGCGGCAGCGCCCGCGGTCCTCGGGGACGAGGCGGGGATAGCCCACGAGGACCGTCCTGGCCGAGGGCGACTCACTGGCGATCTCGGAGAACAGCTTGTCTAGGTCCTTGCCGGTCTGCTCGAACCGCTGCTCCAGCCAGCGCGCGCCGACACCCCTCGCGAAGTACGCCGCGCACTGTCCGGCGGGCGACCCGGCGTCCACGGGGAGGTCCGGCAGATGCGAGCCCTCGGTGCCGCGCAGGCGCTGCGAGCACTGCTTGAGGATCTGCCCCCACCCCGCGGTTCCGGCTCCGAGTCCGGCCACCACGAGCTCCGTCCGCTTCGTCAGGGCCCGCTTCTGCGGTGCGGCGACCTCACCACCGCCGAGATCCTGCTCCTGCCATACGTGGTGGAGGGCCGCGCCCGCGCAGGACACGTCGGCGGTGATGTCCAACAGGATGGACTGGTCGGCCAGTTGGTCCTCGACGACGTCGGGAAGGTTCTCCTTGGCCCGTACGCAGAGCAGGGCGCCCGGGTCGACGGGGGCGATGCCCCATCCGGCGACGAAGGCGTCGCCCAGGAAGACGGTGGGGATCTTGGGGGGATTCGCTCGGGCCGCGTGGGCAGGGGGTCCGGCGGTCGCCACCGCCAGGAGCGCCGCCGCCGCGCAGAGCGTCCTCGTCAGCCTCATGCCGGACATTCAACGGCCGCGGCGGTCCCTGCGGTGCCGTGCGCCGCGGAGTCCACCTGGGAGAGGGAATTCAGCGGCGCATGGAGGCACGCGGGGTTTGCCCGGAGGCGGGGCGGTTCGGGCGCCGAGGGGTGGTTCAGGTGGCGCGGGGGGGCGGGGGTCGTGGAGCGGGCCGGTTGGCGTGGTGGGGCAGGGAGGCGGCCGCCTCGGGGACATCACGGCCGCCGTCACCGGCTTCGCCTACGGGGTCACGGTCGCTTCGCTACGGGGTCACGGTCGGGTGCCGGTCGTCACCCGGAGGCGGACCCGGTCGCCCCACGGCCCCTGGACCGGCGGTTCGCACCGCGTCCGGGCGTCTCGGCGGATCCGCTGCCGGCGCCTGCGCGGCGGGCGGTGGCGCGTCCACCGGCCGTGGCGGGGGCGCCACCGGAGGCCGCGGCCCGGCGGTCGGAGCCGCGGCTCCCCTCGGCACCCCGGCTCCCCTCGGACGCTCGCCTGCTCCCGGACCCGCGGCTGCCCTCGGAGCCTCGGGTTCCCGCGGAGCCCCGCCGTCCCTCAGCCCCGCGGCCGCCGTCGGAACCCCGCCGTCCCTCGGAACCCCGGCTTCCGGTGGAGGTGGCTGTCGTCGCCTTGGCACCGCCGCCGCTGCGGCGTCGGCGGCCGGACCGCCGCGCGGACTCGGCGCCGGACTTGCGCTCGGCGCCGGCCCCCGTCGGTGTCGCCGGCTGGGGGACCTCGATGGTGACGGCCACGCCGGAGGGCTCGCGGGCGCCGGTGATGGTGGCCAGTTCCTCGTCGCTCGACTTGATGCGGGCGGTCCGGGGGCGGATGCCCGCGTCGGACATGAGCCGGGTGACGTCCCGCTTCTGCTCGGGCAGCACCAGCGTGACCACACTGCCGGAACCTCCCGCGCGGGCCGTGCGGCCGCCGCGGTGCAGATAGTCCTTGTGGTCGGCCGGCGGATCGACGTTCACCACGAGGTCGAGATCGTCGATGTGTATGCCGCGCGCCGCGACGTTCGTCGCCACCAGTGCGGTGACCTGGCCGTTCTTGAACTGTTCCAGGGTGCGGTTGCGCTGCGGCTGGCTGCGGCCGCCGTGCAGGGCAGCGGCGCGGACGCCGACGGCCAGCAGGCGCTTGGCGAGCCGGTCCGCCGACCGCTTGGTGTCGAGGAAGAGGATGACCCGGCCGTCACGGGCGGCGATGCGCGTGGTGACGGCCTTCTTGTCGGTCTCGTCCAGGACGTGGAACAGGTGGTGCTCCATCGTGGTCACCGCGCCGGCGGACGGGTCGACGGAGTGCACCACGGGGTCGGTCAGGAACTGCTGGACCAGACGGTCGATGTTGCGGTCCAGGGTGGCCGAGAAGAGCATGCGCTGCCCGTCGGGCCGTACCTGCTTGATCAGCTTGGTGATCTGCGGCAGGAAGCCCATGTCGGTCATCTGGTCGGCCTCGTCGAGCACCGTGATGCGCACGTCGTCCAGTACGCAGTCCCCGCGGTCGACGAGGTCGTTGAGCCGGCCGGGGCTCGCCACGACCACCTCGGCGCCGCGCCGCAGGGTGGCCGCCTGCTTCGTGATGGACAGCCCGCCGACCACGGTGGCCACGCGCAGGTTCACCGCGGTCGCGTACGGGGTCAGGGCGTCCGTCACCTGCTGGGCGAGCTCGCGGGTCGGCACCAGCACCAGGGCGAGCGGGGCCCTGGGCTCCGCGCGCAGTCCGGTCGTACGGGCCAGCAGCGCCAGTCCGAACGCGAGGGTCTTGCCGGAGCCCGTGCGTCCCCGGCCCAGCAGGTCGCGTCCGGCGAGGGAGTTGGGCAGGGTGGCGGCCTGGATGGGGAAGGGCGTGGTGACGCCCTGTGCGGTGAGGGTCTTCAGCAGCCCCGCGGGCATGTCCAGAGCGGCGAAGTCCTCAACGGCGGGAAGTGCGGGGGTCGTTCCTTCCGGCAGCCGGAAGTCCTTCGGCGGCGAGGCGGGCGGCGGTGACGATGTCGCGCGCCGGTTCTGCTTCTGGGGTCTGCGGGGCATGCAGTGATTCGCCTTCCTGAAAACGGCAGAAACCGGGGTCCGCACCGTCACGGTGCGGACCCCGGCGAGTGGACGCGCGTCCGGCGATCAGGCGGGGACGATGTTCTCCGCCTGCGGGCCCTTCTGGCCCTGCGTGACGTCGAAGGAGACCCGCTGGCCCTCCTGGAGCTCACGGAAGCCCTGCGTCGCGATGTTCGAGTAGTGCGCGAAGACGTCGGGGCCGCCGCCGTCCTGCTGAATGAAACCGAAACCCTTTTCGGCGTTGAACCACTTCACAGTTCCCTGTGCCATGTCTTTTCTCCTTCTGTAGGCAGAGGCCCCATCCGGAGACGCCGGAAAAACAAATGCGCCTGAAGGAGAAACATTCCCGTCAGGCGCACATAGGTTCATGGGTACCACAACTGCAACTCCAAAACCGTAGCACACCTGGACGGCGCCGGGGGGATCAGGAGAGGTGGCGCCCGTCACTCCTGCCCCGAGCTCCGCACCCTCACCTGCCTCGCGCGGCTCGTTCGGCGCTTGCGGCCCCGGCGATCCGCAGGGCCGTCTCGGCGGGCGTGAGGCGCGTGGTGTCGACGACCTCGGCCTCGGCGTGCAGCCAGGCACGGGCGGCCTCGGCGTACGGCTCCAGATACGCCAGCCGGAAGGCGGAGGGACCCATGTCGGGGTCCCGCTCGATGCGCCCGCGCAGGGTCTCCTGGTCGGCATGGAGGACGAAGTGCCGTACCGGAATGCCGTGTTGGGCGAGACCCGCGCTGATCTCCCTCCAGTACTCCTCGACCAGGACGGTCATGGGCATCACCAGAGTGCCCCCGGTGTAGTCGAGGACGCGGCGCGCGGTCTCCACCACGAGCGGCCGCCACGGCGCCCAGTCCTGGAAGTTGCCCGTCCAGGGCAGCGTCGGTTTGATGTCCATCAGCGTCTCACCGACCTTCTCGGCGTCCAACACCCGCGAATCGGGGATCAGTTGCTGCACGAGCGCGCTGGTCGTCGTCTTACCCACGCCGTGGGTGCCATTGAGCCATACGATCATGCGGGCGACGCTAGCGCCGTACGGTCGCCCTCCGGTCCTCGACCTCCTCGGCTCCGATGCGCCGGCACACGTCCGTCCGCGCCGGGGAATGCGGACCGGCGCCGTTCGTGACGGTCCGTGTTCAGGGTGTGGTCTCGGCGACGAGGAGGGCGACGTCGTCGTGGTCGTCCGGGTGGCGGAGGGTGTGCAGGAGCCACTCGCAGGTGGAGTCCAGGGGGCGGCGTTCGTGGGCGAGGGCGCGCAGCAGGGTGTCGAGGCGTTCGTCGATGGGGTGCTGGCGGGTTTCGACGAGGCCGTCGGTGTAGAGGAGGAGCCGGTCGCCGGGGTCGAGGGCGAAGGTGGTGGTGCGGAAGGCGACGCCGCCCACGCCGAGGGGGGCGCCGGTGGGCAGGTCGAGCAGTTCGGGGGGCCGGTGCGCGGGGTGGAGGACGGGCGGGAGGTGGCCGGCGTTGGCGATGTGGCACTGCCGCCGGTGGGGGTCGTAGACGGCGTACAGGCAGGTGGCGATGTAGTGCTCCAGACCCTGTGTGATCTTGTCCAGGTGCAGGAGCACCTCCTCGGGGGCGAGGTCGAGGTCGGCGTAGGCGCAGGTGGCGGTGCGCAGGCGGCCCATGGTGGCGGCGGCGTCGATGCCGTTGCCCATGACGTCACCGACGACGAGGGCGGTCTTGTCGTCGGCCAGCGGGATGACGTCGTACCAGTCGCCTCCGACCTCGTGCGATGCCTGGGCGGGCTGGTAGTGCGAGGCGACCTCCAGTCCGGTGAGCCGCGGTGGGCGGCCGGGCAGGAGGCTAGGCTGGAGGGTCTCGGCGGCGTTGCGCACGCTCTCGTGCCAGCGGGCGTTGTCGATGGCCACGGCGGCGCGGGCGGCCAGTTCGACGGCGAGGATCACGTCCTCCTCGTCGAACGGCAGCGGGTTGCGGGCGCGCATCAGGTCGAAGGCGCCGAGGACCTCGTTGCGGGCGATCAGCGGCACCGCGAGGTAGGAGTGCACGCCGGCCCGCGCGAAGGCCGCTGCGGAGTCGGGGTCGGGGGCGATGCGCTGCAGGTCCTTCTTGCCGGTGTGGGCCACGACCACGGGCCGCCCGGTGTGGACGCACTCGGTGATCAGCCGGTCCGCCGCGTACATGGAGAGGTCGCCGACCTTGTCCGCGGCGGCGGTGGCCTCGGTGGGGTAGGCGGAGGCGACGGCGAGCGCGCGGAACAGTTCCGGGCCCTCGTGGGAGTCGCCGGCGCGGCGGAAGGCCAGGACGGCGTCGAGGACGTCGACCGCGGCCATGTCGGCCAGGACGGGGACGGTCACCCCGACCAGTTCCTGGGCGGTCTTCTCCACCTCCAGCGTGGTGCCGATCCGGGCGGAGGCGTCGGCGATGAGGGCGATTCGGCGCCGGGCGCGGTCGGCCTCGATCGCGGCCTCGTGGCGTTCGGTGACGTCGATGACCGTGATCGCCGTGCCGATCACCCGTCCGCTGGGGCCTTCGAGCCGGTAGCACGACACCGACCAGGCATGATCGTGCTCCGGGTCGGCCGGCGTGCGGCCGACGGTGTACTGGTCGATGAGCGGGGTGCCGGTCAGCAGCACCTGCCGCAACGCGGACTCGATGGTGTCCATGTCGATGTGCGGCAGGATGTCGCGGGGGTGGCGGCCGATGTGGTCGGCCGCGGGCACGCCGTTGATGCGCTCCAGGGCGGGATTGATCAGCAGATAGCGCAGGCTGGTGTCCAGCAGGGCCACGCCGATCGGCGCCTGGGACACCAGCCGCTCGGACAGGGCCACGTCCCGCTCGACCCGCCGCAGCCGGGACTGCTCGGCGGCGATGCCCAGCGCGTACACGTCCCCGAGGTCGTCCAGGAGCCGCATGTTGCGGAACTCCACCAGCCGTGTGCCGCCGTCCTTGTGCCGGATCGGGAAGACCCCGGCCCAGCTCGCCCCGCTGCTCATCACCTCGTCGAACAGCCTGATCACCAGGTCACGGTGCTCGTCGTGCACCATCAGCCGCGCCGCGTACTGGCCCAGCGCCTCCTGGGCGCTGTAGCCGAACACGTCGTCGGCCTGCGGGCTCCAGAACACGATCCGCCCGCGGGTGTCCACCACGACCGCGGCCACCCCGAGCAGGTCGAGCAGCCCGCCCGGCGGCGACGTCCCTGCCCGGCGGTCCGGCTCCTCGCCGGGAACCGGCTCGTCCGCACCCATCCTGCAGCTCCCTCCTCAGCACACCCTGGGGGCGTCTGGTTCGGGCCGTGTCTTCCATGCTGCGCGCAAAACCGGCACGGCACGATTTCGGGCGGCGGGCGGAGGGGGCGGCGCGGGCGGGCGGACCAGGCGGGGGCCGGGGCGGGGCTGGCTGAGCAGGGTGGCGGGGCGGGCAGGGTGTGGGGCGGCGGGAGCGGTGGGGGGCGGGTGGGGGCTGAGGACGGGCGGGGCGGGACGGTGGCGGGGTGCGGCGGGAGCGGCCAGGGGGCTCGGGGGGAACGGGTGGGGCTATGCGGACCGGGGCACGCGGGCCCGGAGGGGGCGGTTGAGTGCGGGTGGGCCCGGAGGGGGCGGCGGGTGTGACCCTGCCGGGCGGGGCACGGCGGCGGGGCGTGGCGGGAGCGGTCGGGGGTGGCACGGCGACGAGCGGCGGGGGCACGGCCGCAGTGCGGCGGGGACCGACCTGGACGGGGCCTCCGTGGCGCAACCGGACACGCCCGCCCCGGACGGGTCAGCCGGCGAGGGCCCCTTCGAGCACCGCGGCCTGCGGCGAGGGCTCCAGGAAGCGCACGATCTTGAATCCCGCCTCCTTGAGCAGCTCCTCGTACTGCGCGCGGGTGCGGTTCATCCCGTTGAGGACGGTCATCATCAGGATGTCGATCGTCTTGCCGAAGTGGGGTTCGTTGCCCGCCGGGATCATGGGGTTGGCGACCAGCAGCCGCCCGTGCGCGGGCATGGCGTCGCGGCATGTCCGCAGGATGCGCACACACTCCTCGTCCGACCAGCTGGCCAGCACATGCTTGAGGAGGTAGACGTCGGCTCCGGAGGGCACGGAGACGAAGAAGTCACCGCCCTCGGCCTTCCAGCGGCCGGCGAGGTCCGGGGTGTCGAGGACGTGCTCGGCCACCACGTTCTCGCGGTCGAACAGGATGCCGGTCATGTGCGGGTTGTGCTGCAGGACGGACCGCAGCAGACCGCCCCGCCCGCCGCCGACGTCGACGACCGTCTTGGCCTGCGAGAAGTCGAAGGCCCTGGTGATGCCGTTGCTCATGGCCTGGGAGGCGGCCGCCATGCTGGAGTTGAAGGCCGCACCGAATTCCGGGTCGGTGGCGACGTAGTGGTAGAAGGGGGTGCCGTACTGCTTCTCGAACACGGTGGCGCCGCTGCTCACCGCCTCGTGGAGACGGCCCGTCGGCTCCCAGAAGGGGGCCTCGGTGTACACCATCACGGTGTCGCGCAGCGAGCCGGGCACGCCGGAGCGCAGCGGCTGCGCGAGGGGGGTGAGGTGGAAGCGGCCGGTCTCGTCCTCGTGGAAGACGCCTTTGGTGGCGACGTATCTCAGGAGCCGGTACAGGTGTCCGGCGTCGGTTCTCGTCGCCGCGGCGAGTTCCTCGACCGTGCGCGGGCCGTCGGCCAGGTGATCGGCGATGCCGAGACGTGCGGCGCTGCTCAGGGCCGCCGAGTAGAGGTAACCCATGGCGAGTTCGAGCAGCTGGCCCGTCTCGCGCCCGGCGGGGGAACTCGACTGACCCGACTCCGGCTTGCGGTCTGCGATGGACATCGACAACTCCCTCTCTCACGCCCCCGGAAGCGCCGGCTGCGTGACGACTGGACGAGACGTGGTGACAGGCACCCACCCTCGGCCCGATCCATCGCGTTCCGCTCTAATGAAGCACGCGTACCGCAGGACGGAGTGCCGCACTCCATCGGAGGTGCCGCCCCTGACGATGCCTCAGGCACTACTTTCGGCCGCAGTCTTCCGCAGTGGCCTGATTGTGCTGCATGGTGTGCACAGCGGCTCCCCTTCCCCCGGGGGCGCCCACCCGGGTCCTGCTGCTCCATGAGCCATGGGCCCGCCGCACCTCCCGGCTCCCCACGGGAGGTCTCGCGGCTGCCCGCGGACAGCACGGTGGGACGGGCGCACCGGGCCCGGTCCGCCGACAGAGCCGCGCCGATCCACGCTCATCCACGCCCGTCCGCGCCGATCCGCGCCGTGAGCCGTGGCGGACGCCGACCCCGAGCCGTACGGGATAATGGGGGCATGCGGATCTCAGCCAGGGCGGACTACGCGGTACGTGCCGCGCTGCAACTCGCCGCGTCGCGGGACGACGGCCCCCTGAAGGCCGAGGCGATCGCCGACGCCCAGGACATTCCGCACAAGTTCCTCGAAGGCATCCTCAACGACATGCGCCGGGGCGGCCTCGTGCTCAGTCAGCGCGGGGGCAACGGCGGCTACCGTCTGGCCCGGCCCGCCGAGGACATCAGCATCGCGGACGTCATCCGCGTCGTGGACGGCCCCCTGGTCTCGGTACGGGGGGTCCGCCCGCCCGAGCTGTCCTACACCGGCCCCGCCGAGTCACTGCTGCCCCTGTGGATCGCCCTGCGGTCCAACGTGCGGGAGATCCTCGACGGCGTGTCGCTCGCGGACGTGGCGTCCGCCCAACTCCCTCCCGACGTGGCCGCGTTGACCGAGGCTCCGGACGCCTGGGTGAACCCCTGACCCGCCGGACCACCCCGACACTCGTCCCAGGGACAGGCCGGGCACGCCGTCGAGGCCGGGCCGGGCGCCCGATGACGACTCGTGCGGCGAGGGTCCGCCGGCGCCTCCGGGCGGTCCCCGGCCGGGGTCGGTGCGTCAGGCTCGCAGGGCCCGCCACAGCAGGCGCGGGGCGTGCCGGGCCGTCCAGGCACTGAGCAGTCCGATGGCGGCGCCGGCGGCCACGTCGCCGGCGTAGTGGGCACCCGACTGGACCCGCTCGACAGCCACCATGATCGTCGGCACCGACAGTGCGACACCGGCGGCCGGCCAGCCCGGCGCGACGGCGACGCTGAAGGCGACCGCCCCCGCAGTGTGACCGGAGGGGAACGACGAGGAGCCGGGACGGTCCTCGACCTCGTCGTGCGGAAACCACTCCTTCGGCGGTCGGGGCCGGTCGGCGAGCTGCTTGCCCAGACCGTTGGAGGCCACCTGCGCCACCACGAGCGCGGTGAGGCCCGCGGCCGCCGCCCGGCGCCCCCGCCACCCGCCGAACGAGGCCATCACCACCGCTGCGCCGCACCACAGCTTGGCGCTCTCGGCAGCCTCTTCCACCAGCGACAACACCCGACCCGCCGGAGTCGGCACGCCCTCGCCCGTCCGCCGCGTCACCGCGCGGTCGGTCTCGCGTACGACAGCTGACAGCTCCACGACATGCGCGTATCCCCTGCGGGACGATCTACACCCGAGCCGGTTGTCGTGGCACCAGGGCGAGGAATCCGGTTTGCGCACCCGCGTCGGCGGCCGGCGATCGGCGCCTCGGGGGACGCGCACCGGCACACGGTTCCGAGTCCGTGCGGCCCGCCCGGCCGACTCGGGGGATCCGTGCGGCCCGCCCGGCCGACTCGGAGGATCCGTGCGGTCACCCGGGCGGCCCCAAGGCCCTGCCGGTCGGCCCGGCGGCCCGAGCCTCTGCGGTCGGCCCGGCGGGTGGCCCTGCGGCCCTGCGGCCGGGCGGGAGTGGCGGCGGCGCCCCTGCTACCCCGGCGAGTGCCCCCTGACGCGTCGTGCCCCAGGCCCTGTGGCGGGGGCGCGCGAGAACCACGGCCCGCCCCCTCAGCCGCTCCCCGGCCCCGCCGATGAACGGGCCGAGGCGCAAGAAGCCGCCCTCGCAGCCGGCCCCCGTGAAGACTGTCACCCAGGCGCACCCGTCGGCCCGCCCCACATCCGCGCCCCCACCCGCACGGGCGGCGACGCAACGACCCTCGACTCCCCCGTACGCCGGCCCCGCCCCGCCTCAGATGCGCAGCATCCCGGGGAACGCGCCGTGGCCGACGCCCGGTGCGGTGACGGCCAGCCAGCCGTGGCCGCGCACCTGGGTGTCGGGGCCGACCTCGCCGGGGTCGACGGAGAGGTACGCGCAGGCGGAACGGGCGCCGGTGGTACCCGCGTTGGGCGGGACGTCGTCGTACTCGGGGTCGAAGTCCTCGTCGTCGACCGCGAGGGTCTCCCAGGGCAGCGGGTCGCCCTCCCACTCGGGGTCGCTCTCGGCGGCGTACTGACGGATCACCCGGCCGTTCTCGGCGACGATCCATATGTCGGAGCCGCCGGCGTCGTCCAGGAAGAAGAACTGGGCGTGGCCGCAGTGGACACTGACCCGCTCGACCGTCTCGATCATGCCGTCCCAGGGCTCCCCGACGAGCAGGTCGAAGGGGCCGAAGACCAGGCGCCAGCCGTCCAGTTCGGGGGTGACGAAGGCCCGCCCCGCGCGGGGGCCGGCACCGTCCGGCCGGGGTACCCGGATGTCCCGGCTCTCCACCGCCTCGACGCCGGCGGCGACCGTGACGGGCCGCCGGTCATGGAGGTCCAGGGCCTCGAAGACGCCCTCGTAGGACGCGCCGGGCACGGCCATCCACCAGCCGCTCAGCGTCGTCGACGGAAGCCGCGGGGTTTCGTGCGGGATCTTCACGTGTATCAACCGCTCGATCGCCGCGCGGTCGCGGTCGTCGAGCGCGTCGGCACCACCGCCCGCCACCAGTGCGGCCATCGCGCCCCGCCGGCTCCTCGGGGACGCGGAGGGGTCGCGGCGCAGGGAGCGCAGCCGCGCCCGGAAGGAGTCGTGCGTCAGGCGGGCGTAGTCGGCCGCGGTGTAGGGGATGAGGCGGCCGCGGGCGTAGGTGTCCACCAGGGCTCTCAGCCCGGCTTCCGAGTCCACCCGCAGCCGGACCAGCCCCCGGAATCCCTTGTGCGACGTGGAGTGATCGGGGTCGGCGGCCAGGGCCGCGTACTGGTCGGCGGAGCGCTCGTCGAACACCCCGAGGAAGCGGCCCGCGTGCCAGTCCGACACCTCCTTGCGGCCCCAGGCCGCCACCACGGCGTCGAAGGCCGGCGGGCCGATGTGCCGCAACGCGCGCATCACGGGCTCGAGTTCCGCCGTCCGCTGCGCACCGGCCACGCCGCGCAGCAGCGTCGGCACCACACTGCCGGCCTCCTCCGCCAACCGCGCGGCGGCAGCCTCGACCCGTGCGGGGTCGTCGCTGTGCAGGTCCTCAAGGAGGGATTCGATCTTCATACTCAGCACGGTAGCGCCGCCCACTGACAACGCCCCTTCGGTGGGCGTCCCGCCCCGGTCCTCCCGCTTCTAGAGTGACGGTATGCCCATCGCTGTTCATGCCCTTGCCCACGGCCCCCTCACCACCGATGCCGTCGCCGAGTTCGTGGCGCTGCCGTCGGTACCGCCCGTCCCGGACGACGTGGACGCCGTCGACGAGGAGGTGCGGCGGCGTGGGTGGGGTTGGCAGCACGCGTTGGTGTGCGACTCGTTCCTCACCGGCCACGGACACATCGTGTGCACGGACGGCATCAGCCCGTTCGGGCAGGCGGACGCCCGGCGGTTCCTGGTGTTCGGCGAGGTGTATCCCGTCGACCCGGAGGACGACGAGATGGTCAACGGCCCCTGTCTGTACGGCCTGATGGACGAGTGGCAGCGGCTGCCCGGCTGGAACGGGCTCAGGCCGGGCACCGATCGGGACTGCGAGGCCGTGCTGGCGCGTGCCGCCCAGGCGGTGACCGAGCATCTCGGCGCGGGCCCAGAGCGGATGATTCCGTCGTCCGAGTCCCTGGCGGCGGGGCCGCCGTTGACCCACCGCGTCTGGCGTACCGCCACCCACGCCCTGGTCCTCGGACCGGCGCCCGACAACGGCCCGTACGGCTATCTCACCCACTTGCAGCTGTCCAGCACCCCGCTCGACTGCGGCCCCGACCTGCCTCCCGCGGATGACACCGACGGCCTGACCAAGTGGATCAGCACCCATATCGACTGGTGAGCCCGGCCTCGGCGGCGTCCGGGCGTCGTCCGCCCGCGCGCGCCTGCCGCATGCGATCCGCCCTCCCTGCCGTGATGGAACGGGTCCCGTCCGGCCCCGTGGAGTACCACCGCGCACAACCTGGCCTTGTGGAACCGCCTGCGCTGACACCGCGCCTTCACTCGTTCGCGTGAAAGCGGCGCCTCGCCGGGAGGATGTCGCATGGAACGGGCCGCTGGGGGGATGGCTCGGTCAGGGATGCCGTGGGGCACGACGGAGGGGAGCCGTGCGTGAACGAACTCGTCTTCGAAGCGGATTTCGCCTCCACCCGTCAATGGGTCGCCGGGCGCTCCTGGGCCTATCCGAACGGAGGCCCCACCAATCGACGTGACGACAAGCTCGACCATCTCACCGCGGATCCCGGCTATTCCCGCACCGGCACGTTCCGGGCGACCCGGCGTTCCGACGGTCTGTGGGACGCGGGGCTGCTGACCACCGAGGAGAGCGACGACGGGTTCATGGTGCGGACCGGGGACCGCCTGGAGACCAGGGTGCGCCTGCCCGTCGACGTGGGCGCCTGGCCGGCGATCTGGACGTGGCGGGACGGGGGCAATGAGATCGACGTGTTCGAGTACCACGCGGACAACCCCGATCTGCTCGAACTCAGCAACCGCGTGCGGGGAAGCAGCAGTTATGTCCGCGACGACGCCGTCCGTCCGGGAGGCGTCGTCGAGCTCGGCGTCGTGCTGGGCCGGGACAGCGTGGACTGGTGGCTGAACGGCAGGCAGGTGTTCGCCGACGGCCGTGGGGTCGGTCCGGACTGGCATGCCTCTCTGATCGTCAACCTGTCGGTGTGCGCGGGCCGCCACCACCCGCGCCCCGACCCGGCGGTGGACGAGCTGTCGTACGAGGTGCAGAGCCTGGTCGTCCACCGATAGATCCGAGCGCTCTCGGCCGGCCTCGCTGCCGCGGCGGGCCGCCCCGGCGCGCACCGGAACCGCGCATTGTCAAGACCCGAATTTCCGAGACATGACGTGAGGCATTCGTCATCGCCTAATGGAAAGCCCCCGCCTCACCCGCACAGGGTGAGGCCCCTCGGAACGAGGAGGCGAAGGGCGATGACGACCCTCGGAGAAATTGAGCGCCGGATGACCGGCCGACACCCGAACGGAATATCGGACGGCATTCATCTGGCCCACGCCATAACAAAGGAGGTGCGCCGGACCGGGAAACATTTTCTGCCGCAGCCCTTTCTGCATGAGCTCTGTGAAATCCGGCGCCGCCACGCCACGGACGGCCGCCCGTTTCTCCAGGCGTTTCTCGACTGCCTGCTCGACAAACACGAAGGGCGCTACTGGAACCGGACCTATCTCTCCCTTCCCCTGCTGGAGCTCCTCCTCAAGGAACCGGCCCACTCACTCGGCCCGAACCGACTGGCCACCCTGCTCATCGCCGATGTCGTACGCCACGAGACCCAGACCTCGGCCGTCGACCAGGTATCCGACGCGGATCCCCCCGAGCCGGCGGTCGTGCGCAAGCGGCTGCGCCACGCCCTGCGCTTCGTGGACCCCGGCCTCCTGGCCCCCTCCCGCCGGACCGACGTCTCCGACCTGCTCCCCCGGCCCCCGGCGACGCAGGCCGGGGGCTGGTTCGACGTGACCGTCCAGCCCGTGTACGTACTGCACGACGAATACTTTTTCATCCGTGTTCTCCAGGCTCACGAAATGCTTTTCACGGCGATCACGGAGGACATACGGAAGACGATCGCGGCATTGCGCGAGAAGGGGCCGGTGGAAGCAGCCGGGCATATGGATCGGGCCACTTCCCTGTTCGACCGGGCAGCGGCGCTGTTCCGGATCGTCGCGACGATGAGGCCGGCACATTTCCTTACATTCCGGCAGTTCACCCAGGGCGCCAGCGCCCTTCAGTCGGAGCAGTACAAGAGATTCGAGATCCTGTGCGGCGTGCCGCCCGCGCCGCGTCTGCGGTCGGCGGCCTTCACGAGTGTCCCTGCCGTCCGGGCCGAGGCGGAGGCCCCCGGCCACGACACGGTCGTACGCGCCTGGCTCGACCTTCGGCAGGCGGGCCGTTTCGCTGAGGCCGAGTGGCATGTCCTCGACGCCGCGCTGAACCGGCTGGAGGCCACCCACCACCGCTGGAAGTCCACCCACCGAAGCCTCGCCGCGCGCATGCTGGGGAGCGCACGGGGATCGGGCCACACCGATGGCGTCCCGTACCTCACCCAGTGCCTGGACAACCGCCTCTTCTGGCAGCTCCGTGGGTCCTGAGGGCCCCACCTCGTCCCTGGCGTGATGCCGCGCACATGTGTGCGAGGGTCGTATGGATCACGTGTTAGCGTCCGGCCGTGACTTCCCCGGCTCTGGATCTGGACACCTCCCCACCGCTCGGGCTGCTCGATCTGTTCGGGGACGGTTTCGTCCGCGACCCCTACCCCTGGCTCGACACCCTGCGCGCCCAGGCGCCGGTGCACCACGACCCCGGCACCGGTCTCTGGCTCGTCAGCCGCCACCAGGACATCCGGCGTGTGCTGCTCGACCCGGTGGCCTTCCACCCGGACAACGCCCAGCACGCCGTCACCCCGCTGCCGGTCGCCGCGCTGCGGGTGCTCGCTCGGGCCGGTTTCCGCGTGGCGCCCGCGCTGGCCAACAACGGCACCGACAGCCATCCGGGACTGCGCCGCGTGGTCACCCGGTTCTTCAACGCGCGGCGCGTCGCCGCCGCCGTACCCGTGATCGAGCGCATCGCCGACGATCTGCTCGCCTCGGTGGCGGAACAGCTCGACACCTCCGGTGGCTGCGACCTCTTCGCGTCCTTCGCGCAGATCCTGCCGTGCCGGGTGCTGATGGAGCTGCTGGGCATCGGCGGTGTCTCCCCGGCCACGCTGATCCGCTGGAGCGATGCCTCGCTGGAGCTGTTCTGGGGGCGGCCGACGCCCGAGCGCCAGCTCGAACTGGCGGTGCTGGTCGCCGAGTTCCACCAGTGGCTGACGGCGACCGTGGCCGACGGCGGGGCCCTGCCCGACTCGTTCATCGGCGCGCTGCGCGCGCACCGGCTGCCCGACGGCACGCCGCTGGACCCGGCGACCGCCGTCGGCGCCTGCTTCTTCGTGTTCATCGCCGGTCAGTCCACCACCGGTCAGCTCATCTCCACCGTCCTGAGCAGCGCCCTGGCCGAACCCGGCCTGTGGGCCCGCCTGGCCGACGAACCGGGCCTGGCCGAGGCGTGGGTGGAGGAGGTGCTGCGCCGGGAGCCCCCCGTGACCAGCTGGCGCAGGGTGACCGCCCGCCCGGTCGAACTGGGGGGCGTCCAGCTCCCTGAGGGCGCGCAGTTGCTTCTGATGCTGATGGGCAGCGGGTCGGACCCCGAGGTCTTCCCCGACGCGGACCGCATGTGCCCGCACCGGCCCGAGGTGAAGCAGCACCTCGCCTTCGGTGTCGGCCGCCACCGCTGCCCGGGCGCGTCCCTGGCGCGTACGGAGGCGGCGGTGGCCCTGCGTGCGGCGGCCCGGCGCCTGCCCGGGCTGCGGCCGGCGGCCGTGGCCCAGGAGGCGCCGATGCTCGGTCTGCTGTCCTTCCGGGCACCGTTGGAGGTGGCGGTGGCCCCGCGGGACCGAGGTCAGCAGCCGCCGCAGTTGTAGTACAGGACGTCCCAGTGGTTGCCCTCGTCGGCGTAGATGTTGCCGGAGCCGGAGCGCCACTGCGGGGCGCCGTCGCCGCGCACGCCGATGTAGGTGAAGTTGTTCCTGATGTAGTTCCCGATGCAGGTGTACTTGCTGTAGTCCAGCTTGTAGCCGTTCCAGTGCGAGTAGGTGCCGGAGGCGTGGCCGACCTCCGTGCCACCGGTGATGTTCAGGGCGCAGCCGCTGGCGCGTCTGAGCGTCTGCGCGCCCTGGGCGGTGGCGAGGTTGAGCTGCTCGAAGGACGTACAGGTGGAGTTGTAGCGGTCGGAGCAGTTTCCGGACGACGACCAGGTGATGCCGACCTCGCGGAACATGGAGGTCGCGGTGGCGTGGCTGATCTTCGTGACGGCGTGGGCCTCGCCGGCGGTGCCGACGACGGCGGCTCCCGGGGCGGCGACGAGGGCGAGGGCGGTCAGGACCGAGCGGAACTTCGGGACCTTGAGTGCCTTCATATCGGGACCTTCCTGCGATGGGCCGGGCTTCCGGTAGGGCGGCTGTGCAGGCGGTGCAGGAAGATGGTGCCGGGGTCTACGCGCGTTGGCCAGAGGACAAAACGCCCGGTTCTCGAGAAGCATTCTTGGGGATGCCTGGCCACCCGCAACGTCACCTGAAGGGAGAGGGGTGGCCAACTAGAGGCCCGGAGGTGCAAGCTGATCCGTTTCCCATCGTGAGGAGAAGTACATGGAGATCCGGTCGCTTAAGGAGTTGCGCGCTGCGGACGATCTTTCGCTGGCGTTCAGCCCCTGGGGGCTCGGCGGCCGTATGAGGCCCGAGGACGCCACGGAGTTCCAGCAGCGGCAGATCGCCGACTGCGACTTGGCGGAGGGCGTCGCGGCAGGAACGCGCGACTCCTTCGAGCGGCTGCGCACCGTCTTCGCCTACGGCGTGCTGTGTTACGACGTGTACACCATGGTCGGCGACCAGGCGCTCTTGATCTACGAGCAGGCGTTGCGCGACCGCTTCATGGAGTGGTGCTCCGGCACCATCACCTTCCGTCTCACCCACGCCTCGGACGTCTCCTACACCGTCACGTCGTACGACGACGTCAAGAAGCGCGCGGACAGGATGATGCGGCAACGGGCGAAGCTGGTCGTCGACACCCAAGCCATCGAGTTCAACGGGATGCTGCACGGGCTCCGCCTGTGGGCGCGTACGGCGGGTCTGCTCCGCGGGCGGCGCAGCCGAGCGGTCGAAGACGCGCTGGCCAAGCTGCGCAACCACGTTGCCCATCCCTCCGGCCACCATGTCGACACTCCTGTCGGGGCGGCCCGAACGGTGCGGGATCTGGCGGAGCTGATCAACCAGCTGTGGGGGCAGGCCACCCCCGATGGGCGCCTGTACCCGGCACCTCTGCACCGGGAGATCACCGTGCTGAGCTGGAACGGTTCCGGGCAGGCACGGATGGAACCCGCCGACGCGCTCATCACCCCCGACACCATGGAAGATCACGAGAGCGACGAGTACCAATACGTCGTGGTGCGGGCCGTCCCGTTCATTCCGGGCAGTCGCTGGAATGACGCTCACTGGGCGGAGTTCGACACCCGCTACGAGACCACACGGTTCCCGACGGATTACCTGTGGGGCCCGGGCACCCGCGAGGAGGCTCGTGCGTGGCTGGAGCAGGAGCGCCCCGAGGGGGACGGCGTCGACTTCACTGACCGGGTGTTCCTCGTCCAGGACCGCGGGCGCCTGCTGCCGCCGATGCGGCCGGAGGTAGCGGCCGGGCTGCCCGAGGACGAACGGGCCGGGGTCTGGCATGCCGTGCGGGCCGACTTTCCTGACGACGCCTTCGCGCACGTCCGAGGCTCCGGGGATCGCAGCGCCGGTCACGCCCGCCGCCGCGGAGACTGTCCTGCCTGCTCTGCTGAGGTCCTCGGCTCCGGCACCTACGACGAAGCCCTTCGTGCTGCTGCCATCGCTCTGGGGCCAATCCAGGCGGTGCACCTGCCCTCTGTCCGGCTCCCCTCGTCGATCTTCTGGCCCGACCGACCGTGAGCAGTAGAACGTGGGTAGCCGGTGGCAGGCCGACAACACCAGTCACCATGAATCTTGTCCCGACTGCGCAACGGCCTCAAGAGCCATGCAGAGCGGCAGCCCGCCGTCGGCCCCCGGGAGGGCCCGAGTCCGTGCCAGGGTTATCCCATGGACCCCATGATCCCCGCACACGTCGCCGACAAGCCGCCGCTCACCTACGCCGACAGCTTCGACATACCGGTTCTTTTTCGTAATGGGCCCGCGGACAAGCCCAAAAGGCAGTGGCGGACAGCCGAGCACAAGGCGTGGACCGGGTCGGACGGGTTCCCTGCAGCGAATGGCTGGTATGCCCCGACCACCACATGGCGCGAGATCATCAAGGCCGCCACCGAGGTCGGCCGCGACGTCACCCCGCACCTGCAGAACCAGCCGCGGTACGCGCACGGGGAACTCGTCGCCCGGGTCGCCCCCCTGTACGCCTACCTCGGTGCGCACCTCGTCGAGCCCCGGCACCCCGTAGCGGGCGCCAAGGGCCGACGCCTGACGCTGAACCCGGTCTACGCGCACGGCACCGAGCGCACGGCGAAGAACGCCGCTGCCTACCGGCTGGGCATGACGATGACCGAGTGGGCCTGCCGTTCGCTGCTCGGTCTCGGGCAGACCGAACACCTCGAACTCGGCGGCCCTGTCCCCGCCCTGAGCGAAACCTTCAAGGACCCGAAGAAGAGGCTGCCCGACCTGTGGGGACGGCACGAGAAGGAGGAGATGTACTGGCTTATCGAGGCCAAGGGCGGCAACGTCGGTGTCGACGTACTCCGCAAGGGGTGGGCACAACTGGCGGCCGGCAGCAAGATCCTCGGCTCGTACGCGCACCGCACCGTGCTGGTCGGTGCCTCCGTACGGCCCGGAGACGATCTCTTCCTCACCATCGACCACGACCTGCACCCCGGCCAGCCGCCGCTCATCCCAAGCGGATCCGACACCGACGACCAGGCAGCGGATCCGGGGAACCTCGAAGACCGTATCGGCGACAGCGACGACGCGCTCATCGGCGCGGCCCGTGCCCAGATGCTCGCTTACCTGGCGCTGCGGTCCGCTCCCGCCTCTCAGCTGCGCACGGTGCCTGTGCCGGCCGACCGCGCTTCGCGTCGCCGGCGCTCCGGTGTGACCACTCCCCTGGAAGACGACTCACTCACACTCGCCATGCGGGCCGATGCCCGCGGAGCGGCGCTTCACGAGGAAGAGCACAACGTGCGTACCGGGATCCGATCCATGGGGCTCGACGACTTCCTCATCTGTCGTATCCCAGGCACCGAGGTCCACCTCGGCATGTCCCGGAAGCTGTTCGCCGCCTGCGAGCGCCTCCACGAGGAAGATCTCGCCATCGCCCGGCGTACCCCGGGGCTGCGCGCCGAGGACCAACTGGCCGACGACTCAAGGCTCAGCGAGGATGCTCAGGAAGAACAGCGACTCACCCGGCGGCGGATCTTCCACGAGCAGCAGGAGGAAGCCCGTCCCCGGCTGCGCCCCCTGCTCCGTGAAGCGTACGAGCGGGGTGCGACGAGCGACTGGAGCGACCTGCTGCGCCGTCCGGAGGAACCGAAGCTTGATCTGGAGGGTGACGAGGGTCTTCTCGAAGCAGCGACGCCGGAGACGTACCTGGCCGTCAGCCGCTACGACGTACCCCCGATCCACGCCTAGCCCGTGGAGAGGTGACGGTGGTCTGGCGTTCTCAGCTCCGCTCCGGTGATCAACGGCTGCAGGGCGTGGGGATCTGGTTTCCCCAGCCGTGACCGCAGGTGGACCACTTACCGCGGCCGCAGGGGCAGGCGCGGCTGCCGCGCGTGGGATGGAAGGCGCGCCAGTACGTACGGCGGGTGAGCGTTGCCGCTGACGTCGTCAGGCCGAAGTCGTCCACGATGGCCAGGCCATCTTCGAGAACGTTCAACATGTGGGTGCCGGCGGAGATCAAGGAGTCCGCAACTGCGAAGGCGACAGTCGGTTCCAGAACTTGGACAGATCCTCCATCAGCGAGCGACATGGGAGATCGGGCATAACTGCGCACTGTGACAGCGTTTGAGGTGTGTACGAGCGGAGGTGTGGCGAAGGCGATTCTGGCTCCGAAGGCGGGGTGCGCGGCGTCGGAGAGCAGGTCATACCACTTCGGGAACCGGTCATCGCCCGTCGCTTTGGTCAGCTTCTTCACGAGAGTCAGGACGTTGGTGGCCTGGAGCTGTTCGTTGCTGCCGTTCATCCTTGAGCCAAACCCGGCCTTCAGCAGGACAGGAGCAAGCATCTCGCGGACAAGGGCGGGACGTTTCAAGGAGTCTTTGGCGGCGGCTTTGCCGATCCGCCATGCCTCAGCGATGGCGTTCTGCTCGTCTACCAGGGCTCCTGCTTCTTCGATGAGAGCCCGGGCCGTGACCGCGCCGGAGGTGATGCGCCACCGGGTCAGGTTCTCCAGGGTGTCAGCGAGGAGGTCGGCACTGCGCCAGGCGTGGACGAGCCACCAGCTGACCAGTCGTGTGTGCAGCTCAGGGTAGACGACAGCTGCTGCCGGATCGCGGACTCCGGCTTCGGACGCCTGGTCCACTGCAAGGACGGTTGCACCATCGTCGGAACGGACATACACCCAGTCCTCAGCCTCCCGCCGGGCAAGTCGTTCCCACTTTTCCGCAGCGCGGCCTTTCAGCGGGGCCAACAGCACTTCGGTGGTTCCCGCGTCCTCGGTCATGGAGCGCAGCGCGGTGACACGCTCGGTGAGTTCCGTTAGGGCAGTGGTGCGCTGAGCGCCCAGCGCCTCAGCAACCGCCTTGGTCAGTCCAGGTTCATCCATGCTCACCACACGAGACCTTAGCGGCATGTCCCCTTGCCCGTGACGTGTTGGTGTGGCTGAGTACACGCTGAGCTGGTCGGCACCTGGCCAAGTGCGACCGGGTCGGCGCCTCACGCGCCGACTTCACGCAGCCGTAGCGGCTGCCGCTCCAGTCGATGGTCTCCGGAGGGCCGGGTGAAGAGCAGGCGGTGACGCCGCTTCCCTCACCGCACAGGACCCGTCGTCCCAGCCGATCCGGAGGACATCGTCGCAGCGATACGTCCGGGCGGGCAGCAGGACGGTGCCGCCGTGCTGCCCCACCTTGCGGATGACCCGGTTGATGGCCGGGGCCGCGTCCTCCGAACCGTCGTACTTGGCGCCGTAGCGCAGCACGTGGCGCGCGGACGGGCGGGGGGAAGGGCGGCGGAGCGGCCCGAACGGAATCCTGCTAACACGATGTGGGGGATCTGCGCGTGGGTGAACGGGTCCGCGGTGAAGTTCTGCCGCAGCTGCGGGACGTGGAGCGGCGCCGCCAGGACCGGTGAGGCGCTGCCGGCCACAACCGCACGGCCGCGAGTCCGACAGCGCCGCCGAGGAGACTCCGTCTGCTGATCGCCATGACACGCCTTTCCCGGCAGGTGCGCACCCGCCTCGGCGGGCGAACGCGTCCTGAGCGGGAAGCGGCCGGCGAGTGCCCTGGCCCTCCGGCCAAGAAGATTTTTTAGCAGTTTGGGGGCGTTGGAGCGCGCGACAGGACGCATCAATACACCACGCCACCGCTGGGCGCGCTACACGGTCGGGGGTCCCGTCAGTGCGGCCGGTCCGGTTCCGGGTCCTGGTGCGGGGTCGGTGTGCCGTGCGTGACGCGGAGCTTGGACTGGCCGTGCGGCAGGCGCTCCCAGTCGTCCATGAAGCGTGCCTGAAGGCCGTGTCTGCGGGCCAGTTGGACGAGGGTCTGGGTGCGGTAGTAGAAGTCCTCGCGCAGCACCTGGTGCCCGGCGCTCTCCGTGCGGTCGAAGGTGAAGTCGAAGAAGCCGCCCGGCGCGAGGACCCGGCCCACATGGGCCAGGCACTCGTCGATGACCTCCAGCGGCGAGTGCGAGAAGACGCTGTGCGCGTGGACGACCGTGAACCAGGCGTCCGGGAGGAAGTCCAGCCGCAGATCGTCCACCACGGTCAGGTAAGGCACCTTGTGCTGGAGCCCGTAGCGCACCAGGGTCCTCTTCGCCTCGATCAGGATGTCGGGCGAGATGTCGATGCCGTAGTAGTGGCCTGGTTCCAGATGGCCGATGAAGCGCCAGCCGGCGCGCAGATTGCCGCAGCCGATCTCCAGCATCCGGTCCTGCGGCCGCAGGCCGTGCCCGAGGAGGTAGTCGAACTGCATCCGGCCGATCTCCAGCCACCGCTCCTGCGAGGGGTTCCCGCCGACCGCCGCCTGCGGGCTGCGGGCGGTGTCCCTGGCCATCACCGCCCTGTAGTAGGCCACATGGCTGCCCCGGTGCTTCAGCCGTAGCCAGGCGTCCCGGCCCGCGCGCCGCATGTACGGCACCACCCGGTCCGGATGGCGCAGCGCGTAGCGCAGTCGGTAACCCAGCCGCGCCCGGTTCCGTGACAGACGCGCCTCGGGAGTTCCCGGCATGACACCCTCCTGCTCCGGCAGCCGCGTGACATCCCCACCATGCCCCGCGAGCCGGCGACCGGCAGCCTGGTGCGGTGCGGACGGCCGCCATGCCACCCGCGCGGGGGTGTCCGGTACGCCGTTCACCACCGCCGCAGCACCGCGGCCCGGACCTCGCCGGTCCACCGGCGACGCGCCGCCCGCCGAGCTCGTATGCCGGGCGCGGCGGCGGGAGCGCGGCCCTGTCCGCCCCGATCGGCTGCGCGAGTGAGGTGCCTCGCTCCTTCGGTCTTGCCGGAAGGCCGCCGCGGACGGCGGGTGGTCCGCTGGGCTCAGCGCCGGGGCCGTGCGAGTGCCCGTGGCGCGGAAGGAGAGGCACCTGATGTTCTGGCTGAGTCTCGCGCGCCGGCGAAGAGCGCGCTGTGTCCGGGTGGGTGTGCTGGTGACGGCGGCGCTGGCGGCCGCCCTGCCGGCCTCCCCCGCCCAGGCCGTCACCGAGGACCACCGTCCAGGTCATGATCCCCGTCCCGCTGTGAGCGGCCCTCACGGCGGCGGCGGGGACCGGCTGAGCGAACCGGTGGTCACGCCCCTCGGTTCGTACGGCGGCATCCGCTATGTGCAGTACGACGGTGTGTTCGAGGGCCGCACCTCGACGGGACGGTTCCGCGTCCCCTACCGGATCAGCGCGCCGGCCGATCCGCGCCGCGGCAACGGGACCGCCGTCGTGGAGCCGTCCCACTTCGTGGTGGGGCTCGGCGCCCTCGACGTCTATCTGCGCAGGGACTTCCTGTTCCGGCAGGGCTTCGTGCACGCCGGCATCGGCTGGAGCACCCTGGGCAACCGCATCCTCGACCCCACGGTCCGCGGCACCTACATCCGGGGCGGCGTGGCGGAGGACGGGGCCCGCGTCGACGACGAGATCATCTCCGACTTCGCCCGAGCGCTGTCCTCGCGCTCCTCCGGCGCGCGTCCGATGGTCGGCAAGGTGCACCGCCGTTACGGCACCGGCTTCTCCGACAGCTCGTACCCGCTGCTGCGTCTCGTCCGGTCCGGGGACGCCACGGGCGCGTTCGACCTGACGCTGCCGATCACTACGGAGGGCTTCGACCCGCAGGCCGACCTCGCCGCAGGCCGGTACAGGGGCAAGGTGCTCATCGTGAACTCTGAGGCCGACGACCCGACGGGGCTGACCGACCGGGGCGTCAGCCCCCACCGCTACCGGTTCTACGTCGTCGCCGGCAGCCCGCACATCCCCGATCCGCTGGACGCGCCGCTGAACGTGCCGTTCCCGGTGCGGCGTTCGACCCCTGCGAGCTTCGTGCCCCAGCTGCGGGCCCACTTCCAGCAGGCCCACCGGTGGGTGCACAAGGGGTCACCGCCGCCGCCGAGCACCCAGCTGCGCAGGGCGAGCGACAACAGCGTCGTCCGCGACGCCAACGGCAACGCCGTCACCGAGGACCGCACCGGACGGCGCGTGCCCCGGCTGCCCTTCGTCGAACTCGGCGAGGCCCGCTTCATCACCGGCTTCGTCGGCCGCTACGACCGCGTGCGCACCCTGCGGCAGCTGGGATTCCGCAGCCACGACGCCTATGCGGCGGCCTTCGCCCGCAAGCTGCGCGCCTACGGCGAGGCGGGCTTCATCCTCCCCGGTGACGCGCGCGAGATGAACCGCCGCGCCCGGCTGTGCCCGCCGTCCACGTTCACGCAGACCTACCGCGACCACTACACCGAGTTCGTCGCGGTCCGCCCCTGCGCCCCGTGACGGACCGCCGGCCCGGCGCAGCGGCGCACGGCAGCCCTTGAGGAACGGCCGCCCGCCGCTCGGGCCCGCTCGCGCCCCTCTCACTCCCCGTCGCGCACATGGCACAGCAACAGGCATACGTCGTCGTCGTGCTCGGAGTCGTCGAGCAGCGGATGCAGCAGCCGGTCGGCCGAGGCGTCGAGGTCGTCGGCGAGGTCCGCCGGGCGGACCGTGGACAGGGCGTGGGCCAGGCGGTGGATGCCGGGGTCTATGCCCTGGGCGCGGCGTTCCACGAGTCCGTCGGTGTAGAGGGCGAGCGTGGAGCCGGGCGGCAGGGGCACGGTGTGGTCGGGGATCCGCTGGTCGAGGGGGATGCCGAGCATCGCGCCGGGCCTGGCGTCCAGGGTGTGCACCTCGCCGTCGGGGGTGCGCAGTACGGGCGGGGGATGTCCGGCGGCGGCCCAGGTGAGCTCGGGCTCGTGCGGGCGGAAACGGGCGATGACCGCTGTGGCGTAGAGGTCGAGCCGCAGATGGTGGAGGAACTGGTGCAGCTGGGTCAGCAGCGCGCCGGGGCTCGCGCCGTCGACGGCGTAGGCGCGCAGGGCGGTGCGCAGTTGGCTCATCATCACCGCCGCGTGCAGTCCGTGGCCGGTGACGTCGCCGACCACGGCGATGAGGCTGCCGTCGGGCTGGCGGAAGGCGTCGTACCAGTCGCCGCCGATGTTCATGCCGCGGGTCGCGGGCAGGTAGCGGGCGGCGAGGTTCATGCCGGGGATGGTGGGCAACTCGGTGAGCAGGGCCCGCTGCAGGGTCTCGGCGATGTCGCGGTTGTGCTCGTAGCGGCGGGCGTTCTCCAGGGCGATGCCCGCCCGTCTGGTCAGCTCGATGAGCATGACGGCGTCGTCGGGGTCCCAGCGTTCGCCGGGCGGGGTGAGGGTGAGGACGCCGAGCGGTGTCCGGTGGGCTAGCACGGGGATGCAGAGCAGGGGCCGGTCGGGGGCGAGGGCCGACGGCGGGCGGTCGTCGACGCCGGGGAGCCCGCCCGGGTGGTCCGCGGCGTACTGCGGCCGGCCGCGCCGGGCGGCGACGACGGCGGCGGCCGGGCGCGGGTGGGTGGGGCGCTCGTCGTCGGGGTTGTCGAACAGCCAGACGTCCACGGTGCGGGCGTAGCGCGGCACCAGCAGGTCCGGCAGCAGCCCGACGATGGCGTCCGGGTCGAGCGAGGCGGTCAGGGCGGCGCTGGCGTCGGCGAGGAAGGTCAGTCTTCCCCGCGCGCTCTCCGCCTCCCTGCGGGCGCTCTGCTCGGCCGCGAACAGCTCGCGCTGCCGTTGCCCGGCGGCGTCCAGCTCGGCGTGCAGGACGAGGACGCCCTGGTTGGTCTGGTGCAGCTCCTCGCGGTGGAAGGCGACCAGTGCCTGCTGTTCGTCGAGCTTGTCCAGCAGCAGTCCGGCGTCCTCGTCGGCGGAGAACAGCGCCTCGGCGAGGGTGCCGACGTCCTCGGGCACGTGTTCGGCGGGCTCGGTGTCGGACTCCGCCGAGCGCACGGCGTACGCCTGCCAGACGGTGCGCCCGTCGGCGGGTCGCAGCTCGACGGTGAGGCGGCCGTCGTCGGACGGCTCGTCCGTGCGCGCGGTCACGATCCAGGTGCCGCCCTTGGTCAGGCTCTGTCTGAGCTGGGCGGTGAGCGCGACCACCAGGCGGGTGCGCTCAAGGGGGCTCACTCCGCAGGCCGCCGCCAGCCGTGCGGTCCCGATACGGGCCCGGGCGGCGTCGGTGACGGTGCGGACATACCAGGTCGGGTTCATCAGAGTCGGTCCGGCGGTGAGGGGCTCAGCACGACGACGGCCGTGTCGTCGCGCACCGGTAGGGCGGGGCTGCTGGCGTCGCGCACGATCGTGGCGGCGACGACAGCGGGGTCACGGGTGCGGTCGTGGTCGAAGGGTCCGTCGCTCCAGCGGCTGGGCAGGCCGTCGGAGTGCAGGACGAGCAGGCATTCGTCGGTCCACTCCTCGGTGTGCCAGGGGAGGTGGACGGGAAGGTGGGCGCCGACGATGCCGGGGTGCGAGAGCAGGGGACGCCAGCGGTCGCCGCGGCGCAGCCTGGCCCCTATGTTGCCGACGCCGGTGAAGGACAGCCGTCCGCTGGCGGTGTCGAGCTGGGCCACGGCCACGGCCGCGCCGCGGGTGCCGCGCAGTGCTCCGTGCAGCGCGCGCAGCAGCCGGTCGGCGGGCAGATGGGCGCAGCGGTGCACCTCGGCCACCGCCGCGGAGGAGGCCCGTGCGGCGTGCTCGCCGTGGCCGAGGCCGTCGGCCAGCATCAGCGTCAGCCGGTCGCCCGAGCGCACCCAGGCCCAGGCGTCGCCGGAGAACTCGGCTCCGGCGAAGGGGAAGTTGACGCCTCCGGCCCGCGCCGGGCCGGCGTCCGGCGGCGCACCCGCCCTGGTCCGGGGGGCGATCCTCGCCACCGCGATCGTCCCCCTGCCGGGAGTGCTGTGCAGGGCGAAGTCGTCGGCGGTACGCCGGCAGGTGCCCAGTCCCGCGCCGAGGGAGCCGGTGGTGGACTGGCCGTCGCGCAGGGCGGCGGCCACGTCGGCTATGCCGGGGCCGTGGTCGACGGCCATGATCTGCACGGTGGTGACGGCCCGTTCGCCGCTGTGCACGGGCACGGGCGGGCCCGTGGTCTCCAGCAGGACGCGGCCGCCGCCGGCGTGCTTGAGCAGGTTGGTGGCGAGTTCGGTGGCCACCAGTGCCGCCCCGGCGGTCCGGCTCTCGTCGAGGCCGGCCCGGACCGCGGCGGCCTCGGCGGCGACCCGCACATCACGGACGCGGGTCGAGTCGTGCACCGGCACCTCCCACACGCGCGGCATCAGCGGCCCTCGCGAGGACGGGGCGGGCGGGTGACCCACGAGGTCACCGTCACCGTCGTACCGGCGCCGGGGCGGCTGTCGATCTCGAAGTCGTGGACGAGGCGCCGTGCCCCGCCGAGACCCATGCCGAGCCCGCCCCCGGAGGTGTAGCCGTCACCGAGGGCCTGCTCCACATCGGCGATGCCGGGGCCGTCGTCGCTGAACGTCAGCCGCAGCCCCTGCACACCTCCCCGGCTGACCCGGGCGCACTCCACCTGGCCGCCGCCGCCGTGGACGAGGGCGTTGCGGGCCAGCTCACTGGCCGCGGTGACCAGTTTCGTCTGGTCGACGAGGCCGAATCCGACGCTGATCGCCAGTTGCCGCACCTGCTGGCGCACCCAGACCAGATCCAGGTCCGAGTGGATCGGCAGGCAGGCGGAGACCTCCCCGGCGGTGTGGGTCACGGACGCTCCCGGCGCTCATGAGCGTCGCCCACGAGGCTCGCGCCCTCGTTGCCGAGCATCCGCATCGCCTCCTCGGTGCTGAGCGCGGTGCGCAGCCCCGGCAGGGTCAGGCCCAGTTCCACCAGGGTGATGGCCACCGCGGGCCGCATGCCGGCCACCACCGTCTCGGCGGCCAGCAGCCGGGTCTGCGCGGCGATGTCGCTGAGCACGCGGCCCATGAACGAGTCGATGATCTCCACGCCGGACAGGTCGATGACGACCCCGGCGACGCCGCTGTTCGCGACCGTCTCGCCGATGTCCTGCTGGAGTTGCTCCGCCGTACCGTCGTGCAGATCGCCCTGGAGCGTCACCAGCAGGACGCCGCCGAGCCTGAGCACGGGGACGCGCCCTTCCTGGTGCGAGGCGAACAGGCCGCTCACCGCGGGTCCGCCACGTGCGGCACGATGTCGGCACCCTGCTGGCGCAGCGCGTAGGCCAGCGCGTCGGCGAGGCTGGCCCGGGTGAGCACGGAGCTCAGGTCGATGCCGAGGTGGACGATGGTCTGCGCGATGGCCGGGCGGATTCCGGAGACGATGCATTCCGCTCCCATCAGGCGCGCGGCGGCCACGGTCTTCATCAGGTGCTGCGCCACCAGGGAGTCGACGGTCGGCACCCCGGTGATGTCGAGGATGGCGAAGCGTGCCTGCTGCTCGACGACGGCGTTCAGCAGGGTCTCCATCACCACCTGGCTGCGGGCGCTGTCGAGCGTGCCGATCAGCGGCACGGCGACGATGCCGTCCCACAGCCTGATGACCGGCGTGGCGACCTCCATGAGCTGCATCCGCTGCCGGTTGATGAGTTCCTCCCCCGCGCTCGTCCCGGTGTCCTGGACGACCAGCCGGAGCGTGCCCATCAGGACCGTGAGCGCCGTCGTGCACTCAAGCACATGCTCGGCCGGCGCCTTCGCCAGGTCGGCGGCGAGGAGTTCGGCCACCGGCGGCCGCAACGCGTCCACCTCGACGGCGATCTGGGCCGCGCCGGCACCGGCCCGGGTCCGGGCGTCGGCGGTACGGCCCAACTGGTCGCGTACGACGGCGAAGCCGCCCGCGTCCGGGTCCTCCACGCGTCCGTCCGCGGCCACCGCGGCCAGGGCCTCCACGACGGCCCGGCCCGCCTCCACCGCCTCGTCCCGGGACACCGTGAAGACCGTGCGGAACAGCGCCGCATCGGCCCAGCGTTGGGCGATCTGCTCCCGCCGTCGCCGCAGGAATTCGGCGACCTCCTCTGTCGGCGGCGTCGGATGCGCTGGCGTCTGCTCCTGCGGCACGTACCTCTCTCCTCTATCTGTCAGACCGGCTCGGTGACCTCTCGGAGCATGCTCCGAACCGGTTCCGGGACGGCAACACCCCGCTGTGGGGACGCGTAGATCCGTTGCCGCCCTCGCGCCGGTGAAACCCCTCGGTCGGGTACAAGGTCTCATGCCGCAGGACCGGCCGTGCCCCCCGGGCCGCCGGTCCCCGTGCCCCGAGCCGTGGGGGCCCGGTCAACGCGCCGCCGCCGAGAGCGCCTCGTCGACGCTGTCGAGTATCGGGACGGTGAGGCTGACCCCGGTCAGGTCCAGGATGCGCCGGACCGCGGGCGTCGGTGAGATGACGTACACACCGCCGGAGGCGTCGCGGACCTCCTGGTAGACGCGCAGGATGATGTTCATGCCGGAGGAGTCCATGAAGGGCACACCGGCGATGTCGAGCAGGACATGGCGTCGACCCTGCCGGAGCTGCGCGGCGAGGTGCTGCTGCAGCTCGGCGGCGGTGACCGCGTCCAGGTCTCCCCCGACCGTGAGGAGCACGGCGTCCTCACGGGGCACTTCCACGGTGACGGACAGAGAGTTCTGGGCGTCGGACACGAGACCTCCCACAGGCGGCGGCGATCGGGACGAGTGCCCCGACGGACGGATTCGATGCGTCGGGGCGCATCGGCGCCCCGTGAACTGACCGGTTCTTCGCGTCGGTCAGGCCACGCCGGGCTCCAGCAGCCCGGTGCGCAGCCGCTTGATGATGCGGCTGATCAGCCGTGAGACATGCATCTGGGAGACGTCGAGCCGGGCGGCGATCTGCACCTGGGTGAGTTCCTCCACGAAGCGCATGTGGATGATCCGCCGGTCCCGTTCGTCGAGTTCGGCGATGAGCGGGGCGAGGGACCTGAGGTCCTCCACGAGCTCCAGCGACGGGTCCTCCTCGCCGAGGCGGTCGGCCAGCGGCATCTCGGCGCCGTCCGCCTCGGTCGTCAGCGCCGCGTCCAGGGAGGCGGACTGGTAGCCGTTGGCCGCCTTGCGGGCCTCGACGACCTCGTCCTCCGACAGGGACATCAGCTCGGCCAGTTCGCGGGTGGTCGGCGTGCGGCCGAGCCGTGAGCGCAGTTCGTCCGTCGCCTTGGCCAGCTCCACCCGCGCCTCCTGCAGCCGGCGCGGCACATGGACGGCCCAGGTGGTGTCGCGGAAGAAGCGCTTGATCTCCCCCACGATGTAGGGCACGGCGAAGGTGGCGAACTCCACCTCGCGCGACAGCTCGAAGCGGTCGATGGCCTTGATCAGCCCGATGGTGCCGACCTGGACCACGTCTTCCTGCGAGTCCCCGCGGGCACGGAAGCGCGAGGCGGCGTAGCGCACCAGCGACAGGTTCAGCTCGATGAGCGTGTTGCGCACGTACTGGTGTTCGCGGGTGCCTTCCTCCAGCACGGCCAGCCGCTCGAAGAACCGCCGCGACAGCTCGCGCGCGTCCTTCGGTGTCACCCCGGACGGATCCTCGATGTACGGCAGCTCCGCCTCGCCGGTGGTCACCGTCTCCCCCGCCGTGGCCGTCGCCCGCGCCGCCGTCACGGCTGCCATGCGCCCTCCCCAAGTTCCGGAACAGTTGTCATCCACCCGACTGCCCGGCTTCCCGCGCTTCACTCCTCCCTTTTTTCGGAAAACCCTGCGTCGGCCAGGGATCGGCTCGATTCCACATGTCCGCCGCATGGCCCTGTTTGCGGGGCGAACGGCAGGGCAGGCGGGATTACGTGCTTCGGAGCAGAGGCACGCCGGCGAGGGCACCGTGCCCGTTCAGGGCCGTCGAGGGCCCCGCCGCGTTTCCCACGGCAACTCCTTGGCATCGGCGTTCAGGAGATCTTTCGCATGCTGGTCGAGACGTCCGCGAACAATTCCGCTCCCTCCCCCCACACCGCTCCTCCCCGCAGGCACCCCCACGACGACGCGCCCGACACGGGCGCGGACTTCGCGCGGCTCGCGGAACTGCCCGACGGGCCCGAGCGCGACGCGGTGCGCGAGGAACTCACCGAGGCATGGCTCCCCATGGCCCACCGCATCGCCGGCCGCTTCCGCAACCGCGGCGAGTCGCTGGAGGACCTGCGCCAGGTCGCGGCGCTCGGTCTGGTCAAGGCCATCGACCGGTACGAACCCGGCCGCGGCGCCTTCGAGAGCTACGCCGTGCCGACCATCACCGGCGAGATCAAGCGCCACTTCCGCGACCGTATGTGGGCCCTGCGCGTCCCCCGCCGGGTGCAGGACCTGCGCAACAAGGTGCGCCTGGCCCGGCACGAGCTGATGCAGTCGTCCGGCGGCGCCGAGCCGTCGGTCGCCGAGCTCGCCGACCGCACGGGGCTCACCGAGGATGAGGTCCGCGCCGGGCTGGAGGCGTTGGACAGCTACAGCACCCTCTCCCTCGACGCCGAGGTGTCCGGGGACGACGACGGCTACAGCCTCGCCGACACCCTCGGGGTGGCCGAGAAGGCGTACGACGTGGTCGTGGACCGCGAGGCCGCCAAGGAGGGGCTGCGGCGCCTGCCCGAACGGGAGCGTGCCATCCTCTACATGCGCTTCTTCGAGGACATGACACAGAGCCGCATCGCCGACCGGCTGGGCATCTCCCAGATGCATGTCTCCCGGCTGATCAGCCGCTCCTGCGCGCGGGTGCGGGCGGAGGTCATGGAGCAGGAGCACGGCGACGGCCCCGGCTCCGACGGCCGACGCGCCTGACGGCCCGGAAGGGGCCATGACATGACGGCCCGGAAGGGGCCATGACACGGACCCGAGCGGGTAGACGACACCCGCTACGATCCCCGAGTGGTGCGCGACGGAGGTGTACAGGCTCTTGGCCACGGAAAACACGCATTCGCCCCTGGGTCCCGGCGGTGTTCCGGCACCGCCGCACGTCCCGCCGACGGTCTCCGGAACACGATGACGGCCGCCGAGCACCGTCCGGCCGGGCCCGACCAGCGGTCGGCGGCCCCGGCCCGGCCGGTCGCGATCACGAGCGCGGCCGCGGCCCGGCGCTACGTACGGTCCCTGGTGGAGGAACGCTGGCGCGGACCTTCCGGACCCCCGGCCGAGGAGGCCGTGATCGACCTGATGCTGGTCGTCTCGGAACTCGTCACCAACGCCATCCGGCACGGCGGCGGACTCGCCCGCTTCGAGGTGACGCTGGTGCCCGACGGGGTCCGGCTGGGCGTGCACGACCACAGCGGCGTCGTGCCCTCGGCGGCCCTCGGTCACGGCGGCTTCCCGCGGCCGCGGGAGAACGGCGGCTACGGATGGCCGCTGATCATCCGCCTGGCCCGCGAGATCCAGGTCCGGGCGCACCGGGAGGGCGGCAAGGAGATCAACGTCCTGGTCCCGCTGACCTGATCCGCGCAGGCGTGCGGGGCCGGGCGGGGCGGCGCTCAGGCCCCCGCCCGGCCGTCGGCAGCCCTGGGCCGTCGCCGGGGCGGAGACAACCGGACCGTCACCAGGGCAGGAAGACGTGCACGTCCTTGCCGTTCTCCCGCCCGACCACGCTCACCTGGTCGCTCAGGGTCTGGATCAGATACCAGCCGATCCCCCCGCTGCCCTTGCCGGGGCTGAAGGAGCGGGGGGCGGGAAGAGTGGTGCTGGTGTCGGCCACCGTCACATGGACGCCGTCGAACGTCCTGCGCATGGTCAGCACGAAGGGACCGGGCGCGTACTGGATCGCGTTGGCCGCCAGTTCCGTGACCACCAGCAGGATGTCGTCCCAGTGCTCCATGGCCGACGGGGGGTCCGACCGGCCGAGGCGGGCGAGGAATGCCTCCGCCGTCAGCCGGGCGTCCGTGACGTTCTCCAGCCGCCCGTCGAACGCGGCGATGCACTCCCACGTCCTGTCGTACGACGGCTTCTCGCTCCACCGCGGTTCGGTCGACATCGCACCTTCCCGGCCGTTCCACTGCGCACCGTGTGACTTCGGGTCTCTTCCCTGCTGCTGGTTCCCCGCGTGGGACGGTCTACGCGCGGGGAGGGCGTGAGGAATCCGCGACCGGCATGTGCCCGTTCCGCGGCCCGGCGCTCGTATGCATGAGCCACCGCGTCCTGGTGACCCGTACGTGGACGGCAGCGGCCGCGGCCCGGCATCTCGGCGGGCGGCGGGAACCGGAGCGGGAACACGGAGGCCGGCGGATGATCCAGATCGCAGACATCCGGGAGTGGCGCGACCACGACGTGGTCGACGAGCAGGGCAAGAAGATCGGCACGCTCGAATCGGTCTACGTCGACACCGCGACCGACGAGCCCTCGTTCGCGACCGTCACCGTGGGCCTGCCGACCCGGCATCGCCTGGTCTTCGTGCCCCTCGCCGACGCCACCGTGGGCCCCGGCTATGTGAAGGTCGCCCACCCCAAGGCACTCGTCAAGGACGCTCCTTCCATCGGCACCGACGGGGTGCTGGCGGCCGAGGAGGAGCCGCCCGTCTTCGCCCACTACGCGCTCGAGTACGCGCCCGGCGCGGGCGGCGAGCGCCGGCTCGCGCGTCGCTGACGGCGGAGGGCGGACATGGCCTGGGTGCTCTTCCTGATCCTCGCGGCCGTCGTGCTCGGCCTCATCGGTGCCGTGGCCGACGGGCTGTTCTATCTGCTGCTCATCGGGATCGCCGTGTTCCTGGCCGCGCTCGCCCTGGCGGGCGTCCTGCTGCGCCGCACCGGCCGCCGCCCCACCCGCTGAGGGCCCACCGGGTCAGGCCCGGCCGCGCAGCATCAGATGCCAGTACAGCAACGGCAGTCCGTAGCGCTTGAGGTACCACATGTCGCGGCGTTCGCGCGTGGTGTCGATGAGGGGGAAGGTGGGGCGGTGCCGCAGCGCGTAGTCGAACTCGGCGAGCAGCATCCGGTGCCGTGAGGTGGTGATCGGGCAGGAGGAGTACCCGTCGTACGAGGCGGGCGGCGGGCCGCCGTGCACGAGTCCGGCGGCGATGTTCCGGGCGACGACGGGTGCCTGCTTGCGGATCGCGGCGCCCGTCTTGGAGTTGGGGGACGATCCGGCGTCGCCGAGGGCGAAGACCTCGGGGTAGCGCACATGGCGCAGCGTGTGCCTGTCGATCTCCACATAGCCGGCCGGGTCCGCGGGGTCGGCGAGCGGTGTGGCCTTGAGCCAGTCCGGTGCCGACTGGGGCGGGACGACGTGCATCATGTCGAACCGCAGGGACTCCTCGGCCCCGGAGCTGTGGTCGACGACGACGGCGTCACGGCCGTCCGGGTCGACCTCGGTCAGTTCGCTGTTCGTGCGCACCTCGATGCCGTAGCGGGCCGCGACCCGCTGGAGTTCCGCGGCGAAGACGGGGACGCCGAACAGGCCGGGTGTGGGCAGCACGAGCACCACACGGATGTTCTTCAGCACCCCCTGCTCGCGCCAGTGGTCGGCGGCGAGGTAGGCGATCTTCTGGGGTGCCCCGCCGCATTTGATCGGGCCGGAGGGCATGGTGAACACGGCGGTCCCCGAGCGCAGCGAGCGGATCAACTCCCAGGTCTTGGGCGCGAGTTCGTAGGAGTAGTTGCTCGACGTGTGCGGTGCCACGACCGCCTGCGCCATGCCGGGCACGGTGTCCCAGTCGAGCTGGATGCCGGGGCAGACGACGAGCCTGTCGTAGCCGACGGTCCGTCCGTCGGCCAGGCCGACCGTGCGCTGCTCGGGGTCCACGGTCTCCGCCCTGCCGCGCAACCAGGACACGCCCTTGGGCATGACGGACCGCTGGGGGCGGGCACTCGCCCTTGCCCGTGCGCGTCCGCCGCCGACCAGCGTCCACAGCGGTTGGTAGTAGTGCGTGGTCGAGGGTTCGACGAGCCCGATGTCGCGTAAGCCCAGGCGCAGCAGACGCGCCGCGACGGTCACGCCGGCCGCTCCCCCGCCGACGATGAGCACCTTGTGGTGAGCATGCGTGGTCATGGAGTTCTCCGTCCGCCCGGTCTTGCCTCCCGCCAGCTAATGTACGTACATTAGCTTTCGAAATGTACGTACACAAGGACGGGCATCATGCGTGAGGACCCCTCTCCCCCGGCCGGCGGGGGCCGCGGCGGCACCCCGCTGTGGCGTCATGTGCGGGACGACCTGCGGGCCCGGCTGGAGCGGGGCGAGTTCGTCGACTTCTTCCCCGGTGAGAACGAGCTGGCCGCGCGGTACGGGGTGAGCCGGCACACCGTGCGCGCGGCGCTGCGCGAGCTGCGGGAGGCGGGTCTGGTCACCGCGGCGCGGGGCCGCCGGCCGCGACCGGTGGGCGAGGCGCTGATAGAGCAGCCCGTCGGCGCGCTGTACAGCCTGTTCGCCTCCGTGGAGGAGGCCGGCCTCGAACAGCGCAGCATCGTCCGTACGCTCGACATCCGCGCCGACGCCCATGTGGCGGTCCGGCTGGGCCTGGAGGAGTCCACACCGCTGCTGTACCTGGAGCGCATCCGCCTGGCCGACGGCGAACCGCTCGCCCACGACAAGGTGTGGCTGCCGGCCGCGGACGCCCGGCCGCTGCTGGACGCCGACTTCGGTCACACCGCGCTCTACGACGAGCTCGCCGAGCGCTGCGGCCTCCGGCTGGCCGGCGGGGAGGAGCACATCAAGGCCGTCGTTCCCACGGCCGCCGAACAGCGGCTGCTCGGCCTGCCCGAGGGCGTGGCGGCCTTCTCCATCGAGCGGCTCGGCCATGCGCGGGGCCGGACCGTCGAGTGGCGCAGGACCCTCATCCGCGGCGACCGGTTCAGCGTCGTCGCCCGGTTCGACGCCCGCGCCGGGTACCGCCTCGACCCGGCGGCGGTCCCCTTCACCCGCCCGGCCCGCCGGGTACGACGGCTCGACCCGGCGCGGTGAGCGGCCCCGTCCGCACGAGCCGGCCGACCACGCTCACGCCCCGCGCTCTCGGGCTCGAGGGGCGCCGGAAGGAGTGCTGCCCATGTTCTTCATCGACACGATCGAGGTCGCGGGGCTCGGCAACCGCGGCTATCTGGCGGGAGGCGAGCGCACGGCCGTGGCCGTCGACCCGCCGCGCGACGTCGACCGCGTGCTGACGGCCGCCGCACGCAGGGGGGTGCGGATCTCGCACGTCGTCGAGACGCACATCCACAACGACTACCTCACCGGCGGCCTGGAACTGGCCCGTCTCACCGGTGCGGCCTACGGCGTCCCCGCCGGTGCCACCGTGTCCTTCGAGCGCACACCGGTCCACGACGGCGACCGCACGCACATCGACACGGACCTGACCCTGCTGGCGCTGGCGACACCGGGCCACACCCCGCACCACACCGCCTACGCGCTCGAAGAACAGGGCACCGCGGTCGCGGTGTTCACGGGAGGTTCGCTGCTGATCGGCACGGTGGGCCGCCCCGACCTGGTCGAGCCCCGCCTGACCGAGGACCTGGCCCGCGCCCAGCACGCCTCCGCGCACCGCCTCGCCGCGCAACTCCCCGACACCGCCGCCGTACTGCCCACGCACGGGTTCGGCAGCTTCTGCTCCGCCGGTCCGGCCACCGGCGAGGACACCACCATCGGGAAGGAGAAGGCGTCCAACGCGGCCCTCACCCAGGACGTCGACACCTTCGTCGCCCGCCTGCTCCGGGGGCTGGACGACTTTCCCGCGTACTACGCCCATATGAGCCCCGCCAACTCCGCCGGCCCCGCCCCCGTCGACCTCACCCCGCCGGCCGTCGCCGACGCCGGGGAGATCGCGGCACGGCTGGCGGCCGGGGAGTGGGTGGTCGACGTGCGCCACCGGATCGCGTTCGCCGAAGGGCATGTCAGGGGCACCTACAACTTCGAGGCCGACGGTCGACTGGCCACCTATCTGGCCTGGTTGATCCCCTGGGGCAAGCCGGTCACCCTGCTCGCCGAATCGGCGGAACAACTGGCCCGGGCCCAGCGCGAGTTGGTGCGCGTCGGCATCGACCGTCCGGCCGCCGCGGCCACCGGCGGCCCCGCCTCCTGGACCCCCGAGGGCACGGAACCGGCCCGTTTCCCGCGCGCCGCCTTCGCGGACCTGGCCCGGCGCCGCGCGGACGTGGTCGTGCTGGACGTCCGCCGTGCCTCCGAGCGGGCCGCCGGATACATCGAGGGCTCGGTCCACATCCCCCTGCACGCGCTGCACCGGCGCCTCGGCGACGTGCCGCCGGGCCAGGTGTGGGTGCACTGCGCCGGCGGTCTGCGGGCCGCCATCGCCGCCTCGCTGCTGGACGCGGCGGGCCGCGACGTCGTCGCCGTGGACGACTCCTTCACCGCCGCCGGACAGGCCGGCCTTCCCCTCCGTACCGGCTGAAGGGCGAGGACCCCTCCATGCACACATCCCCTTCCGGCACGGGCCGGGTCACCGCGGAGGAAGCCGCCGAACGCACCGGTGGGGCCGCGGGCAGCTGGGTCCTGCTCGATGTGCGGGAATCCGACGAATGGCGGGCCGGTCACGCCCCCGGAGCCGTCCACGTCCCCCTCTACCGGCTCGCCGAAGGCGTGCCCCTGCCTCCCGAGGCCCAGGGCCGGGGCCTGGTCGTGATCTGCCGGTCGGGCAACCGTTCCCGACGGGCCGCGGAGCTGCTGGCCCACCTCGGGATCGAGGCCGTGGACGTGATCGGCGGCCTGCACGCGTGGGCACGGGCGGGGCTGCCCGTGGTGGACGGGCGGGGCCGGCCCGGTACGGTCGCGTGAGCGCACTGGTCCTCGCCCTCGCGGCCGGCGCGGCGGTCGGGCTGACGCTCGGCGCCCTCGGCGGCGGAGGCGGTGTGGTGGCCGTCCCCGCCCTGATCTACCTGCTCGGCCTCACACCCGTGGCGGCCACCACCGCCGCCCTGGTGATCGTGAGCCTCACCTCGGCGACGGCTCTGACCGCGCACGCCCGTGCGGGGCACGTGCGCTGGGGCGCGGGGCTGCTGTTCGCCCTGGCCGGGGTCGGCCCGGCCATGCTGGGCTCCGCGCTCGCCGCCCAGCTGCCGGCGCGTGTCCTGCAAGCGGCCTTCGCGCTGGTCGCCGCGGGAGCGGCGGCACGGATGCTGCGCCCCGGCCCGCAGCAGCGGGCCGCCCGGCGCGCCCGGCCCGGTCGGGCCGCGGGGGCCGGCGCGGGACTCGGCGCGGTCACCGGTGTCCTCGGTGTCGGCGGGGGCTTCCTCGCCGTGCCGGCGCTGGTGGCGTTGCTCGGCCTTCGGATGCGCGAGGCGGTCGGCACCAGCCTGCTGGTGATCACGGTCACCTCGCCCGCCGCGCTCTGCCTGCGCGGCGGCACCCTGGCCGGGCTGGACTGGGCGGTCCTCGCCCCCTTCGCCGGGGCGGCGGTGCTGGGGGCGTGGGACGGCCGGCGGCTGGCGTCGAAGGTCACCGGGGAGACCTTGCGGAGGGCCTTCGCCGTGGGGCTGCTGGCCGTGGCCGCGTTCATGGCCCTCGACGCCGTGCCGCTCTGAGGGGCCCGGGCCGCCGCGTGCGCCGAGGGGCCGGGGGCCGCTGCCGGGTGCGGATCACACCCGGCGCCACCTGGCCTGCCCGAAGGAGAACACCCCGAACAGCGCGAGGCCCACCGCCACCGCGACGAGCAGCCACGGCCCCGCAGGGGTCTGCGCGAACGCCCGGAGCGCGTCGTCCATGCCCTTGGCCTCGGCGGGGTCGAACTCGGCGGCCGCCTTGAGGCCGAAGTAGCCGATCGCGGCGAGGACGACTCCCCGGCCGACGCCGCCCGCGATGCCCGTGACATCCATGAGGCGCCGCTGGTTCCTGGACATGCTCCCCCAGCTCAGATGCTTGCGGTACGTCCGCATCACGGCCCGTACGGCGATCACGGCACCCGTGCCCAGGACGACGGCGGCCACCGCGCCCACCCACCACGGCCCGCCCGGCAGCTCCAGCAACCGGCCGGTGATGTCCTGGCTCTGGCGGTCGGTCGAGCCCGCGCCGCTGCCCCGGTCGCCCGTCGCGAAGGACAGCACCAGGAACGCGATCACTCCGTAGAAGAGGAACCGCGCACCGGCCGCGAGCCGCTTCGCCGTGCCGCTGTCGGAACCGGCCGCCCCGAACAGTGCCTCCGACAGCCGCCACAGCGCCATGCCGGCCAGCCCCAGCCCGAGGGCCCACAGCAGGACGGCACCGAACGGCGTGGCGGCGACCTCCGTCAGCGCCCCGCCCCGGTCGGCCTGCTCCTTGGAACCCGTCAGGGCGACCCGTACCGCGAGCACCCCGACGAGCAGGTACAGCAGTCCCCGCGCCACGAATCCCGCGCGTGCGCCCGTCCGCACCGCGTCCTGCCGGGAAGCGCGTCTCGCCATGGCCGTCGCGGACCCCGCGTTCGTCATACACCCTCACCCCACTCGCTCGGTCACACCGAGTGCCCCGCGTCCACCTGCCGAATCCTCGGCGGCGTGCGGGACGGGGCGAGCGGCGTGCGCAGGTCAGCCACGGCCCTCCAGGGCCTCCGCCCGGCTCACCAGGTCGGCCGCGACGGCGTCCCAGTCCGGACCGTGCGTCCACAGGCTCTGGGCGGCCTCGCGCAACAGGGCCGGGTCGTCCGGCCGTTGCAGCAGCACCAGCCGGTAGGCGAGGTTCCGGATCCGGACCGGGAGCCGGCCGTCGACCACGTGCGGGCAGAGCTCGCGGAGCATGGCGAGGATGGTGTCCGCGTCGGCGAACGTCAGCTCCTCGATGAAGTAGTGCTCGTCGTGCTCCAGCCCGCACTCCGGCGTGGGCCGGTACTCGTCTCCGTAGAGACACCGGGCGTGCTCCGTCAGCGTGCTGTGCATGCCCGGAGCCTACTGAGGGGCCGGGGGTGGCCGGGGGGTGCCTTCAGCCCCTCGGGAAGAAGACGTCGCTGGCCGCGTTGACGAAGGGCGCGGTCATCTGGGCGAACCTCGCCGCGCCCTGGGCGAAGGGGGTCAGCGGGTCGATCGAGCCGGAGTGGCCGCCTCGGGGGTCGGAGGGGGCGGCCGGGCGGGGGCGGGGGTCCTTGGTGTCGGCCACGGCACTGGCACCGCCTTGGACGGCGAGCAGGACGGTGAGCAGGACAGCGGCACGGCGGTAGGTGGAAAGTCGCATGCCCGGCACAACGAGGGGGTGATTCCCCGGTCACCGGACCACCGGAAGTGTGATCTGAAGGTGAGCCGCATGGCGTGCGGTCAACGCGTCGACGCATGCCCCTTCCTTCGGTGGACGCGGGAAATACCTGGGCATGGCTGGTCGCACCGCTCTGCGAAGTCCCACATGATCGAGTGCACTTCCCGCCCCTTTCCCTCAATTCGCCGGAAGGTTCACGCCGCCATGGGACTGCCACTGTCCGAAGTGGAATTGCCACCGCTGTTCTGCCCCCTGGAATCCGCCGTCCATCCCCGTGTCCGGGAGGTCGAGAAACGCGCCGAGGAATGGGTCGGCGCCATCGGTATGTGCGCGTCGGAACGGGAGCTGGCGTGGGTCGTGGCGACGCACAGCGCCGACTTCTACGCCCGCTTCGCCCCGGTCGCCGACGACGACCGGCTCCTGGCTGCGGCCCTGTGGGTGTACTGGGGTTTCGCGTTCGACGACGCGCGCTGCGACAGCGGACCGCTGAGCACCCGCCCGGCGCAGTTCAACGTCCTGGCCGGGCAGGTGCAGCGGGCCTGCGAGACCGACTCCGCCGACCCCGGCGACCGGTACGCCCGCGCCCTGCAGGACATCGTCCGCCGCTTCCGCTCCTTCGCCGCCCCCGCCCAGGTCGCCCGCTTCCAGCACGCCCACCGCACCTGGCTGTCCGGGGTCGCCTGGCAGATCGCGAACCAGGCGATGGGCCGGATGCCGGGGCTCGACGAGTTCCTGACCATGCGGTTGCAAGCGGCGGGCGGCCACCCGACGTACGCGCTGCTGGAACTCGCCACCGGGGCCCAGGTCCCCGACCGTGAGCTGTACCGGCCGGCCGTGCGGGCGCTGTCCGAGATGGCGATGATGGTGGCCGCCCTCGACAACGACCGGCACTCGCTGCACAAGGAGCTGGCCCGGGGCCACACCGACCAGAACGTCTACACCGTGCTGATGGCCGAGCGGGGCATCGGTCTGCAGCAGGCCGTCGTCGAGGCCGCGCGCCTGCGCGACCGCATCCTGCTGCGCTTCCTCCGTCTCCACGACCGGGTGCGCCCGACGGCCGGCCAGGAGCTCGCCGTCTATCTGCAGGGGCTGCGGTACGGGCTGCGCGGGAACAACGAGTGGGGAATGCGGGTGCCCCGGTACCTCAGCCAGGGGCACTGGCCGGACAGCATGGAGGACCTGGCCCTGGCGTACGCCGAGGAGCCGACGGACACCCGGCCGGGGCCCGTGCCGGGGGCGCCCGGCATCGCGTGGTGGTGGGATCAGGATCTGGCGTGAGTCACCGCGGGGCGGCCAGGTCCAGGGTCCACCAGGGGCCGTCGGGGCCCGCCGCCGTGCCGGCGCCGGCGTCCGTGTAGCGGCAGCTGAGCAGGATCGCGCGGTGCGGGGGGCTGTCCATCCAGTCCCCGACGACGGCCGACGCGGTGGCCAGGCCCACGGCGATCACCTCGCCGGTGGGCCCCGGCTCGTAGCCCGCGGCCCGCATCCGGTCGTCGGGGCCGCTGCCGTCCGTGCCCACATGGCTGAGCCGGCCGTGCGCGGCCATGTCGGCACTGTGGGCCTCGGCCGCCCGGTTCAGGGCGGCCCGCTGCCGCAGCGCCGGGCATCCGGCCGTCGCCCGATGCCGGTTGACCTCGGAGACCACCCGCGTCGCCGCGTCGAGCGCGCCGGGTGAGTCAGGGGGCGTGAATTCCTGCCCGGCCGCCGGCGAGAGCGCGCAGCCACAGCGCGGCTAGAGCGGCGGCTCCCGCAAAGAACACTTTTCCCAACGTTGCGGTCATGCTTTTATTGGCCCTTCTTTCCCTTTCGGGGGAACTCGGCATTTCCTTGTCCGGAGCGTCGATCCCGAACGATAGGCTCAAAGCTCAATTCCCCTCTCTCTTTCCGTGTCTGTCGCACAGGAGGCTTTTCATGTCATTGCGAATTCGCCGTCTTGTCGTCGTCTCGCTCGCGGCCGTGGCCGTCGCCGCGGGCGGCGCCGAAGTCGCTTCCGCCGCCGTCGCCGAGCGGCCGGCCGAGCAAGTGGCCTACCCCGGCCCGGACTTCGACGGCTACCCGGGCAGCGGTCATGACCGGCCGCTGCGCTTCGGCCCGTTCGAGTTCCCCAGCGCCGGGGCCGTCTCGGGCGGCTTCAAGTGGGACATGCGGCACTGAGGGACACCCTCCCCGCGGCCTCCTCCCCGTGCCGGGAGGAGGCCGTCGCCATGTCGGTACGAGGCTGCGGGCCGGGCGCCTCAGCGCTTGAGCGTGGCCGCGCTGGCCACCAGCACCAGGATCACGCAGCCCAGGATCAGCAGGGCGTCGCGGACGAACAGGCCGGTGACGCCGGTGTGCGTGGCCGCCTCGCCGGCGGCCTGGACCCCGTAGGTCATGGGCATCACCTTGGCGGCGGCCGACAGCGCGCCCTGCATCTGGTCGCGGGGCACGAACAGCCCGCACACGAGGAACTGGGGCAGGACACCGGCGGGAAGGAACTGCACGGCCTGGAACTCGTTGCGGGCGAAGGCGCTCACCAGCAGTCCGAGGGCCAGCCCCAGCAGTGCGCCCAGTATGGCGATGACCATCAGCAGGTACGCCGGTCCCTTGATGTCCAGCCCCAGCGGCCCCACGGACAGCAGCGTGGACAGCACGGCCTGCAACAGGGCCAGCAGGGCGAAGGCGAGGCTGTAGCCGAGGACGATGTCGAGCCGCGCCACCGGCATGGTCAGCAGCCGCTCCGCGGTGCCGGTGGTCCGCTCGCGCAGCATCGACACGGACGCCACCAGATACATCACGATGACCGGGAAGACGCCGAAGACCTGCGGCCCGACGCGCTGGAAGGACGCCTCCGAGTCATGGAACATCAGCTTGAGCAGCACCATCAGCATGCACGGGATGACCAGCAGCAGAGCCGTGCTCCCCCGGTCCCGGGAGATCTGCTGGAGCACCCGGACCGCGGTCGCCGCGGTGATGGTGGGCGAGAACGGGAGCCGGTCGGCCAGCGGGGTGCCGTTCACGAGCGGGTGTCCGCCGCGAAGAAGGACTGCGGGGCGGCGGGCACGCTCGCCTCGTCCAGCAGTCCCGTCAGCCCGCCCAGTTCCGGCGGCAGGCTCTGGGCGGCCGCTCGCCGGCGGGCGCGTGCCTCGGCGGCCGTGGCGGCCTCCACCAGGTGCATGAACGCCTGCTCCACATCGGCGCAGCCGGTGTGCTCCAGCAGGGTGTGCCGGTCGGCGCTGGCCAGCAGCCGGCCGGAGCGCATCAGCAGCAGCCGGTCGCAGCGGTCGGCCTCGTCCATGACATGGCTGGAGATCAGCAGGGTGGTGCCCTCCATCGCCAGCCGCTGGAACACCAGCCACAGCTCCCGGCGCACCATCGGATCGAGTCCGACGGTGGGCTCGTCCATCACCAGCAGATCGGGCCGGTTGAGCAGGGCCACGGCCAGCGAGACGCGGGAGTACTGGCCGCCGGAGAGGCGGGAGACGAGCTTGTCGGCGTATCCCGCGAGGTCGACCTCCTTGACGACCCGCACCACCGCGTCCTCCCGGCGCCAGCCGCGCAGGCCCAGGGCCGCGGCGAAGTAGCGCAGGTTCTCCAGCACGGTCAGGTCCGCGTACACCGACGGGGCCTGGGTGACATAGCCGACCCGGGTCTGCAACTGCGGTGCGCCGGCCGCGAATCCGAGGACCTGCACATGGCCGGCGGTGGCCCGTTGGACGCCGACCACGGAGCGCAGCAGGGTGGTCTTGCCGCAGCCGCTCGGTCCGAGCAGGCCGACGATGCAGCCGCGGGGGATGGTGAAGGTGACGTCGGCCAGGACCGTGTGGGTGCCGCGGACCACCTGAAGTCCGTAGGCGGACACGGCCGGAAGGTCACCCGACAGGGGCATACTGCGTTCGGTCTGCTGCACAGCTCCACTGTGTTTCGTCACGAAGAGTCCCGTTGTGGATGGTCAGGGTGCGGCCGGACAGGCACCGCGAAACGGCGTACGGCCGGACAGACGCCGCAGAACGGCCCACCGCACGGACAACGGCCCACGGGGGCCGAAGTCACGCCCGGAACACGACCGTCTTGCGGCGCCTGCGGAGGTCAGGAGTCGCGGCGCACCATCGCCCAGGCGATCTCCTGCAACTGGCGGTAGGCGTCCGCGGTCGGGGCGGCGTACGACAGGGCCCGCAGCGCGGCCCGCAGTTGGCGCCGCGCCTCCTCCTCGGCCGCCTGCCTGCCGCCCGCCTTCTCCAGCAGGTCGCGCACGAGGTCCAGCTCCTCCTCGCCCAGCGGCCGCTCACCGCGGTACAGCTCCCGCAGCCGTTCGGCGGCGGAGTCGGTGCCCTGGAGGGCGGCGGCCACGGGCAGGGACTTCTTGCGGGCGGCGAGGTCGGCGCCGACGGGCTTGCCGCTGCGGGCGGTTCGGCCCCAGATGCCGAGCAGGTCGTCGGCGCACTGGAAGGCGACGCCGAGCCGGCGGCCGAACTCCCGGAGCTCGCCGACCCGTTCGCCGTCCGCTCCGGCCAGCAGCCCGCCCAGGGCGCAGGCGCAGCCCATCAAGGAGCCGGTCTTGCCCTCGGCCATGGCGAGATACTCGGCCACCGACACCTCCGCCGCGTCCTCGAAGGCGACGTCCCGGCTCTGTCCCTCCACCAGTTCCAGCAGGGCGGCGACCAGTTCCCGCACCGCTGCCGCGGCGTGTCCGCCCGGGGCGTCGCACACCACCCGCATCGCCGCGACCAGCAGCGCGTCGCCGGCCAGTACGGCGGCCGGGGTGCCGAAGACCGACCAGGCGGCCGGGCGGTGCCGGCGCAGTCCGTCACCGTCGATGACGTCGTCGTGCAGCAGCGTGAAGTCGTGCACCAGCTCCACGGCCACCGCGCCCGGCAGCGCGCTGCGGGCACTGCCGCCGACCGCCTGCGCGGACAGCAGCGCCAGCGCCGGCCGCACCGCCTTGCCCCTCCCGGCGACCGACACCACCGGGGTGCCGTCCGCCTCGCACCAGCCGCGGTGGTACCGGGCGACCGTGCTCTCGGCCTCGGGCAGGGCGGCCACGGCCTCCCTCAGCGCCGGGGTCAGCAGGTCCTCGGCCCAGGTCAGGCGGGGGAACACGGGGGTCGGGGAGGCGTCGGTGATCTGCGGCATGGGCTGCTCCTCGTCACGAGGGGGGACGGCGGGGGTACCCACCACAGTCAACCGGCGCCGACCGGCGCCGTCGGGGCGCCGCACACCGTGGGGCCGCACAGGATCACCGCAGCGGCCCAGACGTCATACGGTGCACTGAATCGACCATCGGAGGACCACCGGCCCGAACCGCTTCTCCGTCAAGTGGGCTGGAATTCTTATGGGTTTGCCGCCTTGCGGTCCGGTCGGATAGGAAGCTTGCATGCTGAAGGGCGACAAGGTCGGGCTGAGGGCCCGGCACGAGGACGACATACCGGTCCTGCGGGCGGAGCTGTACGACGACGTGGTCAACGCCGCGCGGGCCGAGGGCGGACCGTGGCGGCCGATCACGCCCGGCTCGCAGGATCCGCGGCTCGTGGTGGACGAGAAGAACCAGGGGCTCGTCCAGTTCTCCGTGGTGGAGCTCGCCGGTGACACGCTGGTCGGCACCGCGACCCTGTGGGGCATCGACAACCACAACCGCTGTGCGCACATCGGGCTGGGGCTGCTGCCGTCCTGCCGCGGCAAGGGTTACGGCACCGATGTGGTCGCGGTGCTGTGCCACTACGGCTTCGTCGTGCGCGGGTTGCATCGGCTGCAGATCGAGACGCTGGCGGACAACCACGGGATGCTGCGCTCCGCCGAGCGCAACGGCTTCGTGCGCGAGGGCCTGCTGCGCTCCTCCTCCTGGGTCCTGGGCGGGTTCCAGGACGAGGTGATCCTCGGCCTGCTCGCCTCGGAGTGGAAACCGGCGAAGGGCTGATCTCTCGTCGGTTTCGGAAACCGGCGGCGAAGGGCTGACCCCTCGCCGGTGTCACCAGGCCAGTTCGTCGATCAGTGCGGTCGGGTCCGGCTCCGAGGTGCGGTCCAGGGTCTGCTCGGCCCAGATGACCTTGCCGCGGGCCACGTAGCGGGTGCCCCAGCGGTCGGCGAACTGGGAGACGAGGAACAGGCCGCGGCCTCCCTCGTCGGTGGTGGAGGCGTGGCGCAGCCGGGGTGAGGTGTTGCTGCCGTCGGAGACCTCCAGGACGAGGGTGCGGCCGAGCAGCAGGCGGACCCGGACGGGCGGGGCGCCGTAGCGGATCGCGTTGGTGAGGAGCTCGCTGAGGATGAGTTCCGTGGTGAAGGACAACTCGTCCAGGCCCCACTCGCCGAGCCGGCGGCTGACCTCCGTACGGACCCGGGAGACGGCGGTGACATCGACCGGGACGTCCCAGGCCGCGACGCGGGACGGGTCCAGCAGCCGGGTCCGGGCGACCAGCAGCGCCACGTCGTCGCCGGGGTGACCGGGCATCACCGTCTCCATGACGGCGCGGCAGATCTCCTCCGGTGTGCGGTCCGGGCCGGCGACCGCCGAGCCGAGCCGGCGCAGCCCCTCGTCGATGTCGGTGTCGCGGCCCTCGATCAGTCCGTCGGTGAACAGCACCAGCCGGCTGCCCTCGGGCAGCTCCAGCTCACCGGCCTCGAAGGGGTGCCCGCCCACGCCCAGGGGCGGTGACAGGGGGAGGTCGGCGAAGGTCACCCGGCCGTCGGGGTCGACGACGGCCGGTGCCAGGTGCCCGGCGCGGGCGAGGGTGCAGCGCCCGCCGACCGGGTCGTAGACGGCGTACAGGCAGGTGGCTCCGGTGACCGGGGCGCCGTTGCTGTCGGCGTTCGAGGTCTGGGTGTCCAGGAGGGTCACCATCTCGTCGAGGCGGCCCAGCAGTTCGTCGGGGGCGAGGTCGAGCGAGGAGAAGTTCAGTACGGCGGTCCGCAGCCGGCCCATGGTCACCGCGGCGTGCAGCCCGTGCCCCACGATGTCGCCGACCACCAGCGCCACCCGGAAGCCCGGCAGCGGGATGACGTCGAACCAGTCGCCGCCCACGCCGGCCTGGGCGGGCACATAGCGCCAGGCGATCTCCAGGGCGTCCTGGTCGGGGACGTCCCGCGGGAGGAGGCTGCGCTGCAGGGTGACGGCCATGGCGTGCTCGCGGGCGTAGCGGCGGGCGTTGTCGATGGCGACGGCGGCGCGGGCCACCAGTTCCTCGGCGACCGCGACATCCTCCTCCTCGAACGGCGGGGAGCCCTCGCCGCGCCAGAAGTTGACCATGCCGAGGACCACGCCGCGGGCGCGCAGGGGGACGGTGATCAGCGAGTGGATGCCGTACTCCAGCGCCTGGCGGGCACCCGCCGGGTCATGGGCCCGCCAGTCGTGGGCGCTGTGCAGGTCGGCCACGCGGACGGCCTTGCCGCGGTGCAGTGCCGCCACCATCGGTGTGTCGGCCACCACGAACTGGATCAGGTCTCCGACCGGCTGCAGGGGGTGCCCGGCCTGCCGCCCGCTCAGAGCGGTGCGCCGCATGCGTCGTACGGCGCCGGTGGGCTCCTCGCCGCGCAGGACGGAGTCGAGGAGTTCGACGGTGACGAAGTCGGCCATCCGGGGGACCGCGACCTCGGCGAGCTCCTCCGCCGTCCGCCGGATGTCCAGCGTGGTGCCGATGCGTACGCCCGCCTCGTACAGCAGGGTGAGCCGTCCCTGGGCCACCTCGGCCTGCCCGGACAGGGCGCGCAGCTCGGTGGTGTCGCGGAAGGTGGCCACCAGGCCGGGGGCGCCGCCGTAGGGCTCGGTGAGCCGGGTGTTGACGGCCAGGAGCCGCTCCCCGGCCGGGAGGACCTCGTCGGAGACGGGTTCGGCGGACTTCAGCAGCCGGGTCAGGCGGGGGCTGAGGCCCAGTTCCGTGACCGGCCGCTGGTCGGCGCCCTCGGGGAGGTCCAGCAGCCGGCGGGCCTCGTCGTTGGCGAGCATCAGCCGCCCGTCACCGACGATCAGCACGCCCTCGCGCACGGCGTGCAGGACGGCGTCGTGGTGCTCGAACATGCGGGTCATCTCGGCCGGGCCCAGACCGTGCGTCTGGCGGCGCAGCCTCCGGCTGACCAGGGCCGTGCCCGCGACGGCCAGGGCCAGGGCGCCCGCGGCCGCGGCCAGCATCACCGGCAGCTGCTCGTTCAGCACGTCGCCCAGCGTCTCGAACTGGATGCCGGCGCTGACCATGCCGACGACGCGCCCGTCGGCGTCCCGTACGGGGACCACGGCGCGTACGGCGTCGGCGGGCTCGCCGTGGAAGGTCTCGGTGAACGCCTCTCCCGCGGCGGCCCGCTCCACGCCCTCCGCCCTGGTGCCGATCAGCTCGGGCTGCGGGTCGGTGATCCGTACGCCGTCCGTGTCCAGGACGGTGATGAAGTCGACGCCGGATCCGCGTCTGGCCGCCTCCGCCACCGGCTGGAGCTGTGCCGTCGGATCGCGTGACTGGAGGGCGGCGGCCGTGCTCGGCGGGTGCGCGAACGCCTCCGCCGCGGCCAGGCAGCGGTTCTTGGCGCCCTGCTCGGCCTCGTAGCGTCCCTGCACCACCAGGGCCGCGACCGCCACCGCGACGAGCACCACCATGATCAGGATCTGGAGGAGGAAGACCTGCGCGGCGAGCGTGCGCACGCTCAGGGACGGCGGCAGATGGCGTCCGGGGGAATGCCGCGCCCCCGAACGGCGGGACGAGTCGAAGGAGCGCCCTTCGCCGAACGGCTCCGCTCTCGTCCGGGACCGGCGAGCAGGACCGATCATGTCCCATTTCTAGCACTATGCGAGCTTTACGGGCGAATGCTGAAGGTCCCCGAGGACACCCTCGGACGGGCCGGCGGCAGGCGGGCACCACCGGTCGGCAGGAGTACGAGTAAGCCTACTTATTCGGGCATCAGGGGGATCCCCGGCCCATCGCGCAACCGGGTCCGCCCGCCCCCACGACTCACCGTGCAGACAGACACCCCCGAGCGAGGGAGACCAGCGGTGAACCCGTACAGCGACACGCTCACCCCGGCCCAGGACGTCTGGCCCATGTGCGACCCCTACACCTCCACCCTGGATCTCGGGCACCCCGCCGCCCCCGAGCGTCAGGACGACTACCTCCTTCCGCCCCCCGACCCCAAGCAGCGCCTCGACATCCCCGTCAGCGCCGCCGACCACCGCCGCCTGGAGCTGTACGCCGCCCTCACCGTCCGCGGCATCGCTCCCCTGCCCGGCGACCAGTACGCCGTCACGGCGATCAGCTCGCTCGGTGACGCGGTGACCGGCGCGGTCCTGCGCTGGATGTCCCACCCCGCCGGGTGACCCCCGCTCGCGCCGCAGGGGCGCAGGCCGACCGCCGGCCTGCGCCCCTGCCGTGCCGTCAGTTCGTGGGGAAGGAGTCCGGGGTGCGGATGCGGTCGCGGATCCAGGTGCCGGCCGGCTTGAGGGCGGTGGTGCCGGCCCAGGGACCGTTGTTGTCGCACGTGCCCGGCTTGAACACGGCGCCGGAGCGGTGGTCGTCGGAGAAGTTCCAGTTGACCCAGCTGATCTTCTTGGCGGCCATCAGGTCGAGGTACTGCTGGGTGCGGGCGAAGTCGTTCGGGCCGTCACCGGAGGCTTCCTGGGTGCCGAACTCGGTGACGAAGACCGGGATCCGGTCCGAGGCCCGGTCGAGGGCGTCCAGGTACTCCTGCCCGTGCGAGGCGGCGTAGAAGTGGAAGGTGTACATGATGTTGGCGGCGCGGACCGGGTTGTCGATGACGTCGGTCTCGTCCCGTCCGTCGGAGATGCCGAGGGAGCCCCAGCCGTGGGTGCCGACGAGGATCGGGGTGGCGGGGTCCTGGGCGCGGATGACGGGGATCAGCTGCTCGGCGTAGGACCTGATCCGTGACCAGCTGACGCCGTTGGGCTCGTTGGCGATGTCGTACAGGAGATTGGTCTTGCCGCGGTGGCGCTGGGCGATCTCGGTGAAGAACGTCTTGGCGCGCTCCAGGTTGTGGTTCGGGTCGCCGGGGGTCAGCTGATGCCAGTCGACGAGGGCGTACATGCCGCGGGCCGTCGCCATCTCGATGAGCTGGTGCACCCGGTCGGTGAACATGCGGGGGTTGGTCTCGTAGCCGCCCTCCTGGACGTAGAGGGAGATGCGCAGCACATCGGCGTTCCAGTCGCCGGCCAGCGCGTCCAGGGAGCCGTTGGTCAGGCACTGGCTGTACCACTGCAGGCCGTGGCTGCTCATGCCGCGCAGCTGGATCGGCTTGCCGTACTGGTTGCACAGCTTCACACCGCAGACCTTCAGGCGGCCGTTGATCGCGGCGGGTGTGGTGCCCGGCGACCCGTCTCCGGCGCTGCGCGTGGTCGCGGTGACGGCGCCGGAGGCCGGGGACAGGTTGCCCGCCGCGTCCCGGGCGCGGACGGTGAAGGCGTACGCCGTGCTCGGTGACAGCCCGCCAACGGTGTACGAGGTGCCGCCGGCCGTGGCGACCTGGGTGCCGTCGCGGTAGAGGACGTAGCCGGTCACCCCGACATTGTCGCTGGACGCGCTCCAGGACAGGGACACGCTGGAGGACGTGGTGCCGGTGACGCGAAGGCCGGCCGGGGCGGAGGGGGCCGTGGTGTCCGTGCCGCCGCCGCTGTCGCCGAGCGGCTTCCACAGGGCGGGGGTGGTGGAGGGCTCCCAGCCCGTCAGCGAGGTGTGGCTCTGCAGGCACTCGTAGTCCTGGCCGCCGTAGGACACGCGTGCGCCCACGGCGTACCAGGTGTTCGGCTGCCACTGGGGGTGGGCGGCGGCACGGACGGCCGGGGCGGAGGCGGACGGGGATCCGGGGGTGGAGGCGGCGGCCGGTGGAGTGACGAGGCCGAGCCCGAGGCCGGCGAGCAGCGCGCCGGCGAGGAGGGTGGGCAGGGGGGTGCGCATGGCGTCCTCTCGGTGGGGGTCAACCGGACGTGGGGGGGGCGAGGCGGTGGTGCGGGCGTCGCTCACCCGGCGGGCCGCACGCGCGCCGCGGCGGCGTCGACGAGCTGGTAGCCGCGCAGGTTCCGCAGCAGCAGATGGCAGTCCCGCAGGGAGCCGGAGGTGTCGCCCAGGGAGCGGTAGATGCCCCACTTGGGGCGCACCCGGTCCAGGAGGAAGGTGTCGACGCCCGTCCTGGTGCCGTCGACGAGCGTGACGCCGTCCTTGCGGAGGATCCAGCGCACGCTGCCGGCCGTGCCGTCGCCGATCCTCATCCGGAAGTCGACGTCGACCCAGGAGTCGTGCAGCGGCACCAGGTCGGTGCGGCCGACGAGGAGGTCGGGTTCGAACAGCTTCAGCTCGATGGTCTGCGCCCCGTTCACCCGGCGCAGCGACATCACGGTGATGGGCGAGGTGCCGGTGCCGGGCTGCTTGGTCTGCATGATGTGCGTGAAGGTCGTGGTCGCCCGCAGCGAGCTGGGGATGTACATCTGGTACGTCACACGCCAGGTCTCGCCCGGCAGCCAGCGCAGGAAGGAGCCGCTGGAGGTGCGCATGCCGGTGACTTCCTGACGCTGGCGGTCGGTGGAGGTGTCCCGGTCGACCAGGTGCATGTCGAACCGGAAGGTGTCGCCCGCCGGGCGGATGTGCGGCCGGCCGCCGGGGTGGGAGTCCGCACGGTCGTCCTCGATCGTCTCGAACGCGCCCAGACCGACGCTCGCCGCAGCGGGCGCCCAGCGCAATGCCCAGGTCGGGGCGAGGGGGGCGGCCGCCGCGGTGGCCGAGGGCAGGTGCAGGGAGGCGGGGAGGGCGGCCGCGGCGAACCCGGCGGTCGCGGCGGTCGCGGCGCCGAGCAGGGCGCGGCGGGAGGGACGGCGGCGGTCGTGGGGGTGATGTGGCTCGTGGGGGTCGGGGAGGTGACGGGGGTCGTGGGGGTGGCTGTCCGGCATCAGGGACTCCTCGCTGTGGGGTGGAGGTGTGCCGTGCGGGAGACTGTTAGGAAAGTTTCCTTACATTGCTCGGGAGGGTAGGGGGCTGACAGAACACGGTCAAGGGGGTGGGCTCGACCCGGTGGGTTGACGGCACGGGCCGGGCGTCTGGATGATCTTGACCGGGCACGACGCCACCGACCGTCACACGGAAGACGCCACCTGATGACTACGCCACCCGCCACCGAGCGGACCCCCATGCCGCCCGTCCGGATCGGTGCACTCGCTCCGCTGACCCGGCCCGGTTGGGCGGAGGCCGGCCGGCACTTGCTCGCCGGGCTTGAGCTGGCCGTCGGGGACGTGAACGAGGCCGGCGGGATCGACGGCAGGCCGCTCGAACTCGTCGTACGCGACACCGCGGCCGATCCGCGCAGAGCCGAGGCGGCGGTGGAGGAACTCGCGCGCCTCGGTGTGGCCGCCCTGGCCGGGGAGTACCACAGCGTCGTCGCGCGCGCCGCCGCCGCGCGGGCCGACGCTCTCGGCCTGCCGTTCCTGTGCTCCTCGGCGGTGCTGGACGCGCTCACCGAAGCGCCCACGCAACGGGTGGCACGCCTGTGCCCGCCGCAGTCCCGTGGCTGGCGGACGTACGCGGACTTCCTCCTCGGCGCGGGGCACCGGCACATCGCCGTGGCCGCGCAGGCGAGTGTCTACTGGGCCGCCGGCACCCGCGTCCTGCGGGACCACCTCACCGCGCACGGCGGCGTCCTCACCGAACTCGACCTGGGCGAACTCACCCCCGAGGCCGTCCCCGAAGCGCTCGTCGACCGTCGCGCCACCGCTCTGCTGCTGCTGGTCGGCCACCCGGACCCGGCCGTCCCGATCGTCCGGTCCGTCCGCGGCGACCGGCGCCTCGACGGCGTCCTGATCGGCGCTCCCGCCGGACAGCCGGAGTTCCCCGCATGGGCGACGCTGCTCGGCGCCGACGGAGCCGCGATCCCCTTCCTGCGCTATCTGCCCGAGCGCCTCACTCCCCTCGGCGCCCGTGTCGACAAGGCGCTCCGCGCACGGCTGGCCGAGGCGCCCTCCTTCGTCGCGTTCGAGGGCTACGACACGATCGCCGTCCTCGCCGGGGCGCTGCTGTCCCACGGCGTGGACCGGGCGCGCATCGCCGACGCCTGGGCGGACGTCGCCGTCGACGGCACGCGCGGACGGATCCGGTTCTCACGGGTTCCGGGCATCGACGTGTGGCAGTGGGCCGGGACGCCCGTCCAGGTCGTCGACCGCGACCCGGCCTTCCCCGCCCGCTTCCGGGTCCTCCACACAGGCTGAGCGGGTCGAGGAAGTAACAGCCGCGCGTCGCCGAGCGGGTGACGGCGTGGCCCTGGGGTGGTGTCCCCCAGGGCCGTGGAGGTGTCGGCGCCGGTCGGCGTCCGCCCGCGTCATCTCGAGCCGGGCCGTGTTCCCGTCGGCGGCGCACCGGCGGAAGCCGGCCTTCTCCAGCACGCGCAGCGATGACGGGTTCGACAGTTCCACGTCCGCGCAGACGGTCGGGGTACCGATCGAGCAGGCCCGCGACGATGCGGTCGCCTTCGGCCGGGAAGTCGTCCGCCCAGTGCGCGCGGCGGGTGTCGTCGAGGACCCCGGCGGCCTCGCCTGCGGTCCAGGACCGCAGGATCAGACGCTCGCCCGTCAGGTCGGCGGGGGCGGGTGAAGAGGATAGGAAGACACGTGTCGTTCGCCTGGCCCGACGACACCCTGCCTTCCACGACCTGTCCTTCTCCCTCACGGCCGGCAGCACCGGCCTGGTCGCACCCAACGGCTCCGGGCAAGAGCACCCTGCTGAAGCTGATCGCCGGTCGACTGCGGCCCGCCACCGGCACGGTGTCCGTCGGCGGCACCCTCGGCTACCTGCCGCAGACCCTTCCCCTGACCGGGGATCTGACGGTGGCCGAGGTGCTCGGCGTCGCCGATGTCATCCGCGCCCTGGACGCCGTCGAGTCCGGAGACGTCAGCGAGGAGCACTTCACGACGATCGGCGACGACTGGGACATCGAGGACCGCACCCGCGCCCAGCTCGACCGGCTGGGACTCGGCGGCCTCGCCCTCGACCGGAGCCTGAGCACGCTCAGCGGCGGTCAGGTCGTCTCCCTGGGTCTGGCCGCCCAGTTGCTGCGACGCCCGGACGTCCTGCTGCTCGACGAGCCGACGAACAATCTCGACCTGGTCGGGTGTGGGCCAGTTGGAGGGCGCGCTCCACTCCTACCGGGGCGCGTTCCTGGTGGTCAGCCACGACGAGCGGTTCCTCGCCGAGATCGGGGTGAACCGCCGGCTGCGGCTGGCCGACGGCAGGCTTGAGGAGACGGGAGCCCCGGTGGAGTGAACGGCCGGGCTACGCGCTCAGGAGCCGGTCGATGATCTCCTCGCACCACTCATGGGTGACCAGGGCGTCCCCCGCGTCGATCCGCTCGCCGGTGCGCACGGCGTTCAGGAAGTACCGGCACATGCCTTCGAAGCCGCGGCGCCGGCCGACGGATTCCCAGTCGGCGCCGCGGCGCAGTGCCGGGACGGTGTCGTGGTCGATGACGTCGGTGAGGTTGACGACGTCCAGACGGTGGTCGGCGCCCGCGGTCTGCAGGGTCTCGCCGGCCGAGCCGCCGGCACGGTTCATGACGGCGAGCCCGGTGAAGCCGGGGCCCGTGGCGCGCAGGACCGCGTGGTGCAGCTGCCCGTCCTCGACCTTGCCGTGGACGTCGTACGCGACGCCCTCGGGGGCGAGCATGCGCAGGGTGTCGACCAGGTGGATGAAGTCGTCCAGGACGATGGTGCGGACGTCGCCGGTCCTGGCGCGGCGGTCCTTCTGGAGCACCACGAGATCGCGGGGGGTGTCGAGGGCCTGGAGGTAGGCGGGGGCGTGGCGGCGGTTGAAGCCGACCATGAGGGACCGGCCGCGTTCGCGCGCCAGTTCCGCCGTCTGCCGGCTCTCGCTCAGCGTGTACGACAGCGGCTTGTCCACCAGGACGTCGACACCGGCGTCCAGCAGGCGGGTGACGATGTCATGGTGGGTCTCCGTGGGCGTGTGCACGAAGGCCGCCCGGATGCCGGAGTCGATGAGCGCGTCCAGGTCGGTGAAGAGCCGGTGGGCCCGGTAGGACTGCCCGATCCTGGCGAGCTTGTCCGCGTCCCGTGTCATCAGGCGCAGATCCAGCTCCGGCATCGCGCCCAGGACGGGCAGATACGCCTTCTGCGCGATGCCGCCCAGGCCGATGACGCCAACCGGCAGGGCTCCCGGCGCCGGGGTGTGGGCCGTTCGTTCCACCTGCGTTCCCTCCACAAGGATGTCTAGACCACTGCCCACCCTACAGGGGCCCGTGCATGCGCGATCCATGCTTGATGTTGCGCGAAGCGGGCTGTTTTTGAACATGTATTGACATGGACGCGCGGCGCCGTCAGAGTCGTGCCGCAACACGCCCGTCTCGATGCAGAGGAGCGTCATGCCCAACCCCTTTTCGTTCTCCCGCCGTTCGCTCATCGGGGGCGCGGTGGCCGGCGGTGTGGCCGCGACCGGTGTCGGTTCGGTGGCGCGGGCCGAGGACGCCGCCGCGGCGGTGGACCCGGTCCCGCGGCGCAGGCCCGGTCAGAAGAGCATGGTCAATGTCGCGTACGACGTGTATCCGACCGTGGGTGTCGGGGTCATCGGCCTGGGGAACCGCGGGTCGGGCATGACGCCCGGGTGGTCCGCGGTGCCCGGGTGCGTGGTGACCGCCGTCTGCGACATCCGCGCGGACCGGGTGACCCGGACCGCCGATCGGCTGGTGGCCAAGGGCAAGCCCCGGCCGGCCGAGTTCGGGGGCTCGGCGGACGCGTACACCCGGCTGCTCGCACGCGACGACGTCGATCTCGTGTACATCGCGACGCCCTGGGAGTTCCACTACGAGCACAGCAGGGCCGCGCTGCTCGCCGGCAAGCACGTCATCGTCGAACTGCCCATCGCCACCGAGCTGCACGAGCTGTGGGACCTCGTCGACAACAGCGAACGCACCCGCCGGCACCTGATGCTCGCGGAGAACTGCAACTACGGCCGCAACGAGCTGGCCATGCTCAAGATGGCCCACGCGGGCCTCTTCGGCGAGGTGACCAACGGCCACGGCGGCTATCTGCACGACCTGCGGGCCCTGCTGTTCTCCGACACGTACTACACCGACTCCTGGCGACGGCTGTGGCACACCCGCAGCACCGCCAGCCTCTACCCGATGCACGGACTCGCGCCCATCGCCGCCGCCATGGACATCAACCGCGGCGACCGGGTCATGACGCTGCGCGCCACGGCGACCGAGCCCAAGGGCCTCGCCGACTACCGGGCCCGCTTCGTCGACCCGTCCCACCCGTCGTGGAAGGAGACCTACATCAACGGTGACCTGGTCACCTGTCTCCTCGAAACGGCACAGGGCCGCGTCATCCGGGCCGAGCACGACGTCAGCTCACCGCGCCCGTACAGCCGTATCAACTCCCTGGCCGGCAGCCGCGGCATCTTCGAGGACTACGCGGGCGTCGCCTCGGCGGGCGGCGGGCGGATCTATCTGGAGCCGGACCACAGCGGCCACACCTGGCGGGACTTCGGCGCGTACCGCAGGGAGTTCGACCACTGGCTGTGGCAGAAGGTCGGGGACGACGCCGCCAACAACGGCGGGCACGGCGGCATGGACTACGTCCTGCAGTGGCGGACGATCCAGCTGATGCGGGCCGGGCTGGTCCCCGACATCGACGTCTACGACTCCGCGGTGTGGTGCTCCGCGGTCCCGCTGAGCGTCAGGTCGCTGGCCGCGGGCGGGCGTCCGGTGCAGGTCCCCGACTTCACCCGCGGCGAGTGGGCCAAGCCGCGCCCCGGCCTCGACTCGCGCCCCTCGGACATGCCGCCGCTCCCCTGAGCCCGGCGGAGGCGAGCCCGGGCCGTCCTGTCGCCGCCGGCCGGCGGCTCGGCGGCCCCGCCTCACCCGGTCAGTACACGTCCCGCACATACCGCTTGTCGGCGGCGAGCTGTCTCACGTACGCCGCGGCCTCCGCCCAGTCCAGGCCGCCATGGACGACGGCGATCTCCCGCAGGGCCCGGTCGACGGCCTCGGCCATGCGGGAGGCGTCGCCGCAGACATAGAAGTGGGCGCCGTCCCGCAGCCAGGACCACAGCAGCCGGCCGTGCTGGCGCATCCGGTCCTGGACGTAGACCTTGGAGCGCTGGTCGCGGGAGAAGGCGGTGTCCAGCCGGGTGAGGGTGCCGTCGGCGAGGAACGCGTCCAGCTCGTCCTCGTGGTAGAAGTCGGTCGCCCGGTGCCGTTCCCCGAAGAACAGCCAGTTGGGGGCCCGGTGGCCGCGCGCCCGGCGGTCCTGGAGGAAGCCGAGGAAGGGCGCGACACCGGTGCCGGGGCCCACCATGACGGCCGGGGTGGCCGCGTCGGCGGGCGGACGGAAGTGGGGCACCCGTTGGACGCGCACCGGCACCGCGGTGCCGGGCTCCGCGTCGGCGAGGAACGAGGAACACACCCCCTGGCGCAGTCGGCCGCTCTCGCTCTTGTAGCGGACGACGGACACCGTCAGCGACAGCTCGTGCGGGGCGATCAGCGGACTGGACGATATGGAGTACATCCGGGGCCGCAGCCGTCCCAGCGCGTCCGTCCACTCCTGCGCCCCCGCGCGGACCGCGAACTCCGCGACCACGTCGACCGCCTGCCGCCCCCAGGACCACTGCGCCAACGCGCCCTTGTCGTCCGTCCGCAGGAGGTTGCGCAGCTCGTACGGGTCACGCGCGCGGTCGGCGACGAACCGCAGCAGGCCGGGCGTGACACGGGTGATGTCCAGGTGCCGCAGCAGGGCCTCGGCGAACGGTATCTCCCCGGCCTTGTCGACCTTGACGGCCGTGTCCCCGTCCAGGCCGGTGACGGCCAGCCACTCCGCCACCAGCTCCGGCCAGTTGACCGGGTGCACGGCGAGCGCGTCCCCCGCCTCGTAGACCAGCGGGGTCTCGCTGTCGCGGGTGTCGAAGGTGAAGTGCCGTACCTCCTTGCCCGCGCCGGGCAGACTCAGCAGCCGGTTGCCGGTGAGGCGGGCGGTGACCGGGGCGCGCCGGCCGGAGCGGGGCGCGGTCGGCGGGGCGGGGTGCGGTCCGGGTGCCGGCTGCCGGGTGCCGCGCAGGGCGGTGCGGACCCGGTCGAGCCACGCCTGTGCGTCCGCCTCGTAGTCGGGTTCGCAGTCGGTGCGCGGGGCCAGCCGTGTCGCGCCCAGCTCCGCCATCCGCCGGTCCAGACGGCGGCCGTGCCCGCAGAAGTCGTCGTAGGCGGAGTCGCCGAGGGCCAGCACGCTGTAGCGCCGGTCCTTCAGGCTCGGGGCGCCGGGTGAGGCGAGGGCCGTCCAGAACGCGGTGCCGTTGTCGGGCGCCTCGCCGTCGCCGAAGGTGCTGGTGATCAGCAGCAGGTCGGCGCCGGGCGGGAGGGCGGCGGGGTCCGCCTCGGCCATGGGCAGGAGGGAGGCATCGTGTCCGTCCGCGGCGAGCCGCTCGGCCGTGGCGGTGGCGAACACCTCGGCGTTCCCGGTCTGCGACGCCCACAGGACGACCACCTGGCGGTGCGGGGCCGGGGCCGAGTCCGCCCGTGGCGCCGAGGAGACGCCGGGCCCGCCGTACGAGGCGGAGGCCGTCGCCTCGGGGTGGGGCGCCCGTGAGTGCATCCCCGCGAGGACGCCGTTCACCCACAGCGCGTGCTCGGGGCTCAGGGGGGCGTCGGGCGGCAGGACGGGGACGCCGGGGGCGCCGGACGGGATGCCGGTCAGGAAGCCGGTCAGATAACGGCGTTCGTGTGCGGCCAGGTCGGGCGCGGGCACGGGCTCCAGCCCGAACGCGGCGAGGAGGGGGGCGGGGGGTGTGGGGGCCGCTGTCTGTGCGGGCGCCGCCTCCCTCGGCGTCGGGACCGTCGCTGTCGCCTCCGCCGGTGCCCGGACCGCCGTCGCGGTGGGCGCCTTCGCCAGGGACACCGCGCACACCTTCAACTCGGGCTGGAACGACAGGGGGTCGACGGCGTCGTTCGTCACCGCGTTCACACTGAGGTGCTCCCCGAACAGGTCGTTCCAGTGGAACGGGGCGAAACAGCAGCCGGGGCGCACCCGGTCGGTGACGGCCGCCGGGAGGACGGCCCGCCCGCGCCGCGAGACGATCTCCACCGGATCCCCGTCCACCAGGCCCAGCTCGGCGGCGTCCTGCGGATGCACCTCCACGAAGGGGCCGGGGTTCAGCTTGTTGAGCTTGTCGACCTTGCCCGTCTTGGTCAGGGTGTGCCACTGGTGCTGGAGCCGGCCGGTGTTCAGCAGGTACGGGTACGTGTCGTCGGGCATCTCCGCCGGCGGCAGGTGCGGCCGGGCGTGGAAGACCGCACGGCCGCTCGGCGTCGGGAAGAGCGGGGAGCGGTCCGCGCCGACGTACCGGATGGGATTGCGGCCGTCGCCGTCGGGGGTGGCCGCCGGCCACTGCACCGGCGTACCGCGCAACCGCTCGTAGCTCACTCCGCGCAGGTCCCAGCCGGTGACCGGGTTCCAGGCACGCTTGATCTCCTCGAAGACCTCCTCGGCGCTGTCGTGCGCGAAGCCCTTCTCGAAGCCCATCGCGCGGGCCACGGCGGCGATGATCCGCCAGTCGGCCATCGCCTGGCCGGGCGGGTCGGCGGCCGGGGAGGCGAGCGTGAGGGTGCGCTCGCTGTTGACCAGGACGCCCTCGGTCTCCGTCCACAGGGCGGCGGGCAGCACGACATCGGCGTACGCGTTGGTCTCCGTGTCGGCGAACGCGTCCTGGGTGACGACGAATTCGGCCGCCTCCAGGCCCTCGACGACGGTCGCGCGGTTGGCGACGGAGGCGACCGGGTTGGTGCAGATGATCCAGCACGCCTTGATCTCCCCGTCGGCCATCCTCCGGAACAGCTCGACCGTGCCCCGGCCGGTGCCGTCGGCGCGCAGGGTGCCCGGCTCCAGCTCCCACAGCTCCTCGACGAAGGCCCGGTCGGCGTCGACGAGCACGGAGCGCTGGCCCGGCAGCCCCGGTCCCATGTAGCCCATCTCCCGGCCGCCCATGGCGTTGGGCTGGCCGGTCAGCGAGAACGGGCCGGAGCCGGGGCGGCAGATGGCGCCGGTGGCGAGGTGGAGGTTGATCAGGGCGTTGGTGTTCCAGGTGCCGTGCGTGGACTGGTTGAGGCCCATCGTCCAGCAGCTCGTCCACTCCCCCGCCTCGCCGATCAGCCGGGCCGCCTCGCGGATGTCCTCCTCCGCCAGGCCGGTGATCGCGGCGACGGTGGCGGGCGGATAGTCGGCGAGGAGGCCGGGCATCGCCTCCCAGCCCTCGGTGTGCTCGGCGATGAACTCCTCGTCGATGTCGCCGTTCTCGACGAGGAGGTGCAGCAGCCCGTTGAGGAGGGCGAGATCCGTGCCCGGCCTGATCTGCAGGAAGAGGTCGGCCTTGGCGGCCGTCGCGGTGCGTCGCGGGTCGACGACGATGAGCTTGGCGCCCGCCGACCTCACCCGGTCCATCATCCGCAGGAACAGGACGGGATGGCAGTCGGCCATGTTGGAGCCGATGACGAGGAACAGATCGGCCCTGTCGAAGTCCTCGTACGAGCCCGGCGGGCCGTCCGCGCCGAGGGACAGCTTGTAGCCGGTACCGGCGGACGCCATGCACAGCCGCGAGTTGGACTCGATCTGGTTGGTGCGCAGGAAGCCCTTGGCCAGCTTGTTCGCCAAGTACTGCGCCTCCAGGCTCAGTTGTCCCGAGACGTAGAGCGCGACGGAGTCGGGGCCGTGCTCGTCGACGATCGCCCGGAGCCGGTCCGCCGTCTCGGCGATCGCCTCGTCCACCGGGACGGGCAGCGGCTCCTGCCCGCGGCGCGCTCGCCGCAGGGCCGTCGTCAGCCGGCCGGGCGCGGCGAGCATGTCCGCCGTGGTCGCGCCCTTGGTGCACAACCGGCCGAAGTTCGCCGGGTGTTCCTTGTCCCCGGACGCCTTCAGGACCGTACGCCGCCCGTCCGGCCCCGTACCGACGTCGAGGACCAGGCCGCAGCCCACTCCGCAGTACGAGCAGACCGTCCGCACCTTCGGGCCCTGTCCGGGCAAACCCGGCGCGGTCACGGACACCTCCCTTGCCGTGCTCGACCCGATCTCACCGCTCGTGACATACGACCGCTCATTACCTCGGTGTCCTGCACCCGATCCCCCGGAGGCTGCGTGCACCGCACAGAACCAGCAGGGCAGTGTGGGCGCACGGTCCAGCTGACGGAGCCTGCAACGGGATGATCCCGCCTGCGCCGCGACCGGGGCCGGAGCTCACCTGGAGGATTGCTCGAACGCCGGCGGCGGGGGGCGGCCGGCCTCACGGTGGGGCGTCCGGCGGTGCGGGGCGGCGCGACGTGCGCAGCGGCGGTCCTCGGCGTTGCGGGGTCCGGCACCCCGCCGTAGGGTGCGGGTCCTGCGCGGACGGATCCGGGGGTCCCGCAGGCGGGGAGACAGGCGGCGTCGCGGTGCAGCGGGCAGAATCGGCTACAGGAGAACGTGATGGAGGTGCCGTGTGCGCACGACAGCGGGCCGCCGGCCAGCCAGGCGCTGTCCAGCGGTTCCTTCAAGGTCATCGGGTGCTGCGCGGTGTCCTGGCGCCGGTCACCGAGGTGCTGGCGGCGCGGGACCGGCTGGCCTGGCTGAACGCGGCCGGCCTGAGCATCGGCACCACGCTCGACCTGCGCCGCACCGCCGAGGAGCTGGCCGACTTCACGGTGCCCGAACTCGCCGACGGCTGCGCCGTCGACCTGCTGGAATCGGTCCTGCGGTTCCAGGAGGGCCACCGCACCAAGGCCCCCGAGGTGCCCTTGCTGCGGGCCATGGCGGTGTCCGAGATCGAGGGGCTGGACCTCGCCCCCGACCCGGTGGGGCAGCTGGCCGTGCACACCCCTCAGCGGCTGGGCGTCCAGTGCCTGACCTCCCGGCGACCGGTCCTGATCAGCCGAATGACCCCGGCCGACTTCGTCGGGGTGGCCCCCAGCCCCGAGGCCGCGGAGCTGCTGCGCCGGGCGGGGGTGCACTCGTACATGGCGGTCCCGCTGGTGGCCCGCGGGATGCTGCTGGGACTGGCCGACTTCATCCGCGTCGGCAGGCGTCCCCCCTTCACCCGCTCCGACCTGGCCCTGGCCACCGAGCTGGCCTCCAAGGCGGCCGTGTACATCGACAACGCACGGCTGTACGGGCGTGAGCGCATCCAGGTCGTCACGCTGCAGCGCACCCTGCTCCCCCGGGCCACCCCTCACACGCCGGGGCTGGAGGTGTCCTCCTGCTACACGCCCACGACCGACCCGGCGGGGGTCGGCGGCGACTGGTTCGACGTGGTGGCGCTGCCGAGCGGGCGCAGTGCGGTGATGGTCGGGGACGTGATGGGGCGCGGGCTGGCCGCGGCGGCGACCATGGGCCGGCTGCGCACGGTGGCCCGGACGCTGATGGCGCTCGACATCGCCCCCGAGCGGGTGCTGGCCCGCCTCGACCTCGCCGTGCGGGACCTGGAGGAGGACCAGGTGGCCACCTGCCTGTGCGCGGTCTACGACCCGTGCGGCAGTACGTTCCGCATCGCCAGCGCCGGTCACCCGCCGCCGCTGCTGACCCGCCCCGACGGCACCGCGGAGTTCCTGGACGTGCCGGTCGGGGCGCCGCTGGGGACCGGGGTGATCCCGTACGACCCGGTCGAGTGCGCGGTGCGGCCGGGCGGGCGGCTGATGCTGTACACCGACGGGCTGATCAGGTCCCGCACGGCCGATGTCGACGCGCAGCTGGCCGATCTGCTGCGGACCGCCCGTGCGACCCTGCCGCAGGCGGCGGCCGTCTGCGACGCGGTCCGGGCCGGGGCGGGCGGGGACCCCGCGGACGACGCGATCGTGCTGATCGCGGGCACGGTGCCGCTGGCGCCGGCCGGGGACGCGTATGTGCTCGCCCTGCCCTCGGACGGGTCGGCCGCCTCGCAGGCCCGTCGCACGGTGCGTGACCTGCTGACGAAGTGGGGGCTGGAGGACCTGGTCGACAGCACCGAACTGGTGGTGAGCGAGCTCGTGGGCAACGCCCTGCGCTACGGGCACGCGCCGGGTGAGCTGCGGCTGGTACGGCACGAGCGGCTGTCGGTGGAGGTCTCCGACACCGGCCCCGACCTGCCGCAGATCCAGCATGCCGACCTCAGTGACGAGGGCGGCCGCGGACTCCAGTTGATCAACATGCTGTGCCGGCGCTGGGGGGCGTGCCGGACGCCGACCGGGAAGGTCGTCTGGGCGGAGCAGGATCTGCCCTCCGGACGCTGAGGCCATCGGGCGGGGGCGGCTGGCGGCCCCTCACCGGACCTTCACACGGCCGGGCGATGCGCCGGGCCCTGGGGGGCACCCGGCCCCTGTCGTCCGCGTCCGGGTCCGCGGGAAGGGGCCGTGGGGTGATCACCGTCGCTGTGCTGCTGCTGCCCTTGCTGGGTCTGATGCTCTACGGGCTCGACCGCGTCGAGGACTGGATGTCCCACGAGGCTCGGGGGGCCCGCCATGCCGCGGACCGCCGCAGGGCGCACGGACCCGCCACGGGAGGCCGCACGGCCGACCGCCAGGCCGCCGACCACCACACGGCCGACAGCGACGCCGGGGACCATCACACGGCCGACAGCCAGGCCCTGGACCACCACACGGCCGACCGCCAGGCCCTGGACCACCACACGGCCGACGGGCGCACCGCGGACCGTCGTACGGCCGGTCGGCACACCGCCGCCGAGCGCCGTGCCGGGGACCGGCCTCTGCGGCTGGTCCCCGGCACGGGCCGGCTCCGCGCCGGCCGCCGCCCGGACACGCGGCGGGGCCGCCACCGGCACGCGGCGTGATGCCCGGAGCCCCTGGCGACGGCCGGTCGGAAGCCACGGCGGTCCCCGGCACCTGAACCGGCCCGTTGTGGGTACTCGCCCGATCGGCAAGCGCCGGGGACGCCGAAGGGCGGACCGGTGAGCAGGGACGACCCCGATGGGAGGTGATCGTCGTGTCGAGCACACAGTCGCACCGCACGGCTAGCGGACCTCAGGCGCACGGTGCCGGACAGGAGCCGGTGAGCGAGCTGGTGCAGCGGGCCTCGCAGCAGCTGACGGAGCTGGTGCGCGGGGAACTGCGTTTGGCGCAGGCGGAGATGAAGGAGAAGGGCAAGCGGTACGGCAAGGGCGGCGGACTGTTCGGCGGTGCCTCGGTGGTCGGCTTTCTGATGCTCCAGGCGCTGGTGGCCACCGCGATCGCGGCGCTGGCGGTCCCGCTGCCGGTGTGGGCGGCGGCGCTGATCGTCACCGCGGTCCTCGGCGTGATCGCCGCGGTCATGGCCATGAGCGGCAAGAAGCAGGTCGACCGGGCCGCACCGCCGGCGCCCCAGCAGACGATCGAGAACGTCAAGGCCGATGTGGCCACGATCAAGGAGAGTGCACACCGATGACCCAGCCGCCCCACGACGAGCAGACCACCTCCAGCCCCGAGGAACTGCGAGAACAGGTCGAGCGGACCAGGGCCGAGCTCGGTGACACCGTCGAGGCACTGGCGGCGAAGACCGACGTCAAGGCCCGTGCCCAGGACAAGGCCGCCGAGCTCAAGGAACAGGCCGCCGCCAAGGCGGGCAAGCTGAAGGAACAGGCCGGTGAGCAGGCCGGGGAGATGAAGGCCAAGGCCGCGGACCTGGCACACCGGGCGCAGGACAAGCTGCCCGATCCGCTCAAGGACAAGGCCGCCCACGCCGCCGACCAGGCCCGCGCGGGCGCGGCGCACGCCGGCCAGCTGTGGGAGGACAAGGCGCCGGAGCCGGTGCGCCACACCACGGCCCAGGCCGCGCAGCTGGCCCGCGACCACCGCAACCTGCTCCTCGCCGCCGCGGGCGCCGCGGCCGTCGTGACCTGGCTGGCCTGCCGCCGCTCCGGCTGAGCCTGTCGCAGGCCCATGGGCGAGGGCGCCGAAGGGCAGCCCTGTGGCGGTCTCGCCTCCGTCTTGGCACGTGGCCGGGCTCCTTCCGTTCGGAGGGAGCCCGGCCTGTCGTTCGATACTCGCTTGCGCACCCGTCGTCCCCTGCGTCAGCCTCGGCTGACCCCCCTTCGAAGGCAGAGAAGAAGATGACCGCGCAGCTCCCGCACGTCGACCACGAACTCGTCCAGGCCGCGGCCCAGGTCGCCCGCACGCGCTGCCGCGGGGACAACCACACCGTGGCCGCCGCGGGACGCGCCCCGGACGGCCGGATCGTCACCGCCGTGAACGCGTACCACTTCACGGGAGGTCCGTGCGCCGAGCTGGTGCTCATCGGCGCGGCGGCCGCCCAGGGCGTCTACGAACTGGACACCGTCGTGGCCGTGGGCGACCGCGACCGCGGGGTCGTTCCCCCGTGCGGCCGCTGCCGTCAGGCCCTTCTCGACTATTTCCCCGCCCTCAAGGTCGTCGTCGGAGCGGGCGAGGCCCTCCGCACCGTCGCCATCAGGGACCTGCTGCCCGAGAGCTATGTCTGGGCCGACCACCAGCTCGACACGGAGTGAACCGCCTCGCTCGGCACGGCCCCGGAAATGCGCGGGCCCCGACGAGGCGGGTCCGGTAGCGCGCCCGCGCGGCGGAGGGCGCCCCCACCATGGCCGGTTCGTACGCGGCCGTCGCGCTCAATGTCGGAGCGGCGACCGGGCCTCTCGTCGCCGCCGCCCTCGGCACCGGCGCCGGGGATCTCGGGCGCGCCCACGAAGCCCAACTCCTCGGCGGCGCGGGCGATCTGGCTCAGATAGGCGACCGTCGGCGGCCGGTCGCCGCCGGTCGTGGTGACCGGGGTGCCGTGGCCGCCGCCGACGACGTGGCGGCTGTCGCCGTTGGTGGGCAGGAACCAGTGGAAGGTGAGGGACACGCGGGCTTCCGATGGGGGGAATCGGGCGGCGCTCATCCGGTGGCCGCCAGCAGGGTCGGGCGGCCGCCGAGCGCCAGCGAGAACTGGTCGGTGACCTGGGCCAGGGCCTCGGCGGGGCCCGGTGCGACGGTGAGGGTGCCGTCGTCGGCCACGCTGATGTCCTGGTCGAGCGTGAACCAGCCGGGCGTGATGTGGGCGGGCCCCATGGAGTTCAGTACGGGGCGCAGGGCGTAGTCGATGGCCAGGACGTGGGCGGTGGTGCCGCCGGTGGCCAGCGGGAGGACGGTCTTGCCGACCAGCGCGTACTGCGGGAGCAGGTCCAGCAGCGCCTTCAGCAGCCCGGAGTAGGCGGCCTTGTAGACGGGGGTGCCGATCACGATCCCGTCCGCCCGTTCGAACAGGGCGGTGGCCTCGACGATCGCCGGATGCCGGAAGTCGGCGTGCAGCAGGGCCTCGGGCGGGAGCGTACGGACGTCGAAGGGGAGGACGTCGTGCCCCTGGGCCCTGAGCCGGTCGTCGAGGTGGCGCAGCAGCCGGGCGGTGCGGGAGGTGGCGGAGGGGCTTCCGGAGACGGACAGGACGGTGGCCATGCGAGGACCTTTCGGGGTCGGGTCGGATGCGGACGGCGGTCGGACCCCTTCACGACGCTGCCCGTTCGTCACGGATGTCGTCGGGGTGGGCGAGGCCGAGGTGGTCGCACAGGGCGGGGCCCTCGTACTCCGTGCGGAACACGCCTTGTTCCCGCAGGAGCGGGACGGCCTTGTCGGCGAACTCGTCGAGGCCGGTGGGGGTGAGGTGCGGGACGAGGAGGAAGCCGTCGCTCGCGTCGGCCCCGGGCGCGGCCCTGGCGATGTGCCGGTCGCTGACGTCCGGGGCGATGTCGGGGAGCGGCCCGTCCGGGTCGTAGGCGGACAGGTCCCGGTTGCGGACGAGCTCCAGGTGTCCGAGGGCGGTGGCCGGCGCATGAGTGCGGCCAGTTCCTGCGTACACGCGCGGGGGTGCGCAGGTGTCTGCGGCCTGTGCACCCCGCGGTCGGCTACTTGTTGGTCCTGGGCAGGCCGGGCGGGTTGATCTCGGACTTGGTCACGGCCTCGTCGGACAGGCCCCAGCGCTCCAGCACCTTCGCGTAGGTGCCGTTGTCGATGACGTGGTTGAGGGCGTCGGCGAGCGGCTCGACCAGGCCGCTGTCCTTCTTGGTGGTGGCCGCGATGAGGCCCTGGAGGGTGGAGCCGGCGCCGGAGTAGGTGCCGACCACTTCTGTCTTCCCGGTGGTGGCCGCATGGTAGGCGGCGGTCGGGTGGGGGCCGAGGTAGAGGTCGATGCGGCCGGACTGGAGGGCGAGGTAGGTGTCGCTGTCGTTCTGGTAGTACTTGATGTCCACCGGCTGACGGCCGGCCTTCTCGTTCTCCTTGCTCCACTCGATGAGCAGCTTCTCCTGGTTGGTGCCGCTGCCCACGGCGACCGTCCTGCCCGCCACGTCCTCGGGCCCGGTGATCTTCAGGCCGCTGCCCTTCTTCGCCTCGAAGGCCAGGTTGTCCTCGCGGTAGGTGGCGAAGTCGTACTTCTCCTTGCGCTCCTCGGTGACGGTGATGTTGCTGAAGCCGACGTCGTACTTGGCGCTGTCCAGGCCGACGAAGATGTTCTCCCAGGACACCGTGTTGATGTGCAGCTTGAGGCCGAGCACATCGGCGACCAGGGAGGCGATGTCGGGCTCGACGCCGATGACGGTCTTGTTGTCGGTGGCGAAGAAGGTCAGCGGCGCGGCGGAGCCGGAGGAGTCGACGATCTCCAGGGTGCCTCTCTTGCGGATCTCCTCGGGGACCTCGGCGGCGATGGAGTCGACCTTGTCGGTGGTGATGCGGTTCTGGTCGGGACTGATGTTGATCTTCGTCTTGCCGCCCGGTGCGGCCGCGACCTCGGTCGTGCCGCCGTCGTCGGGGTTGCTGCACGCGGCGAGGACGAGGGCGGTGGCGAGTCCGAGCGCGGCTGCGGCGGTGCGGCGGGTGATCGAGGTGGACATGGTCGTGCTCCTTGCTTGCGGGAAGGGGTGGAGGTCGGTCAGAGGACCTTGGAGAGGAAGGCGCGGGTTCGCTCGTGCTGCGGGGCGTCCAGGACGGCCGCGGGCGGGCCCTGCTCCACGACGACACCGCCGTCCATGAACACCACGGTGTCGGCGACCTCGCGGGCGAAGCCGATCTCGTGGGTCACGACGATCATGGTGGTTCCGGTGCGGGCCAGGTCCTTGATGACGTCGAGGACCTCGCCGACCAGTTCCGGGTCGAGCGCCGAGGTGGGCTCGTCGAAGAGCAGCACCTTCGGTTCGAGGGCGAGCGCGCGGGCGATGGCCACGCGCTGCTGCTGCCCGCCGGAGAGCTGCCGGGGGTAGGCGTCGGCCTTGTCCGCGAGGCCGACCCGGTCGAGGAGCCGGCGGGCGGTCTCCTCCGCCGCCTTGCGCGGGCGGCGCAGTGCGGAGACGGGGGCCTCGATCAGGTTGTCCAGCACGGTCAGATGCGGGAAGAGGTTGAAGTTCTGGAAGACGAACCCGATGTGGGTGCGCTGCTTCAGTACGTCCTTCTCCTTCAGCTCGTGCAGCCTGTTGCCGGAGCGGCGGTAGCCGATGAGTTCGCCGTCGATGCTGATCCAGCCGCTGTCGACCTTCTCCAGGTGGTTGATGGTGCGCAGCAGTGTGGACTTCCCCGACCCGGACGGGCCGAGGATCACCGTGACGTCGCCGGCCCGGACCCTCAGGTCGACACCGCGCAGCACCTCTAGAGGGCCGAAGCTCTTGTGGACGCCGTGGACGTCCACCATCACGTCGTCGACCGTCGGCGTCGCGTCCTCGACGGCCACCGTCACCTCGCTCATCGGCTGTCTCCCAAGGTCTTCAGGGGTACGACGGGCTGGTTGCGCCGGGCGGCGGCCGCGCGCAGGGTGCGGGCGAAGCGGCGGGCGCGCTGGATCGGGGTGGGCGGCGGGGTGCGGTCGGCGCCTCGGGCGTAGCGGCGCTCCACGTAGTACTGGGCGATCGACAGCAGGGAGGTGAGGACGACGTACCAGGCGGTGGCGACCAGCAGCAGCGGGATCACCCGGCCGTTGCGGCCGTAGATCACCTGCACCTGGTAGAACAGCTCGCCGATGGACATCACGTAGACCACCGAGGTGCCCTTGAGCAGGCCGATGATCTCGTTGCCGGCCGTGGGCAGGATGGCGCGCATGGCCTGCGGCAGCACGATCCGGCGGATCTGCCGCAGCCGGGGGATGCCCAGCGCGGCGGCCGCCTCCAGCTGCCCGTGGTCGACGGCGATGACACCACCGCGCACGATCTCGGCGGCATAGGCGGCCTGGTGCAGCGTCAGCCCGATGACGGCGGCGCCCATGGTGCCGATGATGCTGTTGCTGTCGACGGACCAGAACACCGGGCCGAAGGGGATGCCGAAGCCCAACTCCTCGTACAGCGCGCTCAGGTTGAACCAGAACACCAGCTGGACGATCATCGGGATGGACCGGAAGATCCAGATGTAGGTCCAGGCGACGGTCTGCAGCACCGGGCTGCGCGACAGCCGCATGAAGGCCAGGACGGTGCCGAGGAGGAAGCCCAGTACGGTGGCGTAGGCGGTGAGCTGAAGGGTCACCCACACCGCCTGGACGATCGTCTCCGACAGCACGTAGTCGCTGAAGACGCCCCACTCCCAGACGGGGTTGGTGGCCAGACCGTGCACGAACTGGGCGACCAGCACGGTCACGGCGACGGCCGCGACCCAGCGGGCGTGGTGGCGGGCGGGGACGACCTTGAGGGAGGCCGGATCGTCCGGGGCGGGCGGGGCCCCGGAGCCGGTGCCCGGAGTGGCCGCGCCGGGCGGTGCGGTGTCGGTGAGGGATGCCATGGTGGTGTTCCTGCTCAACTCTCAGGTGTGCTCGGGCGGGTTGATCCGCGAGGTGTCGATCGCGGAGGCGGAGGTGCCCCACTTGTGGAGGATCCGGGTGTACGTGCCGTCCTTGATCAGCTCGTTGACGGCGGCCTGGAACGCCTTGGTGAGGGGGGAGCCCTTCTTGAAGGCGAAGCCGACGTCGAGGCGGTGGAACTCGCCGAGGAAGGTGGTCTGCGAGGCGGGCTGGGCCGCCTGGTGGCGCAGGCCGTTGATGGTCGACATGATCACGTCGATCCGGCCCTGCTGGAGCGCGGTGAGGGTGGCCGCGTTCTCCGCGTAGACCTTCACGTCGTACGGCTTCTTCCCCGCCTTCGCGCACACGCCCTTCTGCGCGGTGAGGGTCGCTTCGAAGGTGGTGCCGGCTCCGGTGCCGATGGTCAGCCCGCACAGCTGGGTGAGGTCGGTGACCTTCGAGGTGAGCTCGGTGTTGCCCTTCCTCACCGCGAAGCCCTGGCCGTCGTTGATGTAGGTGACGAAGTCGACGGTCTTCAGGCGTTCGCTGGTGACGCCGAAGTTGCCGGTGCCGAAGTCGTACTTGCCGCTGCCCAGGGCGGGCAGGATCGTCTCGAACGAGGCGTCCTGCCGCTCCAGCTTCACGCCGAGGACCTTGGCCACCGCGTCGGCGAGGTCGATGTCCTGGCCCGCGGGCGGCTTGTCCTGCCCGTTCGGGTAGTACGCTCCGGGCGGGAATCCGACCGAGCTGCCGACCCGCAGCGTGCCCGCCTCGCGGACGTCGGCGGGCAGCAGGGCGGCGGCGGAGTCCACCTTGTGCACGGCGGCGACCGGGTCGTCGGTGGGCACGGGAGATGCCTGAGCGCCCGCCGGCGTGGGGGCGGAGATGCCGCCGGAGCCACAGGCGGTCAGCGCCACGGGCAGCAGCGCGACGGCCGCGACGATACGCAGGCGGGTTCCGATGGGACGAAGGCCCGCAGGCCGGCCGCCTTGCCCGTGCGTGGCGGTCATGCGCCCACCTCCGCGAGGGTTTGCGTTCCGCGTGCCGCCCGCTCGGCGTCGCGCTTGGCGACCTCCTCTCGGACGATCGGGATCACGTACCGGCCGAAGTCGATGGCGTCGCCCAGCAGGTCGTAGCCGCGGGCCGAGAGGATGTCGACGCCGAGGTCGTAGTAGTCGAGGAGCGCCTGGGCCACGGTCTCGGGCGTGCCGACCAGGGCATTGGAGTTGCCCGCGCCGCCGGTCGCGGCGGCGGTCGGGGTCCACAGGGCGCGGTCGTAGCGCTCGCCGGCCTCGGCGATGGCGAGCAGCCGCTGCGATCCGGTGTTCTGCGGCTGGGTGTGCCCGTTGTGGCGCTTGGTGACCGCCTCGCCCCTGTCCCTGCGGGCCTTGATCGCGCCGACCGTGCGGTGGGCCTTCTCCCAGGCCAGTTCCTCGGTCGGGGCGATGATCGGACGGAAGGCGACCTGGATGCGGGGCACGTCGGTGCGGCCCGCGGCCCGCGCGGCGGCCTTCACGTTCTCGATCTGCTCGGCGGTCTTCGCCAGGGGCTCGCCCCACAGGCAGTAGATGTCGGCCTCGGCGCCTCCGGCGGCGTACGCGGCAGGGGACGAGCCGCCGAACGACAGGTCCGGGCGGGGCTGTTGGACGGGGAACACGTCGCTGACGAAGTCGTGGAAGCGGTAGTGCTCGCCCTCGTGGTCGAAGGGCTCGCGGGTGGTCCAGATCTTCTTGACGATCCGGATGTACTCACGGGTGCGGGCGTACCGCTCGTCCTTGGTGAGGGTGTCGCCCTCGCGGCGCTGCTCGTGGTCGTTGCCGCCGGTGATGAAGTGCACGGTCAGCCGGCCCTCGCTGATCTGGTCGAGGGTGGCGAAGGTCTTCGCCGCGAAGGTCGGGTACGAGACGTTGGGCCGGTGGGCGAGCAGGATCTGCAGGCGCTCCAGCCTGGCGGCGAGGTACGCGGCGGCCGGTGCGGGGTCCGGGGATCCGGATCCGTAGGCGAACAGCACACGGTCCCAGCCGTGGTCCTCGTGTGCGCGGGCGAGCCGGAGCGTGTACTCCTTGTCGAACGCGGCGCCGGAGCGGGGGGTGGTTTCGGAGCCGTCGTTGGTGGCGGCGATGCCGAGGAACTCCACGGGCATGGGCATGGCCTTTCGGGGATGGCGGCGGCACGCGGGCACGGTGGAACCGCTGTGCGTGCGGGCAGGAGTGAACAGACCGTCAGACGGACGGGTCGGTGCGGTCGTGACGACGTCGGGCGTCAGGAGAAGTGGAGCTGCGGCAGCGCGCGTGGGAAGAGAACTCGGCCCGCGACGGGGTCACCGAGGGAGGGAAAGGGCCGGTCGGACGGCCCGCTGCCGAGTCAGGCGCAACACGCGGCGGACCACACTCGACCGAAGTCGATGTGGTCGCGCGAGACCAAGCGCTGCTGGGCGTTCATGCGACCAATTGAGCAGTACATCGTGGCGCTCGTCAAGCAGCGCCCGGATGCCGGACCGTCCGGACCGGCCCTGCTCGGGGCGCTGTTGACACATCGATGCCCTGGGCACATACGATCGGCAGCGGATCGGCCCCGCCCTGCGCGGCAGCCTTCCCGGCCGCGTTGAGGGACGCGGCGAATGTGACGACGCCGAGCCCCGGCCGCACCGTATGCACGCAGCGCCTGTGCCGCCGCGTTCCCCGCGCGTGCCACCGGGTGGTCACTCACGCCTGCGATCCCTCCCCCGGAGAGCCTTTCGATGGTCATGTCTTCCGAAGTCACGCCGACCCTTGCGGCACAACCCGTGAAACGGGCGAGCGCGCCCGGCCCCGACCTGCCGCGGATCGTGCCGCGCCGGCACATCGGCCGGTGGCTGACCGCTGCGGTCGCGCTGCTGCTGTTCGCGATGGTGCTCAACTCCGTCGTCCGCAACGACGCCTTCCAGTGGAACGTGGTGGGCCGGTACTTCACCACCGCCGCCGTGCTCGACGGACTGCTGCTGTCCCTGTGGCTGACGGCTGTGGTGATGGTGCTCGGATTCCTGCTCGGCACCGTGCTCGCAGTGATGCGGCTGTCGGCCAACCCCGTTCTGCGTACGCTGAGTTGGGGCTATGTGTGGATCTTCCGGTCCACGCCGCTGCTGGTGCAGCTGCTGTTCTGGTTCAACATCGGCGCCCTGTATCCGACGCTGGGCCTCGGCATCCCGTTCGGCCCGCAGTTCCTCACCGTCGAGACGGTCGATCTGCTCGGGCCCACCCTGACCGCCGTCGTCGGCCTGACCCTGCACGAGACCGCCTACGCCGCCGAGGTGGTGCGCGGCGGCATCCTCTCCGTGGACTCCGGGCAGACCGAGGCAGCCCATGCCCTCGGGCTGGGCAGACTCCGCACCCTGCGCCGGATCGTCGTCCCCCAGGCGATGCGCTCCATCGTGCCCACGGCCGGGAACATGCTGATCGGCACCCTCAAGGGCACCAGCATCGTCAGCGTGCTGGCCGTGCACGACCTGCTGTACTCGGTGCAGCTCGTCTACCACCAGACCTACCAGGTCATCCCGCTGCTGATGGTCGCCACCCTCTGGTACATCGCGGTCACCACCGTGCTCGGCGCCGGCCAGTTCTACGTCGAGCGGTACTACGCGCGCGGTGACTCCCGTGCCCTGCCGCCGACCCCGCTGCAACGGCTGCGCGGCCACCTGACCGCCGTACGCCACCGACTGGGCGCGGCCACGGCCGCCGACGCCCGCCCGGCGATCGGCGGTGACCGGTGAGCAGCACCCCTTCCCCGGCCGTCCTGGTCGTCGTCGGCGCGGGCCCGCGCGCCACGGGCCTGCTGGAGCGGATCGCCGCCAACGCCCCCCAACTGTGGGACGAGCCGCGGGAGTTGCGCATCCACTTGGTGGACCCGCATCCGCCCGGCCCGGGACGCATATGGCGCCATGAGCAGTCGGCGCTGCTGCGGATGAACTCCATGGCCGAGGACGTCACCATGTTCACCGACGAGTCCTCCACGATCGACGGACCGGTACAGCCGGGCCCGTCCCTCGCCGAGTGGGCCGCCCAGTTCTCCGGCCGGGGCCCGCGCCACGCCCCGTACGCCGAACCCACGGACCCCGAGGTGCTCGCCGAACTGCGCGCCCTCGACGGGTCCGACTTCCCCACCCGCCGCGTCCAGAGCGCCTATCTGGACTGGGTGTTCCGCAGGGTGCTGGCCCAACTGCCGCCCGCCGTCACGGTCGAGTGGCACCCCGCCACCGCGACCGCCGTCACCGGCCCCCCGGACGGCCCGCAGCAGGTGCACCTCGCCGGCCGCGCCACCCCGCTCACCGCCGACCTGGTCGTCCTCGCCCAGGGACACCTCGGCTCCACTCCCGCCGCCGAGCACCGGGAGCACGCCGCCTTCGCGCGCCGGCACGGCCGTTTCCACCTGCCGCCCGAGTTCTCCGCCGACGCCGACCTGTCCGCGCTGTGCCCCGGCGAGCACGTCGTCCTGCGCGGCTTCGGACTGGCCTTCATCGACCTGATGGTGCTGCTCACCGAGGGACGCGGCGGCAGCTACCGCACCGAGGCCGACGGCACCCTCACCTACCTCCCGTCCGGCCGCGAGCCCGTCCTGCACGTCGGCTCGCGGCGCGGGGTGCCCTACCACGCCAAGACCCGCTACCGCCTGCGGGGCCCCCGGCCTCCCCTGCCGCGCCACTTCGGGCCCGAGGCGGTCGACGCGCTGCTCGCCGAGGGCCGCCCGCTGGACCTGCGGCGCGACGTGTGGCCGCTGATGGCCAAGGAGATCGGCTACGGCCACTACCACGAGCTCTTCCACGCCCACCCCGAGCGCACGGCCCTGCCCTGGCCGGATTTCGCCGCCGCCTACGACCGCCTGGGCTGGTACGACGCCGAGATGGCGGCCCTCGTCGCCACGGCCGTGCCCGACCCGGTGGACCGCCTGGACTTCGAGGCCCTGGACCGCCCGCTGGAGGGCCTCGCGTTCGCCACGCCTCAGGCCCTTCAGGACCACCTGCGCGACCACATCGCCCGTGACGTCGCCCGCCGCGAGGACCCGGCGTTCAGCGCCGACCTCGGGGCGTTCCTCGCCCTGCTCTCGGTCTACGGGCACCTGCCCCGCCTGGTCGCGGCGGGACGGCTGACCGCGCATTCCGTCGCCGAGCATCTCGACGGCTGGTGGCACGGCTTCTTCAGCTTCCTGGCCTCCGGCCCGCCCGGCTTCCGCCTGCGCCAGCTGCTGGCCCTGTCCAGGGCCGGGATCGTCCGCTTCCTGGGCGCCGGGATCAGGATCGGCACCGACGAGAGCACCGGCACCTTCACCGCCACCGGCCCCACCGTGCCGGGGCACACCGTCCACGCCACCGCCCTCGTCGAGGCGTACCTGCCGACCCCCTCCCTGACCCGCGCCGAGGACCCGCTCCTGCGGGGCCTGCACCGGGAAGGCGCCCTCGCCGAGGAGGTGATCGCCGACCCCACCCGCACCCACCGCTCCGGCCTGCTCGCCGTCTCCCCCGCGGACGGCCGCGTCATCGACCCGTCCCTCGGCAGCCCTCATCCCCGCCGCATCGCCCTCGGTGCCCCCACCAACAGCCGGGCCGTCGCCGCCTTCGCCCGCCCCCGCACCGACGCGCCGGTCTTCCGCCAGAACGACGCGGTCGCCCGCGCGCTCCTGCGGGCCCTGAACGCCACCGACGCCGACACGGCTACGTCTCCGGTGGACGGCCGGCCTCTCAGAGTGTGAGAACTTCCCTACTTTCCCTACTGGATTACTAGGGAAGCCTTGACGGCGTCCGCGGAGGGTGCGCAGGATGATGAGCATGTCCCGTACGCAGCAACGACTCGTTCGTCGTCGGCATGTCGACTTTGGTCACGTCGTCAGTGCCGCCTGCTGCCGCGCGTAAGGCACACGACGCGCACCGTCGCCCGTAGCCACTCCGCTCCTCCCCCCTTCACAGGCGATCAGGCGCATTCACCCCTGCGCCTGACGGCCCGACACCTTCCGAGGGACAACCGCCATGACCACGGCACTTCCGGCCCAGGCCACCCCCCACGATCCGCTCCCCGCCGACACACCGCGTCTTCGCCTGGTGGGCGATATCGCCCAGCGAGCCACCGAGGGCCACACGTCCGCACCGCTCGTCGGCTACCTCGTGCTCGTCCCCGAGGGCACCGATCCCACCGAGCTCTTCGCCAAGGACAGACCGCGGCCCGAGATACGACGGGTCGCCGCCCCGGCCCCGGCCCCGGCCCCGGCCCCGGTCCTGCCGACGGCGGACGACGCCGTCCGCATCGATCCGGCGCGCCATGTCGCCGAGGTCGACGGACGCGAACTCGACCTCACCTACCTGGAGTTCGGGCTGCTGGCGCATCTCGTCCGGCATCCCCACACCGTGCAGACCCGTGAGCGGCTGGTGGCCGCCGTCTGGGGCTACGACCACATCGGCGACGGCCGCACCGTGGACGTCCACATCGCCCGCCTGCGCCGCAAGCTGGGCGCAGCGCACCGGCACCGCATCGTCACCGTTCGGCGCGTGGGCTACAAGTACGTGCCCGACCAGCAGGCCGGCTCCGGCGCCGCGCCCTGCGGCCGATCTTGAGGAGACCACTTCCATGGGCCTTGCCTCCGCACCGTCCCACCCCGTCTCGCCGTCCCACCCCGTCTCGCCGTCCGACCGCACCGGGCCCGGCCCCGGCCCCGGCCGAGCGCACTGGCTGCACGTGGCCCGCGAGACGGCGGAGGACCTGGCCACGGACGCGGCGGCCAGGGAGCAGGCGGGCAAGGCCCCGGTGGAGGAGGTGTCCCGGCTGCGCGAGGCGGGGCTGCTGACGCTCCTGACGCCGACCGAGCCCCAGGGAGGCGGCCCGGACTGGCCCACGGCCTACGCCGTCGTCCGGGAGATCGCCGCGGCCGACGGCGCGATCGCTCAACTGCTCGGCTGTCACTACTTCCTGTCGTGGAGCGCCCGATTCTTCGCCGGGCCCGCTCTCGCCGCGGAGACCGAGGAGCGGTCCGCAGCCGGACAGTGGTGCTGGGGCGGCGGTTTCGCGCGTCAGGAGCCGCCCCTGATGCTGGCCAGGACCTCCAGGGGACTGGTGCTCGACGGTCGGCAGAGCTACACCACCGGGGTCCTGGTCGCCGATCGTCTCGCCGTGCGCGCCGTGCGGCAGGACACGGGGGAACCGTTCGCCGTCGTGGTGGATCCCGCCCATCGCGGTGTGGTCGTCGACGGCGACGCGGACACCTTCGGCCAGCGGCTCGCGGCCGGAGGCAGCGTGGAGTTCGACGCCGTACCGGTGGGTGCCGACGACGTGCTCGGCTCCCTGTCCGCGGACGAGGACCTGCTGTCGCCACGGGCCGCCCTGGCATCTCCGGTCGGGCGCCTCTTCTCCGCCCAGCTCCTTCTCGGCATGGCCGAGGGGGTGCTCGCCGAGGCCCGTGAGTACAGCAGGACGGGCCACGCACCCTGGCACCCCGCCTGGCCGGCCGGTACCCCGCACGACCCGCAGGTGCAGACCGCCTACGGAGAACTCACCGTCCTCACCCGCTCCGCGTCGGCACTCACCGATCAGGCACTGGAAGCCGTGCGGGGCGGCCTTGAGCGTGGCGAAGACCTCACCTACGACGAGTGCGCGGACATCTCCGCCCTCGTGGCCATGGCCGAGACCGCCGCGGCCAGGGCGGCGCAGGAGTCCACCACCCGTGCCCTCGACATCATCGGCGCCCGCCCCGCCTCCGCACGGCTGGGCTTCGACCGGTTCTGGCGCAACGCCCGCGCCCACACCCTGTACGAGCCCGTCGCCCACCGGCTCCGCGATGTCGGGGAGTACTTCCTCAACGGCGCCCACCCTCCGTTCGTCCTGCCCGCCTGACCGGGAGGCAGGGACGCCGGACATGCGCATCGGGGGCCTGCCGTGACCTGGGCGACGGTGCCGGCCGGGCTGGCGGCGGGCCTGCTGATCGCGGTGGTGACCGCGCCGGTGGGGGTGTCGGGTGCCGTGTTCCTGCTGCCCGTGCAGTTGAGTGTCCTCGGGGTGCCCAGTCCGGCGGTCACGCCCACCAATCTGCTGTACAACGTGGTGGCCGGGCCCGGCGCCCTGCTGCGCCACCACGGCGAGGGCCTGCTGTACGGTCCGCTGACGCGCCGCCTCGTGACCGGCGCTGTGCCCGGCGTGTTCATCGGCGTGGTGATACGGGTCTTCGCCGTCCCGGGGGCCACCGTCTTCCGCCTTCTGGTCGCCGCTCTGCTGACACCACTGGGCCTGTGGCTCATCGGGCGCACCCTCCGGCCCGCCCGGCCCGCCCCGACCGCGGAACCCTCGCCCCGCGCCCTCACCGGACTGGCCCTGGTCGTAGGGGTCGTCGGCGGGATCTACGGGATCGGCGGCGGCTCCCTGCTCGGCCCCCTGCTGGTCGGCCGGGGCATGCCCGTCGCCCGCGTGGCACCGGCCGCCCTCGCCTCCACGTTCGCCACCTCCGTCACCGGGGCCGCGACCTTCGCGCTGCTGTCCCTGACGGGCTCCGGCGACATCGCCCCCGACTGGTACCTCGGTCTGGCCTGCGGCCTCGGCGGGCTGATCGGCGGCTACCTCGGGGCGCATCTGGGGCCTCGGCTGCCCGAAACGGCACTGCGTCTTCTGCTCGGCGCCCTGGCCACCGTCCTCGGATCCCTCTACGCCGTGCAGTCACTGCGCTGACGGCAGTTGCGACAGAAAGCTCACGGCGGTGGCGACAGAAGGCTGACGGCGATGGCGGCAGAAAGCTGACGGCGGTGGCGGCAGACAAGGACGGTCACCACCCCACCGCCCATCCAGACCATTGTGAACGCCCCACTTCAGTCGCATGTCGGACCGTTGAGAACGTATGACGCATGAGCAAGCGACATTGACCTGGCTGGATTCCGCTGGAACGCTCGTGGCTGTGAGCAAGTCCGAAATTCTCGCCGCTCGCCTGCACGTCGATCTGCGACGCCAGGCCGGCGCCGTCTGTGCCGTCGGTCGCCGCACTCACTGACAAGCACGGCTTTCCTTCGCTCCCTTTCACAGCCGGCTTCCCCACGAGCCGCTGCCCTTTTTCGACGGACGTCGGCCTCGTCACAGGCATTTTCCGCTGAGACCTTCTCTCCGCCGTTCGACGTCTGCCCTCCCTTTCCCCCTTATTCCGAACAGGAACCTGCCATGGCCACGACGGCATCGACCCGACGTCACTTTCTCACCCTGCTCGGTCTTTCGGCGGTGTCGGTGAGCTGCGGCACTGCGGCGTCCGGGACACCGGCCGCCAAGGACCAGACCAGGACGCTGAGATACCAGGGCTGGGCCGGCCAGGTCACTCTGCCCGAACTGGCCGAGGATCTCGGCTATCTGGAGGACGTGAAGCTGAAGTGGGTCGGCAACACGATCAGCGGACCGCAGGACATCCAGTCAGCGGCCACCGGGCAGGTCGACTTCGGCGGCGCCTTCAACGGCGCGGTCGTCAAACTGGCCGCCAACAACGCCCCCATCAAGGCCGTCATCAGTTACTACGGCGCCGACCGTCACGCCTACAACGGCTTCTACGTCCTCAAGGACAGCCCGATCCGCTCGGCCAGGGACCTGATCGGCAAGAAGGTCGGGATGAACACCCTCGGAGCCCACTCCGAGGCCATGCTGGACATCTACCTTCAGCGGGGCGGTCTGTCACAGGCGGACATCGACACGGTCGAGCCGCTTGTGGTGCCCCCGGTCAACACCGAGCAGTCCCTGCGGCAGAAGCAGATCGACGTGGCCGTACTCGGCGGCATTCTGCGCGACAAGGCCCTGGAGACCGGCGGCATCCGCCCGCTGTTCACGGACTACCAACTGCTCGGCGCGTTCAGCGCCGGCACCTATGTGATGACCGACCGCTTCCTGCAGCGGAACCCCGACACGGCCCGGACCTTCGTCACCGCCGTGGGGCGGGCCATCGAGTGGTCCCGCTCCACTCCGCACGAAGAGGTCGTCGACCGGATGACGGAGATCGTGAAGAAGCGCGGCCGCAACGAGGACACCGCACCGCTGAAGTTCTGGCGGTCCTACGGCGTCGCCGAGACAGCGGGCCGGATCACCGGCAAGGAACTCCAGTTGTGGATCGACTGGCTGGCCGAGCGGGGCGACATCGACAAGGGCCGGGTCACGCTGTCGGACCTCTACACCAATGAGTTCAACGCCTACAGGAAGTCCTCCACCGCGAAGAGCGGGAGCTGATCCCATGCCGGAAGACACCCCACCCCTCACGAAGCCCAGGATCGTGTTCGAGGGCGTACGCAAGGACTTCACCGTCAAGGACCGTACGGGGATCGGGCAGAGGGCCCGTTTCACCGCCCTCGACGGTATCGACCTGGAGATAGCGGACGGCGAGTTCGTCGTCCTGGTCGGTCCCAGCGGCTGCGGAAAGTCGACACTGCTGGAGCTGCTCGGCGGCCTCGCCCGGCCCACCGGCGGACGGATTCTGCTGGACGGCGAACCCGTCACCGGGCCGGGCCTGGACCGGGGCATCGTCTTCCAGCAGTACGCGCTGCTGCCGTGGCGCACGGCGCAGGGCAACGTCGAGTTCGGCCTGGAGGCCACCGGTGTCCCACGACGCCAACGCGCCGCACGAGCCCGCGAGTTCCTGGACCTGGTCGGCCTGACCGGGTTCGAGGACCGCCATCCGCACGAGCTGTCGGGCGGGATGCGGCAGCGGGTGGCCATCGCCCGCAGCCTCGCCTACGACCCCGCGGTCCTGCTGATGGACGAGCCGTTCGCCGCGCTGGACGCCCAGACCCGGGAGTCGCTCCAGGACGAACTGCTGCGCATCTGGCAGCGCACCGGCAAGACCGTCGTCTTCATCACCCACGGCATCGACGAGGCCGTCTACCTGGGGCAGCGCGTCGCCGTCATGACGTCGAGGCCCGGCCGGATCAAGCAGATCGTGCCGGTCGCCCTCGGCCCCCGTACGGCGACGGACGACCTCCGCTCCAGTCCCGAGTTCGCACGGCACCGCCACGAGATCTGGTCCCTGCTGCACGACGAGGTGGCCAGGGCCCAGCAGTTGGAGAAGGAGGAGGCATCCGTATGAGCTCCACGACCGGCACGGCCGCCGATACGACCGACGCGCCCACCGCGACCGACGTGACCACCACGGCCGACGCGGCGAGTACGGCAGGAGCGATCCAGGCGCCTTCCCTCAGCCGACCCGCCGAGTCCGCCACGTCCCCCGAGGCCGGCCCATCCACCCCACTCACGCCCGGTGCCTCATCGCCCCCGGACGCGCGCCGGGCCCCCTTCCGCACGGTCCCCTTCCGCACGGCCCGTGTCCGCCGGACAGCGCTGCGGACGGTACGCCGGCTGCCGTATCTGCTGCTGAAGGGGGCGACCCGGTCCGCGGCCATCGTGGCGCTGCTCCTGCTGTGGGAGGTCGCGCCACGGGCCGGTCTGGTGGACCGGATCTTCCTGCCGCCGTTCAGCGAGGTCGCCGACGCCTGGTGGGGGCTCGCCGCGGACGGTCAGCTCGCCGACAACGCGCGTGCCAGCCTGGCGCGTTCGTTCAGCGGATTCGGTATCGCCGTGGCCGTCGCCGTACCGCTCGGGCTGCTGATCGGCTGGTACCGGCCGGTCGCCGACCTCCTCGGTCCACTGCTGGAGGTGTTCCGCAACACCGCGGCGCTGGCCCTGCTGCCGGTGTTCGTCCTGCTGCTGGGCATCGGCGAGACCTCGAAGATCTCCATCGTGGTGTACGCGTGCACCTGGCCGATCCTGCTCAACACCATCAGCGCCGTCCGCCATGTCGATCCGACCCTGCTGAAGCTGGCGAAGTCGATGGACCTGTCCGCGCCCCGGCTGTTCCAGAAGGTCATCCTGCCCGCCTCGGTTCCGGTGATGTTCACCGGCATCCGGCTGGCCGGAGCGGTGTCGATCCTGGTGCTGGTCGCCGCCGAGATGATCGGCGCCAAGGCGGGCCTCGGCTATCTGATCAATGCCTCGCAGTACAACTTCGCGATCCCGCAGATGTACGCGGGCATCATCACGATCTCCGCCATCGGCGTGGTCTTCAACCAGTTCCTGGTGACCGTCGAGCGACGGCTCAGCTCCTGGCGCGTACCCGCGGGCGGCTGACCCGCCCGACACCGCCCCTCCCCGCACGCCCTCCCCTGCCCCCCGCTCCTCTCCTGCCCCCCCCTGATCCGAGGAAGACTCATGACCGCGCCCAGACCCCACCAACTGCATCTCAACGCCTTTCTGATGAACGCGGGCCACCACGACGCCGCCTGGCGCCACTCCAGGACCCAGCCCGAACGCGTCACCGACCTGCGCTACTTCCAGCAGCTCGCCCGGACCGCCGAGCGCGGCCTGCTCGATTCGGTGTTCCTCGCCGACGGCCTCGCCCTGTGGGGCAACGTCCGGCACAACGCCCTCGGCGGCTTCGAACCGCTCACCCTGCTGTCCGCCCTGGCGGCGGTCACCGAACACGTCGGTCTGATCGCCACCGTCTCCACCACCTTCAACGAGCCCTTCCACACCGCACGCAAGTTCGCCTCCCTGGACCACATCAGCGGCGGCCGGGCGGGCTGGAACATCGTCACCTCCGGCAGCGTGAACGAAGCCCGCAACTTCGGGCAGGACGAACACCTGGAGCACGCGCTGCGCTACCGGCGGGCGCGGGAGTTCGTCGAGGTCGCCACCAAGCTGTGGGACAGCTGGGAGGACGACGCGATCCTCCTCGACCGAGAGCACGGCGTCTACGCCGACACCGACAAGGTGCGGGAGATCGACCACCGTGGGGAGCACTTCCGGGTGCGGGGCCCGCTGAACGTACCGCGCAGCCCGCAGGGCTACCCGCTGCTGGTGCAGGCCGGCTCGTCGCAGGACGGCAAGGAGTTCGCCGCCCAGTACGCCGAGGCCGTCTTCACCGCCCAGCAGACCCTCGCCGACGGCCAGGCATTCTCCAAGGACCTCAAGTCCCGGCTCGCCCGCTACGGCCGCACCGGGGACCAGCTGCTGGTGCTTCCCGGCATCGCGCCCGTCATCGGCTCGACGGAGGCCGAAGCCCGTGCCCTGGAACAGGAGTTGACGGAACTGCAGGTTCCGGAGTACGGGCTCGCCCAGCTGTCCGGGATGCTCGGCACCGATCTGACCGGACTGCCGCTGGACGGGCCGCTGCCCGAGCTGCCGGAGGAGCGGGACATCAACGGCAACAAGAGCCGCTTCACGCTCGTCGCCGAACTCGCCCGCCGTGACGGCCTCACCCTGCGCGAGCTCATCGCCCGCCTCGGCGCCGGACGCGGCCACCGCGTCGTCGCCGGCACTCCCGAGCAGATCGCCGACGAGCTCGAGGAGTGGTTCACCGAGGGCGCCGCCGACGGCTTCAACATCATGCCGCCCCATCTGCCGGGCGGCCTGGAGGACTTCGTCGACCACGTCGTACCGCTCCTGCAGCGACGCGGGCTGTTCCGCACGGAGTACACCGGCCGCACCCTGCGCGAGCACTACGGCCTGGCCCGCCCCGCCAACCGGCTGGCCGCGGCGGCCACGGATGAGGAAGCGGCCGCATGACCGGGCCTCGACCGCTCCTGACGACCCCCCGACCGATCACCCCTCGAAAGGACACCCGCACATGACCACCAGCACCGGCTTCGACATCCGCAGGATCGGCGGCCGTATCGGCGCCGAGATCCACGGCGTGGATCTTTCCACCGACCTCGACCCCGCCGTCGTCACCGAGATCAACTCCGCGCTCCTGGAACACAAGGCGCTCGTCTTCCGCGACCAGAACCTGGACGACGAGGGCCAGCTCCGCTTCGCCTCCCTCTTCGGGGAACTGACCACCGCGCACCCGACGGTCCCGTCCGTCGACGGCCGGCCGAACATCCTGCCGGTCGACGGCGACGAGGGGATCCGCGCCAACCACTGGCACACCGACGTCACCTTCGTCCGTACGCCCCCGAAGGCGTCCACGCTGCGCAGCATCGTGGTCCCGCCCTACGGCGGCAACACCCTCATCGCCAACGCGGCCGCCGCGTACCGGGATCTGCCCGAGCCGCTGCGCGAGCTGGCGGACAAGCTGTGGGCGGTGCACACCAACGACTACGACTACGCCGCCCCGAAGAGCGAGAAGGCGGCCGAGCACCGCAGGCGGTTCGTCTCCCGGAAGTACCGCACGGCCCACCCGGTCGTCCGCGTCCACCCCGAGACCGGGGAGCGCGGGCTGTTCGTCGGCGGCTTCGCCCAGAGCATCCTGGGCCTCGGCCCGTCCGACTCCCGCGACCTGCTGCGCATCTTCCAGTCGTACGTCACCCGGCCCGAGAACATCGTGCGCGTGGCCTGGACGCCCGGCGACCTCGTCCTGTTCGACAACCGCATCACCCAGCACTACGCCCCCGACGACTACGGCGACCTGCCGCGTCTGCTGCACCGGGTGACCGTGGCGGGCGACGTCCCGGCCGGTGTCGACGGCACTCTCAGCCACGTCATCGAGGGAGACGACGCCGCCCACTACACCCCGGCCGTGGCCTGAGCACCGCACCCGCCACGCGCGGCCGCCGGGCGGGGGCATCGGCTCCCGCCCGGCGGTCCGCCACGTGGCCGACGCGGCATCGGTCACGCCGGGCCTGCGCCACACATCCCAGGCAGTGAGATGGCCGCGTCCACCATACGAACACCCCCTTGGGGTGAGCGCCACCTTCTGCCACGATCCCTATCAGCCAGGTAGGAAAACTAGGGATCCGGGGGGTGGCCATGCGAACGCGCAACCGCGCAGATCTGTCGCTCCCCCTGCTGACCTCGCGCCGCCACATCGATCTCGGCCGTACGTCCAGCGCCATCTGTCGGCCCGTCTGAGGCTGCCGACCGAAGATGCTTCGGTCGGCAGCGTCACCCGCGCCCGCCCTCCCCGCACAGCTCCGCTCCCGGGTCCGCGACGGCTTCGCCGACGCCGAGGGCCGGCGAACGCAGCGCAGGCGCATGCCCCTGAGCTCTGCGCCTCGCGCTGTCGCACCTGTCGCATCTCCCTGATCACCCCTTTCCCCGAGAGGACACCTCCGTGTCTGCCGCGAGACCGCTCACCGCCCTGCGCACCATCGCCGTCGTAGCGACGCTCCCCCTCCTGCTCACCGCCTGCGGCTACGGATCCGACGCCACCGACGACGACAAGCGGACCGAGGTCGCGGCGGACGCAAAGAAGCTGTCCGCCGACGAGGTGAGGATCGGCTACTTCCCCAACCTCACCCACGCCACCGCCCTGGTGGGCATCCAGGAGGGCCTGCTCCAGAAGGAACTCGGCGGCACCGAGATCAAGGCATCGACCTTCAACGCCGGCCCCTCCGAGATCGAAGCGCTCAACGCCGGCTCCATCGACATCGGCTGGATCGGCCCCTCCCCCGCCATCAACGGCTACACCAAGTCCAAGGGCACCAATCTGCGCATCGTCGGCGGCTCCGCCTCCGGCGGCGTCAAGCTCGTCGTCAACCCGGACAAGGTCGCGTCCCTGAAGGATCTCAAGGGCAAGAAGATCGCCACACCGCAGCTCGGCAACACCCAGGACGTCGCCTTCCTCAACTGGATCGCCGAACAGGGCTGGACGGTCGACGCGCAGAGCGGCCGGGGTGACGTCTCCGTCGTCCGCACCGACAACAAGATCACCCCCGACGCCTACAAGTCCGGTTCCATAGACGGCGCCTGGGTACCGGAGCCGACCGCGTCCAAGCTGGTCGCCGAGGGCGGCAAAGTACTCCTCGACGAGGCCGACCTGTGGCCCGACAAGAAGTTCGTGATCACCAACATCATCGTGTCGCAGAAGTTCCTCAAGGAGCACCCGGACGTCGTCGAGGCCGTGCTGCGCGGCTCGGTGAAGACCAACGAATGGATCAACGCCCACCCGGACCAGGCCAAGGCGTCCGCCAACGCGGCCCTGAAGGAAGAGTCCGGCAAGGCCCTGCCCGCCGAGGTCATCGACCCGGCCTGGAAGTCCATCACCTTCCTCGACGACCCGCTGGCCTCCACCCTCAACGCCCAGGCGGAGCACGCCGTCAAGGCCGGCCTGCTGGAGAAGCCCGACCTCAAGGGCATCTACGACCTCACCCTCCTGAACAAGGTCCTCAAGACCGAGGGCAAGGACGAGGTCGACGACGCCGGGCTCGGCGCCGAGCAGCCGAACAGCTGACGAACGGCAACCGCCCCGATGAGTTCCCAGGAGGTGACGACCATGGCCACCACGGTCGCCGAGGCTGTCCAGGACGCCACGGCGGTGGCGCCCGCCGCACGGATCGAGCACGTCTCGAAGTCCTTCCCCGCGCCGGGCACGCCCGACGGGCAGCAGCTCGTGCTGGACGACATCACCCTCGATGTCGCACCCGGCGAGTTCGTCACCCTCCTGGGGGCCTCCGGCTGCGGCAAGTCCACCCTGCTCAACCTGGTCGCCGGGCTGGACCTGCCGTCCGCCGGCTCGATCCACACGGACGGACGGCCCGCCCTGATGTTCCAGGAGCACGCCCTGTTCCCCTGGCTGACCGCGGGCAAGAACATCGAACTCGCGCTGAAACTGCGCGGCGTCGCCAAACCGGAGCGCCGCGCCGAGGCGGAACGGCTGCTGGACCTCGTACGGCTGCAGGGGGCGCACGGCAAGCGGGTGCACGAACTGTCGGGCGGTATGCGCCAGCGCGTCGCACTGGCCCGCGCGCTGGCCCAGGACAGCCGGCTGCTGCTGATGGACGAGCCGTTCGCCGCGCTGGACGCCATCACCCGTGACGTCCTGCACGAAGAGCTGACCCGCATCTGGCACGAGACGGGAGTGTCGGTGCTGTTCGTGACGCACAACGTGCGGGAGGCGGTGAAACTGGCGCAGCGCGTGGTGCTGCTGTCCTCGCGGCCGGGCCGGATCGCCCGCGAATGGACCGTCGGCATCCCGCAGCCGCGCCGCATCGAGGACAGCGCGGTCGCCGAGCTGTCCGTCGACATCACCGAAGAACTGCGCAGGGAGATCCGCCGCCATGGCCAGCACTGACACCGGTACCGGCGCCGACAAGGCCGGCTCGGCGGCTGGAGAGCCCCGGAGAGTGCGGGACACGCACGATCTGGCGGGGCTGGAGGCCGGACTCGACGCACTGGAGTCGGTACGGGCCGACCGCACACCGCTGCGCGCGACGCTGATCCGCAAGGCACTGCCGCCGGTCACCGCCGCCGCACTGGTCCTGGTGGTCTGGCAGCTGCTGGTGTGGGCCGAGGTGGCCCCCGACTACAAACTGCCCTCTCCGTCCGCGGTGTGGGACGAGGTGACCATCGCCTGGCGGCAGGGCACGCTCCTCGACTACATCTGGACGTCGGTCTCGCGCGGCCTGCTCGGCTTCCTGATGGCACTCGCCATCGGAACGCCGCTCGGCCTGCTGGTCGCCCGGGTGGGTGTCGTCAGGGCGGCCGTCGGCCCCATCCTGTCGGGTCTGCAGTCGCTGCCCTCCGTGGCCTGGGTGCCGCCCGCGGTGCTCTGGCTGGGCCTGAACAACTCGATGATGTACGCCGTGATCCTGCTCGGCGCGGTGCCCTCCGTCGCCAACGGCCTCGTCGCGGGCATCGACCAGATCCCCCCGCTGTTCCTGCGCGCCGGACGCACCCTGGGCGCGACCGGCCTGCGCGGCGCCTGGCACATCGTGATGCCGGGCGCGCTCCCCGGCTATCTCGCCGGACTGAAGCAGGGCTGGGCCTTCTCCTGGCGCTCGCTGATGGCCGCCGAGATCATCGCCTCGTCCCCCGAACTGGGCGTGGGGCTCGGCCAGTTGCTGGAGAACGGGCGCAACAACGCCAGCATCTCGCAGGTGTTCCTGGCCATCTTCCTCATCCTGCTCGTCGGCATCGCCATCGACCTGCTGATCTTCAGCCCGCTGGAGCGACGGGTGCTGCGCGAGCGGGGCCTGCTGGTCACCCGCTGAACCGGCGGTTCGCGGGCTCCCCGGACCCGGCACGGGGCTCAGGCGTTCGGCCCGAGCCCCTCGGTGGCCGTCGGTCAGGGGGTGTAGACGGTGGGGCGGGGCGCGGTGGGCATGCCGGCTCCGATGAAGAAGCTGGGGTGCGGGGGCTGGTTGTAGGCGGTGTTCTGCCAGGCCAGCGCGGTGCGGTACTGGGTGTCGTGGAGCAGGGTGGTCATCCGGGTGTTCGTCTGGTGGGGGGTGGAGTAGATGCGCAGCGCGCGGTTGTCGCCGGTGCGCCAGACGACCTCCTCGCGCCAGTCGCCGAGGAGGTCGCCGGACAGGGCGGGGGTGGACTTGGTGCCGTTGTTGGAGGCGACGCCGGAGCCGGTGAGCAGGCGGGTGTCGCCGGACGTGCCGTACTTGTCGATACGGGTGCCGTCGAGGAGTTCGCGGACGGTGTCGCCGTCCCACCACGACAGGAAGTTGACGCTGGACGGCTCCCGGCCGAGGGAGGCGCCGGTCGCAGAGCGCAGGGTGGTGTCGGCGGCGGACCATGCCTCGGCGCCCGCGCTGCCGGCGTGGACGTCGGCGGCGACACCGCGGCCGTTGTCGGAGCCGGAGGCGGTCTGCCACAGGATCTGCCCGGTGCGCGCGTCGGCCATCCAGGAGCCGGGCTTGCCGGCGTCCTCGGAGACCTTGAAGTACTCAAGTCCCGCACGGGAGGGGTTGAGGTCGCCGACGTGCCCCGCGTCGCCGTGGCCCAGCCGGGTCGTCCACAGCCCGGCCCCGTTGTCGTCCACCGTCATCGCGCCGTAGACGATCTCGTCCCGGCCGTCGGCGTCGACGTCCGCGATCGACAGACTGTGGTTGCCCTGGCCGTCGTACCCCTTGCCCGCGTTGGTCGAGGAGTTGGTGTCGAAGGTCCAGCGGCGGGTGAAGGCGCCGCCTCGCCAGTCCCAGGCGGCGATGACGGTACGGGTGTAGTAGCCGCGGGCCATGATCAGGGACGGACGGGCGCCGTCCAGGTAGGCCGTGCCGGCGAGGAAGCGGTCCACGCGGTTGCCGTAGGAGTCGCCCCAGGAGGAGACCGTGCCTCGGGCCGGGACGTAGTCGACGGTGCCCATGGCCCGGCCCGTCTGGCCGTTGAACATGGTCAGGTACTCGGGGCCGGACAGCACATAGCCGCTTGAATTGCGGTGGTCCGCCGAGCCGTTGCCGATCACCACGCCGGTGCCGTCGCGGGTGCCGTCGGCCGTCTTCATGGCGACCTCGGCCTTGCCGTCGCCGTCGTAGTCGTACACCTGGAACTGGGTGTAGTGCGCGCCGGAGCGGATGTTGCGGCCCAGGTCGATGCGCCACAGGCGGGTGCCGTCCAGGCGTATGCCGTCGACGACGGTGTTGCCGGTGTAGCCGGACTGGGAGTTGTCCTTGGCGTTGGTCGGCTGCCACTTCAGGACCAGGTCGAGCCTGCCGTCGCCGTCGAGGTCTCCGGTGGAGGCGTCGTTGGCCTCGTAGGTGTAGGCCACGCCGTCCGGTGTGGTGCCGCCGGCGGGTGGGGAGAGGGGGATGTCCAGATATCCGGAGCGCAGTTGGAGGGCGTGTTCGGACGACGGCTGCTCGGTGCCGTTCACGACCGCTCGTACCGTGTAGTCGGCCGAGTTGGGGGCGCCGGCGTCGAAGTAGTTGGTCGAGGCGGTGATCGGCGTGGAGTTGAGCCTGGTGGTGCCGCGGTAGACGTTGAACGCCACGCCGTTGGGGTCGGTGGCCAGCCAGCGCCAGGACACCAGGTTGCCGCTGCCGGTGTAGGTGCTGGTCAGTCCTCGGTCGAGGCGTTCCACCTGCCGGGCCGTCGCGGCGTGCGCGGTCTCGGGCAGGGCGACGAGCGCGGATGCGGCCAGCGCGGCGGCGGCCATGACACTGCCGATCAGCCGGTGCGCCGCTCTCCCTCGGGGCGGGGTGCGGCGGTGTGCGTCGGTCACGGTGACCTCCGGTGTGTGGGGGTGAGCGACCGCGGGGTGCCGGGGAGTGCGTGCGGGTGGGCGGTCCGCTCGATCACAGGGTGGGAACGCTCCCACGGCGTGTGAGAGTAGGGAGGCGCTGATACGTCGTCAAGGATTCTGTCCGACTTCGATGTTCGGCCTTGTTTGGATCCGTTACTTTCCTCGCGTCGACCGGTGGACAGCCGGGAGGGCGACGGGGAAACGTCCGGTGCCGGGGCGTTCGGCCGCGCGGCACCGGACTCGCGCGTCAGGGCGCTAGGCGGACTTGCCGCCGGTGCAGGCGGCGCCGGGCTCGGGGGTCTGGCTGCCCTGGACGTACTTCTCCAGGAACTCGGCCACCCTCGGGTCGGACGCCTTCGTCACGTTGATCTGGTGGCCCCACGCGGTCAGTGTGATCGGCGAGGACTGGGCCTTGAGGGGGCTCATGAGGGTGTACGGCGTCTTGGCGACCCTGGCGGCGAGCGCCTTGACGTCGGCGTCGGCGGCGCGGTCGTTGTAGGTCACCCAGACCGCCCCGTGTTCGAGGGAGTGGACGGCGTTCTCGGCCTGTATCTCCTGGGTGTAGACATCGCCGTCGCAGTTCTGCCAGACCTGCGAGTGGTCGCCGCCGGCGGCGGGCGTCATCGGGTAGTCGACCTGCTTCTCGACGTGGTTGCGGCCCAGCTTGGACCAGGTCTTCTCGCCGGACACCGGGGCGGCCTTGGCGCGCTCCTCGTCCTTGGCGGCGTCGATCAGGTACCAGCCGCCGGCCACGACGGCGATAACGATCGCGGCGGACGCCGTGACGGCCATCATGCGGTTGCGTCGTTCGCGCGCCTGCTCGGCGCGTCGCTGTTCCTCGATGCGGGCGCGACGGGCCGCGGCCCGCTCCTTGCCCGACGGCTTGTTCTGGTGGGTGCTTCTGCCCTTGGAGGTGCTGGAGGCCATGATCGAGTCCTTCTCGTGCAGCGGTGACAGACGGATGCCGGGTGAGGGGCATCCGGCCTAGGTCCGCGACACCTGGAGGACATGGAGGTCGGGCGCGCGCGGGGCCGCGCCGTGGCGCATGGCGGTGGCCGGGACGGCGGTCGGCCGTGCGTCGACCCGGCAGGGCAGGGTGACCGGCTGGGGCTGCGGCACGGGACCGGTGGTGGGGGTGTCGGCCGCCTTCTGGTCACCGCAGCGGTGCTCGCCCGGAGCGACGCGGGCATGGTGACCGACATGGCCGTCCGCCACGTCGTACGCGGTGGCGGCGACGGGGGGCCGGCCGAACTGCCCGTAGGCGCACAGGCAGGTCACGCCCAGCACCGTGGCCAGAGCCACCAGCAGGCCCAGCGCCACGCAGGCCGTGCGCGACCGTCTTCCGGTCGTCCGCCGACGTCCGTCCGGGAGCGTCCGCAAGGGGCGGACGGCCCTGGCGAGCCGGTGCACCGCGCCTCCCCACACCCTCGGCCGACTAGATGATCGTCGGCGAACTTATCAGGCCCCGGAGCGCGGGAAGGCGCTCGGGCCCCTACCCCACATATGGTTGCAGGCGCCGAATACCCGCCCTCACACTTCCGCCCATTTGCATTTAGCGCGCGTCTGCAACTATTGTCGAAGCTCGTAAGCGCCTCACGCAATCGCTTGGAAGGTTCCTCCCCATGCCTCTCGCGCTCCTGGCCCTGGCCATCGGGGCCTTCGGGATCGGCACCACCGAATTCGTGATCATGGGCGTGCTGCCCCAGGTCGCGGACGACTTCGGCGTCACCATCCCCACCGCCGGCTGGCTCGTCTCCGGCTACGCCCTCGGCGTCGTCGTCGGGGCCCCGCTGCTGACGGTCCTCGGGACCAAGGTGTCCCGCAAGAAGATGCTCATGTTCCTGATGGGGCTCTTCATCGCCGGCAACGCCCTCTCCGCCTTCGCGCCCGGCTTCGGGCTGATGCTCGGCGGCCGGGTCGTGGCCTCGCTCGCCCACGGCGCGTTCTTCGGCATCGGGTCCGTGGTGGCCGCCGATCTGGTGGCACCGCACAAGAGGGCCTCCGCGATCTCCCTGATGTTCATGGGCCTGACCGTGGCCAACATCGTCGGGGTCCCCGGCGGCACCTACATCGGTCAGGCGGCCGGCTGGCGGGTCACCTTCGTCGTCGCGGCACTCGGCGTCATCGGACTGCTGGGTGTCGCACGGCTCGTCCCCGAGCAGGGCAGGCCGCCCGCGTCCGCGAACGTCCGGGCGGAGGTCGCCGCCTTCAGGAACGTCCAGGTGTGGCTGGCCATGGCGATGACCGTCCTCGGCTACGGCGGTGTCTTCGCCGCGATCACCTACATCACGCCGATGATGACCGAGGTCACCGGCTACACCGAGGGCGCCGTCACCTGGCTGCTGGTGCTGTTCGGCGCGGGCATGTTCCTGGGCAACCTGCTCGGCGGCCGGTACGCCGACCGCGCCCTGATGCCGATGCTGTTCGTCTCGCTGGGCGCGCTGTCCGCGTCCCTGCTGCTGTTCACCGCGACCGCCCACCACAAGGTCCTCGCCGCGATCACGCTGACGCTGATCGGCGCGCTGGGCTTCGCCACCGTGCCCCCGCTGCAGAAGTGGGTGCTCGACCAGGCCGCCGCGGCCCCCACCCTGGCCTCGGCCGCCAACATCGGCGCCTTCAACCTGGGCAACGCCCTCGCGGCCTGGCTCGGCGGCATCGTCATCGCCGCCGGACTCGGCTACACCGCCCCCAACTGGGTCGGCGCCCTGCTCTCCGGCACCGCGCTGCTGCTGGCCCTCCTCGCCGCCCGCCTCGACCGGCGCGCCCGCGCCAGGACCCAGGAGCAGGCCGACGAGCCCTCGGCCGCCACCGCGGCCCGTCGGACGCCCGCGTACAGCGGGCACTGACACCGGTCCCCCGGACGCCCGCGCGCAGCCGGCACGGACATCGGCCCCCGGACGCCCGCGCGCAGCCGGCACCGACACCGGCCCCTCGGACGCCCGCGCGCGGCGGGCACCGACCACTCGACCCCACCCCTCCCCCGTACGACCTCGTCATCGGAGCACCACCTCATGAGCACCACCACCGTCACCCCCCTCACCACCGCCGACGCGGAGATCCTGCTCCACGCGGCCCGTCGGGCCGCGGACGCCGCCGGTGTCGCGGTCAGCGTCACCGTGCTGGACGCCGGAGGGCACCCGCTGGCCTTCCGACGCGACGACCGGGCCGTGCTGATCTCCGGAGAGACCAGCACCCGCAAGGCGTACACCGCCCTCCAGCTGGACGCGCCCACGGCCGACCTGGTCGACCTGGTCAAGCCCGACGGCCCCTTCCACAGCCTGACGACCGCGCTCGACCGGCCGCTGCTGTTCATCGCCGGCGGCCTCCCGGTCCACCGCGACGGCCGTCTCATCGGCGCCATAGGCGTCGGCGGCGGGGCGCCCGAGCAGGACCACTCCTTCGCGGCCGCGGCCGTCGCCGCTCTCGGCTGACCCGTCGCTCACCGCCGTACCAGATCAGAGGAACCACCATGACCCACGTCCCCACCGTCACGCTCAACAACGGCATCGAGATGCCCCAGCTGGGGTTCGGCGTCTTCCAGGTCCCCGACGAGGAGACCACCGCCGCCGTCGGCACCGCGCTGGAGGCGGGCTACCGCTCCATCGACACGGCGGCGGCCTACGGCAACGAGGGCGGCGTCGGCAAGGCGCTCGCCGCGTCCGGCCTCCCGCGGGAGGAACTGTTCGTCACCACCAAGCTGTGGAACGCCGACCAGGGCTACGACGCCACGCTGCGGGCCTTCGACGCCAGCCTCGGCAAGCTGGGCCTGGACCACGTCGACCTCTACCTCATCCATTGGCCCGCCCCGGCCCGCGACCTCTACCTGGACAGCTGGAGGGCCATCGAGCGGCTCGTCGCCGAGGGCCGCGTCCGCACCGCCGGTGTCTCCAACTTCCAGCCCGCCCACCTCGCACGGCTCCTGGACAGCAGCGACCTCGTCCCGGCCGTCAACCAGATCGAGCTGCACCCGGCGCTCCAGCAGCGCGAACTGCGTGATCTGCACGCCCGGCACTCCATCGTCACCGAGGCGTGGAGCCCGCTGGCGCAGGGCGCCGTCCTGGAGGAGCCCGCGCTGCGGGAGATCGCCGGACGGCACGGCAGGAGCACGGCCCAGGTGGTGCTGCGCTGGCACCTCCAGCTGGGGAACGTGGTCATCCCGAAGTCCGTCACCCCGGCCCGGATCCGCGAGAACATCGACGTCTTCGGCTTCGAGCTGTCGGCCGAGGAGATGGCCGCGATCACCGCGCTCGACCGCGGCCTGCGGACCGGCCCCGACCCGGACACGCTGAACTGACCTGCCCCGCACCGGTCTTCACCTTCGCGCGGGCGGCCCCCTCGGGCCGCCCGCGCCCCGCTCCCGTCGGCGCGGCGGACGGATCGAGCCACCCGGCATCTGTATAGACATGTACACGCCATGAGATGCTGGCGGACCGAGTGCTGACCCCCACTCCCCTGCAAGGAGTCCGCGCCATGCCACTCAGACGCTTCCTGTCCGTCCTCGCCGCCGCCGTCATCGGGCTGGTCGGCCTCACCGCCGCCCCCGCCCACGCGGCGCCGAACTTCAAGGCGCCCTACCCCTGCGGCCAGCAGTGGACCTACAGCCACCACTCCGCCGAGGTCCGCCTCGCGCTGGACTTCGTGCGCTCCGACGGCGGCACCACCGCGGGCACGCCCGTGCTGGCCTCCGCGTCCGGGACCGCCTACCGCTACTACCAGGCGGGCGGGGCCGGCAACTACATCGTCATCGACCACGGCGGCGGCTGGAAGACGTACTACTTCCACCTCGCCGCCTTCTCCGTCAGCCACGGCCAGGGCGTCTCCCAGGGCCAGCAGATCGGCACGACCGGTTCCACCGGCAACAGCTCCGGGGCCCACATCCACTACGAGCAGCTCTACAACGGCGTCGGCCAGACCATCCGCATCAACGGCGTCTCCCTCGCCCCCTATCCGGGCTCCTACCACCAGAAGTACCTGACGAGCGACAACGGTTGCTCGGGCGGGGTCACCAAGTACTGGGTGGACACCTTCGCCGACGCCCCCGGCTACGCGTCCCCGACCAGCACCACCCGCACCGGCACCCTCTACGCGGGCACCAACTACGTCTTCTGCAAGACCTGGGGCCGCGAGATCCGGGACGCCGCCGGCAACTACAACCACTGGTGGCTGCGCACCGACCTCGACGTGGGCCCGGCGAACCAGTACGTGTCGGCGTACTACCTCTCCCGGTGGGGCAACGACGAGGCACGGGACAACAACGGCACGGTGATTCCCACCTGCTGACGGATGATCAGCGCGGTCGGCGGTCCGCCGGAGCGGGCCGCCGGGCATCCGTCCAGCTTGTCCATGATTCAACCGCCTGAATATCTCACTGAGTTACTCACCGGTTATGCTGTGTGAGGGCGAGGCGGTCGGTTAGGTTCTAGCCCGGAGTCGCCACACCGGGGGCACGGGGCCCCATTGGGACTAGCGACTCGTTAAGGGATCCGTCCTCTTGACAACCATCACGACCGACATATTCACCGTGCGGCCGTACACCCCGCATTGCCGGGTGATCCAGCAGGAAGCCCACCACGCCGTCATCGGTGTCTCGCCGGGCAACAGCTTCTTCACCGCGGACACCGTGAACGGGCTGGCCCACTGGGCGGCCGAGCGCTTCGCGCAGGTGGACATCGTCTATACGGACCTGTACATCGCCGACATGTACCAGGCCCTGGGGTACACACCCGACGACGCCCGCCGCAAGGCGGTGAAGAACCTGCGCGGGGTGCGCGCCAAAGTCACCAACGCGGCCCTGACCGTCGATCCGGACGGGACACGGGTGCGGGCCCAGCCGGTCTCCGCACTCACCGCCCGGCCGGGCTACCGGCGGCTCAGCCGACAGCTCGACGCGCTGATGGCCGGCGACACCGCGCTGACGGCGACGGTGGCGGAGTTGGTGGACCGGTTCCTCAAGGACAAGGTCACCGGCCGGGACGCCACGGACCTGCAGCGCGAGGTGTGCACCCGCTACATCCTGGCCGAACTGCCTCTGTTCATCGACTCCCCCGCCGTCTTCGACGTGCCCTCCTCGCTCAACTGCTACCACCAGGTGCTGCCGTTGGCGGACCTGCTGTACGGGCCTGGCCATGGTCTGCGCGCCTCCCGCAACCAGGGCCACGGCATCATCGCTCTCACCGCACCGGAGGACACCGCGTGACCACCGCCACCGACACCGATCTGCTCGACTTCCCCTTCTCTCCGCGCGGTGACCGGCTCCCGGACGAGGTGCCCTCGCTGCTGCGGGAACGTCCGGTCACCCGAGTGCGCACCATCGCCGGGGACCAGGCGTGGCTGGTGTCCTCGCACGCCCTGTGCAAGCAGGTGCTGGAGGACGACCGGTTCAGCCTGAAGGAGACGTCCGCCCCCGGAGTGCCCCGCCAGTACGCGCTCACGATCCCACCCGAGGTCGTGAACAACATGGGCAACATCACCGGGGCCGGGCTGCGCCGCGCGGTGATGCGCGCCATCAACCCCAAGGCGCACGCCGAGTGGATGCAGGCACACGCCGCCGAACTGGCCGACCGCATCCTCGCCCAGGGGCCCCCGGCGGATCTGCGGCGCGACTTCACCGTGCCGTACTCCACCGGCCTGCACTGCCGGCTGCTCGGCATCCCGCCGGCCGACGCGGACCGCCTGTACCGCAGCCTGCACGTGGCGTTCATGAACAGCCCCCGCCCGATCCCCGCCGCCGCCCTCAACTGGGACCGTGACATCGCCTACATGACGTCCCGCCTGGACGACCCCACCACCACCGGTCTGATGGGCGAACTGGCCACACTGCGCGGCACACCCGAGTACGCGCACGTCTCCGACGAGATGTTCGCCACGGTCGGGGTCACGATGTTCGGGGCCGGAGTCATCTCCGTCATGGGCGCGCTGACGATGATGTGCGTGACGCTGCTGCTCGACCACGACGTACGGGACCGACTGGCCGCCGACCCCGGTCTGATCCCCACCGCCGTCGACGAGTTGCTGCGCGTCAACCTGTCCATCGCCGACGGACTGCCGCGCATCGCGCTCGACGACGTGCGGCTGGGTGAGGTGACCGTCGCCAAGGGAGACCTGGTCCTGGTGCTGGTCGAGGCCGCCAACCACGACCCCGCGCAGTACGACGACCCGGACGCGATCCGTCTGGACCGGCCCAACGCGGGCACGCATCTGTCGTTCGGCGGCGGCGGCCACTACTGCCCGGCGACCGCCCTGGGCAAGAAGCACGCCGAGGTCGCGCTGCGCGTCCTGCTGGAGCGGATGCCCCGGCTGGATCTCGCCGTGCCCGTCGAGCAACTGGTGTGGCGCACCGGGTTCATGAAGCGCGTGCCCGAACGGCTTCCCGTCAGCTGGTAGCCGCCGGAACGGCTTCCCGGACGGCCGCCCGACGCCGGCACGAAGGCGTCGGGCGGCCGGCGGCGGCGCAAAGGCGTCGGGCGGCCGGCGGAGGGCGTCCCTGCTGACCGGTGAGCATGCCCGCCATGGCCGCTGCTCGGCGTCTCCCGCAGCCCGCGCTCTCCCCGGCCGGCCGTGATCCTGCTGGTCGGCGCGGTGAGGCGGCCCCGCCACCGATGAGCCCTCGGACCGGCGGTCGGCGGTCCGGATGAAGGGGCGTTTTGTGGTTACCCGGCCCGGTATGGCGAAGCTCATAAGACTGCGACACACGCGTGAGGACGCTCGCCATGGCCGGGACCACGCCCATGGTCCCGCAGCCGACGAGCGGGAAGGCCGTGCGGACACCGGCCGCCACGAAGACGGGCCGGAGCGGTTCGGTCCGGGCCCGGAGGTGACGGACCGGGCGCCGGACTCCCCCACCGGTCTGCCGGGCAAGTCCTGGTCGGCGGTGCTGCGCGGCACGTTCAAGGAGTTCAAGAGGGACGAGCTGACCGACCGGGCGGCGGCCCTGACCTACTACGGCATCCTGTCGCTGTTCCCGGCGCTGCTGGTGCTCGTGTCCCTGCTGGGGATCGCCGGACGGTCGGCCACCCGGTCGGTGCTGGACAACATCCAGCAGCTCACCCCCGGGGCCGCCCGAGATGTGATCAACAACGCCGTGCAGCAGCTGCAGGGCAACGCCGGTGTCGGGTCGGTCATGGCGATCGTCGGCCTGGCCCTGGCCATCTGGTCGGCGTCCGGTTATGTGGCGGCGTTCATCCGCACCTCCAACGCGGTCTACGACATTCCCGAGGGCCGCCCGGTGTGGAAGGTGCTGCCGCTGCGGCTCGCCCTGACCGTCGTGCTGATGGTCCTCGCGGTGGCCAGCGCCCTGATCGTGGTCTTCACCGGCCCCCTCGCCAGCCGGGCCGGAGACGTCCTCGGGGTCGGGGACACCGCGCTGACCGTGTGGACGTACGCGAAGTGGCCCGTCCTGGTCCTCCTGGTCTCCCTCATGATCGCGATCCTGTACTGGGCCAGCCCCAACGCCAAGATCCGCGGCTTCCGGTGGATCACACCGGGCAGCCTCCTCGCCCTGGTCATCTGGCTGATCGCCTCCGCCGGGTTCGCGTTCTACGTGGCGAACTTCGCCTCGTACAACAAGACCTACGGGACCTTCGCCGGTGTGATCATCTTCCTGATCTGGCTGTGGATCACCAATATCGCGATCCTGCTGGGCCTGGAGTTCGACGCCGAGACCGCCCGGCAGCGGGCGATCGCCGGAGGGTATCCGCCGGAGGAGCGGCCCTATGTCGAACCGCGTGACACGCGCAAGTGGGACGAGGAGGACCGTCGGCGCCTGGAATGAGGCACGGGCGCCGGACCGGCCACGCGCGGGCACGGGCGGGGCATATTCACTCGGGTCCGGGGCACTGGAACGGCACATGTGAATGAGGACGAAGGAGGAGACCTCTGATGCTCATGGCGCACCCCGCCGTTCTGGAGAACCTGCTGGAGCAGTACGAGACGCTGCGCATTCTGCACGCCGAGGACGGGAGCACCGAGGTGCGCCGGCGGATGGACGACGTCGCCTACACACTCTGCGTGGCGACCGGAACCTGTGACATCGACGCCGCGGTCATCGCCGCCCGCCACCGGCTGCCCGGCGCGCGCCCCGAGGACGACTCGCTGCTCAGCGCCTGACCGGCCGTCGCGTTACCCACGGCCGCCGAGGGGAACTCGGCGGCCGTGGTCGCGTACGAGGCCGAGCAGCGGGTACGGGTCCCGGTCATGCGGGCCGGCTGGGTGAGACAGGCGTTCGTGCACTGGCGCTACCCGCCGGACGCGGTCCAGGCGCTGCTGCCCGAGGGCCTGGTCGTGGACGAGTGCGAGGGCGCGGCCTGGGTGAGTCTGACGCCGTTCGTCATGGCGGACGTACGCCCGCCCGGCGTTCCCGCGCGGCTGCCCGGTCTGCCGACCTTCGCGGAGACCAACCTGCGGACCTACGTCCGCCACCGCGGCGGACGGGACGGCCTGTGGTTCCTATCCATCGAGGTCTCCTCTCCCCTGATGCTGTCCGCTCGAGCCGTGGGCGTGCCCTACACCATGGGCGACCTGAGGGTGTCCGGATACGGCGACACCGTGCTGTACGAGGGCTCGCGGTGGGGCGGCGGAGCGTCGTACCGCCTGGTCGTCCGGCCCGGCAGCCCGATCAGGCCCACCGAGCGGGACGTGTGGCTGACCTCGCGCTGGCGGGCGTACACCCGGCGGTTCGGCCTGCTGTGGGAGACGCCGGTCGAGCACGAGCCCTGGCCGCTGTCCGACGCGACGCTCGACGCGCTCGACGAGACGCTGACCACCGCCGCGGGTCTCCCCCCGCCGACCGGTGAACCCCTGGTCCACTTCTCCGACGGTGTACGGCGGGTACGCATCGGTGCGTCGCGGCCCGACGTCCCGGTCGTGCCCGGCGCGGTGCCGGCCGGCGGCCGGTGATCAAGGCGCCGGGCGTGAGGGGCCGGCCATCGGATGGTCCAGGTGTGCGGCCCTCCCCTCTCGGAATCGGCGGGCCACCTCACTACGGTCGCGGGTGGGTGCGCTGCCAGCCCCGGCGGGCCGGCTGGTCCCGTCGTCCGCCTGCGGAGGCGCAGCGGGGGCACACGCGGCGCACCGCGTCGGCCGCACCGCCGGACTCGGGCTGTACGTCGGCCCACTCGAAGCCCGGGAAGCGGGCCAGCCGGGAGCGGTGCAGGGCGAGGCCGCACACGGTCTGGTTCATGCCCTGCTCCCAGGCGTGGACCTCTCCGGCGGGCTGCCAGCGGCCGTCCTCCTCGTCCCACCAGCGACTGGAGGCCGCCACCGCGTAACGCCGTCTTGTCGCCGCCATGGGGATGCCTTTCTGTGTCGGTGCGGGAGGCGGGAGGGCGGGAGGGTCGGCGCCGAGGGGGTGCCCCCTCCCGAGGGGGTGCCCTCCCGTGGCCGTGGTCGGTGCAGTCAGCTGCCCTCGGCCTCGTGCACCTTCTCCGCCAGTTCTTCCTTGTTCATCGACGAGCGGCCCTCGACGCCGAGCTCGCGCGCCTTCTCGTACAGCTCCGCGCGCGTCTCCCCCGTCGCCGGCTGCTGCGACCGGCTCCCGGTGCCACCGGCGGCCTTGAGAGGCATGCCGACCAGTTTCCGGGAGCGCCGGGTGGCGAACTCCAGGCCGAGTTCGCGCAGCCGCTCCGGGCCGACGGCCTGGCTCAGGGAGGGCAGGATGTCGTTCTCCTCTTCCTCCATGTGGTGCTCGACGGCACCGATCCACTGCTCCAGGGCGCGGTCGAACTCCGCGCTCTCCCAGTCCATCTCCAGCAGGTGCTTGCCGAGGCTCTCGGCTTCGTGGTGTTCCTCGGCGGCGTGTTCGGCCTCTGCCTTCTCCCCGGCCTCACGGGCCACGGCCGGGTACACCCGGTCCTCCTCGGCCTCGCTGTGGGCCTCCAGCATGGCCACGGCCAGCGGGAGCGCCAGCGGCCGGGAGCTCCGGTCCGACTTCATCATGTCGAACAGACGCTGTAGCTCACGGTGGTCGGTGGTGACCAGGGTGATGAGGTCGTCAGCCATGGCGGACCCTCCTGTTCTCTCCAGCCTGTTCTGTCCGTCCCCCTCTTCGTCCGACCGGGTTTCCGCGGCGCACGGACTGATGCATCGGGCCGGCGCGAGAGACGACGGCGCGGGTCAGGGCTTGCGGGCGGGTCAGGGCTTGCGGGCGGGTCAGCGGCGGCTCCCGGAGATCTCGGCGTACAGCTCCGGTCCGGCCCAGGTGCGCGGGGCGCGCTCGGCCTCCCGGACCAGGGCCGCGAGACGGGCGTTCGCGGGAGCGGTCAGCCCGTGGGCGGCGGCGAGCGCCACGATCTCGCCCTGGAGCGCGTCGATCTCCGTCGGCCGGCCGCGCTGAAGGTCCTCCCACATCGAGGAGCGTGCCCGGGCGTCGATCCGCAGGGACGCCGCCGCCACCCGGCGGAAGACCGCGTCCGGCAGCCCCAGCACATACGGCGTGACGGCGGGCGGTGTCGGACCGAGCCGCGCGGGCGTCACACCGGCGGCGCGGTAGACGGCCAGGGCCTCACGCTGGCACAGGGCGAGGCAGCGACGGTAGGCCCGCCGGCCCAGCTGCTCCCGCAGCGGCAGCCCCGAGAGGGCGTTGACCGCGTTGTTGAGGTTCATCAGCAGCTTGGCGTGCTGCACCGCCGGCATGTCGGTCCGGGGCTCGACGGCCAGGCCCGCCCCGCGCAGGGCGGTCACCAGCGTGCCGTCCGGCTCCACCATCAGGCTGCCCGGCATGCCCTGGTGCACGGTGCCCGGCTCGGAGGTCACCACGTTGTACGGGACCATCCCGGCCAGCACCGTGCGGCCGGGCAGCGCCGCGCGGAGCGCCGCGGGGTTGTGCAGACCGTTCTGGAAACTGACCACCACGGCACCGGGCGCGAGTAGGGCGGCGAGCTCGCGGGCGGCCGCGGCGGTGGCCGCGGACTTCACCGTGACCAGGACGTAGTCGGCGCCGGCCGCGCCCTCCGGGCCGGTCGCGAGCGCCAGGCGGTCCGGCGGGAGGTGGACGGGCGGGCGGCCGGAGCCGCTGAGGGTCAGTCCCCGCCCGGCGAGCACCGCCATCGCGGCGGGCCGCCCGATGAGCGTCACGTCGTGTCCGGCGGCGAGGAGGTGGCCGCCGAGATGACAGCCGATGCTGCCGGCGCCGAGGACGGCGAAGCGGGGCTGAGGCATGGAGCGACTCCTGTGGTGGGCGGGCGGGGCAGGTCCAGCGTGGATCAGCGGCACGGCGGCTGACCAGAGCGGTGAACCGCCGTGCCACCGGCAGCTCACCCGCGTACACGACCGGTCCCGCTAACTCCCGCTCACCGGATGGAAGTTGATGCGCTCGCTCACCGCCGGGAAGCCCGCCTTGGCGAAGTTCGCGGCCATGGGGAAGTTGCCCTGGTCCGTGGCGCCCGTGACGGTGTCGGCGCCGTGCTCGACGAGGACGTGGGTGCACTCGGCGAGCAGGTCGTAGGCGTAGCCGTGTCCACGGTGTTCGGGGAGGACTCCGATGAAGCCGATGGTCGGGCCGGAGGGGTTGTGCGCCGGGATGTGGATTCCGGCCAGGTCGCCGTCGGCTGTGTGGGCGACCTGCCACCACTCGCGGGGCGAGGGGCACCAGTGGAAGAAGTCGAGTTCCTCCTGGGCGGCCAGGTCGAGGCCGCCCTCCTCGATGGCGCGCAGGGCGTGGGCGTCGAGGGTGGCGGAGTGGATGCGGCGCAGGGCGTCGAAGAAGACCGCGTCGTCTGATTCGGCGCGGAAGCGGAGGCGGCCGGGGCGGTCGGGGAGGCCGAGGTCGGGCGTCCAGCGGTACAGGAAGCGCTCGACGAGGAGGTCGTATCCGGCCGCGCGCGCGGCGCTGAACCGGGCCTCGGCGGCGGCCTTCAGGGCGGGGTCGTCCCGCCAGCCGCCGGGCAGGTTGATCTCCAGTTCGACCTGCCATGGGGCGGACCGCAGGAGTTCGGCACCGGCCTCCTCCTCGCCCTCGGCCACGTCGAACCAGTTGATGTTGACGGGCTCCGAGTCGTCGGGGCCGGCCCACCAGGCGCCGCGGGCGACGACCGTGCCGTCGCGCAGGGCGACCCTCTTCCACGCGGGGCGGAAGCGGGTGCGCGCGTGTCCCTTGCGGGCGTCGAGCGGGTCGGGGTGTGCGTCGAATAGCTGGGCGTCGCTCGGGGAGAGCGTGCGGATGACCAGATCGGTCACGGGTTCCTCCGGGATTGCGGACTGCTGGACGCGCTCCCGGTCAGATCACGGAATCCACGCCGGGACGACGGAACGGGGAGCGCTGAGAGGTGGTGGATCGCACGGCACTCGCCTCCTTCCGGCCGACTCAGGGCGTGGGCGGCTCACGGTAGTCGCTCCTGCTGAGGGAGGTCCACGGCTTTTTGTCGTCAGGGGGTTCCGCCTCCGCCCACAACGGGGGCGTGGGCAGGCCGAAGTGGCGTGTGAGGATGCCGACCGTCACCGCGCCGTCCTCGTTGAAGCCCGGCTCCGCCGTGTAGCGCGGGGTGTCACGTCCCACCAGCCCGGCCTCAAGGAACTCCCGCAGCAGATGGTCGGCCCGCGCACCGCCTCGCCTGGACTCCCTGCGGGCGCCGAGGTTGAAGTACAGCTGCTCGAAACCGCCCCGGTGGTAAGCGAACTGGCACGGGTGCCGCTCACAGTGCGGGATCAGGTAGTTCTGGCCGTGGGGGCACTCGCAGGCGGGTGTGGACGCCAGGAAAACGGTCTCCGCCTGCGCCCCGACCAGGTCCGCGAAGCGGTAGCCGGTGATGTCCCTGGCCAGTTCTGCCGCGCCCTGCCCGTGCGATGCCGTAGAGGCGTCCTGGAGCACCCATCCCCAGCCGCCGTCCTCGCCGGCCGCCCGCACCGGTCGCCCCGAGTCCGCCAGGACGCGGTGCAGCAGACCGGCGTCCATGCCCCGGGAGAACGTGGCGAAGGTGTCCGGAGGGAGCCAGCTCATGCCACGACCTCCGCGGCCAGCGGCGGCGACGGCAGGCCGAAGGCGCCGGCTATCGCCCGCACCAGACGGTCGTCGTCACGGTGGTGGTCGAAGCAGTCGTGGTCCTCGTCGTCCGCCAGGTCACACTCGGCGTCCGGGCCTATCAGGCCGGAATCCAGCAACTCGGCCGACAGATGGTCCGGGTTGTCGCCCACCCGCTGGCCCACGTCCTCGAAGCTGAAGTGCAGCACGCACCGGCCCGAGCGGTAGTAGGTGAAGTCGGGACCGTGTGCCTTGGCGCTGCAGGGCTCGACGACGAACACCACCACCTCGCCGCCGTCCCGGCACAGCGGCCCGTAGTCGACCAGGTCGTAGTCACCGCTCTCCGGGTCGGACATGTCGTGCACCGCCCACGTCCAGCCGCCGGCCGTCCCCGTCTCCAGCAGCCGACGCCGCAACGCGCCGAACCCTTCTGTCACGGCGTCCCCGTCCAGCCCCCGGACGAAGACGAGGTTCACCTCATGGCCCCGGTAGGACTCCCCGAGCCGACTGTCGATCCAACTCTTCATGCCCGCACACTAATTGCCCCCACTGACAACGCGGCGTCAGCCCGCTTCGGGGACGAAGCCGCGGCGGGTGGTACGCGCAGGACAGCAGGTCGGACCGGTCGAGCTGTTCGGGAAGTCCGGGCACGGGCATAACGACGGCGCCGCCCGAGTCTCGCCCCGTGGCCACCGCTTCTCAGTCCTCAGGGGAGCCCTCCGTGGCGCGGGCGCGCCGGTGTGCCGCGACGCGTTCGCGGGTCGCGCAGCGGCGGGAGCAGTAGCGGCGTTCGGGACCGCTGCCCTGGGTGACGGTGCGGCGGCTGGGGGAGGCCCGGGAACGGCGTTCGTGACGAGCGCCCGCGGCTCGTCCGCGGACCGGGAGTCGGACGGTGAAAGCGCCGCGGACCCACCGCGTGCTCGAGTCGGCCGTCCACCCTCCGATCGGGTCGGTACTCGGAAACCGTGCCGGAGGTCACGCCGCTCGCCCGGCGGCTCCGCACATGCGACCGCCACCCGGCGGCCGCGCCTTGCCCATGGCCGAACCGGAGCACTGGCAGCCGCGCCTTGCGCATGGCCGGCACCGGCCGCGGCCCGGCCTGTCCGTCACGGCGGGAGGAGGGGGCCGAGGGGGCCCAGGTCGATGTTGAGGTCCTCCATGGTGAGGTCGTAGCGGTCGCAGAGGTCGGTCATGCGGTCGTGGAGCAGCATGAGGGTCAGGCCCAGGCGCTCTTCCTGCTCCTCGGTCAGACCGCCCTCGTCGACCCGACGCAGAGCCTGGCGTTCCATCAGTTGGCGCAGCAGCTCGACGATGGTGAGGACGAGGCGGACCAGGTCCCGTTCCACGGTGTCCGGATCGGTGCGCAGACGGTGGGCCGCAGGCCCCCCGGGGGACGGCGGGGGCAGGTCGTCCGGCCGGGCGGGCAGCAGTGCGAAGGCCCGGGACACGGCGTCCCTGACCTCGCGCAGGCGGTCGGGGTGCGGTTCAGCGGCCGAGCTCACGGTGACCTCCCTGGCCGGTGCCGCGCGTCTGCGGCAGGGCCGTCCACTGCTCCTCGGCCTGCTCCCGTACGGCGACCACGAGGGCGCGCAGCGACACCCGTACGAGATCGATGTCGGCGACGGAGATGACGAGATCGCCGGTGATCACGACGCCTCCGCTGAGCAGTCGGTCGAGGAGATCGATCAGTGCCACCTGCGTCCCGGAGACCGGACCCGCCCGGCCCTGCCCACCGCCCGCGCCGTACGCCCCGTACTCGCCGTACTCGGTCACCGCTCCCCCGCCCCTTTCTGCCAGGTCGCGAAGGAGTACGGCGCCCAGGGGCCGGTGACCTCCACGCGCACGCCGGGGAACTCGTCCGCGGCGTGGAGCATCCGGTCGCGGAACTCCTCCCCCAGCCTGCGCGGCACGAGATAGGCGTCGTTGGCGACGTTCTCGCCGGTCGCCGGGGCCAGAGCGCCCTGCTGGGGGCGGTGCCGTACGCGCTCGACGGCCAGCGGACGCGCCAGTTCCGCCGTGCGCCGGACAGCCTTCTCGGCGGAGCGCAGGGTGTCCTGCCTGGTCTGCCGCTCGTACCTGCGGCGGCGCAGATAGGCGCGGCCGGGGTCCGGTTCGCCGATGTCGTCGGCAGGCGCCGTCGCCGCGGGTACGCCGGGGACATCGGCGTACACCTTCACGCCCCACTCCACGTGGCCGGTGAGCCGGTCGAGGAGGACGAGGAACCGCTCCCGGCCTTCGCGCAGCATCTGCTGGACCCGGAGACCGTCGAGGTACACGGTGGCCAGCCGCAGGGGCAGCACCGTGGTGTGGGCCGCGAGGGTCTCGATGACCAGGTGGTGCGCGCGGGCCGTCGCCTCCAGCCACGCCAGGTCCTCCAGGCGTTCCCTCAGGGCGGACTCCGAGAACTCCTCCCCCGGCACGGTGCTCACCGCGGCGGCCAGCGGGTCCGAGCGGACCAGAGCGACCGGCGCCCCGGTGACTCCGCGCAGCGCGTCCGGCACCGCGGGCCCCCGGGCCGGGGACGCCCGGAGGACGGCGTACACATAGGTCAGCTGCTCCTTCACGAGGTGTCGTTCCCGTCCTCGTCCGTGGATGTGCGCCGGATGCGCCGCGGCCTCGCCCGGGGCTCGTTCGCCGACCGCCGCGCCCGGCCGCGCTCGCTGGTCCCACGCGGGGGCAGGTCGGCCAGAGGGCTCTCGGCGCGGGCGCGCAACTCCCTGAGCTCGGCGCGCAGTCGCTCGTTCTCCTCCTCCAGCTCGGGCCTGCGCTCGGCGCGGGAGGAGAGTGAGGGGTCGTGCTCCCACCAGTCGATGCCCATCTCCTTGGCCTTGTCGACCGAGGCCACCAGGAGCCGGATCTTGACGGTGAGCAGCTCGATGTCCAGCAGGTTGATCTTGATGTCGCCGACGATGACGATGCCCTTGTCCAGCACGCGCTCCAGGATGTCGGCGAGGTTGGCGCCGGACTGCTGGCCGTATCCGGACAAGGGCTGCAACGGCGCGCGCCCGCCGCGGACGGGCTCGTTCACGGCATGCCTCGCCTGTCGTCGGACCCCCGGTCCTCGTCGTCCTCGTCGTCGTAGTCCTCGTCGTCGTAGTCCTCGTCCTCCGCGTCGTAATCCTCGTCCTCGTTGTCGTCCTCGTCGTAGTCCTCGTCCCCGTCTGCTTCTACGGCCCCTTCGTCCACGTCTGCCGTGCCCTCGTCCTCCGCCTCGTCGTCCTCCCGCTCCTCCTCGGGCTCGCGCATCATCACGAAGGTGCGGTAGCGCTTCAGATCGCGGCGGGCGCGGCGGGTCTGGACGCGCAGGAGGCTCTCGGCGCGTTCCACCGGCCCCTTGGGGAAGTAGCGCAGTACGAGCAGCACTTTGGTGAGGTTCTCGCCGAGCGGGTGGAAGGTGACGACGCCCCTCGCGGTGGCGTGGTCCATCTCGGTCGTCCAGGCGATGCGCTCGTCGGCGATCTCCTCCGTGATGCTGTCCTCCGGACGCTTGATCGTCTTGGCGAGCCGGTCGGACTCCTGGAAGATCATCCACTCGTCGTACGCGTCGGGCACGGGCGCGCCCACGTCGATGTCCTCGATGATGGTCAGGCCCTTGCCTGGGCCCGCGTCGCTCTTGTCGTGCCGCCTGCCGGTGACGCCCGTGACGCCCTTGGCCTTGTCCACCACGGTGTCCCTGGCATGCGCGGCGGTGTCCTTGGCGTGCGCGGCGGTCGAGGTCACCGCCGCGCCCGTGGGCAGACGCTCGCGCAGCGCCTTGCCCCGCCGGGCCACGCCGCCCACCAGACGGCGGGGCCCGAGGTGCGTCTGCCCGACCCGTCGCGCGGTGTCGCCCATCCGGTGGCCCAGACCCTCCAGCGCCAGCTGGATGCGGGCCTCGATGTAGCGCTCCAGTTCCTTCTTCAGCCGGTCCGTGCCCCGAGCCGGTCGGGTCGCCTCGGTCGGTGCGGCCGGACGGCGGTTCGACGCTCTGCGCTCAGTCATCGCCCCACCGCCCCGCTCGTGAGCCGCCGCCGCGTGAACGGCTGGGCGCGGCGGAGGTCCTCTTCGTCTTCGCCCCCGAGGGACCGGACTTGCCGGAGGCGGCCCGTGACTTCTCAGCCCCTGACTTCTCAGCCCCTGACTTCTCAGCCCCTGACCTCTCAGGCCCTGGCTTCTCCGTCGCGGACGACGGGCGGCGTCGACGTGCGGGCGCCCGCGTGCTCGTGGAGCCGCCCGCCTCGTCCTGGGCGCTCTCCTCCTCGTCCCGAGGTGGCTCCGCGTCCTCGTCCGCGGGCGGTCCGGCCTCGTCCCCGGGTTCCTCCAGCTCCTCGCTCGGTTCCTCGACCTCGTCACGGGACTGCTCGGCCGCCGCCGTGCCCTCCTCGTCGTCCTCCTCGTCCGGGCCCGCCGGCCCGTACGCCTTGTCCCGCAGTCCCGCGGTGCGTTTGTGCAGGGCGTCGGCCAGGTTGTCGGCCTTCGCCGTCATGACGGAGGTCGCCGCCGCCTTGCTCGCGCCGGCCAGCTCGGAGCGCACCTGTCTGGTGACGTCCTTCAGGAAGGGGGACTGCTGCAGCGTCCTGCCGATCTGGTCGGGCCTGATCCGTGATCCGGCGAGCAGCGCGCCGAGGCCGAGGGCTAGCCTGGCCTTTTTCGTACGGCCCAAGAGATAGCCGCCCAGAAGGGCGGTGCCGATCTTGGCGTTGTCCATGACCTGTCCTCTGCTTCCTCGCCCGGCTGTCCCGCCGGCCCCGTGTGCCGGGGCGGCGGCCGCGTCACGGTGGCTCCTGCACGGCCCCCCGGCTCAGCCGGAAGGCCCTGATCTCCTCCAGCCGCTGCAGCAGCGCCTCCTCACGCCGGGCGAACTCCTCTTCGTCGATCTCTCCCTCGGCCCGGGCCCGCTCCAGCTTCACCAGCTGCTCCTGGACGGGAGCGGGGTCGTAGTACTCGTCCTCGGCGGCACGGAGCACCTTGTCGAGGACCCACCCGACGCCCCGTACCGGAGCGGCGGGCAGCGTCAGGATGCCGGTGATCAGTCCCATGTCGCCTCCCTGGGGGCTCGGCTCGCACGAGGGTCACACGAAGCTGTAGGGCGGCAAGGGGCCGCGCAGCCGCAGCTCGACACCCTCTCCGTAGCGCTCGTCCAGCTCCTGGGCCGCACGGGCGAACTCGTCGAACCGCTCCTCGTCCACCAGGAAGGACGCACTGATGAAGTACTGGTTCGACGGCGGCGCCACGTGCTCGGCCTGCGCGAGCGGCCTCAGGCCGGAGACGACCTCCCCGGCGAGCACCTCCTGGCGGCGCTGGAGGGCCGCGGCCACCAGCTGGCCGAGGGTCACCCGCTCCTCGTACGTCCCGCCGCCTTCCCTGGTCCGCTCGTTCAGCTCCCGGACACGGTCGTCCTCCTCCAGTACGGAACGCAGGACCGCTTCCTCCTCCAGCACGCCCTTGACGTTGAACTCTCCTCGCCCGGTGAGCTCCTCCAGCCGCTGCGAGAGATCCGCCGCCTGCCCTTCCAGCACGGCGCGTACGGCGTTCTCGTCCTCGGCCACGAAGCCGAAGCCGAGCGGCAGGATGGGGCCGTCGGACCACAGGCGGCGGCCGGCCTCGAGGTGCGTCTGCAGATCGTCGCGGGAGATCGAAAGGTCCTCGGGGCTGTCGCTGACCACGGCGCACAGGGAGTCGCCCCGCACGACCCGGATTTCGGCGGGCGGCGATCCGACACCCTTGACGTCGTCCAGCCGCAGCGGATGCGACGTGCTGGTGATCGCGTACACATACACGGACATCGGCTCGCTCATTCCTCCCGGTCGCGGGTACGGCGGCCCGAGCCGCGCTCGCGCCTGCTCTCGCGCTCCGGCTCCCGGTCACCTTCGTCGTCGCGTCCCTTCTGCAGGGACTCGGTCACCGCCTGGACGGCGCCCGACAGCGCGCCTTTGCTCTTGCCACGGGCACCTCCCTCGGAGATGCCCTCCACCAGGTCGGGGAGCTGCGCGGGGGCTCTGCGGCCCGACTCGAGATCCAATCGATTGGCCGCCTCCGCGAAGCGCAGATACGTGTCGACGCTGGCGGCGACGACACGTGCGTCGACCTTCACCAGCTCGATGCCCACCAGGGACACCCGGGCGAACACGTCGATCACCAGGCCGCGGTCGAGGACGAGTTCCAGGACGTCGTAAAGATTGCCCGAACCACCCCCGCCGGCGGGCACGGCTCCACTGTTGCCCTGCGGCACCGCGGTCACGTCGTCTTCCCTTCCGGTGAAGGGAGGTAGTGACTCGGGGTCGTGTCTAACGCCCCTCGGCCCGGTCGATCTGCGCGCGCGTGTAGCGGCGCCCGCGCTCGTAGGCCAGCAGCTTCCCTTCCGGGTCCAGGACCACCTGGTAGCTGGCCATGACGCTGGTCGTCTCGGGGATGCGTTCGAGCTCCACGACCTCGACGTCGGCCTCCCAACCCTGCTCGGTCGGTTTCAGCGAGGAAACCGACTCCGGCGCCCGGCCGAGCAGCTCGCTGAGCTGCTCGATCACGCGGCGCATCGCTTCCGCGGCCGACACGCGTTCTTCGGTGGCGTCCTGCCGCGATGAGGTGTGTGCCCTGCGGGGCTTACCGTCGTTCGTGATCATTCACCTTCTCGTCCTGCTTCCGGTAACCCAGTTGGTCGGCCCATAAACCGACATCAGACACAGAACTTCCACCTTTCCTCCACGGACCACACGACCGGTCGTTCGATCGGGCACCACTCGGGCGCAGTCGAGCCCCTCCGGCGACGCGGATCCTGGCATCGGCCCGGTGGGACACCGGGCGGAGCCTGCCCGACCTGCTGATCGCGCGTCTCACGGGCTCTGGACGAGCCGGAAGACGGCGGAGCGCCCGGTGGCCCCGCACCGGGCCTGCCGGGCCGGGCTGATGCGCCACTCGGGGCCCACCTACCGGCTCTGCCGGCGCAACCGCGGCGCAGGCTCGCGGCCCATGCGGACCCGGTCGTCATCCCGTCGGCCTACGTGGTGGGAGGTCACCAGTGGTGCGACGCTGGGAGGTGAGGGTCCGGACCGGGCCACCGTGGAGGACCGATGGGACGAGACGTTCCGGCGATGGTCTTCACCCGTGAGGACCGCCGCCGGTACCGGGTCAAGATGCAGGCGTGTCTCGACGCGTTCGCGCAGATGCTCCGCGAGGCGCGGTTCGAGACGGAGCGGCCGCAGGTGGGGCTGGAGATCGAGCTGAACCTGGTCGACGACACGGCGGAGCCGGCCATGCGCAACAGCGATGTCCTCCGGTCGATCGCGGACCCCGCGTGGTCCACCGAGCTGGGCCGGTTCAACCTGGAGATCAACATTCCGCCCCGTACGCTGACCGCCGGCGGCCCCGACGCGTGGGAGTCCGAGATCCGCGCGGCACTCAACCACGCCGAGGAACGCGCGGCGTCGGTCGGCGTGCATCTCGTCATGGTGGGTCTGCTGCCCACCCTGCGCCAGGACGACGTGGGCGAGGGCGCGCTGTCGGACAACCCGCGCTACCGCCTGCTCAACGACCAGATCTTCGCGGCGCGCGGGGAGGATCTGCTGATCGAGATCAGCGGAGTGGACCGGCTGCGCACCTACGCGGACACCATCACCCCCGAGGCCGCGTGCACCAGTACCCAGTTCCATCTCCAGGTCTCCCCGCAGGAGTTCGCCGGATACTGGAACGCGGCGCAGGCCATCGCCGGGGTGCAGGTGGCACTGGCCGCGAACGGTCCGTTCCTGTTCGGCAGGGAGCTGTGGCACGAGACCCGTATCCCGCTGTTCGAACAGGCCACCGACACCCGGCCGCAGGAGATCAAGGTCCAGGGGGTACGGCCGCGGGTGTGGTTCGGCGAGCGGTGGATCACCAGCGTCTTCGACCTGTTCGAGGAGAACGTGCGCTACTTCCCCGCGCTGCTGCCGCTGAGCGACGAGGAGGACCCGCTGGAGACCCTGGCCCGCGGCGACATCCCGGAACTGGGCGAACTCACCCTCCACAACGGCACGATCTACCGGTGGAACCGGCCCGTCTACGCGGTCTCCCAGGACCGGCCGCATGTCCGGGTGGAGAACCGGGTCCTGCCGGCCGGCCCCACGGTCGCCGACACCCTCGCCAACGGCGCGTTCTACTACGGGCTCACGCGGGCGCTCGTGGAGGAGAACCGTCCCGTGTGGTCCCGGATGTCCTTCGCCGTCGCCGAGGACAATCTGCACGCGGCGGCCCGGCACGGCATGGAGGCCCACCTGTACTGGCCCGGTGTGGGCGAGGTGCCCGTACCGGAACTCGTCCTGCGGCGCCTGCTGCCCCTCGCCCACCGGGGACTTGAGCTCTCCGGCATGGACGCGGCCTGGCGGGAGCCGCTGCTCGGCATCATCGAGCAGCGCTGTGTCACGGCCCGCAACGGAGCCGTCTGGCAGAAGGAGACGGTCCATCACATCGAGGACCACGACCACTGCGGGCGGCACGAGGCCCTGCGGCGCATGACGAAGACGTACATCGACTACATGCATCTCAACGCCCCCGTCCACACCTGGCCCGTCGACTGACAGATCGGCGGGACGAGGCCGGCGGGGTGCATGGCGGGTCTCCGTCCGTGAAGGGGCCGCGTCGGCCGCGGCGGGGCGGTGAGGTGGTGGAACGGGACGGAACACCGGCCCGCGGGCGACCGGTCCCCAATCGGCCCTGGGCCGGGCTGGGCCGACCTGGACCGGACAGGCACGGCCGGTCCCCTGCCGCCTTCCGACCCAGGAGTCCGGCGAGGCTTCCGTCCGACCACACTTGCTCGACCTATCGAATTTCGATAGTTTTCCATCGTTGCTCGATCGAAGGAGAGGGCACGGGACAGGGCATGGGAGAGGGGAAGGCATGGGAAAGCTGACCACGCTGGCGCTGCGCGCCGTGCTGGTGGCGCTGCTCGCCGGTTCGCTGTTCGTGCAGACGGTGATGGTGCCGCTGCTGGCGGCCGACATGACGGACGTCGACGCGGAGGTCGCCCGGCTGCGCACCCCGGTCGTCGTGATCGCGGTCCTCGGTGTGGTGACGGTCCAGGTCGTACTGGTCTGCGTCTGGCGGCTGGTGACCATGGTGCGCCGCGGCACGGTCTTCTCGCACGCCGCCTTCCGCTACGTGCACATCGTGATCGGCGCGATCACCGCGGCCGCCCTGCTGGTCTTCGCGTTGGGGGTCGTGCTGGCGCCCGGTGAGACCGTCGCCCCCGGCATCGTGCTGCTGATCGGCGGGCTCGGCCTCGCGGTGCTGGGCACCGCGCTCGTCGTCCTGGTGCTGCGGATGCTGCTGGCCCAGGCCGTCGCCCGCGACATCGAGGCGAGCCGGATGCGGGCCGAGCTGGATGTGGTGATCTGATGCCGATCACCGTCGACATCGACGTCCTGCTGGCCAAGCGCAAGATGTCGGTGGGCGAGCTCGCCGAACAGGTCGGCATCACCCCCGCCAACCTGGCCGTCCTGAAGAACGGCCGCGCCAAGGCGGTCCGCTTCACCACCCTCGCCGCGCTCTGCCGCGTACTGGAGTGCCAGCCGGGCGACCTGCTGCGCTGGGAACCCGACGAGACCTGAACCCCCGCCTGGAGCCCCCGCGCCGAGCGCCCCACGGCCCGGCCCGCGCAAGGCACTTCGAGCCGGTCCGGCGGAAGGCGTGCGCGCGGGGGCGGCGGTCCCTTAGCGTCCTTGCGTCGCCGACGCGAAGGGAAACATCACCGCCATGCGCACCGCCGGACACACCACGGCCGCATACGGAGGGGTCCACGTACTCGCGGGCCCCGAGCGCGGCGCCTACCCGTACGGCAACTCGCTGCTCGTGCGCGGCCGGGCCGAGTCGCTCGTCGTCGACCCGTCGCTGGCCCTCGTCGAGGACGCACCGGCCGCGGACGCGGTGCTCGTCAGCCATGCGCACGAGGACCACATCGCCGGTCTCGTGAGCTACGAGGTGCCGGTCCACATCCACGAGGGGGACCTGGAGGCGCTGCGCTCCACCGCGGTGATGCTCGCCGGGTTCGGGCTGGACCCCGATGCGGCCGACGCGCTCGGCCGGGAGTTGCGGGACCGCTTCCATGTGCGGGGGCGGCCGGACGCGAAGGGGTTCGACGAAGGCGCCGTGTTCGACCTCGGCGGCCGCACGGTGACCGTCGTGCACCTGCCCGGACACACTCCGGGCCACAGCGGCTTCCTGATCGAGCCGGACGGCTTCCTGTTCCTCGGGGACATCGACCTGACCTCGTTCGGCCCGTACTACGGCGACCTGGGCAGCAGCCTGGCCGACTTCGAGGCATCGATGCGCCGCTGCCGGGAGATCGACGCCCGCTGGTACGGCACCTTCCACCAGAAGGGCGTCGTCGAGGGCCCCGCCGAGTTCCGCCGCCGACTGGACGCCTACGCCGAGGTCGTCCGCAGGCGGGACGCCGCCCTCCTCGCTCTCCTCCGCGAACCGCACACCCTCGACGAGATCGCCGAGCACCGCCTGGTCTACCGCCCCCACGTCGAAGCGCCGTACGTGACGGCCGTGGAGCGCAGAACCGCACAGCAGCATCTGGCGCGGCTCGTGCGGGAGGGCCTGGTGACGGAGGCGGAGGAGGGACGCTTCCGCAGCACGTAGACGGCCCCTCGGTGGCAAGCCCCCGCGCGGGCCGTGCCGACGCGGCGCCGCCCCCGCCGGCCTCGGGTGAGGGTCGGCGGGGGCGGATGCGCGGCCCCTGCCTCGGGGCCGGCGGTGGTGGCCGGCCGTCGGGGGCGGCCGTCCCTCGTCGCCGTCGGGGGCTCAGCGCCGGGCCGACGGCTTCGCCGGAGGCGCGCCGGTGCGCTGGGGTGCGCGGGACGGGGGCGGGGGCGGCTGCGTCGCCGTGAGGTGGGCGAAGGCGACGACGTTGCTGTCGTAGCCGCTGCGGGGGCTGTAGGTGCCGGCGCAGGTGATGAGGCGGAGCTCGGGGCGGCGGCGGGGGCGGTACACCTCGTCGCTGGGGAAGCGGTCCTTGGCGTAGGTCCTGACCTTGTCGATGGTGTACACGGCCGTCCAGCCGTCCGCTCGGCGCACCCGCACGACGCGGCCCGGGCCGAGCTCACGGAGGCCGGCGAAGACGGCGGGCCCGTCGCGGGTGTCGAGGTGTCCCACGGCGACGGCCGTGCCGGGTCCGCCGGGTGCCGGGCCGTCCTTCCACCAGCCCACGCTGCGGGGGTCGTCGACGGGCGGCGCGGTCAGGCGGCCCTCGCGGTCGAGGCCCAGGGGGATGACGGGCGCCTTGACGCCGATGTGGTCGATGGTGACGCGCACGGCCGGGGAACGGCCGAGCGGCGCGGGCGGCTTCGGTGCGGGCGGGCGCTTCGGCCTCGCCCGGGCCGGGGGCGCCGGGCGGGGCCGCTTCGCCTTCCCCGAGGGCGCAGCCGACGGGCGGGGCGGGTGCGTCCTCGCCGCCGGAGCCGACGGGCGCGGACGCTCCGCCCGCCCCTGGGCAGGGGCCGGGCGGAGCGTCGGTGCCGCGGCGGTGGGGCCGACGTCGGTCGCCTCGTCGTCGCCGGCCCACCAGACACCGCCCGTCAGCAGGCAGGACACGAGGACGAGGGTGCGCGTCAGCCGGTAGGCGCGCGTGCGGTACCAGGGCCTGTGCCTCCGGCTACGCCGCGCCATTGCGTCGGCGACGCAGCAGTCGCAGGTACATCGCCCCGCCGAACGCGACCAGTCCGACGGCCGCCGCGCCGCCCACCGAGGAGAAGTCGGGCGCGGCCAGGCCGCCGCCGCCCGCGGGCACGCCTCCGTGCGGCGGCTTGCCGTCGGGGGGCAGGGGCGGCGGGGTCATGTTGGCGCAGTCCACCTTGAACACCTTCTGCTTGCCCGCGCCCGCGCCGCCCTTGATCTTCCAGGTCAGCTTGTACTGCCCGTCCGACATACGCGGGATCGGCATGGTGTAGCCGGTGCCGGAGGGGAGGGTGAGCTCACCGCTGCGCGTGTCGCCGGGACCGGCCGGCTGGGGCGTGATCGTCCAGGTGACGCTCTGCCCCGCGTCGAAGTTGAAGGCCGCGATGAAGAAGTCGCAGACCTTGGGGTAGTTGCGCGGGTCGTTGAATTCCTTGCCCATCGGCTGGATCTTCACGTCACCGTTGTCGCCCGGCGCGGCGGCCGCGGGCGTGGCGCCGCCGAGCAGGGCCGCGCCGGCCATCATGGCCGCCGCCACGGTCGCGGCGCGGCTAGAGAGGGGAACGTAGGTCACAAGTCCTCCAGGAAACACCGTGTCAGGTGGGTGCTGGCTGCTATGTGACTGTTTTTCATACTTTTTCGACCTTGCTTGGAGGCGCGCCGTCAACCACGGCTAAATCGTTCCTGCGGAGCACACCACCGGCACCGTGCCTCCTCCGCCACCGGGCGGCTCGCCCGCTCAGCCGCCGCGCGGGCTCACCAGGCCCGATTCATAGGCGAGGACCACCAGTTGGGCACGGTCACGGACTCCGAGCTTGGACATGGCGCGGTTGATGTGGGTCTTCGCCGTGAGGGGGCTGATCACCATGCGGTCGGCGATCTCGTCGTTGGACAGGCCGCGGGCGACCAGGACGACGGCCTCGCGTTCCCGGCCGGTCAGCTCGTCGAGGCCGGCGCCGAGGTCGGCGGGCGGCGGCTGGGTGACGTACCGGTGGATCAGTCTGCGGGTGATCGAGGGGGCCAGGAGGGCGTCGCCCCGGGCGGCGACGCGCACGGAGTGCAGGAAGTCCTCCGGGAGGATGTCCTTGACGAGGAAGCCGGCGGCGCCGGCGCGCAGGGCGTCGAGGACGTACTCGTCGAGGCCGTAGTTGGTGAGGACGACCACGCGCACACTGGCCAGGGCGGGGTCCGCGGCGATGCGCCGGGTCGTCTCGATGCCGTCGAGGACCGGCATCCGGATGTCGATGAGCGCGACGTCGGGCAGGTGCTGCGCGGCGAGCTCCAGGCCCTCGGCGCCGTCCGACGCCTCGGCCACCACCTCGATGTCGTCCTCCAGGTCGAGGAGCGCGCGGAATCCGCTGCGGATGAGCGGCTGGTCGTCGACCAGCAGGACACGGATCACGACAGCTGCTCCACGGGGAGTTCGGCCTGGACGGTGAAGCCGCCGCCCTCGCGGGGTGCGGCGCGCAGGCTGCCGCCGAGGGCGGTGACGCGCTCGCCCATGCCGAGCAGGCCGAGGCCGGGTACCGGAGCGGCGGCCGGCGTGGCACGGCCGTCGTCGTCGACCCGTATCACGAGGGAGTCCGCACGGCAGTCGATCCGTACCGCAGCCGTGGCGGCGCCCGCGTGCCGGGCCACGTTGGTCAGCGACTCCTGGACGATCCGGTAGACGGTCCGGTCCACCGCGGCCGGCACGTCGCGGCGCTGCCCGTCGATCGTCAGCGTGGCGTCCAGGCCGAACGTGCGGGCCCGCTCCACCAGGTCCGACACGTCGTCGAGCCCGCACGGCGGGGTCGTGTCGTCGTCGCGCAGCGCCTCAAGGGTGGCCCTCAGCTCCCGGCTGGCCTCGCGCCCGGCCTCCTGGATCGCCAGCAGCGCGGGCGGCACCTCCTCGCCGCGCCGACGGGCCACATGGACGGCGGCCTCCGCCTGCACCTTGACGACCGAGATCTGATGGGTGAGCGAGTCGTGCAACTCGCGGGCGATGCGCAGCCGTTCCTCGTCGGCGCGGCGCCGGGCCGTCTCCTCGCGGGTGCGCTCGGCCTCGTCCGCGCGCCGCTCCGCCTGCCGCAGCGCCTCCCCCGCGGCGCCGGCCGCGATCAGCCAGGCGATCTCCAGGGCGCCGCGGGCCCGGGCGAACGCCTCGCCCGTGTCGTGCAGTCCCGAGGCCAGGGCCGCGAGCGGCAGCAGCGCCAGGACGGCCACGCTCATCACGCCGGTGAGCAGCCGGTGCCCCGCGCGCATGGCCGCGTACACCGCGAACAGATAGGCGACGGCGGGTACGTCGAACCCGGCCGCCTGGTGGCCCACGGCGCACAGTCCGGTGACCGCCAGGACGGGGACGGGCGCCCGGCGACGCGCCGCCAGGGCCAGCCCGCCGACCGCCAGCAGCACGGAGCCGAGCACCTCGGTCCCCGCGGCGGAACGCTGCTCTGACAGCCCTGTGACGAGCAGCGCCGCGGCCACACCGACCGCGATCCCCCCGTCGACCATCCACGCCCGGCGCCCGGGCACCCCCGCATTCATGCAGGCACCCTAACCGTGGGCCGCCGCCGGCGAGTCACCCGCGCGGGCGAGCGGGCGACTACCGCGCACGCAGTACGTCCGCGTCTCCTGCACCGTTCGCGGTAGCCGTCTGCGGCAGCGGCGGCAGCGCGAAGTGTCTGCGTCCGCCGGACGACGCGCGGCGGGCGCGGCGGACAGGATCGGGCCGTACCCGGCAGAGGGATGAAGAAGCCGTCTGCGGCACAGGGAAGAAGGAGTCCGACCATGACCGTTCGCCGTCTGCTCACCACCACCGCGGCCGTGCTCGTCGCGGGCGTCGCGCTCGCCGCACCGGCGGCCGCGCACGCCTCGGTCCAGCCGGTCGCCGCCGGCGTCACCGACTTCGGTGTCGGGCGGCTCGGGGCCACGACGGGCGCGCTGCTGGGACTGGCCGGACTGGTCGTCGGCTGGCTGGCGCTGGCCCGGCCCGCCGGCCGGTTCGGCGCCGCCACCGGTCCGCTCGGCGGCCGGACCGCCCTGGCCGCGGGGCTGATCGCCCTGACGCTCGGCGCGGTCGTCGCGGCCACCGCCGAGGGCGGCCTCGGCACCGGCAACGGGCTGGGCGGGGCCTACGTGGCCATGCTGGTGGGGCTGGCCGGCGCGGTGCTGGGCGGGCGGGCGCTGAGCCGTGCGCGCCGCAGCGGCTGACCGAGCGCGCGGGCACCGCAGGCCCTTGCCACCCTGTCGCCCGGCCGGCGAGCGGCACCGCGGTCGGGGTCAGTTCTCCTGGAGTACGGAGAGGACGTTCCCGGCGGGGTCGGTGAACCATGCGATGGCGGCGGGCCCGTCGCCCTCGCCGCGGACGATGCCCTTGTCGTCGTGGTCGAACCCGGAGTAGCGCTCCAGGGTCACGCCGCGGCGGTCCAGTTCGGCGACGGCGGCGTCGATGTCGTCCACGGGGAAGTTGAGGATCGTGAACGTCGCCGCGGTGTGGTTGTCCTTGGGGTAGACGAAGACCTGCGCGCCGGTGGCGAGCCTCAGGATCAGCATGCGCATGTCGCCCTGGCCCTCCTCCGTGACCTGGAGGCCGAGCGTGTCCGCGTAGAAGCGGCGGGCCTCGTCCAGGTCGTCGACCGAGAAGCCGCTGAACGCCTGCGATTGTCCGAACATGCTGGGGTGTCTCCTTCGCGGGGAGCAGGGGGAACCGTCCTGGCCTCCAGGGCACACCACGGGCACCGCGGCTCGGCCGTGTGCCACGCCGACGGGGTCCGGATGGTCGTGCGCGCGTCACCCTCACGACGTGAGAACCGGCGCGGTCGCGGGCTCGTCCTGGTGGGCGAGAGCTGTCGGGCGAAGGATCTGAGGGGCGTCGGTGAGGACCGTACACACACGGCGGGGCACACCGGGGCTACCGGGCCCCGCGGGCGGGCGGACGCTGGCCGGGCTCGCGGTGCTCACGGCCACGCTGCTGGTCCTCCACCGGACCGTACCCAACGCGGTGGGGCGGTTGGGCAGTCTGCTGGAGTCGTTCCTGCCCTGGCTCGGCGCGGTCGTCGTGGTGCTGTTCGTGCTCGCCGTGCTGCACCGGTCCGCGGTCGCCCTGTTCGCGCTGCTGCTGCCGGTGGCGGCGTGGACGCAGCTGTTCGGCGGGCTGCTGCTGCCCGCGGCCGAGCCGGGCCCGCGCGACCTGGTGGTCGTGCAGCACAACGTCGCCGACGACAACCCCGACCCCGCCGGCACCGCCCGCGCGCTGGCCGCTTCCGGGGCCGACCTCGTCGCGCTGGAGGAACTGGTGCCGGACGCGCTGCCGGTCTACGCCGAGGCCCTGGCCCGCCCGTACCCGTACCGCGCCCTGCGCGGCACCGTCGGACTCTGGTCGCGGCATCCGCTGGGCGGGACCCGGACGCTGGACATCAGACCCCCGGGGATCACCGGGCCGTGGAGCCGCGGTCTGCGGACCGTCGTCCGCACGCCGTACGGTGAGATCGCCGCGTACGTCGCTCATCTTCCGTCCGTGCGCGTGGGGCCGGGCGGCCTGGCGTCCGGCCGGCGTGACGCGTCCGCCGCACTGCTGGGCCGGGCCCTGGCGGCCGAGAGGCAGCGGACGGTGATCCTGCTCGGTGATCTCAACGGCACCGTGCACGACCGGGGGCTGGATCCGCTGACCTCTCGGCTGGACGCGCCCCGGCGCGGCTTCGCGTTCAGTTTCCCGGCCGCCGCCCCCGTCGCCCGGATCGACCATGTCCTGGCGCGTGCCGCGACGGTCGTCCGGATCGGCGCTCTGCCGCGCACGGGCAGCGACCATCTGCCGGTCACCGCCCGGATCCGCCTGGAGTGAGCCGGCGTCAGACGCGCGCGAGCGCGTTCCGGGCCGCCTGTTCGGCGGTGCCGCGGTCCGCCGCGACGAGGCCGATGCGGGTGCGGCGGTCGAGGAGGTCGGCCTCGTCGAGGGCGCCCTCGTGGCGTACGGCCCACAGGAGTTCGGCGCCGGTGACGGGGTGTCCGGGGACGACGGGACGGGCGAGGTCCGGGTCCTCCCAGGTGAGGGCGTGCACGGCGGGTGCCTCGGAGCCGTAGCGGCGCACCAGGCGGGCGGGGGCGTCGAGCCGGGCGAGCGCTGCGGGGCGGTCGGCGCCGACGAGCGGGACGGACGCGGTGCGGCAGGGGCCCGCGGTGAGGCGGCGGACGGCGACGGCGGTGTCGACGGCGTCCTGCGCCATGCGCCGGTACGTGGTGAGTTTGCCGCCGACGACGGTGACGACGCCGTCGGGCGAGGTCAGCACGGCGTGCCTGCGGGAGATGTCCGCCGTGCGGGCGCCCTGGGTGTCGAGCAGGGGGCGCAGTCCGGCGAACGCCCCGAGCAGGTCGGTGCGGTGCACGGTGACGTCGAGCGCGGAGCCCAGGACGTCGAGGAGGAAGCCGATGTCGGTCTCGGGGACCTGCGGCACGTCGGGGATGTCGCCGTCGACGGGTTCGTCGGTGAGACCGACGTACAGGCGTCCGTCGCCCTGGGGCAGCACGAGCACGAACCGGTTGGTCTCGCCGGGGATCGGGATGTGCAGTCCGGCGGACAGTTGACCGAGGGCTTCGGAGCGCAGCACGAGGTGGGTGCCGCGGGAGGGGCGCAGGCGTACGTCGGGGACGAGGCCGCCGGCCCACACGCCGGCCGCGTTGACGACGGCGCGGGCGCGGATGCGCAGTTCCTGGCCGGTCGTCTCGTCGCGCACGAGCGCGCCGTCGCCGGTGACCTCCAGGGCGCGGGTGCGGGTGAGGATGCGGGCGCCGTGGGCGGCGGCGGTGCGGGCGAGGGCGGTCACCAGGCGGGCGTCGTCGGTGAGTTGGCCGTCCCAGGAGAGCAGGCCGCCGCGCAGTCCGGCGGGGCGCAGGGCCGGGGCGAGGTGGCGGGTCTCGACGGCGGACAGGGTGCGGGGCGCGGGCAGGGTGGCGCGGGAGGTGCGGGCGGCGGCGCGCAGCATGTCCCCGGCCAGGAAGCCGGCCCGGGCGAGGGCGGCCTGCCCGCGGCCGACGAGCGGGGTCAGCGGGAGCACGAAGGGCTGGGCGCGGACCAGGTGGGGAGCGGTGCGCTCCATGAGGATGCCGCGTTCGACGGCGCTCTCGTGGGCCACGTCGAGCTGTCCGGAGGCGAGGTAGCGCAGTCCGCCGTGGATCAGCTTGGAGCTCCAGCGAGAGGTGCCGAAGGCGAGGTCGTGGGCGTCGATCGCGGCGACGGTGAGCCCGCGGGTGGCGGCGTCGAGTGCGGCTCCGGCGCCGGTCGCGCCGAGTCCGATCACCAGGACGTCGACGGGGCCCCCGGTGCCGTCGGCGAGTTCGGCGAGGTCGCAGGCGCGGCGGCCGGCGTTGAGGGAGGCGCCGGGGGCGGCGGGCGTCAGGGGCTTCACGGGGTGAGGGTCCTCTCCAGCAGCGTGCGCAGTTCGTCGAGGAAGGCGGCTTCGCTCAGTTCGGGGTCGGTCTCGTCGGTCATGGTGCGCAGCGAGAGTGTGAAGGACTGGACGACGAGCAGCAGGGACCGGGCCTGGAGGTCGGTGCGCATGCGGCGTACGGATCCGTCCTCGTGGCCTTCGTCGAGCGCCGGGGCAAGGAGGCCGAGAAGGGCCTCCTGGCTGGCGCCGCGCCGGTCGAGGATGTAGGGCAGCAGCAGTTCGGGGTCGACGTCGAGGATCTTGTGGAAGAGCGGGTGGGCGCGGAAGGCCGCGACGCCCGCGACGATCCCGTCGACGATGCGGCGCCGGGCCGGGCGCGTGTCGTCGGGGGCGGGCATGGCGCCGGCGGCGACGGCGATCCACTCACGGGTCATCAGGTCGCCGACGAGGCTGCGCACATCGGGCCAGCGCCGGTAGAGGGTCATCCGGGAGACGCCCGCGCGCCGGGCGACGTCGGTGAGGGTGGTGCGCCGTACGCCGACGGCGAGCACGCAGTCGCGTGCGGCGTCGAGCACGGGGTCCGTGTCCGCGTGGTTGTGACGAATGGGCGTCATCTGTCACAGTGTAACGGCAGTGCGGGCCGAGCGGCAGCGCCGTCCGTGGAACAGACCCGTGACCATGACCGTGAGGACCTTTCGAAGTGGACATGTTGTGGAGCGGCTGGGGCGACCCGGCCAAGGCGGCACCGCTGCCCGACTCGGTGACCGGCCTGCTGCGGGACCTGCTCGGCGTCACCCCCCGGCAGACGGGCCCGAGGGACCTGGACGCCATCGAGGTCCCCTCCCCCGCCCTGACCGGTCAGGCGCGTACGGCGCTCAGGGCGGCCCTCGCCGCCGAGGACGCCCTGCGCGAGGACGCCGAGAGCCGCGTCCGGCACACCCGCGGCAAGTCCACCCCCGACCTGCTGCGCATCCGCGTCGGCGAGGTGGACGACATCCCCGCCGCCGTCCTGCTGCCGGGCAGCCACGACGAGGTGCTGGCCGTCCTGCGCGCCTGCGCCGCCCACGGGCTGTCCGCCGTCCCCTTCGGCGGCGGTACGTCCGTCGTCGGCGGCCTCAGCCCCCAGACCGAGCGGCCGTTCGTCGCGCTCGACCTGCGCCGCCTGGACCGGCTCCTCGCCGTCGACGAGGTCTCCCGTACCGCCACCCTCCAGCCCGGCCTGCGCGGCCCCCGCGCCGAGGCGCTGCTCAACGAGCGCGGCTGGACCCTCGGCCACTTCCCGCAGTCCTTCGAGTGGGCCTCGGTCGGCGGCTTCGCCGCGGCCCGCTCCAGCGGCCAGGCATCCTCCGGGTACGGCCGCTTCGACGAGATGGTCCTCGCGCTCACCGTCGCCACCCCCGAGGGCACCCTGGAGACCGGCCGGGCCCCCCGCTCGGCCGCCGGACCCGACCTGCGGCAGCTGATCCTCGGCTCCGAGGGAGCCCTGGGCGTGATCACCGCGGTGACCGTGCGCGTCCGCCCCCTGCCGCGGAAGCGGGTCTACGAGGGCTGGCGCTTCGCCTCCTTCGAGGCCGGCACCGCCGCGCTGCGCCGCCTCGCGCAGGACGGCCCCCGGCCGACCGTGCTGCGCCTCTCCGACGAGACCGAGACCTTCATCGGCCTGGCCCAGCCCGACGCCATCGGCTCCGCCGAGGCGGCACCGCCCGCCGGCTGCATGGCCGTCGTCGGCTACGAGGGCACCGAGGAGGACACCGCCGCCCGGCGCGCCGCCGCCCGCGAGGTCCTGCTCGCCTGCGACGGCGAGTACCTCGGCGAGGAACCCGGCGAGCGCTGGGAGCACGGCCGCTACAACGCCCCCTACCTGCGCGACGCGCTGCTGGACGCGGGCGCGTTCGCCGAGACGCTGGAGACGGCCGGCTTCTGGTCCACGCTGCCCGAGCTGTACCGGTCGGTGCGCGAGGCGCTGACCGGCACGCTGACCGCGGCCGGCACCCCGCCGCTGGTCATGTGCCACATCTCGCACACCTACGAGAACGGCGCCTCGCTGTACTTCACGGTCGTCTCGGCACAGGGCGAGGATCCCGTCGCGCACTGGGAGCCGGTCAAGCGCGCCGCCAACGACGCCATCCTCGCGGCGGGCGGCACCATCAGCCACCACCACGGCGTGGGCACCGACCACCGCGACTGGTACGCCCGGGAGATCGGCCCGCTCGGTGTGCGCCTGCTCCAGGCCGTCAAGGCCGAGCTCGACCCCGCCGGCGTCCTCAGCCCCGGCGTCCTGATCCCCGTACGCTGACCCCTTCTCGCGCCCCTTCTCGTGCCGTCCGAAAGGCCCGATCCATGCGACAGTTCACCGCCGTCGTCAACCCGACCGCCGGGGGTTCCAGCGGGGCGGCGGGCCTGCTCCCGCTGGCCCGGCTGCTGCGGGAGGCGGGCGCCGGGCTCGACACCGTGTACAGCAAGAGCCTGGAGCACGCGCAGGAGCTCGCCCTGGCGGCGGGGGCGCGGGGGCATGTCGTGCTCGCCGTCGGCGGGGACGGCATGGCGGGGCGCATCGGCGGGGCGCTCAGCGGGACGGACACCGTGCTCGGGCTGGTGCCGGCCGGCCGCGGCAACGACTTCGCCCGGGCGCTCGGCCTGCCCACCGAGGCGCCCGCGCTCGCCCGGGTGCTGCTGGAGGGCACGCCGCGCGCCGTGGACACCATCGAGGTCGAGTCCGCGGTGCACGACCGCGTCCATGTCCTCGGCAGTGTGTACGCGGGCGTCGACGCGGTCGCCAACCGGCATGCCAACGCCTCCCGGCTGCTGCGCGGAGCGGCCTCCTACTACGCGGGCGGCCTGCGCGCCGTCCTCGCCTGGAGACCGGCCGCCTACCGGATCACGGTCGACGGCGTGCCGTACGAGCGCAGCGGCTACACGGTCGTCGCGGCGAACTCCGGCTTCTACGGCTTCGGCCGGAACATCGCGCCGGGAGCGCTCCTCGACGACGGTCTGCTCGACGTCGTGATCATCGGTGAGGCTCCCAAGCGGCACTTCTTCGCCACGATGAACGAGCTGAAGACCGGCGCCCACCTCGACCGTCCGCAGGTCGAGGTGGTGCGCGGCGAGGAGATCCGCATCGAGGCGGACCGTCCCGTGCCCTACGGCGCGGACGGCGAGGTCGAGGCGGCGCTGCCGGTGACCGTCCGCGTCCGGCAGGGCGCGCTGAAGGTGCTGGCCTGAGCTGTACCGGGCCGGCGCTGCCAACCGTCCTGGTGGCGGCGGCCGTCCTCGTGGCGGCGGTCGGCCCGTGCAGGTGGTCAGCCCGGCGCGCCGCGGCCCGTCGCGGAGCTGAAGCCGAGCCAGGTGTGGCGGTTGCCCCACCAGCACCAGCCGACCTTCGGCGCGTCACGGCGCTCGCGGCCGTCGCGTCCGGTGCCGTTGCTGATCCAGATCGCCGGGGTACGGGCGTCGAAGGCGCCGTTGGCCTTGCGCAGCCGCGAGCCGATGGTCATGAAGCAGCGGTTGCGCTCCAGGGCCTGGGGCTGCTGGAGCACCCAGTGGATCCCCTCGGTGAGCAGCAGCGGGGTACGGCCCTCCGCGGTGAGGGCCGGAAGGGCCTCCTCCGGGCTCCAGTTGGACATGTGGTCGCCGCGGTCGATGCCGGTGACGACATAGAGCGGTGCGTCCGGCACCTCGATGCCGCAGGGCGCGAAGTCGTCGACGTCGGGCATGTCGGTGACGACGAAGCCGGGCTTGCCGTCACGCCGGAGCAGGGGTGTGAGGGCGGATGCGGGGGCGCGGTCGGGGTGGACGGCCAGCAGGGCGTGGCCGTCGCTGCGCCCGGCCTCACCGGCGAAGGCACGCAGCGCGCCGGCGGTCGTCCCGGCGAGCTCGTGCACGCCGAGTTCGATCAGGCTCTCCGCCTGGGCGGCGAGCGGCGGGAGGGCGGGCAGCGGAGTGCTGGGTGACCTGTCGGGCAAGACGGTCCTCGGTTCATGATCGGCAGCGGTGGGCATGACGTCGAACGACGCGGTCCACCGGAACGTTCCCGTCCGGCGCCAACACATGGCGGACCGTCGCCTTCCGCGCGCGGCGGCCCGATGCCGGACGCTACGCCCCCGCCGCGTGGCGGCCCAGAACCGGCTCGGCCAGCAGCCGGGCCGTCGCGCAGAGCGTCTGGCCGTGCCGGGCGAAGAGTTCGTCGCGCGAGTCGAAATGGCCGAGGTCCGCCAGGACATGGGCCGACAGATCGCAAGCGGAGGCGCCTGCCGGGCAGGCGGTGGCGCCGTCCCAGTCGATCGCCGTCCTGGACAGCGCCTCGAACAGCGTCTCCGCACCGGCATTGGTGAACCCTGCCCCGTCACCCCGGCTCAACTCGTCGAGCCCGCCGAAGAGTTCCGACACCGTCAGCCACGGCTGGGAGCGCCGGCCGGACGGGTCCTCGATACGGAACTCCGGCCAGGCGAGCACCACATGATCCGGCAGGATCCGGTGCAGCCGGGGGAAGCGCGGGTACCAGAACCTGCCGTCCACCAACAGACCACGCACCCGCGTGGCCACTCCCGAGGCCCGCGCGAATGCCTCCAGCACGGCCATCCGCTGGCTGCAGGAACCCCGGCCGCGGCGCAGCACCTGCGACACGGGCCGCAGGTCCTGTACGGAGTACACGGGCCGCACCGCGGCCGCGATCCGCCGGTGCGCCTGCCGCAGGGCAGCCGTGCGGCGGTGCGGGTCCGCCTCGTCCCCGAGGCCGGCCGCCGCGCCGATGTGCCGGACGAACCCGTCGACCTCCGGGTGGCGCCAGTCGAGGATCGGCGTCGGGGCCGTGCTTCCCGTCGCCGTCTCCGCGCCGGGCGCGCCCCGGCGGACCCGGCCGCGCGGCATGAGCAGCGAGCTCGTCATGACCATGGTCCTCTCGTCCGTGCGCGTTCGCCTGCGCCGGGACGCATCATGACAGGAGATTTGAACGCGTTCAAACCGAGCTCGGGCGGTCACCGCAACGCGCCGACCGGAGGACCGGGAGCGCGCGAGGGCCGGGAGCATCCGACGGCCGGACGCGCCGCGAGGGCCAAGAGCGCTAAGGGCTGATGCTGTCCAGGAAGTTGCCGATGGCCTCGACGACCCGGTTCCTGCGGCGGTGCGCCTTGCTGCAGTACCTGCGTGTGCGCCAGCGTCGCCGCTGCGGCACCGGTGTGCCGCACCACTCGCACGGCACCGTTCGTATCGCTCCCCCGATCATGCCGCCTACGGTAACCGAACCCGAAGCACTCCCGAGAGGCCCGAGGCAGTACGGCATCCGGACATCGGCGGCCGAACCCGGACAGGAAGCCGGGCGCCCTCACACCGGCGGTCAGACCTCCACGGCGACCGCGTCCGTCCGCTCCGCCTCCGCCGCGGCGGGAGCCGGAGCGGGGCGGGGAAGGAGACGGCGGGCCAGCGGCTCGGTCCAGCGGGCGGTGAGCGGACCGAGGACGACGAGGATCAGGACGTAGGCCGTGGCCAGCGGGCCGATGCGCGGCTCGACGCCCACGGCCAGCCCGGCGATGACGACGGAGAACTCGCCGCGGGCGACCAGGGTGCCGCCGGCCCGCCAGCGGCCCGCGCCCTGGATGCCGGCGCGGCGTGCGGCGTACCAGCCCGTGGCCACCTTGGTGAGCGCAGTGAGGACGGCGAGCAGCAGGGCGGGGAGGAGGACGGGCGGGATGGCGGCCGGGTCGGTGGACAGGCCGAAGAACACGAAGAACACGGCGGCGAACAGGTCGCGCAGCGGGGTGAGCAGGGTGCTGGCGCCCTCGGCGACGTCCCCGGACACGGCGATGCCGACGAGGAAGGCGCCGACGGCGGCGGAGACCTGGAGCTGCTGCGCGATGCCCGCGACGAGGAGGGTGAGGCCGAGGATGACGAGCAGCAGCATCTCGGCGTTGTCGGAGGAGACGGCGCGGCTGATCAGCCGGCCGTGGCGCAGTGCCACGTAGAGCACGGCGCCGACCGTGCCGAGGGAGATCAGCAGGGTCAGCGCGCCGCCGGCGAGGCTGACGCCGGCGAGCAGGGCGGTGAGGATCGGCAGGTAGAGGGCCATGGCCAGGTCCTCGATGACCAGCACGCCCAGGACGACCGGGGTTTCGCGGTTGCCGAGGCGGCCCAGGTCGCCGAGGACCTTGGCGATGACCCCGGAGGAGGAGATCCAGGTGACGCCGGCGAGGGCGACGGCGGCGACGGGACCCCAGCCCAGGGCGAGGGCGGCGACGGCACCCGGGGTCGCGTTCAGGACGAAGTCGACGACACCGGAGGGGTACTGGGTCTTGAGGTTGGTGACGAGTTCGGAGGCGCTGTACTCCAGGCCCAGCAGGAGCAGCAGCAGGATGACGCCGATCTCCGCGCCGGTGGCGACGAACTCCTCGCTGGCCTGGAGCGGCAGCAGTCCCCCGTGGCCGAAGGCGAGGCCGGCCAGCAGGTACAGGGGTATGGGCGAGAAGCCCACCCGGCCGGCGAGGCGGCCGAGCAGGCCGAGGGCGAGGATGATGGCGCCGAGTTCGATCAGCAGCGCGGTCGTGTGATGCACGGGCGTCGGACCTCCGGTTCGGTTCGGTGACGGCGTCAGTGCCTTGCGGGCGTCGGGCGGGGCCCGTCGCCCGTGAACGGGTGAGGATGGCGGGGGTGAGCAGGGAGCGCGGGCGCGTGGCACGCGGCGATCCGCGGGCGCGCGGGCCGGAGTCGGTCTCGGCGTCAGCCGGCCGAGGGCGTGGATCCGCGCGGGCGTCAGGCGGGGTGGACGGCGGCGCTGTCGGTATCGGGCACGCTGTCGCGCGCCGGGTTGTCGACACGGGCGTACATGACTCGGTCCATGTCCCGCCCCCCCTGGTGCTCCTTCGGCGGCTGGTCCGCCGTACGACAACCTCATAGAAGTGAGCGTCGACTCGCTCAATCGAGCGTAAGCGCTCGGTAAAGAAGCTTACCGTACGACGTATATCACCCGCAGCGCGATGCGGGATCCGCGACCGCAGTGCTCCGTGGCCGAGGACGAACTGCGCGCTCGGCGGGCCCCGTTACAGTGACGACGGCGTCAGTCGGTGGGCCCGCGACGAGGCGGGAACCGTCTCAAGGAGGCTCTGCGTTGCTCGACTGGAAGCGGATCAGCTCCGGCATCCGTCCCGTGCCCACCCCTGCGGCGACCTCGTTCGTCTGGGCGGTCACGGTGATCACCGCCTTCGCTCTGGTCACCGCTTTCAACGCCCTGGACGGGGAGGGCGATCCCACCTTCGACCTGGTCGCCCTGTCCGTGGTCGTCGCCCTGGTCAGCACCGGGGCGCGGCTGTCGGCGGCGCCCGGAACCGCCCTGCTGTGCTGGCTCGTCCTCAACGGCTTCGCCACCGCGCCCATGGGCGTGGTCACTTGGGAGGCCGCCTACGACATCCTCCGGCTGGCCTGTCTGCTCCTCGCGGCGGGCTCGGGGACCGTGGTGGCCCGCCTGGCCCACGCGCGGGCCGCCTACCGCCGGCTGACTCCGTAAGGGAGTCCCGTCGCTCGGCCCGGACCCGAGGGGGCCCCTGGGCGCGCGCCTGCCACGGGAACGGGGCGTACGGGCCGCCGCCGCCGGCCCGCCACGGGGACGGGGCGTACGGGCCGCCGCTCCGGCCTGCTGCGGCGGGCGGTGGACAGACGCCGGCCTGTGGCTGATTTTCGCTCTGCCGCGTCGCGGAAAACAGAACGGTCACATGGCCGAGAAAATGCCCTCCCCTACCTAGCGGTAACAAGGCTCGGCGTGCCACATTCCTGCCTGCCACCGGCCGGCGGTCCAACCCTCACCCTGTGCCACCCCGCCCTGCGCGATATCCGCGTGTCTGGATATCGCCTGTCTGGCGTGGCCGAACGACGGAGTTCGCCGTGTCCGGATTCTCTCTTTCCCTGGCCCGCGCCGGTGCGCGCGGCCGTGCCCGCGCCGTCAGACGGATCCTCACCGCCGTCATCACCGCGTCCCTGCTCGGCGCGGCACTGGCCGCCGCCCCGCCCGCCGCCGCGGGCCCCGGCAACGGGCCGACCGCCCTCGTGTCCCTGGGCGACAGCTACATCTCCGGGGAGGCCGGGCGCTGGCGCGGCAACAGCCTGAACGACGCCGGCGGCCGCGACGGCACCGACCGGGCGTGGACGGGCAGCGCCTACGACCCGACGCGGGTGTACGGCGACACCGCCGCGAACGGCTGCCACCGCTCCGACTCCGCCGAGGTCAGGAGCGCCACCGGGACCGGCGTGCAGGCACTTGTCAACCTCGCCTGTTCCGGCGCCACCACGGCCAACGTCTTCCGCGCCGCCTCCGGCGGCCAGTCCTACAAGGGTGAGCCGCCCCAGGCGGACCAGCTCGCCGCCGTGGCCGCCTCCTACGACGTGAAGGCGATCGCCCTCTCCGTGGGCGGCAACGACCTCGGGTTCGCCGGCATCATCGAGAAGTGCGCGAAGGACTACATCGTCTGGTACTCGTACTGCCACGACGACCAGCAGCCGATCGTGGACGCGAAGATCGACGCCGTGATGGCGAACGTCGCCCGGAGCGTCGACGAGATCCGTGCGGTGATGAGTGCGGCGGGCTACGGCTCCGGCACGTACCGGATCATCCTCCAGTCCTACCCCTCCCCCCTTCCGCGGGGCGCCGAGAACCGCTACGGCGAGAGCGGCTGGTCCCGGGTGAGCACCGGTGGCTGCCCCTTCTGGAACAAGGACTCCGACTGGGCCCGCGACTCCCTCGTCCCGCAGATCGCGAACCGGCTGCGCCAGGTCGCCACGGCCAAGGGCGTCGAGTTCCTCGACCTGCGCGACATGCTCCAGGGACGTGAGGTGTGCGCCACGGCGTCCCGGCTGGTCACCTCCGCACAGCCGCCGTCCGCCTCGGTCAGCGAGTGGGCCCGCTGGATCGACAGCGACGGCACCCAGGGCCCCGTCCAGGAGTCGATGCACCCCAACCACTACGGCCAGCTGGGCCAGGGCCGCTGCCTCGCACTCGCCTACACCGCGGCCCCGGGCGGCCACCACACCTGCCGCAACACTCCCGGTGCCGGGACCTCGGGGATGTACCTCAGCGCTCTGTGAGCCGGTGCCCGAAGCGCGCGGCCAGCGCCGTCACATCGGGTTCGCCGAACTCCTCGCGCAACGCCCAGAAGGCGGCGACCTTCTCGCCGCCGAAGCGTTCCACGAAGCGGGCGTAGGCGGACGCGGACAGGAACCGCGGCGGGTTCGACTTGCTGTGGAACTTGTCCGCGTACATCACCAGCCGTTCCTCCGCGGTCTCCGCCAGATAGTCACCGGGCGGCACGGGCAGGCCCTGCGCGAGGATGTCGTGCTTGGTCAGTCCGACGCCCGTGTGGCAGGAGCAGAAACGGCACACCCGCTCGGGAAGGTTCTCCGCGCGCAGGATCTCGTGGCCGAGCACTCCGTGGCGGATGTACTGGCGGTGATCGAGGCGGCCTTCGGAGTCGTAGAGCCGGTAGACCCCGATGTCGTGGAGCAGACAGCCCGTGCGCACCAGGTCGGCGTCCACCGGCGGCGCCGAGCGGGCGATGAGTTCCCGGGCGATGCTCCAGACGATCTCGCAGTGCGTGTGGACGAGGTCGAACGCCTCGGGGGTCGGCGCGTACTTCAGGTGCAGCGCGCGGATCTCTTCGACGGTGGGGAGCCTCACCCGCGGGAGCCTAACAAGACACCGAGGGCCACCTCGGCGCCGGTCGGGCTGTTCGTGGGAGGGGCCGGTGCGCTGGGAAAACTCGTGGCGTCGTGGGCCTCGCCCGGCGGAGACTCGTCCCATGGCTGACATGGGGGCGTTCCGGGACGCGGTGACGGCGTGGGCGGCCGGCGGTCCCGGCGATCCGGCGCGCGAGTCGGCCGAGCAGCTGGGCGTCCGGACGGTCGTGCTGGTGGAGGGGCTGAGCGACGCCGCGGCGGTCGAGGCCCTTGCCGAGCGGCGCGGCCGCGATCTGGAGGCCGAGGGGGTCTGCGTCCTGTCGATGGGCGGGGCGATGAACGTGGGACGCTTCTGCCAGGTCCTCGGACCGCCCGGCCTCGGTCTGCGTCTGACCGGGCTGTGCGACGAGCGGGAGCGCGGCTACTACGCCCGCGGCCTGGAGCGCGCCGGCGCGGCACCGGACCGGTTCCACGTCTGCGTCAGCGACCTGGAGGACGAGCTGATCCGCGCCCTCGGCGTGACCCGTGTGCGGGAACTGGTGCGCGAGCAGGGCGACCTGCGCCCCTTGCAGACCTTCCTGCGTCAGCCCGCCCAGCAGGGCCGCCCGGCACAGCAGCAGCTGCGGCGCTTCCTCGGCACGAAGAAGGGCCGCAAGATCCACTACGGCCGGGTCCTGGTCGAGGCCCTGGACCTCGACCGGGTGCCCGCGCCGCTGGAGGAACTGCTCGCCGGTCTGCGAGCCTGACCGCACGGTCGAAGCCCGGCCGCCGGCATGTCGACACGAGGACCGACGTCCGGGCCCGACCACAGGTGCCCGAGCCCGGTCAGGGCTGTTCCCGCTCCACCGGCAGCCACAGCTCGGCGTCGGCCTCGCCGCCGTCCGGGGACAGCCGGGTGCGAAGGATCTCCGGGCCGGGACGGCTGCGGTACGCAGTGGCGGGGAACCACTGGGTGAACACGTCCCGCCACAGCTCCTGAACGGCCCGCGGGGCCGGTCCGGAGGTGGTGAACACCGCCCAGGTGCCGGCCGGGACCGGGAGAACCGTGGTGCCCTCCGGGGCGGCCGCCGACGTGACGACCCCGTGGTAGTAGTCGAGTTCGGTGCCCTCCGCACGGCTCGGGTCCAGGTCGTCGCAGACCGAGACGATGCCCTGCGGCTCCTGGTCCGACAGCTTCTCCAGGGCCTGTGTGAGCCGCGGTTCGACACCGCGGACGAAATCGATGATCGCCCGGTTGGGTCCCGTGTGCACCAGAGGCACCCGGGCCTTCAGGCCGACGACACGGAACTCCGGCCGGTCCACGACGCGATATCGCATACTGCTGCTCCCTTCGACGGTGAGACGGAAGGCCAACCGGGGCTGGCTGACGAGCGCCGCGCCGGTGCGCCGGGCCTCGCCGGGGCCGACGCCGTGCATCGCGCGGAACGCGCGGGCGAACCCCTCCCCCGAGCCGTAGCCGTGGCGCACGGCGATCTCCAGCAGCGAGTCCCGCCCCGCCAGCACCTCCGCCCCGGCGGCGGTGAGCCGTCGCCGCCGGACGTACTCCGACAGCGGCATGCCCGCGAGCGCGGAGAACAGCCGGCGCAGGTGGTACTCCGAGGTGGCCGCGATCCGCGCCAGCTCGGCCGCGTTGATGTCCTGGTCGAGGTGGCTCTCGATGTGGTCCAGGGCCTGGTTCAGTCGCTCCAGCACTGCCGGGCTCCTTCCTGTCGTGCGATCACCACGCTAGGGGCGGGCGGGCCGGGCGGACCCGACATCCTGTGCCCGATCGGGTCGGGTGCGCGTGCGGCGGTACGCGGACCGTGGGGCGTTGTCAGTGCCGTCCGCCATGATCGGGGCATGAGCGAGATCGACACGGCCACTCCCCCGGCCACCCGCGTGTGGAACGGATTCGCCGCGTCCGCGGCCCTTCAGGGTCTCGTCGGCGCCTCCGGCTGCTGGGACCGCGACTCCTTCGCCGACATCCGGCGGCTCGGCCGCTACCTCGACGGCAGTTGGGCGCCCGCGCCGGGCGAGCGGGAGGTGCGTCCGGCCGCGGCGGGCAGCTGGACGGAGCTGATAGGGCGCACGGGTGCGCCGGCGCTGCGCGCGGTCTCGCCCGTGACCCGGCCGGAGCGCCGCGAGGTGTTGCTGGACTTCCTGGAGATGTGGGCGCACACCCCGTTCGCGGACCCGGCCTACCGGTTCCGGGTGGGCCGGATCGCCGCGCCGAGGTCGTTCACCGTGCGCGACGACCAGGGCGCCTCCTTCGCCCTGCATCTGCCGGCCGCCCGCCGCACCCTCTACGTCGAGGCGGTGTTCCCGGGCGCCGAGCACGCCCCGCGGCCCGAGGAACCGCTCTACGTCGTGGACTGCCCCCGCGGTTGGGGCACCGCGCGGCAGCTGCTGCGGCTGGTGGAACTCGTCCGGGAGCGCGGTCCCGTCCCCTGGGACGCGGACGCGGCCCTTGCGCTGAGCGAAGCGACCGGCCTCAGCCGCCCGGCCGCCGCCCTGGTCCTGGCCGGCAACCCCGGCGCGGGCGGCTACTACAAGCCGTACCTCGACGAGCACGAGCGTGCCGTCCTCGGCTACAAGGCCGGCGAACTGGAGGCGGCACGCGCCGAGTTGTCGATGCTGAAGGACGACGACAGGCTCGAACTGCTCACCGACGTGCTGCCCGAGGACCCCGCCGACCTGTGGGAGCCTGGCGCCCTCACCGAGGTCGCCGAGCGCACCGCCGCCGCCTGGGTGCGGCAGCACGCCGCCCGGCCGCCCACCCCGTGGAGCACCTGGCAGGCCGCGGTGGCCCTGGAGACCAGGATGCCCGCCGGCCACCTGTGCCAGCTGTTCCTCGATCCCGAACACGCCCCCCTGCCGCCTGGTTTCTACCTCGCCGTGTCGCCCTGTCCCGCCGAGTACCGCCAGCTGCGTACGGCGTGGGACGTCATGGGCGACTACGACGCCGAGACGCTCGCCGACGCCGTCTTCACCGGCCTGTCCTGGGTGTACGCGGACCTGCCCGCCGGAGACCCGCTGCGCGCCGGGGCGCCCGAGGTCGTCCGGAAGCTGCGCAAGGTGCTGGCCGGCGGCGACTCACCGGCCCGTGTCCTGCACGCGGGCCTGGTCCGCGGCGAGCGGGGCAGCCGGCGCTGGGAGTGGCTGACGGACGGCACCTGCGATCGTGTCCTGGCCCGCATCACCGCCGACGACCTGCCGCCGGGCCGCTACGAGTCGGACCCGCGCGCCTGCGTCCCCGGCCTGGTCGCCGAGGCCGCCGCCGAGCTCGGGCTGCCGGAGGACGCCGCCGCGCTGTATCTCCAGCTCCTGGTGCTCCCGGTGCCCTCGGACCGCAACGTGCGGCGCTGGAACGCCTGGACGGCGGCCCGCCACAGGAAGGCCGCGGCCGTGCTGGTGGAGCGGGGGCTGGTGGTCGAGGACCGGCGGGCGCGCGCGGGGCGCGCGCTGTTCCTGCCGGGGCCCTGGGCGCACGCCAAGAAGCCGCTGCCGCCGATGGAGGTCTGGAAGGCGCCGCTGATCGGGGCGCGGCTGAGCGGCGACGGGAGCGAGGTGAGATCGTTCGAGCTGCTTGCGGGCACGCTTCCGGAGCTGTTCACGCGGGGCTGGCGGCTGGTCCGTGAAGGACGGGGCCCGGCCGTGTGACCGCGGCCGTGCTCCCGCATGCCCCGCGTCGGCAGCCGGGTCCGTGCCGCCGGTCGGTGGCGGGCTTCCGTGGTGGTCTCCGTGGTCACCACGGATGCGGCCGGTATCCCGCCACGAGAGGCTGTGACCACAGCGAACGGCCCACAGGACGGGCCCTTCCGAGACCCACGGGAGCGACGATGGCCGGCACCGGGAACAGCACGTACGAGGGCTTCACCGCCGAGGAGCGGGCCGCGATGAAGGAGCACGCCCAGGAGACGAAGAAGGCCGCACGCCGCGGTTCGCGCGCCGAGAAGGCGGCGGAGGCCGAGCGGGACGTCCTCGCGAAGATCGCCGAGATGCCCGACGCGGACCGGGTCATGGCCGAACGCGTGCACGCCGTCGTCACGGCCGCCGCCCCGGCGCTGGCCCCCAGGCTGTGGTACGGCATGCCCGCGTACGCGTCGGACGGCAAGGTGGTCTGCTTCTTCCAGAGCGCGGCGAAGTTCAAGGCGCGGTACGCCACGCTCGGGTTCAACGACCCCGCCCGGCTGGACGACGGCCCGATGTGGGCCACCGCCTTCGCCCTCACCGAGGTGACACCGCAGGTGGAGGAGCGGATCGCCGACCTGGTGAAGCGGGCCGTCGGCTGACGCCCGGCCCGCCCGGTCACAGGGCGATCAGACCGGCCGCCGTCTCCTTGAAGCCGCACGCGACGAGGTAGAAGGGCCGCAGGTGGTCCTCGAAGTCGACATGGAGCCAGGTGCAGCCGGCGGCCCGTGTCCGCTCCGCCGCGGTCGTGACGAGACGCGCGCCCACACCTCTCCCCCGGCAGGGCCCGGCGACCACGGTGTCGAGGAGGAAGGCGTGGGCCCCGCCGTCCCAGACGACGTTGACGAAGCCGACCAGCGTGCCCTCCTGCGCTGCGCACACCCAGCCGAGGCTGTGGCGCTCCAGACGGGTCCGCCAGTCGGTCGCGGCGACGGGTGGTCCGAAGCCGTCGGCGTGCAGCGCGTTCAGGGCGGCGTTGTCGACGGTGCCGCGCCACTCGTAGGTGATCGTCATTTCACGATCGTACGAACTCCCCGGTGGCGGCGGGCCTTTGAGCGGTCGTCGGGCGGCGAGTGGTCCGTCGCCGGGCGGGCCGCGGTCAGTCGTGGACGCGGATCAGGGCGAGGGTGATGTTGTCGGGGCCGCCCGCCTCGATGGCGGCACGCCACAGTGCGAAGGCGGCGCGGCCGTCCTCGGGTTCCTCCAGGAGCAGGGCGAGGTCGTCGTCGGGGACGGGGTCGGTCAGACCGTCGCTGCACACGAGGTAGCGGTCGCCGGGGGTGAGGGGGCAGGGGGCGAGGTGCGGGGTGACCGGGGTGAAGCCCGCGCTGCCGCCCAGGGTCTGGGTGACGGCGGAGGTGGTGCGCCGGCCGGGGAGCGGGGGCGGGCTGTCGTCGACGCTGATCTGGCGCAGGCCCTCCCCGTCCTGGCGGTAGACCTTGCTGTCGCCGATGTTGAACGACAGCAGGGAATCCGTGAGGACGAGGACACCGGCGACGGTGGTGCCCATGGTGGCGAGTTCGGGATGGTCCTCGCCCGCCTCGAACAGCTCGCGGTTGCAGACCTCCAGCGCCCGGCCCACCTCCTGCGCGCCGGTCAGGGAGGGACCGAGCCCGGCCAGGCGGTTGACGACGAGACCGCTGGCGACCTCGCCTCCGGGATGGCCGCCCAGCCCGTCGGCGACCGCCGCCAGCAGCGGCCTGCCGCGGGGGAAGGCCAGGGTCTGGGGGCTGTCGGTCACGGTGCCGCACAGGGTCCACGGCCCGACGACGAGGCTGTCCTCGTTGTGGTCGCGGATCAGTCCGGGGTGACTCAGGGCGGTCACTGCTGTGTACGGCACGTCGCTGCCCGCCTCTCCTCGTCCCATTGTCCGCCGCCACGGCGGCCCTGTCAGGCGGACTGTCCGGCCTCCACGTCGACCGAGCCGCCGCCCGCAGGGCGTCCGCGGTGCCGAGGACCGGACGGGCCGTCGCGTACGGGAGTGCCGTACCTGCGCGAACTCGCCCTCGGCGGCTGCCGGTAGGCTCCTCGCGGGACAGAGGGCGAGGTCGAGCCGGGAGGGCCGTGAGCGTGAGGCGCAGACGAGCCGTTGTCGTGCCGGCCGTGCTGGGTCTGCTGCCCCTGCTGGCCGCCGCCGCGTGCGGTGACGAGCCGGCCAGGCACTTCCCCGGCGCGTTTCCCGGCACCCACACCGATGTGAGCGCGGAGCAGGCGTTCCGCGACTTCGACCTCCACCTGCCGCGGTCGGCGCACGTCGTCGGCTACTACGCCTGGTCCGAGGACGACACGTACCCCATGGCGGCCGTGCTGCGCATGCCCTGCACGGCGGTCGAGGACTTCGCCGCCGGCAGCGGGATGCGCCCGGCCTCCCCCGGCGAGCCGGGCACGACCGCGGTCGAGGTCTTCGCCGAGGGCCGCGGCTGGACCGGCGGCGACACGGACCCGCGCTGGCTGCGCGACAGCGACCACGCGGGTGCCGTCGCCCAGGGGACGGGCCCGCGCTGCACGGTGTACCTGCACACATGACGCGCGCGTCGGAAGACGGCAGGAGCGGCGCCCGGCCGCCTCGGGCCGGAGGGGCGAGACCGGCCGGTGCGGCGGTGCGAGGAGGGGGCGCATGGACATGAGGGTCGGTGTGCGACGACGTCTGCGGGGCGGTGTCCTCGTGCTCGTCGCCCTGTCGGCCGCCCTGAGCGGGTGCGGTGGGCCCGCGGACGGTACCGGGGCCGGCCCGAACGCCGTCGGGGGCGGTCTGCGGGAGGATCCGGGGCCGGTTCGCGCACGGTTCCCCGAGTTCGGGGACTTCGAGGCCGTGGTCTGGCGGGGCGAAGCCCTCGGGGACGGCGGGGGCCGGTCGGTGCCGGGGCCCACCGACGTGCGCATGTCCGGGGTGGTCCGGCTCGGCGGGGGCGACGCGGCGCAGCTGCGAAAGCGGTACGCCTGGCGGGAGGCGGCCGGTGGGCCGCGCGTGCCCGGCGGGCTGGCGACGCGGATTCCGGCCGGGGCGCGCTGGTGGTCGAGCGCGGACTTCACCCGTGCTGTCACGGACGGTCGCCATCCGGCGAGCTTCCATGTCGACCTCGACCGCAGGGTGCTCGTCTTCGACGCGGTGAACCCGGCGCGCGCGGACTGACGGCGTGCCCGGTCAGGTCTGGTCGCGGCCGGGGCGCAGGGCGGTCAGCTTGTCGGGGTTGACCTGGAAGCGCAGGTTGCGGATCAGTCCGTCGCTGAGGTCGAAGGTGACCGCGCCGACGGGGACGCCGCCGAGGGTGCCGAGGATGCCCAGTTCGCCGTTGAGCTCGACGGCTTCCAGGGCGAGCCCCTCCATGCCGGGCTTGGCGAGGACGCCGAGGAACCAGCGGGCGACGTGGTCCGGGCCGTACAGGGGCCGGCGGGCCGCGGTGATCCTGCCGCCGCCGTCGTTCCAGAGGGTGACGTCCGGGGCCAGCAGCTGGAGCATCGCGTTCAGGTCGCCGCCGGCGCAGGCGCTCAGGAAGCGGTCGGTGACCTCACGCCGTTCGGCCGGGTCGGCGTCGAAGCGGGGGCGGCGGGCCTGCACGTGGGCGCGGGCGCGGCGGGCGATCTGGCGCACCGTGGCCTCGGGGCGGTCCAGGGTCTCGGCGATCTCGGCGTGGCTGTAGCCGAAGACCTCGCGGAGCACGAAGACCGCGCGCTCGACGGGGCTCAACGTCTCCAGGACGACCAGCATCGCGGTGGACACGGTGTCGCTCATCTCGGCGTCCTCCGCGACGTCGGGGGCGGTGAGAACGGGTTCGGGGAGCCAGGGGCCGACGTACGCCTCGCGGGTCACGCGGGCGGAGGTGAGCCGGTTGAGGGCGAGATTGGTGACCGTGCGCACCAGGTAGGCGCGGGGGTTGAGGACCGTCGAGCGGTCCGTCGAGGCCCAGGCGAGCCAGGTGTCCTGAAGGATGTCCTCGGCGTCGGTGACGGTGCCGAGCATCCGGTACGCGGTGGCGAACAGCAGCCGGCGGTGCTGGAGATAGGGGTCCTGGGCGGCCGACGGCGAAGGGGTTCCGGTCATCGGATGATCATCGCAGTCGGCCCGCCGGCCCGGAAGCGGTCGTGGCCCTGTGGTCACCGCGTGGCCCTGCCGCCCTTGGACAGCTGCGGATTGATGTCGAGCCGCTTGCCGATCCGGTAGATGCTCAGCGGGCTGCCGCTGACCGACTCCTTGTACATCACCGCCCACCGGCCCTTGAGGTAGGCCCGCCTCGGGGTGTCGTCGGCGTGGGTGAACTGGATGACCGCGTCGCGTCGGCCGAGGCTGACCGGCTGGTGGAAGTAGCCGAAGCGGAAGGGCTTGACCCGCTTGCCGCGCAGCGCGCGGGCGATGGCGTCGGCGGCGTACGCGCCGGTGGGGATGCCGCTCTGGCAGGTGCCGTGGACGGTGCCCCAGTTCTGCCGTACGGCGGCCGCGTCGCCGATGGCGCGGATGTCGGGGTGGGACACCGAGGCGAGGGTTGCGTCGACGACGGTCCGGCCGCGGTCGTCGACGTCGATCCCGGCGTCGGCGGCGAGCGGCGGCACCTTCACCCCGGTCGTCCACACGCAGACGTCCGCGGGGACGAGCTCGCCGTCCGCGAGTTCCACGGCGTCGGGCAGCACCTTGGTGACGCGAGCGCCGGTGCGGACGGTGATGCCGAGCCGGGTGAGGGCGCGCCGGAGGTGGGCGCGGGCGCGGGGTCCCATCATCGCGCCGGGCTCACCGTCGCTGAGCAGGGTCACCCGCAGTCCGGGCCGGTTCTCGGCGATCTCGGTTGCCGCCTCGATGCCGGTCAGTCCGCCGCCGCAGACGGTGACGGTGCCGCCGGCCGCGGCCGTGTCGGCGAGCCGGGCGGCCAGCTCGGGCGATTCCAGCGGGAAGGCGTGGTCGGCGACGCCGGGGACGGTGTCGGTGTCGGTTCGGCTGCCGAGGGCGAGGACGAGGGTGTCGTAGCCGAGGGTGTCTCCGCCCTCGATCCGCACGGTGTGCGCCTCGGGGTCGATCGCGGTGGCCTGTCCCCGTACGAAGGCGATGCCGGTGCCGTCGAGCAGCCGCGGGATGCGGTGCTCGGCCAGCCGCTGCCCGGCGGCCACCTGGTGCAGGCGCAGCCGCTCGACGAACAGGTCGGACCGGTTCACCAGCGTGATGCGCACCGGCTGCCGCCGGGTGCGGTGGGCCAGCCGGACGGCGCACATCATGCCGGCGTAGCCGGCGCCGAGAACGACGACGCGGTGTTCCTTGGCCATGGTCGGCTCCCCTGGTTCGGTGCACCGGGCCGGTCCCGGTGACGTCCATGGGACAGACGACCGGGACCGGGCGTGACACCCTCCTCATGTGACCTGGGTCACATGTCCAGCAGGTGTCACAGGGCCTGCCAGAGCGCGGGGACGTTCGGGGGTTCCCAGCCGGGCTGGGCGGTGTGGGGCTGCAGGCACCGGTAGCCGCGGGCCGCGTAGGTGACCCGGTCGCCCGCACGGTAGGCGGCGCCGACGGTCCAGGTGCCGCCCGGCGGCGGGGTGTCGGTGGGGGTGGGGGTCGGGCCGGGGTCCTGGGGCACGTCGAGGACGAAGTCGAACGCCGCCTCCCGGCCGCCCTGGCCGTCGCGCACGGTCATCAGCAGTCGCGGGTCGAAGAGGGTGTCGGTGGTGTTGCGGGGCTCGTTCGGGAAGTACAGCTGGGTGGTCAGCACCGGCCGGCCGGGAGCCTGCACCTTGACGTGGATGTGCCGGGTGCGGCCCGGATAGAGGCCGGGCACGATCGTGGTGAGGGCGAAGGCACCGCGGGCGTCGGTGAATTGGTGGCCGCGCAGCCGGAACCCGGTGTTGTCGTAGGCCCCGTTGGCGTCCGCCTGCCAGAAGTCCAGCAGGGTTCCGGGTATCGGGCGGCAGGCGCGGCCGAAGACATAGCCGGTCACCGTCAGCCGGGTGCCGGGCAGTCCCGGTTCCAGCAGGCTGGTGCGCCGCGGCGAACGCGGCTTGAAGTACGGGCCCTCGGTCTGCGGCGGGGTCGGGTCGTCGCCGTCGTCGCAGGGCGGGGTGAGCGGGGGCGCGGTGTCGGTGGAGGCGAAGGCGCGCGCCAGGGCCGGGCCGCCGAGCAGGGCGGCGGGGACGGCCGCGGTGGCGGCGAGGGCGGCACGCAGCACGGTCTTGCGGGCGACGGTCCGTGGGGTGATCGGGTCGTTGTCCATACCTGCTCCTCGTGGGGGGCGTGGGATCGGCAACGAACCTAGGCGGGCGGGCGTGGGCCTTGAAGGGACTGATGGTGGCGGCTGTGGTGTTTTCGGAAGGCGCCGGGACTGGTTCCGGTCTCCCGCCGGAAGAAGCGGCTGAAATAGGCGGGGTCGGCGAATCCGGTGCGGGCGGCGACCTGTCGTACGGACAACTCCGTGTGGGCCAGCAGCTGTTGGGCCTGGTAGGCGCGCGCCTCGATGAGCAGGCGTCCGGGGCTGCGGCCGGTGGCCGCGCGCACCGCCTGGGTGAGATAGCCGGGTGTGACGCCGAGTTCGGCGGCGCATTCCCGTACGGTGAGGCGGGCGGCGTCGCTCCGGGCGATCAGCCGCGCGAAGTCCTCGGCCAGCGCCGCCTGCCGCCCGGCGGGCGCGGGACCGGCCTCGGCGCGGACCGGCAGCCGGGCCAGCCGGACGACGAGCACATGCAGCAGGGAGCGCAGGACGCTCTCGTAGCCCGGTGCGCGCTGCCGGTGCTCGGCGACCAGCTCGGCCATGAGCCCGCGCAGCCGCGTGTGGTCGTCGGCGTCCGGGGCGAACCAGCACCGCTCGCCCAGCCGGCGCAGCACCTCGCGGTCGCCGGGGTGGTCCACCAGGAAGTCGTCGGTGAACAGCACGAGCGTGCCGTCGAGGTCGTGGCCGCCCTCCCAGTGGTGCACCTGTCCGGGCCGGATCACGGCGAGGTGCGGCGGCCGTACGGGACGGCGGGCGAGGTCGACGACATGGGTGCCGGAGCCGGCGGTGACGTGGACGATCTCGTAGAACGTGTGGCGGTGCGGGTGGTCCGCACGGGACAGCGGACCCACCGCCTCGAACGACCCCGCCGCGAAGGGCACCGCCCCGGGCCCGGCGACTTCGAGCCGGTGCAGGGGCAGTCCGCCGGGCGGGGGCGTGGGGCAGGGTGTTCCCGGTGGGACGGTGGTCCCGCGCATCAGTCCTCCCGCGACGACAGGTACAGACCTATCGGGCGGGAGTCACGATGCCACGTGCGTCCGGCGCGGGGAACCGCTGAGTGCGTCAGCCGATGACCTTGGCGGACTCGATGACGATGGGCTCGGTGGGCACGTCCTGGTGGCCGCGGCTGCTGCCGGTGCGGACGGCCTTCATCCGGTCGACGACGTCCTGACCCTCGGTCACCTTGCCGAAGACGGCGTAGCCCCAGCCGCGCATGTCCTTGGAGGTGTGGTTCAGGAAGTCGTTGTCCGAGACGTTGATGAAGAACTGGGCCGTCGCGGAGTGCGGGTCGCCGGTGCGGGCCATCGCCACGGTGTACGCGGTGTTCTTCAGGCCGTTGTCGGCCTCGTTCTCGATCGGGCTCAGGGTGGGCTTCTGCTTCATCTCCGGGGTGAAGCCGCCGCCCTGGACCATGAAGCCGTTGATGACACGGTGAAAGATCGTTCCGTCGTAGTGGCCGTTGCGGACGTACGTCAGGAAGTTCTCGACGGTCTTGGGCGCCTCGGCGTCGGCGAGCTCGAGGACGATACGGCCGAAGTTGGTGGTCAGCTCGACGCTGGACATGGGAATCGCGCCTTTCTCGCGGGGACAACCGGAACATCTTGTCACGCAGGCAACTGCCGCACCCGCCAGGGACGCTCCGGCACGGACGGACGGGGCCGCGGCCCCATGCGGTCACCAGGTGCGGCCCGCCTCGAGAAGGAGCTCGCGGACCCGTGTGACATGGGGGTGACCGGGCCGTCCGGGCCGTCGGACGAGGTAGCCGGTGTTGATGGGCGGGTCGTCCGGCTCGTGCAGGGCGACGAGGGCGCCGGAGGCCAGTTCGTCCTGGCAGAGATAGCGCGGCAGCACGGTGAACCCGGCGCCGGCGGCGACCGCCGAGAGGACTCCGCGCAGGTCGGGCACGGTGACGGCGGCCGGGCGGGACAGCCGGGTACCGAAGACATGACGCCAGTAGCGCCGCGCGATGGGCAGATCCTCGGCGTACGTGACGAGGGGGACGGTGTGCAGTGCCGCGGGTCCCTCCGTCGCCAGCCGTTCCTTGACGCGGTCGGCCCACACGGGCGCGGCGAGCAGCACGAACTCCTCGTCCATCAGCGGCTCGGCGGTCAGTGACCGTCCGCGGGGACGGTAGGTGGCGATGACGAGGTCGTGGCGGCCGGCGCGCAGTTCGTCCAGGAGGGGGTCGGTCAGCCCGACGGTGATCCGCAGCCGTACGCCCTCGCCGACCAGCGGGGCGAGGGCGGGCAGCACACGGGCGCACAGGAGCTCGGCGGGACCGGCCAGGTGGACGGGCACGGCACGCCGCTCGGGCGAGGGCTCCTGACCGGTGGCGGCGGCCAGCGCGTCCAGCGGCGCGGCGACCCGGGCCGCGAGGTCGTGCGCCACGGCCGTCGGGGCGACCCCGCGCGGCAGCCGCGCGAACAGCTCGCGGCCCGTCTGCCGCTCCAGGGACCGGATCTGCGCGGTCACCGTGGGCTGCGACAGGCCCAGCAGTCCGGCGGCGGCGGTGAAGGAGCCGGAGCGGTAGACGGCCAGGAAGGTCCGCAGCAGGTTGAGGTCCGCGACGGGGAGGGAACCATCGGGATGCGGATGTGCCATGCGCACCAATGTATCGGCGCGCCTATGGCTCGGCGGGCCTATGGCTCCCTGGGTGGGCCGGCCCGGCGTCTTCGGCGCCTCGGTCGGGGGGCCGACCTCCGGCTCCGGCTTGCTCGGCACTTCGGCCGCGGGCCGACCCCGACCTCTTCGACACCTCGGCCGCGAGCCGACCCCCACCTCTTCGACACCTCGGCCGACGGTGTCAGCCCAGCTTCCTCAGCACCTCGGCCGCGAGCGGGGCGGACGAGGCCGGGTTCTGGCCGGTGATCAGGTTGCGGTCGACGACGACGTGCGGCGCCCACGGCTCACCGACCTGGACGTCCACACCGGCCTCGACGAGGCGGTCCTCCAGCAGCCAGCGGGCCTTGTCGGCGAGGCCGCCCTGGGTCTCCTCGGCGTTGGTGAACGCGGCCGCCCGGTACCCGGCGAAGGCGTTGGAGCCGTCGTCCTTCGTGGCGGCGAGCAGCGCGGCCGGGCCGTGGCAGACCACGGCGAGGGGCTTGCCGGAGGCGAGCGCGTCGACCAGCAGCGCGCCGGAGGCGGCGTCGACGGCGAGGTCCTCCATGGGGCCGTGACCGCCGGGGTAGAAGACGGCGGCGTAGTCGTCGAGGTTCACGTCCTCCAGCCGGATCGGGCGCTGCAGTTCGCCCATCGCGGCGAGCGCGGCGGCGACGCGGTCGGCGCCCTCCTGACCGCCGTTGTACTCGGGCGCGAGGCTGCCCTTGTCGACGGGCGGGACGACCCCGCCGGGCGTGGCGACGACGATCTCGTGGCCGACGGCCCGGAACGCCTCGTAGGGAGCGACGGCCTCCTCGGCCCAGAAGCCGGTCGGGTGCTGGGTGCCGTCGGCGAGGGTCCAGTGGTCGGCGCCGGTCATCACAAAGAGGATCTTCGACATGATGCTTCCTTCGGAGAGGGTCTGACGGCCGGGAAGGGGCCTGACAGCGCCTGCTCACCGGCGGCCCGCGCTCCGCGTTCCCGCGGCGCGGTGGCCGGTGCGGCGATGTCATCGAACGTAGACCCGTGCCGCCTGCGCCACCAATGGGGAAACCGATGCCTGGCATCGGCATTCCGATGGGTCCGCGGGAATACCCGGCGGGCCCGCCTACTCCACCGGGGTGGCCGCGCCCCGGAAGGTGCGCCGGTAGGCGAGCGGCGACACCCCGATGGCGGCGTGCAGGTGCTCCCGCAGCGAGGTCCCGGAGGCGAAGCCGACCTGCCCGGCGATGTCGTCGACGGCGAGGTCGGTGGTCTCCAGCAGATGCCGGGCGCGGTCGACGCGCTGCTGGATGACCCAGCGGCCGGGGCTCATGCCGACCTCCTCGGTGAAGCGGCGGGCGAAGGTGCGCAGGCTCATCCGGGCGTGGGCGGCGAGGTCCGCCAGGGACAGCGGTTCGTGCAGGTTCTCCAGGGCCCACCGGCGGGTGGCCGAGGTGCCGTTGGCGGAGGCCGCGGGCACGGGGTGCTGGATGTACTGCGCCTGGCCGCCGTCCCGCCACGGAGGGACGACACAGGCGCGGGCCACCTGGTTGGCGACGGCGGAGCCGTGGTCCTTGCGGACGAGATGGAGGCACACGTCGACTCCGGAGGCGGCACCGGCCGAGGTGAGGACGTCGCCGTCGTCGACGAACAGCACGTCCGGGTGGAGGGCCACCGTCGGGTACCAGGTGCGGAAGGTGTCGGCGAGGGCCCAGTGGGTGGTGGCGGGGCGGCCGTCGAGAAGTCCTGCGGCGGCCAGCACGAAGGCGCCGGTGCAGATGGACACGATCCGGGTGCCGGGCCGCACGGCGGCGAGTGCCCGGCCGATGTCCGGCGGCAGTTCACGGGTGAGCAGCGAGGTGTCGAACGGCGGCAGCAGCACCGTGTCCGCCGACGCCAGCACCTCGGGGCCGTGCCCCACGGTGACCGAGAAGTCGGAGTTCGTGGTGACCGGGCCGCCGTCGACCGAGCAGGTCAGCACCTCGTACCGGTCGGGGGCGGTGCCGAAGACACGGCTGGGGATGCCGAGTTCGAACGGATAGACCCCCTCCAGCGCGAGGACGACGACACGATGAACACCCATGGCACGATCCCGTCGAAAGATGGCTTTCATGCCATGGTACGGCCCCGGCCGGGCGGCGAGGCTGGAGCGCATGACCGACAACCCCACGATGCGTGCGATCAGCCAGGACGTTCACGGCGGCCCCGAAGTGCTCAAGGAGGTGGAGCTGCCCCGCCCGGTGCCGGGGCCGAGCCAGATCCTCGTCGCCGTCCGGGCGGCCGGAGTCAACCCCACCGACTGGAAACACCGCGCCGCCGGCCTCTTCCTGGAAGGCCGCCGGCCACTCGTCCTCGGCTGGGACGTCTCCGGCGTCGTCGAGGCCGTCGGCTGGGGCGTGACCCTGTTCAAGCCGGGCGACGAGGTGTTCGGGATGCTGCCGTACCCGCACGGGGTCGGCTCCCACGCCGAGTACGTCACCGGACCCGCCCGCGCCTTCGCGCACAAGCCGGCCTCGATCGACCACGTCCAGGCAGGCGCCCTGCCGCTCGCCGCCCTCACCGCCCGTCAGGCCCTCGTCGACACCGCCCACGTCACCGCGGGGCAGCGCGTCCTGATCCACGCCGCCGCGGGCGGGGTCGGCCACCTGGCCGTGCAGATCGCCAAGTCGCTCGGCGCGTATGTCATCGGCACGGCCAGCGCCCCCAAGCACGACTTCGTGCGCTCGCTCGGCGCGGACGAGGTGATCGACTACCGCACCACCGACTTCCGTGACGCGGTGCGGGACGTCGACATGGTCCTCGACACCCTGTCCGGCGACACCCGCACGCGCTCCCTCGACGTCCTGCGCCCGGGCGGCGTCCTCGTCTCCATCCTGGGCGGCACCGACCCCGACGAGCCCGCGAAGGCGGCGGCGCGCGGCGTGCGCGTGGAGACGATGCTCGTCGAGGCCGACCACGCCGGCATGACGGCCGTCGCCGAGCTCGTCGAGTCCGGCGCCCTGCGCGTCCACGTGGAGTCCGTCTTCCCGCTCGCGGACGCCGCCAAGGCGCACGCCATGGGCGAGACGGGCCGCACCACCGGCAAGATCGTCCTCACCGTGGACCGGACACACCCCGCCTGACCGGCCACGATCGCGGGGGTCCGGGTCCCGGCGGGGCGCGGCCGCGTACTACGCTCGGGCACCGGATCGACGTACATCCGACCGGGGCCCGGGCCCCCGCACCCCGAGCGAGGAACCATGCCCCAGCGCACCGCGACCGTCGTCGGCGGCGGGATCGGCGGCCTCGCGGCGGCCATCGCGCTGCACCGCCGGGGCTGGCACGTCGAGGTGCTGGAGCGGGCGCCGCGGTTCACCGAGATCGGCGCGGGCATCTCCCTGTGGCCGAACGCGCTGCGCGCGCTGGAGGTCCTCGGTCTGGAGGACGCCGTACGGGCCGCCGGCGCCCTCGACGCGGCGGGCGGCGTACGGGACCGGCGGGGCCGCTGGCTGTCGCGTACCGACAACGCGGAGCTGGAGCGCCGCTTCGGCCGGCCCCTGGTCGTGCTGCACCGCGCGGAGCTGCTGCGGGTGCTGGCCGGGGCGCTGCCCGCCGACAGCCTGCGACCGGGCAGCGAGGTGACGGCGGTACGGGACGACGGGCACGGCCCGGTCGTCGAGCACCGCGGGGGCGTGTCCCGACCCGACCTGGTGGTCGGCGCCGACGGGCTGCGCAGCGCGGTGCGCCGCGCCCTGTGGCCGGACGCGGCCGGCCCCCGGTACGCCGGTTACACCGCCTGGCGCGCGGTCACCGAACCGCTCACCGAGCGGCCGACGCAGGGCGCGGCGATCTGGGGGCGCGGGGAGCGGTTCGGCTACACGCTGCTGCCGGGCGGGCGGATGTACTGCTTCGGCACCGCGTCGCTGCCCGCCGGTACGGCCTGCGCCCCGTCCGAGTACGACGAACTGCTGCGCCGGTTCGGCTCCTGGCCCGACCCGGTCCCGGCCCTGCTCGCCGCCGTCCGCCCGGACGCGGTGCTCCGCCACGACCTCTACGAACTGCCGCCGCTGCCCTCCTTCGTCCACGGCCGGGTCGCGCTCCTCGGCGACGCCGCCCACGCCATGACGCCCAACCTGGGCCAGGGCGCGTGCCAGGCGCTGGAGGACGCGGTCACCCTCGCCCACTGTCTGGACGGCACCCCCGACCCGGCCGCCGCGCTGCGCTCGTACGATCTGCTGCGCCGCCCCCGGACACGGGCGGTCGCCCGTCGCTCCGCGCGCCTGGGCACGCTCGGCCAGCTGGCCTGGCCGCCCGCCGCGCTGCTGCGCGACACGGCCGCCCGGCTGACGCCGGTCCGGGTGACGCTGCGCTCCATGACCCCGGTGCTCGGCTGGACCGCGCCCAGCGGACCGGTCACCGCGACGAAGAACGAGACCCCCTGATGCCGGACTGGACGTACCACCCGCTGCGCGGCGCCGCTGCCGCCGTCCTCGGTGAGCGGCGCTCCCAGCGCACCGCCCTGCGCCTGCTGGCCTCGATCGGCGCCCGGCCGGCCGGCGCCCGGCTGATCTCCCGCGGGTTCGGGCACCGGCATCCGCCGCGCCGTCTCGCCGGTGAGCTCGGGGGCGTGCCTCTCACCGTCCGGCTCGGCATCGCCGTGCCGCCCGCGCTCGCCCACGACGTCGTGCGTGCCATGCCTCCGCTGGGCGCCGGCGTCGTCGAGGTCGGACCGGTCGCGGCGGCCGACGTGGAGACCGTACGGGAGGCGGCCGCCGGGCGGTCGATCCCGGTGGTCGTGCGCACCGGCGATCCGGAGGTGCGTGCCGCCCTCGGGGCCCATGTCGACGGCTTCACCAGCGAGGGCGACGCCCATGTGGTCACCGGCCCCTCGGTGACCGAGGCGGCCGCCGCGCTCGACGACCCGGACACCGTCGTCCTGGCCCGGCCCTCGGTGCTGGTCGCGGCCGGGCCCGGCTGGTTCGCCCGGGTCGTCGAGGCGGCCACGCCCACCGCGCCGGCCCCGCGGCTGCGGGACGTCGGCCGCGATCCGCGCCGCTGGCCCGCCTGGTGCTGGGCGCTGCTGGTGGGGCTCGGCATGACGGTGGCCGGGCTCTGCGCGGCGGGGATCACCCTGGGGCCGGTGCTGCTCTGGTACGACCGCGACTACCTCGGCATGACGCTGCACGACCTGCACGCCGCCAACCACCACCTCGTGCACTTCCTCCAGCACGACCGGATCACCATGGCCGGCACGATGGTGTCCATCGGCGCCCTCTACACCGGCCTCGCGGTGGGCGGGATCCGGCGCAACCGGCCGTGGGCCCGCGAGGTGTTCCTGCTGTCGGGGGCGGTCGGCTTCCCCACCCTCTTCTACTTCCTGGCGACCGGCTTCGTGGAGCCCCTGCACACGGCCGCCGCGCTGGTGCTGTTCCCGATGTTCCTGGCCGGGGTCCGCCGCGTCCCGCACACCGCGCGCTGGCGGCGGGTGCCCGAGGGGCCGGAGCGGGAGCGGCGGCGGGCGCTGACCGGCCAGCTGCTGCTGATCGTGACGGGCGTGGGGCTGTTCGTCGGCGGCGCGGTGATCTCGGTGGTCGGTCTGACGGGGGTGTTCGTGCCGACGGATCTGACCTTCCTCGGCACGAGTGCCGAGGCGCTGGAGGAGGTCAGCCCGCGGCTCGTGCCCTTCGTCGCGCACGACCGGGCGGGGTTCGGCGGCGCCCTGATGTCCGCCGCGGTGGCGATCACCCTGCTCAGCGCGTGGGGCTGGCGGCGGGGCGAGGCGTGGGTGTTCTGGAGCCTGGCCGTCGCCGCGGCCGCCGGGTTCCTGCCGGCCGTGGTGGTGCACGGGACGATCCGCTACACCGACCTCGTCCACCTCGCGCCGGTCTACCTCGGGATCGCGCTGACGGCGACGGGGCTGCTGCTGGCGCGGCCCTATCTGTGCGCCTCGGAGTCCGTCGCCGAAGACCCGGCGTCCCTCACGGAGGACTCGGCCTCGGTCGCCGACGACTCGGAGACGGTCGCCGAAGACTCGGAGACGGTCACCGACGACTCGGCGTCCCTCACCGAAGACTCGGCCTGCCTCACCGAAGAGCGGACGCCATCCGCCGTACCGCCTCGGTGAGGATCTCGGGCGAGGTCGCCAGGTTCAGCCGGACGAAGCCGGTGCCGCCGGTACCGAAGGGGATGCCGGAGTTCAGCGCCACCCGGCCGCGGTCCAGGAAGACGGCGGCCGGGTCGTCGCCCAGCTCCAGCGGGCGGCAGTCCAGCCAGGCGAGGTAGGTGGCCTCGCCCGGCCGGTGGTCCACGCCGGGCAGGTGCGCGGCGAGCAGCGCGGCCAGCAGCCGCCGGTTCTCGTCGAGGCCGGCCAGCAGTGCGTCGAGCCAGTCGCCGCCGTCGCGCAGGGCCGCGGTGTGGGCGATGATCCCGAGGTGGCTGGGGCCGTGGCTCACCTCCTCGGGCAGCCGGGCGAGGTCGTCGGCCGCCGCCGGACCCGCGACGGCCACGGCGGCCTTCAGCCCGGCCAGGTTCCACGCCTTGGAGGCCGACATCAGCGACAGCCCGTCCTCGCCGCCGGGCACGCTCAGATACGGCACGAAGGACGCCCCGGCGGCCACGATCGGGGCGTGGATCTCGTCGGCGACGACCCGCACCCCGTGCGTCCGCGCGAGCCGGGCCACCCGTGCCAGCTCCTCGGCGGTGTGCAGGGTCCCGGTCGGGTTGTGCGGGCTGCACAGCAGGTAGGCGGGAGTCCGCCCGGCCCGCGCGGCCCGCCCGAAGGCGGCCTCCAGCGCCGCGAAGTCGATGCGGCCGTCCGGCCCCAGCGGCGCCTCGACGATGGGGCGCCCCAGGCTCCGTACGAACTGGTAGAACGGCGGATACACCGGGCAGTTGACGACGACCGGGTCGCCCGGTCCGGACACCAGCTTGAGCATCTCCACGACGCCGAGCATCACGTCCGGCACGAGGGCCGTGCGCTCCACCCGCAGGCCGTCCCAGTCCCAGCGTTTGCGCGCGAACTCCGCGAGCGCCTCGGCGTATGCGGTGCCGGCCGGATAGCCGGTGTCGCCGTGTCCGACCGCGTCCGTGATCGCGCGGGCGACCGGCTCGGCCAGCGGCACGTCCATCTCCGCGACCCACAGCGGCAGGACGTCCTGCGGGTAGGTGCGCCATTTGACGCTGGTCCGCCGGCGGAGCTGGTCCAGCGTGAGCTGCCGCAGCGGGTTGGCGGTGACGGTGTCCCGAGGCATGGCCTCACCGTAGTCGAACGCCCGCGCGAGCCACAGGGGTCAGGGCAGCGGGGTGCCGCCGGTGGCGTTGAGGATCTCGCCCGTGATGAAGCTGGCTTCCTGGGAGGCGAGATAGACGTAGGCCGGGGCCAGTTCGGCGGGCTGGGCCGGGCGGCCCATGGGGCTCTGCTTGCCGAACTCCGCGGTGTCGGGGAGCGTCGCGGGGATCAGCGGGGTCCACACCGGGCCCGGTGCGACCGCGTTCACCCGGATGCCGCGGTCGACGAGCATCTGGGCGAGGCCCTGCGTGAAGGTGACGATCGCGCCCTTGGTGGTCGCGTAGTCCAGCAGGTGCGGGCTGGGCTGGTATGCCTGCACGGACGTGGTGTTGATGACGCTGCCGCCCTCCGGGATGTGCGGTACGGCGAACTTGGTCAGCCAGAACATGCCGTAGAGGTTGGTGCGCATCACGCGGTCGAACTGCTCGGTGGTGATCGCCTCGATGCCGTCCGGCTGGGACATCTGGTAGGCGGCGTTGTTGACCAGGACGTCGATCCGCCCGAACTCCGCGACCGCCCGTTCGATCAGCGCCCGGCAGTTGTCCTCCTCGCGGATGTCGCAGGGCACCGCGACCGCCTTGCGTCCGGCGTCCTCGACGAGCCGGGCGGTCTCGCGGGCCTCGCCCTCCTCCTCCGCCAGGTGGGTGAAGAGCACATCGGCGCCCTCGCGGGCGTAGGCCAGGGCGACCGCCCGTCCGATGCCGGAGTCACCGCCGGTGATGACGGTGGCGCGGCCCTCCAGGCGGCCGGAGCCGCGGTAGGAGTCCTCGCCGTGGTCCGGCGGCGGGTCCATCGGGCCGGTCCATCCGGGATGCGGCTGGTCCTGCGCGGGGAAGTCGGGGCGCGGGTGCTGCGTCGTCGGGTCCTGCTGGTTGCGCTGGGCGTCGGTCACGTCGGCCTCCTGACCTGGGGTGCTGGTCGGACAGCCACCGGGTTCCCGGGCGGCGGCGCCCGAAAAGCGGTGGTGGCGGGGGCGCCTGGCGGCCGGTGGGGCGAGGGGGACCGCGACTCCCCGGGGCACGGCACCTCCCCGGAGCTCACGGCACCCTCCGGGGGCTGACCGCCGCCGGTGGGGCGAAGGCGCCCGCTTGCCAGTCTGGTCGAGGCTCCCGGCCGCCGCCCGCCGGACGGCTCCGCCCGTGTCGCCGGGCGTCCGTGTCGCCAGGCGTCCGTGTCGCCGGGCGTCCGGCCCGGAGCGATGATTTTCGGGGGCGGGCGGGGTCCACCGTTCAGCACGCGCACCACAGCGAAGGGAATCCTCATGATCACCACCGACTGCGCCCCCGGCACTCCCTGCTGGCTCGATCTCGGCGCCCCCGACGTGCCGGCCGCGGCGGCCTTCTACGGCACCGTGCTGGGCTGGGAGTACGAGTCCATGGGCGACGGCGAGGACATGGAAGGCGGGATGTTCCGCAAGGACGGCAAGCTCGTCGCGGGGCTCGGCAAGCTCACCGAGCAGGGCGCCCGCTCGGCCTGGATGATCTACTACGCCGTCACCGACGCGGACGCCACGACCCGCGCGGTCGAGCAGGCGGGCGGCAGCGTCCGGGTGCCGCCGACGGACCTCGACGAGTGGGGCCGGATGGCCCAGTTCAGCGACCCCCTCGGCGGCCAGTTCGCCGTCTGGCAGCCCGGCTCGCACAGGGGCGCCGAACTCTTCGACGCACCCGGCGCACTGTCCTGGACCGAGCTCTACACCCCGGACGCCGCGGGTGCGAAGAAGTTCTACGGCGACGTCTTCGGCTGGACCTACAGCGACATGGAGCTGCCCGGCGGTGGCGGCACCTACTCCCTGGTCACCCCGGCCGGGCTGCCGGAGGAGCGGATGCAGGGCGGCATCATGAACCTGCCCGCGGAGCAGCTGACCCTGACGCGCGGGCGGCCCTACTGGCACCCCGTGTTCGACGTCGACGACTGCGACGCGGCGGTCCTCCGCGTCACGGAGAACGGGGGCAGCGTGCAGATGGGGCCGGAGGACGCCGAGGACGTGGGCCGCCTCGCCGTGTGCGTGGACCCCTCGGGCGCCGACTTCGTGCTCCTCACCCCGTCCGGGAAGTCCTGACCCGACGACACCCGCACGGCCCGGCGACGGCCCACCGACAGGCTCGGTGGGCCGTCGCCGCGTCTGCCGCGCCCGGCGCGGTCAGCCGCCGTCCTCGCGGATCTGCTCCAGGGCCTCCAGAAGCAGGCCCCGGGCACGGGTGAACCAGTCGGCCAGGACGGCGATCTCATCGGCGTCGTAGTCGGCGAACAGCGCGGACAGGCGTTCGTAGACGGGGCCGTAGACCTCAAGGATGCGCGCCTGGGCGTCCTCCTCCATCACGACCAGGACGCGCCGGCGGTCGTGAGGGTCGGCCTGCCGCCGGACGTAGCCCGCCTTCTCCAGGCGGTTGAGGACGCCGGTGACCGCTCCGGTCGTCAGCCTGGCCCGTTCGGCGAGGTCGCCGGCCACGAGGGCGTCACCGGCCATCGACGCCTCGATGAGGAATCCCAGACAGGTGAGGTCCGTGGCGTTGAGGCCAAGGCCGCGGGCGATGTCCTGCTGCCCGAAATGTGCCGTCGCGATCATCCGGTCCATGGCGAACATCGCCTGGTCCACGGTCGCGGCCGGGCGCGTCTTGCCTTGCCCCACAGCATCCCCTTAGCATCTAAGTATCTTAGCTCGTGAGATAAAACTTCTCCGAGCGGGCTCTGACCTGCCCTCTCAGGATCCCACCGCCAAGGAGACATCCGTGTTCCTGCATGGAGACGACGACCACGACATGGGGCACACCCTCGCGGGCTGGACCGGAACGGCCCTCGCGTCGGTGGGCTTCACCCTGTGCGGCCTCGCCGTCGTCGCCACCTCCGGCCTCCTCGCGCTGGCGGGCGCCGCCGTCCTCCTGCTGGCGCTGCTCACCACCTGGCTGCTGCATCTGGCCGGCTGGGGCAAGCCCGGCGGACCGCGGCCGGCGGGCCTGCGGCACTGGCGTGCCAAGGACCCCACCGCCCGCGCGGGCCACACGGACTGCCTGGGCTGCCGCCTCGCGGGGCGGTCCGGGAGGACGGCGGCCGCCGGCACCCCTGCGCTCCCGCTCCCGTCGCGGCCCTCGCACGGCGATACGCCGGCCTTGGAGCCGTATGCCGTGTCCGAGCCGTGAGCGAACAGGTCCACCGCCGGCGCGGTGGGCGGGGTCGACGGCCGGGTGGGCGGACGACCGTCGCCGGGGTGGGTCTGCGGCCGGTCCGCGCCCCCGGTGCCTCCAAGGAGGTGACGCACGGGGTGCTGTCCGAGCGGACGTGTGCGGAGCGATCATTGAGGGGTGGTCGCGGGGACGCGTAGGGTGCGAGGCGCCGTACCCCCCGTCTCCAGGAGCGACACCGATGCAGCAGCAACCGACCGGCATATCGGGCCGGTTGGAGACCCCGGAGTCAGCCCCCTCGCGCCGAGGCGGTCGCGCGCGGTGAGCCGGATCGGCGAGCTCACCCCACCGTTCGCGCTGCCCACGGTGCTGCTGGTGGCCGGTCTCGGCCTCAAGTCCCCGACGATCGTGCGCTCGTGGCGGGACCCCAACGCGCGGGCGACCTGGCTGGTGCTGCTGTTCGCCTCGGCGGTGTTCCTGAGTGTGGCGCCGTCGAGCATCCGCAGGATCAACGACCTGACCGGCGTGGCGAACTTCGCGGCGCCCTGGTCGTATTCGCTGCTCACCCTGTTCTGCGCCGCCTGCCTCAACATGATCATCACCTGGCGCGAGGAGCCGACTCCCGCCCGGCGCCGCCGGATCCGGCTGGTGTGGGGGATCTATCTCGGTGCCGTCGTCGCGCTGTGGGTGACGTTCCTGATGGCCGACGTGCCCGTGGAGCGGGTGCGCGACCTGGACACGTACTACGCCAACACCCCCTGGATGCGCGAGCACATCGTGCTGTACCTGCTGGGGTATCTGGTCTGCACGCTGGTGTCGGCATGGATGATCTGGACCTGGATCGGCCGGGTGCGGGCGCGCTGGCTGAAGGCCGGGCTGGTCTTCCTCCAGGTCGGGTACGCCTTCGGGCTCTGCTACGACCTGTGCAAGCTCGTCGCCGTGATCGCCCGCTGGACGGGCACGGACTGGGACTTCCTGAGCACCTGGCTCGCCCCGCCGTTCGCCATCGTCGGCGCGTCGCTGGTGGCGACCGGCTTCATCGTGCCGGTCCTCGGCCCGTTCCTGCAGACCTGGCCCCGCGAGCAGGCCACGTACTGGATCCTCGGGCCGCTGAAGAAGCAGCTCCGGCAGGTGGCGCCCTCGACCGCCAAGGCCCGGGTCAGCCGGTTCGCGCCGCTCGACCTGCGGCTGGTCAAGCGGCAGCAGCAGATCCACGACGGACTGCTGCGCCTGGCCCCGTACTTCGACCACGCCCTGTACCGGCGGGCCTACGAGGCGGCCGCCGCCGAGCACCGGGAGCCGACCGCGCGCGGCATCGCCGGTGTCATCGCGCTGCGCGGCGCCCTGACCGCGTACGCCGAGGGCACCCCCCGCGCTCGGGGAGAGCAGCCCGCGCAGATCGGACGCGAGGTCACCGACCATCTCACCGCCATCGCCAGAGCCCTGTACCGGCCCCGCCTCGTGGAGAGCGTCCGCCGGCGGGCGAGCACAGAAAGCGTCACCTCAGATGTCTGACAGACCGATACAGCGCCGGCCCACCGCGGTGGTCGTCGGCGCCAGTGCCGCGGGGCTCTTCGCGGCCACCGCCCTGGCCGAGTTCGCCGATGTCACGGTCCTCGAACGCGACCGCCTCCCGCAGGGTCCGGAACCCCGCCGCGGGGTGCCCCAGGCGCTCCACGCCCATCTGCTGTGGAGCGGCGGGGTGGCGGCCTTCGACGAACTGCTGCCCGGAGTGATCGACGAGGCCGTGGCCCGCGGGGCCCGGCTGGTCCACATCATGGGCGACATGGTCAGCCGCGCCCCCAACGAGGTGTGGTTCCGGCGCTTCACCGCCACCCGCCACCGCAACCTGGTGTGCACCCGCCCCCTGCTGGACCACGTCCTCGCCACCCGCGCCCTGTCCGATCCCCGCATCACCCTGCGGGAGCGGACCACGGCCACCGGGCTCGACGGCTCCGCCGCCCGGATCTCCGGCGTCCGGCTGCGCTCCGGGGACCAGGAGGAGGTGCTGCGCGCCGACCTCGTGGTGGACGCCTCCGGCCGCGGCTCGCGCACCGCCCACTGGCTGCGGGACCTCGGGCTGCCCCAGGTCGCCGAGCGCAGGGTGGACGCCGGTGTCCGCTACGCCACCCGCCTGTACAAGGCACCCGGCGGCACCACGGCGATCGGCTTCCCGCTGGTCAATGTGCAGCCCAACTCCGCGAAGCCACCGGGCCGGGCCGGCATCATCGTGCCCGTCGAGAACGGCCAGTGGATCGTCACCCTGTCCGGCAGCCGCGGCGGCGAACCCAGCGCCGACCCCGAGCGGTTCGTCGACTTCGCCCTCGGCCTCGACGACCCGGTCATCGGCGAGCTGCTGCGGGACGCCGAGCCGCTGGGTGACGTCGTCACCAGCCGCAGCACGGCCAACCAGCGCCGCTACTACGAGAAGATGACCTCCTGGCCGGACGGCCTCGTGGTGCTCGGCGACGCCGTCGTCAGCTACAACCCGGTCTACGGGCACGGCCTCACCGTCGCCGCCCAGTGCGCCCTGGCCCTCCGCGACACCCTGCGCGCCCACGGCATCACCGAGGCGGGCACGGCACGGCGCGTCCAGCGGGCGGCCGCCGGTCCGGTCGGCGCCGCCTGGGACCTGGCCGTCGGGCAGGACATGTTCTACCCCGGCGCCTGTGACAGCCCGCCCACCGTCATGGAGCGGCTGCTCGCCCGGTACGTGGACCGCTGTGTGGAGACGGCCGCCGGCAACCCGCGCGCCCTCGGCGCCCTGCTGGACGTCATGAGCCTGAGCGCGCCGCCGACCCGGCTGTTCTCGCCCGACATGCTCCGGCCCATGCTGCTCGGCCCCCGGCGGCCCCGTCTCGACGCCGCGCCCCTGCGCGACGACGAACGCGACAGTGCCCTGGGCTGAGCCGCCCCTCCCCGCTCCGCACGCCGGGGTCCGGGCCGTTCACCTCAGGATGTGCCCGCCCCGGTGGCTGAGCGACAGGTCGATCCGGCCCTCCACGGTGGACGGAGTGACCGGGCCCTTGGCGTAGGGGCCCTTGATCCACGTACGGACCTCGCGCCCGAAGAGCAGGCCGAAGGTCTCGGCGTCCGCCTCGTGGTCGTCGCTGGAGGCGGCTCGGGCGGCGACCGCGGTCAGGGCGTCGTGCGGCACCTGCTCGGCGGCGAGGATCTGCAGGGCGGCCCGGTGCAGGGCCTCCGCCGACCCGTCGCCGGCCAGGGCACGGGCGGCGGTCGGCAGCCCGCCGAGGCCGTGGCCGCAGTCGCCCTGCTCCTCGTGCCACAACTCATGGCCCAGGATGACCAGTTGGGCCTCGGGGACGGCCCGGTCCTCGACGACGATGACGGACCGGTCCCCGCAGTCCAGGCGCAGCCCGGAGACCGGCACCTCGTCGGGGAAGGCCCGGAAGACGAGCTGGATCGGCCGGCCCCGGCGCTCGCTCATGGCCCGGCAGAACGCCTCCATGAGCACGGCCGGTTCGGCGGGCCGCTCCAGACCGCGAGCGGCCTGGCCCCCCAGGTCGGCGAGGAGGGCCTTCATCGCTCTGCTGCTCACCGGTCGGTCTCCTCCTCGGGGCCGGACGGACGGAACGACGCCCACGAGAAAGCGCCGGTCCGGGCCGGCGAGGACATGGTGCCGGCCCGGTCGTCGGCCGGGTCCGGCGGCAACCGCCGTACCGTCTCGGCGCGTTGCGTCGGTGGCTGCACCGATATGCCCCCGTCGGGTCGTCGGAACGCTGGGTGAGTGGCGTGACCCGCACCCTACGCGTACGGCCCGCAGGTCTCAACGATCAGATCGCCCCTCACAGATGAGCGGTCGGCGCCGAGCCTGCCGGAATCCGCCACACCGGGGCCCACCCTCCGCGACGACCTTCCGGGACCTTCCCCTCAAGTGGGGACAGGGCGCCCCGCAGAACGGGAAGCGGCAGTTCAACCAGGCCGTCCGGGCGAAAAGTCTCGGCCAGAAACCGAGTCCGCACCGGCGACGCCGCCGAGAGGACCGCGGCGGGCCCTGCGGCGCGGCGACGGCAGTGCCCAACGGAAGCGGAGCCGAGCGCTCCGCCGACCGGGCCCTGACTCCTCCCCCGCCCCTCCCGTCCCGGCCGCCCGCCGCATCGCCGTGCGCCAAGCCTTGCCACCGCCGCGGCCGCCCCCTATTCTCGCCGCACTGAAAGCGCTTTCTGTCGCTGTCCGCCGCGCGGAAGACCGCGTCCCCGCGGTTCGCCGACCCGGCGCAGCGGCCGCACCGAGGGGCGCCACGTCAGCGCCTCTGCTCGACCGACCGAACCGGTCCGCGCCGGGGAGGTCCACGCTCGTACGCCGGCCGGCGTGCTCCTTGCCGGCCGATCTGCCGCACGGCGGTCGGCATGCCGCACGTCGGTCGTACGCCGGCCGCACGTCGGTGGCACCCCGGCCGCACGTCGGTGGCACGCCGACCGCACGTCGGCCGACCGTCAGCGCGTAAGGCGGCACCTCGGCCTCGCGCCGAACGGAACGACAGCGCACCTCACGTACAGCACGTACAGCACACACAGCGACACCTGGCGTCCGGCATCCGGCGTCCGGCGACCGGTCGTGCGGCACCCGCATCCGCATCCGGCACCGGCACCCGGCGACCGACACCCGACATCCGACATCCGACACCCGACATCCGACATCCGACATCCGACGACGAACGGAAGGCGAAGATGAGAAGAGCCGTCTCAGTGCGACTCCACGCGACCCTGGCCGCATTGGCCGTCGCGGCCGCGACCGGCGTGGTGCTGTCGATGCCCGAGGCATCGGCGGCGACCGGCGGTGCCACCGGCTACGCGACGCAGAACGGCGGCACCACCGGCGGCGCCGGCGGGCAGACGGTCCGGGCCACCACGGGAACCGCGATCCACGCCGCCCTGTGCGGCCGCGCCAGCAGCAGCACCCCGATCACCATCCAGGTCGAGGGCACCATCAACCACGCCAACACCCGCAAGGTGTCCGGCCCGAGCTGCAACACGGCCGACGGCGTCATCGAGCTGAAGCAGATCAGCAATGTCACGCTCGTCGGTGTCGGCAGCGGTGCCGTCTTCGACCAAGTGGGCATCCACATCCGCGAGTCACGCAACATCATCATCCAGAACGTGACCGTCCGGAACGTCAAGAAGTCCGGCTCCCCCACCTCCAACGGCGGTGACGCCATCGGCATGGAGAGCGGCGTGCGCAACGTCTGGGTCGACCATGTCACCCTGGAGGCGTCGGGCGGGGAGTCGGAGGGCTACGACGGCCTGTTCGACATGAAGGACAACACCCAGTTCGTGACGCTGTCCTACAGCATCCTGCGCAACTCGGGCCGCGGCGGCCTCGTCGGGTCCAGCGAGAGCGACCTGTCCAACGGGTACGTCACCTACCACCACAACCTGTACCAGAACATCGACTCCCGCGCCCCTCTGCTGCGCGGCGGCGTCGGGCACATGTACAACAACCACTACGTCAGCCTCAACGAGTCGGGCATCAACTCCCGTGCGGGCGCCCGCGCCAGGGTCGACAACAACTACTTCGAGGACTCCAAGGACGTCCTGGGCACCTTCTACACCGACGCGGCCGGCTACTGGCAGGTCGGCGGCAACGTCTTCGACAACGTGACCTGGTCGAGCCCCGGCACCGACTACAAGCCGGCCGGCCCCGACCCCCGGTCCACCACGACCGTCGGCATCCCCTACGCCTACCGCCTCGACGCCGCCTCCTGCGTCCCGGCCGTCGTGAGCCAGACGGCGGGCGCCGACAAGGGCCTGCGGGTGTCGGACGGCAACTGCACCCCGCAGACCCCGACCCCGACCCCGACCACCCCCACGCCGACTCCGACCCCCACACCCACCCCGACCCCGACGCCCACCCCCACGCCCACGCAGCCCGGCGGCACCAATCTCAGCATCGGCGCCGGGTCCGACGGCTCCAGCAAGGCCGACGGGACGAGCTACGGCCATGTGCGGGACGGCGACATGAGCACCTACTGGTCGCCGGCCGGCACGACCGGCGCCGTGTCCGTGAAGTGGGCCTCGCCCACCACCGTCTCGCTGCTCGCCATCCGTGAGGCGTCCGGCGCGGTCGGCCGGATCGGCGGCTGGAAGGTCGTCAACGCCGACACCGGTGCCGTCCTGGCCACCGGCAGCGGCGCGGGCGTCATCGACATCCCCACGACCACCCTCAACAAGATCACCTTCGAGATCACCGGCGCCACGGGCACCCCCCAGGTCGCCGAGTACGAGACCTACGCCGGTTAGCGGCACGCACGGCACGGGCGCGCGGCGGCCGGCTCAGTCGGGCAGGTCGCCGTCGCCGCCCAGGTTGGCGACGATACGGCGCAGGACGTTGATCGTCGTCACGAAGTCGGCCGTGCCGATGCCCTCGCGCATCTGCCGGTGCACCTCCGCGTTGCGCTCCCGCGCCCGTACCCGGCCCGCCTCTCCCGCCTCGGTCAGCGTCATGACACCCGCCTCCTCGGTCATCCACCCGCGCGCGAGGAGGTCGTCGAAGACGGCGTCGAAGTCGAGCCCCAGGTCCTCGTACTTCGCGAGCCGTGCCACCAGCGCCGCCCGCGTCCACCTCCCCGGATCCCGCGCGACATGGTTGAGCGTCCACCAGTGCGGCTGGGTCAGGTCCTCCACCGCCAGCCGCCCGCGCAGCGCGCCGACGACCAGCCGGTACGCCTGGCCGGTCCACGCCCCGATGGGCTGGGCGGCCAGTTCCTCCTGCGAGTACTCCTTGAGCTGCATGTCTTTCGCGCTCCCTTCGAGCGATCTCCGGAACGCGATCACCGTAGAACCTCAACTCCGCTTGACATCAAGCCCGTTGTGCCGCGGCCGGAAAAACCGCTTGCGGCTGAGCGCCGTTCACCGGAAGGTCTCGACGGTGAACACGGACAACCTGACGATCCGTCCGATCAGCGGCCCCGAAGAGCTCGGTCTCTTCCGCCGGCTGACCTACCTCCTCGACGACGAGCTCGCCGACGACCTGGCCGAGGGCCGCCGCCGCCCGCCGTGGATGTGGCTGGCGCTGCTGGGCGACCGCCCGCTGGCCCGGCTGGCGTGGTGGAGCCGGCCGGCGAAGCGCGTGCCCGACCTCCTCGACATCCTGGACGTCGACGACACCCTCCCCGCCGCCGAGCGGGTGGAGATCGGCGTACGGCTGCTGCGCACCGCCATGGCCGCCACGCTCCCCGAGGGTGCGACCCCGCCCGAGTACGGGCGCTACATCCCGCCCGACTGGCGTGACCGGGAGGACACCCGGGCCGTCGTCGAGGACCGTATGACGATCGTGGAGCGCACCGGCGCCAAGCTGTTCGTGGAGCGGCTGCGTCTGGAGTGGCGGCCCGGCACGGCGATCCCGGAGCCCAGCGGGCGCCTGGAGTTCCGGCCGCCGCGCGACCGCGAGGAACTGCTCGCCCTCATGACCGAGGTCCTGGACGGCACGCTGGACGCGCACAGCCGCGACGACCTGACGCGCATGACCGCCGAGGCCGCCGCGGTCAAGCACTACGAGGACGAACTCGCCCGCTACACCAGCCCGCGGGACTGGTGGCGCGTGGCGGTGCTGCCCGACGGGCGGCCCGCCGGATTCGTGCTGCCCGCGCACAACGGCTACAACCCGATCATCGCGTACCTGGCCGTCCTCCCGGGGCATCGCGGCAACGGCTACATCGACGACATCCTCGCCGAGGGCACCCGTGTCCTCGCCGGACAGGACGTCCCCCGTATCCGCGCGTCCACGGATCTGGGCAACGTGCCCATGGCGCGGGCCTTCCAGCGGGGCGGGTACGTCGACTTCGGGCGCGAGATCAACATGACCTGGAGCTGACGCCGGTCAGCGGGGCGTCACGGCCAGGACGCGGTTCAGGGCGCCGTCGGGGCGGGCGGTCAGCTCCTCCCAGGTGCCCTGTTCGGCGATGCGGCCCGCCTCCAGGACGGCGATGCGGTCGGCCCGGCGGATGGTGGCGGGGCGGTGGGCGATGACGATCGTGGTGCGGTGGGGGTGGGCGAGCGCGGCGGCGAGCTGGGCGTCGCCCGCGTTGTCGAGGTGGGCGGTGGTCTCGTCCAGGACGAGGACGCGGGGGCGGGCCAGCAGGGCGCGGGCGAGGGCGATACGGGCGCGCTGACCGCCGGAGAGGGTGGCGCCGCGCTCACCGACCTGGGTGTCCAGGGGGGCGATGCGGTCGACGCCGCACAACCGGGCCGTCTCGGCGAGGAGTCGGCCGTCCGCGTCGGGGGCGGCCAGGCGCAGGTTCTCGGCGAGGGTGCCGTGGAACAGGGGCGTGTCCTGGCCCACCACGGCGACGGCGCCGCGGAGTTCGGCGTCGGCCAGGTCCCGCAGGTCGACGGGTTCGCCGTCGGCGGGCAGCAGTTGGACCGCGCCGCGGGCGGGGTCCCAGAACCGGGCCAGCAGATGGGCGCAGGTGGACTTGCCGGCCCCGGAGACCCCGACCAGGGCGAGGGTGCGGCCGGCGGGGACGGTCAGGTCGAGGTCGTCCAGGACCGGGCGGCCGCCGTAGTCGAAGCCCACACCGTGCAGCCGGACGCCCAGCGGGCCGGGGGGAAGGGGGCGGGGGTCGGCGGGCGACGGGGCGAGGGCCGGGGCCTTCAGGGCGGCGTCCACCCGCGTGGCGGCGGCGCGCAGGCCCATGGCCTGGCTGAGGGAGCGGGCCGATTCGGCGACCGGTCCCAGCACCGACAGGGCGAGGGTCATCGCCGCGGGCGCCCAGGCGCCGTGCAGCCGCCCGGAGGTGACGGAGTGCGCGGCGGTCGCCACCGCACCGAGCACGGCGGCCACGATCAGCAGGTCGCGCACGGCGGCGGCGGTCGCCTCCCAGCCGGCCTCGGCCCGCTGTGCGGCGCCCAGTTCGCGGCCCTGTGCGGCGATCCGGCGGCGCCGCTCGGCGAGGGCGCCGAAGGCGAGCAGGTCGCGCAGGCCGTCCACGGCCTCCACGGTGTCCGCCGACAGCTTCGCCGCGGCGGTCCGGGTGCGGGCCCCGCGTGCGGCGCGCACCCGCGCGTCGGCGAACGGCGCCGCCCCGAGCAGCGCGGCCACCGGCAGCACCACCGCCAGCAGCCACACCTCCAGCTGGGCCAGCACGACGGCCACTGCGGCGAACACCGCGCCGGAGGCGAGGAACTGGGCGGTGGTGTGCGCGTAGAAGAACTCCAGCGCCTCCACGTCCGCCATCGCCGTCGCGGCGAGGTCCCCGCTGCGGCGCCCGGCGACGCGGGCGGGAGCGCTGCGGGCAAGCCCGTCGAAGATCCGCACCCGCAGCGCGGCCAGCACCCGGTAGGCGAGGTCGTGCGAGAGGTCCATCTCCCGCCAGGTGGCCAGGGCCCGCACCAGGACCAGGACGGCCAGCAGGGCGGTCGTTCCGGCGGCGGGCGCCCGTCCGTCGATCACCGCGGTGCCGACGGTGTGCGCGGCCAGCGTCAGCAGGATCACCAGCGACGCCTGCTCGACCACCGCCGCGGCGCAGGTGCGGGCCATCAGCGACCGGTGCCCGGCCAGGGCGGGCAGCAGGGCGCGCAGCGCGCCCCGGCGCGGCAGGTCCACCGTGCTGCTCATGCGGCGAGTCCTCCTTCGTAGGCGTGCCCGGCGCGGACGAGTTCGGCGTACACGCCCCCCGCCTCGACGAGGGCGGTGTGGTCGCCGACCGCGTCCACCCGTCCCGCGTCCAGGACGACGATGCGGTCGGCGTGGCGTACCGCGGCGAGCCGGTGGGCGACCACCAGCACGGTCCGGTCGCCGACGGCGGCGGGCAGGTCGCGGACGATGTCCGCCTCGCGGCGCTCGTCGACGGAGCTGGTGGCCTCGTCCAGGACGAGCACCGGGGCGTCGGCCAGCAGGGCACGGGCCAGGGCGAGGCGCTGGCGCTGACCGCCGGAGAGGGTGGCCCCGCGCTCGCCGACGAGGGTGGCGTAGCCGTCGGGCAGCGCGGCGATCTCGTCGTGGACGCCGGCCGTGCGGGCCGCGCGGACCAGGTCGTCGTCCGTGGCGTCCGGGCGGGCCAGGCGGAGGTTGTCGGCGATGCTGGCGTGGAAGAGGTAGGTCTCCTGTGAGACGACGGCGATGCCGCGGCGCAGCGAGTCCAGGGTGTAAGCGGACACGTCCCGGCCGCCGACGGTGACCCGGCCCGCGTGCGGGTCGTGGTGGCGCAGGAGCAGGGCGAGCAGCGTGGACTTGCCGGCGCCGGAGGGGCCGACGACCGCGGTGGTGCGGCCGGCCTCGGCGGTGAAGGTGACGCCCTTCAGCGCGGGTGCGTCGCCGTACGCGAACTCCACTGCCTCGAAGGTGATCCGGGGAGGCGTCGGCCAGTCGGCCCGTACCGTGCCCGTGTCGGCGACGGCGGGCTCGGCGGTGCGCAGGGCCCCGAGGCCGTCGGCGGCCGAGACCCCGAGGTATCCGGCGTGCCACTCGCGGGCCAGGTCGCGCACCGGCCGGAAGCACTCGGAGGTCAGCAGCAGCACCAGGTAGGTGCCGGTCGCGGTGGTCGATCCGGTGACGGCGGACCAGCAGGCGAGCAGCGCGGCGGCGGCCGTGCCGCCCTGGATGGCCAGATCGGTGATCCCCGTGTCGACGAGCGAGATACGCAGCTTGGCGACGGTCGCCCGGTGCAGGGCCGCCGAGCGTGCCTCCAGCCGCTGCCGGGTCCGTCCGACGGCACCCGCGGCCCGGAGCGCGGGCATGCCCTGCAGTGCCTCCAGGTAGTCGGCGCCCAGGCTCTCGTAGGTGTCCCAGTGTTCCTTGCCGCGCCGGGCCATCAGCCGGTCCCAGGCGCGCGGTCCGGCGAGCGCGAGCAGCAGCGCGGGGACCAGGGCGAGCAGGGCGGCGGGTTGCAGGACGGCGAGGGTGCCGGCCAGGAGGGGCGGCACGGTGAGGGTGATCAGGAGCTGGGGCAGATAGCGGGAGACGTAGGCGTCGACGCCCTCCACGCCGTCGACGAGGGTGGTGCGCACGGCTCCGGCGCGCGCGGTGGTCAGGTGTGCGGGGCCCAACCGGCCCAGATGCGCGAGGAGTTCGTCCCGCAGGCGCACCCGCACCCGTGCTCCGGCGCGGGTGGCGGTGCGCCGCTGCCAGTGGCCGAGCCCGGCCCGTGCGGCCACGACCCCGAGCACCGCGCCGAGCAGCGCGCCCAACCGGTCGGTGGTGCCGCGCGCCACGTCGGCGAGGGCGACCGCGAGCAGCACGGCCTGCGCGAGATGGGTGAGGGTGACGGCGCCCTGGAGCAGGGCGGCCGCGAGCAGCGGGCGCCGCGCGTGGCGGGCGGCGCGGCGCAGCTCCGGGTGGACGATCACGAGGTCCCCTCCTCGGGGTGGGTGGTGCCGGGGGTCGGACGGGCCCCGAGGGCGAGGCCGTGGACGATCCAGTCCCGGCCCGGCGCGGCGCCGAGCGCGGCTCCGAGGTCCGCCCGCTGCCAGGAGCCGACGGGGCGGGCGGCCAGGCCGTGCCGCAGCGCGGTGAGATGGGCGAGGTGGACGGCGGATCCGGCCCGCAGGTGGGCCCGTCGGATCCGCGGGGCGTCGGCGTCCGCGGGACAGCCGTGGGCGAGCAGGACGGCCCCCGCCTCCGCGAGCCACGCCTGCCCGGCGGCCCACACCGCCAGCGTCGGCCGGGCCTCGCCCGCGGCGAGCCGCCGCAGGGTGCCGTCGGGGGCCTGTTCCAGCAGTCCGGGGCGCGGTCCGCCGACGGCCACGCACCAGGACAGCTCACCGCCGCCCGCCTCCACGGCGGTGGCGAGTACGGCGCACAGGGCGTCGTGCGCCGGGCGGCCCCGCAGCGGGGGCGGGGCGCTGCGGCGGTCGGGGGGCTCCTCGGCCAGGGGGCCGGGGGCGATGTGCACGGTCGCGAGCGGGTCGCCCGTACCGCCGTCCAGGTCGGCTTCCGCGCTCTCCCCCGCCGCCCGCCACACCGCGCCGGCCGCGTGGCCCGTGTCGAGCAGCAGGAGCGGCCAGGCGCGGTGGCCGTAGTGCGAGCGCGTGCGCCGGGGGGTGACGGACAGCGCCACGGCTACACCGGGCCGGGTGCCCTCGGCGACCGGGCCGAGCCGGTGGACGCGGTGGCGCAGCGGGTCGTAGCCGTAGCGCCCGGAGGGCAGGGAGCAGCCGGGGCCCACGGTGAGCGTCGTGTCGACCGGGTGCAGGGCGCCCGCCGACGCGGCGGGCCGCAGGCGTCCGGTGCCGTCCTGGGCGGCGAGGGACAGGCGCAGCAGCCGGTCGAGGTCCAGTTCGCCGGGGCGGGCCGCGGGCACCGGGTGCGCCGGGCCGGGCCAGGGGCGTACGGGTGGCCCGGCGGGGGTGTCCGGCCCCGGCGGTTCGGGGGTGCGGGCGCGGGCGAGGGCGGTGACGAGGTCGACGGTCATGGGGCTCGCCCTCACATGTGCGGCGGAGGAGCCAGCGTGAAGTCCTCCGGTGCGCTCGGGGCGGTGGTGCGCCAGCCTCGGGCGAGGGCGGCGTCCGCCAGGCGCGGGCAGCCGAAGTAGCCGAAGGCGGCGGGGGCGTTGGGCAGCAGCCCGGAGACGAGGACGCGGGCCACGCGCAGCGGTGTCTCGGCCACGTCCTCGGTGGTGACGTCGAACGTCATGAGGCGGTGCCCGCCGTCGTGCAGCGCGCGCTCCAGCCGCTCCCGGCCGCCCGGTTCGACGGCGTCGACGGGCACGACCCCGAGCGCGGGCGCGGTGAACCGGCGGGCCTCGGCGGCCATCCGCTCGTCCAGCCACACCTGCACATGCGCGCCGAGGTCCCGGACGTGCTCGAACTGTGCGCCGCAGGCGTCGAGATAGCGTCCGTCGGCACGGTGGTCCAGGTAGAGCCCGCGCGCCAGCAGCCCTGCCTCGACGGCCTGGAACACCCACCCGTCGGGCCCGGTGAGGCCCTGCGTGAAGACCCAGGTGTGGACGGCTTCGAGGACGGCCTTGCGGGCGGCCTCGGCGGGGTCGTACTTGCAGGCGAACCCGGCGGCGTGCAGTCCGCGCTCCGGGTCGCGGACGAGGGCGGCCATGCAGGGCGCGAACTCCGAGGGCATCTGGACGACATGGACCTCCAGGGAGCTGCCGGCGAGGTCGTCGGCGAGGCCGGGCACGCTCGCCGGGTCGATGCCGCGGGTGGGGCCGTCCAGGTGCCACCACAGTTCCAGCGCGTCGCGTTCGACGATCTCCAGCAGGGCGCGTTCGACGGCGTCGTCGAAGCCCTGGCCGGTGGCGATGCCGGCGTAGTTCAGGTGGTGGGTGCGCGGCAGGGAACGCAGCTCGCCCTGGCGCCAGTTGAGGTGGGTGAGGGCGACGGGCGCCCAGACCTCGGCGGACGTGCCGTCCGGCAGCCGTTCGGTGCCCCGTGTCCACAGGGCCGGGGTGTCGGCGGTGAGGGGGCGGTAGGGGAACTTCTCGCGGGCGTACTGCCAGGGGGCGTACGCGGGCAGCTCGTCCGGTCCGTACAGGCGCAGGCCCTTGGCGGTCAGCTCGGCGGCGGTGGCGCGCAGGGGGGCGTCGGGGTGGCCGGGCGGCGGGACGCGGTTGCCGCAGTAGCGTTCGATGCCCTCGGCGACGGCGGCGATCCGGGCGGTTTCGGGGTCGCCGAAGGTGGTGCCGAGGGAGACCCGGTCGGCGGGCCACAGGCCGAGTCTGCGGGCGTCGGATATCTCGGCGGTGAGCGCGGTGTAGCGGGGCGGGGCGCCCGCCGGGTGCGCCACGGGCTCGACCTTGCGGACGATGCCGCAGACGGGGTCGACCAGGGCTTCCAGCGGCAGCGGCGTCATCGGGTGATCTCCTGTGCGGGATCGACGGGTCGGGGTCGGGAGTCGAGCGCGGGCAGCAGCAGCGTCACGCTCGCGGGGTCGACGGTGCGCCGGGAGGGCAGCAGGCGGGTGGCGGTGACCGGGTCCTCGCCGGTGTGGGGGTTGCGGGCGTGGGCCGGGAAGTGGTGCCCGGCGATCTCCAGCCGCAGCCGGGTTCCCGCGGGCAGCCGCCGGGCGAGCCGGCCGAGGCCGACGGTGAACTCGGTCCGGGTGCCGGGTGGTGCGGCCCGTCGGACGACGCCCGTGGCGAGCCGCTCGGCCGCACCGGCCGGGCTGAGGGCGACGAGCCGGGCGGCCCAGTCGGCGGACGGGGTGTCGGCGGTGGCGCGCAGCCGCACCTCCGCGGGGCCGAGCAGGTCCAGCGGGCGGGGCAGGGGCGGGGTGACGAGCAGACAGCGGTCGGGCTCGGTGTCCTGCGGGACGGTCAGGTCCTCGGAGCTGACGGGGTGTTCGGGGTCGGCGGTGAAGGAGGTGCCGTGCAGGGCCCGTACGGTGACCGCGCGGGGTTCGCCCGCCGTGCCGGCCGGCGTCCACAGGGGGCTGTCGCCCAGCGCGACCGCGCCCCGGCGGCCGGGACGGAGCTCGGCGGCGAGGGCCCGCCGCGCCCAACGCGTGTACAGGTCCCCGAGGTCGAGCCGGTGCTCGGGCCGTGCGTCGGGGCCGGGGCGGGCGGTCAGGGCGTGTCCCCAGGGGCCCAGCAGGAGCCGGGCCGAGGGCCCGCCCCAGCGCTGCCACAGGGCGACGGTGTCCTCGGTGAAGTGGTCGTGGTGTCCGCCGACGGCGAGCAGCGGCACCCGGGCGTGTTCGGCCCGCTCGACGAGCAGGCCCCTGGCGCGGTGCCGCCACAGTCCCGGCCAGGAGGGCAGGGCGCGCCCGAGCCGTTCGGGCAGGGCGGTGACCGGCAGCCGGGTGAGCAGGCCGGGATCCGCGGCGAGGGCCTTCGCCAGGGCGCTGTCGTCGGAGTCCCGTCGGTCGCCGTGTGCGGCCCACCATCCGGCGCGCGCCGCCAGCCGCTCCACGCCCGAGGGTTCGCGGGCGGTGTCGGCGGCGCCCAGCGCCGGCACGGCGGCGATCACGGCGTCCGGGCGGGCGTCCTCGGGCGCGTCGAGCGCGAGGACGAGGGCGCAGTGGGCGGCGTAGGAGGCGCCGACGGCCACCAGCCGGCCGTCGCACCAGGGCTGCCGGCGCAGCCAGCGGGCGGTGGCGGTGCCGTCGGCGGCCTCGTTCTCGTAGGGCCGCCACTCCCCCGGTGACGCGTGCCGTCCCCGTACGTCCTGGGCGACGGCGGCGAATCCGCGCCGCGCCCAGCCGCGCAGTTCGGCGTGGTGCCGGCGGCGGTCGTAGGGGGTGCGGACGACGACGGCGGGGAAGGGGCCGGGGCCGTCGGGGAGCCGGAGGTCGGTGGCGAGGCCGGCGACGGTGTCGGTGGACGCCGTCATACGGGGTTCCCGGTGACGTCGGGGACCGGGAGCACCGGGTGTCCGGTGACGGTCAGGGTGCGCAGGTCGACGCGTCGCAGCCTGCGGTGCGCGGTCGGTTCGGCGCGGCCGGTGGCCCAGCGGGTGAGGTCGTCGGCGAGCAGGGCGGCCAGCAGTGCGGCCGCGGCCGGGGTGAGGTCGGCCGGGGCGCCGCAGGTGCGCGGTCCGCGCCAGTACGCGGTCAGTTCGCGGTGTGCGGGGGTGGCGGCGAGGCGCCGGGCGCGGACGTGGGCGGAGGTGACGTCGCCGGGGGCGGCGGCGAGCGGTTCGACGTATGCCTGCCATCCCTCGCGGTGGCAGCGCAGCCAGGCGACACCGTGGCGGGGCAGCCGGTCGGCGCTGTCCCACAGGCCCTCGGGCACCGGCGCGTCGAGGCACCAGACGACGGCGGCGAGGCCGGGGGCCGGTGCGGCGGCCGCTTCGGTCACCTCGTCCGCCGTGGCGGGGCGGGGTGCGGCGCCCGCGGCCCGCAGGTGCCCGGCGAGCGGTTCGGTGATCAGGGGCGCGCCGAGCAGCAGGACGTCCCGGCGCTCGGCGGGCCAGGGGGCCTGCCGTTGGGCCGGGGCGAGGTATCCGGCGTTCTCGAACGCGCCGGTGAGCCGGTCGAGTTCGGGGTCGGACCCGGCGTCGGGGCCGCTGTCCCCCGCGAGCCGCGCCAGGAGGGCGCCGGTGTCCGTGTCGCCCGTGCGGACGCTGAGGAACTCTCCGTCGGCGGTGCGGACCGCGAGGCCGCGGCCGGGCACGGCGACGACCTCGACACCGGGGGCGAGCTGACTGCGGGACACGTGGGTTCTCCTGGGGAAGGGGCCGTCGATGGCGGTGGGCCCGCCCGGAAGGCAGACGGGCGGGCCCACGGTCGAGGGAGTGCCTCGCTTACTCCTCGTTGTCGTCGAAGGGGTTCTCGACGAGGGCGTTGGAGTGGGTGGCCGAGGCGTGGGCCAGCTGGCCCGGGTCGGCGATGGGAGCGAAGATCTGCTCGTTCTCCATGAACTCTCCTTGTTCGTAAGGGAGATGCGGTGCTCGGGCGAGCCCCGCACTCCGCACTCTAATGAATATGATTTTCATATTCCAGTCCTTGCGGGGCGGGAAGAGGGTGATCCGGGTAACACACCGGCCAGCCGCCCTCCGGGTCCGGGCCCACCCGGCCGGCCACCCGCAGCACGTCCGCCAGCAGCCCCGGCGTCACCACCTCCTTCGGCGCCCCGTCGGCCACCACCCGCCCGTCGCGCAGCGCGACGATCCGCTCGGCGAACCGGGCCGCGTGGGCCAGGTCGTGCAGCACCATGACGACGGTCAGGCCACGCTCCGCCCGCAGCCGCACCACCGTCTGGAGCACGTCCAGCTGGTGGTGCAGGTCGAGATAGGTGGTCGGCTCGTCCAGCAGCAGCACCCGCGTGTCCTGCGCGAGCGCCATCGCCAGGCGCACCCGCTGCCGTTCACCCCCGGACAGCGCGTCGACGGGCCGCTCGGCCCACTCCTGCACCCCGACGTCCCGCAGGGCACGCCGTACGACGGGGTCGTCGCCCTCGCGCAGCATGCCGAGCGGGCCGCGCGCCGCGTACCGCCCCTGCCGTACGAGTTGACGTACCGTCATCCCCGGTACGGCCGGGGCGGCCTGGTGGAGCAGGGCGATGCGCCGGGCGACGGACCGCCGGGACAGCCGGGCGAGGTCGTCCCCGCCCAGCAGCACCCGGCCCTCGGCCGGTCTCAGCAGCCCGGCGGCCAGCCGCAGCAGGGTGGATTTCCCGCAGCCGTTGAGACCGATGAGGGCGGTCAGTTCACCCGGTCGTACGGTCAGGTCGACGCCGCGCAGCACGGGGCGGCCGGGATAGCCGAAGTGCACGCCCTCGACGCGTATCCCCATGGATTCGGTCATGCTCAGTCCTTCGTCGCGTTCAGAACGTGCCGTTCGGCGCCCGGCGTACGACCACCAGCAGCAGCGCGGCCCCGACACAGGTGGTGAGCGCCCCGACCGGCACCGTCAGCCGCTCGGCGTCCAGCGCGGACGCCAGCAGACGCGAGCCGAGCTGAGCCGCCGCGTCCGCCCCGCACACCACGGCCGCGCCCGTCAGGGCGGCACCCGGTAGGGCCAGCCGCAGGTCCGCGCCGAACACGGCCACCGCGAGATGCGGCACCAGCAGCCCGACGAAGCCCAGCGCGCCCACGGCGGCCACGGCACCGGCGGTGAGCGCCACCGCGCACACCAGGGCGAGGCTGCGGGCCCGCGCGGTGGCGAGCCCGGCGGCGGTGGCGATGTCGTCGCCGCAGCGCAGCAGGGTCAGCGGTCCGGTCAGCAGCCACGCGGCCGCCCCCCAGAGAAGGGCCCAGGGCCACAGCAGATGCCAGTGCTGCCACACCCGGCCCTCGGTCGTGCCGACCAACCACTGCACGACGCTGCCCAGTTGGCCGGGGGCGACCAGCAGCACCATCGCGGTGAGGCCGCCGAGCACGGCCGACACGAGCACCCCGTACACGGCGGTCCGCGCCGGGTCGCCGCCACCGCGGCCGGCCAGCAGCCAGAGCAGCGCGGCGCCCGCGCAGCCGCCGAGACACGCGGCGACCACCACGGCGAACGGCGACTCCCAGCCCGCGAGTCCGAGGCCGGTCGCGGCCACGGCCCCGAGCACCGCGCCCGGCGTCACCCCGGTCACCTCCGGACCGGCCAGCGGGTTGCGCAGCGCCGACTGGAGCACCAGCCCCGCGACACCGAGGCACGCCCCGGCGCCGAGCGCCACCAGCAGGCGGGGCAGCCGGAGTTGGAACAGGATGTGCCGCTCGGTCGGGTCACCGCCGCCGCCCAGCACCTCCCCCACCACGGCCGGGGAGATGCCCCGGCCGGCCACCAGCCCGGCACCCGCACAGAGCACGACGAGCACCAGAAGTCCCGTGAAACGCCGGGTCACCGCGCCCCCTCCACGTGCTCGCCGGCACCGCCGGCCACGACCTCGCCGGCCGGCGAGGGGACACGCGCACCGGGCGATCCGGCCGCACTCCCCCGCTCGCGGACGGCGTCCCCGGAGACCGCCGCAGCCTGCTGATCCCCGGCGCCGGACACCGCCGTACGGGGCCTGCCGCCCGACCGCAGCAGCACGGCTCCCGCGGGTACGCCGAGCAGGGCCGTCCACGCGCCGACCGGGGTCTCCACGGGGGCCAGCGCGAGACGGGCGGGGACGTCGGCGACGGCCACCACGACCGCGCCCCACGCCGCCGACCAGGGCAGCCAGCGCACCGCGTCCCCGTGCGGGCCGAGGCGGCGGGCGAGGTGCGGGGCGAGGAAGCCGACCCAGGCCACCGGCCCGCACACCGCCGTCACGGGCGCGATCAGCACGACGGCGATGGCCAGCGCGGCCAGCCGGGCCCGCTGGGCGCGCACCCCGAGCGCCTCGGCGTCCTCGTCGCCCAGCCGCAGCACCGACAGGACCGGCGCGCACAGCACGAGCGCGGGCAGCGCGACCAGCAGCCAGGGCCACAGCCCGGTGACGTCGTCCCAGGTGCGGGCGGACAGCGAGCCGAGCAGATAGCGGTAGATCAGCTGGAGGTCGAGCTGGTCGGCCATCACCATGAGCACCAGCAGCGCCGCCTGCAGCGCGGCGGCGACGGCCGCCCCGGTGAGCAGGACGGCGGACGGGCTGCGCCCCAACCCGGCGGCCAGCAGCGTGAGTCCACCGCCGAGGGCGGCGCCCCCGATGGCCAGCAGGGGCTGCACCGCCGCCGGGACGGCCACCGCCAGCACCAGCGGCGCGGCGACGCCCAGCGCGGCCCCCGAGGACACTCCGAGCATCTCCGGGACGGCCAGCGGATTGCGCAGGGCCTCCTGGAGCACCAGCCCGGCCGCGCCCAGACAGGCGCCGGCGACGAGCGCCAGCACCAGCCGGGGGACGCGCAGTTCACCGACGACGATGCCGGCGAGGGTGGTGTCGCCGTCCAGCAGAGCGGCCGGCAGGCGGTGGAGCGGGACGTAGGGGGTGCCGAGGCTCAGTCCGCAGACCGCCGCGGCGGTCAAAAGCGCGAGGACGGCGGCCGGTTGGAGCCGTGCCCTGCGCGGTGCGCCGGGGCCCTTCACCGCAGGGCGGCCGTGGCCTCGTCGAGCACGATGCCCAGCGAGCGGGTCCCGCGCCCCTTGGCCCACACCTCGGCGTTCACCTCGTGGACGGCGTCGTTCTCGACGGCCGGGATCTTCCCCCACAGCGGGTTCTCCGCGAGCTTGTCCGTCAGCTTGCCGTCGACCTCGCCGAAGGCGATCGTCTCCGAGAAGAGCACGTCGACGTCCCGGGCGAGGATCTCCTCCATGCTGTACGTGCCGTCCACGCCCCGCGACTTCCACGGGTAGTGGGCGATCCTCGGGAAGAGGCTGGCGGTCACGTCCGCCTCCGGCGTGGCGACGCCGAAGTTCTCGTCGCTGCCGAAGACGATGAGCGCGGTCTTGTCGCTCCTGTTCTTCTCGGCCGCGGCCAGCTTGGTGCGGAACGTCTTCTCCGCCTTCTCGCCCTCGGCGGTGCGCCCGGTCAGCGCGGCCACGTCCCGCAGATATCCCACGCTGTCCTCCCAGGTCTCCGGCTGCATGGGCCAGAAGACGGTGGCGCCCTTCAGCGCGGGGGCGAGCTTGCCGTGGGTGTCGCCCAGGCCGATCACCAGGTCGGGCTTGTGGGAGAGGATCGCCTCCACCTCGGGGGCGATGAAGCCGCCGGGGACGACGGGGACCTTCGCGGCCTTCGCCTCGCCCAGGAAGGCGGGGTGGGCGAGCAGCGCGCTGTTGGTGGCGGTGGGCACCATCCCCAGCTCGGTCAGGATGTCGTCGCAGAGCGCGAAGAGGCAGACGATGCGGCGCGGCTCCTTCTCCAGGGAGATCTTCACGCCCTTGGCGTCGGTCAACTCCCGTGCCGCCGTGATGGGTCGGACCGTGACGTCGGTCCTGGTGCGGGCGGCCGCGGCCGTCTCCTCGGGCGCGGACTCGCCGGAGGAGCCGCACCCCACCAGGACGGAACCGGCTATCGCCGCGGCGATCCAGGTGCGGACGATTCTCGACGGTGAACGCAGCATCGATGCCCTCGCTTCTTCTGGGGAGTCCCTCGAACGCATCGAAGATACATGATAATCGTTTTCACTAACCGATCGCTCCGACGAGGCGTGACCGACCGCTCCCCGGCGGCCGTGACCGCCTGATTCCGAAGAGGCCATGGAGGCCCCCGTGACCGCCGCACCCGCCCTGCTCCTCGTCTCCGACCATGTGGCGGGCTCCGTCCATGTGCTCACCGTTCCGGACGGCACCGAGACGGCGCGGCTGACCGGCCGTCATCTCTCCGAGCACGCGGGTTTCCTCGCGCTGCCGGGCGGTCGGGTGGCGTGCGTGGACGACCGCCGGGGCGAACTGCTGGTGCTTGACCCGTTCGGCGAGGAGCTGGTCCAAGCCGCGATCCCGGTCGCCGTACCCGCCGAGCACCTGGCGTGCGACCCGGCCGGCCGCCTGGTGGCCGTGACGACCGGGCTGGGCGAGAACACCGCACCGTGGTCGGACCTGCTGACCGTGGCCGACCTGGCCACCGGAGCGTCGGCACGGATGCGGACGCGGGTGGGCGAACCGGGTGTGACGGTCCTGGGCGGCGGCGACCCGCTCGTCGTCCTGCGCCACCGGGAGCCGGGCGCCCTCGCCGTGCACCGGTTCGCCGACCTGCTCGACGTGCCGCCCGGCTGCCCGCCCGTCACCCCGCACACCGGCCTGCCGCTGCCGGGCGACGGCCACGGCGACGCCCAGGACCCGGGCGCGGCGCGGGTGTTCGCGGCCACCGGCGAGGGAGTGCACCGGGCGCGCCGGGAGGGCGACGCGCTCGTCGCCGAGCCGGTCGTCCCCTGGGACTCGCCCGCCCGCGGCTGGTATCTGCGGTTCGACCCGCGCCGCCGGGCCCTGTGGTCGACCCTGCGCGGCGGCACCGCCGACCCGCTGCGCTGGCCGGAGTGGACCAACCAGGCGTGGCGGCACGACCTGGAGACGCACCGCACCACCCTCACGGACCTCGGCCCCGGACTGGTCTTCCGCCTGGCCCTCGCCCGCGACCACACCGCGTTCACCCGCGTCCACCCCGACGGCGACGAACTGGTCCTGCTCGGCCCGTCCGACGCCGTACGCCGCCTCCCGCTCCCGGCCATGGACGGCGCGCCCCGCCGCGGCGGCACCCCCTGGGACGGCGTCGAGCGCCGTGCGGTGGCCGCCTCGCCGGCCGCCGACTGGGTCGCCGTCACCCGCGGCGGCCACGGCGAGATCCACCTCTTCGACGCCCGTACGGGTACGGAGGCGGCCCTTCTGAAGCCGGGCACGCCCCTGCACCACGGCGGCCATCTGGCGCTGCGCACGCGGACCGACGGGGCGGAGGGCGATCCGGTGGGCCGGTGACAGCACACGGCCGCCCCTGAAGCCACGTCACCCCCGCCTCGAGCCCTCACCCCGCGAAGGGCCGGGTCACCTCGTCATGGCGGCCCAGGAAGCGGAAGCGCCCCGCGGACACCCCGTAGAGGAAACCCGGCGTGTCCGCGTCGAGGCCGTAACCGTCGGTCTCGAAGCGCAGGGGCTTGACCACCCCGTCGAGCGGCGTGCGGAACAGCCGGTCCGCGATCTGCCCCGGCGCCACGTCGGCCGAACGGTCGCCGAAGTCGCGCAGCACCCGGGCGATCAGCGCGACCGCGTCGTACGCCTCGGCGGCCCAGCGGCCCGGCAGGGCGCCGTACCGGCGGCGGTAGGCGGCGGTGAAGGCGCGGGCGGGACCGGTGCGCAGGGACTGCACCTCGGTGTGCGAGGCGGCGATCACCCAGCCGCCGGCCGCGTCGCCCGCCGCGTCGAGGAACGTTTCCCGCAGCACCGGCTCGAGGGCGGCCCGCGGCCCGGTGAAGCCCCGGTCGGCCAGGGCACGGGCGCAGGCGGCGGCCCGGACGGGCGAGAGGCCCGCGTAGACGACGGCGTCCGGCCGCGTCGCCAGCGCCGCCCGGACCGCCGGGCCGAAGTCGGCTTCCCCGGCGGCCACCTGGTGCACGGTCAGCGTCCCGACGCCGGGCGGCACCAGGCGCAGGACGCGGGTCGTCTCGGCGGCGCGGGAGCCGCCCGCCCCGTCCTCGACGACCGCGGTCCGGTGGGCGTCGGCGGCGCGGGTGAGGTGGATCGACACGTGGGCCGCCAGGGCGTCCTCGCCCACGCGGGTGCCGCACACGTACCGCACCAGTTCGCCGAGTTCGAGGTTCATCGGCGGGGTGTGCGCCGACACCAGCACCATCGCCATCCGCGCGTTCGCGTACACCTTCCCGGCCTCCACCGCCGCGGCGTCGGTGGCCGGACCCAGCACCGCGCGCACGGCGGGATGGGCGGCCAGGCGCCGGGCGGCGTCGGCGGAGGGGTCGGCGACGGCGCGCAGGGCGAGGCGGAACGGGGCGTCGGCGCGGGAGTTGTGCGCGGCCACGGCCAGCCGGGCGCCGCGCTCCTGCTCCGTGCCGACGGCCTGCAGACCGATGGTGCGCACCGGGCGTTCTCCCCCGCCGCCGCCCGTGCCACCGCCCCGCAGGGCCAGGGCCGCCGCCCCGATCCCGCCGGCCGCGAGCACCCCGCCCGCGCTCGCGCCGACGGCGAGGAAGCGCCGCCGGGAGGGCCCGGACCGCTCACCGTCCTCCTCCGCGGGAGCGGCCTCGCGCGCCGGCGGGTCCAGGGCCCGCGCGGAGTGCGCGGCGACCAGCCGCAGCACGGCGGGCGGCAGCCAGTCCTCCTCGGCGCGGCCCGCTTCCCCGCCGGTGAGGGCCAGCCGTGGATCGCGTACGTCCGTGAGGGCGTCGCGCAGTTCCGCGGCCGTGGGCCGGTGCGCCGGGTCCTTGGACAGGCAGCGGGCGACGGCCGTGCGGGCGGTTGCCGGGAGGCGGTCCAGGCCGGTGAGGTCCGGGTCCTCGTGGACCGTGCGGTACAGCACGGCGGCCGGGTCGCCACCGCCGAACGGGGGCCGCCCCGAGGCCGCGTACGCCAGGACACAGCCCAGCGAGAACACATCGCTCGCGGGGCCCACGTCGTCGTGGGCGCGGGTCTGCTCCGGGGAGAGGTAACCAGGGGTGCCGATCACCGCGCCGGGCGCGGTCAGCGCGGTGATGCCCTCGGCCCGGGCGATGCCGAAGTCGATGAGGTGGGGTCCGTCGCGGCCGAGGACGATGTTGCCGGGCTTGACGTCCCGGTGGACCAGTCCGGCGGTGTGCAGGCCGGCGAGCGCGTCCCCGAGGCACCGGCCGAGGCCGAGGACGGCGGCCAGGGGCAGCGCCCCGCTCGCGGCGACCGCCTCGGCGAGGGTGGGGCCGGGCACGAACGCCGTCGCCAGCCAGGGCTCCCGCGCCTGCGGGTCGGCGCCGGTGACGGGGACGGCCCAGCGGCCGCGCACCTGGGCCGCGAGCCGCGCCTCGCGTCGGAAGCGGGCTCGGAAGGCGGGGTCGGCGGCGTACTCAGCGCGCACCACCTTCAGCGCGACCAGCTGTCCGCCCGAGGTGCGGGCGAGGTAGACCACGCCCATGCCGCCCGCGCCGAGCCGGGCCAGCAGCCGGTGCCCGCCGATCTCGACGGCGTCCCGTGCCGTCAGCGCGCGCATGCCCGTTCCCTCCTCAGGCCGGCGGGAGGGTGACCGGGCGCCAGCGCCCGTCGACGACGCGCAGATGGCTCATCCGGCTGCCCTTGAACAGGCCGTTGCGCTCGAAGGCGTACGTCCCGGCCACGCCCTCGAAGTTCGCGGTGCGAATCGCCGCCGTCATTTCCGCACGGGTGGGGCGTCGGCGGTGCCTGCGGTGCAGCGCGGTCACGCGGTCGGCGACGAGGCGGGTGATGTCGTACGCCTCGACGGCCCAGACGCCGGGCGGTTCCCCGTACCGCTTGCGGTGGGCGGCGGCGAAGCCGCGCACGGCGGGGGCGTCGGGGCTGGTGTACGAGACGAACGCCTCCCAGCCCTCGGCGGCGGCCGGGCCCGCGGTGGCGATGAACGCGTCGGCGGCGGCCGGCATGTCGAGGAACGTCGGCCCGGAGAACGTCCGTGCGGCCAGCGCGCGGGCGAAGCGGGCGGCCCGTTCGGGGGTGCCGGTGTAGAAGAGGGCGTCGATGCCGTGGGCGATCATGTCAGAGATCACCACGGCCGGGTCGGGCGCCGCGGCGGGCACCACCCGTACATACGGGTCGAGGGCGAACTTCTCGGCCACGTTGGTCGCCATCTGCACGCTCTCGCGTCCGGTCAGCCGGCCCGCGCGGTCCATGACGACACCGGGCCGCCGCACACCGAGTTCGGCGAGGCGGGCGTCGGTCATATAGCCGGCCGAGGGTGCGGGCGGGGCACCGTAGAAGTAGACCTTGGGTGCGAGGACGAGCCCGGAGGAGGGTGCGGACAGGGAGAGTTCGGAGACCGTCAGCAGCGGCAGCCCCGCGCTCTCGTACGCCGGCAGCGCGGCCGCGGCGGCGGTGAAGCCGGTGGGGCCCACGACGGCGAGGACGTCCCGGTCACCGGTCAGCCGCTGGGCCGCGGCCCGTGCGCCGGAGGCGAGCCCCTGGTCGTCGACGGCCTGCACGGCGAGGGTGAACGGTCTGCGGGTACGGGAGTTGAACTCCTCGACGGCCATCCGCACCGCCCGCTCCTGGGCGCGGCCCGCCTCCCGCTGCGGCCCGCTCAGGTCGGCCTGCACACCGATCACCCAGCGCCGTCCGGCCGCCATGGGCCGGTCGCCTGCGCCGTCGTCGCGCAGGACGGCCCACAGGGCGGCGCCCCCGCCGGCCGCGGCCAGCGCGGCACCGCCCGCGGCCAGCGCGATCAGACGCCGCCGGGCCGGGCCGGTGGGGGCGCCGCCCTGGGTGGGCTCCACGGCGGGCAGGGCCAGGATCTCGGCGGTGCGGTCGGCGACGACCCGGACGACGTCCTCGGGCAGCCAGTCGACCGAGCCGTCGGCCTCCCCCGCTCCGGAGGCGCCCGGGTCGCCCAGCAGCTCCGCCAGGCGGGCCGCCCCCGGCCGCTCCCCCGGTTCCTTCGCCAGACAGCGCTCCAGCAGGTCCCGCAGCCCGGTGTCCTCGATGCCGCCGAGGTCGGGCCGGTCGTGCACGGTCCGGTACAGCAGCGCCTCGACGGCACCGGTGCCGAACGGCGGCCGGCCGGTCGCCGCGTACGCCAGTACGCAGCCCAGCGAGAACACATCGCTCGCGGGGCCCATGTCGTCGCGGGCGCGGGCCTGTTCCGGGGACAGGAAGCCGGGGGTGCCGACGACGACGCTGTCGGAGGTCAGAGCGGTCGCCTCGGGGGCGGTGGAGCGGGCGATGCCGAAGTCGATGAGGCGGGGGCCGTCCAGGGCGAGCAGGACGTTGCCGGGCTTGACGTCCCGGTGCACCAGCCCGGCCTCGTGCACGGCGCCCAACGCCCGCGCCAGCACCCGCCCCAGGACCCGCACGGCCGGCTCCGGCAGCGGGCCGCACCGGGCGACGGCCTCGGCCAGCGAGGGGCCGGGCACGAACGCCGTCGCCAGCCACGGCGCCCGCGCCTCCGCGTCGGCGCCGGTCACCCGCACCACCCAGGGGCTCACCACCCGCCGGGCGGCGGCCACCTCGCGCCGGAACCGCTCACGGAACGCGGCGTCCTCGGCGTACTCCGGCTGGATCACCTTCACCGCGGCCAGGTCCCCGGCGTCCGTGCGCGCCAGATACACCACGCCCATGCCACCCGCGCCCAGCCGCGCGAGCAGCCGGTGCCCGCCGAGCCGTACGGGGTCGGAGGGCAGCAACCGGTCCGTCACGCGCCCTCCCCGGTCACCGGCCGGCCGATCCGGTCCTTCACGGCCCTCATCATCACCAGGAGGTAGTTGCGCACCAGGTCCATCGCCGCCTCCCTGGTCTCCTCCGCCCCGCCGCAGAAGGAGGCGCTGATGACCACGGGTCCGTAGACCACCTGCGTCCACGCGTACGGGTGGGGGCCGCCGCGGGTGTCGCTGCGGCACTCGCCGTCCTCGACGAGGGAGTCGTCGGCGAAGGTGTTGTTGCCCTCGCCCCAGGCGAAGGCCCCGGAGGCCAGCCCGGTCAGCTCCTCGCCCGCACCCAGCACCTGCCGGGGGCAGGCCAGGGCCTCCTCCATCATCCGGGCCTGCTCCCAGGCGGCGTCCAGGGCGGTGCGGTGCACGGTGACCGTGGCCGTCAGGCGCAGCCCCGGCACGTCCCCGGTGCCCGGCACCTCGAAGTTGCGCCGCAGGTCGGCCAGGACGTCCGCCGGCAGGGGCTCGCGCCGCCAGCCGCAGTCCTCGCCGAGCACACCCCAGGTCGCCGGATCACTCTCGTACGGTGTCCCGCGCCGCGCCCCGTTGCCGACGGTGTGCTCGTCCGCGATCACCTGGCGGATCAGCGTCATGGCCTGCGGGCCGGTGCGCGGCGACCGTGCCGGGTCGGCCGTCTCGGTCGGGGCGTCGGCGGGCAGCGGCGAGGGCGGCGCCGACGGACGACCGCCGGCGGCGGACGAGGCCGCGCCGGGACGCGGTGCGGTGTCGCCCCCGCCTCCGTCCCCGCCCGTACAGCCGCCCAGGACGAGCCCGCAGACGAGCACGACGGCACAGCTCTGTAAGCGTCTCCCCAGCCCCACGACGGACCATTGTCCACGGCGGTCGGTGATCTGTCAGGGAACTGGGGACACCGGTGGATCTCAGCTCCTCGCGACCCAGTACGGCCGGTTCTGGGCGGCCACCGGCGGGGACTGGTAGGTCCAGGCGCCGACCGGGCGTTTGAACTCGATCAGCCGCAGGTAGGGCTCGCTGCGGCCGAGTTGGGGGTCGGCCTGTCCCACGGTGAGGTCGAGCGGGTCCGCGCCGTCGCTCAGGTCGTACCAGGCGTACGGCGAGAAGACGTTGAGCGGGGCGGCCAGCGGGCGGGTGCCGGGGACGCCCTTGCGCGTCCTGCTGCCGTACTCGGTGAAGGGTGCCGCGCTGACGGGCTGCGGGTCGAGCCCGCCGAGGTCGGCCTCCAGGGAGTCAGCCGTGCGCCGACGGCTCCGCCGCGTGCGTCCGTGGCGTGCGTCCGTCGCGTGCGTCCGCCGCGTGCGGGAGCGATGAGTCCGGGCGGCGTTGCGGGTCTGCCCCCTCATGAACCGATCTGTCGACGTCAATGGAATCACCCTGGCCATCGAGTCGTTCGGCGCCGAGGACGCGCCGCTCGTCCTGCTCGTGGGCGGGACGACGATGCTCTCCTGGCCCGACGCGCTGTGCGCGCGCCTCGCCGCCGCCGGGCGCCGTGTCGTGCGTTACGACCTGCGTGACAGCGGGCAGTCCACGACGACGGACCCGCAGCACCCCGCCTATACGCTGCGCGACCTCGCCGCCGACGCGGCGGCCCTGGTCGGCGCGCTCGGCGGCGGGCCCGCGCACCTCGGCGGGATCGGGGTCGGCGGGATGGTCGCCCAGGTGGCGGTGCTCGACCATCCGCGCGCGTTCTCGGCACTCACCCTCGTCGGCACCCGCCCGGTCGCGCCCGGCCCGCCCGACGACGACCTCCCCGGCCACGACGAGGCGACGATGAAGCGGCTGTTCGCGCGGCCGCTGCCCGACTGGGCCGATGCCGAGGCGGTCGCCCGCTTCGCCGCCGCCGGTGCGGAGATCCGCGGTGACGATCCCGTCGCCGCCCGCGCGATCGCCGCCCGCGTCTGGGACCGCACGCCCGGCACCGCGCCCCCGGTCCAGATGGCCAACCAGCTGGGCATGGTGTTCGCGCGGCTCGACTGCGCACCCCGCTGGCGCGAGCGGCTGCCCGAGATCCAGGTGCCCACGCTCGTCGTCCACGGCCGCCGCGACCCGTTCTTCCCGCTCGGCAACGGGGAGGCGCTGGCACGCGAGATCCCCGGCGCACGGCTGCTGGTCCTCCAGGAGGCCGCCACCGCCCTCCCCGACACGGCGGTCGGCGAGGTCGCCGGGGCGATGCTCGCGACGGAGAGTGCCGCGGGGGAGGGGCCCGTGAGCCACGCCGAGGGTGCCGCGGGGCAGGGGCAGTGACCCGCACTGAGGGTGCCGCGGGGAAGGAGGGCCCGTGACGCACGCCGAGGGTGCCGCGTGGGAGGGCCCCATGAGCCGCGCCCGCGCCGTCGGTGTTCCCTGCCGACCGTCGTCGGGCGTCACCCGGACGGGGCCGCGACAGGCTGGAAAGGACCCCGCGTCGGCGGGATCACGGCCTACGGCTGGAGCGCCGGGCCGGGTCGGTGAAGCGGTCCAGGAGCGCGTCCAGGCCGGCCGCCAGGCCCTCGGGGCCGGTGCGTTCGGCGAGGGCGGGGGCCGTGCGGCGCAGAGTGGGCAGTTCCTGCGCGGGCATGCGGTGCAGGCCCAGCCGGAAGGCCGGGTCGGACTCGTCGGGGTTGTCGACCATGGGCCGCAGTTCGGCGGAGACATAGCCGAGGATCCATGCGGTGACCGCCTCGAAGGCGGCGGCCGCCTGGGTGTCGTCCAGGCCCGCGCGGCCCAGCAGAACCAGGACGCGTTCATGGTCCTTGAGCACGGCGAGCGGACGCCGGGCGAGGGGCACCGCCAGCATGCGGGTGGTGAGCAGCGGCACCGCCTGGGGGTGGGCGAGGCAGACGTCGTAGGTGGCCCGCGCGATGCGATGCAGCCCGGCCCGCCACTCGGGCACCTCCGCGGGCTCGGGCCCACCGGCCGCGGCCTGCCTGGCCCGCGGTCGGCGGCCCGTGCCGTCCTCGGCGCCGAGCCGCTGCTCGAGTTCGAGGTAGAGCGCCTCGACGAGACCGTCGAGGAGGGCGTCCTTGCCCTCGGCGTAGCGGTAGAGCGCCATCGCCTCGACGCCGAGTTCCGCGCCGAGGCGGCGCATGCTGAGGGCGGAGAGGCCCTCGCGGTCGACCAGGTCCAGCGCGGCGGCGAGGACGCGTTCACGGCTCAGTCGGCCGTAGCGGCCGCGGTCGCTCGCCCGCCGTGCCGGGGGATCCGGCCGGCCGCGGTGGTCCGTCCCGGCCCGGTCCTTGGCCATCCCCGCCTCCAGTGGGTCGCGCCTGGGCTTTGCTCCCCGTATCTACCACGGGAGGCGGAGATGTATGTGTACGCCGTATAGCTACGAGCCGCACAGGGCCCGGTGGTACAGCGTCTCCAGGGCGCCGTCGATCGGGTGGGGCTGGGGCCTGCCGGAGGAGTCCAGCTCGTTCCACCGCATGAGGTTGACCGCGACGGACATCTGGCGGCGGCCGTCGGCACGGGTCAGGGACAGGGTGCCGGCGCCCCAGACGGTGCCGTCGTGGCCCCAGAAGGTGCCGCAGCCGGGGATGTCCTCCCGGTGCAGTCCGAGGCCGTAGTCGATCGTCGTGCCGTCCAGCGCGCGGACCGGGACGGTGCGCTGCATCTCGGCCAGGGTCGCGTGCCGGACGATCCGGCCGTCGAGGAGCCGGGCGTAGAAGCGGTTGAGGTCCTCCATGGTGGAGACGAGTCCGGCGCCGGTCGACACCCAGGACATGTCGTAGACGCTGTAGTCGCGCGGCGGGTCGATGAGGCCGTACAGCGCCTCGTACATCCGGGAGTGCGGTCCCCTGACGCGCGGGCCGTCCGGGAAGCCGGTGTGCCGCAGGCCGGCGCGTTGGATGACGTGCCGGGTGATGTACCGCTCGGCGGGCATCCCGGTGACCTCCTCCAGGAGTTGGCCGAGGAGCAGGTAGTTGGTGTTGGAGTACACGCCGGTCGGGGCGCCGGGTTCGGCGGCGGGAGGGGCGGACAGGCCCAGCTCGATGAGTTCGGCGGGCCGGAAGCGCCGGAACCGGTTGTCGTCCAGGCTCTCGGGCGAGGCGTGGGCGGGATCCCATCCCTTGAGGGACGGGAAGGCGTAGGGGATGTAGTCGGGGATGCCGCTGGTGTGGTTGAGCAGCATCCGGACGGTGATCTTCCGACCGCGCTCCCCGGGCACCAGGTGCGGCAGATAGGTGCCGATCGGGGTGTCCAGGCCGACCCGGCCCCGTTCGACCTGCTGCATGACCGCGGCGGCGGTGAAGGTCTTGGTGACACTGCCGACGCGCTGGCGCATGCCGGGCCGCACCGGGCGGCCGGTGTCCACGTCGGCCACCCCGGAGGCGCCGCGCCAGACGCGGCCCTCGTCGCGGACTTCCGCGAACACGCCGGGAATTCCGGCGCGATGGACGTCCTGGAGCGCTGAGCTCAGCGCCGCGTGGCCCCTGGCGTCCGCCGTGCTCGTGGCCGGCCCGTCGGGCGCGGGAGCCGCCACCACCGCGCCCGCCCCCAGACTCAGGGCGGCCACGCTCGCGCACAACACCGTTCGGATTCTCAAGTCGTGTCCTTTCGTCGTCGTCGACGGGTCGGGCCCCGGTCGGTGCGCGCGGCTCACCCGGCCAGCGCGCGGCGCAGCACGGCGCCCAGTTCGGCGTTCTGGCGCTGGGAGACCTCCGCGCTCAGCACGGCCTGTGAGCCGTGGAAGGTGCCGGGCCACTGGTGGAGTTCGACCGAGACGCCGGCCTGGAGCAGGCGCAGCGCGTAGGCGATGTCCTCGTCGCGGTTGGGGTCGAACTCGGCGGTGGCGATGTAGGCGGGGGGCAGGTCGGAGAGGTCGTCGGCCCGTGCGGGGGCCGCGTACGCGGTGGCGGGCCGGGAGCCGAGGTAGTGCCGCCAGGAGGTGGCGGCCTTGGCGCGGGTGAACCAGGGGGTGTCGGTGAAGTTCCGCTGGGAGAAGGTCTCCTGACGGTCGTCCAGGCCCGCCTGGTTGAGCAGCTGGAAGCAGATCGCGGGCCCCTTCTCGTCCCGTGCCCGCAGGGCCAGCGCGGCCGCCAGCCCGCCGCCCGCGCTGTGCCCGCCGACGGCGATCCGGTCGGTGTCGACGCCGAGTTCGGCCGCGTGCTCGGCCGTCCAGGTCAGGGCGGCGTAGGCGTCGTCCAGGGCGGCGGGGAAGGGGTGCTCGGGGGCCAGCCGGTAGCCGACGGAGACCACCACCGCGCCCGAGCTCTGCGCGATCCGGGCGGCCCAGGGGTGCTCGGTGTCCACGTCGCCCATCACGAATCCGCCGCCGTGCAGCCACACCACGGCTCCCCGTGCCCCGCGCGGCCGGTAGACACGGACCGGCACCGCGGGATCGGCGGGCACCGTGCGGTCCTCCACCTCCATGTCCCCGAGGTCGGGGGCCGGTACCGCGGCGGCCAGCGCGGCGAGTCCTCTGCGGGCGGCGACCGGGTCGGTGAGGTCGGCCGGCGGGAACAGCGGGACGAATGCTTCGAGTTCGGGATCCATGACGGCCATCCTCGGGGCCGCCCCGCGCCGGGTCATCCGCCGACCGTCGCGCGTCCCGGCCCGATCGCGCGCCGAACGGCGCACCGCCGCCCGTCTATCCTGCGCTCATGGAGGCACTGGCCGTACGGCTGTCGGGACTTGATCCCTACGTCGATGGCGCGATGCGCATCGTCGCGTTCTACGACACGCTCATGCGCCGGCGCGTGGACCTCCCGGCGCTCGCCCGGGCGTCGGCGGGCCTCGCCGAGTGCGTGGTGGGCATCGCGGTGCACGGCACGGGCCGGTCCCTCCGCATGGCACCGGACGGCAGGGCGGCCGCCACACCGCCCTCCCCCGCGTCCACCACGGTGCCGGTCACCCTGGACGACGAGGAGATCGGCGCGGTGTGGCTGGAACGCGCCGCCGGGTCCCCGCCCAACGCGCTCGACGACGTGCTCCTGGACCGGCTGGCCATCGCCGCCGCGGCGGCTCTGGAACGGTACGGTCCGGCCCGTACCACCATGGCCGACCCCGCGCTGGTCGAGCTGGTGATCAGCCCGGACAGCGACGAGGCGGCCCGGGCGCGGGCCCTGCGGCTGCTGGGGTTCGCCGCCGATCTGCCGGTGCGGGTGGTCGCCGTACGCTCCGAGGTGCCGCTGGACCGGATCGGCGGCATGATCTGCCCGTCCCGCCCGGTCAAGGCGGCGCCGCTCGCCGGCGTGGGGGTGCTGCTGGCCACCACGGTGGACCCGGCGGCCTTTCCGGCGGATGTGCGCGCGGGCGTCGGCGAGGCCGCAAGCCCCGATCTGTCCTGGCGTCAGGCCCGCACCGCCCTGCGCTTCACCGGCGAACGCCGGCCCGTCGTGCTCCACGCCGAGCTGGGCGCGCTGGCGCTGCTGGCCGAGGTCCCGCGGGACGCCCTGCGGGCCAACCCGGACGTGGCCGCGCTCGCCCGGCTGGCCGGCCGCCCGGACGAGATGGCGACGCTCGACGTGTACTGCGCCACCGGCTCGCTGCGCCGCGCCGCCGAGCTGCTGCATCTGCACCACAGCAGCGTCGCCCGCCGCGTCGAGCAGCTCGGGCGGGCCCTGGGCCTCGACCTCACCGGGCCGGCCGGGCTGACCCGGGCCCGTCTGGCGCTCGCCGCGTGGCGGCTGCTCGACGAGTGACACCGGCGCACTCGCCGAGCACCGGCCGCCGTCCCCGGGCGACGTTCCACCGTCCCCGAGCGCCGGCCGCCCTCCCCGGGCGACGTTCCGCCGGACCTGATCGGGGTACCCGTGCAGCACGGAATTCTGCGATCAAGGGCGGGTGACCATGACGGCAGTACAGCAGCCCGGAATTCCTGCAACGGGGACGCGCCCCACCGCCGAGCCCGTGGGTTCTCCGGTGAACTCCCACAACGAGTGGGATCCGTTGGAAGAAGTGATCGTCGGGTCTCTGGACGGCGTGACCATCCCCTCCGACCATCCGGTCGTCACCTGCAACATCCCGCCGTGGGCGGGGCGGGCCCAGCGGCTGGCGGCGGGACTGCGCTACCCGCACCGCCTGATCGAACCGGCCCAGCGGGAGCTGGAGGGTTTCGTGGCCCTCCTGGAGTCCCTCGGCGTCACGGTCCGGCGCCCGACACCGGTCGACTACCGGCGGCCCTTCGGCACACCCGAGTGGTCCTCTCGAGGCTTCGGCAACACCTGCCCGCGCGACAGCCTCCTGGTGATCGGCGACGAGATCATCGAGACGCCGATGGCATGGCCGTGCCGGTACTTCGAGACGCACGCCTACCGGGAGATCCTCAAGGACTGCTTCCGCCGCGGGGCGCGCTGGACCGCGGCGCCCAAGCCGCAGCTCACCGACGAGCTGTTCGAATCAGGGTTCCGCCCGGCACGGGACGGGGAGCCGGTGCGCCGGATCCTCACCGAGTTCGAGCCGGTGTTCGACGCGGCAGACTTCGTCCGGGCGGGGCGCGATCTGTTCGTCACCCCCAGCAACGTCACCAACCGGCTGGGCATCGAGTGGCTGCGCCGCCACCTCGGCGGCACCTACCGCATCCACGAGGTCGAGAGCCGCTGCCGCACCCCCATGCACATCGACACGACCTTCGTGCCGCTGGGCCCCGGCAAGGTGCTGGTCAACCCGGAGTACATCGATGTCGACCGGCTGCCGGAGGCGGTGCGGTCCTGGGACGTGCTGGTGGCCCCCGAGCCCGATCCGCTCGACGACCGGTTGCTCAAGCTCACCTCGATGTGCGGCAAGTGGCTCAGCATGAACGTGCTGATGATCGACGAGAAGCGGGTCATCGCGGAGCGGCATCACACTGGCATGCTGCGGGCCCTGGAGAAGTGGGGCTTCGAGCCCATCCCCTGCGATCTGCTGCACTACGCGCCCTTCGGCGGCTCCTTCCACTGCGCCACGCTCGACCTGCGCAGGCGCGGCACGCTGGAGTCGTACGTGCCCTGACCGCCGCCGGAGCGGATCGCGGCGTCACCCACCGTGCTGCGGTGCGGTGTGCCGGCCCTGGTCCTCACGCAGGGGCAGCCGCATCAGCGTCAGGTCCAGCCAACGGCCGAACTTGGTGCCGACCTCGGGGATCGTGCCGACGTGCCGGAACCCGAAGCGTTCGTGCAGCCGGACCGACGCGTCGTTCCCGGCCTCGATGCCGGCGATCACGACATGGTGGCCGGCCTCGCGCGCCGCGGCGATCAGGGCGCTGAGCAGCGCCGAACCCACGCCGAGGCCGTGCCGGCCCTCCCTGACGTAGACCGAGTCCTCCACGGTGTGCCGGTATCCGTCCAGCGTCCGCCACGGCCCGTAGACGGCGAACCCGACCACCTCGCCCCCGGCCTGCGCGACGAACGCCGAGCCGCGCTCCAGATGGGCGGCCAGCCAGACCTCGCCCTCGGCGGCGGACTGGGGCGTCTCGGTCCACAGCGCCGTGGAGTGCTCGATGGCGTGGTTGCGGATCTCTCGGATGGCCTCCGCGTCAGTGGGGCGAGCCGGACGCACCTCCACATCCCCGGCGGGGCGAGCCGGAAGCACCTCCACGTCGCCGGCAGGGCGAGCCGGACGCAGCTCCCCATCCCCGGCGGGACGACCCGGACGCACCTCCGCGGCTCCACCGGAGTGGGCCGAACGCACCTCCGCGCCCCCACCTCTCTCGTATATTGGATCCATGTCCAACATAGTAGACCCCTTGGTGGGGCAGATCGCGGCCCGCGTCCGCACCGAGCGGGAGCGCCGCCGGTGGACCCTGGCCCAGCTGGCCGACGCCTCGGGGGTCTCCCAGGCGATGATCAGCCGGATCGAACGCGGCGAGAGCAGCCCGACGGCCGTCGTGCTCGGCAAGCTGTCGGCCGCCTTCCAGCTCAGCGTCGCCTCCCTGCTGGCGCTGGCCGAGGGACAGCAGGAAGGGCCGGAGAGCACGGCGGAAGTGCGGCGCCATGACGAGGCCGCCGAGTGGCGCGACCCGGACACCGGCTATCTGCGCCGCCAGATCAGCGGCCCGCGCTTCCCCGCCGAGATCGCCGAGATCCGGCTGCCCGCGGGCGCGACCGTGCCGTATCCGGCCGCCGCGTTCGCCTTCGTACGGCAGGTCGTGTGGGTCCTCGACGGCCGGCTGACCTTCCACGACGGCGACCACGTGCACGAACTCGAGGCGGGCGACGCCCTGGAGCTCGGCGAGCCCGCACCGCGCGTCTTCTCCAACACCACCGACCACGAGTGCCGTTACGTCGTCGTCCTGGCCCGGGACGCCCGGCCGTGACCGCCGCGCCGGCCCGCGGTGCCACCCTGCTGCTCGCTGTCATCGCCGGTACGGCGATAGCCAACAACTACGCCCTCCAGCCCGCACTCACCGAGGTCGCGGCCGATCTGGGCGTCCCGCTGACGGTGATCGGCCTCGTCCCGAGCGCCGCGTTCCTCGGCTGTATGACGGGCTTCGCCCTGCTGCTGCCGCTCACCGACCACCTGGCACCCCACCGCCTGGTCGCCGCGCAGCTGACCGCGCTGGCCGCCGCCCTGGTGCTCGCGGCGACGGCGTCCGGTCCAGCCGTGCTGCTCGCCGCCTATCTGCTCATCGGCGCGGCCGCCAGCGTCGCGGCACAGGCCGGCAGCGTCGCGGGCCGGTACGCGCCCGAGCGGCGGCGAGCGACGGGGGTGGCGACCGTGGCCGCCGGCATGTCGGCCGGCATCCTGCTCAGCCGCCTGACGGGCGGAACGCTCGCCGACCTCCTCGGCTGGCGGCCGATGCTGCTCGTCTTCGCCGCCGTCGTGCTGGTCTGCGCGCTCGCCGCAGCCCTGCTGCTGCCCCGGCAGCGCCCGCGGTCCCCGCGCGGCTACGGCGCCACCCTCGCCTCGCTCCCCCCGCTGCTGCGCCACCACCCCGAGCTGCGGCGCGCGGTGGCCGCCGGCGGGCTGTGGTACATCGCCTTCAACCTCGTCTGGGTCGCCCTCGCGCTCGCCCTCGCCCAGCCGCCGCACTCCCTCGGGCCCAACGCGATCGGCCTGTACAGCCTGGCCGGGCTGCTCGGGTTCGCCGTCCTGCCGCTCACCGGGCGCCTCACCGACCGCTACGGCTCCCGGACCGTGGTCACCGCGGCCCTGCTGGCGGCCGCGGCGGGTACGGCCGTACTCGCCACCGGCCTCGGCACCCCTCTGGTCACCGCGTTCGGGCTGGCCCTGTTCGACGCCGGGTGTTTCGCCGCGCAGGCCGCCAACCAGAGCCGCGTCATCGCACTGGACCCCGAGCGCTCGGGCAGCCTCAGCAGCGTCTATCTCGTCCTCTACTTCACGATCGGGGCCCTCGGTACGGGCCTGGCCGCCCCGCTCCTGGACCTGTTCGGCTGGCGGGGCGCGGCACTCACCGCGCTCGCCGCGCTGCTGCTCGCCATGGCGGTGGCCCGCGCCGGGCGCCCCTGCGAACAGCGGGAGCGAGCAACGGTGTCGTGAGGAGAGAACAACAAAGGCAAGAAGCACGCACGCTTCTTGCCACTCTCAACTTATAGCGCACCGGGGGCCTTGCGGCAAGGCCCCCGGCATGCCGCAGAATCGCCCCTCGTCACAGCAAGGACCTGCGGAAACGGGGCGTTAGACCATGGACGTGATCATTGCCGGTGGTGGGCCGACCGGTCTGATGCTGGCCGCCGAACTGCGGCTGCACGGCGTCGGTGCGGTGGTGCTCGAGAAGCTCACGGAGCCGACCGGGGAGTCCCGTGGGCAGGGTCTGCACGCGCGCAGCGTGGAGATGATGGACCAGCGCGGTCTGCTGGACCGTTTCCTCGGGGTCGGCGAGAAGTTCCAAGTGGGCGGTCTGTTCGGCGGCATCGTCAAGCCGTGGCCGGACCGCTTGGACACGACTCACCCGTACACCCTCGGTGTCCCGCAGCCGGTGACCGAGCGGCTGCTGGAGGAGCGTGCGCTCGAACTCGGCACCGACCTGCGGCGCGGCTGCGAAGTGGTCGGGCTGCGTCAGGACGAGGACGGCGTGGACGTCGAGCTCGCGGACGGAACTCGGCTGCGCTCGCGCTACCTCGTGGGCTGCGACGGCGGCCGCAGCATCGTGCGCAAGCTGCTCGGCGTCGGCTTCCCCGGCGAGCCCGCCACGGTGGAGACGCTGCTGGGGGTCATGGAGCTGACGGAGGATCCGGGGACGGTCGCCGCCGTCGTGGAGGAGGTCCGCAGGACGCAACTGCGCTTCGGGGCCACGCCGTTGGGGGACGGCCTGTACCGGGTCGTCGTACCCGCCGAGGGGGTGTCCGAGGACCGTACGGTCCAGCCGACGATCGAGGAGTTCAGGGACCGGCTGCGGGCGGAAGCGGGCACCGACCTCGGTGCGCGCGCGCCGCGTTGGCTCACCCGGTTCGGTGACGCCACCCGGCAGGCCGAGCGCTACCGGGTCGGCCGGGTGCTGCTGGCCGGCGACGCCGCCCACATCCATCCGCCGACCGGCGGGCAGGGGCTCAACCTCGGCATCCAGGACGCCTTCAACCTGGGCTGGAAGCTGGCCGCCACGGTGGCCGGCTGGGCGCCGGAGGGGCTGCTGGACACCTACCACGCCGAACGGCATCCGGTGGGTGCCGCCGTACTGGACAACACCCGGGCGCAGATCGCGCTGATGCGGACCGATGCCGGGGCCACGGCACTGCGGGCGCTGTTCACCAGGCTGATGGACTTCGACGAGGTGAACCGGTACGTGACCGAGCTGATCACCGCGACCGGGGTGCGCTACGACCTCGGCGAGGGGCATGAGCTGCTGGGCCGGCGGATGCGGGACGTCCGTCTGAAGCGGGGGCGCCTGTACGAACTGACGCACGGCGGGCGCGGGCTGCTGCTCGACCAGACCGGGCGGCTCTCGGTGGCGGGGTGGGCCGACCGGGTCGACCATGTCGTCGACGTCGGCGAGGAACTGGACGTGCCCGCGGTGCTGCTGCGGCCGGACGGTCATGTGGCGTGGGTCGGTGACGACCAGCGGGAGCTGCGGCCGTGTCTGGAGAGGTGGTTCGGCTCCGCCGCCGAGTAGGGGCGGCGGCCGCGGGCGGGCGTTCACCCACTCACCAACTCCCCCCTGCTCCTCCACGCCCGGCTCCCCCGCAACGTTCCCGTGGGCGAAGCCGCGGGCGCTGACCCGGTGGACCCTCGCGTCGGTCCACCGGGTCCGTCGTCCGCCGTCGACCACCGCGCAGATGGCCGGAATGCGCGCTTCGCTCCGGTGTCGCGCGGGCATCCTCACGGGCGGAACCAGCCGGAACTGGAAGGTGATGCAAGCGTGATGACTTCACCCCGCCTCCAGAGCGAGATGACTCCGCCCTCCTTCCCGACCGCCGGCGCAGCAGCCCCGCGACTCCCCTGATCCCCTTCCCCCGGACGCCCTTGCGGCGCCCTCCCCTGTCCTCCCCTGTCCTCCCGCCCTCAGCACCGCGCCCAGCCCGCCCCCGTTCCCGTATGCGCATCGACAGCGCGTCCGGCAGGTCCGTGACCTCTCCGGCCGACCCAGCCGACCGGCCCGAGGCCGTCACGAGCACCGCGGCATCCATACGGCAACCCCTCCGTAACCGCGCATCGAGTGGACGGCCCCCTGCGCGACACGCGCACCGGGCACGGTCGCAGTCAACCTCACCTGAAAGGGCACGCCGCATGAGGAAGCGAACGGCACGACGCGGACTGATCGGTGGCGCGATGGCCGCGAGTCTGGTCGTCGGCACGATGGCCACCTCGGTGGCCACTCCGACGGAGCTGGAGCGTACGGCGACGAGACAGTCGGTGAAGCTGCCCCTGGGCCCGGCCACGCTGGCGGAGACCCGGACCTCCCGTGAGGTCGCTCCGGGGCTGACCCATGTGGCCATCGAGCGCGGCCATGTGTCGGCGGACGAGGTCTGGACCGTCACGGCCGGGTTCGGGCGGACCGAGGCGGAGGTCGCCGAGCTGGAGCGCAAGGTCAGCGCCGCCGGCTTCGAGCCGTGGCGCGCGCCGACGGCCGGGCCCGATCCCCTGGGGCCCGAGGACCGGCCGCTCGGCTGGTCGGTGCGGGTCGGCCGGTACGCCGACCAGGCCACCGCCGACGCGGTCCGGCTGCGGATGCGGGCCCGCGGGCTCAGCGGCAACGTCCAGCACACCAGCGAGGACGGGCACTCCACGACCGGCCCCTGGTCCCTGGACGTCCTGATCATCGACCCGGCGGACTTCCGCGGGCGCGTCCGCTCCGAGCTGGCCAGCGAGATCGTGCCGGGCCGGGAGACCACCAGCTCCATCGCGCGCCGCACGGGTGCGGTCGCCGCGGTCAACGGCGGCTTCTTCGTGATCGACAGCGGCCGTACGACGCCCGGCCCCTGGCTGGCGGGCACCGACGGCGACCTCGCCGGGATCTCCGTGGTCGGCGGCGACCTGGTCTCGGAGGCGGTGAACGACCGGCCCGCCCTGGTGGTGCCCCACGACACCGGCCGGGGCACATCGGTGCGCCGGCTGGAGACCAGGCTCGCGGTCCGCACCGCCGACGGGGCCGCCCGTCAGGTGACCGGCCTCAACCGCAAGCCGGGCCTGATCGTGAACTGCGGCGGTGTCGGCGACGCCACGCCCTTCAACCGCCCGGCCCAGGACTACACCTGCGGCAACCCCAACGAACTCATCGCGGTGACGCCGAAGTTCGGCGAGGCGGCGCCCGAGGGACCGGGCTACCAGGCCACCCTGGACGCCGACGGCCGGGTGACCGCCGTGCAGGAGAGCCGGGGCGGGACCGTGCCCGCCCAGGGCACCGTGCTCCAGGCCACGGGCACCGCGGCCGCGTGGCTGCGCGAGCACGCCACGGTCGGCGCCGAACTCGACCTGATCCGCCGGGTCGTGGACGCGGACACCGGCGCCCGGGTGCCGCTGACCGCGAAGACCTCCGTCATCAACGGCGCGCCGCTGCTGGTGCGGGGCGGCAAGACGGCCCTGGACCCGGTGCGGGACGGCTGGAGTCCCGAGGCCATCCAGGGCATGGACCGGGCCGCGCTGTTCAACGCCTGGTACCTGCGCCGCAACCCGCGCACCGCGGCCGGTGTCACCGCCGACGGACGGATCGTCCTGGTCACCGCCGACGGCCGGCGCCCCGGCTACAGCGTCGGCCTGTCCACACCCGAGACCGCCGCGGTGATGCGCAGTCTCGGCGCGGTCAACGCCGTCAATCTGGACGGCGGCGGCTCGACGGCGATGGTGGTGAACAACGAGTTGCAGGGTCTGCCCAGCGACCGCACGGGCGAACGCCCCGACAGCGACGCGCTGATCGTCCTGCCGCCGCCCTCCGGCTGACCCGTTCGCGCGTACGGGATGCGGGTGCCGTGTCCGCCCCTGCGGAGGGTGGGCACGGCACCCGCGCGTCCCGTCCCGCGCCCGCCGCTGCCGCCGTACGGTCTGCGCCACCGGTGCGGCCTGCGCCCACCCGTGCGGCCTGCGCCACCCGTGCGCCCGGCGCGTCCGGTCAGCCGGCGAGCCGGGCGGCCAGCAGCCGGAGCGCGTCGGCGGAGGCGTCGTCGTGCGGTGTGTAGACCTCCAGCCGGTGGTCGGGGCTGTCGGGCTGGAGCCACACCTGGTAGTCGACGTCGAGGCGGCCGAGAGTGGGGTGGTGCAGCCGCATGGTGCCCACCGTGCAGTCGGCGACGTCCCCCTCGGCCCACAGCCGCGCGAACTCGGCGCTGGACATGGCGAGTTCGCCGATGAGTTCGGCCAGGCGCGCGTCGGTGGGGTGGCGTCCGGCGGTGAGCCGCAGGTAGGCGGCGTGGATCCGGGCCAGCTCGGACCAGTTGCGGTGCAGGTCGCGGGCGAGGGGGTCGAGGAAGAACATCCGCGGCACCGAGGGCCGCCGGGCGAGGTCGTGGGGCGCGTCGAAGTCGACGTGTTCCGCGAAGAGGGCGTGCCCGGTGCGGTTCCACGCCAGGACGTCGCCGCGCCGGCCGAGGACGAGGGCGGGCACCGACTCGCCCAGGGAGGCCAGCAGCGCCAGGACCCGTGGGTGGGGGGTCTCGGGCCGGGGCCGGACCAGGCGGGAGGTGCCGGGCCGGTGCGCGAGGTTGTGCAGGTGGGCCGTCTCGGCCGGGTCCAGGCGCAGCACCCGGGCGAGGGCGTCGAGGACCTGCCGGGAGGCGGTTCCGGCCTGGTCCTGCTCCAGGCGCGTGTAGTAGCCGGCGCTGACCCCGGCCAGCTGGGCCAGCTCCTCGCGGCGCAGGCCGGGTACGCGGCGGGCGGTGCCGTAGGTGCGCAGTCCGACGTCCGCGGGGGTGACACGGTCGCGGCGGGTCTTGAGGAAGGTCCCTAGGCTCTCCAGCTGCATGGTTCGAGCGTAGGCGGGGAGCCAGGAGCGAGGGTGCACCTGGGAGGTGTACCCATGGCGTGGGCCTGGTCGGCCGTCGGGCGACGCCGCACCGTCGGAGGCATGAACGAACAGCGTGTCTCCTCCCCCGCCGGGCTGCGGGCGTGGCTCGGTCTGCTGGTGGTCCTCGGACCGGTGCTGCTGGTGGCCATGGACGGGTCGGTCCTGTTCCTGGCGATGCCGAAGGTGTCCGACGCCCTCTCACCGACCGCCGACCAGGCGTTGTGGATCCTGGACGTGTACGGCTTCGCGGTCGGGTCCCTGCTGATCGCGTTCGGCGGCATCGGCGACCGCTACGGCCGGCTGCGGCTGCTGATGGCCGGTGCGGCGGTGTTCGGGGCGGCGTCGGCCGGGGCGGCGTTCGCGTCGGGTCCGGAACTGCTCATCGCCTTCCGGGCGTTGATGGGTGTGGCCGGGGCGACGCTGCTGCCGTCGGCGCTGGCGGTGCTCGGTGAGCTGTTCCCGGATCCGCGGCTGCGGGCGCGGGCCATCGGGATCTTCGCGGCGACCTTCGCCGCCGGATTCGCGATCGGGCCGGTGGTCGGCGGGCAGTTGCTGAGCCGGTTCTGGTGGGGTTCGGTCTTCCTGATCAATGTGCCGGTCGCCGTGGTGTTCCTGCTGGCGGCCCCGGTGCTGCTGCGGGAGGTACGGGTGACCCGGCCGGGGCGGGTCGACGTGCCGAGCGTGCTGCTGTCCGCGGCGGGCATCCTGCTGACCGTCCACGCGGTCAAGCATCTCGCCGCGCAGGGGCCGACGACGGCCGGTGCCGTCACCGGGACGGTGGGCGTCGTGCTGCTGGGTTGGTTCGTCCGGCGGCAGCTGCTGCTGGAGCAGCCGCTGATGGACTTCCGCCTGTTCCGCGACCGGGTGTTCACCGTCGCGGCCGTCACCGGGCTGCTGCCGCTCGCGGCCTGGTCCGCGGTGGCCTATCTCGGGGGTGTGTACCTGCAGTCCGTGCTCGGCCTGTCCGTCATGGACGCGGCGCTGGTGGCGCTGCCGGGGGCGGCGGTGCTCACGGTCACCTGCGTCGTGACACCGCGTCTGGCGGACCGTGTCGGCACCAAGGCGGGGCTCGTCGCCTGCCACTTCCTGATCGCCGCGGGGCTGCTCCTGCTGCTGGCGACCGGGGTGTCCGGGGGGATCGGCTGGTACATCGCCTCCGCCGTCGTCACCGGCGTCGGCTACGGCCTGTCGTTCAGCCTGGTCGCCGACACCGCCGTGGCCGCGGTGCCGCCCGAGCGGGCCGGGTCCGCCGCCGCGATCGCCGAGACCAGCAACGAGATCGGCAACGCGCTCGGCATCGCACTGCTCGGCTCCCTCGCCGCCCTGGTGTTCCGGCTGGAGGGCCCCGGCCTCGCGGGCACCCTCGACGAGACGCTGGGTCTGCCCGGCCTCGCGGGGGCAGCGGCCCATGACGCGAAGCACGCCTTCGTCGCCGGCCTGCACCTCGCCGTGGCCGTCGCCGCCGTCCTGCACGGCGTCCTCGGCGCGATCGCCCTGCGCTGGATCCCGAAGGGCGAGGCGGGCCGGGTGCCGCCGCCCGAGCCCGCGCCGAGCTCGGGGGCGCGGGAACGAGGTGATCAACGCCGTTGACGTCACGTCCGGTTGAGGTCCCGGCGTCCTTCGGGGGTGCAGGCGGTGGCGGAGTCGGGGGTGCCGTGGACAGGCCCGGAACCCGACGTTCGGCCAGTGGGTGGCCGAGCACGCGGACCGCTTCCGGGGACATCCGCGTCACCCGCTGACGGTCGCCGGCCCCGGCATCCGGCCGGGGCCGGCGACCGGACGGCTCCGCCGTACGGCGGCCCTCGGCCGGCACCGGCGCACTGGTTAGGGTGGCCGTGACCGTTCACCAAGAAACGGTCAAACGCCCAGCCAGACAGGAGGACAGCCATGGGTGCTCCGCGTATGAGCAGTACGCCCTTGCCCGGTATCGGGGTGCGCTACGACCTGACCACCCGGGAGCAGCGCCGGCTGTCCGTGGTGGCCCACCGGGACGGGACGCGGACGCTCAGCGCGTACCGCGCGGACGACCCGGACGCCTGCGCGATGTCGGTGCGGCTGACGTCCGGGGAGGCGGAGACGCTCATCGACGCGCTGATGCCCTCGCACCACAGCCCGAACCTGCTGTCGACGACCGAGCTGGGCCTGGTGGCCGAGCGCATCGAACTGTCGGCGGTCTCCCACTGGAACGGCCGGCTGCTGGGCGACACGAGGATGCGTACCGAGACGGGCGTGTCGATCGTCGCCGTGCTGCGCCTGGCGGAGGCGGTCCCCTCGCCCGGTCCGGACTTCCGGCTGGCCGGCGGGGACACCCTGATCGTCATCGGCACCCGCGAGGGCGTGGACGCGGCCGCGGCGATACTCGGGCGGGAGTGAACCCCTGGTGCACTCCTCCGCTGTCTTCCTGATCGAGTTCGGCGCGATCATCCTCGGCCTGGGGCTCCTCGGCCGGTTCGCGGCGCGCTTCCAGTTCTCGCCCATCCCGCTGTATCTGCTCGCGGGGCTCGCGTTCGGCGAGGGAGGGCTGCTCCCGCTCGGCCACAGCGAGGAGTTCGTGGCGATCGGCGCCGAGATCGGCGTGATCCTGCTGCTGCTCATGCTGGGCCTGGAGTACACGGCGAGCGATCTGGTGTCCAACCTCAAGACCCAGTACCCGGCAGGTCTCGTGGACGCCGCCCTCAACGCGCTCCCCGGTGCCCTGCTGGCCCTGCTGCTCGGCTGGGGCCCGGTCGCCGCGGTGGTGCTGGCCGGCGTCACCTGGGTCTCCTCCTCCGGGGTCATCGCCAAGGTCCTGGGCGACCTGGGCCGCCTCGGCAACCGGGAGACCCCGGTGATCCTCAGCATCCTGGTGCTGGAGGACCTGTCCATGGCGGTGTACCTGCCCATCGTCACGGCCCTGCTGGCCGGCGCCGGGCTCGCAGCCGGCAGCGTCACGCTCGCCGTCGCGCTCGGTGTGGCCGCGCTGGTGCTGCTGCTCGCGGTCCGCTACGGACGCCACATCTCGCGTTTCGTCTCCAGCGACGACCCGGAGAAGCTGCTGCTGGTGGTGCTGGGGCTGACGCTGGTCGTCGCCGGTCTCGCCCAGCAGTTGCAGGTCTCGGCGGCCGTCGGCGCGTTCCTGGTCGGCATCGCGCTGTCCGGGGAGGTCGCCGAGGGCGCGCACAATCTGCTGGCGCCGCTGCGGGACCTGTTCGCCGCCGTCTTCTTCGTGTTCTTCGGTCTGCACACCGACCCCGCCACCATCCCGCCGGTCCTGCTGCCCGCCCTCGCGCTGGCCGTGGTCACCGCGCTGACCAAGGTCGCCACCGGGTACTGGGCCGCCCGCCGGGCCGGGATCTCCCCCAAGGGCCGGTGGCGGGCGGGCGGCACCCTGGTCGCGCGCGGCGAGTTCTCCATCGTCATCGCCGGTCTGGCGGTGACGGCCGGTATCGAGCCGTCCCTCGGCCCGCTGGCGACGGCGTACGTGCTGATCCTGGTCGTCCTCGGCCCTCTCACCGCCCGCTGGACCGAGCCGGTGGCCACGCGTCTGACCACCCGTCTGCGCCGGTCGACGGCCCCGGACACCCGGCCCGCCGCCGAGCCGCTGACCGCGGTGGAGGACCCGGACACCGTCCGCCGGCCCTGATCCGGGAGCGGGCGAAGCGCCCTCGTCCGCGCTCGGGCGAGGGCGTTCGGCGCGCCCCGGAGACGGCCGCCGACGGCCGCCGACATCCTGGCCCCGCCCGCGCACGGAGTGACCCGCGCTGACGCGGGGTCCGTACGCCGAGGGCGTGGCGGCCGCCTACGGAAGCGTGCCGTCGCCCTGCCCGACGACCGGGCGGGGCGCGGGGCGTCGGGCCAAAAGGTCGGCCGCCTGGTGCTCGATGTGGTCCGCCGCGCGCTGCGCCTCCGCGACGACATCGCCGAGTTCGCGCACCAGGTCCTCGTAGATCGGGGCATTGCCCGTGCTGCCGCGTGTCATTTCCGCACTCCTCTCAGACCCGGTTCAGCCGGGCGGCGATCCCATGCCCGATCAGCGTGTACAGAAGAGCCGGAAGGCCGTGATGGAGAATGACGCGCAATCCTTCTGTGTCCATAGTGAAAATATCCTGCGACCACCATGCCAGCAGCTCTGCGGAGCCTTGGACGAAATCGACGAACGCGTTCGCCTGATTCGCGTCCAGCAGGAACAGCAGGATCCACAGCACCAGCAGACCTGCCGCCATGTCGGCGATCGTGCAGATCGTCAGCGCCGCACGCCGCCCGTTTGCCGGCTGTCGCACGTCGATGTCGCTCACCTGGAATTCCGATCTGTCGAGGGTTTCGTTTCCTTTCCCCCTGGTCTGCGCGGGGCGAGTACCGATGCGTTACACCCGGAGCGCGGGACCGCGCGGACCATCGCCGGCCGTCTCCTTAATGTGCGAATTCCGTGACCTTCTTCCGGGGATTTCACAGTTTTGGTGAACGGTGTGCGGGAGGGGGCGGGCGGCCGGCTCGCGACGATCGCGGCGAGCGCGAGGGCGAACCCCGCGAGTCGCACCGGCCCGAAGGACTCCCCGAGCAGGACCACGCCCAGCACCGCGGCGACCAGCGGTGAGAGCAGGACCAGGACGGCGACGGAGGTGACGGGCAGCGCGGTGAGGCCGCGGAACCACAGCACGAACGCCAGCAGGCCACCGACCAGGCCGAGCCAGACGTACCCGAGGACCGCGGGCGCGTCGACGGCGGGGGGCGCCCCCTCGGCGAGCACGGCGACCGGCAGCAGGAACAGGCCGCCCGCCGCCAGCTGCCACCCCGCGAGGGCGACGGGACCGGCCCCGGCAGGGCGCCCCCAGCGCTTGGTGAGCGTCACCCCGAGCGCCATGGAGGCGGCGCCGCCGAGCCCCGCCAGGACTCCGAGGGCGTCGAAGGCGGCCCCCGGTCCCAGCACCACGAGCCCGACGCCCGCCGTCCCGGCCAGCCCCCACGCCAGCCGCCGGACCGACAGCCGCTCCCCGAGCACCACCACGGCGAGCAGCGCGACGACGAGCGGCTGGGCCGCCGCGAGGGTCGCGGCCACACCGCCCGGCAGCCGCTCGGCGGCGACGGTCAGCAGCGGGAAGAGCAGCCCGATGTTCAGCACCCCGAGGACCGCGGCCCTCCCCCACCACACCCCGTGCGGCAGCGTCCGGCCGGCGGCGAGCAGGAGCAGCCCGGCGGGCAGCGCCCGCAGCAGCCCACCGAACAACGGGTGCCCGGGCGGCAGGAGTTCGGTGGTGACGACGTAGAAGGTGCCCCACGACACGGGCGCGAGCGCCGTGAGCAGCGTCAGCCGCAGCACGGAAGGTGGACTCGTCATGCCCGCAGTGTCGGTTCCGGCCGATCGATGAGTCCAACACATGTTTGTCAGGGGATCGATCGTGATCCACGATGGATCGATGGAACTCCAGCAGATGCGCTATGTCCTCGCCGTCGCCGAGACCAGCAGCTTCACCCGGGCCGCCGAGCGCTGTCTGGTCGTCCAGTCGGCGCTCAGTCATCAGATCGCCCGGCTGGAGCGGGAGTTGGGCGCGAGGCTGTTCGAGCGCACCAGCCGCCGGGTGCGCCTGACCCCCGCCGGGGAGGCGTTCCTGCCCGCGGCCCGCCAGTGCCTGGAGGCCGCCGAGCGCGCGGCCGCCGAGGTCGCGGCGGCGGTCGGGGAGGTACGCGGACGGCTCGCCGTCGGGCTGATCCCGACGGTCGCCGCGGTCGATGTCCCGGACGCGCTGCGGGAGTTCCGCCGGAAGTACCCGCAGGTGCGCATCGGCCTGCGGGTCGGCGCGAGCGAGGATCTCGTGGAACAGGTCCGGCAGGGCGCGGCGGACGTGGCGTTCCTGGGGCTGCCCGCCTCGGCACGGCCGCAGGGGGTCGCCGGGGCGGAGCTGGGCCGGGACCGGCTCGTCGCCGTGGTGGCCCCGGACCACCCCCTCGCGGGCGACGCGGCCGTCGATCTGCGGGCCCTGTCCGCCGAGGTGTTCGTGGACCTCCCGGCCGGCACCGCCGGACGCGTCCAGTCCGACGAGGCGTTCGCCGCCGCCGGACTGCGCCGCGAGGTCGCCTTCGAGGTGACGACGGTGGACTTCCTCATGGCGCGTCTGGTCCGCCAGGGCCTCGCCGTCGCCCTGCTGCCCTCCGCCTACGTCCCTCAACTCACCGGAGTGCGCACGCTGGAGGTCACCGACGCACCGCAGCGCGTGGAGTACGCCGTCTGGAACCTCGCCGGCCGCACCCCCGCCGCGAGCGCCTTCCTCGAGGTGCTCGGCATCACCGCCTGAGCCTCAGGGGGATCGTCCCGTCATGCGTCCAGCCAGGCGGTGAGGTCGTCGGTGTGTTCGCCGAGCCGGGGCGGGCGCCGGTCGTGGCGGGGCGGGGTGGCGGACAGGCCGATCGGGTTGGCGACCACGTCCATCGGCTCGCCGTCCGGTCCGGTGAGGGTGGCGCGCGGGCCCAGGCCGAGCCGTTCGGCCAGCTCGAACGCCTGGGCGAGGTCGTTGACCGGACCGCAGGGCACGCCGAGCGGGGCGAGCAGGTCGAACCATGCGGAGGCGGTGCGCTCCGCGAGCAGCGCCCCGATACGCCGGGCGAGTTCGTCCACATGGGCCACCCGGTCGGCGTTGGTGGTGAACCGCGGGTCGGCGGCCAGGTCCGGTGCCTGGAGCCCCTGGCACAGGGCGGCGAACTGCCGGTCGTTGCCGACCGCGAGGACGAACGGCCGGTCCTTGGCGCGGAACACCTCGTACGGGGCGATCGAGGGGTGCCGGTTGCCGAGGATGCCCGGCACCTGGCCGGCCAGGGTGTGGGCGGCGGCCTGGTTGACCATGCTGGACAGCAGGCAGGACAGCAGATCGACCTGGACGTGCTGACCCTCCCCCGTCGCGTCGCGGTGCCGCAGCGCGGCCAGCACCCCGACGGCGGCGTGCAGCCCGGTGAGCACGTCGACCACGGCGACGCCGGTCTTCACCGGTTCCCCGGCCCGCGGTCCCGTCACGCTCATCAGCCCGCCGACCGCCTGGATCAGCAGGTCGTACCCGGGCAGCGCGGCCCCCTCCCCGGCCCCGAACCCGGTCACCGAGCAGTACACCAGCCGGGGGTTCAGCTCCCGCGCGCGGGCGTGGTCCAGCCCGTACTTCGCCATCGTGCCGGGCCGGAAGTTCTCGAACAGCACATCGGCCCGGCGCACCAGCTCCGCCGCGCGCCGCCGCCCGTCCAGGTCGCGCAGATCGAGCGCGAGGGAGCGCTTGTTGCGGTTGACGGACAGGTAGTAGGTGGCCTCGCCATGGGCGTACGGCGGTCCCCACGCCCGTGTGTCGTCCCCTCCCTCGGGGTGCTCCACCTTGATCACGTCGGCGCCGAGGTCGGCGAGCAGCATCGTGGCGTACGGGGCGGCCAGCACCCGCCCGAAGTCCGCGACGAGCACGCCGGACAGCGGCAGCCGGTCTCTGCGTCGCGCGTCGTGTTCCCGCATCGGTGTGCGTACCCCTTCCAGCCGTCCGTGTCTGCCAGGGACGCATTCTCGGGCCGGGGCGCCGCACGGCACACTGGACGGGGTGTACAGACCGGGCCGGTGCGCCCACTCCGCATCGTCCATGTGCCCACGGACAGGGGCGGGTGCGCGCCGGTGGCCGGGCGGTGGCTACTGTGCCGGCATGGAGCGGGACGACGACGGTGTGCTGGTGCCGCGGATGCGGCTGGGGAACGTGCTGCTGCGCGGGCTGGTGTACGGGGCGGGCGGCGCGGTGCTGTCCGCCGTGGGCATGCTGTTCTTCGGGGATCACAGCGACCGCATGGACTACCTGGTTGCCGTCGCAGCGCTGTCCCTCGTCGTGGGCGGCGAGCTGGTCATCGGGCTGTTCTTCTGGGCGATGTGCGCCGGGGACATCCGGCGCATACGCGACTGGCGGACCATCCGGGGGCAGTTCGACAGTGTCAACGTCGCCGCCCCCGTCCTGGTGCGGCTGGGGGCGTTCGGCCTGGTCGTCCTGGCGGCGTCCTACGGCCTGTACCACGTCGTGGACGACGCGCCGTTCGACAGCTGGCTCTACGGTGACTGACCGACCGGGCCCGTCCTGGTTACCGTGGCCGCGGGGGGTGGCACCGGACGGGAAGGGCGTACCGCATGGCAGGCAGCGCGCTGCACGACGAGATGGACCGACGGGCGGCCGAGGTCGCCGAGCAGGTCGTCGCCTGGCGGCACCATCTGCACCAGAACCCCGAGCTGTCCAACCGTGAGACACGGACCGCCGCGTTCGTCGCGGAGCAGCTGCGCGCGCTCGGCCTGGACGAGGTGCGCACGGGGATCGCCGGACACGGTGTGGTCGGGGTGCTGCGCGGCGGTCTTCCCGGGGACCGGGTGGTGGCGCTGCGTGCGGACCTCGACGCGCTTGCGGTGCCCGACGAGTGCGGCGTCGGCTTCGCCTCCCAGGTGGTCGACCGGGACTACCCCGGCGGACCGTTCCCCGTCTCGCACGCCTGCGGCCACGACTGTCACACGGCGATGCTGATGGGTGCCGCCACGGTCCTGGCGGGGGTGCGTGAACGGCTTCCCGGCACCGTGCTGTTCGTCTTCCAGCCCGCCGAGGAGGGTCCGCCCGTCGGGGAGCGCGGCGGTGCCCGGGCGATGCTCGAAGCGGGCGCCTTCGCCGATCCCGCGCCGACCATGGCCTTCGGGATGCATGTCACGCCGTATCCGAAGGGGTTCGTGGGGTGCCGCGTCGGCAACCAGTACGGCGCCTCCTGCCTGGTGAGGATCGTCATCAGGGGCAGGCAGGTCCATGGGTCCAGCCCCTGGCAGGGCGTCGACCCGATGCCCGCGGCGGGCGCGGTGCTGGTCGGCATCGGCCAGCTCTACCGGCAACTGGACGCCTTCCATCCCGTCACCGTCTCCATCGGGCATGTGGAGGACGTGGGACGCTTCAACATCATCGGCGAGACCGTCACTTTGTGGGGCACGATCCGCTGCGCCGTGGAGTCCGACATGGCGGACGTGCAGCAACGGCTGACCCTCCTCGCCGAGAACTCCGCGGCGGCGTACGGCTGTACGGCCGACGTCGAGCACCTCCAGGACGTGCCCGCCGTGCACAACACCCGGCAGTGGGTCGAGGCGGCCCTGCCGACGCTGCGCCGTGTCGTCGGTGCGGACAGGGTCGTCGAGACGTCCGCCACGCTCGGGTACGACGACGTCTCCGAGTTCGTCAACCGCTACGGCGGCCTCTACGTCATGCTCGGCGTCCAGGACGCCACCCTCGGTCCCGACGGGCGTCCCACGCCCGAGCCGGGCGGGCGCGGTCTGGTGCCCAACCACAACCCCCGCTTCTACGCCGACGACGGCACGCTCGCCGTGGGGGTCCGGCTGCACGCCCACACCGCCTACGATCATCTCTCCGGGGTCCTCGTACCGGGCGGGTGACCGGTTCCGGCGGGGGGAGGGAACGGCGGGGTGGGAACGGTGTGGCGCGAGCGTGCGGTCGTGCGCGACGGTGTCCGGCTGGTCTGCCGGGACTGGGGCGGTACGGGACCGTCGGTGCTGCTGCTGCACGGGCTGGCCGGCCACGCGGGCGAGTGGGACGCGGTGGCGCGGCGGCTGAGTCCTCGCTTCCGTGTGGTGGCGCTCGACCAGCGGGGGCACGGTGCCTCCGAGCGGCTCCCCGAGGACGTGTCGCGTGCCGCGTACGTGGCGGACGTCGTCGCCGTCGCCGGAGAACTGGGGCTCGGGGCGCCCGTCGTGGTCGGCCAGTCGCTGGGCGGGCACACCGCGTTCCTCACCGCGGCGGCGCATCCGGAGGCGGTGCGCGCAGTGGTGCTCGTCGACGCCGGTGCGGGTGGGCCGAGCCCCGCGGTGCCGGAGGAGATCGGGCGGTGGCTCGACTCCTGGCCGGTGCCGTTCGCCTCGCGCGACGCGGCGGTGCGGTTCTTCGGGGGCGGAGCCGTCGGCGAGGGATGGGCGGACGGGCTCCGGGAGGGGGACGGAGGCTGGTGGCCGCGGTTCGACCGGGGGGTGATGGTCCGTTCGCTGGCCGAGTGCGCCGAGCGGTCCTTCCTCGGGGAGTGGCGCACCGTGGTCTGCCCCACGCTCGTGGTGCTGGCGCGCTCGAGTCTCGTCGCGCCGGGGGAGTTCGAGGCGATGCTGCGGCTGCGGCCGTCGGTGACCTCCGTCAGCGTGCCGGACACCGGGCACGACGTGCATCTGCAACGGCCCGCAGTCGTGGCCGAGTTGGTCGCGGACTTCATGGACGGCCTCGCCCCGTGAGGGTACGGGGGCGCCGCCGGCCGGCCTGGGCGGCCGGCCACGGGGCGTCCTCGCCGGCGGGCTCACGGTCCGGTCGGCGCGCCCGTCTGCCAGTGGTCGGCCGGCCGGCCCTGCTGGCCCGGATGACCGGGGTGACCGGCGGGCGGGCCGGGGGGCGCGGGCGGTATCACGCGGGCCAACTCGCGGCGCAGCCGGTCGGCTTCACCGCTGACCTGGGCGGGAATGTCGCCCCGTTCGGCCACCAGGCGGCTGTAGATGGGAGTTTCCAGGAACACGGTGATTTCTGCCTGCTCTCTCGGGTCATCGGATCCAGTGGGGTCGGACGGCGTGCAGGACAGCCTACGAACCACCACTGACATCACCGGGTCCCCCGGCGTCAGATACTGCCAGGCCGCCGCGCGAGGAGTGGCGCCGGGAGGGGATCTCGGCGCCCTCTCCCGCGGCGGCGGCAGGCCCGGCTCAGCCGAACTGGCCGGGCTGGTAGTCGCCCGCGGGCTGCCGGACGATCACATTCACCCGGTTGTAGGCGTTGATGAGCGCGATCAGCGACACCAGGGCGGCCAGCTGGTCCTCGTCGAAGTGCTTGGCCGCCGCCTCCCACGCCTCGTCGCGGACACCACCGGCCGCGTCCGCGATCCGGGTGCCCTGCTCGGTCAGCTCCAGTGCGGCACGCTCGGCCTCCGTGAACACCGTCGCCTCCCGCCAGGCGGCGATCAGGTTCAGACGCGTCTGCGTCTCACCGGCGTGCGCGGCGTCCTTGGTGTGCATGTCCGTGCAGAAACCGCAGCCGTTGAGCTGGCTGGCACGTATCTTGACCAGCTCCTGCACCGCGGCCGGCAGCGCCGAGTCCGACACGGCCTTGCCCGCCGAGTTGATGTACTTCAGGAACTTCTGCGCGACCGGGTTGCCGTAGTAGGGGAAACGGGCGTTCATGGCGATCTCCTTGCCTCGTCGGCTGCTTCACCCCACTGACGCACCGCACCCGACCGATGTGACCGCCCGATGATGTGAGCTGGGTCACCCGGCGGGCCCGGTGTGCCGCGCAGCCGCCCCCGCGCTCACTCCGCCGCGCGGACGGCCGCCCCGGCGGAGCCGATGGCCAGATCGACCAGGACGGCCCCGCCCTCCCAGCGGCCTCGTTCGGCGATCGCCAGCCCGATCAGCGCGAGCTCCGCCGCATGGTCGCGCAGCCGCCGCCGGGCGGCGGTCTCCGCACCCGGCGCTTCCCGTTCGTCCCGCTGCCAGGCGGCGACCGCGGCGTCCGCGAGGTCCTTCGGCAGCCGCACGGTGACTCGGGCGTGCTGCGCCTCGACGCGCGCCCCGATCGCCGCGAGCACCGCGGCGTCGTCGCGGTACCGGTCGTACGGCGAAAGGTCGTTCACGCGTCGAGGGTAGCCGCGCGACGGAAGGCGGCGCCCTCCCGCCTGCGGGCGTGTCGAGGCACGTAGACGGCGCGGGCGGAGGCCGAGCGCGCTCAGCCCTGCGGCCCCGTCACCCGCGACAGGGCGACCCCGCCGACGATCAGGGCGAGGGCGACGACCCGACCGACGGTCACCGGGTCCTTGTGCACGACGACGCCCAGTGTGATCGCGCCGATCGCACCGATCCCGGTGAAGACGGCGTAGGCGGTGCCGACCGGCAGACCCTTCATCGCCAGGGACAGCAGATAGACGGCGACGGCGGCGAGCGCGAAGCACAGCAGGGTGGGCAGCGGGCGGGTGAAGCCGGCCGTGGGCTTGATGCTCTGCGACCAGGCGACCTCCACCAGGCCCGCGGCGAGCAGCAGCAGCCAGCTCACAGTGTCTCCCCCGTCGTGCGCGCGGCCCGGAGCGCGGCCGCGCGGGAGGCGTCATGGTCCCCGCGCCGGCCGGCGAGGGCGGGATCGGTACGGGAGTTGACGAGTTCGGTGCCGAGGAAGGTCATGTCCTCCTCCGGGACGGCGAAGTGCCCGGCGAAGAAGTCCCGCAGATAGCGCTCCTGGTGGTCGTACGGGTGGCGGGGCGTGCCCGGCCCGTAGGCCCCGCCACGGGCGTACGTCACCACGAAGCGGCGTCCGGCCAGCGACATCCGGGGGAAGGTCACCTGGTCGATCCATGCCTTCAGCGAGGCCGGGACCGAGTAGTTGTACATGGGCGTGGCGATCAGCACGGCGTCGGCGGCGAGGAGTTCGGACAGCAGTGGCTCGACGACGGCCCATGCCTCGGCCTGCGCGGGCGTGCGCACCGCCTCCGGGTAGCGGGCCGGGTCGGTGAGCCCGTGCTCCAGGACGTGGTCGCACAGTTCGGTCCACGCCTCCCCGATCTGGGGGACCGGGGTGCGGGCGAGGTCGCGGTGCAGGTACGTGCCGTCGGGGTGGCGGGCACGCCAGGCGGCGGCGACGGCGTCACCGGCCTCACGACTGAAGGACGTACGGCGGGCGCTGGCGTCGATGTGCAGCAGCGTGGGCATGACGGGATCCCCCTTGGTGACGGGACATCAAGCGGACAGGGCGTCCAGTTATACCGGACGGACACCACAACCGGACAGCCCGTCCGCTTATTCCGCTAGGCTGGACCCATGGAGACGAGGGAACGCGCGGACGCCGCCCGCAACCGCGCCAAGGTGCTGGCCGCCGCGGCCGAGCTGTTCGCCGCCGGCGATCCGCGGTCGGTCACGATGGAGGACATCGCCCGCGCGGCCGGGATCGGCCGGGGCACGCTCTACCGGCGCTACCCGGACGTCACCTCCATCGCCGCGGCGCTCCTGGACGAGCACGAACGCCGGTTGCAGGAACGGCTGTTGCGCGGCGCTCCCCCACTGGGCCCCGGAGCGCCGCCGGGCGAGCGGCTGGCCGCGTTCTTCGCCGCCATGGTCGATCTGCTGGACGGGCACAGCCATCTGGTGCTGGGCGCCGAGACCGGCACGAAGCGGTTCACCGTCGGCGCGTACGGCTTCTGGCGCGCCCATGTCCTCGCCCTCCTGCGCGAGGCCGGCACCCCCGACCCCGAGGCCCTCGCCGACACCCTCCTCGCCGGCCTCGCCCCCGAGGTCTTCCTCCACCAGCGCGCTCACGGCGTGACCCCGGACCGGCTCACGTCGTCCCTGTCCCGGCTGGCGCGGGCGGTGACGGCACCCGGACCCTGAGACGCCGCCCGTGCGCAGCGGCGGCCCGAATCTCCGTTGAGACCCGCGCGCGGCTCGGCCAGGGTCTGCGCATGGACTTCTTCTGCTTCCACCGCGACCGGCCCGGCTCCCTGCCCCTGCGCAAGGCACTGCTGGAGGAACACTGGTCCTACATGGACCGCTACGCCGAGGGGATGATCGCCCGCGGTCCGGTCTTCGCGGGCGACGGCGACGACGACCCGCTCCTCGGCAGCGTGCACATCCTCGATCTGCCGGATCCCGCCGCCGCCCGGGCGTTCGCGTTCGACGAGCCCACCTATCAGGCCGGCGGCTACCGGGACGTACTGCTGCGCCGGTGGCACGACCTCCTGGGCCGCACGATGTGGCAGTACCCCAGCGGCCGCACGGGCGGCAACCGGTACCTGGTGCTCGGGCTCGGCGAGGGCGAGGCCGCCGATCTCGCCGTGGCGGCGGACCGCGACGAGCTGATCGCCCACGGGTCGCTGCTGTCCGACGACGGCACGGCATGGCTCGGCACGGCGGCACTGCTGCGGGCCCCGGACCCGGACGCGGCCCGCGCCGTCCTCACGGCCGACCGCTATGCCTCGGTCGAGGTGTACGCCTGGGAGTTCGGCGGCCGGCGGTAGCACGGCGGCCGGCCGCGGACGACGGGAGGCCGGTCACCGGCGCGGAGAGGCCGGCCCGTCGCGGACGACGGGAGAAGATTCACTCTCTTCCTCGAAAGATTGTGTTATTCGCGTGATGGCCGCAGGGTCTCCCATGTGACGGACCGCGTGCGGTGTGCACCACCACGCGGGCAGGAGCGAGGAAGAGAGTGGTCGTAGCGTGAGCAGCCGAGGCGAAGCGGCGCTGGTGAAGGCGGCGCAGCAGGGGGACGGACGGGCCCGGCAGGAGCTGGTCGCCGCCTACCTGCCGCTGGTCTACAACATCGTCGGCCGGGCCCTGGACGGGCACGCCGACGTCGACGACGTGGTGCAGGAGACGATGATCCGCGCCCTGGGCGGGCTCGGTTCCCTGCGCGACCCGGAGGGCTTCCGCTCCTGGCTGGTGGCCATCGCCATGAACCGCGTCCGCAGCCACCGCCAGGACCACCGTGCCGCCCCGGCCGCGGGCTCCCTGCACGAGGCGTACGACGTGCCGGACCCCGGCGCCGACTTCGTCGGGCTCACCATTCTGCGGCTCGGTCTGTCCGGGCAGCGGCGGGAGGTCGCGGAGGCCGCCCGCTGGCTGGACCCCGAGGACCGGGACCTGCTGTCGCTGTGGTGGCTGGAGGCCGCCGGGCGGCTGACCCGTGCCGAGGTCGCGGCGGCGATGGAGCTCACGCCGCAGCACACCGCCGTGCGGGTGCAGCGGATGAAGGAGCGGCTGGAGGCGGCGCGGGTGGTGGTGCGCGCGCTGTCGGCCGTGCCGCGCTGTGTGCTCCTCGACGACCTGGTGACCTCCTGGGACGGGGCTCCGTCGGCGCTGTGGCGCAAGCGGCTCGCCCGGCACACCCGTGACTGCACGGTCTGCGGCGGCCTCGGCGCGGGCCTCGCCCCGGCCGAGGGCCTGCTCGTGGGCCTGGCCCTCGTCCCGCTGGGCGCCGGGCTCGCCGCCGTGCCGCCGCGGGAGTACGTGGCACTGGCCGCGGACGCGCGAGCGGCCGGGGGGTACGGCGAGAGCGGGGCGTACGGCGAAGGCGGGGTGTACGGCGAGGCCGGGGATCAGGCCGTCACCACGGCCTACGGCGAGGCCGGGGATCCCGCTGCCACCGCGACATACGGCGAGGCCGGGCACCCCACCGCCACCACGCCGTACGGCGATCCGCTCACCGCCCCGCAGGGCACCCCCGCCGGTCCCCCGCCCGCCCCCGACGGCGGCCGGCTCCAGCAGCGTCAGGAGCGGCGCCGAACGCGCCGGCGCCGGGTCGCGGTGGCCGCCGTGGCCGCGCTGGTGGCGGGCGGTGGCACCGCCGCACTGCTGCTCCCGGGCGACGGGGACGACACCCGGCGTCCCCCGGCCGCGCTCGAGACCCCCGGCGCCGACACCGCCATGTCCGCCCCCGAGCCCGCCCGGACCAGCCCGACCGCCTCCCCCTCGGCCTCCCCCAGCCCGTCGCCGACCCGCAGCGCCTCGCCGTCGCCGAGCACGAAGGCACCGACCCGCAAGGCCAGGCCGACGCCCACTCCCACGCCCACCCCCAGCCGCACCACCGCCCGCCCCACCCCTCCCCCCGCCGCACCCGAACCGCAGGCGCCCGCCGGCACCTTCGCCGCTCAGGTGCTGGAGCTGGTCAACGCCGAACGGGCGAAGGCCGGTTGCTCACCGGTGCGGCAGAACTCCACGCTGGACGTCGCCGCGCAGCGCCACTCCGACGACATGGCGGCCCGCGGCTTCTTCGACCACACCAACCCCGACGGCGAGGACCCCGGAGACCGCATCACCGCGGCCGGCTACCGGTGGAGCACCTACGCGGAGAACATAGCCCGCGGCCAGCAGACGGCCGCCGAGGTCATGCAGTCCTGGATGAACAGCCCCGGTCACCGCGCCAACATCCTCAACTGCTCGGTGAAGGAGACGGGTCTCGGCGTCCACGAGGGCGCGGGCGGCCCCTGGTGGACACAGGTGTTCGGCAGCTCACTGTGAGCGACACGGCCACGATGCGGTAACAGCGCACAACCGAGTGCGGCGGGCGGCAGTCTTGTCCGCCATGAAGATCTCGTTTCTCCTGCACAACGCCTACGGCATCGGGGGCACGATCACCACGACGTTCAACCTGGCCCAGGCACTGGCCGACCGGCACGACGTGGAGATCGTCTCCGTGCTGCGGCACCGCGAGCGCCCCAACTTCGCGCTGGACCCGCGGGTCTCCCTGCGTCCGCTGGTCGACCTGCGGAAGGAGAGAGACGATCCGGAGCACCGGAGACCGGCGAGAGTCTTCCCCGCGGCCGAGTACCGCTACGGGCAGTACAGCGAGCTGACGGACCGTCGGATCGCCGCGGCCCTGGCGGAGACGGACGCCGACGTGCTGATCGGCACCCGTCCCGGCCTCAATGTGCACCTCGCGCTCCAGGGCCCGGAGCGCAGCCTGCGGGTGGGCCAGGAGCATCTGACCCTGGACAACCATCCGCCCGCGCTGCGCACCGCCCTGCGCCGGGCCTACCGCCGCCTGGACGTGCTCACCACCGTCACGGAGGCGGACGCCGCCGCCTACCGGCGCAAGATGCGGCTGCCCGGCGTGCGCGTGGCCGCCCTGCCCAACAGCGTCCCCGACCCCCGGCTGCCCGTCGCCGACGGCGACGCGAAGCTGGTGATCGCGGCCGGCCGGCTGGTGCCGGTCAAGCGCTACGACCTGCTGATCGAGGCGTTCGCGCAGGTCGCGGCCCGGCGCCCGGACTGGCGGCTGCGTATCTACGGCAAGGGCGACGAGGAGCCCCGGCTGCGGCGGCTGATCGAGGAGCTGGGGCTGTACGAGAACGTCCAGCTGATGGGCGCGGCCGCCCCGATGGAGGCGGAGTGGGTGAAGGGCTCGATCGGCGTGGCCACCTCCGACTTCGAGCCGTTCGGGATGACCATCGTGGAGGCCATGCGCTGCGGGCTGCCGGTGGTGAGCACCGACTGCCCCTTCGGTCCGGGCGAGATCATCCGTGACGGGGCCGACGGCCGGCTGGTGCCGGTGGGTGACCGCGACGCGCTGGCCGGCGCGCTCCTCGACCTGATCGGCGACGACGAGCTGCGCCGGCGGATGGGCCGCACCGCCGTGGAGAACGCCCACCGGTTCGCGCCCGGGCCGGTGGTGGCCCAGGCGGAGCGGCTGTTCGAGGACGCGCTCGCGGCGCGGGCCGGAGCACGCGGGAGGGACGGCGGCGGACTGGGCCGGGTCCTGGTCAGTCAGGGATTCGCCGTACGGGACGTCGCGTACGGCGCCGCGGGCCGGGCCCGCCGGATGGTGCGCAGGGGGCAGCGATGAGCGGGGACCACATGACCGAGCCCAAGGCCGACTGCACGGTCGACGCCGAGGGGCGGATCGGCTTCGCCGTCACGGCGCCGCCCGCCGAGGAGCCCCGGCTGCTGCTGCGGCTGCGCCCGAAGAAGGGGGAGCCCGAGAAGACCGTACGCCTGCTGGAGCTGGAGGCGGCCGGGGACGGCCGGCTGACCGCCGTGCTGGAGCCGGCGCCCGCGCTGGAGGGCGGGCGCTGGGACCTGTATCTGGTCGCCGGACCGCAGGCGCCGCGGCAGCGGCTGCGGCACGGGCTGCGGGATCTGCGCGCCCTGGTGGACGGGCACACGCGGGACAGGCCCTCCCCGGTGGCCGTGCGGGTGCCGTACGCCACCACGGACGGGTTCCTCGCGCTGCGGACCTGGCTGCGCACCGCGCACGCGGAGGCGGAGCGGGTCGAGGTGACGGAGCGGGCGACACGGGTGGCCGCGCGGCTGCACGGGGCGGCGCTCGCCGAGGGGGCGGCCGTGGTGGTGCGGCTGCGGGGCGGGGACCGCACCGAGCGGACGGCCGGGGTCCAGGTGGCGGCCGACGGACGGGGGTTCGCGTTCGCGGTGGAGCATGCGGAGCTCGCCGCCGGACCGGGTCTGTGGGATGTGTTCGTGCGCCCCGCGGAACAGGGCTCCCTGGTGCGTGTCGGCCGGCTGCTGGACGACATCGCCGGGCGCAGGGACGTGGTCGAGTACCCGGCCTCCCCGGTCGGTGACGTCCTGGTCCGGCCGTACTACACGATGGACAACGACCTGGCGTTCCAGGTCCGTTGACGGCGGTGGCCGGCCCCGCTCGTGCGGGGCCGGCCGTCCGGTGGCCTACTTCACCGAACCGGCCATCACCCCCTGCACGAAGTGCCGCTGGAAGGCGAAGAACACCGCCACCGGGACCACCAGGGACAGGAACGCGCCGGGTGCCAGGACGTCGATGTTGCTGCCGAACTGGCGGATCTGCGACTGGAGTTCCACGGTGAGCGGCTGCGAGGCGCTGTCGGCGAACAGCAGGGCGACCAGCATGTCGTTCCACACCCACAGGAACTGGAAGATGGCGAGGCTGGCGATGGCCGGCCGGCCCACCGGCAGCACCAGGCGGGTGAAGATCCGCCACTCGGTGCCGCCGTCCATCCGGGCGGCCTCCAGCATCTCCTTGGGGATCTCGGCGAAGTAGTTGCGCAGCAGGAACACCGCGAACGGCAGCCCGTAGGCCACGTGGAACAGCACCACGCCGGGGATCGTGCCGAACAGGCCCAGCTGGCCGAAGAGTTTGGCCACCGGCAGCAGTCCGATCTGCACCGGCACCACCAGCAGGGCGACCACCACCAGGAAGACGGCGTCGCGGCCGGGGAACTCCAGCCAGGCGAAGGCGTAGCCGGCGAGCGCGGCGACGACGACCACGAGCAGGGTCGTCGGGACCGAGATCAGCACGGTGTTCCAGAACGCCTGGGTGATGCCCGAGTTCTCCAGCAGGGCCGAGTAGTTGTCGAAGGACAGCTGGCCGGGGCTGGTGAACACGGTCCACCAGCCGCCCCTGGCGGTGTCCTCGGCGGACCGCAGCGAGGAGAAGAGCAGTCCGGCGAGCGGGGTCATCCAGACCAGGCCGACGATCAGCAGGAAGACCTGGACGGCTCCCTTGCCGAGGTGGCGTCGGACGGCGTTCATCGCTGGCTCCTTCGGAAGCGGCGGACGTTGAAGACCATCGCGGGGACCACCAGCAGCAGGAGCAGCACCCCGAGCGCGCTGCCGAGGCCCTGGTCGTTGCCGCCGCCGAACGACACCAGCCACATCTGTGTGGCGAGCACGGTGGCGTCCTGCTGCACCGGGCCGGGCGCGATGATGTAGACGAGGTCGAACACCTTCATCACATTGATCACGAGCGTGACGAACACGACCGTCAGCACCGGGGCCAGCAGCGGCACGGTGATGCGCCGGAAGATCTGCCACTCGTTGGCCCCGTCGATCCGCGCGGCCTCCAGCGCGTCCCGCGGCAGCGTGGACAGGCCGGCGCCGATCAGTACCATCGCGAAGCCGGTCCAGATCCACAGGTACGCGCCGATGATCGCCGGGGTGACGAGCGCGGGCCCGAGCCAGGAGACGCCCTCGTACGGCGGGGCGAAGTTCGAGGCGGGCAGCCGCACGGTGTACGCCCCGTCGGCGAGCCCGTCGAAGCGGAAGGTGCCGTCGGCGGCGGTGGTCGTCGAGGCGACCGTCTCGCCGTCGCGCACGGCCTCGACCCGCATCTCGGGCAGCCCGCTCTCCTCGGCGTCGACCTCTCCCTGCACGCCTCCCCCGCCGGGGGTGAAGTCGAGGTAGACGACACCGCGCAGTTCGCCGGGTGCGGACGCGGCGGGCCGGGCCCGTTCGGCCCCCTCGGGGAGGTCCTTGGGCTGGATGCCGACCAGTCCGAGGGTCAGGGTGTCACCGGGCCGGACGCTCGCGGTGGTGCGGTAGGCGCCGCCGTCGGTCTCGGTGAGCCCCTGTCCTTCGCGGGCGCGGGCAGTCGGGTAGGAGGAGGTGCCGGTGAAGGCGTCGTGGACGGCGACGACGGCGGCGTTCAGGACGCCCTTGTCCGGGTCCTCGTCGTAGGCGAGGCGGAAGATGATGCCGGCCGCCAGGAAGGACACGGCCATCGGCATGAACAGCAGCAGTTTGAAGGCGGTGGCCCAGCGGATCTTCTCCACCAGCACGGCGAGGATCAGCCCTAGGCCGGTCAGCAGGGCGGGGGCGACGACGACCCAGATCGCGGTGTTGCGTACGGCCCGCAGGGTGGCCGGGTCGCGGAACATCTCGGCGTAGTTCTCGCCGCCGACGAACTTCGTGCCGGAGGCGTCGAAGAAGCTGCGGCCGACGGAGAAGAGGACGGGGTAGACGACCAGCGCGCCCAGCAGGAGCAGCGCGGGCAGGACGAAGAGCAGGGCGACGGCCCGGCCGCGCCGCCGCGGGCGCCGGGCGGACCCGGCACCTGCGGCGGACGGGGGGCTCGTCTCTTTCACGAGCGTGGCGGTCATGACCGTCAGCCCTTGTATGCCTTGGCCGCGGCGGCTTCGAGCTGCTCGGCCGTCCTCTTCGGGTTCGACGGGTCGCGCAGGAAGTCCTGGAGGATCTTCCACTCGCCGGCGCCCTTGGTGCCGCCGAAGGCCGCGGGTGCCTGGTCGGACATGTCGAAGCGGACCGAATCGCCCGCCGACGTCAGGGACTTGGCGGTGGCACGGGTGGTCACGTCGCGGTAGGCGTTGGGGTCGAGCTTCTTGTTCGGCGACAGAAAACCGCCGGCCTCTGCCCAGACGGCCGCGGCTTCGGGGGTGGCGAGGTACTCCACGAACGCCATGGCGGCGTCGGCGTTGCGGCCGTCCTTGAGCACCACGGCGGCGTCTCCGCCGCTGACCACGGGTGCGGTGCCGCCGTCGACCGCGGGAAACGGATAGAACTGGGCGTCCTCGCCGATGGTCCGGCCGAACTGGTCCTGGGCGACGCCGCCGACGAAGTCGCCCTCGTACACCATGGCGGCCTCGGGCTCGGGTCCGAACACCTTCTCCACCGAGCCGGGGAAGTCGGTGTTCAGGGCGCCCTTGCGGCCGCCTTCGATCAGCTGCTCGTCCTTGAACAGCTCGCCGAGCGTGGTGAGCGCCTTCACCACCGACGGGTCCGTCCACTTGAGTTCGTGGGCGGCCAGGGCGTCGTACTTCTCCGGACCGGCCTGCGAGAGGTAGACGTTCTCGAACCAGTCGGTGAGGGTCCAGCCGTCCTGGCCCGCGACGGAGAACGCGGCGAGCCCGGAGTCGGCGAGAGTCCGGCCGGCCTGGAGCATCTCCTTCCAGGTGGAGGGCCGGCCGACGCCGGCCTGGGCGAGGGCGTCGGGGCTGTACCAGACCGTCGACTTGTGGGCGGCCTTGAAGTAGAGGCCGTAGAGCTTGCCGTCGACGCTGCCGTAGTCCTTCCACACGGGCGCGAAGTTGGCGTCCACGGTCTTCTCGGCGGCCGGCGACAGCGGCTTGAGCCAGCCGTTCTGCGCGAACTGCTTCAGGACACCGACCTGGGGGACCATCACCACGTCGGGGGCGTTGCCGCCCTCGATCTTGCTGCCGACGACGGTGGAGACGTTGTCGCCGGTGGAGACGAACTGCGTCTTGGCGCCGGTCTTCTCGGCGAAGGCGTCCAGCACCTTCTGGAAGTTCTGCTGCTCGCTGCCGGTCCACACGCCGGCGACGGTGAGGGTCTGGCCGCTGAGCGCCTTGTCACCGCCGCCGGCCGAGACGTCGCCGCCGCCGCAGGCGGTGGCGCCGAGGGCGAGCACGAGGGCGGTGCAGCCGAGCAGGGTGGTACGTCGTCGCATCATCGTTGATGTCCCTTTCAGTCGGTGGTGAAGGAGTCGTCGATCCACCAGGCCGCCGTCGAGCCGGGGAGCATCCCGGGCGGGCAGGGGCCACTGGCGAGCAGCGGGGTGCCGGAGACCGGCGCGCTGACGGAGGCGGTGCCGAAGTTGACCGCGCAGACCAGGTCGTCGCGGGCGAAGGCGAGCACACCGGGCGGGGTGTCCAGCCAGCGCAGCGTTCCCTCGCCCAACTGGGGCAGCGCGGCGCGCAGTTGGAGGCCGTCGCGGTACAGGTGCCAGAAGGAGCGGGTGTCGGCGAGGGCGCGGTCGGTGGCGTACTCGGCGAAGTACTCCGGCTGGGGAAGCCAGGGCTTGGCGCTCTCGGCGCCGGAGGTGAAGCCGAACGGGGACGCCTGTCCCGACCAGGGCAGCGGCACCCGGCAGCCGTCGCGGATGCGGGCGCGGTCGCCGGTGCGGCGGAAGATCGGGTCGGTGAGGACGTCGTCGGGCAGGTCGACGACCTCGGGCAGGCCCAGTTCCTCGCCCTGGTAGATGTACGCGGCTCCGGGCAGCGCCAGCATCAGCAGCGCCGCGGCGCGGGCGCGGGCGGCGCCGAGGCCGCTGCCCTCGGTGGCGGGTTCGCCGTAGCGGGTGACGGTGCGGACCTGGTCGTGGTTGTTGAGGACCCAGGTGACCGTGGAGCCGGTGCCGGCGATGTCCTGCATGGCCTCGGAGATGACCTTGCGGAAGGCGTCCGGGTCCCAGGGGGCGCTCAGCAGGTCGAAGAAGAACGCCTGGTGCAGCTCGTCGGGGCGGACGTACTGGGCGTGTTCGCGGGCGGTGGGGACGGACACCTCGCCGACGAGGAGGCGTTCGCGGCCGTCGCGCTCGCGGTACTCCTCGCACAGGGACCGCCAGTGCCGCCACACCTCGTGGACCTCGGGCTGGTTCCAGGCGAGCGGGTTGACCGAGTCGCGGGTGCGGGCGTCGGCCTCGGGGTCGTCGGAGTCCGGCAGGTCGGGGTGCTTGTAGAGGCCGGCGGCCACGTCGATGCGGAAGCCGTCGACGCCCCGGTCGAGCCAGAAGCGCAGGATGCGGTCGAACTCGGCGTGGATCTCGGGGTTGCGCCAGTTCCAGTCGGGCTGCTCGGGCGTGAACATGTGCAGGTACCACTGGCCGTCCTCGACCCGGGTCCAGGCCGGGCCGCCGAACATGGCGTGCCAGTTGTTGGGCGGCTCGGCGCCGCCAGGGCCGCGGCCGTCGGCGAAGTGGAAGCGGGCGCGCTGCGGGCTGCCCGGCGCCGCGGCGAGGGCCTCGCGGAACCACGGGTGCTCGTGGGAGCAGTGGTTGGGGACGATGTCCAGCAGCACCTTGATGCCGAGGCTGCGGGCGGCGTGGACGAGCCGGTCGAACTCGGCGAGGTCGCCGAAGAGCGGGTCGACGTCGCAGTAGTCGGCCACGTCGTAGCCGTGGTCGTGCTGCGGCGAGGGATAGAAGGGGCTCAGCCAGATCCCGTCGACGCCCAGTTTCTTCAGGTACGGCAGCCCTGCCCGGACCCCGGCGAGATCGCCGACGCCGTCTCCGGTGCTGTCCAGAAAGCTGCGGACGTAGACCTGGTAGATCACCGCGTCACGCCACCAGCGGTACTTACTCAACATGTATGCATGTTAGGTATCCGTTTCAGGAAGGTGTCAATGAACTTGACGGAAGCTACTGGGGAGTTGGCTCGACAAATGCTGACAAATCGGGGCGGGATGGCGACAGGTGAGACCTGGGCGTTACCTAACAGGTAACTAGGGGAAGGTGTCAGTGGGCGACGGCGTCGAGCTCGCGCGCCAGCCGGCGCACCGCGGCCTCGGGCGTCTGCCGCCCGGTCATCGCGTCGTGCACGACCGCCTGCACGGCCAGGCTGACCTGGTCGTAGCGCGGGCTCTTGGGCCGCGGCGCGGCCGCGAGCACACTGGTGCGCAGGGTCGGCAGATAGGGAAACTCCCTGATCAGCGCGGGGTCCTCGTACAGGTCCGCGCGCACCGGGGGCAGCGCGCCCTCGGTCAGCACCTGGCGCTGGACGCGCTCACCGGTGAGGTAGGCGATCAGCCGCGCGGCCGAGTCGGGGTGGCGTGCCTGGGCGCTGACGGCGAGGTTCGAGCCGCCGAGCACACTCGTGCCCGGCCCCTGCGGTCCCGGCAGCGGCACCGCGCCGACCCGCCCGGCGACCTTCGAGCCCTCGGCCGAGGCGGCGACATAGGCGTAGGGCCAGTTCCGCAGGAAGAGCAGCCGGCCGTCCTGGAAGGCCCGTTTGGACTCCTCCTCCTTGTACGCCAGCGCCTCCCGCGGGATCCAGCCCTCGCGCACCCCGCGCACCAGGAACCCGAGGCCCTCGCGGGCGGCCGCCGAGTCCACGGTGACCCGCGCGCCCTCGTCGCCGAGGATCGTGCCGCCCGCCGAGTAGACCGCCTCGGCCGCGTTCACGGTCAGGCCCTCGTAGGGCAGGAACTGACCGGCGTACCCGTCGAGCCCGTACTTCGGGGCGACGGTCTTCGCGTACCGCTCCAGCTCCGCCCAGGTGCGCGGCGGCGGCAGGCCCTCCTTGTCGAGGACGTCCTTGCGGTACAGCAGCAGACCGGCGTTGGTGACGTACGGGACGGCGTACAGCCTGCCGTCGTAGGTCGCGGTGTCGACGACCGGCGGCAGGAACGTGCCGAGCGGGAAGCGCTCGCGCTCCAGGGGGCGGATCCACCCGGCCGCGGCGAACTCGGACGTCCAGTTGACGTCGATGTTCAGCACGTCGAAGCGGCCCCGGCCGCCGCGCAGGTCGGTGACCATCTGCGCGTAGGTCTCGTCGGCGGAGTCGGGCAGCTCGACGAGGGTGACCCGCTCGCCGGGATGGGTGCGGTTCCAGCCCTCCAGCAGAGGGCCCAGGTAGCCGGTCAGGTCACCGGCGGTGGCCAGGGTGAGGGGGCCGCGTCCGTCTGCGCCCGTCTGCCGCTCCTGGACGCCGGAGGTGACGTATCCCGTGAGAACGATCAGAAGAACGAGGAGGCCCCTACCCGCGGCACGCGTCCACCGCATAGGTTCCTCCCTGTACACCGGCACCTGGCACCCTTGCCCGGGCTCAAAGGCCATGTATACCTGTTAGGCATGGGCGATACTAGGGCCTGGCACACATCACCAGGACAGGAGGACAGCACGCGTGCGCCTGCCCCTCCTGGCACTCCTCGCCCGCGGCCCGGCCCATGGCTACGAGCTGAAGCAGGACCTTGAGCAACTGCTGGGGTCCGCGTACCCTCAGCCCAACGTCGGCCAGATCTACGTCACCCTCGGCCGCCTTGAGAAACAGGGACTGATCGAGGGCGAGGACGTCGAGCAGTCCAGCCGGCCCAACAAGAAGGTCTACCACCTCACCGAGGCCGGGCGTGAGGCGCTGCGCGCCTGGTTCGCGGAGCCCGAGGACGAACCGCGGGTCCGGGACGAGTTCTTCATGAAACTGGCCCTCGCCCCGCAGACCGGCCTCGCCGACCAGATCGCCCTGATCAACAAGCAGCGGCGCCAGTATCTGAACACCATGCGGCAGCTGTCCAAGCTGGCCGCCGCCGAAGACCGCGACAACCGCATCGCCCATCTGCTCATCGAGGGCGCGATGCTGCACCTGCAGGCCGACCTCGACTGGCTGGAGCGGTGCCAGGAAGAGCTGGAAGAGCTGGAGGAGCCGGAGTGAGCGAGCGCAGTGCCGCTCCCGTGCCGGGGGCCGAGGGCCGGGGATCGGTGGCGCACACCGAGGAGCCCGCATCCGGGCCGCGCGCCGAGGACCCGGCTCCCTTGCTGCGCGCCGACGGGCTGGTCAAGACCCACCACGGCGAGGGCGCGCCCGCCCATGCCGTGCGCGGGGTGGACCTCGCCGTACGGCCGGGCGAGTTCGTGGCGATCACCGGGCCGTCCGGCGCCGGGAAGTCGACCCTGCTGCATCTGCTGGGCGGGCTGCAGCGGCCCGACGCCGGGAGCGTGTGGCTCGACGGCGAGTGCGCGGACGCCTGGAGCGAGGCCCGCTGGGCGGTGGAGCGGCGTCGGCGGATCGGGATCGTCTTCCAGTTCTTCAACCTGGTCTCGAACCTGTCCGTCGCCGACAACGTCGAGCTGCCCGCGCTGCTCGCCGGGGTCGCGCCGAAGCGGGCGCGCGCCGAGCGGGAGGAGCTGCTGGCCGAGCTGGGGCTCGCGGGCAAGGAGCGCAGCATGCCGGGTGAGCTGTCCGGCGGCGAGCAGCAGCGCGTGGCGCTGGCCCGCGCGCTGGTCAACCATCCCCCGCTGCTGCTCGCCGACGAGCCCGCGGGCAGCCTGGACAGCAAGGGCACCCGCGAGGTGATGCGGCTGCTGTCCCGCTTCCACCGGCGCGGCCAGACGATCCTGCTGGTCACCCATGACGCCCGGCTGGCGAGCGCCGCGGACCGGGTCATCAGCTTCTTCGACGGGCGGATCGCCGACGACGCGGAACTGGACGCCACGCCCGCCCGCCGCGGCGGGATATCCGGAGTGCTGGAGCTCAAGGACTGACATGCGGGGCTACGACGGCGGGTCCCGGCGGTCCGGGAAGAGAGGCTGACGGCCGTGCGAGCCACTCTGCGCTGGGCGCACTCGGATCTGCGCGCACACCGCGGCGAGGCGCTGTTCCTGGTGCTGGCCACCGCGGGCGTCGTCGTCTCCCTGCTGCTGGCCTCCGCCCTGTTCGGCTATGCCACCAACCCCTGGCAGCGGGTGTTCACACAGGCCAACGGCGCGCACGTCTGGCTGCACACCGCGCCCGGCGCGGATACGGGCAAGCTGTCCGGGCTCGACGGCGTCGACTCCGTGGCCGGGCCCTATCCGGCGGCCTCGGCGACCGTCGCCACGCGCGGCGCCCGTGCCTCGGTGGAGCTGCGCGGCACGGCGGCACGGCCCGAGGTGGGCCGTCCGGTGCTGACCGCAGGGCGCTGGCTGGACCCCTCGGCGCCGGCGGGGGTGGTACTGGAGACGCGGCTCGCCCGCTCCCTGCTCGCCGAACCCGGCGACACGCTCACCGTGCCCGGCGACACCCGCCGCTTCACCGTGGTCGGCGTCGCCGACAGTGCCGAGCCGCCCTACCGCGCGGGCGAGCGGCGCGGCCTGGTCTGGGCCCTGCCCGCCGCGCTGCCCGACCCCGACGGGCAGGTGATCGGGCTGCGGCTGACCGATCCCGACGACACGGGGTACGCCGTCCAGCGGGCGGTGACCGTCCTGGGCGCCGGGGCCATCGGCGAGGTGCACACCTGGCAGCAGGCGCGGGCGGAGGCGCAGGGCGGCGACCGGCTGCTCGGCCAGGTGCTGGGGCTCTTCGGCCTGGGGGCGCTGCTGGCCGCCGGGTTCGCGGTGCACGGTGCGATCGGCACCCGCATCCGCGGGCATCTGCGGGACATCTCCGTGCTCAAGGCGATCGGCTTCACGCCCGGCCAGGTGGTACGGCTGTTCCTGCTCCAGCATCTGGCCTACGCGCTGCTGGGCGCCGTCGCCGCGGCCGCGCTCACCGAGGCGCTCGGCGACCGCATTCCGGGCCGGCTCGGGGACGCGGTCGGGGTGTGGCAGGGGCTGCCGGGGCACGCGGTGACGCTGTTCGCGGTGCCGGTGGGGGCGGTGCTGTTCATCGGCGCGACGACGGGGCTGGCCGCGTGGCGCGCGGGACGGGTGCCGCCGGTCCCCGTCCCCCGGACGGCGGCGCCGCGGGGCGGACGGCTGTCGGGGGTGGCGCGGTGGGCGCTGGGGGTGCGGGTACCGGTGCCGCTGCCGTCCGGGCTGCTTCGGATGCCGGGGCTGTCTCGTATACCTGGTCTGTCCCGCGTCAGGGAGTCGTCCGGTGCGGCTGGAGGGTCGTGGGCGGCCGGGGCGGCGGGGGGATCCGGAGCGTCTGGGGCCGCCTCGTCGCCGGGGGATTCCGGGACGTCACGAGCCGCCGCGTCACCGCGGGTTTCCGGGACGCCCCGGACCGCCGGGGCGACGGGGGTTTCCGGGACGCCCCGGACCGCCGGGGCGCCGGAGGAATCCGGAGCGTCCCGGACCGCCGGGGCGCCAGAGGAATCCAGGCCGTCCAGGACCACCGGGGCGCCGGAGGAATCCAGGCCGTCCAGGACCGCCGCGTCATCGGAGGCATCCAGGCCGTCTCGGACCGCCGTTCTCCACCTGTCGCCCGCGCTGGTGCTCGGCTGGCACCGGGCGTTCTCCCGGCATCCGCGCTCGCTCGGGGCGATGGGCCGCCTCGCACTGCCGCTGCTGCTGATCGTGGTGGCGATGAGCGCGTGGACCACCATCGACCGCTTCCAGAGCAGGCCCGAGCAGATCGGACTGCCCGCCGCGCTGACCGTGCACCCCGACGGCTCCCTGGACGACCGCGGGACACGGGCGCTGCTCGACCGCGATCCGCAGGTGGCCGCCGCGCATCCGGGTGTGGAGGTGGCCGCGCTGGTCCCCGGTCAGACGCAGACCATCGCGCTGCGCGGACTCGGCACCCGCCAGGACCCCTACCCGTACGCCCTGGCGGAGGGCCGCGCGGCGCGGGGGCCCGACGAGGCGGTGGCCGGGCAGGGGCTGCTGGACCTGCTGGACGTACGGGTCGGCGACTGGGTGCGGGTGACCGTCGGCGACCAGCCGCAGATCCTGCACATCGTCGGCCGCAGCCTGGAGCCGGACAACGCCGGGCGGGTCATCTCCACCTCGCTCGACACCCTGCGGGAGAACGACCCCGGTCTGCGGGCCACCCTGTACCAGGTCCGCCTCACCCCCGGCGCGGATCCGCACGAGGTCGCGAGCCGGCTGGCCGAGGCCGGGCGGGGGCACCTGGACGTGCACACGGTGACCAACCCGGCCGACGGGCTGTCGCCGCTGCGCGGAGTGGTCCTCGGCCTGATCCTCGTCCTCGCCCTGATCGGCCTGGTGGAGCTGCTGACGGCGATCGGCGGCACCGTCCGCGAGTCCGAGCGGGATCTGCTCGCGCTGAAGGCCGTCGGCCTGTCGCCCCGCCAGATCACGGCGGTCACGGTCGTCTCGACGGCCTGCACGGCCCTGACGGCCGTCCTGCTGGCCACAGCCCTCGGCCTCCCGCTCGCCCACTGGCTGATCGACACCCAGGGCAGCTCCAGCGGAATCGGCGCGGGCATCGCCCGCAGCCCCTCCCCCGCCCTCCTGGCCCTCCTCGGCGCGGGCGCGGTCCTCGGCGCGGCCGCCCTCGCCGCCCTCCCCGCCACCCGCGCCTCCCGCCGCCGGCTCGCGGACACGCTGAGCGCGGTGGCGTGACCGGCTGCCTCCACGGACGGGGACCCGCCGCGACCGCACCCGGACCGGCCGTCCGCAACGCCGCTGCTCCGGGCGGGTGTTAGCGTCCGAGGGCATGGACGACAACGTGTACACCGGGCGGGCGAGTGTCGATGCGGCGGTCGATCGCGGTTGGTTGCTGGGCCACTTCAAGGATGCCTCGGACCCGCGTCACAGCGACGCCGTGGAGATCAAGTGGGGGGTGCACCCCGCGGGGGACGCGCGGCCGGAGTGGGTGCGCGGTGAGCGGCGCACCGCCGTGCTGATCCTGGTCAGCGGGCGCTTCCGTGTTCAGTTCCCGCATCGGACGGTGGAGTTGGCCGAGCAGGGCGACTATGTGGTGTGGGGGCCCGGTGTGGACCACTCCTGGTGTGCGCCGGAGGATTCGGTGGTGGTCACCGTGCGCTGGCCCTCGCTGCCGGGATACGCGGCCGGGCAGAAGTAGGGCCGCGCGTCCGGAACGCGCTGTTGCCGGGGGTGCGCGCGGCCCCACCCTCTTGTGGTGGACGCGTCAAGAGCGGACCATTTCGGCCGTCCGGCAGCGCACCACCGACGGCAGGAGGACTCCCGCGATGGCAGTGACGCACGGAAGGCGCCGGCGGATCGCCACGGCGCTCGGGGCGGCGGTGGCCACCGCCGCCCTCGGTCTGCACACGGGCGCCCCCGCGCAGGCCGCACCGGCCGAAGGCCGCATCATCGGCGCGGGCGCCGGCAACGCGGTGAAGGACAGCTACATCGTCGTCCTGAGGGCGGACTCCGGTCTGCGGGCCGCCTCGGCGGCCGGCCGCGGTCTCCTCGCCCGGTACGGCGGCGAGATCACGCACACCTATCGCGCCGCGCTCAACGGCTTCGCCGCCCGTCTGAGCGAGCGCGAGGCGCGCAGACTGGCCGCCGACCCGGCCGTCGCGCAGGTGGTGCAGGACACCACCGTGCGCCTCGCCGCCACCCAGACCGACCCGCCGTCCTGGGGCCTGGACCGCATCGACCAGGCCGCCCTCCCGCTGGACAACCGCTACACCTACCCGGACTCGGCCGGCTCCGGCGTCACCGCGTACATCATCGACACCGGTGTCCGCATCAGTCACACCGACTTCGGCGGCCGTGCCGTCAACGGCTACGACGCGGTCGACGGGGACGCGGTCGCCCAGGACGGCAACGGTCACGGCACCCATGTGGCGGGCACGGTCGCCGGCACCGCCCACGGTGTCGCCAAGCGGGCCCGGATCGTGGCCGTGCGAGTGCTGAACGACTCCGGTTCCGGCACCACCGCCCAGGTCGTCGCCGGCGTCGACTGGGTGACCGCCAACGCCGTGAAGCCGGCCGTGGCCAACATGAGCCTCGGCGGTGGCGCCAACACGGCGCTCGACACCGCCGTACGCAACTCGATCGCGTCCGGCGTCACCTACGCCGTGGCCGCGGGCAACTCCGACTCCAGCGCCGCCGGCTTCTCGCCGGCCCGAGTCGCGGAGGCCCTCACCGTCGGGGCGACGACCAGCACGGACGCGCGCTCGAGCTCCTCCAACCACGGCTCCGCGCTGGACCTGTTCGCGCCCGGCACGTCCATCACCTCGGCCTGGCGGACGAACGACCGGGCCGTCAACACCCTGTCCGGCACCTCCATGGCCACCCCGCACGTCACCGGTGCGGCCGCGGTGTACCTCGCCGGGCACCCGGCGGACTCGCCCGCGCAGGTGGCCGGCGCCCTGACCTCCGCCGCCACCTCAGGTGTGGTCGGCGACCCGGGCACCGGCTCACCCGACCTTCTGCTGCGCGTCACGCCCTGACACCACCCGGCCGGGTGTCCTGCGGGGCGCCCGGCACGGGCGGGGGGCGGTACGGCAGGATGAGGGCATGAGCGTAGTCAAGATCAACGTACTGACCGTGCCCGCCGAGCAGCGCGAGACGCTGGAGAAGCGCTTCGCCTCCCGTGCCCACGCCGTGGAGAGCTCCGACGGCTTCGAGTGGTTCGAGCTGCTGCGGCCGGTCGAGGGCACCGACCAGTACCTCGTCTACACGCGCTGGCGGGACGAGGCGTCCTTCCAGGCGTGGATGGAGGGCCCCATGAAGGCCGCGCACCAGGGCGGCGGCGCCGAGGGCGGCGAGCGTCCCAAGCCCGCGGCCAGCGGCTCGACGCTGTGGTCGTTCGAGGTGGTCCAGCAGGCGGCTCCGAAGAACGACGCCTGAGAGATGGCCCTTTCGCCGCCGGGCACCGGCAAGCGCCAGTAGTCCGGCGGGAGTTCGGCGCCCGGACAGGACTCCGGGGCGCCGAGCTCCGTTACGCGCCCTTCCGGGCGCCGACCCGCGGTTGCGGCAGCTGCCGCGCGAGACCGGCGCGGCCGACTGCCCCGCCGTACCGCCGGAGCAGTCGGCCGACTCGCTGCGCTGGGCGCGCAGTCTGCGCGAGGCTGGTGCCGCCGGTAGGCCGAACGCACCGCCCTCCGTCCCCGGACCGCACGCCAGCGCCTGCACCGGGTGCACCGCCTCTTCGGGGACGCCCTCGCCGACCCCGACGCCCGCTTCGAACGGGAGGCGGCGCTCCGGGCAGGCCTCACCCGACGGCACGGACGTCCCGTCGGCCGCCGGTCCGTGCGCTGGTCCGGCGCGCTGGTCCCGTGCGCCGGGACAGCGCCCTGCCGGCGCTCCCGCGCAGCCGTCGGTCTCAGCCTCAGCCTCGGGACACCTCCAGCACCGCCTTGCCGGACACCCGGCGGCCCTTGAGGGCCTCGGCCGCCTCGGCGAAGCGTTCCCAGGAGCCCTGCCAGCCGATGCCGACGGTGAGGGCGCCTTCGGCGGCGAGTTCGGCGAGGGTGGCGAGGTCGGCGCCGGCGGGGCTGTCGATGACGAAGGAGGTGAGGGACTTGGCGGGGCCGACGGTGGCATAGGGCGGCAGGACGGCGGGCTCGCCCGAGGTCCAGCCGACGCTCTGGAGGCTGCCGCCGGGGGCGAGCAGGTTCCACGCGGCGACCATCTGCGGGCCGCCCACGCTGTCGACGACCACGTCGACCGGCTCGGTGAGCCCGTCGAGGCCGACGAGCACCTCGTCGGCGCCCGCCTCGCGCAGTCCCTCGCCGCGGGCCGCGGATCCCACGGACGCGATGACATGGGCCCCGGCCCGGGCCGCCAGCTGCACGGCGAACCGGCCCACTCCACCGGACGCGCCGGTGATCAGCACGCGCTTGTCCGGTCCGAGTCCGGCCGCGCGCAGCGACCGCAGCGCCGCGACGCCGGCCACGGGCAGGCCGACGGCCTTCGCCAGATCCAAGTCCTTCGGCACCTCGGCGAGTTGGTCGACCCCTATCGCGACGCGCTCGGCGAACGCGCCCGTGGTCAGGGCGACCACCCGCGCACCGACCGCGGGCCCGCTGCCGTCGGCGGCGGCCCGCACCACCACCCCGGCGGCGTCCGAGCCGAGCACCGCGCCCTCGGGAACCCGGCCGGAGCGGGCGTCGTTGAGGTCCCCGTAGTTCAGCGAGGCGTGGGAGACGTCCACCAGCACCTGGCCGGGGCCGGCCACGGGCTCGGGCACCTCGCCGAGGCGGACGGCGGCGGGGGCGGACGGGTCGACGACCAGGGCGCGGACGGACATTTCATCTCCCTTGGGGGCACGATCGGTTACGTCACCATGATCGGTAGCCTGGTCGGCCGGCGGAAGCAGGAACATCGATGTGACGGGGGCACACCCGTGTCACGGGCAGGAGGTCTGGCACAGGATGCTCTCGGCGTACCAGCAACGGCTGCGGGAGCGGTTTCTCGCCGTCCCGGAGATCCCCGCACCGGCTCCCTGGCGCCGGGTCCTGGACCGGCGTACGCCGGTCGGCGGGCTCCAGGGCATCGGCTTCGGCGCCGCGCCGGACGACGGCCGGGACCTGGTGCTGGTGTTCTCCGGGAGCGGGCTCGGGGTGTTCGACGCGACGACCGGCGAGAAGCTGGCCCGTGACCGTGACGCCGAGGACGCGATGCCCGAGTCCGCGCCGGACCTGTCCTGCGAAGGTATCGGACCGCTCGCGGGGACACGCGTGCGGATGGCCGGGTGGTTCGGCGGGGGTCTGCACACCGGCACGGACGACGGCTGGGGCGTGGAGGTGGTCAGCCCCGAGTGGCCGCACCACCGGGTGCTGCTCTCGCGGGGCAGCGGCATGCCGCACGACGGGCCGCACGGGGAGCGCTGGTGGCACATCCACGACGCCAGCTCCTGCGAACTGCGGGCCGCCGGCTTCTCCCCCTCCGGCCGCACGCTCGCCGTCGCCACCAGCAGCGACCTCACCCTGTGGACCCGCCCCGCGGTACCCCCGGCCGACGGCGGGCCGTGACCTCGTACCGGCCGTCGTCCCGGCGGCAACGCCCTTGACCACCGGGGCCGCCCCACCGGCCGGGGACCGTCAGCTCCGACGGCCGCCGGCACGCGCGGCCGGCGCCTCCAGGAGCAGGTCCACCGCGTCCTCGAAGGAACTGTGAGCCATCACGGGCAGTTCCCCGTGTTCGGGCCGATAGTCGCCCTGTACTGCGGCCGCACCGCGCTCGCCTGCGCAGTGCGCTTCCGGGCCGCTGTGCGCCGGGGTCCGCGCGAGGCGCTGCCCGCCGTCGCCGTGCCCGCCGTCTCCTACGCCCGCACCCTCCCGATCGACCGCACCGCGGTCTGAACCACCCACTGGAGCACCAGATATGACACAGGTTCAAGGCCCCGCCGACCTCGTGCTCACCGGCGGCCCGGTCCACACCGTCGACCCGGCCCGCAGCCGCGCGACCTCGGTCGCCGTGCGCGACGGGCGGATCGTCGCCGTCGGCCACGACGAGGTCCGCGAGCTGATCGGTCCGGGCACCGACGTCGTGGACCTCGCCGGCAAGCTGCTGCTGCCCGGGTTCCAGGACGCGCACGTCCATCCGCAGGGCGCGGGCCTGGAGCTGGGCCTGTGCCACCTCGGCGACACCGGCGACGCGGCGGAGTACCTGCGCAGGATCGGCGAGTACGCCGCCGCCCGCCCGGACGTGGAATGGATCACCGGCGGCGGCTGGTCCCTGGAGGCGTTCCCCGGAGGCACGCCCACGGCCGCCGCACTGGACGCGATCGTCCCCGACCGGCCGGTGTTCCTGCCCAACCGCGACCACCACGGCGCCTGGGTCAACAGCCGGGCGCTGGAACGGGCCGGCATCGACGCCCGCACCCCGGACCCCGCCGACGGGCGCATCGAGCGGGACGCCGAGGGGCGGCCGACCGGGATGCTCCAGGAGGGCGCGGTCGATCTCGTCGGGCGGCTGGTGCCGGACCCGACGCCGCAGGAGCAGCTGGCCGGTCTGCTGCGCGCGCAGGCCGTCCTCCACTCGTACGGCGTGACCGCCTGGCAGGACGCGATCGTGGGGGCGTACGCCAACATGACCGATCCGACGCCCGCCTATCACGCGGCCGTGGACCAGGGGCTGCTGACCGCCCGGGTGGTCGGCGCGCTGTGGTGGGACCGGGAGCGGGGCGCCGAGCAGATCCCCGAACTGGCCGAGAAGCGGGAGAGGTTGAGCCGGGGAGGCTTCCGCGCGGGCACCGTCAAGATCATGCAGGACGGCATCGCGGAGAACCAGACGGCCGCGATGACCGCCCCGTATCTGACCGGCTGCGGCTGCGCCTCGGACAACAGCGGCATCAGCTTCGTGCCGCCGGACGCGCTCAAGTCCTGTGTCACCGCCCTGGACGCGCTGGACTTCCAGGTGCACTTCCACGCGCTCGGCGACCGGGCGGTGCGCGAGGCCCTGGACGCGGTGGAGGCGGCCCGCGCCGCCAACGGCCGGCGGGACACCCGGCACCATCTCGCCCACCTCCAGGTCGTCCACCCGCAGGACCTGCCGCGCTTCCGCGCACTCGGCGCGACCGCCAACCTCCAGATGCTGTGGGCCGTCCACGAGCCGCAGATGGACGAACTCACCCTGCCCTTCCTCGGCCCGGAACGCGGCGCCTGGCAGTACCCGTTCGGCGGTCTGCTGCGGGCCGGCGCCACCCTGGCCGCGGGCAGCGACTGGCCGGTCAGCAGCCCGGACCCGCTCCAGGCCCTCCATGTCGCCGTCAACCGCGTCGAGCCGGCGGCCCCGGAGGGCACCCCCGTCTTCCTGCCCGAGCAGCGGCTGGACCTGGGCACGGCGATCGCCGCGTACACGGCCGGCAGCGCGTATGTGAACCACCTCGACCACATCAGCGGCAGCATCAGCGTCGGCAAGGCCGCCGATCTGGTCGTCCTGGACCGCGACCCCTTCGCGGGCCCGGCCGAGGAGATCGCCGCGACGCGCGTGCTGGAGACGTTGGTGGCGGGCCGCCGGGTGTACGCGGCGCCCGACGCCTGAGCTACGCGGTCAGGACCCGCACCGGGCTGCCGTCGAGGAACGCGGCGATGTCCTCCACGGCGTGGGTGTAGAAGGTGCGGTAGTTGCCTTCGGTGACATAGCCGAGGTGCGGGGTGGCCAGGACGTTGGGCAGGGTGCGCAGGGGGTCGTCGGCGGGGAGCGGCTCGGTGTCGAAGACGTCGAGTCCGGCGCCGGCGATCCAGCCCTCGCGCAGGGCGCGCAGCAGGGCGTCGCGGTCCACGATGGCGGCGCGGGAGGTGTTGATCAGGTGGGCGTGCGGCCGCATGGCCTTCAGTTCCGTCTCGCCGAGCAGTGCCCGAGTGCGGTCGGACAGGACCAGATGGACGGACACGAAGTCGCTGCGGCGCAGCAGCTCCTCCTTGTCGGCGGCCAGTTCGGCGCCCGCCTCGGCGGCGCGCTGCGCGGTCAGGTTCTGGCTCCAGGCCAGCACGTTCATGTCGAAGGCCCGTGCGACGCGGGCCACACGGCTGCCGATGCGGCCGAGTCCCAGCAGACCCAGGGTCCTGCCGTGCAGGTCCTGGCCGACGGTGGACTGCCAGGGGCCGCCCGCGCGCAGCGCGTTGTTCTCGGGGGTGACCCGGCGGGCGAGCCCGAGCAGCAGGGCCCAGGTCAGCTCGACGGGCGGGGTGGCGCTGCTGGAGGTGCCGCAGACGGTCACGCCCGCCCCGGCCGCGGCGGCCAGGTCGATGGAGGCGTTGCGCATGCCGGTGGTCACCAGCAGGCGCAGCCGGGGCAGCCGGGCGAGCAACTCCGCGTCGAACGGGGTGCGTTCGCGCATCGCCACGACGATCTCGCAGTCCTCCAGCGCGGCGACGAGCGCGTCACGGTCGGCGATGTGCTCGCGCAGGACGCGTACCTCGACCCGTCCGTCCAGAGGGCTCCAGTCCGCCAGCCGCAGGGCTGCGTCCTGGTAGTCGTCCAGTACGGCACAGCGCAGGGTCATACGGGTTCCTCTCGGTGGGCGGGGCGTCGTGCGCGGGCACGACACGGGCGGGTCCGGGGTGCACGATAGGTGACGTGGCCGACTATGCGCTGTCCTTGAGCGAACCGGAGATCGCCCGCTACCGGCTGATGGCCGAGGCGGCCGAGCGCCGGGAGCGTGAGCTGTGGCGGGCCGCCGGGGCGGTCCCCGGCGCGCGGATCGCCGATGTGGGGTGCGGTCCGGGCGCGGTCTCGGTGCGGCTGGCCGAGCTCGCGGGTCCGGACGGTGCCGTGTGGGCCGTGGACCGGGACGAGCGGGCGCTCGCGGCGGCCGCGGCGCTCGCCGAGGGGGCGGGCGCGGCCGTGCGGACCGTCGCCGGGCCGGCCGACGCCACGGGTCTGCCGTCCGGCGGTTTCGACCTCGTGATGCTGCGGCATGTGCTGGCCCACAACGGCGGACGGGAGCAGGCCATCGTCGACCACCTCGCCACGCTGGCCCGGCCGGGCGGCGGCGCGGTGTATCTGGTCGACATCGATGTGCGCTGCTTCCGGCTGCGCGGCGCCCCGGCGGAGCTGCAGGAGCTGGAGGAGCGCTACCGGGAGCTGCACCGGCGCCGCGGCAACGACCTGTGCGTCGGCAGCCGGCTGGACGAACTGCTGGTCGCCGCCGGGCTGGAGGTCGCCGCCTTCGAGGGGCACATCGAGGTCGTCACCCCGCCGTCCGGCATGCGCGGCCCCGCCTGGGCGGCGCGGGACGCCCTGATCGCGGAGGGCCTGGCCGGGCCCGACGACCTGGAGCGCTGGGAGGAGGCGTTCCGACGCGCCGAGCGCGACCGCGACGCCATCCGCTTCTTCGCCGCACATTTCGTGGCGTACGGCAGACGCACCTGACGCCGCGGGCTCCGTGAGCGCACACCGGGCTGGTGCTGGCCCCGTCGGCCTGCTTCGCGCGCGCCCGGCGCGTCAGAGGACCGCTGCCCCACTCTGTTCCGCGAAGGCGAGGATGTGCGGCACGGCCTCGTGCAGGTCGGTGAAGTGGCGGTGCGCCCCGGCGTCAGCCATGCCCTGATCATGTCAGGTCGGCGGGAACGTGCAGACTGTACGCATGATCGACTACCGCCCGGTGCACCGGGAACCCACGCCCGAACGGTACGGACGCCTGCGTGTGTGCGCCGGCGACCTCGGCCCCGCCGGCTGGCTGGTCCAGGCACCGGGGGCCTTCGGCACGGTGGCGGGGGTGGCCGCGCCCGGGTTCGCGGCGTACGCGCGGGTGCTGCACCCGGCGGAGCTCGACGAGCGGCCGGTGCGGTGGGGCGCGGTGGCCGCCGCGTACGGGCGGGAGGTGGCGCCGCTGACCGACTGGCACGAGGTGATCGGGGCGGACCGCGACTACCACAACGCCTCGGAGTACGGCCTGCCCGGCGTGTGGGACGAGCACCCGACGGAGGGGCCGACGCCGCCGGCCGTCGCCGAGGTCCTGGTCCCCCTCCTCGCCCGGCACACCGGCACTCCCGAGCAGTGCTGGTTCGGCCTCTGGTCCGGCTACGGCACCTGGGACTTCGACGGCGTGCCCACCTTCCCGACGCCGGGCCGCGAGGAGGTGCTGCTCGCCGGACCGCTGGCCGACGTCGTCTCGCCGGGGGAACTGGAGCACTTCGCCGAGCTGCCGGACCTGTGGTGGCCGCAGGACCGCGCCTGGTGCGTGGCCGGTGACGTCGACCTGGTCAGCACCTATGTCTGCGGCACGCCGGAGCTGATCGCCGACGTGCTGGCCTCTCCCGACCTGGAGGCGTACCCGGTGTCGCCGGACGACCGGGTCGGCTGACGCCGGGACGGTTCCCTCGTCCCGGCGCCGGCCGTTCGCCGTCAGGGACGCAGCGGGCCCTCACAGCGGTAGTCGGAGGTGCCGGCCCGGCCGGTGGACCAGACGGTCACCTCACCGAAGGAGCAGTTCATGTCGGCGAGGTTGTTCACGCCCGCCACAGCGCGGTCGAGGATGAAGTAGTCGACGGTCTCCGCCATGTCCGTGAAGACCCGGCCGGCGTCGCCCGCGTCCGTGAGGTTGGCGGTGATGCTGCCGGTGCACACGAACCGCGGCCGGTCCGCGCCGCCGCCCGTGGCGCACTCGGGCGTCATGAACGTGCTGGCCGCGAAGGAGGACCGCACCTCGGCGGCACCGGCGGCCTGCAGATCGGCGACCGGGACGTGGCGGGTGTCCGGGACGAACAGGTCGTCGACCTGGGCTGTCTGCTCGTCGAGGAACGCGTCGTACTCGCGCTGGAGTGCCGCGTCCCGGCCGAGGCGGTCGCGCCAGGCGTCGAAGGCGCTCGGGTCGTCGGCGCGCAGATGGCGGTACATCTCCTTCAGCTGGGCGGGGTGTTCGAGCCAGAGGAAGGAGAAGAAGGTGCCGGCGTAGGAGTAGAAGCGGAAGCCGTCGCCTGCGTAGGTGGCGTGCAGCAGCTGGTCGACGGTCATGCGCGGCCCGCCGTTCGCGGTGTCCCGCATGATGCTGCGGACCAGGGAGGCGCGCACCTTGACGCCGTCGTCGCGGGAGGCGCCGGCGAAGAACTCGGCGGTTCCCTCGTCCATGGCGGTGGTGCGGTCGTCCTGGTACCAGGGGCCCTCGCCGAAGTAACCCGGTACGGCCCAGCGGCCGTTGAGGTAGTGCGTGTACTCGTGGCGGAACAGCTCCTCCAGGGTGAGCGAGGAGTCCTGCGGCACGCGGCGCTGGTACGTGTAGAAGGTGGCGCCGCGCTCGATGTAGATGCCGCCGTTGTCGGTGTCCATGCCGGTGAGCAGCGGGTGGTAGTTCTCGTAGTCGGCGCGGGAGGCGTAGAGCACGATGTTCAGGGTGCTGTTGGTGTCGCCGGTCAGCGGGGTCTCGCTGCCGAGGACGCGGTGGTACTGCGCCTTGACCTGCTTGCTCGCGTAGTAGAGCTTGTCGACGGTGGCGCGGTCGAGGCCGGTGCGGACCTTCATCGCCCCGTCGTCGTAGACGTTGGTGTACGGGAAGAGGACCCGCTCGATGTCCTCCTTGCAGACCGCGTACTGCTTGCAGGCCCCGTAGTAGTTGAGCCAGGAGGCGAGCTTCGCCCAAGGAGCGCTTCCTCGGCCCCAGTTGGCGGTCACCGGGTCGAGGAGGGCGCCGAGGTCGCCGACGATCCGGGGGCGCAGGGAGCCGATCTCGCCGAAGCGGCCGTACTCGGACAGCGCGTCGCGCACGACCCACGCGTTGGGCGTGCCCTTGAGGTGGGTGTACCAGGCGAACTTGCGGAATGCCTCGCGGTAGGCGTCGTTGCGGGCGACGACGGTCCGGAAGGAGAGGTCGTTGTTGCCCGGGTACAGGCCGAGGTAGTTGACGGAGAGCGCGGCCAGTGCGGCGCCGCCCCAGGACGGGTCGGCGTGGGTCTCGGGGTGGTACTGGTCCATGGTGGCCAGCACCTTGCGGATCAGGTCGAGCTGGGAGTGGCGCAGGCCGGGGGCGCTGCCGGTGTAGAGGGCCTCACGGAGGGTCTCGGCGTTGGTGCGGGTGACGTGGAAGGTGCGCGGGGCGGTGCCGAAGTAGTGGATCGCGCGTCGCATGGCCTCGGCCGTGGGGGCGTCGGTGACGTCGATCTCGTCGCGTGAGAAGTCGTGGTACACGACGGCGTGCAGATAGGTGAACATCTCCAGCAGATGGCTGGAGTTGCGGCCGTCGTGGGCGGCGGCGAGCGAGGTGGCACGCCGGGAGACCGCCTGGACGTGCGCGTCGGACATGACGGGCGCGAGACGGGCGTCCCAGGTCCAGATGAGGGAGCGCAGACAGCCGTCGGCGGTGACGGCCGGGTCGGCGAGGAAGTCCGCGAACTGCTCCGGGCCCAGGTCCTTGACGCCGTCGAGGGTGCAGGGCGCGAGGGTGCGCAGGGGTGCTTCGCCCTGCGCCGGTCCGGGGGTGCGGCCGCCGGCCGTGCGGTCGCCCGGTGCCTTGAGGCGGGGGGCGACGGGCCTGGGCGCCTTGGCGAGGTGGTCGACGTGGTCGCGGTCGGCGTGGCCGGGGTCCGCGTGGCCGCGGTCCCCGTACCGGTCCGCGGGGCCGCCGTTCGCCGCTGCGGCCGTCGCCGGTGCGGGGGCGGCCGGGGTCGCCGCGTTCGCGCCCGGCAGTCCGGTGAGGCCGACGGCGAGCGCCGTGGTGGCTCCGAGCAGGGTGAGGCGCCGGAATCTGCCGTGGGCGCGGGAGTTGTGCCGGGTTCTCGATGGGAACACCGATGACTCCTGTGGGGAGTGGGGTGAGTGATGGGGATGGCGCCGCCGCGGTGGAGAACGCCGCGCTGAAGCGGCCTGCGCCATGTGATGCGTAACGTAGTAATGTGAAATTGCACTGACAACCCCCTTGCCGTAACGCGTTGTTGGGAAGGGGGGCGCCGCGCGATGGAGGAGATGCCGGGGATCCCTTGGCAGGGCGAGTGCAATGTGAAATATTACTGACGTGCCCACGAGACACTCTCCGGACCTCATCGTGGTCGGAGCGGGCGTGGTCGGCGCGGCCTGCGCCCACTACGCCGCCCGCGCCGGCCTCACCGTCACCGTGATCGACCGTGGCCCTGTCGCCGGCGGAACCACCGGCGCGGGCGAGGGAAACCTCCTCGTCTCCGACAAGGAACCCGGCCCGGAACTCCAACTGGCCCTGCTGTCCTCCCGGTTGTGGCGGGAGCTCGCCGACGAGCTGCCGCAGGCCGTGGAGTACGAGCCGAAGGGCGGCCTGGTCGTCGCCGACGACGAGAAGTCCCTCGGGGCGCTGCGGGACTTCGCCGACGGCCAGCGCGCCGCCGGCGTCACCGCCGACGACGTACCCGCTCCCCTGCTCGCCGAACTGGAACCGCACCTGGCCCCCGATCTCGCGGGCGGCGTCCACTACCCCCAGGACGCCCAGGTACAGCCCGCCCTCGCCGCGGCCCATCTGCTGCGCGCCGCCGGGGACCGGGTGCGGCTCCGGCTCGGCGAGCAGGTCACCGCGCTCCTCACGGGGCCGCGCGGCGAGGTGCGGGGCGTGCGGACATCCGCGGGCGACCTGCACGCCCCGTACGTCGTCAACGCGGCGGGCACCTGGGGCGGTGAGGTCGCCCGGCTGGCCGGGGTGGAGCTCCCGGTGCTGCCGCGGCGGGGGTTCGTGCTGGTCACCGAGCCGCTGCCGCGCGTGGTGCGGCACAAGGTGTACGCCGCGGACTATGTCGCCGACGTCGGCAGCGACTCGGCGGCGCTGCAGACTTCGGCCGTCGTCGAGGGCACCCCGGCCGGGCCGGTGCTCATCGGCGCCAGCCGGGAGCGGGTCGGCTTCGACCGCACCCTGTCCGTGCCGGCCCTGCACCGCCTCGCCGCCCAGGCGGTACGGCTGTTCCCGGTGCTCGGCACGGTCCGCGCGATCCGCACCTACGCCGGGTTCCGCCCCTACCTCCCCGACCATCTGCCGGCCATCGGCCCCGACCCCCGCCGCCCCGGCCTGCTGCACGCCTGCGGCCACGAGGGCGCCGGGATCGGCCTGGCACCGGCGACCGGACGGATCGTCGCCGACCTGGTGTCGGGCGGTGAACCGCCCCTGGACATCACCCCGTTCAGGCCCGAGCGCTTCTCAGGAAAGGAGCCGCGCCATGGCACGTGACCGCAGCCCCGCCGACCTGGTGGGTGCGCAGCCGGACGCCCCGTTCGAGATCACCTTCGACGGGCGGCCCCTCGGGGCGCTGCCCGGGCAGTCCGTGGCCGCCGTGCTGTGGGCGGCCGGGGTGCTCGCCTGGCGCACCACGCGCGTCGGCGGCCGGCCCCGCGGCGCGTTCTGCGGCATCGGGCACTGCTTCGACTGCCTGGTCACGGTCAACGGCCGGGCCAACCGCCGTGCCTGTCTGGTCCCGGCCCGCCCCGGCGACGCCGTCACCACCCAGGAAGGAGACGGCCGTGCCGACCTCGCCGTCTGACCCGTACGACCTCGCCGTGATCGGCGCCGGACCCGCGGGCGTCGCGGGGGCGGCCACCGCTGCCCGACTCGGCCTGCGCGTCGCCCTGTTGGACACGAACGAGCAGACCGGAGGCCAGTACTACCGTCACCCCTCCCCCGGCCTGCGCGCCGCCCGCCCCGAAGCGCTCCACCACGGCTGGCGGACGTACACCGCCCTGCGCGACCGCCTCGCCGCCAGCACCGTCACCCACCTGCTCGCCCACCACGTCTGGACGGTGTCCCGCCACCCGGACGGCTTCACGGTGCACGCGGTCACCGGAGCGGACGGCGACGAGGAGCGCCCGGTGGCCGTGCGGGCCCGCACGGTGCTGCTCGCCACCGGGGCCTACGAGCGCCAGCTCCCCTTCCCCGGCTGGACGCTTCCCGGTGTCGTCGGCGCGGGCGGGGCGCAGGCCATGCTGAAGTCGGGGCTCGTGCTGCCCGGCCGGCGGGTCGTCGTCGCCGGCAGCGGGCCGCTGCTGCTCGCGGTCGCCGCGTCGCTCGCCGCGGCCGGGGCGCGTGTCCCGGCGGTGGTGGAGGCGGCGGGGTATCTGGCGTACGTCCGTCGCCCCGGCGTCCTCGCCGCCGTGCCGCAGAAGGCGGCCGAGGCCGTGACCCACGGTGCGGTGCTGCTGCGGCACCGGGTGCCGCTGCGCACCCGCAGCGCGGTGACGGCGGTGCACGGCACGGACCGGGTGGAGGCCGTCACCGTGTCCCGGCTCGACCGCGACTGGCGGCCCGTACCGGGGTCGGGCCGCCGCATCGCCTGCGACGCGCTCGCCGTCGGGCACGGCCTGGTCCCGCACATCGACCTGGGCGCCTCGCTCGGCTGCGCGACCCGGCGTACCGCCGACGGCACCCACGCGCTCGTCGTCGACGACCTTCAGCAGACGTCCGTGCCGGGACTGTGGTCCGCGGGTGAGACCGGGGGCGTCGGCGGGGTCCAACTGGCCTTGCTGGAGGGCGAGATCGCCGGTGCCGCGGCCGCCGCCCGGCTGACCGGACGGGCCCTGTCCCCGGCCCGGCTGCGGCGGCTGGGGCGCGCACGGGCCCGGCTGCGGGCCTTCGCCGACCTGATGACCGCCGTCCACGCGCCGCGCTCCGGCTGGACGGCGTGGCTCGACGACGCCACCGACGTGTGCCGCTGCGAGGAGGTCACCGCGGGCCGCGTCCGCGGGGCCGTCGCCGAGCACGGAGCCGGTGACGCCCGCACGGTCAAGCTGCTCACGCGCGCCGGCATGGGCTGGTGCCAGGGCCGGATCTGCGGCACCGCCGTGGCCTGCCTCGCCGCGGGCTCGGGCCTGCCGGCCTCGCCGGAACGGCGGCCGCTGGCGGTGCCGGTGCGGCTGGGCGCGCTGGCCGCGCTCGCCGAAGCGCCGGCGGAGCCGGGGGCCCATAACGAGCAGACGTGACACGCGACCGGACGGCCACGCCGTCCGCATCGCCCCTTCTCCCGACGTCCCCCTCCACACCTGCGACCCCTACCGAAGCCCCCCTCCACACCTGCGACCTCTACCGAAGCCCCACCTCCATACCCGCGACCTCTACCGAAGGTCCCCCTCCACACCCGCCACCCCTACCGAAGCTGTAGCTCACCCCCCACCCGCCACCTCCACCGAAGCCCCCCCACCCGCCACCCCGACCGAGACGCACCTCTCCCGAGCCACCCCCTCCCTGCCGACCACCACAGAAAGGCCCCCTGATGAGCACCACCTCCTGGAGCGCCGGCCGTCCCTGGCGCGGCATCATGGTCGCCACCGCGCTGCCGCTGCGCGAGGACCGCTCCGTCGACTACGACGCCTACGCCGAGCACGTCCGGCGCCTCATCGCCAGCGGCTGTGACGGCGTCGTGCCCAACGGCTCCCTCGGCGAGTACCAGACGCTCAACGACGCCGAGCGGGCCCTGGTGGTCCGCACGGCCGTGGAGGCCGCGGGCGACGGGGCGCGGGTGATGCCCGGCGTCTCCGCCTACGGCAGCGGCGAGGCGCGGCGCTGGGCCGAGCAAGCCGCGGAGGCGGGCTGCGGCAGCGTGCTGCTGCTGCCGCCCAACGCCTACCGGGCGGACGAGCGGTCGGTGCTCGCCCACTACGCCGAGGTGGCCCGCGCCGGGCTGCCCGTCGTCGCGTACAACAACCCCATCGACACCAAGGTCGACCTCACCCCCGAACTGCTGGCCCGGCTGCACGCCGAGACGGGCATCGTGGCCGTGAAGGAGTTCTCCGGCGATGTGCGCCGGGCGTACCGGATCGCCGAACTCGCCCCCGAGCTGGATCTGTTGATCGGCGCGGACGACGTGCTGCTGGAGCTGGCCCTGGCCGGGGCCGTCGGCTGGATCGCCGGGTACCCGAACGCCTTCCCGGAGTCCTGCGCCCAGCTGTACGACGCCGCCGTGGCCGGTGATCTCGCCACCGCGCTGCCGCTGTACCGGTCACTGCACCCGCTGCTGCGCTGGGACTCGAAGACCGAGTTCGTGCAGGCGATCAAGCTGTCCATGGACGTGGTCGGGGTACCGGGCGGAGCCTGCCGTCCGCCGCGGATGCCGCTGACCGGCGACCAGGAGGCCGAGATCCGCGCCGCCACCGAGAAGGCCGTGGCCGACGGCCACCGCTGACATCGGCACCCGACCGAAAGGGACGTCCGTGCGCACTCGTCATGTCTTCCATGCCGTCGACTCGCACACCGAGGGCATGCCCACCCGTGTGATCACCGGTGGCGTCGGGGTGATCCCCGGCGCCACCATGGCCGAGCGCAGGCTCCACTTCATCGAGCATCTGGACCACCTCCGCACGCTCCTGATGTACGAGCCGCGCGGCCACGCCGCCATGAGCGGTGCCGTCCTGCAGCCCCCGACCCGCTCCGACGCCGACTACGGGGTGCTGTTCATCGAGGTCTCCGGCCTGCTGCCGATGTGCGGTCACGGCACCATCGGCGTGGCCACCGTCCTGGTGGAGACCGGCATGGTGCCGGTCACCGAGCCGGTCACCACGGTCCGCCTCGACACCCCGGCGGGGCTGGTCCGGGTGGACGTACAGGTCGAGGACGGGGCCGCGAAGGCGGTCAGCCTCACCAACGTGCCGGCCTTCTGCGTGGGCCTCGACCGCAAGGTGGACGTGCCGGGCTACGGCTCGGTGACCTACGACCTGGCCTTCGGCGGCAACTTCTACGCCTTCGTCGAACTCGAGGCGCTGGGGCTGCCGTTCGACCGCGCCCGCAAGGACGAGCTGCTGGCGGCGGGGCTGGCGGTCATGGAGGCGGTGAACTCCTCGCCCGCGCACCGGCCGGTGCATCCGGCGCAGCCGGAGATCGCCGGGCTCAAGCACGTCTACCTCGCCGCGCCGGGTTCCGACGCGCGGCGGTCGCGGCACGCCATGGCCATCCACCCCGGCTGGTTCGACCGTTCGCCGTGCGGCACCGGCACCTCCGCGCGCATGGCCCAGCTGCACGCCCGCGGTGAACTCCCGCTGCACCAGGACTTCGTCAACGAGTCCTTCATCGGTACGGAGTTCACCGGGCGGCTGGTGGAGCGGACGGAGGTCGGCGGTGTCCCCGCGGTGGTGCCGCGCATCACCGGGCGGGCCTGGATCACGGGGACGGCCCAGTACTTCCTCGACCCCGACGACCCGTTCCCCGCGGGGTTCCTGCTGTGACGGGCGACTTCCGCACGGGCACCGGTGAAACAACGTGACATTGTACTCTGGTGATCCGCAGCGGCACGAAGGGAACACCATGGGGCACCTCAAGCAGCGCAACCTCGTCACCACCCGTGAGCGGCTGCGCGACCAGGTCGCCCATGCCCTGCGTGCCGCGTTGATATCCGGCGAACTCAAGCCGGGCGAGGTGTACTCGGCGCCCGGCCTCGCGGAGGACTTCGGCATCTCCGCCACGCCGGTGCGCGAGGCCATGCTCGACCTCGCCCGCGAGGGCTTGGTGGAGCCGGTGCGCAACAAGGGGTTCCGGGTCACCGAGGTCGACGAACGGGATCTCGACCAGTACAGCGAGATCCGCATGCTCATCGAGGTCCCGATGATCGGCCGCATCACCCGCAGCGCCTCCCGCGAGGAGCTGGAGGCGCTGCGGCCGGTCGCCGAGCAGATCGTGGCCGCGGCCCGCGAGCACGACCTGATCGGCTATCTCGAGGCCGACCGCCGGTTCCACCTCTCCCTGCTCGCCCTCGGCGGCAACGACCGCCTGGTCGAGACCGTGGGCGAGCTGCGCAAGCGCTCCCGTCTCTACGGGCTCACCGCGCTCGACGAGAGCGACCGCCTCCTCCCGTCCGCCGAGGAGCACCTCGAACTCCTCGACCTGATGCTCGCCGGCGACGCCGACGCCGCCGAGGAGTGCATCTCCCGCCACCTGGGCCACGTCCGCTCCCTGTGGGCGAAGGGCGAGCAGCGGGAGGATCCCGGCACCGCCGGGCCGCGGCGCCGCAGGACCCGCGCGGCGTCGTAGGCGGACTAAGGGGCGCCAGGTCTCCCGCGCGCTCGTCCGGCCTGGTGGCCGTGAACAGTCCGGCCCGGTCCGCTCCGGCGCGCGCCCCGCGGCCGAACGCCGCAGTGATGATGATCACGATGCCGGAGGGGCGGCCCCGTGGGGGCGCGGAGGTGGTGCGGGTGGGGCCCGGTCGTGGCCCGTGCGCCCCTGGACGTCCGCTTGTCACCGCCTCGGTGGGGGCACTAATGTCGCCACGCCTTGGTGAACGGGAAATCCGGTGGGAAACCGGTGCGGCCCTCGCCACTGTGATCGGGAAGTCCGGCTCCGGCCCTCACGGGCAGCCACTGGGTCCTCGGACCCGGGAAGGCGGAGTTCGGGCGGTGGTACCCGTCAGCCAGGAGACCGGCCAAGGCATGTCACACCATCCACGAGGTGCTGGAGAGGGTCTGCTGAGCCATGCACATAGCCGAGGGTTTTCTGCCTCCGGCGCACGCGGTCGCCTGGGGCGTCGCGTCCGCGCCCTTCGTCGTCCACGGAGTCCGGTCACTCACCCGTGAGGTCAAGGAGCACCCGGAGAGCACCCTGCTCCTCGGCGCGTCCGGTGCCTTCACGTTCGTCCTGTCCGCCCTGAAGCTCCCGTCGGTGACCGGCAGTTGCTCCCACCCCACCGGGACCGGTCTGGGGGCCATCCTGTTCCGGCCGCCCGTCATGGCGGTGCTGGGCACCATCACCCTGCTGTTCCAGGCGCTGCTGCTGGCGCACGGCGGTCTGACCACGCTCGGCGCCAACGTCTTCTCGATGGCGATCGCCGGCCCCTGGGTCGGGTACGGCGTCTACCGGCTGCTGCGCCGCTACGACGTGCCGCTGATGGTCGCCGTGTTCTGCGGCGCGTTCTTCGCGGACCTGTCGACGTACTGTGTGACCAGCGTGCAGCTGGCGCTCGCCTTCCCCGACCCGAGCAGCGGATTCCTGGGCGCGCTCGGCAAGTTCGGCTCCATCTTCGCGGTCACCCAGATCCCGCTCGCGGTGAGCGAGGGCCTGCTGACGGTGCTGGTGATGCGGCTGCTCGCCCAGTCCAGCAAAGGCGAACTGACCCGGCTCGGCGTGCTGGTGGGCGGGACCAAGAGCGAGGCGGTGGCCCGGTGAAGCGCAACACGAGGATCAATCTGCTGCTGCTCGTGCTCGTCGCCGCCCTCGCGGTGCTGCCGCTGGCCCTGGGGCTCGGCGACCACAAGGAGGAGCCGTTCACCGGCGCCGACGCCGAGGCGGAGACCGCGATCACCGAGCTCGAGCCGGACTACGAGCCCTGGTTCTCGCCGCTGTACGAACCGCCGTCCGGTGAGATCGAGTCGGCCCTGTTCGCGCTCCAGGCCGCCCTCGGCGCGGGCGTCCTCGCCTACTACTTCGGGGTGCGGCGCGGCCGCCGGCAGGGCGAGGAGCGGGCCCGGCGACAGCTCACGGCCGAACAGACCGGCAGCGCGTCCGACGCCGGGCAGGACTGAGCGCGCGTGCTGCCCATCGACGTGGCGGCGCACAGCAGCCGCTGGCGCCGCCGCCACCCCGTGGACAAGGCCGTGCTGGGGCTGGGGCTGACGGTGCTCGCGATCTCCCTGCCTCCCTGGCCGGGCGCGGCCCTGGTGCTGGTCACCGCGCTGGTGCTGCTGCTGGGTCCGGCGGGCGTCCCGGCGCGCAGACTGTGGCGTGCCTACCGGGTGCCGCTCGGGTTCTGCGCCACCGGCGCTGCCGCACTGCTCGTCCAGGTCGGCGGGCCCGGCGGCTGGCTGTCCCTGGCCGAGGGCGGTGCGGTGCGGGCCGGGGAGCTGATGCTGCGGACGTCCGCCGCCTCGCTCGGCGTGCTGCTGTTCGCGTTCACCACACCGATGTCCGACCTGTTGCCGCGGCTGGTGCGGGCGGGGGTGCCCGCCCCGGTGGTGGACGTGGCGCTGGTGACGTACCGGATGAGCTTTCTGCTCCTTGACTCGGTCCGCCGGATCCGTGAGGCGCAGGCCGCGCGGCTCGGGCACACCACGCGGGCGGCGACCTGGCGTTCGCTGGGCGGGCTCGGGGCCACCGCGTTCGTGCGGGCCTTCGACCGGGCGGCCCGGCTGCAGTCCGGACTCGCCGGACGCGGCTACGACGGCACGCTGCGCGTCCTGGTGCCCGAGGCCCGCGTCTCCGTCCCCTTCACGGCCGGCGCCGTCGCGCTGCTCACGGCCGTCGCCGCACTCGCTCTCGTCCTGGAAAGGGTCCTGCCGTGAGCCAGCCCCCGATCGTCGCCCTGCACGGAGTGTCCTTCGCCTACGAGGACGGCCCCCGCGTGCTGGACGGCCTGGAGTTCGAGGTGCGCGAGGGCCGCGCCCTGGCGCTGCTGGGCCGCAACGGCACCGGTAAGACGACCCTGATGCGGCTGCTGAGCGGCGGACTGCGGCCGGACACGGGGCGGTTGACGGTCGAGGGCGAGCCGGTGTCGTACGACCGCGCGGGGCTGACCCGGCTGCGCACCACGGTCCAGCTGGTGGTGCAGGACCCCGACGACCAGTTGTTCGCCGCGTCCGTCGGGCAGGACGTGTCCTTCGGGCCGCTGAACCTCGGCCTGTCCGACACGGAGGTACGGGCGCGGGTGGCGGAGGCGCTGGCCGCGCTGGACATCACGGCGCTGGCCGACCGGCCCACGCATCTGCTGTCGTACGGGCAGCGCAAGCGCACGGCGATCGCGGGCGCGGTCGCCATGCGTCCCCGGGTGCTGATCCTGGACGAACCGACCGCGGGCCTCGACCCGGACGGCCAGGAGCGGCTGCTGACGACGCTGGAGAAGCTGCGCGCGGGCGGCACCACGGTGGTGATGGCCACGCACGACGTGGACCTCGCCCTGCGCTGGGCCGACGACGCCGCCCTGCTCACCCCCTCGGGGGTCCGCACCGGCCCCGTCGCCACGACGCTGGCCCGCACCGACCTCCTCGACCAGGCGGGCCTGCGCCTGCCGTGGGGCATCGCGGCCACCCGTCTGCTGCGCACCCAGGGCCTCCTCCCCGACGCCCAGCCGGGTCCCCGCACGCCGGAGGAGCTCGCGGCGCTCATCCCCCGCTCGGCCGCGAACTAGACTGCCGGGCGTGCCGATGTGAAGAGCACCGCAGTGGCGGAAGGTCGCCGGCTGGGAGGTCGTCCTCGACGGCGACGCCCCGCACCTGCGCCACCTGCGGCACACCCGTCCGCTCGTACCAGTACCGTCTCCACCCGCCGGACAGCCCCCACTTCGAGCGCTGCGCGGGACTCGCCTGGTGCTCCGGGTGCCGGGTCTACTCCGCCCAGCTCGTCCACGTCCCGCGAGGCCGCGTCCTCACCGATGCGCTGGCCGCGCTCCCGCGCGAGCGGCGGGAGCACATCGCACGGTCCGAGACGCGGATGGTGGCGTTCCTCGACCGTGTCCGGGCGGACTGACCATCTCGTCCGGATCTTGAGTGAACCTCCGTCGTGTGCATGCCGTCTGGCTGTACGACATGCCGCCGTGCCGGACGGATCGCCGTGTGCCGCGCCGCGTCGCGAGGCGCCCGGAGGCCGCCGGACCGGTGGCTTCCCGAGAGAACGGAGAAGACTCGCCCATGCGTCTTTCCACCCCCCACAGAAGGACGGCCCGGCGTGTGGCCGCCGCCGCTGCCGCGTCCGGTGCGGCGCTGGCGCTGACCGCCGCGTCGGTCGGCACCTCGCACGCCGCCGGCACCTCGTCGGACCAGGGCCGCCCCACCGCCCAGATCATCGGCGGCGTCGGCCAGGCCGACGGCAAGCACCCCTTCATGGCGGCGCTGCTGGAGAAGGGCACCGGCAGCCCGGTCGACCGCCAGTTCTGCGGCGGCAGCCTGCTCTCCGCGGACCTGGTCATGACGGCCGCGCACTGTGTGACGGGCACCCAGCCCAAGGAGATCGAGACGACCGTCGGCCGCACGGTGCTGTCGAAGAAGAACCAGGGCCAGCTGCGCCAGGTGACCGACATCGTCGTGCACCCGCGCTACGCCCGGGGCCAGGAGGCGTACGACATCGCCTTCCTGTTCCTGGACAAGCCGGTCCGCGGGGTCGCGCCGGTCCTGCTGCCGACCGTCGGCACGGACGCCCTGATCCGTCCGGGCGCCATGGCCACCGTCACCGGCTGGGGCAACACCGACACCGAGATCCCGGCGTTCCCGAACCGGCTGCGCGCGGTGAACGTGCCGATCGTGTCGCACATCGAGTGCAAGGCCACGTACCCGGACTACGACAAGAAGGTCAACGTCTGCGCGGGTGTCGAGGGCAAGGACTCCTGCCAGGGTGACAGCGGCGGCCCGCTGTTCCGCAAGCTGAAGGGCCGTCAGGGCGTCTACCAGATAGGCGTCGTGTCCTACGGCGACGGCTGCGCGGAGCAGGGCGCGCCGGGTGTGTACACGTACACCGGTTCCGCCCAGCTGTGGAACACGCTGGACGAGTCCGCCAAGGGCAAGCGCGTGAAGCGGCTGCTCGGCCGCTGACGCGGTCGGTACGGCTGAGCCGGGCGGGGCGCCATGCCCCGCCCGGCTCTTCGGTCGTCGGTCAGATGCCGAACGGCGCGGCGTACCGGACGGTGCCGGCCGGCAGCGGGTGGTCCGGGTCCAGGGCGAGGGCCATGAGCGCCTCGTCCGGGACGTCGATGGTCACCGTGATGCCGTGGGCGGAGGCGCGGCCGAAGCCGAACCTCGGGTAGTACGACGGGTGGCCGAGCACGACGACGTGGCGTTCGCCCCGCTCCTTCGCGGCGCGCAGGGCCGCCCGCACGGCCGCCGCTCCGGCGCCGGTGCGCTGGAACTCGGGCAGGACGGCGACCGGTCCCAGGCACAGGGCCGGTACATCGCCGATGTGGCAGCGGGTCAGCAGCGCGTGGCCGACGGCGGTGCCGTCGGGTCGCGCCGCCACGAGGGACAGTCCGTCGATCCATGCCTCGTCGGCGCGCAGGGCGTCGACGAGGTCGGCCTCCAGCGGGGTGTCGAAGGCCGCGAGGTCGATCGCGCGGACGGCGGGGATGTCGGCGCGGGTCTCGGCGCGCGTGAGCCAGTCATTGCTCATGACAGGTGAGGATCCGTTTCCGGTGGTCGGTTCGAGGTGGCCCCGCGAGCTCACGCTCCCGGCGGGGTGGAGGAGTTGGGGTCAGGCCGTGGCCCGGGGCGTGAGTGCGGTCCGGGCGCTGCGCGCGGCAGCGGCCATGTGCGCGGACATCGACTCGCCTCCCTGTTTCCCTCTGCCTCGATCGAACTCCGACGGGCACCACCGTATCAGGCCCGACCACCATACCGTACCGTATGGTACGGTCAGGGTATGGCGAGGGCGAGCAGGCGTGACTGGCTGGAAGCGGGACTCGGGGTGCTCGGTGAGGACGGCGCGCCGGCCCTCACCATCGAGCGGCTGGCCGCGCGCATGGGCCTGACCAAGGGGTCCTTCTACCACCACTTCAAGGGCATGGCGGGGTTCCGCACCGACTTGCTGGCCCACTACGAGAGCGAGCACACTCGGCGGCTGATCGCCGAGGCCGAGCGGGCGGGCCCGCGCGCGGGAGCCAGACTGCGCCGACTGATGGACCTGGTGCTCACCGACCGGCCCGACACCGACCGCCTCGAGATCGCCGTACGGGCATGGGCGCTCCAGGATCCCGAGGTGCGCGAGCTCCAGGAGCGCGTGGACCGGCTGCGCATCGAGTATCTGCGCTCGCTCGTGGCGGACCTGTCCGGGGACGAGCGCACCGCGCTGCCCCTGGCCCGGCTGCTCTATCTGCTGCTGGTCGGAGCCCAGCAGCTCGTCCCGCCGCTGCCCGCCGAGGAGTTGCGGGAGGTCTACACGCTGGCCCTGCGGCTGGCACCGCCCGAGAACGCGGAGGAGACATGAGCCCCCTGGCCCGCTGGATACCCCGGCTGATCATCGTGACCGCGCTGCTGCACGTCGTCTGGGCCTTCGCCCAGCCCAACGACTGGGCCGGCATCGCCGCGGACGGCTTCTGGCGCACGTCGGTCGACCCCGACGCCCCCGACCACTTCGAACGCGAGGCCGGCATCTGGTTCCTGGCCTGCGGCGTCACCCTGCTCGCCCTGGGCACCCTGTCCCGCGCCGTCCTGCGCTCGACGGGGCGGCTGCCCGCGCAGGTCGGCTGGTATCTGCTCCTCCTGGGCGTGCCGCTGTCTGTCATCTACTTCCCGGTGACGGGGAGTTGGGCGCTGCTGGTGATCGGCGTGCTGGCGCTGGTGGCGGCGCGCGGCGAGGCCGGGGCGCCGGCGGGGCGGAACTGAGCGACGCGGGCGTGCTCCTCTTGGGGGGATCCGCGCTTCCCGTGCGGTGGGGCAGCGCGTGGCGCGCCCGCCGCCGCAGATGAGGTCGGCGACGCCCCGGCCGGGAGACGGCCACCGCGCGGGCAGCGCCCGCGACCGACGTCCAGGCCCGCTCGGCCCTCCAGACGGCCGCCGGGACGGGCTCCTCGAACGCGGCCGCGGCGAGCGGGCGTTGCGCGGCCGCGAGGGCCTTGGTGCAGGGCGAGGAACCGGAAGGAGCGGGCGGCCTCGGGGGAGGCAGCCCGTGGTCGGTGGCCGTCGGTCCCTGCCACAACGCGAAGGCGGTCACGAGGAGTTCGAGGGGCCGCGGCCCCTGCCCGTCGGACGCGGCGCGCGCAGTTCCCCCCAGCAGCTCGGCGATCCCGCTCACCGCGACCGGCTGTCCGGCCCGCGCCCACATCAGCGCCGAGCCCGGTCCCGGTCCCGGTCGGTGGACGGCAGCGCGGAGCGGACGCGCGGGCGCCACGGCACCGCACGTCTACGCGGTCGTCAGTTCCCGTATCAGCTCGGTCATGCGCGGGGAGGGCGAGACCCTCAACTCCTGCTGCAGGAGCCGTCGGTAGTCGAGGTAGTGCTTGACCGCGCAGGCGATGTTGCCCTCGGCGGCGTGGACCTCGATGGCGATGCGGTGCGCGGTCTCCCGGTAGGGGTCCACGACGGTGGCGGCCAGGGCCGCCTGGTGTGCGGCCAGGTATCTGCCGAGCGCCAGGAAGTGCTGCGCCAGGCTCTCCAGCGCGTAGAGGCGCATCTGGTCCCAGCGTTCCCGTTCGAGGATCAGCCACTCGTCGTCCCAGCCCGGCAGCAGTGGCCGGCCGAGGTCGTCGACGAGCCGGTCGAGGTCGCCCGGCGGCGCCTCCGTCCCGGCGTCGCCCTCCAGGAGGCGGCGTGCGGACTGCCATGCCTCCCGGTGGTCGACGGAGATGAACGGTGCCAGGAAGAGCCGCTGCGCCTCACTGTCGACGACGGCCCGGGGACCGATCTTCCGGCTCTGGCACAGCGCCGACCGGAGGTTGGCCGCGGCTCGCAGCTCCGTGCACTCGGGCCACAGCTGCTCGGCGGCGGCCCGCCGGTGAATGCCGTCGTCGCGCACGGCGAGAAGGGCGAGCAGTCGCTGAGCCCCGGCCGGGACCGTGACCCTGCGCCCGCCGCGGATTAATTCAAATGGCCCCAGGATTTCGAGACGTACTCCGTTCATCACACCCATCACTCTGCTCGACACGTATTTCCGCTGCAACCGGTGTACCCCCGCCGGACCAGGCAGACACACCCTGCAAGCGGCTTCGTGAAACGCCGATCCAGACCGCGAAGAATGCTTTCTTCACGCAGCGAAAACGCATTCTCAACGCCCGCTGAACGCGGCGGGGACGAGCCGTCGATAAAGGCTGCATATTCCATCGAATAAGCGCGCAACAGCTATGTGGGAAACCGGACGTGTTACTCGAAAAGGCCAACGGGGTCTCGGAACGGAGGATCGGATGGACGTCCGGTCGGTACTGCGCGGCGTGCCCGGGGAAGCCAGGCTCCTCGGCTCACCCCAGGTCCGTGTCGCCGTGCTCGACGGTCCGGTCGACTTCGCGCATCCGTGTTTCGCGGGAGCGGATCTCACCCGGCTGGCCACGCTGGTACCGGACGCCGCCGGTACCGGACTGATGTCGTTGCACGGCACGCATGTGACCAGCCTTCTGTTCGGGCAGCCCGGATCGCCGGTGACGGGCCTTGTACCGCGGTGCCGCGGTTTCGTCCTGCCGGTGTTCCGGGAGTCCCCGGACGGGGGTGTGTCCCGTGTGCCGCAGCTCGACCTCGCCCGGGCCGTCGAACAGGCGGTGACGGCGGGGGCCCACATCATCAACATCAGCGGCGGGGAGCGCAGTACGGACGGCAGGGCCGAGGCCATGCTCGAGCGGGCGCTGCGGCTGTGCGCGGACAACGGGGTGCTGGTGGTGGCGGCCGTCGGCAACGACGGGTGCGACTGCCTGCAGGCTCCGGCCGCCACTCCGACCGTGCTCGCCGTCGGCGCGACCGACGCCGACGGCGAGCCGCTGGACATCAACAACTGGGGGCCCGCCTACCGGGCCAACGGCGTCCTCGCTCCCGGCCGGGACATCGAGGGCGCCGCTCCCGGCGGCCGGCTCGCGTCGCTGACGGGCAGCAGCTTCGCCACGCCGGCCGTCACCGGGGTCGCCGCGCTCCTCGTGGCGCAGCAGATCGCCGAGGGCCGCGATCCCGACCCGCTCGCGGCGGGGCGCGCGATCCTCGCGTCCGCGAGCCGCCCGCCGTGCGCCCCGGACGACGCGCCGCAGTGCCGCCGGTTCCTCGGCGGCCGTCTGGCCGCGTCGCGGGCCTTCGACCTGATCAGGCAGGGCTCGGTCGTCCCCCGGGCGGTGCCGGGCGGCTCCGTGACCGTCACGGGCGGGCCCTCGACGCCTCGGACGACTCATGCCGAACCGAAAGGAAGAGCCATCCTCATGGACACGAACGCCGTACACGCGCACGCCGGGGAGGCGACCGAGGGTCTGTCCGCGGCCGCGGCCCCGCCTCCCGCCGCCACCGGAGCGACCCTTGCCGCGGTGCCCCAGGCACCGCCTCTCCCGCCGGTGCCCCAGACGGCTCCGGCCGTCGCCCCTCCCCCGGCTCCCCCGCAGGCCCAGGCGCCGAGCCCCGCACCTCCCGCGCCGCCTCCCTGGCCCGGTGCGGTGTCCCAGCCGGCCCCGCAGGCCGCGCCGCCGGGCTACGAGCAGGGGAACGGGGCCCAGGCGGCCGGGCAGGTCTACGCGGCCGGAGCGCAGCCCACCGGGCAGGTCTACGCCGGGCAGGTCTACGCCGCCGGAGCGCAGCCCGCCGGGCCGGCCTATGCGGCCCCGGTCCAGCCCGCCGCTCAACCGACGGCACCGCCCGTGTACCGGGCCGAGACCCCGGTGGCGGCCCAGCCCGCCGCGCCGGTCCCGGCGGAGCAGGGCGTACGTCCCTCCTGCCCGGACTGCGGCGGTACCTGCGGGGGCCGTACGAGCGGTGGCACGTCGGCGAACATGGGCGCGGTCGCGAGCGGCGACGGACGCCAGCTGATCTTCGCGATCGGCACGATCGGCTTCGACTACCGGACCGAGGCCCGCAGGGACAGCTTCCGGCAGCAGATGCCCGTCGAGGTCAGGGAGGCCACAGCCGAGCACCCGGAGCAAGAGGTCCAGCCGAATGTCTACGATCCCAGGCAGCTCCATGACTACCTGGCGAAGAATCCGTGGGCGTGCGACAAGCTCACCTGGACCCTGAACATGGACGCCACACCCCTCTACGCCCTGGAGGCGGAGACGCCGGTGGGCATGGACTGGACCAGGCCGATCATCACGGACCGCAAGGCACCGCCCACCGCGGTGAGGCGCGAGGCGACGAAGGCCGTCACCGATGACACCGGCCAACTGGCCGCAATCATCGAGACGCTGTCCTACCCGCCGGTGTCCACCATCTACCGGACCTTCCGGGACGCCATCGTCTGCCAGATCGAGCAGCGGGAGAGCGACAGCTATGTCTCCCGCGTCTCGGTACCGGGCGTCCTGACCGACCGTACGGTGCGGCTCTTCTCCGGCCAGGTCGTCCCTGTGGTCGAGGTGAAGAGCCGTGGACTGTACGCCTGGGAGGAACGTTCCTTCGTCAAGGTCGTGGTGCAAACCCTGCGCAACAACCTCGCGGATCGCGGCGTCAAGCTCGACGCAAGGCAAGGGGCCAACGTGGAGAAGACCGTCATCACGGTCCTTGACAAGATCTACTGGCAGTTCCGCAACCTCGGACAGAGCTCCGCCGACCGCGCACTGAACTTCGCGGGCACCAACGCGTTCTCGATCGCGGAGGGCATGGCCACCGGGATGCTGGCGGCCTCGCAGGTCCCGGGCGGCGAGGAGAGCCATCTCTACTCCCTCGACACCATCCGGGTCTCCAAGAGTCCGTTCTGCCGCCCGGGTTCGGACTGCCAGGACGTCGTCCTCACCTACTTCGACCCGGAGAACGACCGCCGGGCGAAGTTCTCCCAGCTGTACACCTTCGACGTCAGCGACGAGCTCCCGGTGAGCCTGGCGCCGACGCACACCTTCATCGGCGACTTCTGACCGTCGTAGGCATACCCCCGCATCCAGGGAGACCTCATGTCCGAGACACCCCGTCACTGGGAGCCCACAGCTCCCGTGCAGAGTCCACCGGTTCACCGCGACGAGTGGGAGGCACCGGCCGACGGAGCCACCGACCAGGGCGCGGAGGCGGCCAGGTCCGTCTGCGGAGACCTGGTCGGCACGGCCCGCCAGATGTGCCGGGCCATGCAGGGCGGCTGAGGCCGCCCCACATCCGGCGACAACCGGTCGCCGGCCAATCCCCAGGTGATGGGAGACAACGATGAACGACACGACGTTCGACCGCGGAGAGAGGCCCACGCGCCCCGCGGCACTCCAGACGCCGTTCCAGACACCCGCGATCGACCGCGGCCCCACCGTCGCCCGAGGCGCCGACGGCAGCGATGCGGACGGAGTCGAAGCCGACTTCGGCATCGGCAACCTGCTGAAGACGGCTGCGGACATCTTCCTCTGAGGCCCGCAAAGGTCCTCGCGCGTCGATGAGCGGGGCCTTGTGCCCCGCCCGTCGGCCACCACATCCGAAAGGAAGACGACATGAACGAGATCACCAAGTGGCGTGAGGGCCAGCCCTCGCCGGCCACCGCACTGCGGACGCCGTTCCAGACGCCCGCGATCGACCGGACCCCCGCCGGCTCCGCGGGCCGCGGCAGCGACGCCGACGGCGTCGAGCCGGACCTGGGCTGGTCGGACATCCCGTGGCACGCCATCGGCAGGGCGGCGCGAGGAGCCCTGGACGCCGTGCTGTAGCCCACGCGTTCGAGCAGGACCGCACAGAGAGGACAGCACCATGAACGACGAGTTCACCCCGCGGCGCCCCCGCCCCGGCCCGGCCGCCGCGCTCCCGACGCCTTTCCAGACACCCGCGGTGGACCGCACCCCCGCCTCGCTCCAGGGGCGACGGGACGACTCCGGCGGTGTGGAGCCCGATCTCCCCATCCTGCCGCTGCTCGGCCTGGCCGGCTCGGCGATCGGCTCGCTGTTCGACTGAGTCGCGTGTTGCCGGCGGCGCGGCCTCCCGGCCCGCCGCCGGCGCGACGACTGAAAGGACATCAGGATGAACGAGCAGCCCAAGCGGAGGAAGCCAGCAGCACGCCCTGGGGCGCCATCGGGCGGTGCCAACCGGGGGAAGGCGCGGACCGAGCAGGGCCGTGAGCCGGATCGCCTCGAACACCGCGCCACCAACACATCGGGCATACGGCTCGATCGGCCCATCCAAGGGCCGACCATCGAGCGCAGGTGGGACTTCTATCAGCCCTATCTGCAGGTCGTGGGGACGTACGAACCCGTCGGCCAGCCCCCAGGCACCAAGGGGGAGTTCCTGGAGGAGCCGTTCCCCAAATCCATGTTCGGCCACGTCGTCGCGGACCCCGGTCCCATGGCCGGCCGCGACGCGCGCGGCTGGAGCTGCCCTCCGGGTGGTCCCTGCGTGTGGGGCGGCATCGTCTAGTCGGCTGGAGAAGCCGGGCGGCAGGCATGAGCCGGAGGGCTCCGGCCCGTGCCTGCCGCTCCGCTCCCCGAACCCACGGAGGTGGGATGAGATGCGCAAGGAAGACATGCCGGATGTCGTGCGGTCCTCCGAGGAGCGGCGTCGTCAGGCCGCCGACGCGGCCCGGCGGTACCGGGAGTCGGCGGCGCAGCGGGAGCGGGCCGAGGCGCGGACGGCGGAGGGTGTGCCCTACCCGGACACACCCCAGGCGCTGGCCGCTCGCGCGGAGCGCATCCTCAGCCGGGGCGGCGTGTCCGCCACGGCCGCCGTCGCCGCGATCCACGCCGACGCCCTGGACCTGCCGCAGGCGTACGAGCGGATCATCGGCCTGTCCAACGACCTGCAGGCCGTGAACTTCCTGCCCCGCGGTGTCCGCGCCGCCCGCACGGTCGCCCGGATCACCCTGCGCAGGGGTGGCCGCGAGCTGCCCATGGGGACGGGGTTCCTGGTCTCGCCCCGGTTGCTGATGACCAATCACCATGTGCTGCCGGACACCGAAACGGCCTCGTCCTGCTTCGCCGAGTTCCAGGCCGAGATAGGTGTGGACGACGTCCCCGAGCCGATCGTCCGGGTGGAGTTCGCCCCCGACGACCTCTTTCTCGCGGACGAGCCGCTGGACTTCGCCCTGGTGGCCCTCGCCCCGGTCGACGCGGGTACCGCTCCCGGTGAGGTCTTCGGATGGAACCGGCTCAGTGTGCGCTCCGGCAAACACGTGGTCGGGGAGCTGGTGAATGTCATCGGCCACCCCAGCGGGCGTCTGAAGGAGATCGCCCTGCGCGACAACAAGCTGGTGACGAGGCTCGACGACTTCCTGCACTACCGCACCGACACCGAACCGGGGAACTCCGGCTCCCCCGTCTTCAACGACCAGTGGGAGGTGGTGGCCCTCCACCACCGCGGGGTGCCCGAGACGGACCGGAGCGGGAACGTGCTGCGCAAGGACGGCCAGGTCTGGCAGGAGGGCGACGGTGACGACGCGATCTCCTGGGTGGCCAACGAAGGGGTGCGGATCAGTTCCGTCCTCCGCCACCTGGCGTCGCTGCGGCCGTCGCCGGCGCAGCGCGCCCTGCTGGCCGGCATGGGACGCGAGTCGGGGCTCGGGGGCCGCACACCGCAGGAGGCGATGACGCCGCGGGGCGTCGACGGCGGCACCGCGGAGGTGACGGCACCGAGGTCCGCCGGGACGGCCGGGCCGCGTGCCCCCGCCCTGGCCGAACGCGCCGCACGGACCGGACTGCGCGGCCGTGACGGGGCGTTCGGCGGGGTCCGCCGGCTGGTGTTCCTGCACGGCAGGAGCCAGCAGGGCAAGGACCCCGAGGCACTGCGCCGCGAGTGGGCCGGCGGCCTCAACCAGGGCCTCACCCGTGCGGGTCTGCCCACCATCGACCCGGCCGACGCCTGGTTCCCGTACTACGGCGACCGGCTGGCCGAGCTGATGGACGCCGAGGAGTCCGTCGCCGCCCCGCCGGCCGCGGCCGCCCGGGATGCCTTCCCGCCGCCGTCGTCCGCCGACGCGGAGGCGTACGAGCAACTGCTCCTGGAGGCGGCGGCCAGGACGGGTATGCCCGAGGACGGGTTCGAGGACGCGGACGTCGTCGCGGCCGAGGAGGGCCTGGACGGCGTGGTCCGCACGTTCCGGCGCGCGCTGGGCTGGGTGGCAGCCAGGTCGGACGTCGACGAGTTGACCATCGCCACGGTCTTCCGGGACGTGTCGCGGTATCTGAGCGAACCGCGGGTGCGGGAGGCGGTGCTGGACGCCGTGTCCGCGACCATGCCGGACCGGGGCGAGCTGGTCTTCGTCACGCACAGCCTCGGCACGGTCGTCGGGGTGGACCTGCTCGGCCGGCTGCCGGACACCGTCGACCGGGCGATGCTGGTCACCGTGGGCAGCCCCCTGGGCATGGACGCGGTCAGCAGCCGGCTCCTGTCAGGGGGTCCGCACCGGCCGGGCGACGTCCGCACCTGGCTCAACGCCTGGTCGCCGGCGGACGCGGTCGCCATCGGCTGTCCGCTGCGCGACCGGGGCTGGGGCAGCGTCGACCAGCCGGCGGTCACCAACGGCAAGGACCGGGCCCACAACATCGCCGAGTACCTCGCCCACGCGAGCGTCGCCGGACCCATCGGCCGCGCGCTCACCTGACCGCGACCCGCACCGCGCCCACGGTCCGCGCATGCCTCGCCGCCCCAGTGCCCGCGGCCTCGCGGCGCCGGCGGCATCCGACGGCAGCTCCGGTGCGGGCCGCGGCGCCCCGTCGTAGCCCTCGACCGCCCCGCGGCGGGGAGCCACCTGCTCGCCCGTCGGCGCGAGTTGTGGGCCTCCGCCCCGTTCGCCTCCTTCACCCCGGTCACCGCCTTCACCCCGGTCGCCTCCTTCACCCCGGCGACCGCGTCGTCACCGCCGCCCCTCGCCGCGGCCTCGCGAACTCCCCGGCCGGCAACCGCTCCCCACCGATGCCCACCGAGGCGGCCAGGTGGATCGGGAGGGGCCTGCACGGGGCCCTGGTTACCTGTGCGTTCCGCACATACGGAAGGTGACAGCGGCGACTGTCGGGGGTCGTGGGGGACATGACAGCGTCGTGTCCGTCACCGACCGAGGGAGCGCGCAGTGAACAAGGGGTACGCGGTCTTCTGCGACGCCGACCGTCACTTCTACGACGCGCCGCACCGCCTCGTCTTCGGCCAGGCCGAGGGCGGCTCCCTCTACCGGGCCGCCACCCTCCCCGTGCCCGAGGGCTGGACCTCTCACCGGACGGGCGACTGGCTCGCCCTGCGTCCGGTGGGCCGCCCGCTCCCCTCGCAGGGCTGGAAGATCCACGTCTCGGCCGGTCTCGACAACGCGGAGGCGGTCCTCGCCAAGGTCCGGGAGTACTGCCTGGGGCAGGACGTCGCCTTCAAGTTCGTGCCCAGCCGCTATCTGCTGCACCAGCGCAACGCCAAGTACGCGGACCGCTCGGCGAGCGGCAAGTTCATCACCGTCTACCCGGCCGACGACCGGGAGTGCGAGCGCGTGGCCACCGACCTGGCCGCGTCACTGGACGGCGAGGCGGGTCCGTACATCCTGAGCGACCTGCGGTGGGGCCGGGGCCCCGTGCACCTGCGGTACGGGAGCTTCACCCGCCGCCACTGCTACGACGAGCACGGGGAGCTGCGGCCGGCCCTGGAGGACGCGTCCGGGACGCTCGTACCCGATCACCGCGGCCCCGTCTTCCACGTGCCCGACTGGGTGACGCCGCCCGCCTTCCTGCTCCCGCACCTCGCGGCACGGGCCGCGGTGACCGTGGGGGACCTGCCGTACGAGATCGAGAAGGCGCTGCACTTCTCCAACGGCGGCGGCGTGTACGAGGCCCGGCACCGGCCGACCGGCCGGCGGGTCGTCCTGAAGGAGGCGCGCCCGTACGCCGGGCTGGCCGCGGACGGGGCGGACGCCGTGACCCGGCTGCGCCGCGAGCGCGAGGCGCTGGAGAAGCTGTCGGGTCTCGCCTGCACGCCGGAGGTCCTGGACAGCTTCACCGTCGGCGAGCACCACTTCCTGGTGCTGGAGTTCGTGGAGGGCAAGCCGCTCAACACCTTCTTCGCCCGCCGGCATCCCCTCATGGAGGCCGACCCGCCGGCCGAGAAGCTCGCGGAGTACACGCGGTGGGCCCTGCGGATCCACGGGCTCGTCGAGCGGGCCGTGGCCGGGGTCCACGCACGCGGGATCGTCTTCAACGATCTGCACCTGTTCAACATCATGGTGTCCGAGGACGAGTCCTCGGTGGTGCTGCTGGACTTCGAGGCCGCCAGGCCCGCCGCGGAGGGCGGCCGCCAGACGGTCGCCAACCCGGCGTTCGTGGCACCGGCCGACCGGCGGGGCTTCGACGTGGACCGGTACGCCCTCGCGTGCCTTCGGATCGCCCTGTTCATCCCCCTGACGAGTCTGCTGGCCGTGGACCGGGCCAAGGCCGCGCACCTGGCGGAGGCCGCCGCGGCGCGGTTCCCGGTGCCCCCCGGATTCCTGGACGAGGCGGTGCGGGAGATCATGCGCGAGCCGGCCGGGGCCCGGCCCCGGAACGGCGTCCGGGGGCCCGCTCGACACCCGGACGGCTCCCGGTTCCTGCCCGTGGAGCCCGGGGACTGGCCTGCCGCCCGTGACTCCCTGGTGCGCGCCGTCCACGCGTCGGCGACCCCGGACAGGGAGGACCGCTTCTTCCCCGGCGACATCGCCCAGTTCGCCACCGCCGGCGGGGGCATGTCCGTCGCGTACGGCACCGCGGGAGTGCTCCACGCCCTGCGGGAGAGCGGGGCCGGCCGGTGTCCGCAGGCCGAGGACAGACTGCTGCGGTACGCCAAGGCACCCGACTCCGGCACGCCGCTCGGCTTCTACGACGGGCTCACCGGCGTCGCCTGGACCCTCGACCGGCTCGGACACACGGCCGCCGCGCTCGAACTGGCCGCACTCGTCCTCGAACAGGACCACGACGCCCTCGCCCCCGACCTGCACGGAGGGACCGCCGGCATCGGCCTCGCCCTGGACGCCCTGGCCACCGCCACCGGCGAGACCGCCCTGCACGCGGCGGCCCTGCGCTGCGCCGAGCTGACGGCACGCCCGCCGCGGACATCAGCCCGGACGGCGGGGGCGGCGACGCCGGGCACGGTGCGCACGGGACTGCTGCACGGCGGTGCCGGACGGGCCCTGCTCTTCGTACGGCTCTACGAACGCACGCGGGACTCGGCCCTGCTCGACCTCGCCGCCGAGGCACTCCACGACGACCTCTCCCGCTGCGTCCGCGGGGCCTCGGGGACCCTGCAGGTCGACGAGGGCTGGCGCACGATGCCCTACCTCGGCGCGGGCAGTGTCGGCATCGGCATGGTGATCGACGACTATCTCCTGCACCGGTCCGACGACGCCCTGGACCGGGCCCGCCGCGACATCGTACGGGCGGCGCAGGCCACCTTCTACGCCCAGCCGGGCCTCTTCCGCGGCGTCGCCGGGATGGTGCTCCACCTCTCCCGTACGAACGTCGGCGGACCCGGTACGGCGCCGCAGGACGTACGCCGCCAGGTCGGATGCCTCACCTGGCACGCCATGGCCTACCGGGGTCACCTCGCCTTCCCCGGCGAGCAGATGATGCGGCTGTCCATGGACCTCTCCACCGGAACCGCCGGCGTTCTGCTGGCCCTCGCGGCGGCGCTGGACGACCGCCCGGCGCACCTGCCGTTCCTCCCGCCGCTTCCGCGGCCCCACGAACCGGCCCCATGACGGGGTCGTCCGCACCATCCGTCCCGACACGAAAGGAAACGATCATGAACCTGCTCGACCTTCAGTCGCTGGAGACCCCCAAGGACGAGGCCATCGGTGACGTCGAGACCGGGAGCCGCGCGAGCCTCCTGCTCTGCGGCGACAGCAGCCTCAGCGTGACGACCTGTAACTGACGCGATCCCGCTTCCCGCACGGCGCCCTGAGCGCCCGCGCGGAGTCACGGTGCCCCTGGAGCGCTGCTCCCGGGGCACCGGCCGTCGGGGCGGGACACCGTCGGCGGACGCACGGGGGCCCGTACGAGAAGGGAAGAGAGGGGATCGGATGGCCTCGCCGACCGGTTCCGACCGGCTGCTCATCGGCGCCGCACGGCACACCGCGGGCATCACCGCGGCGCTGCTGCTCTGCTCCGTCGTCGGCGCCGCCTGCTCGCTCGCCGTCCCCGCGCTCGCCGGCGGGACCCTGGACCTGCTGCTGCGCGACGGGCCCGGCGCGCAGACGTGGCTGGCGTGGACCGCCGCGCTGCTCGCCGTGGAGATCCTCGCGGAGACCGGCACCGTGCTCCTGACCCAGCTCGCCAACGCCCGCGCCACCGCGTGGATCCGGCTGCGCGCCCTGGCCGGCCTCCTCGGCACCGCGCCCCACCGGGCGGCGCCCCACTCGGGCGGTGACGTCGCCGCACGGCTGTGCGTCAACGCCAGCGACAGCGGCACCGCCCCGGCGGCCCTCGCGACCTCGGTGTCCTCCGTGCTCGTACCGATCGGAGCGCTCGTGGCCCTGGCGCTCATCCATCCCTGGACCGCGGTGGTCTTCGCCGCCGGCCTCCCGCTGCTGCTGCTGCTCCTGCGCGCGTTCGCCACCCAGTCCTCCGACTCGGTCGGCCGGTACCAGCAGGCGCAGGGCGCCATGGCCGCCCGGCTGGCCGAAGCGCTGGGCGGCGCCCGTACCGTCGCCGCCGCCGACACGGCACGCCGCGAGGAGGACCGCATCCTCGCCCCGCTGCCGGAACTGGCCCTGCACGGCACGCGCATGTGGCTCGTCCACGGCCGTGCCGTGGCCCGGAGCGGAGTCCTGCTCCCGCTGCTCACCACGGCCGTCGTCGCGGTGGCGGGGACGGGCCTCGCCGCGGGTGACGTCAGCGTGGGCGAGCTGATGGCCGCGTCCCGGTACGCGGCGCTCGCCGCCGGGATCGGAGGCGTCGCCGCGCCCCTCGGCACCCTGGTCCGGGCCCGCAGCGCGGCCCGCCGCACCGCCGAGCTCGCCCAGCTGGAACCGATGGCCCACGGTGCCGCCGTCCTGCCGCCCGACGGGCCCGGCGATCTGGAGCTGCGCCAGGTGCGGGTGGTGCGCGGGGGTGTTCCTCTGCTCACGGACGTGACGCTCGCCGTCGAGGGCGGCTCGACGGTGGCCGTCGTGGGCCGCTCCGGTGCGGGCAAGTCCACTCTGGCGGCCGTCGCGGGCAGGCTGACCGACCCCGATGCCGGACGCGTTCTTCTGGACGGTGTCGACCTGGCCGACCTGACCGTCGCGGAGCTGCGGGGGGCGACCGCGTACGCCTTCGCCCGTCCGGTCTTCGACGGCGGTGCCACCGTCACGATCGGCGCGGCGCTGGCCGCCGGGACCGGTCCCGAACGGGGCCCCGCCACGGCGGAGAGGGTCAGGGAGGCCGCGAGGGCCGTCCGCGCCGACGCCTTCCTGCGGCTGCTGCCCCGCGGCTACGAGACCCCGGTGGACGAGGCGCCGCTGTCCGGCGGAGAGGCCCAACGCCTGGGCCTGGCGCGGGCCTTCGTCAACCATGGGCGCCTGATGATCCTCGACGACGCGACGTCCAGTCTCGACACGGCCACCGAACGGCAGGTGGAGCGCGCCCTCGCCGCGTCACCGCGACCGTGCACCAAGCTGATCGTCGCCCACCGGGTGTCCACCGCCGCCCGAGCGGACCGGGTGGTCTGGATGGAGGCGGGCCGCGTACGGAAGACCGGGCCTCACCGTCTGCTGTGGGAGGACCCGGAGTATCGCGCGGTGTTCACCGCGCAGGCTTCGCCGCCGGCGGCCGGGGTGGACGCCGTGACAGCCGGGGCGGAAGCGGCGACACCCGGTGCCGAAGCGGTGACACCCGAGACGAGGACGCCGACGCCGCCGACCGGAGCGGAGGTGCGCACGTGACCCCGGCGCCGCGCACGACGCAGGCGAAGGAGCCGTCGGCGGCGGACGCACCGGCGTCGCGGCCGGCTCCGGCTCCGGCCCCCGAGGACGCGGCCACGGTCCGGCGCGCCATGGCGCCCGTCCGGTCCGTCCTGCTCCGCCGCAAGGGCGTCCTGGTGAAGCTGGCGGCATGGTCCGCCGCCGAGTCCGCCCAGACGTTCCTCGGCGGCTACTGCGTGGCCCGGTCCCTCGACGACGGTTTCCTCCAGGGCTCCCCCGCCACAGGACTGCTCTGGCTGGCGGGGGCCGCCGTGGCGATCCTTCTGGGCGCTCCCGTCGTCCGGGGGATCTTCGCCCAACTCCCCCACCTGACGGAATCGTTGCGGGACGACCTCGTACGAGGGTCGGTCGTACGGGCTCTGCGCTCGGCCACCGCGGCGGGCCGCGGCGTGGACACCACCGCGGTGTCCCGGCTGACGAGCCAGACCGAGATCGCCCGGGACAGCTTCGCCGGACTGGTGCTCGCGGCCCGCTCCTTCGTCTTCGTCGCCGTGGGAGCCCTCGCCGGACTGGTGTCGCTAGCGCCGCAGTTCCTCCTCGTCGTCCTCCCTCCGCTGGTGCTGGGCCTCGCCCTGTTCACGGCGTCCCTGCGGCCCATGGCACGGGCCCAGCACCGCTACCTCGACGCCGACGAGGCGGTCGGCCGGCGTGCCGGGATCACCCGTACCGCGCTGCGCGACATCGTGGCCTGCGGTGCCCAGGAGGCGACCGCCGCGCAGAACCGCCGTGCCGTCGAGGAGGCCGCGGCCGCCCAGCGCGCCCTGGCCCGCTGGGCGGCGGTCCGCACGCTCGCCGTGGCGACGGCCGGGCAGCTGCCGGTGTTCCTGCTGCTCGCCGCGGCCCCATGGCTCCTTGGCCAGGGCGTCACGGCGGGCGCCATGGTGGGGGCGCTCACCTACGTCCTCCAGTCGCTGCTCCCCGCCCTGCACACCCTGATGACCGTGCTGGGCGCGGCGGGCGCACGGCTGTTCGTCATCCTGGACCGGCTCACCCGGCCGTTGCCCGCCGCGCCCTCCCCCGCCGTCCCCGCGGCCGGTCCCCGTCGCACGGGCCGGGCGACCGCGGCCCTGGAGCTGCACCGCGTGCGCGCCGCGTACGGCCCCGGAGCCCGTCCCGTCCTGGACGATCTGGAGCTGACCGTCGAGCGGGGTGAACACCTCGCGGTCGTCGGTCCGAGCGGCATCGGCAAATCCACCCTTCTGCACGCGATGGCGGGTCTGCTGACGCCCGAGCGGGGCGAGGTGCGGCTCTTCGGCCGCGCGATCGGCACCTGCCGGCCGCCGGAACTCGCGGCCCTGCGCGTGTTCCTTCCCCAGGAGGCGTACGTCTTCACGGGCACCCTGCGGGAGAACCTGTGCTACCTGCGGCCCGACGCCGGCCGGGCCGATGTCGAGGGGGCCGTGGACGCGCTGGCCCTGCGGCCGCTGGTCGACCGGGTGGGCGGTCTGGACCGTACGCTGACGCCCGACACCCTGTCCCTAGGCGAACGCCAGCTCATCGCCGTGGGACGGGCCCATCTGGCCTCCGCCCCGCTGTTGCTGCTCGACGAGGCGACCTGCCACATGGACCCCGTCGCGGAGGCCACGGCCGAACAGGCCCTGCGGGCCCGGCCCGGGGCCCTGGTCGTCGTGGCCCACCGGCTGTCGTCCGCGCTGCGGGCCGACCGCGTCCTCGTCCTCGACGGCTCCCGTGCCCGGCACGGCACGCACGCGGAACTGCTGGAGCGGTCCGCTCTCTACCGCGACCTCATGGGGCACTGGGGCGAGGCCGAGGGGTGAGCCCTCGGGCGCGGCGGCCTCACCCGGCCGCCGTCAGGTCCACCCGGCGCCCTGGGCGATCCGGATGGCGTCCACACGGTTGCGGGCGCCGACCTTGCGTATGACGCTCGCCATGTAGTTGCGGACGGTGCCCTGGGACAGGAACAGCGTCGTCGCGATCTCGGAGATCGGCGCTCCGTCGGCGGCCAGCGACAGGACGCTCAACTCCCGCCGGGTCAGGGGCATCTCCGCGGCCTGCAGGAACCCGAGCGCCAGCTTCTCGTCGATGAAGCGCTCCCCTCGGGCCAGCCGGTGCACGGCCTCCACCAGCCGGCCCTTGGGGCTGTCCTTGTCGAGGAAGCCGGTCGCCCCTGCCGCGTGAGCCCGTCTCAGCACTCCCGGCCGCTGCCCCGGAACGAGCGCCAGGAGCGCCGAGCGGCCGGCCGCGTCGGCTCCGGAGGAGGGTAAGCAGGCGGTCACGGGTACGAAGGAGGGTGGCAGACACTCGGCGTCGGCGACGTACACATCCGTCTCCGGCCGCTCGGCGGCCGGGTCCTGCGACCACCGGGGCAGCGAGGCGACCACCTGGATTCCGCTCGACCGCAGCAGTTCCTCGAGCGCGAGACGCAGGAGCTGTGCCTCGTAGACCACCGTCACTCGTATCATTCCCAGCCCTTCGGTCCTGCGTCGTGCCAGGGGTGCGCGACGCGAGCAGCCACCCCACTCGTCTGCCCTTGACGCTCCGGCAGGAACGGGGCGCCTGGCGCACGGGGGGCGCACTTCGAGGGCTCCCCGGCCGGATCCGATCCGTGCCCGTCACGGAGACACAGGCCGACGGGGCGCGGTGCCGGCCGGCGCGCACGGGGATTGTCCAGATCCCACCCCGGCACGGCTCGCCCCTGGACCGTCGCAGGAACGACATCCTCCGCAGAGCACGGCGGAGGTCGGCGCAGGCGGCCCCCGACCTTCAGGTGGGCCGCGACGGCTTCGGGGACGGGGAGGCGGTCGCCGTCGCGGCGCCGGCCGTGCGCAGGGTGCGGCGGAGCGTCTCGAAGGCCGTGGGGCGCGGGCGGTCCCGCAGGAAGTCGCGGATGCGCAGGGCGCATTCGGCCGGGCTGTGGCGGGCGGTGTCGACGTCGAGGTCGTGCGGGCCGTGGGCGTGGATGTGCGGGTACTGCGACGCGGCCAGCCCCGGCTCCCGGTCCCCGCGCGCGGCCTCGCGGCGCTCCAGCTCCGGCAGCGGGCAGCGGACCGCGACGAGCACCGTGTCGGCGGGCTCGAGCAGGCCGAGGAGGTCCAGGAGCCGCCAGCGCCGGCTCAGCGGATGGTCGACGACCAGGTTGTTGCCGCCGGCCGCCATGCCGGCGACCGCCCGGTGGAACCCCTTGCAGGTGCGGTCGATCTCGGCGTGCATGTCACCGCCGGCGACGACCCCGCCGCGCATGCCGTGGAAGGCGTCCACCGGGAGGTGGAACCAGGTGCCGTCGAGGACGCCGAGCAGTTCGCGGGCGATGCTGGACTTGCCCGAGCTGGAGGTGCCGTTGAGCAGGACGACGGTTCCGCCGGAGAGGGTCTCGGGGATCCGCGCGCAGGCCGGGTCCTCCGGATCGGGAACCGTCTCGTGGGTCATGTGGCCAAGGTCCTCTCGTACCGTCTCGTGCGTCATGCGGCCGGGGTCCTCTCGTCCGGGGCGTGGGCTCTCTTCCGTGCGACCGCCATGATCATCGCATCGCGGGGGCGGCCAGGCCGAGGCCGGCCGGCCTGTGCATACGCAACCTTCTGTTCTGGAGCCTGTCCAAAACTTGCCCCGTTCGTTTCCTTGAATCATTCGTGTTTAGGAGGGTAGGTTCGGCGGCATGACCGCATCCGGGGCCCGGACCACCGCCGAGGAGCTGCGCGGTGCCGGCCTCAGGGTGACGGCCGCCCGTGTGGCGCTGCTGGAGACCGTCCGCGGCGGCGACCATCTCGGTGTCGACGCGATCGCGGCAGGGGTCCGCGACCGGGTCGGCCATATCTCCGTCCAGGCCGTCTACGAGGCTCTCCACGCGCTCACCGCGGCGGGACTCATCCGCCGTATCGAGCCGGCGGGCAGCCCGGCCCGGTACGAGGGGCGCGTCGGGGACAACCACCACCACGTCGTCTGCCGGTCGTGCGGCGCCGTCGCCGATGTCGACTGCGCGGTCGACGCGACTCCCTGTCTGACCGCCTCGGACGACCACGGCTTCACCATCGACGAGGCCGAGGTCATCTACTGGGGCCTGTGCCCCGAATGTTCCATCACCCGTAGTTCGTGAGCGCGTGATCCGCCTGATCCGGAAGGATTGCAATGTCCGAGAACCACGACGCAATCGTCACAGACGCGAAGACCGAGGACGGAGGCGGCTGCCCGGTCGCGCACGGTCGGGCTCCGCACCCGACCCAGGGCGGCGGCAACCGGCAGTGGTGGCCGGACCGGCTCAACCTGAAGATCCTCGCCAAGAACCCCGCCGTGGCGAACCCGCTCGGTGAGGACTTCGACTATGCCGAGGCGTTCCAGAGCCTCGACCTTCCGGCCGTGAAGCGGGACATCGCCGAGGTGCTGACCACCTCGCAGGACTGGTGGCCGGCCGACTTCGGTCACTACGGCCCCTTCATGATCCGTATGGCCTGGCACAGCGCGGGCACCTACCGCATCAGCGACGGCCGCGGCGGCGCGGGCGCCGGCCAGCAGCGCTTCGCGCCGCTGAACAGCTGGCCCGACAACGCCAACCTGGACAAGGCGCGCCGCCTGCTGTGGCCGGTGAAGAAGAAGTACGGCCAGAAGATCTCCTGGGCCGACCTGATGATCCTCGCCGGCAATGTCGCCCTGGAGACCATGGGCTTCAAGACCTTCGGCTTCGCCGGCGGCCGCGAGGACGTCTGGGAGGCGGAGGAGGACGTCTACTGGGGTCCCGAGACCACCTGGCTGGACGACCAGCGCTACTCCGGCGACCGCGAGCTGGAGAACCCGCTCGGCGCGGTCCAGATGGGCCTGATCTACGTCAACCCCGAGGGACCCAACGGCAACCCGGACCCGGTCGCCGCGGCCCGCGACATCCGCGAGACGTTCCGCCGGATGGCGATGAACGACGAGGAGACCGTCGCCCTGATCGCGGGCGGCCACACCTTCGGCAAGACCCACGGCGCCGGCCCCGCCGACCACGTCGGCCCCGACCCCGAGGCCGCCGGCCTGGAGGAGCAGGGCCTCGGCTGGAAGAGCACCTATGGCACCGGCAAGGGCGCCGACGCCATCACCTCCGGCCTGGAGGTCACCTGGACCGCCACGCCGACCCGGTGGAGCAACGGCTTCTTCAAGAACCTCTTCGAGTACGAGTACGAGCTGTCCACCAGCCCGGCCGGTGCTCACCAGTGGGTGGCGAAGAACGCCGAGGCGATCATCCCCGACGCCTACGACCCGTCCAAGAAGCATGTGCCGACGATGCTCACCACCGACCTGGCGCTGCGCTTCGACCCGGTCTACGAGCAGATCTCGCGCCGCTTCTACGAGAACCCGGACGAGTTCGCCGACGCCTTCGCCCGCGCCTGGTACAAGCTGACCCACCGTGACATGGGCCCGATCGTGCGCTACCTCGGCCCGGAGGTCCCCTCGGAGACGCTGCTGTGGCAGGACCCGCTGCCGGAGCGGACGTACGAGCTGATCGACGAGGGCGATGTCGCCGCGCTCAAGGCGAAGATCCTCGACTCCGGCCTCACCGTCTCCCAGCTGGTGTCCGCGGCCTGGGCCGCCGCCTCCTCCTACCGCCACAGCGACAAGCGCGGCGGCGCCAACGGCGGCCGCATCCGGCTGCAGCCGCAGGTGAACTGGGAGGTCAACGACCCGGACCAGCTCGCGCTGGTGCTGCGCACCCTGGAGGGCATCCAGGAGTCCTTCAACGCCTCGGCCGGCGGCGGCAAGCAGGTCTCGATCGCCGACCTGATCGTGCTCGCCGGTGGCGCCGCCATCGAGAAGGCGGCCAAGGACGGCGGCTTCGACATCGAGGTGCCCTTCACGCCCGGCCGTGTGGACGCCTCGCAGGAGCAGACGGACGTCGAGTCGTTCGCCGCGCTGGAGCCGGCCGCCGACGGCTTCCGCAACTACCTGGGCAAGGGCAACCGGCTGCCGGCCGAGTACCTGCTGCTCGACAAGGCGAACCTGCTGAACCTGAGCGCCCCGGAGATGACCGTCCTGGTCGGCGGTCTGCGGGTGCTGGGCGCCAACCACCAGCAGTCGCAGCTCGGTGTGTTCACCCAGACGCCCGGCGCGCTGACCAACGACTTCTTCGTCAACCTGCTCGACCTGGGGACGACGTGGAAGGCGACCAGCGAGGACGCGAACACCTTCGAGGGCCGTGACGCGGCCACCGGCGAGGTCAAGTGGGCGGGCAGCCGCGCCGACCTCGTCTTCGGCTCGAACTCCGAACTGCGCGCCCTCGCGGAGGTCTACGCGAGCGACGACGCCAAGGAGAAGTTCGTGAACGAGTTCGTCGCCGCCTGGGTCAAGGTCATGGAGGCCGACCGCTTCGACCTCGTCTGATCCCACGCACCCCGACGTCCGGGCCGGCCCGCCGCGCGCGGCCGGCCCGGACCTCTCTCTCGGGCCTTCACCAATTCCCCACGGTACGTGCATGAGTTGTGCACAGCGCGTGTATGCTCCAGGCTCCCGAACGGATTCCTGGGGAGAACACACTCCATGCGCATACGCATCGCCCTGGCCTCGGCCGTCGCCGTCACCGGTGCCCTCACCCTCACCACCACCGGCACCGCGCACGCCGCCGAATACGCCTCGGCCGTGAAGATCAAGGGCATCCAGTACGACGCCCCCGGCCGCGACTCCAACAACTGCACCACGGGCAACACCCGGGCCGAGTACCTGACCCTCAAGAACTACTCGTCGACCGCGACCGTCAACCTCCGCGGCTACAAGGTCAGGGACGCCGCCGGCAACACCTTCACGTTCCCGACGAACCACTACCTCGAGCCCGGCGACTATGTGAAGCTGCGCGGCGGCAAGGGCACCAACTCCGACGCCAACAACGTCGTCTACCGCCAGAACTGCAACTTCATGTGGAACAACGACAAGGACACGATCTACGTGTACAAGTCGTCCGGCAGCCGCGCCGACGTCCACTCCTACACCAAGTCGGCCAACGACGCGGACGGCAACGGCTACATCAACTTCCACGGCTGACAGCCGACCGCGACCAGGGGCCGCCGGTGCACGGCGGCCCCTGGCTCCTTGCGGCGGGGTGCTACTTGGCGTCGATCAGGTGGTGCGGCGGCACCTGAACCGTGCGGGCGCCCGGCTCGCCGCCGAGGATCACCTTGCGCAGGGCGACGTTGTTGTTGAGGTTGGTCTCCTTCAGCCGCTTCTCCGGGTTGGCGATGACCTGGATGTAGTACGTGCCGTTCGGCAGGTCGGTGATGTCGAAGGACTGGCCCGGACGGTACTGGGTGTAGGTGTCGCCGGAGCCGACGTCCAGCACCTCACGCACGGACAGCGAGTTCTGCTGACCGCAGGCGGTCGACAGATCCGTGTTGTACGGGTGCCAGTTGGCGTTCTTCACCGTGTAGTCCACGGCGTCGGTGTTGGCCAGGCAGAACGCCTCCTTGCCGCTGCGCACCTCCTTGGTCTGGTCCGCGCTCAGCAGCCGGTAGCTGGCGAAGTCGGTGAAGTGCCAGTGCTCGTGCCCGATGCGCGGGTCCCACTCCATGGTGCCGGTGGGCGTGTAGCCGACCTGCTTGCCGTTGGCGTCGTAGAAGTACTGGTAGGCGTCCATCAGGTCCTCGCCCGGGGTGCGGAAGCCGTCCACCACCAGCGGGGCCGGGCCCGCGTTCCACACGTTGGCGCTGAAGGCGAGGTAGTCCTTGCCGGGTACGTCGCCGTCCTCGCCGTCGGTGATGGCGATGTCCCAGGCCGGCAGCGAACGCAGGTCGGGCTTGGGCACGTTCGCCGGGACGCTCGCGCGGCCCGTCGGCGCCTTGGCGTTGGGCTTGAGCGCGGGCGCGATGCGCGAGCCGTCCGTGTGACCGGGACCGTCGCCCAGGTGGTGGGCGGCGCCCCGGTCCTCCAGCGCGTGCGAGAGAGCCGGCGGCGTGGGCGCGTCGGCACCGCGCGGGCCGTAGTGGTGGGCCGTGTGTCCGCTCGGCGCGCCGTGGCCGGCGGCGTGATGGGCACCCGACCGGGCCACGCCCGCGCCACCGCCGTCGGTCTGCTGACGCACGGTCACCTTGATGGTGGGCCGGTCGTCGGGGATGCCGAAGAGGTCACGGTACTTCTTGGCCACCGCCACCTGGGCCGTGTACTCGCCCACCGGGAGGTCGACCGGCTTGTCGTAGTCGAAGGTGGTGGAGTTGGACGCCCACCCCTTCTCCACGCCCCACACCGAGCCGAGCGTGAACGGGTTGGTGGGGCAGCTCTCCGGATAGTGCGACTTGGCCGGCGCGTCCGGGCGGATGCGGCCGGAGGCGTTGTTCGGGCAGAAGGTGCCCTTGGTCTTCGCGGCGACCTCGCCGGCCGCGTTCTTGACAGTGACCTCCAGGAAGCCGGGCAGGCCCGTGAAGTCCTTCACCGTGCCGGCGGGCAGCGTCTTCGTGCGGGTGGTGGAGCCGTCGCGGAAGACCTGCTGGGCGACGACCGGGTCCTTGTAGGACTTGCGGGTCACCTTGAACTCGAACGGGGCGTTATCGACGGTGATGTAGGTGCCGAGGTCCAGATAGACCCCGGATTCCCCCTCCCAGCGGTCGACCGTGACGGACTTCGACGCCGCCACCAGCTTCAGCTTGGGCTGGCCGGCCGGGGTCGAGGACGACCCCGCGCCGGGTGCGGCACCGGCCGCCACGACGACGACGGTGCCCGCCGCGACCGCGGCGAGTGAGGCGCGGGTGATGCGCTTGCGGTGTTGCTTACTGGTCATCGGTTCCTCGTCTGCGCGTGCCATGGTCAGTGGCATCGGACTCGACAGACCCACGGACCGGCCGTACGGTGCCGGGCGCACCCCACGCGCCCCGGCCGACCTGTGGACATCCTGTGAGAGTGGCAAATGCGGGGCGAGGGTTGCCTGTTGATGCGGAATTCAGCTCATCGGGTGACCGGGCTGCTGTCCGGGCCGACCGGCCGAGCGGCGGTTCAGGTCCAGCCGCGGGACCCGCCCCGCCCGTGTATTCAGAAACGGCGCCGCTGAATACGATGAGCGGCGTTGGTTGGACTTCACGATCGCCCGAGGGCAGGGTGGTGCCATCCCCCGAACCCGACGGGACCCCTCACCGCACCACCCGGAGACCACCCGATGAACCACGTCGCGGACCCCGAGCGCTACGACGGCACCATGCGCTACCGGCGCACCGGACGCTCAGGGCTCGACCTCCCGCTGCTGTCGCTCGGCTACTGGCACAACTTCGGCGACGACCGGCCCTTCGAGACCCAGCGCGAGATCGCGCTGCGCGCCTTCGACCTGGGCATCACCCACCACGACCTGGCCAACAACTACGGCCCGCCCTACGGCTCGGCCGAGATCAACTTCGGGCGCCTGATGAAGCAGGACCTGGCGCCCTACCGGGACGAGCTGGTGATCTCCACCAAGGCGGGCTGGGACATGTGGCCGGGCCCGTACGGGCAGGGCGGCGGCTCCCGCAAGTACGTGCTGGCCTCGCTCGACCAGTCCCTCACCCGTATGGGCCTGGACTACGTCGACATCTTCTACTCCCACCGGCTCGACGCGAGCACCCCGCTCGAGGAGACGATGGGCGCCCTGGACACGGCCGTCCGCCAGGGCAAGGCCCTCTATGTCGGCATCTCCTCCTACGACACCGAGCGCACCCGCGAGGCCGCCCGCATCCTGCGCGACCTGGGTACTCCGCTGCTCATCCACCAGCCGTCGTACAGCATGCTCAACCGCTGGATCGAGACCGAGGGGCTGCTCGACGCGGCCGAGGACGAGGGTTTCGGCGTCATCGGCTTCACCGCGCTGGCCCAGGGCCTGCTGACCGGCCGCTACCTCGACGGCGTCCCCGAGGACTCGCGGGCCGCGCAGGGCAAGTCCTTCGACACCGGCTGGCTCACGGAGGACATGCGGCAGCGGCTGCGCGCCCTGAACGACATCGCGGCACGCCGCGGCCAGAGCCTCGCCCAGATGGCCCTCGCCTGGGCGCTGCGCGACGAGCGGGTCACCTCGCTCGTGATCGGCGCCTCCCGCGTGGAGCAGCTGGAGCAGAACGTGGCCGCGCTGGAGAACCTCGAGTTCAGCGCCGAGGAGCTGGCCGAGATCGACAAGTACGCCACCGACGGCGGCGTCGACCTCTGGCAGGACGCCCGCCTCGGCAACCTGGGCTGAACGACCCCACCAGCCCCGCTCGCCCGCCCCTTCGCCCGGCCGCCCCCTGCGGCCGGGCGAAGGGGCGGTTGCCGTCAGGACGGGGCCAGCAGTCCCTCCAGCGCGGTCGCCGTCTCCGGGTGGCGGCCGAGGAGCGCCGCACCGTGCACGGCCGGCGCGTCCGCGGTGTCCCATGCGCCCTCGCAGCCGAGCACTGCGGCGAGCGCGTCGCAGGTCTCCGGGTGGGCGGCGAGGAGGGCGACACCCTGCGGGGCCGCCGTCTCCTCGGTGGCCCAGGTCCCCTCGTAGCCCAGCAGTCCGGCGAGCGCGTCGCAGGTCTCCGGGTGGGCCGGGAGCAGTGCCGCGCCGCGCGCCTCGCTCCTGGGCGTCCGCGCCTTCGGCACCTGCTCCGTGCGCCACGGCGGCACCCAGCCGTCCAGGGCGTCCAGCCGGCCGGGGAAGATCCGTCCGGCCTCCCGGATGAGCAGCGGGGCCAGGTCGGCGCCGCCCGCCCGCAGGGTGGTGATCAGCGTCGGCAGCCAGGGCAGCAGGACCGGGTCGGGCAGCTCGGCGAAGGCGTTCGACACCGCCTCGACGACGAAGTCGGTGAGCTGCGGCACCGGCTCCAGCGCGTGCAGGAACCCGCTGAGATAGCGCGGGTACGCCGGCACCACCAGGGGATTGCGCAGCAGCTCGGCGCAGCGGGCGCGCAGCTCGGCGCGCGGGAGCCTCCCGAGGTGGGTCTGCGCCGCCCACAGCAGGGCCGTGCGGTCGGGTTCCTGCGGGTGCGACTGGGCGACGGCCAGCTCCAGCTGGGTGCGGTCGCAGCCCAGGGACAGGGCCAGGCCCTCCATGCTGAACAGGAAGCCCAGCATGGCCGCGACCTGGCGGACGGTGGCGTCCTCGTCGGTGAACGCCGTCGGCAGCAGCGTGCAGTAGTGGGCGTAGCCGGTCTTGACGAAGGACTCTATCCACGCGGGCAGTACGGGCTCACTGGTGCGGTAGTACCCCAGCAGCCCGCGGACCCGGCGCAGCACCTCCGGTGCACCGTCGACGCTGCGCTCGGCCGCCAGCACCTGGAGGGCGTGGGTGCCGAGTTCGTCGGCGAGGCGGCGGCTGCGCAGATACCGCAGCGCGTCCTCGACGGCCTGCAGCACGGTCGCGGCGGTGGCCTTCGGGTCGTAGGCCCTGCGTCGCAGCCGCTGCTCCAGGACCTGTTCGATGCTGACGCCCTCGTAGCCGAGCTCGATCAGGGCCCGCTGGTGGGTGCCGAGAGCCAGGTCCCACGATTCCTGGATGGGTTTCTCACCGAGCCGCCGGTCGCCCATGATCGGGCGGGCGGCGCCGTGCGGCATCAGGTACTTCAGGATCCACAGCACATCGGAGCACTTCTCCAGCTCCGGCCGCGAGGCGATGTCGAGCAGGGCCCGCTGCACCCCGCGCTGCTGGAGCCTGAGGTTCAGCGGGGCGAGCCGGTCGTGGACGTCCCGCGCCAGCGGCGGCAGGGAGTCGTAGCCGACCTGGCCGATGCGGTCGCCGCCCATCATGATCTCGACGAGCCTGCGCACATCGCGCCGGCCGGGCACGGCGTCCTTCTCGATGCAGGTGACGGCCGCGTCCTGGAAGTCGTACGGCGTGGGCTTGGCCCGGTCGCGCATCCCGGCGAGCAGGATGGACGTCTCGAACACGGCGATGGCGTCGGCGGTCGAGGCGAGGTAGCCGTTGCGGCGGGCGGCGCGCACGATGTCCACGGACCAGCCCAGCAGTTCGGCCTCGTCGAGGGCGTCCAGCACCGGCGGGCGCTGCAGGAAGCCGGTGAGCCGGTCGGCGGGCGGGGTGTCGGCCGTCGGAGCCGGCGGGGCGGTCGCCTTCGCCGGTTTCTTCGTGCCCGCCTGCCCGGCCAGCCGGTACGGCTTCACCCGGCTCCGCTTGACGTTCTTCGCCCACTGCGTCGCCGCGATCGACACCGACCCGGCGGCGAGGCCGAACTGCGCCTCGATCGCCGCGTGGCTGGACGGGATCAGTCCGTACTGCCACGTGGTGCCGGTGCGGGGACCGATCTCGAAGCTGTCGCTGCCGCCGACGCCGAACTCCTCGACCCGGCTGGCCGCGTGGAACGCGCCGCAGACGTAGAGGCAGTCGGCGGGGTCGGTGCCGGTGGCCGCCAGGTGCTCGCGCATCCGCGTCCACATGTACCGCTCGCGGTCCTCGTCGATCCGCACCCGCCGGGTGTCGCCGGGGGCGAGGCGGCGGAAGAGGCTGCCGATGAGGAACATCACCTGGCGGTAGGTGTCGTGGTCGCTGTCGCCGAGCGGCAGCTCGACGTACTGGTGCCACCACTCCGACCAGTGCCGCACCTTGCCGTGCCGCAGCAGGTGCTCCTCCAGCTCGGCGAACCGCGGCCTGAGGTCGCCGATCTCGACGCCGACCGCGTCGCCGTGCAGCGCGGCCTCCTCCTCGGCCGGCGGCGCGTCGGGGTCGGCGGTGCCGGCCGGTCCGGTGTCCTCGGCGTCCTCGGGCTCGCGCCACTGGAAGACGTGGTCGCTGGAGCGGTCGACGAGGACCAGTTCGACGCCGGGGGTGTCGAGGGCGTAGGCGATGGCCTGGTACTCGGCCGATGCCTCGGTGACCGGGGCGACGACCGACAGCGGCGCCCAGTCGGCGGGGAAGCCGTCGACCTCGGAGGCGAATGCCTGCACCGCCACCGGCAGACGGCAGTTGCGCAGCTCGGTGAGCAGCGGGGCCATGTCCTCGCACAGCTCCAGGTAGATCACCTTGGGCTGCTTCTCGCGCAGCCGGCGGGCCATGGCGAGGGCGGAGGCGGGCGAGTGGTGGCAGACGGGGAAGATCTCCAGCGGTTCGCGGATCGCCCGGTCCACGTCGTCGACCATGCCGAGGAGGATGCCCTCCAGGGCGCGGGGACCGTCGGCGAACGCCTTGGCGGCCTCTTCGAGCTGGCCCCGCAGGGCCGTGAAGGTGGCCTCGCTCATGACAGGGTCGCGATCGCGTCGCGGCCGCCCTCGAGGAACTCCGGCCAGGAGCCGCCCTCCTCCTTGCTGCGCGGCTCGACGACACCGTGCAGGTACTTGTTGAGGATCGCCAGGTCCTCCGGCTCGCGCCGGGCGAGGGAGCCGACGAGGGAGGAGGCGAGGGTGTGGGCGGTCAGGGTGCGTTCGCCGAAGAAGTTGCTGTGCAGGATGGCGTCCTCCAGGACGCCGATCTGCTCGGCGGTGGACAGCGCGGACTCCAGCTTCTCGTCGTCGCTCGCGGCCGCGGCGGAGGAGGCCCGCAGGTCGGCGAAGCTCTGCAGCAGCACGTCCAGCAGGGTGGGCGGCACGTCCAGTTCGATCTGGTGGCGGCGCAGCAGTTCCTCGGTGCGGAAGCGGACGATCTCCGCCTCGGCCTTCTTGTTGCTGACCACGGGGATGCGGACGAAGTTGAAGCGGCGCTTGAGCGCGGACGACAGGTCGTTGACGCCCCGGTCGCGGCTGTTGGCGGTGGCGATGACGGAGAAGCCGGGCTTGGCGAACACGATGTTGTCGCTGTCGAGTTCGGGCACGGAGATGTACTTCTCGGACAGGATCGAGATCAGTGCGTCCTGGACGTCGCTGGTGGAGCGGGTGAGCTCCTCGAAGCGGCCGATGGCGCCTGCCTCCATCGCGGTCATGATCGGCGAGGGGATCATCGACTCACGGGACTGGCCCTTGGCGATCACCATGGACACGTTCCACGAGTACTTGATGTGGTCCTCGGTCGTACCCGCGGTGCCCTGCACGACCAGGGTGGAGTTGCGGCAGATCGCGGCGGCCAGCAGTTCGGCGAGCCAGCTCTTGCCGGTGCCGGGGTCGCCGATCAGCAGCAGACCGCGGTCGGAGGCGAGGGTGACGATGGACCGCTCGACGAAACTGCGGTCGCCGAACCACTTCTGCGAGATCTCCCGGTCCAGTCCGTCGGCCCGCTCGGAGCCGAGGATGAACAGGCGGACCATCTTCGGCGACAGGCGCCAGGAGAACGGCTTGGGGTTGTCGTCGATCGACTCCAGCCAGTCCAGTTCCTCGGCGTACTTGATCTCGGCGGGGGCGCGCAGCAGGTCGGACATGTCGTGGGCCTTTCTCTGGAATGTCTTAGGCGAGGAACGTCTTGAGCTCGTGGACGAGCTTGCGGATGTGTCCGGAGAGCACCGGGGTGCCCTGGTCCTTGAACCGTTCGCGGAACCAGGGGTTGACGCTGCCGCGGCCGGAGCTGGTCACCGAGCCGACGGGGATGAACTTCACGCCCGAGCGGTGCAGGGCGGACATGGACTCCCACAGCTGCTCGCCGCGCCATTCGTAGAAGTCGGAGATCCACACGATCACGGTGTTGCGCGGTTCGGCGATCTTCGGCTGGGCGAGGGCCATGGCGACCGTGCCGTCGGTGCCGCCGCCGAGCTGGGTGCGCAGCAGCGTCTCGAACGGGTCGTGCACCCATGGGGTGAGGTCGAGCGCCTGGGTGTCGTACGCGATGAGGTGGACGTCGACCTTCGGCAGCCCGGCGAAGATGGACGCCAGGATGGTGCAGTTGACCATCGAGTCGACCATGGAGCCGGACTGGTCGACGACCACGATCAGCCGCTGGGGCGTCGTCTTGCGGGCGGTGTGCCGGTAGTAGAGGCGGTCGACGTAGAGCCGCTCCTCCTCCGGGCTCCAGTTGGTGAGGTTCTTCCAGATGGTGCGGTCGAGGTCGAGGTTGCGGAAGACCCGCTTGGGCGGCACCGAGCGGTCCAGGGCGCCGACCGTGCTCTTCTCCACCTGGGTGCGCAGGACTTGCGCGACCTCGTCGACGAAGCGCCGGATGAGCGCCTTGGCGTTGGCGAGGGCGACGCCGGAGAGGTTGTTCTTGTCGCGCAGCAGCTGCTCGATGAGGGACATGCTCGGGGTGAGCTTCGCGGCGAGCCGGGGGTCGGCGAGCACCTCGCGCAGGTGCATGCGCTTGACCAGGTCGGCCTCGATGGCGCCGAGTTCGGGTCCGATCTCGGGGATGAGCCGGCCGAGGTCGGGGGTGTGGCGGCGGCCGCCGGTGCCGGTGGGGCTGACGCCGGTTCCGGCCGCGCCGCCGGCCCCGACGCCGGGTCCGCCGGCCCGGCCGCCGCGCAGCTCGCCGGGCCTGAAGCCCAGGGCGCGCTCCAGCCAGGCGGCGTCGGACTGCCAGCGGGCGAGCTGTCCGGCACTGACGGTGCCGGAGCCCCGGTCGAAGACGTTGAGCAGCACCTTGGACACCAGGGCCGCGCGCCGCACCTCGGCGGCACGATCGCGGTCCTCGCCGTCCTCCTCGGCGACCATCAGGCCGTCGAACTCGGCGGCCAGTTCGGGGTGGCGCTGCACGACGGAGTCGACGGAGGTCCCCGGGTCGAGGAGCGCGGCCGGCAGGCCGATGTCCTCGACGACGGCGAGGCTCGCCGACTCCAGGGTCTGCTGCTCGTCGTGGTCGAAGAGGCGGGCCAGCAGCCGCCAGTACAGCACCTGGCGGCGGTTCTCGTCCGCGTCGGGCGCGGAGCCGGTGGTCATGGGCTCGGTCATTTCCGCAGCAGCCTTCCGGCGCGCTCGCGCAGCACCTTCACGGCGTCGGTGGCGGCCTTCTCGGCCTTCACGCCCGCCTTGTCGCTGGTGCCGCCCGCCCAGGCACCGGCGTGCAGGGCGGCGGTCTTCTTGCGTACGGTCGTCTCGACGGCCAGTGGCTGCACGGTGAAGGCGCCCGCGTCCCATCGCAGCAGGCCGATGCAGGCGCGGGAGGCGGCGACGGCCTCCGGGGTGAGGGGGCTCGCGGCCGGGATGCGGTCGGTGTCCACGGCGAGCGGGCCCGAGGGCAGGTCGAACACCGTGGTGTCGCCGTCCCGCCGGGTGGCGTACCCCTCCAGGAAGACGGGCACGGCGAGGCGCGCGGGATGCCGGTCCAGGGGTGCGGTGGCCGGGGTGACGGCGGTGGGCAGCGTGACGCGGGCGGTGGCGAAGGCGTCGGCCGCCTCACCGGCACGCGCGTGCTCCTCGCTCCAGAGCAGATCGCCCTCGGCGGTGAGCGGCATGCCGTCGAGCTCCATCGCGCGGCCCTCGCCGACGGCGGCCAGCAACGACATGTGGGGGCGCAGGAGTTGCCAGACGCCCGCCTCGACGACGGTGTCGGGCTTGGGTGCCGAGACGGACGCGCGCACCAGGCGCGGTGCGCCGCCGTCGGCGGGTTCCAGCACCGCGTGCACCTGGGCCTGTACGGCGGTGGCGTGCTCGTGCAGGTCGACGCCGAGCGGCAGCAGCCGTCCGGTGGCGGTGCCGGGGGCGGTGGTGCCGAGGGCACCAGGCACGCTGAGCAGCAGCGCGCGGGCCCACAGGTCGGCCCAGCGGCGGGCCGGGACGCGCTCCAGGGAGGCGCCGGGGCAGGACGCGGCGAGTTCGGCGGCGAAACCGTCGAGGAGGGTGGCCAGGCGGCGCAGCGAGGTGTCGGGGAGCATCGCGGAGACGATCTGGGCGGCGCCGGACACCAGGTCGTGGTCGATGCCCTGCCAGCCGGCGCGGGCGAGGTCGGACAGCCAGGAGCGGGCGGCCGCAAGGAGGTTGGGCGCGTGGGAGGCGCCCGCCGCCGTGGCCGCGGGGGTGTCCTCGGGGCGGCGTCCGGTCAGTTCCGCCGTCCGCGCGGCCAGCGCGTCGTGGGCGGAACCGAGCAGGGCGCTGCGGGCGGCGGCCAGGGCGACGAAGTGGTCCTCGTCTGCGGTTCCGGCCGCCGCCTTCTGTGCCGCCTCGGCGACCCGGCCGGCCAGCGGGCTGCCCGCGACGGCGTCGGCGAGGAGGGTCAGATCGGCGGCGCGGTCGGGGCGGGGGCGCAGAAGGCCCTCGGTGAGCGCGCGGTCGAAGGCGTCGACGGCGGCGAGCGCCTCGTCGAGTCCGGCGATCGGCTCGGCGAGCGGACCGGTGCCCTCCTGCGTCTGCGGGGACTCGCCCCTGGTCGGCGCGAACCACTGCATCTCCGGCAACGCTCCCGTGGCCGGGGCGAGTTCGAGGTAGGCCAGGTGGCGCAGGAAGCGGCTGAAGACGGGGGCCGCCGCGGCCTTGCCGTCGGCGGCCGGGGGACGCGTGGCCCTCATGGCGTACGCCAGTGACGCGGCGTCGGGTTCGCCGTCGGTGACCTCGACGCGCAGATAGCGGGCGACGCGCTCCGGGCCGTACTGGAGCACGGCCTCGTTGATCAGCGCCCCGATGTGGTTGCAGAACGAGCCGCGGGCGCCGCCGCAGGGGCGGTTGTTGTTGGTGCTGCACGCGAAGGCGTATGTCCCGGCGGCGACGCAGGACACATAGACCCGCTCGATGTCCGAGCCGCTGGACACCACTCCCTGCAGTCGTCCGTCGGCGAGTTCGACGAACGGCACCTTGGCGAGCTTGCGCGGCCGGGCGGGACGTACCACCCGGACCGTGCTCGACTTCTCCCAGTCGGACAACGCATCATCTCCTTTGCAGCGCACACCGGAGGGGCACGCGGCATCGCGCGTGCCGGCACCTTTCGGCGGGAACACGACCGAACATAGCGGCGACCACTGACAACGCGATCTTCCCGCCGTCCGCTCCCCCGCGGAACGGGCGCTGAGCTGCGCCAATGGCCCTTGAGGGCATGACGGCGCGCGGTGGGCGAGCGGGGTGTCGGGCCCCGCAGGCGTGCCGTCGGTCCGGGTGACCTCCGCACGCGCGTACGCGGGGTGTCCCGGCGCTCAGGTCCGGCCGTCCGCCGCGCCCGCCCGTCGGCCCCGGGTATGAGTACGGAAAGGATCCGCCCAAGCCCGGTTCAACACGGGATCACGGTTCGCCCAGGCGGGGCCATGGTTCGGCAAGGAAGCGCCGGGCGGGCGTCGGTCGGCCGTACGTTCGTTCGCCGTGAACGATGTTGCCACCTCCTCCCAGAAGCCGGCCGCCTCTCCCGCCCGGCGCACCCTGCTGTGGGCCGGGCTGACGGGTGCCGCCGCCCTCGCCGCCGGCGCCGCCCCGGCCACCGCCGCCGAGCCTCCGCTCGCCCGGCGCCGCCCCACCACCCCCGACGAGGCGCTGCGCGTGCTCGCCGGGGGCAATGAGCGCTGGCGCACCTACCGCGAGCGCCACCCCGACGAGACGCCCGCGATCCGCCGGGAACTGACGACCAGTCAGCACCCGTTCGCGGTGGTGCTCGGCTGCGTGGACTCGCGGGTGCCGCCGGAGCTGGTGTTCGACCAGGGGCTCGGTGATCTGCTCACCGTGCGGTCGGCCGGCGAGGTGCTGGACGAGGCGGTGCTGGGCAGCGTCGCCTACGGGGTGCTGGAGCTGGCGATACCGCTGGTCGTCGTCCTGGGCCACCAGTCGTGCGGGGCGGTGCGCGCGGCCGTGGAGGCGGATCTGACCGGGAAGCACCTCCCCGACCACATCCAGTACCTGGCGGACGAGATCCGCCCCGTCATCGACCGCCGCGTCGAGGGCGACGCCCGGATCGACGCGACCATCGACGCCCAGGTCCGACGGGTCCGCGACCGCCTGGCCGCCCAGCCCGACCTCGCCTCCCGGATCACGGACGGCCGGCTCGCCGTGGTCGGCGCCCGCTACGAGCTGTCCAGCCAGCTGGTCCACCGGGTCGCCTAGTGCTCCGGCGGCAGAGCGTGACCGGGCGTCAGTCCATCAGCCCCGCGGCGAGGGTCGCGCCCAGGTTCCAGCAGGCATCGAGGTCGGTCCTGGACGGTTCGCCGGTCACGGTCACGGCGTCTGCCGCGCGGCGCCAGGCGAGGCCGGTGGTGATGGAGTCGACGGCTCGTGCGGCACCGGTGACGTCGCTGCCGCCGTGGAGGTAGAAGCCGAAGGGGCGGCCGCGGGTCTCGTCGAGGCAGGGGTAGTAGATCTGGTCGAAGAAGTGCTTGAGGGCGCCGGAGATGTAGCCCAGGTTCGCCGGGGTGCCCAGCAGGTAGGCGTCGGCGGCCAGCACGTCGGACGCCGTGGCGGACAGGGCCGCGCGGCGCACGACGTCGACGTTCTCGATCTCCGGTGCCGTGGCGCCGGAGACGACGGCTTCGAGCATCGCCTGGCAGTTCGGTGAGGGCGTGTGATGGACGATCAGCAAGGTGGGCACGGCCGAACCCTGCCCTGCGGCCCTCCCCGCGCGCAAGCACGCTCGGGTCGACGTGACATGGCGGTCGCCTGCGAAGAGCGAGGAGCTGCCGTTCTTGACGGACTGCCTCGACGCCCACCGCCGGTCCACGGCTCCGCGGTGATCAGCTCGCCGTCACGGGCAGCAGTTCGGGGCGTTTGGCGGTCCGGCCGTCGCCCGAGGAGCGGCCGCGCAGCCGGCGGCCCAGCCAAGGGCCGAGGAAGGAGACCGCCCAGCGCAGCTCGGCGGTGACGGACGGCTTCGCCGGGACGTTCTCCGGCAGCGGGTCGGCCCAGCCGGCGTCGCTGCCGGGCACCTCCAGCGCGTGCGCGACGGCGGCCGCGATGCGGTCGTGGCCCAGCGGACTGGCGTGCAGCCGGTCGGGGCTCCACAGGCGCGGGTCGGCCGCCACCGGCCGGCCGGCGGTGTCGGCGACGACGACGCCATGGCGGCGGGCGGCCTCGCGGACGCGGTCGTTGAGCGCCGTCACGCGCGGGGCGAGCCGGCGCGCGAGGGGGCTGATGCGGGCGGGGTCGGGGAAGGTGAGAGTCGCCACCCGCGCGCCCTGCGCCGTGAGGGCGGCGAACATGGCCTCCAGGTGTCCGGCGACCTCGTCGGCGTCGAAGCGGGGCCGCAGCAGGTCGTTGACCCCGGCGACGACGGTGGCCAGGTCCGGCCGCAGGGCGAGGGCGGGGCCGAGCTGCTCGGCGCGGACCTGGCCGGCCAGACGGCCCCGCACGGCCAGGTTGGCGTACCGCAGACCGGGCTCGTGGCGGGCGAGGCGCTCGGCGAGCCGGTCGGCCCAGCCGCGCAGCCCGCTGATGTCGTCGCCGTCTCCGACGCCCTCGGTCTGGCTGTCCCCGAGGGCGACATAGCGCGTGCACGTCGTGGGGTTCATGGGGTGCCGCCTTCCCGTCCGCCGCTGCCGGCACCCCATGATAGTCACAAAATTGAATACTGCTAGATGCGACTACTTTCCGCGGTACGGCGTCCCGCCACCGCCCGCCTCACCAGCGGCCATGCCAGCAGTACGGCGATCACCGCGTACACCGTGACCGCGAACGGCGTGTTCACCAGCCCGCCGACACTCCCGTCGCTGATCTGCAGCGCCCGGCGCAGCTGCTGCTCGGCGTTGGGGCCGAGGATGACGCCGAGGACGGCGGGCAGGACGGGCAGGCCGTAGCGGCGCATACCGAACCCGATCAGGCCGATGATCAGCAGGATCACCAGATCCACGACCTCGCCGCCGACGGCGTAGGCGCCGACCGCCGCGAAGAAGAGGATGCCCGCGTACAGGTACGGCCGCGGGATGCGCAGCAGCCTCGCCCACAGGGGGGCCAGCGGAAGGTTGAGGGCGAGGAGCAGCACCATGCCGACGAACAGGGAGGCGATCAGACCCCAGACGAGGTCGGGTTCGCGCTCGAAGAGCAGCGGGCCGGGCTGAATGCCGTACTGCTGGAAGGCGGCCAGCATCACCGCGGCGACCGCCGTGGTCGGCAGGCCCAGGGTCAGCATCGACACCAGCGTGCCCGCCGCCGAGGCGGACGCGGCCGACTCCGGTCCGGCGACGCCCTCGATGGCCCCCTTGCCCCACTCGTCCTTGTGCTTCGACAGCCGCTTCTCCGTGACGTACGACAGGAAGGTCGGGATCTCCGCGCCGCCCGCCGGGATCGCGCCGAACGGGAAGCCGATGAACGGGCCGCGCAGCCACGACTTCCAGGTGCGCCGCACGTCCTCGCGGCCCAGCCACGGACGGCCGACCGGGATCGGCTCGGGCGGCCGGCGCCGGAGGTGGGCCGCCACCCACAGCGCCTCGCCGATGGCGAACAGGCCCACCGCCACGATCACCACGTCGATGCCGTCGGCCAGTTGCAGCGAGCCGAAGGTGAGCCGCTGCTGTCCGGTCATCTGGTCCAGGCCGACCAGGCCGAGGGTGAGGCCGATGAGCAGGGAGGCGAGGCCGCGGATGCGGGAGGAGCCGAGGACGGAGGTGACGGCGATGAACGCCAGGACCATCAGGGCGAAGTAGTCGGGCGCGCCGATGTCGACGGCGAGGTCGGCGACCGTCGGCGCGAGCGCCACCAGCAGCAGCGTGCCGACCATGCCGCCCGCGAAGTGGCCGATGGCCGCGGCCGCCAGGGCCTGGGCGCCGCGCCCCGACTTGGCCATCGGGTTGCCCTCCATCGCCGCGACCACGGCGGCGCTCTCGCCGGGCGTGTTGAGCAGGATCGAGGTGGTGGAGCCGCCGAACATCGCCCCGTAGTAGATCCCGGCGAACATGATGAACGCGGCGATCGGGTCCAGCCCGTACGTCACGGGCAGCAGCAGGGCCACCGCCATCGCGGGCCCGATGCCGGGCAGGACACCGATCGCCGTGCCCAGGAGCACGCCGAGGGCGGCCCACAGCAGGTTCATCGGGGTCAGGGCGGTCCCGAAGCCGTCGAGGAGGGAGTTCAGGGCGTTCATCTCACAGCACTCCCATCAGCGGGCCGCCGGGCAGCGGGACCCCGAGCAGCTTGTCGAAGACGGCGTAGGTGACCAGGGACAGCACGGCCGCGATCAGCGGGTCCCGGTCCACGCGGCGGCTGCCGAGGGCGTAGGCCGCGCCCCAGAACAGCAGCGCGCCGGCGGCCGGAAAGCCGAGCGGCTCGATCAGCGCGGCCGCGCCGAGGAAGACCCCCGACAGCAGCAGCACCGTGCGCCAGTCGGCGGGCTCGGACAGATCGACGTCCTCGCCGGTCTCGGCCTGGCCCCGACCGCCGCGCAGCACGTCCACCGCGAGCAGCGCGGCGACGAGGAGCAGACCGGCGCCGACGACGACCGGCACGGTCTTCGGGCCGACCGGGCCGCGCTGGGTGAGGTCGACGTCCATGGTCAGCGCGTCGGTCAGGACGAGCACCCCGAGGGCGAGCAGCAGCGCGCAGACGCCGAGCTCGGAGTGGTCCCGCCACCAGGAGCGGGCGTCCCGCCCGGTCTCGGGGGATGTGTCGGTGGTCTGTGTCGTCACAGTCCCAGCTCCTTCAGCACCGAGACCACGCGCTTGTCCTGGGCGTCCAGGAACGCGCCGAACTCCTCGCCGGTCAGAAAGGCGTCGTCCCAGCCGTTCTGCTTCAGCGACTGCCGCCACTGCGGCGAGTCGTGCAGCTCCTCGAAGAGGCGGACGAGCTTGTCCCGCTCGGCGTCGGACAGGCCGGGCGGGGCGACGATGCCGCGCCAGTTGGTGAAGGTCACGTCGTAGCCGGACTCCCTGAGCGTGGGCGCGTCCAGGCCCGGCACCCGCTCGGGGCCGGTGACCGCGAGCAGGCGCAGCTCGCCCGACCTGATCTGGTCGAGGTACTCGCCGACGCCGGAGACGCCGAAGGCGACCTTGTTGCCGAGGATGGAGGCCAGCAGCTCGCCGCCGCCGTCGAAGGGGATGTAGTTGACCTGCTTCGGGGAGATCCCGGCCGCCCGCGCCATCAGCATCGGCGCGAGGTGGTCGGGGCCGCCCGGAGAGGAGCCGCCGCCCACGGGCAGCTTGCCGGGGTTCGCCCTCCAGGCGTCGACGAGGTCGCCGATGGTGCGGTACGGGGAGTCCTCGGCGACCACCACGACGTCCTGCTCCTCGGTGAGCCGGGCGATCGGGGTGGTGTCGGCGAGGGTCTTGGGCGCGTGGTTGGAGCGGACGGCGCCGACCACGCCCAGGCCCATCGACATGGCGAGCTTGCCGTTGCCGTGCTCGCTGACCAGCCGGGCCAGGCCCACGGTGCCGCCGGCGCCGGGCAGGTTGAACACCTCGATGCCGGGGGTGAGCCCGGCGTCCTCGGCGTTCTTCGCGGCGGTACGGGCCGTGATGTCGTAGCCGCCGCCGGGCGTGTTGGGGACCATGAAGCGCAGGCCGGGGATCCGGGTGCCCGACTCCGCACCGCTGCCGGTGGTCAGCAGCGGTGGTCCGAGGAGGACGAGCAGAGCGGCCCCGAGCAGGGCCAGGGGGGTGCGCAGGCGCACGAGTGCCACCACCTGTCGGTCGCGGTTCTTTCGGGGAGACATCCCGTGGGGGGCGTGATGTGGCCCACATGGTGCCCAGGCGGCCGCCGGGTGTCTGCCTTGCGTCGGCAACGGAGGTTGTGGTCATTGCGGTCACACGGCATGGTCATTGCGGTCACACAGCACCTCCCTTTCCTTCTGTGCAGGTCGGCGCCATGATGGGGCGATCCGGCAGCGGAGCCGCCCGATGTCGTGCCGGTGGGAGGAATGGAGTGCAGCAGGACATCGCCGTCCTCGTGGTCGACGACGACTTCATGGTCGCGCGGGTGCATCGCGCCTATGTGGAGCGCGTGGGGCCCTTCCGGGTCGTGGGTACGGCGGGCAGCGGCGAGGAGGCCGTGGGCGCGGTCGACGCCCTGCGCCCGGACCTGGTGCTCCTCGACCTCTATCTGCCGGACGTGTTCGGCCTGGACGTCATCCCCCGGCTGCGTGCCGCCGGGCACGACTGCGACGTCATGGTGATCAGCGCCGCGCGCGACGCGGAGGCGGTGCGCGGCGCGGTGCGGCACGGGGTGGTCGACTACCTCCTCAAGCCGTTCGCGTTCGAGGACCTGCGGGTGCGGCTGGAGCGGTACGCGGCCCAGCGGGGGCGGCTGCAGACGGCCGTGGTGCGCAGCCAGGCCGACGTGGACCGGGTGCTCGCCGGGGCGTCCGGCACCGCTGCCACGACCTTGCCGAAGGGCATGAGCGCGGAGACCGCCGGTCTGGTCGAGCGGGTGCTGCGCGCCGCCGACGGCACCCTGTCCGCCTCCGAGTGCGCGGGCCTGACCGGTGTCTCACGGGTCAGCGCCCGCCGCTACCTGGAGTACTTCCACAGCACCGGCAGCGCCGAGGTGTCCCTGCGCTACGGCGCGGCGGGGCGCCCGGAGCGGCGCTACAGCTGGCGGGGCTGAGCCGCGGCCGGTATCCGCTCCAGGACGCCGCCCGCGAACACGTCGTACAGCGGCAGCGTCTCCAGATGGACGTACCCGATGTGGCAGTCGCACACGGCGAGCGGGCACGGCCGCGGCCGCAGCGCCTGCCGGTACGAGCCGTCGTAGAGGTTGCCGAGCTCGGCGCGCACGAAGTGGCAGCGCCGGACCGTGCCGTCGCCGTCCACGGAGACCACCGACTCACCGGTGCGGCACGGCAGCCCGGCGCTGGCGTGGGGCTTGCGGCTGTACGGGAAGAGGGGGTCGAGGCCGGTCCAGTCGGCGGCCTCCGCGTCGTCGTAGAGGTGCCCCTCGGCGGCGTTGACCCACAGGTAGACCTGCTCGGGCAGGTCGGCGCGCAGGCGGCGGGCGTGCTCCAGGTGCTCGGGCAGGCCGACGATGCCGACGCTGAACCGGACGCCGGTGCGCGCCAGTTCGCGGCACTTGGCCAGGAAGCGGTCGTAGGGCGTCTGGCCGGGGTGGTAGGTGCACCACAGGGCGAGCGTGTCGAGGTCGGCGTCGGCGAGCCAGTCGGTGCGGCAGCTCAGGTTGGTCTGGATCGCCACCCGGCGGATGTGCGGCAGCCGGGACAGCTCGGTCAGGGCGCGCCGGTACCAGGAGCGGACCAGGCCCTCGCCCCACGGCGTGAACAGCACCGACAGCCGGTCGGCGGTCTGCCCGGCGGCCCAGCCCGCGAAGCGCTCCAGGCAGTCCCGGTCGGTGCGCAACTGCTCCGGGGTGTCACGCCGCTTGGCGAACGGGCAGTACGGGCAGTCGTAGTCGCAGGACGCCAGCGGGCCGCGGTAGAGCAGGGTCAGGTCCATCGGAGGGTGCGTCGGGGCGTGCGTCAGGGGGTGCGTCGGGGAGGGCATCGCGGCGGCTCACTTCCGCTCGTAGGCGGCCATCGCCGCGCGCACGGACGGGGAGAACAGCTCGGGGCCGATCGCGTCGGAGTGGGCCAGGCCCTCCGGGGTCAGCCGCAGGAGGGCCGGGTGCGGTTCCAGCCAGCCCCGGTCCGCGAACCGCTCCAGCTCGGGACCGAAGTCGTCCGCGGGCGACCGGCCGAACCGCTCGCGGTACTCGGCGACTTCCAGCCCTTGCGCCTGGAGCAGCGACTGGAGCAGATGGCGGCGGCGGGCCTCGCCCGCGTCCATGCGGCGGCCGTACTCGGCGTGCGCGAAGTCGGCGGCCGGGCGGGCGACATAGTCGTCGATGATGCCGCGTATCTCGTGCATGCCGACCGCGTAGTCGAAGGAGTAGTGCAGACCGGCGGTGTAGGAGCGGGCGCCGCAGCCCAGGCCGATCATGCCGTCGGTCTGGCAGGCGTAGTCGTCGGCGCCCTGCGGCGGGGCGTCGGCGCGGCGGAACATGCGCATGGACTGCTGGGTGTAGCCGTGCGCGAGGAGATGGTCGCGGCCGAGCCGGTACAGGCCCAGCCGCTGGGCGTCCCAGGCCGGGTCGTGCTCGACGGCGCGGCGGCCGAGGCCGGTCAGCGGGCGGATGTAGAGCGGGTAGAGGTAGAGCTCCTCGGGCCGCCAGGCGAGGGCGGCGTCCAGGGACTTCAGCCAGCTGTCCTCGGTCTGGCCGTCGATGCCGTAGATCAGGTCGATGTTCAGCACCGGGATGCGGGCGTCGCGGATGCGGCCGAGGGCGGCCTCGACGTCGGCGCGGCGCTGGGGGCGTACGGCGGAGCGGGCCTCGGTGTCGTCGAAGCTCTGCACGCCGAGGCTCAGCCGGGTGGTGCCGCGTTCGGCGAGGACGGTGAGCCGGTCGGTGGTGGCGGTGGCGGGCGACGCCTCCACCGACAGCGGTACGGCGGTCAGGTCGGCGCCCATGCGGTGCTCGGCGATGTCGCACAGCCGCTCCAGTTCGGCGGCGGTGAGGAAGGTGGGGGTGCCGCCGCCGAAGGCCGCGGTGGCGAACCGGACGGGTTCCCGGTCGCCGAGGGCCTGCCTGACGGCCGTCGCCTGCCGCTCCAGGGCGTCGAGATAGGCGCCGGTCAGGCCGTCGGGGGCGCCGATGCGGGTGAACAGGTTGCAGAAGCCGCAGCGGATCTCGCAGAACGGGATGTGGAGGTAGAGGGAGAGCGCGTCCTTGGGCTCGGCGGACCATTCGGTGCGCAGGAGCGGGCGGTCGGGGAGCTTCCGGTAGGCGGTCTTGTGGGGGTAGGCGTAGACGTAGCTCTGGTAGGGGCGCACAGGAGTCGTCATCGGGCGGCCCCCGCTTCGGCGGTCTCGAGGAAGAAGTGGGCGTAGGGCACGGTCCACACGGACTCGTGGCCGATGCGGTGGCCGGTGTAGCCGTCGTCGCCGTAGGCGGTGCCGTGGTCGGAGCAGACGATGGCGAAGGCGGGGCGCCTGCTGCTGACGGCCGCGAAGAGCCGGCCGATGTGGCGGTCGACGTACTCCAGGGCGGCGGCGTGCGTCGCGCGGGAGTCGCCGGCCTCACGGGTGGCTCCGGGCAGGTGGAACCAGTTGGGCTGGTGCAGCGCGGACACGTTCACGAACAGGAACAGCCGCTGTTCGCGGGGCAGTCGGCGCACGACCTCCTCGGCTCGGGTGACCTGGGCCTCGAAGGAGGTGGGCGAGGTGACCCCGAACTCCGGCTCCCAGTGGGACTCCTGGAACAGTCCGGGGAGCACCGAACCGAGCGGGCCCTGCTTGTTGAAGAAGCCGACGCCGCCGATGCAGACCGTGCGGTAGCCGTCCTCGGCGAGGGCGGAGACGAGGTCGGGGGTGTCGTAGACGTAGGTGCGCTCGGCGGTGGTCTCGCTGCCCGCGAAGCTCGCGGCGAACAGCCGCGGGTGCCGGCCGGGGGCGGCCGGGGTGGGCAGGAACCCGGCGAAGATCGCCTGGTGCGAGGCGTAGGTGAAGCTGCCGGGGGCGTGCCGCTTCTCCCAGCGCCCGCCGGGCAGATGCCGGGCGAGAGTGGGGATGCGGCCCGCCTCGGCGAGTTCGGCGGCCACGTCGTGGCGCAGGGTGTCGAGGGTGACCAGGAGGAGGTCGTGGCTGCCGACGATCCGGTTCATGTCGAGCGGCGTCTCGGCTTCGGGGGTGCGGTCAGGCGCCGGCATGGGCGGGGTCCGTTCTGTGCGGGTGGTGCGGTGCGCGGCGCCGCGTCAGGGCGGCCAGCTGCGCGGCGTACGTGTCCAGGCCCTCGGCGCCGCTGCCGGGCAGGCCGGTGAGGCGGGGCAGCAGATCCCCGAAGGCGTTGACCTCGCCCACCGCGGCACGGCGCCAGCCGGTGACCGGCAGCAGGTCGACGCCGACGCACAGGGTGCGCGGGAAGCAGGCGGCGGCCCGCTCGGCGACCGCCAGGAGGTCGGCCCAGCGGGCGCCCGCCGCTTCGACGGCCTGGCGGGCGAGGCCGAGGTCGCCCCGGCGTCCGCCGAGGTGGAGGTTGGTCATGGGTGAGGCGCTGGTGCGGACGACGGCATGGGTGGCGCGCCCGTCCACCACGACGACCCTGAGGTCGGCGGCCCGCCCCTGCTGGGATGCCTTGGGCAGCCAGCGCTCCAGATGCAGTCCGTCCGGGGCGAGCCGGTCGACGATCGCCGCGATGTCCCGCTCGCCGTCGTAGCGGCGCACCTTCAGGGAGTTGAACAGGGTGCCGTCCGGGGCGCGTTCGACGGATGTCGTGGCTCTGATGCGCCCGCTCGCGGCGGACTCCACGGCCAGCACGCCGGAGGCGGAGGAGCCGTGCGCGAGTTTCACGAACAGCCGCGCCATGCGGTGCTCGCGCATCAGGCCGCGCACGTCGTCCCAGCCGCGCACCCAAGCGCCCGCCGGGCCCGACGTGGGCGAGAACGGCACCGGGACGCCGGCCGCGGCGAGCACGCCGTGGCAGCGCCGCTTGTCGAACAACACGGCCAGTTCCTCGGGGTCGTCGAGCCGGACTCCGCCGCGCAGCGTGCGCACGGCCCCCAGGAAGGCCGTGTACCAGCGGGCCGATCCCTCGACGCGGGTGGGCTCGCCGGGGCCGCGCAGCAGCCGGTCGACGTCCTGGTTCTCGCCGGGCGAGTCGATCCGTACGGTCTCGTCCGGCGCGAAGTCGGCGCCGCCGTCGCGCAGCACCCCCGCCCAGGGCACGATCCGGGGCGCGGGCAGGCCGGCCGCGCGCACGGCGTCGGCGAACAGGGTCACACGGCGGTTCTCCGGGTTGCCGACGACGGCGAGGCGGGCGGGGCCGTCACTCGCCGACGGCGACATAGCGGGCCTCCGGGTCGTACGTGGAGCGACCGGCCGGTCTCATGGACAGGCGCACGCCGTGCGGCTCCAGGGCCGCGCGGAAGCGGGCGGTCAGTTCCTCGCTCATGTAGTGGTGGTCGACGTCGAGCGCGCGCAGGTGGGTGAGCGGCTGACCGGCGAGCAGCGCGGCGCCGCCGTCGTCGCCGAGCGTGCCCATGCTCAGGTTCAGGGACTCCAGCCCCGCGACCACGGGGGCGGAGGACAGGGCGACGGCTATGTCGTCCTGGATGTCGCTGTTCTGCAGGCCGAGATGGCGCAGCCGCGGGCAGCGGCCGAGCATGGCGAGCAGCGGGTGCAGGTCCTCGGGGGTGCACTCGCCGCCGTACCAGTCGGTGCCGAGCCAGAGTTCCAGCCGCTCCAGGGCCGGGAACTCGCAGGCGCCGAGCGCCCGGACCGGTGCGGCGGGCAGGCCGCCGGACTCGATCCACAGATCGCGCAGTCCCTCGTGCCGCAGGGGTTCGACGGCGAGGCCCTCACCTCCGCGCACGCCCAGTTCCCGCAGGTGGGGCCAGGCGCGCAGGATCTTGGTGATCTCGCCCTGCTGGATCCAGGACAGCTCGCTCTCCTCCGCCTGGAGGTCGGCGAGGAACACGCCCCGCAGGTTGGGCAGGCGGCGGGCGTCGGAGGCGATGAGGTCGAGGACCGGGTCGATGCTGTGGGCGTCCCAGTCCTCCCACCAGGGTCCGATGACCAGGGCGGTGACGTCCTCGGCGCGGACCTGGTCCAGGAAGCGGCGCCAGATCGGTTCGAAGGGGAACTCGCACTCGGTGCTCAGCCGCCAGGCGACGGAGGCGGCGTCGGGCACCGGCCGGTCGTCGCGCCGCCCCTCCTCGACGGGGAAGGTGCGCACGGGCAGGCCGTGGAAGTCCTGGAGGTAGGAAGGGTAGTAGCTCGGCATCCCCCGCTCACTCCCCCACCGAGACGAAGCGCCAGACCGTGCCGTCCTCGTCCTCGTCCTGGTCGGCGTCGTCCGGGTCGACGTCCACGGCGACGCCCGCGGGTTCGAGGGTGTCCCGCAGGCGCTGCCGCACAGCCTCGCTGAGGTAGTTGTGGTGCAGGTCGAGGCTGCGCAGGTGGGTGAGCGGCTGGCCGCCGAGCAGCGCGGCGGCGCCGTCGTCGGTGAGGACGCCCATGGACAGGTCCAGCGACTGAAGGCGGGCGACGACCGGGGCGGCGGCGACGGCCGCGGCGATCTCGTCCTGGATCTCGCTGTTGCGCAGGGCCAGGTGACGCAGGCTCGGCAGCCGTGTGCCGGACAGCAGCGGCTCCAGGTCGGACACCTCGGCGTCGGCCCCGTACTCGGAGGTGCCGAGCCACAGGTCCAGGTGCTCCAGCGCGGGCAGGTCGCTCGCGGCGACGCCCCCCACGAACGCGACGGGCAGGCCACCGCTCTCGGCGGTGAGCCGCCGCAGCCGGTCGTGGCGCACGGCGCTCAGCCGCAGCCCGGATCCGCCGCGCACCCCGAACTCCTCCAGCTGCGGGAAGCCCGTCAGCAGTCCGGTGACATCGCTCTGGCGGATCCAGGAGATCTCGCACTGCTCCATCACCATGTCGCCGAGGAACAGCGCCCGCAGGGCGGGCAGCCGGTCGCGGGCGGCCAGCAGCGCGGCGACCACGCCGGAGGAGTCGGTGTCGTACGCCTCCGCCCAGGCGCCGACGATCAGGGCGCGGACCCCGGTGGTGTCGACCTCGGCGCAGAACCGGGCGAAGGCCGCCTCCCACTCCTCCTCGGCGTCGTACACCTCGCTGGTGATCCGCCAGGCCACGGCGTCGGCCGCGGGCAGGGTGACCTTCTCGTCCGGGCGGGGGAAGGTGAACGCGGGCAGGCCGTACAGCTCCTGCAGATGGTCGCCGATGGTCATGCTCGCTGCTCCTGACGTGTGGTCCGCGGTCCGTGGTGCGCCAGCAGTTGTATCAACCGGCACTGACAACGCCGGTCGGCGGGGCGCGGTCCGGGGCCGTTGTCAGTGGTGGCTCGTAGTGTCGGTCCCGTTGGCCGGTGCGTGGTGTGCCGGCCGGGGAGGGGTGAGCCATGTACCGGCAGGGAGACGTGCTGATCGTGCCCGTGGCGCAGGACGCGGTGCCGTCGCATGTGGAGCGGGCGCCACGCGAGCCGCGGGACGGGCGGGGGCGGCTGGTGCTCGCCCTGGGCGAGGTCACCGGCCACGCCCACGCGGTCGTGGGCCCGGGCGAACTGATCCGCGAGCCCGGGCCGTTCGGGCCGCTGCTGCTGCGGCTGCCGGAGGGCGGCCGGGTGGTGCACGAGGAGCACGCGCCGATCGTGCTGCCCAAGGGGTGGTTCCGGGTGGTGCGGCAGCGGGAGTACGTGCCGGGGTCGGTGCGGATCGTGGCGGACTGAGGTGTCCGAGGTGAAGGAGAGGGCCGGGGAATGACGGGGGTCGGCGCGATGGAGGTTCGGGACGTGACGCAGGGCCGGGCGGCGGACGGGGACGGGGCACCGGCCGTGGACGCCCTGCGGGTCTGGCGGGAGCGCGCCGCGGCGGCCGTGCCCGCGGACCGGGCCGAGGCCGAGGCGGGGATCCGCCTGGCGTACCGGCGGGCCGGGCTCGCGGAGCCGGAGCGGGTGGTGTGGGCCCGTTCGCCGCGGGAGGGCGTCGAGCTGGTGCGCGCGCTCCGGGACGCGGGGCCGAGTGTCCGCGAGGCGGTCCGGACGGCTCCGTGGGCCCGCGAGCGGGCGCGGCTGCTGGAGGAACTGGGTCCGGCCGGCTGGTCGGCGCACTGGTCGGCGACCGGCGAGCGGCTGTGGGGCACCACTCAGGCGCTGGTGGACCGTGTCCGCCGGGGTGTGCTGGAGGAGTTGGCCGGTGCGGACCGGCGGCGGGAGACGGAGATACGGCTGATCCTGCTGGATGCGGTGCTGGGCCAGCACGACGCCCCGTGGCTCGCCGCGTTCCCCACCGACCGGGCTCCGCTGGACGGTCTGGCCCGGGTGTGCCGCAGTGCCGGCTGGTGGTGGCCCTTCGCGAAGGCGGCCGTGGTGTGCGAACGGCCCGTCGCGCTGCACCGGGACGAGGCGGGGCGCCTGGACAGCGGGGACGGTCCCGCGCTGGCCTTCCCCGACGGATTCGCCCTGTACGCGTGGCGAGGCATGCCGGTGCCGGCGGACTTCCTGGAGGAGCTGAGCACGCTGACGCCCGAGCGGATCCGCGCCGAGGAGAACGCGGAGCTGCGCCGGGTGATGCTGGAGCACTACGGCTACGAGCGCTATCTGGACGACTCCGGCGCCCGCCCCGTCCACCGGGACGAGACGGGCACGCTGTGGCGGATCGACCTGGCCGGGGACGAGCCGGTGGTCATGGTGGAGGTCGTCAACTCCACACCGGAGCCGGACGGCACGCACCGCACGTACTGGCTGCGCGTGCCGCCGGCCACGATGACGGCACGGGAGGGGGTGGCCTGGACCTTCGGCCTGGCGGCGCAGGCGTACGCGCCGCTGCGGGAGACCTGAGCCGGTCACCGGCCCCGGCTCAGTCGTCGACGGCGTCCATGACGTCACCGAGGTCGACGAACTTGAAGCCGGTGCTCTCGCGGTCGCCGTCGGCGGGGGTCTCCTCACCGTCCTGGACGACGAGGAGACCGTCGGGGTAGCGCGAGCCGAGCGGGGCGTTGAGGGCGGCGGCGCCGTCACATGCCTCGGAGCCGTCGAGGGTGTCCGAGGCGGCGGCGACCCGGAAGCCGGCCTCGTACTCGTTGTCCTCGTCGCGCTCGCGGTCGTAGGCGACGAAGGTGTCGTCGCCCTGGCTGGAGGCGAGCAGATAGCCGTCGCCGTCCGACTCGGTGAGGAGGGTCAGGCCCTCGACGTCGGCGGACAAGTGGTCGCCGCCGAAGCCGGGGTCGGCGCCGGGCGTGCACTCCTCCGTCTCCTCGTCGTAGGTGCCGGGGACGCCGTACTCGCGGACGGTGTCGAGGAGTTCCGGCCGGCCGGTCAGGTCGGCCGGCAGGCGCCAGATGCCGACGTCCTCCTGTCCGGCGTAGAGGGTGCCGTCGGCGGGGTCGACGACCATGCCCTCGACCTGGGGCCGCTCGCCGGGCTCGCCGCAGGGGGTCCAGGAGGTGCCGTCGGGCAGCCGGAAGGAGGACGGCAGGTCCAGGGTGCGCACGGTGCGGTAGCCGACGGTGCCGGCGGCGCCGGGGACGAGTTCCAGGAGGGCGATCCTGGTCTCGTTGCGGCGGCTGACGAGGGCGTAGGACCTGCCGGTGGCCTGGTCGGTCCAGGTGGCCAGGCCGTAGACGGTGTGCTGGTCGTTGATCTCGGCCTGATCGGCGGAGAAGACGGGCCGGGCGGCGGGGTCGGTGACGTCGGTGAGGGGGCCGCCGGGGCGGTCGCGGTCGATGCGGTAGATCCGCAGCCGGTCGTTGCCGCGGTCGCTGACCACGGCCAGGTCGGCGCGGCCGCCGGACAGGCGCATGCCGTGCACCAGGTCGACGTTGTTGAAGCGGCCGGGGGCGTCGTCCTCGCCCGGTCCGGGCGGGGCCGGTATCGACTGGACCTCGCGGGCGTCGAGGTCGTAGACGCGCAGACCGCCCTCCTTGGCGGTGGCGACGACCAGGCTGCGGCCGGGGGCGGCGGCGTTGCGCCAGATGGCCGGGTCGTCCGCGTTGGCGTTGCCGCCGGCCTCGTCGTCGTACAGGGCGGGGGTCTCGGCACGCGGGTGCACCGCGGGCAGCGAGGCCGCCTCCGCGGGCACGGTGGCGGCCGCGGCCAGCAGCAGTCCCAGCGCGTACGGGGCGACTCGCAGCGTCTGACGCGTCGTCACAGTCGGTCCTCTCCAGGAAGGTTGGTGGACGGCCTCGACCTTGGCCGGGGGTGGCTGACGAGCAGAGACGGGTCCCGGAAGGGGGGATGAACGGGAGAGTAACGGTGGGGGTGCGTGCGGTGGGCCGGATCATTCGGTCGGGGAGATGCGGTGGGCGAGGTGAAGATCCGTGCTGTCCGGCCCGGCGGGGTCAGGCGGACGGGGGCGGCGGCGGGCCGGGGGCGGGGCCGGGCTCGGGGTCGGGTGCGCCGGCCAGGGCGTCGGCGAAGGCCCGCAGGGCGGTGAAGTCGGCGGGGCGCAGGCCGTGGCGGGCGTCGACGCGATGGAGCAGGGCGCTGCCCTGGTGACGTGCGGCGACGTAGGCGCGGTCGGTGTCGCCCAGTTCGTCGTCCACCCAGGCGAAGGGGCGGCCGGCGGCGTGGGCGAGGACGTGGCGGGTCTTCCAGAAGGTGCCGTCGGGGCCGTCGTCGAACATGCCCGGCCAGTCCACGACGGGCAGTTCGGGCAGGCCGAGGACGGGAGCGATGAGGGTATTGGCGTCGCCGCCCCAGGTGGTGGCCCACACCAGGTCGAACAGGTCGCTCAGCTCGCGGAGGCGGTCGCCGTGGCCGGGGTTGAGCCAGACCCGCAGCGGGCGCACGCGGGACCGTTCCCAGGGATGGTGCCGGTCGAGCCATCCCGCGGGGGTCATGCGGTGGGTCGCGTAGCCCTCGGGGCGGCGTTCGGGGCGGGCAGCGTACGGGTTGAGCGGGCCGTCGACATCGAGGTAGAGCAGCGGGCGTCGCACGGATCGGGCTCCTCTCGCTGGGGCGGCTCGGGATACGGCGGACCGTGTGGCGCAGTCGTGCCCCGCGCGACATCCTGCCAAAGGGCGCCCGGTGGCGGTCGGTTCGCTCCGGACGCGCCGGATGGGCCGCCGTACGCCGGGGCGGGTGCGTTCCGGACGCGCCGGATGACCGCCCTACGCCGGGCCGGTGCGTTCCGCACGCGCCGGATGGGCCGCCGTACGCCGGGCCGGTGCGTTGCGGACGCGCCGGGTGGCCGCCGTACCCTGGGGTCATGTGCCGTCGCACCGCCCGCGTGCCCTGTCCGTCCCGCCTTCGCAGGCGGTGTGCGCCCGCGGGGACGGGCCGATGAGCGGACGGACGAGCGGTGAGAGTCCCGCCGTCGCCGTCGAGCGCCTGACGGGGTGTGCCGTGGCCGGGGTGAGGAGCACGTCCGGGCTGGTCGCCGAGGTGGCGCTGACGGACGGGCGGGTGGTGATGGCCAAACGGGGTGACGCCCCCGACGCCGTGCGGGCGGAGGCGGCGGGCCTGCGGTGGCTGGCCGGTGCCGGTGCCGTGCCCGTGCCGGAGGTGCAGGGCGAGGACCGGGACTGGCTGGTCACCGAGCGCGTTCCGACCGGCCCCGCCACGAGGGAGGCGGCCGCGGCGTTCGGGCGGGGTCTCGCCGCCCTGCACGCCGCGGGCGCACCCGCGTTCGGTGCGCCGCCGCCCGGCGGTCCTCGGGACGCGTACATCGGCGCCGCCCCGATGCGCAACAGCCCGGACACCGACTGGGCCCGCTGGTACGCCGAGCAGCGGGTGCTGCCGTATCTGCGCCGGGCGGTCGACGACGGGACGGTCCGTCCCGACGAGGCCCGCGTGGTCGAGGAGGTGTGCGAGCGGCTGCCGGCCCTCGCCGGGCCCCCGGAACCGCCCGCCCGGCTGCACGGCGACCTGTGGAACGGCAATGTGCTGTGGGGCACCGACGGACGGGCCTGGATCATCGACCCGGCCGCGCACGGCGGGCACCGCGAGACGGATCTGGCGATGCTGCGCCTGTTCGGCTGCCCGCACCTGGACACCGTACTGACGGCCTATCAGCAGGCCGCCCCGCTCGCCGACGGCTGGACCGAACGCATCGGCGTGCACCAGCTGTTCCCGCTGCTGGTGCACGCGGTGCTGTTCGGCCGCGGGTACGCCGAACAGGCCCTCGGCGTGGCGCGAGCGGCCCTGGCGGGCTAGCAGCCCTGGCGGACCCACGGCCCTCGGCGAACTCCACGGCCCTGGCGGACCCGCGGCCCTGGCGTATCACCAGCCCTGCCGGGCCAGCCGCTCAGACCGCTGCCGTGTGCCGGAGGATCTCCTCGGCCAGGCGGCCGTCCAGCGCCGTCGGCAGGGTGTGCCCGAGGCCCTCGATCATCACCAGGCGGGCGCCGGGGATCGCGGCGGCGGTCGCCTCGGCGTGCGCCGGCGGGAACATGGGGTCCTCGGTGCCGTGCAGGACGAGGGTGGGTGCCTGCACGGCGGCCAGGGACTCGGTGGAGTCACCGCCGGCGGCTCCCGCGAAGGTGTGGTTCAGCGGAGCGCGCAGATCGCGGGCGCGGGCGTACACGCGCCGCTCCATCGCCCGGTACTCCTCCTCGTCGTACGGGAGCACGTCCCCGTGCAGCACCCGCCACAGCGGCATGCGCGTCGTGAGGTAGCCCTCCAGGTCGGCGTCCGGGTCGGGGAGGGTCGTCACGAGCGTGGCCAGCAGTTGCGGGGTGGGCGGGGGCAGGCTGCCGGGGAGCGGGGGCTCGCCGGCGAGGGCGCGCTGCACGAGCGCGGCCGTGTCCGTGCCGAGCGGCTGGGAGGACAGGCTGGTCAGCGTCAGCACCCGGTCGGGGTGGGTGACCCCGAGGCGCTGGACGAGGACGCCGCCGAGGGAGGCGCCGACCAGATGGGCGCGTGCGACGCCGAAGGCGTCCAGGACGGCCAGCGCGTCGGAGGCCATGTCGGCGACGGTGTACGGGTGCGCGGCGAAGTCCACCGTGTCGGAGCGGCCGGTGTCGCGGTGGTCGTAGCGCAGGACGCGGCGACCGCCGTCCACCAGCCGCCGGACCAGCCCGTCGTTCCACTGGACGCCCTGCGCCTGGGCCCCCATCACCAGCAGCACCGCCGGGGCGTCCGGATCGCCGAACTCCTCCGCCCACAGACGCAGCGCACCGGCCTGGACGAAGCGTTCACGGCCGGTCGGGATCTTGCTCTTATTTTCCTGCATGGTCATTCAGGATAATGAGGAGGGCGCGGCCCCGCCAGGGATTTACGGCCCCTGCCGCGACCCGGCACGAACTGGACGCCGACGGCCGCCGCCGGGCACCCTGAGCGGCATGGCCGGGGTCAAGGGACAGGTGCAGAAGCGGGGCGTGGAGCGGCGCCGTGCGATGGTGGACGCCGCGATCGAGCTGTTCGCCCGGCAAGGGGTGCGCGGCACCGGGGTCGCCGCGGTCGCCGAGCGGGCGGGGGTGACGCCCTCGGCGCTGATCCACCACTTCGGCAGCAAGGACGGGCTCGTGCGGGCGGTGCTCCAGGAGGCCGACCGGCGCGCGCTGGAGCGGCTGTCGGCCTCCCCGGACGCGGAGCCCACGCTGGAGCAGGCCGTGGAGTGGTTCGTACGGGACGCCGAGCACACCGCGGCCGCCGAGCGGGAACTGGCCGCGCTGCACACCACCCTGACGGCGGAGAACCTGCAACCCGGCACCCTGCTGCACACCTGGTTCCGCGACCGGGGCCGGGCCCTGCGGGGCCATCTCACGGCCCTGTTCCGGCGCGCGGTCGCCGACGGGTCCGCGCGCCCCGGCCACGACCCCGAACTGCTGGCCGCCGAGACGGCCGCCTTCCTGGAGGGCGCGCATCTGCTGTGGCTGCTCGACCCCGAACGGATCGACCTCGTCGCCGTCCACCGCGGCTACTTCGCCGGCCTGCTGGCCCGTCTGCGGCCCTGAGCGGCGTACGAGCGACCGGGCACCTCGCCGGGCGGGCGCCCTCGACGCCGGCCCCGCCTCTCCCCGGCCTCGGCTCGCCCCGCCCCGTCGGCGCCCGCCCAGGTGCGCCCGCACCCCGGCCGGGCGCATTCTGGCTGTGTCCCCTGGGCGGCGGGACACCGACGAGGTAAGGGCCGATGACTGGGAGCGCGGAGAGCGGGAGCGGGACGGCCGACCGGCTGTCCGCGCTGCTCACCGAGGCCGCGACCGAGGCGATCAGCGCGGTCCGCGGGACCGTCGCGGGCCTGTACCTGCCCTCGGAGGCCCCCGGAGTGCTGCGGCTCGGGGTGCTCGCCGGGCTGCCCGGCCCGTTGTTCCGGCCGTGGTGGCGGGTGCATGTGGAGCGCCGGTTCCCGGTCGCGGACGCCTTCCGCTCGGGCGTGCAGGTGATCCTGGCGAACGCCACGGAGACGATGCGCCGCTACCCCCAGTTCGCCGCCGCGCTGCCCTTCCCGCTCGGCTCGATCACCGTGCCGTTCGCCGCGGGTCCCGCTCCCCTCGGTGTGCTGACGGTGCTGCGGCCGGCCGGTGCCGACATCACCGAGCTGCTGCCCGAGCGCGACCGGCTGGCCGCCCTCGCGGCGGGGCTGGCGGCACGGATCATCGGGCTGGAGCGGTCCGGCGCGGCGGCCCTGTGGACCGAGGACCCGGTGTGCCTGCGGCCCCCGTCCGCGCGGCTCGCCACGGCCCGGGTGGGCCGGTTCACCTGGGACCCGGCGGCCGACGTGGTCACCGCCGACGACGGCGCGCGGTCCCTGCTGGAGCTGGCGCCGGAGGACCTGCCCGGCCCCGCGGGGACCCTCGCCCGCACCATGGACCGCGGTGACGCGCTGCGGCTGCTGGCGCTGCTGCGGCAGACGGCGCACGGCCGGGTGCCCGCCCGTCCGCTGCCGGTGCGGGTCGCGCACGGCGCGCTGCGGCTGGTGGACCTGCGGCCGGCCGCCGGGGCCCGGCTCGTGGCCGGGGTGGTGCTGGAGGCGGACCCGGTCGCCGACACGGCGGCGGAGCTGCTGCCGCAGGGGGTGTTCTGCCTGGACCGGCTGGGCCTGACCGTCTACGCCAATCCGCGTGCCGCGCAGCTGCTGGGCGTGGCCCGCGAACGGTTCGTGGGCCGGCCGCTGTGGGAGGCCGTGCCGTGGCTGCAGCAGCCGGTGTGCGAGGACCATCTGCGGGCGGCGCTGCTCGCCCCGGAGGCCGTGCACTTCCATGTGCGGCGCCCGCCCGACCCCGGCCCGCACCCGTACGAGGGCGACTGGCTGGCGTTCTCCGTGCGCCCCGGCCCCGACGTCCTGACCTGCACGGTCGCCCCGGTCAACCGCATGGCCGACGCCCCGACCCCGACCGCCCCCACCACCCACGCCCCGGGCCCGCCCCCGCCCCACACGCCGCCACCGCTCGCCCACGGCCCCCTGCCCCTCTCGGACTCCGCACCCCCCTCCACGGCCGCCCCTGTCCCGGCAACCGCCCCCGCACCTCCGTCCGGAGAGGGCCTCCACCTCCCCTCCTCCTCCCTCTACCGCCCCATCACCCTCGCCATCGCCCTCACCGAGGCCGTCACCGCCCGCCAGGTCTCCGCCGTGGTGATGCAGGAGCTCCTCCCCGCCTTCGGCGGCCGCCGCCTGGCCATCTACCTGCTCCAGGACCGTCATCTGTACCTGGCGTGGGAGACCGGCTTCCCGGAGGGCTTCCTGGCGCCGTTCGAGGGGGTGAGCCTGGACACCCGGCTGCCCGGCGTGGAGACGCTGACCACGGGTCAGCCGCTGTTCTTCGACTCGATGCAGCAGCTCGCGGCGGCCTACCCGGGCATCGCCCTGGACGCCTCGGAGGGCGCCCGCGCCTTCCTGCCGCTGATCGCCTCCGGCCGCCCGGTCGGCTCCTGCATCCTCGGCTTCGACCGTTCCCGCCGCTTCACCCAGGAGGAGCGCACCGTGCTCACCGCCCTGGCGGGGCTGATCGCGCACGCCATGGAGAAGGCGCAGCGCTACGACACGGAGGCGGCCCTCGCCCGCGGTCTGCAACGGGCGCTGCTCCCCCGCCGGCTGTCGGCGCATCCGCGGCTGGAGACGGCGGGCCGGTATCTGCCGGGGACCGAGGGCATGGACGTCGGCGGCGACTGGTACGACGTGGTGGAGACCGGTGACGGAGTGGCGCTGGTGATCGGCGATGTGCAGGGGCACGGGGTGCAGGCGGCGGCCACGATGGGACAGCTGCGCAGCGCGGTACGGGCGTTCGCGCTGGACGACCGGCCGCCCGAGGAGGTGCTCAGCGGCACCAACCGGCTGCTCATCGACCTGGACCCCGGCCAGTTCGCCAGCTGCTGCTACGTCTGGCTCGACCCCTCGACCGGTCTGACGCGCATCGCGCGGGCCGGGCATCCGCCGCCGCTGCTGCGCCACCCGGACGGACGGACCCATGTGGTGGACACCCCGGTGGGGGTCGTGCTCGGCGTGGTCACCCACGCCCGTTACCCGGTGGAGGAACTGCGGCTGGAGCCGGGCGCGATCCTCGCGCTGTACACGGACGGGCTGGTGGAGCGGCAGGGCGACGACATCGACGCGGGCATCGGCGCCCTGCGCGTGGCGCTGTCCCGCGTGGGCCTGCCGCCCGGCCGGCACGGCGGGCGTTTCCTGGCGGCCGTGGCGGACCGGCTGACCGCCACCATGCGCCACACGGCCGACCGGCCCGACGACATCGCCCTGCTGCTCGCCACGCGCCGGGGCGGGGAAGAAGGGCGCGGATGACAGGAGGCGTACGGCAGCGGCGGCCGAACCATCGCCGCGGCGGCCCCGACAGGCGTAAACGATCTGTGACAGCCCTCGCCTCGGGAGGCTCGGGAGTGTAGACATGGCTCATGGTCCGGCTTGTGGGGCGGTCCGGGAGTCGGCCTGCCCGTCGTCTCGGGAGCGCGCGTCCGGCGCGCGCGTCCGGCAGTGCCCGTCCGATGCGTGAGCGCGGAGCGCGGCACGTGGCGGACCGCTCGCGCGTGCGCCCGTCCCCGGCCCGGCGCTCGCGGCCCGGCCGGCCGGGCGGCCTGCGGGCGGTGCTCGGCGGACGCAGCCTGGCCGGACAGGTGTTCGTCTTCCAGGTGGTCATCGTGCTGCTGCTGGTGGTCGCCGCGGTGGCCGCGCTGGTGCTGCAGGGCCGCCTGGACACCACCACGGAAGCCCGCAACCGGTCCCTGGCGGTCGCCGAGACGTTCGCCAACGCGCCCGGCACCCGGGAGGCACTGTCCGCGCCGGATCCGTCGGCGGTGCTCCAGCCGCGGGCCGAGGCCGCGCGGATCGCCTCCGAGGTCGACTTCCTCGTCGTCACCGACCCCGACGGCATCCGCTACACGCACCCCAGACCCGACCGCATCGGCAAGAAGTTCGTCGGGAACATCGCGCCCGCGCAGGCCGGTGACCAGGTGGTCGAGGAGATCGACGGCACCATCGGGCGCCTGGTCCAGGCGGTGGTGCCGGTCAAGGACGACCGGGGCAGGGTCGTGGGGCTGGTGTCCGCGGGCATCACCACGGAACGGGTGGGCGGTACGGCCAACGAGCAGCTGCCGCTGGTGCTGGGCGCTGCGGCCGCCGCGCTGGCCCTGGCACTGGCCGGGACGGCACTGGTGAGCAGACGGCTGATGCGCCAGACGCACGGTCTGGGCCCGGACGAGATGACCCGGATGTACGAGCACCACGACGCGGTGCTGCACTCGGTGCGCGAGGGCGTGATCATCGTCGGCGGCGAGGGCGAGCTGCTGCTCGCCAACGACGAGGCGCACCGCCTGCTGGACCTGCCCGCCGACGCCGAGGGACGGCAGGTGCGCGACCTCGGCCTGGACCCGGACACCGCCGAACTGCTCGCGTCGGCCCGCGTCGCCACGGACGAGGTGCATCTGGTCGGCGACCGGCTGCTGGCGGTCAACCAGCGGCCCACCGACCTCGCGGGCGGCCCGGCCGGCAGCGTGGCCACGCTGCGCGACTCCACCGAGCTGCGGGCGGTGTCCGGACGGGCCGAGCTGGCCCGCGAACGGCTGGACCTGCTCTACGCCGCCGGGGTGCGCATCGGCGGCAGCCTCGATGTGTCACGGACGGCGAAGGAGCTGGCCGAGCTGACGGTGCCGCGGTTCGCGGACTTCGTCACCGTCGACCTGTTCGACGCGGTGCTCGGCGGTGAGCAGCCGGACACCGGCACCGAGCTGCGCCGCGCGGCGTTCAGCGGCATCCGCCAGGACGCGCCGCTGTATCCGGTCGGCGAGCGCATCCGCTTCGTCCCGACCTCCCCGCAGGCCCGCGCCCTGGCCACCGGTGAGTCGGTGCTGGAGCCCAGCCTGGACGACGCGTACGGCTGGCGGGAGCAGGACGCCGAGCGGACCGGGCAGGTGGTGGAGTACGGCATCCACTCGCTGATCACCGTGCCGCTGCGGGCCGGCTCCCTGATCCTGGGCCTGGTCACCCTCTGGCGCTCCGAGCAGCCCGAGCCCTTCGACGAGGAGGACCAGGCGCTGGCGGAGGAGCTGGTGACCAGGGCGGCGGTCGCCATCGACAACGCCCGCCGCTACACCCGTGAGCACACCATGGCCGTGACCCTGCAGCGCAGTCTGCTGCCGCGCAGCCTGCCCGAGCAGTCGGCCCTGGAGATCGCCTACCGCTATCTGCCGGCGCAGGCTGGGGTGGGCGGTGACTGGTTCGACGTGCTGCCGCTGTCCGGGACCCGGGTGGCGCTGGTGGTGGGCGATGTGGTGGGCCACGGGCTGCACGCGGCGGCGACGATGGGCCGGCTGCGCACCGCGGTGCACAACTTCTCCGCGCTGGACATCGCGCCGCACGAACTGCTGACACTGCTGGACGAGATGGTCGCGCGCATCGACCAGGACGAGGCGGCGGAGGGCGGCAGCGCCCCCGTCACGGGCGCCACCTGTCTGTACGCGATCTACGACCCGGTCACCCGGCGCTGCTCGATCGCGCGGGCCGGCCATCCGCCGCCCGCGGTCGTACGGCCGGACGGCACCGTGGAGTTCCTGGACGTGCCGGTCGGTCCTCCGCTGGGGCTCGGCGGTCTGCCGTTCGAGACGACGGACGTGGAGCTCGCCGAGGGCAGCCGCCTGGTGCTGTACACCGACGGGCTGGTCGAGGACCGCGGGCGGGACATCGACGTCGGTCTGGACCTGCTGCGCGAGGCGCTGGAGCAGGCGGGGCCGTCCCCTGAGGAGACCTGCCGCGCGGTGGTGGACACCCGGCTGCCGGCCCGGCCGGGCGACGACATCGCGCTGATCGTGGCGCGGACGCGGGCGCTGGCGGCGGACCGGGTCGCGGAGTGGGAGGTCCCCTCGGACCCGGCGAAGGTGTCGCGGGTACGGGCGGCCGTCACCGGGCGGCTGACCGAGTGGGGGCTCGAGGAGCTGGTGTTCACCACCGAGCTGGTCCTCAGCGAGCTGGTCACCAACGCGATCCGCTACGGCGCCGAGCCGATCCGGGTCCGGGTGCTGTTCGACCGCACGCTGATCTGCGAGGTCTTCGACAGCAGCAGCACGGCTCCGCATCTGCGGTACGCGGCGATGACGGACGAGGGCGGGCGTGGGCTGTTCCTGGTCGCCCAGCTCGCCGAGCGCTGGGGGACACGGTACGTGCCCGGCGGCAAGGTCATCTGGGCGGAGCAGCCGCTGCCGTAGGGGGTGCGGCGGTGGGGGTTCGCGGTCGTGGGGGGGGTGCGGCGGTGGGGCCCTCAGTCGTGGGGGGCGCGGCAGGGGTGGCCGTCGTGGCGGGCGCCGTGGTGGGGCGATGTCGTGGGGGGCGCCGTCGTGGGGGCGATGTTGTGGGGGGCGCCGTCGTGGGGGCGATGTTGTGGGGGGCGCGGTGTTGTGGGGGCGGTGTTGTAAGGCGCGCGCTATACGGGCGGGAGCAGGCGTGGTTCCAGGCGCTCCTCCACTGTCCGCGCGCCCTCACGGCGTACGAGGTAGGCGCCCTTTCCCGGGATCTCCGTTACGGCCTCCACCAGCCGCGTGCCCCGGTAGACCAGCCCGACGCCGTCATCCGTGCAGTGCGCCTCGGGGAAGGTCCCGTCGGCGACGAGCCGGTGGATCAGCGGGCGGCGGCCCTCGTCGGAGTCGTAGTGCACGCCGTTGCCGTACGGCAGCAGGCCCAGCGCGTCGGTCACCGGGCGCAGTTCGGGGCCGTACGAGTCCGTCGTACCGCCCTGGAACCAGCACAGGGAGCCCGCGCTCACCCCGCTGAGCACGACGCCCGCCTCCCAGGCGCGGCGCATGATCTTCTCCAGGCCGTGCACGCGCCACACGGCGAGGAGGTTGGCGACGGAGCCGCCCATCACCCAGACGACATCGCTGTCCAGGACCGCCCCCTCCATGTCCTCCAGGTTGGGCATGGGGAACAGTTGCAGCGTGGTCAGGTCGAAACCGGCCGAGCGCGCGGCCTCGGCCATGCGGAAGGCCATCGCCTCGGCGTCGCCGATCGCGGTGCCGACGTACATGATCCGGGGGCGTCGGCCGTGGGCGCCGGAGAGTTCGACGGCGTGGTGGACGAGGGAGTCGAACACCAGCCGGGTGCGCCGGCCCATGCGGTGGCCGCCGGAGGTGGCGAGGATGGTCGGTTCCGGTGCCGTCATGGGCATGATCATATCGGCGGAGCGGGTGCCGGTGTCCCGCGTTCGGGCGGGGGACGGCTCCGGTCCCGTGCCGGTGTCCCGGATGCGGGCGGGGGACGGCCCGGCCCGGCCAGTGCCGGCTTCCCGGATGCGGGCACGCGACGGCCCGGCCCCGTGCCGGTTTCCCGGGGCCGGGCTCGTCGGCCGGTGACCTCAGCCGCCGCCGAGGCGCGAGCGCAGGAGTTCCTTGCCCAGTTCGGCGCCCTTGCGGCTGTCCGCCTGCGCCTTGCGGAACAGGTCGGCGACCTCGGTGTCCTTGTCGCGTTCGGCGTCCTGGATGTAGGTCTCCAGGCGCAGGGCGTTGCTCAGGCACGCCTCCACGTACCAGATGAGGTTGTAGTCCTTGTCCCGAGTACCGGTCACGTTGCCGGTCTCCGTACCGCTCGTCATGCGGACCTCCACTTCGCGCTTCTCGGTGGGGACCGCCCGGCCCGGGGTCACGTCACCCAGGGCGTGGCGGACCTTCTCGGCGCCGGACGAGTACCCGGCCGGGCGCCGTGCACACCGCCCGCGCGGAAGATCAGCCCACGTCCCACAGGAAGCGGTGGGTGTGGATGCCGAAGTACGGGAAGGAGCGGATCTCGCGTACGCCCTCCAGGGGGCGCACCACGTCGTTGACGAAGTCGAGCAGGTCGCGTGGGCTCGGGGCGACCACCTCGGCGAACAGGTCGAAGCCGCCGGAGGTGAGCACCGAGTAGACCACCTCGGAGCGTTCGGCCAGCGCGTCGGCGACCGCGCGCGGGTCGCCGTCCACGCCGATGCCGAGCAGGGCCATGGCCTGCTTGCCCATCGCCATCGGGTCGGTCACGCCGACGACCTGGACCGCCTTGGAGTCCAGCAGCCGCTGCAGCCGCTGCCGGGCGGCCGACGCGGACAGGCCGACTCTGGGGCCGAGCTCGGCGTAGGCGATGCGCCCGTCGGTCTGCAGTTCGCGCAGGATGGCCCGGTCGATGTCGTCCATGCTGGTTCTCTCGTCCTCCCTGTCCGGCCGGTTCGGTCACCCTACGGCGCGGGGGGACCGGCGCCATGGTCAGGGGCGGGACGACGGGTGCGGCTCGGTGGGGACGGGTGGGGGTGCGTGGGGGTGGGAGCTTCGTGTGCGGTGGACGCGGGTGTTGGGCGTCCACCGGATGCGCCGTCGTGGGCCGCGGCGGGCATAAGCTCGGGCAATGGCGAAGTACTACGACGTGCACCCCGACAACCCCCAGCCGCGCACCATCTCCCAGATCGCCGACAGCGTCCGCGACGGTGCGCTGATCGCGTACCCGACGGACTCCTGCTACGCGCTGGGCTGCCGCATCGGCAGCCGTGACGGCATCGACCGCATCCGGAGCATCCGCAGGCTGGACGACCGGCACCACTTCACCCTCGTGTGCCAGGACTTCGCCCAGCTCGGCCAGCTCGTCCAGGTGGACAAGGACGTCTTCCGGGCGGTCAAGGCGTCGACGCCGGGCAGTTACACGTTCATCCTGCCGGCGACGAAGGAGGTGCCGCGTGCGCTCCAGCACCCCAAGAAGAAGACCGTCGGTGTGCGCATCCCCCAGCACGTGGTCACCCAGGCCCTGCTCGCCGAGCTTGGCGAACCGCTGCTGTCGAGCACCCTGTTGCTGCCCGACGAGGACGAACCGCTGACCCAGGGCTGGGAGATCAAGGACCGTCTCGACCATGTCCTGGACGGCGTCGTCGACTCGGGCGAGTGCGGCACCGAACCGACGACCGTCATCGACTTCTCGGGCGGCGAGGCGGAGATCGTGCGGCGGGGGGCCGGGGATACGAGTCGGTTCGAGTAGCCGGTGCGGGTGGGTGGGGGGATGCCTGCGGCGGCCTGCTCGCGTCCGGTGGGGGCGGGCGTAGCGCTGCCGGGTGGTGGGTGGGTCGGGGCCGCGCCGGGGGGTGTCCGTCCTCGGTCCGGCGGTTCTGTCGGGACTTAGGGTGACTGGAGACGGACGCCGGCCGCTGCGGGCGGACACCCCCCGGCACGTCCCCTTCCCGCCGTCGGCGGCCGACCGACGCCCACCGTGCTTGGTGGCTTCTCACCGTCCGCGGCTTCCGGCCCCACGGTGTGTGGTGGCCTTCTCGCCGTCGGCGGCAGACCGGCCCGTGGCGTACGGAGCCTCATCGCCGTCGGCGGCTGACCGACGCCCACCATGCTTGGTGGCTTCTCACCGTCCGCGGCTTCCGGCCCCACGGTGTGTGGTGGGCTTCTCGCCGTCGGCGCCTGACCGCCCATGGCGTACGGAGCCTCATCGCCGCCGGCGGCTGACCGACGCCCACCATGCTTGGTGGCTTCTCACCGTCCGCGACTTCCGGCCCCACGGTGTGTGGTGGCCTTCTCGCCGTCGGCGGCAGACCGGCCATGGCGTACGGAGCCTCATCGCCCTCGGCGGCTGACCGACGCCCACCGTGCGTGGGGGCTTCTCGTCGTCCGCGACTTCCGGGCCCACGGTGTGTGGTGGGCTCTCGCCGTCGGCGGCTGACCGCCCGTGGCGCGTGGTGGCTTCGCCGTCTACGGCTGTCCAGGGCCGCGGTGTGTGGTGCGTTCTCGCCGTCGGCGGCTGGCGGGCCCACGGTGCGTGGGGGCTTGTCGTCGCGGGCGGGCGCGCGGTCCTTCGTGGCGCCGGGCAGCTGTACGTAGTCAGGGGCGCGGGGAACTGCGCGACCAGCCCACCACCACCCGCAGTCGCGCACGGCGGGAACAACCCCGTTGGGATGGCGCCCCGTTCATTGACATGCCCGCTTCGACGCGCAACGCTGAGAGCGCTCTCAAGAGTGGTCCGGACCAACCCCCCCACCCGATCACCCAGCATGGAGACGCAGCATGTTCGCAACCCTGAGACGCCGCCTGCCTTCGCTGGCCACGGCGGCCGCGGCCGCCCTGCTCGGCACCCTCTTGGCGGTCGGCGGACCGTCACCGGCGGACGCGGCGGTGCCCGCGACCATCCCGTTGAAGCTCACCAACAACTCCGGTCGGGGCGACGCCGTCCACGTGTACGTTCTGGGCACCTCCTTGACGACCGGTCAGCTCGGCTGGGCCGACGCGAGCGGTACGTTCCACGCATGGCCGGCCGGCGGCAATCCGCCGGTCCCCGCGCCCGACGCGTCGATACCGGGGCCCGCGGCGGGTCAGTCGAAGACGATCCGGATCCCGAAACTCGGCGGCGGCCGGATCTACTTCTCCTACGGCCAGAAGCTCGTGTTCAAGCTCGCCACGGGCGGCCTGGTGCAGCCGGCCGTGCAGAACCCGTCCGACCCGAACCGCAACATCCTGTTCAACTGGTCCGAGTTCACCCTCAACGACAGCGGCCTGTGGCTCAACAGCACCCAGGTGGACATGTTCTCCGCGCCTTACGCCGTCGGCGTCCAGCGCGCGGACGGCAGCGTGGCCAGCACCGGACGGCTCAAGTCGGGCGGTTACAACGGGGTGTTCGCCGCGCTGCGCGCGCAGCCGGGCGGCTGGGGCGGACTGATCCAGACCCGCTCCGACGGCACCGTGCTGAGGGCCCTGTCCCCCACGTACGGCCTGGAGACCGGGGCGCTCCCGGCGAACGTCCTGGACGACTACATCAACCGCGTCTGGCAGAAGTACGCCACGACCACGCTCACGGTCACCCCGTTCGCCGACCAGCCGAACACCAAGTACTACGGCCGGGTCTCGGGCGGCGTCATGAACTTCACCAACTCCTCCGGCGCGGTCGTCACGAGCTTCCAGAAGCCCGACGCGGGCAGCGTCTTCGGCTGCCACCGGCTGCTGGACGCCCCCAACGACCTGGTGCGCGGGCCGATCTCGCGGACCCTGTGCGCGGGCTTCAACCGCTCCACGCTGCTGATCAACCCCAGCCAGCCGGACACCTCGTCGAGCGGTTTCTACCGGGACGCGGTGACGAACCACTATGCACGGATCATCCACGAGCGGATGGTGGACGGAAAGGCGTACGGGTTCGCCTTCGACGACGTGGGTCACCATGAGTCGCTGGTCCACGCCGGCAGCCCGGTCCAGGCGTATCTCACCCTCGACCCGCTCTCCTGACGCCCGTCGCCCGCCTCTTCATCTACACTGTTCCATGGATTCATGGAGGATGGTGTGGTGGAGAGTGCGGGCAGCGGCTTGAGGACGGGGCTCTACGAGGCGTTCGCGGCCAGCGGCAAGGCGCTGGCCAGCGGAAAGCGCCTTGAGCTGCTGGATCTGCTGGCCCAGGGCGAGCGCACGGTCGACGCCCTGGCCAGGGCGGCCGGGCTGAACCTGACGACCGCCTCCGCGCATCTGCAGGTCCTCAAGCAGGCGGGGTTCGTGGTGACCCGCCGGGAGGGCGTGCGCATCCACTACCGGCTGGCCGGCGAGGACGTCGCCCAGCTGTTCGCCCTGCTGCGGAAGGTCGCCGAACGCCATCAGGCGGCCGTGCCCGCTGCGCGTGCCGCCTATCTGGGGGACGACGGGGCGCCGGAGATCGGCCGCGAGGAACTGCGTGCCCGCGTCGCGGCCGGCGATGTGGTGGTGCTCGACGTGCGGCCGCGGGAGGAGTACCTCGCCGGACACATTCCTGGTGCCCTGAGCATCCCGGTGGGCGAACTCGCCGACCGGGTCGAGGAGTTGCCCGAGGACACCGAGATCGTCGTGTACTGCCGCGGCGAGTACTGCGTCCTCGCCCACGACGCCGTACGGCTGCTGACCCGGCGCGGACGGCGGGCGATCCGGCTCAGCGACGGGATGCTCGAGTGGCGGCTGGCGGAGCTGCCTGTCGATGCCGGAGGGGTGGGGTGACGGCTCGCGTCCGTCCCCGGCCCCTTCCCTCGCAGCGCGCCCCCGACCGTCGTACCCGGCCCGCCCGGCCGGTCCCCTGGAGGACACCCCCGTGACGAGCACCGCCCCGGACACCGGCGCCGGCATATCCCCGCGGGCCGCGGCCCAGCGGCGCGTCCTGACCGTGCTGGTCGCCTCGCAGGTGCTCAGCGGTGCCGGGCTCGCCGCGGGCATCACCGTCGGCGCGCTGCTCGCCCAGGACATGCTCGGCTCGGCGGACCTCGCGGGGCTGCCCAGTGCTCTGTTCACCGCCGGTTCCGCGCTGGCGGCCGTCGGGGTGGGGCGCCTCTCCCAGGCACGGGGGCGCCGTCCGGGACTCGCCGCCGGGTACCTCGCCGGAGCCGTCGGCAGCGCCGGGGTCATCGCGGCGGCGGTCGCGGACAGCGTCGCCCTGCTGTTCGTCGCCCTCTTCGTCTACGGCGCCGGTACGGCCACCAACCTCCAGGCCCGCTATGCCGGGGCGGACCTCGCCTCGCCGGACCACCGCGCACGTGCCGTCTCCCGCGTGCTGGTCGCCACCACCCTGGGTGGCGTCGTGGGCCCCAACCTCGCCGCGCCGACCGGTGAGTTCGCCGAGACGATCGGGGTGCCCCACCTCGCCGGGCCGTTCCTCCTCGCCGGTGCGAGCTATCTGCTGGCCGCCCTCGTCCTGGCCCTCTGGCTGCGCCCCGACCCGCTGCTGCTGGCCCGCAGTCTGGAGGAGGAGGCGACGAAGGGGGTGGCGGCCCCGGGCGCCGAGCCGGCGGACCGCACGGGTGCGGAGCCCACCGGTGGCGCGGGCCCGAGCGGCGCGGCCGGGATCCGAGGGGCGACGGCCGTCGACGCCCCGAGCGGACCCGGTCTGATGCCGGGTGCCCTGACCATGATCCTCACCCAGGTGGTCATGGTCGCGATCATGACGATGACGCCCGTCCACATCCACGACCACGGCCATGGCACCGCCGCCTCCGGGCTCGTCATCGCCCTCCATGTCGGGGCCATGTATCTGCCCTCTCCCCTGACCGGCTGGCTCGTCGACCGCTACGGACGGATGAGGGTCGCCGCCGCCTCCGGGCTCACGCTGCTGGCCGCGGGCCTCCTGGCCGCCGCCGCGCCGGGCGACTCGGTCGCCCTGCTGGCCCTCGCGCTGGCCCTGCTCGGTCTCGGCTGGAACCTGGGCCTGGTCTCCGGCACGGCCATGATCACCGATGCCGTCCCGCTGGCCACCCGCGCGAGGACGCAGGGCATGGTGGACGTGTCGATCGCCATCGCGGGCGCGACCGGCGGACTGGCCTCGGGTCTCGTCGTCTCCACGGCCGGCTACCCGGTCCTCGCGCTCACCGGTGGTGTGCTGGCACTGGCGATCCTCCCCGCCATCGCCGCCACCGCCGCCCGCCGTTGACCACCGCGTCCACGGGGGAGGCGCCCGCGTCCACGGGAAGGGCCGCCCAACTCGGTGCGCCCCGCCTGCCGTTGCCTCCACGGCCGTTGTTACGGTGCACAGGTGTCCGAATCCTCACGCGATACCGCTGCCGGAGCCGGCTGGGGCGCCGCGGAACCCGGCGCGTACAAGCGGCTGATGCCGCCCCGGCCCGAGAAGCTGTTCTGGCTGGACCCGCGCACCATGTGGGGTGCCCGCAACGGCGTACTGGCGTCCCTGTTCGGCGACCCCACGGGCCGTACCCGCGCCCGCTGGGCTGCGCAGCGGGTCGCGGCGGGCGCGCCGGCGGACCGGGTGATCCGGCGGGAGGAGCCGGACCGGTTCTCGTTCCTGGTGATCGGTGACACCGGTGAGGGGCACGAGCCGCAGTACGCCGTCGTGCCGGGGATGCTGAGGGTGGGTCAGGACACCAGTTTCGCGGTGCTCGCCAGCGACGTCGTCTACCCGGCGGGCGCCACGGACGACTACGGCACCAAGTTCTTCCGCCCGTACCAGGACTACCGGGCGCCGGTGTACGCGATACCGGGCAACCACGACTGGTACGAGGATCTCACCGGCTTCATGCGGGTCTTCTGCGACGACGCCCCCGCGCTCGACCCCGAGCCCGCGCCGCGTCCCCTCACCCGTGCCTGGCTGCGCTCCCTGCTGTGGCACCGGCCGCGCCCGGCCGACGAGCAACGGCTCGCGGCGGCACGGAAGTTGCGCTCGGATGCCGCACAGCAGGCCGTCCAGCCGGGGCCCTACTGGGCGATCGACGCCGGGCCGATCCGGATCGTCGGCATCGACACCGGTCTGCTCGGCACCATCGACGCCGAACAGGGCGCGTGGCTGCGGGAGGTGTCCCGCGATCCGCGCCCCAAGGTCCTGATCACGGGCCGTCCGATCTACGTGGACGGTGAGCACCACCCCTGCGCGATCGAGGGCGGCGGCACGGTCGACGACATCGTCCGTGACCCGGAGCACCGCTATGTCGCGGCGATCGGCGGTGACATCCACAACTACCAGCGCTACCCGGTGCAGGTGGACGGCCGGACGGTGCAGTACGTGGTCGCGGGCGGCGGTGGGGCCTTCATGCATGCCACGCACACCATTGCGCGCGTGTCGGTGGCCGGGGTCACCGAGGACGACTTCCGCTGCTATCCGCTGCGCGGCGACTCGCTCGCCTTCTACAGCGCGCTCTACGGCCGGCGGCTGCGGCTGCGCCGCTTCTTCACCCTCACCGAGGACGAGGCCGCGGCCGTGGTCGCCGAGCGCCTCGGCATCACCCCGGCCCGCGCGCCGGGCCCGGCCGCCCGCGTCACCCTCCGCACCCGGCTGGTCGCCTCCCTCCTCGGCACAGGCCGCCGACCGGACCGCACCACCCGCTTCCGCCTCCCGGTACGCAGGGCCTACGCAGACCTCCTCTCCCCCGGTTCCGCCACCTACGCCCCGCCCTTCTTCAAGTCCTTCCTCCGCCTCGACGTGTCCCCGGACGCCATCCGCCTGCGCTGCTACGCCGCCACCGGCACCCGCGCCCACGAACTGACCCCACCGGTCGAGGACGAGGTGACGATCCCGCTGGACTGACACCGGGCCCGCGCTCTCCGGCACCGAACTCCCTTGCGGCACTGGGCCCATGACGACCTCCAGCACCGACAGCCCCGGCGCCTACCTCCGCCGCCTGCCCGCCGGCACCCGTCTTCCGCTGCCGGCGGACGCGGTCACCGGCTGGCCGACGTTCCCCTTCGAGGGCGAGCTGAGGGTCAAGCCGTTGCAGGAGCCGGTCCTGCCCGAGCCGCCGCGCAAGGGGGAGGACGGTCCGGCGGACTGCCCGGTGTGCCAGGCGCCGGTGACCGACGCGCTCTGGGCCGACGAGCACTGGCGGGTCGATCCCATCGGCACGCAGGGCGGACTCCCCGCGGCCGTGATGCTCCAGCCGCGCGCCCATCACGATCTGCCGGACCTGCCCGCCGAGCGCTGCGCCGAACTCGGCCCGATGATCCAGAGGGTCCAGGCGGCGCTGCACACACTGGACGGTGTCGCCCGCGTCCACCTCAACCGTTGGGGCGACGGCGCCGCCCACCTGCACTTCTGGTTCCTGGCCCGCCCCGCCGGACTGCTCCAGCTGCGCGGCACCTTCCTCCCGCTGTGGGAGGAACTGCTGCCCCGCGTCCCCGCGGAGGAACGCCAGGCGGCCCACCGGCGGATCGCCGAGGCGCTGGCGGCCGGGGGCGGCACCGCGTACGCGAGCTGAGCGTGGCCCACGAGGCGGTCACACCGTGAACTCGCGGATCACGACGTTGCGGAACACCGCCCTTCCCTCGATCGTGAAGAGGGCGAGCCGGTCGTCGACGAGGTAGGGAAACGCCTCGGAGGTGTGCACATGGCGGCCGTCGTCGACGAACATCTCCACCGAGGTGCGGTCGACGAGGATCCGCAGGCGGACCCGGCGGGCGGTGGGGTCGAAGGGGCTGTGGCTCTCCTGCCAGCGGCCGGAGGCGTCGGGGTTGACGGTGCCGCGGCGGTTGAGGAAGGCGTAGCCGCGGTAGACACCGGCGTCGATGTGCCGGCTGCCGTCCGGGGAGCGGCGCAGCTGGAACCCGGCGCCGAGGAGCTGGTCCCAGGTGATCTCGCAGCTGACCTCGTAGGCGCGGCCCTGGTAGTCCAGGACGCGGCTGCCGTCCACCGCGAGGTCGCCGAGGCGCAGCGTGCGGGAGACGTGCGCGTCCAGGCCGGCCACCGGCCGTGAGGCCAGGTAGTACGTCCCGTCCGCCGCCCGCTTCAGGGTCACCTCCCGCACGATGGAGTCCGTGCCGTTGAAGCCGTCGGTGTCGATGGTCGGCGTGATGTTGGCGTAGTCCCAGTTGTTCAGCCACCCGATCGCGTACCGCGCCCGGGGGTCGACGGCCCCGCCCGCGTCCCGCTTCTCGAACGTGACCGCCCCGTACCAGTCCCAGCCGTGGTCCAGCCACTGCGGATCGGCCGCGTCGGGACGGAAGCCCGAGCCGTCGAAGACGCCGGTCCAGTAGGCGTAGGTGTGCGGCAGCCCGGCCGCCTTGCCGTTGGCGCTGGCGCCCAGCACCCACTTCGCGGTGCCGTCCTCCGCCACGATGCGGAACAGGTCGGGGCACTCCAGCACCCCCAGGCCGTCCTCGACGAAGCCGCCGGCGTAGGTCCAGTCACGCAGGTTCGGTGAGTGATAGAAGCCGATCTTGGTGTTCTCGGCCAAGGCCATCACCCAGCGCCCGCGTTCCTCGTCGCGGATCACCTTGGGGTCGCGGAAGTCCCGTACGCCGGGGTTGGGGAGCACCGGCGCGGTGCCGGAGTTCACGAAGGTACGGCCGCCGTCGGTGGAGTAGTACAGGTACTGGGCCTGGCTGTGCGCGCCCTCCACCGGCTCCATGGTGGCCAGGACGACGACCGCCCCGGCTCCGAACCCGGCCGTGCCCGCGGTGTCCACCACCGCCGAGCCCGACCACACGTCCCCGTTCGGCGTCGTGTCCTTGGGCACCGCGATCCCCCGGTCCGTGAAGGCCACCAGATCCTTGCTGGTGGCCAGCCGCCAGGCCGTGCCGGCCAGGGTGCCACCGGTGACGTAGTCCGGGTTGTAGAGGTAGTAGTAGGCGTACTCGCCGTTGATCCAGATCGGCCGCTGCGGGTCGTTCTTCCACTGGTCGGGCACCGTGAAGTGGTACTCGGCGCGGTAGCTCGCACAGGACACGGGCCTGTCCGCCGCGCGGGAGGCGGCGGGCACGCGCGGTGCGGCCTGCGCCGCCGACGCCGCCGGCAGCAAGGCGGCCGCGCCGCCCGCCGCGGACCCCGCGAACAGCGTCCTCCTGGAGATTCTTCGGGACATTCCCGGCATCACACATCGTTCCCTTCGTCGGGACGGCGGCTCATGTGGACCAGGACTGTAGACCTAACTCGTTAAAGGTCAAGTGGTTCCGCACTCTTGACAGAGGTGTTACGCGGTTCTCATCATCGTCGGCATCAGATCTCGGCTAACACGAGTTAGGCCCGCCCCGATGACCGACTCGCATCTCACCCGCCGCGCCCTGCTGCGCTACGGCGCCTACGGCGCGGGAGCCGCCGCGCTGGCGGGGACCGCCGCCGGCTGGGACCGGCTCACCGGAGCCGACATCCCGGGCCGCGACGACGGCTCCCTCGTCGTCGCCACCCTCGGCCCCGCCTACGGGCCGGCCGCCATCCGCAGCCTCACCGAGGGCTTCAGGAGGGTCCACCCCGACATCAAGCTGCGCATCAACGCGGTGCAGGCCGTCGACTGGTCCGACTTCTTCGCGAAGATCCTCACCCAGATCGCGGCGGGCACGGCACCCGACCTGGTGTACGTGGCCACGGAGGGCGTCCAGCTCTTCGCACAGCGCCTCGGGGTGCCGCTGGACGACTGGGTGCGGCGGGACGCCGACGAGCTGCGCGAGTACTTCGCCGACGTCCACCCCTCGCTGGTGGAGTCGATGATGTACGAGGGGAGCCTGTACCAGCTGCCGGTCGAGTTCAACGCGGCCGACATGTACCTCAACCACGAGGTGCTGCGGCGCTCGGGCGCGGACTTCCCGGCGCCGGACTGGACCCGTGACGACTTCACCGCGCTGCTGCGGGACATGAAGCGGTCCGGCGGCTCCCACTTCACGCCGTACTTCTGGACCAACCGGCTGTGGGGCGGCGTGGTGCCCTGGTTGTTCGCCAACGGCACCAATCTGCTCAGGGAGTCCAAGGCGCCGGGCGGTGCCTGGCTGTGGGACTCCTTCTATCCGGCCGCCGCCCGTGCGGGCCGCGGGGGCGGTTTCCGCTGGACAACCCCGCAGGCCACCGACGCGCGCGTGGAGGAGACGTACGACTATCTCGCCTCGCTCGTCCAGGAGGGCCTGTCCACCCGGCCCGAGGGAGGCAACGGCCAGAACCTGGTCGGCGTGTTCTCCACCGGCCGCGTCGGCGTCACGCCCGCGGGCGGCTTCTGGGCGGGCGGTCTGCACCTGGCGGGCATGCGGGCCGACGGCTACGACGTCCAGTACTTCCCGCGCTGGCGCGCCCAGCGCATGCAGTTCGGCGCCGCCGGCTACGCGTTGCTGCGCACCTCCCAACGGCAGGAGGAGGCGTGGGAGTTCATCAAGTACGCGGCCCGCAAGGACACCCTGACCGAGCTGTTCACCACCAACCAGACCACCCCGGCGCGCCGTTCGATGCTGACCGCCGACCGCTACCGGGAGACCGGCCCGCGCCGCTGGCAGGTCTTCTACGACACCCTCGACGCGTTCCCCGACACCGGGCCGATCCCCGCCCCGCCGCAGGTCGCCGAGGTCGAGCAGGTGCTGCTCAAGCACACCGGCACCGCGCTGGCCTCGCGGCGGTCGGTGGCCCCCGCGCTGCGCCGGATGCAGCGCGATCTGGTCAAGGCCATGGAGCGTGAGGTATGACGAACACCCAGATACCGGCCGTACGGCCCCGGCCGCCGGCCGCGCCGCCCGCCGTCCCGCCCCGGCCCTCCGCCCGTGACCGCGGCACCAGGCTGCTCGCCGCGCTGTTCCTGGCGCCCACGGTCGTCGGCATCGTCGTGTTCACGGTCGTCCCGATCGTCGGCTCGGTGGTCCTCAGCCTGTTCCACTGGAACGTCATCGACGACCCGCGCTTCGCGGGCGGCGCCAACTACCACGAGGTGTTCACCGATTCCACCGTGCTGGTGTCGTTCCGCAACACGCTGGTGTTCATGGTGCTCGCGGTCGCGCTGCAACTGCTGATCGCGCTGGTACTGGCGCTGGCGGTGAACGGGCGGATGCCGATGTGGCTGCGCTCGGTGTTCCGGTCGGCGTTCTTCTTCCCGCTGGTGCTGTCCGCCGCGTCGATCTCGGTGGTGATGAAGTACCTGTTCAACCAGGACTTCGGGGTCGTGAACTGGCTGCTCGGGCTGGTCGGCATCGCCCCGGTGCCCTGGCTGACGTCCGAGAACGGGGCGATGGCCACGGTGATCCTGGTCTACGTCTGGCAGCAGTTCGGCTTCTCCTTCCTGCTGTTCGTCGGCGGTCTGAACAACATTCCCAAGGAGGTGCACGAGGCGTCCGCCCTCGACGGCGCCACCGGCCTGCGCAAGCACCTGTCGATCACCCTGCCGCTGCTGTCGCCCACCCTGCTGGTCGCCTCGGTCGTCGGCATCATCAACGCCCTCCAGGTCTTCGAGCAGCCCTATGTCCTCACCCGTGGCGGGCCCGGCGACGCCACCCGGACCGTGGTGATGGTCATCTACGAGAGCGCGTTCGAGCAGCTCCGCTTCGGCGAGGCGTCCGCGGTGGGCGTGCTGCTGTTCGTGCTGATCATGGCGGTCACCGCCCTCCAGTTCCGGCTCAGCCGGCGTTTCGTCCACTACCAGTGAGCCGGGTGAAGTCCCCATGAGCCAAGCGATCTCGACCCTGAGCCGTGCCCGGCACTCACTCGCGCCGTGGGCGCGGATCGCCGCCCTCGCGGTGTGCGCGCTGCTGACCCTCGGCCCGGTCGTCTGGACCGTCTCCACCTCCCTGCGCACCCCCGCCGAGTCCCTGGACCTGCCACCGCGGATCATCCCCGCCGATCCGACGGCGGATGCCTACCGCGGGGTCTTCGAGCAGATCGACGTCTGGCTGCTCGCGCTGAACTCCACGCTGGTCACCGCCCTGATCGCGGTCGGCCAGATGATCACCGCGTGCCTCGCCGGATACGCCTTCGCGCGCCTGGAGTTCCGCTTCAAGAAGCCGCTGTTCGCACTGGTCCTCGCGACCATGATGGTGCCGCTCCAGGTCACCATCGTGCCGGTGTTCCTGGTGCTGAAGTCGATGAGCCTGACCGACACCCTGCTCGGCCTGATCATCCCGGCCTTCCCGACCGCGTTCGGCACGTTCCTGATGCGCCAGTACTTCCTCGGCATGCCGAAGGACCTCGGCGAGGCGGCGATGCTCGACGGGGCCGGGCCCTGGCGGGTGTTCCGGTCGGTGTACGCGCCGCTGGCCGCGCCCGGTCTGGCGATCGTCGGCGTGCTGGCCTTCAACTACCACTGGAACGAGTTCTTCCGCCCGCTGATCCTGGAGACCTCCGGCCAGAACTACACCCTCCCGCTGGGCCTGGTCTCCCTCCAGGGCAACCTCGGCACCGGCTCCATCTCCGTCGTACTCGCCGGTGTCGTCCTGTCCATGATCCCCGCCGTCGCCGTGTTCGTCGTCGGCCAGCGCCCTCTCCGCGAGGGCATCACCTCCGCAGGAGTCAACCGTTGAAGCACGACCCCGACGCCCCGCGATTCCGGGTCCGTCCGCCCGCCGCCTGGATGAACGACCCCAACGGGCCCTTCCGCTGGCGCGGCCGGCACCACCTGTTCTACCAGCACAACCCCCACGCCCCGCTCCACGCCAACGTCCACTGGGGCCACGCCTCCAGCACCGACCTCGCCCACTGGGACCACCATCCCGTCGCCCTGGCCCCGACCCCCGGCGGCCCCGACGAGGCGGGCTGCTGGTCGGGGTGCGTGGTGGACGACGACGGCACACCGACGGCCGTCTACACCGGCGTCGACCGCCGTCACACCGGCGTCGGCACCGTCTGCCTGGCCCGCGCGGCCGACCCGGACGACGACACGCTCACCGCGTGGCTGCCGCTGCCCGAACCGGTGGTCTCCGGTCCGCCCGCCGACCTCGACGTGGTGATGTTCCGCGATCCGTTCGTCTTCCGGTACGCGGGCCGGCGCTGGGCGCTGCTGGGCGCGGGGCACGCCGACGGCACGCCGTCCGTGCTGCTGTACGACTGCCAGGACCTGACGGACTGGCGGTTCGCCGGGGTGCTCCTCGACGGCAACGACCCGCGGGCGGTCGACGCGTTCGGCGACAAGGCGGTCGGCTGGGAGTGCCCGCAGCTGGCGCGGACGCCGGGCGGGGAGTGGGTGCTGGTGGTGTCGCTGTGGGACGGGGATCCGCACTCCACCGGGTACCTGACGGGCCGTCTGATCACCGACGCGGACGGCGGGTTGAGCTTCGGCACCCGCACCGGCGGCCGTCTCGACCTCGGCCGCGACTTCTACGCCCCGGCCGTGCTCCAGGAGGAGGACCGGACCCTGCTGTGGGGCTGGTCGTGGGAGGCGCGGGAGCCGAGCGAGGTGGCGGAGGCCGGCTGGGCCGGCGTCCTGACCGCACCCCGCGTGCTGGATGTGCACGCCGACGGCACCCTGCGCGTCGTACCGGCCCCGGAGCTGGAACTCCTGCGCGCTCCCGAGCCGTTGGTGACCGGGCCGGGTCGGGCCGGGCTGCCCGACGCGTACGACCTGACGGTGACCGCGCGGACGGCGACGACGGTGTCGCTGCTGCGCTCGCCCTCGGGCGGGGAGCTGACGCTGCGGCTGGATCCGGCGGAGGGCACGCTCGTCCTGGACCGGTCGGGCTGGCCGCGCGTGGGCCGGGAGGGATCGGCTCCGGTCCTCGCGCGGGTGCCGGGCGGAGCGGAACTCACCGTGCGCGTGCTGGTGGACGGTTCGCTCTACGAGGTCTTCGCGGCCGACCGCGCGATGATCACCGAACGGGTCTACCGGCGGCCGGGGGATGTACCGGAGCTGGGGGTTAGCGGGGCCGACGCCGCGGTCGTGGCCTGGGAGTTGACCCCGTAGGGACGGCGGCAGGGGCCGCCCGGCGAGCCGAGGCCCGCCGGGCGGCCCTTCGGCGTGCCGGGCGGGCTCAGCGCGCGGCGGGGGCCGGTCCGACCGAGGCCCGGTTCACCACCGGGCACGCCAGGCGGCGCACGGTGGCGGGCGGGGTGCGGCCGGTGCCGATGGCATCGAGGAGGAGGCGGGCGGCGGCCTCGCCCATCGCCCGGTGCGGCAGCGCGACCGTGGTGAGGGCCGGGGTGAGGAAGGCGGCCATGTGCTCCTGGTCGTCGTAGCCGACCACCGACAGCTCGCCCGGCACGTCGATGCCGAGGCGGGCCGCGGCGTGCAGGACCCCCGCGGCGACGCGGTCGTTGTAGCAGAAGACCCCGGTGGGGCGGTCCTGCGGCGCGACGCCGTCGAACAGCCGTATGGCGCCCTCGTAGCCGCCGGAGATCTCGCCCCCGGTGCGCACCACCCAGTCCTTGGGCACGGTGATGCCCTCCGCCCGCAGGGCGTCGCGGAAGCCGCGCAGCCGCTCCACCGAGGCGATGTCGTGCAGCCCCCCGACCATCGCGGCCCTGCGGTGCCCCTGCTCCAGGAGCAGCCGGGCCGCGGTACGGCCGCCCGCGCGTTCGGCGGGCACCACGGCGGGCAGCGAGTCGTCCTCGGGCAGGCAGTTGGCGAGCACCGAGTGGGTGCGGTGCAGCCCCTCGGGGACGCGCACGCTGCGCAGGGACATGGAGGCGTAGATGATGCCGTCCACGCGCCGGTCGAGGAGTTCGGCGACGGCCGCGTCCTCCTTGGCCGGGTCGCCGCCGGAGTCCATGGTGAGGACGAGGTGCTCGTCGGCCCAAGCGGTCTCCATGGCGCCGCGCAGCAGCCGCCCGGCGAACGGCGAGGAGGCGATCTCGTCGGTGACCAGGCCGATCACGGCCGTACGGCGGCGGCGCAGGCCGCGGGCGACGGGGTCGGGGCGGTAGCCGAGCTGTGCGGCGGCCTGTCGGATGCGTTCCTGGGTGGCGGGCGAGAGGTTGCCCTCGGCCCGGCCGTTGAACACGAAGGACACCGCCGTGTGGGACACCCCGGCGAGCCGGGCGACATCCCGTGACGTGGGACGTCCCTGTCCCGCGGTCTGCTTCTCCTCGGCGCTGCCCATGCCGTCCGCCGTCCTCGTCCCCGCCCGTCCGGTTGATCGTCCTCACCCTATCCGTGACGCCGGTCGAGGGGTACGGCCCAGGTCACGCGGGTACCCGGGGGCACGCGGAAGGAGGCTTGAGGTGGGTGCTGAGGACCGGCTGCGGGAGTACCGCGGCAAGCGCGACTTCTCCCGGACGGCGGAGCCCGAGGGCGCGCCCGCGGCCCGCGACGACGAGCCGCGTTTCGTGGTGCAGATCCATGACGCGAGCACGATGCACTTCGACTTCCGGCTCCAGGTGGACGACGCGCTGAAGTCCTGGTCGGTGCCCAAGGGCCCGTCGGCCGACCCGCGCGACAAGCGCCTCGCGATGCCGACGGAGGACCATCCGCTGGAGTACGAGGAGTTCGAGGGCGTCATCCCGGCCGGCGAGTACGGCGGCGGCACGGTCATCGTCTGGGACCACGGCACGTACGAGCCGCTCAGCCACGACCGGCGGGGGCGTCCCGTCGGCTTCGCCGAGTCCCTGGAACGGGGGCACGCGACCTTCCGGCTCAAGGGGGCGAAGCTGCACGGCGAGTACGCGCTGACCCGGTTCCGCGGCGGGGACGGCTACGAGCGCGAGGCGTGGCTGCTGGTGAAGGCGGCGAAGGGACCGAAGGGGCAGGGCGCCCCGGACCCGCGGCGGGCGCGCTCGGTGCGGACGGGGCGGACGCTGGGGCAGGTCGAGGCGGAGGAGGGCTGAGGCCCACCGGCCGGGGTTCTCCGTGTCGATGTGCCCAATACGGCACGAGCGGGCTCTCCTGACGCCTATCTTCGGGCTGCGCCCGCTTCTCGGCGTGTCCCCGACAGACCAGGAGGCCCCTGTATGCCCAGCCCCCGCACAGCGCTCCGTCTCGTCACCGCCACGATGCTCACCGCCGCCGGCGTCCTGACCGGGGGCGTGGCCGAGGCGACCCCGCCGGGGTCCGGGGTGACCGGGCGGGTCATCGCGCGGACGACGATCGGCGGCACCGACTACATCCTGCGCGAGGTGACCGTCCCGCCGGGGCAGGCCACGGGCTGGCACTACCACGACGGCCCCCTGTACGGATACGTCAAGCAGGGCACCCTCAGTCATCACGACTCCACCTGCGCCTCCGACGGCGTGTACCCGCGGGGCAGCGTCGTCGAGGAACCGGCCGGGCCGACGAACGTCCACATAGGCCGCAATCTGGGCGACACGACGGTCGTCCTGGAGGTGCTCTACGTCCTGCCGCAGGGGGCGCCGTTCGCGCGGGACGCCGCCAATCCGGGCTGCCCGTTCGAGTAGGGGCCGGGTCAGCCGCGCAGCGCGGCGAGGGCGCGGTCGGCGTGGGTGTTCATGCGCAGTTCGCTGCGCACGACCTCCAGCACCTTCCGGTCGCGCCCTATGACGAAGGTGACCCGCTTGGTCGGCGCCAGGCTGAACCCCCGCTTGACCCCGAAGCGTTCGCGGACCGTGCCGTCGGCGTCGGACAGCAGCGGCATGCCGAGCGTGTGCCTCCCGGCGAACTCCGCCTGCCGGTCCACGCTGTCCCCGCTGATGCCGACGGGGGTCGCGCCGACGGCGGCGAACTCGGCGGCGAGGTCCCGGAAGTGGCATGCCTCGGCGGTGCAGCCGGGGGTCATGGCGGCGGGGTAGAAGAACAGCACCACCGGGCCGTCGGCCAGCAGCCGCGTCAGCCGGCGCATGGCGCCCGTCTCGTCCGGCAGCTCGAAGTCCTCGACGATGTCGCCGACTTGGGGGTGCCCGCCCATGCTTCCTCCTCCGGTGGCCTGCCGCGCCACATTACTGGACGGTATTACCGGCGTTCGCGGGCCCCCGGTGTGTGGCCGAACGCCCGGTGGAAGACGTCGATGAAGGCGCTGGCGGAGGACCGGCCGCAGCGGTGCGCGACGGTGGTCACCGGGGTGTCCTCGGCGAGCATGCGCAGGGCGTGGAAGAGGCGCGACTGGGTGCGCCACTGCGGGAAGGTCATCCCGAGTTCCCGGCGGAAGAGCCGGCTGAGGGTGCGCTCGGAGGCACCGGTGGCGGCGCCGAGCTCGGCGAGGGTGCGGCGGTCCGCCGGGTCGGCGTGGACCAGGTCGCACACGGCGGCCAGCCGGGGATCGGCCGGTGTGGGCAGCCGCATCGGCTCGTGCGGCGAGGCGCGCAGCCGGTCGCGCAGGACGCCGAGCAGCCGGCGGCGCTCGGGGGTGTCGTCCGGGGGTTCGCGCGTGTACGCCACGATCAGCTCGCGCAGCAGCGGGCCGACGGTGAGGACGGTGGGGGTGTCCAGGCCGAGCGGGTTGTCGCCGGCGGGCAGGCCCACGAGGTGCAGGTCGAGGGTGCCGTGGGCGCGGTGGGCGTGCACGGTGCCGGCCGGGATCCACAGGGCCCGGGTGCCGGGTGCGAACCAGGTCCCGGCGTCGGTGGTGACGGCCAGCACGCCGGAGCCCGCGTAGACGATCTGGTGCTCGTCGTGCCGGTGGGCGTCGATGCGCTCGCCGGGGGCCAGCCGCTGGGCGCGGGTGGGCGCCTCGGGTGTGTGGCGGACGGTGTGGACGGCTCCCTGGCGGATGTTCGACACAGCTGGGCAGCTTATCGAAAGCGCGCCATAGGGCCGGGGCGCGACGATCGCGGAGTGCTGCAGAGATCCCCTTCCTTCTCCCGCCGTCCCGTCGCCCTGATGTCGGTGGGGCACGCGTGCGTCGACGTCTACCAGGGCGCGGTGGCCGCCCTGGTGCCGTACTTCGTCGCCGAGCGCGCCTACACCTACGCGGCCGCCTCCGGTGTGGTCCTCGCCGCCTCCTTGCTGTCGTCGGTGGTGCAGCCGCTGTTCGGCGTGCTCACCGACCGGTGGGCCCTGCCGTGGCTGCTGCCGCTGAGCGCGCTGGCGGCGGGGGCCGGGGTGGGGCTGAGCGGTGTGGGCGGCGGCTACCCGGCGACGCTGGCGGCCGTCGCGCTGTCGGGGGTCGGCGTGGCCGCGTACCACCCGGAGGCCGCCCGGATCGCGCGGCAGGCGGCAGCGGGCGGACAGGCGGGGATGGGGTGGTTCGCGCTGGGCGGCAACGTGGGGTTCGCCCTCGCCCCGCTGCTGGTGTGGGCCGTGGTGGCGACCGGCGGTCTGCGCGCCACTCCCCTGCTGGTCGCGCCCGCGCTGGTGGGCGCGGTGCTGTGCGCGGCGACGGTACGGGCGCTCCGTCCCCCGGCCGCGGCCGTGCGCGGCCGGGCGGGGGACGGCGACGACGACTGGCCGTCGTTCCTGCGGCTGTCGGGTGCGGTGGTGTGCCGCTCGATCGTGTTCGTGGGCCTGAGCGCCTTCGTCTCGCTGTACGTCCGTGAGCGCACCGGGGGCGGTGAGACGGCCGGTACGGTCGCGCTGTTCGTGCTGTACGCGGGCGGTGCCGTGGGCACGGTGGCGGGCGCGCGGCTCGCCGACCGGTGCGGCAGGGTGGCCGTGGTGCGCCGGTCGTACGCCGTGACGGCCGTCGCCGTCGCGGGTTTGCTGCTGGTGCCGGGGCCGGGGGTGTACGGGTGCGTGGCCCTCGTCTCGGCCGGGTTGTACGTGCCGTTCGCGCTGCATGTCACGCTCGGCCAGGACTGCCTGCGGCGCCGGGTGGGCACCGCGAGCGGCGTCACGCTGGGTCTGACGGTGAGCGTCGGCGGCCTCGCCGCACCCGCGCTGGGGGCGCTGGCCGACGCGACCTCGCTGCGCACGGCCCTGCTGCCGCTGATCGCCCTGCCCGCGGTGGCGTGGCTGCTGGTACGGGGGCTGCGCGAGCCCGGCGCGAGCTGACGGGCGCGCACACGCGCGATGCCGGCCGCAGGGCGCCCCCGGACACCGGTGGCGGCGCCGTTCAGGCGAAACCGCCCGGTGCCACGTATGCGCAGCGGCGGCCACGTCGAATCTCAAGCCGTGACCCTCCCGCTGATCGCCCCCATGCTCGCCACCCCCGGCACCCTGCCGCCCGCCGCGCAGGACGCGCGCTGGGCGTACGAGACCAAGCAGGACGGACAGCGGGCGGTGATCTACCTCCCCGGCGACGGCAGCCTGGTCCTGCGCGCCCGCTCCGGCGAGGAGATCACCGCCGCCTACCCCGAGCTGGGGCCGCTCGGCGCCGCGCTGGGCGGCACGCCCGCCGTCCTGGACGGGGAGGTCCTGGCGCTGGACGAGCACGGCCGGTCCGACTTCCAGCTGCTCCAGGCGCGCATGGGCCTCGCGCACGCCCCGGCCAGGGCCGCCCGCAAGGCCGCCGAGGCCCCGGTGCACCTGGCCGTGTTCGACGTGATGCACCTGGCGGGCCGCTCCCTGCTGCGCCTGCCCTACCGGCGCCGCCGGGTCCTGCTGGAGGAGCTGGCACTTCAGGGTCCGTACTGGTCGACGCCCAGGGCGCTGTTCGGCCACGGCGAGGAAGCCCTGGCCGCGACGCGCGAGCACGGTCTGGAGGGCCTGGTGTGCAAGCGGCTGGACTCGCTGTACGAGCCGGGTGTGCGCTCCCGCAACTGGATCAAGATCCGCAACATGACCGGCGTGGATGTGATCATCGGTGGCTGGCTGCCCGGCAAGGGGCGGCTGACCGGACTGCCGGGCGCGGTGCTGGTCGGCCAGCGGGCGGCGGGCCGGCTGCGGTACGTCGGCGGGGTGGGCACCGGCTGGAGCGAGGCCGAGCGGGAACAGCTGGCCGAGCTGCTGCGCGCGGACGCCACCGACGTGTGCCCCTTCGACCCGGTGCCGCGCACGCCCGGCGCCCACTGGGTGCGGCCGCGTCTCGTCGGCGAGGTCCGCTACAGCACCCGTACCCGCTCCGGCATGCTCCGCCAGCCGTCGTGGCTGCGCCTGCGGCCGGATCTGACGCCGGAGGAGTCCTCGGCCGACCTGCCCGGCGATCTCGTGTGACACGACGTGTTGGACTGTCCTTCACCACCCCGACCACTGCGGCCTCTTGGCGTGTCCGGCATTCGGCGCCATGCTGAACTGCCCTTCCCCCCCACAGCTGTTGAGGAGGACGCAGTGTCGTCACCGAGGACCGCCAAGCACCGCAGAAGATGGCTCGCCGGCCTCGCCGGAGCCGCCGCGCTCGTCCTGGCCTTCCCCGGCACCGCCCTGGCCGCTCCCCCGCAGGCGCTGCCGGCGAACGCCGACGGCCTGGAGCAGACGTTCCAGCCCGCCTACGACTACGACACGGACGGCTGCTACTCCACCCCCGCCATCGGCCCCGACGGCACGGTCAACGGCGGCCTCAGCCCGACCGGCGCCCTCAACGGCCAGTGCCGGGACGCCTGGGACCTGGACAACACCAACGGCTACGCGCGCTACAAGTGCAACAACGGCTGGTGCGGCATCCTCTACGCCCTCTACTTCGAGAAGGACCAGGCGCTCTCGGGCTCCAGCATCGGCGGGCACCGGCACGACTGGGAGCATGTGGCGGTGTGGGTGCAGGACAACCAGGTCAAGTACGTCTCGACGTCCAACCACGGCTCGTTCACCGTGCACTCGGCCGCGCAGATCCGCTTCGACGGCACCCACCCGAAGATCGTCTACCACAAGGACGGCATCAGCACCCACTGCTTCCGGGCCGCCAACTCCCGTGACGAGCCGCCGGAGAACCACGAGCGCACCTGGCAGTACCCGCCGCTGGTCGGCTGGAACGGCTACCCGGCCGGCATCCGCGACAAGCTGGTCTCCCACGACTTCGGCAGCGCCAACTTCGGTCTGAAGGACGGCAGTTTCGCCTCCCACCTGGCCTCGGCCAAGCCGTCGGGCATCCCCTTCGACCCCTACGCCTGAGCCGGGCGCCGATCGGTCCCGGGACCTACGACCCCCGGCGGCGCCGGGCTGGGTCCCGGGGCCGATCAGGCGCGGCCGCCGTCGGCGTAGTGTCACGGACATGACCACGCGCGACACGAGCGGACGGCTCGACGAAGCATTCGAACGGCTGCACACCTCCGGCCCGGAGTTCCGCGGCTGGCTCACCAACCACGCCCCCATGGTGGTCGAGGCGCTGGCCGCCCACGGGCAGGCCGGTGCCGTCCACCGCTGGCTCGACCTGTACAGCGACCGGCTGGACGAGTTCCCGGCCCCGGTGGAGCCCGTCACCGACGCCAACTGGCGTGAGGCGCTGGGCGATCCGCGCCGGGCCGCCGACTGGATCGCCTACTTCTCGCGGGCCGTCGCCGAACGCCCCTGGCGTGCGGTGCTCGCCGAGTGGTGGCCGCGCCTGCTGCCCGGCCTGTACGCCGCCGCCACGCACGGCGTCATCCGGGTCGGCCACGCCGTGCGGGCCCTGGAGGCGGAGGAGAACGAGCCCCGGCTGACCGAACTCGCGCACGCCCTCGGCTACTGGGCCGCCCGCCATCTGCCGGTCTCCGGCCTGGAGACGCTGCCCGGCGCGGACAGCGCCGCGCGCAGCCTGGACCTGGTGCCCCTCGTCGAGACGGCCGAGGGCGGCTATCTGGCCCGTCTCGCGGCCGTCCGCCGGCTTCCGGTGTGGGCGCAGGACGTGACCGACCCGGACACCGCGAGGGACCGGCTCACCGAGCTGGTGCGCACCGCCACCCACCGCTACGCCACCCACGGCCACGGCGAGGAGACGATGCTGGTGCACGCGGCGACCGCCCCCAACGCCGTCCTGCGCACCCTGGATTCGCTGCCGCGCGAGCTGTGGGTACCGAGCCTGCACGCGGCGTGGTCCGCGTCGGCCGCCGTCACCGCGATGTACGGGCCCGAGGAGCCGGTCGACTATGTCCCGCCGGCCCGGCTGACCGCCGAGGAGGTGGTCGAACGGGCCCTGGCACACGGTGACGAGCACGTCATCAAGCTGACCGACACCGCACTCGACGTGGGAGACGAACAGGCCCTCGCGGCGGCCCTGCGCTCGGTGGAGCTCAGCAGCCCGCTGGTGTGAGCGTGTGATGTCATGTGCCCATGAGGGACAAGGACTTGGGCCGCACCCCACTGCCCGCCGCCGGGCCCGAGCAGGCACTGCCCGCCGCCGGGCCCGAGCAGGCACTGCCCGCCGCCGGGCCCGAGCAGGCACTGGCCGCCTCCGTGCCCGAGAAGGTGCTGCTCGCCCTGGCCGAGGGCCATCACGCCCGCCGCGTCCGCCCGTTGGGCACGCACGAGGCCGCCGGGCACCTGGTGAAGGCGTACGCGATCGAGGCACCGGGCCGCACGGTGAGCGAGCGGGACGCGGGGGCGGCGCTGCGGATCGCGCAGGAGCAGCTGCGGTCGGCCGGGCAGCGCGGGACGACGGGGCTCGCGGTGCTGATCGCGCACGCGGGCGGCGACGGCGACTACCTGCTGCTGCACACCTGGATCGAGGCGTACATGTCCGATCTGACGGTCCTCACCGGCCCGGCGGGCGATCCGGAGCGGCTGCGGCCCGGACGGGCGGGGCTGGCTCCGTGCGTGTGGGAGGCGGCCGTCCTGGCCCATGAGCGGGAGGCGTACGTCCGCCGGGTGCTGGACGGCACCGGTCCGCTCGGGGAACGGCTGGCCGCCTGGGGTGCGGACACCCTGGAGGGCGACGTCAGATGAGGTGTGCGGGACGCCCGTGCGCCGGGTGACGCCGGGTGGCGGCCTGCCTCATCCGGCGCGGGGGCACTATCGTGAGCGCATGCCCGTTCCCGAAGTGATCCGGATCGTCTCCCGTGACTCGCCCATGGCGCTGGCCCAGGTGGAGCGTGTCCGCGCCGAGTTGACCGCGCTGTATCCCGATGTCCGCACCTCGGTGGTGCCGGTGAAGACCACCGGTGACAAGTGGCTCGGGGATCTGTCCCAGGTCGAGGGCAAGGGGGCGTTCACCAAGGAGGTGGACGCGGCCCTGCTGGCCGGGGAGGCCGATCTCGCGGTGCACTGCGTCAAGGACGTGCCCGCGGACCGGCCGCTGCCCGCGGGCACGGTGTTCGCCGCGTTCCTGAAGCGGGACGACATCCGCGACGCCCTGATCCACCCCGGCGGGCTCACCCTGGACGAGCTGCCGGAGGGCACCCGGATCGGCACCTCGTCGGTGCGCCGTATCGCCCAACTGGCGGCCACCCACCCGCATCTGGTGTGTGTGCCGTTCCGCGGCAACGCCAACCGGCGGCTGGAGAAGCTGGCGGCGGGCGACGCGGACGCGCTGCTGCTCGCGGTGTCCGGGCTGGAGCGGATCGGGCGGAGCGAGGTGATCAGCGAGGTGCTGTCGCCGGAGACGATGATGCCGCCGATCGGCGCGGGCATCCTCGCCCTGCAGTGCCGGGAGGGCGACACCGATCTGATCGACGCGGTCAGCGCCCTCGGTGACCCGGCCACGCACCGGGAGGCCACCGCCGAACGGATGTTCCTGCACGTCCTGCAGGGGCACTGCAACAGCCCCATCGCCGGCTACGCCCAGGTCGACCGCACCGGTGAACTGTCCCTGCGGGCCTGTGTGTTCACACCGGACGGCAAGACGCGGCTGAACGCCCACGAGTGGGCGGGGCGGCTGGACCCGGCCACCCTCGGCACCTCCGTCGCGGTGGCCCTGCTGCGCCAGGGCGCACGGGAGATCATCGACGGCATCCCGCACTGAGCCAGGGGGCACCGTCAGGCGGTGCCCTCCTCGGCCTGGTCGCGCAGGAAGGTGCTCACCTGGTGGGCGACGCCGCAGCCGGTGCCGGGATGCGCGCCGGAGGCGGCGGCCTCCTGGAGTCCCAGGCCGCCCACCCACAGGCGGCGCGCGGTCCACTCCTCGTCCACCCGCAGCTGGATCTGGACGTCGATCTGCCCGAGCGCGGCCTCGGGTCCGGCCGCGAACAGCACGGCGGTGGCGCGGCGCAGCGGATAGACGTCGTAGCCCTCGATGAACTGCGAGTTGCGCCAGTCCAGGAAGGCGCTCTCGCCGTCGGGGCCGAGGCGCACATCGATCTGGCCGTCCTCCAGATGGATGCCGAAGCGGCGTCCGCCGCGGTTCTCGACGGTCACCCGGAGGCTGAAGTAGGTCAGCCCCTCGGCGGCGTCGTCACGGCCGCGCGGCGGCTCGGACTGCTCAAGACGGTGGACGCGGACGCGCAGACCGGCATGCTCCTCGTACTCCTGCCAGTCCCCGACCACGTTCGGCTCGCACACAATGCACCCTCTCGACTACCGAGGTGCTTCCTATCCGTGCGCCGATCGCACTGTCAAATGAGCGGAATGCGCGGTGGCCAGGGGCTTCCGGGACGTGATCGGCGATCAAGCGCTGCCCAGCGGGAACGCCCGGAGGCGGGTACGGTTCTACGAGGAGGGCGTGCTGTACATCACTCTCCTGCCCCCGACCCCGTGGAGCCGGACGCCCTACCCCTGTGAAGTCGAGCGGTAGCAGGGCGTATAACTATTCACGAAATGCGTTTCGTCTGTGTGGAGGCGGGGAATCCACTTATCAGTGCTTCGGACCGGAGGCACATCCGTGGGACCGCGCCCGCCGGGCTCCGGTGCCTCCGAGCGTCCGAGCGCGTGCCTCCCCCACGGTGACTCCCATTCGGCACCACCCCGCCAGGGAGGTGCGCATCGTGCGTATCACCGGCAGCAGAACGAGGCAACACCCCCACGACGACGCTCCCGACACCGCCGAGGCATTCGAGAGGCTGCGGCAGCTGCCGGACGGAGCGGAGCGTGAGGCACTCCGGGAGGAGCTGGTCAGGGCATGGCTGCCCATGGCCGAGCGCATCGCCGTCCGCTTCCGCGGGCGCGGCGAGGCCCTGGAGGACCTGTACCAGGTCGCGGCCCTCGGCCTCGTCAAGGCCGTCGACCACTACGACCCCGACCGCGGTCACGCCTTCGAGGCGTACGCGGTACCCACCGTCACGGGAGAACTCAAGCGTCACTTCCGTGACCACATGTGGACGCTCCACGTCCCGCGCCGCGTCCAGGATCTGCGCAACCGCGTCCGGCGCGCCGCCAAGGAACTGTCCCAGACCACTCCCGGCCGGCCCCCGACGGTCGCCGAGATCGCCCGGCAGGCCGATCTCAGCGAGGCCGAGGTCCGCACCGGCATGGAGGCCCTGGAGTGCTTCTCCGCGCTGTCCCTGGACGCGGAGATGCCCGGCACCGACGGCTACGCCCTCGGCGACTCCATCGGCGGACCCGACCCGAGCTTCGACGTCGTCGTGGACCGGGTCGCCGTCAAGCCCTGCATCGAGGCCCTTCCGGAGCGCGAACGCACCATCCTCTACCTGCGCTTCTTCCAGGGCATGACGCAGAGCTCCATCGCCGAGCAGCTCGGCATCTCGCAGATGCACGTGTCCCGGCTGCTCAGCGGATGCTTCGCGCACCTGCGCGAGGAACTGCTCGCCGAGGCCCGATGAGCGGGCCCGTACGGCACACGAGGGGACCGGGTGCACCACCCGGTCCCCTCGCTCACTGCGCCGGGGCGCCGGGGATCTGCGTGGGGCCGTGGCGGTCCAGAGCCGCCTCCAGCTCGGCGCGGATCTGGGCGGGGATCTCCCCCGACCGCCCCCACAGCAGGATCAGCTCGGCGACATTGCGCAGCTTGATGTTGGTGTGCTGCGAGACCTCCCGCAGCACACTCCACCCCTCGTCGGGGGCGACACGCCCCAGCGCCACCATCATCCCGATGGCCTGGTCGACCACGGCGTGCGACGTCACGGCCTCCTTGAGCTGCTGCACCTCTTCCTGCAGCTCAGCGATCCGCTCCGTCTCGTCGGCGGGTTCACCCGGTCCCTGCGTCACGCGTACATCCTCCTTCTTCCCCCTCCCGAGTGCCAGTGGGGTACTCGGGAGGCGCAGCGCCCGGTTCCGGCCGGACACTGGGGGGAACACCGAACACCGCCAGCCACCCGCGTACGACATCAAGGCGAGTGCCATGAACCAGCAGACCCCCTCCACCACGGAGGTCGTCACCACCCACTCCGTGTTCGGCGCGCCCTGCTGGGTCAGTCTGACCAGCCGCGATCTGCCGGCCACCGAGACCTTCTACACCGCCGTACTGGGCTGGCGGTGGCGGTCCGCGAAGCTCGGCGACCGCTTCCGGATCGCGCTCGCGGACGGCGCGCCGGTCGCGGGGATCGCGGGCGTCGCGACCATGTGGCAGATGGCGGTCGCCTGGACGCCGTACTTCGCGGTCGCCAGTGCCAACGAGGCCGCGGCCCGCGCGCAGGAGCGCGGGGGCACCGTCGCGGTGGGCCCGATCTCCCTAGCGCCCGGCCGGGCCGCGCTGCTCGCCGACCGCGACGGGGCCACGTTCGGGATCTGGGAGGGCGAGCTGTTCACCGACTGGGAGACCTGGCGCCGCGCCTCCCCCGCCTTCATCCGGCTGCACACCCGTGACGCCTTCGACGCCGCCATCTTCTACGGCGAGGTCCTGGAGTGGGCCACCGCCCGCCCCGGCTGCTGCGAGGTGCACTACGAGGGCGAGGAGGTGGTGCTGCGCAGCGGCGGCGATGTCGTGGCCCGGATCGAGTCCGGTGCGCTGGAGGCGGCCCCCGATCCCACGATCCGCCCCCACTGGCAGGTCCACTTCGCCGTCGACGACGTCGAGGCGTGCGCCCGCGCCGCCGAGCTCAACGGCGGCAGCGTGCTCGGCAAGAACAGCGACGACGCGGTCCTGCGCGACCCGGACGGCGCCCAGTTCACGGTGACGGCCCGCCGCCCGCGCTGACCGCGCGCCGGGGCCTCGCGGCCTCGCCGCCTTCGGACTTCCGGGGCGGTATGGCCCCACCCCCTGGACGGTGGACGACATGGCTCGGGGCCCGGAGAGCCTCGGCAGGCTTCCGGGCCCCCGAGCCGGCCGTGTCTCAGCCCGTGCCGCGCGACGGACGGGACAGCAGGGTCAGGCTGCGGGCGCCGACGGTGACGACCGTGCCCGCCTTGTGCTCGGTCTCGTCCGGCAGTCCCTGGGGGTCGGCGGTGTCGATCAGGGCCGTCCAGCGTTCGCCGTAGGCGGCGCCGGGGAGGGTGAAGTCGACGGGCTCCCAGTAGCTGTTGAGCAGCAGCAGGAAGGAGTCGTCGACCACCCGCCGGCCCTGTGGATCCGGCTCGGCGATCGCGTCTCCGTTGAGGAACACGGCGACGGAGTGGGCGTCGGAGCGCTGCCAGTCCCCTTCCGTCATCTCCCGCGCGTCCGGCGCCAGCCAGACGAGGTCGGGCAGCGGCTGCCCGGCGTGGGTGACGGTCTCCCCGCGGAAGAAGCGGCGCCGGCGCAGCACCGGATGGCCGGACCGCAGCTCGATCAGCCGCCGCGTGAAGTCCATCAGCTCGCGCTGCTCGCCGCCGAGCCGCCAGTCGATCCAGGACAGCTCGTTGTCCTGGCAGTAGGCGTTGTTGTTGCCGCGCTGGGTGCGGCCGAGCTCGTCGCCGTGGCACAGCATCGGGATGCCCTGCGACAGCAGCAGCGTGGCGAGGAAGTTGCGCTGCATCCGTCCGCGCAGCTCCAGCACCGAGGGGTCGTCGGTCTCCCCCTCGACCCCGCAGTTCCAGGACCGGTTGTCGCTCTCGCCGTCCCGGTTGCCCTCGCCGTTGGCCTCGTTGTGCTTGTCGTTGTACGACACCAGGTCGCGCAGCGTGAAGCCGTCGTGCGCGGTGACGAAGTTGACGCTGGCCCGCGGCCGGCGCCGGCTGTGCTGGTACAGGTCGGAGGAGCCGGTCAGCCGGGAGGCGAACTCGCCGAGGGTGTTCTCACCGGTGCGCCAGAAGTCCCGCACGGTGTCCCGGTAACGGCCGTTCCACTCCGACCACAGCGGCGGGAAGTTGCCCACCTGGTAACCGCCCTCGCCGACGTCCCACGGTTCGGCGATCAGCTTGACCCTGCTGATCACCGGGTCCTGCTGGATCAGGTCGAAGAACGCCGACAGCCGGTCCACCTCGTGGAACTGCCGGGCCAGCGTGGCCGCCAGATCGAAGCGGAAGCCGTCGACATGCATCTCGGTCACCCAGTACCGCAGCGAGTCCATGATCAGCTGGAGCACGTACGGGTGCCGCATCAGCAGGCTGTTGCCGGTGCCGGTGGTGTCGTAGTAGTGCCCCCAGTCGCCGTCGACCAGCCGGTAGTACGAGGCGTTGTCGATGCCCCGGAAGGACAGGGTCGGGCCCTTCTCGTTGCCCTCGGCGGTGTGGTTGTAGACCACGTCGAGGATCACCTCGAGGCCGGCCGCGTGCAGCGCCTTGACCATGGCCTTGAACTCCGCGACCTGCTCCCCGCGGGTGCCGTGGGCGGCGTAGGCGTTGTGCGGGGCGAAGAAGCCGATGGTGTTGTAGCCCCAGTAGTTCGACAGGCCCCGGTCGAGCAGCACCCCGTCCTGCACGAACTGGTGCACCGGCATCAGCTCGACGGCCGTGACCCCGAGCCCGGTGAGATGGTCGATCACCGCCGGGTGCGCGAGCCCCGCGTAGGTGCCGCGCAGCTCGGGCGGCACCTCCGGGTGGGTGCGGGTCATCCCCTTGACGTGGGCCTCGTAGATGACGCTGTCGGCGTACGGGCGGCACGGCCGCCGGTCGTCGCCCCAGTCGAAGTCCGGGTCGGTGACCACGCCCAGCATGGTGTGGCCCGCGCTGTCGGCGGGGTCGGGCCCGCAGGCCGCGCGTTCGTACAGCGAGGGGTGGTTGTCGATCTGCCCGTCCACGGCGGTGGCGTACGGGTCGAGCAGCAGCTTGGCCGGATTGCAGCGCTGGCCGAGGGAGGGGTGCCAGGGTCCGTGCACCCGGTAGCCGTAGCGCTGGCCCGGTCCGACGCCCGGCAGATAGCCGTGCCACACGAAGCCGTCGACCTCGGTGAGCGGCACCTCGCTCGTGCGTCCGTCCCCGTCGACGAGAACCAGTTCCACGCGTTCGGCGACCTCGCTGAACAGCGCGAAATTGGTGCCCTCGCCGTCGTAGGAGGCACCCAACGGGTAGGGGCGCCCGCTCCACGCGGGCACCCCGTTCCTGGTCTTGCGTCGCGCCGTCACCGGGCGTCCTCCAGAACGCCGTCGGCATCTCGGGTGCGGCCGGCCAGCACCGCGGCCGGGATCTCGCGGGGCACCTGGAGCACCTCGCGCAGGCTGGGCGCGGGCGCCGTCGGCACCAGCGGCACGCGTTCGCCGGCGCGGGCCCGCTGCGAGAACCAGATGACCTTGCTGCCGGTGTCGGTGGCGCAGCACCCCCAGCCGTCGCTCGTGGCGGCGAGGTGTTCCAGGCAGTCGCGCAGGTCCTGGTCGGGGCGCAGGTCGCAGTCGTTCTCACCGATGGCGGTGATCAGGTGCTGACCGTTCCACCACATCTCGATGGAGGTGCGCTTGTCGGTGGCGTGCTCGTCGATGGCCGTCAGCAGAAGCTCGGCGGCGCGGCGGACGGGTTCCACGATCGTCTCCAGGTCCCAGTAGCGGAGATGGGCTGCCAGGATGCGTCCGACCTGTCCGACGCGTTCCGGGCTGACTTCCACGTCGAGGTGGTAGTAGCAGGGCACTGCGGTCTTCATCGTCGTTTGCTCCTCACCGGCCAGGCTCTCGCCGTTCCGGCCCTCGCGAACCGGCCCCGAGCACGAAGCGTGAGCACCGATCGCTTCTGAGTAAGCACAACAGTGGGGGTGCTAGTCCATTCGTGCAACACGAGCGCACCCCTGAGGCGGTGGAAGCACACCCCGAGGTGGTTGAAGATCCAACAAGACGCTGGGTCGTCGCCCGTGCACCATGAGTGAAGGCCCCGAGCGCCCCCGACCGTCGGGACGGCGCCGTTCGCGGCCCCCGGAGAGTGAACCCCGCCATGCTGCTACCCGCCGAAGCCGAAGTCGCCCGGCAGCTGCGGCGGTACCGGGCCTGGGAGCGTCTGATGCTCGCGGCCCCGGCCGACCGCACGGTGCGCGCCACTTTCGAGGACTCGGGATACACGCTCTGCGTGCTGATGGGGAAGCGCTGCGCGCGAGAGGCCGCGGACGCCGCCGAACGCTTTCTGCGTCACGGCCCGGCCGCCTTCCTGCGGGAGCGCGAACAGAGCGGCCGGCCGCATCCCGCCGGCCGGCGAATACGCCGGACACCGTTCACGGCCCGGCGCACCACCGCGGGGCGGTAGGGGCACAGCCCCCGGGCCCCGTCCGGCGCATCGACCAGCGTCGGCCGACAGGCCGCCGCTCGACCACGGCGGAGGTAGAGACCATGAACGCGCCCGAGACCATCGGCCGCATCCCGGTACGCGACGTCCATCCCGTGGTGGATCGCGGCCGGCGCCCCGCGAAGGCGGTGGCCGGTGAGACGTTCCAGGTCACCGCCACCGTCTTCCGCGAGGGGCATGACGCCGTGGCGGCGAACGTCGTGCTGACCGACCCGCACGGCAGGCCGGGCCCGTTCACCCCGATGCGCGAACTGGCCCCCGGCAGCGACCGCTGGGGCGCCGAGGTCACCCCGCACACACCCGGCCGCTGGACGTACCACGTGGAGGCATGGAGCGATCCCGTCGCCACCTGGCGGCACGCCGCACGGATCAAGGTCCCGGCGGGCATCGACACCGGCCTCGTCCTGGAGGAGGGCGGAGATCTCTACGAGCGGGCCGCCAAGGGCGTGCCCCGAGGGCCGGAGCGTACGACGCTCCTGGACGCCGTGGAGATCCTGCGCGACGACTCCCTCCCGGTCGCGGTCCGGCTGGCGGCGGCGTTGACGCCGGAGGTGGACGCGGTCCTGGCCCGTCACCCGCTGCGGGACCTGGTCACCGCCTCCGACCCGATGCCGCTCCTGGTCGAACGCGAACGCGCCCTGTACGGCGCCTGGTACGAGTTCTTCCCGCGCTCGGAGGGAACGCCGGAGAACCCGCACGGCACCTTCCGCACCGCGGCCCGCCGGCTCCCCGCGATCGCCGCGATGGGCTTCGACGTCGTCTATCTCCCGCCGATCCACCCCATCGGCACCACCCACCGCAAGGGCCGCAACAACACCCTCGACCCCGGCCCCGAGGACGTCGGCGTGCCGTGGGCGATCGGTTCGCCGGAGGGCGGGCACGACGCCGTGCACCCGGCACTGGGCACGGCGGAGGACTTCGCCTGGTTCGTGCGCGAGGCGGAGTCCCACGGTCTGGAGATCGCCCTGGACTTCGCGCTCCAGTGCTCGCCGGACCATCCCTGGGTGCAGAAGCACCCGGAGTGGTTCCACCACCGCCCGGACGGCTCGATCGCCTACGCGGAGAACCCGCCGAAGAAGTACCAGGACATCTATCCGATCGCCTTCGACGCCGACATGGACGGCATCGTGGCGGAGACCCTGCGGGTGCTGCGGCACTGGATGAGCATGGGCGTGCGGATCTTCCGCGTGGACAACCCCCACACCAAGCCGGTGGTGTTCTGGGAGAAGGTCATCGCCGACATCAACCGCACCGACCCGGACGTGATCTTCCTGGCCGAGGCGTTCACCCGCCCCGCCATGATGCACACGCTGGCCCAGATCGGCTTCCAGCAGTCGTACACCTACTTCACCTGGCGCAACACCAAGCAGGAGCTGACCGAGTACCTGAGCGAGCTGTCGGGCGAGGCCGCGAGCTACATGCGCCCCAACCTCTTCGTCAACACCCCCGACATCCTGCACGCCTACCTCCAGCACGGCGGCCGCCCCGCCTTCGAGGTCCGCGCCGTCCTCGCCGCCACCCTCTCCCCCACCTGGGGCATCTACTCCGGCTACGAGCTCTGCGAGAACACCCCCCTGCGCGAAGGCAGCGAGGAATACCTCGACTCCGAGAAGTACCAGCTGCGCCCCCGCGACTGGGACACCCCCGACACCATCGCCCCCCTCATCACCCGCCTCAACCAGATCCGCAGGGCCAACCCCGCCCTCCGGCACCTGCGCAACCTGCACTTCCATGCCACGGACAACGACTCCGTGATCGCGTACAGCAAGCTTTCTGACTCCAATACGGTGATCGTGGTGGCCAACCTGGACCCGCACCACACCCAGGAGGCCACGGTGTCGTTGGACATGGCGCATCTTGGTCTGGACCGGCACGCATCCCTGACTGCGCGCGATGAACTGACCGGTGAGACCTATCACTGGGACAGCTCCAACTACGTGCGTCTGGAGCCCGGCCGGTCACCGGCTCATGTGCTCCACGTCCACCCGTCGACACCGCACCATGGAGGGTCCAGCGCGTCATGACCGTGAACTCGCCTGTCCATGACACCTTCGAGGACACCCCCGCCAAGGACCGGGACCCCGACTGGTTCAAGCGCGCGGTCTTCTACGAGGTACTGGTCCGCTCCTTCCAGGACAGCAACGGCGACGGCGTCGGGGACCTCAAGGGCCTGACCTCCAAGCTGGACTATCTCCAGTGGCTGGGCGTCGACTGCCTGTGGCTGCCGCCGTTCTTCCAGTCCCCGCTCAGGGACGGCGGCTACGACGTCTCCGACTACACGGCCGTGCTGCCGGAGTTCGGGGACCTCGCGGACTTCGTGGAGTTCGTGGACGCCGCCCACCAGCGCGGCATGCGGGTCATCATCGACTTCGTCATGAACCACACCAGCGACCAGCACCCGTGGTTCCAGGAGTCGAGGAAGGACCCCGAGGGGCCCTACGGCGACTACTACATGTGGGCCGACGACGACAAGCAGTACCAGGACGCCCGCATCATCTTCGTCGACACGGAGACCTCCAACTGGACCTACGACCCGGTGCGGGGACAGTACTTCTTCCACCGCTTCTTCTCCCACCAGCCGGACCTCAACTACGAGAACCCGGCCGTCCAGGAGGAGATCCTCGCCGCCCTCCGGTTCTGGCTGGACCTCGGCATCGACGGCTTCCGGCTGGACGCCGTGCCCTACCTCTACGCCGAGGAGGGCACCAACTGCGAGAACCTGCCCGCCACGCACGCGTTCCTCAAGCGGGTCCGCCGCGAGATCGACGCGATGTACCCGGACACGGTGCTGCTGGCGGAGGCCAACCAGTGGCCGGAGGACGTCGTCGACTACTTCGGCGACTACCGCAGCGGCGGGGACGAGTGCCACATGGCGTTCCACTTCCCCGTCATGCCGCGCATCTTCATGGCCGTTCGCCGCGAGTCCCGCTACCCGGTCTCCGAGATCCTCGCCAAGACCCCGGCGATCCCCTCGGGCTGCCAGTGGGGCATCTTCCTGCGCAACCACGACGAGCTGACCCTGGAGATGGTCACCGACGAAGAGCGCGACTACATGTGGGCGGAGTACGCCAAGGACCCGCGGATGCGCGCCAACATCGGCATCCGCCGGCGGCTCGCGCCCCTGCTGGACAACGACCGGCACACCATCGAGCTGTTCACCGCCCTGCTGCTGTCCCTGCCGGGCTCGCCGATCCTCTACTACGGCGACGAGATCGGCATGGGCGACAACATCTGGCTCGGCGACCGCGACGCCGTCCGCACCCCCATGCAGTGGACCCCGGACCGCAACGCCGGCTTCTCCACCTGCGACCCGGGGCGGCTGTCCCTGCCGATCATCATGGACCCGGTCTACGGCCATCAGGTCACCAACGTCGAGGCGTCGATGGCGTCGCCCTCGTCGCTGCTGCACTGGACCCGCCGGATGATCGAGATCCGCAAGCAGAACCCGGCCTTCGGACTCGGCAGCTTCACGGAACTGCAGTCGTCGAACCCGGCGGTGCTGGCGTTCCTGCGCGAGTACGAGGACGACCTGGTGCTGTGCGTGAGCAACTTCGCGCGGTTCGCCCAGCCGACCGAGCTGGACCTGCGCGAGTACGCCGGCCGTCATCCGGTCGAGCTGTTCGGCGGGGTGCGGTTCCCGGCCATCGGTGAACTGCCGTATCTGCTCACCCTGGGCGGCCACGGCTTCTACTGGTTCCGGCTCACCCGAGTCGCATCCCGCATCGGCCGACGACTGTGAGCGTGCCCCGAGGAAAGGACGCGACGCCATGCCGAAGACCGCATCCCTGCACCGGGACAGCACCGGCCCGGCCAGGCCCATGGCCTCGCTGGACAGCCTGCTGCGCGAGTGGCTCCCGCGGCAGCGCTGGTTCGCGGGCAAGGACCGGCCGGTCACCGAACTGCGCCTGCTGTCGCTGACCGAGCTGTTCCCGGGCTGTCTGCATCTGCTGGTGCACGCCGGGCACGCCCCCAGCCCGTCCGGCCACGCGGGCGTGCCGGCGCCGGGCGCGGCGACCCCGCCCGGCGACTGCTACCAGCTGATCCTCGGGGTGCAGGAGCATTCGTCGCCGCGGCTCGGCCGGGCGCTGATCGGCAGGGCGCAGGAGGGTCCGCTGGCCGGGATGGCGGTCTACGACGCGCTGCGCGACCCCCGCTCGGCCCAGCTGCTCCTGGAGCGGCTGCGCCGGCCGGGGAGCCTCGGTCCGCTGCGCTTCGAGACGGACCCGGCCGCGGCCGTGCCGTCCGGGCTGCCGCCCCGGCTGCTGGACGCCGAGCAGTCCAACACCTCGCTGGTGTACGGGGACGCGTTCATCCTGAAGGTGTTCCGCCGGATCCAGCCGGGTGTCAACCCGGACCTTGAGGTGACGAGCGCGCTCGCCGGTCAGGGCTGCCGCCGGGTGCCCGCGCCGGTGGCGTGGTTCCGCACCACGCAGCCCTTCGGGGCGACGCTGGGTGTGCTGCAGCCCTTTCTGCCCGACGCCGCCGACGGCTGGACCCTCGCCCTGCACGCGCTCGCGACCGGCGACGACTTCACCTCGGAGGCGCACGCGCTGGGCCGGGCCACCGCGGACGTGCATGTGGCGCTGGCCGCGGCCTTTCCCGGCGGTCCGCCCGCCGAGAACGGGCGCACGGCGGCGGCGATGGCCGAGCGGCTGGACGCGGCCGCGCACAGCGTGCCGGGCCTGCGGCCGTTCGTGCCGGGCCTGCGGGGGGCGTTCGGCATGCTCGTCACCTGCGATCCGGGGCCCGAGGCGCAGCGCATCCACGGCGATCTGCATCTGGGGCAGGTGCTGCGGGCGGGGCGGGAGTGGTTCGTCATCGACTTCGAGGGCGAGCCGTCCCGGCCGCTGCTGGAACGCTGCGCCCCGCAGTCCCCGGTGCGGGACATCGCCGGGATGCTGCGCTCCTTCGACTACGCCGCCCGTCAGCGCCGTCCGTGGCGCCCGCAGTGGGCGCGCCGCTGCCGCGAGGCGTACTGCGCGGGCTACGCCGAGCGGGCCGGCTGGGACCCGCGCAAGAAGCACGCGCTGGTGCGTGCGTACGAGACCGACCGTGCCGTGTACGAGGTTCTGTACGAGGCCCGGCATCGTCCGGACTGGGTCGCCGTCCCGATGGCGGCGATCGAGCGTCTGGCTGTGAGAGGAGACTGAGGAACCCGTGGCCCTGCGTGACACCTCCCTGCCCGAGCCCTCCGGCCCGTCGACCCGGGGGCGGGCCGCGCCGGCCCTGGACCCCGGGGACCGTGCGCGGCTGCTGTCGGGTGCGCACCACGATCCGCACGCGCTGCTCGGCGCCCATCCGGTGCCGGGCGGGATCGCCTTCCGGGCGCTTCGGCCGTTCGCCCGTGCCGTGAGCGTCGTGGCGGGCCGCAAACGGCATCCGATGGTCTCCGAGGGCGACGGTCTCTTCTCGGTCGTGCTGCCGCTGAAGAAGATCCCCAAGTACACGCTGGTGGTGGCGTACGGGGACGACGCCGGGCAGGAGGTGCACGACCCGTACCGGTTCCTGCCCGCGCTCGGTGAGCTGGATCTGCATCTGATCCGTGAGGGCCGGCACGAGCAGCTGTGGAAGGCGCTGGGCGCCGAGCCGATGACCCACCAGGGGGTGGCCGGCACCCGGTTCACGGTGTGGGCGCCCAACGCCCAGGGCGTGCGGGTCGCGACCGACTTCACCTACTGGGACGGCACCGCGTTCCCGATGCGCTCGCTGGGCGCGTCCGGGGTGTGGGAGCTGTTCCTGCCGGGGGTCGGCGAGGGCACCCGCTACAAGTTCGAGATCACCTCCCGGTACGGTCACCGCTTCCTGAAGGCCGACCCGATGGCCCGCCGCGCGGAGGCCCCGCCGGACACGGCGTCGATCGTGCACGCCTCGCACTACGAGTGGGGCGACGCCGAGTGGCTGGCGCACCGCGGTGACACCCCGGTGCACGAGGCGCCGTTCTCCGTCTACGAGGTCCATCTGCCGTCCTGGCGGCCGGGGCTGACCTACCGCCGGCTGGCGGAGGAGCTGCCCGCGTACGTCAAGGACCTCGGCTTCACGCACGTGGAGTTCATGCCGGTCGCCCATCACCCCTTCAGCGGCTCCTGGGGCTACCAGGTCACCGGCTTCTACGCGCCGACGGCCCGGCTCGGCTCGCCCGACGACCTCAAGTACCTGGTGGACAAGCTGCACCAGGCGGGCATCGGCGTGATCATGGACTGGGTGCCGGCGCACTTCCCGAAGGACGACTGGGCGCTAGCCCGGTTCGACGGGGACCCGCTGTACGAGCCCGGGGACGCGCGGCGCGCCGAGCACCCGGACTGGGGGACGCTGGAGTTCGACTTCGGCCGCCGTGAGGTGCGCAACTTCCTGGTGGCGAACGCGGTGTACTGGTGCGAGGAGTTCCACATCGACGGGCTGCGGGTGGACGCGGTCGCCTCGATGCTCTACCTCGACTACTCGCGGGACTCGGGCCAGTGGGAGCCGAACGTGTTCGGCGGGAACGAGGACCTGGACGCGAAGGCGTTCCTCCAGGAGATGAACGCGACCGTGTACCGGCGGACGCCCGGTGTGGTCACCATCGCCGAGGAGTCCACGGCCTGGGACGGGGTGACGCGGCCGACGGACGGCGGCGGGCTCGGCTTCGGGCTGAAGTGGAACATGGGCTGGATGCACGACTCGCTGGAGTACATGAGCAAGGAGCCGGTGCACCGCAAGTACCACCACAACGAGATGACGTTCTCGATGGTGTACGCCTACAGCGAGAACTACGTGCTGCCGATCTCCCACGACGAGGTCGTGCACGGCAAGCGCGCCCTGGTCTCCAAGATGCCCGGCGACTGGTGGCAGCAGCGCGCCAACCACCGCGCCTACCTCGGCTTCATGTGGGCCCATCCGGGCAAGCAACTGCTGTTCATGGGCCAGGAGTTCGCGCAGGGCGGTGAGTGGTCGGAGCCGCACGGGCCGGACTGGTGGCTGCTCGACCCCGGCTACGGGGCCGTGGCCGATCACCGCGGGGTCCAGGATCTGGTGCGTGACCTCAACACGGTCTACCGGTCGGTGCCGGCGCTGTGGCAGCGCGACACCGACCCGGGCGGCTTCCGGTGGGTCGTGGGCGACGCGGCGGACGACAACGTCTTCGCGTTCCTGCGCTTCGGCGCGGACGGGGACCCGCTGCTGGCGGTGAGCAACTTCTCCCCCGTCGTCCGCCACGACTACCGGCTCTTCGTGCCCGACGACGTGGTCGCCTGGCAGGAGGTGCTCAACACCGACGCCGAGCGCTACGGCGGCTCCGGGGTCGTCGCGCCGGAGCCGGTGAAGCCGGAGGACGGGCGGATCTCGATGACCCTGCCCCCGCTCGCCACGGTGTGGCTGCGACCGTACACGGTGTGAAAGGGCTCCGACGGGGCAGTCGGGTGCGTATCACCGAACCCGGAGAGGCTGTGGGCTTTGCGCACCGTCGGAGTGGAGGAGGAGCTCCTCCTGGTGGATCCCGAGAGCGGGGATCCGAGAGCGATGTCCGCCGCGGTACTGGCACGTGCCGCGGCGGATGACACGGGCGAGCAGGTCTTCGAGAAAGAACTGCACGACCAGATGCTGGAGTTCGCCACCCATCCCCAGGAGGACATGGACGCGCTGCACGCGGAGATCGTGCGGTGCCGGCGGGAGGCGGCCCGGCATGCGGGCGAGCTGGGCTGCGCGGTGGCGGCGCTGGCCACCTCGCCGCTGCCGCTGAGTCCGAGCGTGGGCGTCAACGCCCGCTATCGGTGGATGGCGGAGCAGTACGACATCACGTCCCGGAACCTGGTATGCGGCTGCCATGTCCATGTGTACGTGGACTCCGACGAGGAGGGCGTCGCGGTCGCCGACCGGGTGCGGCCCTGGCTGTCGGTGCTGTCGGCGCTGAGCACCAACTCGCCGTTCTGGCAGGGCGGCGACACCGGGTACAGCAGCTATCGCAGCCGGGTGTGGCAGCAGTGGCCGTCGGCGGGGCCGACCGAGGTGTTCGGGTCGGCCGAGCAGTACCACCGCAGGGTCGCCGAGATGGTGGCGACCGGCGTGATCCTGGACCAGGCGATGGTCTACTTCGACGCCCGGCTCTCGGAGCGGTACCCGACGGTCGAGATCCGGGTCGCGGACGTGTGTCTGCACGCGGAGACGGCCGTTCTGGTGGCGATGCTGGCGCGGGCGCTGGTGGAGACGGCGGCGCGCGAGTGGCGGGCGGGGCAGCCGCCCGCGGACTTCAGCGTGAGCCTGCTGCGGCTGGCCAACTGGCGGGCCGCGCGCTGGGGGCTCACCGACCTGCTGCTCCACCCGCTCACCATGCGGCCGGCCCCCGCGGCGGAGGTGGTGGGGGCGCTGCTGGAGCACACCCGGGACGCGCTCGCCGAGAGCGGGGATCTGCAGCGCGCCCGCGAGAGCTGCGACCGCCTGCTGCGCGAGGGCAACGGGGCACAGGTGCAGCGCGGGCTGCTGGAGCGGACCGGCAGCCTGCGGGACGTGGTCACCGGGTGTGTGCGGCGGACTCAGGAGTGAGGCCCGCAGCGCCGGTCAGAGCATCAGCGCGATGGCGAAGGCCAGGAAGCCCACCGCGACCAGCGCGACCACGAGCAGGATCAGCGCCAGCGGCGCCTTCGCCCAGCCCTTGGTCGGGTTGTGTGTCTCGCGGGGGCCCGCCTCGGGCAGGCTGCTCTCTGCGGGCGGGGTCTCGCCCGGCGGGACGCCGCCGCCCGGCTCGAGACCGGTGCTGCGCTCGGGTTCGGGGTCGGGACTGATGTGGGTCATGCGCCCCGAGTTCCCCCGCTCGGCGAGATCAACGGACGGGAGCCGACGAGATCGAGCGAGACACCGCGCCGGGCTCACCGGACGGCCACCGGACGGGCGCGGCCGGGCTCGCCTGACGGCCACGGCGGGCCCACCGGTCGGGCGCGGCCGGGCTCGCTGGACGGCCATGGCGGGTTCGCCGGTCGGGCGCGGCTGGGCTCGCCGCACGGCCACGGCCCGGTATGCGGGACGGCCACGGTGGGCCCACAGGTCGGGCGCGCCGGGCTCACCGGACGGCCACGGTCCGGTTCGCCGAACGGCAACGGCCCGGTATGCGGGAGCCACGGCGGGCTCGTCGGTCGGGCGCCGCCGGGCTCACCGGACGGCCACGGTCCGGTTCACCGAACGGCAACGGCCCGGTTCGCCGAACGGCAACGGCCCGGTATGCGGGACGGCCATGGCGGGCTCGCCGGACGGCCGCGGCGAGATCGCCGGACGGACCACGCCGGGCCCACCGCACGGCCACGGCAAGATCGCCGGACGGACCGCACCAGACCCACTGCACGGGCGCGGCGAGATCGGCCGGGCGGACCGAGGCGAGGTCGCCGGAGGAGCCGGGGCAGGGTGACCGGACGGTCGCGGCGAGTGCGAGGGGCGGGCCGGAGTGGGCTCGGGGTGCGGGACGGGGCGAGCTCCGCGGGGAGATCATCAGCGTCTAACAGTTACCCCGTTCCCGGCACGGCCCGCGCGCGGCTGGGCTACATTCGACCACCGTCGATAACAGTGCTCGTCGGCGCCGTCACAGCCCGTACCGACCAGGAGCAGCGCATGCGCGACCTCGCTCTCGCTCCGTCCTTCTCACCGCTGCCGCCCGGTGGGCTCGCCGACAGCGTCTTCGAGGCGGCGGCCCACAGCCCCACGCTGCCCCTGATCGCCCGCCGCGTCCCCGGCTCGCCGGGAGGGTGGGAGGAGGTCAGCGCGGTCGAGCTCAAGGACCAGGTGGTGGCCCTGGCCAAGGGGCTGATCGCGTCCGGCATCACGCCGGGCAGCCGGGTCGCCGTGATGGCGCGCACCCGCTACGAGTGGACGGTGTTCGCGCACGCCCTGTGGGCGGTCGGCGCGGAGGTCGTACCGGTGCATCCGTCGTCGTCGCGGGACCAGGTGGAGTGGATCCTGCGGGACGCCGGTTGCGTGGCGGTGGTGGTCGAGGACGAGCACGCGGTGATGACCGTCGGCTCGGTGTGCGCGGCGCTGCCCCGGCTGCGGCACGTCTGGCAGCTGGACGACGGAGGACCGGCCCGGCTGGTGGAGCGCGGGGCGTTCATCCCGGACACGACCGTCGACTCGCTGCGCCGCATCGTGCTGCCGGATGCCACGGCCGTCGTCACCTACACCTCGGGCACCACCGGACGGCCCACGGGCTGCGCGCTCAGCCACCGCAACGTGGCGAGCCCGTGCGACACCCTGCTGGCCGGCTGGGGCCGGACGGCGGCACCGCCGGGACAGCAGCCGAGGATCCTCGCCTTTCTGCCGCTGTCGCACGCCTACGGCCTGATGATCCAGGAGCTGTGTCTGCGCGGCGGCGTCCTGATGGGCCACGAGCCCGATCTGAGCGAGGCGTCCCTGTCCGCGGCCCTGCGCTCGTTCCGGCCGACCTACTTCTACGGCGTCCCCTCCCTCTTCGAGAAGCTGTACAAGACGTTCCTGCGCAGGGCCCAGCAGGCGGGCCACGGCGCCCTGTTCGAGCGGGCGGCGGAGACCGCGCGGGCCTTCGCCGCGGCCGGCGAGCGCCACCGGCTGGGCCGCGGCTCCGGGCCCGGCCCCCAACTGCGCCTCCAGCACGCCCTGTACGAGCGCACGGTGTACCGCAGGCTGCGCGAGGCGCTCGGCGGCCAGGTGTGCCGGGCCACCTCGGGCGGGTCCCCGCTCAGCCGCGAACTGTCCTTGTTCTACGAGGGCATCGGCATCTACGTCCACGACGGCTACGGCCTCACCGAGACCAGCGGCGGCATCACCATGCAGCCGTTGGGCCGGGAGAAGTCGGGCACCGTCGGCCGGGCGCTGCCCGGCACCGAGATCACGGTGGCCGCGGACGGGGAGATCCTGGTGCGCGGCCCGTCGGTGTTCCAGGGCTACGTGGGCGACGAGGCCGCGACCCGGGCCGTGCTGCGCGGCGGCTGGCTGGCCACCGGGGATCTGGGGCGGCTGGACTCGGAGGGCTATCTGACGATCACGGGGCGCAAGAAGGACGTCATCATCACCAGCGGCGGCACCAGCGTGGCCCCGGCCCTGCTGGAGCAGCGCCTGCGGATGCATCCGCTGGTGCACCAGGCGGTCGTCGTCGGCGACAACCGGCCCTGTGTGGGGGCGCTGATCACCCTGGACCCGGAGTTCCTGGCGCACTGGCGTTCGGCGCAGCGCTGGCAGAGCGGTGCGCTGAGCCGGGAGGCGCGGGAGGAGAACGCCCTGCGCGAGGAGGTCGGGCGGGCGGTCGCCGCCGCCAACAGCGCAGTGTCGCGCGCCGAGTCCATCCGGGTGTTCCGGGTGCTGCCGGAGCCGTTCGACGTGGCCGGCGGGCTGCTCACGCCGTCGATGAAGCTGCGCCGGGACGCGATCGTGCAGCGCTATGCCCTGGAGATCGACGCGATGTACCAGGCGCGCGCTCCCCTGCCCCGCACACCGGTCGTGGAGGACCCGCTCGACTGGGACGACGCGGACAACGTGTTCGGCTGAGCGCGCGACGCCGGTGTCAGCCGGCCGGCAGGGTCACCTCGCGGGCCCGGCCGATGCCGAGGCGGCGGGCCGTGCGGGTCATGGTCCGGGACATCCTCGACGGCATCGAGTCGGGCTCGGGGATGGTCACCGGTCGCTGCCGGCCGTTCTGGATCGCGGCGATCCGCCAGCCCCGCGGTGTGCGGACGCAGACGATGATCTGCCGGGACAGCCGGCGTCTGGGCAGTTCGCTGCGCCAGGGCATGAGCACCGAGCCGTTGGCCACGAGCACGGCCACCTCGTCGGTGACGAAGCGCAGCGACTCGATCTCGCCGACCATCGCGGAACCGGCGACGACCCCGCGGAAGAGCTTGTCGTGGTTGTCCCGCAGCCGGTCCACGCCGGCCGCCCAACTGCCGTCGTAGGACACATAGTCGGCGTCCTCGGTGAACAGCCGTGCGAAGCCGGCGGTGTCCGCTTCCGTCCAGGTCCGGCAGTACTCGGCGAAGAGTTCACGGATCCGGGTCTCCTGGATGTCCATGGCGTTTCCTCTCTCCCTGCTGCGCTGCTATTATTTCGTTCGGCCGAACTAAATGTAGGGAGTGAGTCGCGATGACGTCAAGGGACGACCTGCTCGCCGGTCTCCGGGAGGCGGGACGGGCGCACAGCAACGCCGCGGTCATGTACCACGCGGCGATCAGCGCCCGGATGGAGCTGAGCCCGGTCGAGGAGAAGACGCTCGACCTGCTCCAGCGCTCCGGCGCGCTCAGCGCGGGCGAGCTCGGCGAACTCACCGGCCTGGCACCGGCCTCGGTGACCGGGCTGATCGACCGGCTGGAGCGCAAGGGGTTCGCCCGCCGGGTGCGCGACCCGCAGGACGGCAGACGCGTCAACGTGGAGGCGGATCCCGGGATCGAGGCCCGGTTCGCGCCGCTGTTCGCCCCTTTCGCGGCGGGACTGGACGACCTGTACGCCCGCTACTCGGACGCGGAGCTGGAGGTGATCCTCGACTTCCTCCACCGCTCGGCGGACGTCCAGCGGGAGGCCACCCGCGCCCTCACCGAGCCGCGGTAGGCACGGGGAGGACGGACACAGCGGTTCGCACCCACGGACGAGTCGGGGAAAGCGCGTACGAGATCCCGGTGATCGGGTACACGAACGCCTCAGGCGTTGCATGCTGGTGCCCCGCGGATTCGCCAGCCTGCCTCACTCGGCTGGCGGGGCCGCCCGGGACACGGTGGGATCGGTGAGGTGCGAGGCAGCGATCCAGGGGCAGGCGCATGGCGCCGGCGGAAAGACCGCCTGGAGACGCGGAAAGGGATGGACACCGTGACACGACCCAGGATCCTGGTGGTGGGCGCAGGCTTCGCCGGCGTGGAGTGCGTCCGGCGGCTGGAGCGCCGGCTCGCCCCCGACGAAGCCGACGTCACCCTGGTGACGCCGTTCGCCTACCAGCTCTATCTGCCGCTGCTGCCGCAGGTCGCCTCCGGGGTGCTGACCCCCCAGTCGATCGCCCTGTCGCTGCGCCGCAGCAAGAAGTACCGCACCCGGATCATCCCCGGCGGGGCGATCGGCGTGGACCTGAAGGCCAAGGTGTGCGTGATCCGCACGATCACGGACGAGGTCGTGAACGAGCCGTACGACTACATCGTGCTGGCCCCCGGCAGCGTCACCCGCACCTTCGACATCCCCGGTCTCACCGACCACGCCTTCGGTCTGAAGACCCTAGCCGAGGCCGCCTACATCCGCGACCACGTCATCTCGCAGCTCGATCTCGCCGATGCCAGCCAGGACCCCGCCGAGCGGGCCTCGCGGCTGCAGTTCGTGGTGGTCGGCGGCGGCTACGCGGGCACGGAGACGGCGGCGTGTCTGCAGAAGCTGACGCACGCCGCGGTCAAGCGCTACCCGCGGCTGGACCCGAGCCTGATCAAGTGGCACCTCATCGACATCGCGCCGAAGCTGATGCCCGAGCTCGGCGAGAAGCTCGGCCGCAGCGCCATGGACGTCCTCCAGCGCCGCGGCATCGAGGTGTCGCTGGGCGTCTCCATCGACAAGGCGGGCCCCGAGGAGGTCACCTTCACCGACGGCCGGGTGGTGCCGACCCGCACCCTGATCTGGACCGCGGGTGTGGTGGCCAGCCCGCTCATCGCCACGCTCGGCGCGGAGACCGTGCGCGGGCGCCTGGCGGTGACCGCCGAGATGACCCTGCCCGGCCACGACGGCGTCTTCGCGCTCGGCGACGCGGCCGCGGTGCCGGACGTGGCCAAGGGCGAGGAGGGCGCGGTGTGCCCGCCGACCGCCCAGCACGCCCAGCGCCAGGGCCGCAAGGTCGCCGAGAACGTCATCGCGACCCTGCGCGGGGAACCGCTCCAGCCGTACGTCCACAAGGACCTCGGCCTGGTCGTCGACCTCGGCGGCAAGGACGCCGTGTCCAAGCCGCTCGGCATCGAGCTGCGCGGTCTGCCCGCGCAGGCGGTGGCCCGCGGCTACCACTGGGGGGCGCTGCGCACCAACGTGGCCAAGACCCGCGTCCTGACCAACTGGGTGCTCAACGCGATCGCGGGCGACGATTTCGTCCGCACCGGCTTCCAGGCCCGCAAGCCCGCCAAGCTGAAGGACTTCGAGTACACCGACTCGTACCTGACGCCGGAAGAGGTGCGGGCGCAGGTCGAAGGGTCCGCCCAGGGAGGCTGAGTTCCGGCCCTTACCGGGTACCTGAACGGTATGACCGAAGTCGTGGACGCCGATGAACTGCTGCGGCGGATGCAGCGGAGCAGGGCCCGCGCGGTGCAGGAGCTGCGCGGCTGCCGGGAGCGCGGCGAGGCCCTGCGCTCGCGCGACCCGGATGCGGCCAGGGACGCCGAGCTGCGCGGGATGGCCTACGAGGTGGTGCTGTCGGTGCTGGACGAGATCCTGACACCGGGCCGGGACCGGGGCGGCGCCGGAGCATCCTGATTGCTCCGGCGCCGCCGGGAAACCCGGTGTGCATGACAGCCGATCACAGCAGCGCCCCCGTTCTCGAAGCCCTGGCCGACTACCACCGCAGCGGCAGGCTGGCCTTCGCCCCGCCCGGGCACAAACAGGCCCGCGGCGCCGACCCCGCCGTACGGGAGGTGCTCGGGGACGCGGTGTTCCTGGGCGATGTGCTGGCCTCCGGCGGGCTGGACGACCGGCTGGGGCGGGGCCAGGTGCTCTCGCGGGCCGAGGAACTGATGGCCGACGCGGTGCACGCGGACCATACGTTCTTCAGCACCTGCGGCAGCTCCCTGTCGGTGAAGGCCGCGATGCTGGCGGTCGCCGGGCCGCACGAGGCGTTGTTGATCGGGCGAGACGCGCACAAGTCGGTGGTCTCGGGGCTGATCCTGTCCGGCATCGAGCCGGTGTGGGTGGAGCCGCGGTGGGACGCCGAGCGGCATCTGGCGCATCCGCCGTCCGCGGAGCAGTTCGAGGAGGCTCTGGAGCGCCGTCCGGACGCGAAGGGCGCGCTGGTCACCAGCCCCACCCCGTACGGGGCGTGCGCGGATCTGCGGGGGATCGCCGAGGTCTGCCACCGCCGGCGGGTGCCGCTGATCGTGGACGAGGCGTGGGGCGCGCATCTGCCCTTCCACCCCGATCTGCCGTCCTGGGCGATGGACGCGGGGGCGGACATCTGTGTGACCAGCATCCACAAGATGGGCTCGGGTCTGGAGCAGGGCTCGGTGTTCCATCTGCGGGGCGATCTCGTGCCGCCCGAGCTGCTGAAGATGCGGGCCGACCTGCTGGGCACGACCAGTCCGTCGGTGCTGATCTACGCCGGGATGGACGGCTGGCGGCGTCAGATGGTGCTGCACGGCCGGGAGCTGATGTCCGCCGCGCTGGAGCTGGCGGCCCACGTCAGGGCCGGGGTGGAGGACATCGACGGACTGCGGGTCGAGGGCCGGGAGGACTTCTGCGGGCCGGGGCTGGCGGACGACTTCGATCCGCTGCCCGGTGTGATCGATGTGTCCGGACTGGGCATCACCGGCTACCAGGCGGCCGACTGGCTGCGGGAGCACCGGGAGATCGAGGCGCATCTGACCGACCACCGCCGCATCGGCGCCCAGCTCACGCACGCCGACGACCGGACCACGGCGGACGAACTGCTCGGGGCGCTGAAGGATCTCGCGCGGGCCGCGCCGGAGATGCCGCCGGCGCCGCGGGTCGAGGTGCCCGAACCGGCACGGCTGCGGCTGGCCCAGGCGAGTGCACCGCGCGACGCCTTCTTCGGCCCGGCCGAGGAGGTGCCGGTGGCGCGGGCCGCAGGCCGGATCGCGGCCGAGATGATCACGCCGTATCCGCCGGGGATCCCCGCGGTGCTGCCCGGCGAGCGGCTGACGGAGCCCGTGCTGCGGTATCTGCGCTCGGGGCTGGCGGCGGGGATGAACCTGCCCGACGCGGCGGACCCGCAGCTGGAGCGGATCCGGGTCACCAAGTGAAACCGGTCACTCGGTCCTGTTTCGTTTGTGTTACGCGCCGCGAGATGGTTTATCGTTCATGCATACCCGGTGCCGGAGTCGACCGGACGAGTCCTTCGCGCACCCCTGTGACTGCCCTGGCTGGTTTCCCCCGTCCAGCCAGGGCTTTTCTCTGCCCGGAAGCGGAAATCCGGTCCGCCGAGGTGCTCTCGGAGCCGACGGCGGCTGAAATGGGCGTAGGGAACACACCCCTCCCCCGGCAGGAGCACGCGCCATGACCAGAGCGACGAAACTGCTGACCGCCCTCCCCCCGCCGCAGCGCGCACGCCTGATGACACTCGCCCGGGAGGTGTCCTTCCCCGAGGACACCCGCATCTTCGAGGCGGGCGGCCGGGCCGACCGCTTCTGGGTGATCCGCTCCGGCGCAGTCTCCCTGGACCAGCGGGTGACGGCGCTCCAGCGGGTCACGGTCGCGAGCCTCGGCGCGGGCGATCTGCTCGGCTGGTCGTGGCTCTTCCCGCCGTACGAGTGGGACTTCGGCGCGGAGGCGTTCAGTCCGGTGCGGGCCTACGAGTTCGAGGCGCAGGCCGTGCTCGCGCTGTGCGAGGAGGATCCCCGGCTCGGGCTGACGCTGGTGCGGATCGTCTCCGAGATCCTGGCCCACCGGCTGGAGACGACCCGCAACAAGCTGCTGGAGCAGTACGCGATGCACCGGCGGGGCGTGGTCTGAGCCGGCGATCGGCCGACGGCGGCCCGGCGGCGGGGCGCGGCGCTCAGGCGTCCAGGATCAGGGACACGCCGAGCACCAGCATGGTGACGGCGACCAGCCCGTCCAGGACACGCCAGGCACCGGGCCGGGCCAGAGGGCGGCTGAGCAGCCGCGCGCCGAAGCCGAGCGCCGCGAACCAGCACAGGCTGGCCACCACGGCACCCAGGCCGAAGGTCCAGCGCAGCGGGCCGCGGTCGGCGGCGATGGAGCCCAGCAGGAACACGGTGTCCAGGTAGACGTGCGGGTTGAGCCAGGTCATCGCCAGACAGGTCAGCACCGCCCGCCGCACCGACCCCGCCGCCTCGCCGTCGGCGCTCAGCGCACCCTGCGGGCGCAGCACCCGGCGGGCGGCGAGGACACCGTAGGCGATCAGGAACGCCCCGCCGATCCAGGCCACCGCGGTCAGCGCGCCCGGCCACGCCACCACCACCGCTCCGACCCCGGCCACGCCCAGGGCGATCAGCAGCGCGTCCGACAGGGCGCAGATGCCGACGACGGCGAGGACGGCATGGCGGCGGACGCCCTGGCGCAGGACGAAGGCGTTCTGGGCGCCGATGGCGACGATCAGGGACAGGCCGGTGCCGAAACCCGCGGCAGCGGCGGACAGTGCGTTGCTCATGGGACATGACGTTAAGCAAGCGATCACCGCACGTACAGCTAAAGATTCTTACGTATCTTTAGCATTTATGAAGACGGATGCCGGGATGCCGGAACTCCCCCTCGACCAGGTGCGCACACTGCTCGCGGTGGTGGACGAGGGCACCTTCGACGCGGCCGCCGCCGCGCTGCATGTGACGCCGTCCGCGGTGAGCCAGCGGGTGAAGGCGCTGGAGCAGCGCACCGGGCGGGTGCTGCTGCTGCGCACCAAACCGGTGCGGCCCACCGAGTCGGGGGAGGTGGTGGTGCGCTTCGCCCGGCAGCTGGCCCGGCTGGAGCGCGACGCGCGCGCCGAGCTCGGCATGCGGGAGGCCGGGGAGGCGACGCGCGTGTCGGTGGCGGTCAACGCCGACTCCCTGGCGACCTGGTTCCTGCCCGCCCTGACCCGCGTACGGCAGGAGCCGCGGCTCTTTTTCGAGCTGCGCCGCGAGGACGAGGACCACACGGCGGCGCTGCTGCGGGAGGGGCTCGTGATGGCCGCGGTGACCTCCTCCCCCGACCCGGTGCCCGGCTGCTCGGTGCGGCCGCTGGGCCGGATGCGCTATCTCGCCGTCGCGAGCCCGCAGTTCGCCGCCCGCCATCTGACGGGTCCGCTCACCGAGCTGCTGCCCGAGGCACCGGTCGTGGTCTTCGACCGGCGCGACGACTTCCAGGACGGCTTCGTACGCCGCCTGGTGGGCACGCCGGCCAGTGCGGCCCGCCACTACGTCCCGACCTCCGAGGGCTTCGCCGAGGCCGTCGCCGCGGGCCTGGGCTGGGGGCTGCTGCCCGAGGCCCAGGCGCTGCCCCTGCTCGGCACCGGCCGGCTCGTCCCGCTCGCACCCGACCGGCCGGTGGACGCGGCCCTGTACTGGCAGCAGTGGAAGCTCGACTCACCGGCGCTGGCGGAGGTGGCGGACGTGGTGGCGCGGGAGGCGGGACGGGCGCTGCGGCAGGGGCCGGCCACGGAGGTGTGGGCGCGGTGAGAGTGCGCCGCGTCCGAACTCGTTGACCCGCGCGCCGGTTTCACCCGCCTGCCGACAGGTCACCCGACACCGAGCAGACGCAAGCGGAAGGGCTTGGACGAATGCGAGTGACAGCGATGGACGACTGGCGGAAGCGTGCCGCGTGCCGGGACGAGGACCCGGACCTCTTTTTCCCCATCGGCACCACGGGGCCGGCCCTGATCCAGACGCGGCAGGCGAAGTCCGTGTGCGAGCGCTGTCCGGTGCGTGAGGCGTGTCTGCGGTTCGCGCTGGAGACCCGGCAGGAGATCGGCGTGTGGGGCGGCACCAGCGAGAGCGAACGGCGCCTGCTGGCGCGCCGGGCCGGCCGCAGGCGCGGGACGGGTACCCGGTCGGCGGAGTGACCCGCACCGCGGCGCACGCACCGGGTTACGCTCCGACTGACCCGCCGCCGGCCGAGGAGGTCCCCGCGTGAGCGTCCGCGTGCGCCGCATCTACGAACCCCCCGAGCCGGACGACGGCGTGCGGATCCTGGTCGACCGGCTGTGGCCCCGAGGAATCTCCAAGGACGCGGCCCACGTGGACGAGTGGCCCAAGGCCCTCACCCCCTCCACCGAGCTGCGCCGCTGGTACCACGCCGGCGAGGGCTCCTACGAGGAGTTCGCGCGACGCTACGAGGCGGAGCTCGCCGCTCCCGAGGCGGCCGAACTCCTCGACGGCGTACGGCGGTCGGCGCAGAAAGGTGCGGTGACGCTGCTGACGGCGTCGAAGGAGCCGGAGCACAGCCACGCGGCGGTGCTGGCCCGGCTCCTCGGGCGGGGCTGACGCTCAGCCCGCCTGGCCGGCCGCCGCCCGCCCCGCCGCGCGCCCCGAGAACAGGCAGCCGCCGAGGAAGGTGCCCTCCAGGGCGTTGTAGCCGTGGACGCCGCCGCCGCCGAAACCGGCGACCTCTCCGGCGGCGTAGAGGCCCTCGACGGGCTGTCCGTCGGTGCCGAGGGCGCGGGAGTCGAGGTCGGTCTGGATGCCGCCGAGCGTCTTGCGGGTGAGGATGTGCAGCTTGACGGCGACGAGCGGGCCGGCCTCGGGATCGAGGACGCGGTGCGGGGTGGCGACGCGGCCGAGGCGGTCGCCGATGTAGCGGCGGGCGTTGTGGATGCCCTGGATCTGGGCGTCCTTGGCGTAGGGGTTGGCGAGCTGGAGGTCGCGGGCCTCGATCTGGCGGCGCAGCGTCCCGGCGTCCAGCAGCGCCTTCTCCGTCAGGGCGTTCATCTTCTCGACGAGCTGTTCCAGGGTGTCGGCGACGACGAAGTCCGCGCCGTGCCGCACGAATGCCTCCACCGGGGCCGGGGCTCCCTTGCCGAGGAGCCGGGCGCGCAGCACGGCCTTCTTGTCCTTGGCGGTGATGTCCGGGTTCTGCTCGGAGCCGGAGAGCGCGAACTCCTTCTCGATGATCTTCCGGGTGAGGATGAACCAGGAGTGGTCGTACCCGGCGATGTCCTCGGTGGTGCGCAGGTACTTGAGCGTGCCGAGGGTGTCGTAGCCCGGCAGGCAGGGCTCGGGCAGGCGGCGGCCGAGGGCGTCGAACCACAGGGAGGACGGGCCGGGCAGGATGCGGATGCCGTGGCCGGGCCAGATGGGGTCCCAGTTGCGCACGCCCTCGGTGTAGTGCCACATGCGGTCACGGTTGACCAGGCGGGCTCCGGCCTGGGCGCTGATGTCGAGCATGCGGCCGTCGACATAGGCGGGCACGCCGGTGACCATCTCGGCGGGCGGGGTGCCGAGCCGCTCGGGCCAGTGGCGGCGGACGATGTCGTGGTCGGCGCCGATGCCGCCGGAGGTGACGATCACGGCCTGGGCGGTCAGCTCGAACTCGCCGACGGCCTCGCGGCTGGAGGCGACTCCGCGCGGTGCGTCGTCGGGCGCGAGCAGGGTGCCCCGTACTCCCCGCGCTGTGCCGCCCTCGACGACCAGTTCGTCGACGCGGTGCCGGTGGTGGAAGGTGAGCAGCCCCTCGCGCGCCGCCTGCTGCGCGTACGCGGCGAACGGCGCGACGACGCCCGTGCCGGTGCCCCAGGCGATGTGGAAGCGGGGCACGGAGTTGCCGTGGCCGCCGGCGCGCAGGTCGCCGCGCTCGGCCCAGCCGACGGTCGGCAGCAGGGTGATGCCGTGGCCGTCGAGCCAGGAGCGCTTCTCGCCGGCCGCCCACTCGACGTAGGCGCGCGCCCAGCGCACCGCCCAGGAGTCCTCGTCGTCGGTGCGGTCGAAGCGCGCGCTGCCCTGCCAGTCCTGCCAGGCGAGGTCGAAGGAGTCCTTGATCCTCAGGCGCCGCTGCTCCGGGGAGTCGACCAGGAAGAGGCCGCCGAAGGACCAGTACGCCTGGCCGCCGAGGTTGGCGGCGTTCTCCTGGTCGACCAGGGCGACGCGCCGGCCGCGGCTGGTGAGTTCATGTGCCGCGACCAGGCCGGCGAGTCCGGCTCCGACGACGATGACGTCCGCGTCCATGGGCGAGCGTCTCCCTTCCCTCAGTGGGCGTTGCCGCTGCCGTCCGTCAGCAGCGCGGTGAGCAGTTGTCCCAGCCAGGCGCGGGCGTGGGCGACGTCCTTGTCCAGCAGCAGCTGGGTGGTGACCCCGTCGTACGCGGCGACCACGGCGTGGGCCGCGCGGTCCGCGTCGCCGAGGACGGCGGGCAGTTCGGTGTGGCCGCGCGCACGGGCGAGCCGGTCGGCGATCGCCCGCCGCAGGGTGGCCCGGTGCTCCAGCAGGGTCTGCGCCACGGCCGGGTGGCGGGCGGCGTGGACCAGGAAGTCCGTCTTGACCAGCAGCCAGTCCACGTCGAGCAGCAGCACCTCGGTGACCCGGTCGACCGACTGCCGTACGTCCAGGTCCGGGCCGTCCAGTGCGAGCGCCCCGGCGACCTGCTCGGCGATGAGGTCGGCGCGCTGCCGGTAGAGGGCGAAGAAGAGCTCGTCCAGGCTGGAGAAGTTGGAGTAGAAGGCGCCCCGGCTGTAGCCGGCCGCCTCGCAGACCTCCTCGATCGAGACCCGCCCGAACCCCTTGGCGGCGAACACGGCGAAGGCGGCGTCCAGCAGGTTCGCCCGCGTGTGCGCACGACGCCGGGTCACCCTGCCGCCGGTGGTCCTCTGCTGCGTCGCCGCCATGCCCCTCCGCCCTCGGTCCGATACAGGAACGTATCCGATACACCGGTGTATCGAAAGGGGCCGGTTCCGCACGGCACCGGCCCCGGCAGATCCACATGGAACAGATTTTCGAATCGGAGTACGCTGGGCCCATGCACCTCCAGGGCTCCCTCTTCGACCAGACCGACCGGCTGGAGCTCGCCCCGCTCGACGGTCTGCGCCGCACCCCGCTGGGCGCCGGCGCCTGGATCGACGTGCTCCCCGGCTGGCTGAGCGGTTCCGACGCGCTGTTCGAACAGCTGGCGGCGGAGGTGCCCTGGCGCGCCGAGCGGCGCACGATGTACGACCACGTCGTCGACGTACCGCGGCTGCTGGCGTACTACGCCGAGGGCGACCCGCTGCCGCACCCGGTGCTGGCCGAGGCGCGTGCCGCGCTGTCCGCGCACTACGCCGAGGAGCTGGGCGAGCCGTTCGCGACGGCCGGACTGTGCTACTACCGCGACGGCCACGACAGCGTGGCCTGGCACGGGGACCGGATCGGGCGGGGCGCCCGCGAGGACACGATGGTCGCCATCCTGTCCGTCGGCACGCCCCGCGACCTGCTGCTGCGCCCCGCGGGCGGCGGCAGCGCGATCCGCCGGCCGCTCGGGCACGGCGATCTGATCGTGATGGGCGGTTCCTGCCAGCGCACCTGGGAGCACTGCGTACCGAAGACGACCCGGGCCGCGGGACCGCGCATCAGCATCCAGTTCCGGCCGCGGGGTGTGCGCTGAGGCAGCGGCCGCGCGCCCCGATCTGCTTTGCTGTCCCCCGCCGTAGCCCACCTCACCACGCGGGACGAACATGCGCGCAGATGTGCAGCAAGTCGCCGACGGCACCTACCTGGTGCACGGCAGCAACACCAACTGGGTGATCCTGAAGGACGGGGACGCCGTCACGCTGGTCGACACCGGCTATCCCGGCGACCGGCAGCGGCTGCTGGCCTCGCTGGCCCAGGTGGGCAGCGCGCCGGAGGCCGTCGCCGCGGTGCTGATCACCCACGCGCACAACGACCACCTGGGGTCCGCCGAGCATCTGCGCGCCGCGTACGGCACGCCGGTGTATCTGCACCCGGCCGAAGTCCCGCACGCGCGCCGGGAGTTCCTGCACCAGGTGAACGTCGGGACGGTCCTGGCCAACGGCTGGCGCCCCGGTGTCCTGCCGTGGGCCGTGCACGCGCTGCGGGCCGGCGGCACCGCGAAGGTGCCGGTCGCCTCCCCCGAGGCGTTTCCCTGCGACGGGCCCCTCGACCTGCCGGGCCGTCCCGTGCCGGTGCACACGCCCGGCCACACCCTGGGGCACACCGTCTTCCATCTGCCGGACACCGGCACCGTGCTCACCGGGGACGCCCTGGTCACCGGCCACGCCACCTCGCGCCGCAAGGGCCCGCAGATGCTGCTCGGCATGTTCCACCACGAGCGCGCCCGGGCCCTGGCCTCCCTGGAGACCATCGGCGCCCTGGAGGCCGGACTGCTGCTGCCCGGCCACGGCCCCGCCCACCAGGGGCCGGTCGCCGCGGCCGCGGACCGGGCGCGGGAGCGCACCGGCTGAGATCCCGTCCGAGGCCCGTTCCAGCACATGAACGGGCCGTTCCGGCGGGGGGACGCGCCGCATAGGGTCGGGCCATGGCTTTGCAGATCAGCGCCACCAACCCGGAGCACCCGGCCCTGCTCCTCGAACTCCCCTGGCAGCTGCCCCTGGAGGACTGGCCCGAGGAGTACCTCGTGCCCCTGCCGCGCGGCATCTCGCGGCACGTCGTGCGCTACTCCCGCGCCGGTGACGAGGTGATCGCCGTGAAGGAGCTCGCCGAGCGGCCCGCGCTGCGCGAGTACGAGCTGCTGCGCGACCTGGACCGGCTGGGCATCCCCGCGGTGGACGCGCTCGCGGTGGTCACCGGGCGCACGGACGCCTCGGGTGAGCCGCTGGAGCCGGTGCTGATCACCCGCCACCTCGGCGGTTCGATGCCGTATCGGTCGATGTTCGAGACCACCATGCGCCCGGCGACCATGCACCGCCTGATGGACGCCCTGGCGGTGCTGCTGGTGCGGCTGCATCTGGCCGGGTTCGCGTGGGGCGACTGCTCGCTGTCCAACACCCTGTTCCGCCGGGACGCGGGCGCGTACGCCGCCTATCTGGTGGACGCCGAGACCGGCGAGCTGCACGCCCGGCTCAGCCCCGGCCAGCGGGACTACGACCTGGACCTGGCGCGCGTCAACATCAGCGGCGAGCTGCTGGACCTGGAGGCGTCCGGGGCGCTGCACCCGTCGGTGGACCCGATCGAGTTCGGCAGGGAGATCTGCGCCCGCTACGGCGAGCTGTGGAAGGAGCTGACGCGGGTCTCGGTGTATCCGGCGGGCAAGTACCACTACATCGAGCGCCGGATCCGCCGGCTGAACGACCTCGGTTTCGACGTGGCCGAGATGCAGATCGAGCACTCCTCCAACGGTGACACGGTCACCTTCGTGCCCAAGGTCGTCGACGCCGGCCACCACCAGCGCCAGCTGCTGCGGCTGACCGGCCTGGACACCGAGGAGAACCAGGCGCGGCGGCTGCTGAACGACCTGGAGAGCTGGATGGCCACCCAGGACGACTACGCCCCGGGCGACCCCCTCGCGGCCCGGCCCGAGGTGCTCGCCCACCGCTGGGTGCGGGAGGTCTTCCGGCCCACCGTGCGCCAGGTGCCGCTGGAGCTGCGCGGCACCATGGACCCGGCGGAGATCTACCACCAGCTCCTGGAGCACCGCTGGTACCTGTCGGAGCGGGCCCAGCACGACATCGGCCTGGACACCGCCGTCAAGGACTACGTGGAGAACATCCTGCCCAAGGCGAGGGAGACCCTGGAGTCCCCCTCCCACGAGTGACGGTCAGGCGGGCGGGACCACCGCGACCGGGCACCCCGCGTGGTGCAGCACCCCGTGCGCGACCGAGCCGATCCGGGCGCCGACGGCGGTACGGGTGGCGCGGCGCCCGACGACCAGCAGCTGGGCGCGCCCGGCCACCGACAGCAGCACCTGCCCGGCGCTGCCCATCTCGACGTGCTCCACGACGTGCACGTCCGGGTAGCGGTCCCGCCAGGGCCGCAGCGCGTCCGCGAGCGCCTTGCGCTCGTACGGCTCGGGGCCGCCGGCGTCGTCGAGCAGCTTCAGCGAGGCGGGGCTGTAGGCGAACACCGGTGGCAGCGTCCAGGCGCGTACCGCGCGCACGGTCGCCCCGCGGGCCGCCGCCGTGGCGAAGGCGAAGCCCAGGGCGGCCGCGCTGTCCTCGGCGCCGCCCTGCTGGCCCACCACGATCTCGTGCCCGGCGACCTCGGCGGACGCCTTGTCCCCGGCCCGCACCAGCACCACCGGCCCGGCCGCCTCGGCGATCACCTGCTGGCCCACCGAGCCCAGCAGAAAGCCGACGACGGGCCCGTGCCCGCGGGAGCCGAGCACCAGCATCTCCGCCTCGGCCGCCGCCGCGACCAGCGTGTCCACCACCGGCCCCTCGACGGCGTCCGCGGTCACCTCCAGACCGGAGTGCCGCTCGGCCGCCTCCCCCGCCGCCGCGGCCACCGCTTCCCCGGCCCAGCGCGCCTGCGCCTCCCGGCCGCCGTCGAGCCCTTCGTGCGGCGCGTACTCCCACGCCTGTACGACCTTGAGCGGCCGCCCCCGCCGTACGGCCTCGCGGGCCGCCCAGGCGAGAGCCCCGAGGCTCTCGTCCGATCCGTCGACGCCTGCCGTGATCGGCCCCGTCATTCCGGCCGCCTCCCTGTGTCGCGTACACGTTGCCGCTCCCAGTCTTCCCCGGCCCGCCGCGATGATCCCCCGGCGCCGGGATCCGACGGGCGAAGTCCGCCGACGGGTCGCGCGTCCCACAGCCCATGGCCCGCGGCCGGGATCGCGCATCCCCTCATGGCCGAGCGGAGCGGGGCGATCGAACCTACGATGGGGCAAGATCCGGCGTGGCCACGGGGACCCGCGCCGCAGTACGACGCTCGGGGTGGGAGACGACGTATGGCTGAAGGCGCGGAGGCGGCGCGCACCGTCATCATGACCGTGGACGACGACCCGGGGGTCTCCCGTGCCGTCGCCCGTGACCTCAGACGCCGCTACGGCGCGTCGTACCGGATCGTGCGCGCGGAGTCCGGTGAGTCGGCGCTGGAGGCGCTGCGCGAGCTGAAGCTGCGCGGCGACCTGGTGGCGGTGATCCTCGCGGACTACCGGATGCCGCAGATGAACGGCATCGAGTTCCTGGAGCAGGCCCTGGACGTGTATCCGGGCGCCCGGCGGGTGCTGCTGACGGCGTACGCGGACACCAACGCGGCCATCGACGCGATCAACGTCGTCGATCTGGACCACTATCTGCTCAAGCCGTGGGACCCGCCGGAGGAGAAGCTCTATCCGGTGCTGGACGATCTGCTCGACGCGTGGCGATCCAGCGACTTCCGGCCGGTGCCCGCCACCAAGGTCGTCGGGCACCGCTTCTCGGCGCGCTCCTCGGAGGTGCGCGAGTTCCTGGCCCGCAACCAGGTGCCCTACCGCTGGTACTCCGCCGACGAACCCGAGGGCCGGCGGCTGCTGGCCGCGGCGGGCCAGGACGGGGAGCGGCTGCCGCTGGTGGTCACCGCGGACGGCACGCCGCTGGTCGAGCCCGAGGCACCGGAGCTGGCGGCACGGGTGGGGCTGGCGACCACGCCGACGGCCGAGTTCTACGACCTGGTGATCATCGGCGGTGGCCCGGCCGGGCTCGGCGCGGCCGTGTACGGGGCCTCCGAGGGGCTGCGCACGGTGCTGGTGGAGCGGTCGGCGACCGGCGGGCAGGCCGGGCAGAGCTCGCGGATCGAGAACTACCTGGGGTTCCCCGACGGTGTCTCCGGCGCGCAGCTCACCGAGCGGGCGCGGCGGCAGGCGGCGAAGTTCGGCGCGGAGATCCTCACCGCCCGCGAGGTGACCGGCCTGGAGGTCAACGGGGCGGCGCGGGTCGTACGGTTCGCCGACGGCTCGGCGATCGCCGCGCACAGCGTGATCCTGGCGACCGGTGTGTCGTACCGGCAGCTCGCCGCGCCCGGCGCCGGGGAACTGACCGGCTGCGGGGTGTTCTACGGCTCGGCGCTCACCGAGGCGCCCTCCTGCCAGGGCCAGGACATCTACATCGTGGGTGGCGCCAACTCGGCCGGGCAGGCGGCGATGTACCTGTCCAAGGGCGCGAAGTCGGTGACGCTGCTGGTGCGCGGCCCGGATCTGTCGGCGTCCATGTCCCACTACCTGATCCAGCAGATCGCCGAGGCGCCCAACATCCAGGTGCGCACCGGCACGGTCGTCGAGGCCGCGCACGGCGAGGGCGAGCTGGAGCGGCTGACGCTGCGCGACACGGTCACCGGGGAGACCGAACTGGTCGACACCCGCTGGCTGTTCGTGTTCATCGGCGCCGCCCCGCTGACCGACTGGCTGGACGGCACGGTGCTGCGCGACGAGCGCGGGTTCATCCTCGCCGGGCCCGACCTGATCGGTCCGGACGGCCGGCCGCCCGCGGGCTGGGAGCTGGACCGGCCGCCGTACCACCTGGAGACCAATGTGCCCGGCGTGTTCGTGGCGGGCGACGCCCGGTGCGAGTCCGCCAAGCGCGTGGCGTCCGCCGTCGGAGAGGGAGCCATGGCCGTGATGCTCGTCCACCGCTATCTGGAGCAGTCATGAGCGGACAGCGCATGCCGTGCAGCCCCAAGGAGATCGCCTCCCTGTTCCTGTTCGAGAAGCTGACGCCCGAACAGCTCGGGCGGCTGTGCGCGGAGGGCCGGGTGGAGCTGTTCCAGCCCGGTCCCGTCTACGCCGAGGGGGAACCGGCGACCTGCTTCTTCGTGCTGCTCGAGGGCGAGGTGGTGCTGTCCCGCCGGGTGGGCGGCGACGACGTGGAGGTGGTGCGCAGCTCGCAGGCGGGCGCGTACACGGGCGCCATGCAGGCGTACATCGGCGACCGGGTGAAGCAGGTCTACAACAACTCGATGCGGGTGACCGTGCCGACGCGGTTCTTCGTGCTGCCCGCCGACACCTTCGCGGCCGTCATGCGGGAGTGGTTCCCGATGGCCGTGCATCTGCTGGAGGGCCTGTTCTTCGGGTCGAAGAACAGCCAGCGGGTCATCGGGCAGCGGGAACGGCTGCTGGCGCTGGGCTCGTTGTCGGCGGGGCTCACCCATGAGCTCAACAACCCCGCCGCGGCCGCCGTACGGGCCACCGCGTCGCTGCGGGAGCGGGTCGCCAAGATGCGGCACAAGCTGGCGGTCATCTCGTCGGGCCCCTACCCGCCCGAACAGCTCGCCTCACTGATCGAGATCCAGGAGCGCACCGCCGAACGCGTCGCCAAGGCGCCCTCGCTGAGCCCGCTGGAGGCCGCCGACCGCGAGGACGAGATCTCCGACTGGCTCGACGACCACGGCATCCAGGAGGGCTGGCGGGTGGCGCCCACCTTCGTGCAGGCCGGGCTCGACGTGGACTGGCTGGAGCAGGTGGCCGCGTCGGTCGGCGAGGAGATCCTCCCGGCGGCCGTCGGCTGGCTCAACTACACCGTCGAGACCGAGCTGCTGATGGACGAGATCGAGGACTCCACCACCCGCATCTCGCGGCTGGTCGACGCGGCCAAGCAGTACTCGCAGCTGGACCGCGCCCCCTACCAGAACGCCGATGTGCACGAACTCCTCGACAGCACCCTGCTGATGCTCTCCGGCAAGATCGGACCGCAGATCGAGGTCGTCAAGGACTACGACCGTACGGTTCCGAGGATCCCCTGCTACCCGGCCGAGCTGAACCAGGTGTGGACCAACCTCATCGACAACGCGGTCGGCGCGATGAACGGGGCGGGCGGCGAGGGCACGCTGACCGTGCGCACCGAACTGCTGCCGGACCGGGTGCTGGTGGAGTTCCGGGACACCGGGCCCGGCGTGCCGCCGGAGATCCGGGACCGGATCTTCGACCCGTTCTTCACCACCAAGCCGGTCGGCGAGGGCACGGGCCTGGGGCTGGACATCTCCTGGCGGATCGTGGTCAACAAGCACCACGGCAGCCTCCAGGTGGAGTCCGTGCCCGGCGACACCCGCTTCCAGGCCCTGCTGCCGCTGACCGCCGCGGACGGCGAGGACGCCACCGCGATCGGCGAGAACACCGAGTCCCCCGAGGAGCCGGCGCATGTCCAGTGACCAGGGAATCGACGGGATCGACCCCGGCGTCCCGCCGAGCGGCAGCGGATGCGTGGAGTGCGAGGCGGCCGGCGGCTGGTGGTTCCATCTGCGGCGCTGCGCCCAGTGCGGGCACATCGGCTGCTGCGACGACTCACCCTCCCGGCACGCCACCGCGCACTACCGCGAGACCGGTCACCCCGTGATCCAGAGCTATGAACCCGGAGAGCACTGGTTCTGGCACTTCGGCACCGGCGAGCTCTTCACCTCCGGCCCCGAACTCGCTCCCCCCACCAGCCACCCGGCCGACCAGCCCTCCCCCGGCCCGGCCGGCCGCGTCCCCGCCGACTGGGCGCGGACGCTGCGCTGACGTCGGCGCGTGTGAGGATGGGGGGATGTCCAGGAACGTCTTTGCCGGGGTGCCTCTCGTCGGACGGGAGGAGGAGCTCGCGCGGCTCGCCGGGGTGGTGGAGCGTGCCCGCGGCGGTGAGGCGCGGGCCGTTCTGGTGGCCGGGGACGCGGGCGTGGGCAAGACGCGGCTGCTGGACGAGGTGGCGGCGCGGGCCGCGCAGGGTGGGCTGACCGTCCTCACCGGGCACTGTGTCGACCTCGGTGACGTGGGCCTGCCGTATCTGCCGTTCACCGAGGTGCTGGGCGCCCTCGCCGCCGACGAGCGGTTCGCGGCCGCGCTCGCCGCGCGTCCGGCGGCCGGCCGGCTGCTGGGCGGCGGGACGGGCGGCGCGCTGGAGGCGGGCGGGCGCCTCAGGCTGTTCGAGGACGTGGCGTCGCTGCTGACGGACGTCGCCGAGACCGCCCCGCTGCTGCTGGTGCTGGAGGATCTGCACTGGGCCGACCAGTCCTCGCGCGATCTGCTGCGGTTCCTGCTCAGCCGCGGGGTGCTGCAACGGCCCGCGGGCGGCGCCCCCGGCGGGCGGCTGGCGGTGCTGGCCTCCTACCGCGCGGACGATCTGCACCGCAGGCATCCGCTGCGCCCCCTGCTGGCGGAGCTGGTGCGGCTGCCGTCCGTGGAGCGCCTGGAGCTGCGGCCGATGGACGACACGGAGGTGGCCCGGCTGGTGCGGGCGCTCCAGGAGGACCAGCGGCGGGCGCTGCCGGAGGCCACGGTCCGCCGGATCGTCGAGCGGGCCGAGGGCAACGCCTTCTACGCCCAGGAGTTGCTGGCGGCGACCGATCCGGGGGCGGGCGGGGTGCCGGACGCGCTGGCCGACGTGCTGCTCATCCGCTTCGAGCAGGTGTCCGACACCGCGCAGCAGGTGCTGCGCACGGCGGCCGTCGCCGGGCGCCGGGTCGGGCACGAACTGCTGCGGGAGGCGGCCGGGCTGCCGGAGGACGCCCTGGAGGCGGCCCTGCGCGAGGCCGTGGAACGCCGGCTGCTGGTCTCCACCGCCGACGGCACGTACTCGTTCCGGCACGCCCTGGCGCGCGAGGCCGTCTACGCGGATCTGCTGCCCGGCGAACGGGCGCGGCTGCACGGGGCGTTCGCCCGGCTGCTGACGGGGCTCGGCCGCGGCGGGCAGACCGCGGCGGAGCGCGCCCACCACTACCGCGCGAGCCACGATCTGCCCGAGGCGCTCGCCGCGTCCCTGGAGGCCGCCGACCACGCCCGGCGACTGGGGGCGCCCGCCGAGGAGCTGCGGCATCTGGAGACCGCCCTGGACCTGTGGGCGTCGGTGCCGGCGGAGGCTCGGCCGCCTTCCACCGAGGCGGGCGACCGGATCGCGCTCACCCTGCGCGCGTCGGCGGCGGCCGTGCACGCCGGGGAGTCCCATCGCGCGGTCTCCCTCGCCCGGTCGGCGCTGGCCGACGTCGGCCAGGACACCGACTCCGAGCTGGCGGCCCGGGTCCGCACCACGCTGGCCGGCAATCTGCTCGACGTCGACCATCTGTCGGCCGCCTTCGCCTACAGCAGTGAGGCGCTGGCGCTGATCCCCGCCGATCCGCCGTCGCCGACCTGGGTGTGGGCGGCGGCGACCCATGTGCTGGCCGCCCGCAGCATCGGCGAGTCGGAGACCGCGCTGCGGGTGGCGCGTCAGGCACTGCGGGCCGCCGAGGCGCTCGACCTCACCGACGCGCGCGCCGATCTGCTGGTCTCCCTCGCCTACTTCGACGGCCGCCGCACACCCGAGGGCCGCGCCCGGCTGGACCTGGCCCGCGACCTCGCCCGGGGCTCCGGCAATGTGCCGGTCGAGCTGCGCGCCCTGTTCCACCTGGCCATCGGCGCCTTCGAGGCGGGCGCGCTGGAGGAGTCGCTGCCCTGGCTGGCGGAGGGGCTGGACCGGGCCCGCGAGGCCGGGCTGCTGTCGGCGCCGTATCCGCTGGAGATGCGCTATCTGCGGCTGCTGGCGCTGTACATGCTGGGCCGCTGGGACGAGTGCGCGCGGGCGGCGGAGCAGGACGCCGGGATGCTGCCGCCGGCGGGCGCGTTCTCGGTGGGGCCCGCGCTGCTGGTGGGGCTCGCGCGGGGGGACGCGACGGTCGTGGAGCGGGCCGAGGAGCTGCTGCGGGGGCCGTTCGACTGGATGGCGGCGCTGGTGGCGGGCATCGTGCTGACCGACGCGGCCGCGCAGTCCGGGGACGCGCAGGCGGCCGTGACCCGCATGCGGTCGTCGGTGACGGCCCTCACCGACAGCAAGGGCACCCCGCCCGACGTCACCGTGCGGCTGGCCGCCCTGGCCCTCGCGGCGGTCGCCGACGCGGCGGCCGCCGAGGGCGCGGGGGACCGCCGGGCGGGCGGGCCGGGCCGTGCCGCCGCGGGAGGCGGGCCGGGTGGGGGGAGCCGGTCCTGGGCGGAGGTGGCGGACGAGCTGGTCGGGCTGGCCCGGCGCAGCGCTCTGCGGGGGCAGAGCGGGAAGCCGCAGGGGCCGGAGGGGCTGGCCTGGCTGGCGCGGGCCGAGGCGGAGTGGGCACGGGCGGTGCGCGGGCCCGACGCGGCGGCCTGGGCGGCGGCCGTGGCCGCGTTCGACTTCGGGGACGTGTACGAACGGGCCCGCTGCCGGCTGCGGTTCGCCGAGGCGCTGCTCGTGGCCGACCGCCGGGAGGAGGCGTCCGCCGAGGCGCACGCGGCTCGCGAGACGGCCCTGCGGCTCGGCGCCGCACCCCTGCTGGAGCGCGTGGACGCGCTGCTGCGCCGCGGCCGCCTCGCCGAGCCGTCCCCCGCCCCCGGCGGGCCCGCCCGGCTGACGGCCCGTGAGCAGGACGTGCTGCGGCTGCTCGCTCGGGGCCGCAGCAACCGCCAGATCGGCGAGGAGCTGTTCATCACCGGCAAGACCGCCAGCGTCCATGTCTCCAACATCCTCGCCAAGCTGGGCGCGGCCAGCCGTACGGAGGCGGTGTCGATCGCCTACCGGGAGGGGCTGCTCAGCCGGGAGCCCACCGGGTGACGCGGCGGACGGCGGCCGGATGACGAAGGCGCCCGGGAGGCCGGACCTCCTGGGCGCCCCGCGTCTGCGGCGGACGGGCGTCAGCGGCCCGGCGTGTTGGCCACCCTGACGTTGACGGCCGCCCAGGCGCGGCTGACCGTCTTGTACTCGACGCTGCCGGAGCCGTACATGTCACGGGCCGCCTTCAGCGTCGCGATGCGCGCGTCGTGGAAGTCGGTCGTGGAGACCATGTAGCGGGTCATGGCCCGGTAGAAGATCGCCAGGGCCTTGGCGCGGCCGATGCCCTTGACGGGCAGGCCGTCGTACGTCGGCGAGTTGTAGGTGACGCTGCCGATGGTCTTGCGGCCGCTGCCCTCGGCGAGCAGGTAGAAGGCGTGCGAGGAGACGCCGGAACCGGCGTGCACCTCGGCGTCGTAGACCGCGGGCGACCAGTAGTCGATCGCGCCTTCGAGCACGTCCAGGGACGGCTTGTCGAGGCGGCGCAGGAACTTCTGGGACAGGCCCAGCTTCTCGCCGATGAGGTAGTTCGGCGGGTTCTTGGCGTTCTTGGCCTGGAACTCGACTCCGGCGCCGAAGATGTCGGCGAGCGACTCGTTGAGGGAGCCCGGCTCCCCGTACTGCACGCCCTGCGCGTCGACCCGCGTGGGCTCCAGGCGGGCGGTGGCGTCGACCACGCCGTGGCTGAGCTCGTGGCCGGTGACGTCGAGGACGACGAGGGGCTTCTTGAACAGCTCGCCGTCCCCGTCGCCGTAGAGCATGCAGCCGCAGTACGGATCCCAGAAGGCGTTGCCGACCTTCTTGCCGAAGTGGACGATCGCGCGGGCGCCCTTGGAGTCGTTGCGCACACCCTTGCGGTTGAACCGCTCCCGGTAGAAGTCCAGGGTCTCGGCGACGCCGTACTGGGCGTCGACGGCCGCGCTGGCCCGGTGGGAGACGGTGCCGTTGCCCCAGATGTTGGTGCTGGTCGTGAACCGCTTGGTCTGGGCGTAGGAGGTCGGCTCCAGATTGCGGGCGTCGCGGGTCTCGGTGCCCCAGCGCTTGGGGTCCTTCAGGACATACGTGCTGGCGGCGGTGCGCGTGGTGGACAGCCTCACCTGCCCGGCGAACAGCGACTTGCCGGTGCCGGTCGCGGGCGCCGGGTAGGTCGCGGCGGGCGTCACGCCGGTGAGCCCGGGGACGGGCGTGGCCGGGGCGAGGCCGGTCGCGGGGTCCAGGGTCTCGCCGCGGGCGCGCAGGGTGCGGACCAGCTTCGGCGACAGGAACTCGTCGGCGTCCGGGATGTTGCTGCGGATCTCGCCGGTGACGGCGTCGACGACGACCGTGCTGCGTCCGGTGCCCTCGGCGGTGTCGCTGCCGGTGACTCTGACCCGGTAGGCGAGGGCGTTGTCGCCGCCGCGGGCGTCCACGACGAGCTCGGCGCTGCCGGCGGTGCCGTCCGCGGCCGCGGCGGCCCTGGCCCGGGCCTCGCCCGCGCTGAGCTCGGCGCGGGTGGTGTCGGGGCGGACGGGGTGGTCGGCGGCACGGGTCACACCCGCGTAGGCCAGCTTCTCGGTGAGGTGGACGACGAGGTCCCCGCCGAGGACGGGCATGCCGTTGTGCACGCGGACGAACCGCACGTGCCGGGCGCCCTCAGGGTCGGTCAGCACGTCCTGCGGCCGCAGTTCGTCGCCGCGCACCACACCGGTCGCGCCGGCGTGGGCGAAGGCGGCGGCGCGGGCCGCGTCGACGACCGAGGGGGTCGCGGCGGCCGAGGCGGCCGAGGCGATCGAGGTGGTCCCCGTCCCGGTCTCGGTCCCGGTCGCCGTCTCGGCGAAGGCCGTGCCGGTCAGGCCCGTCGCGGCCGAGGCCACGGCGACGGCGACCGCCAGGCCGCGTATGTGGGGTCTTCTGCGCAACTTCAAGGCTTCCTTCGTGCCCGGGGCGGCCCCCGCTGCCGGGTGGGCAGGTGATCGGCGGGCGCCAACTGTGTGTCGGCTGGGGAGATGTGACGGGATGCGAGAAAGTTGCTCCGCCCGGCTGTGACCGATCTCGCACACAAAACCCCCATCTCGTGCGCAGACATGACCAACCACCCGGGCGGGAAAGGAAGCGGAACCGGATGGTGAAGACAACGGTGAGCAGGACCGCGGTGCTCGGCGCGGTGGCGCTGTCCTTCCTGGCCGCGCCGGCCCCCGCGACGGCCGCGCCGGGCCCGGCAACGGGAACCCGGCAGGCCCCGCCGGCGGACGCGGCGTCGCCCCCGGCGGCCACCGCGCTGCCCGCCCCCGACCTCGCGGGGCTGCGCGCCGTGCTGCAGAGCGCCCGGCGACAGGGCGCGCCCGGTGCGATGGCGCGTGTCGACGACGCGGGCGCCGTGCGGCGCGCGGCCACCGGTGTCGCCGACCGCGGGACCGGGCGGGCCATCACCACCGCCGACCGCTTCCGCATCGGCAGCGTCACGAAGATCTTCTCCGCCGTGGTGCTGCTCCAGCTGGTCGACGAGGGGAAGCTGAGGCTGGACGCGTCCGTCAACCGGTATCTGCCGGGGCTGCTGCCCGACGACCGCATCACCGTGCGGCATGTGCTGAGCCACCGCAGCGGGCTCTACGACTACACCAACGACATGTTCGCCAGCAGTGTCTCCGGCTTCGAGGCGGTGCGCAGTAAGGTCTTCACCTACCGCCAGTTGATGGACCGCTCGCTGCGCCGGCCGCGCACGGGCGCGCCGGGTGGCGCGTACGCGTACTCCAACACCAACTTCGTCGTCGCCGGCATGCTGATCGAGAAGCTCACCGGGCAGGGCGTGGGCAGCGCCTACCGGGCCCGGATCATCGAGCCGCTCCAGCTGCGCGACACGTTCTACGTCCACCCCCGCACCGCGATCCCGGGCACCCACGCGCGCGGTTACCTCACCCCGGACCGCGCGGGCGCGAAGCTGGTCGACGCCACCCGGCAGACGGTGTCCTGGGCGCAGAGCGCGGGGGCGCTGATCTCCACCGCCCAGGACCTGAACACCTTCACCTCGGCCCTGCTGCGCGGCGAGCTCACCTCCTCCGCGGCGCTGCGGCAGATGACCAGGTGGACGCAGGTGAACAGCACCCAGGCGTACGGTCTCGGGCTGCGGCGGCGCGATCTGTCGTGCGGGGTCTCGGTGTACGGCCACACGGGCGCCGTCCAGGGCTACTACACCTACGCGTTCACCTCGAAGGACGGCCGGCGCAGTCTCGCCGCGCTGGCCAACACCTCCAACAACGGCAAGGTCCTGAACACCATGCTGGGCACGCTGGAGTCGGCGTTCTGCGGGAAGCGCGCGGCGGGCCGTGCGGTCGCGCCGGCGGCGTCCTCGGCGGGCGCGGCGTCGGGCGCGGCGTCGGGAGTCCGAGGGCCGGGCGAGGACATGGCGCCGGAAGTGCGGCCGGGGCTGCCGGAGGGCTGAGGCGGCCCGCCGCGGGGTCGGCCGGGGCCGGGAACCCCGGCCGACCTGCGTTCGTTGTGCGGTCGTGAGCCACGGCCGGGCGGCGGCGTCCCCGGCCACGACAGCAGGGCGGCGCGATGAACGAGCTGGTATCCGGGGGCAATCTCCCCCTGCCGCACGGTGTGCTGACCGTGCGGGTGCCCGGGCCGTTCGACGTGTGCGCGCTGATCACGGACGACGGCGGCACGGTGCGGGACGACTCCGACTTCGTCTTCTTCAACCAGCCGTCGGCGCCGGGCGCCCGCCTGGCCGATGACACGCTCACCGTCGACCCGGCGGCCCTGCGCCCCGGCGCCACGCGGGTCACGGTCGTCGTCTCCCCCACCGAGCCCGGCACGCCGCTGAGCCGTCTGCCGTCCCCGACGCTCCAGGTCACCGGCCCCGCCGGTCACCTCGCCCGCTTCACCCCGCCCCCCGCGGGCGAGGAGACCGCGCTGCTCCTCGCCGAGATCTACCGGCGCGCCGGCATCTGGAAGCTCCGCGCCCTCGGCCAGGGCTACGCCGACGGACTGGCCGGCCTCGCCCGTGACTTCGGGGTGGACGTGGTGGACGACGGGGCGCGGGCACAGCCCGTACCCGGCCCTCCCGCCATCCCCGCTCAGCGGACGGCCGCGCACCCCAGGGGACAGGGTGGCGCCGAACCGCTCTGGCTCGCACCGGTCAACTCCGCGCGCGCCCAGGCCGGTGCGCCCGCCGTCTGCCTCGACGCGCGGCTGACGGCCGCCGCCCAGGAGCACGCCGCCGCGATGGCCGCCGCGGGGCGGCTCGGCGTCGAGGGGCGGGACGGGGTGTCGGTGTACCAGCGACTGACCCGCACCGGCTACGCGTATGTGAGCGTGGGCGAGCACCTGGTGTCCGGCCCGCGCACCCCGCAGGAGTTCCTCGCCTCCTGTCTGCGCACCGAACAGGCCCGGCGCACCCTGCAGGACGCCGGGTTCGTCCACGCGGGGCTGGGGCAGGCGCACGGCGACCGGGGCGAGGTGTTCTGGACCGCGCTGTGGGCCAGGCCGCTCACTCCCGCCGAGCTGGACCGTACGGAGACGGAGGTGGTCGCCCTGACCAACCGGGAGCGCGCCGCGGCCGGGCTGCCGCCCCTCGCCGCGGACCCGCCGCTGACCCGGGCCGCGCGGGCGCACAGCGCGGACATGGTGGCTCGCGACTTCTATGCGCACACCGCACCGGACGGCAGCCGCCCCTGGGACCGCGCCGCCGCCGCGGGCGCCGCCCGGCGCTCCATAGGCGAGAACATCGCCTGCGGCCAGCGTTCCCCCGCCGAGGTGGTCACCGGCTGGATGAACAGTCCGGGGCACCGCGCGAACATCCTCAAGCCCGACTTCACCCACATAGGCATCGGCTTCGCGGGCGGAGGCCGGGCGGGCACGTACTGGACGCAGTTGTTCGGCGGGTGACGGGCCCGGAACACGGCGTGGGGCGGGCCGGGCGGATCATCGTCCGGGGCCTTCGCGACCCGGCACGGGCGCTCAGCATCACTGACGGAAGGGCGAGTTCTCTTGATCGGCATCACCGACATCGAAGCCGCGGCAGCGCGGATAGCCGGACACATCGTCCGCACGCCCACGCTGCCGAGCCCGGGGCTGAGCGCGCTGCTCGGCGTGCCGGTCACGGCGAAGCTGGAACTGCTCCAGCACACCGGTTCGTTCAAGGTCCGCGGGGCCACGGCCAAGCTGCTCTCGCTCGGGGACGCCGAGCGGGCCGCGGGGGTGGTGGCGGTCAGCGGCGGCAACCACGGCATCGCCTTCGCCGTGACGGCCGCCGCCTTCGATGTGAAGGCCACGCTGGTCATGCCGCGTTCGGCGCCGGCCCGCGCGGTCAGGATCGCCGAGTCGGCGGGGGCCGCGGTGCGGCTGACCGACACCATGGACGAGGCGTTCGCGCTGATGGAGCGCCTGCGCGGCGAGGGCCTGACGCTGGTGCACCCCTTCGACGACCCGCTGGTGGTCGCCGCCCAGGGCACGGTGGGCCTGGAGCTCGCCGAGGACGCCGGGGAGCTGACCGACGTACTGGTGAGCATCGGCGGGGGCGGGTTGATCGCCGGTGTGGCGGCGGCCCTGAAGGCACGCCGGCCGGGGGTCCGGGTGTGGGGTGTGGAGACGGAGGGCGCCGAGGCGATGTCCGCGGCGCTGGCGGCGGGCGGGCCGGTGCCGGTGCCCCTGTCGTCGGTCGTGAGCACGCTGAGCGCCCCGTCCGTCTCCCCGCTCACCTACGCGCATGTGGCGTCGCTGGTCGACGAGGTGCTGGTGGTCCCCGACCGGGAGGCGGTCCAGGGCTGTCTGGACCTCGCCGAGCACGCCAAGCTGTGGGCCGAACCGGCGGCCGGCTGTCTGCTGCCCGCGGCGCGCGCGGTGCTGGAGCGGGTCGGCGACGGCGCCCGGCTCGGCCTGGTGGTCTGCGGGGGCAATGTCTCCGCCGCCGACATGGCCGGCTGGACGGCGCGCTTCGGTCTGGACGGGGCGTCCGCGCTGCCGTCCTGACGTCGAGTCAGCGTTGCCGCGGGCGTTGAACGCACGGTGTCTCGCTCGCCGTACCACTGGGAAACGACAGCCAGGGGTTCAGCGAGGGAATGACCATGGTCGAGCCGCACGTCCGCGCGGAAGAGTTGATCGCCGGCCGGTACCGGCCCCTGGAGGTCGTGCACCGGGAGACGAACCGGGTCGGCTGGTACGGCGAGGACGTCGAGACGGGCCGCCCCTGTCTGCTGACGCGGGTGGGGCTGCCCGAGGGCATGGACGAACGCGGGGCGCGGCGGGCGGTGGGCCGGGTGATGCGCACCGCGGAGACCATGCGCACGCTGTGTCCGGGCCGGGTTCCCGCGGTGCTGGAGGCGGCGGCGTCGGGGGACGCGCTGTGGACGGTCACCGAATGGGTGGGGGGCACCCCGCTCGGCGAACTCCTCGCCCAGCGGGGCGCGTTCAACTATGTACGGGCGGCCCGCATCGGCCTGGAGCTGCTGGACGTGCTGGACGCGGCGCACGCGGCGGGCATCACGCACGGGGAGCTGAGCCCTGGCCAGGTGTTCGTGCCGGAGCGCGGTCCGGCCGTCGTGGCCGGGTTCGGGCTGGCGGGCTCGACGCTCGCGCCGAGGCTCACGGCACCGTCGTACGCCTCGCCGGAGCAGGCCCGTGACGAGCGGATCGGTCCGGCGGCGGATCTGTGGGCGCTGGGCGCGATCCTCTACACGATGGTCGAGGGCCGGCCGCCGTTCCGGGAGCGCGAGCGGGACGAGGCCACGCTGAGGGGCGTGGACCGGCTGCCGCTGCGCGCCCCCGTGCACGCCGGGCCGCTCACGCGGGCCGTGCAGGGGCTGCTCCGCAAGGACTCCCGTGAGCGGCTGTCCCGGCCGGTGGTCCGCGAGGCGCTGACGCGGGTGGTGTACGAGGAGCCGGGCCCGGTGCCCTGTGCGCTGCCGCGGCCCCGGCTGCGGCGCGCGTACGCGAGCGTCCGGCACGCGGGCGCGGGCCGGGGCGGCCGTGTGCTCGCCGTCGGCACGGCCCTCGCCGTCGTCACGGTCACGGTCGCGGTGCTCGCCGCGACGGGCGGGCTGCCCGGCACCGACCGCGCCGCGTCCGGCCCCGCCGGTCCCCGCACCTCCGCACCGGCTCCGGTGCCCCCGGCGACGGCCGCGCCGCCGGCGACCGCCGTGCCCCCGACGCCCGCCACGACACCGGCCGCACCCGACCCCACGCCCACCTCCGCGCCCTCCCCGACCGCCGCCCTTCCCGCCGGCTTCCGCACCTACCGCTCCCCCGAGGGCTTCTCCGTCGCCCTCCCGGCCGGCTGGCGCCCGCTGAGCACCACGCGCGTGGCGGACCTGGCCTCCCGTGTGGTCCTCGGCGCGCCCGGCGACCCGCGCACGCTGACCGTCACCCACAGCGAGCGGGTCGGCCCGGACCCGGTCGCCGTGTGGCGGGGCGTGGAGCAGCAGCTGCGCACCGCGGGCGGCTTCCGCCGGATCGGGGCGATCGCGCCACGGACGTACCAGGGCCGCGAGGCCGCGGACATGCAGTGGCTCAGCACGGCGCCCGGCAGCCGGCTGCGCACCTTCGGCCGCGGCGTCCTCCTCGGCGGCGGGCGCGGCTACTCACTGCGCTGGACGACACCGGCGGCGGCCTGGGACAGCGCCGGGAACCGCGCGGCGCTCGCCGCTGTCCTGCGCACCTTCAGGCACGCGGACCGACAGGTGCCCTGAGCAGGCCCAGCGGGGGGTGGTGCAGCGGAGTGTGCCGCCAGTCGGCGGTGAAGGTGCGGTCGGCGAGCGAGCAGGTGACGACCAGGCGATGGGGCGTCTCCAGGAACAGCACCTCGAACGCCAGCGTCCCGGACCCGGTCCAGCCACCGCTCACCGCGACCGGCAGCGGCTCCTCGGCCACGGTCCAGCCGCCCGCGCCGAGGCGCAGCGCGAGCCGGTGGCCGTTCTCGGTGAAGGTCACCGTCCAGCCGCCGGTGCCGTCCCCGCCGCCCGCGCCGCCCGCGCCCGGCGTCACCTCCAGGCCGGTCAGCCCCGGCTGGGCGGCGCAGACACCGCCGTGGGGCGTGAAGGGGACGGCGGCCCAGTCCTCGGGCCGCTCGGGCGGGGCGGGTTTGCCGGTGGCGGGCGGCAGGGCGAGGCCGGTCAGCCGGTGGGCCAGGGCGGCGTCGGCGTCGGACGGGCCGGGCAGGGGTGCCGGGTGGAAGGCGGGCAGGACGTGCTGCCAGAAGAGGTCCAGCAGGGTCTGCATCCGCTCGGTGGCGGCGGTGGTCACGATCACGGCGTCCTGTTCGGGCAGTACCAGGCAGAACTGGCCGTACGCCCCGTCGCCGCGGTAGCCGTGCCGGGAGCGCCAGAACTGGATGCCGTAGCCCTGGTCCCAGTCCGGGCTGCCGCTGTCGAACATCCGGCTCGCGGTCGGCACATGGGCCCGGCCGGCCTCCGCGACCCAGCCCTCGGGGAGCAGCCGCCTCCCCTGCCAGACGCCGTCGCGGAGATACAGCTCGCCGAACCGGGCGACCGACTCGGTCGTCAGGTGCAGTCCGCTGAAGCCGAGCTCGCGGCCCGCGCCGTCCCACAGCCAGCCCGCCGCCTCGTCGATGCCGAGCGGGTCGAACAGGCGGGGGCGCAGATACCGGCTCAGCGGCTGCCCGGTGCGCTTCTGGACGATCGCGCCGAGGGTGTAGGTGGTGGGCTGGTTGTACGCGAAGACCGTGCCGGGGTCGCGCTGCGGGGGCTGGAGCAGAAAGCCGCGGACCGGCTCGGCCGGGTCGGTGCGGTAGGCGTCGTCGACGGTCTCGGCGAGATGGCCGCTGGACATGGTCGCCACATGCCGCACCCGTATGGCGCGGCTGCGCGGATCGGTGATGTCCGCCTCGAACTCGGGGAAGTGGGCGAGCACTTCGTCGTCGAGGCCGAACAGCCCGTCGGCGAGCGCGAACGCGGCGGCCGTCCCCGTGAAGCTCTTGCTCAACGAGTACAGCAGATGGGGGCGTTCACGGGTGTAGGGCGACCACCAGCCGGCGGTCACCACATGGCCGTGGCGCAGGATCATCAGGCTGTGCAGTTCGAGGTCCGGTTCGGCCTCGACGGCGTCGAGGAAGGCGAGGACACCGGTGGCGTCGACGCCCTGGGCGGCCGGAGTGCTGGAGGGCAGGGGGCGCGCGGTCATGGAGTCATCCTGTCCGGGACGCGCGCGAATATCGAGAACGCCGTGAAGCCGTACCGCACGGCGGGGGCGGCAAAGGGCGGCCAATCGGTGCATAGAGGCTTCCGGTCTGCTCTGTGCCCCTCCCTAGGAGACCGTCCGTGACCCTGGTGCCCCCCTCGCTCGACCCCGCCCCCGGCTCCCCCGCGCCGCTGTCCGACCTCGTGGCGCGCGACGCGCGCGAGTTCGGCGTCACGCGCGCACCGGCGGCTGGGCCTTAGCTACTACGTGGCCCGCTCCGGCGCGACCTCCGAGCGCGGCACCGCCATCGCCCAGGCCGCCGAGGCCGAGGGCGTCCGTCCCACGAAGGCGCTGGAGGTCGCCGAGAACCCCACCGCGCTTCTGTCGCTCATCGACGAACTGGAGGAGGACGAGGACGCCGGTACGTGGGCGGCGGAGGCGTTCGACTCGATGAGGTCGCTGGTGGCCGAGGCCGTGGAGGCCGACCCCGAGCTGCGGGTGCAGGAGCGGCGCCTCGGGGCCCTGCGCGGGGCGCGGGAGGGACACCCCGGCCGGTGACCTGCGGGGCGGGCCGAGCAGGGGTACCGATGCCGCTCAGCGGGAGGTGTGACGGCGCCGGGTCCACAGCGGGATCCCGAACCAGCAGGCCACGTACCACGCGACGACGGCCGCCACCAGGTAGGGCACGAAGCCGTCGTGGGTCGCCACCCGCAGGATGAGCAGCAGGGAGGCGGTCATGGTGGCCAGCAGCAGCACGAGCCCGAGCAGGGTCAGCCTCGAGGCCATCTGCACCGCCTGCGGCTTCACCCGGCGGCCGGAGACGAGCCGGTGCAGCGAGACGGGCCCTATCAGGGCGCCGGTGGCGCAGGCGCCGAGCACGACGGTCACGATGTAGATCGTCTGGTCGGTGTCGTCGAGTTTCGCGTACGTCGGGGTGAAGACGACGGTCAGCAGGAAACCGAAGAGGATCTGCACGCCCATCTGCGCGACCCGGACCTCCTGGATGAGCTCGCCCCACATCCGGTCCGCGCGCTCCTCCGGGGTCTCGTCGCGCCCCGTCCGCTTCCCCGGCTCCTCTGTCATGCGCACCCGGGTAACCGCGGACCGAGCTGTTCAAACGGCTACGAACGGAACAGGGGTCGCTCTCGAACGGCCACGAACGGGTACGGAGCCGGCGCCGCGGCCGCTAGTCGCGCCGCTCCAGGCTCCGGGACTGCACCCTGCGGGCGAGCCTCGGGCCGAGCCAGCGCTTGAGGCGGCGCAGGGAGTCCAGCCGGCCCGCGGCGCGGTCGAGCCGGTAGTACAGCTGGGGCGGCACGTAGGGCAGCAGCGGTGAGTGGCGCTGGCCGAGCAGGGCGAACATGCGCTCGGGCGGCAGGTCGATGTACCGGGGCAGGTTCTCGTACCACTGGGCGCTGTGGCGGGCGGCGCTCTGCGCGGGCAGCAGGGCCCGCTTGCGCTCCGCCTCGTAGCGGGCGAGAGCGGCGGAGAGATCGGCGTGGGTCCGCAGCGCCGCGGCCAGGGCGATGGAGTCCTCCAGGGCGAGGGTGGTGCCGGCGCCGATGGAGTAGTGGGTGGTGTGGGCGGCGTCGCCGAGCAGGACCAGGTTGCCGCGGTGCCAGGTGCGGTTGGTCAGGGTGCGGAAGTTCAGCCACTGGGCGCTGCCGTCGGCCTGGACGCGGCCGATGAGGGGGTGGCCGTCGAGGACGTCCGCGAACAGCTTCTCCAGCAGGGCGAGGCCGCCGGAGGCGTCGGCGCGGTCCAGGCCGAGGCCCGTCCAGGTCTCGGGCGGGCACTCGATCACACAGGTGCTGTGGGTGTCGCTGAAGCCGTAGCCGTACGCCCAGATCCAGCCGTGGTCGGTCTCGGTGAAGGCGAAGGTGAAGGCGTCGAAGACCTTGGTGGTGCCGAGCCAGATGTAGCAGTTGCGGCCGACGGCCACCTCGGTGCCGAAGTGGTCGGCGTACCGGGTGCGCAGGGCGCTGCGCACCCCGTCGGCGGCGACCACGAGGTCGGCGCCGTCGGCCAGGGCCCGCACGTCGGTGATCTCGTGCTCGTGGTGCAGGCGTACGCCGAGGGAGCGGGCCCGGTCGGTGAGGACGCGCAGCAGGCGGTGGCGGCCGATGCCGAAGCCCTGGTCGCCGTGGTGCCGGGTGGTGAGGCCGCGGACATGGGCGACACCGTCGCTCCAGCGGACCGAGGCCGCGTCGACGGCGCGGGCCGACTGCGGGTCGTGCCGGTGCAGTTCGTCGAGCAGTCCTTGCCAGTAGGTGACGCCCCAGCCGTAGGTCGAGCCCTCGGGGTCGCGCTCGTGGACGGTGATGTCACGGGCGGGGTCCTGGAGTTTGAGGAGGATCGACAGATACAGCCCTGCGGGCCCGCCCCCGACGATGGCGACCTTCACACGCACCCCTGTTGCCTTACCGAGAGCGGTCGATGTGCGACGCAGGGTAGCAGCCGAAAGAGGTGTAAAACGCGTCGTGTTGACCCGTACGGCGGACGATCCGATGACCGTAGGGAATGCGAAAGATCTTCGGGGGCCGGGCTCCCGGCGCAAGGAATTCCCCGTTCCGGCACGGTCGCGACTCCGCCCGGAGCAAGATCATCTTCGTTCAACCTTGCACGAGATGTAAGCACTTGTCCGGATCCGAGCCAACCGGGCCGGAGGGATTTCCGGCGCCGGTCCCCGGCCCGGTAGGCATGCGGAGACGTCCGATACCCGACACAGGAGGTCCGTATGCCGGAACTCACCCGCCGTCGCGCACTCGCCGCAGGAGCCGCCGTGGCCGCCACCGGCGCCACACTCGCCGCAGGACCGGGCGGCGGCGCCTCCGCCGCCGACGACGGCCACCACCGCCACGGCGACCACGGGCACGGCCACGGCTCGCCGCAGCCCTTCGACGAGGTCTACAAGGGCCGCCGGATACAGGGCCGGCCGACCGGCGCGGCCCGCACCGGCGGCACGGGTTCCGGCGGCCACCACCACGGCACCGGCTACGCGGTGTTCGTGGACGGCGTCGAGCTGCATCTGATGCGGAACGCGGACGGCACCTGGATCAGCGTCGTCAGCCACTACGACCCGGTGCCCACGCCGAAGGCGGCCGCCCGCGCCGCGGTCGACGAGCTCCAGGGCGCACGACTGCTGCCGTTCCCCGCCAACTGACCAGCCCGCACGCCCACTTGGAGCACCGTTTCACATGACCGTCCGCAAGAACCAGGCGAACCTGACCACCGACGAGAAGCGGCGTTTCGTCGCCGCCGTCCTGGAGCTCAAGCGCAGCGGCCGCTACGACGAGTTCGTCACCACCCACAACCGGTTCATCGTCGCCGACACCGACAACGGCCCCCGCACCGGCCACCGTTCGCCGTCGTTCCTGCCCTGGCACCGCAGATTCCTGCTGGACTTCGAGCGCGCGCTGCAACAGGTGGACGCCTCGGTCGCGCTGCCGTACTGGGACTGGTCCACCGACCGCTCGGCGCGCTCCTCGCTGTGGGCGCCGGACTTCCTCGGCGGCACCGGCCGCAGCCTGGACGGGCAGGTGATGGACGGGCCGTTCGCGGCGTCGGCCGGCAACTGGCCGATCACGGTGCGCGTGGACGGCCGTACCTTCCTGCGCCGTTCGCTCGGCACCTCCGGGCGGGAGCTGCCGACGCGGGCGGAGGTGGAGTCGGTGCTGGCCATGCCGGTGTACGACATGGCGCCGTGGAACAGCGCCTCGGACGGCTTCCGCAACCACCTGGAGGGCTGGCGCGGGGTGAACCTGCACAACCGGGTCCACGTCTGGGTCGGCGGCCAGATGGCGACCGGGGTGTCCCCCAACGACCCGGTGTTCTGGCTGCACCACGCCTTCATCGACAAGCTGTGGTCGCAGTGGCAGCGCCGGCACCCCGGTTCCGGCTATCTGCCGGCCGCGGGCACCGCGGACGTCGTCGACCTCCAGGACACGATGGAGCCGTGGAACGACGTGCGCCCGGCGGACCTGCTGGACCACACGGCGTTCTACACCTTCGACACGGCCTGATCAGGCCCCGGCCGTACGGCACTGCGGGTGCCCCCAGCCGGAGGCGTTCTTGGCGATGGGCTCGCCGGCCGCGTAGGAGCGCCCGCACACCCCGCAGCGGCCCGGGAACTTGGCCTTGAGGGTGCGCGAGGAGCCGGTGCCGGTGCGCGAGGAGCCGGTGCCGGTGCGGGCCCCCGGCTTGCGGCGCGGTGCCCGCACCGGGGCGTCCGGCGCGGCCGGCGGCTCCGGGGAGCCGAGGGCGCTGCCCGCGGCCTCCTGGACGCTCGCGGCCTGGCTGGCGGCCCGGTCGGCGAAGTCGTTGAGCGGGTCGCCGTCGACCTGGTGGGCGGGGACGTAGCGGAACTCGACCTCACGGCCGGTGAGCAGTTCGTCGATGCGCACGACCAGGTCCTGGTTGGCGACCGGCTTGCCGGCGGCCGTCTTCCAGCCGTTGCGCTTCCAGTTGGGCAGCCAGGCGGTGACCGCCTTCATGGCGTACTGCGAGTCCATGCGGATCTCGAGGGGTACGGCGGGGTCGGTCGCCGCCAGCAGCCGCTCCAGGGCGGTCAGTTCGGCGACGTTGTTGGTGGCCTTGCCGAGCGGCCCCGCCTCCCAGCGGTCGGGAGTCTCCGACTCGTCCGCGACGACCCAGGCCCAGCCCGCCGGACCGGGGTTTCCCTTCGAAGCCCCGTCGCACGCGGCCACCACACGTTCACCCATGCGTCCGATCATGCCACGGGCCCGAGGACCCTCCGGCCGCCCCTCAGGTGACGTCGGTCATCCGCGGCATCTCGCCCTCGGTCCTGGTCATGTCGATCACCGAGAAGTTCGCGCCCTGCGGATCGCTGAGCGCGGCGAACCGGCCGAAGGGCGTGTCCATCGGGCCGAAGCGCAGCGCGCCACCCCGCTTCGTGGCCTTGGCGACGGCGTCGTCGCAGTCCGGGACGTTGAAGTAGACGTTGATGTACGCCGGGACCTCGGGCGGGAACTCCTCGGTCATCTTCATCCGCCCCAGGGCCGGGCGCTCCCCGAGGTTGTACACCCGGAAGTCCATCGTGTCGTCCTGCATCTGCTGGACGCCGTAGCCGAAGACACCGGGGAAGAAGGCGTCCGACTTCTCCGGCTCACGGGTGAAGACCTCCGCCCAGCAGAAGGCGCCGGACTGCTCGGGCGGGGCCTCGAAGCCGCCGTGCACGCCGGGCTGCCAGACGCCGAAGACGACCCCGCTCGGGTCGCGGCCGAGGACCATGGTGCCGAAGTCACCGACCTGCATCGGCTCCATCAGGACCTCGCCGCCCTGCTCCCGGATCTTTTGCGCCGTCGCGTCGGCGTCCGGGGAGGCGAGGTACAGGCACCACTGCGAGGTGCCCTCCTGGCCGGGCATCGGCGGCACCACGGCGGCGACCGCCTTGCCGCCGGCGTAGGCCTGGGTGTAGTTGCCGTACTCCGACGACGCCTCGCCGAAGGTCCAGCCGAGGACGTCACCGTAGAAGCTCTTGGCCCCCTCCAGATCGGTGAACATCGCGTCCACCCAGCAGGGGGTTCCCTCAGGTAGTGCGGCCATGATCGGCCCTCTCGGATCGGGGACGTGTCCGATTCCACACGCTAACCACCCTGCCGCCCGCCCGCGCGCCGAGCGCGGTCGGGCGGGCGGCACGGGGGCGCCGGGCCGGCCGCGACTAGCGCAGGGCCCGCGGGTCGGCGTGCAGGGCCCGCGACAGGCGCAGGGTGATGAACTCGTTGTCGTCGGCCTTGCCGGGCGTACGGCCGGAGGAGAAGGGGAAGTTGTTGTCGTTCAGGACGGCCAGGGTGCGGTCGTCGAGGAGGACGACGTCCTCGATGGTGGTGAAGGGGAAGCGGAAGGTCTCCCCGAAGCCGCCGACACCCTTCGGGTTGGCGATGTCCAGCAGGTCGGCCACCAGCGTCTTGTCCAGGAGGCCGTCATCGTCGCGGTCGCGGGTGTCGGCGAGGTAGATCCGCTTGAACTTCGCCGCGTCGCCCTGGCCGCCGTCGCGCTCGATGACGAGGAAGCGGTGCCGGTCGACGGCGATCGCGTCACCGATGGCGTGCGCCGGGGACTGCAGACGGTAGGTGAACCGCTTGCCGGTGTACGCGCCACGCCGTAGGTCGAACTCGCTGAAGCGCAGGTCACCGGGCGTGTCCCCGGTGACCGTGCCCTCCAGCAGCGGGTACAGGCGCCGACCGTCGACCGACCGCACCAAGCCCTCGAAGCCCTTGCTGGAGCCGAGGGTGGCCTGCTCGCCGGTGCGCACGGCGCTCTCGGGCGCGCGCACCCCCTCCAGCGGGACCGGCGCCTGCAGCAGCCGGCCGTCGGCGGAGAAGTGCAGCAGGTACGGGCCGAACTCGTCGCCCATCCAGTACGTGCCGTCGGCGACCCGCACGATCGACTCCACGTCGAAGTCGGCGCCGGTGAGGCGGCGGTCGGCTCGGGTGAGCGGGAACGGCACATGCCGGTCGGGGTCGCTCAGTCCGAAGCCGCCGAGGACCCGCAGCGCGCCCGTCGCGGTGTCGGGGGCGACGCGGTGCACGCGCAGCAGGAAGTCGGCGCTGTTGGCCTGGTTGCCGTAGCCGTTGTCGGACAGCACGTCGAAGGTGCCGTCGTGCCGGTTCACGATGCCGCTGAAGCCCTGCACCGGCTGGCCGGGGAAGGGCGCGGCGACGCCGTTGAACGGGCCGGTGCCGAGGTGGGCGCCGGACGGCTCGCTGTCCGGGACGAACGTCTCGGCCGGGAGGGAGGCGAACCCGGTCAGGGTGGCCCGGCCGAAGTCCCCTTCGTGGGGGCTGTTTCCGGCCGTGGCGGGCGAGGCCAGCGCCAGGGTCAGCACCGTGGCGCCGAGCAGCAGGGAAGGTCGTCTCATGCCGCGCACCGTAGGGACAGCGTATGACGGGCGGGCCAACTCCGGGCGACCGTAGCGCGCACGGGTGCGGATCGAGTGGCCGACGGACGGCTTCCGCCGGGGGCGGGGGTGTGCTTGCCTGGGGAACCCTTTCGGTGCCGGGGCGGGAGTGGCCGTATGCGCAGACCGTGGGTCGTGGGAGCACTGCTGGCCGGTGCTCTGCTGCTCTCGGGCTGCGGTGACCCGCGGTCCGGGGGCGGCACGGCGGCCGACCTGCCCGCGACGACCCGTCAGCGGGCCGCGCCCTCCCCGCAGACGTCCCCTCGCACGCCGCCCGCGGACCCGCCGGCCGTGCTGTACCTCGGCGACTCGCTGGCCATGGAGAACCAGCAGGTCGTCGGTCGGGAACTGCGCCGCGCCCTGCGCGCCCCCTACACCAGCGCCCCGTACTCGGGCACCACGCTGTGCGACTACCTGGAGGGCACCGGCAAGCGCTCCCTGGTGCCGGACGCGGACAAGGCGGCGGCACTGGTGCGCCGGCTGCGGCCGGACGTGGTGGTGCTGCAGTTCTGGGGGAACGCCTGGGGCTACACACCGTGCATGGACGGCATCACCTACGACGGCTCACCCGAGCGGTACCTGGAGCGGTACACCGCCGACGCCCGGCGGCTGACCGACCAGATCGCCGCGGCGGGCGGGCAGCGCCGGCCGCGGATCGTGTGGGTGCTCCAGGGCCCGGACCCGATCACCCCGGAGCGGGTGCGGCGGGTCAACCGTGTGTACGAGGAGCTGGCGGCGGCCTCCGACGACGCCGTCGCGGACGCCGGCCGGGCGGTCAGCCCCGCCTCCGGCCGCTACACCTGGACCCAGCACCTGCCCTGCACGGCCTACGAGCGCGCGCACCCGGAGTACTGCACGGACCCCGGCCGGGGCCGCACCGCCCTGCATCGCGACGACGACTATCTGCACTTCTGTCTGGCCCCCACGACGTCCACGCCGAAGCCGTGTCCGGTGCGCTCCCCCGGCATCCTGCGGATCGCCCGGGAGATCACCCGTGCGGTCGCGGAGCGCACCGGAGGCTGACGGCCGGCGGTCACCCCCCGGCGTACGCCTTCTCCAGGGCGGCGATGTCGAGCTTGCCCATGGAAAGCATCGCCTCGGTGGTCCGCCTGGCCCTCTCCGGGTCCGGGTCGCTCATCATCCCGGCCAGCCGGTCGGGGATGACCTGCCAGGACACCCCGTACCTGTCCTTGAGCCAGCCGCAGGGGCCGGGCACGCCGCCGTTCTCGGTGAGCCGGGTCCAGTAGTGGTCGATCTCCTCCTGGTCGGAGCAGAAGATCTGGAAGGAGATCGCCTCGTTGAACGTGAACTGCGGGCCGCCGTTGAGCGCGCAGAACCGGTGCCCGTTGGCGGTGAACTCCACGGTCAGCACCCCTCCGGCGGGACGCGGGGCGCCTTCCGGGTAGTGGGAGACGCGCTGGATGCCGGAGTTCTTGAAGATCGAGACGTAGTAGTGGGCGGCTTCCTCGGCCTGGTCGTCGAACCACAGGCACGTGGTGAATCCGTCGGCGGTCATGGCGTCCTCCTGGGGGTGCGGATCCCGGTCGGCAGTAAGGACCGGGGCGGGCCGGCGAACTCATCGCTCTGCCCTCGGCAGATCTGCCGCGGGCAGAGAAACCGCCGGTGGGCGGGGTGCAAGGGCAACAGTGGGGTGGACGGCATCCGACGTGTCCGACGAGGAGGACCGATGACCCCATCCCGCATGCTCACCCCGCGGGCCGAGGAGGGCGAGACCGCGCCCACCCGGTACGACGACCATCTGGCGGCCCAGCTGCTCGGGCAGCGGATCGTGCTGCTGGGCACCCAGGTCGACGAGGTCTCCGCCAACCGGGTCTGCGCCCAGCTGCTGATCCTCTCGGCGGAGGACCCGCACACCGACATCAGCCTGTTCATCAACAGCCCCGGCGGCTCGGTCCACGCGGGTCTGGCCATCTACGACACGATGCGGCTGATCCCCAACGACGTGTCCACGCTCGCCATGGGCTTCGCGGCCAGCATGGGCCAGTTCCTGCTCAGCGTGGGCACGCCCGGCAAGCGGTACGCGCTGCCCAACGCGCGGATCATGATGCACCAGCCGTCCGCGGGCATCGGGGGCACCACCGCGGACATCGAGATCCAGGCGGACAACCTGGAGTTCACCAAGCGGACCATCGAGCGCATCACCGCGGAGCACACCGGGCAGAGCCCGGAGACGATCTCTCGGGACGGGGACCGCGACCGCTGGTTCACGGCCGAGCAGGCCAGGGAGTACGGGATGGTGGACCGGATCGTGGAGTCCTTCGCCGATGTGCGGCCGGTCTCGACGAAGCGACGGATGGGGCTGTGACATGGGGACCTACACGATTCCGAACGTCATCGAGCGCACCCCGCAGGGCGAGCGGTCCTTCGACGTGTTCAGCCGGCTGCTCAACGAGCGGATCATCTTCATCGGCACCGAGATCGACGACGGCGTCGCCAACGTCGTCATCGCGCAACTCCTCCATCTGGAGTCGTCGGCGCCGGAGCAGGAGATCGCGGTCTACATCAACTCGCCCGGCGGCTCGTTCACTTCGCTGATGGCGATCTACGACACCATGACCTATGTGCGGGCGCCGATCACGACCTGCTGCGTCGGGCAGGCGGCGTCCACGGCGGCGGTGCTGCTGGCCGGCGGGGATCCGGGGCGGCGGTTCGTGCTGGAGCACGCGCGGGTGCTGCTGGGCCAGCCGGCCTCGGGCGGCCGGCAGGGCACGGTGTCCGATCTCGCGCTGCAGGCCAAGGAGATGGTCCGCATCCGCTCCCAGGTGGAGGAGGTGCTGGCCCGGCACACCCACCACGATGTGGCCACCCTGCGCGCGGACATGGACCGCGACAAGGTGTTCACGGCCGAGGAGGCGGTGGCCTACGGGCTGGCCGACGAGGTGCTGAGCCGGCGCCCCGTGTCGGTCTGAGGCGCCGGCGGCGCGGGCGTCAGGCGGCCAGGCACAGTCCGTTGCGGGAGGACGGGGCTGTCGCGCCGCGGCCGGCGGCCGGGTGGCGGCTCGTCAGGCGTACGAGTTCGCCCTGGGCCCGCGCCAGCAGGTCGCCGAGGCCCAGGCCGAGGGCGCGGGCGGCGGCCGCGAGGACCTCGGAGGACGCCTCCTTGCGGCCGCGCTCCACCTCCGACAGATACGGCATGGAGATCCGGGCGGCGTCGGCGACGTCCTTGAGCGTGCGCTCCTGCGCGAGGCGCTCGCGGCGCAGGACGTCGCCGATCAGGTCCCGCCAGAGCGGTTCGTCCGGCTGCGGGCCCTTGCGGGGCGGCCCCGAGGGACGGGCGGCGGGCGCGGCGGGGCGGGCGGACGTCGGGCGGGCGGTCCCCGGTCGCAGGGGGATCACTCGGGCTTCGTTCGGCGCTTGATCGGTCACTCTCCCAGCCTAGGAGCGCGGCCCGGCGGGGGAAGGGGGCGCGGGCGCATTCCGCCACGGGTGGAATACGGAAGCCCGACCTCCGCGACTCGGGCGGGGGGCTTCCCCCCGGTGGCTTGGCGGAGGGCCGGTCTTGTGGCTCGGGCGGAAGGACGGCTGTCCCCGCCGTCCAGGCGGAGGGCCGCGGCTCGGAGGGCTAGCCTCCGCCGTTGCGGTCCTCGGCCAGGCCCACCACGGCCCGCACCCGCTTGCCGACGGGGACGCGTTCGGCGGTGACACGGGCCGACAGGGCGTGCACGATCTCCAGGCCGTGCCGTCCGATGCGCTCGGGGTCACGGGGGTAGCGCAGGGGCAGCGCGGCGCTGCTGTCGTACACGCACACCGCGACCTCGTCGTCGGTGCCCTCCAGCTCCAGGATGTAGGGGCCGTTGCTGTGCCGGTCGGCGTTGGTGACGAGCTCGCTCACCACGAGGAGCACGGCGCCCTCGGCCCGCTCGTCGATGCGGGCGCACCACTCGGTCCGCAGCCGCTCCAGGAAGCGGGCCGCGAAGGACCGCGCCTCGGCGATGCACCCCGGTTCACCGGTGTAGTGCGCCGCCCGCCGCAAGGGCTCGACGGGCACGTCGAAGCCAGTCGGCATCACTGTGTCGTCCCGGTGCTCGATCATCCGTTTCTCTTCCCCGCGGCCGGCCTGGCCGGACACTGCTGCACTGATGCTCGTACCCAGTGAGCGGCGCGGCAGTCCCCGGTCGTCGTTCGAGCCTTCGAGGAGCCCTGGGGCGCGGATCAGGAGGCCGGCTGGTCCGGTGTGGTGTTCGTGTCCGGGGCGTCGGTCGGATCGGAGGCGGGCGGCCCCTCGGGTGAGGAGACGTCCGGGGACACCGGCTCGGGCGGCGGCGGGGCGGGCTCGGAGGTGGTGGGCTCGGAGGTGGTGGTCTCCGGCTGTGTGGGAGGCGACGAGGACGGGGTCGCGGAGGTCGGCGGGCAGGGGGTCACACCGGGGCTGCGGGCCTCGCCCGGGGCGGTGGTGGAGACGCAGGGGGTGGGGGTGTCCTCGCCGGGCGAGGAGGGCGTGGTCGGGGTGGACACGCTCGCCGAGGGGGTCGCGTGGTCGACCGGCGGGTGCGTCTTGGTGTCCTTGTGGCCGGTGTCGCCCTTGTGGCGGTGGATCCACTCGTCGTGCTCGGGGTCGTAGATCACGAAGACCTTGATCACGACGGGTGCCGGGTTGACCACGACGACGTTCGAGGCGCGGTACGACGGCCAGGAGTCGCCGGTGCGCTTGGGGGTGCCCTCCTGGGCGACGGGCGGGGTCAGCGGGTTGCCGCAGGCGCAGCGCACCCGCGGCACACCGCGGTCGTCGACCAGGACGGCGGTGCCGGCCTGCAGGACGGCCTGGTAGCCGGTGGCGGCGCCGTCGCGGTAGCTGTGGTTGGTGACGCGGGTGTCCACGCGCAGCTGCACGGGGGTCAGCGAGCGCAGATAGCCGGGGACGCCGGAGGGGGAGACGCCGGCGACGGAGGCGAAGGCCCGGTTCTTGGCGGCGTCGGCCTGGAGGAACCGCACCTGCTTCTCCACGTCGCAGGCGGCGACCTTGCGGGTGCCGCCGTAGAGGCCGGGCGCGCCGCCGTCGACGCCGCGCACGGTGCCCGCGGGGGCCGACTCGGTGGTCGGGGAGGGGGTGACCGGGGGTGCGGAGCTGTCGGTGGCGCTGGAGGCGGTGAAGGGGTCGGGACCGGACTTGCCGGCCGCCTGGAGGAAGACCTCGCCGCCACCGCCGGAGCCGCCGCCGGGGCGGTTCAGGACGAGCGCCAGGGCCACGGCGACCACCACGACACCGGCCAGCAGCGCGACCCGGGGCACGGACCGCCACCAGGGGTGGTGGGGTTCCGGTGGTACGCCGCTCGCGCCGGACGGCTGGGAGGGCGGGCCCGAGGGCGGCTGGCCGGGGCCCGACAGCGGACCCGAGGGCGGGCCGGTGGGGCGGCCTGATGACGGCGGTTCGACGCTCACGAGCTCTTCTTCCCGACGGCGATCTCTCACCCCATCGCCATCTTGTACCGCTTTATGGCCTGTTGTTATCAATTGTGTGCGCCGGTCCCAGGGCGCCCGCAAGCCGACGGACGTCCCGCCGGACCGTCGGCCGACGCGGACGGGAGCCCGCTCCGGCCCCCGGCGAACGCGGACGGACCTCTCGGCGGGCGCGGGCGGCGCGGGCTGCTTAGCGTGGCAAGGGTGAGCGCACGGCAGAGCCCGCAGAGCCCGCAGAGCCCCTCCGACCGGGCGGTCGCCCGCCACGGCTGGGTGCAGGCCGGTGCCGCGGTGCTGGCCGCGGCACTCGCCATGGGCGTCACCGCCGTCCTCGGGCTGTGGGCGGCCGGCGCCGCCGATCTGCCCGACGGCGCCTTCCCGCGGGTGGCCGCGGCGACCGTCGTCACGGCCGTCGGCGGCACCGTCGAGCTGTCCGGGAACGCCGGCGGGCTGGCCGAGTCCTCCGCCGGGCTGACCGTGGTCCCGCTGTCGGTCGGTCTGGTCGGTGCCCTGGTGCTCGCCGCGGGCTTCCTGCGGCCGCTGCGGAACCGGGCGGTGGCCGGGGTGTCCGAGCTCGGCGGCTGGGCCGCACGGGTGGCCGCGCTGTGGCTCGTCGTGCTGCTGTGTCTGTCCTTCGCCGCCCGGCAGACCTTCAGGATCCGGCTCGGCGAGGGCGAGCTCGCCGACCTCGGCGACGTGTTCGGCGTCTCGCCCGAGGTGGGGTTCGAGACGGCTCTGGCACCGACGCTGTTCTTCGGACTGCTGTGGCTGGCCGGGGTGCTGGTCCTGGCGCTGCTGGTCTCCAGCCGGGCGCCGCTGCCGGGGCGGCTGCTGCGCTTCCAGACGTCGGTGCGCCCGGCCGCGTACGCCATGGTCCTGCTGCTGCTGGCGTACGTCGTGCTCGGCGTCGCCATCGGCCTGGTGGTGGCCGTGACCCGCGGCCGTCCGGCGGAGACGTTCGCCGTGATCCTGCTCGGTCTGCCGAACCTGGTGTGGCTGTGTCTGACCGTCGGACTCGGCGCCACCTGGGACGGCCGCGTGGACGGACCCTTCGGGCTGCCGATGCCCCATGTGCTGGACCAGGTGCTGCGCGGCAAGGAGAGCGCCGAGCTCAACCTGTCCTCGCTCGCCGAGTACGACGGGCGGGTGTGGTGGCTGGTGGTCGTGGACGCCGTGCTGCTGCTGGCGGCCGCGTTCGTGATGGCCGCCCGCTCCCCCGCCCGTGTGCGCGCCTGGCAGCACGCGGTGCATCTGGCCGTCGCGCTGGCGCTGACCGTCCTTGTGATCTGCCTGCTCGGCCGGATCACCGCGCACTACGGCCTGTCGGTCCTCGGCATCGGCGACCTCGGCGGCGACCTGGGCGGCGAGCTGTTCCTGCGCCCCCAGCTGTGGTCCGCCCTGGGCCTCGCCCTGCTGTGGGGCCTGGTCATGGGCTTCCTGGGGGCTCTGCTGGCCCACCGGGTGAGCAGGCGCGGGCGGGTGGGCTAGGGGGCCGCGTGCGCCCCTCCTAGTCGGTCTTCACCTGGGTGTTCTGGCAGGCGTGCAGCAGCCACCGGCCGTCGTCCTGCTTGGTCATCACATACAGCGGGGCGCCCTCCGAGACGCCGTCCGCGGAGTGGTATGCCTGGCGGACCTTGACGGCCGCCACGTCGGGGCGCAGGAACTGGATGTGGACCGCCTCGTAGGTGACCTCGCCGTCCCAGGTCGCGGCGGGCAGGACGGCGCGGGTGAACTCGGCGATGGCGTCGAGGCCGATGAGGACCTTGCCGTGGGCGGTGGTCCACAGCGCCTCGGGGTGGAAGAGCGCGAGGAAGCCCTCGGGGTCCTTGGCGCGCTGGGTGCGCTCGACGGTGGCCACGACCTCTTCGATGGCCTTGATGTCTGCGGTCTCGGTGTCCATGGAGATCATTCTGGGACCTCGACCGAACTTGAGGTCAAGGCATCCGGGAAAGCAAGATCCGGCGTTCCGGTTGCCCGCTCAGCGCGGGCTCCGGCTCCGGAAGACGGGCGTCGCCCACAGCGGGGGCTGGGCGGGCCGCCGCACCGGCGACGGCGCCGTCTTCAGGTCGACGACCTGCGTCGGCGGATGGGCGCCCTGCGCGGCGACGGCCGCGGCGCGCAGGGCGGCGACGAAGTCGAGGCAGGAGTCGTGGCGGTCGTCGGGGCTCTTGGCCAGGGCCTTGGCGAAGACGGGGTCCACGGGCAGCGGCAGTCCGGGGCGGATCTCGGTGGGCGGGGGCGGGTCGTCGTACTGGTGCGCCCACAGCAGGGCCATGTCGTCGTCACGGCGGAACGGCGGGCGGCCGGTGAGCATCTCGTAGACCACGCACGCGAAGCCGTAGACGTCGCAGCGGCCGTCGACGGGGCGCCCGGAGATCTGCTCGGGTGCCACGTAGTCCAGGGTGCCGACGAACTGGCCGACCGTGGTGAAGCCGGTGAGCGACAGGGACTTCTTGGTCAGCCCGAAGTCGGTGAGGTAGACGTGCTCGGGGTGGTCGCTGTCGGTGCCGCGCGAGACGAGGATGTTGCCGGGCTTCACGTCCCGGTGGACCAGTCCGTGCTCATGGGCCGCGTCGAGCGCGGAGGCCACCTGGGAGGCGATGCGCAGGGCGGTCGGCAGCTGCAGCGAGCCCTGGCGGTCCAGCAGGTGCCGCAGATCGCTGCCGGAGACGAAGCGCATCGCGATGTAGAGGACTCCGTCGGTCTCGCCGGCCTCGAACACCGGCACGATGTGCGGGTGGTCGATGGCGGCGGCCACCCGTGACTCATGGGTGAAGCGTTTGCGGAAGGTGTCGTTGCGGGCCAGTTCGGGGGCCAGCAGCTTCAGCGCGACCGCGCGGTCGAGCCGCAGGTCACGGGCCCGGTAGACGACGGCCATGCCGCCGCGGCCGATCTCCTCCTCGATGCGGTAGCCGGCGACCGTGCGGCCGATCAGCTCGGACGGGCGCCCGGAGAACAGGCTGGTGTCACGGGCCATCGGGCGTCACGACCTGGGTGGGGGCGTGGCCGACGTCCCGCGGCTCGGCCCGCGGGCCCTCGTCGGTGGCGTACGTGCTCTGGTGCACCCCTTCGCCGTACACCCACCGCCCCTGCTCGCCGTCGTACAGCCACACCGACTCCCCGTCCACCACGACCCCGAGCCGCATCCCCCGGGTGCGGGCGGCGAAGGTCTCGCGGTCCAGCGATCCGGTGGCCAGTTCCTCGACGGCGGCCCGGTAGCGGGCGAGGGTCTGCTCGGCGACGGCGAGCAGCGGCCGCGGGTCGGCGGTGGCGTCGGGCGGCCCGGTGAGCGGCGGGTTCTGGGGTACGGCGATCAGAAGGCGGCCGTCGACCCAGGCGGACCAGCCGTTGGAGCACAGGACGTGGCCCCAGTCGCCGCGCCGCTCCAGGAGCTGGACGGGCAGCAGGGCGTCCAGGGGAACGGTGGGGCGGCCGGGGTCGGGGGCCTGCCAGGCGGGCATGCCGTCGCCCGGGACGACGTGCGTGGGCCGGAAACCGGGGGTCGTCATCGGCGCCTACTTCCGCATCACGACGGGTTCCTGCCGGCGCAGCAGCCGGGAGACGACGTAGCCGAACAGCGCGGACAGCACCAGCAGCATGCCGATGTTCAGCAGCCACACCCCGGCCGAGTGGCGGAACAGCGGGTCGGAGGTGAGGTCGCCGGGCACGATCCGGGCCAGTCCGATGGTGCCGGCCATGGCGCCCAGGGCCCAGCGGGAGGGCACCAGCCAGGACAGCTGCTCCAGTCCGGGGACGCCGTCCAGCTTCAACAGGGCGCCGCAGAACACCACCTGGACGATGGCGAGCAGGACCAGCAGCGGCATCGTCACCTCCTCCTTGCGCACCAGCGCGGAGACCACCAGGCCGAGCATCATCGCGGTGAACGCCAGCAGGGCGACGGCGACGGTGATCTCGACCAGCGGTGGCAGCAGCACGCCCTCGCCGCCGGGTGCGTTCAGGTCGACGCCCAGCAGCGCGACCAGGGTGAGCACGACGGCCTGGAGGATCGTGATCGTGCCGAGGACGATCACCTTGGACATCAGATACGCCGATCTGGACAGGCCGACGGCTCTCTCCCGCCGGTAGATCACCCGCTCCTTGACCAGTTCGCGCACGGCGTTGGCGGCGCCGGTCAGGACGCCGCCGACGCACAGGATGAGCAGCGCGTTCATGGCGGAGTCACGGGTCAGTTCGCCGCCGGCGAGGGCGCGGGCCATGGCGCCCATCACGAACGGCAGCGCGATCATGATGGCGAGGAAGGTGCGGTCCGCGCCGAGCGCGGCCGCGTAGCGGCGTACCAGGGTGCGCAGTTGGGCGCCCCAGCTGCGCGGTCTGGGCGGCGGCGCGATGATGACCGGTCCCTGGCGGGGCACGCGGGGCTGGGCGGTGGCGTCGGCGACATAGCGGCGGTACTGGGACGAGGCCAGGTAGGCGCTCGCCCAGTCGCGGTCCTGGTCGCGCTCGAAGGACTCGAACGCCTCGGGCCACTCGGCGTGCCCGAAGAAGGCCAGGGCCTCCTCGGGGGGACCGTAGTAGGCGACGCGGCCGCCGGGGGCGAGCACCAGCAGGCGGTCGCAGACGTCGAGGCTGAGGACGCTGTGGGTGACGACGATGACGGTCCGGCCGTCGTCGGCGAGGCCGCGCAGCATGTGCATCACGGAGCGGTCCATGCCGGGGTCGAGTCCGGAGGTCGGCTCGTCGAGGAAGAGCAGCGACGGCTTGGTCAGCAGCTCCAGAGCGACGCTGACCCGCTTGCGCTGGCCGCCGGAGAGGCTGTGCACGGGCTGGGTGGCGCGCTGCTCCAGGCCGAGTTCGCGGATCACCTCGCCCACCCGGGCCCGGCGCTCGGACCTGGCGGTGTCCTGCGGGAAGCGCAGCTCGGCGGCGTAGCCGAGGGCGTCGCGGACGGTGAGCTGGGGGTGCAGGATGTCGTCCTGCGGGACCAGTCCGATGCGCTGGCGCAGCTCGGCGTAGTCGCGGTAGAGGTCGCGGCCGTCGTAGAGGACGGTGCCGTGGTCGGCGGGGCGCTGGCCGGTGAGGGCGTGGAGCAGGGTCGACTTCCCGGCGCCGCTCGGGCCGACCACGGCCAGCAGGCACTTCTCCCCCACCGGGAAGGACACGTGGTCCAGGAGGGTCTTGCGGCCGCGGTCCACGGCGACGGTGAGGTCCTGGACGTCGAGGGAGACCTCGCCGGTGTCGACGTACTCCTGGAGCTCGTCGCCGACCAGGCAGAACGCGGAGTGTCCGATGCCGATGACGTCGCCGGGGCCGACGGGGGCGGTGGTGACGGGCCGGCCGTTGAGGTAGGTGCCGTTGTGGCTGCCGGCGTCGGCGATCTCGTAGCCGCCGTCGGGCAGGGCGCGCAGTTCGGCGTGGTGGCGGGAGACGACCAGGTCGTCGAGGACGAGGTCGTTGTCGTCGGCGCGGCCGATGCGCACGGTGCGGGTGGGCAGCGGGCGGACGCTGGTGGGCTGCCGGAAGGTGCCGGTGGCGGCGGGGGCGGCGACCGCGGCGATGGTGGAGGGGCGTTCGGGGGCGGGCGGGGTGCGGCCGACGACGACGGCGCGGGGGCCGTCGGAGGGGCTGCCGAAGCGGATCTCGGTGCCGGGGGCGACGTCCCACTCCTGGATGCGCCGGCCGTCGGCCCAGGTGCCGTTCGTGCTGTGCTCGTCCTCGATCGTCCAGTGGTCGCCGGCCGGGTGAAGCACCGCGTGGTGCCAGGAGACACGGGCGTCGTCGATGACGATGTCGCACAGCGGGTCACGGCCCACGTGGTAGTCACGGCCCGGACTCATCACCGTGGAGCCCCAGTCGGTCTCCAGCACGAGTTCCGGCGCCGTCGACGCGAACGACCGCTCCGTCATGCCAGAATTCTACCGATACGCCCCGATATGCGCCCGATCGGGCGACAGCATGATCACCGCCGCCGATCCCGCCCTCGGGACAGCCTCAGGCGACGGGCGCGGCCAGCAGCGGGCCGGTGCGCTGCATGCGCAGGGCGTCGACGGACTCGGCCAGCAGCTCGTACTCGGTGGTGTCGTCGTTGGCGGCGATGCGCACCAGCCGCCCGGCGGCCAACTCGTCGGCGCACAGCTCCTGCTGGTCGGGGTCGGCACACCAGGAGCGCAGCAGGCCGGGGACGTCCGGCACCGTGTCCGCCACCGGGACCAGCGCGCTGGACGGGAAGTGCTCGGCCTCGGGGTCGGGGTCCAGCCGCTCGGCGATCCAGGAGGCCCGGTCGCGCAGCCACCACAGGGCCAGTGCCAGGGTGGGCGCCCGGTAGGTGCCGAGCGGGACCCCGATGCGCCGGCCGTCGCAGGTGCCGTACGCGGTGACATGGCACAGGAATTCGTCGTGCACGATCCACTCCCCCGTAAGCGTCGATCGCTTGCCGTCGGGCCTCGCTCTCGTGCGGCTCAGGGCGGTGAACTGCCCTCTGACGTCGAGTATCTTCACTCTTGAACCACTGTCACCACGTCTTTCCAGCCAGTCTCTTGGCATATTCACGGTGCCGCTTGGCCGAAAGGCGACGGGGTGCGGGAACGCCGCATTACCCCAGGGGTAATCGACCGTCCGAGGCGGTGCGGGCAGGCTGTTCATCACGGAGCACCGGTCACCGGAATCCGGGTCCTGACCAGCCATGACAACCTCAGCGGAGGAATTTCCCATGTCGCAGAACTCCGGCCGCCACACCGACGCCGTCACCCGCTACTTCGCCGCCTGGAATGCCACCGACGGCGATGCTCTGGCCAAGGCCGTCGCCGCCGCGTGGACCGAGGACGGCAGCTACACCGACCCGCTCGCGGACGTGCGCGGCCACGACGGGATAGCGGCCGTGATCGGCGCGGCGCACGAGCGTTTCCCGGGCTTCGCCTTCCGGCTCGTCGGGGAGGTCGACGGGCATCACGACACCGCCAGGTTCTCGTGGGAGCTGGTCAGCGGGTCGGACGGCTCGGCGCCCGTCGCGGGCTTCGATGTGATCAACCTCGACGCCGACGGGCGGATCAAGGCGGTCCACGGATTCCTGGACCGGGTTCCCGACGGGATCTGAAACCCCGGAATCACGATGTCCGATGAGTTCCTCCGCCCGCGACGGTCTCTTCTCCGAGTGACGTCACCGGACGTTCCCGGACCACCGCCGGCGGAGGACACCATGGAATCGGCACCGGAAGTGATCGCGGAATTCACCGCGGAGCTGCGCAAGAGCCCCGAGAAAGGCGGCTGGACCTATGTCGTCTGGCCGGAGTCCGTCGCCTTCTTCGAAACCCGCGGACTGGTCAAGGTCCGCGGGACGGTCGACGGACACCCCTTCCGGAGCTCTTTCATGGCGCTCGGCGACGGCACCCACAAACTTCCCGTGAACGCCGAGACGCGCAAGGCCATCGGGAAGCAGGCGGGCGACACCGTCACCGTTCAGCTGCTGGAACGGCTCACGGGCTGACCACGGCGTCGATCCGGGCGAGCTCCTCGGCGTCGAAGTCGAGGTTGCCGACGGCGGCCACGCTGTCCTCGATCTGCCGGGCGCTGCTCGCCCCGACCAGCGCGGAGGTCACCCGGCCGCCGCGCAGCACCCAGGCGAGCGCGAGCTGGGCCAGGGTCTGGCCGCGGGTCTTGGCGATGTCGTTCAGCTCCCGCAGCCGCGCCACCAGGTCCTCGGTGACCTCCTCCCGCTTCAGGAAGGGGCTGTCGCTGGCGGCCCGCGAGTCCTCGGGGATCCCGTCCAGATAGCGGCCGGTGAGCAGGCCCTGCTCCAGCGGGGAGTAGGCGATGGAGCCGACCTGGAGCTCGTCGAGCGCGTCCAGCAGGCCCTCCTCCTCCGGACGCCGGTCCAGCATGGAGTAGCGCGGCTGGTGGATCAGCAGCGGGGTGCCCAGCTCGGCCAGGATCCGGGCGGCCTCGCGCGTCTGTTCGGCGGAGTAGTTGGAGACGCCGACGTAGAGCGCCTTGCCCTGCTGGACCGCCGAGTGCAGGGCGCCCATCGTCTCCTCCAGCGGAGTCTCCGGGTCGAAGCGGTGCGAGTAGAAGACGTCGACGTAGTCCAGGCCGAGCCGCTTCAGGCTCTGGTCCAGCGAGGACAGCAGGTACTTGCGCGAGCCCCACTCCCCGTAGGGGCCGGGCCACATCAGATAGCCGGCCTTGGTGGAGATGACCAGCTCGTCGCGGTAGGGCGCGAAGTCCGCCTTCAGGAACTCGCCGAGCGCGGACTCGGCGGCGCCGGGCGGCGGGCCGTAGTTGTTGGCCAGGTCGAAGTGGGTGACGCCGAGGTCGAAGGCGCGGCGCAGGATGGCGCGCTGGGTCTCGACGGGTCGGTCCGGTCCGAAGTTGTGCCACAGGCCCAGCGACAGCGCGGGCAGCTTCAGGCCGCTGCGTCCGGTGCGCCGGTAGGGCATGTCGGCGTAACGGTCGGGGTGTGCGGTGTACAACGCGACTCCATGACATGAGGGGTGGAAAGCCGTGCTCGGACCGTACCCACTCTTCCCTGACCTGCGGGCATGCGTCCAACAGAAGAATCCGATGGGATTGAGCGGATAAGCTGCTCAATCATGGAACTGCGCCATCTCCAGCATTTCGTCGCGGTCGCCGAGGACCAGCATTTCACCCGGGCCGCCGAACGGCTCATGGTGTCCCAGTCCGGCCTGTCCGCCTCCATCCGGGCCCTGGAGCGGGAGCTGCGGGCCCCGCTGTTCGTACGGACCACCCGGCGGGTGACGCTGACGGAGGCCGGGCGGGCGCTGCTGGGCGAGGCACAGCGGATCCTGGCGCAGGTGCGGGCCGCGCACGAGGCGGTGGCGGCCGTGCAGGGCGTGCTGCGCGGCACCCTGGCGCTGGGGACCGAGCAGTGCATCGCCGGGGTGCACGCGGCACGGCTGCTGGCCGCGTTCCGTGGGCGGCACCCGGACGTGGAGATCCGGCTGCGCCAGTCCGGTTCCCTGACGCTGGCCGAGGAGGTCGCCGCCGGGCGGCTGGACCTGGCCTTCGCGTACCGCACGGGCGCCGACTGCGACCAGCTGCGCCCGGTGTCGCTGGCGGGCGAGCCGATGACCCTGCTGTGCCATCCGGAGCACCCGCTGGCCACGGCCGGTGCGGAGCTGTCACCGCACGACCTCGCCGGGGAGGTGTTCGTCGACTTCCACCCGGACTGGGGCCCGCGCCGGGCCACGGACGCCGCCTTCGCCGCGGCGGGCGTGCGCCGCACGGTCGCCCTGGAGGTGAACGACGTGCACAGCCTGCTGGACCTGGTGGACGAGAACCTCGGGGTCGCCGCGGTGCCCCGGCACTTCCGGCACAAGCGCGAGTCCCTGACCGCCGTACCGCTGAAGGACACCGAGGAGCTGGTCTACGAGACCGTCGCCCTGCTGCCGCCGCCGCAGGCCACCAGTCCGGCGGCCCGAGCGCTGATGGAGCTGCTGGAAGCTGGGGCGCACGACGTCGATTGATGCGCCATGGTGGACCCATGCATGCCAAGGACATCCTCATCGACGGATACGGCCGCATCCAGGAAGAGGTCCACGCCGCCGTGGACGGCCTCGGCGCCGACGAGCTCAACGCCCGCCCGTCGGCCGACGCCAACTCCATCGCCTGGCTGGTCTGGCATCTCACCCGGGTGCAGGACGACCACATGGCGGACGCCTTCGGCCGGGACCAGGTGTGGCTGGCCCAGGACTGGAGCAAGAAGTTCGCCCTCGGGCTGCCGGCCCACGACACCGGGTACGGCCACAGCTCCGCCGAGGTCGCCAAGGTGCGGGTGGCGTCGGCGGAGCTGCTGACCGGGTACTACGACGCCGTGCACACGCAGACGCTGGAGTGTCTGCGCTCGCTGGCCGCCAAAGACCTGGAGCGGATCGTGGACGAGAACTGGGATCCGCCGGTCACCCTGGGCGTACGGCTGGTGAGCGTCCTGTCCGACGACCTTCAGCACGTCGGACAGGCCGCCTACGTACGAGGGCTCCTCTAGAGCCGCTGTCTCAGAGGGCGTAGCCCGGCAGGACGACGTCCTCGATGAGGGCCTTGCGCTCGTCGAACGGGATGAAGGCGCTCTTGAGCGCGTTCACGGTGACCGTGCGCAGGTCCTCCAGGCCCCAGCCCGCCTGCTCGACCAGCAGGGACATCTCGCGGGTCATGGTCGTGCCGGACACCAGACGGTTGTCGGTGTTCAGGGTGACGCGGAAGCCGAGGTCCTTCAGGGCGGTGATGGGGTGCTCGGCGATGGAGGTGGCGGCGCCGGTCTGGAGGTTGGAGGTGGGGCACATCTCCAGCGCGATACGGCGGTCGCGGACCCAGCCGGCGAGGCGGCCGAGCTTGCCGTCGACGATGTCGTCGGTGATGCGCACGCCGTGGCCGAGGCGCTGGGCGCCGCAGATCTGCACGGCCTGGTGGATGCTGGACAGGCCGTCGGCCTCGCCGGCGTGGATGGTGAACGGCACGTTCTCGCGGCGCAGGTGCTCGAAGGCGGCCAGGTGGTCGGCGGCCGGGAAGCCCGCCTCGGCACCGGCGATGTCGAAGCCGACGACGCCCGCGTCCCGGAAGGCGACGGCCAGGTCGGCGGCCTCGCGCACCCGGTCGAACATCCGCATGCCGCACAGCAGGGTGCCCACCCGCACCGGCGTCCCGGCGGCCGCGGCCTTCGCCATGCCGGCCGCCAGACCCTCCTGGACGGTCTCGACGACCTCGGCGAGGGTCAGCCCGCCCTTGGTGTTCAGCTCGGGGGCGTAGCGCACCTCGCCGTAGACGACGCCGTCCGCGGCCAGGTCCAGGACGTACTCCTCGGCGGTGCGCAGCAGGCCCTCGCGGGTCTGCATCACGGCGAGGGTGTGCTCGAAGGTGGCGATGTAGCGGACCAGGTCCCCGGAGTTGGCGGCCTCGAAGTACCAGGCGGCCAGCTCGTCGGGGTCGGTGGTCGGCAGGGTGTGGCCGACCTCGGCGGCGAGCTCGACGACGGTGGCGGGGCGCAGGCCGCCGTCGAGGTGGTCGTGCAGGACGGCCTTGGGGAGGCGGCGGATCACATCGGCGTCTACGCGCGTAGCGTTCATGGCTGGGGCTTCCTCGATCATGCGGGTGGTGCGGGGGTACGGAGGTAGGTCAGTCGCCGGCGGGCTGGAGCAGGTCCCAGCGGTTGCCGTACAGGTCCTGGAAGACGGCCACCGTGCCGTAGGGCTCGTGGCGGGGCTCCTCCAGGAAGGTCACGCCGGCCGCGAGCATCCGGGCGTGGTCACCGGCGAAGTCGTCGGTGTGCAGGAAGAACCCGACACGGCCGCCGGTCTGGTCGCCGACGCGGGCGCTCTGCTCCTCCCCCTTGGCTCGGGCCAGCAGCAGCCCCGTGCCGGAGGCGCCGACGCCGGGCTCGACGACGACCCAGCGGGAGCCGTCCCCTCGGGGGGCGTCCTCCACGAGCCGGAATCCGAGGGCCTCGGTGTAGAAGCGGACGGCCTCGTCGTAGTCGTCGACGACGAGGGTGACCAGGGCGAGGCGCTTCATCGGAGCCTTTCGGGGTGGGGCCGGTGGCTGGTTGACGGATGAGGTTATACGTAAAACGTAACGGACGCCAGTCCCTTCGTGCGGGGGCTGTGACGGAGCTCGCGGGAGGGGCCCCTGCGTCGGTGACCGGAGATCCCGGCCGTCCTGCCGGGGCACCTGGGTCGCGGGCTCCCGAGGCGCCCCGGTCGGACCCAGGCGCAGGTCGGCGGACCGAGGGGCAGGGCGGGGTCGCGTCACCCGCCCCCGGAGGCGGTGGGCCGCGCGGCGTCCGCGGCGGGCTCGGCGCGTGCCGGGCGGACGCCCGCGTACGGGTGGCCCTTGGGCGTTCGACTGCCGGGCGGACGTCCGCGTACTGGTGCCCCTCGGGCGTTCGACTGCCGGGCGGACGCCCGCGTACTGGTGTCCCTCGGGCGTTCGAACCGGTGCGCCGCGTGACCCCTGCGGGAGCGTGTCCGGGCGTCGCAGGGCCGGGGGCGCCCCTGGGGAAGCGGCTCGGCGGGCGGGACCTAGGTCGGAGGCCCGAGGGCCGGGGTCGGGCAGCATGGGGCGGAGGGCCGAGGTCCGGGGTCGGGCGGCCTGGGGCGGAGGGCCGAGGTCCGGGGTCGGGCGGCCTGGGGCGGAGGGCCGAGGTCCGGGGTCGGGCAGCCTGGGGCGGAGGGCCGAGGTCCGGGGTCCGGCGGCCTCGGGCGCAGGGCCGAGGCGCCAGGTCGGCCGTCCTGGTTCCGACGCCCGAGGCGCTGGGGCGGGCAGGGGGCTAGCGTCGCCGGCATGAAGATCACCGACGCTCCGCGTGACATCGCGGCCCGCAGGCAGGACGTCCTTCACCGGCTGGAACGGGAGACCGACGTCTGGGTGGCCTCGGCCGGCGCCGACGGGGTGCCGTGCCTGGTGCCGCTGTGGTTCGCCTGGGACGGCACCGACGTGTGGCTCGCCACCCGCCCCGGCAATCCGACGGGACGCAATCTGGAGGCGGGCGGCCGGACCCGGCTGGCCCTCGCCGACACGCAGGACGTCGTGCTGATCGACGGCTCGGTGAGGATCTACGGAGCGGCGGACGTGCCCGCGGCCGCGGCGGAGGCGTTCGCCGCGAAGCACGGCTGGGATCCGCGCGGGGAGCGTGCCGCGTATGCCTTCTTCCGGGTGCGGCCGGTCGCGGTGCAGTCCTGGCACGGGGTGCGCGAGCTGCCGGGGCGGCACCTCATGCGGGACGGGGTCTGGCTCGGATGAACGCGCGGTGTACGTCTGGGCGCCATCCTTTTACCGCACGGTAGTTACCTGGGAGTAATCCCTGGTGGTTTGATGTCGGCGCCACTCAACCCCCTTACACCACAGGGAGATCCAGTGCCGCACTCCGCACTGCGCCGTACCCGTGGCGCAGCCGTGCTCGCGCTCGCCCTCGCCGCCGCCTCTCTCGCGGGGACGACGCCCACCGCGTCGGCCGCCGCGCAGCAGACGCCGCCGCTGAGGGTCCTGACGTACAACGTCTTCCTCTTCAGCAAGAGCCTGTACCCCAACTGGGGCCAGGACCACCGGGCCGCGGAGATCGCCAAGGCGCCCTTCGTCAGCGGCAACGACGTCCTGGTGCTCCAGGAGATGTTCGACAACTCCTCCTCGGACGCCCTGAAGCGGGCCGTCGCGGACCGCTACCCGTACCAGACGCCGGTGGTCGGCCGCAGCAAGGACGGCTGGGACGCGACCGGCGGGGCCTACTCGTCGACCACACCGGAGGACGGCGGCGTCGTCATAGCCAGCAAGTGGCCCATCCTGCGCAAGGAGCAGTACGTCTTCAAGGACGCCTGTGGAGCCGACTGGTGGTCCAACAAGGGCTTCGCCTACGTCGTCCTGGACGTGAACGGCAGCCGGGTGCACGTCCTCGGCACGCACGCGCAGTCCACCGATCCGGGCTGCGATCCGGGCGAGGCGGCCGCGATGCGCAGCCGGCAGTTCAGGGCGATCGACGCGTTCCTGGACGCGAAGAACATCCCGGCGGGCGAACAGGTGCTGGTGGCGGGCGACTTCAACGTCGACTCGCGCACGGCGGAGTACGCCTCCATGCTCGCCGACGGCGGCCTGGTGGGCACCGACGCGCGCACCGGCCACCCGTACTCCTTCGACACCCAGGAGAACTCCATCGCCCGCGACCGCTACCCGGACGACCCGCGCGAGGACCTGGACCACGTCCTGCACCGCGCGGGCCACGCCCGTCCGGCGGTCTGGAAGAACGACGTCGTCAAGGAGCAGAGCGCTCCCTGGACGGTCTCCAGCTGGGGTACGTCCTACACGTACACCAACCTCTCCGACCACTACCCGGTGACCGGTTCCGCGGGCTGAGCGCCACGCGGGGAGTCCAGCCGCTGCACCTCCTGCGCCGTGAGGTGCAGCGCGCCGGCCGCCACGTTCTCGGCCAGGTGGTCCGGGTCGCCGGTGCCGGGGATGGCGAGCACGTGCGGGCCCCGGCCGAGGGTCCAGGCCAGCCGGATCTGGGCCGGGCTCGCCCCGTGGGCGGCGGCGATCTCGCGAACGGCCGTGTCGTGGGCGGTGGTCGCGCCCTGGGGGCCGGCGTCGCCCGCGATGGCGTAGAACGGCACGAAGGCGATGCCCTGTTCGCCGCAGATCCGCAGCAACTCGTCGGTGCGCGGGTCGCGGTGGTCGAGCGCGTACCGGTTCTGCACGCTCACCACCGGAGCGATCGCCCGTGCCTCGGCCAGGTGCCGGGGTTCGACGTCGGACAGGCCGAGGTGGCGGATCAGCCCGGCGGTGCGCAACTCGGCCAGTGCGCCGAAGTGATCGGCCACCGACTCCTGCCGCATCCGGCGCAGATAGACCAGGTCCAGATGGTCCCGGCCGAGCTGGCGCAGGTTCTCCTCGACGTGTCCGCGCAGGTCCTCGGGACGGGCCGAGGTGCCCCACTCCCCCGACCAGTCCCGGAAGGGCCCGACCTTGGTGGCGATCAGGAGGTCGTCCGGGTACGGCGAGAGCGCGCTGTTGATCAGCTCGTTGGCCGAGCGCAGCCGGGAGAAGTAGAAGGCCGCCGTGTCGATGTGGTTCACGCCGAGCTCGACGGCCTTGCGCAGCACGGTGATCGCGCGGTCGCGGTCGCTGGGCGTGCCGTGGTGGAAGGCGGCGCTGCCCGTCAGCCGCATCGCGCCGAAGCCGATGCGGTGGACGGTACGGTCGCCGAGGGTCCAGGTGCCCGCGGCCGCTGCGGTGATCGTCTTCGGGTCCATCGACGGAGTCTCCCACGGGGTGCGGGCGCCGGTTCAGCCGAGCGGCTTGTCCAGCACCGCCTTGCGGTGGCTGAAGGTCTCCAGGGAGTACCGCCCGTGGTAGCGGCCCATGCCGCTCTCGCCCACGCCGCCGAACGGCAGGTCGGAGACGGTGAGATGGGCCAGGGGCAGGCCGTACCCGAGGCCGCCGGAGGAGGTCTCGGCGGCGATGCGGGACCGGGTCTGCGGCGACGTGGAGAAGACGTACAGGGCGAGGGGCTTGTCGCGGTCGTTGACGAAGTCGATCGCCTCGTCCAGGCCGGCGACGGTGACGATCGGCAGGACGGGGCCGAAGATCTCCTCCCGCATCACCGGCGAGGCGGGGTCGACGTCGGCGAGGACGGTGGGCCCGAGGTACTTCTCGGCGCGGTCGCTGTCGCCGCCGACGACGGTCCGGCCCGAGTCGAGCAGTGCGGTGAGGCGGTCGAAGTGCCGCTCGTCGACGATGCGGCCGTACTCGCCGCAGGTCCGCGGGTCGGGGCCGTAGAGCGCCTGGACCGCGCGGGCGAGGGCGGGCTCCAGGGCGGCGGCCGTCTCCGGGTCGGTGAGGACGTAGTCGGGGGCGACGCAGGTCTGTCCGGCGTTGAGGAACTTGCCGCGCGCCAGCCGGTCGGCGACCACGTCGAGGTCGGTGCCGCGGTCGACGAACGCCGGTGACTTTCCGCCCAGTTCGAGGGTGACCGGGGTCAGGTGCTCGGCCGCGGCACGCATCACGATGCGGCCTACGGTGCCGTTGCCGGTGTAGAAGATGTGGTCGAACCGTTCGGCCAGCAGGGCGGTCGTCTCCGGGACGCCGCCCTCGACGACGGCGACGGCCTCGGTGTCGAGGTAGGCCGGGATCAGTCGGGCCAGGACGGCGGAGGTGGCGGGGGCCAGCTCGCTGGGCTTGGCGACGACCGCGTTGCCCGCGGCCAGCGCGCCGACGACGGGCGCGAGCAGCAGTTGGGCCGGGTAGTTCCAGGGGGCGATGACGAGGACGACGCCGAGGGGGTCGTACTGCGTCCAGGCGGTGGCGTCGGCGCCGAGGTGCGCGGGGACCGGGGCGGGCTCGGGGCGCAGCCAGTCGTCGAGGTGGGCCAGGGTGTGGTCGATCTCGCGGACGGTGAAGTCGATCTCGGTGCGGAACGCCTCGGTGCGGCTCTTGCCCAGGTCGGCGTGGAGGGCTTCGGCCAGTTCGTCGCCCTGGTCGGTGAGCATCGCGCGCAGGCGGTTCAGCTGCGTGGTGCGCCAGGCGACGGGCTTGGTGCGGCCGGTGCGGAACGTGGCGCGCAGGCGGGCGACGACGTCGGCGGGCTGTTCGGTGCTGGTCACGGTGCCTCACTGGGTGGGTGCGGAGTGCTGTCGGATCGACGCGAGGATCGATGTATAGGCCAACCTTTCATGTCGAGAAATACATTCCGCCTCGCCGATGAGGCGTGCGTCACTCAGTCCACGAGCGCGCGCAACCGCTCTTCCAGGAAGGCCCGTTGGGCCGTGCTCCGGGTCAGCGCGACAGCCCGCTCGTAGGCCCGTGCCGCCTCCCCAGTGCGGCCCAGGCGGCGCAGGAGGTCCGCGCGGACGGCGTGGAAGACGTGGTAGGAGTCCAGGCCGAGGGCGTCCACGAGGGCGAGCGCCTGCCGCGGACCGTCGGTCTCGGCCACCGCCACCGCCCGGTTCAGGGCGACGACGGGGCTGGGCGCGACGGCCATGAGCTGGTCGTACAGGCGCAGGATCTGACCCCAGTCGGTGTCGCGGGCGCTCGGGGCGTCGCTGTGCACGGCCTGGATCGCGGCCTGGATCTGGTACGGCCCGGGTGCGTCGCGCCGCAGACAGGCGCGGACCAGTCGCTGCCCCTCGGCGATCAGCTCGGGGTCCCAGCGGGTCCGGTCCTGCTCGGGAAGGGGGACGAGCGCACCGTCGGCGCCCTGCCGGGCGGCGGCGCGCGACTCCGACAGCAGCATCAGGGCGAGCAGGCCGGCCGCCTCCGGCTCGTCCGGCATCAGCTCGGTCAGCAGCCGGCCGAGGCGCACGGCCTCCGCGCGCAGGCCGGGGTCGCCGTCGTAACCCTGGTTGTAGATCAGGTACACGACGGCCAGTACGGCGTCGAGGCGGTCCGGCAGGTCCGCCTCGCGCGGCACCCGGTACGGGATGCCGGCGTTGCGGATCTTCGCCTTGGCCCGCACCAGCCGCTGCGCCATCGTCGGCTCGGGCACCAGGAAGGCGCGGGCGATCTCGGCGGTGGTGAGGCCGCCCAGCAGCCGCAGGGTGAGGGCCACTCGGGCGGGAGCGGCGAGAGCGGGATGGCAGCAGGTGAACAGGAGCCGGAGCCGGTCGTCGTGCACGGGCCCCTCCTCGGGCGGTGGGCCGCCGGCGTGCAGCAGGGCCGCCTGGCGATGGCGCTCCTCCCGCCCGGCCTCGCGGCGCAGCCGGTCGACGGCACGGTTGCGGGCGGTGGTGATGATCCATCCGGCGGGGCTGGGCGGCACCCCGTTCTGGGGCCAGCGGCCCACGGCGACGGTGAAGGCGTCCTGGACCGCCTCCTCTGCGAGGTCGATGTCCCCGAGGAGGCGGACCAGGACGGCGACCGCGCGGCCGTACTCCGCGCGGAACACCGCCTCGACGTCGGCGGTCATCGGTCCTCGGCCTCCCCCAGGAAGGGGCGCACCTCGATCGGCAGGGTGGTGGCGAGCGCCAGCCTGCGGCCCCACTCCAGGGCCGCGTCCAGGTCGGGTGCCTTGATCAGGCTGATCCCGCCGAGCATCTCCTTGCCCTCGGCATAGGGCCCGTCGGTGACCAGCACATCGCCGTCGCGGGGGCGCAGCACCGTCGAGGACTCCGGTCCGTGCAGGCCGCCGGCGAAGACCCAGGCGCCCGCCTCGCGCAGGTCCCGGTTGAGGGCGTCGAGCCGCTCGCCGATCTCGGCGAGGACCTCGGGCGCGGGCGGGTCGCCGACCGGCTGCATCACGTTGAGCAGGTAGTACTTCATCGCCGTCTCCTCGGGCGTGGTGGCGTGTTCTCACCTCCTACACGAACGGCACGCCCGAATATCGACACCCCGCACGACCGGATCCGGGGAATTTTCCCGCCGAGCGCTCGGGGACGGGGGGCCGGCGGCCGATACCGCCGGAGGGAGGGACGGGCACGAACCTCTCGCCCTGCGCCACCCCGACCGTCCCCCCATGGCCCCGCCCAGTCCGACCGTCCCTCCATCGCCCCGCCCCCGCCCAGTCCGACCGTCCCGCCACCACCCCGCCCCCTCCCAGTCCGACCGCCCCGCCATCACCCCGCCCCCGCCCAGTCCGACCGTCCCACCATCGGCCCGCATCACCCCGCCCCCGCCCAGTCCGACCGCCCCGCCATCACCCCGCCCCCGCCCAGTCCGACCGCCCCACCATCGGCCCGCATCACCCCGCCCCCGCCCAGTCCGACCGCCCCACCATCACCCCGCCCCCTCCCAGTCCGACCGTCCCACCATCGGCCCGCCCCACCCCGCCCCCGCCCAGTCCGACCGTCCCTCCACGGCCCGTCCCGCCTCCCTACGGAGTTCCGCCCCATGAACACCTCCGTCGTCCTGTTCACCGCCGACCTGCGGGTGCACGACCACCCGCCGCTGCGGGCGGCCCTGCGCGATGCCCGTGCCGTGGTGCCGTTGTTCGTGCGGGACCCGGCCGTGGCCGCGGCCGGTTTCGCGGTGCCGAACCGGCTGGGTTTCCTCGCCGACTGTCTGCGCGACCTGGACGCGAGCCTGCGGGCGCGGGGCGGCCGGCTGGTCGTGCGGTCCGGGGACCTGGTCGCGCAGGTGTGCCGGGTGGCCGCCGAGGCCGGGGCCGACGAGGTCCATCTGGCGGCCGACGTCAGCGGGTTCGCCCAGCGCCGGGAGGAGCGGCTGCGGCGGGCGCTGGAGGCGCGGGGCGTACGGCTGCGGGTGCACGAGACGGTGACCGGGGCGGTGCCGCCCGGCGCGGTGACGCCGGCCGCCTCCGATCACTTCGCCGTCTTCACCCCGTACTTCCGCCGCTGGAGCGAGCAGCCGCCGCGCGCTCCGCTCGGCGCGCCCCGCGCCGTGCGGGTGCCCGACCAGGTGGCCTCGGAGCGGATGCCCGCCCGCGAGGACGTGCCCGGCCTGTCGCCGGGGCTGGCGCCGGGCGGCGAGTCCGAGGGCAGGAGACGGCTCACCGCGTGGCTGCGCACCGGCCTCGGCGCGTACGAGGAGCGGCACGACGACCTGGCCGGGGACGCCACCTCGCGCCTCTCCCCGCATCTGCACTTCGGGACGCTGTCCGCCGTGGAACTCGTGCACCGGGCGCGCGCGGCGGGCGGAGCGGGCGCGGACGCCTTCGTACGGCAGCTCGCCTGGCGCGACTTCCACCGCCAGGTCCTCGCCGCCCGCCCCGCCGCCGCGCGCGCCGACTACCGCACCCGGCACGACGGTTGGCGCACCGGGAGCGAGGCCGGTGACGACATCGCCGCCTGGCGGGAGGGCCGTACCGGATACCCGGTCATCGACGCGGCGATGCGCCAACTGCGCCACGAGGGCTGGATGCACAACCGCGGCCGGCTGCTGACCGCGAGCTTCCTCACCAAGACCCTGTACGTCGACTGGCGGGTGGGCGCCCGGCACTTCCTGGACCTGCTGGTCGACGGGGACGTCGCCGCCAACCAGCTGAACTGGCAGTGGGCCGCGGGCACCGGCACGGACACCCGGCCCCACCGGGTCCTCAACCCCCTTGTCCAGGCACGGCGGTTCGACCCCGACGGGTCCTATGTGCGGCGCTGGGTGCCCGAGTTGGCCCGCATCGAGGGACCCGCCGTGCACGAGCCGTGGCGACTGCCGGGACCGGAGCGGGCCGCGGTCGGCTACCCGGACCCGATCATCGACCTGGCGGAGGGGCTCGCCCGGTTCAGGCGGGCGCGCGGGCGCGACTGAGGGCCCGTACACCGATCCACCCCAGCTCTACACATAAAGGGAAAATAAGCGCAAAATGCAGATACGCGGCGGCGGTCACCCGTCACCGCACCAGACGCGGTCAGGCCCTGCGAGTCAAAGGAGACGAGTCATGGCCAACGTCTCGCACCCCAGAGGTGACATCACCAGTCACCCCGACGCCCCGGAAATGCGGGAACGCTACGCCCGCATGCTCGGCGGCCGTGATGTGGCGCTCGTGGACGGACCGGTGTTCCTGCTCGGTCTGTACTGCGCCGTATCCCCGTGGACAGTCCACTACACCACCAGCCAGCCCGACCTCGTGCCGCACAACCTGATCATGGGCATCGCCATCGCCCTGCTGGCCCTGGGCTTCACCCGGGCCCCGGAGCGCATGTACGGCCTGAGCTGGGCCATGTGCGCGCTGGGCGTGTGGATGATCGTCTCGCCGTGGATCGTCGGCGACAGCCCCGACGCGGGCGTGATCTGGAACAACGTCATCGTCGGCGCCCTGGCCGTGATCCTCGGGTTGATGTGCGCCGGTACGGCGGCGAAGAGCGTGCCGAAGCCGTAGGCGCCGGCCGCGACGAGGGGTCGGTCCGCCCTCGGCGGACCGGCCCTCGGCACGCGTCACACGGGACCGGAGGACTGCATCCCCCGCCGCGGGGGACCCGAGCAGCGGGTTTCTGACATGTAAGGGGCAGAGATGGAGATCTCCGGCATCATCAGCGCCATCGTCATCGGCATCGTGATCGGCGTCCTCGGACGGCTCGTCGTCCCCGGACGCCAGCGCATCGGCGTCCTGTGGACCATCGCCGTCGGTATCGTCGCCGCCCTGCTCGGCAGCGCGATAGCGCACGGTCTCGGCGTGGCCGACACGGACGGCGTCGACTGGGTCGAGTGGCTGATCCAGATCGCCCTCGCCGCATTCGGCGTCCTGGCCCTGGACCGGGCGCGGGCCCGCCGCTGACGCCCGCCCGCGCACAGGAACCGCACCCGCCCTCGCGGCCGTCGGCCAACTCCGGCACGCCGTAGGGTGGGTGCGGACGATCGTGCCGCGAGGAGGGTCCGGGTCATGGTGAGCGATGCCGAACTGGCGTATCTGCGCCGGTGCGTGGAGCTGGCGGCGGAGGCCGTTCAGGCCGGGGACGAGCCGTTCGGTTCGGTGCTGGTGGACGTGGACGGCAAGGTGCGCGCCGAGGACCGCAACCGGGTGGCCGGCGGCGATCGCACCCGGCACCCCGAGTTCGAGCTGGCCCGCTGGGCGGCGGCGCACCTGCCCCCCGAGGAGCGGGCCGGCGCGACCGTGTACACCTCCGGCGAGCACTGCCCGATGTGCGCGGCCGCCCACGCCTGGGTGGGCCTGGGCCGGATCGTGTACGTGGCCTCCTCGCAGCAGCTCGGCACCTGGTTCGGCGACCTGGGCGCACCCCTGCCTCCGGTCCGCACGCTGCCGGTACGGGAGATCGCCCCGGACGTGACCGTGGAAGGCCCGGTACCCGAACTCGTACCGGAGGTGCGGGCCCTGGTCCACCGCTTCTACGGGCGGCAGGACGCACAGGGCTGACGAGCCGACGGAGCCGGGCTCCGGTCCGGCCGCCCCCGCCTTGACGTAGGCCGACGAGGCGCGCAAAGTCGTATATATACGACGTAAACGTACTGCATCAGCGTACAGCGCCAACCGCAGGAGCGTCCCCATGACGCACACCGAGCCACGCGGCAGCCGGGCGCCGGTCCCGAGGGAGCCGGTCGGGGCCGGGCCCGCGCCGCCGGGCGGGCACCGGGCGGCCCCGCGCACGCGCGTCGCCCCCGGCGCCCGCCGCCTCCCCGCTCCGAGGGACCGCCGGACCGGACCCGGCCTCGCGATCCCTGCTCTGCCGTTCGCGTCCGCCGCGGCCGGCGGCCCCTCGGAGCCCGCCGCGGTCGCCTCGTGGGCAGTCCGGGGACGGCTGTACCGCGGGGCGGCCTCGCGGGGCCGGTGAGCACCGTGGACGCCAGGACGTCGTACGGCGGGGCCCGGACCGCGAGCACCCCCTCGACGGTCCTCGTCACTGGCGGCGCCGGCTTCATCGGCAGCCACGCCTGCGTCGATCTGCTCGACCACGGCTACGAGGTGATCGTGGTCGACGACTACTCCAACAGCACCCCCCAGGTCCTCACCCGCGTGGAACGGATCGCCGGCCGCTTCGTCGGCGCCGTCTACGAACTGGACATCCGTGATCGGCGCGCCCTCTCGGCCGTCTTCGACCGACACTCCGTGGACGCCGTCGTGCACTTCGCCGCGCACAAGGCCGTGGGCGAGTCGACACGGATGCCCGTCCAGTACTACGACACCAACGTCGGCGGCACCACCTCCCTGCTGTCCGTCATGCACGAACACCGCGTCCACCAGCTGGTCTTCTCCTCCTCCTGCGCGGTCTACGGCGACACCGGCGGCGGTCCGCTGGCCGAGACGACGCCCGCGCGCCCCACCAACCCCTACGCCACCTCCAAGTGGCTGTGCGAGCAGATCCTCGCCGACGTCTGCCGGTACTGGCCCCAGTTCGCGGTGCTCTGCCTGCGCTACTTCAACCCGGCCGGCGCCCATCCCAGCGGCCTGCTCGGCGAGGACCCGGGCGGGGTGCCCGACAACCTCATGCCGTACGTCGCCCAGGTCGCCGTGGGCCGCCGGGAGCGGCTGCGGGTCTTCGGCGGCGACTACCCCACCCCCGACGGCACCGCGATCCGCGACTATCTGCACGTCATGGACACCGTCGAGGCCCACCGCGTGGCCCTGGACCATCTCGCCGACGCCCCCGGCATGCGGGTCTTCAACCTCGGCACCGGGACGGGCAGCTCCGTCCTCGACGTGGTCACCGCCTTCGGTTCGGCCTGCGGACGGGCGATCCCGTACGAGATCGTCGGCCGCCGCCCCGGCGATGTGGCCGAGCTCGTCGCCGACGCGAGTGCGGTGGCGCGCGCCTGGGGCTGGCGGCCCACCCGGGACCTGGCCGCGATGTGCCGGGACGCCTGGCACTTCCAGCAGCTCAACCCGCGCGGCTACGCCGGTTCCGCCCGGCGTCCGAGCGGTGAGGAGTGAGACATGCGGCCGACATCCGGCGCCGCCGCCCGCGCCACCAGGGCCTGATCCCCACGAGATGCAGGCGCGGACCGGCGATGCCTACCATCGAGTTCCGCCCGGACCAGGCAGACGGCCCGGCGCCCTCCCCCACAAGGAGGCGACCGCCCTTGCTGCCGCCGCAGCGGCTGATGGCCGCGCATCTGACCCTGGTCGTGATCCTCACGGCCGTCTATCTGACCGTGCCCGCGACGCGTGCCGCGCTGTGGGCCGTCATCGGACTGGCGGGGGTGGCGGCCGTGGTCACCGGCACCCTGATCCACCGGCCCGCGCACATGTGGCCGTGGTGCGTGCTGGCCGCCGGGCTGCTGTTCTTCGTCACCGGCGACACGTACTACAACGTGATGGAGGAGTACTTCGCGGCCTCCAATCCGTTCCCCTCCCCCGCGGACGCCTGCTACCTGGTCTGCTACCCGCTGTTCGCGATCGGACTGTCCGGCCTGGTGCGCTACCGCTGGTCCGGGTACGACGTGCCCAGCCTGCTCGACGCGCTGATCGTCACCGCGGGGCTGGCGCTGCCGGTGTGGGTGTACGTGGTGGAGCCGACCTCGCGGGTGGCGGGGCTGACCTGGCAGCAGCGGGCCATCAGCATCGCCTACCCCCTCGGTGACGTGCTCGTCCTCGCCCTGCTGGCCCGGCTGCTGATCCGCGGCCCGCTGACCGGCCCCAACCGTTCGGTGCAGTTGCTGGTCCTGGGCACGGCGACGCTGCTCAGCTTCGACATCGCCTACGGCGTCCTGCAGCTCAACTCGATGTGGGAGACGGGCACCCTTCTGGACGCCGGGTGGATCGTCTTCTACACCGCCTGGGGCCTGGCCGCGCTGCACCCGTCGATGGTCGAGCTGACCGCCCCGGCGCCGCGCCGCGAGTCGCTGCTGCCGCTCCCGCGCCGGCTGGTGCTGCTGGCGCTGGCCACCCTGATCGCGCCCGGCATCCTGCTCGTGGAGAGCCTGACCGACCGGCCCCGGCACGCGTCGGTCATCGCCGCCTTCTCCGGCGGGCTGTTCCTGCTGGTCATCCTGCGCCTGGCGGGGATGGTGGTGGCGCACCGCCGGGCCATGACCCGCGAGCACGCCCTGCGCTCCGCGGCCGCCTCGCTGGTGTCGGCGGTCCGCACGGAGGAGGTCGCCCGGTCCTGCGAAGGCGCGGTGGACACCCTGCTCGGGCCGGCCGTGCCCCACCGCACGCTGCTGCTGTCCGCGGAGCGGGTCACCGAGCTGGGTCTGCGCGGCCCCCGGCTGATGCGGCCCGAGGGCCTGGGCCCGGCCCTCGGCGAGGACCTCGTCGGTCTGGAGACGGTGCTGCTGTGCCCGCTCACCCCGCGCGAACGGGTCGCCGAGCAGACCCATGGCGTCCTGCTCGTCGCCGGCCCGTCCCGGCGGCTCACCGAGACCCGGCGCTCCTTGGAGATCCTCGCCTCCCACGCGGGGCTCGCCCTGGAGCGGGTCAAGCTGCGCCAGGAGATCATCCGCAAGGAGAGCGAGGCGTACTTCCGCACCCTGGTGCGCAACGCCTCCGACGTGATCCTGATCGTGGAGGACGACGACCGGATCCGCTACGCCAGCCCCTCCGCCGCCTCCGTGTTCGGCACCGCGGACCTGACCGGCCGGCGGCTGCCCGAGCTGCTGGACCCGCGCGACCGGCCGCGCGCCGCGCGGGAGCTGTCGGCCCTGCGGACGGGCGGGCCGCGCAACGCGCACGACCACTGGTGGGTGCGGCGCGGCGACGAACGGGTGGAGGTGGAGGTCAGGTGCAGTGACTTCCGGGACGAGTCCACGGTCGTCGGGCTGGTGGTGACCCTGCGGGACGTCACCGAGCAGCGGCGCCTGGAGCACGAGCTGACCCAGCGGGCCTTCCACGACTCGCTGACCGGCCTGCCGAACCGGACGCTGCTCCTGGAGCGCATCGAACGCGCTCTGCTGCGGGGCCGCCGCGGATCGTCCCTGACCTGTCTGCTCTTCATCGACCTGGACGACTTCAAGCTGGTCAACGACACGATGGGGCACTCGGCGGGCGACCATCTGCTGATCGCCGTCGCCGGGCGCCTCACCCGCACCTTGCGCCGCACGGACACCGCGGCTCGCCTCGGCGGCGACGAGTTCGCGGTGCTGATGGAGGACGCCCGCCGGCCGCTGGACGCCGAGCTGCTGGCCGCGCAGGTGGTGCAGACCCTCAGCCGCCCCTTCGACCTCGCCGACGAGAAGGTGACCGTCTCGGCCAGCGTCGGCGTGGCCACCGCCCGCGACAGCGTCGACGCGGAGGAGCTGCTGAGCCACGCCGATCTCGCGCTGTACGCGGCGAAGGCGGCCGGGAAGCGGCAGTGGCGGCGCTTCCAGCCGCTGCTGCACACCCGCATGGTGGAGCGGCACGATCTGCAGAGCCGGCTGGGGCAGGCGATCGCGGGACGGGAGTTCGCGCTGCGCTACCAGCCGGTGGTGGACATCGCGGCCGGTGAGGTGGTCGGCTTCGAGGCGCTGGTGCGCTGGCCGCACGCCACGCGCCGCCCGGTGCCGCCGGAGCAGTTCATCTCCCTGGCCGAGGAGACCGGGCACATCGCGGTGCTGGGCTCGTGGGTGCTGCAGAACGCCGTCCACGACATCGCCGGGCTCCAGCGCCTCCCGGCGTCCGGCGACCCGCCGTACATCAGTGTGAACGTCTCCGCCCGCCAGTTCCGTGACGTCGGCTTCCTGGACCAGGTGGCGCAGGCGCTGCGCACGCCGGGGCTGGCGCCGGGGTCGCTGCAACTGGAGCTCACCGAGACGGTGCTGCTGCGCCGGGACGCGCAGATCCAGTCCGTGCTGGCCTCCCTGAAACGGCTCGGCGTGCACATCGCGGTCGACGACTTCGGCACCGGGTTCTCCTCGCTGCGCTATCTGCGGGACTTCCCGATCGACGTACTGAAGATCGACAAGACGTTCATCGACGACATCACCCGCGATCCCCAGCAGGTGGCTCTCGTCGAGGGCATCGTCCGGATCGCCGACACCCTCGGGCTCCAGGTCATCGCCGAGGGCATCGAGGACGTGGAGCAGCGGGATCTGCTGGCGCACATGGGCTGCCGGTTCGGGCAGGGCTATCTGTTCGCCCGGCCCATGACGGTGGAGCAGAGCGAGCGGGTGCTGCGCGACGGCGGGGGCACCCGGCTCGCCCCGCCCGCCCCGGCCACGCCCGTGCCCGTGGCACCGCCGCGGCCCGCGGCCCGCTCGGCGGGCCTTGAGCGGCTGCGGCGCAGCAGCCCGATGAGCGACGCGGTCCTGGACGAGGTGCGCGGCCGGCACATCCGCAGCGGCGACCACTGGCTGATCGACTACGCCTCCTGCAACTACCTCGGTCTGGACTGGGACCCGGAGGTCATCTCCGCGGTCGAACCGGCGGTGCGCCGCTGGGGCACGCACCCGAGCTGGTCGCGGCTGCTGGGCAGCCCCCGGCTGTACCCGGACATCGAGGAGCGGCTGGCCGCTCTGCTGGGCGCCGAGGACACCCTGCTGCTGCCGACGATCACCCTCATCCACTCCTCGGTGATCCCGGTCCTGGCCGAACAGGGCAGCGTGTTCGTGGAGGCCACCGCCCACCGGACGATCTACGACGGCTGTGTCGCCGCCCGCGCCCAGGGCGCCGCCCTGCGTCGCTTCCACGCCGGCCGCGTCGAGGAGCTCGACGGCCTGCTGGCCGCCGCGCCGCCGGGCACGCCCCGGCTGGTGTGCCTGGACGGCGTCGACAGCATGAGCGGCAACCTCCCCGACCTGCCGCTGCTCGCCGATGTGTGCCGGGCGCGGGGTGCCACGCTGTACGTCGACGACGCGCACGGCTTCGGGGTGATCGGGGAGCGCGGCCCGGGCGAGCTGTGCCCGTACGGCTCGCGCGGCAACGGGGTGGTGCGGCACACCGGGGAGTCGTACGAGGGGATCGTGCTGGTCGGCGGCTTCTCCAAGGCGTACTCGTCGCTGCTGGCGTTCCTGGCGCTGCCCACGGAGCTGAAGAACCGGCTGAAGACGGCGGCGGGCCCGTATCTGTACTCGGGCCCCTCGCCCACGGCGTCGCTGGCGACCGCGCTGGCCGGGCTGGACGTCAACGACCGGCGCGGCGATGTCATCCGCGCCGAGCTGTACCGCAAGACGACGCGGGTGCTGGACCACCTGGACGCGCTCGGGGTGGCCACCCTCAACCGGGACCGGCTGCCGATCATGGAGGTGCCGCTGGCCCGCGCGGAGGACCTGGACGCGGTCGGCGCCTTCCTGTGGGACGCCGGGATCTACGTGACGCTGGCGGCCTATCCGCTGGTGCCGCGCGACCGGGTGGGTTTCCGCATCCAGGTGACCGCGCTCAACTCGGACGCCGACATCGAGCGGCTGAACGCGACGCTGACCCGGCTGGCGGAGCGCTTCCCGCTGCGGACGAGGGGATGAGGGACAGGCGATGGAGATCCGTACCACCCACAACGACGACGTGGACTGGGACCGCTGGCCGGTGGCGGACTATCTCGCCGAGAACTACCGGGCGCTGCACCCCTCGGACGCCGCGGTGATCGCCCATCACTCGGCCTTCTACCGCGGCCTGCCGCGCGGCGGCGTGGCGCGGTCGGTGGAGTTCGGCGCCGGGCCCAACCTGTATCCGCTGATCCTGGCCTCCGGCGCCTGCCGGCGGATCGAGGCGGTGGACACCGGGGCGAGCAACATCGCCTATCTGGAACGGCAGATCCTGTGCGCGCCGGACGCGAGCTGGCTGCCGTTCCACGCGCTGTGCCGGCAGCTGAACCCGGACGTGCCGGCCACCCTCGCGGGCGCGCTGGCCGGGGTCACGGTGGTGCACGCGGACGTACGGGACCTGGAGCCGGGCGGCTACGGGCTGGCGTCGATGCACTTCGTGGCGGAGGGCGCGACCGAGGACTTCGCCGAGTTCGCCGAGTTCTGCGGGCTGTTCGTACGGTGTGTGGCGCCGGGCGGGTTCCTGGTGGCCGCGTTCATGGAGAACATGCCCACCTACCGCATCGGGCCCGAGTCGCGCTGGCCGGGCTGCCCGGTCGACCCGGACGCGGTGCGGGAGGTGTTCGCGCCGCTCACCGGTGCGTTGTCGGTGACCCGGATCGACGCCGACCCGACGCTGCCGGACTACGGGGACACCGGGATGGTGCTGCTCACCGGGACGGCGGCGGAGCGTCCCGCAGCGCGAACGCCGTCCCGATGAGCGCGACATGGCTGAAGGCCAGCGGGGCGTTGCCCAGTTGGCGGTGGGCGTCGGGGTCCCAGTGGGCGGCGAGCAGCCCCACGTCGTTGCGGATGGCCAGCACCCGCTCGAAGGCGGCGTGGGCGGGGCCGGTCTCGCCGAGGGCGGCGAGGGCGGCCGCGTACCACAGCGAGCAGGCCACCGAGGTGCCCTCGGGGCCGTCGTCGGGGGTGTGGCGGCGCAGGAACCCGTCGTGCTCCAGGGCCCGCAGGGCATGCACGGTGTCGCGCATCCGGGGGTCGTGGGCGGGCAGGAACCCCAGCGGGGGCAGCAGCAGGGCGGAGGCGTCGAGGCGGTCGCTGCCGTAGGACTGCACGAAGGAGCGCAGGCCGGCGTGCCAGCCGTACCGGCACACCTGGGCGCGCACCCGGTCGCGCAGCTCCCGCCAGGCGTCCGGCACCTCGGCGCCGAGCAGGGCACCGAGGCGGAGGGCGCGGTCGGCGGCGACCCAGGTCATGACCTTGGAGTGGACGAACTGCCGGGCGGGGCCGCGGGTCTGCCACAGGCCCTGGTCGGGTTCCCGCCAGTGCGCCTGGAGGTGGCCCATGAGGGCCTTGACCACGCTCCACATGTGCGGGGGCAGGTCGATGCCGGCCGCGAGCGCCTGGCAGAGGGTGTCCAGGACCTCGCCGTGCGCATCGAGCCGGCGCTGGCCGATGGCGGCGGTGCCGAAGCGTACGGGTGTGGAGCCCTCGTAGCCGGACAGCCAGGGCGCCTCGGTCTCGGGCAGCAGCCGCTGGCCGGCGACGCCGTAGACGGTCTGGAGCTGGGCGGGGTCGCCGGCGACCGCGCGCACCAGCCAGCCGAGCCAGGCGGTGGCCTCCTCGTGGTAGCCGCTGCGCAGCAGGCAGGACAGGGTGAAGGAGGAGTCGCGCAGCCAGCAGTAGCGGCTGTCCCAGTTGCGGGTGCCGCCGATGGTCTCCGGCAGCGAGGTGGTGGGCGCGGCGACGATGCCGCCGGTGGGGGCGTAGGTGAGGGCCTTCAGGGTGATCAGCGAGCGGACCACGGCGTCCCGCCAGGGTCCCTGGTAGCGGCATCGGGCGGTCCAGTGCCGCCAGAAGTCGCCGGTCTCCTTCAGCGCGGTGTCGGCGGGGACGCACAGCTCGGCGGGCGGGGTGCCGTGGTGCGAGGGCGCCCAGGCGAGGGTGAGGGCGAGTCTGCGGCCGGCGGTGACGGTGAAGTCGGCGTCGGTGCCGTCCTGGCCGCGGTCGTCGACGGGTCCGTCGGTGCTCAGCCACACGGCGTCGGGTCCGGCGACGGCGACCCGGCAGCGTCCGGTGTCGCCGTGCGTCCAGGGCACCACGCGGCCCTGGTGGAAGCGCGGCCGCAGTTCGCTGCGCACGGTCACCGCGCCGGCCAGCCCCTCGACGATCCGCACCAGACAGGGGTGCCGGGCGCGCGGCGGCATGAAGTCGGTGACCCGGACCCGGCCCGATCCGGTCTCCCACTCGGTGTCCATCACGAGGGTGTCGCGCCGGTAGCCGCGCCGGGCGCAGGGGCCGGTCGCGCCGCGCGGGGCGATGCGCCAGTAGCCGTTGTCGGCGGTGCCCAGCAGTGCGGCGAGGCACGCGGGCGAGTCGAAGCGGGGCAGGCACAGCCAGTCGACCGACCCGTCCCTGCCGAGCATCGCGGCGGTCTCCAGGTCGCTGAGGAGGGCGTAGTCCTCGATGAGGCTGCTCATGATCGGGATCACGCCGTCGTACACCTGGCCGCATGTCCAGGGTACGCCCGGGTCCGCGCGCCGGCGCGGGCGGACGGGCCCCACCGGGTGGGGCCGGTGGGGAGGACGTCCGGGCGAGGAGGACGCCCGGACGGACGCGGGACGTCCGGAGCGGGGGGTGCCCGTCAGTCGCGTGCGCGGCGGCGGGCGGTGCGGTGCAGGGCGAGCCCGCCGAGGAGGAGGGCGGCGCTGCCGACGGCGGCGGGCAGGGTGGCGTCCGTGCCGGTGTGGGCGAGCGCGGCGTGCTGGGGCGGGGCGTCCTCGCGCGCCGGCGGGCCGGCGGGGTGGGTGCGGGGCGGCTCGGCGTGGGGGGCGGGCCGCGACGGGGGCTCGGGCTTCGGCGGGTGCTGCGGGGTGCGCGGGGGTTCCTGCGGGCTCGCGGGTTCGCCGCCGGGGGTGTTGACGGACTCGTTGCCGAGCACGGGGTTGCCGATGCCGACCACGTTCACGGTGTTGCCGCTGACGTTCACCGGCAGCTCGACCGGCAGATGGACGCCGTTGCCGGAGATCACGCCGGGCGAGCCGGTGGTGCCGCCGCCCGCGGCGGATCCCGGCGGCGGGCCCTCGGGGTGCGCGGCCTCGGCCTCGTTCACACAGGTGGTGCCCGCGGCCGGGTTGAGCAGCCCCACCACGTTCACGGTGTTGCCGCACGCGTTCACGGGGATCTGCACCGGAAGCTGGATGCTGTTGCCGGAGATCACGCCCGGCGAGCCGGCGGCGGTCCCGTCGGCCGAGGAGTCGGCGTGCGCGGCTCCCGCCGCGGCCATCGCACCGGAGGCGGCGACGACGGCGAGCACACCGTTTCGGGTAACCCGTCTCATAGGTTCCCTGCCTTCCAGACATGGATACGGGCACTTGCCCGCACCGGATAAAACGCGGGCGAACCATCGGAGTTATGGCTAAACGACCTTTCACCCCGTCGAGTGCCAGGTTTGACGAACAGGCGGTAAAGGATCGAAAACCGCTCTCGACCCTTGAAAAGGGGCGCATGGTACGCCTGCCGCCGCCGTCCCGCCCGCCCGCGGGCGGCGTCCGCGGGGCCCGCTTATCGTGAGCGAGGGCCCCGTTTCCCGGTCCGTGGCTGTCCGTGGCTGGAGGGATCGATGCCGAGCAAGCTGTCCGCGTGGTGGCCCGCGGTCCGGTGCCGCACGCTCACCGCCGCCGCGGGGCTGGCCCTGCTGGGCACGGCGCTCCCCGCCGCGGCCGACGACGGCGACGCCGCTCTGTCCCGCTTCTACGACCAGAAGATCTCCTGGTCGGCGAAGGCGTGCGAGGGCCACGAGCCACCCAAGGGCATGGAGTGCGGCAAGGTCACCGTCCCCCTGGACTACGGACGCCCGAACGCCGGGACGCTCGAACTGGCGCTCGCCCGCTACCGGGCCACGGGTGACGCACGGGGCTCGCTGGTACTGAACTTCGGCGGCCCCGGAGGCTCCGGCGTCACCGAACTCGCCTTCGGCGCCGACGACTTCATGGACCTGGCCGAGGGCTACGACATCGTCTCCTTCGATCCGCGCGGGGTGGGCCGTTCCTCCCCCGTCAGCTGCGGCGACACCGGCTTCGCCACGGCGAAGGAGACGGAACGCGCCGACGTCCTCGCCGACCCCCAGGCGGTGCTGCGCCGGCTGCGCGCCGAGGCGAAGAAGTGCGTCGAGCACTCCGGACCCGTGCTGCCGCACATCGGCACCGTGAACGTCTCGCGCGACCTGGACGTCATCCGCGCGGCACTGGGCGAGGACAAGCTCAACTACCTGGGCTTCTCCTACGGCACACGGCTCGCCGCGGTGTACGCGGCGCAGTTCCCGGACAACGTGGGCCGGATGGTCCTGGACGGGGTGGACACCCTGACTGAACCGCTGACCGAGCAGGGGATCGCCGGGGCCAAGGGCCAGCAGACCGCGCTGGAGTCGTTCATCGAGTGGTGCGCGAAGGACATCGCCTGTCCCTTCGGGCAGGACACCCGCACCGCCCGCGAGGAGGTCGTCCGCCTGGTCCGCTCGCTCGACGAGGATCCGGTGCCGACGAGCTTCGGCGGCACGTTCAGCGGCCAGGACCTGGTGGGCGCCATCGGACAGGCGCTGTACAGCGAGGATCTGTGGCCGTCGCTGGAGCGGGCGCTCGCCTCCCTGCTGGAGGACGGCGACACCCGCGCCATCGAGACGTTCGCGACCGGCGGCATCACCTGGCCGGTGCGCGAGGGGACCGGGGAGGAGACGGGGGAGGAGACCGAGGGCACGCTCGCGGACGAGGAGGACGTCCCGCCGGACAACCTCCCGGCGGCGCTGATGGCGGTCAACTGCGCGGACGATCCCGACCGCCCGACCGCCGGGCAGATCACCCGTGATCTGGCCCGGCTGCGCGCCGACTACGAGCGTGCCTCACCGGTCTTCGGCACCTACCGGCTCACCCAGGTGCTGATGTGCCACGGCCGCCCGAAGGGCACCGAGTTCATCCGCGAGGAGGTCAAGGACGTCGACACCCCGAAGATGCTGCTGGTCGGCACCCGCGGTGACCCGGCGACGCCGTACCGCTGGACCGTGCAGACCGCCGAGCGCCTCGGCTCCTCGGCGGTGGTGCTGGACAACCGCGGGGAGGGCCACACCGGCTACTCGTCCTCCACCTGCGTGCACCGCAAGGTCGACGACTTCCTGCTCCACGGCGACCTGCCGTCCAGCGGAAGCTCCTGCGGCACCGACGAGGACCGCTGAGCGAGAGCCGCACCGGGCGCACCGAACGCCCTCTTTACCCCGAATGCCCGACAAGCGAATCGGAATTATGGTGCTGTCATGGAGCACGCACTCAGTCCCACGACCCTCAGCGAACTGCGGCGTCCCCGCCCCTATCCCGCGGTGTCCGTGCTGACCCCGACGCACCGCCGGGAACCCGAGAAGACCCAGGATCCGGTCCGGCTGCGCAATGTGGTGGCCGAGGCCAAGCGGCAGCTGGAGGCCGATCCCTCGGTCACCCGGGACCGCCGCGCCGATGTCGTGGCCCACCTCGACCGGGCGCTCGCCGAGATCGACCTCACGCACGCCGAGGACGGTCTGGTGATCTTCGCGGCCCCCGGTGAGCACCAGGTCTGGTCGCTCGCCCGGCCGGTGCCCGAGCGTGTGGTGCTCTCGGACACGTTCCTCACCCGCAACCTGGTCTCCGCGCAGGCCGCCGAGCAGTCGTTCTGGGCGCTGTCGGTCGCGGCCGACCGGGTCACGCTGTGGAACGGCGGCGAGGGCCGGGTGGCCGAGGAGCGCTCCGGCGGCTTCCCGTTGACGCGGCGGGAGGAGAACTTCGACCCCGAGCGCCGTGAACGCATCGGCGACAGTCCCAGCACCTTCCGCGACGAGGACACCCGCCGCTTCCTGCGCGACGCCGACACCGCACTGGGCGCCGTGCTGCGGGTCGCCCCGCGTCCGGTCTACGTCACCGGCGAGCCGGCCGCGCTGGCCGCGCTCGACGAGATCGGCCTGCACACCAGGGACGCGCCCCGCGTCCCGCGCGGCGGGCTCGCCCACGCCTCCCCCGAGGCGGTCTGGCAGGCCCTGCGGCCCCTGGTCGAGGAGGAGACCCGGCGCGGCACCGACGCGGTCGCCAAGGAGCTCGAAGCGGCGCGCGGCCGCCGGGAGTTCGCCGCCGGACTGGACGAGGTCTGGCAGAACGCCCGTGAGGCGCGTGTGCGGTTGCTGGCCGTCGAGGAGAACTACCGGGCCACGGTGCGCGACGACGGCGGGCACCTGGTGCCGGCCGCGAGCGGTGATCTCGACGCCCGTGAGGACATCGTCGACGAGATCGTCGAGCAGTGCCTGGAGACCGGCGCCGAGGTCCGCTTCGTCCCGGACGGCACGCTCGGCGACGCGGGCGGTATCGCGGGCGTCCTGCGCTACTGAGGCCCCGGCCCCCTCTCCCCCTTGTCGCCGCCCGTCCGCCGCGGCCTACGCTACGGCGGGACGGACGGCGACGAGGGAGTGCGTACGTGGGTGACCTGCTGGGCGTGGCGGTGCTGGGTGCCGGACACATGGGAGCCGACCACATACGCCGCCTGGACAAGGTGGTGAGCGGCGCCAGGGTCGCCGCGGTGGCCGACCCGGACACCGACCGCGCCGGGCGGGCCGTCGCCGGGATCGACGGGGCGAGCGTGCACAGCGAGGTCGAGGCGGCCCTGGACGCGCCCGGCGTGCGGGCGGTGCTGATCGCCTCTCCCGGGGAGGCGCACGAGGAGGCGCTGCTGGCCGCGTTCGCGCGGGGGCTGCCGGTGCTGTGCGAGAAGCCGATGGTGCCCGGGTCCGCGGGCGCGCTGCGGGTCGTGGAGGCGGAGGCGCGGCTCGGGCGGCGGCTGGCGCAGATCGGGTTCATGCGGCGCTACGACGCCGAGTACCGGCGGTTGAAGGCGGTGCTGGACGAGGGGCGGCTCGGGCGGGTGCTGATGCTGCACTGCGTGCACCGCAATGTGTCCTCGCCGCCCGGCTTCAGCTCCGCGATGCTCATCGAGAGCTCGGTCGCGCACGAGATCGACGCCGCCCGCTGGCTGCTGGGCCAGGAGCTCACCGCGGTGACCGTGGTGCGCCCGCGCCCCTCGGGACGGGCCCCGGAGGGGCTGCTGGACCCGCAGTTCGTGCTGTTCGAGACCGGCGGCGGGGCCCTGGTGGACGTGGAGGTCTTCGTCAACTGCGGCTTCGGCTACCAGGTGCGCTGCGAGGCCGTGGGCGAGACGGGCAGCGCCCGGATCGGCGAGGGGCACGGCATGGTCCTCACCTCGGCGGGCGCCGCCCGCGAGGAGGTGGCGCAGGACTATCTGGTGCGGTTCGCCGACGCCTACGACCGCGAGGTGCAGTCCTGGGTGGACGCCACCCGCCGGGGCCGGGTGACCGGGCCGAGCGCCTGGGACGGCTACGCGGCCTCCGCGGTCGCCGAGGCCGGGGTCCGGGCGCAGGAGAGCGGCGGCCGGGTGACCGTCGAACTCGCCCCGCGCCCGGCGCTGTACGCCTGACGGGCCGGCCCTCACACCTCGTCGAACAGGGCGCTCAGCCCCTCCTCCAGGGCCTCGCTGACGTCCTCGCGTCCGGCGCCCACGACGGCGTAGGTGCGCGCCAGGAAGCGCTGCAGGGCGGCGGTGTCGAACTGGAGCAGGGCGAGCCCGTAGGGCGAATGGAACTCCAGCACCGTACGGGCCCGGCCGCAGGGCCAGATGTGCACGTCCCCGCTGCCGGCCGGCCCCTGGAGCCCCTCCGACAGCAGCGAGCGGGCGAAGGTCCAGGTCACCCCCGCCTCGTCCAGGGAGACCTCGGCGGGGAAGTCGAGGTGCACGGCGAGGGGGTCCTGCGAGACGTACCGGAGCGTGGCGGGCACCGGCAGCTCCTGTTCCTCCGCGGTGATCAGCCGGGCGCGGGCGGGCTGCTGGAGGGTGATGTCGATGCGCGGGTCCATGTGCGTTCTCCCCCGAGAGTGTTGGGCGCCGGTTTTCCGGCATGTCAGTAGGACCCCGCTGGGGGCGTTCGCATTACACCGGGAGCCGAAAGAATTATGTGACCTGCATCACGCCCGAACAGCAGTCGGCCCCTCGGGAACACATGACCGTCGGACAGGCGTCCGAACCTCGCGCCCGACGACCCGACGGGGCGTCAACTCACGTAGAGTCTCTACGACTTGCCATGGAACGGGCGTAGGCGAAAGACGTGCGACAGCCCCACCGTGAAGACCCTGGCATATGCCAGAAGCACCACCGTATCGTGTGTTGCCAAATCCCTTACAGGGCGTCGCGGGCTGTGCCACAGTCGTAGCGGTCCCCATCGACAGCCTTGGTCGTCCGTTCCCCACTCGGAGTGCGTCATGCCGCCCCATCTCTCCGCGGACCGCCCCGCCGCCCAGCCTCCCCCGCGCGGCGCCGTCGAGGCGCTGATCACCCAGACGCGGCGGCTCAAGGGCGACGTGGACGCGGTGCGCCGGGATGTGCCGGGCGACGGTGCGGACCCGCAGGAGCGCTGGCAGCGCGCGCTGTACGACCTCGCGCTGCACCAGCTCAACGACCTCGACGAACATCTGGCGCAACTGCGCGACGGCCCGGCGGACCCCGCCCCCGAGGCACCGCCCGCCCCGCGCCCCGCGCCCGAGTCACTGCTCAGCCGCGTCGGCAGCGCGGAGTGGAACCTCCTGACCGACGAGGCGCACTGGTCCGCGGAGCTCTACGAGATCCTGGGCCGCGACCCGGCCGGCGCCCCCCTCACCCTCGACGAACTGCCCTCGGTCGTGGCCGAGGAGGACCGTCCGCGGCTGACGGCGATGGTCACGGGCTGCCTGGTCGACGGCAGGCGCATCGACGGGGAGTTCCGGATCGTACGGCCCGACGGCGAGAGCCGGACCGTGCACATGATGGGCGAGCCCGTGCTCGACGGCGACGGCAGCACCGCGTCGATGTGGGCCGTGCTGCGGGACGTCAGCGCACTGCGCCGCAGCCAGCGGGCCGTGAGCGAGACCCGTGACTCGCTCCAGCGCCACCGGCAGCGCGCGCAGACCGAGCACCGGCTCGCGGTCGAGCTGCAGGAGGCCGTGCTGCCACCGTGGCGCGGCTCCCTGCGGCTCCCCCACCAGGGACCGCAGCCCCTGGACCTCGCCGCCCGCCGGCTGCCGCCCCCGGCTCCGGCGCCGGTCGGCGGCGGCTGGTACGACGCCCTCGAACTGCCCGACGGCGAGACGCTGCTGAGCGTCGGCGACCTCACCGGCCACGGGGTCGCCGCGACCTCGGGCATGGCCATGCTGCTCGGCGCGCTGCGCGGCATGGCGATGGCCGGCACCCGGCCCGGCCGGCTGATGTCCTGGCTGAACCAGCTGCTGGACGCCACCGTCCAGCCCGCCCTCGGCAGCGCCCTGTGCTGCCGCTACCGGCCCGCGACCCGCACCCTGGTGTGGGCGCAGGCGGGACACCCCGCCCCGCTGCTGTTCCGCGACGGGACGGGGCACAGGCTGGACGCCCCGAAGGGCCTCCAGCTCGGCGCGAGCCCCGGTGCCGCCTACGGCGAGGCCGAGGTGCCCCTGGAGGCCGGCGACGTCCTGCTGCTGCACACCGGTGGCCTGATGCCCGGAGACGACGAGGAGACCGCCGTGCGGCGCCTCCTCGACCTCGCCCCGCGCCTCGGCGCGGAACGGACCGCACAGGACTGTCTGCGCACGGTCGTGGAGGAGTCGGGCGAGGCGGCGCGCGAGAACGAGGTCTGCGTGCTCGTCGCCAAGGTCATGGCATGAGCCGAGCCGGCCTGGCATAAAAGCCGAACCACGGCACTGGGCGGGCCGCGCCCGCCGGCCGTCACGCCGGTGCGGTCTCACCCCCCTTGCCCCTCGCCTTCGGCAGCGCCTGCCGGATCTCCTCGCGCAGGTCGTTGATCTTCGGGAACTCGGCGTACTCGGCGGTGAGCCGGTACATCTGGCGCAGCCGGTCCCAGGTGCGGCGGGAGGAGTTGGAGCCCATCGACATCAGGGCGAGGCGGGCGTAGCGGTCCGCCTGTTCCGGGTCGTCGGCGATGAAGCAGGCGGAGGCCATGGACAGATGGTCGAAGATCTTCGACCGCTCCCGTCCGTCCACCCGCAGGGCCAGCGCCTTCTCCGCGTAGTGCTGGGCGTGCACGGCCGCGCCCGGGTCGAACTCGGCCAGCGTGCGGTAGGCGAGTGCCTGCATGCCGTACAGGTCCTCGTCCTTGAAGGTCTGCATCCAGTCCGGGGTCTCCACGTCATTGCGCTCGGAGACGAACAGGTCCTCCGCCTGGCCGAGGGTGCGGCGCATCGCCTGCCCCTTGCCCATCGACGCCTGCGCCCATGCCTCGATGGTGTGGAACATGGCCTTGGTGCGCGGCAGCAGCCGGTCGCCGGAGCCGGACTGGGCGAGCTTCATCAGGTCGAGCGCCTCGCCGGGCCGGCCCAGGTGGACCATCTGGCGGGCCGCTCGGGAGAGCGCCTCGCCGGCCCGGGGCCGGTCACCGCCCTCGCGCGCGGCATGGGCGGCGATGACGAAGTACTTCTGGGCCGTGGGTTCGAGGCCGACGTCGTGGGACATCCAGCCCGCGAGGACGGCCAGGTTGGCGGCGACGCCCCACAGGCGCCGCTGAAGGTGAGGAGGATGGCGGTAGGCCAGCATGCCGCCCACTTCGTTGAGCTGGCCCACCACCGCCTTGCGCTGGAGCCCGCCACCGCGGGCCGCGTCCCAGGCCCGGAACACCTCCACCGAGCGCTCCAGTTCCTCGATCTCCTGCGACCCGATGGGGGCGGCCTCGTAGCGGTCGAACCCAGCGGGGTCGGCGTGCAGGGGATGGTCGAGGACGGGGGCGTCGGCGGCGAGAGCCGGGTCGGTGTGCAGCCAGTCGTGCATGGCGCTGCTGAGCGCTGATCCCGCGGCGAGCGCGGCACCCGCGCCCACCAAGCCGCGTCGGTTGAGCATGAGGTCCATTCCCGTGAATTCGGTGAGGACCGCGGCGGTCCGCTCGGGCGCCCACGGCACACCGTCGGGATGCTCCTGACTCCCGCCGCTCGGCCGTTTCCCCGCGCGCCCGTGCCGGACCAGACCGAGATCCTCGATGGTCACGACACGGCCGAGACGCTCGGTGAACAGGGCCGCCAGCACCCGCGGCACCGGATCGCGCGGGATCTCTCCCATGTCGATCCACCGCCGCACGCGCGAGGTGTCGGTCGCCAGCTGCGGGTGGCCCATGGCCGCCGCCTGCCGGTTCACCAGCCTCGCGAGCTCCCCTTTGGACCAGCCGGCCAGGCCGAACAGGTCCGAAAGGCGGGTGTTGGGTTGTCCGCTCACGTCAAGCCCCCAGGTTCTCGGCTGAGTTGACCGTAGCCCCTGAAAAGTTGCCGGGCGACTATTCGCCAGGGTTCGCCAGGGTGCGCCAGATGGTGTGCCACGGGCCACCGGGTGTCAGGTAGGAACGCGCCACCCCGACCCGGTCGCCGGACGAGCACCATCAGGTGCATTCCCCAGGGTGCACCTCGGCGGCCGGGCCGGGCAGCGCATTGTCGTCGGGCTCACGAAGGGATCTGTATCGCCCATGTACGCAGCATCGTCCTCCGTGTCCGCCCCGCCCCGGTCGCTGCGCCCGCGCCCCCCGGCGCCCGGCTCCGCCCGAGTGGGGGAAGCCCCCCTGCCGGCCAGCGGCCCGTACCTCGCCCCCGCGCGACCTGCCGCCCCCGTGCTGGGCCCGGGCCGGGCGCGGCGCGGCGCGGGACTCGGCAACCAACCGCTCAGCGGGAGAATCGACTTGTCCGGCCCCCAGGGCGCCCAGCTGCGCGCGGCGATCGCCGCGGTGCACCGGATCTGCCCGGAGTTCGCCCCGGTGCAGGTGCTGCGCCGCAGCGGCCGCTGCGTCCTCCTGGTCGGCACGACCGGGCGCAGCACGGCCGTAGCCAAGTGTTTACTGGACCAATCCCCCGCCTGGGCCGAGCGGATCCGGCACGAGATAGCCGCATACCGCTCGTTCGTCCGGCACCGCCCGCCTGTGCGGGCGCCCCGGCTGATCGCGGCGGACCCGGACAACTGCACGCTCGTCCTCGAGCGGATGCCCGGACGGCCTGCGGCCCTGCAGCGCCACCCCTCCGAGGCCCCGCAGCGCGCCGACATCCGGGCGGCGCTGGGGGCGATCTGCCGGCTCAACGCCTGGCGGCCGCCCGCGGGCACCTTCGACGCGCCGCTGGACTACGCGGCCCGGATCTCCCGGTACCACGAGCTGGGTCTGCTCACCGACCGGGACCTCGGTGACCTGCAGAAGCTGCTGCACGGCATCGCGGCGAGCGCGGGCCGCCACGGCATGGGCCAGTTCTGCCACGGCGACGCGCTGCTGAACAACGTGCTGCTGTCGCCGGCCGGTCCGGTGCTGGTGGACTGGGAGCACGCGGGCTGGTACCTGCCGGGCTACGACCTGGCGACCCTGTGGTCGGTGCTCGGTGACGCGCCGGCCGCGCGGCGGCAGATCAGCCAGATCGCGCAGTCGGCGGGCCCCGCCTCGCGCGATGCCTTCCTGGTGAATCTGATGCTGGTCCTCACCCGCGAGATCCGTACCTACGAGACGGCCGTGCAGCGTTCGATGCACGATCCGACCCCGGCGGCACCGGGTACGGCCCACCCGGGTGCTGCGCCGTCCGGCGAGGAACAGCGGCTGCTGCTCAGGCGGCTGCACGACGACTGCCAGATGGCCCGGCGGGCCGTCCGCGCGGCGGTCGGCACTCGCTGACGGGGACGGCGGTCCGTGGTGCGCCCGACAGGGCGGCGCACCACGGACCTCGCTGTGTCACGGGGCGGCGCACCACGGACTCGCCGTGTCCAGGGGCCATTGGTGTACTCCACTGACGCCCCGCAGGCCCGTGGCCCGCCGCCACGAAACTCCCGCCCACCCGCGCTGACATGGGAAATCGTCCTCCTGCGGGCATGATTGACGGATCGTCGGAGAGCCGGTAGCACTGACAGGCCCGGCCCCGCACGGCTCATCGCGCCCGACCGTCACAGGAGGCTGCTTTGCGACGACCCGTCACCGATCCCCTCAGAGCCGCCCGCGCGCTGGCGTCGGCCGCGCTGCTGCTGCCCCTGCTCGGCGCCGCCCCGGCCGCGCCGTCGGGCACCGCGGAGGGCGGACTGCAGCGGGCGTTCGCGACCGCGGCCGCCGAGTACCGCGTCCCGCAGAGCGTCCTGCTCGGCGTCTCCTACCTCCAGTCCCGCTGGGACACCCACGCCGGAGCGCCCAGCGTCACCGGCGGCTACGGCCCGATGCACCTCACCGATGCCCGTACGGCGCTGGAGAACGCCCCCCACCACAGCGAGGGCACCGAGGACCCGCGCGGCGACGACGCCCGGACCGCCCTGCTGCCGACCGCCGGACCGCCCGCGCCCGCCGAACTCCCGGCACGGCTGCGCACGCTGCTGCGCGCCGCCGAGCTCACCGGCCTCTCGCCCGAGGAACTGCGCACCGACCCGGCCGCCAATGTGGCGGGCGGCGCCGCGCTGCTCGCCGCCGCACAGCGGGAGCTGGGCAAGCCGCTGAGCGAGGACCCGGCCGACTGGTACGAGGCGGTGGCCCGCTTCGCCGGCGCGGGGGACGCCACGACCGGCACGGCGTACGCCAACGACGTCTACGACGTGATCCGCACCGGCCAGGAACGTTTCACCGACGACGGCCAGCGGGTGGCGCTGGCTCCGCAGCCGGCGGTGGCCCCCGCCGAGGAGCGCCGCCCGCGCCCGGCGGCCGGCACCGAATGCCCTCCGACGGTGTCCTGCGAGTGGATCCCGGCCCCGTACAAGGAGTTCGGGGACGACGACTACGGCAACCACGACCTGGGCGACCGGCCGGTGTCCCAGCCGATCGAGTACATCGTCGTCCATGACACCGAGGGCCGCTGGGAGGGCGTCCTGAACATGGTGCAGGACCCGACGTATGTGTCCTGGCAGTACTCGCTGCGCTCCACCGACGGTCATATCGCCCAGCACGTCAAGGCCAAGGACGTGGCCTGGCACGCGGGCAACTGGTACGTCAACGCCAAGTCGATCGGGCTGGAGCACGAGGGCTTCCTGGCCTCGCCGGACGCCTGGTACACGGAGGCGATGTACCGCTCCTCGGCGCGGCTGGTGCGCTACCTGGCGAAGAAGTACGACATCCCGCTGGACCGGCAGCACATCCTCGGCCACGACACGGTGCCCGGCCCGACCACGGCGACGATCCGCGGGATGCACACCGATCCGGGCCCGTACTGGGACTGGGCGCACTACTTCCGGCTGCTGGGCAGCCCCATCGAGCCGACCGCGGGCCCGAACGGCGGCCTGGTCACCATCCGGCCCGAGTACGCGGTGAACCGTCCCGCCTTCACCGGGTGCGTCAAGCGGGGCGAGCCGTGCGCGGTGCACGGGTCGAGCGCGGTGCGGCTGTACTCGGGGCCCGGCACGTCGTATCCGCTGATCAAGGACATCGGGCTGCGGCCGGGCGGGCAGGACTCGACGATCGACGTCAACGACATCGGTTCGCGGGTCTCCACGGGCCAGCAGTACGCGGTGGCGGACCGTGCGGGCGACTGGACGGCGATCTGGTACCTGGGCCAGAAGGCATGGTTCCGCAACCCGAAGGCGCAGCCGACGGCCGTGCACGCCAAGGGGCTGGTGGTGACGCCGAAGGACGGCCGGGCGAGCGTGCCGGTGTACGGCCGCGCCTACCCCGAGGCGAGCGCCTATCCGGCCGGGGTCCCGGTCCAGGCGGTCTCCCCGCTGCCGTACAAACTGCTCGCGGGGCAGAAGTACGTGGTGGGCGACAAGGTTCCGGGCCAGTACTACTACGCGGTCACCTTCGACCCCGCCGACCACCGGGTGGTGACCGGCAAGGACCTCTACTACGAGATCCAGTTCGGCCACCGGGTGGCGTTCGTACGGGCCGCCGATGTGGCGGTCGCGGCGTCGGGGTCCTGACAGGGACGGGCCGGGCCACCATCGGGACGGTGGCCCGGCCTGGCCCCTCGCGGGCTCCTCAGCCCTGCTGGAACAGCTCGGCGGGCAGCGGCTTCAGCAGGGCGTACAGATCGTCGGTGATGGGGCGGTCCCAGGCGGCGATGGTCACCAGGACGTTGTCGCTGCGGTCGAACTGGACGCAGGAGATACGGCTCTCCGACAGCTTCAGGCGGCGCACGATGAGCAGGTTGTCGCCCTGCATCACCGGCACGTCCTCGACGCCGACGACGGTGACCTCCTCGTCGTTCTCCAGCGCGAGCAGGAGCTGGGCCACCTCGAAGGGGATCTGGCCCTCGGCGACCTCGCGGGCCGGGGAGCCCTCGGGCAGGTTGCCGATGATCATCGCGGGTCCGCGGCCGCCGAAGAGGTCGTAGCGCAGGAAGACGCCCTGGCAGGAGCCGTCGGGGGCGGGCAGCAGCCCGGCGCCCAGATTGCCGGGCCAGTCGCCCGGATCCATGGCCAGTACGTCGAAATCGGGGCCGGCGGGGGTGGCGCTGCGGCGGCGGAGGAACGACATGTCGTCATCCTACGGCGGTGAGGGCGCGGGAGCGCCTGCGGGGCTTGGGTTGCCGGCCGGTGTGCGTCCGTCGCGGCCGGTCACCCGGTTCCCCGCGCCCCGGGGGGCGTCAGCTCGTGGTCTGCTTCCTGTGGCGGTCGTGGTGGCGGGCCACTCTCGCCCTGTTTCCGCAGGACGGCTTGCACCACTCCTGGCGGGGGTGGTCCTTGAGGAAGTACCGCACACAGCGGGGGGCGTGGCAGGCACGGAGTCTGTCGCGGTCGGGGCCCGCCAGGAAGGTCATGGCGGCCCTGGCCAGGACGGCGGTCAGGGCGTCCTCGCCCGCTGCCGGGCGGTGCTCCACCGCCGGGTCGGGCCAGCGCAGGACCGGGATCGTCGGGACGCTCGCCGCTGCCCTGTTCAGGCGGGTCACCGCCTCCTCGACCGGCAGCAGCCGGCCCGCGTCGGCGCGGCTCGGCCCGCCCGGTACACAGCGGGCGAAGAGGGCGCGGACGGCCGCGCGCAGCTCGCGGACGGCGGTGAGGGCGGCGTCGTCCGCCGTGTACCCGTCGGCGAGCAGGCCGTGGTCCCGGACCCAGGCCGTCAGGCCCGCGGGGTCGGTCAGGTCGTCGGCGACGCCGCCGTCGCCGTCGTGGCGGAGGGTGAGGGCGAGGTCGAGGGTGAGCTGGGCGTCCCGCATGGGCTAATGATACGTACGGGCTCATCCATTAGGTTCGTCGACCGGGTGCGGTGGCACGACGGCGACCGGGCTCGCCGCGTGGAGCAGGACGGCGTGGGTGACGGAGCCCAGCATTCGGGCGGGGGCGAGGAGGCGTCGGCGGTGGCGGCCGACGACGGTGAGTTCGGCGCCCTGGGAGGCGGTGACGAGGGCGCCGGCGGCGTCGCCGGGGACCGGGACCGGTTCGGCGCGGACTTCGGGGTAGCGGGCGCGGTGGGGGTCGAGGAAGCCGTCGGCGAGGAGGCGGGTCTCGGCCTCGACGGAGGTGCGGTCGACCATCACCGGGGCGAGCTCGGCGGACACCGACCAGTCCTGGACGGGCCACGGATAGGCGGCGACGGCTTCCAGGCGGGCGCCGCGCAGGGCGGCCTCGGTGAAGGCGAAGGCGAGCGCGGCCTCGTCCGGGCCCTCGACCTTGAGGCCGACGACCACGCGCGGGCCCGGTTCGCGGGGCGGGGCGTCCGGGTCCTCGCGTCCGGGCCGGGGCACCACGACCACCGGGCACTCGGCGTCCCGTGCCGCGGCGATGCCGTTGGAGCCGAGGACCAGGCTGGCGAAACCGCCCCGGCCGCGGGAGCCGAGGACCAGCAGCTGGGCCTCGGCGCCCAGCTCCGGCAGCAGGACGCCCGGGGCGCCGTCGAGCGCGGCGTACTGGACGTCCAGCCCGTCGGCGCGCTCGGCCAGCCGGGCGCGGGCGTCGGTGAGCACCGGGTCGTTCTCGGCCGGCGGGGGCAGGACGACCGGCGCGCCCGGCTGGGTCCACGCCGTCTCGTGCCGCACATGGACCACCGTGACCGGCGCCTGGCGGCGCCGGGCGGTGTCGAGGGCCCAGTCCAGGGCGCGCAGGCTGTCGTCCGAACCGTCGACCGCCGCGATGACGGGCAGGGTGCTCATGGGTTCCACCTCTGGAGTGCGACCTTCCGATTGCTGGGGCCAGCCTGGCGCAGCCATCGGCCCCGGAACCGGGCGTGCGGTCGCGTGTCCGTGAAATGGACGGGAAGACCCCCGGTTCGGAACACTCCGGGCGGTACCCGGTTCGGCTAGGTCAGGTCGAACTCCCCCTCACGCGCCCCCGACACGAAGGCACCCCACTCGGCGGGGGTGAAGATCAGGGAAGGGCTCTCGGGTCGGCCGCTGTTGCGCATCGCGATGAAGCCCTCGACGAAGGCGATCTGGACATCCCCCAGGCCCCGGCTGCTGGACTGCCACTCGGCGTTGCTGAGGTCCAGCTCCGGCTTGTCCCAGCCCGCGAACGGCTGCTGCTGGATGGTGCTCTCGGCCACGTCCGGCTCCTCCCGGTCTCACGTCGTCCGCGGTCAGACTATCGATCGCCCCGCGCCCCCGACAGGCCACGTGAGGAGGACCTTTCAGGAGTCGGGGGGACGCGCGCCCACCAGCCACATGGAGAAGAACTGCGCTCCGCCGCCGTAGGCGTGTCCGAGCACCCGGCGGGCCCGTGGCAGCTGGTGCTCCCCGGCCTGTCCGCGCACCTGGAGCGCGGCCTCGGCGAACCGGATCATGCCGGAGGCGCCGATGGGGTTGGTGGACAGCACCCCGCCGGACATGTCGACGGGCAGGTCGCCGTCCAGCGCGGTCACGCCGGACTCGGTGAGCTTCCAGCCCTCGCCCTCGGCCGCGAAGCCGAGGTTCTCCAGCCACATCGGCTCATACCAGGAGAACGGCACGTACATCTCCACGGCGTCGATCTCCCGGCGCGGGTCGGTGATCCCGGCCTGCCGGTAGACGTCGGCGGCGCAGTCCTGTCCGGCCCGCGGGGAGACGAAGTCCTTGCCCGCGAAGAGGGTCGGCTCGCTGCGCATGGCGCCGCCCAGCATCCAGGCGGGCGGGCGGGGCGCGCGGGCGGCTCCCGCGCGGTCGGTGAGCACCATGGCGCAGGCGCCGTCGGAGGAGGGGCAGGTCTCCGAGTAGCGGATCGGGTCCCACAGCATGGGCGCGTTCCGGACCTTCTCCAGGGTGATGTCGTGCTCGTGGAGGTGGGCGTAGGGGTTCTTCAGCGCGTTGCGCCGGTTCTTGTACGCCACCAGGGAGCCGATCGTGTCGGGGGCGCCGCTCCTGCGGATGTACGCCCTCACGTGCGGCGCGAAGAAGCCGCCGGCCCCGGCCAGCAGCGGCTGCTGGAAGGGGATCGGGAGGGACAGTCCCCACATGGCGTTGGACTCGGACTGCTTCTCGTAGGCGAGGGTGAGGACGGTGCCGTGCACGCGGGCGGCGACCAGGTCGGCGGCGACCAGTGCCGTGGACCCGCCGACCGAGCCTGCCGTGTGGACCCGCAGCAGGGGCTTGCCGACCGCGCCGAGGGCGTCGGCGAGGTACAGCTCGGGCATCATCACGCCCTCGAAGAAGTCGGGCGCCTTGCCGATGACGACGGCGTCGATGTCCGACCAGTCCAACTCGGCGTCGGCCAGCGCCCTTTGTGCGGCCTCACGGACCAGTCCGGCGATCGAGACGTCCCGGCGGGCGGCGACGTGCTTGGTCTGGCCGATCCCGACGACGGCCACGGGTTCCTTGCTCATCGCGGATCCCCTTGGAGTACGGCGACCAGGTTCTGTTGCAGGCACGGGCCGGACGTGGCGTGCGCGAGGGCCCGGTCGGACGCGCCCCGGTGGATGCGGGCGGCTGCCTCGCCGATGCGGATCAGTCCCGCGGCCATCATGGGGTTGGCGGCGAGGGCACCGCCGGAGAGGTTGACGCGCACGCTGTCGTCGAGCCGCAGCGCCTTGCGCAGCACGACCTCCTGGGAGCTGAACGGGGCGTGCAGCTCGGCGGTGTCGACGGTGGGGGTACCTCCCCTGCCCTGGCTATGGGGGAGTTCGAAGGCGCCCGCCTTCTCGGCGGCGAGGCGGGTGGAGGGCGAGTCGGTCAGATCGCGCACCCCGAGCGAGTGGGCCTCGACGCGGTGGTCGATGCCGGTGATCCAGGCGGGCCGCTCGCACAGGTCGCGGGCCCGCTCCCCCGCCGCGAGGATCACCGCGGCGGCGCCGTCGCCGACGGGCGGGCAGTCGCCGGTGCGCAGGGGACGTACGACGTACTCGCCCTGTGGCACCGAACCCCTCAGCTGGGCGTTGGGGTTGAGGGTGGCGGCGCGTCGGCTGCGGGCGCCGATCGCGGCGAGTTCGCGCTCGTCGGTGTCGCCCGCGTCGATGAGGGCCTGCGCCTGGAGGGCGGCGAGGGCGACGGAGTCGGGCCACAGCGGGGCGAGGTAGTACGGGTCGAGCTGGCGGGTGAGGACGTCCCGGAGGGAGCCGGGCGAGGACTTGCCGTAGGAGTACACCAGCGCGGTGTCGGCCGCGCCGGACAGCAGCTTGGTCCACGCCTCGTACAGCGCCCAGGCGCCGTCCGTCTCGACGTGCGACTCGGAGATCGGCGGCCAGGCGCCGACGCCGTCGAGGGCGAGGGTGAAGGAGAAGGCGCGTCCGGCCAGGTAGTCGCAGGAGCCGGAGCAGGTGAAGCCGATGTCGGCGGTCTTCAGGCCGGTGCGGTCCAGCACCTCGTGCAGCACCGGCATCAGCATCTCGACCTCGGAGAGGTCGTCGGTGGTGCGCCGGATGTCGCTCTGGGCGAAGGCGACGACCGCGATGTCCCGGCTCACAGCAGCTCCTTGTACGTCTCGTAGTCCGCGTCGGGTTCGCCGGCCGGCCGGTAGTGGTCGGGGTAGCGGGAGCCCTCGGTCCACACCGGTTCCACGCGCAGGCCCATGCGGACCTGGTCGTACGGGATGCCGGCGATGCGTCCGTGCAGGGCGAGGTCGGCGCCGTCGAGGGCGATGTGGGCGTAGACGTAGGGGACGTCGATGTCGAGGTTCTTCGCCTTGATGTTGACGATGCAGAACGTGGTGACGGTGCCGCGCGGCCCGCACTGCACCTGTTCCGCCGTCGCCACGCCGCAGGTGGGGCAGGCGCCGCGGGGCGGGACGTAGACCTTGCGGCAGGACGGGCAGCGCTCGCCCACGGTGCGGCGCTCGGCGAGGGCGTGGAGGTAGGCGGACTGGGCGCGGCCGGGGGCGTAGGTGTAGTCGAGGCGGGCCGGGGCGACGATGCCGGTGACGGGGTCCGCGAACGCGCCTCTGTGACCGCCGATTTCGGGTGTCGCGCCGTCGTACGGCTCGAAGCAGGCGATGTCGGTGATGGCGCCGGCGCGCTGTGCGGCCCAGCGGACGCGGACCCGCATACCGGTGCGCACGGCGTCGGGGCCGGGGGCGTCGAGGGCGTGCAGCAGGGCGGTGTCGGCGCCGTCGAGGCGGACCAGGGCCCAGGCGAAGGGGGTGGTGAGGGGCTGGCCGCGGCGGGGCCGCCCGTTCCAGGCCCAGGTGGTGACCGTGCCGGTGGGGGCGACCTCGACCAGGTCGCGGATCTCCTCGGCGGTGACGGGGTCGTACTCGACGGGCGGGACGAGGGTGCGGCCGTCGGCGGTGCGCACACCGAGCACGACGCGTTCGCGCAGGCCGGTGAGGAAGGCGCTCTGGACGGGGCCGAGGGAGCGGGTGAAGGGGAACTCGACGACGAGGGGGGCTTTCAGGACTTCGGGCACGGTGGCTCCCTGGGGGGTGTCTTGTCGATCAGGCCGGATCAGCGAGCGGCGTCTGGTGCCGTGCGTCGCACGGCGGAGGGGGGAGTCGATGCGGAGCATCGGGGGCCGACGACAACGCGGCGAGGCGCGGTGCCAGACGCCGGGAGCCCGGCCTGATCGGCACGACACCCCCTAGGCGCGCTGGTAGACGGGCGGCCGCTTCTCGGCGAAGGCTCGGGCGCCTTCCTTGGCGTCGGCGGTGTCGAACACCGGCCAGCCGCGCCTGAGTTCGGCGGCGAGGCCGTCGGTCTCGGTCATCTCGGCGGTCTCGTAGACGGACGCCTTGACGGCCTCGACCGCCAACGGGGCGCAGGCGTTGACGCGTTCGGCGATCTCCAGGGCCTTGGCGAGGGCGGTGCCGTCGGGGACGACATGGCCGATCAGACCGATGTCCGCGGCTTCCCGCGCGGTGTAGGGCCGTCCCGTGAGCAGCATCTCCAGGGCGTGGGTGCGCGGGATCTGCCGGGGCAGGCGGACCGTGGAGCCGCCGATGGGGAAGAGGCCGCGCCGGACCTCGTACAGCCCGAAGACGGCGGACTCGCCGGCGACGCGGATGTCGGTGCCCTGGAGGATCTCGGTGCCCCCGGCGACGCAGGGGCCCTCGACGGCGGCGATGACCGGCTTGCGGGGGCGGTGGTGGCGCAGCATCGCCTTCCAGTGCAGGTCGGGATCCGCCTTGAGGCGGTCGCGGTGCTCCTGTCCGGCCATGCCGTTCCCGGCCAGGGCCTTGAGGTCCATGCCGGCGCAGAAGGAGCCGCCCGCGCCGGTGAGGACGATCGAGCGGACGCCGTCGTCCTCGTCGGCCTGCACCCAGCCGTCGTAGAGGCCCACCAGCATGGGGATCGAGAGCGCGTTCCTGGCCTCGGGCCGGTCGAGTGTGAGGACGAGGGTGGCCCCCTCGCGTCGCACGGTGAGGTGTTCCGTTCCGCCCATGACTGCCGTCTCCCCTCTGCCGGACGAGAACAGGTTGCAGGAGGGGGGCGGACAGGACAAGAGGTTTCTGACAGGTAGTCAGATTTCCTCGCCGAGGCCCTTCACACTTGTGCCGCCCTTTGCTCTGATGACCGGCAGCCGATGCGCAACGGGGTCAGGAGGAGCGGTGGAGTACAACCTTGCCGACCTGTTCGAGTCGGTCGCCGACGTGGTGCCGGACCGCGAGGCACTGGTGTACGTCGACCATCCGGGGACCGGGGCCGAGCGGCGGCTGACGTACGCGCAACTGGACGCGGCGGCCTCCCGGATCGGCCACCATCTGCTCGACAGCGGCATCCGGCCCGGCGAGCACCTGGGGCTGCACCTGTACAACGGGGTGGAGTATCTGCAGACGGTACTGGGGTGCCTGAAGGCGCGGATCGTGCCGGTCAATGTCAACTACCGGTATGTGGCCGAGGAGTTGGCCTATCTCTATCGGGACACCGATCTGGTGGCCGTCGTCTTCGACGCGGAGTTCGGTGAGCGGGTGGCGCAGGCGCTGCCGCGCGCGCCTGGGGTCCGGCATCTGGTGGAGGTGGGGGCGGGCTCGGGGGCGGTGGACGCGGTGGCGTTCACCCAGGCCGAGGCGGCGGGGTCGCCGGAGCGCGGGTTCGGGGACCGGTCGGGGGACGATCAGTTCATCATCTGCACCGGGGGCACCACCGGGATGCCCAAGGGGGTGATGTGGCGTCAGGAGGATCTGTTCTTCGCGGCACTGGGCGGCGGGGCGCCGACCGGGGAGCCGGTGAAGCGGCCCGAGGAACTGGCCGAGCGGGTCGCGGCGAGCGGCTACGGCATCACGTTCTTCCCCACTCCCCCGCTGATGCACGGCACCTCGACACTGACCGCGTTCATCGGCTTCAACTTCGGCCAACGGGTCGTGCTGCACCGCAAGTTCGTGCCCGAGGAGGTGCTGCGCACCATCGAGAGGGAGCGGGTGACCAGCCTCTCGCTGGTGGGCGACGCGATGCTGCGGCCGCTGATCGACGCGCTGTCCGGGCCTCTGAAGGGCACCGACTGCTCGTCCCTGTTCAGCGTGTCCTCCTCGGGGGCGATCATGTCGGAGACGGTGCGGCGGCAGTTCCTGGAGCTGGTGCCGCAGGCGATGCTCCTGAACAACTTCGGCTCCTCGGAGTCCGGCTTCAACGGCACCGCCACCCCCGACTCCGGGCCCGCGCGCGGGTTCCGCATCCGCGTCAACTCCCGTACGCGGGTGGTCGACCCGGTCACGCGCGAGCCGGTGCCGGTGGGCGTCCCCGGCCGGATCGCCCAGCGCGGCCATGTCCCGCTCGGCTACTACAACGACCCCGCGAAGACCGCCGAGACCTTCTTCGAGCGGGACGGCGAGCGCTGGGTGCTGCTCGGGGACATGGCCACCGTCGACGAGGAGGGTGTCGTCACCGTCCTCGGGCGGGGCTCGCAGTGCATCAACACCGGGGGCGAGAAGGTGTACCCGGAGGAGGTCGAGCAGGCCCTGAAGTCCCACCCCGATGTGTACGACGCGCTCGTGGCGGGCGTGCCGGACGCGACCTGGGGCAACCGTGTGGCGGCCGTGGTGCAGCTGCGCGAGGGCGCGGCGCGGCCGTCCCTGGCGGACATCCAGGCCCACTGCCGCACCCATCTGGCCGGGTACAAGGTCCCCCGGCACCTGGTGATCACCGACGCCGTGCGGCGCTCGCCCAGCGGGAAGGCGGACTACCGGTGGGCACGGGAGGTGGCGGCGGCACGCACGGGCGAGTCGGGGGACGGGGCGGGCTGAGACGGGGTGCAGCGGTCGGTGGGCGAGGCCGAGCGGACGGGCGAGTCGGGGGACGGGGCGGGCTGAGACGGGGTGCAGCGGTCGGTGGGCGAGGCCGAGCGGACGGGTGAATCGGGCACGGGGCGGGCTGAGACGGGTGCACCGGTCGGTGGATGAGGCCGAGCGGACGGGTGAATCGGGCACGGGGCGGGTTCAGGCGGCGTGCACCGGTCGGTGGTGTGGCCGGGCGGACGGGTGAATCGGGGTGCGGCGCGGTTGAACGACGCGTGACGTACGGACGTACTGGAGGGCGCAGCCTCTGCTTCGCCCTGCCCTCGTACGGCCGCCCGGAAGGACTCGCACGTGTCGCTCTCCACCCGCCCCAGCCGGCCGCCCGAAGCCCCCGAGGGTGAGGCGGACGAGGGCGCGGAGCGGGCGCCGGGTCGGTTCGGCCGGCTGCTCCGGCATCCGCGCACCGCGCGTGGTGTCAGGGTCGGCACGACCCTCCTGGCGGGCGCCCTGGTGTCGGCGGCGCTGCTGCTGCCCAACCGCCTCGACGCCCTCTCGGCCGGCACGTTCCTCCGCATCCCCGCGGAGGGCGTGCTGCTGGCGGGCGTGCTGCTGGTGCTGCCGCCCCGGCCGCGGCGGATCACGGCGGCCGCGACGGGGGTGCTCCTCGGGCTGCTCACCGTCCTGAAGTGCCTGGACATGGGCTTCTACCAGACCCTGGCCCGCCCCTTCGACCTCGTCCTGGACTGGATACTGCTGGACTACGCCGTGGACTTCCTGGGCGAGTCCTTCGGACGCACCGGCCAGGTGCTGATCGTGGCGGGTGTCCTGGCGCTGGCCGCCGTCGTGCCGGTGCTGACGACGCTGGCGACGGTCCGGCTCACGGCGTCGATGCATCGTCACCGTCCCCTGGCGGTCCGTACGACGCTGGTGCTCGGCACCGCCTGGATCGTCTGTGTGACCTTCGGTGTGCAGGTCGCCGGTGTCCCGGTGGCGACCAGGGGGACCTCCTCGTGGCTCGGCAACCGTGTCGAGATGGTGCGCGCGGGTCTGCGGGACGCCCGTGTCTTCGAGGAGCAGGCGGCCGTGGACGCGTTCGCCGCGACCCCGCCCGACCGGCTGCTGACCGGGCTGCGCGGCAAGGACGTGCTGTTCACCTTCATCGAGAGCTACGGCCGCACCGCCCTGGAGGACCCGGACATGGCGGGCCCGGTCGGCGCGGTGCTGGCGGAGGGCGAGCGGACCCTGGAGGCGGCCGGGTTCCGGGCGCGCAGCGGCTGGCTGCGCTCACCGGTGACGGGGGCGGGCAGCTGGCTGGCGCACTCCACGTTCCTGTCCGGGCTGTGGATCAAGAACCAGCAGCGGTACCGGACCCTGACGAACAGCGACCGCATGACACTGACCGGCTACTTCCGCAAGGCCGGCGCCTGGCGCACCGTCGGCATCGTGCCCGGTGTGCGGCGCGCCTGGCCGGAGGGGAAGTTCTTCGGGCTCGACCACGTCTACGACTCCGAGCACCTCGGTTACCGCGGCCCCTACTTCAGCTGGACGCCGGTGCCGGACCAGTTCAGCCTGGAGGCGTTCGAACGCCTGGAGCACGGCCGCGCGGACCGCGAGCCGATCATGGCGGAGATCATCCTCGCGTCCAGCCACAACCCGTGGGCGCCGCTCGCCCGGATGATCGACTGGGAGGACCTGGGCGACGGATCGGTGTTCCACGGCATCAAGGCGCAGGGCAAGGACCCCGAGGACGTCTGGAAGGACCCGGCCGGTGTGCGCACCGAGTACCGGCGGGCCGTCGAGTACTCCCTGCGCAGCCTGACCGGCTGGCTGGAGCGCTACGGCGACGACGACACCGTGCTCGTCTTCCTCGGCGACCACCAGCCCGTGCCCACCGTCACGGCGGGCAGCCCCAGCAAGGACGTGCCGGTGACGCTTGTCGCCCGCGATCCCCGGGTCCTGGACCGCATCGCCGACTGGGGCTGGACGAAGGGGCTCAGGCCGGCGAAGGACGCGCCGGTGTGGGGCATGGACCGTTTCCGGGACCGCTTCATGAGGGCGTACGGGCCGCGGGCGGCGGCGCCTTCCCCGGCGGCCGTGCCCTCGTCGCCCTCTCAGCCGGCCTCCCCCTCGAAGAACGCGGCCACACGCCGAGCGAACGCCGGGCCGTCGTCCAGCCACGGATAGTGCCCGGCGCCCGGCTGCACCACGAACTCCGCGTCCAAGAAGACCTCTGCCGCGCGGCGGGCCAGCTCCGGGCGGGGGCCGCCGTCGAGTTCACCCGCGTACACGAGGACGGGGGCGGTCAGCGTGGCGAGCGCGGCGCGGGTCGCGGGCGGGTCCCAGGCGCCCTCGGAGAGGTAGATCTCGGCGGCCTCCTCGGTGTCCCCGTCGTCGGCCGCGGCGTGTGCGGCGGCGGTCTCGTCCCAGCGGCCGTAGAAGAAGGGCAGGACGGCGTCGTCGAAGTCCCCACCGCCGAGCCACTTCTGGAACGCGGGGAAGGCCGTGGCGAACCACGGCTCGCCCTCGCGCAGCCGGGCCGCCGCCAGCCGCTCCTCGGGCGTGGCGGCCATGCCGAGCGCCCTGGGGATGGCGGTGATCAGCGCCATCCGCCGCACCCTCGCCGGGTACCGGGCGGCGTAGAGCATGGCCAGGCTCGCGCCCGCCGAGTGCCCGAGGAGGTCGATCCGCTCCAGGCCGAGGTAGGCCCGCAGCGCCTCGACGTCGTCCACCTGCCGGTCGCAGCGGTACGTCGCCGGGTCCGCGGGCACGGCGGAGTCGCCGGTGCCGCGCAGGTCGAGCAGGGCCAGCCGCCGGTGCGCGGCGAGCCCGCCGAGGTCACCGAGGTAGGACGAGGCCAGCATCGGCCCTCCGGGCAGGACGACGAGGGGCTCGCCCCGGTCGCCGAGCGAGTGATGGGCGAGCACGGTCCCGTCGGGGGCGGTGAAGGTCGGCATACGGCCGATCATGGACGTACGGCGTCCGGGGCCGCAATGGAGTAACGGCGGCGCGGCCGAGCGGCCGTCCGGGCGCCGGCACAGCGGGCCCCTGGGGCGGGGGCCCGGCCGAGAAAGTCGGCGCCGCCCCCTTGCCTCGCCCCCGGCGGCCTGGATTACTGATCCACAACACCTCGACCGAATGATCGGTCGCCCGGATTGCTGCGGTTGGTGAGGGAGACGTCCCCATGGCGGACACGACGGAGCTGCTGGACGCGGGAGAGCGCCTGGACCCGGACGAGCTGCGGGCGCTGCAACGGGAGCGGCTGCGCGCCTCGTTGCGGCACGCGTACGCGAACGTGCCGTTCTATCGGGAGGCGTTCGACAAGGCGGGCGTCCACCCCGACGACTGCCGCTCGCTCGCCGACCTCGCCCGCTTTCCGTTCACCACCAAGGCGGACCTGCGCGAGAACTACCCGTACGGGATGTTCGCGGTGCCGCGCGAGCGGATCCGCCGGATCCACGCCTCCAGCGGTACGACCGGCCGGCCGACGGTGGTCGGCTACACCGACGACGATCTGTCGATGTGGTCGGACATGGTGGCCCGTTCGATCCGCGCGGCGGGCGGCCGGCCCGGCGACACGGTCCATGTCGCCTACGGATACGGCCTGTTCACCGGCGGCCTCGGCGCCCACTACGGAGCCGAGCGCCTGGGCTGTACGGTCGTCCCGGCCTCCGGCGGGATGACGTCACGTCAGGTGCAGCTGATCCAGGACCTGAAGCCGCGGATCGTCATGGTGACGCCCTCCTACATGCTGACCCTGCTGGACGAGTTCGAACGCCAGGGCGTCGACCCGCGCTCCACCTCGCTGGAGGTCGGCGTCTTCGGTGCCGAGCCGTGGACGGAGGAGATGCGGCGGGAGATCGAGGAGCGGTGCGCGATCGACGCGGTCGACATCTACGGCCTGTCGGAGGTGATCGGCCCCGGGGTCGCGCAGGAGTGCGTGGAGACGAAGGACGGGCTGCACATCTGGGAGGACCACTTCTACCCGGAGATCGTCGACCCGGTCACCGGCGAGGTGCTGCCGGAGGGCGAGGAGGGTGAGCTGGTCTTCACCTCGCTCACCAAGCAGGCCATGCCGGTCGTGCGGTACCGCACCCGCGATCTCACCCGGCTGCTGCCGGGCACCGCGCGCGTCTTCCGCCGGATGCGCAAGGTGACCGGACGCAGCGACGACATGGTGATCCTGCGCGGGGTGAACCTGTTCCCGACCCAGATCGAGGAGATCGTCCTGCGCACCCCGGCCGTCGCCCCGCACTTCCAGCTCCGCCTCACCCGCGAGGGCCGCCTGGACGCGCTCACGGTCCGCGCGGAGGCCCGCCCGGACGCGCTCCCGCAGGACAGGGAGGCGGCCGCCCGTGCGATCGCCGCCGCCGTGAAGGACGGCATCGGGGTGTCGGTCGCGGTGGAGATCGTCGACCCGGAGACCCTGGAGCGGTCGGTGGGCAAGATCCGCCGGATCGTGGACGAACGGCCGAAGTGATCAGGCGAGGCGGTCCCGCAGCTCCCGTTTCAGGATCTTGCCGCTGGCGTTGCGGGGCAGGGCGTCGACGAACACCACGCGCTTGGGCGCCTTGAAGGACGGGAGGCGTTCGCGGGCGTGGGCGATCAGGTCCTCCTCCGTCACCTCGGCGCGGGGCACCACCACCGCGGTGACGGCCTCGATCCACTTCTCGTCCGGAAGGCCGATCACGGCGGCCTCGGCCACGGCCCCGTGCGTGTACAGCACGTCCTCGACCTGGCGGGAGGCGACCAGTACGCCACCGGAGTTGATGACGTCCTTCACGCGGTCGACGATCGTGAGGTAGCCGTCGGCGTCGCGCACGGCCAGGTCGCCGGAGCGGAACCAGCCGTCGCGGAACGCCTCCTCGGTCTCCTCGGGCTTGTCCCAGTAGCCCTCGCACAGCTGCGGTGAGCGGTAGACGATCTCACCGGGCGTGCCGTCGGGGACGTCCTTGCCGTGCTCGTCGACGACCCGCGCGTCGACGAAGAGGACGGGGCGGCCGCAGGAGGCGGGGCGGTCCTTGTGCTCCTCGGGGCCCAGCACGGTGGCGAGCGGACCGATCTCGCTCTGCCCGAAGCAGTTGTAGAAGGCCAGCTTCGGCAGGCGCTCGCGCAGCCGCTCCAGGACCGGCACCGGCATGATCGAGGCGCCGTAGTACGCCTTGCGCAGCCCGCCCAGGTCACGGGTGGCGAAGTCGGGCCGGCCGGACAGCCCGATCCACACCGTCGGCGGGGCGAACAGGCTGTCCGCGCGGCCCGTTTCGATGAGATCGAAGAGGGTGTCGCCGTCCGGGCCGTCCAGGATCACGTTTGTCGCCCCGACCGCCAGATAGGGCAGCAGGAACACATGCATCTGGGCCGAGTGGTACAGCGGCAGCGCGTGTACGGGGCGGTCGCCGGCGCTGAGGTCGAGGGCGGTGATGGCGCTCAGGTAGGCGTGCACCAGCGCCCGGTGCGTCATCATCGCGCCCTTGGGCCGGGCCGTGGTGCCGGAGGTGTACAGCAGCTGGAGGAGGTCCTCGCTCCGCGGTTCGGGACCGTCGTACGGGGGCGCCTGGGGCAGCCGGGCGAGCAGTGAGTCCTCGCAGTCCCGCAGCGGGAGCGTCCGTACGCCGTCGGTGACGCGGTCCGCCAGACCGGGGTCGGCGAGGACCAGGGAGCTGCCGGACTGGCCGAGGAGATAGGCCAGTTCGTCACCGGTGAGGTTCTGGTTGACCGGCACATGCACCAACCCGGCGCGGGCGCAGGCCAGGAAGGCGATCAGATAGGCGTCGGAGTTGTGGCCGTAGGCGGCGACCCGGTCGCCGGGGGCCAGGCCCTCGGCGCGCAGGAGGGAGGCCGCGCGCGAGACGGCGTCGTCGAGCTGCTCGTACGTCCAGGTGCGGTCGCGGTGTTCGACCGCGGTCCGTGCCGGGGTGCGGCGGGCGCTGCGGCGCAGCACCCCGTCGACCGTGCTGCCGTGTCCGGGCGTCATGGCACAGGATCCTCGGCCCGCCGCCCACGAAGGTCAAGCATCCCGCCCCCTCCCATACGGACCAGTTGGTACGCTCAACCGCTCCTTCCCCCGACGACGTTGGGAGGCACCCTTGCGTACCCGTGTGAGACGGCTGGTGGTCACGGCCGTCGCCCTGGTCACCGCCGCGTCCACGCTTCCGGCGGCCGCGGCCCAGGGGCAGTCGCGTCAGGAACGTCCTTCGTCCGGTGGCCTCTCGGCCGTCATCCGCTACACCGAGTACGGCATTCCGCACATCGTCGCCCGCGACCACGCCGGGCTCGGCTTCGGCACGGGGTGGGCGCAGGCCGCCGACCAGGTGTGCACGCTGGCCGACGGGTTCGTCACCGTGCGCGGTGAGCGGTCCCGGTTCTTCGGGCCGGACGCGGCACCCGACTTCTCGCTGTCCTCGGCGAGCCGGAACCTCTCCAGCGATCTGTACTTCCGCGGGGTGCGGGAGGCCGGCACGGTCGAGCGGCTGCTCGCCGAGCGCGGGCCCGCCGCGCCGAGCCGCGCCGCACGGGAGCTGATGCGGGGCTACGCGGCCGGGTACAACGCCTGGCTGAAGCGGAACAGGATCACCGACCCGGCGTGCGCGGACGCCCCCTGGGTGCGCCCGATCACGCCGCTGGACGTGGCGGCCCGCGCCCATGCCCTCGCCGTCCTCGGCGGTCAGGGGAGGGCCGTGGACGGCATCACGGCCGCCCGCCCGCCGGGCACGGGGGCCGCCCCGGCCGCCCCGTCCTCGCCGGACGCGGCCGGTACCGCCCGCGCGGCCCGCGAGCTGTTCGCCGCGGACAGCGCCGACATGGGCTCCAACGCGGTCGCCTTCAGCGGGGCGACCACCGCGAACGGCCGCGGCCTGCTCCTCGGCAACCCGCACTACCCGTGGCAGGGCGGCCGCCGCTTCTGGCAGTCGCAGCAGACGATCCCCGGCGAACTGAACGTCTCCGGCGGCTCCCTGCTCGGCTCGCCCACGGTCTCCATCGGCCACAACGCCCATGTGGCGTGGAGCCACACCGTCGCCACCGGCGTCACCCTCAACCTGCACCAGCTGACCCTCGACCCGTCCGACCCCACCGTCTACCTGGTCGACGGCCACCCGGAGCCGATGACCCGACGGACCGTCAGCGTCCCGCTCCCGGACGGTGCCACGGTGGTACGGACCCAGTGGTGGACGCGGTACGGGCCGGTCGTGACCGGCCTCGGCGCCTCCGTGCCGCTGCCGTGGACGACGAGCACGGCGTACGCGGTCAACGACCCGAACGCCGACAATCTGCGGGCCGCCGACACCGCTCTCGGCTTCAGCACGGCGCGCGACACGGGTGACGTCCTGGACGCCCTGCGCCGCACCCAGGGCCTGCCGTGGGTGAACACCATCGCCGCGGACTCCGGCGGGCACACCCTGTTCACCCAGTCCCAGGTGCTGCCGCGCATCACCGACGAGCTGGCGCGGCGCTGCTCCACCCCGCTGGGCCGGGTCACCTACCCCTCCGCCGGACTGGCGGTCCTGGACGGCTCACGCGGCGACTGCGCGCTCGGCAGCGACCCCGACGCCGTGCGGCCGGGCATCTTCGGGCCCGCCCGCATGCCGACGCTGCGGGACGCGCCGTACGCGGAGAACTCCAACGACAGCGCCTGGCTGGCCAACGCCGACCGGCCGCTGACGGGGTACGAGCGGGTCTTCGGCACCGTCGGCACCCAGCGCTCGCTGCGCACCCGCGGCGCGCTCCAGGACGTGGCGTCCCTCGCCGGGCGGGGCGGGCTGACGGTCACCGACCTCCAGGAGCAGCAGTACGCCGACCGGGCGCCCGCGGGTGACCTGGCGGCCGACGAGGCCGCGACGGCGTGCGCCGCCCTGCCCGGCGGGACGGCGACGGGCAGCGACGGCCGTGCGGTCGACGTGTCGGAGGCGTGCCGGGTGCTGGCCTCCTGGGACCGGACGACGGACACCGCGAGCCGGGGTGCCCTGCTCTTCGACCGGTTCTGGCGCAGGTTCACGGCCCGGGTCCCGGCCGCGCAGCTGTGGAAGGTGCCGTTCTCGGCTGCCGACCCGGTGGGCACGCCGCACACGCCCGACACCTCGGCGCCCGGTTTCGCGACGGCCCTCGCGGACGCGGTGGCCGAGCTGCGGGCGGCCGGCATCGCCCTGGACTCCCCGCTCGGGGCGCACCAGTTCGTCGTACGGAACGGGCGGCGCCTGCCGGTGCCGGGCGGTACCGAGGCGCTGGGCGTGTGGAACAAGATCGAGCCGGTGTGGGACGCGGCCGGCGGCGGCTACACCGAGGTCACCACCGGTTCGAGTTACATCCAGGCGGTGGGCTGGGACGGCAGCCGGTGCCCGGTGGCCCGGACGGTCCTGGCGTACTCCCAGTCCTCGAACCCGAACTCGCCGCACTACAGCGACCAGACGCGGCTGTTCTCGGGTCAGCGGTGGGTGAGGTCGCGGTTCTGCGAGAAGGACATCCTGGCCTCTGCGGCCCTGAAGGTGGTCGTGGTCCGCGAGCGGCGCTGAGCCCGGCCCGGGACCTCTCGGACGGCGCGGCCGTGCACGGGCCGTCGCGGCACCGCTTCGGCGGGGCCGCGGCGGCCCGCGCGAGCAGCCGGTCCCCGGCCGGTCAGACGGAGCGGTCCCGGCCTTCCCAGTACGGGTCCCGCAACCGCCGTTTGTACAGCTTGCCGTTGGGGTCGCGGGGCATCTCGGCGATGAAGTCGACGCTGCGGGGCCGCTTGTACCCGGCGAGGTGTTCGGCGCAGTGGGCGAGCAGGGCGGCGGCGAGGCCGGGTCCGGGGGTGTGGCCGGGGGCGGGTTCGACGACCGCCTTGACCTCCTCGCCCCAGTCGTCGTGCGGGATGCCGAAGGCGGCGGCGTCGGCGACGGCGGGGTGGGCCAGGAGGGCGGACTCGATCTCGGCGGGGTAGATGTTGACGCCACCGGAGATGATCATGTCGATCTTGCGGTCGCGGAGGAAGAGATAGCCGTCCTCGTCGAGCAGGCCGAGGTCGCCGACGGTGAAGAAGTCGCCGATGCGGTTCCTGCGGGTCTTGTCGTCGTCCCTGTGGTACGAGAATCCGCCGGTGTTCATCTTCATGTACACCGTGCCCACGTGCCCGGGCGGCAGGCGGTTGCCGTCGTCGTCGAAGACGGCGAGTTCACTGATGGGCCACGCCTTGCCGACGGTGCCGGGCTTCTTCAGCCAGTCCTCGGCGGTGGCGAAGGCGCCGCCGCCCTCGCTGGCCGCGTAGTACTCCTCCACACAGGTCCCCCACCACTCGATCATGGCGCGTTTGACGTGGTCGGGGCAGGGGGCGGCGCCGTGGACGGCGTGCCGCAGGGAGGAGACGTCGTAGCGGGCGCGGACGTCCGCCGGGAGGGCGAGCAGACGGTGGAACTGGGTGGGGACCATATGGGTGTGGGTGCATCGCTCCCGGTCGATCAGGCGGAGCATCTCCTCGGGCGTCCACTTGTCCATCAGCACCAGGCGGTGGCCTATGTGGAGCGAGGCGCCCGCGAACTGCAGGACGGCCGTGTGGTAGAGCGGCGAGCACACCAGGTGGACGTCGTCGTCGAAGGGGCGGATGCCGAAGATGCCGAGGAAGCCGCCGAGATGGGCCTCCTCGGGGAGTGTGCCGGGCAGGGGGCGGCGGATGCCGCGGGGGCGGCCGGTGGTGCCGGAGGTGTAGTTCATGACCCAGCCGAGGGTGCGGTCGGCCGGGGGTGACTCCGGTTGCCCGTCGAGGAGTTCGGCGTACGGCCGCAAGCCCTCGGCCGTGCCGACGCAGTGCCGGCGGGCGGCGGGCAGCCCGGCCTCGTCGGCCGCCCGGCGTGCCGCGTCGGCGAACCTCTGGTGGGTGATCAGCACCTTGGCGCCGGAGTCGGCGACGATCCAGGCGATCTCGGGGCCGACCAGGTGGTGGTTGACCGGCACGAGATAGAACCCGGCCTGCTGGGCGGCCAGATACGCGGTGAGGAATTCAGGGCCGTTGGGCAGCACGACGGCGAAGGCGTCGCCGCGTTCCATTCCCGCGGCCCGCAGTCCGTGGACGAGCCGGTTGGCGGCGGCGTGCAGCCGTCCGGCGGTCCACTGCTCGCCGTCGGGGGCGACGAGGACCGTCCTGGCGGGGTCTTGGGTGGCCTGGGCCCAGAAGCCGACGGGGGTCGTCACCGTTCGCTCCTTCCTGCGATGCGGTTCAGGCGGTGCACGGCCTGTTCGAAGCCGCGGGTGAGGTCGTCGAAGACGGCCCGGACGCTGCGTTCGCTGTTCATACGGCCGACGATCTGGCCGACGGGGGTGCCGAGGAGGGGTTCGACCTCGTACTTCTGGATGCGGGACACCGCTTCGGCCACCAGCAGCCCCTGCAATGGCATGGGCAGGGCGCCGGGTCCGGCCGGGTCGTCCCAGGCGTCGGTCCAGGCGGTGCGCAGCTGGCGGGCGGGCTTGCCGGTGAGGGCGCGGGAGCGCACGGTGTCGCCGGAGCCGGCGGCGAGGAGCTTGCGGGTCAGGGCGGGCGAGTGCAGGTCGGCCTCGGTGGTGGTGAGCCAGACCGAGCCGAGCCACACGCCCTGCGCGCCGAGGGCGAGCGCGGCCGCCGCCTGCCGTCCGCTGCCGATGCCGCCCGCCGCGAGGACGGGCAACGGGGCGACGGCGTCGACGACTTCGGGGGTGAGCACCATGGTGGCGATCTCGCCGGTGTGGCCGCCCGCCTCGTAGCCCTGGGCGACGACGATGTCGATCCCGGCCTCCCGGTGCTTGACCGCGTGCCGGGCCGAGCCCGCGAGGGCGGCGACCAGCACGCCGCGGTCGTGGGCGCGGGCGACGACGTCGGCGGGCGGCGAGCCGAGGGCGCCCGCGAGCAGCCGGATGGGGTGGTCGAAGGCGACGTCGAGCTGGGTGCGGGCCACCTGCTCCATCCAGCCGGTGATCCGCCAGCCCGCTGCCTCTCCGTCGGGCAGCTCGGGCACGCCGTGGCGGGCGAGGGTGTCGGCGACGAACCGCCGGTGCTCCTGCGGGATCATCGCCTCGACGTCGGCCTCGGTGACGCCCTCCACCTTCTTCGCGGGCATGACGACGTCCAGGCCGTAGGGCCTGCCGCCGGCGTGCGCGTCGATCCAGTCCAGGTCGCGCCTGAGGTCGTCGGGGGCCGTGTAGCGGACCGCGCCGAGCACGCCGAGGCCGCCGGCCCGGCTGATGGCCGCGGCGACGGCGGGGAACGGCGTGAAGCCGAAGACGGCGTGCTCGATTCCCAGCTGCTGGCTCAGCTCCGTCTGCATGCGCGCAGCATGCCGGAGCCGAACGGAGGACGGAAGAGCTGAACTGACAGTCCGTCAGATTTATGGCGGTGTCGGGACGGACTCAGGGACGGCGTTCGGTGGACATACTGGCGACGACATCCGGGCGGCTCGACGGGAGGGACCTGTGGTGACGGAAGGTGCGCGAGAAGGCGGACTGACCAGACGTCAACTCGGCCGTGGCGCCCTGGTCCTCGGCGGCGCCCTCACCCTGGCGCCCCTCCCCGCGGCCCCGGCCACGGCGGCCGGGCAGGGCGGCGGCCGGCCCACCCTGCGGCACGGCTCCCCCGAGCGCGCGGGTCTGCTCCCCGGCCCGCTCGGCCGACTCGTCGCCGACGCCGAGGCGTTCCTCGCCCCCTCCCCCCGGCGCCCCTGGTACGCGGGCGCGGTGCTGCTCGCCGGCCGCGGCGGCACCGTGGCCCTGCACCGGCCGATCGGCAAGGCGGTGCGCTACGCCGACTACGACGCCACGACCGACACCGGCGTCGAGTTCCCGCCCGAGCGGCAGATCGACATGGCCGAGGACACCGTCTTCGACCTCGCCTCGGTGTCCAAGCTGTTCACCTCGATCCTCGCCGTCCAGCAGATCGAGCGGGGCACACTGGAGCTGGAGGCGACCGTCGCCTCGTACCTGCCGGAGTTCGGCGCCGCGGGCAAGCAGGACATCACCGTACGCCAACTCCTCACCCACACCTCGGGGTTCCGCGCCTGGATCCCGCTGTACAGCGCACCGACGTACGAGGAGAAGCTGCGGCTCGTCTGGAACGAGGCGCCGGTCAACCCGCCCGGCACCCGCTACCTCTACTCGGACCTCAACCTGATCTCCCTCCAGCTGGTCCTGGAGCGCATCACCGGCCGCACGCTGGACGCCCTGCTGCACGAGGAGATCACCGCCCCGCTCGGCATGCGCAGCACCCGTTTCAACCCGCCCGCCTCCTGGAAGCCGCGCATCGCGGCCACCGAGGTGGCGCGCAGGCCCTGGTCGGGGCTGGACCGGGGGCTGGTGTGGGGCGAGGTGCACGACGAGAACGCGTTCAGCCTCGGCGGGGTGGCCGGGCACGCGGGTGTGTTCTCCGACGCGTGGGACCTGGCGGTCCTGGGCCGGACCCTGCTCAACGGCGGCTCCTACGGCCGGGCGCGGATTCTGCGGCCGGAGTCGGTGGAGCTGATGTTCACCGACTTCAACACCGCCTTCCCCGGCGACGAGCACGGACTCGGCTTCGAGCTCTACCAGCACTGGTACATGGGCGCGATGGCCACCCCGCGCACCGCGGGGCACACCGGCTTCACCGGCACCTCGCTGGTGCTCGACCCGACGACCGACTCCTTCCTGATCGTGCTCGGCAACTCGGTGCACCCCGTGCGCGGCTGGCGTTCCGGTTCGGCGCCGCGGGTCGCCGCCGCGAACAACCTGGCGCGGGCCGTCCCGGTGCGCCCACGGCACGGTCGTACCGCCTGGTTCTCCGGGATGGCGAGCGCGACCACGGCCACGCTCGCGCTGCCCGCGCTGGACACCTCCGGCGGCGGGGCGTCGCTGCGCTGCGCGCTGTGGTGGGACACCGAGCCGCAGGCGGACGTGCTGCGGCTGGAGGGCTCGGCGGACGGCGGGGCGACCTGGGTTCCGGTGCCGTTCGCCACCGACCGCCCGGACGGGGAGCACCCCTCCGGTGCCGTCTCCGGCTGGTCGGGGCGCGTCTGGCACCGGCTGACGGCCGCACTGCCCGCCGAGCGGCAGCTCGTGCTGCGCTGGCGGTACACCACGGACCGGCTGTACGTCGGCCGGGGCGCCTATGTCGACGGGCTGCGCGTGCAGACGGCGGACGACGTCCTCTTCGACGAGGCGCGCCCGGCCGACCGGGCGCGGATCACAGCCACGGGCTGGAGCGCGTCGGCCGACTGAGCGCGGCGTGGGCGGCGCGGGCGGTCGTCGGGGCTCAGCCCTTGAAGACCGCCTTCTGCACCTCGTTGGGCCCGTCGAAGCGGTCCTCCTTGAGACCGTCGAGGCTGCGGACGACCTTGTCGTCGGCGTGGTTCTGGCGGGCCTTTTCGACCAGGTGCTTCTTGTCCGTCGGGTAGCTCATCCCCTTGAGGGCTTTCTGCAGGTCGGTGGGGCTGAGGTCGGCCATGGGAGCCTCCCTGGGAGACGTACGGTCTGCCGTCCCTGCCCGCAGTACCCAGCGGTTCCCGAGGCGTAAACGGCCTCAGCCGTCCCCCGCCTCCAGCACCGCCATCGCCGCGTTGTGCCCCGGCACCCCGCTCACCCCTCCCCCGCGCACCGCGCCCGCCCCGCACAGCAGCACGTTGGGGTGCTCGGTCTCCACGCCCCAGCGGCCGGTGCCCTCCTGCGCGTAGGGCCACGACAGCTCCCGGTGGAAGATGTTGCCGCCGGGCAGCCCGAGGTCGCGCTCCAGGTCGAGCGGGGTCTTCGCCTCGATGCAGGGCCGTCCGTCGGCGTCGGTGGCCAGACAGTCGGCGAGCGGTTCGGCGAGATGGGCGTCGAGCTGGGCGAGGGTGAGTTTCAGCAGCTCCTCCCGTACGCCGTCGTTGTCCCGCTCGAACAGGCGGGCCGGGGTGTGCAGACCGAAGAGGGTGAGCGTCTGGTGGCCGCGCTCGACCAGGTCCGGACCCAGGATGGTCGGGTCGGTCAGGGAATGGCAGTAGATCTCCGAGGGCGGGGCGTCGGGCAGCTCACCGGCGGCGGCCCGCGCGTGGGCGGCGGCGAGCTGCTCGTAGCCCTCGGCGATGTGGAAGGTGCCGGAGAACGCCTCGCGCGGGTCGACGTCCCGGTCGCGCAGCCTGGGCAGCCGCTTGAGCAGCATGTTCACCTTCAGCTGGGCGCCCTCGGCGGGCGCGGGCGGCGCGGCGCCGGTCAGCTGGGCGAGCGCCCGCGGGGAGGCGCCCACGAGGACGTGCCGGGCGGCGGCCGTGCCCTCGCCGTCGGCCGTGCGGTAGGTCACCTCGGCGCTGCGGCCGTCCGTGTCGACCCGTACCGCCTCGTGACCGGTGGCGATCACGGCCCCGGCCTCCCGCGCGGCCGCGGCCAGCGCGTCGGTGAGGGCTCCCATACCGCCGACGGGCACGTCCCAGGCGCCGGTGCCGCCGCCGATGACGTGGTAGAGGAAGCAGCGGTTCTGGGCCAGACCGGGGTCGTGGGCGTCGGCGAAGGTGCCGATCAGGGCGTCGGTGAGGACGACGCCCCGGACCAGGTCGTCGGTGAAACGCTCCTCGATCGCGACACCGATCGGCTCCTCGAACAGGGCGCGCCAGGCCCCCTCGTCGTCGATCCTGCGGCGCAGCTGGGCGCGCGTGGGCAGCGGTTCGGTGAGCGTCGGGAACACCGCGCGGGCCACGCGGCCCGTCATGTCGTAGAACCGCCGCCATGCCTCGTACTCGCGTTCGCCGCCGGTCAGCCGGGCGAACGCCTCCCGGGTGCGCCGCTCGCCCCCGCCGACGAGCAGCCCCGTGGGCCGCCCGCCGCGCTCGACGGGGGTGTACGAGGAGATGGCGCGGGTGCGGAGCTCGAACCGCAGGCCGAGGTCCCGGACGATCTTCTCGGGGAGCAGGCTGACCAGGTAGGAGTAGCGCGACAGCCGGGCGTCGACGCCGGCGAACGGGCGGGTGGACACCGCCGCGCCGCCGGTGCGGCCGAGCCGTTCCAGCACCAGCACGGAGCGTCCGGCGCGGGCCAGATAGGCGGCCGCGACCAGGCCGTTGTGACCGCCGCCGACGATCACGGCGTCGTAGGAGCGGGCTGCGGGGGCTTCCTCGAGTGCGGACATGGTTCTTCGTAGCACGCGGTGATCACGGTCGGCCAGAGGGCGGCCGGGCGTCCGCGGGACCTTCGGTGCCTTCCGGGCCTTGAGGGCCTTGGGGCCTTCGGAGCGCGCACCGCCGGTCTACGGGGCGAGTCTGCGCGGGGTCGGGCGGGCGCCGGGGCCCAGCCGGGCCATGGCGCGCAGGATGTGCTTCGGCGGCAGCTGCCAGCGCACCCGGGCGGGGATCCGGCGCAGCAGGGCCCCCGTGACGCGCAGCCGGCGGGTGACCTGCGCGGGCGCGGGAGCCGGTCTGCCGTACAGCGCGTGGGCGTACGACGGCAGGGAGGCGTAGGCCAGGTGGGCGACGGGGCGCCACAGCACGGCGCGCAGCGGTACGAGGAGGGGGTGGACGGGCGGGCGGCACAGGAAGTCGTCGACGTCACGGGCCTCCCGTCCGGCGGCGAGGTGCGGGCGGACCCGCTCGAAGTAGGCGGCCAGTTCGGCCCGGTCGGCGGGCACCGCGGCCGGGTCCAGGCCCACCAGGCGGGCGCTGACGCGGTGTTCGCGGATGTAGCGGTCGGCCTGGGCGTCGGTGAGGGGGTAGCCGGAGCGGCGCAGGACGTGCAGATAGGAGTCGATCTCGGCGCAGTGGACCCACAGGAGCAGGTCCGGCTCGTCGACGCGGTACCGCTCGCCGGTGCCGGGGTCGGTCGCCCGGAGCAGGGTGTGGATCCGGCGGACGCGGGCGCCCGCCTTCTCGGCGGCGTCCGTCGTGCCGTACGTCGTGGTGCCGACGAAGTGCGCGGTGCGCATCAGCCGGCCCCATGCCTCGCCCCGGCCGCTCTTGCGGCGATCGAACGCAGTGCTGTTCTGTGTGACGCCGCGCAGCGCGCGGGGGTGCAGCGCCTGGAGGTAGAGCGCCCGCACCCCGGCGATCCACATCATGGGGTCGCCGTGGCACTGCCAGGTGACGGAGTGGGGGCCGAACAGCCCTGGGTCCGCCGTCGTCGTGTCCGCCATACGGGGGGTGTGCCGGGGAGGGGCCGTTCCTGACGAGACCGGGCCGGGTTCCGCGGTGTCCCCCGGTGCCCTGCCGGGCGGGCGCGTAGCCAGGGGCTTGGGTACGTTGCGGGTATGGGGACCGATGTCGACGCCTTCCTGCGTCGCCTGGCACGCTCGCTCGGGCCGCGGGCGAACGAATCGGCCGACGCGCTGCTCGAGCGGCTGCGCGGCGAGCTGCCCGAGCTGTGGGGGGACGAGGACCTCACCCCGCTGGCCGTGGAGGAGACGGCCGCGCATGTGACCGCCTTTCTGAAGGTGCTGGAGCACGGCCTCGAACCGGGCCGGATCGAGACGCCTCCCGTCGCCGTGGAGGTGGCCCGCAGATTCGCCCGCCGGGGTGTGCCGGTCAGCAAGCTGCTGCGGGCCTACCGGCTGGGTCATGTGGCCCTGCTCCAGCTGATCCAGGCCGAGGCGGCGCGGCTCACCGACGACTGGGGGCTGATCAACGCCGCCGGGGAACGGCTGATCTCCACCGGTTTCGAGTACGTCGACCGCGGCTCGGAGGAGGTCGTCGCCGCCTACCAGGAGGAGCGCGACCGCCGGTTGCAGCGGCGGCTGATGCTGACGCACGAGGCCAGCCGGCGGATCGGCACCACGCTGGACACCGCCCGCACCGCGCAGGAACTGGCGGACGTGGGCACCGAGGACTTCGCCGACCTGGTCACCGTCGACCTGTTCGAGTCCGTCCTCCAGGAGGACGGGGCGCCCGCGCCGGCGTTGCGCCGCATCGCCCAGTGCTCGGTGCCGGGCGGCCTGCCCGACTCCACCGTCGCCACGGGCAGCACGCACACCTACCCCCCGCTGTCCGAGGCGGCCCGCGCGCTCGCCACCGGACGGCCCGCGCTGCGGCGGAGCCCGGACGGCGAGACCTTGCAGGGCGGCATCCACTCGGCGCTGCTGCTGCCGCTCCAGGCCCGCGGCAGCACGCTGGGCCTCGCCCAGTTCTTCCGCCATCGCACGGCGGCCCCCTTCGACGAGGACGATCTCCAGCTGGCCCAGGAGATAGCGGCCCGTGCGGCGGTGTCCATCGACAACGCCCGCCGCTACACCCAGGAGCGCTCCACCGCGCTGACCCTTCAGCGCAGCCTGCTGCCGCGACGGGCGGTGGCGCAGTCCGCGGTGGACACGGCGTCCCGCTATCTGCCCAGCGGGTCCCGTGCGGGCGTAGGCGGCGACTGGTACGACGTGATCCCGCTGTCCGGGGCGCGGGTGGCGCTCGTGGTGGGCGACGTCGTGGGGCGCGGGCTGCACGCCGCCGCCACCATGGGGCGGCTGCGCACGGCGGTGCGGGCCTTCGCCGACATCGATCTGATGCCGGACGAGTTGCTCACGCACCTGGACGACGTGGTCATCCGCCTCCAGCGCGAGGAGGCCCATGAGGACGGCGAGACCAGCGCCACCTGTCTGTACGCCGTCTACGACCCCGTCTCGCGCGTGTGCTCGCTGGCCAGCGCCGGGCATGTGGCCCCGGCGGTGGCAACCCCCCTGGCGCCGGGCTCCGCTGCGGGCGTGTCGAGGTCGGTGGACTTCCCGGAGATCCCGATCGGGCCGCCGCTGGGGCTGGGCGGACTGCCCTTCGAGACGGCCCAGTTCGAGCTGCCGGAGGGCACGGTGCTCACCCTGTTCACCGACGGCCTGCTGGAGAGCCGTACCCGCGACGTGGACACCGCACGCGCGCTGCTCGGCGATGCCCTCGCCCACGCGCCCGACGCGCCCGACGCGGTCTGCGACCGGGTGCTGACCGCGCTGCTGCCCAGCCGCCCCGCCGACGACGTCGCCCTGCTGGTCGCCCGGACCCGGGCGCTCGACCCCGGCCATGTGGCCACGCTGGAGCTGCCGTCGGACCCCGTGGCCGTCTCCGGGGCGCGCCGGTTCACGGACGACAAGCTGGCCGAATGGGGGCTTGAGGAGCTGTCGTTCACGACGGAGCTGATGGTCAGCGAGCTGGTGACCAACGCCATCCGCTACGGCAAGGGCCCCGTCCGGCTGCGGCTCATCCTCCAGTCCACCCTCACCTGCGAGGTCTTCGACGCCAGCAGCACCTCCCCGCATCTGCGCCGCGCCCGCACCTACGACGAGGGCGGCCGGGGGCTGCTGCTGGTCGCCCAGCTCGCCGAGCGCTGGGGGACGCGGCACGGCCGGGAGGGCAAGGTCATCTGGGCCGAGCAGGGCCTGCCGGGCGGGCCACCACCGCACGCCGCCTAGGCGTACGCCCCCGCGGGCACCCGGTCATCATGCGGCGCGCCTTGTCATGGGCGTGCGCGGTCGGAACGCCGCGTCGGGACGCGGGGCGGGGACGCGCGGTCGGGACGTCAAGATCGGGGCGCGGGGCGGGGGTGAGATCGAGCCTTTCTACGCCGTCGCCGGACCCGGCCCGGCCCACGGCCGTCACCGGTCACCGGCCGCCGGGGCGCGGGCACCGTGCTCCCAGGGCTGAGGCACCGGGTTGCCGGGGGCGCGGGCACCGGCTGCCAGGACGCGGGCACGGGGCACACGGCGCGGGCCGACCGCGGTCATGTGCGGCGGGGAATCGGCCGGTTCCGGCGGGCGGGCGTCCATGGCCCGTGGACGGGGCGGCGGCCTGCGAGAAGGATGGCGAGCGGCCGGGTGAGGGGCCGGTCGAGGACACCGCCTCGAAGACCACGGCCCGGCGTGCGGCGGCGAGGGGCGCGAGCCACCGGCAGGGGGGCGGCGGGCTGTGCGGCCATGGTGCGCGGCCTCGGCGATCCCGGTCCTTCCCGCGCCCCAAGACCCGGCGCGACCGTAGAAGTACCTTGTCGATCAGGGGAGTTGGCATGAGCGAGTACGACTACGTCGTCGTCGGCGCCGGTTCGGCGGGCTGTGTGCTGGCGGCACGGCTGTCGGAGGACCCGGACGTGCGGGTGGCGCTGATCGAGGCGGGCGGCCCCGACACCGCGCAGGAGATCCATGTCCCGGCCGCGTTCCCGCAGTTGTTCAAGTCCGGCCTCGACTGGGACCTCGACTCCGACCCCGAGCCGGGACTCGACGGGCGGCGGGCCTATCTGCCGCGGGGCAAGGTGTTCGGCGGGTGCAGCTCCCTCAACGCCATGATCTACATCCGGGGCAGCCGGGCCGACTACGACGGCTGGGCGGCGGCCGGGGCGACCGGCTGGGGCTATGCCGACGTCCTGCCGTACTTCCGGCGGGCGGAGGACAACGAGCGCGGTGAGGACGAGTTCCACGGAGCGGGCGGGCCGCTGACGGTCAGCGACGGGCGTTCGGAGCATCCGCTGGCGTCGGCGTTCGTGCAGGCCGCCGTGCAGGCCGGGTTCAAGCCCAACGACGACTTCAACGGCGAGACACAGTTCGGCGTCGGGCGCTACCAGCTCACCCAGCGCGGCGGTCTGCGGTGCAGCACCGCCGTGGCCTATCTGCACCCGGCGCTCGAGCGGCCCAACCTCACCGTGCTGTCCGCCACCCGCGCGCACCGCGTGGTGCTGGAGGGGGGCCGGGCGACGGGCGTGGAGGTGGAGCGGGGCGGCACCCTGGAGGTCGTACGCGCCGAGCGGGAGGTCGTGCTGTCCGCGGGCGCCTACGAGTCGCCGAAGCTGCTGATGCTGTCCGGCATCGGCCCGGCCGCCGCCCTCACCGCGTTCGGCATCGACGTGGTCCGTGATCTGCCGGTCGGCCAGGGGCTGCAGGACCACTACATGGCGCTGCTGAACTTCCGGACCGGCGTGGAGTCGCTGCTCGGCGCGGCGACGGCGGAGAACGCGGCGCTGCTCCAGCGCGAGGGACGCGGGCCGCTGACCTCCAACCTCGGTGAGGCCGGCGGGTTCTTCCGCAGCCGTGACCGGCTGGACGCGCCGGACCTGCAGTTCCACGCCGCGCCCGTGCTCTTCCACCAGGAAGGGCTCGGCGCGGCCACCGAGCACGGGCTCGCCTTCGGGCCGTGTGTGCTCGCGCCGACCAGCCGGGGTGCGGTGGCGCTGCGCTCGCCGCGCCCGGACGCCGCGCCGCGGATCGTGCACAACTACCTGACGACGGCCGAGGACCGCGAGGCGCTGGTCGCCGGCGTCCGGATCGCGCTGGAGATCGCGCGGCAGCCGGCGGTGGCCGACCTCGTCACGGGCCCGTTCGGCGACACACCGGCGGCCTCCGCCTCCGACGCCGACCTGCTCGCCTGGGCGCGGCGCTCCGGGCAGACGCTGTACCACCCGACCTCCTCCTGTGCCATCGGCACGGTGGTCGACCCCGAGCTGCGCGTGTACGACGTGGCGGGGCTGCGGGTCGTGGACGCCTCCGTGTTCCCGTCGGTGCCGCGCGGCAACACCAACGCGCCCACGGTGATGGCGGCGGAGAAGGCGGCCGACCTGATGAAGGGGCGGCCGGGCAGCCGCTAGGTCGTGTCCGCAAAGTCCCGTCGTCCGCCCGGAGGGCTGGACTTTGCGGACACGGCCCAGGCGGAGGCGGCGGCCACGAAGAAGGGCAGGGCGATCAGGAGGCGGTCGGCGTCGGCTCGTCGGCGCTGTTCGGCGAGCCACGCGTCGGCACGGTCACGGTCGATCGCGCCGCCCGCGCAGGCCGGTTCGGTGAGCCTGGTGAGCAGCGGCAGCATCGCCGGATCGGTGAAGACGGTGGTGTGCACCTCGACGGTCACCTCGTCGAAGCCGCCGTCCAGGAGCAGGTTGCGGTAGGCGCGGCCGGCGCGGGGCGCGCCCAGGAGGTCGGCGCGGGCGTGCACGATCGTGCGGGTGAGCGCCGCGTCGTCGGAGTCGATCATGATGGCGTCCCAGTCCTGCCCGGTCAGGACGATCCTGCCGCCCGGACACAGGACGCGCCGCGCTTCGGCCACCGCGCGCTGCGGCTCGCGCAGGACGTGGAAGACCTTGTCGGCACGGTAGCCGCGCACGCTGCCGTCGGCGAACGGCAGGTCCTCCGCCCCGGCTTCCCGGAACTCGGCCGCCGGCCACCGTTCCCGGGCGGCGGCCAGCATCCATGGGTCGGGGTCCACGCCGACCGCGTGGACGCCGCGTTCGGCCAGCTCGGCGACGGCGCGTCCGGCGCCGCAGCCGACGTCCACGACGGTCGAGCCCGGCGTGAGAGACAGCAAGGTGTAGGAGCGTTCCCGGAGTCGAGCGGCGCTCGGCATCCGGTCCGCGGTGTCGAGGACGGCGAGCAGGGCTTCGGTGTCGCGGTGTTTCGCCACCGCTTCCTGGTGGTTGGACATGCACGCCAGCGTGCGACTTAATGTCGGCATGAAGTCAAGCGCGGACAGCGCCGAGAGCGCGATGAGCATCGGCGCCCTCGCGGCACGGTTCGGACTGGCCACGCATGTGCTGCGGCACTGGGAGTCGATGGGCCTGCTGCATCCGGCGCGGGACGCGAACGGACGCCGCCGCTACGGGGCGGACGACGTCACCCGTGTGGCGACGATCCTCCTGCTCAAGAAGGCCGGCCTCGGTCTGGACACCATCAGGAGCCTGTCCGGCGCGGTCGACCGGGCCACCCGGCACGAGATCCTGCGCGCCGAGGCCGAGGACCTGCGGTCGAGGATCGCCGCGGCCCGAGCCTCGCTGGAGCTCCTCGAGGGCGGCCTGAGCTGCGAGCACGAGGACGTCACCCGGTGCCCGAACTACCGGCGGCTCATCGCCGAGCAGGTCGGCTCGCCGTGATCGCGGTGCCGGGCGCCGGGAGCCGGCCTGATCGGCGAGACACCGCCTAGCGCCGCACTCGGGGCATGCCCAGGCCGATCCAGGAGATGATCTCGCGCTGGATCTCGTTGTTGCCGCCGCCGAAGGTGAAGATGACGGCGGAGCGGTAGCCGCGCTCCAGTTCACCCTGGAGGATCGCTCCGGCGGAGCCTTCCTGGAGGGCGCCGGGGGCGGCGGTGATCTCCAGGAGCCAGGCGTAGGCGTCGCGGCGGGCCTCGGAGCCGTAGACCTTGACGGCGGAGGCGTCCTCGGGGGTGAGGGTGCCGTTCTGGAGAGCGCCGACCATCTGCCAGTTGAGGAGCCGGAGAGCGTCGAGGCGGGTGTGCGTCTGTGCGAGGCGGCGGCGGACCCAGGGCAGGTCGATCACGCGGCGCCCGTCGGCGAGCTTGGTGCCGGCCGCCCAGCGCTGGACGTCGTGCAGGGCGCGGACCGCCATGGTGCCGTGGGCGGCGAGGGTGACGCGTTCGTGGTTGAGCTGGTTGGTGATCAGCCGCCAGCCCTGGTTCTCGGCGCCGACCCGGTGGGAGACGGGGACGCGGATGTCGTCGTAGTAGCTGGCGGTGGTGTCGTGGCCGGCGAGGGTCCTGATCAGGGTGCAGGAGTAGCCGGGGTCGGAGGTCGGTACCAGCAGCATGGTGATGCCGCGGTGGGCGGGGGCGTCGGGGTCGGTGCGCACGGCGAGCCACACCCAGTCGGCGGTGTCGCCGTTGGTGGTCCAGATCTTGTGGCCGTTCACCACGTAGTGGTCGCCGTCGCGCACCGCCCGCGTCTTCAGCGCCGCCAGGTCCGTGCCCGCGTCGGGCTCGCTGTAGCCGATGGCGAAGTCGATCTCGCCGGCGAGGATGCGGGGCAGGAAGTACGCCTTCTGCTCCTCGGTGCCGTACCGCATGATCGTGGGGCCGACGGTGTTCAGGGCCATCAGCGGGAGCGGGACGCCGGCCTGGGCGGCCTCGTCGAAGAACACGAACTGCTCCGTCGGGGTCAGGCCGCGGCCGCCGTACTCCTTCGGCCACCCCACCCCCAGCCAGCCGTCGCTCCCGAGGCGGCGGATCGTCTCGCGGTAGAAGCGCTTCTGGGCGGCCGGGTCGGTGTGCCGGGAGTGGGCGTCGTCGGGCAGCAGCCCGGCGAAGTACGCGCGCAGTTCGCTCCGCAGTCGCAGCTGCTCGGGGGTGTGGTCGAGATGCACGGCGCCTCCAGGCTCCCGCTGGGCCGTTCCTGACGGCGCACACCGTAGAACGTGTTCCAGAAATTGGGAATGCACGCCGTGCCCCTCGGCGCCGGGCGCGACAGGCCGCGCGTCGCCCGCGACGGGGTCAGCCCAGGGTCGCCATGAAGTCCGTACAGGCCCGCGCGCAGGCCCGGCACGCGGCGACGGTCTCCTCCGCTCCGGGGTGATCCTCCAGGGCGTGGGCGCACTCGAGGCAGACGGTGCGGCACCACTCCAGCTGGACGCGGATGCTCTCCTCGTCCACCCGGTTCTCCTCGGACAGCACCCGGCAGGTGGCGTCGCACACCTCCGCGCACATGATGCCTTTGCGGCGCAGTCGTTCCTGCTCGACGGTCCCGTCGGGAGTCACCAGGCTCGCGCGCAGCGCGCACAGACGGGCACACTCCGTGCACGCCTGGGCGCACGCGAACCGGTCCTCCAGGAACCGGAAGAGCTCCTGTTGGCTAGGCGGCGTCGTAGTCACACCGCGCGGGTAGCCGGGGCGGCACGGAGTCAAACCCCACCTCGGCGGGACCCGGCCGGCAGGATGCGGCGCCACCGCCCGCTCACGCAGGGTCACGGCCGCCCCCGCCCGGTTCGCTGTCCGATACGCGGGTATTCGCCAGGTATGAGTACCGCAACGATGCAGCTAGCCGAGCAGAGCGGCCTCCTGAGTCTGGGACTCTTCCTGGCCGCCGCGGGCGTGCTGGTCCTCCTGGCCGGCAGCTTCTGGTTCGGCGCACGCATTCGGAACCGAGAGCTGCCCCGGCCCACGCCGGACGAGCAGCCCAAGATGCCGCCGGGCGGTCCGGTGCACGAGGTCCGCGAGAACCGCGAACCCGACGAGGTGCCCCGGATCCCCAAAGACGGCCGCCCGCTCACACCGTACGAGCTGACCAATATGCAGACCCGCCCCAGCGCGAAGAAGGAACGCCCGCGGTGGAGCCGCGGTTCCAGCGGCTCGTTCGGCGGGGGCGGCCTCGGCGCCCACTGAGAGGATGTGAGATCCATGGCCGAGTCCGGCCGCAGCTCCCTGCCGCTGCCCGACTACGACCATCTGCCGATCGGCGGCCTGGAGAGCCGGGTGCGGTCCCTGAACGCCGACGAGGTGGAGGTGCTCATCGCCTACGAGCACGAGCACGCCGACCGCCTCCCGGTGAACGAACTGCTCTCCGCCCGGCTGGACCAGCTGCGCTCCGGCGCGGAGCCGACCTCCGGCGATCCGTCGGCGCTGCGTCCCGAACAGGGCACGCGCCGCGCGGGTTCGCCCGTGTCGCCCGCGACCCAGGCTCAGCCTTTCGGTCCGCCGCCGCACGGCACACCCGACCAGCGGGGCAAGCCGAAGGGAGACCGCAGCGCCTGACCGCAGCACGCGAGGTACCGTCCCCGACCGGCGCCCGGCCGCCCGGTCTCCGTCCCGCAGGGGGTCAGTCGGGCAGCGGCAGCTGCACCGTCTCCCCCGGCTCGACGCGGACCGCCCGGCCGGGCAGTCGTACGTCGATGGGGTCCGCGTCGGAGGGCGGGACCGTGATCTCCAGCCGGCCGTGGCGCAGCCGCAGCCGGACGCCCCAGTGGCCGTGGAACCGCAGCGAGAAGTGGTAGGAGGACAGCTCCGGCAGCGGTACGGGGTCCAGGCACAGGGCGCCGTCGCGGGTCTCCAGGCCGGTCAGTCCGCGCTGGACCAGGTCGAGGGTGCCGGCCATGGCGCCGAGGTGGATGCCCTCGCCGGTGGTGCCGCCCTGCACGTCGGCGATGTCGCCGCGCAGCGCCTCCTGGACGAACTCCCATGCCTCCGCCCGCCGGTCGCGGGCCAGCACCCAGCCGTGCACCAGTCCGCTCAGCGTGGAGCCGTGGCTGGTGCGGTGCAGATAGTGGTCGACGGTGCGCCGCCAGATGTCGTCGTCGAGATGGACGCCCAGCCGGGCGAACAGGCTCTTCAGGCCGGCCGGCTGGAAGAGGTAGCCCAGCATCAGCACGTCGGCCTGCTTCGAGGCCCGGTAGCGGTTGACGGTGTCGCCCTCGGCCTCCAGGATCCGGTCCAGTCGCCGGATGTCGCCGTAGCGGGCCCGGTAGCCGGCCCAGTCGAGCTCGGCGAGGTCGCCGTAGCCGTGGAACTGGCTGATGACCCCCTCGTGGAACGGCACGTACAGGGTCCGTGAGACCTCCTCCCACTCCTCCAGCTCGCCCTCGTCCAGACCGGTGCGCTCGCCCAGTTCGCGGCGGCGCGGCTCGGGGAGGTTGCGCAGCACCTCCAGGGTGCGGGCGAGCACCCAGGCGGCGGTGACGTTCGTGTACGCGTTGTCGTCGAGGCCGGGTTCGGTGGCGCCGGGATAGGCGTCGTGGTACTCGTCGGGGCCCATGACGCCCTTGATGCGGTGCCGGCCGAGGTCGGCGTCCCAGGTGGCCGCGTCCGCCCAGAACCGGGCGATCTGGAGCAGCATCTCGGCGCCCTTGGTGTGCAGGAACTCGGCGTCGCCGCTGGCCTCGCAGTACCTGAGCACGTTGTAGGCGATGGCCGAGCCGACGTGGTACTGCAGGTGCGAGCGGTCCGGCAGCCAGCGGCCGGAGCGCGGGTTGAGATGCAGCTGCTGGGTCTCCTCGCGGCCGTCGCTGCCGCTCTGCCAGGGGTACATCGCGCCCCGGCGGCCGGCGGCACGGGCCGCGGTGCATGCCTGCTCCAGACGGCGGTGGCGGTAGCGCAGCAGGGCACGGGCCGTCTCCGGGAAGTGCAGGTCCAGGTACGGCAGCACGAACAGCTCGTCCCAGAAGACGTGCCCCCGGTACGCCTCCCCGTGCAGTCCGCGGGCCGGCACGCCGACGTCCAGGTCGGCGGTGTGCGGGGACAGCGTCTGCAGGACGTGGAACAGGTGCAGGCGCAGGATGCGACCGGCCTCGCCCGGCACCTCCAGGTCGGCCCGGCGCCACAGCTGGGCCCAGGCCGTGCGGTGCGAGGTGAGCAGCGCGTCGAAGCCGGGGGCGCGCTCGACCCGGGCGGCCGCCGCGAACAGCGGGTCGCTGATCGCCGGGTCGCGCGAGGTGTGCAGGGCGACGATCTTGTCGACGGTGACGGTGCGGCCGGGGGCCAGGTCCAGGCGGGTGCACTGCACGGTACGGGGCCGGGTGTGCCGTACCGCGACGGGTGCCTCGCAGTCCAGGCGGCAGGCCATGCCGATCCGGATGTCGGAGGTGCGGGTGCGGCAGCGCAGCCAGACCGTGTCGGTGTCGGCGCTGCCGGTGTGCACATGGGTGAGGTGGTGGCCGTCCAGATCGCGGTAGCGGGGCACTCCGGCGTTGGTCACCCCGCCGTCCAGGGCCGCCTCGACCTCCAGCTCCCCGGTGTGGCCCTCGGCGGTGAACTCGGTGCGCAGGGCGGCCAGATGCGGGTCGGCCATGTGCACCAGGCGCAGCTGCCGCACCGCCAGGGTGCCGCCGCCGGGCAGCGCGTAGCGGGTGTGGCGCTCCAGCACGCCCGAGGTGAGCTGGAGGATCAGGGTGTGCTCCAGGACCTCGGCGGTGTCCGGCGTCAGCCAGGCGCCGCCGTGCGGGCGGAAGCGCAGCGGCAGCCAGTTGGGGACGTTGACCATGTCCTCGTTCTCGACGCCGCGGCCCGCCACCTGGGAGATCAGCCGGTTGTAGCAGCCGGCCACATAGGTGCCCGGGTAGTGCACGTCGTCGGCCACACACTCGGGCAGGGCTCCGCGCGTGGCGAAGTAGCCGTTGCCGAGCGTGCACAACGACTCCCTCAGCCGTTCCTCGGTGGGCTCGTAGCCCTTGTACTCCCAGGTCCAGTCCGTCACCGCGCCTCCTCACCGGCGGCTTGCGTACGGTCGTGACCCCCCGGGCCTCCGTGCCCCTCCGTGCCCTCCGTGCCCTTCAGTGCCTGTCGCTGACCTTGGCGGCCCCCGTTCGGGCGGGTGCCGTGCGGTCCGCGTCCATGCGGGCGACGCGGGCCACGTTCTCCCGGTCCTCGGCGTCCTCGCTGGGCGCCGAGGCGAACCAGGCGTCCAGGATCTCCGTCAGCAACGGCTCCGAGGTCAGGCGCAGACTGAGCGCCAGCACATTGGCGTCGTTCCAGCGCCGGGCGCCCTGTGCGGTGCCGGCGTCGGTGCACAGCGCGGCGCGCACGCCGGGTACCTTGTTCGCCGCTATCGACGCCCCCGTGCCGGTCCAGCAGCACACCACCGCCTGGTGGGCGGTGCCGTCGGCGACCTCGCGGGCGGCCGCGGCGGAGCACACCGCCCACTGCGGGTCGTCGCCGGGGCGCAGCGCCCCGTGCGCGCTGACCTCGTGGCCGCGCTCGCGCAGTTCCGCGACGAGCCGCCGGGCGACGGGTTCGTCCATGTCGGAGGAGACGGAGATCCGCATGCTTCGGAGCGTACCCGTGCGCGGGCGGGTCAGCGCCGCTTGAACTCCACCGGACCGGCGTTCATCTCGATGGTGCCGTCGGTGTGCAGCACCGGGCGGCGCTCGGTCATCCGGGCGCTGTATGCCTCGATGTGCCGGATCGCGGCGCCCTCGGGGTCGGTGAAGTCGACCAGGGCGATGGCCACCCAGTAGCGGGTCTTGGTGTTCTCGTACAGCGGCACGGTGACCGTGGAGCCCCGGCCGTCGGTGACGACGACCTTGGCACCGAAGCTGCGGAAGGAGCCGAAGCCGTTGCTGACCGCCGAGTACGCGCACAGCAGGACGTAGCCCTGCTGGTCCGGGCGGACGATCCGCACGGTCTCCTTGCCGGGGACGCGGGCGTCGCCGTCGAGGTGGATGTACGGCGCCTTCTCCAGCGACCCGAGCTGCTTGTAGTAGACGACGTCCTGGCCCTTGCCGCCCTTGGCCCTGGGGCCCGACTTGACGAGGGTGCCGGGCTCCTTGGCGCCGCGCCGGGCCGTGTCGCCGGGCACGAACAGGGCGTACAGGTCGAGGTCGGCGCCCCGGCGGCGGCGGTCGTCGCTGCCGCCGTCCCACTCCAGGGTGGCGGTGACGACGAGTTCCTGGTCCTTCTTGTCGAGGCTGAGGGAGACCTGCCCGCCCTTGTCGAGGCTGACCTTGCCGAGCGGGGGCTTGCGCAGGCTCATGGGGGCGGGGGCAGCCGGGGCGGGGACGGGGGCCGCCGGGGTGGCGGGAGCGGGCGGCTGCTGGGGCTCGGGCCGGTCGGGCGCTACGGGCTGCGCGGCCGCCGGTGCCGTGTCCTCCTCCTCGGCCACGTCGATGCCGAAGTCGGTGGCCAGGCCGGCCAGGCCGTCGGCGTACCCCTGGCCGATGGCGCGCAGCTTCCAGCCGGTGCCGCGGCGGTAGAGCTCCAGCAGCAGCACGGCCCGCTCCCCGTCCACCAGCGGCGGCGGCCGGAAGTCGACGGTCTCGGCGCCGTCCTGGCGGGCGCGCACGAGGACGTCACGGACGCCGCGGAAGGTGCGGCCGGCGTCGTCGGGGTCGCAGCTGCCGACGAGCACGACCCGGTCGACGTCCGCGGGCAGGGCGCCGGGTTCCATCTCGACCCGTTCGGGCCCGTCGGCGTCGGCGGGCCGGTGGCGGACGGCGCCGGACTCGGCCTCGGGCTGGTTGTAGAAGACCAGGTCGTCGTCGGAGCGGACCTTGCCGTCCGTGCCGACCAGCAGCGCGCTGAGGTCGACCTGGTCGCCCTCGGCGTGCAGCTCCGCCGTGATGAGCCCCTCGCCCACCGCCGTGTTGCCGCCCTTGGCGAGCTCCGCCACCTCGACCACCCCCCACAACGTCTCCCCTGCGGTCTCAGGTCACCTTGTCACATCCGTTCGGTGTTCAGCGACGCGTCGCACAGGCGTTCCCGCGGGGTGGGAGTGCCGCGTCGGGCGTACGCGTCGAGGTGGGCGCGGACGTACGGGACGGCGACGGTGTGCAGTTCGCCGTCGACGAAGGCGGGCTGCACGTTCACCTCGAACACCACCCCGCCGTTCTCGACGGCCAGGTCCACCCCGGCGAAGGGCAGCCCCACCGACGCGGTCGCGGCGACGGCCAGTTCGGTCAGGCGCGGCGGCAGGTCGGGCGGGGCGATGTGCAGGGGGACGGCGCCCTGGCAGGTGTTGCAGGGGGTGTCGGGCGCGGACTGGACGTGCTCGCGGGCGTGGATGACGCGACCGCCCAGGACGAAGACGCGGAACTGGTGGCGGGCTCCGGTGGCGGTGAAGTTCCCCGCGTCGCGCGACAGCAGCCAGTCGGTGCCCTGGCGGGCGTAGTAGCCGGCGGCGTCCAGCAGCGCGTCGGGGCCGGTGACATGGAAGGTGTCGTTGCCGCCGGTGCCGACGACGGGCCGCGCCCAGGCGTCGCCGCCGAGCTTGTCCAGGGCGGCCAGCGCCTCCTCGGGGCCGGGCGCGGACAGCAGGAGGGTCTCCATGTGGGCGATGCCGTCGCGCCGGAAGCGTTCGACGGTCAGGTTCTTCTCGGTCGCCGCCCGCCAGGCGTCGGGGCGGCCGGCGAGGGTGACCGTTGCGTGCCGGTCCAGCAGGAGCTGGAGCGGGGCGAGGGCGCTCCTGCGGTGCGGCGGGATCTCGTAGAGGACGACGATGTCCGGCACCAGGTCCAGTCCCTGTGCGGGGACGACCAGCCGTAACCGGTCCCCGTCCGGCTCGGCGCGGCCTGAGCCGCCGATGGCGAGGTGGCGGGAGTCGACCCGCACCGGCGGGGCGCCGGTGAGCACGTCCACGGCCTGCGCGAGGACGTCCGCACAGCCTTCGGGGGACGTGGGGTCGGAGATCAGGGCGATGCACGGTCGGGACACAGCGGCCTCCAGCGGTCCTCGACACGCCGGGCGCGCGCACGGGCGGGCGCGGACCGGACGGTCTCACGGGTGGTGCCTGACACGCGGGCGGTCATCGGCACGCCGGGTACGCGGTGACCGTGGGTCCGCGACGGCCGCTGACCGAAGAGGTGGGCCACGCCCTGGCGCCGGTGCCCAGGGCCGTGGGGAGCCAACACTGTAGGCCCCGGCCCCCACCCGTGGCAGGGCGCACGCGCCCGGACGTTCTGCTCCCGCCTCTGCGCCGTCCGCCCCACCCGTGCGCCCGCGACTTCTCGGCCACCCGGCGTCCGCGACCGGCCGACGGGCCCGGCGGCACACCACGCCTGACGCCGGTGACCGGCCGCCGCCGTACGGGCCCGCGTCAGGCGTCCGCAGCCGGCCCCGTACTGCGGCGCACGACCAGCTCCACCGGAACCACGGGGTGGACCGGCCTGCACCGGACGGCCTCAGGGCACCATGGGTCATCGCCCGGTCTCGCCAACGCCTGGACGGAGAAGCCGCTTTGACCCCACCTCATGTGCGTACGACCACGGCCGCGCTGCTGGTCGACGACGCCGGCCGCTATCTGCTGCACCTGCGCGACGCCAACAAGAACATCGCGGAGGCCGGGCGGTGGTCCCTGCCCGGCGGTCATCCGGAGCCGGGCGAGAGCCTGGACGCGACGATCGCGCGGGAGCTGGAGGAGGAGGCCGGACTGCGGGTGCCGGACCTGACCCCGTACGCCGTGGTGGAGGCGACCGACGGGGACGAGACGCTCGCCCGCGTCCAGGTGTACTCGGGCACATGGCGGGGCGACCCGGCCACGCTCCCCCTCACCGAGGGGATCATGCTGCGCTGGACGGACGCGGCTCAGCTGCCCTGGCTGACGATGGACCCCAGGACCACGGCCGTCATCGAGCACCACCGCACGGGCCGGGGTCGCACCGGCGGCACCCTGCCCGTCGTCAGGGTCCGCGTCCCCGGCACACGGACGGTCCCGAACGTCATCGGCGTCCACCTGTATCTGGAACGGGAGGGCCGCGTGCTGCTGGGGCTGCGGCACCCGGAGTCGGCGTACGCCCCGTCGTACCACCACTTCCTGGCCGGTCACTGCGAGCGGGAGTCCGCCGTCGCCTGTCTGATCCGGGAGGCGAAGGAGGAGGCCGGGCTGGTCGTGGACGCGGCGGACGTGGAGTTCGTGCACGCCGTCCACCTCGTGGATGCGCCGGGGGCGCAGCCGCGGCTGCAACTGGTGTTCCGGGCACGCAGGTGGGTGGGCGAGCCCGAGGTGAGGGAACCGGACAAGTGCGCCGGCTGGGGCTGGTGGCCGCTCGACGCGCTGCCGGAGCCGATCGTCGGGTACACGCGTGCCGCGATCGAGGGGATACGGCAAGGGAGCCTGTACACGGAGATGGGCTGGACCTGACTCCGCGTCGGCCGCCGCCGCGGCGGAGCCGGACCGCCGCCGTCCGCGTCATCGCGTACCGGCGGGCCGGCCGTCACCGACCTCGGCCGGCGGACTTCTCCATCCCGGTGGTCACCCGTGCCCCGCGGAGGAGCACCGGGAGCCACAGGAGGCACGCCAGCAGGGGGACCGCGGCGTAGGCGGCCATGCCCACGCCGGAACCCAGCCCGTCCATGAGCGCGCCGAGGAGGAGATAGCCGGTCCCGATGAGCGCCGACTCCACGAAGGCGATCATCGACAGCAGGCTCGCCCGGTGGCGCGACGGCACCGCCTCGTTGAACACGTTGTCCACGATCACGGCGGTGATCTCGGGAATGCCGACCAGGACCAGGAACGCGGCGACGGTGACCTGGACGAGGCCGAGACCGCTCAGGCCGAGCGCCGCGGCGAGCGCCAGAAGTGACACCGGGACGACGACCCGGTACCCGAGGCGCCGGTCCGCGCGGTCCGCCAGCAAGGGGGTGAGCCCGCCGACGAGGAATCCCGCCGATATGACCACGCCGACCCACGCGGTGCCCGCTCCCTGATCGGAGAGGGTCTTCTGCGTGAAGATGATGTACGGCGTCAACGTGGCATGCATCAGACCGGACACCACGACCAGCGTCACGAGCGCCGGCGTGGCGACCCGGAGCATCGCCCGCCAGGCCGTGGCGTCGCCGTGCCCCTCCTCGGCTCCGTCCCGCTCGTCCACCGCGTCCGCGCCGCGGATCTCGGGCACCCGTGCCATCAGCACCACCACGGCCAGGGCGAGGCACGCCGCCGAACCGGCGTAGACGGCTCCCCAGCCGATCTGCTGCAGTTGGCCGCCGAGGACGATGGCGGTGCCCGAGGTGACCGTCCCGAGCATGGTGAACCGGGACCTGATCCTGACGTAGCCGGCCGTCGCCCCACGCCGCACGAGCAGGTCGTACAGCAGGGCGGTGTCCGAGCCGGACACGCATGCCATGCCCACGCCCTGTCCGATGAACAGCGCCACGAACACCCAGTAGTCGCTGGACACCGCCTGACCGAGCAGACAGGCGGCCGTGAGCACCTGGCCGATCGCGATGCCGGCCCGCCTGCCGATCCGGTCGGCGACGATTCCCGTCGGCACCTCCGCGAGTCCGCTCACCAGATACAGCAGTGTCTGCAGCAGGGCCACCTGCCCGGCGGAGAAGCCTCGCTCGTAGAGGAAGAGGACGAACACGCCGCGCTGGAACAGCGCGTTGGCGAGCACGGCGTAGACGAAGAACGGGCGCGCGACAGGTCGTGCCGCATCGCCGACCGCAGCGGCCCCGGCCACGGCCTGCGTGGTTCCGGTCATGCCGCGGGCCCCCTGGTGGTTCCGGTGATCATCGGTGCTCGCCCCCCGCCGCCGACCGGAACCTCCGGTCCGTACGTCGCGCAGGATACGGGGCCGCCGGCGGGGTGCTCCCGGCGACGGGTCCGCGAGCGCGGCTTGCGAGCCCTGCTCCCCGGCGTGGACGCGGCGACCCGCCGCGCGTGACCTTCGCTGCCGCAAGGCCGATACTGCCGAAGGTAAGGGTTCCGGCCAGGGCGGCACCGAGCACCGGGCAGGTGGGTGACGCCGTGTCCCGGCAGTCCGCGACCGGTACGACAGCAGGTCCTCAGCCCACCCGCCGTTCTCACTGGGAGGTCCCCATGAAGATGTTGATCAACGTCCCGGAAACCGTCGTCGCCGACGCGTTGCGCGGGGTCGCCGCCGCGCATCCCGAGTTGATCGTGGATGTGGAGAACCGGGTGATCGTGCGGAGGGACGCGCCGGTGGAGGGGAAGGTGGGGCTGGTGTCCGGGGGCGGGTCGGGGCACGAGCCGTTGCACGGGGGGTTCGTGGGGCCGGGGATGCTGTCGGCGGCGTGTCCGGGAGAGGTGTTCACCTCGCCGGTGCCGGATCAGATGGTGCGGGCGGCGGCGGCCGTGGACAGCGGTGCGGGCGTGCTGTTCATCGTGAAGAACTACACCGGTGACGTGCTCAACTTCGACATGGCGGCCGAACTCGCCGAGGACGAGGGCATCCAGGTCGCCAAGGTGCTCGTGGACGACGACGTGGCGGTCACCGACAGCCTGTACACGGCCGGGCGGCGCGGCACGGGGGCGACGCTGTTCGTGGAGAAGATCGCGGGCGCGGCGGCGCAGGAGGGGCAGCCGCTGGAGCGGGTGGAGGCGATCGCCCGGCAGGTGAACGAGAGCTCCCGCAGCTTCGGGGTGGCGCTCAGCGCGTGCACCACGCCCGCCAAGGGCAGTCCCACCTTCGATCTGCCGCCGGGCGAGCTGGAGTTGGGCATCGGTATCCACGGCGAGCCCGGCCGGGAGCGGCGGCCGATGATGACCTCCGGGGAGATCGCCGACTTCGCGGTGCACGCCGTGCTGGAGGATCTCCGGCCCCGCAATCCGGTGCTGGTGCTGGTCAACGGCATGGGCGCGACCCCGCTGCTGGAGCTGTACGGGTTCAACGCCGAGGTGCAGCGGGTGCTCGGCGAGCGGGGCGTCGCCGTGGCCCGCACACTGGTCGGCAACTACGTCACCTCCCTGGACATGGCCGGCGCCTCGGTGACGCTGTGCCAGGTGGACGAGGAGCTGCTGCGGCTGTGGGACGCGCCGGTCAGCACGCCCGCCCTGCGCTGGGGCATGTGAGACAGCGGTCAACGCACCTACCAGGCAAGGAGATCCAGTGCTCGACGCCGACTTCTTCCGCCGTTGGATGACGGCGACGGCCACGTCCGTCGACCGGGAGGCGGAGCGGCTCACCGCCCTCGACTCCCCCATCGGTGACGCCGACCACGGCAGTAATCTGCAGCGCGGCTTCCGGGCCGTGGCCGCCGCCCTCGACAAGGAGGCGCCCGGCACTCCGGGGGCGGTGCTGATCCTCGCCGGACGCCAGCTCATCTCCACCGTCGGCGGGGCCTCGGGCCCGCTGTACGGCACGCTGCTGCGGCGCACCGGCAAGGCGCTCGGGGACGCCCCGGAGGTGGGCGAGAAGGAGTTCGCCGACGCCCTGCGCGCGGGCGTGGACGCGGTGATGCAGCTCGGCGGTGCCGCGCCGGGCGACAAGACGATGATCGACGCGCTGGTCCCGGCCGTGGAGGCGCTCGGCGAGTCCTTCGCGGCGGCCCGCACGGCCGCGGAGCGGGGCGCCGAGGCGACGACCCCGTTGCAGGCCCGCAAGGGGCGTGCGAGCTATCTCGGTGAGCGCAGCATCGGTCACCAGGACCCGGGGGCGACCTCGGCGGCCCTGCTGATCGCCGGGCTGGTGGAGGCCGCGGGTGAGTGATGTGAGCAAGGAGAAGCCGGTCGGGATCGTGCTGGTGTCGCACAGCGCGCAGGTGGCCGCGTCGGTGGCCGAGCTGGCACGCGGGCTGGCGGGCGGCGGCGCCCAGGTGCCCCTCGCCCCGGCGGGCGGCACCGAGGACGGCGGGCTCGGTACGAGCGCCGTGCTGATCGCCGCCGCGGCCGCCTCGGTGGACCGGGGCGCGGGGGTCGCCGTGCTCACCGACCTCGGCAGTGCCGTCCTCACCGTCAAGGCGCTGCTCGCCGAGGGCGACGAACTCCCCGAGGGCACCCGCCTGGTGGACGCGCCGTTCGTCGAGGGCGCCGTCGCCGCGGTGGTCACGGCCGCCACCGGGGCGGACCTGGACGCGGTCGCCGCGGCGGCCGCCGAGGCGTACGACTACCGCAAGGTCTGAGCGCTCGCGGGAGCGGGGGCCTGCTTCGGCCCCCGTTCCCCCGCCCCCGCACCGCGGTCCGGCTCCGCCCGCACGAACTGCCGCGCCAGCCGCTCCCCCATCTCCTCGGCGGCGTCGCGGCTCTCGATGGGTGTCGCGCGGGAGTCCTTGAAGACGATGTAGGTGACGCCCGAGGGCGTCCCCCCGCCGTGCGGGTCGGGGTCGATGCCGAGCGCCCGGGCGGTGGCGTACGACGCCTCGCCGATGATGTCCCGCGGACCGGCGTCGCCGACGACGGCGTACTGGACGCGGCCGCGGTGGACGACGGCCGCCACGGCGCCGCCGCGCACCCCGTGGTCGCGGTGGTCCCAGATGCGGCTGGGGACGGGCACGACGATGTAGGGCAGTTTCTCGGCGTTCAGCGGGCGCCCGTCGGACTGCGGGTAGGCGGTGCCGGCGGAGAAGTAGGGGTCGGTACGGCTGTTGCAGCGGCGGGTGGGCTGTCCGTCGCAGTCGATGTCCATGTCGGCCTTCCAGAAGACGGCGTCCCTGGTGCCGCACACGGGGATGGTGGGGGGTGTGCCGCTGTCGGTGCGGTAGCGGCCGCGCGAGACCGGGGCGCACTCGCGCACCTTGGCCAGCAGGTCGGCGGCGCGCACGGGGGCGTCGGCGCGTACCGGCGGGGGTCCGGGCAGGCCCAGGGGCGTGGTGGCGGTTGCTGCGGTGGGCTGCGTCGTCGGGGCGAGCAGAGCGGCGCTCGCCGCGACCAGCGACAGCGACTGGGCACGCACGATAGGGGTCCCTCTCCTGGGCGATCTGACGGACACTCAGCCCAATCTGATGCCGTTCCGGCCGGGCGGCCATTCCGAGGGGGCCGGACGGGGTGCGGGGCGTGCCGGGAGGGAGACCCGGGGCCCGCAGCCTGCCTTCGGCTGCGGGCCCCGGCCGCCGGCGCGGGGATCAGCGACGACAGCGGTCCGCGCCACAGGCATGAACTTCCCGTCCTGCGAGGAGAGTTCAGCCGCGAAGAGGTTCAGCATACGTAACCGGGGCGGGTGCTCATCAACACCCCCCTTGATGTGATCGCGTCAGTCACGCCATATTGGTCCGTACCATTGCTGCCGTGCCGCCCCTGGGAGACAGAGCCGTGCGACGCGCCCCCGTTCCCGCCGCGCTGGTCTGCGGCACGCTCCTGCTGCTGAGCGCCTGCGCCCGGAGCACCGGCGCGGAGCGCCCGCCCGGCGTGCCGACGGGGGTGACGGCCGAGGCCGGCAGCGCCACCAGCGTGCATGTGATGTGGAACCGCGTGACCGGTGATCCCCCGGTCACCGCCTACTGGGTGTACCGCGGTCGCGCGAAGGTCGCGGAGGTGCCCGGCGACCGGCACATGGTGGACGTCCCGCGGCTGCGGCCCGGCACCTCGTACGTCTTCACGGTGCGCGCCCGTGACGCCGACGGGCGGCTCGGCCCCGCCAGCCGGAGCGTGCGGGCCTCGACCCCGGCCGCCGTGGCCGCCGACGCCTCCCCTCCCTCCCGGCCGGGCACTCTGCGCGGCAAGCCGGTCGGCAGCCGCGCGGCGCAGTTGTCCTGGGGTGCGGCGCGGGACGACCGGGAGGTGGTGTCGTACGACGTCTACCAGGGTGACACCAAGATCCACAGTGTGGGCGGGCAGCAGACCGCCACCGTGGTGACCGGGCTGCGGCCCGGCACCCGCTACCGCTTCACCGTGCGGGCGCGCGACGCGGCGGACAACCTCTCGCCCGCCAGCGCCGCCGTCCGGCTCACCACCGCGCCCGGCGCCGACCAGGGCGCGGCGACGGCCCCGGCCGGTTTCCGCGCCTCCACGCACCGCGCGGACGGGGCGTACCACATCGACCTGAGCTGGGTGCCGCCGCGCACCGACGGGGTGGTCACCGAGTACGAGGTCCACCTGGACGGACGCCCCGCCACCTCCCTCGTCTTCGGCGGGAACCCCCCGCGGGACCGGGCCTCGTACAGCTTCTACGTGGGCCGCGAGCCGGGCGTCGAGCACCGGGTGCGGCTACGGGCCCGGCTGCCCGACGGCACCTGGGGCGCACTGTCGGAGGAGCGGACGGTGACGACCGGGGCGGACGGCTGAGGCGGCGTCGGCGGGGACCGCCTGGGCGGGCGGCTGAGGTGACGCCGACGGGGACCGCCTGAGCCGACGGCTGAGGTGACGCCGACGGGGACCGCCTGAGCCGACGGCTGAGGCGACGCCGACGGGGACCGCCTGAGCCGACGGCTGAGGCGGCGTCGGCGGGGACCGACTGGGCGGGCGGCTGAGGTGACGTCGACGGGGACCGCCTCGTCCCGGTTGTCGGCCGGACGGGTTAATCCGTCACCTGCCCGGGGGCGGCCGGAGTGCGGGGCGGGGCGGGTGCGCGTTGGCTGCCCCTGAGGCAGCACGGGCGTTCCCCTATTCGGCGGCGCAAGGGATGTACCGCCAACCGTGCCGCCGGAGGACACTCCCATGCCGATCTCCACACCCCTGCTCCGCGGCCTGACCGCGGCAGCCGCCGCCGCGCTGCCGCTGACCCTCGCCGCCCCCTCCGAGGCCCAGACAGGCATCTCCGTGAGCACCAGCGGCTCCACGGTGTCGGTCACGACCAGCGCCTGTTCCCAGCAGATCAACGGCAGCTGGGGCAACGCCTCGCTGCTCAGCAGCGGCCAGGCGAACTTCGCCCAGGGCCGGCAGGTGGCCCTCTCCGGCTCCAGCGCCCTGCAGTCGGCCGCCTGGGCCAACGTCGGACCGGGCACCTACACGGTCGTCGTGGTGTGCGCCAACGGCTCCACCGCGGGCACCCAGTCGGTGATCGTCTCCGTCCCCTCCACGCCGACCATCTCGGCCACCGCCACCCCCTCGCCGTCGCGCGGCGTGATGGGCGGTCTGGGCGGCGGCACCAAGGACTACGGCACGCTCACCCTGGTCGGCGGCGGCACGCTGGTGGCCGTCGGGGCGGGGGCCACGGTGTGGTTCCTGCGGCGGCGCTCCAAGCCGTACCGCCTCTGAACGGGTTCCGTACCGCCGCTGAGCGCGCTCACTCGGCCTCGGGCAACCGCGCGAACTCCTCCAGGGCGTGGGTGAGCCACTGCGTCCAGAAGGTCTCCAGCTCGATGCCGGCCCGCAGCACCAGGTGCTGGAGCCGGTCCTGGGCACTGTCCTTGCCGGGCGGGAAGTCGCGCTTCTCGATCTCCTCGTACTCGGCCAACTGCCGCCGGTGCAGATCGAGATGGCGGCGCAGGTCGTCCTCGACGCCCTCGGTGCCCACCACGGCCGCGGCCCGCAGCCTGAGCAGCAGCGGGTCGCGCAGCGCCCTGGGCTCCTGGGCGGTGGCCGTCCAGCGGGCCAACTCGGCGCGACCCGCGGGCAGGACCTCGTAGCTCCTCTTCTGCCCGCGGGCCGGCTGCTCGCTCGGCAGGGCCCGGATGTACCCCTCCGCCTCCAGTTTCCCCAGCTCGCGATAGATCTGCTGATGCGTCGCCGACCAGAAGTAGCCGATCGACCTGTCGAACCGGCGGGTCAGCTCCAGCCCGGAGGACGGCTTTTCCAGCAGGGCGGTGAGGATCGCGTGCGGGAGAGACATGGGGGTCATCCTAGGGACGGCCGCTACAGGGCGGCCGCGACCTCGGTGCCCTGCTTGATCGCGCGCTTGGCGTCCAGCTCCGCCGCCACGTCGGCGCCGCCCACGAGATGGACGCTGCGGCCGGCGGCGACCAGCTCCTCGTAGAGGTCGCGGCGCGGCTCCTGGCCGGTGCACAGCACGACGGTGTCGACCTCCAGGACCATGCTCTCCTCGCCGACCGTGATGTGCAGTCCGGCGTCGTCGATCCGGTCGTAGCGCACTCCGGGGACCATGATGACGCCGCGGTGCTTGAGTTCGGCGCGGTGGATCCAGCCGGTGGTCTTGCCGAGTCCGGCGCCGACCTTGGTGGTCTTGCGCTGGAGCAGGTGCACCTGGCGCGGCGGGGCGGGCCGCTCGGGGGCGGCGAGTCCGCCGGGCGCCCGGTAGTCCATGTCGACGCCCCAGTGGCGGAAGTACGTCTCGGGGTCCTCGCTCGCCTTGTCGCCGCCGTCGGTGAGGAACTCGGCGACGTCGAAGCCGATGCCGCCGGCGCCGAGGACGGCGACGCGCTCGCCGACGGGGACGCGGTCGCGCAGGACGTCGAGGTAGCCGACGACCTTCGGGTGGTCGACGCCGGGGATGTCGGGGGCGCGGGGGGTGACGCCGGTGGCGACGACGACCTCGTCGTACTCCGCCAGGTCGTCCGCCCCGACGGGGGTGTCGAGCCGTACGTCCACGCCCTCCTCGGTCAGGCGGTGACCGAAGTAGCGCAGGGTCTCGTCGAACTCCTGCTTGCCGGGGACCTGGCGGGCCACGTTGAGCTGGCCGCCGATCTCGCTCGCGGCGTCGAACAGGGTGACCTGGTGGCCGCGTTCGGCGGCGGTGACCGCACAGGCGAGGCCGGCCGGACCGGCGCCGACGACGGCGACCTTCTTGCGCAGCCGGGTCGGGGAGAGCACCAGCTCGGTCTCGTGGCAGGCGCGCGGGTTGACCAGACAGGAGGTGATCTTGCCGCTGAAGGTGTGGTCCAGGCATGCCTGGTTGCAGCCGATGCAGGTGTTGATGGCCTCGGAGCGGCCCTCGGCGGCCTTCTTCACGAACTCGGCGTCGGCGAGCATCGGGCGGGCCATGGACACCATGTCCGCGGTGCCGTCGGCGAGCAACTGCTCGGCGAGCTCGGGGGTGTTGATGCGGTTGGTGGTGACCAGGGGCACCGACACCTCGCCCATCAGGCGCTTGGTGACCCAGGTGTAGGCGCCGCGCGGCACGGAGGTGGCGATGGTGGGGATGCGGGCCTCGTGCCAGCCGATGCCGGTGTTGATGATCGTGGCGCCGGCCGCCTCCACCGCCTTGGCGAGGGTGATCACCTCGTCGAGGGTGGAGCCGCCGGGGACCAGGTCCAGCATCGACAGGCGGTAGATCAGGATGAAGTGCTCGCCGACCGCCTCGCGCACGCGCCGCACGATCTCCACCGGGAAGCGCATCCGGTTCTCGTACGAGCCGCCCCAGCGGTCGGTGCGGTGGTTGGTCTGCGCCGCGATGAACTCGTTGATGAGGTAGCCCTCGGAGCCCATGATCTCCACGCCGTCGTAGCCGGCCCGCTGGGCGAGGCGGGCGGCGCGGACGTAGTCGTCGATGGTCCGCTCGACCTCGGCGTCGGTGAGCTCGCGCGGCGGGAAGGGGCTGATCGGCGCCTGGACGGGACTGGGGGCGACCAGGTCCTCGTGGTAGGCGTACCGGCCGAAGTGCAGGATCTGCATCGCGATGCGGCCGCCCTCGCGGTGCACGGCGTCCGTGATGACCCGGTGCTCCTCGGCCTCGGCCTCGGTGGTGAGCTTGGCGCCGCCGCCCCAGGGCCGCCCCTCCTCGTTCGGGGCGATGCCACCGGTGACGATGAGACCGACCCCGCCGCGGGCGCGCTCGGCGTAGAACGCGGCCATCCGCTCGAAGCCGTTCTCGGCCTCCTCCAGGCCGACGTGCATCGAGCCCATCAGAACGCGGTTGGGCAGCGTGGTGAAGCCCAGGTCGAGCGGGCTCAGCAGGTGGGGATAACGGCTCATCGGGCCCTCCGTGCGCGGTGTCGTCCTCGTAGTTGTAGAGGACCGCGCACGGATTATGCAACTAGTTGCAGAAGGGCTCCGGGGTCATGTGTCCGACGTCACCGGCTCTCCAGGAGGACATGCAGTTCGCGCTCCTGGTCGCCGGAGGCGGTGGACAGGTCGCGCACGGTGAACAGGGGGTCGAGGGTCTTGCGGAGCCGGTCGATCGCCCAGTAGCCGCCCTGGGCGTCGACCTCGACGCTGGACGACAGCCGGGCCGGCGGCGGACAGCTGTGCGCCTCGGTGACCTCGAAGGTGCCGAGCCACACCATGGGCCGGGTCTCGTGCAGCTGCTGGGGGACGTCGTCGCTGCCGCGGTCGGATGCGAAGCAGGTGCTCAGCGCGTCGAAGACGATACGGGCGTCCTCCTTGCTGCATCCGCTGATCTCTACGGAGACGGATTCCTCGTGGGGTCGCTCTCGGGCCATCGGGGTCGCTCCTCTCGTGGCGCTCTATCCCAGAAAAGCATCACTTCGCCCCCTGGGCACCCATGGGAGGGTTCGATCGCGTCCGGGGTGATCCAGGTGGGTCGGCGGGTGCGGATGCGTCGTGGTTACTCGCGCAGTTCCCCGCACCCCCGAGGGCATGCCCCTAGCCGCGGGTGAATCTGTATGTCTTGCTGTCGGTGAGCACACAGAAGCCCGGTGACAGGACGATCACCCGGAGGGTGCCGGTGCGGCGGTCGTAGTCGATGCCCTCCGTCTCGAAGGAGCCGGAGCAGCCGCTGCGCAGGGGGAGCTGCCGCAGGGCCGTGACATGGCCGGTGACGTCCGCCGATCCGCCGGGCCTGGCCGAGAGGTCGATCTGCAGGAGCGGCTTGGTCATGCCGAAGAGCGCGCCCTCGGGGTCGTCGGAGGAGCACAGCAGCGTCGTGGGGCCGGAGAAGTCGCAGCCCTGGACGTCCCGTACGGCGTGGTCGAGGTGGACGGTGGTCGCCTGGGGGAGGTTCGCCGAGGGGGAGGTGGCCGGGTTGACGCCGGGCGTCGGGAAGACCAGCAGGCGCGTCATCGTGCCCCACTCCCCCGCCAGCATCCACTGCCCGTCCGGGGAGACGGCCACCCAGGAGTTGTTCGACGCCTCTCCGGGGCTCAGCGCGTGCACATACTCCGACCAGGCCCCGCCGGGCGCCTGCACCCGGAACATCTTCGCCCCGCCGGAGTCCCGCTGGTAGGGCTCGATGTAGTGGCCGTCGTAGGCGGCGTCGGGGTCGCCGACATGGTTCCAGCCGCGGCTGGAGACGCTCATCGGGATGGTGCCGATGCCCGTGTAGCGGTTCGGGCTGCCGGCCGGGACCTCGACGGACGTCAGACCCTGGCTCTCGGTGAGCGGACGGGCCCGGTCGGAGCCGACCTCGGTCCAGGTGTCGGCGGCCGCGGCGGGCGGCGCGGCGGCGGTGACGGCGGCCGCGGCGGGCGGCCCGGCGGCGGTGACGGCGGCCGTCAGCGCGGCGAGTGCGGTCAGAGCGGCGTGGCGGCGTTTCCGGGCGGGCAGGCGCATGGCGTCGGCTCCTCGGTAGGGGGTGGCGCCGGTCGGCGGACAGTCTGGCCGAGCCGGATGGTCATGTACAGACCAAGCGCCGGGCGGCAGTGCCCCCGCTCAAGGGGGCACGGTGAGCGGCGCGCCGCGACGAGCCCGCTCCCCGCGGGCCCCCGAACGGCGCAACCCCACGAGCCCGCTCCCCGCAGGCCACCCCGCCCGGAACGGCGCGACCCGACGCGCCCGCCCCCTGCCCAGGACGACTCACCCGCTCCTGAGGGATGGTGGAGAAGGACGCGGTGGCGTAAGAGAGATGGTTGAGCGTGGTACGGCATGGGGAGTCGGCACGGGGGACGGCGTGCCGTGAGGACGGGCGAAGGCGGTGCGTGCGATGGCGGCAACCGGACCTCCCGTGACAGCGGGCGGCGAACCGATCCGCGGTCCGGTGCGGCCCAGCGGCCTGCTGGACGTGATCGGCGTGGCCTCGATCGTCCTGGACGACCAGGGCCGCATCGTGCTGTGGAGCCCGCAGGCCGAGGAGCTGTTCGGTTACTCGGCCGAGGAGGCCCTCGGCCGGTACGCGGCGCACATCATGGTGCACGACCAGCAGATGGACCTGGTCGTGAAGCTGTTCGCCGATGTGATGGCCACCGGCGAGGGCTGGGCCGGCGCCTTCCCGGTGCGGCACAAGGACGGCTCCACCCGGCTGGTGGAGTTCCGCAACATGCGGCTGCTCGACGACCGGGGCGACACCTACGCCCTGGGTCTGTGCGCCGACCAGTCGACCGTGCGCCGGCTGGAGCGGGACGTGGCGCTGTCCACCCGTATGGTCGCCCAGTCCCCCATCGGTCTGGCCGTCCTGGACACCACGCTGCGCTATGTCTCGGTCAACCCGGCGCTGGAGCGCATCGACGGCGTGCCCGCCGAGGAGCATCTGGGCCGCACCATCGGCGAGGTGCTGCCGCTGCTGGACGTCGACGGGCTGGAGGGGCTGTCCCGGCAGGTGCTGGCGACCGGGCGGCCGGTGGTGGACCGGTCGGTGGTGGGGCGGATCCCGGCCGACCCGGACGAGGAGCACGCCCTGTCCGTGTCGCTGTACCGGCTGGAGGACGCCCTGGGCACGGTGCTCGGCGTCGCCGTGTCCGTGGTGGACGTCACCGAGCAGTACCGTGCGGGCGTCGAGGCGGAGGCGGCCCGCCGGCGTCTCGCCCTCATCGCCGACGCCTCCGCGCTGATCGGCACCACGCTGGAGCTGGACCGCACCGCGGGCGAGCTGGCGGCCGTGGCCGTCCCGGAGCTGGCCGATGTCGCGGCCGTGGATCTCCTGGACGCGGTGGTCAGCGGCCGGCGGACCAGTCTCAGCCCCGCCCAGGCCGCCGTGATCCGGGCGCTCGCCGTACGCGCCGACCGCTCACCGCTGGCCCTGGAGGCCGCCGACCCGCCCGGCCAGGTCGCCCGCTACGGCCCCGACCGCCTGGTGACCGAGTGCGTGCGCTCCGCCCGGCCCGTGCTGATCCAGCACGTCCAGGAGGCCGATCTGCCGCGCATCGCCCGCTCCCCCGAGGCGGCCGGGCTGCTGGCCCGCGCGGGCGTCCACTCGTATCTGGCCGTCCCGCTCATCGCGCGCGGCGAGGTGCTCGGCGCCCTCGACCTCAAGCGCACCCGCAATCCGGTGCCGTTCACCGAGGACGACGTGCTGCTGGCCCGGGAGCTCGCGGCCCGCGCGGCCGTGCAGATCGACAACGCCCGCTGGTACCAGAACGCCCGCGACACCGCCCTCACCCTCCAGCGCAGCCTGCTGCCCAGCCATCCGCCGGTGACCGGCGGCCTCCAGGTGGCCTCGCGCTACCAGCCGGCCGGCGCGACGACCGAGGTCGGCGGCGACTGGTTCGACGTCATCCCGCTGGAGGGCGGCAAGACCGCCCTGGTGGTGGGCGATGTGATGGGCAGCGGCATCTCGGCCGCCGCCACGATGGGCCGGCTGCGCACGGCCACCACCACGCTGGCCGCCCTCGACCTGGACCCCGCGCTGCTGCTGGAGCACCTCGACCGGATCACCGCCGGCCTCGACCAGGCCATCGCCACCTGCCTGTACGCCGTCCACGACCCGTCCGTCGGACAGTGCCGGATCGCCAACGCCGGCCATCTGCCGCCCGCCCTGGTGCGCGCCGGCCAGGGCCCGGAACTGCTCGACCTGCCCACCGGGGCGCCGCTCGGCGTGGGCGGGGTGGCCTTCTCGACGACCGCGTTCGACTTCTGCCCCGGCGACCAGCTGGTCCTGTACACCGACGGGCTGGTGGAGACCCGCCGGCACTCGCTCGACGAACGCCTCGACACCCTCCTCGACCTGCTGCGGGGCCCCACCCGGCCGCTGGACGAGGTGTGCGACCTGCTGGTGCGCACCCTGCACCACCCCGACAACCACGACGACGTGGCGCTGCTCATCGCCCGGGCGCGGGAGGAGGACCGAGGCCGGCGGGAGGAGGACTGAGCCGCGGGAGGAGGACCGAGCGGGGTCCCTCCTGGCCCGGCCGCGTCCCCCGGTCCTCGCCGTAGGGCACCGGGCGGCCGGTGAAGGCGTCCACGAGAGCCCGGTCGCCGCAGGAGGCGAGCGGTGCGGGCGCGGATGGATTCCCCTGATGCGGGCAGTGTGGTGCTCCTACGACGCCCAGGGGTGGGACGGCGTTCACGTCCCGCGTCGGAAATTCGGTCGCCTCGCCCCCGCAACGCCCCCTACAGTGGCCGCACTTCACCGTGACGTTCCCCGGAAGTGCGCCGCAGAGCGGGAGCGTCCCACCTCGACGAGGTGCCGGAGGGGCGGCGAGTGTCTTTGTCGACCCTTCCTTTCGGAGGTATCTCCCGTGCACATAGGCATCGGCCTGCCCATCGCCGACCCCGCCGCCCTGCCCGACTGGGCCCGGCGCGCCGACAGCGGCCCCTTCAGCACCCTCGGCCTGCTCGACCGGCTCGTCTACGACAACCCCGAACCGCTCGTCGCCCTCGCCCTGTTGGCGGGCGCCACCTCCCGCGTCCGGGTGCAGACGGAGGTGCTGCTCGCGCCGCTGCGGGACACCGCGCTGCTCGCCAAGCAGACCGCCACGCTCGACCGGATGACCGGCGGCCGGCTGGTCCTCGGCATCGGGATCGGCGGCCGCGAGGACGACCACCTGGCCACCGGCACCGACCTGCGCACCCGCGGCCGGCGCCTGGACGGCCAGATGGAGGTGCTGCGCCGCCTGTGGGCGGGCGAGCCCTACGGCGACGGCGTCGGCCCGATCGGCCCGGCCCCCGCCCGCCCCGGCGGCCCGGAGGTCCTGTTCGGCGGCTTCCGGCCGGTCGCCCTGGAACGCGTCGCCCGCTGGGGCGACGGCTTCCTCGCCGCGGCGCCGCCCTCCTGGGCGGCCGGCCTGTTCGACACCGTGCGCACGTTCTGGAAGGAGTACGGCCGCACGGGCGAGCCCCGGATGGTCGCGCAGGTCAACATCGCCCTGGGCCCCGACGAGGTGGTCGAGGACGCCCGCCGCGCGATGCACGGCTACTACGCCTTCACCGGCACGCCCGACCGGATGACCGCCGGTCTGCTCACCACCCCGGCCGAGGTCCGCGAGGCGCTGGACGCCTTCGAGGACCTCGGCGCGGACGAGGTCATGTGCTACTGCTACGGCCGCGACGCGGCCCAGGTGGACCGCCTCGCCGATCTGCTGTGAGCGCGCTCAGCCGGCACGCGTGCCGATGACCACCTGGGCGTAGAGCTCGTCGTCGACGGCCAGCCGGGTGCTCAGCCCGGCGGCGGTGAACTCCTCGACGGCCACCGGGGCTTGACGCTCGCTGGTCTCGATCAGCAGCCGTCCGCCGGGCGCCAGCCAGCGGGGTGCCTCGGCGGCGACGCGGCGCAGGACCTCCAGTCCGTCCGCACCGCCGTCGAGGGCGACCAGCGGTTCATGGTCGCGGGCCTCGGCGGGCAGCAGACCGACCTCGCCGGTCGGTACGTAGGGGACGTTCGCCGCCAGGATGTCGATCCGGCCGCGCAGTTCGGCGGGCAGCGCCGTGAACAGGTCGCCCTCGTGGACGCGGCCGCCCGCGGCGGCGGTGTTGCGGCGGGCGCAGCGCACCGCGGCCGGGTCGATGTCGGCGGCGTGCAGTTCGACCGGGCCGAGGGCCGCGGCGAGGGCCGCGCCGACCGCTCCCGAGCCGCAGCACAGGTCCACCACCACCTGGGCGCCGGGGACTTCGGCGAGGGCCTGCCGGACGAGGAACTCGGTGCGGCGGCGGGGGACGAAGACGCCCGGTTCGACGGTGATCCTCAGGCCGGCGAACTCCGCCCAGCCGACGACGAGTTCGAGGGGCAGCCCGGCCGCCCGCCGGTCGGCCATGGCGGCGGCCTCGTGCGGGGTGCGGGCGGCGGCGAGGATCAGCTCCGCCTCGTCCTCGGCGAAGACACAGCCGGCCGCGCGCAGGGTGGCGATCAGGGAGGAGCGAGAGGAAGGGTCGTACACGGAGGAGGACATGGAAGCCCAGGGCCTTTCGACGAGCCGAAGGGCGCTCCCCGGAATCACCGGCCGACGGTGATCCACTCGGGCATGAGGCGAGAGCACCCGAACTGACCAGCGGTAATGGGTCTCACCTCCTCGGTCTCGCGGGGCCGGGACGGTCCGCGGCCGGATGCCACCCTACACCGGTGATCACACGGCCACGGCCTCCTCGGCCTCTTCCTCGGCCTCGGCCCGCGGATGCCGGTCGGGGTGCGCCGCGGGGACGGCGGCGGTGGCGCGCTCACGGCGGGCGGCGACCGCCGTCAGGACCAGTCCCGCGGCCAGCCAGGCGGCCAGGGTCCAGGCGCTGCGGGCCAGGCCGTCGCCGTCGAAGTAGAGCAGTCCGCGCAGGCCCTCGACGAACCCGGCGCCGTTCCAGAAGGCGTGCAGGGTGCCGAAGAAGCCGTTCTGGAGCTCGGGGCGGAACAGACCGCCGGAGCTGGTGAAGTTGAGCATCACGAACAGCACCATCATCGCCAAGGTGGTCCAGCGCCCCAGGAAGGTGTGCAGTCCGACGCCGATGAAGAGGATGCCCGCCGAGTAGAGCCAGGCCAGCGCCCACAGGCCGGCCAGGTCGTGGTGGGCGAGGTGGAACACGGGTCCGGCGAGCACGGCGCCGATGCCGCTGACGACGGCGGAGACGCCGAGCGTGAGCAGCGCCCGCACCCGCATCGGCAGGGCCCCGCCGGCCGCGCCGAGCACGGCGACGGAGGCGTAGGAGCCGATGCTGACGGCGATCATCAGGAAGAACAGGCCCTGTCCGCTGGGGTCGTCGTCGACGGGCGTGGCCACGTCGGTCACCCTCAGCGGGACGCCCTGTCCGGCGGCGACCGGCGTGAACACCCTCTCGACGGCGAGCGCGCCCATGTCGGAGGAGGCGGTGGCCACGATCAGCTCGGGCGACGTGGGGCTCGGCACATAGGCGCCGGTGATGTCGCGGTCCTGGAGCAGATCCACGGCGGCGGCCCGGTCCGGCACGGTCCGTACGTCGAGCTTGTCCCCCGCGCGGTCCTTGACGGTCCGGGCGAACGCCTTGGCCTCCGCGCCGGAGCCGACGACGGCCACGGGCAGATGGTTCGGCTCCGGGGTCACGAAGGCCCCCATATAGGCCAGCCCCATGCCGATGCACATCAGCAGCGGGGTGATCAGGTGCGTGAGCACATGCCGCAGCGCCGGGGACCTCATGGCGCGTGACCTCCAGATAGTTGGCTTATACAACTCTCACTTAAGTTGTACTATACAACTAGAACGCGTCGGAGGCGAAGAAGGAGGGTCCGATGGCTGCCGAGACGGCCGTGGAGACGATCCAGCGGGAGATGACCCGCTTCGCCCGGCGGGCCCGTGCCGCGGCCGCACGGATGCACCCGGAGCTGTCCCTGGTCGCGTACACGCTGCTGGGGCATCTGGAGGAGGTCGGCGGCTGCCGCGCCACCGACCTCGCCGCCCATTACGCCCTCGACAAGTCGACCGTCAGCCGGCAGGTCGCGGCCCTGGAGCGGGCCCGGCTGATCGAGCGCCGTGTCGACCCCGACGACCACCGCGTCCAGCTCCTGCACCTCACCGACGCCGGGCGCGGCATCCTGGACCGGGTGACCGAGAGCCGCCGGGCGGCCGTCCGCGAGCGCCTCGGAGACTGGTCCGAGGAGGACCTGGAACGGTTCGCGGACTTCCTGGTCCGCTACAACGGGTGGACGCCGGCTCGGGGGGACGACGGAGCGCCGCGGGGTGGCGACGGAGAACCGCAGGAGGCGTAGGCCACGCCCGGCGTCTGCCGGGCCTTCACAGACCTAGCCCACGCCCAGCATCTGTGGGGCCTTCGCCACCAGGAACGCCGTGCGTCGGCGCAGGCGGAAGCCCAGGGACTCGTACAGCCGGACGGCGGTGGTGTTGTGGGCGCCGGTGTGCAGGAACGGGGTCTCGCCGCGGGCGCGGATGCCGTGGGCCACGGCGCGGACGAGGCGGCCGGCGAGGCCCTGGCCGCGGAGCTCGGGATCGGTGCAGACGGCGCTGATCTCGGTCCAGCCTGGCGGGTGCAGCCGCTCGCCCGCCATGGCGACGAGGGCGCCGTCACGGCGTATGCCCAGGTAGGTGCCCAGTTCGATGGTGCGGGGCAGGAACGGGCCCGGCTGGGTGCGCCGGACCAGGTCGAGCATTTCGGGAACGTCGGCGGGGCCCAGGCGCACGGCCTCCGGGTCGGGCGCGGCGGCCACTCCGTCGTCCACCAGCTGTACACCCTCCACGTCGAAGGTGATCTCCCAGTCCGGGGGCACCTCGCCCACATAGCCCGACAGCGGCACCTCCGCCCCCGGCCCGGCGAGTGCCCCGAGGTCGGCCCAGTCGCCGGCGTCGGGGTCGTCGGGCATCGCCAGCCAGGGCGAGACGTCCGGCGGGTAGCGCAGGACCCGGCCGCGCCGCTCGGCGAAGGCGGCGTGCGGGCCGGTGAGGGAGGCGAGGGCCGGGTTGTCCAGGACGTGTGCGCTCATGTGGAGATCAATCCCGGCCCGCCGGGGCGCTATTCCTCGCAGCTCGGAGAGTTCATACGGCCTTCATGAACCCCCGGCTGCCGCGACGGCCGAGGGCCGGGGGCCGGGCGGTGTCCGGCGGCACGTACGGTTGAATATGTAAGCAACGAACGCGTCACCTCGTAGGCAGGCACCCCCTCCATGAATGTCACCCGAGGCTTCTCCGGGCGGCCGCGCGTCGACAACCCCGGGCTGCCGCCCGGCCAGTACGACGCGGGCGACGACTGGCCCGTGCTGTCCGCGGAGGTCACCCCCGACCTCGCGCCCGCGGACTGGACCTTCCGGATCGACGGTCTGGTGGAGCGGCCGCTGACCTGGGACTGGGACGAGGCGCACGCGCTGCCCGCGTCGGTCTACGAGGGCGACATCCACTGCGTGACCAGCTGGTCGAAGTTCGGTGTGCGCTTCGGCGGGGTGTCGCTGGACACCTTCCTGGAGGCGGCCGGACCGCTGCCGTCCGCGACCCATGTCGTGGCGTACTCGCACACCGGTTACACCACCAATCTGCCGCTCGCGGACGTCACCGGCGGCAGGGCGTGGATCGCCTGGGAGTTCGACGGCAAGCCGCTGGCGCCCGAGCACGGGGGTCCGGCGCGGCTGCTGGTGCCGCATCTGTACTTCTGGAAGAGCGCCAAGTGGATCGCGGGCGTCCGTCTCCTGGACCACGACGAGCCGGGCTTCTGGGAGCAGAACGGCTACCACCAGCGTGGCAACCCCTGGGAGGAGCAGAGGTTCTCCGGTGACTGACACGACCTTCGCGCCCGTGACGCGGTTCGCGATCCCCGGCCGGATCTCCGTGCCCACCGATGTGGCCACCGTCTGGCAGACCGCGACGCTCACCGAGATCCGCCGCGAGACCCCGCGCGCCGCCACGTTCCGCTTCGCGGTGCCGTCCTGGGCCGGCCATGTCCCCGGCCAGCACCTCCAGCTGCGACTGACCGCGCCGGACGGCTACACCGCCCAGCGCCACTACTCCCTCGCCTCCGCGCCGGACGACTCCGGCCACATCGAGCTGACCCTCGACCATGTCGAGGGCGGCGAGGTCTCCGGCTGGTTCCACACCGAGGCCCGCCCCGGCGACACCGTCGAGGTGCGCGGCCCGCACAGCGGCTTCTTCGCCTGGCCCGGCGACCGGCCGGCACTGCTGATCGGCGCGGGCTCCGGCGTCGTACCGCTGATGTCGATGCTCCGCCACCACCGGGCGCAGGGGCTGACCGTGCCGCTGCGGCTGGTGGTGTCCGCGCGCAGCCCCGAGGACCTCATCTACGCGCGTGAGTACGGTGCCGAGACCCTGCCGGTGTTCACCCGCAGCGCCCCCGAGGGCGTCCCGGTGGGGCGGCTGACCGGCGCCCATCTGGCGGGGCTCCTGGCCGAGCCGCCCGCCGGCGGCTGGGAGGCGTACATCTGCGGGTCCAACTCCTTCGCCGAGCACGCCTCCCGGCTGCTGGTCGCGGCCGGCCAGCCGGTGGACCGGATCCGCATCGAACGCTTCGGCTGATCTCACCGCTGCCCCGCGTCGGCCTCCGGCGCTCCGGCCCCTGCGCCCGCACACGGCGGCGCGGGGGACTGCGGCCCCTCTCGGTTCACTCCCCCGCGCCGCCGCCCGTGTCCTGCGCCGCCCGCCCCGCGATGAACAAGGCGGCGTCTGCGGGGTACGCGAGGGGTGGAGGGCACTCCGCGCCCCGGCGAGGAGGTCGGTATGCGGACACTGTTGGGTGACTGGCGATGGCGTCCCAACGAGCTGCGCCGCAGGTCGGACGTGGTCGAGGCGTGGACCGTGCTGGCCGTGGCGGTCCTGCTGGTGCTCGGCGCGCCCCTGACGGGGTTCGCGGCGGCCTGGTGGGCGTACGGCGACGCGCACGCCCGTGCCGAGGTGCTGCGGGCCGAGCGGCACGCGGTGCGGGCGGAGGTGGTCGGCGACACCCGGCCGCCGGTTCCCTCCGCGCAGATCGGACGGCCCGTCACCCAGCGGGTGGCGGTCCGCTGGACGGATCCCGACGGAGCGGTACGGACCTCGCGCGCGGCGGTGCCGGCGGAGGCCCGTCGCGGTGAGGTGGTCGATCTGTGGCTGGACTCCGGCGGCCGCACGGTCCCGCCGCCGCCCGGCTCCTCCGCGGTGTGGCAGCACTCCCTCGCGATGGGCATCTGCGGTACGGCGGGCGCGGCGGCCGTGGTGCTGCTGGGCCACAGCGTGGTGCGCCGCACGGCGGAGCGGCACCGGCTGGCCGAATGGGAGCGGGACTGGGCCCGCACCGAACCCGAGTGGACCCGGCGCCGGGCGTGAATGCACCGGGATGGTCCACGAGGGCCCGCCAAGACCCTGTGAACAGGGGCGGTGCACGAAGACCCTGGCGACTGTGCACGCTCCCACGTACGGTGTGATCGATCATCCCCCAGAGAAGTCACCTACCGAAGGCGGTCCTGCATGGCCCTGTTCGACCTCCCCGTCGACGAACTCCGCGCCTACCACAGCGACTCGGTGGCACCCGACGACTTCGACGCCTTCTGGGCCAAGACGCTCCAGGAGGCGCGCGAGTTCGACCTGGACGCCCGGTTCGAGCCGGTCGACGCGGGTCTCTCCACGGTCACCGTCTACGACGTCACGTTCGCCGGGTTCGGCGGCCACCCGGTGAAGGGCTGGCTGCGGCTGCCCGCCGACGTGACCGAACCGGTACCGCTGGTCGTGGAGTTCGTCGGATACGGCGGCGGGCGCGGCCTGCCGCACGAGAACCTGCTGTGGGCGTCCACCGGCCGGGCGCACTTCGTGATGGACACCCGCGGCCAGGGCAGCGCGTGGGGCGGCGGGGGCGGCACCGCGGACCCGGTGGGCGGGGCGCCGTCGTACCCCGGTTTCATGACGCGGGGCATCGACGCTCCCGAGAACTACTACTACCGGCGAGTGTTCACCGACGCCGTGCGCGCGGTGGAGGCGGCCCGGTCGCACCCGCTGACGGACGCCTCGCGGACCGCGGTGCTGGGCGCGAGCCAGGGCGGGGGCATCACGATCGCGGTGGGCGGCCTGGTGCCGGACCTGGTGGCGGTGGCGCCGGACGTGCCGTTCCTGTGCGACTTCCCGCGCGCCACGACGCTGACGGACCGTCATCCGTACCGGGAGATCGGCCTCTACCTCAAGACGCACCGCGGCCGCACCGAGGACGCCCTGCGCACCCTGTCGTACTTCGACGGCGTGCACTTCGCGGCGCGCGCCCACGCCCCCACCCTGTTCTCGGTGGCGCTGGAGGACCAGACCTGTCCGCCGTCGACCGTGTTCGCGGCGTTCAACGCCTGGGGCGGCGACGACAAGACCATGGAGATCTACGACTTCAACGACCACGAGGGTGGCGGCCCCTTCCACGAGGCGGCCAAGCTGCGGTGGCTGCGGTCCTACGCCTGACGGCCGTCGGGAGGGGGGTCCGTGCGGTGCGCCGGTTTCCGGAAGCGGCGGTGCCGCTCGGTTGTGTGACGCACCGCATGGAGCTTTCCACCGCCCGCGCTCCGGGCGCATCGGCGCTGGTGGGAGGACCTGCACGCGGCCGTGCGAAAGCGGCGGCGTGCGTACGGTTTCAGCCGAACCCGCAGGCCGCTCTTCCCTAGTGGTTTAGACCAATGCTAGATCTGGTGGCGCACTGAACCGGAACGACTACGGCACGTCACCAACAGGAGGCGCGGCATGGCCCGCACCACCCCGCACGACCACCCTCCCGCGGCGGAACCGCTCTACATGCGCATCGGCGCGGAACTGCTCGGCGAACTACGCGACGGCACCATCCCGCCCGGCGAACGCCTTCCGGGCGAACGGCAGTTGGCCGAGCACTTCGGCGTCAGCCGGGAGACCGTCCGCCAGGCGCTGGAACTGCTGCGCCGCGACGGCCTCGTGGCCACCGACCGGCGCGGCAGCCACGCCACGCTGCCCGCCGCGCCGGTCGAACCGCCCTCGGCGCTGGCCTTCCCGGTCGGCTGCCGCGGCCGACGCGGCCCCGGAGCCGTCGACCGGGCCACCGTCACCTGGGAGCCGCCCCCGCCGACGCACGCGGCGGCCCTCGGGCTCGCCCCGCACCGGCCGACCCTGGTCCACCGCTACGAGTCCGCGGGCACCGACGGGCACGGCCGCCGCACCGCCGTGACGTCGTTCTCGGCGGTGGCGCTCGCCGAGGTCGAGGAACTGGCCCGCTACCGCTACCGCGCGGACGGCACCGCCTCCGCCCAGCTGCGCCGGGTGTACGACTGGATGCGCCACGCCGGGCTGACCCTGCACCACCGCGACAGCATCACGCCTCTCCCGGACACGCCGTCCGTCCGGGTGACCCGCCTGGTGCACGACCAGTACGCGCGGCCGCTGGAGATCACCGACCTGGTGGTGGACGCCCAGCAGGACGCGCTGGTCTACGAGTTCACGGTGCCGGCGGCCGGCTGAGGCACCGCCTCGGGGCGCCGGGCCAGCACCGTCCGGACGCGGGGGCTGCCGTCCCGGCGCCGCCCGAACTCGGGCAGGGCCACCAACTCCACCTGGAATCCGGCCCGCTGGAGCTCCCGCGTCACCTCCCCGAGCGGGAAGGTGCGGTAGTACATCACGAACGGCGGCCGCCACACGGCGTTGCGCACCCGCATCACGGCGTCGAAGCCCAGCAGCGTCCAGTACGCGCGCGAGCCCGGACGGGGCGGGGCGACCACCGGAAAGGCGAAGACACCGCCCGGCCGCAGGACGGCGGCCACCCCGGCGAACAGGGCGGGCAGTTCGCGCGGCAGGAAGTGCCCGAACGCCCCGAAGCTCACCACCAGATCGAAGCCCTGACGGAACGGCAGCGCCCGCGCGTCCGCCCGCACCCAGGCGATCCGCGGCCCGGCGTCCCCGGTGCGGCGCCGGGCCACCTCCAGCATCCCGGCGCTGAAATCCACCCCCGTGACACTGCGCCGGCACACCCCGGCGAGCGCGCCCACCCCCGCGCCGGTGCCGCAGCACAGGTCGAGCCCGTCCTCGTACACGCCGGTCCGGCGCAGCGCGGACGCGACCGCGCGCAGCACCGAGTCCGGCGTACGGAACGGCGTGTGGTCGAACTTCGGCGCGAGCAGGTCGTATCCGCGCTCCACGGACGACAGGGCCTGTACGGCCAGTTCGCGCAGGCTGGGGCCCTCGGGACTGAACATCCTCGTCAGCCTATCCCGGTGCCCGAACGGGGGGCGTGCTACCGTGGCCGCAGCACGTGTGTACGCCCCGTCCGGGGCGCCGGTGCGAGTTCCATGTCGTTCAACTGATCTGCCGCCCCTTCGGGACCGGCACGTCGGTTTCCCGCACACACCTCCCGATCAGGGGCTTTCTCTCCCCGTACGCAGGTGATGTCCTCCGCCGCCCTGTGGGCGCGCTTTCTCTCTCCCCCGCATGCCTCATGCCGTCCGTCCGCGAAAGGACCACTCCTCATGACCACCACACTCGAAAACCCTCCTGTACGGCGGCCGGCGGCGCGGCTCGTCGCCGGTGTGCTGGACGTCGACGGCAGCGGGAAGGGGCGGCTGCGGGCCCCGCACTGTCTGCCGACGCCCGCCGATCCCGAGGTCCCGGCGGCCCTGGTGCGGCGGTACGGCCTGCGCAAGGGCGATGCCGTCGAGGGCCTGCCGGGTGACCGCGGGGCGCTCGCCGAGGTCGGTCTCGTCAACGGCCGTCCGCCCGCGGAGCTGCGCGGACGGCCGCGCTTCGGTGATCTGACGCCCCTGCACCCGCGTGAGCGGCTGCGGATGGAGCACCCCGCCTCCGGCCTTGCGGGCCGGGTTGTCGACCTGCTCGCGCCCGTCGGCAAGGGGCAGCGCGGGCTGATCGTGGCGCCGCCCAAGACCGGCAAGACCGTGCTCCTCCAGCAGCTCGCCGCCGCCGTCGCGGGCAACCACCCCGAGTGCCGGCTGATGGTCGTGCTGCTCGACGAACGCCCCGAGGAGGTCACCGACATGCGGCGCTCGGTGCGCGGCGAGGTGTACGCCTCCACGTTCGACCGCACACCGCGTCAGCACATCGCGCTGGCCGAGCTGGTGGTGGAACGCGCCAAGCGGCTGGTGGAGCAGGGTGAGGACGTGGTGATCCTGCTCGACTCCCTGACCCGGCTGTGCCGGGCGCACAACAACGCGGCCGCCGCCGGTGGCCGGACCCTCAGCGGTGGCGTGGACGCGGCCGCGCTGCACGGCCCCAAGCGGTTCTTCGGGGCGGCGCGGCTCGCCGAGGAGGGCGGTTCGCTGACCGTCCTCGCCACGGCTCTCGTCGAGACCGGGTCGCGGGCGGACGAGTTCTTCTTCGAGGAGCTGAAGAGCACCGGCAACATGGAGCTGCGCCTGGACCGCGAACCCGCCTCGCGCCGCGTCTTCCCCGCCGTCGACATCCGGCGCTCCGGCACCCGCCGCGAGGAACTCCTGCTCACCCCCGTCGAGTCGGCCGCCGTCCGCGCCCTGCGCCGCGCCGTCACCACCCGCGACGGCCACACCCACCTGGAGACCCTCCTCGACCACCTGCGCGCGACCCCGGACAACGCCGCCTTCCTGCACCGCGTCCGGCCGACCCTGCCGTCGGACTAGGCGCTCCGCACCGGCGCGTCACCCGCCTGCGGAGCTGAGGGCGCCCCTGTGGGGGACGACTCCTGGGGCGGACGGCCCTACGGCATCCGGGTGCTCGGCGGGTGCTCTCGGCCGGGGCAGCGCGGTGTGAGGCGGGTGCGTTCCTACGTTGACCGTATGAAGATCGCACTTTCCCGGCGACCCTCTCGGACGGCCGTGACCGGCTGGGTGTTCTGCCTGACGGGCGTGCTGGCGCTCGGCCCCGTCGCGGCCGCCGCGCCGGCCGGACCGGACCCCGGCGCTCCCGGCGGACGCCGGGCCGCGGCGGGCGCCTCGCTGCTGTACCGCCCGGGCACCCAGGTGCGGCCGCTGGCCGGGGCGCCCAAGGTGCCCGATGTGTCGGCGCTGTCGTGGGTGGTGGCCGACGCCCGCAGCGGAGCGGTGCTGGCCGCGCGTGACGCCCACCGCAAGCTGCCGCCCGCGAGCACCCTCAAGACGCTCTTCGCGCTCACCGTGCTCCCGGTGCTGCCGGGCGGTCTGCGGCACCGGGTCCGGGCGGAGGAGCTGGCGGGCATCGGGCCGGGCAGCAGCCTGGTAGGCGTCGCCGAGGACCGCACCTACCGGGTCTCCGACCTGTGGCGCGGGGTGTTCCTGAGCTCCGGCAACGACGCGGTGCGGGTGCTGGCCGCGCTCAACGGGGGCTGGCGCACCACGGCCGCCCGGATGCAGGCCAAGGCCCGCGCGCTGGGCGCCCGCGACACCCGTGTGCTCTCGCCGGACGGCTACGACGCACCGGGCCAGGTGTCCTCGGCGTACGACCTGGCGGTGTTCGGCCGGGCCGGGCTGCGCAACGCCGATTTCGCGCGGTACTGCCGCACCGTCGAGGCGCGCTTTCCGGGGCGCGGCGGATGGTCGTACGGCATCCGCAACACCAACCGCCTGCTGACCGGCTCCGACGGCGTGGCCCGCTATCCGGGGCTGATCGGCGTGAAGAACGGCTACACCAGCAACGCGGGGCACACGCTGGTCGCCGCCGCCCGCCGGGGCGGGCGCACCCTCGTGGTCACGGTGATGAACCCGCAGGCCGGCGGCGGTTTCCGCGTCTACGAGGAGGCGCGCTCCCTGCTGGACTGGGGGTTCGGGGCGGCCGGGCGGGTGGCGCCGGTCGGCTCGCTGGACGCGTTCAAGGCACGGCCCGTCCCCGGCCCGGAGGTGCGGCCCGCCGCGGCCGCGGCCGCTCCCGCCGAACCGGACAGGGGCTGGCCGAAGGGGCTGGCGGTCGTGGCGGCGGCCGCGCTGGGCGCCGGGGCGGTGGCCCTGGCGACGCGGAGGGCTGGCCGTCGTCCGGCCGTACGCGGCTGACCGGCCGGCAGGCACGGCAGCAGGCCGAGGGCGCCTCAAGTGCAGATGTATTGATGCGTGGTGGACGTGTTGATCAGTCCACTCAGAAGACCGACAGTCCCGTCAATGTCGTGAATCTGTCCAGGGCCGCCACTCCCGCCACCGAGTTGCCGCGCTCGTCCAGACCCGGGCTCCACACGCACAGGGTGCACCGCCCGGGGACGACGGCGATGATGCCGCCGCCGACTCCGCTCTTGCCGGGCAGGCCCACGCGGTAGGCGAAGTCGCCGGCGGCGTCGTAGGTGCCGCAGGTGAGCATGACGGCGTTGACCTTCTTGGCCTGACTGCTGGTGAGGAGACGGGAGCCGTCGGTGCGGACCCCGTGCCGGGCGAGGAAGGCGGTGGCGAGGGCGAGGTCGGCGCAGGAGGCGCGCAGGGAGCACTGGCGGAAGTACTGCTCCAGCAGCTCCGGGACCGGGTTGTCGATGTTGCCGTAGGAGGCCATGAAGTGGGCGAGGGCGGCGTTGCGGTCGCCGTGCGCGGCCTCGGAGGCGGCGACCTCCTCGTCGAAGTCGAGGTCGGGGTTGCCGCTCTCGGCGCGCAGGAAGGCGCGCAGCTCGCCGGACGCGTCGCCGGTACGGGTGTGCAGGCGGTCGGTGACGACGAGGGCGCCCGCGTTGATGAAGGGGTTGCGCGGGATCCCGTTCTCGTACTCCAGCTGGACCAGGGAGTTGAACGGGTTGCCGGAGGGCTCGCGGCCCACGTGCTCCCACAGTTCGTCGCCCTCGCGGGCCAGGTCCAGGGCCAGGGTGAAGACCTTGGTGATGGACTGCGTGGAGAACGGCTCGCGCCAGTCGCCCACGCCGTACACCGTGCCGTCCAGCTCCGCGACGGCCATGCCGAAGCGGCGCGGGTCGCAGGCGGCGAGCGCGGGGATGTAGTCGGCGGGGCGACCGCGGCCGGGAGTGTGCTCGATCTCCTCGGCGATGCGCTCCAGGACCGGCTGGAAGGTCAGGGACGATGACGCGACTGGCATGATCACCATTCTGCCTCCGGGCCGGTCCTGGCGCGCATCCGCGGGTCAGGCGAGCGGGGAACCGCTGCCGGCGACGACCTCGGGGCGCAGCAGCGCGGCCAGCTTGTCGGCGGGCAGCAGACCCTTCTCCAGGACGAGTTCGGCCACGCCACGGCCGGTGACGAGGGCCTCCTTGGCGATGTCGGTCGCGGCCGTGTATCCGATGTGCGGGTTGAGGGCGGTGACCAGGCCGATGGAGTTCTCCACGCTCGCGCGCAGCGCCTCGGTGTTGGCGGTGATGCCGTCCACGCAGCGCTCGGCGAGCGTGACGCAGGCCCGCTGGAGGTGGGTGATGCTCTCCGACAGGGAGTGCAGGATGATCGGCTCGAAGGCGTTCAGCTGGAGCTGGCCCGCCTCGGCGGCCATCGTGATCGCCACGTCGTTGCCGATGACCTCGAAGGCGACCTGGTTGACGACCTCGGGGATCACCGGGTTGACCTTGCCCGGCATGATCGACGAACCGGCCTGCACCGGCGGCAGGTTGATCTCGCCGAGGCCCGCGCGCGGTCCGGAGGACAGCAGGCGCAGGTCGTTGCAGCTCTTGGAGAGCTTGACGGCGATCCGCTTGAGCACGCCGGACATCTGGACGAACGCGCCGCAGTCCTGGGTGGCCTCGACGAGGTTGGCGGCGGTGATCAGCGGCAGGCCGGTGATGGCGGACAGGTGGCGGCGGGCGGCCTCCGCGTAGCCGGCGGGGGCGTTGAGGCCGGTGCCGATGGCGGTGGCGCCGAGGTTGATCTCATGGATCAACTGGATCGCCTCGTCAAGACGGTTGCGATCCTCGTCAATCATGACGGCATACGCGGAGAACTCTTGACCGAGCGTCATGGGCACCGCGTCCTGCAACTGTGTACGGCCCATCTTGAGCACATTGCGGAACTCGACGGCCTTGCGGGCGAACGAGTCCTGCAGTACAGCCATCGCCTTGAGCAACCCGCGCACCGCGAACACCGTGGCTATCTTGACGGCGGTCGGATACACGTCATTGGTCGACTGACCGAGGTTGACGTCCTCGTTGGGGTGCAGGAACTGGTACTCGCCCTTGGCGTGTCCCAGCAGTTCCAGCGCCCGGTTGGCGACGACCTCGTTGGCGTTCATGTTCGTCGACGTGCCGGCACCGCCCTGGATGACGTCCACGACGAACTGGTCGTGCAGCTTGCCGGAACGGATCTCCTGGCAGGCGGCGACGATGGCCCGGGCCTTGTCCGGCGCCAGCAGCCCCAGCTCCTCGTTGGCGAGGGCGGCGGCCTCCTTGACGGCGGCGAGGGCGTCGATCAGGTGCGGGTAGGCGGAGATCGGCGTCCCGGTGATCGGGAAGTTCTCGGTGGCGCGCAGGGTGTGCACGCCCCAGTAGGCGTCGGCGGGGATGTCCCGGTCCCCGAGGAGGTCGTGCTCACTGCGGGTGGCGACGGCGGTCATGCGAGAAGGTCTCTTTCTGAGAGGTGGAGGTGATGGCCCTCGGGGGCGCGGGGAACTGCGCGACCGGCCGCACACGGCCCGCGGGCCGGCGACGGCGCACAGTCCCCCGCTTCGGATGCGGCGTGTCGGCGCCGCGCGCTACGCACCAGTCGTCGGCGGAGCCGGGTCCAGCGCACGCACCGCCCGCACCGACCCCACCGGCGACCCGCCGCCGAGCAGCGGCTCCCCCGCGAACTCGGTGAGCAGTCCGGGATCGACCCCGGCCCTTGCCAGCGCCGCGGCGGCGACGGGTATCCGTGCCCGGTTCGCCCCGTCGGCGATCTTCACGGCGACGGCCCGGCCGTCCGGCAGCGCCGCGACCTCGACGCCTTCGAATCCGTCCTTGGCGAGCAGACCGGGCACGGCGGCCATCAGCGCGGCCACGTCCCGCCCGGCCCCGGACGCCATCTCGGCGTGTGAACGCATCGCGTCGGCGACCCGCGCCTCGGGCGTACCGGGCGCGGCGGTGACGATACGGGCGGCGGCCCGCGCCAGACCGTGCAGCGACACGGAGAACAGCGGCGCGCCGCACCCGTCCACCGTCACCCTCGCGACCCGCTGCCCGGTGAGGTCCTCGACGATCTCGGCGATGGCCTTCTGCAGAGGGTGGCCGGGGTCGAGGTAGTCCTCCAGGGACCACCCGTTGAGCTTGCAGGTGTACAGCATGGCCGCGTGCTTGCCGGAGCAGTTCTGCGCGAGCCGCGAGGGCTCCCGGCCGTCGCGGACCCAGGCGTCCCGCACGGCCGGGCCGAACGGCAGGTCGGGGACGTTGCGCAGGTCGTCCTCCGTGAGGCCGGCGAGCTCCAGGATGCGCCGGGTCCCGGCGATGTGGCGCTCCTCGCCGGAGTGGCTGGCCGCGGCGAGGGAGAGCAGTTCGCCCTCCAGCGGCAGTCCGGCGCGGACCATGGCGACGGCCTGGACGGGCTTGAGCGCCGAGCGCGGGTAGAACGCGGCCTCGATGTCGCCGAGCTGGAAGTCGACACGGCCGTCGGCGCCGAGGACCACGACGGAGCCGTAGTGGACGCCCTCGGTGATCCCGCCGCGGACGAGGCGGGCGACGGGGGCGTGGAGGGGTTCGCGGATCGCGGGGGCGTCCGCGAGGGTGCTGCTGTACATCTCTGCCTGGATCACTGGTGGGTTGGTGTCGGCCGGTGCGCGGGTCACGCGTCGGCCCCGGTGGAGGTGCGCTTGAGACGGCCGCGGATGGCGTACCACCCGGCGACCAGCGCGGCGGCGATCAGCGGCAGGCACAGCACGGTGGTGCGTCCGGCGCCGCCGTCGGCGTACATGAGGACCAGGACGGAGGCGAGGAACGCCAGCGTCACGAGTTCGGTCCAGGGGGAGCCCGGCAGTCGGTAGCCGGGGCGGGTCAGTTCGCCCTTCTCGGTCTTCCGCCAGAAGAGGAGGTGACAGACCATGATCATGCCCCAGGTGGCGAGGATGCCGAGGGCGGCGAAGTTGAGCACGATCTCGAAGGCGTCCTTGGGGACGACGAAGTTGAGGCCGACGCCGAGGACGCAGATGCCGCTGGTGAGCAGGATGCCGCCGTAGGGGACCTGGCTGCGGCTCATGGCGCCGGTGAACTTCGGGGCGGAACCGTGCACGGCCATGGAGCGCAGGATGCGGCCGGTGGAGTACAGGCCGGAGTTGAGCGAGGACATGGCCGCGGTGAGGACGACGAGGTTCATGATGCCACCGGCCGCGGGGACGCCGATGTTGGAGAGCACGGTGACGAAGGGGCTCTCCCCCGCCTGGTACGAGGACCAGGGCAGCAGCATGGACAGCAGGACGACCGAGCCGACGTAGAACAGGCCGACGCGCCACATGATCGAGTTGATCGCCTTCGGCATGATCTTCTCGGGGTTCTCGGTCTCACCGGCGGCGACGCCGACCAGCTCGACGGAGGCGTAGGCGAAGACGACGCCCTGGACGATCAGCAGCATGGGCAGCAGGCCGTTGGGGAAGATGCCGCCGTGGTCGGTGATCAGAGACGGGCCAGGGGTGGTGCCGTCGACGGGGTGCTGGGTGACCAGCAGGAAGATGCCGATGCCCATGAAGACGACGAGCGCGCCGACCTTGACGATGGCGAACCAGAATTCGAGTTCGCCGAAGATCTTCACGGAGATCAAGTTCACGGTCAGGACGACCGCGAGTGCGATCAATGCGATCAACCATTGAGGGACGTCGGAGAACATCCCCCAGTAGTGCGTGTACGTGGCGACCGCGGTGATGTCGGCGATGCCGGTGGTGGCCCAGTTCAGGAAGTACATCCAGCCGGCGGTGTAGGCGCCCTTCTCGCCCATGAACTCGCGGGCGTAGGAGACGAAGGCGCCGGAGGACGGGCGGTACAGGACGAGTTCGCCGAGGGCGCGGACGACGAGGAAGGCGAAGACGCCGCAGACGGCGTAGGCGACGAAGAGCGAGGGCCCCGCGTCGGCGAGGCGGCCGCCGGCGCCGAGGAAGAGGCCGGTGCCGATGGCGCCACCGATGGCGATCATGTTGACGTGCCGGTGCTTCAGGGACTTGCTGTAGCCGGCGTCACCGGCGTCCACATGACCGCCGGAACGTTTCTGCATCTGCACGTCGTTGTGCAGGGACTGCTCGCTCACGCCTCGGGTCCGCCTTCCGTAGGGCCGCTCGTGCGAGGGGAACGCACGATGTCGGTGAGGGTGGTCTCGACGCGGTCGAGGTGGTGGCTCATGGCCTCGATCGCGTCGTGCTCGGAACCGTCGATCAGCGCCTCGACGATGGCCCGGTGCTCGCGGTTGGACTGCTCGCGGCGGCCGCCGAGCTCGTTGAGGAACGCCGACTGACGCGCCAGCGCGTCGCGGATCTCCTCGATGACCCGGCGGAAGACCGGGTTCTGGGCGGCCTCGGCGACGGCCAGGTGGAACAGGGTGTCCATGGCGACCCAGGCCGTGGTGTCCGTCTCCCGCTCCATGCGCTCCATGAGGTGCGCGAGGTGGTCGAGGTTCTCCGGGGTGCGGCGCAGGGCGGCGTACCCGGCGACCGGGATCTCGACGTGGCGGCGCACTTCCAGCAGGTCGCTGGCCGCGTAGTCGCCGAAGGTGGGGTCCTCCACGGCGTTGGCGATCACGAAGGTGCCCTTGCCGGTGCGGGACATGGTCAGGCCCATGGTCTGCAGGGCGCGCAGCGCCTCGCGCAGGACGGGCCGGGACACCTCCAGGGTGCGGCAGAGCTCGGCCTCGGAGGGCAGCTTGTCGCCTATGGCGTACTCGCCGCGCTCGATGGCGCCGCGGAGGTGGGCGAGCACCGCTTCCATGGCGCTGACGCGCCGCGGGGCCGCTCCACCTGTCTGGCTGTCTGACAGGTTCACGGGAGAGATGTTCCGGGTGTCCGGAGGGTGATGTCAAGGTGGGTGAAAGGAAAGTTTCAGGGGTGCAGAGTGCATGTAAGCGGGCTTGCCGGGCGGGCGTACCCTGCGGGTGACGGCGTGACCTGCGGCGACGGGTGGAGCGTGGGACGGATCGGCTCGGGCGCGGCGTTGCCGACGACACTTCCGGGCGGTTGCCGACGACTCCTCCGCGCAGTTGCCGACGATGCCTCCGGGCGGTCTCGGGTGGGCCGGCCTATCCCCACAGCGCCCGGGCCAGGGCCACGCCGGCGAAGGCGGCGCCGAGGCCGGCGACGACGCTGACGGCCGCGTTGGCGAGGGCGTAGGCGCGGGCGCCGTCCTCGGCCAGGCGCAGGGTCTCGTAGGAGAAGGTCGAGTAGGTGGTCAGCGCACCGCACAGGCCCGTGCCGAGCAGCAGCTGGGTGTGCGAGCCCGCCGCGCCGGCCGCGGCGGCGCCGGTCAGCAGGCCGAGGATCAGGCAGCCGGTGACGTTGACCGCGAAGGTGCCCCAGGGCAGGACGGAGTCGTGCCGGGACTGCACCGCGCGGTCGGTGAGATAGCGCAGCGGGGCGCCGATCATGCCGCCGACGACGACCAGCAGCCAGTTCATGCCTCACCCGCTCCTTCGGCGTCGGTGAACTCGACGACCTCCACCTCGTCCAGGGTGACCAGCCCGTCGCCGACCAGCTCCGCCAGCCTCGGCAGGAAGTCCCGTACGCGCTGCTCGGCGTCGACGATCACCACGGCCACCGGCAGGTTCTCGCTGAGGGAGAGCAGCCGGGAGGTGTGGATCAGCAAGGAGGTGCCGAAGCCCTCGATGCCGCGGAAGACGGAGGCACCGGCGAGACCGGCCTCGTGCGCGCGGTGGACGATCTCCGAGTACAGGGGCCGGTGGTGCCAGGTGTCGTCCTCGCCGACGAGCACGGTCAGCCGCAGCGCCCGGCCGGCCGGGCCGCTCATCGGGGCCTCGGCAGGAACACGCGGCGGGCCGCCGTGACCGCCAGCCACACCGCGGCGAGGGCGGCAAGCAGGGTCGCGGCGAGGTAGGCGAAGGCGATGGCGGGGCGGCCGTCGTCGAGGAGGCGCTGGATGTCCACGGCGTAGGTGGAGAAGGTGGTGTAGCCGCCGAGCACGCCGGTGCCGAAGAACGGGCGCACCAGGCGGTGGACGGTCCGCGCCTCGGTGACCAGCACCATGAACACGCCGATCACGGCACAGCCGGTGACGTTGACCCAGAACGTCGTCCAGGGGAAGCCGCCGCTGTGCGCGGGCCACAGCACGGACGCGGCGTAACGCGCGGTGGCGCCGATCGCACCGCCGACGGCCACCGCAGTGACGACGGGTGCCTGGCCGTGGCGTGGTGCGGCTCGCACGGGGGTGTCCGTCCCGGTGTCCTGGGCCGTCATGTCGTCCTACGTCTCCTGCTCGCCGGGGCCGGCGTACGGGCCGCTGCCGTCGCGAGCGAGGACCGTCGGCGGCCTGCCGCAGTGTGGGTCCGGCGGGCCCCGCCCCGCCGCGTCACGCTGATCACGGACGGGCAACAAGCCTAGCGCGGGGTGTCCGGAGGGGGCATGTGGTGGGGGCGGACGGGAGCGCCCGCCGTCCACCGCCGCTCCCCCGCGCTGCACATCCCAACGCGCCGTGCATCCCGACGCACCGTGCATCCCCGTGCTGCGCACCGCGCCCGCGTCACCCGGCCGGGGGCAGGTCGCACACCGCCACGCCCCGTTCCCCCACGCTGCCCAGCACCAGGCGGCCCGCGGCCGCGCAGACGCTGGTGGTCATGCGGAAGCGGGAGTGGCGGGCGGTGAGGTGGTGGACGACGGTGCCGTGGTCGTCGTAGGCGAGGACGCCGATGGTGCCGGTGGGGCGGAAGGGGGCGTGCACGGCGGCTCGGGCGGCGGTGCGGCGGACGGCGGGGGCGGCGCGGTGGAGCAGCTCGAGGGGTGGGACGCGGGGGCCGGCGAGTGCCACCCAGATCGGTTCGTGGGGTCCGCCGCGCCAGAGGTTGTCCGGCATGCCGGGGAGGTTGTCGGCGAAGGGTTCGGCGTGTCCCGCGCGGGGCCCGGTGAGGTGGAAGCGGGTCAGGCGGCGGGCGCCGGTCTCGGCGACGACCAGGGAGGACTCGTCGGCGGACGGGGCGAGGCCGTTGGCGAACTGGAGGCCGTCCAGGACGACTTCGGGTTCGGTGCCGTCCGGCGCCAGGCGCAGCAGCCGTCCGGTGCCGGTGTGTTCGACGATGTCGCCGATCCACTGGGCGAGGGGGTAGCGGGTGCTGGAGACGGTGAAGTACACGCTGCCGTCGGCAAGGGCGACGACATTGCTGCAGAACCGCAGCCGCTCCCCTGCCGCCCGGTCGGCGAGGACGTGTACGGCACCGGAGGCGAGGTCGACGCGGAGCAGCCCGCGTTCGGCGTCGCACACCAGTAGGGCACCGTCGGGGAGGAGTTCCAGGCCGAGGGGGCGGCCGCCGGTGTCGGCGAGGGTTTCGACCCGTGGTCCGGCGGGGGGCGTCGTGCCGTCCAGGGCATCCAGGCCGTCCAGGCCGTCCAGGCGCAGGATGCGGCCGTCCTCGACGCCGGTCAGCACGCGTCCGCGCGCGTCGGTCACGACGTCCTCGGGGCCGCGACCGCCGAGGGCGATCAGCCGTCGGGGCACCAGCGTCAGGGGTGCGGTCATCGGTGCCTGCCCTTCGGTCGGGGGCCCGTCCTCGCGCCCGCGGCGACGGTGCGCCACTACGCGTCGCGCGGGGTGGACCCGGTCCGCAGCCGGCCTGCGGCCGGGCGTCACCAGCCCTTCTCGAACATGCGGGCCACCTCCGCGATCCGCACCTCGTCCCGACGGTAGCGGACGCGGCGCCGGACCCTGCGCACCCGCAACAGGCCCAGGTCGGCGAGGAGACCGAGGTGGGTGGCGGCGACCTCGGGACACAGACCGAGACGCTCGGCGACGGCGTCGGCGGTGACCCCGTCCTCGGCGGGATCACCGTGGCGTGCGGGCGGAAAGTGGGCGGCCGGGTCCTTGAGCAGTTCCAGGATTTCCAGGCGCAGTTCGCTGGTGGGAGTCCTCAGCATCTCGTCCCCCTCGACAACGGGCGCTCGTACAGCGCATTCCCACTCTGGCCCCGGGCACGCCGCCGCGTCCGGCACTTTGCCTCGCTTGTCCGGATCGAACTGTCGTGCGGGGAAGCCGTATCGGGCGTTCTGTGCGCCCTCGTACCCGCGCGCTCCCGAAGTGCGCCTCCGCACCACCGGCCGCGCACCGACGCCACCGGCCGCGCACCGACGCCACCGGCCTCGCAGCGTCGCCATCGCCAGCGACCACGCACGTCGCCGCCCACCGCGCACGTCGCCTCCGCAAACCGCGAAGGCCCGGCCGCCCCAGCGGCCGGGCCCCCTGCTCACGTCCGCGCCCGCCGCCTACCGGTGGCGGAACCAGGACATCGACGCCAGCGCCCGGTCGTCGTAGCCGAACAGGGCCTGGTTCTCCCAGGCGTTGCCCGAGGAGGCGTCGGTCGGGTCCCAGCCGTTGCCGGTGACCGCGGTCCAGGTGGCCTCCCAGTAGAAGACGCCGAGGCCGCGGCCGTTGGGGACGGCCTCCACGATGCTGGCGACGTCGTTCATCCACCGGGTCTGGCCGGCGACGGTCGCCGGGTAGCCGGAGACCAGTTCGCTGCCGAGGTCGATGACGTCCTCGTGGGAGTCCTCGCTGCCCAGCCGGAACGGGTAGGCCGTCTCGGCGACGAAGACGGGCCTGCCGTAGCGGGCGGCCGCGTCGTCCAGGGTGGTCTGGAAGTCGGACAGCGTGCCGTGCCAGTAGCCGTAGAAGGAGAGGCCGATCGCGTCGAACTTCACGCCGTTGGCCACCGCGCTGTCGAACCACGAGCGGGTGCCGGCGAGGTCGCCGCCCTCGGCGAGGTGCAGCGCGACCGTGGTGGAGGAGTTGACCGCCTTGACGGCGTCGTAGCCGGAGTTGAGCAGTCCGGCCAGCTGAGTCCAGTTGGCGGTGGAACCCTCGTTCCACAGCATGCCGCCGTTGATCTCATTGCCCACCTGGACCATGTCGGCGGTGGTGCCCTGCGCCTTCAACGCGTTCAACACGTCGTAGGTGTGCTGGTAGACGTCGCTCTTGAGCTGGGTGTACGAGTGCCCGGCCCACGCGGACGGCTTGTTCTGCTGGCCGGGGTCGCACCAGTAGTCGGAGTAGTGGAAGTCGACCAGCAGCTTCATGCCCTGTGCCTTGACGCGCTTGGCCGTCGCCAGGACCTGCGTCTTGGTGTTGTAGCCGTCGGCGGGGCCGACCCAGACCTTGAGGCGCGCGTAGTTCATGCCGGCGGACCTGAGGATCGCGACCGGGTCGCCGGCGGTGCCGGAACTGTTGCGGTAGACGCCGCCCTTGGCCTCGCTCTTGGCGAGGGACGAGATGTCCGCACCATGGATCGAGGTACCCGACGTACCGGACGCGAAGGTCAGGTCGTCAACATTGATCCAGTTGCCCGCGTTCGCGTCACTGTTGATGCTGATCGTGCACTGGTTGTTGGTCACATTGACCGGCACGACGATACGGATCCATCCGCTCGACGACACGGGCAGATCCGTGCGCTGCTCCGCACCGCCGCAGTTCTTCAGCGCTATGTACGCGGAGTTCTGGCCACCGCCCGAGCGCACCCAGGCGGTCAGCTTGTAGTTCCCGTTGGTCAGGCCCGACAGGTACTGGTAGGTCTCGACCTTGTAGGCGGAGGACGACCAGTGGCTCAGCCGGTAGCTGCCGCTGCGCCCGCCGGCCTCCGAGAAGGAGGCGCCGGTGTCGCCGTACTCGGACCAGCCGCTGGGGGTGGCGGCGGCCCCGCCGGTCTCGAACCCGCCGTTGGTGAGCGTGCCGGCCGCCTGGGCGGTCTGGGCGGGCAGGGAGGTGAGGGCGAGTCCCGCGGCGAGCGGCAGCAGCAGGGCCTTGATGGTGCGTCTGGGATGGAACATCGTCGTCCGTCGTCCCTTCGACGTGGTGGGGATGGGGGTGCCTCCCCCGGAAAGGGAGCAGCCCGGTGAGCCGGGGGCACACGGGGCCTGCGCAAGGCGCTCCCGGTGGGAGGCGGCCCCCTCCGCCCGCGGCTCGGTGCGGCTCGCGCGGGCGGAGGGGAGTCGGCTCAGCCGTCGAGTCGTACGACCCGGACGGCTCCCGCGGGCACGGGGAGGTGCCCGGCGGCGGCTTCGCCCGTCAGCAGTTCGGTGCCGGACCCGTCCAGCGGCACCTTGGCCTCGGTGGCGGTGTGGTTGATCGCGAAGAGGTAGCTGCCCTGCTCGCCGGTGCGGCGCACGACCTCCACGTCGCGGGGCAGCTCCGGGCGGGGGGCGATCCGCGCGTCCTCGGCGGCCCGGTCGAGGACGGCGTCGAGGCCGTCGGCGCCGAGGCGGGTGGAGACGTACCAGGCGGTGCCCTCGCCGAGGCGGTGCCGGGTCACGGCGGGGCGGCCGGCGGTCAGGCCGTCGGCGTAGGTCCAGACGGCCTCGGCGCCGCGCGGCACCACGAACTCCGTCCACACGTCCCCGCTGAGCTCGGCGCCGTCGGGGCCGGTCAGCCGCACCCGCTCGTCCTTCAGCAGCGGTGAGAACTCCTCGACGGTGAGGCCGAGGACATCGCGCAGCGCGCCGGGATGGGCGCCCTCGTGCACGGCGTCGTGCTCGTCGACGATGCCGGAGAAGTACGACACCACGAGGGTGCCGCCCTGTTCGACGTACCGCCTGAGGTTGGCGCCCGCGGCCTCGGTCATCAGGTACAGGGCGGGCACGACGACCAGCGGGTAGGCCGTGAGGTCGGCCTCCGGGTGGGCGAAGTCGACCGTGAGGTGGCGGTCGTAGAGGGCCTCGTAGAAGACATCGGCGCGTTCGCGGGCGTCGTGGTCCTCGCTGGGCCGCCACTCCAGGCTCTGCGCCCACCAGGAGTGCCAGTCCCACAGCAGGGCCACGTCGGAGACCGTGCGGGAGCCGCGGATCTCCTCCAACGCCCCCAGTGCCGCGCCCAGTTCGACGACCTCGCGCCACACGCGGGTGTCGGTGCCGCCGTGCGGGACCATCGCCGAGTGGAACTTCTCGGCGCCGCGCCGGGACTGGCGCCATTGGAAGAACATCGCGCCCTCGGAGCCGCGGGCCACGTGGGCGAGGGAGTTGCGGGCCATCTGGCCGGGGGCCTTGGCCGGGTTGCGGGCCTGCCAGTTGACGCCCGAGGTGGAGTGCTCCAGCAGGATCCAGGGGGCGCCGCCGGCCACGGAGCGGGTGATGTCGGCGGCCATCGCGAGGTTGACGTGGGTGCGGCGGCCGTCGGTGATCAGATAGTGGTCGTTGGTGACGATGTCGACCTCGCGGCCCCACGCCCAGTAGTCGATGGAGTCGCACTGGCTGAGGGCGGTCATGAAGTTGGTGGTGACCGGGACGCCGGGCGAGAGGCGGTGCAGGATGTCCCGCTCCCTCAGGAAGTTCTCCCGGATGGTGGCGTCGGCGAAGCGGCGGTAGTCCAGCGCCTGGGCCGGGTTGCCGACCGTCGGCGTGGTGCGCGGCGGGTTGATGTCGTCCCAGTCGCCGTAGCGCTGGCCCCAGAAGGCGGTGCCCCATGCCTCGTTGAGGGCCTCGACCGTGCCGTACGTCTCCCGCAGCCAGCGGCGGAAGTGCACCGCGCAGGAGTCGCAGTAGCAGGCCGAGACCGGGACGCCGTACTCGTTGTGCACGTGCCACATGGCCAGCGCCGGGTGGTCGCCGTAGCGCTCGGCGAGCCGGGTGGTGATGTTCGCCGCGGCCGTGCGGTAGGCGGTGCTGCTGTGGCAGATGGCGCCGCGCGAGCCGAACTCGTAGCGGGTGCCGTCGGCCGTGACCGGCAGGGCCTCGGGGTGGGCCCGGTAGAACCAGACGGGCGGGACGACGGTGGGGGTGCCGAGGTCGACGCGGATGCCGTGCTCGTGCAGCAGGTCCACCAGCCGGTCGAGCCAGGCGAAGTCGTACACGCCGGGTGAGGGCTCCAGCAGGGCCCAGGAGAAGATGCCCACGCTCACCATGGAGACGCCGGCCTCGCGCATGAGCCGGACGTCCTCCTGCCAGACGGTTTCCGGCCACTGCTCGGGGTTGTAGTCCCCACCGAAGGCGAGCCTGGTGAGGCCCTTGGGGCTGGCGTCCGGCATGGATCTCTCCCACGTAATCGATCATTTGAGAACGTGCACACACATGCTCAGCGGTGCGAGCCCAACATAACCGCACAGCAACAACCATTGACAAGTGTCCGGGATGTTTCTCTACTGTGAACGCTCACAGAAGCATGGCAGGTTCTCGCAGCAGGCGGGGACCCAGGTCAGGGGAGAGATCCATGCCCATCACGAAGCGCCGCGGGCTCCGTCGGGTCGCAGCCACCGCAGTCGCCGTCGCCGTCGGCTCCACCGCCCTCGCCGCCTGCGGCGGGTCCGACGACGAGGGCGGGGCCCGGTCCGGCCCGGTCTCGCTGACGTACTGGACCTGGACGCCCGGCATGGACAAGGTCGTCGACCTGTGGAACAAGGGCCCGGGCAAGGAGCAGCAGATCACCGTCACGGTGAAGAAGCAGGCTTCCGGCGACACCCTGGTCACCAAGATCCTCACCGCGCACAAGGCGGGCAAGGCCCCCGACCTGGTCCAGGCCGAGTACCAGGCCCTGCCGACGCTGGTCAGCAATGACGCGCTCGCGGACATCTCCGGCGAGGTGGGCGACGCCAAGGGCAAGTTCGCCGAGGGCGTCTGGCAGCAGACCACGCTGGGCACCGACGCCGTCTACGCGGTCCCCCAGGACATCGGCCCGATGATGTTCTACTACCGCGAGGACCTCTTCGAGAAGTACGGCCTGACGGTCCCCACGACCTGGGAGCAGTTCGCCGAGACCGCCCGCGCGCTGAAGAAGAAGGCGCCGGACACCGACCTGACGACGTTCTCCGCCAACGACTCCGGCCTCTTCGCGGGCCTCGCCCAGCAGGCCGGCGCCAAGTGGTGGACCACCGAGGGCGAGCGGTGGAAGGTCGGCATCGACGACCCGGCGACCCGGAAGGTCGCCGAGTTCTGGGGCGGCCTCGTCAAGGAGGGCGCCATCGACAACCAGCCGATGTACACCCCGGCCTGGAACAAGGCGCTCAACACCGGCAAGCAGATCGCCTGGGTCAGCGCCGTGTGGGCCCCGGGCACCCTGACCACCGCCGCGCCCGACACCCAGGGCAAGTGGGCCATGGCCCCGCTCCCCCAGTGGTCGACGAGCGAGAACGTCACCGGCAGCTGGGGCGGCTCCTCCACCGCCGTCACCACGGACTCCGCCCACAAGGAGGCCGCGGCGAAGTTCGCGACCTGGCTGAACACCGACGGCGACGCGCTCAACGCCCTGGTCAAGGAGAGCGGCATCTACCCCGCCTCCTCCTCCGCCCAGCTCAGCGGCGCCTTCGCCACCCCGCCGGCCTACTTCTCCAACCAGCCGGACTTCTACCGGCAGGCCGCCAAGATCGCGAAGACCACCGCGCCCGCCGCGTGGGGCCCGAACGTGAACGTCGCCTACACCGCGTTCAAGGACGCCTTCGGCGCCGCCGCGAAGAACAAGTCCGACTTCACCGCCGCCCTGAAGACGATGCAGGACGAGACGGTCGCCGACATGAAGAAGCAGGGCTTCGAGGTTTCCGAGTGACGACCGCAGAAGGGAAGCCGTACGGGGCCGAGGGGGCCCCGTACGCCCACCCGTCTCCCACCACCGCCGTCGCACGTGCGCGCAGCGCGCCCTATGTCTTCCTCCTCCCCGCGACGATCCTGTTCGCCCTGTTCTTCGCGCTGCCCATCGGGTACGCGGTCTGGCTCAGCCTGCACAAGGTGAAGGTCTCCGGGCTCGGGCTCGGGTCCGGCGCCCGCAAGGAGGTCTGGGCCGGACTGGAGAACTACACCGCCGCCCTCACCGACAGCGAGCTGCTGGACGGCGCGCTGCGCGTCCTCGGCTACGGCTGCGTCGTCGTGCCGGTGATGCTGGGCCTGGCCCTGCTGTTCGCGCTGATGCTGGACTCGGACAAGGTCAGGCTCGCCCCCTTCACCCGCCTCGCGATCTTCCTGCCGTACGCCATTCCGGGCGTCGTGGCGGCGCTGCTGTGGGGCTTCCTGTACCTCCCGGACGTCAGCCCGTTCTACTTCGTGCTGGAGAAGCTGGGCCTGCCGCAGCCGGACCTGCTGGACGGCGGGCCGCTGTATCTGGCCCTGTCGAACATCGCGATCTGGGGCGGCACCGGCTTCAACATGATCGTCATCTACACCTCGCTCCAGGCCATCCCGGCCGAGGTGTACGAGGCGGCCAAGCTGGACGGCGCCACGCCCCTGCAGATCGCGCTGAGGATCAAGATCCCGATGGTGGCGCCCTCGCTGGTGCTGACCTTCTTCTTCTCGATCATCGCCACGCTCCAGGTGTTCAGCGAGCCGATGACGCTCAAACCGCTCACCAACGCGCTGTCGACGACCTGGAGTCCGCTGATGAAGGTGTACCGGGACGCCTTCGGCACCGGTGACATCCACGCGGCGGCCGCCGAGGCCGTGATCATCGCGGTCGTCACGCTGGTGCTGAGCTTCGGCTTCCTGCGGGCCGCGAACCGAGGCAGCAAGCAGGAGGCGGCACGATGAGTTCTCTCGCCGTACGGAAGGCCCCGTCGGCGGCCGGCGCCACGGGGGCCGCGCAGGGCCGACCGCCGCTGCGCCGCCGGATCGCGCTCGTCCCGACGATCACCCTGCTCGTGGGCGCGATCTACTGCCTGCTTCCCGTCGCATGGGTGGTCGTCGCCTCCACCAAGTCCGGCAGTGAGCTGTTCTCCACGTTCACCTTCCTGCCGGGCTCAGGCTTCACCGACAATCTGAGCGACCTGAACGGCTACCGCGACGGCGTCTACTGGCAGTGGATGGGCAACTCCGCCCTCTACGCCGGTCTGGGCGCCCTGCTGTCGACGGTGGTCTCGGCGTTCAGCGGCTACGCGCTCGCCACGTACCGCTTCCGCGGCCGGGAGGCCATCTTCAACCTCCTGCTCGCGGGCGTGCTGATGCCGCCGATCATCCTCGCCGTTCCGCAGTATCTGCTGCTGGCCGAGGTGGACATGACGGACTCCTATCTGTCCGTGCTGCTGCCGCAGATCCTCTCGCCGTACGGGGTGTACCTGTCGCGGATCTACGCCGCGGCGGCCGTGCCCGGCGACGTGGTGGAGGCCGGCCGGATGGACGGGGCGAGCGAGTGGCGGATCTTCACGCGGATCGCGCTGCCGATGATGGTGCCGGGCCTGGTGACGGTGTTCCTGTTCCAGTTCGTCGCGATCTGGAACAACTTCCTGCTGCCGTACATCATGCTCAGCGACGACGAGAAGTTCCCGATCACGGTGGGTCTGCACACGCTGCTGGAGCAGGGTGCCAACACACCTGCCCTGTACACCCTGGTGATCACCGGCGCGTTCCTCGCGGTGTTCCCGCTGATCGCGCTGTTCCTGGTCATCCAGCGGTTCTGGAGCCTGGATCTGCTGTCCGGGGCCGTAAAGTCATGACCATGAGCAACACGGGGGGCCGGCGCAGGCCGCCGACGATCCATGACGTGGCGCGCGAGGCGGGTGTCTCGCGCGGCACGGTCTCGCGCGTCCTCAACGGCGGTCACTACGTCAGCCCCGCGGCGGCGGAGGCCGTGAACGCGGCCATCCGCAAGACGGGTTACGTCGTGAACCGGCACGCCCGTTCGCTGATCACCGGCCGCTCCGACTCCGTCGGCTTCCTGCTCACCGAGCCCCAGGAGCGGTTCTTCGAGGACCCCAACTTCAACGTGTTGCTGCGCGGTTGCACCCAGGCGCTGGCCGCGCACGACATCCCGCTGCTGCTGATGCTGGCGGGCACCGAGGACGAACGGCGGCGCATCACGCGGTACATCACCGCCGGGCACGTCGACGGGGTGCTGCTGGTGTCCAGCCACTCCGGCGATCCGGTGGCCCAGCAGCTGCGCGAGGCGGGCGTGCCGCTGGTCGCGTGCGGCAAGCCGATCGGGCTGGGTTCCAAGGTGAGTTACGTGGCCGCCGACGACCGCGACGGCGCCCGTGACATGGTGCGCCACCTGCTGTCGCGCGGGCGGCGCCGGATCGGCGTGGTCACCGGCCCGCTGGACACGCCGGGCGGTGTCGAGCGGCTCGCCGGGTACAAGGAGGTCCTCGCGGAGGCGGGCGTCCCCGTCGACGGACGCCTCATCGTCTCCGGGGACTACAGCCGGGCCAGCGGCGAGGCCGGTGCCGAGCGGCTGCTCGCGCAGGCCCCGGACATGGACGCGGTGTTTGTAGCCTCCGACCTCATGGCGCAGGGCGTCCTCACGGCCCTGCACCGGGCCGGGCGCCGCGTCCCCGAGGACATCGCCGTCGGGGGCTTCGACGACTCCCCCGCCGCGGTGGCCGCCAGCCCCGAGCTGACGACCATACGACAGCCCTGGGACCGCATCAGCGCCGAGATGGTCCGTGTGCTCCTCGCCCAGATAGGCGGCGAGGACCCGGCCGCGGTGATCCTGCCGACGGAGCTGGTCCAGCGCGCGTCGACGTGACGGGCGGGGCGGCGTGACCGGCGGGGGCGGCGTGACTGCCCAGGGGCGGACGTGACGGCCGGGGCTGCCGCGGCGGCATCACCGCCGGGGTGACGCCGGGCGCCGAAGCGCAGGCGTCGACCTGACCGCCGTAGCGCCTGCACCCCCGCCGTGGCGCCTGCGCCCCCGGCCTCGTGCCGGCCGCTCCGGACGTCGGTACGGCGGCCGGGGGGCCGGTTGCCCTTCGCACGGGCGCGCCGCGCTCGGCCGGAGCAACCGGTCAGGATCGGAGAAGCCGCCGTCGGTCCGCCGGACCTAGCGTGGGATCACCGGCGCGAGAGGCGCGCCGGGGACCCTTCGAGGAGCACGGTATGACCGCCGGACTGAAGACGATCATCTACCCCGTCAAGGACCTGGAGCGGGCGAAGGCCCTGTTCGGCGCCCTGCTGGGGGTGGAGCCGTACGCGGACGAGCCGTACTACGTCGGCTACAAGGACGCCGGACAGGACGTGGGCCTGGACCCGAACGGCCACGCCCAGGGGATGACGGGTCCGGTGCCGTACTGGCACGTCTCCGACATCCGGGGGACGCTCGCGGCGCTGCTGGAGGCGGGTGCCGAGCCGCTGCAGGACGTGCGGGACGTCGGCGGCGGCCGGCTGATCGCCTCCGTGAAGGACGCGGACGGCAACCTGGTCGGGCTGCTGCAGGATCCGGCGGCCTGAGCGGGCACACCGGGCCCCGCCACCCCGAGGTAGTTGCACTCTCAACGAGTGGCCGGAACGGTGTTACCGTGCGGGTATGGCAGTCAACACGGCCGGGACCCGGCTGGAAGAGCGGTGGCGGGACATCCTGTCGGTGCACGCGCGCACGATGTGCGAGATCGACCGGGCCCTGCACCCGCACGGCCTGGGCGCCAGCGACTTCGAGGTGCTCGACCTGCTCGCCGCGGACACCCGCGAGGACGGCGAGCAGTGCCGGGTCCAGAACCTCGTCGGACGGGTGCATCTCAGCCAAAGTGCGCTGTCCCGGCTGATCGGCCGGCTGGAGAAGGACGGACTCGTCGCCCGCTCGGTGTGCGCCGAGGACCGGCGCGGTGTCTGGGTGACGCTGACCCCGAAGGGCCGTGCCCTGCACGCGCGGGTGCTGCCGCTGCAGCGGGAGGTCCTGGCGCGCATGCTGGGGTCGGCCGAAAACCAATGATCGTCCCGGCGGCCGTATGCCTACCCTCTGGGCATGTCCGAGAACACTGAGTTCGACCTCGACGCGTATCTGCGCCGCATAGGCTGGGAGGGGCCGCGCCGCCCCGACCTGGAGACGCTGCGCGGTATCCACCTGGCGCACATCCTCTCCATCCCCTTCGAGAACCTCGACCCGCTGGCCGGCCGCGTCCCCTCGCTGGAGCCGGCCGACGTCGTGGCCAAGCTGGTGCACGGCGAGCGCGGCGGCTACTGCTACGAACACAACTCGCTGTTCTGGGCCGCCCTGCGGGCCCTGGGGTTCGAGGCGCGGGGACTGGCCGGCCGGGTGCTGGTCGGCGCGGAGTACGGGCGCGGCCGTCCGCGCACCCATATGGCGCTGCTGGTCCGGGTGCCGGGCGAGGAGACGCCGTACCTGGCCGACGTCGGCTTCGGCAGCGACGGAAGCCTGCTGGAGGCCGTGCCGCTGGTCAGGGACACGGAGTTCCGCTCCGGACCGCGACGCCACCGCCTGGTGTTCGGGCCGGACGTCAACCCGTCGCCGACCTGGGTGCTGCAGGCGTACCAGAACGGCGGCTGGAGCGATCAGTACGCCTTCACCCTGGACGTCTTCGAGCTCGGGGACTACGAGGTCTTCAACTGGTACGTGGGCGGGCACCCGCGGTCGCCGTTCACCAAGCGCGCGTACGCGCAGCACACGACGGCCGAGGGCCATGTGCTGCTGTTCGGCTCGGTGCTCACCGAGAGCACGGCGGAGGGCGTGACCGAGCGCACCCTCACGGACGAGCAGGAGGCGCGCCGCGTTCTGAAGGAGCGGTTCGGCATCGCCGCGCCCGAGGACGTGACGCTGCTGTCCTGACGGCGGTCAGCGCTGCGGCCGGGCGAGCAGGGTGCGGACGCCCTCCGAGGTCAGGGTCAGCCCGTGCTCGGAGGCGGCGTCGATGGTCAGGGACAGCTCCTCCTCGGCCGGCCACTGCGAGGCGAGGGCGCCCAGCGGGACCAGGCGGTAGCGGGAGACGTACGGCAGCAGATGCGCCATCTCCGGCTCCGAGGTGAACACCGGCACCACGGGCGCCCCGCCCGGATGCTCGATGACCGGCAGCGTCACCATCGTGGGGTCGGTGGCCTCCGCGTCGGTGGCGTCGTCGGGCACGGGCACCAGCACCTGACTTCCGGCCAGGGTGTCCAGTGCGGCCGTGTCCTCGGTGTTCTCCGCGAGCGCGTCCAGGGCGCGCTGCGCGGGCGTGTAGTTGTTGCGGTGCGCGGGTGTGTCCATGGCGTTGTCCCTGGTGGCGGCGGTCCTGTGCGGTCCGGGGGCAAGATCGGCCCCGGTGCGGTGTCCCCCGCGTACCCGGTGCGGCCCGGACCATGCCCGCCGCCGGGCTCTGGGCCGCGGGCCGCCCGCCGTACGGCGGTCCGGAGGCCGTCCGCTCGGCGGGTGCCGTCCGCTCGGCGGGCGGTGGCCTCCGTCCAGGTGGTGCCGCCGTCGTCGGACGGGAAGAGGGTCGGCAAACCGCGGGAGACCACGTCCGCCTTCCGGTGGTGGAGGAAGGCGCTGGTCACGGCGTGGTGGGTGCGGGGCGCCGGGAATCGGCCATTGCGGCGCGCGGGTCTTCCGGGGTGCGGGTGCCGTCCGTATGCTCCTGCGCCGACCATGAGGTTACCTGCGGTAAGGGGGCTGGCGGCCATGGAGCGGCAGGCGGACGGCACGGGCAGCGCACGGCGAACCTTCCTGGCCGGGGCGGGGGCCGGCGCGGCCGCCGCGGCGATCGGCCTTCCGGCGGCGGGGCGGGCGGCCGCGGCGACGGGTACGGGTACGCAGGCGGCGGGTGCGCGGGCCGGGGGCGCGCCCACGGTGGCCGTGCTCGGCGGCGGGGTCGCCGGTCTGACGGCGGCTCATGAACTGGCCGAGCGCGGCTTTCGCGTCACGGTCTACGAACGCCGGGCGCTGGGCGGCAAGGCGCGCTCCTTCGACGTGCCCGGCAGCGCGCGGGGCGGACGGCGGCCGCTGCCCGCGGAGCACGGCTTCCGCTTCATTCCGGGGATCTACCACAACCTGCCCGACACGATGCGGCGCATCCCCTTCCCCGGCAACGCCAACGGCGTCTGGGACAACCTCGTGGCGCCGCCCGAGATGGCCTTCGCCCGCACCGGCCGGGAGGACCTGCGCGCCCCGCTGCCCTGGCCGGGCCACCGGGGCGCCGAGCTCACCCTGGACGACATCCGGCGCGCGCTGACCGCGCTGCTGGAGACGGCGACCGGCATCCCGCCGCACGAGGTGGCGTACTTCGTCAACCGGGTCGTCGTCTTCCTCACCAGCTGTGCCGAGCGGCGCGACGACACCTGGGAGGCCCGCCCGTGGTGGGACTTCACCGGCGCCGCCCGCATGTCGCACGACTACCAGCGCATCCTCGCGATCGGCGTCACCCGCAACATCGTCGCCACGAAGGCCGAGGAGGCGTCCACCCGCACCGTCGGCTCGCTGCTGGAGGCGTTCTTGTTCAACGGGCTCGGCCGCGGCGCCGACGGCCCGCTCGACCGCATCCTCAACGCGCCCACCAACGAGGCGTGGATCGACCCCTGGACCGACCATCTCGCCTCGCTGGGCGTGGAGTTCAGGATCGGATGGACCGTACGGGAGGTGGTGTACGGCGACGGCCGGGTCACCGCCGCGCTGATCGAGGACCCCCGGGGCGTACGGCAGCGGGTGACCGCCGACCACTACATCTCGGCCATGCCGGTCGAGCACGCCCGCCGCACCTGGGGCGCCGCCCTGCGCGCGGCCGACCCCCAACTGGCCCGCTGCGACGCGCTGCGCACGGACTGGATGACCGGCATCCAGTTCTATCTGACGGAGTCGGCGCCCCTGCTGAAGGGCCACCTCAACCTCATCGACTCCCCCTGGTCGCTGACCGCGATCCAGCAGGCCGAGCACTGGCCGGACCGCGACTTCGCCGCGGACTACGGCGACGGTACGGCGGTGAACTGCCTGTCCGTGGACATCTCCGAGTGGGACCGCCCCGGCATCCTCTACGGCAGGACGGCCAAGCAGTGCACCCCGGACCAGGTGGCGCGCGAGGTGTGGGCCCAGCTGAAGGCGGCGCTCAACGACACCGGCCGCACGGTGCTGAAGGACAGCGCGCTGCACTCGTGGTACCTCGACCCGGGCGTCTCCGGCCTCGGCACCCCGCATCCGGTGAACGACGACGAACTCCTCATCCACCCGGTCGGCACCCTCCACCACCGCCCCTCCGCCCGCACCCGCGTGCCCAACTTCTATCTCGCGGGCGACTATGTGGCCGTCGACATCGACCTCGCGACGATGGAGGGCGCCAACGCCTCCGCCCGCCAGGCGGTCAACGCCCTGCTGGAACGCACCGGTTCCACCGCCCCGCGCTGCACCGTCACCCCGCTCTTCCAGGCGCCGGAGCCGGCACCGCTGCGCCGCCACGACCTGACGCGCTACCGGATGGGCCTGCGCAACCTCTTCGACCTCGGGTGACGGCCGGGGCCGCTCACGTGCCGAAGTAGCGGCCGAAGGCGCCGGTGTCCACCGCGAACATCCCGGTGAACGGGCTGTTCATCTGGTGGATGAGCAGCACCGTGAAGGCGATCAGGGCGGTCAGGCCCATCACCATGACGACATGCGTGGCACTGCGCTTGACGCCGAACATGAACATGAAGGCGATGGTGAGCAGCGCCCCGACGATCAGACCGAACCACAGCACCGGAGACAGACTCTCCCCGGCGTCCGACTCCCGGCCCCGGCGCGCCTCACCCAGCGCGCTCAGCTGGGCCAGCCACTCCTGCGCCGTGACCTGCTGCGCGGGAGTGGCGTCGGCCGGGATCTGGCCCTCGGCCCGCAGCCGGTCCAGCAGCGTCCAGCCCTGCCGCGCGGGGAAGTCGCCCTCGGCCATGGCCGGCCACTCGGTGCCGGTGACATGGCGGACGTACGCCTCGATGCCCTCCCGCGTGCGCTCGGCCTGCGCGAGGGGAAGGCCCTCGGCGAGCAGCCGGATCTGGTGGGCGGCGCTCGCCTCGGACCTGACGTGCTCCTCGGCGCTGGCGCGCGTGTCCCACACGGAGACCATCGCCAGTCCGAGGACGAGGGCGTAGAGCACGCCGACCATCATCGAGATGTACTCCGCCACGTCCTCGCGCGGCTCGTCGTCCGGGCCCAGCGGCCACAGACGGTGCTTGAGCAGGACAGCGGCGGCCGCGAGCAGGGCGCAGCCGAGCACGATGGCAAGGGTCTCGATCATGGAGGGTCGCCGCCTCCTCGGGGGCTGGGACGGTGGGTGGTCCGGGGCGTGCGCCGCGGGGTCGCGGTGCGGGGTGAGTCGCTGGGGGCGGGGCGGTGGGGGGCGGGACGAGGCGCTGGGGCAAGGTGCGGGACGGGTGGATGGGGGGCGGGGGCGGTGGCCTCATCGGCCGGCGCGTCGTGCGCCGAAGACGGCGGCGGCCACCGCGGCGGGCAGGAGGAGCAGCAGCAGGACGGCGAGCAGGCCGAGGCCGGTGGGTTCGCCGTTCGGCCGGACGAGGCGGCGCAGGAGCGGGGTCTCCGGCGGGACCGCCTGGTCGCGGGGCGGGGTGGCGGGCGTCGCCGGGGCGTCGGGGGCGGGGGGGTCGGGCCGGGCGGGCGGTGCGTTCTGGTCGGCGGAGCCGGTTCCCGGTGCCGCCTCGCCCGGTGCGGCCTCGCCCGGTGCCGCCTCGCCCGGTGCGGCACCGCCACCAGTGGCTCCGGCGCCTTCCCCCGGCGCCGCGGGGGCCGCTCCGGGGGCGTCTGCGGCTCCTTCGCCGGCCTCCGCGGCGGCGCCGGCAGCGGCCTCGGCCGCCGTGTCGGTTGCCGCGTCCGGTGCCGGGTCGGGTGCGGCGATCGCCGGGGGTGGGGGTGCGGGGGCGGGCGGTGCGTCGAGGGGCGCGGGCAGGACGGGCGGCGGGAGCAGGGCGGCCGGGGGGCCTGGGGCCGGGGGTGGGGGCGCCTGCGGGACGACGACCGACGGCGGGGGTGCCTGCGGGACGAACGACCACGGCGGGGACGATCCGGAGGGCGGCGGTGAGGGCGGCCGGACGGGGGGCCTGGTGGGCCCGGCGCCCGGCGGGGGCGGCGGCTTGGGGACCGTGAAGCGTAAGGCGGCCGTCGCGGTGAGCGGCGGCGGCGGTTCCGTACCTCCCGTGCGGGTCAGCGTGTGCAGGCGGTCACTGCCGCTCGCGCGCCCCTCGCTGCGGTGGGTACCCGGCGGTCGCCGTACGACGGCCGTGCACCGCGCGGACCGCCCCGGCCCCAGCCTCGGCACCACCGCCGCACGGCCCGCGCAGTCGATCCGCGCCGGACGCAGCACCGGGTCGGTGATACGGACGCCGTGGACGGTGCGGTTGCCGGGGTTGCGCACGGTGTAGGTGACGACGGCACGGGTGCCGATCGGCGCGGCGTAGGCGCCGCCGAGGCGGGCGCGCGTGGTGACCGGCCCGGCATGAGTGCCGCCGACCTGGGCGCGCGTTCCAGCCCACCCCACCCGCGCCACGCCCGCCCGCGCCGCGCCCGCCCCCGCCCGCGCCACGCCCGCCCCCGCGCGCGGCCCGCTCCACCCGGCGCGGGTGCCTCCGGCTCCCCCGTCGCCCAGCCGGACCGACTCCGTCAGGACGAGTCCGCCGCCGACACCGGCGTATCCGGACCGGGCGCGTGCCCGTGCCTCCTTGCCCAGGTAGGGGATGCGCCCGCGGGCCTCCACGTCCCCGACCCAACTTCCGGGCCGGGCAAGGGTCTGCGCCCGGCAGGTGGCCGAGCCGAGTCCGCGCAGCATGGGGACGTGGTCGCGGCCCCCGGGGCAGCGGATGCGGACGCCGGGCATTCCGGGGTCACCGAGCCGGACGTCGTAGAGGTCGGCTCCCCCGCGGTTGATCAGCCGGTACGTCTTGACCACCGGGCGTCCCGAGCGGATGCCGGGGTGCAGTGCGCGGGTGCCGGGACGGGTGTTCACCGTGACGTCGAGGGCCAGTCCGCTCGCCCCCGTGCCGTCGGCGGCGGCCGGCGGGGCCGGTACGGCGGTGGCACCGGCGACCGCGGTGACGAGCAGCAGCACCGCCCATCGCGAGCGGATCCGTTCGATGAACATATCGTCATGATCTTCATGGGCGATGCGGATCCGGTCGCTTCCACGCCCGAGCCGTGCCGCATTGCCCGCGGAATCACTCGGTCGGTCGGCGCCCCGACAGGGGGTCCGGGCCGCATGCGACGTCGCATGCCCGCCCCCGCCGCGATCGGCCGGCGGCGCTCCGCGCGCCCCCTCGCCGCGGGCGCCGGGGTCACTTGGGCGGCCAAGTCATCAGCGCCGACTGAATAGTTGAAGCTTCCTCCAACCAAAAGACCGAAAAATCATGGCATTTACTCGTATGTACGGAGGACGGGGGTAGGCGGAGGACGTATGCAGAAGGGAGGTGCACGGCATGCGTACGTACGAGCCTCCGACCCTGACCCTGGCCGGTTCCTTCCGGAGCCTGACCGGTCTTGGTGGCCGCGGCCCCAAGGACGTGCTCTTCCGTCACCAGCTCATTTGAGACGGACGGTTGCGCACGGCGGGCCGGGTGGCAGCGCGGCGTCGCTGCGGCCCGGTCCGCCCGACGCTTCGGCACAGCACAGGAGGGCGGTGAGGCGTACGTCCTGGGAACCGGCGCCGGCCTGGTTCGCGGTGCTCCCCGACTGCCGGGCGGCGTCCCCGACCGCGGCCGCGCTGGGCGCCGGGGCGCCCCAGCGGATCGACCACGCCTCCGGCCGCCCCTGGATCCTCGGCCGCTGGCCCGAGGACACCCTGGCCCTCGGCACCGCGGGCGGCGTCCGCCTCGCCGTCCTCGGCCAGCACGCGCTCACACCGGAAGAACTCACCCGCGCCGCCCACGCGCACGGCTTCGACGCCCTGGCCGGCGGCGTGCCCGGCAGCGCCCACGTGATCGTCTCGGCCGGGGGACGGGTACGGCTACAGGGCACGGTCACCGCGATGCGCCGCGTCTGCCACGCCCGCGTCGGCGGCACGACGGTGGCGGCGGACCGCGCCGACGTACTGGCCCGGCTCGCGGGCGCCCCCGTGGACGAGCCGCGGCTCGCCCTGCGCCTGCTGGAGCCGTTCATCCTGCCGCCCCTGACCCGCACCCCCGTCTGGCGCGGAGTGACCGAGGTACCCGGCGGCAGCCACCTCCTGATCGACGAGACGGGGCGGCCCCGGCACGTCCGCCGGTGGACCCCGCCCGACCCGGTGCTTCCCCTGGCCGAGGGCGCGCGAGCCCTGCGCGACGCCCTGGCCGCGGCGGTCGCGGTCCGCACCGACGGCCACGCCACCGTCAGCTGCGACCTCGGTGGCCTCGACTCCACCGCCGTGTGCTGCCTGGCGGCCCACCGCACCCACCGGGTCCTGGCCTGCACGATCGCCCTGCGCGACCCCCGCGGCGACGACGTCCGCTGGGCGGTGCGCACGGCGGCCGCGCTGGACCCGCTGGAGCACCATGTGATCCCGGCCGACGAGGTGCCGCTCTTCTACGCGGGGGTGCAGCGCCTCGACGACCCGCTGGAGGAGCCGACCTCCGGCGGGGAGCGCGAGCGCGGACTGGTCACCGTGCGCCGCGCCGCCGCACTGGGCTCGCGGGTCCATCTCACCGGGATGGGCGGCGACGAGCTGCTCTACGGCTCGCTCGCCCATCTGCACACCCTGGCGCGCACCCGGCCCGCGCTCGCCGCCCGGCGGATCAGCGGCTTCGCCGCCAAGTACCGCTGGCCGCGCGCCGCCGTGCTGCGCCAGCTCGCCGACCACCGGCCCTACGGCACCTGGCTGCGGTCGGTCGCCGACCAGCTCACCGAACCCCCGCCGCCGCTCAACGACCCGCTGCTGTCCTGGGGCTTCACCCCCCGCCTGCCGCCCTGGACCACGCCGGACGCCGTGGCCGCCGTACGGGATCTGGTGCGGGAGGCCGCCCGCACGGCGCTGCCGCTGGCCGAGCGGCGGGGCCAGCACCGGGAGCTGGCCGCGATGCAGGCCGTGTCACGGGTGGCCGCCGAGGTGGAGGAGATGGGTGCCCGGATCGGGGTGACCGTCGCCTCGCCGTACTACGACGACCGGGTCCTCCAGGCCGCTCTCGCGGTACGGCCGGAGGACCGCGTCACGCCCTGGCGGTACAAGCCGCTCATCGTGGAGGCCATGCGCGGGATCGTCCCCGAGGAGAGCCGCACCCGGCAGACCAAGGCCACCGCGGACTGCGACGAGGCGCCGGGGCTGCGCCGGCACCGGGCGGCGCTGATGGCCCTGTGGGAGGACTCCCGGCTCGCCCGTCTCGGCCTCATCGACGCGGGCGCGCTGCGGGAGGTGTGCGCCCGGCCGCTGGACCCGCGGCTCGGCGCGGACGTGCTGTACCAGACCGTCGCCTGCGAGACCTGGCTGCGAGCCGTCGAACGGCCCGTCAGCGGACCGACCGAGGAGAAGTCATGGCTGTGAGACTGCGGGACCATGTGTCCCTCGCGCCGACCGAGGACGGCCTCGCCCTGCTCGACGAGGACTCGGGCGCCTACTGGTCGCTGAACCCGACCGGTGCGGTGGTGCTGCGCACCCTGCTGGACGGCGGCACGTCCGTCGAGGCCACGCGGCGGATCGCCGAGGAGTACGCCGTCGACACCGGCACCGCGCGGCACGACGTCGACGAACTGGTCGCCGCGCTGCGCTCGGCCGGGCTGATCGTGCCGGCGCCCGGCGGGCCGTAGGGGGTGGTCCGCGATGACGATGCAGGGGGCGGTGCCGCACGATCCGCGGTCCGTGCCCTTCCCGCGGCGGGTCGAGGCGCGGGCCGCCGTCGGGGCGGCACGGCTGCTCGGCACCCTCTCGCCGCGCCGGATCCGCGCCGTCCTCGGGGTGGTCAGGCGCGGGGCCCGCCCGGCGGGGCCGGACGAGACGCGCCGGGCGCGGGACCGGGTGATCGCGGTCAGCCTCGCGTGCGGCGGACCGGAGGGCTGCCTGACCCGGTCGCTGGCCACCGTGCTGCTGTGCCGGCTGCACGGCCGCTGGCCCACCTGGTGCGTGGGGGTGCGCTACACCTCGCCGTTCGGGGCGCACGCCTGGGTGGAGGCCGCGGGCGTCGCCGTCGGCGAGGACTTCCCTGCGGGCTACTTCCGGCCGCTGTTCAGGGTGGAGTAGAGGATGCCGGACCGCGCGGACGACGCCGAACGGAAGGCGGGGCTGCGGGACGTCCTGCGCCTGATGGGCCCGTACCGCCGCTGGGTGCTCGCCGCGTGTGCGCTGACCCTCGCCGGGGCCGCGCTGGGTCTGGCCCAGCCGCTGCTGGTCCGGCAGGTCATCGACGGGGCGGGCACCGGCAGCGTGCCGGCCGCGCTCGTCGGCGCGCTGGTCGCGCTGTTCGCCGCGGAGGCGGCCGTGGAGACGGCCGCCCGCTATGTGCTGGCCCGCACCAGCGAGCAGGTCACCCTCGGCCTCAGGGTCGGTCTCATCGGCCGGCTGCTGCGGCTGCGCATGCCGGAGTACGAGCGTCAGCGCACCGGCGATCTGATCTCGCGGCTCGGCACGGACGGCGGGGAGGTGCGCCGGCTGGTGGCGGACTCCTTCGCGGACGCCGTCACCGGGGTGGTGGGCGTGGCGGGCGCCGTGGCGCTGATGGTGTGGCTGGACCCGGTGCTGTTCCTGATCGTCCTGGTGCTGGTGACCGCGGGCGGGCTCGCGGTGGCCTCGGCGCTGCGCGGGCTGCGCCGGGCCTCCTGGCACCGGCAGACGTCGGTCGGCGCGATGGCCGCCGATCTGGAGCGGGCGCTGGGCGCGATCCGGACCGTGCGGGCGGGGCGGGCCGAGGAGCGCGAGAGCGACCGGATCTCCGCCCAGGCGCGGGCCGCGTACACGGCGAGCCTGCGCATGGCCCGGCTGGAGGCGGTGATCGGCCCGGCGACCCGGCTCGCCGTCAACGGCTCCTTCCTGGTGGTGCTGCTGGTGGGCGGCCTGCGGGTGGCGCAGGGCGCGGGCTCCGTGGGCGACCTGGTGGCCTTCCTGCTCTACATGACGTATCTGGTGATGCCGGTCGACGCGGTCTTCCAGGCGATGAGCGCCCTCCAGGAGGGCAGCGGCGCGCTGCGGCGCATCGACGACACCCTCGCCCTGCCCACCGAACCCTCCTCCTCCGGCTCCTCCCCCGCCCGCGCGCCCGTCCTGCGGCCCGGAGAGACGGCGCTGGAGTTGCAGGACGTGTGGTTCGGCTACGAGCCGGGCCGTCCGGTGCTGCGGGGGGTGTCCTTCCGGGTCCCGGCGCTGCGCGCCACCGCGCTCGTGGGCCGGTCGGGCGCGGGCAAGTCGACGGTGTTCGCGCTCGTCGAGCGGTTCTACGAACCCGACCGCGGCCGCATCCTGCTGTGCGGCGAGGATCTGCGGTCTCTGGACCGCGCCGCGTCGCGGTCCCGGATGGCGCTGGTCGAGCAGGACGCGCCGGTGCTGTTCGGCACGCTGCGGGAGAACCTGCTCTACGCCGCCCCGGACGCCGCCGACGACGAGGTGCGGCGCGCCCTGGAACTGACGGACCTCTCGGCGCTGGTGGCCCGGCTGCCGCGGGGACTGGACACCGACCTCGGGGAGCGCGGCGTACGGATCTCCGGCGGGGAGCGGCAACGCGTCGCGGTGGCCCGGGCGCTGCTCGCGCGGCCCGCGCTGCTGCTGCTGGACGAGCCGACCTCGCAGCTGGACCCGATCAGCGAGGCGGCGCTGCGGCGCTCGGTGCGGCGGATCAGCCGCGAGTGCACCCTGCTGGTCATCGCCCACCGCATGTCGACGATCCGGGCCGCGGACCGGATCGTCGCCCTGGAGGACGGCCGCGTCGTGGCCACGGGCACCCACGACGAACTCCTCGCGGGCAGCGGCTCCTACCGGGGGCTCGCCCTGGCGCACGAGGCGGGCAGCGGCGGCCCTGACGCCGGGCGCTGACGCCGGGCGCTGACGCCGGGCGCTCGGCGGGCAGCGGCGGCCCTGACGCCGGGCGCTGACGCCGGGCGCTGACGCCGGGCGCTGACGGCCGGACGGAGGCGTTCGGCGGGCGTGGGCGGGTCCCCGGCGCGCTTGGTCTTCCTGCTGCCCGTGACCAGGTCCCTGGTGCGCTCGATCTCCCTGCCGCCCGTGGGCGGGTCCCTAGTGCGCTCGATCTCCCTGCCGCCCGTGGGCGGGTCCCTAGTGCGCTCGATCTCCCTGCCGCCCGTGGGCGGGTCCCTAGTGCGCTCGTTCCGCCCGCCGCCCGTGGTGCTCATGGCGGTCCGGTGATCATTCGCCGAGCAGCCGGCGGGCCTGGGACAGCAGGCGCAGCAGTTCCGCGCGGGAGGGTTCGTCGGGGGCCGCCTCGGCGGAGGGGCGGGGCATGTGGGTGGTCAGGACGTGCAGGGCGACCGCGGCCTGGCGGGCGAAGAGGCCCAGCAGATCGAGCTCGGGCAGTCCGGAGCGGGCCTGCGGGGAGGGGTCGAGCACCTCCAGGACACCGAGGACCCGGGCGCCGTGGATCAGGGGCGCGGCCATCAGCGCGTTCGGGACGTAGCCCGTCGACCGGGCGGTGTCCCGGTCGAAGGACTCGTTGTCGCGCAGGTCGTCGACGATCATCGGTTCCCCGGAGGCCGCGACCCATCCGGCGATGCCCCGGCCCGCGGGGAACCGCCGGCCGACCAGGAACTCCTGGCCCTGGCCGGAGACGGCCTCGAAGACCATCTCGTCCGCGGCGGCGTCCAGGAGCAGGATGGAGCTCGCCTGGGCGCCGAAGATGGCGCGCGCGGTGTCCACCACCGACCTCAGGAGCTCCGCCAGGGCCGGATCCGGCCGGGGGCTTGCGGACACGACGGGGGCGGTCGTCCGATCCATGGGGTTCCCTTCCGGCGCCGGTGGTCACCGGCGTCCGTCGACACGGACGTTGGCTGCGGACAGGTACAGGGCGTTCTTCAGCTGGAACGGCGTCAGCCGGGGGCGGCTGGACAGCAGCCGGGCGCACAGGCCCGCGATGAACGGCGTGGCGTAGCTGTTGCCGGAGCTGGTGATGGACGTACCGCCGAGCCACGCCACCTGGACGCGCTGGCCCGGCGCGAAGAACTCCACCGGGGGCGCGGGGTTGTAGAGGTGGAGATCGGGGTCGTCCTCCTGGTGGCTGCCGACCGAGATCACCGAGGAGAACCGCCAGGGGAAGCTCTCCACCTGCGCGTTGTGCGCGGACGCCACGAGCACGGTGCCCTGGAAGTACGCCTCGTCGGCGAGCCGGCGCAGTTCCCCGACGAAGCGCTCGTGGGTGGTGGACAGGCTGAGGTTCACCACGTCGAACCGCTGCCGCACCGCCCAGCGGATCCCTTCGAGCAGGATGTCGCCGCTGCCGGAGAACCGCTCCCCGAGCACCCGCACGCTGGACAGTTCGCACTCGGGCGCGACGCGCCGGACGATCCCGGCGCAGGCCGTGCCGTGCCCGCAGGCGTCGCCCTCCTCGGTCTCCTCGACGCGCAGTCCGTCGTCGTCCTTGACGACCCGCCACGCCTGCGCGACCGGGCCGACCAGTGGGTGGTCCCGTTCGACGCCGGAGTCGACGACGCACACCCGCACCCCGCGCCCGGTGCCGCCGGGCAGGCCCTGTTCGGGCCGTTCCGGGGTGCCGTCGGCCCGCACCTGCACGTCCTCGGGGCCACGGCCGCGCAGGCCCCAGGTGAGTGCGGGGGCGGTCATCGCGCCGCCCCCGGCCCCGTGGTGGCGGTGTGGCAGCGCGCGGCCACCGCCTCGGCCTGGCGTACGGCGGGCAGGTGGCCCTTGGCCGCGAAGTGCTCGCGGGCGGCGCTCGCGGCCTCGGCCGCCCGGTCCGGGCAGCCCAGCGTGAGAGCGGTGCGGGCGAGGTCGAGGGCGGCGGTCCCCCGGACGATCGGCGAGTCGGTGCGGGCGGCGACGGCGACCGCACGGTCGGCCAGCCGTTCGGCGGTCACGGTGTCCCCGCGTCGGGCCGCGGCACGGGCGCGCAGCCCGTCGAGGTCGGCCGCCTCCGCGCGCGGGCGGTCCGGTACGCCGTCGGCGTCGCCCAGCGCGGTCAGCGCGTCCTGCGCGGCCCGCGGATCGCCGAGGTCGAGGCGGATGCGCGCGGCGTCCAGCAGGGCGCTGCGCAGCAGCGCGCCCGCGCCCAGGGAGCGGGCCGCGGCGGCGGCCCGGTCCAGGGTCGCCAGCGCCTCCTCCTTGCGGCCGGCGAGATCGGCCACCGTGGCGCCGAACAGCGGCAGGAACACCTCGGCCTCGGCATAGCCGAGCCGTTGGGCCAGCTGCTCGGCCTCGGCGAGGCAGTCCAGGGCGGCCTCCGCCTGGTCGGCGAGGGCGAGCAGGACCGCCAGGGGGCAGTTGAGGGTCAGCCGGACCGCGCGGCGGCCGGGTCCCTGTTCGGCGAGGAGGGACCGGCAGCGGTCCACGGCGGCCGGTACGGGCAGCGGGCCCCGCCACAGCGAGATGCCGGCCGCCCCGAGGGCCGCGGCCCGTTCCGGCTCGGCGTCGGCGCGCACCGCGTGCTCCAGGGCGCGCACCAGCAGCCGCTCCGCGGCCCGGTGGCGGCCCTGCTCCTGACGGCGCTGGGCGAGCCGCAGGCAGGCCCTGGCCTGGCCGAGGTCGTCGCCGGCCGCCTCGAACACCGGCAGGGTGGCGCGGGCGGCCTCGGCCGGTGACTGCGCGGGGCCGGTGCCGCGCCCGGCGGAGGCAAGGGCGAGCCGGGCGTGCGCGGCCTCCACGCCGTCGCCGCTGTCCGGGCCCTCGGCCAGCACCGCCTCCAGCAGGGCCCGGCCCTCCGCGGCCCGCCCGAGGTCCAGCAGGGTCTGGCCGAGGCGGCGCCGGGTCGCGGTGCTGTTCGGCTCGCCCGGCGCATAGCGGGCGACGGCCCTGCTCAGCAGGTCGGCGGCCCATACGGGGTCGGCGTGGGCCAGCGCGAGACGGCCGGCCTCGGCGAGGGCGTCGGCGGCGCGCCGGCGCAACGCGTCGGTGTGGGCGTCCTGGCCGCCCAGCTCGACGCGGTAGCGGTGGGCCTGCTCCAGATGGGCGCCCACGGCGGCGCTTCCGGCGGCGCGCACGGAGCCGAGCCGGGCCGCCCGTTCGTGCCGTTCGGCCCGGTCGTGCTTGGACTGGCAGTCGTAGACGACCTCCTGGATCAGTCCTCCGGCGAAGCGGAAGGCGGCTCCGTCCGGGGCGATGAGACGGTGGCGGACCAGCCGGTGCAGCGTCGTGCGCAGGGCGGGCCCGTCGGGCAGCTCGGCGGGCCGGCCGGCGAGCTCGGTGAGCTCCCCGGCGGTGAACTCCGGTCCCAGCACGGACGCCAGACCGAGGACGCGCTGCTCGGGCGGGTCGAGGGCGTCGACGCGGGCGCCGATCAGGGCCTGGAGCGGCAGCGGGACGCCGTCCGCGCCCACGGTGTCGCCCGCCACCAGCAGTTGCTCCAGGTGCAGCGGGTTGCCGCCGGCCCGCTCCAGGACCTGCGGGGGGACGGCCCCGCCGGGTGACCGGCCCGCGGCGAGCTCGGCGGCCAGCAGCCGCGCCTCGCCGTCGGACAGCCCGCCCAGGGACAGGGCCTCGGGGGCCAGTTCCGGGCGGGCGTCGAGGAGTTGGGGGCGGCCCAGCAGGACGACGAGGACCGGGGCGCCGGTGAGGGCGCGCAGCAGCCGGTCGAGGGCGTCGAACAGGGGCCGGGTGGCCCAGTGGCAGTCGTCGACCACCAGGACTAGGGGCCGGTGTGCGGCGAGTTCGGTGAGGACGCCCGCGAGGGCCGCGCAGGTGTCGGCCGCGGAGGCGTTCGGGGTGCCGTCCTTGAGCAGGCCCCGCTGGAGGAGGGCGAGTTCGGGCGACGGGGTGAGGGTGCCGTGGGCCCGGAGCACGGCGGCCACGGCGTCGGCGAGCGGCCCGAGGCTGGACTGCTCGCCGCGGGCGCGGCAGCGTCCCACGCCGTGCAGCGGGGGGCGAGGGCTGCCGTCCCCGCCTCCCGTGGAGCGCCGCTCCAGCCACTCCCGTACCAGCCGGGTCTTGCCCTGGCCCGCCTCTCCGGCGACCACCAGGCGGCCGGCGCGCCGGGAGCGGATGACGGCGTCCAACGCGGTGTCCAGCAGGCCGAGTTCTCGGGACCGGCCGACGAAACCGAGGTCGAAGCGGCGCAGCGCCTCGGGGCCGTCCGCCTCGTCCAGGCCGAGCAGCCGGTGGGCGGTGACCCGGTCGCGTTTGCCCTTCAGCCGCAGCGGGCCCGTCGCGGCGGTCCGCACGCCCGGTCCGGCGGCCGCCAGGGTGTCGGGGCCGATGAGGATCTCCCCCGCGGCGGCGTGCTGCTCCAGGCGGGCGGCGACATTGACCATCTCGCCGGACACCATCGCCTGCCGCGCGGTCGCCGAACCGGTCACCGCCTGGCCGGTGTTGATGCCGATGCGCATCTGGAGCCGTACGCCCACGCCGTCCTCCAGGCGGGTGTTGAAGGCGGCCAGCGCCTCCCGCATGGACAGGGCGGCGGCGACCGCCCGGCGGGCGTCGTCCTCGCGCACGGTCGGCACGCCGAACACGGCCATCACGGCGTCCCCGATGAACTTCTCGACCGTGCCGCCCTGTTCCTCGATGCGCTGCCGCATCAGATCGAACCAGCGCAGTGTCACCGAGCGCAGGGTCTCCGCGTCCAGCGCCCCGGACAGGGCGGTGGAGCCCACCAGGTCGCAGAACAGCACGGTCACCACCTTGCGGCCGACCGCCGGTGCGGCGGCCGGCCCGGCGGCGCACGGGCTGCCGCAGGAGGGGCAGAACCGGGCGCCGGGCGGGGTCTCGGTCCGGCACGAGGCGCAGGGCATGGGTTCCTCCGGGGGACGCGGGGCGGCGGGCGGGGTCAGAAGAGAGCGCCGCCCGCGACGTCGGCGTGCGCCTGCACCTCGGGGGCGGCCGCGTCCAGGCGCCCTCTGAGGTCGACGAGCAGGGCGATCTCCTGCGGGGTCAGCGCGGCCAGCACCTCAAGCTGCTCCTCGCTGAGGGCGTCCACGTTGAATCCGGCGGCGGTGAGGGCCTCCAGGGTGGGGCGGGGGGTCGCGTGGTCGGTCACGGGTGTCCTCCGGGGTCGGGGTCCGTCTCGGCGGCGAGGGAGAGGAAGAGCCGGGCGAGCAGGTCCGCCGTGTGCAGGGCGGTGACGGAGACGGCGGTCTGCTGCCCCGGCGTCAGGGCGAGTTCGTCGAGCGTGTGGTGCAGTCCGGCGAGGTGGCCGCCGTCGAGTTCCGCGTGCTCCCTGACGGTGCGGAACGCGGCGTCCGGCAGTCCGGTGCCGGCGGCGAGCCGGTCGGCCAGCCGGGGGCCCGGGGCGTTGCCCTCCAGGACCGCGATGTAGCCGAGCAGGGTGACGGGGTGCTCGTGCTCGATGCGGTAGTACTGCGCCCCGACGAGTTCGACGACGACGGGGTGCGCGGCGGCGGCCGGGGCGGCCCCGGCGGCGGCCAGGTCCTCCAGCAGCCAGGTGTCGTGGTCGCGCTCCTCTTCCGCGTGCCGCAGGCAGTACGCCCCGAGGCGACCGGCCGCCGGGTCGTCCAGCTCGGCACACCGCTCGGCGGCCCGTTCCAGCAGCGGCACGGAGGCCCGTACGAGCGGATGCATGGCGGCGAGATAGCGCAGATACCGCCCGCGCAGCCCGGCCGGGCGCCACAGCGCCGCCGTCGCCGCCCTCAGCACGGGTGTGGTGGGCGCGAGTTTCGTCCTCAGCGCGAGGGACGCGGTGACGGTCATCCACGACTCCTGTCCTCGACGGGGCGCTGCGCGGGGGGCGGGGCGGTCGGCCGGGCGCCGGGCGGTACGGCGGGCTCCGCGGCGGGGGTGGCCGTGACCGGACGTCTCGTGACCGGAGCGGTGCGGAAGCCGGCGTCCGGGACGGCAGGTCGCCCGGCGGCGGGCTGTCCCGCACGCCCCTGGGCGGGTGGCTCGGCGGTGGGCGACCCCGGACGGCTCCGGCCCCGAGCCCGGCCACCGCGAGGGCCTCCACCACCGACAGCAGGCTGCCCGGCGGCGGGCGCCCCCGAAAACCCCTCGGCAGACTGCGCCGTGCGGGGTGCGGGGGGCTCCCCGGAAAGCACCTCGGCGGACAGCACCGTCGGGGGCGCGGGGGGCTCCCCCGAAAGCCCCCCGGCCGGGTGCCCGGCGGGGGGCGCCCCCGAACGCCCCCCGAAAGGCTCCCCCGAGAGCCCCCCGTCAGACGGCCCCGCCGCAGGCCCTCCCGAAAACTCCCCGGCAGACGGCCCCGCGGCAGGCCCTCCCGTAAACCCCCCAGCGCGCTCCCCCGCCGGCCCGGCCTCCTCCTGCCGCTCGACCAGGTGCGCGTAGCGGCCGCAGCCCATGCGGCGGAGCAGGGCGGCCGGGCCCGCGGCGAGCTGGGTCTGGGTGGTGATGTGGTCGAGGGCGGCGCCGACGCGGCCGGAGGCGTCACGGGCCGCGCCGGTCAGGACGTCGGGGCGGTCGGCGAGGGCGTGGCAGCTGCGGCAGTAGCCGGAGGGGGCCGGGGCGGACGTGTAGCGGGCGTGCAGCCGCTGGGGGCCGACGGCGCGGAGCAGCCGTAGCACCGGGGAGCCGAGGGCTCGGGCGCGGACGGCCGGCCAGTCGTCGGCGGCGATGTGACCGAGCCGCAGATGCGCGGGGACGGGACGGCGGTCCACCGTCCACTGGTTGCAGCACGCGGCCACGGTTCCGTCGAAGGCGACCACCGGCCAGGCCGCGAGGGCGCACGGGGCGGCCAGGGTGCCGTCGGGTCCGGGCGGTGTCGCGGGGGCGAGGCCCCTGGCGCGGCCGAGCGGCCGTATCTCGTTGACCAGGAGCGGCACGCGGCCGGCGAAGACGCGACGGACGTCCGCGACGGCGTCGGCCAGGTAGGGGTCGTCGGGGCCGGTCCCGGTGAGGTGCACGCTGACGGGGATCCCGGCGTCGAGCACGGCCCGCAGCGCGGAGAACACCCCCGCGCGCGGGACCTCGCGCTCGTGGTGGACGTCCAGGCTCGCGGAGAAGTGGTCGAGGGCCGTGATGGTCCGCATGATCCGGTCCGGGACGCGGCCGTCGCGGGCGAAGAACATTCCGCTGAGCAGCGCCACCCGGGAGCCCGCTGCCCGCGCGAGGGCGGCCAGGCGGGCGGCGAGTTCCGGCAGCAGCAGCGGCTCCCCGCCGGTCAGCATGACCACCTCGGGGCGGTCCCGGTCGCCGAAGGAGCCGACGAAGCGCAGCAGTTGCCCGGCGTCGGGCCGTTCGGCGGCCGTCGGGGAGGAGTCGGTGGAGCAGTGCGCGCAGCTCAGGGGGCAGCGGCGGGTGAGCGCGACGAGGAGGCCGCCGCAGGGCACGGGCCGCAGCCCGATCAGCTCCGCCAGGTCCACGACTCCTCCAGTGTGCTCGGCCTCATGCCCGTCGCGCGCGGAGCACGGTCCCGATGGTGGGCGCGGGCGGCACACTTCCGGTTCACGGACGCCTGGACATCGGTTAAGTCGCCGGTCGGGGCCGGTTCTCCGGGGCTCGGGGGTGGCCGCAGGCGGGGGGCCACGGAGCGGTCCGCGGTCGTGCCGTCGGCGTATACCGGTGTCGAACCGGCGGGCAGGTGCCGCCATACCGGGGGTGCGTACGTTCCTTCCCAGCCGGCGCAGCGACGCCGTCGACCTAGGAGGACGAGCATGCCCGAGAACACGAACCCGGAGCCGACCGAGAACGAGGACATCGAGGTCGTCGCGCACAGCGAGACCGAGGAGGACGAGGCCGGCTGCATCGTCAACAACTCCAGCGACCTGTCCTGACGCGGCACCACCGCGTCTGAGCACCGCGCGGGTCCCCGGTCCCGGCAACCCCTGCCCCGGACCGGGGGCCCGCGGCCGGCCCGGCGTCTCGTCCGCCACGTCCCGAGGGAGCGGCACGTCGTGAAGATCCTGCTCTGTCCGCTCAGCGACGGCGGCTACCTCTACCCGGCGCTCGCGGCCGGCCGTGAGCTGCGCCGCCGGGGCCATGACGTCGAGGTGCTGGGCCGGTCCGGTGTCGCGCCCGTCGTGGCCGGCGCCGGGCTGGCGTTCGCGCCCGCCGAGGACGTCGGCGGGCGACGGGCGTTCTCCGCCACCTGGTGGGGGGAGACCGGGGCCGCGCAGTACCGGGCGACCGTGGCCACCGCCCGCCGGACGGGGGCGGACGTGCTGGTGACGTCCGTGCTGTGCAACGGTGCCCTGCTCGCGGCGGAGGCCCTGGATCTCCCGGTGGTGGTGATCGGCCTCTCGGTGCATCTGTGGGACTACCGCTCGGGCGGTGACGGTGAGCCGCATCTGGGCAGGACCCGCGCGAGCCGCACCCACGACTGCCGGCAGCTGTACGCGGCCGTGCGGGAGCAGGTCGGTCTGGCGGGCCGTGCCCCGCGGTGGGGAGCCGACCCGCTGCCCGGCGACGCGCTGCTGCTGCGCGGGGACCCGGCGCTGGAGTACCCCGGCGCGCGACTCCCCGAGCGGGTACGGCACGTGGGGCCGCTCACCTGGGAGCCGGCGCCCGCACCGGGCGAGACGGAGGCGGTCGAGGACGCGCTGGCGCGGTGCGGCAAGCCGGTCGTCTATGTCCATCTGGGCCGCTTCTTCGGCGGCAGGAGCCTGTGGCCGCGGCTGAACGAGGCGTTCACCGGCGGCCCGTTCCAGGCGGTGGTCGAGCAGGGCCGCTCCACCGACCCGCGGCCCGCTCCGGGCGCCGACATCCTGCTGGTGCGCAAGCCGTGGATGGGGCCGCTCGTCGACCGGGCCGGGCTGGTGCTGGCCAACGGCACCTCCGCCCCGGTGCTGGCCGCCCTGCTGCGCGGCCGGCCGCTCGCACTGTCCCCCAACGGCTCCGAGCAGCCCCTGCTCACCGGCGCCTGCCTGCGGGCCGGCGTCGCCGTGCACTTTCCGAAGAGCCCGTCCGTACAGCCCTCCGCGCTCCTGGAGTCCGCCTGGCACGACGAGGGGCTGCGGGCCCGCGCCCACGCGCTCGGCCGCAGGCTCGCCGCCGCGGACGGCGTGGCACGCGCGGCCGACGCCGTCGAACAGGTCGCCGCCGGCCGGCCACCGGCCGCCACCGGGGGCGGGGCCGCCGTCGCGCGCGGGGCCACCGCCGAGCCGGGGGCCGAGGCGCCCGCATCCTTCAAGGAGAACCATGAGTACGCGACCAGTCGGCCTCGATGAGGCCGTGACCAGCCTGTCGGCGGGCGCGCGGCAGTGGATACGGCTGCACGCCGCCTACCTCGACTCCCCCGCCGCCCACCGTGAACTGCCGGTCACCCCGCGGGTGAAGGCCCTGCTCCAGCTCGCGCTGCTGCGCCGGTACTGGGAGAAGGCCGCGCCCGCGGACCCCGCCCTCGGCGAGGTGACACGGGTCGTCGAAGGGGCCTGGCGGCGCCCGGAGTTCCCCCGGCTGCTCACCGCCGACCCGCGCTACGCCCGGCAGTTCGAGCTGATGTACGCGGCGCTGGCCCCCGGCACCGTCACCGACGCGCCCCGCGCCGTACTGTCCCGGCTGGCCGCCGACGACTATCTGGCCCCGCACCGCAAATCGCCCTACCTCCATCTGGAGGCGAGGTTCTACGCCGATCTGGCGGGCGCCGAGCACCGGTTCGCCCCGTACGAGGACCTCTACGAGGCGAGCCTGCTGCCATGGGCCGGCACCCTGCCGGTGACCGACCTGGATGTGTGCATGGTCACGCACACCGTCTTCTATCTGAGCGACTTCGGCTTCCGTGACCCCGGCCTGGGCGAGCGGGCCCGCGAGCAGGCGCTGCACGTCGTGGAGCGGCTCACCCAGCACTGCGTACGGCTGGGCGAATGGGACCTGGTCGGCAAGCTCCTGCTCGCCCACCACTGCCTGGGCGCTGATCCGCTGGACACCCCCTCCGGGGTGGCCGGGCTGCGGATGCTGGCCGCGGTGCAGTCGCCCGAGGGCGCGATCCCCGGACGGTCCGCCGGCCGGCGGGCGCGGGCCGACGCGACGCCCCTGCAGTTCTTCCGCAGGTCCTACCAGGCGACCCTGGTCACGGCGTTGACGACGATGATCGTCACCGGCGGACTCGCCCCGGCGGGGGCACCGGCACCGCGGGAGGCACGGTGAGCGTCGACCAGGCGGCGACCGCCGCCCTCCCCGGCCGCGCCCCCTCCGGCGCCCGCCTCCTCAAGGGCGAACGGAACTGGTGGTTCCTGGGTCCGGGCGGATTGGCCCGGCTCACCGACCGGCATGTCACCGCCGAGGGCACCCTGCGGCCGCAGGCGGAGCAACGGCTGCGCGAGAGCGGCCTGTTCACCCCGGCGGCGGTCCGCGCCTACGCGCTGACCGTCCTCACCAGCACCCACTGCAACCTGGGCTGCGGCTACTGCTTCCAGAACACCGCCCAGGACGCCTCCGGCGGCACCCGCCCGCCCCGCATCGCCCGCAGCCGGCTCACCTCCGCGACGATCACCGAGATCCTGCGGTTCACCGAGCGGCGGATGACCGAGGCCGGCCTGGAGCGGCTGAGGATCCTCCTCTTCGGCGGCGAGCCCCTGCTCAACCCGCGCGGCTGCGTGGAACTGCTGGAGCGCGCCGCGGACCTGGCACCGACCTCGGCCTGGATGATCTCCAACGCCACACTGCTCACCCCCGCGCTGGCCCGCCGCCTCGCCGGTCTCGGGCTGACCTCCGTCCAGGTCACCTTCGACGGCGACCGCGCCGACCACGACCGGATCCGGGTCGTCCGGGCCGACGGCGACGGCACCTTCGACCGGATCGTCCGCAACATCGTGCGGGCCTCGGAGGTCTCGCCGCTGCGCTGGACGCTGCGGGTGAACGTCTCCCAGGAGACCTTCCACGGCGTCGACGCGCTGATCGACCGGCTCGCGGCGGCGCTGGACCCCGGACACTGCACGCTGTACTTCGCGCGGGTGGGCGATGTGGGCGTGGGCTACGCCAACAGCCTGCTGCACACCGGCGACCTGTCGGCCGCGTTCACCCGCTGGCAGCGCAGGGCGCTCGACGCGGGCTTCGGCGTGAGCCGCCCCGGCGCCCGCAAGACATGCGTCACCTGCGGTCACGCCGACGGCCGCTACGGCGCGGTGGTGAGCGCCGACGGGACGCTGGCCAGCTGCTGGGAGACCGCGGGCAAACCCGACTGGCAGGTGGGCACGGTCACCGACGGCTATCTGCCGGGCGCGACGACCCGCGAGCGCTGGATCGCCTGCCAGGACCTGTACCGCTACGACGAGGACGCGGCCGTCCTCGCGCGGTTCCGCGACACCGTCGACACCGCCCTGCTCGACTACCTGCACGAGACGGGGCGCCTGTAACCATGTCCTCGCCCCTGGAGCAGCTCTCGGCCGGCGCGCTCGGCTGGCTGGGACGGAACCTGGACCACTTCCACCCGTTCTCGCCGCACGCGCGGCCGGTGCGGCACGGCCGGGCGAAGGCCACCCTCGAACTGGCGCTGCTCCGGCACTGCGCGGCCCGCCTGGCGCACCTCCCGCAGGAGCTGGCCGAGGCGGACGCCCTGGTACGGAAGCTGTGGCAGGACCCGGACTTCCCGCGGCTGTTCGACGGGGTGCCCGCCTACGCCGACACCTACCGGCTGGTGTACGCCGCGCTCACCCCGGACGGGGTCGACCGGGCGCCGGGCGGCGCCTGGACGGACCCCGGCTTCCTCGGGCCGGACGGGAAGTCGCCGTACCGGCGCATCGAGATCCGCCACTACGCGGACAAGGCGGGGATGCGCCACGGCATCGAGCCGTACGCCGCACTCGTGCCCCGCTGCCCGCTGGTGACCCTGCGCGCCGCCGAGGACGCGGACGCGGAGCCGCTCACCACGCCCGAGGCGTACGCCCTGACGCACACCGCCTTCTATCTCGGCGACTTCGGCCGCAGGTCGCCGGGGCTGGGCGGCGGCGCGCTGGCGCACGCGCGGGATCTGGTCGACCGGATGCTGCGCCACTGTGTGCGGCACGACCGCTGGGACCTGGCCGCGGAGCTGATGCTCACCCAGTTCGTACTGGGCGACGATCCGCCGGCCACGGACTCGGGGGCCGCGGCCCTGGAGTGCCTGCTGCGGGCCCAGCGGCCCGACGGCGCGCTGCCGGGGCGGTCGGCGGCCCTCGCGGCGGCCCCGCAGGATCCGGCCGGGGAGTTCTTCGCGAAGGCGTACCACACCACCCTGGTGACCGCTCTGATGGCGCTGGTCGTCTCGTCGGCGAGGCCGTCGTGACGCCGCGGCTGACGCTGATCAACCGTGACTACACGCGGCTGTGGTTCGGGCAGGCCGTCTCCTCCGTGGGGGACGCCGTGTTCAGCACCACGCTGGTGCTGTGGGTGGCCACCGTGCTGGCCGAGGACGAGGCGTGGGCGCCGGTGGCGGTCAGCGGTGTGCTGATGGCGTCCAGCGTCGCCGTGCTGGTCGTGGGGCCGCTCGCGGGGGTGTTCGTCGACCGCTGGGACAAGCGGGTCACCATGCTGCGCACCGAGGTGGTCCGCGGCGGGCTGGTGGCGGTGCTCACCGTCGTGTCCTTCCTGCCGGTCGACGCGCTGCCGGCCGGGCTGTGGCTCGCCCTGGTCTATCTGACGGTGCTGCTGCTGCACGCGGCCGGGCAGTTCTTCTCCCCGGCGCGCTTCGCGGTCCTCGCGGACCTGGTCACCGGGGAGGCGGACCGGGCGCGGGCGGCCGGGATCGGCCAGGCGACCGGGGAGACGGCCTGGATCATCGGGCCGCCGCTGGCCGCGCCGCTGCTGTTCGCCGCCGGCCTGCAGTGGGCGCTGCTGTTCAACGCGCTGTCCTACGCGGTGTCGTACGTGGCGATCCGCTCCATCGTGATGCCCGCGCCGACCGCCGAGCGACAGCGGGGCGGCGGGCGCGAACGGGGCGGGGTGCGGCGTGAGTTCGCCGCGGGGCTGCGCTTCTTCGCGCGCAGCCGGTTCCTGGTCGCGCTGCTGCTGCTCGCCGTCATCGGCCAGTTCGGGATCGGTGCGCTGGGCACGCTCAACGTCTTCTTCACCACCGAGAACCTGCACGCGGACGCCCAGCTGTACGGGTACCTCGGCATGGCCATGGGGGCCGGCGGCATCACCGGCGCGCTGTGCGGGGGCCGGGTGGTGCAGTGGCTCGGGGCGCGGCGGACCACGTGGATCAGCCTGCTGGTGAGCGGCGTGCTGCTGATCGCGTACTCCCGGCAGACCGGTTTCCTCGGCGGTATCGCCCTGCTGTTCGTCTTCACCGTGCCGCTCACCGTGCTCAACACCGCGATGGCGCCGCTGCTGCTGACGGCGGCGTCCGCGGAGTACCGGGGCCGGGTGATGGCGGTGTTCTATCCGGTGACCAAACTGGCCTCGATGCTCTCCGCGGTCCTGTCCGGATGGCTGGCCGGATCTGTGCTGCGGGACGTCGGGGGGTCGGTCGGCGGGGTCCGGTTCGGCACCGTCGACACGATCTTCGCCGCCTCCGGGCTGCTCGTCGTCCTGTCCGGCGTCTACGCCTGGGCGGCGCTGCCCGGCAAGGAGACCGCCGGCGAGGACGCCCCCGGCCGTCCCCCCGGCCCCGCGGAGCAGGCCGCCACCGCGTCCCCCGACGGCACGCCCGAGGCCACCGTCGCGGTCACCCCCCGTACCCCACCGCCCGGCCCCCCGCCCCGCCCCGACCACGACCGAGGAGGCACCGAGTGAGACCCGACGCCCGACCGGCACGGCGCCCCTACCCCTACGCGGAGCGGCAGGACGTCGTCGACGAGCTGCACGGGCTGCGCGTCCCGGACCCCTACCGGTGGCTGGAGGACGCCGAGGCGGCCTCGACGCGCCGCTGGAGCGCGGAGCAGCAGGCGCTGTACGAGGCGGAGCGGGCGTCCTGGCCGGGGGGCGAGCGGTGGCACGCGGAGGTGGCGGCGCTGCACGCCGTCGACCGCGTGCGGTCGCCCGAGGTCCGCGGGGAGCGGGTGTTCTGGCTGCGGCAGGACGCCGGGCAGGAGCATCCGGTGCTGGTGGTCGCGGACCGGGCGCGGGCCGGGGAGGAGGAGCGGGTGCTGCTGGACCCCGCCGCCCTGGACCCGTCCGGGCGTACCGTGCTCGACGCCTGGGAGCCGTCCTGGGAGGGCGAGCTGGTGGTCTGCCAGGTGTCGCGGGACGGTACGGAGGACTCGGAGCTGACCGTGCTGGACGTGGCCACCGGGAAGGTGGTCGACGGGCCGGTGGACCGGGTGCGCAGGTCGTCGGTGGGCTGGCTGCCCGGCGGGGAGGCGTTCTACTACGTCCGGCGTCTGGATCCGCGGGCGCACCCCGGCGAGGAGCGCTACCACCGCCGCGTGTACCTGCACCGCGTCGGGACCGCGCCCGACGAGGACGCCCTGGTGTTCGGCGAGGGGCGGGACCGTACGTCGTTCTACAGCGTCTCCGTGACGCCGGACGGCCGCTGGCTCACCGTCACCGCCACGCTCGGCACCGGCCGCGGCACCGACCTGTACCTGGCCGACCTCCGCACCGGGACGCCGGACCGCCCGCGCCTGGAGCCGGTCCAGCAGGGCACGCGGGCCGCCACCCGTGCGCACATCGTGCCCGGCACCGGTCCGCGGGACTGGATCTGGCTGCGCACCGACCACGGCGCCGAGCGCGGCCGCGTGGTGGCGTGCCGGCCCGCCGAGCTCGCCCTGGGCCCCGCCGCCTGGCGCGAGGTGATCCCCGAACGGCCGGACGCGGTGCTCACCCACCTCGTGGTGCTGTCCGGCCCGGAGCTGAGGCATCCGCTGGGGCTGGCCGCCTGGACCCGCGACACGGTCGCCGAGGTCACCGTGCACGATCTGGTCGAGGGCCGGCGGACGGGGACCGTCGCGCTGCCGGGCACGGGTGCGGTCGGCGACTTCGCGGCCGGTGCGCCCGGCGGTGGCGAGGCGTTCTTCGCCTACACCGACTTCGTCACCCCGCCGCGCGTGCTCCGCTTCGACGCGCGCACCGGCCGCGCGACCCGCTGGGAGCGCGACGCCCCGGACGTCCCGGAGGTGAGCGGCGCGGTCACCCGGCAGGTGGCGTTCACCTCCGCGGACGGGACGACGGTACGGATGTTCGTCATCTCCCCCACCGGCCGCCCGGACGTGCCGCGCCCCGCGCTGCTCACCGGGTACGGCGGCTTCGGCCGGACCATGTCGCCGCGCTACCGGGCCCAGGTGCTGGCCTGGGTCAGGGCCGGTGGGGTGTTCGCCTGGGCGGGGCTGCGCGGCGGCGGCGAGGAGGGCGAGGCGTGGCACCGGGCGGGCAGCGGCGCGCACAAGCAGAACACCTTCGACGACTTCGCGGCCGCCGCCGACCACCTGCTCACGGCGGGCTGGACGGCACCCGGCCGGCTCGCGATCATGGGCGGCTCGAACGGCGGGCTGCTGGTCGGCGCGGCCCTGACCCAGCAGCCGCACAGATACGCGGCCGTGGTGTGCATGTCCCCGCTCCTCGACATGGTCCGCTACGAGCTGTCGGGCCTCGGCCCCAGCTGGACGCCCGAGTACGGCAGCGCACAGGACCCGGAGCAGCTGTCCACACTGCTCGCCTACTCCCCCTACCACCGCGTCACGCCGGGCACGGCCTACCCGGCGGTGCTGCTGACCGCCGCGGACGGGGACACCCGGACCGATCCGCTGCACGCCCGCAAGATGTGCGCCGCGCTCCAGCACGCCTCCTCGGGATCCGGTCCCGTCCTGCTGCGCGTGGAGCACGGCGTGGGCCACGCCGACCGGGCCGCCTCCCGCGCGGTGGCCCTCCAGGCGGAGTGCCTGGCCTTCCTCGCCGCCCATGTGGGCCTTCCGGCTCCGCCGGTCAGCCCGAGGTGAGCAGCGGCACGTCGTGCTGGATGCCGCGCGCGTACAGCCGTACCAGGTAGGGCAGTTCGTACTGCGCGGCGTGTGCGGTGACCTCACCTCCGGGTGAGGTCACCAGGCCGGCGTCGATGAGGGCCTCCACGGTCCGTACGGCGTGCCGCTCGTCGCAGCCGAGGGCCTCGGCGGCCTCGGTGAGACCGAAGGGGCCGTCCCCGGTGGCCGCCGCCAGCCGTTCCGTGTCCCGGCCGTAGTGCTCGGGCAGCGTGTCCCAGCCGCGGGCCAGCCGTCGGCGTACCGACACGTCCCCCGAGGTCAGTTCGTCCAGCGCGGCCGCCGGATCGGCGAGCCGGTCGGCGAACTCCCGCAGCGGCACATGGCGCAGCACCGCCAGCCGCATCCCGCTCACCCGCACCGCGAGCGGCGATCCCCCGCAGGCGCGCACGATGCGCAGCGCGGCCTCCCGGTCGGCCCGCACCCGGCCGGGTCCGACGAGCCCGGTGAGCAGTTGCAGCGCCTCGGCGGTGCCGAACGGCGGGACGGGGATCCGGTGCACGGGGGCGAGGCCGCCGAGCTGGCCGCGTGCGGTGAGCAGCACCCTGCCCTGTCCGCCGCACGGGAGCAGCGGGCGTACGGCGCGTTCGCCGGGCACGTCGTCCAGGACCACCAGCGCGCGGTGGCGGGCCAGCCACTCCCGCCACGCCTCGGGCGTGGGCCGCCCGGACAGGCCGGTCCGTTCGGCGAGTTCGGCGAGTACGTCGGCCGGTGGGCGGGTCCGGCCGTCGGCGTCGCGCAGGGTGACGTGCAACCGCCCCGCGGGGAAGCGGTCGCCGAGCAGGTGGGCGGCCCGGACGGCCAGCGCGGTCTTGCCGGCCCCGGCCGGGCCGGACAGCAGCACGACTCCCGCGGGGCCCTCCTCCTCCAACAGCTCGACGAGGTGGCGCAGTTCGTCGCCGTGACCGGTGAAGTCGACGAGGTCGGGGGGCAGTACGGCCGTCAGGGGGCGGTTCCCGGCGGTGGGCGCGGGGTCCGCGGTGCGCTCGGCCGGGGGCCGCCCGGTGCGGTGGTCGCCCGCGAGGATCGCCCGGTAGCGGGCCGTCATGGCGGCGCTGGTCTCCAGGCCCAGCTCGCGGGCGAGGAGCTGGCGGTAGTCGTCGTACACCGCGAGGGCCTCGGCCTGCCGGCCGGACCCGGCGAGCGCGCGCATCCAGGCGGACCGCAGCCGTTCGCGCAGCGGGTGGTGTTCCACCAGGTCGCGCAGTCCCTCGACGACCGCCGGTGCGCCGCCGAGCTCCAGCTCCGCCTCCGCCCAGCTCTCGTACGCCGTGAGGTGGCGCAGCTCCAGCCGCTCGGCCTCCTCCGCCAGGCGCGGTGAGCGCCGCAGGTCGTCGCCCAGCGGGGGGCCCTGCCACAGGTCGAGGGCCTGGCGCAGGAGTGCGGCGGCCGGGCCGGGCCGCTGTCCCTCGGCGGCCCGCACCAGGGAGCGGAAGCGCAGCAGGTCCAGTTCGTCCTCGTCCGCGCGCAGCAGGTATCCGCCGCAGGTGTGGGTCAGCCGCGCCGGGTCCCGGTCGTCGGCCCCGAGCAGGGCGCGCAGGGCGCTGACGTACACCTGGAGGTTCTTGCGGGCGGTGCGCGGGGGTTCCTCGGGCCAGACCGCGTCGGTCAACGCGTCCACGGACACGGGGCTGTTGGCCGAGCCGAGCAGGGTCGCCAGGACGACCCGCTGCTTGTGCGGGCCCAGGGGCAGCGCCCGGCCGTCCCGGTGGACCGCGAGCGGTCCGAGGACGGAGAACCGAAGCGTGCCGGGTGACGCTGCGGGCTGCGCGGACGGACGCGGCATCGGGCGAACCTCCGTGGGACGAAGGGGTGTCGAGCGGTCCCTTCGATGATCGGCCGCCCCGACCCGTCGCACATCGGTGCGAGACCCGCACAGTCACGGGGCCGGGGGGCGGCATCTGGGGGTCGGGACCCCCATATACGTACGGCCGTCCCCCATGCCGGGCGGTCCCTCCCCCTAGCCCTCCGCACGTTCCGCCGACAGCGCGCACAGGGCGGAGCGGTCGGTGCAGCCGGTCTTGGCCATGAGGCTCGCCATGTGCTTCTCCACGGTGCGGGGCGAGATGCACAGACGGCGGGCGATCTGCTGGTTGCCGGGGCGTTCGGCGAGCAGCACGAACACCTCGTACTCGCGGGGGGTGACGCCCGCGGTGCGCAGTTCGGCGGGGATGCGTTCCCGGCCGCCCCGGCGCTGCGGGACGCTGACCCCCGCCTGCCGCAGGGCCGCGCGGCAGGCCCCGGCCACCGCGGGGACGCCGGCCTCGTGGAAGTACTCCTCGGCGGTGCGCAGCCAGGCGACGGGCTCGCCCCAGGAGTCGGCGAGCGCCGCCTCGGCGGTCAGCCGCAGGGCCAGATGCCATGCCTGCGGGAACACGGCCGCCGTACGGCCGGTCGCCGCCACCGCGCGCCGAGCGCCGTCCGCGTCGCCGTCCCGACCGCGCAGCACCGCGTCCGCCATGCCCAGGAACATACGGTTCCAGGCCAGCTGGGCGCCGGGGGAGGCCAGCGCCTCCTGGTACGCCTCGGGGCCGTCGGCGGCGCCGCCGAGGACGCGCAGCAGGGGGCGCAGTCCGTAGCGGCCGCTGAGGTAGAAGAAGCTGGGGTGTTCCCGCTCCCAGGCCAGGGCCGCGTCGAGCTCGGCCAGGGCCCGGGGGCGGTCCTCGGCCAGCAGCGCGCCGACCGCCTGGCACAGTCCGCGCTGCAGGGGGACCAGCATCGACTCCTCGCCCCCGGCCCGGCGGAAGCGGAGCAGGGCCCGCTCCTGCTCGCGGGCGCGGCCCCGGTGGGCGGCGAGCGTGGCGTCGACGAGCAGCAGATAGCGGTGGGCCGCCAGGTTCTGCAGGCGGGCGCTGGCCTCCAGGGACCTGTCGACGATCTCCTGGGCGCGGTCCCAGTGGCCGGCCAGCACGCCCTGCATGGCGAGCAGCCCGTCGACGGTCTGGAGCAGGGCGAGGGAGCCGAGTTCGTGGGCCGCCGTGCGGGCGGTCTCCAGCCGGGTGGCCTCACCGGTGCGCATGAACGCGTTGGTGCCGAGCCGCACCAGTGCCTCCGCCCGGTACACCGGCAGCCGGTGCCGCTCGGCGACCGTCAGCATCCGCTCCAGGCAGGCGTCGGCCTCGTCGAACCCGCGCTCCCGGAACAGCAGGGCCAGCAGCTGCCACGCCTGGCAGGCCACGACCGGGCGTCCGCGTTCCTCCGCGGTGAGCGCGGCCCGCTCGGCGGAACGTTCCGCCTCTTTCAGCCGCGCCCGCGTGCCGCCGTCGTCACCGGCACCTCGGGGCCGCTGGCCCGGCAGCAGCGCCAGATGCCCCTCGACCACCGCGAGCGCCGCCTCCTGTTCCGGGCGGGGCGTGGCGCCGAGCAGGGCGCGGGCGGCGCGGATGCGGCGGTGGGCCTCCTCCTGCCGCTCGGCCATGGTGGCGACCCAGGCGACCTGGGTGTGCGCCTGGGCGCGCTCCTGCGCGGCGCGGGACCCGGCGGGGGCCGGCGGCAGGTCGTCCAGGAGCGCGGACGCCTCGTCGAGCCGCCCCGACTCGGCCTGCGCGATGGCCAGGTGCACGGTCACCTCGTCCCGTTCCGCGTCGGCCGCGAGCCCCCGGGCGCGCTCCAGCAGCACGGCCGCCGACCCGGACGCCCCCGCGTCCAGCATCTGCCGACCCACCTGAGCGAACTGCCGGGCCGCGGCCACCCTGTCACCGGCCGCCAGCCGCAGACCGGCCACCAACTGCCGCTCCTCGCCCGTGAGTTCGCCCCCGGCCTCCTCGATGGCCGTGGCCGCGCGCCGGGCCAGCGCGGCCTGTTCGGCGGGCGGCAGCGAGGCCCTGAGCGCGTCGGCCGTCAGCACGTGGCGGAAGGTGTAGTGGTCGTGGGCGGCCCCGTCCGGGGCGATGATCCCGGCCTCGGAGGCCGCCCGTAAGTGGGCGAACAGCGCCCGGTCGTCGAACCCGGTCACCGCCCTGAGCGCCCCCACGGAGAACCGGCCGCCCAGCGTCGCCGCGACGAGCAGCAGCTCCCGCACCGGTTCGTCGAGCCGGTCCAGCCGCCGCGCCCAGCTGCGCACCGCGCCCGTCGGCACCGTCGCCGCGCTCGGCCCCGCGAGCAGCCAGCCGCCGTCCTTCCTGACCAGCCGGCCGGTGTCCAGCAGATCGGCCAGAAGCACCTCCACCAGGTAGGGGTTGCCGCCCGCCCGCTGTGCGAGCGTCCGGTACGCCTCCGGGGGTACCTCACCCGGCCCGGCGTCCAGACACGCGTCCACCATGGCCCGCACGGCGCCCTCGTCCAGCGGCCCCAGCTCCCGGAGCGCGGCGGTGTTGCGCAGCTCGGCGGCGAGCGCCAGGTCGAGCGCGGGGCCGGGTTCGGGCCGGAGCGTGCCGGCCAGCAGGACGGGGAGGCCGGCCACGTTGTCGGCGACGTACTCGACGACCGCGATCGTCTCGGTGTCGGAGTCGTGCAGGTCCTCCAGCAGGATCACGCAGCCGCGGTCGCGGCCGAGCACCGCCAGCAGTCTGAGCAGCGCCTCGGCCAGTTCGACGAGCGAGATGGCGTAGCCGGGGGCCGCCCCGGCTTCCCGCCACTCCGGGACGAGACCGGCCAACGCGGGCCGGTAGGGCGCGAGTTCGGGGTCGTCGGGGGCGCCCGCCGCGCGGAACCGGGAGGCCAGTGCCTCCACCAGCGGCCGGAACGGCACGACGAGCCCGGTGGAGGTGGCCCGGCCGCGCAGCACCGGCATGTCCGCGGCGTAGGCGCGCAGGGCGCACTCGCCGGCCAGCCGGGACTTGCCGATGCCCGCCTCGCCCACGAGGAACACCGCCCGCCCGGCACCCCTCCTGACGCTCTGCAGGGCCTCGTCCAGCAGCCCGATCTCCGCGTCCCGCCCCACGATGACCGACGACGTCGCTCGCATGGGCGCAGGCTACTTGATCCCTTTTGCGCACGGCAGAGGGCCGGGGAGCGCCCCGGCCCTCGTCCGCCCTGTCAAGGTGTCATCCGTGCCACGTCGGTGGCGTCGGGCCGGACCGCCCGTCAGTTCACCGTGATGGTGCCGGTGGTGAAGGGCATGTCCAGCGAGACGGCGGACTCGCAGTCGGCCGTTCTGAGCAGCCTGCTGCGCAGGCCCAGGGCTCCGCTCCCGCCGAGCGTCACCTCGCCCACGGGGTGGTCCTGGGCGGCGGTCTCCGCGCCGGCGTCGACGTACCTCACCGAGTCAGTGATCTGCATCGTCCCTCGCTCGTCCTTCGTGTCCGCAGGGGTGGTGGTCGGGCTGAGCTGTGCGATGGTGCGGTGGGCCGGTCGTGCTGGTCGTGCCGGCCGTGCTGGTGACGGCCGGTCGTACTGGTGTGGCCGGCGTTCCTCGGGCGGTGTGACGGTGTGTCAGCGTCCGCCGTCGTCCCGGCGTGTGCGCAGGAGCAGCAGGGACGGGACACTGTCCGGGAAGCCGGCGCGCAGAAGCCCGTGGCCGATGCCGGCCAGGCCGGTCAGCAGGCCGGGGTGCGGCACGCCGTCCGGTGCGCCGCTGCGGGCGCCGGTCTCCTCGACGGACGCGAGGAGCGCGCCGGCGGCGCGGATCCAGTGCGGGCGGGCCTCGGGCACCGCGCTGTGGCCGAGGAGTTCGCAGAGTCCGGCGGTGCCGTGGCAGAGGCTGTCGTCGGGTGCCGGTCCGTCGCGGCCGAGGCCCTCGACCGTACCGCGGGCCCAGGCCGCGAGCCGCGGATCGTCCAGGGCGCCCGGCGCGTCCAGCACCGCGAGCGCGATCCCGGCGTCCCCCCGGCACCAGGCCGAGGCCCGCGCACCGGGCGCGTCGTCCGGCTCCCCGCCGACCGCCGCCCGCAGCGCGGCCAGCCCGGCGCGCCGGTACCGCTCGACGCCCGCGCCCCCGTCCGAGGGCCGGTCCCCGCTCCCCGTACGCGCGCCCCCGTCCCCCGTACGCGCGCCCCCGTCCCCCGTACGCGACCCCCCGCTCCCCGTACCCGCCCCGGCGAACCGCAGCAGGGCCCAGCCGATCCCCGCCGCCCCCGCGACGAACCCCCGCCCGCCGGCCGCGGCGTCCGCGTCGGCCAGCCGGTCCGCGCAGGCGCGCGCCGCCTGCCGCACCTCGCGCCGCACGTCCCCGGTCCCGGCGCCGGACGTCAGGGCGACGAGGCCCCCGGCGACCCCCGCGCCCACCCCGAGCTCCCCCTCGGACCGGCCCGCCTCGGCCGCCAGCCGCAGCGCGGGGACCGCCCAGGAGGCCACCTCGGGGTCGTCCAGCAGCCGTGCCGTCTCGGCGAGGGCGTACGCGATGCCGCCGAGGCCGGAGAAGGCCCCCGAGCCGACCGCGGCCAGGGCGTCGGGCCGGTCGTGCAGGGAGTCGAGCAGGGCGGGCACCGGCGTCAGGGCGGTGCGGGCCGCCTCGGCGTAGTGCGCGGCACCGGTGAGCGCCGCCAGCTGGGCCAGGAACAGCGCGGGGCCGGTGTATCCGCCGGCCAGGTCGGCGGGCATGGGGCCGATCCGCCAGTAGCGGTCGTCCAGCAGTTCCAGGCCGATCCAGTTGGCGCGATCGTCCGCCCGGTAGGCCAGGGAGACCAGCCGGTCGCCGACGGACCGGGCGGCCGACAGCAGCCGCTCGGGCTCGGGGGCGCGGTCCGCGGTGCGCGGGCGGTGACCGGATGCGGGCCGGTGCGCGGGCGCGCGGGAGGCGGTGGCCATGGCGGCCCGTACGATCCACTCCTGGTCCTGCCGGTCCACCGTGTCCAGCGCGGCGAGCTTGGCGGTGACCCGGGCGAGCCCCGGCGACCGGGTGCGGCCGGCCGGCGGGCGTCCGGGGCGGCCCCAGACGCGGTCCCGGTCCGGCCGGGCGGTGAACAGCGGTACGTCCCCCGCCCAGAGCTGGGCGATCTCCTCGTCGACCAGACCGGCGTCGGGGACGGGGCCGAACAGGTCGGTGCGCAGGGTCTCCAGCACCCGCTGCCGTTCGCGGGCGTCGGTGAGCAGGTCGGGGTGCGTCGACTCGTCGAGGAGCGTGGTGTACACGCAGGTGGGGCGCAGCACGACCCGCATCTCGTCGGTGGCGAAGTCCCGCAACGGGCCGCTCTCGCCGAGCAGGTGGCTGCGGGCCGCGCCGATCGCGGAGTAGGCGTCGCGGAATCCGGCGCACAGCGCCTCCACATGGGCACCGGGTTCGACGGGCTCGCCGCCGGGCAGCCGCGGCCGGTTGGCGGACTCGCCGAACCGTCCGGCCCGGCGCACCAGCCGCATCCGGTCGGTGCCGGCGTCGGCCCAGTGCGCGCGGCTCACCGGCGACGGCGCGGCGTGGCCGCCGCCGACCGCGGAGACGTCCAGCGCGCTGTCGTCGCCCACCAGCAGCTGGGGCAGCAGCCCGACCCGGTACACCGAGTCGTGCAGCGCCCGGGCGGCGGGATCCTCCGCGGCCGCGCCCGGCAGCGGAGGGTGGAACAGGGTCTCCACGTCGACCAGCACCGGGTGGGCGCCGACGGCGATCAGGTTCTCGTGGTGCAGATCGGTGCCGTCGAACAGGTGCAGCAGGGCCAGCAGCGCGCCCTGGCGGCGGTAGAACACGGCGACCTCCGCGGCGTCGGCGCAGGGCCGCGCGGTGACGTGTTCCACCCAGCCGTAGCGGCCGCGGTCGAGCAGCCGCAGGGTGCGCAGGCCGACGGTGCCGGGGAGCGCGTCGAACCAGGCGACGAGGTCGTTGAAGTGGCGGTGCGCGGCGAGCGGCCGGGGTTTGTAGACCAGCCGGGTGCCGTCGGCGAAGCGCAGCAGCGTCACACTGCGTCCGCCCCGGTGTCCGTCACCGGCGCCCGGTTCGACGCCCACCAGCGGCCCCCGGCCCTCGCCGAGGAGACCGGCGGTCAGCAGGGCGTGGTCGTCGGCCAGCCGGCGCAGCGTCTCGGCGAGGGCGTCCGCCGCGTCGAGCGCCGCGCGCCCCAGCAGCCGGGCCAGCACCGGCCGCCGGCACAGCAGGGCGGTCAGTCCGCGCCGGGATCCGGCGAGCCCCAGGAAGTCCCGGAACCGGGCCCGCGGATCGTCCCCGCGAAGGCGCCCCGCGGTGCGTGCCTCGTACAGCTCCAGCACCAGCGTCCGCGCCGCCGTGCGCGCCAGCCGCCCGCCGAGCTGCCGCTGGAGATCCCGTCGTACGGCGGTCAGGTCCACGATCCCGCGCACCCGCGCCGGCACCGCGCGCTCCAGCCGCTCCCCCGCCCGCTCGACGAACGGCCGCAGCACCCACGCGAAGCCGCTCAGCCCCGGATACTCCCCCTCGGTCGCCACGGCCTCCTCGGGCGCGCGGGCCGTCGCCTCCTCGGCGAACGCGGCCCAGTCCGGCCGGTGCCCGGTGCCGTCGCCGTCGAGCAGTCCGGCCCGCCACCACCCCTCGGCCTCCGGCAGCGCCGCCCCCTCCAGCACCCCGGTCCGCCCGTGCCCCGGCTCCGCCGCCATCGTCCCTCCCCTGCCCGCGCTGCGCCGCTGTGTGCCACGTCCGATCCTGGTACGAGGCAGGCGGCGGGTGCATGGGGAAGTACCCCCCATGTTTTCCGACCGGGCCCGCACCGGCCACGCAGAGTTGGCCCGATCACCCCTGACCTCGCGTGCGCGCGAGCCCTACGGTCCCTGTGACCGGTCGGCGACTCTGCCGAGCCGAACATTCGCCCCTTCCTCGACGAAGGAGTAGCTGTGGAACGTCGGAACTTCCTGCGTGGCGCGGTTCTCGGTACCTCCGCCGCCGTCTTCGGCGGCACTCTCATGCACGGGGCCGCCTACGCGGCACCGGCCCAGAACGGCGTCAGCCCGTACGGCGGTCTGCAGGCCGCCGACGCCAACGGGATCATGCTGCCCAGCGGCTTCACCAGCCGGGTCATAGCCCGGTCCTCGCAGGTCGTCCCCGGAACCTCCTACACCTGGCACAACGCCCCCGACGGCGGCGCCTGCTTCGCCGACGGCACGGGCTGGATCTATGTCTCCAACTCGGAGATATCCACCACCGGCGGGGCGAGCGCGGTGAGATTCAACTCCTCGGGCACGGTCACCGCCGCCTACCGGATCCTGTCCAACACCAACCGCAACTGCGCGGGCGGCGCCACTCCCTGGAACACCTGGCTGTCCTGCGAGGAGGTCAGCCGCGGCTATGTCTACGAGACCGACCCGTGGGGCGTGAAGCCCGCGGTACGCCGTGACGCGATGGGGCGGTTCAACCACGAGGCGGCCGCCGCCGACCCGGTGCGCAAGGTCGTCTATCTGACCGAGGACGAGTCCGACGGCTGCTTCTACCGGTTCGTGCCCACCACCTGGGGCGATCTCTCCTCCGGCACCCTCCAGGTGCTGAAGGCCGGCACCGCCACCTCGGGCTCCTTCACCTGGGTGAACGTGCCCGACCCCGACGGCTCGCCCACCTACACCCGTGACCAGGTGTCCGGCGCCAAGATCTTCAACGGCGGCGAGGGCTGCCACTACGCCAACGACACCGTGTGGTTCACCACCAAGGGCGACAACCGGGTCTGGCAGCTCAACCTGCTCAGCAACACCTACGAACTGGCCTACGACGACAGCCTGGTCACCAACGGCACCGCGCCGCTGACCGGTGTCGACAACGTCACCGGCAGCTCCTCCGGCGACCTCTTCGTCGCCGAGGACGGCGGCAACATGGAGATCTGCATCATCACCCCGAACGACATCGTGGCCCCCTTCCTGCGCATCACCGGCCAGTCGGGCTCGGAGATCTGCGGCCCGGCGTTCTCCCCCGACGGCAAGCGCCTGTACTTCTCCAGCCAGCGCGGCACGTCCGGCAGCTCCTCCGGTGGCATCACCTACGAGGTGACGGGCCCGTTCCGCAGCGCCGCCTGAGCGCGTCGCGGTGACCGCCCCGGCGGTGCCGGCCCCTCGCGGGCGCGGCACCGCCGGGGCGGTCGTATACCCTCCCTCTGCGCCCGCGTTCCCGGGATCTCCGGGCCCGCCCGGCCCTATAGTTGCGCCATGAGCAACGACACCGCAGAAAGCGAGACAGCCGCTCCCTCGGCGGGCGGTGTGCAGTCCGTCGACCGTGCCGTCAGCGTGCTGGAGATCCTGGCCCGGAGCGGCGAGGCGGGCGTCACCGACGTGGCCGCCGAGCTCGATGTCCACAAGTCGACCGCGTTCCGGCTGCTCGGCGCCCTGGAGGCGCGTGGCCTGGTGGAGCAGTCGGGCGAGCGCGGCAAGTACCGGCTCGGGTTCGGCATCGTACGGCTCGCGGGCGCGGTGACCGGCCGGCTCGACATCACCCAGCAGGGCCGTCCGGTCTGCGAGCGCCTCGCCGAGGAGATCGGCGAGACCGTCAACATCGCCGTCCTCCAGGAGCACTACGCCGTCAACCTCTGCCAGGTGCGCGGCCCCGGCGCGGTCGGCACCCACAACTGGGTCGGCCAGCTGACCCCGCTGCACGCCACATCGAGCGGCAAGATCCTGCTCGCCCATCTGCCCGAGCAGGAGCGCGCCGCGGTGCTCGGGGCGGCCGGGCTGCGCAGGCTCACCCCGCACACCCTGACCTCCCGGTCCCGGCTGGAGAAGAACCTCGCCGAGGCGCTGGAGCGCGGCTACGCGGTGACGCTGGAGGAGCTGGAGACCGGACTGCACGCCATGGCCGCCCCCATCCGCGGCCACCACGGCGAGGTCGTCGCCGCCCTCAGCGCCTCCGGCCCCGCCTACCGCTTCACCGAGGAACGCATCCACGAGCTCGCCCCCGTGCTGCTCAAGGGCGCGCAGGACATCAGCCGGCGGATGGGCCACCTCGGCTGAGCCTCATGGCGTGCCGCCGGTGACCGGTGTCGCGCCCAGGCGTGCCGCGACACAGGCGGGCGGGAGGTTGGGCGGTGCCGCGGAGAGCCTGACGTGGATCACGCCGTCCTCGACGACGACCTCGTGGGTGCGCACCGGGAGCCTGGCCGGCGGGGCGTCCACCGCTCCGGTGCGCAGGTCGAACGTCGAGGCGTGCAAGGGGCATTCGACCTCGCAGCCCTCCAGCCAGCCGTCGGCGAGCGAGGCGTCCTGGTGGGTGCAGGTGTCGTCGATCGCGTAGAGCTCGCCGTCGTCGGTGTGGAACACGGAAACCGGCGGCTCGATGTCCAGCCGGAACGCCTCGCCGCGCGGCAGATCCGCGAGACGGCACGCGGGAACCATCATGACGGCCTCCGGGTGTACTCCACGGCCGCGTCCAGCAGCCAGTCGGTGAGATAGCCGGCGAAGGAGGAGCGCACCAGCACCCAGAAGCCCGCCCGTTCCTCGTCCCGCGCCACCAGGACGACCTGGGCGCGGGCCAGGTTCGTCTGGGCGCACCGGCCGGGGCCGAAGGCGCGCGGGTGCAGGTCCAGCGCGCAGCCGTGGGCGAGCAGGTCGCGGGCGCGGGGGCCGCTGACCAGCAGGGTGGTGCGCTGGGCGGAGACATCGGTGACGGACACCGGCTCGTCGCCGCCCGCCGCGCGCACCCGGTCCTCCAGCTCCCGCTCGGTGCCGGGCGGCCCCACGAGCAGCCATTCGTCGGGACCGAGCCACAGTGCGGTCAGCCCGCCCGCCCGGACAGCCGTATTGGGTTCCAGGGGCAGCGGGAAGCCCAGGGCGTAGCCGACGGCCTCGGCCGCCGGGCCCTTGGCGTCGAGCCGGACGTTCACCTGGGCCAGAAAGGGCAGTTCGGCCAGGCGGACGGCGCCGCCGCTGGCGCGGGTCGCGGCGGCCAGGCGGACGGCGGCGTGCGCCAGGGGGCTGCGCCGGTGGGTGGTCGGGGCGGTGTCAGCCATCGCGGCGGGCTCCCTCGGGGTCGTAGAGGACGGGACTGGCGACCGTCACCGGCACCAGCCGGTCGCCGACGGGCGCGTAGAGGCGTTCGCCCACGCGGCCGCGGCCGCCCTTGACCAGGGCGAGCGCGAAGGTCCGGCCGAGTGCGGCGCTGCGGTAGCTGGAGGTGACATGGCCGAGCATCGGCACGGGCGGGGCGGGCAGTTCGGCGTCGGCGACCAGCTGGGTGCCCTCGGGCAGGAAGGCGGCCGGGTCCTCGGGGAGGAGGCCGACGAGGTGCTTGCGGTCGGGCCGGGCGGTGTCGGCCCGCGCGAAGGAGCGCTTGCCGAGGAAGTCGGGCTTCTTCTTCGACACCGCCCAGCCCATGCCGAGGTCCTGCGGGGTGACCGTGCCGTCGGTGTCCTGCCCGATGATCGGGTAGCCCTTCTCGGCGCGCAGGACGTGCATGGTCTCGGTGCCGTACGGGGTGATGCCGTGCGGGGCGCCGGCCTCGTCCAGCGCCTCCCACAGGGCGAGGGCGTCCCACGGCGACACATTGATCTCGTAGGCGAGTTCGCCGGAGAAGCTGATCCGGCACACGCGCGCGGGGATCCCCGCGACGGCCGTCTCGCGCCACGCCATGAACGGGAAGTCCTCGTGGGACACGGCCAGTTCGGGTGCGAGCGAGCCGAGGACCGTGCGGGACCCGGGCCCCACCAGCGCGACGGTGGCCCACTGCTCGGTGACGGACGTGCAGTGCACGCGCAGCTGCGGCCACTCGGTCTGGAGCCATTCCTCCATCCAGTCCAGTACGGCGGCCGCGTTGCCGGTGGTCGTGGTGACCAGGAAGCGGTCCTCGGCCAGCCGGATGACCGTGCCGTCGTCGAAGACCATGCCGTCCGGGCGGCACATCACCCCGTAGCGGATCATGCCGGGCTTCAGGGTGCTCATCATGTTGGTGTAGAGCCGGTCGAGGAACAGCGCGGCGTCCGGGCCCTGCACATCGATCTTGCCGAGGGTGGAGGCGTCCATGAACGCCACGCCCTCACGGGCGGCACGGCACTCGCGCAGGACGGCGGTCTCCTTGTCCTCGCCCGGCCTCGGGTAGTACCAGGGCCGCTTCCACTGGCCGACGTTCTCGAAGAGCGCGCCGTGCGCCACGTGCCAGGAGTGCAGCGGGGTGGTGCGGACGGGGTCGTGCAGCGCGCCCCGGTCGCGGCCGGCGAGGGCGGCGAAGGAGACCGGGGCGTACGGCGGCCGGAACGTGGGCAGGCCGAGCGCCGAGACGTCCACGCCGAGCAGTTCGGCGACCACGCCGCTGGCCAGGACGCCGGCGGTGCGGCCCTGGTCGCCTCCGGTGCCGGCGGTGGTGTAGCGCTTGGTGTGCTCCACGGAGCGCAGACCCGCGCCGGTCGCGCGCGCCAGGTCGTCCACCGTGACATCGCGCTGGAGGTCGACGAAGCGGGGGGCGCCGGTAGGGGTGGGGACGGTGAACACCTGCATGGGCGGGGTGTACGGCCGCCCGCTCACCGCCGGGAGGACGGGGTGCTCGGCGGTGTACCCCTCCGCCTCGACGGCGCGGGCGCCCGCCGCCGCGCCCTCGGCGAGGACGGCCGCCGGATCGAAGGTGCCGTTCGCGCTGCCCGCGACCTCGACCGCCTGACGGCAGCCGTCCGGGACGAAGGTGCCCAGCGTCTCGTCGTGGCGGAGCGTGCCGCCCGCCTGGCTGAACAGGTGCGCGACGGGGTTCCAGCCGCCGGAGACCAGCAGCAGGTCCACGGCGAACTCCCGCCGGCCGGCCGTGTCACCGTACGGGGCGACCGTGACCGCGGTGAGGCGGGCGCCGCCCTCGGTGCCGGTGACCGCGTGGCCGGCGAGCACCTCGATGCCGGCGGACCGGGCGCGCTCGGCCCACTCCCCCGGCTCGGGGCGGGTGTCCACGATCGCCGCGATGTCCACGCCGGCCGCGGCGAGGTCGAGTGCGGCGGCGTAGGCACTGTCGTTGGTGGTGAACACGGCCGCGTGCCGGCCGGGGAGTACGGCGTACCGGTGCAGGTAGGTGCGGGCCGAGGCCGCCAGCATCACGCCGGGGCGGTCGTTGTCGCCGAACGCCAGGGAGCGCTCGTGGGCGCCGGTCGCGAGGACCACGCGGCGGGCCCGGATGCGCCAGACGCGTTCGCGGGAGACGTCGGCGGGGGCCTGGGCGCCGAGGTGGTTGGTGCGGCGCTCCACGGCGAGGAGGTGGTTGTCGTCGTAGTGGCCGAAGACGGTGGTGCGGCGCAGGACGCGGACGTCGGGGGCGGCTTCCAGCCGGGCGTGGGTCTCCCGCACCCAGTCGAGGTGTTCGCCGGTGCCGAGCAGGCTGCCGCCGGGTTCGGGCTGGTCGTCGGCGAGGATGACGCGGGCGCCGGTGCGGGCGGCCGCGGAGGCGGCGGCGAGGCCGGCGGGGCCCGCGCCGACGATCAGGACGTCGCAGTGGGCGTGTACGGCGTCGTAGCGGGCCGGGTCGGGGGTGGTGGCGAGGCGGCCCTGGCCGGGGAGGCTGCTCGCGGCGAGGCCGTCGTACAGCTCGACCGTGGTGGCCGGGAGCATGGGTTCGGGGAAGGGGGCCTCGATCTGGATCACGGCGTTGGGTTCTTCCACGCCGGCGGTGAAGATGCCTCGGGGGCGGCCGAGTTTGATGCTGGTGGCGGTGGTGATGACGCCGTTGGCGAGGAGCGCGGAGGCGAGGGTGTCGCCTCGGTAGCCGTGGTATTCGGTGCCGTCGAAGGTGAAGGTGAGGGGGGTGGTGCGGTCGATGCGGCCGCCGGTGGGGGTGCGGAACGGTTGGGATTTCTCGCCCCCGCCGCCCCTACCCTTCCCGTCCTCCAGGGGCTCCGCCCCTTCGGCCCCGCCAGGGGGCTCCGCCCCCTGGACCCCCGTCGGCCCTGGACGGGCCTCGTCCTCAATCGCCGGACGGGCTGAGAACACCGGGCCGGGCTGAGAGGTGCCCGGGCGCGACTGCGCGGGGGCCGGGTGGGTCGACTCTGGGGCAGGGCGGGGGTGGGGCGAGGTGTCTGTCCTGTGCTTCACCTCTCGCGGGGGCTCCTCCCCCACTCTGTACACCGCCAGGATCTCGTTCGTCGCCGTGTCCCGCACCGCGTTGAACCAGCGGCGGCAGCCGGCCGCGTGGCTCCAGCGTTCGGCGAAGGGGCCCTTGGGGTTGTCGCGGAAGAAGAGGTAGCGCGCCCACTCCTCGTCGGTGAGGGCGGCGGGGTCGAGCGGGTAGGGCACGTGGGCCTGGCCGCCGTAGTGGAACTCGGCCTCGTCGCGGGGCCCGCACCACGGGCAGGAAATGAGCAGCATGGGTCGGCTCCCAAGGGGTCCAGTGGTCCTAGTGGGCCACCGCGGCCGCGCCGTGCTCGTCGACGAGCGCGCCGGTGGTGAAACGGTCGAGCGAGAAGGGGGCGTTGAGGGCGTGCGGGGCGTCGTGGGCGATGGTGTGGGCGAAGACCCAGCCGACGCCGGGGGTGGCCTTGAAACCGCCCGTGCCCCAGCCGCAGTTGAGGTAGAGGCCGTCCACCGGAGTGAGGCCGACGATGGGTGAGGCGTCCGGGCTGACGTCGACGATGCCGCCCCAGGTGCGCAGCACGTGGGCGCGGGCGAACACCGGGAACAGCTCCAGCGCGGCGGACATCTGCTCCTCGATGATGTGGAACGCGCCGCGCTGGGTGTAGGAGGTGTACGCGTCGATCCCGGCGCCCATCACCAGCTCGCCCTTGTGGGCCTGGCTGACGTACACATGGACGGCGTTGGACATGACCACCGTGGGGTGCACGGGCTCCAGCAGCTCGGACACCAGGGCCTGCAACGGGTGGCTCTGGAGGGGGAGTTCGATGCCGGCCATGGCGGCGAGGACCGAGGTGTGGCCGGCGGAGCACAGGGCGACCTTGCCGGCGGCGATCGGGCCGCGGGTGGTCCGCACTCCGACCACCCGGCCGTCCACCACGTCCAGGCCGGTGACCTCGCAGTTCTGGATGATGTCGACGCCTGCGGCGTCGGCGGAGCGGGCGAGGCCCCAGGCCACGTGGTCGTGCTTGGCGATGCCGGCGCGGGGCTGGTAGGTGGCGCCGAGGACCGGGTAGCGGACGTCGGGTGAGGTGTTGACGATCGGGCAGACCTCTGTGACCTGGTCGGCGTCGAGCCATTCGGCGTCGACGCCGTTGAGGCGGTTGGCCTCGACACGGCGGACGCTGTCGCGGACGTCCTGGAGGCTGTGGGCCAGGTTCAGCACGCCGCGCTGGGAGAAGAGGAGGGGATAGTCCAGCTCCTCCTCCAGGCCCTCCCAGAGCTTCAGGGCGTGCTCGTAGATGCCGGCGCTCTCGTCCCAGAGGTAGTTGGAGCGGATGATCGTGGTGTTGCGGGCCATGTTGCCGCCCGCGAGCCAGCCCTTCTCCAGGACGGCCACATCGGTGATGCCGTGGTTCCTGGCGAGGTAGTGGGCGGTGGCGAGGCCGTGGCCTCCGCCGCCCACGACGACCACGTCGTACGAGCGCTTCGGCTCGGGGTCGCGCCAGAGCCGGTCGGGGTGGTCGGGGAGGTCGGCGCCGGGGGTTCGGGGGCTCATCGGGCGGCTCCGGCTTCGCTTGCGGTCAGGTGCGGGTAGAGGGGGTGCCGGTCCGCGAGCGCCTTGGTGCGGGCGCGCAGGGCGTCCACGTCCGGGTCGGGCCGCAGGGCCAGCGCGATGACGTCGGCGACCTCGGCGAAGTCGTCCTCGGTGAAGCCGCGGGTGGCCAGCGCGGGGGTGCCGATGCGCAGTCCGGACGTGATCAGGGGTGGGCGGGGGTCGAAGGGGACGGCGTTGCGGTTGACGGTGATGCCGATCGAGTGCAGGAGGTCCTCGGCGTGTTTGCCGTCGAGCGGGGAGTCCCGCAGGTCGACCAGCACCAGATGCACATCGGTGCCGCCGGTCAGCACCTTCACCCCCGCCTCGGCCGCGTCGGGCCGGGTGAGGCGCTCGGCGAGGAGGCGGGCGCCGGCCAGGGTGCGGGCCTGGCGTTCGGCGAACCCGGGGGACGCGGCGATCTTGAAGGCGACCGCCTTCGCGGCGATCACATGCTCCAGCGGGCCTCCCTGCATGCCGGGGAACACCGCCGAGTTGATCTTCTTGGCGAGGTCGGCCTCGTCGGTCAGGATGACGCCGCCGCGGGGGCCGCCGAGCGTCTTGTGGGTCGTGGTGGTGACCACGTGCGCGTGCGGGACGGGGCTGGGGTGCAGTCCGGCGGCGACCAAGCCCGCGAAGTGCGCCATGTCGACCATCAGCAGGGCGCCGACCTCGTCGGCGATCCGGCGGAAGGCCGCGAAGTCCAGGTGCCTCGGGTACGCCGACCAGCCCGCGATGATCATCTTGGGGCGGTGTTCCTTGGCGAGCCGCTCCACCTCGTCCAGGTCGACCCGGTGGTCCGTCCCGGACACGTGGTAGGGCACCACGTTCAGCATCTTGCCGCTGTAGTTGATCCGCATGCCGTGGGTGAGGTGACCGCCGTGGGCGAGGTCGAGCCCGAGGATCGTGTCGCCGGGCCGCAGCAGGGCGAAGAACACGGCGGTGTTGGCCTGGGCACCCGAGTGCGGCTGGACGTTGGCGTAGGCCGCTCCGAAGAGGGACTTGGCCCGCTCGATCGCCAACCGTTCGGTGACGTCGACGTGTTCGCAGCCGCCGTAGTAGCGGCGGCCGGGGTAGCCCTCGGCGTACTTGTTGGTGGCCACCGAGCCCTGTGCCTCCATCACCGCGGACGGCGCGAAGTTCTCGGAGGCGATCATCTCCAGGGTGTTCTGCTGGCGGTGCAGCTCGGCACGGAGGGCGGCGTGGACCTCGGGGTCCAGCTCGGCCAGGGAGGTGTTCAGCACGTTCATACGGTGTTCGCGTTCCTCTCGGCGGCCTCGACGACATTGGCGAGCAGCATCGCCCGGGTCATGGGGCCCACGCCCCCGGGCATCGGCGCGAGCCACCCGGCGACCTGAGCGGCCTGCGGGTCCACGTCACCGACGAGCCCCTGTTCGGTGCGGGTGATGCCGACGTCCAGGACGGCCGCGCCGGGGCGCAGCATGTCCTTGCCGATCAGTCCGGGCACCCCGGCCGCGGCGACGACGACGTCCGCCTCCCGCACATGCCAGGCGAGTCCCTTGGTTCCGGTGTGGCAGAGGGTGACGGTGGCGTTCTCGGAGCGGCGGGTCAGCAGCAGCCCGAGCGGCCGCCCCACGGTGATCCCCCGCCCGACCACGCACACCCGCGCCCCGGCCACCGGTACGTCGTGGCGGCGCAGCAGTTCGACGATCCCGCGCGGCGTACAGGGCAGCGGCGCGTCGACGCCGAGGACGAGCCGGCCGAGGTTGACGGGGTGCAGTCCGTCGGCGTCCTTGGCGGGGTCCATGCGCGCGAGGACGGCGTGGGTGTCCAGGTGGCGCGGGAGCGGCAGTTGGACGATGTATCCGGTGCAGGTCGGGTCGGCGTTCAGCTCGTCGACGACGTCCTCGACCTGACGCTGGGTGGCGTCGGCGGGCAGCTCGCGGCGGATGGACGCGATGCCCACCTGCGCACAGTCGCGGTGCTTCCCGGCGACATAGGCGCGGCTGCCGGGATCGTCACCGACGAGCACGGTCCCGAGTCCGGGCGCCCGCCCGGTGCGGGCTCTCAATGCGGCTGTTCGTTCGGCGAGTTCACGCCGGACGGCGGCGGCGGTCGCCTTGCCGTCGAGGAGTTGCGCGGTCACAGGGGGCACTCCTTCTCGGGAGAGGAACACGGAACGTCCCAGGGGCGCGGGGACGGCGTCGCGGTGCGGCTCCGCCGCGCCTCACCCGCGAAGACGCGACATCGTCTGGTCGAACAGCGGCTCCTCGGCCACGACCGCCGCCACCCGCCGCTCGAAGTAGCCGATCTCCACAGCGCGCCCCGGCACCGCGAGCTCCGCCGGCAGCCACGCGTACGCGATGCCCTTGCCGATCGTGTAGCCGTACGCCGCGCTGGTGACGTACCCGACGCAGCACTCCCCGTCGAACACCGGCTCCTTGCCCATGACGACGGACCGCGGGTCGTCGATGGTCAGGCAGGTCAGCCTGCGCCGCACATCGGCCCTGCGGCGTTCCAGCGCGGCCTTGCCGACGAAGTCGCCCTTGTCGGGCTTGACCGCGAACCCGACCCCGGCCTCGTACGGATCGTGCTCGTACGTCATGTCGGTGCCGAAGGAGCGGTACCCCTTCTCCAGGCGCAGGCTGTTGAAGGCGCCGCGGCCGGCGACGATGCCGCCCAGCGGTTCCACCGCGGCCCAGAGCGTGTCCCACAGCTTCGCCCCGAGGTCGGCCGTGGTGTACAGCTCCCAGCCCAGTTCGCCCACGTAGGACAGCCGCATGGCCGTCACCGGCACGGAACCGATGTACGCCCGCTTGGCGCGGAAGTACTTCAGGCCGTCGGCCGAGAAGTCGTCGTCGGTCAGCGGCTGGAGCACCTTGCGGGCGAGCGGCCCCCACAGCCCGATGCAGCAGGTGCCGGGCGTGATGTCGCGGACCTGGACGGTGCCGTCGGCCGGGAGGTGGCGGGTGAACCAGTCGAGGTCGAGGTTGCCGTTGGCGCCGACCTGGAAGAGGTCGGGGGCGAGGCGGGCCACGGTGATGTCGCTGCGGATGCCGCCGTCGTGGCCGAGGAGCAGCGTGTAGGTCACTGAGCCGACGGACTTGGCGACCTTGCCGGTGCACAGGCTCTCCAGAAAGGCCCCCGCGCCCGGTCCGCCGACCTCCAGGCGTTTGAGGGCCGTCATGTCGTACATCGCGACGGTCTCCCGCGTGACCTGTGCCTCCGCGCCGACGATCGGCGACCAGTACCGTGCGGCCCAGTCGCCCGGCGTGGGGATGGAACGGCCGTCCAGCAGACGGGCGTTGGCCTCGTACCACTGCGGCCGCTCCCAGCCGTTCGCCTCCAGGAAGAACGCGCCGTGCTCCTGCTGGCGGGCGTGGAAGGGGCTGGTGCGCAGCGGGCGGGGCTCGCCGGACGGCTGGAGGGGGTGGAGGATGTCGTAGACCTCCTCGAAGTTCCGGCAGTCGCGGGCCAGCACGTAGGCGGGGGCCAGCTGGTGCGGCTCGAAGCGGTTGACGTCGCACTCGTGCAGGTCGAAGGACGAGCAGTGGCCGTCGACCAGCCATTCGGCGACGGCACGGCCGACGCCCGCGGAGTGGGTGACCCAGACGGCCTCGGCGACCCAGAAGCCCTTGACGTCGGGGGACTCGCCGAGCAGCGGGTAGCCGTCGGTGGTGAAGGAGAACAGGCCGTTGATGCCCTCCTCGACCTTGGCCTCCTTCGTCGCCGGGAGCAGTGACTTCGTCTCGGTCCAGGCGTCCTCGAAGTCCTCCTCGGTGAACGTCAGGACCGAGGGCATGCCCTCGGCCGCGTCCACGGAGAGGATGTCGTCGGCCGGGACCGGCATGGGGCGGTGGCCGTAGAAGCCGATGCCGAGGCCGTCGTAGCGGTCGCGGTAGTACAGGTCGGCGTCCTGGTGGCGCAGGATCGGGCGGACGGCCTCCTCGGTCTGGCCGGCGAGGGCGGGGACCGGGCCGGTCCAGGCGAGCTGGTGGGCGAGCGGGGTCAGCGGCAGGTTCATGCCGACCATGCGGGCGATCTTCGGGCCCCAGATGCCGGCGCAGCACACGACGATGTCGGCGTCGATCTCGCCCTGGTCGGTCACCACGCCGGTGACGCGGCCGCCGGTCCGCCGGATGTCGAGGACCTCGTGGCGGGGCAGGAAGCGCACCCCGCGGTCGACGGCCCGGCGGATCTGGGCCTCGACGGCGAGGACGGCCTTGGCGAGTCCGTCGGTGGGGACGTGGAGGCCGCCGAGGATCCTGTCCCGGTCGACGAGCGGGTGCAGGGCGACGCACTCGTCCGGGCCGAGGACGCGCGCCTCGATGCCCCAGGCGGTGATCCAGCCGTGGCGGCGGTGGAGTTCGGCGAGGCGTTCGGGGGTGGTGGCCACCTCCAGGCCGCCGACCTGGAGGAAGCAGGGCTCGCCGTCGACGTCGAGGGAGCAGAACTTCTCGACGGTGTAGCGGGCCAGTTCCGTCATGGTCTTCGAGGGGTTCGTCTGGAAGACCAGGCCCGGCGCGTGCGAGCTGGATCCCCCGGTCGCCGGGAGGGGTCCCTGGTCGACCACGGTCACGTCGGTCCAGCCGCGTGCGGAGATCTCGTCGGCGAGGGCCGCTCCCACGACGCCCGCTCCGATGATGACCACTCGGGGTCCCGCCATCGCCCAACCTCCGAACTCGACAACGGTTCAGTTGCTGTCTGCGCAACGTGGTTCAGGTTGCGCAACTCAATGTGCCTGTCGCCGGAGGGGGTGTCAAGGGGTCCGTGACGTCGGGGAACAGCCCGGGAAGGACCCGGAACTCCGGCCTGGAAAACGCGACGCCCGGCGGGCGGCGCGCCACCTTCGCGCACCGCCCGCCGGGCGTCCTGCAAGCCCCTTCCGGGGGCCCTACTCGATCCAGCCCTCCCCCTTTTCCGGGGGCCCTACTCGATCCAGCCCTCCCCCTTTTCCGGGGGGCCTACTCGATCCATGCCTCCACCTTGTCCCGGTTGGCCTCGACCCACTTCTCGGCCGCCGCCTCCGGGGACATCTTGTCCACGGCGATGTACTTGGCCACGGTGTTCTGGTCGTCGTTGGTCCAGCGGAAGTTCTTCACCAGGTCGTACGCGGGACTGCCGGACCTGGCGAACTTGGCGCTGACGATCTTGTCCAGCTCGAACACGGGGTAGTCGCAGGCGACCTTCTCCGCGTCGGCGTCGCACCCCTCCTCGTACTCGGGCAGCTCGACCTTGACCAGCGGCACCTCGGAGATGAACCACTGCGGTTCGTAGAAGTAGCCGATCATCCATTCCTTGTTCTTCTCGGCCCTGCGGAATGCCTGGATGAGCGCGGTCTCGCTGCCCGCGTACACCACCTTGAAGTCCAGCTTCAGGTTCTTCACCAGAGCCTCGTCGTTGGTGACGAACGACGGGTCGCCGTCCAGGAGTTGGCCCTTGCCGCCGGACTCGGAGGTCTTGAAGCGGTCCGCGTACCGGTTCAGGTTCCGCCAGTCGAGGACGTCGGGGTGCGCCTTCGCCAGCCACGGCGGCACGTACCAGCCGATGAGGCCCTGGTTGCCGGTCGGGCCGGCGTCGACGGCGGTCTTCTGGTCGGTGATGTACTTCTTCTTCAGGTCGTCGTGGCCCCAGTTCTCGATGACGGCGTCGACCTCGCCCGTGCCGAAGCCCTGCCAGGCGATCTCCTCCTTCAGGTCCTTCTGGACCACCTTGCAGCCGAGGTCGTGCTCGGCGACATGGGCGACGACCGCCGCGTTGGCCTCGTAGCCCACCCACGGGTTGACCGCGAGGTTGAAGGTGCCGCACGTGCCGGAACCGCCCGCGTCCGCGGACGCCTCGCCGACCTTCGCACCGCCGCAGGCGGTGAGGGTGAGGCCGAGGACGGCCAGGCCGGCCGCGCCGGTTCGCCAGTGTTGTGCCATGGTGTGCTGCTCCTTACGCGCCGGCGCGCCGCGCCGCTGCCTGCGTGATCCGGTCGAACATGACGCCGAGGAGGACGATGGCCAGCCCCGCCGCGAGCCCCTTGCCGTACAACTGCCCCTGCGAGAAGCCGGCCACGACGTCGTAGCCGAGCGCTCCCGCGCCGACGAGGCCGCCCACGACCACCATCGACAGCACATAGATCAGGCCCTGGTTGGTGGCGAGGGTCAGGGCGCCGCGTGCCATGGGAAGCTGGACCTTGGTGATGATCTGCCAGGTGGTGCATCCGGCGGAGGTGGCCGCCTCCACGGTGGCCGCGGGCACGTTCCGCACCCCGTCCGCGACGATCTTGATGGCGACGGGCGCCGCGTAGACGACGGCGGCGACAATCGCGGTGAAGCGGGTCGCGCCGAACAGCGCGAGGAACGGCACCAGATAGACGAACGGCGGCATGACCTGGGCCGCGTCGAGCGTGGGCCGCAGCACCCGGTCCACCCGCCGGCTGCGCCCCATCCATACCCCGAAGGCGACGCCGAGCGCCATGACCAGCACGGTGGCGACGACGGTGGAGGCGAGCGTGGTCATGCTGTCGGACCACAGGCCCGTGCCGATCAGCAGCCCCACGCAGACCGCCGCGGTGAGCCCGGCGCGCACCCCGCCGAGGACGACGGCGAGGGCGATCAGCGCCGCGCCGACCAGCCACCACGGGGAGTCGGTGAGCAGCGACTGGAAGGGGTTGAGCAGCCCGTCGGTGAGGGCGTCGCGGAAGGCGTTGGTCAGGCCGGAGAGGTTGTCCTGCGCCCAGGTGGTCGCGGTGTCGGCGCCGCGGGCGATCGAGGTGCCGACGCCGCCCTCGCCGGGGAACTCTGCCGCCCATACGTAGGTGTGCGAGAGGTACACCAGGACCGCGGTGACCGCCGCTCCCGCCCCCAGCAGCCCTCGCCGTCCGCGGAGGAGGCGGTCGGCGAGGCGCCGGCCCGGTCCCTGCCTGCGCGGGACCCCGGCCGGGTGGACTCCCGTCCCGCTGCGCTCGGCGGCGGCGGTGGTGACCCGGTCGAGCACGATGGCCAGGACGACGATCGCGAGCCCCGCGTTGAACGCGGTGCCGACGTCCAGGGACTGCAGCGCCTGCACGACGGTCTTGCCGAGGCCGGGCGCGTCGATCAGGGCCGCGATGGTCACCATCGCCAGCGCGGCCATGATGGTCTGGTTGACGCCCATCACCACGGTCCGCTTGGACATCGGCAGCAGCACCTTCAGCAGCGCCTGACGGCGGGTGGCGCCGAGCGACTCGGCGGCCTCGACGGTGGTGTGCGGCACCGAGCGGACGGCGTGCGCGGTGATACGGATCGCGGGCGGCGCCGCGTAGACGAGGGTGGCGATGGTGGCGGAGGCCGGGCCGATGAGGAAGAACAGGGTCAGCGGGGCCAGGTAGACGAAGGTCGGCATCGTCTGCATGAAGTCCAGCAGGGGCGTCAGGATCCGGTGGAACCGGTCGGACAGCCCCGCCCACACCCCGAGCGGCAGGGCGAACAGCAGCGCCACCAGGACCGCGGAGAGGGTCAGCGCCAGGGTGTCCATGCTCTCCTGCCACAGCCCCTGCAGGCCGAGGAAGGTGAACCCGGCCACGGCCAGCACCGCGACCCGCCAGTTGCCGACGGCCCAGGAGACGTACCCGGCGATGCCGACCACGCCCAGCCAGCCGATCTGCGGCACCGGGCGGCCCGCGGCGGGCTGGGCGATCAGCTCCTGGACGAAGGTCACCAGGGTGTCGATGACCAGGCGGATCTCGTTGAAGAAGTACAGGAAGACGGGGTTGGAGTTGCGGTCGGCCCCGATGGAGTCGTTGAGGTCGTTGAACCAGCGGTGCAGATCGGTGAGTTCGGCGGCCCCCAGGGTCAGGGTGTGGGTGCCGCGCACCACGGCGAACAGCAGCAGCCAGCCGGCGAGGATCGCGGCGACCACCGTGCCCCGGCCGAAGCGGCGCCGGTCCGCGGCGGGCGCGGGCTCCTGCGCCGCCGCCTTCGCCGGGGGCTTCTCGGTGAGGACGGCCATCACCGGCCGCCTTCCTGCCCGGCGACCACCCCGAGGATCTCCTCGTCCCCGACGATGCCGAGCAGTTCACCGTTCTCGACGACCTTGACGGGCCGGTCGGCCGCCAGCACCGCCCGGGTGGCCTCCCGCACCACGACGTCCGGACCCAGCTCGGGACCGTCGAGCGCGTCGTCCGGGCCCGCCGGCCGCATGATCCAGCGCAGGGTGAGCACATCGCCGCGCGGCACGTCCTTGACGAACTCGCGGACATAGTCGTCGGCCGGGGCGCCGACGAGTTCGTCACCGGTGCCGCACTGCACGGTCCGCCCGTCGCGCATGATGAGGATGCGGTCGCCCAGCTTGAGCGCCTCGGAGAGGTCGTGGGTGATGAACACCATGGTCTTGCCGACCTCGTGGTGCAGCCGGATGACCTCGTTCTGCATGTCACGGCGGATCAGCGGGTCGAGCGCGGAGAACGGTTCGTCGAAGAAGAGGACGTCGGGGTCCCCGGCGAGGGCGCGGGCGAGGCCGACGCGCTGCTGCATCCCGCCGGAGAGCTGGTCGGGGTAGGAGTTCTCGTATCCGGCGAGGCCCACCAGCTCGACGGCCTCCATGGCCTTGCGGGTGCGCTCGGCGCGGCCCATGCCGCGGATCTCCAGACCGAAGGAGACGTTGTCGAGGACCCGGCGGTGCGGCAGCAGCCCGAAGTGCTGGAACACCATGGAGAACTTCGAGCGGCGCAGCTCGCGCAGCCGCCGGGCGTCCGCGCCGCGGATGTCCTCGCCCTCGAACACGACCTCGCCCGCGGTGGGTTCGATCAGCCGGGTGAGACAGCGCACCAGGGTGGACTTGCCGGAGCCGGACAGACCCATGACGACGAAGACCTCGCCGGGCGACACCTCGAAGTCCACCTCGCGCACGGCGGCGGTGCAGCCGGTGCGGTCCATGAGCTCACGGCGGGTCAGCGCGCACAACTCCGGTGAGCGGGGCACCTGGTCGGCCTGGGGACCGAACACCTTCCACAGCCGGCGCACGGAGATGACCGGGGTGCGGTCCGGGGAGTCCTGGGACGTGCCGCGCCGCTGCGACACCTCGGTCTGCGTTGGGGTCACGGTCGACCTCTTTTCGGCGTTCAGCCGCGGAACCAGTGCTGCGGCCGGGGTTGGATGTTCTGCCAGACGTGCTTGGGCTCTCGGTACTCGTCGAGGCCGGTCGGTCCCAGCTCCCGGCCCACCCCCGAGTGCCCGAACCCACCCCACTCCGCCTGCGGCACATAGGGGTGGTAGTCGTTGATCCAGACCGTGCCGTGGCGCAGCCGCCGGGCGACCCGCTGGGCCCGGCCCGCGTCCTGCGTCCAGACGGCGCCGGCCAGTCCGTACTCGGTGTCGTTGGCGATGCGGACGGCGTCGTCCTCGTCGGTGAAGCGCTCCACGGTCAGGACGGGCCCGAAGGACTCCTCGTGGACCACGCGCATGTCCTGCCGGCACTCGTCGAGGACGGTGGGCGGGTAGTAGAAGCCGTTCGCCAGCGCGGTATCGCGGGGACGCTCACCGCCGCAGCGCAGTACGGCGCCCTCGGCGAGCCCCGCGGCGACGTACTCCTCGACCTTCTCCCGGTGCTGCGCGGAGATCAGCGGGCCGGTGTCCGCGTCGGGGTCGAACGGCCCGCCGAGGCGGATGAGCCGGGCCCGGCGTACGAGCTCGTCCACGAAGGCGTCGTGCAGGCCGTCCTCGACGATCAGCCGGGCGCCCGCGGAGCAGACCTGGCCGGAGTGCAGGAAGACGGCGGTGAGGGCGAAGTCGACCGCGGTGTCGAAGTCGGCGTCCGCGAAGACCACGTTGGGGTTCTTGCCGCCCAGTTCCAGCGCGACCTTCTTCACCGTCGCCGACGCGGCGGCCATGACGCGGCGGCCGGTCGCCAGGCCCCCGGTGAAGGAGACCAGGTCGACGTCCGGGTGCTCGGCGAGCGGTGCGCCCACCTCGGCGCCGGCGCCCAGGACGAGGTTGGCCGCGCCCGCCGGGAGCCCGGCCTCGTGCAGGGCCCGCATCAGCAGGACGGAGGTGGAGGGCGTGAGTTCGCTGGGCTTGAGGACGACCGTGTTGCCCGCGAGCAGGGCCGGGGCGACTTTCCAGGAGGCTTGCAACAGCGGGTAGTTCCACGGTGTGATCAGCCCGCACACACCGACCGGCTCGTACCGCACATGGCTGACGGCGTCGGCGCGGCCGGTGTCCACCACCCGTCCGGCGCTGGTGCCGGCGATGCCGCCGTAGTAGCGGAGGCAGGAGACGACGTCGGCGATGTCGTACTCGCTCTCCACCAGCCGCTTGCCGGTGTCGAGGGACTCGGCGCGGGCGAACTCCTTGGCGTCCCGCTCGATCGCGTCGGCGGTGCGCAGCAGCAGCGCGCCCCGCTCGCGCTCGGGGGTGTGCGGCCAGGGGCCCTCGTCGAAGGCCCGGCGGGCCGCGGCGATCGCGGCCTCGGTGTCGGCGCGCGTCCCCTCGGACACGGTCGCGACCGGTGTGCCGTCGGCGGGGCAGCGGATCTCCCGATGGCCTCCGGCCACGGACGCGCGCCACTGTCCGTCCACATACAGGTCTGCCACGGCGGAGCCCTCCGACCCGATGTCGTTGCGCATCGCGCATCGAATTGCTTGTGGGGGAACCCTGGCCGAACGGCCGACATACGTCAAGGGGTCCCGTCGTAATTACGGGCGCAGGGTTGACCGGCAGCCGCGCCGACCCAACCATGTTGCGTATAGCCCATCGTGTTGTGCGATACGCACCAACGGGAGGCCCCCGTATGTCCCCTCGACCGCAGCCCGGCGACGAGTACGTCCTCACCTTCTCCTGCCCGGACCAGTCCGGACTGGTCCATGCCGTGAGCGGCTTCCTGGTCAGGAACTCGGGCAACATCCTGCAGAGCCAGCAGTTCGACGACCGTCTTCAGGACCGCTTCTTCATGCGGGTCCACTTCGAGGTGTCGGACCCGGACATCACGCTGCACCATCTGCGTGACCGCTTCGGGCCGGTGGCCGAGGCCCACCACATGTCCTGGACGCTGCGGGACGCGGCCACGCCGGCCCGCACACTGATCATGGTGTCCCGGTTCGGCCACTGCCTGAACGACCTGCTCTTCCGCTGCCGTACCGGCGCCCTGAACCTCGAGATCCCGGCGATCGTCTCCAACCACCGCGACTTCGCACCCCTCGCCGAGTCCTACGGCATCCCCTTCCACCACATCCCGGTGAGCAGGGACACCAAGCCCGAGGCCGAGGCGCGGCTGCTGGAGCTGGTCCGCGAACTGGACGTCGACCTCGTGGTGCTGGCCCGCTACATGCAGGTCCTCTCCGACGACCTGTGCAAGGAGCTGGAGGGCCGCGCCATCAACATCCACCACTCCTTCCTGCCGAGCTTCAAGGGCGCCAAGCCCTATCAGCAGGCGCACGCGCGCGGGGTCAAGCTGGTCGGGGCGACGGCGCACTATGTGACGCCGGACCTGGACGAGGGGCAGATCATCGAGCAGGACGTGGTCCGGGTGGACCACTCCCTGGACGCCGACGAACTCGTCACCGTCGGCCGTGACGTGGAGGCCCAGGTGCTGGCCCGCGCGGTGAAGTGGCACACCGAGAGCCGGGTGATGGTGGACGGCAACCGCACGGTGGTCTTCCGCTGAGCACGGTCCGGGCGGGGCCGGAGTCGACCGACTCCGGCCCCGCCCGTCGTACGACTGCGGCCCCGCCCGTCCGTTCGACCCCGGCCCCGCCTGTCGTACACGACGCCGGAGACACCCCTTACGGACCGAGCCGGTCCAGCAGCTCCCGTCGCCAGCGCTCCGTCTGCGCCACCTGGTTGAAGGTGAACAGATGCAGGCCCGCCACCCCCGCCGAGGGTGCCGTCAGCGCCTGCGCCGAGCGGGTCAGCAGCCGCTCGGGGGCGTAGCCGCCCGGCGTCGCGAACCGGAGGAACCACGAGGGATGCCGGGTGAGGAACCGCGTCGACTCCCCCACCCCGATCTTCGTCGCCACGGCCAGCAGCCTGGCCCGCTGCACCGGCCCCGCGACGCCCACGTGCACCGGCAGCGTGACACCCCGGTGCCGGATCCGGGCGACCCACTCCCCGAGCGCGCGGGGGTCGAAGCAGAGGTTGCTGACGATGTACGCGGCGTGCGCCCGCTTGTCCCACATCGCCTGGACGGTGATGTCGTCGTGCAGCAGCGGATGGCTCTCCGGATAGCCGGTGATGCCCATCCGGGCGAAGGGGCGGCCGAGTTCGTCGAGCCGGCGCAGTACCGGCAGGGCGCCCTCGTACGGCCCGGCCGGCGGGTCGGCGTCCCCCGCGGGCACGAACACGTCGTCCACGCCCGCCGCGCGCAGCCGTTCGGCGACGTCCTTGAGGTGGGCGTCGTCCCGCAGCAGCCGCGCGGGCACATGAGGGACCACCCGGAAACCGTGGGCGGTGAGCCGCTCGGCCAGGGCGAGCGTCGGCTCCAGGCCCTTGACCGGCGACGCCGTGACCGTGACCACGACGTCGCGCGGGACATGGGCGAGGACCTTGTCCTCGGTGGGACCGGCCGGCAGCACCTCGTAGCGGACGCGGTCGAGCAGCGCCCGCAGCACCTCGGCGGCCACGCGCTACCCGGCCTGCTTCTGGGCGTCGCGGTGCCGGTAGTAGGCGGCCCGGGAGGGCGCGAGCGGCTCCTTGCCGAGGATGAGGTCGGCGGCCTTCTCGGCGACCATCATCACGGGCGCGTAGATGTTGCCGTTGGTGACGTAGGGCATCACCGACGCGTCCACCACCCGCAGCCCCTCCATGCCGTGCACCTTCATGCTCAGCGGGTCCACGACGGACATGTCGTCGGTGCCCATCTTGCAGGTGCAGGAGGGGTGCAGCGCGGTCTCGCCCTCCCTGGCGACCCAGGCCAGGATCTCCTCGTCGCTCTCCACGGAGGGTCCGGGCGAGATCTCGCCGCCGTTGTACGGGGCGAGCGCGGGCTGGTTGAGGATGTTCCGGGCGACGCGGACGGCCTCGACCCATTCGCGGCGGTCCTGCTCGGTGGAGAGGTAGTTGAAGCGCAGGGCGGGGTGCACCCGCGGGTCCCGGCTCTTGATCTTCACCGAGCCGATCGCGTCCGAGTACATGGGGCCCACATGGACCTGGTAGCCGTGGCCGCCGGCCGGCGAGGAGCCGTCGTAGCGGACCGCGACCGGCAGGAAGTGGAACATCAGGTTGGGGTAGTCCACGTCCTCGTTGCTGCGGGCGAAGCCGCCGGCCTCGAAGTGGTTGGTGGCGGCGGGGCCCTTCCTCATCAGCCACTGGAGCCCGATGAAGGGGGCGCGCCACTTCGCCATGTACGGCTGCATGGAGACCGGCTGCCGGCAGGCGTACTGGACGTACACCTCCAGGTGGTCCTGCATGTTCTCGCCGACGCCCGGCAGGTCGTGGACGACGTCGATGCCGAGGGCGGAGAGCTCGGCGGCGTTGCCGACGCCGGAGAGCTGGAGCAGCTGCGGGGAGTTGATGGCGCCGCCACACAGGATGACCTCGCCCGCCCGCACCTGCTGCGGGGCGCCGCGGCCGCGCCGGTACTCGACGCCGACGGCGCGCTTGCCCTCGAACAGCACCCGGGTGACGAAGGACCGGGTGCGCACGGTGAGGTTGGGCCGCTTCATCGCGGGCTTGAGATAGGCCCTGGAGGCCGACAGGCGGCGCCCGCGGTGGACGTTGCGGTCGAACTTGGCGAAGCCCTCCTGGCGGTAGCCGTTGACGTCGTCCGTCGGGGCGTAACCGGCCTCCTGGGTGGCCTGGAGGAAGGCGGTGAACAGGGGGTTGGTGGCGGGGCCGCGCTCGAGGACGAGGGGGCCGTCGTGGCCGCGGAACTCGTCGTCCGGGTCGGCCGCCAGACAGTTCTCCATCCGCCGGAAGTACGGCAGGCAGTGCGCGTAGTCCCAGGTGTCCATGCCGGGATCGGCGGCCCAGCGCTCGTAGTCCATGGGGTTGCCGCGCTGGAAGATCATGCCGTTGATGCTGCTGGAGCCGCCGAGGACCTTGCCGCGGGCGTGGTAGATGCGGCGGCCGCCCATGTGGGGCTCGGGCTCGGACTCGTACTTCCAGTCGTAGAAGCGGCTGCCTATCGGGTAGGTCAGCGCCGCGGGCATGTGGATGAAGACGTCCCACGGGTAGTCGGAGCGCCCCGCCTCCAGGACGAGCACGCGGTTTCCGGGGTCGGCCGAGAGCCGGTTCGCCAGTGCGCAACCGGCCGATCCGCCGCCGACGATGACGAAGTCGTACTGCACGTGAGCCATGGGGCCTCGTCTCGCTCGCGCCGTCGATACGCCGGGCATGCTAATACGGGTAGCGCTATACGCACCAGGTTGCGAACAACGCAACTTGAAGCGCCGAGATGTGCGGCGCGTCATGTGGGCGGTGTTGTTTACTGCGAGTATAGTTCCGCTATGAGCAACTACAGTCCGGATACCGGAACGAACGGCTCGCCATCCGGGGGTGTGCAGTCCGTCGACCGCGCCATCAGCGTGCTGGAGATCCTGGCCCAGCGCGGCGAGGCGGGCGTCAGCGAGGTCGCCGCCGAGATCGACGTCCACAAGTCGACCGCGTTCCGCCTGCTCGGCGCCCTGGAGGCGCGCGGCCTGGTGGAGCAGGCCGGCGAGCGCGGCAAGTACCGGCTCGGCTTCGGCATCGTCCGTCTGGCGGGTGCGGTCACGGGGCGCATCGACATCACCCAGCAGGGACGCCCGGTGTGCGAGCGCCTCGCCGAGGAGATCGGCGAGACGGTGAACATCGCGGTGCGGCAGGAGCACTACGCGATCAACCTCTACCAGGTGCGCGGCCGGGCCGCCGTCACCGCGCACAACTGGGTGGGCCAGCTGACCCCGCTGCACGCCACGTCGAGCGGCAAGATCATGCTGGCCCATCTGCCCGCCAAGGAGCGCTCCGCGCTGCTGAGCGAGTCCGGCCTGAAGAAACTGACCCCCCACACCATCACCGCGAAGTCCAAGCTGGAGAAGAACCTGGAGCTGGCCCGCGAGCGCGGCTACGCCTGGACGCTGGAGGAACTGGAGATCGGCCTGCACGCCATGGCGGCACCGGTCCGCGACCGCGACGGCGAGGTCGTCGCCGCGATCAGCGCCTCCGGGCCCGCCTACCGCTTCACCGAGGAGCGCATGCACGAGCTGGCCCCGGTCCTGGTCAAGGGCGCGCAGGAGATCAGCCACCGGATGGGCTACCTGGGCTGAGTCACCCCTGGGCGGTGCCCAGGCGCTCGTTCACCCACTCGTGGAAGGCGCCGATGTGGTGCTCGCTGGGCACCAGCACCCCGCCCTTGGCGTAGAGGCGGGAGCTCATGCCGGGCTGGGTGCGCTCACAGGCGTCGAAGTCCTGCCGGTTGACCCGGTCGAAGAGCTCCACCGAGCGGCTGACGTCCTTGCCGCTGTCGACGACGTGCGGCAGGTACAGCCAGTCGCACTCGACGACCGTGCGGTCCACGGCCACCGGGTACATCCGGTGGAAGATGACGTGGTCGGGCACGAGGTTGATGAAGACCTGCGGCTTGACGGTGATCGCGTAGTAGCGCCGGTCCTGCTCCTCGGCGACGCCGGGGATGCGGTCCAGGCCCTCGCTGCCGTCGACGGTGAAGCCCTGGATCTCCTCGCCGAACTCGGCGCCGTGGCCCACGTAGTACTGGGCGGCGTAGCCGTCGGCGAACTCCGGGAGCACTTCGGTGAGTTCGGGGTGGATCGTGGCGCAGTGGTAGCACTCCATGAAGTTCTCGATGATGAGCTTCCAGTTGGCCTTCACGTCGTAGACGATCCGCCGGCCCACCGCGAGGTGGTCGATGTCGTAGTGCTCGATCGACTCCACGTCGCCCAGCCGCTCGACCACCGCGCCGATCACGTCCTCCTCGAAGGACGGGGGGTTCTCCGCCAGGCACACCCACACATAGCCGAGCCATTCCCGCACGGCGACGCTCACCAGCCCGTACTCGGTGCGGCCGACGTCGGGCATCTTGGTGAGGTTGGGCGCGGCGACCAGCTTGCCGTTCAGGTCGTAGGTCCAGGCGTGGTACGGGCACTGGAAGGCGCGCTTGACCTCGCCGGTCTCCTCGGTGCACAGCTTGGCGCCGCGATGCCGGCAGACGTTGAAGTACGCGCGGATCGAGTGGTCCCGGGCGCGGGTGACCAGGATGCTCTCGCGGCCCACGTCGACGGTGCGGAACGCGCCGGGCCTCGGGAGGTCGGAGGCGCGGGCGACGCAGAACCACATCGCCTCGAAGATGCGCTCCTGCTCCTGGGCGAAGACGGCCGGGTCCGTGTAGGAGGAGCCGGGGAGGGTGGCGATCAGGCTGTCCGGCAGGGAGGTCGAGGTCACGCTGCACTCCTCGGGAGACGTCGGGAGAGGGGGAGAGGTCAGGAACCGACCGTGGCGAACCGCTTGCGCCAACGGGTGAACAGACGCGGCTGGTCCATCCCGAGCACGGCGACGGGCGCGCCGGCCCGCCGGTAGACGGCGAGGAAACTGCGGTCGTCGGTGGCACCCTCCTCGACCGTCACGCTGTCGGCCCCGGCGGCGTGCCCGACGAACTGGATCCGCACTCCGTACTGGTCGGACCAGAAGTACGGCGGCCGGGGCGTGCCCGCCTCCCGCGCGCCGTGGGCGAGCAGGGTGGCCACGGCGATGGCGGGCCGCTCCTTCGCGCCGGTCCAGTGCTCGACGCGCCGGTGGCCGCCGGTGGCCGGGTCGTACCAGTCGGCGCAGTCGCCGACGGCGACCACCCCGGCGAGGCTGGTGCGGCCGTCGGCGCCGCACGTCACCCCGTTGCCGAGGGCGACGCCGGAGCCGCGCAGCCAGTCGACGCAGGGGACCGCGCCCACGCCGACGACGACGGTGTCGGCGGGGAGGGTGCGCCCGTCCTCCAGCAGCACGGCCTCGACGCGGTGCTCGCCGCCGAGCCCCTTCACGCCGACCCCGCAGAGCAGCCGTACGCCGTGGTCCGCGTGGAGGGCGGAGACGACGGCGCCCATGTCCGCGCCGAGCGGCCCGGCCAGCGGGACGGGCGCGGCCTCGACGATCGTGACGTCCAGGCCGAGGGTGTACGCGGTGGAGGCGACCTCGGCTCCGACGAACCCGCCGCCGATCACCACCAGCCGCCCGCCGCGGGCCAGATCCTCGCGCAGGGCGCGGGCGTCGTCCAGGGTGCGCAGGGTGTGCACGCCGGCCAGTCCCTCGGTGCCGGGCAGGGTGCGGGCGGCGGCCCCGGTCGCGACGACCACGCCGTCGGCGGGCAGTTCCCGGCCGTCGGCGAGCAGGACCGCCCGCCGGGTGCGGTCGAGGCCGGTGGCCCGGACCCCGAGCAGCCACTCCGCCCGCAGATCCTCCTCCTCCGCCTCCAGGGCGAGGTCCGCCTCGCCGAGGGTGCCGGCGAGGAACTCCTTGGACAGCGGCGGCCGGTCGTACGGGCGATGGGGTTCGTCGCCGACGACGACCAGCCGGCCGTCGTAGCCCTGCTGCCGCAGCGAGCGCGCGGCCGACAGCCCGGCCAGCGAGGCGCCCACCACGGCGACGGTCCTCACGCGGGGCCTCCGACCAGTCGGGCGGCCCCGCAGGGCGGCAGGTTGGGGGCCTCGGCCGACAGGCGGACGTAGACCGTGCCGTCCTCGACGACGACCTCGTGGGTGCGCACCGGGAGCCTGGCCGGCGGGGCGTCCACCGCTCCGGTGCGCAGGTCGAACGTCGAGGCGTGCAAGGGGCATTCGACCTCGCAGCCCTCCAGCCAGCCGTCGGCGAGCGAGGCGTCCTGGTGGGTGCAGGTGTCGTCGATCGCGTAGAGCTCGCCGTCGTCGGTGTGGAACACGGAAACCGGCGGCTCGATGTCCAGCCGGATGGCCTCGCCTCGGGGCAGATCCGCGAGACGGCACGCGGGAATCATCATGACACCTCGGTGCGTATAGCGAAACGGATTGCGGTAAGCGCAACGCCAGTCTGGGGGCGCCCGAGAACCCTTGTCAAGGCGTCAGAAGGCCCCTGCGCGACGGGTTTCCGAGGCATGCCGAAGGAGCCCCGGAAACCGGGGCTGAGCAGCGGAAACGACATGACGGCCCCGCCGCGGGCGCGGTCGTCGGACAGCGCCTGCGGCGGGGCCGGGCGGGCGGCGGTCAGAAGCCGCGGTCGATCCAGTCCTGGAGGTGCGGCGCCTCGGCGCCGATGGTGGTGGTGTCCCCGTGACCGGTGTGCACGACGGTGTCGCCGGGCAGCGTCAGCAGGCGGGTGCGGATCGAGTCCACGATCGTGGGGAAGTCGCTGTACGACCGTCCGGTCGCCCCCGGCCCGCCGGCGAACAGCGTGTCCCCGCTGAACAGGGCGCCGAGCGCGGGGGCGTGCAGACAGACGGCACCGGGCGCGTGGCCCGGTGTGTGCAGCACGGTCAGCTCCACGTCCGCGACCACGATCCGCTGCCCGTCGGCCAGTTCGGCGTCGGGCGCGCGGTCCGGGTGGGTCTGCTTCCACAGCGGCAGGTCGTCGGGGTGCAGCAGCACCGGGGCTCCGGTGGCCTCGGCGAGGGCGGGCGCGGCGTCGATGTGGTCGTTGTGGGCGTGGGTGCACACGATCGCGGTGACCCGGCGGCCCGCGACGGCCGCGGCGATGGCCTCGGCGTCGTGGGCGGCGTCGACGACGATCACCTCGTGGTCGTCGCCGACGATCCACACGTTGTTGTCGACGTCCCAGGTGCCGCCGTCGAGGCTGAACTGCCCGGAGGTGACGAGCCGTTCGACGCGCGCGGCGCTCACAGCACCACCACCGAGCGCAGGACGTCCCCGTGGTGCATGCGCTCGAATGCCTTCTCGACGTCGTCCAGCGGGATGGTCTCGGTGACGAAGGCGTCCAGGTCGAGCCGGCCCTGGAGATAGAGGTCGACGAGCATCGGGAAGTCGCGCGAGGGCAGACAGTCGCCGTACCAGGAGGACTTCAGCGCCCCGCCCCGTCCGAAGACGTCGAGCAGCGGCAGTTCCAGCTTCATCTCCGGGGTGGGCACGCCGACCAGGACCACGGTGCCGGCGAGGTCGCGGGCGTAGAAGGCCTGGCGGTAGGTCTCCGGGCGGCCGACGGCCTCGATGACGACGTCCGCGCCGAATCCGCCGGTCAGTTCGCGGATCGCGTCGACGGGGTCGGTCTCCTTGGAGTTGACGGTGTGGGTCGCGCCGAGCCGTTCGGCGGTGGCCAGTTTGCGGTCGTCGATGTCGACGGCGATGACCTTGGCCGCGCCCGCCAGTTTCGAACCGATGACCGCCGCGCCGCCCACGCCTCCGCAGCCGATCACGGCGACGGTGTCCCCGCGGCCCACCTGGCCGGTGTTGAGGGCGGCGCCGATGCCCGCCATCACACCGCAGCCGAGCAGTCCGACGGCGGCCGCGGAGGCGGCCGGGTCGACCTTGGTGCACTGCCCGGCGGCCACCAGGGTCTTCTCGGCGAAGGCGCCGATGCCCAGCGCGGGCGACAGTTCGGTGCCGTCGGCCAGGGTCATCTTCTGCTTGGCGTTGTGGGTGGCGAAGCAGTACCAGGGGCGGCCGCGCAGACAGGCGCGGCACTGGCCGCACACCGCACGCCAGTTGAGGATGACGAAGTCGCCGGGCGCCACCTCGGTGACGCCGTCGCCGACCGCCTCGACGATGCCCGCCGCCTCATGACCGAGCAGGAAGGGGAAGTCGTCGCCGATACCGCCCTCGCGGTAGTGCAGATCGGTGTGGCACACACCGCAGGTCTCGATCTTGACCAGCGCCTCCCCCGGTCCCGGGTCGGGCACCAGGATCGTCTCCAGACCGACAGGGGCGCCCTTGCTGCGCGCGACGACAGCACGGACCTGCTGAGCCATGGCCACTCCTCCGCTGAGAGAGAGTCGAGATGTTGCCTATCACGGGACACATCTCGCTTTGTGCAACACAGCATCGCGGAGGGCGCAGCAGCGGTCAAGGATCCGTGACCGACCGGCGAGAGGGTGAGGCGAGGGGTGCCAGGGGGACCCGGCGTTCCGGCGGGATGCCCTCTGGTCCTGGGGGGGAACGGAGAGTTGCCGGCCGCCTGGCCCCGGGGAAACGGAGAGTTGCCGGCCGACTGGTCCTGGCGAACGGCGAGATCCCGGCCCCCGAGTCTTGGGGAAACGGAGAGTTGCCGGCCGACTGGTCCTGGGGAACGGCGCGATCCCGCCCCCCTAGTCCTGGGGAACGGCGCGATCCCGCCCCCTAGTCCTGGGGAACGGCGAGTTCCCGGCCGCGGTGGAAGCCTTCCCGCTCCTCCACCACATGCGGTGCCATGCGGGCCCGCCGCTGGGCCTCGGCGTCGGAGGTCCGCCAGGCGTCGCACGCCTCCTTGGAGTCCCAGAAGGACACGCCGGTGATCTCCTGGCCGTCCTCGGACCAGTAGGCGAACGCGCGGCGCATGCCCTCGGGGTGTGTGTCGGGCCGCCACGCCTGCTCGAAGTCCCGCAGGGTGCCCGGCCGAATGCGGCGCGTCGTCACCCAGACGTAGTGCTCGTCCATCTCGGCCGCCTCCTGAAGTCGGTTCGGCACTTCGACCACCGTAGATCCGCCGCGCCCGTCGCGCCCGCCGGATCGGTGTGCATGGGCGACGCGGATCCGGCCCACTCGGACGGCATGGCTCGGTCCAACGACGAGATCGCGGCGCTGCTGCAGGAGTACGCCGACCTGATCGCGATCACCGGCGGCGAGGCGTACCGGGCGCGTGTCTACGAGAAGGCCGCGCGGGCGATCGGCGGCCACCACGCGGACGTGTCCACGCTCGACGCCAAGGGACTCAGGGAGATCCCCGGCGTGGGCAGGTCCATCGCCGAGAAGGTCACCGAGTACCTGCGCACCGGCAGCATCGCCGCCGTCGACGAACTGCGCTCCCGGATCCCGGCCGGTGTGCGGCGGCTGACGGCGATCCCCACGCTGGGTCCGAAGAAGGCGCTGGCGCTCTACGAGGAGCTGGGGATCTCCTCCGTCGAGGAGCTGGTCGAGGCGATCCACGCCGAGAGACTGCGCGATCTGAAGGGCTTCGGCCCCCGGACCGAGGAGAACATCCTCCACGGCGTCGACCTGCTGCGGTCCGCCGGCGACCGGGTGCTGCTCGACGCGGCCACGGACCTCGCCGAGGACATCCTCGGGCACCTGTCCGAGGTGACCGGCTGCCGCCGCTGCGCCTACGCCGGCTCGCTGCGCCGCGTGCGCGAGACGATCGGCGACATCGACGTCCTCGCCGCGGCCGAGCGGTCCGGACCGCTGATGGACGCGTTCACCCGGCTGCCGTACGTCACGGAGGTGATCGCCCGCGGCCGGACGAAGACCTCGATCCGCACGGTGCAGGGTCTCGCCGTCGACCTGAGAGTCGTACCGCCCGACTCCTGGGGCGCGGCCCTGCAGTACTTCACGGGGTCCAAGGCGCACAACGTCCGCACCCGCGAGCTGGCGGTGCGCGCGGGCCTGAAGCTGTCCGAGTACGGCCTCTTCGACGCCGAGAGCGGGGAGCGGATCGTCTCCGGGACCGAGGAGGAGGTCTACGAGCGGCTCGGACTGCCGTGGATCCCGCCGCCCCTGCGGGAGGACCGCGGCGAGATCGAGGCCGGCCTGCACGGCGAACTCCCCGACCTGGTACGGGAGTCCGACCTGCGGGGCGACCTGCACACCCACACCGACCTGACCGACGGGCTGGCGCCGCTGGAGGAGATGGTCCGGGCGGCCGCCGCGCGCGGGTACGCCTACTACGCGATCACCGACCACGGGCCCGACCTGTACATGCAGCAGATGACCGAGGAACGGATGCTGGCCCAGCGCGAGCGGGTGCGCGAGCTCGACGGCAGGTTCGGCAAGGGGCGGCGCGGCATGCGGCTGCTGCACGGGGTGGAGCTGAACATCGGCCCGGACGGCGACGTGGACTGGCCCGCGGAGTTCCTGGCCGGTTTCGATGTGTGCGTGGCGTCCGTGCACTCCCATTTCAACCAGTCGCGGGACGCCCAGACCCGGCGGCTCGTGCGGGCCTGCGAGAACCCGCACGTCCATGTCATCGGCCACCCCACCACCCGCATCCTCGGCAGGCGCCCGCCCCTGGACGCCGACCTCGACGAGGTCTTCGCCGCGTGCGCCCGCACCGGTACCGCCCTGGAGATCAACGCCCACCCCGACCGGCTGGACCTGCGCGACGAGGACATCCTGCGGGCCCGCCGCCACGGCGTCCGCTTCGCCGTCGACAGCGACGCCCACGCCGTCCCCCACCTGGCGAACCTGCGCTACGGCGTGGGGACCGCCCAGCGCGGCTGGCTCACCAAGGAGGACGTGATCAACACCTGGCCGGAGACCCGCTTGCGGCGCTTCCTGCGCAAGGGCGGGTGACCAGGGCGGGGACGGAGGCGCGGGGGCGTGAGGGGGCGGCGCTCCCGTCGCCGTCAGCCGGCGTCCGGGAACTCCCCCGCGAACGCGCCCGCCATCCGCAGCCAGGGCTCGGCCTCCCGCGCACGCCCCTGTCGCTGCAGGGTCCGCCCCAGCATCAGATGGGCGTAGTGCTCCACCGGATCCCGTTCCGTGATGATCCGCAACTGCTCCTCGGCACGCCCCAGTTGAGCCGAGTGGTAGTACGCGCGAGCCAGCAGCAGCCGCGGACCGGTCTGCTCCGGAGCCTCCTCCACGACCTCGGCCAGCAGCCGGGCGGCACCGGCGTAGTCCTTGGCGCCGAACAGCGACCGCGCCCGCTCCCAGCGCTCCGCCGTGCTCTCCTCCCGCGGCCCGCCGGCACCGTTGTCGAACAGGTGCAGCGCACTGACCCACCGGTCGGGCGCGACCCCGTCGTACGGCCCGTAGCCGTTGAAGTCGCCGGTCATGGGTCCTCCGTTCGCCTGGGCTGGGCGCAGCGAGAGAAACGGCGCCACCACCGCCACCAAAGTGGTTCATCAATCAACCATCAACGGAACACCAACCCCCGACCCTCTATTCCTCACCACTGGCATGGGGACCGAGGGAGCTACGACCTGCGGCTTTGCCGCGACTCGTGCCGGGCCTCAGCGGTTCGAGGAGGAGGACGTGAGCCGGGCGAGGCCCTCGCCGTGCAGGGCGTCGAGGCCGGCGGTGCGTCCGGTGGCGAGCATGAGCAGGGCGAGGGCCGGCCCGGCGACCTCCGGTCCGTCGCCCACCGTCCAGTCGGTGTCGGTGGCCCGGAGGGTGAGGCCGGCCAGGCGCCGCCGAGCGTGGAACGGCCAGCCCATCTCCCAAACCCGCTGCAGTCCTTCGCGGCTGTGGCCGGCGGCGACAGGGAACCGCCGACCGAGCGGCAGGGCGATGTCCTGGCTGTGGACGATCGCGTCGAACAGGGCGTTGCGGGTGTCGAGCGCCTTCGCCGTACGCCGGGTGTCGGCGTGGTTGCGGATGGCGGCGATCAGATCCGCGGGTTCGCGGGAGCCGTGCCGGCGGGCCAGGAGGGTGTTGATGCGGTGGGGGTCGAACCGTGCGCGCGGTGCCGCCGCGATCATGTCCCACGTCGTGATGGTGGGGACCAGCGCGAGGTGTCCTGCCACGTCGCGCACACGCCACCCCCGGCACAGCGACTCCTGCTCCCACTCGGCCGGGGCGAGTTCTTCCAGCAGGTCGGCGATCTGCAGACGGGTCGCGCGCACGGCCGACCAGTAGGGATCCGAGTCGCCCATGACAGCCTCCAAAAGGTCCGAGCCTCGGACCATAGTAGTACGAGACTCGGACCTTCTGCAATGATGGCGGCATGACCGAAGACGCCGACGAGCTCAATCTCGGGCTGCTGATGTTCATCCCGTACCGCTTCATGGAGTCAGCCGTGATGGCCGCCCTGAAGTCCGCGGGGCACGACATCTCACTCAGCCAGGCACGGGTCTTCCAGCGGATCGCCCCGCAGGGCTCGCGGCTGGCCGAGCTGGCCGAGGCGTCACAGGTCAGCAAGCAGACGATCGGCTCGATCGTCGACCAGCTCGAACGCGCCGGCTACGTCCGTCGCGAACCCGATCCGCGCGATGCACGGGCCCGGCTGGTGACCATCACCGCCCGCGGCCACGAACTCGTCGAACTGAGCCTGCCCGTCGTCCGCGACATCCAACGGCAATGGACGGCCCACCTGGGCCCCGAGCGCACCCGCCAGCTGAAACAGGCCCTGGAATCGCTGCGGGAGATCACCGACCCCCACCGCTGAGGCCCGCCTCAGGTGAGGCGGTCGACCATGGCCGCCAGCGTACCGATCGGCAGGGCCAGGCCCACGGTGAGGAACTTGCCGAAGGAGCCGTACGAGTCGGTGGCCTGCTGCCAGAAGGCGTCCAGGTAGGCGGCCTCGACACGCTGCACCGGGATCAGCAGGTCGGGGTCGGTCATGTAGCCGTGGGCCTTGAGGTAGGCGCGAGTGCCGGCGTCGGCGGTGGCTCGCAGGTCGTTGGACAGCAGATAGTCGGCCATCACGGTGGTGCTGGACACGCCGCAGCAGCGCAGGATGACGGCCATGGCGACGCCGGTGCGGTCCTTGCCCGCGGTGCAGTGCGCGAGCACCGGGCCCGGCGCCGTGGCGCAGACCGTGAACGCCCGGGCGAGCGCGGCACGGTTGCTGCTGCTGGTGACGTATCCCCGGTACATGTCGGTCATCAGCCGAGCGGCACGGCCGTTGCCCAGCAGCGCCTCCTGCCTGGCGTAGTCGCGGGTGGAGATGGACTGCCTGACGTCCGCGTACCAGCTGCCCTCGCCGACCGGGCAGTGGTGTGAGACCGGCCCCGGAGGGAGCCTGTCCGGGCCGTCCTGACTGCGCTCCAAGCTGGTGCGCAGGTCGATGACGGCGGCCAGGCCGAGACCGGCGAGAGCGTCGACTCCGGACTGCTGGAGGGCGTGGAGACCGTCGGTGCGGTAGACGGACCCGTAGCGGGTGCTTCCGGCGGGGCTGTAATAGCCGCCGATGTCACGGGCGTTCACCAGGCCGGGAATGTCGAGCAGACGGGAGCCGCTGGTGACAGCGGAAGCGTGGCCGGTGAGAAGAGGAGCGGTGAACACGGCGGCAGAGGCCGTGAGGAGTCCGCGTCGGCTGAGCATCGGGGCCTCCCAGCGAGAGTGGGCGGGCGGGCTGCGGCACGCGAACCGTAGGGCGCCACGCGCGAGATGAGAAGCCGCATGCCGGTGCCGGTTCGCAGCGGCAGGGATGCCGACGCCACAGCGACGCCGGGCAGGCATCCGACACCCACGACAAGACGGCCCGCGGCGTCCCTGAGGCACATCGCGCCGAGCAACGGCTCCGCTCGAAGGCGCCTGCCCAGCCGGGGCGCGCACTGCGCCCAGGGCTACAGCTTCGTCCTCACGGACTACCAGAACCACGAGGACGGCAGAGACGTCACTCACATCGACCGTCCTGTGCGTCGACACCGACTTGAGGCCGACGAACACCGCCCCCATGGTGCGCGCACGCACTCCCGCCCCCCGAACTATGGTGTCCCACCACATACGCCTCTGACCTGCCCGTTCCTACGGTGTGGCGACACGCAAACGTCCCCGTCGAACGTCAGGAAGTGGTACCGATGTCGTCCCCCGCGACCGCTCCCCCCACCCCGAACAACCTCAAGCGCATCGTCGCCGCCAGCCTCATCGGCACGACCATCGAGTGGTACGACTTCTTTCTGTACGGGTCCGCCGCGGCGCTGGTGTTCAACTCCCTGTTCTTCCCGGACTCCGATCCGCTGGTCGGCACGTTGCTGTCGTTCCTGACGTACGCCGTGGGGTTCGCGGCGCGGCCGCTCGGGGCGCTGGTGTTCGGGCACTACGGCGACCGGCTGGGCCGCAAGAAGCTGCTGGTGCTGAGCCTGCTGCTGATGGGCGGGGCGACGTTCGCGATCGGGCTGCTGCCGACGCACGCCACGATCGGCACCGCCGCCCCGGTGCTGCTGACGGTGCTGCGTCTGGTCCAGGGTTTCGCGCTGGGCGGTGAGTGGGGCGGCGCGGTGCTGCTGGTGTCGGAGCACGGGGACGCCGAGCGGCGCGGGTTCTGGGCGTCCTGGCCGCAGACGGGCGCGCCGGCGGGGCAGTTGCTGGCCACGGGTGTGCTGTCGCTGCTGACCGCGACCCTCTCCGACAGCGCCTTCGAGAACTGGGGGTGGCGGATCCCGTTCCTGCTCTCCGGGGTGCTGGTGATCGTCGGTCTGTGGATTCGTCTCTCCGTCGACGAGTCGCCGGTGTTCAAGCAGGCCATGGCTCAGGCCGAGGCCCGCAGGGCCGAGCGCGGCGCGGTGGCCGAGAAGCTGCCGCTGGTCGCCGTGCTGCGCCACCACTGGCGCGATGTGCTGATCGCGATGGGCGCCCGGATGGCGGAGAACATCAGCTACTACGTGATCACCGCGTTCATCCTCGTCTACGCCACCACCTCCGCCGACGTCTCCAAGCAGACCGCGCTCAACGCGGTGCTGATCGCCTCCGCGGTGCACTTCGCGGTGATCCCGCTGTGGGGCGCCCTGTCGGACCGGATCGGCCGCCGCCCCGTCTATCTGCTCGGGGCCGCCGGGGTCGGCCTGTGGATGTTCCCGTTCTTCGCGCTGGTCGACCGGGGCGAGTTCGGCGCCCTGATCCTCGCGGTGACGGTCGGTCTGGTGCTGCACGGCGCGATGTACGCCCCGCAGGCCGCGTTCTTCTCCGAGATGTTCGCGACCCGGATGCGCTACTCGGGCGCGTCGATCGGCGCCCAGTTCGCCTCCGTCGCGGCCGGCGCGCCCGCCCCGCTGATCGCCACCGCCCTGCTGGACAGCACCGGCACCTCCACCTGGATCGCCCTGTACGTCATCGCGGCGGCGGTGCTGACGCTGATCGCGGTCGGGGTGGCGAAGGAGACCCGCCACCGGGACCTGTCCGACGTCGAGCCCGGCGAGGACGGCGAGCCGTCCGCCGCGGACCGTACGGCGGACGCGCACACCGTCTGATCAGCGCTCCTCGGACCCCCGTGCGCCCGCGCGTACGGGGGTCAGTGCTGTGCGGGCGACGCCAGCCGGTGCAGACGCAGGGCGAGTTGTATCTCCAGGGCACGGGCCGGGCTCTGCCAGTCGTCGCCGAGCAGCCGGCCCACCCGCTCCAGCCGCTGGGCGACCGTGTTGACGTGGACGTGCAGGTCGTCCTTGGTGCGTGCGGGGCTCATCCCGCAGGCGAAGTATGCCTCCAGGGTGTGCACCAGATCGGTGCCGCGGCGTTCGTCGTAGGCGACGACCTGTCCGATGGTGCGGTCGACGAAGCCCGCGATGTCCCGGTCGCCGGCGAGCAGCAGGCCCAGGAAGCCGAAGTCCTCGGCGGCGGCGCCGTCGCCGGCGCGGCCCAGCAGGCGCAGCGCCTCAAGACAGCGTCTGCCCTCCGCGTAGCCGGCGGCGACGGCGTCCGGGTGGGCGGCGAGGTGTTCGACGGGCGCGGAGGCGCCGACGGTCACCGCCTCGTGGACCGCGGTGCCGAGCTGGCGTGCGGTGCGGCGGGCCAGGTCGGTGGCCGTGTCGCCGGGGGCGAGCGGCAGCAGCAGCACGGTGCCGCCGTCGCGGGCGGCGGCCAGGCCCTGCCGGGTGGCGGCGAGGTGGGAGGCCGCGGACCACAGGCGTCTGCGGGCGGCCGCCTCCTGTTCGGCGTCGGCCGCGGGGCCGTCCAGGCGGGCGGCGAGCACCACATGGACGGCGTCCAGGTCGGCGCCCAGCCGGGTGGCGCGTTCGCGCAGCAGGCGTGGGTCGCGGTCGCGGGCGTCGAGCAGGTCGTCCAGCAGTTCGCCGCGCACCCGCTGTTCGGCCTCGGCGGCGGAGCGGCGGGCGAGCAGCAGCAGGGAGGTCACCATCGCGGCGCGCTCCAGGGTGCGCTGGTCGACGGGGTCGAGTCCGGGGTGGCCGCGCAGCACGAGCGCGCCGAGCAGTTCGCCGCCGGCGGCGACCGCGGCGATCCAGTCGTCCTCGTGCCGGACGGCGTGGCCCTCGGCGCGGGATGCCTCCAGGGCGGGCGCGGGCGCGGCGCCCGCCTCGGTGAACTCGACGGTGCCCTCCAGGACTTCGGAGACGGCGGCGGCCACGTCGTGCACCCCGCCGCCGCGCAGCACCAGTTCGGCGAGCCGGTCGTGGACGTCGGAGGCGCGTTCGATGACGGCGCTGCGGTCCCGGATGATCTCGTTGGCGCGCTCCAGGCCGGCGAGGGCGGAGCGGGTCTCGGTGAGCAGGTTGGCGGTGTCGATGGCGGCCGCGGCGAGGGCGGCGAAGGAGCCGAGCAGCGCGATCTGCTCGCGTTCGAAGACACGGGCCCGCCGGTCGGCGGCGAACAGCACGCCGATCACGGTGTGCCCGAGCATCAGGGGCACCCCGAGGATGGCCACAAGCCCCTCGTCGCGCACGCCCGCGTCGATGGCGGTGGTGTGCTGGAAGCGGTCGTCCTTGAAGTAGTCGTCGGTGACGTAGGGCCGCGCGGTCTGGGCGACGAGTCCGCCGAGCCCCTCCCCCATGCCGAGGCGCAGCTGCTGGAAGCGGGCGGCGACCGAGCCCTCGGTGACCCGCATGTACGTGTCACCGCGCGCCGGGTCGTTGAGGCTCAGGTAGGCGACGTCGGTGCCGAGCAGGGAACGGGCGCGCTGCACGATCGCCTGGAGGACGGCGTCCAGGTCCCTGAGGCCGGCCAGGTCGTGCGCGGTCTCGAACAGCGCCGACAGCTCGGCCTCCCGGCGGCGGCGCCCTTCCAGCTCGGAACGCACCCGCAGGGCGAGCAGCTTGGCCCGGTCGAGCGCGGCCACGTGCTCGGCGGGCTGCCCCTGGGCGCGAGCGAGGAGCACCGGCTGCTCGTAGGCGTCGGCGGAGGCGCCTCGGGCGAGCAGCTCCAGGAACGGCGCGTCGGCACTGCCGGGTGCCGTCGGGGCCGCGGCGCCGGCGGCCGGGGCCGTGGCGACGAAGGCCGGGGCCGCGGCGCCGGGGGCCGTCGGGGCCGTACCGCCGGAGGCGCGTTCGGCGGACTGCACGTGATCGCGGGACATGCTCACAGGATTCCCCATGACCCGGGCGCCCCGGCAGCCCTGTGGAAAACTCGGGGCGCCCCGGTCGCGGACGTGGTCAGTGCGCGGTCCAGCCGCCGTCGAGGACGAACGAGGTACCGGTGACGAAGGAGGCCCCGGGCCCGCACAGATAGGCGACCGCCTCGGCGACCTCCTCCGGTTCGATCAGGCGTTTGACGGCGCTGTCCTGGAGCAGCACCTCGGTGAGGACCCGTTCCTCGGGGATCCCGTGCGCCCGCGCCTGGTCGGCGAGCTGCTTCTCGACCAGCGGGGTGCGTACGTAGGCGGGGTTGACGCAGTTGGAGGTGACCCCGTGGGAGGCGCCCTCCAGGGCGGCGGTCTTCGACAGCCCTTCCAGGCCGTGCTTGGCGGCCACATAGGCGGACTTGTAGGCGGAGGCGCGCAGTCCGTGGACGGAGGAGATGTTGACGATGCGGCCCCAGCCCTGCCCGTACATGTGGGGCAGGGCGCCGCGGATGAGCCGGAAGGGCGCTTCCAGCATCACGGTGAGCACCGTGTGGAAGACGTCCGGCGGGAACTCCTCCAGGGGCCGGACGAGTTGCAGCCCCGCGTTGTTGACCAGGACGTCGGTGCCGGCGGCGGCCAGCTCGGCGGCGTCGAGGTCGGTGAGGTCCAGCAACTGGGGTTCGACGGTGCCGGGCAGACCCGCGGCACTCTCGGCGAGCGCCTGGAGCCCGGCGTCGTCGCGGTCGACCGCTCTGACCTTCGCCCCGGCGGCCGCGAGGCGCAGGACGCAGGCGCGGCCGATTCCGCCGGCGGCACCGGTGACGAGGGCGGTACGGCCGCCGAGGTCGAGGGCGGGCGTGTCAGGGCCGGGGAAGCCCGGAAGGGGGAAGGGCGGGGTCATGGATCGACCCTAGGCAGCGCCCACCCTCCGCCCCATGTGGTCGGACACCACAGTTCACTGGGGAGTCATAGGTTCGAACCATGCCGGTTCATCGGACAGCGCCTGCTTGATCCGGAACTGCTGCGTCTCGCGCATCCGGGGCAGCGCGTCCACCTCGAACCAGCCGACGGCCAGCGACTCGTCGTCACCCACCACGGCCTCTCCGCCCACCGCCCGGCAGCGCACGGTGACATCCATGAACTGGCACATGTCCCCATTGGGATACGTCACGACCTCGCCGGAGCGCACGGCCACGATCCGCTCGACGACGCACCGCACCCCCGTCTCCTCGTACACCTCGCGCACCGCGCACTCCGCGGGCTGCTCGCCGGGGTCCGGGATGCCGGAGATGACACACCACTGGTGGTTGTCGGCGCGCTGCCCGAGCAGCACCCTGCCCTCGTCGTCGAAGACCACGGCACTGACTCCGGGGAGCCACAGCAACTGGTGGCCCGCGGAGGCCCGGAGCGTACGGATGAAGTCAGGAGTCGGCATGCCCGAACCCTAGCCGAGACGATCTTGACGCCCCCAGGGGTTCGCCGGACGTTCCGCGTGACCCGGGGACACGGACACCGGACACCGGACGCCGGTGCCGCCGTGATTCCTAGGCCAGGCGCTGAGCTCCCGCGGTACGCCGTGCGCGCACTGCCCCCGAGAGCGCCCAGCCGAGTCCGCCGGCCGCGACCAGCACGAGGGCGATCTCCGGCAGGATGCCGAACCGGGTGGCGGGCGTCTCGGAGGAGCGCAACGGCACCTCCTGGACCAGGGAACCGGCCACGAACATGCCAGTGCGCTGGGTGATGGTGCCGTCCGGCAGGATGATCGCGCTGACCCCGCTGGTCACCGGCACGGTCACGGTCCGGCTGTGCTCGACGGCGCGGATGCGGGACATGGCCAGCTGCTGGTACGTCATCTCGCTGCGGCCGAAGGTGGCGTTGTTGCTGGGCACGGAGATCAGCTGGGCGCCGTCCGTGACGGTGTCGCGCACGGCCCAGTCGAAGGCGGCCTCGTAGCAGGTCGCCAGGCCGATCCGCGCGCCGCCGACGGTGAACACGCCGGGCTCGTCGCCGCGGCTGAAGTCCTGGCGGACCATGGCGGTCCAGCTGTCGTTGATCGCCCCGACCAGTCCCCGCAGCGGCAGATACTCGCCGAAGGGCTGGATCTGCCGCTTGTCGTACGTGTCGACGGGGCCCTTCACCGGGTCCCAGAGGATCTGCTCGTTGAGGAGCCTGCCGTCGCGCTCGACGACACCACCCACGGAGATGGGCGCGCCGATCGCCTTGGCGGCCCCGTCGATGACCGCGCGGGCGTCGTCGTTGGCGAACGGGTCGATGTCGGAGGAGTTCTCCGGCCACAGCACCACATCGGGCCGGGCCACGCGGCCCGCGTCGATCGCGGCGGCCAGTCGACGCGTCTCGCGCGCGTGGTAGTCGAGCACGGCCCGGCGCTGGGCGTTGAAGTCCAGTCCGGCCCGCGGCACGTTGCCCTGCACGACGGCGACCGTGAGGGTGCCGTCCTCCGCCTGGTCGCTGACCAGGGTCCGGGCGGCCAGGGCCCCGGCGACCGGCACGGTCACGCTCAGCAGCGCCACGGCCGCCGCGCCCCTGCGCCACGCGCGCGTGCGGCGCGCCTCGACGACCTGGCGTACGACCTCGTACAGGCCGAAGCCGCACAGGACGACCGCGAAGCCGAGGACGGGGGTGCCGCCCAGGGCGGCCAGCGGCAGGAAGACGCCGTCCGCCTGGCCGAAGGCGACCTTGCCCCAGGGGAAGCCGTTGAACGGGGCACGCGCGCGTGCCGCCTCGCCCGCCGTCCACACCGCGGCGGCCCACAGCGGCCAGCCCGGCAGCCGGGACACGGCGGCGATGCCCGCACCGACCAGCGCGACGAAGACCGCCTCGATCACCACCAGGGCCAGCCACGGCCCGGGGCCGACCTCCACACCCGTCCACACCAGCAGCGGCAGCAGGAAACCCAGGCCGAAGAGGTAGCCGAGGCCCAGGGCCGCCTTCCAGCCGCGGCCCCGCAGGACCCAGCCGAGGACGGCGAAGGCCGGCAGGGCGAGCCACCAGGTGGTGCGCGGCGGGAAGCTGACGTAGAGCAGCACTCCGGAGAGCGCCGCGGCGGCGGCCGGTATCAGGCGCTCCAGCCGCGCGCGGCGTGAAGCGGGCGCGATCTGCGGCGCGGCCTGGTCCGACTCGCCCACGGAGGTTGCGGTGACGGTCACTCCCGGAGTGTACGGCGGGCGGCGCGAAGGCCGACAGCGCGGCCCGCACGGCCGACGCCCGCCCGGCACGGCCTCCGCCTGCGCCCATGACCGCGCTCGCCTCACCGCCCCGCGCACTGCACCGCGTTCTCGTCTCACCGCCCCGCGCTGCCACAACGTTTCTGCGCCTGTCGTACCTTGTCATCCACTTTCCGGCTCTCAGCCGTTACGGTGTGCCCGAGCCGTGCGTCCGTGAGCGGGGGCCGTGGGGGTGCGGGCGGCGGGGAGACCGGGTTTCTGGGGGACTGGTGGGGGCGACGGGGATCACGTCCGCGGCCGGGGCGGGGGCCGACGGCGACAGACGGCGGCTGTCCGACGGCGCCGGTGTCGTGGTGCTGGGTGCGTGCGCGGTGTGGGCGCTCGTCTCCGGCAGTGTGCACGGCGGCCGTCCCGAGGGCGCCCTGCTCGCGGTGCTGGCCGTGGCCGCGGGATACGCCGCAGGACGCATCTGCGGGGCACTGCTGCCGGTCGCCGCGCCGTGTGCGGCCGCGCTGGCGGGGCTGGGCCTGGCGCTCGCGGCACCGTATCTCGCGCCCGGCCCCCAGCCGGGGGTGCCGCTCGGACACGCCGGAGCCACCACGGCCCTGTTCGTCCTGTGCGCGGGCGCCGCCTGCTGCGCCGCCTGGGCCACCCCCGTACCGCTCCTGCGCCTCGCCCTGCGCCTGCTGGGCGTGGGCATCACCCTGACCGCCCTGCTGATCGCCGACAGTCCGGCCGGAGCCGCGCTGTGCGTGACGGTGCTGCTGTGCTCGCTCGCCGCGGGCGCGATGCAGAGCCGGGGGCTGGGCATCACCGGGCTTCTACTGGCCGCCGCGCTGACGGCGGGGACCATCTGGGCCGTCGCCGAGAGCGCCCTGCCGGACGGCCTCGCCATGACCCTGGAGGGCCGGCTCACCCCCCAGCGCGTCGAGCTGTGGCGCGACGCCGTGCGCATGGCCGGGGAGGAACCCCTGCTGGGCGTGGGCCCCGGGCGCTTCGGCGAGCTCAGCGCCACGGCCGCCGCCGTGCCCTACCCCGACGGCAAGCCGCACTCCGCGCCGCTGCAACAGCTGGCCGAGCAGGGGGTGGTCGGCGTCGTGCTGCTGGCCGCCGTCTACGGCTGGGTCCTGCACGCCCTGTGGCGCAGCGCCCGCTCCACACCGGTCGTGCTCACCGCGGGAGCCGCCCTCACCGCCGTCGCGGGCGTCGCCGCGGTCGGCAACGCGCTCAGCTTCTCCACGGTGACGGTCGGCGCCGGCCTCCTCTCGGGCCTGGCCACGGCCCGCCCGCTGACCGAGCACCCGAGCGGGGGCGACGACCGGCTCCCCGCCGAGCGTCCGTACCCGGACACTCACCGCCCGCTGAAGGAGCCGCCTCGCGGGGACTGGTGACGGAACGGCCTCGCGGGGGCGAAGCGGTGCCGACCTCCGGGATCACGGGACCGAGACCCCGCTTCTTCCGGACGAGGGTCTTTCATCGCGGCTCTTCCGCCGGAGCAGCGCTCGAGTCCGCCCCCTCCCAGGCCGCCGCCGTACCGACGCGTTCAGTGCGCGGCGGTCCCCGGTCGGCCCGCCCGCAGGCGGTCCCGGATGACACGGACGGCCGCCTCGGCGTTGTCCACGGTCACCGTGAAGGTGTGGCCGTCCCACAGCCGCAGCACCACGGCCTCGCCCCGGCGTACGACGACCGCGGTGCCCTTCTCGGGCCGCCACCGGTAACCCCAGCCGCCCCAGTGACGGGGGGTGACCAGCGGGGCGAAATCGGCCCCGGCCACATGGGACAGGGGGATACGGCGACGCGGCAGGCCCATGTGGCCGCAGCGCACCTCCAGGGACTCCTGGTCGACCTTCAGGGCGACATGCACGAAGGCGAGGGTGCCGAAGAGAACCAGCAGACCGCCCGCGATACAGCCGACGACGGCCATGACCAGGGGAGCGGTGCCGAAGGTCCAGGGGGAGTTCACGGCCAGCTCGACCCCGAGGGCGACACAGGCGGCGCCGATCGGCGCGAGCAGCCACTGATACCGGTTGGTGGCCCGCCCGGTCCAGACATCGGGATGCGGCGACTCGTCGCCGTGGGGGTGCTCCCTCATGCTTCGAGGTTACTCACGTTTCGCTGCGCCGGTACCGCGTCGCGGAGCGTGACTGCGCCGGACGGGCGTGCGCCGGTGCTGGTGGGGCCGGTGAGGCAGGAGAGGGCGCACGCGGGTCCGAACCCGACCGTGGTCGCGCCCGCGACGACGACCGCAACCACGACCGCGACGGTGACCGCGCGATCAGTTCACTTCCGCCGCGGCGCCGGCCGCCGGAAGCAGCCGCCCCTCCTCGTAGGCGAGAGCGGCTATCGGCAGCGCGCCCTCGCGGCCGCTGAGCAGCACGGTGAGGGTGCCGACGGCGGGGGCGTCGGGCGCGGGCCCCTCGCCGATGCGGCGCAGTGCCTGCGCGGCCACCGCTCCGGCCGAGCCGTGCAGGACGAGCGGCGGCATACCGGGGCGCTGTACGGCGGCGCGGATGCGCTCGGCGACGAGTTCGTAATGGGTGCAGCCCAGGACGACGGTCGTTACATCGGCCGGGGTCAGGGCGGCGGCGGCCGCGACGGCGGTGTCGATGGCCGTCTCGTCCGCCTGCTCCACGGCCTCGGCGAGCCCCCAGCACGGGACCTCGGTGACCTGGACGCCGTCGGCGTGGTCGCGGATGAGGCCGCGCTGGTAGGCGCTGCCGGTGGTGGCGGGGGTGGCCCAGATCGCCACGGGGCCGCCGCCGGCCGCGGCCGGCTTGATCGCCGGGACGGTGCCGATGACGGGGACGCCGGGTTCGAGGCGGGCGCGCAGGGACGGCAGGGCGTGCACGCTGGCGGTGTTGCAGCCGACGATCAGCGCGTCGGGCCGTCGGGCAACGGCCGCCTCGGCGACGGCCAGGGCACGCTGGGTGAGGTCCTGGGGGGTGCGCGGGCCCCAGGGCATGCCGTCGGGGTCCAGCGAGAGCACGAGATCGGCGTCGGGCCGCAGGCGCCGTACCGCGGCGGTGGCCGCCAGCAGGCCGATTCCGGAGTCCATGAGCGCGATCTTCACCCGGCCACGATAGACGATGTGCTCCGCCGGGCCGCGCCCGTGGGGCAGACTGCGCAGGTGAGCGCCTTCGTGTGGATCTCCGCCGGATCACTCGCCGCCTGGCTGTGGCTGCTGCTCTGCCAGGGCTTCTTCTGGCGCACGGACGTACGGCTCCCCCCGCGCCGCAACCCCGGCGACTGGCCGCCCGTGTGCGTCGTCGTCCCGGCCCGCGACGAGGCCGCCGTGCTGCCCGCGAGCCTGCCGTCGCTGCTGGGGCAGGACTATCCGGGGCGCGCGGAGGTCTTCCTCGTCGACGACGGCAGCACCGACGGCACCGGGGAGGTGGCCCGTGAGCTCGCACGGCGGCACGGTGGGCTGCCCCTGACGATCGGTACGCCGGGCGAGCCGCCCGCGGGCTGGACGGGCAAGCTGTGGGCGGTGCGCCACGGCATGGCGCTGGCACGCGCGCGTGACCCCGAGTATCTGCTGCTGACGGACGCCGACATCGCGCACGCGCCGGACAGCCTGCGCTCGCTGGTGGCGGCCGCGCGCACCGGAGGCTTCGACGCCGTGTCGCAGATGGCCCGGCTGCGGGTGGCGAGCGCCTGGGAGCGGCTGGTCGTGCCGGCGTTCGTCTACTTCTTCGCCCAGCTCTATCCGTTCCGCCGGATCGGCCGCAGGGGCGCGCGGACGGCGGCCGCGGCGGGCGGCTGTGTGCTGCTGCGGGCCGCGGCCGCCGAGCGGGCGCGCATCCCGGACGCGATCCGGCAGGCGGTGATCGACGACGTGGCGCTCGCGCGCGCGGTGAAGGGCGGCGGCGGGCACATCTGGCTGGGCCTCGCGGAGCGGGTGGACAGCGTACGGCCGTATCCCCGCCTGGCGGACCTGTGGCGGATGGTCTCGCGCAGCGCCTACGCCCAGCTGCGGCACAACCCGCTGCTGCTGGTCGGGACCGTCGCCGGGCTGGCGCTGGTGTACCTGGTGCCCCCGGCGGCCCTCGTCGCGGGCCTGGCCGCCGGGAGTACGGCGACCGCGGCGCTGGGCGCGTCGGCGTGGCTGGTGATGACGGGGACGTATGTGCCGATGCTCCGGTACTACGGGCAGCCGCTGTGGCTCGCTCCCCTGCTGCCGTTCACCGCGTTCCTCTATCTGCTGATGACGGTCGACTCGGCGGTGCAGCACTACCGGGGGCGCGGCGCGGCCTGGAAGGGCCGCACGTACGCGCGTCCGGACGCGATCCCCGACGAGGGCTGAGCCGGCGGTTCACTCACGGCCTTCACTCACCGCCTTCACTCACGGCCTTCACTCACCGCCTTCACTTACGGCCGGGCGTCCAGTTCATCCCCCAGCCGTAGGCGTGGTCGACCGTCCGCTGGGGGCTCACCCCGCGCTCGGGCACCAGATAACGGGCCTCGCGCTGGACGACGAGGTCGTTGCCGGTGTTGGTGATCAGGGCGAGTGCGCACACCGTGGACGGGACCGTGCACTCGTCGAGCGAGAAGTCGATCGGGGCGCCGTGCTGCGGGGTGAGGGTGACCGTGGCGTGCAGGTCGGCGAAGGAGCGGGCACCCTCGTAGACGGTGACGAAGACCAGGATGCGCCGGAAGTACTGCTGGTGGTCGAGGTTGATGGTGAGGTTCTCGCCGCTCGCCACGGCGCCGGTGCGGTCGTCGCCGTCGAGGTGGATGAACGGCGGCTGGTGCAGCGAGCCGAAGGCGTTGCCGAGGGCCTGGACGACGCCCTTGCTGCCGTCGGTGAGCTCGAAGAGGGCGCACAGGTCGAGGTCGAGGTCGGAGTGCATCGCGACCGCGCGGCCGAGCTTGCTGCCCCAGCCGGAGAACTGCTTGCGCACCTCCCAGTTGAGGTTCACCCGCATCATGCCCGAGGTGCCGCCCTGCTTGGTCAGGGAGACGCTGGGGGCGGCCTTGGTGAGCGTGACCTTGGACAGGCTCACCGGCGCGGCGGACGGGGCGGGTGGCGCGGCCGGGGGCGGCGGCACGGACGCACCGAAGGTCGCCGAACCCGACGGGGCGGGCGGCACGGCGGCGGGCCTCGGCGGCGCGGCGGCAGGCATCACCGGCGCGGCGGGCGGCGCCGCGCCGGGCATCGGCGGCGCCGCGTGCTGCGGCTCGTCCACCGTGATGCCGAAGTCCGTGGCCAGACCCTCCAGACCGCTGTCGTAGCCCTGCCCCACGGCACGGAACTTCCAGGCGCCCTGCCGGCGGTAGAACTCCCCCAGCACGAAGGCGGTTTCGACGCTCGCGTCCGCGCTGTCGAACCGTGCCGCCACCGTGCCCCGGTCCGCGTCACGCACCTCGATGTACAGCCCCGGCACCCGGCCGAACGTTCCGCCGTCGCAGGAGGCGGCGAGCACCACGGTCTCCACCGAGGGCTCCACGCGCGCGAGGTCGACGAGGAGCGTGTCGGTCACCTGACCGCCGGCGGTCCGCTTGCCCTCGTGGCGTACGGCGCCGGAGGTGTGCGCCGGCTGGTTGTAGAAGACGAAGTCCGCGTCGGACCGCACCCTTCCGCCGGCCAGCAGCAGAGCGGAGGCGTCCGCGTCGGGGACGCCCGGTCCCGAGCGCCAGCCGAGTTCGACGCGCAGGGCCGTCGTCGGCACGGGAACGTTCGATCCCTTCGGCATTGACATGTCCGCCCCCCTCACGGGTCACGCCGGGTCCTGCTCCCGGCCCCTTCATCGGCCTGTGCGGGCCCCAACCTATGCGCACGGCAGCGCGACGCCCAGCAGGGGTGTGAAAAGCCCTTCCGGGGCACCGGGGCAGGGGCCGTCCAACCGTCGGTAACCCCTTGGGAACTGAGGCTTTACACGATCCGGGCGAGGCGCGCCGCCCCTTTTTCTCCGAATTCGCTCGCATTGGGGATCCCAGGCCACCCTGGACACGGAAAACAACCCTCTTATCGGTCTCCCCAACCAGCACATCGTGGGCTTAACTTATGTGCCATGACCTCCCCCCGCTCCACCTATGGCGGCGGCTACTACTCCGCCTCCTTCCCGGACACCCCGATCTACGACTCGCTCGTCGCCGAGCGCGGTACCCCGCAGATCGCCCCGATCCGGGTCCCGGCCGCGTACGACACGCCCGGTAGCAGCCTGCCCGCGCTGCCCTCGGCGCTGCCCGCCCTCCCGGCAGCCCCGTCCCAGCCCTCCTACGGCTACCCGCAGCCGCAGCAGCCCGCCCCGCTGCATCAGGCGGCGCCCGCCGCCTACATCCCGCAGCAGGCCGCCGCCCCGCGCGGCTATCCCGGGCCGCAGGTGCCCCGGCCCCCGATGTCGGGTGCCGCGGGCTACGAGTCGATGCGTCCCGCGGCTCCGCGTCCGGCCGCCCCGGCGCCGTACCAGGATCCGTACAACCAGCAGCAGTACCGCGGCTATTGAGCCGTTCTCCAGGGGCCGTCGGCGCCGGGTGGCACGATGGCCTCATGGGGAACGCGAAGCTGCAGTCGATACACGTCCATCCGGTCAAGGCACTACGGGGTGAGGCGCCCCGAGAGGCCGTCGTGGAGCCCTGGGGGCTGGCCGGAGACCGACGCTGGGTGCTGATCGACGACGGGGGAAAGGTCGTCACGCAACGCCAGCAGCCCCGCCTCGCGCAGGCCGCCGCCGGGCTCGTGCCCGGCGGCGTCGTGCTGTCCGGACCCGGTCTGGAGCCGCTGACGGTCGCCGTGCCGGACCCGGCGGACCCGGCCGGCGCGGTCACCCTCGACATCTTCGGCGACAAGGTCGAGGGTGTCCTCGCCGACCCGAGCGCGCACGCATGGGCCAGTACGTATCTCGGGCTGCCCGTGCGCCTGGTGCACATGGACGACCCGGCCACGCGCCGCCCGGTGGATCCCGCGTACGCGCTGCCCGGCGAGACCGTCTCCTTCGCCGACGGCTATCCGCTGCTGCTCACCACGGTGTCCTCGCTCGACGCCCTCAACTCCCTCGTCGCCCAGGGCCGGCACGCGGCCGAGGGCCCCCTGCCCATGAACCGTTTCCGGCCGAACGTGGTGGTCTCCGGCACCGCCCCGTGGGCCGAGGACGACTGGTCGCGCGTCGCCATCGGCGATGTCGTCTTCCGCGTCGCCAGGACGTGCGGCCGCTGCGTGGTGACCACCACCGACCAGGACACCGGCGTCCGGGGCAAGGAGCCCCTGCACACCCTCGGCCGGCATCGGCGCTTCGGCGGCTCCCTGGTGTTCGGCCAGAACCTGGTGCCGCTGTCCGGCGGCACGATCCGGACCGGCGACCCGGTGCGTGTCCTGGAGTGACCGATCGGGGGACGCTCGCGGGAACCTCCGCCCGGCGGGTGCGCGTTGACCTTTTCGAGATGTTCGTGAGAGGTCCCGGTCCGGCGTGGTGTCGCCCTGCCCGAGGGTGACGCCGCTCCCGCCGCCGGGCCAGGGGGTCACGGCTCCGCGAGGAGCCGTCACGGAACGGGGAAGGGGGCGAAGGGGTGCGGGCCATCTGCGGTCTCTGGCGCTGGCGGCACAATCCGCTGCGCCGTGCGACGGATCTGGCCGAGGCATGGGTGTGCCTGGCCGCCCTGCTGCTGATGCTCGTCGCCGCGCCCGCGGTCGGGACACTGGTGGGCTCCGCCGCCGAGAGCTCCCTGCAGCGGTCCGTGCGCGAGCAGCACCGCCAGCGCCATCTGGTGACGGCCCGTGTGGTGCACGAGCTGAGACGTGCCACGCCGGCCACGGACCCGGAGTCCCTGCGGGACACCAGATCTCTGGTCCTCGCCTCCTGGACCGCCCCGGACGGCACCGACCGGCGGGGCGCGGTGACCGCCCGGCTGCGCGACCCGGAGCCCGGCGACCGCTTCTCCCTGTGGACCGACCGCCATGGCGGCCTGGCGGCCAGACCGCTCGACCCGGCGACCGCCACCACCCACGCCGTGCTCGCCGGCATCGGAGCGGGCCTGCTGGCCGCCGCCCTGCTGGAGGCGGTCCGCCGGCTGGTCATCTGGCGCATGGTCCGCCGCCGGTACGCGCGTTGGGACCAGGCGTGGGACCGGGCGGGCCCGGACTGGGGCCGGACCGGGACCGGCAGCTGACGCCCCTTCGACCGCCTTGCGGCTCCGGTCAACCCACCGCCTTCCCGCACGCTACGGTGGACCGGCCGAACCCCTTTCGGCATCAACCCGCGCGAGCGAGCCATCAGTACGACGAGGTGGGGGCACAGCAACGCCATGGCACAGGGCACGGTCCAGGTGACGCACACCGGCACGTCGCGGTGGCGGCGCCGCACAGGTGAGTACGCATCGCTCGCCGCCGCCCTGGAGGCCGCGGCCGACGGTGACGTGCTCACCATCGCCCCCGGCACCTACCGGGAGAACCTCGTCGTCCAGCGGGCGGTGACGCTGCGCGGGCCGGAGGGCTCGCCCGGTTCGGTGCGGATCGCGCCGTCGGAAGGGGTGCCGCTGACCGTGCGCGCCTCCGCGGTCGTCCAGGACCTGCACATCGAGGGCCAGGACGCGGCGGCGCCCGCGCTGCTGGTGGAGGACGGCACTCCGGAGATCTCCGACCTGCGGATCGTGACGCGGTCCGCGGCCGGGATCGAGGTACGCGGCGCGGCGCGGCCCACTGTGCGGCGGTGCACCGTCGACAACCCGGCCGGCATCGGTGTCGCCGTGGTCGACGGCGGGGGCGGGGTGTTCGAGGAGTGCGAGGTGCTGGCGGCCGGGCAGGCCGGTGTCGCGGTCCGCGGGGGCGGCCGCCCCCGGCTGGAGCGCTGCCGGGTGCACCACGCCGCCGGGACCGGGCTGACGGCGACCGGCGAGCACTCCTCGCTGGAGGCGGTCGGCTGCGAGATCTACGAGGTGCGGGGCAGCGGGGTGCAGGTCACCTCCCACGCCACCGGTCATCTCGTCAACTGCGATGTGCACCGCACCACCGCCGACGGCGTCACCCTGGACACCGACGCGGTGCTCACCCTGGCCGACTGCCGGATCCACGACATCCCGGAGAACGCGGTCGATCTGCGCTCGCGTTCGGTGCTGACCCTGACCCGCACCAGCGTGCGGCAGTTCGGGCGCAACGGCCTGTCCGTGTGGGACCCGGGCACCCGGGTCGACGCCCACCAGTGCGAGATCTTCGACAGCACCGGCGACTACCCGGCGGTCTGGGTGAGCGACGGCGCGACCGCCGTGCTGGACTCCTGCCGGGTGCACGACGTACCGGACGCCCTGTTCGTCCTGGACCGCGGCTCACGGGCCGATGTCGTGGACACCGACCTGTCGCAGGTGCGCAACACGGCCGTGTCGGTGAGCGACGGGGCGACGGCGCAGCTCGACGACTGCCGGATCAAGGACGCGGCGACGGGCGCCTGGTTCCGCGACCACGGCAGCGGCGGCACCCTGAGCAACTGCACCGTCGACGGCACCCAGACCGGGGTCATCGTCACCAAGGGCGCCGACCCGACCGTCGAGCGCTGCACGGTCGTCTCCCCCGCCGAGGCCGGGTTCTATGTGTCGGCCGGCGGTCGCGGCAGCTTCCTGGGCTGCCGGGTGACCGGCAGCGGCGGCTACGGCTTCCATGTGATCGACGGCTGCCGTGCGACGCTGCGCAAGTGCCGCACGGAGCGGTGTGCGCGCGGCGGTTACGAGTTCGCGGACGGCGGGCCGGACACCGGCTCGGGTTCCGGACCCGTCGTCGAGGACTGCACCAGCGACGAGAGCGCGAGCGTCCGGCAGCCCGTCCCGGCCGAGCCGGCCGCCCCGCCCGCGCCGACGGTTCCGCAGCCGGCCGGGCTGCTCGGCGCGGTGCCCGAGCAGCGGCCCACGCCCGCCCAGCCCGCCGAGCCCGCAGAGACACCCGCGGCCACGCGCACCTTCAAGGCGGTCCTCGGTGAACTGGACGCGCTGGTCGGCCTGGAGAGCGTCAAGCGGGAGGTCCGTGCCCTCACCGACATGATCGAGGTGGGCCGGCGCCGCCGGCAGGCGGGCCTGAAGGCGGCCTCCGTCAAGCGGCATCTGGTCTTCACCGGCTCGCCCGGCACCGGCAAGACGACCGTGGCCCGGCTCTACGGCGAGATCCTCGCCTCCCTCGGGGTGCTGGAGAAGGGGCATCTGGTGGAGGTGTCACGGGTCGACCTGGTCGGCGAGCACATCGGGTCGACGGCGATCCGCACCCAGGAGGCGTTCGAACGGGCGCGGGGCGGGGTGCTGTTCATCGACGAGGCGTACGCGCTGTCGCCGGAGGACGCGGGCCGGGACTTCGGCAAGGAGGCCATCGACACGCTGGTGAAGCTGATGGAGGACCAGCGCGACGCGGTCGTGGTGATCGTCGCGGGCTACACGGCGGAGATGGAGCGGTTCCTGTCCGTCAATCCGGGGGTGGCCTCGCGGTTCTCACGGACCATCACCTTCGGCGACTACAGCCCCGAGGAACTGCTGCGGATCGTGGAGCAGCAGGCGGAGGAGCACGAGTACCGGCTGGCTCCGGGCACGGCGGAGGCGTTGCTGACGTACTTCACCGAGCTGCCGAAGGGGCCGACGTTCGGTAACGGCCGCACCGCGCGGCAGACGTTCGAGGCGATGGTGGAGCGCCACGCGGGACGGGTGGCGCAGGTGGCGGAGCCGAGCACGGACGATCTGACGCTGCTGTTCGCGGAGGACCTGCCTCAGCCGTCCTGATCCCGCTCCGGAGCGGGCGTGGGGCGCGGGGCCGGCACGGCGTCCGGCCGCAGCCGGGCCAGCAGGCGGCGGCGTTCCTCGGCGAAGGCCGGGTCGGCCTGGTAGTCGGAGTGACCGAGGATGGGCGCGGGCAGCGGGTGGCGGTCGGTGCGGCCGTGGGCGAGGGGGTCCGTCAGGGCCGGGCGGTCGACCACGGGGCCGCAGGCGCCGGGCAGCCCGATGGGGCCGCCGATGGGGTCGGTGGGCCGGTGCAGATTGCGCCAGCAGTCCAGTTCCCGGTGGAGCGCGCCGAGCGCGGCGGGCCCGAAGTGGGCGGGGAACCAGCGGCCGTAGAGCCGCTCCAGCGGGGAGCCGTAGGTCAGCAGCGCGACGCGGCCGCGGTCGGCGGGGCTGAGCTGCCAGACGGCGGCTGCCGCCAGGACGCTGCCCTGGGAGTGCCCGGAGATCACCAGCCGCCCGCCCGTCGCCCGGGTCCAGCTCGTCATGCGCCAGGTCAGATCGGGCACCGCGCGCTCGGCGTAGCAGGGCGGGGCGAAGGGGTGGGCGGCGCGCGGCCAGAACGTGCCGACGTCCCAGAGGATGCCGATGGTGCGCCGGGCGGAGGCGTCCTTGTAGGCGCGCCGCCCCCAGGTGACGAACAGTATGAAGCCGAGGCCGATCAGCCAGGAGCCCAGCGCCTGCGCGGTCTCGGCGGCCCCCTGGACGAAGGGATGGGCGCGCTCGGCGGCCCCGCCCGGTGTGCGGTCGCTGATCCACGCCCCGGCGAGGGCTCCGGCGCCCAGCAGCAGCGTCGTGACGGCGGTGACGCCGACGACGACCGGCGCGCGGTCGGTGAGCGCGGCCAGCGCGCGGACCCGGGCGATCCGGCGGGTGCGGGCCGGTTCCCGGTTCTCGTCCGGGTAGGCGCGGTCGACGGCGGCGCGCTCCGCGCGGGCGAGTCGCACCGTGCGGCGGGCCAGTACGGCGACGACGACGAGGAGGACGATCAGCAGCGGCGGGATGACGGATGCCTGCCACGTCAGCAGCACCGGCGGACCGGGCAGCGCCGCGCCGGTCCCGTCCAGCCAGTCCGCGACCCGCTGCGCCACACCGCCCGCCATCACCCCGCCCAGCGCACAGGCCAGCAGAGTGACGGCCGGTCCGGCGAGCCCCCGCAGCGCGACAGGGCCCGCCGCGCCGGTACGACGGTGAGGTGCGCGCCCGTCGCGCTGCGGGGCGCGTCCGTCGCGCTGGGCGGGGTCATGGCGGGCGGTGTGCCGGCAGTGGTCGTCGGCCGTCTCTTCCAGCTCCGGCACCGCCCGGTGCAGGGCGTGCGCGACGAGCGCGAGGGCGATCACCACAAGGCCCTGGGCCAGGACGACGGCGCCGAAGGCCGCGTCACCGGGGAGGCGTCCCGCCGAACGCCAGCCGGGGCGCTCCCAGCCGGCGTACACCAGGGCGAGGATGAGGACGGCGAGGGCGCCGAGCGGCAGCAGCCGCACCAGCCGGGCGTCGAGCTCGCGGTCCAGGCGGCGCTCGCTGCGGCCCCGCCGGCACACCACCCACACCACGCCGAGCGCCCCGGCGATCAGGGCCGCGGTGAGCAGGCGGCCCAGCAGATCGAGGGCGGCCGGACCACCGGGCTCCCGGTCGTACTCGGCGGCGGCGACGGTGACGGCGGCCGCGACGGTCAGCAGCCCGGCCGCGGTGTGCGCGGCCCGCAGCCGAGCCACGAGCCGACGCCCGTACCAGAACCCGGGCCGCCCGAGCGCGGTACCCCCGTCGCCCTCACCGGCCCGTCCGGCCCCCGCACCCCCGTCGGCCTGACGAGGCTCACCGGCCGCCCCTCCCGCGGCGCCCGCCCCGCGCTCCCCCTCCCCCGCCAGCGGCCGCTGGGACTCGTAGGCGTTCCAAGTGCGGTGGGACAGGTACCAGAGCAGGCCGGTGAGGGCGGCCGGCACCAGTGCGGCCAGGGCGAGGCGGCGGCCGGGGCGGCTCCACCAGCCGCCGTCGGAGACGGTGGGCGAGAGGAAGCCCAGCCAGCTGTGCCGCTCGGCGCAGGTGGGGGTGCCGGCGCACTGCCAGGCGCCGAGGTCCAGGGCGACCTCGCAGGCGCCCGCGACCAGCAGCACGGTCAGCGACAGGCCGGCGAGCCGCACGAGGAGCCCGTACAGCCGCAGGGTGCGGGCCCGGTCGTGGGCGCCGGGGCGCATCCAGTGGGCCAGGTTGACCACCATGAACGGCAGCAGCAACAGCCACAGGGCGCGGGTGCCGTTGCCTGAGGTGAGGTTGCACCAGACGTATGCCTCGGGGACCGGTCGCCGGCCCGTGGGGTCGCCGGCGCGTCCGGGCTCGGTGTCGGCGGCGCGGCGGAAGACGGCCGCGGTGTCGTCGCCGGTGATCCGCACGGTGCGCGGATCGTCGAGCATCTTCTCCGGCGTGGTGCCGCCGACGCCGTGGACGAGGAGTTCCAGTGCGGAGTCCTCGGTCCCCCGCGCGGCGTCGGCCGGGGCGTGTTCCTGCGCGCGTTCCACTGTGTCTCGTTCCCCCGTGACACTGCGTCGGCCACCGCTCGCACGGTGGCCCGTGTGGTCGTCTCGTGCGGACATCAGGATCTCGTCCCGGCGCCACGCGTACACGCGTCGTCACCGAATCTCCCCGATCCGTGCCTCGAACGTGAGCCGTATGTGACATGCGCGCGGCACGACGCCGGTGGCGCGGTGACCGCCGAGCCGTGCGAGGATGGGACGCCCGCGCGCCCGTGACAGGAGGAACGCCCTTGTCGCAGGGGGTGCGAGGCGGTCGGACGGCAGTGGACGAAAGGACCGGAGCGTACGTGAGCGAGAATCAGAACCTCCTCGCGGAGCAGCGGCGCGCCCTGATTCTCGACGAGGTCCGGCGCCGCGGCGGCGTTCGGGTCAACGAGCTGACCCGCAAGCTCGGTGTGTCGGACATGACGATCCGCCGCGATCTGGACGCGCTGGCCCGCCAGGGCATGCTGGAGAAGGTGCACGGTGGCGCGGTGCCGGTCATGGAGGCCAGCACGCACGAGCCGGGCTTCGAGGCCAAGTCGGGTCTGGAGCCGACGGCCAAGGAGGACATCGCGCGGGCCGCCGCCCAGCTGGTCGCACCGGGCAGCGCGATCGCGCTGTCGGGCGGTACGACGACGTACGCGCTGGCGCAGCAGCTGGTGGACGTGCCGGATCTGACCGTGGTCACCAACTCGGTGCGGGTGGCCGACGTCTTTCACGCCGCGCAGCGGTCCACGGGGCCCCGGCAGGGCGCGGCGACGGTGGTGCTGACCGGCGGGGTGCGCACTCCGTCGGACTCGCTGGTGGGTCCGGTGGCCGATCAGGCCATCTCCACGCTCCACTTCGATGTGCTGTTCCTCGGTGTGCACGGGATATCGGCCGAGGCCGGTCTGTCCACCCCGAACCTCGCGGAGGCGGAGACCAACCGGCGTCTGGTGCAGGCCGCCCGGCGGGTGGTCGTGGTCGCCGACCACACCAAGTGGGGCACGGTGGGCCTGAGTTCGTTCGCCACCCTGGACCAGGTCGACACCCTGGTGACCGACGCGGGCCTGCCGGCCGAGGCGCGCGCTCAGGTGTCGGAGCATCTGCGGCGGCTGGTGGTGGCGGGCGAGGACGAGAACGAGCCGGGGACCGAGGACGGCTGACGGCAGGTCAGGTAGCGTGGAGCGGCCTGTCGTCGCGAGAGCTCCTGGGGGTTGGTATGGCTCGCCGTCTCCGTCCGGTGGACACCGGTTTCGTACGGGACGCGCCGGTACGGCATGTCTTCGCGCGCAACATCGCCGCCGCGCCCGAGCGGGTGTACGGCGCGCTCGCCGAGGACGTCCCCGGCTGGAGCGAGTGGTTCGCGGCGGTGACGCTCGCCCGGCCGCTGCGCGACGGCGCCGAGCGCGAGGTCCGGCTCAGGGGCGGTACGCGGTTCCGGGAGACGATCCTCGTGGCCAAGGAGCCCGAGGTCTACGCCTATCGCGTGGACGTCACCAACGCGCCCGGCGCACGCGCCCTGGTCGAGGAGTGGCGGCTGGCGCCGGCCGCCTCCGGCACCCGTGTGTGCTGGACGTTCGCCGCCGACGGCACCGCGCCCTTCCGCTTCGCGCTGCGGCTGGCGCGTCCGGGCCTGGACCGCGCCTTCCGGGACGCGATGACGGCGCTGGACCGGCGGCTGGCCCGCTGAGCGTGCCTCAGTCCGGCCAGACGCCGGTCTCCAGGAGGGTGTCGATGGCGGCGGCGTAGGGGGCGATGTCCAGGCCCTGCGCGGCGAGCCACTCGTCGGAGTAGTACTTGTCGAGGTAGCGGTCGCCCGGGTCGCACAGCAGGGTGACGACACTGCCCGTGCGCCCCTCGGCGACCATCTCGGCGACGATCTTCAGCGCGCTCCACAGCCCGGTGCCGGTGGAGCCGCCCGCCTTGCGGCCGATGGCTCGCTCCAGTGCGCGGACGGCGGCGACGCTGGCCGCGTCGGGGACCTTCATCATGCGGTCGATCGCGCCGGGCACGAAGCTCGGCTCCATGCGCGGCCGGCCGATGCCCTCGATGCGCGAGCCGCAGTCGCAGGTGACGTCGTCGTCGCCGGTGGTCCAGCCCTCGAAGAAGCAGGAGTTCTCCGGGTCGGCGACACAGATGCGGGTGTCGTGCTGCATGTAGTGGACGTAGCGGGCGATGGTCGCGGAGGTGCCGCCGGTGCCGGCCGTGGCGACGATCCAGGCCGGCTCGGGGAACCGCTCCAGCTCCAGCTGGCGGAAGATCGACTCGGCGATGTTGTTGTTGCCGCGCCAGTCGGTGGCCCGCTCGGCGTAGGTGAACTGGTCCATGTAGTGGCCGCCGGTCTCCGCCGCGAGGCGGGCGGATGCCTCGTACATGGTGCGCGGGTCGTCCACGAAGTGGCACCGGCCGCCGTGGAACTCGATCAGGCGGATCTTCTCGGCGCTGGTCGTGCGCGGCATGACCGCGATGAAGGGCACGCCGATCAGCTTGGCGAAGTACGCCTCCGAGACGGCCGTCGAGCCGCTGGACGCCTCGATCACCGGGCGGTCCGGGCGGATCCAGCCGTTGCACAGGCCGTAGAGGAACAGCGAGCGGGCGAGCCGGTGCTTGAGGCTGCCGGTCGGGTGGGTGGACTCGTCCTTGAGGTAGAGGTCGATGCCCCACTTCTCCGGCAGCGGGAAGCGCAGCAGATGGGTGTCGGCCGATCGGTTGGCGTCGGCCTGCACCTTGCGGACGGCTTCTTTCAGCCAGTCCCGGTAGCTCGCGTCGGTGCGGTCGACATCGAGGGTCACACCGGTCGGATGCTGCTGGATGGTGCTCACGGCGTCGCTCCTCACGCTGCCCGCGGACCGCGGATCGCGCGGGCCGTCGCTCCGATCATAAGCAGCTTCGGGACCGCTTCCCACCTGCATAAACGCATCTTTGGGCGCCCCAAAGACGGGCTGGGGCACGGGTGTGCGAAGGGCATGGGGCGCATACGGCCGAGTGCTTCCGCGCCGGGCGCGTGCCACGACGCGCGTACTGGTGCGCCGCGCCGCGTGGAGGCAGACTGCACGGCGCGGGGTACCCGCGGGCCAGGGACGACGAAGGGCCGGGCACGACAAGGGGGCAGGGCGCTATGGCGGAGCCGGAGTTCACGGCGACGGGTGTGCGCATCGGCAAGGGGCTGCGGTCCCTCACCCGGGCCGGGCAGGTCCGGATCAGCGACGGCAGGCTGGAGCTGCTCACCAGTTACGGCGGCACGATCGACAGCGCGCCGCTGCAGGCGGTGCGGGCGTCGCGGCCCTGGTTCGGGTCCGAGGACCGCGCCGTGGCGGACCTCGGCGGCAAGCGGTACGTGCTGACGCTGGGCGAGCACGATCCGGCTCCGGGCGAGTCGGGGCCGCCGGCGGCGCGCCGGTTCCTGGACGCGGTGCGGCGCGCTGCGGGGCGTAACGGCTGAGATACGGCGAGTTGCGGGGCCGCGTCCCTTGCGTCACTCTGATTTCACGTCACTCTGGGTTTACCGGCGACAACGCTGCGAACCAGCCCGCCGGGCACGACAGCAGGCGGCCGTCTCCTTCCAGGACTCCTGCTGGATCCGTACTCCGTGTTCTTCCGGACCTCAACGTCGGGGAGTCGCAGCCGTGATCAGTCACCCAAGCAGACACTGCACGGTGGAGCTGCAAGCTCTGCCGTCGCGGATCGGCCAGGTCCGCAGAATCCTTTCTGCGCAGTTGCGCTACTGGCATCTCGATCCCTTGATAGACCGGGCGACGCTCGGTGTGACCGAGCTGTTGTCCAACGTCCACCGCCATGCCCAGCCCGACAAGACGTGCACCGTGGAGATCGAGCTGATGCTCGACCGGCTGACGGTCTCGGTGCGTGACCACGATCCCCGGCTGCCCGAGGTGTCGGACGCCGATCCGCTGGCCACCTGCGGGCGCGGGCTCGCGATGGTGGCGGCGGTCAGCGAGAGCTGGGGGGTCCGGGCGGACGGTGAGAACGGCAAGGTGGTGTGGTTCAGCCTGCCCACGCCCGCGGTGGCCTCGCGGCCGCAGACGCCGGTGCGCAGACCGCAGCCGGTGCGGCGGTTCGCCGAGGTCGAGCCGGTTGCCGTCGACCATGCTCCCGCCCGGTCGGCCGTTGTCGGCTGACCGGGCGGTGAGAAGCGCTCCGCGGGGTGGGCGGTGGGGTGGCTGCCGCGGAAGGCCGTCCTTCGTCCGCGGGTGCGTCGTGGCTTGTCGCGCCCGCGCGGCGGAGCCGTATGTCGACACAGTCCCGCGCCGCCCTAGGGGGTTGCTATGGCCCCTAGTACATCCATGCGGGCCGCTCGCCTGGCCGGGCGTAGGCCCGCCAGGGCTCCGGCCGCCAGACCCACCAGCACCATCACGCCCAGCTGGAGCGGTGGCAGCGCGAAGACGAACTCGCTGTCGCTCGACGCGTCCGAAGCCCTCACCAGGATCCAGCCGAGGAAGGCGCCGAGGGTGAGGCCGCCCAGGGTGCCGAAGGCGGCGACCAGGACGGACTCCCAGCGGACCATGGCGCGCAGCTGGGGGCGGGTCTGGCCGACGGCGCGCAGGAGTCCGAGTTCGCGGGTGCGTTCGTGGATCGCCAGGGTCAGGGTGTTGGCGATGCCGAGCAGGGCGATGAGGACGGCGAGGGCGAGCAGGGCGTAGACGAGGGTGAGCATCATGTCGATGCCGCCGGCCGAGGACTCGGCGTACTCCTGGCGGGTCTGCACCTCGGGGTTGCCGAAGCGGTCGGCGACCCGTTCGACGGCCGCCGTGCCGGTGGCCGGGTCCACTCCGTCCGCGAAGGAGACGGCGACCAGGGTGTCGGCGTCCTGGGTGCGGTGCGGGGCCCAGGCGGCGCGGGTGATGACGTAGTCCCCGGCGAGTTCGGACTGCTCGTAGACGGCGCGGACGGTGAAGGGCTGCCGTTCGCCGTCGGTGAAGGTCAGCCGGGCGGTGTCCCCCACTGCCAGGTGCCGGCGGTCCGCTTCCTTCTCGGTGACGGCGATGCCGTCCGTGCCGAGGTCGTCGAGCGAGCCCCGGACCCGGCCCAGGTCGAAGGTGCGGGCCAGCGCGACCGGGTCGGTGACGGTCAGGGCCCGGCCCTCGCCCTCGACCTCGGCGACGCCCCGGCCGAGGCCGACGGCGGTGTCCACCTCGGGCAGCGCGGCGACCGCGTCGGCGAGCCGCGGGCTCAGACCGCTGCCGCCCCCGCCGAACGCGGGGGTGCTCACGGCGACGTCGCCCGCGAAGGACCGGGAGACGGTCTGGTCCATGGTCGCCTTCAGCGAGGCCCCGAACACCGTGAACAGGGTCACCACGGCCACCCCGATCATCAGCGCGCCGGCGGTGGCCGCCGTCCGCTTGGGGCTGCGCAGGGCGTTGCGCCGGGCGAGGGAGCCGGTGACGCCGCGCAGCCGGTCGAGCGGGCCGCCGAGGACCCGTACGGCCGAACCGGCGGCGACCGGGCCGAGGACCACGAACGCGGCGAGGGCGAGCGCCGCTCCGCCGCCGGCCAGCCACAGGGACGGGGCGGCCAGGACGCCGGCGAGCGACAGGGTGAGCCCGAGGGCGAGCAGGCACACGCCGGCGACGGCGCGCGGGCGGGAGGCCGCGGAGGCGTCGGTCGCACTCTCGCGCAGGGCGGCCAGGGGCGCGGTGCGTCCGGCGCGTACGGCGGGCAGCAGGGCGGAGGCCAGGCAGACCACGACACCCACGGCGAGCGGCAGCGCCATCGACGGGGCCCGGACCACCAGATCGCCCTCGGGGAAGGGGAAGCCGATCGCCGGGAACAGCGCCTGGAGTCCGGCCGCGATGCCGATGCCGCCCGCGAGTCCGGCGGCGGAGGCGGTCACGGCGACGACGGCCGCCTCGGCCAGGGTGGTGGCGGTGACCTGGCGGCGGGAGGCGCCGAGCGCCCGCAGCAGGGCGTTCTCGCGGGTGCGCTGGGCGACCACGATGGCGAAGGTGTTGTGGATCGAGAAGGTCGCGACCAGCAGGGCGACGCCGGAGAAGACCAGCAGGAAGGTGGTGAACAGGGTCAGGAACTGGCTGGAGATCATGTCGGTGTTCTCCGCGGCCGACTCCTGACCGGTGATGGCCTCGACGCCCTTCGGCAGGACCGGCGCCAGCCGCTCGACCAGCTCCTCCTGGCCGACGCCGGGCTCCGCCCGCACCACGATCGAGGCGGCCTCGCCGGGCCGTGCGGTGAGGTACTTCTCGGCGTCCGCGCGGGTCATGCCGGTGAAGGTCACCTGGGCCATGCCGTCCTCGCCGCCGAAGGTCGCCAGGCCCACGACGGTGACCCGCACCGGGTCCGGGGTGCGCAGGGTGGTGGTGTCGCCGAGTTCCAGGCCGCCCTTGTCGGCGGCGCCCCGGTTGACGACGACCTCGCCGGAGCGTTCGGGCGTACGGCCCTCGGCGAGGCGGTACGGGTTGAGCTCGGGGTCGGTGATCCAGTTCCCGGCGAGGGTGGGCGGGCCCTGGCCGCCGATCGGGTCGCCGTCCTCGCCGACCAGCTGGCCGGCGCCCTGGATGTCGGGCGCGGCGGCGGCGACGCCGGGCACGTCCTCGATCCGGTCGGCGAGGGCGGCCGGGACGGGTTCGCGCACGCCCTGGCTCTCCCCCGGCGTGGTGATCGCGTCGGCGCTGCGCACGACGGCGTCGGTGCCCGCGGTCGCGTTGCCGAACAGGGAGTCGAAACTGGCGCGCAGCGTGTCGCCCATGACCAGCGTCCCGGCCAGGAAGGAGACGCCGAGGAGGACGGCGAGGAACGTACCCGCGAAGCGGCGTCTGCGGGCCCGCAGGGACGATGCGCCCAGGCGCAGGGTGGCGTTCATGAGGGCACCTCGAAGGCTTTCATGCGGTCCAGGACCTTGTCGGCGGTCGGGGCGTGCATACGGTCCACCAGGCGTCCGTCGGCCAGGAAGAGCACCTCGTCGGCGTGGGCGGCGGCCACCGGGTCGTGGGTGACCATGACGACCGTGCGGTCCATGTCGCGCACCGCGCGGCCGAGCAGCCCCAGCACCTCCTCGCCGGAGCGGGAGTCGAGGTTGCCGGTGGGTTCGTCGGCGAAGACCACGTCGGGGCGGCCGGCGAAGGCGCGGGCGACGGCGACGCGCTGCTGCTGGCCGCCGGAGAGTTCGGCGGGGCGGTGGCGCAGCCGGTCGCGCAGGCCGACGACGTCGATCAGGGCGTCGATCCACTCCTGGTCGCCGGCGCGGCCCGCCAGGTCCAGCGGGAGGGTGATGTTCTCCGCGACGCTGAGCGTCGGCACCAGGTTGAATGCCTGGAAGACGAAGCCGACGCGGTCGCGGCGCAGCAGGGTGAGGCGGCGGTCGTCCAGTGTGCCCAGGTCGGTGCCGCCGATGAAGGCGGTGCCCGAGGTGAGGGTGTCCAGTCCGGCCGCGCAGTGCATCAGGGTGGACTTGCCGGAGCCGGAGGGCCCCATGATCGCGGTGAAGCGGCCGGCCGGGAAGCCGACGCTCACCCCGTCCAGGGCCCTGACCTCGGTGTCGCCTCGGCCGTAGACCTTCACGGCGTCGACGACCCGTGCGGCGGTGCGCAGTTGGGTGGTGACCGTCATGCCGCACCGCCCTCGGTCCGGCCGAACCGCTCGTCCAGCACGGACAGCCGGCGCCCGTACTCGTCCTCGTCGATCTCGCCGGAGGCGAACCGGCGGCCGAGCACCGCGAGGGGCGAGTCTGCCGAGGGCCGGCGGTCCTCGGCGGGGCGCCACGGGGCGTGGCGGTCGCGCCAGACGGTGCGGCGCAGCACGGCGACGGCCGCGACCACGACGGCCGCCCAGATGACGGGGAAGAGCAGGATCCACGGCCCGGGGCCGCCGTTCCAGTGCGCGAGTGTCTGCATGTCGGTTCATCTCCTGCGGCGAGGTCGTCGAGTGATGTCCTGAGACTCGCGCCGCGCAGGGGTCCGGGTCGTCGTACGGCCGGGGACAGTGCGGATACGCCGTGGGGAGTACGCCGGCCGCCGCGGGCCGCGACGGTGGCCCGATCCTGACGATCTCTGTCCCTGCGGCCCGCTGACGGGGGCGTCCCGCGCGCGGACGATGAGGGTCACCGAGAGACGAGGAGACGGTCATGGCCCTGGAGATGCGCGACCGCTGCGAGCGCTGCACGACGGCGGAGCTGCCCTCCGACGCGCCGGCCCGCATCTGTTCCTACGAGTGCACGTTCTGTGTGCCGTGCGCCGAGGCGATGGCGGGGGTGTGTCCCAACTGCGGCGGGGAGCTGGTGGCGAGGCCCCGGCGGGCGGTGTGCGGCTGACGGTTCGGGGCCGGAGGCCGAGGCCGTCGGGTGCGCTCGGGCGCCGGTCCGACTCGCCGACGACCAGCCGAGTTCGGGGCGACTGTGCCTCCGCACCCACATAGTTGACCGATCGTTCTTGAATAGCCTAGGGTTCAACCCATGGCCCGCACCAAGGAGTTCGACCCCGATGCCGCGCTTCGATCCGCGCTGGAGCTGTTCTGGCGGCGCGGTTACGAGGCCACCTCGATGGCCGATCTCGTCGAGCACCTCGGGATCGGGCGCGCCAGCCTCTACGCGACGTTCGGCAACAAGCGCGACCTGTATCTGAAGGCGCTGGACCGCTACGGCGAGCTGCAGGATCCGTCGCTGCTGCGGGAGTTGTCCCAGCCCGGCCCGGCACTGCCCGCCGTCCGCACGGTGGTGCGCCGGTTCGCGGCGGAGGCCGCGGCCGACGGACGCCGGGAGAGCGGCTGTTTCGTCACCAACACGGCCGCCGAACTCGCCCCGCACGACAGCGCGGTGGCGCGCCGCGTGGAGCGCAACTGGGAGTATCTGGAGACCTTGCTGCACTCCGCCCTCGTACGCGCCCAGCAACAGGGCGAGTTGCCCGAGGAGCGCGATCCGCAGGCGCTCGCACGGATGCTGCTGGTACTGCTCCAGGGCGTGCGGGTGGTCGGCAAGGCATCCACGGACCCGGCCCGCGTGCGGGACGCGGCGGAGCAGGCGCTGCGGCTGCTGGACTGAGCCGCGCGGCACCCCGGCGACAGCTGCCGGGGTTTCGCACGCCCACATACTGAACCGATCGGTCAAGAAACGGGGGACTCATGACCGCGACCGCCGGCGTCACGGCGACCAGACCCACGGCGCGGGGCGCGTTCGCGCTGCTCGGCGCGGTGCAGGTGACGCTGATCTTCACGCTGGCCGCGATCGCCGTACCGCTGCCGGAGATCGGGGCCCGGTTCGGGCTGCGGCGCGAGGATCTGGTGCTGCTGAGCGCGGCCTACGGGCTCACCTTCGCCGGGCTGCTGCTGTTCGGCGGACGGCTCGCGGACCGCTTCGGCGGGCGGCCCACCCTGCTCGCCGGGCTCGCGCTCTTCACGGCCGCGTCCCTCGCCGCGCCCCTCGCCCCCGGCTACGGCGCCCTGCTCGGGGCCCGGTTCGCCCAGGGCGCCGGGGCTGCCCTGACCGCGCCGGCCGCGACGGCCGTGCTGCGGACGCTGTTCGCCGAACCGGCCGCGTACCGGCGGGCCATGGCGACCTGGGGCGGGCTGTCGGTGCTCGGCGCGACGGCCGGGAACCTGCTGTCGGGGGTGGTGTCGGCGCTGCTGTCCTGGCGCTGGGCGCTGGCCCTGCCACCGGTCGCCGCGGGTGCCGCGCTGCTGCTCGCTCCCCGGATCCTGCCCGCCGCGCTCCCCCGTCCGGCCCGCCGCGCCGCGCTCGACGTACCCGGTGCGCTGCTGGCCACGGCCGGGATCGCGGCCGCCGCCTACGGTCTCGTCCTCACCGACGCCTGGCCGTGGACGTCGGACCGGGTGCTGGTGCCGCTGGCCGTCGGTGCCCTGCTGCTCGCCGCCTTCCCGCTGGTCGAGCGGCGGACGCGCGACCCGCTGCTGCCGCCGGGGTTCCTGCGCGACCGGGGACGGGCGCTGGGGCTGGCCGCCACCGCGCTGACCGCGGCCGGGACCAGCACGGTGTTCGTGCTGTTCTCGCTCCACCTCCAGGACGCACGCGGCTGGTCGGCGCTGCGGACCTCCGCCGCCTTCGTGCCGTTCGCGCTGTCGCTGCTCGTCTCCGGACGCCTGGCCGGACGGCTGGTCGGACGTTCCGGCCCGGCCGCCGTCACCGGCGCCGGGCTGGGCACGGCCGCCGCCGGGCTCGCGGCGCTGGCGCTGTTCGGGCTGAACCCCGATGTCCCCTACGCCCTGGGGGTGCTGCCCGGGTTCGTGCTGCTGCCGGCCGGCGCTGCCGCGGCCTTCGCCGGATCGGCCGTACTGGCCACCGACGGGGTGCCGGCCGAGCGGGCCGGGCTCGCCGGGAGCGTCCACAACACGGCGATGGAGACGGGACCGACCGTCGTCTTCGCCGCCGTGCTGGCCGTCGGCGGCGACCGGGCGAGCCTGGCCGCGGCGGCCGTCGTGTTCCTGTGCGCCGCGTACGCGCTGAGCAGGCCCTTGAGTCCTTGAGTCCTTGAGTCCTTGAGTCCCTGATCCCTCCGGATCCCCTGGATTTCCCTTTAACGAAAGGAAGTTGATCTCATGTCAGCACACCGTTTCACCGACCGTACCGTCCTCGTCACGGGTGCCGGTTCCGGCATCGGACGGGCCATCGCCCTCGCCTTCGCCGCCGAGGGGGCCCGCGTCGTGGCGGCCGGGCGCCGGATCGAGGCGCTGGAGGAGACCGTCGCCCTGGTGGAGAAGGCCGGGGGTACGGCCGTGGCCCGGGTCGCGGACGTGTCGCGGGCGGCCGATGTGGAGGCGCTCGTGCGGGGCGTGGCCGAGGAGTTCGGCTCGCTCGACGTGGCCGTCAACAACGCCGGCGTCTTCCGGGGCGGGCCGCTCACCGACATGCCGCAGGAGGACTGGCAGGAGCTGTTCGACATCAACGTCACCGGCGTGTTCCTCGCCCTGCGGGCCGAGGTGACGCAGATGCGGTCCCAGGAGCGGGGCGGTGCGATCGTCAACATCTCCTCCAACCTGGGGCGGCACATGCAGGTGCCGGGCATCACCGCGTACGCCGCGAGCAAGGCGGCGGTGACCTCGCTGACCCGGGGAGCGGCGCTGGAGTACATAGCCGACGGCGTGCGCATCAACACCGTCAGCCCCGGCGCCTCCGACACCACGATGTCCCTCTTCCCCGGGGAGACCGAGGCGGACCGCGCCCTGCGGATGAAGGACCAGTCGCCGGTGGGCCGCGTCTCCACGACCGAGGAGGTCGCCGCGGCGGTGCTGTATCTGGCGTCCGACGCGGCCGGGTCGGTGGTGGGGACGGACCTGGTGATCGACGGGGGTTCGGCACTGTAGGAGCCGTCGGGACCGCGGCGTCGCCGGACGCACCCGGTGCGCCGCAGGATCCCCCGGTCAGCCGCCCGTCAGGGCCCCCAGCGGGTCGTCCAGGACCGGCTGCCAGGCCAGCTCCGCCGCGCCGACCAGGCTGTTGTGGTCCAGGGAGCAGGCGAGGATGGGCACCCCGCCGCTGCGGCCCCACAGGCTGCGGTCGGCGACGACGGCACGGAGCCGTTCGGGGTCGGCCTCCAGCAGGGTGCGGTGCAGGCCACCGAGGATGATCCGGTCCGGGTTGAGGATGTTCACCAACCCGGCCAGCCCCAGCCCGAGGCGGTCGATGAGGGCCTCCGCGGCGGTGCGCACGGCCGGGTCGGCGTACTCCTGGCGGAGCAGGTCGCCCGCCTGCTGGAGCAGGGACCCCTCGGGGCCGGGGGTGCGCCCGGCGGTGGTGAGCAGGGCCAGCGGGTCGGCCTCCACGTCCAGGCAGCCGCGGCCGCCGCAGTGGCAGGGGCGGCCCTCGGGGTTGACGGTGAGATGGCCGACCTCCAGGGCCAGCCCGCCGCTGCCGGTGTGCAGCCGGCCGTCCAGCACCAGCGCGCCGCCGACGCCGCGGTGCCCGGTGGCCACGCACAGCAGGTCACGGGCGCCGCGCCCGGCCCCGTGCCGGTGCTCGGCGAGGGCGGCGAGATTGACATCGTTGGCCGCGAAGGCGGGCCCCGCGATGCCGGCCGCGCGCACGCATTCGGCGAAGATCTCCCGCACCGGGGCGCCCGCGGGCCAGGCCAGGTGCAGCGGGTTGAGGGCGAGCCCTTCCGGCTCGGCGACCGCCGACGGCACCGCGAGCCCGGCGCCCACACAGCGCCGCCCGGTCTCCCGCAGCAGCCGGGCGCCCGCGTCGACGACCGAGCCGAGCACCTTCGCCGGATCGGCGTCGACGACCTCGCAGCCCGGCGCGGTCGCGACGATCCGCCCGCCGAGACCGACCAGCGCCGCCCGGAACCCGTCGGAGTGCACCTGGGCGGCGAGCGCCACCGGCCCGTCCTCCGCCACCTCCAGCCGGTGCGAGGGGCGCCCCTGCGCGCCGCCCGCGCCCGCGCCGGGCCGGGCGTCGACCCGGATCAGCCCCAGCGCCTCCAGCTCCGCGGCGACCGCGCCGGCCGTGGCGCGGGTGACGCCCAGTTCCGCGGTGAGCACGGCGCGGGTGGGCGCGCGGCCGGTGTGCACGAGCTCCAACGCGGGCCCGAGCGCACCGCGCCCCCGGTCCAACCGCGTCCTTGAGGTGGTCCCTTCCCCCGTCGGCCGGGGTTCCGCCTTGCCGCTCATGAGGGCGAGTCTCCCATGATCCGCATGGGGCGGCGGCCGCCTGATCCCGCCGCTCCGCCGCGTGGGCGGGCCCAGCCCATGACGTCCCGCGGACGCCTGCGGCGGGAAGCCACGGGGCGGAACGGCGCACGCGGGAAGCCACCGAGCGCAACGGCATACGGCGGCACCCCGGCGGAGCGGCGTGCGGCGTCCCGCGTCACGCGCGCCCGGCGCCACCCCCGCGCACCCCGCGCACACAGCCCACCGCCCCTGCGCCCGCCCTCCCCCACCCGCGCTGAGCTGCGGCTCCGCTAGCCTGGACGCACGATGAACGACCGTATGACGACTCCGTGGGGCGAGCTGGAGCTGGCCCGCCACCCCGAGGACCCGCGCGACCGGCTGCGCGCGTGGGACGCCTCCGACGAGTACCTGCTGCGGCACCTCGCCGACACGGGCGTCGACCTGTCCGGCACGGTCGTGGTGCTCGGCGACCGGTGGGGCGCGCTGGTGACGGCGCTGGCGGCGCACCGGCCGGTGCAGATCACCGACTCCTACCTGGGCCAGGAGGCGAGCCGGGCGAACCTGGCGCGGGCCGGTGTCGCACCGGGCACCGTCCAGCTGCTGACCACCCAGGACACCCCGCCGCCGCGCATCGACGTGCTGCTGGTGCGGGTGCCCAAGAGCCTGGCGCTGCTGGAGGACCAACTGCTGCGGCTGGCGCCCGCGGTGCACGAGGGCACGGTGGTCGTCGGCACCGGCATGGTCAAGGAGATCCACACCTCGACGCTGGAGCTGTTCGAGCGGATCCTCGGCCCGACCCGGACCTCGCTCGCCGAGAAGAAGGCGCGGCTGATCTTCTGCACGCCGGACATGTCGCTGGAGCGGCCCGCCAACCCCTGGCCGTACCGCTACCAGCTCCCCGACGGCATCGGCCCGGTCTCCGGCCGTACGGTCGTCAACCACGCGGGCGTCTTCTGCGCCGACCGGCTCGACATCGGCACCCGCTTCTTCCTCGGCCACCTGCCCGCCACCCGCGGCGCGCACCGGGTGGTGGACCTGGGCTGCGGCAACGGCGTGGTGGGTACGGCGGTGGCGCTGGCCAATCCCGAGGCGGAGGTGCTGTTCACCGACGAGTCGTTCCAGGCGGTGGCGTCGGCGGAGGCCACGTACCGGGCGAACGGCGTGCCGGGGCATGCCGAGTTCCGGGTCGGGGACGGGCTGGCCGGGGTGGCCGCGGACAGTGTGGACCTGGTGCTGAACAACCCTCCCTTCCACTCGCACCAGGCGACGACCGACGCCACGGCGTGGCGGATGTTCACCGGCGCGCGGCGGGTGCTGCGGCCGGGCGGTGAGCTGTGGGTGATCGGCAACCGGCACCTGGGCTACCACGTGAAGCTGCGCCGGGTGTTCGGCAACAGCCGGCTGGTCGCCAGCGACCCGAAGTTCGTGGTGCTGAAGGCGGTCAAGCGGTAGGCCGCGGGCGGCCAGTCGGCCGAACGGTCAAACGGCAGTCGTCAGTCGTCAGTCGGTCGAACGGCAGGCGGTCAGGCGGTCAGGCGGTCAGGCGGTCAGGCGGCGGGGCCGTAGGCGGTCAGGCAGGGGCCGGGGCGCCGCCGAGCAGTCGTACGAGGTCCGCCACGGCCGTCGTCATCGCCTCGCGGCCCACACTCAGATAGGTGCGGGAGTCGACGGCCTCGGGGTGCGCGGCGAGATACTCCCGGATGGCGCCGGTCATCGCGATGTTCAGCGCGGTGCCGATGTTGACCTTGGTGATGCCGCCGGTGACCGCCGCGGTCAGTTCGGCGTCGGGGACGCCGGAGGAGCCGTGCAGGACGAGCGGCACGTCCAGCGCGGACGACAGGCGTTTGAGCAGGGCGTGGTCGAGGGCGGCGGTACGGGTGGTCATGGCGTGGACGCTGCCGATGGCGACGGCGAGCGCGTCCACGCCGGAGTCCGCGACGAACGCCCGGGCCTGAGTGGGGTCGGTCCGGGCGCCCGGCGCGTGGGCGTCCAGCGGGGGCCGTCCCGCCTTGCCGCCCACCTCGCCCAACTCGGCCTCGATCCACAGACCTTGGGCGTGCGCCCAGTCGGCGGCGGCCCGGGTCGCGGCGAGGTTCTCGGCGTACGGCAGCCGGGAGGCGTCGTACATGACGGAGCTGAAGCCGGCGTCGGGGGCCTGCCGCAGCAGGGCGTCGCTCTGCACATGGTCCAGATGCAGGGCGACCGGTACGGCGGCCCTCTCGGCGGCGGCGACGGCCGCGCGGGCCAGCGGCAGCAGTCGGCCGTAGCGGAACTTCACGGCGTTCTCGCTGACTTGGAGCACGACCGGGGTGCCGACGTGTTCGGCGCCGCCGATGACGGCCTCGATGTGCTCCAGGGTGACGACGTTGAAGGCGGCGACGGCACGCCGGTCCGCTGCGGCGCGGGCGACGAGCTCGCCGGTGGTGGCGAGGGGCACGGGGCGCTCCCTGGGGTGCGGGCTGCCGGGCGGGGTCAGGGCGTGAGGATCACCGAGCGCGTCAGATGGCGCGGGTTGTCCGGGTCCAGGCCGCGGGCCGTGGCGACGGCGACGGCGAGGCGCTGGGCGCGCACGAGTTCAGCGAGCGGGTCGAGGGAGCCGGCCAGCCAGCGGCCGCCGGTCGCACGGACCTGGTCGGCCAGGCCCTCCGGTGCCTCGCCGAACATCCAGGTCGCCGTGGTGGGTCCGGTGACGCTGATCGGCCCGTGGCGGTACTCCATCGCCGGGTATGCCTCGGCCCAGGCGAGGGACGCCTCGCGCATCTTCAGGGCGGCCTCGTTGGCCAGGCCGACGGTCCAGCCACGGCCCAGGAAGGTGAACTGGGTGCGCTCGACGAGCCCCGCGGGCAGCGGCTCGGCGAGGGCGGTTCGGGCGTCGGCGACGGCCGACTCGGGGTGCAGGCCGGTGTGGGCGCGCAGCAGGGTGAGCGCGGTGGTGGCGAACCGGGTCTGCACGACCGAGCGTTCGTCGGCGTAGTCGAGGACCACGAGGTGGTCGGCGGCGTCCATGACCGGTGTGCGGGGATCGGCGGTGATCGCGCTGGTGCGCACGCGCCCCTTCAACTCGCCCAGGAGTTCCAGCACTTCGGTGGTGGTGCCGGAACGGGTGAGGGCGACGACACGGTCGTAGGACCGGCCGTGGGGGAACTCCGAGGCGGCGAAGGCGTCCGTCTCGCCCTGGCCCGCGCCCTCGCGCAGGGCGGCGGCCGCCTGCGCCATGAAGTACGAGGTGCCGCATCCGACGATCGCGACCCGCTCCCCGGCCGCGGGCAGCGCCGCGCGGTGCTCCGGCGCCTGCTGCGCGGCCCGCGTCCAGCACTCCGGCTGACTGCTGAGCTCGTCCTCGACATGGGTCATGCCGTACCCCTCCCGAGCGGTGATTGTTCGTGCAAGATAGCGCGGTCTTTCAAGCATCTTCAAGCATTCTGGCATCGTTCCTGCTGGCGGCGGGTGCGCTAGGGTCGCCGGGGACGCTGGGAACGCTGGGGACCGCAGGAAACGGCTGGAGGTGCGGATGTCGCGCGACGCCCGCTGGAAGACGCTGCTGGAGCTGCTCGTCGAGCGGGGCCGGCTCGACGTCGAGGAGGCCGCCGCCGAACTTCAGGTGTCGGCAGCGACGATCCGGCGCGACTTCGACCAGCTCGCCGAGCAGCAGATGCTCGTGCGCACGCGGGGCGGCGCGGTGGTGCACGGGGTGTCGTACGAGCTGCCGCTGCGCTACAAGACGGCCCGGCGCGCCTCGGAGAAGCAGCGCATCGCCCGGGCGGTGGCGGATCTGATCGCGCCCGGCGAGGCGGTGGGCCTGACCGGCGGCACGACCACCACCGAGGTGGCCCGCGCCCTGGCCGTGCGCGGCGACCTGGGCTCGGGCTCGCCCGCGCTGACCGTGGTGACCAACGCGCTGAACATCGCCAACGAGCTCGCGGTGCGGCCCCAGTTCAAGATCGTGGTGACCGGCGGGGTGGCCCGGGCGCAGTCGTACGAGCTGATCGGCCCGCTCGCGGACGGTGTGCTCGGGCAGATCACCCTGGACGTGGCCGTGCTGGGCGTGGTCGCCTTCGACGTCGCCCATGGCGCCGCCGCGCACGACGAGGCCGAGGCCGCCATCAACCGGCTGCTGTGCGAGCGCGCCGAGCGGGTGGTGGTCGCCGCCGACTCCAGCAAGCTGGGCCGCCGCGCCTTCGCCCGCATCTGTGCCGCAGAGTCCGTGAACACCCTGGTCACCGACACGGCCGCGGACGAGGAAACGGTCCGTCGCTTCGAGGAGGCGGGCATCACGGTCCGCACGGTCTGAGGGCGGCCGGCCGCCGTCCCCCTTAGGCTGGGAGACGCGGTGAGGGAGGCTTCCATGGCCGGGACACCGAGGTTCGAGGCGGCCGGGGCGTGCCGGTATCTGCCGATCTCCGAGCACGGGCTGATCGGCGATCTGCGCAGCGTGGCGCTGGTGGGCACCGACGGGACGATCGACTGGTACTGCTGCCCGGCGTTCGACGCGCCGAGCGTCTTCGCGGCGATCCTGGACGCGGAACGCGGGGGGCGCTTCGAGCTCGGGGCGGTGGGGCCGGCCCGCACCAAGCAGTTCTACTTCCCCGACACCAACGTCCTGATCACCCGCTTCTTCACCGAGGACGGCGTCGGCGAGGTGCAGGACTTCATGCCGGTCGGCGGCGAGCCCGCGGGAGCCGCGCGGGACTTCATGCCGACCGGCGGCGAGCCGCCGGAGGCCGACCGGCACCGGCTGATCCGCCGTGTGCTGTGCGTGCGGGGCTCGCTGCCGTTCCGGGTGCGGGTGGCGCCCCGCTTCGAGTACGGCACCGCGCCCCACACCGTGCGCCTGCTGGACGACATGGCGCTCTTCGAGTCGGAGCGGCTCTCCCTCGCCCTGACGGCGACCGTCCCGCTGGAGGCCGAAGGGCCCGATGTGCACGCCGAGTTCAAGCTGTCCGAGGGCGAGCAGGCGGTGTTCGCACTGGACCAGGTCAGCGAGCGGGTGCGCCCGCGCGGCTGTGCCCGCACCGAGGCGGGGCGGCAGTTCGACGCCACGGTGGCGTACTGGCGGCACTGGCTCGCCCAGTCCCGCTACCGGGGCCGCTGGCGCGAGATGGTGCACCGCAGCGCCCTCACCCTCAAGCTGCTCACCTACGCTCCCACCGGCGCGATCGTCGCCGCGGCCACCACCAGCCTTCCCGAACAGCTCGGCGGCGAACGCAACTGGGACTACCGGTACGTATGGGTGCGGGACGCCGCGTTCTGCGTCTACGCCCTGCTGCGGCTGGGGTTCACCGGTGAGGCGCGCGCGTTCATGCGGTTCGTGACCCGGCACATCACCCCGGGCGACGGCCGCGCCTCGGGCCCGTTGCAGATCATGTACGGCATCGACGGCCGCACGGACCTGACGGAGCGTGAACTCCCGCACCTGGAGGGCCATCGCGGCTCCGCCCCCGTACGCGTCGGCAACGCCGCCGCCGGCCAGCTCCAGCTCGACATCTACGGCGCGCTGATCGACTCCGTCTACCTCTACGACAAGTGGGCCGAGCCCGTCTCCAGCGACCAGTGGGACCATGTGTGCGCGCTGGTCGACTGGGTCTGCGCGCACTGGGACCAGCCCGACGAGGGGATCTGGGAGACCCGCGGCGGCCGCAAGGACTTCCTCTACTCGCGCCTGATGTGCTGGGTCGCGATCGAGCGGGCCGTGCGCATGGCCAACCGGCGGGGCCTGCCGGCCGATCTGGTCCGCTGGCGCGGGGTCCGGGACACGATCTACCGGCGGATCATGAGCCGGGGCTGGTCCGCGGCCCGCGGCGCGTTCGTGCAGCACGAGGACGGCGACGTGCTGGACGCGGCCGTGCTGATGATGCCGCTGGCCAAGTTCATCGCCCCGACCGACCCCAAGTGGCTGTCCACGCTGGACGCGCTGACCGACGACCTGGTCTCCGACTCCCTGGTCTACCGCTACGACCCCCAGGCCAGCCCCGACGGACTGCACGGCGACGAGGGCACCTTCTCCATCTGCTCGTTCTGGTACGTCGAGGCGCTGGTGCGGGCCGGACGGCTGGACGAGGCCCGCCTCGCGTTCGAGAAGATGCTGACGTACGCCAACCATCTCGGACTGTACGCGGAGGAAATCAGCAACACCGGTGAGCAGCAGGGCAACTTCCCGCAGGCGTTCACGCATCTCGCCCTGATCAGCGCCGCGTTCGATCTCGACCGCGCGCTCGGCTGACGGCACAGAGCCGACGAAGAGGCCGACGACGAAACCGACGACGAAGCCGACGACGGACTGGAGCCCGGATGACGAGCCTCGACGCCCCGCCCCGCCGACTGGACGAACCGCTGGAGGAGTTGACACTGACACGGGTGCGGCTGGGGCCGGGCGGCCCGCTGGGGTCGGTGCGGATCGCGGACGGGAGGGTGGCCGAGATCGGCGAGCCGGACCCGTCTGCCGTCACGGGCCGGGTGCTCGACCTCGACGGCCGCACCCTGCTCCCCGGCCTGTGGGACGCCCATGTGCACGCCGCGCAGTGGGCGAGCGTACGCCACCGCCTCGACCTGTCCGGCGTGTCCTCGGCACGGGCCGCCGCCGACGCCGTACGACGGCATGCGGCCGGGGAGCCCGGCGGCGAGGTGCTGATCGGGTACGGCTTCCGGGACGGGCTGTGGCCCGACGCGCCGCACAAGTCGCTGCTGGACGCGGCGTGTCCGGGGCGCCCGGTCGCGCTGGTCGGCGCCGATCTGCACGCGGCGTGGCTGAACTCGGCCGGGCTCGCGCTCGTCGGACGGGCCGGGCACGAGAGCGGCGTACTGCGCGAGGGCGAGTGCTTCGCGGCGGTGGCCGCGCTGCCGGAGGTGCCCGAGGACGTGCTGGACGGCTGGGTGGCCGAGGCGTGCCGGGCCGCGGCGGCGCGCGGTGTCACGGGCCTCGTCGACTTCCACTTCGCCGACAACGTCACGGACTGGTCCCGGCGCGCGGCGACGGCCCCGCTCCCGGTGCGCGTGGACGCGGCCGTGTACCCGGCGCAGCTCGACGAGGCCGTGGCGCGGGGCCTGCGCACCGGTGACGTACTGCCGGGCACCGGCGGCCTGGTGCGGGTCGGCCCGCTGAAGCTGTTCACGGACGGCTCCCTCAACACCCGTACCGCCCTGTGCCACGACCCGTATCCGGGGCTGGAGGGCACGGCGGAGGCGTACGGCATCCAGGAGACGGCGTACGAGGAGCTGGTGCGGCTGATGCGGCGGGCGTGGGCGCACGGCGTCGAACCGGCCGTGCACGCGATCGGCGACCGGGCCAACTCCCTCGCCCTGGACGCCTTCGCCGAGGTCGGCTGCCGGGGCCGGATCGAGCACGCGCAGCTGCTGTCGGCCGAGGACGTGCCGAGGTTCGCGGCGCTCGGGGTGACGGCCGGGGTGCAGCCCGCGCACACCGTGGACGACCGTGACGTGGCCGACCGGCACTGGGCCGGGCGCACCGGCCGCGCCTTCGCCTACGCCGATCTGCTGGCGTCCGGCGCCCGGCTGGAGTTCGGCTCGGACGCGCCGGTGGCCCCGCTGGACCCGTGGCTGGGCATCGCGGCGGCGGTGGCCCGTACCGCGGACGAGCGCCCGCCGTGGCATCCGGAGCAGCGGCTCCCGGTGCGCGCGGCACTCGCCGCGTCGGCCCGCGGGCGGCTGTCGGTCGGGGCGGGGGACCCGGCGGACCTGGTGGTGGTGGACGCCGACCCGCTGGACGCCGGTCCGGCCGCCCTGCGCCGGATGCCGGTGCACGCCACGCTGCTCGGCGGGCGGTTCACGCACGGCCCTGCGTAGCGGTCGGCGCGGCGGCGGTCGCGGCCGCCGCGCCCGGGCACGGCACGGTCAGCCGAACGCGCGCACCGCCTGGTAGTAGGTCCAGGCGGTGCTGTCGCAGGCGGACTTGGTGGCGCCGCTGTAGCGGTTGCACACGCGCTTGAGGTCCTCGTAGAAGGCGCTGTCCAGACGGGACTTGTTGGCGCTGAACGTTCCGGCCGCCTTGTAGTTGCGGTAACCGAAGTCGTGGCGGGCGCAGGACATGCTGAAGGGGAAGCCGAAGGGGTTGTCGGGCGAGGAGGAGCAGTAGTCCGTGGACCAGTCGAACCCGTAGGCGGACCAGGCGGACTGGTTGGCGCGGGCGGAGGCCCAGAGGTTGTAGCTGTAGGCGCTCGTCTGGGTCCAACTGGAGAGGACCTGCTGCTTGTCGGCGGGAACGGCGGTGGCGGCGCCGGCCGTGCCGACGACGGTGGCCAGGGCGAGAGCAGAACCGGCGAGGCCGGTGGCGAGTCTGCGGTGCATCCCACACCTCCATGAGGCTGCGGCCCGCCCATCGGACCGCAGGTTCATGACAAGATGATTGACCCCGGAACCATCGCCTCACACCGCCTTCGGGCCAATGGTCCGTTAACTCCAGTGCCACTCCGGTAACTTGACGGCCATCCGTCCGACGCCGCGCGAGGAGGACTCCGGCGGGGGATGTACGGCCCGCGTCCCACGGGCGCTACGACCACCCGCCGGTCACTGGAGATCTGCTGCAACTCCTGCCGTGAGTAAACGACTTGGGCCCCAGCGGCTGTATCAGGGTGACACTGCTGTGATCCCCAGAAGGGACCCTGAAAATGGTCGTCGACCCTGTGGTGGTGGTCGTGGTGCTGGTCTGTGCCCGGTTGGTCTACGCGCTCGCCGCGCTGTGGACCCGGCCGACCCGTGAGCGGGCCTGGGCGCATGCCCTGGCGACGGTCGTACGGGCGGCCGGACCCGGCGGCGTGGTCGAGGTGACGCGCGCCGACGGCGACATGCTGACCGCGCGTTCGGCGGGCGCCGCCGAGCCGGCCGGGGAGCGTCGGTGAACGCCGGACCGGCCGTGCGGCCGCGCGACTTCGACACCTTCTTCTCCTGCTCCTACGACCGCCTGCTGGCCCAGCTGGTCATGGCGGGTGGCAGCCGGGAGGACGCCGAGGACGCCGCCCAGGAGGCGTATGCCGAGGCGTACCGCGCCTGGGACCGCGTCGCCGGGTACGAACTGCCCGAGGCATGGGTGTACCGGGTGGCGGTCCAGCGGCTGTGGAAGGCCCGGCGCAGGCGCAGAACCGGCCAGGAGCGGCTGCCCGATGTGCCGGTGCCGCCGCAGGCGGGGCCCGAACAGAGCGCCGAGGCCCGCGAGGTGCTGCGGCTGCTCGCCGCCCTGCCGCCGCGCCAGCGGATCACCATGGTGCTGTTCTGTCTGCACGGCTGGTCTCAGGAGGAGATCGCCAAGGCGCTGCGGATGACCCGAGGCGGTGTCGCCGCGAACGTCTCCAAGGCGCGCCGGACCCTCAAGGAGGCGCTGGACATGGCCGCGGACGAGACGAGCGGTCGCGACCCGTTCCTGGCCGGAGCCGGTCCGGTCGGCACGGGCCCGGTCGACGGGGGCCGGTTCGAGGTGGGTCGGTTCGAGGTGGGCCGGTTCGGGGTCGACCGGTTCGCGGTCGGCCGGAACGAGGGAGGCCGGGACGCGGGAGGCCGGGACGCGGGGAGCCGCACCGAAGGGGGCCGGCCCGAGCGGGCCCGTATCGGTGCGGGTGCCGACCCCGTCGTCGCCGCTCTGCGCGACACGGAGGCATGGCTGCGCGCGGGCCTCGCCGCCGATCCGGAGGCGCTCGAACGGGCGCGGGCCGCGCTGGCCCGCCGGCTGCGGGAGAGCGAGTGACCGCTGTCCTCGGGTGGTTGCGCGGGCTGGTCGCCGTAGGGCTGCTCGCCGGCTTCTACGTCGTGGCGTACGCGCTTCTCGCGGCGGACACGGTGTTCGTCGCGGCGATGGTGTGGCTGATGCTGGAGGCACCGGCACGGGCCGGCAGCTGGTCGCTGGTGCTCGGCGGCAGCATCCCGGCGGCCTTCGCGCTGCTGTACGGGATCGGCACAGTGAGCCGCGCCGAGGAGCATCCGCCCGGCGCGGTCCAGGTCCGCCGCTCCGAGGCACCCGGCCTGTGGCGGCTGGTCGAGGACCTGGCCGGGGAGCTGCGCACCCGCCCGCCGAGCCGTATCTACCTCACCCCGGAGGCCAATGCGTCGGTGTCGGAGGAGGCTCGGCTGCTCGGCTTCGCCGTGGGCGAGCGGACCATGTACCTGGGCGTGCCGCTGCTGCACCGGCTGCGGCCGGGCGAACTGCGGGCCGTGCTCTGCCACGAGCTCGGCCACTACTCGGGCGGGCACACCCGGTTCGGCGCCCTCACCCACCGCGGGGCGGCCTGTCTGCACTCCACCCTGTTCCGGCTGCGGATGACCGCGCAGTCGGACCGGGCGCTGCCCGGGTTCGCCTGGCTGTTCCAGGCGGCGATCGGCGGCTACGCCTGGGTGTACCTGCGCCTCTCGCTCGCGGTGCGCCGGCACCAGGAGCTGGAGGCGGACGCCCGGGCGGTGGCCGTGGTCGGTCCGGCGGTGACCGCGCAGGCGCTGCGGGCCACCCACGCCCTCGGCATCACCTGGGCCGGGTTCGTCAGCCGCTATCTGCGGCCGGTGCAGCGGCTGGGGTTCGTGCCCGAGGACGTGTTCGAGGCGTTCGCCGCCATGGTGGACGACCCCGAGGTGCGGGAGCGGATGGCGGACTTGCGCGCGCACCCGGTCGAGGCGGACCGGTCGCCGCTGGACTCGCATCCGCCGCTGGCCCGGCGGCTGGCACTGATCGAGGCGCGGCCCGCCGGGGAGCGCGGCACCGTCGCGGAGGAGGGGGCGCTGCTCGCCGGTCCGGGGCCGGTGGAGCGGGTGCAGCGGAGGATGCTCGCCGAGGCCGGGAGCCCGGCGACCGCGCTGCCCCGGACCGTGTGGGCGGAGCTGGCCGCCGAGGCGTTCGCGATCGAACTCGCCGCCCTCCTGCTGGACGCCGCGCGGGGCATCGGCGTCACCGCGCGTCCCACGCTCGGCACCGTCCTCGACCTGCTGGAGCAGGGCCGGCAGGACGAGTTGGTGCGCAGGCTCACCGACGCGCCCGCGCCCGAGGAGCAGCTCGCCGAGGCGCTGTACGCACTGACCGGGCAGGCCCTGGCGGGCGCGGGCCGGGCGCGCTGGGTGCTGAGCTGGACCCGCGGCTATGTGCTCGACTGCCCGCGCGACCCGGACGGCCGGCTGGAGGCGCTGGTCGCCGGGGCCGCCCGCGATGCCGCGCGAGTCGGCGCGCTGCGCGGCGAGTTGGCGCGGCTCGGCCTGACGGTCGAGGCGCCGGTCGCGCTGGCCCTGCGTACCGTGGCCGCCCCGGCCGGACGCACCGCGGCCGCCCGGTCCGCTCGGCGTGCGCCGGAGCTGGTCATGGAGGAGCTGCGCCGACAGCGCCGGGTCGCCAAGGTGACCCTGGGCACGCTGATCTGCGCGGGGGTGGTGTGGGTCGTCGCCCTGATCGGCTCGGACTTCTCGTCGTATCCGCAGTCCTCCCGGCCGGTGCTGCCGGTGGGCTCCTTCCCGGCGTACCCGACGCAGCCGCGCCTCACGACCCCCTTCCCGGCGCCCGGTTACGGCCTGCCGACGCCGGACTACGACCCGCCCCTGCCCTGGCCGAGCCTCACCCTGCACCCGCACCCGTCGCTCTTCCTCCCCGTCTTCCGCGTCCACGCCGTCGTCCCCGGCGACACGCTGTCCGGTATCGCCTGCCGGTACGGCACCACGGTCGCCGAGTTGCAGGAGCTCAACGGCATGGGGACGAGGACCGGGCTCGTGGCGGGGCAGAAGCTGTGGATACCGGAGTCCGAGGAGCGGGGCTCGGCGCGGTGCGGGTGACCGGGCGCGTCAGCGACGGCGTCGGCGGCGCCGCGGCGGGGACTCGTCCGCGGGTCTCCACCAGGCGAACCGGTCGTCCCGCCGCCACGAGGAGCCGGGATCCTGTGCCGGGAAGGAGACGGCGTACACCCTGGAGTCCTCACCGGGGCGTGTGCCGGTGCTCGGGCCGGCGCCGGGCTCCCAGGTGAAGGGGTCGGCGGCCGGCGGTGGCGGGGTGGGGGCCGGGCGCGGCGCGGTCCGTGACGGCGCCTGGCGGCGGCGGTCGTACGCGGCGCGCCGCACCGGGTCGGACAGCGTGTCGTAGGCCCGGTGCAGACGGCGGAAGGTCTCCGCGTCACCGCCCCGGTCGGGGTGGTGGACGAGCGCCTGCCGGCGGTACGCGCGCGCGATCTCGCCCCTCGGCGCGTCGGCCGGTACGCCGAGCACCGCATAGAGGTCCGGCTCGTCCGCCCTGCTCATCGCACCGCCACCTCGGCCTGCCGGCAGACCAGCCGCCACGAGGCGCGGTGCGCGGGCCCCGACAGACCCGAGCCGTGCCCCGACACGAAGGTCACCCAGCGGCGCCCGGCGAGATAGCACCAGACGTCCAGCTCGTCCTCGTCACCGGAGTAGAAGTGGTCCCCGGAGTCGAAGACGTCACCGTTGACGAACGGCCACTGCAGCCGCGACTGCGCCTCCGCCGGCAGATTGCCGAGGAAGCCGCGCAGACGGGCCGTCAGCGGCGGTTCGGCGCCGCCCGTCCCCGGCGCGGGGTCGTCCGTCGCGGCGGCACCGGACGGTGGGCGCCGGGTGGGTCTCTGCACGACCACCGCGTGCCGCAGCGACGCGGGCACGAACGGCACGACCGTGAGCAACTGGGCCGGTCCGCCCCGGTCGTTGACGGTCGGTGTGCTCACGGCCAGCCCGCGCTCGCCCAGCACCACCGCGTAGGGGCGTTCGCCGTCCGTGGTGCGGCAGTACGCCCACCACTCGACGGCCGGACCGACCCGCGCGGCCATCCGGTCGCGGACCCCCTCGCCGAGCAGCCCCCACCAGTACTCGCGCCCGGGCCGGTCGACGAACCCGAGCGCGGCGGGGTCGTGCACGGGCGCCGCGGCGCCGCCGGACCGCACGGGGAGCGTGCCGGACCGGCGGCCGGGAAGGGACTGCGCCCCGCGCTCGGGGAGCGGCTTCGACCTGCGGCCGGGGAGGAGTCCGTACCGGCGCCCCGGTGACCGTCCGGACCGACCCTCCCCCGGATCCGGCCGGGGCACGGGCTGCGACGTCATACCGGGTCCTCCCAGACGGTTCCGCCGACACCGGCCACCCATTGTCGCCGCGCCCCGCCCGCCGAGGAAGGTGGCCGCTCGGACCGGAGGCCGGAAACCGGAAGGCCGCCGCGGACCGGCCGTGGCGGTACGGCACCGGCCCCGGGCCGCGGGAAAGGCGCCGCCGACGAGCCGCAGCTGTCCGGACCGAGGATGCGGAAGGCCGCCACCGACGAGCCGCAGCTGTCCGGACCGAGGGTGCGGAAGGCCGCCACCGACGAGCCGCAGCTGTCCGGACGCAGGATGCGGGAAGGCCGCCACCGACGAGCCGCAGCTGTCCGGACGCAGGATGCGGGAAGGCCGCCACCGACGAGCCGCAGCTACGGACGCAGGATGCGAGGAGGCCGCCGCCGACCCCGGCGGTCCACCATCCGAAAAGCCTTGCCCTGAAGCGCACTCCATCAGGCAGACTCCCCTCCATGGAGACCGCCGCACACCTCGCCACCCTCGACACGGAGGGCCGGCTGCTCGCGGACGCCGCGGAGCGGGCCGGCGTCGACGCGAAGGTGCCCACCTGCCCCGGCTGGCAGGTGCGGGACCTGCTCCGGCACACGGGAGCCGTGCACGTATGGGCCGCCTCGTTCGTACGGGAGCGCCACGCCGGACCCCGGCCCCTCGGCGAGGAGCCCGCCCTGGACGGCGCCGACCTGATCGCCTGGTACCGGGACAGCCACCGCCGGCTGGTGGACACCCTCGCCGACGCGCCGGCCGACCTGGAGTGCTGGACCTTCCACCCGGCGCCCAACCCGTCACCACTGGCGTTCTGGACCCGGCGTCAGGCGCACGAGACGACCGTGCACCGCTTCGACGCCCAGGCCGCCCTCGGCACCGAACCCACCCGTGTCTCCGGGGAGTTCGCGGTCGACGGCATCGACGAGCTGCTGCGCGGCTTCCACGCCCGCCCCAAGAGCCGGGTCCGCACCGACGAGCCGCGCCTGCTGCGAGTGCGCGCCTCGGACCCGGACGCGGCATGGGACGTCCGTCTGACGAGCGAACCGCCGGTCACCACCTCCGGCACGGACGAGCCCGCCCACGCCGAACTCGCCGGTCCGGCCGACCAGTTGTACCTGGCCCTCTGGAACCGCCTGCCGGTCCCCCGCATCACGGGCGACCCCGACCTCGCGGCCCTGTGGCGCGAACGGTCGGCGATCGGCTAGGACCCCGGCCCGATCCGGACGACGGGCCCTAACAGCCTTCTCGCCCGCCCGTGTCCGCCAGCATCCGGGTGAGCACCGCGCGCTGCGCGGGCAGGACCGTCCCGTGCAGTGCGCGGCCCTTGCGGGTGAGGGCCACGCGAACGCCGCGGCGGTCCTCCGGGCACAGGCCGCGCTCGACGAGGCCGTCCTTCTCCAGGCGCGCGATCAGCCGGGACAGCGCGCTCTGGCTGAGATGCACCTGCTCGGAGATCTCCTGGACGCGGTAGGCCCCGCCTGCGGCCAGTACGTCGAGCACCTCGAAGTCGCTGGCGCACAGGCCGTGCGGCCCCAGCGCGCGGTCGAGTTCGCACTGGGTGCGGGCGTGCAGCGCCAGGATGTCGCGCCACTGGTCCACGAGCGCCTGCTGGCCATTCTTCGCCGACATGGCCGCACCGTAGCAGAGAATCCACTTTGTTGCATCGGAATTAAATGCATTTGCATCTCATGCATGTGCATGTAGTGTCGTCGCCATGACCTCACCGCTCACCGCCCCCGCGGCCCCCTCGGCATCTGCCTGGACGCCCCGGCTGTGGGGCACGCTGCTCGTGCTGTGCGCCGCGATGTTCCTCGACGCCCTCGACGTGTCGATGGTCGGCGTCGCCCTGCCGTCCATCGGCTCCGACCTGGGCCTGTCCACCTCGTCCCTGCAGTGGATCGTCAGCGGCTACATCCTCGGCTACGGCGGCCTGCTGCTCCTCGGCGGCCGCACCGCCGACCTGCTCGGCCGGCGCCAGGTCTTCCTGGTCGCCCTCGGCGTCTTCGCGCTCGCCTCACTGCTCGGCGGGCTCGTGGACTCCGGCCCGCTGCTGATCGCCAGCCGCTTCGTCAAGGGCCTGAGCGCGGCCTTCACCGCCCCCGCCGGCCTGTCGATCATCACCACGACGTTCCCCGAGGGCCCGCTGCGCAACCGCGCCCTGTCCATCTACACCACCTGCGCGGCCACCGGCTTCTCCATGGGCCTGGTGCTGTCCGGCCTGCTCACCGAGGCCAGTTGGCGCCTGACCATGCTGCTGCCCGCGCCCATCGCCCTGATCGCCCTGGTCGCCGGTCTGAAGCTGCTGCCGCGCAGCGAACGCGAGAAGAACCACAGCGGCTACGACATCCCCGGCGCCGTCCTCGGCACCGCCTCGATGCTGCTGCTGGTGTTCACCGTCGTGCAGGCTCCCGAGGTCGGCTGGGCGTCGGCCCGCACCCTGCTGTCCTTCCTCGCCGTCGCCGTCCTGCTGGCCGCCTTCGTCGCCGTCGAGCGGCGCTCGGCCGGACCGCTGATCCGGCTGGGCGTGCTGCGCTCGGGCAACCAGATCCGCGCCCAGCTCGGCGCGATGGCCTTCTTCGGCTCCTACGTCGGCTTCCAGTTCCTGGTCACCCTGTACATGCAGGAACTGCTCGGCTGGTCGGCCCTCCACACCGCGCTGGCCTTCCTGCCGGCCGGCGCCCTGGTCGCGATCTCCGCGACGAAGGTCGGCGACATCGTGGACCGGTTCGGCACCCAGCGGCTGATCGCCGTCGGCTTCGCGCTGATGGTCGTCGGATACGCGCTGTTCCTCGGCGTCGACCTCGACCCGGTGTACGCCGTCGCGATCCTGCCGAGCATGCTGCTGATCGGCGCGGCCTGCGCGCTGGTCTTCCCCTCGCTCAACATCCAGGCCACCAACGGGGTCGACGACCACGAGCAGGGCATGGTCTCCGGGCTGCTCAACACCTCCGTGCAGGTCGGCGGCGCCATCTTCCTCGCCGTCGTCACGGCCGTGGTGACCGCGGGCGCCCCCGAGAACCCCACCCCGCAGGCCGTCCTCGACAGCTACCGGCCCGGCCTGATCGTGGTCGCCGGGATCGCCGCCCTCGGCCTGCTGATCACCCTGACGGGACTGCGCGGCCGACGCCGGTCGCACTCGGTCGTCGTCGCCAGGTCCACCGTGAAGGAGGCGGACGCGGAGCGCGTTGCGGTCCGCGACTGAACCGGGGGACACCGCCTCCCACAGATGCCCGGCGGGGCCGTTTGCCCCGCCGGGCATCCTCCTGTTTGACTTGATCACGACCAACGATGGGGGACCATGACCATGCACGGGGAACGACGGACGCAGGCCGACCGGGACGCGATCACCGTCGAGATCGGATACGCGCTGTTCAGCGCCGCCTTCGCGGCAGCGGTGGTGTTCGGGGCGGTGGCCGGGCCGGCCCTGTTCTTCGACCTGTCGGACCTGGCGGAGACGACCCTGCTGCGCACCGGCGCCGCGGTCGCCGTCGCGCTGTTCGCCGCCCGCGTGATCTCCGTGCTGCTGCGCTTCGGGCGGCAGGATCAGCCCAGCCAGCCCGGCCGCACCAACCCCGACTCGTAGGCCAGCACGACCAGTTGGGCGCGGTCGCGCGCGCCCAGCTTCACCATCGTGCGGCTGACGTGCGTCTTGGCGGTGAGCGGGCTGACGACGAGCCGGCGGGCGATCTCCTCGTTCGACAGCCCGATGCCGACCAGCGCCATCACCTCCCGCTCCCGCTCGGTGAGCCGGGTCAGCGCGTCGGCGGCCGCGGGCTCCTTGGAACGGGCGGCGAACTCGGCGATCAGCCGCCGGGTGACGCCCGGCGAGAGCAGCGCGTCCCCGGCGACCACCGCCCGCACCGCGCGCAGGAGTTCGTCGGGTTCGGTGTCCTTGACCAGGAAGCCGGAGGCGCCGGAGCGGATCGCCTCGAAGACGTACTCGTCGAGCTCGAACGTGGTCAGCATGACCACCTTGACGTCCGCCAGCGCCTCGTCCCCGGTGATCCGCCGGGTGGCGGCCAGGCCGTCGAGCACGGGCATGCGGATGTCCATCATGACGACGTCCGGGCGCAGTTCGCGCACCGCGCGCACCGCCTCCTCGCCGTCGGCGGCCTCACCGGCCACCTCGATGTCCGGCTGGGCGTCCAGCAGCGCGCGGAAACCGGCCCGCACCAGTGACTGGTCGTCGGCGAGCAGCACGCGGATCACCGGTCCACCTCCTCTTCGCCCCGCAGCGGCAGTACCGCGAGCACCCGGAAACCGCCGTCGGGCCGGGGACCCGCCTCGATCGTGCCACCCAGCGCGGCCGCCCGCTCCCGCATCCCGGCCAGCCCGTTGCCGCCGCCGCCCGCGTCGGCGCCGGTCGCCGGACCGTCGTCGTCGATACACAGCCGTAGCGACGTACGGTCGCCCGGATCGAGCCGCACGCGCGCGTGCCGGGACCCGGAGTGCCGTACGACGTTGGTGAGGGCTTCCTGCACGATCCGGAACGCGGCGAGGTCCGCGCCCGGCGGCAGCCGCGGTGCCTCGCCCTCGAGGTGCACGGTGAGGCCCGCGCTCGCCGCCTGCTCGACCAGTTCCGGCAGTCGGTCCAGGCCGGGCGCGGGGGCGCGCGGCGCGTCGCCCGGCGTGCGCAGGGTGTCGAGGACCTGGCGGACCTCGCCGAGCGCCTCCTTGCTGGCGGACTTGATGGTGGTGAGCGCGGTGCGGGCCTGCTCCGGGTCGCTGTCCAGCAGCGCCAGGCCGACACCCGCCTGCACATGGATGACCGAGATGCTGTGGGCCAGGACGTCGTGCAGCTCACGGGCGATCCGCAGCCGCTCCTCGTCGGCGCGGCGCCGGGCCGCCTCGGCGCGCTCGGCCCGCTCGCGCTCCCACTGTTCACGCCGCACCCGCGCCAGCTCCGCCAGCGCCACGATCGCGGCCACCCAGGCGGCGATCACCGCCTCCTGCCCCCAGGAGGCGGCCGAGTCCCCGGACGGCGGCAGCCACCGGTACAGCCAGTGCGCCACCAGCAGATGCACCGCCCACAGCAGCCCCACCGCCGCCCAGGCCGCCCGGCGGTGTCCCGCGACGACGGCGCTGAAGCAGGCCACGGCCACGGCGAGGAAGACCGGCCCGTAGGGATATCCGGCCCCCAGATAGAGCGCCGTCACTCCCGCCGTACCGAACACCACCGGCACCGGCCGCCGCAGCCGCCACAGCAGCTGCCCGCAGGCCAGCACCAGCAGCACCCGCGCGAAGGCATCCAGACCCGCCCGCCCGCCCTCCTGCCCGTGCGCCGCGAAATGCGACCCGACCTGCACGAAGACGGTGAGCAGCAGGGTCGAGCGCCACGGCCACCCCGAGCCGTCGCCCGCACCGCGGACGAGGGCCCAGGGGGGCCTCAGGGCACGCTGTTCCTCCATGCCCGCCACGCTAGACCGCACCTGCCGCGAGCGGCGTCAGCCGGGCGAGGTGATCACACGTACTCCCCATGAAGTACGCGGATCCGCACCGCGGCCGGTCCCGTGGATCAGATCACGGAGTGAAGTCCTCGGGCCAGGGAGCGGTGTGCTCGGGTCAGGGAGCGGTGTGCTCGGGCCAGGGAGTGGCGTCCTCGGCTCAGGGAGTGACGTCCTCGGGCCCGTCCGCGCCCGTGGCCGCCGGCTCCTCCGCACGGGTGTTCGCGGGAGCCGGGGGCTGCTCCGCCGGTCGCCGGTCCAGTGTGGTCAGTATCCGCTGGGCGATGGGGCGGTTGCGGACGATCTCGCCGAGGGAGGTGGCTCCGCGGGTGATGTCCATGAAGGCCCGCCAGGCGGGGCGGAAACCGGTGAGGGCGGCGTGGAAGACGCCGGGGCGGCGTTCGAAGGCGGCCAGGAGCCGCTTGCCGACGGCCATCTCGACGCCGAGGCCCGCCTTGACGGCGAAGGCGTAGTTGAGGGCCTGGCGGCGGGTGTCCACGGCGTCGTGCGCCTCGGCGATCCGTACCGCCCACTCCCCCGCGAGCCGCCCGGAGCGCAGGGCGAAGGAGATGCCCTCGCGGGTCCAGGGCTCCAGCAGCCCCGCCGCGTCGCCGCACACCAGGACGCGCCCGCGCGAGAGGGGCGAGTCGTCGGCGCGGCAGCGGGTCAGATGGCCGGAGGAGATGCTCGGTTCGAAACCGGCGAGGCCGAGCCGCCCGATGAAGTCCTCCAAGTAGCGCTTGGTGGCGGCGCCTTCGCCGCGCGCGGAGATCACCCCCACCGTCAGGGTGTCGCCCTTGGGGAACACCCAGCCGTAACTGCCGGGGATGGGGCCCCAGTCGAGCAGCACCCGTCCCTTCCAGTCCTCGGCGACCGTCTCCGGCACCGGGATCTCCGCCTCCAGGCCGAGGTCGACCTGGTCGACCTTGACGCCGACATGGGCTCCTATCCGGCTGGCGCTGCCGTCGGCGCCGACCACGGCCCGCGCGAGCAGTGTCTCGCCGCCCTGGAGGACGACCGCGACCGTGCGCCGGTCCGGCACCGCGGAGCCGTGCTGCTCGACACGCGAGACGGTGACGCCCGTGCGCAGCTCGGCGCCCGCCTTCTGGGCGTGCTCGACGAGCTGCTGGTCGAACTCGGGGCGGTTGATCAGCCCGAAGAGCATGTGCTTGGAGCGCCGGGTGCGGCTGAAGCGGCCGTTGTGCGCGAAGGTGACCGCGTGCACCCGGTCGCGCAGGGGCAGTTCGAAGCCGGGCGGCAGGGCGTCCCGCGAGGGGCCGATGATGCCGCCGCCGCATGTCTTGTAGCGGGGCAGGTCGGCCTTCTCCAGCAGCAGGACGCGCCGTCCGGCGACCGCGGCCGCGTAGGCGGCCGAAGCCCCCGCGGGTCCCGCGCCCACCACGACGACGTCCCACACCCGCCGCTCGTCGTCCGCCGAAGAGTTCTCGCTGCTCACGATGGTCTACCGCTCCCGGTCCAGCCGCCTGCCGCATCTGTCCCCCGCATCCTACGGCGGAGATCGCCGCAGGCCGTTGTGGGAGGATCGCGCTATCCATTGGTTCAACGTCGCACCCACGAGGAGCGTGCCCATGTCGTCGAATCCGGTCGCCGAGACCGTCGCCTCGCTGATGCCCCGGGCGAAGGCGGAGCTGGCCGAGCTGGTGGCCTTCAGGTCGGTGGCGGACTTCGACCAGTTCCCGAAGAGCGAGAGCGAGGGCGCGGCCCGCTGGGTCGCCGACGCGCTGACCGCCGAGGGTTTCGAGGACGTCGCGCTGCTGGACACCCCGGACGGCACCCAGTCGGTGTACGGCCATCTGCGGGGGCCGGCCGGCGCGAAAACGGTTCTCCTCTACGCCCACTACGATGTGCAGCCCCCGCTCGACGAGGCCGGCTGGGACACCCCGCCGTTCGAGCTGACCGAGCGCGACGGCCGCTGGTACGGGCGCGGTGCCGCCGACTGCAAGGGCGGCGTGATCATGCACCTGCTGGCGCTGCGCGCGCTGAAGGCCAACGGCGGTGTGCCGGTGCACGTGAAGTTCATCGCCGAGGGCTCCGAGGAGATGGGCACGGGCGGTCTCGAGCGGTACGCCGAGGCGCACCCCGAGCTGCTGGAGGCGGACACCATCGTCATCGGCGACGCGGGCAACTTCCGCGTCGGTCTGCCGACGGTCACCTCCACGCTGCGCGGCATGACCCTGGTGCGGGTGCAGGTCGACACCCTGCAGGGCAACCTGCACTCCGGTCAGTTCGGCGGCGCCGCGCCCGACGCGCTGGCCGCCCTGATCCGCGTACTGGACTCGCTGCGGGCGCAGGACGGCTCCACCACGGTCGACGGGCTCACCGGTGAGGCGAGCTGGGAGGGGCTGGCGTACGACGAGGAGCAGTTCCGCAAGGACGCCAAGGTGCTGGACGGGGTCGGTCTGATCGGTTCCGGCACGGTCGCCGACCGCATCTGGGCGCGGCCCGCGGTCACCGTGCTCGGCATCGACTGCCCGCCGGTCGTCGGCGCCACCCCGTCGGTGCAGGCGAGCGCCCGCGCGCTGATCAGCCTGCGGGTGCCGCCGGGCGTGGACGCGGCCGAGGCGACCAAGCTGCTCCAGGCGCACCTGGAGGCGCACACGCCGTGGGGTGCCCGGGTGGCGTCGGAGCAGATCGGTCAGGGCCAGCCGTTCCGCGCGGACACCTCCAGCCCGGCGTACCAGGCGATGGCCGACGCGATGGCGGTCGCCTATCCGGGCCAGGAGATGCAGTACGCCGGTCAGGGCGGCTCCATCCCGCTGTGCAACACCCTCGCCTCCCTCTACCCGCGCGCCGAGATCCTCCTCATCGGCCTGAGCGAGCCCGAGGCGCAGATCCACGCGGTGAACGAGAGCGTGTCGCCCGAGGAGCTGGAGCGCCTGTCGGTGGCGGAGGCGCTGTTCCTGCGCAACTACGCCGCGAGCTGAGCGCCCGGGCTCCGCGCCCAGCGGGTGCCGAGCGCGGCTGACAGCGGGTGCCGAGTGCGCGGCAGACAGCGGGTACCGAGCGTGGCCGGCAGCCCGGTACCCGAGCGCGGCCCGCAGCCGGTACCCGAGCGCGGCCCGCAGCCGGTACCCGAGCGCGGCCCGCAGCCGGTACCCGAGCGCGGCCGGCAGCCGGTGCCCGAGCCCGCCTCGCAGCCGGTGCCGGGTCCTGCCGCCGCTCGGCGCCGCCGGGCTCTGCTCACAGCCAAGGGCCCCGCGTCCTCCGGCGCGGGGCGCTTACGTTCCTGCCATGGACGTCATCGAGCTGTTTCCCCGCCTCCATCTGCTGCGCTTCCCGGTCGGCCAGGCATACCTCTGGCGCGACGGCGACCGGGATCTGACCCTGATCGACGCCGGTCCGGTCGGCGCCGGCGAGCGGATCGCCGCCGTCGCCGAGCGTCTCGGGACCGTACGCCGGATCGTGCTCACGCATTTCCACGAGGACCATGCGGGCGGGGCGGGCGAGTGGGACGTCCCCGTGCTGGTGCATCGCCTGGACGCGCCGTACGTGCGCGGGGAGCGGCCCGGTCCGCCGCCCGTGCTGGAGGACTGGGAGCGCCCGATCCACGCGGAGGCCACCCGGCATCTGCCGCCGCTGAGCCAGGCGCGGCGCCCGGCGCGCGTCGTGGAGCTGTCGGACGGGGAGGTGCTGGACTTCGGCGGCGGTGCCCGCGTCGTGCACGTTCCGGGGCACACGGAGGGCAGCGTCGCGCTGCATCTGCCGGAGCAGGGGGTGCTGTTCACCGGGGACACGGTGGCCGCGTCGCCGGTGGACGGCACGGTGATGCTCGGCGTGTTCAACCAGGACCGGGAGCGGACCCTGCGTTCCGTGCGGGAACTGGCCGCGCTGGACGCGGAGATCGCGTGTTTCGGGCACGGGGACCCGGTGACGGCGGACGCCTCTGCGGTGCTGTGCGCGGCCGCGGCCCGCTACACGGGCACGCCGGCCTCCAGGTAGAGGGCGGCCCCGCGCTCCCGCGCCCGCAGCGCCCAGCGCAGCCGCTCGTAGCGCACGGGCGGCAGCAGGTCGGCGGCCTCCTGCTCGGTGACGAAGCGCCAGGCGCGCAGCTCGGGGCCGGGGAGCACCAGTTGGGCGGAGGCCGCGGGGTCGAGGCGGCCGCCGTCGAAGAGGAGGCGCAGACCGCCGTAGCCGGGCGGTGCGGGCCGCTCCCAGTCCACGACGAGCAGACGCGGTACGCCGGTCAGGTGGATGCCGGTCTCCTCGGCGACCTCGCGCACGCCCGCGCGTGCGGGTGCCTCGCCGGGTTCGACGACACCGCCGGGGAACTCCCAGCCGGGCTTGTAGGTGGGGTCGACCAGCAGCACCCGGTCGTGCTCGTCGAAGAGGAGCACCCCCGCGGCGACCGTCTCGGCGGTGGGCTCGGCGGTCTGCACGATCGCGCAGGCGGGGGCGGCCCCGCAGGCGACGGCGTCGGCGATGCGCCGGGCCGTCTCGTGCGGGGTGAGGGTGCTGTTGTCGACGGGGTAGGCGTCGGCGCCGAGCCAGCCGGCGAGGGCGGTGCGCCAGGGCTCGACGGGGTCGTGGTCCCACCGGCGGTTCTCGCCGCCGGGGAGGTCCGGGGGGCTGTCCCGGTGGGCCGCTCGCTCGCGCAGGATCGTTTCGGCCGGGGTCAGCGCGAGATGGCGTACGGCGATCCGGCGGGCGGCGAGGCCGCCGAAGATCTCGTCGCGGTACTCCTGGCGCAGCAGGGTCATGGGCACCACCAGGGTGCCGCCGAGCTCCGCGTGCAGGGCGGCCGCCGTGTCGATCACGAGCCGGCGCCAGATCGGCAGATCCTGGACGTCGCTCACCTCGGCCAGACGCTTGGCCGGGAGCAGCTGGGCGAGCGCCCCGCCGATCAGCTCGGGGTCGAAGAGCGTGCTGTTCGGGATCAGGTCGATCAGCTCCCGTGCGGTGGTGGTCTTCCCCGCACCGAACGCGCCGTTGATCCAGACGACGGTCACGTGTCCCCCTCTTCTGTTGGCCCCCTGTGGCTTGCCCGCTCCACCCTGCCACGGAAACCAGGCGCAGTTGAGGCCCTGCGGACAGCACGGCGCCGGGCCCCCACCCGGGAGCCCGGCGCCGTGCGGAGCCGCTGGGGAGGCTCAGCCGTTCTGCGTCGCCTCGCCGCCGAGGGCCGATTCGTCGACCCCGGACAGGCTCTCGCTGGCGATCGTGTGGTCGAGGGTGCTCAGGGTGTCCTGCACGTCCAGGTCCCCGAGCGCGGAGTCGGCCAGACCGTGGGACGGGGTGATCGCCGCGACGACGAAACCGGTGGCCAGGGAGGCGATGGCGAGCATGCTGCGCTTCTTCATGCCCGTTCCAACGCCACCCGCCCGAGGAAGGTCACGCCCGCGGGAGGAGGTCGCGGGGCCCGGCAGTGAGTACGAAGATCACGTCCGCGCGGCGAGGTCGCGCGGCCGTACGAAGCTCACGCCCGCGCGGCAAGGTCACGCGACGCCCGCGGGAGGAGGTCCTGCCGGTGGGCCGGGCGAGGTCCCGTACGAGGGCCAGACCCCCGCATGAACGTTCCGTCACCCTCCCGCACGGCCCCTTTCACACCGGCGCGACCGTGCCCGCCCGCCCCGCGAGGGCCGCCGCTGCCGCGCCGACCAGGCCCGCGTCGGTGCCCATGCGGGCGGGGGCGACGGTGAGGCGCTGTACGAAGGAGAGGGTGGCGTAGTCGGCGAGGGCCTTGCGGAGCGGGGTGAACAGGACGTCCCCCGCCTTGCCGACGCCGCCGCCGATGACGGCGATGTCGATCTCGACCAGGGTCGCGGTGGCGGCGATCCCGGCGGCCAGGGCACGCGCGGCCCGCGCGAAGGAGGCGACCGCCACGGGCTCCCCGGAGCGGGCCGCGGCGGCCACCGCGGCGGCGGAGGTGTCCCCGTCCGGGCCGGGCCGCCAGCCGGCCTCCAGGGCGCGCCGCGCGATGTTCGGGCCGCTGGCGATGCGCTCCACGCAGCCGCGCGAACCACAGGGGCACGGGTCGCCGTCGAGGTCGACGCTGATGTGGCCGATGTGACCGGCGTTGCCGGTGGGGCCGGGATGGAGGCGCCCGTCCAGGACCAGGCCCCCGCCCACGCCCGTGGAGACGACCATGCACAGCGCGTTGTCGTGGCCGCGCGCGGCGCCCTGCCAGTGCTCGGCCGCCGTGATGGCGACCCCGTCCCCGATCAGCTCGACCGGCAGTCCCCCGGTGGCCTCCCGTACGCCCGCGACCAGCGGGTAGTCGCGCCAGCCCGGCACGTTGACGGGGCTGACCGTGCCCGCGGAGGCGTCCACCGGCCCGGCGCTGCCGATGCCGACCGCGTGCGCGCGGGCCCACAGGGGCGTGGCCCTGAGCTCCGCCAGCACCTCGCGTACCGCGGCCATCACCGTGTCGCCGTGCTCCTTGGCGGGCGTTGGGCGCTGGGCGCGCACCAGGATGTGGCCGTCGCCGTCGACCAGGGCGCCGGCGATCTTGGTGCCGCCGATGTCGAGCGCGGCCACGAGGGCGGTGTGCGTCAAGGTCGGATCTCCCCGTCAACCATGGGCAAGGGCAGGAAAAGGGCAGGCCTGTCCGGCGGTGGGGCGCGCGAACCGAAGGTGCCGGGACAGTGTCCCCGCTTCTGACAACGTTGTCCAGGCTCTATGCTCGACGCCACATCCTCATACAATCCACGGATCGACGCACCCCCGTGGATCACACGTGGATCACAGGACAGGACACCGCACCGTGGCCGATGCCATCCGCCGAGCAGACGGGCTGCCCGCAGCCCGCTACGGGAACCGCCCGACGATGAAGGACGTGGCCGCACGGGCCGGCGTCGGCCTGAAGACGGTCTCGCGGGTCGTCAACGGCGAGCCGGGCGTCACACCGGACACCGAACGGCGGGTGCAGGACGCCATAGAGGCACTGGGCTTTCGCCGCAACGACAGCGCGCGCGTCCTGCGCAAGGGCCGCACCGCCAGCATCGGCCTGGTCCTGGAGGACCTCGCCGACCCCTTCTACGGCCCGCTGAGCCGCGCGGTGGAGGAGGTGGCCCGCGCCCACGGCGCGCTGCTGATCAACGGCTCCAGCGCGGAGGACCCGGACCGTGAGCAGGAGCTGGCGCTGGCGCTGTGCGCCCGGCGGGTGGACGGCCTGGTGGTGATCCCGGCCGGGGACGACCACCGCTATCTGGAGCCGGAGATCAGGGCGGGCGTGGCGACGGTGTTCGTGGACCGGCCGGCCGGCCGGATCGACGCGGACGTGGTGCTGTCGGACAACTACGGCGGGGCCCGCGACGGCGTCGCCCACCTCATCGCGCACGGGCACCGCAGGATCGGGTTCATCGGTGACATGCCCCGCATCCACACCGCGGCCGAGCGGCTGCGCGGCTACCGGGCCGCCATGGAGGACGCCGGGATACCCGTGGCGGACTCCTGGATGTCCCTGGGCGTCACCGACCCGGTGCGGGTGCGCCGGGCGGCCGAGGAGATGCTGTCCGGACCGGACCCGGTGACGGCGGTCTTCGCGGGCAACAACCGGGTGACCGTCACCGTCGTCCGCGTCCTCGCCGAGCACGACCGCCGGGTCGCCCTCGTCGGCTTCGACGACATCGAGCTCGCCGAGCTGCTCCAGCCGGGTCTGACGGTGGTCGCGCAGGACGCGGCGGCCCTCGGCCGTACCGCCGCCGAGCGGCTCTTCCAGCAGCTCGACGGCACCCTGGTCACCCCCGAGCGGATCGAACTGCCCACCCGGCTGATCACCCGCGGCTCCGGCGAGCTGCCGCCCGCGGACTGAGGCGCCGATGGCCGAGGCGGACGAGCACACCCTGCAGGCCCTGGGCCTGGACGTGGTGCCGCGGGACGACCCGCTGAGCTACCCGGGCGCGTGGCCCGACCGCTCCGGACTGCTCGACGGCGACCGCCTGTTGCCCCTGGGCCGCCTCGTCCACCCCGACCGCACCCCCGTGCTCGCCGTCGGCTCCAACGCCTCCCCCGGCCAGCTGCGCCGCAAGCTGGCCCTCGCCGGGCTCCGCGCGCCCCTGCCGATGGTCAAGGTGCGGGTCACCGGCGTCGCCGCGGGGGTCTCCGCGCATGTGAGCCGCATGGGCTACGTCTCCGCGTCGCCGGTCCACGCGCCCGGCGCGGTACGGGAGTTGTTCGTGACCTGGCTGGACGCCGCGCAGCTCGCGGTCGTCGACGCCAGCGAGGGCGTACCGCTGCCGGCCGGGAACTTCCGGCGGGCCTGGCTGCCCGGGTCCGAGGTGCGGGTGGAGCTGGAGGACGGGCGGACGCTGCCGGGGGTGTACGCGTACGTCAACCGGCGCGGTGTCCTGCGGGACGGCACGGGCGCCCCCCGCGCCCACCCCGGCCAGCGCGCCCTGCTCACCGAACTCCTCGTCGCCCTGCCCCGGTTGCGGGAGCTGTTCGGGGTGACGCCGGAGGAGTTCGTCGCGCGGGCGCGGGCCGACTCGGCGCTGTGCGAGCGCGGGACCCGGCTGTTCGCCGAGGAGAAGCTGGTGACGGCGTCCGGCCTGGAGGCGTACGTCCGCCCTCAGCAGACGGGCAGTCCGGGCACCGGGGCGTCGTTGTCGCCGCCCTGGATGTAGACGTCGCTGACGTAGACGTTCGTGTTGCCGCTGTCGTCGTCCGTCCGGGCCCACCAGACGTTGGTCCACTCGCCGTAGGTCTCCCGGCGGCCCAGGTTCTGCTGGCAGTAGAAGTAGTTGGTGCCGGCGTAGAGGACACCGGCCTCGGTGCCGGAGGCCGTGTAGGAGGTGGCGGTGCGCCAGACCTGGCAGTTGTACTTCCCGCCGCCGACGGGGTGGCAGACGGGGGCGGGGGCCTGGGTGGTCGCGCCGCCGCCGGTGCCGGGCTCGTCGCCGCCACCGGATCCGGCGGTCGGGGACTTCGAGGGGGCGGCGGTCGTGGCGCGGCCGGTCGGCTCGGCGGGTTCCTCGTCGTCGGTCGTCCTCGACGCGCTCGGCGAGGGGTCCTCGCCCTTCTCGGAGGGTTCCGCACTGTCCTCGGGGCTCGCCTCGGCGTCCGTACCGGCACGGGCCGACTCCGGGTCGGAGACCGATGCCGAGCCGCTGATCGCCGCCGCGGAGGCGCCCGACGCGGCGACCGGCTCGGTGTCGTCGTCTGCGGGGGTGTCGAACAGGGCGACGGTGACACCGGCGGCGGCCAGCACGACGGTCACGGCCACGGCGGCGAGCAGGGCGCGGCCGCGCTTGCGGCGGGGCGGGGCGGGGTCGCGGGGAGCGGCGGCGTCGGCCGCGGGGGCGGGGGCGCCGGCCGGTGCGCGGTTCCCGGCGTCTCCCAACGGTCCGAGGTGGCCGGCGTTCCCGAACGGATCGGCGTGTCCGGCGTTCCCGAACGGATCGGCGTGTCCGGCGTTCCCGAAGGGGTCGACGTGCCCGGCGTTCCTGAAGGTGCCGGCGTGTCCGGCGTTCCCGAACGGATCGGCGTGCCCGTTGCCCGCGGGGCTGGCGGGGTGGCCCGTCCCGTCGGCGGGGGCGTACGCCGGGCCGAAGCCCGGCGGCACCGACGGCACGCTCAGTTCCGTCTCCGCGCGGGCGGACGCTGCCGTGGCCGCCGGACAGCCGTGCAGGGACGCCGTCGGGAGGTCCGTCACGGCGCCCGAGGCCACCGCCTCCAGCTGCTCGCGTGCCCGGTCGGCGTCCGGGCGGGCGTCGGGGTGCTTGGCCATGAGGCCGGTCAGGACGGGGCCGAGCGGTCCGGCCCGGTGCGCCTCCGGGAGGGGTTCGGCGACGATGGCGGTCAGGGTCGAGTACGTCGACGTACGGCGGAACGGCGAGGCGCCCTCCACGGCGGCGTACAGGGTGGCGCCGAGGGCCCAGATGTCGGAGGCGGGGCCGGGGAGGCCGCCCTGGGCGCGCTCGGGGGCGAGGTAGTCCAGGGAGCCGACGATCTCGCCGCTGCGGGTGAGGTGGGTCTCGGAGCCGTCGCCGGGGTCGTCCATGGTGGCGATGCCGAAGTCGGTGAGGACGACCCGTCCGGAGCGGTCCAGCAGGATGTTGCCGGGCTTGACGTCACGGTGCAGGACGCCGACGCGGTGGGCGGCGGCCAGCGCGTCCATCACCTTGGCGCCGATCCCGGCGGCCTCGCGCGGGTCGAGGGTGCCGCGCTCGCGCAGCACATCGTCCAGGGAGGGGCCGTCCACCAGCTCCATGACGATCAGCGGGCGCCCGTCGACCTCGGCGATGTCGTGCACGGCGATCACTCCGGGATGGCGCACCCGGGCGGCGGCGCGGGCCTCGCGCTGCATGCGCAGACGCAGGTCGGACAGCTCGGGGCCTGCGGAGTCGGTGTAGGTGCGCAGTTCCTTGACGGCGACCTCGCGGCCGAGGACCTCGTCGACGGCCCGCCATACGACGCCCATGCCGCCGCGCCCGAGCCGCGCCGTGACGCGATAGCGCCCGGCCAGCACCCTGCCGACGCCCTCTGTCTGTCCGTACTCCCCCGAAGACACCGCTGCCCCGTTCTCTGACACGCTCATGAACGGCGTACAGACTACGGGGCAGGAGTGACGGCGACGGTCGCCGGTGGCCGCTGTGACGATTCCGCTACGTGGCCGAGGCCGTCAGGTCACCGCGGCGCGGCGCGGCGAAGCCCTCCAGGTCGGCGCGGGTGAGGCCGGTGAGGCGGGCGACCTCGGCGATGTCGAGGGCGCCGCAGTCCAGGCCGCGCAGGAGGTAGCCGCTGAGCGCCTTGGCGGTGGCGGGCTCGTCCATGACGTCGCCGTCGGTGTGGCTGGCGTAGCGGGCGAGGCGGGCGGCGGCCTGCTCGAAGCCCTCGCGGTAGAAGGCGAAGACGGCGGCGTAGCGGGTGGGGATGTGGCCCGGGTGCATGTCCCAGCCCTGGTAGTAGGCGCGGGCCAGGGCGCGGCGGGTGAGGCCGTAGTGCAGACGCCAGGCGTCGTGGACCTTCTCGGTGGGGCCGACGGGCAGGACGTTGGTCGAGCCGTCCGAGACCCGTACGCCCGTGCCCGCCGCCGCCACCTGCATGATCGCCTTGGCGTGGTCGGCGGCGGGGTGGTCGCTGGCCTGGTAGGCGGCGGAGACGCCGAGGCAGGCGCTGTAGTCGAAGGTGCCGTAGTGCAGGCCGGTGGCGCGGCCCTCGGCGGCCTGGATCATCCGGGCGACGGTGGCGGTGCCGTCGGCGGCGAGGATGGACTGGCTGGTCTCGATCTGGATCTCGAAGCCGATCCGGCCGGGCTCCAGGCCGTGCGCCTTCTCGAACGCCTCCAGGAGCCGGACCATGGCGGTGACCTGCTCGGGGTACGTCACCTTGGGCAGGGTCAGGACCAGGCCCTCGGGCAGGCCGCCGGCCTGCATCAGGCCGGTGAGGAAGATGTCGAGGGTGCGGATGCCGCGGTCGCGGACCGGGGCCTCCATGCACTTCATGCGGATGCCCATGTACGGGGCCGCCGTGCCCTGCTCGTATGCCTCGGCGATCAGACGCGCGGCGCGGGCGGCGTCGGCGTCCTCGTCCTTGCCCTTGTAGCCGTCCTCGAAGTCGACGCGCAGGTCCTCGATCGGCTCGCGCTCCAGCTTGGCGCGGACCCGTGAGTACACCGGCTCGGCCAGCTCGTCCGCCAGGCCCAGCACGGAGGCGAAGGAGGCGGCGTCCGGGGCGTGCTCGTCGAGGGCGGCGAGGGCCTGGTCGCCCCAGCTGCGCACGGTGTCGGCGGCGAAGACGTCGCCGGGGACGTAGACGGTGTGGACGGGCTGCCGGGTGCCGGGGTCCCCGGGGTAGAGGCGCTCCAGCGCGGCGTCGACCTGGGCGAGGGAGGCGCTGATCTCCTCGCTGACGGTGCCCGCGAGGCTCGTCGCCACCTTCTCCTGCTGGCCCTGACCCATCCCACACCCTCCATATTTCCGACAGGCGGAATCAACATTCCGTTGAACGAAGTTATCCGGGGATCTTCCCGCTGGTCAACACCCTCAGTACAGCATCCGGGCATGCCGAGGCCCCCGTGACCGGCGCGGGTCACGGGGGCCTGGGTCAGCCCGGTGACCGGCGTGGGTCAGGGGGCTTCGGGCAGCCGGGGCGGCGATCAGCCCTTGCGGGCCTTGATCTCCTCGGTGAGCTGCGGGACGACGTCGAACAGGTCGCCGACGACGCCGTAGTCGACGAGCTCGAAGATCGGGGCCTCGGGGTCCTTGTTGATGGCCACGATGGTCTTCGAGGTCTGCATACCGGCGCGGTGCTGGATCGCACCGGAGATGCCGGAGGCGATGTACAGCTGCGGGGAGACCGACTTGCCGGTCTGGCCCACCTGGTTGGTGTGCGGGTACCAGCCCGCGTCCACCGCGGCGCGCGAGGCGCCGACGGCCGCGCCGAGGGAGTCGGCGAGGGCCTCGATGATCGCGAAGTTGTCGGCGCCGTTGACGCCGCGGCCGCCGGAGACCACGATCGCGGCCTCGGTCAGCTCGGGGCGGCCGGTCGACTCGCGCGGCGTGCGGGCGGTGACCTTGGTGCCGGTGGCCTTCTCGGAGAAGGACACCTCCAGCGCCTCGACGCTGCCCGCGGCCGGGGCGGCCTCCACGGCGGCCGAGTTCGGCTTGACCGTGATGACCGGGGTGCCCTTCGAGACGCGGGACTTGGTGGTGAAGGACGCGGCGAACACCGACTGGGTGGCCACCGGGCCCTCGTCGCCGGCCTCCAGGTCGACGGCGTCGGTGATGATGCCGGAGCCGATGCGCAGCGCCAGACGGGCGGCGATCTCCTTGCCCTCCGCGGAGGACGGCACCAGGACGGCGGCCGGCTCGACGGCCTTGACCGCGGCCTGGAGGGCGTCGACCTTCGGGACGACCAGGTAGTCGGCGTACTCGGACGCGTCGTGGGTGAGGACCTTCACCGCGCCGTGCTCGGCGAGGGCGGCGGCGGTGTCGGCGGCGCCGTTGCCGAGCGCGACGGCGACGGGCTCGCCGATGCGGCGGGCCAGGGTCAGCAGCTCAAGGGTCGGCTTGCGGACGGCACCGTCCACGTGGTCGACGTAGACGAGGACTTCAGCCATGGGATTGCTCTCCTGCGTAACGAAGTTGAGGGGCGGTCGGCGTGCGGCTGCGGGCCTTAGATGAACTTCTGGCCCGCGAGGAACTCAGCGAGCTGCTTGCCGCCCTCGCCCTCGTCCTTGACGATCGTGCCGGCCGTGCGGGCCGGGCGCGGCTCCGCGGACTCGACGACGGTGTAGGCGTTCTCCAGGCCGACCTCGTCGGCCTCGATGTCCAGGTCGGACAGGTCCCAGGACTCCACCGGCTTCTTCTTGGCGGCCATGATGCCCTTGAAGGACGGGTAACGGGCCTCGCCGGACTGGTCGGTGACCGAGACGACGGCCGGCAGGGATGCCTCCAGCTGCTCGGAGGCGGCGTCGCCGTCACGGCGGCCCTTGACGGTGCCGTCCTCGACGGAGACCTCGGAGAGCAGGGTGACCTGCGGGACGCCGAGGCGCTCGGCGAGCAGGGCCGGGACGACGCCCATGGTGCCGTCGGTGGAGGCCATGCCGGAGATGACCAGGTCGTAGCCGGCCTTCTCGATCGCCTTGGCGAGCACCAGGGAGGTGCCGATGGCGTCGGTGCCGTGCAGGTCCTCGTCCTCGACGTGGATCGCCTTGTCGGCACCCATCGACAGCGCCTTGCGCAGCGCGTCCTTGGCGTCCTCCGGGCCGACGGTCAGGACGGTGACCTCGACGTCGTCGTCGGAGTTCTCGGCGATCTGCAGCGCCTGCTCGACGGCGTACTCGTCGAGCTCGGAGAGCAGACCGTCCACGTCGTCCCGGTCGACGGTCAGGTCATCGGCGAAGTGCCGGTCGCCAGTGGCGTCGGGCACGTACTTCACAGTGACAACGATCCTCAAGCTCACGCCGGCTCTCCTACTGCAATCGTCATTTCTCGGCTGCCTCTTGCAGGCAGCATAGGCGCCCCAAGCGGCCGATCCCGGTCGGGGCGACCCCGCGCCCCGAGCGAAATATTACTCGTCAGTACACCCAGTTCGTTCCCGCTAAGCAAGCGCTTTGAACTGTGACCTTCGCAACGCAGCGTAACCGGAATCGGACCGGTCCGCAGAAGCGGCAGGGGGTGATCAATCCCGCAGAGCGGTGAAGCGCCCCTGGTGGTAGAGGAGGGGACGGCCCGCGCCCGAGGGGTCGCCGAGGACGACCTCGGCCAGCACGATCCGGTGGTCGCCGGCGGGCACCCGGCTCACGATCCGGGCGATCAGCCAGGCCGGCACGTCGTCGAGGACGGGCACGCCCTCGGGACCCTCGTGCCAGTCGGTCGCCGGGCCGAAGCGGTCGGCGCCGCTGCGCGCGAAGGTGGCGGCGAGCTGCTGCTGGTGCTCGCCGAGTATGTGCACCCCCACGTACTCCGCCTCGGCGATCGCGGGCCAGCTGGAGGCGCCGGTGCCGATACCGAAGGAGATCAGCGGAGGATCGGCGGAGACCGAGGTGAGCGAGGTGGCGGTGAAGCCGACGGGGCCCCGGTCGCCGCTCGCGGTGATCACCGCGACACCCGCCGCGTGCCGCCGGAAGACGGAGCGCAGCAGATCGGGGGAGGCGAGCCGGACGGTGCCGAGGTCGGACGTGGCCGTCATGGAGTTGTCCTTCTGATGGAGGGGACGAGCGGGTCGCGGGTGCTCAGCGGCCCGGACAGCGCGCGCTCGCGGTGCGGGCCAGGTCGATGTGCACCCGGCCGAAGAGAAGGAGTTCCGAAGGCATGGGGATCAGGCTGACGATCGGTGGTACGCCCAGTCAAGTACGTACCGGGATATGGGAGCGGCCTCACTGTGCCCCGACCGCCTCCCCGAGGGCCGCGATCACATCCGCCTTGCGGGGCTGGCCGGCGGCCCTGCGCACCACGCGCCCACGCGCGTCCAGTACCAGGACGGTCGGGGTCTTGAGGATGTCCAGGGCCCGTACGAGCTCCAGCCGCTCCTCGGCGTCGATCTCGACGTGGGTGACCCCGGGCACCATCGCGGCGACCTCGCCGAGCACCCTGCGGGTGGCCCGGCAGGGGGCGCAGAAGGCGCTGGAGAACTGCACCAGCGTGGCGCGCTCCCCCAGCTCCCCGCCCAGTTCCACCGGGCTCAGCATCTTGCCCGCGTCGCGCCCGCGCACCCGCACTCTCCCGTTCCGCCGCCGATGCAGCACTCCGAAGGCGCTCGCCGCCGCGAGCACCGCCACGCACACCACAAGTCCGGTCATCCTCGACTGAAGCGTTCACGAGACCGCAAAGATTCCCGGCCGCATACCCGGTTCCGCTTGAGGAATGCTGGACCGCATGGACATCGACGTGAGGGGGCCGCGGTTCGGCGCGGCCGTGACGACCGTGGTGCTGGCCCTGGTGCTGGTCACCGGGAGCGCCTGGCTGCTGGCCTGGCAGACGCTGGCGTTCGCGCTCGGCGCGGCGGGCGGGGTGGGCAGGTCGCCGTATGGCTGGGTGTTCCGCCGGGTCGTACGGCCGCGACTGGGGCCGCCGGCGGACTTCGAGGCGCCCGAGCCGCCGCGGTTCGCTCAGGCGGTGGGCCTGCTCTTCGCGGGCGTGGGGCTCGCCGGGTTCGCCGCGGGGGTCGAGTGGCTGGGTCTGGCGGCGACCGGGGCGGCGCTCGGGGCGGCCTTCCTGAACGCGGTGTTCGGCTACTGCCTGGGGTGCGAGATGTTCCTGCTTCTGCGGAGGCTGGCGGTACGCCCGGAGTAAAGAATCCGCAAAAGCCCGAGGTGGACGTGACGAGGATCTCGCCCAGGACGGGCACGCGGACTGGCCCCGCGGGCGTTCTTGGGGCACGATCTGCGACAGGCCGCAAACCTACGGCTGCGTAACTTCCCGCCGGGAGCCCCCTTTCCCGAGCAGAGCAGAAAGGGCCCGTCCCACCCATGGCTGAGCTCGTGTACCGTCCGGTCGTCGGCCTTGCCCTGACCATGTTCAAGGCATGGGACCTCAAGATCGACTGCAAGGGGTCCGAGAACATCCCGCGGTCGGGCGGTGCCGTCCTGGTGAGCAACCACATCAGCTACCTGGACTTCATCTTCAACGGCCTGGCGGCGCTGCCGCAGAAGCGGCTGGTGCGCTTCATGGCCAAGGAGTCGGTGTTCCGCCACAAGGTCTCCGGTCCGCTGATGCGCGGTATGAAGCACATCCCGGTGGACCGCAAGCAGGGCGAGGCCGCCTACGAGCACGCGCTGGAGTCGCTGCGCTCCGGCGAGGTCGTCGGCGTCTTCCCCGAGGCCACGATCTCCCAGTCGTTCACGCTGAAGAGCTTCAAGTCCGGTGCCGCGCGCCTGGCCCAGGAGGCGGGCGTCCCGCTGATCCCGATGGCCGTGTGGGGCACCCAGCGGCTGTGGACCAAGGGCCACCCGCGCAACTTCCGGCGCAGCCATCTCCCGGTCACCATCCGTGTGGGCGAGGCGGTCGAGGCGCCCAAGGACAAGTACGCCGGCGCCATCACCCGCCAGCTGCGCGAGCGGGTCCAGGAGCTGCTGGAGGCCGCCCAGCGCGCCTACCCGGCCCGCCCCAAGGGTCCGGAGGACAGCTGGTGGCTCCCCGCCCACCTGGGCGGCACGGCTCCCACGCCGGAGCAGGTGCGCGCCGCCGAGTCGCGCTGACCCCGCCCGCCGCCCGGACCCGGCGCGACCGGTAGGGTCCCGGCGAGAGTGCGACGGCGGGGCCTGGGGGCGGTGGGATGCGGCGCTGGATCAAGGTGGCGGTGGCGGCTGCGGCCGCGCTGGGTGCCGTCGGATGGATCGCCGAGCCGTGGGTCCAGGACTGGATGCTGGTGCGCGGGGCCTGCGACGGCGGTCTGCCCGGCGACGCGGTACGCGAACTCGCCGTCCACGGCTCCCACTTCACGGAGGCGGAGTCCGCGACGCACGAGCGGCTCGGCGTGTACGGCTGCTCCCTGACGTTCGAGGGCGACGAGATCCACGACGAACTCCTGCTGAAGGTACGGGCGTACACGCGCCGGGACGAGCAGGACCGGGAGTTCCGCAGTCTCTTCGAGGACGACGGCTTCTCCACGACCGCGGCACTGCCCGAGGGCATGCCCGGCTTCGTCGACGAGTTCGGCGCGCTGCAGTTCCTGGTGGACTGCCCGGACCTGGGCCGCGACGACGAGGGGCGGCAGCGCCGGATGCTGGTGCGCACCGTGTTCGGCCGGGACGCGGCCGCCGGGCAGCCCGCCGCCTACGAGACCGCCGTCGCCGCCGTGGCCACCGCCTCCGACCGGCTCGGCTGCGGCGCCGGGCCGCTGCGCGTGCCGAAGGGGGACGCCGGTCCGCCCGACCCCGAGGACGATCCGCGCACGGTCCCCTTCGACGAGGCGGAGGACAGCGCCTGCGCCCGCGCGGTGGGTTCCGTGCTGCCGCGGCCGGCCGCCTGGGAGCTGACCGACCGGCTGAACGACGCCGCGCCCACGGGCCGGTGCGACCTGAGCTCATCGGGCGACGGCGGCGGGCAGGGGATGACGTTCGTCGTCTGGTACGGCGACTGGAGCAGGCGACTGGTCACCCAAGACGGCGTGCCGCGCGACATGACCGCGACCGCCCGCTGCGACGGCGAGACCGCGAGCTTCGCCCTGTCCGCCTCCGAGGACATCCCCGGCGTCGGCACCGCGAAGCGGCGGGAACTGCTCACGGCGTTCGCCGAGGACCGGATGCGGCAGCGGGACTGCACGGACCTCCGCGTCCACGGGTGACGAGCCGTCAGAAGCGCAGCCACAGCCCGCGGACATAGGCGTCGTCGATGATCTGCCGCATGGCCGCGGCCCGTTCCGGCGGCACGCCACGCTCCCGCGCCCAGGCGTCGAACACGGTGAACAGCTGGTACCGGCCGTCCATCGGATCGCCCCGGAGCGGCCCGGAGACCGGCCGGGCGGCGATGGCGGCCATCGGCGGGCGCGTCATCACCTGGCGGGCGGCGGGCCGGTAGGCGCCGCGGGTGTGCCGGCGGACGGCCTCGTCGTACGCGGCGAGGTCCGCCACGGTCCCCTCCCACGCGTGGCCGGCGCGGTGTTTCATCAGGTCGCCGACGCGCTCGGCGATGTCCTCCAGGTCGTTGTCCGGCCAGGTCGTCCCGGTGCTGTCGTATCCGCTGCGCGCGGGGCGGTCGGGGCGGAAGCCGGGGTCGGTGCCGTGCCGTGTGAGGCGTTCCAGGTAGTGCGCGAAGTAGGCGCGCTCGGCGTCGTAGAGGACGGCGAACGCCTCGGGGTCCTGGGTGAGTTCCCCGACGAGCCACTTCGGGTCGGCCTCCGCCTCGCCGTAGGGGTGCTCGTACTCGAACTCCGTGTGGGCCTCGCCGGGGGCGAGGAAACGGCCGTAGCGCGTCCAGCCCTGCGCGTCGGGCGCGGCCGCCTCGCCGGGGACCGCCGGGGCGCCGAGGTCGGGGTCGTGGGACAGGTAACGGGCCTCGTCGACCACGTAGTCGGCGAGCATCCTGGCCACGCCGGGTGCCATGCCCTCGGGTATGTCGGCGCCGTCCAGCGCGGCGACCACGCCGTAGACGGCGCGCGCCTGGGCCAGGGTGTGCGGGGTGCCGGGGCCGCTCGCCAGGGTGGCGGCCTCGACGACCTCGCCGAGCACCTTGCCGCCGTCGCCGCAGGGGTTGTCGTGGCGCAGCGTCCTGCGCACCTCGTCCATGCGGGACAGGTCGTCGCCGGGGTCGAGCGCGCGGGTCGCCGCGGCGGGCCGGGCCGCGAGGGCGCGGGTGGCGGCGGGGATCTCCTGGCAGGGCGGTTCGTCGTCGCCCGCGGCGAGGACGAGGGGGACGGCGGTGCCGGTGGCGAGCAGGGCGAGGGCGAGGGCCGCCACGAGCAGGCGGCGCCGCGTGAGCCATGGGCCGTCCTTCGCCGCCGCCGTGTGCCGTGCCGGTTCCCCGTCGTTCATGCGGTGGACCCTAGCGGGCGGGCGCGCGCCGGGCGCGGGGTGGGTGGCCTCGGGCGCGGGCTCGGTCGCCTCAGAGTGCGGCGGGGAGCGTCTTCCAGAGGTACGGCCGGTCGGGGGCGGCCTTGAGGACGTCGACGACGGCCGGGTGAGGTGCGGCGTACAGGACCGGATAGTCCAGTTCGCCGGCCTCGTGGTGCACCGGGAAGGCCAGCCGCTCGCCGTCGAGGGAGAACTGGGCGTCCACGCCGGGTTTGTTGCCGCGGGGGTCCTGGCGGTGCCAGGCGCCGTCGAAGCGGACGGCGACCAGCCCGTGGACGCAGTGGCCCGAGCCGTCGTCGTGCGCGAGCCGCTGGTAGCAGAGGGCCGTGGGGATGTCCTCGGCCCGCAGCAGCGCGGCGAGGGCGTGGGCCTTGGCGTAGCAGATGCCGGTCCGCTGCTCCAGGACGTCGGACGCGCGCCAGGTGACGCGCAGATCGCCGGAGTCGGCGGAGTGCGGGACGGCGTCACGGATGTACGCGAAGGCGGCTCGCGCATAATCATACGAGTCATCGGCGCCGTCGGCGAGCCGGGCCGCGGTCTGCCGGACCAGCGGGTGCTCATGGTCGATGACCTCGTCGGCGGCCAGATAGGCGGAAAGGTCGGGGTTCTCCTGGATCAGCTCCATACCCGCAGAGCATAGGAATGCGATCACCCGACAGTCAATGACTTTTCAGGTGACCGCATACCTATGCAATCGGTGGGACTTTCGGCCGGTGCGGCCGCTCAGCGGGCCATCTCCTCCTTGAGCGCCGCCACGAACGCGTCCACGTCGTCCTCCGTGGTGTCGAAGGAGCACATCCAGCGCACCACGCCCTCGGCCTCGTCCCAGAAGTAGAACCGGAACTTCTTCTGCAGCCGCTCGCTGACGTCGTGCGGCAGCTTGGCGAAGACACCGTTGGCCTGCACCGGGTAGAGGATGTCCACCCCGTGCACCGCGCGCACGCCCTCGGCGAGCCGCTGGGCCATCTCGTTGGCGTGCCGGGCGTTGCGCAGCCACAGGTCCTTGGCGAGCAGCGCCTCCAGCTGGACGGAGACGAAGCGCATCTTGGAGGCGAGCTGCATGGACAGCTTGCGCAGATGCTTCATCTTCCGCACGGCGTCCTGGTTGATGACCACGACCGCCTCGCCGAACAGGGCGCCGTTCTTGGTGCCGCCCAGGGAGAGGATGTCCACGCCGACCGCGTTGGTGAAGGTGCGCATGGGCACGTTCAGGGAGGCGGCCGCGTTGGCTATCCGGGAGCCGTCCAGGTGCACCTTCATGCCGTGCGCGTGGGCGTGCTCGCAGATCGCGCGGATCTCGTCGGGCGTGTAGAGGGTGCCCAGCTCGGTGGACTGGGTGATCGAGACGACCTGCGGCATCGCGCGGTGCTCGTCGTCCCAGCCCCATGCCTGCCGGTCGATCAGCTCAGGGGTGAGCTTGCCGTCCGGGGTGGGCACGGTGAGCAGCTTCAGGCCGCCCATCCGCTCGGGCGCGCCGCCCTCGTCGACGTTGATGTGCGCGCTCTCGGCGCAGATCACCGCGCCCCAGCGGTCGGTGACCGCCTGGAGCGCGACGACGTTGGCGCCGGTGCCGTTGAAGACCGGGAACGCCTCCGCCGTGGGGCCGAAGTGGCTGCGGATGATCCCCTGGAGGTTCTCGGTGTAGTCGTCCTCGCCGTACGCCACCTGATGGCCGCCGTTGGCCAGCGCCAGGGCGGCCATCACCTCCGGATGCGCCCCGGCGTAGTTGTCGCTGGCGAAACCGCGGACCTCGGGGTCGTGATGGCGACGCGCGTCGGTCTTCGGCGGGTTCACGGCTTCTCGGTGAGCCACAGACGGTTTCCGTTCACTTCCGCGGCGGGCTTGTCCCAGACGCCCACGATGGCCTCGGCGAGGTCCTTGACGTCCGTGAAGCCCGCGAACTTCGCGTTGGGCCGCTCGGCGCGCATCGCGTCGTGCACCAACGCCTTCACCACCAGGATCGCAGCAGCGGACGTCGGCCCCTGCTCGCCCCCGGCCTTGCGGAAGTAGTCGGCCATGGCCAGCGTCCACGCCTCGGCAGCGGCCTTGCCCGCGGCGTACGCGGCGTTGCCGGCGGTCGGCTTGGTGGCGCCGGCGGCGCTGATCAGGACGTAGCGGCCGCGGTCGCTGCGCTGGAGCGCCTCGTGGAAGGCGAGGGAGGTGTGCTGCACGGTGCGGATGAGCAGCAGCTCCAGGAAGTCCCAGTCGTCGAGGCTGGTCTTGGTGAAGGTCTCGCTGCCGCGCCAGCCGCCGACCAGGTGGACCAGGCCGTCGATGCGGCCGAACTCCTTCTCGGTGCGGTTGGCCCAGTCGCGGGTGGCGTCCAGGTTGAGCAGGTCGACCGTCTCGCCGGTGACGGTGGCGCCGCCGTGCGCGTAGCGCGCCGCGTCCACGGCCTCCGCGAGCCGCTCCGGGTCGTTGTCGGCGCCGACGACGGTGGCGCCGGCCTCGGCGAGCCGGAGCAGTGCCGCCCGGCCGGCGGGTCCGCCCGCGCCGGCCACCGCGATCACTGCACCGCTGAGAGCCCCGTTCCCCATGTTCTTCCCCTTCACCGCAGTGTTCTGGACGCGGTCGCTCACGCGGCGACCCGCTCGGCGCTGTCCGCCGTGATGCCCTTGGTGGAGGCGATCACGTTCTTCAGCTTCTTGGACAGTGCCTCAAAGAACATGCTCAGCGGAAACTCGTCCGGAAGCACGTCATCGACGAGCTTGCGCGGCGGCTGGGTCAGGTCCAGGGCGTCGGGACCCTTGGCCCACTTGGAGCCCGGGTGCGGGGCGAGGTAGGTGGAGACCAGCTCGTAGCCGGCGAACCAGTGGACCAGCTTCGGGCGGTCGATGCCGTCGCGGTAGAGCTTCTCGATCTCGCCGCACAGCTGGTTGGTGACCTGCGGGGCGCGCTGCCAGTCGATCGACAGCTTGTTGTCCCGCCAGCGGACGACGTCGTGCTTGTGCAGGTAGGCGAAGAGCAGCTGGCCGCCGAGGCCGTCGTAGTTCCGGTTGCGGTCGCCGGTGAGCGGGAAGCGGAACATACGGTCGAACAGCACGGCGTACTGCACGTCACGGGCCTGCGGGACGCCCTCGGCCTCCAGCTTCACGGCCTCCTTGAAGGCGGTGAGGTCGCAGCGCAGCTCCTCCAGGCCGTACATCCAGAACGGCTGGCGCTGCTTGATCATGAAGGGGTCGAACGGCAGGTCGCCGTGGCTGTGGGTGCGGTCGTGGACCATGTCCCACAGGACGAACGCCTCCTCGCAGCGCTTCTGGTCGTGGACCATCGCGGCGATGTCCTCGGGGAGGTCCAGGCCGAGGATGTCGACGGCGGCGTCGGTGACGCGGCGGAAGCGGGCGGCCTCGCGGTCGCAGAAGATGCCACCCCAGGTGAACCGTTCCGGCGCCTCGCGCACGGCGATGGTCTCCGGGAAGAGGACGGCGGAGTTGGTGTCGTAGCCGGCCGTGAAGTCCTCGAACTTGATGCCGCAGAACAGCGGGTTGTCGTAGCGGGTGCGCTCCAGCTCGGCCAGCCAGTCCGGCCAGACCATGCGCAGCACGACCGCCTCCAGGTTGCGGTCGGGGTTGCCGTTCTGGGTGTACATCGGGAAGACGACCAGGTGCTGGAGGCCGTCCGCGCGGTTCGCCGCCGGGTGGAAGGCGAGCAGCGAGTCCAGGAAGTCGGGCACCTGGAAGCCGCCCTCGGCCCACTTCTGCAGGTCCTTGGCCAGGGCCTCGTGGTAGGCGGTGTCGTGCGGCAGCAGCGGCGACAGCTCGCGCACCGCCTCGATCACCTCGCGCACGGCGGCCTCGGCGGCGGCCCGCTCCGGGGCGCCCTCGGCGGTCAGGTCGATCGAGCCGTCCTTGGACTGCCAGGGCCGGATCCGCTCCACGGCATCCTTGAGCCGGGGCCAGGCCGGGTGTTCGACCACCCTGCTCGTCGAAGGAACCTGCTCCCCCGTCGCCGCCTGCACAAGAATTTCCGTCATGTCCCATCCTCCACAGGAGAACCTCGCGTGAGGACACCGTATGCATATGCGGTTTCTTCGAGCAAGGGGAGCCTCGGGAAATTATCCTGTGAACCCCCCGACATCACCGAAGGTTTTCCTGCTGGACACCGTGGGAAGGGATGCTTCCGCGCTTCCTTGCACGTAAGGGTGCAGGGCGGGCGCGGGCCATTAGGCTGCGGCCCCGACTGCCGTCGACGGAAGCGAGGTCTGCCTTGAACTTCCTCACCATCGGTCACCGCGGAGTCATGGGCGTGGAGCCCGAGAACACCCTTCGGTCCTTCGTCGCCGCCGAACGCGCCGGACTGGACGTCATCGAGCTGGATCTGCATCTGAGCAAGGACGGCGCCCTCGTGGTCATCCACGACGCGGACCTGGACCGCACCACGGACGGCTCCGGCCCCGTGGCCGACCGGACCCTTGAGGAACTGCGCGCCCTGGACGCCGGGCGGGGCGAGCGGATCCCGGTCTTCGAGGAGGTGCTGGAGGCGGTACGGTCCCCGCTCCAGGCGGAGATCAAGGACGTGGCCGCCGCCCGGGCGCTGGCGGACGTGCTGCGGGCGCGGGACCTGCTGGACCGCGTCGAGGTGTCCTCCTTCCACGACGAGGCGGTCGCCGAGATCGCCCGGCTGGTGCCGGGGGTCCGCACGGCGCTGATCGGCAGCCGCTACGGCACCGACATCGTCGACCGCGCGGTGGCGGTGGGCGCCCCGACCCTGTGTCTCGACATCCGCAGGCTCACCCTGGAGGTCGTGGAGCGGGCCCGCGAGGCCGGCCTGCGGATCATCGGCTGGGTGGTCAACACCCAGGACCACCTGCGGCTCGTACGGGCCCTGGAACTGGACGGCGCCACCACCGACCACCCGGACATCAAACGCACCGGCCGCTTCACCGCCTGATCAGGCGAGAGGCTTGACCAGCAGCTCGAACTGGAGGTCGTCGCGCTGCGGGATGCCGAAGCGCTCGTCGCCGTACGGGAAAGGGGTCATCCGTCCCGTACGGCGGTAGCCGCGGCGCTCGTACCAGGCGATGAGGTCCTCGCGCACGGAGATCACCGTCATGTGCATCTCGGTCACGCCCCAGCTCTCGCGGGCCTGCCGCTCCGCCTCCGCGATGATCACCTTGCCGAGGCCGGCGCCCTGGAGCCGGGGACTGACCGCGAACATGCCGAAGTAGGCGTGGTCACCGCGGTGCTCCAGCTGGCAGCAGGCGACGACCTCGCCGTCCCGCTCGACCGTCAGCAGCCGGCTGTCCGGCGACTTGATCACGGCCAGCACACCCTCGGGGTCGGTGCGCTGCCCCTGGAGGATGTCCGCCTCGGTCGTCCAGCCGGCCCGGCTGGCCTCACCCCGGTACGCGGACTCGATCAACGCGACCAGTGTGTCCACATCGGCGTCGCATGCGTCGCGGAAGGTGAGTCCGTGGACGGCGGATTCCATGGCGGGGCTCCGTTCTGTGGCGTGGTCGGGCGGGACGAGCCTAACTCCGGCACTACGCTGCGCGGGCATGGTGCATGTGCTGAGCAGCCGTATCCTTCTGCGCCCCCGCGACCCCGAGCGCTCGCGCGCCTTCTACGGCGGTGACCTGGGTCTCGCCGTGTACCGGGAGTTCGGCACCGGGCCGGAGCGGGGCACCGTCTACTTCCTCGGCGGCGGGTTCCTGGAGCTGTCGGGCCGCGCCGAGGAGGGACCGTCACCGGCGGTGCGGCTGTGGCTGCAGGTGCCGGACGCCGAGGCGGCGCACGAGGAGCTGCGCGGCAAGGGGGTGACCATCGTGCGGCCGCCCGTCACCGAGCCGTGGGGGCTGGTGGAGATGTGGATCAGCGATCCGGACGGGACCGAGATCGTGCTGGTGGAGGTGCCCGAGGAGCATCCGCTGCGGTACCGGCCGGGCCTCTGACACTTCCCGCGCGCGGACCGTGCTCCCCGTGTACACCCTTGCGCTCGCGTACGCCCCGCGGTGCCGGGGCATCGCTTGGCTGGAGCGGGTCTCGAGCGGGGAGGTACCTGTGCACGGACCGGCGTCACCCGGCTGGCTGCTGGTCGCGCTGTGCGCCGCGACCGGCGCGTACTGCCTGCTGCGGATGCGCAGCAGCGTGGAGGAGCAGCGCCGCAGCGCGGGCACCGAGGCGCTGATGGGGTTCGGAATGGCCGCGATGGCGGTGCCCGCGACGGTGTTCAGCCCGCCGCCGTGGGCCTGGCCGGCCTACGCGGCGGTGTTCGGCGGTGCCGCGCTGCGGGCGCTGTGGGCCGCGCGGGCCGACGCGCACCATCTGCACCATCTGGTGGGCGACGCGGCGATGGTCTACATGGCGGTGGCGATGGCCGCCTCCCCCGGCGGCCACGGGCACGGTGCCTCCGGCGTGCCCCTGCTCACCGGGGCGCTGCTGCTGTACTTCACCGGCTATGTGCTGCGCTCCGGCGCACGGCTGCTGCCCGTCCCCGGCCCCGCCGCCGCAGCGGGCGGCACGGTCGCCTGGGGGGACCGGCCGGAGCTGGCGCGGGCCTGCCGGCTGTCCATGGGCATCGCGATGGTGGCGATGCTGCTGATGATGTGAGACGGACCGTGTGAGGTGAGACGGACCGTGCGCGACGCCCAACGCCGTTGTGGCGTACGGCCGCACGAAACCGTGGCGTGCGTCACTTGGCACGGCGGTCCGTACCCGAGGACGGCTCCGCGCTCATAGGCTGGCGGACATGATGGTCCCCGTGGCACTGCTGCTGCTCGGCGCCCTGACCGCCTGTCTCGCCCCCCGTCTGCTCGCCCGCGCCGACTGGCCGGACCGTGAGCCGGTGGTGGCGCTGTGGGTGTGGCAGTGCGTGGTGGCCGCCGTGCTGGTCTGCTGCGCGCTGTCGATGACGTTCAGCGCGGCCGCCGCCTGGCAGGCGGTGCACGGCCATCTGTTCGCCCCGGCCCCGCGCCCCGTCGTCGAGGCGTACGCGCTCGGCGCGGCCGGGGGCCCCTGGCCGGCCGTCACCGCCGTCGCCCTCGCCCTGGCCGGGGCGTGGAGCGGGGCGATGCTGGTGCGCGAGGTCGTACGGGCCCGTGCGCGGCGTCGTCGGCGCCGGGCCGAACTCCTGGTCCGGGCCCCGCTGTTGCCCGGCGAGGAGCGCGGTGCCGACCGCCTGGTGGTGCTGGAGGCCGAGCGCCCCGACGCCTGGTGGCTGCCCGGCGCGACACCCCAGCTGGTGATCACGACCGCCGCGCTGCGCCGGCTGAAGGGACGCCAGCTGGACGCCCTCGTCGCCCACGAACAGGGGCACGCCCAGGCACGGCACGACTGGCTGCTGCACTGCTCGGGCGCGCTGGCCTCGGGGTTCCCGCAGGTCCCGGTGTTCGCGGCGTTCCGCGACGAGATGCACCGGCTGGTGGAGCTGGCCGCCGACGACATGGCCTCGCGGCGCTTCGGCCGGCTGACGACCGCGCTGGCCCTGGTCGAACTCAACGAGGACCGCGGGGTGTTCGGCCCCTGCCCGACGGCCCACGCGCAGGTTCCGCAGCGGGTGCACCGGCTGCTGGCCCCGCGCGACCGCCTCACCGCCGCCCGCCGCCTGCGCCTGACGGCCGCGGCCGCCCTGGTGCCCGTGGTGCCGGTCCTGGTGGCGTTCATTCCGGGGCTGCGGGCCCTGGGCTAGACGGACGTCGGGCCGGTTTCCGCCGGCTCGCATGGACCGGACCGCCATGGGCCGGTTCCCGTCGGCTCGCATGCCGGGGCCTCGGCCCCTGGACCAGACCGCCATGGGCCGGTTTCCGCCGGCTCGCGTGCCGGGGCGGGGCCCTGGATCAGACCGACGTGGGGCCGATTTCCGTCGGCTCGCGTGCCGAGCTTCGGGTCCTGGACCAGACCGCATTGGCACCGGACGCCGTCCTTCGGCGAGGATCGGGGCATGCATCCCCCGCACACCGCCTCGCCGCCCAGCATCTCCCGTCGCCGTGGCACGCTGCGCGCCGCGGGTGCGCTGGGCGTGTGCTCCGTGCTGCTGCTGACGCTGGTCGGCGCCGCGTGGCACCCGCTGATGTCCTTCGACCGCTCCGTGGCCCGCACCACGCACCGCTGGGCCGTGGACGAGCCCGGTTTCACCCAGGCGTGCCGCATCCTCACCGACTGGGTGTGGGACCCGCACACCATGCGGGTGCTGTGCGCGGTGACCGTCATCTGGCTGGTGTGGCGCAGAGCCGCCTGGTGGACGGCGCTGTGGCTGATCGGCACGGTGGCCGTGGGCACGGCCGTACAGCAGGCGGTGAAGGCGGCCGTCGGCCGTGAGCGCCCGACGTGGCCCGACCCCGTCGACTCCGCGCACTACGCGGCCTTTCCGTCCGGGCACGCGATGACGGCCATGGTGGTGTGCGGTCTGTTGCTGTGGCTGCTGCACACCTCCGGTGCCGGCCGCGCCCTGTTCCGGGCCGCCCTCGGGGTGGCCGCCGTCTCCGTGGTCGGGGTCGGGCTGACCCGAGTGTGGCTCGGCGTCCACTGGCCCACGGACGTGCTCGGCGGCTGGCTCATGGGCGCGACGCTGGTGACGGTGGCGGTGGCCGCGCATCAGCGGTGGCGTCCGGTCACGCCTCGGGAGAGGGCCCCCGCCGACTCGTAGGATCCGGTCATGACCGCGGTGATGTTCGACTTCTCCGGCACGCTGTTCCGAATCGAGTCCGCCGAGTCCTGGCTCGGCCACGTCCTCGACGCCGCGGGGGTCTCCCTGCCCGAGCCGGAGGCCGCCGCGACGGCGAGGGCGCTGGAGGCGGCCGGGGCGCTGCCGGGCGGGGCGCCGCCGCTGCGGGTGCCCGAGGAGCTGGCCGAGCTGTGGGAGACCCGTGACGAGAGCTCCGCACGGCACCGGGCCGCCTACACGGGCCTGTCCAGGCGGGTCGCGCTCCCGGACCCCGCGCTGCACGAGGCGCTCTACGAGCGCCATATGACACCGGCCGCGTGGACGCCGTACCCGGACGCCGCCGAGGTGCTCGGCGCGCTGCGGGAGCGCGGCATCGGCGTCGGCGTGGTGAGCAACATCGGCTGGGACCTGCGCCCGGTGTTCCGCGCGCACGGACTCGACGCGTATGTGGACGCGTACGTCCTGTCCTACGAGCACGGCGTGCGCAAACCCGACCCGCGGCTGTTCCGTACGGCGTGCGAGGCGCTGGGAGCGGATCCGCGGCGGGTGCTGATGGTGGGCGACGACCGGCGGGCGGACGGCGGCGCGGCGGCGCTGGGCTGCCGGGTGCACTTCGTGGACCCGCTGCCCGCCGAGCTCCGGCCGGACGGACTGCGACCGGTGCTGGATCTCGTGGACCGCGCGAGGGGGGACCGGCCTCGGACGCCACCCCGGAGAAGCGCCGGGGACCATGCCGGAGGACAATAGCCTCAGGCCACTATCTCCCCGCAAAAGGCCGCCCGCCTCGGACGATCCCCCGCGTCGCCCGAGGCAGACGGCACCCGGGACCACGCCGACCCACAGGCGGATCCCGCTGCGCTGAGTATAGTTGGCTGGCAGCCAGTCAACGCAGGAGTCCAGGATGTCCCCGCGCAGCGCCCAGGTCAATGAAGAGTTGCGACGGCGCTCCCGCGAACGGCTTCTGCAGGCGGCCGTGGAGCTGGTCAACGAGCGCGGATTCGACGCCACGACCTTGGGCGACATCGCGGACCGGGCCGGCTCGGCACGCGGTCTGGTCTCGTATTACTTCCCCGGCAAGCGCCAGCTGGTGCAGTCCGCGGTGCACCGGCTGATGCACCGCACGCTGGAGGAGGCCCTGGAGCGCGAGCCGCGCACGGACGACGGCCGGGAGCGGATGGCCCGGGCGATCGACGCGATCCTGGGGCTGGCCCGCGACCGCACGGTGCTGATGCGCCAGCACATGGCGGGGCTGCTGCAGGCCGAGGGGTTCGTCCAGTGCGCGGAGCAGCAGCGGCTCGCGGAACTGCTGCTGGACACCGTCGCCCGGCACGGCTCCTGCGACCCGGACACCGACTACCCGATGCTGCGGGCCCTGCTGATGGGGGCGGTGTACGCGATGGTGCTGCCCAATGTCGGCATGCCGATCGCGCCGGTGCGCGCCGAGCTGTTCCGGCGCTACGGACTGGACTGGGACATGGGTGTCCCGCCGGACGCCGAAGCGCCCGGCGGGACGTGCGACGAGGATCTGTCGCGGTTCTTCGCCACGGACCGCACGCCCGTGGACCCTCAGGGGTAGCGGCTCAGTCGAAGTAGTCCGGCTGGGTCTGCACGTTGAGCTCGTCCAGGTGGATCCGCCGTGCCGGGTCGGTCAGCCGGTCGCTGATCTTCAGCACGTCGAAGCCCTTGGCCATGTCGTTCGAGTAGATGTAGCCGTTGTAGTAGTACGCCGACCAGGAGCCGCCGACCGTGAGCCGGTCGGTGCTCAGCGGGCCGCGCTCGAAGTACGCGATCTCCTTGGGGTGGGCGGAGTCGGTGAAGTCCCAGACGGAGACACCGCCCTGGTACCACGCCTGGACCATCAGGTCCTTGCCCTTGACCGGGATCAGCGAGCCGTTGTGGGCGACGCAGTTCTCGGTGTCGGCCTGCATGCGCGGGATCTTGAAGTAGTTGCGGAAGACCAGCTTGCGGTTCTCGCCGCGGCCGGTGATGTCGTAGATGCCGTTGGCGCCGCGCTTGGGGCCGGTGGCCTCGTTGCAGGTGGCGCCGACGCCGCCGCCCAGCTCGTCGGTGAAGACGACCTTGTTGGCCTTCTGGTTGAAGGTGGCCGAGTGCCAGAAGGCGAAGTTGACGTTGTCCTGGACCCGGTCGATGACCTTGGGGTGCTCGGGGTCCTCGATGGAGAACAGGATGCCGTCGCCCATGCAGGCGCCCGCGGCCAGGTCCTTGGAGGGCAGCACGGTGATGTCGTGGCAGCCGGTGGTCTTGGTGACACCGGGGTTGGTGGGCGCGCCCGGATTGCCGCCGCCGTCGGGGCCCTCACCCGGGAACAACACCGGGAAGCCGACGACCGCCGCCTTCTCCGGGGCCTTGCGCGGCACCTTGATGACCGAGATGCCGTCGTGCGGCGGCTGGCAGTCGGGGAAGGTGGCGCTGGGGAAGTAGGAGGAGACGTAGATGTAGACGTTGCGGCGCTCGGGCACCAGCGTGTGGGTGTGCGAGCCGCACGCGGTCTCGACGGCGGCCACGTACTTCGGGTTGGCCTTGTCGCTGATGTCGAAGACCTTCATGCCCTCCCACGAGGACTTCTCCGTCGCGGGCTGCGAGGTGCTGTTGCAACTGGCGTCGCTGCGGGAGGAGTCGGTCGACAGGAAGAGCAGGTCGCCCGAGACTGAGATGTCGTTCTGGGAGCCGGGACACAGCACCTGCGCGACCGTCTTCGGCGCCTTCGGGTTGCTGATGTCGAAGATGCGGAAGCCGTCGTAGTTGCCGGCGAAGGCGTAGTCGCCCTGGAAGGCGAGGTCCGAGTTGGTGCCCTTGACCAGGTCCTTGGGGATGTTGGTGAGGTGCTCGATGTTGGACGAGTGGACGATCTCGTCCTGGCCGGGTATCGCGCCGTCGGCGATGGCCTCCCGCACCTCGGCCTCGGCACTGCGGGAGACGTCCTTCTGGGTCGGGGCGTCCCCGGGGTCGGGCGTGGCGATCGCCGGGTGCGCGGTGAGCAGGGCGGCCAGGAGTCCGGCCGCCGCGGTGGCAACTCCCAGACGTCTGCGCCGCGTTCGGGGGTCGTTCGACAGGGTCACTGCTTCCTCCCTTGTTCCGTTCACGAGGGAACGGTTCACGGACCCCCGCAGTATCGTCTTCGGCATGCGCAGATCAACAGAGGTGAAACGTATATGTAATCCAGGTTTTTGATCAGTCGTGCGCGGAAGCGTGTTAGGACAGTCAGCAACACTCACGAGGTGTGCCCCTCATCTCCCCCCGTACCAGGAGGTCGTTGTGCACGTTCGCCGCGCTCTTCGCGCATCCCTTGCGACGGCGTCCCTCGCCGCCCTGGCGGCGTTCGCGCTCGCCGGCTGCACCTCGGACTCGGACGGCGAGGCCAAGTCCCCGGCGCCGAGCGGCCCTTCGGTGCTCGTGCCCGGGCTGCCGGGCGAGGAGAACCGCACCCTGTCGGCCGAGGAGGCGGCGGCACAGCAGGCCGAGGACGACACACCCAACTCGGCGGACGTCTCCTACGTCCGCAGGATGATCGAGCACCACGAGCAAGCCGTGGTGATGGCCGAACTCGCCCCCAAGCAGGCGAAGTCCACGCAGGTGAAGCGGCTCGCCGAGCGCATCAAGGCGGCGCAGGCGCCGGAGATCGGCGCGATGCGGGGCTGGCTGGAGACCCATGGCAAGGCCGAGCCGGGCGAGGAGGTCGACGGGGAGGACGGGGGACACGACCACGCCGCGATGCCCGGCATGGCGACCGAGGCGCAGCTCGGGCAGCTGCGGGCGGCGCGCGGCGAGGTCTTCGACACGCTGTTCCTGAAGCTGATGATCGCCCACCACCAGGGGGCGATCACCATGGCCACCGAGGTGAAGGGGCAGGGCAACAACATCCAGGTCGAGGAGATGGCCGACGATGTGGTGGCGCAGCAGACCAGCGAGATCACGCGGATGCGGGACATGATCTGATCTCCCGGACCGGCCCGCCAGGGCGTCGGCCCGCCGTGCGCCAGCCCCACCGCGAGTCAGCCTTGCCGGAGCATACGCCTCGCCGGTGCGCATCCCCGCTCGTGCATCAGCCCCGCTGTGCGTCGGCCCCGCCGGCGCATCCGCCCCGCCCCTGCGTCATCCCCGCCCATGCATCCGCCCCGCCCCCGCGTCAGCCCCGCCGTGCGTGACGCGGCGTCAGGAAACCGGCGTCCCGCGCCTGCGCGATCAACCGCAGCGACCTGCGGCGGCTGTGGCCGGTCGCGCACATCACCGCGACCACCGGATCCAGGCCCTCCTCCTGGGCCGCCCGGTACTCCTGGGCGATCAGCCAGCGCCCTTCCATGCCCCGCGGCCAGGAGGGGCGGGCACGGCGGGGGGCGGCCGGCTCGTCGGCGAGGTCGTCGGTGAAGTCCTCGGCGAGGTCGGTGACATCACCGGGGAACCCGTCGGCGAAGTCGCCGGCGAGGGGGAGGCGGGTCTGGGTGTCGGCCTCGGACGGCGACTCGTCGTCGTACGCCCCATCCTCCCCGTAGGCCCCTTCCTCCCCGTACGCCCCCTCCTCCGCGTACTCCCCCTCCGCCCGCACCTCGACCCCGCACGCCTCGGACAGCGGGCCCTCGATCCAGTCGGCGAGGACGGTGAGGTCGCCGAGGGAGAGGGCCGGCTGGGCCCGGACGTCCTCGACGGAGACGCATCCGGCGGTCACGACGGCGAGGCAGTCCACGCGGGCGCCGTCGGTGAACTCCAGCCGCACCTGGAACCAGGAGGTGGCCCCGTCGCTCTCCCGCACTTCCCACGCGGGCCACACGGACACCGCGCCGTCCTCGAAACGGCGATCAGAAAGATTAAGAAAGGATGCTTCTAGCACACACGCAACGTAACCGCATGATCACATTCCATACGAAAGGACACGCACACCGCACACTCCGACGGCGCAGCCGCGCCCCCTCCCCGTGCGGGCCCGCCGGTGCGATGCTGGAGTCATCAGCGATCTCCTGCCACACCGTTCGGACAAGGAGTTCCGCGTGCTGCGTGTCGCCGTGATCGGTTCCGGGCCCAGCGGGGTCTACACCGCCCAGACCCTGGTCGAGCAGGACCCCGCGGTGCTGGTCGACGTCCTGGACCGGCTGCCCTGCCCGTACGGCCTGGTGCGCTACGGGGTGGCGCCGGACCACGAGAAGATCAAGTCGCTGCAGAACAATCTGCGCACGGTGCTGGAGCACGAGCGGATCCGCTTCCTCGGCGGGGTGCACATCGGCGCCGGGGGCGTGCCGGCGGCGCGGCTGCGGGAGCTGTACCACGCGGTGGTGTACTGCGTGGGCGCCGCCACCGACCGGCACCTCGGCATTCCCGGTGAGGAGCTGCCGGGCAGCTGGTCGGCGACCCGGTTCGTGTCCTGGTACAGCGCCCACCCGGACGCCGTGGACGACGGGTTCGTGCGCGGGGCCCGGTCGGCCGTGGTGATCGGCGTGGGCAATGTGGCGGTGGACGTCACCCGGATCCTGGCCCGCGGCGAGGCCGAGCTGAGGACCACGGACATGCCGCAGGCGGCCCTGGACGCGCTCGCCGCGAGCACCGTGACGGAGGTGCACATGGTGGGCCGGCGCGGCCCGTCCCAGGCCCGTTTCACCACCAAGGAGCTGCGCGAGCTGGGCGCCCTGCCCGGCGCCGAGGTCCGGGTGGACCCCGCGGAGCTGGCGCTCGACCCGTCGTACACGGACCCCTCGGGTCTGCCCGCGGTGCAGCGGCGCAATGTGGAGGTGTTGCGGGGGTGGGCCGCCGCACCGCCCCGGAACACGCCGCGCCGCATCCATGTGCGCTTCTACCTGCGCCCCGTCGAACTCCTCGCCGACGGCGGCCGGGTGGGCGCGGTCCGCTTCGAGCGGACGGTGCCGGACGGGCTGGGCGGGGTGCGGGGCACGGGCGCGTACGAGGACATCGAGGCCCAGCTGGTGCTGCGCTCGGTCGGCTATCGCGGGCTGCCCCTGGAGGGCCTGCCGTTCGACGACGCCACCGGCACGATCCCGCACAGCGCGGGCCGGGTCGCCCCCGGCGTGTACGTGGCCGGCTGGATCAAGCGGGGCCCGACCGGGGTGATCGGCACCAACCGGCCGTGCGCGAAGGAGACGGTGATGTCGCTGCTGGAGGACGCGCCGGTGCTGGTGCGCGCGGACGTCCCCGAGGATCCGGTGGCGGCCCTGCGCGCGCTCGGTGCGCAGCCGGTGGAGTGGAGCGGGTGGCAGGCGATCGAGCGGGCGGAGGCGGAGCTGGGCGCCTCGCTGGGCAGGGGTGTGGTGAAGCTGCCCGACTGGCCGTCACTGCGGGGCGCCGCGCGCGGCGAGGCACCCCGGCGGAGCGCAGAACTGCCCGACCGGTCGCGGGCCTCCCGCGCGAAGCACCCCGCGTAGCCCGGCTCAGCCCTCCCCGAGCCGCACCGCCTGGCGGTCCGCTCCGGCCAGCAGGGCGTCGAGCAGCCCCGGGAAGAGGGCGTCCAGGTCGTCCCTGCGCAGCCCGTTGATCTTGGACGTGCCCCGGTAGACCTGCCGGATCACCCCGGCCTCGCGCAGCACCCGGAAGTGGTGCGTCGTCGTGGACTTGGTGACCGGCACGACGAACTGCGAGCAGGTGAGCCCTTCCCCCTCCTCCAGTGCGGCCAGCTCGCGCACGATCTGCAGCCGCAGCGGATCCGAGAGGGCGTGCAGCACGGCCTCCAGCCGGATCTCGTCATGGGCGGGGTGCGGGAGTTCACGGATACCGGGGGATGCGCTGGGGGCCATGGCGCCATAGTACGAGAACCCTCGTAGTTTGACATCTGCCGTACTACGATGAGTATCGTACGACTCGCCACAGCCGGACCCGCGACGAATGGAGGCGCCGTGAGCGCGCTCTTCGAGCCTTTCACCCTGCGTGACCTGACCATCCCGAACCGCGTGTGGATGGCCCCGATGTGCCAGTACTCGGCGGCGCCGGACGGCCCGGAGGCGGGGGTCCCGCACGACTGGCACTTCGCCCACTACGCCGCCCGCGCGGCCGGCGGCACCGGGCTGATCCTCACCGAGGCGACCGCGGTGAGCCCCGAGGGCCGTATCTCGCCGTACGACCTGGGCATCTGGAACGACACCCAGGTGGCGGCGTTCCGCCGGATCACGCACTTCCTCCGGGAGCAGGGCACCGTCCCCGGGATCCAGCTCGCGCACGCCGGACGCAAGGCGTCGACCGACCGGCCCTGGAAGGGCGGCGCGCCGGTCGGGCCGGAGGCGCACGGCTGGACGCCGGTGGCGCCGAGCGCGGTGCCGTTCGCGGAGGGTCACCCCGTGCCGGAGGAGCTGACCGTCGAGCGCATCCGGGAGGTCGTCGAGCAGTTCGCGGACGCGGCCCGGCGTGCGCTCGCCGCGGGCTTCGAGGTCGTCGAGGTGCACGGCGCCCACGGCTATCTGATCAACGAGTTCCTCTCCCCGCACTCCAACCGGCGCACCGACGCCTACGGCGGCTCCTACGAGAACCGCACCCGGTTCGCCCTGGAGGTCGTCGACGCGGTGCGCGCGGTGTGGCCGGACGACAAGCCGGTGTTCTTCCGTATCTCGGCGACCGACTGGCTGGACGAGGCCGGCTGGACCGCGGACGACACCGTGCGCTTCGCGCGCGACCTCACGGCGCACGGCGTCGACCTGCTCGACGTCTCCACCGGCGGCAACGCCACCGGCGTGCGGATCCCCACCGGCCCCGGCTACCAGGTGCCCTTCGCCGCCCGGGTCAAGGCCGAGACCACCCTGCCGGTCGCCGCGGTGGGGCTGATCACCGACGCCGAACAGGCCGAGAAGATCGTCGCCAACGGCGAGGCCGACGCCGTGCTCCTCGGCCGCGAGCTGCTGCGCAACCCTTCCTGGGCCCGGCACGCGGCCCGCGAACTGGGCGGCGAGGTGCGGGTGCCGGACCCGTACCACCGGTCCGTGTGACCCTCAGCGCGCCAGCCTGGCCACGGCCCGCTCCAGTTGGGGCAGGGTGCGCTGGCCGGTGATCGCCAGGGCGATGGCCGCGGCCACCCCCGCCCAGGCGACGGGGCCGAGGGGGGTGCAGCCGAAGAACTGGCTGGCACCGGGGGTCTCGACCAGGGCGAACAGGACGGCGGCCGAGCCGATCGCCGTGGCGCGCACGAGGGGGCTGCCGCGGCGGTCGGCGAGGGTCTGGGCGAGCTGGGTGCCGACCAGGGCGCACAGGGCCATCGTGGTGGCGCGGCGCCGGGTGCCGGGGGTGAAGCGGCCCAGCAGCCAGGCCGTGGTGGCGCCCAGGCAGGTGGTCAGCGCGCGGTGGCGGATCTGCCGGATCAGCGGGGCGCCGAGCAGCGAGGTGCCGAGCGGTTCGGGACCGGGCTCGGGCACGCCGTCCTCGGCGCCGCCCTCCTCGCCCTTCGGCGTCACCGCGACCGCCATCGCCGGGAACAGGTCCGTGAAGAGGTTCACCAGCAGCATCTGACGGGTGGACAGCGGGGCGGCGCCGGCGAGCAGGGTGCCCAGGATGCCGAACCCGACCTCGCCCGCGTTGCCGCCGATCAGGATGGCGACGGCGTCGGCGACACCGTGCCACAGGGCGCGTCCCTCGCCCACGGTCTCGATGAGCACGGTGAGATCGTCGCCGGTCAGGACGATGTCGGCGGCGTTGCGGGCGGCCGCCGAACCGCGGGCCTGGATGCCGATGCCGACGTCGGCCGCCCGGATCGCCGCCGCGTCGTTGGCGCCGTCCCCGACCATGCCGACGACCCGCCCGGCGTCCCGCAGGGCCTCGATGACCTGGAGCTTCTGCTCCGGTGCGACCCGTGCCACGACCCCGGCGTCCCGCAGCATCCGGGCCCGCACCGACCGGTCGGCGGCGGCGAGCTCCTCGCCGGTGACCACCACGGTGTCCTCGGGCCAGCCCAGCTCGGCGGCGATCGCGCGGGCGGTCTGCGGGTGGTCGCCGGTCAGCATCACCGGCCGCACCCCGGCCTCGCGCAGCCCGCGCACCAGGGCGGGGGACGTCTCGCGCGGGGTGTCCGCCAGGCCCAGCAGCCCGGTGAACTCCAGCTCCCGCAGCGGGTCCTCGAGCACGTCCGCCGCCGACTCGCCGTCCCCCAGCGGACGCCGGGCGACCGCGAGGACGCGCAGTCCGTCGGCGGCCAGCCGATGGGCCGTCTCGGACGCCTCCTCGGGCAGGTCGCGGCAGGCGGGCAGGACCGTCTCGGGGGCGCCCTTGAGCACCAGCACCGGCGCGCCGTCCGCCGCGCGACCGACCGCAGCGGCGAAGCCACGGGCCGCCTCGAACGGCCGGCCCTCCGTCTGCTCCCACTCCGGGTCCGGCCCCGCGGCGTCCAGGACCGCCTCGTCGGTGGCGTGCGCCGGGCGTTCGGAGCCGCCGTTCTCCCGCGGGCAGGCCCGCGCGGCGGTGCGCAAGGTGGGGTCGGCGTCGTCCTCGCCGGGGCGGTGCACCGTCCCCGCGGCGTCCGAGACACGGACCAGGCGCAGCCGGTTCTCGGTGAGCGTGCCCGTCTTGTCGAAGCAGAGGGTGTCCATCCGGCCCAGCGCCTCCAGGGTGCGCGGGGTACGGACCAGGACGCCGCGGCGGCTGAGCCTGCGCGCCGAGGTCAGCTGGGCGACCGTGGCCACCAGCGGCAGGCCCTCCGGTACGGCGGCGACGGCGACCGCGACGCCGCCGCTGACCGCCTCGCGGATGGGCGTGCCGCGCAGCAGGGCGAGCCCGGAGACCGCCGCGCCGCCGGCGAGCGTCAACGGCAGCGCCTTCTCGGTGAGTTCGCGCAGCCGGGCCTGGACGCCCGCCGAGGGCGGGGTGCGCGCGGCGAGGGCGACGGCCCGGTGGGCCTCGGTGTCGGCTCCGGTGTCGACGACGACGGCGCGGGCGCGGCCGGCGACCACGGTGGTGCCCTCGAAGACCATGCAGCACCGGTCGGCGACGGCCGCCCGCGGAGTCGCCTCGACCTGCTTGTCCGCGGGCAGCGACTCGCCGGTGAGCGCGGACTCGTCGACCTCCAGGCCGTCCTGCCACAGCAGGCGGGCGTCCGCGGGCACGACGTCGTCGGCGCGCAGGTCGATCACGTCGCCGGGGGCGAGACGGGAGGCGTCGACGGTGCGCAGGGCGGCGGCGTCCTCGTCGGGGGCGGGTTCGGCGTAGGCCGGTGCGGTGTCGGGGGCCGGTTCGGCGTCGGTCGGCGGGGTGTCGGTGGCGGGTACGGCGTCGGTCGGCGCGGTGTCGGGGGTGGATCCGGTGTCTGCCGGGGCCGTACCGCGTGGCGCGAGCCGCGCCTTCTGCTTCTGGTCGGCCACGAGCTTGGACAGCGCCCGTTCGGCCCGCAGCCGCTGGGCGCCGCCGACGAGGGCGTTCAGGTCGAGGGCGCCGAGGACGAGGAGCGCGTCCACCGCGGAGCCGAGGATCGCCTCGGCGGCCGAGCCGACAGCGAGGATGGGGGTGAGGGGGTCGTCCAGTTCGCCGCGCACCGCGCGGGCCAGATCCACGGTCCAGCGGACCGGTGCCAGCACGGGCGTCCGCCCGGCGGAGCGCGCGGTCCCGCGCAGCCGTTCGGCGGCCCGCCCGAGGCCCTCGGGCCGGGCGCCGGGATCCTGCTCCAGCCGGGACAGCACGGCGTCCGGCTCCAGCGCGTGCCAGGCCACCCGCGGCCGGGGGCGCGGCGCCCGGGTGACGGCCACCCCGAGAGCCGTGCGCACCCCGCTGAGCAGCGAGGCGACGGCGGCGGTCTCCACGGGCACGTCCCGCAGGGCCGCCAGTCCCCTGCGCCGCCTGCCGTGCGGTGCCTCGCCGACGGCGACGAGCAGCCCGGACAGCGCGGCCCCCGACTTGGCCAGCACCTGCGCCCGGTCGCCGACCCGGCGGGCGGCCGGTACGGCGGCCAGCAGCCGCCACACATCGGCCAGCCCGTGCACGGCGAGGACGTCGGCGCCCCAGGCCACGGCGGCTCCGGGATCGGTGAGGGACACGGCGATGTCACCGGCCAGCAGCCCGGACAGGACCTCGTCGTCGTCGGCCGACATGGGCCGGGCCACCGTCATGACCGTGCCGCCGCGTTCGCGCAGTCCGGCCACCACCTCGGCCAGCGGCTGACCGGGGTCCACGACCTCGTCGGCGAGACCGGCGAGTTCGCCGACCAGCGGGTCGTCCACGACCACGACCCGCATCCGGGCGCGCCGGGCGGCGTCGAGGACGGCCTCGCCCCAGGGATCGGCGGCCTGCTCCGCCGAGGCGGCCGACGGGGCCGCGTCCACGGCGTCCGCCGCACCCCCGGCAGCCGCCGCACCGTCGGCGTCCGCCGCATCCCCGGCAGCCGCCCCACCGCCGAAGGCCGTGTCGCCGCGCCCCGGCCGGCGCAGTGCGCTGGGATGCAGCACCAGCGTGCCCGCCGTCTCCAGTTGCCGGAGGCGGTCGGTGTCGAGCACCAGCACTCCGGTGCGGGCGAGGGCACAGCCGAGGACGGAGTGGAAGGCGGCGGGGCCGTAGCGGGCGGCCTTCGGGGAACCGGCGAGCGCGGCCTCGGCGGCCTCGGTGGTGTTCCGTTTGACGAGCAGCGCGGCGGCGGCGCCGACCAGCCGGCCGGCCGAGGCGGACGACGCGTAGTCCTCGGCGGGGGTGGAGCGCAGCGGCGGCCGGGGCCAGCGGTCGGCGGCGATGTCGTCCCGGTCGGGCAGGCACAGCCGGTCGTGGTCGGCGTCGAACGCGGCGGCGCGGGCCACGGTCTCGGCGAGCTGGCAGGCCCGCAGCGAGGCCGCGAGCAGCAGCGGGACGGGCGACTGGCCCGCGCCGCGGACGGCGGCGTGCGCGACGGCCAGCAGCAGGTCGCTGCGGGAGCGGCCGAAGCGGGAGCGCAGCAGACCGCGGAAGGCGGGGTTCTCCCGCAGCACCGACACCGTGGCGGTGAGGGTGCGGGGCGTGGGAGGCAGCCGCAGGGCGCCGGCGGCGACCGCCACGGCGGCGCCGGCCAGGTCGGCGGCGAGCGCGGCGGCGGCGATCCGGACCCCGCCCGGATCGCCGGGGTGGGCGAACTCCTCCACGCCGCCGCCCGCGGGACCGAGCCCGTGGCGTGCGGCGAGCGCGGTGGCCCGCTCGACCACGCGGTCCGTGACGGCGTCGTCGACGGCGGCCACCACCAGCCGGTGCAGGCCGCCGTCCCAGTAGGCGTAGGCGACCTCGGGGCGTTCGGCGAGCGCCGCGGCGGTCTTGCGCAGCGCGTGCTGGGTGCCGCCGACGCGCCGGACCTGCTCGGGTGCCGTGGGCCGCAGCGCCAGGTGGGCGCGGCGGCCGGACCGCCACGAGCGCTCGCCGCCCGGCATGGCGTTGCGGGCGACACGGCCGATGCGTACCGCGCTGTCGGCGCCGCGCACCCCGGCCCGTGCGGCTCCCGCGGCCGCGCCGGCGACCGCCCCGGCGGCGGGCGCGGCACCGCGCGCGAGCAGCCGGGGCCCGGCCAGGACCGCCGCCGTGGTTCCCGTGAGCAAGCCCATCGTCCGCCGTCCCCTCAGTCCTCGTCGGAACGGGTGCCGTCGGTGCGGGAGCGCGACGCCGTACCGCCGGCGGACCGCGAGCGGGGTCCTTCGAAGCGGGTGGAGGTGCCCTTGGCGTGCGCGGCCGCGCTCGTGGAGTGCCGGGAGCGGCTGGTGGACCGGTGGGCGGATCCGGTGGACGCGCCCGTGGCCGGTGCCCCGCCCGGCGTGCCCTGCCGGTCGCCCGGCCGCGGCTGGGTGAGCCAGACGGCCGCCGCTCCGGCCACCGCCACGGGCCACCCCACGACCCCGGTGGCCCCGAGGATCCCGGCGCCGGTGTACGCGGCCATCCTGCGGCCGCGCGGGGACACCGCCCCGACCGCGTTCAGCGCACCCGTGGCGGCGTGGCCCACGGTTCCCGCTCCCGGCACCCTGCGCAGCACCGAGGCGCCGGCGCGCAGCGGCTGGGGAAGACCGGTGGACGCATTCTCGCGTGCCATGACGTACTCGCCTCCCGGACAGTGATCGGCCTCTGCGCACCGCCGAGTGCCCAAGATCCGGCCCGTCACCCGTCCCTTCCGCAAACTGCGGGCGGCCCCGGGTCGGCGTCCGGGGCCGCCCGCCGCGGCGGGGGGTCAACCGGTGGCGCAGGCGGCCCCGTTGAGCGTGAAGCCGCCGGGCGCCGCACCGCTGCCGGTGTGGGTGGCCTGATAGCCGATGCCGACGCTCGCGTTCGGCGCGATCGTGCCGTTGTACGAGACGTTCGTGGCCGTCACCGCGCCGCTCGCCGGGGCGTACGTGGCACCCCAGCCGTTGGTGATGCGCTGGCCGGACGGCAGGGTGAAGCCCAGCTTCCAGCCGTTGATCGCGGTCGTGCCGGTGTTGGTGATCGTCACGGAGGCGGTCAGCCCGGTGTTCCAGGTCTGCGTGGTGACCGTGACCTTGCAGCCGCCGGGCTGGGGCTGCGGGGCCGGTCCGGCGGAGTCGAGGCCGAAGAAGGCGAGCGCGCGGGCGGCCATGCCGGAGGTGTAGAGGTTGTGGCCGACGCCCTGGAGGCTGATGGCCTCCACGGGGGCCCGGTCACCGATGGCGCCGTAGCGGGTGCGGGTCCAGCCGGGGGCGGGGCTGTCGGTGGCGGCGGGGGTCTGGCTGAGGCCGTGGACGTCGGTCCACTGCTTGATCTCCTCGCCGAAGTTGGGGTAGCGCAGGACGTCGTCCTCGGTGCCGTGCCACAGCTGCATCCGCGGCCGCGGTCCGGTGTAGCCGGGGTAGGCGCCCCGGACCAGGTCGCCCCAGGCCCGCGGGGTGCGGATCACGTTGCCGTTCGCGCAGTCGCTGTTCCACTCGGAGCCGTTGGTGGTGGCGAAGCAGGCGAAGGGCACTCCGGCGAAGGCGGAGCCCGCGGCGAACACGTCGGGGTAGTCGCCGAGCAGGACGTTGGTCATCATCGCGCCCGAGGAGATGCCGGTCGCGAAGATCCGGCCGGTGTCGGCGCCGTAGGTGCGCACCCCCAGTCGACCATCGACTTGATGCCCACGGGGTCGCTGCCGCCGTCGCGCCGCAGGGCCTGCGGCGAGGCGACGTCGAAGCACTTGCTGGCGCGGGTGACGGACGGGTAGACGACGATGAACCCGTACCGGTCGGCCAGCGAGGCCCACTCGGTGTTGTGGTACATCGCCGGTCCGGAGCCGGTGCAGTAGTGCACGGCGACGACGACCGCGGGCTTGGCGGTGACGCTGTCCGGGACGTACAGGTACATCTGCAGATTGCTGGGGTTGGCGCCGAAGCCGGTGACCTCGGTGAGCGCGGCGGTGGGGGCGGCTGTCTCGGCCTCGCTGCCGCGCGCGGAGGCCGGCGGCGCCGCGAGCAGCGCGAGCAGCAGGGGCACGACTGCGGCGAGGAGCGTGCGCAGCGCGGCGCGCGGGGGCCTGGTCGCGCGCGGGCGGGTCGGATGGGACACGTCCTTGTCCTTCCTGTCACGGCTCTTGCGGGCGGGACGGCGTGGCGCGGTGGTCAGCCTGCTGACGGACGTACATGTATGTGGCGGCCTCCGTCTCCCGAAGGAGACGTTCCACCCCGGCATCGTGACATGCACACGGCCGTCATGGAAGCGCTCCCACGGCTTACCAGGCGGTACCCGCGTCCCACCTGGGGCGACGCCGATGCCTCTGTTCGACCCATTGACCAGAAAGCGCTTACCCTCTACGTTCCGTTCAGCAGTGTGAACGGCTTCGAGCCCACTTCAAGGTGAACCACTCACTGGGCACCCCCCACCACGAAGAAGGAATCGGGACATGACCTCTCCCCGGCGCCCCAGCAGGCGCACGACGACCTCGGCCCTGGCCGCGACCACCCTCACGGTTGGCATGCTCATGACCAGTGCCACACTCACCCCGGCGTCCGCCGCCACCTGGCCGACCCCCTCCGGCAGCCAGGCGGTCAGCTCGACCATCCATCTGACCAGCTCCAAGGACTACGGCATGCTGCGCCTGTACGGCAGCGGCGCCCTCGGCACCGGCGACCAGGCCGAGGACCAGCAGCCGATCCTCACGCTCGCCAACGGCGTGACGCTGAAGAACGTCATCATCGGCGCGCCCGGCGCCGACGGCATCCACTGCCTGGGCAGCTGCACGCTGCAGAACGTCTGGTGGCTGGACGTCGGCGAGGACGCCGCCACCTTCAAGGGCGGCAGCAGCGCCACGTACCACGTCATCGGCGGCGGCGCCAAGAAGGCCAGCGACAAGGTGTTCCAGCACAACGGCGGCGGCACCGTGAACATCTCGAACTTCGCGGTGCAGGAGTTCAAGACCCTCTACCGCTCCTGCGGCGACTGCTCCACGCAGTACACCCGCAAGGTCAACCTCAACACCGTCGAGGTGACCGGCACCGGCACCACGGCGCGGCTCGTCGGCATCAACGTCAACCGCAACGACGTGGCCACGCTGCGCGGGATCACCATCTACAACGACGCCTCGCGCAAGGTCATCCCGTGCCAGAAGTACAACAACAACACGGCGGTCGGCGTCGGGCCCGACAGCACCAACTGCCTCTACTCCACCTCGGACATCACCTACCGGTGACGTCCGGGCGCTGAGGGCGGCCGTACGGAGCGTTCCCGCACTGCGCTTCGTACGGCCGCCGGTACCCCATGGGCTCCAGGCGGCCCGCGCGCGGGGAGCCCTCAGCTCTCCCTCGGCCCGTCCCCGCCCGGTACGCGCGCGTGTGCCTGGTCTGCCAGCTCCCGGCGGTAGTCCGCGTAGGCGGTGCGCAGGGCGGCGCCCGGCCAGTCGGCGGGCAGCAGGGCGTCGGGGAGGACGGGGTCCCCGAGGAGGTGGCGGACGATCGCCGCGTAGGCGGTGAGCCGGTCGGCCGGGCGGTCGGCCCGCTCGACATGGGCCAGCAGGGCCTGCGCCGTCGCGGCCCAGGCGTCCAGCGGCCACAGGGTCGCGGCCAGCTCGCGCGGGGGGCGCGCGGGCCGGGACACATACCGGTCGGCCACCTGGTCCAGCTCGCCGGGCAGCTCACGCGCCAGGTTGGCGGGGCGCAGCCAGACGCCCTCGCGGAGCTCGGCGAGCCGCAGGCCGGTCAACCGGGTGCGCAGCTCGGCGCGTTCGGCGGGGCCGCGGCCGGTCGCCGTCACCACGAGCATCTCCCAGTCGCCGTCCCACGCGCGCGTGCGGGGCCGTACGGCCTCGTCCTGCCGCCGGCGGCGCTCCAGCAGACGCTCGCCGATCCGGTAGCCGGCCGCGGTGCGGCGCAGATCCCCGGCGGCCGCCATCCGGCTGAGCGCGGCCCGCAGGGTCGAGCCCGCGACGCCGAACGGCGCCACCACGCGCGCGAGGTCCTTCGCCGCCATCTCGGGCGGATCCGCCCCCAGCAGCAGGCTCAGCACGACCGAGCGCGCGGACAGCGGACGCAGCTCGACGGCGCCCGGACGGGCAGGGGAACTCATCCGCGTGACCTCGTGTCGTACCGGCGCATGGCCCCGTACTGTACGGGCCGGCCCTCGGTGTTGCACTATTGCTGCGGCCGCAGAGAAGGTGCAACACTCGCCGCATGGTCTCGACACCCGAGCAGGTACGGCACCGGCAGGACGCGACGCACGACGTCACCAACCAGGCCCCGTCCCTGGCCCCCTACGACGCCTCCGAGGATGCGGCCCTGCTGGAGGGGCTGCGCCGGGAGGGCGCCGGCTGGGCGGAGCCGGACATCCGCCGGCTCGGTCTGCTGGCGGGCGGCGTCCAGGCGCAGGAGTGGGGCGAGCAGGCCAACCGGCACGAGCCGGAGCTGCGCACCCACGACCGGTACGGCCACCGCGTGGACGAGGTGGAGTTCCATCCGAGCTGGCACGAGCTGATGCGGGTGGCCGTCGGCGAGGGCCTGGCCGGGGCGCCGTGGGCGGACGACAGGCCGGGCGCGCATGTCGTACGGACCGCGGGCGGGCTGGTGTGGGGGCACAGCGAGGCCGGGCACGGCTGCCCCACGTCGATGACGTACGCGGCGGTCCCCGCGCTGCGCCGGGAGCCGGAGCTGGCCAAGGTGTACGAGCCGCTGCTGACCAGCCGGGAGTACGACCCGGGGCTGCGCGTGCCGACGGACAAGCGCGGGCTGCTGGCCGGGATGGGGATGACCGAGAAGCAGGGCGGCTCGGACGTCCGGACGAACACGACCTCGGCCCTGCCGACGTCGGAGCCCGGCGTGTACACCCTGCGCGGGCACAAGTGGTTCACGTCGGCGCCGATGTGCGACGTGTTCCTCGTGCTGGCCCAGGCGCCCGGCGGCCTGTCCTGTTTCCTCGTCCCGCGCGTGCTGCCCGACGGCAGCCGCAACACCTTCCGCATCCAGCGTCTGAAGGACAAGCTGGGCAACCGGTCCAACGCCTCCTCCGAGCCCGAGTTCGACGGGACCCTCGCCTGGCTGGTCGGTCCGGAGGGGCAGGGCGTCAAGACGATCATCGAGATGGTCAACTGCACCCGCCTGGACTGTGTGATGGCCTCGGCGACGCTGATGCGCAGGACGCTGGTGGAGGCCGGTCATCACGCCCGTCACCGCAGCGCGTTCGGGGCGCGGCTGGCCGACCAGCCGCTGATGCGCAACGTGCTGGCCGACCTCGCGCTGGAGTCGGAGGCCGCGACGACGCTCACGCTGCGGCTGGCGGGCGCGGCGGACCGGGCGGTGCGCGGCGACGAGGGCGAGCGGGCCTTCCGCCGGATCGCGACGGCGGTCGGCAAGTACTGGGTCACCAAGCGGGGGCCCGCCTTCACCGCGGAGGCCCTGGAGTGCCTGGGCGGCAACGGCTATGTCGAGGACTCCGGCATGCCCCGGCACTACCGCGAGGCTCCCCTGCTGTCCATCTGGGAGGGGTCGGGGAACGTCAACGCCCTCGACGTCCTGCGGGCGTTGACGCGTGACGCCCGTACCGCGGAGGCGCTGTTCGCCGAACTCGCCCTCGCGCAGGGGGCGGACGCGCGGCTGGACGCGGCGGTGGTGCGGCTGAAGGGGCAGTTGGCCGGGGCGTCCGAGGGGGGTGCCCGCCGCCTGGTCGAGGCGATGGCCCTCGCCCTCCAGGCCGCCCTCCTCGTCCGGCACGCCCCGCCCGCGGTGGCCGACGCCTTCTGCGCCACGCGGCTCGGAGGCGAGTGGGGTCACGCCTTCGGCACGCTGCCGGACTCGGCCGACCTGGACGGCATCCTGGGCCGGGCGCTGGGCTACGGCGACTGACGAGCGTGCGCCGGGTGGGCCGCGACGGACTGCGGGCACTGGCTTACGGCGTGACGGGGGGCCCTGCCGGGGCGGCGCCGGGTGCAGCGGGCGACCGACGGGCACTGCGTGGCGGACACCGGGCGAAGCGGCCGACCGGCAGGCCCTGCCGGGGCCGGCGCCGGGATGCGGCGGCCACGGGGCCCGGCTCAGCTCGTGCGGTGGCCCCACAGCGGGTCGAAGCGGGCCCAGTCGGCCTCCCACCGCTGCAGCCGCCGGCCCTCCAGGCCGCTCCGTACGGCGCGGCCGGCGGCGAGGGGGACGGCCGCCGCGCCGAGGCCGGCGAGCACGCCGACCAGGGAGGAGCGGACGCGGGCCTGCGCGGGGCTGGCGGGCCGGGTGACGAGGCGGCCGCGGTCGTCGGTCCACACGGTCACCTCCGCTCCGGTGCCCGTGCCGGGCCGCACCCGGGCCTGGCCGGTGCGCGCGATGCCGTCCGGCGCGGTCCAGGCGACCTCGGCCCAGACGTGGGCGCCGTGCGCCGCCGCCGGCACGGTGGCCGCACCGGGGGCGGGCTCGGTCAGCCGGGCGGCGACGGGCCGGAACTCCGCGCGCTCACGAGCCATGCTCCGCTCCACGGCCCCGGCCACCGCCGTACCCGCGAGCACCCCGCACAGCACGGTGAGCGTCCACGCGCCGAGCAGCACCCACGCCTCCAGGGTGTCCGAGCGGCGCTTGAGCGGATTGCGCCGCCAGCGCCACAGCCACACCCGTCGAACCCTCCGACTCCGCAGGCCCATCGAAGGCCGCCTCCCCACCAGCGCACGAGCATCTCCACCGGCCTCCCGTACGGGCGGCGGGCCGCCGATGCTCAGGGCGAGTCCTCCGCCCCGACGTTGCCACGAGCCGGGCGGCCGTGCGGGCGAGTTCCGCGAAGTTCGCGCGCGGCCCGCCGACTCGGTCCGAAAATGCGCCCTCCACCGCGCCGGGAGCGGGACGGGCAAACCGCCCACGAAGCCGCCCGACACGCGCTGACCTGCGGCGACGCCCGCTCCGGAGGTGACTGTCAGTGGTGGGGTGCAGACTGGCCGGTGTTCTGAGACAACGACGTCGCGGAGGTGATCGGCATGTCCGACGTACTGCTGGCCGTGGGCACCCGGAAGGGCCTTTTCATCGGGCGCCGGCGCGGGGGCGCGTGGGAGTTCGACGAGAGTCCGTACTTCAACGCGCAGGCGGTGTACTCGGTCGCGATCGACACCCGCGGAGAGCGCCCGCGCCTGCTGGCCGGAGGGGACAGCGCGCACTGGGGGCCGTCCGTGTTCCACTCCGACGACCTGGGCCGGACCTGGACCGAACCGGCCAAGCCGGCCGTGAAGTTCCCGCAGGACACCGGCGCTTCGCTGGAGCGGGTGTGGCAGCTGCACCCGGCGGCGGCCGAGCCGGACGTGGTGTACGCGGGCACGGAACCGGCCGCGCTGTACCGCTCGACGGACCGGGGCGAGACCTTCGAGCTGGTGCGTCCCCTGTGGGAGCACCCCACGCGCTCGCAGTGGGTGCCGGGCGGCGGCGGCGAGGGGCTGCACACGGTCCTGACCGACGCCCGCGACCCGAAGTCGGTCACCGTCGCCGTCTCCACGGCCGGGGTGTTCCGCACGGCCGACGGCGGCGCGAGCTGGACGCCCTCCAACTCCGGTGTCTCCGCGGTGTTCCTGCCGGACCCCCACCCCGAGTTCGGGCAGTGCGTGCACAAGGTCGCGCGGGACTCGGCGACACCGGACCGGCTGTACCTGCAGAACCACTGGGGTGTGTACCGCAGCGACGACGCCGGCGCGCACTGGACCGACATCGGGGCGGGGCTGCCCTCCACGTTCGGCTTCGCGATGGCCGCCCATCCGCACCGCGGCGACACCGCGTACGTGTTCCCCATCCAGGCCGACTCCGACCGCGTCCCGGCCGACCGCCGCTGCCGGGTCTTCCGTACGCAGGACGCGGGCGCCTCCTGGGAGCCCCTGGCGTCCGGCCTGCCGCAGGAGGACCACTACGGCACCGTGCTGCGCGACGCCCTGTGCACGGACGACGCGGAGCAGGCGGGCGTGTACTTCGGCAATCGCAACGGCGAGGTGTTCGCCTCGGCCGACGACGGCGACAGCTGGCGCCAGTTGGCCTCGCACCTGCCCGATGTGCTGTGCGTGCGGGCCGCGGTCGTCGGATGAACCCCTCCCGATCCGCCCTTGGCCACCGGTTGATCGCCCTGCCGTGTACGGCAGTAGGGTGACGCCCGTGGCACCACGACCCTTGCATGAAATCGTCGAACCGGGCTGGGCGAAGGCCCTGGAGCCGGTGGCCGGGCGGATCGCCGAGATGGGCGACTTCCTTCGCGGGGAGATCGCCGCGGGGCGCACCTACCTCCCCGCGGGACAGAACGTCCTGCGGGCCTTCCAGCAGCCCTTCGACGAGGTCCGCGTCCTCATCGTCGGACAGGACCCTTATCCGACTCCGGGGCACGCGGTCGGGCTGTCGTTCTCGGTGGCGCCGGAGGTACGGCCGCTGCCCGGCAGCCTGATCAACATCTTCCGCGAGCTGCACACCGACCTGGGGCTGCCCCAGCCGTCCAACGGCGACCTCACGCCCTGGACCCGGCAGGGGGTGCTGCTGCTCAACAGGGCGCTGACCACGGCGCCGCGCAAGCCGGGCGCGCACCGCGGCAAGGGCTGGGAGGAGGTCACCGAGCAGGCGATACGCGCGCTCGCCGCCCGCGGCAAGCCGCTGGTGTCGATCCTGTGGGGCCGTGACGCCCGCAATCTGCGGCCGCTGCTGGGCCGGCTCCCCTCCGTCGAGTCCGCGCACCCCTCCCCCATGTCCGCCGACCGCGGCTTCTTCGGCTCCCGCCCGTTCAGCCGCGCCAACGACCTCCTCATCCAGCAGGGCGGCCAGCCCGTGGACTGGCGCCTGCCGTGACCACCGGGGCGGGGGAAGCGGCGCCGCAACGGGCGGACGCGGGACGCGGCGAGGCGCCCGGCACCGGTTTCCTCGCCGTGGACTCCGGTGGCTCGGGGCTCCGGGTGGTCGTCGGCACGGCGGACGGCAGGGTGTCGGCGCGGCGGGAGTCGGCCGTGCCGGTGCGCACCGGGCCGCGGGGCATCGACGCCGGGCACCTGATGCGGCAACTGCTCCCGCTGGTGCGGTCCTCGGCCGCGGAGACCGGGGTGACCGAGTTGCGTACCGCGGCCGTCGGCGCGGCCGGGCTCGGCACGCTGGGTGACGAGCTGCGCGCCGAGCTGCCGGGCGCGCTGCGGCGGGAGTTCGGGATCCGCGCGGTGGCGCTGGCCGCCGACGCCGTCACCGCGTACGTGGGCGCTCTCGGTGCGCGTCCCGGCGCCGTGGTCGCCGCGGGGACCGGCATGATCGCGATCGGTACGGATCTGACGCGGTGGCAGCGGGCGGACGGCTGGGGGCATCTGCTGGGCGACTGCGGCAGCGGGGCGTGGATCGGCCGTGCCGGACTGGAGGCGGCGCTGCGCGCGCACGACGGACGGGACGGCGGCTCGGCGCCGCTGCTGTCGCGGGCGCGGGAGGCGTTCGGGCCGATGCCGGGGCTGCCGGGCCAGGTGTACCCGCGTACGGACCGGCCCGCCGTTCTCGCCTCGTTCGCCCCGCAGGTGGCCGCCTGCGCGGACACCGACCCGGTCGCCGCGGGGATCCTGCGGGAGGCCGCGCGGCACATCGCCGAGTCCGCGGCGGCCGTCTGCCCGGCCACGGACGAGGCCGTGATCGCGCTCACCGGCGGGCTGTTCCGCATGGGAGCGCCGCTCCTGGAGCCGCTGGCACGGGAGTTGGCCGAGCGGCTGCCGCGGGCGCGGCGGGTGGAGGCCGACGGGGATCCGCTGCTGGGCGCGGTACGCATCGCGACGGCGCTCGCCGAGGGCGGGCCCAAGCTGCCCGCCGATGATCGATTGTTGCAGGTCGTGGCCGTGGACGGCGACTAGACCGGTGCCTTCCGGGTCCCCTCCGCGCGCTTGTCGTCAGAACCGGTCAGACAAAACCGGACGGATACCCCGCACCTGCCCCCTCCCCGAACAGGGGAGCCCAGGAAACCAGTAACATGCGGCGCCATGAGCTCCCCCACTGGGCCCGCGTCCGGCCTGCCAGTACGAATGCCGCGCCCCCGCCAGCCCGGGCGACACCGCCGACCCGAGCCCCTGGCGGCTCCCGAGGGCGCGCCCGCGCTCGTCCTCGCGGTCCCGGGCACGCCCAGCGCCGCCACCCGCGGCCTCGCCGAGGAGGTCGTGAGCATCGCCCGCTCCGAGCTTCCCGGCCTCGACGCCCGGATCGGGTACGTCGACGGGGACGACACCGAGTTCCCCACGCTCCAGGCCGTGCTCGCGCACGCCGCCGACGAGCGCACCGCCCGCTACGAGCAGGCGCTGGCCGCGGGCGTGGACGCCAAGGAGCCCGAGGGCCCCGTCGCCGTCGTCGTGCCGCTGCTGGCCGGCCCGGACGCCGCCCTGCTGCGCCAGGTGCGCCAGGCCGTCATGGACAGCCGGGTCGCGGCGGAGCTGACCGATGTGCTCGGCCCGCACCCGCTGCTCGCCGAGGCGCTGCACGTGCGGCTGTCGGAGGCGGGTCTGGCCCGCGCCGACCGCGCCCGGCTGTTCACCGTGGCCACGGCCGCGGACGGCATCATCCTGGCGTCCGTGGGCGGCGAGGAGGCCGTGCAGGCGGCCGGGATCACCGGCATGCTGCTGGCCGCACGGCTCGCCGTCCCGGTGATGGCGGCGGCGCTCGACCAGGAGGGTTCGATCGCCTCCGTGGCCGAGCAGCTGCGTTCCTCCGGCTCGCAGCAGCTGGCGCTGGCGCCGTACCTGATCGGCCCGGAGATCGACGCCTCCCTCGTCGAGGCGGCCGCGCAGGAGGCGGGTTGCCCCGCCGCCGAGGCGCTCGGTCCCTACCCGGCGATCGGCAAGCTCGCCCTGGCCAAGTACACGACGGCCCTGGGCATCGCCCCGCAGACCCCGCAGGGCGCGCCGGTGCGCTGACCCGCACCCCGACTGGACGCCGTACGACGAAGGGCCCGCACCCCCACCGGGGTGCGGGCACTTCCTGTCGCAGGGGTCAGCCCACGACGACGCAGGACGCGGCCGGGACCCGCAGGGAGCCCGCGCGGTGCGGGAGGCCGGTGTCCGGGTCGAGGCGGAACCAGGTCACGTCGCCGGATCGCTCGTTGGCGACGTAGAGGAAGCCGCCGGCCTCGGTGAGGGCGCGGGGCCAGTGGCCGTCGCAGGGGACGGTCGCGACCAGGCGCAGGTCCTCGCCGTCGACGTCGAACACGCACAGCACGTCCTCGCCGCGCACCGCGGTCCACACGAACCGGCCGTCGGGCGAGACCACGATCCCCGACGGATAGGCGTCGCCGTCGGGCGCGCCGGGCAGCACCGGGGTCTCGGTCAGCGGCTTGAGGGTGCCCTCGGCGGCGTCCCAGCGGCAGACGGTGACGGTCGGGGAGAGTTCGTTGACGACGTAGGCGCGGTCGCCGTCGGGGTGGAAGGCCAGGTGGCGGGGGCCGGAGCCGGGGCGCAGGGCGATCTCGCGGTGCAGTTCCAGGCGGCCGTCGGTCAGGGTGCACACCCGCACCGAGTCCGTGCCGAGGTCGACGCTGACGGCCCAGCGGCCGCTCGGGTCGGGCTGCACCTGATGGGCGTGCGGGCCCTGCTGGCGGGGCGTGTGCGGCCCGGACCCGGTGTGCTGGAGCATGCCGGACGCGGCGCCCTCCGGGGTGCCGTCGGGGCGCAGCGGGACGACCGAGACGCCGCCGGAGCCGTAGTCGGCGGTGAGGAGGTGGCCGTCGTGGACGCTGAGGTGCGTGGGGCCGGAGCCGACCGGCACCGGCTTGCCGAGCGGTTCGGGCGCGTCGCCGGTCACCCGGTACGCGGCGACCGCGCCGTCCGCGGTCTCGCTGACCGCGTAGAGGGTGGCGCCGTCGGGGGCGAGCGCGAGGTACGAGGGGTCGGGTACGTCGTCGACGCCGCCGAGGACGGCCAGGGAGCCGTCGCCGGCGTCCACCGCCGCCATCACCACCCCGGGACCGCCCGCCGCCGTGAACGAACCGATGAACGCCCGCCGCGTGCCGCCGTCTGCCACCGCTGTCCCCTTCCGGTCGACTGCCGTCCGGGGCGACGGTAGCACCTGCGGTCTAGACCAAGGGTGGCTCTGGACAGGGTGTGCGCGTCGCGGGCGGGCGGGCTAGGGCGGCGCGGACCGGACGTGGGGCCGCCGGCGACGCGGGTCCGGCAGGGCGCGGGTCGTGGCAGACGGGGTTCCTAGGCGGCTGACGCGCGCGGGGAAGGGCCCGGCTCCGAAGCGGCGAACACGGGCAGGGCAGGCACGGCTCCGAGGCGGCGAGCACGAGCAGGCACAGGCACAGCTCCCAGGCGGCGAACGCTGGGCGCCGGGCGAAGTCCGCAGCTCAGGCCCTGCTCACGCCCCCACGAGCGGAGACCCCGAAGGGGCCCGCAGCGGTACCGCCAGTTCGGCCAGGGCGCGCTCCAGGCCGTGCAGATGGGCCAGGGCGGGCTCGGCGGCGGTCGGGTGGGCGACCGGGATCATGACGACCTCCGGCATGCGCCCGCCCTTGCCCGCCCCCTGGCCCGCCGGGCTGTCGATCAGCGCCTCGACGGAGGTCTGGACGCGGTGGCAGGCGGTGGCGAGGCGGGCGTCGTGGGATGCCTCGGGGTCCGCGGCGACGGCGACCAGGCCGCGGATCTCGCGGGCGCAGTCGTCGAGCAGGTCCAGCACCCGGCGGGCGCGCCGCTTGCGGCCGAGCATCGGGTTCAGCGGGTGCACGAGGGGCGCGACGGCGAGCCGCACCCGCGCCAGCAGCTGCTCCAGCTCGGCCACGCGCGGCGCCGGATCGGCGTCCGGCACCCCGGCCATCCGCGCCGCCGCCTCGGCGGTGGCCGCCCGCACACAGGCCAGGGCCCGCTGGATCCAGGCGTCGGTGACGGCGTGGGTGGTGACGGGGAGGACGAAGAGCACCGCAAGGACGGCACCGAGCGCCCCGACGCCGGTCTCGGCCAGCCGCAGCGCCAGCAGCGCGGGATCGAGCAGGTCGAGAAGCCCGTAGAGCAGGGACGCCAGCAGCGTGACGCAGAGCATCATCCATGTGTAGGACACGGCGGCCGTGTAGAAGATGCCGAAGACGCACACGGCGAGGAGCGCGGAGGAGACCACCGGGTCGCCGTGCACGGGGACGGCGACGAGCAGGCCGAGTCCGATGCCGATCACGGTGCCGAGGACACGCCGGAAGCCGCGGACCAGCGTCTCGCCGCGCGAGGTGGTGTTGACGAAGATCCACCAGGTGGCGCCGACGGCCCAGTACCAGCGCTCCCCGGACACCAGCTGCCCGACGACGAGGGCGAAGCCCGCGCCGACCGTGGCCTGGACCGCCTGCCGGGTGGTGACGCGGGCCAGGCCGGTGCCGCCCGGCGGGGCGACCACGGGCGGCGGGGGCAGCTTGCGCTCGTAGCACCACAGCCCGAACCGCACCGCGGCGGCGGTGGCCACCGACAGCAGGACGGCCGCGTACAGCTCGGGCAGCCGTCCGGGGGTCGCGCTCAGGAACTGGGCGATGAAGTACGTCATGAACGCGAACACGCCGAGGCTGTGACCGCGCGGCCCCCAGCGACGGGCGTACACGCCGGCGCCGACCACCGCGAGGAAGGCCAGGTCACGGGCGACGGGCTGGTCGTGCAGCCCGGCCGCGAGGGCGAGCACGGGCAGCCCGACGGCGGGCAGCAGAGCGGTGGTGGCCATCTGTCCGCGCACGGTGGCGTCGGTGACGGTGAACAGGGCGAGCAGCGCGGCCAGACCGCCGGTGACGGCGCCGACGAGGGAGTGTCCCGCCAGACCGCAGACCACCACGGCGAGGCCCACGCCGAGGACGGCCCGCGTGGCGAAACGCAGCCGCGTCCGCCCCGGGTCCGGAGCCACGAACACCCTCTTCAGCACTGCTTTCCGCCCCCTTGATCGACCGGCATGAAAAAGGCGCCGCGGAATCCGCAGCGCCATCGACGCCTCCATGACAGCATCACTGCCGCCACTGGCTCAAGTGAGCTCGTGATCAATGGGCCAATGGCCTACTCCTTCGGGGCAGAGTCCGGCCGACACCGGGCCAACGGACCACCTCACCTGGTCCAGCCGGGTCGCGGGGTACTGGGCCATTGGTACAGTCGAGGAAGATCAACAAGCCGACGAGGAGGCCGGGCGCGATGGCCGTGGACGAGCTCGACACCCGCATCCTGCGGCTGCTCCTGGAGCAGCCGCGCACCAGCGTGCGCGAGTACGCCCGCATCCTCGGCGTGGCCCGCGGCACGCTCCAGGCGCGGCTGGACCGGCTGGAGCGCGAGGGCGTCATCACCGGCACGGGCCCGACCCTGTCCCCCGCCGCGCTGGGTCATCCGGTGCTCGCGTTCGTGCACATCGAGGTCACCCAGGGCCACCTGGACGACGTGGGCGACGCCCTCGCGTCCGTGCCGGAGATCGTCGAGGCGTTCTCGATCACGGGCGGCGGCGATCTGCTCACGCGGGTGGTGGCCCGTGACAACGAGCACCTGGAGGACGTCATCCAGAAGCTCATCAGCCTGCCCGGCGTCGTCCGCACCCGTACGGAGGTCGCCCTGCGCGAGCGCGTCCCGCACCGGCTGCTGCCGCTGGTGGAGTCGATCGGCAGGGCAGCGCCGAGGTAGGAGAGCCCCAGGCCCGGCGGCGGCCCGAGCGGTGGCCCCGCTTCTAGGAGCGGCGGCGGGGCCTGCCGCGGCTGCCGCTGCTCTTGCCGGTGCCCTTCGCGCCGCCCTTGCCGCCGCCCGTGCGCGGGCGGGAGCCCTTCGCCGGGGCGGGCTTGCGGGCCGCGGGGGGCTTGGGCTTGCCTTCCTTGGCGTCGTCAGGGCGCTGACGGCCGCGCGTGCTGTTGACCGTGCGGCCCCGGACGATGCCGATGAAGTCCTCGACGAGGTCGGTGTGGGAGTCCTCCGGCCAGGACAGGGCCACGCTCGACCGGGGCGCGTCGGTGACCGTGCGGTACGTGAGGTCCTTGCGGTGGTGCAGGCGGGCCAGGGACTGCGGGACGACCAGCACGCCGACGCCCGCCGCGACCAGCTCGATCGCGTCCGCGGTGGTCGCGGGCCGCTCGATGGCCGGCTTGCCCGGCAGCCGCTCCCAGCCGAGGACGTCGTCGAGAGGGTGGAAGACCACGTCGTCGGCGAGGTCGGCGACGGTGACCTCGTCGGCGGCGGTCAGCAGGTGGTCCTTGGGGACGACGACGACCGTCGTCTCCGTGTAGAGGGGAATCGCGCTGAAGACCGTACGGTCCACCGGCAGCCGTACGATGCCGGCGTCCGCCTCTCCCGCGCGCAGCACCTCGGGGGCTTCGGCGGCGGCGACGGGGACCAGGGCGAGCGGGACGTCGGGCAGGCGTTCCTCCCAGGTCCGCACCCACTTGCCGGGGGTCGCCCCGGGGACGTACGCGAGCCGGAACGAGGGGGGATCTTCGGGGCCTGTCACTCCGCCAGGTTACCGGCTGCGGCCGCGGGACCCGCACCCGGCGGAGGCCCGTGACGGGCGGGGACGGCGCTGTCATCGGCGGGCCCAGGTCGCTGCGGTCGGGAGACGGAGGTGCTGTGACCGACGGGCGGCGGGCCACGCTGTGGTCGGCGGGCCCGCACCCGGCGGATAGTCTGGTCGGCATGAAGTCGCACCAGACCACCCAGACGATGAAGCCCGCGACCGCGGCGAAGAAGCTGGGTGTGTACCTCCCCGCCACCCCCGCCGAGTTCCAGGAGGGGGTCGTCACGCGCGCCGAGCTGAACGAGATGCAGGCGAACCCGCCCGCGTGGCTGCGGGAGCTGCGACTCAACGGTCCGCACCCGCGCCCGGTGGTCGCGGCGAAGCTCGGTGTGTCCATCGCGGGCCTGGCCCGCGGCGGTGTCACCGAGGCGCTCACCACCGAGCAGATCGAGGCGCTGAAGGCCGAGATGCCCGAGTGGCTGCAGAAGGAGCGCGCCACCCAGGCGGAGGTCCGCAAGGAGGCGGCACGCCTGAAGAAGCGGGACGCGGAGCGGGCGCAGCAGCAGGGGTGACGGCAGCGGGAGTGACGGCAGCGGGGGTGACGGCAGCGGGGAAATCCGTTTGAGGGGCCCGGTGCTCTCCATGATGATCTCCGTCATGTTCTCGCGCCGGAATCGCCGCCCCAAGACCCCCGCTCTCCTCAAGGCATGGGAGCTGCTGGACTCCCATGATGTGTCAGGTGCCCTGCGGCAGCTGCGGTCGGACACCGACAGCCTGCCGCTGGGCGAGGTGGCGCTGGTGGTCGCGCGGACCGCCGAGGTGGCGGGGTTCGACGACCTGCGGCAGGCCGCGACGGCGCTCGCCGCGCGGCCGGAGCAGGCCCAGGCGCAGTACGACTACGGCTACGCCTGCGTCGAACGCGGAGTGTCCTTCCTGGCCGTGCCCGCCCTGCGCGAGGTGCTGCGCACCAACCCGGAGGCGCTGGGCGTGATGCGCGAGCTGGTCTCGGCGTACGAGCGCGAGGGCCGCCACCGGGAGGCGGTGGAGCTGCTCGGCCGCTACGAGGGCGAGTCCGCGCCCTGGCCGGACCGCTATCTGCTGGTCCACAACGCCCTCATGGCCGGCGACCTGGAGCTGGCCCGCCGCCGGCACGCGCTGCTGGGCGACCCCGACGACGCGCGGTGGCTGCCCGCGCGGCAGCGCCAGACCCGCATGCTGGAGCGCGCCGCGGCGGCCGGTCCGCGGGACCTGTCGGACCTGCGCGGCTGGCAGTACGTGATCGGCGGCACGATCCTCGGCACGCTCTCCCCCTACGGCTTCGGCGCCGGGATGAACGGCCGGTTCGCCTGGCTGCAGGACACGCCGGAGCAGTGTCTGCGCGGGCTGCTGCGGCTGCGGGCGCTGCTCGCCGCCGCCGAGGTCGGCCCGCGGTCGGTGTCCCTGCTGCCCGACCGCGACAGCCAGATCCTCGGGCTGGCCGCCGCGGAGCTGCTGGGTCTGCCGGCGGAACCCTTCGAACCCGGCCGCGAGGACACGGTGGTGATCGCCTACGACCTCACGGTGCTGGAGGAGCCCGGCGGCGAGGTGCTGCTCGAACAGCTGGACCAGCGGGTGCCGGGGCAGGTGCTGCACGAGCACGCGAGCTGCTGGACCAGCGCCCCGGTCGTCACCGCGGACAGCGTGGCGCTGCTGCACCAGTCGGTCACCCCGCCCTGGGGCGAGCGGCTGCGGGTGGGCGAGGACGGCGAGGTGGGGCGGGAGCCGGCCGACTCGCGGCCCGCGTCCCGTGTCGCCGAGGACATCCTGGCCGCCGACCCGGCGCCGGACGAGGGCGACGGCGAGACGCCGGCCGATCCCGACGAGGCGTTCGCCGACTTCGTCGCCAGGGTGCGCGGCACATGGCTGCGGGGCGACCGTACGGGGCTCACGTCCAGCGGTCCGGTCCCGAGCGGCCGCTTCGCCTGACCTCGCCGTCCGACCTCGACAGTCTTGTAATGGTTTCTGCACGAAGCGTGCCCAGTTCTGTCAACTCCCTTCTGTGCAGCGCGGGTTGAGCCATGATCAGAAATGCCCCTGGGCGCGCTTCGGAACTGCCCCGGGGATCCTCATGACTCGGAAAGGCTGCGCATGAGCGTGAAAACCGGTCCCCAGCGCTTCCCCGGCTCCAGTCGTGCCAACTGGTACCAGGACGACTATCCCGGTGACCCGATGGAGGTCAACGTCGTCGTCCTGCACACCACCGAGGGCCGCACGCTCCCGGGGTACGGCGGCGGTGCCGTGGCACCCAACCTGACCGCGGTGCCCGACTTCGGGGCGAAGCGGCTCAGGTGGTACCAGCACTTCGACATCGAGGTCTCCTCCCGGGCCCTGGCCAACCGCGGGGACGGCGTGGAGACGAACACCCTGAACGTCTGCCAGGTCGAGCTGGTCGGCACCTGCGATCCCTCGACGCACGCCAAGTGGAAGAGGGCGGGCCACTCCCACATCTTCTGGCCGGACGCCCCGAAGTGGGCGGTCGACGGCGTGGCGAGATTCCTGTCCTGGATGCACGAGGAGCACGGCGTGCCGCTCAGCGGGCCGCGCTCCTGGCCGTCGTACCCCTCCTCCTACGGCAACGGCGGCGGGCAGCGCATGAGCGGCGCCCAGTGGGAGCGGTTCAAGGGCGTGTGCGGGCACATGCACGTGCCGGAGAACGACCACGGCGACCCCGGCTCGATCGACTTCGCCCAGCTCCTCAAGTACGCCCGTGAGGATCTGGACCTCGGTGACGAGCCCGCCGAGCCGGCGCCGGGCACGCCCCGGCGGCCGCCCTTTCCGGGCCGCAAGGCGTTCCGCACCGGCGCGGTCAACGACCATGTGCTGACCCTCGGCCGGCAGCTGGTCAAGCGGGGGTTCGGCGACCACTACCGGGTCGGGCCGAGCCGCCGGTGGGGCGAGGCCGACCGGCTCAATGTGCGCGACTTCCAGAAGTCCCGCCCCGAGCTGCGGGGTGACGCCGACGGCTACCCCGGTCCGCTGACCTGGCGGCTGCTGTTCTCCTGACGACCCGTTCCCTCCGGCTCCGGTCCCAGCCGCTTCGGTGTCAGCCTGGGCCGGGGCCCATGCCGTTGCCCTGGAGGCGTTCGAGGTCGGAGGGGCGCACCTGGATGACCAGGACCGCGACGAGCGCGGCGACCGCGGTGAAGATCGCCGCCATGATGAAGGCGCTGGAGACACCGGCGGCGAGGATCTCGTGGGAGTACGGCGGTGGCAGCTCGCCGGTGCGCTCGAAGCGCAGCTTCTCGGCCGCGGTCGCCTGCCGCAGGAACAGGGGTATCTGCTTGTCGGCCTCGTTGTTGCTGGCCGTGCCGAACATGGTGACCAGGATGGACAGGCCCAGCGAGCCGCCGACCTGCTGGGTGGCGTTGAGCAGGCCGGACGCCGCGCCCGTCTCGCGGACCTCGACGTTGGACAGCGCCATCAGGGTCAGCGACACGAACTCCATGCCCATGCCCAGGCTGAACACCAGGATCGGGCCGAGGATGCTGCCCGCGTAGGTGGAGTGGACGTCGGTCAGGGTGAGCCAGGCCAGGCCGATGGCCGCCAGGATCGCGCCCAGCACCATGAAGGGCTTGGGGCCGTAGACCGGCAGGAACCGTGAGGCGAGCCCGGCACCGACCGCGATGACCGCGCTGACCGGCAGGAACGCGAACCCGGTGGCCAGCGGGCTGAACTCCAGCACGTTCTGTGTGAACAGCGTGAGGAAGAAGAACATCCCGAAGATCGCCGCCGCCAGGCACAGCATGATGCCGTAGGTGCCCGCCCGGTTGCGGTCGGCGAACATGTGCAGCGGGGTGATCGGCTGTGTGGAGCGGCGTTCGATCAGGATGAACGCGGCGAGGACGACGACGGCCGCGGCGAACGACCCCAGGGTGAGCGGATCGCGCCAGCCCTCCTGCGCGGCCCGGATGAACCCGTACACCAGCAGCACCATGCCCACGGTGGAGGTGAGCGCGCCGAGGATGTCGAAGTGGCCCGGATGGCGCTCGGACTCGCGGATCCAGCGTGGGGTGGCGAGCACGATGAGCAGGCCGATCGGCACGTTGACGAACAGCACCCAGCGCCAGTCCAGCCACTCCACCAGGATCCCGCCCATCAGCAGCCCGATCGCGCCGCCGCCCGCGGAGACCGCGGCGAACACCCCGAACGCCCGGTTGCGTTCCGGGCCCTCGCGGAAGGTGGTGCTGATCAGCGCGAGGGAGGTGGGCGAGGCGATGGCGCCGCCGACGCCCTGCAGGGCACGGGCGGCGAGCAGTTGGCCGGAGTTCTGGGCGAGTCCGCCGAGCAGCGAGGCCACGACGAACAGCAGCACGCCGAAGATGAACACGCGCCGTCTGCCGAGGATGTCACCGGCCCGGCCGCCGAGCAGCAGCAGGCCGCCGAAGGTCAGGGTGTAGGCGTTGACCACCCAGGACAGGCTGGTGGTCGAGAAGTCCAGTGACCGCTGGATCTGCGGCAGCGCGATGTTCACGATGGTGATGTCGAGCACCACCATCAACTGGCAGGACGCGATGACCAGCAGAGCCATCGCGTTTCCGCCGCCACCCTGTTGCGGGGTGGCGGTACGTGCTGCGGGAGTCGGTTGCGGATGGCTGCTGCTCATGGGCGTCACACTGCCCTCGCCGGGAGGGTTCGGTGGACGGTGTCCACCGCTGGTCCACCGTTCGACGGTACGCCCGGGCGAGGGGGGTCACCACTCGATCATCAGCGGGCCGTGAGGGGCGCCGTTCCGCTAAGTGGTCGTCCGTGACGCCCTGTTGCCGGCCTCCCGGCGGGGCCAGGTCAGCAGCCCTCGGGGCCGGTCGGAGCCCCGAGTTCGCCAGGGGCCCGCTCTTCGCCAGGGGCCCGCTCTTCGTCAGGAGGCTCCTAGGAAGCTCACGCGTACCTTGCGCTCGGGGTTGTCCTTGTTGGTGTCCACGAGGCACACCGACTGCCAGGTGCCGAGCTCCAGGCGGCCGCCGATGACCGGAAGCGTGGCGTGCGGGGGTACGAGGGCGGGCAGGACGTGGTCGCGGCCGTGGCCGGGGCTGCCGTGGCGGTGCTGCCAGCGGTCGTCGGCGGGGAGCAGGGTGTGCAGCGCGGCGAGCAGGTCGTCGTCGCTGCCCGCGCCCGTCTCGATGACCGCGATCCCCGCGGTGGCGTGCGGGACGAACACATTGAGCAGCCCGTCGCGGCCGCCCGCCGTCTCCCGCAGGAACGCCTCGCAGTCCGCGGTGATATCGACGACCCGCTCCACGGAGCCGGAGGAGATCCGCAGCACTTTGGTGGTGAAGGCATCTGACATGCCTCCCATCCTGACCCATCCGCGCCCGGCGGCGGCGGACCGGCTGCCGGGAAGATGGGCGGGCCCGCCGCGGTTGGTAGAAGCGTGAACACCACACGTGAGGTCGAGGTCGTCGTCATAGGCGCTGGTCAGGCGGGCCTGTCCAGCGCCTATCACCTGCGCCGCACCGGCTTGACGCCGGAGCGCGACTTCGTGGTCCTGGACCACTCCCCCGGTCCGGGCGGCGCCTGGCAGTTCCGGTGGCCCTCACTCACGTACGGCAAGGTGCACGGCATGCACGCCCTGCCGGGGATGGAGCTGGTGGGCGCCGACCCGGAGCGGGCGTCCTCGCAGGTGATCTCCGAGTACTTCGCCCGGTACGAGCAGACCTTCGACCTGCGCGTACGGCGGCCTGTCGACGTCCGTGCGGTGCGCGACGGAGCGGACGGGCGGCTGCTCGTCGAGACCTCGGCCGGCACCTGGACCAGCCGGGCACTGATCAACGCGACCGGCACCTGGGACCGTCCGTTCTGGCCGCGCTACCCCGGACAGGAGACCTTCCGCGGGCGGCAGTTGCACACCGCGCACTATCCGGGCCCGCGGGAGTTCGCCGGGCTGAGGGTCGTCGTGGTGGGCGGTGGCGCGTCCGGGACCCAGCATCTGCTGGAGATCGCCCCGTACGCGGCCGCGACCACCTGGGTCACCCGTCGGCCGCCCGTCTTCCGCGAGGGCCCCTTCGACGAGGAGGCCGGCCGTGCCGCCGTGGCGCTCGTCGAGGAGCGGGTGCGGCAGGGGCTGCCGCCGAAGAGCGTGGTGTCGGTGACCGGACTGCCGCTGAACGACGCGATCCGGCAGGGGCTGCGGGACGGGGTCCTGGACCGGCAGCCCATGTTCGACCGGATCACACCGGACGGGGTCGCCTGGAACGACGGCCGTGAGGTGGCGGCGGACGTCATCCTGTGGGCGACCGGCTTCCGCCCGGCGATCGACCACCTCGCTCCGCTGCGGCTGCGCGAGCCGGGCGGCGGCATCCGCGTGGACGGCACCCGCGCGGTCGCCGACCCCCGCGTGCATCTGGTCGGCTACGGCCCCTCGGCCAGCACGATCGGTGCCAACCGTGCCGGCCGCGCGGCCGTACGGGACATCGGACGCCTGCTGGCCGGCCCGTCGGTCACGATCCCCCGCCCCACCAGGGACGACGCACCGATCCCCGTCTGACGCCCCGCCAGGTCACGTCGTCCCGGACTTCTCGCCCTTCTTCTGCTGCGCGTTGAACTCGGCGACATTGCGCTGATGTTCGGCGTAGTCGGCGGTGAAGCGGGTGTCGCCCGGCTTGACGGTGACGAAGTACAGCCAGTCGCCCGGCGTGGGACTGATCGCGGCGCGTACGGCGTCCTCGCCGGGGTTGGCGATCGGCGTGGGCGGCAGGCCCATGCGCTGGTAGGAGTTGTAGGGGCTCTCCAGCCGGGTGTCGGCCAGCGTGGTCCGCAGGGTGGAGCGGCCGAGCGCGTAGTTGATGGTCGAGTCCATCTGCAGCGGCATGCCGCGCTCCAGCCGGTTGAAGATCACCCGCGCCACCTTGCCCATGTCCTCCTTGGTCGACGCCTCGGCCTGGACGATGCTGGCGATGGTGACGGCCTGGTAGACGTTCATGGCGTTGCGCTGGGCACCGGCGGCGATGGGGGCTCCGTTGAACTTCTTGTTCGCCGTGTCGACCATGTACGTCAGCAGCGACTCGGGCGTCGCCTTCTCCTGGAGCGGATAGGTCGCCGGGAAGAGATAGCCCTCGGGGTTGCCCTCGGCGTCGTTCGGCAGCTTGAGGTTGGCCTTGGCCAGGGACTTCTTGGTGGTACCGGGCGGCAGTTCGAGGGCCTTGTCGACGGCAGCGTAGATCTGGCTCGCGCGCCAGCCCTCGGGGATCACCAGGGAGGTGGGCTTGGCCTGCTGCTCGCCACCCAGGGTCAGCAGCGGCACCGCCACGGCGGTGCCGGCCACGACGGCCCCGGTCGCGATGAGGACGATGCGGCCCCGGCGCGTCAGTCGGATCGAGCTCCGTGGCGGAGTGTTCATCTGCATGCGGGCACGGTAACCCGCGAATCCCCCCAAACCCGGCATATCTTCATCTTGTCGTCTCCAGTCGGGCGTCCCGTCGGACCAGTGCCGCATACCGTCCGTCGAGCTCCAGCAGCTCCTCGTGGGTGCCCTGTTCGGCCACCCGGCCGCCGTCGAGCACCACGATCTGGTCGGCACCCCGAACGGTGGACAGCCGGTGCGCGATGGTGAGTGTGGTGCGGTCGGCCGACAGCGCGTCGATGGCCTCCTGCACCGCCCGCTCCGTCCGGGTGTCCAGGGCGCTGGTCGCCTCGTCGAGGATCAGCACCGGCGGGTCGCGCAGGATGGTCCGGGCTATGGCGAGGCGCTGCTTCTCGCCGCCGGAGAAGCGGTGGCCGCGCTCGCCGACGACCGTGTCGTAGCCGTCGGGCAGGGCCGCGATGTGGTCGTGGATCTGCGCCGCCTTCGCCGCCGCGTGCAGCTCCTCGTCGGTGGCGTCGGGCTTGGCGAAGCGGAGGTTGTCGGCGACGGAGGCGTGGAAGAGGTACGTCTCCTGGGAGACGACGCCGACCGCCCGGGCGAGGGTGTCGAAGTCGAGGTCCCGCACATCGACCCCGTCGAGGGTGACCCGGCCGCCCGTCACGTCGTACAGCCGCGGCACCAGATGGCCGAGCGTGGACTTGCCCGCGCCCGTGGGCCCGACGACCGCGAGGCTGCCGCCGGCGGGGACGGTGATGTCGATGCCGTCGAGGACCGGTCCGCGCCGGTCGTCACCGTCGTAGCGGAACTCCACGTTCTCGAACCGGATCTCGCCCTTGATCCGGTCGAGACGGACCGGCCGCTCGCGCTCGGTGATGTCGATCGGCAGGTCCAGGTACTCGAAGATGCGCTGGAACAGCGCGAGCGAGGTCTGGATCTGCACCCCGGTGCCGAGCAGGCTGACGGTGGGGCGGAACAGACCCTGTTGCAGCGAGACGAAGGCGACGATCGTGCCCAGCGAGACATCGGGGCCGCCGAGGTGGAGGGCGAGACCGGCGGTCCAGTAGATGACGGCGGGCATGGCGGCCATGACGATCGTGATGACCGCCATCCGCCAGCGGCCCGCCATGTTCGAGCGGACTTCCAGTTCCACCAGGCGCTCGGACTCGTCCGCGAAGGTCTTGGTCAGCGACTCGGCGCGGCCCATGGTGCGGCCCAGCAGGATGCCGCTGACCGAGAGCGATTCGGTGACCGTGGCGGCCATCGCCGCCATCTGCTTCTGACGCTGGGTGGTGATCTTCTTGCGCTCGCTGCCCACACGTCTGCTGATCCAGACGAACAGCGGCAGCAGCGCCAGCGAGACGACCGTGAGACGCCAGTCCAGGGCGAGCATCGCGGCGACGGTGGCGATGACGCCGGTGAGGTTGGAGACCAGGGAGGTCGCCGTCGAGGTGACGGTGGCCTGCATACCGCCGATGTCGTTGGCGATGCGGGACTGGACCTCGCCGGTGCGCGTGCGTGTGAAGAAGGCGAGCGACATGCGCTGGAGGCGGCCGTAGACGGCGGTGCGCAGATCGTGCATCACGCGCTGGCCGACCGTGGTGGAGATCAGGGTCTGCAGCACGCCGAACACGCTGGTGAGCACGGCGCTGAGGATCATGCCGAGGGCGAGCAGGGTGAGCAGGCCGGTGCGCCGCTCGGGGATCGCCTCGTCCAGGATCGCCTTCAGCAGGAACGGCGTGGCGACCGAGACCAGCGAGGAGGCGCCGACCAGCAGGCCGACGACGGCCAGTCGGCCGCGGTACGGGCGGAAGAGCGCCAGGATGCGGCGCACTTGCCGGGGCTGCTCACCCGCGTCCGCGGGCGGCGTCCAGGTGGGTTCACGGTCGGGGTGCATGGGCTCCTACGGGATGGCTTCGACGACGGACACGGATCCTAGCTCATTGTTACCTATACTCACAATGAACGGCATCCTGATATTGTTCCCGCATGACCACCCCAGATTCCGAGGGCCTGCTGGCCGAGCAACTCCTGCGGCTCACGCGCCGGGTGCACCGCATTCAGAAGCGGCATCTGGAGCACCGGGATCTGGGCATCACCCCGGCGCAGTCCCGGCTGCTGCGCACCCTGGCCCACTTCGACTCCCCGCCCCGGATGGCGGATCTCGCCGAACGGCTCGAAGTGGTGCCCCGCGCGGTGACGACGCTGGTCGACGGGCTGGAGGCGAGCGGCAGGGTGCGGCGAGTGCCCGATCCGGCCAATCGCCGGGTGATCCGTATCGAGGTCACCGAGCGCGGGCGCGAGGCGCTGCGCGAGCTCCGCGAGGCGCGGCGGTCGGCGGCCGAGGAGATCCTGGCGCCGCTGACACCGGCGGAGCGGGCGGTGCTGCTGGCGTTGCTGGACACGCTGATCGACGGGGAGGCCGAAGGCGTGGGCGGTGGCGTCGGGGCACAGCGGTGCTGAGACGTTCGGGCTGCCGTCGCGGGTGAGGGGCGGGGAGGCGGGCGGCCCGCCGTCGCGGGTGAGCAGCAGGGGGGCGGTGCGTGCGTCGTGGGTGAGCAGCAGGGGGGCGGTGCGTGCGTCGCGGGTGGGGGCAGGCGGGCGGTACGTGCGTCGCGGGTGGGGGCAGGCGGGCGGTACGTGCGTCGCGGGTGGGGGCAGGCGGGCGGTACGTGCGCCGTGGGTGAGGGGCGGGGGCGCTGTGGAGTGCGCCCCTGCCCCCGCGGTCTCGGCGATGTCAGCAGCGCAGTCGGTCCTGGGTGAGGATTCCCTGAGCCGTCGTCAGCGTCCGGTCGTAGCAGCCTTCTGAGCCGTACAGCCGGTAGCGCTCGCTCGATGTGCCGACCGCGTGCCGCTGGTCGCGCGGCACGTTGATGGTGTACGTGGCGTCACCCGTGTAGGTGTCGTCGAGCCGTGACCAGGCGGTACGGGCCTCGCCTCGGGTCTCGGTGACCGTCGCCCGGTCGCCGAGGGTCAGCACGGTGCGCAGCCGGTCGGCGGCGCCGAGGGTGGTGGTGCCGTCCATCGTGTACGTCCGGTGCTCGCGGGTCGTGCGGGCCGGGCCCGGACCGTCGACGGTGCGCGTCTCGCGGTCCGTCCAGGTGGCGTCCAGCCCGTCCACGCTCTCCCCGTCGGTCCAGCGGTGCACCGAGGTGTTGGCCAGGGTGCGGGAGACGGTGGTGGTGACCCGGCCGTGCGAGGTGTCGAGGTAGCCGGTGACGGTGAGCGCGTGGCCGCCTCGGGTGTCGACGCGGTGCTCGGAACCGGGCGTGTACGTCGAGTCGTCGACGAGCTCGGTGGCCTTGACGGACGTCAGCGCGCCGGGGACATGGGCGCGGCCGGCGTCCTGCCAGACGAGGACGTTCACCGGTGTGCTCCAGCCGCTCTGTCCGGCGGGCACCCCGGCGACGGACACCTCGACGCGGTGCGGGCGGCCGTCGTTGAGGATCCCCGCGAACGGCGTCAGGTCGTACTGGATCGGCTTGATGTCGAAGGCGCGCGGCCCCGGCACGACGTACCAGAGGAAGGGGTTGGACCAGCCGCCCGTCCACACGGTCGGGAACGGGGCGGCGATGCCGGCCAGTCGGCCGTCGACACGGATCTGCACCTCGCGGTAGGGGCCGTCGTCCGCCTTGCAGGAGTACGGGGCGTCGGCGGGCACGGTCAGATACCAGTACTCCTCGCAGCCGCCGCCCGATCCGGTGGCGTACACCTCGGCGACGATGCGTTCGCTGTTGCGCGGGGTGGTGAGGGTGGTCCCGCCTGTGCCGTCCGTGCCGCCCTTGCCGTCCGTGAGCGTCAGGACCTGGTCGGGGACGCCGCGGGGCGCGGGGCCGGACGCGTGGAAGGTGAGGGTGACCTTGACGTCGATGACGCCGGTGTAGACGTCGTTGACGACGTTGCCGATCAGCATCTCCACGTCCCCCGCGGTGCGGAAGGTGTCGCTGTAGCGGGTGACGTCCTTCTCCACGGACCACTCGATGCCGTCCGGGGAGGGCTGCGGTGTCGAGGTGCGCAGGATCTCCACGCCGCCGACATGGACGTAGCCGAGACGGTCGTACTGCCGCCCCTTCACCTTGCCGTCGAGGCGCAGGACGACCTTGCTCCAGCGCTCGCCGCAGCCCTCGGGCGGGGCGTAGGCGCCCTTGTAGGGCGTGAAGTCGCGGAACTGTGCCTCGGCGAGGGTGACTTGGCAGGTCTTCCCGGCGGGCTCGGTCACGGGCGGGGCGGCGGTGACCGGGTCGTGCCAGTCGCTGCCGAACTCGGCGGGGACCTCGGCCGATCGCGCCGGGCCCGCCCCGAGGAGTACGCCCGCCAGGAGGGTCGCTCCTGTGAGCATGGACATGATGATCCGGTTTCTCATGTCCGGTGTTCTACGGGGAGTTGGGCGCGGCCGCAATGAGGCGTCCCCCGTGGCCCGGACCGTACCGGGCAGCGGGAAAAGCGCTTGCCATGCGTCGGCGAATGACGCGAACCTTGCACGGTTTGCTGCCGCGGGTCGGCGGTCGCGCCGCTGCCTCCGGTCGGTGGTCGGTGGTCGTCGCTCGCCGTCGGTCGCTGGTCGCCGGTCGGTGGTCGGCGGTCGGCGGTCGGCGGTTGTCGCTCGCCGCCGGTCGGCGGTCCCGCACACTCCTGTCACGAGCCACTGGGACGTCATGCAGATCCAAGACCTTCCGTATCCCGATCCCGGCGTTCCCGACGTACGCTCGGGGCCCCGGTTCCTGTGGTGGCTCGGCCGGAACCAGCTCGGCGGACAGCTGAAGTCGCTCGCCTGGGGGCTGCTGCACTTCCTGTCCGTCTCCGCGCTGCCGTTCTGCGTCGGCCTCGCCGTCGAGGCGGTCGTCGCGCGCTCCGGCACCCGGCTGGCCGCCGCCGGTGGACTGATGGCGCTTGCTTGCGCGGGCAACGCCATCGGCTCCACCGCCCTGCACCGCGCCGCCGTCACCAACTGGATCACCGCCGCCGCACGCGTCCAGCAGTTGCTGGCCCGCAAGGCCGCCCAGCTCGGCTCGGCGCTCACCCGGCGGGTGGCGGCCGGTGAGGTGGTGGCCGTCTCCACCGGTGACGTGGAGAAGATCGGCTGGTTCGTCGAGGCCATGTCCCGCTTCACCGCGGCCGCGCTCACCGTCGTGGCCGTCTGCGTCGGCCTCGCCGTCTACCAGCCGGCCCTCGGTGTGATCGTCGCCGTCGGCCTGCCCGTCCTGGCGCTCGCGGCACTGCCGTTGCTGCCACGGGCCACCCGGCGCGCCGACCAGCAGCGCGAGAAGGCCGGACGCGCCACCGAGCTCGCCTCGGACACCGTGGCGGGACTGCGCGTCCTGCGCGGCATCGGCGGCGAGGAACTGTTCCTGGAGCGCTACCGCCGTGCCTCGCAGGAGGTGCGCCACGCCGCCGTCCGCAGTGCCCGCATGTGGTCGCTGATCGCGGCCATCCAGGTGCTGCTGCCCGGCCTGCTGCTGATCGTGGTCGTCGCCTACGGCGTCCAGTTGGCCCGCGAGGGGCGGATCGCCGTCGGCGAACTCGTCACCGTCTACAGCTCCGTCATGCTCCTCACGTACCCGCTGCGGCACTTCGAGGAGATCGCGATGGCGTACTCCTTCTCCCAGCCCTCCGCACGCCGGGCCGCCCAGGTGCTGTCGCTGGAGCGGGCCACCGACACCGGCGGATCCCTCGCCGCCGATGTGCCGACCGGCGACCTGTACGACCCGGCGAGCGGTCTGCTCGCCCCCGAGGGCCGGCTCACCGCGGTCGTCTGCGGCGACCCCGACGCGGCGGGGCGCCTGGCCGAACGGCTGGGCGGGCATCCGAGCGAGCCCGGCACCTCGGTCCTGCTCGGCGGGGTGCCGCTGGACGACCTGCCGCTGGACACCGCCCGTACGGCCGTGCTGGTCCAGGACAAGGACCCGGTGCTGCTGTCCGGGACCTTGCGGGAGCTCCTCGACGTACCCGCCTCCGGCGCGGTCGACGCCCAGGAGGCGCTGGCCGCCGCCCAGTGCCAGGACGTACTGACCGCGCTCGTGCAGGGCTCGCTGGACACCGTGGACCCGATGGACGCCCGGATCACCGAACGCGGGCGCTCGCTGTCCGGCGGCCAGCGCCAGCGGCTCGCGCTCGCCCGGTCCCTGGTCACCGATCCCGAGGTCCTGGTCCTGGACGAACCCACCTCCGCCGTCGACTCGCACACCGAGGCACGGATCGCGCAGGGCTTGCGGGACCTGCGCGCCGGGCGCACGACGGTGGTGTTCACCTCCTCCCCGCTGCTGCTCGACCTCGCCGACCGGGTCGTCCTCGTCCACGACGGCGAGGTCGCGGCGGTGGGGCCGCACCGCGAGCTCGTGCACAAGGAACCCCGGTACCGCGCGGTGGTCACCCGCGAGACCGACGACGAACCGAACGCGGCTCCCCTGACGGACATCGCCGGTGGCGGAGCGCCGGACGAGGCCGCCGTGAGCGTTGCCCTGGAAGAGATCGAGGAGACGGCATGATCGGCGTCGCGCCACCGGCGTACGACCCGGCGGCCCCGACGACGGCCAGCACCCTGCCCGTCGGCGCCCCGGCCACCGTACGCGCCTACGTGAAGGAGATGTTCCGGCGGCACCGCCGTGCCTTCCTGCTGCTCACCGGGGCCAACACCGTCGCCGTGGTCACCTCCATTGTCGGGCCCTATCTGCTCGGCGACCTGGTGGAACGCGTCTCGGACGGAGCACGCGAGCTTCACCTGGGCCTGACCGCCTCGCTGTTCGTCGCCGCGCTCCTCGTCCAGGCCCTCTTCGTGCGCGAGGTGCGGCTGCGCGGGGCGATGCTGGGCGAGCGGATGCTGGCCGACCTGCGCGAGGACTTCCTGGTGCGGTCGGTCGGGCTGCCGCCCGGTGTCCTGGAGCGCGCCGGGACCGGTGACCTGCTGTCCCGGATCACCACCGACATCGACCGGCTCGCCAACGCCATGCGCGAGGCCGTTCCCCAGCTGGCCATCGGTGTCGTATGGGCGACGCTGCTGCTGGGCGGCCTGGTCGTGACGGCGCCGCCGCTCGCCGCCGCCGTGCTCGTCGCGGTGCCGCTGCTGTTGATCGGCTGCCGCTGGTACTTCAAGCGGGCGTCCGCCGCCTACCGGTCGGAGGCCGCCGGGTACGCCGCGGTGGCCGCCGCGCTCGCCGAGACCGTCGACGCCGGGCACACCGTCGAGGCACACCGCCTGGGCGAACGCCGGGTGGCGCTGTCCGACCAGAGGATCCGCGAGTGGACCGCCTGGGAGCGCTACACACTCTGGCTGCGGTCGGTGCTCTTCCCGGTCGTCGACGTCACCCATGTGACCGTGATGGGCTCGGTCCTGATGTTCGGCGGCGTGTTCGTCCTCCAGGGCTGGATCGGCGTCGGCCAGATGACGACCGGCGCGCTCATCGCCCAGATGCTGGTCGACCCCGTCGGCCTCATCCTGCGCTGGTACGACGAGTTGCAAGTGGCCCAGGTGTCGCTGGCCCGGCTCGTCGGCGTCCGGGACATCGAGCCCGACGCCGGTGACGACTCCGTCGCCCCGGTGGGGCGGGACGTGGACGCCGACCAGGTGCGTTTCGGCTACCGCGAGGGCGTGGACGTGCTGCGCGAGGTGTCCCTCTCCGTCGCCCCCGGCACCCGGCTGGCCCTCGTCGGGCCCTCCGGCGCGGGCAAGTCCACGCTGGGCCGGCTGCTCGCCGGGATCTACGCACCTCGGGCGGGCAGCGTCACCCTGGGCGGCGCCGAACTGTCCCGGATGCCCGCGGAACGCGTCCGCTCCCACGTGGCTCTGGTCAACCAGGAGCACCATGTGTTCGTCGGCTCCCTGCGCGACAACCTGCTGCTGGCCCTGCCGCAGGCGCGGACGGCGTCCGGTGGGGGGAGCGCTGCGCGCGGCGGGGAGGTGGCCGCCGTCGACGCCGAGCTGTGGGCGGCTCTCGCCGCCGTCGACGCGGACGGCTGGGCGCGGGCTCTCGACGACGGGCTGGACACCGAGGTCGGCTCGGGCGGCCACGCGCTCACCCCGGCCCAGGCCCAGCAGATCGCCCTGGCCCGGCTGGTGCTGGCCGACCCGCACACCCTCGTCCTGGACGAGGCCACGTCCCTGCTCGACCCACGGGCGGCGCGGGACCTGGAGCGGTCCCTGGCCCGCGTCCTGGACGGCCGCACGGTGGTGGCCATCGCCCACCGGCTGCACACCGCCCATGACGCCGACCTGATCGCCGTCGTCGAGAACGGCCGCATCAGCGAGCTGGGCAGCCACGACGATCTGGTCGCCGCCGACGGGGCGTACGCGGCGCTGTGGCGTTCCTGGCACGGGTGACGGGGCGGGGGCGCGGCGCCCCGCACCGACGGCGCTCTGCTCCCGACGGCGCTCTGCTCCCGTCGGCGCCTCGCCGCCCGCGCGCCGATCGGCCGTGAGGGCGCCGTGACGCCGCCGTCGGCCGGGGCGGCTCGCGGCCCGACGGACGCGGGAGCGGAGCCCGGGCGTGGGGGCCGGGGCCGTCGTGTCCCGGACCGCGTGGCGTTGCGCGGTTCCGAAAAAGGGTGGAAGTCTGGAAAGCGGCACCGGTCGCGGGAGCATCCGCCGCCCCGGTGACGCCGTGACGGCTCGGGCCCGCACCCGGCGCGACGACGACGCTCCGTGGCCCCTGGCCTCAGCGGCACCGTCCCCACCACCTGGAGGTACCCGTGAACAGCGCCGACGGATGGGGAGACGACGTCTACCAGCCCGACGCGTCCGACCAGCGCGAGGACACCGGGGTGCTCGACGCCGAGGACACCCTCGAGAACGACGGCGTCGGCGACCCCCTCGACCGTGGCTGGTCCCCTCCGGAGCGACCGTGGGCCGTGGAGCACACCGGCGTGACGGCCGCGGAGCGCGCCCAGGGCGAGAGCCTGGACCAGCGGCTGGCCGAAGAGGTACCGGACACGATGCCCGACGACGGGGACGGCATCGGCGACCGCGACAGCGACGGGGAGCTTCTGGACCACGAGGTCGGCGCGGTCCGCTCGGGCCGCCTGGTGGCCCCCGACGAAGGAGCGCACGAGGACGAGGAGAGCGCCCTGGTCGCCACCGACGTCGGCATCGACGGCGCGGCGGCCTCCGCCGAGGAGGCGGCCATGCACATCGTCGACGAGGAGGCCCTCTACGGCTGACCCCGTGCCCGCCCCTCCCCCGACGCCGAACCAGGAGCCTCCATGCAGCAGGACAAGCACCCCGAGTACCATCCCGTGGTCTTCCGCGACCGGGCCGCCGGATACGCCTTCCTCACCCGCTCCACCGCGAACAGCGACCAGACCATCGAGTGGGACGACGGCGAGACCTACCCCGTGGTGGACGTGGAGATCTCCTCCGAGAGCCACCCCTTCTACACGGGCAAGGCGCGCACGGTCGACTCCGAGGGCCGCGTCGCCCGCTTCGAGCGCCGGTACGGCGGCGGCGAGACCGGCGGTGCCGGCTGACCCGGACCGGGTCCGACGGACAGACCGGTTGCTTTCGGTCCCCGGCGGAGGAACGGCACCGACAGGCGGATCGCTCAGATGACGTTGAGCGCGGCCGCGCCGCCCAGCCCGCCGAGCACCATGAACGCCGGCATCAGCACCTTCAGCTCCACCCAGCTGCCCGCCCGGAACCGCAGGGCCTTGGGCGGTCCGACCGGGTACCAGCGCTTGCGGCCCACCGGGATCGGCCACAGGATCGGGCAGCCCGAGACGGTCAGCGCGTCCCCGATGTCGTGCACCAGCGCGCCGAGCACCACCGGCAGGCCCAGCCACAGATACTCCTGGCCCGGTGTCGTGAACAGCCAGTCCGCCCCGTTCCCCGGCTTGTCCAGCACCCCCGCCAGGATCCACGCGCTGGTCGCGGCCAGCAGCCACACCAGGACATCGCTGCTGGAGCCGCGGGCCGCCCGCCACAGCAGGCCCTCGATCGCCAGCACCATGTGGACGAAGAGGATCGCCAGGACCGCCCAGCGGCCGCCCGAGATCGCCAGCACCGAGGTGCCCGCGCCGATCAGCACCGCCCACAGCCAGGTGTGGGTCAGCGTGCGGTGGCCGCCCGAGCGGCGTGCGTCGCCCTGCTTGCGGGTCGCCTTGTAGACGGCGTAGGAGAGCTTGTCCACGATCTCGCACACACCCCGCGACAGCGGACCGAAGGCGCGCGAGATGGTGGCCGCCTTGTGGTCGAGGTCCGGGGCGAGCGCCGCTCCGGCGCAGATCAGGGAACCGACGAGGAGGACCGGCCAGGGCATCGTGTGCCCGGCCGCCGCGGCGGCCGCTCCGACGCCCAGCCAGGCCGCGGCGCCCGACAGTGAGTGTGCTGGTCCCATCATCGCCGTTGCCCGCCCCGTTCCTGGTGTGCCGCTGTGCAGTTGGCCACGTGGACTGACGCCACGTCGGCGACACAGCGTAGCGTTCGCGATCTTCGGACCGGCATCCGATTCCCGCATCGGGCCTCACGCCAGGCAAGATGGGGGCGTGACCCTCATCGATCAGCTCCCGCCGACCGCCGACCCCGACGCCCTCTACGAAGCCTTCGAGGCGTGGGCCCAGGAGCGGGGTCTCACGCTCTACCCCCATCAGGAGGAGGCGCTGATCGAGGTGGTGTCCGGCGCGAACGTGATCGTGTCGACGCCCACCGGCTCCGGCAAGAGCATGATCGCCGCGGGCGCCCACTTCGCCGCGCTCGCCCGTGACGAGGTCACCTTCTACACCGCCCCCATCAAGGCCCTGGTCTCGGAGAAGTTCTTCGAGCTCTGCAAGATCTTCGGCACCGAGAACGTCGGCATGCTCACCGGTGACGCCTCCGTCAACGCGGACGCTCCCGTGATCTGCTGCACCGCCGAGGTGCTCGCCTCGATCGCGCTGCGCGACGGCAAGCACGCCGACGTCGGCCAGGTCGTCATGGACGAGTTCCACTTCTACGCCGAGCCCGACCGTGGCTGGGCCTGGCAGATCCCGATCCTGGAGCTGCCGCAGGCGCAGTTCATCCTGATGTCCGCCACGCTCGGCGACGTCTCGATGTTCGAGAAGGACCTCACCCGGCGCACCGGCCGCCCCACCTCGGTGGTCCGTTCCGCGACCCGTCCGGTGCCGCTGTCCTACGAGTACCGCCGCACGCCGCTGACCGAGACGCTCACCGAGCTGCTCCAGACCCAGCAGGCGCCGGTGTACATCGTGCACTTCACCCAGGCGCAGGCCGTCGAGCGGGCGCAGGCGCTGATGAGCATCAACATGTGCTCCAAGGAGGAGAAGGAGCAGATCGCCGAACTGATCGGCAACTTCCGCTTCACCACCAAGTTCGGCCGCAACCTCTCCCGCTACGTCCGGCACGGCATCGGCGTCCACCACGCGGGCATGCTGCCCAAGTACCGGCGGCTGGTGGAGAAGCTGGCGCAGGCGGGCCTGCTGAAGGTCATCTGCGGCACCGACACCCTCGGCGTAGGTGTCAACGTCCCCATCCGCACCGTGCTGTTCACCGCGCTGACGAAGTACGACGGCAGCCGCGTGCGTACCCTGCGCGCCCGTGAGTTCCACCAGATCGCCGGCCGCGCCGGACGGGCCGGCTTCGACACGGCCGGCTTCGTGGTCGCCCAGGCCCCCGAGCACGTCATCGAGAACGAGAAGGCGCTCGCCAAGGCCGGCGACGACCCGAAGAAGCGGCGCAAGGTGGTGCGCAAGAAGGCGCCCGAGGGGTTTGTCGCCTGGAGCGAGGACACCTTCGAGAAGCTGATCGCCTCCGAGCCGGAGCCGCTCACCTCGCGGTTCCGGGTGACCCACACGATGCTGCTGTCCGTCATCGCGCGCCCCGGCAACGCGTTCGAGGCCATGCGGCATCTGCTGGAGGACAACCACGAGCCGCGCAAGCAGCAGCTGCGGCACATCCGGCGGGCCATCGCCATCTACCGCTCGCTGCTGGACGGCGGCATCGTGGAAAAGCTCGACGAACCCGACGCCGAGGGCCGCATCGTCCGTCTGACGGTCGACCTCCAACAGGACTTCGCGCTCAACCAGCCGCTGTCCACCTTCGCGCTGGCCGCGTTCGAACTCCTCGACCCCGAGTCGCCGTCGTACGCCCTGGACATGGTGTCCGTCGTGGAGTCCACCCTGGACGACCCGCGCCAGATCCTCGTCGCCCAGCAGAACAAGGCCCGCGGCGAGGCCGTGGCCGCGATGAAGGCGGACGGCGTCGAGTACGAGGAGCGCATGGAGCGCCTCCAGGACGTGACCTACCCCAAGCCGCTGGAGGAGCTGCTCTTCCACGCGTACAACACGTACCGCAAGAGCCACCCGTGGGTCGGTGACCATCCGCTGTCGCCCAAGTCGGTCATCCGGGACATGTACGAGCGGGCCCTGTCCTTCACGGAGCTGGTCTCCTACTACGAACTGGCCCGCACTGAGGGCATCGTGCTGCGCTACCTCGCCAGCGCCTACAAGGCTCTCGACCACAACATCCCCGACGACCTGAAGTCCGAGGACCTGGAAGACCTGATCGAGTGGCTCGGCGAGATGGTCCGGCAGGTCGACTCCAGCCTCCTGGACGAGTGGGAGCAGCTCGCCAACCCGGAGGAGATGACCGCCGAGGAGGCGCAGGAAAAGGCCGACGAGGTCAAGCCGGTCACGTCCAACGCACGTGCGTTCCGCGTCCTGGTGCGCAACGCCATGTTCCGCCGCGTGGAGCTGGCGGCCCTCGACCAGGTCGAGGAGCTGGGCGAGATGGACGCCGACTCCGGCTGGGACGCCGACGCCTGGGGCGAGGCGATGGACAAGTACTGGGACGAGTACGACGACCTCGGCACCGGCCCGGACGCCCGTGGTCCGAAGCTGCTCGTCATCGAGGAGGAGCCGCAGAACGGTCTCTGGCGCGTCCGGCAGATCTTCGACGACCCGAACGACGATCATGACTGGGGCATCAGCGCGGAGATCGACCTGGCGGCCTCCGACGCGGAGGGACGCGCGGTCGTCCGCGTGACCGACGTCGGTCAGCTGTGAGCGCAGGAGAGGCACACCGATGACGAACCCGGCCGAGAGACTTGTCGACCTGCTCGACCTGGAGCAGATCGAGGTCAACATCTTCCGCGGGCTCAGTCCCGACGAGTCCCTGCAGCGGGTCTTCGGCGGGCAGGTGGCGGGCCAGGCGCTGGTCGCCGCGGGCCGCACCACCGAGGGCGACCGGCCGGTGCATTCACTGCACGCGTACTTCCTGCGGCCCGGTCGTCCGGGCGTGCCGATCGTGTACCAGGTGGAACGGGTGCGGGACGGGCGGTCCTTCACGACCCGCCGGGTCACCGCCGTGCAGCAGGGCCGCACGATCTTCAATCTGACCGCCTCCTTTCACAAGCCTGAGGAAGGGAGCTTCGAGCACCAGCTGCCGCCGGCCCGCAAGGTCCCGGACCCGGAGTCCCTGCCGACGGTCGCGGACGAGATCCGGGAGCATCTGGGCGCGCTGCCCGAGCAGCTGGAGCGGATGGCTCGCCGTCAGCCCTTCGACATCCGCTATGTCGACCGGCTGCGCTGGACCAAGGACGAGGTCCAGGGCGCCGATCCGCGCAGCGCGGTGTGGATGCGCGCGGTGGGGCCGCTGGGCGACGATCCGCTGGTGCACACCTGCGCGCTGACGTACGCCAGTGACATGACCCTCCTGGACGCCGTGCGCATCCCCGTCGAACCCTTGTGGGGTCCCCGGGGCTTCGACATGGCGTCCCTGGACCACGCGATGTGGTTCCACCGGCCGTTCCGCGCCGACGAGTGGTTCCTCTACGACCAGGAGTCCCCGATCGCCACGGGCGGGCGGGGCCTCGCCCGTGGCCGGATCTACGACCTGGAGGGCCGGCTGCTCGTGTCGGTCGTCCAGGAAGGACTGTTCAGGGCGCTGGGCTAGGTCGTGTCCGCAAAGTCCCGTCGTCCGCCCGGAGGGCGGGCCCCGCGGCGTCTGGTGCGTGCTCTCGGCGTGCCGGGTGGAAGCCCTCGTACTGGACGTACTTGGGCTTTCTCCCGGTGCGGCGAGAGCGCGTGCCAGGCGTCGCGGGGCAGGCTGGACTTTGCGGACACGGCCTAGGCCCGTTCCTCAGGGCCGTTGCGGGACGGGTGCGGAGCGCCGGCCCCGCCTCCGCGCGCGGCGCAGCCGACCCAGCAGTCCCGTCCGAGTGCGGGTCGGCGGGTTCGGGGGCGTATGCCGTTCCGACTGAGGCGCGGCAGTGTCTCGGGGCGTGGGGTGGTGCGGAGCCGGCGCGGGAGCAGCGGCTCCGGGTGTGCGCTGTTCCTGCGGTGGCGCGGCAGCGGTGGGCCGGGGTGCCGGGCGCGGGGCCGGCCGGTTGCCGCGGGCCTCCGCCAGGGCCGCGGTCAGCTCGGAGCCGAGCCAGGCGATCTCGTGCGGGTCGTCGGCCGTCATGATCCGCTCGGCGGTCTGCGCGGCCGGGGAACCCGGTGCGCCGTGGGTGGCGCGCTCGGGGCGGAAGCGGTTCACATAGGACCGTTCCCAGGGGTCCGTGACGAGCTCCGCGACCGCCGCCGGAGCGAGCAGCGACGCCAGTGCTCCGGCGCGCTGCCAGGGGTCTCCCGTCTGACGGAGCAGGAACCCCAGATGACGTGCCCGCCAGTTGCGGGCCCGCAGGTCGACACCCGCGTCGACCTGGCCCCGCAGTCCTTCGGGCAATCGCCCTTTCAGCAGGGTGGTGTTGTTCTCGTCGGCGGCGAACTCCTCCAGTTCCGCGGCGAGGTAGAGCCAGACCACGGCCCGGTAGCGGTTCAGATAGAACCGCACGGGCGTGATGAGCCCGAGGCGGGCGAGCCGGGTGAACCGGGTCGCGGGGATCTCCATGAGGGCGGCGCCGGCACGGGTGCCGACGACGCGCACACTCTCCTGGAGGCCCTGGGGGAAGTCCGGTCGGGCGCGCAGGCGGTCGATCTCGGTGTGCGGGACGCGACGGCCCCCGCCGCCCTCGTCGGGCACGGTGCGCATACGGCCGAGGTGCACGGCCAGGTCGAACTCGCTGCGCCTGAGGCCCAGTTCACGGGCGGCGCGGCCCGGGGTGCGGGTCTGCCGGTCGGGTCGCGTGAGGGTGTCGCCTGACATGTCGGTCTCCCCCGTGGAGTCGGTGGCTCACGCTCTGTGCGTGGCCGGTGGAAAGACCGTAGCCGCCGCGGCCGATCTCGTGGGGAGCCTGTGGATAACTTCGCGGGGGTCGACAAACCGCTGGTCAAAGGTCCATGTTCGGGGTCTGTTCGGGTTTGCGGGCGTCCACGGCGAGGTGCTCGCCGACCCGGTTGACGAGCAGCGTCATCTCGTAGGCGATCTGACCGATGTCGGCCTCGGCGCCGCTGAGGACGCACAGGCAGCTTCCGCTGCCGGCGGCGGTGACGAACAGCACCGCGTCGTCGAACTCGACCATCGTCTGCCGGACCTGCCCGGCACCGAAGTGGCGTCCCGAGCCCTTGGCGAGGCTGTGCAGTCCGGAGGCCACGGCGGCGAGGTGCTCGGCGTCCTCGCGTCGCAGCCCGGTGCTCGCGCCGGTCACCAGCCCGTCGTTGGACAGCACCAGTGCGTGCCGCACATGGTCGACGCGCTCGGTCAGGTCGTCCAGCAGCCAGCCGAGTCCCTGGTTGTGGGCCATGTTCCGCTCTCCCCGTGTGACGTATCCCCCGTGTCGGAGGACCCTTTGCCAGCCTTCCCCACGAGCGGGCCGCCGGGCAAGGAGAACGGGCCCATGGCGGCGAAGATGACCGACGGCGACCGTCCGCCGTACGGCTTCGGGACAGGCCGGGCGGCCGCCTTCGGTGACGGGGACGGGTCGTCACGGGTCACCCCACGGAGTCGAGCAGCCGGGCGGCGTGCATCCGACCCGCGTACTCGACGAGACTGATCAGTACCTCCTTGCCGGAGTCCCGGTCGCGGGCGTCGCAGAGGACGACCGGTGTGCCCTGGTCGAGGTCGAGGGCGCGCGTCACATCGGCGACGGCGTAGGAGCGCGCTCCGGCGAAGCAGTTGACGGCCACCACGAACGGGATGTGCCGATGCTCGAAGTAGTCGACGGCGGGGAAGCAGTCCTCCAGGCGCCGGGTGTCGGCGAGCACCACCGCGCCCAGGGCGCCCTGCGCCAGTTCGTCCCACAGGAACCAGAACCGGTCCTGGCCCGGAGTGCCGAACAGATAGAGGGAGAGCCCGGAGCGGATGGTGATACGGCCGAAGTCCATGGCGACGGTGGTGGTGACCTTCTGGTCGACGCCGTCGGTGTCGTCCACCAACTGGCCTGCCTGGCTGAGCAGTTCCTCGGTGCGCAGCGGCCTGATCTCGCTGACCGCGCCGACCAGGGTGGTCTTGCCCACGCCGAATCCTCCGGCGACCAGAATCTTCAGGGCCAGGGCGGCTGTCTCGTCGCCCGTGGCGTCGGAGTGCTCGGAGACCATGGATCACTTCTCTCGGGAGTGCCGGAACGGTCGACGTGGGGGAACGGGGCGCCGGGACGACGGTGCGTCGGGGGCGTGTGAAGTCGGTGAGGCACGGCGGGCGTTGGAGCGGTCGGACCGACCTGCCGGTGTGGTCACAGGGCTCTCAAGCCTTCGATCACCTCGCGCAGGATCCGTTCGTCGGGTAGCTGCGCGAGGGGTACGGGGCGGGTGACGGTGACGCAGCCGAGTTCCAGGAGGTCGCCGAGGAGTACCCGTACCACGCCGACGGGCAGGTCGGCGTCGGCGGCGAGTTCGGCGACGGACTGGGTCTCCGTGCGGCACAGGTCGATCAGCGTCCGGTGCTCGGGGCCGAGCGCGGTGTCGTCCTCGACGACGGGTGCGCCGGGGTCGAGGGTGACGAGGGCGATGAGGTCGAAGCGGACTCCGGTGGGGCCGGGCCGGGTGCGGCCGCCGGTCATGGCGTAGGGGCGGACGAGCGGCCCGGCCTCGCCGTCGTACCACTGGCTGCCCGGTTCGATCGGGGCGGTGCCCCAGGTGTCGTCGGTCATCGTCGCGGACCGCCTTCTCCACTCATCTCGCGGCGGGCGGTCGCGCGGTGACGCGCGGCGGTGTGTACAGGTGCTCGCCGACGCGCCGGACCAGGCGGGCCATCTCGTAGGCCACCAGGCCGATGTCGGCGGTCACGGCGGTGAGCAGCGCGAGGCAGGAGCCGTCGCCCGCGGCGGCCACGAACAGGAAGCCGTCGTCCATCTCGACCATGGTCTGGCGCACTCCTCCGGCGCCGAAGTGCCGGCCCGCTCCCTTGGCGAGGCTGTGGAAGCCCGAGGAGACCGCGGCGAGGTGTTCGGCGTCCTCGCGGCTGAGGTCGCTGGAGGCACCCACGGCGAGTCCGTCGTTGGACAGCACCACCGCGTGCCGCACCTCGTGCACGCGCGCCACCAGGTCGTCCAGCAACCAGTCCAGTTCGCCGTTGCGCTGGGCGGTGCCTCTGTGCGGATCCTGGATCATGCGGGGTCTCCTTCGCTGCTGTCGCGGGGTGCCCGGCCCATGGGGGTGGCGCCGCGTCCGGGTTGTCTGCCGCCGCCGCGCGCCCAGCCGTCGCGGTAGGCGGTCATGCGGTCCCGGACGAGTTCGGGGGTGCGGTGGTCGTCGGGGCGAGGTCCGGGCGGGGCCTCCTCGGGGCGGACCTGGCGCAGTTGCGGGGCGAGGGATGCCTGGCGGACCCGGCGGGGGAGGTCGTCAGGCGGTTCGGTGGGTTCGGGAGCGCGGTGCGGATGCAGGGCGGTCACCCCCGGCGGTGTGTGGGTGGCGGTCGGGGCGGGGGCGGCCAGTGCCGGACGGTCGGCGGGGTGGGGGACGGCCTCCTGGTTCCGGGGGCCCGCGGGCACGCGCGCGTAGGCGGCGGCCTGGCTCCCGGTGACGGTGGCGCGCTCGGCGGGTCGGGGCGCGGGGGTGCCTTCGACGGTCTGGGCGCGGGAACGTTCCGTCGCCTCGGTGTGCAGGAGTGCCACGGGCAGCAGGACGACGGCGGTGGTGCCGCCGTAGGGCGAGGGCCTGAGGTGGACCTTGATGTCGTGCCGGGCCGCGAGTCTGCTCACCACGAACAGTCCCAGCCGGTCGCTGTCGAAGAGGTCCAGCGCCTCGGACTGCGCGATCCGCCGGTTGGCCTGGGCGAGGGTCTCCTTGCCCATGCCGAGCCCGCGGTCCTCGATCTCGATGGCGTAGCCGTTGCCGACGGGTTCACCGGTGACGCGCACGCGCGTGTGGGGCGGCGAGAACTGGGCCGCGTTCTCGATGAGCTCGGCGAGCAGGTGGGTGAGGTCGGCGACGGCCGCGCCGACGACGGACGCCTCGGGCAGATGCCGTACCTCCACGCGCGCGTAGTCCTCGACCTCGGAGACGGCCGCGCGGACGACGTCGGTCAGGGAGACGGGCATGCGCCAGGCCCGGCCAGGGGCGGCACCGGAGAGGATGATCAGGCTCTCGGCGTGGCGCCGCATACGGGTGGTGAGGTGGTCCAGGCGGAAGAGGTCGCTCAGTTCGTTCGGGTCGTCCGAGCGGCGTTCCATGCTGTCGAGCAGGCTGAGCTGGCGGTGGACCAGGATCTGACTGCGCCGGGCGAGGTTGACGAAGACACCGGAGATGCCGCTGGCCAGCTCGGCGCGTTCCACCGCCGCGCGCAGGGCGGCCCGGTGGACGGTGCCCAGGGCCTCGGCGACCTGTCCTGTCTCGTCCTCGGCCGGCGGGCCGGGCGGGGCCTCCGCGCGGACGTCGATCTCCTCGCCCGCGCGCAGCTTGCGCATGGCGTCGGGAAGTTTGCGCCGGGCGATGTCCAGAGCGCTGTTGCGCAGACTGACCAGTTCGACGACCAGAGCACGGCCGATGCGCACCGAGATGACCAAGGACGCGGCGACGGCGGCCAGACCGAACAGCACCGCCGCGCCGGCCGGGGTGAGCAGCCCTCGGGCGAAGGGGTCCGCGCGGTCGGCGGCGTCCCGCGCCGCGTCCTGTTCGATGGAGCGCATCGTGTGCTGCACGCGCGCGTGGGCGACGTTCCAGGATGCCTCGGGTGCCGCGTCGACGGCCTTGGCGCCCGGCGTGGCGGTCAGGACCCTGTCCTCCGCGGTGGTGAGCCTGGCGTAGGCGTCGGTGTCGGCGAGTTCGCGCCAGGCGGTGCTTTCGGGGCCGCGCAGATCGGCGACCGCGGACTCGGTGAGGGTGCGCCGGAGGTCCACGGCTCCGGTGAACAGGCGCAGCCGCTCACCGGAGAGGCCGCCCGCCAGGCGCGCCGCGGCCAGCAGCGCGTCCTCGCGGGCCAGTGCCTCGCCCGCGCGGGAGAACTCCAGCAGCACGCGCGCGTGGGAGCCGAGTTCGGCGTCCTGGATGCCACTGAGGGCACCGCCCACGGCGAAGGCGTCGGCGATGGTGCGGGTGTAGCGCGCGTAGGTCTCCTGCCAACCGGCGCGTCCCTCGTCCAGCTCGGTGCGCACAGCGCGCAGCCCCTCGGCGCCGGTGACGAAGGCTTCCAGGCGGCGGGCGACTTGGGCGGGCAGTTCCTGGCCGTCGGCGACGGTGTTGCGGTCCCCGAGCCGCAGCCGGGCCACCGCCCGGTCCGTGGTCCGGGCGAGCCTGTCGAGGTCGCCGCCCCGGCCGGCGGACGGGTCGGTCGCGTGGCGCACCGCCACGGCACGCTCCGCCTGCAGCGCGGCGACGGCGGCCGCGACGGGGGTACGGACCTCGGCGTCGACGCGCTGCAACTGCCGTAGCCGGGCGACGTCCTGGGCGGTGGTGACGGTGGCGTACGCCCACAGGGCGAGTAGCGACACGACCGGCACCATCAGCAGGCAGACGATCTTGGCGCGTACGGTGCGCGGGCGCAGGCGTCGGCGCCCCGCGCGCGTGAGCGCCGCGTGCGGCGGGCCGACTGCGCCTTCGGTGTCCAGCGGGCCGCTCGCGGTGTCGCCGTCCAGCCGTCCGACCGTGTGGCCGGGGTCCAGCGGGTCGTCCGTGGTGCCGGCGTCGAGCGGGCCGGGCGTGGGATCGGTGTGCGGCGGATCGGCCGTGGCGGAGGTGTGCGGCGGATCGGCCGCGGCGGAGGTGTGCGGCCGGTCGTCCATGGGTGCGGCGTACGGACTTCCGTCCATGGGGTCCGAGTACGGCGTGCCGAAGGCGGGCCCGGCGGGGTCCTCGTCGGCCGGTCGTCCGGCGTGGGCGCGGCGGCCGCGCGTCGGTGGGGGCGGCGACGGGGTGCCTGCCCTGGGGGTGCTGCGGGGTGTACGCATGGCGTCCTCGCTCGGAAAGGGGGGTCGGGGTGGCGCGCGCTGTCAGCGGGCGAGTTCCACCGGCCGCTGGGCCGAGGCGGTCGCCTCGCGCTCCCCCGCTGTCGGGGAGAGGGCGACGAAGGCCGAGGTCAGGAAGAGGTAGGACCCGAGGCCGACGGCGAGGGGGAAGATGAACTGCATCGCCGTGGCCCCGGCCAGTACCTCGCCGGAGGGCGTGACACGTACGTCCACCGCGAACATGGCGGTGTAGTGCATGCTGCTGACCGCCGCGCCCATGACGAGCGAGGCGACGCTGACCGCCAGGGGCGACTTGATGTTCAGGGCCGCCCACAGGGCCGCCGTCGCCGCGACCACGGCGATCAGCACCGACAGCGCGACCATGACCGGGTCGTACGTCACGTCCCCGTGCAGTCGCACGGCCGCCATGCCCAGATAGTGCATGCTCGCCACACCGAGGCCGGTGGTCAGGCCGCCGATCAGCAGCGCGCGGCCGCGGTCACGGCCGTAGCCGACCGCGAAGACGCCGGCGCTGACGACGAGCATGGCGACGAGCAGGCTGAGGATGGTCAGCGGTACGTCGTAGCGGATGTCGGTGCCGTGGACGCCGAAGCCGAGCATGGCCACGAAATGCATGGTCCAGATGCCCGTACCGATGGCCGAGGCGGCGGTCAAGAGCCAATTGCGGCGCGAGCGTCCGGTCGCACCGAGGGCGCGCACGGTGCACCGCAGCCCGAGTGCGGCTCCGATGCAGGCCATCGCGTACGACAGCACGGGGGTCAGCCAGCCGAAGGTGGCGTGGTCCAGGTGTCCCATGGCCCCGGGACGCTAGCCGTGGCACGGGCGCACAAAGGGGGCGCATTTCGAAAGGTGCTGGAATATGACGGAGAGATGTTCCGGAACGATCGCGTCCCGCTCGAACGTGTGCACACGGACGTCATCCGTGTCGGTGAGGGATCATGCGGAGCATGAGCGACGACCGTACGCACGTCCAGGAGTTCTTCGCGGCCCGCGCGGCCGACTGGGACAGCCGGTTCCCCGACGACGGCCCCGCCTACGAGGCCGCCGTGGCCGAGCTCGGCCTGCGCGAGGGCGACCGGGTGCTCGACGCGGGCTGCGGCACCGGACGGGCGTTGCCGCCGCTCAGGGCCGCTGTCGGGCCCTCGGGGGAGGTCCTGGGCGTCGATCTCACCCCGGCGATGCTGGAGGCCGCCCTGGCGGCCGGGCGGGACCGGTTCGGGCGGCTCCTGCTCGCCGACGTCGCCGAGCTGCCGCTGCGGTCGGACGCGCTCGACGCGGTGTTCGCGGCGGGGCTCATCGCGCACCTTCCCGAACCGGAGGAGAACCTGCGCGAGCTGGCGCGCGTGGTGCGCCCCGGCGGCACGCTGGCTCTGTTCCACCCGATCGGCCGGGCCGCCCTGGCCGCCCGGCACGGTCGGCAGATCACTCCGGACGATCTGCGGGCGGAGCCCAACCTGCGGCCGCTGCTGGCGCGTTCGGGCTGGCGCATGACGTCCTACGTCGACGAGGACACCCGTTTCCTCGCCCTGGCGGTGCGCGCGGACTGAGCCTCAGATCCGCCCGGCGACCGCGGCGGCGAACGCCTCCGGGTTGTCGAACATGACGTTGTGCCCCGCGCCCGGCACGGTCACCACCCGCACCCCGGCCGCCTCCAACGCCTCACGGCCCGCAAGTTCACCGCTCAGTTCGCCCTGGAGGTAGACGCGCTCGACGGGGGCCGCCTCCAGGATCGCGCGCATCACGGGCGTGGATCCACCGACCAGACCCACCGCGCTGCGGTGCAGCGCGCGCGGATCCGTCAGCCGCATGGTCGCCGCCCACACAGGGCCGACCTTCTCCAACACACGCGCGTACCCCTCGTTCACGAATGCCTCCTCCTCCCAGCCGGAGATACCGCTGCTGGCGGCGGTGACCGGCGGGTGCGCGTCCAGGTTGGCCTCGGTGAGCACAAGGCGGGACACCAGGTCGGGCCGACGGTGGACGAGCACGATCGCGACCGCGCCGCCCATGCTGTGGGCGACCATCTCCGCGCCGCTCAGGCCGGCCGTGTCCAGGGCGGCCGCCAGGGCGTCGGCGTGCGCGTCGAGGGCGTAGGAGAAGCGCTCGGGCCGGTCGCTGATGCCGTGCCCGGGCAGGTCGACGAACAGGCTCCGTCGGCCTGCGAGTTCGGGCCGTGCCGCGACATGAGCGTGGTACACGGAGGACACCGACCCCAGACCGTGCACATACACGCGCGCGGGCTCCTCCCCGGGCACCTCCGTCCACCGGATGCAACTGCCCTGATCGTCGAACTCAGCCTGACGCATCGCGCGCTCCCCCGATTCCGTGCCCATCGCTTGCCGACATCCGGACAATACATCGGGACAGCAGTACCTCGTCAACGATGTATTACCTTGCAGGTGTACTACTTGCATGATGTACACCCTTAGCCGGGTATGTCCTGTGCGATGTATCCCCTAGGCGCTGTACCGCGGGTGCGAGAATGCGGTCATGCTGGAGCTCGCCATCCTCGGATTCCTCTACGACGCCCCGCTGCACGGCTATGAGCTGCGCAAGCGGATCACGGCGCTGACCGGGCATGTCCGGCCGGTCGCGGAGAGCACCCTGTATCCGGCCATCAAGCGCCTTGAGAAGGCGGGCCTCCTGGAGCGCGCCACGGAACCGGGGGCAGGTGCCGCGCCCCGGCACGTCCTGTCCTTGACGGAGGCGGGCCGCAAGGATCTGCGGCGTCGGCTCGCGGAGCCCGACCGGCTCGACATCACCGACGAGAACCGCTGGTTCACCCTGCTCGCGTTCCTGCGACACCTGGACGATCCCGGCGCCCAGGCGGCCGTGCTGCGGCGCAGGCTGGCCTTCCTGGAGGAGCCCGCGAGCTTCTTCTACGACGGGGATCGGCCGTTGTCCGCGGAGGAGCTGGACGACCCGTTCCGCCGCGGCGTCCTCACCATCGCCCGTGCGACGTCACGGGCCGAGTTGTCCTGGCTGCGCAAGACGCTCGGCTCACTCGACGCCTGAGGCCGCAGAGGCGTCCGAAGGGCTGGAGACGTCCAAGTGCCGTACCGGGCACCCGCGGACGCCGGGAACCGGCCAGGTGCCCAGTTCGTTGAGCTCATAGCCGTCGGGATAGCCCTTGATCTCCCAGTTCTGCCGCGCGTAGTGGGGCGCGCGGCGAGGGGGCAGCAGCCGGACGGCACGCCCGCGCAGCCGCACCGCCCGGCGCACGAGCGCACGGGTGGCGGCGGGGGGAGGCGTGTAGCGGAAGGCGCGCAGCAGGGAGTCGTCGAGCAGAGCGAGCGTGGCCGTGCGCAGCACGGGAGCCAGCGGCCGCGGATACCAGGAGGCCATCAGATCGAGCGTGGCGTCGGAGACCCGGCGAGCGCGCTCGTCCCAGGCGAAGTGGGCGGCTTCGTAGGAGTCGAGGCAGTCCTCGAACTCCTCGTAGGTCTCGGGGATGTCCTTGATGCCCATACGCCGGCCCAGGGTGCGGAAGTGGTTGGTCGCGGCCACGGTCTCGTGGCGGGAGAACCTGCGCCAGGCGTAGGCGTCGATCCACCGCTTGGGCATCACCACGAACGTGCTCAGGACGTAGCGCATGTCGTCGTTGCCGATGTCGTAGCTGCGGTGCATCTGGTTGATGCGCCGGATCGCGGTGCGGCCCTGCTCGCTGTCGAAGCCGTGCTCGACCACGGCGTCCAGGAGCAGCGAGGTGTCGTCGTAGCGCTTCTGCGGGCGGTCGGTCAGTTCGGCGGTCTCGGCCAGGAGCGCGCCGATGGACGGCACGGCGTAGGTGCGGTAGAGGGCGAGCTCCAGGGCGCGGGTGTAGTCCCAGGGGAACTCGTAGGCCACGCTGAGCCGGAAGATCTCCGAGGCCTGACCGAACGGGTCCATCCTCCGGATCTGTTCGAGCCGCGCGTAGCGCTTCACCGCACTCCCCCTCTTCTGCCATCGAAGCTCCAACTCTACGTTGAGGAGCAGCAGATGAAACGATCAGTGGTGCAGGTGCACCGCACCGGGAGATTCGACGCAGGGGGAAGGCGGTCAGCATGTTCGACAAGATCCGCGAGGCATGGAAGAAGCGCGTGGCCACGCCGCGAGCGGAGCGGCAGTCCGAACGGCAGTCGGAGCGGGACAAGAGGCCGCACAACCTGTTCGAGGCCGCCGCCGTCTACGTGACGGCCTGCGCGGAGGACGACCAGGACCGGATCGACGAGGCGGCCGGGTGGGTGTCTCCGGAGGCGCTGTCGTTCGGGGTGAACGAACTGGCCTGCCGAGCACTGATCGCGCTCGCGCGGGAGCGCGACGAGCCGCCGGGGACGGTGGCCCGCTCGCTCCTGGGCCTGCCGACGGCCTGATCGAGGTGCGGCCGGAGCCGGTCGATTCATCCCGTCACGCCGGAAAACCGCAGCTCCCGGCTGGTCGGGGAGTCGTGACAACGGAGTGCGGGGCGCATTAGGGTGCGCGCGTTCGAACGAACCACTGGGAGGCTGGCATGGCCGGGACGGACGAGGAAGCCGTCGCCGCCGCGGACGATGCGCTGTATGTGCTCACGGCGGTGCTGCTGACGCCCGCGCAGTTCCCGAGCGTGCTGGGTGACGACTATCCCGAGGCGTGCGCCGCCCTGGGCCTGGCACCGCTCGCCGACGGGTACGGCCTGGTGCTCGGCCAGGACGGTGAGGGCGCGCGGTGGACCATCGTGACCGACGACGTCTCCCTGGTGGCCGTGGCCGTCGCCGCGTGGGACTGCGGGATGGAGTACGACCTGTCGCCGGCCGAGCACACGGTCGTGACGGCACTGCCGGGCTGGCCGCTGGCGCTCGCCGTGGCGGCTCCCGGCGTGCCGGCGCCGCACGATCCCGACCCGGCTGTCGCCGACCGGCCTCCGCTGACCCCGCCGGACACGTCCGTCTGGGGGCCCGCGCAGCGCCGGATGGGTGCCGACGAGGTGGCGTTGCAGTGGGCGTCGTGGCGCGAGCGGATCGACGACTCCGTGTTCTCCGCCGGGAACGGTGCCTCCACGGGGGCGCCGTCGGGCTCCTCCGCGCCGGAGGGCACGGACGCGGGGTCGAAGCCGGGCGGCGCTCGGCACGGGGTACGGCGGGTACTGGCGGAGGCGCGGGCCTACGTGGACACGCCCCCGCCGCTGGGTCGGGTCCGGTCCTCGTTCGCGCCGGGTGACGCGCGGACGCTGCGGGCCGACGGTCCCGGCTGGTCGCTGGTGGCCAGGACGGACGACATCGCGTTCGTGCTGCTCGACGAGGCGCCGGGAGAGGTCCTGCCAGTGGGACGCGGGCCGGAGCTGCCGGGTCTGCTGGAAGCGCTCGACAAGATGGCCGTGCGCCCCAGCTGAGGGGCCGGGCGAGGGGCAGGCCGTACGCGTGGCCAGGGCTGACGCCCGGCCGCCTGACGCCCGACCACGCCTGCGGCCCGGCCACGCGCACTGCACCACCACGCCGCGCTCCTCACACGCGTCCACGCCTCACGCGCGTTACACGACCACGCCGCACCCCTCACGCGCGGCCACGGCCCCTGCACGACCACGCCGCACGCCTGGCCTCCGTGCGCCATCGCCGGACCGCGCGTTGTGCCGGAGCGGCCCCGGCGGCGGCGACTGGTGCGCGCCGGACGGCGCCACGCCGCACGCGGGCGGTCGCGTCTCAGCGGCCGAGTTCCCTGCGGCGCGCACGGCGCAGCCGGCGGCGCTGTGAGGGGTCGAGTGCGAGGTAGGCGGCGGCCGGTATGCCCAGCACGATGAGCAGTGCGGTCCACCAGGGCAGCCAGATCAGCAGGATGAGTCCGACCGCCACACCGCCTGCGGCGATCTTCGCGTTGTTCGACATCGGTGTCGCCTCCTTCGCGGCCACTGCCGCTCTCTGTGGTGAGAACGGGTCCGCGCCTGGCGCGGTTCCGGACCGCGACCCTGACTCGTCCCTGATGCCCGTCCCCCAGTCCTCCCTGAGATGCCCCGGAGGGTGATCCAAGTCACTCCCATTGTCGCCCGAGTCGTCCGAAGGATGCTGTACAGTCGACGACTCGACCCCGGTAGTCAAATTTGAGGAATGCGTCATAGCTCTGCAGCGAAACTCCGTCGCACCATCCTCCGACATCTCCCAACTCGCCTCCTTCCACACCACGTTCGTGACCGGTGATCCCGCCCGTACCGGCACGATGGCCTTCTGGCGTTCCGACGCCGCGCCTGCGCCCGCCACGGTGACGGGATCCCGGGCCGACCTGTCCGTGGTCCTGCTGACCGAGGACGGCGTGGAGCAGGCCGACGTACCCGCCCTGCTGCTTCCGTTGGACGCGGCGCTGCCCGTCCTCACGCGCGCGCGTGTCACCGCGAGCGCCGACCGGGCGACCGTGTTCTGGGGCACCGCGGCCGTGTTCGCGCTGCACCTCACCGCGCGCGGACTCCTGCTGCCCGGACTGTCGGCCGACGACCACGACGCCTGGCGCGCCGGGCCGCTGCTCCCCGAGGACCTGGCCTACCTGCACCGGCTCGCCGCCTCGATGCCGCCGGAGGCGCACGCCGTCCCGGTCGGCGGCACCGGCGCACCACGGCTGCCCGATCCCGAGCGGCTGCTGCGCGCCTTCCTGGACGCCGTCGCCGACACGCTTCCCCGCTCCCCCGCCGCGCCCCTCGTGACCGGCGGGCCCGCCTTCGCCGTGCGCGAGCCGCAGCACCTGCCCGAGTTGCGCGCCTGGGCCGCCGATGTCGCCGCCGGGCACGACGCGGGTGTGCGGATCTCCCTGCGCGTGGAGGTGCCGGGGCTCGCCGACGCGGCCACGGACGCCGCCGGACTGGAGTTCCGGGTGGTGCCCCAGGTGCACAGCCTGAGCGATCCCGCGCTGGTCGCGGACGCCGCCGACGTCTGGGCCACCGACGCCGCCTTCGGCCCCCGCGCGCGCGTGGACGCCCTGCTCGCCCTGCGCCGGGCGGCACGGGCCTGGCCGCCGCTCACCCCGCTGCTGTCGGCGGCCGTCCCCACGGGCCTGGACCTCGCCGACGACGAGGTCACCGACCTGCTCGGCGAGGGCGCCCGCGCGTTGAGCGGCGCCGGGGTGGAGATCCACTGGCCGAGGGAGCTGGCCCGCGAACTGACCACGCGCGCGGTCGTGGGCCCGCCCGACGAGGAGGCCGGGGAGCGCTTCTCGGGCCTGCCGTCGTTCCTGTCCGCGGACGCGCTGCTCGCCTTCGACTGGCGCTTCGCCGTCGGCGACCGGCGGCTCACGCGCGCGGAGCTCGACCGACTGGCCGAGGCGAGCCGCCCCGTGGTCCGGCTGCGCGACCAGTGGGTCCTGATCGACCCTCACGAGGTTCGCCGCGCCCGCGCGCGGCAGGACCGCAAGATCACCCCCATCGATGCGCTCAGCGCCGCCCTGACGGGCTCCGTGGAGGTCGACGGGCACAGCGTCCAGGTGCAGCCGACCGGTTGGCTGGCGACGCTGCGGCAGCAGCTCACGGACCCGCAGCCGCGCGAGCCCATCACCCAGCCCGCGGCGCTGAACGCGACACTGCGCGACTATCAGCGCCGGGGTCTGGACTGGCTGGCGCGCATGACCTCGCTGGGCCTGGGCGGCTGTCTGGCCGACGACATGGGACTCGGCAAGACGATCACCCTGATCGCCCTGCACCTCCATCGGCAGACCGAGGCGGAGACGGCCGGCCCGACGCTGGTGGTCTGCCCCACCTCCCTGATGAGCAACTGGCAGCGGGAGATCGAGAAGTTCGCGCCGGGCACCGCGGTACGGCGCTTCCACGGCCCCCGACGCGACCTTCAGGACCTGGCCGACGGGGAGTTCGTGCTCACCACGTACGGCACGATGCGCCTGGACGCCCGCCGGCTGGCCGAGGTGCCCTGGGGTCTGGTCGTGGCGGACGAGGCGCAGCATGTGAAGAACCCGTACTCGGCGACCGCGCGGGAGCTGCGCTCCATCGGCACGCGCGCGCGCGTGGCGCTCACCGGAACGCCGGTGGAGAACAACCTGTCGGAACTGTGGGCGATCCTCGACTGGACGACCCCAGGGCTGCTGGGCCGTCTCGGCTCGTTCCGCACGCGGTACGCGCAGGCCGTGGAGGGCGGCCACGACCCGGCGGCGGCCGAGCGGCTGTCCCGGCTGGTGAGCCCGTTCCTGCTGCGCCGCCGCAAGTCCGATCCGGGCATCGCGCCCGAGCTGCCGCCCAAGACCGAGACCGACCGCGTGGTGTCGCTCACCCGCGAACAGGCGGCTCTGTACGAGGCGGTGGTGCGCGAGACGCTGGAGGAGATCGCCGGCGCGGACGCCATGGCGCGGCGCGGACTGATCGTGAAGCTGCTGACCGGGCTGAAGCAGATCTGCAACCACCCCGCGCAGTTCCTCAAGGAGGACCGGCCGCGCATCGAGGGCCGTTCGGGGAAGCTGGAGCTCTTGGACGAGCTGCTGGACACGATCCTCGCCGAGGGCCAGGGCGTGCTGGTGTTCACGCAGTACGTGCAGATGGGCCGCCTCGTCGAGCGGCATCTGGCCGGTCGCGGGGTGCCGTCGCAGTTCCTGCACGGCGGGACGTCGGTCGCCGAGCGCGAGGCGATGGTGCGGCGCTTCCAGGACGGCGAGGTGCCGGTGTTCCTGCTGTCCTTGAAGGCGGCGGGCACGGGACTGAACCTCACGCGCGCGGAGCACGTCGTGCACTACGACCGCTGGTGGAACCCCGCCGTCGAGGCGCAGGCCACCGACCGCGCGTACCGCATCGGGCAGACGCGACCGGTGCAGGTGCACCGGCTGATCACGGAGGGCACCATCGAGGACCGCATCGCCGAGATGCTCCGTCGCAAGAGCGCGCTCGCGGACGCCGTTCTCGGCTCCGGCGAGGCCGCTCTGACGGAGCTGACGGACGCGGAACTGGCCGAACTGGTCGAGCTGCGAGGGGGCCTGCGATGACGAGGACCCATGACGAGCGCACGTTCGCCGCGCCGCCGCCCTCGCACGGGCGGGCCTTCGCCGGCACCTGGTGGGGGCGGGCCTGGTTGCGGGCCCTGGAGGACGGCGCGCTGGACACGCAGCAGTTGAAGGCGGGCCGCCGTCTCGCGCGCGCGGGTGCCGTGGGCGCGGTGTCGGTGCGGCCGGGGCGCCTGACCGCCGTCGTGCAGGACCGCGACGGCACGGCGCACCGGGCCGACGTCCTGCTGGAGGAACTGTCCGCCGGGCAGTGGGACCGCTTCCTGGACATGGCCGTGGAGCGGGCCGGGCATGTGGCGGCGCTGCTCGACCGCGACATGCCTCCGCACCTGGTCGAGGACGCCGCCGCCGCGGGCGTCGAGCTGCTGCCGGGCCTCGGCGACCTGGAAGCGGAGTGCGACTGCGGGGCCTGGGACCACTGCCGCCACACGACCGCCCTGTGCTACCAGGTGGCGCTCCTGCTGGACCAGGACCCGTTCGTGCTGCTGCTGTTGCGCGGACGCGCGGAGGCGGCCCTTCTGGAGGAGCTCCAGCAGCGCGGTACCGAGCGGACCGAGGAGGCGGCCGAGCCGGACGGGGTGGACGCCGCCGAGGCGTACGCGGCCGGCGACATCCTGCCCGGTCTGCCCGATCCGCCGGTGCTGCCGGACGTGCCGGGCACACCGCCGTCCCTGGACACCGACACGCCCGCCCCTGCGGGGGTCGACGCCAAGGCGCTGGAGTTCCTGGCCACGTGCGCGGCCGCCGAGGCCCGCCGCCTGCTCTCCGCGGCGCTGACGGACGGACCCGAGCGAGCCCCTGCCGAGGCCGGACCGACGCTCGCCGAGGACGCGGTCCGCCTGGCCGCCGCCGATCCCGGACCGGACGCCCTTCGCCGGCTCGCCGACGGGTCGGGCCGCACGCCCGAGGCGCTGGCCGTCGCCGTACGGGCCTGGCGGCAGGGGGGCGCGGCCGCCCTCTGGGTCTGCGAGGAGGAGTGGACGGTCCGCGGCGACGCTCTCGCACGCGCGCGTGCCGCGCTCGACTCGGCCTGGGAGGAGGGCGAACGCCCGCGGCTGCGGGCCCGCGCCAACCGGTGGACCGTCGTCGACGCACCCCACCAGCTCCGCCTGGACCGCACGGGCCGTTGGTGGCCCTACCGCAAGGAGCGCGGCCGCTGGGTCCCCGCGGGCGCGGCGGCACAGGACCCGGCGACAGCCTTGGCCGCGCTGGGAGCGAGCGGGGGTACGGAGGCGGACTGACGGGCTGTGCGCCGACGAGGTGCCAGGCCGACGGGCGGGCGCAGCGCACGGAGAACCCGGAGCCGTGACGGCCGCGGGAAGCGGCCCCGCGCGCCCCGCTCGTCGCCACCCGCACGACGGCAGGCGAACCAGCCGGTTCCCGGCCCCCGCCCCCCCGTGCCGGGGGCGGCCTGCCCCTGTCCCGGACCGGGCCGGCCGCCTCGGCCGGTTCCCCCAACGGGCGAGTTTCCCCAACCCGCCAGTTTTCCCAACCCGCCGGTTTCCCTGACCCGCCGGACTCCCGAACGGCCGGTTTCCCCAGCCGGCTGGGCCACCGAACGGGTCGGTTCCCCGAACCCGTCGGACTCCCCAACCCGCTCGTCTCCCCAGCCGGCTGGACCCCCGAACGGGCCGGTTCCCCGAACCCGCCGGACTCCCGAACCGGCCGTCTCCCGAACCGCCCGTCTCCCGAACCGCCCGTCTCCCGAACCGCCCGTCTCCCGAACCCACCGGCGGTCACCGGGCGTTGTCAGTGCCCGTTGCTAACGTCGCGACCGTGACAGATCGTGACGCGATGAGGGACGAGCGGCGCACGGCCCACCGTGCGGTGCTCGACCATGTGCTGGCGCTCGTCGCGGACGCCCCGTGGAGCGACTCCCTCGTGCTGCGCGGCAGCATGACCCTGCCCGCGTGGGTGGGCGACGCCGCGAGGGATCCGGTCGACCTCGACTGGGTGGTGCTGGAGGACGTGGTGCTCGTCGATCCACTGGACCCGTACCCGTACGTCGACGCCATCGAGGTCGTCCAGCAGTGGCCGGAGGCGGCGGACGGGGCCGCGCGCTACGAGCTCTGGCGGGAGGAGGAGTTCGGTTCCGACGGCAGCCGCCCGCTGCTGCCCCCGGAGGGCCTGCACTGGGTCCGCGCCGACGCCGAGCTGTCGGACCAGGGCCCCCCGTACGCGGACCTGCTGGAGCGCATACGGTCCCGTCCGCAGGCGGCCCCGGGGATCCTGCTCGACGCGGACGCCGCGCGGACCGACGGGACGTGGACATACGTGGAGTACGACACGCCCGGCGTGCGGCTCGTCGTGCCCTGGCGGGCGGACGGCCTCCCGCCGGGTGAGGTGCGGCTCGACTTCGCCCGCGACGAGCTGCTGCCGAAGCCGCCGGTGTGGACTGCCGTACCCAGGGGTGACGGCGGCGCGCCCGTCGTCGTACGGACCGCCGGGCCCGAAGTGTCGCTCGCCTGGAAGGTGTTGTGGCTGCACACCGACAGCGCCACCCCACAGGGGGCTCAGGGCAAGGATCTCTACGACGCGGTGCTGCTCGCCGAGGCGGCGGGCACGCGTCTGTCCGCACGGCTGCTGCGCAAGGTGCTACGGCGCGCCCTGGGCGACGCGGCCGACGGCTTCGGCCCGGACGACGTCACCGGGTGGCGGGTGGACTGGCACGGATTCCGGGCCGAACACCCCTGGGTATCCGGCACCGCACAGCACTGGCTGGGCCGACTGCACCACGCGCTGGGGGATGTCTTCGCGCGCGATGCGGCCGACCGCTCGTCCGTCGGGGCCGGTTCCTCGTGCGGCGGCTCACCCCGTCGAATATCGGGATGACCTGACGACGGCCCACGGGAAGCACCGGCCGGACGCCCTGGCGGACCGACCGAGCCCCGCCGCAGCCACACGACACGACCGGCCCGGTACGGCCCTGACCGGAACGTCCGCCCCGGCTTCCGTCCTGACTCAGCCGCGCGCCCCCAGCAGATGGTCCATGGCCAGCTGGTCGAGGCGTTCGAAGGCCATCCCGCGTGCGGCGGCCGCCTCCGCGTCGAAGTCCTCGAAGGCGGCGCGGTCGGCGAGGAGGGCCTGCAGACCGTCCGCGGCGGTCGGCTGGGCGAGTTCGTCGAGGCGGGACGCGCGCAGGGCCTCCTGCACCTCCGGATCGGCGCGGAAGGCCGCGGCCCGCTCCTTGAGGATGAGGTAGTTGCGCATGCAGCCCGCGGCGGACGCCCAGACACCGTCGAGGTCCTCGGTGCGCGGCGGCTTGAAGTCGAAGTGCCGGGGCCCGGCGTAACCGGCGCTCTCCAGCAGGTCGACGAGCCAGAACGCGGCGCGCAGGTCACCGGCGCCGAAGCGCAGGTCCTGGTCGTACTTGATGCCGGACTGGCCGTTGAGGTCGATGTGGAAGAGCTTGCCCGCCCACAGGGCCTGGGCGATGCCGTGCGGGAAGTTGAGCCCGGCCATCTGCTCGTGGCCGACCTCGGGGTTCACGCCGTACAGCTCGGGCCGCTCCAGGCGCTCGATGAAGGCGAGGGCGTGGCCGACGGTGGGCAGCAGGATGTCGCCGCGCGGCTCGTTCGGCTTGGGTTCGATGGCGAAGCGCAGGTCGTAGCCCTGGGAGGTGACGTACTCGCCGAGGAGGTCGAATGCCTCCTTCATGCGGTCCAGCGCCACGCGGACGTCCTTGGCGGCACCGGACTCGGCGCCCTCGCGGCCGCCCCAGGCGACGTAGACCTTGGCTCCGAGTTCGACGGCGAGGTCGATGTTGCGGATGGTCTTGCGCAGCGCGTAGCGGCGTACGTCGCGGTCGTTGGCGGTGAAGGCGCCGTCCTTGAAGACGGGGTGGGTGAAGAGGTTGGTGGTGGCCATCGGCACGGTCAGGCCGGTGGTGTCGAGCGCCTGGCGGAAGCGCTTGATGTGCGCCTCGCGCTCGGTGTCCGAGGACCCGAAGGGGATCAGGTCGTCGTCGTGGAAGGTCACTCCGTAGGCGCCCAGCTCGGCCAGGCGCTGCACCGTCTCGACGGGGTCGAGGGCGGGCCGGGTGGCGTCGCCGAAGGGGTCCCGTCCCTGCCAGCCGACGGTCCACAGGCCGAAGGTGAACCTGTCCTCGGGGGTGGGCTGGTAGCTCATGCGCGGCTCCTCGCTCGCTCGCACTATTTCGTCATGGCGGTTTACAAATTAGTATGCCGACGCATCTCAGGGAAGGGACAAGGAGTCCCGGAGAGGTGGAACCGGGTCGCCGAGCCCCGGAAACCATGGAAGAACAGCAGGTCGGATCCCGCCCCCGCAGGCAGCAGCAGATCTCGCAGCCCCGCACCGGATGCGACAGGCACACAGGCACACCACATCGCGAAGCCGCACACCAAGAGGGAGAGCCCGATGTCAGCAGCCGAGGGTCCGCTCGTCGTCGGCGTGGACACGTCCACCCAGTCCACGAAGGCACTGGTCGTCGACGCAGCGACCGGACAGGTGGTGGCGAGCGGACAGGCCCCGCACACCGTGTCCTCCGGCGCGGGCCGGGAGAGCGACCCGCGGCAGTGGTGGGAGGCCCTGTGCGAGGCACTGCGCCAGTGCGGTGACGCGGCCCACGAGGCGGCGGCCGTGTCGATCGGCGGCCAGCAGCACGGCCTGGTGACGCTGGACGAGCGCGGCGAGCCGGTCCGCCCGGCCCTGCTGTGGAACGACGTGCGGTCCGCTCCGCAGGCCCGGCGGCTGGTTGACGAGCTGGGCGGGCCGAAGACCTGGGCCGAGCGCACCGGCAGCGTGCCCGGGGCGTCGTTCACGGTCGGCAAGTGGGCCTGGCTCGCCGAGCACGAGCCGGACGCGGTCCGCGCCACGAAGGCCGTCCGCCTCCCCCACGACTACCTCACCGAACGCCTCACCGGCCTCGCCACCACCGACCGCTCAGACGCCTCCGGCACCGGCTGGTGGGCGTCCGGCACCGAGGCGTACGACGAGGAGATCCTCGCGCACGTCGGCCTGGACCCCGCGCTGCTGCCGCGGGTCGCGCGGCCGGGCGAGGTGGTCGGCACCGTGCGCGACAGCCACGACCTGCCGTTCTCCAAGGGGACGCTGGTCGCCCCGGGCACCGGCGACAACGCCGCGGCGGCGCTGGGCCTCGGGCTGCGGCCGGGCACACCCGTGCTGAGCCTCGGCACGTCCGGCACGGTCTACGCCGTGTCGACCCACCGCCCGTCCGACCCCAGCGGCACGGTCGCGGGCTTCGCCGACGCGCGCGGCGACTGGCTGCCGCTGGCCTGCACCCTCAACTGCACCCTGGCCGTCGACCGCCTCGCCGCGCTGCTCGGCCTTCACCGCGACGCGGTGGAACCCGGCTCCTCGGTCACCCTCCTGCCGTACCTGGACGGCGAACGCACCCCGGACCTGCCGAACGCCTCCGGCCTGCTGCACGGCCTGCGCCACGACACCACCGCCGGACAACTGCTGCAGGCGGCCTACGACGGTGCCGTGCACTCCCTGCTGGGCGCGCTGGACCTCGTCCTCGACGAGGACGCCGACCGCTCCGCACCGCTGCTGCTGATCGGCGGCGGCGCGCGGGGCACCGCCTGGCAGCAGACCGTACGACGGCTGTCGGGGCGGCCCGTGCTGATCCCCGAGGCCCGGGAACTGGTCGCTCTGGGCGCCGCCGCCCAGGCGGCCGGGGTGCTCACCGGCGAGGATCCGGCCGCCGTCGCACGCCGCTGGGACACCACGCGCGGGCCGGTGCTGGAGGCGGTGGAACGGGACGAGGAGACGCTCGCGAGGATCACCGGGGTACTCTCCGACGCGGACCCGCTGCTGAGGCGGGGCACCGGCACACACTGACCGCTCCGGCCCCACCGGCACCTATCGAGGACTGACGGAGGCATGACCGCAACGCCGCACGAAGCCCGTTCCGACGGTCCCGGGCGCGCGCTGCCCGACACCCAGCAGGGCATGCGCCGGCGCAATCTGGCCCGGGTGATGCACGCCGTGAGCGCCGAGGGGCCGCTGTCGCGCGCCGCTGTCGCCTCGCGCATCGGGCTGACCCGGGCGGCCGTGTCGACCCTGGTGGACGAGCTGATCCGCACCGGTCTGCTGGAGGAGCTGGGTCCCGAGCGGCCCGGCCGGGTGGGCCGGCCCGGATCGGCCCTCGCGGTCAGCGGCCGGGGCCCGGCGGGGATCGGCGCGGAGATCGGCGTGGACCACCTCGGGGTGTGCGCCGTGGATCTGCGCGGACAGGTGCGGGCCCGTGCGGTACGGCACGGCACCAACCGCGGACGCTCCCCCGAGCCGGTCGTCGCGGAACTCATGGCTCTGATCAAGGACGTGGTCGCCGAGGCGGACGCCGCGGGCCTGTGGCCGGCGGGACTCGCGGTCGCCGTCCCCGGCCTGGTCGCCAGGGACGCCCGTACGGTGGTGCGCGCCCCCAACCTCAACTGGCAGGACGTGGATCTCGGCGCCCTGCTGCCGCTCGGGTACCCGCTGACCGTCGACAACGAGGCGAACTTCGGCGGGCTCGCCGAGCTCTGGCTGGGCGCGGACACACCGCCGGACTTCCTCCATGTCTCCGCGGAGATCGGCATCGGTGCCGCGGTGGTCGTGGACGGTCAACTGCTGCGCGGGACACGCGGTTTCGCCGGTGAGCTGGGACATGTGCCGGTGCGGCCCGACGGACCGCCGTGTGCGTGCGGGGGGCGCGGGTGTCTGGAGCAGTACGCCGGTGAGGAGGCCGTGTTGCGTGCCGCGGGCCTTGAGCCGGGCGAGGACCGGGTGGGTCTGCTCGCCGGGCGGGCGGCGGACGGCGACACCGCGGTACGCCGGGCGCTGCACGAGGCCGGGGAGGCACTCGGCATCGCGCTGACCGGGGCCGTGAATCTGCTGGACCCGCGGGGTGTGGTGCTGGGCGGTGCGCTGGCCGGCCTCGCGCCCTGGCTGCTGCCGTCGCTGGAGGCCGAGTTGGCGCGTCGGGCGGCCGGTCCGGCGTGCACGGTGTCGGTGTCCCGGCTGGGCTCCGAGGGGCCGTTGCTGGGGGCGGCGCACTGGGTGGTGCGGGGCGTCCTCGACGATCCGGCGGGGGCCGCGGGGCAGCGGTGAGCCCGTCCGCGTCCGCCTCCGCGTGCGGGGAGTCCGCCGGTACGGCGGCGGTGCCACGGCCGATCACCCTTGTGGGTGAGCGACTTGTCCACAGCGGTTCCGCCGTCCACGGAACCCGATCACTTCCTTCTGCCCCACCGCCGGGCCCCGTACGGTGATTCTCGCGAGGCACCGCACACGGTACGACCGCACCCGTCTCGCACCCCGACCACCGGCCCACCGCGGCCTGTCCGCAGAACGGAGTGTGCAGCGATGAGCGATCTGCGCGTCCTGACCGTGCGCCCCGAACCCGGCGAGTACGCCTGGACGTTCGGCGGGGCCCCGCCCATCGCGCGGATCACCCCCGGAACCGTGCTCGACCTGTACACGGAGGACTGCTTCGCCGGCCGGGTCCGCTCGGAGAAGGACCTGGTGTCGAAGGTGTGCGAGTTCCCCTTCCTCAATCCGCAGACGGGTCCGTTCCATGTGGAGGGCGCCGAGCCCGGGGACACGCTCGCCGTGCACTTCGTGTCGGTCGAGCCCGCCCGCGACTGGGCCGCGTCCACCACGGTCCCCCTCTTCGGCGCCCTGACCTCCACCCACACCACGGCCACGCTCCAGCCGCCGCTCCCGGAGCGGGTGTGGATCTGGCAGCTCGACCGCGTCCGGCGCACCGCACTGTTCCGGGCGCACGACAGCGACCTCGAGCTGGAGCTCCCCATGGACCCGATGCACGGCACGGTCGGTGTGGCACCCGCCAACCTGGAGGTCCGCTCGGCCCTGGTCCCCGACGCGCACGGCGGCAACATGGACACCCCCGAAATGCGAGCCGGCGTCACCTGCTACCTCGGGGTGAACGTCGAGGGGGCCCTGCTCAGCCTGGGCGACGGACACGCACGGCAGGGCGAGGGCGAGACCTGCGGGGTGGCCGTGGAGTGCGCGATGAACACCGTCGTCATCGTGGAGCTCCTCAAGGGCATCAGCACGCCCTGGCCGCGCATCGAGTCCGACACCCACATCATCTCCACCGGCTCGGCCCGCCCGCTGGAGGACGCCTTCCGGATATCCCAGCTGGACCTGGTGCGCTGGCTGGTGCGTGACTACGGCTTCAGTGAGCCGGACGCGTACCAGTTCGCAACCCAGGCCGTCGAGTCGCCGTTGGCCAATGTGTGCGACACCAACTACACGTGCGTGGCCAAGATCCGCAAGGACTGGCTGCCGGCCCGCGAGACCCACCGCGGACTGCACGCCCGCCTGCGCGAGACGGCGGCGACGCTCCGCAGCTGATCCCGCGCACCTCCTCCCTCAGCCGTCCAGGCTCCGAAAGGCCGACCTCATGCACCGGGCCACACCGCCCCCGACGTCCCTGCCCCACCCCGGCCGACGCCGCGTGCTCAAGGGCGCCGCCCTGGCCGCACTCCCCTACGCGCTGCTCCCCGAGACCCGCGCGGACGCGGGCACCCAGGCCCCCGACCACCCGTCCGCCACCTGGGAGCCGGCGACCTCCTCCAACTACACCCGCGCCGCCCGCCCCACCGACTACCCGATCGACTTCGTCGTCGTCCATGTCACCCAGACCACCTACGACACCACGCTCGCCGTCTTCCAGAACCGGAGGAAGAAGGTGTCCGCCCACTACGTCGTGCGCTCGGCCGACGGTCACGTCGCGCAGTGCGTCCCCGAGTCCGACATCGCCTGGCACGCGGGAAACTGGGACTACAACACCCGCAGCATCGGCATCGAGCACGAGGGCTGGGTCGACCGGCCCGCGTACTTCACCGATGCCCTGTACGAGAGCTCGGCGCGGCTCACGGCGAGGATCTGCCGCAAGTACGGGATCCCCCGCGATCGTTCGCACATCATCGCCCACTACGAGGTGCCCGGCAGCGACCACACCGATCCCGGGCCGCACTGGGACTGGGGGCGGTACATGAGACTCGTCCGGCGCGCGTGAGGGCACGCGTGAGCCGTCCGGCGACACCCGGTCAGAGGCTGCCCGCCGACAGCCCCCGACCGGGCTGCCGCCCCGGCCGACTCCCGGACCCTCGCACGGACCCGACCCGATACGACTCCCAGACCGTCGAACGGACCCCCACCGATCGGTCCCCGCACCGCCGCACGCGGACCCACCGATCTCCCCCCCCGGCACCGCCCCACGGACCCACCGATCAGCCCCCGCACCTCGCCCCGGACCCACCGATCCGCCCCCGCACCCGCGCACCGCCGCTCCGGCCCGTTCCCGACCCATCGATCGGGTGACCGCTGTCGAAACGGTTGTCGGCGCGGACACCCGGAGTGACGATGTCCCCATCCGCATCGCCCTCCGGGAGGCCGAGTTGACCGATCCCTGGGTGGCCCTGGAGCCAGGGGCCGACCCTGTCGAGCAGGCCCGGATACTGCGCCGGGCGCACGAGACCTTCACCCAGGCAGGTACCGTGCCGCGGCCGGTGCGGTCCGTGGTGGCGGACTCGTGGCGGCGTTCGGCACGGGCGGGGGTCGGGCCGGACGGCACCGCCAGCGTGGAACTGACGGACGGCGACCTCGGTGCCTACCGGGCCGAGCATCCGCTGGCGCGGGTGATGCCGTTGGTCCGGGAGCTGATGGGCACCTTCGCGGTGGACGGCGAGCATCTGCTCGCGGTGTGCGACGCCCACGGCCGGCTCCTGTGGGTGGAGGGCCATCCGACGACCCGGCGGCGTGCGGGACGGATGAACTTCGTGCCGGGCGCGCGCTGGGCGGAGTCCGCGATGGGCACGAACGCTCCGGGTACGGCGGTCGCCGTGGACCGTCCGGTGCAGGTGTTCGCGGCGGAGCACTTCAGCCGGCCGGTGCAGCCGTGGACGTGCGCGGCGGCTCCCGTGCACGATCCGCGCACCGGGCGGGTGCTGGGCGCGGTGGACATCACCGGTGGGGACGGCCTGGCTCATCCGCACAGCCTGGGGTTCGTGCAGGCGGTGGCGCGGGCCGCCGAGTCGCAGCTGGCGCTGCTGGCCCCGCGGCGCCCGCCGAAGGACGGGGAGGTGCTGGAGCTGAGCGCGCTCGGCCGGGACGAGGCGCGGCTGCGGATCGGCGGCCGCGGGATCCGGCTGGGCCGGCGGCACAGCGAGATCGTGGTGCTGCTGGCGTGCCGTCCGCAGGGCCTGACCGGCGACGAGCTGCTGTGCGCGCTGTACGAGGACGAGTCGGTGACACCGGTGACGCTGCGGGCCGAACTCGCCCGGCTGCGCGGGGTGCTGGGGCCGGGGTTGCTGGCCTCGCGGCCCTACCGGCTGACGGTGCCGGTGGAGTCGGACGTCGCGATGGTGGAGCGGCGCCTGGTGGCGGGGGCCGTCACCGCGGCCGCCACGGCGTACGCCGGTCCGCTGCTGCCCGCCTCCCAGGCTCCGGGGGTGGTGCGGTTGCGGCGCAGGATCGCGGACGGGCTGCGGAGTGCGCTGATCGACCGCGGGGACCCGGACCTGCTGGCCGACTGGGCGTACGCGCCGTGGGGCGAGGACGACCTGGAGGTGTGGCGGGCGCTGGCCGCGCTACGCCCGACCGCCGCGGTCCAGGCACGGCTCACCGCGTTGGAGACCGAGCTGACGGCACCGGCGATGGCCCAGGGTGTGGGGCGAGGGTCCCGGCCGGTGAGGTAGGCGGCGAGGCGCCGGTCCCTGGGGGTGGCGCCCTGTCGGGGCTCGGGTCTGCCGGCACTTACAAAGAGGGAAGTACCTGACAAATTTGTAGGTACTTGTCCGCCTCTCCGGGGTGGGAAAGCATCGAGGTCAGGAAGTCAAGGAGTCAAGCAGTCCCCTCGATGACAGGAGCACCACGTGAGTGACGCGGTACCCGTGACCGTTCTGGGTCTCGGTGAGATGGGCGGGGCGTTGGCGGCGGCGTTCGTCGCGGCGGGCCGGCCGACCACGGTCTGGAACCGCACCGCCGCCCGAGCCGACGCGCTGGTCGAACTGGGCGCCGTGCGGGCGGGTTCGGTCAGCGAGGCGGTGGGTGCGAGCCCGCTGGTCGTGGTCTGCCTGCTGGACTACGCCGTCGCCCGCGAGGCCCTAAAGCCGGCGGCCGGTCGGCTGCGCGGCAGGACGGTCGTCAACCTGACCAACGGCACGCCCACGCAGGCGGCACAGATGGCCGCGTGGGTGGCGGAGCAGGGAGGGGAGTATCTGGACGGCGGCATCATGGCCGTACCGACGACGGTGGCGACACCGGAGGCGTTCATCCTCTACAGCGGGGAGGAACGGGTCTTCGAGACGCATCGGGCGGCGCTCGAGGAGCTCGGCGCGGCGAAGTACCTGGGCAGTGACATAGGACTGGCGTCCCTGTACGACCTGGCGCTGCTCAGCGGCATGACGCTGATGTTCGACGGGTTCCATCACGCGGTGGCCATGGCGACGTCGGCGGAGCAGGGCAGCGCCTCCGGTTTCACGGAGCTGCTGGTGCCGTGGCTGACGAACATGGCTCGCCTGTTGCCCGCGTTCGCCGCGGAGGTCGACGCCGAGCGCACCTCGCGAACGACGCCCCAGCTGACCCAGGGGCTCGACGTCCAGGTCTCCGGACTGCTCAACATCATGAACGCCTCCAGGGACGCCGGAGTCAGCACCGCACCGCTGGAGCCGGCGATGGCGGCACTCGAAGGGCTGCTGGAAACGGGACACTCCGAGTGGAGCGCCCCGGCCTCGGTGCGGCAGCTCAAGACGACGTAGGCCCCCGTCCCGGCCCGCGGCGGCCCCGTCGGCCCCCTCCGCAACGTCCTCGCAACGTCCGGTTCCCTAGCCTCCCGGCGAAAGCTGCCCGGCGGTGGGCAGCGGTTCATCGGAAGGCACACCATGACCCGTTACGCGGCGCCCGGCTCGGAGGGCGCGATCGTCTCCTACCAGTCGCGGTACGACCACTTCATCGGCGGGGAGTACGTGCCGCCGCTGCGCGGTGGGTACTTCGAGAACCCGAGCCCGGTGAACGGGCAGCCGTTCACCGAGGTGGCGCGGGGCACCGCGGAGGACGTGGAGCGGGCCCTGGACGCGGCGCACGCGGCGGCGCCCGGCTGGGGGCGTACGTCGGTGGCCGAGCGGGCCGACATCCTGCTGAAGATCGCCGACCGGATGGAGGCGTATCTGGAGCCGTTGGCGGTCGCGGAGAGCTGGGAGAACGGCAAGCCGGTACGGGAGACGCTGGCCGCCGACATCCCGCTGGCCATCGACCACTTCCGCTACTTCGCGGGCGCGATCCGCGCGCAGGAGGGCTCGCTGGGCGAGGTCGACGACGACACGGTGGCCTACCACTTCCATGAGCCGCTGGGCGTGGTCGCGCAGATCATCCCGTGGAACTTCCCGATCCTGATGGCGGCCTGGAAGCTGGCGCCGGCCCTCGCGGCGGGCAACGCGGTCGTCCTGAAGCCGGCCGAGCAGACGCCCGCGTCGATCCACTACTGGCTGAGTCTTGTCTCCGACCTGCTGCCGCCGGGCGTGCTGAACGTCGTCAACGGCTTCGGGGTGGAGGCGGGCAAGCCCCTCGCGTCCAGCCCGCGGGTGGCGAAGGTGGCGTTCACCGGGGAGACCACGACCGGGCGGCTGATCATGCAGTACGCCTCGGAGAACATCAAGCCCGTCACGCTGGAGCTGGGCGGCAAGTCGCCGAACATCTTCTTCGACGACGTGTGGGCGAAGGACGACGAGTTCCGGGACAAGGCGCTGGAGGGCTTCACCCTGTTCGCACTGAACCAGGGCGAGGTGTGCACCTGTCCGTCGCGGGCGCTGATCCAGCGCGGTCACTACGCGGAGTTCCTTGAGGCGGCCGTCGCCCGCACACGAGGGATCAGGCCGGGCCATCCGCTGGACACGGACACGATGATCGGCGCGCAGGCGTCCAACGACCAGCTGGAGAAGATCCTCTCCTACATCGACATCGGCCGGCAGGAAGGCGCCCGGATCCTCACGGGCGGGGAACGCATCGAGCACGACGGCGAGTTGAAGGGCGGCTACTACGTCCAGCCGACGATCTTCGAGGGCGACAACCGGATGCGGATCTTCCAGGAGGAGATCTTCGGGCCGGTGGTGTCGGTGACGTCGTTCGACGGCTTCGACGACGCGATCAGGACCGCGAACGACACGCTGTACGGGCTGGGCGCGGGGGTGTGGACGCGGGACATGAACACGGCGTACCGCGCGGGCCGCGCGATCCAGGCGGGCCGGGTATGGACCAACTGCTACCACGCCTACCCGGCGCACGCGGCGTTCGGCGGCTACAAGCAGTCCGGCATCGGCCGCGAGACCCACAAGATGATGCTGGAGCACTACCAGCAGACGAAGAACCTGCTGGTGTCCTACTCCCCGCGCAAGCTGGGCTTCTTCTAGCAGCCGGAAGGGGCCGGTCATGACCGAGGAGATCCCCCGCGTCGAGCTCACCCCCGCGGCCGCCGAACTGGTGCGGCGGCTGCGGGCCGCGCACGGGCCGCTGATGTTCCACCAGTCCGGCGGCTGCTGCGACGGCAGCGCGCCGATGTGCTACCCGGAGGGCGAGTTCCGTACGGGTGACGCGGATGTGCTGCTGGCCGAGCTGACCGTGGCGGGCGTCGAGGAGCCGGTGACGTTCTGGATGTCGCGCAGTCAGTACGCCGTCTGGAGCCATACCCGGCTGATCGTGGACGTCGTCGAGGGCCGCGGCAGCGGCTTCTCCCTGGAGGCACCGGAGGGGGTGCGTTTCCTCACCCGTTCACGAGTCGTCGGCTCCTAGCCATCCCAGGGAAACCCCTGGGCCACTCGCACAAGCCCCGCGGCCACCCCCGCGACCCCGCGACCCCGCCCCCACGCCCCCGCAGTCATCCCTATGGACCCGCCGTCTGGTGCGATCCCCCCGAATCCTGGACAGTTGACGGGACGTCAGGGGAGGACACCGTATGGCGAGTCGGCGCAGACGCCCCCGCATGGGCGGAACGGCACTGAAGGTTCTCGCGGCACTCGGCGTCCTGGCCGGTGCGTCCCTCGCAGGGGCGCCACCGGCCGGGGCCGCCCCAGGACCGGTGCCGCTGGGGCCGGGGGTCGTCTACGAGACGTACGACATCCCGGCGGCCCAGGGCCCGGCGCGCGCCCATGTGCTGAGCGTCGACCTGCGCGAGCCCAAGGTGCGGCTGGACCTGCTGTACCCCGGCCGGGTGGCGGCGCGGGCCACCGTCTCGGCGCTCGCCACCGCCCAGGGCGCGGTGGCGGGCGTCAACGGGGACTTCTTCAACATCACCGAGGTCCAGCATCCCGGCGTGCAGGCCACCGGCGCGAGCGTGGGCCCCGCGATCGCGGCGGGCCGGGCGCTGAAGGGGGCGGTGCCGAACGGACAGCGGTTCGGGCCCGCGCTGCCGCCGGGCACCACCACCGAGGACGTCATCGGCGTGGGCCGGGACCGCCGGGCCCGGCTGGACCGGCTGACCCTGGACGGCGAGATCGCCACGCCCGAGGGCCGGCTGCCGCTGGGCGGGCTCAACCAGTACGCGCTGCCGGTCGGTTCCGTCGGGGCGTTCACCGAGGACTGGGGCAGCGTCTCACGGATACGCGCGACCTGCGGCACGGACACCCACCGCGCGGCCCCGTGCAGCACGGACACCTATGAGGTGACCCTGCGCGACGGCGAAGTCGTCTCCACCGCCGACACTCCGGGCAGCGGGCCGATCGGCGAGGGCACGACCGTGCTCGTGGGCCGGGAGGCGGGGGCGCAGGAGTTGCGCAAGCTCTCCCCCGGCGAGCGGGTGCGGGTCACGCACCGGCTGAGGACGACCGCGTCGGCGATCCCGCTGCGGTTCGCCGTCGGCGGCTATCCGGTGCTGCGTGAGGGCCGCCCGCTGCCCGGTCTCGACGACCGCACGGCCGCGGTCCGCTCGGCGGCGGGCATCGCCGACGGCGGCCGGCGGCTGCTGCTGTTCACCCTGGACGGCTCCCCGGAGTACCGCACCGGCCTGACGATCGCCGAAGTCGCCGAGACGCTGCGGGACCTGGGCGCGGACCACGCCTTCAGCCTGGACGGCGGCGGCTCCTCCACTCTGGTCGCCCGCGTCCCGGGCACGGACGGCGTCAGCGTCCTCAACCACCCCGGCGCGGGCGCGGAACGCCCCGTACCGAACGGCATCGGCGTGTTCACCAAGCCATGAGCGTCAGGGCCGCAGACTGCCGACGAGGTCCGCCGTCGCGGTGAGGCCGCTGTGGATGGTGGGCGCGATGCTCGTGCTGGCGAGGTAGAAGCCGAGCAGCGCGCACACCAGCGCATGGGAGACCTTCAGGCCGCCGTTGCGCAGGAAGATCACCGCCAGGATCAACAGCAGCAGCACCACAGAGATGGAAACGGCCATCGTCAACCTCCTCCGCCACGCCGGTGACGTCCGGTTCACGGCGTTCGGCCGTAAGTGTGGCGTAGCGGAGGGTTCGTCCGGGCGGCTGACATGTCCCCCGAACGTGTGGTGTCTGCCCTGGGTCGGCCGGTGACGCTCAGCCTCCGTGGGCGTCGAGGAACGCCTCCAGGCCCGCCAGGTCGTCCGTGTTGAGGTGGTCGACGTCGGCGGCGAGCAGCTCGGACCACAGCGCCTCGCGGGCCGGTCCGGGCTGGTCGGGCGTGGCCCAGAACCGGACCCGCTGGCCGCGCTCGTGGGCCGCGCCGGTGATGGCGTGCAGCCTCTGCCGCTCGGCCGGCGGGAACGGGCCGACGCCGAGCCAGGTGAAGGTGCGGGTCCAGTTGTCGCTGATGAGGGGGATGAAGGAGGCGGGCGCGGGGCCGCCGAGGTCGGCGAGGCGGCCGTCGTAGAAGGCCCGGCGCACGGTCTGCGCCTCCATGGGTGTACGGGCGGCGCGGTCGCCGGAGATGACCGCGGTGACCGGGCCGGGAAAGACACGGCCGTGCGCGTACGTGGTGAACAGATGCTTGTAGCGGCGCAGACGGCGGTCGAGTTCCCGGTAGGTCGAGGCGCCCTCGGTCTTGATGTCGATGAGCAGTTGCAGCGGCCGGCGGTGTCCTCGGTACACCGAGCCGTGGTTCGCGCGGACGCGGGCGGCGAGCGGGTCGAGGTAGAGCGACTCCAGGGTGCGGGCGGGGTCGAGGTCCTCGGGGTCGTGGGCGACCAGCAGTTGGTCGCCGACCAGGAAGATGTCGGCCTCCAGGCTGCCGAAGCGGTGGGCGAGGGCGTCGAAGAGGGGGCGGGGGTGCTCGTAGTCGTTGTGGGCGTGGGCCCGCCACAGCGGGGTCGGGTGGTGCTTCTTCCGGCCGGCCGCCAGGGCGTCGGCGCCGGGCAGGGCGACCGCGCCCGCGAGGGCGGTGCCGATGGTGGTCAGGGCTCTGCGACGGGTGGTGAGGGCCATGCGCTGCCTCCCTGTGTGGTGACGATCCCCAGCGAGTATGGGGCGTGGACACCTCAAGGGCAGCGTCCGCAACGGGAGTTGGCCGAACCGCCGTCGCTCGTTCACCGTGCGCACCAGGAGACACGAGGTGGGGTGCGGCGGACACGAAGAAGCCCGCCCCGGAGCCGGGGCGGGCTTCTCGGTGCTGTCGCCGGCTCAGGGCGCCCGCAGATCGACCAGCTCGGCCAGCGCCTCCCGATGCGTGCCGGCCGTCCCGTAGGCGATCGAGTCCGCCTTGGCCCGCTTCAGATACAGGTGGACGGGGTGCTCCCACGTCATGCCGATGCCGCCGTGCAGTTGCAGCGCCTCCTCGGCGGCGCGTACGGCGACGGGTGCGGCATGGGCCTGGGCGACGGCGACCGCCACCTCGACGTCGGCGCCGGTCGTGAGCGCGTCGGCCGCGTTCCGTGCCGCGGCCCGCAGGCCGACGACCTCCAGCCACAGCTGGGCCAGCCGGTGCTTGAGCGCCTGGAACCCGCCGACGGGCCGGTTGAACTGCCGGCGCTCCTTCAGATAGCGCACGGTCTCGGTCAACGCCCACTCGGCGAGGCCCAGTTGCTCCGAGGCCAGCAGCCCGGCGGCCGAGCGCAGGGCGCGGCGTACGGCGGGTTCGGCGTCGCCCACCCGGCGGCCCGGCGCACCGTCCAGCCGTACCGCCGCCACCGGCCGGGTCAGGTCCAGGGACACCTGTGGGGTGACGGTCGCGGCGTCGGCGTCCACCGCGTACAGCCCGCCGTCGTCCGCGGGCACCAGCAGCAGGTCCGCCACGGCGGCGTCCGCGATGCCGGTCAACTCACCGTGCAGTCGGCCGCCTTCCTGCCGTACGGTCTTGAAGGCGCCGCCGGGGGCGGCGTTCAGCGCGACGGCGAGGGCGCCGATACGGCGGCCGGAGGCCAGCTCGGCCAGGAGGTCGTCGGCGCCGCACTCCAGCAGGGCTTCGGTGGCGACGACGGCGCTGGTGAGGTACGGCACGGGCGCGACCGCGCGCCCCAACTCCTCCAGCACGACGGCGACCTCGCGGTGCGTGGCGCCCTGACCGCCGGCGGCCTCGGGCACGAGGAGCCCCCCGAGGCCCATGCCGTCGGTGAGCGCCTTCCATGCCTCCAGGTCGTGCGGGGCGTCGGACTCGGTGCGGGCGATGAGGCCGGGCGCGTCGCAGTGGTCGCCGAGCAGGTCCCGCACGGCGGCGCGCAGCGCCTCTTCCTCCTCCGAGTACAGCAGGTCGGGCTGCGTGCTCATCGGGCCAGGTCCTTCCATGCGACGTCCTTGTCGGTGCGCGGCTCGGCGGGCAGGCCCAGGACGCGCTCGGCGACGATGTTCAGCAGGACCTCGCTGGTCCCGCCCTCGATGCTGTTGCCCTTGGACCGCAGATAGCGGTAGCCGGCGTCGCGGCCGGTGAAGTCGACCAGCTCCGGGCGCCGCATGGTCCAGTCCTCGTACAGCAGGCCCTCCTCGCCGAGGAGTTCCACCTCCAGGCCGCTGATCTCCTGGTTGAGGCGGGCGAAGCCCAGCTTCATGCCCGCGCCCTCGGGGCCGGGCTGGCCGGCGACGAGCTGCTGGCGCAGGCGTTCGCCGGTGAGGCGGGCGACCTCGGCGTCGACCCAGAGCTTCAGCAGCCGCTGGTGCAGGTCGTGGGTGCGCAGTTCGGGGCGTTCGCGCCACGTCCTGGCGACGGGGCCGATCATGCCGCCCTCACGCGGAAGCCGCATGCCGCCGATGGCGACGCGCTCGTTGTTCAGCGTGGTCTGCGCGACCCGCCAGCCGTCGCCGACCTCGCCGAGGCGGTGGGCGTCGGGGATGCGGACGCCGGTGAGGAAGACCTCGTTGAACTCCGCCTCGCCGGTGATCTGGCGCAGCGGGCGCACCTCGACGCCGGGGTCGGTCATGTCGCAGACGAAGTAGGTGATGCCCTTGTGCTTGGGCACGTCCGGGTCGGTGCGGGCGATGAGGATGGCCCAGCGGGCGAGGTGGGCGCTGGAGGTCCACACCTTCTGCCCGTCGACCACCCAGTCGTCGCCCTCCCGCCGCGCCCTGGTGCCGAGCGCGGCGAGGTCGGAGCCGGCGCCGGGCTCGCTGAAGAGCTGGCACCACACCTCCTCGCCGGTCCACAGGGGCTTGAGGAAGCGCCGCTTCTGGTCCTCCGTGCCGTACTGGAGGATCGTCGGGGCGGCCATGCCGAGGCCGATGCCGATGCGGCGCGGGTCGTTGTCGGGGGCGTCCGCGGCCGACAGCTCGGCGTCCACGACGGTCTGGAGGCTGCGCGGGGCGCCCAGTCCGCCGAGGCCCTCGGGGAAGTGGACCCAGGCGAGCCCGGCGTCGAAACGGGCCCGCAGAAACTCCAGCCGGTCCGTGGACGCGGGCGGATGCGCGGCCAGGAACTCCCTGGTACGAGCGCGCAGTTCGTCGGCGCCGATCATGCGGCCGCTCCCTTCTCCGGGACGACGGCGACCCGGCCGGTCGTCACTCCGTCGGCGACCCGCTGCACGGCGGCCGCCGCCTCGCCGAGCCCGACCCGCTCGCTGACCAGCGGCTTGATGGCACCGCGCGCGGCCAGGTCGGTGAGCTGTTCGTGGCAGTGCTGGACCAGCTCGGGGTTCTTGGTGTTGTACAGGCCCCAGTGCAGTCCGAGGATCGCGTAGTTCTTCACCAGCGCGTGGTTGAGCCCCGGAGTCGGGATGGTGCCGCTGGCGAAGCCGACGACCACGATCCGGCCTTCGAAGGCGACGACCTTGGCGGACTGGGCGTACGCCTCGCCGCCCACGGGGTCGTAGATCACGTCGGCCCCGCGGCCGCCGGTCGCCTCCTTGACGGCCGCGACGACGTCCTCGGCACGCCGGTCCACGACCACGTCACAGCCCAGCTCGCGGGCGACGGCGGCCTTGTCGGCGCCGCCCACCACGCCGATGACCCGGGCGCCGGCGGCCTTGCCGAGCTGCACGGCCGCGCTGCCCACCCCGCCCGCGGCGGCGTGCACCAGCAGGGTCTCGCCGGCCTGGAGACCGGCCCGGCGGTGCAGTCCGAACCAGCCCGTCTGGTAGCCGATGTGCAGCGCGGCGGCCTCGGCGTCGTCCAGCGCGTCGGGGGCCGGCAGCAGCGCGGCGGCGTCCGCGACGGCGTACTCGGCGAAACCTCCGTACGGCAGCGCGGGGTTGGCGATGACCCGGCGGCCGTCCTCGGTCTCGCCGCAGATCTCCACGCCCGGCGTGAAGGGCAGCGGCGGCCGGACCTGGTAGTGGCCCCGGCACATCAGGGCGTCCGGGAAGTTGATGTTCGCGGCACGCACCCTGAGCAGGACCTGGCCTTCGCCGGGCGTGGGCCGCTCGACGTCGTCGAGCCGCATCACCTCGCTCGGCTCGCCGTTCTCGTGCACTCGCCATGCCTGCATACGGGGCCTCCACAGACTGCTTCGTCCGACCGGGTCACCGCATACTAAGCGGTCGCTTGCCGATCAGGGAACAGTCCCCCCGCAACCGCCCGGCTCCGTCACGCCCGCTTCGGCCGCGCCCGTACGTGCATCCGCTCCCCCTGCGGCCCGAACAGACTCAGGAACTCCACCGGCCCCTCCCCCGTCGACCCGAACCAGTGCGGCACCCGCGTGTCGAACTCGGCGGCCTCCCCCGCACCGAGCACCACATCGTGCTCGCCGAGCACCAGCCGCAGCTTCCCGGACAGCACGTACAGCCACTCGTAGCCCTCGTGGGTGCGCGGATCGGGCTCCACCGAGCGCGGGGGCTCGACCATCTTGTACGCCTGGAGTCCGCCCGGCTGCCGGGTCAGCGGATACAGGGTCCGGCCGTCCCGCTGGATCGGCCTGGCCCGCACCCGCGGATCCCCGACCGGCGGCGCGCCGACCAGCTCGTCCAGCGGCACCTGGTGGGCCTGCGCGATCGGCAGCAGCAGCTCGAGGGAGGGCTTGCGCAGGCCGGACTCCAGCCGGGACAGGGTGCTCACGGAGATGCCGGTCGCCTCGGACAGCGAGGCGAGCGTCACCTCCCGCTCCTTGCGCAGCCGACGCAGCCGGGGGCCGACACCTGACAGTACTTCGTCCGTGGTCATGGCCGTATTGCAGAATCGGCAACAATATTTGTCAATCCCGCGGGGCCTGCGCGACCGTCTTCCGCAGGAGGTGGTCGAGATGACCGAGACATACGAAGTGATCGTCGTCGGCGGTGGCGCGGCGGGCCTGTCCGCGGCGCTGGTCCTGGGCCGCGCCCGGCGCCGCGTCCTCGTGGTCGACGCGGGCGAGCCGCGCAACGCCCCCTCGTCGCACATGCAGGGCTACCTCGGACGGGACGGGGTGTCGCCGGCCGAGTTCCTGGCGGCGGGCCGGGAGGAGATCGCCCGGTACGGCGTGGACCTGGTCCGGGACCGGGTGGTGGACGCGAGCCGCGACGGGGACTTCACCGTCGTCCTCGCGACCGGACGCACCGTCCGCGCCCGCCGCCTGGTCGTCGCCACCGGCCTCAAGGACGAGCTGCCCCCGGTCGACGGGATCGCCGAGCGGTTCGGCCGGGATGTGCTGCACTGCCCGTACTGCCATGGCTGGGAGGTCCGTGACCAGGCGTTCGGCGTGCTGGCGACCAGCGCCATGAGCGTGCACCAGGCGCTGATGGTGACCCAGTGGTCCAAGGACGTGACGCTCTTCCTGCACGAGGTCGCCGAGTCCGAGCTGTCGGAGCAGGACGTGCGGCGGCTCGGGGCGGCCGGGGTGACGGTCGTGACCGGCCCGGTGGCGGGCCTTGTGACCGAGGACGACCGGCTGACCGGCGTACGGCTCGAGGACGGCACCACGTACGAGCGTCAGGTGCTGTTCGTGGCGCCTCGGGCCGTGCCGCAGACCGAGCTGTTCGTGAAGCTGGGCGCGGAGATGAACGAGACGCCGTTCGGCTCCTACCCGGTGATCGACGAACGCGGTCTGACCAGCGTCCCCGGACTGTGGGCCGCCGGCAACGCCTCCGGGTTCGCCGAGCAGGTGATCAACGCGGCGAGCCGCGGCTACCGGGCCGGGGCCACGATCAACGGCGAGCTCCTCATGGCGGACCTGGACGCGGCGGCCGGGGTGTAGCCGGCGCACCGGCGTTGCACCATGGCTGCATGCTGCTGACCCGGCTCGCCGACGTGTCCCGCGAGGTCGCCGCCACCTCGGCGCGGTCCCGCAAGATCGCTCTGCTCGCCGGGCTGTTCCGGGAGGCGGAGGCGCAGGACGTGCCGATCGTCATCCCGTATCTGGCGGGACGGCTGCCGCAGGGGCGGCTCGGCGTCGGCTGGAAGGTGCTGAGCCGCCCGGTCGCGCCGGCCGCCGAGCCGACCCTGACGGTGCACGAGGTGGACGCGCGGCTCACGGCGCTCGGCGCGGTGTCGGGCGCCGGTTCGCAGGCGGAGCGCGCCCGGCTGGTCGGTGAGCTGATGGGTGCGGCCACCGAGGACGAACAGCGGTTCCTGCTGGGGCTGATCACCGGCGAGGTCCGGCAGGGCGCGCTGGACGCGGTCGCCGTCGAGGGGCTGGCGCAGGCGACGGGCGCGCCGCCCGCGGACGTACGGCGGGCGGTGATGCTCGCCGGGTCGCTCCAGGCGGTGGCCGAGGCGCTGCTGGCGGACGGCCCGCCCGCCCTCGACCGCTTCCGGCTCACCGTGGGCCGCCCGGTGCTGCCGATGCTCGCCCACTCCGCGTCCTCGGTGGCCGAGGCGGTGCAGAAGCTCGGCGCGTGCGCGGTCGAGGAGAAGCTGGACGGCATCCGCGTCCAGGTGCACCGCGACGGCGACTCCGTACGGCTGTACACGCGCACTCTCGACGACATCACGGACCGGCTGCCGGAGGTGACACGGGCGGCCAGGGAGCTGGCCGGGGAGCGGTTCATCCTGGACGGCGAGGTGATCTCCTTCGACGCCGACGGCCGGCCCCGGTCCTTCCAGGAGACGGCCGGGCGGGTCGGCTCCCGTGTCGACGTGGCCACGGCCGCCGAGGCGGTGCCCGTCTCCCCCGTGTTCTTCGACGTCCTCGCCGTCGACGGCCGCGACCTGCTCGACCTGCCGTTCGCCGAGCGGCATACGGAGCTGGCCCGGCTGGTGCCCGAGCCGATGCGGGTGCGCCGCGCCCTCGCGCACGGCCCCGACGACATCCCGGCGGCCGAGGAGTTCGCCGCCGAGACCCTGCGGCGCGGCCACGAGGGCGTGGTCGTCAAGGCGCTCGACGCCCCCTACAGCGCGGGCCGGCGCGGTGCGTCCTGGCTGAAGGTCAAGCCCGTGCACACCCTCGACCTGGTGGTCCTGGCCGCCGAGTGGGGCCACGGGCGGCGCACCGGCAAGCTGTCCAACCTGCATCTGGGCGCACGGCGGGCCGACGGGTCGTACGCCATGCTCGGCAAGACGTTCAAGGGCATGACCGACGCGATGCTCGCCTGGCAGACCGAACGGCTCCAGCAGCTCGCCGTGAAGGACGACGGCTGGGTGGTCCATGTACGCCCCGAGCTGGTCGTCGAGATCGCCTACGACGGTCTCCAGCGCTCCACCCGCTACCCGGCCGGCGTCACCCTGAGGTTCGCGCGCGTGGTGCGCTACCGGGAGGACAAGCGGCCGGAGGAGGCGGACACGGTGGAGAGCCTGCTGGCCGCGCATCCGCAGGTGCGGCCGTGACCGGGCGGCGCAGTGCGGGGCTGCTGGTGTTCCGGCACACCGACGGCGGGCTGGAGGTGTTGCTGGCCCATATGGGCGGCCCGTTCTTCGCGCAGAAGGACGCCGGGGCGTGGACGATCCCGAAGGGCGAGTACGAGCCGGACGAGCCGGCCTGGGAGGCGGCCCGGCGCGAGTTCCGGGAGGAGCTGGGCGTCGCACCGCCGGACGGGGAGGCGGTGCCGCTCGGGGAGGTCCGGCAGCGCGGCGGCAAGACCGTCACGGCCTGGGCGGTCGAGGGGGACCTCGATCCGGCCGCGATCACCCCCGGCACCTTCACCATGGAGTGGCCGCCCCGGTCCGGCCGCCGGCAGGAGTTCCCCGAGGTGGACCGGGTCGCCTGGTACCCCCTGGACCGGGCGCGCGAGGTGATCGTCGGCGCGCAGGCCGCGTTTCTCGACCGGCTGGCTGAGCACTCGCCCTGAGCGGCCCTCCCGCGTTGCGGCTCCGCCCGTGGCGCGCGAAGGTCGAGACACAGCCCGCACCCAGGGAGGTTCTGCCATGCCCATCGCGACGGTGAACCCGGCGAACGGCGAGACGCTGAAGACGTACGAGCCCATGGGCGAGGAGGAGCTGGAGCGCCGGCTCCAGCTCGCCGAGGCCACCTTCCGCACGTATCGCACGAGCACCTTCGCCGAGCGCGCCCGGCTGCTGAACCGGGCCGCCGACCTCCTCGACGAGGACCAGCGGGACATCGCGCGGGTGATGACCACCGAGATGGGCAAGCCGCTGAAGCAGGCGCGCGCCGAGGCCGCCAAGTGCGCCAAGGCGATGCGCTGGTACGCCGAGCACGCCGAGGGGCTGCTCGCCGACGAGGAGCCGGACGCGGCGGACGTGCAGGACTCCGGTGCCTCCCGGGTGCGGGTGCGCTACCGGCCGATGGGCCCGGTGCTCGCGGTGATGCCGTGGAACTTCCCGCTGTGGCAGGTGGTCCGCTTCGCCGCGCCCGCGCTGATGGCCGGCAACGTCGGGCTGCTCAAGCACGCGTCGAACGTGCCGCAGACCGCGCTGTATCTGGAGGACCTCTTCCACCGGGCGGGCTTCACCGAGGGCTGCTTCCAGACCCTGCTGATCGGCTCCGCCCAGGTCGACGACGTCCTGCGCGACGAGCGCGTGAAGGCCGCGACCCTCACCGGCAGCGAGCCCGCGGGGCGGGCCGTCGCCTCCACCGCCGGGGAGATGATCAAGAAGACGGTGCTGGAGCTGGGCGGCAGCGACCCGTACATCGTGATGCCCTCCGCCGACCTGGACCGGGCCGCCGAGGTCGCGGTGACCGCGCGGGTGCAGAACAACGGGCAGTCCTGCATCGCCGCGAAGCGGTTCATCGTCCACACGGACGTCTACGACGCGTTCGCCGAGCGGTTCGTGGCCGGGATGAAGGCGCTGAAGGTCGGCGACCCGATGGAGGAGGACACGCAGATCGGGCCGCTCGCCACCGAGCAGGGGCGGGACGATCTGGAGGAGCTGGTGGACGACGCCACGCGCGCCGGCGCGCAGGCGCTGTGCGGCGGGCACCGGCTGCGCCGGCCCGAGCTGCCCGGCTGGTACTACCCGCCGACCGTGCTCGCCGGGATCACCCGCGAGATGCGCATCCACCGCGAGGAGGCGTTCGGGCCGGTGGCCACGCTGTACCGGGCGGGGGATCTGGACGAGGCGGTGCTGATCGCGAACGACTCGCCGTTCGGGCTGAGTTCGAACGTGTGGACGCGCGAGGAGTCCGACGTGGAGCGGTTCGTCCGGGATCTGGAGGCCGGAGGCGTGTACGTCAACGGCATGACCGCGTCGCATCCGGCGTTCCCGTTCGGCGGGGTGAAGCGGTCGGGTTACGGGCGTGAGCTGTCCGGGCACGGAATCCGCGAGTTCTGCAACATCACCACGGTTTGGCACGGTGCGTGAGTGTTGCGCGGCTACGATCCCCGGTGTGAACCGCGAAGTGACTCTGCCTCTGATCGTCGACGACCGCGGGGCCCTGCAGGTGGCTGCGGCCGATGTGAGCAAGCTGCTGCGTACGGTGGGGGCGCGGTGGGTGCATCTGGTCGAGGCCGGTGAGGACGGGCTCGACGAGGACACGGTGGCTGCGTTGACCATCGAGCTGGCGAAGTTGGCCGACCGGATCGACGTCGCCTGTATCGCTCACAGCAGCGGGCAGAGCTGACTCTCGGGGTTTCGCCGTAGGGGTTCTTCGTCGTTGCCGGGTGCGGGTTCACAGTGGCCTGTCGCGCGGTTCCCCGCGCCCCTCGGGACGTCACCTGTCCCCTTGTGGAGTAGTCCACCGCGAGATCGTCGCCTTCTCGGGTGATCGTGAGGTGAGCACCCTCTGAGGTGAACCACCTTCGAAAGCAGGCACGGTTCATGGCGACTTTGTGCAGACCCTCGGTGTCCGTTCCGGAGCACGTCATCACGATGGAGGAGACGCTGGAGCTGGCGCGCGAGCGTCACGCGGATCACCCTCAACTGCCTCTGGCCCTCCGGCTGATAGAGAACACCGGAGTGCGTACCCGGCACATCGTGCAGCCGATCGAGGAGACCCTGAAGCATCCCGGCTTCGAAGAGCGCAACAAGATCTACGAGGCCGAGGCGAAGGCGCGGGTCCCCGCGGTCGTGCAGCGGGCGCTGGACGACGCCGAGCTCCTCACCAGCGACATCGACGTGATCATCTATGTGTCGTGCACCGGCTTCATGATGCCGTCGCTCACGGCGTGGCTGATCAACGAGATGGACTTCGACAGCACCACGCGTCAGCTGCCGATCGCGCAGCTGGGCTGCGCGGCCGGTGGTGCGGCGATCAACCGGGCCCATGACTTCTGCACGGCCTACCCGGACGCCAACGCGCTCATCGTGGCCTGCGAGTTCTGCTCGCTGTGCTACCAGCCCACCGACATCGGCGTCGGCTCGCTGCTGTCCAACGGGCTGTTCGGTGACGGTATCGCCGCCGCGGTGGTCCGCGGGCGCGGCGGGACCGGCGTACGGCTGGAGCGCAACGGCTCCTACCTGATCCCCAAGACGGAGGACTGGATCGCCTACGACGTCCGGGCCACCGGCTTCCACTTCCTGCTGGACAAGCGGGTGCCGGCCACGATGGAGCCGCTCGCCCCCGCCCTGCAGGACCTCGCGGGACTGCACGGCTGGGACGCCGCCGACCTGGACTTCTACGTCGTCCATGCGGGCGGGCCCCGAATACTCGACGACCTCAGCAAGTTCCTCCAGGTCGACCCGCACGCCTTCCGGTTCAGCCGGGCCACGCTCACCGAGTACGGCAACATCGCCAGCGGCGTCGTACTGGACGCGCTGCGGCGGCTGTTCGACGAGGGCGGTGTCCGTGACCGGGCACGCGGGCTGCTCGCCGGGTTCGGTCCCGGCATCACCGCGGAGATGTCCCTCGGCCGCTGGCAGATCGACGAGACGGCGTGAGATGAGCGAAGAGACGATCACCGAGACCGCGCCACCGGTCCGCGACTGGCCGGCGCTGGACCTGGCCGGCACCGACTTCGACCCGGTCCTGGCCGAGCTGATGCGCGAGGGCCCGGTCACCCGGATCCGGCTGCCCAACGGTGAGGGCTGGGCCTGGCTGGTCACCCGCTACGACGACGTACGGATGGTGACCAACGACCCCCGGTTCAGCCGCGAGGCCGTGCTGGACCGTCAGGTCACCCGGCTCGCCCCGCACTTCATCCCGGCGCGGGGAGCCGTCGGCTTCCTGGACCCGCCCGACCACACCCGGCTGCGCCGCTCGGTGGCGCAGGCGTTCACGGCGCGGGGCGTGGAGCGGATCCGGGAGCGGTCCCGGGCGATGCTGGACGAGCTGGTCGACGAGATGCTCGCGGCCGGTCCGCCCGCCGACCTCGTCGAGGCGGTGCTCGGCCCCTTCCCCATCGCCGTGATCTGCGAGCTGATGGGCGTCCCGGCGGCCGACCGGCACACCATGCACACCTGGACCCAGCTCATCCTGTCCTCCGCGCACGGGGCCGACGTCAGCGAGCAGGCCAAGAACGAGATGGGCGCCTACTTCTCCGACCTCGTCGGCCTGCGCGAGGGCAGCTCCGGCGAGGACGTCACCTCGCTGCTGGGCGCCGCCGTGGGCCGGGGCGAGATCACCCTGGAGGAGGCCGTCGGGCTCGCGGTGCTGATCCAGATCGGCGGCGAGGCGGTCACCAACAACAGCGGGCAGATGTTCCATCTGCTGCTGACCCGGCCCGAGCTCGCCGAACAGCTGCGCGCACGGCCGGAGTTGCGGCCCCAGGCCATCGACGAGCTGCTGCGGTACATCCCGCACCGCAACGCCGTCGGCCTGTCCCGCATCGCGCTGGAGGACGTGGAGATCAAGGGGCACCGCATCCGGGCCGGCGACGCGATCTATGTGTCGTACCTCGCGGCCAACCGCGACCCGGACGTCTTCCCCGACCCCGACCGCATCGACTTCTCCCGCAGCCCCAACCCGCATGTGGCGTTCGGCTTCGGACCGCACTACTGCGTGGGCGGCATGCTGGCCAAGCTGGAGTCGGAGCTGCTGGTCGACGCGCTGCTCGACCGGGTGCCGGGGCTGCGGCTCGGGGTACCTCCGGAGCAGGTGCCCTTCAAGAAGGGTGCGCTGATCCGCGGGCCGGAAGCGCTGCCGGTGACATGGTGAGCGGCGAGGGGCTGCTCGTCCCGCCGGGCCACGGGCGGGTCGTACGGACACCGGCGCAGCACGTCACGTTCAAGGTGACCGGCACGCACTCGCGGACGGCGTCCACCTTCGAGGTGGTCGTACCGCCCGGCTTCGACGTCGGCGCGCATGTCCACACCCGCAGCGAGGAGCTGTTCTATGTGCTCGAGGGCGAGCTGGACGTGCTCGCCTTCGAGCCCAGGGTGCGGACGCCGGACAACTGGCAGCGCTGGGAGTCGGCCTCGGGCCACCGGGTGGTGCGCGCGACGCCGGGCACGGTCATCGTCGTACCGCCCGGTTGCCCCCATGCCTTCGCCAATCCGACGGAGAGCCCGGCGAAGATGTTCTTCCAGGCGTCCCCGCCGCCGGATCACGAGCGCTACTTCGAGGAGCTGCTGGAGATCCTGGGCAGCGGGGGTCCGCCGGACCACGCGGCGATCGAGGAGCTGCGGGCGCGCTACGACATCGAACAGCTGACGCCGCTCAGGCACCGGTGACGGGCACCGGCCCCCGCTCAGGCACCGGTGACGGGCACCGGCCCCGCTCGGGCGCCGGTGCGCGCCCGTCGGCACGAGGGGCGCCCGTCCCGGTCCCGTGAGCCGGGACGCGGCTAGCGGATCGGGACGCCGGCCAGGGTGCGGGCGATCACCAGCCGCTGGATCTCGCTGGTGCCCTCGAAGATCGTGTAGATCGCCGCGTCCCGGTGCATGCGCTCCACCGGGTACTCGCGCGTGTAGCCGTTGCCGCCGAGGATCTGGATCGCCTGGGCGGTGACCTTCTTCGCGGTCTCGCTGGCGAACAGCTTGGACATGGAGCCCTCGGCCGCGGTGAACGGCTTGCCGTTGACCGCCATCCAGGAGGCGCGCCACACCAGCAGCCGGGCCGCGTCGATGGAGGTCCGCATGTCGGCGAGCTGGAAGGCCACGCCCTGGTTGTCGATGATCGGGCGGCCGAACTGCTCGCGCGTCGTCGCGTAGTCGAGGGCGACCTCGTACGCGGCGCGGGCGGTGCCGACGGCCATCGCGCCGACGGCCGGGCGGGACGCCTCGAATGTGGCCATCGCCGCGTTCTTCACGCGCTCGCCGCCCGCTGACTTCGCCTTCTCGCGGGCGCGCGCCAGGCGCTCGTCCAGCTTCTCCTTGCCGCCGAGCAGGCAGGAGCCCGGCACCCGCACGTTGTCGAGGACGACCTCGGCGGTGTGCGAGGCGCGGATGCCGTGCTTCTTGAACTTCTGGCCCTGGGACAGGCCGGGCGTGTTCGGCGGGACGATGAAGGAGGCGTGGCCCTTGGAGCCGAGCTCGGGGTCGACGACCGCGACGACGACATGGACGTTGGCGATGCCGCCGTTGGTCGCCCAGGTCTTCGTGCCGTTGAGCACCCACTCGTCCTTGGCCTCGTCGTACACCGCGCGGGTGCGCATCGAGGCGACGTCGGAGCCGGCGTCGGGCTCGGAGGAGCAGAACGCGGCGACCTTCACGTCGTTCGCGTCGCCGTACATCTGGGGGATCCAGGTGCCGATCTGCTCGTCCGTGCCGTTGGCGAGGACGCCTACGGCGGCCAGACCGGTGCCGACGATGGACAGGGCGATACCGGCGTCGCCCCAGAACAGTTCCTCCATGGCCATCGGGATGCCGAGGCCGGTCGGGTCGAAGTACTGCTGGGCGTAGAAGTCGAGGGAGTAGATGCCGACCTTCGCGGCCTCCTGGATGACCGGCCAGGGAGTCTCCTCACGCTCGTCCCATTCGGCGGCCGCGGGCCGGATGACGTCGGCGGCGAAGCCGTGCAGCCAGTCCCGGACCTCCTTCTGTTCGTCGTTGAGCTCCATGGTGAACTCGGCCATGTCCCCTCCAGCGGCGCACCTGCGTGTTACTTGCGGTAACCGCAGTCTGTTACCGGTGGGTAGGAAAAGTCAACTCGCAGATGAGGTGTTAGTTTGCGCTGGCGTCACCGAAACAGCACGGGTGGGGAGAGCACATGGACACCACGCAGCGGACCGAGCAGCAGCGGTCCGCCGACCGCCGACGCCGCGAGCTGCTGGAGGCCGCGGACAGAGTGGTGCTCCGGGACGGGCCGCAGGCGTCGATGAACGCGATCGCGGCGGAGGCGGGCATCACGAAGCCGATCCTCTACCGGCACTTCGGTGACAAGGGGGGCCTTTACGCGGCCCTTGCCAAGCGGCACACGGATGCGCTGCTGGATTCGCTGCGGGCCGCGCTGGACGCTCCCGCGGAGCGGCGGGAGCGGGTGGAGGCGACGCTCGACACCTACCTCGCCGCGATCGAGGCGCGGCCGCAGGTGTACCGGTTCCTGATGCATCCCTCGGAGGGGTCGCAGGCCGGGGATCAGGGGTTCGACGTCGGCAAGCACTCGGCGCCGTTGCTGCGGCGGATGGGTGAGGAGCTCGCGACCGTGATCGAGGAGCGGGTGGATCTCGGGCCGGGGTCCCAGCAGCTTGCGCGGGTGTGGGGGCATGGGATCGTCGGGATGATGCATGCCGCCGGGGACTGGTGGCTGGGGGAACGGCCCTGTTCCAGGGCCGAGTTGGTGCGGAGTCTTGCCGACCTTCTGTGGGGAAGGCTCGCTGCGGCCGGGGACCGGGTCGGGGGGCCCGGGTTCTGACGCCGTCCGCGGGTCGTGGTGAGTTGCTCGCGCAGTTCCCCGCGCCCCTCAGGGACGCTCACTCCACGGCGCCTTTGCGATCTGTCGCTTCAGCCTTCTGTGACGCCAGCCGGTCACCCTGTCCGCGTAGACCGTTCCGTCCAGATGGTCGCACTCGTGCTGCAGGCATCGCGCGAAGAAACCCGTGCCATGGACGGTGACCGGCTCGCCCGTCAGCGTCACGCCCTCCACCACCGCGTGGTCGTACCGCTCCGTGCCGGCCTCCAGACCCGGCAGGGACAGGCAGCCCTCCGGGCCCCGGACGACCACGCCGTCCGTCGCCACGAGGCGGGGGTTCACGATGTGGCCGAGATGACGGACGTCCTCGTCGTCGGGGCAGTCGTAGACGAACACCCGCAGCGGCTCGCCCACCTGGTTCGCGGCCAGGCCGACCCCGTTCGCGGCGTACATCGTGGCGAACAAGTCCTCGACGAGGGCCGCCAGTTCGGGGCCGAAGTCGGTGACCTCGGCACAGGGGGTGTGCAGGGCCGGGTCGCCGAGCAGGGTGAGGGGCCGGACGCGCCCGCGGGCGCCCGGGATCGAGCCGTTTCGCATGCCCGCAAGGGTACGGTCTGGCAGGTCACGTCCGGTGCGTGCCCGGATCGTGACGGTGCCGCGATTCGGGCACGTGAGTGGATCTCGATAGGCTGAGGCCACACCACGTTGCCGTAAGGAATGTCGGCGCGGCGCGTACGCAAGGAGGATCGAGGACTGATGGCAGGCAACTCGGACCCGCTCACGCCGCGGGCCAAGCTCGCCGTGACCGCGGGCAAGGCGGTCGCGGCGGCATCCCGTGCCGCGGGGCGCGGCAGCGGTTCGGTGATCGGCGGACGGGTGGCCCTCAAGCTCGACCCCGACCTGCTCGCCCGGCTCGCCCAGAACCTGGATGTGGTCCTGGTCTCCGCCACCAACGGCAAGACCACCACCACCCGGCTCATCGCCGAGGCGCTCAGGGCCGCGGGGCCCGTCGTGTCCAACGCGCTCGGCGCGAACATGCCGGCCGGTATCACCTCGGCCCTGGCCGGCGGCTCGGACGCGCGCTACGGCGTGATCGAGGTCGACGAGAAGTACCTCGCGGGCGTCGCCCGGGACACCGACCCGAAGTGCATCGCCCTCCTCAACCTCTCCCGCGACCAGCTGGACCGCGCCGCCGAGACCCGGATGCTCGCCGAGAACTGGCGTGAAGGGCTCGCCGGCTGCAAGGCCGTGATCGTCGCCAACGCCGACGACCCGCTGGTCGTGTGGGCCGCGTCCTCCTCCCCGAACGTGATCTGGGTCGCGGCCGGTCAGATGTGGAAGGACGACGCCTGGTCCTGCCCGTCCTGCGGCGGTGTGATGCAGCGCCCCGGCGACGACTGGTTCTGCGGCGACTGCGGCTTCCGCCGGCCCACCCCGAGCTGGGCGCTGTCCGGCGACCACGTCCTGGACCCGCACGGCTCGGCCTGGCCGATCCACCTTCAGCTGCCGGGCCGCGCCAACAAGGCCAACGCCGCGTCCTCCGCGGCCGTCGCCGCCGTGTTCGGCGTGCCGCCGCAGGTGGCGCTGGAGCGGATGTACCAGGTGCAGGCCGTGGCCGGCCGCTATGACGTCGTCCAGTTCCAGGGCCGCGATCTGCGGCTGCTGCTCGCCAAGAACCCGGCCGGCTGGCTGGAGACGTTCTCCCTCATCGACCCGCCGCCGGCCCCGGTGATCCTGTCCGTCAACGCGCGCAGCGCCGACGGCACGGACACGTCCTGGCTGTGGGACGTCGACTACACGCGGCTGACCGGCCACCCGATCGTCGTGATCGGCGACCGCAGGCTCGACCTCGCGGTGCGCCTGGAGGTCGCCGACCAGCACTTCCAGGTGTGCGACACCCTCGATCAGGCGGTGCAGCTGTGCCCGCCGGGCCGGATCGAGGTCATCGCCAACTACACCGCCTTCCAGGACCTGCGCCGCCGCGTCGGCAACTGACCATCAGGGGACTTTAGTGAGCGACAACCAACTGCGGGTCGTCTGGGTCTATCCGGACCTGCTGAGCACCTACGGCGACCAGGGCAACGTCCTCGTCGTGGAGCGCCGGGCACGGCAGCGGGGCCTGGACGTGGCGCGGCTCGACGTGCGCAGCGACCAGCCGATCCCGACCTCCGGCGACATCTACCTGATCGGCGGCGGCGAGGACCGGCCGCAGCGGCTCGCGGCCGAGCGGCTGCGCCGCGACGGGGGCCTGTACCGGGCGGTGGAGAACGGCGCGATCGTGTTCTCGGTGTGCGCCGGCTACCAGATCCTGGGCCACGAGTTCATCAACGACCTGGGCCAGCGCGAGCCGGGCCTCGGCCTGCTCGACGTGGTCTCGGTACGCGGTGAGGGCGCGCGGTGCGTCGGTGACGTGCTCGCGGACATCGACCCGCGGCTCGGCCTGCCCCCGCTGACCGGCTTCGAGAACCACCAGGGCGTCACCCACCTCGGCCCCACGGCCCGCCCGTTCGCCCAGGTCCGCCTCGGCAACGGCAACGGCACGGGCGACGGTACGGAGGGCGCGTACAACGACACCGTCTTCGGTACGTACATGCACGGCCCGGTGCTGGCGCGCAACCCGCTGATCGCCGACCTGCTGCTGAAGCTGGCGCTGGACGTGAACGCGCTGCCGCCGACCGACGACCGCTGGTACGAGGCGCTGCGGAGCGAGCGCATCGCGGCCGCCCAGCAGCCCGCGTAGCCTTCCCCGAAGCCGCCCGGAGTGCTGTGGCTCCGGGCGGCTTTTCGCGTGAGTTCACCGGGGCTCCAGAGACACGCAAGGAAGCTGCGGCATCCTGGGGACGCGGCCCGCCTGACGGACCGTCTGCTCATATGTGCGGGTATGTCCAGCAGGCGGACGCCCCGTGCGGTTCCACCCCCTCACGCCGGTAGGGTGACCGGGATCAAGCCGGACGACGTGGTCCGGTCCCCGGCCCACGTTGCAAAGGTATTTCGGGCTATGCGCATTGGTGTCCTCACGTCCGGCGGCGACTGCCCCGGCCTGAACGCCGTCATCCGGTCCGTCGTGCACCGTGCCGTCGCCGACCACGGCGACGAGGTCATCGGCTTCCGGGACGGCTGGAAGGGCCTCCTGGAGTGCGACTACCTCAAGCTCGACCTCGACGCGGTGGGCGGCATCCTCGCCCGCGGCGGCACGATCCTCGGCTCCTCCCGCGTCCAGCCGTCCCATCTGCGGGACGGTGTGGAGCGGGCGAAGGGGCATGTGGCCGAGCTCGGCCTCGACGCGATCATCCCGATCGGCGGCGAGGGCACGCTGAAGGCCGCACGGCTGATGTCCGACAGCGGACTGCCGGTGGTGGGCGTGCCCAAGACGATCGACAACGACATCGCCGTCACGGATGTCACCTTCGGTTTCGACACGGCCGTGGGGGTGGCGACGGAGGCCCTCGACCGGCTCAAGACCACCGCCGAGTCCCATCAGCGGGTGCTGGTCGTCGAGGTCATGGGCCGGCACACCGGGTGGATCGCGCTGCACTCCGGCATGGCCGCGGGTGCGCACGCGATCGTGGTGCCCGAGCGGCCCTTCGACATCGAGGAGCTGACCGCGGTGGTCGGCGCGCGGTTCGAGGCGGGCAAGCGCTTCGCGATCGTCGTGGCGGCCGAGGGGGCCAAGCCTCGGCCCGGCTCCATGGAGTTCGACGAGGGCGGCAAGGACATCTACGGGCACGAGCGGTTCGCCGGGATAGCGCGTCAGCTGTCGGTCGAGCTGGAGCGGCGGCTCGGCAAGGAGGCCCGTCCGGTGATTCTCGGGCATGTGCAGCGGGGCGGTACGCCGACCGCGTACGACCGGGTGCTGGCCACTCGGTTCGGGTGGCACGCGGTGGAGGCCGTGCACCGGGGTGAGTTCGGGATGATGACGGCGCTTCGGGGGACGGACATCGTGATGGTGTCGCTGGCCGAGGCCGTGGAGACGCTGAAGACCGTTCCTGCGGAGCGGTACGCCGAGGCGGAGTGCGTGCTCTAGGCAGGAAGGCTCTGGCCGCCCCCGGTGACATGGGTCGCCGGGGGCGGTTCTAGTCTTGGGGCGGACGTTTTCGCACAACCCCCATGAAACAGGAGCCGGCGAGATGGATCACAGCGGGCACGGCATGACGATGGATCTGCCGCCGTTCACGCTGGGGCGAGGGCTTCAGTGGTCGCCGGACCTGTTCTTCCTCGTCGCCTGTCTGGTCGGGCTGGCGCTGTACGGGTGGGGGGTCGTGCGGCTGCGGCGGCGCGGGGACGCGTGGTCGCCGGGGCGGACCCTCGCCTTCGCCACGGGTGTGCTGAGCATCGGGCTGGTGATGTGCACCAAGCTGAACGACTACGGCATGGTCATGTTCAGCGTGCACATGGTGCAGCACATGGTGATCAGCATGCTGTCGCCGATCCTGATCCTGCTGGGCGCGCCGGTGACGCTGGCCCTGCGGGCGCTGCCGCCGGCCGGGCGGGGGCGCAAGGGGCCGCGGGAGCTGCTGCTGGCGCTGCTGCACAGCCGGTATCTGCGGGTGATCACGCATCCGGTGTTCACGATCCCGATGTTCATCGCGAGCCTGTACGCGCTGTACTTCACGCCGCTGTTCGACACGCTGATGGGCTCCAAGGTGGGCCACGCGGCGATGATGGTGCACTTCCTCGCCGTCGGGCTGATCTTCTTCTGGCCGATCATGGGCGTGGACCCGGGTCCGCACCGGCCGGGCTATCTGATGCGGATGCTGGAGCTGTTCGCGGGCATGCCGTTCCACGCGTTCTTCGGTATCGCGCTGATGATGGGCTCGACGCCGATGGTGGAGACGTACGCGCACCCGCCGGCCTCGCTCGGCATCGACGCGCTGGCGGATCAGAACGCGGCGGGCGGCATCGCCTGGGCGTTCAGCGAGATCCCGTCGGTGCTGGTGCTGATCGCACTGCTGTTCCAGTGGTACGGGTCCGAGCAGCGGCAGGCCAAGCGCAAGGACCGGGCCGCCGACCGGGACGGTGACGCGGAGCTGGAGGCGTACAACGCCTATCTGGCCTCGCTGAACGCGCGCAGCCGTTGATCCGGGTCCGGGAAAACCGCACCTGATTCCGCCGTTCCGGGGCACCATGGAGGGTACGGACGGACGAGGAGGGTGTCGCGATGCCCGGTTCCACGGACAGCTCCACGAAGACCATGGGGGTGCTCACCGTCGGCGGACTCGTCGTGGTGACGGCCTACACGGCGGTGCTCGGCAGCAACGGCTGGCTGTGGTTCGGCTGGGTCGTGCTGGGACTGATCACCCTCGGCATGGTGGCCACCCGCACCACATGAGGCTCAGTCCCGGCTGAGCCGGGCGCCCGAGTGCACGCCCGGCTGGTACTTCGGCAGCCGGGCGGTCACCTTCATGCCCGCTCCCACGGCGGTCTCGATGACCAGGCCGTAGTCGTCGCCGTAGACCTGCCGGAGCCGGTCGTCGACATTGGACAGGCCGATGCCACCGGACGGGCTGACCTCGCCCGCGAGGATGCGGCGCAGCAGGCCGGGGTCCATGCCGGCGCCGTCGTCCTCGATGACCACCAGGGCCTCGGCTCCCGCGTCCTGCGCGGTGATCTGGATGTGGCAGGTGTCGGCCTTGCCCTCCAGGCCGTGCTTGACGGCGTTCTCGACGAGCGGTTGCAGGCACAGGAAGGGCAGGGCCACCGGCAGTACCTCGGGGGCGATCTGGAGGGTGACGGACAGGCGGTCGCCGAAGCGCGCCCGGACCAGCGCGAGGTAGTGATCGATGGCGTGCAGCTCGTCGGCGAGCGTGGTGAAGTCGCCGTGCCGGCGGAACGAGTAGCGGGTGAAGTCGGCGAACTCCAGCAGCAGCTCACGGGCGCGCTCGGGGTCGGTGCGCACGAAGGACGCGATCACCGCCAGCGAGTTGAAGATGAAGTGCGGGGAGATCTGGGCGCGCAGGGCCTTGATCTCGGCCTCGATCAGCCGGGTGCGGGAGTCGTCGAGATCGGCGAGCTCCAGCTGGACGGAGACCCAGCGGGCGACCTCCCCGGCGGCGCGGACCAGGACGGCGGACTCGCGGGGCGCGCAGGCCACCAGGGTGCCGTGGACCCGGTCGTCGACGGTGAGCGGGGCGATCACGGCCCAGCGGACGGGGCAGTCGGGGGTGTCGCAGGTCAGCGGGAACGCCTCCCCGCGACCGGTGTCCAGGGGGCCGGCCAGCCGTTCGACGATCTCGGCGCGGTGGTGGGCGCCGACGCCGTCCCAGGCCAGGACACCCCGCTCGTCGGTGAGGCACAGGGCCTCGGTGCCGAGCAGGGAGCGCAGGCTGCGGGCCGACTTGCGGGCGCTGTCCTCGGTGAGACCGGCGCGCAGGGCGGGGGCGGCCAGCGAGGCGGTGTGCAGGGTCTGGAAGGTGGCGTGCTCGACGGGGGTGCCCAGGCCGCCGCCCTGGCTCTCGGGGCGGGCGGTGCGCCGACCCAGCCAGAAGCCGAGGGCGAGCAGCGGCAGGACGGCCACACACAGACCCGCGAGGAACATCGTCATGCCTTGGTCTCCGTCCGCAGCTCCTGGCTGCTCAGCTCCTCCGGCAGATGGAAGCGGGCGAGGATGGCCGCCGTGCCCGCCGGGACGCGGCCCGGTGTCGCCAGGGACACAAGGATCATGGTGAGGAAGCCGAGCGGCACCGACCACAGGGCGGGCCAGGCCAGCAGGGCGTGCAGCGGGCCGGCGCCCGGGAAACCGGACATGGTCGCGGCCACGGACAGGAACGCCGCTCCCCCGCCGACCAGCATCCCGGCGGCCGCGCCCGGCGGGGTGAGCCGGCGCCACCAGATGCCGAGGACGAGCAGCGGGCAGAAGGACGAGGCCGAGACGGCGAAGGCCAGCCCGACGGCGTCGGCCACGGGCAGTCCGCCGACCAGGCTGCTCGCCCCGAGCGGCGCCAGCATGGCGAGGCCGGTGCCCAGCCGGAAGTGCCGTACGCCGCGGGTGGGCAGCACGTCCTGGGTGAGGACGCCCGCGACGGCCATCGTCAGGCCGGACGCCGTGGACAGGAACGCCGCGAACGCTCCCCCGGCCACCAGCGCGCCGAGCAGCTCGCCGCCGACCCCGCCGATCATGCGGCCGGGCAGCAGCAGGACGGCCGCGTCCGCGTCGCCGGTGAGGGTGAGCTCGGGGGCGTACAGGCGGCCGAGGGCGCCGTAGACCGGCGGCAGCAGATAGAAGCCGCCGACCAGGGCGAGGACGGCGACGGTGGTGCGGCGGGCGGCGACGCCGTGCGGGCTGGTGTAGAAGCGGACCACGACGTGGGGCAGGCCCATCGTGCCGAGGAAGGTGGCGAGGATCAGCCCGTACGTGGCGTACAGCGGGCGTTCGTCGCGGGAGGCGGCCAGCGAGGTGGACATGCCGCCGTTGCTGCCGCGGTCGGCGGCGGGGACGGTGGTGCCGGGCGCGAAGGTGAGGCGGGTGCCGCCCTCGATGCGGTGGGTGCCGGTGTCCAGGGTGGTGAGGTCGTCGTCGTGGCGGCGGCCGTCGACGGTGCCGGTGACGGTGGCCGTCAGGGGGCGGTCGAGCTTGAGGTCCAGGCCGGTGTCCACGCGGACGCTGCGCTGCTCGCGGAAGGTCGCCGGTTCCTCGAAGGCGCGGCTCGGGCGGCCGTCGTTCTGCCAGGCCAGGATCAGGAAGAGGACGGGGACGAGGAGCGCGGTGAGCTTGAGCCAGTACTGGAACGCCTGCACGAACGTGATGCTGCGCATGCCGCCCGCGGCGACGGTCGCGGTCACGACGACGGCGACGATCACGCCGCCCAGCCAGTCGGGGGCGCCGGTGAGGACGGTGAGGGTGAGGCCGGCGCCCTGGAGCTGCGGCAGCAGATACAGCCAGCCGACGCCGACGACGAAGGCACCGGCGAGCCGCCGTACCGCCTGGGAGGCGAGGCGTGCCTCGGCGAAGTCGGGCAGCGTGTAGGCGCCGGAGCGGCGCAGCGGGGCGGCCACGAAGAGCAGCAGGACCAGGTAGCCGGCGGTGTAGCCGACCGGGTACCAGAGCATGTCGGGGCCCTGGACCAGGACGAGTCCGGCGATGCCCAGGAAGGAGGCGGCGGAGAGGTACTCGCCGCTGATGGCGGCGGCGTTCAGACGGGGGCCGACGGTGCGGGAGGCGACGTAGAAGTCGGAGGTGGTGCGGGAGATGCGCAGGCCGAAGGCGCCGACGAGGACGGTGGCGACGACGACGAGGGCGACGGCGGGTATGGCGTAGCTGGAGTTCATCGGTCCTCGACGGTCGGGGGGCGCGTCGGCCCTCGGCGCTCATCGGGCGCAGGCGGTGCGTTCATCGGTCCTCGACCAGCCGCACGAAGTCCCGTTCGTTGCGTTCCGCGCGGCGCACGTACCAGCGGGCGAGCAGGACGAGGGGGGCGTACAGGCCGAAGCCGAGGAGGGCCCACTCCAGGCGGCGGGCGGCGGGGATGGCGCTGAAGAGCAGGGGCAGCGGGCCGACGAGCAGGGCGAGGACGGCGAGGGCGGTCAGCGCGGCACGCAGCTGGCTGCGCATCAGGGAGCGCACATAGGTGTGACCGAGGGTGGTCTGCTCGTCGATCTCCGTGCGCGGGCGGTAGTGGGCGGGCGGGCGGCGGGTGCGGCGAGGCGGGCCGGTGACGAGAACACGGGCCGCGGTGGGGTCCTGGGGCACGGTCAGGGCCTCCTCATCAGCAGGTCCCGCAGTTCGCGGGCGTGACGGCGGCTGACCTGGAGCTCCTCGGCGCCGACCATGACGCTGACCGAGCCGGCGTCGAGGCGCAGTTCGGCGATGTGGCGCAGGGCGACCAGATGGCGGCGGTGGATGCGGACGAAGCCGCGGGCGCGCCAGCGTTCCTCCAGGGTGGACAGCGGGATGCGGACCAGGTGGCTGCCCCGGGCGGTGTGCAGCCGGGCGTAGTCGCCCTGGGCCTCGACGTGGGTGATGTCGTCGACGGCCACGAACCGGGTCACTCCGCCGAGCTCGACGGATATGTGGTCGGGGTCGGGTTCGTGCACGGGGATGCGCGGGGCGGTGTCGCTGCGCTCGGCGGCGCGTCGTACCGCCTCGGCGAGGCGCTCCTTGCGGACCGGTTTGAGCACGTAGTCGACGGCCTTGAGGTCGAACGCCTGCACGGCGAAGTCCTCGTGCGCGGTGACGAACACGACCAGGGGCGGCTGGGCGAAGCCGCTGAGCAGCCGGGCGAGGTCGAGTCCGTCGAGACCGGGCATGTTGATGTCGAGGAAGACCACGTCGATGGCCTCGGGTCCGCCGGGGCCGCTCTCCAGGGCGCGGTTGATGCGCCGCAGGGCCTCGGTGGCGTCCGACGCGCCCTCCGCGCTGCCGATGCGGGGATCGGCGTTGAGCAGGTAGAGCAGCTCCTCCAGCGAGGGGCGTTCGTCGTCGACAGCGAGGGCGCGCAGCATGAACGTGGAGTGTAGGAGTAATCCGTACGCCTGGACACGTGCCGGGGCAGGAGCGTTTCCCCTGGATAGGGTGCGGCCATGAACAGCAGGACCACCCCGTTCGACGAGCTCGACCGGAAGATCATCACCGCCCTGATGGCGAACGCCCGGACCAGTTTCGCCGAGATCGGCGCGGCGATCGGACTCTCGGCGACGGCGGTGAAACGGCGGGTGGACCGGTTGCGGGACACCGGGGTCATCACCGGGTTCACGGCGACGGTGCGCCCGTCGGCGCTGGGCTGGCGCACGGAGGCGTATGTCGAGGTGTACTGCGAGGGCGCGGCCCCGCCCCGGCGGATCGCGGACGTGGTGCGCAACCATCCGGAGATCACCGCGGCGATGACGGTGACCGGCGGCGCGGACGCCCTGCTGCATGTGCGGGCGCGGGACGTGGAGCACTTCGAGGACGTGCTGGAGCGCATCCGTGCCGAGCCGTTCATCCGCAAGACGATCAGTGTGATGGTGCTGTCCCATCTGATCCCGGAGAGTCCGGAGGCGGGTGCGTCCCAGCCCGCGCCGGAGGACGCAGCAGGCGTGCGTCCGGCCTGATCAAGACGCAGCATTCCTGCGTGGACACGCAGCTTTCGTTTCTTGTCGCCCGTATCCGTCCGTTCTTACCGTGGTCTCGACCCCGTCGATCACCCCAGGAAGCGGAGGGACCCCTCTGTGACCGACAGCCGTGTGCCGCGCCGGCGGCGTTTCCTCGTCTGCGAACCCAGACACTTCGCCGTGCAGTACGCGATCAATCCCTGGATGCATCCCGACGTCCGGGTGGACGTCGACCTCGCCCAGGAGCAGTGGAGCGCGCTGATCAGCGCCTACCGTGCCCATGGGCACGACGTCGACGCCGTGGAGCCGGTCGCCGGGCTCCCGGACATGGTGTTCGCCGCGAACTCGGCGGTCGTCGTCGACGGCCGGGTCTTCGGCTCCCTCTTCCACGCGCCGGAGCGGCGCCCGGAGTCCGTGCACTACGACACCTGGTTCAAGCAGGCGGGCTTCGACGTGCACCGCCCGGAGTCGGTGTGCGAGGGCGAGGGCGATCTGGTGTGGACCGGCCGCTATGTCCTCGCCGGGCACGGGTTCCGCACCACCCGTGAGGCGCACCGCGAGGCGCAGGAGTTCTTCGGGCACCCGGTGATCAGCCTGACGCTGGTGGACCCGTACTTCTACCACCTGGACACGGCGCTGTTCGTCCTCGACGACGACAACATCGTCTACTACCCGGAGGCGTTCTCCCCGGGCAGCCGCGAGGTCCTCGCCCGGCTGTACCCGGACGCGGTGCTGGCCACCCGCGAGGACGCGATGGCGTTCGGCCTGAACTCCGTCTCCGACGGCCGTCACGTCTTCATCGCGCCCCGGGCCGAGGCGCTCTCGGCACGTCTCGCCGAGCACGGCTATGTCCCCGTCCCCGTCGACCTGTCGGAGTTCCACAAGGCCGGCGGCGGCATCAAGTGCTGCACCCAGGAGATCCGCTGATGACCGCACCCGCCTCCACCCGCTCCTCCGCCGAGCTGATCCGTGCCGAGGAGCCGGTCCTCGCACACAACTACCACCCGCTGCCCGTGGTCGTGGCGAGCGCCGAGGGCACCTGGGTCGAGGACGTCGAGGGCAACCGCTACCTCGACATGCTGGCCGGCTACTCGGCCCTGAACTTCGGCCACCGCCACCCCGCGCTGATCGAGGCCGCGCACCGCCAGCTGGACCGCCTCACCCTCACCTCGCGCGCCTTCCACAACGACCGGCTCGCCGAGTTCGCCGAGCGGCTGGCGGAGCTGACCGGCCAGGACATGGTGCTGCCGATGAACACCGGCGCGGAGGCGGTGGAGAGCGGCATCAAGCTGGCCCGCAAGTGGGCGTACGACGTGAAGGGCGTCCCCGCCGACCGGGCGACGATCGTGGTGGCGGCGGACAACTTCCACGGCCGGACGACGACGATCGTCAGCTTCTCCACGGACGAGACCGCCCGCGCCGGATTCGGCCCGTTCACGCCGGGCTTCCGGATCGTGCCGTACAACGACCTGGCGGCGATGGAGGAGGCGATCGACGAGACGACCGCGGCGGTGCTCATCGAGCCCATCCAGGGCGAGGCGGGCGTGCTGATCCCCGACGACGGCTATCTGGCCGGGGTGCGCGAACTGACCCGCCGCACGGGCTGTCTGTTCATCGCCGACGAGATCCAGTCGGGGCTCGGCCGCACCGGGCGCACGCTCGCGGTGGAGCACGAGGACGTCGTGCCCGACCTGGTGCTGCTCGGCAAGGCGCTGGGCGGCGGCATCGTGCCGGTGTCCGCGGTGGTCGGCAGCCGGGACGTCCTCGGGGTCCTGCATCCGGGTGAACACGGCTCGACGTTCGGCGGCAACCCGCTGGCCGCGGCGGTGGGCACGGCCGTGATCGAGCTGCTGGAGGGCGGCGAGTTCCAGCGCCGGGCGCAGGAGCTGGGCATGGTCCTGCGCGGCGGGCTGACCGAGCTGGTCGGCCGGGGCGTGCTCGGCTTCCGGGCGCGCGGCCTGTGGGCGGGCGTCGACATCGACCCGGCCATCGGCACCGGCCGCGAGATCAGCGAACGGCTGATGCGCGAGGGCGTCCTGGTCAAGGACACCCACGGCTCCACGATCCGCATCGCTCCCCCGCTGACCATCACCGGCGAGGAACTGCGGTCCGCCATCGGGGCGTTGGAGAAGGTACTGGCGTAGGGCCATGATCGGCCACCCTCGGCCGGACCTGTTCCGGCCGAGGGCGCCCGCGCCTACACTGACACCTCACGACAGGCCGGTTGACCTGCGAGAACGTGGCGGTTGTGCCGAGTCACCACAGTGAGGAGCGACGCCTTGTTCTACTACCTGCTCAAGTACGTACTGCTCGGGCCGCTCCTGAGACTGGTGTTCCGCCCCCGGATCGAGGGCCTTGAGCACGTCCCGGCCACCGGCGCGGCCATCGTCGCCGGCAACCATCTCTCCTTCTCCGACCACTTCCTGATGCCGGCCGTCCTCAAGCGCCGCATCACCTTCCTGGCGAAGGCCGAGTACTTCACCGGCCCCGGTCTCAAGGGCCGTCTGACCGCCTTCTTCTTCCGCAGCGCCGGACAGATCCCGGTCGACCGCTCGGGCAAGGAGGCGGGCCAGGCCGCCATCCGCGAGGGCCTGGGCGTCCTGGGCAAGGGCGAGTTGCTGGGCATCTACCCCGAGGGCACCCGCTCGCACGACGGGCGGCTGTACAAGGGCAAGGTCGGTGTGGCCGTCATGGCCCTCAAGGCGGGCGTGCCCGTCGTCCCCTGCGCCATGATCGGCACCTTCGAGGCCCAGCCCCCGGGCAAGGTCGTCCCCCGGATCCACCCCGTCGTCATCCGCTTCGGCGAGCCCCTGGACTTCTCCCGCTACGCCGGCATGGAGAACGAGAAGGCGGTCCTGCGCGCGATCACCGACGAGATCATGTACGCCATCCTCTCCCTGTCGGAGCAGGAGTACGTCGACACGTACGCGGCCGTCGCGAAGGCGCAGGACGCCGAGGCGAAGGAGCGCCGGTTCCCGCGGATGCCGCTGACATGACGGGTCTGCCGTCAGCAGATTCCCTCGGGCGCACGGGAGTCGGGCGCCTACCGTGACGGCATGAGACGAGCTGTGGTGATCGGGGCGACGGGTCAGATCGGCCGCCCCACGGTGACGGCACTGGCACGCGACGGCTGGGAGGTGACGGCCGCCTCACGCGGGGGCGGCCGTGACGCGGCCTGGCCCGACGGGGTACGGGCGGTGCGCCTGGACCGCGAGGACGACAAGGCCCTGGAGGCGGTGCTGGGCGACGGCTGCGACGTGCTGGTGGACATGGTCGCGTTCCGGCAGCATCACGCCCGCCGGCTGACCGGCCTCGCCGACCGGATCGGCTCGGCCGTGGTGATCTCCAGCGTCTCGGTGTACGTGGACGACCGGGGCCGCGGCTTCGACACCCAGGCCGAACCCGACGGCTTCCCGCACTATCCGCTGCCGATCCCGGAGACCCAGCGCACGGTGTCGCCCGGCGAGGCGACCTACAGCACGGCGAAGGCGGCCGTGGAGCGCGAACTCCTCGCCGCCGCCGACCGGTTGCCGACCACGCTCCTGCGCGCCGGCGCGGTCCACGGCCCGCACTGCCGCACCCCGCGCGAGCTCTACTTCGTCAAGCGCAACCTCGACGGCCGCCGCAAGAGGGTCATCTCCTACGGCGGCCGCAGCCGCTTCCACCCGGTCAGCGTTCACACCCTGGCCGAGCTGATCCGCCTGGCGGCGGCCCGGCCGGGCGCGCGCGTGCTGAACGCGGTGGACTCCGAGGCCCCGACGGTCACGGCGATCGCGCGGGCCATCGACGAGGTGATGGGCTTCGAGGCCGAGGACGTCCTCGTCGAGGGCGCCCCACCGGCACCGACCGTGGGGCGGACGCCGTGGTCGGTGCCGGTCCCGATCGTCTGCGACATGACGGCGGCGGAGCGGGAGCTGGGCTACCGCCCGGTGGTGCGCTACGCCGAGACCCTGCCGGAGACGGTGGAGTGCATCGAGCGCCGGCTGGCGGAGGGCGACTGGCGGGAGGTGTACCCGAAGATGTACGCCGCGTACGGCGACCTCTTCGACTACGCGGCGGAAGACGCGTGGCTGGCGCGCAGGTGACGTCCCTCAAGGGACGCGGGGAACTGCCCGAACAGCCACGACGAAACCCGCACAGACCCGCCGGCCCCTACGGCTTGGGCACCGCGTGCGGCGCGCACACGACATCCGCCGCGTCCAGCGCCCCGCTCAGCAGATACGCGTCCACCCGGTCGTTGATGCACGAGTTCACCAGGCTGGTCACCCCGTGCGACCCCGCGCCCTTCTCCGTGATCAGCCGCGAGCCCTTGAACCGCTCGTGCAGCTCGACAGCCCCCTCGTAGGGAGTCGCCGCGTCCCGCTCGGCCTGCACGATCAGCACCGGCGGCAGCCCCTTGCGCGAGCGCACCTCGAGAGGCGTCTGCTGCTTCACCGGCCAGGTGGCACACGGCAGGTTCATCCAGGCGTTGGCCCACGTCATGAACGGGTGGTCCCGGTGCAGCCGCGTGTTGTCCCGGTCCCACCGCTTCCAGCTGGTGGGCCACTTCGCGTCCGCGCACTCGACGGCCGTGTACACGGCGTTGCTGTTCTCGGACGCCGCGTTGCCCGCGGTGTCGGAGAGGTCGGGCGCGGCCGCGTCCACGAGGGCCTGGGTGTCACCGGCGACGTAGCGGGAGAACACCGTGGCGACGGGGACCCACGCGGAGTCGTAGTAGGGGGCGCTCTGGAAGAAGGAGATCAGTTCGGCCGGTCCGACGACCCCGCCGATGGGGTTCTCCTTGGCCGTGGCGCGCAGCTGGAGCCACTTGGTCTGGACGGCCTCGCGGGTGGTGCCGAGGTGGAAGGCGGCGTCGTTGGCGGCGACCCAGTCCTGCCAGTCCTTCCAGCGCATCTCGAAGGCGACGTCCTGGTCCAGGTTGGCCTGGTACCAGATCTTCTCGCGGGACGGGTTGACCACGCTGTCGACGACCATGCGGCGCACATGCGTCGGGAACAGCGTGCCGTAGACCGCGCCGAGGTAGGTGCCGTAGGAGACGCCGAGGAAGTTCAGCTTCTTCTCGCCGAGCGCGGCGCGGATGACGTCGAGGTCGCGCGCGGTGTTCGGGGTGGTCATGTGCGGCAGCATCTCGCCGCTGCGTTCGTGGCAGCCCTCGGCGTACGCACGGGCCAGCCCCCGCTGAGCGCGCTTGTCGGCCTCGCTGTCGGGCACCGGGTCCAGCTTGGGCGCCTTGACGAACTCCTGCGGGTCGACGCAGGAGATCGGCGTGGACTTGCCGACGCCGCGCGGGTCGAAGCCGACAAAGTCGTACGCCTTGGCGATCTTGGCCCAGACCGGCGCCTTGGTCACGACGCGGCGCGGGAAGCGCAGCCCGGAGCCGCCGGGGCCGCCCGGGTTGTAGACGAGGGCGCCCTGGCGCTCCTCGGGGGTGCCGGTGTTGCCGATGCGGTCGACGGCGAGCTTGATCTGCTTGCCGTACGGCTTGGCGTAGTCGAGCGGGACGGTGACCCAGCCGCACTGGATGGGCTTCTCCAGGCCCCAGTCGGCGGGGCAGTCCTTCCAGTCGACGCCCGCCTTCGCGGCGCGGGCCGCGGCGATCGCTGCGCCCTGGGCCTCGCTGTAGGTGCGGTGGCGGGTGTCGGTCGGACTGGCGCTGGCCGTGGGCGCGGTCACCGCCCCGGCGATCAGCGCCGCAGCGATCAGCGCACCGGCCGATCCGGCCGCCGCGGTGCGCCGCTTCGCTCTCATGGCTGTCAAATGAGCCTCCCCGTACAAGGTTTCGACACAAGTACGGGTGATCCTGATGGCTGTAGGGTCCCTGACAACAGGGGTGGCCGGTCTTCTTTGCCAATCCGATAACCGGGACACGGATTCCGGTCAGCGGTACGCGTGCTCCAGCCGTTCCAGCCCCTCCTCCAGCGCCCGGCGCAGCCGCAGGGCGTCCGGGGCGACGGCGCTGATCAGCGCGGCCGGCCCGGCGAGCGGCAGCAGGAACGCGCCTTCGCCCAGCCCTTGCGCCGGCACCGGCCGACCGTCGAATTCCGGCCGTACGACGACCAGTTGCCCCACCGCACGCCGCCCCCCGAGCACGGCCGGACCGTCCCACCCGCCGGGCGCCCCCGGCCCGCAGGCGAGCTCCTGGTCGAGCACCGTGCGCCCGGCGACGCGCACCGTGAGACGGCTGGTGAGCGTGCCGGGTTCCTCCCCCGCCCGCCCGAGGACCTGCTCCTCGCGCAGCACCAGCCGGGCCGTGGCGGCGAGGTCGGCGCGTGTGGTGACGTACAGGTCGCTGCCGCGGGCGGAGATCAACTGCTCGGGCAGCCAGCGCAGTTCGCCGCCGTCGGCGACGTCGAGCCGTACGTCGTAGCGCGCCTCGCCCTTGCTCTGACCGGGCAGGGCGAGGGTGGCGGCGGCAGACCCGACGCGCAGCCGGGCCTCCTCCCCCACCTGCGCCCGCAGGGCGAGCCGGTCCCCGCCGAGCGGCCCGCTCATGGCGCCGACGAGCAGCACGCTCGCCTCCCCCTGGCCGCTGCCCCGGACCCGCCGCAGCGCCAGCGGCCCCTCGCCCTCCAGCACGGGCAAGGACGTGCCGCCCCGCCCGTCGGCGCGTGCGGCGATCCGCGCCGTGGCCCGCACCCCGCTCATCCGCGGCCCCGCCAGGCAGCGAGCCGGTCCCGCACCCAGGCGGCGACCTCACCGACGCCCGCCTCGCTCCGCAGCGACTGGAGGACGACGGGCAGGTCGCGCCGCTGGGCCTCGGCATCGGCGGCCATGCGGGCCAGGTCCGAGCCGACGTACGGCGCGAGGTCGGTCTTGTTGACGACGAGCAGGTCGGCGGTGGTCACGCCGGGTCCGCCCTTGCGGGGGATGTCGTCGCCGCCGGCCACGTCGATGACGAAGATCTGCGCGTCCACCAGCCCCTTGGAGAAGGTGGCGGTGAGGTTGTCCCCGCCGGACTCCACGAGGATCAGGTCCAGCGGTCCGACCTCGTCCTCCAGGTCCTCCACCGCCTCCAGGTTGGCGGAGATGTCGTCCCGGATCGCGGTGTGCGGACAGGCACCCGTCTCCACGGCGGCGATCCGCTCGGGCGGCAGCACGGCCTCGCGGAGCAGGAACTCGGCGTCCTCGCGGGTGTAGATGTCATTGGTGACGACGGCCAGGGACAGCTCGTCCCGCAGGGCCCGGCACAGCGCCGCGACGGTGGCGGTCTTGCCGGACCCGACGGGCCCGCCCAGCCCGATCCGCAGGGCGCGGCGGGACCCGTCGGGACGGTGGGCGTCGGCGCTGAGGGCGGCGGGGCCGGGGTGGGAGTGGTCCAGGTGCATGGCGGCTCCTCTTTCTTGCAGTGCCGATCCGGCGGCCTCGGCGGTGCCGTGCTCGGCTGTCTCACGATTGCTCGCCCGGCGGTCTCGCGGCGGGTCTCCTCGGCCGAGCCGGGCGACTCGGCGAAGGGGCGCAGCCCCTGGGGAGGGGAACGGGCAGGGGCGGCGGGGGCGGGAAATCCCGCAGGGGCGGCGGGGCGGGAAATCCTCAGGACGCGAACAACCGCACGGCCCACCCCGCGTGCGCCTCCGCCGAGATCTCCGTCAGCGGCGCCGACGCGGCGGGCAGCGCCTCGACGCCCTCGCCGACCGCACTGCGGGCCGCCTCCACCGCCCGGTCCGCGACGCGGTCCAGCTCCGGGGCGAGCCGGGCCAGCACGGCGGTCGCCCGGAAGGGGTCGAGGCCGAGCAGCCGTACGACCGCGGTCGCCGGGCCGCTCACACTCTCGTACGCCGCACAGTGCGCCGCGTCGAGCGCCTCCAGCCCGGCCGCGCGGGCCACGCACCCGAGCACCACCGGCTGATGCGCCCCCTTGGGAAACCGCCCCGCCAGGGTCTCGAGCTCCGGTGACGGCCAGGTCGCCCGCGCCGCGCGCAGCAGCTGCCGTCCCAGCTTCCGCGCGGTGACCCGCAGGGCGGGCGACGGCGTCCGCGCGTCGGCGGCCGCGTCCAGCTCCCCCGCGTCCAGGCCCAGCGCGGCCGCCGCGGCGAGGGCCGCCGAGACCAGCCCGGTCGTGTGCAGCCGCCCCCGGCAGTACTCCTCCAGGCTCGCCGCGTCCGTGACGCGCCCGGCCTCGACGGCCGCCTCGGCACCGCCGGAGTGCGCGTGCCCTCCGGCGGGGAAGCGGCCGTCGGCCAGGACCAGTAGCGCAGCCCTGGACATCAGAAGAGGAAGTAACGCTGGGCGAGGGGCAGTTCGGCCGCAGGGGTGGCCTCGACGAGGTCGCCGTCGATGCGTACGGCGAAACTGTCGGGGTCGATGTCCACCCGCGGCCGCGCGTCGTTCTCCCGCATGTCCGCCTTGGTCACGGCCCGTGTGGACTCGATCGCCACGAACCGCTTGCCGAGCCCGAGCCGTTCGGGGAGCCCGTCCGCAAGGGCGAGCGGTGCCACGAAGTTGACGGAGTTGGCCGCGGGGGCGCGGCCGATCGCCCCGTACATCGGGCGCGGCAGGATCGGCTGCGGGGTGGGGATGGAGGCGTTGGCGTCGCCCATCTGCGCGTAGGCGATCTGGCCGCTCTTCAGGACGAGCTGCGGTTTGACGCCGAAGAACGCCGGGTCCCACAGCACGAGGTCGGCGAGCTTGCCGGTCTCCACCGAGCCGATCTCACGGGCGAGCCCCTGGGCGAGCGCGGGGTTGATCGTGTACTTGGCGACATAGCGCCGGACGCGGCGGTTGTCCGCGCGCCCGTCGCCCGGCAGCGCTCCCCGCCGCCGCTTCATCACATGCGCGGTCTGCCAGGTCCGCATGATCACCTCTCCGACGCGGCCCATGGCCTGGGAGTCGGAGGAGATGATCGAGATGGCGCCGAGGTCGTGCAGGATGTCCTCGGCGCCGATGGTCGAGGGGCGGATCCGGGACTCGGCGAAGGCGAGGTCCTCGGGGACGGCCGGGTTGAGGTGGTGGCAGACCATCAGCATGTCGAGGTGCTCCTCGACGGTGTTGAGGGTGAACGGCCGGGTCGGGTTGGTGGAGCTGGGCAGGACGTGCGGCTCGGAGACCACGCTCATGATGTCCGGCGCGTGGCCGCCGCCCGCACCCTCGGTGTGGTACGCGTGGATGCCGCGCCCGGCGATCGCGGCGAGGGTGTCACCGACGAAGCCCGCCTCGTTCAATGTGTCCGTGTGGATGGCGACCTGGATGCCCGTGCGGTCGGCGACGGTCAGGGCGGCGTCGATGACGGCCGGGGTGGAGCCCCAGTCCTCGTGCAGTTTCAGGCCGAGGGCGCCGCCGCGGATCTGGGAGAGCATCGCCTCCTGGGAGACGGTGTTGCCCTTGCCCAGCAGACCGACGTTCACCGGGTGGTGCTCCATCGCCTCCAGCATGCGCGCCAGATGCCAGGGGCCTGGCGTGACGGTCGTCGCCTTGGAGCCCTCGGCGGGTCCGGTGCCGCCGCCGACCAGCGTGGTGATCCCGGACGCCAGCGCCTCGTCGGCGATCTGTGGGCAGATGAAGTGGACGTGCGCGTCGATGGCGCCGGCGGTCAGGATGCGCCCGTTGCCCGCGATGACCTCGGTCTCGGGGCCGATCACCAGGTCGGGGTGGACGCCGTCCATGGTGTCGGGGTTGCCGGCCTTGCCGATGCCGGTGATCCGGCCGTCGCGGATGCCGACGTCGGCCTTGATGACGCCCCAGTGGTCGACGATCACGGCGCCGGTGATCACGGTGTCCGGGGTGCCGTCCGCGCGGGTGGCGCGGGACTGGCCCATGGACTCGCGGATGACCTTGCCGCCGCCGAACACCGCCTCGTCACCGGCGTGTCCGGGGCCGCCGCAGCGGTCCTCCTCGATCTCGATCAGCAGATCGGTGTCGGCGAGCCGGACGCGGTCGCCGGTGGTCGGGCCGAACAGGTCGGCGTAGGCGGCGCGGGAGAGCTCAGGCATCGAGGGCACCTCCGGTCTCCCCGCGCAGGCCGGGCACCACACGAGCGCCGGCCAGCGGCACCAGCTCGACCTCGACCGGGATGCCGGGCTCGAAGCGTACGGCCGTTCCGGCGGCGACGTTCAGCCGCTTGCCGCGGGCGGCGGCGCGGTCGAAGTCCAGGCCGGGGTTGGCTTCCGCGAAGTGGTAGTGGGAGCCGACCTGCACGGGCCGGTCGGCGGCGTTGAGGACGGTCAGCCGGGTGACCTCACGGCCCTCGTTGCACACGATCGCGTCGTCCGCGAACAGGATCTCGCCGGGGATCATCGCCGCCCCCTCACACGATCGGGTCGTGGACGGTGACGAGCTTGGTGCCGTCCGGGAAGGTGGCCTCGACCTGGACGTCGTGGATCATCTCCGGGATGCCGTCCATGACGTCGTCGCGGGTCAGCAGCTTGCGCCCGGAGGCCATCAGCTCGGCGACGGTGCGTCCGTCCCGAGCGCCCTCCAGGATGTGGGAGGTGATGAGGGCGACGGCCTCGGGGTGGTTCAGCTTCAGACCGCGGGCCCGGCGCTTCTCGGCGACGTCGGCCGCGACATGGATCAGCAGCCTCTCCTGCTCGTGCGGGGTCAGTTGCACGTCCCACCTCACCTCTTCGCTCCGGACCGTGCGGGGTCCGGTTGCCGCTGCCACGGGGCAACGTGCCTGGTGGCGTGGTGGGGCAGGCTAGTTGGGCCGCGTTTCGCGCACGTTAACCAAGCTGTGCGGGCGCAACGGGGCCCCCTTCCCCCTACCGGGCCCTGCGCACTCGGGTGGAGTCGGTGTCCAGCGGTGTGCCGTCGGCGCCGGCCGGCACCAGCTCCGGCACCGGGGTGCCGTGCTCGTCGACGAGGACGGAGTGGGCCTCGCCGGGCGCGAAGGCGTGCCGTTCTCCCCACTGGCGCAGGGTGACGATGACGGGGAACAGGGCACGGCCGGCGTCGGTGAGCACGTACTCCTGGCGGCGGCCCGAGGGCGCGGGGCGCTGGGCGAGGAGCCCGTGGGCGGTCAGCTTGCGCAGGCGGTCGGCGAGGATGTTGCGCGCGATGCCGGTCCGGCGCTGGAACTCGGTGAACGACCGCGCCCCGTCCATCGCGTCACGGACGACCAGAAGGCTCCATCTGTCGCCGACCAGGTCGAGCGTGCGGGCGACGGGGCAGTCCGGGTCGGTCCAGTCGACGTCCGGTGCGCCCGCGCTGGCGCGTTCCATGACACCTCCCTATGAGTTGCGGATTGAAACCATCATGCCGTACCGTCAAATTGGTTGCAATCTGCTACTGATCGAGCGGGGGGTGCGATGAACGGATGGCGGCGGTCACTGCTCGCGGTGGTGTGCGGTGTCGCGGTGGCGAGCGTCTATGCCGCACAGCCGGTGCTGGAGCCGATGGGCCGCGATCTCGGTGTCTCGGCGGAGCTCGCCGGGTGGATCGTGGCCACCGGTCAGTTCGGGTATCTGGCGGGGCTCGTGCTGCTGGTGCCGCTCGGCGACGTGGTCGACAGGCGCCGGCTGATCGCCGCGCATCTGGCGGTCACCGCGGCGGGGCTGGCCCTGACGGCCTCGGCGTCGGCCGCGTGGGCGGCCTTCGCGGGACTGGCGACGGCCGGGGCGTTCGCGGTCGTGGTGCAGACGGCGGTGGCCTATGCCGCGTCGGTGTCGCCGCCTTCCGAGCGCGGCCGGAACATCGGCGTCGTGACCTCGGGTGTCGTGGTCGGCATCCTGGGCGCCCGGGTCGTCACCGGCACGCTCGCCGACGCCTGGGGCTGGCGCAGTGTCTACGCGGTGCTCGCGGCGCTGTCGCTGGGGCTGGCGGCGCTCGCCCTCCTCGCGCTTCCGCCGGCGGAACGCCCCGGTCCGCGCCCGCGGTACGGGCAGGTCGTGGTCTCGCTCGGGGCCCTGTTCGGGCAGCGCGTCTTCCTGACGCGCGGGCTCGTCGCGTTCTTCCTGTTCGCCTCGTTCGGGACCCTGTGGAGCGGGCTGTCCCTGCCGCTGGCGGCGGCGCCGTGGCAGTTGAGCGAGAGCCGGATCGGGCTGTTCGGCGTCGCCGGGCTCGCCGGCGCACTCGGCGCGGCCCGCGCGGGACGCTGGGCGGACGCGGGCCGGGCGACCCCGGTGACCGGTCTGGCGCTCGCGCTGCTCGTCGTCTCATGGGCGGCGGTCGCGCAGCTGCCGTGGTCGCTGTGGCTCCTCGCCGCCGGCATCGTGGCGCTTGACCTCGCCGTCCAGGCCGTGCACGTGAGCAACCAGCATGTGCTCACGGCCGCGTTCGCGGACCGCGTCAGCAGCGTCATCGGCGGCTACATGGTGTTCTACTCACTCGGCTCCGCGCTCGGCGCGGCGGCGACCACCGCGGCCTTCACCGCCTACGGCTGGGCGGGCTCCAGCCTCCTGGGGGCCGGGTTCGCGGTGTGCGCGCTGGCGGTCTGGGCGGCGGATGGGCGGACGCCCCGCGTCGGCGCGGCCCCGCGCCCGGAGGCCGGCGGACGCGCCCGTGCCGCGGACCCGGCACGCCCGCGCTGACGGACCGGGCAGGCGCCGGTCAGCTCCCGTCCGGCATGCTCATCAGGGCGCGCAGACCGTCCCGCAGGATCTCCACCGGGGCGGGGCCGAACAGCGCCTGCTGGGCGATGAAGCCGAGCACGGCGGCGATCATCGTGCGGGCCACATGGTCGGGTTCGACGTCGACGCGCATCCGGCCGGACTTCTGGTAGAGCTCCACGATCCGCGCCCATGCCGCCCGCACCGCGCCGTAGCCCTCGCGCAGCACGCCCGCGAGCTCGTCGTTGCGCGGGATCTCCGACCAGACCTGGACGACCAGGCGCGGGAAGGCGGGCAGGCCGTCGACGACGAGGTTGGCGCGCAGGGCGAGGGTCCGGCTGAGGACGGCGGCCACGAGTGCGTCGGGGTCCGGGGGCGGGCTCTGCTCCGCCGCCGCCTCGAAGGCCGCGCGGACCTCGTCCAGCACCTCCGCGACGATCGCCGCGATCAGCTCCTCCTTCCCGCTGAAGTAGCGGTAGACCGCCCCGGCCGACAGATCGACCTCCTTCAGCACGTCCTGCATCGAGGTGGCGTGGAAGCCGTTGCGGGCGAAGCACAGGGCGGCGCCGTCGAGGATCTGCCGGCGGCGGGCGTCGAGGTGTTCCTGGGATACGCGAGCCATGTCAGCAAGTTAAAACGAACGTTCCTTCTTGACAAGAGCGGGCGCGAGGAGCACGGTGAGGAGAAGGCAAAACGAACGATCCTTCTTTTTAGCGCCACCGAGGTATCCCGGAGGGGAATGCCATGTCCACCACACCCTCACCGCACACCCGCCGTCTGATCGCGGTCGTCGTCCTGGTCCCGCTCGTCACGGCCCTCGCCCTGTGGGCCTTCGCCTGGCCCGCCTCCCGCACCGCGCCCCGCGACCTGCCGATCGCCGTGGCCGGTCCCGGCACCGTCGCGGTCCAGCTGGAGCAGCGGCTGGAGCGGCACGAGGGGGCCTTCGAGATCCACCGGTACGCCGACGAGGCCGCCGCCCGCCGGGCGATCGAGGACCGGACGGTCTACGGCGCCGTCGTGGCCGACGAGCGGGGCCCCGCGGTGCTCACCGCGTCGGCGGCGAGCCCGATGGTCGCGCAGCTGCTCCAGCAGGCGGTCGCCAAGCAGGCACCGGCCGGGAGCACGCCCCGGACCGTCGACGTGGTGGCCGCACCCGCGTCCGACCCGCGCGGTGCCGCGCTCAACGCGAGCGTGCTGCCGCTGACGCTGGCCGGGATCGCGATGGGCGCGCTGGTCACCCTGAGCGGACTGCGGGGGATGCGCGCGGTGGCCGCGCTGGCCGGCGCCGCGGTGCTGGTCGGGCTGGTGGGGGCCGCCCTCGCGCACAGCTGGCTGGAGGCGCTGACCGGGAACTGGTGGGCGGAGGCCGGGGTGCTGGGCCTCGCGGCGCTGGCCGTGGGCGCGGCGGTCGCGGGGCTCGCGGCGCTCGTCGGCCCGGCCGGGGTCGGGATCGCGGCCGGTCTGGTGATGCTGCTGGGCAACCCGTTCTCGGGAGCGGCCTCGGCCCCGCAGATGCTGCCCGAGCCCGCCGGAGCCATCGGCCAGTGGATGCCGCCGGGAGCGGGGACCACGCTGCTCCGCTCGGTGTCCTACTTCGACGGCGCCGCGGCCACCGGCCCCGCCCTGACGCTCGTCTGGTGGGCGGTCGTCGGGCTCGGCGCCGTCCTGCTCGGCAACGCCCTGAAGGCCCGCACGAGCCGATCCGAGCCGGCCGAGGAGCGGCGGCCCGTCTACGCCGGCTGACCGGCGTCCCGCGAACCGGCCGCGCGTCCCCGCTGTAGCGGACGGGGGCGCGCGGTCTTCCCGTACGCGCGCGGACGAGGGTGCAGTCGACGGCCGTTCGATCGTTACGCTCGCCGATCCTCCGTACGCGCGCGGACGAGGGCCGCCGGTTCGCATCGGCCGCCGGCCGCAGGTCACCGGGACCACGCGGCACCGGCCGGGACCGCCGGGCCGGCACGCACCCGCCGAGGCGCGCCCCGCCGGCCGCCCCGAAGGCAAAGGCCCTATGAGGCCCCCGGCCCCCGGTGCTCCGCCGCGATTCCGAAGCGCTGCCGTTCGCGGGGAGCGGACGCGGCCTCGCGGACCGCGGAGACGGCACTGATGACCTGCTCCTCGGCCGGGGCGTCCAGCGCGTCGAGTCGCTCCAGGTCGGCGGCGGAGACCAGGGCGACCAGGGGCTTGCCGTGGCGGGTCACGACGACCCGCTCGCCGCCGTAGACCACGCGGTTGATCAGGTCGGCGAGCTCAGCCCGGGCTTGCGTCACCGGAATCTCGTAGGCCATGCTCACCACATTACGTCATGTACGTCCTGTACATTTTTGACAGAGGCACTCCCGCTGAGGAGGCGTGAGCCATGACCCGACCGTCCGCCCGCCCCGTCCTGCCCGAGTTCACCGAGCGCACCGGCTTCGGGCCGCGCACCCAGGACCCCTTCTCGAAGCTGCTGGAGGAACGGATCGTCCTGCTCGGCGCGCAGATCGACGACACGTCGGCGAACGATGTGACGGCGCAGTTCATGTACCTGGAGCACCGGGAGCCGGACCGGGACATCTCGCTCTACGTCAACTCGCCCGGCGGCTCGTTCAGCGCGATGACGGCGGTCTACGACACGATGCGCTACATCAGCTGTGACGTGGAGACCGTCTGCCTGGGCCGGGCCGGCACGGCCGCCGCGGTGCTGCTCGCGGCCGGCACGCCGGGCAAGCGGTTGGCGCTGCCCGGCGCCCGGATCGTGCTCCACCAGCCCGCGCCGGCCGAGCCGATGGAGGGGCAGGCCGGTGATCTCGCCCTGCGGGTCGAGGAGTTGCTGCGGGTCAGGGCCGGCCTGGAGGAGATGCTGGCCCGGCACACCGGGCGCAGCCGGGACCAGGTGAGCGCGGACATCGAGCGCGAGCGCGTCCTGACCGCCCAGGAGGCGCTGGAGTACGGGCTGGTGGACCAGGTCGTCCCGGACCGCCGGGCCACCCTCGCAGCCCCGGCCGGAGAGTGAGGCGCCGATGCTGCCGCCCGAACTGCCGCCGCTGCCCGCGCTGACCCGCGCCGAGGGCGAGTTGATCGACCGTTATCTGGAGACGGTCGACCTGCTCGGCCGGATCAACCCCGCCCACCACCAGGACACCTACGCGGGACTGCGCGCCGCCCAGGCGCTGGTGCGCAAGGCGGTCGAACTGCGGGACGCGCTGGCGCTGATGCACCAGCGGGGCGAGTCGCAGCTGCACGCGCCCACGCTCGCGCGGGCGCTGCGCGTCCTGGACGGGGAGCGCCGCACGGCGCGCGTCGCGCTGCCGCCGCGCTCCGACGACTTGGCGTCCTGACGGTCTTCTAAACGGACCAAAGGACGTACCCCCGTTCGGCGTAGAAACTCCTCGTCTTGCGGGGCGTCAACACTTGCGCCAGCCGCTCGCCCTCGGGATGGAAGCACGCGCTCCGGTGCTGGTCCGGGACCCTTTGGGGGTCTTGACAGACGCTCATCGATCAAGCTGTCCACCCGATTGGGCGAGTGGTGAGTAACAACACAAATCTTCGGTTGCGTTGGGTTTTTCGGACACATGTGAGTGAAGATCCCTGTCTGACGACAAGCCCCCGCCACCGCGGCGGGGCGGTCCGGGCGGACGCCGAGTCCTGCCGCCGCCCGGATGACCGGTCGACAGGAGTGGATCGGCAGGAGTGGAGGACCCAAGCACGACGGTCCGCCGGAACATCCGTTCCGAGTGGTCCTTGGGGTGAAGCCGCCTTCGGGCGGCCGGGCTACTTCGCCAGCCCGAATCCGACAGGTCATCCTTCACAGGCGGCTGACGAAGGGTTGCGCATGACCGCGCAGAATCGTGTCCCGTCGCTCATGGCCCGTGCCGGTACGGCCTCGGCCCTCACCCTGGCCGCCGTGGGCGGCTCCCTGATGGTTCCGGGCGCCGCCTCCGAGGCGCAGGCCGCCACACCGGCGACGAAGGCGCTCCAGGTCGCGGCCTCCAAGAAGGGCTCGCCCTACAAGTACGGCGCCACCGGCCCCCACCGCTTCGACTGCTCCGGGCTGACGCTCTACTCGTACAAGAAGGCGGGCAAGACCCTGCCGCGCACGGCGGCCCAGCAGTACAACAAGACGCGCCACATCTCCGCCCGCAACCGCAAGGCGGGGGACCTGGTCTTCTTCCACTCGGGCTCGAACGTCTACCACGTGGGCATCTACGCCGGGAAGGGGAGGATCTGGCACGCCCCGAAGACCGGGGACGTCGTCAGGCTCCAGAAGATCTGGACGAGCAAGGTCTGGTACGGACGCGTCAGCTGACCCGCTTCCGGGCGGTGGCGGCCTCCCTGACGGGCCGTCACCGTCCGGAACCGCTTCACCGGCCCCCGTCCGGCGCCCCGGTGCGCCGGCGGGGGCTCACGGCTCCTGTTGGCCCGCCGCGGTCACCGGCCGGACCGGGACGGTCCACGGCAGTTCGATCGCGACCGTCTTGCCGCCCTCGCGGGTGGGCCGCACGCGCAGCCGGCCGCCGCACTCCGCCGTCAGCCAGCGGATGATGACCATGCCGCGGCCGTTGTCCTGCTGCACCGCGGCCGGCAGCCGCTTGGGAAACCTCGGGTGACTGTCGGTGACGCCGATGCGCAGCTGTTCGTCACGCTCCAGGCGCAGGTCCACCGTGAAGGTGGGTGACTGCCCGAAGGTGTGCTGTACGGCGTTGGTGGCCAGTTCGGAGACGATCAGCCGTACGCTGTCGGCCACGTCCGCGCCGGACGGCAGACCCCATTCCTCCAGCGTGCCGATGACGAAGGCACGGGCCGCGCAGACCGAGGCGGGATCGCTCGGCAGAGTGACGGATGCTTCCAGGTGGTCTGCCATGGCGACGTCGTCCCTTTCCCACAGGACCGCGGTCCGACAAGGATCGGAGGGTTCGAGTACGGTCCCGGACTGGTGCTTCGTCCGCCAGACTGCCACCCGTGCGCCGGTCACGGTGCCGATCCACCAAGATATGCATATATCTGTCGCTCGAAGCGGTGAACTCTGCGACGGCAGAGCGTATTCGGGCGGCCCGGAAGGAGTAGGGAGGGGACCATGCAGCACGGTCCCGCGGTACGCCGCCGGAAGCTCGGTGCCGAACTGCGCGCCCTGCGCACCCGCACCGGGCTCACCAGTGGCGAGGCGGCCCGGCTGGTGGGCTGGCACCAGTCGAAAGTGAGCCGTATCGAGACCGGCGCCAGCGGCGTGAAACCGTCCGACGTACGGCTGCTCCTGGACGCCTACCGGGTCTCCGACCCCGAACTGCGCGAACTGCTGCTGATGTTGGCGGGCTCGGACGACGGCATCGGACGCCATCACTGGTGGCACGCCTACCGCGGTGTACTGCCGCCCGCCTACCGGGACTTCATCAGTCTGGAGTCACAGGCCAGCGCGATGCGCACACTGGAGACCTCGGTGGTGCCGGGGCTGCTGCAGACGCCCGAGTACGCCCGCGCGGTGACCCGCGCCGCGGTGCGGGGACTGCGCGACGAGCCGGACGAACGGCTGGACGCGCTGGTGCAGGTGCGGCTGGCCCGGCAGGAGGTGCTGCGGGCGCGGCCCCCGCTGCGGCTGAGCGCGGTGCTGGACGAGGCCGTGCTGCGCCGGGAGGTGGGCGGACCCGAGGTGATGGAGCGGCAGTTGCTGCGGCTGCTGGAGGCGGCGCGGCTGCCCCAGGTGCGGATCCAGGTCCTGCCGTTCTCCGCCGGGGCGCATATCGGCATCACCGGGCCTTTCGTTATCTTCTCATTTCCGCGCACTTCTGATCTGGACGTGGTTGTTCTCGACCACATGACGAGTAGCCTCTACCTCGAACGGAAAGAAGACCTGGAGGCATACGTCGAGGCTTTCAACTCCCTCCAGGCACACGCCCTTTCACCCGAGGAATCGTTGGATCACATCGCCGGGATCGTGGACGGCGCGTAAGGAGGCACCATGACCGCACTGCCTCGGAACGTCCCCGTGAGCCATCTGCTGGACGGTGCGCGATGGCTGCGCAGCAGCTACAGCACGGGAGCCAACAACTGCGTCGAGACGGCCCGGCTGGCCGGCCGGCTCGCCGTGCGCGACTCCAAGAGGCCGGAAGGACCCGCGCTGCTCTTCTCCCCCGAGAGCTGGGCGGGTTTCACGGCCGCATTCCACTGACCGCCGTTCTCGATCCTGCGGATCGACCGATCTGAATCGATCGGCGGTGACTTACGGCCGTGGTACGCCGACTCATGGCCGCGTCTCGCCGATCACCCGTACCGCGCGTTCGATCTGTTCCCCGGAGAGGTCCCCGCGGGCCGTCAGCCGCAGCCGGGAGACGCCGTCGGGCACGGAAGGAGGTCTGAAGCAGCCCACGGCCAGCCCCGCCGCACGGCAGTCGGCCGCCCAGCGCACGGCCTGCTCCGGGGACGGCGCGCGCACCGAGACGACGGCCGCGTCCGGACGTACCGCCTCCAGACCCAGGGCCGTCAGCCGCTCGTACAACTCGCTCGCCACCTCGCGCGCCCGCGCCGCACGCCCCGGCTCGCGGCGCAGCAGGCCCAGGGCCGCGAGCGCCGCGCCCGCCGCCGCGGGCGCGAGGCCGGTGTCGAAGATGAAGGTCCGGGCCGCGTTGACCAGGTGGTCGATCACCTTGGCGGGACCGAGCACGGCTCCGCCCTGGCTGCCGAGGGACTTGGACAGCGTGAGCGTCACCACGACGTCGTCGGCCCCCGCGAGCCCCGCCGCCTGCGCGGCGCCCCGGCCGCCCTCCCCCAGCACCCCGAGGCCGTGCGCGTCGTCCACCACGAGCCCGGCGCCGTACTCCCGGCAGGCCCCGGCGAGGGCGGCCAGCGGGGCCGCGTCGCCGTCGACCGAGAACACCGTGTCGGACACCGCGACGGCGGGCCCCTCATGGCCGGCCAGCGCCTTGCGGACGGCGTCGGGGTCGGCGTGCCCGACGACCTGGGTCGTGCCCCGGGCCAGCCGGCAGCCGTCGATGAGCGAGGCGTGGTTGCCCGCGTCGGAGACGATCAGCGAGCCGTGCGGGGCGAGCGCGGTGACCGCGGCGAGATTGGCGGCGTAGCCGGAGGAGAAGACCAGGGCCGCCTCGAAGCCGCAGAACGCGGCCAGCTCGCGCTCCAGCGCCGTGTGCAGCTCCGTGGTGCCGGTGACCAGACGGGACCCGGTCGCCCCGCCGCCCCAGAGCTCGGCCGCCTCCCGCGCCCCCGCGATCACCTCGGGGTGCCGGGCCAGCCCCAGGTAGTCGTTGCTCGCGAGGTCCAGCAGCGGCGAGTCGGCGGGCCGGGGGCGCAGGGTCCGTACGAGTCCGGCGCGGCGGCGCAGCTCAGCGGACTCGTCGATCCAGCCGAACGCCATGGGTCCTCCGGAAGATGTGTAGGCGGCGCACAGACACTAACCGCACTGACCGTCACCCAGGGTGTGGCAATACCCACACACCGAAGGGCCTTCGTTGTGCGAAGTCACATTGGCCCGGGGTACATCCGTACGACAGGATCGGCTCTCATGGATCTGCTGAACACGCTGGTGGACAAGGGGCTTCGGCGCGAGCTGCCGACCCGCGAGGAAGCGCTCGCCGTGCTGGCCACGTCGGACGACGACCTGCTCGACGTGGTGGCCGCGGCCGGAAAGGTGCGCCGCCACTGGTTCGGGCGGCGCGTGAAACTGAACTACCTGGTCAACCTGAAGTCCGGGCTGTGTCCCGAGGACTGCTCCTACTGCTCCCAGCGGCTGGGGTCGAAGGCCGAGATCCTCAAGTACACCTGGCTCAAGCCGGACGAGGCGTCCAAGGCGGCCGCCGCGGGGCTCGCCGGGGGCGCCAAGCGCGTCTGCCTGGTGGCCAGCGGGCGCGGTCCGACCGACCGCGACGTGGACCGGGTGTCGGAGACGATCAAGACGATCAAGGAGCAGAACGAGGGCGTCGAGGTGTGCGCGTGCCTCGGTCTGCTCTCCGACGGCCAGGCCGAGCGGCTGCGCGAGGCGGGCGCCGACGCCTACAACCACAACCTCAACACGTCCGAGGGGACGTACGGGGACATCACGACCACCCACACCTACGCCGACCGCGTCGACACCGTGCAGAAGGCGCACTCGGCGGGTCTGTCGGCCTGCTCCGGTCTGATCGCGGGCATGGGCGAGAGCGACCAGGACCTGGTCGACGTCGTGTTCGCGCTGCGCGAGCTGGACCCGGACTCGGTGCCGGTGAACTTCCTGATCCCCTTCGAGGGCACGCCGCTGGCCAAGGAGTGGAACCTCACCCCGCAGCGGTGCCTGCGCATCCTGGCGATGGTCCGGTTCGTCTGCCCGGACGTCGAGGTGCGGATCGCGGGCGGCCGTGAGGTGCATCTGCGCACGATGCAGCCGCTGGCGCTGCACCTGGCCAACTCGATCTTCCTCGGTGACTACCTCACCAGTGAGGGGCAGGCGGGCAAGGCCGATCTGGAGATGATCGCGGATGCCGGCTTCGAGGTGGAGGGCGCCGGGGAGGTCACCCTGCCGGAGCACCGGGCGGCGGCGGGCGGCGGGTGCGGGTCCCACGCGTCCGCGGGCGGCTGCGGTTCGCACGAGGCCGCCGGTGGATGCGGTGCGCACGAGGCCGCCGGTGGCTGCGGCTCCGAGGCGGGCGGCGGGGTGTGCGGTACGGCCGCTCCCGTGCCGGCCGCCCACGAGCCGCGCCCGGACCTGGTCGCCGTACGCCGTCGTGGTGCCGGCACGGACCTCGCGCCCAATGCCTGAGCTGAGCGTGCCCGAGCTGCTGGACCTGGACCGGCGGCACGTCTGGCACCCCTACGGACCGATGCCCGGCACGGCGGAGCCGCTGGTCGTGGAGTCGGCGAGCGGGGTCAGGCTGCGGCTGGCGGACGGCTCGGGCGAGCTGGTCGACGGCATGTCGTCCTGGTGGGCGGCGATCCACGGCTACCGCCACCCGGTGCTGGACGAGGCCGTGCAGGAGCAGCTCGGGCGGATGAGCCATGTGATGTTCGGCGGGCTGACGCACGAGCCCGCCGTGCGACTGGCGAAGCGACTTGTCGATATGTCGCCCGACGGCCTGGAGCATGTGTTCCTCTCCGACTCCGGCTCGGTGTCGGTCGAGGTCGCGGTGAAGATGTGCCTGCAGTACTGGCGCTCGCTGGGCCGTCCGGAGAAGCGGCGGATGCTGACCTGGCGGGGCGGCTACCACGGGGACACCTGGCAGCCGATGGCCGTCTGCGACCCGGACGGCGGCATGCACGCCCTGTGGTCGGGCGTGCTGCCCCGGCAGGTGTTCGTGGACGCGCCGCCCGCCGGGTTCGAGGAGTCCTACGCCGAACTGCTGCGCTCGGCGATCGCGGAGCACGCCCATGAGCTGGCCGCGGTGATCGTGGAGCCGGTGGTGCAGGGTGCGGGCGGGATGCGGTTCCACTCCCCCGCGTATCTGCGGGTGCTGCGGGAGGCGTGTGACGCGCACGACGTGCTGCTGGTGTTCGACGAGATCGCGACCGGCTTCGGGCGTACGGGCGCGCTGTTCGCCGCCGACCACGCGGCCGTGACGCCCGATGTGATGTGTCTGGGCAAGGCGCTGACCGGCGGTTATCTCAGCATGGCGGCCACGCTGTGCACGCCTCGGGTGGCGGACGGGATCTCGCGGGGCGAGGTGCCGGTGCTGGCGCACGGGCCGACGTTCATGGGCAACCCGCTGGCCTCCGCGGTGGCCTGTGCCTCGCTGGAGCTGCTGCTCGGGCAGGACTGGGCCGGTGAGGTCAAGCGGATCGAGGCGGGCCTCGTCGAGGGGCTCGCCCCGGCGGCGGAGCTGCCCGGGGTGCGGGACGTGCGGGTGCTCGGCGCGATCGGGGTGGTCCAGCTCGACCATCCCGTCGACATGGCGGCGGCGACGGCGGCCGCGGTGCGCGAGGGCGTGTGGCTGCGGCCGTTCCGCGATCTGATCTACACGATGCCGCCGTACGTCACCGGTGACGAGGACGTGGCGCGGATCGCGCGGGCGGTGTGCGCCGCCGCGCGCGAAGGATGAACGGAGAGAGGCACAACATGCCGGTCCTGGTGATCACGGGCACGGGCACGGAGGTCGGCAAGACCGTCACGACCGCCGCGGTGGCCGCCGCGGCGCTCGCGGCCGGGCGGTCGGTGGCCGTGCTGAAGGCCGCGCAGACGGGCGTACGGCCGGACGAGCGGGGGGACGCCGACGAGGTGGCGCGGCTCGCGGGCGCGGTGACGACGGCGGAGCCGGCCCGCTATCCCGAGCCGCTGGCCCCGGCGACGGCCGCGCGGCGGGCGGGGCGCGCTCCGGTGCGGCCGTCGCAGGTCGCGGACGCGGCCGCCAAGCTGGCCACCGAGCACGACCTGGTGCTGGTGGAGGGCGCGGGCGGGCTGCTGGTGCGGTTCGACGACGAGGGCGGCACGCTGGCGGACGCGGCGCAGCTGCTGGGCGCGCCGGTGCTGGTGGTCGCCTCGGCGGGTCTGGGCACGCTGAACACCACCGAGCTGACGGCGCGTGAACTGCGGCGCCGTGGCCTGGAGATGGCCGGCGTGGTCATCGGCAGCTGGCCCGAGGACGCCGATCTGGCGTCCCGCTGCAATCTCGCGGACCTGCCGGAGGTGTCCGCCGCCCCGCTGATCGGCGCCCTGCCCGCGGGCGCGGGCTCCCTCGCGCCGGACCGCTTCCGGGCCTCGGCGCCGGGGTGGCTGGCACCGGGGCTGGACGGGACGTGGGACGCGTCCGCGTTCCGGGAGCGGTGGGCGGCGCCGGCCTTCGGGGCGTAGCGGCGGGGCGGTGCCCTGCGGGGCGTAGAAGCGGTGGTGTCCCGCGGGGCGCAGGAGCGGGGCCGTGTCCTGCGGGGTGCAGGAGCGGTGCCGTGTCCCGCGGGGTGCGGGAGCGGTGCCGTGTCCCGCGGGGTGCGGGAGCGGTGCCGTGTCCTACGAGCGTTGGAGCGGGTCCGTGTCCCGCGGGGCGTAGAAGCGGTGCCGCGTCCTGCGGGGCGCAGGAGCGGTGCCGTGTCCTACGAGCGTTGGAGCCTGGCCGTGTCCCGCGGAGCGCAGAAGCGGGGCCGTGTCCCGCGGGGTGCGGGAGCGGTGCCGTGTCCTACGAGCGTTGGAGCGGGGCCGTGTCCCGCGGGGCGTAGCGCGGCCGGTCGCGGGGGTGGGTGCGGGCGGGGGTGGCGGGGCAGAATCGGCGTAAGGCCCGTCCTCGCAAGGAGGTCCGCCATGCCGCTGTGGTCCGCCGCCGTCGGGAGACCGGCGCGGGATCCCGTGCACCACCCGCTCTTCGCCCGCTGGTACGCCCGGGTCAGCGTGGCCGCCGAGACCCGGATGGGCCTGGCGGGGGTACGCGACCGGCTGCTGTCCGGGCTGTCCGGACGGGTGCTTGAGGTGGGTGCGGGCAACGGGCTGAACTTCGCGCACTACCCCGGCACCGTCGCGGAGGTGGTCGCCATCGAGCCGGAGCGGCTGCTGCGCCGCATGGCGGTGGAGGCGGCGCTGCGCGCGGAGGTGCCGGTCGATGTCGTGCCGGGTGCGGCGGAGGCGCTGCCGGTCAAGAGCGAGGCGTTCGACGCGGTCGTGCTGTCGCTGGTGCTGTGCAGTGTGCGGGACGTGCCGCGGGCCCTCGGCGAGGTGCGGCGGGTGCTCAAGCCGGGCGGTGAGGTGCGGTTCTTCGAGCACGGGCGGGGCGGCGGCCAGGTGATGCGGGCCGCCCAGCGCGCCCTGGACCTCACCGTCTGGCCCCGGCTCAACGGCGGCTGCCATGTGGGCCGCGACCCGGTGGCCGCGCTGCGGGACGCCGGGTTCGCACTCGGGCCGTACCGCAGCCTGCTGATGCCGGAGAAGGGGCCCGTGCTGCCGACGTCGTACTGCGCACTGGGCACGGCGTGGCGGCCGGCCCCGGACGCCTCCTAGACCTCGGTGCTCCACTGCCGCAGTTCGTCCGCGATGTCCTGGACGGACGCCTCACCGGTCTTGACCAGGCGGGCGAGGTCGCGGACCTGTTCGGGCGAGGTGACGACCTTCAGGCCGCTGGCGACGAGATAGGCGTAGGCGACGGCACAGGCGAAGAGGGCGTTGGAGCGTTCCAGCGCCGGGCAGTGGATGAGGAGCTGGAGCAGGGCGGCGGCGCGGGCGTGCGGGGTGTCGTAGACGGGGACGTCGAATATCTCGGCCTGATGGCGTGCGACGGCGGCGACGAGCGCACCCCAGTCGGTGACCTGGGGGTCCCCGGGGGTGTTCTGCTCGGCGAGCATGAGCAGCCAGGCGAGATCGATCCTGAGGGTGCTCAACGGTTCAGCGACGGCCTTCGCGCCGTCCCTCGCCGAACTCCTCGGCGAAGACGGACTCGTAGCTCTTCATGAAGTCGGCGGCGGCCTCCACGAAGGTGTGGCCCACCTCGCCGGTGTCCTGTCTGACCAGCTCTTCGATGTAGCGGTTGACGCTCATGCCGCGCGCGAGGGCGCGTTCGCGGGCCGCGCGGGCCGTGCCCTCGTCCACCCGGACGTTCAGCTGGGTCTTCGCCATACCTTGAAGCTAGCGCCGAGGTGCTAGCACCCGCAAGGGCGCTCGAAAGAGATACCGGGTGTGCACCGGCTCACATTAGGCTCGGGCGGACAGGAAGATGCGCCTCGTCCGCGACGGAATGCGCGTCCTCCCCGACGGAACGCCCGTTGTCCCCGACCGAGGAGGCGGCCTTGTCCACACCTGCCGCGGAGCACGACCCGGGACCACCGCCGGTCGACGGTGTCGCCGCCCGGGCCCGGGGGCTGACCAAGGCGTACGGCTCGGGCGAGACGACCGTGCTCGCGCTGGACTCGGTGGACGTGGACATCGCGCGCGGCCGGTTCACCGCGGTCATGGGGCCGTCGGGGTCGGGCAAGTCCACGCTGATGCACTGTCTGGCCGGGCTCGACACCGTCTCGGCCGGTCAGGTGTGGCTCGGCGACACCGAGATCACCGGACTGCGGGAGCGGGAGCTGACCCGGCTGCGCAGGGACCGGATCGGCTTCATGTTCCAGTCGTTCAACCTGATCCCGACGCTCAACGCGCTGGAGAACATCACCCTGCCCATGGACATCGCCGGGCAGAAGCCCGATCCGGCGTGGCTGGACCGGGTCGTCGACACGCTCGGGCTGCGGGACCGGCTGCGGCACCGGCCCGCCCAGCTGTCGGGCGGCCAGCAGCAGCGGGTGGCGTGTGCCCGTGCGCTGGCCTCCCGGCCCGAGCTGATCTTCGCGGACGAGCCGACCGGCAACCTGGACTCACGGGCCGGTCTGGAGGTCCTCGGCTTCCTGCGCGAGGCGGTGGACGGGCTCGGGCAGACGGTGGTGATGGTCACCCATGATCCCGGCGCCGCGGCCCACTCCGATCTCGTGCTGTTTCTCGCGGACGGACGGATCGTGGACGAGATGCGGCGGCCCACGGCGGAGGCGGTGCTGGAGCGGATGAAACGGTTCGACGTGGGGCGGGGGCCGGCGGCGGGCGCCGGCGGCACGGCGGGCGACGGCGGCACGGCGGGCGACGGCGGCGCGGCTTTCGGGGGCGGGGGCGACGGCGGTCCGGCTTCCCGGCGTCCGGCCGACGAAGACGCGGGCGACAAGGGCCCGGCCTTCAGGCGCCCGGCCGACGGAGACGCGGGCGACAACGGCCCGGCCCCCAGGCGCCCGGCCGACGGAGACGCGGGCGGTCGCGGCTCGCTCGGCGAGGAGGGCTGAGTACCCATGCTCAAGGCGACCCTCCGCAGCTTCCTCGCGCACAAGGGGCGGCTGCTGCTGTCCGCGCTGGCCGTCATCCTGTCCGTCGCGTTCGTGGCGGGCAGCCTGATCTTCTCGGACACCGTGAGCCGCACCTTCGACCGGCTCTTCGCGTCCACGGCCGCCGATGTCACGATCAGCCCGGACGAGACGCTCGACGAGGCGGTGCCCTCGGGCTTCACACCGACCCTTCCCGCGGCGCTCGTGGAGCGGGTGCGGCAGGTGGACGGCGTGGCCGCGGCGCGCGTGGACGTCGACGTCAGCGGCATCACCGTCGTGAACCAGGACAACGAGTCGGTGGGCCCGACCACCGGCGCCCCGACCATCGGCACGGGCTGGAACCCCACCGAGCGCAGCCCCGTGGAGCTGACCTCGGGCACCGCCCCGCGCGGGCCGGGCGAGGCGCTGCTGGACTCGGAGACCGCCGACCGCAAGGACGTGGAGATCGGCGACACGCTCACCGTCATCGCCGCGCCCGGCTCCTTCCGGGTGAAGGTCGTCGGCATCGCCACGTTCACCACGACCAACCCCGGCGCGGCGCTGCTCTTCCTGGACCCGCCGGCCGCGCAGACCCGGCTGCTGGGCGACGCGAAGGCCGCCACCGCCGTCACCGTCGACGCGTCGCAGGGGGTGAGCGACGCCGAGCTGAAGCGGCGGGTGGCCGCGGCCCTCGGCGACAGCGCGGGCCGCTACGAGCTGCGGACCGCCGACGAGCAGGCCGAGTCGGACGTGGAGCAGCTCGGCGGGTTCCTCGACGTCATCAAGTACGTGATGCTCGGTTTCGCCGGGGTCGCCGTGCTCGTCGGCGTGTTCCTGATCGTCAACACGTTCTCCATGCTGATCGCCCAGCGCACCCGTGAGCTGGGCCTGCTGCGCGCGCTCGGCGCCGACCGGCGGCAGGTGCGCCGCTCGGTGCTCACCGAGGCGCTGCTGCTCGGGCTGGTCGGCTCCACGCTGGGGCTGGCCACCGGGATCGGGCTGGCGCTCGGGCTGATCGAGCTGATGGGCCTGCTCGGCATGAACATCCGGGCCACCGAGATGGTGGTCGGCTGGGGGACTCCCGTCGCGGCCTACGTCGTGGGCATGGGCGTCACCTTCGTCGCCGCGTATCTGCCGGCCCGGCGGGCCGCCGCGGTCTCGCCGATGGCGGCGCTCGCGGACGCCGAGGTGGCCGGGGTGGGGCGGCCGCTGAAGGTGCGGGCGGTGGTCGGCGTGGTCGTCGGCGCGGCCGGCGCGGCGGCGCTGGCGGGCTGTGCGGCGGCCTCGCGGACGGCGACGGCGGCCTCGCTGCTGGGCCTCGGGGTCGCGCTGACGCTGGTGGCCACGGTGATCGCGGGTCCGCTGCTGGTGCGGCCGGTGATCCGGGTCCTCGGCGCCGGCTTCCCCGCGCTGTTCGGCACGGTCGGGCGGATGAGCCAGCGCAACGCCCTGCGCAATCCCCGCCGTACCGGTGCCACGGCCGCCGCGCTGATGGTGGGCATCGCGCTGGTGGGCGGGATGTCGGTGGCGAGCGCGTCGATGACCAAGTCGTTCGACGAGCAGATCGACAAGACGCTGGGTGCCGACTTCGTGGTGCAGAACAGCAACTTCGTGCCGTTCCCGACGGAGGTCACCGACAAGGTGCGCGCCACCGAGGGCGTCGGCCTGGTCGTCCGGGCGCGGTTCACCCCGGTCGCCCTGCGGCTGCCCGACGGCGACCGCGTCAAGACCACGGCGGCCGGGTACGACCCGCGGCTCGACGAGGTCGCCAACCTCACCTACGCGCGCGGCGACACCGCGGCGGCGCTGGCCGCCGGGCACCTCGGCATGGACGTGGACTTCGCCCGCGACCACGGGGTGCGGGTCGGCACCGTGCTCCCGGTGGAGTTCCGCGGCGGGCGCGTCGCCGAACTGACCGTGGGCGCGCTGACCGACCAGGAGGCCGCCGAGGGCTTCGGCAACCAGGGCGGCGTCTACTTCGGCCTCGCCACCCTGGAGCGGTACGCGCCGGGCGGGCAGGACTCCGTGGTCTACGTCAACGGCGGCGCGGGCACGGGCGACGACGCGCTGCGCGCCGCCCTGGAGCGGACGCTGGAGGTGTATCCGCAGGTCCAGGTGCGGGACCAGGCCGACTACAAGGAGCTGATCCGTGATCAGATCGCGGTGCTGCTCTACCTGGTCTACGCCCTGCTGGGGCTCGCGATCGTCATCGCCGTGCTCGGTGTGGTCAACACCCTCGCCCTGTCGGTGGTGGAGCGCACGCGTGAGATCGGGCTGCTGCGGGCGATCGGCCTGGCGCGGCGGCAGCTGCGGCGGATGATCCGGCTGGAGTCGGTGGTCATCGCCGTGTTCGGCGCGGTGCTGGGGCTCGGCCTCGGGCTGGTGTGGGGGGTGTGCATGCAGCAGGTGCTGGCGCTCCAGGGCATGGGCGCCCTGGCCTTCCCGTGGGGCACGATCGTCGCGGTGGTGATCGGGTCCGCGGTCGTGGGCGTGGTGGCGGCGCTGCTGCCGGCGGCGCGGGCCTCGCGGATGAACGTACTGGAGGCGATCGCGCACGAGTGAGGTCCGCATGGTGGAATTCCCGGTCCACCCCCGGCGGGCATGATGTGATCGTTCCATGACCGACCTGCGGATACGGGCCGCGGCACCCGACGATCTCGACGCCGTCCTCGCCTTCTGGAAGACGGCCGCCGAGGGCACCAGCATCAGCGACGACCGCGAGGGGGTGGAGCGGCTCGTTGGGCGCGACCCGGAGTCGCTGCTGCTGGCCGAGCTGGACGGGGAGCTGGTGGGCACGGTGATCGCCGGCTTCGACGGCTGGCGCTGCCATCTGTACCGGCTCGCGGTGCATCCGCGGCGGCGGCGCCGCGGGATCGGCTCGGCCCTGCTCACGGCGGCCGAGGAACGGTTCGTACGACTCGGCGGGCGCCGTGGGGACGCGATGGTGCTCACCCGCAACGAGACCGCGCAGCACGCGTGGAGCGCGGCCGGGTACGCGCCCGAGGAGCAGTGGCGGCGCTGGACGAAGCCCCTCACCGACTGACTGCTTTGCCGATCCTTTACCATTGGGTGACCGTGAGCCCTCGTACGGGGGCCACTCCCTTCTCGTGAAAGGTGTGAGCGTCCGCCCATGGGCGAGCCTCCCAGTAGCCGATATCGCGCACGTCCCGCCACCCTGTCCGATCATGGGACGGAGGTGACCCGATGACCGAAGTGCTCCTGCTGCTGGTGGCGATCCTGCTCTCGCTGGCCTGCGGCGCCTTCGTGGCCGCCGAGTTCTCGCTCACGACCGTCGAGCGCGGCGACCTGGAGCAGGCGGTCGAACGCGGCGAGCGCGGCGCGGCCGGCGCGCTGAAGGCCGTACGCAACCTCACCTTCCAGCTCTCCGGCGCCCAGCTCGGCATCACCGTCACCAACCTGGTGGTCGGCATGCTCGCCGAGCCGTCGATCTCGCGGCTGATCTCCGGCCCGCTGAAGTCGGCCGGGATGTCGCAGTCGGCCGCCTCCTCCCTGGCGCTGGTGCTGGGCACCGCGCTGTCGACGGTGTTCCTGATGGTCGTCGGCGAACTGGTGCCGAAGAACTGGGCGATCTCCTCGCCGCTGGCCGTGGCCAAGACGGTGGGCAACGCGCAGCGCTGGTTCAGCCGCGCCTTCCGGCCCTTCATCACCCATCTGAACAACACGGCGAACCGCGTGGTGCGCCGCATGGGCATCGAGCCCGCCGAGGAGCTGGCCTCCGCGCGCGGGCCGCAGGAGCTGGCCGCGCTCGCCCGGCACTCGGCCCGCGAGGGCGCGCTGGAGCCGGACACCGCCGAGCTGTTCGTCCGCACCCTGAACCTGGCCGACCTGACCGCGGAGAACGTGATGACGCCGCGCGTCCAGGTGGTGGCCCTCGACGTCCAGGCGACCTGCGAGGACGTCGCCAACGCCACCCGGGCGACGGGCCTGTCCCGGTTCCCGGTCTACCGCGGCAACCTGGACTCGGTCGTGGGCACCGCGCACATCAAGGACGTCCTGGCGGTGCCCGCCGAGCGGCGCTCGCGGGTCCGGGTCGCCGAGCTGATGCGGGAGCCGCTGCTGGTCCCCGAGACCCTCACCGTGGACCGGCTCCTTGACCGGCTGTCCGGCAAGCGGACCATGGCCGTGATCATCGACGAGTACGGCGGCACCGCGGGCGTCGCCACCCTGGAGGACATCGTCGAGGAGGTCGTCGGCGAGGTCCGGGACGAGCACGACCCGCACGAGACGCCCGACCTCGCCCCGGCCGGCACCGACGAGGACGGCCACGCCCTGTACTCCGCGGACGGAGCCGCCCGTATGGACCAGCTCGCGCGGGTCGGCCTGCGACCGCCCGAGGGGCCGTACGAGACCCTCGCCGGCCTCGTCGCCACGGAACTCGGCCGCATCCCGGCCGACGGGGACAGCCTGCGGGTCGGCGGCTGGCGCCTGGACGTGGTCGACGCGACCGGACGCCGGGCCGCGCGGGTGCTGCTGCACGCGCCGCTGGACGACACCGACGAGCCCGAGGAAGGGGGACGGTGATGGTCGCCGTACAACTGCTGATCGGTCTGGCGACCCTGGTCGTCAACGCCTTCTTCGTCGGCGCCGAGTTCGCGCTGATCTCCGTGCGCCGCTCGCAGATCGAGCCGTACGCCGAGCAGGGCGACCGGCGTGCCCGCAGTGTGCTGTGGGGGCTCGAGCACGTGTCCGCGCTGATGGCCGCGGCCCAGCTCGGCATCACCCTGTGCACTCTGGTGCTCGGTGTGGTGGCCGAACCGGCGATCGCGCATCTGCTGGAACCGGCGTTCCACGCGGCCGGTGTGCCGAGCGGCGCGGGACACGCGGTGTCGTTCGTCATCGCGCTGACCCTGGCCACGTATCTCCACATGCTGCTCGGCGAGATGGTGCCGAAGAACATCGCGCTGGCCGAGCCGGTGCGCAGCGCGCTGCTGCTGGGCCCGCCGCTGGTGACGCTGGCCCGGGCGCTGCGGCCGGTGATCTTCACGATCAACGCCTTCGCCAACGCCCTGCTCAAGCTGATGCGGATCGAGACCAAGGACGAGGTCACGGCGACCTTCTCGGACGCCGAGCTGGCCCGTCTGGTGCGGGACTCCGGTGAGGCGGAGCTGATCGACGCGCGCACGCGGGAGCGGCTGAACGACGCGCTCGAACTGGGGCGCAGGCCGGTGCGGGACGTCGTACTGCCACTGGAACGTGTCGTCTACGCGCGCGTGGGTGTCACTCCGGAGGAGCTGGAGCGGCTGTCCGCCGAGTCCGGGTTCTCCCGGTTCCCGGTGGTGGACGAGGGGCGCCGGATCGTCGGCTACCTCCACGTCAAGGACGCCCTGGACGCCTCCCCGCGGGACGTCGCCTTCCGGCTCCGCGACATGCGGCCCATCGCGCGCGTACGGGAGACCACTCCGCTGGACGACGTGCTCACCGCGATGCGGGGCAGCCGTACGCACCTGGCGGCGGCGCTCGGCGACGACGGGCGGCTGGCGGGGCTGGTGACGATGGAGGACGTGCTGCGGGAGCTGTTCGGGCAGCGGGCGTAGGCGCGTGTGCCGGGGCGGGGCGGATGTCCTCGCTGGGTGAGCGGGGGCGTCCTGGGCAGTCTGCCGGGGCGCCCTCGTCGATGTGCCGGGGTGACCGACCGCTGGGTATGTCGGCGGGTTACGATCGCTGACGCCATGCAGACGAATCCCACCCACAGCAGCCTGGTCGCGGTCGGCGACTCCTTCACCGAGGGCATGTCGGACCTCCTGCCCGACGGCACGTACCGCGGCTGGGCGGACCTTCTCGCGGCGCGGATGGCCGCGCGGACGCCCGGTTTCCGGTACGCCAACCTCGCCGTACGGGGCAAGCTGATCGGGCAGATCGTCGACGAGCAGGTGGGCACGGCCGCCGCGATGGGCGCCGATGTGATCACCCTGGTCGGCGGTCTGAACGACACCCTGCGCCCCAAGTGCGACATGGGGCGGGTGAAGGCGCTGCTGACCGAGGCCGTGGAGCGGCTGACGCCGGCCTGCGAGCAGCTGGTGCTGATGCGCAGTCCGGGCCGCCAGGGTCCGGTCCTGGAGCGGTTCCGCCCGCGCATGGAGGAGCTGTTCGCCTGCATCGACGACCTCGCCGCCCGGCACGGCGCGGTGGTGGTCGACCTGTACGGCGCTCCCGCGCTCGGCGATCCGCGGCTGTGGGACGTGGACCGGCTGCATCTGACCGCCGAGGGCCATCGCCGGGTGGCGGAGGCGGTGTGGCAGACGCTGGGCTACGAGCCGGAGGACCCCGAGTGGCACGTGCCCCCGCCGGCGACCCTGCCGCCGGGCTGGGTCACGCGGCGGGTCGCGGACGTACGCTTCGCCCGGCAGCACCTGCTCCCGTGGATCGGCCGCCGTCTGACGGGCCGCTCCTCGGGCGACGGGCGTCCGCCCAAGCGCGCCGAGCTGCTGCCGTACGAGCTGCCGCTGCCCGGGGACGTCGGCGCCGGCGAGGGCAGGTGACGGGGCTCTCGTAGGTTCCGCCGAACGGGGCCGTGGCGTTGGCCTGCACTAATCGCCAGTAAACTCTGGACACGTGACTTCAGCGCCCGCCAAGCCCCGCATCCCGAACGTTCTCGCCGGACGGTACGCCTCCGCCGAGCTCGCCACGCTCTGGTCCCCCGAGCAGAAGGTCAAGCTGGAGCGTCAGCTCTGGCTCGCCGTGCTGCGTGCCCAGAAGGACCTCGGCATCGAGGTGCCGGACGCGGCGATCGCCGACTACGAGCGTGTCCTCGACCAGGTCGACCTGGCCTCCATCGCCGAGCGCGAGAAGGTCACGCGGCACGACGTGAAGGCGCGGATCGAGGAGTTCAACGACCTCGCCGGGCACGAGCAGGTCCACAAGGGCATGACGTCCCGCGACCTGACGGAGAACGTCGAACAGCTCCAGATCCGCCTCTCGCTGGAGCTGATGCGCGACCGCACGGTGGCCGTCCTGGCCCGCCTCGGCAAGCTGGCCGGCGAGTACGGCGAGCTGGTCATGGCCGGCCGCTCCCACAACGTCGCCGCGCAGGCCACCACCCTCGGCAAGCGTTTCGCGACCGCCGCCGACGAGCTGCTGGTCGCCTACGGCCGCCTGGAGGAGTTGCTCGGCCGCTACCCGCTGCGCGGCATCAAGGGCCCGGTCGGCACCGCCCAGGACATGCTCGACCTGCTCGGCGGCGACGCGTCGAAGCTGGCCGACCTGGAGAACCGGATCGCCGGTCACCTCGGCTTCTCGCATGCCTTCACCTCCGTCGGCCAGGTCTACCCGCGCTCCCTGGACTACGAGGTCGTCACCGCCCTGGTGCAGCTGGCGGCGGCGCCGTCCTCGCTGGCCAAGACCATCCGGCTGATGGCCGGGCACGAGCTGGTCACCGAGGGCTTCAAGCCCGGCCAGGTCGGCTCCTCCGCGATGCCGCACAAGATGAACACCCGCTCCTGCGAGCGCGTCAACGGCCTCATGGTCATCCTGCGCGGCTACGCCTCGATGACCGGCGAGCTGGCGGGCGACCAGTGGAACGAGGGCGATGTGTCCTGCTCGGTGGTGCGCCGGGTCGCGCTGCCGGACGCGTTCTTCGCGCTGGACGGTCTGCTGGAGACGTTCCTGACCGTGCTGGACGAGTTCGGCGCGTTCCCCGCCGTCGTCGCCCGTGAGCTGGACCGCTACCTGCCGTTCCTCGCCACCACCAAGGTGCTGATGGGCGCGGTGCGGGCCGGGGTCGGCCGGGAGATCGCCCACGAGGCCATCAAGGAGAACGCCGTGGCCACCGCGCTCGCCATGCGGGAGCAGGGCGCCGAGCGCAACGACCTGCTCGACAAGCTGGCCGCGGACGAGCGGCTGCCGCTGGACCGTGAGCAGCTGGGCGCCCTGATGGCCGACAAGCTGTCCTTCACCGGCGCCGCCGCCGACCAGGTCGCCTCGGTCGTCGGCCGCGTCGAGGAGCTCGTCAAGCAGCACCCGGAGGCCGCCGGCTACACCCCCGGAGCGATTCTCTGACCCGCTTCACCCGGCAGGAACTGGAGGCCGCCCGCGACCGTCTCGTACCGGACGTCGTCGCGGACGGTCTCCATGTGCTGTTCTGCGGCATCAACCCCGGCCTGATGACGGCCGCGACCGGCCACCACTTCGCCCGTCCCGGCAACCGCTTCTGGCCGGTGCTGCATCTGTCCGGCTTCACGCCCCGGCTGCTGAAACCGGCCGAGCAGCAGGAACTGCTGTCGTACGGGCTCGGGATCACCAACGTGGTGGCCCGCGCGACCGCCCGTGCCGACGAGCTGACCGCCGAGGAGTACCGCGAGGGTGGGCGGCTGCTGGCACTGAAGGTCGCCCGGCTGAAGCCCCGTTGGCTGGCGGTGGTCGGAGTCACCGCGTACCGCGCGGCGTTCGACGACCCGCGGGCCCGGGTCGGGCCGCAGGAGCGGACGATCGGGGACACGCGCGTGTGGGTGCTGCCGAACCCCAGCGGGCTGAACGCGCACTGGACGACCGCGACGATGGCCGAGGAGTACGCCCGCCTGCGGGTGGCGGCGGAGGACTGACCACGCCTCGCCGGGGGCGGCTTGAGCGGGGGCGGCGGCTGGGGCGGGGTCGGGCGGCTGCGCGGGGGCAGTGGCGGTGGGTTTTTGCGGGGCGCCGCGGGCGTGCAGGTCGATGTGAGGGGCTTCGTAGGCTTCGTAAGCCGCTGCGGGCTTCCAAGCCCACGGTGAGCGGCTTCGTGCGGGCGCCGCGGCTTCGCGGCCGACGGTGAGGGGCCTCGTGCGGGTGCTGCGGCTTCGTGGCCGACGGTGCGCGGCTTCGTGCGGGCGCTGCTGCTTCGAGGCCGACGGCGAGAAGCTCCGTACGGCGCTGCGGCTTCCAGGCGCTCCGTACGGCGCTGCGGCTTCCAGACCGACGGTGAGACGCTTCGTACGGGCGCCGCAGGCGACCAGGTCGACGTGGGGGCTTCGTACGGGCGTCGCCAGCGCCCTCCCACGACCTGCGCTTCGAGGCGGTCCGGCCGACGGTGAGGGTTTTCGCCGGTCGGCGGCTCATGGCGGGTCCGTCTCCGTGACGATCGCCAGGAGCCGGGCGTCCTCCGTCTCCCCCCGCGTGGCCACCCCCAGCGCCACCCAGCGTCCGCTGGTGTCGGTGCGCCACAGGGACACCTCGTCCACCATCACGCCCACGCTCCCCCACGGCTCGGGTATCTCCTCACCCCGCTCCATGCGCACCCGGAGGGTCAGCGTGCTCCACGGCGGCTGGGCTCCCCACCTCTGGTCCAGCCGCTGCGCCAGCCCCTCCCGGTACGCCTCCAGGTCCTCCGCCGTGCGCGACCGGTGCGCGGCGTCCCCGTCGCCGGCCGCCAACTCCGCTATCCAGTAGCCCGGTCCTTCCCGTCCCACGTCCGACCAGCCGTGCTCCGCCGGGAAGGGGCGGGAGCACAGCCGGTCGATGGTGTCCAGGTACCGCGCGATGTCCATGCCCCCAGTAAACCCGCCGCCACTGACAATTGGCGGGGCGTCAGCCGGGGGCCGGGGCCTGCCGCGGGTCAGGCGTCGCGGCGCCGTACGCTCCACGCCCCGGCGGCGAGGGCGGCGGCCGCCCAGGCGGCGGTCACGGCGAGACCGGTCCAGGGGCTGAGGGTGCCGTCCCAGGTCTGGTGCAGGGCGACCTGACCGGCCCTGTCCGGCAGGAAGTCGGTGGCCTTCCCCGCCACGTCGCCGATGACGAAGGGGACGACGAGGACGAAGGGGACGATGATCGACAGCGCGCCGACACCGCTGCGCAGCAGCGCCGCGAGCCCGGTGGCGAGCAGTGCCATCAGCCCGAGGTAGATCCCGCAGCCGAGGACCGCGCGCAGTTGCTGACCGGTGGTCAGTCCGTCAGCCGCCGCGCCCATCGAGGCACGGGCCGCCCCGAGGGAGGCGGCCGCGGTCACCAGGCCCACCAGGAACGCCGGTACGCCCACGGCCAGCGCCTTGGCCGCGAACCACCGGCCCCGCCGCGGCACCGCCGCCAGGGACAGGCGCAGGGCGCCCGAGTGGAACTCCGCCGACATGGTGAGCGCGCCGAAGGCGATGACGGCTATCTGGCCGGGCAGCACCCCCGAGAAGGCGGTGAACAGCACGTCGGACTCGGGATCGGAGGCCCCGTCGCCCCCGGCGATCGCCGAGAACGCCGTGGAGACGGCGAGCAGGGCGAGCAGCGCGCCGTAGAGGGAGCGCAGGGTGCCGATCTTCAGCAGCTCGGCGTGCAGGATCGGTGCGAACGGCATGGTCAGGCCCCTTGAAGCTGTGCGGTGTACTCGGTCTCGGACGCGGTCAGGTCGAGGTATGCCTGTTCCAGCGTGCCCTCCAGCGCGGTGAGTTCGAGGAGCGGGACGCCCGCCTCGGACGCGAGCCTGCCGATGTCGGCCACGTGCGCGTGGGGCACGGTCCAGGCTCCGTCGTCGCCGGGTTCGGCGGTGTGGCCGTGCCGGGCGAGGAGGTCCCGCAGGGCCTCGCCGTCCGTGGTGCGCACCCGTACCCGTGGCTGCACGCGCGCGTCGATGAACTCCCGCATCGGCAGGTCGGCGAGCAGCCGCCCGCGCCCGAGGACCACGAGGTGGTCGGCGAACTCGGCGGTCTCGTTCATCAGATGGCTGGAGACCAGGACGGTACGGCCCTCGGCGGCGAGCCGGCGCAGCAGGCCGCGGATCCAGATGATGCCCTCGGCGTCGAGGCCGTTGGACGGCTCGTCCAGCATCACCACCGGCGGATCGCCCAGCAGCGCGGCCGCGATGCCCAGGCGCTGACGCATGCCCAGCGAGTAGGTCCGCACCCGGCGCCGTGCGACGGACTCAAGCCCGGTCTCCGCCAGCACCTCGTCCACCCGCCGGACGGGAATGCGGTTGCTCGCGGCGAGGACGCGCAGGTGGTCACGGGCCGTGCGGGAGCCGTGGGCCGCCTGGGCGTCGAGCAACGCGCCCACCTGGCGCAGGGGTTCGTCGAGATCGGCGTAGGCACGGCCGCCGACGGTGGCGGTGCCCGAGGTCGGCCGGTCGAGGCCGAGCACGAGCCGCATGGTGGTGGACTTCCCCGCGCCGTTGGGGCCGAGGAAGCCGGTCACCCGGCCGGGCCGCACGCCGAAGGTCAGGGCGTCCACGGCCCGCCGGCTGCCGTACTCCTTGGTGAGGTCTTGGACGTCGATGCTGGTCATGGCGTCATCGTGGCCGGTGGGGCGGTTCGGCGGCCTCCCCCGCGGGAGGAGTCCGTCTCCCCCGGACGGGGGAGGGCGTTGTCGGTGCCGGCTGCGAGGATGGACAAGTGATCCGCCTGCTGCGCCCGTTCGCCCGGGCCGTGACGTACACCCGATGGCTGCATCTGTTCATGGCCGTCGTGTGGCCCGCCATGTGGATGTACCTGGACGACAGGCATTGGTGGCTGTCCGCGGTCCTGCTCGCCCTCGCCGGTCTGGTGCCGGGCATGCGCACGGTGGAGGGACTGCAGGCCCGGCTGCTGTTGCTGGGGCAGCGGCAGGGCGGGGACGGGCCGGAGATCGTCACGGCGCCGTCCCGGACGTGGGGTGACCGGGGGCGCACGGTCCTGTGGCTGGAGGCGCGGCTGGCGCTGGGTTTCCTCGTCGGCATGCTGACCGTGCAACTGCCCGTCACCACCGAGATGCTGGTGCGGGCGGGACTGCGGCTGGGCGGCGGTGGTCTCGACGAGGGCGCCGTGCTGCAGATCACCGGGCACCACTGGTGGTACGTCGCGCTGGCGCCGCTGCCGCTGGTCCTGCTGGCCGTGGTGGTCGTATTCTCCGGCGAGCTGATCACCCGCCTGGCCGCGCGGTTGCTCGGCCCCTCCCCCGCCGAGCGGCTGGCCGCCCTGGAGGAGCGCACCGAGCAGCTGCTGGAGCGCAACCGCATCGCGCGCGAGCTGCACGACTCCATCGGGCACGCGCTGACGGTGGCCGTGATCCAGGCGGGCGCGGCACGGACCGCGGGCGACCCGGAGTTCACCGACCGCGCCCTGGCCGCGATCGAGGAGACCGGGCGGGCCGCGCTGGAGGATCTGGACCGGGTGCTGGGTGTGCTGCGCGAGTCGGAGCGGCCGGTGAGCAGCAGACCCACGCTGGCCGACGCCGACCGGCTGCTGGAGTCCGCGCGGGCCTCCGGGGCGAAGGTGGACGCCGAGGTGAGCGGTCCGGTGGAGACGGTGCCGGGGCCCGTCTCGCGCGAGGGGTACCGGATCCTTCAGGAGGCCCTGACGAATGTGCTGCGGCACGCGGGGACCGTACCGGTGGGCGTGCGGGTGGCGGTCTCGGACGGCACGCTCGTGCTGGATGTGCGCAACGCACTGCCCGCGGCGGCCGCGCCGACGCCGTCCGGCGGGCGGGGCAGCGGCCTGCGCGGCATACGTGAGCGGGCGGCCCTGCTGGGCGGCCGGGCCCGCACCGGGCCGGACGAGGGGGACTGGCGGGTACGGGTGGAACTGCCGCTGGCCTGACGGCCGCAGGGGCTCGACGAGGGGGTCGGCGGTGCGGGCGGAACCACCGCTGGAGTGACGGCCGTACGGGCTCGACTAACCTGTCCGGATGCCCGTCACCGTACTCCTCGTCGACGACGAACCGCTGGTCCGAGCCGGTCTGCGGGCCGTTCTCGACGCTCAGCCCGACATCGAGGTGGTGGGCGAGGCCGCCGACGGGGCCGCGGTGATCCCGCTGGTGCGGCAACTGCGGCCGGACGTGGTCGCGATGGACGTGCGGATGCCCCTTCTGGACGGCATCGAGGCCACGCGCGCGGTGCTGCGGACGGTGCCGGATCCGCCGAAGATCCTGGTGGTGACGACGTTCGAGAACGACGAGTACGTGTACGACGCGCTGCGCGCCGGAGCCGACGGGTTCCTGCTGAAGCGGGCCCGGCCGGCGGAGATCGTGCACGCCGTGCGGCTGGTCGCGGAGGGCGAGTCGCTGCTGTTCCCGGCGTCGGTGCGGCAGTTGGCGGCGGAGTACGGGGACGGTGGAGCGGGCGGGGGCGGCAATTCCGAGGCCCGCGCCGCCCTGGAGCGGGCCCGGCTCACCGAGCGTGAGGCGGAGGTGCTGCGGCTGATGACGCGCGGGCTGTCGAACGCGGAGATCGCGGCCCGGCTGACGGTGGGCACGGAGACCGTGAAGTCGCACGTCAGCGCCGTATTGGCGAAGCTCGGGGCGCGGGATCGGACACAGGCGGTGATCGTCGCGTACGAGTCGGGGTTCGTGTCGCCGGGGTGAGCGGCAGGGGGTGAGGGGGCGTGTGAACGGGGTGAGTGAGCGGGGTTGCGGAGAGGGCTGGGCGGACGGCTCGTGTGGAAGGGAGGGAGGCTGTGCCGGCCGCCCGCAGGGCGTGGCCCGTGCCGGACGGGGGAACGTGGTGCTTGCCGCCCGTGGGGCGTGTCCGTGCCGGGTGGCGGAAAGGGGTACTGGCCGCCCGCGGGGCGTGTCCATGCCGGACGGCAGAGCGCGGTACTGGCCGCCCGCGGGGCGTGCCTGTGCCGGACGGCGGAACACGGTCCTGGCCGGCCGGGGAGTGTGCTCGTGCCGCATGGCGGAGCGTGGTCCTTGCCGCCCCGTGGGGTGTGTCCGTGCCGGATGGCAGAGCGCGGTCCTGGACGCCTGCGGAGCGTGCCCGTGCCGGATGGCAAAGCGTGGTCCTGCTGGCCCCCGGCCGGAGGCCCGGTCGGCCGTCGCCGCGGGCTCGGTCGGCCCGTGCAGCGGCCTCGGGGCGGAGCGGGCGGTTCCGGCACTCGCCGGTCCTCGTCGCGCCGAGTACGATCCGGCCATCACGCGCTCGAGCTGGGAGGACGGACGGTGGGGCGGCTGACCGGCGGGGATCCCTCGCTGCTGCGAAGGATCAATTCCGCGGTGGTGCTGCACGCGCTGCGTGCCACGGACTGCGCGACGCTGACGGAGATCACGCGCGTCACCGGGCTGTCCCGGCCGACGGTGGAGGGCGTCGTGGAAGGGCTGATCGAGGCCGGTCTGGTCGTCGAGAAGGCGGCCGAGGAGGGCGCCGCCCGGCGCCAGGGCCGGCCCGCGCGGCGCTTCCGGTTCCGGGCCGAGGCGGGTCATCTGCTGGGTCTGGAGATCGGCGCCCATCGGGTCGCCGCGCTCCTCGCCGACCTGGACGGCCGGGTGCTGGGCGCCCAGGCCAAGGAGGTCGACGAGACCCTCGACGCCGACGAGCGGCTGGAGCGGCTGCGCGGCGCGGTGGCCGAACTGCTGCGCCGGGCCGGTGTCTCACGGGCCTCGCTGCGGGCGGTGGGCGTGGGTACGCCCGGCATCGTGGAGGCCGACGGCACGGTGCGGCTGGGCACCGCGCTGCCCGGATGGACGGGGCTGCGGCTGGGCGAGCGGCTGAGCCGGTCGTTCAAGTGCCCGGTGCTGGTGGAGAACGACGCCAACGCTGCGGCGGTCGCCGAGCACTGGAAGGGTTCGGCGACCGAGTCCGACGACGTGGTGTTCGTGCTGGCCGGGCTGAGCCCCGGCGCGGGTTCGCTGATCGGCGGGCGGCTGCACCGCGGGTACGGCGGGGCGGCCGGGGAGATCGGCGCGCTGCATCTGCTGGGGCGCGAGGTGACCCCGGAGACGCTGCTGTCCACGACGGACCAGCCGCTGCACCCGCTGGACGAGCAGGCGGTCGCCGACGTCTTCGCGCGGGCCCGCAAGGGCGACGACGAGGCCCGCGCGGCCGTCGACCGGTTCATCCAGCGGCTGGTGCACGACGTGGCCGCGCTGGTGCTGGCCCTGGACCCCGAGCTGGTGGTGATCGGGGGCTGGGCGGCGGGTCTGGACGACGTACTCGAACCGTTGCGGCGGGAGCTGGCGCGCTACTGTCTGCGGCCGCCGCGGGTGGCGCTGTCGCTGCTCGGCGAGGCGGCGGTGGCCACGGGCGCGGTCCGGCTCGCGCTCGACCATGTGGAGGAGCAGTTGTTCGCGGTGGAGGGCACGGTGACGGCCCGCCGCTGAACCGGCCCCTGGGGGGAGGCCGGTTCAGCGGGTGCTCAGGACGCCTGGCGCTGCGGGTCCTGGTGGATCTCCACCCCGCCGGAGTCGCCGAAGGTGAGCCGGCAGGTGTCCGCGCGGTAGGTGGCGACGGACAGCGCGGCGGTGCGGCCCTCGGCGAGGAACCGGGTGGTGACGACGAGGACGGGCGCACCGGGCAGCCGGTCCAGTTCCTTGGCGTCGTCCGCGCGGGCCGAGCCCAGCTCGACGGCGCTTTCGTGGCCCTCCAGCTCCAGGCGCTGCAGTTCGCGCAGCACCGCACGCGCGCGTGCCGCGCCCGAGGGGGCGTCTATGCCGGACAGGTCCGGCACCGAGGCCCGCGGGATGTGCAGCAGCTCGGCGGCGACGGGCTGGCCGTGGGTCGTACGGATGCGGCGCACCGTGTGGACGGCCTCGTCGGGCGCGGTCTCCAGGGCGGCGGCGACGCGCGCGGGCGGGACCTCCAGGACGCAGTCGACCGCCTGCCAGACGTCCCCGGACGCGCCGGGCCAGGCGTGGGGTTCGCTGCCGACGTCGACGCCCACGCGGGGCGGGGCGACGGTCGTACCGACACCGCGGCGGCGCTGCAGCCGGCCTTCCAGCTCCAGCTGCTCCAGCGCCTGGCGGAGCGTGGCGCGGGCGACACCGAAGCGGGCCGCGAGATCACGTTCGTTGGGCAGGATCTCGCCCACCGAGAACTCGGAGTCCAGTGCCTCACTGAGCACGGTCTTGAGGTGCCAGTACTTCGGTTCCGGCACCGATTCCAGCTGCGTGGTCCCCACCCTGTCCTCCGCAATCGCCGTGATCCGGCGGCCTTTTAGCGCCTTTGTTTATTAAAGGTTGTTGCACTTATCAGCGACCATAGGACGCCCCCCACCCTTGGTCAAGACCAATCCTCGACACCCTGGGCAGTCGGCGGGGGCGGACGCGGCCGAGCGTTCACAGGGCGTTCGCACGGGGCCGCACGGATGACGTGAAGCCGAAACCCCCGCCACGGCGAGGGGGCTGGTGACCGCGAACCGGGGACTACCCACCGGTAGCAATTGCTGACAAGCTGTCCACCAAGAAGCAAGAGGTGTGTCCCCCGGCAAAGGAGCTGCCCTTGTCCGCCACCGTCACCTTGAAAGTCCCCTCGCCCCGGGGCCGGCGGTCCGTGACCCTCTCCTACGCGCGCGTGGGCAGCGGCGAACCGTTGCTGCTGCTGCACGGAATCGGCCACCACTGGCAGGCGTGGGAGCCGGTCATCGACATCCTGGCCGCCGAGCGGGACGTGATCGCCGTGGATCTGCCGGGGTTCGGCGCGTCCCCTTCCCTGCCGGACGGACTCGCCCACGACCTGTCCACGATGACCACCGCGCTCGCCGCCCTGTGCGAGGCGCTGGACGTCGACCGGCCCCATGTCGCGGGCAACTCCCTCGGCGGGCTGCTGGCCCTGGAACTCGGCCGGGAGAAACTCGTCCGGTCGGTCACCGCCCTGTCGCCGGCCGGCTTCTGGACGCAGGCCGAGCGGCGCTACGCGTTCGGCGTCCTCCTCGCCATGTGGCAGAGCGCGCGGCGGCTGCCGCCGCCCCTGGTCGAGCGGCTGTCCCGGACGGCTGCCGGGCGGACCGTCCTGACGAGCACGATCTACGCCCGTCCCGGCCGCCGTTCACCCGAGGCCGTGGTCGCCGAGACCCTGGCCCTCGCCCGCGCCACGGGCTTCACCGAGACCCTCCGCGCGGGCACCACCGTGCAGTTCACCGACGACGTCCCCGGCATACCGGTCACCGTGGCCTGGGGCACCAAGGACCGGCTCCTGCTGCGCCGGCAGGGCGTGCGCGCCAAGGGCATCATCCCCAAGGCCCGGCTGGTGCGGCTGCCCGGCTGCGGCCATGTGCCGATGAACGACGACCCCGCTCTCGTCGCCCGCGTCATCCTCGACGGCAGCCGCTGACGGCAGGGCGAGGCTCCGCTCGGCGCCGGCCGGGTGCACGCCGGAACCCAGAGCCGCTGCGGCGCCACCAGGGCCGGGGCGGGGCCCGGTGCCCTCGACGGCACGTCCGGCCCCGAACGCGTCTTCGTGAAGGCGCACGGCCGGGCCGGGCGTCGCCAACGTCTCTCCGGCGGGCGGCTACCAGTTCTTCGGCGAGGTCGACATCGACGGCGACACCGCGGGGCTGACGGTGCGGCTGCGGGAGCGGGAGCGGGACGGCGGCGTGTTGTTCACGAAGACGCTCCAACCGGGCCGAGTGGGCCAGTAACTGCCGTACTCTCGTCGGCACGTGTCCCGCACCGGCGTCATCTCCCGGTGCGGGGCACGTGCGCGACCGCTCCCGTCGCCCGTCGGCCGACCGCTGCCGAAGTCCGTCGGTCGACCGCTCCCGGAGTCCGCCGGCCGACCGTCCCCGGAGCCCGTCGGCCGACCGTCCCCGCAGTCCGTCAACCGCCCCTCGATGAGGGCGTTTTCGCAGGTCGGACGGATTGTCAGTGGTCGCCTCTACGGTTTTCCCATGACGCGATCCTTGCAGGCCGTGACCTATCGGCGACCCTCCGTGCTGGAATCATCGGCGGACGGGCGGCGGCTGGGGCTGGAGACCTCCCGCGGGGCGACGCCGGGAGGTGCCGAGGACCATCCGCGGTTCTTCTCCGGGTTCCTGACGTCCCCTCAGGCCGCGTCCGCCGCGCTGCTGGCCGTGGCCGACGTGGCGGCCGCGCGCTACTACCAGCCGCAGCGCCCGGCGTCCCTGGACCCGGTCGTCACGGGCAACGGCGACCGGCTGCGCTTCGAGTCGTTCTCCGGCTGCGGCGGCGTGTACGCCCGGCTCGATGTGCTGGCGCCGGGCCTGGACGGCGGCGCGGTGGGGCACGGCACCACGAACGTGGACGTCAACAACCCCTTGCGCGAGGCGCTGTCGCGGCTGGGCTCGGACGATCCGCTGCACCTGCGTGTGGGCCCCGAGGAGTTGGCGGTGACCACGCTCGGCGGTCCGGTCGTGGAGAAGAAGGTGCCGCTGCCCGACCGATGGCTGCGCGGCTTCGCCGAGGCCCAGGTCGTCGCGGCGGGGTTCGAGCAGCGGGCCGAACTGCCCGCCGCCGAGGCGGTGCGGTTCCTGCGGTCACTGCCGCGCACGGCCTCCTCCGCGCGCGGAGGGGCGTCGACCACGCGCTGGGTGGTGCCCATGGGCAGGATTCTCCGGCCCACGACACGTCCGGTACCGGGCGCGGTGTGTCTGCCGGGCCCGGAGCGGCTGGTGGCGCTGCAGCGCGTACTGCGGTTCGCGACGGCCCTGCGGGTGTACGGCCCGACGGGCGCCGCGCACGCCGCCACGGCGACCGCCTGGGAGGTCGTGCTGCCCGGCATGCGGCTGACCCTGACGCTGTCGCCCGACGCCTCGCGCGGGTTCTCCGGCGAGGGCGGTGTGCTGGAGGCGCTCGCCACCGACGAGGCCGTGGGCGACGCGGAGCTGATCTCCGTGCTGCTGGCCTGGGAGCCACGCGTGGACGTCGCCGAGCTGGCGGCCGACTCCGGGCTTCCGGCGGAGCGGGTGCGGGCGGCGCTGGTGCGGCTCGGCACATCGGGGCGCGTGGGGTACGACGCGGCGGAGGCCGCCTACTTCCACCGGGAGCTGCCCTACGACGCCGAGCGCGTCGAGCGGCACAACCCGCGGCTGCGGTCGGCGCGCTCCCTGCTTGAGGCGGGCGCGGTGGCTGTCGACGGGGTGCTGGCGACGGTCACCGCCGAGGACGGTCATGTGCACCGGGTGCGTGAAGCGGCGGGGGTGCTCAGCTGCAGCTGCCTGTGGTGGGCGAGATATCGAGGCGGGCGCGGGCCGTGCAAGCACGCGCTGGCGGTACGGATGGCACGGCGCGGCGGCGCCGGGAGGACGCCGGGGACGGGATACGACGGGGGTGTGCGATGAACACGGTGACGGAAGCGATGCGGGGCGAGGGGACGCGCGCTGATGAGCCGGTCGGTCTTCTGGATGCCGTGCGGGCGGGGCGTACCTCCGAGGTCGTGAGTCTGCTGGACGGGATGACGGACGCCGAACGGCGGGCGTGTCTCCCGGAGTTGAAGGCGCTGCGCAAGGAGCTGCGGACGGCGCGGTGGACCGCGGAGAGCCGTCGTGCCCTGCCCGCGCTGCACGCGGCCGGAGCGGCGTGCCAGACGGGCGCCGCGGGGGTGGCGAACTGGCTCGCGGCGACCGATCTGCGCTGGGCGCAGGCGTCTCCCCGGCTGCTGCTGCATCTGCTCGGCGACCGGGACCCGCGGTGGCTCGCGGACGTGGCGCACCGGCTGGCCCGGCGGCCGGTCACCGCCCGGGTGCCCTATGAGCTGATGGCCGGGCTGGTACGGCTGGCCGGCTGCCCGGTCCCGGTGACCGACGCCTATGTGCGCGGCTGGCTCGACCACATCGACCAGGGGTGGCGGCACGGCGGCACCAAGCTGGACCGGCTGCGCCGCGACCCGCATCTGGTGCCGCTGGTGGCCGCGCTGATGGAGACGGACGAGGTCGGCAGCCGCCTGGAATGGCCGCACGACGACGGTCCGGACAGCTGGACCGGCGCCCTGGCCCGGCTCGCCGACGAGGGGACGCTGGACCGCGGGACGCTGGTGGACGCCTGCGTGGCCCGGCTGCTGCGCGGCGGTTCCGCCGCCGATCAGCGGGTGTTCCTGCGCCTGCTGGACGCCCTCGCCCTGACCCGCGCCGAGGAGCGGTCACGGGTGGCCGACTGGCTGGCGCTGGCGTCGGACGCGGTGTCCCCGGTGGCCGCGCACGCCCAGAGCGTGCTGGCCGCGCTCGCCCTGGACGGCGACCTCACCACGCGCCGGCTGGCCGACATGTCGGCGGCGGTGTTGTTCCGCCCGGAGAAGAAGCTGGTGCGCTCCCAGCTCGTCCTGCTGGGCAAGGTGCTGCTGCGGTCGCCGGGTGGTGCTCCGGAGCTGCTGCCGGCCGCCGCGCAGGCGTTCGGGCATGCGGACGCGGAGGTGCAGGAGCGGGCGCTGAAGCTCGTGGAGCGGCATCTGGCGAAGCTGGACTCGCCCGCGCTCCGGGGTGAGCTGGCGCTGTCCGCCGAGCAGTTGATCCCCTCCTTGCGCGAGCGGGCGGCCCGCACGCTGGGCCTCGGGCCCTGCCTCGGGGAGCCGGTGGTGCACGAGGAGGTCCTCCCGCCGGTGCCCGAGCCGGTGCGGCTCGCGCCGCCTCCCGAGTCCGCCGCGGAACTCGCCGAGGAGATCGGCGCGGTGATGCTGTCGGGCGGCGACGTGCCGTCGTTCGAGCGGGCCCTGGACGGTCTGGTCCGGCATGCCCACCGCGACCGGAAGGGGCTCGTGGAGGCGCTGGCCCCGGTCGTCGACCGCCGCTGGTGGGCTGCCGCGCCCCCCGTGTACGGGATCCGTCCGGCGGACCACTTCGGGCCCGAGCACCGCGTCCTGTCCACCGCCGCCGAGGCGTTCGACCTGCTCCTGGCCACGCTCCACGGCACCGTGCACACCCCGGCTCTGCGCGCGGCCGCGGCCGACGCGACGCGCGGCCACGCCGAGGACTGCGTCCACGCGCCCCTGGCCCGCGCCTTCGACGCCCGTCTGTGGGAGGTGGCCCACCGGCTGCGCACCGACCCGCTGCCGTTCCTGCTGTCCACGCCGACCTGGAGCACGGGCCTGCTGGAACCCGAGGTCCTGGTGGACCGGCTGGTCGCTTACCACCGCCTGGGAGCACGGCCGGCCGAGCAGGACTTCGCCCAGGCCCTGCTGCGGGTGCGGCGCGCGGACCGCGCCACGGCCGAGCACGCCGCCGAGCGGGCCCTGGCCCTGGGCACGGCGGAGGGCGCGCGGCTCGCACGCCGGCTGACCTCGCCTCCCGCGGAGCCCGCGGGACACACCCGGCGCGAGGGAGCCCTGATCCTGGTGGAGATCGGCGAAGTCGACGACGTGCCCGCGGACTTGCCCGCCGCCCCGCGCTCGCTCGGCGATCCGGTGAGCGTCTCCATGGCCCATCGGTACTGCCACCACTGGAGCGAGGAGATACGCCCGCACTGGCTCGCCCTGCTGCCGGAGCGGCGTGAGGCGGTGGCGGCACGGTTCCTGTGGGACCTCGCGGCGCTCGCCGTCGAGGACAGCCGCGGGGCCGGGCGGCTACTGCCCCTGATCGCCGAGTCCGGCGGGGAGGCGGGGCCCGCCGTGCACCTCGGGATCGCGTACGGGCTCGGGGCCCGGCATGCCGAGGACCGGCTCGCCGCGGTGGACGCGCTGCTGACGCTGACCGCGCGCGGGCAGCTGGTGCCGGAGCGGCTGGGCGCGGCCCTGGGCCGGCTGGTCCGCAGCGGTGCGGTGAAGCCGCTGCGGCTCGCCGAGTCGGCGCGTACGGCCGCGGCCACCGGGGCGAACTCCACGCTGTGGGGCGTCCTGCGGCACACCCTGCCGGTGCTGCTCGCCGACCTGGCCGCCGCCGACGGGGCGAGACCCCAGCGGGGGCTCGGGGACCTGCTGGCCGTGGCCGCCGCCTGTGCCGAGCGGTCCGGGGCGCAAGGGGAACTGCCGTATCTGGAGCGGACGGTGGCGCGACGGGGCTCGTCCCGCCTGGTCGCCGAGGCGCGTCGGCTGCACCGGGCGCTCACCGGGGAGGCGGCGGCATGACGTAGTCGGCATGTCCTTCAGGAGGGGACAACACAAGGGTCAGATGTGGACCACGCAATCGTCAAAAGAGCAATAAAAGGCGCAGAAGCGTCCTTAACCCATCGGACACAAAGCGTTCGTGATCACGCAACACCTTTCCTCCACAGTGTCTGTATGAAGCGAAACATGTCTGATGTGACGCGGGCGCGGCACGGCCGCCCCGTCCACCACTGGCGCCGGGACGTGGTCGAACTCGCCGCCCTGTTCACGGCCGTCGCGGTGGCCGACGCCGTGGCGAACCTGATCGGGCACGGCCCCGACGGCCCCGAGCTGCTGGTGGTCTCGGCGGTGGTGCTGATGGCCACGGCGGCGTTCCACACCTGGTGGGCACGGCGCCACGGGCACGCGCCTCCGACGAGTGATACCGGTGCCCGGCCGCACTCCGCGCAGGGTGCGGCCGGGCAGGGGCCGTCCGCCGAGGGGGCGGCCGGGGAGAGCGCGCTGTGGCGGATGCGGACGACGGTGAAGGACGCGCCCGGTTCGCTGGCCGCGCTGTGCACGGCACTGGCGGAGCGGCGGGTGGACATCCTCACGCTGCAGACGCACCCGCTGGGTGAGGAGACGGTGGACGAGTTCCTGCTGCGCTCCCCCGGCGGGGTCACCGCGTCGGAGATCACCCGCCTGGTGGCAGGGGCGGGCGGGGCCCACACCTGGATCGAACGGGCCGACGCCCACGACCTGGTCGACGCTCCCACCCGGGTGCTGGGGCTGGCCACCCGCACGGCCCTGGACACGGCCGAGCTGCCGCTGGCCCTGCGGCAGTTGCTCGGCCGGTGCACCATCCGTTCGCTGCCGGCCGCGCCGGTCGGCGCCGGGGACGCGGGCCGGACGGACGGTGGTCCGGTGGAGGGCGCGCTGGAGGACACGGTGATGCGTCTGCGGGCACCGGAGGGTGGCGTGATCACCGTGGAGCGGCCGTATCTGCCGTTCACACCGACGGAGTTCGCGCGGGCGCGGGCGCTCGTGGAGCTGGACGCGCGGCTCGGGCCGCGGGTGCCGCGCGGCCAGGACGTGCTGATGCTGCCGGAGGGCAACCCCATCACGGTGCGCCGGGCGGACACGGCGGACCTCGCCGCGGCGAAGGAGATGCACGAGCGGTGCTCTTCACAGACGTTGAGCATGCGGTACCACGGGCCGGTCAAGGATGCCGACCGGTATCTGAACCACCTGCTCAGCCCGCGGTTCGGCCGGACGATCGCCGCGCGGACGGCGTCGGGGCGGATCGTGGGGCTCGGGCATCTGCTGTGGGACGGGGACGAGACGGAGATCGCGCTGCTCGTCGAGGACACCTGGCAGCGGCGGGGCATCGGCCGGGAACTGCTCGGGCGGCTGGTCGCCATGGCGGCCGAGGCGGGCTGCGACAGCGTGTACGCGGTGACGAAGGCCGCGAACACCGGGATGGTCGCGGCGATGCGGGGCCTGGGCCTGCCGCTGGACTACCAGATCGAGGAGGGCACGCTGGTGATCACCGCGCGGCTCGCTCCGCTGGGTGCGCCGGGAAGTGCCGTGGAGGCGGCTCGGCAGCTGTCGGGTGGGGGCGAGTTCAGGGACGAGGCGCCGTAGGGGCGGGGGGCGCGGGGCGGCCGCGGGTTTCGCTGCGGCTCGTCACGCGGTTCCCCGCACCCCTTGAGGCGTTGCCGGACTTTAGGCATTGCCTGCCTGAGGACTTACCGGGCGTGAGGCGCTGCCGGGCTGCTTGAGGCGCTGCCTGGTTGCTTGTGGCACTGCCTGGCCTGAGGTTCTGCCTGGCTTGGGCCGGTGCCGGGCGGCTTGAGGCGTTACGTGGCCTCAGACCTTGCCGGGCAGACCTTGCCGGGCCGTCGGCTCAGGCGCCGACACCGGCACCGGCACCGGCGCCGGCTCAGACGCCGGCCACCGTCTCGCGTGCCGCCCCGGTCCGCGTCGTCGTCGGCTCGCCGAGCGCCCGGTCCAGGTCGGCCCACAGGTCGTCGACGTCCTCCAGGCCCACCGACATCCGCAGCAGGCGGTCGGAGACGCCGGCGCCGCGGCGGTCGTCGGCGTCGACGATGCGGTGGCTGATGGAGGCGGGGTGCTGGATGAGGGTGTCGACGCTGCCGAGGCTGACCGCCGGAGTGATCAGACGGACGTTCGCGATCACCTCGTGCGGGTCGCCGTGCACCTCGAAGGCGACCATCGCGCCGCCGATGCGCGGGTAGTGGACACGGGCGACGCGCGGGTCGGCGGCGAGGCGGCGGGCGAGTTCGGCGGCGTTGTCGGAGGCGGCGCGCACCCGCACCGGCAGGGTGGACAGGCCGCGCAGCAGGAGGTAGCCGGCCAGCGGGTGCAGCACACCGCCGGTGGCGAACCGCACCTGCCGCAGCCGCCCGGCGAACTCCTCGTCGCAGGCGACCACGCCGGCCATGACGTCGCCGTGGCCGCCGAGGTACTTGGTGGCGCTGTGCAGCACCAGACGGGCGCCGTGCTCGGCGGGCCGCTGGAGGACCGGTGTGGCGAAGGTGTTGTCGGCGAGCAGCGGGACCGAGCCGCAGGCGTGGGCGACGGCCTTGAGGTCGACCTCGGCGAGGGTCGGGTTGGCCGGGGACTCGACCATGACGAGACCGGTGTCGGGGCGCAGCGCGTCGGCGATGCCGGCCGGGTCGGTCCAGGTGACCTCGGAGCCGAGGAGTCCGGCCGTGAGCAGGTGGTCGCTGCAGCCGTACAGGGGGCGTACGGCGACGACGTGGCGCAGGCCCATGGAGGCCCGTACCAGCAGGACCGCGCTGAGGGCGGCCATGCCGCTGGCGAAGGCGACGGCGGCCTCGGTGCCCTCCAGCCGGGCCAGGGCGGTCTCGAACCGGGCGACGGTGGGGTTGCCCAGGCGGGCGTAGACGGGCGGGCCGTCCGGTTCGGCGCCCGTTTCGGCGAAGGCGTCGATGCGGGCGGCCTCGCCACGGCTGTCGTAGGAGGGGTAGGTGGTGGACAGGTCGATCGGCGGGGCGTGCAGTCCCTGGCGCGCGAGGTCGTCGCGTCCGGCGTGCACGGCCTCGGTGGCCAGGGCCCGGGATGCGGGGCGCCGGCCGGCAACAAGGCCCTTGGGCGTGTCCATGTCGGTGTCCATGGACGGAAAGGGTGAACACCGGCCGGGTCACAGGAATCGAACACCGTGCTACGTTCGGCGAGTGGCCGAATCTGTCGTACTGGATCCGGTCGATCTTCAGCTGCTGACCCTGCTGCAGAACGACGCACGGACGACCTACCGCGATCTCGCCGCCCAGGTGGGCGTCGCCCCGTCGACCTGCCTGGACCGGGTGACCCGGCTGCGGCGGGCGGGCGTGATCCTCGGGCATCAGCTGAGGCTGGATCCGGCCAAGCTGGGCCGCGGGCTCCAGGCGCTGCTGTCGGTGCAGGTCAGACCGCACCGGCGGGAGCTGGTGGGGCCGTTCGTGGAGCGGATCCGGGCGCTGCCGGAGTCGCTGACCGTGTTCCATCTGACGGGCCCGGACGACTATCTGGTGCATGTGGCCGTGGCGGACATGACGGATCTGCAGCGGCTGGTGCTGGACGAGTTCACATCACAGCGGGAGGTGGCGCGGGTGGAGACCCGGTTGATCTTCCAGCGGTGGGACTGCGGGCCGCTGCTGCCGCCTTCGCCCTCGGCGCAAACAGGGTGACGGGCGGCGTCCCCCTCCACCAGGATGGGCCGCATGTCTCAGACCAAGACCCCGCTGCCCCGTGAGGTCGCCGACGCCTATGTCGACGACCTCGTCGCCCTCGATCCGGTCACCGGTACGTACCTCGGTGTGAAGGAGAGTTCGAGCCGTCTGCCCGACCTCTCGCCCGCGGGCCAGGAAGCGCTCGCGGCGCTCCAGCGGGCCACGCTCGCGCGGCTCGACGAGGCGGAGCGGCAGCCCGGCGCGGACAGTGACATCGAGCGGCGCTGCGCACGGCTGCTGCGGGAGCGGCTGACCGCCGAGCTCGCCGTGCACGAGGCCGACGAGGGGCTGCGGGCGGTCGGCAACATGGCCACGCCCGCCCACTCGGTGCGCGAGATCTTCACCGTCACGCCGACGGAGACCGACGAGGACTGGGCGGCGATCGCCGAGCGGCTGCGCGCGGTACCGGGGGCGCTGGCGGGCTACCGGGAGTCGCTGACGCTGGGCCTGGAGCGCAAGCTGTACGCGGGTCCGCGGCCGACGGCCACGTTCGTGGAGCAGCTCGGCGAGTGGACGGACACCGACGGCGAGGGCCGCGGCTGGTTCGAGGACTTCGTCTCGGCCGGCCCCGAGGCGCTGCGCGCCGAGCTGGACGAGGCCGCGCGCGGTGCGACGGCCGCCGTGGTGGAACTGCGGGAGTGGATGCGGCAGGTGTACGTCCCGGCGATCGAGGGCGCGCCGAACACGGTGGGCCGCGAACGCTACGCCCGCTGGTCCCGCTACTACAACGGCACCGACCTCGACCTGGACGAGGCGTACGCCTACGGCTGGTCCGAGTACCACCGGCTGCTCGGCGAGATGAAGAAGGAGGCCGAGAAGATCCTCCCCGGCGCCGAGACGCCGTGGGTGGCGCTCGCCCACCTAGACGAGCACGGCCGGCACATCGAGGGCGTCGACGAGGTCCGCGAGTGGCTGCAGGGCGTGATGGACCGGGCGATCGAGGCGCTGGACGGCACGCACTTCGAACTCGCCGAGCCGGTACGGAAGGTGGAGTCCTGCATCGCGCCGCCCGGCAGCGCGGCCGCCCCGTACTACACCCAGCCGTCGGAGGACTTCTCCCGGCCGGGCCGCACCTGGCTGCCGACGATGGGGCAGACCCGGTTCCCGGTGTACGACCTGGTCTCCACCTGGTACCACGAGGGCGTGCCGGGCCACCACCTCCAGCTCGCGCAGTGGACGTACGTCGCCAAGAACCTCTCCCGCTACCAGGCCACCATCGGCGGGGTCAGCGCCAACGCCGAGGGCTGGGCGCTGTACGCCGAGCGGCTGATGGACGAGCTGGGCTTCCTGACCGACCCGGAGGAGCGCCTCGGCTATCTGGACGCGCAGATGATGCGCGCGGCGCGGGTCATCGTCGACATCGGCATGCACCTGGAGCTGGAGATCCCGGCGGACTCGCCGTTCCACCCGGGCGAGCGCTGGACGCCGGAGCTGGCGCAGGAGTTCTTCGGCGCGCACAGCAGCCGTCCGACGGACTTCGTGGAGAGCGAGCTGACCCGCTACCTCACGATCCCCGGCCAGGCCATCGGCTACAAGCTCGGCGAACGCGCCTGGCTCCTCGGCCGCGAGAACGCCCGCAAGCGCCACGGCGACGCCTTCGACCTCAAGTCCTGGCACATGGCGGCCCTCTCGCAGGGCTCGCTGGGCCTGGACGATCTGGTGGACGAACTCTCGGCCCTCTGACGAGCGAGCGGGGGCGGCGCGGCGACCGGGCCTTGCCGCCCCCGCGTCCTCACCGCGCCGCGGCCGGGGGCGGGGAACTGCGCGACCAGCCCACGACGGCCGGCGGCCGCGACACCGCAGATCCCCTACGGCCCGAGCCCCCGCTCCCCCAGCGGCGGCGCTTCAGCAGCCGCAGTCCTCCGCGCCCACCGGCGCCGTCAGCGGGTCGGCGTCCCGCTGCTCACGCCCCTCCCACGTCTCGTAGGCGAAGCCCTCCCGCACCCAGTACTCGAAGCCGCCGAGCATCTCCTTGACCTGGTAGCCGAGTTCGGCGAGGGCGAGCGCGGCGCGGGTGGCGCCGTTGCAGCCGGGGCCCCAGCAGTACGTCACGACGGGCACGGACTTGTCGAGGAGCTGCTCGGCCTGCTCGGGGATCTGCGCGGTCGGCAGGTGGACGGCGCCGGGGATGTGGCCCTGGTCCCAGCACTCGGTGGAGCGGGAGTCCAGGACGACGAAGCCGGGGTCGCCGCCGGCGGAGAGGGCGGCGGCCACGTCGGAGACGTCGGCGTGGAAGACGAGGCTGGCGCGGAAGTAGGCGGCGGCCTCGGCCGGGGCGGCGGGGGCGACGCGCAGGACGGGGTTGACGGCGGGGGCGGTGGTGGCGGTGATGGTGGTCATCGCGGGGCCTTTCTCGCTGACTGCTCACTGACGCTCGTCACTGACCGCGCTGTCACTGACTGTTCCGATCCGGTGTCGACGATCAGAAATCTACGGCCGTCGATCCTCGTCCTGAAGGGCCGTTCCCCGGCCTGCCCCTTGATCCGCCGGGGATTCCCCTGCTATCCCTCCCTCATGACCGCGTTTTCCCCGGACGCCACCGACTGGCGCATCCTCGACGTCCTCCAGCGCGACGGACGGGCCAGTTTCGCCGAGCTGGCCCGGGCCGTGTCGATGTCCGCGAGCGCGGTGACCGAGCGGGTGCGCCGGCTGGAGGAGGCCGGGGTGATCCAGGGGTACGCGGCGGTGGTGGACCCGGACCGGCTGGGGCTGCCGATCCTGGCGTTCGTGCGCCTGCGCTACCCCAACGGCAACTACAAGCCCTTCCACGACCTGGTGGCCGCGACGCCGGAGATCCTGGAGGCGCATCATGTGACCGGCGACGACTGCTTCGTCATCAAGGTCGCCGCCCGTTCGATGCGGCACCTGGAGGAGGTGTCCGGGAAGATCGGCGCCTTGGGCTCGGTGACCACCAGCGTCGTCTACTCCTCCCCGCTCCCCCGGCGCCCCCTCGGTCAGTGACCGCGCTGCCGCAGCGCGGACCCCGATCTGCCCTTGACGACCTCCAGCTGCGCGTGGATCCGGCGGCGCAGGTCGGGCACATGGCTGACGATGCCGACGCTGCGGTCGCGTTCGCGCAGTGAGTCCAGGACGTCCAGGACCTCGTCGAGGGTCTGGTCGTCGAGGCTGCCGAAGCCCTCGTCGATGAACAGGGTGTCCAGGCGCACCCCGCCCGCCTCGTCGGTGACGACGTCCGCGAGGCCGAGGGCGAGGGCGAGGGAGGCGAAGAAGGTCTCGCCGCCGGACAGGGTCGCCGTGTCCCGTTCGCGTCCGGTCCAGGCGTCGACGACATGCAGACCGAGACCGCTGCGGCCACGGCCGGAGCGGTCGTCGGAGTGGACGAGGGTGTAACGGCCGGAGGACATCCGCAGCAGTCGTACGGTCGCGGCGGCGGCCACCTGCTCCAGGCGGGCGGCCAGGACGTAGGACTCCAGACGCATCTTGCGTTCGTTGTCCGGCGAGGTGCCCGCGGCGAGGGTGGCCAGCCGGGCGACGCGGTCGTGCTCCTCGCGCAGCGGGGCCAGCCGTCGGACGCCGACGGCCGCGCGCGCGGACAGCTTGTCGAGCTCGGCGCAGCGCCGGGCGGCGGCGTCGCGCGCGGAGGCGGCCTCGCGCAGCCGGCGGGCGGCGTCGGCGGCGGCCTGCTCGGCGCGGGCGAGGTCGGCGGGCGGCAGCTGGGCGGCGGCCGCGGTGTCGGCCTCGGCGAGGACGGCCCGTACGGCGGCCTCCTCCTGCTGCCAGGCGTCCAGGCAGCGTTGCAGCTCACGGTGGGCGGTGTCGTCGAGCAGCGCCTCGGCGGCGGCCCGCGGGGTGTCGAAACCGGCCCGGAAGGCGGCGTCGGCGAGCCGGGCGTCGGCGTCCTTGAGCCGCTGGGCGGCGTCCTCGGCGGCACGGGCGGCGGCCGCCGCGGCGTCGAGCAGCGCGGCCTGCCGCTCCAGCTGCGCGGCCCGCGCGGCAACGCTGTCCAGGGCGCCGCGCGCCTCGGCCAACTCGCCCTCCAGTACGGCCCGTTCCCGGTCAAGCGCGTCGCGGCGGGCCGCGCGGGACGCCGAACGGACCTCGGCCTGCCGGCGGGCGTCGGTGCGCCTGCGGTGCTCCTCCTCGGCGCGGCGCAGCTCCTCGTGGGCGGGGTGCAGGTCGGAGGCCGCCCTGCGGGCCTGCGCATGGCGCCGCTCCAGGTCCTCGGCCTCCTCCCTCAGCTGGGCCGTGGGGCTGTCACCGGCCTCGGCGGTGGCGGCTGCCAGCGCCTCCCTGAGACCGGCGAGGCGGCGCTCGTCCTCGGTGCGCTGCTCCTCGGCGCGTTGGGAGGCGGCCAGCGCCCGCTCCTCCGCGTCGCGGTCGACATGCCCGGCGATCCGGCGGGCGGGCGCCGGGTGCTCGGTGGCGCCGCAGACGGCGCAGGGTTCGCCGTCGCGCAGGCCGGCGGCGAGTTCGGCGGCGATGCCGGTGAGCCGCTGTTCCTTGAGGTCGAGCCAGTGGGCGCGGGCCTGGACCGCGCGCTCGGCGGAGGCGAGGGCCTGCCGCTGTGCGGCCTCGGTGTCGGCGGTGAGCCGGTCGCGGCGTACGGCCGCCTCCAGCCGCCTGCGGGCCGGTTCGCGCTGTACGGCGAGCTGTTCGGCGCGGGTGGCGGCTTCCTGGGCGGCGTCGATACGGGCCTGGAGGGCGGCGCGTCCGGCCTCCCACTCGGCGAGCCAGCCGTCGGCCTCGGCGAGGACGTCCTCGTCGGCGCGCTCCTGCCGGTCGAGTCCCGCCCGTTCGGCGAGGAGTTCGGCCAGTCGCTGCTCGGCGCGCCGGGCGGACTCCAGGCCGCCCAGTTCCTCGGCGGCCCGGCGCGCGGCGGCCGCGAGCCCGGCGGCGCCCGCGTCGGCGAAGGAGGCGGGGAGCAGGGCACGCGCGTGTGCCTCGGCGGCGGCCGCCCCGCGGTGCTCGGCGTCGGCGGCGTCGCGCAGCTCCAGTGCCGGCGCCACCGCCTCCGCCTTGCGGGCCCGTTCCATGCGTTCCCGGTCCGCGCGGTGGGCGTCGGACCGCTCCTGGAGCAGCCGCGCCCGCTCCCGCGCCTCGGCGAACCGCCGTTGCAGCCGGGCGGTCTCGCGTACGTCGGCCAGGGCGCGCTCGGCGGCGGCCTGGGCGGACTCGGCGGCGGCGAGCCCGCAGTGGGCGATGGTGAGCTGCTCGCGCGCGGTGGAGCGGGCCACGGCGGCGGCGCTCAGCACCGCGTCGGCGAGGCCCGGCTCCCCCGGTGCCAGCGCGGGCAGCTCCATGGCGCCGCCCGCGGCCTGCTGCATGCGGTGCGCGTCGGCGAGCAGCGCGGCGTCCCCCTCGCGCACCCCGGCCTCGGCGCCGCGGCGGCGCTCGGCGAGCCGCTTCTCGACGTCGGCGAAGCGCTGGGTGTCGAAGAGCCGCCCGAGGAGCTTGCCGCGGGCCTCGGCGTCGGCGCGCAGGAAGCGGGCGAAGTCGCCCTGGGGCAACAGCACGACCTGGCAGAACTGCTCCCGGCTCATGCCGAGCAGCTGGGTGATCTCCTCGCCGACCTCCTGATGCGACCGGCTGAGGTCGCTCCAGGCACCGGCCTTGTACTCGCGCAGCCAGGTCTGGGCCTTGTCGAGCGTGGTGCCAAAGCCCCGCTTCTTCGGGCGCTCCCAGGGCGGCTGCCGGGTGATCTCCAACCGCCGTCCGGCGACGGTCAGTTCGAGGGTGACAGACGTGCGTGTGGCGGGCGCGGCGTGGTCGCTGCGCAGGGCCGTGCCGAGGCGGGCGCCGGGCACCGAGCCGTACAGGGCGTAGCAGACGGCGTCCAGGACGGAGGTCTTGCCGGCGCCGGTCGGTCCGTGCAGCAGGAACAGTCCGGCGGCGGACAGCGCGTCGAAGTCGACGGTGTGGGAGGCGCCGAAGGGGCCGAAGGCGGTCAGGTCGAGGCGGTGCAGCCTCATCGGGCCACCTCCCGGGCGGCCGCGTCCGCGCGGACGGCGTCGAAGGCGTCCCGCAGCACGGCCCGCTCCCGCTCGTCGGGCCCGGCGCCGCGCACATGGGCCACGAAGTCCTCGGCGATCTGCTCGTCGCTGCGGCCCGCCAGGCGCCGGGCGTAGGAGACCTCGGGGTCGTCGGGTGCCCGTTCGGGCTCGAAGACCAGGCTCAGGGTGTGCGGGAAGCGCTCGGCGAGCCGGGCCATGGGGTCGGCCGGGCGGACGGCGTCGGTGAGGGTGGCCTCCACCCAGGACTCCTCGTGCACGTCCAGGGCGGGGTCGTCGAGCAGTTCCTCCAGGGTGCCGCGCAGCCGGGCCAGCGGGCGCGGCACCGGGCAGTCCACGCGCTCGGCCCCGACGCGCCCCTCCGCGTCCAGGTCGACGAGCCACATGCTCTTGCGGTGGCCGGCCTCGGAGAAGGAGTACGGCAGCGGGGAGCCGGAGTAGCGCACGCGCTCGGTGAGGGTCTGGCAGCCGTGCAGATGCCCCAGCGCCACATAGTCGACTCCGTCGAAGACGCCGGCCGGGACGGCCGACACACCGCCCACCGCGATGTCGCGCTCGCTGTCGCTGGCCTCGCCGCCGGTGACGAAGGCGTGCGCGAGGACGACGCTGCGGGTGCCGCCCGCGCGCGTGGCGAGGTCGGCGCGGACCCGTTCCATGGCCGCGGCGAGCACCGCCTCGTGCCCCGGCTTCTCCACCCCGAACTCGTCCTTGACCAGGGCCGGTTCGAGATACGGCAGCCCGTAGAAGGCGACGTCCCCGAAGGCGTCCCGCAGCACCACGGGTGTCCCGCACGCGGCCGGGTCGGTGCGCAGATGGATCCCGGCCCGCCCGATCAGCCCGGCGCCGACGCCGAGCCGCCGCGCGGAGTCGTGGTTGCCGGAGATCATCACCGTGGGCACACCGAGGTCGGCCAGCCGGTGCAGGGCCTCGTCGAAGAGCTCCACCGCGGCCAGCGGCGGCACCGCCCGGTCGTACACGTCTCCCGCCACGACCACCGCGTCCACCTCGCGCTCGCGCGCGGTCGCGACGAGGTGACCGATGAACTCGGCCTGGGCGCCGAGCATGTTCACCCGGTGGAACGCCCGGCCCAGATGCCAGTCGGAAGTGTGCAGGAGCCTCATGATCCCCGAGACTAACGGCCGGGTCTGACATCGCGGGCGGTTGCTCCCGTATCGCCGGTCATGACCCGCCTCGCATACGTCAGTTATGTCCGGGTTACTCCCGATCGATGCCCCCTGGTGTGCCCTGATACCCCCGTCACACCTGCCGGGCACCCGCCTTTCGCGGCAGGATGGACCAGGTGAGCGGGGACACATACGGCGGGGATCGGATCGACTTCCGTAACGGGACATTCCGGGGCGAGGCGATCGGGAAGAAGGTGGAGCATCACCACCACTACGGACCCATGCCGCACGTAGAGGACGCGCTTCCCCCGGCTGCCGCGGAGTTCACCGGACGCGAGGAGGAACTGGACGCCCTGCTGGCGGCCCTGGCTCCGCACGACGCGCCCCGCGACGACGACCACCGCGGGACGAGCGGCACCGACTCCCGCACGGACGGCACGAGCCGCCACCCGACCAGCGCCACCGACGCCCGCACCGACGCCACCGGCCGCCACCCGGCCAACGACACCGACCCCGACACCCACGACACCAACCGCCCCGCGACCAGCGACACCGACCCCCGCACCGACGACACCGACGACACCGGCGGCACCGACGACACCGGCGACACCGGCGGCACCGGCCGGACCCCTCCCGCCCCTCCCACCCCCGTGCCCGTCACCGCCGTCGCCGGTCTCGGTGGTGTGGGCAAGACCGCCCTCGCCGTGCGGGCCGCTCACGCGGCGCGGGAGCGCGGCTGGTTCCCGGGCGGCGCGCTGTTCGTCGACTGCCATGGCTACGACGAGACGCCCGCCGGCCCCGAACAGCTGCTGGAGGCCCTGCTGCGCGCCCTGGGCGTGGCGGCCGCGCATGTGCCGGGCACGCTGGACGAGCGGGCCGGCCTGTACCGCTCGGTCCTGGCCGAGCGGGCCCGCACGCGCGGCCGGGTGCTGATCGTGGTCGACAACGCCTCGCACCCCGCGCAGGTCAGACCGCTGCTGCCCGGCCACACCGCGCACCGGGTGCTCGTCACCTCGCGGGACACCATGCCCCAGCTCGGCGCCCAGCAGCTGGCTCTGGACATCCTGCGGCCGGAGGTGGCGCGGGACGTCCTGAGCGCGGCGCTGCGCACGGCGGCCCCCGCCGACCCGCGCGTCCGGGACGACCCGGCAGCGACCGGGCGGCTGTGCACCCTGTGCGGGCACCTCCCGCTGGCGCTGCAGATCGCGGCCGCCCTGCTGATCGCCGATCCGGGCAAGCCGGTGGCGGAACTCGTGGCGGAACTGGCCGGCTCCGCCACGGTCCTCGACCACCTGGACGACGGCGAGCGGGGCGTGCGGGCCGCCTTCGACCTGTCGTACCGCCGACTCGGCCCGGGGCCCGCCCGGCTGTTCCGCCTCTTGGCACTCGCCCCCGGCTCGGAGACCGGCGACGAGGCGATCACCGTGCTGTCCGGGGCCGACGCCCTGCCCCGGCGGGACCTCGACGTGCTGGTCCGCGCGCATCTGGTCGCCCCCGGCAGCGTCCGGGGCCGCTGGACGCTGCACGACCTGGTGCGGGCGTACGCCCTGGACCGCGTGTCGGGTCAGCAGGAGCTGCGGATCGAGGGCACGCATGCGCGTGCCCGGCTCCTCGCCCACTACCGGCGGCGGGCCGAGGCCGCCGACTGGTACCTGCAGGGCCGTTCGGGCAAGGCGCCGGACGACGCCGGTTTCGACGGGCCCGAGGACGCGCTGCGCTGGCTCGACGGCGAGCGGACCGGACTGATCTCCGCCGCGCTGTGGGCGGCCGACCCCGCCCACGCCCGCGACGGTCTGGGACTGGCGCTGGGTCTGCACGGGTATCTCACCTGGCGGCGCTACTTCGACGACGCCGTGTCCGTCTACCGGTGCGCCACCGAGGCGGCCCGCGCGCTGGGCGACGGCTCCGCCGCGGGCAGGGGCTACAACCGTCTCGCGCTGGCCCTGCGCAACAACCGCAGGATCGAGGAGGCCGTCGCCGCCCACACGCGGGCCTGCGAGATCCACCAGGAGCTCGGCGACCGGTTCGAGGAGGGGAAGTCCTGGGACATGCTGGGAGTCTCCCTGACCGAGGCACGCCGGTACGACGAGGCGATCGAGGCCCATGAGCGCGCCCGCGCGCTGGTGCACCCGTTCGGTGACGCGCAGGTCGAGGCATCGCCCTGGAACAACCTCGGCCGCGCCCTGTTCAAACTGGGCCGCCACGACGAGTCGGTCGTCGCGCTCACCCGGGCCCGCGAGATGTTCCGTTCGGTCGGCGACCGGCTGCGCGAGGCGACCGCCACCAACAACCTGGGGCGCTCCTTACGGGAGACCGGGCGCCCGGAGGCGGCCCTGGCCGCGCACACCACCGCGCGCGCGGTCTTCGAGGAGCTGGGCGCCCGCGAGCGTCTCGCGACGGCGTGGAACGACTGCGGTACGGCCCTGTCCGCGCTCGGCCGGTTCGACGAGGCCGTCGACGCCCATCTGCGCGCCGTAAGGGAGTTCGAGGAGCTGGGTGACCGGCACCGGCAGGCGGTCGCGGGCAACGACCTCGGCGTCACGCTCCGGCGCGCGGGCCGCCCCGAGGAGGCGCGCGAGGTGCACCTTGCGGCCCTGCGCCTCTTCCGGGAGCTCGCCGACTCCCACCGCGAGGGCGAGACGCTGGCCCACCTCGCCGCCACGCGGGCATGCACGGCGGGCGACCGATGAGGCGGCCGCCCACCCCCACCTCACCGCGCCTCGCGAGGACGAGCTCCCTGGTGCTCCTCCAGCCGACGCCGCTGTGCAACCTCGACTGCCCCTACTGCTATCTCCCCTCCCGAGGGCTCGCCCGCCTCATGGCCCCCGACGTGGCCGACGCCGTCGCCGAGACGGTGGCCGCCTGGTCGGAACTCCACCCGGTCACGGTGCTGTGGCACGGCGGCGAACCGCTCACGGCGGGCGTGGCCGGACTGCGGGGGCTGCTCGACCGGTTCCCCAGGGGCCGCGCGCACCCCGTACGCCACGCCGTGCAGACCAATGCCACGCTGATCGACCACGAGTGGTGCCGGCTGTTCCGCGAGCGACGGATCAAGGTGTCCGTCAGCGTCGACGGCCCCGGCCCGGGCACCGGTCCGGGCACCGCCCCCCACACTGCTCCCCTCGCCGGTCCTCCCACCGGGCGGCCCGACCGCCGCGGCCGGGACAGCACCGACCGCGCGCTGCGCGGCATCGCGCTGCTCAAGGAGCACGGCATCCCGTTCGGCGCCATCGCCGTCGTGTCCGACCCTTCTGCGGGCAGGGCGGCCGACCTGCACGAGTGGTTCACCGCGCTCGGCTGCCGCGTCCTCGGGGTGAACCTGGTGGAACGCAAGGGCGTGAACGACTGGTGCGTCCGCGACGAGGAGAACGTCGCGGACTTCTGGGCGGCGCTGGCCGCCCGCGGACGCGCCGACCGGCGCATGTCGCTGCGTGACCTGGAACATGCCTGGCGGTACGTCAGGGCGGAGCTGTCGGGTACGGCCGGGGGGTGGGCCGGCCTGCCGGCGGATCCGCTGCCCATGGTCACCTGGGACGGCCAGGTGGTCCCGCTCAGCCCGGACCTCGCGGGGTTCTCCTCCGCGCGCCACGGCCCGTTCACCGTCGGCGATGTACGGGAGTCCGGCCTGGACTGCTGTCTGGCCCGCGCCGAGGAGAACCCCTGGGTCGCCGAGGCCCTCGACGGGGTCGACGCCTGCCGGGCGGCGTGCGGGCTGTTCGCCTACTGCCGTGGCGGGCAGGCCGCCAACAAGTACTTCGAGACGGGCCGGCTGGACGCGACCGAGACCGCCTTCTGCCGCACCAGCCGGAAACTCCTCATGGAAGGACTGATGCGCGATGCGGAACGAGCCGCCGGACGGGCCCACGGGAATTGAGGACCGCATCCGGTCGCTGGACGCGGAGCTGCTCCCGCCACCGGACGCCGAGAACCCCGAGAACGGCGAAGGCGAGAACGGCGACGACACGGAGCGCCCCCGTCCCGCCACGCTCTACTCCGGCGGCACCGAACCCCCGATCCTGTCCCCGCAGAACCCCCCGCGGCCGACCCCGCGACCGACCCAGCGACCGTCCCCGTAAGCGGACCCTCAGACGTCTCCGTAGACCTCCCCGCCCAGCTCGAACCCGGCCGTCCCCGCGGTGGCGTCGGCGAGCCAGGCGCGGAAGGCGTCCACATCGGCGTCGGGGAGGCCGATCTCGAGGGTCACCTGCTCGGCGTAGCGCACGTCGCGGACCTCGCGGCCGGTGGCGCGCAGGTCGTTCTGGACCTTGCCGGCGCGCTGGTGGTCGACGGTGACGGTGGCCAGGCGGAAGCGGCGGCGGGTGATCGTGCCGAGGGTGTCGATGGCCTCGCCGACGGCTCCGCCGTACGCCCTGATCAGGCCGCCCGCGCCGAGCTTCACGCCGCCGTAGTAGCGGGTGACGACGGCGACGACGTACCGCATGTCGCGGCGCAGCAGCATCTGCAGCATGGGGACGCCCGCGGTGCCGCCCGGTTCGCCGTCGTCGCTGGCCTTCTGCACCGAGGCGTCGGCGCCGATGACGTAGGCCCAGCAGTTGTGCGTGGCGTCCGCGTGCTCCTTGCGGACGCCCGCGATGAACTCCTGGGCCTCCTGCTCGGTGGCCGCGGGGGCGAGCGCGCACAGGAAGCGGGAGCGGTTGATCTCGGTCTCGTGCACGCCCGCGCGGGCGACTGTGCGGTACTCGTCCTGCATCCCGCCACCCTATGCGCTGCGCGCCGGCCCGCCGGGTCTAGGGCTTCCTGCCCCGCGGCACCACCATCTGGGTCAGCAGGGCGCAGCCGGGGGCGAGGGCCTGCCAGGTGTGGCCGTACCACGCGAGGACGGCGATCGCCGAGGTCGGGAACTTGGTGCGGACCGCGTCGAGGGCGTCGTCCAGGTCGCTGCCGGCGAGGGTGAGGACGAGGTCCTCCAGGCCGGGGTTGTGGCCGACCAGCAGCAGTGTCCGCACCTCGGGCGGGGTCTCGCGGGCCACGGCGAGGAGGTCGGGTACGTCGGCGGCGTAGAGGCGGGAGTCGAGCCGTACCGGTGGGGGCGTGCCCCACTGGGCGGAGGCCAGCTCCCAGGTCTGGCGGGCGCGTACGGCCGTGGAGCACAGGGCGAGGTCGGGCAGGCAGTCGGCGGCGGCGAGCGTCCGGCCGGCCACGGGGGCGTCCCGGCGGCCGCGCGGGGCGAGCGGGCGCTCGTGGTCGGGCACGCCCTGCGGCCGGGCCGACTTCGCGTGCCGCAGCACGACCAGCCGGCGCCGGGGCCCCGCTCCCGCGCGGGGCGTCACGCCGGGGCTCCCAGGTCGCGGGTGAGGTCGAGGCCGAGCAGCCGGTCGGCGTAGGCGTACGTCTCGAAGCGGGCACCGTCCGGCAGTTCCGGACCGGCGTCCTCCACCTGCTCCAGGACCCGCAGGACGGCGGGCAGGTCCAGGTCGTCCTCCCATGCCTCGCGCAGCCGCCCGCGTACCTCGGCGGGGATCGGCCGGGACGGTCCGCGCGCCCATCCGGCGACCGCCCGGCGCCAGCGCAGCAGCGTGTCCCGCGCCTCGGCCAGCGCGACCGCGTCCAGCCGGAGCGGTGCGGTGCGGGGGTGTGCCAGCAGGGCGAGGCGGAGCGCGGCCGGGTCGGCGTCGGCGGCGGTGGGGAGGTCGGGCGGCAGCGCGTGCACGGGCGCGACCGTGACATGGACGCCGTCGGGGGACACGCCCACGCCCCGCCCCTCCTCCACGACCTGGAGGACCTGTGCCTCGCCGAGCCCCACCCCGATCTCCCGGCTGTCCTCGAACGGCCGCACCCCCAGCGCCGCCGCGGCCGCCCGCAGTTCCGTCTCCTGCGGCGCGCCGGTCAGCACGGCCCACACCGGTGTGCCGCCCAACTCCAGCGCGCGCACCAGCAGGTCGGCGACCAGCAGCACACGCAGCGCCGTGAGGCCGGGGCCGGTGGCGTGGGCCTCGATCCGGGTCAGGCCCCGGCGGACGGGGGCGGCCGGGGCGGGCTCGCCGGTACGGGCGTCGATGATGCGCAGCACGAGCCGAGCGTAGGCGCGCGTGCCGCGGTGCGCAGTCCTCTCGTACGCATTCAGGTCAGGGCGTTGCCCGGCCGCGGTGGGAATCCCCGTGCGGCGGACGCTGTTGCCGCCCCTGGGCGGCATCCCGCCCGGCCCCGGACACGACCGGGGGACGACGACGAAGGAGGCCAGGGTGTACGGCGACGCAGCGACGGTCCGCAAGATCCTCACCGAGAGCGGTGACACGTGGGCCGTGGTCGGCCTGTCCGCCAACCGCAGCCGCGCCGCGTACGGCGTCGCCGAGGTCCTCCAGCGCTTCGGCAAGCGGATCGTCCCCGTGCATCCCAAGGCGGAGACGGTCCACGGCGAGCAGGGCTACGCCCGCCTCGAGGACATCCCCTTCGAGGTGGACGTGGTCGATGTCTTCGTCAACAGCGCTCTCGCCGGGGGCATCGCCGACGAGGCCGTGGCCAAGGGCGCGAAGGCCGTGTGGTTCCAGTTGGACGTCGTCGACGAGGCGGCGTACGCGCGCACCCGCGCGGCGGGGCTGGACATGGTCATGGACCGCTGCCCGGCGATCGAGATCCCCCGGCTGCGGTAGCGCGGGCCGCGGGGCGGCCGATCTCGGGCCGGCCCCGCGCTCACGTTCAGCGTGCCGTCGCCAGCAGGAACACCACCGCGCCCGCCACCACCGCGAACGCGCCCGCCATCGTGTGCACCCGCGCCCGGCGCAGGGCGCCGCGGACCTGCCAGGCGTGGGCGAGTTCGAGGAGGTCGCGGCGGCGGCGCAGGGCCTGGTCGGCGTTGGCGCGGGCCAGGCCCAGCCGGTACGTGGCCTCGGCGCGGCGGCGCGGGTCGGTCTCGTGGACGAGGAGCGCCTCCAGGTTGGCGGCGACCCTGCCGTGCAGCCGGCAGGCGGCGTCGAGTTCGGCGGGCGTGGTGCCGAAGGGGCCGTAGAACGCCCTGGGCGAGGCGGCCAGTTCGGTGTGCAGGTCCTTGAGCTCGCGCCGCTCGCGCGGGGTCGGGTCGGTGAGGACCCGCAGGGTCGTCAGGCGCGGGGTCAGGGCCTCGCCGGTGTGCCAGATCGCCCAGGCCACGCCCAGTACGGCCAGGGCCAGCCCGGCCGTCGCCAGCGCCAGGTCGCCGCCGTCGCCCACCTCGCCGATCCCGGCGAACGGCAGACCGCCGAGCATCACTCCGCCGACCGCGGCGAAGGCGGCGATGGTCCAGCGGGCGGTGGTGCGCATGTCGGTGACGGCGAGCTGGGCCGCGGAGACGAGGGGCGCCGCATCGGCCGGCGGCTGCTGCGGGTCGGGTGGGGTGGTCACCCCGGCTCCTGCCCGTCGGCTCCGTCATCGCGGCTCGGACCCCACCCGTCCCGGTCGAACCGGGTTTCGCGGATCAGGCTCCACTCGTCCCAGTCGATCCGGGTGGCACCGCCGACGTCCCCTCCGTAAGGCCCCCACTGTGTCCCGTCGTAGAACTCCACCTCTCCCCGCTCGTTGTACCGCACGCTCCCGATCTCCGGCTCGCCCGAGCCGTCGTCACTCGTCATCCCGCTCCTCCCCCTTGGGCCGCACAGGAGTTGATGTAGTACAGCTCTACCTCAACGACGTCCGCCGAACCCCCGTACCAGAACACGCGGGTGCCACCTGCCCGCCGCAGAAGGCCCGCGGGCGGGCGGAGTTGAGCGCCCGGTCGACGTCCGCGGCGACGAGCCTGCGGTGGTCTCCTGCGGTGAGGGTGCCGTCCCCGGCGGAGCGGCGCGCGGCTCCCCCGCTCAGCCGCACGGCGAAGGTGTGCCGCTTCGGGTCCAGGCCGACCGGGCCCTCGCGGGGGACGCCCAGGGGGGCGGATCGGTAGGCGAGTTCGAGGGTCGGCTCGGCCTGCCTGCCGCGCACCTTACAGGCGCCGGTGTCGCCGTCGGGCAGCCGGCCGCGGAAGGGGCACAGGGTGCACAGCCACCGTACCGCGGGTCCGTCCGGTGGGCGGCCGATCCCCGAGCCCCCGTATCCCAAGCTTGATGCCGCTGACGGGGCGACAGACCGCGCCCGCCGCGCTACACCGGAACCAGGGCGTCCGACGGGGCACGCCCGACACGATGGCGCGGGGTGGTCGCGATGCCGTTCGTCGACGGGAACATCGCCGTCAAGCAGATCGACGCCGAGACATGGGAGCTGCTGGAAGAGGTGGCCTACCGGGGGCGCGAGGACACGTTCACCGTGCCGGTCGGCTTCCGCACCGACTTCGCCTCGGTGCCCACCGTGTTCGTCTGGCTCATCCCCCGCTACGGCGTCTACACCAAGGCCGCCATCGTGCACGACTACCTGTGCCGGGAGGCACCGGTGAGCCGGGCCGAGGCCGACGGGGTCTTCCGGCGCGCCCTGCGCGAGCTCGGGGTGTCGCTGCTGCGGCGGTGGATCATGTGGGCCGCGGTGCGGGCGGGCGGCCGGCTGTCCGGGACCGGCGTGGGCGAGCTGCTGCTGTGGCTGCTGGTGACGGTGCCGGCCGTGGCGTTCCTCGCCGTTCCGGCGGTGGTGCTGACGGTCTGGCTCGCGCTGTTCTGGGTGCTGGAGTGGATCGCGTACGCCTTCGCCGGGCGCCGCACGGCCGGCCGGCGGAACGAGCCCAGCTTCATCGGCGCCCCGCGGTCGGACCAGACCTGACCTCCGCTCATTCCTCGTGCACGGGCCGGCCGGCGATGCGGTGGTCGGCCACGCTCAGCGCCTCGGCGACCAGCCGCCGCAGATGCCCGTCGCGCAGGGCGTAGACCACCCGGCGCCCCTCCTTGCGGGTGCTCACCAGCCCGGCGAGCCGCAGCCGCGCCAGATGCTGGCTGACCGCGGGCCGGGCGGCCCCGCACGCCTGCGTGAGCGTCGTGACGTCCGCCTCTGCCTCGGTCAGCGCATGCAGCAGCGCGAGCCGGGTGCGGTCGCCGAGCAGCGCGAGGAGCTCGGCCGCCAGCGCGAACTGCTCCTCGCCCGGAGTGCGCGGGTGCGCATCATGCGCAGATGACAGGTGCATGCGTGCGTTCATACGCACATAATGGCGCCGAGGAGCGGGTACGTCGAGGAGGGCGCACCGGAAGGGGAACGACGTGAACGACCGGCACGGACACGACGACGCACGCGGACACCACCACCAGCACCCGCACGGTCACGGGCATCACCACGAGCACCCCCAGGGTCACGGGCACGCCCAGAGTCTCGGAGACCACCACGGGCACCCCCACGGTCACGGACACCACCACGAGCACCCCCAGGCTCACGCCACCCCGCAGGGGCACGCGCACCGGCCCGGTGCCCGCACGCGCCGCTCCCTGCGCCACCGGCTGGCCCACCTCCTCACCCCCCACTCCCACGAGACCGCCGACAAACTGGACTCCGCCCTGGAGTCCTCGGCGCGCGGGATGCGGGCCCTGTGGGTGTCCCTGGCGGTGCTGGGCGTGACGGCGCTGGCGCAGGCGGCCGTGGTGGCGGTGTCCGGCTCGGTCGCGCTGCTCGGCGACACCGTGCACAACGCGGCGGACGCGCTGACCGCCGTACCGCTGGGCATCGCGTTCCTGCTGGGCGGCCGTGCGGCCACGCGTCGCTTCACCTACGGCTACGGACGGGCCGAGGACCTGGCCGGTATGGCGATCGTGCTGACCATCGCCGCGTCGGCGGCCTTCGCGGGCTGGACGGCGTTCGAGCGGCTGCTGGACCCGCGGCCGGTGGCGCACGTCCCGGCGGTGGCGGTCGCGGCGCTGGTCGGCTTCGCGGGCAACGAGTGGGTGGCCCGCTACCGCATCCGGGTCGGCCGGGAGATCGGCTCGGCCGCGCTGGTCGCCGACGGACTGCACGCCCGTACCGACGGGTTCACGTCCCTCGCCGTGCTGCTGGGCGCCGGCGGCTCGGCGCTGGGGTGGAGCCTGGCCGACCCGGTCGTGGGGCTGGCGATCACGGCGGCGATCGTGCTGGTGCTCAGGGACGCGGCGCGGGAGGTGTTCCGGCGCGTCATGGACGCCGTGGACCCGGCCCTGGTCGACGCGGCCGAGCGCGCGCTGCGGGCGGTGCCGGGCGTGCGCGGGGTCGGTGAGCTGCGGCTGCGCTGGATCGGGCACCGGCTGCGCGCGGAGGTCGCGGTGGTGGTGGACGGCGAGACGACCGTGCGCCGGGCCCACGCCATCGCCGTCGACGCCGAACACGCCCTGCTGCACGCCGTACCCCGGCTCACCGCGGCCCTCGTGCACGCCGACCCGGCACCGGTCCCGGGCGAGGCGGACCCGCATCTGCCGCTGGCCCACCACGCCACGGCGTAAGCGGAGGACATCAGGCGACGCCGAGCCCTTCCAGCACCACCGCGCCCGGCAGTTCGGCGAACGCCTTGCCCGGCACCAGGAGCTTGCCGCGCCGCCGGCCGCTGCCGACCAGGACGTACGGCAGGTCGACGACGGCGGCGTCGACCAGCACCGGCCATGCCTCGGGGAGCCCGACGGGGGTGATGCCGCCGTACTCCATGCCGGTCTCGCCGGTCGCGGTGTCCATCGGCGCGAAGGAGACCTTGCGGGCGCCGAGGTGGCGGCGGACGACGCCGTTGACGTCGGCCCGCGTGGTGGAGAGGACGACACAGGCGGCCAGGGTGGTCTCGCCGCCGCGCCTGCCCGCCACGACCACGCAGTTCGCGGACTGCTCCAGCAGCTCGCGGCCGTAGTGCTCGACGAAGACGGCGGTGTCGGCCCACTCCGGGTCGGTGTCGACGTAGAGGATCTGGTCGGCGGGCACGCTGCCGCGCCAGTGGCGTACGGCGTCGGCGACGGGCCGGGTCAGCTCGTCGAGGCACTCGGGGGCGGGTACGGCCTGGTCGAAGTCTCCGATGGGTGCGCGCATGCTCGCACGCTAACAGCCGTGTCCCGCCCGCCGCTTGGGCGTCTCAGTGCACGGGCGGCACGGAGACCGCGAGCACCAGTTCGGCCGGTTCGGTGCCGGTGTTGCCGTAGGTGTGCGGGGCCGCGGCCTCGAAGGAGGCGCTGGAGCCGGCCGGGACGCGGTACTCGACGCCGTCCACGGTGAGGGTCAGCTCGCCGGCGGTGACATGGAGGAGTTCGACCGTGCCGACCGGGTGCGGGTCGGAGGAGCTGGACTCGCCCGGCATCAGCCGCCAGTCCCACAGCTCCAGCGGGCCGGGCGACTCGGTGCCGGCCAGCAGCCTGCTGTAGCTGCCGGCGTCGGTGTGCCACAGCCGTACCGTCTGCTCGGCGGGGACGATCCGGACCTTGGGGCCCTGCTCGTAGTCGAGCAGGGTGGTGATGCTGACGCCGAGCGCGTCGCCGATCTTGACGACGGTGCCGAGGCTCGGGTTGGTGCGGGCCTGCTCGATCTGGATGAGCATGCCGCGGCTGACCCCGGCGCGGCCGGCGAGCGCGTCCAGGGTGAAGCCGCGTTCGGTGCGCCAGCGCTTGACGTTGCGCGCCAGGGACTGGGTCAGCAGGTCGAGGTCCGCCACATTCCGTCCAATATTCTGAATGACAGAGTTCAGTCGACTGCACTACGGTGAGGTGCACCCGATCGTTCATCGAACTGTACTGCGAGGCGCCGCGTGACAGCACTCTTCGCCCTGGCCACCAGCCTGCTGTGGGGCCTGGCCGACTTCGGCGGCGGACTGCTGTCCCGGCGCCTGCCGTCGCTGACGGTCGTGGTCGTGTCGCAGACGATCGCGGTGGCCGTGCTGGGGCTGGTCGTGGCGGCCACCGGCGGCTGGAGCGAGGCCGGTCCGCGGCTGTGGTGCGCGGTGGCCGCGGGGCTGATCGGCCCGGTCGCCATCCTGTGCTTCTACGAGGCCCTCGCGCGAGGGCCCATGGGCGTCGTCTCTCCGCTCACCACGCTCAGCGTGGCCGTGCCCGTCTCCGTCGGGCTCCTCCTCGGCGAGCGCCCGCATCTGCTCCAGGCCGCGGGCATCGCGGTCGCCGTGACGGGGGTGGTGCTGGCGGGCGGGCCGCGGTTCGGCGGTGCCTCGGTGCAGCGGCGGACGATCGTGCTCACGCTGGTCGGCGCGCTGGGCTTCGGCGCCTGCGTGGCGCTGATCGCCGAGGCGTCCACCACGCTCACCGGCCTGTTCCTCGCCCTGTTCGTGCAGCGTCTGACCAACGTCGTCGCGGGCGGTGCCGCCCTCTGGGTCAGCGTGCGGCGCGGCTCGCCCGCCCTGCCCGAGGGCGGCTTCCCCTGGCGTGCGCTGCCGATGCTCGCCTTCGTGGGCCTCGCCGACGTCGCCGCGAACGGCACGTACTCCGTCGCCGCCCAGCACGGCCCGGTGACGGTGGCCGCGGTGCTGGCCTCGCTGTATCCGGTGGTCACCGCCCTCGCCGCGCGCGGCTTCCTGGGCGAGCGGCTGCGCGGGGTGCAGGCGGCGGGCGCGGGTCTGGCCCTGATGGGGACGCTGCTGCTGGCGACGGGCTGAGTCGGGGCGACGGCTGCGTCAGGCGCCCGGCTCAAGCTGCGCGAGCCGCGCCACCGCCTCCTCGTCCAGTCCCGACAGGGCGTTGAGCTGGTCCGGGGTGACGTCCTTCGGTATCGGCACCGGCGCGGGCGTGCGCAGCGGCGGCTGCCAGCCGTCGTCGGGGGTCCAGCGTCGTACGATCCGGGCGGGCGCCCCCGCGACCACCGCGTGGTCGGGCACGCTCCCGCGCACCACGGCCCCCGCGGCGACCACGACGTTCCGGCCGATCCGGGCGCCCGGCAGGATCACAGCGCCGGTGCCGATCCAGCAGCCGGGGCCGATCTCCACCGGCTCCATCCGCGGCCACTGCTTGCCGATGGGCTCGTGCGGATCGTCGTAGGAGTGGTTCGTGGACGTGACGTAGACGTACGGGCCGAAATAGCAGTCGTTTCCGATGGTGACCGTGGTGTCGGCGATGACATGGCTGCCGCGGCCGAGGACCACTCCGTCGCCGATGCGCAGGATCGGGTCGGGGCCGAGGTCGAGGTCGGGCATGAGGCCGGCGGTCAGGGTGACCTGCTCGCCGACGATGCAGTGGGAGCCCAGGTGGATCCAGGGCTCGCCGAAGACGGTGCCGAGCGGGAAGGCGAGGCGGGTGGCTTCGCCGAGCGCGCCGAAGCGGAAGCGGCCGGGGTTCTCGGCCGTCACCGAGCCGGTGCGCTGCACCCAGGCCCAGCCCGCGTGGACGGCGCGCTGCGCGAGGCGGCGGCGCCAGGATGAGAACGTGTTCTTGCTCTTCGGCACGGGGTCACGGTACTGAGCCTTCGCCGCCGGGGCGGGGTCGCAGGGCTGTGATCTTCGCCCCAACGGGGTGGCGTACTGTCTGCGGCATGGGACAGCGAGCGTTGATCACAGGTATCGGGGGCAAGGAGCCGAAGGTCGACCCGGAGGCGTTCGTCGCGCCCACGGCCTCGGTGATCGGGGACGTGACCCTCGGGGCGGGGGCGAGCCTCTGGTACGGGGCCGTGGCGCGCGGCGATGTCGAGCGCATCCGTGTCGGGGCGCAGAGCAACATCCAGGACAACTGCACGCTGCACGCGGACCCCGGCTTCCCGGTCAGCATCGGTGAGCGGGTGTCCGTGGGACACAACGCCGTGGTGCACGGGGCGACCGTCGAGGACGACTGTCTCGTGGGGATGGGGGCGACCGTGCTGAACGGGGCCGTGATCGGCGCCGGATCGCTGGTGGCCGCGCAGGCGCTGGTGCCGCAGGGGATGGTGGTGCCGCCCAGATCGCTGGTGGCGGGGGTGCCGGCCAAGGTGCGGCGGGAGCTGACGGAGGAGGAGCGTCAGGGGATCACCTTGAACGGCACGATGTACGCCGAGCTGGCCACGGCGCACCGGGAAGCACACGGCGCGTAGAGGCGGCCGGCCGCCCGCGGGCCGTGCGGGGCTGCTCGTGCCCGCGCCGGGCGGAGCCGCGCACGCACCCGGCGCGGCGCCCTCCTCGGGGGCGTTCTACTCCCCGGCGCCCACGAGCTCCGGCTCCGGCTGTGCGGCCGTCGCCTTCTTCGCCTTGCGCTTGATGATCAGCATCGAGGTGAGGCCGATGAGGACCGCCACGACCAGGCCCAGCCACGAGAAGCGCTTCAGCCACTCCTCGGCGACGACACCGACGTAGTAGATGACGGCCGTGGTGCCGCCCGCCCACAGGATGCCGCCGAAGACGTTGGCGATGAGGAACTTCCAGTACGGCATGTGCAGGACGCCCGCGAGGGGGCCGGCGAAGATGCGCAGGAGGGCGACGAAGCGGCCGAAGAAGACGGCCCACATGCCCCACTTCTGGAAGGAGCGCTCGGCGGTGGCGATGTGGCCCTCGCTGAAGTGCCGGGGGAACCTGCCGCCGAGCCAGGCCAGCAGCGGGCGTCCGCCCTTGCGGCCGATGGCGTAGCCGATGGAGTCGCCGATGATCGCGCCGGCGCTGGCGCAGGTGCCGAGGATCACGGGGTCGATCTCACCGTGCTGCGAGGCGAGCAGCGCCGAGGAGACCAGGATGATCTCGCCGGGCAGCGGGATGCCCAGGCTCTCCAGACCGATGACCACACCGACCAGCAGATAGACGGCGAGGGGTGGCACCGTTTCGAGCCATTCCTGGACGTGCAACGCCGCTTCCTCTCCTGTCCGTGCCCTGTGTTCCCGGCGCGCGCACACCGTGGCGGACGCGCGCCGGGGCAGCCTACCCGGTCAGGGGCACGGGCCGGTGCCGCGGCGGGTGGGGCTCACGGTGTCACCGGTCCACCCGCACGGTCGTGCGCAGCCGCAGGTCCTGGGAGGACGCCCCCACCCAGACGGTCCGCAGCCCGGTGCCGAGGACCCAGGCGTGGCGCTCGGGGTCCCAGGAGGACAGCGTGCGTGCGGCGATCCGCACGGTCGCCCGGCGCCGCTCCCCCGCCGCCAGCGTCAGCCTGCGGTACCCGGCCAGCACCCGCACCGGCTGGTCGAGCCGCAGGTCGGGCGAGGGTCCGAGGTAGATCTGGGGCACGGCCACGCCCTCTCGCCGTCCGGTGTTGCGCACGGTGAAGGACACCTCCAGGCCGTCCCCGTCGGGCAGCACCGAGAGGGAGTCGTAGGCGAAGGAGGTGTACGACAGTCCGTGCCCGAAGGGGAACAGGGGCCGCACCTTCTGGGCGTCGTACCAGCGATGGCCGCAGTGCACTCCCTCCGTGTACTCCTCGACGCCGTCCACGCCGGGGTAGCGGCGCGGGTCCCCGGCGACGGGGTGGGTGTCGTCGTCGGCCGGGAAGGTCTGGGTGAGGCGGCCGCCGGGGTCGCAGTCGCCGAACAGGACGGCGGCGGTGGCGGCCGCGCCCTCCTGGCCCGGGTAGTACATCTGCAGCACCGCTCCCGTGCCCTCCAGCCAGGGCATCGAGGTCGCGGAGGAGGTGTTGAGGACGACGGTGGTGCGCGGGTTGGCGGCGGTGACGGCCCGGATGAGGCGGTCCTGGTTGCCGGGCAGGGCGAGGGTGGTGCGGTCCTGGCCCTCGGTGGCGTCCTCGTAGGCGAACAGCACCACATGGCGGGCCGCGCGCGCCGCCGCCACCGCTTCGGCCACGTCCCGCTCCCGGCCGGCGCCGGTGATGCGGCGCAGCCGGAACAGCAGCCCCGCGGCGCCGCCCTCGGCGGTGATCCGCAGGCGGTGCGCGCCGGGGGCGAGGGTGAGCGTCCGGCGGCGTACGGACAGGCCGTCGGGAGCGGTCGTGAGCAGGCCGCCGGGGGCGTACTCGGAGTAGCCGGGGGCGAGCGGGAAGAGGTCCCGGCCGTCGAGGGACACCCGGGGGCGGCCGGTCGGGGCGCCGGAGTAGTGCAGGACGAACGTCCACTCGTCGGCCTCGTCGAGCGTGAGCGTGCCGTCGTACGTCCAGGTCCGGCCGGCGTCGACGCCCTGGCCCTCGCTGTCGAAGCCGGGGGTGAGGTGCGGGAGGGGCTTGCCGAACAGGTCCTCGCCGAGGGTGTGGGTGACCCGGGTGCCCTGTGCGGCGCGGGCCCTGAGGGCGTCGAGGGGGCGCTCGGCCCGGTCGGGGACGACGTGCGCGCTGCCGCCGCCACTGGCGTAGGGGAGCACGCCGGTCGGGCCGATCACCGCGATGTCGCCGGCGGTCAGGGGCAGGGTGCCGCGTGCGTTGCGCAGCAGGGTGGCGCCCGCCTTGGCGACCTCCAGGGCGACCGCAGCGCCGGCCTGCGGGTCGCGCTCGGGGCGCGGGCGCCGCTCGGGGCGCGGGCGCCGCTCGGCGTCGAGCAGCCCGAAGCGGTCCAGGACGGTCAGCAGGCGGCGCACGGCCCGGTCGACGTACCGCTCGGGCACGCTGCCGTCCCGCACCGCGGTGCGCAGCGCGTCACCGAAGTACCGCCCGTCGGGCATCTCCATGTCGAGCCCGGCGGTGAGGGCCTTGACGGTGCTGTGCGCGGCGGACCAGTCGGTCATCACCCAGCCCTGGAACCCCCACCGCTCGCGCAGGACGTCGTCGAGCAGTTCCGCGTTCTCGCAGGCGAAGGTGCCGTTGACCTTGTTGTACGCGCCCATGACCGCGCCGGTCCCGGCGGTGACGGCGGCCTCGAAGCCGCGCAGTTCGACCTCGTGCAGGGTGCGCTCGTCGGCCCGCACGTCGATGGAGGTGCGGTCCTTCTCCTGGTTGTTCAGCGCGAAGTGCTTGACGGTCGCGATCAGGCCCTCGCCCTGGATGCCCTGGATCTCCGCGGCGACCAGATCGGCGGAGAGCAGCGGGTCCTCGGCGAACGTCTCGAAGTTCCGGCCCGCATAGGGGGTGCGGATCAGGTTGACCATCGGGGAGAGCAGCACGTCCTGGCCGAGGGCGCGGCCCTCGCGTCCGATGACCTGGCCGTAGCGGCGGGCCAGCGCCGGGTCGAAGGCGGAGGCCAGCAGGACGGGGGCGGGCAGGGCGGTGGCGTGCCGGGTGACGCGTACCCCGGCGGGGCCGTCGGCCAGGCGCAGCGGCGGGATGCCGAGGCGGGGCACGCCGGGGACGTAGCCCGCCTGGCCGAGGGGGGCGGGGTCGGTGGCGCCGTGCAGCAGGGAGATCTTCTCGTCGAGGGTGAGCCGCGCGAGGAGGCTCTCGACCCGGCGTCCGGCGCCCTGCTCGGGGCGCCCGGAGGCGTGGACCGGGGCGCGGCTGCCGGTGGCGGCCGCCGCGGCGACGGTGACGGCGATGCCCAGCAGACGCAGGGCGGACCGCCGGGGAACGGGGTGGGACATGGCCGTGACTCCTCGGGTGTGCCGGCACGACGAGCGGACCGCGGCCACGCCCGGCCGCGGTCCGCCCCGTGACCTCACTGTGCGTCAGCCCGCACGTGACGGCCCGTCAGGCTCGACCGGCGGGGTGGCGGGTGGCGGGGTGGCGGGGTGGCGGGTGGCGGGGTGGCGGGTGGCGGGGTGGCGGGTGGCGGGGTGGCGGGTGGCGGGGTGGCGGGAGGAGCGCGAGGGCTCCGCGGGCACGACGGCGACCGCGGGGCGGGCCGGGCCGAGGAGACTCCTCCGCCTCCGCTCCTCCCCCTCCCCTCCCCTCCTCGCCTCGCCTCGCCCAGCAGCCCATGCCACTCCGCACTCACCGCCGTGCACTGGAGGCGCCCCGGCCCGTGCGCCGCGAGAGGCCCCTGCGGACGCGCCCCCGAGAGTCCTGGCGCCCACGCACCGCGAGAATCCCGCACCCCAAGCAACCCGAGAGCCCCCGCACCCCAGGCATCCCGAGAGCCCCCGCGCCCACGCACCCGAGCAAGCCGCCCGCCCCGCACCTCCGCGCCCCAAGAATCCCCGCGCCCAGGCACCCCGAGGACTCACGCCCCCGCACCGGAGAACCCGCGCACCCACGCACCCGAGGCCCCCCACCCCAAGAAGGCCACCCGCCCCGTCCCCAGGGCACGACAAAGGCCCCGGCCGAGGCGGGCCGGGGCCTGAAGCAGGTGGCTCAGCCGTTGGGGCGCAGCGTCCACACCACCGTCATCTCGCTGGTGACGGCGCCGTCCTCCCGCTGGATGGACACGGCCACCGGGAACTCCGGCCGCTTGCCCTCGTCGAGCTCGGCGACGACCTCGGCGACGGGACGACCGAGGGTCGCCGTGGCCTTGACCGGTCCGAGCGCGATCTTCTTGAAGGCGATGTCCGCGTGCACCGGCAGCGGCACGGCCCGCGAGAGCTGGTCGCCGAACGCGGCGAGGACGATGGCGCCGCTGGCCGACTCACCGAGGGTGAACATCGCGCCCGCGTGCGGCCCACCGACGTGGTTGCGGTACTCGCTCTGGTCCGGCAGGGCCAGGACGGCCCGCTCCGGGGTGGTCTCCAGGTACTCCAGGTTCAGGGTGCGAACCATGGGCACCGTGGCGGCGAGCAGCTCGCCGATGGACATCTGATCTGCGCTCATGGCGAGGATGTTACCCGTGAGTAGCCCCGTGGGCCAGAGTCTCCCGGCCCCCGCTCGCTCACGTTGGTACGTCCCTGACAAGGGGCGGTGACCGAATCGTGTCCCCGACGGGACTAGGGTTACGGCACATGTGGCCAGGACAGCAGCCGCCCGGGGGCGAGCAGAACCCGCAGAACAACCCGTACCAGCAGCCGGGGTACCAGCAGCCGAATCCATATCAGCAGCCCGGCTACCAGCAGCAGCCCAACCCGTACGCCCAGCAGCCCCAGTGGGGCGCTCCCCAGCAGGCGGGCATGCCCCAGCCGCAGCCCGGCGGCACGGGCGGCGGTGACGGCAACCGGACGAAGCTGGTGGCCATCATCGCGGCGACGGCCGTGGTGATCACCGCCGGCGTGACCGGTTTCCTGGTGCTGGGCGGCGACAAGGACGACGAGGCGAGCGGCGGAGGCGGCAAGAAGAAGAGCCCGTCGCCGACCGCGTCCGCCGACCCCAGCCCCTCCCAGAGCGGCTCGGACGACAATCCGCGCGGCGGTGACGACCTCAAGCCGACGATCGACGGCTGGAAGGTCGTGGTGAACCCCAAGCGCGGGGTCGCCTTCGACGTGCCGGGCGACTGGGAGGTGCAGTCCCCCACGCTGTCGATCGGCTTCGAGGACGACAAGTCGGACGACGGCAAGCCGCTCATCATGATGTCGGCACCGGCCTACTACAAGTCCAAGTGGTGCACCTCCGACGAGAACAAGGACGGCCGCACCGAGGACGCGCACCTGGCCGCGGTCGGCACCAAGGGCGCCGAGGGCGCCAAGACCACCGACGAGGTCGCGGTCAACCAGGTCCCGTGGTGGGTCTACGGCGGCTACACCCAGCCCGACAAGAAGAGCATCACCTTCGACAAGAAGGCCAAGCCCTACACCACCGCCTCCGGCATCAAGGGCAGCATCGCCTGGGCCCGTTCGACCAACACCCCGCAGAAGGGCAAGTGCGCCAGCGACGGCAAGGCGCTCACCTTCGGCTTCAAGAACTCCGAGGGCGCCTTCGTGGCCTGGAACTTCTACGGGGGCAAGGGCGTGAAGGGCGAGGTGCCCGACGAGACCGTCATGAAGATCCTCAGCACCGTGCGCCTGCACGGCGACCCGACCGAGTGAGCGACCCGGTGACCGGCCCCGCTCCGGGCCGGTCACCGGTCAATCCGTTTGTCATACGGCGGTCGGGGCAGGGATAGTCAGCCGGTGAACTCCGCCGCCGACTCGACCCGCCCCGCCCGCGGCCCGCGCAGACCCGAATGGGCCGGGCGCAACTACAGCCTGCTGACCGCAGCCGCGTTCGTCACCAACCTCGGCACCCACGGTGCCCTGATCGCCGCCGCCTTCGCCGTCCTGGACAGCGGCGGCGACAGCGGTGACGTCGGCCTGGTGGCCGCCGCCCGCACCCTGCCGCTGGTGCTGTTCCTGCTCATCGGCGGCGCCGTCGCGGACCGGCTGCCCCGGCACCGGGTGATGGTCGCCGCCAACGCCCTGAACTGTGTCTCCCAGGGCCTGTTCGCCCTCCTCGTACTGGCCGGCGAACCCCAGCTGTGGCAGATGATGCTGCTCACCGCCCTCGGCGGCACCGGGCACGCGTTCTTCAGCCCGGCGGCCGAGGGCATGCTGCTGTCGTCGGTCTCCGGCGAGCAGGCCGGCCGCGCCTTCGCCGTCTTCCGGATGGCGATGCAGGGCGCCGCGGTCGGCGGCGCCGCGCTCGGCGGCGCGATGGTCGCGGCGATCGGTCCCGGCTGGGTGCTGGCGGCCGACGCCGCCGCGTTCGCCCTCGCCGGCGCGCTGCGCGCCTTCCTCGACGTCAGCCACATCCCGCCGCGTGAGGCGGGCGGCGGCCTGCTCGCCGATCTGCGCGAGGGCTGGCAGGAGTTCATCGGACGTCCCTGGCTGTGGGGGATCGTCCTGCAGTTCTCCATCGCCAACGCCGTCGTCGGAGCCGCCGACGCCGTCTACGGTCCGCTCGTCGCCGAGGAGCATCTCGGCGGGGCCGGCCCCTGGGGCCTCGCGCTGGGCTTCTTCGGGGCGGGCACGGTGGCCGGCGCGCTGCTGATGACCCGCTGGAAGCCACGCCGGCTGCTGTTCGTGGGCACCCTGTGCGTCTTCCCGCTCGCTCTGCCCTCCGCCGCGCTCGCGGTGCCGACGTCGGCCGAGGTGCTGTGCGCGGTGATGTTCCTGACCGGTGTGACCCTGGAGGTCTTCGGCGTGTCCTGGATGACCGCGCTGCACCAGGAGATACCCGAGGACAAGCTCTCCCGCGTCTCGGCCTACGACTGGTTCGGCTCGGTCGCCCTGATGCCGCTGGCGACCGCGCTGGCCGGACCGGCGGAGTCGGCGTTCGGCCGGCCCCAGGCCCTGTGGGGCTGCGCCGTGACGATCGTCGCGGTCACCGCGCTCGTGCTGCTCGTGCCCGACGTACGCCGGCTGCGCCGCCGTACCAAGGAGGTGACGGCGCATCCGGTCCCCGGCGCCCCGAACGGCTCACCCGACACCGAAGGCGCCCTCGGGGGGCACGGGTGACGGTACGGCGTCCTCGTCGCGCACCGGACGTGCGTCACCGATGAACCGGCGCAGCCCGTCGCCCTGTTCGACCCGCGCCGGGAAGGCGTCGGCCGCGGTGCGCCGGGCCAGCACCGCGGTGTCCACCGGCCGGTGCCCGGCGACCAGCACCGCGTTGCCGAACCGCCGCCCCCGCAGCACCCCGGGCTCCGCGATCAGCACCAGCTCCGCGAACACCGCGGCGAAGGTGGCGAGCTGCGAGCGCAGGAACGCGAACGGGGCGGCGTCCGCCAGGTTGGCGACATAGACCCCGTCGCCCCGCAGCACCCGCTCCACCTCCCGCGCGTACGACAGCGAGGTCAGATGCGCCGGCGTCCGGGAGCCCCCGAACACATCTCCCACGATCACATCCGCCGAGTCCGCCGCGGCGCCCTCCAGCCACTCCAGCGCGTCCGCCACATACGCGGTGACCCCCGCGCCCGCGGGCAACGGCAGTTGCTCGCCCACCAGCTCCAGCAGCCCCCGGTCGGCCTCGACGACCTCCTGCCGTGAGCCGGGCCGGGTCGCGGCCACGTACCGCGGCAGGGTGAGGGCACCGCCACCGAGGTGCACGACGTCCAGCGGCCGCGCCTGCGGCGCCACCACGTCCAGCACATGGCCCAGCCGCCGCGCGTACTCGAACTCCAGATACGTCGGATCGTCCAGATCCACGTACGACTGAGGCGCCCCGTCGACGGTCAGCAGCCAGGCCCGCTCCCGGTCGACGTCGGGCATCAGCTTGACCGTGCCGTACTCGGTGACCCGGCTGACGGGGATGGCTTCGTTCACCTGTCCATTGTGCCCGCGGCCACGCTCGGCCCGCCCCGGCCTCTCGGCCCTCCCCCGCTTCTGGGCCCGCCCCAGCTTCTCGGCCCTCCCCCGCTTCTCCGCCCTCCAACGCCCCTCAGCCCTCCCACACCTGCGCGACCCTCCCCGCGTACTCCCGAGCCTGCCCGCGCCCCGCCCGCGCGGCCGCCGCGCGGACCTTGGGATCCAGCGGGTTGCGCCCGAACGCCCGCTTGGCGGCGGCCGAAGGCGTCACGACCGCCACCCGGGCACCGCCCCGCGCCAGCCGCCGCCCCTGCTCGGCGGCCGACACCAGCGGACCGCCCCCGGATCCCACCGGCGCCAGCACGACCACCCGGTCGTACCCCTCGGCGAGCTGCGCGTTGGCCGGCGAGTGCGTCCCGCCGTCCATCAGCCGCCGCCCCCGCACGGTGACCGGCGGCCACACCCCAGGCACCGCGCAGCTCGCCGCCAGCGCGTCCAGCAGCGCGACCCCGCTGTCCCGGTCGAACACCCGCAGCTCCCCGCTCGCGGTGTCCACGGCGGTGAGCCGCAGCGGCCGGTCGGGCCACTCGGGCGTGACGAGACGGCCGGCTATCGCGGCCCGCCGGGCCTCCGCGTCGGGAGTGCGCGCCTCAAGAGCCATCCGCCCGACCCGGCGCCCGTACGCCTCGGGAGTCCGCGAGGCCAGTGTCGCCCAGGCGTACCGCAGGAGCGGACCGGCCCCCAGCCGGCCTCCGATCTCCCCCGTCGGCTCGGTGAGTTGACGCTCGTACGTCTCCTGCGTGCTGTCCAGCGCGAGCAGTTGGGCCCCGACGGTCGCCCCCGCCGACGTACCGATCACGACGTCCGCGTCCCGCAGGTCCGCCCCCGCCTCGCTCAGGCCGTGCAGCATCCCCGCCAGCCAGCCGATGCCGCCGCTGCCCCCGCCTCCGAGCACAAGTGCCTTGCCGCCCATGGTGTCCCCGTTCCTCCACGACCATGTCTGCGCCTGCGATCAAGTCTTGCGCACCCCACTGACAACGGCGGACGCGGGGGCCGCCTCCCCACCGGAGACGGCCCCCGCGCAGGTCAGCCGACCGAGGTCACCGTGCCCGCGGCGACCGTCCGGCCGCCCTCGCGGACGGCGAAGCCGAGGCCCGCCTCCAGCGGCACCTCACGGCCCAGCCGGACCGTCATCGTGACGGTGTCCCCGGGCCGTGCGACGGCGAGTTCACCGAGGTCGACCTCGCCGACCACGTCGGCGGTGCGGATGTAGAACTGCGGCCGGTACCCGGTGGCCACGGGGGTCGTACGGCCGCCCTCGCGCGCCGACAGGACGTACACCCGCGCCTGGAACCGGCTGCTGGGCACCACGCTGCCCGGCGCGGCCACGACGTGCCCGCGGCGCACGGCGTCGCGGGGTACACCGCGCAGCAGCAGCGCCACGTTGTCGCCGGCCTGCGCCTCCGCCATGGGCCTGCCGAAGGTCTCCAGGCCGGTCACCACGGTCTCGACCTCCGCGCCGAGCACCTCGATCCGGTCGCCGACCCGCACGGTGCCGCGCTCGACGGCGCCCGTCACGACGGTGCCGCGGCCCGTGATGGTGAGCACGTTCTCCACCGGCAGCAGGAACGGCGCGTCCAGATACCGCTCGGGCATGGGCACATAGGTGTCCACGGCGTCGAGCAGCGCCTCGACGGACGCCGTCCAGCGCGGGTCGCCCTCGAGCGCCCGCAGCCCCGAGACCCGTACGACGGGCACGGAGTCACCGCCGTAGCCGTGCTCGGTGAGCAGGTCGCGGACCTCCAGCTCGACCAGGTCGGTCAGCTCCTCGTCGCCCGCGTCGGCCTTGTTGAGCGCGACCACGATGTGGTCGACGCCCACCTGCCGGGCCAACAGGACGTGTTCGGCGGTCTGCGGCATGATCCCGTCGAGCGCGGAGACGACGAGGATCGCCCCGTCGAGCTGCGCCGCCCCGGTGACCATGTTCTTGACGTAGTCGGCGTGACCCGGCATGTCGACGTGCGCGTAGTGCCGCGTGTCGGTCTCGTACTCGACGTGCGCGAGGTTGATGGTGATGCCGCGCGCGGCCTCCTCCGGCGCGCGGTCGATGCGGTCGAAGGGCACGAAGGTGCCGGCGCCGCGGTCGGCGAGGACCTTGGTGATGGCGGCGGTCAGCGTGGTCTTGCCGTGGTCGACATGGCCCATCGTGCCGATGTTCAGATGCGGTTTGGTGCGGACGTACGCCGTCTTGGGCATGGCTGTACCTCGAAATCTCTGCGGAAGAGATCTCCACGCGGGAGATGGGGACCCCGAGGACCGGCCGACCCTCCCCCTGCGGGGTCCGCCGGACTGTCCGGAGAGGGTCAGCTTCGGGCGCCGTCGACAGCGGCCGGGAAGATCGCGACGGCAGCCTTCGGCGCATCCGCGACGGCGGATGCTGCGAGCGAAAAGGCGTGCCGGAACATGGCGTCGATCATCGCCGAGACGGGGCCGGGCGTCGAACGGTTTTTCCGCCGGGGGCGGTCAGGGCGCCGCACACGCCGAAGCCCCCCGCGGCGAGGGCCGCGGGGGGCTTCCGGTGAGGCGGTCGGGTGCGGCGGGCGGATCCGGCACCGGGATCCGCCGGATCAGTGGGCCAGTTCGCCCGCGTGCGGGCTCAGCACACCCAGCGTGACCAGGACGACCAGCACGACTCCGAGGGCGATGCGGTACCAGACGAACGGCATGAAGCTCTTGGTGGAGATGAACTTCATGAACCAGGCGATCACCGCGTACCCGGTGCCGAAGGCGATGATCGTGGCGAAGATCGTCGGACCCCAGGAGACATGGTCGTTCTCCATCGCGTCCTTCAGCTCGAACAGACCCGACGCGAGCACCGCGGGGATGGCGAGCAGGAAGGAGTAGCGGGCCGCGGCCTCACGCTGGTAGCCCATGAAGAGGCCGCCGCTGATCGTGGCGCCGGAGCGGGAGACGCCCGGGATGAGGGCGGCGGCCTGGCAGAGCCCGAAGATGAGGCCGTCGCGCACGCCGAGGTCCTGCAGACCCTTGCGCGGCCGCGCCGCCCGGTGCCTGCCGCCGGTCTCGTCGCGCGCGGCCATCCGGTCGGCGATGCCGATGATGATGCCGACGACGATCAGCATGGTCGCGGTGATCCGCAGATCGCGGAACGGCCCCACGATCTGGTCCTTCAGCGTCACGCCGAGCACACCGATCGGGATCGAGCCGACGATCACCAGCCAGCCCATCTGCGCGTCGTGGTCCTTGCGCATCGACTTGTCGAACAGCGAGCGGGTCCACGCCGAGACGATGCGGCCGATGTCCTTGCGGAAGTAGATCAGCACCGCCGCCTCCGTGCCGATCTGGGTGATCGCCGTGAAGGCCGCTCCCGGATCCTTCCAGCCCGAGAAGGCCGCGGTCAGCCGCAGATGCGCGCTGGAGGAGACGGGGAGGAACTCGGTCAGCCCCTGGACGAGTCCGAGGATGAGTGATTCGAACCAAGACATGAAGTTACGGAGTCCAAGTGCCGATCGTGGAAAAGGCGACGGACACACCGGGCCCCCGCGCGCGAGGTGGGTGTGTCGAGGGGCAGCGTAGCGTCCCCGGGTGACATCGGCGGACGCAGGGGCGCCGCGAATGATCGTCGGATGATCGGGCCGGGGTGTTGACGGTCGCCGGGAGGGCACTTACGTTGCACGGGGGAAAGCGCTTGCTATGGGGATGGGCGGGGATTTCCCGCGCCCACCCGTCGCCGCGCTCCCTGCCGTCCGACCGTCCGTTCGCCCCGCCCCTTCGCTCCGCTCGCCGCCTGTCGCCCGACCGCCGTTCGCCCCGCCCCTTCGCTCCGCTCGTCGCCTGTCGCCCGACCGCCGTTCGCCCCGCCCGTCGCCTGTCGTCTCGCCCCCGTTCGCCCCGCCGCCTGTCGTCTCGTCGCCCCGTCGCCCGCTCGTCATCTCGTCGCCCGTCACTCTCACCGCCCGCTCGGCCGCTCGTCGCCGGTCGTCTCACCGCCCGCCGTCCCGCCATCCACGTGCCGCCACCCGCCGTCTCACCGCCGGTTGTCCCACCCCCCGCCGCCCCACCGCCCGTTGTCTCGCCGCAGGAGTGCTGATCACCGCCATGTCCCCGTCCGCGACCTCCGCACCCGACGGCCCCCGCACGCCCCTCGCGGGGCGCCGCGTCCGCGTGGCCGTCATCGGTACCGGCGCCATCGCGCGCGTCTCCCATCTGCCCGCGCTGGCCCGGCTCGCCGAGGAGGGCGAGACGGAGACCGTCGCCGCCGTGGACGTCGACGCCGACGCGGCCCGCGCCTTCTGCGCGCAGGGCGGGATCCCGCACGCCTACGACGACCTGGCGCGGATGCTGCGCGAGCAGCGGCCCGACCTGGTCGTCATCTGCACCCCGCCCACCCTGCACCGCGAGCAGACCGTCGCCGCGCTGCGCGCCGGGGCGTGGGTGTGGTGCGAGAAGCCGCCGGTGCCGTCGCTGGCCGACTTCGCCGCCGTCGAGTCGGCGGAGGGGACGGACGGCGGCCCGTACGCGGCGATCGTCTTCCAGCACCGCTTCGGCTCCGGCGCCGCGCATGTGCGCCGGCTGCTCGCCGAGGGCGCCCTGGGACGGCCGCTGGTCGCGCACTGCCAGACCACCTGGTACCGCGACAGCGCCTACTACGCGGTGCCCTGGCGCGGCCGCTGGGACACCGAGGGCGGTGGTCCGGCGATGGGCCACGGCATCCATCAGATGGACCTCCTGCTCGATCTGCTCGGCCCGTGGCGCGAGGTGCGGGCGATGGCCGGGCGGCTGGTGCACGACGTGGAGACCGAGGACGTCTCCACGGCCCTGGTCCGCTTCGAGAGCGGGGCGATGGCCACCGTCGTCAACAGCGTCCTGAGCCCCGACGAGGTCAGCCGTATCCGCGTCGACTGCGAACGCGCCACGGTCGAACTGACCCACCTCTACGGCCATGCCAACGCCGACTGGCGCATCACCCCGGCGCCCGGCGTGCCCGAGGAGGAGGCCGCCGGCTGGCGGGACTTCGGTGCGGACGTGCCGAGTTCGCACCTGGCGCAGCTGCGGGAGCTGCTGGCGAGCATGCGCGCCGGGCGGCGGCCGCGCAGCAGCGGCGAGGACGGGCGCAAGAGCCTGGAGCTGGTCACCGCGCTGTACAAGTCGGCGTTCACGGACACCACGGTCGAGCGCGGCGGCATCGGCCCCGGCGACCCGTACTACACCGCGTTGCACGGCGGCGCCCCCGGCTGGGCCCCCACCGCGGACGCGGGGGTGCCCGCATGACCACCGCACCGCGCCTCGTCCACACCCACGGGGAGCGCGTCACCGTCACGGACCCGGCGACCGGCGTGGAACTCCTCGCCTACGTCTACCGGCCCGAGGCTGCCTGGGAGGCGCCCAAGCCGTACATCCACCCGCTGCGCACGCTGTCGGGCGCGGTCGTCACCGGCTACCGCCCCCACGACCATCGCTGGCACAAGGGCCTGGCGCTCACCGCCTCCCATCTGTCCGGCGCCAACCTATGGGGCGGCAACACATACGTTCATGGAAAGGGATATCTCGAACTACCGGAGCGCGTCGGCTCGATGCGGCACGTCGCCTTCGACGAGGTCGCCGCGTCCGACGGCCGTGCCGTGATCGCCGAGCGGCTGACCTGGCATCCGTACGACGGCGAGCTGTGGGCCGAGGAGGAGCGCCGGATCGAGGTCCACGACATCGAACCCACCCTCGGTTCCTGGGCGTTGACCTGGACGAGCGCCGTGACCAACCGGCGTGCGCTACCGCTGCGCTTCGGCAGCCCCACCACCGCCGGACGCGAGAGGGCCGGCTACACGGGCCTGTTCTGGCGCGGCCCCCGCGCCTTCCGCGACGGCCGCGTCCTCGCCCCGGACGGCGAGGGTCCGCAGCTGATGGGCCGCCAGGCCCCCTGGCTGGCGTACTCCGGCGAGCACGACGGCGTCGACGGCCACGCCACCCTCGTCTTCGCGCACGCCCCCGAGAACGACCACACGGGCGCGTCCGGCACCCACCCGGCCCACTGGTTCGTACGCAACGACCCCTTCGCCGCCGTCGCCCCCTCCTGGGCCTTCTTCACCGAACTGGAACTCGCCCCCGGCGCCACCCTCACCCGCCGCTACCGCGTCGTGGTGGCCGACGGCGCCTGGGAGCGCAAGGAGATCACCGACTACCTGGAGGCCCACCCGTGGTGAGCCCGGCCCCCGGCAGGCGGGTGCCGGGGGCCGGGGCCCACGCCGAGACGCACGCCGCTCCCCCGCCTAGCCTGGAGGCATGGCCGTGGTGCGGGAGCGCGGGGTCGATGTGGCGTACGCGCGCGTGGGCGAGGGGCCGCCCCTGGTGCTGGTGCACGGGGCCGGGCTGGACGGCCGGATGTGGGAGCCGCAGCTCGAGGATCTGGCCGACGAGTACACCGTGGCCGCGTGGGACGAGCCCGGCGCCGGGCGGTCCTCCGGTCTGCCGCGGGGGTTCACCCTGGAGGACTTCGCGCGCTGTCTCGCCGCGGTGATCGGGGATCTGGACCTGGGCCCGGCCCATGTCGCGGGGCTGTCCTGGGGCGGCACGGTCGCGCTGGAGCTGTACCGGCACCGCCCCGACCTGGTGCGGTCGCTGATCCTGGCGGACACCTACGCGGGCTGGAAGGGGTCGCTGCCGCCCGAGGAGGTCGCCGCGCGCGTGGCGGGGACGCGGCGGATGCTCGCGGTGCCGCGGGAGGAGTTCGATCCGACGCCGCCCGGCCTGTACGCGGGCGACCCTCCGGCGAGGTTCGCCGGCCTGCTCGACGCCATGGCGCGGGACGTACGCCCCGAGACCATCGGCGCCCAGCTGCCCCTGATGGCCGAGGCGGACCAGACCGACCTGCTGCCCCGGATCGCCGTACCGGCCCTGCTGATCTGGGGCGAGCTGGACGCGCGGTCCCCGGTGCACTCCGTCGCCCGCGCCTTCGAGGCCGCGATCCCGGACGCCGAACTGGTGGTGCTGCCCGGTGTGGGCCATATGAGCAACCTGGAGGCGCCGGTGGCCTTCGGCCGGGCGGTGCGGGAGTTCCTGGAGCGCGTTCGACGGACATGAAGTCCGGAGCGCGGGAACGCCTGGAGCGCTGAAGCCCTTGCGGCAGCCGAAGCGGTTCAGGCAGCCGAAGCGGTTCAGGCGGCCGTGGGCCCCGACACCGTCCAGCCGGGACTCTGCGGATGGGCCGTCAGATCCTCGTGCCGCACCTCGCCGCCGCAGGCCCGGCAGGTGACGACCGGCACCAGCTCATGGCCGCAGCTGTGCTCGACCACCATCGGGCGGTCGCCGTCCTGACGCAGATGACGGTCACCCCACTCCTTGAGGATCATCAGCAGCGGCTCCAGCTCCAGCCCGGCCGGCGTCGGCCGGTACTCGAACCGCTGCGGGCGCTCGCTGTAGGCCCGCTTGGTCAGGATCCCGGCGTCCACGAGCCGCCGCAGACGCGTGGCCAGGACATCGCGCGGGGCGCCGATGTTGCGCACCAGCTGGTCGAAGCGCCCGTTGCCCAGGCACACCTCGCGCAGCACGAGCAGGGAGTACTTCTCGCCGACCAGCGCCAGGGTGTCGGCGATCGAACAGGGGCGGGGGTCCTTGGGGGCGGCCATGCGCCCAGTCTAGGTGAGGGTTTGATTTCCCAACCCACAGGGTTTGATTTTCCAACTCATGACGCTATGGTGAGTTTGGATTTCCTACTCACTGGTAATCGCCCCGGCCCGTCCGCCCAGGAGGCCCGCACATGCGTGACGCAGTCATCGTCGAAGCCGTACGCACCCCCATCGGCAAGGGCAAGCCAGGCGGCGCCCTCGCCCACGTCCACCCCGTCGAACTCCTCGCCCACACCCTGCGCGCCCTCGTCGAGCGCTCCGGCGTCGACCCGGCGCTGATCGACGACGTCATCGGCGGCACCGTCGACCAGGTCGGCGAACAGGCCATGAACACCACCCGTTACGCCGTCCTGTCGGCGGGCTTCCCCGAGACGGTCCCGGCGACCACCGTGGACCGCCAGTGCGGCTCCTCCCAGCAGGCCGTGCACTTCGCCGCCCAGGGCGTCATCTCAGGGGCGTACGACCTGGTCGTCGCGTGCGGCGTGGAGTCGATGAGCCGCGTGCCGATGTGGTCCAACGTGCCGCCCGGCGCCGACCCCTTCGGCCCCGGCGTCGCCGAGCGCTACCCCGAGGGCCTGGTCCCGCAGGGCATCAGCGCCGAGCTGATCGCGGCCAAGTGGTCCCTCGGCCGGGAGCGGATGGACGCCTTCGCCGTCTCCTCCCACCACAAGGCGGCCGCCGCCTGGGAGAACGGCCTCTTCGACGCCGAGGTCGCGCCCCTGGAGGGCGTCTCGCGCGACGAGTGCGTACGCCCCGGCAGCACCCCGGAGATCCTCGCCGGGCTCAGGCCCGCCTACCACGACCCCGGCTTCGCCGAGCGCTTCCCGCAGATCGAGTGGAACGTCACCGCCGGCAACGCCAGCCCGATCAACGACGGCGCCTCCGCCGTCCTGATCACCTCCGGCGAGACCGCCGCCCGCCTCGGGCTGCGCCCCCTCGCCCGCCTGCACAGCTTCGCCGTCACCGGCTCCGACCCGCTGCTGATGCTCACCGGGGTGATCCCCGCGACCGAGAAGGTACTGCGCCGGGCGGGACTCTCCCTCGACGACATCGACCTCTTCGAGGTCAACGAGGCGTTCGCCAGTGTCGTCCTGGCCTGGCAGCAGGAGACCGGCGCCGATCCGGCCAAGGTCAACGTCCACGGCGGCGCGATCGCCCTCGGCCATCCCCTCGGCGCCAGCGGCACCCGCCTGACCACCACCCTGGTCCACGCCCTGCACGAGCGCGGCGCCCGCTACGGCTTGCAGACGATGTGCGAGGCGGGTGGCTTGGCCAACGCCATGATCCTCGAGGCCGTCTGAGCAGCGTCCCGCGGGAGCACGGGCAGCGTCCCGAGGGAGCACGGGCAGCCTCCCGAGGAAGCACGGGCAGCCTCCCGAGGAAGCGCGGGAACCACACCGCGCCGAGCGGCGCCGGAAGCCGCGCGACCAGCCGCAACGGCGCCGCAGCCGCCGACCGACCGCCCTCGCCACCTCCCGCGGAGCGCTCAGCGCCCCCGCAGCTGATGCCGCTTGCGCCAGGCCACCACCGCGCCCGCCAGCGCCGGTACGGCGATGCAGGCCATGGCGATCAGGAAGGCCGGCGAGGTCGGCGTGGAGGCGCGGGCGCCGGCGACGACGTAGGCGGCGGTGTTCGGGACGCATCCGAGGGCCGTCGCCGACAGGAAGGGCAGCCAGCCCATCCGGGAGATCGCGGCACAGTAGTTCGCCGCCGAGAACGGCACTCCGGGGAACAGCCGCACCGCCAGCATCGAGCGGAACCCGTGCCGGCTGAGCTGCCCGTCCGCGGCCGTCAGCAGCCGCCCCCGCAGCAGCGGACGCAGCGCGTCCTGCCCCAGCACCCGCCCCAGGCCGAAGGCGATGCCGGCCCCGAGCACCGTGCCCGCCACGGCCGCGCCCAGCCCCACCTGGCTGCCGAACAACGCCCCCGCGGCGAGGTTCAGCAGCGGCCGCGGCACGAACGCCACCGTGCACAGCCCGTACGCCAGCGCGAACACCAGCGCCGCCGCGGCCCCGCCCAGGTGCGGCGGCCAGCCGTCCGCCAGCAGCCGCTGCGGCTCGAACAGCAGCACCGCCGACGCGGCCCCGGCCAGCAGCGCGACGAGCAGCGCGAAGCGCGCCCACGGCGACAGCAGCACGCGAGTGACGCGACCCGCCGGACCAACCGGGAGCGGGGCGGGCACGCCCGCGAGCTCCGCGGCTGCGGCAGGAGGAGAAGAAGCGGTGGCGGTGCCCCCGGAGCGGGTGGTGGCATCGAGCGGCATCCGGTGACACTAACCGACAAACATGTCTGATCGCCGTATGGTTCGTCTCATGAGCGTCACAGGGACCGGCCCCCTCCCGGTGCCCGGCAGCGCGCTGGCCGACACCCTGCTGGACCGGCTGACCGATGTCTTCCCCGCCGCCGCGGACCCGGTGCGAGCGGCGACGATGCGCGCGTACATGAAGGACGTCGCCCCCTTCCTGGGTCTGCCCGCGGCCGAGCGCCGCGCCCTCGCCCGGACCGTCCTGCGGGGCACACCCCGCCCCAACGAGACGGATCTCACGGCGCTCGCCCTGCGCTGCTGGCGGCTGCCGGAGCGCGAGTACCACTACTTCGCCGTCGACTTCCTCAGCCGCCATGCCGGCCGCTGCTCCCCCGGCTTCCTGCCGGTGGTCCGGCACCTGGTCGCCACCGTCTCCTGGTGGGACACCGTCGACGCGCTCGCCGCGCACGTCGTCGGACCGCTGGTCGCCGCCCATCCGGCGCTCACCGCCGACATGGACGCCTGGATCGCCGACGACGACCTCTGGATCGCCCGCACGGCCCTGCTCCACCAGCTCCGCTACGGACAACGCACCGACGCCGACCGGCTCTTCGCCTACTGCCTGCTGCGCTGCGGCCACCCCGACTTCTTCATCCGCAAGGCCATCGGATGGGCCCTGCGCGAGTACGCCAAGACCGACCCGGAGGCGGTGCGCGCCTTCCTCGCCCGCGAGGGCGGCCGGTTCGCGCCACTGAGCGTGCGCGAGGCCCTGAAGAACATCGGCAGGTGAACCGCCGGTCCCGCCGACGCGGAGGCTTCCCGTCCGGGCACTGCCACGGAAATATGTCGTGGCCGATCCCTGCCGTTCGCGTAGCCACCCGGTAGCGCTCTGTCAGTGCTTGCCCCTAGGCTTGCCCGCATGTCCCCCGATTTCGAGGCCCTTGGTTCCGTGCGCCCTGTCGCCGGTCCGGTGCGTTCCGCCGCCGAGGTCAACGAGCGGATCCGTGCGCTGTGGCGGCGCGCGGGCGGTTCCCTCACCGCCCAACAGCGCGCGGAGTACGAGCTGTTGGTGGTCGAGTGGGCCGAGGCGATGCGCGACGGCGTGGTGGAGGCGGCCTGAAGCACCCTCAACCCGGCGAACCAGGCCCCGCACACCTCTTGGCTCCACTCGCCCCGCGCCGGACACTGAGCCGATGACGCAGCGCGTGGAGCTCGCGACCGTGATGGACCGGCTGGCCGTGGACGGGCTGATCACCGACTACGCGGTGGCCGTCGACGACGGCGACTGGACGGCGTACGAGGCGCTCTTCGCGCCGGACGGGCGGGCCGACTACCGGTCGGCCGGCGGGATCGAGGGCCGGGCGCGGGACGTCGCCGTATGGCTGGCGGACAGCCTGCGGCGGTTCCCGATGCGCCAGCATCTGATCGTCAACCGCCGTGTGCGGTTCGGCATCCTGGAACGCGACACCGGCGACACGGCCCGCGTCCAGGCCGACTACATCAACCCCATGGGCCGGCTCGACGACGGCTCGACCGCGCCCGACCTGGTCTGCGGCGGCCGCTACGCGTTCTCCCTGGTACGGACGGACGACGGCTGGCGGCTGCGCGAGGTGATCGTCCGCGAGAAATGGCGGCGTCTGCCGGACCGCTCCGGGACTCCTGTGATCAACTGAGCCGATCAGTCCGCCCGGCGATCACGCACCCCGCCGACGGCTACGGCACCGCTGGATCCAGGCGTCGGGCCCGCTGTACGGAGATCGCCGGCGGGGCGACACTGGAACCCCGAACGGGGTAGGGAGGCGTCTATGAGGACGTTCGGCCACTGGCTCACCTCCCCGTGGCGCCGCTCGGCGCTGGCCGCGCTCGCGGGGGCCCTGCCCATGCTCGCCTTCCCGGCCCCGTCGCTGTGGTGGCTCGCACCCGTCGCGCTGGTCCCGTGGATCCTGCTGGCCCGCACCGCGCCGACCGGGCGCAGAGCGGCGTACGACGGCTGGTGCGGCGGGTTCGGCTTCATGCTGTCCGTGCACCACTGGCTGCTGCCCAACCTGCATGTGTTCACGTTCGTCATCGCGGCCCTGCTCGGCGCGCTGTGGGCGCCCTGGGGCTGGCTGGTGCGGCGCTGCCTGGGCGGCGAGCCCGGGGCGCGCCGGGTCACCGCCGCCCTGTTCGCGCTGCCGTCGGCGTGGCTGGTCGTGGAGCTGGTGCGCTCCTGGCAGGGGCTGGGCGGGCCGTGGGGCATGCTCGGCGCCAGCCAGTGGCAGGTGACGCCCGCGCTGCGGCTGGCGTCGGTCGGCGGGGTGTGGCTGCTGAGCCTGCTGCTGGTGGCGGTGAACGTCGCCGTCGCCGTGCTGGTCGCCCGGCGTGCCGCGCGGCTGCCCGCGCTCGCCGCGCTGCTGGCCGGGGCCGCGGTGACGTCGGCGGCCTGGGCGGGGGCGCCCCGGCCGGACGTCGACCACCGCGTCCGCATCGCCGTGGTGCAGCCCGGAGTCGTCCCCGGCGGCGGACCGGACCGCCGCTTCGCCCGCGAGGAGCAGCTCACCCGCGCGCTCGCCGGACAGGACCTCGACCTGATCGTCTGGGGCGAGAGCAGCGTCGGCTACGACCTGGGCGCCCGGCCCGACCTGGCCCGACGCATCGCCGCGCTGTCCCGCGCGACCGGCACGGACATCCTGGTCAACGTGGACGCCCGGCGCTCCGACCGCCCCGGCATCTACAAGAGCTCCGTGCTGATCGACGCGGACGGCCTCACCGGCGACCGCTACGACAAGATGCGCCTGGTCCCCTTCGGCGAGTACGTCCCCTTCCGTTCCGTCCTCGGCTGGGCCACCTCCGTCGGCGAGGCCGCGGGCGAGGACCGCAGGCGCGGCACCCGGCAGGTCGTCATGGACGTGGACGGGCTGCGGATCGGGCCCATGGTGTGCTTCGAGTCGGCGTTCCCGGACATCAGCCGCAAGCTGGCCGACGGCGGCGCCGACGTCCTGATCGCCCAGTCGGCGACCTCGACGTTCCAGCAGAGCTGGGCGCCGGAGCAGCACGCCTCGCTGGCCGCGCTGCGCGCCGCGGAGACCGGCCGCCCGATGGTGCACGCCACCCTGACGGGCGTCTCCGCCGTGTACGGCCCGGACGGCGCCCGCGTCGGCGACTGGCTGGGTACCGAGGCGAGCGCCACGCGCGTGTACGAGGTGCCGCTGGCGTCCGGCACCACGCCGTACGTCCGCTTCGGCGACTGGCCGGTGTACGCGGCGCTGCTGGTGCTCGCGTTGCTGGCCGTGACGGAGGTCGTCCGCACCCGGCTCAGGCCGCGCCGGAACGCTCCTGAACCGCACGTACCACCCGTTCGCACAACTCGTGCGTGGCCAGCGCGTCCCGCGCGCTGAGCACCTTGCCCGCCCGCACGGCGTCCAGGAAGGCGAGCACCGCCTGCTCGATGCCGCGCTGGCGGGCCACCGGCACCCAGTCGCCGCGCCGCCGGACGCTCGGCTGCCCCTTGTGGTCGATCACCTCGGCGAGGTTCAGCACCTGCCGCTTGGTGTCCTGCCCGGAGACCTCCAGGATCTCCTCGTTGGACCCGCTGAGCCGGTTCATCACCCCGAGCGCGGTGAAGCCGTCCCCGGCGAGCTGGAGCACCACGTGGTGCAGCAGCCCGTCCACCACGCGCCCGCGCACGGTGACGTCGTCGACCCGGCCGGGCACCAGGAAGCGCAGGGTGTCCACGACGTGGATGAAGTCGTCGAGGATCATCGAGCGCGGTTCCTCGGGCAGGCCGACGCGGTTCTTCTGCATGAGGATCAGCTCGCGCGGATGCTCGGCGCACTGCGCGTAGGCGGGCGCGCAGCGCCGGTTGAAGCCGACGGCGAGGGAGACCCCGCGCTCCTCGGCGAGCCGCACCAGCCGTTCGGAGTCGGCGAGTTCGTAGGCGAGCGGCTTGTCGACGTACGTCGGTACGCCCGCCTCCAGGAGCCGGGTGACGATCTCGGGGTGCGCCGAGGTCGGCGCGTGCACGAACGCGGCGTCCAGGCCCTGGGCGAGCAGCGCGTCGAGGTTCCGGTGCCGCTGCCCGGCGGGCAGGTGCAGGCTGTCGCCGACCCGGTCGAGGGTGGCGGGGGTGCGCGTCTGCAGGTGCAGCTCGATCCCCGGCTGCGTCCCGAGGACCGGCAGATACGCCTTCTGCGCGATGTCACCGAGTCCGATGCAGCCGACCTTCACGGGTACTCCTTCGCTCCACGGGTGTCCCGGCAGCATACGGCGCCCGCGGTGGCCACCGGTCGGCGATGGCGCCTGAGTGACCGCGGGGGCACCGTGGTTCGCCCACCGGCCACTGCGGACAGGGTGCCGGTGTCGTGCCCGGTAGGTTGACCCCCATGTCCGTACGCATCACCGGCACTTCCCGCGCCGAACTCGTCGCCGACGCCGCCCTCGCCCTGCTCGCCGAGCGCGGGATGCGCGGACTGACCCACCGGGCGGTCGACGAGTCGGCCGGACTCCCCCAGGGCTCCACCTCCAACCTGGCCCGCACGCGCCAGGCGCTCCTCGAACTGACCGTGCGCCGGCTGGCCGAGCGGGATGCCCGCGTGCTGGGCCTGCACGAGATGCCGGACCCGGCCCGCGGCCGCGACTCCGTGCTGGACGCCCTCGCCCAGGCGATGCACCGCGCCCTCACCCTCAACCGCGAACTGACCCTCGCCCGCTACGAACTGGCCCTGGAGGCCACCCGCCGCCCCGAGCTGCGGGCCTACTTCGACGCCGCCGGCACCGTCTTCCGCGAGCAGCTGAGGACCCTGGTCGTCGCGATGGGCTCGACCGCGCCCGAGCGCCATGTGCTGTCGCTGGTGGCCTGGGCGGACGGGCTGATGTTCTCCTGCGTCGCGGGGTCCTTCAACGCCGAGGTGCCGAGCCTGGACGAGGTGCGGGCCGGGCTGCGCGAGCTCGTCGCCGGCATGCTGACGGCCTGAAAACCGCTGGTGGCCCCGCGCCGGACCGGCGATCATGCGGGCATGACGATCGAGCGCGTGACGCCGGGCCTGACCGACGACGAACGCACCATGCTGGAGGGCTGGCTCGACTACCACCGCGCCACCCTCGCCCACAAGTGCGAGGGCCTGACCGACGAGCAGCTGCGCACGGCGTCGGTCCCGCCCTCCGAGCTGACCCTGATGGGGCTGGTGCGGCACATGGCCGAGGTCGAGCGGATCTGGTTCCGCAAGGTGCTCACCGACGACTCGCCGGGGCCCATCTGGTTCAGCGACGCGGACCCCGACGGCGAGTTCCACCTCACCGAGGCGGACACCTGGACGCAGGCGCACACCGTCTGGCAGGACGAGATCGCGGTCGCCCGGCGCAACGCCGCCGCCTTCGGCCTCGACGACCTCTCCCGCGGCCGCACCCGGCACAGCGACCAGCCGTACAGCCTGCGCTGGATCTACACCCACATGATCGAGGAGTACGCCCGTCACAACGGCCACGCGGACCTGATCCGCGAGCGCATCGACGGCGCCACGGGCTACTGACGTCACCCGGCGGGCCCCCGCGCCCTCCGTACGGGGACGGAGATCACCCGTGCGGGGCATCCTGCGCCTGTCCGCTGTCGCGGAAGGGGGCGGACCCACCAGAGTTGCGCGGGTGCATCGAACGACGACCACCGCAACACTCCTGGTCACCGTGGCCGTCTCGGCCCTCAGCGGCTGTATGACGGTCCAGCGCCCACCGGCCTCCGGCCCGCCCGCGCCCTCGCAGCCGCCGGTACCCCGCCCGGACGGCCACGCCGAGCCGCAGATCGTGCAGGCGCCGGCCCGTGAGGCCCTGGAGCTGGCCGGCGTCCGCCGTACCTCCGCGCCCCCGCCCTCGCCGTCCGCACCGCACACCCCCGCGGCGGAGCCGCCGGCCGCCCGGCAGGCCCCCGCGCAGCCCCCGGCCGAGCACCGCCCCCGCCGCCCCGACCACCCCCGACCGCACCCGCGCCCCGCGAGGCCGGAGCACCCCCGCCCCCGCGTCCCTCCGGTCGACCTCCCCGACGTCGCCGAGTCGGTCCGCGAGAACACCGACGTCTGCGGCCTCGGCAAGAAGTACGGCGGCTGGCGCGCGGACAGCCCGGAGGCACGGACGTGCGAGCAGGTGTACGGCCGGTGAGCAGCCGCAGCCCGCAGCCGCGGGCCCGCCCCTACGGCCGCTGTCTCGGCGGCCCCCACCCCTCGCCCGCCGGCCCGCCCGGCCCCTCCTCGCGAAGGCGCAGCTCCAGGCGGCCGATCGCGGCGCGGACGCCGTCGCCGTAGGTGTCGTCGGCCAGCGCCTCGGACGCCTCGCTGGCCCGCTGGAGATGGGTGCGGGCGGCGTCGGGGCGGCCGAGTTTGACGTAGTCCGCGGCGAGGTTCAGATGCAGGGAGGGGTACAGGGCCCGTACGGCGGGCGCGCCCTCGTGGGCGGCGAGACGGTCGTCCGTCAGCTCCTCCGCGGCCGTGAGGGCCCTGAGGTCCCAGGCCAGTTCGGCGTCGGGATCGTCCTGGGTGTCCGCCATGTAGTGGGCGAGGGTGCACCGGTGCAGCGCGTCACCGTGTTCCCCGATCTCGGCCCACAGCGTCAGAAAGCGCCGCCGGGCCTCCTCGCGGTCGCCCGCGTGATGCAGCATCACGACCTGCCCGATGCGTGTCATCACGGCGTCCGGCGCCGCCTGCTCCTGTCGCTCCGCCACGGGCCCTCCACACTTCCCCGGCACCCATCCGTACTGCCGACGCTCCGAACGCTAACCGCAGCGGGCCCCGATCCCCGCCAGGCGGGCCGGGCGCCGTCCGCCCCGGTTGCCCCGACCGCGGCGGGCCGGCCCCGAGGAGGGCCGGCCCGGTGCGGCACGGTCAGGAGCCGAGGTTCGGGATGCGCCAGTCGATCGGGGTGTGCCCCTGCGCGGCCACCGCCTCGTTGATCTGCGTGAACGGACGCGAGCCGAAGAACTTCTTCGCGGACAGCGGCGAGGGGTGGGCGCCCTTCACCACGACATGCCGGGTCTCGTCGATCAGCGGGAGCTTCTTCTGGGCGTAGTTGCCCCACAGCACGAACACCGCGGGGTCGGGCCGGCCGGCCACCGCGCGGATGACCGCGTCGGTGAACTTCTCCCAGCCCTTGCCCTTGTGCGAGTTGGCCTCACCGGCGCGGACGGTGAGCACCGCGTTGAGCAGCAGCACACCCTGGCGGGCCCACGGCATCAGATAGCCGTTGTCCGGGATGGGCAGGCCCAGCTCCTCCTGCATCTCCTTGTAGATGTTCCGCAGGGAGGGCGGGGTCTTCACACCGGGGCGCACCGAGAAGCACAGTCCGTGGCCCTGGCCCTCGCCGTGGTAGGGGTCCTGGCCCAGGACGAGGACCTTCACCTGGTCGAAGGGCGTCGCCTCCAGCGCGGCGAACACCTCCTCGCGCGGCGGGTAGACGGGACCCTTCGCCCGCTCCTCCTCGACGAACTCCGTCAGCTCCTTGAAGTAGGGCTGCTGCAGCTCGTCGCCCAGAACCCCGCGCCAGGACTCGGGCAGCATGGCGATGTCGGTCACGTCAACTTCCTTACGGTGTGCGGTGGATTCCAAGACGTCCAGCACTCAGAACCTACAACCGCCCACTGACAACGCACCCCCGGGGACCGGCTCCGCACCGGCCCCCGGGCCCGCCTGCCGGCCGGCCTTCAGGCCCCACACCCAGCAGGTCTTGGCTCCGCCTACCAGCTGGTCTTGCGGTACAGCTCCCACATCATCATGATCGTCGACGGGTCCAGCGCCTGCGCCCCGCCGGAGATCTCCTCGCTCGCGGCGACGTACTGCTTGCCCTGCCACAGCGGCAGCAGCTGCGCGTCGTCGACGAGGATCCGCTGGGCCTCCTCGAAGTCCCGCACGACCTGCCCGCGGTCGCTCTCCCGGCGCGAACGCGGCAGCAGGATGCCGGTGATCTCGGGCGCCGGGTAGGGCGTGCCCAGGGCGTTGTCCTTGCCGACGAAGGGGGCGACGAAGTTGTCCGGGTCCGGGAAGTCGGGGAACCAGCCGCGGCCGAACACCGGGTACTCGCCGTTCTTGTAGCCCTCGACGTAGTCCTTCCAGGGACGGCTCTTGAGCGTGATCTCGAACAGTCCGGAGGACTCCAGCTGCCGCTTGAGCTCCTTGAACATCACGGCCGTCTCGGAGCCGTAGCGATCGGTGGTGTACCAGAACTCCAGCGGCACCTTCTCGGTGATGCCGGCGTCGGTGAGGATCTCGCGGGCCTTGTCGGCGTCGGGGTCGCCGTAGGTGTCGAAGAAGCCGGTCGTGTGGCCGGTGAGGCCGGTGGGGACCATGGAGTACAGCGGGTCCACGGTGTCCTTGTAGATCTTGTGGGCGATCGCCGGCCGGTCGACGAGCTGGGCGACGGCCTTGCGCACCGCCTCCTTGCCCGCCCACCGGTCCTTCGGGTTGAACACCAGGTAGCTGATGTCGGTGCCGGAGCCCTCGACGAGCTGGAGGTCCTCGTCGGCGTCCTTGCCCTGGAGGGTGACGATGTCGTCGGCGGCGAGGCCGCGGTAGGTGACGTCGATGCTCTTGTCGCGCAGGGCCTTGACCATGCTGGCCGAGTCCTGGAAGTAGCGGATCGTCACGGCGTCGTTGCGGCGCTCGGCGGTGCCCTTGTAGTGCTCGTTGCGGACGAGTTCGGCCTTGTCGTTCTCGGAGTACGCCTCCAGCTTGTAGGGGCCGGAGCCGTCGATGCGGCCGTCGTCCTCGCGGAGCTCGTCCGCGGGGTAGGTGTCGGGGTCGACGATCGACAGGGCGGGGGTGGCCAGCACGAACGGGAAGGTGGCGTCGGCCGTCTTCAGATGGAACACGACCTCGCGCTCCCCGCGGGTCTCCACCCGGTCCAGGCTGCCGAGCAGTCCGGCGGGGCCGGTGGGCGCCTTGATCTTCAGGATGCGGTCGACGGAGTGCTTGACGGCCTCGGCGTCCAGCTTGCCGCCGTCGGAGAACCGCAGCCCCTCGCGCAGCTCGCAGCGGTAGGTGCGGTTGGAGGTGTCCGTGAAGGCACACTCCTCGGCGGCGTCCGGCTCGGGCACGGTGGCGCCGTCGGGATAGCTCAGCAGGGTCTGGTAGACGTTGCGGAACAGCTCCCAGGAGCCGTCCCAGGAAGCGGCCGGATCCAACGTGCTGGGGGCACTGGTGGTCCCCACCACGATCGGCCCCTGGTCGTCGTCGCCGCCGTCCGAGAACAGGCTGCAGCCGGTGGCCAGGGATATGGACGCGATTGCCGCGATACTCCGCAGGCAACGGTTCCGGTTGAACACGCGCACGCTCCTCGATCTGCCATACCAAGGGTCGGCAGACCCTATCGCAGCGTCCGTAGCGGTTGGAGGGCTCGTTCGGGAGCAACTCGATCACTTTCCCGATGACTACGTTGTCATAACCCCGTGAGCTGCCCCTACGACGACAAAGGCGCCGTTTCCGTCAACCGGGATCCGTCACACACGACGGTCCGGCGGGAAACGGCGCCCCTGTCACTCGCCCCTCGGCGGCGGTCAGCGGCTCACGCGACACCGGCGTTGAGGAAGATTCCGCCGTCGACCACGAGCGTCTGGCCGGTGACCCAGTCGGACTGCTCGGAGGTGAGGAACGCGGCCGCGCCGCCGATGTCCGAGGGCACGCCGAGCCGCTTGAGCGGGTAGGCCGCGGCGGCCTCCTCCTCGCGGCCCTCGTAGAGGGCCTGGGCGAACTTGGTCTTGACCACGGCCGGGGCGATGGCGTTGACCCGTACCTTCGGCGCGAACTCGTGGGCGAGCTGCACGGTCAGGTTGATCATCGCGGCCTTGCTGACGCCGTACGCGCCGATGAACGGCGAGGGCGCGAGGCCCGCGACGGAGGCGATGTTGACGATCGCGCCGCCGTTGTCCTTCTGCCAGGCGTGCCAGGTGCGCTGGGCGAAGCCGAGCGCCGAGATCACATTGGTCTCGAAGACCTTGCGCGCCACGTTCAGGTCGAGGTCCGCGATCGGGCTGTACACCGGGTTCGTCCCGGCGTTGTTGACCAGGAAGTCGACGCGGCCGAAAGCCTCCATGGTGCGCTCGACGGCGACGGCCTGGTGGGCCTCGTCATGGGCCTTGCCGGCGACACCGATGACGCGGTCGGCGCCGAGCTTCTCGACGGCCTCCTTCAGCGCCTCCTCGTTGCGGCCGGTGATGCAGACGCGGTCGCCGCGGGCGACCAGCGCCTCGGCGACGCCGTAGCCGATGCCCCGGCTGGCGCCCGTGACCAGGGCGACCTTGCCGGAGAGTGCGGGGAGTTCAGTCATGTCCGTGTACCTGATCCCTAGTCGAGCGGTCCGCCGGCGACGTACAGCACCTGGCCGGAGACGAAGCCGGCCGCCTCGCCGGTGAAGAAGGCCACGGCGTTGGCGATGTCCTCGGGCTCGCCGACGCGCTGCACGGGGATCATCGAGGCGGCGGCGTTCTTGAAGTCCTCGAAGCCCATGCCGACGCGCTCGGCGGTGGCGGCGGTCATGTCGGTGGCGATGAAGCCGGGGGCGACGGCGTTGGCGGTGATGCCGAACTTGCCGAGCTCCTTGGCGAGGGTCTTGGTGAAGCCCTGCAGACCGGCCTTGGCCGCGGAGTAGTTGGCCTGGCCGCGGTTGCCGAGCGCGGAGGACGAGGACAGGTTGACGATCCGGCCGAAACCGGCGTCGACCATGTGCTTCTGCACGGCGCGGCTCATCAGGAACGAGCCCTTGAGGTGCACGTTCATGACGGTGTCCCAGTCGGAGACGCTCATCTTGAACAGCAGGTTGTCGCGCAGGACGCCGGCGTTGTTGACCAGGATCGTGGGCGCGCCCAGCTCCTCGACGATCCGCGCGATCGCCGCCTCGACCTGCGCCTCGTCGGAGACGTCGGCGCCGACGGCGATGGCCTTGCCGCCCGCCGCGGTGATCTTCTCCACGGTGTCCTTGCAGGCGGCCTCGTCGAGGTCGATCACGGCGACCGCGCGACCCTCGGCCGCGAGCCGTACGGCGGTGGCGGCGCCGATGCCGCGCGCGGCGCCGGTGACTACTGCGACCCGCTGCTCAGTGGTGGACATTGCTGGATCTCCTCGCCCTTGAGAGTACGTGACATGCGGTGGTGAGCGACCGCTTAGTACCTTCAGCAGACGAGACGCTAGAAGCCCTGGCACCCGGTGTCAACGCCATCGGCCCCCATGTGATCCATTCCCCGCCGGCCACCCGATCGGCCCCCTGCCCCGCGCCGCCCCACCGCACCCCTCCTAGCGTCGGAAACGGCCCGTTCGGGCCTGGATCGGAGGTTGTCCCATGCGTATCAGGAACGGCGCCGTCGGCGCCCTGTTCACGCTGACCGCACTCGCCGTGCCGGCCGGTTCCGCGCACGCCCAGGACCTGGACTGCGCGGACTTCGCCTTCCAGGAGGACGCCCAGGCGCAGTTCGACAGAGACCGCGGCGACCCCCATCGGCTGGACGAGGACCAGGGCGCCGACGACGGCATAGCCTGCGAGGCGCTGCCCCGCCGCGGCGGCGCCACCGCACCCACGGGCCCGTCCACCGCCTTGCCGAGCCGGGGCGTCCAGGGCGGCCTCGGCGGTACGTCGTCCGCGGGCGTGGACGGCGGGGACCTCGCCCTCGGTTCGGCCCTGGTCACGGGCGCCGTGGCGAGCGGCTTCCTGCTGCTGCGCCGCCGCGGCCGGACGGGCGCCCGCCCGGCGGACACCCGCTAGGCGGCCCTGGGTCGTCACCTCACCAGCAGGTCCAGCAGGCGCTCCGTCTCGCCGGCCGGGTCCATGGTGAGGCCGGTGTGGACCGGGCCCGGCTGGACGACCGTGGAGCGGGGGGCGACCAGCCAGCGGAAGCGGCGGCCCGCGTCGTCGCCCGCGGCCTGGCCCGCCGCGGGCCCGCCCCCGCACACGTCCTCCACGGCGCGCAGCGCCGCACGGACACCGGACACGTCCGCCGAGGGGTCGAGGGCGAGCAGCCGGGCCTCGTCGAGGTGGGTGCGAGCCCCGACGTAGCCCTTGGCACGGCAGTACACGAGGACGCCCGCGTTGATGCACTCGCCGCGTTCGACGCGGGGGACGACGCGCAGCAGGGCGTACTCGTAGACGTGCCGGTCGCCGCCCTGCCCGGCGCGGGTGATGTGCCGTTCGGTCAGATGGCCGGCGACGTTGATGCGGTCGCTCACTTGATCCCCTCGATGCGTTCGTGGACGACGGGCGCCCGCGCGAGCAGCGGCTCGGCGTAGGCGCGGCGCAGCGCGTCGGTGGTGTCGAAGCCGGGCTCGTCCGCCAGCCACGCCTCGGGGATCTCGGCGGTGACCTCGGCGAGCAGTTCCTCGGTGACCCGGGGCGCCAGCTCGGCGGCGGCCGCGGCCACGTCCGGTGCGAAGGGGGCCAGCGCGTGGTCGGTGGCGTCGTAGGGGCGGGCGGCGGAGGCCCGCGCGCCGGGCCAGTTGTGGTGCCAGATCATGGTGGCGCCGTGGTCGATGAGCCACAGCTCGCCCCGGCGCATCAGCAGGTTGGGGTTGCGCCAGGAGCGGTCGACGTTGCCCACCAGCGCGTCGAACCAGACGATCCGGCCGGCCTGTCGGGCGTCGACCGTGAAGGCGAGCGGGTCGAAGCCGAGGGCGCCGGAGAGGAACTCCATGCCGAGGTTGGTGCCGCCGCTGGACCTCAGCAGGTCCTGGACCTGCTGTTCGGGCTCGCCGAGGCCGAGGACCGGGTCCAGTTCGACCGTGACCAGGCGGGGCATCCGCAGTCCGAGTCGGCGGGCGAGTTCACCGGCGACGACCTCCGCGACGAGGGTCTTGCGGCCCTGGCTCGCGCCGGTGAACTTCAGCACGTAGGTGCCGTGGTCGTCGGCCTCCACCAGGCCCGGCAGCGATCCTCCCTCACGCAGCGGCGTGATGAACCGGGTCGCGGTGACTTCCTTGAGCATCGCCCCAGGTTACTGGGGCCTTCGTCACCGCCGGGACGCGGCCCGGCGCCGTGCGCACTACGTTCGGGTGACGCCACGCGTGGCGCTGAACGGCGGCACCGCGCGGACCGTAACCCTTGACGGAGCCAGGTGACGTCAGCTGAAGGGAACGGCAGCATGACCAGCGAATCGGTTGAGCCCACCACGGGTCCGGCCCGGCGTACCGTCATCGCGGCGGCCGGCGCGGCGGGTCTCACCGTCGCCCTGACCGCGTGCGGGTCGGACGACGGCGACGGCGGGGGGTCCGAGACCAGCGCGGGCACCGTGCTGGGCAGGACGTCGGAGGTCCCCGAGGGCGGGGGCAAGGTGTTCGGTGACGCGAAGGTGGTGGTCACCCAGCCGACGGCGGGCGAGTTCAAGGCGTTCTCGGCGATCTGCACCCACCAGCGCTGCACGGTGAAGGACATCGCGAACGACACGATCACCTGCCCCTGTCACGGCAGCCAGTTCTCGGCGACGGACGGCAGCGTGAAGAAGGGCCCGGCGACCCGGGCGCTGCCGACCGCGAAGATCACGGTGGAGGGGGACACCATCACCCTCGCCTGAGCCGGCCGAGCAGTTCGTCGGTGGTGACGAGGTCGGCCACGAGGGCGAGGGTGTGGCGGATCACCGCGGCGGTGTAGTCGGCGGGCACCCCGGCGATCGCGTCGGTGGGCACGACGACGGTGTAGCCGAGGTTCACCGCGTCGAACACCGCGTTGGGGACGGCCACGTTGGCCGAGACCCCGGTGACGATCAGGGTACGGCGGCCGAGGTTGCGCAGCAATGCGTCGACCTCGGTGCCGTGCAGCGGCGACAGTCCGTGCAGCCTCCGTACGACGAGATCCTCCTGTGCGACCTCGATGGGCGGGGCGATCTCGACCGCCGGAGTGCCGGTCGTCTGCCGTACGGGCAGCCGCTCGGCGGCCCGGAACAGCCGCGCGTGGCGGCCGGCCCCGCGTCCGTCGGGGCGGCGTTCGGCGACGGCGTGGACGATCTGGACACCGCTCGCGCGGGCGGCGGCCACCAGCCGGGCGATCCGGTCGAGCGCCCCGGACTCCCGTGCCGCGCGGGCGAGTTCGGGCAGGGCGGCGTCCGGGCCGACGACGCCCCGCTGGCACTCGACGGTGAGCAGGGCGGTGGCCGCGGGGTCCAGGGTCCCGCGCGGGTCCGGGTACGGCGGCATGGCTCCCCCTTGTCGCGACGGCACGGCTCTCCTGTCGGCGGCGGCACGGCTGTCCTTGTCGGCCGCGGTCCGGCGGGCGAGGGTAGCGGCCGTTGCGTACGTACGGAAGACGGACCATGCTCTTTCTGACGTTCCGTCAATTCACCTGTGGAGGACCGCTGATGCCCGTCACCCAGCGCCGGGGCCGGAAGATCATGATGACGGCCGAGGAGGTGGACGCCTTCCTCGCCGCCGAGCGCACCTGCCGGGTGGCGACCGTCTCCGCCGACGGCACCCCGCACGTCAGTCCGCTGTGGTTCGCCTGGGACGGCACGGCGCTGTGGCTGTACTCCCTCACCCGCAGCAAGCGGTGGGCCGACCTGCGCCGCGACGGGCGGGTGGCGGTCGTGGTGGACGCCGGGCACGCCTACGGCGAACTGCGCGGAGTGGAGCTGACCGGCACCGTCGAGGTGGTGGGCGAGGTGCCGCGCACAGGTGAGCCGCACCCCGGACTCGCCCCCATGGAGCGGCAGTTCGCCCGCAAGTACTTCGACCTCGACGAACTGCCGCACGACGGACGGCACGCCTGGCTGCGGCTGGCACCGGAGTCGGTCAGGTCGTGGGACTTCCGGAAGACGGCGGCTCGGTAGCCGCCCCCGCGCCGGGAACCGCCGCCGAGGCCGAACCCGGCGCCCCCGACGGCCCGTCGACCGAGCCCACCCGCTCCCCCGCCGCCCGCAGCGCCCGTACCGCCGCCCGGATCGACGGCCTGCGGTCGGCGTCGGCCCGCCACACCACGTACACATGGCGCCGCACCCGCTGCCGCAGCGGCACGGTGACGACGCCGCCCGGCATGGGGTGGCGGCCGAGCAGCGGCGCGATGCACACCCCGAGTCCCGCGGCGACCAGCCCCAGCTGGGTGTGCGTCTCGCCCGCGCGGTGGCCGACGATCGGCTCGATGCCGCGCGAACGCAGCGTGTACAGCAGCCACTCGTGGCAGAACTCGCCCTCGCCCCAGGTGATCCACTCGTCCTCGGCGAACTCCTCCAGGTCCACCTCCTCCCGGTCCGCGAGCCGGTGCCCGGCGGGCATCGCCACATCGGCCGGGTCGTCGAGGATGGCCGCCTTGACCAGGCCGTCCGGCAGCGGCATCGGCTTGTTGTACCAGTCGAGCACGACGGCGAGATCGAGATCGCCGCGCACCACGGCCCGGATGCCGTCCTCGGGCTCCAGCTCGCACGAGCGCAGCCGCAGCGCCGGATGCTCCACGCGCAGCGCGGCCAGCGCGGTCGGGAACAGCCCGCGCGCGGCGGTGGGGAAGGCCGACAGCCTCAACTCCCCCACCACCTTCCCCCGCTGCGCCTCCAGGTCGGACTGGGCGAGCTGCACCTGCGACAGGATGCGCGCCGCGTGCTCGGCCAGCAGCCGCCCCGCGTCGGTGAGCCGCACCCCGCGCCCGTGCTTGGCGAGCAGTTGCTGTCCGACCTCCCGCTCCAGCTTGGCCATCTGCTGCGAGACGGCCGACGTCGTGATGTGCAGCCCCTGCGCGGCGCCGCTGACCGAGCCGTGGCGGGCGAGGGCGTCGAGGGTGCGCAGGCGGTCCAGGTTCAACATGTAAGCGATGCTACGAGATAATGTCCGCGAAATCTCTCTTGTGCTACGAGATCATCGGCCGTCATCGTGGACGCCATGACCACCGCCGCAACCGCCGCCGCCTCCCCGCCCTCGCCCTCTCCCCGCCCTCGTCTGGGCTGGCGTCTGCGCTTCGCCGCCCTGTCGTTGATCTGGGGCTTCAGCTTCCTGCTGATCAAGGTGGGCACCGACGGCTACGCCCCGTTCCAGGTCACGCTCGGGCGCCTGGTGTTCGGTACGGCGGTGCTGGCCGCGGCGATGGCGGTGAAGCGGCAGCGGCTGCCGCGCGGCGCCCGCACCTGGGCGCATCTGGCGGTCGCCGCGTTCCTGCTGAACGCGCTGCCGTTCTCGCTGTTCGCCTACGCCGAGCTGACCATCCCCTCCACCCTGGCCGGCATCTGCAACGCCACCTCACCGCTGTGGGGCATGGCGCTGTCCCTGGTCGCCCTCTCCGAGGACCGCCCGACCCGGGTGCGGGTCGCCGGGCTCGGCATCGGCTTCCTGGGCGTGCTGACCGTGCTCGGCGCCTGGCAGGGCTTCGCCGGCCTGGACGCCCGGGGCACCGCGATGGCCCTGCTCGCCTCGCTGAGCTACCCGATCGGCTGGATCTACGTCCGCCGCACCCTGGCCGGGTCCACGTACTCCCACCTCTCCCTGACGGGCGCGCAGTTGCTGCTGGCCACCCTGCAACTCGCCGTCGTCACGCCGTTGTTCACCTCACCGCCGACCCGCTTGGCCGTCGGCCCGCTCCTCGCGATCGCCGCGCTCGGCGCGCTGGGCACCGGGTTCGCCGTGCTGGTCCAGTACGGTCTGGTTGCCGAGATCGGCCCGACGACGGCCCAGATGGTCACGTACTTCATCCCTGTCATCGCCACGGCCGCCGGGGTCGTCCTCCTCGGCGAGTCCCTGACCTGGTCGACCCCGGTCGGCGCCCTGATCGTCCTGGCGGGCGCGGCGCTGACACAGGCGCACCCGAGGCGGCGGCCGCCGCGGGCGCGCGCGGGGTCGGAGCCGACGGAGTCCCGGCAGCCGGTGACCCGCTAGAGCCGGCGGAGCGCCGGTGACCGGGGCCCGCTGGAGCCGACGCAGTGCCGATGACCAGGGCCCGCTGGAGCCGACGCAGCGCCGATGACCAGGGCCCGCCGCAGCCGACGCGGCTCCACGACAACCCGCTGGAGCGCCCCCATGCTCCCGGCGGACCCCGCACCTGGCCCCCGCACCCCGCGCCCCCTGCACCCCCGGCACCCCGCCGAGCCCTACACCCCCCGCCGCCCCGGCACCGGCCCCACCGCGGAGGCGATCGCGTCCGCCAGCGGGCCGATGTCGGCCTCGGTCAGCGTCGAGACGGTCACCCGGACCCCCGGCGGCGACTTCAGCCGGAACCGGGCACCGGGGGCGACCGCCCAGCCCGCGTGCAGCAGCCGGGCGACGGCGCCGGTCTCGTCCGGCACCGGGATCCACACGTTCATGCCGCTGCGCCCGCGCCCGGTCGTCCCGCGCTCGGCGAGCGCACCGATCAAGGCGTCCCGGCGCCGCCCGTACGCCGCAGCGACCGCCCGCGGGTCCACCGCCCCGTCGGACCACAGCCGGACCACCGCGCGCTGGGTGACACGGCTGACCCACCCCGGCCCGAGCCGCTGCCGGCCGCGCACCCGGTCAAGGGTGACCTCGTCGCCGGTGAGCACGGCGAGCCGCAGATCGGGGCCGTACGCCTTGGCGACGGAACGCACCACCGCCCAGTGCCGGGTGGTTCCGGCCAGCGGATGCAACGGGAGGTCGACGATCCGGTGGCCGTGGTCGTCCTCGATCAGCACGGTGTCCGGGTGGGCCCGCAGCACCGCGCGCAGGGCACGCGCGCGCGTGGCGCCGACCGCGGCGCCGGTGGGGTTCTGCGCCCGGCAGGTGACGATCAGGGCCCGCGCCCCGGCCTCCAGCGCCGCCCGCACCTCGTCGGGCAGGGGGCCGTCGTCGTCGACGCCGACGGGCTGCACGCGCAGTCCGAGCGCCGGGACGAGGTCCAGGACGCTGCCCCAGCCGGGGTCCTCCACGGCGACGGTGTCCCCGGGTTTCAGATGCGCGGCCAGGACGCGTTCGATGGCGTCCAGCGAGCCGTTGGTGACGGCCAGCGGGCCCTTCGGCACCCCGTCGGCGGCCAGATCCTCGCGCGCCAGGCGGGCGAGCTCGGGCTCGACCTCCTCGTCGCCGTACAGGACCGGCTGCCGGTCGCCCTGGGCCGCGGCCTCGGCGAACGCCGGGGCCAGCGGGGGCAGGAGCGCGAGGTCGGGATTGCCGCCGGCCACGTCGCGCACCCCCTCGGGCACCTCGACACGGATGGACTCGCGTCCGCTCGTGGCGGGCCGGGAGCGCACCCGGCTGCCCCGGCGGCCGTGGGTCTCGATGACCCCGCGGTCGCGCAGGACCCGGTAGGCGGCCGCGACCGTATTGGGATTCACCCCGAGCCGTTCGGCCAACTCGCGCATCGGCGGCAGGAGTTGCCCCGGTTCCAGCTCCCCGGTGGCCACCGCCCGCTCGACACTGGCGGAAATCTCCGCCGCACCACGGCCCTTGATCGGATATTCTCCTAGCACAAAGAAGATTATGCACTAGTGCAATGGAGAACGCCATGCAGGGGACCCAGCAGCCGACGTCACCCGCCGCCTATACGCCGACCGACCGCACCGTCCCCACCCGCTCCGCCGATCGGGCCGCCTACGACAAGGAGCTGGTGCACGCGATACTCGACGAGGGCTACGTCTGCCACCTCGGCTTCGTCCGCGACGGCGCCCCGGTGGTCCTGCCCACGCTGTACGGCCGGGTCGGCGAGCGGCTCTACGTCCACGGCTCGACGGGTTCGCGCCCGCTGCGGATGACCGGCAAGGCCGATCCGGGACTGGCGGTGTGCCTGACGGTGACCCACGTCGACGGGCTGGTGCTGGCCCGCTCCGCCTTCCACCACTCGATCAACTACCGCTCGGTCGTCATCCACGGCCTCGCCCACGACGTCACCGACCCCGAGGAGAAGCGCGCCGCGCTCGACGCCCTCGTCGACCACGTCCTCCCCGGCCGCGCCGCCGACTCCCGCCCGGCGAACAAGAAGGAGCTGGCCGCCACCGCGGTCATCGCCCTGGACCTGAACGAGGTCTCCGCCAAGCTCCGCACCGGCGGCGTGAACGACGAGCCCGAGGACTACGCCCTCCCCCACTGGGCCGGAGTGGTCCCGCTGCGCAAGGGCTACGAGGCCCCGCTCCCCGACGACCGGCTCGCCGAGGGCACCGCGCTGCCGGACTACCTCTCCGCGGTGCTCTGATGCTGATCCACCCCTGGGACGCGCCGCAGAACGACACCGAGTGGCAGCGCTGGCTCGCCGCGCACGACTTCGGACAGCTCGTCGTCAACGGCCTGCCCGGCGAGCCGCCGCACGCCCAGCCCCTGCACTTCGCCTACGACCCCGAGCGCGGCGACGCCGTGACCCACCTGGCCCGCCCCAACCCGCTGTGGGCGGCCCTGGAGGCGGACCCGGACGTCGTACTGAGCGTCGTCGACGACTACGTCTTCGTCCCCGGTCCCTGGCAGGCCGCCCCGGACACCCCGCCCGAACACGGCACGCCGACCAGCCTCTACGCGGCCGTCCAACTGCGCTGCCGGCGCACGTCGTGGACGATCCCGCCGAGAAGGCCGAGCTGCTGAACCGGCAGATGGGCCACTTCCAGCCGGAGGGCGGCTCGGCGAGCGTGGCAGTGGCCGAGGCGCCGTACGGCCGCATGCTTCCCGGCATCCGCGGACTGCGGCTGGAGGTCACCGGGGTCCGGGCGAAGTTCAAGTACGCCGGCAGCAAGGTGCCGGAGGTTCAGGACCGTATCGCCGACCGCCTCGCCGAGCGCGCGGGCCCCGGCGACGCGGCCGCGCGTGAGCACCTGCTGCGCAGGCGCTCCGCATGACACCGAAGGGGCGGGCCCACACGGGGGTGGGGCCCGCCCCGACGGTCACCTGACGGAAACGCCCAGACGTCCAGGGGACGGGCGTGCGACCGACGGCCCCACCGCCGGCCCGGCCCCGCCGACCGCCAGCCCGGCAACCCGCCAGCCCGGCAACCCGCCTGCCCGCCAGTCCGCCAGTCCGCCAGTCCGCCTACGAGACCGTCCGCCCCGCAGCCGGTTCCCGCTCCGGCTCACCGCTCGCCACCACCTCGGCGGACGCCTTCGCCGGCGTCGAGGACTGCGCGATGAAGGCACCCACCAGCACGACCACACCACCGGCGATCTGCGGGGCCGACAGGTGCTCGCCCAGCAGCACCCAGGCCAGCACGGTGGCGATGACCGCCTCCAGACAGGCCACCACGCCCGCGACCTGCGGTGACAGCCTGCGCACCGCGAGCACCCCGGTGATGTAGGCGACGACCGTGGCGACCAGCACGATCCAGGCGAGCAGGACCGCGGCGGGGACACTGCTGCCGTTCATGGCCGCGCTGCCGCTCAGCACCGACCAGTCCATGCCCCACGGCCGGGCGACCACCGTCAGCACCAGGGCGCCGATCAGCAGCCCGTAGGCGATGACACCGAGCGGGTCGGGTGCCTCCTCGCCGGAGTCGCTGCCCTGGTCGGACAGGACGAAGTAGCCGACCTGGCAGCAGGCGGCGCCCAGCGCCAGCAGTAGACCCAGGGCGTCGAAGCCCAGTCCGGCCCACACCTCCACCACACAGGCCAGCCCGCCGACCGCGAGCACCACACCGAGCGCCGCGGCCCGCGTCACCGGACGCCGCTGCACGAACCGCACCCAGCCCAGCACCAGGGCGGGCGCGAGGTACTCCACCAGCAGCGCGACCCCGACCGGGATCCGGGAGATCGCGGCGAAGTAGCATGCCTGCACACCGGCCACGGCCAGCAGCCCGAACCCGGCGAGCAGCGCGGGGCGGCGCCGCAGCAGCGCACGGTGGCGCCAGGCCAGCGGCAGCATCACCAGCGCCGCGCCGGCCACCCGCAGCCAGACCACGTGCAGCGGCTCCAGACCCGCCTCGATCAACGGCTTGGCCGCGACTCCGGACCCGCCGAACGCGACCGCCGACCCCAGGGCGAGCCCCAGCCCGACACCCTTGCCGTGGCTGCCCGCACCGCTCTTCGTCGTAAGCACCGGCACATGATGACAGGCGATGACATGAGCGTCATCCCCATTGACACCTGTCTCACGCTACGGACGGAGGGGCACCCTCCGCCGCTCAGCACCCCGCCTCGCCCCGCTCAGCACCCCACCTCACCCCGCTCAGGACCGGGCCTCGCCCGACTCAGCACCCCACCTCGCCCCGCTCAGAACCCCACCTCGCCCCGCTCAGCACCCCGCCTCGCCCCACTCGGCGTACTCCCCGGACCGCCCCCGCAGACCCTCCACGCGCAGGAACAGCTCACGGGCGTCGATCCCGGCGCGGCTCAGCACCTCGACGGCACGTGCCTGCGGATCCGCCAGCACACCGGCGAGCAGGTCGAGACAGCGCGGCGGCCCGTCACCGAACCGGACGGCACGCGCGCGTGCGTGCTCCAGCGCGGCGGAGGCGAGCGGCGAGTACCCGTCCACCCCGCTCACCACCGGAACGGCACCGGAGTCCTCCACGCGGCCCTGCCAGCGCAGCCCGTAGCCGATGCTGCGCTGCACGAGATAGCCGAGGAGCCGGGCCACCTGCGCCTCCCCCTCGAAGGCCGCGCACACCTCGGGGTCGGACTCCAGCAGCGAGTGCAGCAGATGGGCGGTGTCGATCTGCCGGTCCCCGTCCCGCAGCGCTCTTCTGCGCGCACCGGCCAGCACCGCGACGAGCTCGGCACCGAGCCCGGCATCGTTGCCGGCGAGGGCGCCGGCCTGGTCACCGGCCGGCTGCCGGGGGATACGGGGTTGCACATCCTCCACCCCATCAGTCCCGACCGCCGGGGTCATCCCCGGCGGGAAGCATTCTCGCGTCCCACGGGGAGTGGACACCGGTGCCCGGGATCTCCTCCTTGGGGATGAGATCCCGCCACAGTTCCGCAAGGGGCGCGCGCCGGTTTGCCTCACGCCCCACAGGCAACCGCGGGCCACCCCCGGCTCGTCCCTCCCTTACGTGGAGAGCGGTTGCTGGCTGGTGGAGCTTCCGGCCGTCGACGGCAGGCAGTACGTGTACCGGGTGTACGCCCCGGAGGACGCACTGCTGGCCGACCTGTTCTGGGAGGCATGGCACTGCCACGACGAGGGCCCCCATCCCCGCGCCTGGGACCTGTTCGACGCGGCGGTGATACGCAAGGTGGGCTGAGGCGGTCCCGGCGTCACGACATCTGACGGCCCATCAGTATTGAAGGTTCGCACCTCCGGGGCTACGTTCCGCGGCACCGCAGCCCGACGCGAAGAGGTGGTCGCATGGCCGAAGTCAGCGCTTGTGCACGGATCGAGGCACCCGCGGAGAAGGTGTGGGCCCAGCTCACCGACTGGTCCGCCTACGGCGAGTGGAACGCGACGCACACCGGCTTCCCCGCGGGCGCGCCCGGGATCCTGGCGGTGGGCACGACGTACACAGAGAACATGAAGCTCATGGGCTTCCCGGCCGAGGTCGAGTGGACCGTGGAGGAACTGGAAGCGGCCCGGCTGCTGGCGATCCGGGGCAAGGGCCCGATGGCGGTGAGCCTCGCCACGCGCTACACCCTCACTCCGCAGGGCGAGGCCACCTCGCTGCGCATCGACGGGGAGTTCACGGGAGCGGCCGTCTCCCTGATGGCGGGCCGCCTCAAGGACTCGGCGACGGCGGCCCTGGAGGAGTCGCTGCGCAGACTGGGCGCCCTGGTGACCTGAGGGGCACGCCGGGCACACGCGAGGGCGCCCCGCGCCGAACGGCACGGGGCGCCCTGACCTCCGTAGTGCGAGGGAGGCCGACCTCCGCAGCGCGAGGGAGGCGTATCGACGACGTATCGGCGTCAGTCCTCGTCGGCGAGGATGAGGTACAGCTTCTTGCGGGCCTCGTTGACGACCGCCAGCGCCTTGTCGCGCTGTTCCTTGCTGCCGGTCCGCCAGACCTGCCCGAATGCCTCCATCAGCCCGAACCCGGCCTGCCGGATCTCCCCCAGGGCTTCCCAGTCGACCCCGCGCCCGGCGTCCTCCCAGGGGGCCTCGGAGCCCTCCTCGGCCGCCGCGCGACCGGCGTCGGTGAGGGAGAACAGCTTCTTCCCGCCGTCGCTCTCACTGACGATCAGCCCCTCGTCCTCCAGCAGCTGGAGGGTCGGGTAGACCGATCCGGGACTGGGCCGCCAGGCCCCGCCACTGCGCTCGGCGATCTCCTGGATCATCTCGTACCCGTGCATCGGCCGGTCCCTGAGCAGAGCCAGAATCGACGCCCGTACATCCCCGCGCCGCGCCCTCCCCCGGGGACCGCCGCGCCCGCGGCCTCCCCAGGGTCCCGGACCGAAGCCGGGGCCGAACCCCGGCCCTCCATGACCGCCGGGCCCGAACGGACCGAAGGCCGCCCGCTGCCCCTCGAAGCCGTGCCCGCCCCGCGAGAAGGGGCCGCCCTGCCGATGTCCGCGCTCGAAACCATGGGTGCGCATCGTCACCACTCCATTCACTCGTTGATCTGTCGCGTATCGTTCGCGATGCTTCAACGATATATCGGAACACTTCTTACGACAACCCCCGACCGGTCCAGAGGCCCGGAATTGGCATTGGCCTGCGGCTTTGCGATCCCTCTACCGTTCGTGCCCATGCGGATTCGAATCGTCGACGCCTTCACCGACCGCCCCTTCGCGGGCAACCCGGCCGGAGTCCTGCTCCTGGACGCCTTCCCGGAGGACGACCGGCTCCAGGACATCGCGCAGGAGGTGAACCACGCCGAGACGGCCTTCGCGCACCCCCTCCCCGAGGGCGGTGACGCCGACTGGGCGCTGCGCTGGTTCACGCCCGTCGCCGAGGTGGCCATGTGCGGTCACGCCACCCTGGCCACCGCCCACGTCCTGCACACCACGGGCGCCCACCGGGGCCCGGTGCGGTTCGCCACCCGCAGCGGGGTCCTCGTCGCGACGCCCGGCGAGGACGGCTGGATCACCCTGGACTTCCCGACCGCCCCGCTCACCCGCGTCGACATCCCCGACGGCATCGCCGAGGCCCTCGGCGCCGCACCGCTCGGCACCTTCGACACCGGCCCGAACGTCGGCGACCTGCTCGTCGAACTCCCCGACGAGAAGACGGTCCTCGGCCTGACCCCCGACCACAAGGCCCTCGCCCGCCACTCCACCCGCGGCGTCATCGCCACGGCCCGCGCCGAGAAACCGTCCGGCGACCACGACTTCGTGTCCCGCTGCTTCTTCCCCAACGTCGGCATCGACGAGGACCCGGTCACCGGCAGCGCCCACACCGCGCTCGCCCCCTTCTGGTCCGAGCGCCTCGGCCGTACCGACCTGACCGGCCTCCAGGCGTCCCCCCGCTCCGGCCTGGTCCGCACCCGCCTCACCGGCGACCGCACCCTGCTGACCGGCCGCGCGGTCACGACGATCGACGGCGAACTGCTCGTCTGACAGCAAGCAGAAGAACTGCTCGCGTGACAGCGAACAGAAAGGGGGCGTACGACGATGCCGTACGCCCCCTTCCTCACGCCCTCACGCCGTCGGCAGCCAGTCCACCTTCCCGGCCAGCAGCCCGTACCCCACGAAGGCCCCGATGTCGAGCAGCGAGTGCGCCACGACCAGCGGCCCCACCCGGCCCCAGCGCCGGTAGAGGTACACGAACACCACCCCCATCACCAGGTTGCCGATGAAGCCGCCGATGCCCTGGTAGAGGTGGTAGGAGCCGCGCAGCACGGAGCTGGCCATCAGCGAACGCCCCGGCGACCAGCCCAACTGGTCCAGCCGGCGCAGCAGATAGGCGACGACGATCACCTCCTCCAGGACGGAGTTCTGGATCGCCGAGAGGACGAGCACCGGATACTTCCACCACACCTCGGGCAGGGCCTCGGGCACCACGGTCAGGTTGAAGCCGAGGGCGCGGGCGGCGAGGTAGAAGGCGATGCCGGTGCTGCCGATCACCGCGGCGATCGCGGCGCCGCGGCCCAGGTCGGGCCAGGGCCGGGTGCGGTCGAAGCCGAGGGTGCGCAGGCTGTGGCCCTCGCGCAGCAGGAAGTGCGCGACGAGCGCGACCGGTACGAGGGCCGTGGTGATGCCGAACAGCTGCCAGGCCAGGTCCAGCCAGGGCCGGCCCGGCGCGGCCGAGGCGTTGAGGGTGGCCGCCTGGTCCTTCAGCCCGCCCGGCCTGGTGACCGACCCGACGAAACTGATCAGCGCGGAGACCCCGCTCGCGCCGAGCGACAGCGCCAGCACGAGCAGTGTCTCGTCCCGCAGAATCCGCCGGGACAGCCCCTCTCCCGCCACCGGTCCGCCCACCGGCCCCACGTCCGCCCGCACACCAGCCTCCCGCCGCGCTCACCCGTACGTCGCCCCATCATCACCTGCCGGAACAGCGGCAAAGACCACGGGGCACGAGAGGGCACGGCGACAGCGGCCCGGGGCACAGAAGTCACCAGCGCGCAAGCGGCACCGCTGCGGGCGTCATCCCAGTCGCGCGGGCTCCGGCAGACCCACCGGCCATGTGTGCACCGGCTCGCCCTGCCGCATCAGCTCGCTGTAGCGCCGGGTGGTCGCGGCCAGCGCCTCCGGCCGCGTCAGCCCGGACTCCAGGGCCTTGTGGAAGGTGGCGACCTGCCAGGAGGCTCCGTTGACGCGCCGCCGGCAACGCTCGTCGATCACCCCGAGATACAGATCGCGGTCGGCCGGCTCCACCCCCCACGCGTCCAGCCCGGCCGCGGCGAGCGGCAGCAGTTCGTCGCGTACGAGGGTGACGGCGTCGATCTCGCCGACACCGCCGTAGCGACCGCGCCGCGGCCAGCGCAGACGGGCGTCGATGCCGAGGCGGCAGGCGGCGTCGAAGTTGGCGGCCGCCGCCTCGAACGGCAGCCTGGTCCACACCGGCCGCGCCTCCTCGGCCAGCGCCCGCACCAGTCCGTAGTAGAAGGCGGCGTTGGCGACGACGTCCGTGACGGTGGGTCCGGCGGGCAGCACACGGTTCTCCACGCGCAGGTGCGGGACGCCGTCGGCGATGCCGTAGACCGGCCGGTTCCAGCGGTAGACGGTGCCGTTGTGCAGGACGAGCTCCCCGAGGCGCGGGACGCCGCCGGCGTCGAGCACCTCCAGCGGGTCCTCCTCGTCGCAGATCGGCAGCAGCGCCGGGAAGTAGCGCAGGTTCTCCTCGAACAGCTCGTACGCCGAGCCGATCCAGCGCTCCCCGAACCAGGTGCGCGGCCGCACGCCCTGGGCCTGGAGCTCGGGCGGGCGCGTGTCGGTGGACTGCAGGAACAGCGGCGGGCGCGACTCGCGCCACAGCTCACGGCCGAACAGGAACGGCGAGTTGGCGCCGACGGCTATCTGCGGAGCGACGGCCACCTGGGCGGCGTTCCACACATCGGCGAACCGGGCCGGGGTGACCTGGAGATGCAGTTGTACGGAGGTGCAGGCGGCCTCGGGGACTATGGAGGTGGACGTGCACGTCAGGCGCTCCACCCCGTCGATGTCCAGCGTGAAGTCCTCGCCGCGGGCCGCGACGATCTGGTCGTTGAGCAGCGTGTAGCGGTCCGCTGCGGAGAGATTCGCGGACACCAGGTGCTCGTGCTCCAGGGTGGGCAGAATCCCGATCATCACGATCCCGGCGTCGAGTTCCGCCGCTTTCCGGTGGGCATATGCCAGCCCGATGCGGAGTTCTTCGGCGAGCCGGTCGAAAACCCGCCCGCCGAGCCGGTGCGGAGCGATGTTCACCTCAAGATTGAACGTGGCGAGTTCCGTTTGGAAATCCTGGCTCGCGATCCGTTCCAGGACTTGCGCATTCAACATTCGCGGCATGCCGTCGGACCCCGCGAGATTCAATTCGATCTCCAGACCCATGAGGTTCTTGGGCCGGTCGAACCGCTTCTCCTCCAGCAGCCGCTCCAGCCCCCTCAGGCACCGCCGGAGCTTGTCCCGGTAGCGCTGCCGATCGGACAGGTCGAACGCGCCTGCCACGACCTTCTCCCCCATCGAAGCGTCCCTCCTCGGATGGGCGGGCCGAGGAACCGGCCGCCGGGTCTGGGTCAGGGGGGATGATGCCCAGCCCGAGCGATCCATAACGCCCCCGCGGCCGCCCTCGTACCGCTACTCTCGTACCACGGGCCACGGCGCGACAGGGGCACATTCCACCGGCAAGCCGCACCCCGCACTTTCCGAAGCCGTTGACTCGTGAAAAACGCCGACGAGAATCGGCCGACCGCGTGAGGTGTGAAGCCCGAGGTCATCGGCTTGCAATGGACGGGGAATGGGTATGATTCCCGCATTCCACCGACCGAATTGTCCCTTGCCGGACTTCACGGTAACCGCTAGAAGAAACATCGACTGAACATTTGTCGTATAAACTCCGCCCACAAGGCAGAAGGTTGGCGCCCGCGGTCGCACGGACCTGCCGTCGAGCCGGTATCCGGCAAGACCGCCCACCCCCGCGTCACAGACCCTGGCCTCCGCCTCTCTGACCTCGTGAGCAGACAGCGTCGTCCGCCCCGCACCGCCCCGCCCTCGCGCCACCCTGCCTGTCGAATGAGAGGCGACCCACCATGCCGCTGCATGTCCCCGAGGCTCCCGCGCCCGCGCTCCGTTCCGTCCTCACGGCCCTCGGTTCCCCCACCGCCGTCCGTGAGGCCCCGACCCCGTCCCTGCGCAGCGCACCGGGACCCGTGACACCCGAACTCCCCCTGCCGGTACACGTCCTGGAGGGGATCACCGCCACGGGCGCGCCCGCCACCAGGCTGGCCGGCTGGCGCTTCCTGATCTTCAGCGGAGAGCATGCCCTGGCCGCCGCCGAGACCAGGCTGACCCCGGACGGCTGGGCGTTCGCCCACTTCTTCGAGGGCCCCTACATCGCCTCCACCGAGCGGGCGTTGCGCCAGGCCGAGAGCCTGCCCCAGGCGTACCAGCCGCGTCTGCTCTCCATTCCCGGCCTGTACATGCTGACGCTGTGGCTGCACGGCGACTGCGCGGCCGACGGCTCCACCGGCGGACCCCGGCCCACCGATCTGCTGGTCCCCCTCGCCCCCGCCCCGCCGGGCATCGCGGCCCACCGGCCGCACCAGGTCGCCGAGTTGCTGCCCCTGCTCACCCGCCGGGTCACGCCCACCGCGCCGCCCCTGATGGGCTCGCCTGCCTGAGCCCCTGCCGCCACTCCCCCGCCCCGCCGCACCCGTCCGTGCGGCGGGGCCCGCTCTTGCTCCGCGCGCCGGGCGCACTCTCGGTTCGCCCGGCGGGGCCCGGCCTCGGCTCGCCCGCCCACTCGTCCGAGCGGAGCGGAGCTCCTACGAGCCCGCGCGCCGCCCACCACCCACCCGGACTAGCCATTTGCGGCCACCAGGAACCATCCGAAAGGACCGTGCAGTTGACGTGAACCGTCCGCGCGGGTGACCGCGTCCTCAACCTGTGAGAAGCGGTGCTGCGAAATCCCTGCGGATCGACGCCCGTGGGGCAACACTTGGTTCCGGACCGACTTATCACAACGGGGGGCGGCCATGAACGACACACCACGCCGCGGGACAGACACCACAGCCAACTCACCCACCACGACAGAGCGAAAGATCCCACCCATGTGCCAGCACCAGCCACCGTGCCCTTCCGCCGACTCCGCCGACCGGGAATCCGCCCGCCTCGTGGCGGCTCACCCTGAGCAGGGTTGGAGCCTGCTGTGCAACGGCGTCGTCGTCTTCGAGGACACCGGTGAGCTCCTGCCGGACGGCCAGATCATCGCCCCGCACCGCCCGCTGGACGCCAGCAGGGTGGCGACAGCCGCCTGAGCAGGTCGGGCGCCCGTCGCCCGACGCACCCAGGGGCCGGCCGCGGCACTCCACCGCGCACCGGCCCCGATCCATGTGTCCGTCGCTTCACCCCGGACGGCGCCCGACGACCGGTGGTGGCGCCGGCGCCGGACGGCGTCGGCATATCGTGCGGGCATGCAGTCCTACACCATCGGCCAGGCCGCCCGGCTGCTCGGCGTGAGCCCCGACACCGCCCGCCGCTGGGCCGACGCCGGCCGCGTGGCCACCCACCGCGACGACAGCGGACGCCGCCTCATCGACGGCAGGGACCTCGCCGCGTTCTCCGTGGAGCTGGCCCAGGCCGCCCCGGCCGCCACCGACGCCGACGAGCCCCCGTACACCTCGGCCCGCAACGCCTTCCCCGGCATCGTCACCGCGATCAAGCTCGGCGATGTGGCCGCCCAGGTGGAGATCCAGGCGGGCCCCCACCGGCTGGTCTCCCTGCTGACCCGCGAGGCCGTGGAGGAGCTGGGCCTGGAGGTCGGCATGGAGGCGACGGCCCGCGTGAAGTCGACAAACGTCCATATCGACCGCACCTGACGGCCGTACGACCGCCCCCGCATGTGCGGACCCACACCCCGTCGAACCCTCGCTCATGCGATGCTCCAGCAGACTTTCAGCCCGCATCTGCGTCAGTATGATCGCCGTATCGGCCGGGCCGCTGAGGCGTGCCCGGTCCCGGAAGTGACGACAGGAGTGGACCTGTGCCGACCCGCCGAACGCCTCTCGCCGTGACGCCCGCCCGGGTACGGACGGTCGCGGCCGGCTCCGCCGCACTGCTGGCCCTGACGGCGTGCTCCTCGTCGGCGGAGTCCGACGGGGCGGGCTCCGAGGTCTCCGGCACGGTCACCGTCTTCGCGGCCGCCTCCCTCAAGGAGAGCTTCACCGAGCTCGGCGAACGCTTCGAGGAGCGGTACCCGGGCACCCAGGTCACCTTCAGCTTCGGCGGCAGCGACTCGCTCGCCGCCAGCATCACCGGAGGTGCCCCCGCCGATGTCTTCGCGGCGGCCGGCCCCAGCACCATGGCGGTCGTCCGGGACGCGGACGCCACCGCCGGCGCCCCCGTGACCTTCGTCCGCAACCAGCTCCAGATCGCCACCCTGCCGGGCAACCCGGACCGGATCACCTCCCTGAAGGACCTCACCCGGCCGGGCCTGAAGGTCGTCCTGTGCGACAAGGAGGTGCCGTGCGGCTCGGCCGCACAGAAGGCCCTCGACTCCGGCGGTGTGAAGCTCACCCCCGTCTCCTACGAGCAGGACGTCAAGGGCGCCCTGATGAAGGTCCAGCTGAAGGAGGCGGACGCCGCGCTCGTCTACCGGACGGACGTGAAGGCGGCGGGCGACAAGGTGCAGGGCGTGTCCTTCCCGGAGTCCGCCGAGGCGATCAACGACTATCCGATCGCCGTACTCAAGGACGCCCGCAACGCCGAAGCCGCGAGGGCCTTCATCACCCTGGTGAGGTCCGCGGAGGGCCGGCGGGTACTGACCGAAGCGGGATTCCTGCAGCCGTGACACCGCAAGACGCCCAGCCCACCACACCGGGGAGACCCGCGCCCCGCCCGGCGCACCGGGTCCCCCTCGCCCTGCTCGTCCCGGCCCTGCTGGGCCTGGCGTTCCTCCTGCTCCCCCTCCTCGCGCTGCTCGTCCGCACACCCTGGAGCACCCTGCCGGACCAGCTGAGCAGCCCCGAGGTCTGGCAGGCACTGCGCCTGTCCCTGATCTGCGCGACCGCGGCCACAGCCCTGAGTCTGATCCTCGGCGTACCCCTGGCCTGGCTGCTGGCCCGCACCGACTTCCCCGGCCGCCGCCTCGTACGGGCGCTGGTGACCCTGCCCCTGGTCCTGCCCCCGGTGGTGGGCGGCGTGGCCCTCCTCCTCGCGCTCGGCCGCAACGGCGTGGTCGGCCAGTGGCTCGATACGTGGTTCGGCGTCACGCTCCCGTTCACCACGACCGGCGTGGTGATCGCGGAGACCTTCGTGGCGCTCCCGTTCCTCGTCATCAGCGTCGAGGGCACCCTGCGCGCCGCCGACCCCCGCTACGAGGAGGCCGCCACCACCCTCGGCGCCTCCCGCCTCACGGCCTTCCGCCGCGTCACCCTCCCCCTCATCGCCCCCGGCGTCGCAGCCGGCTCCGTCCTCGCCTGGGCCCGCGCGCTCGGCGAGTTCGGCGCCACCATCACCTTCGCGGGCAACTTCCCCGGCCAGACCCAGACCATGCCCCTGGCCGTCTACCTCGCCCTGCAGAACGACCCGCCCGCCGCCATCGCCCTCAGCCTCGTCCTCCTCACCGTCTCCATCACCGTGCTGGCAGCCCTGAGGGACCGCTGGCTGACCACGCCATGACCCTTCGCGGCAGTGGCCGGCCACCGCGGCCGTACGGGCACCCCGCCGGCGCGCGGGAGCGACATCCACCCCGCCGGGCCGCCCCACCCGCACCATCGACGAACGGACCGGCCCCCGCCGGACCGCACCACCGGACCCCCTGCCACCGGACACCCACTCCCAGGACGCCACCCATGCCCCGCCCCGACACCGCACCCCCGGACAGCCCCGGTCTGGACGCCCACCTCGTCGTAGCCCGCCCCGCCTTCCGCCTGGACATCACCCTCACCGCGGCCCCCGGCGAAGTCCTCGCCCTCCTCGGCCCCAACGGCGCGGGAAAGACCACCGCCCTGCGCGCCCTCGCCGGTCTCACCCGCCTCACCGCCGGCCACCTCCACCTCGACGGCACCCCGCTGCACCACACCCCACCGGAATCCCGCCCGGTGGGCGTCGTCTTCCAGGACTACCTCCTCTTCCCCCACCTCACCGCCCTGGACAACGTCGCCTTCGGCCCCCGCTGCCAGGGCACCCCGAAACCCCAGGCCCGCGCCCAAGCCGCCCAGTGGCTCAGCCGTATGGGCCTCGCCGACCACACCGCCACCAAACCCCGCCACCTCTCCGGCGGCCAGGCCCAACGCGTGGCCCTCGCCCGCGCCCTGGCCGTCCGCCCCCGTCTGCTCCTCCTCGACGAACCCCTCGCCGCCCTCGACGCCCGCACCCGCCTGGACGTCCGCGCCCAGCTCCGCCACCACCTGGCGGACTTCGAGGCGGTGGCCGTCCTCGTCACCCACGACCCCCTCGACGCCATGGTCCTGGCCGACCGCCTGGTCGTGATCGAGGACGGCCTGATCGTCCAGGAAGGCACCCCCTCCGACATCGCCCGCCGCCCCCGCACCGACTACATCGCCCGACTCGTCGGCCTGAACCTCTACCGCGGCGAGGCCGAAGGCCACACCGTCCACCTGGACGCGGGCCCCACCCTGACGACCACCGAACACCTCACCGGCCCCGCCTTCGTCGCCTTCCCCCCGAGCGCCGTCACCCTCTTCCGCGACCACCCCACCGGCTCCAGCGCCCGCAACCTCTGGCGCTGCCGGGTCACCGGCCTGGAGACCCACGGCGACCAGATCCGCGCAGCCCTCACCGGCGACCTCCCCCTCGCCGCCGACCTCACCACGGTCGCCGCGGCCGAACTCGACCTCCACCCCGGCACCGAGGTCTGGGCGACGGTCAAGGCGACCCAGACCCACGCCTACCCGGCATAGCGAAAGGCCCCACCCCCTGAGGGAGGTGGGACCTCTCACCGATCACAGACATCGGCCGACGGGATCACAGACATCGGCCGAAGGCTCAGGCGTCAGTCCTCGTACGCGTCCAGCGGCGGGCAGGAGCACACCAGGTTCCGGTCACCGAACGCCTGGTCGATCCGCCGCACCGGCGGCCAGTACTTGTCGGCCACGGACACCCCGGCCGGGAAGACGGCCTCCTCGCGCCGGTACGCGTGCGTCCACTCCCCACCGAGCGCACCAGCCGTGTGCGGCGCGTTGACCAGCGGGTTGTCGTCCGCCGGCCACTCACCGGCGCCGACCTTCTCGATCTCCGCACGGATCGCGATCATCGCATCGCAGAACCGGTCCAGCTCGGCGAGGTCCTCGGACTCGGTCGGCTCGATCATCAGCGTGCCGGCCACCGGGAAGGACATCGTCGGCGCGTGGAACCCGTAGTCGATGAGCCGCTTGGCGACGTCGTCCACGGACACCCCGGTCGCCTTGGTCAGCGGCCGCAGGTCGATGATGCACTCGTGCGCGACCAGCCCGCCGGGGCCGGTGTAGAGCACCGGGTAGTGGGGCTCAAGGCGCTTGGCGATGTAGTTCGCGGACAGCACGGCCACCTGCGTGGCCCGCTTCAGCCCCTCGCCGCCCATGAGCCGGACATACGCCCACGAGATCGGCAGGATGCCCGCGGAACCCCACGGCGCGGCCGAGATCGGCCCGACACCCGTCTCGGGGCCGGCCGACGGCTGCAGCGGGTGGTTCGGCAGGTACGGCGCCAGGTGGGACCGTACGGCCACCGGACCGACACCGGGGCCACCGCCACCGTGCGGGATGCAGAAGGTCTTGTGCAGGTTCAGGTGCGAGACGTCACCGCCGAAGTGCCCCGGCTTGGCCAGGCCCACCAGCGCGTTCAGGTTGGCACCGTCGACGTACACCTGACCGCCGGCCTCGTGCACCTGCGCGCAGATGTCGGCGACGTGCTCCTCGAACACACCGTGCGTCGACGGGTACGTGATCATCAGCACCGCCAGCTCGTCGCGGTACTGCTCGATCTTCGCCCGCAGGTCCTCGACGTCGATCTCGCCGTCCTCGGCGGTCTTCACCACGACGACCTTCATGCCCGCCATCACGGCGCTCGCGGCGTTGGTGCCGTGCGCGGAGGACGGGATCAGGCACACGGTCCGCTGCTCGTCGCCGTTGGCACGGTGGTAGCCGCGCACGGCGAGCAGACCGGCCAGCTCACCCTGGGAGCCGGCGTTCGGCTGCAGGCTGACCTTGTCGTAGCCGGTGACCTCGGCGAGACGTTCCTCCAGCTCGTGGATCAGCGTGAGGTAGCCCTCGGCCTGCTCCTCCGGCGCGAAGGGGTGCAGCTGACCGAACTCGGGCCAGGTGACCGGCTCCATCTCGGTGGTCGCGTTGAGCTTCATGGTGCAGGAGCCCAGCGGGATCATGCCGCGGTCGAGCGCGTAGTCGCGGTCGGACAGCTTGCGCAGGTAGCGCAGCATCGCGGTCTCGGAGCGGTGCTGGTGGAAGACGGGGTGGGTGAGGTAGTCGTCGGTGCGCAGCAGCGCCTCGGGCAGCGCCTCCCCGGCGACCGCGTCCAGCGCCTCGACGTCGCCCTCGACGCCGAAGGCGGACCAGACGGCCTTCAGCTGCTCGCGCGTGGTGGTCTCGTCGCAGGCGATCGAGACGTGGTCGGCGTCGACCAGGTGCAGGTTGACACCGTTCGCACGCGCCGCGGCGACGACCTCGGCGGCCCGGCCCTCGACGCGTGCCGTCAGCGTGTCGAAGAAGGAGCCGTGGACCAGGTCGACACCCCCGGCGCGAAGCCCCTCCGCCAGGATCCCGGCGTACCGGTGGGTGCGCCGTGCGATCCCCTTCAGCCCCTCGGGGCCGTGGTAGACGGCGTACATCCCGGCCATCACCGCGAGCAGCACCTGCGCGGTGCAGATGTTGCTGGTGGCCTTCTCCCGGCGGATGTGCTGCTCACGCGTCTGCAGCGCCAGCCGGTACGCCTTGTTCCCGTCCGCGTCCACGGACACGCCCACCAGTCGGCCGGGCAGGCTGCGCGCCATCTTCTCCTGCACCGCCATGTAACCGGCGTGCGGCCCGCCGAAGCCCATGGGCACACCGAAGCGCTGCGTCGTGCCGACCGCGATGTCCGCGCCCAGCTCGCCCGGCGACTTCAGCAGCGTCAGCGCGAGCAGATCGGCGGCGACGGTGACCAGCGCGCCCAGCTCGTGCGCCTGGTCGATGACCGGCTTGATGTCCCGTACGGCACCGGAGGCGCCCGGGTACTGGATCAGCACGCCGTTGATCTCACGCGCGGCGAGGTCGGCAGGGATGCCCTCGCTCAGGTCGGCGACGACGACCTCGACGCCGGTCGGCTCGGCGCGGGTCTCGATCACGGCGATGGTCTGCGGCAGCGCGTCCGCGTCGACCAGGAAGAGGCCCTTCTTGTTCTTCCCCATCCGCCGGGACAGCGCCATGGCCTCGGCCGCGGCGGTGCCCTCGTCGAGCAGCGAGGCGCCGGAGGTCGGCAGCCCGGTCAGCTCGGCGACCATGGTCTGGAAGTTCAGCAGGGCCTCGAGCCGCCCCTGGGAGATCTCCGGCTGGTAGGGCGTGTACGCCGTGTACCAGGCCGGGTTCTCCATGACATTGCGCAGGATGACGGGCGGCGTGAAGGTGCCGTAGTAGCCGAGCCCGATCATGGAACCGAGGACCTGGTTGCGGTCGGCCAGCGAGCGCAGCTCGGCCAGCACCTCCGCCTCGCTGCGCGCGCCCGGCAGGTCGAGGGCGTCGGCGTTCTTGATCACGTCCGGCACGGCTGCGGCGGTGAGCTCGTCGAGCGATCCGTAGCCGACCTGCGCGAGCATCTTGGCCCGCGCCTCGGGGTCGGGTCCGATGTGGCGCTGCTCGAAGGGGATCCCCGTCTCCAGCTGGGAGAGCGGAATGCGGTGGGCGGTCATATTGCGGAGGCCTCCTGGTCCGACGCGACCCTTGAAGGGCACCACGGGGCGGGTACCCGAGCGGCCTCCCCCTCTGTCATCTCGACCTGAGAGCTTCACCGGGCTGCCCGACGGGCCGCCGGCTTTCACCGTCGGTGAGGGCGGAGGTCGTCGACACCCGCCCTGCTTTCCAGAGTGACCTCGCCCGTGCGGTACGTGTGCCTGAGAGATTCCGGGGAGGATTTGCTCCTTCGGCGCCTCCGATGGTCCGGAGGACTCTCCCGCACAGGTTCAACAGCCGTCGGCCAGCCTACCAGCGAGGTCAACGGCCGAGGATTTCGAGTGGCCGCCTTATCCAGTTTGCTCTTTTGTAGTGGTGAGGGATGTGTCGTGAGTCGAGAGCCAGTGGAGGGACCGTGCAGACCGATATCGATCCGCGCAACCTGATCGGCCGCAAGGCGTTCGACCGCAACGGCACCAAGATCGGCACGATCGACGAGGTGTACCTCGACGACGCGACCGGTGTGCCGGAATGGGCGGCCATACGCACCGGGCTGTTCTCCAGAGACGCCTTCGTCCCCCTGGAGCCCAGTGAACTGATCGAGGGCACGCTCCACGTCCCCTTCGACCGAGCGCTCATCAAGGACGCCCCCGACTTCGGCGTCGGCCGCCATCTCTCGCCGGAGCAGGAGCTCCAGCTCTACCACCACTACGGCCTGGACGTCGCCGCTCCCCCGCCGCCGGAGGACCGCGACTTCGGGAACGTGGCCGGCAGGGACGAGCCCCAGTGACCCCGGCCGCCCACCCGTAGGCCCTCACCACGCCTACCCGGCCCGGTCCCCGGGCACGGGCAACCCGGCATGCCCCGGACCGCCTCCCGGCCGCACAGGCGCCGCCGCGCCTCCTGCGCCGCCTCCCGACCCCGCGGGCGTCACCGCGTCCCCGGAACCGCCCCCGGCCTCCCTAGGCCCGCCCCCGGCCGCGACGGGCGCCTCAGCCTCCCCAGAACCTTCCCCGGCTGCCAGGGGCATCCCCGCCTCCCCAGGCCCGCCCCCGGCCGCAACAGCAGCCTCAGCCTCCCCGGAACCGCCCCCGGCCGCGTCACCGGGGAACACCGCCCCACCGGGAACCAACGGCAGCGGATCCGCCGACACAAGATCCGGATCCTCGATCCGGAACGTCCGCACCCGCCCCGGCTCCGACCCCGGCGTCTCGAACCGCACGGTGACCCTCCCGAGCCCGCTGCCCTGCACCCACCCGTGCCCGTGCTCGGCGTGCCGCACATCGTGCCCCGGAGCCCACCGCCGCTCCCGCTCCTCCGCCGGCTCCCGTGCCCCCTCCTCGGCCGTCTCCTCCTCGAGCGCCTGCTCCCTGTCCCCCGCGGCCTGCGCGAACAGATCCTCCTGGGTGAAGTCGGCCAACCCGCTCACCCCGACGCCGAGCAGCCGCACCCCGCCCGTGGTGTCCACGGCGTCCAGCAGCCGCAACGCGGCCTCCCGGACCACCGCCGGGTCGTCGGTCGGCCCGCGCAGCGTCTCGGACCGGGTCAGCGTGGAGAAGTCGTACCGCCGTACCTTCAGCACGATCGTCCGTCCGGACAGCCCCGCCCCGCGCAGCCTGCGCACGCACCGGTCGGCCAGCCGCTGCACCTCAAGGCCGACCCGCAGCCGGTCGTGGATGTCCACGTCGTAGGTGTCCTCGACGGACACCGACTTCGTCTCCCGCTCGGCCACCACGGGTCGCTCGTCGCGCGCGAGGGCCATGGCGTAGAGGGCCTGCCCGTGCGCCTTGCCGACCAGCCGCACCAGCTCGTCCTCGCCCGCCTCGGCCAGTTCCTCGACCGTGTGGATGCCCGCCCGTCTCAGATGGTCCCCGGTCGCCGGCCCCACCCCCGGCAGGGTCCGCACCGACATCGGCCCCAGCAGCTCGCGCTCGGTCCCCGGCTCGATCAGCACCAGCCCGTCCGGCTTGGCCTGCTCGGAGGCGATCTTCGCCAGCATCTTGGACGCGGCCAGTCCGACGGACCCGGTGAGCCCGGTGGCGGCCCGGATCTCCGCGCGCAGCCGCTCCCCCGCCAGCCGCGCCGAGTCCGCGTCCCAGGCCGCCCCACCGGCCTCCAGGTCCACGAACGCCTCGTCCAGGCTGAGCGGCTCCACCAGCGGCGACAGCGCCCGCAGCAACCCCATCACCTGCTCGCTGATCGCCCGGTACAGCCCGAACCGCGGAGAGAGATACGCGGCGTTCGGCGCGAGCCGGCGCGCCTGGGCCATGGGCATCGCCGAGTGCACCCCGAACACCCGTGCCTCGTACGAGCAGGTCGCCACCACCCCGCGTGGCCCGAGGCCGCCGACGATCACGGCCTTCCCGCGCAGGCTCGGCTTGGACGCCTGCTCCACCGAGGCGAAGAAGGCATCCATGTCGAGATGCAGGATCGTGGGCGCGGTTCTCACATCTCCGATGCTGCACCACACCACTGACAACGCCCGTGCGCAGCCGCCGAGCCCCGGCGGACGGATCGCCCAGTAAGGCACTCGGGGGGACGACCCGGAGGGCACCCAGGCGAATCAGCCCGGAACGGACCTCACACGGCCTTGTTGCGCCGCCGCGCCAGCTCGTCCGCCGGATTGTGCCCGACCAGCGTCTCCCCGGTGTCGACGCGCTCCCCGTGCAGCTGCGACAGCGCGCCCTCCACGTCCCGCCACACCACGCCGACGGCGATCCCGAAGACACCCTGACCGCCCTGCAGCAGGGCGTGCACCTCGTCGGGCGAGGTGCACTCGTAGACGGTGGCGCCGTCGCTCATCAGCGTCATGCGCTCCAGGTCGCGAAACCCGCGCTCGCGCAGATGCTGGACGGCGCTGCGGATGTTCTGCAGCGACACCCCGGTGTCGAGGAACCTCTTGACGATCTTCAGGACGACGACGTCCCGGAAGCTGTACAGCCGCTGCGTCCCCGACCCGTAGGCGGGCCGCACGCTGGGCTCCACCAGTCCGGTGCGCGCCCAGTAGTCCAGTTGGCGGTAGGTGATGCCGGCGGCCGCGCAGGCCGTCGGGCCGCGGTAGCCGATCTCCTCGGACACCCCGGGCACCGCCCCTGCGCCGCCGGGCACAGGCGTGGGCCGCTGCGGACCGTGACCGGACACGCCGCCGTGCGGGGGATACCCCCCGCCCGAACGCAGCCGAGAGCTTGAGGGAGGGTACGGGCCGCCCTCCCCCGGACTGCGTCCAGGGGCACCCCCAGCCGTACCGTCGCCGCTGCTTCTCACGCCGACCTCCGTCCTTGACCTGCCCTCTCGACGGTAGGCAGTCACCAAGGGTGCGTCAACGATCGCCACACTCGGCACGCCGAGTGATAATCACCCCAGGAGTGGTTTCCCGTGCCCCACCGCGGGGAAAGGCTAGCCGAATGCGCCCGAAAGAGGCCGCAGGACGCTCTCAAACGCCGCTGGCATGTGCCGCGTTTTTCGGCGGCGACACGCCGTACGGCCGACTCGGCGGATCCCGTCCGCCCAGCCGGCCGCAGCGCGTCTCACTGGCTGCTGGTGCCGAAGTCCTCGGGTGAGATCTGGTCGAGGAACTCGCGGAACTTCTCCACCTCGTCCTCCTGCTCGTCAGGGATCGCGATGCCTGCGTCGTCGAGCACACCGTCACTGCCGTAGATCGGCGTGCCGGTGCGCAGGGCCAGCGCTATGGCATCGGACGGGCGGGCGCTCACCTCGACGCCGCTGGCGAAGACCAGCTCCGCGTAGAAGACGCCTTCACGCAGGTCCGTGATGCGCACTTCGGTGAGCTCCTGGCCGACGGCCTCCAGCACGTCCTTGAACAGGTCGTGGGTCAGCGGCCGTGCGGGGGCCATGCCCTGCTGGGCGAAGGCGATCGCCGTCGCCTCCCCCGGCCCGATCCAGATGGGGAGGTAGCGGTCGCCTCCCACTTCACGCAGGAGCACGATCGGTTGGTTGGAGGGCATTTCGACCCGGACACCTACGACATCGAGCTCGTTCACACAGCAACCCTAGGCCGTGCCCGGGATGTTTGGGTAGTCGGGCCGGGGCGCGCGGCCCGATCCGGGGGACACGGCTCCACCGCCGTTCAAGGCAGCCGCACCCCGAGGGCGCTCTGCACCAGCGCCGCGTGCAGCTTGAGCGCGAGCCCCGCCAGCTCCTTGGCCCGGGCCTCGGCATGCGCCCGCGTCTGCGGGTTGCGGTGCCGGCGGAGCGGGGCCACCACCTGGTCCACCAACCCGGCCTCCCGGTCGGCGGCCGCCTTCATCATCCGCAGATGCCGCGGCTCGATGCCGAACCGGCCCAGCTCCGTCACCAGGGAGGCCACGGTCACCGCCTCGGCGTCGTACACGCCCTCCGACAGCGGCGTGATCAGCCCGTACGACTCCCACTCGGCGAGCTCGGCCTCCTCGATCCCGGCCGCGGCGAGCAGCTGCTCCCGCCCGATCCGGGCCACCGTGGGCGCCTCGGCCGCCTCCGGCAGGGACTCGCCGTCCCGCTGCCGGCCGAGCGCCGGAAGCCGTACGTCCTCGCCGCGCTCCATGGCGTCGAGGTACTCGCGGATCACCTTCAGCGGCAGATAGTGGTCCCGCTGCATCCGCAGCACATGACCGAGCCGCTGCACGTCACTCGCGCTGAACTTGCGGTACCCCGAAGGGGTGCGCTGCGGTTCGATCAGCCCTTCCGACTCCAGGAAGCGGATCTTGGAGATCGTGACTTCGGGGAACTCGTCGCGCAGCACGTTCAGCACCGTGCCGATGCTCATCAGTCCACTGTCCGCGGCGGCGGTGCCGCTCCCGGCACCGCCGCTCGGTGTTTGAAGCATGGACCTTCCCTGGGGTTCCCCGGACGGGTGTCCGGGGTGGGTCAGATGCCCTGCCGGCTGGCGTAGAAGACCAGTCGGTACTTACCGATCTGCACCTCGTCACCGTTGGACAGAGCGACCTGGTCGATGCGCTCCCGGTTGACGTACGTGCCGTTCAGGCTGCCCACGTCGGCGACCGTGAACGAGCCGTCCGGGCTCCGCCGGAACTCCACATGACGGCGCGAGACCGTCACGTCGTCCAGGAAGATGTCACTCTGCGGGTGGCGCCCGGCCGTGGTCAGCTCGCCGTCCAGCAGGAAGCGGCTGCCCGAGTTCGGACCCCGGCGCACGACCAGCAGGGCGGAGCCCAGCGGCAGCGCGTCGACCGCGGCCTGGGCCTCCGGGGACAGCGCCGGGATCGGCGTCTGGCCGGTGGCCTCGGCGTCGTAGGCGTCAAGACCGGAGATGGAGATCGTCGAGGTCGTCTCGGACGCCCGCTCGGGTACGGCGCCCGGCCGCAGCGGCGCTCCGCAGTTGGAGCAGAAGCGGCTGTTCTCCTGATTGCGGTGACCGCACCTCGTACACACCAGGGCCGACATCGGGGAAAACCCTCCACCCGCACTCGAGGACGGTTGGCCGAAACCTATTCCCGCGGCCTGGGCAGGGTCAACCGACGGCGCGCCCTGAGCGCCCGGAATGTCACCGCCCGGACCAGGGACCTGGTCGCGGAACAGCGGGCGCTGGCCCTCTGCGTCGGGCTGCGCGCGGTGACGAGCGGTGGCGCTGCTGTCGCGGCCCTCTCGCGCGCTCTTGCCGAACAACTTCGCAAACAACTTCACGGGCGATTCCCCTTGACCGAAACAGACCCGCCCGTGGGGCAGGACGAACCCTGATTGCACACTCTGGCCGACCCGGACATCCTCACAACGTCCGTATCCACCAGACAGTTTCCACCACGCACCACCCATTCGGTGCGCCGACCCCCCGCAACCTCATGCCCTCGCCGGACGGCCCCCATGCACCCCCGGTTCACTGGGAGGACGACCGAGCGTAGTCAGGCCGCTTCGCCGCCCGCAAGGCGTCCACGACGATCTTGTCGGAACGCTCCACGGTAACCGTGGCCTGCTCCTTCTCCAGCGTCTGCACCACACCTCCAGGGATGTTGAGGGCCGGTTCGAGGTCCTGAGGCTTGCCGATGACCTTGAAACGATAGGGCGCGTTGATCTTGTTCCCGTCGACGCTCACTCCGTCGTCGGAATCCGTCAGATAGGTCCCGGCGACCACGCGCACGCCGTTCACCTGGATCGCCTCCGCGCCGGCGGCGCGCAGCTCCTGGATCGCGTCGAGCAGCATGTCGGCCTCGACCGTGCCCTTGGTGTCGTCGATCGTCATCGTGATCCCGGGCCCCTGCGCGGCCACCGTGCCCGCCAGGACGCCGAGTTGCCTCTCCTTCTCGATGGTCTGTCTGCGGGCCTCCTCCGCCTGGTCCGAGCTGTTCTCCAGCTCGTCCCGCTGCTTCTCAAGACCCCGCTTCTCGTCCTCAAGACGCTGAGTACGGTCATCCAGTTCATCGAGGATGCGCACAAGATCTTCCTGGCGCGCCCCGCGCAGCGCGGAGTCCCCGTCGCTGTTGGACGCGACCTGGATGGCGAGACCGAAGCCGAGACCGAACAACAGCACGGCGACGATGAGTTGGGCCCGCGACACACGCGGCGGCCACAGACCCTTCACGAGCCTCTGGCGTCCGGTGAGCGCGGCCGGCGTGGCCTCCTCGGCCCGCGGCGGTGCCGGAGCGGCCGCCGCGGGCATCTCCTCGGGCAGCTCCCGGCGCAGCCGGTTCTCGGGCGACTCGTCCTGGTTGCTCATCGGCCTCACGCCCGGAACACGTGCCGGCGGATCGCGGCGGCGTTGGAGAAGATCCGGATGCCGAGCACGACCACCACACCGGTGGACAGCTGCGCCCCCACGCCCAGCTTGTCCCCGAGGAACACGATCAGCGCGGCGACGACTACGTTCGACAGGAAGGAGACCACGAACACCTTGTCGTCGAAGATCCCGTCGAGCATGGCCCGCAGACCGCCGAAGACGGCGTCCAGCGCCGCCACCACGGCGATCGGCAGATACGGCTCGACCACCGCCGGAACCTCAGGCCGGACCAACAGTCCGGCCACGACTCCCAGAACGAGGCCCAGTACGGCGATCACGATGTGCCCTTCTCAGCTTGCGGCTGTGCTGTCTCGGTTCTCGGCTGTGCAGTCCGCACGATCAGGCTCGGCGCGGCGGGCAGCCGGAGATCGTCCTCCACGGAGATCGCGGTGCGGATGCCGTAGTTCTCCTGCAGGACGTGCAGATACACCCCGTCGGCGCTGTCCTGGAACCGGGTGCTCAGCTTCTTCCCGTCCCCCACCGCGAGCACCGTGTACGGCGGCACCAGCGGCCTGTTGTCGACCAGTATCGCGTCACCGGCGGCCCTGATCGCGGACAGCGCGGTGAGCCGCTGCCCGTTGATGGCGACGGCCTCGGCGCCCGACGCCCACAGCCCGTTGACCACGCGCTGCAGATCGCGGTCGCGCACCCGCCCCGTGTCGGAGAACCCGGAGCTGCCCCGAGGGTCCCCGTCCCCTCCGTCGCCGGTGCCCTCGGCGTCGTCGACCACCAGCTTCACTCCGGGCCCCTGCACCTCCACGGCACCGGAGAGCAGGCCCAGCAGCTCGGTGCGGCCACCGCCGCCGCTGTGCTTGAGAGCCTCCCGCTGGCGTGCCCCGACGTCGTCCCGCAGCGCCTCCACGGACTTCTCCAGCTCGTCCGCGGCCTCGGTCTCACGGCCGATGCGGTCGATCAGCTCCTCGCGCTCCTTGGCCACCACCGGGGCCTCGACCCGCGCCTGCGCCGCACCGACGGTGACCACGAGCGCCGCCAGCACCAGACCGGCGGCCAGCCCGAGCTTCGCCCGGAGCGTCTTGGGCAGTCCCCCCTCGCCCGCGGACTTCCTGCGGGCCGCCGCCTCCGCGTACCCGTCGTCCAGGCTGTGGTCCATGACGTTGGTGAGCAGCGACATGGACGCGTCCGGGCGCGGGGCGCGCGCCGGAGTGCTCCGAATGGGGGGCTGCTGCGACATGCAGCACATCGTCGCACGTCGCGGCCGGTACCTCCGAACGGCCCCACCGGCGTGCCGGACAGGCCCCCTTGGGGGCACTTGTCCGGCACGCGCGTGTGCTGCCTTTTCTACCGTCCGGCGCTGTCCACGACGGCCGACCACTCGTCGAGCAGCGCCTGCGCGGAGGCGTCGTCCGGGCCCTCGGCCCACAGATGGGTGACGGCCTCGGCCGGGTCGGGCAGCACCATCACCCAACGCCCGTCCGTCTCGACCACACGGACACCGTCCGTGGTGTCCACGAAGCGGTCTCCGGCCGCCTCGACGACCCGCCGCATCACCAGCCCCTTGACGGCCCACGGGGTCGCCAGATCGCGCTTCAGGACGTGCGCACGCGGAATCCGCGCATCGATCTGGCTCAGCGTGAGCTGCGTCCGCGCCACCAGCCCGATCAGCCGTACGAAGGCCGCCGTACCGTCGAAGACACCGCTGAACTCGGGGACGATGAAGCCGCCCTTGCCGTCGCCGCCGAAGATGGTCGACTCGTCCCGCCCCACGCGCGTGAGGTCATCGGGCGAGGTCGTCGTCCACTCCACCTGCGTCCCGTGGTACGCCGCCACCTGCTCGGCGATCCGCGTGGTCGTCACCGGCAGCGCCACCCGCCCGCTGCGCCGCTCGGCGGCCACCAGGTCGAGCATCACCAGCAGCGCCCGGTCGTCCTCGACGATCCGCCCCTTCTCGTCGACGAGCGACAGCCGCTCACCGACCGGGTCGAACCGCACCCCGAACGCGGCCCGCGCGGACGCCACGATCTCACCCAGCCGCACCAGCCCCGACCGCCGCGCATCGGCCGTCTCGGTCGGCCTGGACTCGTCCAGACCCGGGTTGATCGTCAGCGAGTCCACGCCGAGCTTGCCGAGCAGACTGGGCAGCACCAGCCCGGCGCTGCCGTTGGAGGCGTCCACGACGACCTTCAGCCCCGACTCGGCGATCCCGGTGGTGTCGACATTGCGCAGCAGCGAACCGGTGTACGAATCGAAGACGCTCGCCGGGAAATGCAGATCCCCGATCTCTCCCGGGAACGCCCGCCGGTACTCCTGCCGCGCGAACACCCGGTCCAGCTTCCGCTGGCTGGCCTGCGACAGATCCGCGCCCTGCCCGTCGAAGAACATGATGTCCACCGAGTCCGGCACTCCGGGCGTCGTCCGGATCATGATCCCGCCGGCACTCCCCCGAGCCGTCTGCTGCCGCGCGACGGGCAGCGGAACGTTCTCCAGGTCCCGTACGTCGATGGCGCTGGCCTGCAGGGCGGAGATCACCGCCCGCTTCAGCGCACGCGCGCCACGGGAGTGGTCGCGGGCCGTGGTGACGGTGGAGCCCTTCTTCAGCGTCGTGGCGTACGCGCCGGCCAGCCGTACCGCCAGCTCGGGCGTGATCTCCACGTTCAGGATCCCGGAGACACCACGGGCGCCGAAGAGATGCGCCTGGCCCCGCGACTCCCAGATCACGGACGTGTTGACGAAGGCACCGGCCTCGATCGTCTTGAACGGGTAGACCCGCACATTCCCCTGCACGATCGATTCTTCGCCGACCAGGCACTCGTCACCGATGACGGCGCCGTCCTCGATCCGCGCCGCGCGCATGATGTCGGTGTTCTTGCCGACGACACATCCGCGCAGATTGCTGTGCTGGCCGACATACACGTTGTCGTGCACCACGGCCTTGTGCAGGAACGCCCCGCTCTTGACGACGACGTTGGATCCGACGACGGTGTGCTCCCGGATCTCGGCGCCGGCCTCGACCTTGGCGTAGTCACCGATGTACAGCGGTCCCCGCAGCACGGCGTCGGGGTGCACTTCCGCACCCTCGGCGACCCACACACCGGGCGAGATCTCGAAACCGTCGATCTCGACGTCGACCTTGCCCTCCAGGACGTCGGCCTGGGCCTTCACATAGCTCTCGTGCGTGCCGACGTCCTCCCAGTAGCCCTCGGCCACAAAGCCGTAGATGGGCTTGCCTTCCTTCATCAGCTGCGGGAAGACATCGCCGGACCAGTCGACCGGCACATCGGCCTCGACGTAGTCGAAGACCTCGGGCTCCATCACATAGATGCCCGTGTTCACGGTGTCGGAGAAGACCTGCCCCCAGGTCGGCTTCTCAAGGAACCGCTCGACCTTCCCCTCTTCGTCCACGATGGTGATGCCGAATTCCAGCGGATTGGGCACACGCGTCAGACAGACGGTGACGAGCGCGCCCTTCTCCTTGTGGAAGTTGATCAGCTCGGTGAGGTCGAAGTCGGTGAGCGCGTCCCCGGAGATGACGAGGAAGGCGTCGTCCTTCAACGCCTCCTCGGCGTTCTTGACGCTTCCGGCGGTACCGAGTGGCTTCTCCTCGTTGGCATAGGTGAGCTCCATCCCGAGCTCTTCACCATCGCCGAAGTAGTTCTTGACCAGCGATGCCAGGAACTGGACAGTAACGACGGTCTCGTTGAGCCCATGCCTTTTGAGCAGCCGCAGAACGTGCTCCATGATCGGCCTATTGGCCACCGGCAGGAGCGGCTTGGGCATGCTTGAGGTCATGGGACGAAGGCGTGTGCCTTCGCCACCGGCCATCACGACGGCCTTCATGTCGGAAGCGTCCTCCTCGAAGAGACGACGGTATAGCCGACTTCACCCGTCCGAATTGTCCCGCACATTTCCGGTGCGGGCCATCGCGCCGTTACGGCCGCGTCAATCCGCGAGTTCAATCGGCCATGGCGTCCGCACGAACGAGACGGCGGACCTGTACCACGTAGAGGACTCCTGCCCACCAGTAGAGCGTTGTACCCCATCCTGCGAACGCCCATCCGAAAACTGCGGCGAGTGACGAGATCCAACCGCTTCCGTCACTGAGCAGGAGCAGTGGGAAGGCGTACATCAAGTTGAATGTAGCCGCCTTCCCGAGGAAGTTCACCTGCGGCGGCGGATACCCATGGCGCCTGAGGACACCCACCATCACCAGCAGGACCAGCTCGCGCGCGAGTAGTACCGCGGTCAACCAGAGCGGCAGAATCTCCCGCCAGGTCAGGCCGACCAGGGTCGAGAGAATGTAGAGCCGGTCAGCCGCCGGGTCCAGGAGCCGGCCGAGGCTGCTGATCTGGTTCCACCGACGGGCCAGCTTGCCGTCCAGGTAGTCGCTGATCCCGCTCAGAGCCAGCACAAGCAGCGCCCAGCCGTCGCTCTTCGGCCCGCCGAACTCGGGCCGGAGGATCAGCCACAGGAAGACGGGCACGCCGACCAGCCGCGCCATGCTGAGGATGTTCGGGATGGTGAGCACCCTGTCCGTCTGGACTCGGGTCTCCTGGACCTCCACCCGGGGGCCTCCTGCGGTAAACGTGCGAACGATGCCCCCTGACCTTACCTCAACGCAAAAAAGCTCCGGCCCTCGGGTTATCAACCCAAGGGCCGGAGCTCTAAAAGGAGTTCGGCGGCGTCCTACTCTCCCACAGGGTCCCCCCTGCAGTACCATCGGCGCTGTAAGGCTTAGCTTCCGGGTTCGGAATGTAACCGGGCGTTTCCCCTACGCTATGACCACCGAAACACTATGAAACTGTCAACCGGAGCCGTAACCATGACTACAACGGTTGTTCGTGGTTTCAGAACCAACACAGTGGACGCGAGCAACTGAGGACAAGCCCTCGGCCTATTAGTACCGGTCAACTCCACACGTTACCGTGCTTCCATATCCGGCCTATCAACCCAGTCGTCTACTGGGAGCCTTACCCCATCAAGTGGGTGGGAGTCCTCATCTCGAAGCAGGCTTCCCGCTTAGATGCTTTCAGCGGTTATCCCTCCCGAACGTAGCCAACCAGCCATGCCCTTGGCAGAACAACTGGCACACCAGAGGTTCGTCCGTCCCGGTCCTCTCGTACTAGGGACAGCCCTTCTCAAGACTCCTACGCGCACAGCGGATAGGGACCGAACTGTCTCACGACGTTCTAAACCCAGCTCGCGTACCGCTTTAATGGGCGAACAGCCCAACCCTTGGGACCGACTCCAGCCCCAGGATGCGACGAGCCGACATCGAGGTGCCAAACCATCCCGTCGATATGGACTCTTGGGGAAGATCAGCCTGTTATCCCCGGGGTACCTTTTATCCGTTGAGCGACGGCGCTTCCACAAGCCACCGCCGGATCACTAGTCCCGACTTTCGTCCCTGCTCGACCCGTCGGTCTCACAGTCAAGCTCCCTTGTGCACTTACACTCAACACCTGATTGCCAACCAGGCTGAGGGAACCTTTGGGCGCCTCCGTTACCCTTTGGGAGGCAACCGCCCCAGTTAAACTACCCATCAGACACTGTCCCTGATCCGGATCACGGACCCAGGTTAGACATCCAGCACGACCAGACTGGTATTTCAACGACGACTCCACCTGAACTGGCGTCCAAGCTTCACAGTCTCCCAGCTATCCTACACAAGCCGAACCGAACACCAATATCAAACTGTAGTAAAGGTCCCGGGGTCTTTCCGTCCTGCTGCGCGAAACGAGCATCTTTACTCGTAGTGCAATTTCACCGGGCCTATGGTTGAGACAGTCGAGAAGTCGTTACGCCATTCGTGCAGGTCGGAACTTACCCGACAAGGAATTTCGCTACCTTAGGATGGTTATAGTTACCACCGCCGTTTACTGGCGCTTAAGTTCTCAGCTTCGCCTGGACGAATCCAAGCTAACCGGTCCCCTTAACGTTCCAGCACCGGGCAGGCGTCAGTCCGTATACATCGCCTTACGGCTTCGCACGGACCTGTGTTTTTAGTAAACAGTCGCTTCTCGCTGGTCTCTGCGGCCACCCCCAGCTCACGGAGTAAATCCGATCACCAGGAATGGCCCCCCTTCTCCCGAAGTTACGGGGGCATTTTGCCGAGTTCCTTAACCATAGTTCACCCGAACGCCTCGGTATTCTCTACCTGACCACCTGAGTCGGTTTAGGGTACGGGCCGCCATGAAACTCGCTAGAGGCTTTTCTCGACAGCATAGGATCATCCACTTCACCACAATCGGCTCGGCATCAGGTCTCAGACACATGGTGTGCGGATTTGCCTACACACCGTCCTACACCCTTACCCCGGGACAACCACCGCCCGGGATGGACTACCTTCCTGCGTCACCCCATCACTCACCTACTACCAGCTCGGGTCACCGGCTCCACCACTCCCCTTCACCCGAAGGATCCGGGGCGGCTTCACGGGCTTAGCATCACTGGATTCGATGTTTGACGCTTCACAGCGGGTACCGGAATATCAACCGGTTATCCATCGACTACGCCTGTCGGCCTCGCCTTAGGTCCCGACTTACCCTGGGCAGATCAGCTTGACCCAGGAACCCTTAGTCAATCGGCGCAAACGTTTCTCACGTTTGTATCGCTACTCATGCCTGCATTCTCACTCGTCAACCGTCCACGACTACCTTCCGGTGCCGCTTCACCCGGCAGACGACGCTCCCCTACCCATCAACACACCCGTTGGGGCTATATGTGTCAATGACACGACTTCGGCGGTACGCTTGAGCCCCGCTACATTGTCGGCGCGGAATCACTAGACCAGTGAGCTATTACGCACTCTTTCAAGGGTGGCTGCTTCTAAGCCAACCTCCTGGTTGTCTGTGCGACTCCACATCCTTTCCCACTTAGCGTACGCTTAGGGGCCTTAGTCGATGCTCTGGGCTGTTTCCCTCTCGACCATGGAGCTTATCCCCCACAGTCTCACTGCCGCGCTCTCACTTACCGGCATTCGGAGTTTGGCTAAGGTCAGTAACCCGGTAGGGCCCATCGCCTATCCAGTGCTCTACCTCCGGCAAGAAACACACGACGCTGCACCTAAATGCATTTCGGGGAGAACCAGCTATCACGGAGTTTGATTGGCCTTTCACCCCTAACCACAGGTCATCCCCCAGGTTTTCAACCCTGGTGGGTTCGGTCCTCCACGAAGTCTTACCTCCGCTTCAACCTGCCCATGGCTAGATCACTCCGCTTCGGGTCTTGAGCGTGCTACTAAAAACGCCCTGTTCGGACTCGCTTTCGCTACGGCTTCCCCACCCGGGTTAACCTCGCAACACACCGCAAACTCGCAGGCTCATTCTTCAAAAGGCACGCAGTCACGAGACACCAGCAAGCTGATGTCCGACGCTCCCACGGCTTGTAGGCACACGGTTTCAGGTACTATTTCACTCCCCTCCCGGGGTACTTTTCACCATTCCCTCACGGTACTATCCGCTATCGGTCACCAGGGAATATTTAGGCTTAGCGGGTGGTCCCGCCAGATTCACACGGGATTTCTCGGGCCCCGTGCTACTTGGGTGTCTCTCAAACGAGCCGCTGACGTTTCGACTACGGGGGTCTTACCCTCTACGCCGGACCTTTCGCATGTCCTTCGCCTACATCAACGGTTTCTGACTCGTCCCACGGCCGGCAGACCGTGGAAGAGAGATCCCACAACCCCCACGACGCAACCCCTGCCGGGTCTCACACGTCGTAGGTTTGGCCTCATCCGGTTTCGCTCGCCACTACTCCCG
>NZ_OZ186832.1:1180000-1640000 GCF_964272895.1 Streptomyces sp. enrichment culture
GACGCTTGGACGCGTCACTCAGCCCCCGGCAGGAGAACGACTGTACACGGGGCCGCGAAGCCCGCGCAAATCCATTAAGCTGGTGGTCTAGACCTCTGGACCGGGACCTCTCATGCGGAACCGGGACTTCATATGACATACGCTGCTGAACAACGCGCGTCATGGACAGGCAGTGACGACGCGTATGCAGACTCCACCCCTGGGAGGCTTCCCATGACCACCGTGACGTCCCCTCTCGCAGGACGCGCCATCGGGCTCGCGGCCGTGCCGGATCCCGTCTTCTCCGGGGCCATGGTCGGCCCGGGCACCGCCATCGACCCCGTCCGGGAGCCCTCCGAGGCTGTCGCTCCCGTCGACGGGGTCATCGTCTCCCTGCACCCCCACGCCTTCGTGGTCGTCGACGGCGAGGGGCACGGTGTGCTGGTCCACCTCGGCATCGACACGGTGCAGCTGAACGGTGAGGGCTTCGAGCTCCTGGTGAACAAGGGGGACTCCGTGACGCGCGGCCAGGGGGTCGTGCGCTGGGACCCCGCCGCCGTGGAGGCCGCCGGCAAGTCCCCGGTCTGCCCGATCGTTGCGCTGGAGGCCACGGCCGAGGCTCTCTCCGATCTCCGCGAGGACGGCGACGTCAAGGCGGGCGACAGTCTCTTCCTCTGGAAGTGACACAGGCGCCGTCGTCATGACGGCAGGCAGGACAACCACCGCGGCGGCGGGACCCGCCGCACTATCGGAGACGGGTGAGATGGAGACAACGCTGCGAGGCGTCGGCGTGAGCCACGGTGTGGCGATCGGCGAGGTTCGGCACATGGGCACGGCGGTTCTGGAGCCGCCGGCCAAGCAGATCCCGGCGGAGGACGCGGAGCGCGAACAGGGGCGTGCCCGCAAGGCCGTGGAAGCTGTGGCGGCCGACCTGATGGCGCGCGGCAATCTGGCGGGGGGCGAAGCCCAGGCGGTGCTCGAGGCGCAGGCCATGATGGCCCAGGACCCCGAGCTCATGGCGGACGTGGATCGCAGGATCGCCGTCGGCAGCACCGCCGAGCGGGCTGTCTACGACGCCTTCGCCGCGTACCGCGAGCTGCTGGCCGGCGCGGGTGAGTACCTCGCCGGACGCGTCGCCGACCTCGACGACGTGCGGAACCGTATCGTCGCGCGGCTGCTCGGCGTGCCCATGCCGGGTGTGCCGGACAGCGACGAGCCGTATGTGCTCGTGGCGCGTGATCTGGCGCCGGCGGACACGGCGCTGCTGGACCCGACTCTGGTTCTCGGCTTCGTGACCGAGGAGGGCGGGCCGACCAGCCACAGCGCGATCCTGGCCCGTGCGCTCGGGGTGCCCGCCGTGGTGGCGCTGCCGGGTGCGGGTGAGCTGGCCGAGGGCACCGTGATCGCGGTGGACGGCAGCACCGGTGAGATCTTCGTGGACCCGAGCGAGGAGAAGAAGGCTCAGCTGGAGGCCGCGGCCGCCGAGCGCAAGGCCGCGCTGGCCGCGTCGACGGGTCCGGGCGCCACCGCCGACGGGCACAAGATGCCGCTGCTGGCCAACATCGGCGGCCCGGCGGACGTGGCCGCCGCGGTGGAGGCCGGTGCCGAGGGTGTGGGTCTGTTCCGTACCGAGTTCCTCTTCCTGGACGACAACAAGAACGCGCCGTCCGAGGAGAAGCAGGTCGAGGCATACCGCAAGGTGCTCGAAGCCTTCCCCGAGGGTCGCGTGGTCGTGCGTGTGCTGGACGCGGGCGCCGACAAGCCGCTCGACTTCCTGACGCCCGCCGACGAGCCGAACCCGGCGCTGGGCGTGCGTGGTCTGCGGACGCTGCTCGACCACCCCGAGGTGCTGCGGACCCAGCTGACGGCGCTGGCGAAGGCCGCGGAGGGGCTGCCGGTCTACCTTGAGGTCATGGCCCCGATGGTGGCGGACCGTATCGACGCCAAGGCGTTCGCGGACGCGTGCCGTGAGGCCGGGCTGCGGGCGAAGTTCGGTGCGATGGTCGAGATCCCGTCGGCGGCGCTGCGGGCGCGCTCCATCCTTCAGGAGGTGGAGTTCCTGTCGCTGGGCACCAATGATCTCGCCCAGTACACCTTCGCCGCCGACCGTCAGGTGGGCGCGGTGTCGCGGCTGCAGGACCCGTGGCAGCCGGCGCTGCTGGATCTTGTCGCGCTGTCCGCGGAGGCAGCGAAGGCCGAGGGCAAGAGCTGCGGTGTCTGCGGTGAGGCCGCGTCCGATCCGCTGCTGGCGTGTGTGCTGACCGGTCTGGGTGTCACCTCCCTGTCCATGGGCGCGGCGTCGATTCCTTACGTGCGCGCCACGCTGGCGAAGTACACGCTCGCCCAGTGCGAGCGGGCCGCGGCGGCGGCTCGGGCGGCGGACAGCGCCGAGGAGGCGCGGACCGCCGCGCAGGCGGTGCTGTCCGGCGAGTGACGGCGGTTCATCGGCCGCCGGTGTCGCCGGTTGTCGTCGAGGGGCGCTCCATCCATGGGTGGGGCGCCCCTCGGGCGTTCAGTGGCCGTGGCTGTCCGGTGTGGCTCCCCGTTCCCCGAGGTCCGGTGGCTCGCGGTAGTCGACGTTGGACTCCGGTGAGATGAGCTCGCCGGATTCGGCGTCGGTGCAGTAGGCGTCGAAGACCTCGCCGGCGGTCAGCGGTTCGAGGGTGTCGCCGCGCAGGCGCCAGCCGTAGATCTGATCGGGGTGGCCGGGGGCCGTGGTCCGCATGACCAGTCCGCCGGGGCGGTGGGTGGCGAGGCCGAGCGCCAGGACGGTGGTGAACTCAAGGGCTTCCGCTTCGTCGAGGTCGAGCCCGCCGGGCTGGGTCTGCTCCGCGTGCAGGACGGAGACGAGGGCTTCGGGTGTGGTCGTGACGCTGCAGACGAGGTGGTGGTGGCCGGCCGGTGCGGTGTCGAGGATGCGGAGGAGGAGGTCGGAGGCGCGGGTGAGGGCGGCCCGTCCGAGGTCCTCGCCGCAGGAGGCGCAGGTGCCGAGGCCGGCCAGCAGCATGGTGGCGTACTCCCAGGTCGCCTGGCGTACGGCTTCGTCGACGAGGGCGGGGAGCAGGTCGCTGAGGGGCTGGCCCTCGTAGGGGAGGGCTGGTCCGGTGGCGGCGAGGTGCGCGGTGAAGCGGGCGCGGCTGGATGCCTTGTCGGGATCGAGGCCGGTCTCGGCGCAGTAGTCGGCGTACTCCTGCGGGTCGAAGAGCGCCACGGTCGTGTGGCCGCCCTGGGCGGCGCGGGTGCGCAGGAGGGCCTCCACCTCGTGGAGGTAGTGGGCGTGGTCGTGGAAGGTGAAGCTGCGGTAGCGCCGCATCGCGCGGAAGTCCTGTTCGTCGGCCAGCAGGCCGATGGTGCCGGCGATCTCGCGGCGCAGGACGCGTCGCAGGGTCTGGTGGTCGGTGTGCGCCATTGCTTACCCCCGTGCGGTTGATCAATGCTCACTCACAGTAACCGCCGCCACTGACAACGGGGGCCTGGCCGGGGGTCTTCGCAGGTCAGCGGGGGGTGCGTGGGGGTGGCCGCGGATCCGTCGGTGACGGTCCGCGGCCGGGTGACCGGTCGCCGCGGTCGGGTCAGGCGCGCTTGCGGGCGAGGTCCTCGTAGAAGCGGAGAAGGTCGAGGTTGTCGATCGAGCCGGGGTTGACGGCCTTGGCGAGGGGGGTTCCCTGGAGCAGGCGCTTGACCGGGACCTCGATGCGCTTGCCGGTCAGGGTGTGCGGGATGCCGGGGACCTCGATGACCTCGTCGGGGACGTGGCGGGGGGACAGCTGCTCGCGGATGGTCTGCTTGATGCGGTTCAGCAGGGCGTCGTCGAGGGCGGCGCCGGGGGCGAGGTGGACGAAGAGGGGCATCCAGTAGCCGCCGTCGGGTTGTTCCACGCCGATGACGAGGGATTCCTTGATCTCGGGCAGGCGTTCCACGGCCTCGTAGATGTCGGCGGATCCCATCCGTACGCCCTGGCGGTTGAGGGTGGAGTCGGAGCGTCCGTGGATGACGACGGAGCCTCGGGAGGTGACGGTGATCCAGTCGCCGTGGCGCCAGACGCCGGGGTAGGTGTCGAAGTAGCTGTCGTGGTAGCGGCTGCCGTCGGGGTCGTTCCAGAAGTGGATCGGCATCGACGGCATCGGGTTGGTGACGACGAGCTCGCCGACCTCGTCGATGAGGGGCTTGCCGCTGGGGTCCCAGGACTGCAGGTCGGTGCCGAGGCCGGGGGCCTGGAGCTCGCCGATGTAGACGGGGAGGGTGGGGACGGCTCCGGCGAAGCAGGAGCAGACGTCGGTGCCGCCGCTGACGGAGGCGATCCAGAGGTCGTCGCGGACCTCGTCGTGCAGCCAGCGGAAGCCGTCGGGCGGGAGCGGGGAGCCGGTGGTCGCGACGCAGCGGACCGTGGAGAGGTCGTAGTCGCGCGAGGGGTGCACGCCGGCCTTGCGGCAGGCCATGACGTACGCGGCCGAGGTGCCGTAGAGGGTGGCGCGCGTGCGTTCGGCGACGCGCCACTGGGCGCCGGTGTCGGGGTATCCGGGGCTGCCGTCGTAGAGGACGACGGTGGTGCCGGTGAGCAGGCCGGAGACGAGGAAGTTCCACATCATCCAGCCGGTCGAGGTGTACCAGAAGAAGCGGTCCTCGGGGCCGAGGTCGCAGTGCAGGCCGAGTTGCTTGAGGTGTTCGACGAGGATGCCGCCCTGGGACTGGACGATGGCCTTGGGCAGTCCGGTGGTGCCGGAGGAGTAGAGGACCCAGAGCGGGTGGTCGAAGGGGACCTGTTCGAATTCGGGTGCGGTGTCGGCGGTGGTGAGGGCGGACCAGTCGAGGGTGCCCTCGGGTGCTTCGGTGCCGAGCAGCGGGATGTGGACGACGGCGCGCAGGGTGGGGAGCTCGCGGCGCAGTTCGGCGACGGTGTCGCGGCGGTCGTGTTCCTTGCCGCCGTAGCGGTAGCCGTCGACGGTGAACAGGACGACCGGTTCGACCTGCTGGAAGCGGTCCAGGACGCTGCGGGCGCCGAAGTCGGGTGCGCAGGAGGTCCAGACTCCGCCGACCGCGGCGGTGGCGAGGAGGGCGACGACGGCTTCCGGGATGTTCGGGAGGTATCCGCTGACGCGGTCGCCGGGCCGGACGCCCAGGGCGCGCAGTTCGGCGGCCAGGGAGCCGACCTGCCGGCGCAGTTCCGCCCAGGTGACGGGGCGTGTCTCGTGCGTCTCGTCGACGTACAGGAGGGCGGCTTCGTCGGCGCGGGTCGCGGCCGCGCGCAGGGCGTGTTCGGCGTAGTTGAGGGTGGCGCCGGGGAACCATTGGGCGCCGGGCATGGAGCGGTCGGCGAGCACGCGCGTGTAGGGGGTGGTGAAGCGGACGTCGAACCACTGGGTGACGGCCTCCCAGAATGCCTCCGGTTCGTCGACGGACCAGCGGTGCAGTGCGGGGTAGCCGCCTTCGGCGGGTGCTCCGTGGTGGTCGGCGGCCCAGGTCTGGAACTTGGTGATCCGCGCGTCGGCGATGCGTTCGGGATCGGGCTGCCAGAGGGGCTGAGGGTTCTCGGTCGACATGGGGCGGCTCCCGGACTGTGCGCGTGGTGTGCGTCGGCCGCGCACGAGCGGGGTGTGCGCGTGACGCGGATGACACGGACGATGCCACGTGATCGACTTCCGCACCAGGGGCCACCCCACATAGTCCGTGTCGTGAAGGTGTGGTCCCGGCACGGGTGAACGGCAGTTGAACGACACGCGCGCGGGGGCCTGTCAGTGGCAGGGTGAGCGGCATGGACGGTCGTGACCTGGTGCGTTCGGTGAAGGCGGTCGGCTCTCTCGGGTTTGCGCAGGGGTTGCGCGCCGTGGGGGCGGCGTGGCGCCGGCGGCGTGCCGACGCTGCCGGGCTGCCGCCGCGGGGTGCCGAACGCGCGCGGGTGCCCGGTCCGCTGCGGGAGGCGGAGCCGGGGCCCGGTGGTGGGGTGATCCGGTTCGGCCGTGCGGAGCTGCGGATCATGGTGACCGTGCACGGGGCGGTGTTCTGGGGCTGGGACGGGGCCGGTCCGGAGCCGTCGTACGCGCTGGCCGGGCGGTGTCCGGAACCGGATCCCCGGGCGGTGCTGGAGCCGGACAAGGACGGCGGCTGGCGGGTGGTGGCGGAGCGGATGACGGTGGCCGTCTCGCGCCACGGGGCGGTCGAGGTGCAGACGCCGGGTGGCGTGATGCTGCGCCGCGATCTGCCGCCTCGCTGGTGGGAGCCGGTGGGCGGGGGTCCCGCGCGGTGGTTGCAGCGGTCGCGGGTGCCCGCGGACGCCCGGTTCTTCGGGCTGGGCGGACGGGCTTCGGGTCCGCGGCTGCGGGACGGTGTCTACCGGCTGTGGAACACCGATCCGGGCTTCGCCTTCGGGCCCGGGGACGATCCGCTGTACATCACGATGCCGGTGCAGATGGTGGTGGCGGACGCGGCGACGCATCTGGTCTTCCATGACACGTCGTGGGACGGCACGGTGACCCTGCGGGAGGGCGAGGAGGGCGCCGGTTCGGGCCATGACCGCGCGGGGGCGTGCGAGCTGCGGATGGAGGGCGGCCCGCTGCGCTGCTGGGTGATGGTGGGCACGCCCGCGCGCGTGCTGCTGGCCTGGGCGTCGCTGACCGGTGCGGCGGCGCTGCCGCCCGCCTGGGCGCTCGGACACCATCACGCGCGGTGGGGTTTCGGCAGTGAGCAGGAGGTGCGGCGGATCGTCGCCGGCTATCAGGAGCGGGGGCTTCCGCTCGACGCCGTGCATCTGGACATCGATCACTTCGACGAGCACCAGGTGTTCACGGTCGACGAGGAGCGTTTTCCCAAGCTGTCCGGGCTGGCCGAGGAGCTGCGCCGGGACGGGGTCCGGCTGGTGTCGATCGTCGATCCGGCGGTGAAGGCCTCCGCGGGGAACGCCGTGTACGACAGCGGTACGGCCGAGGACGTGTTCGTCAGGGACGCCTCGGGCCGGGTGGTGCGCGGGCTGGGATGGCCCGGGGACTCGGTGTTCCCCGACTTCACACACGCGCGCGTGCGCGCGTGGTGGGGGCGCTGGTACGAGGAGCGGCTGGCGCTGGGTTTCTCGGGTTTCTGGCATGACATGAACGAGCCGACGTCGTTCACGGCGTTCGGTGAGTCGACGTTGCCGCGTTCGGCCCGGCATTCCCTGGAGGGACGGGGCGGTGACCACCGCGAGGCGCACAACGTGTACGCGCTGGGCATGGCCAGAGCGGGTTACGAGGGGTTGCGCGAGCTGGCGCCCGAGCAGCGGCCGTTCGTCTTCTCGCGCTCGGGGTGGGCGGGCATGCAGCGGTACGGCGGGACGTGGTCGGGCGATGTGGCCACGGGGTGGCCGGGGCTGCGGGCGTCGCTGTCGCTGGTGATGGGGCTGGGTCTGTGCGGGGTGCCGTATTCGGGGCCGGACGTGGGTGGTTTCGACGGCAGTCCGTCGCCGGAGCTGTTTCTTCGTTGGTTCCAGATGGCGGCGTATCTGCCGCTGTTCCGCACCCATGCGAGTCTGCGGGCGGGGCGCCGGGAGCCCTGGGAGTTCGGGCCCGAGGTGTTGGAGCACGCGCGCGTGGCGCTCGTCGAGCGGCGGCGGCTGCTGCCGTACTTCCTGACGCTGGCGCATCTGGCCCGGCGTACCGGGGCGCCCTATGTGCGGCCGCTGTGGTGGGGCGCGCCGGAGGACCGGGTGCTGCGGGACTGCGAGGACGCGTTCCTGCTCGGTGACTGTCTGCTGGTGGCGCCGGTGCTGGACCCGGGGACGGACCGGCGTGCGGTGCAGCTGCCGCGGGGGCGCTGGTACGACACGGCGACGGGTCGGGCGTACCAGGGGCCGGGGCAGGTGCTGGTGGACGCGCCCTTGTCGCGGATTCCGGTGCTCGCGCGCGCGGGTGCCGTGATTCCGGTGCGGGGCGCCGACGGAGGGCTGGAACTGGAGGTGTGGGCGCCGGCCCGGGGCCGGACGGGCGGCGGGCTGGTCGTGCCGGATTCCGGTGAGGGGTGGCAGGAGCCGGAGATCGAGCGCTATGTCAGCCGCTGGGAGGGGCGGCGGGTGGTGGTGCGGCGCGAGGGTGAGGACGGCGTCGGTGCGCCGCCTCACCCGGTGCGTTTGCGTGGTGTCGCCGACGGCGAGGGTCGGGTGTAGCGGCCCTCGGGTCGGGTCCTGCGGGGATCAGACGTAGCGGCCCTCGAACCAGGCGCGTACGGCCAGGGTGTGGAGGGGGAAGGCGAGTTCCTCGGGCCTGCGCAGCAGGTGCCAGCCTTCCGTCTCGTCGGTGGGGGCGGACGGGGGCAGGCGGTCGGCGGGGCGCTCCGGGAGGATGCCGAACAGCAGCAGGTGCCCGTCGGCCGAGCTCATGGCGTCCGCGAGGCGCACGTCGCGGCTCGCCGCGTCGATGCCGGTCTCCTCCTTGAGCTCCCGTACGAGGGCCTGCCGCCAGTCCTCGCGGTCGTCGATGTAGCCGCCGGGCAGGGCGATGCCCCCGCGCGCGGGAGGTACGTCACGGGTGACGACGACCAGGGCGGTGCCCTTGGTGTCGTAGACGGGCTGGAGCGCCACCGCGACGGGCAGCGGGTTGCGGTAGGCCACGGTGCCGCAGGCGGGGCAGGTGCGGGGCCAGCCGGAGATGCCCTCTCCGTAGGGCGATCCGCAGCTCGAACAGTGGGAGCCCGGCGCGGAGTTGGGGGTGGAGGTCTGGTTCTCGGACACGTCGCGGACTGTATCCGATCACGGAGAGGGCGGCCGCATCGGAAGGTTCAGCGGTGGTGGGTGAGCGATCCGGCGGAGACGGGGAAGTCGAAGTAGGTGTCGGGGTAGGGCTCGGGCTTGTAGGTGTAGTGCCACCATTCCTCGGCGAGGTTGACGAAGCCGAGCTTCTCCAGGGTGTTCTTGAGCCGCAGCCGGTTGGCGCGCTGTTCGCCCTGGATGCGGGGGTCGAGGGTGTGGCTGAGGGTGTCGAAGCAGTCGAAGCCGGTTCCCATGTCGACGGAATTGTCGGGGAAGCGTTCGCTCTGGGGCGCGTAGCAGGGCACGAGGGGTTCGCCCGGGTGGTAGGGCCGGGTGGGCTTCGCCGGGAGTCTCACCAGGGTGAGGTCGACGGTGGAGCCGCGGCTGTGGCCCGACTTCTCAGCGATGTAGCCGTCGGTGAACAGGCGGCTCTTGTCCACGTTCGGGTAGAACTCGGCCTTCATGGCCTCGTCGTCGAGGTCCTCGGCCCAGCGGACGAAGTGGTCGACCGCGCGCTGGGGGCGGTAGCAGTCGTAGACCTTGAGGCTGTATCCCTGGCGCAGCAGTTGCCGCTGTGCCGTGTGAAGGGCTTCGGCGGCGGGGCGGGTGAGGAGGCACAGGGGCTGGCGGTAGCCGTCGATGCGCTCGCCGACGAAGTTGTGCGGGGTGAAGTAGCGCATCTCCTGGATGATCGTCCGGTCCACGCTTCGCAGGGACACGAAGTCGGCGGGGGCCTGGGGTTCGGTCGCGGCCCGGGCGCTCGGGGGTGCGGCGGTCATGGCCGTGAGGGCGGCCAGCGCGGTGACGATCCCGCGGAATGCGGTGGTGACGCGTACTGCGGCGAGGAGTCGTGTCATGTCTCCTGCGTCTATCAGGAGCGGGGCCCTCCGGGGAAGCGGTCCGGCCGCGATGGGGGCTCGGGGGGAGGGACGGTCGGGGCCACCCCCGTGGGCCTCGTCCGTCCCTCCCGATACGACGACGCCGGGGAGGCGCGGTTGGTTCACCCCTGATGGCCTGCACTTTTATGGTTGCCCGTGGCACACTTCTGACGGTCCATCAGATCTGCTGCCAGGGAGGGACGTTGACGCGTACACGTATTCCTGTCGTCGAGGGGTGGTTCACCGGTGAGGGCGATTCGTTTCGTCTGCTCGGCACGCGCTGCTCCGCCTGCCTGTCCGTGTTCTTCCCCCGGGAGGACACGCACTGCCGTAATCCGGGGTGCGCGGGGGGTGACCTGAAGGAGGTGCCGCTGTCCCGGCGCGGCCGGATCTGGTCGTACACGGACACGCGATACCGGCCACCGTCACCCTATGTGACGAATCCGGAACTTCCCTGGGTGCCGTACGCGTTGATCGCTGCGGAGCTGGAATCGGAGCGGATGGTGGTGCTGGGGCAGGCCGCACCCGGTGTCACCGTCGCCGATCTGGCGGTGGGCATGGAGGTGGAGGTCGTCGGCGGCGTGCTGCACGAGGACGCCGAGACGGTCCGGACGACATGGCACTGGCGGCCGACGGGGGTGCGGACATGACGGATGTGGCGGTGCTGGGGGTGGGCATGCACCCCTGGGGGAAGTGGGGACGTGGCTTCGTCGCGTACGGGGCGGTGGCCGCCCGCGCGGCGCTCGCCGACGCCGGGATGGAGTGGCGGGACATCGGGTCCGTGGTCGGCGCCGGCACCGTGCGCGGGGGCTATCCGGGCCATGTGGCCGGGGCGGCCTTCGCCAAGGCGCTCGGGTGGCAGGGCGCCCGGGTGACGAGCGTGTACGCGGCGTGCGCCTCGGGGGCCCAGGCGGTGAACACCGCGCGGGCGCAGATCCTCTCCGGGCTCGCCGACGTGGTGCTGGTGGTGGGCGCCGACTCCGCGCCCAAGGGCTTCTTCCGGCCGGCGGGCGGGGACCGGCCGGACGATCCCGACTGGCTGCGGTTTCGGGTGCTCGGCGCGACCAACCCCGTCTACTTCGGGCTCTACGCGCGGCGGCGGATGGCGGTGTACGGGGACACGGAGGAGGACTTCGCGCGGGTCAAGGTCAAGAACTCCGCGGCGGGGGCGCTCAATCCGTACGCCCGCTACCGCACACGCGTCACCAAGGAGGAGGTGGCCGCCTCGGCGGTGGTCGCCGATCCCCTGCGGCTGCTGGACATCTGCGCCACCTCCGACGGCGGTGCGGCGCTGGTCCTGTCGAGCGTGGACTTCGCTCGCCGACGAGGCGTCAAGGAGCCGGTGCGCATCCGGGCGGTGTCCACGGTGACGCCGCGCTATCCCAACACCGTGCTGGACCTTCCCGACTTCGCGACCGACTCCGCCGCGGCCGTGGAACCGGCGCCGGAGACCTTCCGCGCCTCGATCGCCCGCGCGGCCTACGAGGAGGCGGGTGCCGGTCCCGAGGACCTGTCGCTCGCGGAGGTCTACGACCTGTCGACCGCTCTGGAGTTGCAGTGGTACGAGGATCTCGGGCTGTGCGGCGAGGGCGAAGGGGCGAAGCTGCTCAGGGAGGGCGCCACCGCTCCTGGCGGACACATACCGGTGAACGCGAGCGGCGGCCTTGCGTCCTTCGGCGAGGCGGTGCCGGCCCAGGCGATCGCCCAGGTGTGCGAGCTCACCTGGCAGTTGAGGGGCGCGGCCGGGGACCGGCAGGTGGACAGGGCGCGGGTCGGGCTCGCGGCCAACCAGGGGCTCTTCGGGCACGGTTCGGCGGTGGTCGCGGTGCGGTGAGGCGCGGTGGCGGTGGGGGCGCGCTGGCAGTCGGGAGGCGGTGGCGGTCGGGGTGCGGCCTCGCGACGGTAGCGCGTCCGTCGAGAGCGGGCCTCGGGGTCGTACGGCTGTTCCCGTCGGCGATGTGCACTCTGAGTGAGCGGGCAGGAATGCTGCGTGAACGTCTCGTGAACTGGGCCTGGGGGTGTGCGGGCGGCGCCATCATGCTCCCGTGCACTCCTGGACGGATACTCTCCGCTTCGCCTTCCAGCCGGTGGTCAATCTGACGACCGCGGGGATCGCGGCGCTGGAGGTCCTCGCCCGCCCGGAGGCGGGAGACATCCTGGCCGAGGCCCGTCGGGACCCCGAGTTGGACTGCCGACTGGCCGTGCTGGCGCTCCGCGCGGCGGCGCGCAAGGAGACGTTGCTGCCGCTGCACCTCAACGTGTTCGCGGGCAGCATCGCCGACCTGGGCGGGCTCGGGCCGCTGCGCGAGGCGGTGCGCCAGGTGGGCCGGCTGCCCTGGGAGGTGACGGTCGATGTCGGGCCGCCGTTCACGCATGTGCCGCAGCAGGCGCTGCTGGAGGGCCTGGCGGCGCTGCGGGGTGCGGGCTTCCGGGTCAGCGCGGACGGTGTCGGGGACGGCGACCTGCCCCTTCGGATGCTCGACAACATGGCGCCCGACCTGGTCAAACTGGACGCGTCGCTGCTGACCCGGCCGCCCGCGGTACGGGCCATGCGCACGCTGTGCGACGAGCTCGGCGCCCTGCTGTCGGTGGAGGGCGTGGAGACCGAGTCCCAGTACCGGGCGGCTGTGGAGGCCGGTGCCCAGCTCGGTCAGGGCGAGCTGTTCGCGCCGCCGGCCCGGCTGCCGGCCGCGGAGGTGTACGTTCCGCCGCGTCCGTCCGTCGCCGCCGCGGGGCCACGGCCCGGGCCGTCGGTACGGGAGTTCGTGCGTCCCGCCGCGCTGCTGCCGGACACCGCGTCCGCCGGTCAGGTGCGCGCGCTGCTGACCGGCTCGCCGGAGGTCTCCGGGGTGCTCCTGGTGGACCGGGAAGGGGTCCCGGTGCGTTCCGTGCACCGGTCCCGCTTCCTGCTGTCGATGTCGGGGCGCTACGGGCACGCCCTGTACGCCGACCGGCCCGCCGCCCGGCTCGGTGACGCACCGCGGACGGTGGGTGTGGACGCCACCGCGTGGGAGGTGCTGGACGTGGTGGCCGACGGCGGGCGGGACCGTACGTCGGACGACGTCGCCGTGGTGGACCGGTACGGGCGCTGTGTGGGTGTCGTACGGCTGGCGGATCTGGTGCGGGCCCTGGCCGAGTCGCGGGTCGAGGAGGCGGCCGGGCTCAACCCGCTGACCAGGCTGCCGGGCTCGGACGCGATCACCGGTGAGGTCGACCGGCGGATCGCGGACGGGCGGGCGTTCGCGCTGAGCTGGCTGGACGTGGACCACTTCAAGCAGGTCAACGACGGGGCCGGCTTCGCGGCGGGCGACGAACTCATCCGGTCCGTGGGACATGCGCTGCAGCACGCCGCGTCCGGCAGCACGCGGGTGGGGCACATCGGCGGGGACGACTTCCTGGTCCTCGCCGACCCCGAGGGGCTGGACGCGCTGGCGGCAGCCGTGCTGGACGCTCCGTGGTCGGCGGGCGGGCGGCCCGTCACACTGTCGCTGGCCACGGTGGTGTGCGCGCCGGGAAGCGTACGGGATCACCGGCAGGCCGCCGCCTGTCTGGCGCCGCTGAAGAAGGCCGCCAAGGCCCTCACCGGCGCGAGCTGGGTGCTGGGGCGGGCGGGCAGGCCCGAAGACCCCGAGGTACGGCGCGGTGCGGCCCCTACGGCCGGCCAGACGGGGGCCGTGGTGGCCGAGCCGCTGGGGTGAGGCGGGGGTGCGGTCGGCTGGGCCGAGCTGCCGAGCTTCTGAGGCGGGGGACCAGGGCGGGGCGCGTCGCCTGGGGCGAGCCACTGAGGCAGGGCGGGGTGGGGCGGGGTGCGCCACCTGGGGCGAGACACTGAGGCAGGGCGGGGCGGGGTGCGCCGCCTGGGGCGAGCCGTGAAATGACGCCGGCGGCCCACGGGCACTCGGGCCGAGCCTCCGAGGCGGGGGCGGCTCCCCTAGCCTAGGGCCGAGCGCCTGCGGCCGAGCCTCCGAGGCAGGGCGGCTCGCGTCGCCTGGGGCCGAGCCGCTGAGACGACGCGGGCGGCGCACCTCGCCTGCGGCTGGGCCTCCGAGGCGGGGCGGCTCCCGTCGGCGCCGAGCGGCCCCGTCGTGGACTGGCCGATTCTGTGCGTCGCCGGCATCCGTCGGCAGGCGGGCGGAAGGTCTCCCGGACCCGCCGGGCACCGGTGCCCACCGGCTGACGCGCGCTGCAGAACCGTATCGCCGGGCCCTCGCACATCAGACGGCGAGGCGCTCGGGAGCCGGTCCTCGTCGCGAGCGCGGTGTCCGCGGTGGCCGGTTCGAATCGGGCCGGTCCTTTGATGTCGGCGACCTTGACGCCCTGTGAGCGCCGGTGAACACTTCCCGGTGTCAGTCGACATCGCCGTACATTCTCGGCGTAATCCGGCACGCGCCACGGGCCTGAGCGCGGCAAGGCCCACTCCCCCACGGGCGATTCGGCTGCCACGGCACGCTCGTCATGGACGCCGGGCGGGGCGCGGGACCCTCCCTGCCACCGGCTGGTTGCGCCAGGAGAGCCACGGGACCCAACAAGCGCGCCCTGCACACCCACCGGGGTCGATGCACCCTGGGACGAGGGGCCTAGCGTCTAGGAGCCGCCATGAGCAACGGAGACATTTTCGTCGGGGAGATCATCGGCACCGCGATCCTGATCCTGTTCGGTGCCGGTGTGTGCGCCGCCGTCACCCTCAGATTCTCCAAGGCACGGTCCTCGGGGTGGGTGGTGATCGCGTTCGGCTGGGGATTCGCCGTGCTGGCGGGTGCCTATACCGCCGCGCCGCTGTCCGGCGGGCATCTCAACCCGGCCGTCACGCTGGGTATCGCGATGGACACGGGTGACTGGGACCAGGTGTGGGTCTACGTGCTGGGTCAGATGGTCGGCGCCATGCTGGGCGCCGTTCTCGCGTACCTGGTGTACTTCGCGCAGTTCCAGGCCAACGTCCGCCAGCAGGGCACCACGGAGGGCACGGTGGACGAGCCGACCCCGACGCTCGGGATCTTCTCCACCATCCCGGAGATCCGGAACCCGGTCGCCAACCTGGTCACCGAGATCATCGCGACCATCGGTCTGGTGCTGCCGATCCTCGCCTTCGGGCTGACGAAGGGGCTCGGCGAGTCGGGCACCCTGGTGCTGATCGTGTCGCTGCTGGTCGTGGGCATCGGTCTGTCGCTGGGCGGGCCGACCGGTTACGCCATCAACCCCGCGCGCGACCTCGGTCCGCGCATCGTGCACAGCTTCCTGCCGATTCCGAACAAGGGCACCTCCGACTGGGGTTACGCCTGGGTTCCGGTCGTCGGCCCGCTGATCGGAGGGGCGCTCGCCGGCCTCATCTACAACGCAGCCTTCTGAACGAGCTGAACGAGCCCAAGGGGTAGCCATGACGGACAACGCCGAGAAGTACGTCGCCGCGATCGACCAGGGCACGACCTCCAGCCGCTGCATCATCTTCGACCACGGCGGTTCCATCGTGGCCGTGGACCAGCGCGAGCACCGCCAGATCTTCCCGAAACCGGGCTGGGTGGAGCATGACGCCACCGAGATCTGGTCCAAGGTCCAGGCGGTGGTCGCCGGGGCCATCGCCAAGGCGGGGCTGCGGGCCGACCAGCTCAGCGCCCTGGGCATCACCAACCAGCGGGAGACGACGGTCCTGTGGGACCGCGCCACGGGCAAACCCGTGCACAACGCGATCGTGTGGCAGGACACCCGCACGGCGGCGCTGTGCAACGAGCTGGGCGGCGCGGACGGTCAGGACCGCTTCCGCGAGCAGACGGGTCTGCCGCTGGCGAGCTACTTCTCCGGACCCAAGGCGGCCTGGCTGCTGGACAACGTGCCCGGGCTCAGGGACCGGGCCGAGCGCGGCGAGATCGCCTTCGGCACCATCGACTCCTGGCTCATCTGGAACCTGACCGGTGGCACCGACGGCGGCCGTCACGTCACCGACGTCACCAACGCCGGGCGCACCATGCTGATGAACCTGGAGACGCTTCAGTGGGACAGGTCGATCCTGTCCGCGATGAACGTCCCGGAGCAGATCCTGCCCGAGATCAGGTCCTCGGCCGAGGTCTACGGCACCGCGGTCGGCCAGCTCGGGGGCGTACCGGTCGCGTCGGCGCTCGGCGACCAGCAGGCCGCCGTGTTCGGTCAGGCCTGCTACGACGTGGGCACGGCGAAGAACACGTACGGCACGGGCAGCTTCCTGCTGCTGAACACCGGCAACCGGCCGGTGCCGTCCAAGAGCGGGCTGCTGACGACGATGGGCTACAAGATCGGCGAGGAGGCGCCGGTGTACTGCCTGGAGGGTTCGATAGCCATAACGGGCGCGCTCGTGCAATGGTTCCGCGACCAGCTGGGCATCATCCGCACCGCCGACGAGATCGAGACCCTGGCGGCGAGCGTCGAGGACAACGGAGGCGCGTACATCGTGCCGGCGTTCTCGGGTCTGTTCGCGCCGTACTGGCGTTCCGACGCGCGCGGTGTCGTCACGGGCCTGACCCGGTACGTCACGAAGGCGCACCTCGCGCGCGCGGTGCTGGAGGCGACCAGCTGGCAGACGCGCGAGGTCGTGGACGCCATGTACCAGGACTCCGGGGTGCGGATCACCACCCTGAAGGTGGACGGCGGCATGACCAAGAACAATCTGCTGATGCAGCATCAGGCCGATGTGCTCGACGTGCCCGTGATGCGGCCGCGGGTCTCCGAGACCACCTGTCTGGGCGCGGCGTACGCGGCCGGTCTGGCCACCGGGGTGTGGAACGACCTGGACGAACTCAAGGCGCACTGGCAGAAGGACGCCGAGTGGACGCCGGCGATGGACGCCTCGGTGCGTGACCGCGAGTACCACAACTGGCGCAAGGCCGTGGAGAAGAGCTTCGGCTGGCTGGAGGACGAGCACGCGTAGGTACACGCGCGTGAACGTCGCCGCGGACCGCGGCCCGTACCCCGGTCGGCGGGGGTACGGGCCGTGCGCGCTGTCGTCCGGGTGGTGTCAGGTGGCGACGGCCTCGGCGGCGCGGCGGCCGGCGGCGAAGGCCATGGCGTGCTGGACCACGCCGACGAGGACCTCCTTGACCGACTCGCGCTCGCGGGCGTCGCACAGCACCACGGGCACGTCGTCGTCCAGGTCGAGGGCCCGGCGGACGTCCTCGGCGGGGTAACGGACGGCGCCCTCGAAGCAGTTGACGCCGACGAGGAAGGGTATGGAGCGGCGCTCGAAGTAGTCGACGGCCGCGAAGCAGTCCTCCAGCCGACGGGTGTCCGCGAGGACCACGGCGCCGAGGGCGCCTTCGGACATCTCGTCCCACATGAACCAGAAACGTTCCTGTCCGGGTGTGCCGAACAGATAGAGCACCAGGTCCTCGCGGAGGGTGATGCGGCCGAAGTCCATGGCGACGGTCGTGGTGTGCTTGCCCTCCACGCCGCTGGTGTCGTCGACCGGGCGGCCGGCCTCGGTGAGCAGTTCCTCGGTACGCAGCGGTCTGATCTCGCTGACCGCGCCGACGAGCGTGGTCTTGCCCACGCCGAAGCCGCCGGCCACCAGAATCTTGAGCGTGACGGGCTCGACCGGCGGCTTGGCGCGCTCAGAACGCCCGAAGATCATCGATCTCTTCTCCTGCTTGATGGGGGTGAGGGGGACGGCTCTCAGGGGTGTGGCGGGGGCGGCGGCCCGTAGCCTCCGCCGCCGGGGGTCTCCACGACCAGGACGTCACCGGGGCCGACGTCGGTCGCGTCGCTGCCGCCGAGTTCGGTGACCGTTCCGTCGGCGCGCTCCACCAGGTTGGCGCCGAGCGCGCCCGGCTCGCCGCCCGCCATGCCGTACGGCGGCACTCTGCGGTGCTGGGACAGCGTGGAGACGGTCATCGGCTCCAGGAACCTGATGCGGCGCACGGCTCCGTCACCGCCCCGCCAGCGGCCGGCGCCGCCGCTGCCGCGCCGGACCGAGAACTCCTCCAGCCGTACGGGCAGCCGCCATTCGAGGATCTCGGGGTCGGTCAGCCGCGAGTTGGTCATATGGGTCTGTACGACGCTCGCGCCGGGGAAGCCTTCCCCCGCGCCGGATCCCGAGGCGACGGTCTCGTAGTACTGGTGGCGGGCGTTGCCGAAGGTGACGTTGTTCATGGTGCCGGAGCCCTCGGCCTGGACGCCGAGCGCGGCGTAGAGGGCACCGGTGATGGCCTGGGACGTCTCGACGTTGCCGGCGACGACGGCGGCCGGCGGTTCGGGGGCCAGCATCGAGCCCTGCGGTACGACGATCCTCAGGGGGCGCAGACAGCCGTCGTTCAGCGGGATGTCGTCGGCGACGAGGGTGCGGAAGACGTACAGGACGGCCGCGTTGACCACCGCGTAGGGGGCGTTGAAGTTGGTGGTCAGCTGGGGTGAGGTGCCGGTGAAGTCGATGGTGGCGGAGCGGTTCTCGCGGTCCACGCGCACGCGTACCCGGATGACGGCGCCGGAGTCGGTCTCGTAGGCGTACTCGCCGTCGTCGAGTGCGTCGATGACGCGGCGCACCGCTTCCTCGGCGTTGTCCTGGACGTGCCGCATGTATGCCTGGACGACGTCGAGGCCGAAGTCGTCGATCATGCGGGTGACTTCGTCGACGCCCTTCTGGTTGGCGGCGATCTGGGCGCGCAGGTCGGCCAGGTTGGTCGTGGGGTTGCGGGAGGGGTGGGGTGCCTCGTCGGTGAGCAGGCGGAGTGTCTCCTCCTCGCGGAAGCGGCCGTTCTCGGCGAGGAGCCAGTTGTCGAAGAGGACGCCTTCCTCGTCGATGGTGCGGCTGTTCGCGGGCATAGAGCCGGGGGCGATGCCGCCGATCTCGGCGTGGTGGCCGCGGGAGGCGACGTAGAAGAGGACCTGTTCACTCTCCGTGGTGCCGCTCGGGCCGGGGCCGAAGACCGGGGTGATGACGGTGACGTCGGGCAGGTGGGTGCCGCCGTGGTACGGGTCGTTGACGGCGTAGGTGTCGCCGGACCGCATCCGTGGGCCGCGGCGGCGGATGACCTCTTTGACGCTGGTGCCCATCGAGCCCAGGTGGACGGGGATGTGCGGGGCGTTGGCCACGAGGTTTCCGTCGGGGTCGAACAGGGCGCAGGAGAAGTCCAGCCGCTCCTTGATGTTGACCGACTGGGCCGTGGACTCCAGCCGGGCGCCCATCTGTTCGGCGATCGACATGAAGAGGTTGTTGAAGAGTTCGAGGAGGACGGGATCGGCCTTTGTGTCGGCTCGGGAACTCTCCGTAATCGCCACCCGTTCCATGACCAGATGCCCGCCGTCGGTCGCCGTGGCCCGCCAGCCGTCGTCGACCACGGTCGTCGCACTGGCCTCGGTGATGATCGCGGGTCCGGTGACGGGCTCGCCGGGGGGCAGGTTCTCCCGGCGGTGCAGGGGTACGTCGCGCCAGGTGCCGCCGGTGTGGAGGCGGACGGACTCGGGCGCGGCGGGGCGGCCTTCGTACGGGGCGAGGGCGGACAGATCGGGGGGTTCGGTGATGCCGGTGGCTTCCACGGAGAGGGCTTCGACGACGATCGGCCGGTCGAGGACGAAGGAGTAGGTGGCGCGATGGCGTTCTTCGAAGGTGTGCCTCATCGCGTCCGGGGTGGTGAGTTCGACGGTGAGGGTGGTGTCGGTGCCGTCGTAGCGCAGATGGGCTCGGCGGGTGACGCGGATGCGGTCGTCGGGGACGTCCTCGGCGAGGAGTTCGGCGCGGGCGGCGGCCTCCAGGTCGTCGGCGGTCTTGAGCACGGCGGGCAGGGCGGCCGGTTCCAGGGGTGCTTCCACGGACTGCTCGCGCATGGCCGTGGTGTCGGCCAGTCCGATGCCGAGGGCGGACAGGACGCCGGCCATGGGCGGTACGAGGACGGTGCGGATGCCGAGGGAGTCGGCGACCATGCAGGCGTGCTGACCGCCGGCGCCGCCGAAGGTGGTGAGGGCGTAGCGGGTGACGTCGTGGCCCTTCTGGACGGAGATCCTTTTGACGGCGCCCGCGATGTTGGCGACGGCGATGCGCAGGTAGCCCTCGGCGACCTGTTCGGGGGTGCGGTCGTCTCCGGTGTGCTGCCGGATCTCGCGGGCGAGTGCGGTGAAGCGGTCGCGGACGAGCGCGTCGTCGAGGGGCTGGTCGCCGTCGGGGCCGAACACCTTGGGGAAGTGCGCCGGCTGGATGCGGCCGAGCATGACGTTCGCGTCGGTGACGGCGAGCGGGCCGCCGCCCCGGTAGCAGGCGGGGCCTGGGTCCGCCCCCGCCGAGTCCGGCCCTACGCGGTAGCGGGAGCCGTCGAAGTGCAGGACCGAGCCGCCGCCGGCCGCGACCGTGTGGATGTCCAGCATGGGCGCGCGCAGCCGGATCCCCGCGATGTGGGTGGTGAAGACGCGTTCGTACTCGCCGGCGAAGTGGGAGACGTCGGTGGAGGTGCCGCCCATGTCGAAGCCGATGACCCGGTCGAAGCCGGCCAGTTGCGACATGCGGGCCATGCCGACGATGCCCCCCGCGGGCCCGGACAGGATGGCGTCCTTGCCGCGGAACTGTCCGGCTTCGGCGAGGCCGCCGTTGGACTGCATGAACATCAGGCGGACGCCGGTGAGGGTGTCGGTGACCTGGTCCACGTAGCGGCGCAGCACCGGCGAGAGGTAGGCGTCGACGACGGCCGTGTCACCGCGCGGGACGAGCTTCATCAACGGGCTGACCTCGCTGGAGAGCGAGATCTGCGGGAAGCCGATGCGGGCGGCCAGTTCGCCGACGGCCTGTTCGTGGGCGGGGTGGAGGTGGCTGTGCAGACAGACCACGGCGACGGCACGGATCCCGTCGTCGTGGGCCTGTCGGAGGGCGGCGGCGAGGGCGTCCAGGTCGGGTGCGCGCAGGACGGTGCCGTCCGCCGCGATGCGTTCGTCGACCTCGATGACGCGTTCGTAGAGCGGTTCGGGCAGGTCGATGCGGCGGGCGAAGATGTGCGGCCGGTTCTGGTAGGCGATGCGCAGGGCGTCGCGGAAGCCGCGGGTGATGACGAGGGCGGTGCGTTCGCCCTTGCGTTCGAGGAGGGCGTTGGTGGCGACCGTGGTGCCCATGCGGACGGCGTCGACGGTCTCCCGCGATCCGCCGAGCAGCTCACGGACCCCCGCGACGGCGGCGTCCGCGGCGGGGGCACGCCCGCGTGTGCGAGGCCGGGAGTGGGCGGGCGCCGGGCTGTCCGACAGCAGTTTGTGCGTGACCAGACGGCCGTCCGGGCGCCGGGCGACGATATCCGTGAAGGTGCCGCCCCGGTCGACCCAGAACTGCCAGCCCGTCACGTCTTCACCCCGCTTCCGCACTGCTCACAGCGCCCGGAGCCCGTTGATCACATCGCGCAGAATACTCTCGTCCGGCAGTTCGGCCGGGGGGACGGGGCGGGTCACATGGACGAACTCCCCGTCGACGAGATCGCCGACGAGGACCCGTACCACTCCGATGGGCAGATCCAGCTCGGAGGAGAGTTCGGCGACGGACTGCGGGGCGTCCCGGCACAGTTCGACGATGTCCGTGTGCTCCGGGGACAGCGTGGGGTCCGTCTCCGGGTCGCCCGCGTCGGGTTCGGTGACGACGACCGCGATGAGGTCGAGGCGGTGCTGGGCCGCGTGTCGGGTCCGGCCACGTGTCATGGCGTACGGACGGACGACCGGGCCTGCCTCGTCGTCGAACCAGTGGCTTGTTGCCTGACCGTCTGCGCTCATGTCATCCCACTACCCGCCCAGGGGCAGATCGGTGCGCGGAGCGGTACCCAGATGCACGCCGACCCGCTTCACCAGCAGGGTCATCTCGTAGGCGACCTGGCCGACGTCGGAGTCGGCGTCCGAGAGGACGGCGAGGCAGCTGCCGTCCCCGGCGGCGGTGACGAACAGGAAGGCGTCCTCCAGCTCGACGACGGTCTGCCGGACGCCGCCCGCGTCGAAGTGGCGGCCCACGCCCTTGGCGAGGCTGTGGAAGCCGGAGGCGACCGCGGCCAGATGCTCGCCGTCCTCGCGGGTGAGGTCCTTGGAGACCCCGGTCGCCAGGCCGTCGCCGGACAGGACGACGGCCTTGCGGATGCTCGCGACGCGGTCCACCAGGTCGTCGAGGAGCCAGTTGAGCTCGCCGGACTTGGTCTCCGTGTGGCCGGTCGCCTTCGGTGCGGTCATCGACCGTCCCCCTTAGTCGTTCCTTGCGGTGCTGTGCCGCTCTGGGCGTCGTTGCCCGCGGCGTTCTCCTCACGACCGCGCTGCCAGCCGCGCTGGAGCGAGGCCATACGGCTGCGTACTTCGTCGGCGTCCCGGTCCGCCGGGTCCGCGCGGTCCTCGGTGCGGCGCTCCGGGTCCTGCCTCAGTTGCGGGGCGAGGTTCGCCTGCCGGACGCGGCGGGGCAGGGCCGTGCTTGCGGCGGGTGGCGTCCCGTGGTCGGCGGGGCGCGTGGGGCTGTCGGGGGCGGCGGTGCGCTCGGGGCCGCCCGCGGCGGCGCTGCTCGCGGGGGTGTCCGGGGCGGCAGCCGCGGGCGCGGCCGGGGCGTCCGGACGGCGAGGGGCCGGGGTGTCGCGCTGGGCGCCGGCCTCGGTGGTGGTCCGGTCGCGGTCGCCGGTGCGATCGAGGTCGGTGCGGTCGAGGTCGGTGCGATCGAGGTCGGTGCGGGTGGGGCCGGTGCCTCGGATGGCGGGGCCGGTGCCGCGTCGGCGCGTGGGCAGCGGGGCGGGGGCGGACGGATCGAGGGTGCGGCCGGTCGGGGTGGACGGCGCGTCGGTCGGCTCCGAGCGCCGGTATCGCTGGTCGGTGACCGGTCGGCCGTGGGAGCTGACGAGCTTGGGAGTGCGGCGGTGGGGCAGCGGTACGGGCGCGCTCACCTCGTCGGTGTCCTCGCCGCGGGGGCCCTCCTGCCGCCCGGATACGCGGTGGTACGGCGCGAGGGGGCTGCCCTTGGGGTCGGATTCCGTGTGCGCGATGGAGCGACGTGGCCGGAAGAGACCGCCGCGCTCGCTGTCCTCGTCGTCGAGGGCTCCGGGGAAGTCGGAGATCGCGTCCAGGTCGACCGGTGCCTCCAGCTCGACGGGACCGTCCAGCAGGGACGCGGACAGGCCGGGCAGCGGGGCGGGGACCTGGGACAGCGCCGACCGGCGGCTGCCCGCCCGGTCGGGTTCTTTGACTGTGCGGGGGCGGTCGAGGCGGAAGCCGATGCCGTTGGTGTCGGGCACGTCGTCGGTCAGCAGGGCGTCGGGGATGAAGACGACAGCCGTGGTGCCGCCGTACGGCGAGGGCTGCAGCGAGACCCTGACGTTCTGGCGCTGGGCGAGCCGGCTGACCACGAACAGCCCCAGCCGGTCGGTGTCGGACAGTTCGAACTCGGGCGTCTCCGCGAGCCGGAGGTTGGCGTCCAGCAGCGCGTCGGCCGCCATGCCGAGACCCCGGTCGTGGATCTCCAGGGTGAAACCGTTGGCGACCCGCTCGCCGAGCACCTGCACGGCGGTGTGCGGCGGCGAGAACACCGTGGCGTTCTCCAGCAGTTCGGCCACGAGATGGGTCAGGTCGGCGACCGCGGGGCCGGTGACGGCGACCCGGGGCAGGCGGCGCACCTCGATGCGTTCGTAGTCCTCGACCTCGGCGACGGCGGCGCGGACGACGTCCATGAGCTGGATGGGTTTGCGCCACTGCCGGGAGGGTGCGGCGCCGGAGAGGATCACCAGGCCCTCCGCATGGCGGCGCATGCGGGTGGTGAGGTGGTCGAGGCGGAAGAGGTCGGCGAGTTCCTCGGTGTCCTCGGTCCTGCGCTCCATCGTGTCGAGGAGGGTCAGCTGCTTGTGCAGCAGGACCTGGCTGCGTCGGGCGAGGTTGACGAAGACCTCGGAGACGCCGGCCCGCAGTTCGGCCTGCTTGACGGCGGCCTCGACGGCGGCGCGCTGGAGGGTGTTGAGGGCCTGGCCGACCTCGCCGATCTCGTTCCGGTCGTACTCGAGGCGGGGGACTTCGGTCTCCACGTCGACCTGTTCACCGGCCGACAGGCGGCGCATCACGCTGGGCAGGCGCACACCGGACGCCTCGTGCGCCTCCAGGCGCAGCTGTCGCAGGTCGCGGATGAGGGTGCGGCCGATGCGCACGGAGACGAAGAGGGAGGCCAGGAGTGCGATGAGGCCGAGGACGCCGGCGATGACGGCCTTGACGATGACGCTGGTCACGATCGGGTCGACGCGGTCCTGGTAGCGGGCGGCGGCCTGGTCGTCGAGAGAGGCGAGTTCGTCGAGGACGTTGCCCGCGGCGGTGTCCCAGCTGGTCACGGTGACGCCGCGCGGCTGTCCGGACCGGCTCTCGACGGCGGCCTCCTCCGCTCTGCGCAGCGGGGCGGTGGCCGCGCTCTTCCAGAACCGGGTGTAGCGGTCCCGTTCGGAGGAGGGCAGCAGGGGCAGGCTGACCTCGTAGAGCAGACCCCGCTGGGCCACGAGGTCGGAGATGGCGCGGGCTTCGCGTCGGGTGACCTCGCCGACCACGAGCGCGGAGCCGAGCAGGGCGTCCTCGCGGGAGAGGAGTTCACGGGCGCGGCTGAGATTGACCAAGGCCCGTGACTGCTTGTCCATCTCGCCGTTGTCGAGGAGTTCGAGGTCGGCGTACAGCTCGTAGCAGGGGTCGACCAGGTGGTTGTAGTGCTTCAGTGCCTGGGCGCGGTCGACGGTGCCGTCCTCGACGCTGCGGCGCAGGGGTTCGAGGCCGTCGAAGGAGTCCAGGACCGCGGTGAGGCGTGCGTCGGTGGTCGGGCCGATGGTGTCGCGTACTTCCGAGTCCTGGGCGTTCTCCCGGATCTGCGCGACGGCCCGGTCGGTGGCGGCTCTGCTGCGCCGCAGCGCGGCGAGCGCGTCGGAGGCGCGGGGGTCGGCGAGGTAGGTGAGGCTCTGGCGGCGTTCCTCCTGCAGGACGCGCACGGTGTCCTCGGCCGGATAGCCGATCTTCTCCACGACGGCCGAACCGCTGAGCAGCCGGGTCGCCTCGCGCCCGGTGAGTACGGTGGCGAACGCCCAGATCGCGGTCAGGGACAGCAACGGCACGAGAAGCAGCGCCACGATCTTCCGGCGGATTGATTTCCCGCGAAAGCGCATGGCCTCCCCCAGCTCGGCCCCCACGGTCGGGGGCACACATGTGCGTCAACAAACGGCGCGAGCCTACTACCGACGCACAGGGAACTCGAAGACCCAACCGGAAGCTCAACTTCCGCACGGGCCTGGAGAGATGGCGTGTTGTCCGCCCATTGCGGGAGATTGCGGCCCCGAAACCCTCGGTGTCCATGGAACCCGATGTGGCTTGGATGTCAGATCAATTGGCCGGAAATTTTCGAAGTCCGGGAATCTTCGAGGGGTGCCGCTCGTCCTTCTCTATGGGAAACGGGGGCGGAATCGGCCACATGAGCCGCATCCCGCACCCGGGCGGCGTAAAGGGACGCAAGCCGGGCAGGCACAGGGGAGACGGTCTTCGGGCCGGGACGAGGCGCCTGCTGGCGGTGGGGAGTGACACGGTGATGGGCACGGCTGAGCGGCACGGGACACCCGGACGGGGCGCCACGGCACAGATGACGGTCCCCGAGGGCGCCGAGGCATCGGATCTCGACATTCCGGCGGACGCGAGCCGGACGTCGGGCGAAGCCGGTGCCGCCACGCGTGCGGCGCGCGAGGGTTCGGCCGAGCGGCGCACGGCGCGCCACGAGACCGCCCCGCCCCGGGCCGCCTACCGGCCCCTGTGGGTGGAGGAGCCCGCGAAGCGACGCAGGATGCCCGACCCGGTGCGTACGGCGGCGGTACGCGCGGTGCTGATCATCGCCGTGACGCTGATACAGGCCATGGTCGCGGTCCTGTGCACCCTGGCCGGGTCGTGGCTGGCGTTCCCCATGGTCATCAGCAGCGTCGCCAGCACGGTCGTGGCCACCTGGGGCGTGCTCGACGTCTGGGTGACCCGTCAGGTCTGGAACCAGCGCAACGGAGTGGTGTCCACGCCGAGCAGCACCGCCCGTGCGCTGCGTCGGGAGCGGCGTCGGGCCCGCCGTCAGGCGCGGTCGGTCGCCCGGGCCCAGGAGCGGATAGGCCGGCCCGGCGGTGCCGGGCAGCTGTCCCACTCCTGAGCCACGGCCGGCGTCAGGGCGTCGCGGGCGCCGGTCGCTTGAACATCCGGGTCGCGGTGATCTCGCTGTGCACCGCCTCGCCCGCCTGCGGCGGTTGCGGCAGTCCGGGGCGGAGATGCTCCTCGACGCTGATGTACTTCAGGCCCGCCCGCAGGTCCGCGTCATTGCGCAGCCGGATGACCAGCGGGAACTCGGCCAGAGCCGTCGTGTCGAACAGGCCCGTGGTGTACAGCAGCTGCACGCCGAGCGCGTCGGAGACGGCGCGCTGGAGCTCCAGCAGATAGGTCGCGTTGGCGCGGCCGATGGGGTTGTCCAGGAAGAGCGTGCCCGCGTGCCGGTGCTTGTCGCGGCCCCGGTCGTTCGAGCGGAGCGCGGCCATCGTGCAGTACAGGGCGATGGCCGCGGTCAGGAGCTGGCCGCCGGAGAAGACGTCGCCCATCTGCCCGACGGGCACCCGCTCGGCGCGCAGCACGGCGTCGGGCTTGAGGATCTCGACCGCCACGCCCTTGGGCTGGAGGGCCGCCGCCACACCGCGCAGCAGCAGTGACATGCCGTCACGGCGCAGGTCGGAGTTCTTCTTCACGGCCGCGCGGGTCGCCTCGTCGATGACCTCACCCAGGCGCTCGGTGAGGGTGGCCTGATCGGGCTCCTCGAAGCGGATGCGCAGGAACTCCTGCCCGGACCACTCGCCCAGGCCCTCGGGCAGCCGGGACAGCCGCTGGGCGGAGCGCAGGGTGGCCAGGGCGGACTCGACGAGGCCGCGCAGGCGGTCGACGATGGAGTCGCGATTGCGCTCCAGCTGGGCCAGTTCGTCGGTGAGGACGCGCAGCCGGGGTGCGAAGGCGTCCGCCCACTTCGCGGCGTGCTCGGGCAGTGCGGAGGCGGGCAGCTCGCGGATCTGCTGCCGGGCGGGGGTGCGGACCTGCTCGTAGCGGGTGGAGTTGGCGTGCCGGACGAGAACGTCGCTGGCCTCGCGCACGGCGGCTTCGGCGGCCGAGAGGTCGGCGGCGCAGCCGCGCAGCGAGCGGCGGGCCTCAGCGGCGGACTGGCGGGCGTCCTCCAGGCTGCCGGGGTAGGGCTCGGGCTGCTCCTGGTCGTCCTCGGGGATGTGCTCGCGCAGCAGGTCGCGCAGGAGGGCGGCGATCTCGTCGAAGCCGCCGGCCGCGTCCTCGGCGGCGCGGTGGGCTTCGAGGAGCTCGGCGTGTGCCTCGCGGGCCTCGTTCAGGGCCTCGGTGCGGGAGGCGAGTTCGGCGGTGGCGGTGCGCAGCAGGGCCTGGGCGTGGTCGGCGTCGCGCGGTTGCAGCTCCTCGGGGAGCTCGGTGTGGGCGTCGCCCTCCTCGGGGGCGTGCCGTTCGGCCTCGCCGCGCAGTCGGCCGAGCTGCTCGCTGGCGGTGGACATCCGGGTCTCCAGGAGCTGGACCAGCTCCTCGGCACGGGCGGCGGCCGCCTGCCGGGAGGGTCCGTCGGAGCCGTCCGGGGACTGCAGAAGCTGCTCGGCGCGGGTGCGGACCTTGTTGCTGAGGCGGTCCAGTTCGGCGCGGGCCGCGCTCTCGTCGCTCTCGGCGCGGGCCTGCTCGGCGCGCAGGTCGGCGCCGACACCGACCTTCTCGTAGACCTGGGAGGCCGCGCGGTATGCCTCGCGCAGGGCGGGCAGGGACGCCTCGGGGGCCGCGGCGTCGGTGTCCGGGAGGTCGTCGGGGGCACCGGCGATCTCGGAGCGCTCGGCGCGCAGGGCACGGGCGGTGCGGCGGGCGTCGTCGGCGGCGCGCTGGGCGGCGCGGCGGTCCTCGTCGGCGGCGCGGGCCCGCTCCAGGCAGACCTGGGCGCGGGCCTCGGACTCGGTGGCCTCGTCGGCGAGTTCGCGCAGGCGGGCCTGCCAGCCGGCGCGTTCACGCAGCCGGAACGCGAGCCCGGCGAGGGCGTCGGCGGCGCGCCGGGCCTTCTGGGCGGCCTCCTGCCGTTCGTCGCGGACCTGGGCGGCCTCGGCGGCGGCCTCCTCCGCCTCGGCGCGTACCACCCGTGCCTCCGCCAGCTCGGCCTCGGCCTCCTCGGCGAAGGCGCGGGCCTCGCGGGCGGCGTCGGCGAGCTCCAGCAGGCGTCCGGCGGGGCAGCCGGTGCGCCAGGAGGCGAGCCGGGCGGCCAGCTCGCGATCCTTGCCGAGGCGGGCGGCGAGGACGCGGATCTCCTCGTCGCGTGCGGTGGCGCGGGCGCGCAGGGCCTGGCGTTCCTCGTCGGCGGCGTGCTCGTCGTGCATGGCCGGGTTCGGCGGGACCAGGAACACCTCGCCGTCGTCCGCGGCCGGTGCCGGGGTCGGGGCGAGGAGGGCGGCGGCGGTGCCGACGGCGACGGCGGAGCGGGGCAGCAGGGCGGCGTCGCTCAGCGCCTCGCGGGCGCGGGCGTGGGAGGCGGGGTCGGTGATGATGACGCCGTCGACGAGTTCGGGCCGGGCGGCGAGGACGCGCGCGTGGTCGGCGGGGTCGACGGCCTGGGCGAGGTAGCGCCAGCCGGGCAGGGCGGGGATGCCGTGCTCGCCGAGGAACTCGACGGTGGCCAGGACGTCGGGGCCGGGCGGCAGCAGGCCGCCGTCACCGAGGGCGCCGAGGATGCGGGAGTCGTCGGCGGCCGCGGTGCGCAGCTCGAACAGCTGGCGTTCGGCGGAGGAGACGGCGTCGTCGAGGAGTTCGCGCAGTTCGTCGGCGAAGCGGTCGAGTCCCTCGGCGGTCAGCGGGGCCTCGGCGGGCGTGGCGGCGTCCTCGTCCTGGCGCTCGCGGCGGGGCTGCGGCACCCCGGCACGCGCGTCGGCGCCGGTGGGGTGGCCGGCGCGGACGTGGTGCCCGGCGAGCCCCAGCAGTTCCCCGAGGCGCTCCTCGGCGGCGAGGGCCTGGGCGGTGCGGCGTTCGCCGTCGTAGGCGCGTTCGGCGGCGAGCGCGGCGTCGGCGGCGCGGGCGGCGGTCAGTTCCGCGCGGGACTCGGCCGAGGCGGCCTCGCGGGCGTGCTCGGCGGCGCGGCGGGCGGTCTCGCGGGCGGTGTCCCAGGCGGCGACGGCGGTCTTCTCGGCGTCGCTGGCGGCCAGGGCGGCGCGGGCCGGGTCGGCGTCGGGCGTGCTGTCGTCGAGCCAGCCCGCGCGGACGGCCTCGGCGGTCTCCTGCTCGACCTCGGTCAGGCGCTGGCGCAGATGTCCGGCCTCGCTGCGGGCGCGCTGGGCCTCGGTGGCGGCGGCGGTGGCGTCGCGGTGGGCCAGGTCGCCGGCCTCCTGGAGGGCGGCGGAGCGCTCCTCCTCCTCGTTGGCGAGGGTCTCGGCGCGCTCGGCGGCCGCGTGCAGGGCCCGTACGAGGTCGACGGCGGCCTTGGTGCGGGCGGCGAGGGCGGGGGCGGCGTCGCGCTCGGCCTCCTGGATGGCGGCGGCCACGCGGGCGACGCGGTCGGCGGCGGCGCGGTGGCGCAGGACGGCCTCGGCGGCCTGCCAGGCGGCGTGCAGGGTGCGCGCGTCGGCGAGCTCACGCTTCTGCGCTGCGGCGGACTTCTCGGCGGCGGCGAGGGCCAGCGAGGCGTGCCGGTAGGCGAGTTCGGCGGCGATCAGGGCGCTGCGGCCACGGGCGGACTCGGAGTGGGTGACGGCGTAGGCGGCGGCCGTGACCCGCTGGGCGAGGTCGGCGGCGCGCCTGCGCTCCTCGACGCCCCGCGCGGACAGCCGGCGGGCCAGGGTGCGGGTGCGGCGCTCGGCTCCTGCGTGGATGTCCCGCGCGCGTGCCCGTGCCTCGGCGGCCTCGACGATACGGCCGAGCAGGTCCACCGACCCCGCGGTGAAGTCGCGTTCGGCGATCAGCTCGGCGCGCCGGCCGAGCTTGTTGCCGAAGCCGCTGACGAGGTCGGCGAGTCCGTCGGTGTCGCGGGTGTCGGTGACCGCGCGCAGCAGCAGGTCGGTGAAGTCGGAGTCCTTCTTGACCGCGAACAGGCCGGCTGCCTCGCCCTCGTCGGCGTTCATCTCCCGCTGGTAGCGGAAGAGTTCGGGGTCGAGGCCGAGGTCGCCGAGGTGGTCGGTCCAGCGTTCGTGGATCTCCTCCCAGTGCACCTCCAGGTGCGGATACGCCTTGCCCGCCTCGGTGAGGGCGTCGCGGAAGCCCTTCATGGTGCGGCGGCGGCCCTGCGCGCCGGAGGCGCCCTCCACGGGCGGGCGTACGGCGGTGGACTCGGCGACGGGGAGGTTGTCCAGGGTGAGGCCGGGGCCGGGCCGGAAGGAGTACCATGCCTCGGCGAACTTGCGCGGGTCGTTGGAGACCTGACGGCCGCGCCACTCGCTGACCTTGCCGACGACGACGCACTCGCCGGTCTGCACATGCTGCCACTCCAGCGCCACATGCCCGCAGTCGTCGGCGAGCAGGAACTTGCGCAGCACGCCGGAGCTGGCGCCGCCGAGCGTGTTGCGGTGGCCCGGCAGCATCACCGAGAAGATCAGCTTGAGCAGCACGGACTTGCCGCCGCCGTTCTCCAGGAAGAGCACGCCTGCGGGCGCCGGGCGGCGCGGCGGGCCGACCGGCTCCTCCTCGAAGAACTCCGCCTGCGCGGGCGCGGGGTCGGGCACGACATCGCCCACGCCCCGCAGGTCAAGCACGGTGTCGGCGTAACGCGCACCGGCGGGTCCGATGGAGTAGAGGCGGACCCGGGACAGCTCGTACATGGCGGACTCTCGACAGTCTTCGTAAAAGGCGTACTACGGCGTGAAGGGTGCGGTGGTTCGGGAGCTCCGGAGAACCCGGGAACCTCAGGAGTGGAACGGCAGCCCCGCGTCGGCCACCAGCTCCAGGTCGTCGCCGTCCTGGGCGGGCAGCAGCGTCGGCGTGCCGTCGGTGACCGGGACGACGCCCAGTTCCAGGAGCTCGGCCATGGCGGCGCTGCCGGCCATGTCGCGGACCTGGAGCTGGTAGCGGGCGGTGGTGCGATACGTGCCGCCGTGGTCGTCGCCGGTGCGCTGCAGGAACCCGGAGTCGGTGAGGAAGGCGACCGCCTTGCCGACGATGCCGGTGGTGGACCCGGCGAGGCGGCGGGCGTCCTTGGTGGCGCCGGTGGCGCTGCGTCTGGCCCAGACCCGCCAGGCGGCCTCCAGACCGGGCGCGTCGGTGGCCGGGTCGGTGTTCTCGCCCTGTTCCTCGGCGCGCTCCTCCAGGCGGCGGCATGCCTGCCGGACGAAGGCGTCGACGCCGTTGACGCTGACCCGCCCGATGTAGCCGTCGTCGGCGAGGTCCTCGGGGCGCGGGAACGCCATGGCGGCGACGGCGAGGTGGGCCAGTCCGTGCAGGAAGCGGTCGGAGCCGTCGGCGGAGGTGCGCCGGGCGTAGTCGCCCATCCGCACGGCGAACACCGAGTCCTCCGCGGCGGTGACGGCCATGCCCGCGCGCGGGGAGACCTCCAGCACGACCAGGCCGAGGCCGGCGGCGACGGCGTCGGCGAGCCGGGCGAAGGCCGGGTCCTCGCGGTAGCGGCGCAGCAGGTCGGCGTACTCCTGGTCGCGCGCGGGCTGCAGCTTCGGCTGCAGCCCGAAGGCGACGAGCCGGGCCGCGTCGGCGGCGTCGGCGGGGGTGACGGCGGTGCTCACCGGCGCGGCGGCGGCCTCCGGCTCACTCCACTCGACGTGCTCGGTCACGGCTTCGGCTCCTTGCTCGGGTCTCCCGCACGGCGCGGGTGTCGCTCACTCATGCGGCTTCGGTCCGGTCCGCCGCCATCCCCGCGGCGTCCAGCAGGGCGGTGCCCACTATCAGGTCGGCGCCGCCGAACTCGGGGTCGTCCAGCTCGGTGCCGTCGTCCACGGCGAACAGCAGCTTCTCCTCGCCCTGCCGGTAGGCGGTGCCCACCGCCGGGCTCGCCGCGTGCACGGCCAGCAGCGCGACCAGGTACGGCAGCTCGGGGTCCTGCCGGCGGGCCTCGGCCAGCAGGCCGGAGAGCCGGCGGGGCGCGTCGGCGGGCAGGTCCAGCAGCTCCCGTGCCGCGGCCAGCTGCTCCTCGCTGAACCGGCTGTCGTCCGGCGTGGCGATCAGGTCCGGCTCGGGCATCTCCGCGCCCAGGTGCTCGCGCTCCATCGGCGGGGTGAGGAGTATGTCGACGAGGTCGCCCACGCGCACGGACACCGGCGTCCGCAGCCCGGTGCCGCGCGCGAAGAACGCGTCGGTGACCTTGACGGCCTGCTCCAGCGGCAATGGCAGCACGGGGGCGACCAGATGCCCGTACAGGTCTATCCCCGAGGACGTCACCGGGGTGGCGAACGCCTGCCGGTCCTGCTCCGCGCGGAACAGCGGCCCGGCCTCCAGCAGGCGCGACTGGAGCTGGGTGTGCCGCCTGATGCAGTCCTTGACGATGTCGACCAGCTCGGCGGCCCGCCGCTTGTGCTCGGGGTCCTCGGACTCGTCCCGCGCCTTGCGGATGTTCGTCAGGATCGCGTTCTCGTGGCGGTAGCGGTCGGCCACGTGGTCCAGCGCCTCGGCGATCATGTCCGGCACGGTCCTGAGCCAGTCCACCGCGCGGACGTTGCGCCGGGTGGCCTCCAGGGCCCGGCGCAGTGTCTCGGAGTACTGCACGGTCCGGTAGCGGGCCTGCTCGGCGGCGAGCTGCGCGTCGGCGAGACGGCCGCGGCTGATCAGGACCTCCAGCTTGACCTCGGCGGCGATCTGGGCGCTGGTCACATCGGTGTCGAGGGCGCCGACCAGGACGTTGACCGCCTCGTCGGTCGTCCGGAGGTAGACGCTGCCGCCGGGACCCGGGACCTCCTCGATCAGCTTGAAGTCGTAGTCCCGCCGGACATAGGTGCCGTCCGCGGCGAAGGTGCCGTACACCGCGCGGAAACCGCGGTCGACGCTGCCGACGTTGATCAGGTTCTCCAGGACCCAGCGGGCCACGCGCTCGTGCTCGGCGGTGGGGCGCTGCGGGGCCTGGGCGGCGATACGGGGGACGAGCCGGGCGACGACCTGGTCGTGGTCGGCGCCGGTGTCGAAGTCCATGTTGAGCGTGACAAGATCGATGGCGGCGAGGGCCACCTCCGCCATCCCGTAGACCGAGTACTCACCGGCCAGGTTGGCCTTGCGCGCGTCGAGGTCGTGCAGCGGCGCGGTGCAGGCGAGCGCGCGCAGGCGCCGCGCCAGCCCTTCGTCGGCGGCCGGGCCCGGTGCGGGGCGCGGCCCCGCGCTGAGCTGGGGCGGAACGCTGTCCGTCGTTGCTGGCGAAGTCACGGTGCACAGACTAGGCGCTGGGTCTGACAACGACCCAAATCGGAGCGCCGGGGGCCGGGCGGCGGCTTCGGCTGCGGGCCGTCGCGAGCCACTCGGTTGCACCGGCCGTCACGCAGCGCCCGGCGCCCTCACGCCACGTAGCCCCGCGCCCTCACGTAACGCCCGCACCCTCATGCAACGCCGGCGCGCTCAGGCCACACTGCCCCGCGCCACACGCACCGCCCGGTGCCCTCCCGCCCCCCGTGCACCCTCCCGCCACGCACGTCCCCGGCAGCCCCCGGCCCCTACCCCTCGTCCACACGCCGCCGATACACCTCCACCACGCGCTCCAGCGAGTCCGCCAGATAGACCGCCAGCAGCCGCTCCGCTCCCTCGCGGTCGCCGGATTCCAGCGCGTCCAGGATCTCCTCGTTCCGCGCCAGGTACGGCTCGTGCAGCTCCCGCGGGTCCTCCACCACGTGGAAGGCGAGCCGCAGCTCCGCGAAGACGCTGCGCATCAGCTCGTCCGTGCGCTCGCTGCCCGCCAGCGCCACCAGCTCCCGATGGAAGTGGATGTTGGCCGTCCCCAGCGATTTCCAGTCATCCTCGGCGACCGCTCGACGCCCCCGCGCCACCGCCTCCGCCAGCCGGCCCAGCGCGTAGGGAGGCTCCCCCAGTCCCCGGACGACCGCGCACTCGACCAGCGCGCGCGTGCGGTAGATGTCCTCGACGTCCTCGACGGTGAGCACCCGGACGAAGACCCCGCGGTTGAGCTCGTGGACCAGCAGCCGCTCGTGCGTGAGCAGCCGGAACGCCTCGCGGAGCGTGTTGCGGGAGACGCCGAGGGCGCCGCCGATGCTGTCCTCCGACAGCCGGGTGCCGGGCGGGAAGAAGCCGTCGGCGATGCGGCTCCTGAGGATGTCCGCGACGCGTTCCGCGGTGCTGGTGCGCCCGAGGAGAGCGCGGTCGTCGGCCAGTCCCGTCAGCTGCTCTGCCATGCCCGAGATTCAACCGCAGTCAGGAGAACGAGACAACACGGGTATTGAGGGATCGTTGAACAATCCCCTACCTTGCTGGGCATCGCACGCTCACCACCGCATCCTCCGTCCCTCACTGCGAGGTGCCCATGAGCTCAGTCCCCCCGCCGAAGGCGACCGCCCGCGCCACGTCCGCCCCACCCACCACGTCCGCCCCACCCACCGGCTCCGCCCCGCCCACCGCCTCCGCCCCACCCACCACGTCCACCCCACCCACCACCTCCGCCCCACCCACCGCGAGCGACGGCCCGCTCGGCTGGCTGCGCGCCCTCGGACCGCGTGGCCGCCGCGCCTTCGCCGGCGCGTTCGGCGGCTATGCCCTGGACTCGTACGACTACTTCACGCTGCCGCTGAGCATGGTCGCGCTGGCCGCGTACTTCGGCCTGGACAGCGGTCAGACCGGGCTGTTCACCACGGTCACGCTGGTGGTGTCCGCGGTCGGCGGGGCGCTCGCGGGCGTGCTGGCCGACCGGATCGGCCGCGTCCGGGCGCTGATGATCACCGTGATCACCTACGCCGTCTTCACCGTCGCCTGCGGCTTCGCGCCCACCTACGAGTGGCTGCTGGTCTTCCGCGCCCTGCAGGGCCTCGGTTTCGGCGGCGAGTGGGCGGTCGGCGCGATCCTGGTCGCCGAGTACGCGAGCGCGAAGCACCGGGGACGCACCCTCGGCGCGATCCAGAGCTCGTGGGCCGTGGGCTGGGGGCTCGCCGCGATCATGTACACGGTGGTCTTCTCGCTGCTGGACCACGATCTGGCCTGGCGCGTGATGTTCTGGACCGGCGCGCTGCCCGCCCTGCTGGTCGTCTGGATGCGCCGCCGCGTCCAGGACGCGCCGCAGGCGACCGCCGCGCGCGAGCAGAGCCCCGCCCGCGGGTCCTTCACGGCGATCTTCAAGCCGGGGCTGCTGCGGACGACGGTCTTCGCGGTGCTGCTCTCCACCGGGGTGCAGGGCGGCTACTACACCCTCGCCACCTGGGTGCCGACGTACCTCAAGACCGAGCGCGATCTGTCGGTGGTCGGCACCGGCGGCTATCTGACGTTCCTGATCTCGGGCGCCTTCATCGGCTATCTGACCGGCGGGTACCTCACCGACCGGCTGGGCCGCCGCCGCAACATCTGGCTGTTCGCCGTGCTGTCGGCACTGTGCATCCTGGCGTACGCGAACATCCCGAGCGGCGCCGACAGCCTCCTGCTGGTGCTCGGTTTCCCGCTCGGCTTCTGCATGTCGGCGATCTTCAGCGGCTTCGGTTCGTTCCTCAGCGAGCTGTACCCGACGGCGGTGCGCGGCACCGGGCAGGGCTTCACGTACAACACCGGACGCGCGGTGGGCGCGGTCTTCCCGACCACGGTCGGCTTCCTGGCCGACAGCTGGGGTGTGGGCGGCGCGCTGGCCTTCGGCGCCATCGGCTACGGTCTGGCGGCGCTGGCCCTGCTGGGGCTGCCGGAGACGCGCGGGAGGGAGCTGGCATGAAGCGCGCCCAGGACCGCCCGCTCGTCCTCACCGACGAGCACGCGCACGCGTGGAGCCCGAAAACGGCACGGATCCGTTTCCGGGCGGGCCTGACCGGGCCCACGGCCGGGGTCGCGGCCGGCCACACCCAGGTCAACCTGATCGCGGTCCCCGCGGACTGGGCGTACGACATGCTGCTGTTCTGCCAGCGCAATCCGAAGCCCTGCCCGCTGCTCGACGTCACGGACGCCGGTTCCTGGACCACCGTCCTCGCCGAGGGCGCGGATCTGCGCACCGATCTGCCGCGCTACCGGGTGTGGCGGGACGGCGAGCTGGTGGACGAGCCGACGGACGTGCGCGCGTACTGGCGGGACGACCTGGTGTCCTTCCTGATCGGCTGCAGCTTCACCTTCGAGTGGGCGCTGTCCTCGGCGGGGGTGCCGATCCGCCACGTCGAGCAGGGCCGCAACGTCCCGATGTACGTGACCAGCCGTCAGTGCCGCCCGGCCGGGCGGCTGCACGGCCCGATGGTGGTGTCGATGCGCCCCGTACCGCCGGAGCATCTGTCCGCGGCGATCCGCGAGAGCAGCCTGCTGCCGGCGGTGCACGGCGGGCCCGTGCACTGCGGCGATCCCGCGGTGCTCGGCATCGACGACCTCGACCGCCCCGACTTCGGCGACCCGGTGACCGCCGCACCCGACGACATCCCGGTGTTCTGGGCCTGCGGCGTCACCCCGCAGGCGGCGGTGATGGCCTCCCGGCCGCCGTTCGCCCTCACCCACGCGCCGGGCCAGATGTTCCTCACCGACACCCGTGACGAGCAGTACCGCATCCTCTGAAGTCAGAGGACGAGCGGTACCGCGTCCCCCGAAGAAGGAGCGGTACGGCACCCTCCGAAGAAGGAGCGGTACGGCACCCCCCGAAGAAGGAGCGGTACCGCATCCTCGGAAGAACGAGCGGTACCGCATCCTCGGAAGACCAGCGCCGCACCCTCGAAGGACCAGCACCGCCGGCCGCACCGCAGGCAAGGGAAGGACCCATGACCACCTCGATCGATCTGAACGCCGACCTCGGCGAGGGCTTCGGCCGCTGGCGGCTCACCGACGACGAGCAGTTGCTGTCCGTCGTCACCAGCGCCAACGTGGCCTGCGGCTTCCACGCCGGGGACGCGGTCACCATGCGCCGGGTGTGCGAGCTGGCGGCCGAGCGCGGTGTGACGATCGGCGCGCAGGTCTCCTACCGGGACCTGGCCGGTTTCGGCCGGCGGGCGATGGACGTGCCCGCCGGGGAGCTGGCCGCCGAGGTGGCCTACCAGATCGGCGCCCTGGAGGTGTTCGCCCGGGCGGCGGGCGCGCGCGTGGCGTACGTCAAGCCGCACGGCGCGCTCTACAACCGGGTCGTGGACGACGACGAGCAGGCCGGCGCGGTCGTGGACGGCGTGCTGCTGGCCGACTCCTCGCTGCCCGTGCTGGGACTGCCCGGCTCACGGCTGCTGGAACGGGCCGAGAAGGCCGGCCTGCCCGCGGTCACCGAGGCATTCGCCGACCGCGCCTACACCGACCGGGGCACGCTGGTTCCGCGTGGCACCGAGGGTGCGGTGGTCAGCGACCCGGCGGCGGTCGTGGAGCGGTCGGTGGGGCTGGCCCGGGACGGCCGGGTGCTGTCGCACTCCGGGCTGCCCGTCGAGGTGCGGGCGCGCTCCCTGTGCCTGCACGGGGACACTCCGGGCGCGGTGGACCTGGCCCGGCGGGTGCGGCGGCGGCTGGAGGCGGCCGGGCTGCGGGTGGAGGCGTTCGCATGAGGGTCCTGCCCGTCGGCGAGGACGCGCTGCTGGTCGAGGTCTCCTCCGGCGAGGAGGCCGAGGCCCTGCACGCCGAGCTGGTGCGCCGCCGCGCGCAGGGCTCGCTGCACGTCCGCGAACTGGTCCCCGCCGCCCGTACGGTGCTCCTGGACGGCGTCACCGACCCGTCCCGCCTCGCCTCCGAGCTGACCGCCACCGAGCTGCCGACCGTGCCGCCACGCGCGCGCGAGGTCGTGGAGATCCCGGTGCGCTACGACGGCCCCGACCTCGGGGACGTCGCCGCGCACTGGGGTGTCCCCGTGCCGGAGGTGGCCCGCATCCACGCGGGCACCGAGTTCCGGGTCGCCTTCTGCGGCTTCGCACCCGGTTTCGGCTACCTCACCGGTCTGCCGCCGCGCTACGACGTCCCGCGCCGGGCGACTCCGCGCACGGCCGTTCCCGCGGGCGCGGTGGCCCTGGCCGGGCCGTACACGGGCGTCTACCCGCGTTCGTCGCCCGGCGGCTGGCAGCTGATCGGCAGCACGGACACCGTTCTGTGGGACCACGCGCGCGTGCCCGCCGCGCTGCTGTCCCCGGGCGTCCGGGTGCGGTTCGTGCCGCTGGGGGACGGATGACCGACCGCGCGCTGTCCGTCGTACGCGCCGGGGCGCTCACCACCGTGCAGGACCGGGGCCGGCCCGGGCACGCGCACCTCGGTGTGCCCCGCTCGGGAGCGCTGGACGCCCCCGCCGCGGCGCTCGTCAACCGGCTGGTCGGCAACCCGCCCGACGCCGCCGTCCTGGAGACCACCCTCACCGGCTGCGCCCTGCGCCCCCGCCGCACGGTCACCGTCGCGGTCGGCGGCGCGCCCTGCGCGGTCGGCGTGGACGGACGGCCGGTCGCCTGGGGGGCGCCGGTACGGGTCCCGGCGGGGGCGCTGCTGGACGTCGGCCGGGCGGTGGCGGGCGTACGCAGTTATGTCGCCGTCTCCGGCGGGATCGCCGTCGAGCCGGTGCTGGGCAGCCGCTCCACCGACCTGCTGTCGGGGCTCGGCCCGGCGCCGCTGACCGACGGTGCGGTGCTTCCCCTGGGACAGGCCGGCGGGCCGCCCGCGCGCGTGGACGTGGTTCCGCAGCCGGCGCCGCCCGCGGAGCTGGTGCTGCGGGTGACGCCGGGTCCGCGCGACGACTGGTTCACGGCCGAGGCGCTGCGCGTGTTCACCACGCGCGCGTACCGCGTGTCCGCCGCGAGCAACCGCATCGGGCTGCGCACCGAGGGACCGGCCCTGTGGCGGGCCCGCGCAGGTGAGCTGCCCAGCGAGGGCATGGTGCTGGGCGCTGTCCAGGTGCCGCCGGACGGCAGGCCCGTGGTGTTCCTCGCCGACCACCCCACGACCGGCGGCTACCCGGTCGTCGCCGTCGTCCACCACGCCGACCTCGCGGCGGCCGCACAGGCGGTACCGGGGACGCCGGTGCGGTTCGCGGTGGTACGGCGGCGCTGAGGGGCGCCACGCCGCTCCTTGGCGGTACGGCAGGGCCGACGCGTCCTGGGTGAACGCGACGGGTTCATCGGCCGGTCCCTCCACCGGCGGCGCGGCCCACCCCCGCCGTCCGCCGTCCGCCGTCCAGGGTCCCCCGCGCCTTCGGCCAGGGAGTCCCCGAGCGCGGCGAACCGGACGCGTCTCATGGCGCGCCTCCCGGCCCGACCGGATGAGCGTTGCGCTGCGCACCCGCGCAGGTCAGGCGGCATCCATACGCCTGACCTGCGGGTCGTCCCTCGTTCACCGGGCGGGCGCGGGTCCGTCCCGCGCCCCGCGCTCCCGGTGGTTTCCGGCCGGAGGAATCAGCCCTGCCGGCAGACGAACCGGCTGCCCACCGCGTCGCTCACACGGGCGGCGTCTCGGTCCCGAAGCGGCTGCGTACGGCGGTCTGGACCTCGGCCTCCTCGGCCGGATCGGCGGCGAGGCGGCGCAGGCGGTCGACGACGCGGGTGTCACCGGTCTCGGCATGGCGTGCGGCGAGTTCGCGGGTGGTCTCCTCGCAGTCCCACAGGCATTCGACGGCGAACCCGGCGGGGAAGGAGGGATCGGTGGCGGCGAGGGCACGGGCGGCCCGGCCGCGGAGGTGCGAGGACGCGGTCTCGCGGTAGATGTGCCGAAGGACGGGGGCCGCGCAGGCGATGCCGAGGCGGCCGGCGCCGTCGACCAGGGTCCACAGGGTGGGCGCGTCGGGGCCCTCGCCGCGGACGGCCTCGCGCAGGGCGGCGAGGACCAGGTCCTTGTCCTGGGCTCCGCCCCGGCAGGCCAGCATGCGTCCGGCGGCGGCACCGAGCGGGTCGGGCCGGTGCGCCCAGCGGCGGGCGCGGTCCACGGCGGCGACGCTGCGCATGCGCTCATACGCCTCCACGGCGGCCTCCACCACCGGCGTGGGGCCGGTGGTGACGGCCTGCTCGACGAGGTCGAGGGCGTCGGGGTCGTTGCTGTCGGCGAGGTAGCGCAGGGCCGTACAGCGGGCGCCTTCACTGCCGGCCCGGGCCGCCTCAAGGATCTCGGGGCGGTCGTCGGGCCCGGCGACGGCGGTCAGACAGCGGGCGGCGGGCACATGGAGGGCGGTGCCGCGTTCGACGCCCTGCTGGGCCCAGTCGAACACCGCCCGCACGCTCCAGCCCGGACGGGGGCCGCTCGGGCGCATCTGCCGCTGCCAGCGGTCGAAGCATCCGGTCTCCTGGGCGGCACGCACGCGCGTGGCGATCCATTCGCGCGGGTCGTCGGCCCACAGCCGCCAGGGCCGTGGCTCGAAGGCGTCACGGACGACGGCGGCCAGCTCCGCCTCGCCCTCGGCGTCGGCCGGGAAGCGGGCGAGCACCGGGGCCGCGAGGGCACGCAGTCCGGCGTCGTCGTCACGCAGGGCGAGCTCGTCCAGCGCCCAGGCCCAGTTCGTGCCCTCGGCGGCGTACCTGCGCAGCAGCTCCAGGGCGTCCCGCCTGCCGTAGGAGGCGAGGTGGCCGAGGACCGCGAGGGCGAGACCGGTGCGGGTCTCCTCCGTGTCGAGCAGGTCCTCGGCGTCGAAGAGGTGGGCCTCGATGACGTCGAGTTCGCCGCCGAGGTCGAGGTACAGGCGGGCGTAGTAGAGGGAGCGGTTCTCCACCTGCCAGTCGTGGCGGGGATCGCGCACCACACAGTGGTTCAGCGCCGCGAGCGCCTCGGCGCGGGGGGCGGTGAGCGCGTGCAGCGTGCCGTCGCCGCGGCCGCGCTGGAGCAGGCCGAGCAGCGTACCGCTGGGCGCTATGACCGGATCGAACATGGGAAACAGCCTCACATCAAGCGTCGACGCAACCGGGAACGTGCATTACCTGGCTGCGTGACAACACGTCGGTGCGCCCGCCGTCTCATGCTTGCTGTAGACCATCTCTCTCTGCCTCTCGTCGGTGGCCCATGCGGACCGCATCACGGCCCGCGCGGTGCGGCAACACCTGCCCAGCCATCGCGTCCGTGAATCACGACGTCATGATGACTCGGCGCTCTTCGATGCCGCGACCGAAATTTCCGGCGGCCCTGTACCGCCTCCCCCGTTTTCCGTTGCGTGACCCGCCAGGAACCCTGTTCTCCCTGGTCAGGGCCTTGGGACTCAGTGTGCTCCGAACAGTTCCAACAGGTCCGTCTTGCCGAACATCCGGGCGGTGTCGACGGCCGACGGCGTCCCCGCGGAGGGATCGGCTCCGGCCTCGAGCAGCACCTTGATGACGGCTTGCTCCCCCTTGAAGACCGCCCCCGCGAGGGGGGTCTGGCCTCGGTCGTTGACGCGGTCGGCCTCGGCCCCGCGCTCCAGCAGGGCGCGTACGGTCGCGGCGTGCCCGTGATAGGCGGCGAGCATCACCAGCGAATCGCCGCGGTCATTGGTGAGGTTGGCCGGAACGCCCGCGTCGACATACGCCACGAGCGCCTCGGTCTGCCCCTGCCGGGCGAGATCGAAGATCTTGGTCGCGAGCTCCACGACCTCGGGGTCGGGGGCTTCACTCATCGGGCCTCCGCCTCTCCTTACAGCCGTTCAGGTGAATCGCCAGGGTACTGGCAGTGGGCGCACATGACCGCCGTCGCCCGAGGCAAAGATCACCACGAGACCCGTTCGACGCAACTCCCCTGCTCAGGCCGACCGCGAAAGGTGCCGCCACGCGGGGGAAATCTCCCGAATTTCCACCATTTGCACCTTTAATCGTATGGATACATCCTGTGATCCTGGAAGTACTCATGGTGACTGTCCCCGCGAACCAGGAGCACTCAAATGATTCTCTCCCTCTCGGCCGTCGTGATCCTCGGCATCGTCGTCTTCATCTTCTTCCGCAAGGACGGGCTCAAGGCCTCGCACGCGCTGATCTCGGCGCTGTTCGGCTTCTACCTGGCCAGCACGGCCATCGCCCCCAGCATCAAGGCGGGCGGCGAGAGCCTGGCGAGCCTGCTCGGCGGCATCAAGTTCTGATCCCGCGGTCCCCGTCCGTACGCACCTCCAGGAGACAGCAGTGGTCCGGCGCCCCCTCCCCCGCATCCTGAGCACAGGCAGCGCGCAGATCGCCCGGAGCCGGGAGCTGGCCCGGACGGCGGCCGACAGCGCCACCGACGTCCTCCACCCGCTGATCACGATCACCCGCGGTCTGCGCCGGCTGGCCTCGGCCGGGCGGCGCAGGTGGAAGGACACGCCCAAGGACAAGCGCGGGCCGCTGCTGTTCCTGGTCGCCTCGGTGATCCTGGTGGTCGCGCTGGTGCCGTACGGCCCGCTGCTGGCCGTCGTCACACTGATGGCGGCGGCGGCCTGGCAGGGCCGGGACCGCACCCCGCCCACCCCCGAGGGCCCCGACGAGTCGCAGATCCAGCGCCTCCAGGGCCTCTACGAGGCGCTGGTCCCCTACTTCTCCGCCGCCGAGGACCCCGCTCCGCTGTACTCCCACGGCGGCGACTGGGAGAAGGCCCTCACCGGCTTCGAGTTCGACGAGACGGGCCGGGTCAGCCACCTCGTGGTCCGCTACCCGGCGTACTTCACCGACGGCGAGCCCGAGGCGCGCGCCCGTATCGAGCAGCTGCTGACCGCGAAGTCGGGCCGCGGCCGCGAGTACCACTTCGCCTGGGACGAGGAGGGCAACCAGCTCACCGTCAGTGTCCTCGCGCCGCTGCCCACCGACATCGCCGCCCAGCGCTTCGTCACCTCGCCCGGCGAGACCGTCCTGGGCTTCACCGACCCCGGCGAGGTGCAGCGCACGCTCCCCCTCACCCACGGCGAGGAGCAGCGCGACGTCCCGCCCGTGGTGTGGCGCACGGGCATCCGCTCCACCGAGCCGCACCTGCTGGCGGTGGGCCAGCCCGGCAGCGGCACCTCCACCCTGCTGCGCTCGATCGCCCTCCAGGCCCTCCAGTACGGCGATGTCGTCATCGTGGAGGGCGGCGGCACCGGCGAGTACGCCTGTCTCACCGGCCGCGACGGGGTGCTCGCCGTCGAGTGCGCCGCGGCCGGGGCGCTGACCGCGCTGGAGTGGGCCGCGCACGAGACCGAGCGCCGCTTGATCGCCGTCAACCGCGCCCGCCAGGCCGGCAACCCGCCGCCGGACGACACCCGGCGCCCGCTGTGGATCCTCCTGGACCGCCCCGCCGCGCTCGGCATCGTCGGCGCCGAGGGCCATCAGGACCCGCAGGCCCTGCTCCAGCTGCCCCTGCGACACGGCCGCGCCGCCAATGTGACGGTGGTCGTCGCCGAGCAGTTCGACTCCCTCGACTTGCTCAGTGAGGGCGTACGTCAGCACACGCGCGCGCGTGTCGTCCTCGGCCCGGCCACCGCCGAGCAGCTCCAGGCGGTCCTCGGCGCCCCGCCGCACACCACGCCGGTCTCCCAGGTCCCGCCCGGCCGCGGCTACGCCCGCCTGGGCACCGGTCCGGTACTGCGCCTCCAGGTGCCGGCCACGCCCGACCCGTACGACGACGCCACCACCGACGCCCATCGCCAGGCCGTCCTCGACCTGCTCCCGCCCCGCACGACCCCGGCGGACGGGGAGACGGTCACGCTCCAGCCGATCCCGGCCGCGAAGGTGCCGGTCGAGAAGGCGCTCGGGGAGACCGTGCCGGTCGAGCCGGTGCCGGTGGAGACGGTGCCCGTGGAGACAGTGCCCGTCGAGAAGCCGCCCATGGAGAAGCTGCCGCCCGTGGAGAAGCTGCCGCTGGACAAGGTCCCCACCAACAGCAAGCTGCCCGTGGAGAAGGTGCCGACGGAGGCCATGGCGACGGAGGGCTGAGCACGCCGACGACAGCCACGAGGGCCGGGACGGAGGCATCCGCACCGGCCCTCACGTCACGTCAGGCACCTCACGCCACGAACAAGCGCACCCGTCGCTCCGGAAGCCGCCACGCAACGACCGAGCGCACGGCCACTCCAGGAACCCTCACGCCACGAACAACCGCGACGCCTCCGCCCCCACCGTCCCCCCGCTCTCCACCAGCCGCGCCGCCGCGGCCAGCCGTACCGCCGCCTCGTCGGCGACCGCCCCGCCCACGGTGAACGGCAGCCGCACATACCCCTCGAACGCCCCGTCGACCCCGAAGCGCGGCCCCGACGGCACACGGATGCCGACCCGCTCCCCCGCCTCGGCGAGCCGCGACCCGGACAGCCCCCCGGCGCGCACCCACAGCGTCAGGCCACCGCCGGGCACCTCGAACTCCCAGTCCGGCAGCTCCCTCCGTACCGCCGCGACCAGCGCGTCCCGGTTCTCCCGGGCCTGGGCGCGGCGCAGCTCGGCGGCCTGCTCCCAGCCCCCCGTGCTGAACAGCCAGTTGACCGCGAGCTGTTCGAGGACCGGCGTGCCCAGGTCGGCGTAGGCGCGGGCGGCGACCAGGCTGCGGATGACGTCGGGCGCCGCGCGCACCCAGCCGATGCGCATCCCGGCCCAGAACGCCTTGCTGGCCGAGCCGACCGTGATCACGGTGGACCCGGCCGGGTCGAACCCGCACACCGGCCGGGGCATGCCGGCGCCCTCGAACTCCTCGTCCAGCCACAGTTCGCTCATCGTCTCGTCGGCGACCAGCACCGTCCCGGCCGAGCGGGCCGCCTCCACCAGACGCCGGCGCTGGTCCTCGTCGGCGAGGGCGCCGGTGGGGTTGTGGAAGTCGGCGACGACGTAGGCGATCCGGGGCGCGGCCTCCCGCAGCACCTGGCGCCAGCGGTCCAGGTCCCACCCGGCGAGTCCCTCGGCCATGGCGACGGGCACCAGCCGGGCGCCCGCCTCCCGCATGAGCTGGAGGATGTTGGCGTAGGAGGGCGATTCCACGGCGATGCGCTCGCCGCGGCCGCCGAAGAGATGGCAGATGGCGTCGATGGCGCCCATCGCGCCGGTCGTCACCATGATCTGCTCGGGCATGGTGGGGATGCCGCGGGCGGTGTACCGCTCGGCGATCACCGCGCGCAGGGCGGGCAGCCCCGCGGGATAGTCGCCGTGGGTGTGCGCGTACGGCGGCAGTTCCTCCAGGGCGCCCTGGAAGGCGCGGGTGAGCCAGGGTTCCGGGGCGGGCAGCGCGGCGCAGCCCAGGTCGATCATCGAGCCGAGCGCCTCGGGCGGCAGCGGCTCCAGACCGCGCGCGGGCAGCGGATTTCCCGCCGGTACGGCGGTCCAGCTGCCGGCGCCGCGCCGGGACTCCAGGAAGCCCTCGGTGCGCAGCGCCTCGTAGGCGGCCGCGACGGTGGTGCGGCTGACGGACAGCGACAGGGCGAGCTCCCGCTCGGCGGGCAGCCGGGCGGCCACCGGTACGCGGCCTTCGAGCACCAGCAGCCGGATGCCGTCGGCGAGGGCGCGATAGGCGGGCGGGCGGCGCGTGCCGGGCCCCGCGGGCCGGTCCTGCTGGGACTTGAGCAGCCGCGCCAGCTGCGCGGCACCCACCGCAGAGGTCCACTGCGCCATGGATACCAGTCCACCTTCCCCGAATTGGCCATGGATGAGGTTTCATCCCAAGCCACAGAGTGACATGCGTCAGGCCACCATCACCACCCCAGGGGGTATCTGTGTCTCTGCCATCCATGCCGGACCATCTCCTGCGACGGCTCGTCCAGCTCTACGCCGGTCTGGCGCTGTACGGCGCCAGCTCGGCCCTGCTGATCCGCTCGGGGCTCGGCCTTGAGCCCTGGAACGTGCTCCACGAGGGCCTGTCCGAGCGGACGGGGCTGTCGATCGGCGTGGTGCTGACCATCGTCGGCGCGGCCGTGCTGCTGCTGTGGATCCCGCTGCGCCAGCGGCCGGGCCTGGGCACGGTGTCCAACGTCCTGGTGATCGGTGCCGCGATGGACGCCACGCTGGCGGTGGTCCCCGACGCGCACGCCCTCGCGGTCCGGGTGACGCTGATGGTGGCCGGGATCGTCCTGAACGGCGCGGCGACCGGCCTGTACATCGCCGCCCGTTTCGGGCCGGGCCCCCGCGACGGGCTGATGACGGGGCTGAACCGGCGTACCGGCTGGTCGATCCGGCTGGTGCGCACAGTGGTCGAGATCACGGTCGTGGTGACCGGCTTCGCCCTCGGCGGCACCATCGGCGTCGGCACCCTGCTCTACGCGGTCACGATCGGCCCGCTCGCCCAGGTGTTCCTTCGGGTGTTCGCCGTCCCGTCGGCATCGGCGGGCAGCACGGTCGTTGCCGGCGGGTCACCCCGCCGGGCGATACTGCGTCCGTGACCACCCTCATACGCCACCCTTATCTCGACCACCCCGGGCCGATCGCCTTCGCCCACCGCGGCGGGGCGGCGGACGGTCTGGAGAACACCGTGGCGCAGTTCCGCCGGGCGGTCGCGTCCGGCTACCGGTACATCGAGACCGACGTGCACGCCACCCGCGACGGCAAGCTGGTCGCGTTCCACGACGCGACGCTGGACCGGGTGACGGACGGCGCCGGGCGGATCGCGGACCTGCTGTGGGCGGACGTGCGCCGCGCGCGTGTGGCGGGCGAGGAGCCGGTGCCGCTGTTCGAGGAGCTGCTGGAGGAGTTTCCCGAGGTCCGCTGGAACGTCGACGTCAAGGCCGAGTCGGCGCTGCATCCCTTCCTGAACCTGGTGGCCCGCACGAACGCCTGGGAGCGGGTGTGCGTCGGCTCCTTCTCCGAGGCCCGCGTGGTGCGTGCCCAGCGTCTGGCCGGTCCCCGGCTGGCCACGTCGTACGGCACGCGCGGGGTGCTGAATCTGCGGCTGCGCTCCTGGGGCGTGCCCGCGGCCCTGCGCGCCTCGGCGGTCGCGGCGCAGGTGCCCGAGACGCAGTCCGGCATCCAGGTGGTCGACCACCGCTTCGTCCGGGCGGCCCACGCGCGCGGGTTGCAGGTGCATGTGTGGACGGTCAACGAACCCGAGCGCATGCACCGGCTGCTCGATCTGGGAGTCGATGGCATCATGACCGATCACATCGACACGCTGCGCAAGGTCATGGAGGACCGGGGCGTCTGGGTCTGACCCCGGAACGCGCCCCCGTGCGGCGCCGGAGAACAGAGCGAGGGCGCGGGTGGGCACCGGAACCGTGCGCACGGCGGCCGCCGACGAGGCGGCCGAGCGGCGGCGCGAGCAGCGCGGCTGGTATGTCTACGACTGGGCGTGCTCGGTCTACTCGACCAGCGTCCTGACCGTGTTCCTCGGCCCCTATCTGACCTCGGTCGCCGAGGAGGCGGCGGACGCCGACGGCTTCGTGCATCCGCTGGGCGTGCCGGTGCGGGCGGGGTCGTTCTTCGCCTACTCCGTCTCGCTGTCGGTGATCGTCGCGGTGCTGGTGATGCCGCTGGTGGGCGCCGCCGCCGACCGCTCCGGCCGCAAGAAGCCGCTGCTGGGCGCGGCCGCCTACGTCGGGGCCGGGGCGACGGCGGGGATGTTCTTCCTGGACGGCGAGCGCTATCTGCTGGGCGGTCTGCTGCTGATCGTGGCGAACGCCGCCCAGTCCGTCGCGATGATGCTCTACAACTCCTATCTGCCGCAGATCGCCGCCCCCGAGGAGCGGGACGCGGTCTCCTCCCGCGGCTGGGCGTTCGGCTATGCGGCAGGCGCCCTGGTGCTGGTCGCGAATCTCGTCCTGTACCTCGCCCACGACAGCTTCGGTCTGTCCGAGAGCATGGCCGTGCGGATCTGCCTGGCCTCGGCCGGACTGTGGTGGGGCGCCTTCGCCCTGATCCCGCTGCGCAGACTGCGCGACCGCCGCGCCCCGGCCCGCGAGGGCGCGACCGCCCCCGGCCCGCGCCGGCTGGCGGCCACGCTTCGCGACATGCGCCGCCACCCGCTGACGCTGGGCTTCCTGCTGGCGTACCTGGTCTACAACGACGGCATCCAGACGGTGATCTCCCAGGCGTCCGTCTACGGCTCCGAGGAGCTGGACCTGGAGCAGTCCACGCTCATCGGGGCGGTGCTGCTGGTCCAGGTGCTGGCGGTGGCGGGCGCGCTGGCGTTGGGGCGGCTGGCCCGGACGTACGGGGCCAAGCGCACCGTCCTCGGTTCGCTGGCGGCGTGGACGGCCGTGCTGGCCGCGGGCTACTTCCTGCCCGCCGGTGAGCCGGTGTGGTTCTTCGTGCTGGCCGCCGGCATCGGACTGGTGCTGGGCGGCAGCCAGGCCCTGTCCCGCTCGCTGTTCTCCCACCTGGTCCCGCCCGGCAAGGAGGCCGAGTACTTCTCCGCGTACGAGATCAGCGACCGCGGCATGAGCTGGCTCGGCCCGCTGCTGTTCGGGCTCACGTATCAGCTGACCGGCAGTTACCGGGAGGCGATCCTCTCGCTGGTGGCGTTCTTCCTGCTCGGGTTCGTGCTGCTCGCCCGGGTTCCGGTGCGCCGCGCGATCGGCGACGCGGGCAACCCGGTTCCGGAGAAGATTTAGCACTCAGGGCGAAAGGGCGGTAGTGTACGCCTTTGGCCTGCCAGGCGTACCGTTACTGCGCGTCTTAGATGCAAAAACGCTGGGTGACATCTCCTAGCAGATGTGACAAACCGGGCGCCGGTGGGTACTGCACTGGTTGACAAGGCTGCGGCTACGACGGCGACGCATGACCCGGAACGGGACACGGAACGGGAATCTTTACCGCCGACCGGACGTTGACCGGATGACGACGACAGCGACACCTGTCCTGTGGGCGACAAGCCCGGGAGGCACGATTCATGAGTGAGCGAGCTCTTCGCGGCACGCGCCTCGTGGTGACCAGCTACGAGACGGACCGCGGCATCGACCTGGCCCCGCGCCAGGCCGTGGAGTACGCATGCGAGAAGGGGCACCGCTTCGAGATGCCCTTCTCGGTCGAGGCGGAGATCCCGCCGGAGTGGGAGTGCAAGGTCTGCGGGGCCCAGGCACTCCTTGTTGATGGCGACGGTCCTGAGGAGAAGAAGGCCAAGCCCGCGCGTACGCATTGGGACATGCTGATGGAGCGGCGCACCCGCGAGGAGCTCGAAGAGGTCCTCGAGGAGCGTCTTGCCGTTCTGCGTTCGGGGGCGATGAACATCGCCGTTCATCCCCGGGACAGCCGCAAGTCCGCGTAAGCCCTCGCGGGGGTTGACCGGCGACAGTGACCGCGGGCGCCGTACGTTCCGACGTACGGCGCCCGCGGTCTGTGCATGTCCGGAGAGGCTCACCCGCGCTCTGTGCCTGTCCGCAGAGGCTCAGCGGGTCAGCGGCGGCCGGGGCTCCTGCGGGGCGTCCCCGCGCGGCTCGTCCCTGACGACCTCGCCCTGTACGACCTTGCCGTCCGGGCGATGGATGCGCGCCTGCTGGAAGGCGTCCCCGAAACCGCCCGGCGCGGCGGCCCGCAGCCGGCGCTCGAAGCTGCGCTCGGCCCGCCGCCCGAGGGCCTTCTGGACCGGCGGAACCAGCAGCACCAGGCCGATCGCGTCGGAGACCAGGCCCGGCAGCATCAGCAGCAGCCCGCCCAGCATCAGCCAGCCGTTGCCGCTGCTGCTCTCACCGTTCGCCGGAGCCCCGCCGCGCTGCAGCGTCTCGTTCAGGTTCCGCAGCGCCCGGCGCCCCGCCCGCTTCACCACGGCCGCGCCGAGCACAAAGCCGGCGACCAGCAGCAGGAGGACGGCGAGCCCGCCGGCCTCCCCCGCCACGACGGTCAGCAGCCAGATCTCCAGCACCAGCCACGCGGCGACGCCCAGCGGCAGGAACCGGAGCTTCCCCGAGCGCGGGCGCCCGGCAGCGGGATTCATCGAGTGCGGTGCGCCTGTCGTCATGTGTCCAGTGTGCCCGTACGAGGCTCAGTACGGGATAAGGGGCCGTCCGGCGACGAGGCCCCTGATCCGCAGGCGCTACCGCTGCCCCTGGTCCCGGTGCACGATCTTGCCGACGCGCTCCCCCACACCCCACGTGGTGACCCGCCACAGCGCCTCGACCAGGATGTCCCGGCTCATCTTGGAGTCGCCCAGCTCACGCTCCACGAACGTGATGGGCACCTCGACGACGTGGTACCCCGCCTTGATCGCCCGCCGGGCGAGGTCGACCTGGAAGCAGTAGCCCTGCGACGCGACCTCGTCCAGGCCGAGCCCCTCCAGGGTCTCCCGGCGGAACGCCCGGTACCCGCCGGTGACGTCACGGATCGGCACGTCCAGCAGCACGCGCGAGTAGAGGCTGCCACCGCGCGAGATGAACTCCCGCGTCTTGGGCCAGTTCACCACCCGGCCGCCCGGCACCCAGCGGGAGCCGAGCACCAGGTCGGCGCCCTTGAGCGCGGTCAGCAGCCGGGGCAGCTCCTCGGGCTGGTGGGATCCGTCGGCGTCCATCTCGATGAGCACGCCGTAGTCCCGCTCCAGCCCCCAGCGGAACCCCGCGAGGTACGCGGCGCCGAGGCCCTCCTTGCCCTTGCGGTGCAGCACGTGCACCTGCTCGTCACCGGCCGCCAGCTCGTCCGCCAGCTTGCCCGTGCCGTCCGGGCTGTTGTCGTCGGCCACCAGAACGTGCGCCTCGGGGACGGCCTCACGCACCCGCCCCACGATCGCCTTGATGTTCTCCGCCTCGTTGTAGGTCGGAATGATCACCAGGGCCGTACCGAGCGGGCCGAAACGCCTGCCCTGGGCGTCCGCCGCCCCGGTCCCCTCGCCGTCGTTCACTGCTGCCCCTTCGTGTCCATGCGCAGAGCTCCACCATAGTGGGCACGGCCTGCGATGACGTGACAGGACGTTCGTATGCTCGCGGCGCGGTGGCGTCGGCGGTCCTGGCGGACCCGCGCGGGTGCTGCGGATGGGGGCCCGCCGCCCTTCGGGCCGGCCTGGGATCCGCTGGCTGCGGATCGACCGAGAGCCGTTGTCTACTGAGCGGCCGGGCCCCACCCGGGTCACACCGTCCCGACCGGCCGGAACGTTCCCTCGCCGCGGCGCGGGCGCTGAGCCTGGCTCCCAGTGGCGGTGCCCGGTGCGGTCACCGTCCCTGACCCAGCGGCGCGGCGGCGAGTGCGCGGACGTGCCCCGGTCGGGCGTCCTGTGGTGGACTCCGCCGAACCTACCGGCCCCGGACCGTCCCCTGTCAACAGTCGCTTGACCTGCGCATACGTTCGGAAGCCGCTGGTCGGCGGGGAGGATGCGCAGGTCGTGCGGCGGGCCGCCGGACGGGGCCCGCCGCCGTGGATCACTCGCCCGGCCGTACGAACACCGTGCGCCCGCCGACGACCGTGCGCAGACACACCGGCAGCTCGTGGCCGGGGGTGAGGTCGGGCAGGCCGGGGGTGCCGGAGCGGGGGTCGGTGGACCAGCGGGCGACCCGGTCGTCGGGGGCCTGCACCACCAGCTCGCCGGTGCGCCACACCGCGTAGTCCGCGGGCGCGCCGGGCACCAGGACGCCCGCGTCGTCGCGGCCGACGGCCCGCCAGCCGCCGCGGGTGTGGGCGGTGAAGGCGGCACGGACCGAGACGCGGTGCTCGGGGGTGCGGTGGAAGGCGGCGGCGCGGACCGTGCCCCAGGGGTCGAGGGGGGTGACCGGGCTGTCGGAGCCGAGGGCCAGCGGGACGCCCGCCCTGAGCAGGGCGGCGAAGGGGTTGAGGGTCCGGGCCCGCTCCGCGCCGAGCCGCTGGGCGTACATGCCGTCCTCGCCGCCCCACAACGCGTCGAAGGCGGGCTGCACGGACGCGGTCAGGCCCAGCTCGGCGAAGGCGGCGATGGTCTCGGGGGTCAGCATCTCGGCGTGCTCGACGCGGTGCCGGGCGGCGCGCACACGGGTGAGCCCGACCTTGTCGGCGGCGGCGCGCACGCCCTCCACGACGGCGGTCACGGCGGCGTCGCCGATGGCGTGGAAGCCCGCCTGCAGCCCGGCCTCGGTGCAGGCGACGACGTGCGCGGCGACGGCGGCCGCGTCCAGGTAGGCGGTGCCGGTGTGGCCGGCGTCGGCGTACGGCTGGTGCAGACAGGCGGTGTGGGAGCCGAGGGCGCCGTCGACGAACAGGTCGCCCGCGGCGCCGAGCGCGCCCAGCTCGCGCGCCTTCGCCACGTCCTGCTCGGCCCAGTAGCCGACGACCCGCGGGCCGGGCTCCTCGGCGGCGAGGCGGAGCAGCCCGGTGAAGTCGTCCTCGGAGGAGATCTCCGGTCCGCCGCACTCGTGGACCGAGCCGATGCCGAGGGAGGCGGCGTGGGCGAGCGCGGCGCGCTGGGCCTCGGTGCGCTGGGCGGGGGTGATGGCGGCCAGCGCGGTGGCGCGTACGGCGTGGTGGGCGTCGGCGGTGAGCGGGCCGTCCGGGCGACCGGCGCCGGGGGTCATGTCGAGCAGGGCCGTGGTGACGACCGCGGAGTGGACGTCGATGCGGGAGAGGTAGAGCGGCCGTCCGCCGGTGGCCTCGTCCAGTTCGGCGCGTGTCGGCGGGCGGCCGCCGGGCCAGCGGGCGGCGTCCCAGCCGTGGCCGAGCAGGACGCGGTCGTGGGGGCGGGCGGCGGCGAACTCCCGTACCAGGGACAGCGCCTGCTCGAGGTCGCGCGCCCCGGACAGGTCCAGCCCGGTCAGGGCCAGACCGGTGGCGGTGGTGTGCACGTGCGCGTCGGTGAACGCGGGGGTGACCAGCGCCCCGTCCAGGTCGACGACCTCGTCCACACCGTCGGCGAAGGCGTCGGCCGCGCCCTCGGAGCCGACCCAGGCGACCTGGCCGTGCTCGACGACCATGGCGGTGGCGAACGGGTCGGCGGGGCTGTGGACCTCTCCTCGGCGGAGCAGGACGGTCTGGGTCGGGGCGGTGCGCTCACTCATGGGGAACAGTCTCGCGCCTCGCCCCGGCCGGGTTGCGCCCAGGGCGTCAGATACGCGGCGGCCGTGCCTCGTACGGCGTCGACAGCACCACCGTCGTCCGGGTGGAGACCCCCGCCAGCGAGCGGATGCGGGCCAGCAGCCCCTCCAGCTCGTGCGGTGTGGCCACGCGGACCTTGAGGATGTAGTTCTCGTCGCCGGCGACGCTGTGACACGCCTCGATCTCGGGCACGTCGACGAGCCGTTCGGAGATGTCGTCGGGGGCGCTGGGGTCGAAGGGTTTCACCGAGATGAAGGCGGTCAGCGGCAGCCCGACGGCCTCGGGGTCGACCACCGCGGCGTAGCCGCGGATGACGCCACGCTGTTCCAGCCGGCGCACCCGCTGGTGCACGGCCGACGTCGACAGGCCCGTGGCCTTGCCGAGGTCTGTGTAGCTCATCCGCCCGTCCTTGACGAGCAGCTGCACGATCTGACGGTCCAGCTCCTCCATGGCGCAAGAACCTACAGTGCGGTTGATCTCCTCGGATACCTCGACGGCACCGGTCATGCCCGGTTCGTGATCTGCGGGAGAGCCGCTCAAGGGTCGCTAGCGCGATCCGGGGCCGGGACACGCCGATTTCGGGCACCTTCGAGCGGCATGTGACGAACGCCACAGGCCGCGGGGGGTCTCCGTGATGTTCTCGTGATTACCTCGGATGCCGGACGGGAAGTGCTTGCTGTGGTCGAGGCCGCAGCGCCTTCACGGCCCAGCCCGAGGGGGAGAATCCCATGCAGAGTCTTAAGCGTCCTGGTCGTACCGCGCCCAAGCGGCAGCAGCCGGTCGTCGAGCCCGCGCCGGAGGGTGTCGAAACCGACGCCTTCGACGGCGACGACCTCGACGACGCGTACGACACCTTCGAGATGTACCGGGTGATCTGCCCGGACTGCGCCCAGCCCATCGCCCTGCTGGCGGACGAGGAGGTCCTGCCGGAGCACGCGCTGTGCGCCTCGCCGTGGAACCCGTTCGGGCTCACGGTGTGCGCGGGCACCGGCCGCAGCGCCACCGACGCCCGCCCGGCGGACGAGACCTTCCAGCCCCAGGAGCAGGACACCGCCCTGCTGCTGACGCTTCCCCAGGGGCTCGACTGGCGGACCCAGCCCTTCTCTCACGTCGGCGGGCCGGGCTCGCGCCCGATGCGGGTGCCGACGATGCGCCGCCACGCCGCCTGAGCCTCCCTCACCACCGGTAACCGCCCTGCACCATGGCCCGCAGGCTGCCGTGGTGCAGGATCAGCGTGTCCGGATCCGCCGGGACGGCGACCTCACCGAAGTGCACCCGCCGGTAGGCGACGCGCAGCATGACGATCGCCTGCCGCAGCGCGGCGTACAGCAGGTAGAAGTCCATGTCGCGCGGGATGTGCCCGGTCAGCCGCGCGTAGCGCTCCTCGACGCGGTCGCGGCGCAGCAGGTCCGGCAGTCCCGGCTGTCCCGAGGCGGTCGTCAGGTCCTGGAAGAAGCGGTGCAGGTAGATCGTCCAGCCGAGGTCCACCTCGCGCGGGGCGGGCGCGGCCATCTCCCAGTCGAGGACGGCGGCGGGTGCGAAACCGTCGTAGAGGATGTTCCCGATCCGTGCGTCGCCCCAGGTGAGGACCGGTGGGCCCGGCTCGCGCGGCCAGAGTTCGCCGAGCCGGTCGAAGGCCGTCTCGATGAGCGGTGAGCGGGGCAGGCCCTCGATCACCCAGGCGTAGTAGGCGCGTTGGGCCGCCACATGGCGGTGCAGGGTGTCTCCGTCGCCGGGGAGGTCGAGGAACCCGGCCTCGCCGAGCGGCGCTTGGTCGTGCAGCCGGGCCAGCACCGCGACGGTGGCCGCCTCCAGCCGCTCCCGTTGCATGCCGCTCGCCGCGTGCAGCCAGCTGCCCGCGTAGGTGTACGGCATGACGTCGGGCGGGACGCGGCCCTCGACGCGCTCCATGACGAAGAAGGGCGCGCCGAGCGGCCCGGTGTCCTCCTCCAGCCAGAGCACACGGGGCACCGGTACGTCGGTGTGCTCGGCCACCAGCCTCATGGTGCGGTACTGGCGGGGCATGTCGTACGCGGGGAACACGGTGTACGCCGACGGGTCCGCCGCGAGCCTCAACACACAGGCCCGCACGGGTGTTTCGGGGTGCTCGATGTCGAACAGCACGGTCTCGCTGGACATGCCGTTGGAGGAGGGGACGCGGACGCCGGTCACCGCGGCGCCGGGGAGCCGGGTGCCGAGCCAGGCGGTGAGGCGGCGGGCGATGTCCTCGGGGTCGCGGGTGGTGGTGCGGGGGCGGGGTGAGGTGGGCATCCGCGCTCCTCACTCCGCCACGGAGTCGAAGCCGGTGAAGCCGCTGGGGTCGTGGCGGCCGAAGGAGCCGTGCTCGAAGATGCCGTAGCCCGTCCGTCCGCCGAGCCGGAAGCGTGCGGCGTGGTCCGTGACGCCGTAGGCGGCGCGGGGGTGCGGGGCGGTCATGTCGTACGTACGGCGGTCCTCCCAGCCCCGGCCCCGCCAGGTGCCGTGCTGCCAGTCGTCCGCGGGCGGATAGCCGGCGCCGACGGCGAGCGGCGAGGAGGTCAGGATCTCCACCTCCATCTCCTGCGGCTTGCGCACGTCCCCCAGATGGATGACGGCGCGCTCGGGGTCGCGGGTGCCGGGGCGGTAGCTGATCTCGGCCTGGGGCCAGCCCAGTTGGCGGTCCCGGTGGCCGGGGCGGACGAGGGTGGCGTCGTTCAGGGAGCGGTGTCCGTCGGCGTCCTCCTGCACGACGACCATCAGGAACCGGTCCTCGAAGCGCACCGGGCTCCAGATCCAGTGGAAGCCCTCGGTGGGGTGGTCGGCGGCGAGCGGGCCGCCGTCTTCACCGGGTACCGGGCGCACGCCCCAGCTGCGGTCGCGGGTGCCGCTCCACGCGCCGGGCGTCAGGCGGATCTCCCGGCCGCCCGCGCGGATCCAGCCCACGCAGCGTCCGGCCTGCACGAACCGCCTGCCCTCAAGGGTGAGCCGGCCGCCACGCCGCTGGAGGTGGTGCGGCTCCCACAGGGCCGGGAAGTCGGCGCACCAGCGGATCTCGAAGGACAGTCCGTCGGGGTCGTCGGGCGGGGGCGCGCAGCCGAGCACGAACTCCGCGAGGGGCCGCTCGACGGTGGTGCGCAGCGGGCCGACGGCGAGCCGGGTACGGTCGTCGCCGAGGGCGTCGCTCGCGCGTACGGCGTACAGGGTGTCGCCGAGGCGCAGGGTGGCGTAGGCGTCGATGACGCCGAGGTTGGGGTACACGCCGAGGCCGGTGATCAGCAGGGCGCGGCCGGTGTGGTCGAAGACGTGGAAGATGCCGCGGTCGTAGGCGTTGCGGTCACCGGTGGCCACGTGCTTCATGGACAGCGGGACCTGGTGGACCGGGTATTCGTCGAGCGGTACGGGGCGGTCGTCGGCCATGGCGCACCTCCCTGACGGTGGTTCAGGTGACGGTACGTCAGGTGGTGTCGGCTGACCAGACCGCGGGACGGGACGGGCGCGAACTCACGGCCGATTCCGTCGACCGGTGACCCGGTGCGGCCCGTCGGCGTTGGCCCGGTATGACCCCCACCTATTCCACGACCGGGCGTCAGCACCGAGTGTTCGTCCCGACCCGCGCAGAATCGGTTCCGCTGCCACCGCTCGCGGCTCAGTCCCCCATGACCCAGCCCCTCGCGGCTCAGCCCCACATGACCCAGTCCCTCACGCCTCAGCCCCACATGGCCCAGCCGCGCATGGCCCAGGCGTTCCCGAGCGCCCCGCAGGCGGCCCCGCCGCAGCCCGCGGACCCGCCGATCTACCGGGCCCTGCTGCGCACCTGGGCCGACCGCGGCCGCACGCTGCCCGGACGCCACGACCCGGAGTGGGTACGGCTCGCGGCGCCCCTGGTGCGGCCGGGTCAGTTCAGCGCGTCTCCGGACCCGCGAGGTGACGGGCGATGACCATCCGCTGGATCTGGTTGGTGCCCTCGACGATCTGGAGGACCTTGGCCTCGCGCATGTAGCGCTCGGCCGGGAAGTCGGCGGTGTAGCCGTAGCCGCCGAGGATCTGGACGGCGTCCGTGGTGACCTTCATCGCGGTGTCGGTGCAGTGCAGCTTGGCCATCGCGGCCTGCTTGGCGAAGGGCAGCCCGGCGTCGCGCAGCCGTGCCGCCGCCAGGTACAGCGCGCGGCCGGCCTCGATCTGGGTGGCCATGTCGGCGAGCATGAAGCGCAGGCCCTGGAAGTCGGAGATCGGCTTGCCGAACTGGCGGCGCTCCTGCGCGTACCCCACGGCCTCGTCCAGGGCCGCCTGGGCGACCCCTATGGCGCAGGCCGCGATGCCGAGCCGCCCGGAGTCCAGCGCGGACAGCGCGATGGAGAAGCCCTGGCCCTCCTCGCCGATACGGCGGCTGTCGGGGACGCGGACGCCGTCGAAGTTGATCTGGGCGGTGGGCGAGCCCTTCATGCCCATCTTCTTCTCCGGGGCGGCGGCGCTCAGGCCCTCGGCGTCGCCGGGCACCAGGAACGCGGTGATGCCGCGCGGGCCGTCCTCGCCGGTGCGGGCCATCACGGTGTAGAAGTCGGCGATGCCGCCGTGGGTGATCCACGCCTTGGTGCCGGTGATCACCCAGTCGTCGCCGTCGCGCACGGCCCTGGTGCGCAGGGAGGCGGCGTCGGAGCCGGAGGCCGGCTCGGACAGGCAGTAGGCGCCGAGCAGGCCGCCGGCGAGCATCGCGGGCAGGTGTTCGACCTGCTGCTCCTTGGTGCCGTAGGTGGCCAGGCCGTAGGAGGCCAGCGTGTGCACGCTGACGCCGAGACCGACGGTGAGGCGGCCCATGGCGAGCTCTTCGAGGACCTGGAGGTAGACCTCGTAGGGCTGCTCGCCGCCGCCGTACTCGGCGTCGTAGGGCAGGCCCAGCAGGCCGGAGCGGGAGAGCAGGGTGAAGGTCTCGCGCGGGAACTGCCCGGCTTCCTCCTCCTCGGCCGCCACCGGAGCGATCTCGCGCTGGGCGATGTCGCGGACGAGCGAGATCAGGTCCCGGGCCTCCTCGGTGGGCAGTTGACGGTCCACCGGCTGCGGGGCGCGGTCGGGCATGGCGACGCTCTCCTCCCTGTCGGGCACGGGCGGCACGGCCCGTTGTGGGGGCGGCTCCGCCAGGTCTCTGGGGTGCCGGACGATGCTCGCAGTTCCGGGTCTCGGAAGGCTGCTGACCAGCGGCTCGGCGCTGTGAGTATGCCCGATCGGAGGCGGCGCGTCACTGGTTAACGACCGCTTACTTCAGGTAATCGACCGGGAATCGAGATTGGTCCGCACCATTGACCGAACTGGTCTAGTCCTCCTACGGTGTCGGTTCACCGGCAATCATCGCGTTCATGTCAACGCCGCGCCGGCGCATGTCCCCCTCTCCCCCACGAGGAGACACCGATGCGAACCCCCCTCCGATCCCTCGTCGCCACCCTCTGCGGCGCCGTCCTGGGCGCCGGACTGCTGACCGGCGCGGGTACCGCCACCGCGACCACCACCGCTCCCCGGGCCGAGGCGGCCGCCGGATCCAAGATCGTCGGCTATTTCACCGAATGGGGCACCTACGACCGCAAGTACCTGGTCAAGAACATCCGCACCTCCGGCTCCGCCGCCAAGCTCACCCACATCAACTACGCCTTCGGCAATGTCACCGGCGGCAAGTGCGCCATGGGCGACGCCTACGCCGCCACCGACCGCGCCTACACCGCCGCCGAGTCGGTGGACGGCGTCGCCGACACCTGGGACCAGCCGCTGCGCGGCAACTTCAACCAGCTGCGCAAGCTGAAGCGGCTCCACCCGAACATCAAGGTCCTGTGGTCCTTCGGCGGCTGGACCTGGTCCGGCGGCTTCGCCGAGGCCGCCCGCAACCCCGCCGCCTTCGCCCAGTCCTGCTACGACCTGGTCGAGAACCCCAAGTGGGCGGACGTCTTCGACGGCATCGACATCGACTGGGAGTACCCCAACGCCTGCGGCGCCACCTGCGACACCAGCGGCCGGGCGGCCTTCAAGAACCTGATGCAGGCCGTGCGCGCCAAGTTCGGCTCCGGCAACCTGGTCACCGCCGCGATCACCGCCGACGCCACCCCGGGCGGCAAGATCGACGCGGCCGACTACGCGGGCGCGGCGCAGTACGTCAACTGGTACAACCCGATGACCTACGACTACTTCGGCGCCTGGGACGCCACCGGCCCGACCGCCCCGCACTCCCCGCTGACCTCCTACAGCGGCATCCCCAAGCCGCATCTGCACACCTCGGCAACCATCGCCAAGCTCAAGGGCCTCGGCATCCCGTCCTCGAAGCTGCTGCTCGGCATCGGCTTCTACGGCCGCGGCTGGACCGGCGTCACCCAGTCCGCGCCCGGCGGCACGGCGACCGGCCCGGCGGCGGGGACGTACGAGCAGGGCATCGACGACTACAAGGTGCTCAAGACCAAGTGCCCGGCGACCGGGACGGTGGCCGGCACCGCGTACGCCAAGTGCGGCAGCAACTGGTGGAGCTACGACACCCCGGCGACCATCGCGACCAAGATGACGTACAAGAACAGCCAGGGCCTCGGCGGCACCTTCTTCTGGGAGCTGAGCGGGGACACCGCGAACGGTGAGCTCATCCGGGCGATCAACTGACCGTGCGCTCGCGGCGGACGGGGCGGGGGGCGGCCTCCGCCCCGTCTCGCACGGGCCCCTTCTCTACAGCGGCCGGCGGGCCGGCTCCGGGGCCGGGTGGGCCGGGTCCAGCTCCTCGATGGCACGCAGGGTGCCGCCGAGCATCCGCACCAGCAGTTCGCGCATGTCGTCGCGGGACAGTCCGGGGCGGTCGATCCAGTCCAGCGTGGCGCCCTCGACCCCGCACACCCAGCCCAGCAGGCCCATGCGGGCCAGCGGGGCGATCTCCCGGCTGCCGTAGGCGCCTTCGGCGATGGTGCCGACGATCGCCTCCCGCACACCGTCGCGGATGGCGTGCACCTCGGCGTCGAAGCCGACCCCGCCGCTGACGATGGTGCGGTAGGCGGCCTGGTGGTGCTCGGCGTAGCGCAGATAGCCGTCGACGGTGCGGTGCACCCGGTCCGCGGCGGGCAGTTCCGCGCCGCTCGCGGCGAAGCCGACCAGATCGGCGACCGAGTCCTGGACGATCGCCAGGTAGTAGCCGCGCTTGGAGTGGAAGTAGTAGTAGATCAGCCCCTTGGCCACATGGGCCTGGCGGGCGATGTCGTCCATGGAGAGCGCGTCGTAGGGCGTGTCGGCGAACAACTTCCGCCCGATGGCGAGGAGTTCGGCGCGGCGCGCCAGCGAGCGGTCGGTGCCGCGGACCGGTGGGCGGGCGGCGTCACGCTGGTGACTGATGTTCAATGTCGAACCTGATATCCAACGGGCGGCGGGACATCCGCAGTATGTCAGGTCATGGATGGCTCAGGTCGCACAGGTTCTTCACAACCGGCTCTGTCCAGCCGGTGCCGCGCGACGGGTTCCGCACAGCCGGTTCCGCACAGCCCGGTCGGCGCAGCGGGTTCAGCGCGACCGCTTCTTCACAGCAGGCCGAGCTGGGTCACGAGCATCGCGACGACCACGACGAGGACCCAGCCCATGGCGTGCTCGACGATCTTCGGGCCGCGGTCGTCCTGAGGACCGCCGGTGGACACCCGCGTGACGGTGGCTGCGTGCGTGGTCATGGCGTCCACCTTGCCACCCGGAGCGGCTTTTGTGACCGAGAGCTTGGTCACAGCCGCCCCGGACGCCACCGTGCTCAGCGCACGCCCACCGCCGCCAGCGCCCGGCGCTGCTCCGGCGTCGGACGGGCCGGGAAGTACAGGTAGCAGACGCCGCCGGTGCCGGAGACGACCTTGCCGGAGGCGTTGTACCGCTTGGTCCTGAGCCAGATGTTCTCCCACTCGCGCCGCTTGTAGACCCGGCGCACCTCCTCGTTGCTGTCCGAGGCCGGGTCGTTGGCGATCACGTCGCCGTCGGCGGTGAAGCCGATCACCGTCATCAGATGCCCGGAGGTGCCGTACCCGGCGCCGGTCAGCTCCTCGGCGCGGAAGGACTGGGACGTTATGGCCGGGATCCCCGCGGCGATCAGCGTCTCCAGGTCGGTCAGGGAGTGCAGCCGGGTCACCACGCCCTGCAGCCCCCGGAAGGTCGCGGCGTAGGCGGCGTTGAACGGCCAGTTGCCGCAGCCCGCGTACTGGTAGTCGTAGGTGTACCGGGCCGCGTGGCACACCTGCGGGTCGGCGTAGGACGGGTCGACCCAGGACAGCTGCTCCTCGGTGAGCCGGCCGCCCCAGTACTCGATGATCATCTGCGAGGAGGTGGGGCTGCACCATGCCTCGCCGCCGTTGTCGTACTCCGGGTATTGGCCCTTGTGGATCTCCTGCGAGTAGCGCGGCACCGCCAGCTCCCCCGCCACCCCCGGTGTGGACGCGGGCACGGTGAACCGGTCGGGGATGTCGGAGGCCATGGCGCCGAGCCGCCACACGGTGGGCGTGGCCCCGCTGCCGGGGCGGCGGTACAGGGTCAGGCGCAGCCGGTAGGAGGTCAGGCGCAGGCCGCTCGCGGCGTCGTCGATCGCGAAGGTGTCCGTCCAGATGCTGCTCCTGCCGTCGCTCTGGTCGTCCACCGAGGTCCGCCGGATGTCCTGGTCGCCGGCCGCCCAGCGGCCCAGGACGTACCAGGGGGTCTGCGTGCCGTCGGAGTAGGTGCCGCGCAGTTCGACGCCGATCCAGGTGCCGGCCGGGGTGTCGGCGTTCCAGGAGGCGATCACCTCGGTCGCGGGCACGGTGGAGGTGTGCGCCGGCGAGGTCCAGGTCGCGTACTCCCAGGCGGCGGTCCTGCCGGTGTGCGGGTCGGTGTAGTCGACGGTGCCGGCGGGGGTGGCGAGCACGACGCCGGGGCGGGCTCCGGCGACGGGGCGGGTGCCGCGGCAGGTGCCGGAGCGCCAGTCGGTGTACGTGATCCAGAAGCGGTTGTCGACCAGGCGGCCCGGCGCGCGGCCGCCGTCCGGGGCGTCCGTGCCGGCCGGGGCCTGTGCGGGGGCCGCGGGGCCGGCCGCCGCCGGGCCGGCACCGGTGGCGACGGCGGCGACGACCGCGGCGGCCAGGACGGTTCTGCGGGACGGCTGTTCGGCTCTGCTCATGGGTGTGTGACCCCCAGGTGTCCTCAGTCGGGCCCGGCCCGATACCGGCTGCGTCCGCCAACTATGGCCAAACCCGCCCTGTCCATCCAGCACTTCGGGGCATGCCGCGGCCACCAATATGGGTCTGGACCACTGGCGCCACCTGGGCGCACGCGCGCGGCGGCGATGATGGGAGGGTGCACTCCCTGACGCGTCCCCTCCCGTTCCCCGAGCTCGCCCGCCGGCTGCGCGCGCTGCCCCCGTCCGTCGGACCCGTGCGGCTGGTGGCCGTCGACGGGCACGCCGGTTCCGGCAAGTCCACCTTCGCGGGGCGGCTGGCCGAGGCGCTGGACGGGGCGCCGGTGCTGCACCTGGACGACATCGCCACCCACGAGGAGCTGTTCGACTGGACCGGCCGGCTGCGGGAACAGGTGCTCGCACCCTTCGAACGCGGCGAGCCGGCCGCCTACCGGCCCTACGACTGGCGCGCCCGCCGCTTCGGGCCGCCGCGGGAGCTGCCGCCCGCCGAGGTGGTCCTGATCGAGGGCGTCGGCGCGGGCCGGCGCGCGGTGCGGCCGTATCTGGCGCGGCTGCTGTGGATGGAGATGGAGCCGGAAGCGGCGTGGTCCCGCGGACGGGCGCGCGACGGCGAGGAGCAACGGACCTTCTGGGACGGGTGGGTCGCGGCGGAACTGCGGCACTTCGCGCAGGATCCGTCGAAGCCGTACGCCGACCTCGTGGTGCGGCAGACACCGGTGGGGTACGAGGTGCTGGACGGGCGGTCGGCGGGGACCGCTGAGTGACGCTCCGTGACCGACTGTAGACAATGTGGTGAAGTCGTGAAGACCGCCGCGCGGGAACTTCCCGGACTACCCCAACTCCGCTTGACCGACGGGCCGTACAGGTCTTACGTTCTCAATGTGCGCCCCGACGGGGCCACCCACTGACGCGAAGCCCCCGGTTGTTCCCCCGTGACCGGGGGCTTCGTTCTGCCCTCACACCCTGCGCCGGGCGCCGTGAGGCGCCGGATGCTCACCCTGGGTCACCGAAACGGATGCGCCCTCGTTCGCTCCCCTCGCCCCGAACGGCCCGTGTCGCACCCTACGGCGGGCGACACCGACGCAGGTACGATGCCCTCGGCGCGACCTTCGGACGGCTGCCGGCCCGGTCAACTCCGGTACCCGGCACTGCGGTTCGAGCGGAAGGCGGCCGCGGGCGACGGCCCGGCGGTGAGCAGCGGGGGCACGGCTTGTGGGGGACGGGATGGACTTCGGCACGCAGGGCCCCGAGGCCCCGGCCGACCTCGCCTGGCTGCGGGGCGTCGACGCCTACACCATGGGCGCCTATCCGCAGGCGGAGGAGGAGTTCCGCACCGCGGTGCGGCTCGACCCCGGAATGGCGGACGGCTGGCTCGGGCTGCACGCGCTGCGCATCGACACCACGACCGCGCTGCTGCGGATGTTCCGGCACCGCGACCGCTTCGGCGAGCAGCGCGCCCGGCACGCCCGCACCCTCAACTCCTGGTACTGGCTCGGCTGGTGGGTCCAGCCCGTCCTGGAGAGCCCCCGCGATCTGCTGCTCGCGCACGCCTCGCACTGGCTGGACGGCCGGCATGTGCCGGAGCTGGACCGGGCGCTGGCCGGACTGCCGCCGGTCGACACCGACCCCCAGGTGCGCTTTCTGCACGCCTGCCGCTCGTACCTGGTCAAGGACTGGGAACAGCTCGTACGGCACACCGACCCGCTCCTGGACGACCCACTGCTCGGCATCGAGGCCGGGCTGTTCGGCGGTATGGCCCGGGTCCGCCTGGAGATGTACGGGCAGGCCGAGCCGCTGCTCTCTGCCGCGCTGATGCGGTGCCGCAGCGAGCAGCCGCAGCGCAAGGAGCTGCGCTACTGGCTGGCCCGCGCCCACGAGGGCACCGGCCGCACGGCCGCCGCGCTCCCCCTGTACCGGGCCGTGCACCGGGTCGACCCCGCCTTCATGGACACCTCGGCCCGGCTCGCCGCCATCTCCGAGGGCGACGGCTACGACGAGAGCGCCGACCTCGCGGCGATCACCCTGGCCGGCGCCGGGCAGGACAGCGTGGACGGACTCGACGCGCTCGACCCGCTCTTCGGCACGGACGGCCGCGACCTCAGACTGCCCGAGCCGGAGCTGCCGCCGCCGGCCGCTCCCCTGCCCTCGGTCACCGCACCCGCGGTGCGGGAGAAGACGGGGGTGCCCAACGGGCCGCTTCCGGCCGGACCGACGGATGCCGCCTTACTCGACGAGGCGCTCGCCGAGCTGGAGCGCATGGTCGGCCTCGAACCGGTCAAACGGCAGGTCAAGGCGTTGTCGGCGCAGCTGAACATGGCCCGGCTGCGGGCCGGCCAGGGGCTGCCGGTCCAGCCGCCCAAGCGGCATTTCGTCTTCTCCGGCCCCTCGGGCACCGGCAAGACCACGGTGGCCCGCATCCTCGGCCGGGTCTTCTACGCCCTCGGCCTGCTCGGCGGTGACCATCTCGTGGAGGCGCAGCGCGCCGATCTGGTCGGCGAGTATCTGGGGCAGACGGCCGTGAAGGCCAACGAGCTCATCGACTCCGCGCTCGGCGGCGTGCTCTTCGTGGACGAGGCGTACTCCCTCTCCAACTCCGGCTACGGCAAGGGCGACGCCTACGGCGACGAGGCGCTTCAGGTGCTGCTGAAGCGGGCCGAGGACAACCGCGACCACCTCGTGGTGATCCTCGCCGGGTACCCCGAGGGCATGGACCGCCTGCTCGCCGCCAACCCCGGTCTGTCCTCCCGCTTCACCACCCGCGTGGACTTCCCCTCCTACCGCCCCCTCGAACTCACCGCGATCGGCGAGGTGCTGGCCGCCGAGAACGGCGACGTGTGGGACGACGAGGCGCTGGAGGAGCTGCGTTCGATCGCCGGGCACGTCGTCGACCAGGGGTGGATCGACGAGCTGGGCAACGGGCGGTTCCTGCGCACGCTGTACGAGAAGAGCTGCGCGTACCGGGATCTGCGGCTGTCCGCCTACCCCGGCACGCTCACCCGCGACGACCTGGCGACCCTGCGGCTCCCCGACCTGATGCAGGCCTACGGAGAGGTGCTGTCGGGGCGGGGGCCGCAGGATCCGTCGGCCCTCTGAGCCGCCGGGGTCGCCCAGCCGACCAGGGCCAGGCCCCGCGACCCCGACATGATCCGGAAGACAGGCCCTAGGTCGCCAGCGCTTCCTCCGGCTCGCCGCTCACCCGTGGCTCGCTCACCCGTACCTCCGGTGCGGGCCGGCGATGTGCCGGGTCCCGTACCTCGCCGACCAGCAGCTCCAGGACGTCCTCCAGCGCCACCAGTCCCAGGACCCGCCCGGAGGCGTCGGCGACCTGGGCGAGGTGTGTGCCGACGCGGCGCATCACCGTCAGGGCGTCGTCGAGCGGCAGTTCGGACCGGAGGGTCGTCATGTGCCGCCAGACCTGCTGGGGCACGGCACGCTCGGAGTCCTCCAGGTCGAGGACGTCCTTGATGTGGACGTAGCCCATGTAGGCGCCGTTCTCGGCGGCGACCGGGAAGCGGGAGTAGCCGGTGCGGGCCGTCAGCTCCACGATCCGGCCGGGGGTGACCGACGGTCCGACGGTGACCAGCGACTCGCGGCGCAGCAGCACGTCCGTCACCGGGCGCGAGCCCAGCTCCAGGGCGTCCTCCAGCCGCTCCTGCTCCTCGGGGTCGAGGAGCCCGGCCTGGCCGGAGTCCTCCACCAGCCGCCCCAGCTGCACGCTGGTGAAGACGGCCTCCACCTCGTCCTTCGGCTCCACGCGGAACAGCCTCAGCACGGCCTGGGCGCAGGCGCCCAGCGCGCGGGTGACCGGCCCGCACACCCGGGCGAAGGCCACCAGGCCGGGCGCGAGCCAGATCGCGGCCTTCTCCGGGGCCGCCATGGCGAGGTTCTTCGGGACCATCTCCCCGATGACGAGGTGGAAGAAGACCACCACCGCGAGCGCGATCATGTAGCCGAGCGGGTGGACCATGCCGTGCGGCAGACGGATCCATGTGAAGAACGGCTCCAGCAGCCGCGCCACGGTCGGTTCGGCGACCGCGCCCAGGGTCAGCGAGCAGACGGTGATGCCGAACTGGGCGGCGGCCATCATCCGCGGCAGCCGCTCCAGGCCGTAGAGCACCTGGCGGGCGCGGGCGGTGCCGAGCGGTTCGATCTGGCTGCGGCGTACGGAGACCAGGGCGAACTCGGCGCCGACGAAGAAGCCGTTCGCGAGCACCAGCAGGGCGGCGAACAGCAGTTGCAGGACGCTCATCGGGCGGCCTCCCGCACGGCCGCGGTCCGCACCAGCCGTACCCGCTCGGCGCGGTAGTGGCCGACCCGGCGCACGGACAGCCGCCAGCCGGGCAGTTCGGCCCGGTCCCCGGCGGCCGGGATCCGGCCGAGCAGATCGGCGACGAGCCCGGCGACGGTCTCGTAGGGCCCCTCGGGGACCTCCAGCCCTATGCGTGCCAGGGTGTCGACGCGGCAGCTGCCGTCCACGTCCCAGGCGGGCCTGCCGTCCTCGGCGGGGGCGGGGGCCAGTTCCGGGATGTCCTGGCCGTCGTGCTCGTCGCGGACCTCGCCGACGATCTCCTCGACGATGTCCTCCAGGGTGACCACACCGGCCGTGCCGCCGTACTCGTCGACGACGACGGCGATGGGCTGCTCGCTGCGCAGCCGGGCCAGCAGCGGCTGCACCGGCAGCGTCTCGGGCACGAGCAGCGCCGGCCGGGCGATCCGGGCGACGGGCGTGCGCAGCCGGTCGGCGGCGCGGACCGCGAGGGCGTCCTTGAGGTGGACCATGCCCACGATCTCGTCGATCTTCTCCCGGTAGACGGGGAAGCGTGACAGACCGGTGGCGCGGGTGAGGTTGACGACGTCCTCGGCGGTGGCCGAGGACTGCAGGGCGCTGACCTTCACCCGTGGGGTCATCACATGCTGGGCGGTCAGCTCGGCCAGCGACAGGGTGCGTACGAACAGGTCGGCGGTGTCCTGCTCCAGGGCGCCGGCCTGCGCGGAGTGGCGGGCCAGGGAGACCAGCTCGCCGGGGGTGCGGGCGGAGGCCAGCTCCTCGGCGGGCTCGAAGCCGAGCGCGCGCACCAGCCGGTTGGCCACCGCGTTGAGGCCCGCGATCACCGGCCGGAACAGCCGGGCGAAGGCGTGCTGCGGGCCGGCCACGAACCGCGCGACCTGCAGGGGCCGGGACACCGCCCAGTTCTTGGGCACCAGCTCACCGACGACCATCTGCACGGCGGACGCCAGCAGCATGCCCACGATCACCGCGACGCCGGGGACGGCACCCTCGGGCACGCCGAGCGCGGTGACCGGGCCGCCGAGCAGCTCGGCCAGGGCCGGCTGGGCCAGCATGCCGACGATCAGCGAGGTGATGGTGATGCCGAGCTGGGTGCCGGAGAGCTGGAAGGAGAGTTCCTTGAGCGAGTCGACGACCTTGGCGGCGCGCCGGTCGCCGTCGGCCGCGGCCTTCTCGGCGTCCGCGCGCTCGACGGTGACGAGGCCGAACTCGGCGGCCACGAAGAAGCCGTTGGCCAGGATCAGCAGGAACGCCGCCGTCAGAAGCAGCAGAGGGATGGTCATGAGGCCGCCGCCCGTGTGTCGGGACCGGGGGCGGCGCAGGTACTACAGGACGATCCGTCCATCGCTGGAGGGAGTCACTCCTCGACTAGCAGGAGCCCCTGTGCGCCGTCGGGCACCACAGGGGCGGAGGCGCATCCGGTACGCCTCCGCCACCAGATTAGTCAAGACACGGGCGACTACGTCAGGGTGAACGCCACCGTCAGGCGGACGGCTCCCCCGAGCGCGCCTCGACCAGCGCCCGCAGGGCCCTGGCGTGGGCGATGGCCTGCTCCTTGGCGATGCCGGGCTGGATGCCGAGGGCGGGCTGGCTGGTGCCGTCGCTGAGGTCCAGGAACACCCAGGGGTCGCCGACCCGCAGGTTCACCTGGACGATCTCGGCCCATTCCAGGCGCCGGGTGCTGGCGAAGTTGACGACGGTGACGCCGCTCTCGTCGGCGACGACCTTGGGGCGGGCCAGCATCAGCACGACACCGGCGAGCAGGGCCGCGGTGAAGACGAAGCTGATCCGCTCGGCGGTGCTGAGCCGGTCCAGGAGCAGCGCGACCGCGGAGACCGTGGCGAAGATCGCGACGGCCGCGGTGAGCAGCACCGCGCGGGTGCGGCTCGGGCGGAAGGTGACGGGGAGGGCGGGGAGGTCCGACATCGTGGTGCTGCCCCCTCAGAGACGGCAGGCGTGGATGGCGGTGGTCAGGATGGCCCGCGCGCCGATGGCGTACAGGTCGTCCATGATCCGCTGCGCCTCCTTGGTCGGCACCATCGCGCGCACCGCGACCCAGCCCTCGTTGTGCAGCGGGGAGACGGTGGGGCCCTCCAGGCCCGGCGTGATGGCGACGGCCGCTTCCAGGTGCTCGGCGCGGATGTCGTAGTCCATCATCACGTAGGTGCGGGCGACCAGGACTCCCTGCAGGCGGCGCAGGAACTGCTGGACCTTGGGGTCGTCGGCGTCCGCCCCGGTACGGCGGATCACCAGCGCCTCGGACTTCATGATCGGCTCGCCGAAGACCTCCAGACCGGCGTTGCGCAGCGAGGTGCCGGTCTCGACGACGTCGGCGATGGCCTCGGCGACACCGAGCTCGATGGCGGTCTCCACGGCGCCGTCGAGGTGCACGACGGAGGCGTCGACGCCCAGGTCGGCCAGGTGCTGGGAGACGATCCCCTCGTAGGAGGTGGCGACGGTCCGGCCCTTGAGATCCTCGATGCTCGCGACCGCGCCCGGCTTGGCGGCGAAGCGGAAGGTGGAGCGGGCGAAGCCCAGCGGCAGGATCTCCTCGGCGTCGGCGCCGGAGTCGATCAGCAGGTCGCGGCCGGTGATGCCGATGTCGAGCTTGCCGGAGGAGACGTAGATCGCGATGTCGCGGGGGCGGAGGTAGAAGAACTCGACCTCGTTCTCCGGGTCGACGATCCGCAGCTCCTTGGACTCGCGGCGCTGCTGGTAGCCGGCCTCATGCAGCATCTCCGCCGCAGGGCCTGACAGGGAACCCTTGTTGGGGACGGCGATGCGCAGCATGAGGTCGGCTTCCTTTGCGTGGAGGGGTGGGTGGGGCTCTTGCGGGTGCTTACAGGTGGGCGTAGACGTCGTCGAGGGAGATGCCGCGGGCGACCATCATCACCTGGACGTGGTACAGCAGCTGCGAGATCTCCTCGGCGGCCGCCTCCTTGCCCTCGTACTCGGCGGCCATCCAGACCTCGGCGGCCTCTTCGACGACCTTCTTGCCGATGGCATGGACGCCCTTCTCGACCAGCTCTGCGGTGCGGGAAGTGGCGGGATCGCCGTGGGCGGCCTTGTGCTGGAGCTCGGTGAAGAGCTCCTCGAACGTCTTCTTGGACATGGTGGTCCTTACCCTACGCGCTCCCCGGCACCGCTCAGCGCCACGGTTCAGATACTGAACGCAGGGTGGCCGCGGTGGCGACGGCGGCGGTGACCGCCTCGTGCCCCTTGTCCTCGCTGGAGCCCTCCAGGCCGGCCCGGTCCAGGGCCTGCTCCTCGGTGTCGCAGGTGAGCACGCCGAAGCCGACGGGGACGCCGGTGTCGACGGAGACCTGGGTGAGGCCCTGGGTGACGCCCTGGCACACGTAGTCGAAGTGGGGGGTGCCGCCGCGGATGACGACGCCGAGGGCGACGATCGCGTCGTAGCCGCGCCCGGCGAGGACCTTGGCGACCACCGGGAGCTCCCAGCTGCCCGGGACCCTGAGCAGGGTCGGCTCGTCGATGCCCAGGTCGTGCAGGGCGCGCAGGGCGCCGTCGACCAGTCCGTCCATCACCTTCTCGTGCCACTGCGCCGCGATGACGGCGACCCGCAGGTCACCCACATTGCGTACGGACAGCTCCGGTGCGCCCTTGCCGCTCACGTTCTCTCGTCTCCTCGGGGTCTCTTACTGGTTGCCGCAGGTGGTGGTGACGGGAGCCGTCTCCAGCCAGGGCAGGTCGTGGCCCATCCGGTCCCGCTTGGTGCGCAGGTAGCGGAGGTTGTGCTCGCCCGCGGTGACGGGCATCGGCTCGCGCTCGGTGACGGCGATGCCGTGGCGGACGAGCGCGCCGGTCTTGTCGGGGTTGTTGGTCAGCAGCCGGACGCTGCGGACGCCGAGGTCCTTCAGCATCTGGGCGCCCGCCCCGTAGTCGCGGGCGTCGGCGGGCAGACCCAGTTCCAGGTTGGCGTCCAGGGTGTCGCGGCCGCGCTCCTGGAGCTCGTAGGCGCGCAGCTTGGACAGCAGTCCGATGCCGCGGCCCTCGTGCCCGCGCAGATAGACGACGACCCCGCGGCCCTCGGTCCGGATGCGCTCCAGGGACGCCTCCAGCTGGGGGCCGCAGTCGCAGCGCAGGGAGCCGAAGACATCGCCGGTGAGGCACTCGGAGTGCACCCGGACCAGGACGTTCTCGCCGTCGCCGAGGTCTCCGTGGACCAGGGCGACATGCTCGACCCCGTCGACGGTGGAGCGGTAGCCGTACGCCGTGAAGGTGCCGTGGGCGGTGGGCAGCTGGGTCTCGGCCTCGCGGCGGACGGTCGGCTCGCTGGAGCGGCGGTAGGCGATCAGGTCCTCGATGGAGATGATCGTCAGGCCGTGCTTGCGGGCGAAGGGGATCAGCTCGGGCAGGCGCAGCATGCGGCCGTCCTCGCCGGCGATCTCCACGATGGCGCCGGCCGGGCGCAGGCCCGCGAGGCGGGCGAGGTCGACGGCGGCCTCGGTGTGGCCGTTGCGGGTGAGCACGCCGCCGTCCTTGGCGCGCAGCGGGAAGATGTGGCCGGGGCGGACGAAGTCGTCGGCCCGCGCGGTGCCGCTCGCCAGGAGCTGGAGGGTGGTGGCGCGGTCGGCGGCGGAGATGCCGGTGGTCACGCCGTGGGCACCGGAGGCGTCGACGGAGACGGTGAACGCCGTCTTCATGGACTCCGTGTTGTCGGCGACCATCTGCGGGAGCCGGAGCCGGTCGAGTTCGTCGCCCTCCATGGGGGCGCAGATCAGGCCCCGGCACTCGCTCATCATGAAGGCGACGATCTCGGGGGTCGCGTGCTCGGCGGCGATGACGAGGTCGCCCTCGTTCTCGCGGTCCTCGTCGTCGACGACGACCACCGGGCGGCCGGCGGCGATGTCGGCGATGGCCTGCTCGATCGGGTCGAGCGCGAAGTGCTCGACGTCGTCGGTGCCGTAGAGGATCGATGCGGTGCTCATGCGGGCGCTCCTTCCAGGGCGGGCCGCGTGCTCCTGCGGGAGCGCAGCCACCAGTCGCGCATGCCCCACAGGACGAGCGCGCCGTAGATGACGTAGACGAAGCCGGAGAAGGCGTAGCCGTTGGCGAAGTTCAGGGGGACGCCGACGAGGTCGACGAGCAGCCAGGCGAACCAGAACTCGACCATGCCGCGGGCCTGGGCGTACATGGCGACGACGGTGCCGACGAAGATGTACGCGTCGGGCCAGGGGTCCCAGGAGAGGCTCGGGTATGCCTTGAAGAGCAGCGCCACCGCGACGGTGCCGGCGGCGGCCGCGGCGGCCATGGCGGCGCGCTCGGGCCAGGTGGCGAAGCGTACGGAGATATGGCCGTCCTCGGCGCGGTCCTTGCCGCGGTTCCACTGCCACCAGCCGTACAGCGCGACCAGCATCACGACGACCTGCTTGCCGGCGCTGCCGGTGAGGTGGCCGTAGAAGGCACCGAAGAGGATCAGGCCGGCGAGGAACTGCACGGGCCAGGTCCACACCGAGCGGCGCCAGCCGAGGGTGAGGGCGATCAGGCCGCAGATGTTGCCGACCATGTCCGACCAGATGATGTGCTGGTCGAACAGGACGAACGCCTCGGAGTTCAGCCAGTTCACTTCGGTTCCCCCCGACCGGTGGTGAGCAGGCGCTCGACGTACTTGGCGATGACGTCGACCTCGAGGTTGACCGGGTCGCCGGGCTGCTTGATGCCGAGCGTGGTCAGGGCGAGGGTGGTCGGGATGAGGCTGACGGTGAAGAAGTCGGGGCCGGCCTCGACGACGGTGAGGCTGATGCCGTCGACCGTGATCGAGCCCTTCTCGACGACATAGCGGGCGAGGTCCGCGGGGAGGGAGATCTTCACGATCTCCCAGTGCTCGGAGGGGGTGCGCTCGAGGACCGTGCCGGTGCCGTCGACGTGGCCCTGCACGATGTGGCCGCCGAGGCGGGCGCCGACGGCGGTGGGCCGTTCGAGGTTGACGCGGGAGCCGGTGGTGAGGGCGCCCAGGCTGGAGCGCTTGAGGGTCTCGGCCATCACGTCGGCGGTGAACTCGTCGCCCTCGTGGTCGACGACCGTGAGGCAGACGCCGTTGACGGCGATGGAGTCGCCGTGCTTCGCGCCCTCGGTGACGACGGGTCCGCGCAGCCGGAAGCGACAGGCGTCGTCGAGGGTCTCGACGGCGGTGACCTCGCCCAGCTCTTCGACGATTCCGGTGAACACTTCCCGGTCCTCCTGCCTCTTCGGGCACGGACTCCGGGGCTGTCGATGACGACAGAGAGTACGAGCGAGGACACCGGGGGCGACGCCGGACAGGGTTCGCCCGAAGGACGAACCGGTACGGCGGCGCGCACGGATGGATGTGCTCGCCCGCCGCGCACTGCCTCCCATCCGGACTTTAACCGTCGGTCCAGGAATTTCACCTGGTCAACCGGTCGCTGGAGGCGACCGGGTCGCGGACTGTAACCGCCGGTTCGGACTTTCACCGACCCCGGAGTGCGCTGCTACTGGTACATGGCCAGTCTGCCACGGCCGACAGTCGTCCATGCGGGTGATTCCTGTGGGGTGGCTCACATGTGCATGACGAGTCACGGTCATGCGCACATCGCCGCGGGATTGGTCCATACCTATTGACGCATTGGTCTAGTCCTCCCTAGGGTCTGCCCAACTTCCGTGGAGAGGAGCCGACTTTGCCTTCCCCCTCACGCCTGAGAGCCAGACCCGCGCTGGCCGCCGCGGCCGGTGCCGTCGCCGGTCTGCTGCTGGCCGGACTCCCGGCCGTCTCGCACGCCGCCGACCAGGAGTCCTGCCGCCCCGACGGGCTGTACCGGACGCCCGGCGTCGACGTCCCCTACTGTTCCGTCTACGACGCCGACGGGCGCGAGAAGATGGGCGCCGACCACCAGCGCCGGGTGATCGGCTACTTCACCGGCTGGCGCACCGGCAAGGACGGCACCCCCGCCTACCTCGCCTCGGACATCCCGTGGAACAAGATCACCCACATCAACTACGCCTTCGCGCACATCGACAGCTCCCACAGGATCTCGGTGGGAGCGGACGGCGCGAACAACGCGGCGACCGGGATGACCTGGCCGGGCGTGGCGGGCGCCGAGATGGACCCGGCGTACCCCTACAAGGGCCACTTCAACCTGCTGAACAAGTTCAAGAAGCAGCATCCGGACGTCAAGACGCTGATCTCGGTGGGCGGTTGGGCGGAGACCGGCGGCTACTTCGCCGACGACGGCACCCGCGTGAACTCCGGCGGCTTCTACTCGATGGCCACCAACGCCGACGGCTCGGTGAACCAGGCGGGCATCGACACCTTCGCGGACTCGGCCGTCGCCTTCCTGCGCAAGTACGGCTTCAACGGCGTCGACATCGACTACGAGTACCCGACGACCATGAAGGACGCGGGCAACCCGCTCGACTGGTCGATCTCCAACGCCCGCCGCGCCGGCCTGGTCAAGGGCTACGCGGCCCTGATGAAGACGCTGCGCGAGAAGCTCGACCGCGCGGGCGCCGCCGACGGCCGGCACTACCTCCTCACGGTGGCCGCGCCCTCCTCCGGCTATCTGCTGCGCGGCATGGAGACCTTCCAGGTCCAGAAGTACCTGGACTACGTCAACATCATGTCCTACGACCTGCACGGCGCCTGGAACGAGTACGTCGGCCCGAACGCCTCCCTCTTCGACGACGGCAAGGACGCGGAACTCGCCGCGGCGGGCGTCTACGGCAGCCAGCAGTACGGCGGCATCGGCTACCTCAACACCGACTGGGCGTACCACTACTTCCGCGGCTCAATGCCGGCCGGCCGCATCAACATCGGTCTGCCCTACTACACGCGCGGCTTCAAGAACGTCCAGGGCGGCACGGACGGTCTGTGGGGCAAGGCCGCCGCGACCAGCTGTCCGGCGGGCTCCGGTCTGACCAAGTGCGGTGACGGCGCGGTCGGCATCGACAACCTGTGGCACGACAAGGACACCAACGGGCAGGAGTCCCCGGCCGGTTCGAACCCGATGTGGCACGCCAAGAACCTGGAGAAGGGCGTCGTCGGCGACTACCTCACCCGGTACGGCTTCCCGGCCGGCACCAAGCTCACCGGCACCTACGCCCGCAGGTACGACTCCACGCTGGTCGCGCCCTGGCTGTGGAACGCCGAGAAGAAGGTGTTCCTGTCCACCGAGGACGAACAGTCGGTGGCCGCGAAGGCCGACTACGTCGTGGACCGCGGCATCGGCGGCACGATGGTGTGGGAGCTGGCGGGCGACTACGCCTGGAACGCGGCCAAGGGTCAGTACGAGCCCGGCTCCACGCTCACCTCGCTGATGTACGACAAGTTCAGGTCGGCGTCCCCGTACGGCGCGAAGGTCTCCAACAAGGCGCTGCCGGACAAGGCCGTGAACATCGGCGTGGAGTTCGGCGACTTCAAGCTGGGCGACTCCAACTACCCGATCACGCCCAAGGTGAGGATCACCAACCACACCAAGGCGACCCTGCCGGGCGGCACGGAGTTCCAGTTCGACTACTCCACCGCGGCGCCGGGCAACGCCTCCGACCAGTCGGGCTTCGGCACCAAGGTGATCAGCAGCGACCACACCGGCTCCAACGTCGGCGGGCTGAAGGGCGACTTCCACCGCGTCTCGCTGAAGCTGCCGAGCTGGCAGTCGCTGGCGCCGGGCGCGTCGGTGGAGCTGTCCTTCAACTACTACCTGCCGGTGTCCACGCCGTGGAACTGGACGGTGACCATCGCCGGCACGACGTACTCGCTGGCCGGGAATCTGGCGCGGGGCACGACGCTGGTGGAGCCGGGGACGACCACGCCGACCCCGACGCCCACGCCGACTCCGACGCCCACGCCCACGCCGACCCCGACCCCGACGCCGACCGGTGGGGCGTGCACGGCCCCGGCCTGGGACGCGGCCACGGCGTACACCGGGGGCAATACCGTGTCCCACAAGGGGCACTCGTGGAAGGCCAAGTGGTGGACGAAGGGCGAGGAGCCCGGCACCACCGGCGAATGGGGGGTCTGGCAGGACCTGGGTGCCTGCTGACCCCGAACGGACCGGCCCGGCGGCGGTGACGAAGGCCCTTGCCCGCCGCCGGGCCTCCCAGGCGCCGCCGCGGGACCTCCCAGGCGCCGCCGCGGTCGGGCCTTCTGGCAGGGTGAGGACATGACGACTGCCGCCGCGCTCGCCGACGAGTTCCAGACGCACCGTCCCCGGCTGTTCGGCCTCGCCTACCGCCTGCTCGGCTCCGCCGACGAGGCGGAGGACGCCGTCCAGGACGCCTGGCTGCGCTTCAGCGGCGCCGACCGGGCGGAGATCGAGCAGCCGGGGGCCTGGCTCGCCAAGGTCGTCACCAACCTCTGCCTCACCCGGCTGACCTCCGCACGGGCCCGCCGGGAGAGCTACGTCGGCACCTGGCTGCCCGAGCCGGTGCTCACCTCCGACGGCACCCTCGGCCCCCTGGAGTCCGCCGAGCAGCGCGAGGCCGTGTCCCTGGCCGTGCTGGTGCTCCTGGAGCGGCTGACGCCGACCGAGCGGGCCGTGTACGTGCTGCGCGAGGCGTTCGGGTACGGGCACCGGGAGATCGCGGAGGTGCTCGACCTCACCGAGGCGAACTGCCGCCAGCTGTACCGGCGGGCGGTGCGGCGGGTGGCCGCCGACGAGCACCGGTTCGATCCGGAGCCCGAGCGGCGGGAGCAGCTGGTCGCCTCCTTCCTCGGCGCCGCCCGCGACGGCGATCTGGCCGGCCTGGAGAAGCTGCTGGCCGCCGACGTCACCTGGTACAGCGACGGCGGCGGCAAGGTCTCCTCGGCCCGCCGCCCGGTCGAGGGGCGCGACAAGGTCGCCCGGCTGCTGCTCGGTGTCACCGAGCGCTATCTGGTCGGCGTCACCGTCGCGACGGCCGAGATCAACGGTGCCCCGTCGCTGGTGGCGTGGGCCGGCGACGAGCTGATCGCGGTGGCCGCGTTCGAGGTGCGGGACGGGCTGATCAGCGGGGTGCAGAACGTGATGAACCCGGAGAAGCTGGCCTTCGTACGGCGTCAGCTGGCCCGCGCCTGAGCGCGTCGGGCGAGGTTGTCACATTCCCAGGGGGCTGTGCGGTCCTGCTGTCGAAGGGCGTTCCGCTCCGGGACCGCCCGGCGTTCGAAGGGGCTGAAGAGCATGACCACGATCCTGGTGACCGGCGGGACCGGAACCCTCGGCCGGCACGTCACCGAGCGGCTGCGGGCGGACGGGCACGAGGTACGGGTGCTCAGCAGGCACGCCCAGCCGTATGCCGTGGACCTGCGCGAGGGGGGCGGCGGGCTCGGCGCGGCGGTGGAGGGCGTGGACACCGTGGTGCACTGCGCCACGATGCCGCGCGGCGGCGACGAGCGGGCGGCGGCGAACCTGATCGCGGCGGCGCGGCGGGCGGGGGTCGGCCATCTGGTCTACATCTCCATCGTGGGCGTGGACCGGGTGCCGTTCGGCTACTACCGGACCAAGCTCGCCGTCGAGCGGCTGGTGGAGGAGTCGGGGCTCGGCTGGACGACCCTGCGGACGACGCAGTTCCACGATCTGCTGGTCCAGTTGTTCGAGGTGCTGGCCAGGTCTCCGCTGATGCCACTGCCCGCCGGGGTGGCCGACCAGCCGGTCGAGGTCGGTGAGGTCGCCGACCGGCTGGTGGAGCTGGCCCTGGCCGCGCCCGCGGGGCGCGTGGAGGACATGGGCGGACCCGAGGTGCGGTCCTTCGCCTCGCTGGCCCGCGCGTATCTGGCGGCGGCCGGCCGGCGCCGGGCGCTGGTGAACGTGCCGCTGGCCGGCGCCACGTACCGCGCCTTTCGCGCGGGCGGTCATCTCACGCCGGGACTGGCCGTGGGCAAGGGCACGTTCGAGGAGTATCTGGAGCGGCGGTTCGGGGCGGCCTGAGCCGCGCTCACCGCTCCGGCGGTGCGAACAGCTCGTCCTGGGCGCGGTCCCGGGCGGTGAGCAGGGCGCCGCGCAGCACGGCACCCCCGCCGAGCGCGCTCGCCCGGACCTCGGTGGCCAGCGGCGACATCCGCCGGACCCGCTCCTCCACCAGCCCCGCCAGCAGCTCGCCCCCGGCCTGCCCGACCTCCCCGCCGAGGACCACGCATCCGGGGTCGAGCACGGCGGCGACGGAGGCGACACCGACGGCCAGCCGGTCGGCGAGGGCGTCCAGGAAGAGGGCCCGCTCCCCGGCGCCGTCCGCCACCGCTCCGCGCACCAGCGCCGCCGCCACCGGCTCCGCCCCCTCGGCACGCGCCGTCAGGCCGTACTCCCCCGCCAGCCGCTCGATCGCCGCCGCACCGGCGAGGGAGTGGAACCCGCCCTCGCAGTCGGTGGCGGAGGGCAGGGTGGCGGTGCCCGGGACCGGGAGGAATCCGATCTCACCGGTGCCGCCCGAGGCACCGCGGCGCAGTGCGCCGTCGAGGACGACGGCGGCGCCGGTGCCGTGGCCGAGCCAGAGGAGGACGAAGGTGTCGCGGTCACGGGCGGCGCCCTCGCGCTGCTCGGCCAGGGCGGCGAGGTTGGTCTCGTTCTCGACGGTGACGCGGGCCTCGGGCAGCCGTTCCTGGAGGGCGGCCACCAGACGCCGGTGCCAGGCGGGCAGCCCGCTGGAGTCACGGAGGTCGCCGGTCGCGGGGTCGATCAGACCGGGCGCGCCGATGCCGACGGTGTGCAGCTTTCCCCACGCTTCGACCGCCCGCCGCGCTTCGACCGTGCCCCGCGCTTCGGCCGTCCCCCGCGCCTCAACAGCCCCCCACCCCGCGCCCGGCTCTCCCGAGGGCGCCCCCCGCGCCCCCGCCTCCCCGGCCGCGCGCTCGACCAGCCCGACCGCCCGCTCCACCGCCGCTCCGGTGCCGCCCTCCCCGCCGACCGGCGTGGACGCCTGCGCGAGCACCCGGCCCAGCAGGTCGGAGACGACCACGGCGACGCTCTCCATCCGTACGTCGAGGGCCGCGAGATGGGCGCGCTCGGCGACGATGCCGTAGAGCTTGGCGTTGGGCCCCCGGCGCTGCTCCCCCGCCTCACCGACCACCTCGATGAGCCCGGCGGCGGTCAGCCGGTCGACGAGGTCGGCGACCGTCGGCCGGGACAGACCGGTCAGCTGCTTGAGCTGAGCCGCCGTCAGCGGGCCTTCTTCCTGCAGCAGTCGCAGGGCGAGCCGGTCGTTCAGGGCCCGGGCGGTGCTCGGTGATGCGGGCATGGGCGCATCTTATCCGCTATCTATCAGGCAGGGTTCCTGATAGTTTACGGACACATCCAACAGGCGGGGCACCGGTCCGGGAGGGGCAGGAAAATGGAGGCAGTGTCCTACGAGCTGCGCGATGTGCGGCGCGCCCGGTACGCCGTGGCCGCCGTGTTCGCCGTGCACGGCGCGGTGACCGGGTCGTTCGCCACGCGCGTGCCCTGGATCCAGGACCACGCGGGGGTGAGCGCCGGGCAGCTGGGCCTCGCGCTCGCCTTCCCCGCGCTCGGCGCGTCGCTCGCGATGCCCCTGGCGGGCCGGATCAGCCACACCTTCGGTGCCCGCAACGCGCTGCGCGGGCTGATCGCCCTGTGGACCCTGTCGCTCGTGCTGCCCGCGCTCGCCCCGAACCTACTCGCCCTGTGCCTGGCGCTGTTCGTCTACGGCGCCACGGCCGGCATGTCGGACGTGGCGATGAACGCGCTCGGCGTCGACGTCGAGAACCGTCTGGGCCGCTCGATCATGTCCGGGCTGCACGGCATGTGGAGCGCGGGTGCCCTGATCGGCTCGGCAGGCGGCACCCTCGCCGCGCATCTCGGCGCCGACGCCCGCCTGCACCACGTACTGGCCGCCGCGGTGCTGACCGTGCTGGGTGTGGCCGCCTGCGCCTGGGTGCTGGACCTCCAGCCGGCCGAGGACGAGGAGCCGCCGCCGAGGTTCGCGCTGCCGCCGAAGTCGGCGCTGCTGATCGGCGCGATCGGGTTCTGCGCGGTGTTCGCCGAGGGCGCCAGCCTGGACTGGTCGGCGGTCTATCTGCGCGACGAGCTGGAGGCGTCCGCGGGACTGGCCGCGGCGTGCACCACCGGCTTCACGCTCACCATGGCCGTGGCCCGGATCGCGGGCGACAAGGTGGTGGACCGCTTCGGCTCGGTGCGCACGGTCCGGGCGAGCGGTGTCCTTGCGGTGCTCGGCGGAGTGCTGATCGTGGCCGCGCCGCACCCGGCGATGGCGATGACCGGGTTCGCGCTGATGGGCCTCGGCATCGCGGTGGTCGTGCCGCTGTGCTTCGCCGCGGCCGGCCGCAGCGGCCCCAACCCCAGCCAGGCCATCGCGGGCGTCGCGACGATCACGTACACCTCGGGGCTGATCGCCCCGAGCGCGATCGGCGGGATCGCCCAGGCGACCAGCCTGGTGGTGTCCTTCGGTCTGGTGACCCTGCTGGCCGGCGGCCTGCTGGCGTTCGCGGGCGTGCTGCGGGCCGGTGACCGGGACCGGCCGAAGGTCAGCCGTCCGTCGGACGCAGCAGTGCCCGACCGGCGGCCCTGAACTCCTCGCTCCACGGCGCCGGGCGCAGCGTGTCCGCGTCCAGCCGCACCAGCACCCGGCTGCCGTGGGCGTAGGTCGTCGCCCCGTCGGCCGAGCAGAAGCGGAAGCCGTAGGTCAGGCCGGTGGTGCCGAGCCGGTCCAGCCACAGGTGGACGGCGTACTCGCCGGGCCGGGTGACCGGCGCCTCGTAGGCGATCCGCAGCTCCTTGACGGCGTTGCAGGCGTCGCCGGCCGCCGCCCAGTCACCGGCGTAGTGGAAGCCGTGGTCCTGCCACAGCGCGGCCCAGGCCCGCTCGACCATCAGCGGATAGCGGGCGTTGTGCAGCAGGCCGAGCGCGTCGAGATCGTCGAAGTGCACGGTGACGGGGACGAGCCGGCCGTACGACAGGGCGGGCGCGGTCGGGGCTTCGGCGGTCACGAGGGGTCTCCTGTGGTGGACGATTCAACCAAGCTGGAACGGCCCCCATCCTAAGCGGGCGCTCAGCATGCCCCGCGGGCAGGGACAATGGTCGGCGGTCAGCCACCCGTACGACGAAAGCGAAACCCCTCATGGATCTCGGCGTCCGCTGGAAACTGCACGGCGACGGACGCACCCCGGCCCCCGGCGCGGTGGTCCGGCCCGACGAGCGGCTGTCCTGGCCGCGCACGGTCGGGCTCGGCGCCCAGCACGTGGTGGCGATGTTCGGGGCGTCGTTCGTGGCGCCGGTCCTGATGGGCCTGGACCCCAATCTGGCGATCATGATGTCGGGCGTGGCGACGATCGTCTTCCTGCTCGCCACCCGCGGCAAGGTGCCCAGCTACCTCGGCTGCTCCCTGTCCTTCGTCGGCGTGGCCGCGGTGATCCGCGCCCAGGGCGGTACGAGCGCCACCGTCACCGGCGCGGTGTTCGTCGTCGGCGTCGCGCTCTTCCTGGTCGGTCTCGCGGTCCAGCGGTTCGGCGCGCGGATCATCCACGCGGCCATGCCGCCGATCGTCACCGGCGCGGTCGTGATGCTGATCGGCTTCAACCTGGCCCCGGTCACGGCCGCCACCTACTGGCCGCAGGACCAGTGGACGGCCCTGCTGGTGATGCTGTTCACCGGTCTCGCGGTCGTCTGCCTGCGCGGCTTCTGGTCCCGGGTCGCGATCTTCCTGGGTCTGGTCTTCGGATACGGCATCTCCTGGGCGTTCGACCGGATCTTCGGCAAGATCCACTCGGCGGACGGCAGCGGCAAGGTCACCGACCACTGGCGCCTGGACTTCTCCGCCGTCGGCAAGGCCGACTGGATCGGCCTGCCCGACCTGCACGGCCCCACCTTCCAGTGGTCGGCGATCCTGGTCGCGCTGCCCGTCGTCATCGCGCTGGTCGCCGAGAACGCCGGGCACGTCAAGGCGGTCGGCGAGATGACCGGCGACAAGCTCGACGACAGGCTGGGCACCGCGATCTCCGCCGACGGCGTCGCCTCGATGCTGTCCACCGCGGTCGGCGGCCCGCCCAACACCACGTACTCCGAGAACATCGGCGTGATGGCCGCGACCCGCGTCTACTCCACCGCCGCCTACTGGGCCGCCGCCGGCTTCGCCCTCCTGTTCGGCCTCTGCCCCAAGTTCGGCGCGGTCGTCGCCGCGATCCCGGGCGGTGTCCTCGGCGGCATCACCGTCATCCTCTACGGCATGATCGGCCTGCTCGGCGCCCAGATCTGGATCAACGCCAAGGTGGACCTGCGCAACCCTCTCAACCTGGTCCCGGCCGCCGCGGGCATCATCATCGGCGTCGGCAACGTCACCATGGAGTTCACCGACACCTTCTCGCTCAGCGGCATCGCCCTCGGCACGATCGTCGTCATCACCGGCTACCACGCGCTGCGCGCCTTCGCCCCGGCCCATCTGAAGACGCAGGAGCCGCTGCTGGACGAGGGCACGTCGTCGTACGACACGGAGGCGGACGCCGACGACGCGGCGCGGGGCGCGAAGCCGTAGCGCCGTTCCCCCGTTCTGGGGAAGCCTCGGGCCCGCCGGCACTCCCGTCGGCCCGGGGCTGGGACCCTGCCCCCATGGCGCAGTTGGAACACTTCACCACACCCGTCGACGAGGTCGTCTCCCGGATGCGCGCGCTGGACGCGGCCCTTCCCGCGCGGGACGGGGTCGCCGTCTTCAACCGTGTCTATCTGGCCGTGACCGAGGCGGTCGACCGGCAGCTGGCAGCGGGCCGGTTCCCGGATCCGAGGGCCGCGATCACGCTGGACGTGCGGTTCGCGGAGCGCTATCTGTCCGCCGTGGACGCGGCCGCCTCGGACGGCCGTCCCCCCGCCTGCTGGCGGCCGCTGTTCCAGTTCCGCCGCCATCCCGGCGTACGGCCGCTGCAGTTCGCGCTCGCCGGGATCAACGCGCACATCGGACACGATCTCGCGCTGGCCGTCGTGGACGCGTGCCGCAGCCTGGACTGCGAACCGGGCGAACTGGAGGACGAGTTCGACCGCGTGGGCGACCTCCTGGTGACGCTGGAGGAACGCATCCGCGAGGACCTGATGCCCGGCCCCGACCTGCTCCAGATCGCCGACCCGCTCACCCATCTCCTCGGCTCCTGGAGCCTGGAGCGGGCCCGCGACGCCACCTGGGCGGCGGCCCGTGCCCTGTGGGCGCTGCGCCGGCTCCCGGACGTCGCCGAGGAGTTCGTCGACCGCCTGGACGCGGCCGTCGGCTTCGCGGGACGCATGCTGCTCACACCCCTGCCCGGCTGACGGTCCGGGCGCGCGCTGTGCCCTGACTCGGACGACCGTGGTCGCGGGGGCGCCGGGCCGGCGCACCGCCCGGCACCGGCAGTTCTGACCGGCCGTCCCGGCATGGATCCGGAAACGTTGGAAAAGGCGCGGCCGGCCGGACTCGGGGGCTTCCGGCCGGCCGCGCCTCGATCAGGGGCCCGGTCAGTCCTCGGGCAGTTCCACCGGGGCGATCTCGTCGAAGACGTCGCCCGGGCCGGGGTTGGCGGCGTCGGTGGTGCCGCCGAAGTGGTGCATGACGCCCCAGACCGCGTTGAGCGCGGTCTGGATCGCGCCCTCGGCCCAGCCGGCCGTCCAGGAGATGTCGTCGCCGGCGAGGAAGATGCCGCGCTTGTCCTCGGGCAGCCGGTCCTGCATGAAGTGCGTGTACAGGCGGCGCTGGTAGCGGTAGTGGCCCGGCAGGTTGGCCTTGAACGCGCCCATGAAGTAGGGCTCGTTCTCCCAGGAGACCGTGACCGGGTTGCCGATGATGTGCTTGCGGATGTCGACCTTCGGGTAGATCTCGCCGAGCGACTTCAGCATGACCTCCATCCGCTCGTTCGCGGACAGCGGCAGCCACTTCAGGCTGTCGTCGCACCAGGTGTACGACAGGCAGATCACGGCCGGCTTGTCCGGACCGTCGTCGAGCAGGTAGGTGCCGCGGGTCATGCGGTCGGTCAGCGTCATCGACATGACGTCCCGGCCGGTCTCCTCGTCCTTGTCCAGCCAGAACGGCCGGTCGACCGGGACGAACAGCTTCGACGACTCCATGTAGTGGGTGCGCTCGATGGCCGTCCAGTGGTCGATCGGGAACAGCGCGTCGTCGCAGGCGATCTTGGACAGCAGCATCCAGGACTGGGCGGTGAAGATCGCCGCCTTGTAGGTGCGGATGTCGCCGTTGGCGTCGGTGACCGTGATCTGGTTGCCCGCGGTGCGGTGCAGCCGCGTCACGGCCGGCTTGGGCTGCCCGCCCTCGTGCAGCTTGGCGAGCGAGGTGCCGTACGCCCAGTGGACGATCTTCTCCGGCTCGCGCTCCCACAGGCGCAGCGGCAGCTGCTGGGAGCCGCCGACGATGCCGCGGTGGTGGTCGTCGGCCTCGGTGTAGACGACGCGCAGGATCTCCAGGATGGAGTTCGGGAAGTCGGTGTCCCAGCCGCCGGTGCCGAAGCCGACCTGGCCGAAGATCTCGCGGTGCCGGAAGGACTTGAACGCCTCGGACTCGCACAGGAAGCCGTAGAAGGTCTGGTTGTCCAGCTTCTCGACGAGCTTGGACCAGATCTCCCGGATGCGCGGCACGTCCCGCTCGCGCATCGCGCGGTTCATGTCGGAGAAGTCGGCGCCCTCCTCCAGGCACTTGTTCCACGCCGCGGCGACATCGCGGTAGACCTGCGGCAGGTCGTCGATGGTCTCGGCGTAGTGCGTCTCGCCCTTGAGGTCGACGACGGTCGACGGGGTGGCCTCGGCGAGCGGGTTCGGGAAGGGCCTGGTCTCCAGGCCGACCAGGTCGATGTAGTGCTGGAGGGCGGTGGAGGACGGCGGGAAGCGCATCGCGCCCATCTCCGCGGTCAGACCCTCGGTGTTCGGGCCGTCGAAGCCGACGGTGCGCAGCCGGCCGCCGATCTGGTCGGCCTCGTAGACGACGGGCTTCATGCCCATCTTCATCAGCTCGTAGGCGGCGACGATGCCGGACAGGCCGCCGCCGATGATCGCGACCTCGGTGCCGTGCTCGGTCGCCGGTATCTGGCCCAGGCCCGCCGGGTGGGCCAGGAAGTCGTCGTACGCGTACGGGAAGTCCGGGCCGAACATGGTGATCGGCGGCTGCTGCTCGTCGGCGTGCTCGACGGCGTTGGGCACGGTGGACGTCATGGGGTACGGACTCCTTGCGGGGACGAACTGGGAGAGGTTCTCGGCGAGCGCTCAGACGAGGGACCCGTACAGGCCGGGGCGCCGGTCCTTCAGATACGGGTTGTTCTCGCGGGAGGCGGCGAGGAAGGCGGGGTCGACGTCGGCGAGGACGAGCTGCTCCTGCCGGCCGGCGCGGGTGCGGGCGATGCCGTCGGGGCCGGCGAGGGTGGAGAGCCCGACGAACTCGAACTCGCCCTCGGCGCCGACGCGGTTGACGTACGCCACGTACATCTGGTTCTCGAAGGCCCGCACCGGCACCAGCGACTCGGCGACGAACTGGAAGGGGTGCATCTGCGCGGTCGGCACCAGCAGCAGGTCGGTGCCGGCCAGGGCGTGGGCGCGGACGTTCTCCGGGAACTCCACGTCGTAGCAGATCATCAGGCCGACGGTGAGGCCGTTCAGCTCGGCCTGCACGACCGGGGTGTCGCCCGGTGTGAAGTGGTCGCGCTCGAAGCAGCCGAACAGGTGGGTCTTGCGGTAGTTGGCCAGACGGGTGCCGTCGGCGGAGATCAGCTGGGCGGAGTTGTAGACGGTCTCGCCGTCGCGCTCCGGGTAGCCGTAGGCGATCGCCAGGCCGTGCCGGGCCGCCAGCTCGGCGATCGCGTCGGCGGCCTCACCGTCCGCGGACTCGGCGAGCCGCGCGATGTCGTCGCCGATCGCGTACCCGGTCAGGAACATCTCCGGCGCGGCCAGCAGCCCGGCACCCGCGGCGGCGGCCCGGCCCGCGGCCTCGTCGAGCACCTTCAGGTTCTCGACGGTCGAGCCGGGGCGGCCGGAGCTCTGGAGCAGGGCGGTACGCATACGGGTTCCTCACCGGGACGGGCGGGTCTGGGGGCGCCTCCGCGGATGAGTGCGGGGGCCATCTAGAAGGTACGGGCGCCCGACCGGGGCGGACAAGGCGCGGCCGTTGCGCGCCAGTGCACGGTTTGTTGCGTCGGATGCGGGGTGCACGGCGATTCGTTGCGCCCGTCGAGGGGGCGGTCGAGGTGCATCGGCGGCTGCGGGTGGTTCGTGGCTGGTCGCGCAGTTCCCCGCGCCCTTGAGGTACGTCCGGTGGACGCAGCCAAGGGGCGCGGGGAACTGCGCGACCGACCACTTACCGCCCGCAGCCGCCGGACGGCAGAAGCACCCCCTACGTCGGCGACCCCGAAGAAAACCTCCGCAGCAGCGGCGACAGCACCAGCACCGACTTGGTGCGCTCCACGAACGGCTCCCCCGCGATCCGCTCCAGGACCCGCTCGAAGTGCCGCATGTCGGAGGCGAAGACCTGGGCGACCGCGTCCGCGTCCCCGGTGACGGTGGACGCGGCCACGACCTCCTGGTACCGCTCCAGACCCCGCTGGATGGTCTCCGGCGAGGTGTTGCGGCGGCAGTAGATCTCGACGAACCCCTCGGTCTCCCAGCCAAGCGCCGCCGGGTCCACCCGGACGGTGAACCCGGTGATGGCGCCGGTGGCGCGCAGCCGGTCCACGCGCCGTTTGACGGCGGGCGCGGACAGGCCGACGAGCTGCCCGATGTCCGCGTAGGAGCGGCGGGCGTCCTCGGCGAGGGCGTGCACGATGCGTTCGTCGAGATCGTTCAGCACTGCGGGTGGTTCACTTCACTTCGGCTTCAGACGCCTCAGGCGTCGCGAGACGGGAACGGCGAAGGCCGTAACTGAAGTAGAACACGAGACCGGCGGCCATCCAGAAACCGAAGACCACCCAGGTGACGGTGTCGAGGCCGGAGAGGTTCCACAGGCAGAACCCGAAGCCCAGCACCGGCAGCAGGGGACCGAACGGCACCTTGAAGGAGCGCTCCAGCTCGGGCCGCTTGTAGCGCAGCACGATCACCGCGACGTTGACCAGGGCGAAGGCGAACAGCGTGCCGATGCTGGTGGCGTCGACGAGCTTGCCCAGCGGGATCATGGCGGCGAGGACACCGCAGAACAGGGACACGACCACGGTGTTGACGCGCGGGGTGCCGGTCTTGGTGTCCACCTTGCCGAGCGCCTTGGGCACCAGGCCGTCGCGGGCCATCGCGAAGAGGATGCGGGTCTGGCCGTAGAGCACGGTCAGCACCACGCTGGCGATGGAGATCACGGCGCCCAGGGCGAGCATCGTGCCCCAGAACGTCTGACCGCTGACGTCGTTCATGATCGCGGCGAGCGAGGCGTCGGAGCCCTCGAACTTCGTCCACTCCCAGGCGCCCACCGCGACCACCGCGACGAGCACGTACAGCGCGGTGACGATGAGCAGCGACAGCATGATCGCCCGCGGCAGGTCCTTCTTCGGGTTCTTCGCCTCGGCGCCCGCCGTGGAGGCCGCGTCGAAGCCGATGTAGGAGAAGAACAGCGTGCCGCTGGCGGCGGTGACACCGGCGATGCCGAGCGGCATGAAGTCGGCGTAGTTGCCGGACCGGAAGCCCGTGACGCCGACCGCGCAGAACAGCACCAGCGCGGCGATCTTCACCATGACCATGATGGTGTTGGCGCGGGCGGACTCGCGCGCACCGCCGAGCAGGAACACCATCGCCAGCAGCACGACCAGCAGGCCGGGCAGGTTGATGATGCCGCCCTCACCGGGCGCCGAGGACAGCGCGGTGGGGATGGTGACGCCGATGGTGCCGTCGAGCAGCTCGTTGAGGTACTCGCCCCAGCCGACGGCGACGGCGGCCACCGACACGCCGTACTCCAGGACCAGGCACCAGCCGCAGACCCAGGCGACGAGTTCGCCCATCGTTGCGTATGCGTACGAGTACGAGGAACCGGCGGCCGGGATGGAGCCCGCCAGCTCGGCGTAGGACAGCGCGGAGAAGAGGGCCGTCAGACCGGCGATGACGAAGGCCAGGGTGACGGCCGGGCCGGCCTCGGGGACGGCGTCGCCGAGGACGACGAAGATACCGGTGCCGAGCGTGGCACCGATGCTGATCATGGTGAGCTGCCACAGCCCGAGCGAGCGGCGCAGGCTGCCGCCCTCACCCTGGTCACTGTCGGCGACCAGGAGTTCGACGGGCTTCCTGCGCATCAGACGGGCGCCGAGCCCCGAGGACACGGGGGTGGTCTCACTGCGGTGGTGCGGGGGTGCGCCTTGGTCGAGCACGCGCGGCTCCTTAATCCTGCCGATCAGGGGGGGACGGGGATGTGGCGGCACCCCGTCCCGCAGGGTCCGCACACCGAGCGGAAACCCCGCCACGCCTCGTACAGCGCAGGAGCCTACGATCCCGGGCATTGCTGCCGTAATGCAGCAACCTTGCGTATGCCCGCAAGATCGTTGCGTTCATGGCCAGGGGGTGGACATTTGTTGCGGGAGGGCTTTCGAGTGTTGCGCGGGGCCGCTCCCAGGCGCGTGACCAGGCATTTCCCCGGACATACGACGACGGCCCCCGCCGAGGTGGCGGGGGCCGTCGGAAAAGGCGTCGCAGCCGTCAGCTCCAGCTGGCGTGCAGCGGCTTGCCCTCGGCGTAGCCGGCGGCGCTCTGGATGCCGACGATGGCCTTCTCGGCGAACTCCTCCAGGGAGCCCGCACCGGCGTAGGTGCAGGAGGAGCGGACACCCGCGATGATCGAGTCGATCAGGTCCTCGACACCCGGGCGGGCCGGGTCGAGGAACATCCGGGAGGTGGAGATGCCCTCCTCGAACAGCGCCTTGCGGGCGCGGTCGTAGGCGGACTCCTCGGAGGTGCGGTTGCGCACGGCACGCGCGGAGGCCATGCCGAACGACTCCTTGTAGGCACGGCCGTTGGCGTCGTGCTGGAGGTCGCCGGGCGACTCGTAGGTGCCGGCGAACCAGGAGCCGACCATCACGTTGGACGCGCCGGCGGCCAGCGCCATCGCCACGTCACGCGGGTGCCGGACACCGCCGTCGGCCCAGACGTGCTTGCCGTACTTCTTCGCCTCGGCGGCGCACTCCAGCACCGCGGAGAACTGCGGCCGGCCCACGCCGGTCATCATGCGGGTGGTGCACATGGCGCCGGGACCGACACCGACCTTGATGATGTCCGCGCCCGCGTCGATCAGATCCTTGACGCCCTCGGCGGAGACGATGTTGCCCGCGACGATCGGCACCTGCGGGTCGAGCGCCCGCACCACCTTGATCGCGTTGATCATCGACTCCTGGTGGCCGTGCGCGGTGTCGATGACGAGCGTGTCGACGCCCGCGTCCAGCAGCTGCTTGGCCTTGCCGGCCACATCGCCGTTGATGCCGACGGCGGCGGCGATGCGCAGCCTGCCGTTCGCGTCCACGGCCGGGGTGTACAGGGTGGCCCGCAGCGCGCCCTTGCGGGTCAGGATGCCGGCCAGCTTGCCGTCCTGGTCGACGGCCGGGGCGTAGCGGCGGTTGTGGTGGTCGAGGGTGTTGAACGCCTCGCGCGGGTCGATGTCGGCGTCCAGCAGGAGCAGGTCCTTGGACATGACGACTTCGAGCTGGGTGAAGCGGTCGACGCCGGAGAGGTCGGCGTCGGTGACGACACCGATGGGCCGCTGGTTCTCGTCGACGACGACACCGGCGTTGTGCGCCCGCTTGGGCAGCAGGGACAGCGCGTCGGCGACGGTCTGGTGGGGGGCCAGCACGATCGGCGTGTCCAGCACCAGGTGGCGGCTCTTGACCCAGGAGACGACCTCGGTGACGACCTCGATCGGGATGTCCTGCGGAATGACCACGAGGCCGCCGCGCCGGGCCACGGTCTCGGCCATGCGGCGGCCGGCGATCGCGGTCATGTTGGCCACGACGAGCGGGATCGTGGTGCCCGTGCCGTCCGGCGAGCTGAGGTCCACACCCTGCCGGGAACCGACCGCGCTGCGGCTCGGCACCATGAAGACGTCGTCGTACGTCAGGTCGTACGAGGGCTGGATGTCATTGAGGAAACGCACGTGCTGCACATCCCAGTCGATCAGAGGTGGCCCCCGGACAGGACAGCCAGGGGGGCGAAGAGCACGTACTTCATTGTCCCATGTCGGCCGGAATGCCGTGCACGGTCGGTTCATCCAGGCTACGCAGGGTGCGTTAGGAGGATCCTCCGAGGGCGAGGGCCACGGTGGGCACGGAGGCGTGCGAGAAGACGTCGAGGGCGGTCTCCCACTCCCGCGGCCGCGCCTCGGCGTAGGGCCGCCAGTTCTCCACGAGGAGGAGCACGCCGGCCTCCTGGGGCCACACCCCCGGATCGGACAGGCAGTCGGCGAGGGCGTCCCAGTTGCGGCCGAACCAGTCCGGCAGGCGCAGGTCCCGGGCGCAGCGGTCCATCAGACCGGCCTTGTCGGTGACCCCGTCGAGGTCGAGGGTGACGACGTCCTTCGTCATCTCAGCACCGCCCGGAAGCTGTCGTAATGATCGTCGGTGTAGTAGACCTCGCCGCCCCGGCCGGTGACCAGCCGCCGGGCGCCGCGGTCGCGCTCGCCCGGCGTGCGCACGGTGTACTCGCGGTAGTACCCGCGCTCGCGGTCCGGCAGGAGCCCCTCGAAGTTCCCGAAGACGGTGCCGTCGCGCTCGTACGGGAACGGCCCGCCCCGGTCGATGAGCGCCAGCGTCTCGCGGGCCTCGGCGGGCAGGTCGGAGACGCGGACGGTGGCCATGCCGTCGGCCCAGGAGGGGGCCGGCTGCTCGGCGCTCCCGGCGCACGCCGCGAGCAGGACCAGGACGAGACAGGCGAGCACCCTGGGGACGGACCGCAGCAGCATGTCGCCGATGCTGCCACGACCGCCCCTGGGGCACCCGCTGTCAGGCTCCGTCCGGGTCGGCCCGGTTCAGCGCGGGCTTCGGCGTCGGACCGGCGGTCATCAGGTAGTCCGCGGCCGAGGTGTCCGTCACCAGCGAGGTGACCAGCCCCGAGCGCAGTACGGCGTCGATCGCGGCCGCCTTGCGCTGCCCGCCCGCGATCGCGACGACCTCGGGGATACGGCGGAGCTGGTCGGCCTTGACCGTGATGCACCGCTCCCCCAGGTCCCGGCCCACCCGGCGGCCCTGCGCGTCGAAGAGGTGCGCGGACATCTCGGCGGCGACCCCGAGCGAGGCGTAGTGCGCCCGCTCCTCGTCGCTGAGCATGTCGTGCACCGTGGAGATGCCCGGCTCCCAGGAGCCGATGGACACACAGGCGACGGTGACCTTGTCGAAGTACTCGAACGCCCGCGCGATACCGGTCTGGTGCCGCAGCGCCTGCGCGGTGGCCACGTCCGGCAGCAGCATCGGCGCGTAGATGGGGTGCGCGTCGCCGCCGGAGACCTGCGCGGCGCGCCGCACGGCCTCCACCGAACCGCGCTCGGCGGTCCCGGCGTCGTACACGCCCGTCAGCTGCACCACCGTGCAGGGCGGCAGCCGGTCGAGCGCCGCCGCCATGTGGATGGTGGACCGGCCCCAGGCCAGCCCCAGCACGTCCCCCTCGTTCACCAGCTCGCCGAGCAGATCGGCGGCGACCTCACCGAGGTTCTCGGGGTCGGGCGTCTCCTCCGACTCGGGAGGGGACTCGACCACGACGGCGTGCCTCAGGCCGTAGCGGGCGCGCAGCGCGTCGGAGCGCTCGGCGTCCAGCTCGGCAGGGACGCGGATCTCGATACGCACGAGATCCCGTTCGAGGGCGGTCTCCAGGACCCGGGCCACCTTGAAGCGGCTGACGCCGAACTCCTCCGCGATCTGGATCTTGGATTTGCCCTCGAGGTAGAAGCGGCGGGCCATGGCCGCCGCCTGCACCAGCTCAGCGGGTCCCATCCGCATGGCTGACCGGCCCGCCGACATACCCGACACGGCGATCTCCTCACTGCTGTTCACACTCTGGATTCGCCGTTCATCCTTGCAGATGTGGCGCGTTCGATCCGCCCCGATGGGCGCCGTTCATGTTCCTGACGCTCAGTGGTCGCACGCCCACGACGCCTTGGCGGTCGCCGAGTCCGCCTGGGCGCGCAGCGCGCGGACCGCTTCGGCCGGGTCCTCGGCGTTGTAGACGGCCGATCCGGCCACGAAGACATCGGCGCCGGCGTCGGCGCACTGCTCGATGGTGGACGCCGAGACCCCGCCGTCGACCTGGAGCCACAGCTGCAGCCCGTGCTTGCTGATCAGCTCCCGGGTGCGGCGGATCTTCGGCAGCATGATGTCGAGGAACGCCTGGCCGCCGAAGCCCGGCTCGACCGTCATGATCAGCAGCATGTCCAGTTCGGGCAGCAGGTCCTCGTACGGCTCGATGGGCGTCGCCGGCTTCAGCGCCATGGAGGCGCGCGCGCCCTTGGCCCGGATCTCGCGGGCGAGCCGCACCGGGGCGGCGGCCGCCTCGACGTGGAAGGTGACGGAGGAGGCACCCGCCTCGACGTACTGGGGCGCCCAGCGGTCGGGGGCCTCGATCATCAGATGGCAGTCCAGCGGGGTGTCCGTCGCACGGGCGAGCGACTCCACGACCGGCACGCCGAGCGTGAGGTTCGGGACGAAGTGGTTGTCCATGACGTCGACGTGGAGCCAGTCGGCTCCCTCGACCGCCTTGGCCTCGTCCGCGAGGCGGGCGAAGTCGGCGGACAGGATGCTGGGGTTGATCTGCGCGGCCATGCACCAAGCCTATGCGCTGCGCCGGGCTTGAGCGGTGGGGGTACCGGGGGCGGCGGTGGCTGGGCGGGTGCGGGTCGGTTTGTGGTTGCTCGCGCAGTTCCCCGCGCCCCTGCGGCGTCGTCCTTGCCGTTCCTCCGCTATGACGCCGTCCGGCGGATCAGGGCCAGATACATCGCGTCCGTGCCGTGCAGATGGGGCCACAGCTGTACGTCGGGGCCCTCGCCGAGGTCCGGTACGCCGGGCAGCAGCGGGCGGGCGTCGACCAGTTCGGTGTCGGGGAACTGCTTGAGCACGTCGGCGACCACGGCCCGGGTCTCGGCGAGGTGGGGCGAGCAGGTGGCGTAGCCGACGATGCCGCCGACCCGCACCGACTCCAGCGCGGTGCGCAGCAGGGCGCGCTGCAGCGGCCCGAAGCCCTCCAGGTCCTCGGGACGACGGCGCCAGCGGGCCTCGGGACGGCGGCGCAGGGCGCCCAGGCCGGTGCAGGGGACGTCCATCAGCACCCGGTCGAAGGTGCCGGGCCGCCACGGCGGACGGGTGCCGTCGGCGGCGATCACCTGGTAGGGGCCGGGGTTGCCGGCCAGGGCCTTGGCGACCAGCCCCGCCCGGTGCGGCTGCTTCTCGCTCGCGAGCAGCGTGGCTCCGCGCTCGGCGGCGAGGGCGCCGAGCAGCGCCGCCTTGCCGCCGGGGCCGGCACAGCCGTCGAGCCACTTCTCGTCGGGGCCGTCCAGCGGCGCGCCGGCCAGCGCCAGCGCGACCAGCTGGCTGCCTTCGTCCTGGACGCCGGCCCTGCCCTCCCGCACGGCCTCGATGGCACCGGGTTCGCCGCCCTCGGTGAGCCGCACGGCGTACGGCGACCAGCGCCCCGGCACCGCCGCCTCCTCGCCGAGCAGTTCCTCGGTCGTGGCCCGGCCGGGCCGGGCGACCAGGGTGACCTCCGGCCGCTCGTTGTCGGCGGCCAGCAGCCGCTCGATGCCCTCGCGCCCGCCGCCCAGCGAGTCCCACAGCGCGGAGACGACCCAGCGCGGGTGGGAGTGCACGACGGAGAGATGGTCCTCGGGGTCCTCGTCGTACGACGGCGCGACCTTGGCGAGCCAGCCCTCCAGGTCGTCCTGCGCGATCTTGCGCAGCACGGCGTTGACGAACTTGGCCCGTCCGTCGCCCAGCACCACCCGGGCCAGCTCCACGGTGGCGGACACCGCCGCGTGGGTCGGGATGCGCGTGCCGAGCAGCTGGTGCGCACCGAGGCTCAGCACGTCCAGGACGGGCGGGTCGACCTCCCTCAACGGCCGGTCCACGCAGCTCGCGATGATCGCGTCGTACGTCCCCTGCCGGCGCAGCGTCCCGTACACCAGCTCGGTGGCCAGGGCCGCGTCCCGTCCGTCGAACTTCTCGGGCCCCTCCTTCTCGCGGGCCTTCCGCAGCAGCGGCGGCAGCACGAGGTTGGCGTACGCGTCCCGCTCGTCCACGGCGCGCAGCGCGTCGAAGGCGAGGATGCGGACGGGGTCCTTCTTGGGCCGCCGGTAGGGCTTGCCGGCGGGACGGGGCCGACGGGAGGTGTCGCTCACGAAAAGGTGCTCCGGATCTCGTATACGGTCTGCGCCCAGCGTACGTCGGGGGGAGGCGGGGGCGCGCGGGGCGGGGAGGCGGGGGTGCGCGGGGCGGGGAGGCCGGGGCGCGCAGGGCGGGAAGGCGGTCGCGCGCAGGGCAGGGTGGCCGGGGCACGCAGGGCGGGAAGGCGGGGGTACGCGGGGCGGCATGGCCGGGGCGGGAAGGCGGTTGCGCGGGGCGGGATGGCCGGGCGCGCAGGGCAGGGAAGCCGGCCCGGTCCTAGCGGGCCGGCCTCCCGGCCCACGGGAGCGCCGAGGCGCGAGGCCGGTCTCCAAGCCCACCGCAGCCCCAAGGAACGCGGCCGCGCCACGGACCCGGCCTCCCGGCCCGCCGCGGCCCCGGGCACGCGCCCGCGCCGCGGAGGCGGCCCGTGCCCCACGGCCCCGCGAGGGCGTCAGTTCCCGACCGTCTCCCCGGCCGCGATCCGCACCCCACGGGCCCAATCGGCGGCCTTCATCGGCTTCTTGCCCTGCGCCTGCACCCACACCAGCTCCACCGCGTGGGAGCCGGTGCCGACGTGGACGCTGTTCTTGCCGACGGCGAGCTGACCCGGCGTGAGGTCGGTGCGGTCGGGCGCAAGGGCGACCTGGATGAGCTTCAGGCGCTCGCCGCGGAACGTCGTCCAGGCGCCCGGCGCGGGCGTGCAGCCGCGCACCACCCGGTCGACGCGCAGCGCGGGCGCGGCCCAGTCGACGCGCGCGTCATCGACGGTGATCTTCGGGGCGAGGGAGACGCCGTCGGCGGGCTGCGGCACAGCCTTGAGCGTGCCGTCCTCGATGCCGTCCATGGTCGCGGCGAGCAGCCCCGCTCCCGCGAACGCGAGCCGGGTGAGCAGGTCACCGCTGGTGTCCGTGGGGCGGATCGTCTCGGTGACCGTACCGAAGACCGGGCCGGAGTCCAGGCCCTCCTCGATCAGGAAGGTCGACGCGCCCGTGATCTCGTCGCCCGCCATCAGGGAGTGCTGCACGGGCGCGGCCCCGCGCCAGGCGGGCAGCAGCGAGAAGTGCAGGTTGACCCAGCCGTGGGCCGGGATGTCGAGGGCGACGCGCGGCAGCAGGGCACCGTAGGCGACGACCGGACAGCAGTCGGGGGCGATCTCGCGCAGCCGCTCCAGGAACTCCGGGTCACGCGGCTTCACCGGCTTCAGCACCTCGATGCCGGCCTCCTCCGCCCGCTCGGCGACGGGGCTCGCGACCAGCCTGCGTCCGCGGCCGGCCGGCGCGTCGGGGCGCGTGACGACGGCGGCCACCTCGTGCCGCCCGGAGGCGATCAGGGCGTCCAGGGCGGGAACGGCGACCTCGGGGGTACCGGCGAAGACGAGCTTCATGGGTGGGTTCGGGCCTCTCGGGCGGGGGTCGACACGGGCAGCGCACCAGTCTATGGCGCCGGGCTCCCCGCGCACCGCGGGCATCCGGGGGCGTACGCATATGCCCTTACGCCCCCGGACCGTGACCCGTGGCGGCCAAACGCGTTGGTCAAGAAAGAGTTGACCACAACGGGCCGCTTTCGCGGCTCGATCCCTTCTCCTCAACGCCGGTTCGAGAGGCTTGTTATGGCCGACCACGCAACTCACGACGCCCAGGCTCGGGCCAGCCTGCACTTGTTGGTGCGGGACATCGAGCGGGTCCGCCGGCAGGTGGACGCACTGCGCACGCTCACCGCCCAGCTGGGCAACGTCTACCGCCCGCGCCGCTCCGGCCCGTCCACGGGCTTCGTCGTCTACGGACGCGCCCCCGCCCCCACGGTCCGCCTCGCCCAGGAGCTGCGGGACAGTGTCGAGACCCTGGTGACGGCCGCGGTCGACTTCGACCGCTCGCTCGGCTTCTCCTGGGACGCGGTGGGCTCCGCACTCGGCGTCACCAAGCAGGCGGTGCACCGCCGTTACGGCTCGCGCCGCGCCGCGGCCCAGGCCGCGAGCACCGAGCCCGAGCGCACGCCGGAGCCGTCGGGCACCCGCACGCTCAACGTCACCGCCGGCCTGCCCGCGGTGCCGACCGTCCCCGCCGCCCGCTCGATGCCGACCCAGCCGACCGCGGGCAGCCCGTCCCTCCGCGACGACCCCAGGCCCCCGGCCTTCCCCGGCCCCCGCAACGGCTGACGCCACCCCCCTCGGATGCCCTCCCGCGGCCACCACCGGGAGGGCATCGGCGTACCCGAGCCACTACGCACACACCCGCAAGCCAACCCCGACCCGGCCACGGCCCGGTGCGTCGCCGCTCGACGGCCCGTCACCCGATGTCCGGCGGATCGATGCGCACCCGTACCGCCTCCCCGCTCCCCCGCGCCATCCGGGCGGCCTGTGCGCCCTTCAGCGCGGCGGCGAGGGCGGACCCGCTGCCCGGGGGGACGCGGATGAGGGCGCGGTCCCAGTGGTCGCCCGGAGGCGGTCCACCGGGCCGGCGGGGGCGGCCGGCGGGCGTGACGGGGAGCGGCACCGGTCCCAGCACCTCGGCGTCGGCGGGCAGCTCCACGGCGGCCAGGAACTCGGCGACCGCCTCCGCCACACCGGACACCGCGGCCATCCGGGAGACCGGCGGGAAGCCCAGCTCGGCCCGCTCGGCGAGCTCGCGCACCGCGTGGCCGACGGGGTCCCAGCGCACGAGCGCCTGAACGGGCCGCAGCGTGGCATCGGCGACCACGACGACCGTGCCCCCGGCCGACCGCTCCCGCACCAGCGACGCCGCGCCGATCCAGCGCCGCAGCGCGTCCTCCCCGGCCCGCAGGTCGGGCCGCCCGAGCATCGCCCAGCCGTCGAGCAGCACGGCCGCGGCATAGCCGCCCTCGGCGACGGGTTCCGCCCCCGGCGTGCTCACCACCAGCGCGGGCGTCCCCGGCACGGTGTCCAGCACATGCTCGCGCCCCGAGGTGCGCACCGGGACCTTGGGGAACGCCCGCCCCAGCTCCTCGGCGGTGCGCCGGGCCCCGACGACCTGCGCCCGCAGCCGGAAGCCCCCGCACTCCGGGCAGTGCCAGGCGCTCTCCTCCCGCCCGCACCAGCCGCACCCCAGCGCCCCGCCGTCCCGCCCCTCCAGCGGCCCGGAGCAGTGCCGGCAGCGCGCGGGCGTACGGCACTGCGCGCACGCCATGCGCGGCACGTACCCGCGTCGGGGGACCTGCACCAGCACCGGGCCGCCGTGCGCCAGCCCGTCCCGGATGGCCTGCCAGGCGAGGGTGGGCAGCCGGGCGGCGCGGGCGGCCTCGTCGCGGGCCAGGTCCTGGTCGCCGACGGTGCGCACCAGCGGGGTGAGCGCCCGTACCCGGTCCCGCCCGGCGACCAGCGGCCTGGCCCAGCCGGTCTCCACCAGCTGCGCGGCCTCCACGGTGCAGCTGAGGCTGCCGAGCAGGAAGGCGCACCGGTCCTGCGCGGCCCGCAGCAGCAGCACCTCGCGCGCGTGCGGCTGCGGGGCGTGCTGCTCGCTGTGGTTGTCGTCGCCGTCGTCCCAGATGGCGACCAGACCGAGGTCCGGCACCGGCGCGAACATGGCCGCGCGGGTCCCCACCACGGCCCGCACGGATCCGCGTCGCACGGCGAGCCACTCCCCGTACCGCTTCTCCGGACCCGCGTCCGCGGTGAGCAGCGCATGGCGCCCCTCGCCGAGCAGCCGGGTCAGCGCGGCGTCGACCCGCGCGGCGGCCCGCCCGTCCGGGACGACGACCAGCGCGCCGCGCCCCGAGGCCAGCGTGGCGGCGACCGCCCGCGCCAGCTCCTCGGCCCACCAGGGCCCCGGCAGCGCGTTCCACACGGCACGCGGCGCCCCGCCGGAGGCCAGCGCCTCCAGAAAGGCCGGCCCGCGCTCGTAGCGCGCCCACGATCCGGGCTCCGGCCGCGCGGGCGGCGGCAGCGGCGCGGGCGACGGCCGCTGCTCGGCCCGCGCGCTGCGCGGCGGTACGGCGAGCTGGAGCACGTCGGCGAGACTGCCGGCGTACCGGTCGGCGACCGCCCGCGCGAGCCCCAGCAGCTCCTCGCTCAGCACGGGCTCCGGCGACACGACCTGGGCGAGGGCGGCCAGCGGCCCCGAGTAGTCCGACTCGGCCCGCCGCTCGACGAGGAACCCGTCGATCAGTCCCCCGCCCTCCCGGCGCCCGTCCCGCACCCGGTGCCGACCGGCCCCGAACCGCACCCGCACCCGCACGCCGGGCTGCGCCTCGGCGTCCAGCTCCTGCGGCACGGCGTAGTCGAAGTACCGGTCGAGATGGAGCACCCCCTTGTCCACCAGCACCCGCGCGACCGGCAACTCCTTGGCCAGCGCGGCCCCCCGCCACGTCCTCGGCTTGGCCCGTGGCTCCTTCGCCCTGCGCACACTCTCCCGGATCAGCGCGAGCTGCTCCGGCGGCGCCCCCTCGGCCCCGCCGCTCACCGACCCGTTCTCCCCGCTCACGCTTGCATTCTTACCAAACGGGACTGACAGTCGCCGTGCGCGAGCCCGGCTCCTGAGCGGGCGGTGCGGGGGCGGCCGCCGGTCAGCCGTTCTGCTTCGGCACCCTGACCACTCTGCGAGGGTGGCTCGGCAGCCGGGGCGAGATCATGCTGCGGACGACGACGCCCACCGCTTCCGCCTCCGTCTCGGTCAGTTCGTCGAGCAGCGGAGCGAGCTTCATGACGCGGGCGGAGACCTCGGTGCCGGGCCGAACCCCGAACCAGTCGGCGGCGATCATCTCGCACACCTGGTCCTCCGTCGTGCCGAACAGCTTCGCGATCCCCGGCCACTCGTCGGGTGTCGGCGGCGCGGTACGCGCCTGCTGCCCCTTCCACGGGCCGTGTTCCACGACGTTGCGCCACCAGCTGTGGGAGCGTGCCCGGTCGCAGCCGACCTGCATGGAGATGTAGTCCATGCGCTCCGCGAGCGCCCTGGCGGTGTCCCTGAAGGGAGTATGGGTCACAGCCCGAGAGTAGAAAAAATCAACGCCGCGCACAGGGAAATGACAAAAGAAGTGGGCTTCGTGAATCTGGAGTGTGGCGGGTCCGCCGACGCGGCCCGAGATCCCGGCGGCTGCGGAACACGCACGCCCCGAGGGGCGCGTCTGCCTTGGACCGCTCGGCCATACCGGTCGTGGACCGGCAGCAGGATTCGAACCTGCGAGGGAATGGATTCCCGGGAAGGATCCGCGGCCTGCGCACCGGGCCGTGTCGGCGGGCCTCCCGAGATCAGGTCGGCAGCGGGTCACAGGAATTCCAGGTTCACCGCACGCGCGAAGCGCACTCCACTGAAGGAACCACGGCCTGCGCACCGGGAGGCGCCCTCAGCGTAGGGAGCGCGCACGGGCCGCGCCAGCCCTTAAACGCACCCGACACGCCGAGGCCCGGCACCCCCTGGGGGCGCCGGGCCTCGGTGAAGCCGTGCTGCGGGACCTTACAGGCCCGCGGCCTTGCGCAGCGCGTCCACGCGGTCCGTCTTCTCCCAGGTGAAGTCGGGCAGCTCACGGCCGAAGTGGCCGTAGGCGGCGGTCTGGGCGTAGATGGGGCGCAGCAGGTCCAGGTCGCGGATGATGGCGGCCGGGCGCAGGTCGAAGACCTCGTCGATGGCCTTCTCGATCCGGTCGATCTCGACCTTCTCGGTGCCGAAGGTCTCCACGAACAGGCCCACCGGCTCGGCCTTGCCGATCGCGTACGCCACCTGCACCTCGCAGCGGGAGGCCAGGCCCGCGGCGACCACGTTCTTGGCGACCCAGCGCATCGCGTACGCGGCGGAGCGGTCGACCTTGGACGGGTCCTTGCCGGAGAAGGCGCCGCCGCCGTGGCGGGCCATGCCGCCGTAGGTGTCGATGATGATCTTGCGGCCGGTCAGGCCCGCGTCGCCCATCGGACCGCCGATCTCGAAGCGGCCGGTCGGGTTCACCAGCAGCCGGTAGCCCTCGGTCTCCAGCTTGATGCCCTCGTCCAGCAGGGCCTTCAGCTCCGGCTCCACCACGAACTCGCGGATGTCGGGCGCCAGCAGCGACTCCAGGTCGATGTCGCTGGCGTGCTGCGAGGAGACGACGACGGTGTCGAGGCGGACCGCCTTGTCGCCGTCGTACTCGATGGTGACCTGCGTCTTGCCGTCGGGGCGCAGGTAGGGGATGGTGCCGTTCTTGCGGACCTCGGACAGCCGCTTGGACAGGCGGTGCGCGAGGAAGATCGGCAGCGGCATCAGGGTGGGCGTCTCGTCGGACGCGTAGCCGAACATCAGGCCCTGGTCGCCGGCGCCCTGCTTGTCCAGCTCGTCGTCGTCGCCCTCGACCCGGGACTCGTAGGCCGTGTCGACACCCTGGGCGATGTCCGGGGACTGCGCGCCGATGGACACCGACACACCGCAGGAGGCGCCGTCGAAGCCCTTCTTGGAGGAGTCGTAGCCGATCTCCAGGATCTTGTCCCGGACCAGCTGCGGGATCGGCGCGTATGCCTTGGTCGTGACCTCACCGGCCACATGGACCAGGCCGGTGGTGATGAGGGTCTCGACGGCGACGCGGGACGTGGGGTCCTCGCGCAGCAGCGCGTCGAGGATGGTGTCGCTGATCTGGTCAGCGATCTTGTCGGGGTGACCCTCGGTCACGGACTCCGAGGTGAACAGGCGACGGGACACAACGCTCCCTGAGGTTGCAGCGGCTGCTGGCTGATCATGGGCGGACGGGTCGGGGGCTGCGCCCGGCGCCGTCCGAGAACAGTTTATCGGTCGCGCTCCGCCGCGGGCCCCCGTGTCTCGCCTCTCGGGAGGGGTGTGACCTGCGGCACGGGCATTCTGCCCAATCGGGGACGGTGTGACCAGGGGCGCCACGCCCCGATCTGGCGATCTTCGAGGGCGTCTCGAACCGTTCGGAACCGTCAGCCCAGACGTGCGGCGACCAGGTCCCACACGGTGTCGGCCAGGGCCTCCTTGGGCCCGTGCGGTACGGCGGTCTCGGAGCCGTCGGCCCCCAGCACCACGGCCTCGCTCTCGTCCGCGCCGAAGGTCTTGCGCTCCCCCACCTCGTTGACCACGAGCAGGTCGCAGCCCTTGCGCTCCAGCTTGGCGCGGCCGTTGGCGAGGACGTCGTCGGTCTCGGCGGCGAAGCCGACGATCACCTGTCCGGGGCGGGCGCGCTCGGCGGAGATCTCGGCGAGGATGTCCGGGTTGCGCACCAGGACGACGGGCTCGGGCTCCTGGCCGTCCTTCTTCTTGATCTTCCCGGCGGCGTAGGCGGCCGGGCGGAAGTCGGCGACGGCCGCGGCCATCACCACCGCGTCGGCGTCGGCGGCCGCCTTCAGCACGGCCTCGCGCAGCTGCACGGCCGTGCCGACGGGGACGACGTCCACGCCCGCCGGGTCGGGCAGTCCGCTCGTGTTGGCGGCGACCAGGGTGACGCGGGCGCCGCGCGCCGCGGCGGTGCGGGCGAGGGCGTAGCCCTGCTTGCCGGAGGAGCGGTTGCCGAGGAAGCGGACGGGGTCGAGGGGCTCGCGGGTGCCGCCGGCGCTGATCACGACATGGCGGCCGGCGAGGTCGGGCCCGGTGACGCCGCGGGCCAGGACCCGGCGGCAGACCTCGAAGATCTCGGCGGGGTCGGGCAGCCGGCCCTTGCCGGTGTCGACGCCGGTGAGGCGGCCGACGGCCGGCTCGATGACGACGGCGCCGCGGCGGCGCAGCGTCGCCACGTTCTCCTGGGTGGCCGGGTGCTCCCACATCTCGGTGTGCATCGCGGGCGCGAAGACGACCGGACAGCGGGCGGTGAGCAGGGTGTTGGTCAGCAGGTCGTCGGCGAGACCGTGCGCGGCCTTGGCGAGCATGTCGGCGGTGGCGGGTGCGACGACGACCAGGTCGGCGTGCTGGCCGATACGGACGTGCGGGACCTCGTGGACGGAGTCCCAGACCTCGGTCGAGACGGGGTTGCCGGACAGCGCCGACCAGGTGGCCTCACCCACGAAGTGCAGGGCTGAGGCGGTCGGCACGACACGGACGTCATGGCCGGACTCGGTCAGTCTCCTGAGCAGCTCGCACGCCTTGTACGCGGCGATGCCACCGCTGACCCCCAGCACGACCTTCGGCTTGTCCACCGTCACTCCCCGGACCTCGGAAACGTAGAACGCAATCCCCATGACACACCACAGGCCCGGCGGGGACACCGCCGGGCCTGTGGAAAAGTCAGCTGCAATCCGCTGATATCACTGCGCCGGGCCCTCGACGGCCTCGGACGTCAGCAGACCCGCGTTGATCTCGCGCAGGGCGATCGAGAGCGGCTTCTCGTGGACGTGGGTGTCGACGAGCGGACCGACGTACTCGAGGAGGCCCTCGCCGAGCTGCGAGTAGTACGCGTTGATCTGGCGGGCCCGCTTGGCCGCGTAGATCACGAGGCTGTACTTCGAGTCGGTGGCCTCGAGGAGCTCGTCGATCGGCGGGTTGATGATGCCCTCGGGCGCGGAGATGGAAGAGGACACACTCTACCTTCCGATGGGTGGGAAAGAATCAGTGAAGGTGACCGAAACGATCACACAACATCCATCAAGGCTAGCAGCTCGCGCGCTACATCCTCGACGGAGGTGTTGACCAGGGTCTCGTCGAACTCCGGCTCGGCCGCCAGCTCGACCTTCGCGGCCGCCAGCCGCCGCTCGATCACCTCGGGCGGTTCGGTGCCCCGGCCGGTCAGCCTGCGCACCAGCTCTTCCCAGGAGGGCGGAGCCAGGAACACCAGCTGGGCCTCGGGCATCGACTCGCGGACCTGCCGGGCGCCCTGGAGGTCGATCTCCAGGAGCACGGGCTCGCCCGCCTCCAGGCGCTCCAGCACGGCCGTGCGCGGCGTGCCGTAGCGGTTGCCGGCGAACTCGGCCCACTCGAGCAGCTCGCCGTTGGCGATCAGCTTGTCCATCTCCTCGTCGGTGACGAAGAAGTAGTGGACTCCGTGCTGCTCGCCGGGGCGGGGCTTGCGGGTCGTCGCCGACACCGAGAGCCAGACCTCGGGGTGTTCCTTGCGCATATGAGCGACGACCGTGCTCTTGCCGACCCCGGAGGGGCCGGAGAGCACGGTCAGCCGCGGACGTACGTCCGGGGGCTCGGGGGTCGTCCCCCGGGGTGTTACAGCCATGCAGCGATTATTCCAGCAATCGCGGGGTGCCCGGGACGGCGGTCCCGGAGAGCCCCGTACGTCAGGAACCGGTGCTGCCGAACTCGCGCTCCAGGGAGGCGATCTGGTTGGAACCGAGGCCGCGCACACGGCGGCTCTCGGAGATGCCGAGTCGCTCCATGATCTGCTTGGCGCGGACCTTGCCCACGCCCGGCAGCGACTCAAGGAGGGCGGAGACCTTCATCTTGCCGATGACGTCGTTCTCCTGGCCCTGCTTGATGACCTCGTGAAGGGAGGCGCCGGAGTGCTTGAGTCGATTCTTGACCTCGGCCCGCTCCCGGCGAGCCGCGGCGGCCTTTTCGAGCGCGGCTGCGCGCTGTTCGGGGGTAAGGGGCGGAAGAGCCACGCCTACGTCACCTCGGATGTCGAACTGTCGGATACGGACCGGTGAGGAACCTAGTCGCCCCACACCTGGGGAGCCACGAGCAACACGCTTGCCCGGTCTCTCGTCGGAGACTAGCGGTCGATGCCGCCAGAGTCAGCGAGAACAGCGGAAAAGTCCAGGTCAGCCTCCGTCAGGACGGGACATTTCCGACATATTGCCCCGGATTTGAGGATGTATTCAGGCTCAAGCCGGTCCGAAGCCCGCCGCCCGACCCCTCGAACAGGCGTCCAGATCCGCTCAGTGACCCGCCACCGCCGCCCGGACCTCCTCCGCGAACCGCTCCGCGGCCGTCCGCAGCGCGCTGACGTCGGGACCGTGCCGCAGCACCCCCCGGCTGACGTTGGGCACCACGTTGCGCACCGCGGAACCGAACACCCGCGGAAGGTCGGCCGCGGTGGCGCCCTGCGCCCCGATGCCCGGCGCCAGGAGCGGACCGCCCATGTCCAGGTCGTACGAGGACAGGTCGCCCAGCGTCGCCCCGACGACCGCGCCGAAGGAGCCCAGCGGCTCCTCCCCCGCGTTCTCGGCGGCCAGGTGCCGCAGCATCGTCGCGCCGACGTTCCTGCCGTCCTCGCGGATCGCGTGCTGCACCTCGCCGCCCTCCGGGTTGGAGGTCAGCGCCAGCACGAACAGGCCGGTGCCGCTCTCCCGGGCCAGCGCGACCGCCGGCGACAGCGAGCCGTAGCCGAGGTACGGGGAGACGGTCAGCGCGTCCGAGAACAGCGGCGAGTCCTTGCGCAGGAACGCCTCGGCGTAGGCGGCCATGGTCGAGCCGATGTCGCCGCGCTTGGCGTCCATCAGGACCAGGGCACCGGCCGCGCGGGCCTCCTCCACCGTCTTCTCCAGCACGGCGACACCGCGCGAGCCGAAACGCTCGAAGAACGCGCTCTGCGGCTTCAGGACGGCGACCCGGTCGGCCATGGCCTCCACGACCGTACGGCTGAACCGCTCCAGGCCGGCCACGTCGTCGTTCAGGCCCCACTCGGACAGCAGGGAGGCGTGCGGGTCGATGCCCACGCACAGCGGGCCGCGCTCGTCCATGGCACGGCGCAGTCGGGCGCCGAAGGGCTCCAGGGGGCTCATGCGGGCTTCCTCACGTCGGCGCCGACCGCGTCGGCGAGGGTGGCGTACGGGCTCTGGCGCAGCCGCGCGGCGAGGCCCTTGTGGAGGGCGCGGCTGTAGAAGGGGCCCTCGTAGACGAAGGCGCTGTAGCCCTGGACCAGCGTGGCGCCGGCCAGGATGCGCTGCCAGGCGTCCTCGGCGTTCTCGATGCCGCCGACGCCCACCAGGGTGATCCGGTCGCCCACGCGCGCGTACAGGCGCCGCAGGACCTCCAGGGAGCGTGCCTTCAGCGGCGCGCCGGACAGGCCGCCGGTCTCCTGCACGACGGACGGCGAGGAGGTCAGGCCGAGGCCCTCGCGCGCGATGGTGGTGTTGGTGGCGATGATGCCGTCCAGGCCGAGCTCCACCGCGAGGTCGGCGACCGCGTCGATGTCCTCGTCGGCGAGATCCGGCGCGATCTTGACCAGCAGCGGCACCCGGCGTGTGGTGACCGTCCGGTCGGCGGCCTCGCGCACGGCGGTGAGCAGCGGGCGCAGCGCCTGCGTGGCCTGGAGGTTGCGCAGCCCCGGCGTGTTGGGCGAGGAGACGTTGACGACCAGGTAGTCGGCGTACGGGGCGAGGCGCTCGGCGGACTTCACGTAGTCCAGGACCGCCTCCTCCTCCGGGACGACCTTGGTCTTGCCGATGTTGACGCCCACGACCGTGCGGAAGACCGGGTTGCGGGAGGCCAGACGGGCGGCGACGGCGAGCGAGCCGTCGTTGTTGAAGCCCATGCGGTTGATCAGCGCCCGGTCGGGGATCAGGCGGAACATCCGCTTCTTGGGGTTGCCCGGCTGCGGCTCCCCGGTGACCGTGCCGATCTCGACGTGATCGAAGCCCATCATCGACATGCCGTCGATCGCCTGGGCGTTCTTGTCGAACCCGGCGGCCAGGCCGAACGGGCCGTGCATGCGCAGCCCGAACGCCTCGGTGCGCAGCTCCTTGTAGCGGGGCGCGAGCACGGCGGCGACGAAGGTGCGCAGCACCGGGACGGCGGCCACGAGACGGATCCACCGGAAGGCCAGATGGTGGGCCTTCTCCGGGTCCATGTACTGGAAGACCAGTCGGAAGAACAGCTTGTACATAGTTCAGTCCCCATGCTGTGTCATCTGGGGGACACCCCCAGACCCCCGAGGGGGACACCGTTTCCGGTGTCCCCCTCGTCGGCTGCTAGTCGCGGGCCGCGGTCAGGTGTTCGGCGTGTTCCTGGAGCGATCGGACGCCCACGTCGCCGTGGTTGAGGGCGTCGATGCCCTGGACGGCGGCGGCGAGCGCCTGGACCGTCGTCAGGCACGGCACGGACCGCGCCACGGCCGCCGTACGGATCTCGTAGCCGTCGAGGCGGCCGCCGGTGCCGTACGGGGTGTTGACGATGAGGTCGACCTCGCCGTCGTGGATGAGCTGGACGATGGTCTTCTCACCGTTGGGGCCGGTGCCCTCGGACTGCTTGCGCACGACCGTGGCGTTGATGCCGTTGCGCTTGAGGACCTCGGCGGTGCCGGAGGTGGCCAGCAGCTCGAAGCCGTGGGCGACCAGCTCGCGGGCCGGGAAGATCATCGAGCGCTTGTCGCGGTTGGCGACCGAGATGAAGGCGCGGCCCTTGGTGGGCAGCGGGCCGTAGGCGCCGGCCTGCGACTTGGCGTACGCCGTGCCGAAGACCGAGTCGATGCCCATGACCTCGCCCGTGGAGCGCATCTCCGGGCCGAGGACGGTGTCCACGCCGCGGCCGTGGATGTCCCGGAAGCGGGACCACGGCATCACGGCCTCCTTGACCGAGATCGGCGCGTCGAGCGGCAGCTCGCCGCCGTCGCCGTGCTTCGGGAGCAGGCCCTCCTCGCGCAGCTCGGCGATGGTCGCGCCCAGCGAGATCCGGGCGGCGGCCTTGGCGAGCGGCACCGCGGTCGCCTTCGAGGTGAAGGGGACGGTACGGGACGCGCGCGGGTTGGCCTCCAGCACGTAGAGGATGTCGCCGGCCATCGCGAACTGGATGTTGATCAGGCCACGCACGCCGACGCCCTTGGCGATGGCCTCGGTGGAGGCGCGCAGGCGCTTGATGTCGAAGCCGCCGAGGGTGATCGGGGGCAGGGCGCACGCCGAGTCGCCGGAGTGGATGCCGGCCTCCTCGATGTGCTCCATGACGCCGCCGAGGTACAGCTCCTGGCCGTCGTAGAGGGCGTCGACGTCGATCTCGATCGCGTCGTCCAGGAAGCGGTCGACGAGGACCGGCCGGGTGGGGCTGATCTCGGTCGACTCGGCGATGTACGACTCCAGGCGCGTCTCGTCGTAGACGATCTCCATGCCGCGGCCGCCCAGGACGTACGACGGGCGCACCAGGACCGGGTAGCCGATCTCGTCGGCGATGGCCTTGGCCTCGGCGAAGGTGGTGGCGGTGCCGTGCTTGGGGGCCGGCAGGCCCGCCTCGGCGAGCACGCGGCCGAAGGCGCCGCGGTCCTCGGCGGCGTGGATGGCCTCCGGGGAGGTGCCGACGATCGGCACCCCGTTGTCCTTCAGCGCCTGCGACAGGCCCAGCGGGGTCTGGCCGCCGAGCTGGACGACGACGCCCGCGACGGGGCCGGCCTGCTGCTCGGCGTGGACGATCTCCAGCACGTCCTCGAGCGTGAGCGGCTCGAAGTACAGGCGGTCGGAGGTGTCGTAGTCCGTGGAGACGGTCTCCGGGTTGCAGTTGACCATCACGGTCTCGTACCCGGCGTCGGACAGCGCGAAGGAGGCGTGGACGCAGGAGTAGTCGAACTCGATGCCCTGGCCGATGCGGTTCGGACCGGAGCCCAGGATGATGACGGCCGGCTTCTCGCGCGGCGCGACCTCGGTCTCCTCGTCGTAGGAGGAGTAGAAGTACGGCGTCTTGGCGGCGAACTCGGCGGCGCAGGTGTCGACCGTCTTGTAGACCGGGCGGACGCCGAGGGCGTGCCGGACCTCACGGACGACGTCCTCGCGCAGGCCGCGGATCTCGGCGATCTGCTGGTCGGAGAAGCCGTGCCGCTTGGCCTCGGCGAGCAGCTCACGGGTGAGCTCGGGCGCCTCGGCGAGCTCGTCGGCGATCTCCTTGATGAGGAAGAGCTGGTCGACGAACCAGGGGTCGATCTTCGTGTACGCGAAGACCTCCTCGGGCGTGGCGCCCGCACGGATGGCCTGCATGACGGTGTTGATGCGGCCGTCGGTGGGACGGACGGCCTCCGCCAGCAGGGCCTCCTTGTCGCCGGGGTCGCCGACGAAGGTGAACTGGCTGCCCTTCTTCTCCAGGGAGCGCAGCGCCTTCTGGAACGCCTCGGTGAAGTTGCGGCCGATGGCCATGGCCTCGCCGACCGACTTCATGGTGGTGGTCAGCGTGGAGTCGGCCTGCGGGAACTTCTCGAACGCGAAGCGCGGGGCCTTGACGACCACATAGTCGAGCGTGGGCTCGAAGGAGGCCGGGGTCTCCTGCGTGATGTCGTTCGGGATCTCGTCGAGGGTGTAGCCGACGGCCAGCTTGGCGGCGATCTTGGCGATCGGGAAGCCGGTGGCCTTGGAGGCGAGGGCGGAGGAGCGCGACACGCGCGGGTTCATCTCGATGACGATCACGCGACCGTCCTCGGGGTTCACCGCGAACTGGATGTTGCAGCCGCCGGTGTCGACGCCGACCTCGCGGATCACGGCGATGCCGATGTCGCGCAGGATCTGGTACTCGCGGTCGGTGAGCGTCATCGCCGGGGCGACGGTGATGGAGTCACCGGTGTGCACGCCCATGGGGTCGAAGTTCTCGATGGAGCAGACGACCACGACGTTGTCGTTCTTGTCGCGCATCAGCTCCAGCTCGTACTCCTTCCAGCCGAGGATGGACTCCTCCAGGAGCACCTCGGTGGTCGGGGAGAGCGTGAGGCCCTGGCCGGCGATGCGGCGCAGCTCGTCCTCGTCGTGGGCGAAGCCGGAGCCGGCGCCGCCCATGGTGAAGGAGGGGCGGACGACGACGGGGTAGCCGCCGAGCGTCTCGACGCCCGCGAGGACGTCCTCCATGGAGTGGCAGATGACCGAGCGGGCGGACTCGCCGTGGCCGATCTTCTTGCGGACCTCCTCGACGACCAGCTTGAACTGGTCACGGTCCTCGCCCTTGTGGATCGCCTCGACGTTGGCGCCGATCAGTTCGACGCCGTACTTCTCCAGGACGCCGTTCTCGTGCAGCGAGATCGCGGTGTTCAGGGCCGTCTGGCCGCCCAGGGTGGGCAGCAGCGCGTCGGGGCGCTCCTTGGCGATGATCTTCTCGACGAACTCCGGGGTGATCGGCTCGACGTAGGTGGCGTCGGCGATCTCCGGGTCGGTCATGATCGTCGCCGGGTTGGAGTTCACGAGGATGACCCGCAGGCCCTCGGACTTCAGGACCCGGCACGCCTGGGTGCCGGAGTAGTCGAACTCGGCGGCCTGGCCGATGACGATCGGGCCGGAGCCGATGACCAGGACGGACTGGATATCGGTGCGCTTAGGCACGCTGGCCCTCCATGAGCTTCACGAAGCGGTCGAACAGGTAGGCGGCGTCGTGGGGACCGGCGGCCGCTTCGGGGTGGTACTGGACGCTGAAAGCCGGCTTGTCGAGGAGCTGGAGCCCCTCCACCACGTTGTCGTTAAGGCAGACGTGGGAGACCTCGACGCGGCCGTAGGGGGTGTCGGTCGCCTGGTCGAGCGGGGCGTCGACGGCGAAGCCGTGGTTGTGCGCGGTGACCTCGACCTTGCCGGTCGTGCGGTCCTGCACCGGCTGGTTGATGCCGCGGTGGCCGTACTTCAGCTTGTAGGTGCCGAAGCCGAGCGCGCGGCCGAGGATCTGGTTGCCGAAGCAGATGCCGAACAGCGGGGTGCCCCGCTCCAGGACGGCCTGCATCACGGAGACCGGGTGGTCGGCGGTGGCCGGGTCGCCCGGGCCGTTGGAGAAGAACACGCCGTCCGGGTTCACGGCGTACACGTCCTCGGCGGTCGCCGTGGCGGGCAGCACATGCACCTCGATGCCGCGCTCGGCCATGCGGTGCGGGGTCATGCCCTTGATGCCGAGGTCGACGGCGGCGACGGTGAACTTCTTCTCGCCGATCGCGGGGACGACGTACGGCTCGGTGGTGGCGACCTCCGCCGACAGGTCCGCGCCCTTCATCTCGGGGGCCTGGCGGACCTCGGCGAGCATGGTGCCCTCGTCGGGCAGGGCGTTGCCGGAGAAGATGCCGACGCGCATGGCGCCGCGCTCGCGCAGGTGGCGGGTGAGGGCGCGAGTGTCGATGCCGGAGATGCCGACGACGCCCTGCGCGCGCAGCTCCTCGTCCAGCGAGCGCCGGGACCGCCAGTTGGAGGGCACGCGCGCGGGGTCGCGCACGACGTAACCGGCGACCCAGATGCGCTTCGACTCGGGGTCCTCGTCGTTGACGCCGGTGTTGCCCACGTGCGGGGCGGTCATCACGACGACCTGGCGGTGGTACGAGGGGTCGGTGAGGGTCTCCTGGTAGCCGGTCATGCCGGTGGAGAACACGGCCTCGCCGAAGGTCGCCCCCACGGCCCCGTAGGCGCGGCCGCGGAAGATCCGGCCGTCCTCCAGGACGAGTACGGCGGGAACTTTCTCGGTTCCCCTGGTGGAGGTCGTCATCGTTCGGCGCCTTCCGTGCTGTTGGTTTCGATCATGGAGTTGATGGCGGCGACCCACTCGCCGTGCTCCGCCGCGCGGTCGGAGCGGAAGCCGGAGTCGAGCAGCCTGTCGCCGTGCGCCCAGGTCACCACGAGCAGTCCGCCCTCGGTGAGGACCTTGCCGGCGATGCCCTTGTCGAGCCGGGCCTCGCGCAGGGCCCCGACCGGGACGAAGAAGTCGGTCGCTCCGGGGCGTACGACGTCCAGTCCCTGGTCCGTCAGGGTGAGCTCGACCCGGCTGCGGGTGCCCAGGCCGTGCGCCACGATGCGGTCGAGCCACTGCCCCGCGGTGGTGGAGCCGTGGTAGCGGCCGCTCATGGTCAGTTTCGCCTCGCCCGGCGATTCGGGCGCGCTGGGCAGCTCCGGCAGGTCGCTCTGGAGCGTGCCGCGCCACTTCCAGCCCTCGCGCATCAGCCAGTAGACCAGCGCGACGAAGAGGGCGAGTCCGACGATCCAGCCGATGCGGGCGGCCCAGTCGGTCACTTGCGCCGATTCCTTCTCGGCGGCCAGCAGGAGTACAGAGGTCACGTGAGCTTCCCGTCGACGAGGGTGGCCTTGCCCCGGAGCCACGTGTGCGTCACACGGCCCGGCAGCTCACGCCCCTCGTACGGGGTGTTGCGGCTGCGCGAGGCGAAGCCCGCGGGGTCCACCAGGCCACGGTATGCCGTGTCGACGAGCGTGAGGTTGGCGGGCTCACCAGCCGAGACGGGGCGTCCGTGGCCCTTCGCCTGCCCGATCTCGGCAGGCTTGAAGGACATCCGGTCGGCGACCCCGGCCCAGTCCAGCAGGCCCGTCTCCACCATGGTCGCCTGGACCACTGACAACGCGGTCTCCAGGCCGACCATGCCCATGGCGGCGGCGGCCCACTCGCAGTCCTTGTCCTCGTGCGGGTGCGGGGCGTGGTCGGTGGCGACGATGTCGATCGTGCCGTCGGCGAGCGCCTCCCGCAGGGCCATGACGTCACGCTCGGTGCGCAGCGGCGGGTTGACCTTGTAGACCGGGTTGTACGTCCGCACCATCTCGTCGGTCAGGAGCAGGTGGTGCGGGGTGACCTCGGCGGTGACGTCGATGCCGCGGGACTTGGCCCAGCGGACGATCTCGACGGACCCGGCGGTCGACAGATGGCAGATGTGCACCCGCGAGCCGACGTGCTCGGCGAGCAGCACATCGCGGGCGATGATCGACTCCTCGGCGACGGCCGGCCAGCCGCCCAGCCCCAGTTCGGCGGAGACGACGCCCTCGTTCATCTGGGCGCCCTCGGTCAGCCGCGGCTCCTGCGCGTGCTGGGCGACGACCCCGCCGAACGCCTTCACGTACTCCAGCGCCCGCCGCATGATCACCGCGTCGTCCACGCACTTGCCGTCGTCGGAGAAGACGGTGACCCCGGCGGCCGACTCGTGCATCGCGCCGAGCTCGGCGAGCTTCTTGCCCTCCAGGCCGACGGTGACGGCGCCGATGGGCTGCACATCGCAGTAGCCGTGCTCCTGGCCGAGCCGGTAGACCTGCTCGACCACGCCGGCGGTGTCGGCGACGGGGAAGGTGTTGGCCATGGCGAACACGGCGGTGTAGCCGCCGGAGGCGGCGGCGCGGGTGCCGGTCAGGACGGTCTCGGAGTCCTCGCGGCCCGGCTCGCGCAGATGGGTGTGCAGGTCGACCAGGCCCGGCAGCAGCACCCGGCCGTCCGCCTCGACGACCACGGCGTCCTCGGCGGACAGGTTCCGGCCCACCTCGGCGATGATCTCGCCGTCGATCAGCACGTCCTGCGGCTCACCGCCGAGCACCTTCGCACCACGGATCAGGGTCTTGCTCATGTCTTACTTCTCCTCAGCGGTACGGGCGTGGGTGACGGCGGGCTCGTTGCCGCCCAGCAGCAGGTACAGGACGGCCATGCGGATGGAGACGCCGTTGGCGACCTGTTCGACGACCGTGCAGCGGTCGGAGTCGGCGACCTCGGCGGTGATCTCCATGCCGCGGACCATGGGGCCGGGGTGCATCACGATGGCGTGCTCGGGCAGCCGCGCCATCCGGTCGCCGTCCAGGCCGTACCGGCGGGAGTACTCGCGCTCGGTCGGGAAGAACGCGGCGTTCATCCGCTCGCGCTGCACCCGCAGCATCATCACGGCGTCGGACTTGGGCAGCGTGGAGTCGAGGTCGTACGACACCTCGCAGGGCCAGGTCTCGACGCCGACCGGCACCAGGGTGGGCGGCGCGACCAGGGTGACCTCGGCGCCGAGCGTGTGCAGCAGGTCGACGTTGGAGCGGGCGACCCGGCTGTGCAGGACGTCGCCGACGATCGTGATGCGCCGCCCGGAGAGGTCCTTGCCGAGGCCGGCGTCCCGGCCGACCAGGCGGCGGCGCATGGTGAAGGCGTCCAGCAGGGCCTGGGTGGGGTGCTGGTGGGTGCCGTCACCGGCGTTGATGACATGGGCGTCGATCCAGCCGGAGGTGGCCAGGCGGTACGGGGCTCCGGAGGCGCCGTGCCGGATGACGACGGCGTCGACGCCCATGGCCTCCAGGGTCTGGGCGGTGTCCTTCAGGGACTCGCCCTTGGACACGCTGGAGCCCTTGGCGCTGAAGTTGATGACGTCCGCCGACAGCCGCTTCTCGGCGGCCTCGAAGGAGATACGCGTGCGCGTGGAGTCCTCGAAGAAGAGGTTCACGACGGTGCGGCCGCGCAGGGTCGGCAGTTTCTTGATCGGCCGGTCGGCGACCCGGGCCATCTCCTCGGCGGTGTCGAGGATGAGCACGGCGTCGTCGCGGGTGAGGTCGGCGGCCGAGATGAGATGACGCTGCATCTGTCAGGCTCCGTAAGGCAGTGATCGGGATCCGGGGGTCTGGGGGATCCCCCAGAGGGCGCAGCAGGGCAGACCGGGGCACCTGCGGGCACGCCGAAGCGCGCCCTGGGCCTGAGCTGCTACTGGGCGGCCGGCTTCACACCGAGCAGCACGGTGTCGCGACCGTCCTCCTCGGCGAGCTGGACCTTGACCGTCTCCCGCAGCGACGTGGGGAGGTTCTTGCCGACGTAGTCGGCGCGGATGGGCAGTTCGCGGTGGCCGCGGTCGACGAGGACCGCGAGCTGCACCGCGCGGGGGCGCCCGATGTCGTTCAGGGCGTCGAGGGCGGCGCGGATGGTGCGGCCGGAGAAGAGCACGTCGTCGACGAGGACGACCAGTTTGCCGTCCAGGCCGTCACCGGGGATCTCGGTGCGGGCCAGCGCACGCGGCGGGTGCATGCGCAGGTCGTCGCGGTACATGGTGATGTCCAGCGAGCCGACCGGGATCTCGCGCTCGGTGATCTGACGGAGCTTGGCGGCGAGCCGCTGGGCGAGGAAGACGCCTCGGGTCGGAATGCCGAGGAGCACCACGTCGTCGGCGCCCTTGGCGCGCTCGACGATCTCGTGGGCGATGCGGGTCAGTACCCGCGCGATGTCGGGGCCTTCGAGAACGGGCCGCGCATCGGACGCTTGCGCATCCTGGTGCTTGTCCATACGAAACGGACCTCCTTCTCCGCCTCACGGGACGGACCTTAAAGGACGTCGGGATTGCGCCATCCACCGTACCAGGCCCCGGGGACCGCCTCGGTTCACCCCCTTGGCCCAATGGCCCCCGACTTCCACGGAAGAGTCGGTGCGGACCATTCGGCTTGACGCGGCAGAGTAACGCTGCGTAACCTCACAGTGAGTTACCAGCCGCGCGGCACGGAAACCAAGCCGGCCGCGTCGACCCAGTGCCGGGGAGCTATATGTCCAGCGAATACGCCAAACAGCTCGGGGCCAAGCTCCGGGCCATCCGCACCCAGCAGGGCCTTTCCCTCCACGGTGTGGAGGAGAAGTCCCAGGGGCGCTGGAAGGCCGTCGTGGTCGGTTCGTACGAGCGCGGCGACCGTGCCGTGACCGTGCAGCGCCTCGCCGAGCTGGCGGATTTCTACGGCGTGCCGGTGCAGGAGCTGCTTCCGGGCACGACCCCGGGCGGCGCCGCCGAGCCCCCGCCGAAGCTGGTCCTGGACCTGGAGCGGCTGGCCACCGTGCCGGCCGAGAAGGCGGGCCCCCTCCAGCGCTACGCGGCGACGATCCAGTCCCAGCGCGGTGACTACAACGGCAAGGTGCTCTCGATCCGCCAGGACGACCTGCGCACCCTCGCCGTCATCTACGACCAGTCCCCCTCCGTCCTCACAGAGCAGCTGATCAGCTGGGGTGTCCTGGACGCGGACGCCCGCCGCGCGGTATCCCACGAGGATGCCTGACCGCTCAGCGGCTGGAGCAGAAACGTAACGCCGGGGTGGCGGGAGCTGTACGGCTCCCGCCACCCCGGCGGCGTTTTTCCTGCTGTGCGCTGTCGACGCGTCGGGCCGTGACACGCCGAAGGGGCGCGGGGAACCGCGCGGCAGGCCACGGACGAACCGCGGCCGCCGGAGTTCCCCGGCGCCCCTGTTGCCGATGCGCTTACGCGCGACGAAGCTGCGGCTTGAGTTCCTTCAGACGGCCCAGCAGACCGTTCACGAACGAAGGCGACTCGTCCGTCGAGAACTCCTTCGCCAGCTGCACCATCTCGTCCAGCACCACCGCGTCCGGCGTCTCGTCGACCCAGATCAGCTCGTACGCCCCGAGACGCAGAATGTTGCGGTCGACGACCGGCATCCGGTCCAGCGTCCAGCCGACGGCGTACTGCGAGATCAGCTCGTCGATGCGCTGGGCGTGCTCGGCGTACCCCTCGACCAGCTGCATGGTGTACTCGCTGACCGGAGGCTGACGGGTGTCACTCCGCGCGTGCCGGACCCAGTCCGCGAGGACCGTGACGACGTCGGCACCGCGCTGGTCGCCCTCGAAGAGGATCTGGAAGGCGCGCTTGCGGGCCGTGTTGCGGGCAGCCACGGTTAGCTGTTCACCCGGCCGAGGTAGTCGCTGGTACGGGTGTCGACCTTGATCTTCTCACCGGTGGTGATGAAGAGCGGCACCTGGATCTGGTGGCCGGTCTCCAGCGTGGCGGGCTTGGTGCCACCGGTGGAGCGGTCGCCCTGGACGCCCGGCTCGGTCTCCGCGATCGTCAGCTCGACGGCGGCCGGCAGCTCGACGAAGAGCACCTCGCCCTCGTGCTGGGCGACGGTGGCGGTGAAGCCCTCGATGAGGAAGTTGGCGGCGTCACCGACCGTCTTGCGGTCGATGTGCAGCTGGTCGTAGGTCTCCATGTCCATGAAGACGAAGTACTCGCCGTCCATGTACGAGAACTGCATGTCGCGCTTGTCGACAGTGGCCGTCTCGACCTTGACGCCGGCGTTGAAGGTCTTGTCGACGACCTTGCCGGAGAGCACGTTCTTGAGCTTGGTGCGCACGAAGGCCGGGCCCTTGCCGGGCTTGACGTGCTGGAACTCGACGACGGACCAGAGCTGGCCGCCTTCGAGCTTGAGCACCATGCCGTTCTTGAGGTCGTTCGTGGAAGCCACGGTTGCGGAATCTCCTGGACTGACGTGGACGACCCCGGGGCACGCACCTATAGCGCGAGCAGCTCCTTGGTCGTAATGGTGAGTAGCTCGGGTCCGCCGTCCGCCTCGGGGCGGACGACGAGCGTGTCATCGATCCGGACGCCGCCCCGGCCCGGGAGGTGGACCCCCGGTTCGACGGTGACCGGCACGCAAGCGTCCAGTTTACCCATGGCCGCGGGGGTCAACTGAGGGTCCTCGTCGATTTCGAGTCCGACGCCGTGGCCGGTGAGCGGTGCGAGGCCCTGCGCATAGCCCGCGGAGTCCAGTACGTGGCGGGCCGCGCGGTCCACATCGCGGTAGGCCGCACCGGGCACCAGGCTCTCCCGTCCGGCCCGCTGGGCGGCGAAGACCAGGTCGTACAGCTCGATCTGCCAGTCGGCGGGGGTGGTGCCGATGACGAAGGTGCGGCCGATCTCGCAGCGGTAGCCGCGGTAGGTGGCGCCCAGGCAGACGGAGAGGAAGTCGCCCTCCTCCACCCGCCGGTCGGTGGGCCGGTGGGCGCGGCGCCCGGCGTTGGGGCCGGTGGCCACCGAGGTCGGGAAGGCGGGGCCGTCGGCGCCGTGGTCGACCAGGCGGCGCTCCAGCTCCAGGGCGAGGTGGCGTTCGGTGCGGCCGACCAGGATGGACTCCAGCAGTTCACCGAGCGCCTGGTCGGCGATCTCCGCGCCGATGCGCAGACAGGAGATCTCCTCCTCGTCCTTGACCACCCTCAGCTGTTCGACCGCGCCTCCCAGGTCGGCCAGCCTGAGCTGCGGCGCGACCGAGCCGATCGCGCGATGCCGGGCGACGGTGAGGTGGTGTTCCTCGACGGCGAGGGAGTCGGCGCCCTGGGCCCCCGCGAGATCCGCGGCGGCGACGGCGGGGTCGCCCGCGGGGCCGGGGAGGACATGGACACGCAGGGCCTCGTCGGGGCGGCCGTCGGTGGGGCGGTCCTCCGGGGGGCCGGTGCAGACGAGGAGGTCCTCGCGTTTTCCGAGGAGGAGGACGGCACCCTGCGGGGCCGCGCCCGCGAGGTACCGCACATTGGCGGGGCGGGAGACCAGGGCCGCCGCGCTTCCGCTCGCGGTGCAGCGCTCCCTCAGCCGCGTTCGGCGGGCTGCGTGTACCTCTGACATGAACCGAGCGTACGAGCGGTGGCCGGAAGTCGCCGGTCGGGAGCGCCATCCGTGGGCGAGCCACGGCTCACCACTTGGGCGGACTCGCGATCGCCCTGGCCAGCACCTCGTCCAGCACCCGTGCCGTGCCGGGGACATCGAGCTGGGAGTTGTCGATGATCGGCAGCCCCGAGCCGTACCAGCCGGCCATCCGGCCGTGGATACGGGCGACCTCCTCGTCGGAGAGCCTGCGGTTCCCGGACCGCTCGGCGTTGCGCTCCAGGACGATCTCCAGGCCCGGCAGCAGGACGACGGGCAGCAGACCGGGGCCGACATGCCGCTTCCAGCCGCCGAGCCCGACGACCGGTCGGTCGGGGAAGACCGCGTCGTCGAGGATGCAGGAGATGCCGTTGGCCAGGAAGTTGCGCGCGGCGAAGCCGCAGGTGCGGCGGGCCAGGCGGTACTGCGCCTCGGAGTTGTCGTTCCAGCCGGACTGCGGGTCGGCGAAGCCGGAGCGGACCCACTCGCGGACGTCGTCGAGGCTGATGTGGGCGGTGGGCACCCGGCGGTGGTCGGCCCAGTACTTGGCGACGGAGGTCTTGCCGGCGCCCGCGGGCCCGATCAGCAGGACCGCCATGGTGGTGGTCAGCGGGTCCGGCGCGGTGGCCGCGGGCGGCGGCGGGCCGGGCGCCGGCACCGGTCCGCCGGGCGGCAGCGTGACATGGCCGGTGGTGTCGACCGGGGGCGGGGCCGGGGGCATCTGCGCCGGGGGCGGCGCGCTGAAGCCGGGGGCGGGGGGCGGTGGGGGGACCGGGTGGTGCTGACCCTGGTGTTGTGCGGCCGGTGACCAGCCGACGGCCGGTCCGTGCCCCGGCTGGTGGGGCGGCGGCAGCGGAGACCCCACTGCGTGCTGCATCCGGTGCCACTCCGTCTCGTACAGGCAAATGGGCGGTGGCGGCGGGGCGGGCCCGCTCCCTACCGAACGGTACCGCCCCCGGCCGCCGTTTGGTGAACGGCCGGGGGCGGTCCCAAGTGCCCGGATCGCCCGGCGAATCGGGCGGACGGTGCTTACTGGCCCACTTCGCCGTACGCGGCGAGCAGCACGGCCGGATCGGGGCCCTCCAGCACGGTGGGCTTGGCCAGACCGTCCAGGACGATGAAGCGCAGCAGGTCACCGCGGGACTTCTTGTCGACCTTCATGGTCTCCAGCAGCTTGGGCCACTGGTCGTAGCGGTAGTGCAGCGGCAGACCGACCGACTCCAGGATCGTGCGGTGGCGGTCGGCCGTGGCGTCGTCCAGGCGGCCCGCCAGGCGGCCCAGTTCGGCGGCGAAGTGCATGCCGACGGCGACCGCGGCGCCGTGGCGCCACTTGTAGCGCTCGTTCTTCTCGATGGCGTGGGCGAGCGTGTGACCGTAGTTCAGGATCTCCCTGAGGCCCGACTCCTTCAGGTCCGAGGCGACGACGTCCGCCTTGACCTTGATGGACCGCTCGATCAGCTCGGCGGTGTGCGGGCCCGCGGGCGTGCGGGCGCCCTCCGGGTCGGCCTCGATCAGGTCCAGGATCACCGGGTCGGCGATGAAGCCGGCCTTGATGATCTCCGCGAGCCCGGAGACGTAGTCGTTGACCGGCAGGGAGTCCAGCGCCGCCAGGTCGCACAGCACGCCGGCCGGCGGGTGGAAGGCGCCGACGAGGTTCTTGCCCTCGGCGGTGTTGATGCCGGTCTTGCCGCCGACGGCCGCGTCGACCATCGCCAGCACGGTCGTCGGTACGGCGATCCAGCGCACCCCGCGCAGCCAGGTCGCCGCGACGAAGCCTGCCAGGTCGGTGGTGGCGCCGCCGCCCACGCCGACGATGACGTCGGTGCGGGTGAACCCGGACTGGCCGAGCGCCTTCCAGCAGTAGGCGGCGACCTCGGCGGTCTTGGCCTCCTCGGCGTTGGGCACCTGGATGGCGACGGCCTCGTAGCCCTGCTCGGCCAGGTCGGCGCGCAGCGCGTCCCCGGTCTCGGCCAGCGCCTCGGGGTGGACGACCGCGACACGCTTGGCCTTCTCGCCGATCAGCCCGGCGAGCTCACCGAGCAGCTGACGGCCCACCAGCACGTCGTAGGGGGCGTCGCCGCCGACGTGGATCCGCGTCACCGACTCGCTCATGCTTCCTTCAACTCCAGTGCGTCAAGGGCTGCTTGCACGACCTCTTCGGGCGTACGGCCATCGGTCGCGACCACCGCCGTCGCGACCTCCTCGTACAGATGCCGCCGGGCCTCCATCAGCTCGCGCCACTGCTTGCGCGGGTTGACCGCGAGCAGCGGGCGGGCCACGTTCAGGCCGGTGCGCCGCACCGCCTCCTCCACGTCCATGGAGAGATAGACGACCGGGCGGCCGGCCAGCAGCGCGCGCGTGTCCGCGTCGAGGACCGCGCCGCCGCCGAGCGCGAGGACACCCTCGTGCTCGGCCAGCGCCCGGGCCACGGCCTGCTTCTCCAGCGCGCGGAAGGCGGGCTCGCCCTCCTCGACGAAGATGTCGGAGATGGCGCGGCCCTCGGCGGCGAGGATGTCGTCGTCGGTGTCCCGGTAGCCGACCCCCAGGCGCTCGGCGAGCAGCTGCCCGACGGTGGACTTGCCCACGCCCATCGGGCCGACCAGGACGAGAAGCGGACCGCTCATCGGATGTGCAGGTTGTCGAGGTACGAGGTGACGTTGCGCCGTGTCTCGGCCACGCTGTCACCGCCGAACTTCTCCGCGACCGCGTCCGCGAGGACGAGCGCGACCATCGCCTCGGCGACGATGCCGGCCGCCGGCACCGCGGAGACGTCGGAGCGCTGGTGATGGGCCTGCGCGGGCTCCCCCGTGGTGACATCGATGGTCTTCAGCGCCCGCGGCACCGTCGCGATCGGCTTCATCGCCGCCCGCACCCGCAGCAGCTCACCGGTGGACAGGCCGCCCTCCGTGCCACCCGCGCGGCCGGAGACACGCCGGATACCCTCGGGCGTCTTCACGATCTCGTCGTGCGCCTTGGAACCGGGGACACGGGCCAGCTCGAAACCGTCACCGATCTCCACGCCCTTGATGGCCTGGATGCCCATGAGCGCACCGGCCAGCCGCGCGTCCAGCTTGCGGTCCCAGTGCACATGGGAGCCGAGACCGACCGGCACGCCGTAGGCCAGGACCTCGACCACACCACCGAGGGTGTCACCGTCCTTGTGCGCCTGGTCGACCTCGGCCACCATCGCCTTCGACGCGTCGGCGTCCAGGCAGCGCAGCGGGTCGGCGTCCAGCTTCTCCACGTCGGCAGGCGTCGGGTAGACACCCTGCGGGGCCCTCACCGAGCACAGCTCGACCACATGCGAGACGATCTCGATGCCGGCCGTCTCCTTCAGGTACGAGCGCGCGACCGCCCCCAGCGCGACACGGGCCGCGGTCTCACGGGCGGAGGCACGCTCCAGGATCGGACGGGCCTCGTCGAAGCCGTACTTCTGCATGCCCGCCAGGTCCGCATGGCCCGGACGCGGCCGGGTCAGCGGGGCGTTACGGGCCAGTTCGGCGAGCTCGCCCGGATCCACCGGGTCGGCCGCCATGACCTTCTCCCACTTCGGCCACTCGGTGTTGCCCACCATGACCGCGACCGGAGAGCCGAGGGTCAGGCCGTGCCGGACACCACCGAGAAAGGTGACCTCGTCCCGCTCGAACTTCATCCGCGCACCACGGCCGTAACCGAGCCGGCGCCGGGCCAGGTGATCCGCCACCATCTCCGTCGTGACCGGCACGCCGGCGGGAAGGCCCTCCAGCGTCGCCACCAGTGCGGGACCGTGCGACTCCCCCGCGGTCAGCCAGCGCAACCTGCTCAACGGTGCTCCTCCATGCTCGCGCCCCGGTACTGCTGCCCTGCGTACGCGTGTGCGCGCGTACGGCGACGGCGGAACCCGGTGCGCGGCCCTGGGCCCGCCACCTCCGATCCTCCCACGTCCGCGCCCTTGTCCCGGCCGCCGGTCCATCAGACGGACGGAAGGCGGGCGGAGGGCGGACGGAGGGTGACCGGAAGGCGGCCGGAGCGTCGGCGGGAAGGCGGGCCGGAAGCCCCGGCCAGGACTGACCAGGACTCCGTCAGACCGTGCCGCTCGCCAGGCTGCGCTCGCCCGCCGACCGCATCGCCGCCAGCGGCGCGGGAGCGCGGCCGGTCATCTGCTCGACCTGGAGCACCGCCTGGTGCACCAGCAGGTCGAGGCCGCTGACCACGGCCCCGCCGTACGCCGACCAGCGGGCGGCGAGCTGGGTGGGCCACGGGTCGTAGAGGACGTCGAAGAGGGCCGCGGGGCGCTCGGGCAGGTGCGCGGCGAGGGCGTCGGTGGCGCCGGCCGGGGTGGTCGCGACGACCAGCGGGGCGCGCAGGGCCCGCTCGGCGTCGGCCCAGTCGGCGACGCGGACGTCCGCCTCCAGCCGCTCGGCCCACTCGCGCATCTCGGCGGCGCGGGCCTCGCTGCGGACGTAGACGGCGATCTCGCCGGTGCAGATGCGCGACAGCGCGGCCAGCGCGGAGGAGGCGGTGGCCCCCGCGCCGAGGATCGCGGCGGTCTCGACCTTGTCGATGCCGTGCTCGCGCAGGGCGGCGACCATGCCGGGGATGTCGGTGTTGTCGCCGACCCGGCGGCCGTCCTCGGTGAAGACCACGGTGTTGACCGCCTCGACCGAGCGCGCGGTGTCGCTGATCTCGTCGAGCAGCGGGATGACCGCCCGCTTCAGCGGCATGGTCAGCGACAGCCCCGCCCACTCCGGGCCGAGCCCTTGCAGGAACCCGGGCAGCGCCGCCTCGTCCACCTCGAACCGGTCGTAGGACCAGTGGGTGAGCCCCAGCTCCTCGTAGGCGGCGCGGTGCAGCACCGGGGAGAGGGAGTGGGCGATGGGCGAGCCGAGCACGGCGGCCCGGCGGGCGTCAGTTTCCGGTGTTGGCATTGAATTTGTCCTGGAGCCTCTTGTGCTCGGCGTACGTCTTGGCGAACTCGGTGTTCTGCATGCCGTCGGTCGCCACGAAGTAGAGCCAGCCGTCGTCCGTGGGGTTCAGCGTCGCCCGCAGTGCCTCTTCGCCGGGGTTGCCGATCGGGCCGGGCGGCAGACCCGGGTACTTGTACGTGTTGTACGGGTCCGGGTTGGAGTTGACCTCGTCGTTCCCGATGTGGATGTTGCTCTCGTTCATCAGGTAGTTGTAGGTCGAGTCGAACTGGAGCTTCTGGTTGGTCTCCGTGTTCGTGGGCTTGAGGCGGTTGTAGACGACCTCCGCCATCTTGCGGTAGTCGTCCTCCGTCTTGCCCTCGGCCTGGACCAGGCTCGCCACCGTGATGACGTCCAGCGGGTTCTCCAGGTCCAGCGCCTTCGCCTTCGCCCCGAGGTCCAGTTCCTCGTACTCCTTGGCCGCGCGGCCGACCATGTCCTTCAGGACGGACTCCGGCTTCATGCCCTTGGCGGCGGGGTAGGTGCCGGGGTGCAGGAAGCCCTCCAGCGGGTCCTTGATGTCCTGGTCGTCGTTGGCCCACTCCGGCAGCCCGAGGCTGGCCAGCTTGGTCTCGGACGCCTTCTTCGTGGTGCCCGCGGCGAGCCCCAGCTTCTCGTCGATGGCCTTGTAGACGCTGGCGTTGCGCTCGCCGGGCCTGACCATCACGTTGTTCTGGCTCTTGGGGTCGAGCATCATCTCGACGGCGCTCTCGGCGGACATCCGCTTCCTGAGCAGATAGGCACCGGCCTGGATGGTGTCGCCGTCGGGGTTCTGGGACTGGGCGGAGACGAAAGCGTCGACGCTCTTGACGACGCCGGCCTCCTTCAGCCGCCGGCCGATCTCGTAGCCGAGCGCGCCCTTGGGGATCTGCACGGTGACCACTTCGCCGGTGCCGTCCCCCGCGTAGTCCGGAGCCGTGCCGAAACGATCCTGGTAGAACTGGTACCCGAAGTAGCTGACACCGGCCAGACCGCCGCCGAAGACGAGGGCGACCACCAGGCAGGCGATGCCGTTGCGGCTCTTCCTGCCCTTGCCGCCGCCGCGGCCCCGCCGCTCACCGCGTCCGCGCCGGTCCCCCGGCTCGGGGGCCTCGTCGTCGGCGTCGTTCCCGTCCGCGAAGAAGTCGCCCTCGCCCTGGTCGGCGCCTGGGTCCCAGTCGGTGCTCGGCTCGGGCTCGGGGCGCCGCCGGGAGGGCGGCTCGGGCGGCGGGTAGGCGTCCGGCGTCTGGTAGAAGTCGGGCTGCTGGTCGCCGTAGGCCGCGGTCTGCTGGCCGTAGGGGTCGGCCGGGTCGCCGGGGTAGGGGACGTGCTGCTGGGTGCCCGTGGCCCAGCCGCTGTTGTCGTACGACGGCTGGGCGGTGCCGTACTCCTGCTGGTACTGCTGCTGCGACTGGCCGTAGCCGCCGTGGCCGGTGCCCCACTCGTCGTAGGGCTGCTGCGGCTGCTGCGGGTAGTGCTGCTGCTGGCCGCCGTAGGCAGAGTGATGGCCCGTCTGGGCGGCCTGCTGCCCTTCCCATCCGCCGTCCCCGTACAACGGGTCCTGCGGATGCCACGGTTCGGAGCCTGGGCCCCGGCCATACTCAGTCATCGATCCCCTAGAGCCGCGAGACGACGGGCGCGGGGCTCGGGGGGCCCGGTTCCGTTCCGCCTCTAGTTGTGCGGTGGCTGTTCGAACGCCGCCGCATCGCGCGGAACGTTACCGTATCGCGATCAGATGACCACTTCGACGCCCTCGCCGGGAGCTTTACCTGACACCCGTTCGGATTCGAGGGCCTGCTGAAGGATGATCACAGCGGCCGCCTGATCGATGACGGAACGGCCCTTCTTGGACTTCACACCCGAGGCGCGCAGCCCCTGACCGGCCGTCACGGTCGTCATCCGCTCATCGACGAGCCTCACCGGAACCGGCGCGATCATGCGTGCCAGTTCCTGGGCGAAGCCGCGCACCTTGACCGCGGCGGGGCCCTCGCCCCCCTTGAGGGAGCGAGGGAGTCCGACGACGACCTCGATCGGCTCGTACTCCTCGACGAGCTGCTTCAGCCGGCGCTGAGCTGCGGGGACGTCCCGGCCGGGGACGGTCTCCACCGGTGTGGCGAGGATCCCGTCGGGGTCGCACGAGGCGACCCCGATCCGGGCGTCCCCGACGTCGATGGCGAGACGACGTCCTCTGCGCATTACTTGGCCGTCTCCGCGACCAGGCGCTCGACGGCCTCCACGGCCTCGCCGACGGCGGCCGGGTTCTGGCCGCCGCCCTGGGCGACGTCCGGCTTGCCGCCACCGCCGCCACCGAGGGTCTTGGCGGCCGTGCGGACCAGGTCACCGGCCTTCAGACCGCGCTCGCGGGCGGCCTCGTTGGTGGCGATGACCGTCAGCGGCTTGCCGTTGTTGACGGTGAACAGGGCGACCACGGCGGCCCGTCCGCCCTGGATGCGGCCGCGCACGTCGAGGACCAGCTTGCGCAGGTCGTCCGGCGTGGTGCCGTCCGGGACCTGCCCGGTGACCACGGCGATGCCGCGCACGTCCTTGGCGGACTCGGCGAGACCGGCGGCGGCCTGGAGCACCTTCTCGGCGCGGAACTTCTCGATCTCCTTCTCGGCGTCCTTCAGCTTGCCGAGCATCGCGGAGACCTTCTCCGGCAGCTCCTCCGGGCGTCCCTTCAGCAGCTCGGTGAGCTGGTTGACGACCGTGTGCTCACGGGCGAGGAAGTTGTAGGCGTCCACGCCGACCAGGGCCTCGATACGGCGCACACCGGAGCCGATGGAGGACTCGCCGAGCAGCTTCACCAGGCCCAGCTGGGAGGTGTTGTGCACATGGGTGCCGCCGCACAGCTCCTTGGAGAAGTCGCCGATGGTCACCACACGCACCCGCTCGCCGTACTTCTCGCCGAACTCGGCGATGGCGCCCTGCTTCTTGGCCTCCTCGATGCCCATGACCTCGGCGTGCACCGACAGGTCGCGGGAGAGCACCTCGTTGATCTTCTGCTCGACGTCGGTCATCACGGCCGTCGGTACGGCGGACGGGGAGCCGAAGTCGAAGCGGAAGCGGCCGGGCTGGTTCTCGGAACCGGCCTGGGCGGCCGTCGGGCCGAGGGCGTCGCGCAGGGCCTGGTGGGTGAGGTGGGTGGCCGAGTGGGCGCGGGCGATGGCGTGCCGGCGGCGGGCGTCGATGGAGGCGTGGGCCTTGGCGCCGACGGTGACCTCGCCGACCTGGACGACGCCCTTGTGGACGTAGACGCCCGGGACCGGCTTCTGGCAGTCGCGGATCTCGATCACGGCACCGGAGTCGGCCTTGATCCGGCCGGTGTCGCCGATCTGGCCGCCGCCCTCGGCGTAGAACGGGGTGCGGTCCAGGACGATCTCGACCTCGTCGCCCTCGGTGGCGGCCGGGGAGGAGACGCCGTCGACGAGGATGCCGACGATGGTGGACTCGCCCTCGGTGTCGGTGTAGCCGATGAAGTCGGTCTCGCCGGCGGTGTCGGCGATCTCGCGGTAGGCACCGAGGTCGGCGTGGCCGGTCTTCTTGGCCTGGGCGTCGGCCTTGGCGCGCTCCCGCTGCTCCTTCATCAGGCGGCGGAAGCCGTCCTCGTCCACGGTCAGGCCCTGCTCGGCGGCCATCTCCAGGGTGAGGTCGATCGGGAAGCCCCAGGTGTCGTGGAGCAGGAACGCCTTGTCGCCCGACAGGACGGTGGAGCCGGCCTGCTTGGTCTCGGTGACGGCGGTGTCGAGGATGTTGGTGCCGGCCTTCAGCGTCTTGAGGAAGGCGGCCTCCTCGGCGAGGGCGACCTTCTCGATGCGCTCGCGGTCGGTGATCAGCTCGGGGTACTGCTGGCCCATCATGCCGATCACGACGTCGATCAGGTCCTTGACGACCGGGCCGGTGGCGCCCAGCAGCCGCATGTTGCGGATGGCGCGGCGCATGATGCGGCGCAGGACGTAGCCGCGGCCCTCGTTGCCGGGGGTGACGCCGTCGCCGATGAGCATCACGGCCGTGCGGATGTGGTCGGTGACCACGCGCAGCGAGACGTCGGAGGTCTTGTTCTGGCCGTAGCGGACGCCGGTCAGCTCGGTGGCCTTGTCGATGACGGCCATCGAGGTGTCGATCTCGTACATGTTCTGCACACCCTGCAGAATCATGGCGAGTCGCTCCAGGCCGAGGCCGGTGTCGATGTTCTTGCTCGGCAGGTCGCCGAGGATCTCGAAGTCCTCCTTCGAGGTGCCCTCGCCGCGCTCGTACTGCATGAAGACCAGGTTCCAGATCTCCACGTACCGCTCGTCGTTGACGGCCGGACCGCCCTCGACGCCGAACTCGGGGCCGCGGTCGTAGTTGATCTCGGAGCACGGGCCGCACGGGCCGGGGACGCCCATGGACCAGAAGTTGTCCTTCTTGCCCAGGCGCTGGATGCGCTCCTTGGGCACGCCCACGACCTCGTGCCAGATCTGCTCGGCCTCGTCGTCGTCCTGGTAGACGGTGATCCACAGCCGCTCGGGGTCGAGGCCGTAACCGCCCTTGTCCTGGGGCGTGGTGAGCAGCTCCCAGGCGAGCTTGATGGCGCCTTCCTTGAAGTAGTCGCCGAAGGAGAAGTTGCCGCACATCTGGAAGAACGTGCCGTGCCGGGTGGTCTTGCCGACCTCTTCGATGTCCGGCGTGCGTACGCACTTCTGCACACTGGTGGCGCGAGGCGCGGGCGGGGTGACCTCACCGAGGAAGTACGGCTTGAAGGGCACCATGCCCGCGTTGACCAGGAGCAGAGTCGGGTCGTCCGCGATGAGCGACGCCGAAGGGACGACGGTGTGCCCGCGCTCCTCGAAGAAGCTCAGCCAGCGGCGGCGGATCTCAGCCGACTCCATCAGTGGTCCTCATTCCGGTCGTTCGTGTTGTTCCAGTACACCGTGGATTCGATGTACTTCGGATTGCTGCGGTTCTCGATGGCGGCGTGCCGCCGGGATGCGGTGAGTCCGGGGCCGTCGTGGACTCCGGGTTCCTCGTGGATGCCGAGGGCCTCCCCGAGTTCGGCCTCCCGCTGGGCCATGTTGTCGCGGACGTCGAGGGCGAACTCCACGGCACGGTCCTTGAGGCGGTGACCCGCCTCGATCGCCTTGTTCGTCGCGGTGACGGCGAGGTGTTCGGGGGTCAGCTGCTTCAGCTTGCGGTTGACCTTGGTGGTGGCCCACACACCGGCGGCGACGCCCGTGCTGAACCAGAACGTACGGCGGAACATCGCTTCCGTCAGCCCTTCTTCCGCTTGTCCCGCCGGGCGCCGGGCACCGTGCGGCCCACGATCACCGTACGGCGGGGCGCCGGGGCGGGCGCATCGTCCTTGCGGCCGCCGAGGGCCCGGCGCACGCCGTAGCCGAAGGCGGCGACCTTGACCAGGGGGCCGCCGAAGGTGGAGGCGACGGTCGTCGACAGCGCGGACGCGTTCGACGTGACCTCCTGGACGTCGGAGGCGATCGCGTCGACCCGGTCGATCTGCGTCTGCGCGGAGCGCACCGCGGCGGTCGCGTCGGCCAGCAGTGGGACGGCCTGGTCGGTCACGTCCGCGACCAGCTTGGTCGTCGCCCTGAGCGTCTGGGCCAGCCTCGCGAGAGCCACCGCGAGGAAGGAGACCAGGATCGCCCAGAAGACGGCCACCAGGATCCCGGCCACCTCTCCACCGGACACTGTGCGCACCCGCTCCCTGAAACGTGCCTGAACGTCGAACAAGTCGTCCACCGAGCCTATCGCGCCGGGGGCACCGCACCGTACCCGATTAGGGCTCCGCCGGAACCGGAACACCGGGGCACGGTTGTACGGAGTGATTACGCTTCAGTACGCTCCGTGTCCCATGCGAGTGGAACAGGGCGGGGACGACCTCGGACCGGGCAATCTGCCCGCGGAGCTGGACGTGTTCGTGGGCCGGACCGCCGAGCTCGACGGGCTGGCGGCCGCGCTGGACCGCTCCCGGCTGGTGACGGTGACCGGGGGCGGCGGGGTCGGCAAGTCGCGGCTCGCGGCGCACGCGGCGGCGCGGCGGCGGCCCCGGCACGGGGTGTGGCGGGTGGAGCTGGCCGCGGTGCGCGATCCGGAGTTCGTGGAGTACGCGGTCGTGGAGGCGCTGCGGCTGACGGACCACACCACCCGGCTGCCGCGCGAGACCCTGCTGGCCCAGCTCGCGGACCGGGAGCTGCTGCTCGTGCTCGACGGGTTCGAGCATCTGGTGGAGCCCTGTGCCGCCCTGGTGGGCGAGCTGCTGCGGCGCGCGCCGGGGCTGCGGGTGCTGGCCGTGGGGCGCCGGCCGCTCGCGGTGTCCGGTGAGCGGCTGTTCCCGCTGGCGCCGCTCGGCACGGACGACGCGGTGGACCTGCTCGTGGAGCGCGCCGCGGCCCAGGGTGTCGCCCTGGAGCACGGGGTGCGCGAGCGCGAGCTGTGCCGCCGCCTGGACGGCATCCCGCTGGCGGTGGAGCTGGCGGCGGGCCGGCTGTCGGCGCTGTCGCTGCCCCAGCTCCTGGACCGGCTCGACGACCGGTTCCGGCTGCTGACCGGCGGCGGCCGGGACGCCCTGCCGCGCCATCAGACGCTGCGCACGGCGATCGGCTGGAGCCATGAGCTGTGCACTGCGCAGGAGCGGCTGCTGTGGTCGCGGCTGTCGGTGTTCGCCGGGCAGTTCGACCTGGAGGCGGTGGAGTACGTGTGCAGCGGGGACGGGCTGCCCGCCGACGACGTCCTGGACGTGTTGTCCGCGCTGCTGGCCCAGTCCGTCGTGGCCCGTGAGGAGACGCCGGCCGGGGTGCGCTACCGGATGCTCGACACCGTCGGCGCGTACGGCGCCGAGTGGCTGGAGGCGATGGGGGACGCGGAGCGGCTGCGGCGCCGGCACCGGGACTGGTATCTGGGGCTGGCGACCTGGTGCGAGCTGGACTGGTTCTCGCCCCGGCAGCGCGAGGTGGCCGCCCGGGTGGAGGCGGAGCTGCCGAATCTGCGGATCGCCCTGGAGTACAGCCTGTCCGACCCGGACGAGGCGCATCTGGGCCAGTATCTGGCGGGCGCGCTGTGGTTCTGCTGGGCGGGCTGCGGCCGGCTGTCGGAGGGGCGGCGCTGGCTGGAGCGCAGTGTGGAGCTGCCGCCGGCCGAGGAGCCCTCCCATGAGCAGTCGCGGCTGAAGGCCCTGTGGGTGCTCGGTTATGTGGCGATCCTCCAGGGCGACGCGGTGGCCGCGCTGGCGGCGCTGCACGAGTGCCGGGAGGAGGCCGAGCGCCTGGGCAACGCGACGGCGGCGGCCTACGCCGAGCACCGGAGCGGCTGTCTGGCGCTGGTCACGGACGACATGCCGCGCGCAGAAACGCTGCTGCGGTCGGCGCTGGAGCGCTATCAGCAGATCGGCGAGCTCAACAGCCAGGTGCTGATGGGCCAGGTGGAGCTGGCCATGGCCCGCGCCTTCCAGGGCGATCTGCCGGACGCGATCCGGCTCAGCGAGGACGTGCGCCGGGTGTGCGAGGACCACGGGGAGCGCTGGGCCCGTTCCTACGCGCTGTATGTACTGGCCTACGCGGCCTGGGGCGACGGCGATCCGGCACGTGCCCGGAGTCTGCTGACCGACTGCCTGACCGCCGCCGACGGTTTCAACGATCTGCTGGGTTCGGTGCTGGTGGTGGAGCTGCTGGCGCTGGTGACGGCCGCGGAGGGCGATGCGGCGGAGGCCGCGGTCCTGCAGGGCGCGGCGGCCGCGATGTGGCCGTCGGTGGGACTGCCGCTGTTCGGCTCCGCCTACTACAACCAGCCGCACGAGCTGTGCGAGGCGGCGGCGCGTGAGGCGCTGGGCGACGAGCGGTACGAGGAGTGCGTACGGCTCGGCGGGCTGCTGGACCGGCGTGCGGCGGTGGCGCGGGCGCTGGGCGGGGCGGCGTCCAGGTCCGCGCGGGCGGCCTCGGCGGGCTCGCCGGGGCCGGTGCCGTCGCCGCGGGGCGCTGGCGATGCGGCGGCGGAGACGCGGAAGCCCGCCGCCTCCCCCACCCGCGGGGGCGGGGAGACGACGGGCTGAGGTACCGCTGGTGGTACGCGGCCTGCTGGGATCAGCGGGCGTAGTACTCGACGACGAGCTGCTCGTCGCAGATCACCGGGATCTCCTTGCGGTTCGGCTCACGGTCCAGGCGGAAGGCCAGGGCGCGGAGGTTCACCTGGAGGTAGCGCGGGGTCTCGCCGTCGGGGGCGAAGCCACCCTCACGGGCGATCGTGAAGAGGGTCTTCTCGCGGCTGCGCTCGCGGACCTGGACCACGTCGTCGGGACGGACGCGGAAGGACGGCTTGTCGACCTTCTGGCCGTTGACCTCGATGTGGCCGTGGACGACCATCTGGCGGGCCTGGTAGATCGTGCGGGCGATGCCCGAACGCAGGACCAGCGCGTCGAGACGGCGCTCGAGCTCGACGATCAGGGCCTCACCGGTCTTGCCCTGGACCTTGGACGCACGCTCGTAGGCGCGGACCAGCTGGCGCTCGGAGATGTCGTACTGAGCGCGCAGACGCTGCTTCTCCAGCAGACGGACCTTGTAGTCCGAGTTCTGCTTGCGGCCGCGGCCGTGCTCACCCGGCGGGTACGGACGGGCCTCGAAGTACTTGACGGCCTTCGGGGTCAGCGCGATGCCGAGGGCACGCGACTTCTTGACCTTGGGGCGGGACTGGTTCGCCACTGTCTCTCATTTCCTTGATTCGGCTTGTCAGAGTCGTGGGAGGTCGCATCCGCAGCCGGGGAAACCCTTGAGGTCCGTGGACCTGCCGGGCAGCCGCTCCCCTGGTCTGGGCACATACGTGCAGCACGCGAGTGGCCCACCGACCGGTCCCGTCCTGCGACGAGGTGGTGGTGGGCTGCCCGCGACACCGTTCGACGGTGCGCGACGCTCCTGGAACCCGCTGGGGGTTCCGGCTGACCGTCCCGCTCTGACAGCACGGGACACAGCACTTCGGAGCAGTCTACAGGCTTCTCACGACCCTCTGCGACCGAGGTGCTTGCGGGTCCACTCCACCGCGTCCGCGTACCGCGCCTCCGCCCCGTGCCGGGTCGGGGTGTAGTACTCGCGGTCCTTGAGGGCGTCCGGCGCGTACTGCTGCTCGGCGATGCCCTCGGCGAGGTCGTGCGGATACACGTACCCCTGGGCGTGCCCCAGCTTGGCCGCGCCCTTGTAGTGCCCGTCCCGCAGATGCGGCGGCACGGGTCCGGCCAGTCCCTTGCGGACGTCGTCCAGGGCGGCGCCGATCGCGGTGGTGGCGGAGTTGGACTTGGGGGCGAGGGCGAGGGCGATGGTGGCGTGGCTGAGGGTGAGGGCGGCCTCGGGGAAACCGATCATGGCGACGGCCTGGGCCGCGGCCACCGCGATGGGCAGGGCGTTCGGGTCGGCGAGGCCGATGTCCTCGCTGGCGGAGATCATCAGGCGGCGGGCGATGAAGCGGGGGTCCTCGCCGGCCTCGATCATCCGGGCCAGGTAGTGCAGGGCCGCGTCCACGTCGGAGCCGCGGATGGACTTGATCAGGGCGCTGGCCACGTCGTAGTGCTGGTCGCCGTCGCGGTCGTACTTCACCGCCGCGCGGTCGACCGTCTCCTCCAGCGTGGTCAGGGAGATCTCCCCCTCGCCCTTGTCCAGGGCGGCCCCGGCGGCCGCCTCCAGGGCGGTCAGGGCGCGGCGGGCGTCGCCGCCGGCGATGCGCAGGAGGTGGTCCTCGGACTCCTCGGGGAGCGTGACGGCGCTCCTCAGGCCGCGCTCGTCGGTGAGGGCGCGCCGGAGCAGGCCGCGCACGTCGTCGTCGGTCAGCGGCTCCAGGGTGAGCAGCAGGGAGCGGGACAGCAGGGGGGAGATCACCGAGAAGTACGGGTTCTCGGTGGTCGCGGCGATCAGGGTGACCCAGCGGTTCTCGACGGCGGGCAGGAGGGAGTCCTGCTGGGCCTTGCTGAAGCGGTGGATCTCGTCGAGGAAGAGGACGGTCTCCTTGCCGTAGCCCCCGGTGGCGCGGCGGGCGCCGTCGATGACCGCGCGGACCTCCTTGACGCCGGCGGTGATCGCGGACAGCTCCACGAAGCGCTTGTTGGTGGCCTTGGAGACGACATAGGCCAGCGTGGTCTTGCCGGTGCCGGGCGGGCCCCACAGGATCACCGAGGAGGGTCCGGCCGGTCCCCCGGCGCCCTCGCCGACCAGTCGGCGCAGCGGGGAGCCGGGCTTGAGCAGGTGCTGCTGGCCCACCACCTCGTCGAGGGTGCGCGGGCGCATGCGGACCGCCAGGGGACTGCTCGTCGGGTCCTTCTCCTGGCGCTCTTCGGCTGCGGCGGTGAACAGATCGGGCTCCACGCTGAAACCCTAAATCACCCCACTGACAACGCCCCCGGCTCAGGCCCAGAGCTGGCTGCCCCAGCGGGTGAGGATCAGCATGGCGATGATGCCGATGTGGGTGACCGGCAGCGCCCAGGTGAACTCGGCGAGGAACGTCCTCAGGCCGGCGGGGGCGGGCAGGAAGCCGTTGCGGACGTTGAACGAGGTCACGTACCAGAACATGACGATCGTGGCGACCCAGGCCAGCGAGCACCACAGGCACAGCGCGTTGATCTCGTACAGCGACTGGACCATCAGCCAGGTGCAGAAGCCGACGCCGAAGAGGGTGCCCGCGTTGAAGGTCAGCCAGTACCAGCGCGGGAAGCGGGCGCGGGCGAGCAGGCTCATGCCGACGCAGATGACGATGCCGTAGGCGACGAGGCCGAGCATCGGGTTCGGGAAGCCGAAGACGGACGCCTGGTCGCTCTCCATCACATTGCCGCAGGAGATGATCGGGTTCAGGCTGCAGCTCGGCGTGAACGTCTCGCCCCGGGCCTTCGCCTCAAGGATCTTGAACTTGTCGAGCGTGATGACCCAGGCGGCCAGCAGGCCCGCCGCGCCCGTGATCACGAGCAGCAGGGCGAGGCCCCGGCTGCCGCCGACCGTGCGCGGCTCCGCGGCGGCCGGGCGGGGCTCGGGCTCGGTGGAGACGTCCTGCACTGTCGTCCTGCTCATCACACCGATTCCGTCACTTGAGACGTGGAACATCTTCGGGCACGGCACATTGTGCCGCACACGGGCGTAAGCGCACCGTTCGCTCACCATAAGGATGTACGTCGGTTCAGCCGGGAGCGTTCGGTTCCGGACAGGCGTGCGGGAACGCGGAAGGGGCGCCCGGCAGCCGGACGCCCCTCCACGCGCGCGTGGTTCAGCCGAGCCGCTGCTGGAGCTCGGCGACGATCCGGTCGAGGGCGATCGCCGTCTGCTCGCCGGACTGCATGTCCTTGAGCTGGACGACGCCCTCGGCGAGGTCGCGCTCGCCGGCGACCAGGGCATAGCCCGCGCCGGAGCGGTTGGCCGCCTTCATCGCCGCCTTCAGGCCCTTGCCGCCGTAGGAGAAGTCCGCCGCGACGCCCAGCTTGCGCAGCTCGGTCACCTTCGCGAACAGCACCCGGCGGGCCTCCTCGCCGAGCGGGACGGCGAAGACGCTGGTGGACGCGGGCAGCGCGAGCTCGACGCCCTCGGCCTCCAGGGCGAGGACCGTGCGGTCGACGCCGAGGGCCCAGCCGACGGACGGCAGGGCGGGGCCGCCGATCATCTCCGACAGGCCGTCGTAGCGGCCGCCGCCGCCCACCGCGGACTGGGAGCCCAGACCGTCGTGGACGAACTCGAAGGTCGTGCGGGTGTAGTAGTCCAGGCCGCGGACCAGCTTCGGGTCGTCCTCGAAGGCGACACCGGCGGCCGTGATCAGCTCGCGGACCTCCTCGTGGTACGCCTTGCAGGCGTCGCACAGGTAGTCGCGCAGCAGCGGGGCGTCGCCGAGCTGCTTCTGGACCGACTCGCGCTTGTCGTCCAGGACGCGCAGCGGGTTGATCTCGGCGCGGCGCAGGGTGTCCTCGTCGAGGTCGAGGCCGCGCAGGAACTCCTGGAGGGCGGCCCGGTAGACGGGGCGGCACTCCTTGTCGCCCAGGCTGTTGAGCAGGATGCGGAAGTCGCTCAGGCCCAGCGAGCGGTACGCCTGGTCGGCCAGGATGATCAGCTCGGCGTCCAGGGCCGGGTCCTCCGCGCCGATCGCCTCGGCGCCGACCTGGGAGAAGTGCCGGTAGCGGCCCTTCTGGGGGCGCTCGTAGCGGTAGTACGAGCCGGAGTACCAGAGCTTGACCGGGAGGTTGCCCGCCTTGTGCAGGTTGGCCTCCAGGGCGGCGCGCAGCACGGACGCGGTGCCCTCGGGGCGCAGGGCCAGCTTGTCGCCGCCCTTGGTCTCGAAGGCGTACATCTCCTTGGTGACGATGTCGGTGGACTCACCGACGCCGCGCGCGAAGAGCTCGACGTTCTCGAAGCCGGGCGTCTCGATGTAGCCGTAGCCGGAGTTGCGCAGCGGGGCGGCGATGGCCTCGCGGACCGCCAGGAACTTGGCGCTGTCCGGCGGCAGAAGGTCGTAGGTGCCCTTGGGGGCCTTGAAGGTGCTCACGGAAGGTCTCTCGTCACATTCCTCGTCGGGGAGGGGTGTCGGCACCCGCTCCCTGGCCGGTGGCCACCTTCCGCAGATACGGGTTGGTGGCGCGCTCCTGGCCGATGGTCGTCTGGGGGCCGTGGCCGGACAGCACCACGGTCGAGTCGTCGAGCGGCAGGCACACGCGGGCCAGCGAGTCGAGCATCTCGGCCATGTCACCGCCGGGCAGGTCGGTGCGTCCGATGGAGCCGGCGAACAGCAGGTCGCCCGAGAACAGGATCGGCGGGATGTCCGCCGCCTCGGGCATGCCGAAGGTCACCGACCCCTTGGTATGGCCGGGCGCGTGCGACACGGTCAGCTCCAGACCGGCCAGCTCCAGCCTTGCGCCGTCGGTCAGTTCCTTGACGTCGTCCGGCTCCCCCACGGTCAGCTCGCCCATCAGCGGCATGCCGATGGACCGGCCGAGCGCCTTCTCGGGGTCGCTCATCATGTACCGGTCCTCGGGGTGGATCCAGGCCGGTACGTCGTGCGCTCCGCAGACCGGGACGACCGAGGCCACATGGTCGATGTGGCCGTGGGTGAGGACGACGGCGACGGGCTTGAGCCGATGCTTCTTGAGTGCTTCCTCGACTCCAGGGGCCGCCTGGTGGCCCGGGTCGATGATCACGCACTCCTCACCGGCGGCGGGGGCGACGAGGTAGCAGTTCGTCCCCCAGGCCCCGGCGGGGAACCCCGCAATGAGCACGTTCGTCCTTCGTTTGTGTCGGTTCGGGCGGCTTGCGCATGGGCTGCGCCTGAGGTCAGAGCCTACCGGCGCTGCCGATTCCACAGCGAACCCATATACGGTACGGGGCACACACAGACGGACGTACGAGGAGAGAACCCGGTGGTCACCCAGGAACAGCGGCGGCGGCAGCTCGCCCGGGAGAAGTTCTTGCGGCAGCAGCAGCGGCGCACCGAGGCACGGCGGAAAGCGAAGGTCCGCAACTCGGTGATCGCCTCGGTGCTCGGCGTGGTCCTGGTGGGCAGCCTGGCGCTGTACACGACCGGGGCCCTGAAGGACGACAAGGACGACAAGGCGAACGCGGGCGCGACCGCGGACCCGACGCCCAGCGCGGTGAAGGACCCCTGCGACAAGCCGGCCGCGGGCAAGGTCAAGACGCAGACCTGGAAGAAGGAGCCGGCGGTCACCATCGACAAGTCGGCGAAGTACACGATGAAGCTCGCGACGACCTGCGGTGACATCGACATCGCGCTGGACGCGGCGGCCGCTCCGCACACCGTGAACTCGTTCAGTTTCCTGGCGGGCAAGGGCTACTTCGACCACACCAAGTGCCACCGGCTCACCACCAACGGCATCTTCGTGCTCCAGTGCGGCGACCCGACGGGCAGCGGCAGCGGCGGACCGGGCTACACCATCCCGGACGAGAACCTGAAGGACAAGCGCCTCAAGGGCGGCGTGTACCCGGCGGGCACGGTGGCGATGGCGAATACCGGTCAGCCGCACTCCGGCGGCAGCCAGTTCTTCCTCGTCTACCAGGACAGTAAGCTGCCGCCCAGCTACACCCCGTTCGGTACCGTGTCGAAGGACGGCATGACGGTCCTGAAGAAGATCGCGGCGGCGGGCGAGAACACGGGCGGCGGTGACGGCACGCCGAACGCGACCGTGGTGATCGACAAGGCGACGGTCACCGAATCCTGACCCTCATCTGCGGAACTTCGGTCGCGCGGGATGCGGACAGGCGCCCCGCCGGTCGCCTATGTTGGCCGTGACGAAACTGTGGACGATGCCCGGGGGAGCTGAGGCCCCCCGCAGGCATCATGTGGAGGAGGCGCTGTGAGCAGCGACCCGTGGGGCCGCGTCGACGAGACGGGGACCGTGTACGTGCGTACGGCCGACGGCGAGAAGGTCGTCGGTTCCTGGCAGGCCGGCTCCCCTGACGAGGCGCTGGCCTACTTCGAGCGCAAGTACGAGGGCCTGGTTGTCGAGATCGGCCTCCTCGAGAAGCGAGTGAAGACCACCGACCTGTCCGCGAAGGACGCCCACACCGCCATCGGCCATCTGCGCGAGCAGGTGGACGCGCACCACGCGGTCGGCGATCTGGACGCCCTGCGGACCCGGCTGGACAAGCTCGCGGAGCTGGTCGACAAGCGGCGCGAGGAGCGCAAGGCGCAGCGTGCGAAGCAGGCCGACGAGGCCCGCCAGGCCAAGGAGGCGCTGGTCGCCGAGGCCGAGCAGCTGGCGCAGTCGGACCAGTGGCGGGCGGCCGGTGAGCGGCTGCGGGCCCTGGTGGACACGTGGAAGGGGCTGCCCCGGCTCGACCGCAAGTCGGACGACGAGCTGTGGCACCGCTTCTCGCACGCCCGGTCGGCGTTCTCCAAGCGTCGCAAGGCCCACTTCGCGCAGCTGGACGCGCAGCGCGAGGAGGCCCGTAAGACCAAGGAGCGGCTGGTCGCGGAGGCCGAGGCGCTGTCCGGCTCCACGGACTGGGGTCCGACGGCCGCGCGCTACCGCGAGCTGATGGCCGAGTGGAAGGCCGCCGGCCGTGCCCAGCGCGAGCACGAGGACGACCTGTGGAACCGCTTCCGCGGTGCCCAGGACGTGTTCTTCGCCGCCCGCGGCTCGGTGTTCGCCGAGCGGGACGCGGAGCAGGCGGAGAACCTCAAGCTGAAGGAGGAGCTGGCCGAGGAGGCCGAGAAGATCCTCCCGGTCACGGATCTGAAGGCGGCGCGGGCCGCGTTCCGTGCGATCAACGAGCGCTGGGAGGCCATCGGCCATGTGCCGCGGGACGCCCGGCCGAAGGTCGAGGGCCGCATGCACGCGGTCGAGCGGGCCATCCAGGAGGCCGAGGAGGCCGAGTGGCGCCGGACGAACCCGGAGGCACGCGCGCGTGCCGAGGGTCTGACCGGTCAGTTGCAGGCCGCCGTGGACAAGCTGAAGGGCCAGATCGAGCAGGCGCGCGCCCAGGGCAACAACGCCCGCGCCGACAAGCTGGAGAAGGAGCTTCAGGGCCGCCAGGCGCTGCTGGACCAGGCGCTGAAGGGTCTGCAGGAGTTCGGCGGCTGACGTCCGCCGCATGAGTGAAGGGGCTCCCCGAGGGGAGCCCCTTCTTCGTGTCCGTGCGGCGGCCGCGGAGCGTTCGGGTCCGTACCGCTCCGCTGCTACGAGCGGCTGCGGGCGGAGGTCACGCGGTACACGTCGTAGACGCCCTCCACGCCGCGTACGGCCTTCAGGACGTGGCCCAGGTGCTTGGGGTCGCCCATCTCGAAGGTGAAGCGGGAGGTGGCCACGCGGTCGCGGGAGGTCTGGACGGCCGCGGAGAGGATGTTGACGTGCTGGTCGGACAGGACGCGGGTGACGTCGGAGAGGAGCCGGGAGCGGTCCAGGGCCTCGACCTGGATGGCGACCAGGAACACCGAGGACTGGGTGGGGGCCCACTCGACGTCGAGGATGCGCTCGGGCTCGCGGGACAGTGACTCCACGTTGACGCAGTCGCTGCGGTGAACCGATACGCCACTACCGCGGGTGACGAAGCCGATGATCGGGTCGCCGGGGACAGGCGTACAGCAGCGGGCCAGCTTGACCCACACGTCGTCGACGCCCTTGACGACCACACCCGGATCCGCGCTGGAGCGGCGCTTGCGGCCGCGCCCACGGCTGGGCGGCACGCTCTCGTCGATCTCCTCGGTGGCCGCCTCCTCGCCGCCGAATGCCTGGACGAGCTTCTGCACGATGTGCTGCGCGGAGACATGGCCCTCGCCGATCGCCGCGTACAGGGCGGAGATGTCCGAGTAGCGCATCTCGTGGGCGAGCGTGACGAGCGAGTCGCCGGTGAGGATGCGCTGGATCGGCAGGTTCTGCTTGCGCATCGCGCGGACGATGGCGTCCTTGCCCTGCTCGATGGCCTCGTCGCGGCGCTCCTTGGAGAACCAGGCGCGGATCTTGTTGCGGGCGCGGGGCGACTTGACGAAGCCCAGCCAGTCACGGGACGGTCCGGCGCCCGCGGCCTTGGAGGTGAACACCTCCACCAGGTCGCCGTTGTCCAGCGTGGACTCCAGCGGCACCAGACGGCCGTTGACCCGGGCTCCTATGGTGCGGTGGCCGACCTCGGTGTGGACGGCGTAGGCGAAGTCCACCGGGGTGGCGCCGGCGGGGAGTGCTATGACGTCGCCCTTGGGGGTGAAGACGAAGACCTCGTTGCGGGAGAGGTCGAAGCGCAGCGACTCCAGGAACTCGCTGGGGTCCTCGGTCTCCTTCTGCCAGTCGAGGAGCTGCCTGAGCCACGCCATGTCGTTGATGGCGTCCTTGTCCTTGCCGGACGACTTCGGCGCGTCCGTGCGCACCTTCGACGCCCCGGCGACGGCCTCCTGCTTGTACTTCCAGTGCGCGGCGATGCCGTACTCGGCGCGGCGGTGCATGTCGAACGTGCGGATCTGGAGCTCGACCGGCTTGCCGTTGGGGCCGATGACCGTGGTGTGCAGCGACTGGTACATGTTGAACTTCGGCATCGCGATGTAGTCCTTGAACCGGCCGGGGACCGGGTTCCAGCGCGCGTGCACGGTGCCGAGGGCCGCGTAGCAGTCGCGGACGGTGTCCACGAGGACGCGGATGCCCACCAGGTCGTAGATCTCCGCGAAGTCACGGCCGCGGACGATCATCTTCTGGTAGACGCTGTAGTAGTGCTTCGGGCGGCCGGTGACCGTCGCCTTGATACGGGCCGCGCGCAGGTCCTGCTGGACCTCGTCGGTCACTATGGCCAGGTACTCGTCGCGCTTGGGGGCGCGCTCGGCGACCAGGCGGACGATCTCGTCGTACATCTTGGGGTAGAGGATCGCGAAGGCGAGGTCCTCCAGCTCCCACTTGATGGTGTTCATGCCCAGGCGGTGGGCGAGCGGCGCGTAGATCTCCAGGGTCTCGCGCGCCTTCTTCTCCTGCTTCTCGCGCTTGAGGTAGCGCATGGTGCGCATGTTGTGCAGGCGGTCGGCGAGCTTGATGACCAGGACGCGGGGGTCCTTGGCCATGGCGACGACCATCTTGCGCACGGTCTCGGCCTGGGCGGCCTCGCCGAACTTGACCTTGTCCAGCTTGGTGACGCCGTCGACGAGCAGGGCGACCACGTCGCCGAAGTCGCGGCGCAGATCTTCCAGGCCGTACTCGGTGTCCTCGACGGTGTCGTGCAGCAGGCCCGCCATCAGGGTGGCCGGGTCCATGCCGAGCTCGGCGAGGATCGTGGTCACCGCGAGGGGGTGGGTGATGTACGGGTCGCCGCTCTTGCGCTTCTGGCCGCGGTGCCAGCGCTCGGCGACCTGGTACGCCTTCTCGATCTGGCGCAGGGTCGCCGTCTCGATCTTGGGGTCGTTGCTGCGCACTATCCGCAGCAGCGGTTCCAGCACCGGGTTGTAGGGGTTGGCGCGCTGCACGCCGAGGCGGGCGAGGCGGGCGCGGACCCGGTTGGAGGAGCCGGAGCGGGCGGGCGGCTGGGGGGCCGTCGGGCGGATCGGGGGCGTGGGCGCGGGGGCGCTGCGCGCGGGAGGCGCGGGGGCCGGCTTGGGGCGCGCGGGCTCCGCGGGGCGTTCGGCGGGCGCGGACTGGGCGTGCTCCGCCGTCCCGCGGGTGTCGTTCTTCGCGTGCGACGCGGGCGGGGCCGGCTGCTCCGAGGCGCGCTCGGGCTTGGCGGCGGTCAGGTGCTGGGCCTCGTCTGACAAGAGGGCTCCTCGTGCGCGTTCCGGGTCCCCCGGTCAGGCTCCGGAAACCCCATGGTAGCGAGCCTGGGCTCCAGGATCGCCTTCAGGCCGAAGTGCGGACGGTGCCGGTGGGGTGGCCCGGCCGGGCGCCGGTTTCCTGCGGGGCGGGCTGGGACCGCTGTGACCTGGTGTTACGGGGGCGGTGGATGACGCTGTGTCGGAGTGGCGCGCCCTTGAGCGGGGTCTTCTCGGGGTGCAGAAGCTCGTAGGGGTGCGCGGACCTCGTAGCGGGGGCCAGACCTCGCGGGGGGCGCGGGGGGCGCAGACCTCGTGGGGGGCGCATGGCTCGCAGGGGGCGCAGACCTCGTTGAGGGTGCGCGGAACCTCGTGTCCGGCGCCCGGCAACGGAAACGGGCGCCCAGGGCCGGAGCCCGGGGCGCCCGTCGTCGCCGTGAACCGGTCAGACCGTGAGCAGCGCTTCCAGCGGTGCCCCGTCCAGGGCCGCCGCCAGGCGGGTGCGGCCCTCCAGGAAGCTGAGCTCCATCAGGACGGCGACGCCCGCGACCTGGGCGCCGGCGCGCCGGACCAGCTGGAGCGATGCCTCGGCGGTGCCGCCGGTGGCCAGGACGTCGTCGACGACCAGGACACGGTCGGCGGCGGTGAGGTCCTCGGCGTGCACCTCGATCTCGGCCGAGCCGTACTCCAGGTCGTACGCCTGGCTGAGGGTCGCGCCGGGGAGCTTGCCCGCCTTGCGCACCGGGATGAAGCCGACGCCCGCGCGGACGGCGACCGGGGCGCCGAGGATGAAGCCTCGCGCCTCCAGACCGACGACCTTGGTGGCACCGGTGCGCTCGACGATCTCCGCGAACGCGTCGGTGAGCGCGGTGAACGCGGCCGGGTCCGCGAGCAGCGGGGTGATGTCCTTGAACATCACGCCCGGCTCGGGGTAGTCGGCCACCTCCCGGATGCGGCTGAGCAGCAGCTCCCTGATCTCGGTCATCGCCGCTTCCCCGACGGCCGGCCGCGGCCGCTGCGGCTGCGCGGCGCGGACTGGTCGCGCGGGCCGACGACCGCCGGAGCGGCGTCCTCGTCGTACGCCTCGTCGGTGACGGCGGGCGACGGCTCGGCCTGGTCCCCGCCCTGGGCGCGCTTGGCGAGCACCCGCTTGCGCAGCGACTTCATCTGCGGCTCAAGTTCCTTGAGGTCCGCGACGAGCGGCGTGGCGATGAAGATCGAGGAGTACGCACCGGCCGCGAGGCCGACGAACAGCGACAGCGAGATGTCGTTGAGCGTGCCCGCGCCGAGCACACCGCCACCGATGAACAGCAGGCCGGCCACCGGCAGCAGCGCCACCACCGTGGTGTTGATCGAACGCACCAGCGTGCCGTTGATCGACCGGTTGGCGATGTCGCTGTAGGTCCAGCGGCTCTGCTTGGTGATGTCCTTCGTCTGCTCCTTGAGGCTGTCGAAGACGACGACCGTGTCGTAGAGCGAGTAACCGAGGATCGTCAGCAGACCGATCACCGTGCCCGGTGTGACCTCGAAGCCCACCAGGGCGTAGATGCCCACGGTGATGGTGATGTCGTGGATCAGGGCGACGAGCGCCGCGATGGCCATGCGCCATTCGAACGCGATCGCCAGATAGATCACCACGAGGACCATGAAGACGGCCAGGCCCTGCCATGCCTTGTTGGCGATCTGGTCGCCCCAGCTCGGACCGACCAGGTCGGCGGCGATCTTCTCGGAGTCGACCTTGAAGTCCTTGGCGAGCTCTTCCTTGATCCGGTCGGACTGCTGGGTGTCCATGCCGGCGATCTGGATGCGCATCGTGCCGTTGCCGAGCTTCTGCACGACCGCGTGGTGGCCGGACGCCTCGTTGGCGTACTCCTCGGCCTGGGAGACCGAGACGCTGGTCTTCGGGGTGGTGAAGATGGCACCGCCCTGGAAGTCGATGCCCATGTTCAGTCCGCGCACCGCCAGGCCGACGATGGCCGTGATGGTGATCAGGACGGAGATGCCGTACCAGAGCTTGCGGTGGCCGATGAAGTCGTAGCTGACCTCACCGCGGTGCAGTCGGGCGCCGAGGTTGCCGAGCTTCGACATCTCACGCCTCCTTCGGGTCGACGGTGACGGGGCGACGGGTACGGCGCAGCGGCGGCTTGGCACCCAGGCTCTTCGGGTCGAGGCCCGACCACTTGTGACCGCCTCCGAAGAACTTCCCGCGGGCGAGGATCGTCATCAGCGGCTTGGTGAAGAAGAAGACGACCACGACGTCGAGCAGCGTGGTCAGACCCAGCGTGAACGCGAAGCCCTGGACCTTGCCGACCGTGACCACGAAGAGCACCGCGGCGGCCAGGAAGGACACGAAGTCGGAGACCAGGATGGTGCGACGGGCGCGCGGCCAGGCCCGCTCGACGGCGGGGCGCAGCGAACGGCCCTCGCGGATCTCGTCCCGGATGCGTTCGAAGTACACGATGAACGAGTCCGCGGTGATACCGATGGCGACGATGGCGCCGCAGACGGCCGGCAGGTTCAGCGCGAAGCCGATGGCCGGGCCGAGCAGCGACATGATCACGTAGGTGAGCGCCGCCGAGACCAGCAGCGAGGCGATGGCGACGAGCGACAGGCCGCGGTAGTACACGACCAGGTAGAGCACGACCAGGCCGAGACCGATGGCGCCGGCCAGGAGACCGGCGTGCAGCTGGTCGGTGCCGAGCGCGGCCGTCACGGTGGTGACGCTGGCCTCCCTGAAGGACAGCGGGAGCGCGCCGTAGGACAGCATGTTGGCGAGTTCCTCGGCGTCCTGCTGCTGGAAGTTGCCGGAGATCTCCGCGTTGCCGCCGGTGATGGCCTGGCGGACGTACGGGTGCGAGACGACCTTGTCGTCGAGGACGATGGCGAACTCGTTCTGCGGAGACGCCTTGGTGGCCAGCTCACCGGTGATCTTGGCGAACTTCTTCTCGCCGCTGCCGGTGAAGTCCATCAGGACCTTCCAGCCGAGGCCGCTCTGCGTGTCGAGGGACGCCTCGGCCTTCTTGACCTCGGTGCCGTCGACGGCGACCGGGCCGAGCACGAACTTGGTCCACACATCGCCGTCCTGGCCGCAGGCGACGGTCGGGGCCTCGGGCTTGGCGCCCTTGCCGGCCTGGGCGCGCTGCTTGGGGTCGGCGCAGTTCAGCGCGGCGAACTGGGCCTGGAGGTCGGCGGTGCCGCCGTCGGGGGACGGCGTGGCGCTCGGGGAGCCGGAGGGCGAGCCGCTCGCCGAGGGCGTGGGGTCGGCCTTCAGGGCGTCCGTGAGGGCGCGGCCCTGCGTGGTGGCGCTCGCGGACGGGCTCGCCTCCCCGGTGCCGCTCGCGGAGGCGGAGGGGCTCGGGGTGGCGCTGCCGCTGGGGCTGGCGCTCGGGCTGCCGCTGGGGCTCGCGCTCGGGGTCGGCGCGGCGCCGCCGGAGACCTCGCTCTGGAGTACGGGCCGGAAGTACAGCTTGGCGGTGGTGCCGACCTGCTCGCGGGCCTGCTTGGAGTTGGTGCCCTTGGGGATGTTGACGATGATGTGGCGGTTGCCCTGGGTCTGGACCTCCGCCTCGGACACGCCCAGGCCGTTGACACGGCGGTTCATGATGTCGACCGCGGTGTCCATGTTCTTCTTGTTGATCGCGGATTCCTGGTCGCTCCTCGCCTCAAGCGTGATGCTCGTGCCACCGGCGAGATCGATACCAAGGCGCGGGGTCGTGGTCCCGGCGGCGAACATGCCGCCGGTGAGCGCCACGATGGCGATCAGGATCAGGGCCAGCGAGCGCCCCGGCTTGCTCTGGGCGCTCGCGTTCCGGCCCTTTTTAGGTGCTGCCACCTTCTCGTACTCCCTCTCGGGCCGCCTCGCGCCGGGTCGGCGGGCGGGCGGCCATGACATGGTGTCGGGATCCCCTGAACGAGAGACACGTGTCCCGGGGCGCACGGTACGGGGCCGCGCGCTCCGGGACAGGGCTACTTCGCGTCGGAGTCGCCGTCGGTCTTCTTCGGCTCTTCCGCCTTCACCTCGGCGGCGTCCGCGGACGGCTCCTCGTCCGTGTCCTTCTTGCCGAGGTCGACGTGCGTCTCGTCGGAGGCGGCGGCAGAGCCGGCGGACTCGTCGGACTCGGTGAGGGACGAGGCGTCGTCCGGGACGACGTCGGACTTCAGGTCGTGCTCGATGCCGTGGACGATGCGGTTGTACTCGTCGTCGGACAGGACGGCACCGATGGCGTTCTTGGCGAACAGGAGCTCGACGCCCGGACCGGCGTCGAGGAGGACCGTGTCCTCGTTGACCTCCTTGACCGTCGCGTACATGCCCCCGATGGTGCGGACGCCGGAACCGGGCTGCATCTGGTTCCGCATGTCGATGGCCTGCTGCTGCTTCTTCTTGGCCGACCGGGTCATCAGGATCATGGCCCCGATGAGCACGATGAACGGGAGGAGGGTCACGAGACTCACGGGTCGGAACTTCCTTCACACGACCGCGATGGTGTGCGGCCTGATGGTTGGGGGTATGCATGCCGTCCGGCACGGGCGGCATCGGCGGAGTCTAAGCGAGTCCGCGCGCATGGAACAACGCTCAGCATGGCACCTGGGTTCCTGACGTCGCGAATCCCGCGCCGATCCGTGTCCCGCGGGCGTCCGTCCCGCTCCGTCACGTCCCGAACAGGTCCTGTTGTCCGTTTCCCCCGCCCGCCGCGCGGGGCGGGGTGAGGCCGAGGTGGGCCCAGGCGGCGGGGGTCGCGACCCGGCCGCGGGGGGTGCGGGCGAGCAGCCCCTCCCTGACCAGGAACGGTTCGGCGACCTCCTCGACGGTCTCACGCTCCTCCCCCACCGCCACGGCGAGCGTGGACAGCCCGACCGGGCCGCCGCCGAACAGCTTCAGCAGGGCCTCGAGCACGGCGCGGTCGAGCCGGTCGAGGCCGCGCGCGTCGACCTCGTAGACGGCCAGCGCCGCCGAGGCGATGTCTCTGGTGATCACCCCGTCGGCCTTGACCTGGGCGTAGTCGCGCACCCGGCGCAGCAGTCGGTTGGCGATACGGGGCGTGCCGCGGGAGCGGCCGGCGATCTCGGCGGCGCCGGCGGTGTCGATCTCGACGTCGAGGAGGCTCGCCGAGCGGTGCACGACGCGCTGGAGCTCGGCGGGTTCGTAGAACTCCATGTGCGCGGTGAAGCCGAAGCGGTCGCGCAGCGGGGGCGGCAGCAGACCCGCGCGGGTGGTGGCGCCGACCAGGGTGAAGGGCGGCAGTTCGAGCGGGATGGCGGTGGCGCCGGGGCCCTTGCCGACGATCACGTCGACCCGGAAGTCCTCCATCGCCATGTACAGCATCTCTTCGGCGGGCCGGGACATGCGGTGGATCTCGTCGAGGAAGAGCACCTCGCCCTCCTGGAGGGAGGAGAGGATGGCCGCGAGGTCGCCGGCGTGCTGGATGGCCGGGCCCGAGGTGATCCGGATGGGGGCGCCCATCTCGGCGGCGATGATCATCGACAGGGTGGTCTTGCCGAGGCCGGGGGCACCGGAGAGCAGGACGTGGTCGGCGGTGGCGCCGCGCGCGCGGGCGGCCCGCAGCACGAGGTCGAGCTGTTCGCGGACCTTCTCCTGGCCGATGAACTCGCCCAGGTCCTTGGGGCGCAGGGCGGCTTCGACGGCCTGGTCCTCGCGGTCGGCGACAGCGCCCACCAGCCGCTCGGGGGCGGAGGCGTCGGTCGTGTCGTCCCAGTTCATGTGGTGTGCCTCGGGGTTCGGGGTCCGATGGTCCTACGACGGTGGGGGCGCGGTGCCGGGGGCGGTGCCGCTCGGCCGGGGTGCCGCTCGGCTCGGGTGCCGCTCGGTTCGGGTGCCGCTCGGCTCGGGTGCCGTGGTCGGCGTCCTCGGCTCGCGCGCCCAGTCGCTGTCTGCGGCTCGGGCGCACTGTGGCGCCTCTTCGGCTAGCGCGCTCTGTTCAGCGTCTGGAGGGCGGCCTTGAGGAGCTGGCCGACCTGGGGTGTGCCGTCGGCGGCCTCGGCCTGCGGGGTGACGGCGGCCACGGCCTCGTCGGCCTCGCGGGTGGCGTAGCCCAGGCCGATCAGGGCGGCGTGCAGCTGGTCGCGCCAGCCCTGGGTGACCGGAGCGCCGACCACGGGGGCGCCGACGGGTTCGCCGAGGCGGTCCTTCAGTTCCAGGAGCAGCTTCTGGGCGCCCTTCTTGCCGATTCCGGGGACGGCGGTGAGGGCCTTCTCGTCGCCCGTGGCCACCGCGCGGCGCAGGGCGTCGGGGGTGTGCACGGCGAGCATCGCCTGGGCGAGCCGCGGGCCGACGCCGCTTGCGGTCTGGAGCAGTTCGAAGACCTGGCGCTCGTCGTCGTCGGCGAAGCCGTACAGGGTGAGGGAGTCCTCACGGACGACCAGGGAGGTGTGCAGCTTGGCGGGCTGGCCGAGCCGGAGGGTGGACAGCGTGTTCGGCGTGCACTGGACGGCCATGCCGACGCCGCCGACCTCGACGACCGCGGCGTCCGGAGCGAGTGCGGCCACTGTGCCGCTGACGAAGGCGATCATGCCGTACGGCCCTTCACTGTCTTGTTCGGTGCTGTGGCTGAGTGCAGGGCGACGGCCTGCTGGAGTCGGTTCTGCGCGGGGGCCCGCCAGATGTGGCAGATGGCGAGCGCGAGGGCGTCGGCGGCGTCGGCCGGCTTGGGCGGGGCGTCGAGCCGGAGCAGGCGGGTGACCATGGCGCCGACCTGTGCCTTGTCGGCGCGGCCGCTGCCGGTGACGGCGGCCTTGACCTCGCTGGGGGTGTGCAGGGCGACGGGGATGCCGCGGCGGGCGGCGCACAGCATGGCGACGGCGCTGGCCTGGGCGGTGCCCATCACCGTCCGTACGTTGTGCTGGCTGAAGACGCGCTCCACGGCGACGTATTCGGGTCGGTGCTCGTCGAGCCAGGTCTCCAGGCCCTGCTCGACGGCGAGGAGGCGGTGGCTGAGGTCGGCGTCGACGGGGGTGCGCACGACGCCCACGCCGAGCATGGTCAGCGGTCGCCCGGCGACGCCGTCGACCACGCCCACCCCGCACCGGGTCAGTCCGGGGTCCACCCCGAGTACGCGCACTGTGCCCCCTCCGCTTCGCTCACCTGTTTGTGCAGGCTATCGGGTGCCACTGACAACGGCGGCGGGCCGGTGGGGTGTGTCCCACCGGCCCGCCTGAATCCGTTCGCGCGCGGCCCGTTACGCGTCGACCTTCTCCATGACCTCGTCGCTGACGTCGAAGTTGGCGAAGACGTTCTGCACGTCGTCGCTGTCCTCCAGCGCGTCGATCAGCTTGAAGATCTTCTTGGCGCCCTCCTCGTCCAGCTCGACCTGCATGGTCGGGACGAAGTTGGCCTCCGCGGAGTCGTAGTCGATGCCGGCCTCCTGGAGGGCGGTGCGGACCGCGACCAGGTCGGTGGCCTCGCTGATGACCTCGAAGTTCTCGCCGAGGTCGTTGACCTCCTCGGCGCCGGCGTCCAGGACGGCGCCGAGGACGTCGTCCTCGGTCAGCTCGCCCTTGGGGACGATGATGACGCCCTTGCGGTTGAAGAGGTACGACACCGAGCCCGGGTCGGCCATGGAGCCGCCGTTGCGGGTCATGGCGACGCGGACCTCGGAGGCGGCGCGGTTGCGGTTGTCGGTGAGGCACTCGATGAGCACCGCGACGCCGTTCGGGCCGTAGCCCTCGTACATGATCGTCTCGTAGTCGGCGCCACCGGCCTCGAGACCGGCGCCGCGCTTGACCGCGGAGTCGATGTTCTTGTTCGGGACCGAGCTCTTCTTCGCCTTCTGGATGGCGTCGTACAGCGTCGGGTTGCCGTCCGGGTCCGCTCCGCCCATCCGGGCCGCGACCTCGATGTTCTTGATCAGCTTCGCGAAGAGCTTGCCGCGCTTGGCGTCGATGACGGCCTTCTTGTGCTTCGTCGTGGCCCATTTAGAGTGGCCGGACATCTGCCTGTCTCCTTCGCGTAACCCATCCAGATAAACGAACGCCAGAGATCCTACAAGGATCCGGCTTCCCGGTTCGCGCGCACCATGTCGACGAACAGCGAGTGCACGCGGTGGTCGCCGGTCAGTTCCGGGTGGAACGACGTGGCCAGCGCGTTGCCCTGGCGGACCGCGACGATGTGGCCGTCGTGCTCAGCGAGCACCTCGGCGCCGGCGCCCACGGACTCGACCCAGGGGGCGCGGATAAAGACGCCCTCGACGGGGTCGCCCGCGATGCCCTTGACGTCGAGCGCGGCCTCGAAGGACTCGTTCTGGCGGCCGAAGGCGTTGCGGCGCACGATCATGTCGATGCCGCCGATGGTCTCCTGGCCCGAGCGCGGGTCGAGGATCTTGTCGGCGAGCATGATCATGCCGGCGCAGGTGCCGTAGACGGGCAGGCCCGCCCGCACGCGCGCGCGAAGGGGCTCCATCACGCCGAAGAGGACGGCCAGCTTGGAGATGGTGGTGGATTCGCCGCCGGGGAGGACGAGGCCGTCCACCTCGGCGAGCTCCTCGGGGCGCCTGACCGGCCTGGCCACGGCGTCGGCCGCGGCCAGGGCGATGAGGTGCTCCCGTACGTCGCCCTGGAGGGCCAGGACGCCGATGACAGGGGCTTCGTTCGTCATGGGGTGATTACCAGCCGCGGTTGGCGTAACGCTCGGTCTCGGGGAGGGTGTCGCAGTTGATGCCGACCATGGCCTCGCCCAGGTTGCGGGAGGCGTCCGCGATGATCTTCGGGTCGTCGTAGAAGGTGGTGGCCTTCACGATGGCGGCGGCGCGCTTGGCCGGGTCGCCGGACTTGAAGATGCCGGAGCCGACGAAGACGCCCTCGGCGCCGAGCTGACGCATCAGGGCGGCGTCGGCCGGGGTGGCCACGCCACCGGCGGAGAACAGCACGACCGGCAGCTTGCCGAGCTCGGCGACCTCCTTGACGAGCTCGTACGGGGCGCGCAGCTCCTTGGCGGCGGCGTACAGCTCGTTGTTGTCGAAGCCGCGCAGCTTGGCGATCTCGTTCTTGATCTGGCGCAGGTGGCGGACGGCCTCGACGACGTTGCCGGTGCCGGCCTCGCCCTTGGAGCGGATCATCGCGGCGCCCTCGGCGATGCGGCGCAGGGCCTCGCCCAGGTTGGTGGCACCGCAGACGAAGGGGGTGGTGAAGGCCCACTTGTCGGAGTGGTTGACCTCGTCGGCCGGGGTGAGGACCTCGGACTCGTCGATGTAGTCGACGCCGAGGGACTGCAGGACCTGGGCCTCGACGAAGTGGCCGATGCGGGACTTGGCCATCACCGGGATGGAGACGGCGTTGATGATGCCCTCGATCATGTCCGGGTCGGACATACGGGCCACGCCGCCGTCCTTGCGGATGTCGGCCGGGACGCGCTCCAGGGCCATGACGGCCACGGCGCCCGCGTCCTCGGCGATCTTCGCCTGCTCCGGCGTGACGACGTCCATGATGACGCCGCCCTTGAGCTGCTCGGCCATGCCGCGCTTGACGCGGGCGGTGCCGGTGGCGGGAGCCTGGTTCTCGGTGATGGACACGGGTTGACCTCACAGAAGGTGAAAAGAGGATATCTGCATCACTGAGGAAACGTGAACGGACCAGGCCACAACAAGGGCCAATGGAAAGCCGGTGGATCGTTTTTTCGCCGGGCGCGGCGCGCGCTTTCGGCCAGGCGGCGGGCGGTGGGGCGAAAAGTGCTGGTCAGGCGGGTGGGACGAGCAGCGGCGGGTGACTCAGGACGCGCGGTCCGCCAGGGCCGCGGGTGGCTCGTCGTCCATCTCGAAGGCCATCGGGAACGGGGCGTGGCCGGCCAGCCGGAACCAGCGGACCTTGCGGTGCTCGCGCAGCCGGCGGGCCGCGCCGACGGCGTCGTTGTGGAACCGGCGGGCCATCGGTACGCGGCGAACCGCCTCGGTGAGCTCCCGCGCGGCCTCCTCGCCGCCGGGCGCCACCCGTACCGCCTCCACCTGCGCCGCGTCCTCGAACACGGCCCGCAGCGCCTGGCTCAGCTCGCTCTCCGCGACCTCCCGGTGCTCCTCCTCGGCCTGCCGGGCGGCGTGCGCGGCCTCGTACAGGACGATCGAGGCGGCCGGGTCGAGCACGCCCGACGTGGCCACCTCCTGGGTGACGGAGGCCCGGCGAAGCAACTGCGCGTCCAGTGCGGCGCGGGCGGCGTCGATACGGGCGTGCAGCCGGTCCAGCCGCCCGGCCGTCCAGCTCAGGTACAGGCCGATGGCCACGAGGGCGACGAGGATCCAGATGAGCGTTGGTGTCACGGGCGGCAAGGCTAGCGCGAGCCCCGAGACCCGAGGAGCCACCGCCCCGGCCGACCGCGGCGCCGCCGCGCGGGCGCGGGAGGAAGCGGGGCCACCGTGGGGGGGCGGAGCGGCGGACTCGCGGTGCCGGGCTGCGCTATGGGCGCGGAGCAGAGGGCCGCCGAGCCGAGGCCGCCGCGCGGGCGCGGGAGGGGGCGGGCCGCCGTGTAGAGGCTGCCGCGCGGGCGCGGGGAGGGGCAGGCCCGCTGTGCAGAGCCTGCCGTACGGGCGCGCGGAAAGGGCCTGCACGCTGCCCGGAAGCCGCCCGTACGGGTCCCGGAGAGAGCGGGCCGCCGTGCCAAGGCCGTCGCGCGGGCGCTGGGACGGGCAGGCCCGCCGTGCAGAACCTGCCGTACGGGCGCGCGGAGAGGGCCTGCACGCTGCCCGGAAGCCGCCCGCGCGGGTCCCGGAGAGAGCGGGCCACCGTGCCAAAGCCGCCGCGCGGGCGCGGGAAGGGCCAGGCCCGCCGTGCAGAACCTGCCCTATGGGCGCGGGAAGGGGCGGGGACACCCCGCTGGTGCCGGAGGAACGATGCCGCCACGCGGGTGCCGGAGCGGCGGGGCCACCGCGCCTAGGCCGCCGCGCCCCGCAGGGGCAGCCCCGCCGCCCAGAGGCCGCCCTCAGGGGCGCCGGAGGGGTAGGGTCCGGCCGGTACCTGCGAGGCCGAGAGGCCGGCGCCGCCGAGTCGCCGCGCGGCCGGCCCGGCCGCCTCCGCCCGTCCCTCAAAGCCTCCGCGCCTCAGCCCACCGTCGCACAGCGCCCCGCGCTCGACCCACCGGTCGCACAACGCCGCCGCGCCTCAACCCCAGCGTCCCTCAGACCTCACCGCCCCCGCGCCCCACCCTCAGTCGCGGGCCAAGCCGAAGCGTGCCCTGAGCCCCGATCCGGGTTCGCGTTCGTCGGTGGCCACCGCTGCCGCGCCCGCCGTGACCGTCTCGTAGACCGAGAGGATGTCCGCGCCCACGGTCGACCAGTCGAAGCGGCGGACGTGGGTCATGCCCCGCTCGCGCAGCTCGGCGCGGCGGGTGGGGTCGCCGAGGAGCCGTACGGCGGCGTCGGCGAGGGCGTCCGGGTCCTCGTTGGCGAAGAGTTCGCCGGCCGCGCCCTGGTCGAGGACCTGGGCGAAGGCGTCGAGGTCGGAGGCGAGGACGGGGGCGCCCGCGGACATCGCCTCGACGAGGATGATGCCGAAGCTCTCGCCGCCGGTGTTGGGAGCGACGTACAGGTCGACGCTGCGCAGCAGCCGCGCCTTGTCCTCGTCGCTGATCATGCCGAGGAACTCCACGCGCGGGCGCAGCTCCTCCGGCAGCCCGGCGACGGCCTCCTCCTCGTCCCCGCGCCCGGCGACCAGCAGCCGCGCCTTGGGATACTCGGCGAAGATCTTCGGCAGCGCCCGCATCAGCACGGGCAGGCCCTTGCGGGGCTCGTCGATACGGCCGATGAAGCCGATCGTCTCGCCCTGCCACTCCGCCTTGGGCTCGGCCCCCGCGAAGAAGTCCACGTCGACGCCGTTGGGGATCACGACCGCGTCCCCGCCCAGATGCTCCACCAGCGTGCGCCGGGCGTACTCGCTGACCGCGATCCGGGCGCTGATCTTCTCCAGCGCGGCCTGGAGGATCGAGTACGCGGCGATCATCGCCTTGGAGCGCGGGTTGGACGTGTGGAACGTGGCGACCATCGGCCCCTGCGCCGCCCAGCAGGTGAGCAGCCCCAGCGACGGCGAGGTCGGCTCGTGGATGTGGACGACGTCGAACTCGCCGTCGTGCAGCCAGCGCCGCACCCGCGCGGCCGACAGGAAGCCGAAGTTCAGGCGGGCCACCGAGCCGTTGTACGGCACCGGCACCGCACGGCCCGCGGAGACCACGTACGGCGGCAGCGGGGTGTCGTCGTCGGCCGGGGCCAGGACGGACACCTCGTGCCCGAGCCGGATGAAGTACTCGGCGAGGTCACGGATGTGGAACTGGACGCCGCCCGGCACGTCCCAGGAGTACGGGCAGACGATGCCGATCCTCACGAGGACCCCTTCGCCGGGTCGGCGGCCGGGCCGGGAGCCGGGCCGGCCTGGGGATCGAGGTCGGCGAGCCACAGCCGTTGCAGCATGTGCCAGTCCTCCGGGTGCTCCGCGATGCCGGTGGCGAAGGCGTTGGCCAGCGCCTGTGTCATGACAGACGTCTTCTCGGCGCGCGTACCTGACTCGGGCACCTCGATCGGCGGATGCACCCGGCCCCGCATGACGGGCGAGTGGTCGTACCAGAGGGTGACCGGCAGCAGCAGCGCGCCGGTCTGCTGGGCCAGCAGCGCGGGCCCCGCGGGCATCCGGGCGGTCGCCCCGAAGAAGTCCACCTCCACGCCGGAGGAGGACAGGTCGCGGTCGGCGACCAGGCAGACCAGGCCGCCGTCGCGCAGCCTGCGGGCCAGCGTGCCGAACGCGGAGCCGCCGCTGTGCGGCAGGACCTCCATGCCGAGGCCCTCGCGGTAGGCGACGAAACGGTCGTAGAGCGACTCCGGCTTCAGGCGCTCGGCGACCGTCGTGAACGGCGTCCGGAGCTCGGTGGTGACCCAGGCGCCGGCGAGGTCCCAGTTGGCCAGGTGCGGCAGCGCCAGGACGACGCCCCGGCCGGAGGCGAGACCGTCGGTGAGGTGGTGCACGTCCTTGGGGTCGAAGCCGTTCCTGATCCGCTCGGCGCTCCACGCGGGCAGCCGGAAGGACTCCATCCAGTAGCGCAGGTAGGAGCGCATGCCCGCGCGGGACAGCTCGGCCAGCCGCTCAGGGCTCGCGTCGGGCACCACGCGCGCGTAGTTGCTCTCCAGGCGCTGTACGCCCTTGCCGCGGCGCTTCCAGGCCGCGTCCGCGATGGTGCGGCCCAGGCGCACGGCGACCGGCTCGGGGAGCTTCTTGACCGTGCTCCAGCCGAGCCCGTACAGCGCGTCCGTCAGACGCTCCGAAGCGCTCACTTCGCCGCCTCACTCCCCCGAGAGGCATTCTCCGCCCCCTGGGAGCCCTCCGGCGCGGCGTTCCCCTCCGCCGCCTCCGCCTCGGCGGACTCCCGGCGGACCGTGACGACCCGCTGGATCAGCGTGACCAGGCTGCCCACGGCGACCAGCCACAGGGCGATCGGCAGCAGCACGTCGATGCCGGGGACGCCGAACGCGTGCATGCCCGCGAGCCCCGCCGCCACCAGCGAGATCACCAGCCGCTCGGCGCGCTCCACCAGCCCGTTGACGGCCACCGGCAGGCCGATCGACTCGCCGCGGGCCTTGGTGTACGACACCACCTGGCCGCTGGCCAGGCAGAAGATCGACACCGCGCACAGCACGTTGTCGTCACCCGAGCCCGCGTACCACAGGGCGAAGCCGCCGAAGATGGCGCCGTCCGCGACCCGGTCCAGCGTGGAGTCCAGGAACGCGCCCCAGCGGCTGGAGCGGCCCAGCTGGCGGGCCATGTTGCCGTCGACCAGGTCGGAGAACACGAACAGCGTGATCACGATCGTGCCCCAGAAGAACTCGCCCCGGGGGAAGAAGACCAGCGCGCCCGCGACCACACCGGCGGTGCCGATCAGGGTGACCGTGTCGGGGCTGACGCCCCTGCGGATCAGAAACGCGGCGAACGGTGTGAGGACACGCGTGAAGAATGCACGCGCGTACTTGTTCAGCATGGCCTTCCAAAGGGTCGCTGTCGCCGCGCGGCCCCTGCTGGCCACCGGCTGGCCCATCGTAGCCACGCGCGCACGCCGACGACCGCCGGGCACCCCCGGCGCCCGTCTTTCTCCCCCCGCCCGAGAACCGGGCTCCCGCGGGGCGTCCGGGAGCAGCGCCCCGGCCCGCCCGCAACCGGTGGCGGGCGGCCGGTTCACGTCGTTCGTATGGACGCACCGTGACGGGAGTGGAAAGCTCGAAGAACCGCGGGCGTCACCGGAGCCGCCCACCGCGGCACCGCATGCCCGCGCCCACAGTGACCTCACCGTGCACGGGAGGCAGGACCATGGGCGACAAGGCGAACGCACACCCCGGAGCCGCCGGCAGGGCTACGGCGGCCGACCACCCCCAGTCCGTACGGAACGTGGTGCTGGTCGGCCACAGCGGATCGGGCAAGACGACTCTGGTGGAGGCCCTCGCGCTGACCGCGGGGGCGGTGAACCGGGCGGGCCGCGTGGAGGACGGCACCGCCGTCTCCGACTACGACGACATCGAGCACCGTCAGCAGCGCTCGGTACAGCTCTCCCTGGTGCCCGTCGAATGGGACGGCATCAAGATCAATCTTCTGGACACCCCTGGATACGCCGACTTCGTCGGGGAACTGCGGGCCGGTCTGCGAGCGGCGGACGCGGCCCTTTTCGTCGTCTCCGCCTCCGACGGGGTGGACGGCTCCACCCGCATGGTGTGGGACGAGTGCGCGGCCGTCGGCATGCCCCGCGCGATCGTCGTGACCCACCTGGAGGCCGCGCGCGCCGACCTGGAGGAGATGACCCGGGTGTGCGCCGAGGCATTCGGCGGCGACGACCCCGACGCCGTGCTGCCGCTGTATCTGCCGCTGCGCGGCCCGCAGGGGCCGGACGGGCACGCGCCCGTGACCGGGCTGATCGGGCTGCTGTCCCAGACGCTGTTCGACTACTCCACCGGGCAGCGGGTGGAGTCGCAGCCGGGCGAGGACGAACTGCCGCTGATCGAGGAGGCCCGCAACCGGCTGATCGAGGGGATCATCGCCGAGAGCGAGGACGAGACCCTCATGGACCGCTACGTCGGCGGTGAGCCGATCGACGTCAAGACGCTGATCCAGGACCTGGAGCGGGCCGTCGCGCGCGGCGTCTTCTTCCCCGTCCTGGCCGCCGCCCCGGCCGCCGACGGCGCCAAGCAGGGCCTGGGCACGGTCGAGCTGCTGGAGCTGATCACCCGCGGCTTCCCGACCCCGCTGGAGCGGGAGGCGCCCGCCGTCACCACCATCGACGGCCGGCCCCGCGAGCTGCCCGTCTGCGATCCCTCCGGTCCCCTGGTCGCCGAGGTCGTCAAGACCGCCTCCGACCCCTACGTCGGCCGGATCTCCCTGGTCCGCGTCTTCTCCGGCACCCTGCGCCCCGACCAGACGGTGCACGTCTCCGGGCACGGCCTGGCCGACCGGGGGCACGAGGACCACGACGTCGACGAACGGGTCGGCGCCCTGTCCACCCCCTTCGGCAAACAGCAGCGCCCGGTCAGCCACGTCGTGGCCGGCGACCTGGCGTGCGTGGCCAAGCTGAGCCGCGCGGAGACCGGCGACACCCTCTCCGCCAAGGACGATCCGCTGCTGATGGAGCCCTGGCGGATGCCCGACCCGCTGCTGCCGCTGGCCATCCAGGCGCACAGCAAGGCCGACGAGGACAAGCTCTCCCAGGGCCTGGCCCGGCTCGCCGCCGAGGACCCCACCATGCGGCTGGAACAGAACCAGGACACCCACCAGGTCGTGCTGTGGTGCCTGGGCGAGGCCCACGCCGACGTCGCCCTGGAGCGGCTGCGCAGCCGCTACGGCGTGCAGGTGGACGTCGTACCGCACAAGGTGTCGCTGCGCGAGACGTTCGCGGCGAAGTCGGCCGGGCGCGGCCGGCATGTGAAGCAGTCCGGCGGGCACGGCCAGTACGCCATCTGCGAGATCGAGGTGGAGCCGCTGCCCGGCGGCTCGGGCATCGAGTTCGTGGACAAGGTCGTCGGCGGCGCGGTGCCCCGCCAGTTCATCCCCTCCGTGGAGAAGGGGGTGCGCGCCCAGGCCGCCAAGGGGGTGGCGTCCGGCCATCCGCTGGTGGACGTCCGGATCACCCTGCTCGACGGCAAGGCCCACTCGGTGGACTCCTCCGACGCCGCCTTCCAGACGGCGGGCGCGCTCGCGCTGCGGGAGGCCGCGGCCGACGCGAAGATCCATCTGCTGGAGCCGGTGGCCGAGGTGAGCGTGCTGGTCGGCGACGAGTACGTGGGCGCGGTGATGAGCGACCTGTCCGGGCGGCGCGGCCGCGTGCTGGGCACCGAGCAGGCGGGCGGCGGCCGCACCCTGATCAGGGCCGAGGTGCCGGAGATCGAGATCGGCCGGTACGCGGTCGACCTGCGCTCCCTCTCCCACGGCACCGCGCGCTTCGACCGCTCCTACGCCCGGCACGAACCGATGCCGGCGCAGGTGGCCGAGCGGCTCAGGCAACAGGAGGCCAAGGTCTCGTAGTTGGGGCGGGCGGTCCTCAAGTGACCGCGTCCGGAACGGTTTCCTCCGTCTCGGCGGGCGGCTTCGGCCGTCCGCCGACGCGGTGTCAGTGGCTGCGGATACGCTGATGACCTGATCAACAGGTGTGCGGGGCAGGGAAGTCGGGAAGGCCGCAGAAGCGGACCACGGCGGCGATCGGGGGCGGGAATGACCGTTGACAGCGGTTACGCGGACATCTTCGGACCACAGGTGCCGCGCACGGGCGACGAGGGCCAGGCGGCGACGTTCGCGCTGGCCTCGGCGGCCTACCGGGACGGCCCGATGGAGGAGATCAAGAAGGCCGACAACGACTGGCACCAGACGACCGTCAACGAAGGCCGCAAGTGGGCCGCGATCTTCCGCCCCAACCTGGGCGAGGCGTTCTCCCGCGCGGTCGTCGACCGCATGCTCGGCAGCGGCCGCAAGCCGCTGATCCAGTCCTTCGGCACCGAACCTCAAGTGGTCGTCGAGCACTGCCTGGCCGCCAACCGCATCCGCCGCGAGCGCGACAACAAGCTCACCGCGATCAGCGTGCTGTGCGGCCTGATCTTCCTGCCCGGCTTCCTGCTGTGGCTGCTGGTCTTCCAGCTGCGCGCCACCATCGACCGGCGCGACGACAAGCGCGCCTCGGCGCTCGCCACCACCCTGCTCGTGGCCGTCGGGGCGCTCGCCGTGGTCGCCCTGCTCAGGCTGCCGTTCACCGGGTTCTGGGGGTGGTACGCGCGCGCGGCCGTCGTCATGCCCGTGCTCGGCTGGTTCGTGGCCCGCCGGATCTGCGAGTCGACGGCACATGACCTGCGCCAGCGCTGGGACGGCCTGCTGTCGGGCAGCAGCGTCGGCGCCAAGGTCCCCGAGGCCGTCCCCAGCAGCCCCGGCGAGACCGCCGCCGAGCAGCTGCGCCAGTCCCTGGCCCGGCTCAGCGCCGAGCAGCAGTCCAACTCCGTCTTCTACGCCGGCCCCAAGGGCATCCTCGGCATGGGCACCCGCTGGGGCGCCTGGCAGCTCGCCGAGGAGCTGGTGCCCGCCGACGCCGACCGGGAGATCCACCCCTTCCGCAGCTGGGACGTCGTACGGGCCGTCTACGACCAGCTGCGCATGCTGGAGCGCGGCCCGCTGAACACCGGCGGCTTCCCCACCCCGTCCATACGGCACTGGATCGTCACCCCCGTCGGGGAGAACGCCAAGGCCGTCTCCCGGCCCGACGGCACCGACGTGGAGGACTACCAGGTCAAGCCGCACGCGATACAGGAGATCTGCAACCGCCAGCAGTTCGGCGCCGGCGACCGCCACTACCTCGGCGTCCAGTGGACCCTGTGGGACGGCCAGCTGGTCATCACCATGCTGATCACCGTGACCGTGCTGCACGCCACCTTGCGCATCGAGGTCACCGGCCACGCCCTGGGCCCGGTGAACGGACTGTTCACCACCAAACCGGAGGCGCCGACCAAGGAGGTCAGCAAGTCCTTCAAGCCCTGGGAGAGCCGCACGATCAAGCTGCCGCTGGTCTCCACCAACGAGGTCGTACGCCTCGCCGTGCGCGCCCCGCTGACCTGGTACCCGCCGCTGCTGAAGTGGCTCGGCGGATCGATCACCCTGCCCGAGCCCTTCGGTCTGCGGCACGCCTGGGCCGACCAGCCCTGGCGCCACCGCTTCATGGCCGACGACGCGCTGCGCGCGGCCACGCCCGTCCTGCGGGTGGTGCACTCGGCCGCGCTCAAGGTCCTCGCGGAGAACGGCGTGGACACCGAGAAGTTCGGCGCCCGCTCGGCGTTCCTCAGCACCAACGTCCAGGACGCGTCACCGCGGAAGGCCGACCTGTACGACGCGTAGGCCCCCGGCGGTGCGGCCGCGCGGCCGGGTCCGGGTGAGCGCCCGCCGTGCGCGGCGCTCCCCGGCCCCTCGGGCCCGTCGACCCCTCGAGCTCGTCGCTCACGCGGGCCAGGCGTCCGCCAGCATCTTGCGGGTGTCCGCCAGCAGCTGCGGCAGCACCTTGGTGTGGCCGACGACCGGCATGAAGTTCGTGTCGCCGCCCCAGCGCGGGACGATGTGCTGGTGCAGGTGGGCGGCGATCCCGGCGCCCGCCACCGTGCCCTGGTTCATGCCGATGTTGAAGCCGTGCGCGCCGGACGCCGTGCGCAGGGCCGTCATCGCCTGCTTGGTGAACTCCGCGAGCTCGGCGGTCTCCGCCTCGGTGAGGTCGGTGTAGTCGGCGACATGACGGTAGGGCACGGTCATCAGATGGCCGCCGTTGTACGGGTACAGGTTGAGCACCGCGTACACCTGCGCACCGCGCCTGACGACCAGCCCGTCCTCGTCCGACTTGGCCGGGATCGAGCAGAAGGGGCAGCCGTCGTCGGCCCCCGGACCGGTCGGCTTGTTCTCGCCCTGGATGTAGGCCATCCGGTGGGGCGTCCACAGGCGCTGGAACGCGTCCTGCGTCCCCACTCCGATCTGCTGCTCCGGCTCACTCGTCATACAGCGCAGCATATGGCTTCGCCCGTTCGGGGCGTGTCGCCGGGGCGCGGCAGGGGCCCTGCCCGGCGAAGCTGAGCCGGTGGACGACGACCGGGACGACGACAGCCGCCGGGCCCGCTGGGAGCAGCGCACCGAGATGCCGCTCGCGGCGGCCTCCCTCGCCTTCCTCGCCGCGTACGCGGTGCTGGTCCTCACACCGCACCAGGACGTGGCCTCGGCGGTGCTGCTGGGCGTGTGGCTGCTGTTCGCCGTCGACTACGGCGTGCGCTGGCGGCTGTCCGGACAGGGCCCGCGTTTCGCGCGCACCCACTGGCTGGACACCCTGGTGGTGCTGCTGCCCCTGCTGCGCCCGCTGCGGGTCGTGAAGCTGTACGAGGCGGTGCTGCGACGGCACGGCCGGCCACGGCTGCCGCTGCACGGCCGGGTGATCACCTACGCGGGGGTCTCCGTGGCGCTGCTCGGCTTCGCCGGCGCCCTCGCCGTCTACCAGCAGGAGCGCGGAGCACCCGGCGCCGGCATGCGGACCTTCGGCGACGCGGTCTGGTGGACCTGCGCCACCCTGACCACCGTCGGGTACGGCGACATTGCCCCCGTGACGCCGCTGGGCCGGCTGATCGCCGTCGGCATGATGGCCTGCGGCCTGGCGCTGCTGGGCGCGGTCACCGGGTCGTTCTCCTCGTGGCTGATCCAGGTGTTCTCGCGCGAGGACGACCAGCAGGACGGCGAAAGGCCCCCGGGGTGACCCCGGGGGCCCGTGAGGCGCCGGATCAGACCTGCGTCCGCTCCTCGACGACCTTCACGATCTTCTCGATCGCCTCGTCGAAGGGGATGCCGTTCTCCTGCGAGCCGTCGCGGTAGCGGAAGGACACCGAGCCGCCCGACATGTCCTCGTCGCCCGCGATGACCATGAAGGGCACCTTCTGCTTCTGGGCGTTGCGGATCTTCTTCTGCATACGGTCCGAGGAGGAGTCCACCTCGACCCGCAGGCCCTTGCTCTTCGCGGCGGCGGCGAACTTCTGCAGGTACTCCACGTGCGCGTCGCCGATCGGGATGCCGATCGCCTGCACCGGCGCGAGCCACGCCGGGAAGGCACCCGCGTAGTGCTCGAGGAGCACCGCGAAGAACCGCTCGATGGAGCCGAACAGCGCGCGGTGGATCATGACCGGACGCTGCTTGGTGCCGTCGGCGCCGGTGTACTCCAGGTCGAAGCGCTCCGGCAGGTTGAAGTCGAGCTGGATGGTCGACATCTGCCAGGTGCGGCCGATGGCGTCCTTGGCCTGGACGGAGATCTTCGGACCGTAGAACGCGGCACCGCCCGGGTCCGGGACCAGCGGCAGCCCCTGCTTCTCGGCGACCTGGCGCAGCGTCTCGGTCGCCTCCTCCCACGCCTCGTCGGTGCCGACGTACTTCTCCGGGTCCTTGGTGGACAGCTCCAGGTAGAAGTCGGTCAGGCCGTAGTCGCGCAGCAGGCCGAGGACGAAGGTGAGCGTCTTGTCGAGCTCCTCCGACATCTGCTCGCGGGTGCAGTAGATGTGCGCGTCGTCCTGGGTGAAGCCGCGGGCACGGGTCAGGCCGTGCACGACGCCCGACTTCTCGTACCGGTACACGGTCCCGAACTCGAAGAGGCGCAGCGGCAGTTCACGGTACGAGCGGCCGCGCGCGTCGAAGATCAGGTTGTGCATCGGGCAGTTCATGGGCTTGAGGTAGTAGTCCACGCCCTCGTCGAGCTGCATGGGCGGGTACATGCCGTCGGCGTACCAGTCCAGGTGGCCCGAGGTCTCGAAGAGCTTCCCCTTGGTGGCGTGCGGGGTGTAGACGAACTCGTAGCCCTCCTCCTCGTGGCGGCGCCGCGAGTAGTCCTCCATGACCCGGCGGATGATGCCGCCCTTGGGGTGGAAGACGGCGAGGCCGGAGCCGATCTGCTCCGGGATGGAGAACAGGTCGAGCTCGCTGCCCAGCTTGCGGTGGTCGCGCTTCTCGGCCTCGGCGAGGAAGTCCAGGTACGCCTTCAGCTCGTCCTTGGACGGCCAGGCGGTGCCGTAGATGCGCTGGAGCATCGGGTTCTTCTCGCTGCCGCGCCAGTAGGCGGCCGCGTTGCGCATCAGCTTGAACGCCGGGATCAGCCGGGTGGAGGGCAGGTGGGGACCGCGGCAGAGGTCCTTCCAGCACAGCTCGCCGGTCTTGGCGTCCAGGTTGTCGTAGATCGTCAGCTCGCCGGCACCGACCTCGACGTCCGCGCCGTCGTCGCTGGAGGCGGAGCCCTTGAGGCCGATCAGCTCCAGCTTGTACGGCTCGTTCGCCAGCTCCTCGCGGGCGGCCTCGTCGGTGACCACACGGCGGGCGAACTTCTGCCCGCGCTTCTGGATCTCCTGCATCTTCTTCTCGATGGCCTTGAGATCCTCGGGCGTGAACGGCTTCTCGACGTCGAAGTCGTAGTAGAAGCCGTCCTTGACGGGCGGGCCGATGCCCAGCTTGGCCTCGGGGAACAGCTCCTGCACGGCCTGCGCCATGACGTGCGCGGTGGAGTGCCGCAGGATGTTCAGGCCGTCCTCGGAGGAGATCTCCACGCCCTCGACGGTCTCGCCGTCCTGCACGACGTAGGTGAGGTCCTTGAGCTCGCCGCCCACCCGCGCGGCGATGATCGAGCGCTCGCCGGCGAAGAGGTCGGCGGCCGTAGTGCCCGTCGTCACCACGCGCTCTTCCCGCTCGGAATCGCGTTGGATGATCACACGGACGTCTGACACCGGTCTCTCCTGACTGAAGGGGGGTGCGGCGCCATACCGGAGCGCACGCATTGAGTGCGATCGTACCGACCCGACACCCCCGACCGCGAAATCAATCCTCTCCGCAGCCCTCCTCCAAGAACGCCGCGATCTCCGCGGTGTCCTGCGAGGACTTCATCAGCCGGTCCCGCTCCCCCTCGTCCACGCGCACCGGGACGACCCCGCCGGCCCCCGTCAGCCGCCGGAACCCGCCCCTGCTCTCCAGCCTCCCCTGCACCCGCACCGGCAGCCCGACGAGGTGGGCGTGCCCGGCGATGCGGTAGTCCTCCTCGTCGAGGACGGCCCGCACGTACGGGATCTCCGCCCCGGCGAGGACCCGCAGCCGGACGCTGCCCTCACCGCGCGGCTCGGCCCGGCGCATCCGCACGACGGCCCCGGTGATCCGCACCGGCACGGACGGCTCGGCCCGCAGATAGCGGGCCCCGGCCTCGCGCAGCGCGGGCAGATCGCCGGGCGAGAACTCCACGGGCTCGAAGGCGCAGCCCTCGGGGACGCCGGCGGCGGGCGCCCACTGGACGGCGATCCGGGCGCCCTCGCTGCCGCGGACCAGCTCGATCAGCGCCTCGGTGAGCTCCCGGCTGACCCCGGCCCCGACCGCGCCGTCGAAGGCGTCCATGCCCCCGGTCGCGCGCCGGTAGTCGACGGCCTCGCGGGCGGCGTACAGCGCCTGGTGCAGGCGTACGGCGAGCGGCCGGCCGCCGTCGACCGGCACGAACGCGGTCAGGTGGTCCCCGCCGCTCGCGGCACCGACCAGCACGCCGTCCAGCAGCGCGGCGGCGGGGCGCCGGTGCCGGGCGCCGTGGTAGCCGGCGCGGGCGCGGGTGGCGAGGGCGCCGGCGAGCAGCATCTGGCGGGCGGCGGCGCGCAGTTGCTCCTCCGCCGCCCAGGAGGCGGGGCCGCCGGGGACATCGCGCCACCAGCGGATCTCGTCGCTGGGCACGCTCAGTGCGAGCAGCACCTCTCGGGCGGAGGGCGTGCCGCTGCGGGCGAGGGCGACCAGGGCCTCGCCCAGCAGGTCGTCGCTGTCGGGGAAGGCGCGGCTGACGGGAACGAGCAGGCTGGTGCCGGTGCCGCCCGGTCCGGGCGGGGTCCAGCGGCCGTAGCGTCCGGCGGCTCCGCCCCGCCGCTGCCAGCCGTGCCGGTGCAGCAGGGCGCCCAGCACGGCCGGGTCGACGGCGCCGGGCTCGGGCGGGCGGGTCCACCGCTCGTCGTCGGGGTGCGGCCGCACGGCCCGCAGCGGCTCGTCGTACGGGCGGTGGGTCATGGTCTGCCTCCCGTCCCGACCCGCGTCATGATCTCGCACAGGGCCCGGTCGTCGAAGATCCGCGCGGTCGGCACGCGCACGGTGGTGCGGCGCCGGCCGGTGATCGGGTGCCCGGCGAGGTTGACCCAGTAGCAGCAGTGCCTGAGGTCGAGCCGGTCGTGGCTGGCACGCAGCCAGTCGTCCTGGGACCTCGGCACGAGCATCACGACAAGGATCTTGTGCACCGACACCGGGGTGCGGGCGAGTTTCCTCAGATGGTCGTTGTCGAGGGTGAAGGAGAAGAAGCGGCCGGGAGGGTTCGGTGCGATCTGGTACGTCGCCTTGAGCTGGACCTTGATGGTGACCTCGTCGTCGACCGTGTGTCCGGGCGCGCTGTGGCTGACGTGCCAGTCGATGCCGTTGTCCGGGAACGGCTGGGACAGCGAGCAGCCGGCCGCCGCCGCGACCGCGTGCAGATAGCCCACCTGCAGTGTCTCCATGCAGGCGGTGGTGGCGAGCGTCCCGCGCTCCTGGCCCGTGCGTCCGGGCAGCAGCCCGCCCCGCTCGGGCTGCGCCATGGCCATGACCGAACAGCCTTCCAGGCAAGGTGATTTCCCCGTACCGGGCCGCTGAACTGCAAAGACCCGTACCTGTGTTGTCTCCTCCCGGCGTAGTGCGCAAACAGCCCGGGTATCACCAGACCGGCGGAAGACGGATCGTCAGCTGCCGTGGGTGATCGAGGAGTTGTGGGCCGATGAAATCCTGGTACGAGGGGCCGCTGGCGGCATTCGACACGGAGACTACGGGAGTGGACGTCGAGACCGACCGGATCGTGTCGGCCGCGCTCGTCGTCCAGGACGCGCCGGGCACCCGGCCGCGGGTGACGCGCTGGCTGGTCAACCCCGGTGTGCCCGTGCCCGAGGCGGCGACGGCCGTGCACGGTCTGACGGAGGATCATCTGCAGCGCAACGGCCGCTGGCCGGCGCCGGTGATGTACGAGATAGCCACGGAACTGCACGAGCAGGCGGCGGTGGGCCGCCCGCTGGTGGTGATGAACGCGCCGTTCGATCTGACGCTGCTGGACCGCGAACTGCGCCGGCACCGCGCGTCGTCGCTGGCCCGCTGGTTCGAGACGACGCCGCTGCTGGTGCTGGACCCGCGCGTCCTGGACAAGCACCTGGACCGCTACCGCAAGGGCCGGCGCACGCTCACCGACCTGTGCGCGCACTACGGCGTCCCGCTGGAGGGCGCGCACGACGCGGCGGCGGACGCGCTGGCCTCCCTGGAGGTCGTGCGGTCGCTGGGCCGCCGGTACGCCGCGCGTCTGGGTCATGTCTCCCCCGCCGAACTGCACACCTTGCAGGCGGTGTGGCACGCGGCACAGGCACGCGGGCTGCAGACGTGGTTCGCGCGCAACGGCAGCGAGGAGGCGGTGGATCCGGCGTGGCCGCTGCGTCCGCAGCTGCCGGCCGTCCAGGAGGGCGCGGCATGAAGAAGGCCGGTCCGCACTGGCGGACCGGCCTTTCCCGGTGGGCGATACTGGGTTCGAACCAGTGACCTCTTCGGTGTGAACGAAGCGCTCTCCCACTGAGCTAATCGCCCGGGAACGCACTGAACAATACAGGTCTTCGCGGGTTTCCTTCAAACCGCTTCCCGAGGTCCGTCGGGGCCCGCGTCCAGATAGGCCCGCAGCCCGCGCCGCCCGGCCCGCATCATCAGGGCGTGGTTGGCGCGGAAGACGAGCCGTCCGGGCACGGCCAGCCGCCGCAGCAGCGGCCTGCGGACCTCGACCACCTGGTCGTAGCGGGCGAGGCTGCCGCCACCGCGGGCGCTCACCGTCCAGCGGGCCCACCCCTCGACCTCCCCGCTCATGGCGATCTCCAGCACCCCGGCCGCGGGGTCCTGCCGGACCTCCCGCGCGACGAAGGTCATCTCGTACGGCAGGAGCGAGCCGATCCGCACCACGCCGGTGGTGGCGCCGAGCCGTTCGACCGCCCGGATCTGCGGCCACCAGCGCGGATAGTCCGCGGCCCGGGCCAGCGCCGCGTACACGGCCTCGGGGGCGGCGGGCAGGGACCACAGGCTGCGGAAGCGGTAGTGGTTCCAGTCCATGGGCGCAGTCTGCCTTCCTTCCGCCGGGCCCGCTGAGTACGTGGTCTGAGTACGTCGTCTGAGTACGCGCACTCATGCCGTACGCCGTGACGCGGGCCACACTGCGGGGCATGACGCACAATCCGCCGCCGGCCGAGGAGTTGCGGCTGGTCGACGCCGAGCTGTTCCGGCTCGACGCCCGCCGGTCCCAGTTGCTGGCCCGCCGCGCCTGGCTGGTGTCCCAGCTGACCCCCGTACGGCCGCTCCCGGCCGCCGGTCCGCCGCGCCCGGAGACCTCCGCACCGAGCGTGCAGAACGCGCTGCTGGTGCTGGGCGGTGTCCTGCTGACCATCGCGGCGACCGCGTTCACCGTGGTCAGCTGGGGGAACCTCGGGATCGCCGGGCGCGCCCTGGTGCTGGGCGCGGTGACCGCGGCCGCGCTCGGGGCACCGCTGCCGCTGCTGCGGCGGGGGCTGCGTTCGACGGCGGAGTCGGTGGCGGGCCTGGGCCTGGCCCTGACGGTGCTGGACGCCTACGCCCTGCACCGGGTGGCGCTCACGGACACGGACGGCACGGGGTACGCGGCGGTGGCCTCGGCGGCGCTGGCCGCGCTGTGGGCGGGGTACGGCCGGGCCGTCGCCGCCCGTCCCATGCCGGGGCTGCGCCTGCCGGTGCCGGCCGCGCTGGCGGTGGCACAACTCCCGCTGCTGCTGGGGGCGGTGGCCGTCGGCGCGGATCGGTACGCCGTCACGGCGGCCCTGCTGGTGACGGCCGGCTGCGACACGCTGCTCGCGCTGAGGCTGGGTGCGGGCGGTGTGCGCCGGGTGGCGGTCGCCTGCGCGTCCGCCACCGGCGGATGGGGGGTGCTGGCCGCCGGGGCGCTCTCGGCGACGGCCTCCGGCCCGTCCGAGGCGGCGCGCGCGTCGGCGCTGCTGCTCCTCGCCGCGGCCGTGGCGCTGCTCGCCGCGTGGCGGGTGACGCACCGCGCGCTCGCAGTGGGTGTTGCGGTGGCGGCGGGGCTGCTGACGGTGGCCGCGCTGGGCGGGGTGCCGCGCGTGACGCTGCCGGCTCTGTGGACGGTGCCGGTCCATCTCGCCCTGGCGATCGGCCTGTTGGCGGTGGTACGGGTCTCCCGCGCGCCGGAGGCGGTACGGCTCGGGGCGCTGTGGGCGTCGGCCGGCGTACAGGCGCTGGCCGTGCTCTCGGCGGCGCCGGTGGTGCTGCTGTCCCTGCTGGGGCCGGTGGGCCGCGTCACGCGTGCCTGGTCGGGTGCGCCCGCCGACGCCCGTGCGGTGCTGACGGCCGACGTGCCGTGGCCGCCGGACGCCGCCATGGCCCCGCTGGTGCTCGGCGTGGTCGCCGGGGTGCTGGCCCTGGCGGTGCGGGACGCCGTACAGCGCCCGCGGGCCCTGGCCGCGGCCCTCGCTCTCGCCTGGGCGGCGGCACTGGTGCTGCCCGCGGCCCTGGAGCTGCCGTACCTCGCCGGACTGGCCCTCACCGGCGTGCTCACCGCCGCGCTGCTGTGGCTCGGCGCGGCACCGCAGGCGTGGCTGCCGCGCGGAACGCGGCCTACCGGGCACCTCCGCACGACGGCGACGGTCCTCGCGCTGACCACGTCGGCGGTCCTGGCGCTGCTGTCGCTCGCCACCGAGCCGGCCACGCTCACCGTGCTCGCCCTGCTGACCGCCCTGTGCGCGGCCCTGGCCCGCCGGACCCTGCCCGCCGTGGGCGCGACGGTCCACGCGACCGCGCTGGCCTGCGCGACCGGCGCCTCGCTCGGCTGGGAGCCGCGGCACATCGCCCTGCTGGTCCTGGCGGTCCCCGCGGCGACGGTCCGGTACGCCCCGCGCACCGAGGGCACGGCCCGCCCGGCGCTGGAGGTCTCGGGCGCCGCGTCCGCGCTGGTGGCCGTCGCTCTGGCGCTCACCGACCCGCCGATGCTGGCCCTGGTCCTCGCCCTGACCGGCGTACTCGCCGCGGCCACGGCCGTGCACCCCGACCGGCGCCCCGTCGGCCACGCCGCGGCGGCCCTGTTCGTCCTGGCGGCCTGGGTCCGGTTGGCCTCCTGGGAGGTCACCGTCCCGGAGGCATACACCCTCCCGGTGACGATCCCGGCCCTGCTGGTGGGCCACCTGCGCCGCCGCCGCGCCCCGGAGACCTCCTCCTGGACGGCGTACGGCCCCGGTCTGGCCGCCACCCTGCTGCCCAGCCTGCCGGCAGCCTGGGCCGACCCCCACTGGCAGCGCCCTCTCCTGCTGGGCCTGGGCGCCCTGGCCGTCACCCTCCTCGGCGCCGGCCACAACCTCCAGGCGCCCTTGGTCCTCGGCGGTGCGGTCCTCGCCCTGGACGCCCTGCACGAGCTGGCCCCCTACATCGTCCAGCTCACCGACGCCCTGCCCCGCTGGGTCCTGCCGGCCGTGGCCGGAATGCTGCTGCTCGCCCTGGGAGCGACGTACGAGCAGCGCCTGCGGGACGTACGAAGGATGCGGAACCTTCTGCAGGGAATGCGCTGACCCCCCAGAAGCGGCCGCAGGCCGCCTGAGGGGCGCGGGGAACTGCGCGACCGGCCACGACCGACCCGCAGTCGGCGGACGGCCCGCAGTTCCCCGGCGGGATCCCGCGAGCATCACGGCATCTTGTCGCCCAGCAGTGCCAGATTCTCGATCGCCGCAAGCCCGTACAACGCGGTGTCATTGGTCGACACCCACGTCGCCTCACTGCCCGCGACCAGAGCGACCGGCCCACTGATCGCCTCGGTCTTCCAGGGCGAAGACTCCTTGTACCCGTCGGAGTTGTAGAACTTGCTCCAGGCCCGAGCGGCGAGCTTCGCGTCCCCGGTCTGCACCGCGGCGTACGCGTCCAGCCGCGAATGCCCCTGGAACAGGATGATCGACCCGAAGTTGGATCCGTACCGCGCCGCCTGTTCGGCCTTGGTCGCGTTGTAGTACCGGCAGTAGTCCAGGTACGCCTCCTTGAACTTCGGCATGTCCACGAGGTCGATCAGCTCGGCGCACAGCTCGTTGAGCCCGAACACGGCCGACAGGTGCGAGACCCCGACCACCGGCTTCTCGGCGATCGCGAACCGCCCTGTGTCCAGGTCGTACAGCCCGGTGCCCTGGACGAACCCGTTGGGCTGGGCGGCGATGGTCTCCATGGTGGACAGCACCCGGTCGCGGGCCTTCTCCCACTTCGGCCCCCTGCGCTCCCACTCGGTGAGCCACGCCGAGACCAGCCCGCTCCAGTCCGTGCCGAACCCGATGGACAGCGCGTGCCGGTCGGGTGTGTACGGCTCGGTGCGGATCTTGCGGATGGGGTCGAGGATGAGGAACGTCTCGTCGGAGTCGACATTGGCGTGCATGAGGTCGCCGACGCGCTCGTCGGCGGTGAGGAAGTAGTAGTAGCGGCGGTACGTGGTGTTGGCGATCCGCTGCTGCTTGGCGCTGTCGGCGTAGTGCTGCACACCGTGCCGGGTGCCGAGGCCCGCCCACTTGCCGAGGTGGTAGACGTCGACCTCGCCGGTGTGCCGGGTCATGGCCTCGGCGAACCGGAAGATGTCGGCGCGGCCGCTTCTGAGGTACGCGTACCAGAGCCACAGGTCCGGCGAGAGCTCGGAGTTGTCCCAGGCGTAGCCGCCGACGTCGTAGCGCCACTGGTGCCGCGCGTTGTCGTAGGTGTGCATGATGTCGCCGTAGTCCCAGAAGCCGTACCAGCGGCGCTGCTCCACCTGGTCCTTGTAGTAGGTGAAGAGGAAGTCGAGGTGGTCCTCGATCTTCGCCTTGGCCGGGGTGGAGCGGTCGGGCTCGGCGAACAGGCCCTTGCCGAAGACGCCCGCCTTGATGAGCTGCCGGGGCGGGGCGACGAGCTGGGGCAGGGTGCGGACGGCCTCGACCTGCTGGGCGAGCCGGTCCGCGGAGGGGGTGGAGTCGTTGGCCCAGAAGAGGAGTTCGGAGGTGCGGGCGATGCCGTAGGGGGTGCCGAAGCCGGGCTCGTAGTCCTCGTAGGTGATGTTGAGGCCCTCGAGCTGCTCGGGGTAGGTGTCCTGGCCGAGGCCGTCGTGGTAGAAGCGCAGGTCCATCGGCTGGGCCTCGGGCGACCAGAGCCAGACGGTGACCTGGGCCTCGTCGGTGTGGGCGTCGCGGATGTCGAGCTGGGCGGGGAACTTCTCCCAGAACTCGCGCAGCCCGAAGGAGAGTCCGCCGCTCGCGCCGCCGACGTACCCGAAGCCCGAGGCGCGCCGGCCGCCGCCCGCGGGGATCCAGCCGTGGCCCTTCTTGGTGCGCTTGCGCACGCCGAAGCCGTCGGCGGAGAGCTGGGAGAGGGTGTAGTCGCCCCATTCGGGGATGTACTGGAGGCGGGTGGTGACGCGCTGGTCCCAGGTGGACGGGTCGGGCAGCTTCCGGCCCTCGAACTGGGCCGCCTGCACGGCCGCTCCGGGGTCGCGGCGCAGGCCGGTGATGCCCTTGACGGCCTCGCGCAGCAGGCCGGTGCCCTCGCCGCCGAGGCGGATGTGGCGGTCGTAGGACCGGTCGCGCATCGGCACGGTGAAGCGCACGCCGATGCCGCGGATGAAGTCGCCGCTCGCCTTGCCGGGCTCCTGGGTGCCGTCGAAGGTGATGGTGTGCACCATGCGGAAGGAGTCGGCGCCGGCGTAGAAGTAGAGCCGGACGGAGAACGGCAGCCAGTCGCGGGTGCCCTTGCGGTGCTTGCCGTCGATGCGGACGACCGCGCGGACGGGTCCGGCCTGTTCGACCTTCACCTCGTCGATGGCGCTGTCGAAGCGCTCGTACTTCACGGTGCCCTGGTCACCGTCCTCGATCTCCGGCTGGCGCAGCAGCACGAGGCGGCCGTCCTTGGCGATCTCGGTGGAGCCGCGGGTGACGGACTTGACCAGGACCGAGCCGGACTTGCCGATCCTGGTGGTGACGACGCCGGTGGAGACGTCGATGGTGCCGCCGTTCTCGTCGACGGTGACCTGGTGCGCGGGGGCGGCGGGGGTGCCGGCGGCGAGGGTGAGCCTGCCGTCGCCGGAGCCGACGGCGTGGGCGGTCCACTTCAGGGAGCCGTCCGGCCAGTAGGCGATCGGCCAGGACTGCACGGGGACGGCCTTGCCGTTCTCGTCCGTGAGCGCGAAGGTCTGGCCGGCCTGGAAGGCGCCCTTGGGCCAGGGCACGCCGACGGTGGAGCCGGGTGCGGCGCCCAGGCCCCCGTCCTCCAGCCAGTTCAGGACGACCGGGTCGGTGTCGGCGGCCGCGGCCATGGGCGCCGCCTGCGCCTGCTGCGGACCCAGGGCCCAGCTGAACTGCGCGGCGGCTCCGGCGACGGCGGCCGCCTTCAGGAGGGACCTGCGGGGGATGGGGGACATGGCTTTCCTTTCCGTACGGGTACGGGGCTTGCCAGGGGCATGACAGAGAGAGGTGCGGCGCGCCGGGGGGCACCGCCCTCGCAGTACGGCGGCGGGCACCGCCCTCGCAGTACGGCGCGCGATCAGGCGCCGCGGAGTACGGCGGGCTGCGGGCGCCGCGGGAGTACGGCGGGCTGCGGGCGCCGCCTTCGGGGCCGGGCTCAGCGGTTGCGGTACCGCTCCTCCACGGCGACGGCCGCCGCCGCGACGGCGCCCAGCACGGGCACCGCCAGCGGCAGGACCAGCCGGCCGGACAGGACGACAACCAGCAGTCCCCCGACGATCAGGAAGGACCCGGCGGGATCGAGCAGGGTGCGCCGGCCCGCGTCGGCGAGCAGCACCCGCCAGGCCGCGCCCGGTGTCCAGGTCGCCGCCGCCCGCATCCCGGCGACGGCGGCGGCGATGAGCGCGAGCAGGCCGACCGCTCCGACCAGCGGTCCGCCGGGCAGCCCGGCCCGCGCCGCCTGTACGTCCACCCAGACGACGGCGGCGACACCCCACCCGGCGAGGCCCACGAGCCACCCGCCGCGCAGCGCGGACCGGAAGTCCACGGCGAACTCCCGCAGGCCGCCGCCCTCGTGGGCGGTACGGCGGCGCAGGTGCCGTGCGCCCGCGGCGAACGCGGCCGGCCAGGTGACCACGCCGAGCGAGGCGACGGCGATCCACACGCCGGTGAGCAGACACTCGGTGAACACCCCGAACCGCTCGTGGAACACCGGCTCCTTGCGGGCCTTCACACGCACCTGTGCCATGAGCGGCACCTCAGCCCTTCAGTCCGGAGGTCGCCATACCGTCGATGAGGTACCGCTGGAAGGCCATGAAGAAGGCGATGACCGGCACCAGCGCCACCAGCGACATCGCGATCATGCTGCCGTAGTTGGAGATGCCCTCCTGGTCGCGGAACATCATCAGACCGAGGGAGACGGTGTACTTCTCGGGGGTGTTCAGGTAGATCAACGGCCCCATGAAGTCGTTCCAGGCGTTGATGAAGGTGAAGATGGCGCTGGTGATGATGGCGGGACGGCTCAGCGGCAGCACGATCGACCAGTAGGTCCTCAGGTGCCCGCAGCCGTCGAGCTTGGCGGCCTCGTCCAGCTCACGCGGCAGTCCGCGCATGAACTGCACCATCAGGAAGACGAAGAACGCCTCCGTGGCCAGGAACTTGCCCGCGACGAGCGGCACCAGGGTGTCGGTGAGCTCCAGGTTCCGGAAGAGCACGTACTGCGGGATGAGCAGCACGTGGTACGGCAGCAGCAGCGTGCCGATCATCAGGGTGAAGAGCAGGTTCCGCCCGGCGAACCGGATCTTGGCGAAGGCGTACGCGGTCAGCGAGCTGGACAGCACGACGCCGACGACGGCGAGGACCGCGTACATCAGCGAGTTCCAGAAGAAGCTGCCGATGGAGATGCCGGAGATGCCGTCGGCCAGTCCGGAGAAGTTCGCCCAGACCGGGTCGGTGGGCAGCAGGTCGAGGCTGGCGATGATGTCCTTGCTGGGCTTGAACGAGGCGCCGACCACCCAGATCACGGGGTACAGGACGACCGCGAGGACGGCGAGGGCGCCCAGGTGCCAGGCGATCGATCCGGTGCGCCGCCGCTCGTTCCCGGCGCCGCGCACGGCAGGTGTGGTGGCAGTGGTCACTTGGCGGCCTCCTCGTAGTGCACCCACTTCTTCTGGGACCAGAACAGGACCGCCGTGACGAGCGCCACCGCGACCACCAGCGTCCAGGCCATGGCCGAGGCGAAGCCCATCTGGGCCTCCTTGAAGCCCTTCTGGTAGAGGTAACAGGTGTAGACCAGCGTGGCGTCGGCCGGCCCGCACCGGGTGTCGGAGACGACATACGCGGAGCCGAACACCTGGAACGCGTGGATGGACTCCAGCAGCACGTTGAAGAACAGCACCGGGGAGATCATCGGCAGCGTGATGTTCCAGAACCGCCTGAGCGGCCCGGCCCCGTCCACCTCGGCCGCCTCGTACAGCTCCTGCGGGACCTGCTTGAGCCCGGCCAGGAAGATCACCATGGGCGCGCCGAACTGCCAGATGCTCAGGGCCACCAGGGCGTAGAGGACGTAGTCGGGGTTGCCGATCCAGCCGCCGACGTCGACCCCGAAGACCTTCTGCGTACGGTCCACGATCGCGTCGTCCGAGAACAGCGCCCGCCACACGAAGCCCACGGAGACGCTGGCGCCGATCAGCGAGGGCATGTAGAACGCGGCCCGGTACAGGCCCTGGCCGCGCCGCTTCTGCGCGAGCAGCAGCGCCACGCCGAGCGCGAGCAGCAGCTTCAGCGGCGTGGCCACGACGACGTACTTCAGGGTGACCTCGACCGACTTCTGCCAGCGCGGGTCCTGGAACATCGTCGTGAAGTTGTCCAGCCCCACCCACTTCGGTGGCGTGAACAGGTTGTAGCTGGTGAACGCGTAGTACAGCGACGCGATCATCGGCCCCGCCGTGAGCAGCAGGAATCCCGCGATCCACGGCGACATGAAGAGATAGCCGGCGAGGTTCTCGCGGCGCCGCCCGCGCCGCCCCGCGGCGGGAGCGGCGGGCCGCTTCCCGGCCGGGCGCGCGGGCGCTTCCTTGACGAGCGTCATGGTGGTACGTCCCCTCAGCCCGCGAACGCGGCCTTGGCCTCGCTGAACAGCGCCTTGGCGGCGTCGGACGGCTTGGTCTTGCCCTGGGCGACCTCACCGCCGAGCCGCAGGAACGCCGCCTCGATGACGTCGGCCCCGGACGGGTGCGGGGTGATCTTCCCGAGCACGCCGGCGGCGGCGACCTCCTCCTCGTACGCCCGCACGCCCTTGTTGGTCTCGTCGGCGGGCGTGAACGCCTCGTACTGCTCGGTGGTGGCGAGGATGCCGCGGTCGTAGCCCATGATCTTGCCGACCTCGGGGTCATGGACCATGAAGTCGATGAACTGGGCGACCTCCTTGGGGTGCTCGGTCCCGGAGAAGGCGCTGAGCATCAGCGAGCCGAGGTACTGGCCGGTCTCCTTGCCGTCGGTGGTGGGGATCGGCGCGAGTCCGTAGTCCGACTCGCCCTCGCCCTCGTAGCGGATGGAGAAGTTGTCCCAGGTGAACTCGGACGCGGCGAGACCCGCCGAGAGCGCGGACTTGGGCTTGACCTGCTCGACCTTCTTCGGGTCGGCGACGAGCCCGGACCTGACGCGCTTGTAGCCGTCCTCCCACCACTGCGTCAGATCGTCCTCGGTGAAGCCGAGATCGGATTCGGTGAAGAATGCCTTGCCGTTCTGACGCAGATACAGGTCGTAGAGGTACATGATGCTGAAGTAGCCGGTGTCACCGGCGATCTTCAGCTTGTCCTGGATGGTCTGGAGCGCGGCGAAGTACTCGTCCCAGGTCCAGCCGAACTCCGGCTTCACGCCCGCTTTCTGAAAGGCCCTGCGGTCGATGACGAGGGCCATGGTGTTGGCACCGACGGGGATACCGATCTGCTTGCCGTCGACCTGACCGTTCGCCAGAACGCCGTTGCGGAAGTTCTCCAGCTTCAGATGACCCGCGTCCGCCTGGGACTTGAGGTCCATGAGAACGCCGCGCTTGTCGTACTTGCGCAGGAAGCCGACCGCATTCTGGAAAACGTCCGGCGGATTTCCACCGGATGCCTGGGTCTGGAACTTCTCCCAGAACGCCTCGTAGTCGGTGAATTCAGGCTTGATCTTGATCTTCGGGAACTTCTTCTCGAAGAGGGCGATCGTCTTCTTGATGGCGATGGTGCGCGGCTCGCCGCCCCACCACGCGTAACGGAGCGTCACCGTCCCGTCGGCGGAGGCGCCGCCACCGCCCCCGCATCCGGTCGTCGCGGCCAGCCCCAGGGCCGCCGCGGAAGCGCCGGCCACCTTCAGGATCGTGCGCCTCTCCATGTTGCCCGTGCCCACAGCGAACCCCTCCCCGCAGCATCGTCGCCGCTCATGAATCGTTTCAAGTAAGCGCTTGCCGGGACAAGTTACGAAGGGGCTCGGGGTGCGTCAATGATTCGGACAGGAATTTCTTGCGGCGGACCCCGGCGACCGGGAGGCCCCCTGACCGCTCCCGGGCGGCCACGTCCGGACAACACCGCAGGTGAGCGCATCACGTCCGACCGACCGAACACGAGATGGAGCCTCGCACGCGAAAAGCCCCCGGCCGAAACTGACCACCACCCACCCCCGCCGGACCGCACACGACAACGGCCCGCCTGCTTCATCAGCAGACGGGCCGTGGCCTCCGGGTGGGCGATACTGGGTTCGAACCAGTGACCTCTTCGGTGTGAACGAAGCGCTCTCCCACTGAGCTAATCGCCCGGGCGCAGGAAGAACATTACCCCATGTCAGGGGGTGCCTGTGACCACCCCCGGACCGCCCCGCGCCCGCCCGTGATCACTGGTTCTCGATCTCCCAGGGCATCACCAGGCCGAACTTCCACAGGTAGAAGCCCGCCAGGCCGGCCACGATCACCAGGCCCACGCTCGTGAGGATGATGTTGCGCCGCCGCACCTTCGGATCGAGGGCACGCTGGGCCGCCTCGGTCACCTTGCGCTTGGTCCAGCGCAGCACCAGCTGCGCCCACACGAACTCGGTCGCCCAGATCGCCATGCCGCCGAAGATCACGACCCAGCCGGGGCCCGGCAGCGGCAGCATGATGATGCCGGCCACCACGACCGCGAGGCCCACCACGAAGACGCCCACCTGCCAGCTCAGGTGCAGCACCCGCCGTGCCTTGATGAATTCCGGGGCCCTCGACCCGAGCCCCTGCTCGGCCTGCGCCCCGTCCGCCTTGGTTCCGTCAGTCGCCATGGCCACTGCCTCGCCCGGCTCGTCACTCCCCGTATTCATACAGCCAAACCCTACCGGACCGAATCCGGTCACTGTAATGGCGGTACCCCGCCAAGCCCCTCTCGGCCGGAAGAGTTACGTAAAGACATGCAAAACACGCAGAGGGGTTTACAACGGCACCGTAGGTGGCATGTCGATTTCGCCGACGTGCGAATCCCCGAGCGCACACTGAGCGAAAGGCCCTGGCGCTTATGAACACCACGGTCAGCTGCGAGCTGCACCTGCGCCTCGTTGTGTCGAGCGAGTCCTCCCTGCCTGTCCCCGCAGGCCTGCGGTACGACACGGCCGACCCCTACGCCGTGCACGCCACCTTCCACACCGGAGCCGAGGAGACCGTCGAGTGGGTGTTCGCCCGCGACCTCCTCGCCGAGGGCCTGCACCGGCCCACGGGAACCGGCGACGTCCGAGTCTGGCCGTCGCGCAGCCACGGTCAGGGCGTCGTGTGCATCGCCCTGAGCTCCCCGGAGGGCGAGGCCCTGCTCGAAGCCCCGGCGCGGGCCCTGGAGTCCTTCCTGAAGCGGACGGACGCCGCCGTGCCGCCCGGCACGGAGCACCGGCACTTCGACCTCGATCAGGAGCTCTCGCACATCCTGGCGGAGAGCTAACCGCGCCCCTCACAGACCGCCCGGCGCCGTCCACTCGGGGAGACGGCTCGGGCCAGGACAACCGCATACGGCACACACCGGCGTCACCACCGCGGTCCACCGCGGCGGCGACGCCGGTCGTCGTCATGGGGAACGCTCACGCTCCGGCACGCGTTGTACGGGCACCACGGGCGGCCACGAGCCCCTTTCGATGCGGCCGGGAGCCACTACCATCGGCCAGCATCGGCGGGCGCCCGCCCGACACCCAGGCCAGGGAGAGCGAAACGTGCTGATCACCCACGACACCCGGTGCGCCCTCGACACTGTGGTTGATCTGGTGAACACCGCACCGGAGGACGAAACGCCCGAGGGGCTGCCCGATGTGGCGACGCTCGAAGAGTTCGTGCGAAACCACAAAGTCAGTGACATCGGGACACTCTCCGAGTTCGACCTCGCGGCGGTGCGGAAGATCCGCGGCCGCTTCGCGGCGGTCTTCGCGTCGCCCGACGCCCGCACGGCCGCGGGCCTGATCAACGAACTCATCGCCGCCGCCGGCACCACCCCCCGTCTCACGGACCACGACGGCTACGACTGGCATGTCCACTACTTCGCCCCCGGCGCCTCCCTGGCCGACCACCTGGCCGCCGACTGCGGCATGGCCCTGGCGTTCTTCGTGGTCGCCGGCGAGCAGGAGCGCCTGCGCCGCTGCGAGGCCCCGGACTGCCGCCGCGCCTTCGTCGACCTCTCCCGCAACCGCTCCCGCCGCTACTGCGACAGCCGCACCTGCGGCAACCGCCTCCACGTCGCCGCGTACCGGGCCCGCCGCAAGGAGGCCGCGGGCTGATGCCGACGTGGTCCCCGGCGGGTGGCGCCGGGGAGCACGGGTACGGCTCACAGCAGCAGCAGGTCGTGCAGCGCCGCGATGAGCAGCAGACTCCCGATCACCGCAAGGAAGATCATCAGCGGTGGCTGGGATAGGGCGAAGAGGCAACCACGCGGCTCGTCCTGAGGCGGCGCGGTCTCGCTCTGTGTCGTGTCCAGCATCTCGCGGCGATGATGACGCAATCACCCCACCGGTCTACTTCAACACGCCCGAGCCAAGAGGTACTTAGCCGAAACCCGTGACACCCGCGGGCCCTGTCCGCTATAGCGTGGCTGCGGTCATATGCCGTGCTTCTTCAGGATCGCCTCGATATCACTGAAGTCGTCCGCGTCACCCCGCCCTCCGGACCGCGGCCCCGAGGCGGGCGGACGAGCCCCGAGCGAAGGCGCGGACGCCGCCGGCGCGACGGCCTCCCGGCGCTCCTTGCGTGTGCCGCCCCGACGCCGCTCCACCGCCCGCGTCGTCGCGAACAGCGCCCACGCCGCACCCAGCACGCCGAAGCCGGCCCACGCCGTCGGGCTGAACGCGGTGTCCGCGAGCCAGTCGACCAAGCCGGTCATCACCAGTCCCAGCGGTACCAGCGCGTACGCCGCGATGCGGGCTGCCGCCAGGAAGCGCCGGCGGTACGCGGTGACCGCGGCGATGCCGAGGCCGGCCGCGGCGACGGCGGAACACACGGTCTCGGCAATCATCCGGTCCTCCAGGCTCGGTCGACGGATCGTCCCCTCCATCGTGCACCTGCCGCCCCCGCCCAGGCCATGTCCCGACGAGGAGATCAGGGGTATCTCCGGGTCAGCGGTCCACCCCGCGGGTTCCGCCGTACGCGACTGCGGGTGGTACGTGGCTGGTCGCGCAGTTCCCCGCGCCCCTGACTACGTACACCTGCCCAGCGCCAGGAAGGACCGCCCACCCCCACCCGCAACGACAAGCCACACGCACCGTGGGCCCAACGGCGAGGAGCCGCCACAGCCGCGGGCCGATCAGCCGCCCACGACGAGAAGCTGCCACGCCCGTGGCCCGGTCAGCCGCCGACGGCGACGAGGCACCACCCACCGCGAGCGCAGGCCACCCGCCGACGGCGAGAAGCTGCCACAGCCGGTGGGCCCGGTAGCCGCCAACGGCGACGAGGCACCACCCACCACGGGCGCCGGCCAGCCGCCCACGGCGAGAAGCGGCCACAGCCGGTGGGCCCGGTCTGCCGCCGACGGCCACGAGGCACCACCCACCGCGGGCGGCAGTCAGCCGCCAACGGCGAGACGGCACCACGCACCGTGGGCCCGGCCAGCCGCCGACGGCGGGAAGGGGACGTGCCGGGGGGTGTCCGCCCGCAGCGGCCGGCGTCCGTCGGGCAGTCACCCTAAGTCCCAAGAGCACCGCCGGACCGAGGACGGACACCCCCCGGCGCGGCCCCGACCCACAACCCACCGCCATGCGCTACACAAGCCCCCACCGAACGCCGGCAGGCCGCCGCAGGCATCCAGCCGGGTTGGGCCCCCCACGGCCGAACTGGAAGACTGACCACATGAGCGACACCTCACCCCCCGTTCTCGACGTCTGGTGCGAACTGCAGTGCCCGGACTGCCGCACCGCCCTGGAGGACCTCCACGCCCTGCGCGCCCGTTACGGCGACCGCCTGGAGATCCGCCTGCGCCACTTCCCGCTGGAGAAGCACAAGCACTCCTTCGCCGCCGCCCAGGCCGCCGAGGAGGCCACCGAGCAGGGCCAGGGATGGCCGTACGTCGAGGCGGTCCTGGCCCGCGTGGAGGAACTGGACGCCGAGGGAGAGGCACTCCTCATCGACGTGGCCCGCGGACTCGGCCTGGACGCCGAGGAGTTCGACACCGCGTTGATCGACGGCCGGCACATCCTGATCGTCGACGCCGACCAGGCCGAGGGCAAGGCGATCGGCGTGACCGGCACGCCGACCTACGTCATCGACGGTCAGCGCCTGGACGGAGGCAAGAGCCAGGAAGGTCTGCGCGAGCGCATCGAGGAGATCGTGGACCGCCTGCTGGCGGCCGAGAGCTGAGCCGCCGCCCCCTCACAGCAACGGTTTGTACATCGCGTACCCCACCGGCCGGTACCCCAGCGACTCGTACAACCGCTCCGCCGGCGTGTTCCCCGCGAAGACGTTGAGACCGATGGTGCGCCTGCCCGCCGCCACGGCCTGCGCCTCGGCGAGCAGCATCAGGGCACGGCCGTGCCCGCGCCCCCGAAAGCGCTCGTCGGTCTCGACGTCGTAGACGTACGCCCGCTCCGCATCGAGCGCCAGCCACAGCGTGCCGACCGCGACGCCCTCGTGCTCCAGCACGCTGAGCAGGACGTCGGGCGTGTCCAGCCCCCGCGGCAGCAGCGCCGCGTGGTCGCGCCGCGCCTTCTGCCACGCCTCGTCCTCCGGAACGCCCCGGTCGATCCAGTTGCGGGCGTAGTCGGCCATCCCCTGCTCGTTCCAGGGCCCGAACTCCGCCTCGGTCATCGGCCGGGCCCTGCTGCCCTCGGGCAGGGCGGGAGCGACGGCGCCGAGCCGCTTCTCCAGGCCGCGGTTGCGCTGGACGTACCCGAGGTTCGTCACGAGGCGCAGCGCCGCTCCCGCGTCCGCGGGCACGTTGATCTCGATGCGGGCGCAGCCCCAGCCGCGGGCCACCTCCTCGGCGGCCAGCGCGGCCACCGTGCCCCGGCCGCGTCTGCGGTCCGGTTCCTCGATGCGCAGGTCACGGATCTGGGCGACGGACGGCCCGAACACGGGATGGGTGGCCAGGTGTATCGCGCCCACGGGGCGGCTGTTCACGCACACGTTGAAGTGGCGCGACAACGCCCCGTCGGCGGCACGCTGAAGCGGCTCGGTAGGCCGCAGGGTCGTGGTCATCACCGGTGTTCTACCCGGCTACGGCCGTAACGGCAGCCCTATTTCACCGTGGACGACGGCACTTCAGGGACGCCCCGCCCCGCCGCCTCACGGGTCGAGGTCGTCCCCCGCCCGCTCGTCGAAGACCCGCATCGCCTTCGCGGTCACCGGCCCGGGCGCCCCCGCCAGTTCCCGCCCGTCGACCCGCCGCACGGCCTGGACGTCCCGCAGGGTCGAGGTCAGGAAGACCTCCTCGGCCCGCTCCAGCACATCGAGGGGCAGGTCGGTCTCCTGGGCCCCGGTCCACTCCACCACCAGCTCGCGGGTGATCCCGGCGAGACAGCCGGAGGCGACCGGCGGCGTGTGGATCTCGCCGTCGAGGACGACGAAGACGTTGGACCCGGTGCCCTCGCAGAGCTGCCCCACGGTGTTGGCGAACAGCGCCTCGGAGGCGCCCTGCTCGTGCGCCCGGGCGAGGGCGACGACGTTCTCGGCGTAGGAGGTGGTCTTCAGACCGGTGAGCGCACCGCGCTCGTTGCGGGTCCAGGGGACGGTGATCACGGCGGTGGCGTCGGGCCGCCGCGTGGTCTCGCCGAGGGCCACGACGAGCGTCGGACCGTGCTCCCCGCGGTCGGAGCCGAGGGGCCCGTGGCCGCCGGTGTAGGTGATCCGCAGCCGGCCGAGCGGCATCGGATTGGCCTCGATGACCGCGGCGCAGGCGCGGCGCACCTCATCGAGGTCGGGGTCGGGCAGGCCGAGGCCGCGGGCGGAGCGGGTCAGCCGGCGCAGATGGCGGGTGAGCGCGAAGGGCCGGCCGTCCACCGCCTTCACGGTCTCGAAGACGCCGTCGCCGACGGTCAGCCCGTGGTCGAAGACGGACACCCGTGCGGACTCGATGTCCCGCAGCTCCCCGTCGAGCCAGATCTTCACTGCTGCAGCCCCTCTCCAGCGACCTCGTACGTCCCCGACGCTACCCCGAGCAGCCGGGACGCCTTGAGTTCGGTCTCCCGCCACTCCCCCTCGGGGTCCGACCCCCAGGTGATCCCGGCGCCGGTGCCGAAGCGCAGGGCGCCCGCCTCCCGGTCGATCCAGAAGGTACGGATGCCGACGGCGAGCTCCCCCGTGCCGCGGTCGGCGTCCACCCAGCCGATGCCGCCGCAGTAGGGGCCGCGGGGCGCGGTCTCCAGGCCCTCCAGGATCCGCAGGGCGCTGGACTTCGGCGCGCCGGTGACCGAGCCGGGCGGAAACGCGGCCCGAAGCAGCTCGGGCCAGCCCGCGCCCTCCCGCAGCTCGCCGCGGACCGTCGACACGAGGTGGACGAGCCCCGGATGCTTCTCGACGACGCACAGGTCGGGGACGGTGACACTCCCCGTCTCGCACACGCGCCCGATGTCGTTGCGGACGAGGTCCACGATCATGACGTTCTCGGCGTAGTCCTTCTCCAGGAGGTCCGCCTCCGTCCGCCCGGTGCCCTTGATCGGACCGGATTCGACGATCCGTCCGTCGCGGCGCAGGAAGAGCTCGGGGGACGCGGTGGCTATCTCGACGCCGTGCCCCGGCAGCCGGATCGTTCCCGCGTACGGCGCCGGGTTGCCGCGGGCCAGCAGCGCGGTCAGGGCGTCCACGTCGGCGCCGGGGGCGACGGGCGCGGACAGGACGCGGCAGAGGTTCGCCTGGTAGACCTCCCCGGCCGCGATGTGCTCGCGTATGCGGCGTACGCCCGCGGTGTAGGCGGCGTGGTCCAGCGAGGACGTCCAGTCGTCGGGGGCGGGTCCGCGCCAGGCTCCCGGCACCGGGGAGGGCACGGGTTCGCGGCGTACGTCGGCGAAGCGGGCGCAGGTCAGGCCGCCCTCGTAGTCGGCGCAGACGGCCCAGAAGCCGGTGGAGTCCAGTGCCTCGGGGTCGGCGGTGACATCGAGGAGGCCGGTGGCGACGCGGTCGCCGAAGCGGGCCAGGGGAGCGAGGTCGAGCACGCTGTCGAGTCTAGGGCGGGTGTCCTGCCGGGTGGCCCCGGTGTGACCTGCGCGGCGGCCCCTCGGGGGCGGTCGGGCGGGTGCAGCGCAGCACGCTGCGCAAACGCGTTTTTGTCCTGGCCCGGGAATCCGCTAAAGTTCAACACGTCGCCGGGACGCGGAAGCGGACCGAAACGACAAGCGGACGTAGCTCAGTTGGTAGAGCGCAACCTTGCCAAGGTTGAGGTCGCGAGTTCGAGCCTCGTCGTCCGCTCGAAGGAAGAGGGGGTTTCCCGATCCCCTACACTCCTGGTGGAGTGGCCGAGAGGCGAGGCAACGGCCTGCAAAGCCGTCTACACGGGTTCAAATCCCGTCTCCACCTCCAAGGACGATTAGCTCAGCGGGAGAGCGCTTCCCTGACACGGAAGAGGTCACTGGTTCAATCCCAGTATCGTCCACTGGGCCTTCTTCAAGGCCCTATGATCTTCTCGAAGATCATCCCGCGCGATTAGCTCAGCGGGAGAGCGCTTCCCTGACACGGAAGAGGTCACTGGTTCAATCCCAGTATCGCGCACGCAACGCCCCTGACCTGCTGGTCAGGATCCCGAGGACGATTAGCTCAGCGGGAGAGCGCTTCCCTGACACGGAAGAGGTCACTGGTTCAATCCCAGTATCGTCCACACACCGAAGCCCCTGGTCGCGAGACCGGGGGCTTCGTCGTGGTCGGTGCGGCTCAGCTGGAGAAGAGCATGCGGCCGAAGCTCTTGTGCCGGTGGTGACCGCCGTGGTGACCGCCGTGCGGGGCGCCCCAGGCGGGGGCCGGCGCGGGGTAGGGCTGCGGGGCGGCGGGCGGAGCCGGCGGGGCGGGCTGCGCCCACTGGGCCTCCAGGCGGGTCAGCGCCTCAAGCTCTCCGTAGTCGAGGAAGATCCCCCGGCAGTTGGAGCACTGCTCGATCTGGACGCCGTTGCGGTTGTAGGTGTGCATCGGCGCATGGCACTTCGGACACTGCATGGTCGGCTCAACTCCTCGCCGTTCGGTCCTGCTGCGTACGTCCCAGGACGTCGACTGTCTCCAGCACAGACTCTGTGCCGTGACGGCCGGTTGCACACTGCTTCGCGAAACCCGTCGTCAACTGCGGTGATACGGAACACATGCGCCGGCAGGCGTCGATCAGCGTCTCCTCCACCTCGTCGAGGTCACGGCCCGCCGCGACGGCCTTGGCGATCGCGAGGGCCGCGGTCTGCACGGTCAGGGCGCGGGCGGGCACGTCCAGGGCGGGCCAGGGGTCGCCGTCCGGCGGCACGGCCGGGCCGCCCGCCTCCCGGTAGGCGGTGAGGAAGCGGGTCCACTCCTCGGGCGGGAGCAGACCGCAGGCGTACCAGGCGGCGGGGCGGGCCAGGTCCCAGGCGGGGACGCCGGTGCCGAGGTCGTCGACGTCGATCAGGCGCCAGGGGCCGTCGGGGGCCGGGTGGCGCACCAGCTGGCCCAGGTGGAGGTCGCCGTGGCACAGGGTCGCCCGGTCCGGCATCGGGCCCTCGGCCCGCGCCCAGGCGGGCAGGTCGGCCCAGGCGCGCAGGACGGGCGCGGCGGCCGGGTGGTCCGGGGCGCCGGTGCGCAGCCTGGTCACGGCGCGGGCGGCCTTGGCCGGGCCGCGCATGGGCGGCAGGGCGGGGGGCGCCGGACTGCGGTGCAGCGCGGCGAGGAGAGCCGCCGCGGCCTCCCAGGGCGCGGCGTCCGGGTCGTCGGGGTCCACGGGGGTGCCGTAGGGCCAGAAGGTCACCAGGCGCCCGTGCAGCGGGACCGGGGCCGGGGTGAGCGGCGGCAGGAGCAGCCGGGGCAGGGCGGCGGCCGTGGCGAGGCGCGGGGCGAGGTCGGCGGGGGTGGTGCCGGGGGCGTGGGCCTTGGCGACCGTCGCGGCATGGCGTACGACGGTGGCGTCCGGGCGGTCGGCGAGGGTGACGCTCGCCGGGCAGGCGCAGCTCTCCGCGCGCGCGTGGGCGGCGCCACGGGCCTGCGCGGCGAGTTCGGACAACAGGTGTGCGGTCACGTCTCCCCCAGGTCGCTGATGGCGTGAGGGTACGCGAGCGCGCGCGGGTGGCCTCCGTCGTCCGTCCCGGCCGGATCTCCTCCGGTACGGCCGGAGGGCGGGAGGAGCCGGACGGTGTGCGGGAAGAGCAATGCCGGCGCAGCTCCCCAGCTGCGCCGGCATTTTTGCCGTCCGCCGCACCCCCGTCCCCACGGGGTTATGGGTGGATGTCCCCGCCCGGACCGCTCTTCCGGGCCTGGGGTCGCCGCTCAGCGCCCCAGCATCACACCCACGGACGACGCCTGTGTGGTCACTGTCTCCCAGCCGTCGAAGACGACGAGGAGCAGGACCGCCAGGGGAAGGGCCATGGCCGTGGCCACCAGCGGATGGCGGCGCCCGGTACGGCGGGGTGCGGCGTACGCCTTGGATCCCTGCCTGCGGAGCGCTGTCCGCGGAGCCGTGTGGGCCATGGTCCCTCTCCTGACCGTGCTCGGTTGTCGTTGGCAGCGGCGGGCGTCTGACCTCGGGGGACGAGTGCTGCACCCGCCGCTTGACCTCAAATCTAGGCGCGTGGCGGACTGCGGGCGTCATGCCCTCGTACCGATTGCCCGGCCTCCCGGAGGATGAGCTTCCCACCGGGATGTACTCCTCTGGTTGCAGACGTGGGCGCAGGTCTCGGGGTGTTCCCGGAAGGGGTGCCCGGTCTGTCCCGGGTTCTCCCGGCCGAGGGTGAGTTCGATCACTTCCGGCCCCCCTCGTCGTCCCGCCCGGTCCGCCCCGCCGCCCGGCCCGTCCGGCGGCACCTCCGCGCTGCGCTACGGGTCCCCGGTCCGCCCGGGCGTTCCCGCGCGGGCGCCCTTCGCTGCTCCAATCCCCTTCGGGTGACCGGGCGTTGGGATCATGGGCGGTTCGCGGCCGTGCGGTGCGTGGACGAGCTGACCGTTCTTCAAGTGTCCTGCGGGGCAACGGCAACGGATCCGACGGAGAGGGCGCGGCCTCTGCGCGGACACGGCCGTGGAAACGTAAGCTGTGCCACGTCACACGGACCGGGCAGCGGGGATGAACATGGCGATGATGCGCCTGAGGCGCGAGGACCCGCGCGTCGTCGGCTCGTTCAAGCTGCACCGGCGGCTCGGCGCGGGCGGTATGGGTGTGGTGTACCTGGGCTCCGACAAGAAGGGGCAGCGGGTCGCCCTGAAGGTGATCCGGCCCGATCTGGCGGAGGACCAGGAGTTCCGGTCGCGGTTCGCGCGCGAGGTGTCCGCGGCGCGGCGGATCAGGGGCGGGTGCACGGCCCGGCTGGTGGCGGCCGATCTGGAGGCCGAGCGGCCGTGGTTCGCCACGCAGTACGTGCCCGGCCCCTCGCTGCACGACAAGGTCGCCGAGGAGGGCGCGCTGAGCGCGGCGGACGTCGCCGCCGTCGGGGCGGCCCTGTCGGAGGGGCTGGTCGCGGTCCACGAGGCGGGTGTGGTGCACCGGGACCTGAAGCCGTCCAACATCCTGCTGTCCCCCAAGGGACCGCGGATCATCGACTTCGGCATCGCCTGGGCCACCGGCGCCTCCACGCTCACCCATGTCGGCACCGCCGTCGGCTCCCCCGGCTTCCTCGCGCCGGAGCAGGTGCGCGGGGCGGCGGTCACTCCGGCGACCGACGTGTTCTCGCTGGGCGCCACGCTCGCCTACGCCTGCACCGGTGACTCCCCCTTCGGGCAGGGCAGTTCGGAGGTGATGCTGTACCGGGTGGTGCACGAGGAGCCCCAGCTGCACGGCGTCCCCGACGCGCTCGCCCCGCTGGTGCGGGCCTGTCTGGCGAAGGACCCCGAGGAACGGCCCAGCACGCTCGACCTGTCGCTGCGGCTGAAGGAGATCGCGGCCCGCGAGGCGCAGGCCGCGCTCGACGGACGGCCGCCCGCCCCCCGCACGGCCTCGGCGGACCGGCCGACCGGGAGGCTCGCGGACAGCTATCCGGAGCAGCAGCGCGCCCCGCAGCGCCGCCCACGACCGCAGGGCACGCCCGCCCCCCGTCCCGCCAGGGGTGCCGCCGCCCCGGCGCGCGGGGCGACCGGCTCGCGGGGCGGGGGCGCCTCACGGGGCGGTACCGCGCCTCGGCCCGGTCAGGCACGGCCCACCCCCACGCCCCGGAGCACGCCCGCCGGCCGCAGCTCCACCCGCGGTGGCAGCGGCAGCCGTCCGGCGCCGCGCGGAGGCCGTCCGGCGCCCCGGACCACGGGCACCAAGCTGCGTCCCGCCAATCCGCGGCTGCTGCGGCAGCGGCTGTTCGTGTTCGTCGTCGTCACGCTGCTCGTGGCCCTGTGCATCGCCCTGGTGCAGGGCTGCCAGAGCTCGGCCCGCGGGATCGGCGAGGGCGGCGGCAGCGGTCCGCGGGAGCGGCAGGAGCAGGTGCGGCCGTCGTACTCGCCGCTGGACCCGGGCACCCCCATGGCACAGCGGTTCGAGGCGACGTTCGAGATGACCGAGCCCGAGTAGGCCCTACGCTCCCGGCCGGCCGGTGGCCACCGCGTAGAAGGCGACCGCGGCCGCCGCGCCGACGTTGAGCGAGTCGACGCCGTGGGACATGGGGATGCGCACCCATTCGTCGGCCGCGACCAGTGCCTGGGTGGACAGGCCGTCGCCCTCGGCGCCGAGCATCAGGGCGACTCGGTCCATGCGGTGCGGGGCGGCCTCGTCGAGGCTCCTGGCCTTCTCGTCGGGGGTGAGCGCGAGGAGCGTGAACCCGGCCTCGCGCACCGACTCCAGGTCCTTGGGCCAGGTGTCGAGACGGGCGTACGGCACGGAGAAGACCGCGCCCATGGAGACCTTCACGCTGCGGCGGTACAGCGGGTCGGCGCAGTCCGGGGAGAGCAGCACCGCGTCCATGCCGAGGGCGGCCGCCGAGCGGAAGATCGCGCCGATGTTGGTGTGGTCGTTGACCGACTCCATCACCACCACGCGGCGCGCGGTGCCCAGGAGTTCGGTCGCCGACGGGAGCGGCTTGCGCTGCATGGAGGCGAGCGCGCCGCGGTGCACGTGGTAGCCGGTGACCCGCTCGGCGAGCTCCGGGCTCACCGCGTACACGGGGGCCGGGAGCTCGTCGATGACGTCGCGCATGACGTCGACCCACTTCGCCGACAGCAGCATCGAGCGCATCTCGTACCCGGCGTCCTTGGCCCGGCGGATGACCTTCTCGCCCTCGGCGATGAACAGTCCCTCGGCGGGTTCGCGTCTGCGCCGCAGTTCGACGTCGGTCAGGCCCGTGTAGTCGCGCAGGCGGGGGTCGTCGGGGTCGTCAACGGTGATGAGATCGGCCACAGGGTGATACTGCCTTGTCGTACGAGCGCTGCCAACGGGTTGGGTTACCTCGGGTTACGCCGAGGTCGCCGGGCCGACCTTGACGACCTCGCCGATGACGATGACCGCCGGGGGCTTGACGTCCTCGGCCGTGACGGTCTCGGCGACGGTCGCGAGGGTGGCGTCCACCCGGCGCTGAGCGGCCGTGGTCCCCTCCTGGACGAGGGCGACCGGGGTGTCCGGGGACTTGCCGTGGGCGACCAGGGTCTCGGCGATCTTGCCGATCTTGTCGACGCCCATGAGGATCACCAGGGTGCCGGTGAGCCTGGCCAGGGACGGCCAGTCGACCAGGGAGCGCTCGTCGTCGGGGGCGACATGGCCGCTGACGACCGTGAACTCGTGGGCCACGCCCCGGTGCGTGACCGGGATGCCCGCCGCGCCCGGCACGGAGATCGAGCTGGAGATGCCCGGGACGACCGTGCAGGGGATGCCGGCCTCGGCGAGGGCGTGCAGCTCCTCCATGCCGCGGCCGAAGACATAGGGGTCGCCGCCCTTCAGCCGTACGACGGACTTGCCCTGCTTGGCGTGCTCGATCAGGGCGTTGTTGATGGCCTCCTGGGCCATGAAGCGGCCGTAGGGGATCTTCGCCGCGTCGATGACCTCGACGTGCGGCGGGAGTTCGGCGAGCAGGTCGCGCGGGCCGAGGCGGTCGGCGATGACGACGTCGGCCTCGGCGAGGAGGCGGCGGCCGCGCACGGTGATCAGGTCGGGGTCGCCGGGGCCACCGCCGACCAGGGCGACGCCGGGGGTGCGGGTGCGGTGGTGCGGGGCGACCAGGGTGCCGTCGCGCAGGCCCTCGACGACCGCGTCGCGGATGGCGGCGGTGTGGCGGGGGTCGCGGGACTTGGTGTCGGTCGTCAGGATCGCGACCGTGACGCCCTCGCTGTGGCCGGTGGCCGGGGTCCAGGCGGTCGCCGCCTCGGCGTCGTCGGAGCGCACGCACCACACGCGGTGCCGCTCGGCCTCGGCGGAGGCGCGGACGTTCGCCTCGGGGTCGCTGGTGGCGATCAGCGCGTACCAGGCGTCGGCGAGGTCGCCCTCCTCGTAGCGGCGCCGGTGCCAGGTGATCTCGCCCGCGTCCGCCATCGCCTCGACCGAGGGGGTCGCCTGCGGGGACACCAGGTGGACGGCCGCGCCCGCCGCGATCAGTGCGGGCAGGCGGCGCTGGGCGACCTGGCCGCCGCCGAGGACGACGACCTTGCGGCCGGTGAGGCGGAGACCTACCGGGTAGGCGGGGTTTTCGGCCATGAGGGACGGCTCCTCGTGCGGGCGGTGCGGTGGGCGCTACGGCGTCGGAGCGGCCCTGACGTGCGGATTTTATGGGGTGGGCGGGGCAGGCGGCAGGGGCGGTCCGTTGGGTGAACACCGGGGCGGCGAAGCCCCGGCCCATGGACCGCCCCGGCTGCGGGACGCCTACTTCTCAGTTACGCCCGCCGAGTCGAACGTCGCCACCTCGTGCATCGCGCGGGCCGTGCTCTGGACCAGCGGGAGGGCGAGGAGGGCGCCCGTGCCCTCGCCGAGGCGCAGGTCCAGGTCGACCAGCGGGCGCAGGCCCAGCTTGTTGAGGGCGGCCACATGGCCCGGCTCCGCGCTGCGGTGACCTGCGATGCAGGCCGCGAGGACCTCGGGGGCGATCGCGCGGGCCACCAGGGCGGCGGCCCCGGCGCTCACGCCGTCCAGGATGACCGGCGTCCGCAGGGAGGCGGCGCCCAGCATGAAGCCGACCAGCGCCGCGTGCTCGAAGCCGCCGATCGCGGCCAGGACGCCGACCGGGTCGGCCGGGTCGGGCCGGTGCAGCTCGATGGCCCGGCGGACGACCTCGGTCTTGCGGGCCAGCGTCTCGTCGTTGATGCCGGTGCCGCGGCCGGTCACCTCGGCCGGGTCGGTGTCGGTGTAGACGGAGATCAGGGCCGCGGACGCGGTGGTGTTGGCGATGCCCATCTCACCGGTGAGCAGCGCCTTGTTGCCGGCCGCCACCAGGTCGCGGGCGGTCTCGATGCCGACCTCGATGGCCTGCTTGGCCTCCTCGCGGGTCATCGCGGGACCGGTGGTCATGTCGGACGTACCGGCCCTGACCTTGCGGGGCAGCAGCCCCGGCGTGGCGGGCAGGTCACCGGCCACACCGACGTCGATGACACAGACCTCCGCGCCGACCTGGTTGGCGAAGGCGTTGCAGACCGCTCCCCCGCCGAGGAAGTTGGCCACCATCTGGGCGGTGACCTCCTGCGGCCAGGGGGTGACGCCCTGGGCGTGCACCCCGTGGTCGCCGGCGAAGATCGCGACGGCCGCGGGCTCCGGGATCGGCGGCGGACACTTGCGGGACAGGCCCGACAGCTGCGCGGAGATGATCTCCAGCATGCCGAGCGCGCCGGCCGGCTTGGTCATCCGCTTCTGCCGCTCCCACGCCTCGCCGAGCGCCTTGGCGTCCAGCGGGCGGATCTGGGCGACGGTCTCGGCGAGCAGGTCGTGCGGCTCCTCGCCGGGCAGCGCGCGACGGCCGTACGTCTCCTCGTGCACGACCCACGACAGCGGGCGGCGCTTGGACCAGCCGGCCTGCATCAGCTCGGGCTCGTCCGGGAACTCGTCGACGTACCCGACGCACAGGTAGGCGATGACCTCCAGGTGCTCGGGCAGGCCGAGGGCGCGGACCATCTCCCGCTCGTCGAAGAAACTGACCCAGCCGACGCCGAGGCCCTCCGCGCGGGCGGCGAGCCACAGGTTCTCCACCGCGAGCGCGGCGGAGTACGGCGCCATCTGCGGCTGGGTGTGCCGGCCGAGGGTGTGGCGGCCGCCGCGGGTCGGGTCGGCGGTGACGACGATGTTCACCGGGGTGTCGAGGATGGCCTCGATCTTCAGTTCCTTGAACTGCTTGGCCCGGCCCTTGGGCAGCGACTTGGCGTACGCGTCACGCTGCCGCATCGCCAGTTCGTGCATCGCCCGGCGCGTGTCGGCGGACCGGATGACCACGAAGTCCCAGGGCTGGGAGTGGCCGACGGACGGGGCGTGGTGGGCCGCCTCCAGCACCCGGAGCAGCACCTCGTGCGGGATGGGGTCGCTGCGGAAGCCGTTGCGGATGTCCCGGCGCTCCCGCATGACCTTCAGTACGGCCGCGCGCTCGGCCTCGTCGTAGGCGGGCGCGGCCGGACCGGTGGACCGGCGCGCCTCCGCCCCTGCGGCGGTGTCCTGCCCGGCCTCCCGCTCCTCCGGCTCGGCGCCCCGCGTCTCCAGGTCGTCCGCGTTCTGGGCGACCGCGGCGTCGCCGTCCGCGTCGCGCTGCGCGGGGACGGCGATCGGGTGCGGCGGGGTGGGGGCGAGGTGCGGGGCGGTCGGCACGGTGCCGCCCTCGACCGGCACGAACTCGCCGAGCGGCTGCTCGGGCGCCCCGTCCGCCGGCAGGGCGCCGGGGAGGGGGGTGCCGGGGGCGGAGGCCGAAGGGGCTTCGCCGGGGACCGTGGTCCGGGCGGCTTCGGCAGGGATGGCGGCGGCCGGAGCCTGGGCGGCCTCGGCGGAGGGTTCGGGGGCGGCCGGGGGCTCGGGCGCGGGGTGCGCGTCGGCCGGGGCCGGGGCCTGCGCGGGGGCCGGTACGTCGACGGGGGCCGCCTGCGCGACGGCGGTCGGAGGCGTCACCTCGGCCGCCGGGGCGGGGTGGGCGGCGGGTGCGCCGGACTCCGCGGGGGTGCCGGGGTGCGCTGCGGGCTCGCCGGCCGGCTGTCCGGGGGCGGGCTGGGCCATGGCGGTCGGCTCCGGCTGGGGGATCGACTGGGGGCCCGCGGGGGCGGCGAGCGCGTCCGGTACGGGGGCGGCGGGCGCCGGGGTGGTGTGCTCGGGGGTGGGTGCCGGGGCGGGTGCCGGGGCAGGGGCCTGCAGGGCGTCGGCCGGGGCGGCCTCGGCGGGGTGCGCCGGGGCCGGCTCGGTCGGGGCGATCGGCGCGGTCGGCTCGGTGCCGTCCGGGATCTGGGCCGCGGGTTCCACGGTGTGGGCGGCGGCCTGCGGCGGTACGGGCAGGGGGGTGCCGTCGGCGTCCACGGGCACGGCGGGCTGCGCAGCGGCCTCGGCCGGGGCGGCGGGGGTCGGGTGCGCCTCGGGGCTCGGGGCCTGGTGCTCGGTGGTGACAGCGGCGGGGACCGGCTCGGTCGCGGGCTGCGGGGTGGTGGGGGGTGTGGTCACGGGGGTGGCTCCGGCCGTCGGTTCGGCAATCGGCTGGGCGTCGGCGGTCGGCTGAGCCTCGACGGGGGGGTGGGGGGCGGCGGCGGGCTGGGCCTCGGGGGCGGGCTGCGCCTCGGAGGCGGGCTGGGCCTCGGGCGCGGGCTGGGCCTCGGGCGCCGGCTGGGCCTCCGGGGCGGCCTCGGTCGCCGTGACGGGCTGCGCCGCAAGGACCGGCTGTGCCGCGGAGGCAGCCTGCGCCTCCGTGGCCGCCTGCGGGTCGACTGCGGGCTGTTCCGGCTGGGGGGCCTCGGCGTCGGGCAGGGGCTGGTCGGTCACGGTCCCATGGAGGTCGGTGGTGGGCGTCGGGGCGTCCGGCGTCGGCTGCCCCTCCACGGCAGGCCGGCCGTCCGCGGTCGCCGGGTCCTCCACGGCGGCCTGGCCGTGGGCGGCCGGCTGCTCCGTGGTCAGGGCCTGGTCGTCCGTCGGCGCCACGGCGGTGGCGGTGCCGTCGGCCGCTTCGGTCGCCGGGGCGACCTGAACAGCACCGTCCGCGGGCTGGGTGACCTGAGCGGAAGCGTCCGCGGGCTGCGCGACCTGGGCGGAAGCGTCCGCGGGCTGCGGGGCCTCCTGGCCCTGAGCCTCCGCGGCCCCCTCCGCACCCGGCTGAGCGGCCTCGCCGGCGGCCTCCGGGGACTCCTCGCCGGACGCGGCGGTGTCGCCGGCCTGCGGGGCCGCCTCCGCGGTACCCACCGGGGCGTCACCCAGAACCGCGACAGGCTCCTCCGCGACCTGGACGGCACCCATGCCGCCCTCGACGGACCCGGCGACAGGGCTCTCCACCCCGGCGGCCTCGCCCGCGACGGCGTCCTCCGCCTGGGCGGGAACGGCCTCCTCGACGACGGCGTCCGCACCCGCCACGCCCTCGGGGGCACCCTGCGCGGCGGCATCGGCCACCTGCGCACCGGCGGGAACCTCCTGGCCCCCCTCGGACGCACCGGGCGCCTGAGAGGCACCGGCCGCCCCCTCGCTCACGTCGGCAGCGGGCACCCCCTCGCCGGCACCGGCGGCGTCCGCACCCGACGCACCCTCGGCGACACCGCCCGCGGCCACGCCCTCCGCGACCTCGGCGACCGGACCCGGCGCAACCTGGGCGACCGCCTCCGGGGCCGTCGCGGCGACCGCCTCCGTGGTGAGGCGGGCCACCGCGGCCTGGGCGGCGTCCACCGGCTCGCCCTGCGGACGACCGTCCGGGCCAACCGTTTCGGCAGCCGGGGCCGCGTGACCGACCTGGGCCGGAGCCGCGGCCGCCTGGCCCGCCGGGGCCGGGGCCGAGACCGCCTGACCCCCAGGGGCCGCCGCGGCAGGAGCCGCAGGAGCCGCAGGGGCGCCCCACGGCGCCGCGCTCTGCGGGACGCCCTGTGCCGGCACTTCGCGGGTCCGCGGGACGTCGAGGTACTCGGGACCGGAGGTGGGCGGCCCGGACTGGCGTACCGGCGCGCCCGCGGGGCCGCGGTCGGCCAGGGAGCGCACGGGGCTCGTGGAGGTGTCGGGGATCGGCGGGCCCAGGTGCAGGGGGCGGCGCGGCGCGGCGGGTCCGGTGTGCGGCAGGCGGACGCCGGTCAGGTCGACGGAGCCGCTGTCGCGGCCGCCCGTCTCGTGCGGGTCGGGCTCGTGCACGGCCTCGACGACCGGCTCGGGCACGGGCGGGGCCACCTCGTTGCCCCAGGCGCTCTGCGCGCCCGGCAGCAGCAGGTCCTCGTCCTCGGCGGGAGACTCGGCGAGGTAGGTGTACGCGCCGTGGTCGGGAACGCCCGGCTGTTCCACCATGCCTGCGTTCTCCGGCAGCCCCTCGCCCGGGACCTGGCCGGTGTCGGTCATGCGTACCCCTCGCCCATCGGTTAGTGCCTCTACGACCAGCTCACCCGGAACGGCGCACCGACCGCCCCGCAGTGAAGAACGAGCGTGCGTGTCCAGCGGCACGAACGACCCGCCCGGAAAAGGCGACAAAGCCATACGGTGGCATTGTCCCGGTCATTCCGCCGTCGCGACAGCTTGATCCGCAACGGTCCGCTGTGGACTGCGCCACGTTGCGCGTCCTCCGGCTTCTGCCGTACCACACTCACCCCAAAACGGGTGTGCTTTCCGGACATTGACCGACGAAGCGCCGGGCGACCGAGTGCGGTACGACGATCGGCCAGCCTACCGCGCGCGGTACGACAACAGGATCACGGGGAGCGGTCCTGGCGGTCCGGCAGAACCCCGCTGAGCAGGAACGCGACGCTCCGCTCCTTCTCCGTCCAGGCCCTGGTGTCCAGTTCGACGGACTGGAGCAGCGCGCACTCCACGTCGTACCCGTGTTCGGTCAGATCTCGGCCGAGGAGTTCGGCGGCGTCGCGGGTGGCGGCGTGGGTGACGATGCGCCGCGGGCGGCGGTCGGCGACCGCGGAGACGACGGCCGCTCCCCCGCCGCCGACCCGAACGACGTCGGGTTCGGGAAGGTTCTCCAGCACATGCGGGGCGGTGCCGTGCACGATCTGCATCTGGACCCCGAAGCGGCGCGCGGCGGCGTCGGTGCGCGCGCAGGCGTCGAGGGACCGGTCGACCGCGAGGACCGCGGCGCCCGCGCGGGCGGCCTCGGTGGCGAACGCGCCCGCTCCGCATCCGATGTCCCAGACGAGGTCACCGGTCCGCGGGCCCAGCCGTGCCAGTTGCGCGGCGCGCAGCAGGTCCGCCTCGCCCTCGCCCAGCTCACCGTCGTAGGCGCCGGCGGGCTGGGTCCAGCCGCGGGGCCCGGTGCCGGGGTCGCGTCCGGCGATCCAGCCGCCCTCCTCGGCGGCCGGGGAGCGCGCGGGTCCGCCGATGACGATGACGACGTTGGGGTCGCGCCAGGTGTGGTCGGGCGCCTTGTCGGAGGTGACGACGGTGACCTGCTCGCGGTCGGTGCCCAGTTCCTCGCAGATGACGAAGGTGCGGTGGACGCCCTGGAGGAGCAGGCCCAGTTCGGCGGGTCCGGCGCCGGGTGAGGTGAGGACGGCGACCTTGGTGTGGGCGCGGCAGACGTTCACCGCGCGGCGCAGGGTGCGCGGGTGTGCGACGACCACCTGGGCGTCGTCCCAGGGCATGCCGGCGCGGGCGAACGCGGAGGCGACCGAGGACACCGCGGGGACGACCTCGACCTCCAGGCCGAACTCGGGTGCGCGCAGGGTGCGTACGACGCCGAAGAAGCCGGGGTCGCCGTCGGCGAGGACCACGGCGGTGCCGCGGTGGGCGGCGATGCGGCGGGCGGCGAGGGCGACGCTGCCGAGCCGGATGCGCTCGGCGCCGGGGGGCACCTCGGGCAGGGTCAGGTGGTGGCCCGCGCCGGCCACCAGGGTGGCGGCGCCCAGTGCCGCGCGTGCCGCCGCGGTCAGCGGCGAACCGTCCCAGCCGATCACCGTGACCCGGTCGGCCATCGTCGTCAGTCTCCAGGGGTCGTCGTCGCAGGTCGTCGTGGGGTCGGCCCGCGGGGGCGGGCTTGGTGAGCGTACCCGGTCGGGCTGTGGGGGGCGCCTGCCGCCGCCGGTCAGTTCCAGTCGGCGTAGGACGTGAATCCGTCGGTGTCGGCGAGCTGCTCGGCGGTGCCCTCCAGGTCCTCCGGGAGCAGGCTCCAGACGATGAAGTCGGTGCGTACGTCGGTCCAGGTGCCGTCGTCGGCGCGGACGTGCGCTATGCAGGCGTTGCGCAGCACGCCCTCGCTGATGCAGCCGATCTTCTGGGCGACCTGCTGGGAGGCGGTGTTGTCGGCGGCGGTGCGCAGCTCGATGCGCTCGAACTTCTGGTCGCCGAAGAGCCACTGGGCGGTGGCCAGCGCGGCCTCGGAGGCATAGCCCTCGCCGCGGGCCCAGGGGGCGATGATGTACGACAGCTCGGTGGAGCGGACGTGCCAGTTGGTCTTGCCGAGCTGGACGATGCCGACCAGGCGCTGGGTGAGGAACTCGGTGACGGCGAGGTCGAGTCCGCGTCCGGCCTCCCGTTCGGCGGGGGCGTACTCGGTGATCCAGGTGCGGGCGCCGTCCTCGGTGAAGGGCTGGGGGACGTCGGTCCAGGCCGCGACCTGTTCGTCGTTCATCATCTCGGCGAGCGCCGGGACGTCGTCCTCGTCGAGGGGACGCAGCACCAACCGCTCCGTGCTGATGGAGATGTTGGGGAAGGTGCTCGTCATGCGCCGCTCCGTAGCCGTGGAAAGCCGTCGAGAAAGCTGAGGTCCTGCTGAACTGCCCAGCATGCAGCATGAAAGCACTGAACCGCACCCGGGGTCCCCTCGGTTCGCGCAGGCGTTCGCGCAGAGGGGACACCAGGTGCGGTGAGCGCCCGCTGACAGGGCGTCAGCGGTTTCAGAAGGAGGCGATGACCGAGCCGGCGTACTTGTCCTCGATGAACTTCTTGACCTCGGGGGAGGTCAGGAGCTTCGCGAGCTTCTTGACGCGCGGGTCGTTCTCGTTGCCCTCCTTGACGGCGATGAAGTTGCCGTACGGGTTGTTCTCGGCGGACTCCAGGACGAGGGCGTCCTCGGCGGGCTTGAGGTCGGACTCGATGGCGTAGTTACCGTTGACGACCGCGGCGTCCACGTCCTTGAGGGAGCGCGGGGTCATTGCGGCCTCCAGCTCCTTGAACTTGAGGTTCTTGGGGTTCTTGACGATGTCCGCGGGGGTCGCCTCGTTGCCCACGCCGTCCTTGAGGGTGATCAGGCCGTTGTCGGCGAGCAGCTTCAGGGCGCGCGCCTCGTTCACGGTGTCGTTGGGGACGGCGATGGTGGCACCGCTCTTGAGGGCGTCGGCGCTCTTGACCTTCTCGGAGTACAGGCCGAGCGGCTCCAGGTGGACCGTGACGACGGGCACGATGTGGGTGCCGTTCTTCTTGTTGAAGTCGTCGAGGTACGGCTGGTTCTGGAAGTAGTTGGCGCCGACGGAGCCGTCCTCCGTGGCCGTGTTCGGGGTGACGTAGTCGGTGAACTCCTTGACCTCCAGGTCGAGGCCCGCCTTCTTCGCCAGGTTGTCCTTGACGAAGGTGAGGATCTCGGCGTGGGGGACCGGGCTCGCGGCGACGACCAGGGGGCCGTCGGTGTCGGCGCCGGCGGAGTCCTTCTCGGAGCCGCAGGCGGTGAGCCCGAAGGTGAGGGCTCCGGCGGCGAGGACGGCGGTGGTGATCTTGGCGGTGTTACGCACGAAAAGTGCCTTTCCTTGGGTGGTGCGACCCCGTCTTGGGTGAACGGGGAGTCTGGGACGGACGCGCTCGCAGGGCGCGCTCAGGCGGCCTTGCCGACCTCGGGCTCCTTCGCCTTGAGCAGGCGGAGCCTCGGGGCCGGGCCGGAGCGGGCGCCGCGGCGGTGCAGGGAGCGGGCGGCGTAGTCGCCGGCGAACTGGATGAGGGAGATGACCACGGCGAGGATCGCCACGGTGACCCACATCAGGCCGGTCTCGAAGCGCTGGTAGCCGTAGCGGACGGCGAGGTCGCCGAGGCCGCCGCCGCCGACGGTGCCGGCCATGGCGGAGTAGCCGATGAGGGCGATGACCGTGGTCGTGGTGGAGGCGATCAGGGACGGCAGTGCCTCGGGCACGAGCACCTTGCGGACGATGGTCCAGGTGTTGCCGCCCATCGACTGCACGGCCTCGACCAGCCCGCCGTCCACTTCGCGGACGGCCGTCTCGACCAGCCGGGCGAAGAACGGGATGCCGCCGATGGCCAGCGGCACGATCGCGGCCTCGCTGCCGATGGTGGTGCCGGTGATCCAGCGGGTGAAGTCCATCAGCGCCACCATCAGGATGATGAACGGCATCGAGCGGCCGACGTTCACGACCTGCCCGATCACCTTGTTCACCACGGTGTTCTGGAGCAGTCCGCCCTTGTCGGTGAGGACGAGCAGGATGCCGAGGGGCAGTCCGCCGAGCACCGCGATCAGGGTGGACCAGCCGACCATGACCAGCGTCTCGCTACACGCCTGCTCCAGCAGGGGCTGCATCTCCGACCAGGTCACTGGGCACCGTCCTTCACCAGCAGGGGCGTCTCGCCCAGTACGTCGATCTGCAGGCCCTGTTCGCGCAGGAAGCCGATGGGCACCACGTTGTCCTCGTAGCGGCCGGGCAGTTCGATGCGCATCCGGCCGACCTGGAGGCCGCCGACGGTGTCGATGGCCGCGCCGAGGATGGAGATGTCGATGTTGTAGGTGCGGGCCAGCTGGGAGATGACCGGCTGGGTCGCGCTCTCGCCGTGGAAGGTGACGTCCAGGACCGTGCGGTCCTCGCCGGTGGCGTCGCCGCCGACGGGGAAGAGCGCGGAGGCGAGCTGGGAGCCGGGGGTGGCGAGCAGTTCGCCGACCGTGCCGGACTCCACGATCCGGCCGCGCTCCATCAGGGCGGCGGAGTCGCAGATCTGCTTGACGACGTCCATCTCGTGCGTGATGAGCAGGACGGTCAGGCCCAGCTGCCGGTTGAGGTCGCGCAGCAGCTGGAGGATGGAGCGGGTGGTCTCGGGGTCGAGCGCGCTGGTGGCCTCGTCGGACAGCAGCACCTTGGGGTCGCCGGCCAGGGCGCGGGCGATGCCGACGCGCTGCTTCTGGCCGCCGGAGAGCTGGGCCGGGTAGGCCCCCGCCTTGTCGGCGAGGCCGACGAGGTCGAGCAGTTCGAGCGCCTTGCGGGAGCGCTCCTTGCCCGTCCTGCCCAGGATCTCCAGGGGCAGCTCGACGTTGTCCTGCACGGTCCTGGAGGACAGCAGGTTGAAGTGCTGGAACACCATGCCGATGCGGCTGCGCGCCTGCCGCAGCTCCTTGCCCGCGCGCGGACCGCGGCCGGCGAGGGCGGTGAGGTCCTGGCCGGCGACGGTGACCGTGCCGGAGGTGGGGCGCTCCAGGAGGTTGACGCAGCGGATGAGGGAGGACTTGCCGGCGCCGGACTGGCCGATGACGCCGTACACCTCCCCTTCGCGGACGTGAAGATCGACGCCGTCGAGGGCGGTGACCTCACGGCCTCGGGAACGGTAGACCTTGGTCAGGCCCGTTGTGGTGATCACTGGGGTTTCCGTCACTGTCGAGTGCACGGCGCAGGGATGCGCGCCGGGCACGTGGCATACATGGTCGGGAACAGCCGGATCGCGGCACGGTTCTCGCGAGCGCGGTGGAACCGGGGAGAAACTGTGCGCGGGGGCGTGCTCGTCCCTGCACTTCGAAGGTGCGGGAGGCGAGCGGCACTCGCTTCGGGGCGCGAGGCTCAGCTGGTGCGGGGGCCCTCTAGAAGGCGCACATTCGACACATACAGCGAGCACCGGGCGTCATGGTCGCCTCGGTCGCAAGGATGCGGGTGCTCGTCGTGGTCATGCGATCAGTAAAGCAGACGGACACTCCTGACCGGCCCCGGCTGTCCGGATGCTGGACAGCCGTGGACGGCACCGGCGGGATTCTCAATCGCGTACGGCGCGTACGGAGATCTCCACGCCCCCGTCGGTGACCAGTGCCGACAAGGCCGACAGGTCCCCGACCACGAGGTCGGCATCGAGCTGTCCGGCGCGGTGGGTTGTGGCCAACGCCACGGTCCGCATCCCGGCGGCGCGGCCCGCGGCGAGTCCGGCGGGGGCGTCCTCGAAGACGACGCAGTCCGCCGGGTCGACCCCGAGCTGCCGGGCGGCCAGCAGATACGGCTCGGGGTCGGGCTTGCCGCGGGTGACCTCGTCGGCGGTGATCAGCGTCTTGGGCCGGATGCCGACGGCGTCCAGGCGGGCCTCGGCGAGGCGGCGGGTGGCGCTGGTGACGACGGCCCAGCGGTCGGCGGGGAGGGCGTCCAGGAAGGCGCGGGTGCCGGGCAGCAGGGCGACGCCACCGGGTACGTCGTCCACCTCCAGCTGCTCGATCCGGGCGACCGCCTGCGGCACGACCTCGGCGGGCAGCAGGTCGGCGGCTGTCTCGGCGGCGGTGCGGCCGTGCAGCGCGACTCTCGCGAGGTCCTCGGCGGCGATGCCGTACTCCCCCGCCCAGCGCGCCCAGCAGCGGTCCACCGAGGCGAGGCTGGAGACCAGGGTGCCGTCGTTGTCGAAGAGCAGGGCGCGCGCGTGGATCGTCATGGTCCCGACCCTACGCCGAGTGGTCTAGACCCCTTCGTGCCGGTGGGGCCCCGCGCCCGCGAACCCCGTGCCGGGCGCCCGACACGCCCGTAATAAGGTCACTGCATGCTTGATGCCCTGACGCTGGTGACCTCGGTCGCCGCGCTGCTCCTCGCCGCCTGGTGCGGCTGGGCGGCCTACCGTGATCAGCCGACCAAGGACTGGCACTTCATCGGTATGGCCGTGGTCACGCTGCTGGTGCTGATCCAGCTCGTGATCGGGATCGTGCAGCTGGCGCGCGGGGAGAAGCCGGCGCAGGGCACGACGATCTTCGTGGCGTATCTGCTGGGCGCGTTCGCGTGCGTGCCGGCGGCGGGCCTGATGTCGCTGGGCGAGCGCAGCCGCTGGGGGTCCGTCACGGTGGCCGCGGCCGGTGTGGTCCTCGCCGTGCTCGAGGTGCGGCTCTACGACATCTGGGGAGGCTGAGATGGCGGCGGTGCGGGACGAGGAGCCGACGCGGCTGATCAGCGGGCCGGGGCTGCTCCTTGTGTGGCTGTACGGCGTGATGGTGGTCGGGGCGGTGTCGCGGTCCGCATACCAGATCGCGACCGAGTTCGACCGGGCGCCGCTCGCCTACACGCTGTCGGCGATCGCCGGGCTGGTCTACGGGTTCATCACGTACACGCTGGTGCGGGGCGGGGAGACGGCCCGCAAGGCGGCGCTGGTGTGCTGCGCGGCGGAGCTGGCGGGGGTGCTGACGGTCGGCACGTGGACGCTGGCCGATCCGTCAGCGTTCCCGGACGCGACGGTGTGGTCGGACTACGGCATGGGGTACCTGTTCATCCCCGTTCTGCTGCCGCTGTCCGCCGTGTTCTGGCTGCGGAAGGCGCGGACGCGCAAGGCGCCTACGCCGTAGCCGCGTAGGAAGCCGCTTCCTTCTCCAGGACGACCATCGGTACGCCGTCCTTGCCCTGTTCCGTCCCCACGGCCACGTAGCCCACGCGGCGGTACAGGCGCAGGCCGCCCTCGCTGCGGTGGCCCGCGCTGAGGCGGAAGGTCGTGGCGCCGTGCCGCTGGGCCAGGGCCGTCTCCGCGGCGCGCAGCAGCCGCGCGCCGATGCCGTGGCCCTGGAGGCGGGGGTGGACGCAGAGCTTGCCGATGGCGGCGGCGCCGTCCTCGGTGACGCGGCCGTGGACCGAGCCGACGACCTCCTCGCCCAGCCGGGCGACGTGGACGCAGTCGCCGGCCACCTCCTGGCGGACGGAGTCCAGGCTCTGCACGAGCGGGTCGATGCGGTAGTTGCCGTACAGCGCGGCCTCGCTCTGGAAGCACAGGTACTGCAGCCTGAAGATCTGCTCGGCGTCCTGGTCGGTCGCCTCGGAGATGGTCACGCTCATGCCCATGTGTGCACGCCTCCCGCTCACCTGTTGCCTGTCTCCCTCACTCCTATCCCCGCGCTCCCCCCGCCGCAACCTCCGGTGTGAGCAAACGACGCAGACATCCCAGACATCTGGAGCGTTCCGGTCCGAGGCTGCCCTGTGAGATACCCAACTCGCCCGCGATCTCCCGGTAGGTGAGGTCCCTCGGGGAGAGCAGGGCGGTCAGCAGCCGGGGGCACCGGCCGGGCAGGCGGCGCACCGCGTCCCGCAGGGCCCGGCGCCGGGCGGCGGTGATGACGTGTTGCTCGGGGTCGCGGGCGGCGTGGTCCACCGGCTCGATGCCGTACGGCCGTTCGAAGGCGGTGGTACGGCGGCTGCGGCGGGCCTCGGCCCGCACCGCGGCGCGCAGCCAGCGCTCCGGGTCGTGCGGCGGGCCGTCCGCGTCGAGCCGTTCCAGCAGGCGCAGCCAGACCGCCTGTTCCAGATCGCCCGGCTCGGTCCCGGTGGCGTGGGCCTCGGCCGACGCCTCCGCGGCGAGCAGCGGGCGCAGGGCGGTGAGCATGTCGTGTGTCATATGCGGCACGACGCGGCCGTCCGGGCGAGCAGTTGCCCGGACGGCCGGTGGTTCACCTTCAGGAGGGCGCGGGGGCTGCCGGGTTGACGGGCCGCACCGCGGGTCAGGCGTTGCGGAACTCCTCGCGGGCGAGCAGACCGGTGTCCGGGTGGTCGGTGAACACACCGTCGATGCCGGTGGCGAAGTAGGCCCGGTAGGCGCCGAACACATCGCCGTAGGCGTCGGCCTCGGTGCCCTTGCGGAAGTCGGCCGGGAGGAACGGGTTCTCGTTGCGCAGCGTCCAGGGGTGCAGGACGAGGCCGACCTTGTGGGCGTCAGCGACCAGCGTGGTCGGCGAGGTGAGCCTGCCGCTCGCGTCCTTCGGGATGATCAGGTCCAGGGTGGGGCCGATGCCCTGGGCGTAGGAGGCGATCTCCCGCAGGCCGGCCGGCGTGACCAGGTCGGCGACGGTGCGCGGGTCGCCGGTCTCGACGAAGTCCCAGGGCCGGGTCGTGGGGCCGGAGAGCAGGACGACGAGGTTGTTGTCGACGAGCTTGTTCAGGCGCTGGATGCTGGTCGGCTCGAAGGACTGCAGGATCACCGGCGAGGTGCGGCGGTCCTTGCCGTGGCGGTGCAGCAGCTTGGCGACCCGCTCCTCCAGGCCGAGGCCCAGCCCCCGGAAGTAGGTGGGGTGCTTGAGCTCGGGGTAGATCCACACCTGCTTGCCGCGCCTGCGGGTCTGCTCGTCCTGCCAGCGCAGCACCTCCTCGAAGGTGGGGATCTCCCAGCGGCCGTCGTAGAGGGTGTTGTGCGGGCGGTTGGCCGGGATGCGCTCGGTGGCGCGCAGGGTCTTCAGCTCGGCGAGCGTGAAGTCCTCGGTGAACCAGCCGGTGACGGAGGCGCCGTCGAGCGACTTGGTCCGCTTGCGGTCCGCGAACTCGGGGCGGCTCGCCACGTCCGTCGTGCCGCCGATCTCCGGCTCGTGGCGGCAGACCAGGTGGCCGTCCTTGGTGGGCACCAGGTCGCCGGCCTCGACGATGTCGGCGCCCATGTCGAGGGCGAGCTGATAGGCGGCCAGGGTGTGCTCGGGGCGGTAGCCGCTGGCGCCCCGGTGGCCGATGATCGTCGGCTTCGGCAGGCTCCTGAGGCCGCCCGCGTGCCCGGACGGTCCGGGAGACCCGGCCGCCCTCGCCGTGCCGGACAGGCCCAGGACCCCGGCGCCGAGCACGGCGGCGCCGAGGAGCGCCCGCCGTCCGGTGCCCTGCGGCTCGTTCGGCTCCTGCGTTCCCATGGGCTGCCTCCTTGGCGTCGTGGCTCGTGCGTGCGGGCCGATCGTAGGGGCGTGGACATGACCGAAGGGAGACCTCGGCTCGAACACATGGATGACACCGAATGTCGTACAGGAGGACGAACATGACGTGCCGTCGGACGGGTTACCCGTATCCGTCGAGGCGATGCCGCAGGTAAACGCGGGTCAACTCTGTGTAAGACCTCGGTGAACCCGATGTGCGCAACCCCCGTGGCCGCGAGTATCGTCCTCACCTGCACAGACTCATACAGTTTCGCCGTCGCCGCGCGACGTTCCCTCGACACCGGAGGACCCGTTGTCCCGCTTCGCCCTCATCAAGGCAGTGCTCGGACCGATCATGCGCCTGATGTTCCGCCCCAGGGTGGAGGGCGTGGAGAACATCCCGGCCGAGGGGCCGGTCATCCTCGCCGGCAACCACCTCACCTTCATCGACTCGATGATCCTGCCGCTGGTCTGCGACCGTCAGGTCTTCTTCATCGGCAAGGACGAGTACGTCACCGGCAAGGGGCTCAAGGGCCGGCTGATGGCCTGGTTCTTCACCGGGGTCGGCATGATCCCGGTCGACCGGGACGGCGGCAAGGGCGGGGTCGCGGCGCTGATGACCGGGCGCCGGGTGCTGGAGGAGGGCAAGGTCTTCGGGATCTACCCCGAGGGCACCCGGTCGCCCGACGGGCGGCTGTACCGGGGGCGTACCGGTATCGCGCGGCTCACGCTGATGACCGGGGCGCCGGTGGTTCCGTTCGCGATGATCGGCACCGACAAGATCCAGCCGGGGGGCGCGGGGATTCCGCGTCCGTCGCGGGTGACCGTGCGGTTCGGTGAGGCGATGGAGTTCTCCCGCTACGACGGGATGGACCGGGACCGGTATGTGCTGCGGGCGGTCACCGATTCGGTGATGGCCGAGGTCATGCAGCTGTCGGGGCAGGAGTACGTGGACATGTACGCCACGAAGGCCAAGGCCGCGTAGGGCTCCGCCTGGCAGCGCAGGGTTCCGCCGACCGCCGTAGGAGGTTGCGGTCCACGGCGGCCGGCGGCTCGTTCGCGGCTCAGTTCCCCGCGCCCCTGGGTGGCTCCCCTTACCCCGCGTTCTCCAGCTTCTGGCCCCTCAGCATGAACCAGGCCGCCACCGACGCGGTCAGCAGGACCGCCGCTCCGACGCCTGCCGCGGTGGTCAGGCCGTCCACGAAGGACTGGCGGGCCGCGTCAAGCAGGGCCTCTGCTGTGTGCGGTGGCAGGGCTGCCGCCGACTCCACCGCGCTGCCCAGCGACTCGTGGGCCTCGGCCGGAGTGCCCGGCGGGGTCGGGAAGCCCCGGTAGACACCGGTGACGATGGAGCCCAGCAGGGCGATGCCCAGGGCCGCGCCGAGTTCGTACGCCGTCTCCGAGACCGCGGAGGCGGCGCCGGCCTGTTCCTTCGGTACGGAGGACAGGATGACGTCGGCGGTCACCGTGAAGGAGAAGCCGGCGCCGACACCGACGACCAGCAGGGCGGCGCCCAGGATCGGGTAGCCGGTGGACTGGCCCAGCACGGTGAGGGAGGCGAGGGCGAGGCCCACGGCCGCCAGCCCGCCGGAGACGACCGCGCGGACCGAGAAGCGGCGCGCGGCCCGGCCGGCGATCAGTCCGGCCGTCACCGCGCCGATCGCGGCGGGCAGTTCGGCGAGGCCCGCCTCCAGGGGCGCCCGGCCCTGGACGAGCTGCAGGTACTGGGACAGGAAGAACACCAGGCCGGACAGGCCGAGGATGGTCAGCAGGTCGGCCAGGACGGCGCCGCTGAAGCCGCGGTGGGCGAACAGCCGCATGTCCAGCAGCGGGGCCGGGAGGCGCAGCTGGCGGCGGACGAAGCCGTACAGCGCGGCCGCGCCCAGGGCGCCCACGGCCAGCGGCTCCCAGGCCAGACCGTGCGAGGCGGCCTCCTTCACGGCGTAGACCACGGCGATCATGCCGACCAGGGACAGCAGCACGCTGGAAAGGTCCCAGGGACCGGGCTCCGGGTTGCGCGACTCGGGCAGCATCTTGATGCCGACGAGGACGAGGACCGCCATGACCGGCAGGTTGATCAGGAAGACCGAGCCCCACCAGAAGTGCTCGAGCAGGAAGCCGCCCGCGATCGGGCCGACGGCGGTACCGGCGGAGGCGGTGGCGCCCCAGATGCCGACGGCGAGGCTGCGCTCGCGCGGGTCGTGGAAGAGGTTGCGGATCAGGGCGAGGGTGGCCGGCATCAGCGTGGCGCCGGCGACACCGAGGAGCGCACGGGCCGCGATCATCAGCTCGGGGGTCGTCGCATAGGCGTTGAGCACGGATATCGCGCCGAACGCGGTGGCGCCGATCAGCAGGATGCGCTTGCGGCCGATGCGGTCGCCGAGGCTGCCCATGGAGACCAGCAGACCGGCGATGACGAAGGAGTAGACGTCACCGATCCACAGCAGCTGGTTGCCGGTGGGGTTCAGATCCTCGCTGATGTACGGGGTGGCGAGACCGAGGACCGTCGCGTCGACGGCCACCAGCAGCACGGCGAGCACGAGCACGGACAGCGCGAGCCAGCGGCCCGGGCGCTTCACCGCCTCGGTCGTCGTCGCCGGCTGCAGGGTGCTGGTCATGATTCCTCTCTTCGTATCGCGCCGCCGAGCAGCAGCTCGACGACCATGAACGGGAAGTCGTTGCGGGCGACCTTGCCGTCCGTCACCGCCCACGCCCCGGCCGCGATCAGGCCGTAGAGCGCCTCGGTGAGCCAGGTGGGGCTGAGGTCGATGCGGAACTCGCCGCTGTCCTGGCCGCGGCGGAACAGCGCGGCGATCCGGGCGTCGAGCCGGGCCCAGCCCTCGTTCTGGCCGTCCCCTTCGAACAGCTGGTTCTCGCTGTAGAGGAAGGACAGCAGTCCGGTCGCGGGCTCCATCTCGCGGACCAGGCGCCGTACGGCGTCGCTCGCGGGGCCCTCGTCCAGGCGGGCCGCGTCCAGGGCGGCCTCGCACTCGGCGATGCCGAGCGATTCCAGGGCCCGCACCAGCGCGTCCCGGCCCGCGAAGTGGCGGTGCAGGGTGGCCCGGCTGATCCCGGCCGCTTTGGCCACCTCGTCCATGGTGGCGGTGGACTTGCGGGTCAGCAGGGCTGCGGCGCTGCGCAGTACGTGGTCTCGATCGACGGCCATGAGACAACCATAGCCCATGTGAGACGACTTTGTCTCACGATGGGCGTGCGTGACTCACGCGGGGCCGGGCGGGAGGGTGGGATCAGTGCCAGGGCAGCTGCCCGCGGCGGTCCCAGTAGGCGACCGGGTCCTCGGCCAGCGCGGCGAGACGGGCGAGCTGGTCCTCGTCGAGGTCCACGACGGGCGCGTGCAGGTTGGAGGCGAGCTGGAGGGTGGTCGCGGCGCCGGAGAGGACCACACCGGCCCAGGGCAGGCGCAGGACGCAGGCGAGGGCTACGGCGTCGCAGCCGAGGGAGACCTCCTGGGCCACCGCCTTCAGCGCGTCCGGTGCGTAGGGGTCGGCGAGGCGGCCGTTGGCCATGCCCTCCTTGACGATCACCGTCAGTCCGGCGTCGTGCGCCTCGGCGAGGGCGGGGCCGGCCGAGGGCTCCAGGAGGTTGTACGTCGACTGGACGGTACGGAAGAGGGGTTCGCCGTCGACCGTCACGGCGAGCGCGGCACGGATCGCGTCCGCCTGGGCGGGGCCGCTGGTGGAGAAGCCGACGGAGACGCCCTGGGCCGCGGCCTCGGCGAGCGCGGCGTGCAGGGCCTTGTCGGTGAGGGCGGGGCTGTCGGGGGTGACCGAGTGGATCTGGTAGAGGTCGAGCCGGTCGCCGAGCAGGGCGTCGGTCTCGGCGCGCTGACGTTCGTAGGTGGCGAGGCTGTGGTCCTTGACCTCGTGTTTCTCGGCGTCGGTGGACCAGTCGGCGGTGTAGGTGTAGCCCCATTTGCTGCCGATGACCACGTCGTCCACCTCGGGGTGGGCGTTCAGCCAGGCGCCGAGGAATTCCTCGGCGCGGCCGTAGGAGCGGGCGGCGTCGAAGTAGCGGACGCCCTGGGCGTAGGCGGCGTCGAGGAGTTCGTGGGTGCGGGCCTTCAGTGCCTCGACCGTGCGGTTCTCTCCGAGGTCCTTCTCCCTGCCCAGGTTGATGTAGCCCGGGCGGCCCACCGCGGCCAGGCCCAGGCCGATGTGGCAGGTGGGGGTGGTGGCCTTGGCGAGGCGGGCGAAGGGCATCGCGGGCTCCGTTCTCGGTCGGCTCCGGTGGGGCGCAGTGACCAACGTAACCCGCGATGACCGTTTGTGATCGCCCAAGGAGTCAGGGCCTGCCGTGCGTCGGCGACCGCGGGTGCGGTGTGGTTGTTCGCGCAGTTCCCCGCGCCCCTTGGCGGCGCCGCCCTTCCCTCAGTTCTTTGCTGAAGCCCACTCGTGCTGGGCCTTCACGTCCGTCTTCAGTTCCGCCAGCTGGACGGCCACCGCGCTCGGCGCCGTGCCGCCCCTGCCGTTGCGGGAGGCCAGGGCGCCGGGGACGTTCAGGACCGTGCGGACCTCCGGGGTCAGGTGCTCGGAGATCTTGGCGAACTGTTCGTCCGTCAGGTCGTCCAGTTCCTTGCCCTCGGACTCGGCGACCTTGACGCACTCGCCGGCGACCTCGTGGGCGACGCGGAAGGGGACGCCCTGCTTGACCAGCCACTCGGCGATGTCGGTGGCGAGGGAGAAGCCGGCGGGGGCCAGTTCCTCCATGCGCTCGCGGTGGACGGTGAGGGTGGCCATCATGCCGGTGAAGGCGGGGAGCAGGACCTCCAGCTGGTCGATGGAGTCGAAGACCGGCTCCTTGTCCTCCTGGAGGTCGCGGTTGTACGCGAGCGGGAGCGCCTTGAGGGTCGCCATCAGGCCGGTCAGGTTGCCGATGAGGCGGCCGGACTTGCCGCGGGCGAGCTCGGCGATGTCGGGGTTCTTCTTCTGCGGCATGATCGACGAGCCCGTGGAGAAGGCGTCGTGCAGGGTCACGAAGGAGAACTCCTTCGTGTTCCAGATGATGATCTCCTCGGCGATCCGGGAGACGTTCACGCCGATCATCGCCGTGATGAAGGCGAACTCGGCGACGAAGTCGCGGGAGGCCGTGCCGTCGATGGAGTTGGCGGCGCTGCCCCCCTCGAAGCCGAGGTCCTTCGCCACGGCCTCGGGGTCCAGGCCGAGGGAGGAGCCCGCGAGGGCGCCCGAGCCGTACGGGGAGACGGCCGTACGGGCGTCCCACTGGCGCAGCCGCTCGGCGTCCCGCGACAGCGCCTGGACATGGGCGAGGACATGGTGCGCGAACAGCACGGGCTGGGCGTGCTGGAGGTGGGTGCGGCCGGGCATCGCCACGTCCGGGTGGGCCTCGGCGAGGCCGATCAGGGCGTCCTGGAGGTCGGCGATCAGACCGGCGATGACGCGGGCGTGGTCCCGCAGGTACATCCGGAACAGCGTGGCCACCTGGTCGTTCCTGGACCGGCCCGCGCGCAGCTTGCCGCCGAGGTCCGGGCCGAGGCGCTCCAGCAGGCCGCGCTCCAGGGCGGTGTGGACGTCCTCGTCGGCGATGGTGCCGGTGAAGGAGCCGTCGGCGACGTCCGCCTCCAGCTGGTCGAGCCCGGCGATCATGCGCTGGAGCTCGTCCTCGGTGAGGAGACCCGCCTGGTGCAGCACCCGCGCGTGGGCGCGGGAACCGGCGATGTCGTAGGGGGCGAGCCGCCAGTCGAAGTGGACGGACGCGGACAGTTTCGCCAGGGCCTCGGCGGGGCCGTCGGCGAAACGGCCGCCCCAGAGCCGTACGTCACCGCTGTTGCTGCTCACTGCGCTGCTCCTCGGAAGACACCGTTGTTATGCATGAGTATGCAGACCTCTGCATGATTCGTCAAAGCGGATCGCGGTATTCATGGGAGCCATGATCGTGAGGCATGGCAATATTTAGACATGGGAAAGACTTATGAGCGCATAGACGGGCGGCTCCGCACCTTCATCGAGGAGCAGCCGATCTTCTTCACCGCGACCGCGCCGCTCGCCGGGGACGGCACGATCAACCTCTCTCCCAAGGGACTCAAGGGCTCCTGGGCCGTGCTCGACGAACTCACCGTGGCCTACCTGGACTTCGCGGGCTCCAACGCGGAGACGGTCGCGCATCTGCGGGAGAACGGCCGGATCACCCTGATGTGGTGCGCGTTCCAGGGACCGCCGAACATCGTGCGGGTGCATGGCCGCGGCGAGCCGGTGTTCCGTGACGACCCGCGCTTCACCGACCTGCTCGCCCGCTTCCCCGGCATCGACCCCTCCGCCCACGGTCTGCGCTCGATCATCGTGGTGACGGCGGAGCTCGTCCGGGACACCTGCGGATACGCGGTGCCCTTCATGACGTACGACGAGGACCGGGATCTGCACGCCCGCCGGTTCGCTCGGGAGGACGACGCCTCGCTGGGGGCGTACTTCGCGAAGAAGGAGCACATCGCCTCCAGCATCGACGGGCTGCCGGGGCTGCCCCTGCCGCTGCCGCCCCTGCCGTAGGGCGGGGCTGAACGGACCGGCCGCGCGCTGCGTACCTGTGGGCCGAGGGAAGACAGGAGTCCCCGTCCCGGAGGAACAGTGACCACCACTCTCGCCGGCGGCCGCGCGGCCCGTCGCCAGACGATGCGCCGGATCCGTCCGCGCCGCTCCCCCGCCGTCCCGCTCCTGCTCGCCGTGTGGGCGGGGGCCGCCGGGGTGCTGTGGATGTGGTGGGAGAACACCCCCGCGATCGGGGACCGGGCGGAACGGATCGTGCACGCCGGGCGGATCACCGGGCTGCTCGCCGGATATCTGATGGCGCTGGTGGTGCTCCAGATGGCCCGGGTCCCCGCGCTGGAGCGCCGGGTGGGATCCGACCGGGTCGCGCGCTGGCACGCCATGAGCGGGCGGTACACGCTCTGCCTGGTCCTCGCCCATGTCTTCCTCGTCATGTGGGGGTACGCCCTCCAGGCCGGGCTGGGACTCGGTGACATCGTCCGGCAGACGGTGGACTCGGTCACCGGGTTGCCGGAGATGGGCAAGGCCGCCGTGGGCACCGCTCTGCTGCTGCTCGTCGGGCTCGTCTCGATCGGCGGGGTGCGGCGCCGCATGCCGTACGACACCTGGTACCACGTGCACCTGATGACGTATGCGGCGGTGTTCCTGACGTTCTGGCACCAGATCGCCGTCGGCAACGACTTCGCGGTGCAGCCCGCCGCCGAGACCGCCTGGACCGGGCTGTACGCGGCCGTCACCGCGCTGCTGCTGTGGTACCGCGTCGTCACGCCGCTCCGGTTGAACCTGCGGCACCGGCTGCGGGTCGAGGCGGTGATCGAGGAGACGCCGGGGATCGTGTCGGTGCTGATCGGCGGGCGCAGACTGCACCGGATGGGCGCGCAGGCGGGGCAGTTCTTCCGCTGGCGGTTTCTCGCGCCGGGCCTGCGGTTCAGCTCCCACCCGTACTCGCTGTCGGCGGCGCCCCGGCCCGACATGCTGCGCATCACCGTCAAGGCGATCGGCGACCACAGCTCCCGGCTGCGCGACCTCGCCCCCGGCACCCGGGTGTGGGCCGAGGGCCCCTACGGGGCGCTGACCGCCCAGCGGCGCAGCCGCGGCAAGGTGCTGCTGGTGGCGGGCGGGGTGGGGATCACCCCGATGCGGGCGCTGTTCGAGACGCTGCCCGGCGCGGCCGGTGACATCACCCTGCTCTACCGGGCCACCAGCACCCAGGATCTGGCGCTGTGGGGCGAGCTGGCGGCCATCGCCGACGAGCGGGGCGCCCGGCTGATGTACGCGGTCAACAGCCCGGACGGCGAACGCCCCGACATCTCCGCGGAGTCCCTGCGGCACAAGATTCCGGACATCGAGCGCCACGACGTGTTCCTGTGCGGGCCGCCCGGCTTCGCCCGGTCGGTCTACGAGGCCCTGCGCGGCGCGGGCGTCCCGGCCCGCCGCATCCACCACGAGTCCTTCGCGATGTGACCAGTCAGCGGGAGTTGCGCAACCGATGAAGAAGAACCACCCCGTCCGGCGTACCGTCCTCACCGTCGCCGCCACCGTCTCCGGCATCGTGCTGCTGCTGTCCCTCAAGCCCGCCTCCGGCCCGGCGGCCGCCCCCGCGCCCCCTCCCCCGGCCGCGGCGGGCCAGGAGGCGGGCGCCACGACGGTCACCGGCGACGCCGTCGGCACCCAGTACGGTCCCGTCCAGGTCCGCCTCACCGTCCGCGACGGCAGGATCGTCCGGGCCGAGGCCGTCCGGGCGCCCAGCGGCGGCCGCAGCTCCGAGATCAGCCGCGACGCCGTGCCGCGCCTGGACCGGGCCGCCGTCGCGGCGCAGAGCGCCCGCATCGACGCCGTGTCCGGCGCGACGTACACCAGCGAGGGCTACCGGCGGTCCCTGCAGTCGGCGCTGGACCGGGCCGGTGCCTGAACCCGTACGCCGCAGCGAGGAGATCATGGGGACGGTCTTCTCCTTCGACGTCCGCGGCGGTCCGGCCGAGGCCGTCGACGCGGCGGTCGCCGAACTGCGGCGGCTGGAGGAGCTGTTCAGCACCTATCGCGACGACAGCGAGGTGTCGCGGCTGGCACGCGGGGAGCTGACGGTCGCCGGCTGCGATCCGGTGGTGGCCGAGGTGCTGGAGCTGGCCGCCGTGGCGGAACGGCTCAGCGACGGCTGGTTCAGCGCGTACTACGCCGGGCGCGTGGACCCCACGGGCATCGTCAAGGGCTGGGCGGTCGAGCGGGCGGCACGGGCGCTGCTGGCCGCGGGTGCGCAGGGGGTGAGCGTCAACGGCGGCGGGGATGTGCAGCTTCTCGGGGCGCCTGCCGCGGGGCGGCCCTGGCGGGTGGGGGTGGCCGATCCGCTGAGGCCCGGCGGACTGGCGGCGGTGATCTCCTCCGCGGGCGCGGCCGAACTGGCGGTCGCCACGTCCGGGACCGCCGAGCGGGGCGTGCACGTCCTCGACCCCCGGACCCGCCGGCCGGCGGTGACGGACCTGCTCGGGGTGACGGTGGTGGCCCCGTCCCTGACCTGGGCGGACTGCTGGGCGACGGCGGCCTTCGCGATGGGGTCGCGCGCCGGCCTGGCGTGGCTGGAGTCGCTGCCGGGGGTGGACGGCCTGTTGATCACGGCAGGCGATGAGGTGAGATGCACAGAGGGCCTGGCCTCCTGGCTGGGGTGAGTGCACGCCGCCGGGGGCGCGGGGCCGTATCGATGTGCGGCTCCGCCGCCGGGGCGCGACCAGCCCCACACCACCCCGCACCCGGCGACGGGACCGGAGGACCCCTTCAGTGGCCGTTCTGAGCCAGCCGCAGCAGGTGGTCGGCGAGCGCCTGCCCCCCGCTCGGCTCCCGGCTGATCAGCAGCAGCGTGTCGTCACCCGCGATCGTCCCGAGGATGTCGTGCAGCTCGGCCTGGTCGATGGCCGAGGCCAGGAACTGGGCGGCACCGGGCGGCGTACGCAGAACCACGAGGTTCGCCGAGGCTTCCGCGGAGATCAGCAGCTCCTGCGAGAGCCGCCGCATCCGCTCCTCCTTCGCCGACTCCCCGAGCGGGGCGCGCGGCGTACGGAACCCCCCTTCGCTGGGCACGGCGTAGATCAGCTCACCGTCGGTGTTGCGGATCTTCACCGCGTTCAGCTCGTCGAGATCGCGGGACAGCGTCGCCTGGGTGACGGTCAGTCCGTCGTCCGCGAGCAGCTTCGCCAGCTGGCTCTGCGACCGCACCGGCTGCCGGTTGAGGATGTCCACGATCCGGCGGTGGCGGGCGGTGCGGGTCTGCGGTACGGCGGGCCCGGAGGTCTGCTCGTGGTCCTGCGCCTGGCTCATCGTCGTCTCATTCTCCGGCTCGTCCGTCCCCGTCGACTGCGTCAAGGATGCCGGGCAGGGCCTGAAGAAGCGCTTCCACTTCCTCGTCGCCGATGGTCAGCGGTGGCATGAGCCGTACGACATCGGGGGCGGGCGCGTTCAGCAGGAATCCGGCGTCCTGGGCCGCCTGCTGCACCTTCGGCGCGAGCGGCCCGGTGAGCACGATACCCAGGAGGAGGCCGGCGCCCCGGACATGGGAGACCAGCGGGTGGCCGAGCGCTTCGATTCCCTCCCGCAGCTTCTCGCCCTGCCGCTTGACGTTCTCCAGCAGCCCGTCGTTCGCGATGGTGTCGAGTACGGCGAGACCGGCGGCGCAGGCGACGGGGTTGCCGCCGAACGTGGTGCCGTGGTGGCCCGGCTGGAACAGCTCCGCGGCCCGGCCGAAGGCGACGGTCGCGCCGAGCGGCAGTCCGCCGCCGAGCTGCTTGGCGAGGGTGACGACATCGGGCAGGACGCCCTCGTGGGCCTGGTACGCGAACCAGTGGCCGGTGCGGCCGATGCCGGTCTGCACCTCGTCGAGGACGAGCAGCGCTCCGGAGGCGGCGGTGATCGCGCGGGCGGCCTTGAGGTAGCCGGGCGGCGGGACGACGACGCCGAGCTCGCCCTGGATCGGCTCGATGATCACCATGGCGGTGTCCTCGGTGACGGCGGCGGCCAGGGCCTGGGCGTCGCCGAAGGGCACATGGGTGACATCGCCGGGCAGCGGCAGGAACGGCTCCCGCTTGCCGGGCTGTCCGGTGAGCGCGAGGGCGCCCAGGGTGCGCCCGTGGAAGCCGCCCTGGGTGGCGACGACATGGGTCCGCCCGGTGAGCCGGCCGATCTTGAAGGCGGCCTCGTTGGCCTCGGCGCCGGAGTTGCAGAAGAAGACCTTGCCGTCGCGGCCGAAGTGCGTCAGCAGCCGTTCGGCCAGGGCGAGGGTCGGCTCGGCCATGAAGAAGTTGGAGATGTGGCCGAGGGACGCGATCTGCGCGCTCACCGCCTCGACGACCGCCGGGTGGGCGTGGCCGAGCGCGTTGGTGGCGATGCCACCGACGAAGTCGAGGTACGGCCGGCCGTCGGCGTCCCAGACCTTCATGCCCTCACCGCGCACCAGGGGCAGCCGCGGGGTGCCGTAGTTGTTCATGAGCGCGCCCTGCCACCGCGCGGTCATCTCCTCGTTGCTCACGACTCCCCCTGTGCGTCCTGGTCGGGCACGACCATGGTGCCGATGCCCTCGTCGGTGAAGATCTCCAGCAGGATCGAGTGCTGGACCCGGCCGTCGATGACGCGGGCGGTGTTCACGCCGTTGCGTACGGCGTGCAGACAGCCCTCCATCTTCGGGACCATGCCGGAGGACAGCTCCGGCAGCAGCTTCTCCAGCTGGGTGGCGGTGAGGCGGCTGATCACCTCGTCGCTGTTCGGCCAGTCCTCGTACAGGCCCTCGACGTCGGTGAGGACCATGAGGGTCTCGGCGCCCAGGGCGGCGGCGAGTGCGGCGGCCGCCGTGTCGGCGTTGACGTTGTAGACATGGCCGTCGTCCTGGCTGCGGGCGATCGACGACACGACCGGGATACGGCCGTCCGCGAGCAGCGCCTCGATCGCGCCGGTGTCGATGGCGGTGATCTCGCCGACCCGGCCGATGTCGATCTGCTCGCCGTCGATCTCGGGCTGGTGCTTGGTTGCGGTGATGGTGTGCGCGTCCTCGCCGGTGAGGCCGACGGCCAGCGGGCCGTGCTGGTTGAGCAGGCCGACCAGTTCGCGCTGCACCTGTCCGGCGAGGACCATGCGGACGACGTCCATGGCGTCCTCGGTGGTGACGCGCAGGCCCGCCTTGAACTCGCTGACGATGCCGTGCTTGTCGAGGGCGGCGCTGATCTGCGGGCCGCCGCCGTGCACGACGACGGGCTTGAGGCCGGCGTGCCGCAGGAAGACGACGTCCTGGGCGAAGGCGGCCTTCAGCTCCTCGTTCACCATGGCGTTGCCGCCGAACTTGATGACGACGACCTTGCCGTGGTGGCGGGTCAGCCAGGGCAGCGCCTCGACGAGGATCTGGGCCTTCGGCAGGGCGGTGTGCTTGCGAGTGCTCATGAGGAGTAGGCGCTGTTCTCGTGGACGTAGTCGGCGGTGAGGTCGTTGGTCCAGATGGTGGCGGTCTCGGAGCCCGCGGCGAGGTCGGCGACGATGTGCACCTCGCGGTAGCGCATGTCGACCTTCTCGCGGTCCTCGCCGACGCCGCCGTTCTTGCACACCCAGACGCCGTTGATGGCGACGTTCAGCCGGTCGGGCTCGAAGGCGGCCTTCGTGGTGCCGATCGCCGAGAGGACACGGCCCCAGTTGGGGTCCTCGCCGTGGATGGCGCACTTGAGGAGGTTGTTGCGGGCGATGGACCGGCCGACCTCGACGGCGTCGTCCTCGGTGGCCGCGTTGATCACCTCGACCTTGATGTCCTTGCTGGCGCCCTCGGCGTCGCGGATCAGCTGCTGGCCGAGGTCGTCGCAGACCTGCCGTACGGCCTCGGCGAACTCGGCGAAGTCGGGGGTGATGCCCGAGGCGCCGGACGCCATGAGCAGGACGGTGTCGTTGGTGGACATGCAGCCGTCGGAGTCGACCCGGTCGAACGTGACCTTGGTGGCCGCGCGCAGGGCCTGGTCCAGGGCCGCGCCGTCCAGGTCGGCGTCGGTGGTGAGGACGACCAGCATGGTGGCGAGGCCGGGGGCGAGCATGCCCGCGCCCTTGGCCATGCCGCCGACGGTCCAGCCGTCCTTGGTGACGACCGAGGTCTTGTGCACGGTGTCGGTGGTCTTGATGGCGATGGCCGCCTTCTCGCCGCCGTGCTCGGACAGCTGGGCGGCGGCGGTCTCGACGCCGGGGAGCAGCTTGTCCATGGGGAGCAGCACGCCGATCAGGCCGGTGGAGCAGACGGCGACCTCACCGGCGCCGATGTCCAGCACCTCGGCCACCTTCTCGGCGGTGGCGTGGGTGTCCTGGAAGCCCTTCGGCCCCGTACAGGCGTTGGCGCCGCCCGAGTTGAGGACGACGGCGGTCAGCTCGCCGGTCTTCAGCACCTGCTCCGACCACAGCACCGGCGCGGCCTTCACACGGTTGGAGGTGAAGACGCCCGCGGCGGCGCGGCGCGGCCCGGTGTTGACCACGAGGGCCAGGTCCGGGTTGCCGTTCTCCTTGATCCCGGCGGCGATGCCCGCCGCCGTGAATCCCTTGGCTGCCGTGACGCTCACGGTGCGACTCCGATCGTGGAAAGCCCGGTGGTCTCCGCGAGACCCAGGGCGATGTTCATGCTCTGGACGGCACCGCCGGCGGTGCCCTTGGTCAGGTTGTCGATCGCGCTGATCGCGATGATGCGGCCCGCCCCGGCGTCGTACGCGACCTGCACCTGAACGGCGTTGGAACCGTAGACGGACGCCGTGGCCGGCCACTGGCCCTCGGGCAGCAGGTGCACGAACGGCTCGTCGGCGTACGCCTTCTCGTAGGCGGCGCGCACGGACTCGGCGGTGACGCCGGGCTTCGCCTTGGCGGAGCAGGTGGCGAGGATGCCGCGGGGCATCGGGGCGAGGGTGGGGGTGAAGGAGACGCTCACGGTCCGGCCGGCCACCGCGCTGAGGTTCTGGCTCATCTCGGGGGTGTGCCGGTGGCCGCCGCCGACGCCGTACGGCGTCATGGAGCCCATGACCTCGCTGCCCAGCAGATGCGGCTTGGGCGCCTTGCCCGCGCCGGACGTACCGGACGCGGCGACGATCACGGCCTCGGGCTCGGCGAGGTCGGCGGCGTAGGCCGGGAACAGGGCGAGCGAGACCGAGGTGGGGTAGCAACCGGGCACCGCGATGCGCTTGGACCCCTCCAGCGCGGCGCGGGCGCCCGGAAGTTCGGGGAGGCCGTAGGGCCAGGTGCCGGCGTGCGGGGAGCCGTAGAACTTCTCCCAGTCGGCGGCGTCCTTCAGCCGGAAGTCGGCGCCCATGTCGACGACCAGGACGTCCGGGCCGAGCTGCTCGGCGACGGCGGCGGACTGGCCGTGCGGCAGCGCGAGGAACACCACGTCGTGCCCGGCGAGCACGTCGGCGGTGGTCTCCTCCAGCACCCGGTCGGCCAGCGGCAGCAGATGCGGCTGCAGCGCGCCGAGCCGCTGCCCGGCGTTCGAGTTCGCCGTCAGCGCGCCGATCTCCACCTCGGGATGGGCCAGGAGCAGGCGCAGCAGCTCACCGCCCGCGTACCCGCTCGCTCCGGCCACTGCCGCTCGTACCGTCATGGAACCCTCCTCCTGGATGGCATGACTATACGTTTCCCTGCACGTTTATGCAATCGCCTTGTGCGGCGTCCGGTGGCGGGGCCTCGGTGCGGTCGGGTTCGATCTCGGGGAGCTCGACTGGGGAGGCTGCGCCGAGGAGCGCGGCCGGGCGAAGGACTTCGTGCTGGGGGTCGTCGATCTGGCCGCGCGGCGGCACCGCTGGGACGAGCTCGGCTACGAGCCGCCGTACGCGCAGACGTATCTGCGCCGGTTCCGGGAGATCGTCGCCGCCTTCGACCCGGCCGACGCGCGGCCGGTGCCGGGCGGGCTGCCCGCCGAGGGCGCCGCCGCCTGCTGCGTGCGGCACCGGGTGCTCAGCGCGCTGCCGCTGTGGGAGGGGTGCGTGTTCTGTCACCGGTGACGGCACAGGGGCCCGTTCGAAGAGCGCGGGGAGGACGCGCGTGCGGGCCGCCGCGGAGGGGGTGCGGCGGCCCGCGGTCGGGTCAGTCCCGGTCGATCCTCAGGAACGTGACCGAGTTCGCCGGGAAGGTGTACGTGAACTCCTCCGCGACCCCGGAGAAGGTCGAGGTCACCGGCGCGACGGGGGTGTCCGACTCGGTGTTCACGTCGTCCGGCTCGGCGGCCAGCGTGGTCACCCGGGCCCGCGAGGAGACGTCGTCGCGGCCGAGGTCGACGGTCGTGCGGGCGGGCGTGGACTGGGCGTTGACGACCTTGACGATCAGGTCGCCGGTGCGCTCGTCCTCGGTGACGACCTGGCGGAACGGCTCGGCCGGCTTGTCGTCGGTGAAGCTGCCCCACAGGGCGCCGTCGAGGTAGAGGCTCACCTGGCGGCCGCGCACCTCGACCTCGATGTCGTAGGTGCGGCCGGTCTCGATGGAGCCGGGCTTGGACAGCAGCGTCGACTTGGCGCCGTCCACGGCCTGCTCGACGGCGGACTGGGTGTTGTTCCAGCCGCCCAGGTTCCACCAGTAGTAGTTGCCGGTGTCCTTCACGCCGAAGGCGACGAGGAAGCCCTCCTTGCCGGACTTCTTGGTGGCCCTCACCTTCAGGTCGTAGTCCCGCCAGGCCGGGTCCCCGGCCGTGACCAGGGTGTTCTCGGCGGCCTCGTCGGTCTGGACGTAGGCGCCGTTCTGGACGCTCCAGCTGCCGCTGCCGCTGTGCGCCCACTGCGAGGCGTCACCGGAGAAGTCGTCGCCGAACAGCGCCCTGCCGTCCGCCGAGGTCACCGTCACATCGTCGTACGCCGCGCTGGTGGCCCAGGTGGAGAGGCCGATCGCGCCGGTGATCGGGCCGCTGACGTCCGGGGTGCCGGTCGCGGTGGAGGGGACGACGCGGTCGCCGACGTTGTTCATGAACAGCTTCTGGACCTCGTAGCTCGCGGAGTTCCAGGAGGCGTGGTTGTTGAACCAGATCATGTCCGGGCGCCACTGGACGTAGTCCTCGTTGGCGAGCAGCGGGGCGTAGCTGGCGAGCTTGACGACGTCCGCGTTGCGCTCCAGGCCGGTCATGAACGCGGCTTCGGCGAGGGCGTTCTTGAAGGCGTTGCCCTGGGAGGCGTACTCGCCGAGGAAGACCTTGGGGCCCTGGCGGTCGTAGCCGTCGTAGCGGTCGTTGTTCTGCAGGAACCACTGGGGGCTGTTGTAGTAGTGCTCGTCGACCATGTCGACGTTCGCCTCGCGGTTCAGCTTCCAGAGGCTGTCGAAGGTGGCGCCGGTGTCGTCGGGGCCGGAGTTGGAGATGACGGTGATCTCCGGGTGCTTCGCCTCGATGGCGGCGCGGAACCTCTGGAAGTGGGCGAAGAACTGGGCGGGCAGGTTCTCCTCGTTGCCGACGCCTATGTGGGTGAGGTGGAAGGGCTTGGGGTGGCCCATCCGGGCCCGCACCTTGCCCCAGGTCGAGGTCGCCGGGCCGTTGGCGAACTCGATGAGGTCCAGGGTGTCCTGGATGTGCCGCCGCAGGAGGGCCTCGTCGTTCGTGGCGCGGTTCTGGCCGCAGCCGGTGACCAGGGCCGGCACGACGGGCAGGGGCATCGCGCCGATGTCCTCGGCGAAGCGGAAGTACTCGTAGTAGCCGAGGCCGTAGGACTGGTTGTAGCCCCAGAAGTTGGCGTTGGTGGCACGCTGCTCGACCGGGCCGACGGTGTCCTTCCACTGGTAGCTGCGCCTGCGCTGCCAGCCGGATGCCTCGCTGTAGTCCTGCATGGAGCCGGTGTTGACCAGGCAGCCGCCGGGGAAGCGGACGAAGCCGGGCTTGAGGGCCGCGATCTTCTCGGCGAGGTCCTTGCGCAGGCCGTTGGGCTGGTTCTTGTACGTCTCCCGCGGGAACAGGGAGACCATGTCCAGGGCGGCGGCGCCCGACGAGGTCACGGCGAGGCGGCCGCGGGAGCTGGTGCGGGCCGCGGTGAAGGTGGCGGTGTACTTCCTCCAGCCGCCGGAGACGGCCACCTGGCGGGCCGTCGTGAGCGGGCCGGCGGCGTCCCGGAGGGCGACGGTGAGGGTGGTGCCGGCCTCGGCCCGCGCCCAGACCGAGAAGTCGTACCGCTTGCCCTGCTCGACCCGGACGCCGGTGTTGTAGCCGGCGTTCGTGACGGTGGAACCGGCGCCCAGGGAGAGGTAGTTGCGGTTGCGCTCGTTCAGCCGGCCGGTGTCGTCGACGACCCGGGCCGTGCCGTCCACCGCCCAGGAGGTGAGCGGGGTGTAGGAGCCGTTGTCGGCGGTGGAGTACTCGAAGGAGCGGTTCTGCACGAGCTCGGCGTACAGGCCGCCGTCGGCGGCGCGGTTGATGTCCTCGAAGAAGACGCCGTACATCGTGTCGTCGATCGTCGCGCCCCGGGCGTCGGGGTTCACCGTGATCCGGTAGTCGGTGACCGCCTCGGCGTGCGCGGGGGCGGGGACGGCGACGGCGGTGGCCGCCAGGACGGCACCGGCGGTGAGACCGAATCTCCGGCGGATCCGGGGGGTGCGGGGTGTGCGGGTGGTGCGGGTGGTGCGTGACATGGATACTCCGCGGCTCTGCGCCCCCTTGCTGGGGCGATTCTGTCGTTCGAAATATCGGACATTGATCAGCAATTCGAACGGCAAGATAGGGAGGGGGCGATGAGGCGTCAATGGGTCGCGCAACGACGACCGGGACGGAGGGCGGGGCGAGATGGTCGAGTTCCGGCCAGTGCCCGATGTGCTCGCCTATCTGGCGGGCAGCTGGGAGGTGGCGCGGGTGGTGCGCGATCTCGCGGACGGCACCGAGGGCACCTTCCGCGGGACCACCGCTTTCACGCCACTGGACGGCGGGGGGCTGCTGCACCGGGAGGCGGGTGGGTTCACCTGGCGCGGGGTCACCCGGCCCGCCGAGCGGACCCTGCGGTTCCTGCCGGGCGCGGAGACCGGCACGGCGGACGTACGGTTCGCCGACGGGCGGCCCTTCCACGACCTGGACCTGAGGTCGGGGCGGCATGTCACCGACCACCCCTGCTCGGCCGACCTCTACCGCGGCGAGTTCACCGTCGCGGACGCCGACCGCTGGCGGACGGTGTGGCGGGTGGGCGGCCCTGCCAAGGATCTGCTGCTGGTCACGGACTACACCCGTCGGGCGCCCAAGGGCGCCTAGGCCGTGTCCGCAAAGTCCCGTCGTCCGCCCGGAGGGCGGGCCCCGCGGCGTCTGGTGCGTGCTCTCGGCGTGCCGGGTGGAAGCCCTCGTACTGGACGTACTTGGGCTTTCTCCCGGTGCGGCGAGAGCGCGTGCCAGGCGTCGCGGGGCAGGCTGGACTTTGCGGACACGGCCTAGGGCCTGTCTTCCGGACCGTGCCGGCGTCGAAGCAGGGCGCTAGGCCGCCGCGGCCATGTCGAAGCGCAGGTTCCAGCGGCCTCGGTGGCCGGCGAGCGTGGTCGTGGACAGGGGGCGGACGTCGAGGTTCCAGTAGGTCGCGGGCGGCGCCTTCAGGGCGTAGACCAGGGCGGCGCGGATCACCGAGGGCTCGGCCACGGCGACGATCCGGCAGCCGTCCTCGACGGGGCGGGTGTCCAGCCAGCCGCCGACGCGGGAGATGAACGCCAGCAGCGACTCCCCGCCGTGCGGGGTGCAGCGCGGGTCGGCGAGCCAGGCGTCCACCGCGCCCGGCTCACGAGCCATCGCCTCGGCCAGGGTCAGCCCGTTCCAGCGGCCCATGTCGCAGTCGCGCAGGGCGAGCTGGACCAGCGGCGCGTAGCCGAGGGCGTCACCGGTCGCGCGGCTGCGCGGGGTGGGCGAGCAGTAGCGCAGGTCGGCGGCGGCGAGCGGCAGCAGACCGCCGGCCACGTGCTGGACCTCGTCCCAGCCCGCCTGGTCCAGCGGCCGGTCGTCCTGGAAGCGCTCCGCGAGCAGCGCCGAGCTGCGCGCGGCCGCGACAAAGGTGACCCGAAGTGCCATGCGGGGATGGTGAGCCCGGAGACTGCGCAGGTCAAGAGGTGTTACCTCCGAGTTGTCCCGGGCGCGCCCGGTTTCACCCGCCGAATTCGAGCGCCATCCACTGCTCCGGCCGCTCCAGCGGCGCGAACCCGGCCTTGGCGTACATCCCCTGGGCGTCGTGCGTGGCGAGCAGGATGCGGCGCACTCCGTGCGGCCGCAGCTCTTCGCGTACGGCCCCGGCGAGCGCCGTTCCGATGCCCTTGCCGCGCGCCGACGGGTCCACGTACACATCGCACAGCCAGGCGAAGGTGGTCCGATCGGTGATGACCCGGGCGTAGGCGACCTGGTCCCCCGAAACCATGTCGTACACCCCGAAGTTGAGCGACCCCGCGATCGCCCGGTCCTGCTTCTCGCGGGACCGTCCGAGCGCCCAGTACGTGTCGGTGGACAGCCACCGGTGCACGCGCTCGGCGTCGATGCGGCCGGGGTCGGTGGAGATCTCGTAGCCGTCGGGGAGGCCGGTGGTGTCGGTCATGCGGGGATCCTCACAGGGGGGTGTGGCTGCGGTCGAACGGGTTTCTGTGCGGGGGCGGTTCGGCGCGCGATGAGTACCCACTGCGGCGGGAACGGCTCACAGCCGTCGCGGCGGGAGCGGTCCGCCGCCGCTGCGGCGGGAGCGGTCCGTCGCCGTCACCGCGGGGGGCTGTCGCCGCCACCGTCGGGAGGTCTGTCGCCGCCACCGCGGGGGTCTGTCGCCGCTGGCCCGCGGGGGTCCGCAGCTGGCACCGCGGGGGGGGGGCGGTCCCTCGCCGTCGCAAGGGCCCCTCGCCGTCGCGGAGGCCCCTCGCCGTCGCGGGGGGCGGTCCCTCGCCATCGCGGGGGGCGGGTCCCTCACCGTCACGGGGGTGGGCGGTCCCTCGCCAGCGCGCGGGGCAGGTCCCTCGCCGTCACGGGGGGCAGGTCCCTCGCCAGCGCGCGCGGGGGGTCCCTCGCCGTCGGGGGGCGTCCGCAGCCGTCGCCGCGGGTGCGGCCCTCGCCCGCTTCGCCCGCGGTCCGTCGACGGCCTCAGCGCGGGAGCAGTTCCTCGCAGGCCGCCCTCAGTCGTCGTACGCCCTCGGCGATCTCGCCCGTGCCGGCGACCGCGGCGAAGCTGAGGCGGAGGTGGCCGGCGGGGGGCTCGGCGCAGAAGTAGGGGCGGCCGGGGGTGAGGGCGACGCCGGCGCGGGCACCGGCGGCGGGGAGGGCCGACTCGTCGAGGCCGTCGGGCAGGCGGACCCAGAGCTGGTAGCCGCCGGAGGGGATGTGCGGCAGCTCCAGTGCCGGCAGCTCCCGCCGCAGGGCCGAGACCATCGCGTCACGGCGGGCGCGCAGCTGTCCGCCGAGGGCGCGCAGATGGCGGGGCCAGGCCGGGGAGCCGACCAGCTCCAGGGCCGCCTCCTGGAGCGGCCGGGGCACGAAGAAGGTGTCCACGACCTGGATGGCCCGCAGCCGCTCCAGCACCGGCCCGCGGGCGACCAGCGCGCTGACCCGGAAGCTCGGGGAGGTGGCCTTGGTGAGCGAGCCGACGTGCACGACCACCCCGTCGGGGTCGTCGGCGATCAGCGGGCGCGGCAGCACCCCGGCGTCCTCGTGCGCGAGCCGCCGGACGAAGTCGTCCTCGACGACGAAGGCACCGGCCTCCCGCGCGATGCGCAGCACCTCGCCGCGCCGCTCGGGGGCGAGGACGGCGCCGGTGGGGTTCTGGAACAGCGGCTGGCAGACGAAGACGCGGGCGCCGGTGGCCTTGAAGGCGTCCGCCAGCAGTGGGGGACGGACCCCGTCGGCGTCGACCGGGACGGGGACCGGGCGCAGTCCGGCCGCGCGGGCGATGGCCAGCATGCCGGGGTAGGTCGGGGACTCGACCAGGACGGGTGCGCCGGGCGGGGCCACCGCGCGCAGGGCGGTGGTGAGCGCCGACTGGCCGCCGGCGGTGACGAGCACCTCGGCGGCGCTGACGGTGTCGCCGAGGCCGCGCGCGAACCACTCGCGCAGTTCGGGCAGCCCCTCCAGCGGCGGGCGCCCCCACGCACCGGGGCGGCGCCCGGCGCGGGACAGCGCCGCGGCCATCGCCTTCTCCGGTTGGAGTGACGGGTGCAGATAGCCGCCGTTGAACTCGATCACGCCGGGCGGCGGGGCGGCGAGCGAGACGGTCACCCCGGAGGCGTCCACGGTGCGCGGTACGAGGTCGGCGGCGCCGTCGGCGCTGAGGGCGACCTCCTGCCAGGAGGTGTCCCCGGCCGCGACGGGCGTCCGGCGCGGCTGCGCCCGGAACGCCCCGGCGCCGGGCCGGGTCACCACCAGCCCCTCCGCGGCGAGCTGGGCCAGTGCCCGCGACACGGTCACCGGGCTGACCCGGAACCGCTCGACGAGAGCCCGGCTGGAGGGCAGCTTCTCACCCGGAGAGTAGCGGTTGAGCTCGCTCCGCAGGCTGTTCGCCAGTTCACCGACACTGCTACGCTCATGCATGAGAGCACAGAGTAGCGCTATCGCCCCGACTCGGATAGCAGTCGACGCCCCCGAGGCCCCCCAGCGGTCCGCCTCCTTCGGCATCGCGCAGGCCGCCCTCGGTGTCACCGCCTTCTCGCTGACCTTCCCCGCCACCGCCTGGGGCCTGGAGGGCTTCGGCCCCTGGTCACTGGTCGCGGTGCGCAGTGTCCTGGCCGCGCTCATCGCGGGCGGCTGTCTGCTCGCCCTGCGGGTGCCGCTGCCCGCGCGGGCGCACTGGGCCGGGCTCGCGGTCGTCGGGGGCGGAGTCGTCGTCGGGTTCCCGCTGCTGACCACGCTGGCGCTGCAGACCTCCACCACCGCGCACGCGGCCGTGGTGGTCGGGCTGCTGCCGCTGACCACCGCCGCGCTGTCCGCGCTGCGCATGGGCAACCGTCCCTCACGGACCTTCTGGCTGGCGGCGCTCGCCGGCGCGGCCGCGGTCGTGGCGTTTACCGTGCAGCAGAGCGGCGGCGCCCTCACCGGCGCCGACCTGTATCTCTTCGCCGCGCTGCTGGTGTGCGCGGCCGGCTACACCGAGGGCGGCCGGCTGGCCCGCGTGATGCCGGGCTGGCAGGTCATCGGCTGGGCGCTGGTGCTGTGCGCGCCGCTCGGCGCGATCGGGGCGGCGGTGGCGCTGTCGCAGGAGCCGGTGCAGCTCACCGGGCACAGCGTCGCCGGACTGCTGTGGGTCGCGGCGGGCTCGCAGTTCCTCGGTCTGGTGGTCTGGTACCGGGGCATGGCGGTCATCGGCATCCCCAAGGCGAGCCAGTTGCAGTTGGCCCAGCCGCTGCTCACACTGGTGTGGTCGGTGCTGCTGCTGGGCGAGCACCTGACCGTGGCCGCCCCGCTGACGGCCGCGGCGGTGCTGGTGTGCATCGCCGTCACCCAACGGGCGCGCGGCTGAGCGGACCGTACGACCCGCTTCGTCCGCGCGTCCGACGCCGTGGACCCAGGGCCACGGACCGCTGCTCCGCACAGGGTGAGGAGGCCCCAGATGCGTGCAACCGTGGGCGACCAGCTTGTCCAGCACGGCAGGGTGGTCGGACAGCACGACAAGGTCGGCGAGATCGTCGAAGTGATGGGCCAGCAGGGCAATCCCCCCTACCGCGTCCGCTTCGAGGACGGTCACGAGGGCATCTGCTCGCCGGGCCCCGACACGGAGATCCGGCACAAGAACCCGATGCCCGGAGAGTGACCCGCCGGGCACCGGCCGGGCCGACTCAGCGCGGGGGCACCGCGGGTCCCGTGTAGTGGTCGGCGATCACCCGCGCCATCGCCCCGCTGCGGTCGACGGCGACCTCCGTGGCCGAGAAGAAGACGTGCCCGCGCACCTCGGCGTGGTCCTTGGCCAGGGTGAGGTGCCGGGACAGCTCCGCCGGGTCCTGCCAGGGCTCCGGCTGCTCCGGGTTCCCCGCCTTGTACAGCGCCTCCCCCACATAGAGCCGGGTTCCGGTGCCGCGGGCGACCTCCGCCCACCAGGGCACCAGGTCGGCGTAGTCGGCGGAGCCGTGGCCGATGTTCCAGTACAGCTGCGGGCAGATGTAGTCGACCCAGTTCTCGCGGACCCAGCGCCGGGTGTCCGCGTAGAGGTCGTCGTACGCCTGGAGGGCCCGGGTGGGCGAGCCGAGCGGGTCGGTGCCGCGGTTGCGCCAGACGCCGAAGGGGCTGATGCCGAAGCCGGCGGTGGGCCGGACCTTCTTGATCCGGGTCGCCATGCCGTGCACCAGACGGTCGATGTTGTCGCGCCGCCAGTCGGCACGGCTTGCGAAGGCGCCGCCGTGGGCGTCGAAGGCGCGGTCGTCGTCGAAGGTCTGGCCGGCGACGGGATAGGGGTAGAAGTAGTCGTCGAAGTGGACCGCGTCGACCGGGTAGCGGCGGACGGCGTCGAGCATGGCGGTCTGCACGAAGGTGCGGACCTCGGGCAGGCCGGGGTTGTAGTACAGCTTGCCGCCGTAGGGGACGACCCAGTCGGGATGGCGGCGGGCCGGGTGGGAGGCCGTGAGCCTGGTGGGGTCGGTGTGGAGGGCGACCCGCAGCGGGTTGCACCAGGCGTGCAGTTCCAGGCCGCGCGCGTGGGCCTCCCGCACGGCCGTGCCCAACGGGTCCCAGCCGGGGTCGCGGCCCTGCACGCCGGTCAGGCACTGCGACCAGGGCTCGTAGGGGGAGGGCCACAGGGCGTCGGCGGCGGGCCGCACCTGGAAGATCACCGTGTTCAGGCGCTGCTCCGCGGCCCGGTCCAGGAGTGCGAGCAGTTCGGCGCGCTGCCGGGCGGCGGACAGCCCCGGCCGGGACGGCCAGTCCCGGTTGCCGATGGTCGCCAGCCACATGCCCCGCATCTCGGCGGCCGCCCGCGGCCGCGGTGACCGGCCCCGCGCACCGCCCGTCGCCGCGGACCGCGCCCCCGCCCCGGCCGCACCGGGGGCCGCCTCTTCCGCACCGGGGGCCGCCCCGGCCTCGCCGGCCGTCAGCAGCGTCGACAGGGCCGCCGTCGCGAACGCGCGCCGTGACATACGCCCCATGGGCACACACCCCCTACGCCTCAGATCCGCTCGGGTACGGATCGTCCCGGCGGCCAGCATGCCCGACCCCGGCGATCGATCATCGATACTTGGGGGTAACGTGCCACGAACGGAGCAGGGGCGGGGACACCGCCGGCCTGCCACAGCCACAAGCAGCGAAAGGGACGATGTGACAGACATCGAGCGCGTCGGAGTGGTGGGCTGCGGTCAGATGGGCGCGGGCATCGCCGAGGTGTGCGCCCGCGCGGGACTGGACGTCAAGGTCGCCGAGACCACCGGCGAGGCCCTGGAGATCGGCCGCACCCGGCTGTTCAACTCCCTGGCGAAGGCGGCCGAGCGCGGCAAGATCACGGAGGAGGAGCGGGACGCCACCATGGCGCGCCTGTCCTTCACCACCGACCTGGGCGAGTTCGCCGACCGCGATCTGGTGATCGAGGCCGTCGTGGAGAACGAGCAGGTCAAGACCGAGATCTTCCAGGTCCTCGACCAGGTCGTGACCCGCCCGGACGCCATCCTGGCCTCCAACACCTCCTCCATCCCGCTGGTGAAGCTGGCGGTCGCCACCTCGCGGCCCGACCAGGTCGTCGGCATCCACTTCTTCAACCCGGCCCCGGTGCAGAAGCTCGTCGAGCTGATCCCGGCGCTCACCACCTCCGAGGGCACCCTGGGGCGCGCCCAGCTGTTCGCCGAGAAGATGCTGGGCAAGCACGCCATCCGCGCCCAGGACCGCTCCGGCTTCGTGGTGAACGCGCTGCTCGTGCCGTATCTGCTGTCGGCGATCCGGATGTTCGAGTCGGGCATCGCCAGCCGTGAGGACATCGACAACGGCATGGAGTTCGGCTGCGCCCACCCCATGGGCCCGCTGAAGCTGTCCGACCTGATCGGTCTGGACACCATCGTCTCGATCGCGGACTCGATGTACGCCGAGTACAAGGAGCCGCTGTACGCCGCTCCCCCGCTGCTCCAGCGCATGGTCGACGCGGGCCGCCTCGGCCGTAAGACCGGCTCGGGCTTCTACACGTACGCCTGACCACGCTCGGTGACCGAAACGGGCCCGGCACTCTTCGGAGCGCCGGGCCCGCGGCATTCGCACACCGTGTGCGCGCCGGGCACGCATATGCCCCTCGCACACGCTTACCAGCCGTCCACCAGGCGAGTTGACTCTTGATGCGCATGCAAGGGATGTGCACCGACTACGGAAAGGAGCGGACACGTGACCGCCGATCCCGAGCATCCCGTGGTCCATGGGGAACTCGCAGAGTTACGACGCCGGCTCGATGTGGCCTACGCCAGGGTCGAGGGCGGGCTGACCCTGCTCACCCACCGCACCGAGGAGACCGCCAAGGAACTGGACGAGCTGCACTCGCGGCTCACCACGCTGGAGCACGCCCGCTGGCCGCTGCCCTCCCTCGCGGCGGTCACGGCCCTGGGCGCGCTCGTCGTGGCGATCTGGCAGGCGCTGGGGCGCTAGCCCTCCGCCAGGGGGCGGACGTCCTGCCCCAGCCTCAGGTGGTGCAATAACAGCAGTGCGGCCGCCATGTTGGCGGCCGGGACCTCGCCGCGGGCGACCATGTCCGGGACGAGTTTGAGCGGGACCCATTCCCTGCGGTCCGACTCGAAGTCGTCCACGGGGTGACCGATGTACTCGCCCTCGTCGGCCCAGTAGATGTGGTGCCGGGCGTCGGTGAGCCCGTTGGACGGCTCCACGCTCATCAGGTGGCGCAGGGGTCCCGGCCGCCAGCCGGTCTCCTCCTCCAGTTCCCGGGCCGCGGCCCGGGCGATGTCCTCGCCGTCCTCGACGACGCCCGCGGCCAGTTCCCACCCCCAGCTGTCGGTGATGAAGCGGTGGCGCCACAACAGGAGGACCTCATTGGCCTCGTTGACCACCGTGGCCACGGCGACGGGCCGCAGCCGGATCAGGAAGTGGTCGAGATGCCGGCCGTCCGGCAACGCGACATCCGCCAGATTGACGCTGAACCAGCGGTTTGAGTACACAACTTGTTCGTTCTGTTTCGTCCACTGCACGGTTCTGCCACCTTCCGCCGAGTAAGTGGCAATATCGCAGCAGGAGCGGTCCGGCAGCAGGCACAGGGACGAGCGTTCGCAGCGCGGCAGGGCGCACGGGGGCGAGCGGGAGCAGAGATCTACAGCGGTACGCGCAGGGCCCCGTCGATGAGTTCGGCGGCCTCCGACGTGCCCGCGCAGCCGCTGCTCACCAGGTGCTCGCGCACCGCGCGGAGTCTGTCGCGCAGCCGCTGCGACTCCATGCCCCGCGCCTGCTCGGCCATCTGCACCGCGGTGACCACCGCCTTGTCGGCGTTGCCCTGGCGCAGCTCGATCGTGCTCAGCATGGCGAGGCGGTGCACCCGGCCCCGGTCGTGCGCGGGGTTGTCCACCGCCGCCGCCGCGTGCTCGGCGGCCGCCTGGAGCTCACCGAGGCTCAGCAGCGCCTCCGCCACCTGGACGTTGACCAGGCCCGGCTGGACATAGCCGGTCTCGTCGGGCTCGTGACCGCGCCGGATCCGTTCGGCGGCCGCCTCCGCACGCCGGATGCAGGACAGCGCGCTCGTGCCGTCACCGAGGTGCGCGTACGCCTTCGCCTGCATCGCGTACAGGTCGGAGGCGAGGGCCGGCGTGATCTGCCTGCCCGCGGCGCGCAGCGCGGCCTCCGCGAAGGCGACGGCCTGCCGGTGCTCGCGCATGAACAGCGACTGGTTCACCAGCAGCGCGATCACATACGCGCCGAGTCCCCGGTCCCCGCTGGCCTTGGCGAGCCGGAGCGCCTGGTGGAAGTAGCGCTGGGCGAGGCCGTGCGCGTCCGAGTCGTACGCGCAGATCCCGGCGATCGCCACCAACCCGCCGGTCGCCCGGTGCAGTTGACGGCCCGTGGCGTCGGTGTAGCTGCCGCGCAGCAGCGGGGCCGCCTCGGCGTTCAGGAAGCCGACGATCCGGCTGCGGGTCGCCACCCCGCCGGCCTTGCGGTACATCTGCTCGTAGTGCGTACGGGCCGCCCGCAGCATCTCCAGGTCGGCCGGGGTGACCCGGTGCCGGCCGCCGCGCGAGACGTCCACGTCCTCGGGCGGGTTCTCCCACTCCCACACCGGCATCACCGCGGGCGTCCCGGTGACGGCGGGGGCGCCCAGGATGTGCGGGCGCTGCTGCTCGTCGGAGCGCCACAGGGCGGTGGCCCGCTCCACGAACCCCGACAGCGAGCCGGAGTGCGCGGAGGCGGGCCGGCCGGGGACGCCGAGTCCGATGTCGTCGAGGGTGACGGGGCGGTGCAGCCGGACCGCGAGCACCTCGCAGATCAGATCGGGGACCTGGCCGCGCGGGCGCTGGCCCTTCAGCCAGCGGGCCACGGCGGTGTGCTCGTAGCGCAGCGTCAGGCCGCGGGCGCGCCCGGCCTGGTTGACGTGCGCGGCCAGCCCGGCGTGCGAGATCCCCGCCTCGTCCAGGATCGCGTCGAGCAGTGTGTTGGGCTGCATGGGTGCCCCCCGGTCGGCTCGGTGCCGACAGCGTAGTGGGTTCGACTTCACACGGGGTGTGAACGGAGTGCGCGAATCCGCAGGGTGTGCGCGCTGTTGCGGAGAGTTTCCGGCCGGTTGACTGGGGTGCCTCGCAAGAGGCCGGCCGGGCCGCCGGCTCCCCCTCGTACAGTGCGGCGGCCCGCTTTCCGCCGTCCGCCCAGCCGCCTGCCCGACACTCCGTGGCTCGGCGGACGGCGACGCCGGCCCGCGGGACTACCGGTGGTTCGTCGGCTGGCGGTGCGTGGTCGCCTCCCGCACCGCGCCCCGCGCTTCCGGCGACGTGCACGGGGAGCCTGTGCGGTCGTTGCGCAGGACCAGCAGGGCGATGTCGTCCGTGGTCCTTCCGCCGGTGTGGTGCCTCAGGGAACGCAGGAGCGTGTGCAGGATCGCCTGGGGGCAGTTGCCGAGCAGGTCCGCCAGGGCTGCGCGCAGGTCGAAGAACCGGCCGTGGCCGTCGCGGGCGTCCTCCGCGCCGTCGGTGTAGAGGACCAGGGAGTGGCCCGGCAGGAGGGGCGCGCAGGGCAGCGGCGGGAGTTCCGGGGGCAGGGGGAAGGGGCCCAGGGGTGGCAGCGGGTCCGACCTGGACAGCGGGATGACGGCGTGCGCGGTGAGGCGGTACGGCCATGGGTGGCCGCAGTTGAGGGCGAGGAGCTCGCCGTCCCGGTGGATCTCCAGGAGCAGTAAGGTGACGAACTCCTCGGCGACCGGGCTGTCGGGGGGCGCGCCCGACGACGGGTGCTCGGCCCGTGCCCGTTCCCGCAGGTGCCGGGCCAGCGCGCGCTCCAAGCGGTGCAGCACCCGGCCGAGGTCGGGTTCGTCGTGGGCGGCCTCGCGGAAGCTGCCGAGCAGGGCGGCCACGGTTCCGATCGCGGCGATGCCATGGCCGCGGACGTCGCCCATGACCGCCCGTACGCCGTACTCGGTGGCGACGACCTCGTACAGGTCACCGCCCACGGTGGCGCCGCGGTCGGCGGAGAGCTGAGCGGCGGCGGTGTTCAGCCCGTCGATCCTCGGCGGCAGGGGCCTGAGCAGGGCGCTCTGCGCGGCCCGGGCGATCCGCCGCACCTGGCGCAGCTCACGCAGCAGGGCCTGCCGGACGTGGAGTATCAGCCCGGTGCCGACGGCGAAGAACACGGCACTGGTGGCGATCCGTGCCAGAAGCCCGTGCTGCTGCTCCAGTGGGCAGCAGAGCTTGTAGGTGATCGCCACGGCGCCCCACACCGTGGGCGGCCCCAGCACCCGGGCCCCGCGCAGCGGCCGCCTGATGCGGATCATGTCGTTGGCCCCCCCTCCAGGCCCTGACAGCACAGATCGACCGGCCCCGAAAGGCCGGTCCGATTCTGTCGACGTCATGGCTCAGAAGGGCCATTCACCCAGTTTTGTCACTCATATGAGTGACGTGACCTCTGGGTGGCGGGGGTGTGGGGAACCGCGCGACCCGCCAGGCGCTCCGCGCACCCGGCAGACCGCGCGGCCCCCACGGCGATCAGCCGCGCAGAACGGCCCCGGTCCGCTCCCCCGCGAGGGCCACCGCGGCATCGCGGGCCGCCGACGCCTCGTCCACCGTCAGCGTCCGGTCACCGGCGCGGAAGCGGAGCGCGTACGCGAGGGACTTGCGCCCCTCACCGAGCTGCTCGGCGTTCTCGTACACGTCGAACAGCCGAATGGCCTCCAGCAGGGGACCCGCACCCTCGCGCAGCGCGGCCTCGACCTCGGCGGCCGGCACCGGCTTGTCGACGACGAGCGCGACATCCTGCGTGGCGACGGGGAACGTGGAGATGCCGGGCGCCTGCGGCACCCCGTCCCCGACCCGCTCCAGCGCGTCCAGGTCCAGCTCCATCGCACACGTCCGCGCGGGCAGACCGAACGCCTTCACCACACGCGGGTGCAGCTCACCGGCGTGACCGACGACGACCTCGGCACCGTCGAGCACGACCGCGAACTCGGCGCAGCGGCCCGGGTGCCACGGCCCGTACGCGCCCTTGCGGACGATGAGCTCGGCACCGGCCTCACGCGCCACCAGGCGCCCCGCCTCGATCGCGTCGGCCCAGTCGGCCGGGCGGCCCTTGCCCCACCAGCCGGCCTGCTCACGGGCGCCCGCGAGCACGGCGGCGACATGGCGCGGCTGCTCGGGCAGCGCGGCGTCGAGCGCGGCGATCTCCGCGTCCGTGGGACGGCGGTCGACCGGCAGATGACCGGCCGCGCGCTGCTCCCGGCGCGGCTGGAACACCAGCCCCGTCTCGAACAGGGCCAGGTCGTGCGAGCCCCGGCCGTCGTTGCGCCGCAGCGCACCGAGCAGGCCCGGCAGCAGCGACGTGCGGAGGGCGGGCTCCTCGTCGTTGAGCGGGTTGACCAGCTTCACGACGCGGCGGGCCGGGTCGTCGGCGTCCAGACCGAGCTGGTCGAAGACCTGCTCGCCGACGAACGGGTAGTTCGGCGCCTCGACGTAGCCGGCCCCGGCGAGGGCGCGGCCGACGCGGCGGTGCAGCCGCTGGCGGTGGGTGAGGCCGCGGCCGGACGGCGGCTTGGGCAGCGTGGAGGGCAGGTTCTCGTAGCCCTCCAGACGGATGACCTCCTCCGCCAGGTCGTTCTTCTCCATCAGGTCGGGCCGCCAGGACGGGACGGTGACGATCAGCTCGTCCTGCCCGTAGACGTCGCAGCCGATCTCCTGCAGGCGGCGGACCACGGTCTCGCGGCCGTAGTGCACGCCCGCCACCTTGTCCGGGTGGTCGGCCGGGAGGGCGATGGTGTGCGGCGCGGACGGGGCGAGCACCTCGGTGACGCCCGCGTCGGCGGTGCCGCCGGCGAGGAGGACCAGCAGGTCGACCGTGCGCTGGGCGGCGGCCGCCGCGGCGGCCGGGTCGACGCCGCGCTCGAAGCGCCGGGACGCCTCGGAGGACAGCTTGTGCCGGCGGGCGGTACGGGCGATGGCGACCGCGTCGAAGTGCGCGGCCTCGATCACCACGTCGGTGGTGGCGTTCTCCAGGTCGTCGTGGTCGGCGATCTCGGTGTTGGCGCCGCCCATGACACCGGCGAGGCCGATGGGCCCGCGCTCGTCCGTGATGACCAGGTCCTCGGCGTGCAGCTTCCGCTCGACGCCGTCGAGGGTGACGATCTTCTCGCCCTCGGCCGCGCGGCGTACTCCGATGGCGCCCTGGACCAGCTTGCGGTCGTAGGCGTGCAGCGGCTGGCCGAGCTCCATCATCACGTAGTTGGTGACGTCGACGGCGAGCGAGATCGGGCGCATGCCGACCTTCTGCAGCCGGCGCTGGAGCCAGATCGGGGAGCGCGCCTCGGGGGTGAGGCCGGAGACGGTCCGGGCGGTGAAGCGGTCGCAGCCGGCCGGGTCGGTGACCTGGACCGGGTAGCCGTAGGCGTTCGGGGCCGGTACGTCGAGCAGGGCCGGGTCGCGCAGCGGCAGACCGTAGGCGATGGCGGCCTCGCGGGCGACGCCGCGGATGGACAGGCAGTCGCCGCGGTTGGCGGTGACGGCGATGTCCAGCACCTCGTCGACCAGCTCGAGGAGCTCGACGGCGTCCTTGCCGACCTCGGTCTCCGGCGGCAGCACGATGATGCCCTTGGTGCCGTCGTCGCCCATGTTCAGCTCGTCGCTGGAGCAGATCATGCCGCGGGACATCCGGCCGTACGTCTTGCGCTCGGCGATCTGGAAGTCGCCGGGCAGCACGGCGCCGGGGAGGGCCACGACGACCTTGTCGCCGACCTGGAAGTTGCGGGCGCCGCAGATGATCTCCTGGGGCTCGCCGGTGCCGTTGGCCTGGCCGACGTCGACGGTGCAGAAGCGGATGGGCTTCTTGAACTCCGTCAGCTCCTCGATGGTGAGCACCTGGCCGACGGCCAGGGGGCCCTTGAGGTCGTGGCCGAGCTGCTCGACCGTCTCGACCTCCAGACCGGCCGAAATGAGCTTGGCCTGGACGTCACGGCCGGTCTCGGTGGCCGGCAGGTCGACGTACTCCCGCAGCCAAGAAAGCGGGACCCGCATCAGATCTCCATCCCGAAGGGCCGGGTGAACCGGATGTCACCCTCGACCATGTCTCGCATGTCTTCGACGTTGTGGCGGAACATCAGCATCCGCTCGATGCCGAACCCGAAGGCGAAGCCGCTGTACTTCTCCGGGTCGACGCCGCAGGCGGCCAGCACCCGCGGGTTGACCATGCCGCAGCCGCCGAGCTCGATCCAGCCCTCGGAGGAGCAGGTGCGGCAGGGGCGGTCGGGGTTGCCGACGGACTCGCCGCGGCAGACGTAGCACACCATGTCCATCTCGGCGGACGGCTCGGTGAACGGGAAGAAGTTCGGCCGCAGCCGGGTCTTCATGCCCTCGCCGAACAGCGACTGGACCATGTGGTCCAGGGTGCCCTTGAGGTCCGCCATGGTCAGGCCCTCGTCCACGGCCAGCAGCTCGACCTGGTGGAAGACCGGGGTGTGGGTGGCGTCCAGCTCGTCGGTGCGGTAGACGCGGCCGGGGCAGATCACATAGACCGGCAGCTCGCGGTCGAGCAGGGAGCGGATCTGCACGGGCGAGGTGTGGGTGCGCAGCACGACACCGGAGTCGGCGGTGCCGTCCGGGCCCTCGACGAAGAAGGTGTCGGCCTCACCGCGCGCCGGGTGGTCCGGGCCGATGTTCAGGGCGTCGAAGTTGAACCACTCGGCCTCGACCTGGGGGCCCTCGGCGACCTCGTAGCCCATGGCCACGAAGATGTCCTCGATGCGCTCCGAGAGCGTGGTGAGCGGGTGGCGGGCGCCGGCCGGGACACGGTCGTACGGCAGCGTGACGTCGACGTCCTCCTCGACGAGCACGCGCGCGTCGCGCTCCGCCTCCAGCTCGGCCTGACGGGCGGCGAGGCCCTTGTTGACGGCGCCGCGGGCCTGGCCGACCAGCTTTCCGGCGGCGGCCTTGGCGTGCGGGGGCAGGGCGCCGATCTCGCGGTTGGCGAGGGCCAGCGGGGAGGTGCCGCCGGTGTGGGCGACCTTCGCCTCCTGGAGCGCGTCGAGGGAGTCCGCGGCGGCGAAGGCGGCGAGCGCCTCGTCCCGCATGCGCTCGATCTCTTCCGGTTTCAACGCCTCGACCTCGACAGGGTCGTACGACTTATTGGGTGCCGACATCTCTTCCCGTGCTTCCGATTGGCTGGCTGGAGGTCCCCGTACACCGACTCATGGACTGTGCGTCACGGTTTTCGGGACACAAAGGTGCCAAAGGCCGAGTCTAACGGGGTGAGGGTGTACGGATGCGCCCGTGGGTCACTGGGCGAGATACGCCGGTGCCGCCACGGGCAACGTAAATCGGAACTCGGCGCCGCCTGCGGGGGCGCGGCCGACGGTGATGGTGCCGCCGTGGGCCTCGACGATGCCCTTGACGATATAGAGCCCGAGCCCGGTGCCGCCGCGCTTGCTGCCCCGCCAGAAGCGGGTGAAGACGCGGTTCATGGATTCCTCCGGGATGCCGGGACCTTCGTCGCCCACGGTGACCGATGTGCCGGTGTCCTCTCCCTCGCGGGGGGACGGGGCCGGCCTGACGTCGATCGTGACAGTTCCCTCGCCGTGCCGCACCGCATTTTCCAGGAGGTTGCCGAGCACCTGGTCGATCTTGTCGGGGTCGGCCCACAGGTCGGGCAGCGGCTGCTCGACGCGGAGCAGGAACCGGTCGGCGGGCTGGCCCGCGGCGACGTATGCCTGGATGTGCCGGCCGACGGCGGCACCGATGTCGACGGGCTGCCGGCGCACCTCCAGCCGACCGGAGTCGATCCGCGAGATGTCCAGCAGCTCGGCGATGAGCCGGGTGACGCGGTCCGCGTCGGCGTCCACCGTCTCCAGCATCAGCCGCTTCTGGTCGTCGGTGAACCGCTCCCACTTGGCGAGCAGGGTGGCGGTGAAGCCCTTGACGGACGTCAGCGGCGAGCGCAGTTCATGGGCGACGGTGGCGATCAGCTCGGCATGGCTGCGCTCGGTGCGGCGGCGGGCCTCGGTGTCCCGGAGGGTGACCACGACCCGGCGGACGGGTCCGGTGGGCTCGCCGCGCACATAGCGGGCCGAGACCAGCACCTCGCGGCCGCCGGGCAGCAGCAGGTTCCGCTCCGGCTGCCGGGCCCGTATGGCGAGCCCCCCGTAGGGGTCGGTGATCTGCCACCACCTGCGGCCCTCGAGGTCCTCCAGCGGCAGTGCCTTGTCCAGCCGCTGTCCGAGGGCGTCGGCGGCGGGGACGGCGGTGATGCGCTCGGCGGCGGCGTTGAAGCAGATCACCCGGCCCTGCTCGTCCGCGACGACGAGCCCGTCGGGCAGGTCGTCCGGGCCGATGCCGAGCCCGGCGAGATCCCCGTCGCCGGGAGCGCGCGGGCCGGTCCGCGCGGGACGCGGGTCCGGGACGGCGGGGGCGTCTCGGCGTGGCTCGGGAGGGCGGCTCGCGTCTCCCGAACCCGGTGCGGCGCTGCCCGTGCCGACGCTCATATCCCCGTATCCCACCTCTCAGACGGCCTGGGGTGCCTCCCCGCTCGACGAGAGAGCTTGGGGGAGGGCCCCCGGGCAGGTCACCCTACTAGCTCTCGGTGACGGAGCGGCAGCCGCCGGCCGCACGCTGTGCACGGGCCGAGGCGTAGAGACATACGGCGGCGGCGGTCGCGAGGTTCAGCGACTCGGCGCGGCCGTGGATCGGGACGCGGACCACCGCGTCGGCGAGGGCGCGGGTCTCCTCCGGCAGGCCCCATGCCTCGTTGCCGAAGATCCAGGCCGACGGCCCGCCCATGGCGCCCTTGTCCAGCTCCTCGTCGAGGTCGCGGTCCCCGGCGCCGTCCGCGGCGAGGATCCTGACCCCCGCCTCCTTCAGTCCGGCGACCGCCCGTTCGACGGGGACACCGACGGCGACCGGCAGATGGAACAGGGAGCCGACGGAGGCGCGTACCGCCTTGGGGTTGTACAGGTCCACGGACGCGTCCGTGAGGATCACCGCCTCCGCGCCGGCCGCGTCGGCGCAGCGCAGCACCGTGCCCGCGTTACCGGGGTCGCGGACGTGGGCGAGGACGGCCACCAGCTGCGGGCGGGCCCGCAGGATGTCCTCGAAGGGCGTGTCCAGGAACCGGCAGACCCCGACCAGGCCCTGCGGCGTGACGGTGGTGGAGATGTCGGCGATGACCTCTTCGGAGGCGAGGTGGATCCGGGCGCCGGCCTCCCGCGCCTCCCCCACGATGTCCGCGTACCGTTCGGCGGCCTCGACGGTCGCGAACAGCTCCACCAGGTTGTCCCCGTACGCCGCCGCCTCCCGCACCGCCTGCGGCCCCTCGGCGAGGAACAGCCGCTCCTTCCCCCGGAAGTTCCGCTTGGCGAGCCGCCGCGCGGCGGACACGCGGGGCGAGCGGGGGGAGATCAGCTCGGGGCTGGCAGGGGACATCCGGTTCACCTTCACCTCTTTCAACAGCAACGGACCCGCAGGCGTGAAGCCCACGGGTCCGTCCAGTCACGTCGGCTCAACGCCGGCGCGTCGTCACGCAGCCTTGGGAGCGTTGACGTCGCTCGGCAGCGCCTTCTGGGCGACCTCGACCAGCGCGGCGAACGCACCGGCGTCGTTGACGGCCAGCTCCGCGAGGATCTTGCGGTCCACCTCGATGTTGGCGGCCTTCAGACCCTGGATGAAGCGGTTGTAGGTGATGCCGTTGGCGCGGGCAGCGGCGTTGATGCGCTGGATCCACAGCTGACGGAAGTCGCCCTTGCGCTTCTTGCGGTCGTTGTAGTTGTAGACCAGCGAGTGGGTGACCTGCTCCTTGGCCTTGCGGTACAGGCGCGAACGCTGACCGCGGTAGCCGGAGGCCTGCTCGAGGATCGCCCGGCGCTTCTTGTGGGCGTTGACTGCCCGCTTGACGCGTGCCACTTTTTAACTCCTTGTAGCGGGGTCGTGGGGGTCCTCACACGACCCGGAAATCGATTGGGTCCCGGTGTCTCGGTGGATCAGGCGCTGGGCGCCCGACCTCACTTGCCGAGAAGCTTCTTGATCTTCGCGGCGTCGCCCGGGGCCATCTCGGCGTTGCCGGTGAGGCGACGCGTCACGCGGGACGACTTGTGCTCGAGCAGGTGGCGCTTGCCGGCGCGCTCACGGAGCACCTTGCCGGAGCCGGTGACCTTGAAGCGCTTGCTGGCACCGCTGTGCGACTTGTTCTTCGGCATAGCGCCGTTCTCTCCTCGTCGGTGGCGCTCCGGTGCCCGGTCCGAGAACCGGGCACGGGGGGAGCGTCGCTCTTGTATCGGTTACGTCCTGGGACGGGTGTCCCGGGCGGTTCCCGGGACGGTCGTCCCCGGGGTCACGCCTCGGCGGAAGCCTCGGCAGGTGCCTCGGCGTTCACAGCGCCCGCGTCGGCGGCGTTCTGCGAGCGGCCGGGGTTGGCCTTCGCTTCGGCCTTGCGGGCCTCCTGCGCCTGGCGGGCCTCGGCCATTGCCTCGGTCTTCTTCTTGTGCGGACCGAGGACCATGATCATGTTGCGGCCGTCCTGCTTCGGGTTCGACTCCACGAACCCGAGGTCGGCCACGTCCTCCGCGAGGCGCTGCAGCAGTCGGTAGCCCAGCTCGGGCCGGGACTGCTCGCGACCACGGAACATGATCGTGATCTTGACCTTGTCGCCCTGCTTGAGGAACCGGACGACGTGACCCTTCTTGGTGTCATAGTCGTGCGGGTCGATCTTCGGCCGGAGCTTCATCTCCTTGATGACCGTGTGCGCCTGGTTCTTGCGCGCCTCACGGGCCTTCATGGCCGACTCGTACTTGAACTTCCCGTAGTCCATGAGCTTGCACACGGGCGGACGGGCGTTCGCCGCGACCTCGACCAGGTCGAGGTCGTACTCCTGGGCAAGCTCCAGTGCCTTCGCGAGCGGCACGATGCCGACCTGCTCGCCACTGGGACCGACAAGTCGCACCTCGGGAACGCGAATCCGGTCGTTGATGCGGGGCTCGGCGCTGATGGATCCTCCTCGGTAGCACCACGCGACGGTCTGGCTTGAGCGCCGCGATACGTGTGTTTTCGTTAGACCTAACCGCGCCGAAGCACAAAAAATGCCCCGGACGATCACAGGCGGGGCTCCAACGGCAACCGGAGCACCGCCGCGATGACCGCGGGGCGCGATTTCGGGCGACTCCATCGTCCGTACGGAACGATGGCGGCCGCCTGACCGGGTGACCCGCCGTCCCGGAGGGCGGTCAGGTGGGAGATCGGAGCCTCCACTTGTGGGCTGCACACGTATGTGTCCAGCCGGTCGTTACACAAGGTTAGCAGCAACCTCGGGGTGGTGCGAACCGGCCTGCACCGGGGCCTATCGTGAGAGGCATGAGTGAGACCTCTCCAGACACGCCCGCCTACGACGAGATGACCCGCGACATCGCGGAGGTGCCGGCGGTCGAGGTGATCGTGACGGTCGCCGTCAACCTGATGAGCGCCGCCGCGGTGAAGCTCGGCCTGACCGAGGAGGGCGACAAGTACAAGGACCTGGACGAGGCCCGCAAGCTGGTCACCGCCCTCGCCGGTCTGCTGGACGCCAGCACGACCGAGATCAGCTCCTTCCACGCCGCCCCGCTGCGGGACGGCCTGAAGTCCCTCCAGCTCGCCTTCCGTGAGGCGTCGATCGTCCCGGACGAGCCGGGCCAGGGACCGGGCGAGAAGTACACCGGCCCGGTCTACGGCTAGACCGGTCGCCGTCGGTTCATCCGCGTACGTACAGGGGCTCGCCCGGAGGCGTGACCTCGGCCGGCAGTACCGCCAGGTCGAGGCCGCGCACCAGGCGGGCCCTCAGCGTCTCGTCGGCGGCGAGGCGCTGGGCCACCGCGCGGGCGGCCTCGGCCGGGGGTACGGCCGGGTCCAGGACCAGGGCGAGGGTGCCGTCGGCCTGGCCGGGGCCGAGGTGGGCGCGCAGGACGGCGGGCTCGGCGGCGACGGCCCTGCGTACGGCCTCCGCGACGGCCGGGTCGGTCAGCGGGTCGGTGCTGGTGCGGCCCTCGGCGAGGGCGAGCAGGGCGCGCCCGGTCAGCTCGAAGGGCACCGGCCCGGCCAGGTCCAGGACGACCGTGTCGGCCTTCTCGTGGGCGGCCGCCTGGAGCGCCTGGTGCAGGGGCACGGCGACGGGGCGGGCCTCGGGGTCCCAGCGGGCCAGCGACTCCGTCGAGGTGAAGGCGGGGAGCGCGGTGCGGTCGCCGGCCTTCAGGGTGGGGACGGCCATGTCGCTGGTCTTCTCGCGGCGCAGGCCGTTCTCGTCCTCCTCGACCTCGCCGAGCACGGCGACGACCGGGACGAGGAGTCTGGCGCCCTTGAGGGCCTCCAGTACGGGGCCGACGGCGCCGCGGTCCTCGGCCCAGGCGGCGAGGGCGGTGGCGAGGCGGGGGTCGGCGGAGCCGTCGTCGTCCCGGAAGCCGGGGTCGGGGATGTTCTTGTTCACGTCCCTGACCTTATCGGGGGATCGGTTCCCGCCTTCTCGCCGTAGGGGTCCATGCGGTCCGGCGTGGGCGGGCGGTGTGGCGTGTCGCGCAGTTCCCCCGCGCCCCTAGGGGGTCTCCCGCCGGCCGCGCCACAGAACTACCGCCACCACCAGCAGGACGGCCCCCACGCCGCCCGCCAGGGGGCCCGCCCAGTCCGCCGGGCCGTTGTCCGGCTCGGCCTTGTCCGGGCCGTCGCCGAAGTATGTCTCGCCGCTCGCCGCCGCGGTCAGGCCCTCCGGCTCCAGCTCGGCGGCTGCCTCGATCGCGGCGGCCGGGTCGACGAAGCCGTAGCCGCGGGAGTCGTCGCGGCCGCCCTCGGGGGCGTTGCGGGCGGTGTCCTCCAGCAGCCGCTTGATCTGGGCCGGGGTGAGGCCGGGATGGGCGGACTTGACCAGGGCCACGGCTCCGGAGACGAAGGCGGCGGCCGCGCTGGTGCCCCAGCCCTCGTAGTACTTGCGGTCGGGGTCGGCGATGACGACGTCGACGCCGGGGGCGCTGACCGTGGCGTACCAGCGGCGGGTCGAGAAGGAGGCGCGGGTGCCGAACTTGTCGACGGCGGTCGCGGCGATGACGCCGGGGTAGGCGGCCGGGTAGGAGATGTGGTCGCCCTTCTCGCCGCCGTTGCCGGCGGAGGCGACGACGACGGAGCCCTTCTTCAGGGCGTACTGGACGGCCTCGTCCTCGGCGGGTTCGGGGTGGGCGGACTTGGAGTCGTCGCCCAGGGAGAGGTTGATGACGTCGGCGCCCTGGTCGGCGGCCCAGCGGATGCCGTCGGCGAGGGCGTTGCCGCGGGTCTTGCGGGCCTTGCCGCGGGCGGGGTCGCCGTCCTCCAGGATCACGCGCACCGGGAGGATCTTGGCGGCGGGCGCGATGCCGAGGACGCCGTCGGCGCCGTCCTGGCCGTGTCCGTGGCCGGCGATGATGCCGGCCATGGCGGTGCCGTGCCGGGCCCAGGCGCGGTCGCCCCTGCGGGCGCCGAAGCCGACCATGTCCTTGGCCCGGAGGACGTTCCCGACGAGGTCGGGGTGGCTCGCGTCGACGCCGGTGTCGAGGACGGCGACGGTGATGCCCTCGCCCTTGGTGGTCCGCCATGCCTCGTCGGTGTGCATCGCTTCGAGCGCCCACTGCTGGGCCCGGATGGCGTCCGCGTGCGCGGCGGTGGGCGGCAGCAGGGCGAGGGAGGCGGCGAGGAGGCTGCCGAGGAGTGCGGTCCTGGCGGTCGTACGGCGGATCATGACGGCTGCTCCGTGGCCGTGGCGGCGTGTTTGCGCAGGGAGCGCTCGATGCGGTCGGCGAGGCCCTTCGCCTCGTGGCCGAGGCCGGCCTGGGCGGGGGCGGAGGTGGCGCCGGTGCGGGTGGCCTCGGCGGCGGGCTGGGGTTCGTCGACGACCCGGGCGTCGGCCCAGCCGGAGACGGCGTAGACGACGACGGGGGCGTCGGTGAGCACCGACAGGGTCCAGGAGGCGCGCTGCTCGGGGCCGAAGCCCGCGGCGGGGGTGCCCTCGGCCGCGTACGGGCGGGGCATCAGGTCGGGGCGCTCGTCCAGGCCCTGGCCGGTGAACCGCCGGTCCAGGGAGCGCATGGCGGGGGCGTCGGCGCGGGTGAACAGCAGGCCGACGGTGGTGACATGGCTGCGGGTGGCGTCGGTGTAGGTGGCGCGCAGCAGGCGCTTGCAGCCGACGGGGGCGAGTGCCTTGCGCAGCAGCGGGTCGAAGGCGTCGGCGCAGCCGGCGTCCGGGGCGACGGCGATCCGGGTCCAGGTGCGGTCGGCTCCGCCGGGGCCGGCGCCGCTGCCCTGGACGGTGGGCGGGAAGAGCCGGTCGACGGGCATGTTGTGCCAGAGGTCGCCGGCGGCGGTGAAGGCGTTGCGCTCGCGTTCCTCGGCGGAGTCGCCGACGAGCCAACTGCCGGTGGCGGCACCGCCGATGAGTCCGAGGCCGAGGACGACGCAGGCGGCCGCGGTGACGGTGCGGGCGCGGCCGCGGGGTGCGCGGGCGCGGTCGTCGTACATCTCCGGCTGCCCGAAGGTCACGACCGGCCGCCCGGTGGGGGCGCTCCAGGAGTACGCCTGGTCCGGGTCGGGTCCCGGGGCCGGGTCGTGGGGGTGCGGGGTGGGGGGCATGGGCGGGGCGATCACGGGGTCTGGGTCGGGGTCCGGGGGCGTGGAGGCGGGCGCGTGCGCGTCGGTTCCGGGCGCGGGGGGTCCGGGCGGGACAGGGCGCAGCCGGGTGGTGGTCTCCTCGGGGGCCTCCTGCGGCGCCGCTGCCGTGCCGGGCGGCGCGTCCGGGAACCGCGCGGAGGCGGGCGGCGGGGGCGGGGCGGTCCGTGTGCCGGCGGGCCCGTCGGTACGGGGCTCGCGGTGCGGGCGCGCGGCGGGCCTCGGGGTGCGGGGGGCCTCGGGCTGCGGGGTGGGGGCGCGGTGTTCGCGGTGTTCGCGGTGTTCGCGGTGTTCGCGGTGTTCGCGGTCGCCACCGGGGGTGGGGGGCGGCGGGGCCGTGGGGCGCGGGGGTGCGGGCGGCTTCGGCGGGGTCGTGGGGCGCGGGGGTACGGGGGCGCGTTGCGCTTCCGTGCTCATGCACCCCCCGTTTCCGTCTGCCGTGCCGGCGTCTCCTCGCGCGTGCCGGTGTTCCCTCGTGCGTACCGGCGCCCGTGCGTGCGCGTCACTCTACGGGTTGCCCGGGCCCTTGGGGGAACCGGTCCACGAGCCGGAGGCATCTGCCCGGATCGTCCCCCTACCCTGCGGTAATCCTGTCTGGCAGGCTGCGTTCATGACTGCGCGCGCCGCCGACCGGGCCCGTTACGACCGGGCCACCGCCCATCTCGACGCACCCGTCGCGATCGTGGATCTGGAGGCATTCGACGCCAACGCGGACGACCTGCTGCGCCGGGCCGGCGGGAAGCCGGTGCGGGTGGCCAGCAAGTCCGTGCGCTGCCGGGCCCTGCTGGAGCGGGTCCTGGCCAGGGACGGTTTCGCGGGGATCATGTCGTACACCCTCGCCGAGTCGCTGTGGCTGGCCCGTTCCGGCTTCGACGACGTGCTGCTGGCCTACCCGTCGGCCGACCGGGCCGGTTTCGCGGAGCTGACGGCGGATCCGAAGCTCGCCGCGGCGGTCACGGTGATGGTGGACGACGTGGCGCAGCTCGATCTGATCGAGGCGGCGCGCGGCGACGGACGTGAAGTGGTCAGGGTGTGCCTGGAGTTGGACACGTCCCTGAGACTGCTCGGCGGACGGGTGCGGGTCGGCGCGCTGCGCTCACCGCTGCACTCCCCCGCGCAACTGGCCGATCTGGCACGGGCGGTGGCCCGGCGGCCGGGTTTCCGGGTCGTGGGGATCATGGCGTACGAGGGGCATGTGGCGGGGGTCGGTGACGCGGTGGCGGGACGGCCGCTGCGGTCGCGGGCGATCCGGCTGATGCAGGCCGCGGCCCGGCGTGAGCTGGCCGAGCGGCGGGCGGCGGCGGTGCGGGCGGTGCGCGCGGTGGTGCCGGACCTGGAGTTCGTCAACGGCGGCGGCACGGGCAGTGTGCAGCACACGGCGGCGGAGGACGCGGTCACGGAGATAGCGGCCGGGTCGGGGCTGTACGTGCCGCGGCTGTTCGACAACTACACGTCGTTCAGCGGGCGTCCGGCCGCGCTGTTCGCCCAGCCGGTCGTGCGGCGGCCCGGCGTGGGGGTGGTGACCGTCCTCGGGGGCGGGTATCCGGCGTCCGGCGCGGCGGGGCGGGACCGGCTGCCGGTGCCGTATCTGCCGGAGGGGCTGCGCTACGACCCCCAGGAGGGCGCCGGCGAGGTGCAGACCCCGCTGCTGGGCTCGCCGGCCGACGATCTGCTGGTCGGCGACAAGGTGTGGTTCCGGCACGCGAAGGCCGGTGAACTGTGCGAGCGGTTCGAGGTGTTGCACCTGGTGGAGGGGGACCGGGTGACGGGGACGGTGCCGACGTACCGGGGTGAGGGCCGGACGTTCCTCTAGGGGGCGTCGCGTCGATCGGCCCGGCATGATCGGCGAGACACCCCCCGGCGCGGTCTCATTCGCTCGGCCCCACGCTGGTGCCCACTCCCCCGCCGGTGTCCGCGTCGCCGACGGGCCGGATGCCGTCGGTGATCATGTCCATGTCGGAGAGGGGCGGGCCGTCCGGGCCGGCGTCGAAGGCGAAGCGGACGACGACGGGCGAGCCGACGCCGACGCTGGAGGGGAAGGCGAGCGACTGGACGTAGCCGCCGGGGCCCTCGGCGGTCCGTACGCGCCAGCGCACGTAGTACCCGGCGCGGCCCGCCACGGCGACCGGGCCGGCGGCGATCTGCCGGTGGGACTCGATGCCGCCGTAGGGCCGCTTCTCGATGCGGTTGCGGCCGTAGAAGTCCTCGGCGGCCTCGGAGATGTCGGCCTTCGCCAGCTGCTCGGGGGTCTCGCCGTCCGCGCTGACCGTGCGGGAGCTGACGCGTCCGTGCAGGCAGATGCCCCAGTCGCCGGGGCAGTCGTAGGTGCCGTCGGTGGTCATCACGAGGGTGTTGTCGGTGACGTACTCGGGCGGGATCCAGCCCTCGGGCAGCGGGAAGGTGATGCCGTTGAGCCGGTCCACGACGACGGACGGGTCCTCGGCGACGGGTTCCGTCTCCTCGGCGGTCGCCGTCGGCGAGGGCGGCTCGGTCGTGGTCGGGGCGGCGGTGAAGTAGGTGGTGGGCGGGGGCTCGGCCGGGGTGTCGTCGCCGTCCCCGCCGAGCACGACCGCGCCGACGGTGACCGCCGCGACCAGGACGGCCCCGGCCACGGTCAGGGCGACGGCCCTGGCCCGCCCGGACGCCCCGCCGGAGGGCGCGGGGACCTGCGCCGGCAGCGCCACGGTCTCGGGCGTGCGCCGGTGCTCGGTCCAGGCCGCGCCGTCCCACCAGCGCTGCAGATGCGGGGCGTGCGGGTCGGGGTACCAGCCGGGCGGGGGTGTCATGCTCACACGGGCACTCTAGGCGGAGGGCGGCGGCGGGGTGACACCGGCACTACAGCGCGCGACACAGGGGGCGTCCCGCCGATCAGGCGGGGCTCCCGGCCCCCAGGACGTGTCCCGCCGATCAGAGGGGGCTCCCGGCCCCAGGGCGTGTGCCCCGCCGATCGTGCCGGGCTCCCGGCCCCTAGAGCGGAGTGACGTACGCCCCCGAGATCCCTCCGTCCACCAGGAAGTCGGTGGCGTTGACGAAGGAGGAGTCGTCGCTGGCCAGGAAGGCCACCGCGGCGGCGATCTCCTCGGCCTCGGCGAAGCGGCCGAGCGGGATGTGCACCAGACGCCGGGCGGCGCGCTCGGGGTCCTTGGCGAACAGCTCCCTCAGCAGCGGGGTGTTGACCGGGCCGGGGCACAGGGCGTTGACCCGGATCCCCTCGCGGGCGAACTGCACGCCCAGCTCGCGGGACATGGCGAGCACCCCGCCCTTGGAGGCCGTGTACGAGATCTGCGAGGTCGCCGCGCCCATCCGCGCCACGAACGACGCGGTGTTGATGATGGAGCCTTTGCCCTGGCGTCGCATATAGGGCAGCGCGGCCTTGCAGCACAGGTAGACGGAGGTGAGGTTGACCTCCTGGACGCGCTTCCATGCCTCCAGGCCGGTCTCCAGGATGGAGTCGTCGTCGGGCGGGGAGATCCCGGCGTTGTTGAAGGCGATGTCGACGCTGCCGTAGGTGTCGTACGCCGCCTTGAACAGCGCCTCGACCTGCTCCGGGTCGGTGACGTCGACCTTCACGAACAGCCCGCCGACCTCCTCGGCGGCCGCCTTGCCGCGGGCCTCGTCGATGTCGCCGCAGACGACGTGCGCGCCCTCGGAGGCCAGGCGGCGGGCGGTGGCGAGTCCGATGCCGCTGCCGGCTCCGGTGATGACGGCGGTACGGCCGACCAGGCGGCGGCAGACAGGGGTGTCGGTCACTGTGCGGGGCCCTCCGTGCTGATGAAGACGTTCTTGGTCTCGGTGAAGGCGGTCAGGGCGTCCGGACCCAGCTCGCGTCCCACGCCGGACTGCTTGAAGCCGCCGAACGGGGTCCAGTAGCGGACGCTGGAGTGGGAGTTGACGGACAGGTTGCCGGCGCGCACGGCCCCGGCGACGCGCAGGGCGCGGCCGACGTCCCGGGTCCACAGCGACCCGGACAGGCCGTACGGGGTGTCGTTGGCGAGGCGGATCGCGTCCTCCTCGTCGGTGAACGGCAGCAGGACGGCGACGGGGCCGAAGATCTCCTCGCGGGCGGCGGCGGAGTCGGGGCGTTCGCCGGTGAGCACGGTCGGCGGGAACCAGAAGCCGGGGCCGTCGGGGGCGGTGCCGCGCAGGGCTGGGGCGTCCTCGGGGACGTAGGACCGTACGCGATCGAGCTGCTGCCGGGAGATCAGCGGGCCCATCTGGGTCTTCTCGTCGGCCGGGTCGCCCACCACGACCGCCGCGAGCGCGTCGGCCAGCAGCTCGCGTACCTCGTCGTAGACGGACTCCTGGACGAGGATGCGGGTGCGGGCGCAGCAGTCCTGGCCGGAGTTGTCGAGGAAGGAGAAGGGGTCGACGGCGGCCTTGAGGTCGGCGTCGGCGAAGACGATGTTGGGGCTCTTGCCGCCGAGTTCCAGGGTGACGCGCTTGAGCAGGGCCGAGCCCTTCGCCAGGACCTGCCTGCCCACGGCCGTGGACCCCGTGAAGACGATCTTCGCAACGCCCGGGTGCTCGACGAGGGCGTTCCCCGCGACGGGGCCCCGGCCGGGCAGCACCTGGAACAGACCCTCGGGGAGCCCGGCCTCCAGGGCCAGCTCGCCCAGGCGCAGGGCGGTCAGCGGGGTGGTCTCGGCGGGCTTGAGCAGCACCGCGTTGCCGGCCGCGAGGGCGGGGGCGGTGCCCCAGGCCGCGATGGGCAGGGGGAAGTTCCAGGGCGCGATGACGCCCACCACGCCGAGCGGTTCGAGGATCGTGACGTCCAGCCCGCCCGCGACCGGGATCTGGCGGCCGGTCAGCCGCTCCACTCCCCCGGCCGCGTACTCCAGCAGGTCCCGGACGTTGCCCGCCTCCCAGCGGGCGTTGCCGACGGTGTGCCCGGCCTCGCGGACCTCCAGCCGGGCGAGCTCCTCGATGTGGGCGTCGACGACGGCCGCGAAGCGGCGCAGCAGCCGGGCGCGGTCGCCGGGGGCGAGGGCGGCCCACGCCCACTGCGCCTTCGTGGCGCGTACGACGGCCCGGTCCACGTCGGCCGCGTCGGCGGCGGGGACGGTGGCGACGACCTCTTCGGTGGCGGGATTGAGTACCTGGAGCTGGTCGGACAAGGGGTGCCCTTTCACGGACGTACGGCGAAGCGGCTCACTTGCGTCTCACATGCGCTCGAAGGACCGGCGCAGTTCCCAGTCGGTGACCGCGGCGTCGAAGGCCGCGAGCTCGACGCGCGCCATGTTGAGGTAGTGCGCGACGACCTCGTCGCCGAAGGCGGCCTTGGCGATCGGGCTGTTCTCCCACAGCTCGGCGGCCTCGCGCAGCGTCGTGGGGACGTGCTCGTAGTCGCCGGTGTAGGCGTTGCCCGCGCAGGGTTCGGGCAGCTCCAGCTTCTGCTCGACGCCGTACAGCCCGGCCGCGACCAGTCCGGCGACGGCCAGGTGCGGGTTGACGTCGCCGCCGGGGAGGCGGTTCTCGAAGCGCAGGGAGCGGCCGTGGCCGACGACCCTGAGCGCGCAGGTGCGGTTGTCGTGGCCCCAGGCGACGGCGGTGGGGGCGAAGGAGCCGGGCTGGAACCGCTTGTAGGAGTTGATGTTGGGGGCGTAGAGGAGGGAGAAGTCGCGCAGGGCGGCGAGCTGCCCGGCGAGGAAGTGGCGCATGACGTCGGACATCCCCTCGGGCCCGGCCATCACATTCGTCCCGTCGGCATCCGTCAGGGAGAGGTGGATGTGGCAGGAGTTGCCCTCGCGCTCGTTGTACTTGGCCATGAAGGTGAGCGACACGCCCTCCTGCGCGGCGATCTCCTTGGCGCCGGTCTTGTAGATCGCGTGCTGGTCGCAGGTGACCAGGGCCTCGGCGTAGCGGAAGGCGATCTCGTGCTGGCCGGGGTTGCACTCGCCCTTGGCGGACTCGACGGTGAGGCCGGCGCCGGCCATGTCGTTGCGCAGGCGGCGCAGCAGGGGCTCGACGCGGCCGGTGCCGAGGATGGAGTAGTCGACGTTGTACTGGTTGGCCGGGGTCAGGCCGCGGTAGTTCGCGTCCCATGCCTGCTCGTAGGTGTCCTTGAAGACGATGAACTCCAGCTCGGTGCCGACCTGGGCGCTCCAGCCGTGCTCGGCCAGCCGCTCCAGCTGGCGGCGCAGGATCTGGCGGGGCGCGGCGACGACCGGGCTGCCGTCCTCCCAGGCGAGGTCGGCGATCAGCATCGCCGTACCGGCGTTCCAGGGGACGCGGCGCAGGGTGGCGAGGTCGGGGCGCATGGCGAAGTCGCCGTAGCCGCGGTCCCAGGAGGACATGGCGTAGCCGTCGACGGTGTTCATGTCGGCGTCGACCGCGAGGAGGTAGTTGCAGCCCTCGGTGCCGTGGTGCAGGACCTCGTCGAGGAAGAAGCGCGCCGCGAACCGCTTGCCCTGGAGGCGGCCCTGCATGTCGGGGAAGGCCAGGACGACGGTGTCGATCTCGCCGGCGGCGACGAGGGTGTGCAGCTCCTCGACGCTCAGCGGCGGTGTGCGGTCTGCCACGGGACGGCCTCCTCAGGCTTCCTCGTTCTCCTCGACCAGCCGGAGCCATAAGGTATTGCCGGGAACCTTTGCTTGGGAAGGGGGCACGGCGAGATGCCGGAACGGACGGCGCAGGAGGGGGACGCGGCGGACCGTCTCACGCCCGTGCTGCGGCCCGTGCGGGCGGGCAACGGGTTCGAGGAGGCGCTGGAGCAGATCCTCCAGGTCCTGCGGCTCGGGCTGGTCCCGGCCGGTGACCGGCTGCCGGCGGAGCGGGAGCTGGCGGAGCGGCTGGGGGTCAGCCGGGTGACGCTGCGCGAGGTGCTGAAGGTGCTTCAGGACCAGGGGCTGGTGGAGGCGCGGCGCGGGCGGTACGGCGGGACGTTCGTGCTGCCGCGCACCGACGCCCCGGACGCGGCCGAGCTGCGGCGCCGGGTCTCCGGCGTGGACGTGGAGGACGTGCTGCGCTTCCGGGAGGTCCTGGAGGTGGGCGCGGCCGGGCTGTGCGCGGCGCACGGGCTGACGGACGAGCAGGAGGCGCGGCTGCGGGAGGCGCTGGACCGCACGCGGGACGCGCCGCTCGACGCGTACCGGCGCGCGGACACGCTGCTGCACCTCACGCTGGCCGAGCTGTCCGGCTCCCCCACGCTGACCGCCCAGTACGCGGCCGTGCGGGCCACGGTGAACGACCTGCTCGACTGCATCCCGCTGCTGGTGCGCAACCTGGAGCACTCCCAGCGGCAGCACACCGCGCTGGTGGAGGCGGTGCTGGACCGGGACGCGGACGCGGCACGGGAGATCATGCGGGAGCACTGCGCGGGGACGGCGGCACTGCTGAGGGGGTTCCTCATGTGAAGGGGTTCCTCATGTGAAGGGGTTCCTCAGGTGAGGGGGCGGGGGCCTGCCCGCGAGGGCCCGCCCGCGGGGGTCCGCCGCGAGGGCTCTCGGTCTCTCCCCGGCCGTGAAGTCCTGGGTAAAGGAATCCATGCAGTCCATTGGGGCCTGGTCACAGCGGCAGGCGGGTCCTGAGCCAGTTCAGCGCGGCCTCGCCCTGCGCCCGCTGGAAGGCGCGCAGGGTGGGGATGCCGGGCGGCGCGGGCAGCAGGGAGTGCCGCAGGAAGTAGCCGGCGAGGGCCGCGAGGGCGGCGGTGACGGCGTCCGGGTCGGCGGCCGCGCCCAGCTCGTGCCGGGTGAAGAGCTCCTGCGGGTCCGGTCCCCGCTGCGCGCGCACGCACGGCAGCATGACGAGGAGGTCGAACCAGGGGGCGGCGCGCAGGACGTGCGGCCAGTCGACGAACACGACCCGGTCGTCCTCGGTGAGCAGCATGTTGTCGGCGCGCAGATCGCCGTGGGCGAGGGTGCCGCCGGTGACCGCCTCCCGCCAGGGCGCGGCCAGTTCGGCGAGGCGGTCCAGGCGGGCGGCGGTCCAGGGGCCGAGGCGGTCGGCGACATCGCCCTCGGCGCCGTCGCGCAGGTCCTGCCAGCCGGCGAAGGTGCGGGTGAGGGCCTCCTCGGCGCGCCGGGCGTCCAGCGGGGCCGGGGTGAGGGTGCGGGACAGCCGCGCCACGGCGTCCAGCACGCGCCGCAGCTCCGGCTCCCGCCAGGGCACGTGCGGCTGACGCCCCGGCACGTCCTCGAAGACCAGGGCGACCCAGGTGCCGTCGTCGTACGTGCTCAGCAGCCGCGGCGCGGGCACCTCCGGCGGCAGCGCGGCGGCGTGCCGGGCCTCGGCGCGGTGCAGGGCGGGGCTGTGCGGGTTGGTCCGCGCGCTGACCGCCTTCACGAACGCCCGCCGCCCGTCCGCGCCGCGCACCCGCGCGGCCACGCCGGGCGAGAAGCCGCCGGACTGGGTGACGGCGTGTGTCACGGGTCCCCCGATCACGTCCGCGACGGCGTCCCGCACCGGCTCGGGCAGCGCGTGCCAGGGGATGCGGGTGCCGGCGGCGGGCGGGGCGGGGAGCGTCATGGACGCCATGGTGCGGGTCGCGGGGCGCGGGGAGCCACGGGTTTTCGGGGGCTCCCGGCCCCCTATCCCCGCGTCAGCGACAGCAGATCGCGTGCCGGGCCGGTCGGCCGGTGTCCCGTCGGCCACACGGCACGCAGCGAGCGTTCCAGCGTCACCCCGTCGAGCGGGACGCGGACCAGGCGGCGCATGGCCAGTTCCTCGCCGACGGCGAGCTCGGAGAGGACGGCGGGGCCGGCGCCGCCCACCGCCGCCGCCTTCACCGCCGTGGTGGAGGACAGCTCGATCAGGGGGCGGGCGAGACCGCCGAGGGCCGCGTCGAGGACCTGGCGGGTGCCGGAGCCCTTCTCCCGCAGGATCAACGGCGTGGCCGCGAGCTCGTCCGCCCCGAGCGGGCGCCGGCGGCGGGCCCAGGGGTGTCCGGGAGCGGTGACCACGATCAGGTGGTCGTGGGCGATCACCGTCGCGTCGAGGCCGGCCGGCACGGTCAGCCCCTCCACGAACCCCAGATCGGCCTCGTCCGCCAGCAGCCGCTCCGCCACCGCCGCCGAGTTGCCCGCGAGCAGCGACACCGCCGTGTCCGGCCGCTGGGCGCGCAGCGCGAGCAGCCAGCCCGGCAGCAGATACTCGGCGATCGTCATGCTCGCCGCGACCCGCAGCCGCGAGTCCCGGCGGTCCCGCAGCGCCTGCGTCCCCGCGTCGAACGCCTCCGCCGCCTCCACCACGCGCCGGGCCCAGTCGGTCACCAGCGCGCCCGCGTCCGTGAGCCGCGACCCGCGCGGGGAGCGGTCGACCAGCGCGACGCCCAGCTGCCGCTCCATGGAGCGGATACGGCTGCTCGCGGCGGGCTGGGTGATGCCGACCTCGCGGGCCGCCGCGCCGAGGCTGCCCAGCCGGGCGACGGCCAGCAGCAGCTCCAACGCGCCCAGATCCGGCACCCGGTGCGCCAGCGACCCCGCGCCCGGCCGTATGTCCCCGCCCCGCCCTTCGATGCTGCTCATAACTCCACCTTATGCCCTCATAGAGACATACTCCCTGGTGGTGGGCGTTCGGCGGGGAGACGGTGGTGTCATGGTCACCGCCGCCCAGCCCCTGTCCCACCGCCGCCCCGCACCGCCGGTACCCCACAGCGCCCCGCCCCGCCGCCGCGCCGCCGCCGTCCGTCATCTGGGCCCCAACTGGTACGCCACGGTCATGGGCACCGCCGTCCTCGCGACCGCGCTGCCCCCGCACACCCCCGGCGGGACCGCCGTGCGCGCCGCGCTGTGGGCGCTCTCCCTCGCCTTGCTGACCGCTCTGCTCGCCGCCCGCGCCCTGCACTGGCTGCACCACCGCGACCAGGCCCGCGCCCACCTCCTCGACCCGGCGACGGCCCCCTTCTACGGCTGCCTGGCCATGGCCCTGCTGTCCGTCGGCGGCGGCGCGCTGACCGCGGGGCAGGTCTGGATCGGCCCGCGTGCGGCGCTCGCGCTCGACGCCGTGCTGTTCGCCACCGGTACGGCCGTGGGGCTGGCGGCGGCCGTGGCCGTCCCGTATCTGATGGCGGTACGCCACAAGGTGACCGCGGATCAGGCCACGCCCGTGTGGCTGCTGCCGCTGGTGGCGCCGATGGTGTCGGCGGCGCAGGGTCCGCTGCTGGTGCCGCATCTGCCGCCGGGACAGGCGCGGGAGACGCTGCTGTTCGCGTGCTTCGCGCTGTTCGGGCTGAGTCTGCTGGGCACGCTGCTGATGCTGCCGCTGGTGTTCGCCCGGCTGGTCACCGGCGGTCCGCTGCCGCTCGCGCTGACCCCGACGCTGTTCCTGGTGCTGGGCCCGCTGGGCCAGTCCACCACCGCCGTCGGCCACTTCGCCGATGTCGCGCCGGGTGCGGTGCCCGCCCCGTACGCCGAGGGCTTCGGCGTCCTCGGGGTGCTCTACGGCGTGCCGGTGATGGGTTTCGCGCTGCTGTGGCTGGGGCTGGCCGCGGTGCATGTGGGGCGGGCGCGGCGGCACGGGATGGGGTTCGCGATGACCTGGTGGGCGTTCACCTTCCCCGTGGGCACCTGTGTCACGGGCGCGGCGTCGCTGGCCCGGCACACCGGGCTGTTCGCCTTCGACGCGCTCGCCTGGACGCTGTACGCACTGCTGGCCGCCGCCTTCGTCGCGGCCGCCGCCGGCACCGTACGCGGACTGCTCAGCGGAGAGCTGCTCGCAGCGCCTCGCCCAGCACCCGCGGCGCCTCGGCCAGCGACGGCCCGTACCAGGTGAGGTGCCGCCCGTCGACGAGCGCGCAGGGCAGCCCCGAAAACGCCTCGGGGCCGTCGTCGGCGGTGAAGCGGTAGGGCTCGTCGGGGAGTACGACCAGATCGGGGGCCGCGGCCCGCAGCTCCTCCAGCGGGATGCGCGGGTAGCGGTCCGCGTGCCCGGCGTAGAGGTGGTCGACGCCGAGGCGGGCCAGGACGTCGCCCGCGAAGGTGTCGCGGCCCAGCACCATCCAGGGCCGCCGCCAGACGGGCACCACGGCGGTCGTACGGCGGTCCGGCACGCGGGGCCGCTCCCAGGCGGCCTCGGCCGCGTCCAGCCAGCGCGGCCGAGTGGCCGCCCCGCAGGCGCGCAGCACCCGCTCCAGCTCCCGGAAGGCCCCCGGCACGTCCCGTACCTCGGTCACCAGCACCTCGACGCCGGCGGCCCGCAGGGCGGTCAGGTCGGGTGCGCGGTTCTCCTCCTCGTTGGCGATCACGAGGTCGGGGCCGAGCGCGAGGATCGTGTCGAGGCGGGGGTTCTTGGTGCCGCCCACCCGCGTGACGTCCAGGTCCGCCGGACGGGCGCACCAGTCGGTGGCGCCGACCAGCACACCGGGCAGGGTCTCGGCGACGGCCTCGGTCAGGGACGGCACGAGGGAGACGACGCGCACTACCGCAGCCGGTCCTCGGCCTCGATGTGCTCGGCGACGGCGACCACGACGACCCGTGTCTCGGGCACGGTGGCCCGCCAGCGGTGCCGCACCCCTCCGGTCAGGTAGAGGGTGTCGCCGCGGCCCAGGCGGTAGGCGCGGCCCTCGGCCTCGATCTCCACGCCGCCGTCGGCGACGTACATCAACTGGTCGTTGCGGTACTGGATCTCCCGGCCCGCCTCGTGGCCGCCGGTGAACTCCGAGGCGTGCATCTGGTGGTGTCCGCGCACCAGGGACCGCGTCCGCGGGTCGGGGTGCGGCTCGCCGTCCTCGGCGCGCACGACATCGACGCTGCACGCCGGGTCGGCGGCGGCGAGGAGTTCGACGGCCGTGGTGCGCAGGGCGTCGGCGAGCTTCTCCAGGGAGCCGGTGCTGGGCCGGGCCCGGTCGTTCTCGATCTGGCTCAGGAAGGGCACCGAGAGGCCGCTGCGTTCGGCCACGACGGCGAGGGTGAGCTCCAGGGCACGACGGCGTCGCCGCACGGCCGCGCCCACGCGCAGGGGCTGCTCTTTGTGGTCGCCCATCGCTCCGGCTCCCTCCTTCGCTCGTCGGTCGGGTCGGTCAGGTTCCTCTGTGGGGTTCTCTGCACCCTACGCATGTTCGGCAAACCGTTTCATGCGGCCGCCGCATCGACGACACATTGTCCGAGGTCGTACCTCACACTTCACGCCAGTCCACACGGGTGTGACGCCTTCAATGCTCAGGGGTCCCCGCATGTTCCCGGGTGCCCTGCGACGCGCTGCGTCGAACTCCGGGCCGCTCACGACCGGTTCACAGGCCCGGACGTGGCTCTGCGTGGTTGGCCGGATCCGTACGGTGGCGGGCCGGGTGCGAAAGAGTCGGCCGAGCCCGAAAAGTGAGGGACGGGCCGCCGTACGCACGCAAGTCGTACAGGCGGCCCGCCCCTCGGTCAGGCGTCCGGGTCCGTCAGGTCACCCGGCCGCCCGGCTGTGGGCCCCGGTGACCGGCGCCCACCGGTCGACCAGTCCGGGGTTGTCCTCGAGCCAGCCGCGCACGGCGTCCTGCTCCTTGCCCTTGCCCGCCTTCTGGATGCGCGACTCCAGGCCGGTGAGCTGCTTCTCGGTCATCGAGAAGTCCTTCAGCCAGCGCCCGACCTCGGGGTGGTCGGCGGCGAAGCCGTCGCGGGCCAGGGTGTGCACGCCGTCGCCCGCGCCCCAGGCGCCCTTGGGGTCCTTGAGCTTCTTCAGGTCGTAGTCGCTGTACGCCCAGTGCGGCGACCAGAGCGTCACGACGACGGGCTTCTTCTTGGCGTACGCCCGCTTCAGCTCGGCCAGCATCGCCGGGGTCGAGCCGTCGACGACGTCGTAGGAGCCCTCCAGGCCGTACTCCTTGAGGACCTTGTCCTTGAGCAGGCCCATCATCCCGGCGCTGGGCTCGATGCCGACGATCTTCCCGCCGAAGTCGGCGGAGTGCTTCTTGAGGTCGGCGAGCGAGTCGACGTCCTTCATGTACGAGGGGACGGTCAGCTCCAGGGAGGTGGGGCCGTACCACCTGCCGAGGTCGTCGAGCTGCTTGCCGTACTTCTTCCAGTACTCGGCGTGGGTGACCGGCAGCCAGGAGTCGGTCTGGAAGTCGATCTGGCCGGTGGCGAGGCCCGTGTAGAGGGGGCCGGCGGCGTACTGGGTGGTGGTGACCTCGAAGCCGCGGCGCTCCAGCAGCTCCTTCCACAGGTACGTGGAGGCGATGCCCTCGTCCCAGGGGATGTAGCCGATGGTGATCTCGCGGCCCTGGCCGACGTCGTCCGGGGACGCCTCGGCGGTGCCGGCGCTCCTGCCGAAGACGTTCATGCCGCCCGCCACGAGGGCGAGCACGACGACGCCGATCACGGCGACGGCCGGACGGGGGCGGTACGTCAGCGGAGTGCGGCGGGCCTTGGCGGCGGCGCGGCGGCCCAGCGGCGACAGCTGCGTGCCGAGGGCGCCGGTGACGCGGTCCAGGTAGATGGCGAGGACGACGATGCCGAGGCCCGCCTCGAAGCCGAGGCCGATGTCGAGCTGGCCGATGGCCTCGTTGACGGCGCCGCCGAGGCCGCCGGTGCCGACCATGCCGGCGATGACGACCATCGACAGGCCCAGCATGATCACCTGGTTGACGCCCGCCATGATGGTCGGCAGGGCGAGCGGCAGCTGGACCCGCAGCAGGGTGTCGCGCGGGGTGGTGCCGAATGCCTCGGCGGCCTCCACCAGCTCCGCGTCGACCTGGCGGATGCCCAGCTCGGTCATGCGCACACCGGGGGCCAGCGCGAAGATCAGGGTGGCGACGACACCGGCGGGCACGCCCATGCCGAAGAACAGGATCGCCGGGATCAGCAGCACCATCGACGGCATGGTCTGGAGCAGGTCCAGCACCGGCCTCAGGGTCGCGCTGACGGTCCTGGAGCGGGCCGCCCAGATGCCCAGCGGGATCGCGATCACCAGGGCGATCAGGGTGGCGACCAGCACCAGGGACAGCGTCGACATCGCCTGGTCCCACAGGTCGAGCGAGTCGATCAGCGCGAACCCGGCGAAGGACAACACGCCCGCCCCGAGGCCGCGCAGCCACCAGGCGAGCACCGCGAGGATGCCCGCGAGCAGCAGGGGCTCGGGCGCGGTCAGGACGGCGTCGAAACCGTCGTACATGCCCTCGACGACCGCCTTCACGGCGTCGAAGAGCCAGGACAGATGCGTGACGAGCCAGTCGACGCCGGAGTCGACCCAGTCACCGAGATGCAGCCTAGGCACGGGCGGTCACCTCGCAGACGGCTTCGGCGGTGTCCCCGTCCGCCAGGGCGGCGACCAGGCGCTGGCGCGGTACGACGCCGACGACGGCGCCCGCGTCCAGGACGGCCACCGGGTGCGGCACGCGCGCGCTGATCGCGCACAGCTCGGCGAAGGGGGTGTCCGGGGTCGCCGTCGCGCAGCCGCAGTCCGCCTCGTCGCCGCGCGGCTCGGTGTCCATGACGGCGGCGGCGGTCAGGACGCGGGAGCGGTCGACGTCCTTGATGAAGGAGGCGACGTAGTCGTTCGCCGGGCGCAGCAGGATGTCCTCGGCGGTGCCGTTCTGGACGATCCGGCCGTCGCGCATGACGGCGATGCGGTCGCCCAGGCGCATGGCCTCGTTGAGGTCGTGGGTGATGAAGACGATGGTCTTCCTCAGGGTGCGCTGGAGGGTGAGCAGCTGGTCCTGCATGTCACGGCGGATCAGCGGGTCCAGGGCGCTGAAGGACTCGTCCATCAGCAGCAGGTCGGCGTCGGTGGCCAGGGCGCGGGCCAGGCCCACGCGCTGCTGCATGCCGCCGGACAGCTCGTCGGGCCAGGACTTCTCCCAGCCCGCCAGCCCGCACAGCTCCAGTGCCTCGGCGGCGCGCTTCTCGCGCTCGGCGCGCGGCACGCCCTGCACGGCGAGGCCGTAGGCGGCGTTGTCGAGCACACTGCGGTGCGGGAACAGCGCGAAGTGCTGGAAGACCATGCTGATCTTCCGGGCGCGGACCTCGCGCAGCTCGCGGGCGCTCAGCGCGGTCAGGTCCTGGCCGTCGACGCGGACCTGTCCGGCGCTCGGCTCCAGCAGGCCGTTGAGCATGCGCAGCAGGGTGGACTTGCCGGAGCCGGACAGGCCCATGACGACGAAGATGCGGCCCTCGTCCACGGTGAAGGAGGCGTCGATGACGGCGGCGGTGGTGCCGTCGGCCCGCAGTTCCTCCCGGTCGGCTCCCTTGCGGAGCCGGTCGACCGCGACGTCCGGTCGTCTGCCGAACACCTTGTAGAGATGATCGGCCTCTAGCCTGGCTGACACGCGAACCTTCTTGTCTCGGGGGCAGGGCAGAGGAAGCCGCCGGCCCCGAGGGGATGCGGGGCCGGCGGCGCTCCGGGGCGGCGCCTGCCCGGCGGGGCGTGGCGCAAACGCCCACGTGAGGCAGCTCACTGCGCAACGTGTTTCGCATGATGGCGCTGTGCCGGTGCCGGACGGGCTCGCCGCGGCAGCAGCCGAGAAGTGACTGTCAGTGCCGTACGGCATGATGCGAGGCGTGACCGGACGACTGATGCTGCTCGACACCGCCTCGCTCTACTTCCGCGCCTACTTCGGGGTCCCGGAGTCCGTGAAGGCCCCGGACGGCACGCCGGTGAACGCCGTGCGCGGGCTGCTGGAGTTCATCGACCGCCTCGTGCGCGACCACCGGCCGGACGAGCTGGTGGCCTGCATGGACGCCGACTGGCGGCCGCAGTGGCGGGTCGATCTGATCCCCTCGTACAAGGCGCACCGCGTCGCCGAGGAGCACGAGGTCGGTCCGGACGAGGAAGTGGTGCCGGACACCCTGTCGCCGCAGGTGCCGGTGATCGAGGCGGTGCTGGACGCGATCGGGATCGCGCGGGTGGGCGTCGCCGGTTACGAGGCGGACGACGTGATCGGCACCTTCACCGCGCGCGCCGAGGGCCCGGTCGACATCGTCACCGGCGACCGCGACCTGTACCAGCTGGTCGACGACGCGCGCGGGGTGCGCGTGCTCTACCCGCTCAAGGGCGTCGGCATGCTCCAGCTCACCGACGAGGCGGTGCTGCGCGAGAAGTACGGGGTGGACGGCCCCGGCTACGCGGACCTGGCCCTGCTGCGCGGCGACCCCAGCGACGGTCTGCCCGGTGTGCCCGGCATCGGCGAGAAGACGGCGGCGAAGCTGCTGGCCGAGTTCGGCGACCTGGCCGGGATCCTGGCCGCGGTGGACGACCCGAAGGCCAGGCTCACGCCCACGCAGCGCAAGCGGCTCGGGGAGGCCCGGCCCTACCTCGCCGTGGCGCCGACGGTGGTGCGGGTCGCGGACGACGTGCCCCTGCCGGAGGTGGCGACCGCTCTGCCGAGGGCCCCGCGCGACCCGGAGGCGGTGGCGGAGCTGGGGGCGCGCTGGGGGCTGGGCAATTCCCTGCACCGGCTGCTGCTGACCTTGGGCGGCTGACGGTTTCTGGGGCTCATGTGGGCACTCGTTCCGCGCGCATGCCATGAGGGTAGTGCTAACTTAGGTATGCCTAAGCACGGGAACGCAGGGAGGCCGCCATGGCACTACGTCCGGCCCGCAGCGCGCGGAAGCCGCACTCCGCGCAGGTCGTCCGCACCGAGCGGCTCACCCCGCACATGCAGCGCGTGGTGCTGGGCGGCGACGGGCTGGCCGACTTCTCGGCGGGCACCCACACCGACCACTACGTGAAGCTGCTGTTCCCGCCCGCCGAGGGCATCAGCTACCCGGAGCCCTTCGACCTGGAGCGGATTCGCGCCGCGTTCCCGCGCGAACAGTGGCCGGTGACCCGGACGTACACGGTGCGGGCCTGGGACCCCCGGGCACGCGAGCTAACCCTGGACTTCGTCGTTCACGGCGACGAGGGGCTGGCCGGACCCTGGGCGACCCGCGCCCGGCCCGGCGACACCGTCCGCTTCCTGGGCCCCGGCGGCGCCTACGCGCCCGATCCGCGCGCCGACTGGCATCTGCTGGCCGGTGACGAGAGCGCGCTGCCCGCCATCGCGGCCGCCCTGGAGGCGCTGCCCGAGGGGGCCGACGTCCGCGCGTTCGTCGAGGTGTCGGGGCCCGAGGAGCAGCTGAAGATCGACTCCGCCGCGGAGATCGTGTGGCTGCACCGTGGCGGCCGGCGCGTCGGTGAGGCGCTGGTCGAAGCCGTCCAGGCACTGGAGTGGCCGCAGGGCCGCGTGCACGCCTTCGTCCACGGCGAGGCGGGCTGCGTGAAGGAGCTGCGGCGTCTGCTGCGCGTCGAGCGCCAGATCCCGCGCGAGGACCTCTCCATCTCCGGCTACTGGCGCCTCGGCCACGACGAGGACGGCTGGCAGGCGTCCAAGCGGGAGTGGAACGCCCGCATCGAGGCGGAGCAGGAGGCGGCGGCACCGGCGGCGTGACGCGGGCCGAGCGGGCGGCGTCAGGTGTCACAGGCAGGCGTGACGCGGGCCAAGCGGGCGGCGTCACGGCCAGGGCGATAGCGGGGCTCGGCAGTGCTGCCGTCAGGACACCGCCGCCCTGACCCGCGGTGGATCGTCAGTCGCCCCGCACGCGCGCGTGCAGATGCACGTCGTACCAGCCGTCGGCGTACAGCAGCGCGCTGCGCTTGGTGCCCTCGAGCGCGAAACCGCACTTGGCGGCGACGCGGCAGGAGCCGTCGTTGCCGACGCCATGGGTCAGTTCCAGGCGGTGGAAGCCGGTCTCGTCCAGGGCCCAGCGGGCCAGCGCGGACGTCGCACGGGCGGCGACGCCCTTCCCGCGGGCCTCGGGGACCGTCCAGTAGCCGATCTCGCCGACGCCGTCGACCAGGTCGATGTGGTGCACCGCCACCCGGCCGAGCAGCCGGTCGTCGTCCCCGGCGTCCACGACGGCCCACTGCGCGCTGCGCTCACCGGCCCACTCCCCCCGCCACTCCTCGATCCAGCCGCGCGCCTCGTCCTCGGAGTCGGAGGCCCGCAGATGCCAGCGGTGCATCAGCGGATCCTGGAAGGCGGCGTGGACCGCGGGGGCGTCCGACTCCCGCCAGGGGCGCAGCAGCAGCCCGTCGCCGGTGGGGATCACGGGTTGCGGGCCGCCCGCGAGGGTTCCGGCCGCAAGCACGGGGCTGGTCAGATAGGGCATGATCCGCATCCTGCCAACGGATCGCGGCGGCCCCAACGAGTTTTACGACCCCCACGGGTTTTCCGGCCCCGGCGGCCCGACCCCCGCGCCGACGTAGGCTTGCCTGCGATGAGCCGACGCACCCCTCCCCCGCCCTCCCCGCTCCCGCAGCGCGACGGAGTGGATCCGGTACGGGTGCGGCTGCCCGGCGCGGGCACCTGGGCGACCGTCGGCGAGCACCTGGTGGAGCGGCTGTCGGGCGCGGGCCCCGGCGTGGTGGCGCGGATGCTGGACGCGGGCCTGGTCGTCGGCGCGGACGGACGCCCGGTTCCGGCGGACGCGGCCTATGTGCCCGGCATGTACGTGTGGTTCCACCGCGACCTGCCCGCCGAGGAGCCGGTGCCCTTCCCGGTGGAGGTCGTGTACCGCGACGCGCACATCGTCGTCGCCGACAAGCCGCACTTCCTCGCCACCACCCCGCGCGGCTCGCACGTCACCGAGACCGCCCTGGCCCGCCTCCGCCGCGAGCTGGGCCTGCCCACGCTGAGCGCCGCGCACCGCCTGGACCGGCTCACGGCCGGCCTGGTGCTGTTCACGGTGCGCCCCGAGGAACGCGGCGCCTACCAGACGCTGTTCCGCGACCGCCGGGTCCGCAAGGAGTACGAGGCCGTCGCCCCGTACGACCCCGCACTCGCCCTGCCCCGCACCGTACGCAGCCGGATCGTGAAGGAGCGCGGGGTGCTCACCGCCTACGAGGTCGAGGGCGAGCCCAACGCGGTCAGCCACATCGAGCTGGCCGAACACCGGGGCGCCGGGCCCGCCCGGTACCGGCTGACCCCGCAGACCGGACAGACCCATCAGCTGCGCGTCCATATGACCGCGCTCGGCGTTCCCATCCTCGGCGACCCGCTCTACCCCGAACCGCTGCCTCCGGTAGCGCCCGGCGACTTCCGGCGCCCGCTGCAACTCCTCGCGCGGGTCCTGGAGTTCACCGACCCGGTCACCGGCGTCGCCCACCGCTTCGTCAGCGAGCGCCGGCTCGCGGCGTGGACCTCGTACTCCGACTGGGCCGGTCAGTAGCCCCGCCACCACCGCAGGAACCGCTGCCACGCGCCGGGACGGCCGGCCGGGGCCGGTGTCGGGGCGTCCGCGGGAACCGCCGGCTGGGCCTCGGGCTGGACGGGCGGCGTCGGCTGAGGGGCGGGCGTGCTGATCTGCCACGCCTGCCGGGGCGGCGGAACGGGCCGGATCGACGGCTTCTCCCGCACGTCCTGCTGCGCCTTGGGGGCGAACTGCACCGGCAGCGCCACCAGATGCCGTGACGCGATGGACTCGGTCCAGCGCAGCTCGTCCTCGTCGCAGTCGAGCTCCACGTCCGGCAGCCGCATCAGCAGCGCGTCCACACCGACGTCGGCGATGGCACGGCCGATGTCCTGGCCGGGGCATTCGTGCGGCCCGCCGCCGAAGGAGAGGTGCGAGCGGTTGCCCTGCATGTTGACCGAAAGGTCGGGCCGCACCCTCGGGTCCACGTTGCCCGGCGCGGGCGCGAACAGCAGCCCGTCACCGCGCCGGATGCGCTGGCCGCCCAACTCGGTGTCCTGCTTGGCGAAGTAGCCGAACACCGTGCTGAACGGCGGCTCGTCCCACAGCGACTGCTCGACCGCCTCGGGCACGGTCATCTGTCCGCCGTTGAGCTGCGCCCGGAAACGCGGGTCGATCAGCACCATCAGCAGCGCGTTGGACAGCAGGTTGACGGTGGCCTCGTAGGCCGCGTAGAGGACCACCCGCAGGTGCTCGCGGACCTCGTCGTCGGTCAGCGCCGCCGGGTGGTTGATGAGATGGCTGGTGAAGTCGTCCTCGGGCTGTGCCCGGCGGCGGGCGGTGAGCCGGCCGAGGGCGTCCATGACGTAGGCGTTGCTGGCGATGGCGGTCTCGGTGCCCTTGAGGGCGTCGCGGGCGGACTGCACCAGCCGGTCGTTGTACTCGTCGGGCATGCCGAGGACCTCGCACATCACGGCCATCGGCAGGTGCTCGGCGAACTGGCCGACCAGATCGGCGCTGCCCTCCTCGCAGAAGCGGTTGACCAGCCGCTGGGTGTAGCGGTTGATGTGCCGGCGCAGGCCCCGGTGGTCGATGGTGGACATGGCGCCGGTGACCGCGCCGCGCAGCCGCAGATGCTCGTCGCCCTCGGCGTGCGAGCAGATGGGCTGCCAGGCGATGTGCGGCATCAGCGGGTGGTCCGGTTTGACCATGCCCTCGATCAGCGGGGTCCAGATGCGGCTGTCCCGGGTGAACTGCGAGGGGGTGCGCACCATGTGCAGGTTCTCGGTGTGGCCGAGGACCACCCAGATCGGTACGTCGTCGTGGAGCAGCGCGGGTGCCACGGGGCCGTGCTCGGCCCGCAGCTTCTCGTACAGCGCGCCGAGGTCCTGCGCCTCGGGGCCGTAGAGCCGGTGCAGGCCGCCGGGGCCGGTGCCGTGCGCGGGGCAGCCGGGGGGCGGGGCGAGGGTCGGGGCGTCCGTTCCGGTCGGTGAGTGGGGTTCAGGCGTCACTGGTCAGGCTCCGAAACTGAGGATCCGGGGGGCAGGGAGAAGCGGTGGGTGAGGGGTGCCGCGGGGCGCGGCGTCAGGTGAGCGCGCCGGTCATGGCGAGGGACTGCAGGAAGCGCACCAGGGTGACCAGGGCGTCCCGGCTGGAGGCGCGGCGGCGCGCGTCGATCTCCATGATCGGGATGTCCTCGGTCAGATCCAGGGCGGTGCGCAGTTCCTCCAGCGGGTAGCGGGGGGCGTCCGGGAAGGAGTTGACGGCGACCACGAACGGCACTCCGCGCTCCTCCAGTCGCCCTATGACGTCGAAGCTGACCTCGAGCCTGCGGGTGTCGACCAGCACGACCGCCCCGAGCGCCCCCTCGAAGAGCCCGTTCCACAGGAACCAGAAGCGCTCCTGGCCGGGGGTGCCGAAGAGGTAGAGGACCAGTTGGTCGCTGATGCTGATGCGGCCGAAGTCCATGGCCACGGTGGTGGCGGTCTTGGTCTCGGAGCCGTAGTTGTCGTCGACCCCGACGCCGGCCTGCGTCATGGTCTCCTCGGTGGTCAGCGGTCTGATCTCGCTGACCGAGCCGACCATCGTCGTCTTTCCGACGCCGAAGCCGCCCACGATCACGATCTTCGCCGCGGCCTGGGCCGTGTGCGGCAGATGATCCTCGGTGCGTGGGCCGGGAATGGTGTCAGAGCTTTTGAAGTCCATGCATCACCGCTTCGAGCAGGGAACGGTCAGGGAGCGCCTGGCGGACGACGGGGGCGCGCGCCGTGACCAGTTCGGCCGCCAGCATCTCGGTGAGCAGGACGGTCACCGCGCTGCACGGCAGACTGAGGTAGGCCGACAGCTCGGCCACGGACAGCGGGGCGGCGCACAACCGCAGGACCGCCGCCTGTTCCGGTGTGGTCGAGGGCGACGGCTCGGCGCGCGCCACGATTAACGTGACCAGGTCCATCTCCGCGCGGACGCCGTCGGTGCCGCCGATGACGAAGAGCCGTTCGGGGTTGGGGCGCTCGCCCTCCTGGCCGGAGGGCGGAGCGGGCTGTTCCAGGGGGGTGCGCCGCTGGCGTTGCGGAGGCGTCATACGGTCTGCCCGTTGCGCCGGGGAGGACTCGTCAGATGTGCGCCGATGCGCACGACGAGGTCGCGCATATGAGCGCTCATCGTGCCGGGTTCGCAGATCATGTCGGCGAGTACGGCGAGGTAGGCGTTGGCGCCGGCGGCCATCATGTAGAAGTAGCCGCGGTCCATCTCGATGAGGACCATGTTCATCTCCCCCTCGCTGGTGGGGATCTCCTGGGCGACCGCGTTCGCCAGGCTCTGCAGGCCCGCGCAGGCCGCGGCCACGCGGTCGGCGGTGTCGGGGTCGCCGCCGTGCCGGGCGATGCGCAGTCCGTCGGCCGAGAGCACCACGATCATGGCGATGCCCGGTACGCCGTCGGCGAGCTCCTTGAGCATCCAGTCGAAGTTCGCTCGCTGCTGGATCACTTCAGATCCCCCTCGTCGTCGGCCTCGCTGCGGGCCGAGTCCTCGATCAGATGGGTGTATGCGGTGGGGTTGCGGGTGAAGGCGGTGGGGTGTTCACCGGGCGGGGCGACCTTCTTCAGGCCCTCCCAGAAGGCCTCGAAGGCCAGGCCGGGGGCGGGCCGGTCGGGCTTCGCCCTGGGCGGCTCGGACTCCTTGCGGATCTCGGCCTCGAGGTCGGCCCACTGGGGTCCGGGGTCGCGGCCCTCGCGGATGGCGCGCTCGGCGGCGTACTGCTCGGCGATCCGCTGGCTGAGCGGGACCTTGACCCGGCTGCGGCGCTGCGGCAGACCGCCCGCGGTCCATTCGGTGACCTCCGGGACCTCGTCCTCCATGGAGACGGTGGCCGGGATGCGGGGGCTGGTGGGGCGGCGCTTCTTGGGCGGGCGCTTGGGGCCTTCGAGGGCGTCGACCGTGTGGGGCAGGGCGGTGGCGCCGATGCCGTGGGCGAGTCCGACGCCGGGCTCGGTGGTCATCATGTCGCTGGGCACGATCAGGACGGCGCGGACACCGCCGTACGCCGAATTGCGCAGCGACACCTGCATGTTGAACTGCGTGCACAGGCGACCGACGACCGCGAGGCCGAGACGCGGGCTCTCGCCGAGCTCCTGGAGGTCGACGCCGGCCTTGGCGCGCTCCAGCATGCCCTCGGCGCGGGCGCGGGCCTCCTCGCTGAGGCTGACGCCGGCGTCCTCGATCTCGATGGCGACGCCGGTCTGCACCTCGAAGGCGGTGACGTGGACCTTGGTCTGCGGCGGGGAGTAGCGGGTGGCGTTGTCGAGCAGCTCGGCGCAGGCGTGGATGACCGGTTCGACCGCGGTGCCCTTGATGTTGACCTTGGCGATGTTGTCCAGCGAGATGCGCCGGTACTCCAGGATCCGGGACATCGCGCCGCGCAGCACGCTGTAGAGGGCGACGGGCTTGGGCCACTGGCGGCCGGGCCGGCCGCCGCCGAGGACGCCGATGGAGTCGGCGAGGCGGCCGATCAGGGCGTTGCCGTGGTCGATGCGCAGCAGGTCGTCGAAGACCTCGGGGTTGCGGCCGTGGTCCTCCTCCATCTCGCGCAGTTCCGCGGCCTGCTGGTGGATGATCGCCTGGACGCGGCGGGCGACGCTGACGAAGGAGCGCTGGGCGGAGTCGCGCAGGGCTTCCTCGTGGTCGACGATGCGCAGCATGTGCAGGATCAGGTCGCGCTCGGGCTCGGACAGCTCCCGGTAGGAGGGGTCGATCAGGCCCAGGTCGCGCATCACCTCTCCGGGCGAATTGCCGATGCGCAGCCGGTGGATGGCGGCGGGCACGATCTCGCGGCCGAGCCGGACCATGCGCTCGTCGTTGGCGGCCAGACGCCGTTCCAGATACGCGCTGTGACGGGCGTGCTCGGCGCGCAGGTCGCGCAGCTCGCGACTGCGGCGCATGACTTCGGCGCCCGTGAGGATCACCAGCAGGGTGGCGATGCCACCGCACACGGCGACCGCGTTCTGCGCCGGCTGCGCGACGAGTGCCACGGCGGCGCCGGTCGCCGCGGCCATGACTATCGCCGGGAGCAACAGCACGCGGACGAAGGGGAGTTCGCGGCGTACGGGTGGGGTCTGGACACTCACCATGTGGGCCCTCGTCAGGGAAACTATCGGGATCAAAGGCATGTTCGGGAACAAGCGCACGAATTCATCTCAACTCAGCGCGCTGCGGGCGAGCTTAGTCCGACCGGATCATCGCCGTGTCATATTCGGCAAGCGCCTGAAATGACCCCCGCAACAGGAGTACGCTCAGCCCCATTTGCACGCTGCGACCACAGTCACACACGGAGCGTAGCGGAGTACAGGCATACGAAAACTACTCACCGTAACGAGTGAACCTGCCCAGGAAAAAGGGCGGGGCGGGCAACCACGCGCTCACCCGCGCACGGTCACCCGCCCCGCCCGAAGGACGATCAGCCCACCGACGAGTAGGCGACGACTCCCCGCAGCAACTCCTCGACCGCCTTGCGCGCGGCCTTCGGCACGGTCGACCCCTCCGGCGGAGCCGCCGCCTGGATCTGCCCCAGCACGTCGATGACCTGCTTGCACCAGCGCACGAAGTCACCGGCCGGCATCTCCGCCTCGCGCAGCACCTCGTCGAGCCCCTTGCCGGAGGCCCACATGTACGCGGCCCACGCGAACCCGAGGTCCGGCTCGCGCTGTCCGACCCCCTCGGTCTGGCTGATCCGGAACTCCTCCTCCAGCGCGTCCAGGCGGCCCCAGATCCGCACCATCTCGCCCAGCGCGGCCTTGGCCTTGCCGGACGGCAGCTTCGGCGCGAGCGCGTCGTCCCCGACCCGGGCCTCGTACACCAGCGCCGAGACACAGGCGGCGAGCTCCGCCGGGTTCAGCCCCTCCCAGACCCTGGCGCGCAGGCACTCGCTGGCCAGCAGATCGAGCTCGCCGTACAGACGGGCGAGCCGCCGGCCGTGCTCGGTGACCTCGTCGGCACGCAGGTAGTCCAGCTCGGTCAGCAGCGCCACGATCCGGTCGAAGGTCCGCGCGATGGTGTTCGTACGGCCCTCGATGCGCCGCTCCAGCTGCGAGGTGTCCCGCAGCAGCCGGTAGTACCGCTCGGCCCAGCGGGCGTGGTCCTCACGGTCGTTGCAGCCGTGGCAGGGGTGGGCGCGCAGCGCGGCCCGCAGCCGGGCGATCTCGCGGTCGTCGGCCGCCTGCGAGCGCCGCTTGCGGTGACGCTCGGGCTCGATGTGGGCGGCCTTGCTGCGCAGCGCGCTCGCCAGGTCCCGACGGGACTGCGGAGAGCGCGGGTTGAAGGACTTGGGGATCCGCATCCGCTCCAACGGCTCCACCGGCACGGGGAAGTCGATGGACGCCAGCCGCTTCACCTGCCGCTCGGCGGTCAGCACCAGCGGACGCGGCCCGTCGTGATGGTCGAACCCCCGGTGGCCGTTGGACCGCCCCGCGGGCAGCCCCGGGTCGAGGACCAGCGCCAGGCCCGCGTACTTGCCGGTCGGCACATGGATGACGTCGCCCGGCTTGAGCCGCTCCAGGGCGACCGCGGCCTCCGCGCGCCGCTGCTGCGCGCCCTGGCGGGCCAGCTCGGTCTCGCGGTCCTTCAGCTCGCGCCTGAGACGCGCGTACTCCTCGAAGTCGCCGAGGTGGCAGGTCATCGACTCCTTGTAGCCCGCCAGGCCCTCCTCGTTGCGCTGCACCTGCCGGGAGATCCCGACGACCGACTTGTCGGCCTGGAACTGCGCGAAGGAGGTCTCCAGCAGCTCGCGCGAGCGGTGGCGCCCGAACTGCTCGACCAGGTTGACCGCCATGTTGTACGACGGCTTGAAGCTGGAGCGCAGCGGATAGGTGCGGGTGCCCGCGAGGCCCGCGAGCTGCTCGGGGTTCATCCCGCGCTGCCACAGCACCACCGCGTGGCCCTCGACGTCGATGCCGCGCCGGCCCGCCCGGCCGGTGAGCTGGGTGTACTCGCCCGGCGTGATGTCGGCGTGCTGCTCGCCGTTCCACTTGACCAGCTTCTCCAGCACCACGGACCGCGCGGGCATGTTGATGCCCAGCGCGAGGGTCTCGGTGGCGAAGACGGCCTTGACCAGGCCGCGCACGAACAGCTCCTCGACGACCTCCTTGAAGGTCGGCAGCATGCCCGCGTGGTGGGCGGCGATACCGCGCTCCAGGCCCTCCAGCCACTCGTAGTAACCGAGGACGTGCAGATCCTCGGTGGGGATGGAGGCGGTGCGCTCCTCGACCAGGGACCGCACCTGTTCCCTCGCCTCTTCGTCGTTCAGCCGCAGCCCCGCGTACAGGCACTGCTGGACGGCGGCCTCGCAGGCGGCGCGGCTGAAGATGAAGGTGATGGCGGGGAGCAGTCCCTCGGCGTCGAGGCGCTCGATGACCTCGGGGCGGCTCGGCGTCCAGATCCGGGAGCGCTGGCGCCGCTCCCGCTCCCGGTCGGCCTCGCGCATGGCACGACCGCGCCGGCGGTCCGGGTAGGAGGGCCGGCTGGCCTCCATGCGGGCCATCCGCGTCAGGTCGGGGTTGACGGCCTTGCGGTGGCCCTCGCCCTCCTCGAACAGGTCGTACATCCGGCGCCCGGCGAGCACGTGCTGGAACAGGGGCACGGGCCGGTGCTCGGAGACGATCACCTCGGTGTCGCCGCGGACGGTGTCCAGCCAGTCGCCGAACTCCTCGGCGTTGGACACGGTCGCGGACAGTGACACCAGGGTCACCGACTCGGGGAGGTGGATGATCACCTCTTCCCATACGGCGCCCCGGAAGCGGTCGGAGAGGTAGTGCACCTCGTCCATGACCACATAGCCGAGGCCCAGGAGCGTCTGGGAACCGGAGTACAGCATGTTCCGCAGGACCTCGGTGGTCATGACGACCACCGGGGCGTCGGAGTTGACGCTGTTGTCGCCGGTGAGCAGGCCGACCTTCTGTGTGCCGTAGCGACGGCACAGGTCGTTGTACTTCTGGTTCGACAGCGCCTTGATGGGTGTCGTGTAGAAGCACTTCTTGCCCTGTTGCAGGGCGAGGTGGACGGCGAACTCGCCCACGATCGTCTTGCCCGAGCCCGTCGGCGCGGCGACCAGGACGCCCTTGCCCGCTTCGAGTGCCTGGCATGCCTCTATCTGGAAGGGGTCGAGGCCGAAGTCGTACATCTCGCGGAAGGAGGCGAGCGCGGTGGCCTGCTCGGCAGCGCGCTGACGGGCTGCCGCGTACCGCTGGGCCGGTGAGAGGTCCTCTGTCATCGTGCTTTCGAGCGTACCGTTCCGCACTGACAACAGGACGATCTTTATCTCGGACCCGCCCCGAGATCGGATGATCATCCCAGCTCAAGGGGTGTGGGGCCCGCGATACGCGAAGCGGCCGGCGGCGCCGTGGGGCGCCCCGGCCGCGGACCGCGGTGGGAGGTCGACGTGGGCGACCCCGCGGGGTGCCCAGAGGTGCTCAGGTCACGTCGTCGTAGCCGTTGACCCGGTCCGTGCTCGGCTGCTCGGGCAGGGCCCGGCTCGCGGTGACGGGCTCGACCGCGCCGACCTCCTCGGGCGTGAGGTCCAGCTCGGACGCCTCGTCGGGGTCGGGCTCCAGGGCCTCGCGGCGGGCGCGGCGCCGGTCGTTGATGAGCGAGACGGCCGTGGCACCGAAGTAGAGCACCCAGATCGGTCCGGCGAGGGCCAGCATCGACAGCGGGTCGGTGCTGGGCGTGGCGATGGCCGCGAAGACGGTGATGCCCAGGATCATGCCGCGCCACCAGCCGAGCATGCGCTTGCCCGTGATCGCCCCGGTGAAGTTCAGCATCACCAGCAGCAGCGGCAGCTCGAAGGAGAGGCCGAAGACGATGACCATGCGCGTGACGAGGTCGAGGAGGTCGTCCAGCGGCAGCAGGTTGTCGACACCGAACGGCGTGAACTCGATCAGGACGTTCGCGGTGGTCGGCAGCACCCAGTAGGCGAAGTAGGCGCCGGCGAAGAAGAGCGGGACGCCCGTTCCGACGAACGCGTACGCGTACTTCTTCTCGTGCCGGTGCAGACCGGGCGCGACGAACGCCCACAGCTGGTAGAGCCACACCGGCGAGGCGAGGACGACACCGGCCATGAGGGACACCTTCAGGGCGAGGGTGAAGGGTCCGAGGAGGCCGTTGATCGTGATCTCGGCGCACGGGCTGTCGCCGCTGCGCTTCGCCAGCTCGGTGAACGAGTCGGGGCATCCGACCGAGTCCAGGACCGGCTTGGTGAAGAAGTCGATGATGTCTTGGTAGAAGAAGGCAGCCAGGATCGTGACGACGATGATGGCCAGCACTGCCTTCGCGAGCCGGTTGCGGAGCTCACGCAGGTGTTCCGCGAGGGGCATCCGCCCCTCGGGGTCCTTCTCCTTGTTGCGGGCAGGCTTCAGCAACCCACGTTCCCATCTCCTACGGCGGGCCGGAGGTCACCGGCCCTGCGTCAGCGCTTGGTCGTGTCCGTCGGCTCGTTGACCGGCCGGGAGCTGGACACGTCGCCGGGCGCGGCCTGGATGACGCGCTGAGCGGGAGCCTGGTCGTCGCCGGGGTTCGGCGGGTCGGCGGGAGCGGCGGCCTTGCCGTCCTCCTTCATCGCCTTGGCCTCGCTCTTGAGGATGCGGGCGGACTTGCCGAGCGAGCGAGCCATGTCCGGAAGCTTCTTGGCGCCGAACAGCAGCAGGATGATGACGAGAATCAGAGTGATCTCGAGCGGGCCGATCTTTCCGCCGAACATATGCTTTACCTTCTCACCGAGGCGAATTGATGGGACACTGTCCGACCGGCCGGACAGGTGTCCGAACGATCGTGCCGCCTGCGATCGTAACGCCCGGGGGTGAACCTCAGGCAATCCCCGTGCGTACTCCCTGTTTCGCGGTCCGGGCCTCGATCAGCGGGCCGCGACCAGCAGCGTACCCGGCGCAACGGGCAAGTCGACAGGGCGAAGCCGCTCAGAACGCGCCGGGCGCGGGGCCTCACGGGTGACGTCGAGCACCCCTCGACCGACGCCGCACAGCCCTCACAGCGTGTCGGCCGCGCGGGCCGCGCTCACCGTCGCGCGCTCCAGGTCCTCGGCCGCTCTGCCGATGCGCCGAGCCGACTCCGTGACCTGTCTGCCCAGGCGCTGCGCCTCGAGGAACACCCGCACGGCGAACACGCCGAGGACGGCGAGACCCAGGAAACCCACAGCAACCGCGAACATCGGCCAGAACATGACGCCGAGCCTAGACGGTCCCGCTACGTGGAGTGCAGCCGCAGGGTGCGCACGCCGCCGCCGGTGAGCAGTTCCACGATCCGCTCCCCCGCGGGCTTGCGCACCGAGGCCCCGCAGTCGGGGCAGGTGAAGGAGTAGAACGTGGTGCGGCTGGAGGCGCCGATGGCCAGGCGCAGCGCACCGGCGCCCAGCTCGAAGCGGCCCCGGCAGTCCGGGCAGCCCGCCCGGAACACCACGGGCGCCACACTTCTCATCCCGGCGAACGCGGAGGCCACCGACATGCCCCGAACCCCAAACGACTCCGACTCGCTCAAAGCTCCTGCTCCTGCCTGCCGTAGGACCCACCGGAACCCATGGCCGGGGCACCGGGACCCATGACCGGCGCACCGGTCGCGCCGGAACCCACGGCCGAGCCACCCTGCGCACCGACACCGCCGCGGGCCGAGCCGGCATCACCGACGCCCTGGACCGAGCTCTCCGCGCCGACACCGTGGGCGGAGCCGGCGCCGCCGACACCCTGGACCGAGCCCTCCCCGCCGACGCCCCGGACCGAGCCCGTGCCGGCGGGACCCGGCGCCGAGTCCTCCTCGCCGGCGCCTCCGACCGACGCGTCCTGCGCGTCCTGTGCGTCCTGCGCGTCCTGTGCGTCCGCCTCCAGCCCGTCGTACGCCGCGAGTGCCTCGCGGGCCGCCCGGCGGGCGCTGTCGGCCAGCTCGCGGGGCGCGACGATGCGGCCGTCGGCGCCGAGGCGCAGGGCGAGGCGCTTGAGGGAGGCCGGGTCGGGGGTGCGCAGGGTGATGCGCAGTCCGCCGTCGGGCAGCTCCTCGGCGCTGTCGTGCGGGTAGTACTCGGCGACCCAGCGTCCGCCGGGCCCCACCTCGATGACGACCTCGGGGTCCTCCGCGGCGGGCTGCACCAGGGCCTCGGACAGGTCGCGCAGCTCGATCTCCGGCGGCGCGGACGGCTCGTCGAGGATGCGGATCTCGGCGACCCGGTCGAGCCGGAAGGTGCGGCGCGCCTCGGAGCGCCGGCACCACGCCTCGACATAGGTGTGGCCGACGCTGACCAGGCGGATCGGGTCGATCTCGCGCTCGGTGACCTCGTCGCGGGCCGGTGAGTAGTAGCGGATCCACAGCCGGCGCCGCTCGGAGATGGCCCGGTCGACGTCGGCGAAGACACCGCCCTCGGACTCGAAGGTGACCGAGAGGCGGGAGCTGGCTCCGGCCGCCTCGCCGGCCGCGGTCTCCACCTTGGCGGTGGCCCGTAGCAGTGCCTGCCGGTCGCTCTCGCGCAGCCCCGGCAGGGTCGCCACGGCCCGCGCGGCCACCAGCAGCGCGGTCGCCTCGTCGGCGGCGAGCCTGAGCGGTTCGGCGGCCTCCGCGCCGAGCGCGGCCGGGTTGTGCCACCAGATGCGCTCGCCGTCGGTGTCGATGTCGAGCAGGTCACCGCCGCGGAAGCTGGTGCCGCACATCGGCAGCACGTCGAGGTCGGAGACCAGCTCGTCCTCGGTGATGCCGAAGGCGCGGGCGACGTCCTCCACGCGCGCGCCGGGGCGCTCGCGCAGATACGTCACCAGCGACAGCATCCGCCGGGTCTGGTCGATGGCGTTCGTGGGCCTGACCGGTTTGCCTGCCACGTTCTTGCCCGCTCCCCCTCAGCCCTTGGCCACGGCACGCAGCCGGTCCACCACGTCGGCCCGCAGCTCGGCGGGCTCCAGCACCACCACATCGGGCCCGAACTCCACCAGCCAGGCGTCCAGCCCGTGGCCGTACGGAATCTCCAACTCGTCCCAGCCGTCACCGAGTTCCCGCACCGCGGTGGCCTTCGCCCGAAGGGGGTAACCGGCGTCCTGACGCAGCCGGATCCGCGCGGTGCGGTCGGCGGTCTCGCCGGCCCAGCTCGCGACGGTCTCACGGACGGTGACGACGTCCGGCACGGGCGCGGTGAACGCCCCGCTGCGGCTGCGCACCTTGCCGGTGATCCGCGACAGCCTGAAGACCCGCTCGGCGCCCCGGTCGCGGTCGAAGCCGGCGAGGTACCAGTGCCCGCGCCAGCACTCCAGCGCCCATGGCTCGACCTGACGGGTCTCGGGGTGGGCGGCGGTGGCCTTGCGGTAGTCGAAGACGACGGGGCGGCGGTCGCGGCAGGCCAGCATCAGCGGCTCGAAGGCCGCCTCGTGCACGGGGATCCGCGGCTCCAGCGCGCCGTGCGCCTCATAGGGGTCGACGTCCTCGGGCAGGCCCGCGGCCCGCAGCTTCTGCAGGGCTCCGCTGGCGGCTCCGGCGAGCCGGGCCTGCTGCCACACCTTGGCGGCGAGTCCGAGGGCCGCGGCCTCCTCGGCGTCCAGGGTGATCGGGGGCAGCCGGTTGGAGTCGCGGCGGGCGAGGTAGCCGACCTCGCCGTCGATGTTCTCGACGGTCTCGATCACCAGGCCCAGCTCGCGCAGGTCGTCCTTGTCCCGCTCGAACATGCGGTTGAAGGAGTCGTCGCTGCCCGCCTCCAGATAGGCCTCGATGGAGTCCCGCAGCTCACGCTTGCTGAGCGGCCGCCGCGTCCCGAGCAGACACAACGCCAGGTTCATCAGCCGCTCGGCCTTGGCAATGGCCATCGACGCCCTTCGCCTTCCCTATGGTGCTTCCGACCGATGACCGTACCGCTCCGTGGTGCCCTGGCAAAAGCCGAGGGCCCATGCCCGGACAGGCATGGACCCCAGGTGATCGGATCCGGTCGGATCGGGCGCACACGTCGTACGACGATCGCACCGCGACCGAACCCGTCAGAACTCCGGTACGACGATCAGACCCCGAGCAGGTCGACCACGAAGATCAGCGTCTCACCGGGCTTGATGGCCGGGGTCGGGCTCTGGTTGCCGTAGGCGAGGTGGGCCGGAATGGTCAGCTGGCGACGGCCGCCGACCTTCATGCCCTGCACACCCAGGTCCCAGCCCTTGATCACACGGCCGCCACCCAGCGGGAAGCGGAACGGGGTGCCGCGGTTCCAGCTGGCGTCGAACTCCTCACCCGTGCTGAAAGCGACACCGACGTAGTGCACGGTGACGGTCTGACCCGCCTGCGCGACCTCGCCGTCGCCCTCCCAGATGTCCTTGATCTCCAGGTCCGCCGGGGGCTCGCCGCCCGGGAAGTCGATCTCGGGCTTGTCGATGTTCACGTAACTAGCTCCTGCATGTGTACGAAAAAGGCAACGCGCACAGTCTTTCATCCCCCCGCGCCGAGCGCCCGCGAGCGGGGCGGCGGCGTCACATCTTGGCGAGGATGTCCACCGTGAACACCAGCGTGGCGCCCTTCTCGATGCCGCTGCCCTGCGGCGGGTTGTCGCCGTAACCCAGGTCCGGCGGGATGACGATCAGCACGCGGCTGCCGACCTTCTTCCCGGTCAGCCCCTGCGACCAGCCCTTGACCACCTGCTGCAGCCCGAAGGACGTCAGCGACTCGCGGCTGTACGTCGAGTCGAACTCCTTGCCGTTCGACCACTGCACGCCCTTGTACTGCACCAGCACGCTGTCCTCGGCCCCCACCTCGGCGCCGGCGCCCTCGATGACGTAGTTCGCCACCAGCTTCTTCGGCGGGTCCGTCTTCGGCACCTCGATCGAGGGCGCCTTGCCGTCGGTGTTCGTGCCGGCCTTGGGCAGGTCCACGTTGTCCTGCGCCACCTCGGTGCCCTTGGCGGAGCTCCTGGCGTTGAACGTGTCCTGCACATCCACCACGAACACCAGCGTGTCCGTGCCCTTGATGCCCGCCTGAGCGTTGCCCTGCTTGCCGTAACCCCAGGTCGGCGGCACGGCCATCTCCACCCGGCTGCCGGTCTTCTTGCCCGCCAGGGCATAGCGCCAGCCGTCGATGATGCTGCCCTGCGCGAGCTGGATCACCAGCGGCGTCTTACGGTCGTAGGAGTTGTCGAACACCTTCGCGGTGTCCCAGACCTGGCCGAGATAGTGCGCCTGGATGTAGTCGTTCTCCGCGACGGTCTTCCCGGCGCCCGCGATCACCGTCTTCACCGCGATCTGCTCCGCCGGCTTCCCGCTGCCCTTGGCCACGGTCGGCTTCTGGTCGAACTTCACCCCCGCCGTGATCGCCGGCAGGGGGCCGTCCACGATCTTGGGCGACGGGGTGGAGTACTGGCTCTTGTCCGTCGGCGACGCACTGTCGCTGGCCTTGCCGGAGTCGGCCTTCTCGTCGCCGCAGGCGGCGAGCGTGACCAGTCCGGCGGGAACGGCGGCAAGGATGAGGGAACGTCGGCGCACGGTGGGGGCCTCGTAATCGGTCGATCTTGTCGGTGGACGTGCGCGCAACTCTACGGCGTGAGAAGGGCGCCGTACGGGAAACGTACGGCGCCCGTGTTGCGTTCCGGCACCGCGCCGGAACTTCTGCCTCACATCCCGGCGATCAGCTTCTCCACCCGGTCGTCCACCGAACGGAACGGGTCCTTGCACAACACCGTCCGCTGCGCCTGGTCGTTGAGCTTCAGATGCACCCAGTCGACCGTGAAATCACGGCGCTGCTCCTGCGCCCTGCGGATGAAATCACCGCGCAGCCGCGCCCGAGTGGTCTGCGGCGGGACCGACTTGCCCTCGAAGATCTTCAAGTCGTTGCAGATCCGGGCGGCTTGGCCCTTCTTCTCCAGCAGGTAGTACAGGCCACGACGACGGTGGATGTCGTGGTAGGCGAGGTCTATCTGCGCCACGCGCGGATGCGACATCGTCATGTTGTTCTTGGCCCGGTAGCGCTCGATGAGCTTGTACTTCATCACCCAGTCGATCTCGGTGGCGATCCGGTCGAGGTCCTCCGTCTCGATCGCCTCCAGAGCCCGGCCCCACAGCTCCAGCACCTGCTCCACCGTGCCGGTGCGGATGCCGCGCCGCTCGCAGAAGTCCACGGCCTTCTCGTAGTACTCGCGCTGCACCTCCAGCGCGGACGCCTCCCGGCCGCTGGCCAGGCGCACCTTGCGCCGACCGGTGATGTCGTGGCTGACCTCGCGGATCGCCCGGATCGGGTTCTCCAGGGTCAGATCGCGCATCACGGTGCCCGCCTCGATCATGCGCAGCACCAGGTCGGTCGCCCCGACCTTCAGCAGCATCGTCGTCTCCGACATGTTGGAGTCGCCGACGATGACATGCAGCCGGCGGTAACGCTCCGCGTCCGCGTGCGGTTCGTCCCGCGTGTTGATGATGGGCCGGGAACGCGTCGTCGCCGAGGAGACGCCCTCCCAGATGTGCTCGGCCCGCTGACTGACGCAGTACACCGCACCGCGCGGGGTCTGGAGCACCTTCCCCGCACCGCACAGCAGCTGCCTCGTCACCAGGAACGGGATGAGGATGTCCGCGAGCCGCGAGAACTCCCCGTGCCGGGCCACGAGATAGTTCTCGTGGCACCCGTAGGAGTTGCCCGCCGAGTCGGTGTTGTTCTTGAAGAGGTAGACGTCGCCCGCGATTCCCTCCTCGTGCAGGCGTCGTTCCGCGTCCACCAGGAGTCCTTCGAGAATGCGCTCGCCGGCCTTGTCGTGGGTGACCAGTTCGATCACGTTGTCACATTCGGGTGTCGCGTATTCCGGATGTGACCCCACGTCGAGATAGAGGCGGGCGCCGTTCCGCAGAAAGACATTGCTGCTACGGCCCCATGACACGACACGGCGGAAGAGGTACCGCGCCACCTCGTCAGGCGACAGACGGCGCTGTCCCCTGAACGTGCACGTGACGCCGTACTCGTTCTCCAGCCCGAAAATGCGGCGGTCCATGACTGAACATTACGCCCGATCCCCTGAACTGAAACGGGGTTCGACGGCACGATTTGGATCATTTTCCGATGAAGCCGCAACGACCGCACCCCGGGCAGGAGCTGCGAGGACCCGCCCGGTGGCCACCAGCACGAGCAGCGACACCGCCCCGGCCGCGCTCGGCACCGCGAAGCCCCACAGCGCGCCGCCCTCCTCGACGACCGGCCCCGTCAGGCCCGTTCCCACCGACGCGCCCACGGTGAACGTGGTCACCAGCCAGGAGAACGCCTCGGTCACCGTGCCGCTCGGCGCGTGCCGGTCCACGATCACGAAGGCGCAGGCGATGGCCGGGGCCAGGAACACCCCGGCGAGCGCCGTCAGCCCCGTCATGGCCACCGCGCCCGGCATCAGCATCAGCGGCAGGTAACACACCGCCAGGAACGCCACCAGCACTCGCAGTCGCCGCTCCGGCGCGCCGGCCCACTGCCGCGCCCCGTACACGCTGCCGCCCACCAGCGCGCCCAGCCCCAGCGCCGCCATCAGCCAGCCGTACACCGCGTCACCGCCGTGCTCGTCGGCGTACGGGACCGCCGCCACCGTGATGGAGCCCAGCGCCATCCCGATGAACAGGAACGCGGCCAGCAGCGCCACCAGGCCCGGCGAGCGCAGCGCGCCCAGCCAGTGCGCCTCCCGCGGCGCCGAGCGCCACGCGCGCGAGGGCGCCGAGACCACCACGGACAGCGCCCCGAGCACGCCCACGGCGTTCAGCACGAGCAGCGCGGCCTGCTCGGACCACACCGAGACGCACAGCGTCACCAGCAGCGGTCCGACCGTGAACATGACCTCCTGGGCCACCGCGTCCATCGCGTACGCCGTGTGCACCTGCTCCTCCCGGCGCAGCACGCTCGGCCACAGCGCCCGCAGCCCGCCCTCCAGAGGCGGCGTGAACAGACCGGCGAGGGCCACCGCGGCGTACGACAGCCCCAGCAGATCGGGGCCGGTGAACGCGAACGCCGTCATCGCCAGGGCCGACAGCAGCGCCGCGGGCAGCTGCACCCGGGGCTGCCCGTGCAGGTCCACCAGGCGCCCCAGGACGGGCTGGCCCACCGCGTTCGCCACGCCGTAGACCGCGGCCAGCGCGCCGGCGAGGCTGTAGGAGCCGCCCTCGGCGCGTACGAACAGCACGATCGCGATCGCCGCCGTGGCGTTCGGCAGCCGCCCCACCAGCGTCCCGACCAGCAGCCGGGCGGCGTGCTTCGCTCGGAGGATCTCCAGGTATCCCGCGGCCATGATCCGCCCTTCCGGCCCAAGTTTTACGTATAACGTCCTCCGTCATACGTACCATGTGCGCTGTTCACCAGTCCAGGCGAACGACCGGACCCAAGGAGGCAGGCCCACGGTGGCACACGGCCGTACACGCCCCACCAGCCGGGACGTCGCCCACGCCGCGGGCGTCTCCCAGGCGGCCGTCTCGCTGGTCCTCGGCGACAAATGGCGCGGCCGCGTCTCCGAGGCGACCGCCGAACGCGTACGCCGGGCCGCCCAGGACCTCGGCTACCGGCCCAACCTCGCCGCCCGCAACCTCCGCCTCGGCCGCACCCGCACGGTGCTCCTCGTCGTCCCCGCCCTGACCACCGAGTTCTTCGCCGGCGTCTACACCGGAGCCGCCCGCGTCGCCGCCGCGCACGGCTTCGGCGTGGTCCTCTACCCCTCCCCCGAGGGCATCGGCCCCGCCCGCGACCCCTTCGCCTCCGCCCAGGCCGCCCTCGACGGCGTCATCGCCTCCTCCATGGCCGCCGACGCCCTCACCGCCATCCGCGGCGACCAGCTGCCCCTCGTCATGCTCGACAGCGACCCCCGCGGCAGCCACGGCGCCGCCACCGTCAACCTCGACATCACCGACGGTGTCCGCCAGGTCGCCGACCACCTGCTCGCCCTCGGCCACCGTGACCTCCTGCACCTCGCCGCCGATGTGCCCTCCTGGACCTTCGAGATCCGCGCCCGGGAGCTGGCCGAACGGCTCGCCGCGGTGCCGGGCACCAGCCTGCGCACCGCCCGCAGCCCCCTCGCCATCGACGCCGCCCGCACCGCCGCCGAAGCCGCCCTCACCGCCCCCGGCCCCCGGCCCACCGCCGTCATCTGCGACGACGACCTCCTGGCCGCCGGCACCTACAAGGCCGCCCGCCGCCTCGGCCTGCGCATCCCCGACGACCTCTCCGTCACCGGCATCGACGACCTCGGTCTGGCCACCGCCATCGACCCCGAGCTCACCACCGTCCGCCTGGACGCCGAGCTCTTCGGCGAACGCGGCATGCACGCCCTCCTCGCCGTCCTGGAGGGCCGCACACCCGCACGGGGCGACATCCCCGTGGAACTCGTCGTACGGGCCTCCACGGCGCCCCCACCGGCCCCTTGAGACGCCGGACGCCCCGCACCGAAGGGGGTGCGGGGCGTCCGGACGAGGCGTGCGGGCGGTCAGCTCTCCTCGGAGGAGCCCTCCTCCTCGGACGCTTCACCCGCCGCCGACGCGTCCTGCTCCAGCAGCCGCGCCAGCTGACGGCCCTGGATCCGCTTGAACTTGCGCTTCTGCGGCCGTGTACGGTCCAGCACCGCCACCTCGAGCCGCTCCGCGGGGATCTCCCGCTGCGAACCGTTCGACTCGCGCGACAGCGCCTGCACCGCCAGCTTGAGCGCCTCGGCGAGCGTCATACCGTCCTGGTGACGCTGGTCCAGATAGCTGCCGATCAGCTCGGCGTTGCCGCCGACCGCCACCGAACCGTGCTCGTCCACGATCGAGCCGTCGTGCGGCAGCCGGTAGATCTGGTCGCCCTCCGGCGTCTCGCCCACCTCGGCGACCACCAGCTCCACCTCGTACGGCTTCTCGCCCGCACTGGAGAAGATCGTGCCCAGCGTCTGCGCGTAGACGTTGGCGAGGCCGCGAGCCGTCACGTCCTCCCGGTCATAGGTGTAACCGCGCAGGTCGGCGTAGCGCACACCGCCGATCCGCAGATTCTCGTACTCGTTGTACTTACCGGCGGCCGCGAAGCCGATCCGGTCGTAGATCTCGCTGAACTTGTGCAGCGCGCGGGACGGGTTCTCGCCGACGAACACGATGCCGTCGGCGTACTGCAGCACGACCAGGCTGCGGCCCCGGGCGATGCCCTTGCGGGCGTACTCCGCCCGGTCGGCCATGGCCTGCTGAGGTGAGACATAGAACGGCGTCGACACCGGTTATCCGTCCCTTTCTGTCGAAATCACTGGATCACCTTGCAACAAGCGGCAGCCCGCTACAGCAGCGCCGCCCGCGGACCGTCCGGCTGCTCCAGCCGGCGCTCCAGCACCGAGCGCGCGATCTGCGAGGCCTCGTCCTCGGAGAGCCGGCGGAAACCGTCCTCGGTGATCACGGTGATGATCGGGTAGATCCGGCGGGCGACATCGGGACCACCGGTCGCCGAGTCGTCGTCGGCCGCGTCGTACAGGGCCTGCACCACCAGGGTCGTGGCCTGGTCCTCGGTCAGGTCGTCACGGAACAACTTCTTCATCGCGCCCCGGGCGAAGATCGAGCCCGAGCCGGTGGCGGCGTAACCCTGCTCCTCGGAACGGCCGCCCGTCACGTCGTAGGAGAAGATCCGGCCCTTCTCGCGGTCCACGTCGTACCCGGCGAAGAGGGGCACCACGGCCAGCCCCTGCATCGCCATGCCGAGATTCGACCGGATCATGGTGGAGAGGCGGTTGGCCTTGCCCTCCAGCGACAGCTGGGCGCCCTCGACCTTCTCGAAGTGCTCCAGCTCCAGCTGGAACAGCTTCACCATCTCCACGGCGAGACCGGCGGTGCCGGCGATGCCGACGGCCGAGTACTCGTCCGCCGGGAACACCTTCTCGATGTCCCGCTGAGCGATGACGTTGCCCATCGTGGCCCGCCGGTCACCGGCCAGCACGACGCCCCCGGGGAAGGTCACGGCGACGATCGTCGTCCCGTGCGGCGCCTCGATCACACCCTTCGTCGGCGGCAGTTGCCGGTTCCCCGGCAGCAGCTCCGGCTGGTGCTCGGAGAGGAAGTCCATGAAGGAGGAGGATCCAGGCGTCAGGAAGGCAGCTGGTAGACGCCCGGTGCTACGAGTGTTGGCTTCCACGCGTTTCCTTCCAGGTAGTCGGCAGCTCGGTTCATCGTGTCGGGGTCGTCCCTCAACAGGCCGAGGCCGGAATTGCAGTTGAAGCACAGTACGCCACGGACCCTACCCGTCTTGCGGCAGTGATCCACATGCGTCGCGGGAGCCCACGTGCAGACACGGCGGACGCCGTCCCGAGGCATGCTCGGTACTCGTGATCGCCTCCTGGCCGGTCACGCCGCGTGCGGTCTGGGCCCACCCCGCCGCACGCGGCGCTTCAGTTCCGATGCGCCGGCCACCACTCCACCCCACCCGCCTTCGAATCGAAGGCGATGCGGCTTACTGGCCACCCTTTTGCACGAAGCTTCGCACGAAGTCCTCGGCGTTCTCCTCGAGTACGTCGTCGATCTCGTCCAGGACGGAGTCGACGTCGTCGCTCAGCTTCTCGTGGCGCTCCTTGAGGTCCTCCGAAGCCTGCGCTTCCGCGGCCTGCTCCTCGACCTCTTCGGTGGAGCGCGTGGCCTTCTGCTGGCCGCCGCCGGTGTCCTTGGTTGCCATATCCCTCACCCCGCTCTGTTGCCCGACATGGTCGACAGGTCGGCTTTCCTGCCGATCGGTGGTGATCAGACCCTACAAGCCGGGTCCGACATCGGCCCCGCAGTTCGTACAACGTGCGGGGGCCATCGTGATGATTCCCGGACGCCGGGGTTTCCACCCCGGCGCCCGAGCCGGTCCGTAGTGGTGTTCGAGTACCCGTTCAGCCGCCCGAGAGCACCCTGACCAGGTCTTCCGCGGTGCGGCAGCGGTCGAGGAGCTCCTTGACGTGATTTCGCGTTCCGCGTAGCGGTTCGAGGGTTGGGACGCGCTGCAGGGAGTCGCGGCCGGGGAGGTCGAAGATGACCGAGTCCCAGGAGGCCGCGGCGACGTCGTCGGCGTACTGCTCCAGGCAGCGGCCGCGGAAGTAGGCGCGGGTGTCCTCCGGGGGCTTGGACTTGGCCCGCTCGACGTCCTGCTCGTCCAGGAGGCGCTTCATGCGGCCGCGGGCCACCAGACGGTTGTAGAGGCCCTTCTCGGCGCGTACGTCGGCGTACTGGAGGTCGACGAGGTGCAGGCGGGCGGCGTCCCAGTCGAGGCTGTCGCGGCGGCGGTAGCCCTCCATGAGCTCGCGCTTGGCGACCCAGTCGAGCTCGCCGGCGAGGCTCATGGGGTCGTTCTCCAGGCGGGTGAGGGTGTCCTCCCAGCGGGCCAGGACGTCCTTGGTCTGCTCGTCCGCGTCCGCGCCGAAGCGCTCCTCGACGTACTTGCGGGAGAGCTCGAAGTACTCCATCTGGAGTTGTACGGCGGTGAGGGTGCGGCCGCTGCGCAGGGTGACCAGGCGCTTGAGGCTCGGGTCGTGGCTGACCTGGTGGAGGGTGCGTACGGGCTGGTCGACGGCCAGGTCCACGGCGATGAAGCCGTCCTCGATCATCGACAGGACCAGGGCGGTCGTGCCCAGTTTCAGATAGGTCGAGATCTCGGAGAGGTTGGCGTCGCCGATGATCACGTGCAGGCGGCGGTACTTCTCCGCGTCGGCGTGGGGTTCGTCGCGGGTGTTGATGATGGGGCGTTTGAGGGTGGTCTCCAGGCCGACCTCGACCTCGAAGTAGTCGGCGCGCTGGCTGAGCTGGAAGCCGTGCTCATGGCCGTCCTGGCCGATGCCCACGCGGCCGGCGCCGGCGAAGACCTGGCGGGAGACGAAGAAGGGCGTGAGGTGGCGCACGATGTCCGAGAAGGGGGTCTCCCGCTTCATCAGGTAGTTCTCGTGCGTGCCGTAGGAGGCGCCCTTGTTGTCGGTGTTGTTCTTGTAGAGGTGGATGGGCTGGGCGCCGGGGAGCGCGGCGGCGCGTTCGGCGGCCTCGGCCATGATCCGCTCGCCGGCCTTGTCCCAGAGGACGGCGTCGCGGGGGTTGGTGACCTCGGGTGCGCTGTATTCGGGGTGGGCGTGGTCGACGTAGAGCCGGGCGCCGTTGGTGAGGATGACGTTGGCCAGGCCGATGTCCTCGTCGGTGAGCTGGCTGGCGTCGGCGGCCTCGCGGGCGAGGTCGAAGCCTCGCGCGTCGCGGAGCGGGTTCTCCTCCTCGAAGTCCCAGCGGGCCCGGCGGGCCCGGTGCATCGCCGCCGCGTAGGCGTTGACGATCTGGGACGAGGTGAGCATGGCATTGGCGTTGGGGTGGCCGGGGACGGAGATGCCGTACTCCGTCTCGATGCCCATTACTCGCCGTACGGTCATGCGGCCCTCCTTGCCCGGCGGCGTCCTCGGTCGTGGGCGCCGCTCAGATACCGCTGGCGCTGGGTTGCGTGTGCGGTGCCCGTCCCCGCACTGCGCGACTCGGCGGTACCGAAGAGCCTAGAACGGCTCTGCGCTGGTGTGGAGATCATTTGCGTCATTGCCTCGATGCGGCGGCGCCAGGAAAACAGTCGGCTGCGGGTACCCGGTGGAGGGCACCCGCAGCCGCCCTGCTCTTTACAGGTACTGTCCGGTGTTGGCCACCGTGTCGATGGACCGTCCGGTGTCGGCGCCCTGCTTTCCGGTGATGAGGGTGCGGATGTAGACGATCCGCTCGCCCTTCTTTCCGGAGATGCGGGCCCAGTCGTCGGGGTTGGTGGTGTTGGGAAGGTCCTCGTTCTCCTTGAACTCGTCCACGCATGCCTGGAGCAGGTGGGAGACGCGGAGGCCCTTCTGGTTGTGTTCGAGGAAGTCCTTGATCGCCATCTTCTTGGCGCGGCCCACGATGTTCTCGATCATGGCGCCGGAATTGAAGTCCTTGAAGTACAGGACTTCCTTGTCACCATTGGCGTAGGTCACCTCGAGGAAGCGGTTCTCCTCGGATTCGGCGTACATGTGTTCCACGGCCGTCTGGATCATGGCCTGGACGCACGCGCTCTTGTCGCTGCCGTGCTCCCGCAGATCCTCCGCGTGCAGCGGAAGGCGCTCGGTGAGGTACTTGCCGAAGATGTCCTTGGCGGCCTCGGCGTCCGGGCGCTCGATCTTGATCTTGACGTCGAGGCGGCCGGGGCGCAGGATCGCCGGGTCGATCATGTCCTCGCGGTTGGAGGCGCCGATCACGACCACGTTCTGCAGGCCCTCCACGCCGTCGATCTCGGCGAGCAGCTGCGGGACGATGGTGTTCTCCACGTCCGAGCTGACGCCGGAGCCTCGGGTGCGGAAGAGGGACTCCATCTCGTCGAAGAAGACGATGACGGGGGTGCCCTCGGACGCCTTCTCGCGGGCTCGCTGGAAGACGAGGCGGATCTGGCGCTCGGTCTCACCGACGTACTTGTTGAGGAGCTCGGGGCCCTTGATGTTCAGGAAGAAGCTCTTGCCGGCGGCCTGGCCGGTGACCTCGGCGACCTTCTTGGCCAGCGAGTTGGCGACGGCCTTGGCGATGAGTGTCTTGCCGCATCCGGGGGGTCCGTACAGCAGGACGCCCTTGGGCGGCCGCAGTTCGTGCTCCTTGAAGAGGTCGGGGTACAGGTAGGGCAGTTCGACCGCGTCGCGGATGGCTTCGATCTGGTTGCCGAGGCCGCCGATCTGCTCGTAGCCGATGTCGGGGACCTCTTCGAGGACGAGTTCCTCGACCTCGCTCTTGGGAACGACCTCGTAGACGTAGCCGGAGCGGGGTTCGAGCAGCAGGGCGTCGCCGGGGCGGATGGTGACGTCCAGCAGCGGCTCGGCGAGCCGTACCACCCGTTCCTCGTCGGTGTGCCCGAGCACCAGGGCGCGTTCGCCGTCCTCAAGGATCTCCTTGAGGGTGACGATGTCCCCGACGCGCTCGAACTCCATGGCTTCGACCACGTTGAGCGCTTCGTTGAGCATGACTTCCTGGCCGCGCCTGAGGTCGTCGAGTTCGACGCTCGGGCTGACGTTGACGCGCAGTTTGCGGCCGCCGGTGAAGATGTCGGCGGTGCCGTCCTCGTTGGCCTGCAGGAAGACTCCGAAGCCGGCCGGCGGCTGGGCGAGCCGGTCGACTTCCTCCTTGAGGGCCACGATCTGGTCGCGGGCCTCGCGGAGCGTGTTGGCGAGACGTTCGTTCTGGGCGGACACGCCGGCCAGGTTGGTCTGCAGCTCGACGATCCGCTCTTCGAGAATCCTCGTGTGTCGCGGAGAGTCGGCGAGCTTGCGTCGCAGGACGGCGATCTCCTGCTCAAGGTAGGCGATCTGCCCGGCCGGGTCTTCGGACCCTCGTCCCGGGCGGATGCCGCGGTTCATGTCGTCGTCGTGGGCTGCCACGGTCCTCACCTCCTCCAAGGGGAGCTGGACGCTTCCAGACCCTACCTGGGTGGGTGTCGATTGAAACCCCTAGATCACAAAGACTGTCGGGGTGTGTCCGATCTTCACCCTTGCGCTCTCCCTCACGCCAGGGGAATACCCACCGAACACGGAGGGGAAGCGGGCACAGGTAGGGTCAAGGTGTTCAACACCCGTCAGGGCCTGGAAGGTTCCCCAAAGGCCCGGCGAACGAAACGGCAGGAGAGATGACCGTGCAGCAGGACGCCGCAGTCGCCGGCGAGGCGCTGGAGGTCTGGATCGATCAGGATCTGTGCACCGGCGACGGCATCTGTGTGCAGTACGCGCCGGAGGTCTTCGAGCTGGACATCGACGGTCTGGCGTATGTGAAGAGCCCGCAGGACGAGCTGCTGCAGGAGCAGGGGGCGAGCACGCCGGTGCCGCTGCCGCTGCTCACGGACGTGGTGGACTCGGCGAAGGAGTGTCCGGGCGAGTGCATCCATGTGCGGCGCGTTTCGGACAAGGTCGAGGTGTACGGTCCCGACGCCGAGTGACCGCACACCTACGGTTCGTTACGACAGTCTGATTTCTCACACCATGGGTATCCGGTGTCACACGCTGCGCGCCTCGGAGGGTGTCGAGCGGACGAATGTTCCGTTGTCCCACTGCCACTTCGCGCGCTCGGTGACGTCGGGGCAGCAGGTGGGCACGTCGGGCGAGGAGTAGCCGAGCAGGTCGGCCCGGACGGCGCTGGCGCGCACGGCGAGGCCGGTGACCTTCTGACGCTCCTCGGGATCGACAAGCGTGGCGACCACGCGCGCGTGTGCGTCGCCGGTGCCCTGGGTGAGGACGTAGACGCCGTCGGGCGGGGTGCTCATGCCGGCGTCGCAGTGGGCGACGGCGACCGTCTCCGGGCGGCCGTCCCCGTCCAGGTCGCCGGTCGCCTTCTTGGCGACGACGATCTTCACCGGGCCGCATTCCAGGGGGAACTCGACGCCGGTGGTGGCGGGCGGTGCCGCGGCCGGGGCGGACTTGGGGGCGGTGCCGGGTGCCTGTGCGGCGGTCGCCGAGTCGGGCTGGACGACGGAGGAGAGGGCGACGACACCGGCGAGGGCGGTCGCGGTGGCGAGCCAGTGGATCGGGTTGGTGTGCGTGTGTGCCAGTTCCGGGACGGCGGATTGCTGCACTAGGAGCGTCTCCTGTGAGGGCTGTGCCGGTGGGGGGGTGGCCAGCATGGTGCCACACGTCACAGTGCGGGGGAACGGCGGGGGTGCGGGTTGTGCGCGGGGGCTGCGGGGGCCGGGAGGTGTGGGGTCAACGACGAAGCGCCGTGGTGGAGTTCCCGTCGGGATCGGGGAACTCCGCCACGGCGCGGCGTCGTTGGACGCGGTGAGCGACCGGGTCAGCGGCCGAGGCCGCCGTCGGCGTTGGGGCCGGAGTAGTCCTCGCCGTAGGCGCCCTTGGCGGGGCGTCGGCGGCGCATGGGCGGCTCGACGCCGTCGGCGAGGCGGCGGGCGGTGAGGAGGAAGCCGGTGTGGCCGATCATCCGGTGGTCCGGGCGGACGGCGAGGCCCTCGATGTGCCAGTTGCGGATCATCGTCTCCCAGGCGGTCGGCTCGTTGAAGCAGCCGATCTCCCGGATGGACTCGACGGTCCGGGCGAGCTGGGTGGTGGTCGCCACGTAGCAGCACAGGATGCCGCCGGGGACGAGGGCCTTGGAGACGGCCTCCAGGCACTCCCAGGGGGCGAGCATGTCGAGGATGACGCGGTCGACGTCGGTGTCGGACAGGTTGTCCTGGAGGTCGCCGACGGTGAGCTGCCAGGCGGGGTGCGGGCCGCCGAAGTAGCGCTCCACGTTCTGCTTGGCGATCTCGGCGAAGTCCTCGCGGCGCTCGTAGGAGTGCAGCATGCCCTGGTCGCCGATGGCGCGCAGCAGGAAGCTGCTGAGCGATCCGGAGCCGACGCCGGCCTCGACGACGCGCGCGCCGGTGAAGATGTCGGCGAAGGCGAGGATCTGCCCCGCGTCCTTCGGGTAGACGACGGCTGCCCCTCGGGGCATGGACAGGACGTAGTCGGGGAGCAGGGGGCGCAGCGCGAGGTAGGCGACGTTTCCGGTGGTGCGGACAACGCTGCCCTCGGGAGCGCCGATCAGCTCGTCGTGCGGGAAGCTCCCCTTGTGGGTGTGGAAGTTCTTCCCGGCCTCGAGCGTGAACGTGTAGTGGCGGCCCTTGGGGTCGGTCAGCTGTACCTGGTCCCCGACCTTGAAGGGCCCGCGCCTGCGGGCGGCACCGGTCGGTTCGGACATGTGACCAGCCTACCGGCCTTTGCGGGGGCCGCCGACCACTAGGAGGGGCGGGCCATCGCCTTCACGAAGGCGCGCTCGACGTCGGCGGCGGACAGGACGCCGTAGATCTCGCCGGTCTCCTCGACCACGAGGTACTCGGTGGCGGGGGTGGCGCGCAGGGCGTCCAGCAGGTCTTCTCCGGCGAGCTCGGCGGAGACGCGCATGCCGTCGGTGAGGTCCTGGGCGAGGCCGCTGACGGGCACCCAGGGGCGGCGGTGCTCGGGGACGCCGACGATGGCGGCCTCGCGGACCAGGGACAGGGGGGTGCCGTCGCCGTCGACGACGACCAGGGCGCGGGCGCCGGCGGCGTTGGCGCGGCGCAGGGCCTCGGACAGGGGGGTGTCGGCCTGGACGGGGACGGCGCGGCGGGTGAGGGTGCGGGCGCGCAGTTCGGGGAGGTGTTCGCGCAGTCGGGCGACGCGCAGGCTGTTGCCGGCGCCGGTCCAGATGATGGCGGCGAGGATGGCGGCGAGCAGGGCGTCCATGACGGTGTCCATGCCGACGTTGTCGACGGCGTCGGAGCCGAGGGCGCCGGACTGGGTGAGCAGCGGCAGGCCGATCAGGACGCAGACGGCGAGGGCGCGGCCGACCCAGGCGGCGGCGACGGTGCCGCTCATGGGCTTGCCGGTGATCTTCCAGACGACGGCGCGGAGCATGCGGCCGCCGTCCAGGGGGAGGCCGGGCAGGAGGTTGAAGGCGGCGACGATGAGGTTGGAGATCATCAGGCCGGCCAGCAGGACGCCGGGGACGGAGCCGGGTTCGACGGCGAGCATCGCGGCGTAGAAGACGCCCGCGAGGACGAGGGAGAGCAGCGGTCCGACGAAGGCCAGCACGAATTCCCGGCCGGGGGTCTCGGCCTCCTTCTCGATCTCGGAGACGCCGCCGAAGAACTGGAGCTGGATGCGGCGGACCGGGAGGGCGAAGCGGAGCGCGGCGATGGTGTGGGCGAGTTCGTGGACGAGGACGGAGCCGTAGAAGGCGACGGCGAAGAAGAGGGAGACGAGGTAGCGGGCGGCGCCGAGTTCGGGGAGCACGCGGTCGAGCTGGCCGCCGAAGACCCAGGTGATCAGGGCGGCGACCAGGAACCAGCTGGGGGCGACGTAGACGGGGACGCCGAAGGGGCGGCCCATGAGGAGGCCGCCTCGGGGGTCCCGCTGCGGGCGCCCCTTGCCGGGGGTGCCGTCGGTGTGGGCGAGGGTGCGGTGGCCGGGGTCGGCGGGTGCGGTGCCGGGGCCGGCGGCCGGGGGCTCGGTGGAGCTGGGGGCCGCTGGGGAGTCGCTCTTGGTGAGGTCCGGTTCGCCGTGCGGGGTGCGGGGGGCTTCCTGGTGCGGGCCGTGGGGGCTGGTCGCGCCGTTCCCCGCGCCCTTTTCGGCGGCGTTGTCGGCAGGCTCGGCGCCAGGGGTCCGGTCGGACGCGGGTTCCGGCGAGGGGGCGTCGGTGCGTGGCGGGTCGGCGGGGGGTGTGGGTGTGGTGGGCGGGGTCGTGTGGGCTGGCTTGGGCTCGGCCGGGTGTTTCTCGTCCGGCCGCGGCTGGCCGCTCCCGCCGCTGTGGTCCACGGTGTCCCCTCGTTCGGTGCGTCTTCCGCGCCTGCCGGGCGGAAGGGTCTCGGGTCGATGGTATGCGGCCGGGGCGGCGCGCTCCGCCCCGGCACCCTCGGTCGTCCGGTCCGTCCGGGGCGGGCCTCACGCGTCCCCTGCGGCCGCCCCGGTCACTCCGTTTCCCTACCCAGTCGTGCCGTCGTCTCCCCCGTCTCCCACGGGGAATGCGTGACTGTCGGTGGTGGGCCGTAAGGTCTTGGGGCATGGAGACCAGCACCGAGAGCGCAGCCGAGGCCGTGACGACGCCGGCCGGGGAGCCCGTGGGCTCTGTCCCGGCCGTGGCCGCCATAGCGCCGGCCTCGCTGTCGCCCTCGCGGGCCAGTGACTTCATGCAGTGTCCGCTGCTGTACCGGTTCCGGGTGATCGACCGGCTGCCGGAGAAGCCGAGTGAGGCGGCGACCAGGGGCACCTTGGTGCACGCGGTGCTGGAGCGGCTGTTCGACGCCCCGGCGGTGGAGCGGACGGCGCCGCGGGCGAAGTCGTTGATCCCCGGTCAGTGGGAGCGGTTGCGGGAGAGCCGCCCGGAGGTCGTGGAGCTGTTCGCGGACGATCCGCAGGGCGAGCGGCTGGCGCGGTGGCTCGGGGAGGCCGAGCAGCTGGTCGAGCGGTGGTTCTCGCTGGAGGATCCGACGCGGCTGGAGCCGGCCGAGCGTGAGCTGTTCGTCGAGGCGGAGCTGGAGTCGGGGCTGCGGCTGCGCGGGATCATCGACCGGGTCGACGTGGCGCCGACGGGCGAGGTGCGGATCGTCGACTACAAGACGGGCAAGGCGCCCCGCCCGGAGTACGCGGAGGGCGCGCTGTTCCAGATGAAGTTCTACGCGCTGGTCGTGTGGCGGCTGAAGCGGGTGGTCCCGCGCCGTCTGCAGCTGGTGTATCTCGGCAGTGGTGACGTGCTGACGTATGACCCGGTCCTCGCCGATCTGGAGCGGGTGGAGCGCAAGCTGCTGGCGCTGTGGGACGCGATCCGGCAGGCGACGGAGACCGGTGACTGGCGGCCGCGGCCGACGAAGCTGTGCGGCTGGTGCGATCACCAGGCGCACTGTCCGGAGTTCGGCGGCACTCCCCCGCCGTATCCGCTGCCGCTCAAGTCGCCGGTGAGGGCGGCCGAGTCGGCCGTGGGCGAGCAGGGCAGAATGGGGCCGGACTAGCGAAGGAGACTTACGTGGCCATCCGTGTCCTACTGGTCGACGACCAGCCGCTGCTGCGTACGGGCTTCCGGATGATTCTGGAGGCGGAGCAGGACATCGCGGTCGTCGGCGAGGCCGGGGACGGCCTCCAGGCGCTCGACCAGGTGCGGGCTCTGCAGCCCGATGTGGTGCTGATGGACATCCGCATGCCGCGGATGGACGGTGTGGAGGCGACCCGGCAGATCACCGGGCCCGGGCGGGACGGCCCGGCGAAGGTGTTGGTGCTGACGACCTTCGATCTCGACGAGTACGTGGTGGAGGCGCTGCGGGCGGGCGCCAGCGGGTTCCTGCTGAAGGACGCCCCGGCGAACGAGCTGGTGCAGGCGATCCGGGTGGTGGCCGCCGGTGAGGCGATGCTGGCGCCGAGCATCACGCGCCGGCTGCTGGACAAGTACGCCACGCATCTGCCGTCGGGCGACGAGCCGGTGCCGGACACCCTGCACACGCTGACCGAGCGTGAGGTGGAGGTGCTGAAGCTGGTGGCGCGCGGGCTGTCGAACGCGGAGATCGCCGCGGATCTGTTCGTGAGCGAGACGACGGTCAAGACGCATGTGGGCCATGTGCTGACCAAGCTGGGGCTGCGCGACCGGGTGCAGGCGGCGGTGTACGCGTACGAGAGCGGGCTGGTGCGGCCGGGCGCCCAGCAGTAGCGGGAGCAGTGTGAACGCCGAAGGGCGCCCTCCCGCGGGAGGGCGCCCTTCGTGTCGTACGGACCGGTCCGTCAGACCTTGCTCTTGCTGATCTCCCAGAAGCGGAAGACGGTGGAGGCGTCCAGGCAGTACTCCAGGCCGTAGACACCGTCGGCGACGACGGCGTACTGCTTGGCCTGCCAGACGGGCAGGACGGGGATCTCGTCGGCGACGATCTGCTGCAGCTCGTCGAAGTCGTTCTCGGTGGCGCTGCGGTTGCTCTCGCCCGCGGTGCGCGGGATGAGCGTGTGGGTGATCGTCTTGTTGGAGTAGTTGTTGCCGAGGACGTTGCCCTCGCCGAAGAAGGGGCCGGTGAAGTTGTCGGCGTCCGGGTAGTCGGGCACCCAGCCCTTGACGTAGACGCCGTACTTGCCGGCGGCTATGTCCTTCTCGTACTGGTCGAACGGGACGGACTTGACGTCGGCGTCGAACAGGCCGCTGTCGTTGAGCTGCTGGGCGATCGCCTTGAGCTCCTGGTCGGTGGCGGGGCCGTAGCGGGACGGCGTGGACCACAGGGTGAGCTGCACCTTGTCGGTGATGCCGCCGTCGCGCAGCGCCTTCTCGGCGAGTTCCTTGGAGGGGCGGGCGCCGTAGGTGTCGAAGAAGGCGGTGTTGTGGCCGTCGATGCCCGCCGGGATGATCGAGTACAGCGGGGTGGCGGTGCCCTCGTAGACGTCGCGGATGAGGGCGTCGCGGTCGAGCAGGTAGGCGATGGCCTTGCGCACGGGGAGCTTTCCGGCGACCGGGTCGTCCATGTTGAAGACCAGGTGCTGGACCTCGGCGCTGGTGCCCTCGACGACCTCGATGCCGGTGCCGTCGGACTTGGCCTCGATGTCGGCGATGTCGGCGGCGCTCAGACCTCGGTAGGCGATGTCGACCTCGCCGTCCTGGAGGGCCTTCTTCAGGGCGGTCTGGTCGCCGTGGAAGAACTTGAGGGTGACACCGGAGTTCTGGACCTCGGCGGAGCCCTGGTAGTTCTCGTTGACGGAGAACACGGCCTCGCCGTCGCTGAAGGACTCCAGCTCGTAGGGGCCGGAGCCGCTGGCCTTGCCGTCCTCGCGCAGGCCGTCGGCGTCGTACTCGCGGTGGTTGACGATGGAGCCGGCACCCGAGGCGATCTTGCTGGGGAAGGTGGCGTCCGGGACCTTCAGCTTGAAGACGACGGTCTTGTCGTCCGGCGTCTCGACCTTGTCCAGCATGGGGAACATGATCGCGGGACCGGCGTCGTCGTTGATCTTCATCATGCGGTCGAAGGAGAACTTGACGTCCTTCGACGTGAGCGGGTCGCCGTTGCTGAACTTCAGGCCGTCCTTGAGGGTGCACTCGTAGACGGTGGCCTGGGAGTCGGAGAAGCCGCACTGCTTCGCGGCCTCCGGCTCGGGCACGGTGCTGCCCTTGGGGAAGCTGAGCAGGGACTGGAAGACGTTGTTGAACAGCAGCCAGGAGCCGGGGTCGTAACCCGACGCCGGGTCCGTGGCGAGGACGTCGTCGGACATCCCCATGACCACGTCGGAGCCGCTGCCGCCGGAGTCGCCGGATTCCGTGCCGCAGCCGGTCAGCAGGCCGGAGGCCAGCCCTGCCACGAGGGGCAGGACCGGCCACTGGTTGCGCATGTTCACGTGCGTGTGCCTTGTCGTCGTTCTCGGAAATGGCCCGGGGCGCCGTCCCGGGCCCCCCGGAGGACGCGGAGACGTCAGCCGCTCACACCGCGGCCGAGCTCCCAGAGCTGAAGGGTGGAGGAGGAGTTGAGCGCGTACGCGGTGCCGGTGATGTCGTCACGGGCGGCGATGTACTGCTTGCCCTGCCACAGCGGGAGCACGGGCACGTCCTCGGCGACGATGTCCTGGATCTCGGTCAGGCTCGCCTCCGCGGAGCCCCGGTCGGCCTCACGGCGGGACTCGGGGATGAGGGTGTTGCGGATCGTGCTGTTGGCGTACGGGGACTTCAGGAAGTTGTCCTCGTCGAGGAACGGCGCGATGTAGTTGTCGGCGTCGGGGAAGTCGGGGAACCAGCCCATGCCCCACACCTCGTAGGAGCCCTTGCGCTGGGCGGGGACGAAGCTGTCCCAGGGGGTGCCCTCGATGGTGACGTCGAACAGGCCGCTGTCGTTGAGCTGCTTCTGCAGCACCTCGAACTCCCGCTTGGTGGCGGCACCGTAGTGGTCGGTGGTGTAGTGCAGGGTCACCTTGACCGGAGTGTCGACGTCCGCCCTGGACAGCAGGTTCTCGGCCTTGGCGGCGCTGGGGTCGCCGTAGCGGTTGAAGAACGAGTTGGAGTGGCCGGTGATGGTGGCCGGGACCAGCGAGTACAGGGGCTCGGCCTGGGAGCCGTAGACCTTGGAGACCAGCTCGCTGCGGTTGATGACCTGGGCCATGGCCTGGCGTACGGCCTTGTCCTTGACGCTGGGGGCCTCGGTGTTGAAGGCGAGGTAGCGGATCTCCAGGCCGGGCATGTCGAGCAGTTCGATGTTCTCGCCCGGGTCGACGGTGAGCTTCTGGATCTGCTCCGGCGTCAGGGTGCGGCTCATGACGTCGACATCGCCCTCGGAGAGGGCGGCGGACATGGCCTCGTCGTCCTTGAAGGAGTGGATCTCGACCTTGTCGTTGTTCACCTTCAGCGCGCCCTGGTACTCGGCGTTCCTGGTGAACACGGCCCTGACCATCTCGTTGTTCTCGACCTCGGCCTTGAGGGTGTACGGGCCGGAGCCGCTCACCTCGAAGCCCTCGCGCAGCTTGCCCTTGTCGTAGTCGGCGGGGTTGACGATGCCCGCGACGGGGGTCGACAGCTTGTACGGGAAGGTGGCGTCGGCGGTCTTGAGGTGGAAGACGACCTCGCTGTCGCCGCGCGCCTCGACGGTGTCGATGGTGGACAGCAGGGCGTACACCTCGGAGTCCGCCTCGATGGCCAGCGCGCGGTCGATGGAGTACTTGACGTCCTTGGCGGTCACCGGGGTGCCGTCGGCGAACTTCAGGCCCTCGCGCAGCTTGCAGACGTAGCGCTCGTTGCCGGTGTCGGTGAAGGTGCAGCTCTCGGCGGCCTCGGGGACGGGCTCGCCCTCGCCGCGCGGCTGGATCATCAGGGTCTGCACGGTCTGGCGCAGGATGTTCCAGCTGCCGACGTCATAGGCGTAGGCCGGGTCCAGGGGCGCGGGAGCGTCCTTGGTGGCGATGAACCGGTCGGTGGTGCCGACGGCGATCGCGCCGCCCCCCTCGCCCTCGCCGTCGGACCCGCCGCAGGCGGCGAGTACCGGCGCGAGCAGGCCGATGACGGCCGGCAGCACCAAGGTCTTGCGGTTCATGCTGGGGTTTCTCCACTGCTGTCAGGTCCGTGTATCACGCAAGCGGGGGTGGTGCCGCGAGATCGCACGGTGAGGGGGTGATGTTCTCGCGACGAGATTAATGGGCGCCCGCTCGGGGGTTCGCGGCCACCGGAGTTGAGATTCCATCACGCTGTGAAACCGGGCGTGGACACACCGAAAACCCGACAGTGGAAGGTTTGGTGCACGGTCCCCCCAATCCGGACACAAAGGCAACCCCGCGTTCCGGAAAAAAGGGGGGAACGCACAGGATGACATCGCTGTCGAGAGGCTTTGACGTGGTGAACGTCACATCGCCAACCGCGTTCACACCGGCCGGAATTCAGCCACCCGACCTGTTCGATTTCTTCCGCACCCGCATGCGAAGGACGCCGGTCAATTCGACGGCGAATCAGCTTCGGACTCAGGGTGAACGGTCAGTGCATTGCTGTCGTCAGATCACCATGAGGCCACGCAGAAAAGCCAGGTCGACCTCTTCGAGCGAGTTCACCACGGTGCGCCGGGCGGCCGGGGAGATGGGGGCGACGGAGGGCACCGCCACCACATGGCAGCCGGCCGCCTCGGCGGCGGCGACCCCGGTCGCGGTGTCCTCGACGACCGCGCATCTGGCCGGATCCACGCCCAGCCCGGCGGCCGCGAACAGATACGGGTCGGGGTGCGGCTTGGTGCGCGGCACCTCGTCACCGGCGACGGTCAGCCGGAAGTGCTGCGGGCCGAGGGAGGTGAGCACCCGGTCGATGATGCGCCGGTGGGAGGCGGAGACCAGTGCCGTGGGGATCTCGTGCGCGGCCAGCTCGCCCAGCAGCCGGGCGGCCCCGGGCATCAGGGGCAGGGTCCGGGAGATGCGGTCCTCGAAGCCCTCGTTGAGCAGCACGGTCAGTTCCGCGAGGGTGATGTCCGCGCCGGTGGCCTCGATCAGGAACCCCGCGCTGCGGCTCATGGGGCCGCCGACCACGACATGGCGCCAGGACTCGTCGAGGGTGTGGCCGAGAGCGGCGAACACCTCCACCTCGACGTCCCACCAGAAGCCCTCGGTGTCCACCAGGGTGCCGTCCATGTCGAGGAGTACGGCCTGCAGGGCTGAGCCCTCGGCCGTACGGGTGCCGAGTGCGGGGACCGTCGTGGTCATCCGGCGTACCTCCTTGAGGGACGAGCAGGCCGGTTCCCGTGCGGGGAACCGGCCTGCGTGGACCGACCAGTGTACGTCTCACAGAGCGCGAGCGCCTTGTTTAAAAGGCGTGGTCGGGGGCACTCCACCGATACGCCGGGGGCGGCTGTGGCGTGCCTGGACACCGCCTGCACCGGGCCTCCGGAGGGCCCGGAGAGAGGGTCAGCGGGCGTTGAAGTACTTCGCCTCCGGGTGGTGGATGACGATCGCGTCCGTGGACTGCTCCGGGTGCAGCTGGAACTCCTCGGACAGCTTCACACCGATGCGCTCGGGCTCCAGCAGCTCGGCGATCTTGGCGCGGTCCTCCAGGTCGGGGCAGGCCCCGTAGCCCAGGGAGAAGCGGGCACCGCGGTACTTCAGCGCGAACATGTCCTCGATGTCGGCCGGGTCCTCCCCGCCGAAGCCGAGCTCGGCGCGCACGCGCGCGTGCCAGTACTCGGCGAGCGCCTCGGCGAGCTGCACGGACAGGCCGTGCAGTTCGAGGTAGTCCCGGTAGGAGTTGGACTCGAACAGCCGCGCGGTCTCCTCGCCGATGCGGGAGCCGACGGTGACGACCTGGAGTCCGACGACGTCCGTCTCCCCGGACTCCTCCGGGCGGAAGAAGTCGGCCAGGCACAGCCGCCGACCGCGCCGCTGGCGGGGGAAGGTGAAGCGGGTGCGCTCGTTGCCCTGCTCGTCCAGGATGATCAGGTCGTCGTCCTTGGACACGCACGGGAAGTAGCCGTAGACGACGGCCGCTTCCAGAAGGTTCTCGGTCTGGAGCCGGTCCAGCAGACCGCGCAGCCGGGGACGTCCCTCGGTCTCGACGAGCTCCTCGTACGTCGGGCCGTCGCCGGTACGGGCCTGCTTCAGTCCCCACTGGCCCTTGAACAGCGCGCCCTCGTCCAGCCAGGACGCGTACTCCTTGAGCTGGATGCCCTTGACCACACGGGTGCCCCAGAACGGCGGCGTGGGCACCGGGTTGTCGGTGGCCACGTCCGAGCGGACGTGCCCCTCCTCCGGCCGCTCCTCGACCACGGTGGCGGCAGCCCGCACCCGGCGTTGCTTGAGTTCGGGCAGCTTGGCGCCGGGCACGCCGCGCTTGACGCCGATCAGCGCGTCCATCAGCCGCAGACCCTCGAAAGCGTCCCGCGCGTAACGGACCTCGCCCTCGTAGATCTCGTGCAGATCCTGCTCGACGTAGGCACGAGTCAGCGCCGCACCACCCAGGATCACCGGATAAGTGGCCGCCAGACCGCGGGCGTTGAGCTCCTCCAGGTTCTCCTTCATGATCACCGTGGACTTCACCAGCAGCCCCGACATACCGATCACATCGGCCCTGTGCTCCTCGGCCGCGTCCAGGATCGCCGACACCGGCTGCTTGATCCCCAGGTTGACCACGTTGTAGCCGTTGTTCGACAGGATGATGTCGACCAGGTTCTTACCGATGTCGTGCACATCACCACGCACCGTGGCCAGCACGATCGTGCCCTTGCCCGCCTCGTCCGTCTTCTCCATGTGCGGCTCAAGGTAGGCGACAGCCGTCTTCATCACCTCGGCCGACTGCAGCACGAACGGCAGCTGCATCTGCCCCGACCCGAACAGCTCACCGACGACCTTCATACCGTCCAGCAGCGTCTCGTTGACGATGTCCAACGCCGACCGCTCGGCGAGGGCGTCATCGAGATCGGCCTCCAGACCATTGCGCTCACCATCGATGATCCGCCGCTTGAGGCGTTCCTCCAGCGGCAGCGCCGCCAGCTCCTCGGCCTTGCCCGCCTTCAACGACTTCGCCGTGGCCCCCTCGAACAGGGCCATCAGCTTCTGCAGCGGGTCATAACCCTCGGCACGCCGGTCGTAGATCAGATCCAGCGCGGTGGTCACCTGTTCCTCGTCGAACCGGGCGATCGGCAGGATCTTCGAGGCGTGCACGATCGCCGAGTCCAGCCCCGCCTTGACACACTCGTCCAGGAACACGGAGTTCAGCAGGATCCGCGCGGCCGGGTTCAGACCGAAGGAGATGTTCGACAGACCCAGCGTCGTCTGCACCTGAGGGTGGCGGCGCTTGAGCTCACGGATCGCCTCGATCGTGGCGATACCGTCCCCGCGCGACTCCTCCTGACCCGTGCAGATGGTGAACGTCAGACAGTCGATGAGAATGTCCGACTCCTGGATACCCCAGTTCCCCGTCAGATCGGCGATCAGCCGCTCGGCGATCTCCACCTTCTTCTCGACCGTACGGGCCTGGCCCTCCTCGTCGATCGTCAGCGCGATCAACGCCGCCCCGTGCTCCTGCGCCAGGCGGGTCACCCGCGCGAACCGGGACTCGGGACCGTCCCCGTCCTCGTAGTTCACCGAGTTGATCACCGCACGGCCGCCCAGCTTCTGCAGACCCGCCTCGATCACATCGACCTCGGTGGAGTCCAGCACGATCGGCAGCGTGGAGGCAGTGGCGAACCGGCCCGCCAGCTCCTCCATGTCGGCCACACCGTCCCGGCCGACATAGTCCACGCACAGATCCAGCATGTGCGCGCCCTCACGGATCTGCTCGCGCGCCATCTCCACACAGTCGTCCCAGCGGCCCTCCAGCATGGCCTCACGGAACTTCTTCGACCCGTTCGCGTTCGTCCGCTCACCGATCGCCAGATACGACGTGTCCTGACGGAAGGGAACCGTCTGGTAGAGGGAGGCCGCGCCGGGCTCGGGGCGAGGGCTGCGCTCGACCGGGGTCAGGTCGCGGACGCGCTCGACGACCTGGCGCAGGTGCTCGGGCGTGGTGCCGCAGCAGCCGCCGACCAGGGAGAGCCCGTAGTCGCGGACGAAGTTCTCCTGCGCGTCGGCGAGCTCCGGCGCGGTCAGCGGGTAGTGGGCGCCGTCGGCGGTGAGGACCGGCAGGCCGGCGTTGGGCATGCAGGACAGCGGGATGCGGGCGTGCCGGGCGAGGTAGCGCAGGTGCTCGCTCATCTCGGCGGGGCCGGTGGCGCAGTTGAGGCCGATCATGTCGATGCCCAGCGGCTCCAGGGCCGTCAGGGCGGCGCCGATCTCGGAGCCGAGGAGCATGGTGCCGGTGGTCTCCACCGTCACGGAGACGATCAGCGGCACGTCGTAGCCGGCGACCTGCATGGCGCGGCGGGCCGCGATCACCGATGCCTTGGTCTGCAGGAGGTCCTGCGTCGTCTCCACCAGCAGGGCGTCGGCGCCGCCGGCGAGGAGGCCCTCGGCGTTCTTCTGGTAGGCGTCGCGGATCGCGGTGAAGGTGGTGTGGCCGAGGGTCGGCAGCTTGGTGCCGGGGCCCATGGAGCCGAGGACCCAGCGCTGCTGTCCGGTGCGCGCGGTGAAGTCGTCGGCGGTCTCGCGGGCGATGCGGGCGCCGGCCTCGGACAGCTCCTCGATGCGGTCGGCGATGTCGTACTCGCCGAGGGCGCTGAGGTTGGCGCCGAAGGTGTTGGTCTCCACGCAGTCCACGCCGGCGGCGAAGTACGCCTCGTGGACGGAGCGCACGATGTCGGGGCGGGTGACGTTCAGGACCTCGTTACAGCCCTCCAGCTGCTGGAAGTCCTCCAGGGTCGGGTCCTGGGCCTGGAGCATGGTGCCCATGGCTCCGTCGGCCACCACCACACGGGTGGCGAGCGCCTGGCGGAGCGCGGACGCACGGGTCCGGCTGTCGGCGGAAGGGGTCGGCGGCACAGAGGCCATGAAGGGCTCCCTCGGGTGCGACGGCTGTCGGCTTTGCGCCCCTGGGGTCCCGACAGGTCGGGCCTCAGCGGTGAAGCCCATGGGGGCTCCCCGATGTGGGCGCACGCCGTCAGCGTAGCCGGGAGCCTGGGCCTGTGGTCAGGGGCGTCCACCACCCGGACGAGCCGGTGCCGGGGCGGCGGGGTGGGCCGGGTGGGTGACGGGCCGGGGGCGTGTGGCCCACCATGTGGCGACCGGATGTCGTCGGACCATTAGCGGAGGGTCGGCATGGACCGGTAGTGTTCGACATTGCCGAACGGTGGACAGTGTCGAACAGCGACAGACAGCGTCACGGTTCGACGGTCGAAGGGGACGGAGGCAGGACGGCGATGGCACGGAACATCCAGTCGCTGGAGCGGGCGGCGGCGATGCTGCGCCTGCTCGCGGGCGGCGAGCGGCGGCTGGGCCTGTCGGACATCGCCTCCGCCCTGGGCCTCGCCAAGGGGACCGCGCACGGGATCCTGCGCACCCTCCAGCAAGAGGGGTTCGTGGAGCAGGACGAGGCATCGGGCCGCTATCAGCTGGGCGCGGAGCTGCTGCGGCTGGGCACCACCTATCTGGACGTGCACGAGCTGCGCGCGCGGGCACTGGTCTGGACGGACGACCTGGCCCGCTCCAGCGGGGAGAGCGTGTACCTGGGGGTCCTGCATCAGCAGGGCGTGCTGATCGTGCACCACGTCTTCCGGCCCGACGACAGCCGGCAGGTGCTGGAGATCGGCGCGATGCAGCCGCTGCACTCCACGGCGCTGGGCAAGGTGCTGTCGGCGTACGACCCGGTGGCGCACAGCGAGGCACTGGAGGCGGACCGCAAGGCGTTCACGGACCGTACGGTGTGCGATCTGGACGCCTTCGAGCGGATCCTCGACGTCACGCGCGCGCGTGGCTACGCGGCCGACGTGGAGGAGACCTGGGAGGGCGTGGCGTCCATCGCGGCGCCCATCCACGACCGGCGGCGCATGCCCGTGGGTGCCGTCGGCATCACGGGCGCGGTGGAGCGGCTGGCACGGGACGGCGAGCTGCGGCACGAGCTGATCGCGGCCGTGCGCGACTGCGCCCGCGCGGTGTCGCGGGATCTGGGCGCCGGGCGGTTCTGACCGCCGTACGCGCCGGGTCGTGCCTACGGCCGTGCACGCCGGGCGGCCCTGACCGCCGTACGCGCCGGGCCGCGCCTACGGCCGTGCACGCAGGGCGGCCCTGGCCGCCGTATGCGCCGGGCGGTTCCGACCGCCGTACCCAAGGACTTTCGTGACCGGGATGCCGTACGGCGTCCCGGTCCTCGGTGTGCCCGCGAGCGGTCCGCGGCCGAAGCCGTACAGGTCGGGACGCATCACCCATAGGCGGAGTCGATCAATAACGATCGTGCATTCGATAACAGAAGTCTTGACGGGTGCCTGACGCCGCAGCAAGACTCCCGTCCATCGGTCGGCATTGTCGAACACCTACCGGCAATACACGCTAGAGTGTGACAACGCCAAGGGACCGGCACAGCTCTCACCCCCTGAGGGCGCAGGAACCCCGAAGGGACTCGGGATTCTGCTTCCCCTGGACGAAGGACAAAGGAGTCGCGGGTGTCCAGCTCCGACATCTTCATCGGCGAGACCATCGGTACCGCCATACTCATCCTGCTCGGCGGTGGCGTCTGCGCCGCCGTGACGCTGAAGGCCTCCAAGGCCCGCAACGCCGGCTGGCTCGCCATCACCTTCGGGTGGGGTTTCGCCGTGCTGACTGCGGTCTACACCTCGGCGCCGCTGTCCGGCGCGCACCTCAACCCGGCGGTCACGCTCGCCCTCGCGATCAAGGACAACGTCTGGGACAACGTCGCCACCTACTGGGGCGGCCAGCTGCTCGGCGCCATGATCGGCGCGACCCTGGTCTGGGTCGCCTACTACGGCCAGTTCCACGCGCACCTCACCGACAAGGAGATCGTCGGCGGTCCGGGTGCGCAGGCCACCGCCACCAAGGCCGTCGAGGCGCAGGAGAAGGGCGCGGGCCCGGTCCTGGGCGTCTTCTCCACCGGCCCGGAGATCCGCAACGCGGTGCAGAACCTGGCCACCGAGATCATCGGCACGATCGTGCTGGTGCTCGCCGTCCTCACGCAGGGCCTGAACGACAACGGCAACGGCCTCGGCATCCTGGGCGCCCTGATCACCGCCCTGGTGGTCGTCGGCATCGGTCTGTCGCTCGGCGGTCCGACCGGCTACGCCATCAACCCGGCCCGTGACCTCGGCCCGCGTATCGTGCACGCCCTCCTCCCCCTGCCCAACAAGGGCGGCTCCGACTGGGGCTACGCCTGGGTCCCCGTCGTCGGTCCGCTGATCGGCGCGGCGATCGCCGCAGGCATCTACAAGGCCGCGTTCGCTTAAAGAGCCGGGCTTCTTGGTAAAGCAACCCGAGCATCCGAGCCGTCACGCACGCGCCGTACGTACAGCCCCGTAACCAAGGACTTCCAGGAGCACACGATGACCGACGCCCACGCCGGCCCCTTCATCGCCGCCATCGACCAGGGCACGACCTCCAGCCGCTGCATCGTCTTCGACCGGGACGGCCGTATCGTCTCCGTCGACCAGAAGGAGCACGAGCAGATCTTCCCCAAGCCGGGCTGGGTCGAGCACAACGCCACGGAGATCTGGACCAACGTCCAGGAGGTCGTCGCCGGAGCCATCGCGAAGGCCGGGATCACCCGCGACGACATCAAGGCCATCGGCATCACCAACCAGCGCGAGACGACCGTGCTGTGGGACAAGAACACCGGTGAGCCCGTCCACAACGCCATCGTCTGGCAGGACACCCGCACCGACGCCCTGTGCAAGGAACTCGGCCGCAACGTCGGCCAGGACCGCTTCCGCCGCGAGACCGGCCTGCCGCTGGCCTCCTACTTCGCCGGTCCCAAGGCCCGCTGGCTGCTGGACAACGTCGAGGGCCTGCGCGAGCGCGCCGAGGCCGGCGACATCCTCTTCGGCACCATGGACACCTGGGTCATCTGGAACCTGACCGGTGGTGTCGACGGTGGCAAGCACTACACCGACGTCACCAACGCCTCCCGCACCATGCTGATGAACCTCCACACGCTGGAGTGGGACGAGAAGATCGCCGAGTCCATCGGTGTGCCGCTGGCGATGCTGCCGGAGATCCGCTCCTCCGCCGAGGTCTACGGCGAGATCACCGGCGGCAGCCTGGGCGAGCTGCTCGGCGGTGTCCCGGTCGCCTCCGCGCTCGGCGACCAGCAGGCGGCGCTGTTCGGCCAGACCTGCTTCTCCGAGGGCGAGGCGAAGTCGACGTACGGCACCGGCACGTTCATGCTGATGAACACCGGCGAGAAGATCATCAACTCGTACAGCGGGCTGCTGACCACCGTCGGCTACCGCATCGGCGACGAGGCGCCGGTCTACGCCCTGGAGGGCTCGATCGCCGTCACCGGTTCGCTGGTGCAGTGGATGCGCGACCAGATGGGCCTGATCTCCACCGCCGCCGAGATCGAGACGCTCGCGCTCACGGTCGAGGACAACGGTGGCGCCTACTTCGTGCCGGCCTTCTCCGGCCTGTTCGCCCCCTACTGGCGCTCCGACGCCCGCGGTGTCATCGCCGGTCTGACCCGGTACGTCACCAAGGCGCACCTGGCGCGCGCGGTGCTGGAGGCGACGGCCTGGCAGACCCGTGAGATCACCGACGCCATGACGAAGGACTCCGGCGTCGAGCTGTCGGCCCTGAAGGTCGACGGCGGCATGACCTCCAACAACCTGCTGATGCAGACGCTCTCGGACTTCCTGGACGCCCCCGTGGTGCGCCCGATGGTCGCCGAGACCACCTGCCTCGGCGCCGCCTACGCCGCCGGTCTCGCCGTCGGCTTCTGGACCAGCACCGACGACCTGCGTGCCAACTGGCGCCGGGCCGCCGAGTGGACCCCCCGCATGGACGCGGAGACCCGCGACCGTGAGTACAAGAACTGGCTCAAGGCCGTCGAGCGGACCATGGGCTGGCTCGAGGACGAGGAGTAAGAAACCCCATGACCACGCAGTCCACCCTGCAGTCCGTCCCTGCCCTGGGCACGCACCCGGCGTCCGGCTCGAACCCGAGCCGCGCCGAGACCCGGGAGCAGCTCTCCAAGGCGTCGTACGACCTTCTCGTCATCGGCGGCGGCATCCTGGGCATCTCCACGGCCTGGCACGCCGCGCAGTCCGGCCTCAGGGTGGCTCTGGTCGACGCCGGCGACTGGGCCGGCGCCACCTCCTCCGCCTCCTCCAAGCTGCTCCACGGCGGTCTGCGCTACCTGCAGACCGGCGCGGTGAAGCTGGTGGCGGAGAACCACTTCGAGCGCCGTGCGGTCTCCCGTCAGGTGGCCCCCCACCTGGCGAACCCGCTGACCTTCTACCTCCCCGTGTACAAGGGCGGTCCGCACGGTGCCGCGAAGCTCGGCGCGGGCGTCTTCGCCTACTCGATGCTCTCCGCGTTCGGTGACGGTGTCGGCCACCTGCTCTCCCCCGCCAAGGCGGCGGCGGACGTGCCGGAGCTGCGCACCGAGAACCTGAAGGCCGTGGCCGTGTACGGCGACGACCAGATGAACGACGCGCGGATGGCGCTGATGACGGTCCGCGCGGCCACCGAGGCGGGCGCGGTCGTCCTCAACCACGCCGAGGTGACCGGTCTGCGCTTCACCAAGGGCCGGGTGACCGGTGCCGAGCTGCGCGACCGCCTCTCCGGCGACGAGTTCGGTGTGAACGCCCGTCTGGTGCTGAACGCGACCGGCCCCTGGGTCGACCACCTGCGCCGCATGGAGGACCCGAATGCCGCGCCGTCGATCCGCCTGTCGAAGGGCGCGCATCTGGTCCTGAAGCGCACCTCCCCGTGGAAGGCCGCGCTCGCCACGCCGATCGACAAGTACCGCATCACCTTCGCCCTCCCCTGGGAGGACATGCTGCTGCTCGGCACGACCGACGAGGAGTACGAGGGCGACCCGGGCGAGGTCGCGGTCGACGACAAGGACATATCCCAGATCCTCGACGAGGCCGCGTTCTCCATCCGCGACCAGCAGCTGAACCGCGATCTGATCACCTACGCGTTCGCCGGTCTGCGGGTGCTGCCGGGCGGCCCCGGCGACACCGCGAAGGCCAAGCGCGAGACGGTGGTGACCGAGGGCAGGGGCGGCATGCTGTCGGTCGCGGGCGGCAAGTGGACGACGTTCCGCCACATCGGCCGCACGGTGATGCAGAAGCTGGAGTCCCTGCCGGGCCACCCGCTGGGCGAGGACTTCGAGCCGATCTCCTCGCTGCCGAAGAAGCTGCCGCTGCCGGGTGTCGCCAACCCGCGCGCGGTCGCCCACCGCCTGCTGGTCGACGGCCCGGCGCCGGGCCCGCGCATGGCCGCGGACACCGCCAGGCACCTGGCCACGCACTACGGTTCGCTGGCCTTCGACATCGCCCGGCTGGCCAACGACAACCCCGAGCTCGCCGAGCGCGTCCACCCCGACGCCCCCGAGATCTGGGCCCAGGTCGTCTGGGCCCGTGACCACGAGTGGGCCGAGACCGCGGACGACGTCCTGCGCCGCCGCACCACCCTGACGATCCGCGGCCTCGCCACGGACGAGGTGCGGGCCAGGGTCCAGGACCTGCTCGACAAGAAGTAGGACCGATCAAGGATCGACGGCCGGACGGTCCTACGACATGGAAGGGGCGGCTCCCCGCACAGGAGCCGCCCCTTTCACACGCCCAGCAGCACCTCGCCCAGGCGGCGCCAGGACGGCAGCGAGGAGCCGCCGGGCGGGGTGCCGATGACCTGGACGGCCACATGGTCGGCGCCTGCCTCCAGGTGGCCGTGGAGCTTGGCGGCGACGGATTCGGGGGTGCCCCAGAAGACGAGGTCGTCGACGAGGCGGTCGCTGCCGCCGCCGCTGCGGTCGTCCTCGGTGTAGCCGAGCCTGCGGAACTTGGCGAGGTTGTACGGGGTGTCGAGGTAGGGCGTCAGATGCTCGCGGGCGATCGCGCGGGCGGTGCCGGCGTCGGTCTCCAGCAGCACGGCGTGCTCGACGCCGAGGAAGGCGTCGGGGCCGAGGAGGTCGCGGGCCTCAGCGGTGTGGGCCACGCTGACGTGGTAGGTGTGGGCGCCTGCGGTGCGGTCGCGGGCGAGTTCGAGCATCTTGGGGCCGTAGGCGGCCAGCAGGCGCCGTACCGGGGACTTCGGGGCGGCGGTGGGGGCCGGCTGGAGCGCGTCCATGGCGTCCAGGTAGGCGGCCATGGCGGCCAGGGGCCTCACGCCGGGGCGGGGTGTGCCGCCGAAGCCGAGGCCGAGGACGTGCCGGTCGGGGTGGGCGTCGGCCAGCAGCAGCGCGCCGCCCTGGGCGGTGCGGGCCTCGCGGGCCCAGATCTGGGCGATGCCGTTGACCACGTGCAGACGGTCGGTGGCGGCCAGCAGCTGTCCGGCGAGGGTCAGCGCCTCGCGGCCGCCCACCTCGGGGAACCAGACGGCCCGCCAGCCGAGTTCCTCCAGCTCGCGTGCCGACTCGCGGATCCGCGCGAGGGGTTGGTGCTCGAAGTCGAAGGTGTAGATACCGAAGGTGCCGAGGTCCAGTCCGTCGATCATCGCCATGGATCGAAATATCGCAGATTCTCGATATGATGCGCAAGCATGATGAAATCCCGTGTCGTGCAGGGGAGTTGCGCTACAGCGTCCGGCCGAGGGCCGCGATCAGCTCGACGATGCGCTGCTCGTCGCGCTTGTAGTGGGTCCACTTGCCCACGCGTGTGGCCCGCACCAGACCGGCCCGCTGGAGTTCGGCCAGATACGCGGAGACGGTGGACTGGGCCAGACCGGCCTTCTCCTGGATGTGGCTCACGCACACACCGACCTCGGCGGGGTCGGCGACGGCCCGGTCCAGCGGGAAGTGCCGCTCGGGCTCGCGCAGCCAGGCCAGCAGCTGCAGCCGCACCGGGTTGGACAGCGCCCGCAGCGCACCGACCAGCTCGGGATCGGGTGTGGTCGCAGGGTCCGCCATGGGTCCGGAGTATAGGTCGCGGCCCCGGCGAGGCGATTCGGCCTTGGAGATCCTGTGATCGTCGTGGGGTGTTCGTGGGTGGCGAACGGGGCAGTGATCCGTTCACTCCCCTGTGCAAGGGGGCTGCGGGCGCCCCCGCCGCACGCCGTAAGGTTGGGACGTCAAGCGAGGGCACGTCGGAAGGAGGCGCTGGGTGATCGAGCTCGAGGGGGTTCCCGAGCTGATCGACCCGGTCATGGTGGCCGCGTTCGAGGGCTGGAACGATGCCGGCGACGCCGCCTCCACCGCGGTCGCGCATCTGGAGAGGGAGTGGAAGGGCGAGGTGTTCGCGGCGCTGGACGCCGAGGACTACTACGACTTCCAGGTGAACCGCCCCACGGTGTTCATGGACGGCGGCGTGCGCAAGATCACGTGGCCGACGACAAGGTTGTCGGTGGTCCGCGTCGGCGGCGAGAAGCCGCGCGATCTGGTGCTGGTGCGGGGCATCGAACCGTCCATGCGCTGGCGCTCGTTCTGCAACGAACTGCTCGGTTTCGCGCACGAGCTGGGCGTGGAGCTGGTGGTCATCCTGGGCGCCCTGCTCGGTGACACCCCGCACACCCGGCCGGTCCCGATCAGCGGCACCACGTCCGACCCGGACCTGGCCCGCCGGATGGACCTGGAGGAGACCAAGTACGAGGGCCCGACGGGCATCGTCGGCGTCCTCCAGGAGGCGTGCACCCACGCCGGTGTGCCCGCGGTGTCGCTGTGGGCGGCCGTACCGCACTACGTCTCGCAGCCGCCGAACCCCAAGGCGACGCTGGCGCTGCTGAACCGCCTGGAGGACCTGATCGACGTGCGCATCCCGCTGGGCGAGCTGCCCGAGGACGCGCGCGCCTGGCAGGTCGGCGTGGACCAGCTGGCCGCGGAGGACAGCGAGGTCGCCGAGTATGTGCAGACGCTGGAGGAGGCCCGGGACACCGCGGAGCTGCCGGAGGCGTCGGGCGAGGCGATCGCCCGCGAGTTCGAGCGGTATCTGCGGCGCCGGGACGGCGGCGGCACGGCGGGCGGGCACGCGGACGGCGACGGCACCCCGTACCGCAAGGACTCCGGGGCGCGGCCGCCGAAGCCGCCGAAGCCGGGCGGCACGGACGACGGGGACGCGTCGGAGGACTGAACGAAACAGAGGGGGCGGTGCACCGGGCACCGGGCCAAGCGGAAGGGGCGGTGCACCGGGCACCGCCCCTTCTGTCCTGTGTCACACCTGGTCCACCGCCACCACGTCGTAGTCGGTGTCGGGGGTCGGCGTCACATCGAAGCGGGCGTTGGGCAGATAGAGGCGGTCGCCCCAGGCCGCGGCCGTCGTCGGGATGCGGAAGAGCCGCTCGTCCTCGATGCGGGTGATCAGGGTGCCGCGGGTGCCGGCCTCGTCCAGCCGGAACACGTCGATCGCGTTCTGCCGCTGCTGCACGGCGTAGAGGATGCGGCCGAGCAGCAGCAGGCCGTCGCCGTGGGGCAGCAGCGCGCCGCCGAGGTCGACCGCGCGGGCGATGCCGGTGCGCGGGTCGACCCGCATCAGGGTGCCGCCCCCGGCGAAGGCGTTCACCACGAGCAGGGCGCTGCCGTCGGGGGTGCGTTCGATGCCGTTGGCGGTGAAGTCCGGGCCCTGCTCCCAGTCCCCGCCGAGCGGCACGGGCCGGGCCTGCCCAGGGGCGTTGCGGGCGTCCAGGGCCAGCCGGTACATGCGGGGCTGGAAGGAGTCGGTGAACCAGGCGGCTCCCGGCGTGAGGACGACGTCGTTGACGAAGGTGCCGCCCACGGGCACGATCCGCTCGACCTCGCCGGTGCGGGCGTGGACCGTGCGCAGCTCGCCGCTGGGGCCGCCGGCCAGGAAGAGCCGGCCGTGGCGGTCGCTCTTGAGGCCGACCGTGGGGTGGCCGGTGCCGAGTCCGGTACGGATGACGGTGCCGCGGCCCGTGGGGAGGTGGATCCGGTAGAGGTCGCCCTGCCCGAGGGAGCCGCAGTAGGCGTACGGGCCGGGGCCGATGGCGATGCCCTCGGGCCGCCAGCCGTTCGGCAGCGGTATCCGCTCGGGCCAGGGGTGCCGGGGTGTGCCGGCGGCGTGGGCGGTGCCGCCGGCGAGCGCGGTGGCCGACAGGGCCGCGGCGGCGGTGAGCAGGTGCCGGCGGGTGGGATGCGCTAAGGCCATGGTGCTTCCTCGTGCCGAGGGACCGGTCGGGGACCGGTCGCGTGGTCGTCAGGGGCTTTCACCCCATCACAGGACCGGCGTCCGCACAGCCCCATCGGCCATGACTGTTCGTCACCGCAGCGATGACGAAAGGCGCTTCCTCCCCTGGCCTGCGGGAGAAAGCGCCCTTCCTGACGTGCGCGGGGAACTACAGGGCCACGCCCAGCAGCGCGTCCACCGCGCGCGAGACCACGCCGGGTGCGCCGATGTCGGTGCCGCCCTCGGACTCCTGGCGGGCGACCCAGCGGTCGACGGCGGCGAGCGCGGCCGGGGCGTCGAGGTCGTCGGCCAGGGCCTCGCGGATCTCCTCGACCAGGGCCTCGGCGGGTGGGCCGTCGGGGCGGGAGACCGCGGCGCGCCAGCGGCCGAGCCGGTCGAGGGCGTCCTTCAGGACCTGGTCGGTCCACTCCCAGTCGGCGCGGTAGTGGTGGGCGAGGAGGGTCAGCCGGATGGCGGCCGGGTCGACGCCGTCGCGGCGCAGCTGGGAGACGAAGACCAGGTTGCCCTTGGACTTCGACATCTTCTCGCCGTGCAGGGCGACCATGCCGGCGTGGACGTACGCCTTGGCCATGGGGAACTCGCCGGTGAGCACCTGGGCGTGCGAGGCTCCCATCTCGTGGTGCGGGAAGGCGAGGTCGGAGCCGCCGCCCTGGACGTCGAAGCCCATGCCGAGGTGGTCGAGGGCGATGGCGACGCACTCGATGTGCCAGCCGGGGCGGCCGGGGCCGAGGGAGGCGCCGTCCCAGCTGGGCTCGCCCTCGCGGGCGGCCATCCACAGCATCGGGTCGAGCGGGTTCTTCTTGCCGGGCCGCTCGGGGTCGCCGCCGCGCTCGGCGGACAGCAGCCGCATGGCGGCGGCGTCGAGGTGCGAGACCTGCCCGAAGTGCGGGTCGGACTCGACGGAGAAGTAGATGTCGCCGTCGAGCTCGTAGGCGGCGCCCATGTCCCGCAGCCGCTCGACGAGCGGCACGATGCCGGGTATGGCCTCGACGGCGCCTATGTAGTGCTGCGGCGGCAGCATCCGCAGGGCGGTCATGTCCTCGCGGAAGAGGGCCGTCTCCTTCTCGGCGAGGGCGACCCAGTCGATGTCGTCGCGCTTGGCCCGCTCCAGGAGCGGATCGTCGACGTCGGTGACGTTCTGGACGTAGTGAACCTGCCGCTTGGTGTCCAGCCAGACGCGCTGGACGAGGTCGAACGCGTTGTAGGTCGCCGCGTGCCCCATGTGGGTGGCGTCGTACGGCGTGATGCCGCAGACGTAGAGGCGGGCGACGGGACCGGGCTCAAGGGTGACGAGCCCACCGGTCGCGGTGTCGTGGATCCTCAGGTCGCGGCCCTGACCAGGCAGGGCGGGGACCTCGGAAGCGGGCCAGGCATGCATGCATCGAGCCTAACCGGACTGTAGTTCCGGATACGAACCGGAGGACGACGGTTGGCCGGGAAGGCGCTCTTGTGCCTCTGCCCGCGATGTGCTCATACCGGCGGCCAGGGGATGGCCGGCCAGTCCCCGCCGGGTTCGGGGTGGGTGCCGCCGGCGAGGAGGGCGTCCACGCGCGCGCGGGTGGCGTCGATCTCGGCGGGGGTGATCAGCCCGGTGAGGCGTACGGCGAGGGGGGCGCCGGGCGCGAGGGAGTCCTTGAGCCCCTTCAGGACCGTCACGGCCTCCTCGGGCAGCGGCTCCCCCGCCCAGCCCCACAGCAGGGTGCGCAGCTTGTTCTCGACGTGGAAGCAGACGCCGTGGTCGATGCCGTAGAGCCGGCCGTCGGCGGTGGGCAGCAGATGGCCGCCCTTGCGGTCGGCGTTGTTGATCACCGCGTCCAGCACGGCGAGCCGACGCAGCCGCGCGTCGTCGGCGTGCACCAGCAGCGCGGTGCGGCCCTGGCCCACCTCGGCGAAGCCGATGGCCTTCCAGCCGGGCTCGGGTTCCTCGCCGTCGACGAGGGCGAGCAGTTCGGCCTCGGCGGTCGCCTCGATCCACAGCTGGACCATGCCCTCGCCGTACGGGCCGTCGCGCAGCACGGTGGGCGGGATCAGGTGCCAGCCGGTGGCCTCGGAGACCTCGTAGGCGGCCACCTCGCGGCGGGCGAGGTCGCCGTCGGGGAAGTCCCACAGGGGGCGTTCCCCGGCGATCGGCTTGTAGATGCAGGCGGTCTCCCGCCCTTCGTGGGCCAGGGTGCAGTACAGCGCCGCGTTGGATGCCTCGCGCAGGCGTCCGCGTACGGTCAGCTCGCCGCGGGCGAGCAGCTCCGCCGGTGTCATGCTCCGCGGCGGTATCCGTTCTGGCGCGGACATACGTGTCCTTCCGGGTCGAGCGGCAGGCTGCACAGCGGGCAGGGCGGCCGGCCGGCGTTGACGACGTCCAGGGCGCGCTTGGCGAAGGCGCGGGCCTGCGCCCCGGTGAGTCTGACCCGGAGCATCGGGGGCCCGTTCTCCTCGTCCTGGAGGAGTCTCTCCTCGGCCTCGGCGAGGTCCTCCTCGGAGTCGGCGTCGAGCTCCACGAGGGCCTGCGCCTCGACGATCATGCGCTGCTCCTCGCCGTCCCAGGCGAGGGCCATGGTGCCGACCCGGAACTCCTCCTCGATGGGGGTGTCGAGGGGGGCGGTGTCGGCGATCTCCGCGGGGGCGACGGCCGGCACGGCGGCGCTTCCGCCGCTGCGGCGCACGACCTCGTCGAGCAGCTCGTCCATGCGCTCGGCGAGCGCTGCGACCTGGGTCTTCTCCAGAGCCACACTGGTCACCCGGGAGCCGGCGGTGGCCTGGAGGAAGAAGGTACGGCGCCCGGGCAGTCCGACCGTACCGGCCACGAAGCGGTCCGGGGGGTCGTAGAGGAACACCTGACGGGACACGTCCAGCTCCAAGAATCGTGGTTGTCGGTCGCGGTCCTACCGTGACCGCTTCACCCTACTGCGGCCGACGATCACGGTGCGCCCGCACCGCCCCCGACCGTCGCCTGGTCGCCCGGCGGTTCCTCGCGCGGGACGAGGGAGGCGAAGTCGCCGGTGTCGCCGAGGCGGACGAGGAACGGTCGCAGCCGGGTGTAACGGATCGCCGTGATGGAACACGGTTCGACGGAGATCCGCTGGAAGAGGTCGAGATGAAGTCCGAGAGCGTCGGCGACGAGGGACTTGATGATGTCGCCGTGGGAGCACATGAGGTAGACGGCGTCGGAGCCGTGGTCGCGTTCCACGCGCGCGTTCCACTCGCGTACCGCCTCGGCGGCGCGGTGCTGCATGGCGCGCATGGACTCGCCGCCGGGGAAGGCGGCCGCGGTGGGGTGCGCCTGGACGACCTCCATGAGGGGCTCGTCCTTGAGCTCGGCGAGTTTGCGGCCGGACCAGTCGCCGTAGTGGCACTCGCCGATGCGGTCGTCGGTGTGGGGGGTGAGGTGGGGGCGGGCGTCGAGCAGCGGCCGGATCGTCTCCTGGCAGCGCTGCAGGGGGCTGGTGACGATCTCGTGGAGGGGCAGTTCGGCGAGGCGTCCGGGCAGGGCGGCGGCCTGCTCTCGGCCGCGCTCGTCGAGGGCGACGCCGGGCGTCCAGCCGGCGAGCAGTCCCTCGGTGTTGGCGGTGGAGCGTCCGTGCCGGACCAGGAGGAGGGTGGGCATGCCGCCCAGGGTAGGCATACGAACGGGTGCGGTGGCGGGCGGACGAAGGGAGAATGCGCAGCGTGATCGTCGACTGCGCCATCTATCGCGACGGGCGGCGGGCCGAGGGCCCGTCCGACCTGTCGGACGCGCTGACGGAGGCGCGGGCGGCGGGCGGGTTCGTGTGGATCGGTCTGCACGAGCCGTCGCCGCAGGAGTTCGACCTGGTCAGCGAGGAGTTCGCGCTGCATCCGCTGGCGGTCGAGGACGCCTTGAAGGCGCATCAGCGGCCGAAGCTGGAGGTGTACGAGGACTCGCTGTTCCTGGTCCTGAAGCCGGTGGTCTACGAGCCGAAGAGCGACACCGTCTCCTCCGGCGAGGTGATGATCTTCCTTGGGGACGGTTTCGTGGTGACCGTGCGGCACGGCGGGGGCTCGCCGCTGGCGGCGGTGCGGCGCCGGCTGGAGGACGAGCCGGAGATGCTGGCCAAGGGGCCCACGGCGGTGCTGTACGCGGTCACCGACGCGACCGTGGACCACTATCTGGAGGTCGCGGACGAGCTGCAGACGGACCTGGAGGAGCTGGAGGCGGAGGTGTTCTCGCCGGAGCGCGGGGGGTCGCGGCACACGGCGTCGCGGATCTACACCTTCAAGCGGCAGGTGCTGGAGTTCCGCCGGGCGACCGGGCCGCTGGCGCTGCCGCTGACCAAGCTGGCGGGCACGGGGGCGTTCGGGCTCGCGGTGCCGTTCGTGAACAGCAAGGCGCAGCCGTACTTCCAGGACGTGAGCGACCACCTCACGCGCGTGAACGAGTCGGTGGAGGGCCTGGACCGGCTGGTGTCGGACATTCTCTCGGCGCATCTGGCGCAGACGAGCGTCCGGCAGAACGACGACATGCGGAAGATCTCCGCGTGGGCGGCCATGGCCGCGGTCCCCACGATGCTGGCGGGGATCTACGGCATGAACTTCGACCACATGCCCGAGCTGCACTGGGAGTGGTCGTATCCGGCGCTGATCGTGCTCATGGCCGCCCTGGAGGTGCTGCTGTACCGGCTGTTCAAGAGCCGGGGGTGGCTGTAGGTCCCCCGGTTCAGGCGAACTCGGGTGCGGCGTCGGCCGGTCCGCCGAGGGCGTCGCGGCGCTCGGGCGTCTCCAGCGTGACCATCCGGCGCCAGCCCGCGACCCGCTCCCAGGCGTAGACGGCGTGGATGCCGGCGGCGAGCACGGCCGACTTGGCCCGGGACCAGCCGAGGATGCGGCCCATGTGGGCCATGACGGCGAGGCTGACGTCGCGGTAGATGCGGATCTCGGCGAGCGCGGACTCGCGCAGGGTGCGCTGGATGGCACGGCCGTGGCCGGCGCGGGCGAAGCGCAGCAGTTCCTCGTGGCAGTAGGCGAGGTGGTTGTCCTCGTCGGCCGAGATCATCCTGACCGCGCGGCCGATGTCGGGGTGGTCGGCGAAGTGCTTGCGCAGCAGGTCCATCTGCTCGGAGGCGCGCTGTTCGGTGACGCGGCTGTGGGAGAGGTAGACGACGATGTCCTGCACGGTGAGCGGTTCGTCGCCCTTGAGCTTGTCGTGGGCGAGGCCGATGCCGTTCTTCTCCAGGAGCATCGTGTAGTCGGTCTCGGGGGGTACGGGGACGGGGCGCAGGCCGCGCTTCTTCAGCAGGGCGTTGAAGATCCGGCCGTGCTTGTCCTCGTCGGCGCCGTGCCGGGTGATCTTGGGGGCGAGGTCGCGTTCGCTCGCCGGGACGAGGGCGGCGATCCTGGCGTTCTCCCAGCCTCCCTGCGACTCGCCGCTGGCGGCGATGGAGCAGAACAGCCGGAACGACTCGTCGTGGTCGAGGATCTCCTGGAAGAGACTCTTGGCCGAAAGCATCTGAGGCACCTCTCCGCTCTCTGCTGGGTGCGCGGGGTTCCGCAGTCGCAGGTATCCGCAGAGAACGAGTCAAATGGGCCGTCAGGGGTGCTGCAACACCTGTGTCGGACAACTCCGCCGAAAGAAGGACGCGCCCGGTCGCGCCGGAGGCGTAACCCGCGCCCGGTCCCGCGCGTTGTTCTGCACGACGGCCGTGGCGGGGAAGACCCCCGAGCCCCCACCACGGCCGCTGAAATCCCCCTCCCGTTCCTGGGCGCTACGCCAGTCCGGCGCGCTCCAGCGCCTCGACGCCCGCGCGCAGGGAGGCGAGGCGGTCGTCCAGGGTGAAGCCCGCGGGGGCGAGGGTGAGGGTGGTGACGCCGGCGGCCGCGTAGGCCCTCATCCGGTCGGCGATGCGGTCGACGGAGCCGAGCAGCGTGGTCCGGTCGATCAGCTCGTGCGGTACGGCGGCCGCGGCGCCCTGCTTGTCGCCGGAGAGGTACTTGTCCTGGATCTCGGCGGCGGCCTGCTCGTAGCCCATGCGCCGGGCGAGCTGGTTGTAGAAGTTCTGCTTGCGGCTGCCCATGCCGCCGACGTAGAGGGCCGTGTAGGGGCGGAAGGCGTCGGCGAGCGCGGGCACGTCCTTGTCCTCGCCGACGGCGAGGGGCAGCGTCGGGCAGACGTCGAAGCCGTCGAGGGTCTTGCCGGCCTTCTCGCGTCCGGCGCGCAGATGGCGGATCGCGGTCTCCTCCAGGTGGTCGGCGGAGGGGAAGATCAGCAGGGCGCCGTCGGCGATCTCGCCGGTCTGCTCCAGGTTCTTGGGGCCGATCGCGGCGATGTAGAGCGGGATGTGCTCGCGCTGCGGGTGCACGGTCAGCTTGATCGGCTTGCCGGGGCCGCCGGGCAGCGGCAGCGTCCAGTGCTCGCCCTCGTACGACAGCCGCTCGCGGGTCATGGCCTTGCGGACGATCTCGACGTACTCGCGGGTGCGGGCCAGCGGCTTGTCGAACTTGACGCCGTACCAGCCCTCGGAGACCTGCGGTCCGGAGACGCCGAGGCCGAGGCGGAAGCGGCCGCCGGACAGGGAGTCGAGGGTGGCGGCGGTCATCGCGGTCATCGCGGGCTGGCGGGCCGGGATCTGGAAGATGGCCGAGCCGACGTCGATCCGCTCGGTCTGCGCGGCGACCCAGGTGAGCACGGTGGCGGCGTCCGAGCCGTATGCCTCGGCGGCCCAGCAGACGGCGTAGCCGAGGCGGTCGGCCTCCTGGGCGACGGCGAGGTTGTCGGCGTCCATTCCGGCACCCCAGTAGCCGAGGTTGATCCCGAGCTGCATGCCAGATCCCCTTACTGATCAGTAACGTCCGTGTGCCGGAGACACTAGCGGACCGGTGCCCACCGGGGCAGGGGTGCGCCACGACCGCCGGGGCGCCGCCGCGATCGCCGGGGACCGGTTGTCCACAGGCACCCACGCGACAGGTTCTGGCCAGTAATCTCGGCGTTCATGGAGCAGAGGCATCTCGGCCGCACCGGCCTGCGTGTGTCCCGTATCGGTCTCGGCACCCTGACCTGGGGCAGGGACACCGACGAGCATGACGCGGCGGACCTCTTGAAGACGTTCTGGGAGGCGGGCGGGACCCTCGTCGACACCGCGGACGTGTACGGCGACGGGGAGGCGGAGTACCTGCTCGGGCGCCTCATAGAAGGGCTGGTGCCGCGCCGGGATCTGGTGATCTCCACCAAGGCGGGCAGCGTGCCGGATCCGGACCGGCGGTTCGACGGCTCCCGCGGTCATCTGCTCGCCGCGCTGGACGCCTCGCTCGCCCGGCTCGGCACGGACTACGTCGACGTGTGGCACGTCCACGCCTACGACCCCTCCACCCCGCTGGAGGAGACCCTCCAGGCCCTCGACCTCGCGGTCGCCAGCGGACGCGCGCGCTACGCGGGCGTGTCCAACTTCTGCGGCTGGCAGCTCGCCAAGGCGGCGACCTGGCAGCTGGCGGCGCCGGGGGCGCGGACCCGGCTGGCCAGTACGCAGATGGAGTACTCCCTGCTCCAGCGCGGAGTGGAGCGCGAGGTGCTGCCGGCCGCGCTGGACCTGGGCATCGGGCTGCTGCCCTCCTCGCCGCTCGGGCGCGGGGTGCTCACCGGCAAGTACCGGGGCGAGGCCGTGCCGCCGGACTCGCGGGGGGCCTCGGAGCATCTGGCCCCGTTCGTCGAGCCGTATCTCGACGACACCGCGAGCCGGATCGTGGACGCGGTGAGCACGGCGGCGGACGGGCTCGCGGTGACCCCGCTCCAGGTGGCCCTGGCGTGGGTGCGGGACCGGCCCGGAGTGGCCGCGCCGATCGTCGGCGCGCGCAACGCGCAGCAGCTCACGGCGGCGTTGTCAGTGGAGGCGCTTAGTCTTCCTGACGAGATCTGCCGGGCGCTGGACGATGTGTCGGCGCCCGTGCACCGCTATCCCGATCACGACTGGAGCACGCTGTGAGCACGGAGCCGGAGACCACCGAGGACACCGCGCCGGAGACGCCATCCGCCGCGGCGGCGGGGGCCGAGGTGGCTGCGGAGGTCTCGGACACGGCCGAGGACGGTGCCGAGGCGGCCGCCGAGGGCGCGGGGAGCGCGTCCGGGGAGGCCGCGGGCGAGGCCGGTGAGCCCGTCGGAGAGGCGGCCGAAGGGGACGGCATGGCCGGGGAGACCGCGGGCGAGGCCGGTGAGCCCGTCGGAGAGGCGGCCGAGGGGGACGGCGTGGCCGGGGACGGCGTGGAAGGGCCGTCCGCCGACGGCGTCTCCGCGGGGGACGGTTCTGTCGGTGAGGGCGCGGGGCAGCTGTCCGAGGCAGAGGCCGAGCTGGCGGCGCAGCGGCTGGAGCGGGAGCGGATCGAGCGGCGGAAGCAGGCCAGGCAGGGGCCGGTCGACGCGGGGGCGAAGCTGAGCGGCAAGGCGGCCGATCTGCTCGCCGCCGTGCGCGCGGTGGAGAGCGGCGCCAAGCCCCCGGCCGGGGTGTTCGGCGAGCCCGAGCCGCCGCGTCGGCCCGCGGTGCCCGAACCGGTACGGCGACCGCAGCCGGTGCCCGCCCCGCCCGAGCCCGCGGCGGCGGCGCCCGCGGCGGAGACGGTCGAGGGCGTGCGGGGCGTCCTGCGCGAGGGCGGGGCGCCGCAGGCGCTGGCCGTCCAGGTCGCGGCAGTGCTCGGGGAGGCCGCCCAGGAGTCGCTGCGCGCGGACCCCTGGCAGTTGCTGCGGGTCGCCGGGGTGCGGCCGGAGCAGGCCGACGGGTTCGCCCGCGCGCTGCTCGGCGCAAAGTGCGGGCCGGACGACGAGCGGCGCGGCCGGGCGCTGACGGGCTGGCTGCTGGAGCAGGCCGCGCTCGCCGGGCACACCGCCCTGGAGCTGCCCGCCCTGACCGCGGCGCTGGCCCAGCGGGGCGTGCCCGATCCGGACGCGGCCGTGCAGAGCGCCCTCGCGGAGGGCGAGGCCCTGGCCTTCCAGGACGCCCTGGACGAGCCCGGCGCCGCCCCGGCCGAGGTCGAGGAGGGCGACGAGGAGAACCGCCCGGTGCGGGTGCTCGTCGGCCTGGAGCGGTACGCGCTCGCGGAGGAGAGCCTTGCCGACGGGCTGGCGCGGCTGATCAACTCCGCGCCGAAGCAGGACGGTTCGGCCGAGGCGTGGGAGGAGGCCGCCGCGGCGGCGCGGGGCTCCGCCGCCGAGCTGATCCGCGCGGTGGCGGGGCACGCGCTGGTGCTGCACACCGGCGGCGAGGCGTCCCGCGCCGAACCGGCGGTCCTGCTGCGCGCGGCCCACGGGCTGGGCCTGCGCGCCTGGGCGGCCACCCACAGCCCCGTCGGCCGCGCCCGCTTCGCCGCACTGCTGGAGGCCGCCGGAGCCGAGGGCTCTCGCCCCGCTCCCGACGGTCCCGGTGTCTGCACGCTCGCCGGGCTGCTGTCCGGCGGCGAGGGACCGGGCCGGGACGCGGACGGGGCGTTGGATCTGGATCTGCTCGTCGTGCTCGACGCGCCGCAGCTGGACGTGGAGACGGCGGCGCTGCTGACCGAGTCGCTGCCGGACGGGGCCCGTCTGGTGCTGGCCGGTGATCCGGGCGTGCTGTGGTCCGCGGGGCCGGGGCGGGTGTTCGCCGATCTGCTGGGCGCCCGGGTCTGCCCGCAGGTCGCCTCGCGCCGCCCCGACCCGGGCCCGCTGGGCGAGTTGGTGTCGGGCATCGGCATCGGTGAGCTGAATCAGGTCGAGGCGCCCGGCAAGGAGATCGTCATCGTGCCGGTGCGGGACGCGGGCGAGGCCGTGCACCGCACGGTGCAGCTGGTCGCGGACTCCGTGCCGCGCGCGATCGGCGTGCCCGCCGAGCAGACGGTGGTGATCACGCCGGGCCATGGCGGCGCCGCGGGCACCCGTGCGCTCAACGCCGCGCTCAAGGAACGGCTCAACCCCGGCCCCGGCCGGTTCGGCGGCTTCGACCCCGGCGACCGGGTCGCCTACTCCCCCGTGCCGGGCCGCACCCTGCCGGGTCACGTCGTCAAGGCCGACGCCGACGGGCTGCATCTGTCCTGTGCGGGCGAGGCGGTCGTCGTGCCGAGGGAGCGGGTGGAGCAGACCGTGCGGCACGGCTGGGCGCTGACCGCGCACCAGGCGGTCGGCGGCCGCTGGCCCGCGGCGGTCGTGGTGCTGCCCGGCGACGCCGCGCAGGCCCTGAACCGGCCGTGGGTGTACACGGCGTTCGGCCGGGCCGAGCGTCATCTGTCCGTGGTCCACGGCGTGGAGCAGGCCCTCCCCCGCGCGGTCGCCGAGGTGCCGGCCAAGCCGCGCACGACCCGGCTGCCGGTGCTCCTGGCCACCCAGGCGGCGGCGCGGGACTGAGACCCGCCGCACACCTGACGACGGCGGCGGTCACGGGGCCGAGCGATCCCCGCGACCGCCGCTGTCAGCGTTCGGCGTCCAGCCGCTCCAACTCCTCGTCGGCGTCATAGTCGTAGTCGCCGACCTCGTCGACCTCGTCCACGTCGTCGATGTCCTCGATCTCGTCGGCCCCGTCCTCCAGGTCCTCGACCTCGTCGAGCACCTCGTCGTCGGGATCGTCGTCCTCGGACTCGTCGTCGAAGACGGCGCTGACGTCGAAGCGGCAGATCACCCGCTGCGGGTCGACGTGGTCGAACGGCGTCTCCAGCCACTCCCCCGGCTCGGCCGGCTCGTCGGCGGCGGTCAGCCAGAGGGTGGAGTCGCCCTCCTCCAGGCCGAACTCCTTGTGCCGGCTGGCGATCTCGTCGGGTTCGTACTCGCCGAACAGGATGCTCAGCGCGCCCGGCACCGTGCCCGCGGCCTCCGCGTCGTCGTGGTCCGCCGCCTCGACCCGCTCGGCCTGGGCCAGCAGCCGCTGCGGCTCCACCACGGCGTAGTCGCGGCGGATCAGCACGCTCAGGGCGTTCGGCTCCTCGGGGCCCTTGTAGGGCGGTGCGGAGTCGGCGCCGGGGATCTCGAAGGGCGTGACCTCGTCGTAGCGGTCGTAGAGCAGTTCGTCGTACACCTCTGCGGCCGCGGCCAGCTGGTTGAACGCCTCGTAGACGGCCGGGTCCTCGTCCCCCGACCGGCGTTCGACCGCGGCCAGGTGGCGGTCGAGCGCGGTCTTGACCGCCTCGGCGGCGGCGCGTACCTCGGCAGCGGTGGGCTGCGCAGCATCAGACATAGTGCAGACGCTATCCGTACCTGGCCCCAGCCCGCACAATAGATGCGATGCCGGAATACGAATTTGTCGACGTGTACGTGCCGCGCGGGGTCTCCCGCAAGGAGGCGGCACGTCTGCTGACGGACCATGCCGAGTACGGACACTGGGAGTTGTACCGCCTGAGCCTGATGCGCGACGGCAGCCGCAGGGTGCGGTTGCGGCGGCGGATCATCCGCCAGGTTCGCGCCACCTGGTGAGCGGAAAAAGGCGGAAACGGAGCGGGCCCCGCATCACGCGGGGCCCGCTCCGTCTGTGAGAGATGTGATGTGTGTTACGCCGACCTGCGCGCCCTGCGGTAGAGGACGGCGCCGCCGAGCACGGCTCCGGCCCCCAGCGCGGCGGCCGCGCCGACGGGCAGTTCGCTGCCGGTGGAGGCCAGCTGGTCGAGCCCCCGGGGCTGCTGCGGAACCGAGTGGGCCGCAGGCTGGTTGACGGTCGGCCGGCCGTCCGGGGTGCGGTCGCCGGGGACCGTCGGGCGCTCGCCGGAGGCCGGCGGCTGTTCGCCGGTCGACGGCGGGGCCGGCGGCACATTGCGGTCGACGGGCGGGTGGGACGTGCCCGGGCCGGGCGGCGTGCCGTACCCGTCGTCGGGCGGCGTGCCGTAACCGCCGTCGTCCTGCGGCGGGGTGTGCGCGTTGCCGCAGTCGTTGCCGAACGCCGGGTTGCCGACGCCGACGACGTTCACGCTGTTGCCGCAGGCGTTGACCGGCGCGTCGACGGGCGCCTGGACGTGGTTGCCGGAGCCGACGCCCGGCGAGTCACCGGTGCTGCCCTCGGCGCCGGAGCCGCCGGACTGCGATCCGCCGCCGGAGCCGCCGGAGCCGCCGCCGGACGGGCCGCTGTTGTTGGTGCACGAGTTGCCGTACGCCGGGTTCAGCGCGCCGACGACGCTGACGGTGTTGCCGCAGACGTTGACCGGCACGCTGACCGGTGCCTGCGCCGAGTTGCCCGACGCCACGCCGGGCGAGTCGGACGCGGAGCCGCTCGCCCCGGAGGCGGCGTGCGCCTGCGCGCCCGCGGCGGCGATCACGCCGGTGGCCGCCGCCACGGTCAGGAGGCCCTTGCGGGTGGCCTGTCGCATATACGGATCCCTGCCTTTCGTGAAAGACGCTTTCGTGAAAAAGACGCGGCAAAGACCGGTCGGCCCCGGAGCGCATGGCGCGCGCTCCGGGGCCGACGGGGGTGTGGGACGCCCCTCAGCAGGTGGGCGTCAGTCGTTGACGCAGGTGTTGCCGAAGGCGGGGTTCAGCAGGCCGATCACGTTGACCGTGTTGCCGCAGACGTTCACCGGGATGTGCACCGGCACCTGAACGACATTGCCGGACGCGACACCCGGGGAGTGCACGGCGGCACCCTGGGCACCCGCGTCGGCAACGGCCAGGCCCGCGCCCGCGAGAACCAGCCCACCAGTGGCAGCCGCAGCAGCGACGACCTTCTTGATCATTATTCCTCCTTGTTGGCAATGCGATCCCAACCTCGGATCGCAACACCAGTAACGAGAAGGGCTGATTAGGGCTACGACCTGATGAGTGCGTTCACTCTTCCCGGTCATCTCCGCACGCGCGGCCGAATACTGAAGTGTCGTTTCAGTGGGCGATTCAGGACGCGTCGAGGAACCGGTCGAGCACCCGTACGCCGAACTTCAGCCCCTCCACCGGCACCCGCTCGTCCACGCCGTGGAACATCCCGGCGAAGTCCAGCTCCGGCGGCAGCTGCAGCGGCGCGAAGCCGAAGCAGCGGATGCCGAGGTCGTCGAAGGACTTGGCGTCGGTGCCGCCGGAGAGCATGTACGGCACGGCGCGCGCGATGGGGTCCTCGGCGCTCAGCGCGGTCTGCATGGCGTCGACGAGCTTGCCGTCGAAGTCGGTCTCCAGCGCCTTGTCGCCGTGCACGTCCTCGCGCCGCACGCGCGGGCCGAGGATGCGGTCGAGGTCGGCGAGGAACTCCTCCTCGTAGCCGGGCAGGAAGCGGCCGTCGACGTGCGCGGTGGCCTGGCCGGGGATGACGTTGACCTTGTAGCCGGCGCCGAGCATGGTCGGGGCGGCCGAGTTCCTGAGCGTGGCGCCGATCATCTTGGCGATGCCGCCGAGCTTGGCGAGGGTCTCGTCCATGTTCTCGGGGTCCAGCTCGGTGCCGAGCGCGTCGGAGAGTTCGTCCAGGAAGGACCGTACGGTCTTGGTGACCCGTACCGGCCACGTGTGGCGGCCGAGGCGGCCGACGGCCTCGCACAGCTCGGTGATGGCGTTGTCGTCGTTGGTCATCGAGCCGTGCCCGGCGGTGCCGTCCACGGTGAGCCGCATCCAGTGCATGCCCTTCTGGGCGGTCTCGACCAGGTAGAGCCGCAGCTTCTCGTTGACGGTGAAGGAGAAGCCGCCGACCTCGCCGATCGCCTCGGTGACGCCCTCGAACAGGTCGGGGTGCTTGTCGACGAGGTAGCGGGCGCCGTACGTGCCGCCCGCCTCCTCGTCGGCGAGGAAGGCGAGGACGATGTCGCGCGGGGGCTTGCGGCCGCTGCGCAGCCGGTCGCGGACGACCGCCAGGGTCATCGCGTCCATGTCCTTCATGTCGACGGCCCCGCGCCCCCACACGCACCCGTCGGCGATCTCGCCGGAGAACGGGTGGTGGGTCCAGTCGTCGGCGTTGGCCGGTACGACGTCGGTGTGGCCGTGGATGAGCAGGGCCGGCCGGGAGGGGTCCTCGCCCTCGATCCGGGCGACCGTGGAGGCGCGCCCCTTGTGGGACTCGATGATCTTCGGTTCGAGGCCGACCTCGGCGAGCTTCTCGGCGACGTACTCCGCCGCCGCGCGCTCACCCGGCCCGGAGTGGTCGCCGTAGTTGCTGGTGTCGATCCGGATCAGCTCGCGGCAGAGGTCGACGACCTCGTCCTCGCCGGTGACGCCGCCGGCCTTGCCCGTCTGGCTCACGCTGATTCCTCCCGCTGTCGCCGCTGGTGGTCCCCCTCATCCTCCCCCTCCCCCGGCGGCTCCCCAAGACCGGTCCCGGCCCGACACACGCCGTTCACGCGACGGGGACCCGTGAGCGCGCTCACTCCCGCCTGTGATCGGCCACCCCCGAAAGCCTGGTAATGTTTACGTCGTCGCCGCGGGGGAAACCCCGCACGACAGACACCTTGTCCGGGTGGCGGAATGGCAGACGCGCTAGCTTGAGGTGCTAGTGCCCTTTATCGGGCGTGGGGGTTCAAGTCCCCCCTCGGACACCAGCTGAGACCCCTGTCGATCAGGGGTCTTCTGCTTTTGCGGAGGATTTCGGCCATGACGGTGCGCGCCTGTCCGTGCGGGCTGCCCGAGTCGTACGACGCCTGCTGCGGCCGCTTCCACAGCGGTGCCGCGGCGGCGCCGACCGCCGAGGCGCTGATGCGCTCGCGCTACTGCGCCTTCGTCCGGCAGGACGCGGGCTATCTGCTGCGGACCTGGCATCCGCGGACGCGGCCCGGGCGGCTCGACCTCGATCCGGGGATGCGGTGGACCGGCCTGGAGATCCTGGGAACCGAAGCGGGCTCGGCCTTCCACACCACCGGGACGGTGACCTTCCGGGCGTCGTACCGGGGTGGCTCGCTGCATGAGCGCAGCCGGTTCGAGCGGGTCGACGGGGCGTGGGTGTACCTCGACGGCGACTTCCTCGACTGAGTCGGGCGAGGCCCCGACCGAGGGGTCAGGGCGCCAGGATGTCCAGTTCCTGGAGGGCGCCGACGGTGATCTCGCGGGTGAGTTCCTCCGCGCGGTCGGCGTCCCGTTCGCGTACGGCCTCGGCGAGCTGGACGTGGAGGGTGACGGCCGCGGGGTCGGGGTCCTCGAACATCACCTCGTGATGGGTGCGGCCGGCCAGGACCTCGGCGACGACGTCCCCGAGCCGGGCGAACATCTCGTTGCCGGAGGCGCTGAGGATCACGCGGTGGAAGGCCACGTCGTGGATCAGATAGCCCTCCAGCTGATGGCCGCGTGAGTGGGCGACCATCCCGAGGGCGCACTCGGTGAGTTCGGCGCACTGCTGTGCCGTGGCGTTGACGGCGGCCAGGCGCGCGGCGACGGGTTCCACGGCGGAGCGCAGGACCGTGAGCGAGCGCAGCTGGCGCGGGCGGTCGGCGCCGGCCAGACGCCAGCGGATGACCTGCGGGTCGTAGACGTTCCACTCGCACTCGGGGAGCACGGTCACACCCACCCGGCGGCGGGACTCCACCAGGTGCATCGACTCCAGGACGCGGACCGCCTCGCGCATCACCGAGCGGGAGACGTCGAAGCGCTGGGCCAGCTCGTCGGTGCGCAGCACGCTGCCCGGCGGGTAGTCGCCCGCGGTGATCTCGGGGCCGAGGGTGTCCAGTACACGGCCGTGCAGCCCGCGGCCCGGTGTGGTCATGCACACAGGGTACGAGGCCCGCTACGGGAACAAAAAGTCAGACTTATTTGTCACAGCGTCTTGAATTCGTCGTACCTATTAGGTTTCAGTAGGGCGACGTCAGACGTCGGAAGTCGACGTCTCGTGTCGAGGAAGACAGCGAGGCAGTGATGCGTACCCCCCACGTCGTCGTGGTGATGGGCGTCGCCGGAACGGGCAAGACCACGATCGGTCCCCTGCTCGCCGCCCGGCTCGGCGTCCCCTATGCCGAGGGCGACGACTTCCACCCGCAGGCCAACATCGACAAGATGTCGGCCGGTGTCCCGCTCGACGACGACGACAGGTGGCCCTGGCTCGACGCCATCGGCGCCTGGGCCCACGGCCGGGCCGGGCTCGGCGGGGTGGTCAGCAGCTCCGCGCTGAAGCGGTCCTACCGCGACCGGCTCAGGGCGGCCGCCCCCGGTGTCGTGTTCGTGCACCTCACGGGCGACCGGGCGCTGATCGAGGAGCGCATGGCGCAGCGCAAGGGCCACTTCATGCCGACCGCGCTGCTCGACTCGCAGTTCGCCACGCTCCAGCCCCTGGAGGCGGACGAGGCCGGTGTCGCCGTCGACGTCTCCGGCAGCCCCGAGGAGATCACCGAGCGGGCCGTCCGGGCGCTGAGCGCGCTCGCCGACCCGGCGCCGTAAGTCACAGGCCCCTTCCGCGTCCGTAGGTCCCCCGACGTTCTACGTCCCCCGTAATACCCCTCCCCCGTCCCCGTATCTGCAAGGGAAGTTCCCGTGACCAGACTCAGCGTCGAGATGCTGGCAGCGGACCCTGTCGAGCCGATCACCTCGGCCGGTCATGGCCAGCTGGGCATCGCGGTCCTGGCGGGTATCGCCGTCATCGTCCTGCTCATCACCAAGTTCAAGCTCCATGCGTTCCTCGCGCTGACCGTCGGGTCGCTCGCGCTGGGCGCGTTCGCCGGGGCGCCGCTCGACAAGGCGATCGCCAGCTTCACCACGGGGCTCGGCTCGACGGTCGCCGGTGTGGGTGTGCTGATCGCTCTGGGCGCGATCCTGGGCAAGCTGCTGGCCGACTCCGGAGGCGCCGACCAGATCGTCGACACGATCCTGGCGAGGGCGAGCGGGCGGTCGATGCCGTGGGCGATGGTGCTGATCGCCTCGGTGATCGGTCTGCCGCTGTTCTTCGAGGTCGGTGTGGTGCTGCTGATCCCGGTCGTGCTGATGGTCGCCAAGCGCGGCAACTACTCGCTGATGCGCATCGGTATCCCGGCGCTGGCCGGTCTGTCGGTGATGCACGGTCTGGTGCCGCCGCACCCCGGTCCGCTGGTCGCGATCGACGCGGTGCAGGCCAACCTCGGGGTCACGCTGGCGCTCGGTGTGCTGGTCGCCATCCCGACCGTGATCATCGCCGGTCCGCTGTTCTCCCGGTTCGCCGCGCGCTGGGTGGACGTCCCGGCGCCGGACGGCATGCTGCCGCAGCGGCCGTCCGAGGACCTGGACAAGCGCCCCGGCTTCGGGGCGACGCTGGCGACCATCCTGCTGCCGGTCGTGCTGATGCTGTCCAAGGCGCTGGTGGACATCGTGGTGGACGACCCCGAGAAGACGGTGCAACGGGTCTTCGACGTCGTCGGCTCGCCGCTGATCGCGCTGCTCGCCGCGGTGCTCGTCGGTTTCTTCACGCTGGGCCGGCCCGCCGGGTTCGGCAAGGAGCGGCTGTCGCAGGCGGTGGAGAAGGGTCTCGCGCCCATCGCGGGCATCCTGCTGATCGTCGGCGCGGGCGGCGGCTTCAAGCAGACGCTGATCGACTCCGGTGTCGGCCAGATGGTCCTGGAGATCTCCGAGGACTGGTCCATCCCGGCGCTGCTGCTGGCCTGGCTGATCGCCGTGGCGATCCGGCTGGCCACCGGCTCGGCGACGGTGGCGACCGTCTCCGCGGCCGGTCTGGTCGCCCCGCTCGCGGCCGACATGTCGACGACCCACGCGGCCCTGCTGGTCCTCGCCATCGGCGCCGGCTCCCTCTTCTTCAGCCATGTCAACGACGCCGGCTTCTGGCTGGTGAAGGAGTACTTCGGCCTGAAGGTCGGGCAGACCATCAAGACCTGGTCGCTGATGGAGACGATCATCTCCGTGGTCGCCGGTGGTGTGGTGCTGCTGCTGTCGCTGGTCATCTAGCGGCGGTCGGACAGCGGCCCCGGCGGAGAAGCCGCCGGACCTCCCGTCGGGGGTCCGGCGGCCTTCTCATGCCCCGGTCACGGCCGCCACAGCGGATGCTCGCGCTCCGCCCACGCACGGCTCACCGACCCCGTGCGCAGGCCGCGGCGCGCCTCCGGGTCGGCGAGCGCCATGCCGATGTGCCCGGCGAGGACGACGCCCATGGTGAGGGCGAGCCAGTCGTGGACGAAGGTCGCGCCGGTGCGCCAGCGCAGGGGCGTGAGGTCGGTGAACCACATCAGCAGACCGGTGCCGAGCATCACCAGGGTGGCGCCGGCGATCCAGGCGGCGTAGATCTTCTGCCCGGCGTTGAACTTGCCCGCCGGGCGCGCGGCGGGCCGTCGGTCGCGGCGCAGGACGGCGCGCAGCCAGGTGCGGTCGTGCGGGCCGAAGCGGTCGAGGTGGCGCAGGTCGGCGCGCAGGGCGCGGGAGGCGAGGCCGACGAGGACGGGCAGCGGCAGGGCGAGGCCGGTCCACTCGTGGACGCGGACCACCAGGTCGCGGCGGCCGACGAGCTGGGCGAGCTCGGGGAGGTAGAGGCAGGCCGCGGTCAGCACGCAGGCGCCCATCAGCACGGCGGTCGTGCGGTGCACCCAGCGGGCGGCGGGGGTGAAGCGCGGGAGCCTCGAGGACGGGGGGCGCGGCTCAGGTCGTGGGCTCATCGTCCCGTCCGTTCGAGCGGCCGACCCAGGCGTCGATGTCGTAGCCCCGCCTCTCCCAGTAGCCGGGGCGCACGTCCTCGGTGAGCGTGATGCCGGACAGCCACTTGGCGGACTTGTAGAAGTACATGGGGGCCACGTAGAGGCGGACCGGACCGCCGTGGCTGTGGCCCAGGTCCTCGTCCCGCAGGCGCAGGGCGACCAGGACGTCGGCGCGGCGGGCCTGCTCCAGGGTGAGGCTCTCGCTGTACGCGCCGTCGAAGCAGGTGAAGCGCACGGCCCTGGCCTGTGGGCGCACTCCCGCGGCGTCCAGCAGCCGGGACAGGCGCACGCCCTCGAAGGGGGTCTCGGGGACCCGCCAGCCGGTGACGCACTGCACATCGCGCACCAGCCGGGTCTGGGGCATGGCCCGCAGGTCGGCGAGGGTGAGGGTGGTGGGGCGGTCGACCAGGCCGTCGACGGTGAGGCGGTAGTCCCGGGCGGTCCTGCGGGGTACGGAGGTGACGACCGAGTAGTAGCGGAAGCCGCCGCCGTTGGGGAGCAGCCGGGTCAGGCCGGTGGGGTCCTTGTCGGCCGCGTGGCCGAGGAAGGATTCCAGGCCGCGTTGGAGCGGGGGCGCGGCGGCGACGCCGAGGGCGCCCAGGCCGAGGGTGCCGAGCAGGAGACGGCGGCCGAGCGGCCTGCCGTGCGGTTCCTCGTCTTCGGGACGGTCGGGGTTCACGTCCTCATTCGAGCACCCGCGCCTGCGGGGGACCAGGGATGCGCGGGTGCCCGTCAGAGTTCCGTAATCCGCATTCCCGCGCCGGCCCTCGGCGTCGCGGGTCCGTCGGCGCCCGCCCGGCTTCCGGGCCGGGGCGCCGCGGGGACGGCGGGTCCTAGTCGGCGGACTTGGCCGCCTTCTCCAGCTGGAACGCCTCGTTGCCCAGGCCGATGCGGGCGTGGGCCTCGGGGGCGCGGGAGCGCAGGAGCAGGCCGTGGGCGAGGCCGGCGACGAGGGCGAGGCCGATGATGCCGGGCAGCACCCAGCTGAGGGAGGAGCCGGGGCCGGCGCCGACCAGGACGTCCACGTCCTTGATCGTGTAGACGGCGATCACCAGCAGGGCGAGGCCCGCCACGGCCGACGCGGCGAGGCGCCATGCCTGGGCGCCCGCGGCGCCGCGGCGGACGAAGAAGACGACGACGGAGAACGAGGCCGTGGCCATCAGCAGGATCACGCCGAGCGCGCCGATGTTGCCGCCCCAGGTGAACAGCTGGAGGACGGGTGCGGTGGGGTCGCCGGTCGGCTTGTCGTCGGCGATCGCGAAGCCCGCGACGACCAGGACGGAGATCACCGTCTGGAGCAGGGAGCCGGTGCCGGGGGCGCCGCTGCTGCCGGTGGTGCGGCCGAAGGCGGCCGGGAGCAGGCCCTCGCGGCCCATGGCGAAGGCGTAGCGGGCGACGACGTTGTGGAAGCTGAGCAGCGCGGCGAACATGCCGGTCACGAACAGGACGTGCATGACATCGGTGAAGGTGCCGCCGAGCCGGGACTCGCTGAGGAAGAACAGCAGGCCCGCGCTCTGTTCCTGGGCGGTGGGCACGATCTTGTCGGGGCCGGCGGCGACGGTCAGCGCCCACGAGCTCAGGGCGAAGAAGACGGCGACGAAGCCGACGGCGAGGAACATCACCCGCGGCACGAGGATGTGCGGGCGGCTGGTCTCCTCGGCGTAGACGGGGGCCTGCTCGAAGCCGGTGAAGGCGGCGATGCAGAAGCACAGGGCAGTGCCGACGCCCGCGCCGGTGAGGGTGTCGGGGTTGAACGCCTCCAGCGACAGGCCCTGCGCGCCGGGGTCGGCGACCGCGGCGACGTCGAAGATCACGACCAGGGCGAGCTCGATGAGCAGGAGGACGCCGAGCAGCCGGGCGTTGACGTCGATCTTCAGCCAGCCGAGGGCGCCGACGACCAGGACCGCCAGCAGTGCCGGTATCCACCAGGCCACCTCGACCTCGGCGTAGGTGGCGAGCAGGCCGGAGACCTCGAAGCCGAAGATGCCGTAGATGCCGACCTGGAGGGCGCTGTAGGCGACCAGGGCGACGAAGGAGGCGCCCGCGCCCGCGGTGCCGCCGAGGCCGCGGGAGATGTAGGCGTAGAAGGCGCCGGCGTTGTGGACGTGCCGGCTCATCTCGGCGTAGCCGACGCTGAAGAGGACCAGGGTCACGCCGAGGACGACGAAGAGCAGCGGCTGGCCGACGATGCCCATCACCGCGAATGCCGTGGGCATGACACCCGCGACCACCATGAGGGGGGCGGTGGCCGCGAGGACGGACAGCAGCAGGCCGCTGGTGCCGAGGCGGCCGGCGCGCAGGGCGCGTTCCTGGCCCTTGAAGGTGCTGATGCCCTCGCCGGGGGCGGCGCCCGGGGTGGTGCCGGAGGTGGTGGTTCTCGAACTGCCCGTTGTCATCGGGGGTGCGTCCTTTCGGGACCGGGGGACTGTTCGGGGGGCCGGGCCGTGGGGGTGTCCGGGGTGGTGCGGGGTGGATCTGAGTGGATCGGGTGGTTCAGCCCGTGCCGAGCGCGGTGGCGCGCGCGGCGTGGAAGGCGGCGTGCGGGTCACGGTCGGGGTACGACCAGGGCTGGGGCGTGCTGTGCTCGCCGATGCGCAGGAACAGGGCGGCGGCCTCGGCGCCCCGGCCCTCGCAGTACTTGGCGTGGGCGAGGAAGTTGAGGTCGATCAGGCGGCGCGGGTGGTCCTCGTGCTCCCACTCCAGCCACCAGTCGAACGCGGCCTTCATCACCTGGCGGGCGCGGCGGCCGACCCAGTGGCCCGAGGCGGCCGGGTCGGGGCTCTCGTGGCCCGCGGCGGCCAGCACGCGGTAGCGCTCGGCGTGCGCCACGACCGGCAGGATCGCCAGCGGGGAGTCGGCCGGCGCCTGCTCGACGGCCCAGTTGGCGAAGTCGTAGACCTCGTGCAGCGGGTCGGGTCCGTCCTCGGCGCGGGCCTCGGCGAGCCGGGCGACCATCAGGTGGTGGGCGTGGTGGTGCTCGGCGTGCCGATGGCGGACCTCGTCGAAGAGGCGGGCCGCGTCCTGGTCACCGCCCTGGTCGCGCTCCAGCATCAGCAGACCGAGCCAGGGGGTGGGGTCGGCGGGCGCGAGCGCGGCGGCGGCCCGGCACGCGTCACGGGCGTGGTCGGGCTTCTCCTTGCCGTGCAACGCGCGCTGCACCAGGGACAGCGCGAGCAGGACGGCGGCGTCCGCGGACTCGGGCTCGGCGAGCCGCCACTCGCGGGCCCAGGCGGCGGTGTACTTCTCCAGCGCGAGCACGGTGATCCGGTGTCCCCGGCGGTCCCAGTCGTCGCCGGTACGGGCCAGCAGGGAGCGCACGGCCTGCCACCGGCCCTGGGACAGCGCGGCGCGCGCGGCAACGAGGTCGGTGTCGTCGAGTGCCGCGTCGAAGGTCTGGGAAGCACGCTTGCGGGCGCGGCCCAGGGGTGGCGGGGGTGGTGACACCGAGGGGACTTCCTCAGACGGACGGTGCGGAATGTCAAGGCGGTCGTGCGGGGTGTCGGCCTGGTCATCGGCCGATCACACACAGCCAACCCGGAGCCGGTGGTCATCGTCAAGTGGCCACCGGTACGTGACACGCGTCAACTGATGCAACCAGAGGGACAGTTGTGACATCCGAGACTTCCGGGTGAGGATGATTCCGCCCCATTCGAGGGGTCGGAGTGTGACGTACGCCATAGCGCGGCATGGTTCCGCCCCTGACCATGAGTCGTACGTTCATGCCGCCGCCGGAGCCTCGTCGGGCCCGGCCGGGCCCCCGTGGACGGCGCCCGCCCCGGTTCCCGCCGGTCCCTCCGGGCGCTCCTGGAAGCACTCCGGCTTCCGGGGACCCTACCGAGGTACTGCGCGTGTCGGTTCTGGTTCTGCTTCTCGCCGTCGGTGCCGCCTGCTGTCTGGGGTTCGGGTTCGTCCTCCAGCAGAACGCGGCCCAGCACGCGCCGCGCGGTGACTTCCTCTCCCCGCGGCTGCTGCTCGACCTGATGCGGGTGCCGCGCTGGCTGGCCGGCATCGCACTGATGATCGTCGGCATGGGCCTGGGCGCCGCCGCCCTCGGCCAGGGCGAGATCTCCCTCGTCGAGCCGCTGCTGGCGACCAACCTGCTCTTCGCCCTCGCCCTGTCCCGCCGGCAGACCCGGCAGCCCCTGGGCCGCCAGGGCTGGGCCGGCCTGGCGCTGCTCGCGGGCGGCGTCACCGCGTTCATCGTCGCCGGGGAGCCGCGCGGCGGCACGGCCGTCGCCGACCCGCTGCGCCCCTGGCTGATCATCGGCGCGATGACCGGCCTCGCCCTGCTGCTCACCGCGTACGCCAAGCGCAGCCGCCTCGGCGCGGCCCCGACCCTGCTCGCCCTCGCCGCCGGGCTCCTCTACGGCGTCCAGGACGCCCTCACCCGCGTCAGCGGGGAGCGCTTCTCGGCCGGCGGCTTCGCCGAGCTGCTGACCGGCTGGCAGCCGTACGCCGTCCTGGCGCTCGGCGTCACCGGGCTGCTCCTGGTCCAGAGCGCGTTCGAGACCGCGTCCCTGCGCGCCTCCCTGCCCGCGCTCACCGCCGCCCAGCCGCTCGCCGGCATCATCTGCGGCGTCGGCTTCCTCGGCGACCGCCTCCGCACCGACACGGGCGCCGTCGCCTGGCAGGCCACCGCCCTGACGGCCGTGGTGATGGGCATCGTCCTGCTGGGCATGCACCCGGCGATGCCCAAGGGAGTGACGGCGGCACCGGCACGGGTGGCCGTGCGGACCAGCTGACGCAGACACCGGTGAGGCGGGCCACCGGGGGAACCCAGGGGAACCCTGGGCGCCACACAGACCCCCGTCTGCTTGGATGCCCCCCATGAGCGCAGACGAGATCCTCGACGTAGTCGACGAGAACGACCAGGTCATCGGCCGGCTCCCCCGCCGCGAGGTCTACGCCGGCGGGCTCCGCCACCGCTGCGTCTTCATCCAGGCCAGGGACGCGCACGACCGCGTCTTCGTCCACCGCCGCACCTCGGACAAGCTGGTCTACCCCTCCCTCTACGACATGTTCGTCGGCGGAGTCGTGGGCGCCGGCGAGTCCTACGACGACGCGGCCCTGCGGGAGGCCGAGGAGGAACTCGGCGTGACCGGCCTGCCGAAGCCGCGGTTCCTCTTCAAGTTCCTCTACGACGACGGGCGCGGCCACAGCTGGTGGTCGGCCGTCTACGAGGTCCGCTGCGACCTGCCGGTGCACCCGCAGCCCGAGGAGGTCGCCTGGCACACCTTCCTCACGGACGACGAACTGCGCGCACGGCTGCCGGAGTGGGAATGGGTCCCGGACGGCCTCGCGGCGTACGAGCGGCTCATCGCCCACCACTAAGGTCGGCTGTGTGATCGAACTCGTGCGCAACGTCCGGATGTGGTTCGCACCCGAGCGGATCCGCGCGGAGGGCGACACCCCCGACTACCGCTTCTCGCTGGCCAACGAACGCACCTTCCTCGCCTGGCTGCGCACCGCCCTCGCCCTGATCGGCGGCGGTTTCGCGGTGGACCAGTTCCTGCCGGACCTGCGCTGGGGCTGGCGCGTCGGACTGGCGCTGGCGCTCCTCGGGGCCGGGGTGCTGTGCTCGCTGCGGGCGGTGAACCACTGGGTGCGCTGCGAGCGGGCGATGCGGCGGGGCGAGGACCTGCCGGCCTCCCGCTTCCCGGCGCTGCTGAGCCTGGTCGTGGCGGTCGTGGCGCTGGCGATGGTGGTCGTGGTGCTCGTCGGGTGGGAGGGGTGAGCGGGCCGCCCGTCGCCGAGCGGGACCCGGGGTTGCAGCCCGAGCGGACCCGGCTGGCGTGGCGGCGTACGACGCTGGCGTCCACCGTCGCCGCCGTGCTCGCCGTACGGACGGCGCTGCACGGTGGCGTCCCGGCGTCCGCCGCCCTCGCCTGCGCCCTGTGCGGTCTGCTGTGGCTGGGCTTCCTGCTGGTCGCCCACCGCCGCATCCGCGCCCTGTCGGCTCCCGGCCGCCCCCGGACACTGACCTCCCCCCAGGCCGCGGCCGCGACGCTGTGCGTGGTGGGGCTGGCGGTGTGCGGGGCGGCGCTGGTGATCTAGACGGGGGCTGTGGGCGCGGGAGCGCTGGGGGCCGGGGTTCCGGGCGCCGGGGCGGGGTTCCGGGCGCGCGGGTTCCGGGCGCGCGGGTTCTGGGCGCCCGTCTTCTGGACACCCGGTCTCCAGAAGACGGGCACACAACCGAGCCGCCCGATATGCTCCCGTTTGCCCACCCCCAACCCGAAGGTCGGCAGCATGACCACCCCACACCAGGAACACGCCAGCCACGCCCACACCCACGGCCAGGACTGCGGCCACACGCCGGTCCCGCACGGCGACCACGTCGACTACGCCCACAACGGCCACCTCCACCGCGAGCACGGCGGCCACTGGGACGAATGCGAAGCGGCCGGCCACACCCCCCACGAGGGCCACGACCACCGGCACGGCGAGGACTGCGGCCACGCCAGCGTCCTGCACGGCGACCACGTCGACTATCTGCACGACGGCCACCGCCACGCCGCCCACGACGGCCACTGGGACGACCACTGAACCGGTTCCGACCGCCGTGGACCGGCCCCTGACCGGCCGAAAAGCACCTCCGGACGGCTCCTCGCGCTACTGCGCCGGGAGCCGTCGGCCTATCGTGGTTCCCATCACGTTCGCTCCCCGCACTGGACGGCATACCGACCGGTCGGCATGATGAGTGCCGTCCCGTTCACACGCACGTAGGAGCGACGATGGCTGCCGACCACCCGCCTGGACTCGACCTGGACCGGCTGCGCGGTCTGCTGGAGCGCGAGCGGCCCGGGCTCGCGCGGGGCCCTCTGACCGGCCGGCTGATCGAGGGCGGACGGTCGAACCTGACCTACGAGGTCTCGGACGGCTCCTCGAAGTGGGTCGTACGCCGCCCCCCGCTCGGCCATGTGCTGGCCACCGCGCACGACATGAAGCGCGAGCACCGCGTGATCAGCGCGCTGCACCCGACGGACGTGCCGGTGCCCGCCCCGGTGCTGCTGTGCGAGGACGAGGAGGTGCTGGGGGCGCCGTTCTACGTCATGGAGTTCGTGCCCGGCACTCCGTACCGCACCGCCGAGCAGCTGGCCCCGCTGGGCCCCGAGCGCACCCGCGGCGCGGTGCTGGCCCTGGTGGACACGCTGGTGGAGCTGCACTCGGTGGACCCCGAGGCGGTGGGCCTCGGTGACTTCGGGCGGCCCGAGGGCTTCCTGGACCGTCAGCTGCGCCGCTGGGGCAAGCAGCTGGACGCCTCCCGCAACCGCGACCTGGCCGGCATCGACGAGCTGCACGCCGCGCTCGGCCGGGCGCTGCCCGTCTCCCCCGCGGCGACCGTCGTGCACGGCGACTACCGGCTGGACAACGTCCTGATCGGCGACGACGACCGGATCAGGGCGATCCTCGACTGGGAGATGTCGACCCTCGGCGACCCGCTGACCGACCTCGGGCTGCTGGTGATGTACAGCGAGCCGCTGGGGCTGCCCGACTCGCCGGTCAGCACCACCGCCACCGCCGCCGGGCACCCCTCCCCCGCCGAGCTGATCGAGCGGTACGCCGCCCGCTCGGGGCGGGACGTCTCCGCGGTCTCCTGGTACACGGCGTTCGCCTGGTTCAAACTCGCCGTGATCCTGGAGGGCATCCACTACCGCTACACGCTGGGCCAGACGGTCGGCCGCGGCTTCGACCGCATCGGCGATCTGGTGCCGGTCTTCATCCAGCACGGTCTGACCACTCTTCAGGAAGGCTGACGGGACATGGACTTCGCGTTCGACGGGCGCACCCAGGAGCTGCGCGCCAAGCTGCTCGCCTTCATGGACGAGTACGTCTACCCGGCCGAGGCGGTCGCGGAGGAGCAGCGTGCCGCGCTGGCCTCGCCGTGGGACACCCCGGCCGTGGTCGAGGAGCTGAAGGCCGAGGCCCGCCGGCAGGGCCTGTGGAACCTGTTCCTGCCGGACAGCGAGTACGGCGCCGGGCTCACCAACCTCCAGTACGCCCCGCTGGCCGAGATCACCGGCCGCTCCCCGCAGCTGGCGCCGACCGCGCTGAACTGCGCGGCGCCGGACACCGGCAACATGGAGGTGCTGCACCAGTTCGGCGACGAGCGGCAGAAGAAGCAGTGGCTGGAGCCGCTGCTGGCGGGTGAGATCCGCTCCGCGTTCGCGATGACCGAGCCGGAGGTGGCCTCCTCGGACGCCACCAACATCACCACGCACATCGAGCGGGACGGCGACGAGTACGTCATCACCGGCCGCAAGTGGTACATCTCCGGCGCGATGAACCCGGACTGCCAGATCTTCATCGTGATGGGCAAGACGGACCCGGACGGCGAGGACATCCGCCGCCAGCAGTCCATGGTGCTCGTGCCGCGCGACACCCCCGGAGTCACGGTGAAGCGGGCCATGCAGGTGTTCGGGTACGAGGACCACTACCACGGCGGTCACGCCGAGGTGGTCTTCGACCACGCGCGCGTGCCGGTGACAAACCTGATCGGCGAGGAGGGCGGCGGCTTCGCCATCGCCCAGGCCCGGCTCGGGCCGGGGCGCATCCATCACTGCATGCGGCTGATCGGCATGGCCGAGCGGGCGATCGAGCTGATGTGCAGGCGGGCGGTGTCCCGTACGGCGTTCGGCAGGCCGCTGGCCCAGCAGGGCGTGGTGCAGAACTGGATCGCCGACGCCCGGGTGAGCGTGGAGCAGCTGCGGCTGCTGGTGCTGAAGACGGCCTGGCTGATGGACACCGTGGGCAACAAGGGCGCCCACACCGAGATCCAGGCCATCAAGATCGCCACTCCGCGCGCGGTGGTGGACATCATCGACCGGGCGATCCAGCTGCACGGGGCGGGCGGGGTCAGCCAGGACTTCCCGCTGGCGGAGCTGTACGCGGCGGCCCGGACGCTGATGCTGGCGGACGGCCCGGACGAGGTGCACCAGCGGTCGCTGGCGCGGCGGGAGCTGAAGAAGTACCTGTGACGGCATGGGTAAGGGGCGGCCACCCATAGTGGCCGCCCCTTACCCGTGCGCCGTCACGCGTGCGCCCGCACCCGTGCGCCGGTACCCCCGCGTCCGTGCCGCTACGGGCGCAGGGCGCGCAGCAGCAGGTCGGCGAGGTGGTCGGCGACCTCCTGGGGGGTCATCGGGCCGTCGGGGCGGTACCAGGTCGACAGGTGGTGGACGGAGCCGAAGTGGTAGTCCACCACCAGGTCGGCCGGGGTCGCCCTGGAGAACACGCCCGCCTCCTGGCCCTCCTCGATGAGGGCGCGGAAGCGTTCGTGGTAGCGGCGGCGCTCGGCGCGGACCTGCTTGTTCTTCTCCGGGCTGAGGTGGTGCATGGAGCGGAAGAAGATCGACGCGTCGTCGAGGTTCTCGATGGTGGTGACGACGACGTCGGCCGCCGCGTCCCGCAGGCGCTGGTCGACCGGCGCATCGGCGTTCGCGAAGGCGTCCAGGCGTTCCTGCTGGAGGCGCAGCACGCGCGCGTAGACCTCGTGCAGGAGGTCGTCCTTGGAGCCGAAGTAGTGGTAGAGCGCGCCCTTGGTGACCCCGGCCGCCTCCACGATCTCCTGCACGGAGGTGCGGTCGTAGCCCTGCTCGGCGAAGAGTCGGGTGGCGGCGGCCAGGAGCCGCTGCGGCACAGGCGTACCGTCCCCGTCCGTCGTCCTGGCCACTGCTGCCACCTGCCTTTCCGTTCGTGTGCCTCCCGGTCGTGGGCCGTGGGAGGCGATTCCTGACGGGAGATCTTCCCACGGACCGCTCAGGCGCCGGACTCCCATGTGCGCTGGACCCGGTTCATACCGCCCAGCCAGCGGTCCGGGTCGGTGGCGCGGGCCTGGTAGTAGGCGGCCACCTCGGGGTGCGGCAGGATCAGGAAGCGGTTGTCCTCGATGCCCTTGAACAACGCGTCGGCCACGTCGTCCGGTGCGATCGCGGTGGGGACGAGGACCAGGTCGCCGGCGCTGCCGGTGGCGTCGAGCATGTCGGTGCGCACGCCCTGGGGGCAGATGGCGTGGACCTTCACACCGCGGTGGCGGTACGTGAGCGACAGCCACTCGGCGAAGGCGTAGGCGCCGTGCTTGGTGACGCTGTAGGGGGCGGCGCCGATCATGGTGAGCAGGCCGGCGGCGGAGACGGTGGAGACGAAGCGGCCGTGGCCGCGCTCCAGCCACTCCGGGAGCAGGGCGCGGGCCGCGCGGACGTGGGCCATGACGTTCACGTCCCAGGCGAGCGCCCACACGTCCTCGTCGGCGGCCTCCGAACCGCCCGAGGCGACGCCGGCGTTGGCGCAGTACACGTCGATGCCGCCGCCGAGCGCGTCGCGGGCGGCCTCCACGATGGCGGAGGCGTCGCCGGGCACCGCGATGCCGCCGATCTCCGCGGCGACCGCCTCGGCCTTGGCCGCGTCGAGGTCGTTCACGGCGACGCGGGCGCCTTCGGCGGCGAAGCGGCGGGCGAGGGCGGCGCCGATGCCGCCTCCGGCTCCGGTGACGACGACTCGGGCGTCTTGCAGGGCTTCCACCATCGGTCTCCTTCGGGCGCGGGCGTCTGCGACGGCTTGCCGGGGTGCCAGACTAACCGGTCGGTATGTGGAGAGGAAGGGGTGTCCTGTTCGTCGCCGGGTGCGGCCCGGTGGTGGGTTGCTCGCGCACCTCAACTACGTGCACTTGTCCTACCTCAGCGGCGCGGGGAACTGCGCGACGAGCAACCCATGACCCGCACCCCGCAACGAAACCCCCTCACCCGGACGCTCCCGGTCGGCCTTGTTCCCCAGGGGACCGCCCCGCGCTAGCGTCTCGTGGGCATGACACCCGCCCGCACCCCGGAGGTCACCGCATGAAGCTGTCCAGACGAAGCCTGCTCGCCACGACGGCCGCCGTCGCCGCGTCGGCGGCACCCGCGGCAGCGGCTCCCACGTCACCCCCCGGCGGGGGCCGGCGCCTGCGGACCGGGTTCGAGCGGCTGGCCGCGGACGGGTACGCCCTGCTGGACGGCCAGAAGGTCGGCGTCGTCACCAACCCGACCGGCGTCACGCGCGACGCGCGGCACATCGTCGACGTCATGCACGCCGACGACCGGGTGAACCTCACCGCCGTCTTCGGCCCCGAGCACGGCTTCCGCGGCACCGCGCAGGCGGGCGGCTCCGAGGGCCGCTACGACGACCCCGCGACGGGACTGCCGGTCTACGACACCTACCTCAAGAGCGGTCAGCCGCTGGCGGACATCTTCACCGCCTCCGGGGTGGACACGGTCGTCTTCGACATCCAGGACGTCGGTGCCCGCTTCTACACGTACATCTGGACTCTCTACGACTGCATGGACGCGTCCCGCCTCGCGGGGAAGCGGTTCGTCGTGCTCGACCGGCCCAACCCCGTCACCGGGCGGTCCGCCGAAGGGCCGGTGCTGCACAAGGAGTTCGCGACGTTCATCGGCCGGCAGCCCATCTCGCAGGCCCACGGGATGACGGTGGCCGAGCTGGCACTGCTGTTCAACGGGGAATTCCTGACCGCCCCGGTGCCGCTGGAGACGGTGGAGATGACCGGCTGGCGGCGGTCGGAGTTCCACGACGCCTCCGGGCTGCCCTGGGTGCCGCCGAGCCCCAACATGCCCACGCCCGACACCGCGCTGGTGTACTCCGGGACCTGTCTCTTCGAGGGCACCAACCTCTCCGAGGGCCGCGGCACCACCCGCCCCTTCGAACTTCTCGGCGCGGAGGGCCTGGACGGGCGCTGGGCGGCCGCGGCGAACGAACTCGGGTTGCCGGGCGTGCGGTTCAGGGAGGCGTACTTCGCGCCCACCTTCTCCAAGTTCCAGGGCAGGACCGTCGGCGGCGTGCAGATCCACGTCCACGACCGCGCCGCGTACGACCCGGTGCGCACCGGCATCGCCCTGCTGGTGACGGCGAAGCGGACCTGGAGCGGCTTCGCCTGGCGCGCCGACAACTGGATCGACAAGCTCACCGGCTCCACCTGGGTGCGCACCGCGATCAATGCGGGGGCCGACGCCGACGAGGTGGTGGCGGGCTGGCAGGAGGAGCTGGCGGCGTTCCGGCGGACGCGGCAGGAGTATCTGCTGTACCGGTGACGTGACGTATGGCCAAGCGGCCCCGTCGGCAGGACGATGCGCCACACCGTGCGTGGTCCGCGGGACGAGGGGGTTCGGCATGGCAGACACGGCGATGAGCGTCACGCCCTACTGGGAGCTGACCTTCGACGCGGACGGGGACCCCGACCCGCGTCGCCGGGACCGGTTCCTCGGCGAGGTGGCCCGGCGCGGGGTGCGCGAGCTGGTGGTCTTCGCGCACGGCTGGAACAGCGACCGGTCGACCTCGACCCGGCTGTACAGCCGCTTCTTCGAGCCGTTCCCGGCGCTCGCGCCGGGTGCCGCGCTGGGCTACGCGGGGGTGGTGTGGCCGTCGATGCGGTTCTCCGACGAGCCGATCCCCGACTTCCCGCGCACCCTGGCGGCGGAGCGGCCGGCGCTGGACAAGGACACCCGGCGCGCCCTGGTGGAGACGTTCCCCGGACGCGCCACGGTCGTCGACGAGCTGGCGCGGCTGCTGGACGCGCAGCCCCGCAGCGAGGCGGCGCTGGAGGAGTTCGGGCGGCTGGCGCGGCTGCTGGCCGAGGACGCGGCGGCGCAGGGGTTCGCCGCGGACACCGGCGCCGAAGGTGAGCCCGCGTTGTTCGCGGCGCCCGTCGCCGAGGTGTGCGAGGACTTCGCGCGGGCGCTGGCCCCCGAGGCGGAGTCCTTCTCGTTCCCCGACCCGTGGGACGGGGCGCACGAGGTGCTGCGGCAGGCGGCGTACCACGCGATGAAACGGCGGTCGGGAAAGGTCGGCGAGCGGGGGCTCGGCCGGGTGCTCGCCCGGCTCGCCGCGACCGCTCCCGAGGTGCGGGTCCATCTGGTCGGGCACAGTTTCGGCGCCCGGCTGGTGGCGTTCGCGCTGCGCGGGCTGCCGGACGGGGTGCGGCCGGTGAAGTCCGTGACCCTGCTCCAAGGGGCCTTCTCCCACTACGCGTTCGCGCCGGCGCTGCCGCACGACCCGCGCGCGGCCGGTGTGCTGCACGGCCTGCAGCGGCGGATCGACGGCCCGCTGGTGTGCTGCCACTCGCGGCACGACACGGCCCTGCGCACGTTCTATCCGCTGGCCTCGCGGATGGCGGGCGACGACCGCGGCGTCGCCGCCGGCTTCGGCATCGGCTCGCTCGGCCGCAGGTGGGGCGCGCTGGGCTACGGCGGGATCCAGGCCGTGCCGGGCACGCGCGCGTGCCCGCTGCGGGACGCGGCGGCGGGCCGGATCCCCGCCTCCGGGTGCGTGAACGTCGACGTGGCGTCCGTGGTGCGGCGCGGTGGGCCGCCGGCCGGGGCGCACAGCGACATCGTGCACCGGGAGCTGGCGCAGGTGGTGACGGCGGCGGGCCGCATCGGATGACGGCCCGCCGCCTGCGCTCACCTGTGCGAGGTGAACTCCACGACCTGCTGGTACGTCGGCCGGTTCTGCCAGCCGATCCGGTCGTGTCTGATGCCGCCCAGCGTGCGGTGGACGATCGCGTCGGCGCACCACTGGTCGCCCGCCGCGCAGCTGTCGTCGCCGGGGTAGACCTGGGCGGCCGTACGGCCCGCCGCCTCCTTGAGGGTGGTCAGCAGGACGTCCCGGCAGGCGGTGAGGCTGCCGCCGCCGCAGTACGCGCGGGCCAGCGGGCCGCGCACCGGCTCGCCGAGCACCGCCCTGATGTCCTTGTCGACATAGCTCCACCACCCGTACTGGAAGGCGCTGCCGGCGTGGGCGCCGGTCGGGCCGTGGGAGGCGGACGGTGACTCGTCGACGGGGAGGTTCGCGGTCAGGGCGGTGTACAGGCCGCTGCCGAGTCCGGGTTCGAACTCGGCCCTGACCAGCAGCGGCCACCAGGCGTCCAGGATGCGGATCGCGTCCGCGTGGGCGTACGCCCGTGACCCCGCGGACGTCTCCGCACGCCGGCCGCCCGCCGCCAGCCACGCCTGGAGCTTGGACACGGCGGCCGCGGCCGTCGGGTCGCTCACCGGCGCGCTCGTGACCACCTTCAGCAGGTCCGGTACCACGCCCTCGGCCCGCAGATCGGTCAGGCCGGCCTCGGCCATCGCCTTCACCAGGGCGGTACGGGTCACCCCGCCCGCGGCGACCAGCCGTCCCACCCGGTCGTCGAGGAGGTTCCCGCGATGGACGGAGCCCTCTCCCCAGGGCGCGGCGGCGTAGTCGGCGGCCTGCTTGTTGTTCCAGGAGATGTAGTAGTCCTGGTCGACCGAGTGCGGGTGGGCGGACGGTGGTGTGTAGTCGGCCGCGTTGGTCGCGGGGTTCCAGTTCCGCCATTCGTAGGGCTGCCGCGCCCACACCGGGAAGTCGGCGTCCACGTCCTGCGCGCGCACCGGGTTGTCACCGCTGTTGTAGTACGCGGTGTGCTCGGAGTCGGCGTAGAACCAGTTGAAGGTGTAGTTGATGCGCTCCACCGCGCTGCGGAAGGACGCGGGATCTTTCACATGGCCCGGATCGTTGAGCATCTGGAAGCCGATGACGGAGTCGACCTCGCGCAGGAAGGAGGAGCGCAGGGTGGTGTAGGCGACTTTCCTGCCGTCCACGGTCGCGCGGTACTCGACCGGGCCGTACGCGGTGCGCCAGGCCCGCATGGTGTACGAACCGGCGGGGGTCGGGTCGGCGGTGGTGGGTTTCCAGGCGTTCTTGCGCTCGACCTTCTCCATCGGGGTGCAGACGCCCCGGAGGAGGTAGTGGAAGTCGTCCCGGCACAGCTCGACGGCGTAGGTGTCGATGACGTCCTGGCCCGAGGTGGTGGCGCTCCAGGCGTAGTCCTGGCCGCGGCCCAGTTCGACGTACATGCTCAGGCCCGCGAAGGAGGCGCCGCGGGCGCTCAGGCCGGGGCCCTGGATCTCCTGGAGCATCAGCAGCTGGGGCGCGAAGTAGCCGGTCTGGGGGCCGAACACCGCGATGGGGTGACCGCTCGCCGTGTGCTCGCCGCTGACGACGAGGGCGTTGGACATCCCGCGCCGGGCGGAGCTCACGGCCGCCTTCGCGGCGGCCTCGGAGGTGCTGCCGGCCGCCGCCGTGGCTGCGCTGCCGGTGCGGTCGTACACCAGGGGCTCACGGACCAGTGAGCCGGCGTCGGGCAGGGCGAGGCCCTGCGGGGTCGCGGGCCGGCCGGCGTAGGGGAAACTGCCGGTGCGCTGGGTGAGGACCGCCTCGGGGTCGTTCCTCATCCGGAACGACTCCCACACCCTGGTGCCCTCGGCGACGCCGTAGCGCTGCTGCGCGGCCAGCAGGGACAGGGCGTTGTGCACCTCGCCGCCGCCTCCGGAGCCGAACAGGGCGCCGATGACGGAGGCCAGGGCGACCAGGTCGGCGGGGGTGAAGTGCTCGATGGTGCCGGCGTTGGTGACCGAGTCCTTGTGTCCGGTCAGGACGTACTCGCCGGGGAAGTAGCGGCCGCTGTCGGAGGCGTCGATATAGGCGTTGATGCCGTCGATGTAGGCGTTCACGTCGGCGAGGGCCTGCCGGCCGCGTGCGCCGCCGCGGGCGGCGGCACCCTCGATCTGCGCCTGGAGTTCGGCCTCGGTGTAGGGGGCGTTGCGCCAGAACTGCTGCTCCAGGCCCTGGTTGGCGGGGGCGCCGCCCGCGAAGGAGGTCAGCCGGCCGCGTCCGACGTGCCGGAAGACGTCCATCAGCCACAGCCGGTCCTCGGCCGCCGCGTACCCGGCGCCGAACTCGGTCCCGTAGCGGGTGGTGCCGGTGATGTGCGGCACCCCGGTCTTCTTGTCGCGCACGATCGTGACGTCGGTGCGTCCGGCGGGGCGGACCGTGGAGGCGACCTGGTCGGCGGGGACGCCGAAGGAGGCGTCGCTGAAGAAGGTGCTGAGCGTGGCCTCGGTGAGGGCGGGGTAGCCGGTGGCGAGTGCGGCGTAGGGGCCCAGTTGGTCCGCGGAGTGGGCGGGCTTGGTACCGAATGCCTGGTTGAGGAGGATCTGGGCCAGGGTGGCGTTGCCGTTCTGGCCGGGCGGCAGGATGTCCGAGCACCGGGCGCCGCAGTGGTCGGCGACGGCCGCCGGGGCGGGGGGTGCGGCCGCCGCCGGGGAGAGCGGGGACAAAAGTCCGGCGATGAGGGCGCATACGGACGCCGTCTTCAGGAACTCGGGGGTCGCGCGGGGAGTTCTCATTCTGTCGAGCAGGTTGCGTGGGGTGAGCCGTGGCATGGCTGCTCCTACCGACGGGATGGGGCCGTGCGTTACCGGCGGTTATCCCCGGGTTCGAAGATGAACATGCGTCAGATTTCCGAGCCGGTCGGAGCCGGACGGGGGGTCGGGATTGCGTCAAGGCGGAGCCGGAGCGGCATCCGAGGGGAGCCGAATCGTGTATCGACACGTCTATTCGGAGACGTGCGTACGACGGCCCCGTACGACGACGCCGAAGTGACCGAAGTGCGGATACAGGTGTGACGGAGGTGCAGGGCGATGGCCGGTTTCCGGAGTCTCGCGAGACAGGTACGTGATCCGCGGTGCGATCTGGCGCTACGGCGTTATTCGCTGCGCAAGTGCCTGGAGCGGTTCGCCCCCTACGGGCACAGAGCGACCTGGGACCATCTGTGCTCCCGGGCCGGTTTCGGCCCGGAGGACAGGTCCCCGGATCCGGCGCGGCTGGTGGCCGCGCTGGAGGAGCTGGAGGAGGCGCGGGCGGTGTGGCTCGCCTATGAGGTCGAGTTCGCCGAGCGCCGCAAGAAGGAGAAGCACGACGGGCTGCGCAGGCCGAGCAGTGTGGACGACTGGCACCGGATGACCTGGGGCGGCTTCGGCGTCGCCTGGTGCGACGATCCCCGGGTCCATCCCCGTGAGCCGCTGGCCGAGGTGCTGCGGCGGCTCATCGCGGCGCTGGAGCGCGAGCCGGGGGTGAGCTGCCCGGTGTGCGACGGGGAGCGCCTGGTCTGGAAGTACGAGCTGGCCCACGAGCCTTCGTCCGGGCCGGTCTGTGTGGAGTGCGGGATCCTCGTGCCGCGGCCGGTGCTGACGCCGGAGGCGCTGGCGGGGGCGCGGCTGGAACAGCGGCTGCTGATCTCGGCCTGACGGGGGCGCGTGCCCGGGCACGGGCTTTTCGGGGGTACGGGCTTGCGGGGGACGCGGGTCGCGCGGGCACGGGGGACGCGGGGCTCGTGGCGGCTGGGTCACGGTGACGAGGGGCTCGGCGACATGAGTCACGGGGACCTGGACTCGGGGGCACGGGGACGGGGCCGGGCACGGAGCGAGGTGACGCCGTCAGGGCGCGGGGGCCCGTCCGTCACGGCGTGTGGGGGTGCGCTGGGGATGCCGCACCCCCGTTCTGCCGGGGCGGGCCGGGGTGAGCAGCTCGGCGCGGGCGGCGAGGCCGGTCGCGCCCTGGGCGCGGAGTCGGGCGGCGCCGGGGCCGGACAGCCAGGCGCGCAGCTCGGCCAGACCGCGCTCGGCGGTCTCGTCGTACCACCAGCGGAACGGCGTGGTGTCGCCGAGCAGTGCGCGCAGCCATACGCCGGCGCAGTGGGCGAGGTGGGCGTCGGGGACGGTGCCGTGGGGCCAGGCGCCGAGGAAGGGCCTCACGGTCCGGGCGATCGTGACGCAGGTGTCGAAGATGTCCTCGACGGCGTACGGGGGTTCGGGCGTCGTGACGGCGTCCTGCCACCAGGCGTGCAGGAACGCCTCGACGGCGGCGGACTGCTCGGCCGGCCAGGACCGCCAGTCCACGCGGGCCAGACCGTGCCCGGAGTGGGCGATGGCCTCCAGCGTGCCGTCGGCCAGGGCCCGCGCTCCCTGCGGGAGGAGGCGGCGCATGACGGTCACATGGTCGTCGAAGTGCCCAGGCGCCTCGTACAGGAACATGCTCAGCGCGTCGGGCGGCAGCGCGACGGACGGGGTGCGCAGATACTCGGTCTCGCGTCCGTGGCAGTAACCGCACCCGGACTCCTCCGGGTTGGCGAAGCCACCGAAGACCGCGTCGATTCCGTCCAGGGCCCGGACGAGGGCGGGTGACGTCATGGGCGTACGTCCCGTCAGGACTCCGCGCACGGCACCGGGCCGGCCGAAGATCGCGACGCTACCAGGGCCACGGGGGCGCTGCCAGCGGGGCGGTCCACGGGGCGTACGGGGCCGCCCCCGAAGGCGGCCGGCCAGGACTGGACTCCGGCCGGCCAGGACTCCGGGGGTACGGACCACGCCATTCGCGGAGGCGCGTCACCACCGACGACCCGTGGCCGAGGAAGGTCCGTCGTCGGCGCCCCCGGCGGGCATAAGGGTGTGGCCGGTGCGGGGGTGGGGTGCGACGGAGTGCTAGCAGCACTGGTCCGGTTCCAGGGGCGCGGTGCAGGGGTCCGGGTCGGGCTCGCGCGGGGCGGGCGGGCGCCGGGGGGCGTCCTTGGGTGGGCGTTCGGACATCAGGCGGGAGCCGGCGAGGCGGGCGCCGAAGGCGTCGTCGGGGTTGGAGAGGGCGCAGGTGTCCAGGGAGAGGCAGCCGCAGCCGATGCAGTCGGTGAGGTGGTCGCGCAGCCGGTTGAGCTGCTTGATGCGCTCGTCCAGCTCGGAGCGCCACGCCTCGGAGAGGCGGGCCCAGTCCTCGCGGGTGGGAGTGCGTTCCTCGGGGAGTTCGGCGAGGGCGTCCCTGATCGTGGCCAGCGGGATGCCGACGCGCTGTGCGGCCCGGACGAAGGCGACGCGGCGCAGGGCGTCACGGCTGTAGCGGCGCTGGTTGCCGGATGTGCGGCGGCTGCTGATCAGGCCCTTGGACTCGTAGAAGTGCAGGGCGGAGACGGCCGCGCCGCTGCGCGCGGAGAGCTGGCCGACCGTGAGCTCGTGGATCTTCTCTGGAATCTGGGGCACTCATCGAACCCTACAGAGGCCGGTGGGCGGACGGTCCGTTGACAGGGGGCCCGGACCCGACCATGCTAAGCAGTTGCTTAGACAGGGTGACCGTGCGAGACGCAGGGAAGGTCGGGACGAACATGGCGGAGCCGAGGATCTTCACGTCGGTGGACGAGCTCAAGGCGGCGGTGGGCGAGCAGCTGGGGTACACCGACTGGCTGGAGATCGACCAGAAGCGGATCGACCAGTTCGCCGAGGCCACCGGCGACCACCAGTGGATCCACGTCGACCCGGAGAGGGCCGCGGCGGGGCCGTTCGGCACCACCATCGCGCACGGCTATCTGACCCTGTCGCTGCTGCCGCTGTTCGGCCCGCAGCTGATCGGCGTCGAGGGCGTGAAGATGGGCGTCAACTACGGCACCAACAAGGTCCGTTTCCCCGCGCCCGTGCCGGTGGGCTCCCGGCTGCGCGCCACCGCGACGATCAGCGGCGTGAAGGACGTCCCCGGCGGTGTGCAGGTGACCACCGCGTTCGTGGTGGAGCGCGAGGGCGGCGACAAGCCGGTGTGCGTGGCCGAGTCGGTGGCCCGCTACTACCTCTGACCGCCCCTGCCTCCGACCGCCGGACCCGCCACCTCCGGCAGCCCGGGGCCGCGGCCCGCCGGGGGCCGGGCTACTTGCCCGCGCCCACCATCCGCAGCACGAGGTCGGCGTAGAGCGCGCCGACCTCGTCGGGGGTGCGCGGGCCGTCCACGTTGAACCAGCGGGCCACGTCGATGCACAGGGAGAGCACGGCGAGGGTGGTGCCCTGCACGTCGATCACGTCGAACTCGCCGGAGGCCACGCCGTCCTCGATGATCCCGCGCACCTCGCCGTCGACCTGGCGGCGCAGTGCGAGGATCTCGGCGCGGGCGTCGGGGCCGAGCGAGTCGAGCTCGTACTGGACGACCCGGGCGGTCGTTCGGCCGCCGGCGTGCCAGCGGACGAAGGAGCTGACGGCGTCGGCGAGCCGCTCGGTGGCGGTGCCCTCGCGGGCGGACGCGGCGCGCAGGATCTCCAGGGCCTTCTCGTGGCCGATGCGGCTGATCCGGTGGAGCAGCTCTTCCTTGGTCTTGTAGTGGATGTAGAGCGCGGCCGGGCTCATGCCCGCGCGGCCGGCGATGTCGCGGGTGGTCGTGGCGTGGTACCCACGCTCGGCGAAGGCTTCCACCGCGGCCACGAGCAGTCGCCGGGCCGCGTCGGGCGTGACCTCGTCCCACGCCTGCGGCTCGCCGCCGGTCGTCTCCTCCGCCGTACTCATCGCTTTCTCGCCCCTCTCGCTCACAGGGGCACCACCATACCCCCGCGGGTGAGCGGCCGCTTAGAGCAGGCGCCGGCGGCTGCTCCGAACGGTGTCAGAGGCGTTCCAGGGGGTGGTAGGAGGGGCGCCCCGCCTCCTGCCGGTCGCGGATGACCTTGGCCAGGGTGAAGGCGGAGGTGACGAGGTAGAGCACGGCGATCGCCAGGAAGGCGCGGACCCAGGCGTCGGCCTCCAGCTGGTAGATGCCGATGGCGGTGGCGGCCATGGCGACGGCGAAGGACGCGACGGCCTGACCGTAGAAGGCGGCGGTGTTCTGCGACTTGTCCGGTGACTCACTCATGGGCACAAGCATCGGCGGACGCGGATCCCGCCGCATCCGCACGGATACTCAGGCGGTACTCAGAACGCCGAAACCCCCGTCAGCGCACGGCCGATGAGCAGCTTCTGGATCTGGCTGGTGCCCTCGTAGAGGGTCATCACCCGCGCGTCGCGCAGGAGTTTGCCGACCGGGTACTCGTCGATGTAGCCGTAACCGCCGAAGACCTGAAGGGCGTTGTTGGCGGCGCGGACGGCGGCCTCGGAGGCGAACAGCTTGGCCTTGGAGGACTCCACGGCGAACGGCTGCCCGCGGTCGACGAGGTCGGCGACCCGCCAGGTCAGCAGGCGGGCGGCGTCGACGTCGAGGGCGATGTCGCTGAGCAGTTCCTGGACGAGCTGGTGGTGGGCGATGGGCCGGCCGAACTGCTCGCGCTCGCCGGCGTGGCGCACCGCCGCGTCCAGGGCGGCCTGGGCGATGCCGACGCAGCCGGCCGCCACCGACATCCGGCCCTTGGCGAGGGCGGACATGGCGACGGAGAAGCCCTTGCCCTCCTCGCCGAGCAGGGCGCAGGCGGGCACCCGCACGTCCTCGAGGACCAGTTCGGCGGTGGCCTGCCCGCGCAGGCCGAGCTTGCCGTGGATCGGACGGCGGGTCAGTCCGGGCGTGTCCGCGGGGATCAGGAAGGCGGAGACGCCCTTGTGGCCGGGGGCGTCGGTGGAGCGGGCGAAGAGCAGGACGACGTCGGCCCAGGTGCCGTTGGTGATGAACATCTTGGTGCCGCTGATGACGTAGTCGCCGCCGTCGCGGACCGCGCGGGTGGTCAGGTTCCCCGCGTCGGAGCCGGTGCCCGGCTCGGTGAGGCCGAAGCAGCCGATGGACGCGCCGGAGGTCAGCCCCGGCAGCCAGCGCCGCTTCTGCTCCTCGCTCCCCCACGCCGCGATCGTCTTGGCGACCAGGCCGAGGGAGACGGAGACGATGCCGCGCACGGAGGAGTCGCCGCGGCCGAGTTCCTCGGTGACCAGGCAGTACGCGAGGTGGTCGCCGCCGGAGCCGCCGTACTCCTCGTCGATCGTCAGGCCCAGGAAGCCGACCTCGCCGAGCTTCTTCACGATGCCGCGGTCGACCTCCTCCGCGCGGTCCCAGGCGGTGACGTGCGGGGCGATCTCGCGCTCCACGAAGTCCCGGGCCAGCCGCCGGACGGCGGTCTGCTCCTCGCTGAGCTCCAGGTTCATGCCGAGTCACCCCACAGAGAACGGACAGGACGAAGGCCGGACACGGACGGATCTTGAATGCCGTACGTTTAAATTAGCACTGCTAGTTTCCGGTCGCAGCCCTACTATGTGCGCCATGGCCCGACCGCGCAAGCCCCTGCTGAGCACCGACCGCATCGTGGAAGCGGCCCGGGAACTCGTCGACGCGGAGGGCCTGGCGGCCGTCTCCACGCGCCGGCTCGCCGCGGAACTGGGGGTGAGCGGGCCGTCCCTCTACAACCACTTCCGGACCAAGGACGAGATCCTGGAGGCCGTCGCCGACTCGGTGAGCGCCCAGGTCGATCTGTCGATGTTCGAGGACGGACGGGACTGGCGGACCGCGCTGCACGACTGGGCCGTCTCCTACCGGGCCGCACTGCGCGACCACCCGAACATCGTCCCCGTCCTCGCCCGCGGCCCCGGCCGCCGGCCCGCCGCGCTGCGGCTCGCCGACGCGGTCTACGGGGCGATGGTCGAGGCCGGGTGGCCACCGCCGCAGGCCACGTCCATCGGCGCGCTGATGCGGTACTTCATCATGGGGTCCGCGCTGGGGTCCTTCGCAGGCGGCTTCGTGGACGACGCGAGTGCGTACGATCCCGCCGACTATCCGCATCTGGGGCAGGCGCATCTGCTCTCCGAGCTCCAGGAGAAGATCGACGAACGGGCCTTCGAGACCGGGCTGACCGCGTTGCTGGACGGGCTGGAGCGGCAGTACGAGCAGGTGGGCGGCTGATATTTCGGCGGGGACCGAAGCGTTCGTGGCCCATGCTGGGCCCATGAGCACGAGAGATCCCGTGGCGGCCGGGCTGGCCGCCCTCGCCTCGCTGTTCGCCGACGAGACACGGGCCGCCTGCCTGCTGGCACTGCTGGACGGGCGGGCCTGGACGGCCGGTGAGCTGGCGCGGCACGCGGGCGTCGCCGCGTCCACGGTGAGCGAGCACCTGGGCAGGCTGGTCGCCGGCGGGCTGCTGACGGAGGAGCGGCAGGGCCGGCACCGGTATGTGCGGCTGGCCTCGGCCGAGACCGCGCAGCTGGTGGAGGACCTCGCCGCGCGGGTGGACGCCGGGGCGAAGGCCCGGCCGCGGAATCTGCGCGAGGCAGGCGCCGGTTCGGCCATGGCCCGCGGCCGCACCTGCTACGACCACTTCGCCGGGCGCCTCGGCATCACGCTCACCGACGCGTTCACCTCCCGCGGACTGCTCGACCAGGACGCCGGGTTCGCGCTCACCGACGCCGGGCTGGCGTGGTTCGGCGCGGCCGGCATCGCCCTGGACCGGGGCGGGCGGCGGCCGCTGGCGCGGGGGTGCCTGGACTGGACGGAGCGTCGGCCCCACCTCGCCGGGGCGGCCGGGGCGGCGCTGTGCCGGCACGCGCTGGCGGCGGGGTGGTGCGTGCGGATCGGGTCCGCGCGCGCCGTGACAGTGACCGACGAGGGGGAGCGGGCGTTCGGCGACCTGCTCGGAGTGGAAAGCGGGATCCTCAGGTGAACCGACCGCGTCGTACCGACCTTCTGGCGGCCGGGGCCGCGTGCGTCACCGTGGTGCTGTGGGCGTCCGCCTTCGTGTCCATCCGCAGTGCGGGGGCCGCCTACTCGCCGGGCGCCCTGGCGCTCGGGCGGCTGCTCGCCGGGGCGCTCGTCCTCGGGGTCCTGTGCGCCGTACGGCGGGAGGGGCTGCCGCCCCGGAGCGCCTGGCGGGGCATCGCCCTGTCCGGGGTGCTGTGGTTCGGGCTGTACATGGTCCTGCTCAACTGGGGCGAGCAGCAGGTGGACGCCGGGACCGCCGCGCTCGTGGTGAACATCGGGCCGATCCTCATCGCCCTGCTGGCCTCCCGCGTGCTCGGGGACGCGGTGCCGCCGCGGCTGGTCGCGGGGATGGCGGTGTCGTTCGCCGGGGCGGCGGCCGTGGGGCTGTCGATGTCGGGGGACGGCGGGTCCTCGGTGCTCGGGGTGGTGCTGTGCCTGCTCGCGGCGGTCGGGTACGCCGGCGGTGTGGTCGCGCAGAAGCCGGCGCTGGGCCGGGCGAGTGCGCTGCAGGTGACGACGTTCGGATGTGCCACCGGGGCGGTGCTGTGTCTGCCGTTCGCGGGACAGCTGGTGCGGGAGGCGGGCGAGGCGCCCGCGGGGGCCACCCTCAACATGGTCTATCTGGGCGTGTTCCCGACCGCGCTCGCCTTCACCACCTGGGCCTACGCCCTGGCCCGGACGAGCGCCGGGAAGATGGGGGCGACCACGTACGCCGTGCCCGCGCTGGTGGTCGTGATGTCGTGGGTGGCGCTCGGCGAGGTGCCGGGGATGCTCACACTGGCGGGCGGGGCGCTGTGTCTGGCGGGCGTGGCGGTGTCGCGCTCCCGGCCGCGGGCCGCGGCACGCCGGCCGCGGCCCCGGCGTGCCGACGTCTCGGCGTGAACGCGCTCCGCCGGCAAGCCCCTTGACGGGTGGCAGGGCCGTCAGAAGACGACCAGGGCCCGTCCGCCCTTGCCGGCCAGCATGTTCTCGAAGGCCGCCGGGATGCCGTCCAGGGCGATCCGTTCGGTGACCAGGGAGGCGAGGTCCAGTCGGCCCGCGCGGGCGTGCTCGGCGAGGACCGGCAGGTCGCGGGCGGGGTCGGTGTTGCCGTAGACGCAGCCGGAGAGGGTGCGGCCCCAGTGGAAGATCTCCAGGGCGTTGAAGGTGACCTGCTGGTCCTTGCCGCCGATGCCGACGACGGTGGTGCGGCCGCCGCGCCGGGTGGACTCCCAGGCGGCCCGGATGGTCACCGCACGGCCCACGCACTCGACGGCCACGTCGACGCCCTGCTTGCCGGTGAGGGCGCGGATCTCGCGCGGGGTGTCCTCGGAGGCGACGACGTAGTCGGTGGCTCCCGCGGTGCGGGCCAGCTCCTCCTTGGCCGGGGAGACGTCGACGGCGACGATCCGCGACGCGCCCGCGATCCGGGCGGCCTGCAGGGCGGCCAGGCCCACTCCCCCGACGCCGAACACGGCGACCGTCTCGCCCTCGCGGACGCGGGCGGAGTGGTGGACGGCGCCGTAGCCGGTGAGCACCGCGCAGCCGAGGAGGGCGGCGTCGGTGAGGGGGATTCCCGCGGGGGCGGGCAGGGCGCAGGCGGCGGAGACGACGGTCTCCTCGGCGAACGCGGCGACGTTCAGACCGGGGTGCAGGTCGGTGCCGTCGGCGGTGCGGGCGTAGACGTCGGCCACGCCGGTCAGGGCGTGGGCGCACAGCCAGACCTCACCGAGCGAGCAGGCGTGGCAACGGCCGCAGGAGGGCGCCCAGTTGAGGACGACGTCGTCGCCGGGGGCGACATGGGTGACGCCCTCGCCCACGGCGACGACCGTGCCGGCACCCTCGTGGCCGAGGACGGCGGGGACGGGGACGCGCATGGTGCCGTTGGACAGCGACAGGTCGGAGTGGCAGACACCGGCGGCGGCGAGACGGACGCGGACCTGGCCGGGGCCGGGGTCGGGCAGGTCGATGCCGGTGATCTCCAGCGGGGCACCGATGGCGGGCAGTACAGCGGCACGGACGGCCATGACGGGCAACTCTCCTAGAACTGGAGGGACTTGGTCTGCAGGTACTCGGCGAGGCCGTGCGTGCCGAGCTCGCGGCCGACGCCCGACTGCTTGTAACCGCCGAAGGGGGCGAGGGGGTTGAAGCGGCCGCCGTTGATGTCGACCTGGCCGGTGTCCATCCGGCGGGCGAAGGCGACCGCCTCGGCCTCGTCGCCGGCCCACACGGCACCGGCGAGGCCGTAGACCGTGCCGTTGGCGATGCGCAGGGCCTCCTCCTCGTCCTCGTAGCGGAGGATCGACAGGACCGGGCCGAAGATCTCCTCCTGGGCGACGGTCATGTCCGGGGTCACGTCGGCGAAGACGGTGGGGCTGACGTAGTACCCCTGCTCGCGCGGCGGTTCGGAGCCGCCGGCGACCAGGCGGGCGCCCTCGGCCACGCCCTGGTCGATGTAGCCGCGTACCCGTTCCCGCTGCTTGGCGTTGACCAGCGGGCCGATGCGGTCGCCGTACTTGGCGGCGGCCGCCGCGGCGAGCTCGACGGCCTCGTCGTAGCGGGAGGTGTGCACGAGCATGCGGGTCCAGGCGCTGCACGTCTGGCCGGAGTTGGCCATCACGTTGGCGACGCCGACGTTCACGGCCTTGGCGAGGTCGGCGCTCGGCAGGATCACGTTGGCGGACTTGCCGCCGAGCTCCAGGGCGACGCGCTTGACGGCGCCGCCCGCGAGGGCGCCGATGCGCCGGCCCACGGCCGTGGAGCCGGTGAAGGAGACCAGGTCGACGTCCGGGTGCTCGGCGAGGGCCTGCCCCGCGACCGGGCCGAGGCCGGTGACGAGGTTGAACACCCCCGCGGGGACGCCCGCCTCGTGGCACGCCTCGGCGAAGAGCTGGGCGGTCAGCGGGGTGTCCTCGGCGGGCTTGAGGACGATCGTGCAGCCCGCCGCGAGGGCGGGGGCGACCTTGGCGACGATCTGGTGGAGGGGGTAGTTCCAGGGGGTGATCGCGGCGACCACGCCGACGGGCTCGCTGTAGACGGTGGAGTTGCCGACCTTCTCCACGAAGGCGTACGTCCCCGCCAGCTCGACGTAGGAGCTCGCGACCGCGAGCGGGGCGCCCACGTGCACGTTCTGCGAGAAGGCCAGGGGCGAGCCGAGCTCGGTGGTGACCGTCTCGGCGATCTCGTCCTTGCGTGCCACCAGCGCGTCCCGCAGGGCGGCGAGCCGCTCGGCGCGGGCGGCGGGGGGCGTGGCCGCCCAGCCGGGCAGGGCGGCGCGGGCGGCCCGCACGGCGGCGTCCACGTCCTCGGCCGTGCCCGCGGGGACCTTGGCGACGATCTGCTCGTCCGCCGGGTTCACCACGTCGATCACACCCTGGCCCGCGGCGGGGCGCCAGGCGCCGTCGATGTACATGCCGTCCTGGGCCTTCATGGCCTACCTCCCGAGATCACGGCGACGTCCGCCAGCCAAACTAGCGGCGATAGTTTTTCCGCGCCAGAGGCATCCCGGCCGAGAGGCTACGCGAGGGGGCGCCGGGAGAGGGGGGCGAGCGGGTGTGAGGTTGGCCCCGCGGGGGGTGTGAGCTGGGCCCTGCGGGGCGGGAGCTGGGGCCTTCGGGGGTACGAGGCTGGGGCCTTCGGGGGTGCGAGCTGGGGCCTTCGGGGGTACGAGCTGGGGCCTTCGGGGGCGCGAGCTGGGGCCGGGGCCCCCTCCCCCGGCGAGCGCCCCCGTCAGAAGTCCGCCCGTACCCTCTCGTCCACGCGTCCCACCGACTCCTGGCCGAACGCCTTCTCATAGGCGCGGCGGATCTCCTCGATCCTGCGGTCGTTCTCGGCGGTCCGCTCGACCGGATACAGCAGGGTCAGCTCGTAGGACCGCTCCTTCTGGATGCGGCCGCCGGCGTCGCGCCACTGGCCGCGGCCGGTCTGGACCGTCAGTCCGTCGGGGAAGTCCGGGGTCACCTCCTTGTCGACGAAGGCGGTGAACTGCCGGTCGGTGACGGCCGGGCCGCCGTCGGCCCGCTCGGTGCCGAACAGCAGCCGGGTCTCGGTGTACGGCTCACCGCGCACCGGCATCGGGGCGGTGGTGTCGGCGAGCGCGGCGTAGGCGGTCGGCGCGGCCGCGGTGAGGAGGGCGCCGGCCACGAGGACGCCGACGCGGGTGCGGGTGAGATGCAGGGTCATGGGCTCCTGCCTAGCCGCCCCCGCTGCCGCCCGGGTGCCGCCCCGCTCAAGCGTCACTCGTACGCGGCGGTACGGGACCCCCGTGGCGCGGCCGGCGGCGTACCGCTCACTCCTCCAGGTCCGGCAGCCGGGCCGGGGCCGGGCAGACGCGTTCGCCGTTCTCGTCGAAGACGAAGAGATGGGCGAGGTCGACCAGGAGCGGCACCTGCATGCCGTGGCGGAGATGGAGGTCGGGGGTGGTGCGGACGATGAGGTCGCCGGGGATGCGGCCCTGGGGTGCGGCGGGTTCCGGCTCCGGGTCCGCGGGGCGGTCCAGGACCACGACGGGGCCGGCCCGCAGCGCGCCCGCCCGCTCGCGGAGCCGGTCGAGGACCGTGCCGGACTCGCGGCGGCGCCGGGGGCGGCGGACCGGGCGCGGGGCCTCCAGTTCGGGGACGACCGCGGGGCGGGAGCCGGTGTTGACGTGCACGAGCATCTCGTGGCCCTGGAACTCCACGTGCTCCACCAGGCCGATCAGCGGCACCTCGCCGGGCCGGGCGGCCGACGGGTCGGCCAGGCGCAGGGCCTCCGAACGCAGGCCGACGATGACCTCGCGGCCCTGCTGGACGCGGAGCATCTGGTGGTCCAGGGAGAGGGGTTCGGGCAGCCGCAGGTACTGCTTGCCGAGGGCGATGGTCATCGCCCCGCCGATCGGCGCCCGTACGAGGCCGCGCAGCAGGTTGATGCGCGGGGTGCCGATGAAGGCGGCGACGAAGACGTTGCGGGGCAGCGCGTAGACCTCGCGGGGCGTGCCGACCTGCTGGAGGACGCCGCCGCGCAGGACGGCGACCCGGTCGCCGAGCGACATGGCCTCGGACTGGTCGTGGGTGACGTAGACCGTGGTGGTGCGCAACTCGCGGGTGAGGCGGGCGATCTCGGCGCGCAGGTGGTTGCGGAGCTTGGCGTCGAGGTTGGACAGGGGCTCGTCCATCAGGAAGGCGGAGGGGTGGCGGGCGACCGCGCGGCCCATCGCGACGCGCTGGCGTTCGCCGCCCGAGAGCTGGCGGGGGAAGCGGTCCAGGAGGTCCTCGATGCCGAGCATGCGGGCGGTGGCGTCCACGCGCGGGCGCGGGTCCGCGCCCGGGGCCTCGATGCGCAGCGGGAAGCCGATGTTGTCGCGGCTGGTCATGTTCGGGTAGAGGGCGAAGTTCTGGAAGACCATCGCCATGTCCCGGCCGCCCGGCGGCAGGTCGTTGGCGTACTCGCCGTCCAGCAGCAGCTGCCCCTCGTCGATCTCCTCCAGACCGGCGATCATGCGCAGCACCGTCGACTTGCCGCAGCCGGACGGGCCGAGCAGGACGAGGAACTCGCCGGGGGCGATGTCCAGTGTCAGCCGGTCCACCACGAGGGTGCCCCTGGTGTAGCTCTTGCTGACGTCGTGCAGAGAGATGGCGCGTGACATGAGAGGCCCCCGAGGGCTCATAAGGGCGCTGGTGCTCCACGGACTTGACGCGCCTCGCGTGGTCGCGAGCCGCCTGTGGGTCACGGAAGCTAACGGAAGGTGTGCGGCCGCGGTAGGGGAATGACCGGTTCCGGCACCTTCGTCCAGCAGGTGAGACGGCCGGCCTCGGAGCGGGGGATTCCAGCGCGGGTCGGTCACCTCAGCGCGGGGAATCCAGCGCGGCTCAGCCCTCTCAGCGCCGGGTAGTCCGCCGCCGCTCGGCCCTCTCCGCGCCGGGGAGTCGACGCCGTTCGGCCCGCTCAGCGCCGGGATATCCCCTGCCGGGGTCGGTCACTACAGCGCCGGGAAATCCGCCGCGGCTCGGCCACCACAGCGCCGGGGAATCCGCCGCCGCCAGGCCCCTCACCGCTGGGAGATCCGCCGCCGCTCCGCCGCCCCCGTGGCCGCCGTCTCCGGCTTCGCCGGGGCGCGCAGGGCGACGCCCGACGAGAGCAGCAGCAGCCCGCCCAGCATCACGAAGGGCGCCGCCACGCCCGCGGCTCCGGCGATCAGGCCGGCCGCGGCGGGCGCGGCGACCTGGCCGAGGCGGTTGCCGGTCAGCCGCAGGGCGAGGGCGGTGGAGCGGGCGCCGTCGGGGGCGGCCTGCACGACCGTCGTCATCGACAGCGGCTGTCCCACGCCGAGGCAGAAGCCGAGGACGGCCAGCATCACGGCCAGCGCCCACACCGGCACCGGCAGCGCGACGGCCGCGCACAGCAGGGCCGCCAGCAGACACGTCACCATCAGCAGCGCCCTGCGGCCCAGCAGCCGAAGCAGCGGGGTGAGCACCAGGCGGCAGGCGATCGTGGCCGCCGCGCGCAGGCTGAGCAGCAGGCCGACGACCGAGGGGGCGATGCCGCGGTGCTCGCCGACGACGGGGAGGTAGGCGGTGAGGATGTCGGTCGCGGAGAGCACGGACAGGCTGATCAGGATGCCGGCCGGTACGCCCCTGGCGCGCAGGATGCGATGGACGGGGACGGACTGCGCGGTTCGGGACCTGGGCCTCGTACCGCGGTGTTCGACGCGCCACAGGGACGTGCACGCGACCGCCGCGCCCGCGCCCGCGACGAGCAGGGCCGTCGCGCTGGTGCCCGCCCGGTCGCCGCCGCCGATCAGCGCGCCGGCCGCGATCGGGCCGATCAGCTGGCCGAGGGAGGCGCCGATGGTGAAGTGGCCGAAGTTGCGGTCCTGTTCGTGCGGGGCGGACTGCCGGGCGACCAGGGACTGGGCGCCGATGACGAAGGACAGGTGGCCGAGGCCCATGACCCCGCTCCAGACGGCCATCGTCCACAGGGAGCCGGCCAGTCCGCTGAGCGCGCAGCCGCCGGCGATGAGGACCACGCCGACCGGCAGCAGCGGGGCGCAGCGGCCGTGGTCGGTACGGCGGCCCAGCGGGACCGCGGCGAACAGCGGCAGCAGGGCGTAGACCCCGGCGATGACCCCGACCGCCGTCTCGTCCGCGCCGAGCGCCAGGGCCCGGTAGGACACGGCGGGCCGGGCCATCGACACCGCCCCCTGCGCGAAGCCGAAGGCGATGACGAGGCGGAGCAGCCAGCCGCGGTTCCCACCGGGCCTCACGACGACGTCCTCCATGGAAGGTCAGATGATGCCGAAGAGCATTCCGGCGGCGAGGATCACCAGACAGGTGGCGGCCGCCCACTTGACCACGAACCGGGTGTGGTCGCCGAACTCCACCTTCGCCATGCCGACCAGGACGTAGACGGCCGGGACCAGCGGGCTGGACATGTGCAGCGGCTGGCCGACGAGGGAGGCGCGGGCCATCTCCAGCGGGCTCACACCGTGCGCGGCACCCGCCTCGGCGAGGACCGGCAGGACGCCGAAGTAGAAGCCGTCGTTGGACATGAAGTAGGTCAGCGGCAGGCTCAGCAGACCGGTGACGAGGGTCATGTGCGGGCCCATGCCCTCGGGGATGACGTCGACCATCCACGTGGCCATGTGGTCGACCATGCCGGTGCCCTGGAGGACGCCGGTGAAGACGGCGGCGGCGAAGACCATGCCGGAGACGTTGAGGACGTTGTCGGCGTGGGCGGCGAGGCGGGCCTTCTGATCGGGGATCCGGGGGAAGTTGACGGTGAGCGCGAGGGCGGCGCCGAGCAGGAACAGCACCGGGATCGGCAGCCACTCCATGATCATGGCGGTGAGCAGGGTGAGCGTGAGCAGCGCGTTGAACCACAGCAGCTTGGGGCGCAGGGTGGGGCGGTCGGGGTCCAGGCCCTTGAAGTCGTCGTCCTCGTCGGAGGAGCCCTCGGAGGCGTCCGCACCGGAACCCGCCGCGCCGGTACGCGCCTTGGCCTCACCGGCACCCGCCGCGCCGGTACGCGCCTTGGCCTCACCGGCACCCGAGCCCGCGCCCACCAGGACCGTCTCCTCCTCCAGCACCTCCTCCAGCGTCAGCACCCCGAGCCGCTTGCGCTCGCGCAGGCCGAGGACGTACGAGAGGCCGATGACGAAGAGCAGGCCGACGGCGAGCGCCGGGATCATCGGGACGAAGATGTCGCTGGCGTCGAGCTTGAGCGCGGTGGCCGCGCGGGCGGTGGGGCCGCCCCAGGGCAGGGTGTTCATCACGCCGTTGGCCATGGCGGCGACACCGGTCATGACGACCAGGCTCATCTTCAGGCGCTTGTACAGCGGATACATCGCCGAGACGGTGATCATGAAGGTGGTGGAGCCGTCGCCGTCCAGGGAGACGATCGCGGCGAGCAGGGCCGTACCGACGACGATCCGCATCGGGTCGGCCTTGGCGAACTTCAGGATGGCCCGCACGATCGGGTCGAAGAGGCCGACGTCGATCATCACGCCGAAGTAGACGATCGCGAACATGAGCATCGCGGCGGTGGGCGCGAGGCTGGAGACGCCGTCGATGACGTAGTCGCCCAGCTCGGCGCCCTTGCCGACGAACACGCAGAAGAGCGCGGGGATCAGCACGAGCGCCGCGATGGGCGACATCTTCTTCAGCATGATCAGGACCAGGAAGGTCGCGATCATGGCGAAGCCGAGGATGGTCAGCATGAGTGGATACCTAACGTTCGCCCTTGAACATCCCACCAGGGCCGGCGGTGCGAGCGACGTTAGGTCCCGTCAAACGGGGTTAACAAGATGTTGACGTGCGAGCAATAAGCGCAAAACTGCTGGTCACAGCTTTGTGCAGTTCACGGGGACGCCAGGGGCGCCACCTGGACCGGCACTCCGTTGAGGACCGCGTTGCCCGACAGCGGGTCGAGCAGGCTGCCGTCGAGGAGCTGGTTGACGTTGACGCCGGGGTCCTTGGCGGCGTGGCCGAGCCGGGTGCCGGGGCGGTCGTGGCCCCAGCCGTGCGGCAGGCTGACCACGCCTCGGCGCACGGCGTCGGTGACCTCCACGGGGACCGTCACCTCTCCCCCGGCGCCCTTGACGCGTACGGCCGCCCCGTCCCGGACGCCGAGCCGTTCGGCGTCCTGCGGGTGGAGGTGGAGGGTGCAGCGGTTGGAGCCGCCGGTGAGCGCGGGGATGTTGTGCATCCAGCTGTTGTTGGAGCGCAGATGGCGGCGGCCGACCAGCAGCAGTCCGTCGGGGCGTTCGGCCATGGCCCGCTTCAGACGGGGCAGGTCGGCGGCGATCGGTTCCGGCAGCAGTTCGATCCGGCCGCTGACCGTCTTCAGCGGCTGCGGGAGCCGGGGCCGCAGGGGGCCGAGGTCGATGCCGTGCGGGTGGGCGAGCAGCTTCTCCAGCGTCAGTCCGTCCGGTCGTACGCCGAACCCGTCGCCGTAGGGGCCGAGGCGCAGCATCATGTCGAGCCGGCGCTCGGGGCCGGTGTCGCCGGTGAGTTCCGCGGCGAGCTCCTTCGGGTCGCGGCCGTGCACGGGCGAGTGGGGTTCGCGGACCGCCTTGCCGAGGGTCTGGTCGATGACCATCGCGTCCACGGCCGAGGGGTCGGCGCCGTGCATGCCGGTCGCGGCGAGGGTCAGCCGGGCGAGGATCTCGGTCTCCGCCATGCGGCCGTCCTCCAGGGGCACGGCGGGGCGGGTGTAGCGGACCTGGTTGCGCACGGCGAGGGTGTTGAAGGCGAAGTCGTGGTGCGGGCTCTGGGAGGGCGGGGGCGGGGGCAGGACGACGTGGGCGTGGCGGGAGGTCTCGTTGAGGTAGGGGTCGACGCTGACCATGAAGTCCAGGGAGTCCAGGGCCTTGTCGAGGCGGTCGCCGTCGGGTGCGGAGAGCACCGGGTTCGCGCCGACCACGATCAGCGCGCGGACCGGCTCACCGTCCTCGGTGGCGGTGTCGATCTCCTCGGCGAGTGCGGAGAGCGGCAACTCGCCCTTGGCCTCGGGGTGTTTGCTCACCCGTGAGTGCCAGCGGCCGAGCGTGAAGCCGCGGCCGGGTCCGGCGGGTCGGGGTGTCCTGTCGGTGGCGGCCTGCGGGAACAGGGCGCCGCCGGGGCGGTCGAGGTTGCCGGTGAGGATGTTGAGGACGTCCACGAGCCAGCTGGCCAGGGTGCCGTGGGCGACCGTGCAGCTGCCGATGCGGGCGTAGACGGCGGCGGTGGGGGCGGCGGCGAGCTCGCGGGCCAGGGTGCGGATCGTCCCGGCGTCCACGTCGCAGGCCCCGGCGACGGCCTCGGGGGTGAAGTCCTCCAGCGCCGCGCGGAGTTCGTCGATCCCCTGGGCGTGGGGCGTCGGGTCCGTGAGGTCTTCTTCGAACAGCACCTGCGCCATGGCCGCGAGCAGCAGGGCGTCCGTGCCGGGCCGCACGGCGATGTGCCGGTCGGCGAGGCGGGCGGTGCGGGTGCGGCGGGGGTCGACGACGGTGAGGGTGCCGCCGCGGGCCTTGAGCGCCTTGAGCTTGCCGGGGAAGTCGGGGGCGGTGCACAGACTGCCGTTGGACTCCAGCGGGTTGGCGCCGATGAGCAGCAGGTGGTCGGTGTGGTCCAGGTCGGGTACGGGGATGGCGTTGGCGTCGCCGTAGAGGAGGCCGCTGGAGACGTGCTTGGGCATCTGGTCGACCGTGGAGGCGGTGAACAGGCTGCGGGTGCCGAGCGCGGCGAGCAGGACGGGCGGGTAGAGGGCGCCGGCCATGGTGTGCACATTGGGGTTGCCGAGCACGACACCGACGCAGTGCGGTCCGTGCCGCTCCACGACCGGGCGCAGTCCGGCGGCGACCGCGTCGAACGCCTCCTCCCAGGTGGCCTCGACGAGTTCGCCGTCCCGGCGCACCAGCGGGCTGCGCAGCCGGTCGGGGTCGCCGTCGACGGCGCCGAAGGAGGCGCCCTTGGGGCAGATGAAGCCACGGCTGAAGACGTCCTCGCGGTCGCCGCGGGCCCCGGTGACCCGGGTGCCGTCGATCGTGAGGGTCAGCCCGCAGGTGGCCTCGCACAGGGGGCAGATTCGCAGGGCGGTGCGGGACACGGGTCCTCCCGGAGGGTCGCGGCGGCGGTGACGCACGGGCTCGCCCGAGCATACCGACCGGTAGGCATGGAGGGGAGGGGTTGCCTGTCGCCTCGATGAGGCTCCGGCCGGCCTCCGATCAGTCGAGCACGCGCCCGAGGTACAGATGCAGCAGCTCCCGCATCTCCCCGAGGATCCGCCGGTCCCCCTCCGGGTCCACCCGGAACGCCAGATGCACCAGCGTGTCCGCGGTCTCGACGGCGATCAGGAAGCTGCGCCGCATGTCCTCGTCCGGCCGGCGGGCGAGATACGCGGCGAGCAGTTCGGTGAGGCGCTCGGCGACCCGGTGGTTGGGTTCGGCGTCGCGGGAGCCGACCGGGATCTGGTTGCCGAAGTCGACGAGCGAGAAGCCGGGTGCGGTGCGCTTCATGGCGAGGTACTCGTCGAGTACGACGTCCATGGCCGCGCGCCAGTCCCCGCCGCCCGCGCTGTCCTTCAGGCGCTCGCGGACCCGCTCGGTGTAGCGCTCCAGGTTGCGCTGGGCGAGGGCGTCGGCCATCGCCCGTTTGTTGCCGAAGAAGCGGTAGACCGAGCCGATGGGCACACCGGCGCGCAGCGCCACCGCGCGGGTGCTCAGGGCGTCGTAGCCGACCTCGTCGAGGAGGTCGGCGCAGGCGTCCAGGATCCTGGTCAGGCGTTCGGCGCTGCGCCGCTGCACGGGGGCGCGGCGGAGCGAGGTCGCGTGGGGCACGGGCTTCATGATGCCCTTCCGCCGGGGTCGGGTGAACCACGCCCCTGGGTACGGACGGAACCGGGGTCACGGCTCACGCCGGACCCGGTGGCCCGCCGCTCCGCCGCCTCCTCCCCCGACGCCGTGATGTCCGCCGTGCGCTCCACCGGCTCGCCGTCCACCGCCCACACCGTGCCGTCGTCGGCGTAGAGCCGGGCGGTGACCTGGTGGGTGCCGCGCGTCATCAGGCCGGCGGCGAGGCGGTGGGCCGGATCGCGCAGCTCGGCGACGGGCCTGCCGTCCAGATAGAGGCGCGCGAAGCCGCGTCCGGGGGCCGCCCGCTCCGGCGTACCGGGCGGTGAGAAGCGGAAGTTGCGCAGCGCCAGGCGTACGTCCCAGCCCGCCCCTTCGGCGTCCGGCTGCACCTCGATGCGGACCTCGGGGGCGTTCTCCTCGTCCACCTCGCGATAGGGCTGCCCCTGATCGTCCCGGTCCTCCAGGACCTGCCCCACCGGCGACGGCGAGTCGCCGTTCTTGTCCTCACCTGCCCCACTGCTCCCGCAGCCCGCGGATCCGGTCAGCAGCAGGACACAGACCGCGAGCGCGGCGAGGGATCTCCGCGTCCACGACATGGTCGCGAGCCTAGAACACGGGTCCGACACCTCGAATCCCCCTGGAGTCTGGTTCCGGTCATCCCCACAGAGGACGACGGGCCGCCCGAGGACACCCGTGGGAGGACGCCGACGAGATCGCGCTCCCCTCTTGCGCCGACCCTCTCCCAATCCTACGGTGAAGCATAGGAATCAGTGGCACCCCCACTTCACGCACCCCACTTCATCAGTCGCACCCCCACTTCATCAGTCGCACCCCACTTCAGACGGCAGGGAGCAGTAGGCATGAGCGCGGACGCGCGGAAGACCGCCGAAGGGCTGACGTACCTCTCCGGTTTCGGCAACGAGCACAGCTCGCAGGCCGTGCCGGGCGCCCTGCCCGAGGGCCGCAACTCGCCGCAGCGAGCCCCCCTCGGCCTGTACGCCGAGCAGCTCAGCGGCACGGCGTTCACCGAGCCCAGGGCGCACAACCGCCGCTCGTGGCTGTACCGCATCCGCCCCTCGGCCGCGCACCCGGCGTTCACCCGCACCGGCAACGGCACCCTGCGCACCGGCCCGTTCACCCAGACCGTCCCGGACCCCAACCGGCTGCGCTGGGACCCGCTCCCGGAGCCCCCCGAGGGCACCGACTTCCTGGCGGGCCTGTGGACCCTGGGCGGCAACGGCGACGCGACCCAGCGCGCCGGCATGGCCGTGCACCTCTACCACGCCAACGCCTCCATGGACCGCGTCTTCAGCGACGCCGACGGCGAGCTGCTGATCGTGCCCGAGCGCGGCGGGCTGCTGCTGCGCACGGAGTTCGGCCTGCTGCACGCCGAGCCCGGCCATGTCGCCCTGATCCCGCGCGGGGTCCGCTTCCGCGTGGAGCTGCTGGACGAGTCCGCGCGCGGGTACGTCTGCGAGAACTACGGCGCCGCCTTCCGCCTGCCCGACCTCGGTCCGATCGGCGCCAACGGCCTCGCCAATCCGCGGGACTTCAAGGCGCCCGTCGCCGCCTACGAGGACGTCGAGGGGCCGGTGGAGGTGGTGAACAAGTTCTGCGGCAACCTCTGGAGGGCGACGTACGAGCACTCACCGCTGGACGTCGTCGCCTGGCACGGCAACTACGTCCCGTACGTGTACGACCTGCGCCGCTTCAATGTGCTCGGCACGATCTCCTACGACCACCCGGACCCGTCGATCTTCACGGTGCTGACCTCGCCGTCGGACACGCCGGGCCTCGCGGGCGTGGACTTCGTGGTCTTCGCGCCGCGCTGGCTGGTGGGCGAGGACACCTTCCGGCCGCCGTACTTCCACCGCAATGTGATGAGCGAGTACATGGGCCTGATCGAGGGCGCCTACGACGCCAAGGCCGGCGGGTTCGTGCCGGGCGGCGGCTCGCTGCACAACATGATGTCGGCGCACGGCCCGGACCGGGAGACGTTCGACAAGGCGAGCGCGGCCGAGCTGAAGCCGCACAAGGTGGACGACGGTCTGGCGTTCATGTTCGAGACCCGCTGGCCGGTGACGCTCACCCCGCACGCGGCCCGCGCCGAGCACCTCCAGGAGCGCTACGACGACGTCTGGCAGGGCCTGGAGCGGCACTTCCGCCCGATGTGACGGCCGGACAGGTTGCACTGAAGATTCCCGAAAGGGTACGGATGGCCCCGTGACCTCCTTCGCCCCGGACTCGATCGTCCTCAACCGCAAGCTGCCGCTCTGGTACCAGGTGTCACAGTCGCTGCGTGCGTCCATACTCGGCCGGTCGCCGCAGGACCCGCTGCGGCTGCCCACCGAGGAGCAGCTGGCCGGGCACTACGGCGTGAGCGTGCTGACCATGCGGCAGGCGCTGAAGGAGCTGGAGGACGAGGGGCTGATCAGCCGGCACCGGCGGCGGGGCACGTTCATCGAGCCGGACGTCAGGCGGGGCGCTCCGGTACGGCTGCTGGGCTCGGTCGACGCGATCGTGGCCCAGCAGTCCGGCATGGCCACCGAGCTGCTCGACCAGGGCCGGGCCGCCCCGCCCGCCGAACTCGCCGAGCACTTCCCGGACCTCGCCGAGGTGGCGACGTACCACCGTCTGCGCAGCGACGAGAAGACCGGCGAGCCGACCAACCACGCCCGCAACTGGGTACGCCCCGAACTCGCCGACCGCATCGACCCCGCCGACCTGGTGCGCTGGCCGATGACCAAGGTGCTGCGGGACGTCGTCAAGGCGGACATCAGCCGCATCACGGACACCGTGGAGGCCCGTCTGGCCGACCCGGAGACGGCCCGCCTGCTCGACGTCCCCCTGCTGAGCCCGATCCTGCACTACACGGGCGTCACCTACGACCAGCAGGGCCGCGTCCTGGACGTGGCCGTCATCCACTACCGGGGCGACCGCTTCTCGTTCACGGTCACGCTTGAGGCCCACTGAGCCGTCGTACGATGCCGGGCGTGACGTACGACGACGCTCCGCTGCTCGCGGACCTCATGCCGTGGTCCGTCGCACCGCCCCGACTGGGCCGTGCCTGGCCCGTGGCGCCCGATCCCGCCTCACTGAAGGCCCGCTGGGCGGCGCTGGTGAAGGCGGAGGGCGCGGACCGCGAGGCGCTGTTCGGCCCCACCCGTTCCCGCACCCTGCACACGCCCGTCGGGCAACTGCCCGGACAGCGCGGCGGCACGGAGAAGCTGGTGCGCGCCTCGGGCCCCTGCCCGGAGCCGGTACGGGTCCTGTGCGCCCCCTTCGACGAGCAGTGGCTGATCCCCGACCACCGCCTCATCGACGCGGCCCGCCCCGAGCTGTGGCGGGTGGCGGACGGGCACCAGGTGTTCCTGGTCGAGACGCCGGACTCCCCCTTCCTGCCGGCCACCTCCCTGTTCCCGCTGGTCCGCACCGGCCGCGTCCGCCCGCTGTACCGCCGCCCGGGCGCCACGGAACCCAACCTGGCCCCCGGCCTCCTGGCCGCCCTCGGACATACCTCCGACCCACTGGACTTCCTGGCCTGGACCCTCGCCGCGGCCCGCCCCGACCTCACCGTCCCCCTCACCCGGGACCCCGAACTGTGGTCCCGCGGTGTCCGGCTGGGCCACCGCATCCTCTGGCTCCTGCGCCGCGACGGCGACCGCCCCAGACTCCCCGGCGGCCGCCGCCCCTACGTCCGCGCCCCGCTCCCCGCCCGCCCCGCCGCCCTCCGCTACGACCCCGAGGAGGAGACCCTCCACCTCGGCGAGGGCCGTATCTCCCCCGTCCCGGCCGGGGCATGGGACTTCGAGGTGCAGGGGGTCCGGGTCCTGGAGCAGTGGTTCACCACGAGGACGGCCGGCCCGGAGCCCGGCACGCTGGAGGCGATCCGTCCGACGACGTGGCCCCAGACGTGGACCTCCGAACTCCTGGAGCTGATCACGGTGTTGGCCCTGCTGGCGGAACTGCGCCCGCAGCGGGAGGAGTTGAAGGTGACGGACCGGATCACGACGGCAGAGCTCCGAGCGGCCGGCATCCTCCCCGCGCCCCCGGCGGCCCGCAGGCCCGCCTCGGTCCTGGACCATCAGGAGGAGGGTCCGGAGGGCCAGTTCACGCTCCTGTGACCCCCGAAGGGGTTCCGCGCGCCCGGCCGCGCACGGCCCGCGCCCGGCGGACGGCCCCTCACTCCCGCGGCGCGAACGCGTCCAGCACCCGGTGGAGCGCCACCTCGAACACGGCCTCAAGATCGATCGGCCCCGGATCCTCCGCGAACGCCGCCGCCATCCGCGGATACGCCCCACTCGCCAGCCGCCCCGCGAGATAGGCCATCCGCACCGCGTTCTCCTCGTCCTCCGACCAGGGCAGGGACCGCGACCGCTCGCCCGTGGCCAGCTCATTGGCGACATACGTCGTCACCGTCCCGGTGAGCATGCCGACGAGCTGCATCTTCATGCCGTAGGTCATCTCCAGCGGATCCAGGCAGGCCAGGCAGTGCTCCAGATACCGCAGCGCGTGGGGGCTGAACCCGTACACGGGTGACATCAGCCGCGGCAGCCAGGGATGCCGCCGCATCAGCTCGCGCGTCTGACGGCCCACCCGCAGCATGTCCGCGCGCCAGTCCCCGCTCGGCTCCCACAGCTCGTGCTCACCGCTGACCGCGTCGACCATCAGCTCGTACAGGTCCTCCTTGCGGGGGACGTAGTTATACAGCGACATCGTGCCGCAGCCCAGCTCGGCGGCGACCCGCCGCATGGACACCGCGTCCAGCCCCTCCGCGTCGGCGATCCGCACGGCCGCCGCCGCGATGTCGGCGCGGGTATGGGCCGGCTTCGGCCCCCGGCCGGTCCGCTCGGGACGGGCCCAGATCACTTCGGGTACGGCCGCTCGGCCCGCCATCGATCATCACCTCGCCCACCATCGTAGTTACGTACACCGTACGTAGTGCGCTATGGTCGGCGCATGACTACTACGTACGCTGTACTTAGTGAGGGTCTGGAGAAGCGGTTCGGCGAGGTGCGCGCCCTGCGCGGCCTCGATCTCGCCGTCCCCGCGGGCACGGTCTGCGGTGTGCTCGGCCCGAACGGGGCGGGCAAGACGACGGCCGTGCGGGTGCTGACGACACTGCTGCGGCCGGACGCCGGGTCGGCCCGGATCGCGGGGCACGACCTCGTCCGGGAGGCGGCGGCCGTACGCCGGGCCATCGGTGTCACCGGGCAGTACGCGACCGTCGACGGCGATCTGACCGGCCGGCAGAATTTGCGGCTGTTCGCCCGGCTGCACCGGGTGCGGAACCCGGCCGGGCGCGCCGCCGAACTGCTCGACCGCTTCGGCCTGGCCGAGGCCGCCGACCGCCCCGCCGCCACCTGGTCGGGCGGTATGCGCCGCCGCCTCGACCTCGCGGCGAGCCTGATCCGCCGCCCGCAGGTCCTCTTTCTCGACGAGCCGACGACCGGCCTGGACCCGGCCGGCCGGGGCGAGATCTGGAACGCCGTCCGCGAGCTGAGCGAAGAGGGCACGACGATCCTGCTGACCACCCAGTACCTGGAGGAGGCCGACCGACTCGCCGACGACATCGCCCTGGTGGACCGCGGCCGGGTCGCGCACACGGGTTCGCCCCGCCACCTCAAGGCGCTGATCGGCTCCTACGCGCAGGCGGTCGTCGCCGACCCCGGCGCCCTGGCCGAGGCCGCGGGTGTCCTGGACCGGCTGACCGGCGGCGAACCGACGCTCGACCCCGCCCACGGCACCGTCGGCGCGGTCAGCCGCGACAGCACGCTCACCCTCCCCCGCCTGGTCCGCGAACTCGACGCGGCGGGCGTGCCGTTGCTCGACGCGAGCCTGAGACCGCCCACGCTCGACGAGGTGTTCCTGCGCCTGACCGGGGACAGCCTCGCCGGGGACGGCCTCACCGGGGACAGCCTCACCGGGGACAGTCCCGCCGGGGGCAGTCTCGCCGGGGACGACAAGGAGATCGCGGCATGAGCGCCCTCGCGTACGACGGCACGGCCATGCTGAGCCGGCAGCTGATGCGGATCCGGAACAACCCGGCGCTGGTGGTCCTCACCCAGACCATGCCGATCACGATGCTGCTCTTCTTCGGCTACGTCTTCGGCAGCGCGCTGGCGATGCCCGGCGCCGAGTACCGCTCCTTCCTGGTGCCCGGCCTGCTGGTGGCGACCGCCGCCAACGGGATCATGACCGGCATGTTCCAGGCCGCCCAGGACGTCCACCGGGGCGTGACCGACCGGCTGCGCACCCTGCCGGTGAGCCGGGCCGCGGTGCCGCTCGGGCAGGCGGTGGCCGACCTCTTGGTCACGGCGGCGGGGACCGTGCCGTTCCTGCTGGTGGGGCTCGCGGTGGGCTGGCGAGTGGAGGGCTCGGCGGGCGCGGCGGCCGGCGCGGTGGCGCTCCTGCTGCTGTTCCGGTTCGCCTGCACCTGGGTCGGCATCCATCTGGGGCTGCTGTCCCGGAGCGAGGAGGCGGCCGGCCAGCTCGGCAGCGCGACCTTCATGCTGCCGCTGCTGTCCAACGCGTACATCCCCACGGACGGCCTGCCGGGCTGGCTGCGCACGCTCGCCGAGTGGAACCCGATCAGCGCGGTCACCACGGCCCTGCGGGACCTGTTCGGCAACGCGCCCGTCCCGGAGGGGGCCGCCTGGCCCGTGGCGCATCCGGTGGCCGGTTCACTGGCCTGGTGCGCGGTGCTGATCGGGGTGTTCGCGCCACTGGCGGTACGCCGGTACGCGCACCCCCGTGCATGACAAACCGGTGGGCCGGAGGTGATGATCCACCCCATGGACCCCGTGGATCCCAAGGACCAGCAGCCCCTGCCCCTGGAGGGCATCACCGTCGTCGCCGTCGAACAGGCCGTCGCGGCCCCGTTCGCCACCCGTCAGCTCGCCGACCTCGGCGCGCGGGTGATCAAGGTGGAGCGGGTCGACGGCGGTGACTTCGCCCGCGGCTACGACACCGCCGCACGTGGCCTGGCCTCGCACTTCGTGTGGTGCAACCGGGGCAAGGAGTCGGTCGCGCTGGACCTGAAGGACCCGCGGGGCCTGGCCGTCGTACGGCGGCTGATCGCGGACGCGGACGTGTTCGTGCAGAACCTCGCCCAGGGCGCGGCGGCCCGGCTCGGCCTGGACGCGGCCACCCTGTGCGCGGCGCACCCGCGGCTGGTCGCCGTGGACATCTCGGGCTACGGGGCGACGGGGCCGTACGCCGGCAAGCGGGCCTACGACATGCTGGTGCAGTGCGAGGCGGGGCTGGTGTCGGTGACCGGGACGCCGGAGCAGCCGGTGAAGGCGGGCATCCCGGCGGCCGACATCGCGGCGGCGATGTACGCCTTCTCGGGAGTGCTGGCCGCGCTGGTGCGGCGCGGCACGACCGGGCGGGGCGGGCCGGTGGAGGTGTCGATGCTGGACGCGCTCGCGGAGTGGATGGGCCATCCGCTGCACCACGCGATGCACGGCGGCACTCCCCCGGCGCGCACCGGCCTCGGGCACGCCGTCATCGCCCCGTACGACGCCTACGCCACGGCCGACGGCGGGCGGGTGCTGCTGTCGGTGCAGAACGACCGGGAGTGGCGGCGGCTGGCCGAACAGATCATCGGGCGGCCCGAGTTGGGCACGGACCCGGACTTCGCCACCAACGCGGCACGGGTGGTGAACCGGGAGCGCACCGACGCCCATGTGGCGAAGGCGCTGGGGGCGCTGACCGCCGACTCGGCGCTGGAGCGGCTGGAGGCGGCGGGGATCGCCTGCGCACGGCTGAGGGACGTGGCGGAGGTGGCGGAGCATCCGCAGCTGGCGGCGCGGGGGCGGTGGCGTGAGGTGGGTTCGCCGGTGGGCCCGCTGCGGGCGTTGCTGCCGCCGGTCACGCTGCCGGGTGGGGGCGAGGCGCGGATGGGGGACGTGCCCGCGCTCGGGCAGCACACCGGGGCGGTGCTGCGGGCCGTGGGGATGACGGACGAGGAGATCGCAGCGCTGCGCCGGGACGGTGTGGCGGCCTGACCGCGACCCCGGGGAGCGGCCCCGGGGGACGCCGGTGACGGCGGGCGGACCTGGCGGCCCAGGTGCCCGGTGGCCCGAGGCCGTCTAGTGGCCGCCGAACAGCGAGCGGCGCAGGCGGCGCAGCGGTGCGAACAGCGAGACGCGGCGCACGCGCGCACCCCGGCCGCTGTGACGCGCGGTGGTGTCACGCGCGGTCAGCTCACGCATCAGCGAGGTCGCCTCGGCCGTCTTCTGCTGCGGAACGGCGGGACCCGCCAGCACCGCGAGATGGCGGTCGAGCCGCGAGCTGGTCGCGCTGCTCCCGCAGGTGATCGCAGGGACCCTCGCCCTGCGCACAGTTATCTGTTCCATGTCACTCCCCACCCGTACGAGTCCACCCGGCCCACGGGCAGGGTAACCCTATCGCCCCGTCGGGGCACTCGTGTATCACGGTCCCAGGATTCACCTTCCCCGTAAGGGCGTTGACGATGCCTCGGCGGTCACTCTCCGAATCCAACCGATTCCAGGGCGAGTTGGACAACCGGCTGACCAGTAGGCTGTGGTGATCCTCCGTCGGGTTCGACGGTTACAGCGAGTGAGGTCGAGGACCTCTCAAGACCGGTCGCGACCAAGGGCGTGTCGCCCTCGAACAGGCCCAGGGAGCGGGGCCGCGCATCGGGGCGCATGAGCCACAGCTGGTGCACGCGGTCGCCCGGCGGCTCGCCGTACCCGCCGAGCGTCACCACCGCGCGCCCCGCCGATACGGAGGCGATCACTCCGATACTGCGGCCGCCGGCGTCCCGTGCGGTGGCCGTGCGCACGTCGGGCGCGGCGAGAACGTGGGCGATCTCACGTGCCCGGTCGCGCTCCGCGTCGAGCCGGCCCTGGGTGCGGTCGGCCTGGACGGCGAACAGCGCGGCGACGACGAGCGCCGCGGCCGCCGTGACGGTGGCGAACGGCACCAGCAGGGGGCGCGGCCGGGGCGCACGGGTGCGCGTCGGCGGCGGCTGGGTCCCCCACACGTGAGCGGGCAGCCGCCGGGTCCGCTCCTGAAGGGCTCGTGCGCCGGCTTCCTGCGGTGTGGTCCGTACGGCGGCCAGGACCCGGTCGCGCAGGGCCGCGGGCGGCGGCACGGCGGCCGACCAGGCGAGCCGCACGGCGTCCTCGGTCAGGGCCCGCACCTCGGCCGGGCAGCGGCCGCAGCGCGCCAGATGCCTCTCGAACCGGCGGCGCTCGTCCGCGTCGAGGGCGTCCAGGGCGTAGGGAGCGGCCAGGGAGTGCGGGTCCCCGCGGCGCGACAGACGGCCGAACAGGCTCATGCCGCACCTCCCAGGCAGTCCCGCAGCCGGGTCAGACCGTCACGCATCCGGGTCTTGACCGTGCCCAGCGGCAGCTTCAGCCGCTCGGCCACCTCGCGGTAGGTGTAGCCGTCGTAGTAGGCGAGGGTGACGGACTGGCGCTGCAGTGCCGTCAGCCGGTCCAGACAGCGGCGCACCCACTCGCGCTCCAGACCGGCCTCCACCTCCTCGGCGACCTGGTCGAAGGCGGGCCCGCCCGACCGCAGGGCCTCGCGCTGCTCGCGTTCACCGGCCGCGCGGGCGCTGCGCACCCGGTCGACGGCACGGCGGTGGGCGAGGGTGAGCACCCAGGCGAGGGCGCTGCCGCGGCCGGGGTCGAACCGGGCGGCCGAGCGCCACAGTTCCAGCAGCACCTCCTGGGCCACCTCCTCGGACTGGGCGGGATCCCGCACCACCCGCCGCACCAGCCCGAACACCGGCCCGGCGACCAGCCCGTACAGCTCCTCGAACGCCCGCTGGTCGCCTCTCGCGACGCGCAGCAGCAGTTCGTCCGCCGCCATCCCCCGCACCCCCTCCCGCCGGCCGCACCGGCCCCGTCCCGTCACACCAGGCATCCCCACGCGCGCACCTCCGCAGGGAGTTACGGATCGGGACGCCGAAAACGCGGGTCGGGGAGGGAGAAGACGGCTGCCGAAGATTTTTTCCGCTCCGGCCAATCCGGTCCGCCCCACGCTCCGAATCCCCGGACATCAGCCCAGTCGGCACGGAGGACGGACGGCATGACATCACTCTCCAGCAGCGGGTCGCGGCGCAGGTCGGTCGCGGCCCTCATCAGTGGGGCGCTGGCCGCCGGGGGGCTCGCAGCCGCCGGCGCGACCGCGCTGGAGCCGGGGGCGGCGGCCGCCTCCAGCCACCGGGAGGCCCCGCTGATCTCGGGACAGCCGCAGTACGACAACACGGACGTGTACGCGTTCGTCAGCCCGGACAGGCCGGACACGACGACCATCATCGCCAACTGGGTGCCGTTCGAGGAACCCGCCGGTGGCCCCCACTTCTTCCCGTTCGCCGAGGACGCCCAGTACGACCTCCACATCGACAACGACGGCGACGCGCAGGGCGATCTGCTCTACCGCTTCACCTTCGCCACCCACGTCAAGAACAAGCGCACCTTCCTCTACAACACCGGCCCGGTCGACAGCCTCAAGGACCCGGACCTCAACATCACCCAGACCTACGACCTGGAGCTGCTGCGCCTGAAGAAGCAGCACCTGGTGTCCCGTACGAAGATCGCCGACGATGTGCCGGTCGCCCCGTCCAACGTCGGCAAGGCGTCCATGCCGGACTACGCCGGGCTGCGCGCGCAGGCCGTGCACAAGCTGGCGGGCGGTTCCACGGTGTTCGCGGGCCAGGCGGACGACCCCTTCTTCCTGGACCTGCGGGTCTTCGACCTGCTGTACGGAGGGAACCTCTCCGAGGTCGGCAACGACACGCTCAAGGGCTACAACGTCAACTCCGTCGCCCTCCAGGTGCCGCACCACATGATCCGGCAGTCCGCGCACCAGCCGGTCGTGGGCATCTGGTCGACGACCCAGCGCAAGAACGCGCAAGGGCACTTCGTCCAGGTCTCGCGGCTCGGCAGCCCGCTCGTCAACGAGGTCGTCAACCCGGTCGGCGACAAGGACACGTTCAACGCGAGCGCGCCCTGGAACGACGGGCAGTTCCTGAAGAACGTCACCCACCCCGAGCTGCCGAAGCTCATCGAGGCGATCTACAGGATCAAGGCGCCAGCCGAGCCGCGGGCCGACCTCGTCGACGTCTTCCTCAAGGGCGTCAAGGACCTCAACCAGCCGCCGCACGTGCGTCCCGCGGAGATGCTGCGCCTCAACACGTCGGTTCCGCCGACGCCCCGCCCCAAGCGGCTCGGGGTGCTCGACGGCGACAAGGCCGGCTTCCCCAACGGGCGGCGGCTGACCGATGACGTGATCGACGCGTCGCTCCAGGTCGTGGAGGGCGAACTGCTGGGCGCCAAGAGCGACTTGGGGGACGCGGTCGACAAGAACGACAAGGCGTTCGAGAAGGCGTTCCCGTATGTGGCGCTGCCCACGGAGGGTTCGCGCGGGCCGCTGGCCAAGGGAGTCGCGGGCGGGGCGGATGTGCGCAGTCAGCTCGGGGACGCGCTCCGGCCCGCGGGAGTGGACGCGGCGGACGACAGGACGCTGATCGCCGCGTCCGCCGGTGCCGGGGCGGTCGGAGTGCTGCTGGTCGGTGGCGGGTTGCTGTGGTGGCGGCGGATGCGGGGGCGGGCGTACTGAGCGCCGTTTCGCATGGGGTCGTGGGCCGGCTGCGGCTGGTCGCGCCCGCGCGACGGAGCCGCCTCTCGGTACGGCCCCGCGCCCCCAGGGAACCGCACATCCCCCAGATGACAGAGGAGAGGGGCCTTGTCCCTGCGTACGCACACCCTCCGGCTCGTACTCTGTGCCGTCCTGCTGGCCGTCGCCCTCACCGCCGGGTCCGTCGCTCTGGGCGACACCGGCGGCCCGGCTCGGCGGGAGGACCCCGCTCGCTGGGCGGCGGTCGCCATGGCTCATGTCGAGCAGGCCAGGACCGACGGTGACCCGGCGCACTATCCGAAGGCGGAGCGGGCGCTGAAGCGGTCCTTGGCCCTGGCTCCCGGCAACGATCAGGCGATCGCCGGACGGGCCGCGCTCGCCGCCGCCCGGCACGACTTCGGGTCGGCGCTCGCCGATGCGGAGCGGGCGCTGAAGGGCAATCCCTACAACGAGCGGGCGCTGTGCACCCGTATCGACGCGCTCGTCGAGCTCGGGCGGTACGACGAGGCCGCGCGGGCCGCCGAGGTGGCCGACGAACGGCGGCCGGGCGTACCGGTGTTCACGCGGTTCGCGTATGTGCGCGAGCTGCGGGGTGATGTGCGGACCGCTCGGCGGGTGCTGGAGCAGGCGCTCGCCGGGGCGGCCACCCGCGGTGACGTCGCGTACGTCGCCACCCAGCTCGGCCGACTGGCCTGGGAGCAGGGGCAGTACGGGCTCGCGCTGCGGCACTTCGGGCGGGCGCTGGCCGCCGACGGCGATTATGTGCCGGCGCTGGAGGGGCGGGCCCGGGCGAAGGCGGCGAGCGGCGACCGGGCGGCCGCGGTCAGGGAGCTGGAGGCGCTTGTCGCGCGGGCGCCGCTGCCCGGGCCGCTGGTGGCGCTGGGCGAGCTGCACGAGGCGCGGGGCGACAGGGCGAGGGCGCGTGAGCAGTACGCCCTGGTGGACGCCTGGGCCGGGCTCGCCCGCGCGGGCGGGGTGGGTGCCGACCTGGACATCGCCCTCGCCGGGGCCGACCACGGCGACCGGGCCGCCGCGCTGCGGGCCGCCCGCGCCGAGTGGTCCCGCCGCCGTACCGTGCACACAGCGGACGCTCTCGCCTGGGCGCTGCACGTCAACGGCCGTGACGCCGAGGCCCTGCCGTACGCGCGCCGGGCCACGGCCACCGGGTACCGCAGCGCGGCCCTGCTCTTCCACCGGGGGATGATCGAGCTGGCCACCGGCCACCGGGCCGAGGCCCGCGCGTGGCTGGCGGCGGCTGTGGAGCTCAACCCCGGCTTCTCGCTGCTCGGTGCCCGGACGGCCCGTGCGGCGCTGGAGACGCTGGAGGCCGCCGCGTGACCGCCCGTCGCCTGCTCGCCGGTTCCGCCGCCGTCCTCACCGCGGCCTGCGCCCTCGTCCTCGGGCCGGTCGCCGGCACGCACGCGCATCCCCTCGGCAACTTCACCGTCAACCGCTACGACGGTCTGGTCGCCGCCCCCGGCGAGCTGCGCGTCAGGCATGTCGAGGACCTCGCCGAGATCCCGGCGACACAGGCCCGGCCCCGGATCGAGCGGTCGGGTCTGGCCGGGTGGGCCCGGGAGCGCTGCGGGGCGGCGGCGCGGGACAGCGAGGTGGCGGTGGACGGGCGCCGGGTCGCCGTCACGGTCACGTCGAGCCGGGCGCGCGTGCTGCCCGGTCAGGCGGGGCTCGACACCCTGCGGGTGGAGTGCGGGCTCAGGGCACCGCTGCCGCGGGGCGAGAGCGTGGCCGTCGGGTTCCGGGCGGCGGGCGCGTCGGCCGGGCCGGGGTGGCGGGAGGTGACCGCGCGGGGCGACCGTATGACGCTCACCGCGTCGGACGTGCCGCGCACATCGGTCTCGGGCGAACTGACCGCCTACCCCGAGGAGTCGCTGTCCTCGCCGGCCGGCACCGCGACCGCGTCCCTGTCGGTGCGGCCGGGCGGCCCGGCCCTGGCGGAGGACCGGCGGGAGGCTCCCGGCGCCGCGGTACTGCCGCGTGGCGCCGACCGCTTCACCCAGGCCCTTGAGGCGCTGGTCGCCCGCCGCGGCCTCACCCTCGGCTTCGCCGCGCTCGCCCTCTGCGCGGCCGTGGGCCTGGGCGCCCTGCACGCGCTCGCGCCCGGCCACGGCAAGACGCTGATGGCGGCCACCGCGGCGGCCCACGGCGGCCGGGCCCGCATGCGCGACGTGCTGCCGCTCGCCGCGTCGGTCACCGTCACCCACACCCTCGGTGTGGTCGCCCTCGGCCTCCTCGTCACCGCCGGCTCCGCCGCCACGCCGTCGGTCATCGGCTGGCTGGGCCTGGCGAGCGGGGCGCTGGTGGCGGGGGCGGGCCTGAGCCTCGTACGACGGGCGTGGCGAGCGCGGGTGCACCGGCGGATTCCCCAGGAGGTTCCGGAGCGCGTCCCCGTCCTGGCGGGGGCACACCCGCACGAGCACACGCACCACCAAGAGCCCGCTCACCACGGCGGGCAGGCTCACCACGACGGGCAGGCTCACCACCACGCGCACGATCACCACCACGGGCCCGCTCACCACCATGGGCCCGCTCACCACCGCGCGCACGCTGACCACCACACGCACACTCATCTGCACCACGGCGTCAGCCACTCTCACCCCACCGCCCCCACCCTCCGCGGCACCCTCCTCCTGGGTTTCGCCGGCGGGCTCGTGCCCAGCCCCTCCGCGGTGGTCGTGCTGGTCGGCGCGGCGGCGCTGGGGCACGCGTGGTTCGGGCTGCTGCTGGTCGTCGCCTACGGGGCGGGGCTGGCGCTGACGCTCACCGCGGCGGGGTTCGCGGTCGTGCGGCTCGGCGGGCGGGCCGTGAGCGCGTTCGAGCGACGGCCGCGGTGGGCGGCGCACCCGTGGGCGAGGGCGGCCCGCGGCACGCTCCCCCTGGCGTCCGCCGGGGCCGTCGTGCTGCTCGGTGCCGGAATGCTGCTCAAGGGGGCGGCATCGGCATTCGGCTGAGCTACTTTTGGGGAGAAATCAGACGGGACCTGATCGGACGGGACATGGCTCCCGCGACTGCGATAGGGGGTGCCCGTGTCGACGTCACCCGGCGGTGAGCGTGTGCTCGCGGGCCGCTACCGGCTGCTGTCCCCGCTCGGCGAGGGCGGGATGGGTACGGTGTGGCGGGCCCGTGACGAGGTGCTGCGGCGCGAGGTCGCCGTCAAGGAGGTGCGCGCGCCCGCCGGTCTGCCCGCCGCCGATGTGCAGCGGCTGTACGCCCGGCTGGAGCGGGAGGCGTGGGCGGCGGCCCGGGTGGCGCACCGCAATGTGGTGACGGTGTACGACGTGGCGAGCGACGAGGGCCGCCCGTGGATCGTGATGGAGCTGGTCCGGGGCATCACGCTCGCCGAACTCCTGGACGCCGAGGGCCCGTTGGAGCCGCGGCGGGCGGCGGCGATCGGTGCGGAGGTGCTGTCCGCGCTGCGGGCCGCGCACGAGGCGGGGGTGCTGCACCGGGATGTGAAGCCGGGCAATGTGCTGCTGGCGAACGACGGGCGGGTGGTGCTGACCGACTTCGGGATCGCCATGGTCGAGGGCAGTTCGGCGCTGACCATGACCGGGGAGGTCGTCGGCTCGCCGGAGTTCCTGGCGCCGGAGCGGGCGCTGGGCCGCACTCCGGGGCCGGCGTCGGACCTGTGGTCGCTGGGCGTGCTGCTGTACGCGTCGGTCGAGGGCGTCTCCCCGTTCCGCCAGGACACGCCGATCGGCACGCTGCGGGCGATCGTGGACGACGAGCTGCCGCCGCCGCGCCGGGCCGGTGCCCTGGGACCGGTCATCGAGGGGCTGCTGCGCAAGGATCCGGCGCAGCGGCTGCCGGCGGAGCAGGCGGAGCGGGAGCTGCGGATCGTGGGCGCGGGAGGCAGTCCGCGCGCGGACACCGTGCGCGCGGCCCCGTACGCACCGCCGGTGCCCCCGCGGGAGGAGACGCCGACGCCGGTGCACCCGGTCGCGGCCGGTACGGCGGCGACCCCGGCCGAGGAACCGCCCCGGAGCGGCCGGCGTGCCGCCGTGGTGCTCGTCGCGGGCCTGCTGCTGCTGGCGCTGGCGCTCGCGGGGCTGACGTACGCCCTGCTGAACCGGGAGGACGGCGACGGGACCGCCGGGGGCGGCGGCGCGCCGAGCCGTACGGCGTCGGAGGTCTCGCCGACGCCGAGCGGGACGGGTGAGCCGACCCCGACCGAGGAGGAGCCGTCGCCCACGCCGAGCCGGAGCAGTGCGAGCCCGTCGGGCACCCCGTCGCCGCAGTCGGTGCACGCGACCGTCGCGGGAGTGCGGACGGACTACACGGGCACCTGTCCGCCGGAACGGGCGCAGGCGCCCTCGTTCACGGCGACGTTCACGGTGGGGCGGCTGCCGGCGCGGGTGGAGTACCGCTGGGTGACGGCGGACGGCGAGGTCATGGACGGCGGCTGGCAGACGCTGTCGCTGCCGGAGGGCGGCCCGCGGTCCGGTCAGGACACGGTGATCGTGACGACCGAGGCGCGGGAGGGGACGTACCGCGGCGAGTTGGGCGTGCAGGTGCGGGAGCCGGTGCGGATGCGGTCCGAGACGGTGGCGTTCTCGGTGACGTGTGCGCGGGAGGAGACCCCGACGGGCGGGGCCTCCCCTTCCGCGACGCCTTCCGAGTGATGACGGTCCACCCTTACGAGCGAGGGCGGTCCCTCACTGCTGACACCCTGCGGGTGACGCCGGCCGCTCGCGTGTGACGTGCCGCGTCCGGTCAGTCGTTGCTGTTCAGGACCGGCAGATAGCCGCCCGACTGGCCGGGGGCGGTCGGGTGGTAGGACTCGCCGATGTTGAACCAGTTGACGCTGTGCAGCCAGGAGCTGCCGGAGCAGATCTCATGGCCGGTGAAGGTGGGGCGCACGTCGCCGAAGACGAACCCGTGGGCGGCGGCGCGCCGGGCGATGGCGCTGTTCAGATGGTCGGAGGCGCCGTTGATGGCGGCGCGCTTGGTCTCGGACAGGCCGAGGCAGCTGGTGCCGAGCTTGTAGAAGCGGGGGTAGCCGAGGACGACGACCCGTGCAGAGGGGGCACGGGTGCTGATCGCGTTGTAGACGTTGTCGAGTTTGCCGGGGAGCGTCGTGTCGACGTACGCCTTGGCGGTGTTGATGCGGTCGATGCAGGCGCTGTCGGACTGGAGCACACAGGTCGTCATGACGTCGGCGAAACCGGCGTCGTTGCCGCCGACGCTGATGGAGACCAGGCCGGTGGAGGAGTTGAGCGGGCCGAGCTGGCCGGCGAGGACGTCGTCGGTGCGGGCGCCCGAGCAGGCCGTGAAGCTGAAAGAGGACGGGGAGTTGGCGGCGGCCCACAGGTAGGGGTAGGCCCTCGTGCTGCGCTTGCAGTCGCCGCTGGAGCTGATGTAGCTGCCCGCGCCGACGCCGGAGGAGTAGGAGTCGCCGAGCGCCACGTAGGAGACGGCGGCGGTCTCGGCGGCCTGTGCCGCGGCGGACCCGGTGAGGGCGCTGCCGGCGGCCAGGAGGACCGAGCTGACGAAGACGACAAGTCGGGAACGTCTCATGGAACCTCCCTTTAGCAGGATCTCTGCTGTGACTGTCGTAGCAACTACGCGTGTTGACGGGAAGTGTCCATGCCAAGAAATGTGATGCCTTTTCAGTAGCACCGCATCCCGTTCACCTCCCGTTCGATTACGTGGGCATGTCATCTTTGTTGACTGATCATCAACTCCCTTGATCCGACCGGGTGGTTCACCCAGGCTGGATCCGCGCGAACAACCGCGCATCCCCCACAGGCGCGCTCCCCACCCGGGCGCGCGCCGCCCAGAGGAGGACTCCCTCGTCATGGCACAACTGCGGAGCAACAAGGTCCGGCTCGCCGCGATCACCGGGGTGGCGACCGCCGCCCTCGTCGGCGGACTGACCGCCCTCCCGGCCCAGGCCGCCCCCGCCGAGGGCCGCGTGCTGGCGGCCGGCTCCCCCACGGCCGTCAAGGACAGCTACATCGTCACCCTGAAGAAGGGTGCGGGCCTCAAGGCGTCCTCGGCCGACGGCAAGGACCTGATCAAGCGTTACGGCGGCACGATCAAGCGGACGTTCGGCGCCGCCCTCAACGGCTACGCCGCCACCCTCTCCGCCACCGAGGCCCGGCGGCTGGCCGCCGACCCGTCCGTGGCCTCGGTGGAGCAGGACCAGGTCGTGAAGGTCGCCGACACCACGCAGTCGAACGCCCCCTGGGGCCTGGACCGCGTCGACCAGACCTCGCTGCCGCTGTCCGGCACCTACACCTACCCCGACAGCGCGGGCACCGGCGTCACGGCGTACGTCATCGACACCGGCGTACGCATCACCCACTCCCAGCTCAGCGGGCGGGCCTCCTACGGCTACGACGCCGTCGACGGCGACACCACCGCCGCCGACGGCAACGGCCACGGCACCCATGTGGCCACCACGATCGCGGGCTCCACGTACGGCGTCGCCAAGAAGGCGAGAATCGTCGCCGTACGGGTGCTGAACAACAGCGGCTCGGGCACCACCGCGGGAGTCGTCGCCGGCATCGACTGGGTGACCCGCAACCACAGCGGCCCCTCCGTGGCCAACATGTCGCTGGGCGGCGGCGCGTCCACCGCGATCGACACGGCCGTACGCAACTCCATAGCCAGCGGCGTCACCTACGCGGTCGCGGCCGGCAACAGCAACGCCAACGCCTCCTCCTACTCCCCGGCCAGAGTCGGTGAGGCCATCACGGTCGGCGCCACCACCAGCACGGACGCCCGCGCGAGCTACTCCAACTACGGCTCCGCGCTGGACCTGTTCGCCCCCGGCTCCTCCATCACGGCGGGCTGGCACACCTCCGACACCGCCACCAACACCATCTCCGGCACCTCGATGGCCACCCCGCACGTCGCGGGCGCGGCGGCCGTCTACCTCGCCGGGCACACCTCGGCCACCCCGGCCCAGGTCGCCTCGGCGCTGGTGAACGGATCCACCACCGGAAAGGTGACCAGCGCCGGCACCGGCTCGCCCAACCGGCTGCTGAAGATCGTCCCGTGACCCTGAGCAAGCCACGGTGACCTGCGTGTTCCCCGGGGGCCCCACTCCCTCCGGGGAACACGCGTTTGCTCCGGGGAGGTCCGCTCGGCACGTTCTCGCCGTCTTGACGCCCGTGGCGGGCTGCGCGACATTGAAGCCCGGCATCCGGCGCTTCGGGGGGAAACGTCGCCATGCGGATCATTCATGAGCACTCGGAGGAAAACCGGCGTGAGGCAGGCTGCCGGACCGCGGCGGCGGACGACGCCGAGCGGGCGGGGACCGGGCCGGGGAGGGACCTGGTCGCGCTGCTCGCGGGTGCCGCCACGGCCGCCGCCGGGGCCGGAGCGCTGCTCGCACTGGGCGACCCCGGTTCGCCGCTGCGCGGCCCGCTCGCCCTGTTCTTCCTTCTCGCCGCACCGGCCACGGCCATCGCCGTCGTCCTGCCCGGGACCGATCCGCTGGGCCGGGTGATCGCCGCGCTCGGCGGTGCGATCGTCCTCGACCTGCTGGTGGTCCAGGGCCTGCTGGCACTGCGTCAGTGGTCGGTACGCGGCGGGATCGTGACCGTCGCCGCGATCAGTCTCCTGCTGCTGCTGACGGTGCCCCTGCGGCGTCTGCGGGAGCACGGGGCGCGCGGACGGGACGTATGACGCCGCCGGGCCCGCGTTCCGCCCGAGTCGCTCCGTCGGCGGCAGCGGCGGGGCGCGACCCGAAGGGGAAACCGGGTGCACACCGGGCACTTGTGGCGGATCATGGCGGCATGTCAGCTCACCCGCAGGACGCCCTGCCGATCCGGCTCAACGTCGACGACTCCGACTCCCCGTCCGACGTCGTCGACGCGCTGTTCCTCGGCCGTTTCGCGACGGGCGAGCAGCCGTACTCGCACGCGGCCAACATCGACCGCGTGCGCGCGGGCGCGACCCTGCTGCCCGCGGGCGCCCGGGTGCTGCGCGTGGCCCGCGACGACGACCGCAGCGCCACCCTCGCCGAGGGCGACGGCTGGACACTGCTGGTCTCCCGCTGGAACCGCGGCGCCGATGTCACGGTCACCGCGACCAGCGCCGAACTCGCCGCCGAGATCCTGGACCGGGCCACCGACGGCGCGGCCGACGAGCCCGAACCCCAGCCGGAGAACGTGACGATGGGGTTCTGGTACGTCTCCCCCCGCCGCGGCCCGCACCGCACCACCCGGCAGATCTCCGCGGGCACCTGGGAGGAGGTCCGCCCCAACTACACGGCCCCGGTGGCGGATGCGATGGACCGCCTGATGAAGACGACCCCGGAGGACATCGCGGGCCGCCTCCTGCTGCTGCACGGCCCGCCCGGCACCGGCAAGACCTCCGCGCTGCGCACGCTGGCCCGGTCCTGGCGGGACTGGTGCCAGGTGGACTGCGTCCTCGACCCCGAGCGGCTGTTCTCCGACGTCGGCTACCTCATGGACATCGCGATCGGCGAGGACGACTCCACCGGCAAGGGCCGCTGGCGGCTGCTGCTCCTGGAGGACTGCGACGAGCTGATCCGCGGCGAGGCCAAGCACACGGCGGGCCAGGCCCTGTCCCGGCTGCTCAATCTCACCGACGGTCTGCTCGGCCAGGGGCGCAACGTCCTGGTCGGCGTCACCACCAACGAGGACCTGGAGCGCCTGCACCCCGCCGTCGTCCGGCCCGGCCGCTGCCTCGCCCGCATCGAGGTGGGGAAGCTGACCCGCGAGGAGGCCGTGGGCTGGCTCGGCACCGAGGAGGGCGTGGCCCGCGACGGGGCGACCCTGGCCGAGCTCTACGCCCTGCGCCGGGGCACCTCGCCGACCTCGCTGCCGGAGCCACGGGGCGATGCGGACGCGGGACTGTACCTCTGAGTGCTTTGATGGGGGTATGACCCTGTACGTCGGCACCTCGGGCTGGCAGTACAAGGACTGGCGCGGCGTCCTGTACCCGGCCGGCCTGCCCCTGCGGCTGTGGCTGGAGGAGTACACCGCCCACTTCGCCACCGTCGAGCTCAACAACGCCTTCTACCGTCTGCCGTCCCGCGAGAACTTCGAGGCGTGGCGCGACCGGGTCGCCCCGGACTTCGTCGTCGCGGTGAAGGCCAGCCGCTACCTCACCCACATCAAGCGCCTGAAGGACCCCGCGGAGCCGGTGGAGCGCCTGATGACCCACGCCGAGGGGCTCGGGCCCCGGCTCGGCCCGGTCCTCCTCCAGCTCCCGCCCACCCTCAAGGCCGACCCCGGCCTCCTGGACGCCTGCCTGGCCCGCTTCCCGTCCTCGACCCGCGTCGCCGTCGAACCGCGCCACGACTCCTGGTGGACACCCGAGGTCCGCGCCGTCCTGGAGTCCCGAGGCGCCGCCCTGTGCTGGGCCGACGTCCGCGCCCGCCCCGTCGCCCCCCTGTGGCGTACGACGGACTGGGGCTACGTCCGCTTCCACCAGGGCCGCGCGAAGGACTGGCCCCGCTACGGCCGCCAGTCCCTCACGACCTGGGCCGAGCGCATCGCGGCCACCTGGACGCCCGCGCAGGACGTGTACGCGTACTTCAACAACGACCCGAACGCGGCGGCGGTGAAGGACGCGAAGGTCTTCGCCAGCGCGGCGGAATCCCTGGGCCTGACGCCGACCCGCACCCCGTGACCGCCTTCCGTCGGTCGCGGTCGGCCCTTCCCGCCACGACGGCGACCGGCGGTGCCGGACCCCGCTCAGCGCCCGTAGACGGCGCGTACCGCGTCCCGCGCCGCGGCCAGCGCCTCCTCGGGCGACGCCCCCAGCCGGCGGGCCAGCTCCGCATAGGCCCGCCCCTGGGACGCCAGCTCCCGCTCCACGGCCGAGCCCGCGGCGGCGACATACGTGCCGTTGCGCCCCCGCGTCTCCACGACGCCGTCCCCCTCCAGCACCCGGTACGCCTTGGCGACCGTGTTCACCGCCAGCCCCAGCGACTCCGCCAGCCCCCGTACCGTCGGCAGCCGGTACCCCACCGGCAGCGCCCCGGACCGCGCCTGCTCGGAGATCTGCGCCCGCACCTGCTCGTACGGCGGTACGCCACTGTCGTCGAGGTGGATCTGCAAGCTCACAGCCCGATTGTCCCGCAGCCCCCGCGAAAATGAGCGGCACGAGGACACCCCGCGCCCGTAACGTGCGGCCCCATGACAGTCATCGTGCGCGAGATCCGCCCCGACGCCCCGGCAGACCTCGACGGCTTCACCGCCGTCCGGCACAGCGCCCTCCCGTTCTATCTGATCACCGCGGACTCCCTCGCCCACGACCTGACCCGCTCCCACCCCGACGCCCACTACCGGGCCCTCGTCGCGGAGCAGGACGGCGAGATCATCGGCACGGCCGAGGTCGGCCTCGCCTACGACGCCCCGGAACCGGGCCAGGGCTACGCCCATGTGTACGTCCACCCGGACCGCACCGGACGCGGCGCCGGCACCCTGCTGGTCCGCACGGCCGAGGAGTACCTGGCCGGCGTGGGCGCGACCCGGTCGTACACCTGGGTCCTGGACGAGCCCGGCAACCGGGCCTTCGCCGAGCGGCACGGCTACCGCGCCGGCCGCTCCGCGCACTTCCTGCGCCTGGACCTGGCGCACGGCACCCTGCCGCCGCTCCAGGACCCGCCGCCCGGCGTCGAGCTGCGCACGGGCGCCGACTTCGCGGACGACCCGCGCCCGCTGTTCGCGCTGGACGCGGAGGCCACCGAGGACGAACCGGGCGACGTGGGCGCCGAGTTGGCGGACTACGAGGCGTGGCTGGAGGAGATCTGGCGGCATCCGCTGAACGACCTGGAGCTGACGGTCGTCGCGGTCGCCGACGGCCGCCCCGCCGCCTTCTCCGCGGCCCGCACCGACGGCGCCGGCCGCTACGGCAGCGCCATGACCGGCACGGCCCGCGCCCACCGCGGCCGCGGCCTGGCCAAACTCGCCAAGAACCACTCCCTGCACCGGGCGCGCGCCGCCGGGTACTCGGAGGCGTTCACGGGCAACGACACCGGCAACGGGCCGATGCTGGCGATCAACAAGTGGTTCGGATACGACGTGTGCGCGACGGAGGTGCGGTATGTCCGCGAACTGGGCTGAGGCGGCCCCCGAGGTGGACGTGGTCCTCGTCAAGGCGGGCCGGACGAAGATCCGGTACCGGGCCGCGCTGCTGGCGGACGACGGCACCCGGATCGCCGTGCGCGCCCCCTGGGCGGGCGAGGGCGTACGGGACTTCGGCTTCGTGCGCTTCGAGCCCGGCGACGTCTTCACCGAGTACTACTGGCGGGACCGCTGGTACTCGGTGAAGGAGGTCCGCGATGCGCGCGGGGCCCTGAAGGGCTGGTACTGCGACATCACGCGCCCGGCCGTGCTCTCCGGCGGCGAACTGGTCGTGGAGGACCTCGACCTGGACCTGTGGCGGTCGGCCGACGGCAGCGATGTCCGCCGTCTGGACGAGGACGAGTTCGCCGAGAGCGGCCTGGCCGAACGGGACCCGGAGGCGGCGGCCGCGGCGGTGGCCGCGCTCGACGCGCTGGAGGTGTCCGCCACCGCCGAGGGCGGGCTGGAGTCGCTGCTGGCCTGAGGCACGTACGGCCGAGTCGCTGGCCGCCTGAGGCGCGTACGGCCACGGTCGCTGGCCGGCCTGAGCCACGTACGGCCAGGGTCGGTCACACCACCGCCACCACCGCGTACCGCTCGTCCGTCACCGCCTTCCCCCACAGCACCGCGTCCTGCGACAGCCGCTCCACGCGGACCCGCGCGGCGAGCGGGGCGAGGAGGGCGGTGAGCCGGCCGGCGGGGATGCCGACCGGTGCGAGGGTGCCCCAGACGCCCTCCACCAGCACCATCCGGCCGCCCGGCCGCAGCAGCCCCCGCCAGTGGCGCAGGGCGCGGCCGGGGTCGGGCAGGGCCCACAGGACGTGCCGGACGAGCAGCACGTCGTAGAGCCGCTGTCCGACCGGGGGTGCTGCCGCGTCACCGTGCAGGAACAGCGCGTCACGTCCGGCGAGTTTGGCGCGGGCCCGCTCGACCATGGCCGGGGAGGCGTCGACACCGGTCACCCGATGTCCCTGCTCGGCGGCGAGCAGCGACAGGCTGCCGGTGCCGCAGCCGAGGTCGAGCAGGTCGCAGGGGCCGGGCGGCAGCCAGTCGCGCAGCCGTCCGGCCCAGGCCCGGCGCACCTCGGGGTCGCGCAGGCCGTGGTCGGGTTCGTCGTCGAAAGAGGCCGCCTCGGCGTCCCAGTCCACACGCGCCGCGCTCGCGCGGTCACCGACATCGCTCATGACCCCAGCCTGACAGCCGCCACTGACAATGCGGATGGTGACGGGCACCACTGACAGAAGCGGTCACGATGGGGAACTCTCGCCAAAAGCGTCTACCTCCGTGAGAACGCGGGAACCCGGTAGATCGCTCAAGGAGGCAGCCATGCGCCGTGAGACCGTGCAGAAGCCCCTGAAGAAGACGGACGCCCGTCGGATCCGCGAGGAGGCCGAGGAACGGCCCGGTGGGCGACCGGAGATACGAAAAGACATCGCACGCGTGTGGTGGCCGGAGGCGCCGTGAGACCCGGTCAGTCCAGACGCTTGCGGTAGTGGATGCGGTCGTAGGGCCCGTCCACGCGCCGCTCCACGACCTCGTATCCGTACCTGGGATAGATCTTCTGGTTCTCCCACATCATCGCGTTGGTGTAGAGCCTGACCTCGGGCAGGCCCAGCGCACGCGCGCGTGCGTCGACGAACCGCAGCAGCCGTCCCCCCACGCCCCGTCCATGGGCGTCGGGGTGGACGGCGATGCTGTCGAGGAACAGATGGTCCTCGCAGACGTCCAGCACGACGAGCCCGACGACCGGCTCCCCCGTGACGAACACCCGCCCCGCGGCCACGTCCGCCGCGTGGTCGGCCTCCATGGGCTGCGGCACCACTCCGATGCGCTCGATGTAGGGGTGGTAGGCGGCGTCGGTGACGGCCTTCACGGCCGGTGCGTCGGCGGCCGCGGCGGGCCGGATCTCGTCGTGCGTCATGGCCGGAACGCTACCGACCTGATCGCAGTCTGAGCACGCCCTTAACGGCACCATAAGGATCTCCGTCAGCGGCCGTACGCAGGCGTTTTCACGGTTTCCTGGGGTCAGCTTCCGCTTGCCGCCCCCTGTTGAGGAGACCGCCGATGCCCGCACGCCTGAAGGCCGCCGCCACCGTCACGGCCCTCGGTCTGGCCCCGTTCGCCCTGACCGCGCTGTCCGCCGCGCCCGCGGCCGCGCACGGTTCCATGGGGGACCCGGTCAGCCGGGTCGTCCAGTGCTACGCGGAGGGACCGGAGAGCCCGGAATCGGCCGCGTGCGAGGCGGCCGTGGCCGCGGGCGGCACGCAGGCGCTCTACGACTGGAACGGCATCCGCATCGGCGACGCGGCCGGCCGCCACCGGGAGCTGATCCCCGACGGCAGGCTGTGCAGCGCGAACGCCGAGCAGTTCAAGGGTCTCGACCTGGCCCGCGCCGACTGGCCGGCCACGAGCGTGAGCGACGGGTCGTACACCTTCAAGTACCGGGTGACGGCCCCGCACCGAGGCACCTTCACGGTGTATCTGACGAAAGCCGGTTACGACCCGGCGAAGCCGCTGGCCTGGGATGACCTGGACCTGGAGCATCCGGTGGCGACGGCGACCGATCCGGCGGCGTCGAACGGCTTCTACACGTTCTCCGGCACGCTCCCGGAGCGCTCGGGCCGCCATGTCCTGTACGCGGTGTGGCAGCGCTCGGACAGCCCGGAGGCGTTCTACTCCTGCTCGGACGTCGACTTCGGCGGCGACCGGGCGCCGGCCAAACCCGCGCCGAGCGCCCCCGCGGAACCCGCGCCGAGCGCCTCCGCGCCTTCCGAGGAGCAGATCGAGGCCGGCGCGAGAAGTCGACCGTGGAGAACCACGGCCATGGTGACGACGACGCGCACACCTCGGCCGAGCCGGTCGCCGCGCGGGACGACTCCTCGGCCAACCGCCCCAAGGCGGCCGCCGCCGGACAGAACCTCGCCGAGACCGGCGGCGGGGCACGGACGGCGTACGTCGCGATGGGAGGCGCGGCCACCCTGGCACTGGGCTCGGCGGTGCTGTTCGCCACGGCTCGCCGGCGCACCGCGGGCGGCGGTCGGCACGGCCGCTGACCGGGAGGACTCCGGGACCTGACCGGCGGCTCAGGCCGGTCAGGTCCCGGTGGACGCCGGTGCGCCGGACGGCTCGTCAGCTGAAGACCGACGCGCAGGTGGTCGGGGTGGCGTGCGCCGGGTCGAGCGCGTTGGCCACCTCGTGGAAGGCGATCCGGTCGATCAGCCCGATCGCCAGGTGCTCGGACAGGTCGAGCGCGCACAGGTTCTGCAGCAGCACATTGCGTACGTTCGGCCCTTCCAGCCAGCCGCTGCTGTACGGCGTGACGACCTGGTCGTACTTGGTGGCGATGACGGTGTAGCGGACGCCCGGCACGGTGTCGCCGCCCTGGTTGAGCTTGGTGAGGAACGCGGACCCGGCGATCTGGTCGGCGAGGCCCGGAGTGGCCGTGGACAGCAGGTCCTCGGCGCCGGGGAAGTACGGCAGCAGCTTGGTCAGGCCGTTCAGGGTGGTGCCGTGGTTGTCGGGGGCGATGCCGATCAGGGCGTTCACCTCGGCGGCCCCGCCCAGGAACTTCAGGTAGTAACGGGGCATCATGCCGCCCTGCGAGTGCCCGACGAGGTCGGCCTCGGCGGCGCCGGTGGCGGCGAGCACCCGGTCGACGAACGCGTCGAGCTGCTCGGCCGACTTGTCGACGGGTCCGAGCCCGTGGAAGAAGGGGACGCCGGGCAACTGGCCGTAGTCCAGGGAGAAGACGCAGTAGCCGCGCTTGGTGAGATAGGGCGCCAGGCCGAGCCAGTTGTCGACGGAGTTGCCGAACGTGCCGTGGACCAGCACGACAGGGCGGGGATGGGCGGCCGACGGCTTGCAGGTCCAGTCGTTCCAACCGCTCGACGGGGAGTCGGCGTGCGCGGCCGTCGCGCCGGGAACGACGGCGACCGCGGCGGCCAGTACCAGTGCGGAGAGGGATCTGAGCAGGCGTTTCCAGGGCAGCATCGGGTGATCTCCTTGCGGCTCAAGGGAGTGGGGACTGCCGAACGCCCTGTGATCCGGATCACGGGATGCTGTTCACTGGTCAAGTTACGAACGAGTAGCCGCGGAGGGAAGTTACGCGTCAGTAAAAACTTCCAGTGCTAACCAACCTCGACCGCCGCTCCAGCGCCGGGAGACGACAGCACTACCAGGCGGGCCGCACAGGCCCTCCGGGCGCGATCCGCAGCAGCCGGGCGGTCAGCCCCCGCACCTCGGCCTCCCCCAGCACCTCGCCCCACCCGCGCACCACCTCGGCGGCCGCCTCCTCCGCCGCCCGCGTGCACGCCCACCCCAGCTCCGTCAGGACGACCAACCGCGCCCGCGCATCCAGGGGATGCGGCCGCCGCTCGGCGTACCCCTTGCGCACGATCTCCTCGACCAGCTGGCTGGCGGCCTGCTTGGTGACCCCGAGATGGGCCGCGAGCTCGGTCACGGTCGCCCCGTCGGGTGCGAGCCGGGCGAACGCGAAACCGTGCGCCGGCCGCACCCCCTCGAACCCGCGGGCCACGACCCCGTCGTGGATGCGTTGCGTGAGCTCGCCCGCGACGGCGAGCAGGGCGGCCGTGAGAGTCAGCGCTTCGGAGTTCTGCACCCCGGCATTGAAACACCCTTGACGAGACGGTCAAGCAGCTTGACCATATAGTCAACCTACTTGACCATCTGCACCTCGGAGGCCCCGTGCCCGTCATCCGCTCGTCCGACGCCACCACCCACGAGATCCACGGCGCCCGCTTCGTCTCGTACGCCAACCCCCGCACCGGCAGCAGGGAACTCTGCGCCTGGCGCGGCGAGATCCCAGCCGGCACCAAGGCCCCGGCTCACACCGTCAGCCGCGAGGAGATCCTCCTGCTGCTGATCGGCGAGCTGCGGGTCACCCTCGACGACGTCACCGACCACCTCACCGCGGGAGACACCCTGATCATCAACCCGGGCGCCACCCTGACCGTGGAGAACCCGACCGCCCACACGGCGATCACCTGGGTCACGACATCGGTGGGCCTGGAGGCGCACACGAGCGACGGCACCCGCATCACGCCCCCCTGGGCCAACTGACCTGGCGGGGCGTGCCGGCCGTACGGCTACGCCGCCAAAGACCCCGGAATCACAGCCCTGGGCCCGAACTTGGCCCGGGCCCGGTCGGCGACCTCCTCGATCCTCCGCACCTTCTCGTCCACCGGGTCGAACAGGAGCTGGTGCGAGGCCGTCTCCGCCCCCGCCAGCCCCTCCGCCCGCAGCACCACCACCCGCACCCGGGCCCGCTGAAGACCGAGCGCCTCGTACATGCCGTACGCCGTCCGGGTCAGCTCCGCCGAATGCGCGGTCGCCTCCTTCAGCGTCCGGCTCCGCGTGGTGGCCGACCGGTCGGCGTACCGCACGGTGAGGGTCAGGGTGCGGCACACCTTGCCGACCGCCCGCAGCCGCGCACCGAGCTCCTCCGCGGCCGACAGCAGAGCCCGCCGATGCCGCTCGGGATCGACCTCGTCCCGCGAGAAAGGCCGCTCCGCGACGAGGGACCGGGAGACGGCGTTCGGCACGACCCGACCCCGGTCCACCCCGTTCGCCTTCTCGTGCAGCTCGCGCCCCGCCTTCGCCCCGACCAGCCGCTGGAGCGTGGACAGGGGCGCGGCGGCGACCCGCCCGAGGGTGTCCAGGCCGTACTCGCCCAGGGTGCGGGCGGTCGACGGGCCGACCCCCGGCAACGCGGCCACGGGCTGACCGGCGAGGAACTCCCGGACGCCCTCCTCCCCCTCGGGCACCGCACACGTCACCCCCGGCCGGGCCCCGCGCAGCGCCATGCGGGCCAGCATCGGGCCGGGCCCGGCGCCGATCACGCAGTCGACGCCGTGCAGCGCGAGGGCCCGCACCCGGATCACCGAGGCCAGTTCGACGGCGCTGCGCCCGAAGTACCGTTCGGCGCCGCTCAGATCGGCCAGCGCCCCGTCGGGCGGCAGCGCCTCGACGACCGGCGTGAACTCCTCGAGCAGCCCGAGCAGACCGGGCAGGGCCGCCTCGTACATCGGCGGCAGCCGGAAACGTACGCAGAGGATGGTCATCCCGCACTCCCAGGGCTCTGGTGCCACAACTTCCTTGCCGCGGAAGGCCCTTGTGGGGCCTCCTGCCCCGCGGGCCGCAGATCGGCCCACGGATGCAGCTCGTATCCGGTCGGCAGACGGATGCGCCGCCCACCGGTCGGGTCCCCCTCCCCCGCCTCCGCAACCGGCTCCGCCAGCCGGGCCGCGACCTCGTCGAGGCCGCCCTCGGCCCGCAGTTCGACCAGCTCGGCGAGGTTCCAGGCGGCGGCGCCCACCACACTGAGGCTGCGCGGTCCGCGCCGCTGCACCACGCCCCGTACCAGCAGCAGCCACGAATGGAAGACGGTGTGGGCGCACGCGTCGTGCGAGTCGTCGAAGAAGGCGAGGTCGACCAGGCCCGTCCCGTCGTCCAGCGTCGTGAAGATGACCCGCTTGCCGGACCGGATCGGCGGTGTCTGGGTGGCCGCCTTGGCGCCCGCGACCAGCACGGTCTCGCCGTGCCGCGCCTCCCGCAGCCGGCGTGCGCTGACCACGCCCAGCTCCCCGAGGAACTCCCGGTGCTCGTCCATGAGATGGCGCGAGGCGTCCATGGACAGCACCCCCAGCTCGGCACTGAGCTTCTCGGCGTCCGACAGATCGGGCAGCCCCGCGGAGGCCGTCTTGCGCCCGCCGGTCAGCGGGAGCTGCCCCCCGCCGCCCCCGCGCGCCCCTCGGTGCAGCTCGGTCAGGTGCAGCTGAAGATCACGCCGGTTGGCGCCGAACGCGTCCAACGCCCCCACCTGGGCGAGCCGCCCGGCCACCGGACGGCTCGGCCGGGCCCGCTCCCAGAAGTCCAGCAGCGAGGCGTAGGGCTGCCCGTCGGCGATCCGCGCCGCCTCGGCCTCGCTGATGCCGTGCACATCGGAGAGGGAGAGCCGCAGTCCCCAGGAACCGGACACCAGTTCGATCCGATGGGCGACACCCGACCGGTTCACGTCCAACGGCAGCACCGGCACCCCGCGCCGCCGCGCGTCCGCCAGCAGCAGCCGCTTCGGATACATGCCGGGGTCATGCGTGAGCAGCCCGGCGTAGAAGGCGGCCGGGTGATGCGCCTTCAGCCAGGCCGACTGATAGGTGGGCACGGCGAAGGCGACCGCATGGGCCTTGCAGAACCCGTACGACCCGAATGCCTCGACGATCTCCCATGTCCGCTGAATCGTTTCTGCGTCGTACCCCCGAGCCGCCGCGTGCTGCGCGAACCACACCTTGATCCGCCCCTGCGACTCGGCGTCGGACAGCCCGCGCCGCACCCGGTCGGCCTCTCCCCGCCCGCAGCCGGTCATGATCGCCACGATGTCGATGATCTGCTCGTGGAAGACCACGACCCCGTAGGTGTCCCGCAGCGGCTCCTCCAGGTCCGGATGCGGACAACGCACCGGCGCCCGCCCGTGCCGGGCCTCGATGAACGGCCGCACCATGTCGGCGGCGACGGGCCCCGGACGGAAGAGGGAGATGTCCACCACGAGGTCATGGAAAGTGGAGGGCTGCAGCCGCCCCACCAGATCCCGCTGCCCCGGCGACTCGATCTGGAAGCACCCGAGCGTCTCGGTGGACCGGATGAGCCGGTAGGTCGCCGGGTCCCCCTCCGGCAGCGCGTCCAGATCGACCCGCTCCCCGGTCACCCGTTCCACCTCCGCCACCGCGTGCGCCATCGCCGACTGCATCCGCACCCCCAGCACATCCAGCTTGAGCAGTCCGAGGTCCTCCACGTCGTCCTTGTCGAACTGCGACATGGGGAACCCCTCCCCACTGGTGGGCATGACCGGCGTACGCGACAGCAGCGAGCCGTCGGAGAGCAGCACCCCGCACGGATGCATGGCGACACCGCGCGGCAGGGCGTCGAGCGCCTCGACCAGCTCCCACAACCTCCCGTGACGCTCCCGCTCCCCCGCGAGCTGCTTGAGCTCGGGCAGCTCTTCCAGCGCCGCACGGGCATCGCGGGCCCGAATGTGCGGGAACGACTTGGCGATCCGGTCGATGTCGGCGGGATCCATGGACAGCGCGGCCCCCACGTCCCGGATCGCGTGCCGCACCCGATACGTCTCCGGCATGGCGACCGTGGCCACCCGCTCGGTCCCGAACCGCCCGATGATCGCCCGGTAGACCTCAAGCCGCCGAGCGGACTCCACATCGATGTCGATATCCGGCAGAACGAGCCGCTCCTTGGACAGGAAACGCTCCATGAGCAGCCCGTGCTCGACCGGATCGGCGTGCGCGATGCCCAGCAGATGATTGACCAGAGAACCGGCACCGGACCCCCGAGCGGCCACCCGGATCCCCATGTCCCGTACGTCATCGACTACTTGAGCGACCGTCAGGAAATAAGAGGCGAACCCATGATGGGCGATGATGTCCAGCTCATGGTGCATCCGCTCCCAGTAGGAACGACGGCCGGCATAACCGTGCCGCACCATGCCCGCCACCGCCCGCGAGGCGAGCGCCCGCTGGGCGGTACGACGCCCCGCACCGACCAGATGCGGCTCCGGAAAATGCACGGTCCCCATCCCGAGGTGCTCCTCGGGATCGACCAGGCACTCGGCGGCCACGGCCTGCGTCTGCTCCACCAGCCGATGCGCGAGATCCCGCCGGAACCCCGCGGCCTCCACGATCCGCTCGGCCACCCCCAGCATGGCCCCGGCGTCCTTCAGCCACGCCTCCCCCGAGTCCAGCCCCTTGCCCGGATCGATCGGCACCAGCCGCCGGGCGGCGTCCAGCACATCGGCGACCGGCCCCTGTCCCGGATCGGCGTACCGCACGGCATTGCTGAGCACGGGCGGGACACCCTGCTCGGCGGCGAAGCCCACGGTACGGGCGGCCAGCCGCAGAGACCCGGCCCCCGTCCCCTGGCGCCCATGCCACACGGCCTCCAGCCGCAGCGCGTCCCCGTACACCTCACGCCAGGGAGCGAGCAGCGCGGCCGCCCGGTCCGGACGCCCGGCGGCAAGGGCACGGCCCACATCGGAATCGGGCCCGAGCAGCACGGTCAGCCCGTCGGCGTGGTTGTCGGCCCAGGTCAGCAAGGGGGTCTCCGGGGACGCATGGGCGGCGGTGACGAGCCGGCACAGATCGGCCCACCCCCGGGCACCGTCCCGGGCGAGAAACAGGACACGCGGCGCCGACTCGTCGACGAAGGCACCCCCACGCACCGGCGTACGCCGCCGCCGTACGGCCTCGTCGCGACGCACCACGTCCGGCCGCGCGACGGCCAGATCGACGCCGAACAACGGACGGATGCCCGCCTTGGCACAGCTCTTGGCGAACCGGACAGCACCGGCAAGAGTGTCGCGATCGGTCAGCGCGAGGGCGTCCATCCCCCGCTCCGAGGCACGCTCGGCCAGCCGCTCCGGATGCGAGGCCCCGTACCGCAGCGAGAACCCGGAGACGGTGTGCAGATGCGTGAACCCCGGCATCCGCACCTCCCACTCTCGAACACCCGTTCCAACCTGCTCACCCCCACCATAGACCAAAACCCGAACACATGTACGACAACCGTTCGGCCGCCTCCCACCTGCGCAAACGCCCCCCACCCCAGACCGTGGGGACATGACACAGAGCACCCTCTCCGAGGTGAAGGACGCCGTCACTCCACGGGCCACGCTGCTGGTGATCGGCGTCATCGCCCTCCAGCTGCTGTTCATCGCCTCCTACGTGGGCGCCCTGCACGACCCCAAGCCGAAGGACGTCCCCTTCGGCGTGGTGGCACCCCCCGCCGCGGCCGAACAGGCGGTCACCCGCCTGGACGACCTCCCCGGCTCCCCCCTGGACCCCCGCACGGTCCCCGACGCGGCGACGGCCCGCGAGCAGATCAGAAACCGCGACATCGACGGCGCGCTGATCCTCGACCCGGCCGGCACCACCGACACCCTCCTGGTCGCCTCCGGCGGCGGCACCGTCCTCGCCACCGCGCTGGAGACGCTCACCACCACCCTGGAGCGGACCCAGGGCCGCACCCTGCGCACCCAGGACGTGGCCCCCGCCTCACCCCAGGACTTCGACGGCCTCTCCTCCTTCTACCTGGTCGTCGGCTGGTGCGTCGGCGGCTACCTCTGCGCCTCGATCCTCGCCATCAGCGCCGGCGCCCGCCCCGCCAACCCCACCCGAGCCGCGATCCGCCTCACCGCCATGGCCCTCGTCTCGATCATCGGCGGCCTCGGCGGCGCCGTCATCGTCGGCCCCATCCTCGACGCCCTTCCCGGCAGCGTCGTCTCCCTCTGGTGGCTCGGCGCCCTCATCACCTTCGCCGTCGGCGCCGCCACCCTCGCCCTCCAAGGCATCTTCGGCGTCATCGGCATCGGCCTGGCGATCCTCCTCGTCGTCATCGCCGGCAACCCCAGCGCGGGCGGCGCCTTCCCCCTCCCCATGCTTCCCCCCTTCTGGCAGGCCATCGGCCCGGCCCTGCCCCCGGGCGCCGGCACCTGGGCCGCCCGCTCCCTCGCCTACTTCGACGGCAACGACACGACCCCCTCCCTCCTGGTCCTGTCCGCGTGGGCCCTGGCCGGCATCGCCATCACCCTCCTCGGGGCGACCCTGCGAAGACGGAGAGAGGCGCCCTCCCAGCGGGCGGCCTGATCGCCGTACACGACGACAGGCCGTCACGGGCTGGCCGCGCCCCTTGGGGACATGCAGTCGCCCACGGCGAGAAGCCACCAAGCACGGTGGGCGTCGGAAAGCCGCCGACGGCGGGAAGGGGACGTGCCGGGGGGTGTCCGCCCGCAGCGGCCGGCGTCCATCTCCAGTCACCCTAAGTCCCAAGAGCACCGCCGGACCGAGGACGGACACCCCCCGGCGCGGCCCCGACCCACAACCCACCGCCATGCGCTACACAAGCCCCCACCGAACGCGAGCAGGCCGCCGCAGGCATCCACCCACCCACCCGCACCCGAACACGAAGCCCGCAGGCCCCCGCACACAAAAGTCCCGCCCCTCACGCACGGGGCGGGACTTCACCGGAACGAACAGACGGATCAGCCGATCTGCGCCCCCGTAGCCGACAACGCCTCGGTCACCGGCTGGAAGAACGTCTCCCCACCGGAGGTGCAGTCACCGCTGCCACCCGACGTGAGCCCGATCGCCTTGTCCCCGGAGAACAACGACCCACCGCTGTCCCCGGGCTCGGCGCACACGTCGGTCTGGATCAGCCCGTTGACGATGTCACCGTTGCCGTAGTTCACCGTGGCGTCCAGCCCCGTGACCTTGCCGGAGTGCACCTGCGTGGTCGAACCGCTGCGGGTGACCTCCATGCCGACGGTCGCCTCGGCCGCCCCGCCGATCGCCTGCGTCGAGCCGTTGTAGAGGTTCACCTCACTCGGATGGTCCACCTCGGCCGTGTACTTGACCAGCCCGTAGTCGTCACCGGGGAAGCTGGACACCTCGTTCTCCCCGATCACGTTCCCGGACGAGTCCGACCACGTGGTGATCCCCTCCGTGCAGTGCCCGGCGGTCAGGAAGTACGGCTCCCCGCCCTTGACCACGTTGAACCCGAGCGAGCAACGGCCGCTGCCGTCGGTGATGGCGTCACCACCGGCGATGAAGGGCTTGAACTCCCCCTTCGTCCGCTGGAGTTCGACGGTCCCTCCCAGCCCCTCCACGACCTCGGAGAGCTTCGCCCACTCGGCGTCGGAGACCGTCCGGTCGGCGGTGACGACGACCTTGTTGGCCGTCGGGTCGGTCACCCAGGCGGTACCCGGAATGGTCGCGTCCTGCTTCAGCGTGGCACGCGCGCTCTTCAGCTCGGCGAGGGAGTTCTCGACGATGCGCGCCTTGGCTCCGGCCTCCTCGACGACCTGCGCGGCAGCCTCGTCGAGAACGTTCACCACGAGGTTCTTCGCCTGCGCGTCGTAGTACGTTCCCGCCGCGTCGGCGCCGAGGTCCTGGCCGAGCAGCGAGGCGAGCTTTCCGGCCGCGGGCGCGGAGAGGGTCTTCAGCTCCACGCTGTCCGTGCTCTCACTCGCGTTCGCACTCTGGAAGGTGACACCCGCGGCCACCAGCGCGGCGATACCCGCGCCCGCCACGGCGGCCCGCCGCCTGGGTATGCGTCGGTGCTTCAACTCACGTCCTCCTGTGGGGGGTCGATTCCGCAGGCTATGGGGGCCTGTCGGAACCGGAAGGCTTGGTTGACGGGCGCCTACTCTTCCGAACCCCACAGGGAGCACACAAGGTCGACTTCAGGACGCGCGTACGCCAACCTCCGTACGCCCCCTGGGCCTTGTACGCCGGTGGTGTCCACGACCGCCCCACTGGAGCCACACAGAAAATTCGCACTGCAAACACTACGGGCGAGTAACCGAACCCGGACCGTAACGTCTGGTCCTGGCTTGAATTCACCCCTGCACGGAAACCGCGAAGAGGACCACGGAAACCCTCCACACAACGGAAACCCTCCACACAACAGAAAGCCCCCGCACGCCGATTGACGTGCGGGGGCACACAGCTCAGCCGAAACCGGACCCGAAACCGAAACCGGACCCGACTCCGAACCCGAACCCGAAGCCTCAGTAGACGCTGACGCCGTACGCGCCCAGAGCCTCCGTGACCGGCTGGAAGAACGTCGTGCCGCCGGAGGAGCAGTTACCGCTACCGCCGGAGGTCAGACCGTAGGCGACACCGTTGCTGCCGTAGAGCGGCCCACCGGAGTCCCCGGGCTCGGCGCACACATTGGTCTGGATCATCCCGTACACGATGTCCCCGCCACCGTAGTTGACCGTCGCGTTGAGCGCGGTCACCCGCCCGGTGTGCGTACCGGTGGTGGACCCGGAACGGATGACGTTCGTGCCGACGGCGGGCGTGGCCGCACTGGTGATGTCCACGTTGCCCGCGGTCCCGGGCTTGGTGATGGACGTGTTGCTGTACCGGACGATCCCGTAGTCGTTGGTCGGGAAGCTCGACCCCGTGGTGGGACCGAGGACCGTGGTACGGCTGGAGTTGGCGTACCAGGTGCCCGCACCGTCGGTGCAGTGACCGGCGGTCAGGAAGAAGGAGGTGCCGCTGCTGTTGCGGACGTTGAAGCCCAGGGAGCAGCGCCAGCTGGACGCGTAGATGGCGTCGCCGCCCTTGATGAGCTTGTTGAACTTGCCGGGCGTGCGCTTGACGGTGAGCGCGTCGGCGTTGGCGCCGGCCTGCTTCTTGATCTTCGCGAGCTCGGCCCGGGAGACCGTGCTGTCGACGGTGAGCAGGACGCGGTTGGTCTTGCTGTCGACGGCCCAGGCGGTGCCGGGGACGTCGGCCTTGAGCACCGCGTCGGCGGCACTCTTGAGCTGGGCCGCGCTGAACGTGGTGGCGTCGGATGCGTTCGCGCTGGGGATCGCGATCGCGGCCGCGGCCACGAGACCGGTGGTGACGGCGGTCAGCCGGGCACGTCTCGAGAAGCCGCTGCGGGGGGTGGTGCGCTCGATCCTCACTTTTCGTTCCTCCACAAAGGAAGTCGGGGGCCCGCGTGGGGTCGGGGCCCGTGAGGCGCAGCCGGGAGCAGTTGTCCGGATTCCGAACACGTCGTGCCCCTGACAAGCGCTGCGGAGGAGTATTCGGCCGCACGGCCGACCGACGCAAGGGCGCCTTTCGGCCGTGCGACTTTCAACTGCTGTCCGTTCCACGCGCGTCCATCAGGGACGAACCGGGCACATGGACCCGGTGGCCCTGCGCCCCGGCCCTCAGTAGATGCTGACCCCGTAGGCGTTCAGCGCCTCCGGCACCGGCTGGTAGAACGTGGTGCCTCCGCTCCGGCAGTCGCCGCTGCCGCCCGAGGTCAGCCCGAGCGCCTTGCTGCCGTCGTAGAGCGGTCCTCCGGAGTCTCCGGGCTCGGCGCACACATTGGTCTGGATCATGCCGTGCACGGTGCCGCCGCCCTGGTAGCGGACGGTCACATTGAGCGCGGTCACGGTCCCGCTGTGGGTGCCCGTGGTGGAGCCGGTGCGCTTGACGTTCTCGCCGACGTAGGCGTTGGCCGCGGTGTAGCCGCCGGGGTGGCTGAGGGAGGTGTTGTCGTAGCGGACCAGGGCGTAGTCGTCGCCGGGGAAGCTGGCGCCGACGGTCGGGCCGATCAGGGTGCGGTGGGCCGAGTCGGTGTACCAGGTCTTGACCGACTTGCCGCAGTGACCGGCGGTCAGGAAGTAGTACGTACCGCCCTTGACCACGTTGAAGCCGAGCGAACAGCGGTAGCCGCCGCCGTAGATGGCGTCTCCGGCGTCCGCCAGCGGGCGGAAGACCCCCGGAGTGCGCCTGACCTCGACGGCGTCGGCGCCGGCGGCCTTCTCGATACGGGCGATCTCGGCCGCGGAGACGGTGCTGTCCGCGGTCACGACCACCTGCCCGGACGCCCGGTCGGTGTACCAGGCGGTGCCGCCCGGTGCGGTGGCGGCCACGGCGTCGCGGACGCGGGCGAGTTCGGCCGCGTCGGAGGCCGCGCCGGCCGGGGCGGACGCGCCCGCGCTGGGCACCCCGGCCAGGGTGGCGGCGACGAGACCGGCGGCGACGGCGAGCAGTCGGAAGCGCTGGGTTCTCACTGATCCTCCTCGTGGGAAGCGAAAGGCCCGACAGGTGGGGGCCCGTGAGACGCATGTGGGGGTGGCGTGTTCCTGACATGCACCGCAGGGGAGAATGCCCGCCCGCCGGTCGCCGCACAAGAGAGCCGCGGGGAGCGCACGGCGCACGGGTCAGCCCCGGAATGGCCGGAAGTCGACCATCCGGATAGCCGAAGCCGACCATCCGCACAGCCCGCGGCCCACCGCACGGCGGCCGGCACGCAGCCGCACACCACCACGGCCCCCACTCCGCAGGACACCGCAGCGCACACCACCACCGGCCCCGCCCCACAGGACACCGCAGCCGCACACCACCACCGCCACCCGCCCCGCACGACACCGCAGCCGCGCACCACCACCGCCACCCACCCACAGGACACCGCAGCCGCGCACCACCACCGCCCCGCTCCGCTCCGCCCCGCAGGGACACCGCAGCCGTGCGCCGCCCTCAACAACCGCAGTCGCACCCGCAGTCACAGTCACTGCAACACCCGTCCTCGCCGCAGCAACTGCAGCAGTTGCAGCAGTCCCCGCACCCGGAGCAGTCGCAGTTCGTACAGGCGCCCTCCTTGCGCTCCCGCGACCAGGGATCCTCGTACGTCCCGCAGCACATCTGGCACGTACAGGCGAGCCCCATCCACACCGCGCACCCGGCGATCAGCCCGCGCCGGTCGCGGTGGGGCGGCTGCGGAGGCAGCGGCGCTCCGGGTCCGCCGGGCGGGGCGTACGGTCCCGACGGCGGCGGCCCGTACAGGGAGGGGCCGTGTGCACAGGACGTGGTTCCGAACGCCCGGTCCACCGAGGTCGCGAGCTCGTGCACCAGCAGCCGATGCACCAGCTTCCCGTCGGTGAACTCCACCTCGCGCAGCGCCAGCCGTATGCCGTGCACGGCGTCGTCGGCCAGCCGCCGCGCCTCCGGCAGGGACGTCCCGGTCGCCGTGAGCGGGTTCCACGCGCCGGACGCCGCGTCGGCAGCCTGGTCCTCCACCGCGTCCAGCAGATGCGCGAGCCGTCCGAAGAGCCGTCCGGCCTCGGCGAGCGGCAGCGCGTTGCCCGGCTTCCCGGCGAGGACCGCGGTGTGCGCGAACGCCGCCGACGTGGCCGTCTCGGTCGGCTCGGTGACGGTCAGGATCGGTGTGCCGGGCCCCGCGAGCGCCTCCAGACCGACCTGCCGGTCCACCGCCTCGACGAGCACACCGGTGTCGAAGCCGACGGCCGATCCGCCACGCGCCCCGGCCCGCCCCCAGCTGTCGGCGACCCGGCGTGCGGCGAGCGCCACCGGTGCCCGCGCCAGCAGCCCGTCCCCGTCGGCCATGTGGTCGCGGACCTTGGCCGAGGCCAGCACCAGCGACACCGCCGCCGCGAGCCGCGCGCCCTCGCCCCGGGCGACGGATGCGGTGCGCATCCCGCGCAAGGGGCAGGGTCCCGCCGTACGCCGCCAGCCCTCGGCCCGCTCCCGCGGCGCCTGAGCCTCCGTCAGGACGGATATGAGCAAACCGTCGTAATTGGTGACGATTCGAGCGAACTGCCCGTGATCCCGGCGCAGTGCGAGGCAGAGCCCGCACAAGTGGGCCATCCACTGGGTCTTCAGCCGCTCCCCGAGACGGTGACGGCACGGCCTGACGATTCCGAACACGACGATCCCCCGTGACTGCGCGCAAGGTTGACACGGCGTCGAGATCGCGCCGAGTGGCCTGATCGTATCGGCCGACGGTCCTACCGCGCGGGCCTCTCGGGAGTGGCCTGGTTCACCCGTACGCACCGTCATTCACTCGCGTGCCGTGAAGAATCATATTTCACTCACAGTCAGCAGCCATACGCGTCACGACCCTTGGGGCACCTGGGCTCTCGACGGATCGACTGTGCACCAGTACCGTCACAAACCCCCCGCGCGGCGTCTATCCACTTGGCGCGTTGTCCGCATCATGGATGACCATAGGGATTGCGGAAAGCAGAAGAAGACCGCTGTGAGAGGAGGCGTCCATGGGATCGGTGCGCAAGGCGAGTGCGTGGCTCGGCCTCGTCGACGACAACGATGACGAGCGCTACTACGACGACGACACCTACGAGGGGAACGACTCCGGCGACGCCTGGGTCACGGATCCCCGGGTGAAGGTGGCCACGGACACGGCCGAGGAGAAGGGCCGCCGGATCGGCACGGTCACCCCGGACAGCTTCCGGGACGCCCGTGCCATCGGCGAGCTGTTCCGGGAAGGGGTCCCGGTCATCATGAACCTCACGGCCATGGAGCCGGCCGACGCCAAGCGCGTCGTCGACTTCGCGGCCGGCCTGATCTTCGGGCTGCGCGGCTCCATCGAGCGCGTGTCCACCCGGGTGTTCCTGCTGACGCCCGCGAACACGGAGATCGTCAACGGCGAGCCGGCGGCGCACCGCACCGACGGCTTCTTCAACCAGAGCTGAGGCAGGGCCGCTTCCATCGGCCCTGCCCCTGCTCGGGCGTTCACCGGAAGGCGTCGAGCCCGGTGAGCGCCTTGCCCAGCACGAGCTGGTGCATCTCGACGGTGCCCTCGTAGGTGAGCACCGATTCGAGGTTGGTCGCGTGCCGCATCACGGGATATTCGAGGGAGATCCCGTTGGCACCGAGGATCGTCCGCGCCGTACGGCAGATCTCGATGGCCTCGCGGACGTTGTTGAGCTTGCCGAAGCTGACCTGCTCGGGACGCAGGCGGTCGGCGTCCATGCGCCGCCCCAGATGGTGGGCGAGCAGAATCCCCTTGTGCAGTTCGACCGCCATGTCGGCGAGCTTGGCCTGGGTCAGCTGAAAGCCGCCGATGGGACGCCCGAACTGCTCACGCGACTTCGCGTAGTCGACGGCCGTCTCGAAGCAGGAGCGTGCCGCGCCCATCGCGCCCCAGACGATGCCGTAGCGGGCGTGCGACAGACAGCTCAGCGGTCCGCGGAGGCCCGTGACCTCGGGGAGTACGGCGTCGGCGGGCAGCCGCACCTCGTCCATCACCAGTTCGCTGGTGACCGAGGCGCGCAGCGACCACTTGTGCTTGATCTCGGGCGCGGAGAAGCCGGGACTGTCGGTCGGCACGACGAAGCCGCGGATGCCGTCCTCCGTCTGCGCCCACACCACGGCGACCCCGGCGACCGTGCCGTTGGTGATCCACATCTTGCGCCCGCTGAGCACCCAGTCGCCGCCGTCGCGCTTGGCGTACGTCCGCAGGGACGCGGGGTCGGAGCCGATGTCGGGCTCGGTCAGCCCGAAGCAGCCGATGACCTCACCGGCGGCCATGCGGGGAAGCCAGGTCTGCTTCTGCTCCTCGGAGCCGAAGCGGTGGATGGCGTACATGGCGAGGGAGCCCTGCACCGACACCAGCGACCGGATGCCCGAGTCGGCGGCCTCCAGCTCCAGACAGGCCAGCCCGTACTGCACGGCGGACGCCCCGGCGCAGCCGTACCCGTCCAGCGACATCCCGAGCGCACCGATCTCCCCGAGCTCCCGGGCCAGCTCCCGGATCTCGGGCAGCTCCCCCTTCTCGTACCACTCGGCGACACGCGGCAGCACCCGCTCGGCGGCCCACCGCCGGACGGTGTCCCGTACGGCGAGGTCCTCGGGCTCCAGCAGATCGTCGATCCCGAGCGGATCGGACGGGTCAAAGGGGGGCAACTTGGCGGACACGGCTCACCTTCCGACGCTGGAAACTAGCACCGCTAACGACAACTGGTCCCAGACGCTACGACGCCCCGCACCGGACGTCCACCCATGTCAGGCGGAGACCCGTGACTCGGCGACGCCCCGCGGCGCGGGCAGCTCCACATCGACCGCCTCGCACTGCATCGCGCGCGGCAGCCGCAGCGCCATCGCGGCACCCAGCAGCAGCAGACCCGCGCTCACCAGCAGCGTCACATGCAGCCCGTGCACGAAGGAGTCCCGCGCCACCTGCCGCAGCGAGGCCCCCGTCTCCCCGCCCAGCCGGGAGGCCACCGCGTATGCCTCGCCCAGCGAGTGCCCCGCCGACGCGGACGCGGCGGACGGCACCCCGGGCACGGAGGTGACGCCGGGCGCGTACGCCGCGTTCATCACCGAGCCCAGGAGCGCGATCCCGATGCCCGCTCCGAGCTGGTAGGAGGTCTCCCCGATCGCCGCCGCGCCGCCCGCGTCCTCGGCCGGCGCCTCGCTCAGCATCGACTCGTACGCCCCGAACAGCGTCGTCTCCAGACCGAAGCCGAGCAGCAGGAATCCGGCGAGCAGCAGCCCGGCGTCGTCCTCGCGCCCCATCGCCGTCAGCAGCACCACGGCCGCCGCGGTCAGACAGAATCCGGCGCACACCATCCGGCGCGGTCCGAACCGCCGCAGCATCCGCGCCCCGAACAGCCCCGCCGCCATCGCCGCTATGGTCAGCGGCAGCAGCCTGAGCCCCGTCTCCAGCGGCGACAGCCCGAGCACCAGCTGCAGATACTGCGCGGCGATCAGCTCCAGGCCGACCAGCGCGAGCATCGCCAGGACGATGCAGCCGACCGAGGTGCTGAACGCCGGCCGGGCGAACATCCGCAGGTCGACCAGCGGATGCGTGCGCCGCCGCTGCCGTCGTACGAACAGCGTCAGCAGCACCGCGCCGAGCACCAGCGGCACGACGGTGAGCGCGCCGAGCACGGACTCACCGCCACCGAGCCGCTTCACCCCGAACACGAGCGCGAACAGACCGGCGGCCGCGGTCAGGGCGCCCACGACGTCCCAGGGACCCTTCCCGTCACCCGTCGACTCGGGCAGCAGCAGCCGCCCGACGGGCAGGCTGACCAGCATCAGGGGGATGTTCACCAGGAACACCGACCCCCACCAGAAGTGCTCAAGGAGGAAGCCGCCGAGCAGCGGTCCGACGGCCGCGCCGACGGCGGCCACCGCACTCCAGATACCGATGGCGAGCGCCCGCTCACGGCGGTCGGGGAAGACCTGCCGCAGGATCGACAGCGTGGCGGGCATGATCATCGCGCCGCCGACGCCGAGCAGCGCCCGCGCGATGATGAGCACCTGCGGGTCGGGGGCGAACGCGGCAGCCGCGGAGGCGACGCCGAACAGGGTGTAGCCGAGGAGCAGGATCCGTCTGCGGCCGACGCGGTCGCCGAGCGTGCCGAACAGGATCAGCAGCGAGGCGCAGACGAGCGGGTAGATGTCGACGATCCAGAGCAGTTCTATCGCGCCGGGCTGGAGGTCCTCGGTGACGGCGGGCACCGCCACGTGCAGCACGGTCGCGTCGACCGCGACGAGCAGCAGGCTGACGCACAGGACGACGAGGACCACCCAGCGGTTGGCACCGGCCCCGGCCGCCCGACGGCGCAGCAGGGCAGCCGTGGTCGTCCCGGACATGTACGTACCTCCCAGATGTCCCCTCGCGTACGGCGGGCTCACGGGGTGGGGACTCCCCGTGACGATGGCCGGAGCGGAGCGGCAGCCCCGGCCCGCGCTACGGATACGCGAGTGAGCCGTCAGCGTACGCGAGTTCGCGCCTCGGTCGCGTGGTGGAACTCTCACCCATGTCCGTGAACCCGTGTGGCGTACACCACTCTCTCCGCCTTTTTCCATGTCAGCGGGGTCGGGGCGAGCCGGGACACACCGGATAATCGAGCCCGTGACCGATCTTGACACGCGTGTGGCACCGGCCCCCTCGGCCCTCGGCCGCGCTTCCTCGGCCCTGCGCAGGGCGGCCCCGGCCCTCCTCGGGTACGCGGCCGTGCGCGCCCTGGGCCTGATCGCGCTGGCCCTGTGGAGCGCCGCGCGCGACAAGAGCGCGCACACCCTGCTGACCGCCCGCTGGGACTCCCTGTGGTACACCCGCGTCGCCGAGCTGGGCTACGGCTACGAGGTGCGGCTGCCCAACGGGGACGTCCACTCCAATCTGGCGTTCTTCCCGCTGCTGCCGTGGCTGGAGCGGGCACTGCACGCGGTGAGCCCGCTGTCGTACGCCGATGCCGGGCTGGCCGTGTCCCTGCTGGCCTCGCTCGCCGCGGCGTGGGGGATCTTCGCGGTGGCCGACCGGGTGTACGGGCGGCGGGCCGGGGTGTGCGCGGTGCTGCTGTGGGCGGTGCTGCCGGTGGGGATCGTGCAGTCGATGGCGTACAGCGAGTCGCTGTTCACCGCGCTGGCCGCCTGGTCGCTGTACGCGGTCCTGACGGGCCGCTGGGTGACCGCGGGCGCGCTGGCGGCGCTGGCCGGGCTGACCCGCCCGGTGGGTCTCGCGGTGGTCGCGGCGGTGTGGGCGGCGGGCATCGTGTCGTTCGTACAGGAGCGCCGCCGCTCCTCGTTCGGGCGGACGGGGAGCCCGGCGGCAACCGCGGGCGCTCGGGGAGCCGCGCACGCCCCCTCCCCCACCGCCGACGGGTCCGACCGGGGCGCGCCGGTGTGGCCGCGCGCCCTGGGGCTGCTCCTCGCGCCCCTGGGCGCCGCCGGTTATGTGCTGTGGGTGGGCCATCGCACCGGCAAGGGCCCGCTCGGCTATCTCGACGTCCAGGCGGGCTGGCGCAACGGCTTCGACGGCGGGTACGCCTTCGCCCGGTTCGTCGCCGACAAGTTCACCTCCGTTCCGGGCGCTCTGGCGGGCCTGGCGCTGATCGCGGGGGTGTGCCTGGTGGTGTGGCTCTACGTGGTGTGCGTACGGCAGGGGCAGCCGCTGCCCCTGCTGGTGTACGCGGGGGTGGTGACCGCGCTCGCGCTGTGCGCGTCGAGCTACTTCGGTTCCAAGCCGCGGCTGCTGATGCCGGCCTTCCCGCTGCTGCTGCCGCTCGCCCTCGCCCTGGCCCGGGCCCGTCGGACCAGGTCGGCCGCGGTGCTCGGCACGGTGGCGGTGGCCTCGGCGGTGTACGGGGCGTTCTGGCTGAACGGCTCGGGCCCTCCGTGACCGTGCGGACACCGGCGGTGAATTCCGTGCCATGCCCTGGTGAACGAATTGAGAAGCGCGGCAAAACCCGATACCGGAATGATCAAAGGAATTGAAGGGAACCGGCCCGCGCCATTTCGGATTCCCCGGCAATAAACGCCGTTCTGAGAGCAATCCCACATCACATCGTCATTACGAAGCCTGCGCTTCCGCCGTTTGCATCCCTCACTCCCTGTAACGTCGATTGCGTGCGTACCGAACCAAAGCCGACCCGGCTCGACCGGATCTTCGCCAGACTGGACCGCGAACCCGAACGGCCCGTCCTCGACGTGCCCCGGATGACGCGGCACCGTGTGGTGCTCTTCGGCGCGACCCTGGCCTTCTACATCGCGATCGTGCTCGCGGTGGCGGCCACCACGTTCCTGGTCCGTATCGACTGGCAGGCCATGCTCTTCCGGCCGTACCAGCAGTGGCCGGAGATCCACGCGTTCCTGGACTACTGGGTGGTCCTCGGCCAGCGCGGCCCGACGGCCGTGCTGATCTCGGCCTGGCTGGGCTGGCGCTCCTGGCGGCAGCGCACCCTGCGTCCGCTGGTGGTGTTCGGCGCGGCCCTGCTGCTGCTGAACGTGACCGTGGGTGCCGTGAAGTACGGCCTGGGCCGCTCGGGACCGCACTACGCGACCGAGGTCGGCTCCAACGAGATGTGGCACTGGTTCCAGGCCGGAAGCGACATATTTCCCTCGGGTCACACCGCGAACGCCGTGGTGACCTGGGGTGTCCTCGCCTATCTGGCCTCCACGCCGCGCACCCGGCGCTGGCTGTCGGCGCTGTCGGCCGTACTGTCCCTGAGCGTCGGCCTGACCACCGTCTACCTCGGTACGCACTGGCTGAGCGATGTGCTCCTCGGCTGGGCCGCGGGTCTGCTGGTCCTGCTGGCGCTGCCCTGGTTCGAGCCGCTGATCTCCCGCGCCGAGTCGTTCCTGCTGGGCCTGCGCGACCGCTGGGCGGCCCGCCGCTCCGCCACCGCACCGGCCGCCGCCCCCGCGCCGGCCCTCGCCCGGCAGGGCACGCCGGAGGGCGGCGAGAGCGAGCCGGTGCGCGAGACCATCCCGTCGTCGGCCGCCCGGACCGCCGCCGCGCGCACCCCGGCCTATCTGGCCCCCGGCCCGCACACCGCCCGCTCCGAGCGCACCCCGGTCACCCCGGCCGGCAGCCGCCGCCCGCCGCACCCCGACCGCGTCGCGCGCGGCACCGGATCGCCGGCCCGTCCGCTGACCGGCGGCTGACCGGCCGCCGGACCGGCCCCAGGACTGCGGGGCGCACGGTACGCACACACCGCGCCCCGCACCGCGAAGGCCCCGGTTCTCCCTGACGGGAGCCGGGGCCTTCGTCGTGCGTCGGCGCGGGTGCGGGGCGCTCAGCCCTTCCAGGCGCGGGCCACCCGGCCCGCCCGTACCTCGAAGTTCAGGCGGCCGCTGCGGTACTCCATGGTGATGATCGCCCCCGGTGGCAGCGAGCGGACGGTCGACCAGCCCCGCTCGCGCGCGAGCCGCTCCGCGCCGGATGCCTCCAGGCCGACGTAGGCGTCCGGATCGTCGTGAGGTTCGCCTGCGGGTTTCGGTATCGGTGCCATGCGGCCACGCTAGGGGCACAGCACAGGCCGGGGGAAGCCGGAAGCGGACACGCGGGGGAGCGCGTCCCTCCTCGGTCACACTTGTGTCACAAGATCACTACAGGGGTTTGGCGCCCGGCCCCTCACCCGGATGAGCGGTCGTGTAGCCCTTCCGCAGGTATTCGAACGCAATTCCCGCGTGTCGTCGAGCCCTTCCGAATTACCCGGCGGAAAGTTCCCGGAGTACCGTCCCCGGAGCCATTCCATTCCGTTTCCGGGCGGCCCCGCGGACACCGCAAAGCATCATGACGGGACCCCCCGGGTACCCGCGCCGCGGGTTCGGCCGGGCCCGGGGCGCGAGCAGCGAAGGGGCGAGCCAGTCATGGGAACGCAGACCGTGCGGGCCGCGGTGGAACCCGGACACCGCAGGCGGCCCGGCCGGGTGATCGTGGACTGGCTGACCACCACCGACCACAAGAAGATCGGCCATCTGTACCTGGTCACGTCGTTCCTGTTCTTCCTGGCGGGCGGGCTGATGGCGCTGGTGATGCGCGCCGAGCTGGCCCGGCCGGGGACGCAGCTGGTGAGCAATCACGAGTTCAACCAGCTGTTCACGATGCACGGCACGATCATGCTGCTGCTGTTCGCGACGCCGAGCTTCGCCGGGTTCGCCAACGAGCTGATGCCGCTGCAGATCGGCGCCCCGGACGTGGCGTTCCCGCGGCTGAACATGCTGTCGTACTGGCTGTTCCTGTTCGGCGGGCTGATGGTCATGGGCTCGCTGCTGCTGCCCGAGGGCCCCGCCGCCTTCGGCTGGTTCGCCTACGCCCCGCTCAACAGCTGGGAGCGCTCGCCGGGCCTCGGTCCGGATCTGTGGATCATGGGGCTGGCGCTGGCCGGCTTCGGCACGATCCTCGGCGCGGTCAACTTCGTCACCACCATCATCGGGATGCGCGCCCCCGGCATGACCATGTTCCGGATGCCGGTGTTCACCTGGAACACGCTGTTCACGTCGATCCTGGTCCTGCTGGCGTTCCCGGTGCTCGCGGCCGCGCTGCTGTGTCTGGAGGCCGACCGCCGGTTCGGCTCGCACATCTTCGACGCGGCCAACGGCGGGGCGCTGCTGTGGCAGCACCTGTTCTGGTTCTTCGGGCACCCCGAGGTCTACATCATCGCGCTGCCGTTCTTCGGGATCATCACCGAGATCATCCCGGTCTTCTCCCGCAAGCCGATCTTCGGTTACACGGCGCTGGTCGGCGCCACCATGGCGATCACCGGTCTGTCGGTGGTGGTGTGGGCGCACCACATGTTCGCCACGGGCGCGGTGCTGCTGCCGTTCTTCTCCTTCATGAGCTTCCTGATCGCCGTGCCCACCGGCGTGAAGTTCTTCAACTGGACCGGCACCATGCTGCGCGGCTCGCTGTCCTTCGAGACGCCGATGCTGTGGTCGGTGGGCTTCCTGGTGACGTTCCTGTTCGGCGGGCTGACGGGGGTGATCCTGGCGTCGCCGCCGATGGACTTCCATGTCACCGACTCGTACTTCGTGGTCGCCCACTTCCACTACGTCGTCTTCGGCACCGTCGTCTTCGCCGTCTTCGGCGGCTTCTACTTCTGGTGGCCCAAGTTCACCGGCAGGATGCTCGACGAGCGGCTCGGCAAGATCCAGTTCTGGACGCTGTTCGTGGGCTTCCACACCACCTTCCTGGTCCAGCACTGGCTGGGCGCGGAGGGCATGCCCCGCCGCTACCCGGACTATCTCGCCGCGGACGGCTTCACCGCGCTGAACACGGTCTCCACGATCGGCTCGCTGCTGCTGGGCCTGTCGACGCTGCCGTTCCTCTACAACGTCTGGAAGACCGCCAAGTACGGCGAGAAGGTCGACGTCGACGACCCCTGGGGCTACGGCCGCTCCCTGGAGTGGGCGACCTCCTGCCCGCCGCCGCGGCACAACTTCGTCACGCTGCCCCGGGTCCGCTCGGACTCCCCGGCGTTCGATCTGCACCACCCGGAGTTCGCCGCGGTGGAGCAGCGTCACCCCGTTCAAGAGCACGGGACAAAAGGTCCCTTCCCCTCCTGATGGCCTCGCCGAGCCCGGCCGGCTCCAGCACCTCGAACTCCACGCCCAGCATCATCAGATGGACCACCATCACATCCAGGCTCGCGGCGCCGGTCCGCAGGACGCAGCTGCGCTCGCTCTCGGCCTCCAGCGTCCCCGCCGACGGCGAGATCCGCTGCGCCGCCTCCTCGACGGGCACCAGCAGCCGCACGGCGGCGTGCGCGGCGTAGGCGCGCGTGGAGACGCCCTGGGAGACATAGGCGGCGAGGTCGTCGGCGGGTGGTTCGCGCGGGGTGAAGCGGGGCCCGTGCGGGGGCCTGGGGGTGATCCGGTCGACGCGGAACGTACGCCAGTCCTCGCGGTCGAGGTCCCAGGCGACCAGGTACCAGCGCCGCTCGCTGCACACCAGCCGGTGCGGTTCGACGGTACGGCGGGTCGGGGCGCCCAGATGGTCCTCGTAGTCGAAGCGCAGCCGCTCGGTGTCCCGGCACAGTCCCGCCAGCTCGGTCAGCAGGGCCGGGTCGACGGCGTCGGGGCGGGCGCCCCGCAGCATCGGCACGGTGAAGGCGTTCAGCGCGCTCACCCGGCGGCGCAGCCGGTGCGGCAGCACCTGCTCCAGCTTGGCGAGCGCGCGCACGGAGGACTCGCCGATGCCCTCGACGCCCTGCCCGGCGGCGGTGCGCAGGCCGACGGCCACGGCGACGGCCTCGTCGTCGTCCAGGAGCAGCGGCGGCAGTTCGGCGCCGACGCCGAGCTGGTAGCCGCCGCCGGTGCCGGGGCTGGCGTTGACCGGGTAGCCCAGTTCGCGCAGCCGGTCCACGTCCCGGCGGACCGTGCGCGCGGTGACGCCGAGCCGCTCGGCCAACTCGGCCCCGGACCACTCGCGGTGGGCCTGGAGCAGCGAGAGCAGGCGCAGCAGTCGGGCGGAGGTCTCCAGCATGGTCACCAGTGTCCATCAGGGGCGGTAGGACAGTTGCGGCACCTCGAAGCAGGTGCGGGTCATCTCCCCTTGCGAGACCCAGCCCGCCCCGTCCCGCCAGCGCGCCACCGACAGACATGTGCGGCGCGTCCGCGGCGGCTCGGCCATCGGCTCGTAGGACACCGGCAGCAGCAGCCCGTCGGCGGTGTAGCCCTCGGTGCGGCCGACGAACGCGTCGACACACGCGCGCGTGATGCCGCTCGGCGCGCACGACCGGGCCGCCTCCGTGAACCACTTCGCGGCCGCCCAGCCCTCCAACTGCCACTGGGAGTGCGTCTCCAGCCCCGCGGTGGCTGCCCGGAACTCCCGTACGGCCGGGTGGGAGGTGTCCTCGAAGTTGCGGCTCGCCCCGGTCACCCACAGGGCGTTGCGGCAGCGGGGCGCGTCCCGGTAGTCCTCGGCGACGGCGGAGTTCCAGTTCTGCACGTTGGTGACCTTGGCGGTGACGTGGGCGCCGACGGCGTCCATGGCCGCGCACAGCCGGGCGTTGCCGTGGCTGTCGAGGGCGTCGAAGACGAGGTCCGCGCCCCGCTCCCGCAGATCGGCGGCCACCGCGCGGAAGTTGGGCAGCGCGAAGTCGACCTGCTCGGTGACGACCCGGTAGCCCTCGGCCCGCAGGCCCCGCTCGATCAGCCGGGCGTAGGCGGCGGAGGCGGCCTGGTTGTACGAGACGACGGCGGCCGTACGGGCCCCGTGCTCGCGTCTGAAGTAGCGGTAGACCTCGGTGCCGCCGTACAGCCGCCCGTCCCAGCCGGGGGTGCCGTCGCGGGGGGCGAGGCTGCCGTAGATGCCGTACAGGTGCGGCCAGGTGTCGTAGGCGGCGCCGATGGGCTGGCCGCCGACGTCGGGCACGCGGGCGCGCGAGACGCGGGGGGCGCCCGCGTAGTCGAGGGCGGTGGTGGCGACCAGGGCGACGACCCGCTCCTCGTCGACGAGCCGGTGCACGCACGCGTTGTTGCCGACGCCGCTGCCACCGTCGTCGCACAGCCGCACCTCGACGCGGCGGCCGTCGATGCCGCCGCGCGCGTTGAGCCGGTCGAACCAGGCCGTCGCGCCGTCGCGCGGGCCGGTGAAGGCGGCGCCGCCGACGGGGCTGGTGGCGCTGGTGATGATGCCGACCCGGATCGGTTCGCGGGACGGCGCGGGCGTGCCCCGGTCCCGGTGCTGGAAGTCGCTCTCCGGCAGCCGGCTGCCGCACCCGGCCGCGAGCAGCGTCAGCAGCGCCGCGGCGAGGGCCTCAGCAGCCCGGGATCGGCGACTGGGTCGCACTGCCGGTCCGGCTCAGCTGCACCAGCGCGCACAGGGTCTTGACGGACACCTTCCAGGTGCCGTCCTGCTCCACGGCGCTCCCCGAGGCGTTCGGCAGCGCGGTCTGTCCCTGGAGCGTCAGGGTGTACGTCACGTTCGCCTCGGTCGGCGCGGTGAAGGCGACCTTCTCGACCTTCGCGCCGACCTGTCCGCCGCGCTCGTCACCGCTGAACGCCTGCAGGACGGGGGCCATCCGCTCGCCGTTCTCCAGGACGGTCTGCTTGTCCCGCAGCGAGGTCCTCGGGTCGAAGAACCTCTGCCAGTTCCGCCTGATCTCGGCCTCGGCCGCCTCGGGGTCGGACGGCTGCGGCCGGGCCCCGGGCTCGCTGATCGTGGGGATCACGGTCGGGGTGTCGAGCGTCGGCACGGGAGCCGGACTCGCGTCGCCGCCGCCCTCGTCGTCGGTGCACGCCGTGAGGGCCGGGGCCAGGAACAGCAGCAGCGCGGCCGCGAGCGCGGTGCCGCCCCGCCGCGCCCCGCGCCACCTGATGAGGTCGCTCCCGAGAACCATCTGGCTCACCACCGGGTGTCGGTCCGGGCGTGCGCGCCCGGTGCTTTCAGGGTCAGCTGACAGCAGGCATAGTGCAAGCCATTGGCCGACTTGGACATACCGCCGACAGAAGCGACGCGTGGGAGCCGACGATGCCGACGTTGAGGACACCCCGGGCCCGGCCCGCGCACCCGGTCCTGTGGGCCGGCTGGGCCGCCCTCGCGGCCGGCGCGGTGCTGTGCGTCATCGGCTGGTACGGCATCTCCGGGGAGCGGTTCGCCGAGCGCCAGCTGCCGTATCTCGCCTCCTGCACGATCCCGGGGGCCGCGCTGATCGTCGCCGCCGCGGTGCTGCTCGCCCACGGCCGGGACGCCCTCGCCGCCGCGCGCGTGGAGGAGCTGTACGCGCTGCTGGTGACGGACGGTCCGGGCGACGGGGAACAGGCCGCGACCGGCCCGGTGGCAGTCTCGCCCGAGCTGCTGGCGGTGCCGGGCGGCACCCTGTACCACCGGGCGGACTGCCCCCTGGCGGCGGGCAAGGCGGGCGCGGTGCCGGTCGACGAGCGGATGCGCGCGCAGTTGGGCCCGTGCCCGGTCTGCGAACCGGACACCTGATGTCCTCGCTCACCTACGACCTCACGCTCGCCGGCCTCGCGGTCGGCGGCGCGGCCGCGCTCACCGGGATCGGGCTGATCGTGACGTACCGCGCGACGGGCGTGCTGAACTTCGCGCACGGGGCGATCGCCATGGTGTGCGCCTACGCGCTGCGCCAGACGGTGGTCGGGTGGGGCTGGCCGCTGTGGCTGGGGGCCCTGGTGACGCTGCTGGTGCTGGCGCCCGCCGTCGGGGTGGTGCTGGAGCGTTTCGTCTTCCGGCCGCTCGCGGTCCTCGGCGGCGATCCGGCGCAGACGCTGGTGGCGTCCCTCGGGGTGTTCGTGCTGCTGGTGGGCGGGGCGGCGCTGCTGTGGGGGCAGGGCGCGCGAGACGACGTACCCGAACCGGTGACCTGGGAGCCGTGGGGGCAGCTGACGGTGGTGCTGGTGCTGGCCGCCGGGGTGGCGGCCGTGATCCGGCGGACGCGCTTCGGCCGGGAGCTGCGGGCGGTGGTGGACGACCGGGGGCTGGCCGTGCTGAGCGGCATCGACGCCGACCGGGTGGCCGCGGCGGGCTGGGCGTTCGGCTCGTTCACCGCGGGCCTGACGGGCGTCCTGCTGGCGCCCACCGTCCGCCTGGACCCGTACGGGCTGCCGCTGCTGGTGATGGAGGTGGTGGCGGTCGCGGTGGCGGCACGGATGAAGAGCCTCTCCGTCGCCGTCCTGGTCGCGCTGGGCATCGGCGTGGCGCAGAGCCAGCTGACGCGGCTGCACCCCTCGGGCTGGCGGGAGCCGCTGCTCCAGGCGGTCGGCGCCAATCTGTTCGTCGTCGCGCTGCTGGTCGCCGCGCTGGTGCTGCCCGGCCTCGGCGGCCGGGACGCGCTGCCGCGCACGGCGACGGCACGGGTGCCGACGCCGCCCGGCGCCTGGCCGGTGGCCGTCGTGCTGGTCCTGCTGCCGCTGGGCTTCGCGGGCGAGGACCTGCACACCTCGGTGCAGGTGCCGGCGCTGGCCGTGGTGCTGCTGTCGCTGGTGGTGGTGACCGGGCGCGGCGGGCAGATCTCGCTGGGGCAGGCCGCGTACGCGGGTCTGGGCGCCCTGTTCACCGCCCTGCTCGCGGCCGGACGCTTCCCCGGCCTGCCCCGGCTGCCGGAGCTGGCGGCGCTCGCGGTGGCCGTCCTCCTGGTGGCCCCGCTGGGCCTGCTCACCGGCTGGCCCGCGATCCGCCGCCACGGCCTCGCGCTCGCCCTGGCCACCTTCGCGGTCGGCGTCGCCGTCAGTCGCTTCGTCTTCGCCCAGCCCTATGCCACGCACGGCCTGTCCCTGGGCCGCCCGGCCGGCTTCGAGGGCGACCGCGCCTACTACGTCCTGGAGCTGCTGGTGCTGGCGGCGGCACTGCTGGCGGTGCGGGCCCTGCGCCGGGGCCGCACCGGCCGCGCCCTCGCCGCGATGCGCGACCACGAGGCGGGCGCCCAGGCGGCGGGCGTCCGCGTCCCGTCCCTCAAGCTCCTCGCCTTCGTCACCGGGGCCGCCCTGGCCGCCCTCGGCGGCGGCCTGCTCGGGATGGGCCTGCGCGCCTTCGACCCGGCCGCCTTCGACCCCGTCCGCGGCCTGCTGTGGTTCGCCGCGATCGTCGTCCTCGGCGCCGACAGCACGCTCGGCGCCCTGGCCGCGGCGGCCCTGCTGGTCGGTCTGGACGCGGGTACGAGGGGCGGCGTGGCGGCGGCCGTCATCGGCGTACTGGCGGTCCTGATCGGCCGCTTTCCGGGCGGCCCCTACGAGGCCCTGCGGGCGGTGGCCGCGCGACTGCGCCGCCCGGACACGGCCGGGCTGACGCCGCGGGGAGAGGCCGTACGCCGCCTCCTCGCCGCGCGGCCACGGCCTCCGGCGCACCTGCACGCCGCAACCCCCGCACACCCTTCCGCGCGGCCACGGCCGCCCGCGGACCCGCACGCCGCAACCCGCGCACACCCTTCACCGCGGACGCGTACCGCACCCCCCGCGGAGCCGCCGACCGCCACGAGCGGGAAACCGAACCGCGGGCGCCCCCACGCACCCGCGCCCGCCCTGGAGGCCCGCGCCCTCCACGCCCGCCACGGCCGCTTCACCGCGCTCCACGGAGTGGACCTCACCGTCACCCCCGGCCAGGTCACCGCCGTCGTCGGACCCAACGGCGCGGGCAAGAGCACCCTCTTCGACTGCCTGGCCGGCGCCCTCCGCCCCACCCACGGCACGGTGCTCCTGGAGGGCCGGGACATCACCCGCCTCCCCGCCCACACCCGCAACCACCTCGGCGTGGCCCGCTCCTTCCAGCGGCTGGCGGTGTTCCCGTCGCTCACCGTCGCCGAGAACGTCCTCGTCGGCGGTGCCCCGGGCAGCACCGAGCGCGCCCTGTCCCTGTTCGCCCTCGGCCCGCTGCGCGACCACCCCGCCGCCGGCCTGCCCACCGGCACCCTGCGCCGCGTGGAACTCGCCCGCGCCTTCGCCGCCACCCCCCGCGTCCTCCTCCTCGACGAGCCCGCCGCCGGCCTGGACACCACCGAAGTCGCCGCGCTGACCCGCATCCTCGGGGCGCTGGCCGCCGAGGGCACGGCCCTGCTGATCGTCGAGCACGACCTCGACCTGGTCGCCGGCCTCGCGGACACCGTGCACGTCATGGACGCCGGCCGGATCGTCACCAGCGGCCCTCCCGGCACCGTCCTGTCCGAGGCGGTCCCATGACGATCTCCCTGCGCCACGCGCGCGTGCGCTACGGTCCCCTGGAGGCCCTGCACGGCGTCACCCTGGCCGCCCCCTCCCCCGGCCTGACCGTCCTGCTCGGCCGCAACGGCTCCGGCCGTACGACGGCCCTGCGCGCCCTGGCCGGAACCGTCCCCCTGTCCGGCGGTGCGGTCGTCTGGGACGGCACCGACGTGACCCGGCTGCCCGCGCACCGACGGGCCCGCCGGGGACTGTGCCTGGTCCCCGAACGGCAGGCCGTCTTCGGCTCCCTGACGGTCCGCGAGAACCTGGAGCTCACCGCCCGCGACCCCGACCCCGCCCTGGACGCCTACCCGCAGCTCGCCCCGCTCCTCGACCACCGCGCCGCCACCCTGTCCGGCGGCGAACAGCGCATGCTCGCCGTGGCCCGCGCCCTGCTGTCCCGCGCGCGCGTCCTGCTCCTCGACGAGCCCACCCAGGGCATGTCACCGCAGGCCGCCGCACACACCTACGCACTGCTCACCGCGCTGGACGCCTGCGTCGTCCTCGCCGAACAGCGGCTGCCCCCGGCACCGCACGGCGGGCCCGTGCTGGTGTACGCGCTGCGCCGCGGCGAGGTCGCCTTCAGCGGGGAGCCGGCCGAGTGGGAGCGTCGGCAAGCGGCGGACCGAACACCGCCGGGGCCCGGCCGGACGGGTCCTGCACGCGGGACGAGCCCTTCGGGATGACCAGCAGCATGCCGATCCGCAGCAGGTCCGGACGGCGGCCGAGCGCCTTCGCGTTGGCCTCGTACAGGCCGCGCCAGCCGCCCTTGACGCCGTACTTGCGGGCGATCGCGAAGAGCGTGTCGCCGGGTTTGACGGTGTGCATCCGGCCCGAGAGCCCGTAGCGCCGGGAGCACACCGGCCAGGCCCCCCAGCCCTGGACCGCGAGCACCTCGCGGGCGACCGCGATCTGCTCCGCGCGCGTGGCGAGGTCCGCTCGGGGGGCGTACTTCAGGCCGCCGAAGTCCACCCAGGTGGGCTGCCAGAACTGCAGTCCCCCGTAGTAGCCGTTGCCGGTGTTGATGTGCCAGCGCCCGCTGCTCTCGCACTCGGCGATACAGCCCCACGGCCACTCGTCCTCGGCGCACTTGTACGGCACGCGCGCGGTGGCGGCGCCGGGCGCGGGCGGCAGCGGCGCGGAGTGGGCTCCGGTGGGGAGAAGGACGGTCGTCAGGGCCGCCGCGAGGACGGCGAGCGTGACTCGGCGTGGGTGGGGCATCGGGCCACGCTAAGCAGCGGTGCGCGCTCCTCCGCCCGAGCCGCGCCCGGCACGGGCGGGGCCCCACCCGGTCGGCGGACCGGGCGGGGCCCCTGGGCCGGCGGGCCGCCGCGGACTCAGACGTCCAGGCGCAGTCCGGGCAGGATCAGGTCGGGGTCACCGCCGATGACGGCCCTGTTGACGGCGTACAGCGCCTGCCAGGTCGTGCCGTACCGCCCGGCGACGGCGCTGAGCGTGTCGCCCGGTCGGACGGTGTGGTGCCCGCGGGACGCGTCACGGTCGGTGTGCCCGAGGGCCCGCGCCGGCGCCTCGGCGGACTGGACCGGGGCGGCCTTCCCGGTGCGCTGCCCGGTACGGGACTCGGTACGGCCCGTGGGCGACTCGGCGCTCCGCGACGGCGCGGCCCCGCCGGTCGCGGGTGCCGCGGGCGCGTCCCCGTACGCGCCGGCGCGGACCGAGCAGATCGGCCAGGCGCCCCAGCCCTGGTCCCGCTGGACCTCGGTGGCGACGGCGATCTGCTGCTCGCGGCTGCCGCCTGCGGCGGTCGGGGCGTAGGCGGTGCCGCCGTACGCGCGCCAGGTGGACGCGGAGAACTGCAGTCCGCCGTAGTAGCCGTTGCCGGTGTCGATGTGCCAGTCGCCGCCGCTCTCGCACTGGGCGATGCGGTCCCACACCCCGTGGTCCGCCGCACGGGCGCCGCCGGTCGCGGTCAGCAGCCCGAGCGGGGCGAGCAGGGCCGCCCCGGCGAGGACCGCCGTCGTGCGCGCCGTGCGGGAGGCGTGGTCGTGCGTGGTATCCGCACATTCGGACATGAGAATCCCTCTCTTCGAGCGGTGCTCGGTGCCGCACGGCCGACGAATGTACGGAGCGTGGTGAGCTCCGCTCAACCAACCGCCTTACGGGCCAGGCCAGTTGACCGTTACCGCCGGTACGAATTCATCGGCATGACCCGACTCCTTCATCGATTTCGGGATTTGTCGATCGACCCGATGTGACCATCTGTGACCCACCTCACCGCGGCAAGTTCCTTTGACGTCCGATCACTTGACAGGGAGTGGTCGATTCCGTTCGCGATATGACTCTGCGCGTCGGATGCCGCGATTCCGTTCGGCGGGCAGCGTGACTCCCGCCACAGCTCACCCGTTGTCTTCTTCATGAGGCCGCCCGGCCTCGCCCCACCCCGCATCACTAGGGAGCAACCCGTGCCGCGCATGCTGGACCTCAGTGACGAGGTACGCGCCGAGATCGGCGACGAAGAAGCAGACCGGCTGCTCGCCGGAGACAACGCCCCTGGCAGTTACGACTGCACGTCCTGCCGCACCCCGGGCGACTCCGAGCTCGAGCGCACCAGCACCGTCCTGTTCGTCGGGGACGAGACCGCCGTCCTCGCCTTCGCCCACGCCAGCTGCCTGCCCTCGCAGGTCGTCCAGGTCACCGAGGAGCAGCTGCGCGGCGCCGTGCGGTCGATCAGCGGCGACACCGTCGACCTGGAGCCCGACAAGGTGGTGCCCGAGCAGGCCGTGCTCGGCGTGACCAGCGGACTCGTGCTGATCGCCGGGGAGTTGCACCCCGCGCTGGTCGTCGAGCCGACCGGCCCGATCGTGCGGCCCGGCTCGGGCGGGTCCGGCGACGACTTCCTGCCGCTGCTCATCGAGCAGGGCTTCATGCCGCTCACCGAACTGTCCACGGTGCCGCCGGTGCAGCACGGGTGGTCGGTGCTGCTGGCGATGGGCCAGCTGCACGCGGTGCTGCAGCCGGGGCCGAACGGCGGGCAGCCGGTGGCCTGGTGGCAGGCGCACCAGCCGCTCCAGGTGACCGAGGGCTGGCGGGCGGCCGCCAACAAGCACCAGCAGGTGCTCATGTTCGCGGCGCCCGTGGGGTCCATCGGGCGTCAGCCCCGCGAGGACCTGCTGCGTGACGCCCTCGACAAGGCCGCGGCGAACGGGAAGTTGGTCGGGGCCGCGCTGCCTCTGGCAGGGACGTGACGTTCGCCCGCCGAGCAGGGCGCTGCCCCACCGCATCCCTTCGCGCGTCCCGTCGTTTGGACTTACGTGTACGCATACGACGTCCCCCGCCGTCAGGTTCCGCCGCCGATCCCCTCGGCCCGGTCGGTTCACGACCCCCAATCAGGCCCATCGGCCACGCCGATCTACGACAAGCTGTACGCCGAGTACGTCAAGACCTTCCGTTCGCTGCCGGGCGATCGCAGCGGTGAGGAAGGGCTGGAGTTCACCGCGTTCGGCAGCAGCCCGTACGGGGTCCGGCACTCAGGGTCGTACGGCGGCTCCTACAGCGCGTACAGCGCGGGAGCCAGCAGTGCGCGCAGCGGCGGTGGACACCAGCCGCAGTGGCAGCGGGTCGCCGCGCTGCCGCCGGGGACGCGCGGCTTCTGAGGCTGGCGACGGAACGGAAAAGGGGCGGCTCCTCGGGAGCCGCCCCTTTCGTCACTTCTTCTTCTGGCCGCGCTTCTCGCGCACCCGCACCGAGATGTGGATCGGGGTGCCCTCGAAGCCGAACTCCTCGCGCAGGCGGCGCTCGATGAAGCGCCGGTAGCCCGCCTCGATGAAGCCGGAGGCGAACAGGACGAACCGCGGCGGCTTGGTGCCGGCCTGGGTGCCGAAGAGGATGCGCGGCTGCTTGCCGCCCCGGATCGGGTGCGGGTGGGCGGCGACCAGCTCGCCGAGGAAGGCGTTCAGCCGTCCGGTCGGCACGCGCGTCTCCCAGCCCGCGAGGGCCGTCTCGATCGCCGGGACCAGCTTCTCCATGTGCCGGCCGGTGCGCGCGGAGACGTTCACGCGGGGCGCCCAGGCGATCTGGCCGAGCTCGGTCTCGATCTCCCGCTCCAGGTAGTAGCGGCGCTCCTCGTCGAGGGTGTCCCACTTGTTGAAGGCCAGCACGATCGCGCGCCCGGCCTCCACGGCCATCGTCACGATCCGCTGGTCCTGCACCGAGATGGACTCCGAGGCGTCGATCAGGATGACCGCCACCTCGGCCTTCTCGACGGCGGCCGCGGTGCGCAGGGAGGCGTAGTAGTCGGCGCCCTGCTGGAGGTGGACGCGCTTGCGGATACCGGCCGTGTCGACGAACTTCCAGGTGACGCCGCCGAGTTCGATCAGCTCGTCGACCGGGTCGCGGGTGGTGCCCGCGAGCTCGTTGACGACGACGCGCTCCTCGCCCGCCACCTTGTTCAGCAGCGAGGACTTGCCGACGTTGGGGCGGCCGATGAGCGCGATGCGGCGCGGGCCGCCGATCCCGGCGCCGCCGAAGCCCTGCGCGGGGGCCTCGGGCAGCGCCTCCAGGACGGCGTCCAGCATGTCGCCGGTGCCCCGGCCGTGCAGCGCGGACACCGGGTACGGCTCGCCCAGGCCCAGGGACCACAGGTAGGCGGCGTCGGCCTCGCCGCTGGGGCCGTCGACCTTGTTGGCGCACAGCACGACCGGCTTGCCGGCCTTGCGCAGGAGCCGTACGACCGCCTCGTCGGTGTCGGTGGCGCCGACCTTGGCGTCCACGACGAACACGACCGCGTCGGCCGCCTCGATCGCGAACTCGGCCTGCGCGGCCACGGAGGCGTCGATGCCGGCGACGTCCTGCTCCCAGCCGCCGGTGTCGACGACCTTGAAGCGGCGGCCCGCCCACTCGGCCTCGTAGGTGACCCGGTCACGGGTGACGCCCGGCTTGTCCTCGACGACCGCCTCGCGGCGGCCGATGATCCGGTTCACCAGGGTCGACTTGCCGACATTGGGGCGGCCGACGACGGCGAGCACCGGCAGCGGACCGTGCCCGGCCGCCTCGATGGCACCCTCGACGTCCTCGAGGTCGAAGCCCTCTTCCGCGGCGAGCTCCATGAACTCCGCGTACTCGGCGTCGCCGAGCGCCCCGTGGTCGTGCTCGAAGTGGTCCGAGCCGCCGGGCTGGATCTGGTCGTTCATGAAGTCCGTACCTCGTCGTTCATTCGTGGTGATCGGTGGAGCGTCCCGGTCCGACCGGTTTGATCCACTACTCAGTGTCGCTCAGCGCCCGGTCAGGCGCCTGGCGTTTTCCAGGTGCAGGGTGAGCTGCTTCTGGATGCGTTCGGTCGCCTCGTCCAGCGCCTTGCGCGTGCGGCGGCCGGTGCCGTCGCCCGCCTCGAAGGGCTCGCCGAACACGACGTCGACGCGGCTGCGCAGCGGGGGCAGCGCCTTTATCAACCGTCCGCGCCGCTGGGAGCTTCCCAGGACGGCCACGGGCACGATCGGCGCCCCGCTGCGCACCGCGAAGTACGCGAGCCCGGCACGCAGGGAGGCGAAGTCGCCCTCGCCCCGCGTGCCCTCGGGGAATATCCCGAGGACGCCGCCGCTCTCCAGCACACCGAGCGCCCGGCTGATGGCCGTGCGGTCGGCGACGGAGCGGTCCACCTTCAGCTGGCCGATGCCGGTCAGGAAGGGGTCGAGGGGGCCGACGAAGGCTTCCTTCTTGATCAGGAAGTGGGTGGGCCGCGGGGCCACGCCCATGACCATCGGGCCGTCGATGTTGTGGCTGTGGTTCACGGCGAGGATCACCGGGCCGGTCGCGGGGACCTTCCAGGCGCCCAGCACGCGCGGCCTGAACAGGCCGTACATCAGGCCGACGCCGATGCGCCGCCCGACCTCGGCGCCTCTCGCCGACGGAGCCTCGGTCACTTCCCCGCCCGCTTCTCCTCGACGAGGGTGACGACGCACTCGATGACCTGCTGGAGGGTGAGGTCGGTGGTGTCCACCTCGACCGCGTCGTCCGCCTTGGCGAGCGGCGAGGTCTTCCGGCTGGAGTCGGCCGCGTCCCGCTTGAGCAGCGCCTCACGGGTGGAGTGCACGTCGGCGCCCTTGAGCTCGCCGCTGCGGCGGGCGGCGCGGGCCTCCGGCGAGGCGGTCAGGAAGATCTTCAGGTCGGCGTCGGGCAGCACGGTGGTGCCGATGTCCCGGCCCTCGACGACGATGCCGTTCTCCGCGCCGGCCGCGATGGACCGCTGGAGCTCGGTGATCCGGGTGCGCACCTCGGGCACCGCGCTGACCGCGCTGACCTTGGAGGTGACCTCCTGGGTGCGGATCGGCCCGGACACGTCGACGCCGTCGACGGTGATCGTCGGCTGCTCCGGATCCGTACCGGAGACGATCTCCGGCTTGCCGGCGACGGCGGCGATCGCGGTCGGGTCGTCGATGTCGATGCCGTTGTTCACCATCCACCAGGTGATCGCCCGGTACTGGGCGCCGGTGTCCAGGTAGCTCAGGCCGAGCTGCGCGGCGACGGCCTTGGAGGTGCTCGACTTGCCCGTGCCGGAGGGGCCGTCGATGGCGACGATCACGGGCTGGGCGGCGCCGTTTTCCACGGAGGGACACCTTCCTGGTGCGGTGCGGGGTGGATGCGGGACGCGAGGGCGCCCCGCACAAGGTTACCGGCCCCGGAGCGCGTCCCTTACTGCCGGATGGACCAGCCCCGCTCGCGCAGGGCCGCGGTGAGCACCGGTACGGCCTTCGGCTCGACCGCCAGCTGGACCAGACCCGCCTGCTGCCCGGTGGCGTGCTCGATGCGGACGTCCTCGATGTTGACCCCGGCCCGGCCGGCGTCCGCGAAGATGCGGGCCAGCTGTCCGGGCTGGTCGTCGATGAGGACGACGACGGTCTCGTAGACCCGCGGCGCGGAGCCGTGCTTGCCGGGTACCCGGATCTGCCCGGCGTTGCCCCGCCGCAGCACGTCCTCGATGCCGGCCGCGCCCGCGCGCCGCTTGTCCTCGTCGGAGGACTGCAGGGCCCGCAGCGCCCGGACCGTCTCGTCGAGGTCGGCGGCGACGTCGCTGAGCAGGTCGGCGACCGGTCCGGGGTTCGCGGAGAGGATGTCGATCCACATCCGCGGGTCGGAGGCGGCGATCCGGGTCACGTCCCGGATGCCCTGCCCGCACAGCCGTACGGCGGACTCCTCGGCGTTCTCCAGGCGCGCGGCGACCATGCTGGACACCAGGTGCGGCATGTGGGAGACGAGGGCCACGGCGCGGTCGTGGGCGTCGGCGTCCATGACGACCGGCACGGCACGGCAGTGCGAGACCAGCTCCAGGGCGAGGTTCAGCACCTCGGTGTCGGTGTCCCGCGTGGGGGTGAGCACCCAGGGGCGGCCCTCGAAGAGGTCGGCGGTGGCGGCCAGCGGCCCGGACTTCTCCCGGCCGGACATCGGGTGGGTGCCGAGGTACGTCGTGAGGTCCAGGCCCAGCGCCTCCAGCTCCCGGCGCGGCCCGCCCTTGACGCTGGCCACGTCCAGATAGCCGCGGGCCGTGCCGCGCCGGATGGCGTCCGCGAGGACCCCGGCGACATGGGCGGGCGGGGCGGCGACGACACAGAGGTCGACGGGGCCCTCGGGCGCCTGGTCCGTCCCGGCGCCGAGCGCGGCGGCGGTGCGGGCCTGCTCGGGGTCGTGGTCGGCGAGGTGCACGACGACGCCGCGCCGGACGAGGGCCAGGGCGACCGAGGTTCCGATGAGCCCGGTTCCGATGACGAGTGCGGTCCTCACTGGGCGATGTCCTTGCGCAGGGCGGCCGCCGCACCGAGGTAGACGTGTGCGATGTCGGCGCGGGGCTTGTCGGATTCGATGTGCGCGAGCAGCCGGACGACGCGGGGCATGGCGCCCTCGATGTCCAGCTCCTGGGCGCAGATCAGCGGCACGTCGACGATCCCGAGCCTGCGGGCCGCGACCGCCGGGAAGTCGCTGTGCAGATCGGGCGTGGCCGTGAACCAGATGCTGATCAGGTCCTCGGCGGTCAGCCCGTTGCGCTCCAGTACGGCGGTGAGCAGGGCCGAGACCTGCTCCTCCATGTGGCCGGCCTCGTCCCGCTCCAGTTGCACGGCCCCCCGGACCGCTCGTACCGCCACGGCACTGCTCCTTGCTGCTGTACGGCGTTGCGCCGCTGATGTGCGGCTGTTCTGCCCGACCAGCCTAGTCAGCGCGCGGAGGTCCGGTGTCCGCCGCCCGCCCCCTGAGACGGCGTCACAGCGACTGCCGCCGGATCAGCTCCTCCAGCGAGGCCGCCTCGGGCACCCGGCCCTCGGGGGTGAGCCGGTCGACGACCGGGGGCAGGGTCTGGGCGAGGTCGTCCGCGGCCTGGTCGGGGGTGACACCGGCCTCCCGCGCGACCCGGTCGAGGGTGTCGTCGCCGAGGGCCTGCCGCAGCTGGTCGCCGGTCACGGACCGGTTGTCGCCGGTGCCGACCCAGGACTGCGCCTGTTCGCCGAGCCCGGCGCCGCCGAGCTTCTCCAGCAGGCCGAGCAGGGGGTTCGTCCCCATGCCATGGCCCAGTACATTGAGCAGGGCGCCGACCAGCAGCCCGCCGCTGCCGGTACCGCCCCGGCCGCCGAGGATGCCGCCGAGCAGATCGCCGATGCCGAGGTTCTCGCCCCTCGTGTCCTTGTCCGTCATGGTGCCGCCTTCCACAGGACGACCGGCCGCGTCCCGGCCACTGTCACCCGGCTGCGCGCGTCCCGCCACCGGACGGCCGGGTCACGCGTCCCACAGCGCCCCGAGCGCCGTCAGCTCCCCGTGGTACTCGATCCGGTCCGCCCACGCCTGCGGCCACGCCTCGGCGCCCAGGTACGCCCCCGCGAAGGCGCCCGCCAGGCAGGCGAGGGAGTCGGAGTCGCCGCGGGAGCAGGCGGCGCGGCGCAGTGCGGTGAGCGGCTCGTCGGGAAAGAGCAGGAAGCACAGCAGCCCGGTCGCCAGCGCCTCCTCGGCGATCCAGCCCTCCCCGGTCGCCAGGCACGGGTCGGTCTCCGGCGACGGGTCCCGCAGTGCCGCCTCCAGCCGCTCCAGGACACCCAGGCACTCGTCCCAGCCGCGCGCGATGAAGTGCTCGGGGCTCGGGTCCTGGCCGCGGGTCCACAGATCGCCGAGCCAGGTGTGGTGGTAGCGGGTGCGGTTCTCCAGGGCGTACGACCGCAGCAGCCCGACCAGCGCGCCCGGCTCGGCGCCCTGCGCGAGCAGGCGTACGGCGTGCGCGGTGAGGTCGGACGCGGCGAGCGCCGTCGGGTGGCCGTGGGTGAGTCCGGACTGCAGCTGTGCGGCGCCCGCCCGCTGTTCGTCGCTCAGGCCGGGGGCGAGCCCGACGGGGGCGACGCGCATGTTGGCCCCGCAGCCCTTGGAGTGGACCTGGCTCGCGTCCTGCCAGGCCCGGCCCTCGGCCTTGAGCAGGTTGCAGGCGACCAGGCAGGTGTTGCCGGGGGCCCGGTTGTTCTCGGGCGAGAGGTACCACTCCACGAACTCCTCGCGCACCGGCCGCTCCAGCCGCTTGGGCGCGAGGTACCCGCGGTCCATGGCGGTGCGCAGACCGCGGCCGAGGGCGAGGGTCATCTGGGTGTCGTCGGTGACGAACGCGGGCGTCGGCAGTTCCATCTCCCGCCACGGCCCGCACTTGGCGAGGATCGACGGCACGTCGTTGAACTCGGTGGGAAAGCCGAGGGCGTCCCCCAGGGCGAGCCCCAGCAGGGCCCCGGTGGCGGCGCGCTTCCTCTCGTACGTGGTCATGCGGGGCGTCCTTCCCTGGACGGTCGGAGCAGAGGCGGGTGCAGCGCGGTCGCGGTGCCCGCGCGGTAGAGGGCGGCGGGCTTGCCGCGGCCGCCGGTGAGCCGGGCGGCACCCGGCACCGGCTCGACGAAGCCGGGGGTGGCGAGCACCTTGCGGCGGAAGTTGGGCCGGTCCAGCGGGGCGCCCCACACGGTCTCGTAGACCTGCTGGAGCTCGCCCAGGGTGAACTCGGGCGGGCAGAACGCGGTCGCCAGACAGGTGTGCTCCAGCTGGGCGCCGACCCGCTCGTGGGCGTCGGCCAGGATGCGGTCGTGGTCGAAGGCGAGCGGCCCCGCCGTGCCGTACGGCACCCAGCGGGCCTGCGCCGCGTCCCCGCCGCCGCGCGGTTCGGGGGCGTCGGGCAGCAGCGCGGTGAACGCCACCGACACGACCCGCATACGGGGATCGCGGCCGGGTTCGCTGTAGGTGCGCAGCTGCTCCAGGTGCAGCCCGGACACGTCCGCCAGCCCGGTCTCCTCGGCGAGCTCGCGCCGGGCGGCCGTCTCCGCGGACTCGGCGGGCAGCAGGAAGCCGCCGGGCAGCGCCCAGCGACCGGCGTACGGCTCCTGGCCGCGCTCGACGAGCAGGACGTGCAGGGCGCCGTCGCGGATCGTCAGGACGGCGAGGTCGACGGTCACGGCGAACGGCTCGAACGCGTACTTGTCGTAGCCCTCCACGACGACCACCCCCTTTAATAGTCACTGCGACTATAAAAGGGGGTGGTGGCCAAGGGCAACGCTTTAGAGGTCGACTTCCTTCATCAGCATCCCGACCTCGGTGTTCGACAGCCGCCGCAGCCAGCCCGACTTCTGGTCGCCCAGCGTGATCGGGCCGAAGGCGACCCGCACCAGCTTGTCGACCGGGAAGCCGGCCTCGGCGAGCATCCGGCGCACGATGTGCTTGCGGCCCTCGTGCAGGGTCACCTCGACCAGGTAGTTCTTGCCGGTCTGCTCCACGACCCGGAAGTGGTCCGCGCGCGCGTAGCCGTCCTCCAGCTGGATGCCGTCCTTCAGCCGCTTGCCCAGGTCGCGCGGGATCGGGCCGACGATGTGCGCGAGGTAGGTCTTCTTCACGCCGTACTTCGGGTGGGTCAGCCGGTGCGCCAGCTCGCCATGGTTGGTGAGCAGGATGACGCCCTCGGTCTCGGTGTCCAGCCGGCCGACGTGGAAGAGCCGCGTCTCACGGTTGGTGACGTAGTCGCCGAGGCACTGCCGGCCCTCGGGGTCCTCCATCGTGGAGACGACACCGGCGGGCTTGTTCAGCGAGAAGAACTGGTACGACTGTGTGGCGACCGTCAGCCCGTCGACCTTGATCTCGTCCTTCTCCGGGTCGACCCTGAGGCCCTGCTCGGTGACGATCCGGCCGTTGACCTCGACCCGCGCCTCGTCGATCAGCTCCTCACAGGCACGCCGGGAGCCGTAGCCCGCGCGGGCCAGGACCTTCTGCAGCCGCTCGCCCTCCTGCTCGGCGCCGGGGAAGGTCTTGGGCAGCTTGACGTCCTTCTTGCCCGCGTACCGCTCGCGGTTGCGCTCCTCGATCCGCGTCTCGAACTCGCGCGAGCGCGCGGGGGCCGTACGGCCGCGCCCGCCGCCCTGCTGGCCCTGCTTCGGACCGGCCTTGGGGCCGCCCTTGGCGCCGCCGCGCGCGGAGGCGCCGCGCCCGGACTTGGGGCCGTCCTTGGTCGCGCCGGGGCCCACGTCGTAGCGGCGCTCCTCGGGGCGGGGCTTGCGGGGACGGCCCTGCCCCTGGCGCTCGTCCCTGTTGTTGCCGGCGCCGCGGTAGTTCCCGCGCCCGCCGTTCCTGCCGCTGCCGCTGCTTCGCATCAAATGTCCGTCGTCGTCGTGTGTTCGTCGTCTGCGCCCGGGCCCTCGTCGGGAGCGTCCGGGTCGAACGACGGCACCCCTTCCTGGGTCTCGGCCTCGATCGCCTCCGCCTCCGGGAGGAAGGGCGCGAGCTCCGGGAGCTCGTCCAGACCCCGTAGGCCCATCCGCTCCAGGAAGTAGTTCGTCGTCACGTACAGGATCGCACCTGTTTCGGGTTCCGTGCCCGCCTCCTCGACGAGACCCCGCTGCAGCAGGGTGCGCATCACACCGTCGCAGTTGACCCCGCGCACCGCGGAGACCCTGCTGCGGCTGACCGGCTGGCGGTACGCCACGACGGCCAGGGTCTCCAGCGCCGCCTGGGTGAGCCGGGCGGTCTGCCCGTCCAGGACCAGTTTCTCCACGGCCGCGGCGTACTCCGGCCGGGTGTAGAAGCGCCAGCCGCCCGCCACGAACCGCAGCTCGAATCCGCGGCCCTGCCGGGCGTACTCGTCGGCCAGCTCGCGCAGCGCGTCCGCGACCGCCCGCCGGGGCCGCTCCAGGATCTTCGCGAGATGCTCCTCGCTCGCGGGCTCGTCCACGACCATGAGGACGGCCTCGAGGGCGGGCTTGAGGTCAAGATCGGCGACGGTCTCGCTCACGGTTTCCTCTCCTGCTCCGGCTCCTCGGCAGGCCGGTCGAACTCGTCGGTCACCCTCGGCGTCTCGTCCCCGTCCCCGCCGGTCCAGCGCACCAGCAGGGTGCCCAGGGCGGCCTCCTGCTCCAGCGCGACGGCCTTCTCCCGGTACAGCTCCAGCAGCGCGAGGAACCGTGCCACGACGGTCAGCGTGTCCTCGGTGTCCGCCACCAGCGCCCGGAAGTCGGCCTCGCCCAGTTCCCTGAGCCGCGCGACCACGATCCCCGCCTGCTCCTGCACGCTCACCAGCGGCGCGTGGATGTGATCGACGTACACCTGCGGCCTGGGCTTGGGCTGCATCGCCTTCACGGCGAGCCTGGCGAACCCCTCGGGCCCGATGCTGATCACGACCTCGGGCAGCAGTTCCGCGAGCTGCGGCTCCAGCCCGACGGTACGGGGGTGGCGCCGGGCCTCGTGGTCGAGCCGCTGGTCGAAGATGTCGGCGATCTGTTTGTACGCCCGGTACTGGAGCAGCCGGGCGAACAGCAGATCGCGGGCCTCCAGCAAGGCCAGATCGGCCTCGTCCTCCACCTCGGCGGCGGGCAGCAGCCGCGCGGCCTTGAGGTCGAGCAGCGTGGCGGCGACGACGAGGAACTCGGTCGTCTGGTCCAGGTCCCAGTCCGGCCCCATCGCCCTGATGTGCGCCATGAACTCGTCGGTGACCTTGGACAGCGCCACCTCGGTGACGTCCAGCTTGTGCTTCGAGATCAGCTGGAGCAGCAGATCGAAGGGCCCCTCGAAGTTGGCGAGCCGCACCGTGAAGACACCGTCGGTGCTCTCCTGGGGTTCGCCGGCCGGCGCCTCGTCGACGAGTTCCGCCGGCGCCTCCTCGACGAGTTCCGCCGGCGCCTCCTCGACGGGCTCCGCCGGCGCCTCGACGGAGGGAGCGGGCTCGGGTCCAGGCGTCGCCCCCGGCCCGCGCCCCAGCGCACGCCGACGGCCGCGGGGAACGTCGTTCGAGGTCATAGCCCCCGCAGGCTACCCCTACCGCCTACCGCCCCCGAAGCCGCCGCACGAGGATGCTGGCGTCGCCGCGGGTCTCCAGATCGGCGAGCACCACGGCGACCGCCTCGCGGACGATCCGCCCGCGGTCCACCGCGAGCCCGTGCTCACCGCGGAGCACCAGACGCGCGTGCTCCAGGTCCATCAGCTCCTCGGCGGACACATACACGGTGATCTTCTCGTCGTGCCGCTCGCGTCCGCTGGGCCGCCGCGTACCCGACCTGCCCCGCTTGCGCGGAGCGGCACCGGCGGCAGCGGCCCCGCCGGAGGCACCCGCGGCAGAACCTTCCTGCGCCACCGTCTGCCGCCGCGCGGAGCGCTCCGCCCGGCTGCGCGACTCCCCGGCGTCGGCCGGTTCCGCCTCGGCCGCGACATGCTCCGCCCCGTCCCCGTCGCCGCCCTGCACGGGCACCGACTGCGGCGCGTCCTCCGCGGCGGCGGGATCGCTCTCCCCCGCGGGAGCCGGCACCCTGGCCTCGCCGCCTGCGGACCGCCGGGGAGTGGACGGCTGCAGCGCCATCCCTCCTGTCGTACGGAAGAGTTCGTCGGCCCCCGGCAGACTCACTCGGCGTGACACCGGGCGAGCACCTCCCTGGCGAGCTGGCGGTAGGCGGCGGCACCGACGGAGTTGGAGGCGTACGTGGTGATCGGCTCACCGGCGACCGTGGTCTCCGGGAAGCGGACCGTGCGCCCGATGACCGTGTGGTAGACGTGGTCGTCGAACGCCTCGACGACCCGCGCCAGCACCTCACGGCTGTGCACGGTGCGCGAGTCGTACATCGTGGCGAGGATCCCGTCGAGCTCCAGCTCCGGGTTGAGCCGCTCCTGGACCTTCTCGATGGTCTCGGTCAGCAGCGCGACACCGCGCAGCGCGAAGAACTCGCACTCCAGGGGGACGATCACCTTGTGGGCGGCCGTCAGCGCGTTGACCGTGAGCAGGCCCAGCGAGGGCTGACAGTCGATCACGATGTAGTCGTAGTCGTCCATCAGCGGCTTGAGCGCACGCTGCAGCGTGGACTCGCGCGCGACCTCGGAGACCAGCTGGACCTCGGCGGCCGACAGGTCGATGTTGGAGGGCAGCAGGTCCATGTTGGGGACCGCCGTCTTCAGGAGCACCTCGTCCGCCGACATGCCCCGCTCCATGAGCAGGTTGTAGACGGTGAGGTCGAGCTCCATCGGGTTGACGCCGAGACCCACCGACAGCGCGCCCTGCGGGTCGAAGTCCACGAGCAGCACGCGGCGGCCGTACTCCGCGAGCGCGGCACCCAGGTTGATGGTCGACGTCGTCTTGCCGACGCCGCCCTTCTGGTTGCACATCGCGATGATCTTCGCGGGTCCGTGATCGGTCAGCGGGCCCGGGATCGGGAAGTACGGCAGCGGGCGTCCGGTCGGGCCGATGCGCTCACGGCGCTGACGGGCAGCGTCGGGCGCGAGCGTGGCCGCGTACTCCGGGTCCGGCTCGTATTCGGCGTCGGGATCGTAGAAGTGCCCTTCGGGCAGTTCGTCGTAGTCGGCGAAGTGGTTGTGGGGCGCGCCACTTCCGTCGCCGGCCATGGCGTTCACGTGATGGCCATCCATGCTCTGGTGTGCTGACAGAGCCGTGTGGGGGCTTGACTGGCTCTGGTGGGCTGCGAAGGTTCGGACAGCGACGGAGCCGACAGCCTGAAGCCCCGTGGGGCCCTGGCCCCGCGCAGGCGTTCCTGGTTGACCACCCCCGGGAGAAAATGTCGACTCATTCACAAGTCGTCTTACCTCCTTGGTGACCAGGAAACTTCTAGACAAGGTCAGCGTGGCACCATGCCGACGGTTGGCGACTCTATGGCGTGTCGGCGGTCCGCAGCAACACAATCCGCCGGACCCGGCAGGATGTGTCGGCAATGAAACATCCCTCTGTCAAGGGCGTACGGCCGTCGCACGGCAGGTTTCACCGGTGTGCGAATCGGTTCAAGGGTTACGTTCGAGGCGAGTTGACCTAGAGCCGCAAAGTGACCATACACACATCCGGCCGGACCTTGTCGGGCAAGGTCCGGCCGGGTGCGTGTGGTTGACGCGTCTTGTTGACGTATCGCCTTTACGAAAAGGTGACTTAGCCGGGCGCGTGGGCCGACGGGTCAGCCGAGCAGGGAGTCCAGCTCCACGTGCTCCAGGCCGTGGGCCTCGGCGACCTCCTTGTAAACGACCTTGCCGTCATGGGTGTTGAGGCCCTTGGCGAGCGCGGGGTCGCGGCGCAGCGCCTCGACCCAGCCGTTGTTGGCCAGCGAGACGATGTAGGGCAGCGTGGCGTTGGTGAGCGCGTAGGTGGAGGTGTTGGGCACCGCGCCCGGCATGTTGGCGACGCAGTAGAACACCGAGTTGTGGACCTGGAAGGTCGGCTCGGCGTGCGTGGTGGGCCGGGAGTCCTCGAAGCAGCCGCCCTGGTCGATCGCGATGTCGACAAGGACACTTCCGGGCTTCATGCGGGACACGAGCTCGTTGGTGACCAGCTTCGGGGCCTTGGCGCCCGGGATGAGGACCGCGCCGATGACGAGGTCGGCGTCCAGGACGGCCTTCTCCAGCTCGAAGGCGTTGGACATGACGGCCTTGACCTTGGCGCCGAAGATCTTGTCGGCCTCGCGCAGCTTGTTGATGTCGCGGTCGAGCAGGGTCACGTCGAAGCCCATGCCGATGGCGATCTGCGCGGCGTTCCAGCCGGAGACGCCACCGCCGATGACGACGGCCTTGGCCGGGACGACGCCCGGCACACCGCCGGGCAGCACACCGCGGCCGCCGGCCGAGCGCATCAGGTGGTAGGCGCCGACCTGCGGGGCCAGACGGCCCGCGACCTCGGACATCGGGGCGAGCAGCGGCAGCGCGCGGCTGGGCAGCTCGACGGTCTCGTAGGCGATGGCCGTGGTGCCGGACTCCAGCAGGGCGTCCGTGCACTCCTTGGAGGCGGCCAGGTGCAGGTAGGTGAAGAGCGTCTGGTCCTTGCGGAGGCGGTGGTACTCCTCCGCGATGGGCTCCTTGACCTTCAGCAGCAGGTCGGCGGCGGCCCACACCTCGTCGGCGGTGTCCAGGATCTCGGCGCCGGCGGCGATGTACTCGCTGTCCGGGATGGAGGAGCCGAGGCCGGCGCCCCGCTCGATGACGACCTGGTGGCCGTTGCGCACCAGCTCGTGCACACCGGCGGGGGTGATGGCCACCCGGAACTCGTTGTTCTTGACCTCGCGGGGGATGCCGACCTTCACGTCGATCACGGTCCTTGGCTCAGAGGGGGGATTACACGACATACCGGCTACCCACGGGCACACCGGGAGACACCGCAGGAGAACGTGCGGCAGAGCCAGTCTAATGAAGGTGTTCCCGCTGTCTAGCCTTTCATTGCATCAATCTTCAGCGGATGTACTACGGATTTCGCAGGCGTTAGCGTCTTGTTCCGGAGCGGACTGTGGGGTATCGGCCTCCTGGATCTCCTGAAGCTCCTCACCCAGCATGCGCTCGGCCGTCCCCCGGTGCAGTGCGGCGGCCGTCGGATCGCCGAGGTGTTCCAGCGTGTCGGCCATCCGCAGATGCAGCGCGGCCTGCAGCCGTACGTCCTCCGCGCGCCGCGCCCACTCCACCGCCTCCTGGCAGGTGCGCAGGCACTCCTCGGGCCGCCCGGCGTACTCCTGCACCCGCGCCAGCTCGCTCAACGCCCGTGCCTGGGCGGCGACATCGCCCGCCTTGCGATATCCGGCGACCGCCGCCCGCCACCCCCTGAGCGCCTCCCCGTACCGGCCCGCGTAGGTGTGCGCGGTGGCGATACGGCCGTACAGCCGGGCGGCGTCCAGGCGCTCCTCGCGGGCGAGGCGCTGGGCCAGCGCCCGGCCGAACCAGTCGGCGGCCCGGTCGTAGTCCCCGAGCTCCAGATGCGCCCCGCCTACGGATTCCATCGCGCGGCCGGTCGCATACGGGTCGTCCGCCTGCCGTCCGGCGTCCAGCGCGGCCCGATAGCGCACCAGCGCCTCCGCCGTCCGCCCGGTGCGCGCGTCCAGATCGCCCAGGTTCAGCAGGGCGGCGGCCTTCTCGCGGGGCAGCCCGCGGCGCTCGGCGACGTCCAGGACGAGGCCGTGGATGCCGTAGAGGTCGGCGGCCGCCGCCTGGGTGCCGAAGTGCGCCACCATGGCCCGCACCAGCTGGGACATCAGCCGCCGGGCGAGCGTGTCCAGCTCTCCGTCGGCGACCGCGAGGCGGGCCGCGGCCATCAGGGCGGGCCGGCGCAGCCGCAGCCACTCGGCCGCCGCCCGGGGGCTGGGAAAGCGCAGCGAGCGGGGCATCCCGAGGAGCTTCTCGCGGGCGTGCGGGCTGTCGGTCTCGGTGATCGCCCGGCAGGACTGCAGCAGCCGTACCGTCCGCTCCAGCATCCGGGCGCGGGCCAGCTGGATCTCGGCCGGGCGGTCGTGCGACTCGGCGAGCGCCTTCAGCAGCGGGTGCAGACAGCCGGGCACCTCGTACTCCGGCAGCGGCGAGTCCACGGCGTGCAGCAGCCCCAGCGTGACGAAGTCGTCCAGGGTGGTGCGGGCCCCGCTGACCGAGCAGCCGGCGAGGGCGGAGGCGGTGTGCGGGTCGACCAGTCCGCCGGGGGCCAGACAGAGCAGTCGCAGTATCCGGGCGGCGGGCGCCGGCAGGGAGCCGTAGGCGAGGCGGAAGACCCTGGCCAGCGGGGTGCCGGATTCGTCGCCCTCGGCGTGCAGATGCTTGGCGAGGTCGGCGACGGCCGCCTTGGGGCGGGCGGCGAGCCAGCCGCCGGCCAGCATCAGCGCGGCCGGCTGGGCCTGGCACTCCTCCACCAGACCCTCGGCGGCCCGTGGGTCCACGGTGATCCGCACCGACCCGGTGTGCCGGGACAGCAGCTCCACGGCCGACTTGGTGTCCAGCCCGCCGAGCGTGCACGGCCGCACGTCCGAGATCCCGGTCAGCGGCCCTGCGGACACGGCGACCACCAGGCACTCCGGGCTGTCCGGGAGCAGCGCGTCCACCTGTGCGGCGTCGGCCGCGTCGTCGAGCAGCAGCAGCATCCGCCGCGCGGAAAGGGCCTCCCGGAGCGCCGAGGTCAGATCGTCCTCGTCGGCCCCCGCCGGAGCCGGTGCGTCCAGCGCCGCCAGCAGATCCCGGGCCACCCGTTCCACCGCGACGGGCGTGCCGTCGGGCTCGCTCAGCCGGGCCCGCAGCACCCCGTCCGTGTAGCGGTCCGCGACCCGCCGTACGAGCTCCTCCGCGAGCGCGGTACGCCCCGATCCCGGTCGCCCGGCGATCAGCAGCACCCGTGCGCGGGGCGCCTTGCGGCCGGCCAGGGTGTCCAGACCGGTCCGCTCGATGTCGGCGCACAGGTCCTTCAACTCCCTGGTACGACCGAGGAACCGGCCCTCCGCAGCCAGGACAGACGCGTCCGTGTCCACCACCTGATCCGTCACGGGCCACACTCCCGTCCCACCACACGCCCAGGCCCGCCGGGACTCCGGTCAGGGCGTTTCCAGAGCCTAGTTCACGCTCTGCAACCTTCCGGGAGGAGCAGGCCGGGGCGGGACCGAGTGTCGCCTGATCGGATCAACGGATCGTAGGAACAGACGGATGGGCGGCGGACCCAGGGGCACGGAGAACCGCGCGACACGCCACGACGACGCAGCAGACGCACGACGGCATGAAGCCCCGCGGCGCTCAGACCTCGAACGGCCGCGCGGGCCACGGCGCCTCAGCCGGCCGCAGCGCCTCCAGCCCCCCGCTCTGCCGCGCGGCGACCAGCGACAGCACGCCCACCACCAGACAGTTGTTGTGCAGCTCCCCCGCCAGCACCCCCCGCACCAGCTCGTCCAGCGGCACCCGGTCGATCTCCAGATCGATCTCCTCGTGCTCCGCCTCGAACCGCTCCCCCTCCGCCTCCGACAGATCCCGCGCGAGGAAGATCCGCACCGCCTCGTCGCACCCGCCCGGCGTGGTGTACACATCCGTCAGCACCCGCCAGGTCTCCGCCTTGACGTGCGCCTCCTCGTACAGCTCCCGCTGCGCCGCGTGCAGCGGGTTCTCCCCCGGCACGTCCAGCAGCCCCGCCGGGATCTCCCACAGCTTCTGCCGTACCGGGTGCCGGTACTGCCGCAGCACCAGCACCCGGTCCTGCTCGTCCAGCGCCAGCACGGCCACGGAACCGGGGTGCACCTGGTAGTCCCGGCGGACCACGGAACCGTCGGGCATGACCACGTCGTCCGTGCGCACCGAGGTCTTGTTGCCCGTGAAGGGCGTCTGCGTCGCCCGGATCTCCCACTCCTCCGGCGCGTCCTTGATCGTCATGCCGTGCCCTTTCACCTGCGAAAACGAAACCGGGGTGCGCCCTTTTGAAAGGAACGCACCCCGGCCACCGTACAACCGGTGTGTTACTTCGACGTCTTCCGCTCGACCGCGGCCTTCACCAGCCCGGCGAACAGCGGGTGCGGCCGGGTCGGCCGGGAGCGCAGCTCGGGGTGGGCCTGGGTGGCGACCAGGTAGGGGTGGACCTCGCGCGGGTACTCCACGTACTCGACGAGCTTGCCGTCCGGGGAGGTGCCGGAGAAGAGGATGCCCGCCTTCTTCTCCAGCTCCGCGCGGTAGGCGTTGTTCACCTCGTAGCGGTGGCGGTGCCGCTCCTCGACGTACTCCTTGCCGTCGTACACCTCGCGCACGATCGAGCCCTCGGCCAGCTTGGCCGGGTACATGCCGAGCCGCATGGTGCCGCCCATGTCGCCCTCGCCGGCGACGATGTCCATCTGCTCGGCCATGGTGGAGATGACCGGGTGGGCGGTGGCCGGGTCGAACTCGGTGGAGTTGGCGTCCGGGATGTCGGCCAGGTGACGCGCGGCCTCGATCACGATGCACTGCAGGCCGAGGCACAGGCCGAGCAGCGGGATCTTGTTCTCGCGGGCGTAGCGGATCGCGCCGACCTTGCCCTGCACACCGCGGTCGCCGAAGCCGCCGGGGATGCAGATGCCGTCCACGTCGGCGAGCTGCGCCTTGGCGCCGGCCGGGGTCTTGCAGTCGTCCGAGGTGACCCACTTGATCTTGACGCGGGTCCGGTTGGCGAAGCCGCCGGCGCGCAGCGCCTCGGTCACCGACAGATAGGCGTCGGGCAGGTCGATGTACTTGCCGACCAGGGCCAGGGTGACCTCGTGCTCGGGGTTGTGGACGCGGTCGAGCAGGTCGTCCCAGGTCGTCCAGTCCACGTCACGGAAGGGCAGGTCCAGCTTGCGGACCGCGTAGGCGTCCAGGCCCTCGCCGTGGACGGTCTTCGGGATGTCGTAGATGGAGCGGGCGTCGGGGCAGGCCACCACGGCGTCCTCGTCGACGTCGCACATCAGCGAGATCTTCCGCTTGATCGCGGTCGGCACCTCGCGGTCGCAGCGCAGCACGATCGCGTCGGGCTGGATGCCGATGTTGCGCAGGGCCGCGACGGAGTGCTGGGTCGGCTTGGTCTTCAGCTCGCCGGACGGGCCGATGTAGGGCAGAAGGGAGATGTGGACCACGAAGACGTTGTCCCGGCCGACCTCGTGGCGGACCTGGCGGACGGTCTCCAGGAACGGCAGCGACTCGATGTCGCCGACCGTGCCGCCGACCTCGGTGATCACCACGTCGACCTCGTCCGTCGCCATGCGGCGGATGCGGTGCTTGATCTCGTTGGTGATGTGCGGGATGACCTGCACGGTGTCACCCAGGTACTCGCCGCGCCGCTCCTTGGCGATCACGGTCGAGTACACCTGGCCTGTAGTGACATTGGCGGTGCCGTCCAAGTCACGGTCGAGGAAGCGCTCGTAGTGTCCGATGTCCAGGTCGGTCTCGGCTCCGTCGTTGGTGACGAAGACCTCGCCGTGCTGGAACGGGTTCATCGTGCCCGGGTCGACGTTCAGATACGGGTCGAGCTTCTGCATGACGACACGCAGGCCCCTGGCCTTGAGCAGCATGCCGAGGCTGGAGGCCGTCAGGCCCTTGCCGAGAGAGGAGGCGACACCCCCGGTGACGAAGATGTGCTTGGTCGTCGTTGATTTCGGCGGCATGGCCAAGAGGGGGCTCCCGTGGTCGCTGTCTGGAGGTGCGGGGCGGCTGCCGGCCGGAGGGATTCCGGGGGTGCCGTCGCTGCGGTTCGGGGGTGTTTTCTCTGCGGAGGGACACCCACCGGTCCACGGGCTACCAGCGTATCAGCGCCGCGACCCGATGGCCTCCGGCCACGCTCCGCGCATGCGCGGACACCCGTCCGACCTGGTTCGGCCCCGGTTGGGGCAGCTCACTCGTTCGGCCCACTCGCGTTCCCCGGAGGCGCACACAGATCATCCGAGCGCGTCGTATCCTGCTCGGACATTCGCTGTCGAGCCGGCCGGAGACACGGCACCACCCCTCGCCCGTACCCACCGGAACAACAAGAGCTCGCCAGTTCGTTGAGCAACAATCGTCGACCGTGTCCAGGGCGCGGTGGCGTTTTGCCCCTCAGCTCGACGACGCTTTACAACGACCCCTTGACCGCACTAGCGACCGCCCCCATGCGGGGTGACGTGGCCGTTCGACTGGAGATGCACGTGGCCGGGCGCATCGAAGACTACGCACTCATCGGAGACATGCAGACCGCTGCCCTGGTCTGCCGGGACGGCACGGTCGACTGGCTGTGCCTGCCCCGCTTCGACTCGCATGCCATCTTCGCCGGTCTGCTGGGCACGGAGGAGCACGGCTTCTGGCGCATCGGACCGGCGCACGCCTCCGACATCGCGCCGCCCGTCGCGACCCGGCGCACCTACCGCGGGGACTCCCTCATCCTCGAATCCGAGTGGGACACCGTGCGCGGCACGGTGCGGGTGACCGATTTCATGCCCCCGCGTGACGGCGCGCCCCAGCTGATCCGGATCGTGGAGGGCGTCTCCGGCCGGGTGCCGATGCGCTCGGCGCTGCGGATGCGGTTCAGCTACGGCCGGGTCGTGCCGTGGGTGCACAAGCACGACGACGAGCGCACGGTCGCCGTCGCCGGCCCCGACTCGGTGTGGTTCGACACCGAGGCCGAGACCTACGGCCACTCGCTGACCACGTACTCCGACTTCACCGTGGCGCCCGGCGAGCGCATCGCGTTCACGATCTCCTGGCAGCCCTCGCACAAGGAGCCGCCGCCGCTGCCCGAGCCGGAGCAGTCGCTGACGGCGACCGAGGACTTCTGGCGCGAGTGGGTGGAGCACTGTACGTACCACGGCCCCTACCGCGAGGCCGTCGTGCGCTCCCTGATCACGCTGAAGGCGCTGACGTACGCCCCGACCGGCGGCATCGTCGCCGCGCCCACCACCTCCCTGCCGGAGGACATCGGCGGCGTGCGCAACTGGGACTACCGCTACACCTGGCTCAGGGACGCGGCGATCACCCTGTCCTCGCTGCTGCGCACCGGCTACCGCGAGGAGGCCCGCGCCTGGCGCGAGTGGCTGCTGCGCGCGGTCGCCGGCGACCCGGAGAACCTCCAGATCATGTACGGCATCGCCGGTGAGCGGGAGCTGGGCGAGGCCGAGCTGGACTGGCTGCCGGGCTATGAGAACTCCGCCCCGGTCCGGGTCGGCAACGGCGCCGCGCACCAGCTCCAGCTGGATGTGTACGGCGAGGTCACCGAGGCCCTGCACCTGGCGCACATGACGGGTCTGGCCCGCAACGACTACGCCTCGCTGCTCCAGCTGAAGCTGATCAGCTACCTGGAGAAGCACTGGCAGGAGCCGGACGAGGGCATCTGGGAGGTGCGCGGCCCGCGCCGCCACTTCGTGCACTCCAAGGTCATGGCGTGGGTCGCGGTGGACCGCACGATCAAGCTGATCGAGTCCGGGGACGCGGACGGCCCGCTGGAGCGCTGGAAGGAGCTGCGCGAGGACATCCACCGGGAGGTGTGCGAGAAGGGCTTCGACAAGGAGCGCAACACCTTCACACAGTCCTACGGCTCCAAGGAGCTGGACGCCTCGCTGCTGCTGATTCCGCAGATGGGCTTCCTGCCGCCGGACGACAAGCGGGTCATCGGCACCATCGAGGCGATCCAGCGCGAGCTGTCCACCCCGGACGGCTTCATCCTGCGCTACCCCACCGAGGGCGAGTCCGAGGGCGTGGACGGTCTGCCGGGCGACGAGGGCGCGTTCCTCGCCTGCTCGTTCTGGATGGCGGACGACCTGGCGATGATCGGCCGGGTCGACGAGGCCCGGCAGCTGTTCGAGAAGCTGCTGGGGCTGCGCAACGACCTGGGCCTGCTGGCCGAGGAGTGGGACCCGCGCCTGCAGCGCCAGGTCGGCAACTTCCCGCAGGCGTTCAGCCACGTCCCGCTGATCGACACCGCGCTGCGGCTGACGGCCTCGGGCGCGTACGGCGGCTGAGCCCCCACCGGCCTCCGCTCACCGGCCTCCGCTCACCGGCGTGCGCGCACCCCGCCTGAGCGAGCCGTCCCGGCCGTGCCTGCCTAGGCTGGAAGCACTACCCCCTGTCCAGGAAGGGGGCGGCCATGGCTTCCCTCTCGAAGGCGGGCGCGGCCCTCACCGCGCTGCGCGAGGATCTGTCGGGCGATGTGTTCGCGCCGGGCGACGTGGGCTACGACGAGGCCCGGACCGTGTTCAACGCCATGATCGACCGGCGGCCCGCGGTGATCGCGCAGTGCGTGGACGAGGACGACGTGGTGCGGGCCGTGCGCTTCGGCCGGGAGCTGGACCTGAACATCGCCGTGCGCGGCGGCGGCCACAGCGTGGCGGGTTCGGCGCTGAACGACAACGGCCTGGTGGTGGACCTGCGCCATATGCGCGCCGTCACCGTCCATCCCGGTGCCGAGGCGGTACGGGTCATGGGCGGGGCCACGATGAGCGATCTGGACCGCGCCACCGAGCCGCACGGCCTGGCCACCACCGGCGGACGCGCCTCGACCACGGGGGTCGGCGGGTTCGTGCTGGGCGGCGGCAGCGGCTGGCTGGACCGCTGGTGCGGGCTCGCCGTCGACAATCTGCTCGGCGTGGAACTGGTCACCGCCGACGCCGAACGGGTCCACGCCAGCGCCGACGAGAACCCGGAGCTGTTCTGGGGGCTGCACGGCGGCGGCGGCAACTTCGGCGTCGCCACCGCGCTCACCCTGAAGCTGTACGAGCTGCCCGAGTTCGCCATCGCCCTGCTGCTGTACCTCCCGGAGCGGGGCCCCGAGGCGGTGCGCACCTTCCGGGACGTGATCGCCGCCGGGCCGAACGAGGTCAGCGGCGCCGCGCTCTACATCACCGCCCCGCCCGACGAGTTCGTGCCGCCCGAGCTGGTCGGCACCCTGCTGTGCGCCGTGCTGCTGACGTACGCCGGTCCCGAGGCCGAGATGCGCGAGGTGGCCGAGCCGCTGCTGGCGCTGCCGCACGAGGGGGAGGTCGTCGGGGCGATGCCGTACGCCGAGGTGCAGTGCATGATCGACGATCCGCCGGGCATGCGGAACTACTGGTCGGCGGAGTACCTCACGGGCGCGCCCGACGACTATGTGGACGTCTTCTGCGCCCGCGCGGCCGACATGCCGGTGCCGACCGGCACCATGCACGCCCTGTTCCCGCTGGGCGGCGCGATCGCCGACGGCCCGCACGAGTACCCCGTGCCCTACCGGGACGCCCCCTGGGGCGTGCACCCCTTCGGGCTGTGGGAGGACCCGGCGGACGACGACCGGTGCATCCGGTGGGTGCGCGACGTACGCGCCGACGCACGCCCCTGGAGCACCGGCGCCGTCTACCTCAACTTCATCGGCGACGAGGGCACCGACCGGGTGGTGGCCGGGGTCGGCGCCGACAACGCCCGGCGGCTGGCCGAGCTGAAGCGGCGCTGGGACCCCGACAACGTCTTCCGGTTCAACCACAACATCAAGCCGGCGTGAGCCCTACCGCAGCACGGCGATCACCTGGTTCGCCGCCCGCTCCCCCTCGGTGGCGCCGCCCTCCATGAACCCCTGGAAGTCGTAGCTGCAGTGCTCGCCGCCGATGCGGATGTTGCCCTGGGGTGTGCCCTCGTAGCCCGCGTACCGGTGCAGATAGCCCACCGGCCAGTAGGAGTAGGCACCTTGGGCGTACGGGCTGCGGTGCCAGGCGGAGAGCTGGGCGCGGCCGGTGAAGGCGGCCGAGGTGCCGGGGAAGAAGGCGTCGATCTCCTTGGTGTAGGACGCCGCCAGCTTCGCCACATACGGATCGCTCTCCGTGGCGAACGGTGTGGCGGGGGCGAGGGATCTGGCGAGGTCGCCGCCGTGGTACTGGATGAGGATGCCGCCGGTGCCGGGCTGGATCTTGGTGGTGTCCCAGGTCTGCTGGACCCGGCTGTCGGTGAAGCAGTCGCCCGCCGAGACGCCGGGCCAGGCACCGGTGCCGCGCCAGGGGCGGCTGGAGAACTGCATGTTGAGCTTGGTGCAGTACCCCATCCGGGCGTCACGGATCAGGTTGGTCATCCGGGGGTCGAACCCGGCCCTGCTGAGGTCGAGTTGCTTCAGCACCGGCAGCGGCACACAGAGGATGGTGTGGTCGGCGGTCACCGTCCGGGTGGCGCCCGACTCGGTGAAGGTGAGCGTCTGGGTGCCGTCGCCGTTGGCTCTGACCGCGTTCAGCGACCAGCCGTGGCGGATCGTCCCGTCGGGCAGGAAGTCGGCCATGGCGCGCGGGAGTTGGTCGTTGCCGCCGACGACGTGGTAACGCTCGTTGGACAGGCCCCAGATGTTGAAGTTGCCGGGATTGGTCTGGTAGCCCATGAGCAGCACCAGGGCGAGCGAGGACTGGAGAGTGGTCTCGGCGCCGTATTCCACGTTGTAGGCGACGTCGAACCACTGGCCCAGCCGTGAAGCGTGGCCGCCCGGTACGCGGGACTCGATCCAGTCGTAGAGGGACATGTTGTCCAGGGCGGTGCCGGTCGGTGTGGTCTGGTTCCACTTGACCTCGCCGGCTTCCTGCAGATCGCGGTGCAGTGCCTGCCAGACGTGGTTGAAGTCCTCGTCGGCCTCCTCGCGCGGATAGTAGGCGCCGTCGAACCACAGGACTTCCTCGGCCCCGTTGGGCCCGCCGCCGAGGAAGTCCTCGACGGGCAGGGAGAAGCGGCGGCACAGCTCCAGCATCTTCTTGTGGCTGGTGTCGATCAGCTCGCCGCCGATCTCGGAGGTCTGGCCCCAGGCCCAGTGGTCGCGCTGGGTGTGGATGCGGCCGCCGACACGGGTGGGGTGGGCCTCGTAGAGGGTGCAGGCGTACCCGGCGTCGTGCAGGGTGAGCGCGGCGGTCAGTCCGGCGATGCCGGCGCCGACCACGGCGATCCGGGGCGCGCCCGCCGCGGCGGCGCGGGGCGCGGCGGTCACCGTGGTGGCGGCCGCGAGGGCGGCGGCGCCCTTCAGGACGGACCGGCGGCGCATCCGGGCCTCGGCGACGGGCAGCCCGAGGCGCTGGGCGGCCGCGTGATCGGCGGCGAGGGAACGCAGTTGGTGCATGGCGTGCGTACGGGACACAGGACTGCTCCTCAGACGTTGGCGTGGGTTTCCGTGACGTCGTCCGTGCGTTCGGCCGCGTCCTCCAGGACGATCCGGCCGATGATCTCGTAGCGCTCCGGCCGCTTGGCCCGCAGATACAGGCCGAGGGCGAGGCCGCCGAAGAAGACCAGCCCGACGATCCAGGGGATGGCCTCGAAGAAGAAGGAGTCGGCCGCCGCGCCGGCAGCCGTGTCCATGTTGATCACCAGCAGCACGACGACCGCGGTCATGCCGATCCCGCCGAGCAGCGGGGCGGTGAAGGTGCGGAACCAGTGCCGGTCCTCGGGGTGGTTGCGGCGGAAGTAGCCGATGACGGCGAAGGAGCACAGGGTCTGCACGATGAGGATCGCCATCGTGCCGAGGATCGCCAGCAGCGTGTAGAGGTGGATGTAGGGGTCCTGGCCGCTCAGCCAGAAGCCGCCGACCAGCGCGACCGCGATGCCGGACTGCACGAAGGACGCGATGTACGGCGAGCCGTGCCGGGCGTGGGTGCGGCCGAGCGCGGGGTGCAGGAAGCCCTCGCGGCCGATGGCGTACAGATAGCGGGCCGCGCACTGGTGGAAGGCCATGCCGCAGGCGAACGAACCGGTGATCAGCAGCCATTGGAAGGTGTCGACGGCCCAGGCGCCGATGTAGGAGTGCGCCGGGTCGAAGAACAGGTCGAGCGGACTGGCCGAGGAGGACACCTCGACCGCGCCGTCGAGGCCGTTGCCGGCGATGGTCATCCAGGAGACGTAGATGTAGAAGAGGCCGACGCCGACCACCGAGATGAGCGTGGCGCGCGGGATGACCCGCTTGGGGTCGCGGGACTCCTCCCCGTACATCGCCGTCGACTCGAAGCCGACCCATGACCAGAAGGCGAAGAACAGCCCGAGTCCGGCGGAGGCCCCGGTGAAGGCGTTCGCGGGGTTGATCGGCTCGACGGGGATGCCGTCCGGGCCGCCGCCCTTGAGGAGCACGGCGGTGGCGACCGCGAAGAGGACGGCGATCTCCGCGATCAGCATCACGCCGAGGGCCCTGGCCGTCAGGTTGATGTCGAAGAACGCCAGCACCGCGGTGACCAGCAGCATCGCGGCGGCGTAGAGCACCCAGGGCAGGTCCACGCCGAGCTGGTCGTGCACGGTGGTCCTGGTGAAGTAGGCGAAGACGCCCACGATGGACGCCTCGAACACGATGTACGCCAGCACCGCGAGCATTCCGGAGGCCATGCCCGCGATCCGGCCCAGGCCGTGCGAGATGTAGCCGTAGAAGGCGCCGGCCGCGGTGATACGGCGGGCCATGGCGACATAGCCGACGGAGAACACCGTCAGCACGAGCGTGGCGAACAGATAGCCCGCCGGGGCGCCCGTGCCGTTGCCGAAGCCGACCGCGATGGGCAGGTTGCCTGTCATGGCGGTGATCGGCGCGGCGGTGGCCACCGCCATGAAGACGACACCCACCAGACCCACGGAATTCGCCTTGAGCCGATGGACCTCCCGGCCCTCCCGTGTGGCCTCTCGTGTGGGAGTTTCTGTCATTTCCCGCCCCTCTCGTCAAATTCGGGGTGCCGCGACAACGAAATCCGTAGATCACACAGGGGTGTCCCTGCGGATGCGTCAGTGTGGCGTCCTAGTGACGCACGCCACAACAGACACGCGGTCGTGCAAATCGGCGCCAGGGGCGACGCATTGTCGCGCGGGCGGGCCCGGTGATCGCCGCCGTAACCGCGCGGAGATGTCGCCGGAACGTGCGCGCGGGTAGCGTCCGCTGCATGGAAAGCCGCACGGACCACCGATTCGACAACCGGGACGCGGGCATCACCGTGCAGCGGGCGCTGGAACTGCCGGGGCTGCGCAGCGGACTCCCCGAGGTGCTCGCGGGCGCCGACCGGCTGCAGCGCACCGTGCGGTGGGTGCACGCGGGCGAGGTGCCCAACATCGCCTCCCTCCTCAAGGGCGGCGAACTGCTGCTGACCACCGGCTACGGGCTCGGCACCCGTCCCGCCGAACAACGCGCGTTCGTACGGACGCTGGCCGAGCGGGGCATCGCCGCCCTGGTCGTCGAACTCGGCCCGCGCTTCACCCGGCTGCCCGCCGCCCTGATCGAGACGGCCCGCGCGGCCGGACTGCCGCTGGTCCAACTGCACCGCGAGGTCCCCTTCGTGACCGTCACGGAGGAGATCCACACCGAGATCGTCAACGGCCACTACGCGCTGCTGCAACGCGCCGAGGAGGTGCATCGCCGCTGCACCGAGGCGCTGCTGGGCGGCGGCGGGGTCCCCCAAGTCCTCGGCATCCTCGCCGACTTCGGCGACAACCCGGTGTTCCTGGAGACCTCCGACGGCCGTCTGCTGTACGCCGCCGGGGCCGGACCCGAGGGCGCCGATCCGCTCCAGGTGTGGGAGGGGCTGCGCGGCCAGCGCGGGGACGCCCCGCCGCCCACCGGTTCGGTGCTGGTGGACGTGCCCGGCGGCGGGCCCGGCACCGGCTCGGTGCGCGCCCGGCTGGTGCTGCTGCCGGTGCGCGGGCCGCTGGCGCCGGTGCACCGGATCGCCGCCGAGCGGGCCGCCGGGATACTGGCCGTCGTGCTGATGCAGGCCCGGCAGGAGGAGGAGCTGGCCGCGCGCGGGCGCGGCGACTTCCTCACCGACCTCGCCGAGGGCCGCATCGCCGCCGAGGACGCCCCGGCGCAGGCCCGTGTCCTCGGCTTCAAGCCGGGCACCGGTCCGCTGCTGCCGGTCGTCATGCGGCTCGGCGACGGGCTGTCCCCCGGCGGCGGCTGGGCGGTGCTGGCCCGCGCGGTCGCCGAGGAGCTGGCCTCGGTGGGCGTGCCGGTGCTGCTGGGTGTCCGTCCCGTGGAGGGGCGGGTGCCGCTGCTGCTGGGGCTGCGCACCGAGTCGGAGCGGGGCGCGGTCGCCGACCGGGTGGCGGCCGCGCTGCGGGCGGGTGTGGAGCGGGCCGGCATGCAGCGCCCGGGCGCCCGGCCGCCGGTCGTGGTCGTCGGCGTGGCCGGCGGCTGGGCGGCGGCCTCCGCGGGGCTGCGGCACGCGGCGGAGACGGCGGCCGCGGCGCAGGGGCTCGCGGACCGGCCCTGGTACGACGCCCGGCGCCTGGACATCGACCTGCTGCTGTGGCGGCTGCGCGACCATCCCGACCTCGCGGCCTTCGTGGACCGCGCGATCGGCCCGCTCCGCGACCACGACCACCGCTCCAGGCCGCCGCTGCTGCCGACGCTGGAGACCTACCTGGCACACGCCGGCCGCAAGGCGGAGACGGCCCGCGAACTCCACCTGAACCGGCAGACCCTCTACAACCGCCTCGCCCGCATCGGCGAGCTGCTGGGCACGGACCTGGACGACCCGCAGACGGTACTGGCCCTGAGCCTGGCGCTGCGGGCACGCCGGCACGTGGGGTAGGGCCCGCTCGGCCGCGGAGCGCGGCCCGTCGCCCGCGGGTCAGATCAGCGGCCGGGCCTGCGTCAACTCGTCGTAGACGCTGAGCACTTGCGCCACCGTCTCGTCCTCCGTCGGCCACGTCGCCGCCTGCCGCGCCCCCCGCTCCCGCAGCAGCTCCCGCCGCTCGGGGTCGCCGAGGAGCCGGGCGACGGCGCGGGCGAGGGCGTCGGCGTCGCCGTAGGGCACGAGTTCGGCCGCGTCACCGACGAGGTCGGGGATGCCGCCGACCGCGGTGGCGACCAGCGGCACGCGCGCGTGCAGGGCCTCCTGGGCCAGCACCGAACGGGACTCCCAACTGCTGGGCAGCAGCACGAGGTCGGCGGCCGCCAGCAGATCGGGCACGTCGTCCCGGCGGCCCAGCAGCCGCACCGGAAGCCCCTCGTCCTCGATCCGGCGCTGCAACAGCGGTCGCAGCGGGCCCTCACCGGCGATCACCACCAGCGGGAGCGGTTCGAGCAGCCGCCACGCCCACGCGGCGTCCAGCAGCACCTCGTACCCCCGGTGCCGGTCCAGGGAGCCGACCGCCAGCAGCAACGGCCGTCCGAGCGCGCCCAGTTCGGCCCGCAGCTTGGGCCGGTACGACTCGTCGCGCTCGACGACCGGCCGCCGCCCCGGCAACGCGGCCGCGGCCAGCCGCGCGTCCCGCGCGCCGGTCGCGCGGGCCCGGTCGACCAGGTCGGAGGTGGTGCCCAGCACCACGGAGGAGGCCCTGACCACCCGCCGCTCCAGCAGCCGCAGAAAGTGCGCGCGCGGCCCCTCGGCGTGGGTCCGCCCGTGCCAGGTGACCACCAGCGGGGTACGCCGCCCGCTCAGCGCGAGCACCGCCCGGAACGAGGCGTGCAGCCCGTGCGCGTGCACCAGATCGGCGTTCGCGCACGCCGCCCGCAGCGCGGCCACCGACGCCGGATCGCTGCTGCGCGGAATGTGCACATGCTCGGCCCCGGCCCCGGTGAAGTCGTAGGCGTGATCCGCCTCGGTGGGGGCGCACACCGTCACCCGCACGCCCCGTGCGACGAGCCCGGACGCCAGGGAGCGCACGTGCGCGCCGCTGCGGGCATTGCCACCGCCGAGCACCTGCACGGTGCGCAGCGGCGACTGTCCGGGCGCTGACTGGCTGCTCACGTGGCTCACGTGGCCGGGGCTCCTGGTTCGGCGTGGGACGTCACGGGGAAACGTACCGAAGGAACGGCCGTGGGGACGGACCGCACGGATTCCTCCGCACACACGGCCAAGGATGCCAGCCCGCGGGGCGGTTCCGGCTGTGCCGACCTCAGGAAGCCTGGCCCGGATCGCCCCAAAGCTCACCCACTCGGGTGAACCAGACCGCTGGAACCGGCCCGACGCGTCCCCCCACACCGGCCCTACGCGCCCACCTCCACTGGCCCTACGCGTCCACCCGCACCGACCCCACGGCGTAAACCCGCACCAGCCCTACGGCATCCACCCGCACGGCCCCACAGCGGCCACCCGGACAGACCGCACGGCGGCCACCCGCACAGACCAACGCCCCCCACGTCGGGCCCACGCCTCCGCCGCAGCAGCTCTACGCGTCCGCCCGTGCCGTCGCCAGGAGTTCCTCCGCGTGGGCCCGTGCCGTCTCCGAGTCCTCCTGGCCGGCGAGCATCCGCGACAGCTCGCGCACGCGGTCCTCGCCCTCCAGGACCTTGACGCCGGAGCGGGTGACCGAGCCGTCGTTGGTCTTCTCGACGAGCAACTGCCGGTCGGCGAAGGCGGCGACCTGCGGCAGATGGGTGACCACGACGACCTGCGCGGTCTTCGCGAGCCGCGCCAGGCGCCGCCCGATCTCCACGGCCGCCTTGCCTCCGACACCCGCGTCGACCTCGTCGAAGAGATAGGTCGGCACCGGGTCCGTCCCGGCGAACACGACCTCCACCGCCAGCATCACGCGGGACAGCTCACCGCCGGACGCGCCCTTGGCGATGGGCCGCGGCGGCGCCCCCGGATGCGGGGCCAGCAGCAGCTCGACCTCGTCGACGCCGGACGGCCCGTAGGCGACCGTGCGCCCGCCGACCTCCACGCCCTCCGGGTCCTCGGTCTGCCGGATGTCGAAGGACACGCGCGCGTGCGGCATCGCCAGCGAGGCCAGCTCGGCGGTCACCGCGGCGGCGAACCGCTCGGCGGCCTCCGTACGGGCGTCCGTCAACGCCTGTGCCAGCGCGCCCAGCTCGACGCGCAGCGCGTCCCGCTCGGCGGTCAGCTCCCCGATCCGCTCGTCGTCGCCGTCCAGCTCGGTCAGCCGCGCGGCACCGCGCTCCGCCCAGGCCAGCACGGCGTCGATGTTCTCGCCGTACTTCCGGGTCAGCGCCGTCAGCGCCGCCCGCCGCTCCTCCACCGCCGCCAGCCGCAGCGGATCGGCGTCCAGATCGTCGGCGTACCCGGCGAGCTCCCCGGCCACATCGCCGAGCAGGATCCCGATCTCCCCGATCCGGTCGGCCAGCGCCGCCAGCGCCGGATCGTGGGACCGTACGGCCTCCAGAGCCCGGTGCGCGCCCGCGACCAGCGTGCTGGCGTCGACGCCCTCGGGGTCCTCGGGGTTGCCCGCGAGGGCCGCGTGCGCGGCCGTCGCGGCGGACGCCAGCGCCTCCGCGTGCCCCAGCCGCTCGGCCTCCTCGGCCAGCTCGGCGTCCTCCCCGGCCCGCGGCTCCACGTCGGCGATCTCGTCCAGCCCGTAGCGCAGCATGTCGGCCTCCTGGGCCCGCTCGCGCGCACGCGTGGTGATCTCGTCGAGCTCGGCGGTAACGGCCCGCAGCCGCTGGTACGCCTCGGCGTACTTGGCGAGCGGCACGGCCACCGCGTCCCCGGCGTACCGGTCGAGCGCCTGCCGCTGCCGGGACAGCTTCAGCAGCCCCTGCTGATCGGTCTGCCCATGGACGGCCACCAGCTCGTCGGCCAGCTCCGCCAGCAGCCCGACGGGCACACTGCGGCCCCCGAGGTGCGCCCGCGAGCGCCCCTCGGCCGAAACGGTACGGCTGATCAGCAGCGCCCCGTCGTCCAGCTCGGCCCCGGCCTCCTCGGCCCGCACGGCCACGGCGGCGTCCGCGTCCAGCGCGATCCGCCCCTCCACGACCGCCTTGTCGGCCCCGATCCGCACCAGCGCCGGATCCGCCCGCCCGCCCAGCAGCAAGCCCAGGCTCGTGACCACCATCGTCTTGCCCGCACCCGTCTCACCGGTGACGGCAGTGAACCCGGGCGACAGCTCGACAACCGCGTCGTCGATGACGCCGAGCGACCGTATCCGCATCTCTTCCAGCACGGGGAAGACCTTACGAGGTGAGGAGCGGGGAGTGCGAGGTGGCCTTGTCACCCAGGGGAGTGGACGCCGGGAAAGGGGCGCGGGGAACTGCGCGAGCAACCACAACGGGCCCGCGCCCGGCGACACGGACGCACCACCCCCACCAGCCGCCTAGTGAGGCGCCCCCCGCCACCCGGAAACCGGCAGCGCGAACTTCGCCACCAACCGATCCGTGAACGAAGCGTGATGCAGCCGAGCCAGCCGCACCGGCACGGCCCCCCGCCGCACCTCCACCCGAGCCCCCGGAGGCAGCTCCACGGTCCGCCGCCCGTCGCACCACAGCACACCCGGCGGAATGTGCGGCAGAACCTCCACGGCCAGCACGGAATCAGGCGAGGTCACCAACGGCTTCGCGAACAACGCGTGCGCAGAGATCGGCACCATCAGCAACGCCTCCACCTCGGGCCACACCACCGGCCCGCCCGCGGAGAACGCATAGGCCGTGGACCCGGTCGGCGTCGACAGCACAATGCCGTCACACCCAAACCCCGTCACCGGCCGCCCGTCGATCTCCAGCACCACCTCAAGCAGCTTCTCGGCGCCCGCCTTCTGCACGGCCGCCTCGTTCAGCGCCCAGTCGGTGTGCACGATGTCCCCGTTGCTGTGCACGACGACATCGACGGTCATCCGCTCCTCGACCTCGTACGACCGCGTCACGACCCGGTCCACGACCTTGTCGAGGTCGTCCCGCTCGGCCTCCGCGAGGAACCCCACCCGCCCGAGGTTGACGCCCAGCATCGGCACCCCGGAGGCCCGCGCGAACTCCGCGCCGCGCAGCAGCGTCCCGTCCCCGCCGAGCACGATCAGCAGCTCGCACCCGTCGAGGCACTGCGGTGTCGCCTCCTTGACCAGCTGCACCTCGTCCGGCAGCGGCAGATCGCGGGCCTCCTGCTCCAGCACCCGCACCCCGATACCGGACCGCAGCAGCCCCTTGACCACGAGCTCGGCGCTGCGAATGGCCGCCGGCCGCCCGGTGTGGGCCAGCAGGAAAACAGTACGAGCTCGGTTCTGTGTCAACGCGGCCCCTCCGCCACTGCACGATCGACGTCGGCCGGGTCCAGTGCGGGGGCCCCGGCGCGCAGCCAGAGAAAGTACTCGACGTTCCCGGAGGGCCCGGGCAGCGGACTGGCGGTGACACCCTTCACCCCGAGCCCCAGCTCCCACGCCTTATCGGCCACGCCCCGCACGGCCTCCGCCCGCAGCTGCGGACTCCGTACGACACCCCCACTGCCCAGCCGCTCCTTCCCCACCTCGAACTGCGGCTTGACCATCATCACCAGATCGGCGTCCGGCCGCACGCACTTTGCGAGCGCGGGCAGCACCAGGCCGAGCGGGATGAAGGAAAGATCGCCCACGACCAGGTCCACCGGCTCACCGTCGATCGCCTCCAGCGTCAACTCGCGTACGTTCGTACGGTCCTTGACGGTGACGCGTTCATCGCTCTGCAGCGACCAGGCCAGCTGCCCGTAGCCCACGTCGACGGCGACGACGTGCGCGGCGCCGGCCCGCAGCAGCACATCCGTGAAGCCTCCGGTCGACGCGCCCGCGTCCAGCGCCCGCCGTCCCTCGACGACCAGGCCCTGCGGCACGAACACCTTCAGCGCCCCGGCGAGCTTGTGCCCGCCACGGGAGACGTACTCGGGATCGCTGTCGTCGGCCTGCACGACGATCGCCGCGGCCGTCTCCACCTGGGTGGCCGGCTTGGTCGCGACGGTCTTGCCGACGGTCACCCGGCCCGCGGCGATCAGCTGGCTGGCATGCTCGCGCGAGCGCGCGAGCTTCCGGCGGACCAGCTCCGCGTCCAGACGGCGGCGTGCGACTCCTGCCACGTTCGGTTCAGCTCCTACTGCTGTACGACGAAGGGGGCGCCGGAGGTCCCGGGCGGGCGTCGAGCGCGGTGAGCGCGTCACGCAGCCCCCGGTGTACATCCTCGTACACCTCCAGATGTCCGTCCGTGGCGAGGTGGTCGGCGTCGGCCAGCCGCTCCAGCTGGGCGTCGACCTCGGCGTGGCCGGTAGGGGTGCGCGGGACGTCGAGGGGGGCCGGGGCGGAGGGGGCCTCGTCGGGGAGGTCCGGCTCCCCCGCGGGGAGGTCCGGCTCCGGAACAGCGTCGCTCATGCCCCGACGCTACCTCGGAACGCTGCGGTACCGTCGGTGACGATGGCGACGATCGAGGAGTGCCGTGCCGCACTCGACAGGCTCTCGGAGAACATGGGCGGGGCCGAGGGCGACGTCCGCGCGGCCGCCGCGCTGGACCGGTCGGTGAGCTGCCGCATCACCGACCTGGACGTCACCTTCGTGGGCCGGATGTCGGGCGGCCGCATCCACGTCCAGGACACCGTCCAGGGCCCGCCCCCGCAGAAGGCCCAGATCCGGCTGGCCATGACCGGCGACGACCTGGTGGCCCTGGTCGACGGCGAGCTGCCCTTCGCCAGGGCCTGGGGGTCGGGCCGGGTCACGTTGCACGCGGGAGTGCGCGACCTGCTGCTGCTGAGGAAGCTCCTCTAGACGCCCCCTAGGCCCGCGCGCGTGCCTTGCGGGCGGCCGGCACCACCAGCGGCGTGCCCGTCTCCGGGTCGTCGATGACCTGGCAACGCAGCGAGAAGACCTCCTCGACCAGCCCGGCCGTGACCACGTCGTTCGGGGAGCCCTGTGCGATGACCTTGCCGCCCTTGAGGGCGATGAGGTGCGTGGCGTACCGGGCGGCGTGGTTGAGGTCGTGCAGGACGGCGACGAGGGTGCGGCCCTGCGTCTCGTGCAGCTCGGCGCACAGGTCGAGGACGTCGATCTGGTGCTGGATGTCGAGGTACGTCGTCGGCTCGTCCAGCAGCAGCAGCGGCGTCTGCTGGGCGAGGGCCATCGCGATCCACACGCGCTGGCGCTGACCGCCGGACAGCTCGTCGACGTACCGGTCGGCGAGCTCGGCGACCCCGGTCTGCGCCATGGACTCCTGGACGACCCGCTCGTCCTCGGCCGACCACTGGCGCAGGATGCCCTGGTGCGGATAGCGGCCGCGGCCCACCAGGTCGGCCACCGTGATCCCGTCGGGCGCCACCGACGACTGCGGCAGCAGACCCAGGGTGCGCGCCACCTTCTTCGCCGGCATCGACTGGATGGCCTGCCCGTCCAGCAGCACCCGGCCCTGGCTCGGCTTGAGCATCCGCGACAGCGCCCGCAGAAGCGTCGACTTGCCGCACGCGTTCGGGCCGACGATCACGGTGAAGGAGTTGTCGGGGATCTCCACCGACAGCTGCTCGGCGATGACGCGCTGGTCGTAGGCGAGGGTGACGTTCTCGGCGGACAGGCGGTTCACGGTGCTCCTTGAAGGGTTCTCGTACGAAGTGCTCCTCGATGTGCTCATCGCAGCGGGGGTCATATCCGTCCCGCCCGTCGCTCGGTGACCAGCAGCCACAGCAGGTAGACGCCGCCCACCACGCCGGTGACCACGCCCACGGGCAGCTGGTCGGCGCCGAACAGCCGCTGCGAGCCCCAGTCGGCGGTGACCAGCAGGGCGGCGCCCATGCACAGGGACGCCAGCAGATTGGGGCCCGGCGAGCGGGTCAGACGGCGGGCGAGCTGCGGCGCGGTGAGGGCGACGAAGCTGATCGGACCGGCCGCGGCGGTCGCGGACGCGGTGAGCAGCACGGCGGCCACCATCAGCAGCATGCGGACGCGCTCCACGCGCACGCCGAGCGCGTTCGAGACGTCGTCGCCCATCTCCATCATCCGCAGCCCGCGCGCGTTGGCGAGCACCAGCGGGATCAGCACGACGCACAGCCACAGCAGCGGCCACACCTGCTCCCAGCCCCGGCCGCTGAGCGACCCGGTCATCCACACGACCGCGCGGGAGGCGTCGACCAGGTCGGCCTTGGTGAGCAGATAGCCGTTGACGGCGGTGGCGATGGCCGACACACCGATGCCGACGAGGACGAGCCGGTAGCCGTGCACGCCCCGCTTCCAGGCGAGCAGATAGATCGCCGTACCGGTCACCAGACCGCCGACGAGCGCGCCGACCGCGACCTGCTCGGCGGTGCCGGACAGCAGCACGATCACCGTGAGCGCGCCGGCCGTCGCGCCCTGGCCGAGGCCCAGCACGTCGGGGCTGCCCAGCGGGTTGCGCGAGACGGCCTGGAACAGCGCGCCGCCGAGCCCGAGCGCGGCACCGACCAGCAGCGCCACCAGGACGCGCGGCAGCCGCAGCTCGTTGACGATGAACTCCTGGCCGGCGTTGCCGTTCCCGAGCAGCGTCTTCAGCACGTCGCCGGCCCCGATGGGGAAGTCGCCGGTGCCGATCAGCAGGACGCTCGCGGTGAGCGCGGCCGCCAGCAGCGCGACGACGACGAGGAACGCCCGCAGATCGAGACGGACGGACAGCCCGCCCGGCGTGCGCAGGGCGCGGGTGGTCCCGCGCGGGTTCTTCACTGCGGTGCTCACAGCTGGGCCGTCCTCCGCCGTCGTACGAGAAAGATGAAGACCGGGCCGCCGATGATCGCGGTGACGATGCCGACCTGGAGCTCCGAGGGCCGGGCCACGATCCGGCCGAGGACGTCCGCGCCGAGCAGCAGCACCGGCGACAGGACGGCCGCGTACGGCAGGATCCAGCGCAGGTCGGGGCCGGTGAAGGAGCGCACCACGTGCGGCACCATCAGACCGACGAACACGATCGGGCCGCAGGCCGCGGTCGCCGCCCCGCACAGCACGGTCGCGGCGAGCATCGACAGCGCCCGGGTGCGGCCCAGGTGGGCGCCGAGGGCCTTGGCGGTGTCGTCGCCCATGGCCATCGCGTTCAGCGGACGGGCCAGGCCGAGCGCGAGCAGCGTGCCGACGGCGATGAAGGGCAGCACCTGGGTGAGGGTCTCGTCGGTCGCCGAGTTCAGCGAACCGACCGTCCAGAAGCGCATCTTGCCCAGGGCCGCCTCGTCCATGATCATCACGGCCTGGAGATAGCCGTAGAGGGCGGCGCTCAGCGCGGTGCCGGCCAGCGCGAGCCGCACCGGCGTGGCGCCCCGGCTGCCGCCGAGGAACCAGACCAGCGCGCCCACCGCGGCCGCCCCGAGGAACGCGAACCACACATAGACGCTGAGGCTGGTCACCCCGAGGAAGGTGATCGCGCTGACCACCGCCGCCGACGCCCCGGCGTTGATACCGAGCAGGCCGGGGTCGGCCAGCGGGTTGCGGGTGAGCGCCTGGAGCACGGCACCGGCCAGGCCCAGCGCGGAACCGGCGAGCAGCCCGAGGAGCGTGCGCGAGAGCCGCTCGTCCACGACCGTGTCGCTGTAGGTCCCGGAGGCCCCGAACAGACCGTGCCAGACCTGCTCCAGCGACAGCTCCTTGGCCCCGATCGCGATGCTCGCCACCGCGACGCACGCCAGGATCAGGACCGAGACGAGAAGCCCGGTGGCACGTAGCGCGCCACGCTTGGGGGGCGCGGGGGCAACTTCCGCGCGCTGTTCAGGGGGACTGTCGACCAACACGCAGGTTAGGTTAGCCTACCCTGCCATTTTGGACGATGCCCGTCCACGCCCCGGCTGCCGCCACCTGAGCCTCCCTCAGAGCCCCAGCCGCGCCAGCGCCTTGCACCCGTCCAGCGTGCAGGAGCCCTCCCCCGCCGCCGTCCAGGCCGCGGCGCACAGCGCCCGCAGTCCGTCCAGCGCCTCCCCGTCCCCGTCCAGTTCCAGCCGCTCGGCGCCCGCGGTCGCCGTCCACCCGCCGCACCGGAAACCCTCGCCAGCCTCCACGACCTCCGGCTGCCCGGTGAGCAGCCCCCGCAGATCGGCGTCCACATACGTCGGCCGGTGCCGCGGCGGCGCCGCCAGCAGTTGCGCCCCGTCCGTCACGCCGGTCAGCACCAGCAGCGAGTCCACCTCCCCGTTGAACGCGCCCTCGATGTCCGTGTCCAGCCGGTCCCCCACGACCAGCGGCCGCTCCGCCCCCGTCCGCAGAATGGTCTCCCGGTGCATCGGAGGCAGCGGCTTGCCCGCCACCTGCGGCTCGGCCCCGGTCGCGATCCGCACGACCTCCACCGCCGCCCCGTTCCCCGGCGCGATCCCCCGCCCGCTCGGAATCGTCAGATCCGTGTTGGACGCGAACCACGGCACCCCGCGCGCCACCGCGTACGACGCCTCCGCGAACCGCCCCCACGGCAGCTCGGGCCCCCCGTACCCCTGCACCACGGCGGCCGGATCGTCGTCGGCGCTGTCCACGGGCACCAGCCCCCGCTCCCGCAGCGCCACCCGCAGCCCCTCCCCGCCGACCACCAGCACCCGCGCCCCCGCCGGCACCTGCTCGCTGATCAGCCGCGCCACCGCCTGCGCCGACGTGATGACATCCTCCGCGCCGGTCGGTATCCCCAGCTCGGTCAGATGCGCGGCCACCGCGTCCGGGGTCCGCAGCGCGTTGTTGGTGACGTACGCCAGACGCATCCCGCCCTCCCGGGCGACGGCCAGCGACTCCACGGCGTGCCGAATCGCGCTGCCGCCCGCGTACACCACCCCGTCCAGGTCGAGCAGCGCCGTGTCGTACGCCGCGCTCAGGGCCTGCCCACTGCCCTCGGGCCTCGTCCTGACGACCTGGCTCATTCCGCATCGCTCCTCGTTCGCTCCGCCTTTCCCCCGATCATCGCGCATGCCACCGACCCACGTACGATGCCCTGATGAACACTGCAGGTCACTCGGAAGCAACGGCGCCCCGGGGCCTGGAACTCACCCCGTTCCGAGGCCTGCGCTACGACCCCGACCGGGTCGGCAGCCTGGCGGCCGTCACCTCACCGCCGTACGACGTCGTCGTACGCCCCGACGGCGTGCACCACCTCCAGGACGCGGACCCCTACAACATCGTCCGCCTGATCCTCCCCCAGGCCGGCACCGTCGGCGCCCGCACCGAGCAGGCCGCCGACACCCTGCGCCGCTGGCTCGCCGAGGGCGTCCTGACCGCCGACCCCGAGCCCGCCCTGTACGTGTACGAGCAGCGCCACGCCGACGGCATGCTCCAGCGCGGCCTCATCGGCAACCTGCGCGTCTCCGACCCGTCCGAGGGCATCGTGCTGCCCCACGAGGACGTCATGCCGCACATCGTCGCCGACCGCGCCGCCCTGATGCGCGCCACCTGGGCCAACCTCGAACCCCTGTTGCTCACCTACCACGGCGACGGCTCGGCGGCCGAGGTCGTCGAGCGCACGGCCGAGCAGCCCCCGCTCCTGTCGACGACCACCGAGGACGGCTACTGCCACCGCCTCTGGTCGGTCACCGACCCCGCCGACCTCACCCGAGTACGCGAGGACCTCTCCCACCAACAGGCCCTGATCGCCGACGGCCACCACCGCTGGGCCACCTACCGCCGGCTGCGCGCCGAGCACCCCTCCCCCAGCCCCTGGGACCTGGGCCTGGTCCTCCTCGTGGACACCGCCCGCTACCCGCTGCGGGTCCGTGCCATCCACCGCCTCCTGCACGACCTGCCCGTCGCCGACGCCCTGGCCGCCGTGGAGCCCCACTTCCGCGTACGCCGCCTCGACCTCCCCCTCCCGGAGGCCCTGGAGACCCTCGCCGACGCGGCCTGCGACGGCAACGCCTTCCTGCTGGCCGGCGACGGCTCCTTCCACCTCATCGACCGCCCGGACCCGGCCCTGCTGGACCGCACGGTCCCCGCCGACCGCCCCACCGCCTGGCGCACCCTGGACGCGACCGTCCTGCACGCCACGCTCCTCGCCCACATCTGGCACGTCCCCGAGGACGACCCGGCCCGTATCGCCTACATCCACGACACCGCCGCCACGGTCGCCAAGGCCGAACGCGACGGCGGTACGGCCGTCCTCATGCACCCGGTCCGCGAGGACGTCGTGCGCGCCCTCGCCCGCCAGGGCGTCACCATGCCCCGCAAGTCGACGTCCTTCGGCCCGAAGCCGGCCTCGGGCCTGGTCCTGCGCGCCCTGGACATCTGACACGCCGGACATCTGAGCCCCCGCACACACGAAAAAGGGCGGGCCCCCGACACCGGGAGCCCGCCCTTTCACTCACTCACTCAGCGACGCCGTTCAGTCCTCGTCGCCGGCCTTCTTCTCACCCATGTCGTCCTCGACCGCCTCGGGCCCCTCGGACTTCTCGTCCCGGCCCTCGCCGCTCTCGTCGAGCGCGTCGACGAACTCGACCCCGTCGAGCTCCGCCAGCCGGTCCGACGCGTCGGTGCTGCCGTCCCGGTCGGCCTCCACGGCCTTCGCGAACCACTCCCGCGCCTCGCCCTCACGCCCGGCCGCCAGCAGCGCGTCCGCGTAGGCGTACCGCAGCCTGGCGGTCCACGGCTGTACGGCGTTGGAGGCCAGCTCGGGGCTCTGCAGCGTCACGATGGCCGCGTCCAGCTGCCCCATGTCACGCCGGGCACCGGCCGCGACGAGCCGCATCTCGACCTGCCCGGCCTTGTCGAGCTTGTTCACCTCGGGCGCCCCGGCCATGTCCAGCGCCTTCTCCGGCCGACCGAGCCCACGCTCGCAGTCCGCCATCACCGGCCACAGCTCCACGGTGCCGGTCATCCGCCGCGCGGCCCGGAACTCCGCGAGCGCCTCCGCGTACTTCTGGTTGGCGTACGCCGCGAACCCGGCCGCCTCCCGCACCGCAGCGACACGCGAGGCCAGACGCAGAGCCACCCTCGAGTAGCCGTAGGCACCCTCGGGGTCCTCGTCGATGAGCCGCGCCACCATCACCAGGTTCTTGGCGACGTCCTCGGCGAGCGTCTTGGGCAGGCTCTGCAGCTCCTGCCGTACGTCCTTGTCGATCTCGTCGCCCGTGACGTCCTCGGGGATCGGCAGCCGCTTGATCGGCTCACGGTCCCGGTCCCGCTCGTCCCGGAACCGACCGCCACCGCGCCGGTCGTCCCCGCCACGGCGGTCGTCGCCACCGCGCCCACGGAACCCACCGCGGTCACCGCCGGGCCGCCCGCCACGGTCGTCCCTGCCCCGGAAGCCACCACGGCCCCCACGGTCGTCCCGCCCCCGGAACCCGCCGCGCTCACCACGGCTGTCGTCCCGACGGAACCCACCACGGTCGCCATCACGGCGGTCGTCACGCCGGAAGTCGTCACGGCGGTCGTCCCGACGGTCATCGCGCCGGAAGTCCTCACGGCGGTCGTCCCGACGGTCGTCACGCCGGAAGTCCTCACGGCGGTCGTCGCGGCGGTACGAGGGCCGGTCGCCGCGGTCGTCACGCCGGAAGGACGGGCGCTCACCGCGGTCGTCACGCCGGAACCCACGGTCTCCGCGGTCATCACGTCGGTCGTCACGTCGGTCGTCACGCCGGCCGTAGCCACCACCGCGGTTGTCGTCCCGACGGAACCCACCACGGTCACCGTCACGGCGGTCGTCGCGCCGGTCGTCCCGGCGGTCATCGCGCCGGCCGTACCCGCCACCGCCACGGTTGTCGTCACGCCGGAAGGAGGGCCGCTCACCCCGGTCGTCATCCCGCCGGAACGACGGGCGCTCACCGCGGTCGTCACGCCGGAACCCACGGTCCCCACGGTCTCCGCGGTCATCACGTCGGTCGTCACGCCGGCCGTAGCCACCACCGCGGTTGTCGTCCCGACGGAACCCACCACGGTCACCGTCACGGCGGTCGTCGCGCCGGTCGTCCCGGCGGTCATCGCGCCGGCCGTACCCGCCACCGCCACGGTTGTCGTCACGCCGGAAGGAGGGCCGCTCACCCCGGTCGTCACGGCGGTCATCGCGACGGAAACCACCACGGTCACCGTCACGACGGCCGTAGCCGCCACGGTCGCGGTCGCCCCGGTCACGGTCGTTGCGGTCGCCGTCCCGGCGGAAGCCACCACGGTCGCCGCGGTATCCGCGGTCCCCACCGTCCCGTCGCCGCTGGTCGCGCTCCGGACGGTCGTCGGGAGAGTTGGTGGACATGGTGACTCCTGTCTTCGGTACCGCAAGCATTGTAAAAACAAAAGGACCCCCGGTCCCAGCTGAACGCTGGTGACCAGGGGTCCTCCAAAGATTGTTCGGCGGCGTCCTACTCTCCCACAGGGTCCCCCCTGCAGTACCATCGGCGCTGTAAGGCTTAGCTTCCGGGTTCGGAATGTAACCGGGCGTTTCCCCTACGCTATGACCACCGAAACCCTAATGGTTTCGAGCGAACAAGCACACTCTGTAATTGTCTGTTCTGCTCAAACCGGCAACGGTCGTTGCCTCAGAACTAACACAGTGGACGCGAGCAACTGAGGACAAGCCCTCGGCCTATTAGTACCGGTCAACTCCACACGTTACCGTGCTTCCATATCCGGCCTATCAACCCAGTCGTCTACTGGGAGCCTTACCCCATCAAGTGGGTGGGAGTCCTCATCTCGAAGCAGGCTTCCCGCTTAGATGCTTTCAGCGGTTATCCCTCCCGAACGTAGCCAACCAGCCATGCCCTTGGCAGAACAACTGGCACACCAGAGGTTCGTCCGTCCCGGTCCTCTCGTACTAGGGACAGCCCTTCTCAAGACTCCTACGCGCACAGCGGATAGGGACCGAACTGTCTCACGACGTTCTAAACCCAGCTCGCGTACCGCTTTAATGGGCGAACAGCCCAACCCTTGGGACCGACTCCAGCCCCAGGATGCGACGAGCCGACATCGAGGTGCCAAACCATCCCGTCGATATGGACTCTTGGGGAAGATCAGCCTGTTATCCCCGGGGTACCTTTTATCCGTTGAGCGACGGCGCTTCCACAAGCCACCGCCGGATCACTAGTCCCGACTTTCGTCCCTGCTCGACCCGTCGGTCTCACAGTCAAGCTCCCTTGTGCACTTACACTCAACACCTGATTGCCAACCAGGCTGAGGGAACCTTTGGGCGCCTCCGTTACCCTTTGGGAGGCAACCGCCCCAGTTAAACTACCCATCAGACACTGTCCCTGATCCGGATCACGGACCCAGGTTAGACATCCAGCACGACCAGACTGGTATTTCAACGACGACTCCACCTGAACTGGCGTCCAAGCTTCACAGTCTCCCAGCTATCCTACACAAGCCGAACCGAACACCAATATCAAACTGTAGTAAAGGTCCCGGGGTCTTTCCGTCCTGCTGCGCGAAACGAGCATCTTTACTCGTAGTGCAATTTCACCGGGCCTATGGTTGAGACAGTCGAGAAGTCGTTACGCCATTCGTGCAGGTCGGAACTTACCCGACAAGGAATTTCGCTACCTTAGGATGGTTATAGTTACCACCGCCGTTTACTGGCGCTTAAGTTCTCAGCTTCGCCTGGACGAATCCAAGCTAACCGGTCCCCTTAACGTTCCAGCACCGGGCAGGCGTCAGTCCGTATACATCGCCTTACGGCTTCGCACGGACCTGTGTTTTTAGTAAACAGTCGCTTCTCGCTGGTCTCTGCGGCCACCCCCAGCTCACGGAGTAAATCCGATCACCAGGAATGGCCCCCCTTCTCCCGAAGTTACGGGGGCATTTTGCCGAGTTCCTTAACCATAGTTCACCCGAACGCCTCGGTATTCTCTACCTGACCACCTGAGTCGGTTTAGGGTACGGGCCGCCATGAAACTCGCTAGAGGCTTTTCTCGACAGCATAGGATCATCCACTTCACCACAATCGGCTCGGCATCAGGTCTCAGACTGTATGCAAGGCGGATTTGCCTACCTTGCGTCCTACACCCTTACCCCGGGACAACCACCGCCCGGGATGGACTACCTTCCTGCGTCACCCCATCACTCACCTACTACCAGCTCGGGTCACCGGCTCCACCACTCCCCTTCACCCGAAGGATCCGGGGCGGCTTCACGGGCTTAGCATCACTGGATTCGATGTTTGACGCTTCACAGCGGGTACCGGAATATCAACCGGTTATCCATCGACTACGCCTGTCGGCCTCGCCTTAGGTCCCGACTTACCCTGGGCAGATCAGCTTGACCCAGGAACCCTTAGTCAATCGGCGCAAACGTTTCTCACGTTTGTATCGCTACTCATGCCTGCATTCTCACTCGTCAACCGTCCACGACTACCTTCCGGTGCCGCTTCACCCGGCAGACGACGCTCCCCTACCCATCAACACACCCGTTGG
>NZ_OZ186832.1:1645000-4265000 GCF_964272895.1 Streptomyces sp. enrichment culture
GGACGTGGTGCTGGAGATGGACAAGAAGCCGGGTCTGTTCAGCGAGGGCAGCGACACCTTCCGTTCCTTCCAGGTCGGTCTGAACGACTACCAGGGGACCGACTGGGCGGCGTACCTCAACCAGTGGCTGTCCGAGGTCGGCAGCAAGCGCAACTGGTTCTAGGCTCGGTCCCGACTGCAGGAACCGATCAGGAGGTACCGAGGTGACCGAGCTCAAGCGGCGGCCGCTCCCCCATGACTTCCATCCGCCCGTGCCGTCCTTCACGGTCACGAGCGAGGACGTCCAGGAGGGCGGGACGCTCAAGGACGCTCAGGTCTACGCGGGCGGCAACACCTCGCCGCAGCTGCGGTGGGAGGGCTTCCCGCCGGAGACCAAGAGCTTCGCCGTGACGTGCTACGACCCGGACGCCCCGACGGGCAGCGGGTTCTGGCACTGGAGTGTCTTCGACATCCCGGCCTCCGTGACGGAGCTGCCGGCCGGTGCGGGCAGCGGCAAGTTCGAGGGGCTGCCCGAGGGCGCGGTGCAGGTGCGCAACGACTACGGCACCAAGGACTTCGGCGGTGCCGCGCCGCCTCCCGGGGACGGGCCGCACCGCTATGTGTTCACGGTGTACGCCGTGGACCAGGAGAAGCTCGGTCCGGACTCCGACGCCTCGCCCGCGGTGGTCGGCTTCAACCTGCGGTTCCACACGCTCGCGCGTGCGCAGCTGATCGGTGAGTACGAGGTGCCCGCCGAAGCCTGACGTTCACGGAACGTTTGCCCGCCTCTGGTCATGGAAGTGATCAGGGGCGGGCATTTTTTATTTCGTTGTCCATCTCGGCGTGCCCGGCCAGAGTTGACCCCAGCCCGCCAGGGGGTGGGCCGGTGCACATAGGAGGTGGGCTGGTATGCGGGACACGCTGGTACTGAACGCGAGCTTCGAGCCGCTGTCGACGGTGACGTTGAACCGAGCCGTCGTTCTGGTGCTTCAGGACAAGGCCGTCGTCGAGCAGGCCCACCCCGAACTGCGGATGCGGGGAGCCGCGGTCGACATACCGGCGCCTCGGGTGATCAGGCTGTGCAGGTACGTGCGGGTGCCGTTCCGAAGACAAGCCCCGTGGTCACGGCGGGGGGTGCTGGTCAGGGACCGGCACCGGTGCGCGTACTGCGGGGGCCGGGCGACGACCGTGGACCACGTGGTGCCGCGGGCCCAGGGCGGGCAGGACACGTGGCTGAACACCGTCGCCTCGTGCGCGGAGGACAACCACCGGAAGGCGGACCGGACTCCTGAGCAGGCGGGGATGCCGTTGCTTCGGGAGCCGTTCGAGCCGACTCCTGCGGATGCGATGCTGTTGGCTCTGGCGCGGGATGACTTCGATGCGCTGCCGGAGTGGTTGGCGCAGAGTGCGGCCTAGACCGTAGGGCTTCTGTCCGTCGCCGTCTGCTGGTTCGGCTGTGGCTGGTCGCGCAGTTCCCCGCGCCCCTGACGGGGTTCGGGGAACTGTCTGTTTCAAGGCTCCGTGAGTCGATGTCAGTCGATGCTCGGCTTCTCTGTGCGCTCCGTGCCGTTCCCGTTGCCTGAACCGGGCTTCGGGGCGCCGAAGTTGCCCATCGCGCCGCTCAGGCCCTTGAGGGCGTCGCCGATCTCGCTGGGGACGATCCAGAGCTTGTTGGCGTCGCCTTCGGCGATCTTGGGGAGCATCTGGAGGTACTGGTAGCTGAGGAGCTTCTGGTCGGGGTCGCCGGCGTGGATGGCCTCGAAGACGGTGCGGACGGCCTGGGCCTCGCCCTCCGCGCGGAGCGCCGCGGCCTTGGCCTCACCTTCGGCGCGCAGGATCTGGGACTGCTTCTCGCCCTCGGCGCGCAGGATCTCGGACTGGCGGACACCTTCGGCCTGGAGGATGGCGGCGCGCTTGTCGCGGTCGGCGCGCATCTGCTTCTCCATCGAGTCCTGGATGGAGGTGGGCGGTTCGATGGCCTTCAGTTCCACGCGGTTGACGCGGATGCCCCACTTGCCGGTGGCCTCGTCGAGGACGCCGCGCAGGGCGGCGTTGATCTCCTCGCGGGAGGTGAGGGTGCGTTCCAGGTCCATGCCGCCGATGATGTTGCGCAGGGTGGTGACCGTCAGCTGCTCGATCGCCTGGATGTAGCTGGCGACCTCGTAGGTCGCGGCTCGCGCGTCCGTCACCTGGTAGTAGATGACGGTGTCGATGTTGACGACCAGGTTGTCCTGGGTGATCACCGGCTGGGGCGGGAACGGCACGACCTGTTCGCGCAGGTCGATGCGGTTGCGGATGGTGTCGATGAACGGGACGACGATGTTGAGGCCCGCGTTCAGGGTCCGCGTGTAGCGGCCGAAGCGCTCGACGATGGCGGCGCTGGCCTGTGGGATGACCTGGATCGTCTTGATCAGGGCGATGAAGACCAACACCACCAGAATGATCAGGACGATGATGATCGGTTCCATCGTGGTTCCCCGTACCTCTCTCCGCCTCGGCGCTTTCGGCAGATCTTATGTTTGTCGAAGATCTTGCTGGTCGAGTCTGACAGACCGTCGCCTGCCCCGTGGGGCGTTCGGTCCAGTTGCGTCACACCTCGGCTGACAAGGTCACATGACGATCGCCGTGGCTCCCTCGATGTCCACCACGTCGACCTCCGCGCCGACTTCGTAGGTGCGGTCGGTGTCGAGGGCGCGGGCGGACCAGACCTCGCCGGCGAGTTTGATGCGTCCGCCGGAGCCGTCGACGCGTTCCAGGACGACGGCCTGTCTGCCCTTCAACGCCTCCACGCCGGTGACGAGTTGGGGGCGTTGGGTGCGGTGCCGGGCGGCGATGGGCCGTACGACGGCGATGAGGGCGACCGAGACGGCGACGAAGGCGAGGACCTGGAGGACCGCGCCGCCGCCGAAGCCCGCGACGACGGCGGCGGCGACGGCGCCCACCGCGAACATGCCGAACTCCGGCATGGCGGTGACCACGAGCGGGATTCCGAGCGCGGCCGCGCCGATGAGCCACCACACCCAGGCGTCGATGTCGTTCACACGGTCATGGTAGGACCGCGTCCCGGTCGCCGACAGGGCGCGACGGGTGTGAACGGGTCGGCGGCGGGGAGCCGTTGGCGATCAGGCGAGCGGCAGGCCCTGGGCGGTCCAGCGGTCGCCGACCTGCTCGACGACGAGCGGGAGGCCGAAGCAGAGGGAGAGGTTGCGGGAGGTGAGCTCCAGCTCCAGCGGACCGGCGGCGAGGACCTTGCCCTGGCGGATCATCAGGACGTGGGTGAAGCCGGGGGCGATCTCCTCGACATGGTGGGTGACCATGATCATGGAGGGGGCGATGGGGTCGCGGGCAAGGCGGCCGAGGCGGCGGACGAGGTCCTCGCGGCCGCCGAGGTCGAGACCGGCGGCGGGCTCGTCGAGGAGCAGCAGCTCGGGGTCGGTCATCAGGGCGCGGGCGATGAGGGTGCGCTTGCGCTCGCCCTCGGAGAGGGTGCCGAACCTGCGGTCGAGGTAGTCGCTCATGCCGAGGCGGTCGAGGAAGGCGCGGGCGCGCTGCTCGTCGACCTCGTCGTACTCCTCCTGCCAGCCGGCGGTCATGCCGTAGGCGGCGGTGAGCACGGTCTGCAGGACGGTCTGGCGCTTGGGGAGCTTGTCGGCCATGGCGATGCCGGCCATGCCGATGCGGGGGCGCAGTTCGAAGACGTCGGTGCCGGGCTTGCCGAGGGTCTCGCCGAGGATGGTGGCGGTGCCCTTGCTGGGGTAGAGGTAGCTCGAGGCGATGTTGAGGAGGGTGGTCTTGCCGGCGCCGTTGGGGCCGAGGATGACCCAGCGCTCGCCCTCCTTGACCGACCAGGAGACCTGGTCCACCAGAGCCCGGCCCTCGCGGACCACGGATACGTCCTGAAGCTCCAGAACATCGCTCATGAGCGCGTTGTCTCCCCTTGCAGTGTGGCCGGTCTCGGCTGTCGCGTACGCCTGTGGCTCGTAGCGCCGCGCCGGTGGGCGCAGCCCTCGAAGAAATCTACGCCACCGGTCGGGCGGGCAGTTCCATCGGTCCGGTGCTTGGGCGTTCCTTAGGCTGGGAGGCATGCTCTCGGAACCGCGCTCTGGTCGCCTTGCCGCTTGGGGAAATGCCCTTCTTGCCGGACTTGTCTCGCCGGACGACGCCGTGCTGGCGATCGTCGGGGAGGACGCCGTGCACCGGGTGGAGGGGTTGCCGGGTGAGTCCGCGCCGGTCGGGCTGACGCTCGCGCTGGGCCGGCTGCGGGGGCTGGGGGTGAGCGGGCTGCGGGTGGCGCTGCCGGCGCCGGGGCATCCGCTGGGGCTGAGCGGGCCGCCGGAGTTCAACGCGCGGGCGCTGGACGCGGAGGAGGCCGTCGTCTGTCACGGGGCCGCGCTGGGGCTCGTACCGGAGGTGTACGAGGCCGGGCCCGAGGGTGATCTGCATGTCGAGGTGGTGTGGCACTGCCTTCCGGTACGGGAGGCCCCGCCGGCCGATGTGCCGTCGCTGGGTGAGGCGGAGCGGGAGCTGGCGGAGGCGTTGCGGGAGGCGACGGAGGTGCTGACGCGGCTGGATGTGGCCGGGTCGGGGCCGGTGGCGGAGGCGGCGCTGGACGCGTACCGGGCGCGGGCCGAGCGGGGGCGGGAGGTGTTGGCGCCGGGGTATCCGCCGCGGGCGGTGCGGGTGCTGGAGCTGGCGCAGCGGGTGGGGCTGCTGATCTCGCTGGCCTACGAGAACGGGCACGGGGGTGCGGTGAGCGCCGGGGAGATGGCGGCGCGGGGGGCCGCGCTGCGGCCGGTGGAGCGGACGGCTCGGCGGGCGCAGGTCGCCGCGTACAACGCGTACGTGGAGGAGCGGGAGAGGGGCGTGCGCTGAGCGCCGGGTCATGCGCGCAGGGCCCCTCGCGTCGTCCTTGACGTGAGGGGCCCTGCTCGACCGACGGACGTCAGTCGTTGACGCCCTGGTTGCCGAACGCGGGGTTCAGGCCGGCGATGCCGTTGACCGTGTTGCCGACCACGTTGACGGGGACGTGGACCGGCACCTGGATGAGGTTGCCCGAGGCGACGCCCGGCGACTTCACGGCCGCGCCCTCGGCACCCGCGTCGGCGACAGCAGTGCCCGCGGACGCGCCCGCGGCGGCACCGGCGACGGCGATGGCCACGGCGGCCTTCTTGGCGATGTTCATGGGAAGGGTTCCTCCTGCGTGTACGGATCCGACCCGGCCGCGGGTCGTACGCTGATCAACGCCGGACGCGCCGTGAACGGCACGGAACGGCCCCATGAACAGCCCGTTCGGATCATTGGACGGACAAGCTGACCGCCGTACGGCTCACTTGTTGACGCCGAGGTTGCCGAACGCCGGGTTCAGCACGCCGATGACGTTGACGCTGTTGCCGACCGCGTTCACCGGCACGTGGACCGGGGCCTGGACGAGGTTGCCCGAGAGGACACCCGGAGAGTGCTCGGCCTTCCCGTGCGCCATCGCGCCGTCGGTCGCGGAGGCCATCCCGGCACCGGCGGCCACCAGACCACCGGCCACCATCGTCACGGCCGCTGCCTTCTTCAGGTTCTTCACTTTCCTAGCCCTCCTTGCGATCGCCGCGGCAGTCGCCGCAGCACGCACTGGAGAACGCCGGGGACCCCCGGAGGATGCGCCATCCGGGGGACATTCCCACGACGGTATGAATCTCAGCCCGGAGTGGAACCTTCCGAATTGCCGCGCCACTCGGGCGGAAGCGGTCACAAGCGCCCGGAAGCGGTGGATCAACCGGCCATTCCGTGTCGTACCGCCCACAGCGCGGCCTGGGTGCGGTCCGCCAGGTCGAGTTTCATGAGGATGTTCGAGACATGGGTCTTGACGGTCTTCTCGGACAGCACCAGCGCCCGGGCGATCTCGCGATTGGAGCGGCCGTCCGCTATCAGGCCGAGCACCTCGCGCTCCCGCTCGGTGAGCGAGCCGCCTCGGCCCTGCCCCGGGCCGGACTCCTCCTCGGACAGCAGGGCACCGGCGACCTCGGGCTGGAGCAGGATGTGACCGGCGTGGACGGAGCGGATGGCGCCGGCGAGCGCGTCGGGGTCGACGTCCTTGTAGACGTACCCCGCGGCGCCCGCGCGCAGGGCCGGGACCACCGTGCGCTGCTCGGTGAAGCTGGTGACGACCAGCACGCGCGCGGGGTTGTCGAGCTCGCGGAGGCGGCGCAGCGCCTCGACACCGTCCATGCCCGGCATCTTCACGTCCATGAGCACGACGTCGGGCCGCAGCTCCTCGGCGCGGGCGACGCCCTCCTCGCCATCGGCGGCCTCGCCGACGACCTCGATGTCGTCCTGGACCTCCAGGAAGGTGCGCAGGCCCCGGCGGACCACCTGGTGGTCGTCGACGAGCAGCACCTTGATTGGATCAGCCACCGGGGACCTCCATCTCGATCGTGGTGCCCTTGCCGGGCGCCGATTCCACCGTCAGCCGGCCGCCGACCCCGCTCGCCCGGTCCCGCATGGAGACCAGACCGAGGTGGCGTCCCGCCCGTCGTACCGCCTGGGGTTCGAAGCCGCTGCCGTCGTCCGTGACCCGCAGGACGGCGCCGGCGCCGCGCCGGTCCAGGGTGACGTCGACCTGCGCGGCGCCGGAGTGCCGCAGCGCGTTGTGCAGGGCCTCCTGGGCGACGCGCAGCAGGGCCTCCTCCTGGGCGGCGGGCAGGGCGCGCACACCATGGCCGGCGAAGGTCACGCGCGCGCTGTGGGCGCGGTCGAGGACCCGTATCTGGTCGCGCAGGGTGGCGACGAGGCCGTCCTCGTCGAGGGCGGCGGGGCGCAGTTCGACGACCGCGGCGCGCAGCTCGTCGGCGGCCTCGGCGGCGAGGGCGGCGACCTGCTGGAGCTCGCCCTTGGCGCGGGCCGGGTCGCGGTCGACGAGGGCGGCGGCGGCCTGGGCGGTCAGGCGCAGGGAGAAGAGCTTCTGGCTGACGGCGTCGTGCAGCTCGTGGGCGAGGCGGGAGCGCTCCTCGGCGATGGTCAGCTCGCGGCTGCGTTCGTAGAGGCGGGCGTTGGTGAGGGCGATGGCCGCGTGCTGGGCGAGGATGCCGAGGAGGTCCTCGTCCTCCTCGGTGAAGCCGCAGCCGCCGTCGGGCTTCGCGCAGTTCTTGTTCGCCAGGAACAGCGCGCCGATGATCTCGTCGCCGTCGCGGATCGGCAGGCCCAGGAAGTCGGACAGGTCGGGGTGGGCCGCGGGCCAGCCCTCGAAGCGGGGGTCCTTGCGCACGTCGGCGAGGCGCTCGGGGCGGGCCTCGTGGAGCATCGAGGCGAGGATGCCGTGCTGGCGGGGCAGCGGGCCGATGGCCTTCCACTGGGCGTCGCTGACGCCGTCGACGACGAACTGGGCGAAGCCTCCGTGGTCGTCGGGGACGCCGAGGGCGGCGTACTGCGCGTCGAGCAGCTCACGGGCGGAGGCGACGATCGTCTTGAGGACGTCGCGCACCTCCAGGTGCCTGCTCATGGCCAGCAGCGCGGAGCTGACCGCGGCGAGGCCGGACCGATGACCTTGACTCATGTCCTCACGGTACCGGCGGGGTGTGACAGTGAGGATCCGACCGGTGACGGCCCTCGCCTAGGGCGGCGGACCTAGGTCGTAAGGACCTGGTTCCCTGCTTCCCGCGTCGGAGGCGGTCGGCGTGGTCGGCGCGGCCGACGCGGCTGTCGCATCAGGGCGCCGGCCCTGCTGGGGCCTCCTCGAGAACGAGGGTGTCGGCCCTGCCGGAGCTACCCCGGCACGAGGGCGCGGACGGGGGTGTCATCCCTGGGGAGGAGACCGCTCACACAGAGCGTTGCTCCGGCAACTGCTGGTGAGGTTGTTACGCGACCGATGTGAGCCCGCGCATAGGGCGCAGGTCACGTACGAAGGTGCCTAGGAGACGTGGGCACCGGCCGGAGCGGGACAGACAGCCCAGTCTGTCCTGTTTTGCCGTTCCCTGATCCACTATCGGGGGTCGTAGGTCACACCTTTGCCTGGGGTTTTTGCGGCCGCTAAGAATGGCTCACGTCGCTCAACGCCGCGGGTTCCGGCCCGCGGCGTTCGTGTGGGAAGCACCCCGCGCCCCGCCGGACGAAGAGGTCCCCCGCCGGACGAATGAGCGACCTCCGCGCTATTCGAAGAGGTCCATTCCGCCATGCCGAAGTACACCCTGAATCCCGATCGCAGTCGTGCGCTGACCAAGACCCACAAGCTCGGCCTCGCCGGTGTCGCCACGCTCGGCGCCGCGGCGCTCGCGTTCTCCGTGGTCCCCGCGGGCGGCGAGACCACCACGACCGAGGCCGCCGCCGCGGCCGCGCCCGTGGCCTACGGCTCGGGCAAGGTCACCGAGGTCAAGGCCACCCTGACCGACCAGCTCGCCGCCGCGAGCCTGAAGGTCGAGGCGATCGAGGCGCAGCACAAGGCCGCCCAGGAGGCCGCCGCCAAGGCCAAGGCCGCCGCGGACGCCAAGAAGAAGGCCGAGGCCGAGGCGAAGAAGAAGGCCGCCGAGAAGGCCGCCAAGGAGCGCGCCGCGAAGGAGGCCGCGAGCCGGTCCGCGAAGCGCGCCCAGGTGAAGAAGGCCGCGGTGAAGAGCTACCCGAACAACCTGGACGGGTGGATCCGCGAGGCCCTGGACATCATGAAGAAGCACAACATCCCGGGCACCTACAACGGTCTCTACCGCAACATCATCCGGGAGTCCTCGGGCAACCCGAACGCCATCAACAACTGGGACATCAACGCCCAGAACGGCGTTCCGTCGATCGGCCTGCTCCAGGTCATCAAGCCGACCTTCGACGCGTACCACGTTCCGGGCACGGCCTGGAGCCAGTACGACCCGGTCGCCAACCTGACGGCCGCCGCGAACTACGCGGCCGACCGCTACGGCTCGATCGACAACGTGAACAGCGCGTACTGAGGTCGGCGCGGACCTCTGACGTGTGCGCCGAAGGGCGGCACCCTCCTGACGGGGTGCCGCCCTTCGGCGTCGTACGGATCCTTTGCGCGCGTCCGCGGCCTACTTGCGCATGACCTCGGGCTCGTGGCGGCGCAGGAAGCGGGCCACGAAGAAGCCGCAGAGCACGCCGAGCGCGATCAGGGCGGCCATGTCCAGGCCCCAGGTGCCGACGCTGTGGTCCCACAGCGGGTCGGTGTCGGCGCCCTGCTCGGGCGGGCTGATCTTGTTGAAGTCCAGCGTGGTGCCGGCGGCGGCGACGGCCCAGCGGGACGGCATCAGGTACGAGACCTGGTTGACACCGACCGTGCCGTTCAGCGCGAAGAGGCAGCCGGTGAAGACGACCTGGATGATCGCGAACATGACCAGCAGCGGCATGGTCTTCTCGGCGGTCTTCACCAGCGAGGAGATGATCAGCCCGAACATCATCGAGGTGAAGCCGAGCGCCATGATCGGCAGGGACAGCTCGACGAGCGTCATGCTGCCGAGGACCAGGCCCTCCTCCGGGATCTCGCGGCTGGCGAAGCCGATCACGCCGACCAGCAGGCCCTGCGCCACGGTGATCAGGCCGAGCACGAACACCTTGGACATCAGGTACGCCGAGCGGGACAGGCCGGTGGCGCGCTCCCGTTCGTAGATGACCCGTTCCTTGATCAGCTCACGGACGGAGTTCGCGGCGCCGGCGAAACAGGCGCCGACGGCCAGGATCAGCAGGACGGTGGTGGCCGTGCCGTTGGGGATGATCCGGCCCGTCTGCGGGTTGATGTTGGGCAGCAGGCCCTGGTCCGGCTTGATGAGCAGGCTCACCGAGCCGAGGACGGCCGGCAGGATCACCATCAGGGCCAGGAAGCCCTTGTCGGAGACGATCACCGAGACATAGCGGCGGACCAGGGTGATGAACTGCGACATCCAGCCCTGCGGCTTCGGCGGCCTGATGGCCTGCATGGGCTGCATCTGGACGGGCTGCGGGGCGACGGCGTCGATGTCGGCCGCGTACATCTGGTAGTGCTGCGAGCCCTTCCAGCGGCCCGCCCAGTCGTACTCGCGGTAGTTCTCGAAGGCGGAGAAGACATCGGCCCAGGTGTCGTAGCCGAAGAAGTTCAGCGCCTCCTCGGGCGGGCCGAAGTAGGCCACCGAGCCGCCGGGCGCCATCACCAGGAGCTTGTCGCACAGCGCCAGCTCGGCCACCGAGTGGGTGACGACGAGGACCGTGCGGCCGTCGTCGGCGAGGCCGCGCAGCAGCTGCATGACATCGCGGTCCATGCCCGGGTCGAGACCGGAGGTCGGCTCGTCCAGGAAGATCAGCGACGGCTTGGTCAGCAGCTCCAGGGCGACGGAGACGCGCTTGCGCTGGCCGCCGGAGAGGGAGGTGACCTTCTTGTCCTTGTGGATGTCGAGCTTGAGCTCGCGCAGCACCTCGTCGATACGGGCCTCACGCTCGGCCGCCGTGGTGTCGGCGGGGAAGCGGAGCTTGGCCGCGTACTTGAGGGCCTTCTTGACGGTCAGTTCCTTGTGCAGGATGTCGTCCTGCGGGACCAGACCGATGCGCTGGCGCAGCTCGGCGAACTGCTTGTAGAGGTTCCGGTTGTCGTACAGGACCTCGCCCTGGTTGGCGGGCCGGTAGCCGGTGAGCGCCTTGAGCAGGGTGGACTTGCCGGAGCCGGACGGGCCGATGACCGCGATCAGCGACTTCTCGGGGACGCCGAAGGAGACGTCCTTGAGGATCTGCTTGCCGCCGTCGACCGTGACGGTCAGATGGCGGGCGGAGAAGGACACCTCACCGGTGTCGACGAACTCCTCAAGACGGTCGCCGACGATACGGAACGTGGAGTGACCGACGCCGACGATGTCGGCCGGGCCGAGCAGCGCGGAGCCGCCCTTGGCGATCGGCTGACCGTTGACGTAGGTGCCGTTGTGCGAGCCGAGGTCGCGGATCTCCATGCGGCCGTCGGGCGTGGAGTGGAACTCCGCGTGGTGACGGGAGACCTGGAGGTCGGAGACGACCAGGTCGTTCTCCAGCGCACGGCCGATCCGCATCACGCGGCCGACGGCGAACTGGTGGAACGTGGTCGGGCTGCGGTCGCCGTAGACCGGCGGCGCCCCCGCGCCGGCGCCGGGGCCCTGCTGCGGCACCGCGGCGGCGGGCTGCTGCGGCTGCTGCCAGCCGGCCTGGGGGGCCTGCTGAGGTACGGCCTGCTGAGGCACGGCCTGCTGCGGGGCCTGGTGCTGCGCCTGAGGGGCCGAGTGCTGCGGGGCCTGCTGGGCCGCCCAGCCGGGGTTCGCGCCCTGCGCCGCGTACGGCTGCTGCTGCGGCTGCGGCTGCGCCTGCGGTGCGGCTACGCCGGCCGCGGCGCCCGTCAGGCTGACCTGCGGTCCGTCGGTCGCGTTGCCCAGGTGCACCGCGGTGCCCGGGCCGACCTCCAGCTGGTGGATCCGCTGCCCCTGCACGAACGTGCCGTTGGTGCTGCCGTGGTCCTCGACGACCCAACTGCGGCCGTTGAAGCTGACCGTGGCGTGGCGCCACGAGACCCTGGCGTCGTCGAAGACGACGTCTCCTTGTGGATCGCGTCCGAGCGTGTACGACCGGGACGGATCCAGCGTCCAGGTCCGTCCGTTTGATTCCAGTACGAGTTCCGGCACTCCATGCCCCACTGAGTTGTCCCCCGAGTTACCCCCGTCGCTGGGAGTCTAGGGATGTCGAACATCGGGGGGAACTATTTCAGGAGCGGCCCCCTGACCGAAAGTCGGGCCTTGTGAAGACCGCGCGCGGTGCACTCGGCTCTGCCGTCGACGGGGGTTGAAACCTGCCCGGAGGGTGGTAATCCACGCGATCGGCACGGTGGCGGCCGTGGTGGTCCTCCGGAGGGGGCGCGGCGGCTGCGGCGGCCGTCGAGATCGCGCCACTCGGCGTTGGTCGGGCCGGTGCGTTCCTTTTGTTCCGGTTCTTCCTACGGTTCCTGCGGGCGGCCGGAGTTGCGGCCCCAGCGGGCGAACTCCTCGCGCGCGGGGGCACGGTGGGCGTGAGGGTCGCGGCGCGGGCGGGCGGGCCGACACGGGCGGGACGGGTGGGTAGGTGGGACACGATGTGATCACGATCGGCCGGAGCCCGTCGAGGATGGGACCCTGCGGGGCCGGGGCGTCTCGGGCGGGGCTTCTCGTGCGGGGAGCCGCCTCTGCGGGGCGGGGCCTGTCGGGAGCGGGCAGCCACCTCGGACGGTGACCCGTCGCGGGGCTAAGGCCGTCGCGGGCGGGGCGCCGTCTTGAGTGAGGAGCTTCCCGGGCGAGGAGCCGCCTCTGCGGGGCGGGGCCTGTCGGGAGCGGGCAGCCACCTCGGACAGTGACCCGTCGCGGGCGGGGCGCCGTCTTGAGTGAGGAGTTTCTCGGGCAGGAGCCACCTCTCGGGGGCGGGGCCTGTCCGGCGCGGGGAGCCCTCTCGGGCGGGGCCCGTCGGGAGCGGGCAGCCGCTGCGGAAGGCGGGACCCGTTGTGTCGCAAGCGGTGAGCCCTCTCGGGACGAGAGCCCTCTCAGGGCGGGGAGCCCTGACGGGGCGGGGCGCCCTCTCAGGGCGGGGCGCCCTCTCAGGGCGGGGCGCCCTTGCGGGGCGGGGAGCCCTCTCAGGGCGGGGAGCCTTGGGGACGGGGTCTGTCTGATCGACGATCATGGGGGCTCCGGGGGCGGTAACCCCCGCGCCTTCTGTTCGGCCCTTCAGCGCCACGCAGTGGACCCGTAGTGTTCCGTGTCCGCCAGACGGACCTCGGGGGCGCACGGCACCGGGTGCCGGATACGGTGGGAGCACCATGAGTGCTTCACAGACCTCTGACGCCCCCACCCTCCTTGTCAAGATCTTCGGCAAGGACAGGCCGGGTATCACGGCCGGGCTCTTCGACACCCTCGCCGCCTACTCCCTCGACGTGGTCGACATCGAGCAGGTCGTCACCCGTGGCCGGATGGTGCTGTGCGCACTCGTCACCGAGCCGCCGCGCGGGCTGGAGGGCGACCTCCGGGCGACCGTGCACAGCTGGGCCGAGTCGATGAAGATGCAGGCGGAGATCATCTCCGGTCACGGCGACAACCGGCCGCGCGGCCACGGCCGCTCCCTGGTCACCGTGCTCGGGCACCCGCTGACCGCGGAGGCGACCGCCGCGATCGCCGCCAAGATCACCAAGGCCGGTGGCAACATCGACCGTATCTTCCGGCTCGCCAAGTACCCGGTGACCGCGGTGGAGTTCGCGGTCTCCGGTGTGGAGACCGAGCCGCTGCGCACCGCGCTGGTGACGGACGCGGCGGCGGTCGGCGTCGATGTCGCGGTCGTGTCCGCGGGACTGCACCGGCGCGCCCAGCGGCTGGTCGTCATGGACGTCGACTCCACGCTCATCCAGGACGAGGTGATCGAGCTCTTCGCCGCGCACGCCGGGTGCGAGGACAAGGTCGCCGAGGTGACGGCGGCCGCGATGCGCGGTGAGCTGGACTTCGAGCAGTCGCTGCACGCGCGCGTGGCCCTGCTGGAGGGGCTGGACGCCTCGGTCGTGGACAAGGTGCGCAGCGAGGTGCGGCTGACGCCGGGCGCGCGGACGCTGATCCGTACGCTGAAGCGGCTCGGCTACCAGGTGGGCGTGGTCTCCGGCGGCTTCACCCAGGTCACGGACGACCTCAAGGAGCGGCTGGGGCTGGACTTCGCCCAGGCGAACACGCTGGAGATCGTCGACGGCAAGCTCACCGGCCGGGTGACCGGTGAGATCGTGGACCGGGCGGGCAAGGCGCGGCTGCTGCGCCGGTTCGCCGCGGAGGCGGGGGTGCCGCTGTCGCAGACGGTGGCGATCGGCGACGGCGCCAACGATCTGGACATGCTGAACGCGGCCGGACTCGGGGTCGCCTTCAACGCCAAGCCCGTCGTCCGGGAGGCCGCGCACACCGCGGTGAACGTGCCGTTCCTGGACACGGTCCTCTATCTGCTGGGCATCACCCGTGAAGAGGTCGAGGCGGCGGACACCCACGGCGCCGACTGAGCCGGATCGGTGAGCGAAGGGCCCGGTGCCGCCATGGCGCCGGGCCCTCGTCCGTGCGGGCGGGTCACTCGGTGGGCGCCCAGTAGTCGAGCAGGGTGCCGACACCCGGTTCCAGGGACTTCCAGGAGCCCTCGAAGGAGATCACGGCGAAGGCGGCGGCGGGGAAGCCGCGGCGGCGCATCCGCTCGGCGGCGTCGCCCTCGGCGGTGCCGGACAGGATGTCGGCCAGGCCGTGGACGCCGGGGTTGTGGCCGATGAGCAGGACGTTGCGGGCGTCGTCGGGGGTCTCGTTGAGCAGGGCGATCAGCTCGCCGGGAGACGCCTCGTAGACCCGCTCCTCGTAGACGGTCTTCGGGCGGTGCGGAAACTCGTGGACGGCGAGCTTCCAGGTCTCCCGGGTCCGGGTCGCGGTGGAGCACAGGGCAAGGTCGAAGGGGATGCCGGAGTCAGCCAGCTTGCGGCCGGCGACCGCGGCGTCCATGCGGCCCCGCTCGGCGAGCGGCCGCTCATGATCGTTCACCTGCGGCCAGTCGGCCTTCGCGTGCCGGAAGAGGACAATCCTGCGGGGTTCTGCGACGCTCATGCGTCCCAGCTTCGCATGAAAGACGCCATGCGGCTCAGGGAGTTGACATGCCTCGTCACCGGCGCCGGGAGCGGATCCGGCGGGCGGGGGCGGCGGTCATCCGCCGGGGGTGAGCAGGTCGTGGGCGCGCTCCAGGAGGTGGGCGACGGCGGGGCCGGGGCCGGTCGTCGCGTGGGCCTCGGAGGGGGTGAGGAGGAGCGCGAAGAGGGCGAGGAAGGCGAGGGTGGGCAGCGCGAGGGCCCACCAGGGCAGTCGGGTGCCGGTGCCGCCCGTGGTCACCGGGTGCGGCCGGGGGTGCGTGGGTGCCGGCATGGGTGCCTCCGCGGAGCCTCGATTCCGTCCGTGAGCCGCCGCTCGCGGCCACACCTCGACGCTACGGACTCCGCGGCCCTCGACCCATCCGGTGATCCACCCACTTGACCCTGAGCCTCGCCCCCTAGGGGATGGTGGGGCCAGCCCCACCACCCGCGGCGCGGCCGGTCGGCTCAGGGAGCGGCGATCGACGCGATGACGGCGATGACCACGAAGATGGCGAAGAAGGCGCCGAACACGATCAGCATCTTCTTCTGGCCGTTCTGGGGGTTCGGATCGAGGACAGGCATAGGGCCAGTCTCGCACCCCGCGTCCCCGGCACCCGCTTCGGGGTCAGCGGGCCGCGGCCTCGTCCTCCACCGTGCGGTCGCGCCCGGCGAGGTACCCGATGGCCATCTGCGGCACCATCAGCGCGGCCATCAGCGCGAGCGGCACGCCCCAGCCGTCGGTGTGCTGGTAGAGCACACCGACCAGGAGCGGACCGGGGATGGAGATCAGATAGCCGGTGCTCTGCGCGAAGGCGGACAGCTGGGCCACCCCGGCCCCGGTGCGGGCGCGCATCCCGACCATGGTGAGGGCCAGCGGGAAGGCGCAGTTGGAGACGCCGACGAGGACCGCCCAGAGCCAGGCGCCGCCGGCCGGGGCGACGTACAGGCCCGCGTAGCCGGCCAGGCCGCTGGCGCCGAGGGCGAGGGCCATCGGGCCCTGGTGGGGCAGCCGGGCGGCCAGGCGCGGGATGAGGAAGGCGAGCGGCACGCCCATCACCATCGTCACGGCGAGCAGCACACCGGCGGTGGAGGCGGCCACGCCCGCGTCGCGGAAGATCTGCGCCATCCAGCCCATGGTGATGTAGGCGGCGGTGGCCTGGAGACCGAAGAAGACGGCGAGCGCCCAGGCGGTACGGCTGCGGGTGATCCGCAGCGGGGCCTGCTGCCGCTCCTCACGCGCGCGTGCCGGTTCGTCGGAGGCGGCCCCGGCGGCCGCCCCCCGGCCGCGGACGAACGGCAGCCACGGCAGTACGGCCGCCATCGCCAGCGCGGACCACACGGCGAGCCCGGTCTGCCAGTCGCCGCCGAGGGCGTCGGTGACGGGGACGGTCACGGCGGCCGCGACGGAGGTGCCCATGGCCAGGGCCATGGAGTACAGGCCGGTCATGGAGCCGACCCGGTCGGGGAACCAGCGCTTGACGATGACCGGCATCAGCACATTGCTGACCGCGATGCCCATCAGGGCCAGGGCGCTGGTGGCGAGGAAGGCGGGGGTGCTGCTCACGTACGGCCGGACGAGCAGACCGGTGGCGATGGCGGCCATGCCGGCGCAGACGACGGCGCCGGGTCCGAAGCGGCGGGCCAGGCGGGGGGCGGTGACGCCGAAGACGGCGAAGCACAGCGGCGGCACGGAGGTGAGCAGGCCGGCCACACTGCCGCTCATGCCGAGCCCGTCGCGGACCTCCTCCAGCAGGGCGCCGAGGCTGGTGATGGCGGGCCGCAGGTTGAGGGCGGACAGCACGATGGCGGCGATGAGCAGGCGGCTCGCCCACGCCGTACGCGCGCGTGTGGCGTCGTTCGCCACCGGGCGGCTCGGTGTCGTGGGGGTCTTGGTGCGTGTCTCCTCGGCTGCCATCCCTCCATCATAGAATCATGGGATGATTGGTTGTCCATCCCCGGGTGGCCCATGGCGGTCACGGACGTGCAAAGGTGAGCCATGCCCCTGAGCCATCCCCGTCGCTCGGCGCTGTCCGAGCAGGTCATCGCCGCGCTGCGCCACCAGATCACCTCGGGTGAGTGGCCGGTCGGATCCCGCATCCCCACCGAGCCGGAGCTGGTGGAGCAGCTGGGGGTGGCCCGCAACACGGTCCGCGAGGCGGTACGGGCGCTCGCGCACAACGGTCTGCTGGACATCCGCCAGGGCTCGGGGACCTATGTCGTGGCGACCAGTGAGCTGGCCGGCGTGATGCACCGCCGTTTCGCCGACGCCGACCCCCGGCACATCGCCGAGCTGCGGGCCGCGCTGGAGTCGAGCGCGGCCAAGCTCGCCGCCGAGCGGCGTACCGAGCGGGATCTGCGGCAGCTCGAGACGCTGCTGCGGCGGCGCGAGGACGCCTGGGAGTCCGGCGACAAGGAGGCGTTCGTGGCGGCGGACGCGACCTTCCATCTGGCCGTGGTGTCGGCCTCCCACAACGACGTCATGACCGCGATGTACGCCGACCTGGGCGAGGTGCTGCGGGACTGGCTGCGTGACGACGTCGGCGAGCAGCTGTCCCCGGAGACGTACATGGAGCACGGCCGGCTGATGGACGCGATCCGCGCGGGCGACGCGGAGACGGCGGCCGCCGAGGCGGCGAGCTATCCGCTCGGCTGCCGGCAGGGGCGTTTCACAGCCGCTGGTGACTGATCCACACCGAGCGGACCTCCTTCCAGCACCGGCCGGTGAGCTTCACGGTCATCGCCGGGCCGGTGTCCACGGGGGCGCTGTCGGTGTCGAGGTCCCACCAGCGGTCGCACTCGATGTGCAGGCGCACCCGGTCGACGTCGACGTAGGCGTTGTGGCAGTGGGCGACGACATGGGAGCCGCTGACGCTCGTACGGCACTCGGCGCCGAACGGCGACGGCCGTTCCTCCGCGGTCGCCTCGTACGGTGCGCAGAGGGCGAGAGAGACGGCGAGGGTCACTGGGGCCAGGCTTCTGGACAGGCGCACAAGGGAACCTCCTCGGCCGGGCTGGGGAGGAAAGAGCTTGGTGAACGCTGCCTCCAGAGTGCCCGGTGGTCGCCGGTGCCCGCCCGACCGGCTAGGCCGAACGAGGGAACGCGGAAGGCCCGCGTCCGCAGGGACGCGGGCCTTCGGGGGCCTGGGAGGCGGACCTTGTGGGCCCTGTGGCCCTGGTGTCGGCCGGGCTCGGGCGCGAGCGGTCAGGCGCCGATGGCGTGCAGACCGCCGTCGACGTGGATGATCTCGCCGGTGGTCTTCGGGAACCAGTCGCTCAGCAGGGCGACGATGCCGCGGCCCGCGGGCTCGGGGTCCTTCAGGTCCCACTCCAGCGGGGAGCGGGTGTCCCACACGGAGGCCAGCTCGCCGAAGCCCGGAATGGACTTGGCGGCCATGGAGCCGAGCGGGCCCGCGGAGATGAGGTTGCAGCGGATGTTCTGCTTGCCCAGGTCACGCGCCATGTAGCGGTTCGTGGCCTCCAGGGCGGCCTTGGCCGGGCCCATCCAGTCGTACTGCGGCCAGGCGAACTGCGCGTCGAAGGTGAGGCCGACGACGGAGCCGCCGTTCTGCATCAGCGGCAGGCAGGCCATGGTCAGCGACTTCAGCGAGAACGCCGAGACGTGCATGGCGGTGGCCACGGACTCGAACGGGGTGTTCAGGAAGTTGCCGCCGAGCGCGTCCTGCGGGGCGAAGCCGATGGAGTGCACGACGCCGTCGAGGCCGCCGAGCTCCTCGCCGACCACGTCGGCGAGGCACCCGAGGTGCTCCTCGTTGGTCACGTCCAGCTCGATGACCTTGGTGGGCTTCGGCAGCTTCTTGGCGATGCGCTCGGTCAGCGTGGGCCGCGGGAACGCGGTCAGCACGACCTCGGCGCCCTGCTCCTGCGCGAGCTTGGCGGCGTGGAAGGCGATGGACGCCTCCGTCAGCACACCGGTGATCAGGACGCGCTTGCCCTCGAGAATTCCGCTCATGGTGATCAGTGACCCATTCCCAGTCCGCCGTCAACGGGGATGACGGCTCCAGTGATGTACGAGGCGTCGTCCGAGGCGAGGAACCGCACCGTGGCGGCGATCTCCTCGGTCCGCGCGTACCGGCCGAGCGGAACCTGCGACACGATGTTCGCGCGCTGCTCCTCGGTGAGGGCCTTGGTCATGTCGGTGTCGACGAAACCGGGCGCGACGACGTTGAAGGTGATGTTGCGCGCGCCCATCTCGCGGACGAGGGAGCGCGCGAAGCCGACGAGGCCGGCCTTGGAGGCGGCGTAGTTCGCCTGGCCGGGTCCGCCGAACAGCCCGACGACCGACGAGATCAGCACGACGCGGCCCTTCTTGGCGCGCAGCATGCCGCGGTTGGCGCGCTTGACGACCCGGAAGGTGCCGGTGAGGTTGGTGTCGAGGACGGAGGTGAAGTCCTCCTCCGTCATGCGCATCAGGAGCTGGTCCTTGGTGATGCCGGCATTGGCGACCAGGACCTCGACGGGGCCGTGCGCGTCCTCGATCTCCTTGTACGCCTGCTCCACCTGCTCGGAGTCGGTGATGTCGCACTTGACTGCCAGGAAGCCGGCCGGCGGCTCACCCGAGCGGTACGTGATCGCGACCTTGTCGCCGGCGTCGGCGAATGCGCGGGCGATGGCGAGGCCGATGCCCCGGTTGCCTCCGGTGACGAGAACCGAGCGGCTCAACGGATCACCCTTTCGATTGCGGTCTGTGGGATCCGCCCGAACACCTGGATGACAGGCGGCTACATCGAAAACCTATCGGGCCGTCCGCCTCGGCGGACAATCGGGCACCGACAGTGGCACAGGGGCCGCACTGTCGGATCCCTACAGAAGTGTGCCGACTCCGGGCCGAAACCTGTGGTCCGCGAGCGGGATGGACGCGATGATCGGGTCTGCCGCCGCGGCATCGTGGCCCTCCTGAACCAGCCCTTGCAGAACCGACAGAACCCTTGCAGAACCGACAGAAAGAGACGCCGGTGCCTCATAGCATTGACGAGTCGTTCCTGGCCCTGCCGCTACGCGCCCTGGCCGACGCCGCGCTCGCACGCGCGCGTGCGCTCGGGGCCGAGCATGCCGACTTCCGGTTCGAGCGGGTGCGCAGCGCGTCCTGGCGGCTCAGGGACGCCAAGCCGGCCGGCACGTCGGACATCACCGACCTGGGGTACGCGGTGCGGGTCGTGCATGGCGGGACCTGGGGGTTCGCCTCGGGGGTCGATCTGACCATGGACGCGGCCGCGCGGGTCGCCTCGCAGGCGGTGGCGATGGCCAAGCTGTCCGCGCAGGTGATCAAGGCCGCCGGGTCGGAGGAGAGGGTGGAGCTCGCCGATGAGCCCGTGCACGCCGACCGGACGTGGATCTCGTCGTACGAGATCGATCCCTTCACCGTGCCCGACGAGGAGAAGTCGGGGCTGCTCGCGGAGTGGAGCGACCGGCTGCTCGCCGCGCGGGGCGTCGACCATGTGGACGCCTCGCTGCTCACCGTGCACGAGAACAAGTTCTACGCCGACACCGCCGGGACCGTGACCACCCAGCAGCGCGTGCGGCTGCACCCGCAGCTGACCGCGGTGTCGGTGGACGAGTCCAGCGGCGAGTTCGACTCCATGCGCACCCTCGCGCCGCCGGTCGGACGCGGCTGGGAGTATCTGACCGGCACCGGCTGGGACTGGGACGCCGAGCTCGCCGAGATGCCCGAGCTGCTGGCCGAGAAGATGCGGGCGCCGAGTGTGGAGCCGGGCTCGTACGACCTGGTCGTCGACCCGTCCAATCTGTGGCTGACCATCCACGAGTCCATCGGCCACGCCACCGAGCTGGACCGCGCCCTCGGCTACGAGGCCGCCTACGCCGGCACCTCGTTCGCCACCTTCGACCAGCTCGGCAAGCTGCGTTACGGCTCCGAGCTGATGAACGTCACCGGTGACCGCACCGCCGAGCACGGCCTGGCGACCGTCGGCTACGACGACGAGGGCGTCGAGGCGCAGTCCTGGGACCTGGTCAAGGACGGCACGCTGGTCGGCTACCAGCTGGACCGCCGGATCGCGCGGCTGACCGGGCTCGGGCGCTCCAACGGGTGCGCGTTCGCCGACTCGCCCGGCCATGTGCCGGTGCAGCGCATGGCCAATGTCTCGCTCCAGCCGGACCCCGCGGGGCTGTCGACGGAGGATCTGATCGGCGGGGTGGACCGCGGGATCTACGTCGTCGGCGACCGCTCCTGGTCCATCGACATGCAGCGCTACAACTTCCAGTTCACCGGGCAGCGGTTCTTCAGGATCGAGAACGGGCGGATCACCGGCCAGCTCAAGGACGTCGCCTACCAGGCCACGACCACCGACTTCTGGGGCTCCATGACGGCCGTCGGCGGCCCGGGGACCTATGTCCTGGGCGGCGCCTTCAACTGCGGCAAGGCCCAGCCCGGCCAGGTCGCCGCGGTGTCCCACGGCTGCCCGTCCGCCCTGTTCCGGGGCGTCAACATCCTCAACACCACCCAGGAGGCCGGCCGATGAGCGCCCGCACGAGCAAGCCGTACGAGATCGTCGAGCGGGCCCTGGAGCTGTCCCGCGCGGACGGGTGCGTCGTCATCGCCGACGAGCACTCCACCGCCAATCTGCGCTGGGCGGGCAACGCCCTGACGACGAACGGCGTCACGCGCGGGCGCACCCTCACCGTGATCGCCACCGTGGACGGCAAGGAGGGCACCTCCGCGGGCGTGGTCTCGCGTTCGGCGGTGACCGCCGACGAGTTGGAGCCGCTGGTGCGGGCCGCCGAGGCCGCCGCGCGCGGGGCCGCGCCCGCCGAGGACGCGCAGCCGCTGGTGACGGGCGTGGACGCGTCCCCCGCCTTCACGGACGCGCCCGCGGAGACGTCCTCCGCGGTGTTCGCCGACTTCGCCCCGGCGCTCGGCGAGGCGTTCGCCCGCGCGCGGGCGGGCGGGCGCGAGCTGTACGGCTTCGCCAACCATGAGATGACGTCCAGCTATGTCGGGACGTCGACGGGGCTCCGGCTGCGGCACGACCAGCCCAACGGCACGCTGGAGCTCAACGCCAAGTCGCCCGACCGCACCCGCTCGGCGTGGGCGGGCCGCTCCACCCGCGACTTCAAGGACGTCGACCCGGCGGCGCTGGACGCCGAGCTCGCCGTACGCCTCGGCTGGGCGCAGCGGCGGATCGAGCTGCCGGCCGGGCGGTACGAGACGCTGCTGCCGCCGACCGCGGTCGCGGACCTGCTGATCTACCAGATGTGGTCGGCGTCGGGCCGGGACGCGGCCGAGGGTCGCACGGTGTTCTCCAAGCCGGGCGGCGGCACCCGGATCGGCGAGAAGCTCACCGAGCTGCCGCTGACGCTGCGCAGCGACCCGCACGAGCCCGGCCTGGAGTCCCTGCCGTTCGTGCTCGCCCACTCCTCCGACAGCGACGCGTCGGTGTTCGACAACGGGCTGCCGCTCGCGCCGACGCAGTGGATCGCCGACGGCGAGCTGAGGAATCTGATCACCAGCCGGCACACCGCGGGCCTGACCGGGCTGCCGCTGGCGCCGGGCATCGACAACCTGATCCTGGACGGTGGCGAGGACCGCTCCCTGGAGGAGATGATCGCGAGCACCGAGCGGGGCCTGCTGCTGACCTGCCTCTGGTACATCCGCGAGGTCGACCCCGCGTCGCTGCTGCTCACGGGCCTGACGCGGGACGGTGTCTACCTGGTGGAGAACGGTGAGGTGACCGGCGAGGTGAACAACTTCCGGTTCAACGAGTCGCCGGTCGGGCTCCTCGGACGCGTCACCGAGGCCGGGCGCACCGAGCGGACGCTGCCCCGGGAATGGAGCGACTGGTTCACCAGGGCCGCGATGCCTCCGGTGCGGGTCCCCGATTTCAATATGAGCTCTGTCAGCCGGGGCGTATAACCTCATAGGCGTGGTCGCTCGACCACACTCAGATCATCCGAGGAGACACGAGAACCGTGACGGACATCGTCGACGAGCTGAAGTGGCGCGGGCTGTTCGCCCTGTCCACCGATGAGGAGGCCCTGCGCAAGGCTCTCGCGGACGGTCCCGTCACGTTCTATTGCGGCTTCGACCCGACCGCGCCGTCGCTGCACGTGGGGCACCTGGTGCAGGTGCTCACCGTGCGCCGGCTCCAGCAGGCCGGCCACCGGCCGCTGGCGCTGGTGGGCGGCGCGACCGGGCTGATCGGCGACCCGCGCCCGACGGCGGAGCGCACGCTGAACGACCCGGAGACGGTCGCCGGCTGGGTCGGCAAGCTGCGTGCCCAGATCGAGCCGTTCTTGTCCTTCGAGGGCGAGAACGCCGCGATCATGGTCAACAATCTCGACTGGACCGCGGGTCTGTCCGCGATCGAGTTCCTGCGGGACATCGGCAAGCACTTCCGTGTCAACAAGATGCTGACCAAGGACTCCGTGGCCCGCCGCCTGGAGTCCGACCAGGGCATCAGCTACACCGAGTTCAGCTACCAGATCCTCCAAGGCATGGACTTCCTCCAGCTCTACCGGCGCTACGGCTGCACGCTCCAGCAGGGCGGCAGCGACCAGTGGGGCAACCTCACGGCCGGTCTGGACCTGATCCACAGGCTGGAGCCGCACGCCGAGGTGCACGCGCTGGCCACGCCGCTGATGACCAAGGCGGACGGCACCAAGTTCGGCAAGACCGAGGGCGGGGCCGTCTGGCTCGACCCGGAGATGACGACGCCGTACGCGTTCTACCAGTTCTGGCTGAACGTGGACGACCGGGACATCTCCACCTACATGCGGATCCTGTCCTTCAAGTCCCGTGAGGAACTGGAGGAGTTGGAGAAGCAGACGCAGGAGCGGCCGCAGGCCCGTGCGGCGCAGCGGGCCCTCGCCGAGGAGCTGACGACGATGGTGCACGGGGCGGAGCAGACCGCCGCCGTCATCGCCGCGTCCAAGGCGCTGTTCGGTCAGGGCGAGCTGGGCGAGCTCGACGACAGGACGCTCGCCGCGGCGCTGTCGGAGGTGCCGCATGTCCAGGTCGCCGAGCTCGCGCCGGTGGTGGACCTGTTCGCCGAGGTCGGGCTCGTGCCGAGCAAGTCCGCCGCACGCCGGACGGTGAAGGAGGGCGGTGCCTACGTGAACAACGTCAAGGTCGCCTCCGAGGACGCCGTCCCGGCGAAGGAGGACCTGCTGCACGGGCGGTGGCTCGTGCTGCGGCGAGGGAAGAAGAACCTGGCCGCCGTGGAAGTGACGGGGGCCTAGGTGCCGTAGAGGTGCGGGTGGACTGGCGGCTGCCGGCTCGTTGAAGCCGGTCGCGCGCATGCGGCGGTGGCCGCCAGTCGGCCCGCGTCCCTCAGGGCGTCGCCGTCACGCCCGCCGCTTCCTCTTGCCCAGCGTCGCCATGTACACCATGTCGCCCAGCGCCACGATGATCACCGCGGCGATCAGCTGGAAGATGTGCCGGCTCCAGTCGATGCCGGATGTCTCCTCGACGCCGAATCCCCGGGCCATCGCGTTTCCCGCGATCGCGCCGAGCATGCCGAAGATGGTGGTCAGCCACAGCGGGCTGTGCTGTTTGCCGGGAAGGATCGCCTTCGCGATCAGGCCCAGCACGAACCCGACGATGATCGCCCACAACCAGCCCATGGCTGCCTCCTCGTATGGCTCCACGTGAGCAGTGCCCCCAGTCTGGGCTCGGTCGCGGTACGCCGCATGTCGTGGCGTCCTTACGCGCTACGCACGAGCGCGTTCGCGCAGGAAGAGGGGGGACCCGGTCTCGAATGCGGCGGGGGCGCGGCGTACCGTGGACGGTATGCGGAAGCGGCATGGTGGCGGCGGCAGCGCCCAGGTGTTCCGGATCACCGGTGCCCGGCAGGGGCTCCAGGAGGACGTGCGCGGGCGGCAGCGCCGGTACGTCATCTCGATGAGCGTGCGCACGGTGTCGGTCGTCCTGGCCGCGGTGCTGTGGAACGTGGAGCGGCACGTGGCGATCGTGGCGCTGGTGCTGGGCATGATCATGCCGTACATCGCGGTGGTGATCGCGAACGCCGGGCGGGAGAACGCGCCGGGGCTGCCGTCGACGTTCGTCCCGACGCCCCAGAGGCCGATGATCGCGCCGGCGCGGGACGAGGAGCGGGGCGGCGCGGAGCGGGAAAGCCCTCTCACCGAGCGGTAGCAAGCTCAGGAAAAGCTCAGATCAATCATGTGCTTCCGGTGCCCGGCAACCGGTTACCCGTGACATACTGCGTACGCGCTCCGCATCCCCCGTCGGAGCGACGGACCGACGCCGGGCAGCTCCCCCCGTGGCTGCTCGGCGTCGCCTTTGTGTGGGTTGAGAGACATAGCGTGAGTGACGAGATCCCGATCTGTTCCGCCAAGGGCTGCCGTGCCGACGCGGTGTGGGTGCTGGCGTGGAACAACCCGAAGATCCATACGCCGGAGCGGCGCAAGACATGGCTCGCGTGCGACGAGCACCGGGAGCATCTGTCCCAGTTCCTCGGGGTTCGGGGGTTCCTCAAGGACGTCGTGAAGCTTGCGGACTGGCAGGCGCGGGAGGAGTCCTAGCCGCCGATCGCCGACATCGGGCGGTCCGGCTGGACGAACGTCGGGTCGTCCAGGCCCGCTCCCGCCTTCTTGCCCCACATCGCCAGGCGCCAGATGCGGGCGATCTCCTCGTCGGGGGCGCCGGAGCGCAGGGCGGCTCGCAGGTCGGTCTCCTCGGTGGCGAAGAGGCAGGTTCTGACCTGGCCGTCGGCGGTGAGCCGGGTGCGGTCGCAGGCGGAGCAGAAGGGGCGGGTGACGGAGGCGATCACGCCGACGACATGCGGGCCGCCGTCGACGAGCCAGCGTTCGGCCGGGGCCGAGCCGCGCTTGTCGGAGCCCTCGGGGGTGAGGTCGAAGCGGGTGCGCAGGGAGGCGAGGATGTCTCCGGCGGTCACCATGCCCTCGCGCTTCCAGCCGTGCTGGGCGTCGAGGGGCATCTGCTCGATGAACCGCAGTTCGTAGTCGTGCTCCACCGCCCAGGCGAGCAGGTCCGGGGCCTCGTCGGCGTTGAGCCCGGGCATCAGGACCGAGTTGACCTTGACCGGGGTGAGTCCGGCCTCGCGGGCGGCCTGGAGTCCTTCGAGGACGTCCTTGTGGCGGTCGCGGCGGGTGAGGGTCTTGAAGACGTCCGGGCGCAGGGTGTCCAGGGAGACGTTGACCCGGTCCAGGCCCGCGGCCTTCAGGGCGCCGGCCGTGCGCCGCAGGCCGATGCCGTTGGTGGTCAGGGACATCTGGGGGCGCGGTTCCAGCGCGGCGACGCGCTCGACGATGCCGACCAGGCCGGGACGCAGCAGGGGCTCTCCGCCGGTGAAGCGGACCTCCTCGATGCCCAGGGTGCGCACCGCGATGTCGATCAGGCGGACGATCTCGTCGTCGGTGAGCAGGTCGGGCTTGGCCAGCCACTGCAGGCCCTCCTCGGGCATGCAGTAGGTGCATCGGAGGTTGCAGCGGTCGGTGAGCGAGACCCTGAGGTCGGTGGCCACCCGGCCGAAGGTGTCGATGAGCACGTGGCCCCCTCCCGCGCAGCGGATCGCACGTTTTCCGTCACCTGTGAGCCTACGTGACGGCACCGACAACGACACCAGCCCGATCCACCAGGTAAGACGCGGCCGTGTCGTAGAGACCTACGACACGGCCGCGCCGGGGCTCGGTGCGATCAGTGGGCGCCGGTGCCGGTGAGGGACCTGACCTCCAGCTCGGCGTACTTGTCGGCGTCCGGCTCCTCCTTGGACAGGACGGTGCCGAGCCAGCCCATCAGGAAGCCGAACGGGATGGAGATGATGCCCGGGTTCTTCAGCGGGAACCAGGCGAAGTCGACGTCCGGGAACATCGCCTTGGGGTCGCCGGAGACGACGGGCGAGAACAGCACCAGACCGGTGGCGACGATCAGACCGCCGTAGATCGACCACAGGGCGCCCTGGGTGGTGAACCTCTTCCAGAACAGGCTGTAGAGGATCGTCGGCAGGTTGGCGGACGCGGCCACCGCGAAGGCGAGGGCGACCAGACCGGCCACGTTGAGGTCGCGGGCGAGGGCGCCCAGGAGGATGGAGACGGCGCCGATGCCGATGGTGGCCAGGCGGGCCGCGCGGACCTCCTCCTTCTCCGTCGCCTTGCCCTTCCTGATGACGTTGGCGTAGATGTCGTGCGCGAACGACGAGGACGAGGCGAGGGTCAGACCGGCGACCACCGCGAGGATCGTCGCGAAGGCCACCGCCGAGATCGTGGCCAGCAGGATCGCGCCCCACGCCGAGTCGACGCCGCCGAGGTGCAGGGCGAGCAGCGGGGCGGCGGTGTTGCCGGACGGGTTGGACGCGATGATCTCCTCCTGGGAGATCAGCGCGGCGGCGCCGAAGCCGAGGGCGATGGTCATCAGATAAAAGCCGCCGATGATGCCGATGGCCCAGTTCACGGACTTACGGGCGGCCTTGGCGTTGGGCACCGTGTAGAAGCGGATCAGGATGTGCGGCAGACCGGCGGTGCCCAGGACCAGGGCGATGCCGAGGGAGATGAAGTCCAGCTTGGAGGTGCCGGTGGCACCGTACTGGAGGCCGGGCTCCAGGAAGGCGGTGCCCTTGCCGCTGTTCTCGGCGGCCGTGCCGAGCAGGTCGGAGATGTTGAAGTCGAACTTCAGCAGCACCAGGAAGGTGATCAGGAGGGTGCCGCCGATCAGCAGCACGGCCTTGACCATCTGGACCCAGGTGGTGCCCTTCATGCCGCCGATGGAGACGTAGACGATCATCAGGACGCCGACGAGGGCGACGATGGCGACCTTGCCCGCGTCGGAGGTGATGCCGAGCAGCAGGGAGACCAGGACGCCGGCGCCGGCCATCTGGGCGAGCAGGTAGAAGATCGACACGACGATGGTGGAGGTGCCGGCGGCCGTGCGCACCGGGCGCTGGCGCATGCGGTACGCCAGGACGTCGCCCATGGTGTAGCGGCCGGAGTTGCGCAGCGGCTCGGCGACCAGGAGCAGGGCCACCAGCCAGGCGACCAGGAAGCCGATGGAGTACAGGAAGCCGTCGTAGCCGAACAGGGCGATGGCGCCGGCGATGCCCAGGAAGGACGCGGCGGACATGTAGTCGCCGGAGACGGCGAGGCCGTTCTGGAAGGCGCTGAAGGAGCGGCCGCCGGCGTAGAAGTCGGCGGCGTCCTTGGTCTGCCGGCCGGCCCACACGGTGATGATCAGGGTGGCCACGACGAACAGGCTGAACAGCGTGATGATGAGTGGCCGGTGCTCGCTGGCCTCGTTGGCGGCGAGCTGGACCTGGCCCGCGGTCAGCTGCACATGGGTGATCGCGGGGCTCATGCGCCGCCCTCCATCCGGGACTTGATGGCCTCCGCCTTGGGGTCGAGCTTCGCGGCGGCGTGCCGCGCGTACCACCAGGCGATGAGGAACGTGGTGAGGAACTGGGCGAGGCCGAAGACGAAGGCCACGTTGATGTTGCCGAAGAGCTTGGTGCCCATGAAGCCGCCGGCGTAGTTCGAGAGCAGGACGTACAGCAGGTACCAGGTGATGAAGGCGATGGTGAGCGGGAAGGCGAAGGAGCGGTAGGAGCGGCGCAGTTCACCGAACTCGGGGCTCTCCTGCACCTGGACGAACTCCTCGGCGGAGGGGAGTCGTTGCGGTGTCTTCGAGGGGGGCGGTGTCTCGGTGGCCACGGAGTCTCCTCGCGTTGCGACGGTGGACGGGGGGCGTTCGGGGGTGGGGGACGAATCGGGTGCGACGGACATGACGGCTCTGACCTCACTGTGACGTGGATCACCGAGCCAGGCGGTGAGGGTAATGCCCGGGGCGGTGATCCGACAGGGGGCACGATCGTGCTCGTGCGCCCTGTTCAACGTCACGGCGCCACGCGCGGCATGGTTCAACGTCAGTCGCGTGTCTTTCCGGGGGAGGCAGAGGGAAAACCCTCGGACCGTCATGTCAGGGGTTCCGGAACATTGCTGGCCAGCGAGTTCCGGGGATAGCTTCGCCCTGCACAACCCCGTCATGTACCTGCCCGAGTGCTCACTTCGCCTCGGGCCGGTTCCGTTTCAGGATGATGTGGAGACCCCATGGCTCATCTGCCTTCCAGAGGCCGACTCGCGCTGGCCGTGCCTGTCGTGCTGTCGCTGACCGCCTCGCTCGGCTTCCTGCCGGCGGCCGCCGCGGCCGCTCCGGTGCAGGAGTCCGGCGTCCAGGCGACGCAGGACGCGCCGACCCTGTCGTACGTGGTCAACACGAGGACGGACAGCGGCACACTCAAGTCGGTGAAGAAGGCGATCGCCGCAGCGGGCGGCACCGTCGTGATCTCGTACGACAAGATCGGTGTCATCGTCGTCCGCTCGGCGAACCCCGACTTCGGCGCGCAGATACGCACGGCCCCCGGGGTGCAGTCGGCGGGTGCCAGCCGCACCGCGCCGCTGGAGCCGATGCGCACCACGGACGAGGGTGCCGTGGACTACCTGACCGCCGCCGAGGCCGCGAAGGTCGAGGCCGCGGCGACGCCGGGCAGCGAGCCCCTCGAAGCCGACCAGTGGGACCTGCGCGCGATCGGCGCCGACAAGGCCGCCGCCATCAACCCGGGCAGCTCCCAGGTGACCGTCGCCGTCATCGACACCGGCGTCGACGACACCCACCCCGACCTCCAGGCCAACTTCTCCAAGTCGCAGTCGGCCAACTGCGACGGCGGTGTCCCGGACACCAGCGAGGGCGCCTGGCGGCCGTACACCACCGGCGACTACCACGGCACGCACGTGGCCGGTGAGATCGCCGCCGCCCGCAACGGCATCGGTGTCGCCGGTGTCGCGCCGGGCGTGAAGGTGTCCAGCATCAATGTCACCGACCGCAAGAGCGGCCTGTTCTACGCGGAGAGCGTGGTCTGCGCGTTCGTCTTCGCCGCCGACAACGGCGTGGAGATCACGAACAACAGCTACTACGTCGACCCGTGGCTGTACAACTGCATGGACGACCCCGACCAGAAGGCGATCGTCGACGCGGTCAACCGGGCCCAGCTGTACGCCCAGAAGAAGGGCACCCTGCACCTGGCCTCGGCGGGCAACTCCAACCACGACATGGACTCGGACGCGATCGTCGACAAGACGAGCCCGAACGACACCACGCCGGTGGAGCGCACCATCGACCCGCACGAGTGCTACGACGTGCCCACCCAGCTGCCGGGCGTCGTCACGGTCAGCGCGACCGGTGTGCAGAACCTGAAGTCGTACTACTCGTCGTACGGCAAGGGTGTCGTGGACGTGGCCGCGCCGGGCGGTGACCGCCGCTACCAGCTGCCGGACACCCCGTCGAAGGACGGGCGCATCCTGTCCACCATGCCGAACAACGGCTACGCCTACCTCCAGGGCACCTCGATGGCCGCGCCGCACGCCTCCGCGGTGGCCGCGCTGCTGAAGTCGAAGCACCCGTGGGCGACCCCGGGCGCGCTGCAGGCCATGCTGAAGGCACAGGCGGACGAGCGGGCCTGCCCCGAGTCCTACGACCAGAACGGTGACGGCGTCCAGGACGCCACCTGCGTGGGTGACGAGGACTACAACGGCTTCTACGGCTTCGGCATCGTCAACGCGCTGAGGGCCGTGACCAAGTAGGAGCCCTGGCCGGCCCGGCCGGCAGGGGATCGGCTCCAGGGGCCGGACGGTTCGCCGTCCGGCCCCTTCGCGCGCGTGGGGACGGTCGTACGGCCGACGGCTCCTCAGGGTCGCCCGCGTCAAGGCGGCTTGACTTGCCCGGTCCAGGAGGACTGGTGAAGATCTTGAGGTGACGTTGACACGACCCACCGGCGGGACGGCCGGGGCGAGGAGCACGCGCCCGCGTGCCGGTACGGGCCGGGCGGTGGCCGTTCTCGTGCTGGTGGCGCTGGGTGCCCTGATCCCGCTGCTGGGCCCGTCGGTCGCGTTGCGCGACACGGGGGAGGCGGCGGCGCCGGGGGTCGGCGGCATCGGGCTGCTGCGCACGGTGCTGTTCGCCGCGCTGGCCGTGCCGCTGGGCGAGCTGTTCGTGGACCGGCTGGCGCGCCGGGTGCCGGGGGCGCCGGCGCAACGGCCGCGCGGCTGGGGGGCGTACGCGGCGGGCGCCGGGTTCGCGGCGGCCCTCGGGCTGGCCTCGGTCGTGGCGACCGGCAACCTCGTGCCGAGCAGCCCCGCCGAGATCGACCTGGGCGGGCTGTACGCCTCCCGCGACGGCAAGCTGGCGCTGCTGGAGGTGAACGCGTTCGCGGTGGCGTGGCTGTGCGCGCTGTCGCGGCGCCCGGCGTCGCAGGTGTGGCCGCTGGCCGCGGTCGTGGTGGCGGAGGCGCTGCGGGCGCATCCGGTGACCGAGGACAGCCCGCTGCTCGGCTCGTCCCTGACCCTGGTGCACCTGACGTGCGCGTCGCTGTGGGCGGGCGGTCTGCTGTACGCGCTGCGGACCCTGCGGCGGTGGGGCGCGCCGGAGGCGGGGGCGGCCCTGCTGGGGCTGTACGCGCGCGTGGCGGCGATGCTGCTGGCCGCCGTCACGGCGACCGGGGTGTGCAGCACGCTGCGCCGGATGCCCGCGGCGACGGTCCTGGAGCAGCTGACGACGACGGCCTACGGGCGCGCTCTGCTGGCCAAGGTGCTGCTCGTGGCCACCGTCGCCGCGCTCGCGCTGTGGGCGCGGATCCGGCTGCGCCGCGCCGCCGACCCGCTGACCGCCTGCTTCCCCGCGCGCGTGGAGGTGGCTCTGCTGGGGGTCGTGGTCGCGGTGTCGGGGCTGCTGACGGCGCTGCCGGTGCCGATCCGCTGGTGAGGTGTCAGAAGAGCGGGCCGTTGAAGACGGTGCCGGAAGGCTTCCCGTCGAGGGCGGTGTCGGAAGGTTCCCCGTCAGGCACGGCGCAGAACGCCCCCGTCGACGGCGGTGCCGGAAGGCTTCCCGTCGAGGACGGTGTCCGAAGGTTCCCCGTCAGGCACGGCGCAGAACGCCCCCGTCGACGGCGGTGCGCCGGTCCGGGCGCACTCCCGGCGTACGGCCCGGCCCTGCCTCACACCCCCGCCGCGTCCAGCATCGCCCCCGCCGCGTAGGTCACCGCCATGGCCAGCGCTCCTCCCCCGACGTTGCGCAGTACCGCGCGTCCGGGGGCCGCGGCGCCCAGGCGGGCGCTGCTGAATCCGGTGCAGCACAGGGCGGCGAGGACCGACAGGACGGTGACCGGCAGCCGCCAGCCGGCGGGCGGCAGGACGATGGCGAGCAGCGGCAGCAGCGCGCCGGCGGTGAAGGCGAGGAAGCTCGCCCAGGCCGCGTGCCAGGGGTTGGTGAGCTGATCCGGGTCGATACCGAGCTCCACGCGCGCGTGTGCCCGCAGCGCGTCGCGTTCCGTCAACTGCTCGGCGGCCTCACGGGCCACGTCACGGGAGAGGCCGCGCCGGGCGAGGAGTTCGGTCAGTTCCGCCAGTTCGGCCTCGGGGCGTTCGCGCAGTTCCCGTCTCTCCACCGCGAGGGCCGCCTTCTCGGAGTCGCGCTGGGTGGAGACGGACACATACTCGCCGGCCGCCATCGACATGGACCCGGCGAGCAGCCCGGACAGGCCCGCGGTGAGCAGGGCGGCGCGGCTGTCGGTGGCGCCGGCCACACCGACGACGAGGCCGGCGGTGGAGACGATGCCGTCGTTGGCGCCGAGCACCGCCGCGCGCAGCCAGTTGAGCCGCTCGCCCAGGGCGCCGCCGTGGGGCTCGTCGTGCGTAGCTTCCGTCACATCGGGAGGATGGCACCGGTGTCGGCGGCGACCGCGCACCGACCCGCGCGAGGCGAACGGAGCCGGGGTGGGGCGCACCTGGGCGACGACGCTGTCAGTCCCGGCCCGTATCCTCAGTGACCATGCTCGAAGACCGTACGACCGCAGCGTCCCCCGCCACACCGTGGCCGGCCGCGTATCCCCGTGGATACGCGGTCGTTGACGTGGAGACCACCGGCCTGGCCCGTGACGACCGCATCATCTCCGCGGCCGTCTACCGCCTGGACGCGCGCGGTGAGGTCGAGGACCACTGGTACACGCTGGTCAATCCGGAGCGGGATCCGGGTCCGGTGTGGATACACGGTCTGACGAGCGAGGTGCTGCGGGGCGCTCCCCTGTTCGCGGACATCGCCGAGGAGTTCGCGGCCCGGCTGGACGGCCGGGTGCTCGTCGCGCACAACGCCGTCTTCGACTGGCAGATGATCGCGCGGGAGTACGCGCGCGCGAGGCGTGAGCCGCCGGTGCGTCAACGGCTGTGCACCATCGCGCTCTCCAAGGAGCTGGGCCTTCCGCTGCCCAACCACAAGCTGGAGTCGCTGGCCGCGCACTTCGGTGTCGTCCAGCAGCGCGCGCACCACGCGCTGGACGACGCTCGGGTGCTGGCGGAGGCGTTCCGGCCGAGTCTGCGGGCCGCGGCCGAGGGCCGTGTGCGGCTGCCGCTCCAGGAGTGCCGGCCGCTGACGGAGTGGACCGACCGGCCCGCTGCGCGCATCGGGCAGCAGCCGGGCGGCTACGGCGGCTACCGGGCCACCAGTTGGCGTCCCTCCCGCAAGCGGCCCGCCTGCCCGTACCCCAACCCCGGCCGGTACGAAGAGGGCAAAAGGCTCAAGCAGGGCATGCGCGTCGCCTTTTCGGGGGACACGTCGGTCGAACGCGAGCTGCTGGAGGACCGCGCGATCGAGGCCGGGCTGCATGTGGCCACCAGCGTCTCCCGGCTCACCAGCCTGCTCGTCACCAACGACCCCGGCTCCGCCACCTCCAAGGTGCTCAAGGCCCGCCAGTACGGCACACCGGTGGTCGACGAGGCGGCGTTCGGGCAGCTGCTGCGGGACGTGGAGCCGGCCGAGGAGCCCCGCGGGGGCGGTGACCGTACGGACGGGTGATTGCCGGGCGACTCGCCCGGCGCCCGCTCGCCCGCGTGGCGGTGACGGCTCACCCTGTGGCGCATGGCGAGATGCGAAGTATGCGGCAATGACTACGGAATGACCTTCGAGATCCACGCGCAGGGCGCGGTGCATGTCTTCGACTGCTTCTCCTGCGCGATCCACCGCATGGCCCCCATCTGCGAGCACTGCCGGGTGCAGATCATCGGCCAGGGCGTCGAGGTCGAGGGCCGCTGGTACTGCGGTGCGCACTGCGCCCGGGCGGCAGAGGGGCAGGTGGGCATCGTCGACCGGGTCTGACCCCTGGGAGGCCCGGCGTGGCCCTGCAAAAGCCCGTGAGGCCCCCCTCCCGGAAACACCCCGCGACCCGCGATGTACGGTCGTGGGGTGTTCCGCTTCCTCTTGTCCCGGCAGTGGGTGATTCTCACCCTCGTCGCTGTCGCGCTCGTCCCGACGATGATCGAGCTGGGCTTCTGGCAGCTGCACCGCCATGAGCGCCGGGTCGAGCTGAACGGGGTCATCGCGGACTCGCTCGCCGCCAAGCCGGTGCCGGCGGAGTCGCTGACCTCCCCGGGCGCCGAGGTGAAGGACGCGGACCGCTACCGCCGGGTGACGGCCACCGGCCGCTTCGACACGGCCCGCGAGGTCGTCGTCCGCCGCCGTGTCAACGCGGACGAGAAGGTGGGCTTCCACGTCCTGACGCCGTTCGTCCTGACCGACGGCAAGGTCCTGCTGGTCAACCGGGGCTGGATCCCGGCGAACGGCGCGCAGACCGAGTTTCCCGAGATCCCGGCCCCGCCGAAGGGTGAGATCACCGTCACCGGGCGGCTGATGCCCGACGAGACGACCGCGAAGAGCGGCATCAAGGACCGCGAGGGCCTGCCGGACCGCCAGGTCATGCTGATCAGCAGCGAGCAGGCGGAACGCCGGCTCGGCGAGCCCGTGCTCGGCGGCTACGTCGAGCTGGTCTCCCCCGAGCCGCGCGGCGAGACCCCCCAGCTGATCCCCGCCCCCTCGCACGACGAGATCGGGGCGCATCTGGCGTACGCCGTCCAGTGGTGGCTGTTCGCCGCGGGCGTCCCCGTGGGCTGGACGGTCCTGGTCCGCCGTGAGCTGCGCGAGCGCCGGGAGGCCGCCCGCGCGGAGCCGGCGCAGGCGGAGCCGGCGGGGGTCTGAAGCCACCGAGCCGGCGAGGGCCTGAAGCCCCGCAGGGGCGGGCGGAACCGCAGGGTCCGAAGCCCGCAGGGGCGGGCGGAACCGGCAGGGTCCGAAGCCCCGAAGAGGTCGCGGCGGGCCCCCGTACCGCCCCGTCACTCGCACAGCCCCGCGCCGGATTGCCTCCCCCGTTCGCCGGGAACCCGCACTCCGTGCATCACCGCATCGAGGACTACGCCGTGATCGGCGACGAGCAGACCGTGGCGCTGATCGGTCGGGACGGCTCCGTCGACTGGCTGTGTCTCCCCCGGTTCGACTCGGGCTCCTGCTTCGCGCGGCTGCTGGGGGCCGAGGACGACGGGCACTGGCGGATCGCGCCGAAGGGGGCCCGCAGATGCGCGCGCCGCGCCTACCGGCCCGGCACCCTGGTGCTCGACACCGAGTGGGAGACGGACGAGGGCACCGTGCGGGTCACCGACCTGATGCCGCAGCGGGACCGCGCCCCCGACGTCGTACGCATCGTCGAGGGCCTGCGCGGCCGCGTCACGGTGCACAGCACGCTCCGGCTCCGCTTCGACTACGGCTCGATCGTGCCGTGGGTGCGCAACAGCGGGGGCCACCGGGTGGCGGTGGCCGGGCCGGACGCGGTGTGGCTGCGCAGCGAGCCGCCGGTGCGCACCTGGGGCGCGGACTTCGCCACGCACGCCGAGTTCACCGTCGAGGAGGGCGAGAAGGTCGCCTTCGTCATGACCTGGCACCCCTCGCACCAGGAACGCCCGCCGCTGATCGACCCGTACGAGGCGCTGGAGGCGAGCGTCGCCGACTGGCGGGCGTGGTCCGCGCGCTGCCGCTACGACGGCCCGCACCGGGACACGGTGGTGCGCTCCCTCATCACCCTGAAGGCCCTCACCTACCAGCCGACCGGCGGCATCGTCGCCGCCCCCACCACCTCCCTGCCCGAGGAGCTGGGCGGGGTGCGCAACTGGGACTACCGCTACTGCTGGCTGCGCGACTCCACCCTCACCCTCGGCTCCCTGCTGGCCGCCGGCTACCTCGAGGAGGCCGAGGCGTGGCGCGAGTGGCTGCTGCGCGCGGTCGCGGGCGACCCGGCGGACCTGCAGATCATGTACGGCGTGGCGGGCGAGCGCCGGCTGCCCGAGCTGGAGGTGCCCTGGCTGTCCGGCTACGGCGGCTCGCGGCCGGTGCGGATCGGCAACGCCGCCGTGCGCCAGCTCCAGCTCGATGTGTACGGCGAGGTCATGGACACCCTGTCGCTGGCCCGGCGGGCGGGGCTGCCGGCCGAGCCGCACTCCTGGTCCCTCCAGGCCGCCCTGATGGAGTGGCTGCGCCGGAACTGGCGGCAGCCGGACGAGGGCCTGTGGGAGGTGCGCGGCGGGCGCCGCCACTTCGTGCACTCCAAGGTGATGGTCTGGGTGGCCGCGGACCGCGCGGTGCGCGCGCTGGAGGAGCATCCGGAGCTCGGCGGCAACCTGGAGGGCTGGCGCGCGATGCGCGAGGACGTGCACCGCGAGGTGTGCGAGAAGGGCTACGACCCGGCGCGCAACACCTTCACCCAGTCCTACGGCTCGCGCGAGCTGGACGCCGCGCTGCTGCTCATCCCGCAGGTCGGCTTCCTGCCGCCCGACGACCCGCGCGTGGTCGGCACGGTCGACGCGATCCGCGCGGAACTGAGCCACGACGGCTTCCTGCACCGCTACAGCACCGACGGCTCCGCCGTCGACGGTCTGCCCGGTGGCGAGGGCACCTTCCTCGCCTGCTCCTTCTGGCTCGCCCACGCGCTGCATCTGACGGGCCGCGAGACGCAGGCCCGCGAGCTGTTCGAGCGGCTGGTCGGCCTCACCAACGACGTGGGCCTGCTGGCGGAGGAGTACGAGCCGGAGTCCGGCCGCCAGCTGGGCAACTTCCCGCAGGCGTTCAGCCACATCGCTCTCGTGAACACCGCCCTCGCCCTGTTCGGGAACGAGGGGGCAGGATAGGGCCATGGATCTTGGACTGAAGGACCGGGTGTACGTCGTCACCGGCGCCACGCGCGGGCTCGGCAACGCGGTCGCGCGCGAGCTGGTGGCCGACGGGGCGAAGGTCGTGCTGACCGGGCGGGACGAGAAGCGGGCGCTCGACGCGGCCGCCGAGCTGGGGCCGGACGCCGTCGGTGTGGGCGTGGACAACGCCGACCCCGAGGCGCCCGCGCGGCTGATCGGGGCGGCCCGTGAGCGTTTCGGGCGGTTCGACGGGGTGCTGGTGAGCGTGGGCGGCCCGCCGCCGGGGTTCGTCGCCGACACCACGGACGAGCAGTGGCAGGCGGCGTTCGAGTCGGTGTTCCTCGGGGCGGTGCGGCTCGCTCGCGCGGCGGCGGCCGAGCTGGAGGACGGGGGTGTCATCGGGTTCGTGCTGTCCGGGTCGGTGCACGAGCCGATTCCGGGGCTGACGATCTCCAACGGGCTGCGGCCCGGGCTCGCCGGGTTCGCCAAGTCGCTGGCGGACGAGCTGGGGCCGCGGGGCATCCGGGTCGTCGGGCTGCTGCCGGCGCGGATCGACACGGACCGGGTGCGGGAGCTGGACGCGCTGTCGGCGGATCCCGAGGCCACTCGGGCGGCGAACGAGGCGCGGATTCCTCTTCGGCGGTACGGGACGCCGGAGGAGTTCGGGCGGACGGCGGCGTTCCTGCTGTCGCCGGCCGCTTCCTATCTGACCGGGATCATGGTTCCGGTCGACGGCGGGTTCCGGCACGGGTTCTGACGCGGCGTCACGATTCCGGCGTGGCGTCACGGTTCTGGCGCGGCGTCACGGCTCTGGCGCGGCGTCACGTGTCCTAACTGACCCGTTCCGCTTTGTGCCGGGCCGAGCTCATGCGGATCACCGCCGGCAGTGCGTCCAGGCGGGCCGAGTCCTTGGCGTGGGTCAGGGTCCCGGTGGTCAGCTCGTCGAGGGTCGTCGCCGGGGCCGCGTGGGGTTCCAGGACGAGGCGGATCCTCGCCGAGGGGGCGTTAGGGCGGCCCTTGAGACGGACGTGGGCCCTGGAGACACCGTCCAGGGCCGACGCCTCCGCCCGGACGACGGACTGGAGGGCCCCGCCCCGCAGCTGGGCGCCCGCGCCGTCGCCCGTGTCGACCAGGACCTCGGCCAGCCTGCGGCGGCGCAGCACCGCGGTGAGCCACCACAGCGCGAGGATCAGCAGGACGGCGAGGACGGCGATGACGGTGGGCCACCACCAGGCGTCGTCGCGCCAGCGGGTGCGCTCGGCCTGGTCCAGGAGCACGTCGTGGCGGCCGTCGTGGATCCACCAGGACGGCGCCGGGGCCCCGAGGCCGACGGCGAGCACCGAGCCGCCGAGGACGAGCAGGGCGAGCCCGGTCAGGGCCAGCAGCACCCGGTTGACGGTCACACGCACCGGCCTACCCCTTCCGTCCGGGGCGCCGCACATGGACCGACAGCGCGAGCGGCCGGGCGAGGCCGAGGGCGCGTACGGCCTCTGCGAGTACGGCGTCCAGGTCCTGTCGTACGTCGTCCAGTGCGCGGAAGTGCGAGACCGCGCGGACATCGGCGCGCCGGCGGCCCGCGCGCACCCGGACGGACTGCACACCCGCGACCTCCATGGCGCGGTCGCGCAGCACCATCGCGGCGGCGGCCCGGTCCAGTGCTGCACGGACGTCGGGGTCGGTGCGCCGCATGGGCAGCAGGGCGCGCAGTCCGGGGGTGACGGCGAGGACGATCAGCCACAGCCCGAGGGCCGCCGCCACACCCGCGCCGACGAGGACCCAGGTGTCGTCCAGGGGACGCTGGGCCAGCTGGTGGGCGAGTTCGCGTCGCCAGCGCATGCCCGGGCGCCCGGCGCGGACGGCGGCGATGTCGTAGAGGAAGACGCCCGTGACCCCGAGCAGCAGCAGGGCGGTGAGGGCGGCGGGGACGCGCCGGGCCGACCAGAAGCGGTGGGTGCGGGGCTCGTAGGTGGCCAGCGGGACCGGTGGCGGGTCCGGTTCGGCGGGGGGCTTGTCCAGGACCGGCATGCGCCGGGTGGTCCGCTCGCCCTCGTCGTGGGGTTCGCTCATCGCGTCCTCCCCTGTGCCGCGCCCTGCGCGGCCGCCAGGTGCAGCCGCTCGACGTGGACGGCCACCTCGGGGACTCTCATCCCCACCAGGGCGCCCACCCGTTCGGCGACATGACGACGCACCGAGCGGCAGCGGGCGCCGAGGTCGGTCGGGTAGTCGAGTTCGAGGTGGACGTGGATGTGCGCCGCGTCCTGGCCCTCGTGGCCGGGGGTGCGCGCCTGGCGCACGGCGACGCTCGCGTGCGGGCGGGCGGCCTCCGCCGGCAGCGGGCCCAGGACCTCGCGGGCCGCCTGCGCGGCGATCTTCGCGACGACCCGGTCGGCGATCCGCGTCGCACCGCGTTCGCCCGCCGGAACGACGGCGAGCGGCCTGCCGAGCTCACCGGTTCCTTCGGTCACGCGGGTCACCGCCGGCGTTCGTCACGGGGACGGAAGAAGTCGCCCAGCTCGTAGTCGCCCTCCAGGAACCGTCCGGCGGCGAAGCCGACCGCTCCCAGCGCGGCGACGAGCAGGAAGGCGCCGAAGCCACCGAAGTATCCGGCGAAGCCCAGCGTCATTCCGGCGATCAGGCCGACCAAGGCCATGCTCATGGTGCGCTCCCCTCAGGTGTGCGGTTGTCCGGCCGGCCGTGCGTCACTGGATCCGGGGCTCCGGTTCCTCTTCCTCCTCGTCGGGCAGCTTCACGTCGCTGACCGCGATGTTCACCTCGACCACTTCCAGGCCGGTCATCCGCTCGACCGCCGCGACGACGTTCTCGCGCACCTCGCGGGCGACATCGGCGATCGCGTAGCCGTACTCGACCACGATCTCCAGGTCCAGGGCGGTCTGCACCTCGCCGACCTCGGCTTTGACGCCGCGGGTCACCGACTTGGCGCCGCCGCCGGGCACCCGGTCGCGCACCGCGCCGAAGGTGCGGCTGATGCCGCTGCCCATCGCGTGAACACCGACGACGTCGCGGGCCGCCAGTCCCGCGATCTTCTCCACCACGCCGTCGGCGATGGTGGTACGCCCCCGGGTGCCGGGGTCTCCCCCGCCGCGCCGGGCGGCCTTGCGTGTCTGTACCGACGGCTCGTTCTCGCCCTCGGTGGTCTGCGTCCGGGTCGTCTCGGTCATCGCCGTACGTCCTTTTCGGTCGTCGTCCTTCTGCCACCGTAAGTGCGGTTCCGCCGCCGCGCGCCATGGATGCGGCAGGCTGGAGGAATGACGGCTGATCGGTGGACACGAGTGGTACGGGACCAGCTCGGGCTGGGCAGACTGCTGCCCCTGGGCGGACCGCGCGACGGCGCGTGGATCGCGGAGCGTGCGGCGGAGCGCATGCTGAGGCGGGCTGTGGCGGGCGTGCCCGGCGTGCGCCTGGGCCCCCTGCGCATCGCCCCGGCAGGCCCGGACGAGGCGTACGAACCCGCCGTACCGCCCCCGCCGAGCGCCCTGCCGCCCGGCCCCCTGCGGGTGACGGCCGACTTCACGGCGAGCGGCACGGAGCCCCTGCCGACGGCCGCGTCCCGCCTGCGCACGGCACTGGCGAAGGCCGCGACCGACGAGGTGGGGCTGACGGTCACCGAGGTGGATCTGCGGGTGACGGGGCTGGGGGAAGCGGACGGGGCATCGCCGGAGCCCTCGGACGCCGGCACCCCCGGCACGAGTGCGCAGGGCGACGACTCCCTGGTGACCGCCGCCGTCCTCTCCGTACCCGGCGTCTCCCGCCTCACCGGCACCCTGGGCGGCCTGGGCCGCGCGGTCCACATCGAGGAACGCCAGGACGGATCCGCGTCGCTCCCCCGCCGTCATGTCCGCGTGGAACTGGCGGTGCGCGCGGGCCACCGCGCGGTGACGGTGGCCCGAGAGGTGAGGACGGCGGTGGCGGGCGCGCTGACGGACGCCCCCACGGTGGCGGTCGTGGTGACGGCGGCGGACTGACCTACCGCACGGGAACGTCCCTCAAGGGGCGCGGGGAACCGCGCGACCAGCCACCCACGGCCCGCGCCCGGCGACGAACGCAGCCGCCCGCCACGGACTCCGGACTACTCCCCCAGACCCGCCAGGTCACGCAGACGGCGAGCCTGCGCCTGACGCTCGGCGGCACGCTGGTCCTCGTACGTCCGGTCCGCCGCGCCCCGCAGCAGCGCCTTCGTCTCGATGACCGCGTCCCGCGGCGCAGCCAGCAGCGCCGCCGCGAGATCCCGCACCGTCGAGTCCAGCTGGTCCAACGGCACGGCGAGGTTGGCCAGCCCGGTGCTCACCGCTTCCTCGGCCAGCACGAAGCGCCCCGTGGCGCAGATCTCCAGCGCACGGGCGTACCCGACCAGCGACACCAGCGGATGCGTACCCGTCAGGTCGGGAACGAGCCCGAGGCTGGTCTCGCGCATGGCGAACTGCACATCGTCGGCGACGACTCGCAGGTCGCAGGCGAGGGCGAGCTGGAAGCCCGCCCCGATGGCGTGGCCCTGGACGGCGGCGATGGACACGATGTCGCTCTGCCGCCACCAGGTGAACCCCTCCTGGAACTCGGCGATGGCCGCGTCCAGTTCGGTGTCGCTGCCGCGCGCGAGGTCGACGAAGGACTTCTCGCCCTCGATGCCCTCGGGCGTGAACATCTGCCGGTCGAGGCCGGCGGAGAAGGACTTGCCCTCTCCACGGAGCACCACGACACGGACGGAGCCCGGCAGCGACCGCCCGGCCTCGGCGAGCGTCCGCCACATGGCGGGGCTCTGCGCATTGCGCTTGGCCGGGTTGGTCAGGGTCACCGTGGCGATCGCGTCGTCGACGGTGAGCCGTACGCCGTCCTTGTCGAGAACCGGGTCGAGCGAAGCCATGGGGCGCCTCCGATGGGTGCGGTCAGCAGAGGATGCCGTACGACGACATCCGTAAGTGACTGCACAGTAACCACCCGGCCGACCGTAGAACCGACCGGGTGGCCACCGTCACGCCGTGGGCCGCCCGACCGGTCAGGCCGAGGCGGCCTTCTTGCCCCTCGTCGCTCCGCCACGCCCACGAAGCGTGACGCCCGACTCACTGAGCATGCGGTGCACGAAGCCATACGAGCGGCCGGTCTCCTCGGCCAACGCCCGGATGCTCGCACCGGCGTCGTACTTCTTCTTCAGGTCTGCCGCGAGCTTGTCGCGCGCGGCGCCGGTCACCCGGCTGCCCTTCTTCAGAGTCTCGGCCACCCGTGCCTCCTCATGGGAAGTGCGCTCTGGTCCCCTCATGATCACCCCTCTCGGCCGTCATGGCCACCCATTCGGCAAGGTCTGTGCGACAGGGTTGTGACGACAGGAGCGGGTCCACACATACGGAATGCGGGGTTCCGCCCGGTGGTGTGCGTACCGCCGAACGGGTAATTCCGCGAAGTGCCAGGTCAGTGACGCACCACGGCCGAGCCCTTGTCCGCCAAGGGCTCGGCCGGAAAATCGATGTAGGACGCACCTCGGTACGAGGAGATCTCACACAGATGATGGATCACCGATGGGCCGAATGATCCATACTCAGTGGATCACGCATTCGATCAAGCGAGGGCGACGAGGTCCGCGTAGTCGGAACCCCACAGATCCTCCACACCGTCCGGCAGCAGGATGATCCGCTCCGGCTGGAGCGCCTCGACGGCGCCTTCGTCATGGGTGACCAGCACGACCGCGCCCTTGTAGGTGCGCAGCGCGCCGAGGATCTCCTCGCGGCTGGCCGGGTCGAGGTTGTTGGTGGGCTCGTCCAGCAGCAGGACGTTCGCCGAGGAGACGACCAGGGTGGCCAGGGCGAGGCGGGTCTTCTCGCCGCCGGAGAGGACCCCGGCCGGCTTGTCGACGTCGTCGCCGGAGAACAGGAAGGAGCCCAGCACCTTGCGGACCTCGACCAGGTCCATGTCGGGGGCGGCCGAGCGCATGTTCTCCAGGACCGTGCGGTCGGCGTCCAGGGTCTCGTGCTCCTGGGCGTAGTAGCCGAGCTTGAGGCCGTGGCCGGGGACGACCGAGCCGGTGTCGGGCTGCTCCACGCCCGCCAGGAGGCGCAGCAGGGTGGTCTTGCCGGCGCCGTTGAGGCCGAGGATGACGACCCGCGAGCCCTTGTCGATGGCCAGGTCGACGTCGGTGAAGATCTCCAGGGAGCCGTACGACTTCGACAGGCCCTCGGCCGTCAGCGGGGTCCTGCCGCAGGGCGCGGGCTCCGGGAAGCGGAGCTTGGCGACCTTGTCGGACTGGCGGACCTCCTCCAGGCCGGAGAGCAGCTTCTCGGCGCGGCGGGCCATGTTCTGCGCGGCGACCGTCTTGGTGGCCTTGGCCCGCATCTTGTCGGCCTGGGCGTTGAGCGCGGCGGCCTTCTTCTCGGCGTTCTGCCGCTCGCGCCTGCGGCGCTTCTCGTCGGCCTCGCGCTGCTGCTGGTACAGCTTCCAGCCCATGTTGTAGATGTCGATCGTGGAGCGGTTGGCGTCCAGGTAGAACACCTTGTTGACGACCGTCTCGACCAGGTCGACGTCGTGGGAGATCACGATGAAGCCGCCGCGGTACGTCTTGAGGTAGTCGCGCAGCCAGACGATCGAGTCGGCGTCGAGGTGGTTGGTGGGCTCGTCGAGCAGCAGGGTGTCCGCGTCGGAGAACAGGATGCGGGCCAGCTCGATACGGCGGCGCTGACCGCCGGAGAGCGTGTGCAGGGGCTGGCCGAGCACGCGGTCGGGCAGGTTGAGCGCGGCGGCGATGGTGGCGGCCTCGGCCTCGGCGGCGTACCCGCCCTTGGTGAGGAACTCCGTCTCCTGGCGCTCGTACTGCCTCATCGCCTTCTCGCGGGTGGCGCCCTTGCCGCCCGCGATCCGCTCCTCGTTCTCGCGCATCTTGCGGATCAGTACGTCGAGGCCGCGGGCGGAGAGGATGCGGTCGCGGGCGAGGATGTCCAGGTCGCCGGTGCGGGGGTCCTGCGGGAGGTAGCCGACCTCGCCGGAGCGGGTGATGGTGCCGGCTGCGGGCATGCCCTCGCCGGCGAGGCACTTGGTGAGGGTGGTCTTGCCGGCGCCGTTGCGGCCGACCAGGCCGATGCGGTCGCCCTTGGCGACACGGAAGGTGGCGTTCTCGAGGAGGACGCGCGCACCGGCGCGCAGCTCGATACCGGAGGCGGAGATCACGGACAGACTCCAGGGCGGAAGGGTTGGCGGGACGGGCGGAGCGTGGCTGCCGCGCGTGGCGCGCCCAGCGGGGGCGGCGACGGGCGGGCGTTCCCGCCGTCTAATGCGCGAGGAGAATGGCCATGGGATTCAGTCTAACGGGCCCATGCAACCGGTTTTCCCGCGTTCGCCGGGTGAGGATGGCGTCAGCGATCAGGGGGGCGAGGCCGAGGACGGTGCCCCATGCAGTTCGACGACGACGCCCGGCTGGACACCTCAGAGGTGCAGGACGTGCGCGGGAGCCGGATCCCCGGCGGGAGGGCGACGGTGGGCGGCGGGATCGCCGGGCTGATCGCGCTGCTGCTCGCGCTGTTCCTGGGGGTCGGCCCGGACCAGCTGGGGCTGTCCTCCGGCTCGGAGGAGCCCGCGCCGACCGCGTCCTCGCTGGCCCAGGTGCAGCAGAGCTGCCGTACCGGGCAGGACGCGAACAGCCGGGAGGACTGCCGGACCGTCGCCGTGGTCAACAGCGTGCAGGACTTCTGGGACCAGGAGTTCCAGCGCCGGTCCGGGAGCTACTCGCGCTCCCCCACCGTCTTCTTCTCCCAGCGGGTGGGCACGGCGTGCGGCGCGGCGACCTCAGCGGTGGGGCCGTTCTACTGTCCCGGCGACCGGAAGGTCTATCTCGACCTGGGCTTCTTCGAGGAGCTGCGCACGAAGTTCGGCTCCAGCGGCGGGCCGTTCGCGCAGGCGTACGTGGTGGCGCACGAGTACGGGCATCACGTGCAGGACCTGATGGGCACCCTGCGGCGGGCGCAGGACGGGCGCACGGGCGCCGACAGCAACGCGGTGCGGGTGGAGCTGCAGGCCGACTGCTACGCGGGGGTGTGGGCACACCATGCGACGACGACGCCGGACGAGTCGACCGGGCGGCCGTTGATCAGCGGGCTGACCGAGGCGGACATCCGCGACGGCATGGACGCGGCGGCGGCCGTGGGCGACGACCGGATCCAGGAGCGGTTCCAGGGGCGGGTGACGCCGGAGAACTGGACCCACGGGTCCGCGGCACAGCGGCAGCAGTGGTTCCAGGAGGGGTATCGCAGCGGGGACATGGGGCGGTGCAACACGTTCCGGTGAGCGGGGCGGCTGCGGGGGCGGGGAGGAGTTGGGGGGAGCGGGAGGGTGGCGGGCGGCGGAGGGCGGCGGGCGGCGCCGGGGGGTGGGGACGGGCGTCGGCAGGGAAGTGGGGGCGGGGGAAGCGGGCGTCGGCGGGGCGGCGGGAGCGGGCGGCGACAGCGGGCGTCGGCGGGGCGGTTACGGCGGGCGACGGCAGAGCCGCGGCAGCCAGCGGCGGCGGGCGACGGCAGAGCAGTGGCAGCAAGGGGCGGCGGGCGACGGCAGAGCAGTGGCAGCAAGGGGCGGCGGGCGTCGGCAGAGCAGTGGCAGCAAGGGGCGGCGGGCGTCGGCAGAGCAGTGGCAGCGGGCGACGGCAGGGCCGTGGAGCGGGCGGGTGCGGCGTCGGCAGGGCGTTGTCAGTGGTGGCTGCGAGACTGAGCAGCAGGTGATTCTTCCGGCTTGATCCCGACTCGACGATGAAGGGTGTGATCGGCATGGCAGGCACGAGCGGGGGTGCTCCGAGCATCTATCCGACGGTGCTGTACGCCGACGCGAAGGCGGCGATCCGGCAGCTCACGGAGGGCCTGGGCTTCACGGAGCTGTCGCTGTACGAGAGCGAGGACGGCACGGTGATGCACGCCGAGCTGGTCCAGGGCAACGGCGCGGTGATGATCGGCTCCAAGGGCCGCGGCGGCGTCTTCGACGGCGCGATGAAGAGCGCCGGCCCGGCCGGGGTGTACGTCGTCGTGGACGATGTCGACGCACACCACCGGCGGGCGGTGGAGCACGGCGTGGAGATCCTGATGCCCCCGACGGACCAGGACTACGGCTCACGGGACTACATGGCCCGGGACGCCGAGGGCAACATCTGGAGCTTCGGCACGTACGCCCCCGCGATAGGCGGCTGAGCCGCCCTCACAGGCCCCCGGTGTGAACCTGGAAGGCCGCGCGGCGCACCGCCTTGGCCAGGGCCGGGTCGGGGTGGGCCGCGGCGAGCGCGACCAGGACCTGCACGGTGCGGGGATGGCCGACCGCGCGCACCTCGTCGAGCAGCGCGGGGACCGTGGGCTGCACCGCCGACTCCAGGTGGCGCACCAGCATCGGGGCCTCGCCGTGGTCGGCGACGGCGGCGGCGGTGTCCACCCACAGCCAGGTGGCCTCTTCACGGGTGAGGACCTCGTGCGCGTCCTCGGGGTCGGTGCCGTCGTGCTCGGCCAGCCACAGCAGGGCGTAGGGACGCAGGGTCGGCTCGTCGAGCACGGCGCGTACGTCGGGCTCGGCGGGGGCGCCGACGACGCGCAGCGCCTCGAAGGCCAGGCCGCGCAGCAGGGCGTCCTCGCCACGGGCGGCGGCGATGAGCTCGGTGACGGCGCTGCCGACGGGCCGGGCGGCCAGCCAGGCGCGGTACTCGGCGCGGGCGGCGTTGGGGCGCAGCTGGGCGCAGCCGCGCAGCATCGCCTCGGCGGATGCCTCGATGTTGCCGGCGGGGCTCTGCGCGGCGACGCAGATCTGCTCCAGCTTGACCCACACCGCCCAGCTGCCGAGCGGGGTGAGGGTGGCCTGGGCGGCGTCGTAGGTGAGGGCGCCGACGCAGGCGAGGGCGTGCAGGGCCCAGTCGAGGAGGGGGGCGAGGGGGGTGTCCTCGGGGGGCTCCACCGGCTGCGGCTCGAACGGGGCGGCGCGCAGTGCCTCGTCGTAGGGGTGCTGGGCGGCGGGTGGGGCGTAGGGGATCTCGCAGCGTTCGGTGCGCAGTTCGGTGACCCGCTGGTCGAGCAGGTCCAGGAGCTGGGGCACGGGCACGGGGCCGGCGGAGAGCTGGAGGAAGGAGAGCACCTGGGGCATGGCCGAGACGACCTCGGCGACGGCTGCGGGCTCGTGTCCGGCGGGTTCCGGGTGGGCGAGCGACCAGGCGTCGAAGAGGGCGACCCAGCCGCGCAGGACGGCGCTGTCGTCGCGGTCCCAGGCGCGCAGCCGCCAGCCGGGGCGGGCGCTGTCGCCGTGCACCTCGACGAGTCCGGCGAGCCGGGCGGTGTCCCAGTCGGTGCGGACCTGAGCGGGGGTCAGGCCGAGGTCGGCCGCGGCCCGTTCGGCGGTGGTGTCGGACAGGGTGGCCTTGCCGTCGGGGGCACCGATCCGGCCGGGGCGCAGCACGGCGTCGGCCCAGCGGGCCACGCGCACGGCGCCGGCCAGCTGGGCGCGTGCCATTCCGGCCAGTTCCGAGGGCGCCGGGGTGCCCTCGGGAGGCCGGGGTGCGGGGCGGCGCGGGCGCCGCTGGTCCATCGCTCGGGGGGCGGCGGCCAGGGGTCGTGGGCGGACGAGTCGAAGCCTGGAGTCGCGCGGGATACGGGACGTCACGGGTGCAGTCTTCCGGTTGACGCTCCGAAAACCCAAACGGAATGTCACGGCGGGCGACGGGACTGGCCAATGCACCGGGTGAGGGAGGCGATGACCAGGGGGGAACCGGCCAGTGGTACGGGGTTAAACGGAACGTCGGCGACCGGTGCGGAGCGGCTGGGGCGGGTTCACATGAGAGGGGTGAGGAAGCGGCGGAGGGCTTCCTGGTAGGCGGCGGGGTCGGGGTTCCACATGGCGCCGTGCGGGGCGTCCGGGACGGTGTGGAGGGAGACCTGGCCGGGGCGCCGGTCGGCGAGGCGCCGGGAGAGGGTCCAGGGGGCCACGGTGTCGCCGGGGCCGTGGAAGATCAGGGTCGGCACGGTGAGGCTGTCGGCCTCGGCGGTGCTGCGGCCGGGGTCGCCGTGCAGGCCGGTGCGGCCCTGGGCGGCGCGGACGGCCAGTGGCAGCAGGGCGCCGGGGGTGCGGCGGGCCGCGGCGAGGGCGCGCAGGGTGGTCTGCCAGTCCAGGACCGGGGAGTCCAGCACCAGGCCGCGGATGCGGTCGCGGACGGCGGAGCGGGCCGCCGTGTGCAGGCACATCGCGGCGCCGGTGGACCAGCCGTGCAGGACGACGCGCTGGGCGCCGTAGCGCACGGCGTAGCGGATGGCGGCGTCGACGTCCCGCCACTCGGTCTCGCCGAGGTGGTTGAGGCCGTCGCGGGAGCGGGGGGCGCCGAGGTCGCCGCGGTAGGCGAGGGCGAGGAGGGGGAAGCGCAGGCGGTGCAGGAAGCCCATGACGTTCATGGCGAGTTCGCGGGTGGTGCCGAGGCCGTGCACGGCGATCACCCAGGTGTCGCGGGCGCCGGGGACGAACCAGGCGGGCAGGGCGCCGAGCTCGCCGGGGACGTCGATGTCGGCGTGGTCCAGGCCGAGGGCGCTCGCGGGGTCGCCGATGTGCACGTTGGGGGTGAGCCAGACGTGGTCGCCGGGTTCCAGGGTGCCGTGGGTGACGCGTTCCAGGCGGCGTACGACGGTGTCGGCGGGGTGGGGGGCGGCGTCCAGGACGGGGCCGACCACGGCGTGGCTGCCGTGTCCGGACAGGCCGTACGTCCCCGGGCGCAGGGAGGCGAAGTCGCGGGTCAGGGTGATCCGGCCGGCCGCCGTGCCGTGCACGGTGAGTCTCGGCTCCGTGGGCAGGGGTCGGCCGGGCGGCGTCTTCAGCGCGGCGTCGCTGGCGAGGCGTCCTGCGGCGACACCGGCCACGCCGGCTGCCAGGGCAACGGTGACGGCGGCGGCCGTCGCTTTGACAGTGCGCACGGGTTCAGTGTCGGGGCGCGGGCGCCGCGCGGCCAGCGGGCGGGGGCGTTTGAGGCGCGGGTGCCGGAAGAGGGCCCGCGGAGCGGTGGGGTGGGCCGGCATCGACTGTGAAGGAGGGGGCCGTGGGGTTGCGGGGGGGGTTACCGGGGCTGGCCGTAGGTCCGGAGGCGTTCTGTCACGTCGGTGAGCTGGGCGGGGGTGAGGAGGGTGGGGGTGTGGCCGGGGACGGCGGAGGCGGTGAGCCAGAGGCGGCACATCCATTCGAGCTGGGCGGTGCGGTCGTACGCCTGGGCAAGGGTGGCGCCGTAGGCGATGGTGCCGTGGTTCTGGAGGAGGCAGGCCGTGCGGTCGGTGAGGGCGCGGAGCATGTGGGCGGCCAGTTCCTCCGTGCCGTAGGTCGCGTAGGGGGCGACGCGGACGGGGCCGCCCAGGGCCGCGGCCATGTAGTGGATCAGGGGCAGCTCGGGGACGAGGGTCGAGACGGCCGTGGCGTGCACGGCGTGGGTGTGGACGATCGCCCGGGCGTCGGTGGTGCGGTAGACCGCCAGGTGCATGGGCAGCTCGCTGGTGGGGACGAGGGTGCCGAGGACCTGGCGCCCCGCGAGGTCGACGCCCGTGACGTCGTCCGGCGTGAGCCGGTCGTAGGGCACGCCCGAGGGGGTGACCAGCACGGTGTCGCCGACGCGTACGGAGACGTTGCCCGAGGTGCCGACGACGAGTCCGTCGGCGACGGTGCGGCGGGCCGTGTCCACGAGGTCGGCCCAGGCCGCCTCGACCTCCGCGGACCGCGGGCGCGCCCGCACCCCCTCCCCCGCGTCCGGTACGTCCCGTTTCTCCCGCTGGTTCCCGCGCTGCTCGGCCATGCCGTGATCCTGCCAGGCGGGGCGACGCCGGCACGGCACGAGGGCGGCTCGACCCCGGCGGAACTCCTGCGGGTGACCAGGATCTCTTCGGTGAATCTGCAGCCGTCCCCGGGCATGGTTCGAGCGGTTCACGAGGGGGCCGCGAGCGGCCTCGGGCCCGGAATCCGGGGGCCGACGTGCGGTGCACGGAGGCGCGGCCGCCTGTTATGGACACCCTCATGCCCTGCCCAGTTCACCTGGCGTTCACCTGGGTTACCTACGTTCGACGAGCCAACGACCTTCGAACGATTGCCTGGGTAAATGGAAAACCTCTCACTGATCCTCGCGATTGTGGTGGTAACCGCACTCGCGTTCGATTTCACGAACGGTTTTCACGACACCGCCAACGCGATGGCCACCACCATCTCGACCGGTGCGCTCAAGCCCAAGGTCGCGGTGGCCATGTCCGCCGTCCTCAACCTTGTGGGTGCTTTCCTCTCCGTGGAGGTCGCCAACACGATCTCCAAGGGTCTGGTCGACGAATCAGGCATCCGTCCGGAGGTCATCTTCGCCGCCTTGGTGGGCGCGATCCTCTGGAACCTGCTGACCTGGCTCGTCGGTCTGCCGTCCTCCTCGTCGCACGCCCTGATGGGCGGTCTGATCGGTGCGACCGTCGCCTCGGCCGGCTTCGGTGCCGTCCACGGTGACGCGCTGGTCACCAAGGTGCTGATCCCGGCGATCGCGGCCCCGCTGGTCGCGGGCATCGCGGCGATGTTCGCCACGCGGCTCACCTACAGCCTGGGCAAGAAGGCCGAGGACAAGGCGTCGGCCAAGGGCTACCGCGCCGGCCAGATCGCCTCGGCGGGCCTGGTCTCGCTGGCCCACGGCACCAACGACGCCCAGAAGACGATGGGCATCATCACTCTCGCCCTGGTCGCCGGCGGCGCCCTCGCCCCCGACTCGGACCCGCCCATGTGGGTCATCGTCTCCGCGGGCCTGGCCATCGCGCTCGGCACCTACCTCGGCGGCTGGCGCATCATCCGCACCATGGGCAAGGGCCTGACCGACCTCCAGCCGCAGCAGGGCTTCGCCGCCCAGACCAGCGCCGCGACGGTCATCCTGGCCTCCTCCCACCTGGGCTTCTCGCTCTCCACCACGCACTCGGTCTCCGGCGCCGTGATGGGCGCGGGCCTGGGCCGCAAGGGCGGTGTGGTCCGCTGGTCCACCGCGACCCGGATGTTCGTCGCCTGGGGTCTGACCCTGCCGGCCGCCGCGCTGGTCGGCGCGCTCGCCGAGTACGTCACCGGCTTCGGCGACTGGGGCACCGCGCTGGTGGCCGTCTTCCTGGTCGTCTCCAGCGCCGCCATCTGGAAGATCTCGCGCCGCGAGGTCGTCGACCACACCAACGTCAACGACACCGACGAGGAGCCGGCCGGCGTGGTCACCACCGCGATGGCCGCCGTCACCCCGCCGCCCACGGCCGCCGTGGCCGAGGAGCTGGCGGCCACCATCCCCGCTCCGGCGAGCGCCGACCCGGCCGCCCCCAAGGCCGCGGTCTGACCCCCCACCCAGGTTGTAAGGAATCAGCAGCATGAAGATCGACTGGGCGGCCCTCGGCTCCGTCTTCGGCGTCAGTCTCGTGGTCACCGTGGCCCTCGTCGGCCTGTTCACCCTCGGCATCGTCGGCCTGTCCCGCCAGGAGCGGGCCCAGGCGCAGGGCGGCTCCGCGGCCCTCGCGGTCACCGGCGCGTACGCGTGCTTCGCGGCCTGCGCGGCGGCCATCGGCTACGGCATCTACCTGATCATGGCCTGACCTCAGGCCCTGACCGAGGGGGCCGTCACGGACAAGGAGAGTCCGTGACGGCCCCCTCGCGCGTGAGCACGACCCTCTCGGCCTCGGTGTAGGCGCCGGGCCAGTGGCGGCACAGGGAGCGGTGCCAGGTCTCCGGATCGAGCGGGACGCTCAGTTCGCCGTCCTCATGCCGGGAGACCAGACGGTCGCGATCGAGGCGCACGTCGATCTCCCCAGGGCCGAAGGGCAGGGTCACATGCGGCTCCTCCTCGTCCTGGGGGCGCCACACCTCCACGCCCGTCCCCTGACTCCTCAGCAGCGTTCCGTCGTCGGCGAGCGCCACCACCTGCGGGGAGTCACCTCCCTCGATGGCCCTCCCCACGACACCACCGCTGGTCACATCACGCCGGACGACCGTCCTGCTGTCCAGCGGTACGGCGAGCAGGTCGCCGCGCGGCGCGAAGGCCAGGGGCACGCGGTAGCTGTCGGTGGCCACCCTGACCCCGGCGATCCGGGTTCCCTTCGCGTCGTCGACGTGCCACAGGGTGAGCCCGCCCTCCGTGTCGGCGAGCGCCACCTCGTGCGGATGCGAGGGACGTACCGCGAATCCCGGACATTCGCCGGCGGAAGCACCGCAGGGCCGGTCGGCCACCTGCTCGCGCCCGCCCGAAGCGACGTCGTAGAGGATCAGCTCCTCGCGGGTCAGCACCGCGATCTTGCTGCCGTACAAGGGGGCGGCGAACAGGACGGCGCTGGAGAACGGCTGGGTGCGTTCGTGGGCGCCCCGGCCGGCGGTACGCACGGACAGCGTGTCGTGGTCGTCGTACCAGAGGACGATGTGGCGGCTGTCCGCGGTGAAGAACCCGTGCGGGGGGCCGGTGTCGCGGTTGTCCCACTCGGGCAGCGCGATGGGTTCCGCCGACAGTTCCTCACCGGTGCGGGCCACCGTCAGCCAGGCCGTGTACCCCTGGTCGTCCGCTTCCGTCGCCTCCGTCCGGGCGTGGAACCGGCCGTCGGTGCTGCGCGCATAGGTGCCCATGCTGCGCGAGACGGTGCCGTCGTCCGGGCTCGGCAGCGGTGTCCGGGGCTCCGGGGCCGTCCGCAGCACGAGCAGTTCCGTTCCCACGGCGAGCAGGAGGTGGGGCACTCCCCCGGGCCCGGAGACGACGGCGGGACGTCCGCTCGGCTCCATCGAGCCGCGCCAGCCGGGCGCCCGGTGACGCAGTCCGGTCCTGAGGTCCGTCACCCGGATCACGGCGTCGTCCGAGCGGTCCACCAGATGGTGTCCGCCGGGATCGACGGCGTCCGGTCTCCGGGCCACGAGAACGGGGCCGGCGGCGCCGGACCCGGTCAGGGAGCGCGACGCGTACCGCTGGAAGGCGCGGTCGACCAGGACGCCCGCGCCGCGCTCGACGAGCATGGCCGCCCGCGGGATCGTGTCGAGGAGCTTCCCGGTACCCAGCTCGCGCACGGTCGCGGTGGCCGGGCCGGAATCGGACGCGCTCAGGTGGACGACCGCGTTCCCGTCCCCGACCAGGGCGGCGTCCTGCGGGGCGGCGCCCCGGTCCACGACGGACACCGGTCCCCCGTCGGCCGTCTCCCAGACGTCGGCCGACCAGCGCCGGCTCTCGCCGTCCGCCGCGAAGCCGACCCCCACCCGCATGACGCGGCTCGCGTCGTCGGAGAAGTCCAGTGCGAGCGTGTCGGCCGTGCCGTCGGTCGGCCCGGTCCACAGGGCCTTGCGGCGCCGCAGGTCGTACAGCGTCACCGAGCCGTCGCCCGTGACGACCGCCAGCAGGCGTCCGTCGTCGCTGAGGGCCATGCTCTCGGGAGCGCCGGGCAGTCCCGGCACCGGCCAGGACCGGGCTCGCTCCCCCAGGACACCGGTCCACACCCGCACCCGCGCCTCGCCGGCCTTGGCCGAGGACAGGGTCACGACGGTGGAGCCGTCGGCGGTCGTGTCGAGGCTGCCGATCTGCTCGGCGGCCGGCCCCGCGTGCCCCCGGACCAGGGAAACGCTCCTGAGATAGGCGTCCAGCAGCGCCTGCCGGGCCTCCTTGCCCCCGGCGTTGTGCCAGGCGGCCAGGGCCAGATGGAACGACATCAGGGGCCGGGTGGCCACAAGCCGCTCCGCCTCCTCGGCCAGCGTGCGGGAGGCGATGACCCGGCCGCGCGCCTGGAGTTGCGTCCCCCGCTGCCAGGCCGCCACCGCGAGACCCCCCGCGAGCAGGGCGAGCGCCACCAGGACCGCCACCGCCAGACGCCACCTGCGCAGGCCCCGTTGCTGATGGCGGCGGCTCGCCTCGACGAAGGCGCGTTCGGGCTGCGTGATGTCCTCGCGGTGTTCCGGGCAGGCCAGTTGCTCCAGGGAGGTGGCGAGCATCGTGCCCCTGAGCAGGGCTCCCGTCTCCCGTCCCGTCTCCTGCCAGTGGGCCAGGGCCTGGAGCAGGCGTTCCTGCCAGGCCCGGAAGTCCCGCGACGCCTCCAGCCACTTCCGCAGCCGGGGCCAGGCGCGGACGAGTTCCTCGTGGGCGAGGTCGACGAGGGGGTCGCCGTCGGGGCCGTGGGTGATGCGGACGAAGCGGGTGCGGGTGGCCAGGGACTCGGCAGCGGCGCGGAGTTCGGCGGGCAGAGGTGCCAGGCGCACCGGTTTGCGGGTGAAGCCGCCCGCGTCGTCCGGGCGGGCCAGCTGGGTGAAGAGGCGGCGGACCGGGGCCTCACCGTGCTCCGCGATCACCTCGCCGACCCGTTGCTCGGCGTGGGCCGACAGGGCCCCCGCCACCCCGCCCAACGCCTCGTAGCCGCTGTGGGTGAGGCGGACGCCCTGCTCGCGGGACCACAGTTCCGTCAGTGCGAACTCCACCATCGGCAGATGGCCCGGCTCGCCCTCGGCGTCGTCCACGATCCGTTCCGCGAGGCCGGGTTCCAGGGTGAGGCCGGGGACGCGGGAGGCGGGGCCCTCCACGGCGCGCAGGAGGGCCGCGCGGTCCAGGGGGGCGACCACCTGGGCGCAGTCGCTGAGGACGCGGGCGGTGGCGGGCTCCACCAGGTCGTCCAGGGAGGCCGAGCGCAGCGTGGCGAGGACCCGCAGGCGCCTGCCCTCGGCCGGGACCGCGGCCAGCGCGAGCGTGAGGCCCAGCAGGCTCCGGGCGGTGGCCGGTTCCGCGGTGACGGTCTCCTCCAACTGGTTGAGGAAGAGGACGTGTCCGGCCGGGCCGCACCGCTCCAGCACCCGCCGGCCCAGCGCGGCCGCCCCGGTGACGCCCTCCGCGTCCAGCACCTCCGCGAGCGCCAGGGCCGCCCGCTCCTGTTCCGCCACGCCGGGCTCCGCGGTGAGCAGCGGGGCCAGTGCGCGGGCCAGGGTGAGGGTGGCGCGGGTACCGGGCAGCGGGCGGATCTCCGACACCGTATGGCCCTCGGCGCGCAGGCGGGGCAGGACGCCCGCGCGGACCAGGGAGGTCTTGCCGCTGCCGGACGGGCCGACCACCGGCACGAACAGATGGCGCTGCACCGCGTCGAGGAGGCGTTCCGTCTCGTCCTCGCGGCCGAAGAAGTGCTCGGCGTCCTTCTCGCGGAAGGCGTCGAGGCCGCGGTAGGGGCAGCGGCGCAGGCCCGGTCGGAGGTCGAGGAGGGCGGCGGCCGGGATGAGGTAGGAGGTGACGGCGGCGGGGCCCCGGTCCGCCGCGACCGTCATGCCGACGACCGCGCCGACCTCCTCGTCCCACACGGGGGCTCCGCTGCAGCCCGGCGTGATGCGGTGGGCCGTACCGTCCGCCTCCATCGAGATCCAGCCGTGGCCGACCGCGCCCCTCAGACGTCCGCCGATCCAGGTCCCGTGCTCCGCGGCGGCCGGGAAGGCGAGGATGCGGAAGCGGTGGTCCCAGACATCGCCGGCTCCGGCGAGGGGGACAGGGCGCTGGGTGGGAAGGCTGGTCGGGCGCTCCGGCTCGGGGACCGCGGTGTCCCCCTTCCCCGGCTGCAGCGTGAGCAGGGCCACGTCGCCCGACCCGTCGGCCGTGACCGGGCGCCAGGCGGTCACGGTCGCCTCGAAGGCCGCGCAGCCCCGCTGCAGCGGGAACTCCACCGTCAGCGGTGCCGTCGGAGGCGTCGCGTCCCGTCCGTCCACGCGCAGCGCCTGCGCCACCACATGGGCGCACGTGGCCACCAGCCCCGGCGCGAGCAGGAACCCCGTGCCGACGGCCGTGCCGTCGGCGGCGCGTACGCGGGCCACCGCGGGGCCGAGCGCCTCGGGGAAGCGGTCACCTGTCACTCGTGGGTCTCCTCCCGCACCTCGTCGGACGTATTGCAGACGGCTGTGACGGTGTGTCACAAGGGAGGGCGCCCAATGCCGCCCGGCAGAGCGCATTTCGGCGCGAGTCGGTCCCGGCGGGCCGCTCGGCGTGGTAGCGGTGTGGGCCTCGGCACACTCCAGCCTCGCAGGTCAACAGCGAGTTGACGGGTGTTCGCAGGCCGTGGTGGACTGCCGGAGCCAAGTACGGCGGCAGGGGAGGAAGTCCGGTGCGAATCCGGCGCGGTCCCGCCACTGTCACCGGGGTGCCACAGCACTCCGGGAGCCAGGAACTCCCACCGCCGGTCTCGTCGAACCAGGGCGCGGACACCCTGAGTGAGGACATAACGCCATGCGCGGCTGCCGAACGCGGTTCACCACCCCTGCTCTCGCCGACCCCACGGCCGGCTGAGCCCGATGCGTGCCGATCGCGTCTTCGCGTACGGCGCCGCCGCCGGCCTCCTCGGTGACCTCCTCCTCGGCGATCCCCGCCGCAGGCATCCGGTCGCCGCGTTCGGCCGTGCCGCCGGTGCCGTGGAACGGCTGCTGTGGCGCGACCACCGCGGCCGGGGCGCCCTGCACACCGCGGTGTGCGTGGGCGGCACGGTCGCCCTGGGCGCCGCGGCCGCCCGTGCCGTACGCCGCTCCCCCGCCGCCTCGGTCGCGCTGACCGGCGCCGCCACCTGGGCCGTCGTCGGCGGCACCTCACTCGCGCGCGAGGCCCGTGCCATCGGTCGCGCGCTGGAAGCCGGTGACGTGGAGGCCGCCCGCGCCCGGCTGCCCCACCTGTGCGGCCGCGACCCGCAGGCACTGGACGCCGACGGGATCGCACGGGCCGTCGTGGAGTCGGTCGCGGAGAACACCTCCGACGCGGTCGTGGGCGCGCTGGTGTGGGGTGCCGTCGGCGGGGTGCCGGGGCTGCTCGGCTTCCGGGCCGTCAACACCCTGGACGCCATGGTGGGCCACAGATCGCCCCGGTACCGGCGGTTCGGGTGGGCCTCGGCCCGCCTCGACGACCTCGCCGGATGGCCGGGGGCGCGGCTCACCGCCGTACTCGCCGCGGCCGCCGGTCCCGATCCGCGCGGTGCCGTACGGGCCTGGCGGGCCGACGCGGCCCGGCATCCGAGCCCCAACGCCGGTCCTGTGGAGGCCGCCTTCGCGGGCGCCCTCGGTGTACGGCTCGGCGGCACCCTCTCCTACGGCGGCCGGGTCGAGCACCGGCCCGTGCTGAACGGGGCGACGGGACGCGCCGTCGCCGTCACCGACATCGACCGGGCGGTACGGCTGTCCCGCCGGGTCGGCTGGCTCGCGCTCGGCGTGGGAGTCGCCGGGCGCCTCGCAGGAAAGGGGCGGAAGGGATGAGCGGGGGTCTCCTCGTCGCCGGCACCACCTCCGACGCCGGCAAGAGCGTCGTCACGGCCGGGATCTGCCGGTGGCTGGTGCGCCAGGGGGTCAAGGTCGCGCCCTTCAAGGCGCAGAACATGTCCCTGAACTCGTTCGTCACGCGCGAAGGCGCCGAGATCGGGCGGGCGCAGGCCATGCAGGCCCAGGCGTGCCGGGTCGAGCCGACCGCGCTGATGAACCCCGTGCTGCTCAAGCCCGGTGGTGAGCAGAGCAGCCAGGTGGTGCTGCTGGGCAAGCCGGTGGGCGAGCTGAGCGCACGCGGGTACCACGGCGGGCGGCAGCAGAAGCTGCTGGGCACGGTGCTGGACTGTCTGGCCGAGTTGCGGGGCACGTATGACGCGGTGATCTGTGAGGGGGCGGGCAGTCCGGCCGAGATCAACCTGCGCCGGACCGACATCGTGAACATGGGGATCGCCCGCAATGCCGGGCTCCCCGTCCTGGTCGTCGGTGACATCGACCGCGGGGGCGTCTTCGCGTCCTTCTTCGGGACGGTGGCGCTGCTGTCCGAGGAGGACCAGAAGCTCGTCGCCGGGTTCCTCGTCAACAAGTTCCGCGGGGACGTCTCCCTGCTGGAGCCCGGCCTCGACATGCTCCTCGGCCTCACCGGGCGGCGGACGTACGGCGTGCTGCCCTTCCGGCACGGGCTGGGCATCGACGAGGAGGACGGACTGCGGGTGTCCCTGCGCGGGACGGTCCGGGAGTCGAACGTGGCGCCGCCGCACGGCGAGGACGTGCTGCGGGTCGCCGTGTGCGCGATCCCGCTGATGTCCAACTTCACCGACGTGGACGCCCTCGCCGCCGAACCGGGCGTCGTGGTGCGGTTCGTGGACCGGCCGGAGGAGCTGGCCGACGCGGACCTGGTCGTCATCCCCGGCACCCGCGGGACCGTGCGGGCGCTGGAGTGGCTGCGGGAGCGGGGGCTGGCGCAGGCCGTGCGGCGCAGGGTCGCCGAGGGGCGGCCCGTGCTCGGCATCTGCGGCGGCTTCCAGATCCTCGGCGAACACATCGAGGACGAGGTCGAGAGCCGCCGAGGGCACGTCGACGGCCTCGGCGTCCTGCCCGTGCGGGTGCGCTTCGCCCGCGAGAAGACCCTGACCCGGCCGCGGGGCGAGGCCCTCGGCGAGCCGGTCGAGGGATACGAGATCCACCACGGCGTCGCCACCGTCGACGGCGGCGAACCCTTCCTCGACGGCTGCCGGGTCGGCCAGACCTGGGGCACCCACTGGCACGGCTCGCTGGAGTCGGACGGCTTCCGGCGCGCCTTCCTGCGCGAGGTGGCCGCCGCCGCGGGCCGCCGGTTCGTACCGGCACCCGACACGTCCTTCGCCGCGCTGCGCGAGGAGCAGCTCGACCGGCTCGGCGACCTGATCGAACAGCACGCGGACACGGACGCGCTGTGGCGGCTCATCGAGTCCGGCGCGCCGCAAGGACTGCCTTTCATTCCACCGGGAGCACCCGCATGAGCACAGTGTTGTTGTTGTCGACCGCCGACACGGATCTGCTGGCGGCCCGTGCCTCGGGTGCGTCCTACCGGATCGGCAACCCGACCCGCGTGGACGTCGCCGAGGAGCTGCCCGCGCTGCTGGACGGCGCCGACATCGCCGTCGTACGCCTGCTCGGCGGCAAGCGCGCCTGGGAGGACGGGCTCGCCGCGCTGAAGGCGTCCGGCGTCCCGACCGTGCTGCTGGGCGGCGAGGCCGTGCCGGACGCGGAGCTGATGGCCGAGTCCAGCGTGCCCGCGGGCGTGGTCGCGGAGGCGCTGAAGTACCTGGTCGAGGGCGGCCCCGAGAACCTCGTGGAGCTCTCCCGCTTCCTGTCCGACACGGTGCTGCTGACCGGCGAGGGCTTCGAAGCGCCGCGGAAGATGCCGGAGTACGGCGTGCACGGCGAGCGCGCCCTCCAGGAGGGCCGCCCGACCGTCGGCGTGCTCTTCTACCGCGCCCACGAGCTCAGCGGCAACACCGCCTTCGTCGACACCCTCTGCGACGCGATCGAGGCGCGTGGGGCCAACGCCCTGCCGGTGTACTGCGGTTCGCTGCGCGGCGCGGACGCCGGGCTGTACGAGATCCTGGCGCGGGCCGACGCCCTGGTCGCCACCGTCCTCGCGGCGGGCGGCACGCACGCCTCGCAGGCTTCGGCGGGCGGCGACGAGGAGGCGTGGGACATCGGGGCCCTCGCCGACCTGAACGTCCCTGTGCTGCAAGGGCTCTGCCTGACCTCCTCGCGGGCAGCCTGGGACGAGTCGGACGCCGCCCTGTCCCCCATGGACGCGGCGATGCAGGTGGCGATCCCGGAGTTCGACGGGCGCCTCGTCACCGTGCCGTTCTCCTTCAAGGAGCAGGGCCCGGACGACGTCCCGGTGTACGTGGCGGACCCCGAGCGCGCCGCGCGGGTGGCCGGGATCGCCGTACGGCACGCGCAGTTGAAGCACAAGCCGAACGCCGAGAAGAAGCTCGCGCTGGTCTTCACCGCGTACCCGACGAAGCACTCGCGGGTCGGCAACGCGGTGGGCCTGGACACGCCCGCGTCGGCGGTGCGGGTGCTGGACGCGCTGCGGGACGCGGGCTACAGCCTCACGGACTACCCGTCCGGCGGTGACGAGCTGATCCACCGGCTCATCGAGGCCGGTGGCCACGACGTGGAGTGGCTGACCGAGGAGCAGCTGGCCGCCGCGCCCGCGCGGGTGCCGCTCGCCGACTACCGGGCGTGGTTCGACAAGCTGGACCCGGAGCTGCGGGACGCCATGCTGCAGGCGTGGGGCGAGCCGCCGGGCAGCCTGTACGTCGACGGCGAGGACATCGTGCTGGCGTCCCTCCAGTTCGGCAACGTCGTCGTGATGATCCAGCCGCCCCGCGGCTTCGGCGAGAACCCGATCGCGATCTACCACGACCCCGACATGCCGCCCTCCCACCACTACATGGCGGCCTACCGCTGGCTGGAGGCTGCGGCATCGGAGGGGGGCTTCGGCGCCGACGCGATCGTGCACATGGGCAAGCACGGCACGATGGAGTGGCTGCCGGGCAAGGGCCTCGGGCTCTCCGGCGGTTGCGCACCGGACGCGGTCCTCGGCGACCTGCCCCTGATCTACCCGTTCATCGTCAACGACCCCGGCGAGGGCACCCAGGCCAAGCGGCGCGGCCACGCCACGGTCGTCGACCACCTGGTGCCGCCGATGGCCCGCGCCGACACCTACGGCGACCTGGCCAAGCTGGAGCAGCTGCTCGACGAGTACGCGCTGGTCAGCGACCTGGACCCGGCGAAGGCACCGGCCGTGCGGGCGCAGATCTGGACGCTGGTGAAGGCGGCCGAGCTGCACCACGACCTGCATGTGGACGAGCAGCCGGACGACGACGAGTTCGACGAGTTCGTCATGCACATCGACGGCTACCTCTGCGAGATCAAGGACGTCCAGATCCGCGACGGTCTGCACATCCTGGGCGGCGGCCCGGTCGGTGAGCCGCGGGTGAACCTCGTGCTCGCCGTGCTGCGCGCCTCACAGGTGTGGGGCGGGCAGGCGAACGCCCTGCCGGGGCTGCGGGCGTGCCTGGCCGCGCACTTCGGCCTGGTGGAGAAGGAACTGCTGGCCGAGCCGGGCGCTCCGGTGAAGGTGCCGGTGGAGCTGACGGACCTGGTGGAGGGTCCTGCGCGCACGGCCGCCGACGCGATCGACCTGCTGGAGCAGCTGTGCCGGCGGATCGCGGAGGGGATGGAGGAGCGCGACTGGGCGGTGGCCTCGGTCCCGGCGCTCGTGCGTGAGGTCGTCGGGACCGAACTCCCTGACGCGGTCGCGGTGCTGGAGTTCGCCTGCAACGAGGTCGTCCCGCGGCTCGCCCGGACGACGGACGAGATCGGGCACATCCTGCGCGCCCTGGACGGCGGTTACGTCCCGGCGGGCCCCTCGGGCTCCCCGACCCGCGGCCTGGTCAACGTCCTGCCGACCGGCCGGAACTTCTACTCCGTCGACCCCAAGGCGATTCCGTCCCGGCTGAGCTGGGAGGTCGGGCAGGCGCTCGCGGACTCGCTGGTGCAGCGGTATCTGGCCGACACCGGCGCGTACCCGAAGTCCGTGGGACTGACGGTCTGGGGCACGTCCGCGATGCGCACCCAGGGCGACGACATCGCCGAGATCCTGGCCCTGCTGGGCTGCCGTCCGGTGTGGGACGAGGCGTCCAGGCGGGTGACGGGCTTCGAGGTGATCTCGCCGGCGGAGCTGGGCCGTCCGCGTATCGACGTCACGGTCCGTATCTCCGGCTTCTTCCGGGACGCGTTCCCGCACGTGGTCGGGCTGATCGACGACGCGGTCCGCACGGTGGCCGAGCTGGACGAGCCCGCGGAGCAGAACTTCGTGAAGGCCCACGCCGACGAGGACACCGCCGAGCACGGCGACCGGCGCCGGGCCACCGCCCGCATCTTCGGCTCCAAGCCGGGTGCGTACGGCGCCGGTCTGCTGCCGCTGATCGACGCCCGCAACTGGCGCTCCGACGCCGACCTCGCCGAGGTGTACGCCGTCTGGGGCGGCTACGCCTACGGGCGCGGGCTGGACGGGCGCGCGGCGCGCGGGGACATGGAGACGGCGTTCAAGCGGATCGCGGTGGCGGCGAAGAATGTCGACACGCGCGAGCACGACCTCGTCGACGCCGACGACTACTTCCAGTACCACGGCGGCATGGTCGCCATGGTCCGCCACCTCACCGGCGCCAACCCCGAGGCGTACGTGGGCGATTCGGCGACCCCGGACCAGGTGAGGACCCGCACGCTGGGCGAGGAGACCCACCGCGTCTTCCGCGCCCGCGTGGTCAACCCGCGCTGGATGGCGGCCATGCGGCGCCACGGCTACAAGGGCGCCTTCGAGATGGCGGCGACCGTGGACTACCTGTTCGGGTACGACGCCACGGCCGGCGTGGTCGACGACTGGATGTACGAGAAGCTCAGCGCCGAGTACGTCTTCGACCCGGAGAACCGGGACTTCATGAAGCAGTCCAACCCGTGGGCGCTGCGCGGCATCACCGAGCGGCTTCTGGAGGCCGCCGACCGGGGCCTGTGGGCGGAGCCGGACGCGGAGACGCTGGAGCGGCTGCGGGCCACCTATCTGGAGCTGGAAGGCGATCTGGAGGGCGACCAGTGACGACTCCCTTTCCGTTCACGGCCGTTGTCGGCCAGGACGACCTGCGGCTCGCGCTGCTGCTGAACGCCGTGTCACCGGCGGTCGGCGGTGTGCTGGTGCGCGGCGAGAAGGGCACCGCCAAGTCCACGGCCGTGCGCGCGCTGTCGGCGCTGCTGCCCGAGGTGCCGGTCGTCGCCGGGTGCCGCTTCTCGTGCGACCCCGCGAAGCCGGACCCCGCGTGCCCGGACGGGCCGCACGAGCCGGGCGACGGCACCGAGCGCCCCGCGCGCATGGTCGAGCTGCCCGTCGGTGCCTCCGAGGACCGGCTGGTGGGCGCCCTGGACATCGAGCGGGCGCTGGCGGAGGGCGTGAAGGCGTTCGAGCCGGGTCTGCTGGCCGACGCCCACCGCGGGATCCTCTATGTCGACGAGGTCAACCTCCTGCACGACCACCTGGTCGACCTGCTGCTGGACGCGGCGGCGATGGGTGCCTCGTACGTCGAGCGCGAGGGTGTCTCCGTGCGGCACGCGGCGCGCTTCCTGCTGGTCGGCACCATGAACCCGGAGGAGGGCGAGCTGCGGCCGCAGCTGCTCGACCGGTTCGGGCTGACCGTCGAGGTCGCGGCCTCGCGGGAGCCGGAGCAGCGGGTGGAGGTCGTGCGGCGGCGGCTGGCCTACGACGACGATCCGGTCGCCTTCGCCGCGCGCTGGGCCGACGAGGAGGCCGCCGTACGGCAACGGATCGTGGCGGCACGGGAGTTGCTGCCGCAGGTGCGGCTGGGCGACGGGGCGCTGCGGCAGATCGCGGCGACCTGTGCCGCCTTCGAGGTGGACGGCATGCGGGCCGACATCGTGATGGCGCGTACCGCCACCGCGCTGGCCGCGTGGGCGGGGCGGTCCGAGGTGCTGGCCGAGGATGTGCGGCAGGCGGCGCTGCTGGCGCTGCCGCACCGGCGCAGGCGCAATCCCTTCGACGCGCCCGGCCTCGACGAGGACAAGCTGGACCGGACGCTGGAGGAGTTCTCCGGGGAGTCGCCCGAGGACGATCCGGACCCGGACGGGCCGGGTGGCGGTCCCGGCGGGGGCGGCGGACAGCCGGACGACGGACCTGCGCAGGGCGGTGACACCGGAGCGCGGCCCGAAGAGGGTGAGGGCGCCGAGTCCCCCGCGGGCGCGGGGGAACAGTCCGCCGTACGGGCCGCCGAGCCGTTCCGGACGAAGGTGCTCAGCGTGCCCGGGATCGGTGAGGGTGCCGCGGGGCGGCGGTCGCGGGCGCGGACCGCGCACGGGCGGACGACCGGTGCCCGGCGTCCGCAGGGTGCGCTGACGAAGCTGCATCTGGCGGCGACCGTGCAGGCGGCGGCCCCGCATCAGCGGGCGCGCGGGCGGTCGGGGCCGGGCCTGGTGGTCCGGCGGGACGATCTGCGGCAGGCGGTGCGCGAGGGGCGTGAGGGCAATCTCGTGCTCTTCGTGGTCGACGCCTCCGGGTCGATGGCCGCGCGTCAGCGGATGAGCGCGGTGAAGGGTGCCGTGCTGTCGCTGCTCCTCGACGCCTATCAGCGGCGGGACAAGGTGGGGCTGGTGACCTTCCGGGGTTCCTCGGCCGACGTGGCGCTGCCGCCGACCTCCTCGGTCGACGCCGCCGCCGCGCGCCTGGAGTCCCTGCCGACCGGTGGGCGTACGCCCCTTGCCGCCGGGCTGCTCAAGGCGCACGAGGTGCTGCGGGTGGAGCGGCTGCGGGACGCGGCGCGCCGGCCGCTGGTGGTCGTGGTGACGGACGGGCGGGCCACGGGTGGCCCCGAGCCGCTGCTGCTGGCCTCCAAGGCGGCGGGGCTGTTCGCGGCCGACGGGGTCGCCTCGGTGGTCGTGGACTGCGAGTCGGGGCCGGTGCGCCTCGGGCTCGCCGGGAAGCTCGCCGGTGAGCTGGGTGGGACCGCGGTGACGCTGGACGAGCTGCGCGCCGACAGCATCGCCGGTCTGGTGAAGGACGTGACGTCGACGAGGAGGGCCGCGTAGTGCCGCAGGGACAGCCGAGTGTGGTGCCGGACGACGGACTGACGACGCGGCAGCGCCGCAACCGTCCGCTGGTCGTCGTGCACACGGGCATCGGCAAGGGCAAGTCGACCGCCGCCTTCGGGCTGGCGCTGCGGGCCTGGAACCAGGGATGGCCCATCGGGGTGTTCCAGTTCGTCAAGTCGGCCAAGTGGAAGGTCGGCGAGGAGAACGCGCTGCGCGTGCTCGGCGCCTCCGGCGAGGGCGGGACCGTCGACTGGCACAAGATGGGCGAGGGCTGGTCCTGGGTCCAGCGGGACGCCCAGATGGACAACGAGGAGAAGGCCCGCGAGGGCTGGGAGCAGGTCAAGCGGGACCTGGCCGCCGAGACGTACAGGCTGTACGTGCTCGACGAGTTCGCCTACCCGATGCACTGGGGCTGGGTCGACACCGACGAGGTCGTCGACGTGCTGCGCAACCGGCCCGGCACCCAGCATGTGGTGATCACGGGCCGCAACGCGCCCGAGAAGCTGGTGGACTTCGCCGACCTGGTCACCGACATGTCCAAGGTCAAGCACCCGATGGACGCCGGCCAGAAGGGCCAGAAGGGCATCGAGTGGTGACGTCCGTTCCCCGGCTGGTCGTCGCCGCGCCCTCCTCGGGCAGCGGCAAGACCACCGTCGCCACGGGGCTGATGGCCGCGCTCGCCGCGCGGGGGCTCACCGTGTCCCCGCACAAGGTCGGGCCGGACTACATCGACCCCGGGTATCACGCGCTCGCCACCGGGCGCGTGGGGCGCAATCTCGACGCGTACCTGTGCGGGCCGGAGCTGGTCGCTCCGCTGTTCCTGCACGGGGCGCGGGGGTGCGACCTCGCGGTCGTCGAGGGGGTGATGGGGCTGTTCGACGGGGCGGCGGGCGAGGGTGAGCTCGCGTCCACCGCCCATGTCGCCAAGCTGCTGCGGGCGCCGGTCGTGCTCGTCGTGGACGCCTCCAGGCAGTCCCGGTCGGTCGCGGCGCTGGTGCACGGGTTCGCGTCCTGGGATCCGGAGGTGCGGGTCGCGGGCGTGATCCTGAACAAGGTGGGGTCCGAGAGGCACGCACAGCTGCTGCGGGACGCGTTGGATGCCACGGGGGTGCCCGTTCTGGGCGTGCTGCGGCGGGCGCCGCAGGTGGACACGCCCTCACGGCATCTGGGGCTGGTGCCGGTCGCCGAGCGGCGGTCGGCCGCTGTGGAGGCCGTGGCCGCGATGGCCGCGCAGGTCTCGGCGGGGTGTGACCTGGACGCGCTGGTGGCACTGGCGCGGGGTGCGGGTGCCTTGGCGTACGAGGCATGGCAGCCGCCCGTCCACCGGGAGGAGCGGCGTCCGGTCGTCGCCGTCGCCGGCGGTCCCGCGTTCACCTTCTCCTACGCCGAGCACACCGAGCTGCTCACCGCCGCCGGGGCCGAGGTCGTCGCCTTCGATCCGCTGCGGGACGCGGAACTCCCCGAGGGCACGCGCGGCTTGGTCATCGGCGGCGGGTTCCCCGAGGTGTACGCCGCCGAGCTGTCCGCCAACGAGCCGTTGCGCAAGGCCGTGGCCGAGCTGGCGCTCAGCGGCGCCCCCGTGGCCGCCGAGTGCGCCGGGCTGCTCTACCTGTGCCGGGAGCTGGACGGGCAGCCGATGTGCGGGGTGCTGGACGCCTCCGCGCGGATGTCGGAGCGGCTGACCCTCGGCTACCGGGACGCGGTCGCCGTGTCGGACGGTGTGCTGGCCGCGGCCGGGACCCGGATGCGGGGCCATGAGTTCCATCGCACGGTCGTCGAACCGGGCGCCGGGGCGGCTCCGGCGTGGGGGGTGCGCGCCCCTGAGCGGCGCGTCGAAGGTTTCGTACAACAAGGTGTGCACGCCAGTTATCTGCACACGCACTGGGCGTCCCAGCCCGGTGTCGCCCGTCGGTTCGTGGAGAGGTGCCGGACGTCATGAGCAGCAGGTTGATCGGAGTCGGGGTGGGCCCGGGCGACCCCGAGCTGGTGACCGTCAAGGGGGTCAACGCGCTGCGGGACGCCGACGTGGTCGTCGTGCCCGTGATGGACACGGGTGAGCGGGGGCGGGCCGAGGCGACGGTGCTGCACTACGTCGGCGAGGAGAAAGTCGTCCGGGTCGTGTTCGCGCTCAACGAGCGGACCGACCGGGCGCGTCGGGAGGCGGCCTGGGACGCGGCGGGCGAGCGCGTCGCCGAGCTGCTGAACACGCACGGCACCGTCGCCTTCGCCACCATCGGCGATCCCAACGTGTACTCGACGTTCACCTACCTCGCGCAGACCATCGGCGACCTCGTACCGGGCGTGAAGGTCGAGACCGTGCCCGGCATCACCGCCATGCAGGACCTGGCCTCGCGTTCCGGTGCCGTGCTCACCGAGGGCACCGAGCCGCTGACCCTCGTCCCGGTGACCGCGGGGGCGGCCGTGCTGAAGGAGGCGCTGGCCGGGCCCGGCACCGTGGTGGCGTACAAGTTCGGGCGGCTGGCCGGTGAGGTCGCCGAGGCGCTGCGGGAGAGCGGGCGGATCGAGGACGCCGTGTGGGGTGCCTCGCTGGGGCTGCCGGAGGAGACGATCCGCCCGGCCGCCGGGCTCGGTGACGAGCCGCTCCCCTATCTGTCGACGCTGATCGCTCCCGCGCGGCGGGACGGCGGACGGGGCGGCAAGCTGTGACGTCCCCCGGCCCGGCCGGGGGCTCACTCGGCCAGCCCGACCACCAGCCACATGAACCCCGCCCCCGCGACCGTGCACAGCAGCGTCGAGCGGGCCGGGTGGGTGTGGTGGGCCTCGGGCAGGATCTCGGCGGCGGCCAGATACAGCAGGGCGCCGCCGAAGAAGCCGAGATAGCCGCCGAGCACCGGCTCCGGGATGCTGACGAAGGACGCCGAGGCCGCGCCCGCCACCGGTGCCGCCGCGTCCGCGACCAGCATCGCCACCGCCCGGCGGCGGGCGTTGCCGTACAGGGTCGTCAGGGTGAAGGTGTTGAAGCCGTCCGCGAAGTCGTGCGCGATCACGGCCACCGCGACGGCCGCTCCCATGCCGCCGCCCACCTGGAAGGCCGCGCCGATCGCGACGCCGTCCATGGCGCTGTGCAGCACCATGGCACCGGCGGCCGTCAGGCCCACCTCAGGGGTGCGGTGGCCGTCCTCCTCGGCTCCATGGGCCGCGAGCAGCCGCTCCACCGTATGGGCGAACAGAAAGCCCGCCACGAAGAGCAGCAGCGCGGCCGGTACGCCGAACACCTCGTCGCCCGCGGCCTGCAGGGACTCCGGCAGCAGATCGAGGCCGACGACGCCCAGCATCAGGCCGCCGGCCAGGCCCAGCACCAGGTGACGCCGGTCGGTGACACGGCCCGCGGTCCAGCCGCCGGCCAGCGTCATCAGGAACGCGCCGAGCGCGACAAGGACCGCCATGGCCCCTTGCTATCGGATCGACCGGCGTCCCCGCACTCCCCCACGCTCGACTTCGCTCGCGCGGGGGGACCCCCATGCCACGAGCAGTAACCCGAAGAACGTAGGAGAGGACCGATTCCCATGGCCGATGCCCCCACCGGCAAGGTGACCTTCGTCGGTGCCGGCCCCGGCGCCGCCGATCTGCTGACGTTCCGGGCCGCGCGCGCGATCGCCGAGGCCGACGTCGTGATCTGGGCGGCGAGCCTGGTGCAGGCGGAGGTCCTCGAGCACGCGCGCGAGGGCGCGGAGATCCTGGACTCCGCCCAGATGTCGCTGGAGGACGTGGTCGCCGTGTACCGGCGTGCCGCCGAGGAGGGTCTGAGGGTGGCCCGCATCCACTCCGGCGACCCCGCCCTGTGGGGCGGTACGCAGGAGCAGGTCGACCGGTGTGCCGAGATCGGCATCGCCGTCGAGATCGTGCCCGGCGTGTCGTCCTTCTCGGCGGTCGCCGCGCTCGCCCAGCGCGAGCTGACCATCCCGGAGGTGGCGCAGTCCGTCGTGCTGACCCGGCTCGGCGGCGGCAAGACGCCGATGCCGCCCGGCGAGGAGGTGCGGGAGTTCGCCAAGCACGGCACCACCATGGCGATCTTCCTGTCGGCGGCCCGCAGCGGCCAGCTGGTGCGGGAGCTGCTGGAGGGCGGCTACCCGACGACCACCCCGGTCGTCGTCGCCTACCAGGCGACCTGGCCGGAGGAGCTGGTCGTCAAGTGCACGATCGGCACGCTGGAGGAGACGGTCAAGGAGCACAAGCTCTGGAAGCACACCCTCTTCCTGGTCGGCCCGGCGCTCGACGCGCACGGCACGCGCTCGCACCTGTACCACCCAGGCCACTTCCACGGCTACCGCAAGGCCGACCCGGAGGCCCGCCGGGCCCTGCGCGAACGGGGTGCCTCCACATGATCACGGTCGTCGGTCAGCCGGTCCCGGTGGACGTCCTCGCCGGTGCGGAGCTCGTCGTGGGCGGGCGGCGGCATCTGGAGGCGGTCGCACTGCCCGAGGCGGCCGAGCGGATCGTGCTCGGGCCGCTGGCGCCCGCCCTGGACACGATCGGGGAGTACGTCGAGAAGGACCGTTGCGTCGTCGTGCTGGCCTCGGGCGACCCCGGGTTCTTCGGGATCGTGCGGGCGCTGGCCGAGCGGTTCGGGCCGGAGCGGCTGGACGTGCGGCCGGGTGTGTCGTCGGTGGCGACGGCGTTTTCGCGGGCCGGGCTGCCGTGGGAGGACGCCGTGGTGGTCAGCGCGCACGGGCGCGATCCGCGCACGGCGGTCAACGTCTGCCGGGCGTACCCGAAGGTGGCGGTGCTGACCGGCCCCGGCGCCGGGCCCGCGGAACTCGGGGCCGCGCTGCGGTCGTACGACCGGGTCCTGGTCGTCGCCACCGCGCTGGGCTCCCCCGAGGAGCGCCTGGAGCGGGTCACGCCCGCCGAGGCGGCGGCCCGCGACTGGGGCACGGCGGTCAGCGTCGTGATCAGCCTGGACGACAGGCGTGCCCTCGGGCCCGTGCGCGCGCACGCCGGGCTGCCGCTGCCGCCCGCGGGATGGGCGCTGGCGGAGGACGCGTTCGCCCACCGGGACTCGATGATCACCAAGTTCGAGGTGCGGGCGCTGGCGCTCGCCCGGCTGGGGCCGCGCCCCGGCGACCTGGTGTGGGACGTCGGCGCGGGCTCCGGGTCGGTGGCCGTGGAGTGCGCGCGGCTCGGTGCCGCGGTGACGGCGGTGGAGAAGACCGCGGACGGCGTGGAGCGGGTCCGGGCGAACGCCGTCGCGCACGGTGTCGATGTGCACGTGGTGCACGGGGCGGCGCCGACCGTGCTGTCCGATCTGGACGATCCCGACGCCGTGTTCGTGGGCGGCGGGGGGCGCGAGCTGCCCGCCGTGGTCACCGCCTGCGCGCGCCGGGCGCGGCGTGCGGTGGTCGTCGCCATGGCCGCGCTGGACCGGGTCCCGGCGGCCCGCGCGGCCCTGGAAGGTGCCGGGTTCGACTGCGACGGGGTGCTGCTGCAGTCCTCCCGACTGGCGCCGCTGCCGGGTGATGTGACCCGGCTGGCGGCGACCAATCCCGTTTTTCTGCTGTGGGGCGTGCGGCCTCCGGCCCGTAGTGAAGGAGTAACCCAGTGATCGGCCTCATTTCCGCCACCGCGGCGGGGGCGGCGGCACGCGACCGGCTGGCCGCGGCGTGGCCGGAGCGGACGCGGGTGTACGACGGCCCCGTCGCCGACGCCGTGCGGCGGGCGTTCGCCGAGTGCGAGCAGCTGGTGTGCTTCCTGGCCACGGGAGCGGTCGTCCGGCTCGTCGCGCCCCTGCTGGGCGACAAGGCGGGCGATCCGGGTGTGGTGTGCGTCGACGAGGGCGGCCGGTACGCGGTCGCGCTGCTCGGCGGGCACGGCGGTGGCGCCAACGGCCTCGCCCGCGAGGTGGGCGAGGTGCTGGCCGCCGAGCCCGTGGTGACGACGGCGACGGACGCGGTCGGCATCCCCGGCCTGGACACGCTCGGCCTGCCGTACGAGGGCGATGTCGCCGGAGTGACGCGGGCGCTGCTGGACGGTGAGCCGGTGGCGCTGGAGACGGAGGTGGCGTGGCCGCTGCCGCCGCTGCCGTTCGCCGCCGAGGGGGACCGCCGGGTGCGGGTGACGGACCGCGCGGGCGAACCGGCTTCCGGGGAGGTGTGGTTGCGGCCGCCGACGCTGGTGGTCGGGGTCGGCGCGTCCAAGGGGGCGCCGGTCGCGGAGGTCCTGGACCTGATCACGGGGACCTTGCGGGAGGCGGGCCTGTCCCCCCGCAGCATCGCCGCACTCGCCACCGTCGACGTCAAGTCGGAGGAGCCCGGCATCGTGGAGGCCGCCGCGCGGCTCGGGGTGCCGGTGGTGACGTACTCGGCCGAGGAGCTGGCGGGCGTCGAGGTGCCCAACCCGTCCGACGCCCCGCTGGCCGCCGTGGGCACGCCGTCCGTGGCGGAGGCGGCGGCGCTGATCGGCGGCGGCGAACTCCTCGTACCCAAGCGGAAGTCGGCGGCCCGGCCCGCGATGGCGACCTGTGCCGTCGTACGGCGTCCGGGGCGCGGCCGGCTCGCGGTGGTCGGGCTCGGGCCCGGCGCCCGCGACCTGCTCACCCCGCGCGCGAAGGCCGAACTGCGGCGCGCCTCGGTGCTGGTGGGGCTCGACCAGTACGTCGACCAGATCCGCGATCTGCTGCGGCCGGGCACCCTGGTCCTGGAGTCCGGGCTGGGCGCCGAGGAGGAGCGGGCGCGCACCGCGGTCGCCGAGGCCCGTAAGGGGCAGGCGGTCGCGCTGATCGGCAGCGGTGACGCGGGCGTGTACGCGATGGCGTCCCCGGCGCTCGCCGAGGCGTCCGACGACATCGACGTGGTCGGTGTGCCGGGCGTGACCGCCGCGCTGGCGGCCGCCGCGATCCTGGGCGCGCCGCTCGGCCACGACCATGTGTCGATCAGCCTGTCCGACCTGCACACGCCCTGGGAGGTCATCGAGCGGCGGGTGAAGGCGGCCGCGGAGGCGGACATCGTCGTGACCTTCTACAACCCCCGCTCGCGGGGCCGGGACTGGCAGCTGCCGAAGGCCCTGGGCATCCTCGCCGAGCACCGCGCGCCCACCACGCCGGTCGGCATCGTGCGCCAGGCTTCGCGCCCGGACGAGTCCAGCCGGGTGACCACGCTCGGGGAACTCGACCCGGCGACGGTCGACATGATGACGGTCGTGACGGTGGGCAACACCGCGACCCGGAACGTCGCGGGGCGCATGGTGACCCCGCGCGGCTACCGCTGGCAGGAGGCGTCCCGGTGAACCGTGTCGTCCACCCCATCGAGGAGGAGTCCTACCGGCGGCTGCGCGCCCGCCTGGACACCTCGCACTTCCCGCCGCTGACCCGTGCGGTGGTGGAGCGGGTCATCCACTCCGCCGCCGACCTGGAGTACGCGACCGACCTCGTCATGGACGAGGGTGACCTGGTGAAGGCGCACGCCGCGCTGCACGCCGGGGCGCCCGTCGTCGTGGACGTGGAGATGGTCGGCGCGGGCATCACCCGCCGGGAGACCGTCTGCCGGCTGAAGGACGGCGTGGCCGGGCCGGGGCTGACCCGCTCGGCGCACGGCATCCGGCTCGCCTACGAGCAGGTCGGGCCCGGCGCCCTCTGGGTGATCGGCAACGCGCCGACCGCGCTGGAGGAACTGCTGACCCTGGACGCCGACCCGGCGCTCGTCATCGGACTGCCCGTCGGCTTCGTCGGCGCGGTCGAGTCCAAGGCCGCGCTGCGGGAGAGCGGGCTGCCCGCCGTGAGCAACGTGTCCGAGAAGGGCGGCTCGGCGGTCGCGTCCGCCGCGCTCAACGCCCTGCTGTACCACCCCGTTTCACACTCCGAGGAGACATCGTGACCACCCCGCCGCCCGCCCTGCTCATCGCCGGTCATGGCACTCGGGACGATGCGGGAGCCGAGGCGTTCCGCGACTTCGTACGGGAGCTCGGCCGCCGCCACCCCGAACTGCCCGTCGCGGGCGGCTTCATCGAGCTGTCCCCGCCGCCGCTGGGCGAGGCCGTGACCGAGCTGGTCGGCAAGGGCGTACGGCGGTTCGCGGCCGTGCCGCTGATGCTGGTGTCCGCCGGGCACGCCAAGGGCGACATCCCGGCGGCGCTGGCCCGCGAGAAGGAGCGGCACCCGGGGATCTCGTACACCTACGGCCGTCCGCTGGGCCCGCACCCGTCGCTGCTGAGCGTGCTGGAGCGGCGCCTGGACGCGGTGCTCGGCGACTGGGACCGCTCCGAGGTGACCGTGCTGCTGGTGGGGCGCGGCTCCACCGACCCGGACGCCAACGCCGAGGTGCACAAGGCGGCGCGGCTGTTCTGGGAGGGCCGCGGGTACGCCGGTGTGGAGACGGCGTTCGTGTCGCTGGCGGCGCCGGACGTGCCGAGCGGCCTGGACCGGTGCGCGAAGCTGGGGGCGCGGCGGATCGTGGTCCTGCCGTACTTCCTGTTCACCGGCATCCTGCCGGACCGGGTGCGGGAGCAGACGCGGGAGTGGGCGGACGCGCACCCTGAGCTCCAGGTGCGGTCGGCGGACGTCATCGGTCCTGAGCCGGAGCTGCTGGATCTGGTGATGGAGCGGTACGAGGAGGCCGTGAAGGGCGATCTGCGGATGAACTGCGACTCGTGCGTGTACCGGATCGCGCTGCCGGGCTTCGAGGACAAGGTGGGTCTGCCGCAGCAGCCGCACTACCACCCGGACGACGACGGCCATCACCACGGGCACGGCCATGGGCACGGGGGGCACCACCACCATCACGGCGGCCACGCGCATGCGCACTGAGGACGGCGCCGGGCACGATCTGCGGCACCACGGGGACGCGGAGGTCCGCGACGGCGGTTCGGGGCTGGTGGATCTGGCCGTGAACGTCCGCGCGGACACCCCGCCCGCGTGGCTGCGGGAGGTCGTCGCCGGGTCGCTGGCCTCTCTCGCGGCCTATCCCGACGGGCGGGCCGCGCGGGCCGCGGTCGCCGCCCGGCACGGGGTCGCGCCGGAGCGGGTGCTGCTGACGTCCGGGGCGGCGGAGGCGTTCGTGCTGCTGGCGCGGGCGCTGAAGGTGCGCCGGCCGGTCGTGGTGCATCCGCAGTTCACCGAGCCGGAGGCGGCGCTGCGGGACGCCGGGCACACCGTGGACCGGGTGCTGCTGCGGGAGGCGGACGGCTTCCGGCTGGATCCCTCGCTGGTGCCGGAGAGCGCGGATCTGGTGGTGCTCGGCAATCCGACGAATCCGACGTCCGTGCTGCATCCGGCCGAGGCCGTGGTGCGGCTGGCCCGGCCCGGGCGGACGCTCGTCGTCGACGAGGCGTTCATGGACGCGGTGCCCGGTGAGCGGGAGGCGCTGGCCGGGCGGACGGATGTGCCGGGGCTCGTGGTGCTGCGCAGCCTGACCAAGACGTGGGGGCTCGCCGGGCTGCGGATCGGGTACGTGCTGGCCGCGCCGGAGACGATCGCCGAGCTGGAGCGGGCGCAGCCGTTGTGGCCGGTGTCCACTCCGGCGCTGGCGGCGGCGGAGGCGTGTGTGGCGCCGCGGGCGCTGGCGGAGGCCGCGCACGCGGCGCATCGGGTGGCCGCGGACCGGGCGCATCTCGTCGCCGGGCTCGCGGAGTTCGCCGGGGCCGGGCTGCGGGTCGCGGGGCCCGCGGAGGGGCCGTTCGTGCTCGTGCGGGTGCCGGACGCGGCGCGGGTGCGGGCGCGGCTGCGCGAGCTGGGGTACGCGGTGCGGCGCGGGGACACGTTTCCGGGGCTGGACGGGGAGTGGCTGCGGGTCGCGGTGCGGGACCGGGTGACGACGGGCGGGTTCCTGGAGGCGCTGCGGGTGGCGCTGGGCTGAGGCGGGAGGCGCCCGGGGTCGGGGCCGGGCACCTCCCTCGGTGTGCCGGGTTCAGCCCTTGCGTCGCGCCAGTGCCACCGCTCCCCCGCCGGCCACCAGCAGGGCCACCGCGCCGCCTGCCACGTACGGCGTGGTCGAACTGCCGCCCGTCTCGGCGAGGCCGGGGCCCTCCGCGCCGCCCTGGGGCTTCTCCGGGGCGGGGGGCGGCGGGGTGGACGGGGTCGTGGCCGGCGGCGTCTCGCAGGTGGACTCGACGAGGGTCACCGTGCCCTTGACGTCGGCCACGTTGAGCTTCAACGGGTTGACCGAGACCGTCAGTTCGAGGGCCGTGGCGGCGGCCGTGCGGGAGGTGGTCTCCCGCCGGGAGAGGTCGAGGCGGACCTCGCCGACGCCCGGGACCTGGACGTCGGTGGTGCCGCCCGCGGTGAGGGTGACGGCCTTGCCGAGGACGGTGACGGTGCCGAGGACGTTCGCGTCGGCGACGGGTGCCTTGCCGGTCTCGCAGACCGCGCTGGAGGTGACCTCCTCGACCTCGATGACCGACAGCAGGGGCAGTCCGGGGACGTGGACCTCGGCGTGGACGAGCCGGGCGCTGCCCTCGGCCCTGTCCGCGGTGACCGTGGCCTTCGCCTGGGCCACCTCGGCGGCGAGCACGGTGAAGGGCTTGCCGCCCTCGACACCGTCCAGCTGCGCCGTCAGCGTGGTCTTCTCGGCGCTGGCCGGGGCCTGGACCTCGTTCAGGGTGACCGCGAGCGGGACGTTCACGGTCTTGTTGAGCAGGGACACGTCGAGCCCGGTGCGCAGGACGACGGCGCTCGCGCGACCCTGGTCGGGGGTCGCGTGGGCGGGGCCCGCGGCCACGGCTATGACGGCCGCGGCGGTGGCGATTCTGAGTGCGGGCATGCGGAAGGTGTTGCCGTTCACTGTTGGGACCCCCAGTAAGGGTGTGCTCGGGACCCCGCAAGAATTACGCACTGAGAGTGAACGGGCGGCGATCCAGCGTCACTTCACCCCATCGTGGGGTTTCCGCCCGCGTTTTCGAATAGCGCGGTACGGATGTTCCCGGCCATCACCCACGGGTACCTCGGCGAGCGAACACGCGGGGTGACGTGGGGGCGCGCATGCGGGGATGCACAACGAACGCGCCCGGCACCGGTCACGTACGGTCAGCCCACGACCCGCCCGTTGAGCACGACCCGGCGTGGGGCCTTGAGGACCCGTACGTCGGCTCGTGGGTCCTCCTCGTACACGACCAGGTCGGCCGGGGCCCCTTCATGGAGGTTGGGGCGGCCCAGCCAGGTGCGGGCCGACCACGCCGTGGCCGCGAGGGCGTCGACCGGGGGGATCCCGGCGGTCACCAGCTCGGCCACCTCGTCGGCGACCAGTCCGTGCGGGAGGGAGCCGCCGGCGTCGGTGCCGACGTAGATCGGGATCCCGGCGTCGTAGGCGGCGCGCACGGTGTCGTAGCGGCGTTCGTGGAGTCGGCGCATATGCGCCGACCAGCGCGGGAACTTGGTCTCGCCGCCGGCGGCGAGCTGCGGGAAGGTGGCGATGTTGACGAGGGTCGGGACGATTGCGACGCCGCGCTCGGCGAAGAGCGGGATCAGATCCTCGGTGAGGCCGGTGGCGTGCTCGATGCAGTCGATGCCGGACTCGACGAGGTCGCGCAGGGACTCGGTGGCGAAGCAGTGGGCCGTGACACGGGCGCCGAGCCGGTGGGCCTCCGCGATCGCCGCGCGGGCGGCCTCGCGCGGCCAGCACGCGGTGAGGTCGCCGACCTCCCGGTCGATCCAGTCGCCGACCAGCTTGACCCAGCCGTCGCCGCGCCGGGCCTCGCGGGCGACGTAGGCGACGAGCTGGTCGGGCTCGATCTCATGGCCGTAGTTGCGGATGTAGCGGCGGGTGCGGGCGATGTGCCGGCCCGCGCGGATGATCTTCGGCAGGTCCTCGCGGTGGTCGACCCAGCGGGTGTCCGAGGGCGAGCCCGCGTCGCGGATCAGCAGGGTGCCGGCCTCACGGTCGGTGAGGGCCTGCTTCTCGGCCTCCTCCGCGGGGACCGCGCCGTGCGCGTCCAGGCCGACGTGGCAGTGCGCGTCGACCAGGCCGGGCAGCGCCCAGCCCTCGACCGTGCGCACCTCGCGGGCGCCGGCGGGACGGTCGTAGGTGATCCGCCCGCCGACGACCCACAGTTCGTCCCGGACCTCGTCGGGGCCGAGCAGGATCCGGCCCTTCACATGCAGCACCGCACGTTCGCTCATGCACTGCACGATAGTGAGGGGTCAGTCGGACGTGCCCACCTGGTCGCTGGTCTCCTCCTCGACCTCGGCCATCGCCGGGTCCAGCAGGCGGGAGAGGAAGTGGCGGGTGCGCTCGTGGCGGGGGCTGCCGATGACCTGCTCGGGGCTGCCGTCCTCGACGACCACACCGCCGTCCATGAAGACGACCCGGTCGGCGACCTCGCGGGCGAAGGTCATCTCATGGGTGACGACCATCATGGTCATGCCCTCGTCGGCCAGCATCCGCATGACCGCGAGGACGTCCCCGACGAGCTCCGGGTCGAGCGCCGAGGTCGGCTCGTCGAACAGCATCACCTCGGGGCCCATCGCCAGCGCGCGGGCGATGGCGACGCGCTGCTGCTGGCCGCCGGACAGGGACGACGGGTAGGCGCCGGCCTTCTCGGCGAGACCGACCCGCTCCAGGTTCTCGGCGGCGACCTTCGCGGCCTCCGCCTTGCCGCGCCTGAGGACCCGGCGCTGGGGCAGCGTGAGGTTCTCGGTCACGGTCAGGTGCGGGAAGAGGTTGAACTGCTGGAAGACCATGCCGATACGGCGGCGTACGGCGTCGATGTCGACGTCCGGGTCGGTGACCTCGGTACCGCCGACGAACACCTGGCCCTTGGTGGGCTCCTCGAGGAGGTTCACGCACCGCAGCAGCGTGGACTTGCCCGAGCCCGAGGGGCCGATGACACAGACGACCTCGCCCTGGGCGATCTCCAGGTCGATGCCGCGCAGCACCTCGTTGTCGCCGAAGGACTTGTGCAGATCCTTGACCAGGATCTCGGGTCGGCTCATTTCACGGCCTCCTGGGCCTTGGCCTCCATGCGGCGCACGACGAAGCCGAGCGGGATCGTCACCAGCAGGTAGCACAGGCCGGCGACGAGGATCGGCGTGGAGTTGGCGGTCGTGCTGGCCAGGTCGCGGCCGAACTTGGTCAGCTCGCGCTCCTCCAGGGTGACGCCGAGGAACAGCACCAGCGAGGAGTCCTTGAACAGCAGGACGAGTTCGTTGGTCAGCGGCGGCAGGATGATCCGGAACGCCTGCGGCAGGATGATCGAGACCATGGCCCGCGCGGGCGAGAAGCCCAGCGAACGGGCCGCCTCCATCTGCCCCTTGGGCACGGCCTGGATGCCCGCGCGGAAGGTCTCGGCCATGTAGGCGGCGGCGACCAGGCCGAGCGCGAGCGCGACCTTGCCGTAGGTGCCGCCGGGGATCTCCGTGCCGGGGAAGGCCAGCGGCACGGCCACACCGATGAACACGAAGATCAGCAGCGCGGGCAGCCCGCGGAAGATCTCGATGTAGACACCGGCGACCCAGCGGTAGGGCCGCACCGGCGACAGCCGCATCAGCGCGATGACCAGGCCCAGGACCAGCCCGACGGCGAAGCCGGACAGCGTGAACAGCACGGTGTTCTTCAGCGCCATCGTGATGACGTCGGGGAACATCTGCTCCGCGATGTCCTTCTGGGCGAACTGGTTCTGCAACCGGTCCCAGTCCGCCGCGAGCACGACGGCGATCACGGCCGCGACGAACACCACGTACTGGGTGCCGCGCGACAGCTTCTGCTTCTGACGCCGGGTCAGGCCCTTTTTCTTCGGCTGGAGTTCTGCGTCCGTGTCGGTCATCGGGTCAGGAGGCGGCCGGGGAGGCGGCGGCCTCGTCGTAGGGGCCGATCCACTGCTCGTAGATCTTCTTGTAGGTGCCGTCGGCCTTGGCGTCGGCGAGGGCCTTGTTGATGGCCTCGCGCAGCTTGGTGTTGCCCTTCTTCACCGTGAAGCCGTACTGCTCACCGGTGTTGATCTGCTCGGCGACCTGGAAGGCGTCGGCGTTGGCCTTGTCCTTCAGCCAGCCCTGGACGACCGGGTAGTCGATGACGACGGCCTTGACCTGGCCGGTGCGCAGGCCGTTGAGGACGGCGTCGGAGGACTCGAAGGAGACCGGGTCCAGGCCCTTGCTCTTGGCGTAGTCCTCACCGGTGGTCTGCGCCTGGGTGCCGACCTTCTCGCCCTTGAGGTCCGCGAAGGACTTGATGCCGCTCTTCTTGTCCACCAGGACGGCCTGGGTGGCGTCGAAGTACGGGTCGGAGAAGTCGACGTTCTTCTTGCGCTCGTCGGTGATGGTCATGCCGGCGGCGGCCAGGTCGCACTGGCCGGAGTTCAGGAAGGCGCCGGTCTTGAAGTTCTCGAACGGCGTGTCGAGGATCTCCTGCTTCACGCCGAGGTTCTCGGCGACCAGGTCGATCAGCGCCACGTCGAAGCCCTGCACCTTGCCGTCGATCTCCGACTGGAAGGGCGGGTACGGCAGGTGGGTGCAGGTGGTGAGCTGGCCGGCCTTGACCAGCTCGACGCCGCCGGCGGCGGTCTTCGCACCGCTGCCGCCGTCGTCTTCGGAGCCGCAGCCGGCCACGAGGACCAGCCCGGCCGTCGCGGTGATGGCGGCCAGGACGCGGGCCCGGCGGCCGATGACGGTGTTCACGGGTGGACCTCCTGGTAGGGAACTGTGCGTTCCGATTATAAGGAGATGTTTGAGCTCCTCAAATCAATCCCATGGTGCGACGGCCATCCGGCCTAAGAACTGAGCGGTGACCTAGGCTCGACGCGAGTCTGCCCCTGAGTGAAGAGAGCCACACGTGTCCCATCCCTTCCTGGACCTCGCCCCGCTGAGCGCCGCCCGGTTCGCCTCGATCGAGGACCGGGTGGCGAAGCTGCTGGACACCCGGCAGGACGTCGTGATCATGCAGGGCGAGGCGCTGCTGCCGCTGGAGGGCGCGATCCGGGGCACCGCGGGCCCCGGCACGACCGCGCTGAACGTGATCACGGGGCCGTACGGGCAGACCTTCGGCGACTGGCTGCGGGACTGCGGCGCCACGGTGATCGATCTCGCGGTGCCGTTCCACGCGGCGGTCACCGCCGAGCAGATCCGGGACGCGTTCGCCGAGCACCCGGAGATCGACTTCGTGTCGCTGGTGCACGCGGAGGCGGCGACCGGCAACACCAATCCCGTCGGGGAGATCGGGGAGGTCGTGCGTGCGCACGGGGCGCTGTTCTATCTCGACGCCGTGGCGGCCGTGGGCGCCGAGCCCGTGCTGCCGGACGCATGGGGTGTGGACCTGTGCGTGATCGGGGCGCAGAAGGCGATGGGCGGGCCCGCGGGCGTCTCGGCGGTGTCGGTGAGCGAGCGGGCGTGGGAGCGGATGCGGGCGAACCCGCGCGCGCCTCGGCGGTCGTATCTGTCGCTGCTCGACTGGAAGGAGCGGTGGATCGACGGCGGCCGTCGCGCGCTGCTGCACGCGCCCGCGCAGCTGGAGATGCTGGCGCTGGAGGCGTGCCTGGAGCGGATCGAGACGGAGGGGCTGGAGGCGGTGATGGCCCGCCACCGCGCGTGTGCGGGCGCCGCGCGGGCCGGAGCGGCGGCGGCCGGTCTTGAGCCGTACGTGTACGAGGAGAGGGACGCGGCGCCGGTCGCCACGACGCTTCGGGTGCCGGAGGGGGTCGTGGCGTCCGAGGTGGTCGCCCGGGCGCTGAAGGTCGATCCGTCCGTGCCGATCGCCGCGGGCGGGGGTGCGCTCGCCAAGGAGATGATCCGGGTCAATCACTACGGGGCGGACGCGTCCCTGGATGTGGTGCGGGCGAGTCTCGCGGCGCTTGCGGCCGTCCTGTGAGTGCGGATCGGATGCGGCCGGCCGCACAGTGCCCCGCGCCGCCCCTTTACGGCGTCTCCGCACAGTCAATTCCATGAATTCCTGAATTCACTCAAGAATAGCTTCCCATATTCTCCTGCCCCGTTTCCCCAGGGCTAAACGCGAAGATTTCGCGAACGCTTTAGCGGGTGTGATCCATTCCACAGGCGGCCCGATATGCACCGTATGCGAGGTGCATATCGGGCCAAACCGCATCCTCCTCGCGCCCGCGTGATAACACGTATCGCCGCCGGACGTAAGACCACCCGGCCGTGCAATTTTGAATTTACGTCGCTAAATTCAATCCGCATGACCGCTGCACCCGCAGACCTGTACATCGACCGCCCGACAATTTCCGACGGGGCCGCTCTGTGGCGCCTGGCCAAGGAATCCGGGACGCTCGACCTCAACTCCTCCTACAGCTATCTGCTGTGGTGCCGTGACTTCGCCGGCACCTCGGCGGTGGTGCGGGGGGAGGACGGGGAGCCCGTCGGGTTCGTGACCGGATACCTGCGCCCCGATCGCCCCGAGACGCTGCTCGTGTGGCAGGTGGCCGTCGATGCCGCCCACCGCGGACGCGGACTCGCGGCGCGGCTGCTGGACGGGCTGGTCGCGCGGGTCGCCGATGAGCGGGCGGTCGCCTGCGTCGAGACCACGATCACCCCGGGCAACACCGCTTCCGAGGCCCTGTTCACCTCGTTCGCGGCGCGCCACGGCGCCCGTGTCGAGCGGGAGGTGCTGTTCGACCGGGGGCAGTTCCCCGACGGCCCACACGATCCCGAAGTCCTGTACCGCATCGGCCCGTTGACCCTTCCGTCGCATTGAGGAGCGATTCGTCGTGACCATCACCCAGCCCGACCTCAGCGTCTTCGAGACCCTCGAGTCCGAGGTGCGCAGCTACTGCCGCGGCTGGCCCACCGTCTTCGACCGCGCGCGGGGCAGCCGTATGTACGACGAGGACGGCCATGAGTACCTCGACTTCTTCGCCGGCGCCGGTTCGCTGAACTACGGGCACAACAACCCCGTGCTGAAACGGGCGCTGCTGGACTATCTGGAGCGGGACGGCGTCACCCACGGCCTCGACATGTCGACGACGGCCAAACGCGCCTTCCTGCAGACCTTCCAGGACCTGATCCTGCGGCCGCGCGATCTGCCGTACAAGGTGATGTTCCCGGGCCCGACCGGCACCAACGCCGTGGAGTCGGCGCTGAAGCTGGCGCGGAAGGTGAAGGGGCGCGAGTCGATCGTGTCGTTCACCAACGCCTTCCACGGGATGTCGCTGGGCTCGCTGGCGGTGACCGGCAACGCCTTCAAGCGGGCCGGCGCCGGTATCCCGCTGGTGCACGGCACGCCGATGCCGTTCGACAACTACTTCGACGGCACGGTCCCGGACTTCCTGTGGTTCGAGCGGCTGCTGGAGGACCAGGGCTCCGGGCTGAACAAGCCGGCCGCGGTGATCGTGGAGACCGTGCAGGGCGAGGGCGGCATCAATGTCGCCCGGCCCGAGTGGCTGCGCGCGCTGAAGGAGCTGTGCGAGCGGCAGGACATGCTGCTGATCGTCGACGACATCCAGATGGGCTGCGGCCGTACCGGCGCGTTCTTCTCCTTCGAGGAGGCCGGCATCGTCCCGGACATCGTCACCGTCTCCAAGTCCATCAGCGGCTACGGCCTGCCGATGTCGCTGTGCCTGTTCACACCGGAGCTCGACGTGTGGGAGCCGGGCGAGCACAACGGCACCTTCCGCGGCAACAACCCGGCGTTCGTCACCGCGACGGCCGCGCTGGAGAGCTACTGGGCCGACGGCTCCGCCATGGAGAAGCAGACCCGCACCCGCGGCGAGCAGATCGAGCAGGCGCTGATCGGCATCACCGAGGAGAACCTCGCCGACGTACGCGAGTACCGCGGGCGCGGGCTGGTGTGGGGCCTGGAGTTCCACGACAAGGAGCGGGCCGGGCGGGTCGCGCGCCGCGCCTTCGAACTCGGGCTGCTCATCGAGACGTCCGGCCCCGAGAGCGAGGTCGTCAAACTGCTGCCCGCCCTGACCATCACCCCGGAGGAACTGGACGAGGGCCTCAGGGTCCTGGCCCGTGCCGTCCGGGAGACCGCCCCGGCCATCACCGTCTGACCAGGAGGGACCCCACCACCGTGATCGTCCGTTCGTTCAAGGACATCGAAGGAACCGACCGCCATGTGAAGGCCGCGTCCGGGACCTGGGAGAGCAAACGCATCGTCCTGGCCCGGGAACGGGTCGGCTTCTCGCTGCACGAGACGGTCCTGTACGCCGGGACCGAGACGTCGATGTGGTACGCCAACCACGTCGAGGCCGTCGTCTGCGTCGAGGGCAAGGCCGAACTCACCGACCACGAGACCGGGACGTCGTACACGATCACTCCCGGCACGATGTACCTCCTGGACGGTCACGAGCGGCACACGCTGCGCGTCCTGGAGGACTTCCGCTGCATCTGCGTCTTCAATCCGCCCGTCACCGGACGGGAGGACCACGACGAGAACGGCGTCTACCCCCTGCTCACCGAACCCGAGGAGGTGTGAATCACGTGACCGCCACCGTCACCGACCTCTACCCCACCCGCGGCACCACCGAGGTGCGGGTCCCGCGTCAGGACCCCGTCGTGTGGGGCTCCCCCGACACGCCCGGCCCCATCGCGACCGCCGACCTCCAGGCGTACGAGCGCGACGGCTTCCTCGCCATCGACCAGCTCATCACCGACGACGAGGTCGCCGTCTACCGGCAGGAGCTGGAGCGGCTGGTGACCGATCCGGCGATCCGCGCCGACGAGCGCTCCATCGTGGAGCCGAAGTCCAAGGAGATCCGCTCGGTCTTCGAGGTGCACCGGATCAGCGAGGTGTTCGCGGCGCTGGTGCGCGACGAGCGCGTCGTCGGGCGGGCCCGGCAGATCCTCGGCTCGGACGTGTACGTCCACCAGTCGCGGATCAACGTCAAGCCCGGCTTCGGCGCCAGCGGCTTCTACTGGCACTCCGACTTCGAGACCTGGCACGCCGAGGACGGTCTGCCGAACATGCGGACGGTGTCCGTGTCGATCGCGCTGACCGAGAACTACGCCACCAACGGCGGGCTCATGATCATGCCCGGTTCGCACAGGACGTTCCTGGGCTGCGCGGGCGCGACCCCGAAGGACAACTACAAGAAGTCGCTCCAGATGCAGGACGCGGGCACCCCGTCCGACGAGGCGCTGACCGAGATGGCCTCGGAGCACGGCATCCGGCTGTTCACCGGCCGGGCCGGTTCGGCGACCTGGTTCGACTGCAACGCCATGCACGGGTCCGGGGACAACATCACGCCCTTCCCGCGCAGCAACGTCTTCATCGTGTTCAACAGCGTGGAGAACACGGCGGTCGAGCCGTTCGCGGCGCCGATACGGCGACCGGAGTTCATCGGCGCGCGGGACTTCACGCCGGTGCGGTGAGCCCTTCCGGGGACTGCACGCCCGTACGGTGACCAGCGCGTGACGGGGCCTGCCGAGTGCGGCAGGCCCCTTCGCCGTACGGGGGCGCCGCTCCGCCGTGACTGCGGAGCGCGGCGCTCCGCGGTGGCTACAGCGCCGGGTAGTCGGTGTAGCCCCGCGCGCCGCCGCCGTAGAACGTGGCCCGGTCGGGCTCGTTGAACGGGCCGCCGGCCCTGAGGCGGGCGGGCAGGTCGGGGTTGGCGAGGAAGAGCTGGCCGAAGGCGAGGAGGTCGGCGAGGCCGTCCTCGATCAGGGGGAGGGCGTCGGGGCCGGTCGGGCCCTCGCTGTAGGGGTTGAGCACGAGCGTGCCGCCGAAGCGCTTGCGCAGGGCCAGCGTGATGTCGCGGGTGTCGGTCATCTCCGCGATGTGCAGATAGGCCAGGTCCAGCGGTTCCAGGGCGGCCAGCAGCGCGAGGTAGGTGGCCTCGGCGTCGGGCTCGCTCATGCTGTTGAACGGGTTGGCGGGCGAGATGCGCAGGGCGGTGCGCTCGGCGCCGATGGCGGCGGCGACGGCCCGGACGGTCTCGGCGGCGAAGCGGATGCGGTGCTCCACGGGGCCGCCCCACTCGTCGGTGCGCCGGTTGCTGTCGGGCGACAGGAACTGGTGGATGAGGTAGCCGTTGGCGCCGTGCAGTTCGACCCCGTCGAAGCCGGCCTCGACGGCACGGCCGGCGGCGGCCGCGAAGTCCTCGACGGTCGCGCGGATCTCGTCGCCGGTCAGCTCCCGCGGGGTGACGTACTCCTTGGGACCCTCGTGGGTGTGGACCTGGCCCTGGGCGGCCACCGCGGACGGCGCGACATTGTGCAGTCCGTCGGGGAGCAGCGCGGGGTGGCCGATGCGGCCGGTGTGCATCAGCTGGGCGAAGATCCTGCCGCCCGCGGCGTGCACGGCGTCGGTGACCCGGCGCCAGGCGGTGACCTGTTCGGCGGTGTGCAGCCCCGGCGTGTCGGGGTAGCCCTGGCCGACGGCCGAGGGCTGTATGCCCTCGGTGACGATCAGGCCGGCGGAGGCGCGCTGGGCGTAGTACTCGGCGGTCAGGGCGGTGGGCAGGCCGCCCTCGGCGGCCCTGCTGCGGGTCATCGGCGCCATGACGATGCGGTTCGGCAGGCGCGTGCCGGACAGGTCGATCGGGTCGAATGCGGTGGTCACAGGGGCTCCCTGAAGGGTTTATGTGGTCGACCAAGCATTAATGTTGGTCGGCCAAGTAACTCAACCGGCTGACACTGTAACCCATTCCTTGGTCGGCCAAGTTAAAATTCGGGGGATACCTGGCCGGGGGGCCGTCCAGGAGCGAGGAGAAACCGATGGAGGAGGCCGCCAGGCTGCCGGCCGCCGCGCGCAGCGGACCGGTCAGCCACGCCCTCAGTCGCACCGCACGGCTGCACCGCACGGCCGCGTCCGGTCTGCTGCGCGGGCTGGGGCTCTATCCGGGCCAGGAACTGGTGATGATGATGCTGTGGGAGCAGGGGGCCTGCCGGCAGTCGGATCTGATCAAGCTGCTGGACCTCGACCCGTCGACGGTCACCAAGATGCTCCAGCGGCTGGAGCAGGCGGGCCATGTGCGCCGCCTGCCCGACCCCGCGGACCGCCGTGCGGTCCTGGTGGAGGCGACCGAGGGCAGCGCCGGCCTGCTCGCCGAGGTCGAGCAGGCATGGGGCACGCTGGAGGAGCGGACGCTGGAGGGGCTGAGCCCGGACGAACGCGACCGCCTCCTCGCCCTGCTCCTCAAGGTCGAGGGCAACCTGTGCCCGGAGGCGAGCCGGCGTCACATGGACGGCGACTGACGGGCGGGGCGGGCTCTGCCCCAGGGCGAGTCGGCATCAGGCGGCCTCCGTCCCAGGGCGAGTCGGCATCAGGCGGCCACCGCCCCAGGACGCGCCGGCATCAGGCGGCCACCGGCGCCCCCAGGCGCGCCCGCGTCAACCGGACACCGCCACCCCGAGGCGCGCCCGCGTCAGCCGGACAGCTGCTCAAGCAGGCGGTCCACGTCGGACTCGGTGTTGTACAGGTGGAAGGACGCCCGCAGATTGCCCGCCCGGTCGGAGACCTGGATGCCCGCCTCGGCCAGCCGGGGCTGGAGATGGTCGAGGCCGGGCACCGAGACGATGGCCGAGCCGGGTGAGGGCAGCGGCTCGTGCCCGAGGGCGGCGACACCGGCGCGGAAGCGGTCGGCGAGGGCGAGGTCGTGGGCGTGGACGGCGTCGACGCCGATGGTCTCGAGGAGTTCCAGGGAGGCGCGCAGTCCGGGGTAGCCGAGCAGGCTGGGGGCGATGTCGAAGCGCCGTGCGGAGTGGGCGAGTTCGGCGACCGGCCCGTAGCAGCTGTCGAAGGGCACCTCGCCAGCGACCCAGCCGGCGAGCAGCGGCACCAGGTCGCCGAAGTCCTCCGGCGCGGTGAAGAACGCGATCCCGTGCGGGCCGAGCAGCCACTTGTAGGCGACGACGGCGACGAAGTCGTAGGCCCCCGCGTCCAGCGGCAGCCAGCCGAACGCCTGGGAGGCGTCGATGTAGGTGCGCGCCCCGTGGGTGAGGGCGGCCTCGCGGATCCCGGCCAGGTCGGCGATGCGCCCGTCGGCGGACTGGGCGGCGCTGACGGCGACGAGCGCGGTGCCGGGGCGGACCGACTCGGCGAGCCCCTCCAGCGGCACAGCCCGCACCTTGAGGTCCCCGCGCATGTGGAAGGGGTTGACCAGGGACGCGAAGTCGCCCTCGGCGGTGAGGACTTCGGCGCCGGCGGGCAGCGACGCGGCGATCAGCCCGCCGTACTCGGCGACCGATCCCCCGGTCGCCACCCGGTGCGAGGGGACGCCCGCCAACCGGGCGAAGGCGGCGCGGACATGCTCCACGTCCTCGTACAGCGAGCCCAGCGGCAGGCCCTGCGCCCGCATCCGGGCCGCCCGGTCGAGGGCGGTCACGGTGCGGGCGGGCAGCAGGCCGTTGCTCGCGGTGTTGAGGAAGGTGTTCTCCGGGGCGAACTCGGCGCGGACGAGGTTCGTCAAGGTCTCCATGGGACCACTCTGGCCCCCGGATATCTATCGGTCCATGGCGATTTTCTACGTGGTTCCGCCAAGGAACGCTTATAGATGGACGCTGACCTGCGGCTCAGCCCCGCTGCGGGACCGCGCAGCCGTCGGGGCCGCAGGCGTCCGCGTCGCCCTGGTCGATCAGGGTCAGCGGGGAGCGCTCGCCCCACGCCTGGGCGAGGGCCTGGGTGAAGACCTCGGCGGGCTGGGCGCCGGAGACGCCGTACTTGCGGTCGAGGACGAAGAAGGGGACGCCGGTCGCGCCGAGCTGAGCGGCCTCGCGCTCGTCGGCGCGGACGTCGTCGGCGTAGGCGCTCGGGTCGGCGAGGACCTCGCGGGCCGCGTCGGCGTCCAGGCCCGCCTCGACGGCGAGTTCGACGAGCCGCTCGTCGCCCTCGGTGAACACCGAGCGCTCCTCGGCGAAGTTCGCCCGGTACAGGATCTGGACCAGCTCGTCCTGGCGCCCGTGCTCCTTGGCCAGGTGCAGCAGGCGGTGCATGTCGAAGGTGTTGCCGTGGTCGCGGCCGCGGGTGCGGTAGGCGAGGCCCTCGGCGGCGGCCTGCGCGCCGACGTTGTCCTCGGCGGCCTCGGCCTGCGCCTCGCTGAGCCCGTACTTCTTGGCGATCATCGGGATCACGGGGCCGGTGTCGTCCTTGGCGCGGCCCGGGTCGAGCTCGAAGGAGCGGTGCACGACCTCGACCTGGTCACGGTGCGGGAAGGCCGCGAGCGCCTTCTCGAAGCGGGCCTTGCCCACGTAGCACCAGGGGCAGGCGATGTCGCTCCAGATCTCGACGCGCATGTTCTCGGCTTCCTTCGGGTCGTACGGATACGGAGACTCTCTCCGCCTGTCGTACGTGAACCTTCAACGACCTGGTTTCATTCCCCGGTCAGCTCCAGCCGCAGCGCGAGATGATGGTCACCCTCGGTGACGGGCCGGCCGGGGTCGGGGACCCAGCCATGGCGGTCGTAGAAGGCCCGCGCCCGCCGGTTGCCGACGTGCACGGACAGCGCCGCCGCCCGCTTGCCGTCGGCGCGCCACTGCTCCAGACAGGCCGTGTGCAGGGCGGTGCCGATGCCGCAGCGCCAGCGGTCGGGGTCGACGTGGAGCTGGAGCAGGTCGACGGTGCCGGCCCCGGCGTCGCGGAAGGAGGCGAGCCCCACGATCCGGCCGTCCTCGACGGCGCACAGCACCTGCCCGTCGGTCCGCCCGATGGCCCCGCGCCAGGCGGCCCGCCAGTCGGTGCCGTCCTGCGGGACGCCGTCCGGGTAGTACGTCGCCCGGGCCCGGGCGTGCAGCGCGGCGACCGCCTCCGCCTCGGCCCGCACGACGGTCCGGATCACCCGGACCCCGGTCACTCGCTCACTGATCACGCCCTTGAGGACGCGTTCTCGGCCACCTCGGTTTCCCGGTTCAGCTGCCGTCCCGCAGATCGGCCGGCCAGCTCGGCCGGAACGCGATGTGGTCGTACGTCACCACACACCCCTCCCCGAGCGGCGCCTGCGCCATGAACCCGACCAGCGCGGCGCCCGTCTCCCTCTCGTCGCCGAGCGTGAACAGCCGCACGAACCTCCACCGCTGCCCGTCCGCCGAGGCGTGGAAGGCGAAGGCCCGCCCGGTGCGGCTGACCCGCAGCCACACCGAACTCCCCTCCACCGTGAAGGAGTTGGCGTCGTCCGAGTGTCCGCGCGTGACCACCGTGCACACGGTCGGCACGTCCGGCGAGTACTCCAGACACAGCTTGGCCCAGGCCCGCTCCCCCACCTGCACGTACAACACGCCGGCGTCGAAGGCCGAGTTGAACCCCACGGTGACCCGTGCGATCAACTGGAAGTCCCCGTCGGGCGTCCCGAGCAGCCGCGGCGCGTCGGTGGGCGGGTCCAGAGCCTCACCGGTCGGCGGCACGAAGCGGTCCTGCCGCGGCCCGGCCCACCCGGAGAGGATCCCGTCCTCGTACGACCAGTGCCCGTCGGGCCCGTAGGTGCGCAGGGGGAAGGGGAGTTCGGGAAGCGAAACGTCCATCGACTCATTCTCCCAGGCGGAGGTGACGCACCCCTACGGCGCTACCGCTCCAGACGCCCGTTGAACCGCCGAGGAAGCCCGAGCGGGTTGTCGTCGTGGAGCTCCGCGGGCAGCAACGCCTCCGGCGCCCCCTGATACACCACCGGCCGCAGCCACCGCTCGATGGCCGTACCACCCACCGACGTGGACGTGGACGTCGTGGCCGGGTAAGGCCCCCCATGATGCTGGGCCGCCGCCACGGCGACCCCCGTCGGCCACCCGTTGACCAGCACCCGCCCCGCCAGCGGCGTCAGTTCGGCCAGCAGCTCGGGCCCGCGGCCACGACCCTCCGCCTCCTCGGCAGAGACATGCACGGTGGCCGTGAGGTTGCCCGGCAGCCGCGACAGCACCGCCTTGGCCTCGGCCTCGTCCTCGTAGCGGGCCACGACGGTGACCGGCCCGAAGCACTCCTCCAGGAGCAGGTCGTACGCACCCTCGCCGGTCAGCTTCTCGGCCGGTACGGACAGGAACCCGGCGCTGACCGTGTGCTCCCCGCCCGCGCCCGGCGTGACCGGGGACTCCACGCCGGGCAGCTCGCGCCGCTCGGCGACTCCGGCGACGAAGTTGTCCCGCATCCGGTGGTCCAGCAGGACACCGGCGTCCGTGTCGCTGACCGCGTCGGTGAGCGCCTTGACCAGCCCGTCACCGGCGGAGCCGCTCGGCACCAGCACGAGCCCCGGCTTCACACAGAACTGGCCCACACCCAGCGTCATGGAGCCCGCGAGCCCCGTACCGATGGCCTCCCCGCGCTCGGCGGCGGCGGCCTCGGTGATCAGGACGGGGTTCAGGGAGCCCAGCTCGCCGTGGAACGGGATCGGCACCGGACGCGCCGCGGCGGCGTCGAAGAGCGCGCGACCGCCCCGTACCGAACCGGTGAAGCCCGCCGCGGCGACCAGCGGGTGCTTGATCAGCTCGACGCCCGCCTCGAAGCCGTGCACCAGGCCGAGGACGCCCTCGGGGATGCCGTGCTCGGCGGCGGCCCGGCGCAGCACGGCCGCGACCAGTTCGGACAGGCCCGGGTGGTCGGGGTGGGCCTTGACCACGACCGGGCAGCCCGCGGCGAACGCGCTCGCGGTGTCGCCGCCGGGGACGGAGAAGGCGAAGGGGAAGTTGGAGGCGGAGTAGACGGCGACGACGCCGAGCGGCACCTTGTAGCGGCGCAGGTCGGGGATCGGCGGGGTGGCGGTGTCGTCGGGGTGGTCGATGACGATGTCCAGGAAGGCGCCCTCGTCGACGATGTCCGCGAAGGCGCGCAGCTGGTAGCAGGTGCGGGCGAGTTCGCCGGTGAGGCGGACCGGGCCGAGCGCGGTCTCCGCGTCGGCGGCCTCGACGAGCTGGTCCCGGGCGGCCTCCAGCTGCGCGGCGGCGCCGCGCAGGAAGGCGGAGCGGACGGTCCGGTCGGCGAGCGCCTCCCGTGCGTCGTGCGCGGCGCGGACGGCGGCGTCCACCTCCTGGGCCGTGGCCTCCACCGCAACCTGTTCCCGCTGCTTCCCGGTACGGGGGTCGACACTCCAGACTGGTGCTGCTGCCACCGCAGATCCCTCCACGTGTATCTGGGTCCATCACCAGCGTTGTTCGATATACTGAACGCTGTCTCGGATGATGAATATGCTGTCGGAGACTATTTGGCGTCGATCGAAGGGGTCAAGGGCGATGTCAGGCGAGACGGGGGGCGGAGCGCAGGTCAAGTCCGCCGTGCGGACGGTCGAACTGCTCGAGTACTTCGCCGGGCGCCCCGGCATGCACTCCCTCGGGGCGGTCCAGGAGGCCGTCGGCTACCCCAAGTCCAGCCTGTACATGCTGCTGCGCACGCTCGTGGAGCTGGGCTGGGTGGAGACGGACGCCACCGGCACGCGGTACGGCATCGGCGTACGGGCGCTGCTGGTCGGCACCTCCTACATCGACGGCGACGAGGTGGTCGCGGTGGCGCGGCCGACGCTGGACCGGCTCTCCGACGACACCACCGAGACCATCCACCTCGCGCGCCTGGACGGCACGAACGTCGTCTATCTGGCCACCCGGCAGTCGCAGCACTATCTGCGCCCCTTCACCAGGGTCGGCCGCCGGCTGCCCGCGCACTCCACCTCGCTGGGCAAGGCGCTGCTGAGCACCTACTCGGACGAGCAGGTGCGCAAGATGCTGCCCGAGACGCTGCCCGCGCTGACCGAGCACACCATCACCGACCGGGAGAGGCTCATCGAGGAGCTGCACCAGGTCCGTGAGCAGGGCTACGCGGTCGACCGCGAGGAGAACACCCTGGGCCTGCGCTGCTTCGGCGTGGCCATCCCCTACCGCACCCCGGCCCGCGACGCGATCAGCTGCTCGGTCCCGGTGGCCCGGCTGACCCCCGCGCACGAACAGATGGTGAAGGACGCCCTGTTCGACGCCCGCGACCGGCTGACCCTGGCGACCCGGAGGCTCTGAACACCCATGGACGTCGTACTGCGCCCGGTCCACGACAGCGATCTGCCGGTGTTCTTCCGGCAGCTGAACGATCCCGAGGCGCTGCGCATGGCCGCCTTCACCCCGCGCGACCCGGCCGACCGGGACGCCTTCGAGGCTCACTGGGCGAAGATCCGTGCCACCGACGACATCCAGCGGACCGTCCTCGTGGACGGGGACGTGGTCGGCAGCGCGGCGGTCTACGGCGCTCCGGGCGAGCGCGAGGTGACGTACTGGATCGACCGTGCCCACTGGGGGCGCGGTATCGCCACGGCCGCGCTGCGCGGGCTGCTAGCCGAGGTGTCCGAGCGGCCGCTGTACGCGCGGGCGGCGGCGGACAACTCCGGTTCGCTTCGGGTGCTGGAGAAGTGCGGGTTCCGCAGGACGGCTCGTGAGCGGGGGTTCGCCAACGCCCGGGGCGAGGAGATCGAGGAGTTCGTGCTCGTCCTGGAGGGCTGAGCCCCTCCCCCGCGCGGCGGAGGCGGATCGTCGGAGGGCACGACGTGCGGGAGGCGGTGGGCGCGGGAGGGTGGGGGCATGACGCAGACAGCCCTCGCCCCCGCAGCCCCCGCCCCCACGGCACCCGACCGGACCCGGCGGACGCTGCGGGCCGTCGCGATCGCCGCGTGCGTGCCGTATCTGGGGCTCAAGGTCGCCTGGCTGGCAGGGAGCCGGGTCGGCATCCCGGACGGCAGCTCGCTGCTGGACCACCGCGCCGCCGTGGCCGTCGCCAACGGGGTGACCGTCCTGATGGACGCGTGTGTGATCGTGCTGGCCGTCGCGCTGACCCGGCCGTGGGGCAGGCGGCTGCCCGCGTGGCTGCTGACGGTGCCGGTGTGGGCGGCGACCGGACTGCTGGCCCCGATCATGACCGGTTTCCCGGTGCAGCTGGTCGTCAGGGCACTCGGCGGCGGGGACACCACCGGCGACGGGGACGAAGTCTTCCTGGACTCCTGGGTGTTCGGGTTGGTCTACGGCGGCTTCATCGTGCAGGGCCTGGCCCTCGGGGCGCTGTTCGCGCTCTACGCCCGTGAGCGCTGGGGACGTCTGTGGCAGGGCCGGGTGTGGGACGTGCCGCGGGCGCTGCTCGGCACCGGCGCCCAGAAGGCGGTCGCCGTCGGGGCGGCCGTACTCGCCGTGCCGCCGCTGGCGGGGCACCTGCTGTGGGCCTTCGGCGGCACCACCGGGCTCGACGGGGCCCGGATCGACGACCGGGGCAGCGACTTCACCATCGTCGAGGCCCAGGCCGCCGCGTTCCTCGTGGTCGCCGTCGCGGCCGCCCTGCTGCTCGCCTTCCGCCGCGGCCCCGCGCTGCGGCTGGCGGTGCCGCTCACCGCGGCCTGGGTCGGGTCCGCCGCCTCGGCGTGCTGGGCGGCCTGGCAGGGGACGGCCGCGCTGGTCGTCGCGGAGGGGGCCGACGAGCGGCCCACCGCGCTGATGAACCTCACCTACGCTTGCGGCGTGATCGTCGGCGTTCTCGTGGCGGGCCTGGTCGCCCGCCTCCTCCTCGCGCGCTCGGCGGCCGTCGGCCGCCTCACGGGGTGAGCGCGTTCGTCCGGGCGCTGCTCGGACGGCGGGCGCGCCGCCGCTGGATCCATCTGATCCTCGGCGGCGCGCTCGCCATGCCGTACTTCTTCGTCGGCCAGCTGATCGTGGGACCGGCCGCCCACTCGCGGTTCGTCTTCCAGGACATCGCCCTGCAACTCGCCTCGTTCGCCCTCGGGTTGCCGCTCGCCGCGGTCACCTCGCTGTTCCCGCCGACCCGGACCCTGGAGTCGGGCGCGGCCCGCGCGCTGTGCGGCGTCGACGCGGACGCGCTGGCGTACGGGCCGGCCCGCAGCCGGGCGGCGAGGAGGCGGACGGCCGCCTGGTTCACGCTGCATCTGGGGCTGGGCGGGATCGTGTCCGGGATGTCGCTGGCCGTGCCGCCGTTCGCGGGGGTGCTGATCGCACTGCCGGCCGTGTCGTGGCTGACGGACAGCCGGCTGGGGATGCCCGCACTCTTCGACCGGGCCTGGGTGCTGGCGCTGTGCGCGCCCGCGGGTGCGGCGATGCTCGTGCTGCTGGCCGCGTGCGCGGCCGGGGCCGGTGCGCTGCTCGCCCGGTGGGCGCCGGTGCTGCTCGGGCCGGGCCCCGAGGACCGGCTCGCGGCGGCCGAGGCGCGCGCCGCCGACCTGGCCGTGCGCAACCGGCTCGCCCGTGAGCTGCACGACTCCGTGGGCCACGCCCTCAGCGCGGTCACCCTCCAGGCGAGCGCGGCCCGGCGGGTGCTGGACAGCGACCCGGAGTTCGTCCGTGAGGCGCTCGCCGCGATCGAGGACACCACCCGGCGCACGGTCGGCGAACTGGACGCCGTCCTCGGCGTGTTGCGCGCCGGTGACGCCCCCGGCACGGCGCCCGCCCCGACGCTCGCCGACGATCTGGACGGCCTGCTGCGCCGCACCCGCGCGGGCGGCACCGACCTGACCGCCGACATCGCGGTGGAGCCCGCCGCCGTACCGCCGATGCTGTCCCGCGAGGCGTACCGGATCGTGCAGGAGGGGCTGAGCAACGCGCTGCGGCACGCGGGCGGCGAGGTGCCGGTGCGCCTGCGGCTGGCCGTGGCGGGGGGCGCCCTCGAGATCGGCGTGGAGAACCCGGTGAGCGGGACGGCGCCCTGCCGCCCCGGCGGCGGCCACGGGCTGCGCGGCATCGCCGACCGGGCCCGGCTGCTGGGCGGCACCGCGCAGGCGGGGGCCGAGGGGGACGTGTGGCGGCTGCGGGTGCGGCTGCCGCTGACAGGACAGGAGACCGTATGAACGACCGGCCGATCCGGATCGTCCTCGCCGACGACGAGCGCATGGTGCGCACCGCCCTGCGCGCGATCCTCTCCGCCGAGCCCGGACTGGAGGTGGTCGGCGAGGCGTCGACCGGCGCGGAGGCGGTGTCCGTCGTACGGGAGGCGCGGCCCGACGTCGTCCTGATGGACGTCCGAATGCCCGGCACGGACGGCATCCGGGCCACCGAGCAGATCCTCGCGACCCTGTCCGAGCCGCCGCGGATCGTCGTCGTCACCACCTTCGAGAACGACTCCTATGTGTACGACGCGCTGCGCGCGGGCGCGGCCGGGTTCCTGCTGAAGCGGGCGGACGCGGACGAACTGGTCCAGGCGGTACGGCTGATCGCGCGCACCGACGCGCTGCTGTTCCCGGCGGCCGTGCGGGCCCTCGCGGTCGAGCACGGGCGGGCGACCGCGGCACCCCCGGCGTGGGTGGCGCGGCTCACCGGCCGGGAGAGCGAGGTGCTGCGGCTGATGGCGGGCGGGCTGACCAACGCGGAGATCGCCCGGCGCATGGAGGTGGGCGCCGCGACGGTGAAGACGCATGTGGCGGCCGTCCTGGCCAAGACGGGGGCGCGGGACCGCACACAGGCGGTGATCGCGGCGTACGAGGCGGGGTTTCTGAGGACGACCTCATGAGAGGCGCATGAGAAAACGGACGGAAGGGAACGGTCCGGTCGCATTCGCTCGTCTTGTGAGCGGGATGAACAAGACGATCAGGCGCGCGTCCGTCTTCACGCTGCTGCTGGTGCTGGCCCTGCTGATCAGGGCCACCTGGGTGCAGTTCTACGAGGGCAGGGCGCTGGCGGCAGACAAGGACAACCGGCGGAACGCGATCGCGCTGTACAGCGAGCCGCTCGGCAACATCGTGGTGGGCGGCGAGGCGGTCACCGGCTCGGCGCGGACGACGAGCGGCGACCTCAGATACCGGCGGACCTACACCGACGGCGAGCTGTACGCGGCCGTCACCGGGTACAGCTCGCAGGTGTACGGCGCCACCCAGCTGGAGGGCGTCTACCAGGACCTCCTCGACGGCACCGACCCCCGGCTGCAGACCGTCATGGACACGGTCACCGGCAAGCGGGCCGCTCCCGGCGACGTGCTCACCACGATCGACCCGGCCGTGCAGAAGGCGGCGTACGAGGCGCTGGGCGACAAGAAGGGCGCCGCGGTCGCCATCGACCCGGAGACCGGCCGGATCCTGGCGGTGGTCTCCACACCGTCCTACGACCCCTCCGACCTCGCCACGGGCGACTCCGACCGCTGGAAGCAGCTCCAGCAGGACCCCGACAAGCCGATGACCAACCGCGCGCTGCGCCAGCCGCTGCCGCCGGGTTCCACGTTCAAGCTGGTCGTCGCGGCGGCGGCACTGGAGGACGGGCTGTACGCGTCGGTGGACGACAGGACGGACAGCCCGGACCCGTACGACCTGCCGCAGTCCAGCGACGACCTGACCAACGAGAACCCGTCGGCGCCCTGCGAGAACGCCTCGATCCGGGTCGCGCTCCGGTACTCGTGCAACAACGTCTTCGGCAAGATGGCCGTCGACCTCGGTCAGGACAAGGTCCGGGCGATGGCCGAGAAGTTCGGCTTCAACGACGACGAGCAGGACGTGCCGGTGCGCGCCTACGCGAGCGTCTACCCGAAGGACATGGACGAGCCGCAGACCGCGCTGTCCGGCATCGGCCAGTTCGACGTGACCGCGACGCCGCTGCAGATCGCGATGGTGTCGGCGGCGATAGCCAACGGCGGTGAGCTCATCTCCCCGCACATGGTGTCGCGGATCACCGACAGCGACGGCGATGTGCTGAAGGACTACGACGACAGCGCGTCCGGCACACGGATCGTGAGCGCCTCCACGGCCGAACAGCTCCAGTCGGCCATGCAGACGGTCGTGGAGGAGGGCACCGGCACCAACGCGCGGATCGACGGCGTCACGGTGGGCGGCAAGACGGGCACCGCCCAGCACGGTGAGAACAACTCCAAGACGCCGTACGCCTGGTTCACCTCCTACGGGAAGTCCGAGGCCACCGGCAAGCAGGTCGCCGTCGCGGTGATCGTGGAGCAGTCGGACGCCGAGCGCTCCGAGGTCAGCGGCAACGGGCTGGCCGCGCCGGTGGCCAAGGCCGTGATGGAGGCCGCGCTGGCGGACTAGCCGAGCAGCTGCTCGACGGGGTCGATGGCGAAGTACACCAGGAACAGCGCCGAGGCGCCCCACAGCAGCCAGTGCACCTCCCGTGCCTTGCCGAGGACCGTCTTGATCAGGACGTAGGCGACGAAGCCGGCGCCGATGCCGTTGGTGATGGAGTAGGTGAAGGGCATCACGGCGATGGTGAGGAACGCGGGGATGGCGATGTCGTAGCGGTCCCAGTCGATGTGCTTGACCTGGGTCATCATCAGGAAGCCGACGGCGACCAGGGCGGGGGCCGCAGCCTGGAGCGGGACGATGGTGAGCAGCGGGGTGAAGAACAGGGCGAGGGCGAACAGCCCGCCGGTGACGAGGTTGGCGAAGCCGGTGCGGGCGCCCTCGCCGACACCGGCCGCCGACTCGATGTAGGAGGTGGCCGAGGACGCCGAGGAGGCGCCGCCCGCGACGGCCGCGGCGCCGTCGATGAGCAGGACCCGGCCGAGGTTCGGGACCTTGCCGTCCTCTCGCAGCAGGCCCGCCTCGGCGCTGACGCCGACGACCGTGCCCATGGTGTCGAAGAAGTCGGACAGGATGAGCGTGAAGATCAGCAGGACGACGGTGATCACCCCGACGCCGGGTTCGTCGAAGGCGCCGAACAGGCTGAACTGACCGAGCAGCCCGAAGTCCGGGGTGTCGACGACCTTGTCGGGCCACTCGGGCGTGGTCAGTCCCCAGCTCTTCACGTCGGCGGCCGACTCGATGAGGATCGCCAGCAGCGTCGTCGTCACGATGCTGACGAGGATCGCGCCCTTGACCTTGCGGGCGAGCAGGGCGACGGTCAGCAGCACGCCGAGGCAGAAGACCAGCACGGGCCAGCCGGCGAGGGTGCCCGTGCCGCCCAGCTGCACCGGCACGGTGGTGTTCGCGGCGTCCGGGATGCGGCTGACGAAACCGGCGTCCACGAAGCCGATGAAGGCGATGAACAGGCCGATGCCGACGCTGATCGCCTGCTTCAGCGGCTGCGGGATGGCGTGCATGACGGCCTCGCGCAGCCCGGTGACCACCAGCAGACAGATAACCAGACCTTCCAGGACGATGAGGCCCATCGCGTCGTCCCAGCTCATCAGCGGGGCGATCTGGAAGGCGACCACCGCGTTCAGGCCGAGTCCGGCGGCGAGCGCGAGGGGCAGGTTGCCGCCGACGCCCATGACGACCGTCATCACCGCGGCCACCAGGGCGGTGGCGGTGGTGAGTTGGACCGGGTCGAGCGCCTCGCCGTACTTGTCCTTGGCGCTGCCCAGGATGATCGGGTTGAGCACAAGGATGTAGGCCATGGTGAAGAACGTGGCGAAACCGCCGCGTATCTCCCGGCCGATGGTGGATCCCCGTTCGGAGATCCGGAAGTACCTGTCGAACATGGCGGACAACTCCCCGGCGCGCGCTTGATCGTGTGCGGATGCTGGCTGGATTGTTCCCCTGTCGAACCCGTTTCAGGTTTTCCGCGTGTTACGGAATCGGGTTCGGTCTGCCATACGGCGTTCGAATCCTCGTACGGATCGCTGATACAGTTCCGGATCTCGTCCCGGCGTACGGCTGTTCGACGTGCCCGGGGAATCACTGCGAGGAGAGACCGCCCGTGGGGACAGTCGTCGACGACGCCGCCTCCGTGGAGTTCCACGCCTTCTTCGAACGCCACTACGCCGAACTGGCCCGCCTCGCCCACCTGTTGACCGGTGAGGCCGATGCCGCCGACGATCTGGCGGCGGACGCGCTGCTCGCGCTGTGGCACCGCTGGGACCGGGTCCGCGCGGCCGACCGGCCGGTGGCGTACGCGCGCGGGGTGGTCGCCAACCTGGCCCGCAGCCGTATCCGCGGCGCGGTGCGCGAGCGGCGCCGGATCGCCCTGTTCTGGTCGCGCGGCGAGGAGCGGACCGAGGGTCCGGACGTCGCCGGGGCGGTGGACGTCCAGGCAGCGCTGCGCATGCTGCCGTTCCGCAAGCGGGCCTGTGTGGTGCTGCGGCACGCCTTCGATCTGTCGGAGAAGGACACCGCGCTCGCCCTCGGTGTGTCGGTGGGTACGGTGAAGAGCCAGACCTCGAAGGGAATGGCCGAGTTGCAGCGGCTGCTCGGGGCCCAGGGGGCGCCGCAGCGGGTGCGCGCGGTGATGGCGCGCAGCGGCGAGGCCGGAGGAAGGAACCGATGACGCGGGACGTGCACGACGAGCTGCGCGCCCGGCTGCGCGAGGCGGCCGAGGCGCATCGGCCGGACCGCGCGCGCATCCTGGCCAGGATCGAGCACGGCATGTCCGACCGGGCCCGCGCGGACCACCGCGCCCGGCCGCGGCCGGCGCTCGGCTGGCTGCGGGTGGCGGGCGCCACGGCCGCGGTCGCCGGTGTGCTGGCGGTCGGCGGATACGCGGTGGCCTCCGCGGTGAAGGAGGAGGCTCCCCCGCCGCAGGGCACGGTCGCCGCGTCGCCGACGCCCGCCCCGTCACCGGAACCGAGCCGCCCGCCCGCCTTCCCGGCGGACCCGACGCCCGGCGCCGAGGACAGCACCCGGCGGCCCGACCCGACCGGCGGCGCGACCGCGTCCGGCACCCCGGCCCCTCGCACCCCGTCGGCCACGCCCGAGACCCCGGCCCGGCCGCCCGCCTCCGGCGCCGAGGACGGCCCGCTGTGGTCGGACGGCTCGGTGGACCCGCACAGCCACGACTTCTGGGCGCAGAGCAACCTCACCCTGCGGACCTCCGAGGAACTGGCCGCGCTCACCGTGCGGTTGGAGATCGCCCAGACCGGCGGGGTGTCCTCCACGGGCGCCTGGCGCTCGCTGCCCGAGGAGGACTTCACGCTCACCGTCGAGGAGCGCGGCGGGCTCCTGCGGTACACCTGGGTGCTCAAGGCGGGCCGGACGGTCCCGGCGGGCGAGTGGGTGTTCGCCGGGCAGTACGACCACGAGCGCGGCGGCCGGGACGCCGGGGACGACCGCTACTCGGCGACGGCGACGACCGCGGACGGCGAACGGCTCGCCGTGGCAGGCGGCTTCGCACCCCAGGGCGACCCCGCGGACGCGGACCGGTAAAAAAGTCCGACGGCACGGCAACCCCTTCCGCACCGGTGGCGACAAGGAGACGCAAGGATCCCCCACCCGGCAAGGAAACGCGTATGACAGCACGACCCGACCAGCGTGTCCGTCACCGCCGCCGCCTCACCAAGCGGCGCGCGGCCATCGGCGGCACCGCCGCGCTCGGCATCACCGCCACGGCGATCGTCACCACGACGATGCTGTCCTCGGCCGGCGCCGCGTCGTCCTGGCCGACCGCCACCGGCGAGAAGCCCGTCAGCAGCACCGTCGAGGTGTCCGGCACCTACGACGGCGGGTACCGGCGCTTCTACGGCAGCGGCCCGCTCGGCGGCAGCGGCCAGGACGAGGACCAAAAGCCGGTCTTCACCCTCGCGGACGGCGCCGTCCTGAAGAACGTCATCCTGGGCGCCCCCGCCGCCGACGGCATCCACTGCCTGGGCAGCTGCACCCTGCGGAACGTCTGGTGGGAGGACGTCGGCGAGGACGCCGCCACCTTCAAGGGCACGTCCGCGTCGGCCGTGTACACGGTGTACGGCGGCGGCGCCCGCAAGGCCGACGACAAGGTGTTCCAGTTCAACGGCGCCGGCAAGCTGGTCGTGACCAGGTTCCAGGTGTCGGACTTCGGCAAGCTGGTGCGCACCTGCGGCAACTGCCGGACGCAGTACAAGAACCGCCAGGTGATCATCAACGACGTGGACGTGACCGCGCCGGGCAGGTCGATCGTCGGCATCAACGCCAACTACGGCGAGACAGCCGCCCTGCGCAAGGTGCGCATCCACGGCGACAGCGGCAGGAAGATCAAGCCGTGCACCCGCTTCCAGGGCAACAGCACCGGCGCCGAGCCCAAGGAGCTGGGCACCGGCCCCGACGGCACCCACTGCCGTCACACCGCTTCGGATCTCCTCTACCAGTGAGCCGCCGGCCGCCCCCCGGCCGGCCTTCCGGGTGTCGACCCCCATCGCGCCCGGACACGGAACGCCCCCGCCGGTGACGACCGGCGGGGGCGTCTCCCTGTGCCGGGACGTTCGCTGCGACGACCGTCTCCGGCTCAGGTCCGCTCGTACGGCGTCCAGTCCCCCAGGTAGGTCCGCCGCGTGTGGGCGGCGGCCTCGTCGGCGGTCAGCCGCGGCCGGTTCTCCGGCACCGAGACCACCGCTCCCGGCCCGTGGTTGGCGTACTCCGCAAAGCGCATGGCCTGCCACGGATGGGCCTCGCGCATGTGCGTGTAGGGCGCGACCGCGTCGATGCCCGGCCCCAGCCAGGTGTCCCGCACGGTCAGCATCGGGCGGGCGGTGAGGTCGGAGCTGGGCACCCAGGGGCGGGCCAGCTTGTAGAAGGCATCCGGGGCCTCGCTGCTGATCCGGCTCCTGGTCACCAGGTAGCCGCGCGGGTTGGCGCCGGCCGTGGAGGGGGCGAAGACGAAGCCGTACGGGGCGGAGGGCAGGTCGGTGCGGTCCAGGGTGCGGAAGTGGCAGTGCTCGAAGACGGCGGTGGCCCGCCCGAAGACGAAGTCGACGTCGCCCTCGACATAGCAGTGGGCGTAGTAGTGCCGGGCGAAGACACCGAGTGCGCCGGAGTCGGCGTACAGGGTGTCCTGGTGGCCGAGGAAGCGGCAGTGGTGGAACGCCGACCGGTCGCCCAGCACCTTGATCGCGACGGCCTGGGTGCCGGAGACACCGGGGTGGTCGGCGCGCAGCCAGTCGTTGGCGAAGGTGATCCGGTGGGCGGTGAACCCGTCGGGGCGGACCAGGGTGGTGGCGGAGCCGGAGGTGCCGTAGGTGCCGGAGCCGTCGGGCCTGGGGGTGCCGGCCGCGTTGTCGTGGACGATCACGGTGTCGCGGGGGTCCCCGCTCGCCCCGATCCAGGTCATCTCGGTGGCGGTGGCGGGGACGGCGACCGTCTCCCGGTACACGCCCGGCGCGAGGACCAGCGTGTGGCCGGGCGCGGCGGCGGCGGTCACGGCGGCCTGGACGGTGGTGAAGTCGCCGCGGCCGTGCGGATCGACGTAGAGCGTCCGCCCGGTGAGGCGGGCGGCCGGGGAGCCGTACCGGCCGAACGGCGCGGCCGGGGTGCGGCCGGCGGCGTGCGCGGGCAGCGGGGCGAGGGCCAGGGCGGAGGCGCCGGCGACCAGAAGTCGCCTTCTCGACAAGGGCATGGGGCAGGTGCTCCTTCACGGTGCGGGCGTGAGGGGGTGGGTGCCGGGGCGGGCACGCCCTGGGATGGGGGCGCGGTGCGGCGCCGCCCCGGCGGTCCGGGTCGGGCAGGCCGGTTCCGGATCCGGTCGGCCGGTCAGCGCAGCCGGCCTGCGCCCGCGTGGTGGCGGACGATGCCGGGGACGGCCTGCGCGGGGTGGACCTTGGTGCGCAGCACGGGCGTCCAGCCGGCGCCTGACCGGAGGGTCTCGGCGGGGATCTCCGCGTTGTGCACGGCGATCAGGTCGACGGGGCTGCCGTTGACGACGTTGCCGTGCGCGGTGACCGGCGCGTCGTTCCACTTCTTGAGGATCTTCGCCGGGCTGATCCCGTCCGGCAGCGTGAACGCGTTGTGCTCGGCGACGAGCTGGGACTCCTTGCCGATGCCGAAGCTGTAGGAGTACGAGGCGTCGGCCACGAAGTGGTTGTTGTACGAGTCGACCTGTCCGAACCGCACGCGCGGGGCCCGCTCGACGAGGTTGCGGAAGAGGTTGTGGTGGAAGGTGACCTTCAGGCGGCCCCGGTCGGTGGCGGTCGCGGACGCGCCGTCGCTGTTGCCGATCAGGATCGTCTTGTCGTGGTCGGCGAAGACGTTCCAGGACGCGGTGACGTAGTCGGAGCCGCGCACGACGTCCAGTTCGCCGTCGTGCTGCTGGTACAGCATCCCGAAGTAGGTGGGGGCGGCGCTGTCGGGGTGGCTGCCGTCGGTGAAGGTGTTGTGGTCCATCCAGACGTGGGTGGAGCCGTGGACGACGGCGGTGTCGTACTCGGAGTTCCAGTTGCCCTTGCTGCCGTCGGTGGGGTCCCACTGCGGGAAGCAGTCGACCGGGCTCTCCAGGGTCAGGTTGCGGACGATGACGTTGTCGACGCCCTTGATCTGGAGGCTGGCCCCCTTGATGCCGGCGTTCCGTCCGACGCCGATGACGGTCGTGTTGGAGGGCACCTCGACCTTGATGGCCTTGTCCTGGTTGGCGGCCGAGGCGCGCCGCAGCCCCTCGGGGCTGTCGTCCGGCTCGGCGCTGAGGTCGGTGTCGAGCCCCCAGGTCTCGGGCGCGTACTTCTCCAGATAGGCGGCGAAGTCGTACCCCGGCACGGCGAAGGCGTCACAGCCCTGCGCCACGGCGTCGATCGTCCCCTTCACCTTGACGATCTTCGGCGCGCTGCCTCCGGCCGCGAGGGCGGCCCTGAACTCGTCCCAGGTGCGGACGGTGTACACGTGCTCGGCATCGGCGTCGGCCCCGCCGGTGGTACCGGTTCCGTACGAGGCCCACCCGTCGTTCGCCGGCAGCACCTCCCGCGCCACGTCCCGCCGGCTCTCGCTGTGGGCGACGGCACCCGCGGTGACGGACAGCACGAGTGCGGTGCATCCGACGAGCACGGTGATGACACGTGCATGACACTTTGTGGTGCTCACAGTTGCGGCTCTCCTCAGTTCAGTTCTCGACGTCCGAAGGCCAGGTGATCCAGGACTCCGGGATCTCGTCCTCCAGCCGGCGCACGTCCCGCGGCGCCAGCACCCGCGCCCGCACCAGCTCCCGCGCCACCGTCCGGGCCACGGCGATCGCACCGGGCGGATTGAAGTGCGTGTTGTCCTGCTCGCTCTCGGTCCAGTTGAAGTACGCCTTGGTCCCCTCGGCCCCGAGCTCCTGCCACAACGCCAGCGACAGCGCCTGCACATCCAGCAGCGCGACGCCCTCCTCGGCGGCCAGCGCCCGCATCGCCGCCGGGTACTCCCCATGACTGGGCAGCGCCTTGCCTCCGGCGTCGAAACGCCGCCGCTCGACCGGGGTCACCAGCACGGGCCGGGCTCCCCGCGCCCGCGCCCCGTCGACGTACATCCGCAGGTGCTCCTGATACGTCGACCAGGGCTCGGTGTACCGGGCGGGATCGCTGATCTTCTGATCGTTGTGCCCGAACTGGATCAGAAGAACATCGCCGGGCCGGATCACGCGGAGAAGCGCGTCGAGCCGCCCCTCGTCGACGAAACTCTTCGAACTCCGGCCGTTCACCGCGTGATTGGCGACCGGCCGGTCCTTGTGCAGAAAGAAGGGCAACGCCATGCCCCAGCCGGTCTCGGGGGCGGCGGAGAGGTACTTCTGAGCGGCGGTGGAATCGCCGGCTATGCAGAGGGTGCGCGTGGCGTTCTTGGCGCCGTGCGCGGAACCGGCAGCAGCCACGCCGAGCGGAACGGCGGCGATCGCCGCACCGGTCACTTGTCTACGGGTGAGGGACACGTGAGGCGCCTTTCGACGGGGAGGGAACCCCGCGCCCCGAAGGGCGCGGGGCTGTATTCGCCAGGCGGCTACCGCCGCGTGGGCGCGACCGGCCGCGGCGAACCGGCGGCCGAGGAGCGACCGTCAGCCCTTCTGCTCGTTCCACTCCGCCTGAGCCTCGTTCAGCTGCTCGGCCAGCCCGTCCAGGAATTCCTTCGCGCTCATCTTCCCGAGCAGCACCTTCTGGAAGTTCGGCTCGTTGTCGGCCTTGGAAATGGTGTTCCAGTCCGGCAGGTAGTACGGCAGCTGCACAATGGTCGTGGAACCGTCGCTCAGCGCCTGCGCCGCCAGCTTCGTGGGCTCCGCCTTCCCCACCCACGCGTCCTGCGCCGCCTGCGTGTTCGACGGCACCTGTCCGGCCGCCTCGTTGAACTTCGAGTTCTGCTCGTGGGACAGCGCGAACTCGATGAACTTCCAGGCGGCTTCCTTGTTCTTGGAGCTCTTGAACATCCCGATGCCGTCGACCGGGTTGGACACCTGAACCCGCTTCCCCGTGGAGCCCACCGGCTGCGGAATGCCCCGGAACTTCTCCGTCCCCAGCGCCTTCACATGGTCCTGGTAGGACCCGAGGTTGTGGTTCAGCATCCCGATCGTGCCGGAGTCCCACTGCGCGACCATCTTGGTGAAGTCGTTGTTGAGGTCGGCCGCGGGAGTGACCCGCTTGAACAGCCCGGCGTACTTCTCCAGCGCCGCGACGTTCTTCGGATCGTTCACGGTGGTCTTGTCGCCGTTCCAGAACGACGTGATCCCGGACTGCCCGTACATCGCGTCCAGCGCCTGGGCGATGGACCCGGCGCCACCGCGGATGGTGTAGCCGAACTCGTTCTTCTTGGCGTCGGTCAGCTTCTCGGCCGCCTCGTAGAACGTGTCCCACGTCGAGGGCTCGTCGAGACCGGCCTTCTCGAACAGGTCGGTGCGGTAGTACAGCACACCGTTGTTCGCGGAGGTCGGGATGGAGTACAGGGTCCCGTCACCGCCGCCGGCCGCCTTCATGGACTCGACCATGTCCTTGTTGAGCATGCCCTTCAGGGCGGACTTGGCGAGCCGCTCGTCCAGCGGCTCCAGCGCGTCCTGCGCGGAGAACCCGGCGAGCATGGCCGCGCCGACGCCTCCGACGTCCGGCAGGCCGCCGCCCTGGATGGCGGTGTCGACCTTGGACTGGTACTCGGTGGAGGCGATGCCGACGTACTCGACGTCGATGTCCGGGTTGGCCTTCTCGAAGTCGGCGATGAGCGCCTTCCAGGCGTCGGTGCGGACACCTCCGTTGTTGTCCCAGAAGACGATCTCGCCCTTGCCGTCGCCCTCGGAGCCCGTACCGCCGCCGCTGCCGTCGTCACCGCAGGCGGTGGCGGTCAGGGCGAGCACGGATCCCAGGGCGACGGCCACGGCGGTGCGCCTGCTTCTGCTGATGCTGATCTTCATCGGTCGGCTCTCTTCTTCCGGATCCCAACGAGGGTGGTGAAGGTGTGGGGGTCAGTGGTGGTGCGGCGCCCAGTCGTCGGCGCCCCCGAGGTAGTCCGCGACCTGGTGCGAGGCGGCCTCGGCGTCGCTCATCTGCGGCCGGTCCGCGGTGACATCGGCCCCCGGCCCGTGGTTGCGGTACTCCGCGAACCGCGCGTCCTTCCACGAGAAGCCGCCCATGTCGGTCCAGGGCGACGCCTTGATCGCGGCCGGCAGCTCGGTCTCCCGGATCAGGACCTGGCCCACGGCGTCCGGCTCCCCGCCCGGATGCCAGGGCCGCCCGAGGTGGAAGGACCCGTCGGGGGCGTCGCTCACGATCCTCGACCGGGTGATCAGGAACCCGTACGGGTTGCCCTTCCAGGTCGAAGGAGCCGTGATGTAGCCGTTGTTGGTCGCCGAACCCCGGCTCAGCGCCCGGATCACCGACCGGTCGATCACCGTGGTGGCCCGCCCGTAGACGAAATCGACATCGCCCTCGATGTACGCGTCCCGGATGTAGACCCGGCTGACGGTGGTCAGCCTGGGGCTGTCGGTCATCAGGGTGTCCTGGTTGCCCAGGAAGGCGGTGTCCTCGAAGACGATCCGGTCGCCGGTCGTCTTCACCGCCAGCGCCTGCTCGCCCTTCAGCTCGTGCGCGGCCTCGTCGAAGTCGTTGCTGAGGGTCAGGTGCCGGACGGTGACGTCGTGCGCGGCGATCCGTACAGTCGCGCTCCCGTTGGAGCCGCCGTACTCGGCCGGTGTGTCGTAGACGATGACGGTGTCCGACCGGTTCTGTCCAGTCCCCTGCACCACCAAGTTCGGCTTTGTCGCGGGAATCAGTACTTTCTCGCGATACGTCCCCGGTGCGACGGCGATCGTCACCGGCACGTCATTGCCCGCCGGCACGGCGTCCACGGCGGCCTGCACGGTCGGGTGGTCGCCCGGAACGCGCAGGACGACACCGATCTGCCGCTGCGGCCCGGAGAAGCGCCGGACGAGCGCGGGGACGGCCTCGGCCGGGTCCAGCCGGTACGCGTAGAAGTCCCGCGGCTCGAAGGCGGCACCCCACGCGTCGTGCCGTCCCGTCGTGTTCCTCAGGATCGACCCGCGCTGCACCAACTCGGCGGTGGCGTCCGCCTGGTAGGGATGCTGGACGTCCTCGTAGTAGCTGTTCTCGATGACCATCCTGGTGCGCCCGCGCGACCAGTTGCCGTACGTCCACACGGGGTCACCGGGATCGGCCTGGGCCGTCAGATAGTTGTTGTACAGGTGCGCGTAGGCGGCGTTGTCCACGGACGGATTGCGCTGTTTCGTTCGATCGAACCAGTTGTGATCGATCGTGATCCGTGTGCGCACATTCGGCGTCCAGCCCACTCCGAACGTCTTGTTGTTCTTTTCGAACCGGTTGGCGGAGACGGTCACGTAGTCGCTGTCCTTGCGGATGTCGAGTTGACCGTCGCAGATGTTCGAGAAGCGATTGTGATCGATCCAGATGTGATGGACGGAGTCCATCTGGATGCCGTCGAAGTCGGTGTCCTTGCAGTCCCAGTTGCCCGCGACCGCCGAATCGCGGATCGTCAGGTTACGGATGATCACGTTGTGCGTTCCGGGGTTCAGATGCAGCTCCCCCTGAACGATCTCGCCGGTGGCGCCGACTCCGATCACCGTCTTGTTCGAAGCGACATCGATCTCGGCCCCGAACGGCTCCACCGTGATGGAGCCCTTGACCCGGATGATGTACGGCTCCTCGGCCGCCGCGTAGCGGGCCAGCGAGGCATGGTCGGTGACGGTGACGACCTTGCCCCCGGCCCCGCCGGTGGTGCCTCCGGCGAGGGAGGCGAACCCGTGCGGGCGGTCGGTGAAGCGGTGCCCCACGACCGGCTCGGCGGCATGGGACTCACCGACCGCGCCCAGCCCCAGCGAGGCGAGGAGCCCCGCCACGGCGGCCGTCACCACACCACGTCTCGGCAAGCGCTTGCTAGGGAAATGCGGCATTGCGGCTCCCAACAGGCAGACGAACAGGGGGACTCAGGCGGGCGTGATCCTGAAGCGGGTGAAGGTGGCCGTGCCCGCGTGACCGGCACCCTCCGGTGCCACGGCGACCAGGCCGAGCAGCGCACCGACCCAGCGCCAGGGAGTGGCCGCGAAGACCTGCCCGGACGGCGTCCAGCCGTCCCCGAGGTCCGCGGCGAACCGGCAGCGGGCCCCGGCGCCGATCTCGATCCGCAGCCGCACCCCGCCCTCGGGCGCGACCCGCGGATGCGCGGCGTCCCGTTCCCGCTCGGCGACGCCCTCGGCGAACCGGTGCACCAACCGGACCGTCCCGTCGGCCCCCCGCTCCAGCCCGATCCACGAGAACGCGTCCCCGAGCACCGCGAGCCCGGCCCGCGCCCCCGGCTCCCCGCCGTCCAGACGCAGCCCGACCTCGACCGTGCAGGGCATGCCCGGCAGCCGCTGGGTCAGGACGTTCGGCAGCCTGCGCAGGTCGTGCGCGTCGGCCGAGCGGACGCAGACCGCCCGCAGCCCGTCGCCCGAGTGCTGGGTGGTCCAGCCGGCACGGGGGTTGGCGGTCCACTGCCACTGGCGGCCGAACCGCCCGCCGGGGAAGTCGTCGTCGGTGGCGGGCGCGGCGGGCGGCTGCGGCGGCAGGTCGGGCAGCTTGTGCACGGCGACGGGGGCGCCGTCGTCGCCCATCACGGGCCAGCCGTCCGCGTCCCAGCGCATCGGCTGGAGGTGGACGACCCTGCCGTACGCGCCGCGCTGCTGGAAGTGCACGAACCAGTCCTCACCGCAGGGCGTGCGCACCCAGCCCCCCTGGTGGGGGCCGTTGACGTCGGTGTCCTTCTGCTCGAGGACGACCTTCTCCTCGTAGGGCCCGAAGAACCCGCGTGAGCGGAAGGCGCCCTGCCAGCCGGTCTCCACACCGCCGGCGGGGGCGAGGATCCAGAACCAGCCGTCGTGTCTGTACAGCTTGGGCCCTTCGAGGGTGAACCAGCCGGGGATGCGGTCGGCGTCCACGATCACGGTGCCCTCGTCGAGCAGTCCGGTGGCGTCGGGGCGCATCCGGTGCCCGGTGAGCCGGTTCTTGACGCCCGAGCGGGACTTGGCCCAGGCGTGCACCAGGTAGGCGTCGCCGGTCTCCTCGTCCCACAGCGGGCAGGGGTCGATCAGGCCCTTGCCCTCCTTCAGCAGGTGCGGTCGGGTCCAGGGTCCCCTGATCTCGGGGGCGTTGATCTGGAAGATGCCCCGGTCGGGGTCGCCCCAGAAGATCCAGTAGCGGTCGTCGTGATGCCTGAGCGAGGGGGCCCAGACCCCGCAGTCGTGCCGCGGCCGCGCGAACTCCTCGGCGGGTTCGAGGCGTTCGAGGGCGTGACCGACGAGCGTCCAGTTGACCAGGTCGCGGGAGTGCAGCAGGGGCAGTCCGGGGACGCGGCCGAAGCTGGAGGCGGTGAGGTAGAAGTCGTCGCCGACGCGCAGCACGTCCGGGTCGGACCAGTCGGCGTTCAGGATCGGGTTGGTGTACGTCACGGGGCGACCGCCTTGCGGATCAGGGCCGCGGCTCGGGTGCGGTCGAGGCGGCCGTCGGCGACGACGGTGACGACCCGGCGGACGAGGGTGTCGCCGGGGGCGATCGAAACGCGCTCGGTGTGGGCGAGGGAGGAGCCGACGCCGGGGTACTCGGCGGTGCGCACGAACCAGGGGTCGCGGCGGGTGGCGTCGGTGGCGCCGGCGAGGACCAGCGTCCAGGTGCTGCCGGCCAGGGCCAGCCAGTCGGCGGTGCGGCCGTGCGCCTCGGCCTCGCCCTCGGCGTCCGGGGTGAACACCCTGGGCGCCTCGGCCTCCTTGCGGGCCCGCCAGAAGAAGCCGCCGTAGGCCGCGCCGGGCCGTCCATTGGTGGCCGGGCTGCCGATGGTGAGCTGCTGCGCGGTGGTGTTGGTCAGAGCGAAGGTGAAGTCCAACGCCCAGGCCGTGTCGGTCAGTTCGGTGGCCGCCACGGTACGGCGCTCGCGCAACAGCTCGCCGCCGTCGGCCACCCAGCGCAGCTCCTCCACGAACCCGTCGGGGTCGCGCAGCTGGAAGGAGAGGTGCCGCTGGGCGCCGTGGTTGTCCAGCTCCGTCGGGCCCTGGCCGCGCACGAAGGTGCGGCCGCCCCAGAAGTTGGACCCCTCGACGTCGGGAACGGCGACACCGACGCCGAGGTGGTGGAGGTGGTCGGCAGGGCTCAGCTCGGTGACGGCCGTGCCGGCGAGGGTGGTGACGGGGTGCAGATAGGGGCGCGGCGAGAGCCGGGCGGGCAGTTCGGGGCGGGTGACGTAGCGGCCCACGGGGCGGCCCGCGACCCGCAGGACCGGGGACTCGGTCATCGGGCGCTCACCTCCTGGGTTCGGGCCGGGACCGCCCAGGGGGCGCCCAGCTCGGAGTACAGGGCGAGGGTGTCGGCGCAGGCCGCGACCAGGCCGTCGACGCCGGGCACGACCCGGCGCCGCTCGGCGGGCAGCCGCCGCCAGGCCGACTCGGGCAGCGGGGCCGGGTCGGGGGCCCGGCGGACCGCCTCGACGACCTTCATGAAGGCGCCGGTGGCGTCCGGCGGGACGAGCAGGTCGGCGCCGGACGTCAGATGCGCGACCAGGTTCTCCAGCAGGTCCGTACGGCCGTACTCGAACTCCTCCGGGCCGTGGCCGGCGCGCTGGAGCAGCACGCGGTCCTGCTTGTACCAGAAGGTGATCCGGCCGCGGCTGCCGTGCACCAGGACGTACGGCTCGTCGGCCCGCTCGGCGCACAGGGTCGCGGCGACGACGACCGGGCGGCCCTGAGCCGTGGTGACACGGACGCAGGAGGTGTCGTCGGCCTCGATGGCGTTGGCGTGCCACAGCTCGGTCTCGACCGCGGTGACGTCCTCGGCGCGTCCGGCACCGGCCAGCGCCAGGGCGGTGGCGACGGCGTGCGCGAGGGGGTTGGTGAGCGCCCCGTCGATCACGTCGACGCCGTTCAGGCGCCGCCTGCCGGCCCAGGGCGCCCGGCGGAAGTAGTCCTCGTCCCGCACCCAGGCCCCCGCGCCGCCGTACCCGACGACCTCGCCGATCGCCCCGCCGGCGATCAGCTCACGGATCGCGGGCACGGCGTGCGAGCCGAGCGACTGGAACCCCACCTGGCAGGCGACGCCCTGCGCCGCCACGCCGTCCGCCATGCGCCGGAACTCGGCGTACGACGGCGCGGGCGGCTTCTCCAGCAGCAGGTGCACACCCCTGCGGGCGGCGGCCAGCGCCAGGTCGGTGTGGGTCGGGATCGGCGTGCAGACGACGGCGACGCGGGCGCCGGTGGCGTCGAGCAGCGCGCCGAGGTCGGCGGACTGGGCGGGGAGTTCACCGCCGTACTCCTCCTCGGTGAGCGGGGTCAGCTCGCAGATGCCGACGAGCCGGACGAGTCCCTTGTCCTGGAGTCGCCCGATGTTGCGGACATGCCAGCGGCCGTGTCCGCGCGCGCCCGCCAGCACGATGGGTACGGTCATGGGATCCTCCCGGCGCCCGCGCCCTCGCGTACGGCCCGGTCGGCCGCGGCGGCGCTGTCGATCGGCCCGTGCAGCGCGGGTGTCCAGCCGACGTCGGCGGTCAGGTCGCGTTCGCTGCCGGAGTTGTAGGCGTTGTGGATGGCCAGCAGGTCCACCGGATAGCCGTTGAACAGACTCCCGCGCTGGAAGAAGGCGCTGCCGTTCCAGCTCTTGACCAGGTCGGCGGCCTCCACGTGGCCCGGCACGGTGAACGCGTTGTTCTCCGCGTACACGGCCGACTCGGTGCTCACGCCGATCGAGTAGCGGTAGTCGTGGGCGTCCTCGGGGACGACATAGCGGTTGTTGTAGAGGTGCACCTGTCCGAAGCGCACGCGCGGGGCGCGCTGGACGACGGACTCGAACGCGTTGTGGTGCAGGGTGACCCGGAGTCTGCCCCGGTCGGCGACGGCCGTGTCGCCGTTGCCGATCAGCATGGCCTTGTCGTGGTCGGCGAACCGGCTCCAGGAGACGGTGATCAGGTCGGAGGCGTGGGTGATGTCCAGCAGGCCGTCGTGGCGCAGGTAGGTGCGGCCGAAGTGGGTCGGCTCGTCCTCGTCGGGGTGTCCCTGGTCGCTGAAGGTCACATGGTCGACCCAGACATGGGTGGCGCCGGCCAGCCAGAGGTTGTCGTAGGCCGTCTTCCAGTCGCCGAGGCCGCCGCTGTTGGGCTGCCAGACGGGGAAGCAGTCGTAGGCGTCGCGCAGTTCGAGGTTGCGGACGATGACGTTGTCCGCGTTCCGGACCTGGAGACTGGCGCCCTTGATCACGGCGTCGTCGCCCACCCCCACGATCGTGGTGTGGGAGCCGACGCGCAGCACGACCCGCTCGGCCTGCCGAGCGGCCGACGCCTGCCGGGCCTCCTCCTGGGGCCCGCCGGGTCGGGCGGAGCCCCAGGTGCGGGGGTCGTAGGCGGTGAGGTACTTCTTCAGGCCGTAGCCGTCGGTGGCGTAGTCCGCGCAGTCGATCCGGCGGCCCCGGTCGTCCGTGTTGGCGTCGATGGTCCCGGCGACCCGGATGATCTTCGGGGTGTCGCTGCCCCCGTCGAGGGCGCGTACCAGCCCGGCCCGGTCGGTCACGGTGAACACATGCGCGTCGTCGGCGGCGGCCCCGCCCGTCGTACCGGAGCCGTGGGCCGCCCAGCCGTCGTGCGCGGCCAGGACGTCCCGGCCGATGTCGCGCTCCTCGGCGTGGGCGGGGACGGAGAGCACCGCCAGGAGAGCGAGCGGCACGATCAGTCGCTGCTTCCTCACCCCTTCACCGCCCCCGCGCTGAAGCCGGTGATGAGCCACTTCTGGATGAAGGCGAACACGAGCACGACCGGTACGGCCGCGATGATGCCGCCCGCCGCCAGCGCCCCGAGGTCCACGCTGTCGGCGCTCATCAGGGTGTTGAGGCCGACCGGGATGGTCTGCTTGTCGGGGTTGTTGAGGAACATCAGGGCGAACAGGAAGTGGTTCCAGGAGTGCACGAAGGCGAAGGAACCGACGGCGATCAGACCGGGCCGCAGCAGCGGCAGCACGATGATCCGGAAGGACGTGAACCGGTTGCAGCCGTCGACCCAGGCGGCCTCCTCCAGGGAGTACGGCACGTTCTTGATGAAGTTGCTGATCAGGATCATCGACAGCGGCAGCTGGAACACCGTCTCGGCGATGATCACGCTGCTCAGCGAGTTGATCATCCGGAGCTCGGCGAAGATCTCGAACAGCGGCACGAGCAGCAGCGCGCCCGGCACGAACTGGGAGCACAGCAGGGCCAGCATGAACGCCCGCTTGACCTTGAAGTCGAACCGGGCGAGGGCATAGCCGCCGGCCAGGGCCACGATCGTCGTCATCACCAGCGTGGCGAGGCCGACGAGCAGGCTGTTCTGGAAGTACGTACCGAAGGACCGCTCGGTCCACACCTTCTCGAAGTGCTCGCCGGTCATCGGCCAGGGCAGCAGCGAGGTCGAGCCGGACGGCCGGACGGCGAACAGCAGGATCCAGTAGAAGGGGATGAGCGTGAACACCAGGTAGATCGACAGCGGCACATAGATCTGCCAGCGGGGAACCTCGTCCCAGGAACGCTCTCTGCCGCGTTGGGCGGCCGGCGGGCGCTGCTGCACGACCACCCGGGTCTCGGGTAGGGCCTCCTTGACCGTCACTTGTCCGTACCTCCGAACTTGCTCAGCCGCAGATAGACGATCGAGCAGAAGAGCAGGATCACGAACGCCACCGTGGTCAGCGCGGACGCGTATCCGAAGTCATGGGATTCGACGCTGGTGTTGGCGATGTAGAGCGGCAGGGTCGTGGTCTCGCCCGCCGGTCCGCCGCCGGTCAGCGTGTAGAGCAGGTCGACGTTGTTGAACTCCCACACCGCGCGCAGCAGCGTGGAGAGGATGATCGCGTCCTTCAGATGGGGCAGCGTGATGTGCCAGAACTGCTGGAGCCGGCCGGCCCCGTCGACCTCGGCGGCCTCGTAGAGGTCCTTGGAGACGGACTGGAGGTCGGCGAGGATGAGGATCGCGAAGAACGGCACCCCGCGCCACAGGTCGGCGACGATCGCCGCCGGGAACACCGTCGAGGTGTCCGACAGCCAGCTGGTGCCGTAGGAGCCGATGCCGAGGTCGGCGAGGTAACGGGTGATGCCGGTCTGGGAGTTGTAGAGCAGCACCCAGATCGCCGAGGTCAGCACGCCCGACACGGCCCAGGGCGAGAAGACCAGGGCGCGGCCCACGGCCCGCCCCACGAACGTCTGGTTGACGATCAGCGCGAGCGCGAGACCGAACAGCAGTTGCAGCCCGACCTCGACGAACACCCACTTGGCGCTGAAGGTGAGCGTGGACCAGAACAGCGGGTCGTCGGTGAAGAGGTGGACGAAGTTGTCGAAGCCCGCGTATCCGTTCCGCCAGGGCTTGGTGGGGTTGTAGTTCTGCAGGCTGTAGTAGAAGACGCTGATCACCGGGTACGCGATGAAGCCCAGCATCAGCAGGGCCGCCGGCGCGATCAGCAGATAGGGAAGCCTGCGCGGCGTGGCGGAGGCACGGCGCCGCCTCGGTGGCGCGGGCGGTTTCGCCACGGCTGCGGCTTGGGCCATGACTGTTCTCCGTTCGTGTGCGTGTGAAGCGCTTGCCGGTTGCTGTTCGACATTTCGGCCAAGAAAAAATCAGCCCGCGTAGGGGTCCTGCACCCTGCCGGGTCGCGCGAGGAACTCGAAGTCGCAGCCGGTGTCCGCCTGGGTGATCTGCTGGTCGTAGAGGAAGCCGTAGCCCCGCTCGTACCGCGCGGGCGGCGGCGTCCACTCGGCGCGCCGACGCGCCAACTCCTCGTCGTCGACATGGAGATGAAGGGACCGGGCCTCGACGTCGAGGGTGATGGGATCGCCGGTCCTGACCAGCGCGAGCGGCCCCCCGATGTACGACTCGGGCGCCACATGCAGGACGCACGCCCCGTAACTGGTCCCGCTCATCCGCGCGTCGGAGATCCGCACCATGTCCCGCACCCCCTGCTTCAGCAGGTGGTCGGGGATGGGCAGCATCCCGTACTCCGGCATGCCCGGCCCGCCCTTGGGCCCGGCGTTGCGCAGCACCAGCACACTGTCGGCGGTGATGCCCAGTCCAGGGTCGTTGATGGTGCGCTGCATGGTCCTGTAGTCGTCGAAGACCACGGCGGGCCCGGTGTGCTTCAGCAACCGCGGCTCGGCGGCGATGTGCTTGATGACAGCACCGTCCGGACACAGATTCCCGCGCAGCACCGCCACGCCGCCCTCGCGCGCGACGGGGTCGCTCCGCAGCCGGATCACATCGTCGTTGTGCACCTGAGCACCGGCGATCTGCTCGCGCAGGCTGTCGTACGAGACGGTCGGCCGGTCCAGATGCAGCAGATCAGGGATCCGGGACAGGAACCCGGGCAGCCCGCCGGCGAAGTGGAAGTCCTCCATCAGATACGTCTGTCCGCCGGGCCGCACATTGGCCAGCACCGGCACGGTCCGCGCGATCCGGTCGAAGTCGTCCAGCGTCAGCCGCACCCCGGCCCGCCCCGCCATGGCGATCAGATGGATCACGGCGTTGGTGGACCCGCCGAGCCCCAGCACGGTCGTGACGGCGTCCTCGAACGCCTCCCGCGTGAGCACCTGGGAGAGCCGCCGGTCCTTGCGCACCAGCTCCACCGCGACCATCCCGGCCCTGGCGGCCATCCGGTCGTGCCCGGAGTCGACGGCCGGAATGCTGGACGCCCCCGGCACGGTGACCCCGAGCGCCTCGGCGGCGGCGGTGAGCGTGGAGGCGGTCCCCATGGTCATGCAGTGCCCGGGGGACCGGGCGAGCCCGTTCTCCAGCTCCGCCATCTCGCAGTCGCCGATGAGCCCGGCCCGCCGGTCGTCCCAGTACTTCCACATGTCCGTACCGGAGCCGAGCACCTCGTTGCGCCAGTGCCCGGGAAGCATCGGCCCCGCGGGCACGAAGACCGCGGGCAGATCGGCCGAGGCCGCCCCCATGAGCAGCGCGGGCGTGGACTTGTCGCACCCGCCCATCAGCACGGCCCCGTCCACCGGATAGGACCGCAGCAGCTCCTCGGTCTCCATGGCGAGCATGTTCCGGTAGAGCATCGGCGTCGGCTTCTGGAAGGTCTCGCTCAGCGTCGACACGGGAAACTCCAGCGGAAACCCGCCGGCCTGCCACACACCCCGCTTCACGGCCTGCGCACGGTCCCGCAGATGCACATGGCAGGGATTGATGTCGGACCACGTGTTGAGAATCGCGATGACCGGCTTGCCGAGATGCTCCTCGGGCAGATACCCGAGCTGCCGGGTCCGCGCCCGGTGCGAGAACGACCGCAACCCGTCGGTCCCGTACCACTGATGACTGCGTAGCTCCTCCGGCCGCTTCATATGGACCACCCGGAAGCGATGGCGGCGACCTCGGCCCGCTCCCCCTCCGGCAACGGCCGGCTGGGCGGACGCACCTCCCGGCGGCACAGCCCCAGCGAGGCCAGGGCCTCCTTCACCACGGTGACGTTGTTGGCGGAGGCGTCGGCGGCCCGCAGCTCCTCGAAGCGCCGGATCTGCTCCCACACCTTCATGGCGGCCGCGTAGTCACCGGCCCGCAGCGCCTCCAGCATGTTCAGCGAGACAGCGGGAGCGACATTCACCAGCCCGGAGGTGAACCCGGTCGCGCCCGCCGAGAAATACGAGGGCGCGTACGGCTCGGCCAGCCCGGCCACCCACACGAACCGCTCAAGCCCCGCGTCCCGCGCGAACCCGGCGAACCGAGCGGCATCGGCGACGGCGTACTTCACGCCCACCACGTTCGGACAGGCATCGGCCAGCTCGGCCAGCCGCGCCCCCTCCAGCCGCGGATTGCGGATGTACGGCACGACGCCCAGCTCGGGCACGGCCTCGGCGATGGCGCGGTGGTAGTCGACCCACCCGTTCTGCGAGACATACGGATGCACGGGCTGATGCACCATCACCATCGCCGCCCCCACCTCCCGAGCGTGCCGCGCGGAGGCGACGGCCGTGGGCACGTCATGCCCGACGCCCACCAGCACCACGGCCCGATCCCCGCCCTCCTCCATGGTCAGCTCGGTGACGAGCCGGCGCTCCTCGGGGGTGAGGGCGTAGAACTCCCCGGTGTTGCCATTGGGAGTGAGGGTCCTGACACCCCCGTCCAGGAGCCGACGCAGCAGAGCCCGATAGGTGCCCTGGTCGACGGAGCCGTCCTCGGCGAACGGGGTCACCGGGATCGCGACCACGTCGGCCAGGGCGGCCCGCTGGGTCTCGAACGTCGTTGTCATGCCTGACCGTCCTCTCCCTGGGCCTCGGCCGATGCCGGGTAGGCCCGTAGCACGAAGGACGCGATGTGGTCGTGCAGCGCACGCGCGGCGCCGTCGGCGTCGCCCTCCGACGCGAGACGCAGAATCTCCCGGTGCTCGTCGGCCTCGCGCTCCCACGAGGGAGAGGAGGCCCACGCCACGGCCGACACCAGAGCGGCCTGGTCGCGCACCTCGTCGAGCAGCCGCCCGAGCAGCGGATTGCCGCACGGCAGATACAGCGCCCGATGGAACTCCCGGTTCGCCAGCGACCGTTCTGCGGTGTCGTCGGCCGCGTCGGCCCGCTCCAGCGCGTCCCGCGCCGCGTCCAGCGACGCCCCGCGCAGCACGGCCCGCCGCAGCGCCTCCGGCTCCAGCAGCAGCCGTACGTCGTACACCTCGCGCGCCATGTCCGCGTCGACCATGCGCACCGTGACGCCCTTGTACTGGCTCATCACCACCAGCCCGGTCCCGGCCAGCGTCTTGAGCGCCTCCCGCACCGGGGTCTTCGACACCCCGAACTGCGCGGCGAGCTCGGTCTCGACGAGCGCCTGGCCAGGCGTCAACTGCCCGGTGAGAATGCGGCGTTTGATCTCCTCCAGCACGAACTGCGTGCGCGAGGGGATCGGCGTGGGCACAGAGGTCATGCGCGCCTCTCGGATCTGACGTATCGCGTCTCATATATGACGTACGAAGTACGACGCGATGAAGCTAGAAGCGCACCCGTGTTTCGTCAATGCTTCTGACAAAACAAACGTCAGACCGTCCGGCTCTCGCCCTCCACCGCCAGCGAGGTCGGCCCGCCGAACACCGCAGCGGCCCGCTCCCTCGCCGCCTCCCGCGTCAACGAGGGCCCCACATGCGTGATCACCAGCTCGCCCGCACCCTTCGCCCACGCGCCGGCGTCCTCCGGCGTCAGATGCACCTGCCGTTCGCCTTCGCGAGCGGAGTCCACATCCGCCTCGCACAGAAACACATCCGCCCCCCGCGCCAACTCGCCCAGCGCGTCGCACGGCCCGCTGTCCCCCGAGTACGCCAGCACGCTCCCCTGGCACTCCGCCCGCAGCCCGTACGCCTCCACGTCGTGCGCCACCGCCCGCGCGGTCAGCGTCAGATTCCAGTGCCGCACGGAATGCCCGTCGTACAGCGTCCGAAAGTCCAGCACGCCCCTCAGGAAATCCACGTCCGCCCGCCCGAGGAACCCCGCGATCCTGCGGTCGCACCCCTCGGGCGCGTACACCGGAACCGGCCCGGCCGGCGTGACCCCGCCATAGGCGTACGCATAGAAGGCAGCCAGCAGATCCGCACAGTGGTCCGCGTGCAGATGCGAGATCCAGATCGCCGTCAACCGCGCCGGGTCCGTATGCCTCCGCAACTCCGCGAACGTCCCGAACCCGGCGTCCACCCACACCTCCGCCCCACCCCCACGCAACAGATATCCGGAACAGGGCCGGCCCGGCTCCGGGTGCGGCGAGGCGGTACCGAGAACAGTGAGGCTGAGAGGCATGCCGGGAGCGTACGGTTCCACCGGCCGGGGCGGGCGGCGCCATCCCGACGGGGTCGTTCTCGTCGTACGCGACTGCGGGTGGTCGTGGGCTGGTCGCGCAGTTCCCCGCGGCCCCTGACTACGTACACCTGCCCGGCGCCAGAAAGGACCACCCGCACCCGCCCGCGACGAGAAGCCCTCACGCCCATGGGCGCCGGCCAGCCGCCCACGGCAAGAACGCACACCACACACCGTGGGCCCGGAAAGCCGCCGACGGCGAGAAGCCACCACGCACGGTGGGCGTCGGTCAGCCGCCCACGGCGAGAACGCACCACACACCGTGGGCGCCGGCCAGCCGCCCACGGCGAGAACGCACCACACACCGTGGGCGCCGGCCAGCCGCCGACGGCGAGAAGCAGGCACAGCCGGTGGGCCCGGTCAGCCGCCCACGGCGACGAGGCACCACCCACCGCGTGCGTCGGTCAGCCGCCGACGGCGGGAAGGGGACGTGCCGGGGGGTGTCCGCCCGCAGCGGCCGGCGTCCGTCAGGCAGCCACCCTAAGTCCCGACAGAACCGCCGGACCGAGGACGGACACCCCCCGGCGCGGCCCCGACCCACAACCCACCCGGCAGCGCTACGCCCGCCCCCACCGGACACCAGCAGGCCGCCGCAGGCGCCAGACCTCAGCCCCCTACGGCCGCCACCCGGGCGACCGCCCGCTCAGCCCCACCGCCCGATCGAGCAACGACGCATCGTCCCCCACCGCCACCACCGGCCCGAACACCTCACCGCCGCCCTCCTCCGCGGAGGCCCGCAGAAATTCGTAGGCCGCCCCCAACGCCCCCGCGTCCGGCTCGTACGACTGCCCCGTCGCCCGCGCAAGATCCCACCCATGGATGACCAGCTCGTCCACGGCGACCAACCCCGCCACCTCCCCCGGCAGATCCACACCCCCCGCCCGCGTCATCCCCGTCCACGCCGCGGGATCCCGCCACGCCGCGGCCAGTTCCTCCAGCACACGCGGCACCTCCTCCCGCCACCCGTCCCCGACGTCCGGCACGACATCCCCCGGAGGGGTATCGGTCGTCACGCCCAGCTTCTTGCCCGCGGCGTCCCGAAAGGCCACCGACAGCCCGTACAGATGCCCCAGCATGTTCCGCACCGCGTACTCGGGACAGGGCGTCCGCCCCGCCAACTGCTCGTCCCGCACCCCGCCCACCAGCCGCGCCACGACCCGAGCCTGCGGTCCGAGATCGACAACCGTCATGTCACTCATCCACTCATCCACTCCTCCGGAAAAGCCACTCCGGAGAAGAGACCGTCAGCACCCCGAAAACTCATCGCCCCCACCCCAAGGCACCCCCGATCTAGGGCATCTGCCCGATCCCCCCACCCCCGCCTCAGCCCCACGATCACCAGGCATGACCGCCACCACCACCGTGACCGTCCTCAAGCACCGAGACGCGAGCCTCTTCCTCACCGCCGTGGTGATCTCCGGCTTCGGCACCTCGGCCCTCTGGCTGACCTCGGCGATCTGGACCAAGGAACTCACCGGCTCCGACACCCTCGCCGCCCTGTGCATGCTCGCGATGTGGGCCCCCACCCTCGCCGGCCCCGCCCTCGGCACCCTCGCCGACCGCCTCCCCCGCAAGCCCCTGCTGATCGTCACCAACCTGCTCCTGGGCGCGCTCCTGCTCACCCTCCTCACCATCGACACCCCGTCCGACCTGTGGCTCCTCTTCACCGTCCTGACCCTCTACGGCGCCGCAGGGGTGGTCACCGACGCGGCCGAGTCGGCCCTGGTCGCCGGCACCCTCCCCCCAGCCCTCCTCGGCGACTTCAACGGCCTGCGCATGACGGCGAACGAGGGCATGAAACTCCTGGCGCCCCTGGCCGGAGCGGCGCTGTACACCGCACACGGCGCAGAGGCGGTCGCCCTCCTCGACACGGCGAGCTTCATCCTGGCCGCGGCGCTCTACGCCGCACTACGCACGACGCCACCCCACCCACGCACAGCACACCCCCACCCGACGGCAGCCCCTAGCTCCCCCAGCTCCCCCAAGTCCCCCACCTCCCCCAGCTCAGCCAGCTCACCCAGCTCCACCAGGCCCACCAGCTCCGCCCCCGACTCCCCCTGGCGCACCCAGCTCAAAGAAGGCACCCGCCACCTACGCGAGCACCCGGACCTCCGCCACCTCACCCTCGCCGCCGGCTTCACCATGCTGATCGCCGGCGTCAACGGCGCCCTGACGTACGCGGTCGTGGAGTCCCTGGGCCACACCCCCGCCTACGCCGGCACCCTCGCCGCGGCCCAGGGCGCCGGCACGGTCCTCACCGGCCTCGTCTCCGGCCGGGCCCTGCGCCGACTCGGCCCGCACCGCTTCGCCGCGGCCGGCATCGCCCTCACCGCGACGGCCGTCGCCGCGCGCGCGATCCCGTCCGACCCCGTCGCACTGGCCGCCGCGGCGGCCACCGGCGCGGGCCTGCCCTGTGCGCTGATCGCCGCGTTCACCATGGTGCAGCGGGAGACCCCGGACGCCCTGCTCGGCCGTGTGTCGGCGACGGCGAGCACGCTGATGTTCGCCCCGAACGTGGTCGGCCTGGCCGCGGGGGCCGCGCTCGTCGGAGTGCTCCCCCTCGGCCCGCTTCTCGTGGCCCTGGGCCTGACCCTGCTGGGGGCCCTGTCTCAGAGCCCTCTGATCGCCCGGCGCACCGCGTCGAGGTCCCCGTCGGACGCCAACCCGGCGTGATACAGCCGGATCTCGTTCGCCCCCGCCGCTCGCGCCCGCGCCAGGTCACCGGCGAGCCCGGCCGGCCGGCCGCCCATCCCCGCGACGACGGTGAAGTTGGCGGCGACGACCGCCCCCTCCACCCCCTGCTCGACGAACGGCGTCAGCAGTCCGGCCCCCTCCGTGCACGGCACGACGACCCCGTCGGCGACCCGCAGCACATGCCCGGGGTCGACGCCGGCGTTGGCGCCGCAGTGGTAGGACACGGGGTCGGCGTGCAGCAGGACCTGGAACCCCTCGGGCGCGGCGGCCCGGACGGCCGCGACGGCCGTCTCCTGAAGGGTCCGCGCGGTCTCGTCGCGCCACGCGCGCGTGCCCTGCGCCTCGGTCTCCCCGAGGAGTTTCACGACCCCGGCCCAGCCCCCGTCGGAGGGCGCTCCCCGCCACACCGGTTCCAGCGCCTCCCGCACCCGGGCGGCCAGGGCGTCCGGGTCCAGCCCGCGCCCGGCGTACCCGTCGCGGCAGTCGCCGCAGAAGCACAGGGACATCAGGTACTGACCGGCGTCCCCGAGCCCGACGCCGCCGGTCTTGTCGTGCGCGTGCAGATGCGCGAGCCCGTACCAGCCGAGGGACTCCAGCTCCGTACCGGCCGCACCGGGCCGTACGGCGGCCTCGGCGGCGAGATCGACGAGGTACGCGCGGGTGGCGGGCTGGGCGATACAGGGGGCCCACGGGTAGCGGTCGCCGTAGGCGTTGACGACGGACGTCCCCGGATGCTCCGCCCCGAGCCGGGAGTTGTGCGCGAGGACGACCCAGCTGTGCACCTCCAGGCCCGCGTCGGACAGCGCGGCCGCGGCCTCGCCGAAGGCGTCGCCGGGCGCCCAGTCCCCGGCGGGGTGGGGCCGCAGCGCGCGCCCCTCCCACCGGTCGCCGGGGGGATACAGCACGGCGGCGTGCTCGGCGGTGACGACCCGGTGGCGCGGGTGCCGGGGCGTCAGGGCCCGCGTCGAGTGGTACGCGGAGGCGAGCGTGACCTGCCCGACCCCGAGCCCGGCGATCCACCCGGGCGCCTCCGGGTCCCCGTTGACGTCCCAGGGATAGACGAAAGCCGAAGCCTTCACCCGCCCCTCTGCCTCAGCATCCGACGCCTTCATCTGCCCCTCTGCCTCAGTATCCGAAGCCTTCACACGCCCCTCCCCCTCAGCAGTCGACGCCCTCACCCGCCTCTCGCCCCCGGCCCCGGACACCTCCACGCGCCCCTCGCCCCCGGCCGCCGGCCCCGTCACGCGCCCTCCTCCTTCACCAGCGCGTACCCCCGCTCGATCAACTCCGCGAGCCGCCCCACGTGTTCCCCCGTCGGCTCCTGCAACGGCGGCCGCACCTCCCCCACGTCCAGCCCCCTCAGCCGTACCCCGGCCTTGACGAGCGAGACGGCGTATCCGCGCCCCTGGGCGCGCAGTTCGACGAAGGGCCGGAAGAACCCGTCCAGCAGCCGCCGCAGGACCTCCTCGTCGCCCACGCGGAGCGCACGGTGGAACGCCTGGGCGATCTCCGGGGCGAAGCAGAACACGGCGGAGGAGTACAGCGGAACCCCGATGCCCCGGTAGGCGAGCTGCGTCTGCTCGGCCGTCGGCAGCCCGTTGAAGTACAGGAAGTCCCCCGCCGCCTCCTCCCGCACCGCGCTCACGATCCGCTGCATCAGATCGAGGTCCCCGAGCCCGTCCTTGAGCCCGATGATCCCTTCCGTGCGGGCCAGCTCGACGACCGTCTCCGGGGTGAACACGGCGTTGTCCCGCTGGTAGACGACGACGGGCAGGGGCGTGGCGCCCGCGATCTCCCGGTAGTGCCGCAGCAGCCCTTTCTGCCCGGCGACCACGAGGTACGGCGGCATGGCGAGCAGCCCGTCCGCCCCGGCCTCGGCGGCGAGCCGCGCGTACCGGACGGCGAGCGCGGTCCCGTACCCGGCGCCGGCCACGACGGGCACCCGCCCGGCGGTCTCCTCCACCGCGGCCCGGACGCACACGGCGTACTCCTCGGGCGTGAGCGCGTGGAACTCGCCGGTGCCGCAGCAGGCGAACACGGCGGCGGCACCGGCCTCGACACCGGCGCGGACGTGCGCGCGGTAGACGTCGAGGGCGACGGCGCCGTCGGGACCGTAGGCCGTGACGGGGAAGAACAGCGGCCCGCTGGGGATGCCGAGGCGAGCGGCGAGGTCGGCAGGCGTCACAGGCTCTCCCTGGTAAGAGGCGGTCAGTGCAAGCCGTACAGATTCCTGACCGAAGTTTATGGTTATGAACGCAGCTTACGCCACCCTTGACGAGGCGCGTCGATGATCCCTAGCTTGTCCATGGATGTGAATACCGTGCAGCCATACGGCCGTCGACCCCAAGGAGAACCGAGGATGCCAGTGCCTCGCACCGTCCTGCTCACCGGCGCCGCCGGCGGCCTCGGCACCCTCATGCGGGGCCTGCTCCCTGCCTACGGCTACGACCTGCGGCTGATGGACCTGCGCCCGATCGAGGACGCGCCGGAGGCGATCGTCGCGGACCTCGCCGACCGGGACGCCGTGCGCGAGGCCGTCCGGGGCGTCGACGCGATCATCCATCTCGCGGGCATCTCCCTGGAAGCCTCCTTCGACAAGATCCTCAAGGCGAACATCGAGGGCACCTACCACCTCTACGAGGCCGCCCGCGAGGAGGGCGTCGGCCGGATCGTCTTCGCCTCCTCCAACCACGCGGTGGGCTTCACCCCCTGCCCGCGGGGCGACGACCCGCTCATCCCGATCGAGACCCCGCACCGCCCCGACACCTTCTACGGCCTGTCCAAGGCGTTCGGCGAGGACCTCGCCCAGTTCTACTGGGACAAGCACGGCCTGGAGACCGTCTCGGTCCGCATCGGCTCCTGCTTCCCGGAGCCGACCAGCGTGCGCATGCTCTCCCTCTGGATGAGCCCCGCCGACGGCGCCCGCCTCTTCCACGCGGCCCTCACCGCCGAGAACGTCGGCCACACGATCGTCCACGGCTCCTCCGCCAACACCCGCCTGTGGTGGGACCTCACCACCGCCCGCGCCCTCGGCTACGACCCCCAGGACGACTCCGAGCCCTACGCCGAGAAACTCATCGCCGAGCAGGGCGACCTGGACCCCGTCAACGAGGACCACGCCTACCTGGGCGGCCACTTCGTCACGGACCCCCCGATCTGGCCGCACTGACCGACCGGCCCCACGTCACGGGAAGGGGCGGCGGGGGAAAACCGGTAGGCCCCTGCCGCCACGTCCCCTACGCTCCCGCCATGCCCACCCCTCAAGGCTTCGCCTACACGACCGGACAGGACGGCACCGTCCAGATCACCCACCACGGACGCCCCGCCACCACCCTGCGCGGCGCCCGAGCCGCCCGCTTCCTCCAGGAGGTCACCGGGAACCCCCAGCTGACCATGGCCCGCTGGACCGGCAACTACAAGCGCGGCAACGAACGCACCGCCCGCAACCACCCCCGCAACCACCGCTGACCCGATCGGCCCCCGGGTAAGGGAACGGCAAAACCCTCTCGCTCGTTCACCGGGCATGACAGCTATGACCCCCGGCTCGAACATCCCCCTGACCGCCCCCCGCGTGACGGTCGACGTCACCGCCCCGGTGCGGCTGGACGTCTCGGGCCTGCTGCTCACCGCCGACGGCAAGGTGCGCTCCGACGACGACTTCATCTTCTACAACCAGCCGGCCGGCCCCGGCGTGACGTACCGCTCCGGCGGCGGCACCGCCCCCGACGCGATCACGGTCGACACCGCCGCCCTCCCCCCGGGCATCGAGAAGATCGTCGTCACCGCGAGCCCTGACGCGGCCGGCCAGACCTTCCAGGGCATCGAGCCGACGGCCACCATCCGCAACGCCGACGACAACAGCGTCCTGGCGACCTTCACCCCGCCGCAGCTCGGCACCGAGACGGCCCTGGTGATCGTCGAGATCTACCTGCGCAACGGCCAGTGGAAGGCCCGCGCGGTCGGCCAGGGCTACGCCAACGGCCTGGCCGGCATCGCCACGGACTTCGGCGTCTCGGTGGAGGAACCGGCGGCCCCGGCCCAGCCGGCCGCGCCCCCGGCCCCCGCCATGCAGCCCCCGGTCGCCCCGCCGGCCCCGCCGCTGAGCACACCGCCCGCCCCGCAGGCCCCCGCCGCGCCTCCCGCCCCTCCCGCGGCCGCCCCCGGCGCCGGGAAGATCAACCTCGACAAGGGCCGCGTCAGCCTCCAGAAGAACCAGACGGTGTCCCTGGTCAAGGGCGGCCGCCCGCTGCTGTCCCAGGTCAAGATGGGCCTCGGCTGGGAGCCGGCGTACCGCGGCCGGGACATCGACCTCGACGCGTCGGTCATCGCCTACGGCCCGCAGCGCAACCACATCGACAGCTGCTACTTCGGCAAGCTGACCATCGTGGGCGGCGCGATCCGTCACTCCGGCGACAACCTCACCGGTGAGGGCGGCGGCGACGACGAGGTGATCACCGTCGACCTCGGACGGCTGCCGCAGGAGGTCACCGGCCTGGTCTTCACCGTGAACTCCTTCTCCGGCCAGAAGTTCACCGAGGTCGCCAAGGCGTACTGCCGGCTGATGGACGCCGCGACCGGCGAGGAGCTGGTCCGCTTCGACCTCACCAACGCCGAACCGCAGACCGGCGTGATGATGGCCAAGCTGATCCGCCAGTTCTCCGGCGAGTGGGAGATGACGGCGATGGGCGACTTCGTGAAGGCCCGCACCGTCCGCAACATGGTCAAGCCGGCCGCCCAGGCCCTCTAGGCGCACGCACGAGAAGGGCGCCCCTCCGGGGGGCGCCCCTCGCGCGAAACACCTCCACGAAAGCAGCCGCCCACCACGAGAACCGCCCGCCCCGCGGGATGCGCCCCACAGAACGCGCCCCTCGGCGGAGTCACCCAGCAACCCAGAGGACCCGCCCGCAGGAGAGTCACCCCAGCCCCGCGGGAGGCCGACCCACAGCGGAGCCGCCCCAGCGCCCCGCAGGAGGCGGCCCACACGAGAGCCACCCAGCACCCCTCAGGACGCCCGCAGGGAACCCGCCCGCAAGTGAGCCCGGCTCCCCACCCCCTCACCCCCGCGGCCGCAGCCCTTCGCTCAGCAGGCCCACGTACCGCCCGACCAGTTCCTCCTCGCGCTCGGCGAGATCCGAGGCGGTGGCCAGCCCATGGGCCAGTCGCAGGACGTCCAGCGGCTCGACGTCCCGGCGCAGGGTTCCCTCCCGCCGGGCCGCCTCGACCAGCCGCTCGGCCGCGCCGAGCAGCGTGGTGCCGCAGACGGTGGCCGCCGTACCGCCCTCGGTGACGGCGGCCCCCAGCAGCGCCCGCAGTCCGCGGATGCGGATGGTGCCGAGGGCGAGTTCCCGCATCCACTCCGCGAGCGCCTCACCCGGCGGCAGCCGTCCGGCGATCTCGTCGGCGCGGGCCGCGAGCGCCTCGACGCGGTCGACGTAGGCCGCCTCCAGCAGCGCCCGGCGGGTCGGGAAGTGCCGGTAGAGCGTTCCCGAGCCCACCCCGGCCCGCTTGGCGATCTCGTCCAGTGACGCTCCCTCGCCGTGTTCGGCGAAGAGCTCGGCCGCCACCTGGAGCAGCCGCTGATGGTTGCGGCGGGCGTCGGCCCGCTTCGGCACGGCGGCGGTCCCCTCCCGGCCGGTCGGCCGGCCGCCCGCTCCAGGCTGCGACATGTCGGATGCTCCTCACGGACCGGGGACCGTCTCCGCATCCTAGGGGGTGTCCCGCCCCCTGGTCCGTGACCGGCCGGGGTCCCCGGCCGCACGGGCTCAGACCCGCTTGGGCCACCTGGTGTCGTCCACCGCGGCAGCCGCCCCGGAGCACGGAGCGAGGCCCTGACCCGGGCCGACGAAGGTGCGATCGATTCCAGCGATGTACGCCATGATGAATTCCCCCGAATTCGCAGTCGTTTCGCTGGGAGAGACGCGTCGGCGACGGAATTGGCTGCACACTTTCCGGGCCGGACGAAACAGGCCGGATCCGAATGCCGCCGCCGCTCCCCCACCGGGGGCACCGGCTTTCCGCGGCGCCCCCCGAGTTCTCACTCTAGGAGGGCGCCGGCCTCACGGGCGAGCCATTAACGCGGCGTCAGTTCCCTTGCTGGGAACGGGCCTTGAACGCGGCCTTCCGGGCTTCCTTGGCGACCTTCTTGTCCGGGTGCAGCCGGCCCATGGCCTCCAGCACGTCCGCCGTGGCCGGATGGCCGACGCGCCAGGCGGCCGTGAAGAACCCGCTGTGCTGCTCGGCGAGCCCGGCCACGAGCGCCCGCAGCTCCTCGGAGTTGCCCTCGGCGGCGAGCTGCGCGGCGACGGTGTCGATGGTCAGCCAGAGCACCATCGCCTCGGACGGCGGCGGCACGTCCGGCGCGCCGCGCTCGGTCAGCCAGACGCGGGCGAGGCCGCCCAGCTCGGGGTCGTCGAGCACCTCACGCAGCGCGGCCTCGGCCTCCAGGCCGACCAGGGACAGCGCCTGCTGGCAGCGCAGCCGGCGCAGCGGCCCGTCGGCGTCGGCGCCGCGGGCGGCGGCGAGCAGTTCGCGGGCCGCGTCCAGGGGCGCGCGGCGGGCCAGCCACTGCTCGGTCTCGGCCTGCGCGGCCCGCGGCCCGAAGGCGGCGGTGCCGTCGAGGAGCGCGTCGGCGCCCTTGTCGGCGAGTTCTCCGACGGCCGGCGCGCCGTGTCCCGCCTCCAGCAGCCGGTTGCGCAGCCCGTACAGGCCGAGCGGGGTGAGCCGGACCATGCCGTAGCGGGAGACGTCGGTGTCGTCCAGCTGCTCGGCGGCCACCGCCGGGTCGGTGTCGTCGATGTCGGCCATCAGCGCCTCGTCGACCGGCCGGTACTCCACCAGTCCGACGGGGGCGAGGGTCCGGAACTGGTCGTCGAGGCGCATCATCGCGTCGGAGACCTGTTCCAGGACGTCGTCGGTGGGTTCGCCCATGTCGCTGGGGACGATGGCGGAGGCGGCGAGCGCGGGCAGCGGTACGGGCGCCTCGCCGGGGCCGTCCTCGCTGACGGTGAGCAGATAGAGGTTGGCGAGCACGCCGTCGAGGAAGTCGGCCTCGGCCTGCGGGTCCCAGTCGAGCTGGGAGAAGTCGACGGTGCCGCCCTCGTCGAGCGCGTCGACCAGGTCGTCGAGGTCGGGCACGCTCGCGTCGGCGAGCAGGGTCTCCAGGGCGTCCTGCCAGACGGTGAGGACGTCGTGCGGGGAGCCGGAGGTGAGCAGGGCGAGCTCCGCGCCCGCGGCGACGGTGCCGGCCTCCTCGTCGACGATCTCGACGAGCCCGGTGTCGACGGCGACCCGCCATGCCTCGCTGGCGAGGGCCGCGGCGTCGTCGCCGGTGAGCCCGAGCACCTCGGCGGCGGCCGGGAGCTGTGCGTCGGCCAGACCGCCGCCGGCGTCGACGCGGGTGTCGGGGCCGGCCCAGCGGGCGAGCCGGGCGGCCCGGGACAGCACCGGGGTGGTCAGCGCGTCGCGCGCCAGCTCCGCTTCGGACGCGAGCCGCGCCGGGGGCAGGGGGGAGCTGTCTGACATGGGCCTGTTTCTCCTAGGGGCGCCTTGGACGACGTACGACCGCCGGGACGACGTGCGACCGCGGGGACGGCGTACGGCAGTGAGACGGCTGTAACCCGCTCAGCCTAGACGGATTTCCACCCATGCCGCCCGGTTCATCTCCTGGTCAGCTGCCGTACATGGCCGAAACCTTGACAACCGGCGGGCGCAGGCAGGACATTGACGCGCGTAGAAATGGGGGGAACACCTGTACACCGACGCGTTACCCGCGTCACGGTCCAGCCATCGACCCACCCTCGTCCCGGCGCTTCACCACGTCCCCGGAGGGATCCCTTGCCGAGCAAGTCTTCCGCGCGCCTCGCCGCGCTCACCGTCGCCGCCGTGTGCTCCGCGGCGTCCACGGTCGTCCTCACCTCCCCCGCCCACGCCGACGCCGTGCGCATCCACGACATCCAGGGCAGCACCCGCATATCCCCGTACGCGGGCAAGCAGGTCACGGACGTGACCGGAATCGTCACCGGCGTGCGGACCTACGGTTCCTCGAAGGGCTTCTGGATCCAGGACACCCAGGCGGACGCCGACCCGGCCACCAGCGAGGGCGTGTTCGTCTTCACCAGCTCGACGCCCAAGGGGGTGGCGGTCGGCGACCTGGTGAAGGTCTCCGGCACCGTCACCGAGTACGTCCCCGGCGGCACCTCCTCGGGCAACCAGTCGCTGACCGAGATCACCCGCCCCGCCTTCACGGTCCTCTCCAGCGGCAACGCCGTCCCGGCCGCCGTGACGCTGGACGAGGAGTCGGTGCCCGACGCGTACGCCCCGGAGGGCGACCCGGCCGCCAAGGGCTCGGTCAACGGCCTCACGCTGCAGCCGTCGTCGTACGCCCTGGACCTGTACGAGTCCGTGGAGGGCATGAACGTGCGGGTCGCCGACGCCCGCGTGGTGGGCGCCACCGACCCCTACACCGAGCTGTGGGTCACGGTGAAGCCGGAGGAGAACGACAACCGCCGCGGCGGCACGGTCTACGGCTCCTACACCTCCCAGAACGGCGGCCGGATCATGATCCAGTCGCTCGGCAAGCCCGCCGACTTCCCCGTCGCGAACGTCGGCGACACCCTCGCCGGCACCACCGCGGGCCCGCTGGACTACAACCAGTTCGGCGGCTACACCCTCGTCGCGAGCGAGCTCGGCACCCTGGAGAGCGCCGGCCTGGAGCGCGAGACCACGCGCAAGCAGCGCCGCGGCGAGCTGGCGGTGGCGACGTACAACGTCGAGAACCTCGACCCGTCCGACGACACCTTCGCCGCGCACGCCGCCGCGATCGTGAACAACCTCCAGTCGCCCGACATCGTGTCCCTGGAGGAGATCCAGGACAACAACGGCGCGGTCAAGGACGGCACGGTCGCCGCCGACCAGACCATGCAGAAGCTGATCGACGCGATCGTGGCGGCGGGCGGCCCCGCCTACGACTGGCGCTCGATCGACCCGGTGGACCTCGCCGACGGCGGCGAGCCGGGCGGCAACATCCGCCAGGTGTTCCTGTTCAACCCCCAGCGGGTGTCCTTCACCGACCGCGCGGGCGGCGACGCCACCACCGCCGTCGGTGTCGCCGAGGAGCGCGGCAAGGCGGCGCTGACCGTCTCCCCCGGCCGCATCGACCCGGCGAACGCGGCCTGGAGCAACAGCCGCAAGCCGCTGGCCGGCGAGTTCGTCTTCCGCGGCCGCACCGTGATCGTGGTCGCCAACCACTTCAACTCCAAGGGCGGCGACCAGGGCTTCACCTCGCAGTACCAGCCGCCCGCGCGCAGCTCGGAGGTCCAGCGCCACGCGCAGGCGACGGCCGTCAACGCCTTCGTCAAGGACGTCCTCTCCGTGCAGAAGAACGCGAACGTCGTCGTCCTCGGCGACATCAACGACTTCGAGTTCTCCGGCACCACCCGGATCCTCGAGGGCGACGGCGAGCTGTGGTCGGCGATCAAGTCGCTGCCGCGCAGCGAGCGTTACTCGTACGTCTACCAGGGCAACAGCCAGGTGCTGGACCAGATCCTGATCAGCCCCGGCATCAAGCGCGGCTGCGACTTCGAGTACGACAGCGTGCACATCAACGCCGAGTTCAACGACCAGATCAGCGACCACGACCCGCAGGTGCTGCGCTTCCACCCGTAGGTCTCAGCGCGGCACCAGGCCGAGTGCGTGGGTGAAGCGGTCGGCGGTGAACCCGGTCACCCCGGAGTACGTCCGCACCCGCTCCCACTGGTCCGTGGGTGAGCCCACGCCCTCGCCCGGTGCCGCCAGGGCCTCGTCGTAGGCCCGATCGCTCTCCCACTCGGCGTAGTTGAGGACATGGGTGCCGTCGGTGGAGAGATGGAAGTGGGCGGAGATCAGCCCGCGGTGGCCGGCCGGGTCGTCCTGGAGCGCCTTGACGACGGTGTCGATCCAGTCCGGCCGCCGCTCGGCGGCGTGCGGCGCGAAGCCGATCCGCACGACGACGATCAGGCCCGGCACCCGCTCGTCGCCGGCGGCCCGCTCCCGGCTGCGGTGGCGCCGGTAGCGGCCGAGGCCGAGCCGCCGGATGCCGGGTACGGCCGTGTCGATCTCGTCGACGCGCTCCTGCCGGTGCGTCTTCACGAATGCCTCGTACCCGGCCTCGCTCGTCCACGGGGAGTGGTGCAGCAGGGTCGTGCCGTCGTGCCCGGTGTAGACGTGGTAGCCGAGCAGCCCGTCGGCGGGCCAGGGGCGCCGCTCCCAGGTCGCCCCGATGGCCTCGACGGTCCTGCGCTGTTCCTCGGGTCCGCCGACCCGCCAGGTGCTGAAGAAGGGTGCGCCGGCCTCGGCGCGGGTGAGGTCGGGGAGTTCGTCGGTACGGCGGGTCATCGCTGCCTCCGTGGCGGGTCGATCGTCGGGGACGAGACCCAGCCAACAACCTGAAGCGAACGTGAGGTCAAGTCCCGCCGGGCTCCCCCAGCCGCGCCAGCTGCGTCTGGAACCAGTCGAGCCGCGCCTGCAACAGGGCCGCCTCGGCGACGAGTTCGGGCACACCGAGCACATCCGGCGCCCCGGCCCCCGCACCTCCGCCCGCGACCACCCGCAGCCCTTCCCCGGCCAGCCGGGCGAACGCGGCGAGCGACACCGCCGTACGCCCCCGCAGGCACCCCGCGCACGAGGGCGCGAGCGCCCGCCAGCCCGGCCGGCCCCAGCCCGCGTCGGCCAGCGCGACCGCCGCCGCGCCGCAACCGCAGGGACCGGCCGTCGCCGTGCGCACCCGCTGGCGGGCATAGCGGAAGCCGAGCTCGAAGCGGATGTAGCGGCCGAGGACGGCGACCTCCAGCAGGACGGCGGACCGGTGCTCGCCGGTGCACAGCAGCGCCTCGGCGGCGGCGCGGTCGTGCACGCAGTGGAACCCGCAGTCGCAGCGGCGGTGCGGCGGGCGGTGGCGCAGACCGTAGACACAGGAGGCGTCGGCCACGACCCCGTACGGCAGCGCGCCGCCGAGCGACACCCCGGTGAAGGCGGCCCGGGTCCCGTCCTGCGAGAGCACCGGGTGGGCGATCTTGTAGCCGGTCGGCGGCAGCGCCGGACGTTCCTCCGGGAGCCGCAGCCTCATCGAACGGCGGGCACCTCGACGGGTGCCGGACCGTCGGCGTCGACGATCTCCTCGGGCCGCACGATCTCGTCCTCGACGGGGACCGGGTGCTCCTCCGCGACTCCCGTGGCGAGTGCCTTGCCGAGCTTCATGACGCCTCCCATGACCGTTGGCTGCACGGACCGTCCCGGCCATGGTGGCCCATGAGGGGGCGAGTTGGACATAGGGCCTCGACGATTCCACAGCATCGCTTACCCGTACCTCGTAGGAGATTTAAGTGGAGCTTCATCGAGTGCGCGGCCGAGACTACCTCCATGACCCACGCACTCCCTCCCTTCGGCCGCGCCCTCTGCGCGATGATCACCCCCTTCACCGCGTCCGGCGCACTCGACCTGGACGGCGCGCAGCAGCTCGCCGACCGGCTGGTGGCCGAGGGCTGCGACGGCCTCGTCCTGTCCGGCACGACGGGTGAGTCGCCGACCACGTCGGACGCCGAGAAGGCGGCACTGATCGGCGCGGTACGGGAGGCGGTGGGCGACCGGGCGGCCCTGCTGGCGGGCGTCGGCACCTTCGACACCCGCCACAGCGTCGACCTGGCCCTCCAGGCCGAGAAGGCGGGCGCCGACGGCCTGCTCGTGGTCTCGCCGTACTACAGCAAGCCCCCGCAGGACGCCCTGGAGGCCCACTTCCGCGAGATCGCCGACGCCTGCGGCCTCCCGGCCCTGCTCTACGACATCCCCGGCCGCACCGGCACCCGGATCGAGCCGGACACCCTGCTGCGCCTCGCCGAGCATCCGCGCGTCGTCGGCGTCAAGGACTGCTCGTACGACTTCCTGGCGGCCCAGAAGGTGCTGGCCCGCACGGAGTTGGCGTACTACGCGGGCTGCGACGAGCACAACCTCGCCCTGTACGCGGTGGGCGGCGCCGGTTACGTCAGTACGGTGGCCAATGTGATCCCCCGCCATCTGCGCGCCGTCCTGGACACCTTCGACGCGGGCGACACGGCAGGCGCGGCCCGCCTCCAGCAACAGGCCACCGAACTGGTGGAGTTGATGATGTCGGCGGGCCTGCCCGGCGCGGTGACGGCCAAGTCCCTGCTGAACGGCCTGGGTCTCCCGGCAGGCGCCCTGCGCGCCCCGCTGCGCCCCGCCGGCGACGAGGCGGCCACCGGACTGCGCACGGCGTACGACCGCCTGACGAACGCCTGACAGCCCCGCCGGTGGTCAGCCCCCGAACTTCCCCGGCCCGATGAGCAGCACGTGCTCCAGCACATCCTCCAGCGGATCATCCACCTGCCCGATGTTCACCAGCCCCACCCGAGGCCCGTTGTGCGAGGCCGTGTTGTACTCGTCGGCCCAGGCCACCCCCGCCGTCGAGCAGCCCCACACCATCAGGCCGCCCGCGACCACCGCCACCCTCGCCCGCACGTCCGCCATCACTCGACCCCTCGACTCGACACCCAGCCCTGACGCCCTGCCATCCGCCGAACCACCCCCGAGGTCACGCCAAGTAACCCGATCGAGCCAGTACGCTGCGCCACGGCGACGAGAGGAAACGTTCGCCCCGGCAATGGATCCGCCCCTGACCCCACCGGAGATCCGGTGGGGTCAGGGGCGGTCGAGCGATCAGTTGTGGCTGTGCAGGATCTCGTTCAGGCCGCCCCACTCCGCGTTGTTCGGGACCGCCTGGACGGCGCCGGTGACGGAGTTGCGGCGGAAGAGGATGTTGTCGGCGCCGGACAGCTCGCGGGCCTTGACGATCTGGCCGTCGGGGAGGGTGACCTTGGTGCCGGCGGTGAGGTACAGGCCGGCCTCGACGACGCAGTCGTTGCCGAGGGCGATGCCGACGCCGGCCTCGGCGCCGACCAGGGAGCGCTCGCCGATGCGGACGCGCTCCTTGCCGCCGCCGGACAGGGTGCCCATGGTGGAGGCGCCGCCGCCGATGTCCGAGCCGTCGCCGACGACGACACCCTGCGAGATACGGCCCTCGACCATGGAGGTGCCGAGAGTGCCGGCGTTGAAGTTGACGAAGCCCTCGTGCATGACGGTCGTACCCGAGGCGAGGTGGGCGCCCAGGCGCACGCGGTCGGCGTCGGCGATGCGGACGCCCGCCGGGGCGACGTAGTCCGTCATGCGCGGGAACTTGTCCACGCCGAAGACGCTGAGGTGCAGGCCCCGGGCGCGGGCGGCCAGCCGGACCGTCTCCAGGGTGTCGACGGCGACCGGGCCGAGCGAGGTCCAGGCGACGTTGGCCAGCAGGCCGAAGATGCCGTCCAGGTTCTGCTCGTTCGGCTTCACCAGCCGGTGCGAGAGCAGGTGGAGCCGCAGGTAGGCGTCGTGCGTGTCCAGCGGCTTGTCGTCCAGCGAGGAGATGACCGTACGGACCGCCACGACCTCCACGCCGCGGACCTCGTCCTTGCCGAGGGCTTCCACGCCGTGCTCGCCGAGCAGCTCACGGGTGCGCTCGGCGTCCAGACGCTCGGAGCCGGCGGGGCCGGGCTCGGCGCTGAGCTCGGGCGCGGGGAACCAGGTGTCGAGAACGGTGCCGTCGGCGGCGATCGTGGCGAGGCCGGCGGCCACGGCGCCGGTGGTACGAGGAGCAGTCATGAGGGCAACCTAACGTGACGCCCCCCGCCCAGGCGAACCGACCACCCCCCGTCTCACGTGCCGAGCGGCGGACCCACCAGGGAATGCCGCTCACCCCTGTCTCACGAGCCGCGCCACGACGGCGAGAGAGCCGCCGTCCGGCAGGAGCGGGGCGTGGGGGGTGCGGCGCAGCCCGGCGCTTACGCAGTCACCAGCAGACAACAACACACCAACCTGCCGAGCCCCGGACCCGCGCCGGGCTCGCCGCACCCCCCACGCCCCCGACCCACCCACGCACCCCCGCCCCGCACGGCGCCGACGAACGACCCGGAACACCCCACACACGCCCCCAAACCGTTTCACCCCCCACGCAGCACCCGCCCCAGCATCTCCCGCGCGTACTCCTCCTCGTACGGCACCCCGGTCAGCAGAACCTGAAGACACACCCCGTCCATCAGCGCCAGCACCGCACGCGCCGTCACCGGATCGGTCCGCCGGGCCAGCACGTCGATCACGCGCTGCGCCCACTCCGCCGCGACCGGACGCAACGCGGGCCGGCGCAGGGCGGCGAGGTACAGCTCGTACTCCAGCTCCACCCCCGCCCGGTCCCCCCGGAGCCAGTCGCCCATCACGGCCGCGAGGCGCGCGGCCGGATCGGCGTCGGGGTCGTCGAGCCCGGCGCACCCGGCGACCAGCGCGGCGAAGCCCTCCCCGGTCATCTGCCGCAGGGCGGCGACGAGGAGGTCGTCGAGGGTGGCGAAGTGGTACGTCGTGGAGCCGAGCGGCACGTCCGCCTCGGCCGCGACGCTGCGGTGGCTCAGACCGGCGATGCCTTTGGCGCCGACGACCCGGATCGCCGCGTCGATGATCCGCTGCCGCCGCTCGGGGTCGTACCGCCGGGGCATCAGTGGGCACCTCCCGCGTTGAGCACCACGACCCCGACGATGATCAGCGCGATCCCGGCGGCCTTGGCGGTGTTCATCCCCTCCCCGAGGAACAGCATCCCGATGGTGGCGATCGCCGCGGTGCCCACCCCGGACCAGATGGCGTAGGCGGTGCCCACGGAGACGCTCTTGAGCGTCTGGGCGAGCAGCGCGAACGACACCACGTACCCGAGCACCGTCAGCACGGAAGGCAGCATCCTGCTGAAGCCCTCGCTGTACTTCATGGCGGTCGTGGCGGCGACCTCGGCGGCGATGGCCGCGGCAAGCAGCAGATACCCCATGTGTACAAGCGTACCCATCGATGCGTACAGCCGTACACAACGCGTCCGTACCCCTCTACCGGGGCACAGGAAAGGGGCGGCACCCCGAAAGGTGCCGCCCCTGTTCCACGCCGCTCGCGCGTCAGCGCGTCTCAGACGTTGAAGCCCAGCGCCCGCAGCTGCTCACGGCCGTCGTCCGTGATCTTGTCGGGACCCCACGGCGGCATCCAGACCCAGTTGATGCGCAGCTCGTTGACGAGGCCGTCGGTGGCGGACTTGGCCTGGTCCTCGATGACGTCCGTCAGCGGACAGGCCGCCGAGGTCAGGGTCATGTCCACGGTGGCCACGTTCGAGTCGTCGATGTGGATGCCGTAGATCAGCCCGAGGTTGACGACGTCGATGCCCAGCTCGGGGTCGACGACGTCCATCAGGGCCTCGCGGAGCTCCTCCTCCGAGGCCGGCTTCATCTCAGCGGTGTCGCTCATGCCGTCTTCCTTTCGGCGTCGGCCCCGCCCAGGACCTGGGCCGTCGCGTCCTTCCACGCCATCCAGCTCAGGAGGGCGCACTTGACCCGGGCCGGGTACTTGGAGACACCGGCGAACGCGACCGCGTCCTCCAGCACCTCCTCCATCGCGTCGTCGGGCTCGATCTTCCCCTTGGACTGCATCAGCTCCAGGAAGGTCTCCTGGATCCGCTGCGCCTCGGAGAGGTCCTTGCCGACCAGCAGTTCGTTCAGCACGGAGGCCGATGCCTGGCTGATCGAGCAGCCCTGGCCCTCGTACGAGACGTCCTCGATCGTGGTGCCGGCGTACTTCACGCGGAGCGTGATCTCGTCACCGCACGTCGGGTTCACATGGTGCACCTCGGCGTCGCCGTCCCTCAGACCACGCCCGTGCGGGTTCTTGTAGTGGTCCAGGATGACGTCCTGGTACATCGAGTCCAGCTTCACACCCGCTCCTAGCCGAAGAAGTTCCGTACGTGCTCCAGGCCGTCGACCAGTGCGTCGATCTCGGCCGGCGTGGAGTACAGATAGAACGACGCTCGCGTGGTCGCAGGAATTCCGTAGCGGAGGCAGACCGGGCGCGCGCAGTGGTGGCCGACGCGGACCGCGATGCCCTGCTCGTCGAGGACCTGGCCCACGTCGTGCGGGTGGATGTCCCCGAGGGTGAAGGAGATCGCGGCGCCGCGGTCCTCGGCCGTGGTGGGGCCGATGATCCGCAGGTCGGGCACCTCGGCGAGGCGCTTCACCGCGTACTCGGTGAGCGCGTGCTCATGGGCGAGGATCTTGTCCATGCCGATCGAGTTCAGGTAGTCGATCGCCGCGCCCAGGCCCACGGCCTGCGCGATCGGCGGCGTACCCGCCTCGAACTTGTGGGGAGCCGGCGCGTATGTCGAGGAGTGCATCGACACCGTCTCGATCATCTCGCCGCCGCCCAGGAACGGAGGCAGGTCCTCCAGCAGTTCCTGGCGGCCCCACAGCACGCCGATGCCGGTCGGGCCGCACATCTTGTGGCCGGTGAAGGCCACGAAGTCGGCCTGGAGGGCCTGCACGTCCAGCGGCATGTGCGGCGCGGCCTGGGAGGCGTCGACGCAGACCAGCGCGCCGACCTCCTGGGCGCGGCGCACGATCGCCTCGACCGGGTTGAGGGTGCCCAGGATGTTGGAGACCAGCACGAAGGAGACGATCTTCGTCTTCTCGGTGATGATCTCGTCGATGTTGGACAGGTCGAGGCGGCCGTCGTCGGTGAGACCGAACCACTTCAGCTTCGCGCCCGTGCGCTGCGCGAGCAGCTGCCACGGCACGATGTTGGAGTGGTGCTCCATCTCCGTGATGACGATCTCGGTCTCGGAGTCCACCCGGTAGGGCTCGTCGGCCCAGCCGAGCATGTTGGCCACGAGGTTGAGCGACTCGGAGGCGTTCTTGGTGAAGATCACCTCGTCGCGCGAGGGCGCGTTGATGAACTCCGCGACCTTGTCGCGCGCACCCTCGTACAGCGCCGTGGCCTCCTCGGCGAGCACATGCACACCGCGGTGGACGTTGGCGTTGTGCTGCTCGTAGTACTCGGAGAGCACGTCGAGCACCTGGCGCGGCGTCTGCGAGGTCGCCGCGTTGTCCAGGTACACGAGCTTCTTGCCGTCGTGCAGCACCCGGTCGAGGATCGGGAAGTCCTTGCGGAGCGCCTCGGTGTCGAGGAGGCCCGGCAGCTGTGTCACGCGGATACGCCACCCTTCGTGTATGCCTCGTAGCCCTCGGCCTCGAGCTTGTCGGCGAGCTCCGGACCACCGGACTCGACGATCCTGCCGCCCGCGAAGACGTGGACGTGGTCGGGCTTGATGTAGCGGAGGATGCGCGTGTAGTGCGTGATCAGCAGGGTGCCGACCTCACCGGTCTCGCGGACGCGGTTGACGCCCTCGGAGACGATGCGCAGCGCGTCGACGTCCAGGCCGGAGTCGGTCTCGTCGAGGATCGCGATCTTCGGCTTGAGCAGCTCCAGCTGGAGGATCTCGTGGCGCTTCTTCTCACCGCCGGAGAAGCCCTCGTTGACGTTGCGCTCGGCGAAGGAGGGGTCCATGTTGAGGCGCTCCATGGCCTCCTTGACCTCCTTCACCCAGGTGCGCAGCTTGGGGGCCTCGCCGCGGATGGCGGTGGCGGAGGTGCGCAGGAAGTTGGAGACCGAGACGCCGGGGACCTCGACCGGGTACTGCATCGCCAGGAAGACACCCGCGCGGGCGCGCTCGTCGACGGACATCTCCAGGACGTCCTCGCCGTCGAGGGTGACGGTGCCGCCGGTGATCGTGTACTTCGGGTGACCCGCGAGGGAGTAGGCGAGGGTCGACTTGCCGGAGCCGTTGGGGCCCATGATGGCGTGCGTCTCGCCCTGCTTCACGGTGAGGTCGACGCCCTTGAGGATCTCCTTCGTGGCGTTGTCGGCCTCGACGGTGACGTGCAGGTCTCGGATTTCAAGCGTTGCCATGGGTGCCTCAGGACTCCTGGGTGAGGGAGACGAGCACGTCGTCCCCTTCGATCTTTACGGGGTATACGGGGACGGGGCGCGTCGCGGGAAGGCCGGACGGCTTGCCGGTGCGCAGGTCGAAGCTGGAGCCGTGCAGCCAGCACTCGATCTGGCAGTCCTCCACCTCGCCCTCGGACAGCGAGACGTTCGCGTGGGAGCAGATGTCGTGGATCGCGAACACCTCGCCCTCGGTCTGCACGATGGACACGGGCGTGCCGTCGAGTTCCACCCGCTTCGGGGTGTCCTCCTCCAGCTCGCTCAGCCCACAGGCTCGTACGAAGGTCATGCGACCGACGCCTCCAGCTCCTCCTCGATCTTGGCGAGCAGGCGCTCCTCGATGTCGGCGACACCGATCTGCTGGACCAGTTCGGCGAAGAAGCCGCGGACCACCAGGCGGCGGGCCTCGTGCTCCGGGATGCCGCGGGCCATCAGGTAGAAGAGCTGCTCGTCGTCGAAGCGGCCGGTGGCGGAGGCGTGGCCGGCGCCCACGATCTCGCCGGTCTCGATCTCCAGGTTGGGCACCGAGTCGACGCGGGCGCCGTCGGTGAGCACCAGGTTGCGGTTCATCTCGTAGGTGTCGGTGCCCTCGGCCGCGGCCTCGATGAGCACGTCACCGATCCACACCGCGTGCGCGTTGTCGCCCTGGAGCGCGCCCTTGTAGACGACGTTGGACGTGCAGTGCGGGACGTTGTGGGTGACCAGCAGGCGGTGCTCCTGGTGCTGGCCGGCGTCGGTGAAGTACAGACCGAACAGCTCGGCCTCGCCGCCGGGGCCGGCGTAGGTCACGCGCGGGTGCAGGCGCACGACGTCGCCGCCGAAGGTGACGACGACCGACTTGAAGGAGGCGTCGCGGCCGATCAGCGCGTTGTGCTGGGCCACGTGGACGGTCTTGTCGTCCCAGTCCTGCACGGAGACGACGGTCAGCTTGGCGCCGTCCCCGAGGACGTAGTCGACGTTGGCGGCGAGCACGGCGTCACCGGTGTGGTCGATGACGACGACGGCCTCGGCGAACGCGCCCAGCTCGATGACCTGGTGGCCGAAGCGGGTGCCGCCCTCGCCGTGCACGGAGATGCGGATCGGCTCGGTGAGCACGGTCTCCTTGGGCACGGTCACGACCGACGCCTTCTCGAAGGACGTGTACGCCTGGGCGGCGATCCGGTCCACCGGGGTGCCCGCCTTGCCGAGGCGCGCGTCGTCGCGGCCGACGGTCTCGACCGTGACGCCCTCGGGCGCCTGGACGTCGACCTTCACACCGTCGCCGGTGGCGACGGCGGAGCCGTCGTGCAGTCCGCGCAGCCGCTCCAGCGGGGTGAAGCGCCACTCCTCCTCACGGCCGTGCGGGACGGGGAAGTCCGCCACGTCGAAGGACGGGGGCGCGCTCATGCGCGAGACGACGGTCGACTCGGCGGCGACCGCGATCGAGCCGGCGGTGGTGGAGCCCACCGGGATGTTCTGAGCCTCAGCCATGGCTGTCGTTGTGCTCTCTTTCCTACGTCTAGAAATCGGGAGGCTGCTCGAAGGGCGGTCCTTAGCCGACCGCGCCCTCCATCTGCAGCTCGATCAGCCGGTTGAGCTCAAGGGCGTACTCCATGGGCAGCTCCTTGGCGATCGGCTCGACGAAGCCGCGCACGATCATCGCCATCGCCTCGTCCTCGGAGAGACCGCGGCTCATCAGGTAGAAGAGCTGGTCCTCGGAGACCTTGGAGACGGTCGCCTCGTGGCCCATGGACACGTCGTCCTCGCGGACGTCGACGTACGGGTAGGTGTCGGACCGGGAGATGGTGTCGACGAGCAGCGCGTCGCACAGCACGTTCGACTTCGAGCCCGGGGCGCCCTCACCGATCTCGATGAGACCGCGGTAGGAGGTGCGGCCACCGCCGCGCGCCACCGACTTGGAGACGATGTTGGACGAGGTGTTAGGCGCCATGTGGACCATCTTGGCGCCGGCGTCCTGGTGCTGGCCCTCGCCCGCGAAGGCGATGGACAGGGTCTCGCCCTTGGCGTGCTCGCCCATCAGGTAGACGGCCGGGTACTTCATCGTCACCTTGGAGCCGATGTTGCCGTCGATCCACTCCATGGTCGCGCCCTCGTACGCCACGGCGCGCTTGGTGACCAGGTTGTAGACGTTGTTCGACCAGTTCTGGATGGTCGTGTAGCGGCAGCGGGCGTTCTTCTTGACGATGATCTCGACGACCGCGGAGTGCAGCGAGTCCGACTTGTAGATCGGGGCGGTGCAGCCCTCGACGTAGTGCACGTAGGCACCCTCGTCGACGATGATCAGGGTCCGCTCGAACTGGCCCATGTTCTCGGTGTTGATCCGGAAGTAGGCCTGGAGCGGGATCTCCACGTGGACGCCCGGCGGGACGTAGATGAAGGAGCCGCCCGACCACACGGCGGTGTTCAGCGCGGCGAACTTGTTGTCGCCGGCCGGGATGACGGTGCCGAAGTACTCCTTGAAGAGCTCCGGGTGCTCCTTCAGCGCGGTGTCGGTGTCGAGGAAGATGACGCCCTGCTCCTCCAGGTCCTCGCGGATCTGGTGGTAGACGACCTCCGACTCGTACTGGGCGGCGACACCGGCGACGAGGCGCTGCTTCTCGGCCTCCGGGATGCCCAGCTTGTCGTAGGTGTTCTTGATGTCCTCGGGCAGGTCCTCCCAGGACTCCGCCTGCTTCTCCGTGGAGCGCACGAAGTACTTGATGTTGTCGAAGTCGATGCCGGACAGGTCCGAGCCCCAGTTCGGCATGGGCTTCTTCTCGAAGAGCTTCAGGCCCTTGAGGCGCAGCTTGGTCATCCACTCCGGCTCGGACTTCTTGCCCGAGATGTCGCGGACGACGTCCTCGTTCAGACCGCGCCGTGCAGCGGCACCGGCCTCGTCGGAGTCGGCCCAGCCGTACTCGTACTTGCCCAGACCCTCGAGCTCAGGGTGAGCAGTCTCCGTGGGCAGAGTCATGCGGGGTTCCTCCCGGCCGTGCTTGCAGGTGCGTTGTGGGAAATCTTGGGGATGAACGTCGTGCACACGCCGTCACCGTGGGCGATGGTGGCGAGCCGCTGGACGTGGGTCCCGAGCAGCTCGGCGAAGAACTCCGTCTCCGCCTCGCACAGCTGGGGGAACTGCTCCGCGACATGGGCCACCGGGCAGTGGTGCTGGCACAGCTGCTCGCCCTGCTGCCGACCGGGTGCGCTGCGCGCCGTAGCAGCGTACCCGTCGGCGCTGAGGGCCTTGGCCAGGGCTTCGGCCCGCCGGTCGGGGGCCACGCCCTCGACGGCCTTGCGGTAGCTGTCGGCCTGGGCGGCGATGCGGGCGCGGGCGAAGGCGGCGACCGCCTCGCTGCCGCCCTCCTGCTCGGCGATCCAGCGCAGGGCGTCCGCGGCGAGCTTGTCGTACGACTGGTCGAAGGCGTCGCGGCCGCAGTCGGTCAGCGCGAAGACCTTGGCCGGTCGGCCGCGGGTGCGCGTGCCGTAGACCCGCTGTTCACGGGCTTCCACGACGTCGTCGGCGACCAGTGCGTCGAGGTGGCGGCGGACGGCGGCCTGGGTCAGGCCCAGCCGGGAGGCCAGCTCGGCGACGGTCGACGGCCCGTGGTCCAGGATGGACCGCGCGACCCGGTTGCGCGTCGAACGCTCACCGGTCGCTAGCTCCTCCTGAGGGGACCCCGTGGGGGTCTCCCGAGCCTCGCCGACGTTTTTCACAACGTCATTGTTGCGTAATTCGTCAGAGCGGGGCAAGCGGCGTCCGCGCCCGCCGACGGTGCCCTACGTCACTTAGGCATACCTAATCTGACCTGCGAAAACGATCTTTGATCGATCAGAGCCGGGGGTGCCGGACGCGACGAGTTCGCGCACCCCCGCGCCTGAGGGCCGTCGGGCGAACCTAGACTCTGGACCCATGCGAACCGATCCCGTCCTCCAGGTCCAGGCCCTGGTGAAGCGGTACGGCGGCACGACCGCGGTGGACGGCCTCGATCTGGTGGCCCGGCCCGGAGTCACCGCCGTACTCGGACCCAACGGCGCCGGCAAGACGACCACCGTCGAGATGTGCGAGGGCTACCGCAGACCGGACTCCGGGGCGGTGCGCGTGCTGGGTCTCGATCCGGTGCGGCAGGCCCGTGAGCTGCACCCGAGGATCGGGGTGATGCTCCAGTCCGGCGGCGTCTACTCCGGCGCCCGCGCCGAGGAGATGCTGCGCCATGTCGCCCGGCTGCACGCCCACCCGCTGGACGTGGACGCGCTGATCGAGCGCCTCGGCCTCGGCTCCTGCGGCCGCACCTCCTACCGGCGGCTGTCCGGCGGCCAGCAGCAGCGGCTCGCGCTGGCGATGGCGGTCGTGGGCCGCCCCGAACTGGTCTTCCTCGACGAGCCCACCGCCGGCCTCGACCCCCAGGCCCGCCGCGCCACCTGGGACCTCGTGCGCGACCTGCGCTCCGACGGCGTCTCGGTGATCCTCACGACCCACTACATGGACGAGGCCGAGCAGCTCGCCGACGACGTCGCCATCATCGACGCCGGCAAAGTCATCGCCCAGGGCTCCCCCGAGGAGCTGTGCCGCGGCGGCGCCGAGAACACCCTGCGCTTCACCGGCCGCCCCGGCCTCGACGTCGGCTCGCTGCTCAAGGCGCTCCCCGCCGACAGCGCCGCCGCCGAGCTGACCCCGGGCTCCTACCGGGTCACCGGCAAGGTCGACCCCCAGCTGCTGGCCACCGTCACCTCCTGGTGCGCCCAGCACGGTGTGATGCCGGACCGCATCTCGGTCGAGCGGCACACGCTGGAAGACGTCTTCTTGGAGCTGACCGGCAAGGAGCTGCGCTCATGACCACCTACGCGCCCAAGCCGGGAGCCGCGCCCCTGGGCCGCATGATCGCCGCTCAGGCCGCGCTGGAGACGAAGATGCTCCTGCGCAACGGGGAGCAGCTGCTGCTGACGGTGGTGATCCCGACGCTGCTGCTGGTGCTGTTCAGCACGGTGGACATCGTCGACACCGGCGACGGCGAGGCCGTGGACTTCCTCACGCCCGGCGTCCTGGCGCTCGCGGTGATGTCGACCGCGTTCACCGGCCAGGCCATCGCCACCGGCTTCGAGCGCCGCTACGGCGTGCTCAAGCGGCTGGCGTCCTCCCCGCTGCCGCGCTGGGGCCTGATGGCCGCGAAGACGGCGTCCGTGCTGGTCACCGAGGTCCTCCAGGTGCTGCTGGTGACGGCGATCGCCTTCGCGCTGGGCTGGGACCCCCAGGGCAACCCGTTCGCCGTGCTGCTGCTCCTGGTCCTCGGCACGGCCGCCTTCTCCGGGCTCGGCCTGCTGATGGCGGGCACGCTGAAGGCGGAGGCGACGCTGGCGGCCGCCAATCTGGTGTTCCTGCTGCTGCTGGTCGGCGGCGGGGTCGTCGTCCCGCTGGACAAGTTCCCCTCCGGCGTGCAGGACGCGCTCGCCCTGCTGCCCATCTCGGCGCTGTCGGACGGGCTGCGCGACGTGCTCCGGGACGGGGCCGGGATGCCGTGGGCCGACCTGGGGATCCTCGCCGTGTGGTCGGTCGTGGGGCTCGCCGCGGCGGGCCGGTTCTTCCGCTGGGAGTAGGACGTACCGGACCCTCGTGAAAGCGTGCACAAGCGCGCCTTCTACGATGGGGCCGTGCCAAACCTGACCCGCGCCGACGCGGCCGCCGCCGTGCGCAACCCGCTTGCCTTCATCGCCGCGCGCTGGACCCCCACACCCCGGACGGTTCAGCGGGCGGCCCTCGCCGCACTCGTGATGGCGGTCGTCATCGTCGTCACCGGCGGCGCCGTCCGCCTCACCGGCTCCGGCCTGGGCTGCCCCACCTGGCCCAAGTGCACGGAGGACTCGCTGACCGCCACCAGCGAGATGGGCGTGCACGGCGTCATCGAGTTCGGCAACCGCATGCTGACCTACGTCCTGTGCGCCGCCGTCGGCTGGGCGATCATCGCCGCCCGCTCCGCGAAGCCGTACCGGCGCAGCCTGACCCGCCTCGGCTGGGCCCAGTTCTGGATCGTGATGAGCAACGCCGTCCTCGGCGGCATCGTGGTGCTCGTCGGTCTGAACCCGTACACGGTCGCCGCCCACTTCCTTCTCTCCAGCGCGCTGATCGCGGTGGCGACGGTGATGTGGCAGCGCACCCGCGAGGGCGACGCCGGGCCCCGGCCGCTGGTCGGCAAGTCGGTGCAGCAGCTGGTGTGGGCGCTGGTCGCGGTCTCCGCCGTACTGATCGCGGTCGGCACGGTCGTCACCGGCGCGGGCCCGCACGCGGGCGACTCCAGCGAGGTCGAGCGCATGCCGGTGGACTGGGACAACGTCACGGAGATGCACGCCGTCCTGGCCTGGATCACGGTGACGCTGACCTTCGCCCTGTGGTTCGTGCTCAAGGCGGTCGACGCCCCGAAGGGACCGCTGGACCGTACCCGCGAGCTGTTCCTGGTCCTGCTCGCCCAGGGCCTCATCGGCTACGTCCAGTACCTCACCGACCTCCCCGAGATCCTGGTCGGCACCCATATGTTCGGTTCCTGCCTGGTGTGGATCGGCGTACTGCGGGTCCTGCTGTCGCTGCGCGAGCGCCCGGAGTCGGAGGTCCCCGACCTTCCGGTCCAGCCGTACGCCACGACCAGCGCATCGATCGCCGGCCCCAGGTAGCCCCGGGTCAGCTCCGCCCTGCGTGCCGTCCACCCCTCGGCGGGCGGCACGGGCGTGTCGTAGCGGCGTCCGCGGATGTCCTCGACGACCTCGCGGGGCGCCCCGAGGCCGGGCAGCAGGTCCAGCGCCTCCCGCTTGGAGATCAGCCGCCCGTCGCGCAGGGTCGCGCTCGCACGGGCGAAGGTGAGCAGGCCGAGGTCGACCCACACGTCCCGGGTCCACAGCGCCGCGTCGCCGAGCGCGGGACGCCAGTAGTCCCGCTGGTCGCCTACGACGAACTCCGCGAGCTGCCGCCGCGGCACGGGCGGCAGCAGACCGGCGGGCGGCCGCCCCGCGAGCACCCGTCCGAAGGTGTGCAGCTCGCTTCGGGTCACCGGGCTGACGGGCCGCTTGTACAGCTCCTCGTGCGCCCAGGTCAGATGGCTGCGCGCGGGGTCGTCCGCGGTGGCCGGGGTCAGATACGTGCAGTGCAGCAGCGGCGCCAGCGGCTCGGCCCGCAGCCTGGCGTGCAGCAGCGCCAGCCGCCAGACGGTGGCGGGGGTGATCCCGTCGAGTACGGCGATCAGATCCAGGTCGCTGCGGCCCTCCTGGTAGTCGCCGCCCGCGAGGGACCCGTGGGCCCACACGGCGACGGGGCGCAGGGGTGCCAGGCCGTCGAGGAAGCGGTCGAGTAACGCGTCGGTCTGCATGCGCCCCAGTCTGTACAGCTCACTCCAGCCCGTACACCCTGCGCGCGTTCCCCGCCGCGATCATCCCCGCGACCCGCTGGGCGTCCGACAGCGACCAGGCGCCCTCCGCGACCCAGGCGCCCAGCACCCGGCCCAGCGCCTCGCGGAACAGCCGGGCGCCGACCACGTGCAGTTCGGGCAGCCCGTGGGCGCCGCTGGAGAAGAGGACCTTGCCGAAGGGGGCCAGCTCCAGGATCTCGGCGAGCACGGTGGCCGCGCGGGCGCCGGTGCGGGCCAGGGCGGCGCCGGAGTCGGCGTACACATGCGGGAAGACACCGGCGAGATGGGCGGCGTGCCGGTGGTACGGGTAGCCGTGCAGCAGCACCAGGTCGGTGCCGAGGCCGGCCGTCGCCCGGACGAAGTCGGTGAGCAGCACGGGGTCGGTGCGGTCGATGCGCAGACCGGGCTCGCCGAGGCCCGCGTGCAGCTGCAGCGGGCGGCCCGAGGCGACGGCGATCCACAGCAGGTGGCGCAGCAGCACCGGGTCGGTCAGCTCGCCGCCGACCCTGCGGCCGGCCAGCCAGCGGCCCGCCGCGCCCCGCACCTCGCCGGGCCCCGGCGGTTCGGGCGCCAGCGCGAGGCCGTGCCGGACCCCGGCGACGGAGGTGAAGGCGACGGCGTGCGTGGCGGCGCCGTGCACGGACTCGGCGAGGTTGGCGAGGAAGGACTCGACCGTGCCGGAGGTGTCGGCGACCTGCTCCGCGAGCAGCTCCAGCCGGACGATCTCGCGGGCCTCGGCGTCGGAGGCGGTGGCCATCTCGTCCGGTCCGGTGAGGTCTCCGGGCAGACCGGTGTCCATCAGATACGTGGTGACGCCGCTGCCGCGCAGCAGCCGCCGGGCCGCCTCCAGCACGCCGAGTTCTCTGCGCCGGGCGAGATAGCGGGCGGGTGGGCAGTGCGGTTCCAGGCCGAGCAGCGGTGGACACCAGCGCCGTACCGCGAAACCGGTCTGGGTGTCGAAGAGCGTGGTGCCCGTCGCCGGTGGCCCCTCGGTGTGGGCGAGGCATGCCTCGAAGGTCCCGAGGCCCAGCTCGGTGCGCAGTACCCCGTGGCAGTACTGGTCCACGAGGGACGGCATCTCGATCATCCGGTCTCCCCGTGAGTTGACCCCTTTTACAGGGCTTAACGGGTGAACCGAGGTCGAGGTTTGGGTGTGCGCCCCTGGAGTTCCGCCGGAGGTCCGGGCGTACGCCCCTGGAGTCGCGCTAGGAGTTCTTCGGACCGCCGAGCTGCAGGCCCGCCATCCGCTGCCACTCGTAGCGGCCCGTCCTCACCTTCGAGGCGAACTCTCCGTCGAAGTCCTCGTGCGTGGTGATGCCGGACTTGGCCACGGCCTGCCGGGCGATCTCCATGGTCGGCGCGACCAGGTTGCCCCACTCGCCGTCCTCGCCGACGAGGGCGATGCGGGCGCCGCGCTCGCCGAGGTACGCGACCTGGCCCTCGGCGCCGCCGTGGGCCTTGGCGAAGGTGCTGATGTGCTTGGCGAGGCGAGCGGCCTTGCGCTCGGCCTTCGCGTCGACCTGCTGGGTGTCTGCCATGGACAGGATGCTACCGAGCGGTAGATCTTTCGGCGACGTGACGCCCGCCTCAGCGTTCTAGCGCAGGAACGGGTCGACGGCCACCGCGACGAAGAGCAGCGACACATAGGTGATGGACCAGTGGAACAGGCGCATCTCCTTCAGCTTCGCGCCCGTCACCTCGGCCTTGGCCCGGTTCTGCAGGGCGTGCGCCTCCCACAGCCACCAGCCGCCCGCGGCCAGCGCGACGGCGGTGTAGAACCAGCCGGTGTAGCCGAGGGGGGTGAGCAGCAGGGAGACGGCGACCATGACCCAGCTGTAGATCACGATCTGCTTGGCGACGACCTTGTTGGAGGCGATCACCGGCAGCATGGGCACACCCACGCGCGCGTAGTCCTCCTTGACCTTCATGGACAGCGGCCAGTAGTGCGGCGGCGTCCAGAAGAAGATCACCAGGAAGAGGATGACGGGGGCCCAGGACAGGGAGTCCTTCACCGCCGTCCAGCCGATGAGCACCGGCATGCAGCCGGCGATGCCGCCCCACACGATGTTCTGCGAGGTGCGGCGCTTGAGGATCATCGTGTAGACGACGACGTAGAAGAGGAGAGCGCCGAGGGAGAGCCAGGCGCTCAGCCAGTTGACGGTGAGGCCGAACAGCAGGGTGGAGACCACCGCGAGGGTGATGCCGAAGACCAGGCTCTCGCGCGGGCTGACCATCCCGGTGACGAGGGGCCGCTGCGAGGTGCGGTCCATCAGCGCGTCGATGTCGCGGTCGATGTACATGTTGAGCGCGTTGGCACCGCCGGCGGAGAGGTAACCGCCGATGCAGGTGAGCAGCACCAGACCGAGGTCCGGCACACCCTGCTCGGCGAGGAACATCACCGGAACGGTGGTGATCAGCAGCAGCTCGATGATCCGCGGCTTGGTCAGCGCCACGAAGCCCTTGACCCGGGCCCCGAACGGCCGCCGAGTCGGGCTCTCGCTCGTCCCGATAAGCCCCGCAGGACGGGATTCAACGGCCGTCACGCACACCCCTGACAGAGACATCCCAGCAAGCCGCCCCGTGTGAAGCAGGGGTAAAGGCTCGCGCGTACCACGCCACTGTAGACGTTGCCCAGACCCGGACATTCGCGGGGGTCGGGTCGTGTCCGGGAGAGCCTTCCGAGCCGCCTCCCGGAGGCCCTTCCGAGCCGCCCCCCGAAGGGCCTTCGGAAGAGCCGCCCGGCACTCGGTTGAGCACTCGTTCGAGCGGCCGCGTATTCACTTGCCGAAAAGGGCCACAGCCCAGTCGGGAGGCGGATGTCCGAGAGTCCCGGCAGTCTGGAATGACCCGAAAAAATGCACGTCCCCACGGGGGTAGGCTCAACACGGCCGGTGTGCGTCGAGCGCACCGGCGGCCGGTGGGCGCGAGCCCGGATGACCGGCTACCCGACATGTGGAGAGGAGCCCTGACTCAGGGTGAGCACCAAGCCGACCACCACAGACCTCGAGTGGACCGAGTTGGACCAGCGGGCCGTCGACACCGCCCGCGTCCTGGCCGCCGATGCCGTACAGAAGGTCGGCAACGGCCATCCGGGTACGGCGATGAGCCTGGCGCCTGCCGCCTACACCCTCTTCCAGAAGGTGATGCGGCACGACCCCGCCGATGCCGACTGGGTCGGCCGCGACCGCTTCGTGCTGTCCGCCGGCCACTCGTCCCTGACCCTCTACACCCAGCTGTACCTGGCCGGCTTCGGCCTGGAGCTGGACGACCTGAAGGCGTTCCGCACCTGGGGCTCCAAGACCCCGGGCCACCCCGAGTACGGGCACACCGTCGGCGTGGAGACGACGACCGGTCCGCTGGGCCAGGGTGTCGCCAACGCGGTGGGCATGGCGATGGCCGCCCGCTACGAGCGCGGTCTGTTCGACCCGGAGGCCCCCGCCGGGGAGTCGCCGTTCGACCACTTCGTCTACTGCATCGCCGGTGACGGCTGCCTCCAGGAGGGCATCGCCGCCGAGGCGTCCTCGCTGGCGGGCCACCAGAAGCTGGGCAACCTGGTCCTGCTGTGGGACGACAACCACATCTCGATCGAGGGCGACACCGAGACGGCCGTCTCCGAGGACACCGTCAAGCGCTACGAGTCCTACGGCTGGCATGTGCAGCGCGTGGCGCCGCAGGCCAACGGCGACCTCGACCCGAAGGCGATCTACGAGGCGATCCAGCAGGCCAAGGCGGTCACCGACAAGCCGTCCTTCATCGCGATGCGCTCGATCATCGCCTGGCCCGCCCCGAACGCGCAGAACACCGAGGCCGCGCACGGCTCGGCGCTCGGCGACGACGAGGTCGCGGCGACCAAGCGCGTCCTGGGCTTCGACCCGGAGCGGTCCTTCGAGGTCTCTGACGAGGTCATCGGCCACACCCGGCAGGCGATCGACCGGGGCCAGGCCGCCCGCGCCGTGTGGGAGAAGTCCTTCCAGCAGTGGCGGGACAACAACCCCGAGCGCGCCGCCGAGTTCGACCGCATCAGCAAGGGCGAGCTGCCCACCGGCTGGGAGGAGAAGCTCCCGGTCTTCGAGCCCGGCAAGGGTGTGGCCACGCGTGCCGCGTCCGGCAAGGTGCTCCAGGCGCTCGGCGCGGTCATCCCGGAGCTGTGGGGCGGCTCGGCCGACCTCGCCGGGTCGAACAACACCACGATCGACAAGACCAGCTCCTTCCTGCCCGAGGGCAACCCGCTGCCGGAGGCCGACCCGTACGGCCGGACGATCCACTTCGGCATCCGTGAGCACTCCATGGCCGCGGAGATGAACGGCATCGCGCTGCACGGCAACACCCGCATCTACGGCGGCACCTTCCTGGTGTTCTCCGACTACATGCGCAACGCGGTGCGGCTGTCGGCGCTGATGCACCTGCCGGTGACGTACGTGTGGACGCACGACTCCATCGGCCTCGGCGAGGACGGCCCGACCCACCAGCCGGTCGAGCACCTGGCCTCGCTGCGCGCGATCCCGGGCCTGAACATCGTCCGCCCGGCCGACGCCAACGAGACCGCCATCGCCTGGCGCGAGATCCTCAAGCGCTACACCAAGGTCTTCGGCAAGGGCCAGCCGCACGGTCTGGTGCTGACCCGCCAGGGTGTGCCGACGTACGAGCCGAACGAGGACGCGGCCCGCGGTGGCTATGTCCTGGCCGAGGCGTCGAACGGCTCCCCCGAGGTGATCCTGATCGCCACGGGTTCCGAGGTGCACGTGGCCGTCGAGGCGCGCGAGCAGCTGGAGGCGTCCGGGGTGCCGACCCGTGTGGTGTCGATGCCGTCCGTGGAGTGGTTCGAGGAGCAGGACCAGGGGTACCGGGACAGCGTCCTGCCGCCGGCGGTGAAGGCGCGTGTCGCGGTCGAGGCCGGGATCGGTCTGACCTGGCACAAGTACGTCGGGGACGCGGGCCGCATCGTTTCCCTGGAGCACTTCGGTGCGTCCGCCGACGGCAAGGTCCTCTTCCGGGAGTACGGCTTCACTCCGGAGAACGTGGCCGACAAGGCGCGGGAATCCCTCGCCGCCGCCCAGCGCTGACGCTCGTATACGACACGTAGGAGATGCATTTTCCATGACAGACGCACTCAAGCGCCTCTCCGAGGAAGGCGTCGCGATCTGGCTGGACGACCTGTCCCGCAAGCGGATCACCTCCGGCAACCTCGCCGAACTGATCGACCAGAGCTACGTCGTGGGCGTCACCACCAACCCGACGATCTTCCAGAAGGCGATTTCGTCCGGTGACGGCTACGAGCAGCAGCTGGCCGACCTCGCCGCCCGCAAGGTGACCGTCGACGAGGCCGTCCGCATGATCACCACGGCGGACGTCCGCGACGCGGCCGACATCCTCCGGCCGGTCTACGACGCCACCAACGGCCAGGACGGCCGGGTGTCCATCGAGGTCGACCCGCGCCTGGCCCACAACACGGCGGCGACGATCGCCGAGGCCAAGCAGCTGGCCTGGCTGGTCGACCGGCCCAACACCCTGATCAAGATCCCGGCCACCAAGGCGGGTCTGCCGGCGATCACCGAGGTGATCGGCAACGGCATCAGCGTCAACGTCACGCTGATCTTCTCGCTGGAGCGCTACCGCGAGGTGATGGACGCCTACCTGGCAGGCCTGGAGAAGGCGAAGGAGAAGGGCCTGGACCTCTCCCTCATCCACTCCGTGGCGTCCTTCTTCGTGTCCCGTGTGGACACCGAGATCGACAAGCGGATCGACGCGCTGGGCACCGACGAGGCCAAGGCGCTGCGCGGCAAGGCCGCCGTCGCCAACGCCCGGCTCGCCTACCAGGCGTACGAGGAGGTCTTCTCCTCCGACCGCTGGAGCACGCTGGAGAACGCCGGCGCCAACAAGCAGCGTCCGCTGTGGGCGTCGACCGGTGTGAAGGACCCGGCGTACAAGGACACGCTGTACGTGGACGACCTGGTCGCCCCGAACACCGTGAACACCATGCCGGAGGCCACGCTGCTGGCCACCGAGGACCACGGCCAGATCACCGGCAACACGGTCGCCGGCACGTACGAGCAGGCCCGCGCCGACCTCGACGCCGTCGAGAAGCTCGGGATCTCCTACGACGACGTGGTCCAGCTCCTGGAGGACGAGGGCGTCGAGAAGTTCGAGGCGTCCTGGAACGATCTGCTGACCTCGACCGAGGCTGAGCTGAAGCGCCTCGCTCCCTCGGAGGGCTGATCACTTGTCAAGCAGCAACCCGCTGCGTGACCCCGCAGACCGACGGCTCCCGCGTATCGCGGGGCCGTCGGGTCTGGTCATCTTCGGCGTCACCGGCGATCTGTCGCGCAAGAAGCTGATGCCCGCCGTGTACGACCTCGCCAACCGGGGTCTGCTGCCGCCGGGCTTCTCGCTGGTGGGCTTCGCCCGCCGCGAGTGGCAGAACGAGGACTTCGCGCAGGAGGTCCACGACGCCGTCAAGGAGCACGCCCGCACCCCCTTCCGCGAGGAGGTCTGGCAGCAGCTCATCCAGGGCATGCGCTTCGTGCAGGGCACGTTCGACGACGACGAGGCGTTCGAGAAGCTGCGCGCCACCATCGAGGAGCTGGACAAGGCCCAGGGCACGGGCGGCAACTTCGCCTTCTACCTGTCGGTGCCGCCGCGCTCCTTCCCGGTGGTCATCCAGCAGCTGAAGAAGCACGGCCTCGCCGACCAGACCGGTGGCTCGTGGCGCCGCGCGGTCATCGAGAAGCCCTTCGGCCACGACCTGAAGTCGGCCGAGGAGCTCAACAAGGTCGTCCACGAGGTCTTCGCCCCGGACCAGGTCTTCCGTATCGACCACTACCTGGGCAAGGAGACCGTCCAGAACATCCTGGCGCTGCGCTTCGCCAACACGATGTTCGAGCCGATCTGGAACCGGTCCTACGTCGACCATGTGCAGATCACCATGGCCGAGGACATCGGCATCGGCGGCCGGGCCGGCTACTACGACGGCATCGGCGCCGCCCGCGACGTCATCCAGAACCACCTGCTCCAGCTGCTCGCGCTGACCGCGATGGAGGAGCCCGCCTCCTTCGACGCGGACGCGCTGGCCGCGGAGAAGACCAAGGTGCTCGGCGCGGTCCGGCTGCCCAAGGACCTGGGCCGGGACACCGTACGCGCCCAGTACTCGTCCGGCTGGCAGGGCGGCGCGAAGGCCGTCGGCTATCTGGAGGAGGAGGGCATCGACCCCGACTCCAAGACCGACACCTACGCGGCGATCAAGCTGGGCATCGACAACCGCCGCTGGGCGGGCGTCCCCTTCTACCTGCGCACCGGCAAGCGGCTGGGCCGCCGGGTGACGGAGATCGCGGTCGTCTTCCAGCGCGCGCCCCACTCCCCCTTCGACACCACGGCGACGGAGGAGCTCGGCCAGAACGCGATCGTCATCCGCGTCCAGCCCGACGAGGGCGTCACCGTCCGCTTCGGCTCCAAGGTGCCGGGCACCTCGATGGAGATCCGGGACGTGTCCATGGACTTCGCCTACGGCGAGTCCTTCACGGAGTCGAGCCCCGAGGCGTACGAGCGGCTCATCCTCGACGTGCTGCTCGGCGACTCCAACCTCTTCCCGCGCACGGAGGAGGTCGAGCTGTCCTGGAAGATCCTCGACCCGATCGAGGAGTACTGGGACACGCACGGCAGGCCCGCGCAGTACCCGGCCGGAACCTGGGGTCCCGTCGAGGCGGACGAGATGCTCGAACGAGACGGACGGAGCTGGCGCCGGCCATGAAGATAGACCTCACCGACACCACGGCCAGCAAGATCAACAAGGCTCTGGTGCAGGGCCGCCGCGCGATCGGCACCCCGGCCGTCGGCATGGTCCTCACCCTCGTCATCGTCACCGACGAGGAGAACGCGTACGACGCCCTGAGGGCCGCCAACGACGCCTCGCGCGAGCACCCCTCGCGCACCCTGCTCGTCATCAAGCGCGTCTCGCGCTCCCCGCGCGACCGCACCCAGTCCCGGCTCGACGCCGAGGTCCGGGTGGGCGCCGACGCGGGCACCGGCGAGACGGTCGTGCTGCGGCTGTACGGCGAGGCGGTCGACCACGCCCAGTCGGTGGTGCTGCCGCTGCTGCTGCCCGACGCCCCGGTGGTCGTGTGGTGGCCGGTCAACGCGCCGCTGGACCCGGCGAACGACCCGCTGGGCGCGCTCGCCCAGCGCCGGGTGACCGACAGCTACGCCGCCGAGCACCCGGTGCGGGACCTGACCGCCCGCGCGGCCACCTACACCCCCGGCGACACGGACCTGTCGTGGACCCGCATCACGCCCTGGCGTTCGATGCTGGCCGCGGCCCTGGACCAGGTCGTCTGCACGGTGCAGTCCGTGGAGGTCGAGGGCGAGGAGTTCAACCCGAGCTGCGAGCTGCTGGCGATGTGGCTCGCGGACCGGCTGGGCGTCCCCGTCCGGCGGTCGGTGTCGGCCGGGCCCGGGCTGACCGGGGTGCGCATGGACACCGACTGCGGGCCGATCGTCCTGGACCGCGCCGACGGCACGCTCGCGACGCTGTCCATCCAGGGTCAGCCCGACCGTGCGGTGGCGCTCAAGCGGCGGGAGACGGCCGAGCTGATCGCGGAGGAGCTGCGGCGGCTGGACCCGGACGACACCTATGCGTCCGCGCTGCGGTTCGGCGTGGAGCGGCTGGCTTCGGCGGATGCCGCCGGGGCGGATGGGGCGGCTGGGGCCGGTGCTTCCGGGGCGGATGGTGCCGGTGCGGCCGCTGAGGCCCCTGAGGCAGAGGCAGGTGTCGGTACCGGTGCCGGTCAGGCCGCCGAGGCGGCTGGGGCCGGGGTCGGCGCTGCCCCGGCCGACCTGATCGGCTCCGACGAGCCCGTCGCGGTCCCCACCCCCGAGGAGGCCGCCGCCAAGGCCCCGGCGAAGAAGGCCGCCAAGAAGGCCCCGGCGAAGAAGACGACGCGAAAGGCGGCCGCGAAGTGACCCCTCCTCAGCTCGTCGTCCACCGCGACAAGGATCTGATGGCGCAGGCCGCCGCGGCCCGGCTGATCACGAAGATCGTGGACGCGCAGACCTCGCGCGGCTCCGCGTCCGTCGTGCTCACCGGCGGCCGCAACGGCAACGGCCTGCTCGCGGCCCTCGCCGCCGCCCCGGCCCGCGACGCCATCGACTGGGCCCGGCTGGACCTGTGGTGGGGGGACGAGCGCTTCCTGCCCGAGGGCGACCCGGAGCGCAATGTCACCCAGGCCCGCGAGGCCCTGCTGGACTCGGTGCCGCTGGACCCGAAGCGCGTGCACGCCATGCCCGCCTCGGACGGCCCGTACGGCGCCGACGCGGACGCGGCAGCCGCCGCCTACGCCGAGGAACTGGCCCGCGCGGCCGGTCCCGAGAACCATGGCGCGGTGCCCACCTTCGACGTCCTGATGCTGGGCGTCGGCCCGGACACCCACATCGCCTCGCTCTTCCCGGAGCTGCCCGCGGTGCGCGAGACCGAGCGCACGGTGGTCGGCGTCCACGGCGCGCCCAAGCCGCCGCCCACGCGCATCACCCTCACCCTCCCGGCGATCCGGGCGGCCCGTGAGGTGTGGCTGCTCGCGGCCGGCGAGGACAAGGCGCAGGCCGCGGCGATCGCCCTGTCCGGCGCCGGGGAGATCCAGGCCCCGGCGGCGGGCGCCTACGGCCGTGCCCGCACCCTGTGGCTGCTGGACGCCGCGGCGGCCTCGCAGCTGCCGCGCTCGCTGTACCCGCCTGCGTCGCCGTAACTCCCGTCGGCACCACGGCACTTCGACGCCGGGTCCCACCCCTCGGGGCGGGGCCCGGCGTCGTCGTGTCCGGTCACTTCAAGTCCCCTGGCCTCAGCCGCCGTAGGGGTGCGAGGGTCCCGGAGCATAGGGGTTGCCCTGGGGATACGGACTGCCGGGCCGGTACGGGCTTCCCGCACCCGGCGCGTAGGGGTTCCCGTACGGCTGCCCGTACGACGGCTGCCCGTACGGCTGACCGTACGGGTTGCCCTGCGGCGGCACGTACGGCGGCACATGCGGGGGTGTGTGCGGCGGAGCCGTCGGCGGCATCGGCGGGGGCGGGCCGGGGATCTGCGGCAGGGTCGCCGGGTGGGCGCCCAGCCGGATGCCGTAGCGGCGGTTCAGCCGGCGCATCTCCAGCCAGGCGATGCCCGTGACCGTGACCGGAGCGCCGAGGATGAACACGATGCCCATCGCGAGGCTCAGCCCGTGCAGATCGCCCGTGGCCAGGTCGAACAGGGCCATCAGCCAGGACGTGACCGAGGCGAGCAGCGGCGGCAGGCAGCGGTGCACGACGGCCGTGCCGAAGAAGTTGCCCGTGATCCGCACCGCCCCGGCCATCGCGAACACGGCCAGCCACAGCGCCCCGAGTGTGACGATCAGCCTGACGAAGAGGCCCAGCGATTCGGCCATGGTGAACATCAGGACCGTACCGATCACCGACCCGACGAACAGCAGCAGCAGCTTCAGCGCGTTCATCAGCGGGCCGCGCAGCTGCCCCACCGTGCCCCCGCCGGAGCGCCGCCACACCAGGAGCATGATCCCGACGGTCAGCGGGGTGAGGAACAGCAGCACCACGGACGCGGTCGCGGCGTTGTCGAGCATCTCGGTGAAGGCGAAGCCGCCCTCGACGTAGGTGTAGACGCCGAGGGCGGCGACGGCTCCGGCGATGACCCGAAGGCGCTTGAGCGTCTCCACCGACGGATCCACCGAGTCGGGGATCCACGCCGGGTGGAACATCACCCACGCCACCTTGTAGGGCTTCAGGAAGGCCCTGGCGGTCAGCGCACCACCGGTCCAACTCCGCTGCGGCTGTGTCAACTTGCACTCCCCCGAGTGTTCGTGCTCATGATCGCCGCAGGAGTCTAACCGCCCGTCAGACCCGCCCGTGCCGTCAGGCCCGGCCGCGCAGCTCCCGGTACCTGGCGACCAGGGCCTTCGTCGAACCGTCCAGGCCCGGCACCTCCGCGCCTTCGGTCAGGGCGGGTTCGACGCGCTTGGCGAGGACCTTGCCGAGCTCCACGCCCCACTGGTCGAAGGAGTCGATGTTCCACACCGCGCCCTGCACGAACACCTTGTGCTCGTACAGCGCGACCAGCTGACCCAGCACCGACGGCGTCAGCTCACGCGCGAGGATCGTGGTCGTCGGACGGTCGCCCCGGAACGTCTTGTGCGTCACCAGCTCCTCCGGCACTCCCTCGGCCCGTACCTCCTCGGCGGTCTTGCCGAAGGCCAGCGCCTGTGTCTGCGCGAAGAAGTTCGCCATCAGCAGGTCGTGCTGCGCCTTGAGTTCGTCGCTCAGCTCGCCGACCGGGCGGGCGAAGCCGATGAAGTCCGCCGGGATCAGCTTGGTGCCCTGGTGGATCAGCTGGTAGTAGGCGTGCTGTCCGTTGGTGCCGGGCGTGCCCCACACCACCGGACCGGTCTGCCACGCCACCGGGTTGCCCTCACGGTCCACCGACTTGCCGTTGGACTCCATGTCCAGCTGCTGGAGGTAGGCGGTGAACTTCGACAGGTAGTGGCTGTAGGGCAGCACCGCGTGCGACTGGGCGTCGTGGAAGTTGCCGTACCAGATGCCCAGCAGGCCCAGCAGCAGCGGGGCGTTGGCCTCGGCGGGAGCGGTCCTGAAGTGCTCGTCGACGATCCGGAAGCCGTCCAGCATCTCCCGGAAGTTCTCCGGGCCGATCGCGATCATCAGGGACAGGCCGATGGCCGAGTCGTAGGAGTAGCGTCCGCCGACCCAGTCCCAGAACTCGAACATGTTCGCCGTGTCGATGCCGAACTCGGTGACCTTCTCCGCGTTCGTCGACAGCGCCACGAAGTGCCGGGCGACCGCCTTCTCGTCGCCGCCGACGCCCTTCAGCAGCCAGGAGCGGGCCGAGGTGGCGTTGGTGATCGTCTCGATCGTGGTGAACGTCTTGGAGGCGACGATGAACAGCGTCTCCTCCGGGTCGAGGTCCCGCACCGCCTCGTGCAGGTCGGCACCGTCCACGTTGGACACGAAACGCAGCGTCAGATCGCGGTCGGTGAAGGCGCGCAGCACCTCGTAGGCCATCGCCGGGCCGAGGTCGGAGCCACCGATGCCGATGTTGACGACATTGCGGATCCGCCTGCCGGTGTGGCCGGTCCACTCGCCGGAGCGCACCCGCCGGGCGAAGTCGGCCATCTTGTCGAGCACGGCGTGCACGCGCGGGACGACGTTCTCGCCGTCCACCTCGATCACCGCATCGCGCGGGGCGCGCAGCGCGGTGTGCAGCACCGCCCGCCGCTCGGTGATGTTGATCCGCTCACCGCGGAACATGGCGTCCCGCAGCCCGAACACGTCCGTGGCGGCGGCCAGCTCGCGCAGCAGCCTCAGGGTGTCGTCGGTGACGAGGTGCTTGGAGTAGTCGACGTACAGGTCGCCGACCTGGAGGGTGTACGAGGAGCCGCGCCCGGGGTCGGCGGCGAACAACTCGCGCAACCGCACCGCGCCCAGTTCCTCGCGGTGCTTGGTCAGGGCGGTCCATTCGGGCATCTGGTTGAGCCGGGTACGGCCGTCTGCGTTCATCTCGGACTTCAGCCTCTTTCCTACCTGTCCCTGCGTACCTTGCCCCGCTGCCGGTCCCAACCTAATTGATCAGCGCGCGACATGAGTTGTCGTGGGAGCGTCACCGGGCGCAACGGCGGATACGTCCGGCCGACGCAGGGGTATCAGCGCGGTGACCGCCAGGAGGAAGAACACGGCCACGAGCAGCGGCACGGTGTGCGGACCCCCTATGTCGGCGGCGGCTCCGCCGAGCAGGGCGCCCAGGGGTGCCCCGGCGACGGCGAGGGTGCGGAAGGCGGAACTGACGCGGCCCAGCGCGGCGGTGGGGGTGCGCCGCTGCATGAGGGTGGTGGTGTTGACGTTCCACAGCATGCCCATGAACCCGAAGACGGCCATGGCGGCGACCAGGGCGGCCAGGGTGGGCACGAGCCCCATCACCAGCAGTGCCGTGATCTGTACGGCCCCGGCGAGCAGCACCACGCGCGGGCGCCCGATGCGGGCCACCGCTCTGCCGTTGCACACTCCTCCGGCCAGGCCGCCCGCCGCGTACGCCGTCCCCGCCGCCGCGTATCCGGCGCTGCCCGCGTGCAGCCCGTCGGTGACCAGCACGACCAGGGTGGCGATGAGGCCGCCCATGCCGATGTTGCACAGCGCGGTCGCGGTGCACAGGGCGCGCAGGGCCCGGTCGCGGCCCAGGGTGCGCAGCCCTTCGGCGATCTCCCGGCGCAGGGTGCTGCCCGCCGCTCTGGGCGGCCGGTCGGGAGCGGTGACCCGCAGCGAGGCCACCAGCGCGGCTGCGAGCAGGAAGGTGGCGGCGTCGGCGGCGAAGGGCACGGCGGCGCCCGCGGCGGCCAGCAGCGGCATCGCCGGGGCGCCGAGCAGCCCGCCCGCGAGCTGCTGGCCGGTCATCAGCCGGGCGTTCGCCCTGCCGAGGTCGTCGCCGGCGACCACGGCCGGCAACAGCGCGGTGGCGGCGTTGTCGAAGAGGGTCTGGAGCGTGGTGAGGGTGAAGGCCAGGGCGATCAGCAGGCCGATGGAAGCGTGCCCCAGACCGACGGCGACGGCGAACGCGGCGAGCAGCAGTCCCCGTACGACATCCACCGTCCACATCGCCCGCCGCTGGTCGACCCGGTCGGCGACGGCCCCGCCGAGCAGCCCGAAGAGCAGCCAGGGGAGGTAGGAACAGGCGGTGACGGAAGCGATGAGCAGGGGCGCATCGGTCAACGAGACGGCGAGCAGCGGCAACGCGGCCGTGCGCAGGGCATCGCCGAAACTGGAGAGCACCGCGGCACTCCAGAGCCGCCCGAACCCGCCTCGCACCACATGTCCCCCCGACGGTTCTCCACTTCACGAAGCCGATGGAGAAAACCGTAGAGGCAGCCACTGACAATCGAGGGCGAGGAGACGTCCCCCAGGGGCGCGGGCTAGATCTCGCCCCGCAGCTTGGCGAGCGCCTCCGCGAGGATCGCCTCCCCGTCGGCGTCACTGCGCCGCTCCCGCACATACGCGAGATGCGTCTTGTACGGCTCGGTCCGCGGCGGCGCCGGCGGATTGTCCCGGTCCTGCCCCGCCGGGAACCCGCAGCGCGGACAGTCCCAGGTGTCAGGAACCTGCGCGTCGCTGGCGAAGCTGGGCTGCGTCTCGTGCCCGTTGGAGCACCAGAAGGAGATGCGCAGACGCGGCGCGGACTCACCGCGCTCGGCCTCGCCCATCGGCCCCGCCCCGACCCGGCTTCCTCGGATCGCGTTGCCACTTGCCACGGTGTAACTCCCTGCGTGATGGTGCCGCGAAGCGAGTCGGCGTGTCGCTTCGTTGCGAGCGCCTCAGTCTACGTAAGGCCCAACGCGCGTCCAGTGATTGGAGTTACAAGGGCCCCGCTCCTAGACGCAAGCCCCATGATAGGCCGCGCTTCGGAGCGCGTACCGAACATGGGGCCTTACGTATCGGATTGTGCTGGCGTGCGAACCCGTAGGTCAGTTGTTCACCTTCATCAGGATGCCGAGCACGACAATGCACGCGAACCAGAGCAGACCGACCACCACGGTGATGCGGTCGAGGTTGCGCTCGGCGACCGAGGAGCCGCCGACGGAGGACTGCATGCCGCCACCGAACATGTCGGAGAGGCCGCCGCCCTTGCCCTTGTGCATCAGCACCAGCAGCATCAGCAGCAGGCTGAAGACGATCAGGGCGATCGAGAACCCCATAACCACGGCTGGACCAACTTCCTCGGATTCTGATGGACGACGGGGCCCAGCAGTCACTGCTGGACCCCGCAAGGGTACGACGGATCGCCGCTACCGCATACTCACTGGTCGCGGAAGCGCACGATCTTGACGAACTCGTCCGCGTCCAGCGAGGCGCCGCCGACCAGGGCGCCGTCGATGTCGGCCTGGGCCATGATCTCGGCGACGTTGCCGGCCTTGACGGAGCCGCCGTACTGGATGCGGACCTTGTCGGCCAGCTCCTGGCTGTACAGCTCGGCCAGCTTGCCGCGGATGGCGGCGCAGACCTCCTGCGCGTCCTCGGCGCCGCAGACCTTGCCGGTGCCGATGGCCCAGACGGGCTCGTAGGCGATCACGATGGACTCGGCCTGCTCGGCCGGGAGGTCCTTCAGACCGCCCTCGACCTGGGCGAGGGTGTGCGCGACGGCGTTGCCCGCCTCGCGCACCTCCAGCTCCTCGCCGACGCACATGATCGGGGTGAGGCCGTGCTTGTAGGCGGCCTTGACCTTGGCGTTGACGATCTCGTCGGTCTCGTTGTGGTACTGGCGGCGCTCGGAGTGGCCGATCGCCACGTACGTGCACTTCAGCTTGGCCAGCATCGGGCCGGAGATCTCGCCGGTGTAGGCGCCGGAGTCATGGGCCGAGATGTCCTGGGCGCCGTACTTGATCTTCAGCTTGTCGCCGTCGACCAGGGTCTGCACGGAGCGCAGGTCGGTGAAGGGCGGCAGGACGGCGACCTCGACGGCGTCGTAGTCCTTGTCCGCGAGGGCGAAGGCGAGCTTCTGGACGTGGGCGATGGCCTCAAGGTGGTTGAGGTTCATCTTCCAGTTGCCCGCCATCAGGGGCGTACGGGTGGTCATTGAGGGTCAGTCCTCCAGTGCGGCGAGGCCGGGGAGCGTCTTGCCCTCAAGGTATTCGAGGGAGGCGCCGCCGCCGGTCGAGATGTGGCCGAATGCGTTCTCGTCGAAGCCCAGGGTGCGCACGGCCGCGGCGGAGTCGCCGCCGCCGACCACGGTGAAGCCCGGGGAGTCGATGAGGGCCTGGGCGACCGCCTTGGTGCCCTCGGCGTAGTCGGGGTGCTCGAAGACGCCCATGGGGCCGTTCCAGAAGACGGTGGCCGCGTCGGCGAGCTTCGAGGCGTACAGCTTGCGGGTCTCCGGGCCGATGTCCAGGCCCTCCTGGTCGGCCGGGATGGCGTCCGCGGCGACGGTGGTGGGGTTGCTCGGGGCCTTGGTCTTCAGGTCCGGGAACTCCGGGGAGACCAGGACGTCCACCGGCAGCACCAGCTCGACGCCGTTCTTCTCGGCGCGTTCCATGTACTCCTTGACGGCCGGGATCTGGTCCTCCTGGAGGAGGGAGATGCCGACCTCGTGGCCCTTGGCCTTGAGGAACGTGTAGGCCATGCCGCCGCCGATGAGGAGACGGTCGGCCTTGCCGAGCAGCTGGTCGATGACGGCCAGCTTGTCGGAGACCTTGGCGCCGCCGAGGACGACGACGTAGGGGCGCTGGACGTCCTCGCTGAGCTTCTTCAGGACGCCGACCTCGGTGGCGATGAGGAAGCCCGCGTAGTGCGGCAGGCGGGCCGGCAGGTCGTACACCGAGGCGTGCTTGCGGTGCACGGCGCCGAAGCCGTCGCCCACGTACACCTCGGCGAGGGCGGCGAGCTGGTCGGCGAAGGCGCCGCGCTCGGCGTCGTCCTTGCTGGTCTCACCGGCGTTGAAGCGGAGGTTCTCGATGACGGCGACCTGGCCGTCGGCGAGGCCGGCGACGGTGGCCTGCGCCGACTCGCCGACCGTGTCGGCGGCGAAGGCGACGTCCGCGCCGAGGAGTTCGCCCAGGCGCGCGGCGGCGGGGGCGAGCGAGAAGGCGGGGTCCGGGGCGCCCTTGGGGCGGCCCAGGTGCGAGGCGACGACGACCCGCGCGCCCGCGTCGGCGAGCGCCTTGACGGTGGGCAGCACCGCGCGGATGCGGCCGTCGTCGGTGATGGTGGTGCCGTCCAGCGGCACGTTGAGGTCGGCGCGGACGAAGACCCGCTTGCCCGTGACTCCTTCGGCGAGGAGTTCGTCGATCGTCTTCATTTTCGGGGGACTCCTAGTGGAGGTCGTGGCTCGTACTGCTCGGTGACCGGATGACCAGGCCCGATCCTAGAGAGGAGGGCCGGTCGCGACGTGAGTCAGGGCCCGGGCCGCGCGTCCCTGCGCCTGGCCCGAGCCCTGCTCTCGTTTCAAGGTGCCTGCTTCAGCCGATCAGCAGCCGGTCAGAGCTGGCCGCCGACGAAGACCGTGAGGTCGACGAGGCGGTTGGAGTAGCCCCACTCGTTGTCGTACCAGCCGATGACCTTCACGTTCTTGCCCTCCTGGACCATGGTCAGGGAGGAGTCGAAGGTGCAGGACGCCGGGGCGTTGACGATGTCGGAGGACACGATCTGGTCCTCGGTGTAGTCGAGGAGGCCCTTCAGCTCGCCCTCGGCGGCCTTCTGGAAGGCGGCGTTGACCTCTTCCTTGGTGACCTCGCGGCCGAGCTCGACGACCAGGTCGGTGACCGAGCCGGTCGGGACCGGGACGCGCATGGCGATGCCGTCCAGCTTGCCCTTGAGCTGCGGCAGGACCAGGGCGGTGGCCTTGGCGGCACCCGTGGTCGTCGGGATGATGTTCTCCGCGGCGGCACGCGCGCGACGCAGGTCCTTGTGCGGGAAGTCCAGGATCCGCTGGTCGTTGGTGTACGCGTGGACCGTCGTCATCAGGCCCTTGACGATGCCGAAGTTCTCGTCCAGGACCTTCGCCATCGGCGCCACACAGTTGGTGGTGCAGGAGGCGTTGGAGATGACGTGGTGGTTCGCCGGGTCGTACTTGTCCTGGTTGACGCCCATCACGATGGTGATGTCCTCGTCCTTGGCCGGAGCCGAGATGAGGACCTTCTTGGCGCCACCGGCGAGGTGCTTGGCGGCGTCTTCCTTCTTGGTGAAGATGCCGGTCGACTCGATGACGATGTCGACGCCCAGCTCGCCCCACGGGATGTCGGCGGGGTTGCGCTCGGACAGCACCTTGATGGTGTGGCCGTCGACGGTGATGGTGTCCTCGGTGTGGGAGACCTCCTGCTTGAGGCGGCCGAGGATGGTGTCGTACTTCAGCAGGTGAGCGGTGGTCGCGGTGTCACCCAGGTCGTTGACAGCCACGATCTCGATGTCTGCACCCTGCTCCAGCAGCGCGCGGAAGTAATTACGACCGATGCGGCCGAAGCCGTTGATGCCTACGCGGATCGTCACGAACCGATCTCCTCGTTGGTACGCCGGCCATGCGGTGCCGGCGAGCTGTATTTGGGATGTCCCCGACCGCCTACGACCCTACCTCTCTGAAGCGCCTGAGGTGACATCGAGACGGCCCATACACGGCACTGCCATCCTTACCCACCAGTAGGGGTACGGACCGCCCGGACCGAAGGCTTCTCGTCACTCGAGAGGACCGGGAAACGTCATGGCACACGGCCCCCTTCGGCACCTTCGGGCGGCAGGTGGGTGCCAGGCTCATGCCACTCGAAGATCGTTTCAAGACCGCCTGCCCGGACACGCGAACGCGCCGGCGCCCGGGAAGAGCGGGCGCCGGCGCGTTCGTGTCCGTACGGCGCGAGGGTCAGCCGGCGAGGTTGTCGGCCAGCTCCTCGGAGAGGTTGGCCTCCGTGCCCGGGATCCCCAGGTCGGCGGCGCGCTTGTCGGCCATGGCCAGCAGGCGGCGGATACGGCCCGCCACCGCGTCCTTGGTGAGCGGCGGGTCGGCGAGCGCGCCCAGCTCCTCCAGGGACGCCTGCTTGTGCTCCATGCGCAGCCGGCCGGCGGCGGCCAGGTGCTCGGGGACCTCGTCGCCGAGGATCTCCAGCGCGCGGGCCACCCGGGCACCGGCGGCGACCGCCGCGCGGGCGGAGCGGCGCAGGTTCGCGTCGTCGAAGTTGGCGAGACGGTTCGCCGTGGCCCGCACCTCGCGGCGCATCCGGCGCTCCTCCCAGGCCAGCACCGACTCATGGGCGCCGAGCCGGGTGAGCAGCGCGCCGATCGCGTCGCCGTCGCGGACCACGACCCGGTCCACGCCGCGCACCTCGCGGGCCTTCGCCGCGATCGACAGCCGGCGGGCGGCGCCGACCAGCGCGAGCGCGGCCTCGGGGCCGGGGCAGGTGACCTCCAGGGAGGAGGAGCGGCCGGGCTCGGTGAGCGAGCCGTGCGCCAGGAAGGCGCCCCGCCAGGCGGCCTCGGCGTCACAGGTGGCGCCGGAGACCACCTGCGGGGGCAGGCCGCGGATCGGGCGGCCCCGCCCGTCGACCAGGCCGGTCTGCCGGGCCAGCTGGTCGCCGCCCGCCACCACGCGCACCACGTAGCGCGAACCGCGGCGCAGTCCGCCCGGCGCCATCACGATCAGCTCGGAGCTGTGGCCGAAGATCTCCAGGATGTCCCGCTTGAGGCGGCGGGCCGCCATCGCGGTGTCCAGCTCCGCCTCGATCACGATGCGCCCGCTGACCAGGTGGAGGCCGCCGGCGAACCGCAGAATGGCGGAGACCTCCGCCTTCCTGCAGCAGGTCCGGGTGACGGGGAGCCGGGAGATCTCGTCCTTCACCGCTGCCGTCATCGCCATGGGCCGATCCTTCCATGCATCCGAAAAATACGGTCGTACGCGGCGGCCAGGAGCTCCGCGTCGTGCCGCGGGGTCCCGTCGGGCCGCGCGACCGGCGCCAGCTCGACCGCGGCCCCGAACCGTTTGGCGGCGTCGGTCAGCGAGTCGCGGTCGGGCACGGCGGCCTCGTCGGCCAGCACCACGTCCAGGGCGAGTTTAGGGGCGTGTCGTCCCAAAACCTCCAAATGACGCTGCGGGGAGAAACCGTCGGTTTCCCCGGGCTGCGGAGCGAGGTTCAGGGAGAGGACCCGGCGGGCCTTGGTCTCCATGAGGGCGTCGAGGAGGTCGGGCACCAGGAGGTGCGGGATGACCGAGGAGAACCAGGAGCCTGGGCCCAGTACCACCCAGTCCGCGTCCAGCACGGCGGCGACGGCCTCCGGGACGGCGGGCGGGTCGTGCGGCACCAGGTGCACCGACTGGACCTCGCCCGGCGTGAGGGCGACGGTGGCCTGGCCGCGGACGATGTCCACGTCCTCCGGCCGGTCCGGGTCGTGCCCCTTGACCAGGGCCTGGAGCTCCAGCGGCACGGCGGACATGGGCAGCACGCGCCCGTGCGCGCCGAGCAGCTTGCCGACCAGGTCGAGGGCCTGGACATGGTCGCCGAGCTGCTCCCACAGGGCGACGATCAGCAGATTGCCGACCGCGTGCTCATGCAGGTCGCCCTTGGACTGGAAGCGGTGCTGGATGACCCTGGCCCAGGTCTGGCCCCAGTCGTCGTCGCCGCACAGCGCGGCCAGCGCCTTGCGCAGATCGCCGGGCGGCAGGACGCCCAGCTCGTCGCGCAGGCGCCCGCTGGAGCCGCCGTCGTCGGCCACGGTGACGACGGCGGTGAGGTCACCGGTGATCCGGCGCAGCGCGGCGAGCGAGGCGGACAGGCCCATGCCGCCGCCGAGGGCGACCACCTTGGGCTGGCGGCGGCGTGCCCGGCCGCCGCGGGCCTCGGCGGGCCGGCCGGCGCGCGCCTCGGGCACCGCCCGGCGCAGCCGGCCCAGCCGTGGAGTACGTCGCGTCATTCCCGTCCCATGTCCCGGTGCACGACCACCGTCTCCACGCCCTCCGCCGCCAGACGCGCGGCGAGCTTCTCCGACATGGCCACCGAGCGGTGCTTGCCGCCCGTACAGCCGATGGCGATGGTCACGTACCGCTTGCCCTCGCGGCGGTACCCGGCCGCGATCAGCCGCAGCAGTTCGGCGTAGCGGTCGAGGAACTCCTTGGCGCCGGGCTGGTTGAAGACGTACGCCGCGACCTCCTCGTTGACGCCGGTGTACGGGCGCAGCTCCGGGACCCAGTGCGGGTTGGGCAGGAAGCGCATGTCGGCGACGAGGTCGGCGTCGACCGGCAGGCCGTACTTGAAGCCGAACGACATCACGGTGGCCCGCAGCTCGGGCTCCTCCTCGCCGGCGAACTGGGCGTCCATCTTGGCGCGCAGCTCGTGCACGTTGAGGCTGGAGGTGTCGATCACCAGGTCGGCGTCGCCGCGCAGCTCGCGCAGCAGTTCGCGCTCGGCGGCGATGCCGTCGACGATGCGGCCGTCGCCCTGGAGGGGGTGCGGGCGGCGCACGGACTCGAAGCGGCGCACCAGGGCCTCGTCGGAGGACTCCAGGAAGACGATCCGCCGGGTGACGTGCTTGGCCTCCAGGTCGGCGAGGGACTCGCGGAGGTTGTCGAAGAACCGGCGGCCGCGCACGTCGACGACGACCGCGATCCGCGCCACGTTGCCCTGGGAGCGGGCGCCCAGCTCCACCATGGTGGGGATCAGGGCGGGCGGGAGGTTGTCGACGACGAACCAGCCGAGGTCCTCCAGGCACTTCGCGGCCGTGGAGCGGCCCGCTCCGGACATGCCGGAGATGATCACCAGCTCGGGGATGGCCGCGTCCGGGATCCCGGCCGCCGTGATGTCCTGGCTCACCTGTGCTCCGTTGTCGGGGAGGGCCTGCCGGTCGTCGGCGGCCTCCTGGTGCTCACGGCCCGCGGCGGGCCGTGGTTCCTGCTCTCGATCGCCTGTCGGCTGCGTCTCGTGGTCGGTCATGTCTCCTGCCCCCGTCGCTCCTGTGGGGCGCCCGTGGGCACGGGCTCCCCCGGGGTGTCCGCCGTCGTCTCGGGCACCCCGTCGTCCATGTCTTCCATGATCTCTCCAGTCGCCGTGTTCACGGCGGGTGCGGCCGGGGCCGCCTGGGCGAGGGCCACGGCGATGGTCTCGGCGGTCTTGCGGCCGATGCCCGGAACCTCACAGATCTGATCGATTGTCGCGGATCGGAGCTTCTTCACCGAACCGAAGTGCTTGATCAGCGCCTGTCTGCGTGTCTCGCCCAGTCCCGGTACGTCGTCCAGGGGGCTCGACCGCAGGCGCTTGGACCGCTTGCTGCGCTGGTAGGTGATGGCGAAGCGGTGGGCCTCGTCCCGGACCCGTTGCAGCAGGTAGAGACCCTCGCTGGTGCGGGGCAGCACCACGGGGTCGTCGTCGCCGGGCAGCCAGACCTCTTCCAGCCGCTTGGCCAGGCCGCACACCGCGATGTCGTCGATGCCGAGCTCGTCCAGGGCGCGCTGGGCGGCCGCGACCTGGGGCTGTCCGCCGTCGACGACGACGAGCTGCGGCGGGTAGGCGAACTTCTTGGGGCGGCCGTCGTCCTCGGTGAGGGTGCTGAGGGCGGCGGCCTCGCCCGGGCTGACCGGGGAGCCGGGCTCCTCGGAGCCGCTGTCCTGGTCTCCCGCGAGGGTTCCGTCGGCCTCGGCCCACTCCCCCGTGCGCTCCTTCTCGGCCAGGTAGCGCCGGAAGCGGCGGGTGATCACCTCGTGCATGGACCGGACGTCGTCCTGGCCGGCGAAGCCCTTGATCTGGAAGCGGCGGTACTCGCTCTTGCGCTGGAGACCGTCCTCGAAGACGACCATGGAGGCCACGACGTCGTCGCCCTGGAGGTGGGAGATGTCGTAGCACTCGATGCGCAGCGGGGCGCTGTCCAGACCGAGGGCGTCGGCGATCTCCTCCAGCGCGCGCGAGCGGGTGGTGAGGTCGGAGGCGCGCTTGGTCTTGTGCAGGGCGAGCGCCTGCTGGGCGTTGCGCTGCACGGTCTCCATCAGAGCCTTCTTGTCGCCGCGCTGCGGGATGCGCAGCGAGACGGCCGACCCGCGCCGCTGGGTGAGCCACTGCTGGACCGGCTCCACCGGGTCGGGCAGGGCGGGGACCAGGACCTCCTTGGGGACGCTGTCGCCGGTCTCCTCGCCGTAGAGCTGCTGGAGGGCGTGCTCGACGAGGGCGCCGGTGGTGATCTCCTCGACCTTGTCGGTGACCCACCCGCGCTGGCCGCGCACGCGTCCGCCCCGCACGTGGAAGATCTGCACGGCCGCCTCCAGCTCGTCCTCGGCGACGGCGATCAGATCGGCGTCGGTCGCGTCGGCGAGCACGACCGCGTTCTTCTCCATGGCCTTGCGCAGGGCCTCTATGTCGTCGCGCAGCCGGGCGGCCCGCTCGTACTCCATGTCCTCGGCCGCCTCCATCATCTGCTTCTCCAGGCGGCGGAGGTAGGTGCCGGTGCGGCCGGTCATGAAGTCGCAGAACTCGTCGGCGAGTTCGCGGTGGTCCTCGGGGTCGATCCGGCCGACGCAGGGGGCGGAGCACTTGCCGATGTAGCCGAGCAGACAGGGGCGGCCGGTGCGGGCGGCGTTCTTGAACACCCCGGCCGAGCAGGTGCGCACCGGGAAGACGCGCAGCAGCAGGTCGACGGTGTCCCGGATCGCCCACGCGTGCGCGTACGGCCCGAAGTAGCGGACGCCCTTCTTCTTGTGGCCGCGCATGACCTGGACACGCGGGAACTCCTCGTTCATCGTCACCGCGAGGTAGGGGTAGCTCTTGTCGTCGCGGTACTTGACGTTGAACCGGGGGTCGTACTCCTTGATCCAGGAGTACTCCAGCTGCAGGGCCTCGACCTCCGTGGACACGACGGTCCACTCCACGGACGCGGCCGTGGTGACCATGGTGCGGGTGCGCGGGTGGAGGCCCGCCAGGTCCTGGAAGTAGTTCGCCAGGCGCTGGCGCAGGCTCTTCGCCTTTCCGACGTAGATCACCCGGCGGTGCTCGTCGCGGAACCGGTACACCCCGGGGGAGTCCGGGATCTCACCCGGCCTGGGGCGGTAGCTGGAGGGGTCGGCCATGTCTCACACCCTACTGGCGAGCAGTGACACTCCGGTGGGGCTGTGGACAAGCGTCCGGGATCGTCGATCGGCAGTCCGGGGCGGGGTGCCGGACCGGGGTCGGGAGGGCGGGGCGCCGGACGCGGTCTGGGAGCAGCGGGGCGGCCGGAGGAGGTCGGAGGAGCGGGACGGCGGGCGCCCGGCGCGCCCGGAAGGGGCCTGGTGACGCTGCCGGAGGGCGCCTGGTGACGCTGCCGGGGGGTGCCTGGTGAGGCTGCCGAAGGGTCCCGAGCGGGACGGGGGAATCTCCGGTCAATCGGCCGCTCCCCGTGTCGACTTGGTCCCTTGGTGACACGGCGTGGCCCATAGTGCGCCGCGGTTGGCCCCGCGGTGTTGTCGGGACCAGGTCAACACGCTTCAATGCGGGGGAACTCGGGGCCGTGCACGACGGCGCGCGGACGTGAGGAACCTCCCGGCGCCGTGACGGGGTGGCCCCGGCAGCACTCGCGTGAACGGTCTGACCAGCCGTTGTGAACCACACAGAAAGGCCCCCGCATGCCGCACGCCACACAGCACGCGGACGTCGCCCCCACGGAACTGGACTCGGCTCTGCGCGGCGGCCCCTTCCATGTCGCCCTGCGCGCCGCCATCGCCGCCCGTGGTCTGCCGTTGCAGCGCGTGCAGCACCATCTGTCGCGCTACGGGGTGAGAGTGGGCGTGACCAGCCTGAGCTACTGGCAGCAGGGCGCCCGCCGACCGCAGCGCCCCGAGTCGCTGCGGGCCGTCCGCGCGCTGGAGGAGATACTCCAGCTGCCGGACGAGTCCCTGATCCGGCTGCTCGCCAAGGCCGACGACGGCACCCCCGGCCAGCACCCCGCCGCCCGCTCCTACCGCTCGCTGGTGGAGGCATCCGGCGTCCTGGAGCGCCTGCTGCGCGAACTGGAGTCCCCACGGGACGGCGGACTGCACATGCTCGGCCACCACGAGCAGGTCCGCATCGGGGCGCGCCGCCAGCTGCTCCGCCGCGAGTCCCACCACGTCGTGCGCGCCCACCGCGACGGGGTGGACCGTTTCCTCGCCGTGCACCAGGGCGACCCCGGCTGCGCACCCGAGCACATGTCCGTGCACGCCCTGGAGAACTGCCGTACCGGCCGGATCCGCCGCCACCACGACACCGGCGTCCTGGTCGCCGAACTGCTCTTCGACACGCGCCTGCGCGCGGGCGACACCTTCCTCTTCCGGTACGCCGTCCAGGACGGCACGGCCGGTGTCTCGTACGAGTGCGTGCGCGGTTTCGGTCCCCCCGGCGGTCAGTACGTCCTTCAGGTGCGGTTCGACGAGCGCGCCCTGCCGGTGCGCTGCCACCGGTTCACCCAGCACTCCGCGGCGGCCCCGCGCAGCGGCCGTCAGGCGCTGCCGCTGACCGCCCGCCACCACTGCGCCCACCTCGTGGAACCCCGGGTGCGCTCCGGGATCGTCGGGATCGGCTGGGACTGGGAGTAACCGGTCCCCCGCGGCGCCGCCGTCAGACCTCGGGCCCCGCGACGACCCTGCCGTTCTCCACCCTGACCGGCAGCTCCGCCAAGGGGACCGTCGCCGGGCGTTGCAGCACCTCTCCGGTCGTCGCGTCGAACCTGCTGCCGTGGCAACGGCACACCAGGGTCGTGCCCTCCAGGTCGCTGATGGGGCAGCCGCCGTGGGTGCAGATCGTGCTGTACGCCTTCAGGGTGCCGTCCGCGGTCCGGCTGACCACCACGTTGTGGTCGAGGTGCAGATCGGCGCCGTCCTCGGCGACCTCGCCCTCGGCGCCGAGGTCCACGGGCGCGGTCGGCCCGGCGGGCCTCCGCTCAGCTCCCGCGCCCGGCGAGCAGGCGGTGAGCCCCGCGGCCGTGGCCAGGCCGGCGACCGGGGTGAGGGCCGCTCCGCGCAGGACGGTACGACGGCTGGCGGACGGGCGGCCGGGCATGCGGAACTCCACTGGTCGGGGGCGGTGCGGCCGACGATACCGGGAGGGGGTGGGGGTGGGTCGGGTGGGTCACCTGTGAGACGTAAACGCTTGCGTAAGCGTTTACGTCGGGCGCCGAATGGGATACGTTCCCGCCCTGAAGGCCGATGGTGGCGAGCGCCGTGGGTCAAGGCCGGCGGTGGCAGTCCGTGGGTCAAGGCCGACGGTGGCGAGTCGTACGGCAAGGCCGACGGTGGTGATCCGCAGGTCGTGGCGGGCCGCCGTTGAAAGCCCACCGCGGCGGGCGCCGGTCCGCCGTGGCCCGCGTCGAGGAGGGGTGTGCATGCCGACCATGGCCGATGTCGCGCGCAGCGCAGGCGTCTCCGTGGCGACCGTCTCGCATGTGCTCAACGGCACCCGGCCCGTGCTGCCCCACACCCGGCAGGCCGTACTGGACGCCGTCGAGCAGCTCGGGTACACGCCCAACACGCTGGCCCGATCGCTGGTGACCTCGCGCACCCGCTCCATCGGCCTCGCGGTGTCGGCGATCAGCAACCCGTACTTCACGGAGATCCTGCAGGGCGTCGAGGCGAGCGCCCTGGAGCAGGGCTACAGCCTCCTGCTCGCGGATCCGCACGACGACCCCGGCCATGAGCGCAAGGTGGTCCAGCTGCTGCACGAGCGCCGGGTGGACGGCGTGATCGTCGCCCCGTCCGCGGACCCGCGCGAGCTGGTCGCCTACCTGCGCCGCCATGACGTACCGGCGGTGTTCCTGGACCGGCTGGCCGGCACCCGCGCGGACGGCGGCCCGCCCTTCGACCAGGTGTGCGCCGAGAACGCCGGGCCGATGGCGGAGCTGGTCACCCATCTCGCGGGGCTGGGGCACCGCCGGATCGGCCTGGTCGCCGGTCTGCCCGGACTGAGCACCACGAGCGAGCGGATCACCGGCTACCGGCACGGCCTGGCCGCCGCGGGCCTCCCCCACGACGAGCGGCTGGTGGTCCACGGCGACTCGGCCGCGACCGGCGGTGAGCGCGCGACCGCCGCCCTGCTGTCCCTCGGCGCTCCACCGACCGCGCTGGTCACCGCCAACAACGCGATGACCATCGGCGCGCTGCGCGCCCTGCGCGACCGGGGGCTGTCCGTCCCGGACGACATCGCCCTGTGCTGCTTCGACGACTTCGCCTGGGCCGACCTGTTCTCCCCGCGGCTCACCGCGATCGCCCAGCCCAGCAGGGAGATCGGCGCGCGGGCGGTCCAGGTCCTGCTGGACCGGCTCGCCGAGCCCGGGCGCCCGGCCCGGACCGTCCGGCTCCCGTGTGCCTTCGTGCACCGCACCTCGTGCGGATGCCCCGAGCGGCCGTCCGCCCGGCAGACCTCTTCCCAGCAGACCTCTTCCCAGCAGCCCCTTTCGCAGCAGACCTTTTCGCAGCAGACCTTTTCCGAGCAGCCCCCGAAAGGAACCGCATCGTGATCGTCGTCGCCGGTGAGGCCCTGATCGACCTGGTACCGCGGGGCACGGGTGCCCTCGCCGACCTGCGGCCCGCGCTCGGCGGCGGCCCGTACAACACGGCCGTGGCCCTCGGCCGCCTCGGCTCCCCCACCGCCTTCTGCTCGCGCACCTCGGAGGACCCCTTCGGTGAGGCGCTGCTGGACGGGCTGCGGCGGGCCGGAGTGGACGTGTCGGGTGTCCAGCGCGGTCCGGAGCCGACCACGCTCGCCGTCGCCACGATCGACGACGGCGGTTCGGCCGCCTACTCGTTCTACGTCGACGGCACCGCCGACCGCATGTTCAGCACTCCCGCGGCGCTGCCGGCCGGGACCCGCGCGGTGTCCTTCGGGACCTGCTCACTCGTACTGGAGCCGGGGGCGAGCGCGTACGAGGAGCTGATGCGGACGGCGGCGGCGCAGGGCGTGTTCACCGCCCTCGACCCGAACATCAGGCCGGGCCTGATCCCGGACGCGGACGCCTACCGGGCCAGGTTCCGCGGCTGGCTGCCGTCCGTGTCGCTGCTCAAGCTGTCCGAGGAGGACGCCCTGTGGCTGGGCGGCAGCCCGAAGGAGTGGCTCGCCGCCGGGCCCTCCGCCGTCGTGATCACCCACGGCGGCGACGGGCTGAGCGCGTTCACCCCTGACGGCGCGGTGCACTCCGTGCCCGGCGAGCAGATCGACGTCGTGGACACCATCGGCGCCGGGGACACGGTGAACGCGGCCCTGCTGCACGGGCTGGCCGTACGGGACGCCCTGTCCGCCGAGGGGGTCGCCGGCCTCGGGCGCGACGGGTGGACCGAGCTGCTGCGGTTCGCGGCGCGCGCGGCGGCGATCACGTGCTCACGGGCGGGGGCGGAGCCGCCGTACGCCCATGAGCTGGAGGCCGTGCGTCCCTGACGAGCCCCGAGGAGGTCAGCCCGCGTCCCCCACCGCGCGCAGCGCGCCGGGGCGGCGGCCGGTGAGGTGGTCCAGGGCGGTGGCCGTGGCGTCGTCGGCGGGCAGGTGCACCACGACGTGCTGGCCGTCGTCCGGCAGCGTGAGCGTCTCGTGCAGCAGCCGCAGCGGCCCGGCCTCGGGGTGCTCGATCTGCTGGGTCCCGACGCTGCGGGGCGTCACGGCCAGGTCCGCGAACCGGTCGGCGAACTCCGCCCCCGCGATCACCGTCAGCTCCTCGGCCAGCTCGGTGAGGTAGGGGTCGCGCAGGGGTACGGCGTGCCGCAGGCGGGCGATCAGGTCGTCGGCGACGCGGTCCCAGTCGGGGTAGGCGGTGCGGGCGCGCGGGTCGGTGAACAGGTGGCGGAGCAGATTGGGGCGTTCCGCGTCGAGCAGCCCGATCGGGCCGAACAGGAGTGCGTAGCCGTCGGTGTGGGCGATGACGTCGCCGATCCAGTTGATCACCGCGGCCGGGGCGGGCTCCAGGCGGTCGAGCACGGCCCGTACGGTGGGCCGCGGGGTGCGGCTGAGCGGCGGTGCCGCCGCGCAGAGCAACGGGTCGCCGCCCTCCGCCTCCTTGGTCAGGCGGCGCAGCAGGACGCGGTCGGTCAGGGACAGGTTCAGCGCGTCGGCGAGCGCTCCGAGCACCTGGGGGGAGGGGTTGCGGTCGCGGCCCTGTTCGAGCCGGGTGAGGTATTCGACGCTGATGCCGGCGAGCATGGCCAGTTCGGCGCGGCGCAGACCGGGCGTACGGCGTCGGGGGCCGGCGGGCAGACCCACCTCGGCCGGGGTGACGGCTTCGCGCCAGGTGCGCAGGAACGTGCCCAACTCGTTGTCGCTCACGACGTCGAACGTACCAATCGCCGCGCGCCGAAGGGTGGCCCCGCGACTACCAGGCTCAGCCCGGTCTCCCTCCGGAGCCGCCGACTCCGCAGGGTGGAGGCATGACACATGACACCGCTGCTTCCACCGCTGTCCCCGCCCTGCCGCTCGTTCCGGGCCACTGGGCCCTGGATCCCTTCCACTCCTCCGTCAACTTCGCCGTTCGCCACCTCGGCATCGCCAAGGTGCGCGGGCAGTTCACCTCCCTGCGCGCCGAGCTGTACGTGGGGCGGACGGCGGAGGAGATCCGGGTGTCCGCGACGGTCGACCTGGCCTCGATCGACACCGGGAACCCCGACCGGGACGCGCATGTGCGCGCTCCCGACCTGCTGGACGTGGCCAGGCGCCCCACCATGACGTACCGCTCGACCCGGGTGTCGGGCGAGGGCGAGGACTGGACGATGGAGGGTGAGCTGACGATCGGGGACGTGACCCGGCCGGTGACGTTCGCCGTGGAGTTCGGCGGGCTGGTCGACGTGCCGATGGACGGCAGCCGGCATGCCGGGTTCGAGGCGACGGGCGAGATCCGGCGCAGCGAGTTCGGGCTGGACTTCGCCCCCGGTCTGCTCGGGGACGTGATCAAGGTCCAGCTCGACATGCAGTTCGTGGAGCCGAAGGAGGCGTGAGGACGCGCCGACGCCTCGGGCCCCGCGGGAGCTGTCCCGCGGGGCCCGAGGCGTCATGGGGTCGGAGGCGTCGTGGCCCCCTGTCCGTGCGGCCGGCCTCGGCCGACGTCAGCCGTGGGCCACTCGGTCTTGGGCGACCTCGGTCTCGGCCGGCGCCGGTCTCGGCCGACGTCAGGTCTCGGCCGACGCCGTACACGGCTGACGTCGTACACGGCCGACGTCGGCCTCGGGGCCGCGCCGCGTCAGGCCTTGGGCGACCTCGTCGACTTCTTGGCGGCCGCCTTGGTGGCCGTCTTCGTCGCGGTCTTCTTCGCGGTCCCGGCCTTCTTGGCCGCGGCCGTGCTGTCGACCGCCTTGGTGGCCGTCCTACGGGCGGTGGACTTGGCGGCGACGGTCTTCTTCGCCGGCGCCTTCGAGCGCGCCGCGGGAATGGCCGCGTCGCTGATCCGGTCGGCGCCGAGGATCTCCCGCAGGAACTTGCCGGTGTGGCTCGCCGGGACCCCGGCGACCTCCTCCGGCGTGCCCTCGGCGACGACCAGGCCGCCGCCCGCGCCGCCCTCGGGACCCATGTCCACGATCCAGTCCGCGGTCTTGATGACATCGAGGTTGTGCTCGATGACGATGACCGTGTTGCCCTTGTCGACCAGTCCGGCGAGGACCTTCAGCAGCTTGCTGATGTCCTCGAAGTGCAGACCGGTGGTCGGCTCGTCCAGGACGTAGACGGTACGGCCGGTGGAGCGCTTCTGCAGCTCGCTGGCGAGCTTGACGCGCTGCGCCTCACCGCCGGACAGCGTGGTCGCGGACTGGCCCAGGCGGACGTAGCCGAGACCGACGTCGTGGAGGGTCTTCAGGTGGCGGTTGATCGCCGGGACCGCCTCGAAGAAGTGCATCGCCTCCTCGATCGGCATGTTCAGGACCTCGGCGATGGACTTGCCCTTGTAGTGGACCTCCAGGGTCTCCCGGTTGTACCGGGCGCCGTGGCAGACCTCGCACGGGACGTAGACGTCCGGGAGGAAGTTCATCTCGATCTTGATGGTGCCGTCACCGGCGCAGTTCTCGCAGCGGCCGCCCTTGACGTTGAAGGAGAAGCGGCCCGGCAGATAGCCGCGCACCTTCGCCTCGGTGGTCTCCGCGAACAGCTTGCGGATGTGGTCGAAGACGCCGGTGTACGTCGCCGGGTTCGAGCGCGGGGTGCGGCCGATGGGCGACTGGTCGACGTGCACGACCTTGTCGACGAGGTCGTCGCCGTCCACGCGCGTGTGCCGCCCCGGAACATTGCGGGCACCGTTCAGCTCGCGCGCGAGGTGCGTGTAGAGGATGTCGTTGACCAGCGTCGACTTGCCGGAGCCGGAGACGCCGGTGACGGCGGTGAAGACGCCGAGCGGGAAGGAGACGTCGATGTCCTGGAGGTTGTTCTCGCGGGCGCCGTGCACCGTGAGCTGCCGGGACGGGTCGATCGGGCGGCGGATGTCGGGTACCGGGATGGCCTTCTTGCCCGACAGGTACTGCCCGGTCTGGGACTCGGCGTTGGCGAGCAGTTCCTTCAGGGAGCCGCTGTGCACGACCTTGCCGCCGTGCTCGCCGGCGCCGGGGCCGATGTCGACGATCCAGTCGGCGACCTTGATGGTGTCCTCGTCGTGCTCGACGACGATGAGCGTGTTGCCCATGTCGCGCAGCCTGACCAGGGTCTCGATCAGCCGGTGGTTGTCGCGCTGGTGCAGACCGATGGACGGCTCGTCGAGGACGTAGAGCACGCCGACGAGTCCGGAGCCGATCTGGGTGGCCAGGCGGATGCGCTGGGCCTCGCCGCCGGAGAGGGTGCCGGCCGCGCGGTTGAGCGAGAGGTAGTCGAGGCCGACGTCGACCAGGAACCGCAGCCGTTCGTTGACCTCCTTCAGCACGCGCTCGGCGATCTTCTTGTCGCGGGCGCTGAGCTTGAGCTCGCCCAGGAAGTCCGCGCAGTCGCTGATCGACATCGCGGAGACCTCGGCGATCGACTTCCCCATGATCGTGACCGCGAGGACGATCGGCTTCAGGCGCGTGCCCTCACAGGTGGGGCAGGGCACCTCGCGCATATAGCCCTCGAAGCGCTCACGGCTGGCGTCGGACTCGGCCTCGCTGTGGCGTCGCTTGACGAACGGCACGGCACCCTCGAAGGGGGTGGTGTAGACGCGCTCGCGGCCGTACCGGTTGCGGTAGCGCACCTCGATCTGCGTCTTGTGCCCGTACAGCAGGGCCTTCTTGGCGCGCTGGGGCAGACCGGCGAACGGGATGTCCGTACGGAAGCCGAGGGCGTCGGCGAGGGCGCCGATCAGGCGGCCGAAGTAGTCCTTGGTGTGGCCGTGCGACCAGGGGTGGATGGCGCCCTCGTCGAGGGACTTGTCCTCGTCCGGGACGATCAGCTCCGGGTCGACCTCCATGCGCGTGCCGATGCCGGTGCACTCGGGGCAGGCGCCGAAGGGCGAGTTGAAGGAGAAGGAGCGCGGCTCCAGTTCCTCGAAGGAGAGGTCGTCGTACGGGCAGTACAGGTGCTCCGAGTACATCCGCTCGCGCTCGGGGTCGTCCTCGGGGAGGTCGACGAAGTCGAGCACGACCATGCCGCCGGACAGGCCGAGGGCGGTCTCGACGGAGTCGGTGAGGCGGCGCTTGGCGGAGTCCTTCACGGTGAGGCGGTCGACGACCACCTCGATGGTGTGCTTCTCCTGCTTCTTCAGCGTGGGCGGGTCGGACAGCTGGATGGTCTGGCCGTCCACGCGCGCGCGGGAGTAGCCCTTGGTCTGGAGATCGGCGAAGAGGTCGACGAACTCGCCCTTGCGCTCGCGCACCAGCGGCGACAGCACCTGGAAGCGGCTCCCCTCCGGCAGCTCCAGGACCTTGTCGACGATGGCCTGCGGCGACTGGCGCGAGATGGGCCGGCCGCACTCGGGGCAGTGCGGCTTGCCGATGCGCGCGAAGAGCAGACGGAGGTAGTCGTAGACCTCGGTGATGGTGCCGACCGTGGAGCGCGGGTTGCGCGAGGTCGACTTCTGGTCGATGGAGACCGCGGGCGAGAGGCCCTCGATGAAGTCGACGTCCGGCTTGTCCATCTGGCCGAGGAACTGGCGCGCGTACGAGGAGAGCGATTCCACATAGCGGCGCTGGCCCTCGGCGAAGATGGTGTCGAAGGCCAGGGAGGACTTGCCCGACCCGGACAGGCCCGTGAAGACGATGAGCGAGTCACGGGGCAGGTCGAGCGAGACGTTCTTCAGGTTGTGCTCGCGCGCGCCACGGACGATGAGACGGTCGGCCACGCCGGTCCGCACCTTTCTTGAGAGAAGTGACAGGGGCGGGGCCCCCGTCTTTCCCAGACTAGGGGGAGCCACTGACAGCGCCGGTCGGATTCACCGGTTGTCAACAATCCCCGGCCTTCCAGCATGCCCGACGCCGAGACCGACCATATAGCACGTGCATTCGATTTGCGGGCGTGGCCGGAGTCCTTCACCCGAACGTGTGGCGGCACTAAGGTCAGCACCATGATTGATCACGCTCATGACCTGGCCTCTGTACAGGACGCGACCGAGCGGCTCCTCACCGCAGTCGCCAAGCTGGACAACGCCGCTGTGGCGGAACCGTCACGCCTGCCCGGCTGGAGCCGGGGCCATGTGCTCGCCCACCTCGCGCGCAACGCGGACGCGCTCGTGAACGTCCTGGAGGGGCGCCCCATGTACGTCTCCGCCGAGGCCCGTGACGCCGACATCGACGAGGGCGCCCCGCGTCCCCTGCAGGCGCAGCTGACGGACGTGCGCGAGAGCGCCGCCCGCCTCCGGGCGGCGGCCGAGGTGCCCGCCGACTGGTCGCGCACGGTGGAGCTGCGCAACGGTGTGACCGACACGGCGGCCCGCCTGCCGTTCCGGCGCTGGGTCGAGGTCGAGCTGCACCACGTGGACCTCGGGATCGGCTACGAGCTGGAGGACCTGCCGGCGGAGTTCACCGAGCGGGAGATCGACTTCCTCGCCGACCGGTTCTCGGGGCACCCCGACGTCCCGCCGACCCGGCTGACCGACGGCACGCGCGCGTGGAGCACGGGCCGGGCGGCGGAGCGGCCCGAGGTGACGGTCACCGGCACCCCCGCCGACCTGCTCGGCTGGCTCGCCGGACGCCGGGACGGCTCGGCCCTGTCGGTGGAGGGCGGCTCCCTGCCGAAGCTGCCGCCGCTGTAGCGCGGCGACGGGCGGGCGCCCCTGGGGCGAGACCTCCTCCGCGGGCCCCGCCCACCCTCCCGGCGATAGGCTGCCGCCATGACGTACAGCGGACAGGTGACGGTCGGCGGCCCGGCGGACGTGCACGAGCTGAAGGACCTGATGATCACCAAGATCGCGGTCGGCCCGATGGACAACAACGCCTATCTGCTGCGCTGCCGGGCCACGGACGAGCAGCTGCTGATCGACGCCGCCGCCGACCCGGAGGCACTGCTCGGCATGATCGGTGACGACGGGATCGCCTCCGTCGTCACCACCCACCGGCACGGGGACCACTGGCAGGCGCTCGCCCGGGTCGTCGCGGCCACCGGCGCGCGCACCTACGCCGGCCGGTACGACGCCGAGGGCATCCCCGTGCCGACCGATGTGCTGGTCGACGACGGCGACACCCTCCGCGTGGGACGCGTGGAACTGACGGCACGCCACCTCGTGGGCCACACACCGGGATCCATCGCCCTGGTCTACGACGACCCGCACGGCCACCCGCATGTCTTCACCGGGGACTGTCTGTTCCCGGGAGGTGTGGGCAACACCCATAAGAATCCCGAGGCGTTCGCCAGCCTCATCCGCGACGTGGAGACGAAGATCTTCGACGTGCTTCCCGACGAGACCTGGGTCTATCCGGGACACGGCAACGACACCACGCTCGGCGCGGAGCGCCCGCACCTGCCGGAGTGGCACGCGCGCGGGTGGTGAAGTCCCCGCACAGGTACGGCGGCGTGCGGGTCGTGAGGTCCCGCACGCGTACGACGGCATACGGGTGGTGAGGTCCCGCACGCGTACGACGGCGCGCGGGTGGTGCGCCCCCGTTGCCGCGCGGCGCGCGCCGCACAGCGCGCGCCCCGTGTGAATCGTGTGCACGCGCCGGGCAGGCGCACGCGCTCCCGGCGCGCGCCCTCGCGCGGTCCACTGGAGGCAGCCCCGCGCGGGACGACGGCGCCTGTGCGGCAGGGGCCGCCGGTCTCCCGAATTCCCCGCCCTCGACCGGCGGCCCGGGCGTACGCCCCCGTCTCAGCCCTCGGCGCCGCCCGCCCCCACCAGCGCCGCCACGCGCTCCACGCCGAACACGTACCCCTGCACCCCGCAGCCCGCGATGACACCGTCGGCGCGCAGCGACACATAGGAGTGGTGCCGGAACGACTCCCGCCGGTGGATGTTGGAGATGTGCACCTCGATCACCGGCATCCCGTCGCAGGTGTTGAGCGCGTCCAGGATGGCGACCGAGGTGTGCGAGTAGGCGCCGGGGTTGATCACGATGCCGCAGTGGTTCAGCCGGGCCTCGTGGATCCAGTCGACCAGCTCGCCCTCGTGGTTGGACTGCCGCAGGTCCACCGTGCCGCCGTGCGCGGCCGCCGCCTTGGCGCACATCGCCTCGACGTCGGCGAGCGTGTCGGAGCCGTAGATCTCCGGCTGGCGCTGCCCGAGCAGGTTCAGGTTGGGGCCGTTGAGGATCATGATCGGGGCGTTGGCCAGGGTGCGGGGCACGGCTTCCTCCGGTCCGTCGGGATGGGGCGGCCCTGCCGGGACCGCTGTCGGCACCCGGTTTATCACGGTGCACCGGAGCCGCGGGCGCTCCTAGCATCCCGTCATGACCCTGCCCGAGTACCCTCCCAAGCCCGCCCCGGGCGACCGCATAGCCGTCGTCTCCCCGTCCGCCGGTCTGCCGGAACTCTTCCCCCGCCCCTACGAACTGGGCCTGGAGCGGCTGCGGAAGGACTTCGGCCTGGAGCCGGTCGAGTATCCGACGACCCGGAAGATGGGCGCCACGCCCCAGGAGCGCGCCGCCGACCTGCACGCCGCGTTCGCGGACCCGGACATCAAGGCGGTCATCGCGTCGATCGGCGGCGACGACCAGATCACGGTGCTGCCGTATCTGGACCGGGAGCTGATCCGGGCGCACCCGAAGCCGTTCTTCGGCATGAGCGACAACACCAACCTGCTGGCGTTCCTCCACAACACCGGCATCGTCGGCTACCACGGCGCCACCGTGATGTGCGAGCTGGGCCGGCCCGGCGCGATGCACCCGCTGACCGAGGAGTCTCTGCGGGCCGCGCTGTTCACCTCCGGCCCCTACGAATTGCGGCCCGCCGAGCGGTGGAACGACGTCAACGGCGACTGGGCGGACCCCGCGACCTTCGCCTCGGAGCCCCGGATGCGGCCCGGCACCGGGTGGAGCTGGGTGAACCCCGACCGCGTGGCGGAGGGCCGCAGCTGGGGCGGCTGTCTGGAGATCGTGGCCTGGCTGCTGATGGCGGACCGGGAGATCGCGCCCGATCCCGCGCGGTACGACGGTGGCGTACTGATCCTGGAGACCTCGGAGGAGATGCCGAGCGCCACCGAGGTCTTCCGCACCCTGCGCACCATGGGCGAGCGCGGGCTGCTGGGCCGGTTCTCGGCGCTGCTGATGGGCCGTGCCAGGACATGGTCCTTCGCGCACCCCAACACCCCGGAGGAGGCCGCGCGTTACGCCACCGACCAGCGCGAGGCCGTACTGCGGGCCATGCGTGTGTATGCGCCCAACACCCCGATCGTCTTCGACGTGGACTTCGGACACACCGATCCTCAGCTGGTACTCCCCTACGGCGGCCTGGTCCGCGTCGACGGGCCCGCGCGGCGCATCACGGTCACCTACTGAGACGCGGTCCGCACCTCCGCGCGCCCCCGTAACCCATGGTCACTGTGGGTAGTTGACGCGGCATGCACGACGTACGCACCGTAAGGAAGCCCGGCACGCCCAGCATGCTGCGGCTCGCTGCCGCCTCGCTCGCCGGGACGGCCATCGAGTTCTACGACTTCTTCGTCTACGGGACGGCGGCGGCGCTCGTCCTGGGCCCGCTGTTCTTCCCGACGTTCTCTCCGCTGGCGGGGACGCTGGCCGCCTTCGGGACGTTCGGGGTGGGGTTCGTGGCGCGGCCGCTGGGGTCGGTGCTGTTCGGGCACATCGGGGACCGGCACGGCAGACGGCCGGTTCTCGTCGTCTCCCTGTTGCTGACCGGGGCCTCGACGGTCGCGGTGGGCTGCGTCCCGACGTACGACACCATCGGGGTGGCGGCGCCGGTGCTGCTGCTGGTGCTGCGCTTTCTGCAGGGGCTGGGGCTCGGCGGGGAGTGGGGCGGGGCGGTGCTGCTGACCGCCGAGCACGCCCCCGCCGCGCGGCGCGCGCTGTGGTCGAGCTTTCCGCAGGTGGGGCCCGCGGTGGGCTTCGTACTCGCCAACGGGGTGACGCTGGCGCTGGCGGCCTCGCTGTCCGAGGCGCAGTTCGCGCAGTGGGGCTGGCGGGTGCCGTTCTGGGCGGCCGGGGTGCTGGCCCTGCTGGGGCTGTGGCTGCGCTCCTCGCTCACCGAGAGCCCCAGCTTCCTGGCGATCGAGGACCACGCGCGCGTGCCGCTCGCCGAGGTGGTGCGCGACCACTGGCGGCTGGTGCTGCTGACGGCCGGCGGTCTCGCCATCGGCTACGCGATCTTCTACGCGGTGACGACGTGGTCGCTCGCCTACGCGACCGAACGGCTCGGGGTGAGCCGTACCGTCATGCTGGTCTGCATCATGGCCGTGGTGGTCGTGAAGGGAGCGCTCACACCGGTCGCGGCCCTACTGGGCGACCGGTACGGGCGGCGGCCCATGTGTCTGGCCGGCTGCTCGGCGGGCGCGCTGTGGATGTTCCCGATGGTGGCGCTGCTGGCGACCGGGGAGCCGCTGCTGATCTTCCTGGGGTTCCTGGGGGCGATGCTGTCGTTCATCACCATGTTCGCGGTGATCGCCGCGTATCTGCCGGAGCTGTACGCGCCGCGGGTGCGCTGCACGGGTGCGGCCGTCGGCTACAACCTCGGCGGGGTGCTCGGCGGCGCCCTCACCCCCATCGCCGCGACCGCGCTCGCCGAACAGGGTGGCCGGGTGCCGTGGGGGGTGGCCGGCTATCTGACGGGTATCGCGCTGGTCAGCCTGTGCTGCTTCGCGCTGCTGCCGGAGACGCGGCCGGTGGAGGTGCGCGGCGTGGAGGCGGAGGCGACGGTCGGGTGAGCGGGCGCGCGCTCGGCGCTACGGGTTGATCGCCAGCTCCAGGTACGCCGCGAACAGCACCAGGTGCACGCCGCCCTGGAGCGGGGTGGCCCGGCCCGGTACGACGGTCAGCGAGCCGACGACGACGGTCAGGGCGAGCAGCACCATGTGGGTGGCACCGAGGCCCAGGACGAGTGGGCCGGACAGCCAGATCGTGGCCAGGGCGACCGCGGGGATGGTCAGGCCGATGCTGGCCATGGCGGAGCCGAGGGCGAGGTTGAGGCTGGTCTGGACGCGGTCGCGGCGGGCGGCGCGCAGCGCGGCGATCGTCTCCGGGAGCAGCACCAGCAGCGCGATGATCACACCGACGACGGCTTGCGGCAGCCCGGCCGCCTCGACCCCGGACTCGATGGTCGGTGACACGCCCTTGGCGAGTCCGACCACGCCGACCAGCGCGAGTCCCAGCAGACCGAGGCTGATCAGGGCGGTGCGTGCGGACGGCCTGGAGGCGTGGTCCTTGGCGGTGATCACCTCGCCCTCGCGGGTTATCGGCAGGAAGTAGTCGCGGTGGCGGACGGTCTGGGTGGCCACGAACAGCCCGTAGAGGACCAGCGACGACAGTGCGGCGAAGGTCAGTTGGACGGAGGAGAACTCGGGGCCGGGCTTGCTGGTGGTGAAGGTCGGCAGCACCAGGCTGAGGGTGGCGAGGGTCGCGACGGTCGCCAGGGCGGCGCCGGTGCCCTCGGAGTTGAACACCGCGGTGCCGTGGCGCAGCGAGGACACCAGCAGACAGATACCGACGATGCCGTTGCAGGTGATCATCACGGCGGCGAAGACCGTGTCCCTGGCCAGCGTCGAGCTCTTGTCGCCGCCGTCCGCCATCAGGGTGACGATGAGGGCGACCTCGATGACGGTCACGGCGACGGCCAGGACCAGGGAGCCGAAGGGTTCGCCGACGCGGTGGGCGACGACCTCGGCGTGGTGGACGGCCGCCAGTACGGCCCCGGCGAGGACCAGCGTCACCACCGCGACGACCGGTCCGGGCAGATCGCGTCCCCAGGTGAGGACCAGCAGGATCACCGCGAGCACCGGCACGAGAGCCGTCCAACGAGCGACGAGCGACCGGAGCCTGACGATCATGCGGTGATCCTCCCAGAGGTGATCGGGCCCCGCATGCGGGGCGTCGTGTGGTGCGCACGACCTGGGTGTCGTGCGCGGCCCGCCGTTCGCGTGGCTATCTCAGGTCGCGCGAGTCCAGCAGGTCGCAGTTGGTGTAGCGGCGCTCGCCGACGCACAGGGCGCCGAGCCGTTCGGCGAGCTCGGTGGTCTCCGGGGCGTCGCTGTTGCGCATGGCCTCGTCGTAGGAGTCGAACTCGATCAGCGCCAGATAGCGGTTCGGCTTGTCGCGGTCCTTGAGGAGCATGCGATGGGTGGGGCCGCCGGTCCGACCGGCCGCGCGCTGCCCGGCCTCCTGGAGCAGCTGCTCCATCTCGTCCAGGCGCTCGGTCTCGAAGTCGATGATCTGTACGAACTTCATGGATGCCTCCCTGTGGCGCGGCACCCCCAGGGCCGGGAGTGCGCTCGGCACCCCCGAGCCGGGAGTGCGCTCGGCACCCAAGCAAGCACCGGGAGGGGAGCTCGGCAATCCGACGCGGCTCCCCTCCCGGTGTGCTGGCTGTTCCCGCGGCGAACGCCGTCAGACGTCGACGCTGTCCTTCCGGGCGTCTTCGCCGCCGTCCGGTGCCGTCGCCAGCGCCGCCTGCTTCTTCGACGCCATCAGGCTGGTGATCGTGGTGACGATCAGGACCGCGCAGATCACGCCGAGCGAGACGGGGATGCTGATCTCCGGGACATGGACGCCGGACTCGTGCAGCGCGTGCAGCACGAGCTTGACGCCGATGAAGCCCAGGATGATCGACAGGCCGTAGGACAGGTGGACCAGCTTCTTCAGCAGGCCGCCGATGAGGAAGTACAGCTGCCTGAGACCCATCAGGGCGAACGCGTTGGCCGTGAAGACGATGTACGGGTCCTGCGTCAGGCCGAAGATCGCGGGGATCGAGTCGAGGGCGAAGAGCACATCGGTGGTGCCGATGGCGAGCATCACGACCAGCATCGGGGTCATGACCCGCTTGCCGTTCTGCTGGATCCACAGCTTGGTGCCGTGGTAGCGGTCGGCCACGCCGAACTTGCGCTCGGCCGCCTTGAGCAGCTTGTTCTCCTCGTACTCCTCGTCGTCCTGCTCCGCGCGGGCCTCCTGGATGAGCTTCCAGGCGGTCCAGATCAGGAAGGCGCCGAAGAGGTAGAACACCCACGAGAAGCTGGCGATGATCGCGGCTCCGGCGGCGATGAAGACGGCGCGCAGGACCAGGGCTATCAGCACACCGATCAGCAGCACCCGCTGCTGGTACTGCGACGGCACCGCGAACTTCGCCATGATCAGGACGAAGACGAAGAGGTTGTCGACGCTCAGCGACTTCTCGGTGATGAAGCCCGCGAAGAACTCACCGGCGGGCTGGCCGCCGCCGAAGATCAGCAGGCCGACTCCGAAGAGGGCGGCCAGCACGATCCAGACGACCGTCCAGATTCCGGCTTCCTTGATGGACACGTCGTGCGGCTTGCGGCCGATGAAGAAGTCGACCGCGATCAGGGCGGCGAGGCCCACGACCGTGAGGACCCAAAGGGTCACGGAAACATCCACTGCGCCTCCGGCAGTACGTAACGGCAAACAGTCAGTCAGCGTCGTCGCTGCCGGAGGTCTCTTCCACCCGGGAGCACCGTACGGGCTCGGGCCGACGCCCCGGGATCTGGCCTGATCCGTATTGACGGGGTCGCCGCAGTTGGCAGGGAGTACTCCCCTCCGTGTGGAAAAGAGTACCCCAATCACCAAGGAAAGGTAAAGAGCAAGGTAAAGGAAAGGGTAAATGGCCAGGTCAGGCAGGCTTTACCGGTGCTTGGTCGAGGCGGTGGTCCAGGACCGGGTCAGGGGTTCCACGATCGGCGGGCCGCCGCGACCTGGGTGAGCACCTGCTGGAGCACCTGGCTGCCGGGCGGCACGAGCGGCGGCTCGTACGTCCAGCAGTGTCCGACCCAGGGGTCGGCCAGGTGGTCGTCGGGCACCGGCGTCAGTCGCATCAGCGAACGCCACAGCGGGTCCAGCAACGGGCCGTAGGCCGCCGCGTCCTCGCGGTCGGCGACCATCATCAGGTGGACGCCGACGGCAGGGCCCTCGTCCGCGAGATAGCGCAGCTGGGTGACGGCACGGTCGTCGAAGCCGTGCGGGAAGTCGTTGACCACCAGCAGCTGCTGGGAGGTGTCAAAGCCGGGCGGGAGCGCGTCGGACGCGCCGCCGCGCACCGCCATCTGCACCAGGTCGACCCGCTGGGTGAGCCGGGTCAGCACGTCCGTGACCCCGGCCGCGCCGAGGGCGGGCGGGCCCGCCAGCACGCCGGTCCCCACCAGCGGGGCGAGCGCCTGGGCGCCGGAGCCGGCCGGGTCGATGACATGCACCGTGAACTCGCCCGCCGGGTAGGCCGCGAGCAGCCGTGCCGTGTGCGCGACGGCCGTCTCCATCGCCAGGCGCCGCCGGTCGTGGGCGTCGGTGAAGGCCCCGTCCTCAAGGCCCGCCCGACCGCTGTCGATCCACAGGCCGCGCTCCAGCGGCAGCCGGAGCAGCATCGGGATGCGCAGCTCGGCGCACTCGGGCAGATGGAGGTCGCCCAGACGCACGGCCATCGGCATCTCCATCGGGACGCGGTAGCCGTGCCACACCGGGCTGTCCCAGCGGGCGTAGGCGGCGGGCAGCGCCGGCTCGACGACCTCCGCCTCGGCGACGAGCTGGGCGACGTCCCGGTCCAGGGCCTGGCGGGCTTGGTCGACGAGCTGCGTGCGCTTGGCCTGCGCGGCCTGCCGGGCGGCGTCGCCCTGGCCGCCGATCCGCGCGCGCGGGTCGGACAGCACCTGGTCGAGTTCCTTCTCCATTCGGGAGTCGGCGAAGTCGACCGCGCTGCGGTACGAGGCCGTGGTGCGGGCCAGGTCCTCGAACATGCCCCACACCTGGTTGTACAGCCGCTCGTCCATGGACCAGCCGCTCGCGTCCCCCGCCACCGGTGTGGCGGGCTGCCCGGGCTGGGCCGGGGGCGCGGTGGGCGGGGGCGGCGGCGGGGCCGCGTTCCGCCGGCGCGGGTGGCTGTAGTCGATGGGGCCGCCGGAGGCGGGGGTGCCGGGCGTGGACGCGCCGGGCAGGCCGCCGGAGGTGGGCATCGAGGGCTGGGTGACGGCCGAGGGGTCGACGGGGGCCGGTCCACCGGGGTGGCCCGGGGTCGGCTGGGGAGTGCCCGGAGCGGGTGCCTGGCCGGTGTGCGCGTTCGGTCCGCCGTAGGGCGGTCCCGGCTGCGGGCTCACACCGCCGTACGGCGATCCTGACTGCGGGCCGGCGCCACCGTACGAGGCGTCCGCCACGTCGGGACCCGGTGCGGCCGGCTGCCGGGAACGGTCGCCGTCCGCCGTACGGGCCGGGGGTGCCGCCACGGACCGGGCGACGCCCTGGACCACGGCCTCGTGGATGGCGCCCGCGAGCTGCTGGGCCTCGGCGAGGCCCTGGTCGGCGAGGAGTTCGGCGAGGCCGCCCGCGTAGCCCTGGCCGACCGCGCGCACCTTCCACGCGCCCTGCCGGCGGTACAGCTCCAGGGCGACGACGGCCGACTCGGCGTCGAGGCCCGTGATGGTGTACGTGGCGATCTCGCCGCCGTCGAGGCCGGTGACGGCGGCGAACGGGGCGGCCAGGGCGCCGAAACTGGCCGGACCCCCGACGCCCGGCGGGAGGGCGAGCAGGACGCTGACGCGGTGCACGGCGTCGGGCAGGGCGTCCAGGTCCACGCCGAGACGGTGATCGGCGGCCGCCTGGCGGGATGCCTCCAGCCCCGGCACGGTGGGCGCGCCGGGATGGGCGACCCATGCGGCGCCGTGCACCGTGCCCTGCTCGTCGCTCAGCGTGGCCGCGGCCACGATCGGCTTGCCGGCCGAGACCCGGATCTCAAGACGGGTCTGGGAGAGCGGGTGGTTCTGCCCCCGCACCAGCTCGGCCGTCATCGCCTTCGTCCCCCTGTGTCGCTGTATGTCGCTGTGTCGCTGGTGGTGGTGCGGTGCGGTGCGGTGTCGTGTGCCGCTCGCGGTCCGGACGGTGTCCCGTCGGACCGGGTCGGCCGTGAGGTGCGGAGCGCGCTCCGGCCGGCACCGGTCCGAACGGCGGGTCCGGGTCCTACAGGACCGGCAGGATGGCCGGCATCAGGTCCTGGAAGGTGCGGCCGTTGGCCGGGGTGCCCAGGGCCGTCATCGACCAGCCGGTGCCGGTGCGGTGCACCTTCGCCATGATCTGGGCGGTGTACGCGCCGCCGCCGGCGAGGGTGTAGCGGGCCAGCTCCTGGCCGTTGGTCTCGTCGACCAGACGGCAGAACGCGTTCTGCACCTCCTGGAAGGTCTGGCCCGTGAAGGAGTTGACGGTGAACACGATCTGGTCGATGTGGACCGGGACACGCTGGAGGTCGACGAGGATGGCCTCGTCGTCACCGCCCTGGCCGACACCGCCGACGAGGTTGTCGCCGGTGTGACGCACCGAGCCGTCGTCGCTCACCAGGTGGCGGAAGAAGACCACGTCGACCGGCTGCTTGTCGGCGAAGAGGACCGCGGAGGCGTCCAGGTCGACCTCCCGCGTCCGCGAGCCGAACAGGCCACGCCGGGGGGCCGCCTGCCAGCCGAGACCCATGCGCACCGCGGTCAGGCTGCCGCCGTCGTTCTTCTGCAGACTGATGGCCTGACCCTTGGTCATGTTGACGGTCACGCGCTGATTCCCCTCTCGAACTTCCCCTGTTGCCGCGAAGTGGGCGGCTGACCGAAACCCTACGCAGGGGCACTGACACTGCCGAACCCCGCCCCGTACTTTGTGTCGGTCTTGCAACACAGCGCGTGCCGTGCTGCGCCGCGGGCGCCGGCCGCAGTGCCGGCCGGCGCCGCACGAGCCGCGTCAGGCCAGACCGGCCTCGCGCATCTGGCGCAATTCCTTCTTCATCTCGGACACCTCGTCGCGCAGCCGTGCCGCGATCTCGAACTGGAGGTCCGCGGCGGCGGCCCGCATCCGCGCGGTCAGCTCCTCGATCTGCTCGGCGAGCTCGGCGGCCGGGCGGTCGGTCGGCACCGTCTCCTGGGCCTTGCCCCTGGCGGGCTTTCCGGCCTTGCCCTTCGCCGCCTTGGCGGCCTTGTCGCCCAGCGAGGGCACGGGCGCCTTGGTGCCCCGGCCGTCCTTCTTGGCGCGGTAGCCGCTGCCGAGCAGCTGCTCGGTGTCGACCTCCTCGCGGGCGATCTGCGCGACGATGTCGTTGATCTTCTTGCGCAGCGGCTGCGGGTCGATGCCGTTGGCCTTGTTGTAGGCGATCTGCTTCTCCCGGCGGCGATTGGTCTCGTCGATGGCCTTCTCCATCGCCGGGGTGATCTTGTCCGCGTACATGTGCACCTGGCCGGAGACATTGCGCGCCGCGCGGCCGATGGTCTGGATCAGGGAGGTCCCCGAGCGCAGGAAGCCCTCCTTGTCGGCGTCCAAGATCGCCACCAGGGACACCTCGGGCAGGTCGAGGCCCTCGCGCAGCAGGTTGATGCCGACCAGGACGTCGTACTCGCCCGCGCGCAGTTCGCGCAGCAGCTCGACACGGCGCAGGGTGTCGACGTCGCTGTGCAGGTAGCGGACGTGGATGCCGAGTTCCAGGAAGTACTCGGTGAGGTCCTCGGCCATCTTCTTGGTCAGGGTGGTGACCAGGACGCGTTCGTCGCGCTCCACGCGGGTGCGGATCTCGTGCACCAGGTCGTCGATCTGTCCCTCGGTGGGCTTGACGACGACCTCGGGGTCGACCAGGCCGGTCGGGCGGATGATCTGCTCCACGACACCGTCCGCGCGGGACAGTTCGTAGGTGCCGGGCGTCGCCGACAGGTACACGGTCTGGCCGATGCGCTCCTGGAACTCCTCCCACTTCAGCGGGCGGTTGTCCAGCGCGGAGGGCAGCCGGAAGCCGTGCTCGACGAGGGTGCGCTTGCGGGAGGCGTCGCCCTCGTACATGGCGCCGATCTGCGGCACCGTCACATGCGACTCGTCGATGACGAGGAGGAAGTCCTCCGGGAAGTAGTCCAGGAGGGTGTTGGGCGGGGAGCCGGGCTGCCGGCCGTCGAAGTGCATCGAGTAGTTCTCCACGCCGGAGCAGGTGCCGATCTGGCGGAGCATCTCGATGTCGTAGGTGGTGCGCATGCGGAGGCGCTGGGCCTCCAGGAGCTTGCCCTGCTTCTCCAGCTCGGCGAGGCGCTCGGTGAGCTCCTTCTCGATGTCGTTGACGGCCCGCTCCATGCGCTCGGGACCGGCGACGTAGTGGGAGGCCGGGAAGACGTACAGCTGCTGGTCGTCGCTGACGATCTCGCCGGTGATGGGGTGCAGCGTGGACAGCGCCTCGATCTCGTCGCCGAACATCTCGATGCGGACGGCGAGCTCCTCGTAGACCGGGAAGATCTCGATGGTGTCGCCGCGCACCCGGAAGGTGCCGCGGGTGAAGGCCATGTCGTTGCGCGTGTACTGGATGTCCACGAAGCGGCGCAGCAGCTGGTCGCGGTCGATCTCGTCGCCCACGCGGAGCGGGACCATGCGGTCGACGTACTCCTGGGGGGTGCCCAGGCCGTAGATGCAGGAGACGGAGGCGACCACGACGACGTCGCGGCGGGTGAGCAGCGAGTTGGTCGCGGAGTGCCTGAGGCGCTCGACCTCCTCGTTGATCGAGGAGTCCTTCTCGATGTAGGTGTCCGACTGCGGGACGTACGCCTCGGGCTGGTAGTAGTCGTAGTACGAGACGAAGTACTCGACGGCGTTGTTCGGCAGCAGCTCGCGGAACTCGTTCGCCAGCTGCGCGGCCAGCGTCTTGTTCGGCGCCATCACCAGGGTGGGGCGCTGGAGCTTCTCGATCATCCACGCGGTGGTGGCGGACTTGCCGGTGCCGGTCGCGCCCAGCAGCACGACGTCCTTCTCACCGGCCTCGATGCGCTTGGCCAGGTCGGCGATCGCCGCCGGCTGGTCGCCGCTGGGCTGGTAGGGGCTGACGACCTCGAAGGGCGCCACCGTGCGTTCGATGTTGGAAACGGGCCGCATGGAATCCACCGTACGACCCGCCACTGACAACCGGGCGGGCTCAGGGGTTCCGCCGGGCCGGATCAAGGGGTGCGAGAGGCGGCCTCAGGAGCTCTGCGGGGGGCGGGCCGGGGTTGCCGCCGGGCGGGCTCAGGGGTTGCGCGGGGCTCGGTCGGTCGGTGCCGTCCCTCGGGGCCGGGCCCGCCGGGTGGGGGTGCCCTAGCGGTTCTGCGGGGTGCGGTGGGCGTGGACGTTCGCCGGGCGGCCGGGGCGGCGGCGGGGGGTGGAGGTGAGCGGCGGGTGGGCGGGGACTCCGGGTTTGGGGTCCGCGCGGGGAACGGGCTTGCCCATGATCATCAGGGGGTCGAAGAGCACGACGACGCCCGCCAGGCACAGGAAGGCCAGCGGACCGATCATCATCGGGGCGAGCAGGGCCGCGGGGGACTCGCCGGCGGCCGGGTCGGCGGTGCCGTGCAGATGCACGCTGAGCGCGGCCATGCCGGTGTAGTGCATGCCGCTGACGGCCAGCCCCATGACGAGGCTCGCACCGACGCTCCAGGCGAAGCCCCTGACCTGACCGGCGGCCCACAGCGCGGCGGTGGCGGCGGCCATGGCTATGACGACGGAGGCGGCGACGGTGAGGGTGTTGTACTGCAGCCGGCCGTCCAGGCGCATGCCGGCCATGCCCAGGTAGTGCATCGAGGCGACGCCGAGTCCGGTGATGGTGCCGCCGGTGAACAGGGCGGCCCCGCGCGCGCCCTTGTAGCCGACGATGAAGATCCCGATGCCGACCATGACGACGGCGACGCCGAGGCTGGCGTAGGTCGTGGGCCGGTCGTAGTGGATCGGGGCCTCCTCGACGGTGAAGCCCATCATGGCGATGAAGTGCATCGTCCAGATGCCGGAGCCGATGGCGGCGGAGCCCAGGGCGAGCCATCCGGGCCGCCAGGACTGCGTGACCAGCATGGACCTCGTGGTGCAGCGCAGGCCGAGGGCACCGCCGAGGCAGGCCATCAGATAGGCCACCACCGGGGTGACCAGGCCGTAGCTGAATCCGTCGACCGTGCCTTGCATGCGCGGCTGCCCTTCCGCCCTTTGCGTCCCGCAAATCTCTGAATGCGCCCCTGCCCGACCGCTCGGGCGGTCAGGGCCGAGTGCAGGAAGTATGACTCCCACAGGAATGCTCGAACGACTTTCCGGAAAACAAACACGGCCCCGTTTCAGTTGTGCGGCGGGCGTGAGCGGCCGCAGGCCGGTCCCTCCCCTGTGTGTCCGTGCCGTACCCGCCGCCGGTGTCCGTCCACGGCCTGGCGCGGAGGGTCCGCGATGGGGGTGAAATCCCTGGTCAGGGGGCGTTGTCAGTGGCGGGTCGTACGGTGGGGCGCATGGACAGCCATGGGCGGTACGGGCAGCAGGTCGTGTGGACCGTCGTCGGGACCGACATCGGTCCGCTGCTGCTCGCGGCGACCGGCGAGGGTCTGGTCAACGTCGTGTTCCACGCCGACGAGGCGGTGCGCGGCAAGGCGCTGGAGCGGCTGGCGTCCCGGCTGGGCGCCGACCCGGTGGAGGATCCCGGCTCGCCGCTGCTCGCCGAGGCGATACATCAGGTGCGGGCGTACTTCGCGGGTGAGCGGCGGGACTTCGAGCTGCCCCTGGACTGGTCGCTGATCTCGGGCTTCAACCGGCAGGTGCTGCGCGAGCTGGCCTCGGGTGTCCCCTACGGCACGGTGGTCGGCTACGGGGATCTGGCCAAGCGGGTCGGCGAGCCGAGAGCCGCGCAGGCGGTCGGCGTCGCGATGGGATCCAACCCGCTGCCCGTGGTGGTGCCCTGCCACCGGGTGGTGGAGAGCGACGGCGGCATCGGGGGCTTCGGCGGCGGCCTGGAGACCAAGCGGAAGCTGCTCGCCCTGGAGGGTGTGCTGCCCGAGCCCCTGTTCTGAGGCGCGCGGTCAGTCGTAGTGCCGTACCTCGACGACATTGGCGTCGGGGTCGCGGAAGTAGAAGCTGCGCCGAGCGTGGCCGCGGGCCCCGAAGGCGCCGTGGGCGTAGTCCGAGACGGGCACGGAGCTGTCCTGGAGACGGGCGCGCAGCGCCTCGAAGCGCTCCGCAATGAGGGCCAGGCAGATGTGGTTGACGGGGTGGCCCGCGCTGTCCGCGGCGCCCGGCAGCATGGTCATGCGGGCGGCCGCGTCGAGGGGCATGAGGTCGAGCAGGCTGTCGTCGTTCAGGCGCACGGAGGGGAAGGGCGCCTCGCCCTTGAGGTAGTCGGTGAGGCGCACGGGGAGGAGACCGACCGTCGTCTCGTAGAAGCGTGCCGAGGCGACGGGGTCGCGCGACCAGAGGACGACATGGTCGAGACGTGCCGTGTTGTCCGTCATGTACCCCAGGCTGCGGGTCCGCCCGGCCTGCCGCAAGGGTCGGCCGGGGCGTCGCGGGGGTTTGGCCGGGGGTGCCGCCCGCCAGAGATGAGGGAAGACCGACAGACAGGAGGCAGGCGCGTGGTGCTGGTGGTGTCGGAAGAGGTGCGGGAGGCGGTCGAGGCACGGCGACCGGTGGTGGCGCTGGAGTCCACGATCATCGCGCACGGGCTGCCCCGCCCGCGCAATCTGGAGGTGGCGCAGGAGCTGGAGGCGGCGGTACGGCGGGAGGGCGCGGTACCGGCCACGATCGCGGTGCTGGACGGGCGGCCGCTGGTCGGCCTGGACAAGCTGCAGCTGGAGAGGGTCGCCAACGAGGAGGGGATCCGCAAGCTGGGCCACCGTGATCTGCCGCTGGCGGTGGCGTCCGGGGCGAGCGGCGCGACCACGGTGTCGGCGACCGCGGCGCTGGCCGCGCTGGCCGGCGTGCGGGTGTTCGCGACGGGCGGGCTGGGCGGTGTGCACCGGGAGTGGACGGTGACCCAGGACGAGTCGGCCGACCTGGGGCTGCTGGCGCGCACCCGGATCACGGTGGTGTGCGCGGGGGTGAAGTCGATTCTCGACGTACCGGCGACGCTGCAGCGGCTGGAGACGCTGGGCATCGCGGTGGCCGGCTACGGCACGGACCGCTTCCCCGGCTTCTACCTGTCCGACTCGGGGCATCCCGTGGAGTGGACGCTGGACAGCCCCGAGCAGGTGGCCGCGGTGATGCGGGCGCAGGACGCGCTCGACGCGGCGGAGTCGGCGCTGATCGTGGCCAACCCGGTGCCGCAGGCGGAGCAACTGGATCCGGAGCTGCACGCGCGTGTGCTCGCCGACGCGTTGCGGGCCTGCGAGGTGGAGGGGGTCAGCGGCCAGGCGGTGACGCCGTTCCTGCTCGACTATCTCGTGCGGCACACCGACGGTGCCTCGCTGAGCGCCAATCTCGCGGCGGTGCGCGGCAATGTGCGGCTGGCCGCGCGGATCGCGGCGGCCTGGACCGAGGAGTGACCCGGCCGCGGGGTGCGGCGGCGGAGCGGGGGGCGCTGCTGGTGGTGGGCGATGTGATCACCGATGTCGTCGCCCGCCATCGGGGGCCGCTCGCCGCGGGCACCGACACGGCCGCGGCGATCCGGTCGGTGCCGGGCGGGGCTGGCGCCAATGTGGCCTGCTGGGCGGCGTACCGGGGGTGCCCGCAGGTGCGGATGTTCGGGCGGGTCGGCGTGGACTCGGCCGCCTGGCACGAGGGGGAGCTGAGAGCGCACGGCGTCGAGCCCCTGCTGGTCGTCGATCCGGAGGCGCCGACCGGGACCGTGGTGTGCCTGGTCGACACCGAGGCGTTCGCGGAGCGGACGTTCCTCACCGACAGCGGCGCGTCCCTGCGGCTCTGCGCCGACGACTGGTCGCAGGCGCTGCTGGACGGGGTGGGCCGGCTGCATCTGTCGGGCTATCTGCTGTTCTCCGAGCCGAGCCGCGCGCTGGTGGCGCGGGCGATCGAGTCGGCCCGCGCGCGTGGGGTGCCGGTCAGCCTGGACCCGGCCTCGGCGGGCTTCCTCAAGGGGCTGGGGGTGGAGCGGTTCCAGGCGCTCGTGGAGGGGGTGGACGTGCTGTTGCCGAGCCGGGACGAGGCGTGCCTGCTGACCGGTCTGCCGGACGCGGAGGACGCGGCGGCCGAGCTCAGCCGCCATGTTCCGCTGGTCGTCGCCAAGCAGGGCGCGGCGGGGGCGCTGGTGGCCTGGTCGGGCGCGGTACGCGCGCGTGTGCCGGCCGTGCCCGCGGTACCCCGTGACACCACCGGCGCCGGTGACGCCTTCACCGGCGCCTTCCTCGCCGCGCTCCTCGGGGGCGCCGAGCCCGCGGCCGCGGCGGCGGAGGGGGCGCGGGCCGGGGCAGCGGCGGTCGAGCGGGTGGGGGGACGGCCGCCGAGGGGTGGGGGCGGCCGAGGAGACGCGTGCCGGGGAGACGCCCGCTAGGGATGCGTCCACCGCGGGGAGACGCCCTCTGGGGAGACGTGCGCCGGGGAGACGCCCTCTGGGGAGACGTCCGCCGGGAGACGCCTGAACGGCGGTGCCGGCGCGTCGGAGCCCGCCTCCCCCCGGCCCGACGTGGTTCGACGCAGGGGGCCGCCGGTCCTACGGCTTGCGCCCCCACGCCGAGATCATCGCCGGTGCGGCCAGGTCCAGGCGGCCGGCGGAGACGTGGGAGAGGTGGAGTTCGATGTCGTGGTCGGTGGCGAGGCCCGCGGCGACGAGGGGCTTGCGCAGTTGACGGATCGTCGTCGTCTCCAGGGCGGCGCAGGCCGGGGAGGTGACGGGGAACGAGGCGTCGGCCTCGACCTGGCGCAGGCCGGCGGCGCGGAGCAGGCGCGGCAGGGTGCGGCCGTGGGCCAGGGCCACGCCGTGGTCGGCGAGGAGGGTGCGGACGCTCTGCCGCAACCGGTTGGCCAGTTGCTGCTCGGGGCCGTGCTCGTCGGGGCAGATCAGCGGTTGGAGGGCGGCGTCGGTGTCCTCGACCAGGAGTCGCCCGCCCGGCCGCAGAGCCTTGACCATGGAACGCAGCGCCCGCTCCCGGTCGGGGACGCGACCGAGGACGAGTCGGGCGTGGACCAGGTCGAAGCCCTCCCCCGGCGGCTCCTGGGCGGCCACGTCGTGCACCCGCACCTCGACCGGGGGGCGGGAGGGCGAGTCGGCCCAGGACGTGTCGGTGGCGGTCGCCACGACCTTGCCGGTGGGGCCGACCCTCTTCGCCAGCCAGGAGACGACGGTCGTCCCGCCCGCGCCGACCTCCCAGCAGCGCCAGCCGGGTCCGACGCGGAACTCCTCGAAGTGCCGGAAGGTGACGGGGTCGTAGAGCGCGGCGAAGGCGGCGCGCCACTCGGCCGCCTCGGCGCGTCGGCGGGCGCGCTCCTCGCGGCGAGGGTCGGGCTCGCGCTGTTCCTGGGGCTCGCGCGGGGCGAGATGGCCGAGGAGTCCGGCGTGGTCCTCGTGCGGGACGGGCTGTTCGCCGGGTTCGGGGCGGTGGTCGCGGTGATCCAGGTCGTCGAGCAGGTGTCCGTCGGTTTGCGTCATGCCGCGATCATCCCAGTTGTCCGTGTTGTCACGATGTGGCGACGCTCGGGGACGACCGGATGTCCACCGGCCGCGCAGGCCGACGGCACGTCAGCCGGCGGCGGAGGCCCGGAAATCGACCGATCGGCCCCGTCGTCCACAGGCGGGAACAAAGCGGAATCCGTGCTACCCACAGGCTCCCCCGCGGCGTGCGGCTTGCTGGCACACTGACGCGACAAGGCGCGGGAAGGTGGCGCGAAAGAACCACGCAAGGAGTCCGATGTCCATGGCTGGGAATCTGCGAAAGGTCACGAGCCTCGGCGCGGTCGACGGCCTGCGCAGAGTGGCACGCCTGGCGCGGCGGCGGCGCCGGGTCGACCTCAGCCACCCCGCCCGGTCACCGCTGGGTTCCTCGGTGGTCAACTGCGTCGCCTACGAGGACGGCGCTCGCGTGCCCGTCGACGGCGACCTGGCCGACGCCGTGAAAAGGGTCCGCAAAGGCGGCACGGGATTCGTCTGGCTGGGGTTGCACGAGCCGACGAACCGTGAGTTCGCGGGCGTGGCCGAGCTGTTCGACCTGCATCCGCTGGCCGTCGAGGACGCGGTCGAGGCGCATCAGCGCCCGAAGGTCGAGCAGTACGGCGACATACTGTTCGCCGTCTTCAAGACCGTCTGCTACGTCGAGCACGAGGAGTTGACGGCCACCAGCGAGGTGGTCGACACCGGCGAGATCATGGTCTTCGTCGGCCCCGACTTCGTCGTCACGGTGCGCCACGGCCGGCACGGCTCGCTGGGACCGCTGCGCGAGGAGTTGGAGGCCGACCCGGACCAGCTGGCCAAGGGCCCCTCGGCGGTCCTGCACGCGGTGGCCGACCATGTGGTCGACGACTACCTCGGCGTCATCGAGTCGGTGCAACTGGACATCGACCAGGTGGAGACGGACGTCTTCGCGGAGAACGGGGCACGGGCGGATCCCGGCCGTATCTACCAGCTCAAGCGCGAACTCCTTGAGCTGAAGCGCGCCGTGGTCCCGCTGGGCCGTCCGCTCCTGGACCTCGCCGACCGGCCCATGCGCGTGATCGACCCCGAGATACAGGCATACTTCCGCGACGTGTCCGACCACCTGATACGGGCGACCGATCAGATCGCGTCGTTCGACGAACTGCTCAACTCGATCCTCCAGGCGCATCTCGCCCAGGTGACGGTGGCGCAGAACGAGGACATGCGGAAGATCACGGCGTGGGCGGCCATCGTCGCCGTACCGACGATGGTGTGCGGGGTGTACGGCATGAACTTCGAGCACATGCCGGAGCTCCGCTGGCGCTACGGCTACGGCATGGTCCTCGGCCTGATCACCCTGGCCTGCCTCGCGCTCTACCGGGGCTTCCGGCGCAACGGCTGGCTCTGAGGGGCCGGGCGGACCCTCGCGCCGCACGGTCGGTCCGGGCCGTCCCAGGCCGTCCCGCCCGGCGTCGCGGTCCGGGCGGAACGGGGGCTGAGGCGACGAGGGGGGAGGGGCGAGGGTCAGGGCCGGGCGTAGACCCGTTCCGCCCACTCGGCGATCTGGTCCTCCGGCAGGTGCCGGGCCAGGTCGGCCTCGCTGATCATGCCGACGAGACGCTTGTTCTCGATGACGGGCAGCCGGCGGATCTGGTGGTCCTCCATCTCCCGGAGCACCTCGCTGATGTCGGCGTTCGCGTCGATCCAGCGGGGCGTTCCCTGGGCCATCTCGCCGCAGGTCACCCTGGACGGGTCGCGCCCCATCGCCACACAGCCGACGACGATGTCGCGGTCGGTGATGATGCCGCAGAGGCGGTCGTTCTGGTCGCCGATGGGCAGGGCGCCGACGTTGAGCTCACGCATCAGCTGCGCGGCTCGGTCGAGGGTCTCGTGGGCGGGGATCCACTGTGCACCGCGGTGCATGATGTCTCCGGCGGTGGTCATGAAGGTACCTCCCGGTGCCGGACGGCCGGCGCGGAGCGGGACGCACCGCTAGTCCCGGCGCCCTCATTCTCACCGCGCGGCAGAAGCCCCGCACCCCGAGCCCGGACCCCTGGCACACGGCCGGAGCACGCGCGGTTCGCAGCCGCGGACGCATCGGCTCCCCGCCGCCTCGGCCCCGCCGCGTCGAAGCGGTGGTCAGCCGCTCCACGCCGGATGGCGCGGATCGTCGGCCCGTACGACCACGTCCGCGACCGCCGCCGGATCGGTCTCCTGGGCGTAGCGCTCGTAGGCGGGCAGGGTCCAGCGTTCGGGCTCGGGGGTGCGGCGGTGCAGGGCGGCCGGGGAGAGGAGGACGTGGACGGTCAGATCGAAGGGGAACCAGTTCTTCAGCAGGAGCGGACCATGGAGCAACAGCAGGGAGCCCGGAGCGAGCTGGACGTAGGGGCTGCGGGTGGCGCGATCGGTGGCCGGGTCCCACAGGTCGGGCAGGACACGGCCGTCGCCGCCCGGTTCGAGGGGGCCGAACACCTCGCGCCACAGGGCCCCGGTGTCGAACCAGCCTCCGTAATACGCCTCCACGTCCTGGCGGCCGTATTCCAGGCGGAGGGAGGCGGGGCGCAGAAAGCCCTCGGCCCCCACGACGAGCGACGAGCGCCCCCGGAGGCGCAGCGCCTCGGACACGCGTTCGGCCAGCTCGCCGGGGCGGGCCGCCGGTGCCCCGTCGAAGCCGACGCGCGGCCACGGGCTTCCGTCGGCCGGTTCCAGGTCCAGCAGCCGATCGGCGAGGGTGTCCGCGAGCCGGTCCCAGGTGATCGCTTCGAGTCGCACACGGCCATGATGCCGCGCGCGCGGGGTGTCCCCGCCGCAGGGTACGGCCAGGGCTCGGGCGGGCGGTCTCATGTGGGCACGTGCGAGTGGAGAGGGGGTGGTCGAAGGGCATGAAGCGGGTATGGCAGTTCCCGCAACGCACCCGTACCGGCCGGGACTTCTCGTCATCCAGCCGCTGAAGAGGAAACGCTGCTCCGTGTGCCGTCGTGGGCCGCTGTCCATGGTCGTCCTGGAGGAGCGGGCGCCACGCTGCCTCGACTGCGCGGACCTCGGGCACCTGGTGTTCCTGCCGCGCGGCGACACGGCGCTGACGCGCAGGTCACGGGAGGAGAGCGGGCTGTCGGCGGTGGTGGTGCGGTTCAACCGGCGCAAGAGCCGCTACGAACGTCAGGGCGTCCTCGTGGAGGAGGCGGCGCTGGCGCGGGCCGAGGCCCGGTGTCTGGCGGACGCGGAGGCACGGCGTCGGCGCCGGGCGCGGGACGCGCGTCGGCGGGCCGTGGAGGACGCGCGGTTCGTGGAGGCGTTCGCGGCGGAGATACGGCGGCTGTTCCCCGGCTGCCCCGAGGGCCGGGCCCGGCGGATCGCCGGGCACGCCTCGGTGCGCGGCAGCGGGCGGGTGGGGCGCAGTGCGGCCGGGCGGGCGTTGTCCGAGGGTGCGGTGATCTCGGCGGTGGTGGCGTCCGTGCGGCATGTGGACACGCCGTACGACGTGCTGCTGATGAACGGCGTGCCGCGGCACGAGGCCCGGCGGCGGATCATGCCGGCCGTGGAGACGGTGCTGCGGGGGTGGCGGGAGGCGGGGGCCGAGGCGGCGGGGTGAGTCGCCTGACGCGCCGCCCGGCGGAGGGGGCCGCACGGTGTTGCGGGGGGGCGCCCAGCGTGAGGGGGCCGGACGGCGTTGCTGGGCTGCCCAGCGTGAGGGGACGCCCGGTGTTGCAGGGCCGCCCGGTGTTGCTTGGGCCGCCCAGCGTGAGGGGGTCGCTCGGGCCGTGATGGACGCTCGCGTATGTCCGCGCGCTCGTCGGCCATGGTCCGGACGGGCGCGACGGCATTGACTGAGGGCAACGGGACGGAGAGGGAAGGAGGCGGTGGGCGTGATCGAGGGACCGTTCTTCTGGCTGACGGTGCTGGGGGTGCTCGGGACAGGGCTGGTGGCGGGGGCGTTCTGCGCCTTCTCGACGTTCGTGATGCGAGGACTGGCCGCGCTGCCGCCCGCTCAGGGCGTGGCGGCGATGAACGCGATCAACAGGGCGGCGCCGAGACCGGCGTTCATGAGCGTGTTCATCGGGTCGGCGGTGCTGTGTGCGGTGCTGGCGGTGGTGACGTTCGTGGTGTGGCCGCAGGAGGGGAGGGCGGAGGTGCTGGCGGGCAGTGCGTTGTATGTGTTCGGCTCGTTCGGGGTGACGGTCGTGGCGAACGTGCCGCGCAACGACGCGTTGCTGAGGCTGACGCCCGGGACGGCGGAGGCGGACGCGTACTGGTCGGCGTATGTGCGCGAGTGGACGCGCTGGAACCACATACGCACGGTCGCCTCGGCGGCCGCGGCGGTGCTCTTCGTCCTCGCCCTCGCCTGAGCGCCGGTCTGCCTCGGCAAAGTACCGGGGTCGGCCTCCTCCGGGCGCCGCTCACGCCTCTGCGATCCGGGCGAATGGGACGTATCGTTGCCGCAGGCGTGCCGCCGGACGGGGCACGGCCGGTCGGACGCGCAGGCAAGGAAGACGGCCATGGCAGATCCCAAGGGGTTCATGACCACGCCCCGCCAGGACTGGCCCCGGCGGCCGGTTCAGGAGCGGGTCCGGGACTGGGACGAGGTGTATGTGCCGGGGGCGCTGCTGCCGATCATCAGCAAGCAGGCGGACCGGTGCATGGACTGCGGGATCCCGTTCTGCCACGAGGCGTGTCCGCTGGGGAATCTGATCCCGGAGTGGAACGACCTCGTGTCGCGGGAGGACTGGCGGGCTGCGGCGGACCGGCTGCACGCGACCAACAACTTCCCGGAGTTCACGGGGCGGTTGTGCCCGGCGCCGTGCGAGGCGGGATGTGTGCTGGCGATCAACCAGCCCGCGGTGACGATCAAGAACGTGGAATGTGCGATCGCCGACCGGGCGTGGGAGGAGGGGTTCGCGCCGGCCCGGCCGCCGGACCGGCTGTCAGGGAAGACGGTCGCGGTGATCGGGTCGGGGCCCACGGGACTCGCGGCGGCGCAGCAGCTGACCCGTGCCGGGCACACGGTCGCGGTGTACGAGAAGGACGACCGGATCGGCGGGCTGCTGCGCTACGGCATCCCGGAGTTCAAGATGGAGAAGCGCCATCTGGAGCGGCGGCTGGAGCAGATGCGGGCCGAAGGGACCCGCTTCCGCGCGTCGACGGCGGTCGGGCGGGACGTCGGGGCGGACGAATTGCGGGCACGGTACGACGCGGTGGTGGTCGCGACCGGGGCGACGGCATGGCGGGAACTGGACGTGCCGGGACGCGAGTTGGCCGGGGTCCATCAGGCCATGGAGTATCTGCCGCTGGCCAACCGGGTGTGCGAGGGCGACCTGGAGACGTCGCCGTTGTCGGCGGCAGGACGGCATGTGGTGATCGTCGGCGGCGGTGACACCGGGGCGGACTGCCTCGGCACCGCGGTCCGGGAGGGCGCAGCCTCTGTCACCCAGCTGGACATCTACGCGCAGCCCGGTGAGGAGCGCGACCAGGACACCGAGCCGTGGCCGACGTATCCCAGGATCTACCGGCTGTCCGCCGCGCACGAGGAGGCCGGTGCGCTGCGGACCGCGCCGACCGCCGACGCGGACGCCCGGTTGTTCGCGGCGTCGACGCTGCGGTTCACCGGGGACGCCGAGGGGCGGGTACGGGCGCTGCGCCTGGTGGAGGTCGACGAGCGGCGCAGGCCGGTGCCCGGTACGGAGCGGGAACTGCCGGCCGACCTGGTGCTGCTCGCGCTCGGCTTCTCCGGGCCGGACCGGAAGGACGGGCTGGTGGAGCAGTTGGGGCTGGCGCTGGAGCCCCGCGGCACGATCGCCCGCGACGCGGGCTTCGCCACGAACGTGCCGGGGGTGTTCGCCGCGGGGGACGCCGCGCGCGGGCAGTCGCTGGTCGTGTGGGCGATCGCGGAGGGCCGGGCGGTGGCGGCGGCGGTGGACCGCTTTCTGACGGGGAGTTCGCGGCTGCCGGCGCCTGTCTCGCCGTACGACCGCCCGATGTCGGTGTGAACGCCTCGTCCGCACGGCACCCCGCCCGCGTAGCAGCCTGCGGCCCGCCCCACCGGCCGCACAGGCCACCCACCCCACAGGCCACCGACTGTAGAGGCCACCGACTGTAGGGTCCCGATCCATGACGGAGTCATGGGCCGACGCGGCGGAGCGGATCGGGGCCGACCTGCATCTGGAGCTGTCGGGGCCGGGGGGCCGGCGGGCGGCGCTGATCGGGGCGCTGCGCGAGGCCGTACGCAGCGGGCGGCTGGCGCCGGGGACGCGGCTGCCGCCGTACCGGTCGCTGGCGGCGGATCTCGGGGTGGCCCGCAACACGGTGGCCGACGCGTACGCGGAGCTGGTCGCGGAGGGGTGGTTGACGGCCCGTCAGGGTTCGGGCACGCGGGTGGCCGAGCGGGCGGAGGCGGTGCGCCCCGCCGTACGGGTGGCCCCGAGGACCCGCGCGCGTGGGGTGCGGCACGATCTGCGGCAGGGGACGCCGGACGCGTCACGGTTCCCGCGGACGGCCTGGCAGGCGTCCTATCGGCGGGCGTTGCAGCAGGCTCCGAACGAGGTGTTCGGGCCCGGCGATCCGGCCGGCCGGATCGAGTTGCGCGAGGCGCTGGCCGAGTATCTGGCCCGCGCGCGTGGGGTGCGCACGGAACCGGGGCGGATCGTGGTCTGCTCGGGGTTCGCGCACGCGCTGCGGCTGCTGTTCGGAGGCGGGGTGCTGCGCGGGCCGCTGGGGGTGGAGGCGTACGGCCTGGGCTTCCACCGGGAGCTGCTGGCGGGCGCGGGGGTGCGGACGGTTCCGCTGCCGCTGGACGAGCACGGGGCGCGCGTCGATCTGCTGGGGCGCGAGCGCGCGGTGCTGCTCACGCCGGCGCATCAGTTCCCGACGGGCGGACCGCTGCACGCGGCACGGCGCTCGGCGGTCGTGGACTGGGCCCGCACGCGGGGCGGCGTGGTGCTGGAGGACGACTACGACGGCGAGTTCCGCTACGACCGCAAGCCGGTCGGCGCGCTCCAGGGCCTCGATCCGGAGCGGGTCGTGTACATCGGCTCGGTGAGCAAGAGCCTGTCACCGGCGTTGCGGCTGGGCTGGATGGTGCTGCCGGGGCACCTGGTCGATCAGGTCCTCGGCGTCAAGGGCGAGCGGGAGGGCTGGGCGAGCGTGCTGGACCAACTGGCGCTCGCCGACTTCCTCGCCGCCGGGTCGTACGACCGTCATGTGCGGCGGATGCGGCAGCACTACCGTGGCCGCCGGGACCGGCTGACCGCGGCGCTGGCCGCGCAGGCCCCGCACATCGAGGTCACGGGCGTGGCCGCCGGGCTGCACGCGGTGCTGCGGCTGCCGCCGGGGACCGAGCCGAGCGCCGTCAAGGGGGCGGCGTGGCAGGGGATCGCCCTGGACGGTCTGGCGGAGTTCCGTCATCCGGAGACGGACATGGAGCCGATGGACGGCCTGGTGGTGGGCTACGCAACTCCGCCAGAGCACGCCTACGCCGCGGCGTTGGAGGCGCTGTGCGGTGTGCTGCCGGCGGCCCCGGACGGCGATGGCCACCACGGGGGTCTCGGGACCGGACGGGAGGGCCGACGCGTCGGGTGAGCAAGAGCCCACGTCCCCGCGCCGACGCGTCGGGTGAGAGCCCACGCCCCCACGCAGACGCGGCGGGTGAGCAAGAGCCGACGCCCTGCGACGGGTAAAAGTTGAGCGAATTCCAGGCGAGCCCGAATTGGCCGGAATGTGACATCGAACAGAGGTGTTCCCCTGGAGTAAGTGGGATCATTTGGTCCCAGGAGGTGTTTCGTCGCCGCAGCCCGTGAAACGGCTCGGCAGCGCTCGCCCCATCCTTCGTTCCGCCGTCAGGCGCAGGGCCAACCCCGCGCGTCCCCCCTGTTGGCGGTCGGTCCTGGAGGGTGCTCGATGACGACTCTCGACGAACGTCACGGAGAAGGTGCGTACGAGGGAGAAGGTCCGCGGGGCCCGGCCGCGCGCGGCGCGTCGTCGCCGGCGCACGGCGCGGTGGCCGTCGCGCTGGACCAGCCCGCCGCGTCGGACCCGGCCGTGGCCGGTTCCAAGGCCGCCAATCTCGCCCGTGCGGCCCGCGCCGGACTCCCTGTACTCCCCGGTTTCGTGATCCCGGCCGGTGTACCCGAGGCCTCCCCCGCCCTGCGCGACGCCTGGCACGAACTCTCCGACGGAGGCGAACGCCCCCTGGTCGTGCGGTCCTCCTCCTCCCAGGAGGACACCGGTGAGTCGTCCCAGGCGGGGCGCTTCGACTCGGTGCTGGACGTGCGGGGACTCGCCGACTTCCGCGCCGCGGTACGGGCCGTGCGGGCCTCGGCCGAGCTGCCGGACGGCACGAGGGCGCCGATGGCGGTGCTGGTGCAGCCGATGCTCAGGGCACGGGTGGGCGGTGTGATGTTCGGGGCCGACCCCGTCGCGGGTCGAACGGACCGGCTGCTGGTGAGCGCGGTGCCCGGCGGGCCGGACACCCTGGTCGGCGGGGTGCTGGCGGGTACGGACCACTGGCTGAGCCCGCGCGGACGGCTGCTGCGGGTCGAGGCGCCGGCCGATACGACGGCGTCCACCGGTTCCGGCCCGCTGCTCGGCCGCGCCGAACTGGGCCGGCTGGCACGGCTCGCGCGGCGGGCGCGGCGGGTGTTCGGCGGACCGCAGGACATCGAGTTCGGATTCGACGGGGACGGCCGGCTGTGGCTGTTCCAGAGCCGGCCGATCACGGCGATGGCCGCCCGGCCGCCGCGTGGCGCCCGGCTGCTGGGCCCCGGCCCCGTCGCGGAGACGCTGCCCGACCCGCTGGCCCCGCTGGAGGAGGACCTGTGGGTGGCGCCGATGGCCCGCGGTCTCGCCGCCGCGCTGGACCTCGGCGGCACCGCGCCGCGCCGGCTGCTGCGGTCGGTGCCGGTCGTGACGTCGGTCGGCGGGCGGGCGGCCGCGGATCTACGGCTGCTCGGCGCGCTGCCGCCCCGCCGGCGATGGCTGGCGCTGCTCAACCCGGCGCCGGGTGCGCGGCGGCTGGCCGCGGCCTGGCGGGTGGGCCGGCTGACGGGGGCGCTGCCCGGACTCGCCCTGGACCTCGTCGCCGACGTCGACCGCCGCCTCGCGGAGATACCCCGGCCCTCCGAGCTGCCCGGCACGGAGCTGGTGGCCACGCTGCGCTGGACGCGCGCCACGCTGGTCTCCCTGCACGCGCAGGAGAGCCTCGCGGGTGCCCTGCTGCGCGACGCGGCCCACAGTACGGCCGCGGGAGCGGCCCTGGCCGCGCTGGCGGACGCGCGGGCCCGGCGAACGCCGGACGACCAGGTCGTCAGCAGCGAGCCGGTGGTCCTCGCCCTGACCACCCCGAGCCTGCGGGGGAAGCCCCTGCCGCGGGAGACGGGAGGGTCGGGTCCGTACGGGCCCGACGCTGGCGTCCGGACGTCCGGGACGGGGACCGCAGAGGCGTTCCCGTCAGGGACAGGGACCGCAGAGGTGTTCCCACCGGGGTCGGGGACCGCAGAGGCGTTCCCGTCGGCGCCGCTGCCCCCGGTCGAGGGCGTGAGCGACAGCTCGTACCGCGGCTCCGGCGGCCCGTCCCGCACGGCGACCCCGACCACCGGGCCCGCCGGCAACGGCCACGCGCGCGTGCGGGCGCTGACCACTCCGGGCGCGATGGACGTCGTACGCCCCCGCCGGGACCCGGGCGAACCTGCCGGCCCTTACGACCCTTACGACCGGGGTGGTGTCCCCGCCTCGCCACGCCCCGCGACCCTGCCCTCGCTGCCGCCCCGCGAGGCCCTGCGGCTGCGGATCCGGTGGGTGCAGGAGCTCCAGGTGCGGCTGGTGCGGGAGGGAGCGCGCCGACTGGCGGTGCGCGGCGTGCTGGACGACCCCGCGCGGGTCGGCCTGCTGCGGTGGCCGGAGCTGATCGCGGCCCTGGAGGGCGGTCCGCTCCCCGGTGACGTACGGGAGCGGGTGCCGAGGCCGCTGTCCGCCCCCTTGCCGGACGCGTTCCGGATCGCCGCGGACGGCGCGATCGTCGCCGAGCGGCCGCGGGGCCGCGGGGCGGAGCGGCACGGGTCGGCCGGCGCCGGCGCGGGCCGGGGCGTGTCCGGCGGGCGCGCCGTCGGCACGGCCTGGGACGGCACCGGGCCCTGCCCCTCCGACGCGGTGCTGGTCGTCCGCACACTGGACCCCGCGCTCGCCCCGCTGCTCCCCCGGCTGACCGGCCTCGTCGCCCAGACCGGCAGCCCGCTCTCCCACCTCGCCGTCCTGGCCCGCGAGTTCGGGCTTCCGGCGGTCGTCGGCGCCACGGACGCCGTGGACCGCTTCCCGCCCGGCACCCGGCTGACCCTCGACGGCAGGACCGGCGACCTGCGCGCGGAGGCCGCGCCGCCCGACGACCCGCTCCCCGAGGCGCGCCCCGGCCCGGTCGACGGCGGCCGATTCCCCGACGCGCACCCGGCCCCGGTCGACGGCCGAAACCTGGACGCGGTCCCCGGACCGCCGTCGCCCCCGGTGGACGGCCACCCCGTCGGCAGACACGCCCAGCCCCCGAAGGGTCTGACCCCCACCCGGCTCACCGGCGACGCTTCCCCGCCCCCGGCGCCCGGCCGCCACGTCGACACGCCCCCGACCTCCACGCACGATCGGCACGTCGACACGCCCCCGTCTCCCCGGCACGACTGGCACGTCGACACGCCCCCGTCCCCCGTACACGTCCACCGTGCCGACACGCCCCCGGGAGGCCCCCGATGAGACGGCTGGCCTATGCCTTCGGGGCTGCTGCCGCGGCGGGCGCGGCGGTGTACTTCGTCGTGTATCTGTACCGCTGGCAGTGGCAGCGCGCGGTGCTGTGCGGTGTGGTGCTGCTGGTGGTGGAGGTGCTGATGCTCGGGCTGGTGATGCTGGGGCGGCTGTCGCGCATCGAGGAGCGGGTCCGGGACACCGACCGCCGTCAGCGCGAGTTCACCGAGCGGCAGCGGGACGTACTGGCGCGGCTGCGCCAGGGGCAGCGGGCCGAGGAGAGCGGGCCGCGGTTCCGCTGGCTGGACGAGCCCGCCGAGCGCACCTTCGTCTTCGTGCCGGTCCTGATGGTCACCGGTGTGCTGCTGTCGGGCATCGCGTGGCTGGTGCAGCGGGTCGCGGCGTCGACGTCCCGGCCTGCGGAGCGGCATCTGGCCGGGCGGCTGGCGGTGCTCGCCGCGCCCGACCCCGCCGTCGGCGCCGACCTGGACGACATACCGCCGCCGGGCGGCCGGCGCTCCCCCCGCCGGACGGCCCGGCTGGTGGTCGCGGGCGCCGTGGGCACGGCCCTGCTGGGCGGGCTGGTCGTCGGCCTGGCCGAGCTGACCCAGACCCGGCACGAGCCGGAGGACGCCTCCGCCGCGACGTCGGTACTGGTCCGTATCGACGTACGCGGCGACGACATGACACCGGAACGCCGGGCCCTCGCCGCACGGCAGCTGTGGGAGGGCTGCCGCGACTCCACGTCCGTGCCGCTGAGCAAGGCGACGCTGGGCGATCTCGGCGACGGAGTGTTCGCCGGGGTGGTGCGGCCGGCGCTGACCGAGCACGACCGCCTGCGGCTGCGCGGCTGCCTGGAGGACACGGGCCTGGAGCGGGCCCACCTGACGGTGGTGGGGATGGGCGACGCGGAGGCGTACGGGCGCTGAGGACCACGAAGGAGCGGGAGGAGCGGGGACGGGGCAGCCCGCGCGCGCGTGACGGGAGCAGCCCCCGCGTGCGACGGGCGCAGCCCGCGGACGGGACGGGAGCAGCCCGTACGTGTACCACGTGCGCGGCGCGGTACTCGTACCCTGCAGGCATTCCGAAATGAGAGATAGGTCATATCTATCTTTATCGGACATGCCGGGCAACGCTACGATGCCACAGATCTCCCCGTCCCCTAGCCCCCTGGGCCCTTCATGGCTGTCACCGCCGAAACCATTTCCGCCGAAACCCATCCCCTCTCCACCGCCCCCGTCCCCACCGTCCCCGTTCCGGTCCGTCCGAAGCGCAGCGTCAAGAAGCGCGTCGTGCGGGCTCTGGTCGCCGTCGTGATCGGTTATCTGGCCCTGTGGGCCGTCGGTACGCTCGGCATCCTCGCCGTCCACCAGTGGGCCAAGGCGGATGTCCCGGCGCCGGCCGGCACGCGGACGGTCCAGGGCGTCCACAACTTCCAGCCGGTCGACTCCCAGGGCCATCTGTGGCGTGGTGCCGCGCCCTCCCCCACCGGCTACCGCAACCTCGCCGACATGGGCATCACCACCGTCGTGGACCTGCGCGCCGAGAAGCTGAGCGCGCACCAGCTCGCCGGACCGGAGAAGGCGGGCCTGGAGGTCGTGCGCATGCCCATCCGGGACGGCCAGACGCCGACGCCGGACCAGGTGAAGCAGTTCATGGACACGGTGAACTCGTCCGCCGGACCGGTCTTCGTCCACTGCGGCGCGGGCGTGGGCCGGACGGGCACGCTGGCCGCGGCCTATCTGGTGCAGAGCGGCGAGGAGCCGGCGTCGACGGCGGTCTGGCGCAACCTCTCGGTCGGCCCGCCGTCGATCGAGCAGATCTGGTACGGGCTGCACCTGGACAAGGACAAGGCCGAGCAGCCGCCGGCCGGCGTGGAGGCGCTGAGCCGCCTGGTGGACGCGCCTCGCCGGATCTGGTCGTACCTGTAACGCTTCCTGTACGACGTTGCGCGGTCACCCTCGGCGGGGTGGCCGCGCAACTGCATGTTCGGCCCGAGCCAACCGCCCCATGAGACAGCGGCTCCGCAGGACAACAGCTCGGGCCCGGGTTTAAAAGGCGCTCGCGCACAAAGTCGCTCAGGACAGCAGGAAGTGTCGCTCAGGACAGCAGAAAGTCCGCCTCACCCGCCTTCGCGCCCTCGATGAACGCCGTCATCTCGGCGGAGGTGTAGATCAGCGCCGGCCCGTCGGGATCGGTGGACTGCCGCACCGCGATACGGCCGTCGGCGAGCTTCATCGCCTCAAGACAGTTGCCCCCATTGCCGCCGCTCCACGGCTTGTGCCAGCCCTCGCTGCCCAACTCCCGCGCGGGCATGCCGTTGTAGATCCGCTTTCCGCGGATCCGCGGGGAGGACTGGGGGTTGATGCGATCCATTCAGAGCTCCTTGCGGAGATCCCGGAGGATCTCCTTCGTGCGTGGTGCCGTAGCGGCCTGCGCCGCCATGCGGTCCATGACCTCGAGGTAGGTGGCCACCTCGGAACGCGCGTCGAGATAGACGGCTCCGGTCAGGTACTCGCTGTAGACCATGTCCGGGAGTTCGGGCACGGCGAATCGGAACAGCACGAACGGCCCGTACGTTCCGGGGTGCGGCCCCGTGGCGAACGGGACGACCTGGAGCGTCACGTTGGGCAGCTTCGTCGCGTCGAGCAGTTTGTCGATCTGGGCACGCATCACCTCCGGGCCGCCGACGGGGCGGCGCAGTACGGTCTCGTCCATCACGACCCAGAACCGCGGGGCGCCCTCGCGGGTGAGCAGTTCCTGGCGTTGCATGCGCAGGGCGACATGGCGCTCGATGTCGTCCGGACTGGTCTGGCCGACGGCGCCGGAGAGCATCACCCCGCGCGCGTAGTCCTCGGTCTGCAACAGGCCGGGGACGAAGTGGGGTTCGTAGCCGCGGATGAGGCTCGCGGCCCCCTCCAGGCTGACGTGCATGGAGAACCAGCCCGGCAGGATGTCGTGGAACCGCTGCCACCAGCCGGGTTTGTTGGCCTCCTCGGCCAGCCGCACGAATGCCTCGGCCTCGTCCTCGGGTACGCCGTACGCCTTCAGCAGCAGTTGCAGATACGGGATCTTGAGCGCGACCTCGGCCATCTCCATCCGGCGGACGGTGGCCGGGGCGACATGGAGGACACGGGCGGCCTCCTCACGCTTGAGGCCCGCGCGTTCCCGCAGGTCCAGCAGGCGCCGACCGAGGACGACCTGTCCCACCGTCGGCGCGGACCGCGGCTCGCTCACCCTCCACCTCCACCTCCACCGAAGACTCCCGACAGCCCTGCGGCGCCATCCGAAGACCCGTTCGAAACCTCGGGTCGTCACCTTCGACGCCCGTCACACCGGTCGGATCCGGACGCATGACGTACAGATCAGGCCGGGCCGGACATGTCCGGCCGAGGTCTCGGCGATCCCAAGTGGCGCCGCTCGACGTGCTGTTGCGAGCAGTGTGCCACGGCCGTCCACCGCGTCACACAGCACTCTGCAATTTTCAGAGTGACACTTGCCAAGTGTTCACGGCGGGGAGATAGTGGCAAGCGTGATTCCGTCCGCGCCCTTAGGAACAGACGCCGCGCGAGGTTCTTACGACCTCGGCGCCGCCTCAGGAGCCGCTCCCCACGGGGACGGGCCAGAGCGCCGGTTCCGCTTCGAGCTGGCCGCACATCCGGGCTCTCCCGCGCAGGCCAGACGCCTGACGCGGGCACGGCTGGCCGGCTGGGCGGTCTGCGAGGACACCCGTGACACCGCGGCCCTGGTCATATCCGAGCTGGTCACCAACGCCGTCGTGCACACGGCGAGCACCGTCGTCGCCTGCGAGCTGCAGGACGGCGTCGACATCGTGCGCATAGCCGTGCGCGACGAGGGCTGCGCGCCCACCGAGCCGCATCCCTGTGCGCAGCGCACGGAGGAGGAGCAGGGGCGGGGACTGCTCCTCGTGGAGCACCTCTGCCGTGCCTGGGGCGCCCAGGAGAGCGGCACGGGGCTGCTGGTCTGGGCGGAGGTACCGCGTCAGACGACGGCCGACGAGCCCCGCGGCGACCTGGGCTGGGGCGCCCGCCCGAAGCCGGGGCCCGCGCAGGACGACTCCGAGGAGGAGGACGAGGCGGAGGCATACGGCCGCGACGCGGGGCGTACGCAGGGCCTCGGCCGTGACGCCGGGCATGCGCAGGGCTTCGGTCGCGACGCCGGGCGTGCGCAGGGCTTGGGTCGCGACGCCGGGCATCCGCAGGGCTTCGGTCGCGACGCCGAGCAGATGGAGAGCTACGGCGACGGGCACATAGAGAGCTACGGCGCCACGCACGCCGAGGGCTACGGCCGCGACGTCCCGCACGCGGAGAGCTACGGCCGCGACGCCCGGCGAGGCGCAGGTCACGGCCACGGCATCGGCATCGGCATCGGCGGAGCCGAGGGCCCCGACCATCACGCCGGGCGAGCCGAGACCCACGGGCACCGCCCCGGCCACGGCACGGGCTACGGCCATGACGCCGGGCGGAGGATCTGGTGAGTGCCGCCGTCTCGGGCCGGGTGCTCAGCCTGGACACGCTGATCCGCCTCGGGCGCGACGCCCGACCCACCCCCTCACCGCGGCCCCTGTCCGTACCCGCGGGCATGACCGCCCCGCTGGGCTGCGACGCGGTGGTGATACCCGCGCGGCTCGGCCCGCTGCTCATGCCGCGCCTGCCCCGCGTGGGGTGCGTCTACGCCGACGACGACCAGTGGTGGTGGCTCGTCCCCTCCGAGTCCGACTACGCCCTGGACTGGCCCTCCCCCGCGCACTACGCCCGCGGCGCCGTCGCCCCCGACGCCCCGCGCCTCATCCACCGCCCCGAGGGCACGCTCCCGTACACCCCGCCCATCCCCCTCTACCTCGCCCTGTGCCGGCTGACGGGGACCGCACCGAGCTGGTCGCACCCGGTCACGGCGTAGGGCCGCCGCAGTGCCCGCCGCCCGGTCACTTGGGAGCCGTGACCGGGCGGCAACGTTCACCCCGGCGCATCCCCCGCCCCCACCACCCCAGCCGAATCCGCGCCTCCGCTACAACCCCAGGCGCGTCCGCACTTCCAACACCACCCCGGACCCATCCCGCACCCCGCCCCCGCCCGGCGCACGCCCGCGCACAGCCGGCCCCCGGTCCCGCGCCCTCCCCAGCACCCACGCGTCTCGCGATAGTGGCCCTCCGCAGGCGAGCGGTCACGGGGAGGTCGGCGGGTGGGAAAGGCGGGACGGAAGGACGACGTGGGGCGGACGGACACGTCCGAGTCGGAGCGGCTGCTGTTCGGCGGGCCGCTGCGGTACGACACGGGATGGAACCAGCACTCGGACGCCTTCCTGGAGCTGGGCTTCCGGGCGATGATCACCCGGCTGCCGTCCCTGCTGGGCGCCAGCGTGACCCTCGCCTGGCACGCCGACCGGCGTGCCGCGCGGGTCGTGCTGGCCGCCGAGGCGGGCCGGGGTGTCGCGCAGGCGGTGAGTCTGCTGGCGATGAACAGCGTGCTGGCCCGGCTGATGACCGGCGGCCCGATCGAGGACCGGTTGCGCGGCGCCGCCCCCGCGCTCACCGCCATCGCCGCCGTCCTGCTGCTCGGGGCCCTGCTGCGCGCGGCGTCCACGTACGCCACCGGCCGCCTGGAGCCCAAGGTGGAGCGGCTGGCCACCGAGCGGTACCTGGAGCGCGCCGCCGCCGTCGAGCTCGCCGCGATCGAGGACCACACCTTCCACAAGCTGCTGGACACCGCGCAGTACGGCGCCTCCGCCTCCCGGCGCATGATCGCGCACGCGACCCGGCTGGTGAACGCGATCATCTCGCTGATCGCCGCGGCCGGCGTGCTCACCGTGCTGCACCCGGCCCTGCTGCCGCTGCTGATGACGATGACGCTGCCGAGCGCGTGGGGCGCGCTGACCAACGCTCGCCGCCGCTACGAGTCCTTCCACGCCTGGGTGCAGCACGCGCGCGCGGGCTATCTGCTCCAGGGCCTGCTGACGGAACCCGCCGCCGCCCCCGAGATCCGGCTGCACGGCGTCGGCCCGTTCCTGCTGCGCCACTTCCGCGCGATGTCGGAGACCGCGGAGGCGGAACAGGCCCGGCTGGCCCGGCTCGCGGCCCGGACCGGGCTGATCGCGGCGGCGTGGACGGGCCTGGCCACGGTGGCGACGTACGCGACACTCGGCGGCCTGCTGCTGTCCGGCGCGATGGCGCTGTCGGTGGCGGGTACGGCGGTGATCGCGATCCGTACCGGTTCAGGCAGCCTGGACAGCCTCGTCCTGGAGGTGAACCAGCTGCACGAGGAGGCCCTGTTCGTGGGCGACCTCCAGCGGCTGAACGTGGAGGCGGCCGCGCGCGCGATCCCGGTCGGCGGGGTGGCGCTGCCGGAACGTCCACGGGAGATCAGATTCGAGAACGTCACGTTCCGCTACCCGGGTGACACCGCCCGCCCGGCCCTGGACCGCGTCAGCCTCACCTTGCCCCTGGGCCGGATCATCGCCCTGGTCGGGGAGAACGGGTCCGGCAAGACGACCCTGGTCAAACTGCTCGCCGGGCTCTACACACCCGACGAGGGCCGCATCCTGTGGGACGGCGTGGACGCGGCGACCGCGGACCGTGCGCGGCTGGCCGAGCGCATCGCCATGGTCGCGCAGGACTTCAAGCGGTGGCCGTTCACCGCGAAGGTCAACGTCGCGATCGGCCGCCCCGCCGCGCCCCTCACCGAGGAACGGCTGGCGGCCGCGACAGCCCAGGCGGGCGCCGAGAACGTGGTGGCGGATCTGCCGCGCGGCCTGGACACCCTGCTGGCCCGCAACTTCAGCGGCGGGCACGAGCTGTCCGGTGGCCAGTGGCAGCGGCTGGGCATCGCGCGGGCGGCGTACCGGCGCGGAAGCATCCTGATCGTCGACGAGCCGACCGCCGCCCTGGACGCGCGCGCCGAACTGGAGGTCTTCGACAGGATCCGGGCACTGGCCGGCACCGGCCAGACCGTCGTCCTGATCACCCACCGGCTGGCGTCCGTCCGCCACGCCGATCTGGTGCACGTACTGGCGGAGGGCCGGCTGGTGGAGTCCGGCAGCCCGGACGAGCTGCTGGCCTCCGGCGGTGTCTACGCCGAGCTCTACGGCCTGCAGGCCGAGCAGTTCACCACGCGACTGCCGACGCCCGAGCCCGGCTGAACGGCCCGCCGGCACCCGAGGCCGACTGAGCCCACCGCAGGCGCCCTCAGTCCGTCCCGTCGCCGCGGACGATCACCAGGAACGTGTCCGTCGACAGGTCCATCACGACCTCGGCCGGCAGGCCCTCCATGCGGCGCGCGTGCGCGAACTCCTCCGCGGGCCAGGAGCCACGGGGCCCGCCTGCGGGAAAGCGCTCGAGCACCTTTCGCCCGTTCACCATCCTGCACCTCCACAAAGCGTCGTACTTGTATGAGTTAACGCCCGCGGAAGCCCAAGGGCCTCGCTCGGAGACAGGACTGAGACATAGTTGACACTCGTCCACCGCAGAATGTGAGCCGCGTCTCAGAAACGTACGCATACCGGCTACGGTGCGCCTCGGCCGCGGCACTCGGCGTGATCAGTCCTCGTATTCGTCGTGATACCGGATCCTCTCGCTCCCCGCAGGCGCCCCGAAGACCGACGCGCGCCCCTTGGGCTCCTCCCACTCCTCCTGCCGACCGAGTGCCGTCAGGTCGAGCAGGGTCGTGGTCGAGCCGAGTCCGTCCAGGCCGCGCTCGAAGGCCGAGTAGGTGTGGAAGATCCGGTCGAAGTCGCGCAGGAAGCAGCTCACCCCGGGCCGCTCCACCAACTCGCCCTCCCGCTCCAGGGTCACCTCGAAGTCCAGGTTGAAGTCACTGTCGTAGGACGAATACCAGGGCAGCGTCCACCCCATGCGTGCCTTGAACGGCAGGATCCGGGTGTACGGCGCCCGGGAGACGGCCGCGAACGACGTGTTCCGGGCATGCAGATGCGCCAGATGTCCGATCTGGTCCAGGAACGCGGAACAGCTGCGGCAGCCCGCCTCCCACTCGGGGGCGAACATGAAGTGGTAGACGACGAGTTGGTCCCGCCCCTCGAACAGGTCGAACAGTGTGGCCTTGCCGTCGCCGCCCTCGAAGAAGTAGTCCTTCTCCACCTCGACCATGGGCAGTCTGCGCCGCTCGGCGTTCAGCGCGTCCCGCGCGCGCGTCACCGCCTTCTCCTTGAGCAGCAGTTCCTCGCGCCGCGCACGCCACTCGGCGCGCGAGACGATCTGCGGAAGCGACATGGCCCCTCCTGTGCAACGGTCCCGTTGCGTGTGGTGACCGGCAGGAGGGGCCGAACTCATCGCCGCGTCACAAGATTTTTTCCCGCACCGTCGCGTACGTCACCGGGAGCGCCGTCAGACCGCGGGCGCGCAGCGACGGACGCCACCGCGGTTCGGGCTCGGCGAGGGCGAGCTCGGGGAACCGGTCCAGGAGCGCGGCCAGCGCGATCTCGGTCTCCGCGCGGGCCAGCGGGGCGCCGAGGCAGTAGTGGATGCCGTGGCCGAGGGCGAGATGGCCGGAGGTGTCGCGGTCCAGGAGGAGCCGGTCGGGGTCGGGGAAGCGGGCGGGGTCGCGGTTGGCCGCGGCGAGCGAGAGCAGCACGGTCTCCCCGGCGGGCACGGTGACGCCGCCGAGGGTGACGTCCTCGGTGGCGAAACGCCGGATCGCGAGGAGGGCGGGGCCCTCATGGCGTACGAACTCCTCGACCGCCGCGGGGATCCGCGCCGGATCCTCGCGGAGCAGGTCCAGCTGCTCGGGGTGCCGGAGCAGCCCGAGGACGGCGTTGCCGATGAGCTGGACGGTGTTCTCGTAACCGGCGAAGAGGATGAGGAAGGCGAGCGAGGTCAGTTCGTCCTCGCTGAGCCGGTCGCCCTCGTCGCGTACGGCGATGAGGTCCGAGAGCAGATCGTCCGCGGGCTTCTCCCGCTTGGCGGCGAGCAGTTCGGTGAAGAACCCGAGCAGTCCCCCGACCGCCTCCTTGGCGGCGTGCGGGCGGCTGGGGTCCGGATGCACCAGGGTGTCGGTCCAGCCGCGGAAGTCCCGCCGCTGGCCGTCCGGCACGCCGAGCAGGTCGCAGATGACGGTGATGGGCAGCGGCGCGGCGTAGGAGCCGATCAGGTCGGCGGTGCCGTGCGGGCCGAGCGCGTCGAGCAGCCGGTCGGCGGTACGGCGGATGGGGGCGCGCAACCTCTCGACACGGCGCGGAGTGAACGCCCGCACGACCAGCCGGCGGATGCGGGTGTGGTCGGGCGGGTCCATGTTGAGCAGATTGGCGTCGAGGGCCGACGGCAGCGCGAACCCCTGGTAGTTGCCGGGCGCCGCATGTCGTTTGTCGAGGGAGAACCTAGGGTCGGCGAGGGCCTGGCGCACATCGTCGTACCGGGTGACGAGCCAGGCGGGGTTGCCGTCGGTGCCGGTGATCCGGTGCACCGGCGCGCTCTCACGCAGGCGTCGGTACGTGTCGTGCGGGTGGTCGATGAGGCCGTCGGCGGGATCCATGGAGGTCAGCCTAGGCGCCGTACTCCTGGATCCGCTTACCGTGCCCGCGGTCCACGAGCGCGGGCAGCCGCCGGTTCAACTCCCCCACCACCGCGGGCACATCGATGGTCAGCAGCTCGCGGTCGCGCATCAGGACCCGGCCGTCGACGATCGTGGTGGTCACGTCCGAGGCGCGGGCGCTGTGCACCAGGGTGGCGGCGAGGTCGTGGACGGGCTGGGTGTGCGGTCCGGACAGGTCCACCAGGACGAGGTCGGCGCGCATACCGGCGGTGATCCGGCCGACGCGGTCACCGAGCCCGACGGCCTGGGCGCTCTGCACGGTGGCGTGGTGCAGGGCCTGGCGCGAGGTCAGCCAGCGGGGGTCGCCCTCGGTGGACTTCTGCACCAGGGCGGTGAGCGCCATCGACTCCCACACGTCCAGGGAGTTGTTGGAGGCGGCTCCGTCCGTGGCGAGCCCGACCGGGATACCGAGGGCGCGCAGGGCTCGCACCGGGGTCGTGGTGGGCCACGCGAACTTCAGATACCCGCGCGGCGCACTCGCCACCGCGACCCGGCCGCCCGCCCGCCCCAGTACGGGCAGGTCGCGGTCCAGGATGCCCGTGCCGTGGGCGATGAGCAGGTCGGTGTCCAGGAGGCCGGTGCGGTCGAGGACCTCGACGGGGGTGACACCGTGGCGGGCGAGGCCGGCCTCCGCCTGGTCGCGGTTCTCGGCGGCGTGCAGGTGGACGGGCAGGCCGTGCTCGTGGGCCAGTTCGGCGGTCGCGGCGAGGTCGGCGTCGGTGACCGTGTAGGGGGCGTGCGGGGCGAGGGCGGTGGTGATACGTCCGTCCGCGCCCCCTCGGTGGCGCAGCGCGAACTCCAGTGACTCCTCCCGCCCTTGCGGCCCCTGCGACGAGAAGTACGCCTGCCCCAGGTGCGCCCGCATCCCGCACTCCGCGACGACCGCCGCGACCGCGTCCATGGCGAAGTAGTGGTCCGCGAAGCAGGTCACGCCTCCCCGGATCATCTCCGCGCACGCCAGCCGTGCGCCCAGCTCCACGTCCCGCTCGGTCAGGTTGACCTCGACCGGCCACACCACCTCGTTGAACCACTCCTCGGTCGGCAGATCCTCCGCCAGACCCCGCAGCGCCACCATCGAGGCGTGCGTGTGGCAGTTGACCAGGCCGGGCAGGGCGACCTGGCCTCGGGCGTCGATGTGCTCGGTGCGGCGGGTGGTGGGGGCGGGCGGGGGTGTGGGGGCGGGCGGGGGCGCGGGCGTGGTGTCCCCCGTGGTGACGGAGACGATCACTCCGTCCCGTACGGCGATCGTGGCGTCCTCCTGGAACGCGATCTGCTCGTTGTCGTCGTGCACGAGGACCGTGCAGCCGGTGATGAGGAGGTCGGCGGCAGACTGACTCACCACGCCAACGTACGCCGGGGTGGTGGGGGTGTGTGGGGTGAACTGCGCATCTGGTCGGGGGTGAGGGGGCGGGGGGACGCTACGGTGGCGTCGCTACGGCGGGACCGTCGGAACGGGGCCGTTACGTCGCTACGACTCCGCCCTCGGGACGCGACCGTTGCGTCGCTACGGGCGGGACCGCCGGAACGCGACCGTTGCGTCGCTACGACTCTACCCTCGGGACACGACCGCTGCGTCGCCACGAAGCCGTCGCGACGCAACCGTTGCGTCGTAACGCCCCCGCCCCGCAACCTGAGCCCCAGCCCCGTCACCCGGTAGCGCACTCGGGAAGCCGCACCTGGCCAGGAGCCGGAATCCGCAGCTCCGAGCGGGCCCGGTGGGCCGTGAGCCGGTCCAGGAGTTCGGTGAGGCGGCGGGCGTGGCGCGGCGTGAGCCGACCGGTGTCGTCGAGGTGCACGGCGCAGGCGGTGGCGGTGTCGACGAGCCGCTCCAGCAGGGCCGCGACCTCGTCGGCGCCGTGGCTGTGGCGGGCGAGGGCGGGCAGTTCGGCGGCGGTGAGGGCGATGGCGGCGCGGGCCTCGGCGAGGGTGCGGTATGCCTCGCGGCGCAGGACCCAGCGCCGGGCGCGGTCGTCGGAGCCGCTGAGAACGTGCGCGAGGTAGCGCTGGGCCGCCTCGGCCGCCACGGCGAGCCGCCCCCGTACACCCCCGCCCCGCTCGCCCGGCACCGGCAGATGGCCGACGAGGAGGACGATCGCGCAGGCCAGCAGGGTCTCGCCGATGCGGCCGGCGGATGCTTGCGGTTCACCGCCCACCATGACCAGCGCGAGCACCAGGACGGTCACCACTGCGGTCTGGGCGGCGAAGTGCCGCGTGGCGACGGGGATCAGCGCCCCGCACACCGCCACGACCGCCACGAGTCCGGCCGGCCGGGGAAGCACGGCGGCGAGCGCGGCGAAGGCGAGCGCCCCGAGCACGGTGCCCGCCGCGCGGCACAGCACTCGGGAGACCAGCGGCCCGAGGTCGGGTTTGACGAGGAAGACGGCGGTCGCGGGCAGCCAGTACCAGTGCGGGTGGGCCCCGTACCACTGGGCGTGGTGGAGCCACTGGGCCACGGCCGCGCCGGCTCCGAAGGACAGCCCGACCCGGAATCCGTACTCGCGTCCGGCGGGCCCGAACGCCGTCCGGACCAGCTCGGCCGGCCCGCGCGCGCGGGTGTGCAGATCGCCGCCGTCCCCTTGGTCGAATGCCTCGGCGGCGGCGAGCAGCGCGTCGTCCAGTGCGCGCAGCGCGGGCCCTGAGCGGCGGGGCGCGGGCAGCGGGCCGGGATGGGTGCCGCGGCGCACGGCCGCGGCGAGGCGGCGGGGCCCGGCCGAGGCGCGGGGCGTGAGCTTCCGCCCGGTCCACGCGAGCGCGGTGGCCGCCTCGGCGAGCGGCAGGGCGGCGGCGTACTGGGCGTGCAGTCGCCGTTCGGCCGTGGAGGAGGCGAATCGGCGCAGTCGGGGGCCGCCGAGGGCGTCCTGTGCCTGGTCGAGTGCGGCGGTCAGGGCGGCACGGCGGGCGTCGGCCTCGGCGGTCCCCGCCGCGTCGAGCAGGTCGGCCGTCGCGTCGTACACCCGCGCGACGGCGACCCTCTCCCCGTCGAAGCGGAAGTCACCGGCGAGCGAGCCGGGCGTGGGCAGTACGAGCCGCAGCACCAGGAGCCACCCCGCGCCGGCGAGAAAGGCGAGCGCCCGCTGCCATCCGCTCTCGGGCAACGGCATCCCGGCTCCGACCGCCGCGGCGACCAGCACCTGCGTACCGGCGGCGGACGCCACCGGCCCCACCGCACTGGCGCAACCGGCGAGCAGCCCGAGCACCAGCAGAGCGAGCGTCAGCGCGAAGGCCCCCGTGTACGGTCCGCCACGCCCGTCCAGCCCGTCGGCGAACTGCCCGGCGTACGTCCCCCCGGCCAGCCCCGCCGCACCCGCGAGCGCGGGCACGCCCAGCCGCTTCACTGCCGAACGCCGGCTGCCGGGCCGGTCGTTGATCCCGGCCAGCATCGCCGCGATCGCCGCCACGACACCCACCGAGGCCCGCCCGACCAGCACGGCCGCCGCCAGCAGGGGTCCGGCGGCCAACGCTCCCCGCAGCACCGCGTTCCACGGGACCGGCCCCTTCTGCGCACGCAGGGCGTGGGCCAGCCAGGGCGGAAGAACGACGGCGGCGCGGCGCGACACGGGGCTCCTGTTCTCCGGGGATGGGTGATCCACCGTAGAGCGCCCTCTTGGAAACGAAGGTACGAACGTGTTTCCGGCGTGTGACAGATGGCGGTGCAGCGGTTTTCTTTATGAACTAAAGGGATCGGGAGGTGTGCCGAGCAGGGCCTCGACGGCCTCCACCACCGCGACCAGCCGACCGGGATCGGGCTCCAGCCCGCTCAGCAGGCGGTCCACCTCCCGCAGTCCCGCCCGCTCCAGCAGCCGCTTCTCGTTCGTCACCCACTCACCCCGCGCCGCCAGCAGGGCGTGCGCGGCCTGGGCGGCGGCCGTGGCGACGGCGCCGGCGACCTCGGTGAGGCGGCCGGCGGGAGCGTGGTGGGCCTTGGCGTAGCCGAGGGTGGCGAGGGCGGTGCCGTGCCAGCGCTCGGCGGCGGAGGCACGCAGCTTGTCGGGGTAGGCGGCGGGCCGGGGCAGTTGCCCGCGCAGCACCTGGTTGACGGCCAGTTCGGCGACGACCAGATAGCTGGGGATCCCGGCCAGATGGAACAGCAGCGGCTCGGCCCGGAACCGCCCCGCCTCCGCCTCCGCCAGCTCGTGCTCGACCACGTCGAGGTCCCGGTAGTGCACGTCCACGCGCCGCCCGTCGATCGTCAGCCAGGCGCCGCCGTTGAAGACACCTCCGCCCCAGCCCCCGACCTCGGAGACCTCGCCCTCCCAGCCGACGGCACGCAGGTCCTCGGGGTCGAAGGGGCCCCGGTAGTAGACGGCGAGGTCCCAGTCACTGTCCGGACGGTGCGTGCCCTGCGCCCGGGACCCGCCGAGAGCCACGGCGCGGACGGCGGGGAGAGCGGCGAGGCGGTCGGCGGTCGCGTCGAGGAAGGCGCGGTCGGCGGATGGCATACGGGCAGCCTAGGGAGCGGTGTCGGCCGCCTCCACCGGTTTGGACCGGCACGCTCACCGCGCTGCCGGGGCGAGGGCGGGCGGCCGAGAAGCGCAGGCATTTCCGTGCCGCTCCGCGGACGCGGCTCCGTCTCCACGGCATATCCCGACCTGGCCCAGGAGTGCGAACGGCGGCTACGGGAGAAGGGGTTCGGCTCGGTGCGCGAGTGATGCCGATGCCGGTACGGCCGCTCCCTCGCCGCCCGCGATCCCCAAGTCCTGCTCGGCCGCAAAAAGAAGGTGCGAAGGTTCTCCGCGTCCCGGAGGATCGAGGGTCGGCGTGCCGAGCATCCACACGCCCACCCGTCCGACGCTCACGAGGAGCCGCCCCGCATGATCCGGCGCGTCACCGTCCCCACCCTCTTCCCGCCGCCCACGTACTCCCATGCCTCCGTCGTCGAGGCCGGCACCAGACTCGCCTTCCTCGCGGGCTCGGTGCCGGTCGACGCCGACGGAAAGGTGGTCGGCGAGGGCGACCATGTACGGCAGGCCGAGCAGGTGATCGCCAACCTCGGGGAGCAACTGCGGGCCGTGGGCAGCGGTTTCGCCCACGTCGTGGCCACCGAGGTGTACGTGGTCGCCCATGAGCCCTCGGTGCTGACATCCGTGTGGGACGTCGTCGAGGCGTCCGGCCTGAGCACGGGACCGCACTCCTCCACGCTGCTCGGTGTGACCTGCCTCGGCTACAGCGGCCAGCTCGTGGAGATCACGGCCACGGCGGTCGTCCCGGACCCGGCGGACGTCACGCTGCGCCGGGCGGACGCCGCCGACGCGGACGCCGTGGCCGAGGTGTATCTGCGGTCCTTCGACAGCGCGCTGCCCACCGTCGTAAGGCCGCACTCCGACGACGAGGTACGCGCCTACCTCCGCGATGTCGTCGTGCCCCGGGGGACGACCTGGGTAGCGGAGGCGGAGGGCGTGATCGTGGGGCTGATGGTCCTCGACGGTGAGGAGATGGCGCAGCTCTATCTCGACCCCGACTGGCGCGGTCGCGGCATCGGCGACCGGTTCGTCGCACTCGCCAAGGAGCGCTCTCCGCGGGGGCTGAGCCTGTGGACCTTCCAGGTCAACAAGCCCGCCCACCGCTTCTACGAACGTCACGGCTTCCGCGCGGTGGAGCACACCGACGGCAGCCGCAACGAGGAACGGGAGCCGGACATCCGGTACGAGTGGCGGCCGTAGGCCAGGCGCCGGGTGGGCAGCTCTTGACCGCGTCGACGCCGACCACCGCTCGGCGATGCGGCACCTGTCCGGCGCGGACGCCGCCTTGCGCCCCCTTCACCGCGTCGGCCGCAACCCCGCCGCCTCGGCCGCACTGCCCAGCACCTCCCGCAGCATCTCCGGCGTCAACCGGCCGGTGAAGGTGTTGCGCTGGCTGACATGGAAGCAGCCGAAGAGCGCGAGCGGGTCACCGCCCTCACCGTCCCGAAGGCTCACCCGCGCCCCGTGCGCGAACGCCGGCCGTGGTCGCGGCACCGTCCACCCCGCCTCCGCCAACGCCGGCAGCGTCGCCTGCCAGCCGAACGCGCCCAGCACCACCACCGCCCGCACCGTCGGCCTGAGCAACCGCAACTCGCGCACCAGCCACGCCCGGCACGTGTCCCGCTCGCCGGGCGTCGGCCGGTTCTCCGGCGGCGCACAGTGCACCGGCGCGGTCACCCGCACCCCGTACAGCTCCAGCCCGTCGCCGACCGCCACCGACGTCGGCTGCGACGCCAGCCCCACGTCGTACAGCGCCTGATACAGCACGTCCCCCGACCGGTCCCCGGTGAACATCCGCCCGGTCCGATTGCCCCCATGCGCCGCCGGAGCCAACCCCACCACCAACAGCGCCGCATCCTCGGCCCCGAACCCGGGAACCGGCCGCCCCCAGTACGTCCACTCCGCGAACCCGGCCCGCTTGGTCCGCGCCACTTCCTCCCGCCACTCCACCAACCGGGGGCAGGCCCGACAACCGGTGATGCGGCGGTCGAGGGCACGCAGGTTCGTGGGGTCGGTGGGGTGGGAGGGGCCAGAGTGGTTCGGGAGCGGGCGGTCAGGCAGTGGGGGGTCGTTCAGGAGCGGGCGGTCCGGCAGTGGGGGGTCGCTCCGGTCGTGGGGATCAGGCAGTGGGAGGTCGCTCCGGTCGTGGGGATCAGGGGTGGGGGTCATGGTTCCACGGTAGGGCCGGGCGGCCCGTCGCCCCGGAGGGCCCAGGGCCCTGCCGGGCCGCGTCACAGGCGGCAGCTCTCCCTCACCGCGTCGAAATGCAGTCCAGGTCTCGGCTCCTGGCGAGCTAAGGTCGATGCCATGGTTTCCTCGGACGCGGACGACACGCAGCAGGCCGTCGCCGGTGACGGCGCCACCCCGCCCGACCCGAAGATCGCCGCTGCCGTGGCCGCGGCCGAGGCGGCGGGTCCGGCGAACGGTGAGAGCGTACGGGTCGACAGCTGGATCTGGTCCGTACGGCTGGTCAAGACCAGGTCCATCGGCGCCACCGCCTGCAAGGGCGGCCACGTCCGGGTGAACGGCGACCGCGTCAAGCCCTCCCATTCCCTGCGCGTCGGCGACGAGGTCCGCGTCCTGCACGAGGGCCGGGAACGCGTCGTCGTCGTCAAGCGCCTGATCCGCAAGCGGGTCGGTGCCCCGGTGGCCGCCCAGTGCTACGTCGACAACAGCCCGCCCCCGCCGCCCCGCGAGGCCGTCACGCCCGTCGGCCTCCGCGACCGCGGCACCGGCCGCCCCACCAAGCGCGACCGCCGCGAGCTGGAGCGGCTCCGTGGCATCGGCGGCCTGGGCTTCCTCCCGGACGGTCGGTCTCCTCGGGACCGCTGACGTACGGGCGGGTGCCCTGGGCTCTCAAGCACCCCGACGGACCAGTCGAAGCAGCTCCGCGTTGTGGCTGCGCCGAGCCCAGGCGATCAGAGCGAGCGGCACGATCAGGATCAGCGGGGTCGCCGCGTTCTCCCCGTCGAAGACGGTCAGCTGGAAGACGAACGCCCCGACCATCAGACCGCTCAGCGCCACGGCCGCCACCGACTGAAGCACCGGCACCAACAGCGCGACCGCACCGGCCAGTTCGAGCACCCCGATGCCGTACATCCCCACGCTGCCCCAGCCGATCTCGTCGAAGACCTCGGCCGCGGACGAGTGACCGATGAGCTTGGGCAGGGCACTCGCGATGCCGAAGAAGAGCGTGAGCACGATCTGCAGGCCACGCAGGGCGATACGAGCGCGGCGCCCGCGGGTGCCGGCGGACTCGGCGACACCCGTACCACGGACCGCGGGTCCAGCAGGGGAATCGGCGGCGGTGACGGCGGCGGTGGTCTCGGACATGAGCTTCTCCTGCACAGGCGATCCGTTCTTCTGTCACAGGGACAGACCCGCTCACCTACCAGAACTCATCGCTCGCCGAGGCCAGAACTCATCGCTCGCGAGGCGCTGTCCGAACGATCCCTAGCCCTAGCCCTCCCGCACCTCCACCGCGGGCACCGCCGGTACGGCCCGCACCCATATCCGGTCCGGCGTCAGATACTTGTCCACTCTCAACCCCGCCTCCGCCAACGCCTCCTCGAACTGCTCCTGCGTCAGCGGACGCGCCAGGAACGTCTGGGTCCACACGGCGTCGGGGAAGACGTACTCGGCACGGACCGAGTTGACCCCCTCGCCGACCGGCTCCGAGGACAGCATGCGCACGGTGAAGCCGGTGGGGTCGACGCGCTCGCGCGGCAGGTTCGTGTGGTAGTCCTCCCCTTCGCGCTGGATGAGCACACAGCCACCGTCGGCGACATGCCGTGCGCAGGTACGCAGCATCCCGCGCCGCACCTCGACGTCCCCGGCGTGGACCAGGAACGACGCGAGCAGCACCACGTCGAACGTCTCGCCCAGGTCGAGGTCCTCGATGGAGCCGCATATCGTGCGCGCCCCGCGGACCCGGGCGAGCATCTCCGGTGACTCGTCCACCGCGGTGACCGTGAAGCCGCGCTCCACCAGGGGGTGCGTCATGCGCCCCACTCCGCTGCCCAGCTCCAGGATGTGCGCGCCTGCCGGGACGGCCCCGGCGACGATCTCCGGCTCGTCCCCGATCGGCAACCGGGAGTAGAGCTCCACCGCACAGCCGTCGGGGGTGATCGCGCCCGGCCCCGTACCTTCGTATCCGTCTCGCATGTCCAGCCTCATGCCCGTCCAACGGCCCACGCCGGCACGGCCGTTCCCCACCCCGCGCTCGTTCACTCGTTCGTGTGAGTGCGCCACGATGAGGCAACCGATCGAGACCGGAGGCGGTCCGCCGAGGCATGCGCACGCCCCCGATGCACGCACAGTGAACCATCGATCACGGGCCGGATCCACCTGTCGGACGCCGGGCGACGCCGTCACCGTCCCCGCACTCCCGCGACCCGGTCACGCGTCGAAGCGGGCCGCCTTGAGGTACTGCGGGTTCGGATCGAGCGCGGCAGCCAGCCGGAAGTGGCGCTTGGCCTGGTCCGGGCGCCCCTGGCGTTCATAGGTGCGGGCAAGGGCGAAGTGGGCGAAGGCGTTGTCCGGCTCCCGCTCCAGCACGACGGTGAACTCCAGCTCGGCGGGTCGCAGTTGCGCCGCCGCGAAGAAGGCGCGCGCACGCAGCAGCCGGGCGGCCGTGTTCTCGGGGTGCGCGGCGATGACCCGGTCGAGCAGCTTCACCGCGCCCCTGGGGTCCCGTGCGGCGAGCAGCTGCTCAGCGGCACGGAAGTCGATGACATGCGTCTCCGGAGTACGTCCGGTCGAACCGCTGATCTCGGGCACGGCACAGTCCTTCCCACGCTGCAGCGTCCAACGCCCGCGGCGGACAGCGCTATTCCCCGCCCGTCCCTCCGCCTCGCCGCGACGGCACCCCGCGGGGCGTGTCAGGACCGGCTCGTACGAGCGCGGGCCCGCTCCGCGAGGTCCTCCCACACCTCGTGTACCCGGCGACGGAGTTCCGGAAGCGGCACGTCGTTGTCGATGACGATGTCGGCGATCTCCCGGCGCTGCTCTCGGGTGGCCTGGGCGGCCATACGCGCGCGTGCGTCGCCCTCGGACATGCCGCGCAGCCGTACGAGCCGGTCGAGCTGGGTCTCGGGTGCCGCGTCGACGACGATGACGACGTCGTACATCGGCGCCAGCCCGTTCTCGGTCAGCAGCGGCACGTCATGAACGACGACGGCGTCCGCGGGGGCCGCCTCCTCCAGCTCACGGGAACGGGCGCCGACCAGGGGGTGGACGATGGAGTTGAGCAGGGCCAACTTCTCCGGGTCGCTGAAGACGACGGAGCCCAGCTTGGGCCGGTCGAGACCGCCGTCCTCGGCGAGGATGTCCTTGCCGAAGGCGTCGACGACGGCCGCGAGGCCGGGCGTCCCCGGTGCGACGACCTCGCGCGCGATACGGTCCGCGTCGATCAGTACGGCTCCGCACTCCACGAGCAGCCGCGACACCTCGCTCTTGCCGGCACCGATACCGCCGGTCAGGCCCACTGTCAGCATGAGCGGAAGCTTAGGGCCTGCCACCGCGGCCCCCCGCACCAGCACCGGCGGAGCCGACGGCACGGCGCCGGTACGGCGGTACGGCGGTACGGCGATACGGCGTGGCGGTACAGGAATACGGCAGTACGGCCGTCCCGTACGACCGTAGGCCCGTACCGCAGCCCCGACAGGACCCGACGACCACCACCGGCAGCCCTCAGCAGCCCCCGCCCACTCGCCTCACGCGGGCCAGCACAGCGCTCCCCCCGCCGCCCCGGTCGCCTCAGAGGTCTCCCTCCCGCTCCGCCAGGAACCGCTCGAACTCCCGCCCGATCTCGTCCGCCGACGGGATGTCCACGGGTTCGGCGAGCATGTTCCCCCGCGTCTCCGCGCCCGCGACGGCGTCGTACTGGTGCTCAAGGCCCTGCACGAGCGCGGTGAGCTCCTCGTCCCCCTCCCGGATCTGCCGGTCGATCTCGGTCTGGGTGCGCTGGGCGTCGGTGCGCAGCGCGTGGGCGATGCCCGGCAGGACGAGTCCGGTGGCCCCCGTGATGGCCTCCAGCACGGTCAGGGCCGCGTCGGGATACGCGGACCGGGCGATGTAGTGCGGGACGTGCGCGGCGACGCCGAGGACGTCGTGACCGGCCTCCATGAGGCGGAACTCGACCAGCGACTCCGCGCTGCCGGGCACCTGGGCCTCGTCGAAGGGGCTGCGGTGGCCGGGGATCAGGTCGGTGCGGTTGCCGTGGGGCGTGAGCCCGACGGGCCGGGTGTGCGGGACGCCCATGGGGATGCCGTGGAAGTTCACGGCGAGCCGGACACCGAGCCGCTCCACGATCTGCTCCACGGCGGCGGCGAAGCGCTCCCACTCCACGTCCGGCTCGGGTCCGGACAGCAGCAGGAACGGCGCTCCGGTCGCGTCCTGGACCAGGCGTACGGCGAGCGTGGGCTCCTCGTAGTCGGTCCAGCGGTCGCGCCGGAAGGTCAGCAGCGGGCGACGGGCCCGGTAGTCCACGAGCCGGTCGTGATCGAAGCGCGCCACGACCTGGTGGGGCAGCGCGTCGAGGAGCCGGTCGACGATCTGGTCGCCGGTCTCACCCGCGTCGATGTATCCGTCGAAGTGGTAGAGCATGACAAGGCCGGCGGACTCCTGGGCGAGCGCCATGTCGACGACGCCCAGGCCCTTCGGTTCCCACGTGTACAAATCCTGCGGATCAAGCACAGTGACCGCTCCTCCTCGTGTTCACAGTGAACAACGAGGCACAGCCGGTACTCATTCCCGAGATCAACGACAACGCCCTCAAGGGCTGCGGGGCACTGCGCGACACCCCGAGAACCGCACGACGAAGGGGCCGCACCCCGAAAGGTGCGGCCCCTCACATCAGCGGCTAGGCCGAGCGGCGAGCGATCAGCTCTGGCCGCCCGCCAGCTTCTCGCGCAGAGCGGCGAGCGCCTCGTCCGACGCCAGGGCGCCGGAGTTGTCGCCACCCTCGGAGGAGTACGAGCCACCGGTCGCGGCCGGAGCCGCAGCCTCGCCACCCTCGGCCGCGGCAGCGGCGTCGGCCTCGCGGGACTTGATGACCTGCTGCTGGTGCTGCTCGAAGCGGGCCTGCGCCTCGGCGTACTGGCGCTCCCACTCCTCGCGCTGCTTCTCGTAGCCCGGCAGCCAGTCGTTGGTCTCCGGGTCGAAGCCCTCGGGGTAGATGTAGTTGCCCTGGTCGTCGTAGGACGCGGCCATGCCGTACAGGGTCGGGTCGAACTCGACCGCCGACGGGTCGGCACCGAAGGACTCGTTGGCCTGCTTCAGCGAGAGGCTGATGCGGCGGCGCTCGAGGTCGATGTCGATGACCTTGACGAAGATCTCGTCGTTGACCTGGACGACCTGCTCCGGGATCTCCACGTGGCGCTCGGCCAGCTCGGAGATGTGGACCAGACCCTCGATGCCCTCGTCCACGCGGACGAACGCACCGAACGGAACCAGCTTCGTGACCTTACCGGGCACGACCTGGCCGATCTGGTGGGTGCGGGCGAACTGCTGCCACGGGTCTTCCTGGGTCGCCTTCAGCGACAGGGAGACGCGCTCGCGGTCCATGTCGACGTCGAGAACCTCGACGGTGACCTCCTGGCCGACCTCGACAACCTCGGAGGGGTGGTCGATGTGCTTCCAGGACAGCTCGGAGACGTGGACCAGACCGTCGACGCCACCCAGGTCCACGAAGGCACCGAAGTTGACGATCGAGGAGACCACACCGGAGCGGACCTGACCCTTCTGGAGGGTCGTGAGGAACGTCTGGCGGACCTCGGACTGGGTCTGCTCCAGCCAGGCACGGCGGGACAGGACCACGTTGTTGCGGTTCTTGTCCAGCTCGATGATCTTGGCCTCGAGCTCCTTGCCCACGTAGGGCTGGAGGTCGCGAACGCGGCGCATCTCGACCAGGGAGGCCGGGAGGAAGCCACGGAGGCCGATGTCGAGGATGAGACCACCCTTGACGACCTCGATGACGGTACCGGTGACGATCCCGTCCTCTTCCTTGATCTTCTCGATGGTGCCCCAGGCACGCTCGTACTGGGCGCGCTTCTTCGAGAGGATCAGGCGGCCTTCCTTGTCCTCCTTCTGGAGGACCAGGGCCTCGATCTCGTCACCGACGGCGACGACCTCGTTGGGGTCGACGTCGTGCTTGATCGAGAGCTCGCGGCTCGGGATCACGCCTTCGGTCTTGTAACCGATGTCGAGCAGGACCTCGTCCCGGTCGACCTTCACGATGACGCCGTCGACGATGTCGCCGTCGTTGAAGTACTTGATCGTCTCGTCGATCGCTGCGAGGAAGGCTTCCTCGTTACCGATGTCGTTGACCGCTACCTGCGGGGTGGTGGCGGTGGTCTCGGTGCTGCTCGTCATGTGGGAAAGGGCTCCGGTACGGACATTGAAGTCGTAGGTACTGCTACGCCGGGAGCCCGTTTCGCTCTGCAGAAGCCGGACAGCCAAGGAAGCGCCCCACCTGGTGAAACCGGTGGTGCGCCTCGACAACCGAGGGGACATACAACAGATGCGAGCGCAGCCTGCTACGTCTGAGGTGCGCAGGCCCGCAGCGCAACTTGTAGCATACGGGGGCAGCCGGGCAGGGTCAATGCGCGAAGGCGCACACCCGGGGCGGAACACCGCATACCCGGCACAATTCCTGTCTTCTGAGGCCACGCAGGGCTCGGGGCGCCCCTCTTGTGACGCCACCGGGACGAGGCTGGACGGAAGAGTACGACGAGGGAGCCGATCATCCAAGAGCCCGTTTCTTCCGAGTACGCCGCCGAGCCGGAGGCCACCCGGCGGGAGGCCGGCGCGGCCGAGAGCTCCCGGGCCAACCGCGGCTGGTGGGACCGCAACGCCGACGAGTACCAGACCGAGCACGGCACGTTCCTCGGCGACGACCGCTTCGTCTGGGGTCCCGAGGGCCTGGACGAGGTGGAGGCGGAGCTGCTGGGGCCGCCGGAGGACCTCAAGGGCAAGGACGTCCTGGAGATCGGTGCCGGCGCCGCCCAGTGCTCGCGCTGGCTGGCCGCCCAGGGCGCCCGCCCGGTCGCCCTGGACCTCTCCCACCGCCAGCTCCAGCACGCGCTGCGCATCGGCGGAACGTTCCCCCTGGTCTGCGCCGACGCCTGCGCCCTCCCCTTCGCGGACGCCTCCTTCGACCTGGCGTGCTCGGCCTACGGGGCGCTCCCCTTCGTCGCCGACCCGGTCCAGGTGCTGCGCGAGGTCCACCGGGTGCTGCGGCCCGGCGGCCGCTTCGTCTTCTCGGTGACCCACCCGATCCGCTGGGCCTTCCCCGACGAACCCGGCCCCGAGGGCCTGAGCGTGTCCGGGTCCTACTTCGACCGCACGCCCTACGTCGAGCAGGACGAGGACGGCCGCGCGGTCTACGTCGAACACCACCGGACGATCGGCGACCGGGTGCGGGACGTCGTCGCCGCGGGCTTCCGGCTGGTGGACCTCGTGGAGCCGGAGTGGCCCGCGTGGAACACCGCGGAGTGGGGCGGCTGGTCACCCCTGCGCGGAAATCTGATCCCCGGCACGGCGATCTTCGTCTGCACACGAGACTGATCGACCGCACATGAGGCCGATCGTCACCTGCGCATGAGGCCGATCCTCGTCTGCGCACGAGACTGATCGTCGTCTGCGCATGAGACTGGTCGTCGTCTGCGCATGAGACTGGTCGTCGTCTGCGCATGAGACTGGTCGTCTGCTCACGAGACTGATCGACTGATCGTTCGCGCTCGTACGAGACTGAGAACCGTGATCCGTTACGACGCCCTGGACGCGCTGCCCGTCCGCAGCGCCCTGCCCGGTCTGGACGACGCCCTGGAGGGCCACGGCACCGCCGTGCTGGTCGCGCCGCCCGGCACGGGCAAGACCACGCTGGTGCCGCTCGCCCTGGCCGGACTGCTCGGCGAGGGGCCCGCTCGGCGGGTGGTCGTGGCCGAACCCCGGCGCATCGCGGCCCGCGCGGCGGCCCGGCGCATGGCATGGCTGCTGGGCGAGAAGGCCGGCGACAGCGTCGGCTACACCGTGCGCGGTGAGCGGGTGGTGGGACGGCACACGCGCGTGGAGGTCGTCACGACCGGTGTGCTGCTGCAGCGGCTGCAGCGTGATCAGGAGCTGACGGGCGTGGACGTGGTGGTGCTCGACGAGTGCCACGAGCGGCATCTGGACGCGGACACCGCAGCCGCCTTCCTGTGGGACGTGCGCGAGGCCCTGCGCCCCGAGCTGCGGCTGGTGGCGGCCTCGGCGACGACGGACGCCCAGGGCTGGGCGCGGCTGCTGGGCGATGCGCCGGTGGTGGAGGCGCCGGGCGTCTCGCACCCGGTGGAGGTGGTGTGGGCGCCGCCCGCGCGTCCGGTGCGGCCGCCGCACGGCATGCGGGTGGATCCCGCGCTGCTGACCCATGTGGCGTCGGTGGTGCGGCGGGCGCTGGCCGAGCGGGAGGGGGACGTGCTGTGCTTCCTGCCCGGAGTGGGTGAGATCGCGCGGGTCGCCGGGCAGCTCGGTGATCTGGGGGACGTCGAGGTGCTCCAGGTGCACGGCCGGGCTCCGGCAGCCGTTCAGGACGCGGTGCTCTCGCCGGGTGTGCGGCGCCGGGTGGTCCTGGCCACGGCGGTGGCGGAGTCGTCGCTGACGGTTCCCGGCGTACGGGTGGTCGTGGACGCGGGCCTCGCGCGTGAGCCACGGGTCGACCACGCGCGCGGGCTGAGCGCGCTGACGACGGTACGGGCCTCACAGGCCGCGGGACGGCAGCGGGCGGGGCGTGCCGGGCGTGAGGCTCCGGGCACGGTCTACCGCTGCTGGGCGGAGGCCGAAGACGCGCGTCTGCCGCGGTTCCCCTCCCCCGAGATCAAGGTGGCCGACCTGACGGCATTCGCCCTCCAGGCGGCGTGCTGGGGTGATCCGGACGCCTCCGGGCTGGCGCTGCTCGACCCGCCGCCGGCCGGGGCGATGGCGGCGGCACGCACCGCTCTGACGGCGGTGGGCGCGGTGGACGCGGCCGGGCGGGCCACCGAGCGGGGCCTGCGGCTGGCGCGGCTGGGCCTGCACCCAAGGCTCGGACGGGCGCTGCTGGACACCTCCGGTGCGGGCGCGGAGGTCGTGGCCCTGCTGTCCGAGGAAGCGCCTCGGGAGTACGGCGACGACCTCGCGGGCGCTCTGCGCGCCGCCCGGCGTGGCGGTGACGCCTACTCCGCACGGTGGCGTGCGGAGGTACGGCGGCTGCGGGCCGCGGTCGGCGAGACGCCCTCCGCGCCCGAGGGGGGCTTCCCCGCCGGGGACGGGCCTGAGGCCGGCTCCCGCACCGGGGACGACCGGGTCGCCGGGGTCGTCGCGGCCCTCGCCTTCCCCGAGCGCGTGGCCAGGCTGGACGGCGGGTCCTACCTCATGGCGTCCGGCGCCCGCGCCGAGCTGCCCGACGGCTCCGCGCTGCGCGGTGGCCCGTGGCTGGCGATCGCCGTGGCCGACCGGCCCGTCGGCAGGGGGCACGCGCGCGTGCAGCTCGCCGCCGTGATCGACGAGGACACGGCCCGGTCCGCGGCGGCACCGCTGCGCTCGGAGGCCGAGGAAGTCCTCTGGGCGGACGGGGACGTCGTCGCGCGCCGGGTGGAACGGCTCGGGGCGATCGAGGTGGCGGTGCGCCCGCTGAGGGACCCCGGCCCGGCGCTCGTCCGCGAGGCGCTTGTGGAGGGGCTGCGGCAGGAGGGGTTGGGTCTGCTGCGCTGGTCCCCCGACGCCGAGGTGCTCCGGCAGCGGCTGGCGTTCCTGCGGCTGCACCTGGGGGACCCGTGGCCGGACGTCTCGGACGCATCGCTGCACGCGCGCGTGGACGAGTGGCTGGAGCCGGAGCTGAGCCGGGCCCGGCGGCGGGCGGACCTGGCGCGGATCGACGCCGGTGAAGCCCTCGGCCGGCTGCTGCCCTGGGCGTCGGGCGAGGCGGCGCGCCTGGACGAGCTGGCGCCGGAGCGGATCACCGTACCGAGCGGGTCCAGAATCCGGATCGACTACACGGACCCCGAGCGGCCGGTGCTCGCGGTGAAGCTCCAGGAGATGTTCGGGCTGGACGATTCTCCGAAACTCGCCGGGGTGCCGGTCCTGGTGCATCTGCTGTCGCCCGCCGGACGGCCCGCCGCCGTGACGGCCGATCTGGCCTCCTTCTGGCGGGACGGCTACAAGGCTGTACGGGCGGAGCTGCGCGGCCGGTACCCGAAGCACCCGTGGCCCGAGGATCCGGCCGGAGCGCAGCCGACCCGGCACACCAACGCGGCGCTCAGGCGCTGAGCCGTTCACACGCTCAGCCGCTGGACGCGTGACCGTTCAGCCACGTGGCGCTCGAACGCTCAGCCGCTGGGCGTTTGACCGCTCAGCCGCCGACCGGCTCCGTCGTCACCGCCGTGTCCGGCGCCGCTCGCGACGGACGCCGGCCGCGTGCCTCCAGCCACAGGGCGAGAACGAACAAAAGGACGCCGAGCGTCAGGAACGACCAGGGCAGGTACGAGACGAGCAGCAGAACGAGCATGCGCTGGGACCTGACCAGATCGACCGTGTGCTCGATGTAGTCCTCGCGCATTTTCACGTGCCCGGCGAACGCCGTGACCCTGTCGCGGTCGCCGAGCAGCGTGCCACCGCGCAGTTCCTCCTGGTGGATCTCCTCGCCGTAGACGGGGGCGCCGGTGACGGGCTCTACCCAGAAGCGGCGGACGGTGGTGTACCAGCGGGTGGTGCCGGTGGCGGCGACGGACTCGGGGGTGATGCCCTCGACGGGCATGGTCCGGGGGAACTTCACCTGGGTCCAGGGGACGGTCTGCTCGAAGTAGTAGACGTCCAGGCCCCGGAACGTGCGGGTGCCTCGGTAGTGGATGGGTGCGGAGGTGCGAGTCTGGGCGTCGAAGTACTCGTAGTTCCGTTTTTCGGTCAGAAACGGCCATTTGAACTCGATGCCCTCGCGTCTGACCGGATCGCCGTCGACCATCTCACCGGTGACGTGGACGGGCTCCTGGGTGTGGGCGTCGAAGATGTAGCGCTCGGGGATGCGGGAGACCATCCGGCCGTCGGGTCCCTGGACGTAGGAGAGGGTGTCCCAGACGACCACATCCCGGCCCGCTGTTCGTTCGATCCGCTCGGATGCCTCCACGTTCCCTTTGAGCGTTTGCACGATGGTGACTTTGGGAACCTTGCGCGCCTTCATGGTGCCGTAGTCGAGGAGGGTGGCGTCCTCGGCCTCCAGCACCATGTCCTGGTACTGGTGCGGCGGGACCTTGGCGAGGCGCGGGAAGGCGTACCAGCGCAGCAGCGGGGACAGGGCGGCGAAGAACACGGCGAGGGCGAGCAGGACCAGTCCGGACGTGCGGCGCATCTCGGCCTCCCTCGGGGCGGCTACGGGCGGGCGGGGACCGTGGTCAGCAGAGGCTTGTCGGACGTCTCGCCGGCGGGTGAGCCGAGGGCGGTGAGGGCGAGGACGACGGCGAGCGCGAGGGCGAGACCGGTCGCGGCGGCGATGAGGGCGCGCATGCGGGCCTCCCGGCGGCGGGGACGTTCGATCGAGCTGACATACCGTCAGGTCCGGGCACCGTAGCAACGGGCCGCCGAGATGAGAACACGTCGGTGCGCACGGACGAGGGCGCCCCCATCGCCGTAGCGGAAGGGGCGCCCTGGTGATGTGCGCGGCCGGTCAGGCGGTCGCCGACGGGGAGGGGCTCGTCGTCTCACCGGTCGTCGGGGTCGGCGACGGCGACGCGGTGGCCTCCACCGTCAGTTCGACGGTGAGTGTGGCACCGCCGGTGGTGGTGATGCGCAGCAGATACGTGCCGGCGGCGTCGTCGGCGTACAGCTTCGGCAGCGTCAGCAGGCCGTCGGCGCCCGTCTCCAGGCCGGCGAGGGTGCGGACGGGCTTGCCCTCGGCGTCCTTGAAGTAGGGGCCCTTGTCGTTCTCGGTCGGGTCCTCCGCCGACTTGATCAGGGTCGCGGTGGCCGCGACGCGGTCCGCGACGGCACCCTTGTACGTCGCCTTCAGCTGCACCTGTTCGGCGAACTCGCCGCCCGCCGGGCAGGTCAGCGGGGCTGTGCCGACGCGGGTGAGTGTGTCGGCGGCGCGGGCGGTGACCGTGGCGGTGTAGTCGACACCGGGGACCGACCGGCCGACGACGGTGGCCCGCACGGTGAACGTGCCGGTCTTCTCCCCGGCGCGCAGCACGGGCGCGGCGGCGACACCGGAGCCGTCGGTGACGATCGTGGCGACGTTCTCGCCGCCGGTGAAGGTGGCGTCGGTGTCACCGGTGATCGTGAACCGGACGCGCACCTTGCCGACGGCCTCGCCGGACCGCGTCTCCGCCCTGGTGCTGATCCGCTGGGTGAAGGCGTCGCCCGCGGTCGCGGTGAGCTTGGGCGTGTCCGCGTCCTCCAGGTGGTGAACGGTGTCGGTGGGCGTGGCCGGCGGGATCGTCGGGACCGGCGGTGTCGTCGGGCGGGTGGGGTTCGGGGTCGGCGTACCGCCGCCCGGCTTGTCGCTCGGCCTGTCGCTCGGCTTGTCGCTCGGCCTCTGGCTCGGCCGGGTCGGCGACGGCTTCGGGTCCGGGCGCGCGGACGGCGGCGTAACGGGGCGTCCGCCGGGCCTGTTGTCGCTGCGGTCGGCGGGCAGCGCGCCCGTGCCGTCGGGGATCTCGTGGGTGCCCTTGCGGTAGTACTCCAGCCACGACAGGACCGTGTTCAGGTAGTCCCGCGAGTTGTTGTAGCTGAGGATCGCTCGGTCGAGGTCCTGCTGGCTGGACAGGTCCCAGCCGAAGCGGCACAGGTAGTGGCCGGCGGCGAGTGCGGCGTCGTAGATGTTGTTGGGGTCCTTCAGACCGTCGCCGTTGCCGTCGCGTCCCGCCCACTCCCAGGTGGAGGGGATGAACTGCATGGGCCCGACGGCCTGGTCGTAACTCGCGTTGCCGTCGTAGGCGCCGTCGTCGGTGTCCTTGATGAGCGCGAAGCCGTTGCCGTCGAGCTGCGGGCCGAGGATCTGGCTGGTCGTGGTGCCGGTGGCGTCCACGCGGCCGCCGCGCGCCTGGCCGGACTCCACCTTGCCGATGGCGGCGAGGAGCTCCCAGGGCAGGTTGCAGCCGGGCTTGGACGCGTTCAGCCGGGCCGCGGCCTTCTTGTACGCGTCCAGGACCGTCGCCGGTATGCCGGCCTCGGCGCTGCCGGTGCCCAGCGGGGTGCCCGACGCGGTGGGCGCGGGCGCCGGGGTGTTCAGCGGCGGCAGGTCCGTGTAATAGGGCGAATTGCCGGTCGCGCTGTCGTCGGCGCTGACATCGGGTGTGGGCTGGGAGTCGGCGGTGGTCTGTCTGACCTCGCCGTCGGTCGTCACTCCGGGAGCCTGGGACGCGGACAGAGCCGCGACCGCTGCCGCGGCCACAGCGGTCGTGGCCGCTCCCTTGCGCAGACGCCTGCTGATTTGCGCCGCCATGAAGTGAACCCCTCCTGTGGGCGCCGAGCGCCCGACTCTGCCTGTTGTTCCCGCCACTGATGTGACTGCCGAGGCCCGGGGGCGGTTGCATCGGCGTCCGTTTTCAGCGCTTTGTTCGTTTGCACTTCCGGATGCGCGCGTCCGATCGGTCGCACCCTCCGACATATGGCCCCAGGTGACCCTACGACAAGTTCCTCGACGGGGGGACCGGTTGGTGTTCCGTTTTCACCGGTTGGCCACATGATGTCGACCCATGTCCGTATGCCCAGGTCGGCGGCCGTTCGTTCACACCGGTTCACGCATACTGAACTGCCCGGACGACCACCGGGCGACGACTCGCTCAACTTTCATCACGGGGAGCACACTTGCCGTTCACCTTGAGCCATGCGGCGGCCGTGCTGCCCCTTGTGCGCGGCGACGGAACCGGCCGAGGAGCGTTCGTACCGTCCGTCCTGATCGCGGGTACGTTCGCACCCGATCTGACCTATTACGCGGCAAGTGTGCTGCCCGGTGCGATGGAGTTCGGCGATGTGACGCATTCCTTCCCCGGGGTGTTCACGATCGATGTGCTCATCTCCTGGGCGCTGGTGGGCCTGTGGCTGCTGGTGCGCGAACCGCTGGTGGCCCTGCTGCCGCGATCCCGGCAGCAGGGCCCGGCCGCACTGCTGCGCTGCGGGGCGCCCCGCGCCCGTGTGCGGGCGAGGACGGTGGCGTGGTGGTACGCCTCCGCCGCGCTCGGCGCGCTCACGCACGTGGTGTGGGACGCGTTCACCCATCTCGACCGGTGGGGCATGCGGCTCTTCCCCGTGCTCGGCCGGGAGTTCGCGGGCTCGCCCCTGTACTGGTACCTGCAGTACGGCGGTTCCGCGGTCGCCGCCGCGGTGATCGCCGTGTTCCTGCTGCGGGCCCTACGGCGTATGCCGGCGGCCGAGCCGGTGGGTGTGCCGTCGCTGTCCCCGCGCGACCGATGGGCGGCGGGTCTCCTCATCGGTGGCTGTGCGCTGGTCGCCGCGGTGCAGCGGGCGGCGCGGTGGTGGGCCCACTGGGGATCCGCCGCCAAGCCGTGGGAGCTCGTCCCGACGCTGTGCTTCGGGGCGGGCGCGGGAACGCTGCTGGGCGTACTGCTGTACGCGGGTGCGGTCAGGGTGTGGCGCCCGGCCCCGGTTCCCAGCCGGACCAGCAGGGAGCCGAGCCGTCCGGCGGCCCGCTGAGGGCGGGGACACTCGCCACGAACACCGTCAGGGTGCCGGCCGGGCGGCTGCGCGGCAGCAGGGTCAGCAGCAGCGCGAAGTAGCCGCGGGCCAGGTCGGCCCACACCCGCCAAGGGGCGGTCTCCCCCGTGCGCTCCTCGGCGTCGGCGGATCGGACCCCGCCGAGCACGCCGGGAGGGAGGCATCGGCCGAGCGCGAGCACTGGCCGACATCGGCAGATCGCGCGCCCCAGGTCCACCGCGGCGAGCCGTACGGCTTCCGCCGGGCCGAGGACGATACGGGCGGTGCTTGCACCGACCGCGAAGGCCGGGACCGGCGCGAGCGGCGGATGCGCCGGCCGGCGGTTGAGCATGCGTATACCCATGCCCGCATCCTCAGGGCGAACGGCCCCCGCCTGCTTTTCCGCGGGGGCCACGCGGGTGACGGCCTTCCGGGGGTGGGGAGGGGTTCGGGGGCGTCGGGCGGCCCGTCGGCACGGTGCCGGGCGGCACAGCCGATCTGGGCACCGGGCAGCCGACCTGAGTGCCGGAACAGCCGGCCTGAGTGCCGGCACAGCCGGCCTGGGCACCGGGCGGCCGACGTGGGTGCCGGCACAGCTGACCTGCGTACCTGACGGCCGACCCGGATACCGGGCGGCCGACCTGATGCCGGGCGGCCGACCTGGATGCCGGGTGGCCGGCCGACGGGGGTGTCGGCCGGCCGGGCGGTCCCCGTTGTGTCCCGCTAGTGCGCCGCCGACTCCCAGTCCGGGCCCAGGCCCACCGAGACGTCCAGGGGAGCGCGGAGCTGGACGGCGTTCGCCATCTCGCGCCGGACGAGTTCCTCGGCCGCGGCGCGCTCGCCGGGGGCGATCTCCAAGACGATTTCGTCGTGGACCTGGAGGAGCATGCGGGACTTCAGGTCGGCCTCGCGGAGCGCACGGTCCACGTTGAGCATGGCGATCTTGACGATGTCCGCCGCCGTGCCCTGGATCGGCGCGTTGAGGGCCATGCGCTCGGCCGCCTCACGGCGCTGGCGGTTGTCGCTGTTGAGGTCGGGGAGGTAGCGGCGGCGGCCGAAGAGCGTGGCCGTGTAGCCCGTCGCCCGTGCCTCGTCGACGGCGCGGCGCAGATAGTCGCGCACGCCGCCGAAGCGCTCGAAGTAGGCGTCCATCAGCGCGCGTGCCTCACCCGCGTCGATGTTCAGCTGCTGGGAGAGGCCGAACGCCGACAGGCCGTACGCCAGGCCGTAGGACATCGCCTTGATCTTCCGGCGCATCTCGGCGTCCACCGCGGCCGGTTCCACGGCGAACACCTGGGCGGCGGCCGTGGTGTGCAGGTCCTCGCCGGAGGTGAACGCCTCGATCAGGCCCTCGTCCTCGGACAGATGGGCCATCACGCGCAGTTCGATCTGGCTGTAGTCCGCGGTCATCAGGGACTCGAAGCCCTCGCCGACCACGAAGCCGCGGCGAATGGCCCGGCCCTCGTCGGTGCGGACGGGGATGTTCTGCAGGTTGGGGTCCGTCGACGAGAGGCGGCCCGTGGCGGCAACGGTCTGGTTGAACGTCGTGTGGATCCGGCCGTCGGTGGCGATCGTCTTGATCAGTCCCTCGACGGTGACCCGCAGCTTCGCCTGCTCACGGTGGCGGAGCATGATCACCGGCAGCTCGTTGTCCGTCTGGGTCGCGAGCCAGGCCAGCGCGTCGGCGTCGGTGGTGTAGCCGGTCTTCGTCTTCTTCGTCCTGGGCAGGCCCAGTTCGCCGAAGAGGACCTCCTGGAGCTGCTTGGGCGAGCCCAGGTTGAACTCGTGCCCGGCCGCCGCGTGCGCCTCCTTCACCGCCTGCTGCACGGCGCCCGCGAACATCTGCTCCATCGCCTCGAGGTGGGCGCGGTCGGCCGCGATGCCGTGCCGCTCCATCCGCGCGAGCAGCGCCGAGGTGGGCAGCTCCATGTCGCGCAGCAGCTCGGCGGCGCCGACCTCCTCCAGACGGCTCTCGAAAGCCTGGCCGAGGTCGAGGACCGCGCGGGCCTGGATCATCAGCGCCTCGGCCTCGGCGCCGTCGTCCGCGCCGAAGGCCAGCTGACCGTCGGCGGTGGCCGCGGGGGCCAGCTCGCGGTGCAGGTACTCCATGGACAGCGCGTCCAGGTCGAAGGAGCGCCGGCCGGGCTTGACCAGGTAGGCGGCGAGTGCGGTGTCCATGGTGACGCCGGCGATGCTCCAGCCGTGCTCGGCGAAGACGCGCATCGCGCCCTTGGCGTTGTGGAACGTCTTGGGACGCGTCTCGTCCGCCAGCCAGGCCGCCCACGCCCGCTCGTCGGCCTCGTCCAGCTGGGACGGGTCGAACCAGGCGGCGGCACCGTCCGGCGCGGCCAGCGCGATCTCCGCGACCGAGCCGGAGCCCAGCGCCCAGGCGTCGACGGTGGCCACACCGAGCACCCCGGTGCCGTGCTCGGCGAGCCACCCGGCCAGCTCGCCGGTGCCCAGCACGGTGCCGTCCAGCTCGACGCCCTCGGCGACGACCGGGGCCGCCTCGGCCTCCTCGGCGCCCGGGTCGACGGCGAGCAGCCGCTCGCGCAGCGAGGGGTTCCTGATCTCCAGCGTGTCCAGGATCATGGCGACGGCCTTGCGGTCGTACGGCACGCGCGCGAGGTCCGCGACGGTCTTCGGCAGCTCCACCGTGCGCACCATCTCGGTGAGCCGCCGGTTGAGCTTGACCGCCTCCAGGTGGTCGCGCAGGTTCTGCCCCGCCTTGCCCTTGACCTCGTCGACGCGCTCGACCAGCTCGGCGAACGAACCGAACTGGTTGATCCACTTCGCGGCCGTCTTCTCGCCGACGCCCGGGATGCCGGGGAGGTTGTCGGACGGGTCACCGCGCAGGGCGGCGAAGTCGGGGTACTGGGCGGGCGTCAAGCCGTACTTCTCGAAAACCTTCTCCGGGGTGAACCGGGTGAGCTCCGAGACGCCCTTGGTCGGGTACAGCACCGTGACGTTGTCGGTGATCAGCTGGAAGTTGTCGCGGTCGCCCGTGACGATCAGCACCTCGAAGCCCTCGGCCTCGGCCTGGGTGGCGAGGGTGGCGATGACGTCGTCCGCCTCGTAGCCGTCGATCGCGAAGCGGGAGACGTGCATCGCGTCGAGCAGCTCGCCGATCAGCTCGACCTGCCCCTTGAACTCGTCCGGGGTCTTGGAGCGGTTCGCCTTGTACTCGGCGAACTCCTCCGAGCGCCACGTCTTGCGGGAGACGTCGAAGGCCACCGCGAAGTGCGTGGGCGACTCGTCACGGAGGGTGTTGGCCAGCATCGACGCGAAGCCGTAGATCGCGTTCGTCGGCTGGCCTGTCGCGGTGGTGAAGTTCTCCGCGGGCAGCGCGAAGAACGCGCGGTAGGCCAGCGAGTGCCCGTCCATCAGCATCAGCCGCGGACGGTCGCCGCCGGAGGTCTTGTCGGTCTGCTTCGGTGCTGTCTCTGCCACGCCCCCGATCCTGCCACGCCCCACTGACACTCCGGTCCCCAGCGAACCGGCACGACGTCTCCGCCACGGCCGCGGGCCCCGAGATCCGCCCACCGCCCCCTCGCGCCCGCCCCGCCCGCACACCAGCCGCCACCTCGGCCCGCCCCTCGTGGCCGACTCGCCGCACGCTCGCCGTCCCCTGGGCCCGCCCCAGACGCCCGCTCGCGGTCACTTTTGCCAGCACGCTCACCACCCCGCCCCCAGCCACCATCCCGGCCCGCCCCCTCACCGCCACCCCACCGCGCACCGCCGGTCACCCCCGCCCGGCCCCCGCGGACACCGGCCCGCCCCTCCCCCCGCTCACCCCGCCCGCCCCCTTCCCCTGTCAGTCCCCCGTGCGAGGATCGGAGACGTACCTCACAGCCACAGTCGAAGGAGACCGTGCGATGGCAACGAAGCCGCCCAAGGCCGATCCTGTCCAGGACGCGCCCCAGGTCGCCGGCCCGCAGCATGTGGCGGCGGGGCTTCCGGCCATCGGGCACACCCTGCGCGTCGCCCAGCAGCAGATGGGTCTCAAGCGCAGCGCGCTGACACTGCTCAGCGTCAACCAGAAGAACGGCTTCGACTGCCCCGGCTGCGCCTGGCCGGAGCCGGACCACCGGCACAAGGCGGAGTTCTGCGAGAACGGCGCGAAGGCGGTCGCCGAGGAGGCCACCCTGCGCCGGGTCACCCCGGAGTTCTTCGCGGCGCACTCGGTCGCCGACCTGGCCGACCGCAGCGGCTACTGGCTGGGCCAGCAGGGCCGGCTCACCCACCCCATGTATCTGCCCGAGGGCGGCGAGCACTACGAGCCGATCACCTGGGAGCGCGCCTTCGACATCGTCGCCGAGGAGATCGCCGGCCTCTCCTCCCCCGACGAGGCCGTCTTCTACACCTCGGGCCGTACGAGCAACGAGGCGGCGTTCCTCTATCAGCTCTTCGCGCGCGAGCTGGGCACGAACAACCTGCCGGACTGCTCGAACATGTGCCACGAGTCCTCCGGCTCGGCGCTCAGCGAGACCATCGGCATCGGCAAGGGCAGCGTCCTGCTGGACGACCTCTACCAGGCCGACCTGATCATCGTCGCCGGGCAGAACCCCGGCACCAACCATCCGCGCATGCTCTCCGCCCTGGAGAAGGCGAAGGCGAACGGCGCGCGGGTCATCAGCGTCAACCCGCTGCCCGAGGCGGGCCTGGAGAAGTTCAAGAACCCGCAGACCGCCAAGGGCCTGACCGCCGGCGCCTCGCTCACCGACCTGTTCCTGCAGATCCGCATCGGCGGCGACCAGGCCCTGTTCCGCCTGCTGAACAAGCTGATCCTGGAGACCGAGGGCGCGATCGACGAGACGTTCGTACGCGAGCACACCCACGGCTTCGAGGAGTTCGCCGCGGCCGCCCGCGCCGCCGACTGGGACGAGACGCTCGCCGCGACCGGCCTCACGCGCGCGGAGATCGACCGGGCCCTGGAGATGGTGCTGGCCTCGCAGCGCACCATCGTGTGCTGGGCGATGGGCCTCACCCAGCACAAGCACGCCGTGCCGACCATCCGCGAGGTGGTCAACTTCCTGCTGCTGCGCGGCAACATCGGCCGCCCCGGCGCGGGTGTGTGCCCGGTGCGCGGTCACTCCAATGTGCAGGGCGACCGCACCATGGGCATCTTCGAGCGGCCCGCGCCCGCGTTCCTGGACGCCCTGGAGAAGGAGTTCGGGTTCGCTCCCCCGCGCGAGCACGGCTTCGACGTCGTCCGCGCCATCCAGGCGCTGCGCGACGGCGAGGCGAAGGTCTTCTTCGCCATGGGCGGCAACTTCGTGGCCGCCTCCCCCGACACGGAGGTCACCGAGGCGGCCATGCGCCGCGCCCGGCTGACCGTGCACGTGTCCACCAAGCTGAACCGCTCGCACGTCGTCACGGGCGCGCGTGCCCTGATCCTGCCGACGCTCGGCCGCACCGAGCGCGACCTCCAGGCGAGCGGCGAGCAGTTCGTCACCGTCGAGGACTCGATGGGCATGGTGCACGCCTCCCGCGGCCGCCTTGAGCCCGCGAGCCGCCATCTGCTCTCGGAGCCGGCGATCGTGTGCCGGCTGGCGCGCCGGGTGCTGGGCGAGCGTTCGCGGACCCCGTGGGAGGAGTTCGAGAAGGACTACGCCGCGATCCGCGACCGCATCGCGCGCGTGATCCCCGGTTTCGAGGACTTCAACGCGCGCGTGGCCCGCCCCGGCGGCTTCACCCTGCCCCACGCCCCGCGCGACGAGCGCCGCTTCCCCACGGCCACCGGCAAGGCCAACTTCACCGCCGCGCCGGTGGAGTACCCCGAACTGCCCGAGGGACGGCTGCTGTTGCAGACGCTGCGCTCGCACGACCAGTACAACACCACGATCTACGGCCTGGACGACCGTTACCGGGGCATCCGCGGCGGCCGCCGGGTGGTGCTGGTCAACCCCGAGGACGCGCGGGAGCTGGGCGTCGCGGACGGTGCGTACGTGGACCTGGTCAGCGAGTGGAAGGACGGCGTGGAGCGCCGGGCGCCGGGCTTCCGGGTCGTGCACTACCCGACCGCGCGGGGCTGTGCCGCCGCCTACTACCCGGAGACCAATGTGCTGGTGCCGCTGGACGCCACCGCGGACACCAGCAACACCCCGGCCAGCAAGTCGGTCGTGGTCCGTCTGGAACAATCGGCCACCGACTGAGCGTTCGCTCAGTCAAGGTAGCCGTACTGATCGGACGAACGGAGCCGCACCCATGGGCGAGCAGCAGCATGTGAAGTTCCCGCAGGAGGTCATCGACGAGTACGCCTCCCTCGGCGTCGACCTGCCCGCCCTGTTCTCCGCCGGGCACCTGGGCACGCGAATGGGCGTGCAGATCCTGGAGGCGTCCGCCGAGAAGGTCGTCGGCACCATGCCGGTCGAGGGCAACACCCAGCCCTACGGTCTGCTGCACGGCGGCGCCTCCGCGGTGCTGGCCGAGACGCTCGGCTCGGTCGGCTCGATGCTGCACGGCGGCGTCTCCAAGATCGCCGTCGGTGTCGACCTGAACTGCACCCATCACCGTGGGGTGCGCTCCGGCCTGGTCACCGGCGTGGCCACGCCCGTGCACCGGGGCCGGTCGACGGCAACGTACGAGATCGTGATCAGTGACGAGGAGGGGCGGCGCGTGTGCACCGCGCGGCTGACCTGTCTGCTGCGCGAGGTCGGCCCGAAGGACGCCGAGCAGGTCGGCGCCGCCGGCTGACCGGCGTAGCGCAACGCCGCCGGCCGACTCCCGCAGGGGAACGCCGCCGGCCGACCGGCGCTGCGGATCCCGGACACCCGGACACCCGGCACTCCCGGACACCAAGGGGCGGTCGCCAAGAGGCGACCGCCCCTTCGGCGTCTCACCGCAGCCCGACGGGCCCCGTCGAAGCCCGGCGGGCCCGCCACCCCGCGTCAACGACCCGCCGTCCGAAGGCGGTTGACGCGCCGTCGGCCCCCACACCGCGGACGCGGACGGTCACCGGATCGTTCGCAATGCGCGGGTGCGATTCCCCCACCTGGTGATCGAATACGGAAAAGTGCCCCAGAACGCCGGACTCCCTTTCGCGCCCGTAACCCTGCGTAATTCACAAGCAATCAAGGAAAGCGGAATCCGAAGCTCCATGGGGGCTTCCTTTTCGGGCCGAACGTGGCATACTCCCCGCCCCTCTCCGGCCCCCAGTAGCCTCCGGCAACAAGTCGCGTCAGTACCAAAACAAAGAAACGGTGCTGCATTCCTTCAAGGCGCACGCTGCGCATTCTCACTATGCGGACAGCGCGAACCGGCCGGAATTCCCCCCTACCACCCGCGGTGTCGCGCTCTCCGATACTCCGCGGCATAACAAGAGCGTCACAGCCTTGGCCAGACCACTCCTGCATTTCCGTCGACGCGCCTAGAGTCACCGCCAGTCACCGCGCCACCGGATTCGAAGCCACTTCGGTCCAGCGCTCGACTCGGCGCGTTCCATGGGGAACCGCCGTGCCAGGGAAAGGACTGACTCGTGCGTCAACGTTCGCTCATAGCCATCACCGCCGCCCTCGCGGCGGGATCGCTCACCCTGACCGCCTGTGGGTCGCGCGACGACGACGGCGGCGGCAGTGGCGGCGGCGACAAGACCACTGTTGTGATCGGCCTCGACGCTCCGCTGACCGGCGACCTGTCGGCCCTCGGCCTCGGCATGCGCAACTCTGCCGATCTCGCCGCGAAGACCGCCAACAAGCAGGAGTACGTCAAGGGCATCGAGTTCAAGATCGAGCCCCTCGACGACCAGGCCCAGCCCTCCGTCGGCCAGCAGAACGCCCAGAAGTTCATCAGCAACAAGGACGTCCTCGGCGTCGTCGGCCCGCTGAACTCCAGCGTCTCCCAGCAGATGCAGAAGCCGTTCAACGACGCCGGCCTCACCCAGATCTCCCCCGCCAACACCGGCACCGAGCTGACCCAGGGCGACGGCTGGAAGACCGGCAACTCGGTCCGGCAGTTCAAGACGTTCTTCCGCACCGCCACCACGGACGAGATCCAGGGCGCCTTCGCGGCCGAGTACCTCTACAACAAGGCCGGCAAGAAGAGGGTCTACCTGATCGACGACCAGAAGACCTACGGCGCGGGCCTGGCCGCCTCCTTCAAGGAGAACTTCACCAAGCTCGGCGGAAAGATCGTCGGCAGCGACCACATCAACCCCGACGACCGCGACTTCAACTCCGTCGTGGCCAAGATCAAGAAGACCGGTGCCGAGGCGCTCTACTACGGCGGCGAGTACCCGGCCGCCGCGCCCCTGAGCCAGCAGCTCAAGGACAGCGGCCAGAACATCCCGCTCATGGGCGGCGACGGCATCTACTCCGGTGAATACCCGAAGCTGAACAAGAAGGCCGAGGGTGACCTCGCCACCTCCGTCGGCAAGCCCGTCGAGCAGCTCGACTCCGCCAAGGAGTTCATCAAGAACTACGAGGCCGAGAACTACGAGGACGCCTACGAGGCGTACGGCGGTCTGACCTACGACGCCACCTGGGCCATCATCGAGGCCGTCAAGCTGGCGGTCGAGGGCAACGACGGCAAGCTCCCGTCCGACGGCCGCAAGGCGGTCCTGGACGCCATGGCCAAGGTCAAGTTCGACGGCGTCACCGGCACCATCTCCTTCGACGAGTTCGGTGACACCACCAACACGCTGATGACCGCCTACAAGGTCACCAAGGGCGCGTGGGCGCCCGAGTACAGCGCCTCCCCCAAGGTGGGCTGACCAGGGGACGAGTAAGAGACCCCCACTCACACATTGATCCAGGCCGCGCGGGTAGCGCCCATCCAGCGCTCCCGCGCGGCGCCATATCCGAACCACTCCACGGAGGCCCTGCGGTGAACGAACTGCCGCAACAGCTGGCCAATGGACTCATCCTCGGCGCGATGTACGGACTCATCGCGATCGGCTACACGATGGTCTACGGCATCGTCCAGCTCATCAACTTCGCCCACGGCGAGATCTTCATGGTCGGGGGCTTCGGGGCCCTCACCGTCTGGCTCGTGCTCCCCGACGGCTTCGGCCTCGGCGCGGCCGTCCCCCTCATGATCATCGGCGGAATCATCGTCTCCGTCGCCGTCGCCACCGCGGCGGAACGCTTCGCCTACCGGCCACTGCGCACCGCGCCACGGCTCGCACCACTGATCACCGCGATCGGTCTGTCCATCGTCCTGCAGCAGGTCGTGTGGATGTGGTACCCCGACGCGAAGAAGGACCACCCCTTCCCACAGTTCGAGGGCGAGGCATTCGACATCCTCGGCGCCACCATCCAGCGCGGTGACGTGTTCGTCCTGATCGCCGCCCCGCTCTGCATGGTCGCCCTCGGGTTCTTCGTCACCAAGACCCGCTCCGGCCGCGGTATGCAGGCCACCGCCCAGGACCCCGACACGGCCAAGCTGATGGGCATCAACACCGACCGCATCATCGTCATGGCCTTCGCCATCGGTGCCGCGTTCGCCGCCATCGCCGCCGTCGCCTACGGCCTCAAGAACGGCCAGGTCGGCTTCCGCATGGGCTTCCTGATGGGCCTCAAGGCGTTCACCGCGGCCGTCCTCGGCGGCATCGGCAACATCTACGGCGCCATGCTCGGCGGCATCGTCCTCGGCGTGGCCGAGTCCCTCGCCACCGGCTACATCGGCGACATCCCCGGCATGGACCTGTTCGGCGGTGGCGCCTGGAAGGACGTGTGGGCCTTCTCCCTGCTCATCCTCGTCCTGCTCTTCCGGCCGCAGGGCCTGCTCGGCGAACGCGTCGCGGATCGGGCGTGATACCCATGACCAACACCACCGACACCACCAAGGTCTCCACCACCGAGGCCGCTCCGATCATCCCGCTGCCGCCGACCGCGGCACGCGCCCTCACCGTCCTCGGCTCGGCCGTCGCCCTCACCGGCACCTTCCTGGCCTGGACCTGGACCAGAGAGTTCCCCGGCAACCTCACCGTCACCGGCTACCCGGGCGGCCTTCAGGTGCTCACGCTCGTGGGGGCACTGCTCACGCTGCTCTTCGCCCTCGCCGGCTACGGCATCCGGGGCCTGGGCTGGCTCACCCCCGGCGGCAAGAACAGCCCCGTCCGGCTCGCCGCCCTCGGTGTCCTCGGCACCACCGGGTACGCCATGGGAGCCATCAGCGACGCCCTCGGCGGCCTCGTCAACCTCGAACCCGGCGCCTGGGTCTCCGGCATCGGCGCCCTGGTCGCCGTGATCGGCGCCCTCGGCCTGCCCGCCGACCTGCCCCACGACGCCCACGACCCGAACCCCAACCTCTGGGTCCGCCTGCGCCACGCGCTCAAGGCCCCCGAGCCGGGCCGTGCCGGGGAACTCCCCTCCTGGGCGGAGATCCTGATCATCGCCGCGGGCTTCGGCGTCGGCCTGTACGTCTTCGCGTTCGGCATCGGCACCGAGTACTCCGAGCTCTTCATCGGCTTCCTGATCATCGCGGGCTTCGGCTTCACCGCCGTCACCCGCGCGGGTCTCCTCAAGCGCCTGTCGGCACTGACCGCCAAGCACCGCAACGTGGCCATGGCGGCCGCGTTCGTCGCAGCGATCTGCTTCCCGTTCACTCAGTCGAACGATCAGTTCGCCCTGATCGGTGCGAACATTCTGATCTTCGCCACGGTCGCTCTCGGCCTCAACGTCGTCGTCGGCCTCGCCGGCCTCCTTGACTTGGGATACGTCGCCTTCCTCGGCGTCGGCGCCTACGCCGCCGCCCTGGTCTCCGGCTCGCCCCAGTCGACCATCGGCGTGGAGTTCCCGTTCTGGGCGGCGGTCCTCACCGGCGCGGCCGCCTCGCTGATCTTCGGCGTGGTGATCGGCGCACCGACCCTGCGGCTGCGCGGCGACTACCTCGCCATCGTGACGCTCGGCTTCGGTGAGATCTTCCGCATCACCATGAACAACCTGAACGGCAACAGCGGACCGGACGTCACCAACGGCTCCAACGGCATCCCGAACATCCCCGACCTGGAGATCTTCGGCTTCAACCTGGGCCTGCCGCACAACGTCCTCGGCCACGAGCTCACCCGCTCCGGCAACTACTACCTGCTGATGCTGCTGTTCACGGCCGTCGTCGTGCTGGTCTTCCGCCGCTCCGCGGAATCCCGCATCGGCCGCGCCTGGGTCGCCATCCGCGAGGACGAGACCGCCGCCACCGCCATGGGCATCAACGGCTTCCGCCTCAAGCTCCTCGCCTTCGCCCTCGGCGCCGCGCTCGCCGGCCTCGCCGGCACCGTCCAGGCCCACGTCTCCTACAGCGTGACGCCCGAGCAGTACCAGTTCGCCGGCTCCGTGCCGCCCAACTCGGCCTTCCTGCTCGCCGCCGTCATCCTCGGCGGCATGGGCACCATCAGCGGCCCGCTCATCGGCGCCGCGCTGCTCTACCTGATCCCGGCCAAGCTCCAGTTCATGGCGGAGTACCAGCTCCTCCTCTTCGGTGTCGCGCTCATGCTCCTCATGCGCTTCCGCCCCGAGGGCTTGGTCGCCGACCGCAGGAAGCAGCTCGAATTCCACGAGACCGGACAGCTCGACGTACCGGAGGACAAGCCGCTGCCCGAGGGCGCGACCGGCGTCGCGAAGGCAGGTGCGTGACCGCCATGACCACCACCGCAACCACCAGCACGACGGTCCTCGACGCCACGGGTGTCACCATGCGCTTCGGCGGCCTGACCGCCGTACGCTCCGTCGACCTCACCGTCAACACCGGCGAGATCGTCGGCCTCATCGGACCCAACGGCGCCGGCAAGACGACCTTCTTCAACTGCCTCACCGGCCTGTACGTCCCCACCGAGGGCACCGTCAAGTACAAGGACACCGTCCTGCCGCCCAAGCCGCACCTGGTCACCCAGGCCGGCATCGCCCGCACCTTCCAGAACATCCGGCTCTTCGCCAACATGACCGTTCTGGAGAACGTGCTGGTCGGACGGCACAGCCGCACCAAGGAGGGCCTGTGGTCGGCCCTCCTGCGCCTCCCCAGCTTCAAGAAGGCCGAAGAGGCGTCCCGCGAACGGGCCATGGAACTCCTGGAGTTCACCGGTCTCGCCGCCAAGGCCGACCACCTCGCCCGCAACCTGCCCTACGGCGAACAGCGCAAGCTGGAGATCGCCCGAGCCCTCGCGAGCGAGCCGGGTCTGCTGCTGCTCGACGAGCCCACCGCGGGCATGAACCCGCAGGAGACCCGGGCGGCCGAAGAGCTGATCTTCGCCATCCGCGACCAGGGCATCGCCGTCCTCGTCATCGAGCACGACATCCGGTTCATCATGAACCTCTGCGACCGGGTCGCCGTGCTCGTCCAGGGCGAGAAGATCGTCGAGGGCCCCGCGGAGGTCGTCCAGGCCGACGAGCGCGTCATCGCCGCCTACCTCGGTGAGCCCTTCGAGGGCGCACCGGGCACGGAGGAGGCCGCCGAGGTCGAGGCCGCGGAGGCCGACGCGCAGAGCACCACGGAAGGGGACGACAAGTGACCGCACTGCTGGAGGTCGAGGACCTCAGGGTCGCCTACGGCAAGATCGAGGCCGTCAAGGGCATCTCGTTCAAGGTCGACGCGGGCGAGGTCGTCACCCTCATCGGCACCAACGGCGCCGGCAAGACCACCACCCTGCGCACCCTCTCCGGGCTGCTCCAGCCGGTCTCCGGCGACATCCGCTTCGACGGCAAGTCGCTCAAGAAGGTCCCCGCCCACAAGGTCGTCTCCCTGGGACTCGCCCACTCCCCCGAGGGGCGGCACATCTTCCCCCGGATGACGATCGAGGACAACCTCCGCCTCGGCGCCTTCCTCCGCAACGACAAGGAAGGCATCGAGAAGGACATCCAGCGCGCCTACGACCTCTTCCCCATCCTCGGGGAACGCAGGAAGCAGGCCGCGGGCACCCTCTCCGGCGGTGAGCAGCAGATGCTGGCCATGGGCCGCGCGCTCATGTCCCGGCCCAAGCTGCTGATGCTCGACGAGCCCTCCATGGGCCTGTCGCCGATCATGATGCAGAAGATCATGGCCACCATCCAGGAGCTGAAGTCCCAGGGCACCACTATCCTGCTCATCGAGCAGAACGCCCAGGCCGCGCTGTCCCTCGCGGACCACGGCCATGTCATGGAGGTCGGCAGGATCGTCCTCTCGGGCACGGGCCGGGACCTGCTCCACGACGAGTCGGTGCGCAAGGCGTACCTCGGCGAGGACTAGAGGTCTCCCGTACGTGACTGAGGCCCGCGCCCCTGGTGTACACAGGGGGCGCGGGCCTCGGCCATGTCCGCGGGGCGTTCAGCCCTTGTCGCCGGCCTTAGCGGCCTTCTTCTCCTCGGCGTCCTGGATGACCGCCTCGGCGACCTGCTGCATCGACATCCGTCGATCCATGCTGGTCTTCTGGATCCACCGGAACGCGGCCGGCTCGGTCAGCCCGTACTCCGTCTGGAGGATCGACTTCGCCCGGTCCACCAGCTTGCGCGTCTCCAGGCGCTGGCTGAGGTCGGCGACCTCCTTCTCCAGCTCCTTCAGCTGCGTGTACCGCGAGACGGCCATCTCGATCGCCGGGACGACGTCGCTCTTGCTGAAGGGCTTGACGAGGTACGCCATGGCACCGGCGTCGCGGGCGCGCTCCACCAGGTCGCGCTGCGAGAAGGCGGTCAGCATCAGCACCGGGGCGATGGACTCCTCGGTGATCTTCTCCGCCGCGGAGATGCCGTCGAGCTTGGGCATCTTCACATCGAGGATCACGAGGTCGGGCTTGTGCTCCCGGGCCAGCTCGATCGCCTGCTCACCGTCGCCGGCCTCACCGACGACCGTGTAGCCCTCCTCCTCCAGCATCTCTTTGAGGTCGAGACGGATCAGCGCCTCGTCCTCGGCGATGACGACACGGGTCGTCAGCGGAGGCACGTGCGACTTGTCGTCGTCGGGCGCGTCTACGGGCTGGGGCGACTCGGGCGCGGTCACGGGGGCTCCTTGTTCAGGGCAGGGGTACTGCTGACAAGAGCCTACCTAGCTGCGGTAAGGTGGGGGCACGGCGGGTGACCGTCGTCCTTTATTTCAAAGGGAGCCCCGGTAGCCCAGCGGTAGAGGCAATGGTCTCAAACACCATACAGCGTCGGTTCGAATCCGACCCGGGGTACTTTTCCTCCGAATCCAAGGTCGCCATTATTCAGCGGATGTTCCCCTTCTCGTGAACATCCGCTTTTCGCTGTCCGCCGAAGCGATCGCTTTCTTCGAATGATCGACCGAGCGATCAGACTTACGGGATCCGATCAGACGCATGCCACCCGATCAGACGCATGTCATCCGATCAGACCACGTCAGCACGATCACACCACGTCATCACGATCAGATGCCCGACATCACGATCAGACGGCACGACATTCCATCAGGTCTACGACGTCAGCGCTCGGTCGCTGACGAGGTGTCACCCGGACGCCTCTCCGATGCGATGGACGCGGACCATGTTGGTCGTGCCCGACACCCCGGGCGGGGAGCCGGCCGTGATGACGACCATGTCGCCCTTCTGGCAGCGGCCGTACTTCTGCAGGAGTTCGTCGACCTGGTCGACCATCGCGTCGGTGGAGTCCACGCTCGGGCCCAGGAACGTCTCCACGCCCCAGGTGAGGCTGAGTTGGGAGCGGGTCGCCGGGTCGGGGGTGAAGGCCAGCAGCGGGATCGGCGAGCGGTAGCGGGAGAGGCGGCGGGCGGTGTCGCCGGACTGGCTGCACGCGACCAGGAACTTGGCGCCGAGGAAGTCGCCCATCTCCGCCGCCGCGCGGGCGACCGCGCCGCCCTGGGTGCGGGGCTTGTTCCGTTCCGTCAGCGGCGGCAGGCCCTTCGCCAGCATGTCCTCCTCGGCCGCTTCGACGATGCGGGCCATCGTCCTGACCGTTTCCACGGGGTACTTGCCGACACTCGTCTCACCGGACAGCATCACCGCGTCCGTGCCGTCGAGCACCGCGTTGGCGACATCGGACGCCTCCGCCCTGGTCGGACGTGAGTTGTCGATCATCGAGTCGAGCATCTGAGTCGCCACGATCACCGGCTTGGCGTTGCGCTTGGCCAGTTTGATCGCGCGCTTCTGAACGATCGGCACCTGTTCGAGCGGCATCTCGACGCCGAGGTCTCCGCGGGCGACCATGATGCCGTCGAAGGCGGCGACGATGTCGTCGATCGCCTCGACGGCCTGGGGCTTCTCGACCTTGGCGATGACGGGGAGCCGACGGCCCTCCTCGTCCATGATGCGGTGGACGTCCTCCACATCGCGTCCGCTGCGGACGAACGACAGGGCGATGATGTCGAATCCGGTGCGCAGGGCCCAGCGGAGGTCCTCCTCGTCCTTGTCGGACAGGGCGGGCACGGAGACCGCGACGCCGGGGAGGTTGAGGCCCTTGTTGTCGGAGACCATGCCGCCTTCGACGACGGTGGTGCGGACGCGGGGGCCGTCGACGGAGGTGACCTGGAGGCAGACCTTGCCGTCGTCGACGAGGATGCGCTCACCGGCTGCGACATCGGCGGCGAGGCCCTTGTACGTCGTTCCGCACTGCTCCCGGTCGCCTTCGGCGCCGTCCTCGACGGTGATGGTGAAGGTGTCGCCGCGTTCGAGGAGTACGGGCCCTTCGGCGAATCGGCCGAGGCGGATCTTCGGGCCTTGAAGGTCGGCGAGGATGCCGACGCTGCGGCCGGTCTCGTCGGCGGCCTTGCGGACGCGCTGGTAACGCTCCTCGTGATCGGCGTGGCTGCCGTGGCTGAGGTTGAAGCGGGCGACGTCCATTCCGGCTTCGACCAGTGCCTTGATCTGGTCGTACGAATCGGTGGCGGGGCCCAGGGTACAGACGATCTTTGCTCGGCGCATGGCCCGACCCTATGCCTTACCGACGGGTAGAGAATTGGCCGGGCGTGACCACTCAACAACCTTTGAATGAAGGGGTGTTGACAAGTGCTGAATTGTGCGGCGGCCCGCTCTGATGAGCATTCTCGTGGGGTGCGCGATCGGCATTCCGTCCTCCATTCGAATTCCGCTTCGGTGCATGAATTCCTACGGGAGGGCGCTAGAGCCGTGGTGGGTTCATCGTGAACCGCGCGTTGACCGCCGCGTACACGTGCTGGCGCTCGGGTTCGAGGTCCAGGGGTGCGGCCGCGGTGTCGGCCTCGGCGGCCATGGCGTAGGCGGCGGAGCGCATGCGGCCGGGGGCGGGTGGGTGGTGGGCGGGGTCCTCGGCGCCGATGTCGGCGAGTTCGACGAGGGCGGCGAGGGTGGCCCCGAGGGCGTCGGCGTAGTCGCGGGCGCGCTGGACGGCCTCGCGTACGGCCTGGCGGCGGGCCTCGCGGTGGGCGGGCGAGTCGGGGCGCAGGGTCCACCAGGGGCCGTCGACATGGGTGAGGTCATGGTCGGCGAGGCGGGTGGTGAGCTCGCCGAGGGCGGTGAAGTCGGTGAGTTCGGCGGTGATGCGGACGGCGCCGTGGTAGGTGCGGACGCGCTCGCCGCGGCCGTGGCGGGTGAGTTCGGGGCTGATGGAGAAGGCGCCGGTCTCCAGGCGTTCGACGGCGTCGCCGTAGGACTTGACGAGATCGAGGACGGCGGTGTTGCGGCGGGTCAGGTCGTCGAGCGCGGAGCGGCGGTCGCGGCCGCGGGCGCTGACGGTGATGCCGATGCGGGCGATCTCGGGATCGACTTCGAGGTGGGCCTCACCACGTACGGCGAGACGGGGGGCCTCGGGGGTGCCGTAGGGGACGGGGGGTCGGGGGGTGGCTCCTTCAGGCGGGGTCATACGTCCCACTCTGTCACCGCTCGCCCTGGTCAATGCCCCTCCTGCACCGGCCAGGTCACTCAATCGCAACCTGCGAGGTCTATTGCCGGTCGGGGTGGGCGGGTCAGAATCTACGCGCGTTATCCACGCGTGTTTCGAAATCTACGCGCGTTGTGCACGCGTCTCGTGTTCGTTTGATCGTTGTCTCGCTGGCCGAGGAGAGTTCGACATGGCGTTGGACCGCCGGAAGTTCCTGAAGAAGTCCGCCGTGACCGGGGCGGGGGTGGCGCTGGCGGGTGCCGCGGCGGCTCCGGCGGCCGAGGCCGTGGAGGCGCGCAAGGGCCCCCGGCCGGCCAAACGGTACTCGCTCACGGTGATGGGCACGACCGATCTGCACGGCAACATCTTCAACTGGGACTACTTCAAGAACGCGGACTACTCCGACGCCAAGGGCAACGCCAAGGGTCTGGCCCGGGTGGCGACGCTGATCGAGCAGGTGCGGCAGGAGAAGGGCCGGGAGAACACGCTGCTGATCGACGCGGGCGACACGATCCAGGGCACGCCGCTGACCTACTACTACGCGAAGGTCGACCCGATCACGGCGCCGGGCGGTCCGGTCCACCCCATGGCGCAGGCGATGAACGCCATCGGCTACGACGCGGTGGCGCTCGGCAACCACGAGTTCAACTACGGCATCGAGACGCTGCGCAAGTTCGAGGAGCAGTGCGACTTCCCGCTGCTGGGTGCGAACGCGCTGGACGCGAAGACGCTGAAGCCGGCCTTCCCGCCCTACTTCATCAAGACGTTCCGGGTGAAGGGCGCTCCGCCGGTCAAGGTCGCCGTGCTCGGTCTGACCAACCCCGGCATCGCCATCTGGGACAAGGCGTACGTGCAGGGCAAGATGACGTTCCCGGGCCTGGAGGAGCAGGCGGCGAAGTGGGTGCCGAAGCTGCGGTCGATGGGCGCGGACGTGGTGATCGTGTCGGCGCACTCCGGCTCCTCGGGCACGTCGTCCTACGGTGACCAGCTGCCGTACATCGAGAACTCCTCGGCGCTCGTCGCGCAGAAGGTGCCCGGCATCGACGCGATCCTGGTGGGTCACGCGCACACGGAGATCGCCGAGCTGAAGGTGACGAACGAGCAGACGGGCAGGACGGTGATCCTTTCGGAGCCGTTGTGCTACGCGCAGCGTCTGTCGCTGTTCGACATCGAGCTGGTGTTCGCCAAGGGCCGGTGGACGGTGGAGTCGGTCGCGGCGACGGTGCGCGACTCGAAGACGGTCGCCGACGACCCGGAGATCACCCGGCTGCTGGAGGCCGAGCACGAGATCGTCGTGGCGTATGTGAACCAGGTGGTCGGCAAGGCCACGGAAACGCTCACGACGGTCGAAGCGCGCTACAAGGACGCTCCGATCATCGATCTGATCACAAAGGTTCAGGAGGACGTCGTCAAGGCGGCGCTGGCCGGAACCGAGCATGCCGCGCTGCCGGTGATCTCGCAGGCATCGCCGTTCTCCCGGACCTCGGGGATCCCGGCCGGCGATGTGACGATCCGGGATCTGTCGAGCCTGTACGTGTACGACAACACGCTGGTCGCGAAGCTGATGACGGGCGCGCAGCTCAAGGCGTACCTGGAGTACTCGGCGGAGTACTTCGTGCAGACGCCGGCCGGCGCGCCGGTGGACGTGGCGAAGCTGACGAACGCGAACAACCGCCCGGACTACAACTACGACTACGTGTCGGGGCTGTCGTACGAGATCGACATCGCCCAGCCGGCGGGTTCGCGGATCAAGAAGCTCACGTACAACGGTGCTCCGCTGGACGACGCGCAGAAGTTCGTGTTCGCGGTGAACAACTACCGTGCGAACGGCGGCGGGGCGTTCCCGCACGTCGCCTCGGCCCAGGAGCTGTGGTCGGAGTCGACGGAGATCCGGACCCGGATCGCGGAGTGGGTGACCGCGAAGGGTGTGCTGGACCCGAAGGACTTCGCGTCGGTGGACTGGAGGCTGACGCGTGAGGGCACGCCGGTGTTCTGATCGTTTGTCGCTTTGAGCGTCTGGGTCTGAGCGTAGCCTCAGATTCCGTCCGCGAGGGGTGTGAGTGCCCTCGGCTGTCGTGCGGGCGGGATCTGGGGCTGCCGCTGTTCCAGGCCGAAGGTGGTGAAGGCGGTACGGGTGGGCAGGGGGTAGGGCTCTTTGCCGGTGAGGGTGTTGAGGATGGTGGCGCTGCGCCAGGCGGCGAGGCCGAGGTCGGGGGCGCCGACTCCATGGGTGTGACGTTCGGCGTTCTGGACGTAGATCGAGCAGCCGGCGCCGCTGACGGAGGGGTCGAGGACGAGGCGGAACTGCTCGTCGACACGGGGGCGTTCGCTGCTGTCGCGGCGCAGGTAGGGGTCGAGGGCGGCGAGGAGACGGCCGAGGGGGCGTTCGCGGTAGCCGGTGGCGAGGACGACGGCGTCGGTGGTGAGGCGGCTGCGGGTGCCCTGCTGGAGGTGTTCGAGGTGGAGCTCCACCTTGGTGGTGGCGATGCGTCCGGCCGTGCGGACGTGGACGCCGGGGGTGAGGACCGTGTCGGGCCAGCCGCCGTGCAGGGTGCGGCGGTAGAGCTCGTCGTGGATGGCGGCGATGGTGCCGGCGTCGATGGCCTTGTGGAGCTGCCATTGGGAGGCGACGAGCCCGTCGCGGACGGGTTCGGTCAGGGCGTGGAAGTAGCGGGTGTAGTCGGGCGTGAAGTGTTCCAGGCCGAGCTTGGAGTACTCCATGGGCGCGAAGGCGGAGCTGCGGCCCATCCAGTGGAGCTTCTCGCGGCCGGGTGGGCGGTTGCGGAGCAGGTCGAGGAAGATCTCGGCGCCTGACTGTCCGGAGCCGATGACGGTGACGTGCTCGGCCTTGAGCAGCGCCTCACGGTGGTCGCGGTAGTCGGCGGCGTGCAGGACGGGGACGCCGGGCGCGTCGGCGAGGGGCTTCAGCGGCTCGGGGACGTACGGCTCGGTGCCGATGCCGAGGACGATGTTCTTGGTGGTGGTGCGGCCGAGGGCCTCGGCTTCGCCGTCGTTGTCGAGCTGGGTGTAGTCGACTTCGAACACATCGCGTTCGGGGTTGAAGCGGACGGCGTCGACCTGGTGGTGGAAACGCAGGCCGGGGAGGTTTTCGGCGACCCAGCGGCAGTAGGCGTCGTATTCGGCGCGGTGGATGTGGAAGCGCTCGGCGAAGTAGAAGGGGAAGAGCCGCTCGCGCGTCTTGAGGTAGTTGAGGAAGCTCCAGGGGCTGGCGGGGTCGGCGAGGGTGACCAGATCGGCCAGGAAGGGCACCTGGATGGTGGCGCCGTCGATGAGCAGGCCGGGGTGCCAGTCGAAGGTGGGGCGCTGTTCGTAGAAGACGGCGTCGAGTTCGGCGAGGGGGTGGGCGAGGGCGGCGAGGGAGAGGTTGCTGGGGCCGATGCCGATGCCGACGAGGTCGCGTGGGCTGTCGCCGTCGGGGTGTGGGGGGTGGTTCATGGCGTGGCGTGTCCTTCCACGAGCTTGAGCAGTGCGGCCAGGTCCTCGGGCCGCGTGTGGGGATGGAGCAGGGTGGCCTTGAGCCAGAGGCGGCCGCCGCGGTGGGCGCGGCCGAGCACCGCGTGGCCGTCGGTGAGCAGGCGGCGGCGTACGGCGGCGACAGTGGTGTCGTCGGCGTGCACGGGTCGGAAGAGGACCGTGCTGATGGTGGGCCGGTCGTGGAGTTCGAAGCCGGGGTGCGCGGTGATCAGGTCGGCGAACTCTTCTGCTCGTTCGCACACGGCGTCGACGAGTGCGCCGAGTCCGCTGCGGCCCAGCGTTTTGAGGGTGACCGCCGTCTTGAGGATGTCGGGGCGGCGGGTGGTGCGCAGGGAGCGGCCGAGGAGGTCGGGCAGGCCCGCTTCGGTGTCGTCGTCGGCGTTGAGGTAGTCGGCGCGCTGGTGCAGTGCGGTGAGGTCGCTCGGGTCGCGTACGGCGAGGAAGCCGGCGGCGACCGGCTGCCAGCCGAGTTTGTGCAGGTCCAGGGTGACGGTGTGGGCGGCGTCGAGGCCGTCGAGCAGCGTGCGGCGGCGGTCGCTGAACAGCAGGGTTCCGCCGTAGGCGGCGTCGATGTGGAGCCGGGTGCCGTGGGCGCGGCAGAGGGCGGCGATCTCCGGGAGCGGGTCGATGAGGCCGGCGTCGGTGGTTCCGGCGGTGGCGGCGACGAGGCGGGGGCCGGTGACGCTGTCCAGGGCGGCGTCCAGCGCGGCGGGATCGAGGGTGCCGGCGGGGGCGGGCACGATGATCGGTTCGGGTAGTCCGAGCAGCCAGGCTGCGCGCATGAGCGAATGGTGAGCGTTCGCTCCGCAGAACAGCTGGACGCTTCCGCCGTGTGCCTCGCGGGCGAGGAGCAGGGCGAGTTGATTGGCCTCGGTGCCGCCCGTGGTGACGAGGGCGTCGCCCGCGCGGCCGGGGAAGACCTGGTCGGCCACCGTGCGGGTGACGAGTGCTTCGAGGGCGGAGGCGGCGGGGGCCTGGTCCCAGGAGTCGAGGGAGGGGTTGAGGGCGCTGGCGGCGAGGTCCGCGGCGGTGGCGACGGCGAGGGGCGGGCAGTGCAGGTGGGCGGCGCACAGGGGGTCGGCCGGATCGGCGGAGCCTTCGGCGAGGGCGCGGACGACGGTGTGCAGGGCGTCGGGGTGCGGGCTGTCGGGCAGTACGTCGCCGACGGCGGCGTTCAGCCGTGCGGCGACGGCGGTGGGGCCGCCCGCGGGCAGGGGGCCTCCGCGGGCGCGGCGGCCCGCGTCGAGGGCGTCGAGGACGGTGTCGAGCAACGGCCGCAGGGCGCCGGGGCCTTCCGGGCCCGAGGCGAGGGGTGGCGTGCTCATGGGCTTCCTCCTCGGCCGCGTCACGGGGTCTCCCAGCTTGTACCGGGATGGGGTGGCGCGTCCGGAAAGCCCAACGATCGGAACCCGAAAGGGGGTACTTCCGTGCGGGAATCGCGTGTCGGGTGTACGGGGGTGGGGTGGCGCGGGGTGGCGGGCCGAGGTCCGTCGGGGTCGGCCCGCCACCGTCGTAGGGGTGTTGCCTTTGGGGCGGCGGATGTTGCTGGTGCCGGTGTGCTGTTCGCCGGCGCGGCTGTTCTTGCTGCGACGCGAGTTGCCGGCGCGGCTGTTGTTGCTGGCGCGCCAGTTGCTTGGACGGCTGCTGTTGGGGCCGCTGTTGGGCGAGATGCCCGCCGTTGTCAGCGGCCCCTGTTGCGCTTGGCGCCCCGCTACATCTCGCCGCGCACCCGCAGGGCGCGGGCGAGGTCGTCGAGCTGGTCGACGAGCTTGCGGCGCAGGGCGGGGATGGGCTCGGCGTCCTTCAGGCACTGTTCGCCCAGGCGCAGCGTCTCGGTGTCGACGGCGTGCGTGGGGAAGGCCCAGCGGCCGGCGGCGTCCGCGATGGCGGGGCCTCGGCGGTCGGCGAGGGCGACGGCGTCCTGGTAGTAGCGCGGGATGTACGGCCGTACGAGATCGGCCTGTTCGGGCTGCCAGAAGCCCTGGGCGGTGGCGGTGAACAGGTAGTTGGACAGGTCGTCGCTGCCGAACATGGCCTCCCACGCGCGTGCCTTCGCCCCGGCGTCGGGCAGGGCGGCGCGGCAGCGGGCGGCGCCCTCCTGGCCGGTGGCGCTGGGATCGCGTTCGAGTTCGGCGGCGATGGCGGCCTCGTCGGTGGCACCGAGGACGGCGAGGCGCTCCAGGATGCGCCAGCGCAGCTCGGGGTCGAGTTCGGGCCCGCCGGGCACGGTGCCGTCGGCGAGCCAGGTGGCGATGGCCTCGGGCTGGACCGCGACGTCGATGAAGTGGCGTACGGCGATCAGGCGCAGGCCGGGGTGGTCGCCGTCCTCGGTGCGGCGGATGAGGTCGCGGCACAGGGCGCTGAGCGTGGACTGGGCGACGGGGCGGGCGTCCGGGGTGAGGTACCGGTCGGTGATCTGGGTGGCGGCGAAGCCGAGGACGCCCTGGACGAGGGCGAGGTCGGTCTCGTGCGGGAGGTGGGCGCGGGCGGTGTCGAGGTAGGCGGCGGGCGGGAGTTCGCCGTCGCGCACGGCGTCCCTGAGGGCGTTCCAGACGACCGCGCGGGTGAGGGGTTCGGGCAGGCCGGACAGGCTGGTGCGCAGGGTCTCGAAGGACTCGGGGTCGAAACGGATCTTGGCGTAGCTCAGGTCGCCGTCGTTGAGCAGCAGCAGGGCGGGCGGCTTGCCGAGGGGCAGCGGGGTGGTGTGGGGGATGTCGAGGTCGAGGCGTTCGCGCAGGGCGAGGCGGCCGTTGTCGGTGAGGTCGCGGTCGTAGAGGCCGACGGCGATGTGGTGGGGGCGGTCGCCGACGCGGTCGACGGTGAGGGCGCAGGTGCCGTTCTCGCCGGAGGTGATGCGGGGGGTGAGCTTGTCGACTCCGGTGGTGCGCAGCCAGGCGTCGGCCCAGGCGTGGACGTCGCGGTCGGTGGCGGCGGCGAGGGAGTCGATGAAGTCGGCGAGGGTGGCGTTGGCGAACTTGTGCCGGGCGAAGTGGTTGTTGATGCCGGTGAGGAAGTCCTTCTCGCCGAGCCAGGCGACGAGCTGGCGCAGCGCGGAGGCACCCTTGGCGTAGGAGATGCCGTCGAAGTTCAGCAGCGCGGAGGCGGTGTCGTCGACGGCCTCGGGGGCCACCGGGTGCGTGGAGGGGCGCTGGTCGGCGTCGTAGCCCCAGCCCTTGCGGACGACGCCGAAGTCGGTCCAGGTGTCGGTGAAGCGGGTGGCCTCGGTGAGGGTCTGGTAGCCCATGTACTCGGCGAAGGACTCGTTCAGCCAGATGTCGTCCCACCACCTGAGGGTGACCAGGTCGCCGAACCACATGTGGGCCATCTCGTGCGCGATCACCATGGCGCGCGTCTGGCGCTCGGCGTCGGTGACGGCGGAGCGGTAGACGAACTCGTCGCGGAAGGTGACCAGGCCCGGGTTCTCCATGGCGCCGGCGTTGAACTCGGGCACGAACGCCTGGTCGTAGGAGTCGAACGGGTACGGCTCGTCGAACTTCTCGTGGTAGCGGTCGAAGCACGCGCGCGTGACGTCGAGGATCTCGTCGGCGTCCGCGTCGAGGTAGGGCGCGAGCGAGCGGCGGCAGTGCAGGGCGAAGGGCAGTCCCCGGTGTTCGGTGCGTACGGAGTGCCAGGGGCCCGCCGCGACGGCGACGAGGTACGTGGAGATCAGCGGGGTCGGCGCGGCCTTCCAGCGGCCGTCGCCGAGGTGTTCGGTGACCGTGTTGGCGAGGACGGTCCAGCCTTCGGGGGCCTTGACGGTCAGCTCGAAGACCGCCTTGAGGTCGGGCTGGTCGAAGGCCGCGTAGACGCGCTGGACGTCGTCGAGGAACAGCTGGGTGTAGAGGTAGGTCTCGCCGTCGGTGGGGTCGGTGAAGCGGTGCATGCCCTCGCCGGTGCGCGAGTAGCGCATGGCGGTGTCGACGATCAGTTCGTGCTCGCCGGGGGTGAGGTTCTTCAGGGGCAGCCGGTTGTCGTCGAGGCTGTCCGGGTCGAGGGGCTGTCCGTCGAGGGTGGCGGAGCGCAGTACGGCGGGCTTGAGCTCCACGAAGGTGTCCGTACGGTCCTGGCCTTCGCGCACGGAGAACGTGATGCGGGTGCGGGAGTCGAAGGTGTCGTCGCCGGTGGTGAGGTCGAGGTCGACGCGGTAGCGGTGGACGTCGAGGAGCTGGGCACGGGTCTGCGCTTCGTCGCGCGTGAGTACGGACATGGTGGACATGCTGCCTGATGGCTCGGAGCGGGCACAGGGGCGGTTCGGTTCGTGAGCGGTCCGTGACACGGCGTGCGGGTTTCGGTGTGCGCCTGTGGGGGCGCTGGGTGTTCGTCCCTGGGGTGTGTGTTTTGGGTGGGCGGCGGGTGTTTCTCGGGTGGTGGGCGTTTGGGTGTGCGGGGCGGTGTTTGCGTGCGGGGCGGTGTTCGTTCGGGTGGTGCGTGGGTGTTTGTGGAGGGTGTGTTCGTTCAGGCGGAGGGCGTGGGCGCTTGTGGAGTATGTGTTCGTTCAGGCGGGGCATGCTCGTATGCGCGGCAGATGCTCGTTCGTGGGGTTTGTGCTCGTATGCATGGTGGGTTTCGTTTTGCCGCGCGCGTGTGCCGGGCGTGTTCGTGCGCCCGGTGATGTTCGTGCGCGCCGGTGATGTTCGTCTGCGCGGTAAGTGTTCGCTACGTCCGGTCGGGTGCGGCCGTGCTGCGGGGCTCGCGTTGCGGCGGGACTCGGGTCGGCGGGGATGGCGGCGGTGCGGCGAGCGGCCCGACCTGGGCGCGCAGTTCGCGCAGTTGCCGTTCCAGGGCGAGGTGGCGCTGGTGGGCGTCGTAGAGGTAGCGGACCTTGGTGCGCAGGGACCAGGGGTCGACGGGTTTGGGGATCAGGTCGGCGACGCCGAGTCCGAAGGCCGCGGTGGTCAGTTCGTGGTCCTGGCCGAAGCCGGTGAGCAGAACGACCGGAATGTGCTGGGTCAGCTCCAGGCGGCGCATGTAGCGCACCACCTCAAGGCCCTCGGCGCCGGGTGTGCGGACGTCGAGGAGCAGCAGGCCGACCCGGCCGCGCAGCACCTGTTTGAGGGCCTCGTCGTCGCTGGTGGCGCGGGTGAGGCGGTGGCCTAGCGGGGCGAGGGCACTCTCCAGTGCGTACAGCGTGTCCTCGTGGTCGTGGACGATGAGGATCGTGGCGTCCGACGCCATGGCCGGACCTCCCTCCCACTGGGTCCGCCGGGGGTGGTCCCGGGCCGGCGCGCCGTGCCTGTGGGCGGCGGGGAGTGCACGGCTCGGGTGGTGCGCGGCTCGGGTGGTGCGCGGCTCGAGGTGTGCTGCGGCGCCGGGCGTCTGCCTCGCCCGGCGGGGCGTGCGCCGGGCGCGGTCTCGCGCCCGGAGGGGCTGCCGGTTCAGCTCGTCGGGGCGGTGTGACCGTTGACGGTGTCCTCGGCGATGCGTTCGTGGTGGCGGATGACCTCGGCGATGATGAAGTTCAAGAACTTCTCCGCGAAGGCCGGGTCGAGCTTGGCGTTCTCGGCGAGCGTGCGGAGCCGGGCGATCTGACGTGCCTCGCGGGCCGGGTCGGCGGGCGGCAGCTGGTGGACGGCCTTGAGGTGACCGACCTGCTGGGTGCACTTGAAGCGCTCGGCGAGCATGTGGACGACGGCCGCGTCGATGTTGTCGATGCTCTCGCGCAGCCGGGCGAGCTCCTCGCGCACGGCGGGGTCGACCTCACCGGTTCCGTTGTTGCTGGTGGTCATGAGCGTCCACCCTACGTGGGGGGCGGGGGTCGGATCACCGGCGCACGGGGTGGGAGCGGGGCCGCTGGCCGAATCGGGCGCCTGGGCGGAGGCCGGAGGCGCGGTCGGCGGCGGTGTGCGGGGCGCGGCGGCGTGGGCTGTGGCCGGATCCTGCCAGGCGCGAGGTGACGGGCGCATGGGCGGGCGCGTGTGCGCCCACGCGCTCGGGATGCTGTTCCTCTTGCTCGGGCTTTGGGCGTCTGGGCCTTGTGCGCTGACCTGGACCTGATCGGTCGGCAGTGCGTGCGCGGGCCTACGCGTGCGCGTGCCTATGCGTCTGCGGGCCTGCGGGCGGCCTGTCGTCTGTGCGTCGTCTGTGCGTCTACGGGGCCTGCCGCCTGCGCGTCTGCTCGGTTGTGTTCAGTTTCCGATCGTCTTGTGCAGGTGGACGTCCTGGTGTCCGCCGGGGATCCCATCCGTGCGGCCGGTCTCGCGGAAGCCGAGGCGGCGGTAGAAGTCGGGGGCCTGGAAGGTGAAGGACGAGACGATCATGTCGGTGCAGCCACGGCGCACGCCTTCTTCCTCCGCGGCCCGCATGAGGCGGCCGCCCAGTCCGGTGCCGCGTGCGTCCTCGCGGACCCACAGCATGTCCACGGCGCACAGGCTGCCCCAGACCCAGCCGGTGAGCCCGCCGGCCGTCGCCCCGTCGGCGTCGGTGACGGCCACGCTGAACTCCTCGGGCGTACCGGCGCCGGTCGCCCGGTCGTTGAAGGCCGTCAGCTGTTGATCGAGGAGCTTCTCGAGCGCGTCGTCCTGGCCGCCCACGCGGAGCGTGAAGTCGTGATCACCGGTCATGGGGTCGGAGTATGCCAGCGGTGGGTGGGGCGCGACCAAGGGGCCCCGCTGGCCGGGCGGCCGGTGCCGGCGCATTTCCGCCCGCCCCGGCCGCCCGCCTCGCCTGGGGCAAACCGTCACTCTCCTCGTAGAGTGGAATCGGGTTCAGGCGTCTTGGGGGTACGGGCGTGGCGAACGGCGGGCCGGTCGAGCACGGCTACCCACATCTGGAGACGGTGCGGGCCGCCATCACCGCGCTGTATCGGCGGCTGTCGTACGACACGGTGCAGACGTTCGCGACGAGTGTGGCCCCGGCCGATGTGGCGTTCTGCGACACGGACGATCTGTACCTGGGCACGCAGCGGGTCGCACACGAACTCGTGCGGCACTTTCGGCTGCCGGATGCTCGAATGATCGTGAGTTTTCGTGAGATGACGCACGCGGCGAATGTCGAACTGACCGCGGGTCCGGAGTACTTCGTCGAGCTCAATGAGCGTTTTCGCACGCATCGCCGGGACATCGGAGCGGCGCTCGCGCACGAGATCATGCATGTCTATCTGCACAGACTCGATCTGTCGTTCGCCGGTACGCGGGACAACGAGATCCTCACGGACACGGCGACCACCTATCTGGGCGCGGGTTGGCTGCTGCTGGACGCCTACCGGGAGAACGGGACATCGTCGCAGAAACTGGGGTATCTCACGCCGGAGGAGTTCGGTTACGTCCTGGCCAAACGGTCATCGGTGTTCGGTGAGGATCCTTCGATCTGGTTCACCAGCGCGCAGGCGTACTCGGCCTATGAGAAGGGGATGGCACGGGCCCGGCGGGACGAGCAGCAGCCTCCGCTGACGGCGGCGGGCTGGGTGGGCCGCCGCCGCTATGCGCGCGACCGGCGGCATGCCCAGGAACGGTGGCGTGGGCCCGGGCAGGTCCCGGTCGCCGCGCCGGATGTGCCGTACGCCTTCACTCCGCAGGAGCCGGGTGCGCTGCGGGTGTCCTTCCCGTGCCCCACCTGCCATCAGCGAATCGGGGTGCCGGTGCGGGGGCGGGTGCGGGCGCGGTGCGGGTTGTGCCGGACGGTGTTGGAGTGTGACACGTAAGGGTCTGGTCGGCTGGGCTCGGGCGGTCCGGCGCGGCTCGGACCGTCCGGCCCCGTTCAGGCCAGGGTGACCACCGCCTTGTGCACGGCGCCGAGGGTGCCGGGCGTGATCCGCAGGGTGAGGGCGGCGCCGGTGCCGAGCACCTGGACCGTGGAGTCCTTCGACGTCACCGCGGACACCGGACGGTTCCAGGTGAGGTCGATGGTCGCGCCGTCGCGCAGCGGGCCGGAGACGCAGACGGTCGCCGAGCCCGCGCTCTCGCGGATCATGACGCTGGCGGGCGCGCCCGCGGTGACGTCTCCCGCGGTGCCGGCGAGCCAGAAGTTGACGCCGGTGTAGCCGAGGGCGGGGACGCGGATGCCCTGGAGTTCGTTCGTGTTGGCGAGGACGGTGATCCGGCCGGTGTCGGCGGCGCGGGCGGCGGTCTGCGCGCCGGTGGCGCCGGGCAGGACGGCGTAGGCGTAGTCGGCCCAGGTGGGGTCGGTGCCGTGGTCGAGCCAGAGGGTGAGGTAGCGGCGGGTGACGGGGGTGGTGGTGCCGCCGGTGTTGATGTCCGACCAGGCGCCGGTGCGGGCCTCGCGCTTGGCCTTGAGGGTGGCGCCGCCGAGGAGGACGTAGCCGCCGAATCCGGCGAGGTGGGCCCAGCGGGTGCCGGTGAGGGTGGCGGTCCAGCCGAGCGTGGTGGGCTGGACGGTGCCGTCGACGGTGAGGGCGTGGGTGCCGCCGGCGCCGAGGTTGCGGTTGTCGACGATCGTCTCGACGCCGGTGCCGTCGCGGCCGTGGATGCCGGCGCCGAGGCAGACGATCGTGTCGTCGAGGAAGAACCAGGACTTCTTGGCCAGCAGGGTGGAGGACAGGCCCTTGAGGTACTGGCCGACGGCGGCGTACGTGCCGTCGGTGGCGCCGCCGACCCAGCGCACGTCGGGACGGGGGGCGCCCCAGGCGCCGCCCTCTCCGTCGGCGAGTGCCTTGCGGGAGACGGTCGTGCCGGGCAGGCGCAGCGGGTCGACGGTGGGCCAGAAACTGTCGCTGTACTGGCCGTTTCCGTAGGTGTCGCCCCACCAGTAGAGCATTCCGGAACCGGTGTGCCAGCCGTGGAGGTTCTCGCCGTTGCCGTTCTCGTAGTGGGTGATGCGGTGCGAGGCCATGGAGACGGCGGCGGCCCAGCCGGGTCTGCGGTGGACGGCGCGGTCCATGGCGGGGAAGAGACGGTGGCCGGTGGGCTCGGGGGTGGCGCCGGCCGTGGAGTCGGCGATGGTCTTGAGGCGGGCGAGCTGGGCGACGCCGAGGGCGTCGGAGGTGAGGATCGGTCGGTAGTAGTCACGACCGATCCAACCCTTGATCATTCCTTCCCAGCGTGTTCGTTCGGCGGTGGAGGCACTCTGGGCGAGCAGTGCGACGCAGGCGATGATCGAATGACCGCGCAGATGGTCGTCCTGGAGGATCGCGCGTGTATCGCTCTTGGACACGCCACGGCTGATCGCCCGACCGGAGACACCGTCCATGACCAGGCCGTTGAACAGGAAGGGTGCGTACGCCTTTTCGACCGAGTCGAGGATGATCTGCCGCTTGGGGTCGGTGACTTCCCAGGTCGATCCCTTCAACAGGGCGAAGAGGAGAGACAGTCCCCCGAGCATGACCGCGCCGTAGGTGCCGGCGTAGGGGACGTAGGTGTGCTGGATGAAGCTGCCGTCGGCGTAGAGGCCGTCGCCCGATGTGACGTACGGGAAGACGGGGCTGAGGGCGTCCCTCGCGAGGGTGATCTTGGCGGGGTTCTTGCCGATGACGCCGCGCAGGGCGAGGACGCGGCACAGGTCGACCCGGTTGGCTCCGGTCGAGGTGCCGGTGTAGTTGGCGACCGCGCTGTCGGGGACGAAGTGGTCGACGGCCGCTGTCCAGTCGGCGATGCGGGTGGCGCCGAGGTGGTCGTGGAGGAAGGTGCTGATGTCCAGCAGCGCCTGGGGGATGCCGATCTGCCAGTTCCACCAGTTGCCGTAGCGGGTCTGGCCGGCGTTGTACGCCTCGTCGTGGAGGTGGTCGAGGCCCCTGAGGAGGTCGGCCAGCACGCCCGCGTCGCCGGTGAGGCCGGTTCCGGGCTGGGCGTATGCCTCGGCAAGGGTGCGCAGGCGGTTGTAGCTGGTGCCGAGGTTGCCGGAGTAGGTGTAGGACTCGCTGTCGGTGTCGGGTTCCGGGTCGGCGTAGACCAGGTCGGGCCACAGCGAGCCGGAGGTGGGGTTCATGGTGGCGCGCAGGTCGGCCGCGGTGGCGCCGAGTGCGGCGAGCCGGGTCTTGTAGGGCTCGGTGGTGGGGTCGTAGCCGGTGCCGAGGAGGAGGTCGCGCCATCTCAGGCGGAGCGTGTCGTAGGCGTCGGCGGCGTGGGCCGTGCCGGTGGCCGTCAGGGTGAGAGGGGTCAAGGTGGCGAGGGCGGCGCGCAGCAGGGTGCGGCGCGGCAGGAAGGAGGGCATGCGCTGGTACCTCCGAAGAGGGATGGGGGTGCGTCGTCGGGCCCGATTCCGCGCTAGGGTGAGCGGTTTCTAACACAAGCGCACACAGTGCAGCAATGAAGTGTGCGTTCCGCGCTCGAATTGATTGTTCGAGCATAAACGTTCACATTCGATCAGATGGGCACTAGACTCCAGGTCAGCCCGGACGACGACCGATGACGAGGGGAGCCCGGTCACCGTGCATGCCGAGGAAAGGCACCTGGAGATCCTCCACAGGGTGCGCGAGCGGGGATCGATCAGGGTCACCGATGTGGCCACGGAGCTCAATGTCTCACCGATCACGATCCGCCGTGATGTGGAGGCGCTGGCCGAACGCGGGTTGGTCACCCGAGTGCACGGGGGCGCGGTCCTGCCGGAGAACCGGCCGGAGCGGGCGGGCACGACGGAGCGCGGAGCCCCGTCGACCCGGATGCCGGGGCGGGAGTTCGTGGTCGGTCTGATCGTGCCGGCCGCCGACTACTACTACCCCGAGGTGATCAAGGGCGCCCGCGAGGCCGCGGCCGAGCGCGGTATCCGCCTGGTGCTGGGCATCTCCCAGTACAGCCCCGACGAGGAACGCGCCCAGGCGCGGCAGATGCTGACCGACGGCATCGACGGCCTGCTGATCACGCCGTGCGGCCCGGAGGGCACCCGCGACTGGCCGGCTGCGGAGCTCAAGGTCCCGTACGTCCTGGTCGAGCGGCGCCCCGACCACGACACCGGCGCCGAGCGGGTGGTCACCGACCATGCGCACGGAGCCCGGATCGCCGTACGCCATCTGGCCGACACCGACCGGATCCTGATCGGTCTGCTGCTGCGCGAGGACAGCCCGCACAGTTCGCTCGTCCTGGAGGGCTACCGGGCCGGACTCGCCGACGCCGGTCTTCCGGTCAACGACAACGCCCTGTTCCGGCTGCCGCCGCCGGGCGGTGACGCGGCCGAACGCGAGCGCGTGCTGGCCGAGTTCACCGAGACCGTCGCGGGCGGGCGGATGGAGGGCGCGCTCGTGCACAACGACCACGACGCCATCGTCGTCCTCCAGCGGCTGCGCTCGCGCGGCATCCAGGTGCCCGAGGACATGGCGATCGTCGCCTACGACGACGAGGTCGCCGCGCTGGCCGACATCCCCCTGACCGCGGTCGCGCCGCCCAAGCACGCGGTGGGCGCGGCGGCCGTGGAGCTGCTCGCGCAGCGCCTCGCCGACCCCGCGCGGCCCCGGCACCGCGTCGAGATCCTGCCGGAGCTGCATGTGCGCGCGTCCAGCGCGTAGCCGTACCGCTCCACCGACATCCCGGCTCCCCGACTGGAGAGACCCTCATGTTCGAGATATCGCCCGAGGGTTTCTCCCTCGGCGGCCGTCCGCTGCGCCTGCTCTCGGGCGCCCTGCACTACTTCCGGGTGCTGCCCGAGCAGTGGCCGCACCGGTTGCGGCAGTTGCGGGCCATGGGCCTGAACACGGTCGAGACGTACATCCCGTGGAATCTGCACGAACCACGCCCCGGTGTCTTCGACTTCGCGGGAATCGCCGACATTGATCGTTTTCTGCACGCATCACGGGAAGCGGGCTTGCACGCGATCGTTCGTCCATCCCCGTACATCTGCGCGGAGTGGGACAACGGCGGCCTGCCGTGGTGGCTGCTCACCGATCCCCAGGTGAAGGCGCTGCGCTGCTCCGATCCGGCGTATCTGGCGCATGTGGACCGCTGGTACGACCGGCTGGTGCCGCTGCTGGCCGAGCACCAGGCCACTCGGGGCGGAAACGTGCTCATGGTGCAGGTGGAGAACGAATACGGCTCGTTCGGCTGCGACACCGCGCATCTGGAGCACCTGGCGGACTCGCTGCGTTCGCGCGGAATCGACGTGCCGATGTTCACCTCGGACGGTCCGGACGACTTCTTCCTGACCGGCGGCACCCTTCCGGGCACCCTGGCGACGGTGAACTTCGGCAGCAGGGCGACGGAGGCGTTCGCGTCGCTCGCCCGGCTGCGGCCCAAGGATCCGCCGATGTGCATGGAGTTCTGGTGCGGGTGGTTCGACCACTGGGGCACCGAACACGTCGTCCGCGATCCGCGCGACGCCGCCGACACGCTCGCCGAGATCCTGCGGTCGGGGGCGTCGGTCAACGTCTACATGGCCCACGGCGGCACGAACTTCTCCACCTGGGCGGGCGCCAACACCGAGGACCCGGCGACCGGCGAGCGCTACCGGCCGACGGTGACCTCCTACGACTACGACGCCCCCATCGACGAGCGCGGGGCGCCGACGGAGAAGTTCCACGCCTTCCGTGAGGTGCTGGCCGCGTACGCGGACGGCCCGCTGCCCGAACCGGAGCCCGCCGCCGCGCTGCTGCCGCCGACGCGGGTGCACCTCGGCGAGGCACTGCCGCTGTTCGACGCGCTGGACGCGCTGGCCGGCCCGGAGCGTACGGCCCCGCAGCCGCCGTCCTTCGAGGAGCTCGGCATCGGACAGGGCCTCGCGCTCTACACCTCGCGCGTGCCCGGACCCCGGGGCCCTTACCCGCTGTCGGTGCAGGGGCTGGCCGACCGGGCGCATGTCTACGTCGAGGGCGCGTACGCGGGTGTGCTGGAGCGGGACGGCGTCGAGGCGATCGCGGACGTGACCGTGCCGGACGTGGGGGCGCGGCTGGAGCTGCTGGTGGAGTCCATGGGCCGGGTCAACTACGGGACGGCGCTGGGCGAGAGCAAGGGCGTGCGGCGCGTGCTGCACACCCAGCAGCAGGTGCACGGCTGGCGGGCGCGGCCGGTGCCGCTCGGGCACGGGACGACCGAGCGGCTCGACTGGGGGCTCGCGGGTGCCGCCGGGCAGCGGCCGGGCGGGCGGGGGCCGGTGTTCCTGCGTGGGTTCCTGGAGGTGGCCGAGCCGGGTGACGCCTACCTGGCGCTGCCGGGCGGCGGCAAGGGCTATGTGTGGGTCAACGGCTTCTGTCTGGGCCGGTACTGGGAGACGCGCGGCCCGCAGCGCGCGCTGTATCTTCCCTGGCCGCTGCTGCGCGCGGGGCGCAACGAGGTCGTGGTCCTGGAACTGGACGCCGACGCGGGGACGGTACCGGTGACGGTTCAGACGCGGGAACGACAGGAGCTGGGCTGACAGATGTTCGTTTCCCTGGAGCGATCCCAGGGAAACGAACACTGCACGATCGTTTGTGGCGCTTTCGCTGATTGATTGTTCGTTCCTATTGACTCTGATCGGTCCTGAGCGAAAGATGTGCGCCATGAAGCCCTCCTCCCTCGCTCTCGCCGCCGCGCTCGCGGGCCTCTCCCTCCTCGCCACCGCCTGCGGCTCCGATGGTTCCGACGACGCCCAGGCGGGCACCGGCACCGCCGGCAACCCCGTCGAGATCACGTACTGGTCCTGGATGCCCGGCACCAAGGAGATGGCCGCCGAGTTCAACAGAACCCACCGGAACATCAAGGTCTCGTTCTCCGAGATCCCGGCCGGCCTCAACGGCGGCTACGACAAGCTCGCCAAGGCGGTCAAGGCGGGCAACGCGCCGGACGTCGTCAACGTCGAGTACCAGGCGCTGCCCGACCTGGTCACCCAGGGCCTGCTGCGCGACTCCTCCACCGAGTTCGCCGGTCCGGTCGAGGAATACGCGCCCGATTCCGTGCGCGACCTGGTCACGCTCGGCGGCAAGAGCTGGGCCGCCCCCTACGACGTCGGCCCGCAGACGCTCTACTACCGCAAGGACCTGTTCCGGCGGTACGGCGTCCAGGTGCCCACGACGTGGGAGGAGTTCGAGGCCGCGGCCCGCAAGGTGAAGACCGCGTCCAAGGGCAAGGCCCGCATCCTCGACTTCTGGGGCGACGACACCGCCATCTGGGCGGGCCTCGCCCAGCAGGCCGGCGCCCGCTGGTACGGCGTCTCCGGGGACGCCTGGAAGGTGAACATCGCCGACCCGGCCACCAAGAAGGTCGCCGACTACTGGAAGAACCTGGTCCGCGACGACCTGGTGCTCAACCACAAGGCATGGAGCCCCGAGGCCACCAAGGCCGTCACCGACTCCAGGGCCATCGCCCTGATCGGCGCCTCCTGGAGCGCGGGCGGCATCAAGACGACGTACCCCGGGCAGGCCGGCAAGTGGGCCGAGGCGCCCCTGCCGCACTGGGGCACACCCGCCACGGGCGCCGTCGGAGGATCCTCCTTCGCACTGACCAAGGACACGAAGAAGGCCGCGGCCGCCGCCGAGTTCGCGCTGTGGGCGACCACCGACAAGGCCGCCGTCAGCTCGCGGCTCGCCGCCGGCACCTCCAGCGGCCTGCCCGCCGCCGAGGAACTGCGCGCCACCGCCAAGGAGTCCTTCGACGCGTCCTTCTTCGGCGGCCAGGACATCTACGCCGTCGCGGGCGCCGAAGTGCCGAAGATCGCCGCGGGCTGGGTGTGGAGCCCCGTGCACAACTCGACCACGCTCACCCTGCAGAGCGAGTTCGGCAAGGTGGCCAAGAGCGGTGACTTCTGGGCGGCGTTCCAGGCCGGCCAGCGCGCCGCCGAGAAGGCGATCACCGACCGCGGGCTCAAGCTCGCGGAGTGACCGCCCGGCGCGGGGACCCGCGACGCGCACACCGTCGCCACGCGCAGCACGAGCACCGTCCGTAACGCACACCGCGAAAACCCGTCGCCGTGCGCAGCACGAACACCGTCGTCACGCGCAGCACGAAGACCGTCGCCACGCGCGGCACGAACACTGTCGCAACGCACACCGCGAACACCGTCGCCATGCGCACCGCGAACACCACCCCCACGCCCTCGGCGTCCCCGCGCCCCTCCGAGCGCCCCGCCCCTCCCCCGCGGCCGGGCCGCACCGGCCCCAAGGAGTTCCACCCATGGCACAGTCGACAGCCCCCGCGCCGAGCCGCCTCGGGCGCGGCCGGCGCGCCGCACCCGCCCTCTTCCTCGCCCCCTTCCTGCTGCTCTTCGCCGCCACCCTGCTGGCCCCCATCGGCTACGCGGTCTGGATGAGCCTCTTCCGCGAACAGGCCGCCTCCGGGCTCGGCTTCGGTGGCACCGAGACCCTCTTCGTCGGCTTCGACAACTACCTGCGGGCCGTGGACGATCCAGGTTTCCGACGGGGTTTTGTTCATATCGCGCTGTATTGCGCGATCTACATCCCGGTGATGGTCGGCGGTGCGCTCGCGCTGGCGCTGATGCTGGATTCGGCACTCGCACGCGCGAGACGGTTCTTCCAGCTGGCGTACTTCCTGCCGCACGCGGTGCCCGGTCTGATCGCGGCCATGGTGTGGGGCTTTCTGTACACGCCGGGCCTGAGTCCCGTGATCGATTTCCTGTCCGTGTTCGGTTCGGACTGGGATCTGCTCGGACCTGATGCGGTGATCTTCTCGATGGCCAATGCGGCCACCTGGCAGTGGCTCGGCTACAACATGGTCATCTTCTACGCGGCGCTCCAGGCCGTTCCGCGCGAGACGCTGGAGGCTGCCGTGATGGACGGCGCGGGCGGGCTGCGCACGGCGTGGTCGGTGAAGGTCCCGATGATCCGCTCGTCGGTGGTGCTGACCGTGCTGTTCACCGCCGTGGGTTCGATCCAGCTGTTCAACGAACCCGAGGTGCTGCGCACGCGCGCGTCCTCGATCTCTCCGGAGTGGAGTCCGGTGATGTTCATCTACCAGGCCGCGTTCACCGAGCACGACTACGGCCTGGCGGCAGCGGCCTCGCTGTTGCTGGCGGTGCTGGGCGCCGCGCTGTCCTTCGTCATCACCCGTCTGGGCAACCGCTGGAAGGAGGCGTGAGCATGGCCGTCGACACCGCCCCGAGGGCGACTCGCCCACCCGCGCCCGCACCGGCCGAGGCGGGGCTCCCCCGCCGCACGGGCACCGGCTGGTCCTCGCGGATCGCCGTCAACACCCTGCTGGCCGTGGTCGCGGTGTACACCTTGATGCCGCTGAGCTGGCTGCTGGTGAACGCCACGAAGGACAACGGCGATCTGTTCGGCCGACCGGGTTTCCGGCTCGGTGAGTTCCATCTGTTCGCGAACATCGCGGATCTTTTCAGCTACCAGGACGGCATCTTCGGCCGCTGGCTCGCCAACAGCCTGCTCTACTCCGGGGTGGGGGCGCTCGCGTCCACGCTGGTGTCGCTGCTGGCCGGGTACGCCTTCGCCACGTACGACTTCAGGGGCAAGGAGAAGCTGTACGGGCTGGTGCTGCTCGGCATCCTGGTGCCGCACACGGTGGTGTCGCTGCCGATGTATCTGCTGGCCTCGGAGGCGGGGCTGGTGAACACCTACTGGGCGGTGCTGATCCCGGGCTTGGTCAATCCGTTCGGTGTGTACCTCGCGCGGGTGTTCTGCGAGGGCTATGTGCCGGGCGAGACGCTGGAGGCGGCCCGTATGGACGGAGCCGGCGAACTGCGCGTTTTCCGCTCAGTCGCGCTGCCGATGCTGTCCCCCGCGTTCGTCACGATCTTCTTGTTCACTTTCACCGGTAGCTGGAACAATTTCTTCCTGCCGCTCGTCATGCTCAATGACTCGTCCCTGTACCCGGTCGGCCTCGGCTTGTTCGGCTGGAACGCGATCCTGCCGCAGGAGCCGCAGCTGTACGCGCTCGTCATCACGGGCTCGCTGCTGTCCGTCGTCCCGCTCGCCGTCGCCTTCCTCACGCTGCAGCGCCACTGGCGCTCCGGCCTGACCGCGGGAGCCGTCAAGTGACCTCTCCTTCCGTCCGCCGTCCGACCACCGTCCTCGCCATGGACGCGCCCGTGCGCGAGGCCCTCTTCGACACCGCCGCGCTCGAACGCCTGATCGCCGTCGCCGACACCGACCCTTCGCTGGTCGTACAGGACTTCAGCGATCCGGTGGCGGCCGAGGCCCTGGCCGGGGCGGAGGCGCTGCTGACCGGCTGGGGCTGCCCGCCGCTGACCGCCGAGGCGCTGGAGCGTATGCCCAGGCTGCGTACGGTCGTGCACGCGGCCGGCTCGGTCAAGCACCACATCACCGACGCCTGCTGGGAGCGGGGCCTGACGGTCGCCTCCGCGGCGCGGGCGAACGCGCTGCCGGTGGCCGAGTACACGGTCGCCGCGATCCTCTTCTCCGGCAAGCGAGTCCTGCACTCCGCGCGCGTGTACCGCGAAAAACGATCCTGGGTGAGCCCGCTCGACGTGATCGGCGCGGGCGGCAACCACCAGCGCACCGTGGGTGTCGTCGGCGCCTCACGGATCGGCCGCCGGGTCATCGAACTGCTGCGGCCGTACGACCTGAGGGTGCTGCTGTACGACCCGTACGTCGACGCCGAGCAGGCGGCCGCCCTGGGCGCACAGGCCGTCTCCCTGGACGTCCTGGCGCGTTCGAGCGACATCGTCACCGTCCACGCGCCGGAACTCCCCGAGACCCGGCATCTGTTCGATCGCGCGCGGCTCGCCCTGCTGCCGGACGGGGCGACGCTGATCAACACCTCCCGCGGCTCCCTCGTCGACACCGCGGCGCTGACCGAGGAACTGCTCACCGGCCGCCTCAACGCGGTGCTCGACGTCACCGATCCGGAGGTGCTTCCCGCCACGTCCCCGCTCTACGACCTGCCCAACGTCCTGCTCACCCCGCATGTCGCCGGTTCACTGGGCAACGAGCTGCCGCGGATGGCACACGCCGCCCTGGACGAACTCGAACGGTACGCGCGCGGTGTGCCGTATCTGGACCCGGTCCGCGCGGAGGATCTGACGCGCTCGGCGTGAGCGCCGGCCGTGCGGGCCGATCCGCGCACGGCCCCGGTGACAGCGCGCGGACCGCCGTACCGGCTAGCCCTCGGCCCCGTAGACCGGCCACGGCCGCTCGGCGGCCGACAGCAGTTCGCGGGCCCTCTCCCCCGCCTCCGCCGGGGTCCACCGCGCCGCCTTGTCCGCGGTGGGCCCCGGCCGCCAGCCCTCCATGACGGTGATCCGCCCGCCCTCGGCCTCGAACACCCGCCCGGTCACCCCGGCGCTGGCGGCCGAGCCCAGCCAGACGACGAGCGGGGAGACGTTCTCGGGCGCCATGGCGTCGAATCCGGACGCCGGTGCCGCCATGGCGTCGGCGAAGGTGCGCTCCGTCATCCGGGTGCGGGCGGCCGGTGCGACGGCGTTGACCTGGACGCCGTATCGGCCGAGTTCGGCCGCCGCGACGAGGGTCAGCCCCACGATCCCGGCCTTCGCGGCGCTGTAGTTCCCCTGTCCGACCGATCCGGCGAGCCCGGCCCCGCTGGCCGTGTTGACGATCCGCGCGACGGGCGTACGTCCCGCCTTCGCCTCCGCCCGCCAGTACGCGCCCGCGTGCTTCAGCGGCAGGAAGTGCCCCTTGAGGTGGACGCGTACGACGGCGTCCCAGTCGTCCTCGTCCAGGTTGACCAGCATCCGGTCGCGCAGGAAGCCCGCGTTGTTGACCAGGGTGTCCAGCCGTCCGTACGTGTCCAGGGCGCAGCGCACCAGGGAGGCGGCGCCCTCGCTGGTGGCGATGTCCCCGGCGTGCGCGACGGCCGCGCCGCCCGCGGCCCGGATCTCGGCGGCGACCCGGTCGGCCGGGCTGCCGGAGCCGGGACTGCCGTCGAGGCGGACGCCGAGGTCGTTGACGACGACCCGCGCGCCCTCGGCGGCGAAGGCGAGCGCGTGGGCCCGGCCGAGCCCACGGCCGGCGCCGGTGATCGCGACGATCCGGCCCTCGCAGATTCCGCTCACGTCGGTGCCCTCCCTTTCCGTACCGGCAGGTTCGGCCCGCGTGTCCGTGTCTCTCTCTTCGCCGCTCATGTCCGTCCCGGCCTCCTTCGCCCCACGTCGTCCCGCTCGCCGGATGTCGCCGCGGCCAGGAACGCGGGCCGCTCCCCGCCCCCGTGGACGAGCAGGGAGGCGCCCGTGATGTACGCGGCGGCCGGGGAGGCGAGGAAGACGGCGGCGGTGCCCACGTCGGAGGGTTCGGCCAGGCGTCCGAGGGGGACGGTGCGGGCGACGGCGGCGACACCGGCCTCGTCGCCGTAGTGCAGAGAGGACTGCTCGGTGCGGACCATGCCGACGACCAGGGTGTTGACGCGGACATCGGGCGCCCACTCCACGGCCATCGAGCGGGCGAGACTCTCCAGGCCCGCCTTGGCCGCCCCGTAGGCCGCCGAGCCGGGCGAGGGGCGGCTGCCGCTGACACTTCCGATCATCACGATCGAGCCGCGGGTCCGGCGCAGTCGGCCGTACGCCGCGAGCGAGGCGGTCAGCGGTGCGAGGAGGTTCAGTTCGACGACCCGGGCGTGCCGTTCGGGTTCCGCGTCGGTCAGGAGCCGGTGAGGAGTCCCGCCCGCGTTGTTGACGAGGACGTCGAGGCGGGGCAGCGCCGCGAAGAAGGAGTGCACGGCGGTCGTGTCACGCAGGTCGAGCGGGCGGAACGCGACTCCCTGGATCGGGACTTGGGGAGGGCGTCGGGCACAGACCACGACCTCGGCCCCGGCCTGCGCGAACGCTCTCGCGATCCCGGCGCCGACGCCTCTGGTGCCGCCGGTGATGACGGCGGTCCTGCCTCGCAGCGAGTTATCCACAGGCTCTCCCACTCGGTTGCGCCGGCTGCTAGCTTCGAAGCGTCACCTAACAAATGTTTGGTGGAAAGGTGTCGAGTGCGAAGGTAGCTGATGTGCCGATGGGTGTCTCCACATCGAGCCCGGAAATCGGGATCCGTGTCATCACGGTCGACTTCCCGCCGGTGAACGCGCTGCCGGTGGCCGGCTGGTTCGCCCTGGCCGACGCGGTGCGGGCGGCCGGCCGTGACCCGGAGGCGCGGTGCGTGGTGCTGGCCGCCGCGGGGCGGGGGTTCAACGCGGGCGTGGACATCAAGGAGATACAGGCGCAGGGCCGCAGCGCGCTCATCGGGGCCAACCGGGGCTGCTTCGCCGCCTTTTCGGCGGTGTACGAGTGCGAGGTCCCCGTGGTGGCGGCGGTACGGGGCTTCTGTCTGGGCGGGGGGATCGGGCTGGCCGGGAACGCGGACGCGATCGTGGCGAGCGAGGACGCCGTCTTCGGGCTTCCCGAGCTGGACCGGGGAGCGCTGGGTGCGGCCACGCATCTGGCCCGGCTCGTCCCGCAGCACCTGATGCGCGCCCTGTACTTCACCTCGCGCACGGCGACCGCGGCGGAGCTGCACGCGCACGGGTCGGTGTGGCGGGTGGTGCCGGGGGACGAACTGGAAGGGGCGGCCATGGAGTTGGCCGGTGAGATCGCCGCGAAGGACGGCGAGTTGCTGCGGCTGGCCAAGGCAGCGATCAACGGCATCGATCCGGTGGACGTGCACCGCAGCTACCGCTTCGAGCAGGGCTTCACCTTCGAGGCGAGCGTGAGCGGAGTGGGCGACCGGGTCAGGGACGGCTTCGGGAGGGGGTGGGGGAGGTCTGAGCGGGGGCGGGGGGCGGACGCGTCAGCGCCCGCGCAAGGGCCGGGGACCAGCGCATCGGCGCCTGCGCAAGGGCCGGGAACCACCACCCCAGCGCCCGCACAAGGGCCAGGGACCAGCACCTCAGCGCCCGCACAAGGGCCGGGAACCACCACCTCAGCGCCCGCACAAGGGCCGGGAACCACCACCCCAGCGCCCGCACAAGGGCCGGGAACCACCACCCCAGCGCCCGCACAAGGGCCGGGAACCACCACCCCAGCGCCCGCACAAGGGCCGGGAACCGCCGCCTTGACGCCCGCGCACCGGACCGCCGCCGCGGCCACCCAAGAGTCGCGCGCCGATGCCTCCGCGCCTGCGCAAAGTCCACGCACCGACGCACCGGCACCGGCACCGGCACCGGCACCGGCACCGGCACCGAAAGCAACGTCCCGAGCACGGGAAGGGCGGTGACCGAGTGAGCGACAAGACGATGACCGCCGAGGAGGCCGTCTCCCGGCTGGCCGACGGCATGACCCTGGGCATCGGCGGCTGGGGTTCGCGCCGCAAGCCGATGGCGTTGGTGCGGGCGCTGCTCCGGTCCGGGGTCACCGACCTCACGGTGGTCTCGTGCGGCGGCCCGGACGTGGGGATGCTCGTCGCCGCCGGACGGGTCCGCAGACTGGTCGCGCCCTTCGTCACGCTCGACTCCATCGCGCTGGAGCCGCACTACCGGGCCGCCCGCGAGCGCGGCGCCCTGGAGCTGACGGAGATCGACGAGGCGATGTTCCTGTGGGGCCTGCGCGCGGCCGCGTACCGGCTCCCCTTCCTCCCGGTGCGCGCCGGACCCGGCTCCGATGTGATGCGGGTCAATCCGGGCCTGCGCACGGTGGACTCGCCCTACGAGGACGGGGAGACGTGCGTCGCGGTGCCCGCCCTGCGGTTGGACGCGGCCCTGGTCCACGTCAACCGGGCGGACCGTCAGGGAAATGGCCAGTATCTGGGGCCCGACCCGTACTTCGACGACCTCTTCTGCGAGGCGGCCGACGCGGCGTACGTCTCCTGCGAACGGATCGTGGACACGGCGGAGTTGACGCAGCAGGCCGCGCCCCAGACCCTCCTGATCGGGCGGCACACGGTCACGGGCGTGGTCGAGGCCCCGAACGGCGCGCACTTCACGTCCTGCGCCCCGGACTACGGCCGGGACGAGGCCGCGCAGAGGGCGTACGCGACGACACCATGGCCGGAATTCGCCGAGCACTACCTCGCAGGGGACGAGCGCGATCTCCGGGGCGGACCGACAGACGGTCCCAGCCCGACCAGCGCCCTCCGCCGTACAGCTCCCCAACCCGCCGCCACGGCCGCACAAGCCCCCGCGCCCGGCGAGGCAGAACGCCTCGGGGAGGCAGAACCCCTCGGGGAGGCAGAACCCCTCGGGGAGGCAGAACCCCTCGGGGAGGCAGAACCCCTCGGCGAGGCCACCGCGCCCCCCACCCGTGCCGAGTACTGCGTCATCGCCTGCGCGGAGGCGTGGCGGGGCGCGGGGGAAGTCCTCGCGAGCCCCATGGGGCTGATCCCGTCCGTCGGTGCGCGTCTGGCCCGGCTCACGTTCGCTCCCGATCTGCTGCTGACCGACGGGGAGGCGATGCTCGTCCGCGCGGACGGCACGGTGGAGGGCTGGCTGCCCTACCGGCGGCATCTGACCCTGCTCATGGGCGGCTGGCGGCACGTGATGATGGGGGCGAGCCAGATCGACCGCTTCGGCAACCAGAACATCTCCTGCATCGGCGACTGGGAGAAGCCGCGACGGCAGCTGCTCGGTGTGCGCGGGGCGCCCGTCAACACCCTGAACAACTCGACGAGTTACTGGATCCCACGGCACTCTCGACGGGTGTTCGTCGAGCAGGTCGACATGGTGTGCGGAGTGGGCTACGACCGCGCCGGCGGCGCCCGCCACCACCGCATCGCGCGGGTCGTCACCGACCTGGGCGTCTTCGACTTCGCGACCCCCGACCGCTCGATGCGCCTGGCCTCTCTGCACCCCGGAGTCGGCGTCGAAGAGGTCCAGGAGGCGACCGGCTTCGCGCTGACGGTCCCGGAGCAGGTGCCGTACACCCGTGACCCGACGCCCGAGGAGCTGCGCCTGATCCGCGAGGTGATCGATCCGGGGAACAGCCGGGCGAGGGAGGTCGACCGCTGATGGAGACGGCACTGACGAGGCTGGTCGGCGTCCGGTACCCGCTCGTGCAGACCGGCATGGGATGGGTGGCGGGCCCCCGTCTGGTCTCCGCGACGGCGAACGCGGGTGCGCTCGGGATCCTGGCCTCCGCGACCATGGGCGTCGACCGGCTGCGCGAGGCGATACGGGAGGTCAAATCCCGTACGGACGCGCCGTTCGGGGTCAACCTGCGCGCGGACGCCGCCGACGCGGGCGACCGGGTCCGGGTGATCGTCGAGGAGGGGGTGCGCGTCGCCTCGTTCGCCCTCGCGCCCTCCCCGGAACTGATCGCCGAGCTCAAGGGGGCCGGGGTGGTGGTGATCCCGACCGTCGGGGCCCGCCGGCATGCCGAGAAGGTCGCGGCCTGGGGTGCGGACGCGGTGATCGTGCAGGGCGGTGAGGGCGGCGGTCACACCGGCGAGGTGGCGACGACGGTGCTGCTGCCGCAGGTGGTGGACGCCGTGCGGATCCCGGTCGTGGCGGCGGGCGGCTTCTTCGACGGGCGGGGGCTGGTCGCCGCGCTGGCGTACGGGGCGGCGGGGGTGGCGATGGGAACGAGGTTCCTGCTGACGTCGGACTCCACCGTGCCGGACACGGTGAAGGCGCGGTATCTGGCGGCGACGGTCCGGGACGTCACGGTCACCACGGCGGTGGACGGCCTGCCGCACCGCATGCTCCGCACCGACCTGGTCGAGACGCTGGAGCACTCCGGGCGCACGCGGGCCCTGTTGCGCGCGGTGCGTCACGCGGCCGCTTTCCGGCGGCTGTCGGGGCTGTCCTGGCTCCGGATGATCCAGGACGGCCGGGCGCTCAGACACGGCAGGGACCTGACCTGGAGCCAGGTGCTGCTCGCCGCGAACACGCCGATGCTGCTCAAGGCGTCCATGGTGGACGGCCGTACCGACCTGGGGGTGATGGCGTCCGGTCAGGTCGCCGGGGTGATCGACGACCTGCCGTCGTGCGCGGAACTGGTGGAACGGATCATGAAGGAGGCCGAGGTGATACGGGACCGGCTCATGGCCTCACGCTGACCAGCCCGTCACTGCCCACCGCCCACTGCCCACCGCCCACCACCCCCGCCCACCGCCCACCGCCACGGGCAACGGGCGACGCGCCCGTCCTCACAGCCTCTCGATGATCGTCACGTTCGCCTGGCCGCCGCCCTCGCACATCGTCTGGAGCCCATAACGCCCGCCCGTGCGCTCCAGTTCGTGCAACAGGGTCGTCATCAGCCGCACCCCCGTGGCGCCCAGGGGATGGCCGAGGGCGATGGCACCGCCGTTGACGTTGACCTTGTCGGGATCCGCGCCGGTCTCCTTGAGCCAGGCGAGGACGACCGGTGCGAATGCCTCGTTGATCTCGACGAGGTCGATGGCGTCGATGGTCATGCCGGTCTTCTTCAGGGCGTGCGCGGTGGCGGGTATGGGCGCGGTGAGCATACGGATGGGGTCCTCGCCGCGTACCGAGAGATGGTGGACCCGGGCGCGCGGCCGCAGCCCGTGCTCGCGTACCGCCCGCTCGGAGGCGAGCAGCATGGCGGCGGCGCCGTCGGAGACCTGGGAGGAGCAGGCGGCGGTGATGGTGCCGCCGTCGACGACCGGCTTCAGCGCGGCCATCTTGTCGAGGGAGGTGTCCCGGCGCGGCCCCTCGTCGGCCACGACGGCCCCGTAGGGCACGAGCTCGCGGTCGAAGCGGCCCTCGTCGATCGCGCGCACCGCCCGCTGGTGCGACCGCAGCGCGAACTCCTCCTGCGCGCGCCGGCCGATGCCCCACTTGGCGGCGATCATCTCGGCGCCGGCGAACTGGTTCACGGGCTGGGAGCCGTATCGCGCGCGCCAGCCCTCGCTGCCGGCGAAGGGTCCTTGGGTGAGGCCGAGCGGTTCGGCGGCCTGCCGGGTGGCGAAGGCGATGGGGATCATGGACATGTTCTGGACGCCGCCGGCGACGACCAGGTCCTGGGTCCCGGACAGTACGGCCTGCGCCGCGAAGTGCACGGCCTGCTGGGAGGAGCCGCACTGCCGGTCCACGGTCACGCCGGGGACCTCCTCGGGCAGCCCGGCCGCGAGCCAGCTGGTCCTGGCGATGTCCCCGGCCTGCGGGCCGACCGCGTCCAGACAGCCGAGGACGACGTCGTCGACGGCCGCCGGGTCGACGCCCGAGCGTTCTATCAGCGCGCGCAGCGCATGGGCGCCGAGGTCGGCGGGGTGGACACCGCTCAGCCCTCCCCCGCGCCGCCCGACGGGCGTACGGACCGCTTCGACGATGTATGCCTCGGCCATGGCGACTCCCCTCAGCTGATCTCCCCGAAGCTCCCCGAAGCTCCAAAGCTCCCCGAACCTCCGAAGCTCCCTGAACCCCGAAGTTCCGTGAACCTCCCGGAACTCGTCGGAACTCGAAACTCGTCAGAACTCGGAACTCGTCGGAACTCACGGAAAGACCGCATCAACGGCTATGTACGTACGGCGATCCCGTCCAGCACCATCGACAGGTACTGCCGGGCGATCTCCTCCGGGCTGTGGTGTCCGCCCGGCCGGTACCAGGACGCGGCGACCCACACCGTGTCCCGGACGAACCGGTAGGTGAGCCGGACGTCGAGATCGGAGCGGAAGACCCGGTCCGCGACGCCGCGCTCCAGCGTGGCCAGCCACGCCTCCTCGAATCGGCGCTGGGACTCGGCGAGGAACGCGAACCGCTCCTGCGCCACCAGCTGTCTGCTCTCCTTCTGGTAGATCGCGACGGCGGCGCGGTGCCGGTCGATCTCCCGGAACGACTCGGTGACCAGTGCTTCAAGGGTCTCCCGCGGTCCGAGCCCGGCGCCCAGGACGGCGTCGTAGCCGCCCCACAGTTCGTCGAGGAAGGTGCGCAGGATCTCCTCCAGCATCGACTCCTTGGAGTCGAAGTGGTAGTAGAGGCTGCCCGCGAGCATCCCCGCGTGGTCGGCGATCTTGCGGACGGTGGTGGCGTTGTAGCCCTGCTCGGCGAAGACGTCGGCGGCGATGTCGAGGAGTTCGCGGCGGCGGGCGGCGGCCGGGGCGGAGCCACCCGCGGTCCGGCCGGCCACGGGCTTGCCCACCGCGCCCTTACCGGCCGCAGGCTTGCCCACCGCACCCTTACCGGCCACAGGCTTGCCCGCACCGCCACCGGCCGCGGACGTCCCCGCGCTCTCCCTGGCCGAGCTCCCGCTCCCCGCGCTCTCCCTGGCCGAGCTCCCGCTCACCGCGCTCTCCCTCACCACCCTCCCGCTCACCGCACCCTCACCAGCCGCACTCTCACTCACCACGTTCACCTGGGGCTTCTTCTTGGTCGGCACGCCGCTCATTGTCCTAGGGATGCCGGCTGCTGACGGAGACGACCTCGCCCGTCATGTACGAGGAGTAGTCCGAGGCCAGGAACACGATCACGTTGGCCACCTCCCAGGGCTCGGCGTGCCGCCCGAATGCCTCGTGGGACGTCAGCTCGGCCAGCAGTTCGGGGGTCGTCACCTTGGCGAGATGGGGGTGCAGGGCGAGGCTCGGGGCGACGGCGTTGACCCGCACGCCGTACGCGGCCGCCTCGATCGCCGCGCAGCGGGTCAGGGCCATCACGCCGGCCTTCGCGGCGGCGTAGTGGGCCTGTCCGGCCTGGGCGCGCCAGCCGAGGACGGAGGCGTTGTTGACGATCACACCGCCGGTGTCCCGCATCCGGCGCAGGGCGGCGCGGACGCAGCGGAAGGTGCCGTTCAGGGTGACGTCGAGGACCTTGGTCCACTGCTCGTCGGTCATGTCGAGGAGCGGGGTGGTCCCGCCGAGGCCGGCGTTGTTGACGACGACGTCGAGGCGCCCGTGTTCCCTCAGCGCCGCGTCGAACAGCGCGCGGACCTGGGTCTCGTCGGTGACGTCACAGGGCCGTGCGGCCACCGCCCGAGCCCCGAACTCCCCGGCCAGCTCCGCCTCGTACTCCTTCAGCCGCCGCACATGGGCGTCGCTGATCAGGACCCGCGCGCCCTCCTCCAGCAGGCGCCGGGCGGTGGCGCCGCCGATCCCGGCGCCGGCCGCCGCGGTGACGACGGCCGTGCGCCCCGCCAGCAGCCCGTGCCCCGGCACGTACGCCGGACTCTCGACGACTGTCATACCCCCACGCTAACCTACCAAACACTTGTTAGGGAAGGACGGGGTGACGATGGATCTGGCGTTCACACAGGAGGAGACGGCCTTCCGCGCCGAAGCCCGCGCCTGGCTGCGCGCGCATGTGCCGCCGGATCCGCTGCCCTCCCTGGAGACCGAGGAGGGCTTCGCGGCGCACCGCGCGTGGGAGGCCGAACTCGCCGCGGACCGCTGGTCGGTGGTGACCTGGCCGGCGCGCTACGGCGGCAGGGACTCCGGTCTGATCAAGTGGCTGCTGTTCGAGGAGGAGTACTGGGCGGCGGGCGCGCCCGGCCGCGTCGGGCAGAACGGCGTCAGCCTGCTGGCCCCGACCCTCTTCGACCACGGCACGCCGGAGCAGCGGGACCGGGTGCTGCCGCCGATGGCCACCGGCGAGGTGGTGTGGGCGCAGGCGTGGTCGGAGCCCGAGGCCGGTTCCGACCTGGCGTCCCTGCGCTCGCGGGCCGTGCGCACGTCCGGCGGCTGGCTGCTCAGCGGCGTCAAGACGTGGTCGTCGCGCGCGGCCTTCGCCGACCGCGCCTTCGGGCTGTTCCGCAGCGACCCGCACACCCCGAGACGCCACCAGGGGCTGACGTATCTGATGTTCGACCTGCGCGCACCCGGAGTCACCGTGCGCCCGATCGCCCGCCTGGACGGCAGACCCGCGTTCGCCGAGCTCTTCCTGGACGAGGTGTTCGTCCCCGACGAGGACGTCATCGGCGCCCCCGGCGACGGCTGGCGCATCGCGATGTCGACGGCGGGCAACGAGCGCGGCCTGATGCTGCGCTCCCCCGGCCGCTATCTCGCGAGCGCCGACCGGCTGCACCGCCTGTGGCGGGACCGGGGCCGCCCCGAGAGCACGGCAGGGCGCGTGGCCGACGCCCTGATCGGCGCCCGCGCCTACCAGCTGTTCACCTACGCCGCCGCCTCCCGCCTCCTCGACGGGCACGCGACGGGCCCGGAGTCCAGCCTGAACAAGCTGTTCTGGTCCGAGTACGACATCGCCCTGCACGAGACGGCCCTCGACCTCCTCGGCGAGGACGGCGAGTCGGCCGGCTCCGCCTGGGCCGAGGGCTATGTCTTCGCGCTCGCCGGCCCCCTGTACGCGGGCACCAACGAGATCCAGCGCGACATCGTCGCCGAACGCCTGCTGGGCCTGCCGAAGGGACGCCGCTGATGCGCTTTCTCCTCGACGCCGAGCAGCAGGCGTTCGCCGGCTCGCTCGCCGCACTGCTGAAGGCCGCGGACACCCCGTCGGTGATACGGGACTGGAGCCGCGGCGAGCGGACGAGCGGGCGCGCGCTGTGGTCGCGTATCGCCGACCTGGGCGTGTTCGCCCTGGCCGCGCCGGAGGAGTGCGGCGGACTGGGGCCGCGTCCCGTGGAACTCGCCGCCGCGTTCGTGGAGTTGGGGCGGTACGCCGTGCCGGGCCCGCTGGCCGAGACGGTCGCGGCGGTCGCGCTGCTGGCCGAGGCCCGCACCGACACCGGCGCCGGGCGCCTCCTTCCCGCCCTCCTCGACGGCACCCGTCTGGCCACCGTCGCCCCGCACGGCGCGTACGCCCTGGACGGCGACGCGGCGGACCTCCGTCTCTCCCTCACCCCCGAGGGCCCGCGGCTCGCCCCCGGGCACGGCCCGGTGCGCCCGTCCCTGGACCCCGCCCGCCGCCGCACCCTGCTCTCCCCCGGCGGCGAACTCCTCACCACGGGGACCGGTGGGCAGCACCTGGCCCGTACCCTCGCCCGCCTCACCACCGCGGCCCAGGCACTCGGCGTCGGCGAGGCGCTGCTGGAGCGGACGGTGGCGTACGTCCGCCGGCGCACGCAGTTCGGCGTGCCCGTCGGCTCCTTCCAGGCGGTCAAGCACCGTCTGGCCGACGCCAAGCTGGCGCTGGAGTTCGCCCGGCCGCTGGTGTTCGGGGCCGCGCTGACGCTGGCCCCGTCCGACACCGCCGCCGCGAAGGCGAGCGCCGGCGAGGCGGCGTACGCCACCGCGCGCGCCGCGCTGCAGTGCCACGGCGCGATCGGCTACACCGCGGAGTACGACGTGTCGCTGTGGCTGACCAAGGCCCGCGCCCTGCGCACCGCCTGGGGCGACCCGGACACCTGCCGGGCCGAGGTGCTCGACGCCCGTGCCCGTGAGGCTACGAGGCGAGCAGCCGGGTGAGCGACCGCCGTGAGACCTCCAGGGTCGCGATGCGCTCCTCTATGCCCTGGAGCTGCTCCCGCAGCATCGGTGTCAGACAGGGCTCGACCTCGGCGTCACTGCCGCACACGCAGTCCAGCACCTCGCGGATCACCTTGGTGGGCAGACCCGCGCCGAGCAGGGTGCGGATGCGGCGTACCGTCTCGGGCGCGCCGTCGTCGTACACGCGCTGTCCGCCCGGCGTGCGCCCGGCGTCCAGCAGGCCCTGTTCCTCGTAGTAGCGCAGCAGCCGGACGCTCACCCCGGTCTCGCGCGCCAGCTCGCCGATCCTCAAGCGATCCCCCTCATGTGACCTCGCTCACACGCCCTTGAACCTCACATCGGTGTGAGCTCCTAGGGTCGTGATCATGACGAACACAACGACCCCCACGATATTCCGGATCGGCGGCGATCTGGAGGTCCGCCGGATCGGCTACGGCGCGATGCGGCTGGCGAACGCCCCGCACGAGCGCTCCGGCACGACCGCGCCCATCTGGACCGCCCCCACCGACCGCGCCGAGTCGATCGCCCTGCTGCGCAAGGCGGTCGAGCTCGGGGTGAACCTGTTCGACACCTCCGACGCCTACGCTCTCGGCGCGAACGAGGAGCTGCTGGCGGAGGCCCTCGCCCCGCACCGCGACGAGGTCGTGATCGCCACCAAGGCGGGCGTGCTGCGCCCGAGCCCCGCCGAGTGGATCCCGCACGGCCACCCGGCGTATCTGCGCCAGCAGGCGGAACTCAGCCTCCGCCGCCTGGGCACCGACCGGATCGACCTCTTCTATCTGCACCGCATCGACCCCCAGTACCCGCTCGCCGACCAGATCGGAGCTCTCCGACAGCTCCAGGAGGAGGGCAAGGTCCGGCACATCGGCCTGTCCGAGGTGACGGTCGACGAGATCGAGCAGGCCGCGCGGATCGCGCCGATCGCGAGCGTGCAGAACCTGTACAACCTCACCGAACGCGGCCACGACCCGGTCATCGACCACACCGCCGCACGCGGCATCGCCTTCGTGCCGTACTTCCCGGTCAGCACGGGCGAGCACGGGCCGCTGGCGAAGGTCGCGGCGGAGCTGGGCGCGACGCGCTCCCAGACGGCACTCGCCTGGCTGCTGCACCGCGCGCCGAACGTGATCCCGATCCCGGGCACCTCCTCGCCCGCGCACCTGGCGGAGAACACCGCGGCCCTCGGACTCGGCCTCACCGAGGAGCAGATCGAGCGCCTGGCGGGATGAGTCAGCCGCGTACGATCCCCTGGGCGCGCGCCGCCACCAGCCACTTCGGGAACTCGCCGACGAGGCGGTCGTACAGCTCGGCGTCGGACACCTTCCCCGGGTCCGAACCGGCGTGGAAGAACCCGGCGTTGTCCACGACCCGCTTGCCGGGCACGGACAGCTCGTCCAGCTTGCGCAGGTAGTCGAACTGCTTGCTGTGCGGGTCGCCGAACCCGATGAACTGCCAGAACAGCGGCAGCCGCGCGGACTTGCACAGATAGCGCTCGGCGGCCAGCTTGTTGATGGGCCCGCCGTCGGTCTGGAAGACGACCAGGGCGGGTGCGCGCGAGCCGCTGTCCAGGTAGTGGTCGATGACGGCGTCCATGGCCAGGTGGTAGCTGGTCTTGCCCATGTGTCCGAGTCCGGCCACGATCCGGTCGATCCGGCCCCGGTGGTCGGCCAGCGCGATGTCGGTGACGGCGTCGACGTCGGTGGAGAAGAACACCACCGGCACCCGTCCGTCGTCGTCGAAGTGGGCGGACAGCCCCAGCACCCGGTCGGCGAGCGCCTGGACGCTGCCGTCCTGGTAGTACGGCTTCATGGAGCCCGAGTAGTCGACGACGAGGTAGACGGCGGCCCGCTGCCCGTCCAGCCCGTGCCGGGCGAGCGACTTCCCGGCGGTCTTGTACAGGCTGACCAGCGCGGGTGCGGTCTCCTCGACCTTGCTGAGACTGATCGCCGCCATGCACAAGCTCCCCTCGCTCCAGGACCGGAGCCCGAGGCTACGCCAACGACGGGGCGGTGCGTGCGGTGATCGCCGGTGGCGGGGTGCGGTGATCGACGATGGCCGCCGGCGGTGATCGCCGGTGGCGGGGTGCGGGATACTGGTGGTGCTGCCGGGGGCGGCAGCTCTGGGGGTGCCACCGGGCCGGGCCCGGTCGCGCGTGACGGAACTGACAAGGGGGATGGCCCGAGACGGGTCATAGGGTGACGCCATGAAGAAAGCCGCTCTGCTGTTCGCCGCCGTGCCCGTGGCCGTGACGGCGGCCGTGTACTTCCTCGGGCCCGCGAGCTCGGACTCCTCACCACAGGACAGGGCGGCCGTCGAACAGCTCGCCCGCGACCAGGCGAAGGCGAAGGCCGAGGGGGACGCGGCCGCCGCCGAGCGGGCCGCCGACGACAAGCTGATCGCCTCGCTGCCGCCCGGGCTCGCCGCACCGGCGAAGAAGGAACTGGCCCACCAGATCGTGTCCACGGCCGCGATCTCGTCGCTGGACTGGCGCCGCTCCTACGCCGCCATCGAGGACCACGGCAACGGTCAGGGCTACACCGCGGGCATCGTCGGCTTCTGCACCGGCACCCACGACCTGCTCGTCCTCGTCGAGAACTACACCAAGGCCCACCCGGACAACGGCCTCGCCCGCTACCTCCCCGCGCTGCGCAAGGTCGACGGCACGGACTCCCACGAGGGCCTGGACCCCGGCTTCACCGCCGCCTGGAAGGCCGAGGCGAAGGTCCCCGCGTTCCGCGCGGCCCAGGACGCCGAGCGCGACGAGGTGTACTTCGACCCCGCGGTCCGGCTGGCCAAGCTGGACGGCCTGGGCACGCTGGGCCAGTTCGTCTACTACGACGCGATGCTCTACCACGGCCCCGACACGAGCCCGTCCGGCTTCTACGGCATGCGTGAGCGCGCCCTGGAGAAGGCCGAGCTGCCCTCCGAGGGCGGCACGGAACGGGAGTTCCTCGACGCCTTCCTCGATGTGCGCCGCGAGGCCATGCTGGCGAAGAAGCCCGACACCGACACCAGCCGCATCGACACCACCCAGCGCCGCTTCCTGAACGAGGGCAACCTCGACCTGAAGACCCCGCTCCAGTGGGAGATGTACGGCGACACGTTCAAGGTGCCGTAGCCCCGGAAGACGTGCCGTAGCCGAAAATGCGGCGGCGCCTGCCCAAGGTCCGGTCGGGGACAGGGCAGGCGCCACCAATGTTCCGTACGCCTTTGTACGGGACGTCTCTACAGGCCGGTTCAGACCGTCAGCGCACGGTCCGTCGGACGGATCGGCGCCGGAAGGTCACTCGCCCCGGTCAGGAAGCGGTCGACACCACGCGCGGCCGAGCGGCCCTCCGCGATCGCCCACACGATGAGGGACTGACCACGGCCGGCGTCACCGGCGACGAACACTCCCGGAACGTTCGTCTGGAAGTCGGCGTCGCGAGCGATGTTACCCCGCTCGTCGAGCTCCAGCGCGAACTGCTCCACCAGCCCGTTCTCCCGGTCGGTCCCGGTGAAGCCCATCGCGAGGGTCACCAGCTGGGCCGGGATCTTGCGCTCGGTGCCCGGCTTCTGGGTCAGCTTGCCGTCGACGAACTCGACCTCGACCAGGTGCAGCCACTGCACATTGCCGTCCTCGTCGCCCTCGAAGTGGGTGGTGGAGACGGAGTAGACCCGCTCACCGCCCTCCTCGTGCGCGGACGTGACCTTGTACAGCATCGGGAAGGTCGGCCACGGCTGGTGCGGCGCCCGGTCCTCGCCCGGCTTCGGCATGATCTCCAGCTGGGTGACGGAGGCCGCGCCCTGGCGGTGGGCGGTGCCCACGCAGTCCGCGCCGGTGTCACCGCCGCCGATCACGACGACGTGCTTGCCCTCGGCCGAGACGGGCGAGGTGACGTAGTCGCCCTCCTGCACCTTGTTGGCCAGCGGCAGGTACTCCATGGCCTGGTAGATGCCCTTGAGCTCGCGCCCCGGCACCGGCAGGTCACGCGCGGTGGTGGCACCGACGGCCAGCACGACCGCGTCGTACCGCTTCTTCAGATCGGTCGCCTTGAGGTCGCGGCCGATCTCGATGCCGGTGCGGAAGCGGGTGCCCTCCGCGCGCATCTGCTCGATACGGCGGTTGATGTGCCGCTTCTCCATCTTGAACTCGGGGATGCCGTACCGCAGGAGGCCCCCGATCCGGTCCGCGCGCTCGTAGACGGCGACGGTGTGGCCGGCCCGGGTCAGCTGCTGGGCGGCGGCCAGACCGGCCGGGCCGGAGCCGACGACGGCGACGGTCTTGCCGGACAGGCGCTCGGGGATCTGCGGGGCGACGTCCCCGGTCTCCCACGCCTTGTCGATGATCGAGACCTCGACGTTCTTGATGGTGACGGCCGGCTGGTTGATGCCGAGCACACACGCCGACTCACAGGGCGCCGGGCACAGGCGGCCGGTGAACTCCGGGAAGTTGTTGGTGGCGTGCAGGCGCTCCTGCGCGGCCGACCAGTCCTCGCGGTAGGCGTAGTCGTTCCACTCGGGGATGAGGTTCCCCAGCGGGCAGCCGTTGTGGCAGAACGGGATGCCGCAGTCCATGCAGCGGGACGCCTGCTTGCTGATGATCGGCAGCAGCGAGCCGGGGACGTAGACCTCGTTCCAGTCCTTGACGCGCTCCTCGACGGGGCGGGACTTGGCGACCTCGCGGCCGTGGTTCAGAAAGCCCTTCGGGTCAGCCATTGATCGCCGCCTCCATCATCTTCTCGGTGATCTCGGACTCGGAGAGACCGGCTCGCTCGGCGGCGTCCTTGGCGGCGAGCACTGCCTTGTACGTGCTGGGGATGATCTTGCTGAAGCGCTCGGCGGCCGCGTCCCAGTCCGCGAGCAGCTTCTCGGCGACCGTGGAGCCGGTCTCCTCGGCGTGGCGGCGCACCACGTCGTGCAGCCACTGCTTGTCGGCGTCGTCCAGGGCCTCGATCGCGTCGAGGTTGCCGACGTTGACGTTGTCCCGGTCGAGGTCGATGACGTAGGCGACACCGCCGGACATGCCGGCCGCGAAGTTGCGGCCCGTCTCACCGAGCACCACCGCGTGGCCGCCGGTCATGTACTCGCAGCCGTGGTCGCCCACGCCCTCGGAGACCACCAGCGCACCGGAGTTGCGGACGCAGAACCGCTCACCGGTCCGGCCGCGCAGGAACATCTCGCCGCCGGTCGCACCGTAGGCGATCGTGTTGCCCGCGATCGTCGAGTACTCGGCGAGGTGGTCGGCGCCCCGGTCCGGGCGGACGACGATCCGGCCGCCGGAGAGGCCCTTGCCGACGTAGTCGTTGGCGTCGCCCTCCAGGCGCAGTGTGATGCCGCGCGGGACGAAGGCGCCGAAGGACTGGCCGGCGGAACCGGTGAAGGTGATGTCGATGGTGTCGTCGGGCAGGCCCGCGCCGCCGAACTTCTTCGTCACCTCGTGGCCGAGCATGGTGCCGACCGTGCGGTTGATGTTGCGGATGGCCACCTGGGCGCGTACCGGCTGTGCGTCCGTCGCGCTCTCGGCGGCCAGCGCGTCCGCGGCCAGCTTGATCAGCTCGTTGTCGAGCGCCTTCTCCAGGCCGTGGTCCTGGGCGACCAGCTGGTGGCGCACCGCGCCCTCGGGCAGCGACGGCACGTGGAACAGCGGCTCCAGGTCCAGGCCCTGCGCCTTCCAGTGGTCCACCGCACGCTCGACGTCCAGCACCTCGGCGTGGCCGACGGCCTCCTCGATGGAGCGGAAGCCCAGCTCGGCGAGGAGCTCGCGGACCTCCTGCGCGATGAACTCGAAGAAGTTCACCACGAACTCGGCCTTGCCGGAGAAGCGGTCGCGCAGCACCGGGTTCTGGGTGGCGATGCCGACCGGGCAGGTGTCCAGGTGGCAGACGCGCATCATGACGCAACCGGAGACGACGAGCGGCGCGGTCGCGAAACCGAACTCCTCGGCGCCCAGCAGCGCGGCGATGATCACGTCACGGCCGGTCTTCAGCTGACCGTCGGTCTGCACCACGATCCGGTCGCGCAGGCCGTTGAGCAGGAGGGTCTGCTGGGTCTCGGCGAGACCGAGCTCCCAGGGACCGCCGGCGTGCTTCAGCGAGGTCAGCGGGGAGGCACCCGTACCACCGTCGTGACCGGAGATCAGCACGACGTCCGCGTGCGCCTTGGACACACCCGCGGCGACCGTGCCGACGCCGACCTCGGAGACCAGCTTCACGTGGATCCGCGCCTGCGGGTTCGCGTTCTTCAGGTCGTGGATCAGCTGGGCCAGGTCCTCGATGGAGTAGATGTCGTGGTGCGGCGGCGGGGAGATCAGGCCCACGCCCGGCGTCGAGTGACGCGTCTTGGCGACCCACGGGTAGACCTTGTGGCCGGGCAGCTGGCCGCCCTCGCCGGGCTTGGCGCCCTGGGCCATCTTGATCTGGATGTCGTCGGCGTTGACCAGGTACTCCGAGGTGACGCCGAAGCGGCCGGAGGCGACCTGCTTGATCGCCGAGCGGCGCGCCGGGTCGTACAGGCGCTCCGGGTCCTCGCCGCCCTCACCGGTGTTGGACTTGCCGCCCAGCTGGTTCATGGCGATGGCGAGGGTCTCGTGCGCCTCCTTGGAGATGGAGCCGTACGACATGGCGCCGGTGGAGAAGCGCTTGACGATCTCGGAGACCGGCTCGACCTCGTCGATGGAGATCGGCTGGCGGTCCGACTTGAAGCCGAACAGGCCGCGCAGCGTCATCAGCCGCTCGGACTGCTCGTTCACGCGCTCGGTGTACTGCTTGAAGATGTCGTAGCGCTTGGTGCGGGTCGAGTGCTGGAGGCGGAAGACCGTCTCCGGGTCGAACAGGTGCGGCTCGCCCTCGCGGCGCCACTGGTACTCGCCGCCGATCTCCAGCGCGCGGTGCGCCGGGGCGATGCCGGAGGCCGGGTACGCCTTGGCGTGGCGGGCGGCGACCTCCTGGGCGATGACGTCGATGCCGACGCCGCCGATCTTGGAGGCGGTGCCGTTGAAGTACTTCTCCACGAACGCCTCTTCGAGACCGACGGCCTCGAAGACCTGGGCGCCGCGGTAGGAGGCGACGGTGGAGATGCCCATCTTGGACATGACCTTCAGGACGCCCTTGCCGAGGGCGTAGATCAGGTTCTTGATGGCCTTCTCGGGCTCGATGCCCTGGATGAAGGTGCCGGCGCGCAGCAGGTCCTCGACCGACTCCATCGCCAGGTACGGGTTGACGGCGGCGGCGCCGTAGCCGATGAGCAGGGCGACGTGGTGGACCTCGCGGACGTCACCGGCCTCGACCAGCAGGCCCACGTGGGTGCGCTGCTTGGTGCGGATGAGGTGGTGGTGGACGGCCGCGGTGAGCAGCAGCGACGGGATCGGCGCGTGCTCGGCGTCGGAGTGGCGGTCCGACAGGACGATGAGACGGGCGCCGTTCTCGATGGCCGCGTCGGCCTCGGCGCAGATCTCCTCGATGCGGGCGGCCAGCGCCTCGCCGCCGCCGTGCACCCGGTACAGGCCGGAGAGGGTCGCGGCCTTGAAGCCGGGCATGTCGCCGTCGGCGTTGATGTGGATGAGCTTGGCCAGCTCGTCGTTGTCGATGACCGGGAAGGGCAGCACGACGGAGCGGCAGGACGCGGCGCTCGGCTCCAGCAGATTGCCCTGGGGGCCCAGCGACGAGCGCAGGGAGGTGACCAGTTCCTCGCGGATCGCGTCCAGCGGCGGGTTGGTGACCTGGGCGAAGAGCTGGGTGAAGTAGTCGAAGAGCAGCCGCGGGCGCTCGGACAGGGCCGCGATCGGCGAGTCCGTGCCCATGGAGCCGATCGGCTCGGCGCCGGTGCGGGCCATCGGGGCGAGGATGACGCGCAGCTCCTCCTCGGTGTAACCGAAGGTCTGCTGGCGGCGGGTGACCGAGGCGTGGGTGTGCACGATGTGCTCGCGCTCGGGCAGGTCGGACAGCTCGATCTCGCCGGTCTCCAGCCACTCCGCGTAGGGGGCTTCGGCCGCGAGCTGCGCCTTGATCTCGTCGTCCTCGATGATGCGGTGCTCGGCGGTGTCGACGAGGAACATCTTGCCGGGCTGCAGGCGGCCCTTGCGGACCACCTTCGCGGGGTCGATGTCGAGGACGCCGACCTCGGAGCCGAGGACGACGAGGCCGTCGTCGGTGACCCAGTAGCGGCCGGGGCGCAGGCCGTTGCGGTCGAGCACGGCGCCGACCTGGGTGCCGTCGGTGAAGGTGACACAGGCGGGGCCGTCCCAGGGCTCCATCATCGTGGAGTGGAACTGGTAGAAGGCGCGCCGGGCCGGGTCCATGGAGTCGTGGTTCTCCCACGCCTCCGGGATCATCATCAGCACGGAGTGCGGCAGCGAACGGCCGCCGAGGTGCAGCAGCTCCAGGACCTCGTCGAAGGAGGCGGAGTCGGAGGCGTCGGGCGTGCAGATCGGGAAGATCCGCTCCAGCTTCTCGCCGCCGAACAGGTCGGAGGCCAGCTGCGACTCACGGGCGACCATCCAGTTGCGGTTGCCCTTGACGGTGTTGATCTCACCGTTGTGCGCGACGAAGCGGTACGGGTGCGCCAGCGGCCACGACGGGAAGGTGTTCGTGGAGAACCGGGAGTGCACGAGCGCGATCGCGGAGGCGAAGCGGCGGTCGGACAGGTCCGGGAAGAACGGCTCCAGCTGACCGGTCGTCAGCATGCCCTTGTAGACGATCGTCCGGGCGGACAGCGACGGGAAGTAGACGCCGACCTCGCGCTCGGCGCGCTTGCGCAGCACGAACGCCTTGCGGTCGAGGGCGATGCCCGCGGACGAACCGTCGGCGACGAAGATCTGCTGGAAGACAGGCATCGTCGAACGGGCGGTGGCGCCGAGCAGCTCCGGGGCGACCGGAACCTCACGCCAGCCGAGGACGGTCAGGCCCTCCTCGGCCGCGATCGTCTCGATGCGCGCGACGGCGTCCTCCGTGCCCTCCTCGGGCAGGAAGGCGATACCGGCCGCGTAGGCGCCGGCCTCGGGCAGCTCGAATCCGGCCACCTCACGGAAGAAGGCGTCCGGCACCTGCGACAGGATGCCCGCGCCGTCGCCCGAGTCGGGCTCGGAGCCGGTGGCACCGCGGTGCTCCAGGTTGCGCAGAACGGTCAGAGCCTGCTCGACCAGGGTGTGGGACGCCTCGCCGGTGAGGGTGGCGACGAAACCGACGCCGCACGCGTCGTGTTCGTTGCGGGGGTCGTACATACCCTGCGCAGCAGGGCGAGCATCCATGAAGGACCAGTTCTGGCCATTCGCGGAATGCTGGGACGGCTGGCGCGGCGTACGCATCGGCTCTCCCGTCGTCGTCTGTGGCATGTGCGTGTGCCGAGGGACGACGTTGGCCCTCTGCGTGGAGTGCAAAATTTCGTGCAGGTTACATGATGGAGCGGTTCTCGGGAACCGGGATAGTCCGTTCCAACATGCGGACGCCGCGGGTATCGGCGCAGGTGCCGCGCTTGGCGGTCGACGTATGTGGGGACCGACGGGAACAGATCGATGTTCCTCGGTCCTGGGGGGCGGGAGGGGCTTCTTCGCCCGTCCCGCGAGTGCGCCGCAGGCCTCATTGCCCACAGCGCTTACGGCTCATGCCCCGTGGTCATGCGGTCGAAACCAGCGGGTAACGGCTACTTATGCGGCCCAACGCATAAGTTCCAGCCGCGTCATCCTACGGCGATTCCGAACAGGTTGCCCAGGGCGTACGTCACACCGGCCGCCGCACCGCCGAGCGCGAGCTGCCGGAGCCCGCTGAACCACCAGCTGCGCGCGGTCACCTTGGCGACCACGGCACCGCACAGGAACAGACCGAGCAGCGCCAGCAGCACGGCGGGCCACAGCGCGGTCGCCCCGAGCAGATACGGCAGTACGGGGAGCAGGGCGCCCAGCGCGAAGGAGCCGAAGCTCGACACCGCCGCGACCATTGGGGACGGCAGGTCGCTCGGGTCGATGCCCAGCTCCTCGCGGGCGTGTATCTCCAGGGCCCGCTCGGGGTCCTGCGACAGCTGCCGGGCGACCTGCCGGGCCAGCTCCGGCTCCACGCCGCGGGACACGTACAGCGCGGCCAGCTCGGCCTCCTCGCCCTTGGGATGCTTCCTCAGCTCCCGCCGCTCGACGTCCAGCTCGGCCTCGACCAGCTCCCGCTGGGAGGCGACGGAGGTGTACTCGCCCGCGGCCATGGAGAAGGCGCCGGCCGCGAGACCGGCGAGCCCGGTGAGCACCACGGTCTGCTGGCTCACGGACCCTCCGGCCACACCGGTCATCAGCGCCAGGTTGGAGACCAGACCGTCCATCGCACCGAAGACGGCGGGGCGCAGCCAGCCGCCGTTCACATCGCGGTGCGTGTGGTTGTCCCGGTGCGCCTCGTGCAGCACCGCCTCGGTCTCGATGATGGCCATTCCGGCATCCCCCATTGAGCTTAGCCAAAGCTAACTTTGGATGAGTTCTACTTTTCGACAACGCCAAGACTACGCCCCGGCATTCCCCTCCGCCAGCAAGGAAAGGCTGGGCTAACCTGCGGTTTTACCGTCGAACGCTCATCCGAGCACCTATTGACACATATGTCGACCGGGTGACAGTGGGACGGATGAGGCTCGGGTCAACCGCTGTCGGTGGGACACATCCGCAAAGGGTCCGCCGCCACGCGGACCCCCTCAGCAACGGAGGCCGCGTATGGCATCCCTCGCCCGCAGCCCCTCGGTCCCGGCGTCCGCCGCCGCCCTGCGCGAGCGGGCCCGCGGCGCCCTCCTCGGCCTGGCCGTCGGGGACGCGCTCGGGGCCCCGGCCGAGAACCTGAAGCCGTCGGAGATCCGGGCCCGCTGGGGCCGTATCACCGGCTACGTCAGCGACACCCCCTGCGGCACGGACGACACGGAGTACGCGATCTTCTCGGGGCTGCTGCTGGCCCGGCACGGCTCGGCCCTCACCCCGGCGCATGTGGAGGCGGCCTGGCACGAGTGGATCGCCGACCGCGCCGAGGGCCCCTTCCGGGGCGCGGGCTTCAGCGAGCGCGGCACCCTGGAGAACCTGCGCCGGGGGCTCGCCGCCCCCATCTCCGCCCAGCACCGCCACGCCTGGAGCGACGGCCTGGCGATGCGTGCGGCCCCGTTCGGCGTGTTCGCGGCCGGCCGCCCGGCGGAGGCGGCCCGGCTGGTGGCGATCGACGGCTGCGTCAGCCATGACGGCGAGGGCATCTACGGCGGCCAGGCGGTCGCCGCGGGCGTGGCGGCGGCGATGGCGGGCGCCCCGACCGTCGCGGTGGTCGCCTCGGCCCTGGCGGTGGTCCCGGAGGACTCCTGGACGGCCCGCTCGCTGCGGCGGGCCGTGGCCGTCGCCCATCACGGCGAACGGGCGGTCCGCTCGGCCGTCGTCATCGGCGGCTACCCCTGGACCGACCTCGCCCCCGAGGCCGTGGCCCTCGCCTTCGGCGCGTACGCGGCGGCCGACGGGGACTTCCCCGAGTCGGTGCTCACCGCGGTGAACATGGGCCGGGACGCCGACACCACGGCCGCGGTGGCCGGCGCCCTCGCCGGCGCGACCCGGGGCGCGAGCGCGATCCCACCGGACTGGGCGGCGGCCATCGGCCCCGCCAGAGGCAGCTGCCTGCCCTCGATGGTCGGCCACCACGTCCTGGAGGTCGCGGACCTCCTGACCCCGAACGACGACACGGCCGCGCAAACCCCGCTCACCGGCACCCCACCCGACCCGGCCGCCTTCACTCTGGCGGCCGAGAACGAGGGAGGAACCCCGGCATGACCCCCCACCCCTGGGACGCCCTCCCGACGACCACCACCACCCAGGCCCCCGAGGCGGCCGACGGCGAGAACCCGCCACAGTGCCCACCCGGACCCGACGGCGAGAGCCCGGTGCAGTGCCCGCCCGAACCCGACGACGCAAGCGGCACGGGCAGGCCCCCCGAGCACGACACGGGCAAGCCCCCCGAGCACCACCACGGACCCGAGGCCGCCGACGGCGAGAACCCGCCCCAGGAGCCACCCGCACCCGACGACGAGCCCCGCACGGGCCGTACGGGCGGGAGACAGACCCCCGGAAGAACCGCCGGTCTCCTCCTCGGCCTGGCCGCGGGCGACGCCGCCGGCTGGCCCGCCGCCCGCCACCGAGCCGCCCGCATGCCCGACTGGACCCGCCGCCTCACCCGCGAACTGGACACCTTCGCCGAACAGAACGCGACCACCACCCTCCCCGTCCCCATCGCCCTCAACCAACCCCCCGAACCCCTCCGCCTCGGCCCCTCCGACGACGCCGAATGGGCGGTCTTCGCCGCCGAGGCCCTGCTGCGCGCAGGCGACGACACCGCCCTCGGCGACCTCAGCCGGGACCGCCGTACCAGAGCCGCCATCGACCTCACCTGGAACGCCCTCGCCAGCGAGGTGGCCGCGGCAGCGGACCGCGCCCCCGAGATCGAGTCCGCCGTCCTCCCGCTGCGCGCCCGCATCTCCGTCCGCGCCGGCCTCGGCAACCTGGCCAACGGCCTGCGCCCGCCCGCCACCGGCCACGACAACCCCCACTACTTCGACGACGCCGCCTGCGTCCGCGCCTGCGTCCTCGCCCTCGCCCACCCCGGCGATCCCGAACGCGCCGCCGGCCTCGCCGAGTTCGACGCCCGCTACACCCAGGACGGCGACGGCGTCCACGGCGCCCGCGCGATGGCCGCCGCCCTCTCCCTCGCCCTGACCGGACACGACGTCACCGACTGCACCGAGGCCGCCCTCGCCCAGCTCCCCGACGGCACCGAGATCCGCCGCAACGCCCTCCACGCCCTCACCCTCGCCCGGCACACCGACAGCGCCTTCGCCCTGGTCCCCCTCCTGGAGCACCAGATCGTCGACCACGTCTACAGCTACGGCATCGCCGCCGCCGAAACCGTCCCCGTCACCCTCGCCCTGGCCGTCGCCGCCCACGGCCGTATCGCCGAGGCCGTCCCCGCCGCGGCCTGCCTCTCCCGCGTCGCGGACTCCGCCCCGGCCCTCGTCGGCGCGCTGACCGGCGCCCTCGGCGGGGGCGACGCCGTCCCCGCGTCCTGGCGCGACGCCTGCCGCACCCTGCCCGGCTGCGTCCTCCCCCGCCTCACCGGAACCGACCTGGTGGAACTCGCCGAACTCCTGGAAGCCGCACAACCGGCCCCACCAGGAGGATGATTCGGGGCATGACGCCCAAAGGAGAAGAAGCCCACCCCCGAAGCCACACCCCAAGTCACCCCCGAAGCCACACCCAGGCCCCCACCGCATCCCCTGCCGGATCCCCCAGATCCCTCGAATCACCCAGGTCCCCCGGATCCCCCGACTCCCCCACCCTGGACGAACGCATCACCGCCGCCCTCGTCGGCGCGGCTGTCGGCGACGCCCTCGGCGGCCCCGTCGAGGGCTACTCCCCCGAGCAGATCGCCGAACGTCACGGCGGCCGCGTCCACGGCATCGTCGGCCCCTGGCACGGCGCCGACTGGCGCACGGCCCGCCCCCTCGCGCCGTACCACAAGGGCGACGGGCACGTCACCGACGACACCTTGATGACCCACGCCCTGATCAGGGTCTACGCCCGCGTCCGCGACCACCTCGACGCGTACGCCGTCGCCGACCACCTCGTCCCGGACCTGATCACCACCCCGCGCTGGATCCCGGAACTGGAGACCGAGGCCCTGCCCCTCCAGCGGATCTTCCTCGCCGAGAAGTGGCTGGTCACCCGGATCCACTACGGCCATGCCGACCCCCGCGAGGCCGGCGTCGGCAACATCGTCAACTGCGGCGCGGCGATGTACATGGCCCCGGTCGGCCTGGTCAACGCGGCCAACCCGCGCGCCGCGTACGCCGAGGCGCTGGACGTCGCCGGTGCGCACCAGTCGTCGTACGGCCGTGAGGCGGCCGGCGTGTTCGCGGCGGCGGTCGCCGCGGCCTGCGCACCCGGCGCCACCCCGGAGTCGGTCGTGGAGACCTGCCTGTCCCTGGCGAAGGACGGCACGCGGACGGCGATCGAGAAGGTCTGCGAAACGGCCGTCCGCCACCGGGACTTCGAGTCGGCGCTCACCCCGCTCCGCGAGGCGATCACCCCGTACGACACGGTCGGCCCCGACTACCGCGCCCCCTCCCTCGGCGCCCGCCGCCCCTCCCGCCTGCACGCGATCGAGGAACTCCCCGTCGCGCTCGGCATGTTGCTCATCGGCGGGGGCGACTACCGCCACGCCGTCCTCGGCTCGGTCAACTACGGCCGCGACTGCGACTCCATCGCCACCATGGCCGGCGCCCTCGCCGGCGCCCTCGGCTCGCCCGTCCCCGAGGACTGGTCCAAGACGGTCGCCGAGGCCAGCCGTCTGGACCTGTGGGCCCCGGCCGCCGTCCTCACCGAGGTCACCCGTGAGATCTTCGACAAGGACGTGAGCCGCCACCGGGCCCACGCACGGGCCTTCGCCGCACTGGGAGGCACCCCATGCTCCGCCTGACCTGGGTCCAGCCCGAGGACCTGATCGCCCACGAACTGGCCCAGGCCCGCCAGGACGGACGCGAACCCAAGGCGATCGCGGCCCGCTGGAAGGCGGCCGGCGGCAGCGAGGCCCCGGAGCGGGCGGGCGCCTCGCAGCGCCCCGCCTCCCGCTACCTCCGCACCCTGGCCGAGGACCTTCTGGACGAACTGGCCGACCTGCCGAGCAGGTCGGCGGACCAGGAGCCCACGGACCTGGCGGGCATCAAGGCCCTGTGCCCCGACTGGCCGACGGACGACCGCACCCCGTCGCCCTCCGCCTCCGCCCTCCACGCCGCCTGGCTGGGCCGGGCCGTGGGCTGCCTCCTCGGCAAACCCGTCGAGAAGCTCCCCCTCCACGCCATCCGCCGACTCGCCCGGTCCACCGGCAACTGGCCCCTGACCGCCTACTTCACCGCCCGAGGCGTCCCCGAGGCCCTCCTCGCCGAGCACCCCTGGAACCGCCGCTCGGCCGCCACCTCCCTCGCCGAGAACATCGACGGCATGCCCGAGGACGACGACCTGAACTACCCCCTGCTGGGCGTCCTCCTCCTCCAGCGCCACGGCAGAGACTTCACCACCACCGACGTGGCACGCCTGTGGCTCGACGAACTCCCGGCCGGCCGCACCTTCACCGCCGAGCGCGTCGCCTACCGCAACCTCCTCACCGGCATCGAGCCCCCGCACACCGCCCGCCACCGCAACCCCTTCCGGGAATGGATCGGCGCGCTGATCCGCGCCGACGTCCACGGCTGGACGAACCCGGGCGCCCCCGCGGCCGCCGCCGAGCAGGCCCACCGCGACGCGACCCTCACCCACACCGCGAACGGCGTCTACGCGGCGATGTTCACGGCGGCCGTCATCGCGACGGCGGCCACCGGCAGACACGACGTGCACACCTGTCTGCGTACCGGCCTGACCGTCGTACCGCCCCGCTCCCGCCTCGCGAGCGCCCTCACCCACGCCGTCGAACTGGCCCGGCACACCAGGGACTTCGACGAGGTCGTGGACGCACTCCACGCACACCACCACGGCACCCACTGGGTCCACGCGATCCCCAACACCGCCCTGCTCGCCGCCGCCCTCACCCACGCCGACGGCGACTTCACCGGCTCGATCACCCGAGCCGTCTCCGGCGGCTGGGACACCGACTCGGTCGGCGCCACGGCCGGCAGCGTCGCCGCCCTCCTGGCCGGCTCCCCCGCCGCCCTGCCGCCCCACTGGACGGCACCCCTGAAGAACCGGCTGGCCACCTCGGTCGCCGACTTCGACGGCACCGGCTTCGACACCCTCGCCCACCTCACCCACCTGGAGGCATCCCGCCCATGACGCACATCGCCGTCCTCGGCAGCACGAACATGGACCTCGTCGCGTACGTCGAGAAGGCCCCGCAGCGCGGGGAGACCGTGACCGGCCGGGAGTTCCGCACGATCCCCGGCGGCAAGGGCGCCAACCAGGCCATCGCCGCCGCCCACGCGGGCGCCACCGTCTCGATGATCGGCGCCGTCGGCAACGACTCCTTCGGCGCGAAGCTGCGCTCCACCCTGGAGCACTCCGGCGTCGAGACCGACAGCCTGCGCACGGTCGAGGGCCCCTCCGGCACCGCCCACATCGTGGTCGACGACGAGGGCGGCAACGCCATCGTGGTGATCCCCGGCGCCAACGGCACCGTCGACCACCTCTCCCCCGGCGACGAGGGCCTGATCGCCAACGCCGACGCGCTGCTGCTCCAGCTGGAGATCCCGCTGCCCGGCGTCCTCGCGGGCGCCCGCGCCGCCCGCGCCCACGGTGTCCGCACCGTCCTCACCCCGGCCCCGGCCCAGCCGCTGCCCGCCGAACTCCTCTCCGCCGTCGACCTGCTGGTGCCCAACGAGCACGAGGCGGCCACCCTCACCGGCCGCACCGACGCCCGCTCGGCCGCCCTCGCCCTGCTGGAACAGGTCCCCGAGGTCGTCGTCACCCTCGGCTCGGCGGGCTGCCTGTACGCGGCCCGCGGCGCCGACCCGGTGACCGTGCCCGCCCCGCAGGTCACCGCCGTCGACTCCACCGGCGCCGGCGACACCTTCGTCGGCACCCTCGCGGTCGCCCTCGGCGAGGGCCGCCCCATGCCGGATGCGCTGCGCTGGGCGGCCGGGGCGGCGGCACTGTCGGTGCAGCGGGCGGGCGCGACGACGTCGATGCCGTACCGCTCCGAGATCGACGCGCAGTTCACGTCATGACCGCGCCGGACAACACCGCGCCGGAATCGACCGAGCCGCACAAGGCCGCGCCGGAACCGACCGAGCCGGACCGGACCCGGCCGGAGGTGACCGTGCCGGGCGGCGGACGCGGATGCGCAGTGACCGAGCCGGACCAGACCCGGCCCCCGAACACCGCGCCCCTCTGCGGCCTGCGCGTCCTCGACCTCGCCACCCTCTTCGCCGGTCCCCTCGCCGCCACCCTGCTCGGGGACTTCGGTGCGGAGGTCGTCAAGGTCGAGCACCCCACGAAACCCGACCCGTCCCGCGGCCACGGCCCCGCCAAGGACGGCGTGGGCCTGTGGTGGAAGGTGCTGGGCCGCAACAAGCGGACCATCACCCTGGACCTGTCCAGGCCCGGCGGCCGGTCCACGCTGCTGAAGCTGGCCGCGACCGCGGACGTCGTCATCGAGAACTTCCGCCCCGGCACCCTGGAGAAGTGGGACCTGGGCTGGGAGGAGCTGTCCGCCGTCAACCCCCGGCTGATCCTCACCCGCGTCACCGCCTTCGGCCAGTTCGGCCCCTCCTCGCGCCGCCCCGGCTTCGGCACCCTCGCCGAGGCGATGAGCGGCTTCGCCGCGATCACCGGCGAACCGGACGCGCCCCCGACCCTCCCCCCGTTCGGCCTGGCGGACTCCATCGCGGGCCTGGCCACGGCCTACGCGGTCATGACGGCCCTCGCCGCCCGCGACCGCACGGGCGAGGGCCAGGTCGTGGACATGGCCCTCATCGAGCCGATCCTCGCCGTGCTGGGCCCCCAGCCCACCTGGTACGACCAGCTCGGCTACGTCCAGGAGCGCACCGGCAACCGCTCCGCGAACAACGCCCCGCGCAACACCTACCGCACCGCCGACGGCGGTTGGGTCGCCGTCTCCACCTCCGCCCAGTCGATCGCCGAGCGCGTGATGCGCCTGGTCGGCCGTCCGGAGCTGATCGACGAACCCTGGTTCGCCTGCGGCGCCGACCGCGCCCGGCACGCCGATGTCCTCGACGAGGCCGTCGGCGGCTGGATCGCCGAGCGCACCCGCACCGAGGTGCTCCAGGCATTCGAGAAGGCGGAGGCGGCCGTCGCCCCGATCCAGGACGTACGGGATGTGATGACCGACCCCCAGTACGCGGCCCTCGACACCATCACCACCGTCGACGACCCCGAACTGGGGCCCCTGCGCATGCAGAACGTCCTCTTCCGCCTGTCCGCGACCCCCGGCGCGATCCGCTGGGCCGGCCGCCCGCACGGCGCCGACACCGAGGCCGTCCTCACCGAACTCGGCCTCACCGCCACCGAGCTCGCGGCCCTGCACGAGGAGGGCGCCCTGTGATCCCGCTGACCTGGCTGTACGTCCCCGGCGACCGGCCGGTGACCGTGACCAAGGCCCTCTCCGCGGGCGCCGACGTGGTCGTGATCGACCTGGAGGACGCGGTCGCCCCGGACCGCAAGGACTACGCCCGCACGGCCACCGCCGAACGCCTCGCCGAACCCCAGCCCGTCCCCGTCCATGTCCGCGTCAACGCCCTGGACAGCCCGGCGGCCGAGGCCGACCTCAAGGCCCTGGCCGGTCTGCCGGGCCTCTCCGGCCTGCGCCTGCCCAAGGTCACCTCGCGCGAGCAGATCGTCCATGTCGCCGGCCACACGACGCTCGCGACCGGCAGCGCACCCCCGCTGTACGCCCTCCTGGAGTCGGCCCTCGCCGTGGAGTGCGCCCACACCATCGCCACCGCCCACCCCGCCCTGCGCGGCATCGCCCTGGGCGAGACCGACCTACGGGCCGACCTGGGCGTACGCGAGGACCGCGGCCTCGACTGGTCGCGCTCCCGCGTGATCCTCGCCGCCCGCGCGGCCGGCCTCCCGGCCCCCGCCCAGTCCGTCCACCCCGACACCCGCGACCTCGACGGCCTGGCCACCACCTGCGCCCACGGCCGCGCCCTCGGCTTCCTGGGCCGCGCCGCGATCCACCCCCGCCAGCTCCCGGTCATCGAGCGCGCCTACCTGCCGACGCAGCGGGAGATCGAGCAGGCGGAGCGCGTCCTCAAGGCGGCGGCGGAGCAGGAGGGCGCCCAGGCCCTGCCCGACGGCACCTTCGTCGACGCGGCGGTGGTGGCGGCGGCCCACACGACGATGGCCCTCACCCGACGCCGCTGAGCTCCGGCCGCACCGCCGGGAGTCCCTCTCCCACGCCGCCGGCGATCCTCTCCGCAGACGACGAAGGGCGCCCGGAGAACCCGGGCGCCCTGCACACCGTAGGACCGGCCGTCAGCCCTTCTTCGCCGACTCGGACTTCGACTCGGACTCCGACTCGGCCTCGGACGCGGACTCCGATTCGGCCTCGGATGCGGACTCCGACTCCGCTTCCGCCTCGGCCTTCTTCCCGCCTTCGGCGTCGGTCTCGTCCTTCACCTCGGCTCCCTCGCCCGGCTCCGCGTCGCCCTCCGCGGGCGCCGGCTGCGCACCGGGCTCGACCACCGGCTCGCGTCCGGGCCGCTTCCTCGCGGAGACCACGATGTAGGTCACGGCGAGCAGGAGGACGAACAGCGCGGTCCAGTTGTTCAGCCGCAGACCGAGGATCTCGTGGGCCTCGTCGACGCGCAGGTACTCGATCCAGAACCGGCCCGCGCAGTACGAGGCGACATAGAGCGCGAACGCCCGCCCATGGCCGAGCTTGAAGCGCCGGTCGGCCCAGATGACCAGCAGCGCGACGCCGATGCACCACAGCGACTCGTAGAGGAACGTGGGGTGGTAGTACCCCGGCTCGCGGCCGTCCGTGGAGGAGGTGATGTGCAGCGCCCAGGGGACGTCCGTCTCCCGGCCGTACAGCTCCTGGTTGAACCAGTTGCCCCAGCGGCCGATGGCCTGCGCGAACGCGATGCCGGGGGCGACGGCGTCGGCGTAGGCGGGCAGCGGGATGCCGCGGCGGCGGCAGCCGATCCAGGCACCCACCGCGCCCAGCGCGATCGCACCCCAGATACCGAGGCCGCCCTCCCAGATCTTGAAGGCGTCCACCCAGTCACGGCCCTCGCTGAAGTACCGCTCGTAGTCCGTGATCACGTGGTAGAGCCGGCCTCCGATCAGGCCGAACGGCACCGCCCAGACCGCGATGTCGGCGACGGTGCCGGCCCGCCCGCCGCGGGCGATCCAGCGCTTGTTGCCGAGCCAGACGGCCACGAAGACACCGATGATGATGCAGAACGCGTAGCCTCGCAGCGGGATGGGGCCGAGGTGGATCACCCCACGCGACGGGCTTGGAATATAGGCAAGGTCCATGGCAAGGACGACGCTACCCTGCCGGGCACTCCCGGCGTCGGGTGCCCCGGCTACGGGTCCATAACGAGCCGGGGCCCCACCCGCGCCGCGGCGCGGGCTCAGCCCTGGGCGGCCTCCACCATCTGCTTCAGCTTCGCCGGGGTCATCGACTGGTCCTGGTAGATGTTCTTGCCGTCGAGCAGCACCGTCGGGGTGCCGCTGAAGCCGCCCTCGCGGAAGGCGGCGGCGGACTTCTCCACCCAGCCGTCGTGCCGGCCGTCGTTGACACAGGCGCGGAAGGCGGGCGTGTCCAGGCCGTCGACCTTGCCCGCCAGCTCGATGAGCTTGTCCTCCTCGGCGAACGCGTCGTCGGGCTCGGGCGGCTGGTTGTCGAAGAGCACGTCGTGGTACGCGGTGAACTTGCCCGCGTCCTGGGCGCAGGCCGAGGCGTTCGCCGCCTTGCGGGAGCCGCTGCCGCCCATGTTGCCGTCGATGATGGTGGCCAGGTGGTACTCCACCTTCAGCTTCCCGGCGGCCGTCAGCTCATGGATGACCGGACGGTACGCCGTCTCGAAGCCCTTGCAGGCGGGGCAGCGGAAGTCCTCCCAGACGGTGAGCGTCGACTTGGCGCTCTCCTTGCCGACCGGGATGGCGAGACCGTCCTTGCCCCGGGCTCCCGAGGGCGCCACGACCGGACCCGCGCTGTCGCCGTCGTCCTTGCCCGCGTTGGCCGCGACCACGCCGATCACCGCGGCGAGGCCCAGCACACAGACCACGCTCGCGCCCACGATCAGCGCGCGCCGTCGCTTCTCGGCGGCCTTCTGCTTCTCGCGCTCGACCGCCAGCCGCTCGCGGGCCGTGCGCTTTCCGTCACGATTCTTCTCGCTCACACCCCGGAAACGAACCGGGGAGGCACAGCGCGCCTCCCCGGTCCCAGGTCCACCCGTTCGAGTGACCGATTCTTCCGTTACGCCCGGCCGCGCACGCCCTTCGCGAGGTCGCCCGCGAGCGCCCGCACGGCCTCGACTCCGGCCGCGTGGTCGGGGGCGTCCAGCATCCGCTTGACGAAGGCGGAGCCGACGATCACCCCGTCGGCGAAGCCGGCGACCTCGGCGGCCTGGGCGGCATTCGAGACGCCGAGGCCGACGCAGACGGGCAGTTCCGTGGTGGCGCGGGTGCGGTGCACCAGCTGCTCGGCCTGCGCGCCGACCGACTCGCGGGTGCCGGTGACGCCCATCAGCGAGGCGGCGTAGACGAAGCCGCTGCCCGCCGCGGTGATCTCGGCGAGCCGCTCGTCCTTGCTGCTGGGCGCCACGACGAACACCGTCGCGAGGCCGTGCTTCTCGGCGTGCTCCCGCCACAGCGCCGACTCCTGCACGGGCAGGTCGGGCAGGATGCACCCGGCGCCGCCCGCCTCGGCGAGCTCGGCGGTGAACCGCTCGACGCCGTAGCGGTCGATGGGGTTCCAGTACGTCATGACGAGCACCGGCTTGCCGGTCGCCGCGAACGCCTCGCGGACCGTGCGCATCACGTCGGCGATCCGCACCCCGCCGCGCAGGGCGATGTCGTCGGCGGTCTGGATGACCGGGCCGTCGAGCACCGGGTCGCTGTGCGGCAGGCCGACCTCGACGACGTCGGCGCCGCCGTCGAAAACGGCCTTGATCGCCTCGATGCCGCCGTCGACGGTCGGGAACCCGGCCGGGAGGTAGGCGATGAGCGCGGCGCGGCCCTCGGCCTTGGCGCCGGCGAGGGTGTCGGTCAGCAGTTGGATGTTCCCGCTCACTTGGCGTCCCCCTCGATCTCCGCGACGTCGGCGGCGTCGGCCGCGACCTCGGCGTCGGTGTCGTACAGGCCGAAGTAGCGCGCGGCCGTGTCCATGTCCTTGTCACCGCGGCCGGAGAGGTTGACCACGATCAGCCCGTCGGGGCCCAGCTCACGGCCGACCTCCAGGGCGCCGGCCAGCGCGTGCGCGCTCTCGATCGCCGGGATGATGCCCTCGGTGCGGGACAGCAGGCGCAGCGCCTGCATCGCCGCGTCGTCGGTGACCGCGCGGTACTCGGCGCGTCCGGTGTCCTTGAGGTAGGAGTGCTCCGGGCCGATGCCGGGGTAGTCCAGACCGGCCGAGATCGAGTACGGCTCGGTGATCTGGCCCTCGTCGTCCTGGAGGACGTAGGACCGCGAGCCGTGCAGGATGCCGGGCTCGCCCGCGGTGAGGGTGGCCGCGTGCTCGCCGGTGTCCACGCCGTGTCCGGCCGGTTCGCAGCCGATGAGGCGGACGCCGGTGTCGGGGATGAAGGCGTGGAACAGGCCGATGGCGTTGGAGCCGCCGCCGACGCAGGCGATCGCGGCGTCGGGGAGCCGGCCGGCGCGCTCCAGGAGCTGGCGGCGGGCCTCGACGCCGATGACGCGGTGGAAGTCGCGGACCATGGCCGGGAAGGGGTGCGGGCCGGCCACCGTACCGAAGAGGTAGTGGGTGTGGTCAACGTTGGCCACCCAGTCGCGGAACGCCTCGTTGATGGCGTCCTTCAGGGTGCGGCTGCCGGACTTCACGGCGATGACCTCGGCGCCGAGCATGCGCATCCGGGCCACGTTCAGGGCCTGGCGCCGGGTGTCGATCTCACCCATGTAGATCGTGCAGTCCAGGCCGAACAGGGCGCAGGCCGTCGCCGTCGCCACGCCGTGCTGGCCGGCGCCGGTCTCGGCGATCACGCGGGTCTTGCCCATGCGCTTGGTGAGCAGGGCCTGGCCGAGGACGTTGTTGATCTTGTGGGAGCCGGTGTGGTTGAGGTCCTCGCGCTTGAGGAAGACGCGGGCGCCTCCGGCGTGTTCGGCGAACCTCTTGACCTCGGTCAGGGCACTGGGGCGGCCGGTGTAGTTGACCAGGAGGTCGTCCAGCTCGCGGGCGAACTCCGGGTCGTTCTTGGCCTTGTCGAACTCGACGGCCACCTCGTCGACGGCGGCGACGAGGGCCTCCGGGATGAACTTGCCGCCGAAGGCCCCGAAGTAGCCCTCGGGGCTCGGTACCTGGCCTTCGGGGTCAGGGATGAAGTAGGTGCTGGGCATGCTTGAGCCTCACGGTGAGTGTGGTGAAAAGACACTGATCGCCGTGGGGGTGCAGGGATGGTTCGTTGGCCGCGGGCCCGTGGGGGCTTGTCGCGCAGTTCCCCGCGCCCCTAGAAGCCTTGCCATCGACGGCCGTTCACCTGCCCGGGTTCGTCTCCGATCACGTACCGCACTCGGCGGCCGTGGACCCGGCGTGCGGGCGCGCGGCAGCCTCGGGGACGGCAGCCGCGCGCGAGGCGGGCGTACGGGTCCCTGGCGGTCTCGGTGATCGGAAACGTCATCATCGGTCAGCCTAGCGAAGGATCAGTCCCGGCCGTGGCGGATGGCCGGGTGCTCGCCCGCGGCCACCAGGTCGGCGACGGCCGACTTGGGGTCCTTGCCGGTGACCAAGGACTCGCCGACCAGGACGGCGTCGGCGCCGGCGTTGGCGTAGGCGATGAGGTCGTGCGGGCCGCGGATGCCGGACTCGGCGATCCTGACGATGCCCGCGGGGATCTCGGGGGCGACGCGCTCGAAGGTGGAGCGGTCGACCTCCAGCGTCTTGAGGTTGCGCGCGTTGACGCCGATGACCTTGGCGCCCGCGTCCACGGCACGCTCGACCTCGTCCTCGTCGTGGACCTCGACGAGCGGGGTGAGGCCGATGGAGACGGCCCGCTCGATCAGGGACTCCAGGGCGGGCTGGTCGAGGGCGGCGACGATCAGCAGGGCGAGGTCGGCACCGTAGGCGCGGGCCTCCCACAGCTGGTACGAGGTGACGATGAAGTCCTTGCGCAGGACGGGGATGTCCACGCGCGCGCGGACCGCCTCAAGGTCGGCCAGGGAGCCGCCGAAGCGGCGCTCCTCGGTGAGGACGGAGATGACGGCGGCGCCGCCCGCCTCGTAGTCCGCGGCGAGTCCGGCCGGGTCGGCGATCGCGGCCAGCGCGCCCTTGGACGGGCTGGAGCGCTTGACCTCGCAGATCACCTTGACGCCGTCGCCCTTGAGCGCGGCGACCCCGTCCTTGGCCGCGGGAGCCTTCGCCGCGCGCTCCTTGAGCTCGTCGAGGCTGACGCGCGCCTGCCGTTCCGCAAGGTCGGCACGGACTCCGTCGATGATCTCGTCGAGCACACTCACGCGAGCGGCCCCCTTCCAGACGGTGGACAGTTCGGGTGACCAGGGGCGAAGCAATGGTCACTGCGATGGTATCCGCAGGACGGCGCAGGCCCCGCATCCGGTCGACGGCAGTCCCACTACCTGGACATTCCCGCCATCGGTCAAGGATGGAGCCAGCTTCCGAAGGGGAGGTTGCGGACCACCGTGAAGACCAGCAACAACACCCCGACGGCCCACAGGTGCGCCGGGCCGAGGTCGAGGCGCAGCGGCCGGCCGCGGGCCGCGCGGACCACCCAGACGGTCCACAGCACCACGAAGAGCGCGTAGGCGAGGACGGCGGGCGCGTTGGCCTGGAGGGCGGCGGTCAGGTCGCCGTGGACGAAGGCGTGGGCGCTGCGCAGTCCTCCGCAGCCGGGGCAGTACAGGCCGGTGAGGCGCAGCAGCGGGCAGACCGGGTAGTGGCCGGGTTCGTTGGGGTCGACCGTTCCGACGTAGGCGAAGGCGCCGGCGACGGCCGCGAGGACCCCGACGGGCACGGCGAGCCGGCGCAGGGGGCGAGCGGGGGCGCGGCGGGGCGCGTGGGTGCCGCGGGCGGGGGCGGCCAGGCGGGGCGCGGAGGCCGTGGGGATGGTGCGGGCCGTGGGGGTGTCGGGGGCGGTGGGGGCCGTGGGCCCGCTGTCGGCGGTCACGCCTCGCATTGTGCCGGGGGCACGGGGCGGGCGCGCGCCGGAGCAGGGGCGGGTACGCCGAAGGGGCGGCCCGGCGTGGGGCCGCCCCTTCGGGGTGCTGGTTCCGCGAGCGTCGTCACGCGGCCGCACTCGGCGGCGTACGGGGCTCAGCTCTCCGCGGCCACCGGCTCGCGGGTCGCGACGGGCGCCGCCTTCGCCGGGGCCTTGACCATGGCCAGCGGCTCGGCCTTCGGGGCACCCATGCCCATGGCGCGCATCACGCCGCCGACGACGCCGGCGAGGACCACGATCGCCATGCCGCCCCAGAAACCGAGCGGGTTGTCCATCACCATGAAGGCGCCCGCGACAGTGAAACCGATGAAGGCGATGATGACACCCGTCCAGGCGGCCGGGGTGTGACCGTGACCGTGGCTGCTGCCCGCCATGTGCTTGCTCCTCGTAGCCGTATGCGTGTGTGAGCCTGACGCTCGTCGTCCATTGTCCCGTACGCGCGCGCGTGCGGGACGCGGGGGTGGCTTCCGATCACGTCGGTTTCACCACATCGGGAACCGTTGCCCCGGCCGGTGCTCCCCGCTGGGGCCCTGCCGTCCGGAGCGGCGTGGTGTCCCGGCAGGTCCTAGGCCGGTCCGGGTTCGGTGGGGTCCTCGCCGCGGTCGAGGGCCTTCCACAGGTCCTCGGGGCGGTCGGGGTCGGTGGCGGCGGGGCCGGCGGCACGGGGCCGCGGCGCACCGCCTCGCTCGTAGCGGCCGGACATGGCGGGCCACAGCTTGCCGTAGCGCAGGGCGAGCAGGCCGGCCAGCAGGATCAGCAGGCCGCCGACGGCCGCGACGTAGGGCCAGGCGGTGTGGCTGAGGGAGCCGACCGTGGCGGAGGTGTCGCCGGTGACCTGGGCGGCCTTCTCGTCGAGGGCGGAGCTGTCGGAGGCGCCGGCCAGGGCCGCGGCGACGGTGCCGGCGCCGCACAGGGTGAGCAGCGCGGCGACCAGGAGCCGGCCGGCCCGGCGGACGGCGAAGACGGCGACGAGCGCGGCGAGGCCCACTATGGCGAGGGAGGCGGGGACGCCGGTGACGTCGCTGCCCTTGGCGGTCAGCGGGAAGGCGCCGCCGGTGGCCACCGTCGCGGCGCCCTCCGACCAGCGCTGACGGGTGGCCAGCAGCGTCACGGCCGCGCCGAGCGCCCCGAACAGCAGGGCGAGGGCGAGGCTGCGGCGCCCGGACCTGGTGGGTCCTTCGGCTTCGGTACGGGGGTGAGGTACGGCAGCAGTCACGTACTCCACTATCGCCCGAACCCCGGGCGACACGTCACCCGGGGTTCACGTGACGCCCGTCCTACTTTCCGAGCCGGTTGGCGGTGTGCACCGCGCGCAGCACCGCGGCGGCCTTGTTGCGGCACTCCTGGTCCTCGGCGACCGGGTCGGAGTCGGCGACGACGCCCGCGCCGGCCTGCACATAGGCGGTGCCGTCGCGCAGCAGGGCGGTGCGGATGGCGATGGCGGTGTCGGAGTCGCCCGCGAAGTCGAGGTAGCCGACGCAGCCGCCGTACAGGCCGCGCCGGGACGGCTCCAGTTCGTCGATGATCTGCATCGCCCGCGGCTTGGGCGCGCCGGAGAGGGTGCCGGCCGGGAAGCAGGCGGTGAGGACGTCGAAGGCGGTGCGGCCGGGGGCGACCTTGCCGGTGACCGTGGAGACGATGTGCATCACATGGGAGTACCGCTCGATGGACATGAAGTCGACGACCTCCACCGAGCCGGGCTCGCACACCCGCCCGAGGTCGTTGCGCCCGAGGTCGACGAGCATCAGGTGCTCGGCACGCTCCTTGGGGTCGGCGAGCAGTTCGTCGGCGAGGGCCTGGTCCTCCTGCGGGGTCGCCCCGCGGTGCCGGGTGCCGGCGATGGGGTGGACCATGGCCTGTCCGTCCTCGACCTTGACCAGGGCCTCCGGCGAGGAGCCGACGATGTCGAAGCCCTCGAAACGGAACAGGTACATATACGGCGACGGGTTGGTGGCCCTGAGCACCCGGTACACGTCCAGCGCGCTCGCCGTGCAGGGCGTCTCGAACCGCTGGGAGGGCACGACCTGGAATGCCTCGCCCGCGCGGATGCGCTCCTTGATGTCCTCGACGGCCTCCTGGAAGTCGGGGCCGCCCCAGAGCGCGGTGTACTCGGGCAGTTCGGAGGGCGGCAGGTGCGCCGGGGGCTGGGCGACCGGGCGGGCGAGGTCGGCCTCCATGGCGTCGAGGCGGGCGACGGCGTCCGCGTACGCCTCGTCGACGCCGGTGTCGAGGTCGTTGTGGTTGATCGCGTTGGCGATCAGCAGGACGGAGCCCTCCCAGTGGTCCATCACCGCGAGGTCGCTGGTGAGCAGCATGGTCAGCTCGGGCAGCCGCAGGTCGTCGCGCTCGCCGGGGCCGATCTTCTCCAGGCGGCGCACGATGTCGTAGCCGAGGTAGCCGACCATGCCGCCGGTGAAGGGCGGCAGGCCCTCCTGGTGGGGGGTGTGCAGGGTCTCGACGGTGGCGCGCAGGGCGGCCAGCGGGTCGCCGTCGGTGGGGACGCCGACGGGCGGGGTGCCGAGCCAGTGGGCCTGGCCGTCGCGGGCCGTCAGGGTGGCGGCGGAGCGCACGCCGACGAAGGAGTACCGGGACCACGAGCGGCCGTTCTCCGCGGACTCCAGCAGGAAGGTGCCGGGGCGCTCGGCGGCGAGCTTGCGGTAGAGCGCGACCGGGGTGTCGCCGTCGGCGAGCAGCTTGCGGGTGACGGGGATGACGCGGCGGTCGGTGGCCAGCTTGCGGAAGGTGTCGAGGTCCATGGCGGCCGACCTTACTGATCCGAGGCCGGTGCGCCGGCGTCCTTGAGCAGTACGTCCGCGTCGAAGCAGGTGCGCGCGCCCGTGTGGCAGGCGGCCCCCACCTGGTCGACCTTGACCAGCACGGTGTCGGCGTCGCAGTCCAGGGCCACGGACTTCACCCACTGGAAGTGGCCGGAGGTGTCGCCCTTGACCCAGTACTCCTGGCGGCTGCGGGACCAGTAGGTGCAGCGGCCCGTGGTGAGCGTGCGGTGCAGCGCCTCGTCGTCCATCCAGCCCAGCATCAGCACCTCTCCGGTGTCGTACTGCTGGGCGATGGCGGGCACGAGTCCGTCCGGGCTGCGCTTGAGGCGCGCGGCGATCTCGGGGTCGAGGCGGCTGGATGAGCTGGTCATGTGGCCATTGTGCCGTGCGGCACCGACAGTGACGGCGCATGTCCACTGGACGGACCTCGGTACGGCCACCGGCTGCCGTACGGTCGTAGGCTGGCCGTATGTCGACCTTCGCCAAGCGTGAACGGCTTCTGCTCGCCGATCTCTTGGAAACCGCCGGTCCCGACGCGCCGACCCTGTGCGAGGGCTGGCGCACACGCGATCTGGCCGCGCACGTGGTGGTGCGCGAGCGCCGCCCGGACGCCGCCGGCGGCCTGCTGATCAAGCAGCTCGCGCCGCGCCTGGACAAGGCGATGGAGGAGTTCACGGCCAAGCCGTACGAGGAGCTGATCCAGCTCATCCGCACCGGCCCGCCGCGTTTCTCCCCCTTCACCCTCAAGCAGCTCGACGAGGCGTCCAACACCGTCGAGTTCTACGTCCACGCCGAGGACGTGCGCCGCGCCCAGCCCGACTGGACACCGCGCGAGCTGGACCCGGTCTTCCAGGACGCCCTGTGGTCCCGCCTGGAACGCACCGCCCGCCTCATGGGGCGCGGCGCCCCCACCGGGCTCGTCCTGCGCCGCCCCGACGGCCAGACCGCGGTCGCCCACCGTGGCACCCCCGTGGTCACGGTCACCGGCGAACCCTCGGAACTGCTCCTGTTCCTCTACGGCCGCCAGACCGCCGCCAAGGTGGACCTGGACGGCGACGAGGCCGCGATCACCAAGCTGAGCGAGGGCAAGCAGCTCGGCATCTGAGCAACCTCAGCGGGGGCGGTTCGGCGCGGCGGCCACGCCGTTCCTCCGTCCGGGGATGCGTGAGCCCCGGCCTCCAGGAGACCGGGGCTCACCTCAGCCGCGTGATGGGGCTCACCGCACCGGGTGGCCCGCCTCCCGCAGCGCGTTCTTCACCTCGCCGATCCGCAGGTCGCCGAAGTGGAAGACGGAGGCCGCGAGGACGGCGTCCGCGCCCGCCTCGACGGCCGGGGCGAAGTCGGCGAGCTTGCCGGCGCCGCCGGAGGCGATCACCGGGACGGTGACGTGCTTGCGGACGGCCTCGATCATCTCGATGTCGTAGCCGTCCTTGGTGCCGTCGGCGTCCATGGAGTTCAGCAGGATCTCGCCGGCGCCCAGTTCGGCCGCCCGGTGCGCCCACTCGACCGCGTCGATGCCGGTGCCCTTGCGGCCGCCGTGGGTCGTCACCTCGAAGCCGCCCGAAGCGGTGCGGCGCGCGTCCACCGACAGGACCAGCACCTGGCGGCCGAAGCGCTCGGCGATCTCACGGATCAGGTCGGGACGGGCGATCGCGGCGGTGTTGACGCCCACCTTGTCCGCGCCCGCGCGCAGCAGCTTGTCCACGTCCTCGGCCGTGCGGACGCCGCCGCCGACGGTCAGCGGGATGAACACCTGCTCGGCGGTGCGGCGCACCACGTCGTAGGTGGTCTCGCGGTCGCCCGACGAGGCGGTGATGTCCAGGAACGTCAGCTCGTCGGCGCCCTCGGCGTCGTACACCTTGGCCATCTCGACGGGGTCGCCCGCGTCGCGCAGGTTCTGGAAGTTGACGCCCTTGACGACCCGGCCGTTGTCCACGTCCAGGCAGGGGATGACTCGGACCGCCAGGGTCATGAATCCACGGCTCCTCGGATGCTCTGGCCCCGGAAGGCTTCCAATTCCACTTCGACCAGGATGCGCGGGTCGACGAAGCCCTCCACGACCACCATGGTGGTGACCGGCCGCACGGAGTCGAAGACCTCCGCGTGCGCCCGGCCGACCTCGTCGACGTCCCGCTGATGGGTCAGGTACATCCGGGTCCTGATCACCGACTCGGGGCCCAGCCCGAACTCGGCGATCGCCGCCAGCGCGCTGGTGAACGCCACCTTCGCCTGCTCGTACGGGTCGCCCTCCCCGTACAGCACGGGGCCCTTGAAGGACGTCGTGCCGCCCACGACCACCCGGTCGCCCGCCGCCACCGCGCGTGCGAAACCGAAGGACTCCTCCCAGGGACTCCCGCTCTGCACCCGCCGTACGCCGTCGGACGTCATGACGCCACAGCCTCCAGGGCCTCTTCCAGCGTGAACGCCTTCGCGTACAGCGCCTTCCCGACGATCGCGCCCTCGACACCGAGCGGCACGAGCTCGGCGATCGCCCGCAGGTCGTCCAGCGACGAGACGCCGCCGGAGGCCACGACCGGGCGGTCGGTCGCCGCGCAGACGTTCTTCAGCAGCTCCAGGTTCGGGCCCTGGAGGGTGCCGTCCTTGGCGATGTCCGTCACCACGTAGCGCGCGCAGCCCTCGTTGTTGAGGCGCTCCAGCGTCTCGTAGAGGTCGCCGCCGTCGCGGGTCCAGCCGCGGCCGCGCAGGGTCGTGCCGCGTACGTCGAGGCCGACGGCGATCTTGTCGCCGTGCTCGGCGATGACCTTGGCGACCCACTCGGGGGTCTCCAGCGCGGCGGTGCCGAGGTTGACGCGGGTGCAGCCGGTGGCGAGGGCGGCGGCCAGGGAGGCGTCGTCGCGGATGCCGCCGGACAGCTCCACCTTGATGTCCATCGCCTTGGTGACCTCGGCGATCAGCTCCCGGTTGTCGCCGGTGCCGAACGCGGCGTCCAGGTCGACCAGGTGCAGCCATTCGGCGCCGGAGCGCTGCCAGGCGAGGGCGGCCTCCAGCGGGGAGCCGTAGGAGGTCTCGGTGCCGGACTCGCCGTGCACGAGGCGTACGGCCTGGCCGTCGCGGACGTCGACGGCGGGGAGGAGTTCGAGCTTGCTCACAGGGTTCCGATCCAGTTGGTGAGGAGCTGGGCTCCGGCGTCGCCGGACTTCTCGGGGTGGAACTGCGTGGCCCACAGGGCGCCGTTCTCCACGGCGGCCACGAAGGGCTTGCCGTAGGTCGTCCAGGTGACCTTGGGGGCGTCGATGCGCGGGTTGTGGGTCTCCAGCATCCAGTCGTGGACGGCGTAGGAGTGCACGAAGTAGTAGCGCGCGTCCGCGTCGAGCCCGGCGAACAGCTGGGAGTCGGCGGGTGCCTCGACGGTGTTCCAGCCCATGTGGGGCACCACGTCGGCCTGGAGCGGCTCGACCGAGCCGGGCCACTCGTCGAGGCCCTCGGTCTCCACACCGTGCTCGATGCCCCGCGCGAACAGGATCTGCATGCCGACGCAGATGCCCATCACCGGGCGCCCGCCGGACAGCCGCCGGTCGACGATCCAGTCGCCGCGCGCCTCCTTCAGGCCCTTCATACAGGCGGCGAACGCGCCGACGCCCGGCACCAGCAGGCCGTCGGCGTTCATCGCCTCGTCGAAGTCACGGGTGATCTCGACGTCGGCGCCCACGCGCGCGAGGGCACGCTCGGCGGAACGGACGTTGCCGAAGCCGTAGTCGAAGACCACGACCTTCTTGGATGCGGTGCTCAATTCCACACCTCCAGCCGCAGAATGCCCGCGGTGAGACACATCGCGGCACCGATGGACAGCAGCACGATGAGGCTCTTCGGCATCTGCTGCTTGACGAAGGAGATGATGCCGCCGACGAGGAAGAGGCCGACGACGATCAGGACGGTGGACAGCCCGTTCACAGCGCGCCCTTCGTGGAGGGAAGGATGCCCGCCGCGCGCGGGTCACGCTCGGAGGCGTACCGCAGGGCCCTGGCCAGCGCCTTGAACTGGCACTCCACGATGTGGTGCGCGTTGCGCCCGTAGGGCACGTGCACGTGCAGCGCGATCTGCGCCTGGGCCACGAAGGACTCCAGGATGTGCCGGGTCATCGTGGTGTCGTACTCGCCGATCATCGGCGCCATGTTCTCGGGCTCGGTGTGCACGAGGTACGGCCGGCCGCTCAGGTCCACGGTCACCTGGGCGAGGGACTCGTCCAGCGGGACCGTGCAGTTGCCGAAGCGGTAGATCCCCACCTTGTCGCCGAGCGCCTGCTTGAAGGCGGCGCCGAGCGCGAGGGCGGTGTCCTCGATGGTGTGGTGGGAGTCGATGTGCAGGTCGCCCTCGGTCTTCACGGTGAGGTCGAACAGACCGTGCCGGCCGAGCTGGTCGAGCATGTGGTCGTAGAAGCCGACACCGGTCGCCACATCGACCTGGCCCGTGCCGTCGAGGTTTATCTCGACGAGGACCGAGGTCTCCTTCGTCACGCGCTCCACGCGTCCTACGCGGTTCATGCGCTCTGCTCCTTCTTCAGTTCACGGACCGCGTCGAGGAACGCGTCGTTCTCTTCGGGCGTCCCGGCGGTGACCCGCAGCCACCCCGGCACGCCGTTGTCCCGGACCAGCACACCCCGGTCGAGGATCTTCCGCCAGGCGGCATGGGCGTCGTCGAAGCGCCCGAACTGCACGAAATTGGCGTCCGAGGCGGTCACCTCGTAGCCGATCGCCTTCAGCTCGGCCACCAGCCGGTCCCGCTCGGCCTTCAGCTGCTCGACATAGCCGAGCAGGGTGTCGGTGTGCTCCAGGGCGGCCAGCGCGGTCGCCTGGGTGACGGCCGACAGGTGGTACGGCAGCCGTACGAGCTGCACGGCGTCCACGACGGCCGGGTGCGCGGCGAGATAGCCGAGCCTGAGCCCCGCCGCGCCGAACGCCTTCGACATCGTGCGCGAGACGACCAGGTTCGGCCGCCCGTCCAGCAGCGGCAGCAGCGAGTCACCGTGGCTGAACTCGATGTACGCCTCGTCGACCACCACCATCGACGGCTTCGCCGCCTGCGCGGCCTCGTACAGCGCGAGGACCGTCTCGGGCGGAACCGCGGTACCGGTGGGGTTGTTGGGGGTCGTCACGAACACGACATCGGGCCGATGCCCGGCGATGGCCTTCTCCGCCGCCGCCAGGTCGATCGAGAAGTCCTCGTTGCGCGGACCGGAGATCCAGCGCGTGCCCGTCCCCCGCGAGATCAGTCCGTGCATCGAGTACGACGGCTCGAAGCCGATGGCGCTGCGGCCCGGACCGCCGAAGGTCTGCAGCAGCTGCTGGATGACCTCGTTGGACCCGTTCGCCGCCCACACGTTGGCCGGCCCCACCTCGTACCCGGACGTGTTCGTCAGATACTCGGCGAGCTTCGTCCGCAGCTCCACCGCGTCCCGGTCCGGATAGCGGTTGAGGTTGCGGGCAGCCTCGCGCACCCGCTCGGCGATCCGCTCGACCAGCGGCTCGGGCAGCGGATAGGGGTTCTCATTGGTGTTCAGCCGTACGGGGACGTCCAGTTGGGGCGCGCCGTAGGGGGACTTGCCGCGCAGCTCGTCCCGTACGGGGAGATCGTCGAGACCGAAAGTCACTTGCCGGGCACCTTCCAACCGAACCGTGCCTTGATCGCCGCCCCGTGGGCCGGCAGGTCCTCCGCCTCCGCCAGCGTCACCACGTGGTGCGCGACCTCGGCCAACGCGTCCCGCGTGTAGTCGACGATGTGGATGCCGCGCAGGAACGACTGGACGGACAGCCCGGAGGAGTGGCAGGCGCACCCGCCCGTGGGCAGGACGTGGTTGGACCCGGCGGCGTAGTCGCCGAGGGACACGGGCGCCCAGGGCCCGATGAAGATCGCACCGGCGTTGCGCACCCGGTCGGCCACGGCGGCGGCGTCGGCGGTCTGGATCTCCAGGTGCTCGGCGCCGTACGCGTCGACCACCCGCAGCCCCTCCTCGACCCCGTCGACCAGGACGATCGCGGACTGCTTGCCCGTGAGCGCGGGCACGATCCGGTCGTCGATGTGCCTGCTGGCCGCGACCTGGCTCTCCAGCTCCTTCTCCACCGCCTCCACGAGATCCAGGGAGTCGGTGACCAGCACGGCGGCCGCGAGCGGATCGTGCTCGGCCTGGCTGATCAGGTCGGAGGCGACGTGCACCGGATCGGCCGTGGCGTCGGCCAGGATCGCGATCTCGGTCGGACCGGCCTCGGCGTCGATGCCGATCTTGCCGGTGAAGTAGCGCTTGGCGGCGGCGACCCAGATGTTGCCGGGCCCGGTGACCATGTTGGCGGGCGGGCAGGACTCGGTGCCGTACGCGAACATCGCGACGGCGGTGGCGCCACCGGCGGCGTACACCTCGTCGACGCCGAGCAGCGCGCACGCGGCGAGGATCGTCGGGTGCGGGAGTCCGCCGAACTCCGCCTGCGCGGGCGAGGCGAGCGCGATCGACTCGACCCCGGCCTCCTGGGCGGGCACCACATTCATGATCACGGACGACGGATACACGGACCGGCCACCCGGCGCGTACAGCCCGACGCGGTCGACCGGCACCCACTTCTCGGTGACCGAGCCGCCGGGCACCACCTGGGTGGTGTGGGTGGAGCGGCGCTGCTCGCGGTGGACCAGCCGGGCGCGGCGGATGGACTCCTCCAGGGCCGCGCGCACGGCCGGGTCCAGCTCGTCGAGCGCCTCGGTCAGCGCCTCGGCGGGGACCCGCACCCGCTCCAGCCTGACTCCGTCGAACTTCTCGGCGAAGTCGATCAGCGCCGCGTCGCCACGATGATGCACGGCCTCGCAGATCGGACGCACCTTCTCCAGGGCGGCCTGAACGTCGAACTCGGCTCGGGGCAGCAGGTCGCGCAGGGCGGGACCCTCCGGGAGGGCGTCGCCGCGCAGATCGATTCGGGAGATCACGGTCCCCATTGTCCCAGACCGTCGTCCCACGCCGTCCGCGCGTATCAATGGCTGATACAGCCCCTGGGACATCTCCTTCACCACACGCGTTCGGAGCGTCACCCACCGGGCATCACCAGCATATCCATGCACGCGCAACAAGACAGGAGGGACCCATTCGTGACCGAGGGGGACGGGGAGCCGCCGGAGGACCTCACGGCCACCGAGGTCGGCATGTGGCAGGCGTTCCGCAACGGCAGTGTGTACGACCTGAGCAGCGGTGACGCGCTCGTGGACGATCCGCACGGCGGGCGGCCGTGGGGCCCCGAGCGGACCGTGCGGGCGCGGATCGTGTGCTGGCTGCTGCTCGACGGGCCGCCCGCGCTCGCCGGGCGGGTGTCGTCGCTGAAGCTGGTCGGGGTGACGATCAGCGACACCATGGACCTGGCGGGCGGCATCGTGGTGCCCTACGTCGAGCTGCGCGGCTGCCGGTTCGAGAACGAGGTGCGGCTGCCGGAGGCCCGCTTCACCACCGTGCGGATGGTGGACTGCGCGGTGCCGCGGCTGGAGGCGGCCCGCGTGCACACCGAGGGCGATCTGCATCTGCCGCGCTCCCGGTTCCGGGGCGGCATCCGGCTCACCGACGCGCAGATAGGCACCGATCTGCTGCTGAACCAGGCCGTCGTGCACGGCGACCGGCGGGGCCGGTCCATCACCGGGGACGGGATGAGCGTCGGCCAGGACGTGCAGGCCGAGCTGCTGGAGTCGTACGGCGAGCTGAGCCTGCGCGGCGCCAGCGTCGGCGTGTCCCTGAGCCTGCGCGGGGCGAGGCTGGTCAACCCGCACGCACGGCTCGCGCTGAACGCGCCCCAGCTGACCGTGGGCCGCACCCTCTATCTGACGCCGGCGGCCGTCGGCGGCGGGGTTCCGGGTGGGGTGACACCACCGCGCGGGACACGGATCCGCCCCTTCGAGTGCGTGGGCGGGGCGCGGCTCGACGACGGCCGGTTCGGAGACGCGGTCGACCTGGAGGGGGCACGCCTGGGCCTGGCCGCCGACCAGGAGCTGTCCCTGCGCCGCGTGCAGACACCCGAGCTGCGCTTCCTGGGCGAGGAGCCGGCCCAGGGCCGGGTGGTGCTGTCCGGGGCGCGCATCGTCACCCTGGTCGACCGCGCGACCAGCTGGCCCGGCCCGGGCCGCCTGCACATCGGCGGCTTCACCTACGAGAACCTGGTGCCCCACGGCCCGTTCTCCCCGGCACAGCGCCTGGAGTGGGTGGCCGCGGCGACCGCCGAGTACAGCCCGGAGCCGTACGAGCGCCTGGCGGCCGTCCTGCGCGCGAGCGGCGAGGACGAAGACGCCCGCGAGGTACTCCTCGCCAAGCAGCGCCGCCGCCGCGAGACCCTGCCGCTGGGCCCCAAGATCTGGGGGTACCTCCAGGACCTGACCGTGGCCTACGGCTACCGCCCCGGCCGGGCCGCCCTCTGGATGGCGGTGCTCTGGGCAGCGGGCTCACTGGCCTTCGCCCACGCCGGCCGCCCGCCCACCGGAGCAGGCGCCGGCGACCCCCCGTGGAACCCGGCCCTGTTCGCCCTGGACCTCCTCCTGCCGGTCATCGACCTGGGCCAGGTCGGCGTATGGCACCTCCAGGGCGGCTGGCAATGGCTGGGCGCGGCCCTGGTCCTGATGGGCTGGGTCCTGGCGACAACGGTCGCAGCGGGCGCCACACGCCTCCTCCGCCCCACCTGACGAAGAGCCGCGCCACGACGGCGGGAAAGCCGCCGACGGGCAGGAGCGGGGCGTGGGGGGTGCGGCGCAGCCCGGCGCTTACGCGGTCACCAGCAAGCAGCAAGGCACCAACCTGCCGAGCCCCGGACCCGCGCCGGGCTCGCCGCACCCCCCACGCCCCCGACCCACCCACGCACCCCCGCCCCGCAAGGCGCCACCACCCGCGCCCCGCAAGGCGCCACCACCCGAGCCCCGCAAGGCGCCACCACCCGAGCCAGAAACCGCCCCGCGTCCCCTGGGACCGATGGGACGGCTCTTTACCGGCCCTTGACCCCAACCCGTACAACCTTCGACAGGTTCCGTGAAGGCTCTGGCGCAGCCCCGAACCCCCGACTTTCAATGGTCGACACCATGGCTCTGCTGCCCCCGTTCATCCGCACCGCCCGGATGTCCAAGGCTCCCGCGCGCGTCCCGCACCTCACCCCCGGACTGCCGGCCGACGACGAGGTGCTTCTCGACGCGCCCGACGACCACCTGGGCCCGGCACTCGTCGGCGCCGGACGCGGCGAGTACACCCCGGCCGCCGCCCTGCTCGCCCGCACCCGCGCACGGGGCGAATGGGAGCTGCGCGACCGGTACGTCGTACGCCTGGCGTGCTTCGCACAGGCACGCCCCGAGTGGTTCCAGGAGTGGCGCACGGCAGCCCCGCACGACCCGGACGCCCTCCTGGTCGGCGCGCAACTCGCGGTGGACCGCGCCTGGGGCTCACCGGCCCGCGAGGAACTGCTGCGCGAGCTGAGCCCGGCGATCACGGCGACCGCGCACGGCGACCACCGCGACCCGGTGCCGTGGCGGCTGGCGCTGGACCACGCGCGCGGCTCCAGGGCCGGGCACAAGTACTTCGGCGAGCTGTGGGAGGCCGCGGTACGCCGCGCCCCGCACCACTACGGCTGCCATGTGGCCGCCCTGCGCTACCTCGCCGCGTCCTGGCACGGCTCGCACCACGCCTGCTTCGACTTCGCCGACCGGGCCGCGCAGGACGCCCCGGAGGACTCCCTGGTGCAGGCACTGCCGGTACGGGCGGCGCTCGGCTATCTCACCGACGGCTGCGGACCGGAGGTCCCGCGCGCCCGGCTGGACGCGGCGGCCGACCGGGCGATCGCCCTGTCCGCACGGTTCCCGGCGGCCGACCCGTGGCCGGCGCAGATACGCAACCTGCTCGCCTGCGTGCTGCTGCGTCTGGACCGGCGCGCGGACGCCCTGGACCAGTTCCGGCTGACCGGCCCGTACGCCACGTCGTTCCCGTGGGACCGGGCCGGGGAGGACCCGCTGGGGGTGTTCCTCCGGGTGCGCGCCGGGCTGCTCGCGGGGGCCCGGGCGCCGGAGGTCGACGGCCGCGGGCATCCACACGGTGGGCACGCGGGACGGGCCCGCTCGGCCGACCATTAGGCTTTGGCGCCGTGACCACCGTCCGGCTCCCGCTCTTTCCGCTGAACTCGGTACTGTTCCCGGGGCTCGTGCTCCCGCTGAACGTCTTCGAGGAGCGCTATCGCGCGATGATGCGCACCCTGTTGAAGACCCCCGAGGAGGAACCACGCCGGTTCGCCGTCGTGGCGATCCGCGACGGCCACGAGGTGGCACCGAGCGAGCCCGGTCTGCCGGACCCGACGGCCGTCACCGAGCGCGGGGCAGCCGCGGGGTTCGGGCCCGACCCGGCCAAGGCGTTCCACCGCATCGGCTGTGTCGCGGACGCGGCGACGATCCGGGAGCGGGCCGACGGGACGTTCGAGGTGCTGGCGACGGGGACGACGCGGGTGCGACTGGTGTCGGTGGACGCGTCGGGGCCGTTCCTGACGGCCGAGCTGGAGACGCTGCCCGAGGAGCCGGGGGACGAGGCGGGGGCGCTCGCCGAGGGGGTGCTGCGCGCGTTCCGGCAGTACCAGAAGAGGCTGGCGGGGGCGCGGGAGCGGTCGCTGTCGACGGGGGCGGAGCTGCCCGACGAACCGTCGGTGGTGTCCTACCTGGTGGCCGCGGCGATGGTCCTGGACACGCCGACCAAGCAGCGGCTGCTGCAGGCGCCGGACTCGGCGTCCCGGCTGCGGGACGAGCTGAAACTCCTTCGCGCCGAGACCTCGATCATCCGTAGCCTGCCGTCGTTGCCTGCGCAGGATCTGACGCGCGGGCCGACGAGTCTGAACTGACGTTCCGAACCGAGACGACGGAGCATGGCGAAGAAGCCGAAGAAGCAGCAGGCCGGTGGCACACCGGCGACGGTCGCCCTCACGGCGGCGGGCGTGGACTACACGGTCCACGCCTACGACCACGACCCGTCCCACCCCTCCTACGGCGAGGAGGCGGCGGAGGCGATGGGCGTGTCCCCGGAGCGGGTCTTCAAGACGCTGGTCGCGGACGTGGACGGGGCGCTGACGGTCGCGGTGGTGCCGGTGGCGGGCTCGCTGGACCTCAAGGCGCTGGCGTCGGCGGTGGGCGGCAAGAAGGCGACGATGGCCGACCCGGCGCTGGCCGAGCGCACGACGGGGTATGTGCGGGGCGGCATCTCGCCGTTGGGCCAGCGGAAGAAGCTGCCCACGGTTCTCGACGCGTCCGCCTCCGGTCACGACACCATCTGTGTCTCGGCGGGTCGCCGGGGCCTGGAGGTGGAGCTGTCACCGGGGGACCTCGCGGCGCTGACGGGGGCGGTGCTGGCACCGATCGGGCGAGCGTAGGGGGTGGCACCGCGCGTCCCCGGCCGCGGGTGACGTGGCTGGTCGCGCGGTTCCCCGCGCCCCTAAGGATGACGGTCGCCGCTCGCCCGGCGCGACGAGCACGGGGCGGTCGCCGCTCGGCCCGCGGGACGAGCACTGCGGGTCACCGCTCGCCCGCGCGACGAGCCAACCCCACCCCGGCCCGCACCGGCCCAGGCCCCCTACGACCGGGCGGTCTCGTACCCCGTGACCTCAGGATCCCGGGGCCCGAAGAGCGCCGTGAGCCCCAGATGCACCAGCAGCGCCCCCACCGACCACGCCAGAAGCGCCCCCTTGGCGCCCAGCTTCAGCGGGGCCGAGAAGGTGACGCCCTTGCCGACCTCCTTGGCATGGGCGAGGACGTCCTCCGCGGGGCCGAGCCACATGCCCAGCCGCCAGGCGAGCAGGGACCCGAGGAGCCCACCGAGCCCGAGGGCGACGACCAGCGGGACACCGCCCCGGCGCCGCCAGAGGAACACGGCGACCGCGGTCACGGCACCGAAGGCCAGCGCGAGCAGCGTGAACGTTCCGTCGACCCCGATCGCCTGCTCGCCCTCGGTGTCCTTGACGTAGACGACCCAGGCCCCGTCGGCGACGTCCCCGACCAGCGGTATCCGGGGCGCGAGCCAGTTCCACAGCAGCCCGAGGAACACCCCGCACAGCGCGAGGGCGACGGTGATCACCGCGGCTTCCCGCAGTTCGGTCTTCATGCCGGGACCGTCCTGGACGTACTCCCCGTGGCCATGCCCGTATCCGGCCCTGTGCGCCCGCGGCGGCCGGCCGGCGTGCGGCGAGGAGCCGTGGTGATGCGAGGACTGTTCGTGCGGCGGCGGAGGCGGAGTCAACGGTGCGGTCACCCTGACATCGTGCCAGGCCCGCCCGCACCGCGCGTCACCGGACGGCGGCCCGGCGGTACGCCCACGTCGCCACGGCCAGCGAGAACACCCCGACCCCGGCGCACACGGCGAGGTTCACGGCGACCAGCGCCCAGTCGGGGTGCGCGGAGAAGGTGCGCGCGTACGCCTCGACGCCGTAGGTGGACGGCAGCAGATCGCGGGCGAACAGCACGATCCCCGGCATCCGCTCGGGCGGCAGCACGCCGAGCAGCAGGGCCGCCGACATCCCCAGCTGCCCCAGCACGGTCGCCAGCTCCGGCCGGGGCGCGAGCAGCCCGAGGGCCGCGCCGAGCCCGGACAGCGCCGCCCCGGCCAGCGGGACGACGGCGAGCAGCATCCACAGGTTGGTCAGCGGCAGCCCGAACAGGACGCAGCCGAAGGCGGCCGTGACGAAGGTGCCCGGCACGGTGAAGGAGGCGTAGGCGCCGGCCGCGCCCAGGACGACGGCCGCCGGCGGCACCGGCAGGGTCGCGTAGTGGTCGAGCCCCCCGGTCGCCCTCAGCTGCCCGAAGTACTGCGCGAGCAGGTTCAGCGCGACGAAGGCGACGACCAGCACCGCCGAGCCGGCCACGACCGACTCCGCCTGGCTGCCGCCGTCGACGACCCCGCGCATCATGATCAGGATGCCGATGGACTGGAAGGTGGCCACGAACAGCAGCGGGATGCGCGCCACCCGGGCCCGCGACAGCTGCGCCCGGTAGACGGCCGCCATGGACGGCCACAGCCGCGCCCGCGGCCCGAGCTCGGCCGCCTCCCGGGCGGCCGGCTCCTCGACGTCCGGGGCACTGCCCGTCAGCGCCTCTGCGGGTACGACACTCACCTCGCGCTGCTCCCCTTCCTGGGGTTCACTGCGGTCCAGTCACGTACGGACACACCGGCCCTGCTGTTCATGCCTTCACCAGCCCCTGCCGTGCCGCCCCGCCCAGCGCCAGATAGACGTCCTCCAGGCTGGGCGTGGCCAGCGTGAAGTCGTCCAGCGCGGAGAACGCGGCCCCGCCGGTGACGGTGGCGACCACCGTACGGGCCTCCTCCGGGGCGAGCCGCAGTGTCCAGCGGCGCCCGGACTCCACGGCGCCCTCGCGCAGCGCGGCGACCTCGGGCACCTCCAGGGGCGCCCGCTCCCGCCACACCAGTTCGACGCGGACCTCGCCGGCCACGCGTTCCTTCAGCCCGGCCGGGGTGTCACAGGCGATCACGCGGCCCTGGTCGAGGACGGCGACCCGGTCCAGTACCGTCTCGGCCTCGATCACGTTGTGGGTGACGAGCAGCACCGTCGTCCCGTGCTCGGCGCGCCGCCGGTCCACCGCGGACCACACGGCCCGGCGGGCGACGGGGTCCATGCCGGTGGTCGGCTCGTCGAGCACGAGCAGCGGCCGCTCCCCCACCAGCGCTGCGGCGAAGCAGGCCAGTCGGCGCTGTCCGCCGGACAGCTTCTTCAGCGGCCGGGCGGCGATCGGCGTCAGTCCCAGCTCCTCCAGGACGGCGTCACGCTCGGCCCGTGCCCGCCGGGTCTCCAGTCCGCGCAGACGGCCGGTCGTCTCGGCGGCCAGCGACACGGTCAGCTCGTCCAGGGCGGTCGACTCCTGCCCGAGGTAGGCGAGGATCCGCGCGGCCCGCTCCGGGTGCCGCACGATGTCGTGGCCGAGGATGTGCACGCTGCCGCTGTCGGGCCGCATCAGCCCGGTGAGCTGCCGTACGAGGGTCGTCTTGCCGGCGCCGTTCGGTCCGAGCAGGCCGAAGATCTCACCGCGCCGGATGTCCAGCGCCACGTCGTCGGTGGCCCTGACCTCGGGGGTCGCGGGTACGCCCCGCCGCCCTCGGACCGCCGGATAGGTCTTGGTCAGCCCGCGCACCGCGCACACGACATCACCGGTGTCTCCAAGTGGCTGTCCCGCGCGCGCATTCACAAGGGACGAGCCTAAGGGGTCCGCGCACCGTGGATGTCCCCGGGTGGCCCATAACCCCAAAACCGGTCGTTCCCCCTTTTCCACACCGCCCCCGCCGGGCCGGCCCACCCGCGAACCGCCCTGCCCACCCATACGCCGCCGTCCCCCCGAACCCTGTAAGACTCCGCCTGCACGTCAGGCACTCCACCCCGCACACCGGACGCGCCACCACCCCCGGACCGGACGCTCCACCTCGCCCCCGGCCCCAGACGCCCCGTCCCTCACTCCGCCGCCGGAGCGTGCTCCGCGGCGGTCGGCACGTCGATCTCGCGCCAGAAGCCGGCCCGGATCGCGTACCGGTCGTGCTCGTCGATCTGGTCGTCCTTGTGGGCGAGCAGCCCGAACCGCGCCGCGTACCGCAGCAGCTCGCCGTCGATGCGGTGCGGAATGCGCGGGTACATCCCGGACAGCCGCTGCAGATGCGACTGGTCCCCCAGCCGGGCCATCCACCGCCGGGCGAACACCTGTCCCACCTCGTACGGGTCACCGCCGACCGTGGTGATGTCCTCCTCGCGGTCGGCCCACCGCTGCTCCGCCGTGGTCAGCTGGGCCAGCGTCGGCATGGACGCGATCTCCGGCGGCTCGGCGGGAACGCCCGGCCGGTCCACCCACCCCTTGTCGGAGGACCAGCGCAGGGTCGCGGTGGGCGGCTGCTGCACAGGGTGGGCGCCGGGCGCGCGCAGGGCCGCGAGGTCCTTGGGGGTGGGCACGCCCTTGGGCGCGGGCACCCGTTCGTCCGCGGAGGCCGGCGCGGCGGCGCGCGGCGTGGGGGCGGCGTCCTCGGCGGGCCGGTCGGCGGCGAGCGGGGAGTCGGGCAGCGGCGCGGAGAGGATCGCGGCGATCTCGGGGCGCGGCGCGGGCGGCGGCGCGCAGATGCCGGTCAGTTCCTTGGCGCGTACGGCCTTGGTGATCCAGGCCCGGTCCAGGACGCGGCGTTCGTCGGCCTCGGCGACCAGGTCCTCGGACTGGTTGTAGTCGCCGTCGGCGGCCTGGACGGCCCACAGATGGACGGCGACGCCGTGCTCCTTGGCGGCCATCATGCCGGGCAGCAGATCGCCGTCGCCGGTGACCAGGACGACGTCGGAGCAGGCGCGGTTGCGGGCCAGCTCGGTGAGCTCGGCGTGCATCGCGGCGTCCACCCCCTTCTGCGCCCAGCGCCCGTCGCTGCGGGTCAGCGCGCCCAGCCGGACGGTGACCCGAGGCATCACGCGCAGTCTGCGGTGTTCGGGCTGGGGGACGCGGTCGGGGGCGCCGTCGAACCAGTAGATGCGCAGCAGGGGGCGCTCGGTGTCGGACTCGGCGCGTTCGCGCAGGCCCTGGATGAGGGCGGCGTGGTCGACGCTGATGCGGGACCTGGAGGGCTCCCCGGCGAGGAGACTGGCGGCGGCCCCCAGCAGATACCCGGCGTCCACCAGGACGATGCAGCGGTCCACGCGACTCACCCTCTTCCTGGGAGGCTTGCTTCGGGCTTCCTTCGAGTCTGCCCGACCGCGCGTGGGTTAACGGCCGGAACTCGATCTTCGGCGTGGCGTTTCGAGGCGTCCTCGTGCGACCGGCCCTGTCACACACGGTAATTATCCGAAATGCGTTCTCTGTCAGCCTATGTGAATCTGGTCGCGGCCCTGGCCCCTAGATCCCCCACAGGAGGCAGATCACCATGGCCAAGAACAAGAACCGTGAGCGCAAGCAGCCGCAGTCCGAGCGCGCCCAGCAGACCGTCTCTCAGGGCTCGATGCACTCGGAGGCGGAGCACATGGCGAGCCCGGTGACGCCCGCCGACGTCGCCCGCAAGGGCCGGCAGAAGCGCTTCGGTCACAACTGACATCTTCATAAAGGGTTGTTGAGACCCAGGCACACCACAAGGGGCGCACCCGGCGACGGGTGCGCCCCTTGCGCTGCGGTACGGCCGCTCAGCCGGCCAGGCAGGACGGGCCGAGCAGGACCTTCAGGTCCCCGAAGAGGGCGGGGTCGGGCTTCACCCGGTGCCTGTCCAGGCGCAGGACCGTCGTCTTCGTCGGGCCCTGGAGCCTGATGCGGACCTCGCTGTCGCCCTTGTGGTGGCTGAGGATCTCGCCGAGGCGGCTGACCATCGGCGGGGTGACCTTCACGGCCGGGATGGTGAGGACCACCGGCGCGTTGGTCCCGGCCGTCGACAGGTCGGGGACCATCAGCTCCATGGCGACCAGCCGCGGCACGTCCTCGCGCTTGTCGAGGCGGCCCTTGACGAACACCACCGCGTCCTCGACGAGTTGCGTCGAGACCAGCTGGTACGTCGCCGGGAAGAACATGCACTCGATGGAGCCGGCGAGGTCCTCGACGGTGGCGATGGCCCAGGCGTTGCCCTGCTTGGTCATCTTGCGCTGCAGGCCCGAGATGATGCCGCCGATGGTGACGACCGCGCCGTCCGCGTGCTCACCGCCGGTGAGCTGGGCGATCCCGGCGTCGGCCTTGTCGGACAGCACATGCTCCAGGCCGAAGAGCGGGTGGTCGGAGACATAGAGGCCGAGCATCTCCCGCTCCTGGGCGAGCAGGTAGGTCTTCTCCCACTCCTCGGTGGAGAACTCCACGTCCAGCCCGAAGCCCGGCTCGCTGCTCGCGTCGTCGCCCATGCCGCCGAAGAGGTCGAACTGGCCCTCGGCCTCCTTGCGCTTGACCGCGACCACGTTGTCGATCATCGGCTCGTACTGCGCCATCAGGCCCTTGCGGGTGTGCCCCATGGTGTCGAAGGCGCCGGCCTTGATCAGCGACTCCGTGGTGCGCTTGTTGCAGACGACCGCGTCGACCTTGTCGAGGTAGTCCGGGAAGGAGGAGTACTTCCCCTTGGCCTTGCGGCACTTGATGATCGACTCGACGACGTTGGTGCCGACGTTGCGCACGGCGGACAGGCCGAAGAGGATCACGTCGTCGCCCTGGGCCGCGAAGTTGGCCTCGGACTCGTTGACGTTCGGCGGGAGCACCCGGATGCCCATGCGGCGGCACTCGTTGAGGTAGATCGCCGACTTGTCCTTGTCGTCCTTCACGGACGTCAGCAGCGCGGCCATGTACTCGGCGGGGTGGTTGGCCTTGAGGTAGGCGGTCCAGTACGAGACCAGGCCGTACGCGGCGGAGTGCGCCTTGTTGAACGCGTAGCCGGCGAAGGGGACCAGCACGTCCCAGAGCGCCTGGATGGCTTCGTCGCTGTAGCCGTTCTTGCGGGCGCCGGCCTGGAAGATGACGAAGTTCTTCTCCAGCTCCTCCGGCTTCTTCTTGCCCATCACGCGGCGGAGGATGTCGGCCTCGCCGAGCGAGTAGCCGGCGATGATCTGGGCGGCCTTCTGCACCTGCTCCTGGTAGACGATCAGGCCGTAGGTGACGTCCAGGACCTCCTTGAGCGGCTCCTCCAGCTCGGGGTGGATGGGTGTGATCTCCTGCTGCCCGTTCTTGCGCAGCGCGTAGTTCGTGTGGGAGTTCATGCCCATCGGGCCCGGGCGGTACAGGGCCGACACGGCGGAGATGTCTTCGAAGTTGTCCGGCTTCATCAGCCGCAGCAGCGAGCGCATGGGGCCGCCGTCGAACTGGAAGACGCCGAGGGTGTCGCCGCGCTGGAGCAGCTCGAAGGTCGTGGGGTCGTCGAGCGGGAGGCTGAGGAGATCGATGTCGATCCCCTTGTTGGCCTTCACCATCTTGACGGCGTCGTCCATGATCGTGAGGTTGCGCAGGCCCAGGAAGTCCATCTTCAGCAGGCCGAGCGACTCACAGCTCGGGTAGTCCCACTGCGTGATGGTCACGCCGTCGGTGTGCCTCACCCAGACCGGGACGTGGTCGGTGATGGTCTCGCTGGACATGATCACGCCGGCCGCGTGCACACCCATCTGACGGACCAGGCCCTCCACACCGCGCGCGGTGTCGATCACCTTCTTCACATCGGGCTCGTTCTCGTACATCGCCCGGATCTCGCCCGCCTCCGAGTAGCGCGGGTGGCTGGGGTCGGTGATGCCGGAGAGCGGGATGCCCTTGCCGAGGACGTCCGGCGGCATGGCCTTGGTGAGACGGTCGCCCATCGCGTACGGGTAGCCCAGCACGCGCGCGGAGTCCTTGATCGCGTTCTTGGCCTTGATGGTGCCGTAGGTGCCGATCATGGCGACCTTGTCGGCGCCGTACTTCTCGGTCACGTACCTGATCACCTCGACGCGCCGACGCTCGTCGAAGTCGATGTCGACATCGGGCATCGAGATGCGCTCGGGGTTGAGGAACCGCTCGAAGATCAGGCCGTGCGGGATCGGGTCGAGGTCGGTGATGCCGAGGGCGTAGGCGACGATCGAGCCGGCCGCGGAGCCTCGGCCGGGGCCGACGGCGATGCCCTGCTTCTTGGCCCACATGATGAAGTCGGCGACCACCAGGAAGTAGCCCGGGAAGCCCATCGAGATGATGGTGTCCATCTCGTACTCGACCTGCTTCATGCGGTCCTCGGGGATGCCGTCCGGGAACCGGCGGTGCATGCCCCGCATGGTCTCCTCGCGGAACCAGCTGACCTCGGTGTAGCCCTCGGGGATGTCGAACTTGGGCATCAGGTCGCGCTTCTCGAACATGCCCGTGGTGTCGACCTGCTCGGCGACCAGCAGGGTGTTGCGGCAGCCCTCCTGCCAGGCGTCCGAGGAGTCGATGGCGTACATCTCGTCCGTGGACTTCAGGTAGTAGCCGGTGCCGTCGAACTTGAAGCGGTCGGGGTCGGAGAGGTTCTTGCCGGTCTGGATGCACAGCAGCGCGTCGTGCGCCCCCGCCTCATGGGCGTAGGTGTAGTGCGAGTCGTTGGTGACCAGCGGCGGGATGCCGAGCTTCTTGCCGATCTCCAGCAGGCCGTCGCGGACCCGGCGCTCGATCTCGATGCCGTGGTCCATCAGCTCCAGGAAGTAGCGGTCCTTGCCGAAGATCTCCTGGTACTCGGCGGCCGACTTCAGGGCCTCGTCGAACTGGCCGAGGCGCAGCCGGGTCTGGAGCTCGCCCGAGGGGCAGCCGGTGGAGGCGATCAGCCCCTCGGACCACTTGGCGATGGTCTCCTTGTCCATACGCGGCCACTTCTGCAGCCAGCCCTCGGCGTAGGCGTCGGAGGAGAGCCGGAAGAGGTTGTGCAGACCCGTCTTGTTCGCCGCCCAGATCGTCTTGTGGGTGTAACCACCCGAACCGGAGACGTCGTCCTTCTTCTGGTGCGGCTGGCCCCACTGGATCTTGCGCTTGTTGCGCCGGGACTCGGGGGCGACATACGCCTCGATCCCGATGATCGGGGTGATTCCGGCCTTCTGCGCGGAGTGGAAGAAGTCGTACGCCCCGTGGAGGTTGCCGTGGTCGGACATGGCGATGTGCGTCATGCCCATCTCGTTGCACGCGTTGAACATGTCCTTCAGCCGCGCGGCACCGTCCAGCAGCGAGTACTGGGTGTGGACGTGCAGGTGCGTGAACGGCGGCTTTGACACGGTGGGCCCTCCAGGGAGAACACTCGGCGACGGGCGGGCGGACAGTTCTGGGGTCAGCGTCGAAGTCTATGCCTCGCCACTGACACTCGGCCCGCTCCCCCGCGTACCTTCACGAGAGGGTCGCGGGCACTCCCGGGCGCCCTCGCCCGTTGATGACGACAGAAACGCTGTCGTACACGTCACGCACCAGGAGGCACCCAGCGATGTCGGTCCACCCGCTCAACGACGAGCAGCGCGGCGAGGAGATCCTCGCCGTCTTCGAGACCGCCTTCGGCGAGCTCCTGGCCGCCGACCCCGCAGCGTTCCGTGTGAAGTTCCGCAAGATGGCGGCCTCCGCGTTCGCCTTCTACCGGGGCACGGCGGGCCTCTTCTACCACGACCTGACCGCCGAGCAGCACAGCGGCCCGTACCTGGACGAGCGCACCTCGCGCGTATGGATCCACGGCGACCTGCACGCGGAGAACTTCGGCACCTACATGGACTCCACGGGCCGGCTGATCTTCAACGTCAACGACTTCGACGAGGCGTACGTCGGCCCCTTCACCTGGGACCTCAAGCGCTTCGCCGCCTCCATTGCGCTGATCGGCTACGCGAAGGCCCTCAGCGACGAGCAGATCACCGAGCTGGTGCGGATCTACGCGGGCGCGTACCGCGAGCGCATCCACGCGCTGGCCACCGGCGCCAAGACCGACGAGGTGCCGCCGTTCACCCTGGACACCGCCGAGGGCCCGCTCCTGGACGCGCTGCGCGACGCCCGCTCGCTGACCCGCTTCGGGCTGCTGGAGTCGATGACCGAGATCCGTGACTTCGAGCGCCGCTTCGCCCCCGGCGGCGGCTCCATAGAGCTGGACGCGGCCACCCGTTACAAGGTGCTGGCGGCCTTCGACGGCTATCTGGAGACCCTCCCCGACGCCTCGCTGGCCCGGCCCGACTCCTACCGGGTCAAGGATGTCGTCGGCCGCCGCGGCATCGGGATCGGCTCGGCCGGTCTGCCGTCGTACAACATCCTGCTGGAGGGCCACAGCGACGCCCTGGAGAACGACGTGGTGATCTACGTCAAGCAGGCGCAGACCCCGGCGGTCTCCCGGCACATCACCGACCCGGCCATCCGCGCGTACTTCCAGCACGAGGGCCACCGCACGGTGATCTCCCAGCGCGCCCTGCAGGCCCACGCCGACCCGTGGCTGGGCTGGACCGAGCTGGACGGCGCGGGCCAGCTGGTCGCGGAGGTCTCGCCGTACGCCGTGGACCTGGACTGGGGCGACATCGACGACCCGGAGGAGATCGCCGCGGTGGTCGCCGACCTGGGCCGGGCGACCGCCTCCATGCACTCCGCCGCCGACGACACCTCCGGCGAGTCGCTGGTGCCGTTCTCCACCGAGCGGGCCATCGACGCGGCGATCGCCGCCGACGAGGAGGGCTTCGCCCCGCTGCTGGTGGACTTCGCGCACAGCTACGGCGCACGCGCGCGTGCCGACCACCAGATCTTCGTCGACCTGTTCCGCAACGGCCGCATACCGGGGCTGTGACGCCGGCCGGGAAAGCTCACAGGGAACCTTTAGGGGTCCCTTATCCGGGCGCGTGCCACACTTTCCGGGCGATGGACATATCAGGGACCCAGCTCAGAGCCGTGCGCGCGGCGCTGTTCACGACCATGGTCGTGACGATCGGCACCGCGTCGCACGTGCTGCTGTCCGGGGCCCCGCTGCCGGCGGGCACGGTCGCGGTGGTCGCGCTCGCCGTGTTCGCCGTCGCCTACGCCCTCGCGGGCACCGAGCGCGGCTTCGGCCGGATCGCCGCCGTGCTGATCCCGCTGGAGCTGGCCGCCGACACGGTCTTCACCACCGGCCAGCACACCTGCTACGGCCAGGCGGGCGGCCCGGTCGCCGGCCCGCTGCGCTCGGTCGGCCTGGACCTGCTGTGCGCCGGCGAGGTCGGCGGGCCGCTCGCCCGGGTCACCGGCTCCGACGGCGCCGAGCAGGTCAGTGCCCTGCTCGCCCAGGCCGGTCCCGGCACCGCCTGGCTGCTGCTGGGCGCCCATGTCGGCACGGGACTGCTGGCCGCCCTGTGGCTCGGGCGCGGTGAGCGGGCCCTGGCCCAGGTGGTCCGGGCCGCCGCCGCGACCACCTTCCGGCCCCTGTTCCTCGGGGTCGCCGCGGTCGCCGTACGACGCTCCCCGGTCCGCCCCCGGCAGCCGCGCCCGGTCCGCCGTACGGCCCCGGTACGCGATCTGCTGCTCGCGCACTCCCTGGGACGGCGTGGACCGCCGTGCTCCCGGGCCTGCGCCGTCGCCTGAGCGACGGCCCCGGCCCTCCCCGAGCACAAGCGGTCCCCCGTACATCCCGCGTACGACCTGTGCGCGTCCCCCATGGAGAGCATCAGCATGAGCAAGCGGAACAGCCAGTCGGCCAAGCAGGCGGCCCGGGAGCGGCTGCGCATCGAGCGCGAGCGCGAGGCCAAGCGGGCCAAGGTCAGGCGTCAGGTCATCGTGGCCTGCTCGGTCGTCGGTGTCCTGGCGGTGGCCGGCGGCATAGGCTTCGCGGTCGTCAAGGCCAACGAGCCCGGCCACTGGGAGGAGGCCGCGAAGGCGACCGTCGTCGCCCCGGCCAACACCTCCGGCAAGGACGGCACCACGGTCCTCCTCGGCGACTCCACGACCGACCACGTCGTCCACCTCTACGAGGACCCGCGCTGCCCGGCCTGCGCCAGCTTCGAGCAGACCGTCGGCGAGAGCGTCAACAAGGGCATGGAGGACGGCGACTACAAGCTCTCCGTCACCCTCGGCACCTTCCTCGACGGCAACCTCGGCGGCGAGGGCTCCAAGAACGCCCTCAGCGCGCTCGGCGCCGCGCTGAACGTCGGCCCCGAGGCGTTCCTGGACTACAAGGCCGCGCTGTACTCGGCCAAGTACCACCCGTCGGAGTCCACCGACGACTTCGCCGACGACAGCTACCTGATCAAGGTGGCGAACACGGTCGACGCCCTGAAGAACAACAAGAAGTTCCAGGACGCCGTGCGGCAGGGCACGTACGACGCCTGGGCGATGAAGATGAGCAAGTCCTTCGACGACACGGACGACGTGAACCAGACGCCCACCGTCAAGATCAACGACAAGGTGATCAAGAACCCGAGCAGTGTCGCCGAGTGGCAGGCGGCGCTGAAGGAAGCCGGCGTCACCAAGTAGCCCGGCGGGCCCGCCGGACAAGGAAACAGGCCGCGGAAGAGCGGGCGAACTCTTGGCAGTTCGCCCGCTCTCGCCGTCCGTATGTCTTACCCATACGACTACCGGTCAGTAATCTGATCGGCCGTGACCAGTCGCCACAGATCTCACATAGATCCCAACACACCTGCTCCGCGCCGCCGTTCGGTCGTCAAGGCCGCGGCCGCCGGAGCCGTCCTCGCCGCTCCGCTCGCCGCCGGCCACCCCGCGCGCGCCGCCGAGTCGGCCCCCGCCTTCCTGCACGGCGTCGCCTCCGGCGATCCGCTGCCCGACGGCGTCCTGCTGTGGACCCGGGTGACCCCGGCCCCCGAGGCGGTGCCCGGATCCGGGCTCGGTCCGGACACCCCGGTCAGCTGGGTCGTCGCCACCGACCAGGCGCTGACGAACATCGTCGCCAAGGGCACGGTGACCGCCACTGCCGCGGCCGACCACACGGTCAAGGCGGACGTGCGCGGCCTCGCCCCCGCCACCGACTACTTCTTCCGCTTCTCCGCGGGCTCCACCGACTCGCCGACGGGCCGCACCCGCACGGCGCCGGCCGCCGACGCCGCCGTCGCGAACCTGCGCTTCGGCGTGGTCTCCTGCGCCAACTGGGAGGCCGGCCACTTCGCCGCGTACCGCCATCTCACGGCCCGCGGCGACCTGGACGCCTGGCTGCACCTCGGGGACTACATCTACGAGTACGGATCCGGCCAGTACGGCACCCGCGACACGGTCGTACGGCCGCACGCCCCCGCCCACGAGATCCTCACCCTCGCCGACTACCGCACCCGGCACGGCCGTTACAAGACCGACCCCGACCTCCAGGCCCTGCACGCCAAGGCGCCGGTCGTGGCGATCTGGGACGACCACGAGATCGCCAACGACGCCTGGTCGGGCGGCGCGGAGAACCACACCGAGGGCGCCGAGGGCGCGTACGCGAACCGCCAGGCGGCCGCCAAGCAGGCGTACTTCGAGTGGATGCCGGTGCGCCCGGCGATCGCCGGCACCACCTACCGCCGGCTGCGCTTCGGCAAGCTGGCCGATCTGTCGCTGCTGGATCTGCGCTCCTTCCGCTCCCAGCAGGTGGCGTTCGGCGGCGGCGCGGTCGACGACCCGGAGCGCACCCTGACCGGGCGGGCCCAGCTGGACTGGCTGAAGGCGGGGCTGACGTCCTCCGACACCACCTGGCGGCTGGTCGGCAACTCCGTGATGGTGGCGCCGTTCGCCATCGGCTCGCTCTCCGCGGAGCTGCTCAAGCCGCTCGCCGAGCTGCTGGGCCTGCCCAAGGAGGGCCTGGCGATCAACACCGACCAGTGGGACGGCTACACCGACGACCGCCGCGAGCTGCTGGCGCATCTGCGCGCCCACTCCATCCGCAACACGGTGTTCCTCACCGGCGACATCCACATGGCGTGGGCCAACGACGTCCCGGTGAACGCCGGGACCTATCCCTTCTCGGCCTCCGCGGCCACCGAGTTCGTCGTCACCTCGGTCACCTCCGACAACCTCGACGACCTGGTCAAGGTCCCCGAGGGCACGGTCTCGGCCGTCGCCGCCCCGCTGATCCGCGCCGCCAACCGGCACGTCCACTGGGTCGACACCGACCGCCACGGCTACGGCGTCCTGGACATCACCGCCGAGCGCGCGCAGATGGACTACTACGTGCTCTCCGACCGCACGAAGGCCGACGCGACCGCCGCCTGGGCCCGCTCGTACCGCACCCGCAGCGGCACCCAGAAGGTCGAGCGCAGCTACAGCCCGGTCTGAGCCAACCCCAGCAAGGGCGATTTTCAGCCAATCACCGAATGTTACTGACCAGTTAAGGCGAGATCACATCGCTACGGCGGGTGGTGTGAGCCGGGGCCCTAATCCGGACACACCACCCGCGCCGGTCACCGCTGTCGTTACATCGGGGTCCCGAACTCCGGACAACGCGATAGTTAACTTTCCCAATCATCCCTGTTCGCCGGGAATTTGATTGGGCCTGATCACTTCTCTTGTCGGGTCGGCATGTCCACGTAATCTCCGGGCGGCGGCCAGGAAGATCCCTGGCTCAACTACTCCCCACCGAACCCCACAGGAGTCAGCATGCGCGCGCTCGCCCGGATATCTCCCCGTATGCGCAGACGTTTCCTCGGCACGGCCGTCGTGGCCGGAACCCTGCTCTTCACCCCGCTGTCGGCGCCCACCGGTGTCGCCGCGGCCGCCGGCACCCCCAGCGCCGAGTGCGTCGAGGACGCCCACGACGACCACGCGCACGCCGCGGCCCGTGAGGCCAAGCCGGGCGCGGGCGAGCACGCCGCCGAGCCCAACGAGGTCAGCGCCGCCAAGGCCCAGGCCATGGACGCGGACCTGAAGAAGAAGCTGGACAAGCTGCGCTCCAGCGGCCGCCTCTCCGCCGCCGCCGCGACGACCATCCCGGTCTACTTCCACGTCATCCACGACGGCACCAAGGGCCAGCTCAGCTCCGCCGACATCAACGCCCAGATGAACGTGCTGAACTCGGCGTTCAGCGGCGTGGGCACCGGCAACACCGACTCCGGCTACCAGTTCTCGCTCGTGAGCACCGACTACACGAACAACGCGGCCTGGTACAACGTCAGCCACGGCTCGACGGCGGAGAAGGAGATGAAGGCCGCGCTGCGCAAGGGCGGCGCCAACGCGCTCAACATCTACACCGCCAACCTCGGCGGCGGCCTGCTCGGCTGGGCCACCTTCCCCAGCTCCTACGCCTCCAACCCGACCATGGACGGCGTGGTCCTGCTGGACGCCTCGCTGCCGGGCGGCTCCGCGGCCAACTACAACCAGGGCGACACCGCGACCCACGAGGTCGGCCACTGGATGGGCCTGTACCACACCTTCCAGGGCGGCTGCAACGGCAACGGTGACTACGTCACCGACACCCCCGCCGAGAAGAGCGCGGCCTACCAGTGCCCCGAGGGCCGCGACAGCTGCGCCAGCAAGCCGGGTGTCGACCCGATCCACAACTTCATGGACTACACCTACGACGCCTGCATGTACCAGTTCACCGCGGGCCAGGTGAGCCGCATGCAGCAGCACTGGGCGGCGTACCGCGCGGGCGTCTGAACCGTCTGACGGCTCACAGCGAGTCGGGCTGACGGCTCACAGCGAGTCGAGGAAGCCGAGCGCCACCCGCCAGGTGGCCTCGGCCGCCTCCGCGTCGTAGTCCGGCAGGTCGGGGTCGGTGTACAGATGACCGGCCCCGGCGTACCGGTAGACCTCCACATCGGCGCCCGTGCGGCGCATCTGGAGATACCAGGAGCTCAGCCAGTCGTCCGGCTCGAACGGGTCAGGCTCGGCGACATGCAGCTGCACCGGCAGCTCGTCCGCCGTCGCGTTCGGCGCGATGTCCGAGGTGCCGTGCAGAAGCAGCAGACCGCGCGCCTTGTCGTCGCCGAGGGCGAGGGTCTGCGCGACGGAGGCGCCCAGCGAGAAACCGGCGTACACCAGCCCACGCTCCGAGTAGGGCGCGGCCGCCAGCACGGCCCGCTTGAGCAGTTCGTCCTTGCCGATCTCGTCCTTGATCGCCATGCCCTCTTCGACCGTCTCGAACGTACGTCCCTCGAAGAGATCGGGCGTCCACACCTCGTGACCGGCGGCGCGCAGCCGCTCGGCGGCGGCGCGCACCGCGGGCCGCAGACCGTAGGCCGAATGAAAGAGCATGATGTTCATGAGGCCATCGTGCCAGTTTGGGTACGGTCCAGGGCATGGAGAACGTACTGCGCCCGCTGATCGTCATCGGCGGCTCGGTCGTCCTCACGCTGCTCATAGGCTGGGCGACCGACCGACTGCTGAGCCAGGCGGACCGCCGGCACAGCGAGACCCCGCTGTGGGGGCTGCTGCGCCGCGGCCGCATCCCCTACCACCTCGTGCTGTTCGCGGCCCTGCTGAGAGGGTCCTACGACGAGGCGAAAGTCCTGGAGGCCCATGAGGTCGGCATCGGGCGGACGCTGACGCTGGTCCTGATCGGGTCGGCCGCCTGGCTGGTGATCCGGATCGCCGCGGCCGTGGTCGAGACGACGTACTCCCGCTACGCCCGCGCCCACCACGACGCGGCCCGGGTCCGGCGGGTGCGCACCCAGGTGACCCTCATCACACGTGTGGTGGCCGCGATCGTCGGTGTCGTGGCGGTGGCCGCGATGCTGCTGACGTTCCCGGCGATGCGCGCGGCCGGTGCCTCGCTGCTGGCCTCGGCCGGCATCATCGGCATCGTCGCCGGTGTGGCCGCGCAGTCGACGCTGAGCAATATGTTCGCGGGGCTGCAGATCGCCTTCGGCGACATGGTGCGCATAGGGGACACCGTGGTGGTGGACGGCGAGTGGGGCACCGTCGAGGAGATCACGCTGACCTTCCTGACCGTGCGCACCTGGGACGAGCGCCGGATCACCATGCCGGTGTCGTACTTCACGTCCAAGCCGTTCGAGAACTGGTCGCGCGGCACCCCGCAGATGACCGGCATCGTCCACTGGCACCTGGACCACTCGGCGCCGGTGGAGGCGATGCGCGAGAAGCTGCGCGACATCCTGCGCGAGTGCCCGGCCTGGGACGGCCGCGCCTACGGTCTGGACGTCACGGACACCACGCCCAACACCATGGAGGTGCGGGCGCTGGTGACCGCCAAGGACGCGGACGACGTGTGGACGGTACGGGTCACGGTGCGCGAGGCGATGATCCGCTGGCTGGTCGCCGAGCACCCGTACGCCCTGCCGCGGGTCAACACCGCCGACGCGGTGCTGCCCGGACCCCGGCCCTCCCCCGACGGGGCGCGGCCCCGCCGGGCCGTGGACACCCCGCGGACCGAACGGGGCTGATCCGCCGTCAGTGGCCGCGCTCCGCGCCGCCGTTGACCTGGAGGATCTGCGAGGTGATGTGCCCGGCGCCCGGGGACGCCAGCCAGTGGAGCGTGGCGGCGACGTCCCCGGGCGTCCCCGCGCGGCCGGTCGAGGTCTCCCCGATCAGCCGCTCCCGGCGCGCCGCGTCGATGGGTCCGCCGAAGAACTCGGTGTCCTCGATGTAGCCGGGCGCCACCGCGTTCACGGTGATCCCACGCGGGCCGAGCTGCCGGGCCAGATCGTGCACATACGGGTGCAGCGCGGCCTTCGACGCCGCGTACGCCCCGCTGCCCGAGCCCCGGTAGGCGGCGATGGAGCTGAGGAACAGCACCCGCCCGCCGGGCTCTGCCAGCCGCTCCTTGAGCGCCTCGGTGAGCAGCACCGCGGTGAGCACATTCAGCCGGAAGTTCACGTTCCAGTCGTGCAGGACGCCGTCCAGCGGGTCCTCGCCCGCGGACCGCGGCTCCAGCCCTCCGTTCCCGCCCGCGCTGTGCACCAGCACGTCGACGGTCCCGATCTCCTGCCGTACGAACTCCACGACCCGCCGCACCTCGCCGGGTTCGGCGAGATCGGCGGCGCAGATCAGCGCCCCCGGCACCGCGGCCTTCTCCAGCACCTCGGCCCGCCGCCCCAGCAGCACCACCTGGTCCCCGTCGGCCGCGAACGCCTGAGCCGCGGCGAGCCCGATCCCCGTACCGCCACCACTGATCACCACATTGCGTGTCATGATCACAGCGTACGAAGGAAGGCCGCCGCGGTCATCTGAGGCTGCGCACGTCCAACTGCCGCAGCACCCGGTCCACCACCTCGGGGTCCGCCCCCGGCTCACTGCGCGCGGCCAGCACCTCGTGCCGCGCGGCGCTCAGCATCTCCCCCTCGATCCGCCGCAGCCGCTTCACCCGCCGCAGGGCCTCGCGCCGGTCCTCCTCGCCGATCTCGGGAGCGATCCGCACCCCGATGTCGTGGGCCCGCCGCAGCATCCGCTCGGACAGCTCCTCCGGCAGCTCCTCGACCTCCTCGATCTCCCGCAGCCTCGCCTTCGCCGCCTTCGCCGCCCGCACCGCCAGCGCCTTCTCGAACGCCTTCTCGCGCTCGGTGTCGGCCCGCACCCCCAGCCGCCTCACCAGCCACGGCAGCGTCAGCCCCTGCACCACCAGCGTGGCCATGATGACCCCGAAGGCGATGAAGACGATCTCGTCCCGGTCGGGGAACGGCACCCCCGCGTCGGTCTCCAGCGGAATCGCCAGCGCCAGCGCCACCGAGGCCACCCCGCGCATCCCCGACCACCACATCACGACCGTCTCCCGCCAGCTCGTCGGGATGTCCTCGTCGTGGTCCCGCCGCGCGTGCAGCCGTTTGGTGAGCCAGGTCGCCGGCAGCAGCCAGGCCAGCCGTACGAAGATCACGACGGCCGCGACCGCCGCGGCCCAGCCGAGCATCTCGCCCCAGCGCCCGGACGCGGTCCGCACCGCGATGTGCAGTTCGAGTCCGATCAGCCCGAACGCCACCCCGGTGACCAGGGTGTCGACGATGTCCCAGAAGGTGTGCCCGGCGAGCCGGGTCATCACATCGTCGGCGTCGGAGGCGTACTCGGCGAGGAACAGCGCGGCGGTCAGCACCGCCAGCACCCCCGAGCCGTGCATCTCCTCGGCCAGCACATAGGAGGCGTACGGCACCAGCAGCGTCAGCCCGATCTGCAGGGTCGGGTCGCCGAGCAGGTCCAGCAGCCGGTTGGCGCCCCAGCCCAGCGCGATCCCGACGGCGAGGGCGACCACGGCGGACAGCAGCAGGTCCAGGCCCGCCTCCCAGGGCGAGAAGCTGCCGGTGACGACGGCGGCGATGGCCACGTGGTACAGCACGATGGCCGTCACGTCGTTGAAGAGCCCCTCGCCCTCCAGGATGGACACCAGCCGCCGGGGCAGCCCGAGCTGTCCGGCGACGGCGGTCGCGGCGACCGGGTCGGGCGGCGCCACCAGCGCCCCGAGCGCGAACGCGGCGGCGAGCGGCAGCCCCGGCACGATCGCGTGGGCGACGGCGGCCACGCTCACCATCGTGACGAACACCAGCGCCACGGCCAGCAGGAAGATCGGCCGCCGGTTCGCCGCGAACTGCCGCCAGGACGTGCGCCGTACGGCCGCGTACAGCAGCGGTGGCAGCAGCAGCGGAAGGATCAGATCCGGCGGTACGTCGACGTTCGGCACGAACTCCAGCAGGGCCAGGGCGATGCCGAACAGCGTCATCAGCACCGGCGCCGGCAGTCCCAGCCGGTCCCCCAGCGGGACGCTCAGCACGGCCCCGAGCAGCAGCAGGAAGACCAGGGCCAACTGTTCCACGCTGGGCGCTCCGGGAGTCCGACGATCACATGGCAGACCTCAAGCCTGCCACGCCGTCCCCGCGCCGAACGGTTACAGCGCGCGGCGCATCGCCCGGTGCGGGATCCCGGCCTCGGGGTACTCCGGTCCGTACGCCTCGTAGCCGAGCCGCTCGTAGAAGCCCAGCGCGTGCGTCTGCGCGTGCAGATCGACGGCGGTCAGGCCCCGCGCGCGTGCCGCGTCCTCGATGGCGCGGACCAGCGCCGCGCCGACGCCCAGCCCCCGGGCCTCCCGCGTCACGGCCAGCCGCCCGAGCGCGCCGACCGCCGGATCGCCGCCGACCCGGTCGGCGGCCGCCTCTCCGTACAGCAGCCGTCCGGTGCCGAGCGGCACCCCGTCCTCCCGGACCGCCAGGACATGGACCGCGACGGCGTCGTAGGAGTCGTACTCGATCTCCTCCGGCACCCCCTGCTCGGCCACGAAGACCTGCTTGCGGACGGCGAAGCACGCCTCGCGGTCCGCGGGGTCCTCGGCGACCCGGACGGTGTACGGGGCCGGGCTCATCCGTAGGTCTCCTCGCGGACCTGGTCCAGGGCCTGCTGCAGGTCGTCCGGGTAGTCGCTGGAGAACTCCACCCAGCTGCCGTCCCCGGGGTGCTCGAAGCCGAGGCGCACGGCGTGCAGCCACTGGCGGGTCAGACGCAGCCGCTTGGCGAGCGTCGGGTCGGCGCCGTAGGTGAGGTCGCCGACGCAGGGGTGGCGGTGCGCGGACATGTGGACGCGGATCTGGTGGGTCCGGCCGGTCTCCAGCTTCACATCGAGCAGGGAAGCGGCGCGGAACGCCTCGACGAGGTCGTAGTGCGTGACGGAGGGCTTGCCCTCCGCGGTGACCGCCCACTTGTAGTCGTGGTTCGGGTGGCGGCCGATCGGCGCGTCGATGGTGCCGCTGGTCGGGTCCGGGTGGCCCTGCACGAGCGTGTGGTAGCGCTTGTCGACCGTGCGCTCCTTGAACTGGCGCTTGAGCGAGGTGTACGCGCGCTCGGACTTGGCGACCACCATCAGGCCGGAGGTGCCCACGTCCAGGCGGTGCACGATGCCCTGGCGCTCGGCGGCGCCGGAGGTGGAGATGCGGTAGCCGGCCGCCGCGAGGCCGCCGATGACGGTCGGGCCGCTCCAGCCGGGCGAGGGGTGGGCGGCGACGCCGACGGGCTTGACGATGACCACGATGTCGTCGTCGTCATGGACGATCTCCATGCCCTCGACCGGCTCGGCCACCACCTGCACCGGCGCGGCCGCCTGGGGCATCTCGACCTCCAGCCAGGCCCCGCCGTGCACGCGCTCGGACTTGCCGACCACCGTGCCGTCGACCAGCACCTTGCCCGCGGCGGCCAGCTCCGCCGCCTTCGTACGGGAGAAGCCGAACATGCGGGAGATGGCGGCGTCGACGCGCTCGCCCTCCAGGCCGTCGGGCACGGGCAGGGTACGGATCTCGGGAATCGTGCTCACCCGTCGAGTATGCCGGACGGGTGAGACAGTCCCGTACGAGAGCCCTTGCGCGCTCAGTCCTTGTGGACGGTTCCGTCCGGGTCCAGGCCCCGGAAGGACAGCAGCACGATCAGGATGCCGCCGCACACGATCGCCGAGTCCGCGAGATTGAACACGGCGAAGTGCTTGGGCGCGATGAAGTCCACGACCGCGCCCTCGAAGACACCGGGGGCGCGGAAGATGCGGTCGGTGAGGTTGCCGAGCGCGCCACCGAGCAGCAGACCGAGGGCGATGGCCCAGGGCAGGCTGTAGAGCTTGCGGGCCAAGCGGATGATCACGACGATCACGGCCGCCGCGATCAGGGTGAAGATGATCGTGAATGCCTGGCCGAAGCCGAAGGCCGCGCCGCGGTTGCGGATGGCGTCGAACTTCAGCCACTCGCCGAAGATCTCGATCGCCTCCTGGTGCTCCAGCTTCGCCACCACGATCATCTTGCTGACCAGGTCGATCAGGTACGCGAAGGCGGCGACCGCGAACAGCACCGCGATCTGGCGCCGCCCCCGCGGCTGCTCGGCGGGCTCCTGTCCGCTCTGCGCGGGGGCCTCGGAGTCGCCGGAGGCGCCGGCGTCCGCGGACGCGTCCGAGCGCGCCCGAGTGCCGTCGTCGTCCCGCTCCTGTGCGGACCGTGCCGCCTCGGGGATGTCCGGCGTACCGATGATGCGCTCCGCCTCTGCCACGTGAGTCCCTCAACCTAGGTGCCTGACTGAGGACGAGGGTACGTCACGCCTCCCCGGTCGATCAGTACCGGCGTTCCTGCTTCTGCTTGCACTCCACGCACAGCGTGGCCCGCGGGAAGGCCTGCATGCGCGCCTTGCCGATGGGCTTGCCGCAGTTCTCGCACAGACCGTACGTGCCCGCGTCCAGCCGCTCCAGGGCCCGCTCGGTCTGGAGCAGCATCTCGCGCGCGTTGGCGGCCAGCGCCAGCTCGTGCTCGCGCGTGATGTTCTTCGCGCCGGTGTCGGCCTGGTCGTCCCCGGCGCCGTCGCCGGACTCGCGCATCAGGCCCACCAGGGACTGCTCGGAGGAGGCCAGCTCGGCGCGCAGCCGCTCCAGCTCCCCGGTCAGCTCCGCGCGCGCCTCCTCGACCTCTTCCGGGGTCCAGGGGTCCTCGCCGGGGCGTACGGCGAGCTCACCCGGCTCCACCGCGGCGCCGCGCGCCTTGGGTACGGCCGTCTGGGCGGCGGCCGTGGCCGTGCCAGGAGTCTTCTTCGCAACCACTGTCGTGGCTCCCGTCTGCTCCGCGGCCTCGGCCGCACCCGCCTGCTTCGCCGTGCTCTTCGCCGCCGCGGTCTTCTTGGCGGCGCTCTTGGTGGAGGTGGTCGTGGTGGAGGTGGTCATGGTGGAGGTGGTCTTCCCGGAGGTGCTCGCCTTCTTGGCAGCGGCCTTCTTGGCAGCGGCCTTCTTGGCAGCGGCCTTCTTCGCGACGGTCTTCTTCGCGACCGCCTTCTCGGCAGGCGCCTTCTTCGCGACCGCCTTCTTCGCGGCTGCCTTCTCGGCAGGCACGTCCTTGGCCACCGCCTCCTCGGCCGGCGCCTTCTTCCCGGCCACCTTCTTGGCAGGCGCCTTCTTGGCAGGCACCCGCGTCTCGGCTCCCCCCTCCGACACCGTCCTCTTCGCAGCGACCTCCTTCGCCGCAGCCTTCTTCGCAGCGACCTCCTTCGCCACAGACTTCTTCGCAGCGATCTCCTTCGCCACAGACTTCTTCGCAGCGACCTTCTTCGCCACAGCCTCCTTCGTGGCGACCTTCTTCGCCGCAGCCTTCTTCGTGGCCTTCCTCGCAGCCGTGCTCTTCTTCCCACCGACGTCCTTGGCGGAACCGCCGGAGGCAGCCGCAGGTGTGGACCCGCTGGACGCCGACTGTTCGGCGGTCTTCTTCGCCACCATGGCCGCGGCCCCTTCACATATTGTGATCTTGCTCGCGAATCGTGCTGGGACGATAAATCGACACGAGTCCCGCGGCAACGGGGCACGCCGCCCGATTCGGCCACCCCGCGCGTGCGCGAGGCCGGCATGCATGCGTTGTGCCCAGCTCCCCGCCGGGTAATCCGCCGGACCCACCACCCCAGGACCGAACCCGGCACATCTGGCCATTCGGGTCATCTCGGACAGGTTCCGCGCGGGTCCGAGGGACCCCCCGAAAACCGGTCGGCCGCTGTCCGCGCGGCGCCGTACACTGGGCGGAGCGAAAAGCGTGGATGGGGACGAGTAGCGGCGTACGCAGCCCAGAGCGACCCGGGGACGGTGGGAGCCCGGGGGCGAGCGCGACGTGAAGATCACCCCGGAGCCGCCGGAAGAACGCCCCGAGGGGCCAGTAGACCCGGCATCGCGACCCCAATGAGGGGGCTCACCGGCGCCGCACCCGGCATCGGAGGGCCAAGGAGGGTGGTACCGCGGGAGCGCGCCGAAACCGGCGCAGCAGCTCTCGTCCCTCCGGACGGAAGGCAGCAAGTCCGCCGGAGGAAGCTCGCTGATGACATCGCCTACGTACCGCCAGGTACCCGCCCAGGTCGACCTGCCCGCTCTCGAGCACGCGGTGCTCGACTTCTGGCGCGAGCAGAAGATCTTCGCCAAGAGCCTGGAGCAGTCCGAGGGCCGCCCCGAATGGGTGTTCTACGAGGGCCCGCCCACCGCCAACGGCATGCCCGGCGCCCACCACATCGAGGCGCGTGTCTTCAAGGACGTCTTCCCCCGCTTCCGCACCATGCGCGGCTACCACGTCGCCCGCAAGGCCGGCTGGGACTGCCACGGTCTGCCGGTCGAGCTGGCGGTCGAGAAGGAGCTGGGCTTCAGCGGCAAGCAGGACATCGAGGCATACGGCATCGCCGAGTTCAACGCCAAGTGCCGCGAGTCGGTGACCCGGCACACCGACGCCTTCGCCGAGCTGACGACCCGCATGGGCTACTGGGTCGACCTCGACGACGCCTACCGCACGATGGACCCCGAGTACATCGAGTCGGTCTGGTGGTCGCTGAAGCAGATCTTCGACAAGGGCCTGCTGGTCCAGGACCACCGCGTCGCCCCCTGGTGCCCGCGCTGCGGCACCGGCCTGTCCGACCACGAGCTGGCCCAGGGCTACGAGACGGTCGTCGACCCCTCCGTCTACGTCCGCTTCCCGCTGACCTCCGGCCCGCTGGCCGGCGAGGCCGCGCTCCTGGTCTGGACGACGACCCCCTGGACCCTGGTCTCCAACACGGCCGTCGCCGCCCACCCCGAGGTCAGCTACGTCGTCGCGACGAACGGCGAGGAGAAGCTGGTCGTCGCCGAGCCGCTGGTCGCCAAGGCCCTCGGCGAGGGCTGGGAGACCACCGGCCAGACCTTCACCGGCGCCGAGATGGAACGCTGGACCTACCAGCGTCCCTTCGAGCTGGTCGAGTTCCCCGAGCCGGCCCACTTCGTGGTGAACGCCGAGTACGTCACCACCGAGGACGGCACGGGTCTGGTCCACCAGTCCCCCGCCTTCGGTGAGGACGACCTCAAGGTCTGCCGCTCCTACGGCCTGCCGGTGGTCAACCCGGTCCTCCCGGACGGCACCTTCGCGCCCGAGGTCCCGATGGTCGGCGGCGTCTTCTTCAAGAAGGCCGACGAGAAGCTCACCGCGGACCTCGGCGACCGCGGCCTGCTCTTCAAGCACCTGCCGTACGAGCACAGCTACCCGCACTGCTGGCGCTGCCACACCGCGCTGCTCTACTACGCGCAGCCGTCCTGGTACATCCGTACGACGGCCGTCAAGGACCGCCTGCTCCAGGAGAACGAGAACACCAACTGGTTCCCGGACACGGTCAAGCACGGCCGCTACGGCGACTGGCTGAACAACAACATCGACTGGGCGCTGTCCCGCAACCGCTACTGGGGCACCCCGCTGCCGATCTGGCGCTGCGAGGACGACCACCTCACCTGCGTCGGCTCCCGCGCGGAGCTCACCGAGCTGACCGGCACCGACCAGTCGGAGCTCGACCCGCACCGCCCGTTCATCGACGACGTCACCTTCGCCTGCCCGCAGTGCGCCAAGCCGGCCACGCGCGTGCCGGAGGTCATCGACGCCTGGTACGACTCGGGTTCCATGCCGTTCGCGCAGTGGGGCTACCCGTACAAGAACAAGGACCTGTTCGAGTCCCGCTACCCGGCGCAGTTCATCTCCGAGGCCATCGACCAGACGCGTGGGTGGTTCTACACGCTGATGGCGGTCGGCACGCTGGTCTTCGACAAGTCCTCCTACGAGAACGTCGTCTGCCTCGGCCACATCCTCGCCGAGGACGGCCGCAAGATGTCCAAGCACCTGGGCAACATCCTGCAGCCCATCCCGCTCATGGACCAGCACGGCGCCGACGCGGTCCGCTGGTTCATGGCGGCCGGCGGCTCCCCGTGGGCCGCGCGCCGCGTGGGCCACGGCACCATCCAGGAGGTCGTCCGCAAGACGCTCCTCACGTACTGGAACACGGTCGCCTTCCAGGCCCTGTACGCCCGTACGTCGGGCTGGGCGCCGTCCGAGGCCGACCCGGCCCCGGCCGACCGCCCGCTGCTGGACCGCTGGCTGCTGTCCGAACTGCACGCCCTGACCGACCAGGTGACCCAGGCGCTGGAGGCGTACGACACCCAGCGCGCCGGCAAGCTGCTGTCCGCGTTCGTCGACGACCTGTCCAACTGGTACGTCCGCCGCTCCCGCCGCCGCTTCTGGCAGGGCGACAAGGCGGCGCTGCGCACGCTGCACGAGGTCGTCGAGACGGTCACCAAGCTGATGGCGCCGCTGACCCCGTTCATCACCGAGCGGGTGTGGCAGGACCTGGTCGTGCCGGTCACTCCGGGCGCGCCCGAGTCGGTGCACCTGGCGTCCTGGCCGGAGGCGGACCTCGGGGCCATCGACCCCGAGCTGTCGAAGCAGATGGTGCTGGTGCGACGGCTGGTGGAGCTGGGGCGTGCCACGCGCGCGGAGTCGGGTGTCAAGACGCGTCAGCCGCTGCGGCGGGCGCTGATCGCCGCGGCGGGCTTCGAGGCGCTGGACCCCGAGCTGCACACGCAGATCACGGAGGAGCTGAACGTCGAGTCGCTGGCGTCGCTGTCCGAGGTCGGCGGATCGCTGGTCGACACCACCGCCAAGGCCAACTTCCGTGCCCTGGGCAAGCGGTTCGGCAAGCGGGTGCAGGACGTCGCCAAGGCCGTGGCGAACGCGGATGCCGCCGCCCTGTCGCTGGCGCTGCGCGAGGGCACGGCGTCGGTGGAGGTCGACGGGGAGACCATCACGCTCGCTCCGGACGAGGTGATCATCACCGAGACGCCTCGGGAGGGGTGGTCGGTGGCGTCCGACTCCGGCGCGACCGTGGCGCTGGACCTGGAGATCACGGAGGAGCTGCGGCGGGCGGGTCTCGCGCGGGATGCCATCCGGCTGATCCAGGAGGCCCGTAAGAACAGTGGGCTGGATGTGGCGGACCGGATCGCGCTGCGATGGGTGGCCACGGACCCGGCGACGGCCGCCGCGCTGGCCGAGCATGCCGGGCTGATCGCCGACGAGGTTCTCGCCACCGACTTCGGTCAGGGCGAGGCGGACGACACGTTCGGGGCGCCGTTCACCGACGAGGGGCTGTCGCTGACGTTCCGCCTGCGCAAGGCGTAAGTCACAGAGAAACGGCGGCTGCCCATCGGGCGGCCGCCGTTTCGCGTGCTCGTCCCCTACGAGTCCCCCCGCAACGCGCGTAAAAGGGGCGAGCCCCGGACCGTGGTCCAGGGCTCGCCCCTTGTGAACGCTGCCGACGCCTACGGCGTACTACCGGCCGTCAGTTGTCGTCCTCGTCGATGAGGAAGCCGCGCATCGGCGACGGGGCCTGGCCCATCGGGGAGGGGCCCTGCGGGCGGACCGGCGCCATGGGCTGGGTCATGGCCGGGGACATCTGCTGCTGGCCGCCGTAGGACGGGGCGGACGGAGCCGGGGCGCCGCCACCCATCGTCTGGTTGCCGCCGTACGACGGGGCGCTCGCACCGGCCGGGGCCATGGAAGGCGCCGGGGACGGCGGGAGGGACGCGGTCGCGGGCGTGCGCGGCGGGGCGAGGGAGTCGTCGGCCTGGGTCTCCAGCTGACGCAGCTGGGACTCCAGGTAGGACTTCAGCCGCGTGCGGTACTCGCGCTCGAAGCCGCGCAGGTCCTCGACCTTGCGCTCCAGCGTGGCGCGGGCGGACTCCAGGGAGCCCATCGCGACGCGGTGCTTCTCCTGCGCGTCCCGCTCCAGGGCGTCGGCCTTGGCACGGGCGTCGCGCTCCAGACCCTCGGCGCGGCTGCGGGCCTCGCCGACGATCTTGTTGGCCTCGGAGCGGGCCTCGGCGATCGCCTGGTCGGCGGTCTGCTGGGCCAGCGAGAGGACACGGGCGGCGCTGTCGCCGCCGGGGCCCTGACCGGGACCGCCCATGGGGCCGCCCATCGGACCGCCCATGGGGCCGCCCATCTGCTGCGGCATCGGGGGCTGGCCCATCGGACCGGGACCCTGACCCATCGGGCCGGGACCCTGCGGACCCTGACCGCCGGGGCCGGCGGGCAGCTGCGGGGCACCGCTCGGCAGCTGGGGCGGGCCACCCATGGGGCCGCCCATCTGCTGCTGCGGCGGGCCCGATATGCCGGCCGGCACCGGGGCGCCGGGGCCTCGCATGCCCTGCTGCGGCATACCGCCCTGCTGCTGGTCCTGCTGCTCCGGGGGCTTGCGCATGTTCTGCTGGTTCTGGGCAGCAGCGCGCGTGGCCGCGGCCAGCTTGGCGCGCAGGTCCTCGTTCTCGCGGAGCAGGCGGGTCAGTTCGGCTTCGACCTCATCGAGGAAGGCATCGACCTCGTCCTCGTCATAGCCTTCTCGGAGGCGGACGGTCGTGAACTGCTTGTTCCGCACGTCCTCGGGGGTCAACGGCATCTCTTCACCTCAACGTTGTCGTCGGCAGTCGGCAAGACCGTATCTGTCACATCGCTCACATCGCGCTCCGCACGAGCGTGATCAGGATGTAGACGATGATCATCAGTACGAAGAAGGACAGGTCGAGCGCCACGCCCCCGAGACGCAACGGCGGGATCACCCGCCGCAGAAGCTTGAGCGGTGGATCGGTGACAGTGTAGGTGGCCTCCAGAACGACCACCATCGCCTTGCCGGGTTGCCACGAGCGGGCGAACTGGAAGACGTAGTCCATGACCAATCGGAAGATCAGCACGATGAGGAACACCATCAGCGCGATGTAGAGAACCTGCAGGACCACGCTCATAGCTGGTGCTTCCCTCTCCCCTGTTCCTGTGCCGTGCTGTGCTTTTCCGGTGGTGCGTCTCAGCTCTGGTTGAAGAACCCGCCCTCTGCGATGCGGGCCTTGTCCTCCGCCGTGACATCGACGTTAGCAGGAGACAACAGGAACACCTTCTGCGTCACCCGCTCGATGCTGCCGTGAAGACCAAACACCAAACCTGCCGCAAAGTCGACAAGTCGCTTCGCGTCTGTGTCGTCCATCTCAGTCAGATTCATGATCACCGGGGTGCCCTCACGGAAGTGTTCCCCGATGGTACGGGCCTCGTTGTAGGTCCGCGGGTGAAGTGTGGTGATCCGGTAAGGCTCTCGTTCGGACACGACCTTGGGCATGATCACCGGTGCGTTCTTCTCCAGGCTTGCGCGTTCTTGTGTGATGGACGCCACGGGCGCGATGCGCGCCGGGCGGCCGGATTCCGCGGGTAGCGAAGCGGATCGGGCGACCGGTTCGCGCGGCGCGGGCGGCTGCACGATTCGCACCTCTTCGTCCCTTTCGGGCTGATGTGCGATGTGCGACTGATGCGACGGCTCGTGCCGCCGGTGGTCCCGCTCCGGCTCCGGGTCGAGTTCGGGCTCGAAGTCGTCGTCGGGATCGAATCCCCGGCCGTCGTACCCATCGTCCTCCACGAGGCCGAGGTAGACCGCCATCTTGCGCATCGCGCCGGCCATGCTCTGAGTCCTCCGCTCTGTGGTGGATCGGCTGACGACTGCCAAGTGCCCGCGATCCACGAGGTCGTTGTGCCACCTTTCGGCGGTAATGACCATATTTTCTGCTGTGGTCCGACTTCCTGGCGACGTTACCCGAGCCCGGCGCGGACTCCGAGTACCGCAGTGCCGACGCGTACATGTGTCGCTCCGGCCGCCACGGCCTCCTCGAGGTCCGCACTCATTCCTGCCGAGACCATGTTCGCAGCCGGATGGGCTCGGCGCAGGACAGTCGACAAATCCATCAACCGCTCGAACGCCGCCCGTTCGCGCCCCGCGTACTCCCCGGTCAGCGGTGCGACGGTCATCAGTCCGTCGAGCCGCAGCCCCTCGGAGGCGGCGACGAGGTCGGCCAACTCTTCGATTCCGCCCGGAGCGACACCGCCCCGCTCCCCCCGGTCGCGCTCCCCGGCGTCCAGCGCGACCTGGATCAGACACCCCAGCTCGCGCCCCGCCCGCACGGCCTCCTTGGAGAGCGCCGTCACCAGCCGGGCCCGGTCCACGGACTGCACGACGTCCGCGTAACCGGCCACGGAGCGCACCTTGTTGGTCTGCAACTGGCCCACGAAGTGCCAGGTGAGCGGCAGATCCGAACATTCCGCGGCCTTCGGCGCGGCGTCCTGGTCACGGTTCTCGGCGACATGGCGCACACCGAGTTCCGACAGGATCCGCACATCGCTCGCCGGGTAGGTCTTGGTGACCACGATCAGCGTCACCTCGTCACGCGCGCGCCCGGCGGCCTCGCAGGCGGCGGCGATGCGTTCCTCCACCTTCGCCAGGTTCGCGGCGAGTTCGTCCTTACGGTCCGTCATGCCCCATCAGTCCAGCCAGACATAGCCCGCGAGCCGCCCGGTGGCGTTCTCACGGCGGTACGAGAAGTGGTCCCCCGACTCCAGCGTGCACACCGGCGACTGCGCCCGGTCGGCGACCCCGAGCCGGGCGAGCTGCGCGTGCACTCCGGCGGCGACGTCCACCGCGGGTGTGCCCCAGCTCGTCTCGGCGTGCGCCGCCGGTTCCACCGCGGCCACCTCGGCGCGCATCGCCTCCGGCACCTCGTAGCAGCGGCCGCACACCGCGGGTCCGGTGCGGGCGACGATCCGCGCGGGGTCGGCGGCGAGTTCGGTCATCGCGGCGACGGCGGCGGGGACGACCCCGGCGGTCATGCCGGGCCGGCCCGCGTGGGCCGCGGCGGCGACTCCGGCGACCGGGTCGGCCAGCAGCACCGGCACGCAGTCGGCGGTCAGGACGGCGAGGGCGAGTCCGCGACGGGCGGTGACGACCGCGTCGACCTTCGGGATCCCGGCGCCGGCCGGCCAGGGTCCGTCGACGACGGCCACGTCCGCGCTGTGCACCTGGTTCATCCAGACCACGCGCGCCGGGTCCAGGCCCAGCGACTTGGCGGCCAGCTCCCGGTTGGTGCGGACCGCCTCCGGGTCGTCGCCGACGGCGCCGCCCAGATTGAGCTCCTCATACGGAGCGGCGCTCACCCCGCCCCACCGGTCGGTGAAGGCGAAGTGCGCGCCGCTCACGCTCTCGCGCTGTCCTATCACTTGAGGAAGTCCGGCACGTCCAGCTCCTCGGCCGCGCTGCTGTCGTAGGTCCGCGACGGCGGCACGGGCGGGGCGACCTGGATGTCGGCCACCGGCTCGGGCGCGGGCTCCGGCTCCTCCTTCGGCGTGACGCTGCCGAGCGTGCCGAAGGACGGGCGGGTCTCGGTCTGCCGCACCGGAGCGGGCTCCTCGCGCTTGGCCGAGGCCGTGCCGAGGACGTTGTCCCGGCGGGCGGGGGGCTGGCCCCCGTCGAAGCCGGCCGCGATGACGGTGACGCGCACCTCGTCGCCGAGGGCGTCGTCGATGACCGCGCCGAAGATGATGTTGGCCTCGGGGTGGGCGGCCTCGCTGACCAGCTGGGCGGCCTCGTTGATCTCGAACAGACCGAGGTCGGAGCCGCCGGAGATGGACAGCAGCACACCGCGGGCGCCGTCGATGGACGCCTCAAGGAGCGGGGAGGAGATCGCCATCTCGGCCGCGGCCACCGCGCGGTCGTCGCCGCGGGCCGAGCCGATGCCCATGAGGGCCGAACCGGCCTCGGACATGACCGACTTGACGTCGGCGAAGTCCAGGTTGATCAGGCCGGGGGTGGTGATGAGGTCGGTGATGCCCTGAACGCCGGAGAGCAGGACCTGGTCCGCGGACTTGAAGGCGTCCAGGACCGAGACCTGACGGTCCGAGATGGACAGCAGTCGGTCGTTCGGGATGACGATGAGGGTGTCGACCTCTTCGCGGAGCTCGGCGATGCCGTCCTCGGCCTGGTTCGCGCGACGCCGTCCCTCGAAGGTGAACGGGCGCGTGACCACGCCGATGGTGAGCGCGCCGAGCGAGCGTGCGATGTTGGCCACGACGGGCGCCCCGCCGGTGCCGGTGCCGCCGCCTTCACCGGCCGTCACGAAGACCATGTCGGCCCCCTTGAGGACCTCCTCGATCTCCTCGCGGTGGTCCTCGGCGGCCTTGCGGCCGACGGCCGGGTTGGCTCCGGCGCCGAGTCCGCGGGTGAGTTCACGGCCGACGTCCAGCTTGACGTCGGCGTCGCTCATCAACAGAGCTTGCGCGTCGGTGTTGATGGCGATGAACTCGACGCCCTTGAGACCGACCTCGATCATCCGGTTGATGGCATTGACACCACCGCCGCCGACACCGATGACTTTGATGACTGCGAGGTAGTTCTGCGGTGCTGCCACGTCGAAGGCCTCTCGCCTCGAGTTACGTGTCGTCGGATCACCGGTACGCGCTGCGCCCCGCGATCAGACGACTGATGCCGAATGGGACGGTCCGTTTCGCCGACCCGAACCCTAACCCTGAAGTTTAGGGTTACCAGTGTGTCTGTTCCTTGGAGTCTTCTGAACGAGACACTAAGTCGACAAGTGGCGCGCGTTCAACGAACACGCCGAACCTCCCGTTTTTCTTTTCACCCTATGTGATCAGCCGTAGCGCTGCCCAACCAGGGTGCTGGCCTGCGCGGATGTGCGTCAACTCCCTGATGACGCAGGGGCGGTGGGAACGCTCACGTCGAAGTGCCGCGCACCGGGGGCGGCTTTCATCAGCGCGGTGAGCGTACGGGCCTTCGCGGCCCCCTTCTCCGAGCTCCCCCACACGACCGTCCGCCCGTCGCCCAACTCCAGTGAGACGGCGTCGTACGAACGCACCTTGACCAGCCGCGTCTGCCGGGCGACCCGGTCCGGGAGGTCACCGGCCACCCGCACCGCCTCGCGCACCAGCCGCCCCTCGCCGAAACGCCTCAGACTGGCCGCGGCGGAACTGGACCGGGAGACGGCCAATTCCAGAAGCGGAATCCCTTTCGGAGCCTCGGAAACCGTGGCGAAACGGACACCTTCATCGTCCACTTCGATGAACTTTCCGCCCTTTTCGACAAGAAGTACCGGAGTACGTTCTGTCACTTTCAGGCTGATTCCGTGCGGCCAGGAACGCTCCACGTCCACCGCGTCGATCCGCGGGAGTTTCCGCAGCAGACGTGACTCGATCGCATCGGTGTCGACGGAGACGAGCGGCTCCCCGAGCGGCACCTCGGCCGCCTCGCGCACCCGCTCCGGCGTCAGCACCCGGGTGCCGGAGACGGTGACCCGCTCGGCCCGCAGCCACGCGGAGCCGTACAACAGCCAGACGCCGCCCGCCGAGACCAGCAGGAGGGCGGCGAGGGCAGCGATCAGACGGAGGCGGCGCCGGAGGAACCTCCCCGCGGGGGGCGGGCCGGACGACTCCTGCTGGCGTTCACCGCGCTCCGCGGTGGTCGTTCCGGCCACGCTCCCTGCCCTCCGCCTACACAGAAATACGGTTCCTAACGGTGTGCACGGCCGGCGGCGATCGCCTCGTACACCATGCCGACGAGCAGGTCGTCGGCGTCGCGCCGGCCGAACTCACCGGCGGCGCGGGACATCTGGTACAGCCGGTGCGGGTCGGCGAGCACGGGCAGCACGTTCTGCTGCACCCACTCGGGGGTGAGGTCCGCGTCGTCCACCAGCAGACCGCCGCCGGCCTTGACCACCGGCTGGGCGTTCAGCCGCTGCTCGCCGTTGCCGATGGGCAGCGGGACATAGGCGGCCGGGAGCCCGACGGCGGAGAGCTCGGCGACGGTCATCGCGCCCGCGCGGCAGAGCATCATGTCGGCCGCGGCGTACGCGAGGTCCATCCGGTCCAGGTAACTTACCGGGATGTAGGGGGGCATCCCCGGCATCTGGTGCACCTGCGGCAGTTCGTTCTTCGGGCCGACCGCGTGCAGGATCTGGATGCCGGCCTGCTGCAGCCACGGGGCGACCTGCTGCACGACCTCGTTCAGCCGCCGGGCGCCCTGCGAGCCGCCGGAGACCAGCAGCGTCGGCAGGTTCGGGTCGAGCCCGAAGGCGGCGCGGGCCTCGGGGCGCACGGCGGCCCGGTCGAGGGTGGCGATGGAGTGGCGCAGCGGGATGCCGATGTAGCGCGCGCCCCGGAGCTTGCTGTCCGGGGTGGCCACGGCGACCTGTGCGGCGTACCGGGAGCCGATCTTGTTGGCGAGGCCGGGCCGGGCGTTCGCCTCGTGGATGACGATCGGCACGCCGAGCCGCTTGGCCGCCAGATAGCCGGGCAGCGCCACATAGCCGCCGAAGCCGACGACGCAGTCCGCCTTGGTGCGCTCCAGGATCTGCTCGGCGGCCTTGATGGTGCCGCGCAGCCGGCCCGGGACGGTGATCAGCTCGGGCGTGGGCTTGCGGGGCAGCGGTACGGCCGGGATCAGCGCCAGCTCGTAGCCCCGCTCGGGGACCAGCCTGGTCTCCAGACCGCGCTCCGTCCCCAGAGCCGTGATGCCCACGGTCGGGTCCTGCCTGCGCAGGGCGTCCGCGAGGGCGAGCGCGGGCTCGATGTGGCCCGCGGTACCCCCGCCGGCGAGTACGACATGCACCGAAATTCACCGCTCTCCGGACGAGCGCACCGCCGAGGTGCGCCGTCGCATCGTGTTCCATCTCCGGGGACTCCGACCAGCCGCAGTACCCCCAGCCCCCCGCTTTCTACCAAAGCGGGGTTGCCGCATCGCAAGCGCCGCCCGCGCAGCGGGCTCGTCACGCGCGAAGGCGATCAGCAGCCCGATGGCGAACATGGTCGGCAGCAGGGCGGATCCTCCGTAGGAGAACAGCGGGAGGGGGACACCGGCGATCGGCAGCAGCCCGAGCACCGCACCCATGTTGATCACGGCCTGGGCCGTGATCCAGGTGGTCACGCCTCCCGCGGCATACCTCACGAAGGGGTCCTCCGTGCGTCCGGCCACGCGAATACCCGCATAGCCTAGAGCGGCGAAGAGGGCGAGCACCGACAGCGTCCCCGCCAGGCCCAGTTCCTCACCGGTGACGGCGAAGATGAAGTCGGTGTGCGCTTCGGGGAGTTGACCCCATTTTTCCACACTCGCGCCGAGCCCGGACCCGAAGATTCCGCCGGAGGCGAGGGCGTAGATGCCGTGCACGGCCTGCCAGCAGACGTCCCCCGGACCGGGTTCGGTGGCGCCGATGCACTGCAACCGGGCCATGCGGTTGGAGCTGGTCTTGATCAGGATCACACCGATCACCGCGGCCACCGACAGCACTCCGGCGAACAGCCGGGTGGGCGCGCCGGCCAGCCAGAGCAGCCCGAACAGGATCGCCGTCAGGATGATCGCGGTCCCCATGTCGCCGCCGAGCATGATCAGCCCGAGCAGCATGAACGCGGCCGGCACCAGCGGCACCAGCATGTGCTTCCACTGGGTCAGCAGCTTCCTGTCCTGCTTGCGGGCGAGCAGGTCCGCGCCCCACAGCACCAGCGCGAGCTTGCCGAACTCGCTGGGCTGGAGCAGGAAGGGGCCGCCGACGGAGATCCAGTTCTGGTTGCCGTTGACCGAGACTCCTATCCCGGGCACCTGCACCAGCGCCATCAGGAAGACGGCGCCCGCCAGGATCGGGTAGGCCAGCGCCCGGTGCAGCTTGACCGGCATGCGGGAGGCGGCGAGCAGCAGCGCGCCGCCGATCAGCGCGGCCAGCAGCTGCTTGCGGAAGAAGTAGGAGCCCGGCAGGGACATCTGCAGCGCCTTGATCTGGGAGGCCGAGTAGACCATCACCAGACCCAGCACGATGATCAGCACGCTGCCGCCGAGGATCAGGTAGTACGCCGTCAGCGGCCGGTCCCACGCCCTGCGCGTGCGGGTGTAGAGGCGCAGCACCGGGTTGTCGCGCGGGGGGCGGGGGGCGGTGGACCGTGCGGCCGCCCGCTGGACGGGCGGCCTGCGGCCGGTTCGGCTACTGGGCATCAGCGCCTCCGCTACGTCGGTCAGGCGCCGAGTTCGCGAACCGCCTCCGCGAACGCGTCACCGCGCTTGTTGTAGTTGGCGAACATGTCCATGGAGGCACAGGCGGGGGCCAGCAGTACGGTGTCGCCGGGCTGCGCGAGCCGCTGGGCCTCCTGGACGGCCTGGAGCATCGCCCCAGTGTCGGTCCGGTCGAGGTCGACGACGGGTACTTCCGGGGCGTGTCGCGTCAGCGCCTCGCGGATCAGCGCCCGATCGGCACCGATCAGGACGACGCCGCGCAGCCGCTTGGCCGACCGGGCGACGAGCTCGTCGAAGGTCGCGCCCTTGGCGAGGCCGCCCGCGATCCACACGATCGACGGGTAGGCCGCCAACGAGGCTTCCGCGGCATGGGTGTTGGTCGCCTTGGAGTCGTCCACGTAGGCCACGCCGTCCACGTCGGCCACGTGCGCGATGCGGTGGGCGTCCGGGGTGAAGGCCCGCAGCCCGTCCCGTACGGCCGTCGCGGGCACCCCGAAGGCGCGTGCGAGGGCGGCCGCGGCAAGGGCGTTGGCGATGTTGTGCGGGGCGGGCGGGTCGACGTCGGAAACCTCGGCGAGCTCCTGGGCGTTCTTCTGCCGGTTCTCCACGAAGGCGCGGTCGACCAGGATGCCGTCCACCACGCCGAGTTGGGAGGGGCCGGGGGTGCCGAGGGTGAAGCCGATGGCGCGGCAGCCCTCCTCGACGTCGGCCTCGCGCACCAGGTCCTCGGTGGCCTTGTCGGCGACGTTGTAGACGCAGGCGACCTGGTTGCCCTCGTAGATGCGGCCCTTGTCGCGCGCGTACGCCTCCATGGAGCCGTGCCAGTCGAGGTGGTCCGGGGCGAGGTTGAGGACGGCGGCCGAGTGGGCGCGCAGGGAGGGCGCCCAGTGCAGCTGGTAGCTGGACAGCTCCACGGCGAGGACGTCGTAGCGCTCCTCGCCGAGGACCGCGTCCAGCAGGGAGACGCCGATGTTGCCGACGGCGGCGGTGCGCAGCCCGGCCGCCTTCAGGATCGACGCCAGCATCTGCGTGGTGGTGGTCTTGCCGTTGGTGCCGGTGACGCACAGCCAGGGGGCGGCGTCGGGGCCGCGCAGGCGCCAGGCCAGCTCCACGTCGCCCCACACCGGCACGCCGGCCTTCCCGGCGGCGGCGAACAGCGGCTTGTCGGGCTTCCAGCCGGGCGCGGTGACGATCAGCTCGGTGCCCTCGGGCAGGGTGTCGCCGTCGCCGAGGCGCACGGTGACGCCGAGCGCCCGCAGCTCGGCGGCCTGGGCGCGGGCCCGCTCGTCGTCGCCGTCGTTGACGACGGTGACGTGCGCGCCGAGCCCGTGCAGCACCTTGGCCGCCGGGACGCCGGAGACGCCGAGCCCGGCGACGGTGACGTTCTTCCCCTGCCAGTCGGTCACTTGTCCGCTGCCCATCCCGCGTAGAAGAGACCCAGTCCGACGATCACACAGATGCCCTGGATGATCCAGAAACGGACCACCACAAGGACCTCGGACCAGCCCTTGAGTTCGAAGTGGTGCTGAAGTGGCGCCATCCGGAAGACCCGCTTACCGGTCAGGCGGAAGGAGCCGACCTGGATGACCACCGACATGGTGATGAGAACGAACAGACCGCCGAGGATCGCGAGCAGAAGCTCGGTGCGCGAGCAGATCGCCAGACCCGCGAGCACACCGCCGAGCGCCAGCGAACCGGTGTCGCCCATGAAGATCTTGGCCGGCGAGGTGTTCCACCACAGGAAGCCGAGGCAGGCGCCCATCAGCGCGGAGGCGACCACCGCGAGGTCGAGCGGGTCGCGCACCTCGTAGCACGCGCCCGGATTCGTGAGCGTTTGAGCGTTCGCACACGATTCCTGGAACTGCCACACGCCGATGAACGTGTACGCACCGAAGACGAGCACCGAGGCGCCGGTGGCCAGGCCGTCCAGACCGTCGGTCAGGTTCACGCCGTTCGACATGGCGAGAATCATGAACAGCGCCCAGACAACGAACAGAACCGGTCCGATCGTCCAGCCGAAGTCCGTGATGAACGACAGTTTGGTCGAGGCCGGCGTGTTGCCGCGGTTGTCCGCGAACTGGAGCGAAAGCACCGCGAAGGCGATACCGACGATCAGCTGACCGGCCATCTTGGCCTTGGCCCGCAGACCGAGCGAACGCCGCTTGACGATCTTGATGTAGTCGTCCAGGAAGCCGACCAGGCCCATGCCGACCATCAGACCGAGCACCAGCAGACCCGAGAAGGTCACCGAGTAGCCGGTGATGACCTTCGACAGGAAGTACGCGGCGACCGTGGCCAGGATGAACGCGATACCGCCCATGGTCGGCGTACCGCGCTTGCTGGCGTGCTCGCGCGGGCCGTCGTCACGGATGTACTGGCCGTAGCCCTTGCGGGCGAGCAGCTTGATCAGCAGCGGGGTGCCGATCAGGGTGAGGAACAGACCAATGACTCCTGCGAACAGGATCTGCTTCATCATCGGGCGGCAACCTCACCCTCGGCACCGGACTCCAGCAGCGCCTGGGCAACGCTTTCGAGCCCGACCGAACGGGACGCCTTCACGAGTACGACGTCCCCCGGGCGCAACTCGCTGCGCAACAGGTCGACCGCCGCCTGTGCGTCGGACACGTGCACCGACTCCTCACCCCACGAACCCTCGTTATATGCGCCCAGTTGCAGCCAGGCGGCTTCCCTGCCCCCGACCGCGACGAGCTTGCTGACGTTGAGCCGGACGGCGAGCCGCCCGACCGCGTCGTGCTCGGCGAGCGCCTCGTCCCCGAGCTCGGCCATCTTGCCGAGCACCGCCCACGTGCGACGCCCCTTGCCCATGGCCGCCAGCGCGCGCAGGGCGGCCTTCATGGACTCGGGGTTCGCGTTGTAGGCGTCGTTGACGATCGTCACGCCGTCCGGGCGCTCGGTGACCTCCATGCGCCAGCGGGAGAGGGTGCCCGCCCCGGAGAGCGCGGTGGCGATCTCTTCCGCGGACATGCCCAGCTCATGGGCGACGGCGGCCGCGGCGAGCGCGTTCGACACGTGGTGCTCACCGTACAGGCGCATGGTCACGTCGCTGCACCCGGAGGGTGTGTGAAGGGTGAAGGAGGGCTGCCCGCTGTCCGTGAGTCGTACGTTCTCGGCCCGTACGTCCGCTTCGTCGCTCTCGCCGAAGAGGAGCACCTTCGCCTTCGTACGGGAGGCCATGGCGCGTACGAACGGATCGTCGGCGTTGAGGACGGCCGTACCGCCCTCCTCGGCCGGCGGCAGGGCCTCCACCAACTCGCCCTTGGCCTGGGCGATCTGCTCGCGGCCGCCGAACTCGCCGATGTGGGCGCTGCCCACGTTGAGGACCAGGCCGATCCTCGGCGGGGTCAGACCGGTGAGGTAGCGGATGTGGCCGATGCCGCGGGCGCCCATCTCCAGCACGAGGAACCTGGTCTCCTCGGTGGCGGTCAGGGCGGTCAGCGGCAGCCCGATCTCGTTGTTGAGCGAGCCCGGCGTCCACACCGTGGGCGCCTTGTGCTGGAGCACCTGGGCGATCAGGTCCTTGGTGCTGGTCTTGCCGGCGGAGCCGGTGAGGGCGACGAGGGTGGCGCCCAGCCGCGTCACGACGTGACGGGCGAGGGCGCCGAGCGCCGTCTGGACGTCGTCGACGACGATCGCGGGCACCCCGACCGGCCGGGAGGCCAGGACGGCGGCCGCGCCCGCCTCGACGACGTCCCGCGCGAAGTCGTGGCCGTCGACGCGTTCGCCGACGAAGGCGACGAACAGGCTGCCGGGCACCACCTCACGGGAGTCCCGGACGACGGGCCCGGTGACCAGCGCGGCCGGATCCGGTATGTCGTGCGTCTGCCCGCCGACGACTTCTGCGATCTCGGCGAGAGAGAGGGCGATCACAAGTTCATCCCTGGGTCTTCTGGATAGCTTCGCGAAGCACCTGGCGGTCGTCGAAGGGACGGACCACGCCGGCGATGTCCTGGCCCTGCTCATGACCCTTGCCCGCGACGAGCACGGTGTCCCCGGGCCGTGCGCGCTGCACGGCGGCGGCGATCGCGGCCGCCCGGTCCTCGAAGAGGAGCACCTCGCCGCGCTCGTGCGCCGGCACGGACGCCGCGCCCTGGAGCATGGTGGCGAGGATCGCGAGGGGGTCCTCGGAGCGGGGGTTGTCGGAGGTCAGTACGGCCGTGTCGGCGAACCGGGCCGCGGCGGCGCCCATCGGGGCGCGCTTGGTGGTGTCACGGTCGCCGCCGCAGCCGAGGACGATGTGCAGCTTGCCCTTGGTGACCTTGCGCAGCGCCTTGAGCACCGACTCGACCGCGTCGGTCTTGTGCGCGTAGTCGACGACCGCGAGGTAGTCCTGGCCGGCGTCCACGCGCTCCAGGCGGCCGGGGACCCCCGGCACGGCCGCGACACCGTCGGCGGCGGTCTGCGGGTCGAGGCCGGCGACGGCCAGGGCGACGATCGCGGCGAGGGTGTTGGCCACGTTGAACGGGCCGGGCAGCGGCGCCCTGGCGGCGACGCGCTCGCCGTTCGGGCCGAGCACGGTGAACGTGGAGTCCATCGGGCCCACTTCGACGTCCTCGGCGCGCCAGTCGGCGTCCGGGTGGCCCTCGGCGGAGTAGGTGACGACCGGGACGGTCGCCTCCTTGGCGAGCCGGCGGCCGTACTCGTCGTCGACGTTGACCACGCCGAGCCTGCTGCGTTTCGGCGTGAACAGCTGAGCCTTGGCCTGGAAGTAGTCCTCCATGCCGGAGTGGAACTCCATGTGCTCCGGGCTGAGGTTGTTGAAGAGCGCGATGTCGAAGACGCAGCCGTCGACCCGGCCGAGGACCAGGGCGTGGCTGGAGACCTCCATCGCGACCGCCTCGACGCCGCGCTCGCGCATGACCGCGAACAGGGCCTGCAGGTCGGTGGCTTCGGGGGTGGTGCGCTCGGACTTGATGCGCTCGTCGCCGATGCGCATCTCCACCGTGCCGATGAGACCGGTGCTGCGGGAGGTCTTCAGGCCGCCCTCGACGAGGTAGGCGGTGGTGGTCTTGCCGGAGGTGCCGGTGATGCCGATCTGCAGCAGCTCCTCGCCGGGCCGGCCGTAGATGTCGGCGGCCAGCTCGCCCATCCGCGCGCGCGGGTCGTCCACCACCAGCACGGGCAGACCGGTGGCCGCGGCGCGCTCGGCGCCGGAGGGGTCGGTCAGCACGGCCGCGGCGCCCAGGCCCGCCGCCTGCGCGACGAAGTCGGCGCCGTGCGCGCGGGCGCCCGGCAGGGCCGCGTACAGGTCGCCGGGGCGGACGGCGCGCGAGTCATGGGTGATGCCCGTGACCTCGGCGGCGCCCTCGGGCGCGGGGGCACCCAGCCGGCCGGCGAGCTCCGCGAGGGGTGTGGCGGGCACCCGGGCCGGTCGCGGCGGTCCCGGGTAGGTCACGGGAGCGCCCTTCTGGGTGGTTCGGGACTGATCAGCGTGTGGCACGGCGGTGAGCGTACCGGGCGCACCCGCTCCGGGGCGAAGTGAGGGGCGGGGGGCGCTCTGGTTCCCGGGATCGGGGGTGATCGTTGTCACGAGCTCGTTCCTGGATGTTCCGTGCTGATCAGGTCGGGTCGGTCGGGGTCAGGGCGTGTACTCGACGGGCAGCCGGGCGGGGGCGGCTCCGGTGGGCGGGACCTGGAGGGTCTTCAGGGCGAAGGCCATCACCTTCTTGTAGATGGGACCGCAGATCTGGCCGCCGAAGTAGTCGCCCTCGGTGGCGTTCTGGATGGCGCAGTAGACGGTGATACGAGGCTTGTCGGCGGGGGCGAACCCGGCGAAGGAGGACGTGTAGCCGTGGTACTTGCCGGTGGCCGGATCCACGCGGTTGGCCGTACCGGTCTTGCCCGCGACCCGGTAGCCGGGGATGCGGGCCTTGGTGCCGGTGCCCTGCTCGTCGTCCACGACGGACTCCAGCATCCGGGCGAGCGTCTTGGCGGTCTTCTCGCTGATCACCCGGCTCTTCTCGGGTTCCGGGGCGGGGGTGAAGCGCCCGTCGGGGCCCTTGGTGCCGCGGACGAGCGTCGGTTCGATCCGGACGCCGCCGTTGGCGATGGTCGAGTAGACGGAGGCGGCCTGGACGGCGTTGATGGAGACGCCCTGGCCGAAAGGGATCGTGAACTGCTGCGAGGTGGACCACTTGTCGGGCGGCGCGAGGATGCCGGGGGTCTCGCCGGGGAAGTCCAGGCCGGTGTAGCGGCCGAAACCGAACTTGCGCAGGTAGGAGTACAGGACCCGGTTGACCTCGGGCTGGGTCTTGCCGAGCTGGCCGGTGGCGAGGATGGTGCCGATGTTGCTGGACTTGGCGAGCACGCCGTTGAGCGTGAGGTACCAGGTCTCGTGGTCGATGTCGTCCTTGAACAGCCGGTCGCCGCGGTGCAGCCGGTTGGGCACGATCACATGCGTCTCGGGGGTGGCGACGCCCTCCTCCAGCACCGCGGCCATGGAGATGACCTTGGCGGTGGAGCCGGGTTCGTACGCGTCCAGCAGGGCCGCGTTGGCCAGGGCGTTCGGGTCGGCCCGGCTGAGGTCGTTGGGGTCGAAGCCGGGGGCGTTGGCCATGGCGAGGATCTCGCCGGTGCGGGTGTCCTGGACGATGACATAGCCGCGGTCCGCCCGGGACTTGCGCACCTGCTCGCTGATGGCGTTCTGCGCGGCCCACTGGATGTCCCGGTCGATGGTCAGCTCGATGTCGGAGCCGGGCACGGCGGGCGTCTCGGTGGAGCCCGCGGTGGGCACCTGGCGGCCGCCGGACTGGGCATAGCGGATCTTGCCGTCCTTGCCGGCCAGCTGCTTGTCCAGCTGCTGCTCGATGCCGCCGCCGCCCTTGCCCTCGGCGTTGACCCAGCCCAGTATCCCGGCGGCGAGGTCCCCGTTGGGGTACACGCGCTTGCTGCTGGGGACGGCGAGGACGCCGGCCAGCACATTGGCGGTGGTGGGGTCGGTCTGGGCCTTGGTGGCGAGGGCCGACTTCAGGTCCTTGATCTGCTGCCAGACCAGCGGGGTCTGGCGGCTGGCCAGCAGGGCGTAGCGCAGCTTCTTGTTCTCCGGCCGCAGCTTCTTCACCAGGTCCGCCTGGTCCTGGCCGAGGATCGGCGCGAGCAGGGCGGCGGCCTGCTCCGGCCCGTCGTCGATCTTCAGGGTCTCGCGGTTGAACAGGGTGGGATCGGCCGTGATGTCGTACGCGTCCACGCTGGTGGCGAGGGCCACGCCGGCGCGGTCGGTGATCTCGCCGCGCTCGGCGGCCAGCACCTGGCCGACGTAGCGGTTCTGTTCGGCCATCGCCGCGTAGGTGCCGGCGTCGACCGCCTGCACCTGCAGCAGCCGGACGACGAAGACCAGCAGGACCAGCGTCAGCGCGAGCCCGACCATGCGCAGCCGGGGCCGCGGGCTGCCCAGCCGCAGCGGCCGCGGTCCCGCGGGGCGCGGTACCGCCGGCCGCCGGACGGGGCGCGCGCCGGGCCGCTGGGGCCGGTGCCCCGCCGAACGGACGCCGGGCCGTGCGGGCCCGGGCACGCGGCGGCGCGGGGGTTCCCTGTCGGACACTTCCGTCACCTGCCGGGGGTCGGGGTGGGGGTGGTCGGGGGCTGAGCGGTGGGGGGCGCCGCGGGTGCGGTGGGGGCGGGCGCGGGTGCCGACGGCATCGCCTCGGGGGCGAGGGCGAGCGGGTCGGGCACGGTCACCTGCTGCGGGGCCGCGGCCGGGGAGGGGACGCCCTTGACGCTGCCGTCGGGGGCCAGGAACGCCGGGTCACCGCCGGGGACCATGCCGAGCTCTCGGGCGCGGCGCTGGAGGGCGTCCGGGGCGGAGTAGGCGTCGATGTCGCGCTGGAGCGCCTGCTCCTGGTCGGTGAGGTCCTTGGTGGCCTTCTGCAGGTCGTCCAGCCGGAACGAGCCCTCGCTCAGCGCGGAGTTCAGCACCAGCAGGCCGATCAGACCGCCGCCGAGGAGCAGGACGACGAGGAGCACGAAGGGGGTACGGGCGGCCTGCCCGGGCCCCGCCGGAAAGATCTGCGCCAGCCGCGCGGCCCGGCCCTTCAACTCGGGTTTCCTGCTCACCGGCCCTCCCTTCGCCACGCCCGGATCCCGACGGGGAGGACGGGGACCACGGGGGCGACTCGCTGCGGACACACCTCGGGGGCGGGGGCGTACGGGGGCTGTCCGGCACGGGCGCGTCCGGCGTGGGGCGCGGGGCGCACCGCGAGGGCGGGGGTGCTGCCGTGCGGCAGGGGGGCTGCCGGGGTACGGGGGCTGCCGAACGACGGGCGGGCCGCCGGGGTGGGCGGGTTGCCGTACGACGGGCGGGCCGCCGAGGTACGGGGGCTGCCGAACGACGGGCGGGCCGCCGGGGCGGACGTGTCGCCGTACGACGGGCGGGCTGCCGAGGTACGGGGGCTGCCGTACGACGGGCGGGCCGCCGGGGCGGGCGGGTTGCCGTACGACGGGCGGGCCGCCCGGATGAGGGCTCCGCCGTGCGACGGGCGGGCCGCGAGCGTGAGGGCTCCGCCGTGCGACGGGCGGGCCGCCGGGGCGGGGAGGCGGTGCGCGGGCCGGCCTGCCCGCGCGGTGTGTACGGCGGTCAGGTCGGCGCCCCGGTCGGGACGCGCCGCGCGCGCGGGGATCCCGGCCGCCGCGCCCTGCCCGGAACGCGCCCCCGGCGCGGAGACCCGGTGCACGCGCTCCCCCGCGGTAGCCCCCCGCGGGCGCGCTGCCGTGCTCGCCCGTGCCGGAGTCCGTTCCGGCGCCCGCCCCTTCGGTTCGCTCACTCCACGTCCTCCCTGATGCGCTCGGCGCCGCGCAGTCGTGCCGGAGCCGCGCGCTTGTTCTCGGCGATCTCCTCCTCGGTGGGAAGTTCGGCACCGCGCGTGAGCAGCTTGAGCCGGGGCTGGTAGCGCTCGGGGACGACAGGCAGCCCGGGCGGCGCCGTGGAGGCGGCGCCGGCCGCGAAGACCTGCTTGACCAGCCGGTCCTCCAGCGAGTGGTACGACAGGACGGCGATCCGTCCGCCCACCGCGAGTGCCTTCACCGCGCCGGGGATCGCCCGCTCCAGCACGGACAGCTCGCCGTTGACCTCGATCCGCAGGGCCTGGAAGGTGCGCTTGGCCGGGTTGCCGCCGGTGCGCTTGGCGGCCTGCGGCAGGGCGTCGCGGATCAGCTCGACCAGCCGGGCGCTGTTGCTGAACGGCTCCTTCTCGCGCTCGCGCACGATCGCGGCCACGATCCGCTTGGCCTGCTTCTCCTCGCCGTACGCCCGCAGGATCCGTACCAGCTCACCGGGCGGGTAGGTGTTCAGCACCTCCGCCGCGCTGATCCCCGTCGTCTGGTCCATCCGCATGTCCAGCGGAGCGTCCTGCGCGTAGGCGAAGCCGCGGTCGGCCTCGTCGAGCTGCATGGAGGAGACCCCCAGGTCGAACAGCACGCCCTGCACGCGCGGGATGCCGAGCCGGTGCAGCACCTCGGGCAGCTCGTCGTAGACGGCGTGCACGAGGGTCGCGCGCTCCCCGTACGGGGCGAGGCGCTCGCCGGACAGCCGCAGCGCCTCCGTGTCGCGGTCGAGGGCGACGAGACGGGCCTCGGGGAACTGCCGCAGCAGCGCCTCGCTGTGGCCGCCGAGGCCGAGGGTGCAGTCGACGACCACCGCGCCGGGCTGTCGCAGGGCGGGGGCCAACAGGTCCAGGCAGCGCTGGAGCATCACCGGGACGTGTCGACTGTTGCTCAAGGGGGCCCTCTCAGGTCCGGCGGGAGCCGCACGCACCGCCGGGTCCCCGCCCTCGTGGGGAAGAAGTCGGAAGCGGGCATGGCCGGGCCTCCCGCTTCGCGTCACTTTAGTCCACCCTGTCTTGCGGTCAATCAACCGGCCCGCGCGTGGCGGCGGGCCCCGTGAGCCCCGTCGTACCGCCTGTGTGCATTGCCTCACAGCGACAACTCGATGGCGTCCTTTGTCCGTCCTCACACCAGGCTCGGACCAGCGGTGACCAGTACGGTCGTCACCATGACGACTTCCGCATCGGTTCCCACCGGCTCCGAGGGCTCCGCGACCCGCGTCGGCACGGTCACCGACCGTCTCGTCGAGGCGAACGCGCGGTACGCCGCCGCCTTCGCCGACCCGGGGATGGACGCCCGCCCCGTTCTCCAGGTCGCCGTCGTGGCCTGCATGGACGCCCGTCTCGACCTGCACGCCGCGCTGGGTCTGGAGCTCGGCGACTGCCACACCATCCGCAACGCCGGCGGTGTGGTCACCGACGACGTGATCCGTTCGCTCACCATCAGCCAGCGCGCCCTCGGCACCCGCAGCGTGGTCCTCATCCACCACACCGGGTGCGGTCTGGAGACCCTCACCGAGGAGTTCCGGCACGATCTGGAGATGGAGGTCGGACAGCGGCCCGCCTGGGCGGTGGAGGCGTTCCGGGACGTCGACCAGGACGTACGGCAGTCGATGCAGCGGGTGCGCACCTCGCCGTTCCTGCTGCACACCGATGACGTGCGGGGATTCGTCTTCGATGTGAAGACCGGCCTGCTGCGCGAGATCGACCCGGCAGGCTGAGCCGGGGCAGACCGGCCGCAGGACCACTCGCAGAGGCCGGCCGGAGAGACCGGCCGCAGGGGCCCATCCTGCGCCGATTCCCGGCTCTTCAGGACACAAAAGGTCCTAAGGCCCGACATATCGCGGCCAGTTGTCCACAGTCGAGTGACACGAACCGGTAACGGCAACAAGAATGCGGTTGTGGCGTCACGCGGAACTTTTCTCGCGTGCTGTCCGTGTTTCGGGGTGGGCCGGTTTCGCGTCGCAGAGCGTCGGCCCGGCAAAGTGAACGTGCCGAGGAGGGCCGGGTGACGACCTATGACGATCGAGCGAGCCTCACAGATCTGACCGCCACTGTGGAGCGGGTGCGCAGCTCGGTGGAAGCGGTGATCGAGGGCAAGCCCGAGGTCGTCCGGCTCTCGCTGACCGTGCTGCTCGCCGAGGGGCACCTGCTGATCGAGGACGTTCCGGGCGTCGGCAAGACCATGCTGGCCAAGGCCCTCGCGCGGTCCATCGACTGCTCGGTGCGGCGCATCCAGTTCACCCCCGACCTGCTGCCCTCGGACATCACGGGTGTGTCCATCTGGGACCAGCAGCGCCGGGACTTCGAGTTCAAGCCGGGTGCGATCTTCGCGCAGATCGTGATCGGCGACGAGATCAACCGCGCCTCGCCCAAGACCCAGTCCGCCCTCCTTGAGTCCATGGAGGAGCGCCAGGTCACCATCGACGGCCAGACCTACGAGCTGCCCAGCCCCTTCATGGTGGTGGCCACCCAGAACCCGGTCGAGATGGAGGGCACCTACCCGCTGCCGGAGGCCCAGCGCGACCGCTTCATGGCCCGGGTCTCCATCGGCTACCCCAGCGCCGAGGCCGAGCTGCAGATGCTCGACGTGCACGGCGGCGTCAACCCGCTGGACGACCTCCAGCCGGTGGCCCACGCGCACGAGATCGTGAAGCTGGTCGAAGCCGTGCGCGGCGTCCATGTCGCCGACACCGTCCGGCGCTACGCCGTCGACCTGGTCGGCGCCACCCGCACCCATCCCGACCTCAGGCTCGGCGCCTCCCCGCGCGCCACGCTGCATCTGCTGCGCGCGGCGAAGGCGTCCGCGGCCCTCAGCGGCCGGGAGTACGCGCTGCCGGACGACGTCCAGGCCCTCGCCGTCGCCGTCCTGGCCCACCGGCTGCTGCCCACCGCGCAGGCCCAGCTCAACCGCCGCACCTCCGAGCAGGTCGTCCAGGAGATCCTCCAGCACACGCCGGTTCCCCAGGCGCCCCAGCAGCACGGCTACGGGATGGGCGGCGCCGCTCCGGCCTACCCGCAGCAGCCGCCGCGGAGGCTGTGATGAGCGACCCGGCGACGAAGGGGCTGAGCCACGCGGAGGCGGAGGGCGGTGGCAAGGGCGCGGTCCGCACCGCGCTGGCCGGCCTCACCACCCGCGGGCGCTCCTTCCTGGCCGCGGGCGTCGCGGCGGCCGTGTGCGCGTATGTGCTCGGCCAGAGCGACCTGCTGCGGGTCGGTCTGCTGCTCGCCGTGCTGCCGCTGGTGTGCGCGACCGTCCTGTACCGCACCCGCTACCGGGTGGCGGGCAGCCGCCGCCTGTCCCCCGCGCGCGTGCCCGCCGCCTCCGAGGCGCGGGTCCACCTGCGCATCGACAATGTCTCGCGGCTGCCCACCGGTCTGCTGATGCTCCAGGACCGGGTGCCCTACGTCCTCGGGCCGCGCCCCCGCTTCGTGCTGGACCGGGTGGAGCCGGGCGGCCGCCGCGAGGTCTCCTACCGGGTCCGCTCCGACCTGCGCGGCCGCTATCCGCTGGGCCCGCTCCAGCTGCGCCTGACCGACCCGTTCGGCCTGTGCGAACTGACCCGGTCCTTCTCCGCGTACGACACCCTGACGGTGATCCCGCGCGTGGAGCCGCTGCCGCCGGTGCGGCTGGCCGGTGAGGCGACCGGGTACGGCGACGGACGGCAGCGCTCCCTGGCGCTGGCCGGCGAGGACGACGTGATCCCGCGCGGCTACCGCTACGGCGACGATCTGCGCCGCGTGCACTGGCGCTCCACCGCGCGGTACGGCGAGCTGATGGTGCGCCGCGAGGAGCAGCCGCAGCGTTCGCGCTGCACGGTGCTGCTGGACACGCGCGGGCTCGCCTACCGGGGGGCGGGCCCCGACTCGGCCTTCGAGTGGGCGGTGTCGGGCACCGCCTCGGTGCTGGTGCACATGCTGGAACGGGGCTTCTCGGTACGGCTGCTGACGGACACCGGCAGTTCGGTGCCGGGCGAGGGCGCCGACGGGTTCGCGGGCGCCAGCCAGGAGTCGGCGGACGCGGCCGGGCTGATGATGGACACCCTCGCGGTGATCGACCACTCCGACGGCACCGGTCTGTCCCGCGCCTACGACGTGCTGCGCGGCGGCAACGAGGGGCTGCTGGTGGCGTTCTTCGGCGACCTCGACCAGGAGCAGGCCGCGATCGCCGCCAAGATGAGCCGGCGCAGCGGAGGCGCGCTCGCCTTCGTGCTGGACAGCGACACCTGGACCCGTGAGCCGTCCGACGTACCGGTGGCGGGCAACCGCGCCGAGGAGCGGCTGCGGCTGCTGCGGGAGGCCGGCTGGACGGCACTGGCGGTACCCAGGGGCGTCGCGCTGGCGGACCTGTGGCGCCAGGCGGACCGCGAGCGCTCGGGCGTGGTGTCGATGGCCGGAGCGAGCGTTCCCGGCGCCGGCGACAGCATGCCCGCGGGGGCGCGGGGAACCACACGACGGGCCCACCACGACCAGCAGCCGCGCACCGCGCGAAGCACCCACGGGGAGGCGCGCCCATGAGCACCCGCGCACGCATCGCCCTGTGCGCCCTCGCCGCGACCCTCCTGGCGTCCTGCGCCCTGCTGCCCCTCGTCGACACACCCGGATGGCTGCTGCACGCCGCGCTGCTGCTCACCGTGCAGTCGGCCGTCGGTGCGGCCGCCCGCAGGGTCCCGCTGGCGCGGGCCCTCACCGTGGCGGCGCAGGCGCTGGTGTCGCTGCTGCTGCTCACCCTGTCCTTCGCCCGCGAGCAGGCCGTCGCGGGGGTGCTTCCGGGACCGGAGACGTTCCGCCGGTTCGCCGATCTGTTCGAGCAGGGCACACAGGACGTCGAGCGGTACGCGATCCCGGCGCCCATGTCGGACGGCATCCAGCTGATGATGGTCGGCGGGGTGCTGCTGATCGGTCTGCTGGTCGACGCCCTGGCGGTGACCTTCCGCAGCGCGGCCCCGGCCGGACTGCCGCTGCTCGCGCTGTACTCGGTCGCCGCGGGGCTGGCCGACGGCGCCGGCGGCTGGGTGTGGTTCCTGCTGGCGGCGGCGGGCTATCTGATGCTGCTGCTGGCCGAGGGCCGTGAGCGGCTGTCCCAGTGGGGCCGGGTCTTCGCCGGCGGCCCGCGCACCCCGGGCTCCCTGAGCGCCCCCGGCGGCGCGGTGGCGCCGGTGCGCACCGGGCGGCGGATCGGTGCGGTGGCGCTGGGCGTGGCCCTGGTGGTGCCGCTGGGCCTGCCCTCGATGCAGGGCGGCCTGCTGGACACGGCCGGGGGCGGCGTGGGGCCCGGCGGCGGGGGCGGCGGCACGATCTCCGCGATCAACCCGCTGGTCTCGCTGCGCGACAGCCTGAACGTGGACGAGGACCGCACGGTGCTGGTGCTGCGCACCAACTCCGAGGACGTGTCCGGCATGTATCTGCGGATCGTGTCCCTGGACGAGTTCGACGGCTCCACGTGGAAGCCCGCCAAGCGGCAGATCGTCGGCGTGCCGGACGAGTTCCCCACGCCGACCGGGCTCGGCCCGGACATCCGGCGCACCGAGGTGCGCACCCGGATCGCCGCCGCCGACTGGTACGCGCAGGACTGGCTGCCGATGCCGTATCCGCCGAGCGGCGTGGACATCGACGGCCGCTGGCGCTACGAGCCGATCGGCATGACGGTGGTCGGCGACCGCGGCGAGAACACCCGCGGCAAGACCTACGAGGTGCGCTCCCTGGAGGTGCGGCCGACGTCCCGGCAGCTGGCCGACGCCCCGGAGCCGCCGTCCTCGATCGAGCGCCCGTACACCGAGGTGCCGGACTCGGTGCCGTCGGTGGTGGCCCGCACGGCCCGTGAGGTCACCGAGGCCGCGGACGCGAAGAACCCTTATGAACAGGCGGTCGCGCTCCAGGAGTACTTCTCCCTGACCGGCGGGTTCCAGTACGACACCGAGGTGGAGGTCGGCGACGACCGGCAGGCGATCGCCCGGTTCCTGCGCGACAAGCGGGGTTTCTGCGTCCACTACTCGTTCGCGATGGCCACCATGGCCCGCACGCTGGGCATTCCGGCCCGGGTCGCGGTCGGTTTCGCGCCGGGCACGCCGCAGGCGGACCGCACGGTGACGGTGGGGCTGCGCGACGCGCACGCCTGGCCGGAGCTGTACTTCGAGGGCGTGGGCTGGACCCGCTTCGAGCCCACCCCGACCCGCGGCTCGGTCCCCCCGTACACCGTTCCGGAGAGCTCGGGCGGCAACGATCCCGAGCTGCCGGAGGACGCCCGTCCGACGGACGCGGCGCCCTCCGCGGAGCCCTCGGAGAGTGCGAGCTGCTCGGCGGAGGACAAGCGGCTGGAGGCATGTGCGGGCGCCCTGCCGCTGGACCCGGGCTCCTCGGCGGACGAGGGGGCGCCCTGGTACGAGACCACCGGCTGGGTGCTGCTGGGGCTGGTGCTCGTCGCGGTGCCGCTGGCGCCGATGCTGTATCGGCTCAGAAGGCGCGCGGTGCGCCTCGCCTCGGCCCGGCACACGCCGTCCGCGCCGCCGCCGTCCGACGACGGGGTCGACGTGACGGTGCTGCCGCCGGGTGCTGTGCCGTCGCCCGAGGGGGCCTCGGCCGAGGTGGCCGCCGGGCATGTGCTCGCCGTCTGGCGCGAGCTCACCGACACCGCGTGGGACTACGGCATCCCCCCGGACGACGCGCTCACCCCGCGCAAGGCGGCCGCGCGGATCGTCCGGCTCGGACAGCTGGACGAGGCGGCGGCCCAGTCCGTGCACCGCGTGGCCGGAGCGGTCGAGCAGGTGCTGTTCGCCCCGCGGCCCCAGGCCGTGTCCGGGCTCGCCGACGACGTCCGCCGGCTGCGGGTCGCGCTGCGGTCGCGGGTCAGCCGCTCGACCCGGGTCCGCGCGGTCGTCGCCCCGCGTTCCGCCATCCGGGCGGTCTGGGACCTCACCGACCGCTGGACGGCCTTCAAGCAACGGCTGTCCGCCCGCCTGACGGCCCTGCTGCGCAGACCGTCCGACCAGCACAGCACCTGACGGCACCCCGCTCCAGAACGCGGCCCCGACACGACGCTTTCCGTGCCGGGGCCGCGTTCATGGGGCCAGGGGGTGACGCGAGCCGTGCCGAGCGGTGGGGCGGGAGCCGGGCCGCCGCCCCGTACGGGCCCGGTCTGGCCGCGGGCGTCGGGCGGGGCGGGCTGGGGTGACGGGCTGCGCGCGCCGAGGCCGCGACGCCCCTCGGAGGTGCGGCCGGCCGGCGGCCGGGTGCCGATGCGGCGACGTGCGCAGGGCACCGCGTGATCGGAGCCGGGCGGGTGGGCCGTACGCGTGAGCGGGCGCGGGATCGAAGGCTCGGGCACCCTTCCCGGTAGGGCGGGCCGGGTCTCACCCGGCCTGCACGCATGCGTGAGGGGGTTGCCGCTCATCTGCGGCAACCCCCTCACGCATGTCTACGTCGAAGGAGCGAGGTCGCGGTTCAGTGGCCCTGCTCGTCGCGGCGCCGCTGCCAGCGCTGTTCGATGCGATCCATCATCGAACGCCGCTGATGGTGGCCCTGCCGACCACCCTGGGGACCGGCGGCGTGCTGCTCACCGGGCCGGGGGGCCTTGCGCCAGCCGGTCACCGCGAGTACCGCACAGCCCAGCATGACGAGGAAGCCCACCACGCTGAGCCACACCTGCTTGGCGACCATTCCGGCCATGAGGAGCGCGATACCTACGAGGAAGCCCGCGACCGCCTGGTAGACCCGTCGCCGGGTGTACGTACGCAGCCCGCTTCCCTCAAGCGCTGTCGCGAACTTGGGATCTTCGGCGTACAGCGCTCGCTCCATCTGCTCGAGCATGCGCTGCTCGTGCTCCGAGAGCGGCACGGAGTCCTCCTCATCGTGCAGTCGCCGGGGCGACTCGGGGGGTCTCTTCAGGATAGGCAGGGAATCGCCCCCGTGAAACCCGCCCCTCTGCGCCAATTGGCCAACCGGTTCCCGTCACGGCGTACCGGCCCGCTGAGGTGTCCATTCCCCGGCGGCCGACCCGTCATGCCAGGGCGGTCTCCCTCGATCATACGGCGGGAACCGCCCGATCGGGGGGCCTGTGGCGCACTCCATCCGGAGCCGTGCCCGCTGATCAGCGGGGCGCCACAGCTACCGCTCAGACCTCGCCGGTCCCTCTGGTCTCACCGAGCACATGCAGCTGCGTGGCCACCGCATGGAACGCGGGCAGTTCGGCCGCCGCCTCCTCCAGCTTGAGCAGGGCTTCCATGGCGCCCGGCTCGGTGTCCACCAGCACTCCGGGGACGAGGTCGGCGAACACCCGCACGCCATGGACCGCGCCGACGGCGAGGCCCGCGCCCTCGACGAGTCCGGTGAGCTGTTCGGCGGTGAAGCGGCGCGGCATCGGGTCGCCCTGGCCCCAGCGGCCGGCCGGGTCCTCCAGCGCGTGCTTGGCCTCCTTGAAGTGCCCCGCGAGGGCACGGGCCAGCACGGCACCGCCGAGCCCGGCGGCGAGCACGCTGAGGACGCCCTCGGACCGCAGCGCGGCCACCGCGTTGCGGACGCCCTCGGCCGGGTCGTCGACGTACTCCAGCACGCCGTGGCACAGCACCACGTCGTAGCCACCGCGCTCGACCACGTCGAACAGGCCGTGGGCGTCGCCCTGCACGCCCTTCACCCGGTCGGCGACCCCGGCCTCGGCGGCGCGGCGCTCCAGGGCGAACAGCGCGTTGGGGCTCGGGTCGACGACGGTGACGCGGTGGCCGAGGCGGGCCGCGGGCACCGCGAAGTTGCCGCTGCCGCCCCCCGTGTCGAGGACGTCCAGCGACTCCCGGCCCGTGGCCTTGACCCGACGGTCCAGGGCGTCCCGGAGGACCTCCCAGACCACGGCGGTACGGAGAGAGGAACGGGGTCGCATCGGGTCCGACACGGCAGTTGACTCCTCGGCGCGGCACCGCCACGTACGGGGCGGAGCGAACGGGCACCCTCGCGGCACCCCGGGTGACGGGAAGGGAGGGCTTCAGGCGACTCCACCCTATTGCCTCGGACGCCACAGCAGGTCATCGCCGTTGCGTACCGGAGGCATGGGTCCGCACTGCGAGACGCCGGGACGGCCGCGCGGGGCCCGGACGGCGGGCGTCCACGCCGGCGCCGGCGACTCGCCGCCGCGGTCTCACCCCGCGTCCGGCATCTCGGGGTGCGCCTCGCCGGGGGTCGGCGGTCGTGGCGCGGCCGCTGTGTCCGTGTCGGGGCGCGGCTGGGGCAGGACCGGCTGGAGGACCAGCATCCGCTCGACGATGCGCAGGAACATCGCCACGTCGCGTATGAGGTCGTCGGCGTCCCGGCGGCTGGCCGCGCCCTGGATGCCCGCCTCGGCGCGGGCGCGGCGGGAGGCGCCGGAGGCGAACAGGGCGCTCCACTCGGTGAGCTCGGGCGCTATCTCGGGGAGCACTTCCCAGGCGCTCCGGATGCGGGCGCGGCGCCTGGGACTGGTCTCGGGGCGGCCGCGGGCGGCGAGGACGGCCGCGGCGGTGCGCAGCGCGGCGAGGTGGGCGGTGGCGTAGCGCTCGTTGGCGGTCTCCAGGACGGCGGCCTCGTCGAGTCCGGCGCGGGCCTGGGCGAGCAGGTCGAGGGCGGCGGGAGGAGCCGAGGAGCGGCGCAGCACGGGGTGCACGTCGCTCGCCGGGCCGGTCAGTGAGGGGGCAGGGCCGGTGGCGCGGCGCCGACGGGCGGCGGCTGCGTGGTAGCTGGCCATGACGAACCTCCTGTCGTCTGCGTGACGGCACGTCCTGATACGGGGTGCCGTATGTGCCCATCGTGGGGTATGCCACTGACAATCCGTTCTGACCTGGGCTTTTGCCTCGATCGAAGGTTCGGGCTAGCTTTTGCACTGACCAGTCAGTCCAAAACACTGGGCCCCGCTGCCGGCGGGCGAGGCAAGGGGAGGGCATGGGGGAGGACGGGCGCAGCGTGGCCGAGGGCGGGGAGGGCATGCGGGACGCCGAGGCCGGTGACGACCGCGGTGCGGCCGTGGTGGCCCGCGGCTTCGGGGTGCGGGGCCCCCGCGGATGGGCGTTCCGCGGGATCGGCGTCGACGCGCCGCCCGGCTCGCTGATCGCGATCGCGGGGCCGTCCGGCTCGGGCCGCACCTCGCTGCTGCTCGCGCTGACCGGCCGGATGAAGGCCACCGAGGGCACCGCCGCCGTGGGCGGTCTGGAGCTGCCCCGGCGGATGGCGGCCGTGCGCCGGATCAGCGCGCTCGCGCACGTGCCCGGGGTCACGGACCTGGACCCCGCGCTGACCGTCGGTGAGCACCTGCACGAACGGGCGCTGCTCCAGCGCCGCTTCACCGGTTCCGTCCGCGCTCTGCTGCGGCCGCGCCGGGAGCGGGTCGCCGAGGAGCGGCTGCGGATCGACCGGGCGCTGGACGCCGCCGGCCTCGACCGCGCGGCCCTGCCCAAGGGCTCCCGGACGGCCGTACGCGACCTGGAGCGGCTGGAGGCGCTGCGGCTGTCCGTCGCCCTGGCGCTGATCGGCCGGCCGCGCCTGCTGGGCGTGGACGACACCGACCTCAAGCTGTCGGACGCCGAGCGGGCCGCTGCCTGGTCCCTGCTCGGCTCGCTGGCCGCGGACGGCACGACCGTGCTGGCCGTGTGCAGCGAGGCCCCCGAGGGGGCGGTGGTCGTGTCCACCGGGACGGCGCCGGGGGGCGACCCGGCGGACACGGCCACCGGGACGGACGACGGCGGCAGGACCGCGGCCGCGGCCGACGAACCCATGACCGGTGACGACGAGGGGGACGGGCCCATGACCGGTGACGACGAGGGGGACGGGTCCATGACCGGTGACGACGAGGGGAAGGAGGCGGCCGATGCGTGCGCCGAGACTGGCCGCTCTTGAGCTGCGGCGCTTCGGCCGCGGAAAGCTCCCGCGCGCGGCCCTGGTCGCGCTTCTGCTGCTGCCGCTGCTGTATGGCGCGCTGTACCTGTGGTCCTTCTGGGACCCGTACAGCCGGCTGGACCGTATCCCGGTGGCGCTGGTCAACGACGACAAGGGCGCGACCGCCGACGGCAAGAGGATCCGCGCGGGCGACGACATCACCGAGGGGCTGCGGGAGAGTGAGGTCTTCGACTGGCGGGAGGTGAGCGCCGAGGAGGCCCGCGCGGGCGTGGAGGACGGCACCTACTATCTGTCGCTGACCATGCCGGCCGACTTCAGCCGGCGGATCGCCTCCAGCTCGGGCGACTCTCCGCGGACGGGCGCCCTCCAGGTGCGGACCAATGACGCCAACAACTACATCGTCGGCCAGATCTCGCGGACGGTGTTCAGCGAGGTGCGCACGGCGGCGTCCACCAAGACCTCGCGGTCGTTCCTGGACAAGATCTTCATCAGCTTCTCCGACATCCACGGCGCCACCGAGAAGGCCGCCGACGGGGCCGACAAGCTCAAGGGCGGCATCGGGAAGGCGGAGAAGGGCTCCAAGGACCTCGCCGACGGCCTGAAGGAGGCCAAGAGCGGCAGCGGCTCCCTGTCCAAGGGCATCGGGAAGCTGCACACGGGCGCGGGCGACCTTCAGACCGGGTCCGCGAAGGTCGCCGAGGGGACGCAGGCGCTCGCCGACAAGGTCAACACGTACGCGGACGAGGTGGGTCCGTTCGTCCGGAAGAACGAGAAGGCCATCGGGAGGACGGCCCAGGCCGTCGCCGACGCCGCCGGGACCGTCCGCGACAACCTGGACGACCTGGCCGACCGCGCACCGGCCGCCGCGCGGGACGCCCGTGACGCCTCCGACCGGCTGGCCGGGGTGTACCGCACGCGGTGCGAGAACCCCGCGCCCGCGCCCTCTCCGTCGGGCCCCCTCGGCGACGTCCTGCCCGAGGCCGGGACCGTGCCCGACCCCGACCCCGCCTGCCCGGATCTGAGGACCGCCAAGGACGCCGCCGCCGATGTGGCGGCCGCGGCCGGGGTCGTGGAGTCCCTGGCCTCCGACGGGGACGGGCGGCTGAAGAAGCTCGACCGGCACCTGGCGGCCCTGCAGAAGCAGGCCCAGGCGCTCGCCGACCGGGCCCCGCGCCTGTCGGAGGACCTGGACGACGCCGTCAAGAAGATCAACGAACTGAACGCGGGCGCCGGGAAGGTCGCCGCCGGCGCCAAGGAGCTGCACTCCGGGCTGGGCACGGCCAAGACCGGCGCGGTCGACCTGGACGAGGGCGTCGGAGAGCTGAAGGCCGGTGCGAACGACCTGAACGGCGGCCTGTTCAAGCTGGTCGACGGCTCGGTGCGGCTCGCCGACGGGCTGCACGACGGCGCCGCGCGGATCCCCGACTACGACAAGGGCGAACGCGATCTGCGCACCGGCGTCATGGCCGACCCCGTCCAGCTCGTCAACCAGGCGCTGCACAAGGCACCCAACTACGGCACCGGATTCGCCCCGTACTTCATCCCGCTGTCGCTGTGGGTCGGCGCGATGGTCGCCTACATGGTGATCGCCCCGCTCAACCGGCGGGCCCTGGCCGCGGGCGCCTCCGCGTGGCGGATCGCGCTGGCGGGCTGGCTGCCGGTCGTCGCGATTGGCGTGCTCCAGACGGCCGCGCTGATGGCGGTGCTGCACTGGGCGGTGGGCCTGCGCATGGCGCGGGCGGCCGGGACGGTGGCCTTCCTGTGCCTGGTCACGGCGTGCTTCGCGGCGATCGTGCAGTGGCTCAACGCCCGCTTCGGGGCGGCCGGGCGGATCCTGGTCCTCGCCGTGCTGATGCTCCAGCTGACGTCGGCGGGCGGCACCTACCCCGTGCAGACCAGCCCCGGCTTCTTCAACGCGATCCACCCCTATCTGCCGATGAGCTACGTCGTCGAGGCGCTGCGGCGCCTGATCAGCGGCGGTGGTCTCGAACCGGTGTGGGGGGCCTGTGCCGTGCTGGCCGCCTTCACGGCCGGTGCGCTCGCGCTGACCGCGCTGTCGGCGCGCGGCAAGCAGGTGTGGACGCTGGACCGGCTGCATCCGGAGCTGAGCCTGTGAACGGACGCGGGACAATCATGACCATGGAAAGCAGCAGCGCCGCGTCGGGCGGCAGCACGCGTCGTGAGGCCACCCGGCAGAAGCTCTACGAGGCGGCCGTCACCCTCATCGCCGAGCAGGGCTTCTCCGCCACCACGGTGGACGAGATCGCCGAGCGTGCCGGGGTGGCGAAGGGCACCGTCTACTACAACTTCGCGAGCAAGTCCGTCCTCTTCGAGGAACTGCTCCGGCACGGCGTGGGGCTCCTCACCGACTCCCTGCGGGAGGCGGCGGAGGGCACCGCGCGCGCGGGCGGCGGTTCGGTGGACGCCCTGGACGCCATGATCCGCGCCGGGCTGGTCTTCATCGACCGCTATCCGGCCTTCACCCAGCTGTATGTCGCCGAGCTGTGGCGCACCAACCGGGCCTGGCAGTCCACGCTGATGGTGGTACGGCAGCAGGCCGTGGCCGTCGTCGAGAGGGTGCTGCGCGAGGGCGTGGACAGCGGTGAGCTGAGCGAGGAGATCGACATCCCGCTGACCGCCGCCGCGCTGGTCGGCATGGTGCTGGTGGCCGCCCTGGACTGGCAGGCGTTCCAGCCGGAGCGCTCGCTGGACGATGTGCACGCGGCGCTGTCCCGGCTGCTCCAGGGGCGGGTCAGCGGGCGCCGCTGAACGCCGTACGACAGGAAGGCGCCGGTCCGGTCCTGGCCGCGTCCCCCGCGGGCCGGTCCCGGACCAGCGCTTCCGTACTCCCCCGTACTCCCCCGTTGGGCCCCCGTTCGGTCGTTCCCCCGGGTTCCCCCGTGTCTCGCTCCCGCCGAGCGGGTCGGCGGAAGGAGCGGTCCGGGGCCGCACCGTTCCGCCGCCCCGTGTCGGCGGTGCCGGTGCCGTGCCCCTTTCCGTGCCTCCACTCTCCCGTCCGGGCGGGTCCCGGCCCATCCGTGCACGTACTCATCCGGGCGCCTAGGTACGGGTACTCATGCCTGAGCGCTCGTCCCCGGCCGCGGACGGCCCCCGGACCGGATTGTCAGTGGTGGCCGATAAAGTCGCAGGCATGGCACGGATTGCGGTGATCGGCGCCGGGCTGGGCGCGATGGCGGCCGCCGCCCGGCTGGCCGTCGCGGGCCACCGGGTGGCGGTGTACGAGGCGACGGACACGTACGGCGGAGCGGTGCGCCGACTCGAGCGCGAGGGGTTCCGCTTCGACACGGGCCCCGGTCTGCTGCCGCTGCCCGCGGTCTGGCGGGACCTGTTCATCAAGACCGGCAAGGAGCAGCTGGAGGACTGCGTCGAGCTGGTCCAGGTCGACCCGTCCGCGCGGCATGTCTTCGCGGACGGCACCGAGGCCGCCCTGCCGAACGCCTCGCGCGCGGGCGTGGTCGCGGCGCTCGACGAGGCGCTCGGCGCGGGGGCGGGGGAACGCTGGGGCGACTTCCTGGTCCGCGCCCGCGAGGCATGGGACCGCACGCGCCGGCCGCTGCTGGAGGAGCCGCTGTGGCCGAACTGGCAGGTGCTGGCGGACCGCGAACCGTACCCGTCCGTGCCGCACAAGCGGCTGCTGCGCACCCGCCGGGCGAGTACGGTGCGCGAGATCGGCCTCTGGGAGCTGCGGGACGAGCGGCTGGCCGCCCTGCTGGAGAGCCACGTCCTGTCCTACGGTCTCGACCCGCGCACCGCTCCGGCGAGCGCGGCCGTGCTGCCGTACATGGAGCACGCCTTCGGCACCTGGTACGTCCGGGGCGGGCTGCGTGAGCTGGCCCGCGCGGTGCACGAGCGGTGTGTGAAGCGGCGGGTGGAGTTCGCCTTCGGCGCCGAGGTGGCCCGGGTCCTGGAGAAGGACGGCCGGGCGGCGGGGGTGGAGCTGGCCGACGGGACCGTGGCCGAGGCGGACTTCGTGGTGGCCGGGGTGTCGCCCGGTGTCCTGGCCCGTCTCACGCCGGGCACGGCGCTGCGCGGCGAGGGCGAGGTGGCGCCCCGGTCGGGGCTGCCGAGCCGGCTGACGGTTCTGCTGGCGCTGCGCGGGGGGCGGCCGCAGGAGGCGGCTCATCGGACGGTGGTGCATGCGCAGGACCGTGCGGCCGAGCTGGAGCTGCTGTTCGGTCCCGCCCCGTCGGGGGCGGTGTCACGTCCCACGGTCACCGTCCTGCGGCCCGCCGACCCGGTGCTGGTGCCCGACAGCGGCCATGAAGCGGTCACCCTCACCTCGACGGTCCCCGCGCGGACCGACGGGGACCTGGCGGACGGACGAGTCCTCACCCGGCACGTCGAGAACATGATCACCGCGGCCGAGCGGGCGATACCCGGTCTGCGCGACCGCCTCCTGTGGCACGAGGTCCGCACCCCGGCCGACATCGCCGCGGAGACCGGCGCGGAGGCAGGCGCGGTGCCCGCGCCCTCGCTGGCCGCGGGCGCGGGAGCGCTGCTGCACCCGTCCAACTCCACCGCCCTGCCGGGGCTGTTCGGCGTCGGCGGCTGGTCCCACCCCGGCGGCGGCCTGCCGCACGCGGGCATGTCGGGCGCGCTGGTCGCCGGGCTGATCGTGGAGGGCCCGGAGTTCCGCGGCTCCCAGTGAGGCCGGGAGCGACACGCTGAGGGCGGGCGGGACACGCTGAGGGCGGGCGCCCTCGGGGAGGGGCCCGCCCGGGAAGCCGCCGCCGGGGCGGCTCAGTAGCGGTACTGCTCGTCGTAGCCGGTGCCCCGCGCCTGGCCGTTGCCGTCGTAGTAGCCCTGGTCCTGCGGGAGTTCGGCGCCGTACTGCTCGTCGGTGCGCTGCTGCGGCACCCACACACCGCCGGGCGGGGTCTCGCCGTAGCCGCCGCCGGAGTACTGGTCCTGGCCGTACGCCTGCTGGGCGAACTGCTGCTGACCGCCGTAACCGGCGTCGTACGAGGTGTCGCCGCCGTAGGTCTGGGTGCCGATGTACGGGTCGGAGTAGGCGGCGTACTGCTGCTGGCCGGTGCCGTCGTAGCCGTAGCCCTGCTGGCCGTAGCCGGCGTAGGCGTCGTAGCCGTAGGTCTGGTCGGGGCTCTGGGCGGCCGCGGCGTAGGTGTCCTGGGGCTGCTGCCGGGGCTGTTCGGCGGAGGCGTAGGAGGGGTCGCCGTATATGCCGTAGGAGCCGGTGTCCTCGGGGAGGGGCTGGGGCTCGTAGACGGCCGTGGTCTCCGCGGCGGACGGGTCGTTCAGGGGGCGGGCGGGCGTGAAGACGTCGTCGCGGTCGTAGTCGTCGTCCTGGCCGTAGGCGGGGGCCGGGCCGTCGTAACCGTCCGTGGCGGCGTCGTGCGCGTCGGCGGCCTCCAGGTCGGAGACCTCCAGGGTCGGGTCGCGGCGCTCGGCGCCACGGCCGCGGCGGGAGCCGCCGTCGGAGTCGGGCCGCTTGACCGCCCAGCCCGCCGCGAAGCCGCGGCGGAAGGACATCGTGACGTAGACCTGGCCGACGGCGAAGGCGCAGGCACCCAGGCCGATGACGACGACCGAGGAGATCAGCACACCGGCCACCACGCCGAGGAAACCCGCGAAGGCGAGCAGCCGCCAGCGCAGCCGCGCCTTGTACTGCAGCAGCACCTCGCCGAGCAGCCACAGCGCTACGACGCCGAACGCGATGTAGAGGACCGTCCAGCCCATGTACGCCCCTCTCCCAGTGACCGCTACGCAGTGTGTCGCAAACCGGAGCGGAAGGTCTAGGCCTGCGGGGGGTGGTGCAGGCCCAGGTTCTCGTAGATTTCCAGCGTCGCCGTGGAGTTGTTGAGCGTGATGAAGTGCAGTCCGGGGACACCCTCGGCCAGCAGCCGCGCGCAGAACTCCGTGGCGAACTCGATACCGATGGAGCGTACAGCGGCGGGATCGTCTTGTGCTGTGAGGATCCGCTCTTTCAGCTCGGCGGGGATATGGGCGTTGCTGAGCTGGGGCAGCCGCTCCAGCATCCGGACGCTGGTCACGGGCATGACCTCGGGGATCACCGGCGTCTCGCAGCCCGCGGCCGCCACGCGGTCGCGCAGCCGCAGATAGGACTCCGGCTGGAAGAACATCTGCGTGATGGCGTAGTCGGCGCCGGCCCGGCACTTGTCGACGAAGTGGGCGACATCGGTGTCCCAGTCCAGGGAGCGCGGGTGCATCTCCGGGAAGGCCGCGACGCCCACGCAGAAGTCGCCCGACTCCTTGATGAGCCGGACGAGTTCGGCGGCGTAGGTCAGCCCCTTGGGGTGGGGCACCCAGTCGCCCATGGGGTCGCCGGGCGGGTCGCCGCGCACGGCGAGCATGTTGCGGATCCCGGCGTCGGCGTACTGGCCGATGATGTTGCGCAGTTCCGCGATGGAGTGGTTGACCGCGGTGAGGTGGGCGACCGGGGTGAGGGTCGTGTCCACGACGATCTGCTGGGTCTCCTTGACGGTGCCCGCGCGGGTGGAGCCGCCGGCACCGTAGGTGACGGAGACGAAGTCGGGGGCGACCGCCTCGACCCGGCGGAGCGCGCTCCACAGGTTCTTCTCGCCCTTGGGGGTCTTCGGCGCCGAGAACTCGAACGAGTACGTCGTCTTGCCGGTGGCGAGGATGTCGCGCACGGTGCGTGCGCGATCAGTCCTGGTGGATGCGGTTCCTAGGGCCATACCCGCAGGTTAACCAGGGGTCGGCGGTCCCCCAACCAGATCACGGAAATTTGCCCGAATTGTCCATCTGCTGTCCAGCTGGTGGACATCTGACGTCCGGAATGAACCGATCCGGGCCGACGGCTGTCTCGCCATACGGCCGTGATCTACGCCGCCCGCAGCCGCTTGGCGAACTCCGCCGCCGCCGCTGCCGGGTCGTCGGCCTCGGTGATCGCCCGGACGACGACCACCCGCCGGGCGCCCGCGTCCAGCACCTCGTCGAGGTTGCCGAGATCGATGCCGCCGATGGCGAACCAGGGGCGGTCGGTGCCGAGGCCGGCCGTGTGGCGCACCAGGTCGAGGCCGGGGGCGTGGCGGCCGGGCTTGGTCGGGGTGGGCCAGCAGGGGCCGGTGCAGAAGTAGTCCACGCCCTCCTGGACGGCGGCCGCGGCGACCTCCTCCTCCGCGTGCGTGGAGCGGCCGATCAGGACGTCGTCGCCGAGGATCGCGCGGGCCGCGGGCACCGGCAGGTCGCCCTGGCCCAGGTGCAGCACGTCGGCGCCGGCGGCGTGGGCGACGTCCGCGCGGTCGTTGACCGCGAGCAGCTTGCCGTGCCGGGCGCAGGCGTCGGCGAACACCTTCAGGTGCTCCAGCTCCTCGCCGGCCTCCATGCCCTTGTCGCGCAGCTGCACGATGTCGACGCCGCCGGCGAGGACGGCGTCCAGGAACTCGGGCAGGTCGCCCTGGCGCCTGCGGGCGTCCGTGCAGAGGTAGAGCCGGGCGTCGGCGAGCTGGGCTCGGGCGTTCGCGGGCATGGGAGTCCCCCCGTGGTAGGCGGCGGTACGGGCCGAGGATCGCCCCCGGCCCGTACCTCCGGTGTTTCTGATCAGGTCAGACGGCGAGCGCCTGGGCGCGGCGCTTCACCTCCGTGCCGCGATTCTCGCTGAGCGCCTGCGCGGGGGTGCCGGGCAGGCTGTCGTCGGGGGTGAAGAGCCACTCCAGCATCTCTTCGTCGGTGAAGCCGTCGTCCCGCAGGAGCGTCAGGGTGCCGGTGAGGCCCTTGACGACCTTGTCCCCGTCGATGAAGGCGGCGGGGACGTGCAGCGCGCGGTTCTCACCACGGCGTACGGCGATCAGCTGGCCCTCCTTGACCAGCTGCCGGACGCGGGTCACCTCGACGCCGAGCTTTTCGGCGATGTCGGGGAGGGTGAGCCAGGCGGGGACGAGAGCATCGATCTTTGCGTCAATCTCGGTCACGGGTCCAGGGTAGGCGCTCCGCTCCGGGGACCGCGATGGGAAGTGCCGGGTGCCGCAGTGGGTCGTGCGCGCGTTCGTCGTGGCTGGTCGCGCCCACGCGGCGGTAGCCGCACATCGCATACAGCCCCGCACCCCTGAGTGCCGGCGCGCCCCTCCTAGGGCGTCGCGATCGCCGTTTTCAAAGGACGGGCCGCATCCGTCAACAGGTCTGCGTCCATCTCCGTTCCCGCCTCGATCAGCTTCTTGCCCTGGGCCAGGTCCCTCGGGCGGCCCACCGCCAGGAGGGCGACCAGGCGGCCCTCGCGCAGCCAGCACACCGACCAGGCGGGACCCGTCGGGTCGCCGCGCCACAGCAGCGTGTCGGCGGACGTGTGATGGCCGGCGTACTGGACGAAGCGGCCGAACTGCTCGGACCAGAAGTAGGGCACGGGGTCGTAGACGGCCGGGGGCTCGTCGGTCGCGGCGCCGACGATGTTGGCGGCGACCGTGCGGGGGCCCTGGAGGGCGTTGTCCCAGTGGTGGACGAGCAGGCGCTCGCCGTAGCGGCCGGAGGGGAAGGAGGCGCAGTCGCCGACGGCGTAGACGTCGGGCGCGGAGGTGCGCAGATGGGCGTCGGCGACGACCTCGCCGTGCTCACCCAGCTCGATGCCGGAGCCGGCGAGCCAGGCGGTGGCGGGGCGGGCGCCGATGCCGACGACGACCGCGCCCGCGGGCAGCCGGGTGCCGTCGTCGAGGACGACCTCGCCGGGCTCGACGTGCGCCACGCGCGCGCGGGTGCGCAGCTGCGCGCCGCTGTCGGCGTACCAGGAGGTCATCGGGGCGGCGACCTCGGCGGGCAGGGCGCCGGCGAGCGGCCGGTCGGCGGCCTCGACGACGGTGACCGAGCAGCCCGCCTCGCGCGCGGCGGTGGCGAACTCGGCGCCGATCCAGCCGGCACCGACGACCACGATGTCGTGCTGCCGCTCCAGCACCGGCCGCAGCCGTTCGGCGTCGTCCAGGGTGCGCAGCAGATGCACGCCGGGCACCCCTTCGGCGCCGGGCAGCCGGACGGGTTCGGCGCCGGTGGCCAGGACCAGGACGTCGTACGGGACCGGGCCCTGCTCGGTGTCCAGCTCATGGTCGGCCGGGCGCACGCCCAGGGCCTCACGGCCCAGGTGCAGTCCGATGTCCAGGGCCTCGAAGTCGACGTCGAAGGCGGAGCCCTCGGCGGTGCCGAGCAGGACCGCCTTGGACAGCGGGGGCCGGTCGTAGGGCTGGTGGGGTTCGGCGCCGATCAGCGTCACCGTGCCCGTGAAGCCCTGTTCGCGCAGGGCGACGGCGGTCTGCACGCCGGCCATGCCCGCGCCCACCACGACGACCCGCTCCGGCATGGCCATTCCCCGTTCCCGCGTCTGCTCGCTCACCTGATCACCATAGACACCTGACGAACTGTCAGTCAGTGGGCGGGTTCCGTGACCTGCTCCACAACGCTCGTCCCGCTCCCCGGCCGCGACTCCCACTCCCAGGTCTCCTCCAGCCGCACCCGCCCGTCGGGCAGCTCCACGACCCGTGACACACAGTGCCCGGAGGCGGTCGTACCGTCGGTCCGCAGCTGGACGTACCGGAAGTCCAGCCGGTCGCCGGCCCGGGTTCCCACCAGATGGCCGCGGACGACGTCGCCGCCCGTGTAGTCGGCCCAGATCACGCCGTCCTGCTCGTGGTAGGCGAACCGGGTGCGCGTGCCCACCTGGCCGGGGGCCTGATCGGCCACCGGGGCGAGGACGAGACCGTCGAGCGAACGGGCCATGGAGAGGGCTCCCTTACAGACGCGCGGAACCAGCAGCTAGGGTGGGGGCCAACGTAAAGCACTCGCGGGAGCCCGGACGCACCGGGCTGAGAGGGAGGCTGGCGGCCTCCGACCGTACGAACCTGATCCGGGTCATGCCGGCGAAGGGAGGGGCTGGACGCCCATGTCGCGTACGTCAGACGTCCTCGTGGTCGGGGGCGGCGTCATCGGTCTGGTCACGGCCTGGCGGGCCGCGCAGCGCGGTCTCGCCACGGCCGTCGTGGACCCCGAACCCGGCGGCGGGGCCGCCCAGGTGGCGGCCGGGATGCTGGCCGCCGTCACCGAACTGCACTACGGCGAGCAGACCCTGCTCGCCCTCAACCTGGCCTCGGCGCGCCGCTATCCGGACTTCGCCGCCGAGCTCACCGACCTCACCGGGCACGACCTCGGCTACCGGCAGTGCGGCACGCTCGCCGTCGCGCTGGACGCCGACGACCGCGCCCACCTGCGGGAACTGCACGCGCTCCAGCAGCGGTCGGGGCTGGACTCGCAGTGGCTGTCCGGGCGGGAGTGCCGGCGTCTTGAGCCGATGCTGGCGCCGGGGGTGCGCGGCGGGCTCCGGGTGGACGGCGACCACCAGATCGACCCGCGGCGCCTGGCCGCGGCCCTCCTGGCGGCCTGCGAACGGGCAGGTGTGGTCTTCCACCGGGAGTGGGCCGAGCGGCTCACCGTGGTGCACGGGCGGGCCGCGGGCGTCGTCACGCGCGCGGGTGGCCTCCAGGCCGGGCAGGTGGTGCTCGCCGCGGGCAGCCTCAGCGGGCGCCTCGGCGGGGTCCCGGACGAGGTGCTGCCGCCGGTCAGACCGGTGAAGGGGCAGGTGCTGCGGCTGACCGTGCCGAAGCGGTACGCGCCCTTCCTGAACCGCACGGTCCGCGCGGTGGTCCGCGGCAGCCATGTCTACCTGGTGCCGCGCGCGAACGGCGAGCTGGTCGTCGGCGCCACCAGCGAGGAGCTGGGCTGGGACACCACGGTCACCGCGGGCGGGGTGTACGAACTGCTGCGCGACGCCCATGAGCTGGTCCCCGGCATCACCGAGCTGCCCCTGACGGAGACGCGGGCCGGTCTGCGCCCGGGGTCGCCGGACAACGCGCCGCTGCTCGGCCCGACCGACCTGGACGGCCTGCTGCTGGCCACCGGCCACTACCGCAACGGCGTGCTGCTCACACCGGTCACCGGGGACACGATGGCGCATGTGCTGTCCACCGGCCGACTCCCCGACGAGGCCCGCCCCTTCACCCCCAAGCGATTCGCCCTCACGGAGCAGCCCGTATGAACATCTCGGTCAACGGCGAGCGTCGGCAGGTCGAGCCGGGAACGGCTCTCGACACGCTCGTGCGCTCCCTCACCGCGGCGCCCTCCGGAGTGGCGGCCGCGCTCAACGAGACCGTCGTCCCGCGCGCGCAGTGGGCGGCCACCGCGCTCGCCGAGGGCGACCGCGTCGAAGTGCTCACCGCCGTACAGGGAGGCTGACCCATGGCTGACGATCCGTTCGTCCTCGGCGGTACGACGTTCACGTCCCGGCTGATCATGGGCACCGGGGGTGCGCCGAGCCTGGAGGTGCTGGAGCGGGCGCTGGTGGCGTCCGGGACCGAGCTGACCACGGTCGCGATGCGGCGGGTGGACCCGTCGGTGCACGGTTCGGTGCTGTCCGTGCTGGAGCGGCTGGGCATCCGGGTGCTGCCGAACACGGCCGGCTGCTTCACCGCGGGGGAGGCGGTGCTCACCGCCCGGCTGGCGCGGGAGGCGCTGGGCACCGATCTGATCAAGCTGGAGGTCATCGCCGACGAGCGCACCCTGCTGCCGGACCCCATCGAGCTGCTGGACGCGGCCGAGACGCTGGTGGAGGACGGGTTCACGGTGCTGCCGTACACCAATGACGACCCGGTCCTCGCGCGCAGGCTGGAGGACGTGGGCTGTGCGGCGATCATGCCCTTGGGCTCGCCCATCGGGTCCGGGCTCGGCATCCGCAACCCGCACAACTTCCAGCTGATCGTCGAGCACGCGCGCGTGCCGGTGATCCTGGACGCCGGCGCCGGTACGGCGTCGGACGCGGCGCTGGCCATGGAGCTGGGGTGCGCGGGTGTGATGCTCGCCTCGGCGGTGACGCGGGCGCAGGAGCCGGTGCTGATGGCCGCCGCCATGCGGAGCGGGGTCGAGGCGGGGCGGCTGGCGTATCGCGCGGGCCGGATCCCGAAGCGGCACTTCGCGGAGGCGTCCTCTCCCACGGAGGGCAGGGCGGCGCTGGATCCGGAGCGGCCCGCGTTCCAGTGAGCGCACGCCGCCAGGGGCGCGGGGACGAGCGGCCACGAACCGGCCGCACCCGCCCGTCGGCGGCAGGCGCCTCGCTCCCTGAGGCGTCGCACGTCACAGGTCGGCTGCAGTACCGCCACTGTCCCGGCGGGCGGGGCAGGGGTGTCAGTCGTGGCTCGTAGACTCACCTGCGTGGACACGACCCTTCAGGACCCTCTGGTCGGGCAGGTGCTCGACGGGCGTTATCGCGTCGAGGCGCGGATCGCGGTCGGCGGGATGGCCACGGTCTACCGGGCCGTGGACACCCGCCTGGACCGCGTGCTCGCGCTGAAGGTGATGCACCAGGCACTGGCGGCCGACGGGGTGTTCGTCGAGCGGTTCATCCGCGAGGCGAAGTCCGTGGCCCGGCTGGCGCATCCGAACGTGGTGCAGGTCTTCGACCAGGGCACGGACGGGTCGTACGTCTACCTGGCGATGGAGTACATCGCCGGCTGCACCCTGCGTGACGTGCTGCGCGAGCGCGGTGCGCTGTCGCCGCGGGCCGCGCTGGACATCCTGGAGCCGGTGCTGGCCGCGCTGGGCGCCGCGCACCGGGCCGGGTTCGTGCACCGGGACATGAAGCCGGAGAACGTGCTCATAGGGGACGACGGCCGGGTCAAGGTCGCCGACTTCGGGCTGGTGCGCTCGGTGGACACGGTGACCAGCACCACCGGCTCGGTCCTCGGTACGGCCGCCTATCTCGCCCCCGAGCAGATCGAGCACGGCACCGCCGATCCGCGGGTCGACGTGTACGCGTGCGGTGTGATGCTGTTCGAGATGCTCACCGGCGGCAAGCCCCACCACGGGGACTCCCCCGCCCAGATCCTCTACAAGCACGTCCACGAGGACGTGCCCCCGCCCTCGGCCTCGGTGCCCGGCCTGCCGTACGCGCTGGACGAGCTGGTGGCCTCGGCGACCGCGCGCTCGGCGGACATCCGGCCGTACGACGCCGTGGCGCTGCTCGCCGAGGTTCGTGAGGCGCGCGCCGGGCTGACCGGCGAGCAGCTGGACGCGGTGCCGCCGCAGGCGGTCTCCGTGGAGCACGACAACGCCGAGGACCGTACGAGCGTGATCCCGCGCTCCCTGACGGTGCCCCGCCCGCTGCAGGCCGACGGGGACGAGCCGCCCGTGGACCGCACGAGCCGGCTGGCCTCCCCGCCGCCGCCGCTGCCGCCGCGCCGCCGGCCGCTGCCCCGGCGCGGGCTGGTGTCGGTCGTCGCGGCCGTGCTGCTGGTGCTCGGTCTCGGCGCGGGCGTCTGGTACATCAACTCCGGACAGTTCACCAAGGTCCCGCCGGTGCTGGCGAAGACCGAGGAGCAGGCCCGCGACCGGCTGTCCGACGCCGGTCTGGAGGTCGGCGATGTGAAGCAGGCGTTCAGCGACACCGTCCGGCGCGGCCTGGTGATCGGCAGCGACCCGGCGCCGGGCAGCCGTATCCGCTCCAACGACTCGGTGACGCTGACGATCTCAAGAGGTCCGCAGACCGTGCGGGTGCCCGCGCTCGGCGGGGAGCCGCTGGACGAGGCGCGGCGGACGCTGAAGCGCGAGGGGCTCCAGCCGGGCATGGTCACGCGCGAGTTCAGCGACGAGGTGCCGCGGGGCTCGGTGATCAGGACGGACCCCGAGGGCGGCGTCGAGGTGCGCGCGGAGTCGGCGGTCGCGCTGGTGGTCAGCAAGGGCAGCCCGGTGGACGTCCCCGATGTCGTCGGCGACGACCTGGAATCCGCCCGCGCGGAGCTGCTGGAGGCGGGCCTGAAGGTGAAGGTGGCCTCCGCGCAGATCCACTCCTCCGACATCGAGCGGGGCAAGGTGGCCCTCCAGTCGCCGGACTCCGGCCGTGAGGTCGCCGAGGGCGACACCGTGACGCTGACGCTGTCCAAGGGCCCGGTGATGGTCGAGGTGCCGGACGTGGTCGGCGACAGCGTGGACGAGGCCAGGGAGAAGCTGGAGGGGGCGGGCTTCGAGGTGGACGAGGACCGGGGGCTGCTCGGCCTGTTCGGTGACACCGTCAAGAGCCAGTCCGTGGAGGGCGGCGAGAGCGCGCCCAAGGGCTCGACCATCACGATCGAGATCCGCTGAGCGGGTGAGGGGACGGGGCATGCCCCGCGGCATGACAACCTGAACGGGTGAGTGTTGAACATCCCCGTCCCCTGCCCGGCCCCTCCCGCAACCCCGTCGGCAGCCATGTCCCCGTCGCCGGCGGCCTGAGCACCGTGGGCCTGGCCTACGCCCGTGATCTGAAGGCCGAGACCGTGCAGGTCTTCGTCGCCAACCCGCGCGGCTGGGCGACCCCGGCCGGGAACCCGCGGGAGGACGAGGCGTTCCGGGCGGCGTGCGCGGCGGAGTCGATCCCGGCGTACGTCCATGCCCCGTATCTGATCAACTTCGGCTCCCACACCGAGGCGACCGTGGAGAAGTCGGTGGCCTCGCTGCGGCACTCGCTGCGGCGCGGGCGGGAGATCGGCGCGCTCGGCGTGGTCGTGCACACCGGCAGCGCGACCGGCGGCCGGGACCGGTCGGTGGCGCTGAAGCAGGTGCGGGAGCACATGCTGCCGCTGCTGGACGAGCTGACCCGTGACGACGATCCGTATCTGCTGCTGGAGTCGACGGCCGGGCAGGGCTCCTCGCTGTGCTCGCGGACCTGGGACTTCGCGCCGTACTTCGAGGCGCTGGACGCCCATCCCAAGCTGGGCGTCTGCCTGGACACCTGCCACATCTTCGCCGCCGGGCACGATCTGGCCGGGCCCGGCGGGATGCACCAGACCCTCGATCTGCTGGTGGACACCGTCGGCGCGGGGCGGCTGAAGCTGATCCACGCCAATGACTCCCAGGACGTGGTGGGCGCGCACAAGGACCGGCACGCGAACATCGGCGCGGGCCACATCGGTGAGGACGCCTTCCGCGAGCTGATGACCCACCCGGCGACCGAGGGGGTGCCGCTGGTCATCGAGACTCCCGGCGGCAAAGAGGGGCACGCGGGGGATGTGGAGCGGCTGAAGAAGCTCCGCGACGGCTGAGGAAGCTCCGCGACGGCTCAGGCAGCTCCGCGACGACTGTGGGCTCTACGACGACCGAAGGCTCTACGACGACGAAGGCTCCGCGACGACAAGGCTCCGCGACCGGCAATCGAAGAGAAACCCTGGCGGGAATACCCCTGGGGGGTATACGGTTCTTGTAGCAGCGCAGGAACCGCTATCCGGCTATGGGGGCACACCATGGAGCACGAGGCACACACCACGCACCCGCACCACCGGCACGGGAACGACCACGCCGGTCACGCCCACCACGCCGGTCACGCCGGCGGTGACACCAGCTGGTCGATGGCCGCGCGAGCGACCCTGCACTGCCTCACCGGCTGCGCCATCGGCGAGGTGCTCGGCATGGTCATCGGCACCGCGCTGGGCTGGAACAACGTGGCCACCATGACCCTCGCGATCGTGCTGGCCTTCTTCTTCGGCTACTCGCTCACCCTGTGGGGCGTGCTGAAGGCGGGCCTGGACCTCAAGGCCGCGATCCGGGTGGCGCTGGCCGCCGACACGATCTCGATCGCGGTGATGGAGATCATCGACAACGGCGTGATCGCGCTGTGGCCGGGCGGCATGGACGCCCATCTCTCGGACGCGAAGTTCTGGTGGGTGCTGGCCATCGCCCTCGCCGCCGCCTTCGTGATCACCACGCCGGTCAACAAGTGGATGATCGGCCGGGGCAAGGGCCACGCGGTGGTGCACCAGTACCACCACTGACCCGCACGGACGCCAGGACTCAGAGCTCGGGGCCCTCCCCGGGCTCTTCCTGGTACGAGTAGCGCTGCTCCTTCCAGGGATCGCCGATGTTGTGATAGCCGCGCTCCTCCCAGAAGCCGCGGCGGTCGGCGGTCATGTACTCCACGCCCCTGACCCACTTGGGGCCCTTCCAGGCGTACAGGTGCGGGACGATCAGCCGGAGCGGGAAGCCGTGCTCGGCGGTGAGCAGTTCGCCGTCCTTGTGGGTGGCGAAGATGGTGCGCTCGGAGGCGAAGTCCGCGAGGCGCAGATTGGAGCTGAAGCCGTACTCCGCCCACACCATCACATGGGTGACGTCGTCGGCGGGCGGGGCGATCTCCAGGACGGTCCGGGCGGGGATGCCGCCCCACTCCGCGCCGAGCATGCTGAACTTCGTCACGCAGTGCAGATCGGCCACGACGGTGGTGTACGGCAGGGCCGTGAACTCCTCGTGGTTCCAGCAGTGCTTCGCACCGTCGGCGGTGGCCCCGAAGACCCTGAACTCCCAGCGCTCGGGCCGGAACTTGGGCACCGGGCCGTAATGCGTGACCGGCCAGCCCCGCTGCACTCGCTGCCCCGGCGGAAGCTCGTTCGGCACTGCTTCTCCAGATTCACGCTCCACCGGCTGACCCATGGCTCCATCCTGACAGACCCGAGCCGGTGCACATGACCACGCAGGCCGGTAAACGGACAACTCGCGTTAAGCATGCACTTACTTACTAAGTACGCACTTACTGGACGATCTTTCGCGCCCGGTGCAATCATGCGGCGGCAACCTGCCGATTCCCCCGCGCGGAAGGAGCCTCTGCGATGCAGGGCGACCCCGAGGTCCTCGAATTCCTCAACGAGCAGCTGACCGGCGAGCTGACGGCGATCAACCAGTACTGGCTGCACTACCGGATCCAGGACAACAAGGGCTGGACCAAGCTCGCCAAGTACACGCGTGAAGAGTCCATCGACGAGATGAAGCACGCGGACAAGATCACCGAGCGCATCCTGATGCTCGACGGTCTGCCCAACTATCAGCGCCTGTTCCACGTCCGGGTCGGCCAGACGGTCACCGAGATGTTCCAGGCCGACCGGGAGATCGAGGTGGAGGCGATCGACCGCCTCAAGCGGGGCATCAAGGTGATGCGCGAGAAGGGCGACATCACGTCCGCCAACCTCTTCGAGGAGATCCTCGCGGACGAGGAGCACCACATCGACTACCTGGACACCCAGCTGGACCTGATCGACAAGATCGGCGAGGCGCTCTACATCGCCCAGCAGATCGAGCAGCCGAGCTAGTGCGGCCGAGCCGGTACCGCAACGGGTACTAGGCCGCTTCTTCCAGTCCGGCGAGCACCGGCTTGCCCTGGTCGACGAGCTCACGGCGGGGGCAGGCACCCCGGCCGAGGAGGGCCTGGATACGGCGGACACACGAACCGCAGTCGGTGCCGGCCTTGCAGGCGGAGGCTATCTGGCGCGGTGTGCAGGCGCCGTTCTCCGCGTGCTGCTTGACCTGCTGCTCCGTGACGCCGAAGCATGAGCAGACGTACACGCGGTTCACCTCCCGCCGGGTTCGAAGTGCCATCCCCTTGATCGGTGAGGCTAACCTAACCTTACCCGTCGCGCAGGAACCATAAAAGTGGGGTGGGGCGGGGATCGTATGTGATCCGCGCCCCACCCCATACCTCTGTGACAGGCGACCCCGTTACTGGTCCCGGTACATCTCCGCCACCAGGAACGCCAGGTCCAGCGACTGGCTGCGGTTGAGCCGCGGGTCGCAGGCCGTCTCGTAGCGCTGGTGCAGGTCGTCGACGAAGATCTCGTCGCCGCCGCCCACGCACTCGGTGACGTCGTCGCCGGTCAGCTCCACATGGATGCCGCCCGGGTGGGTGCCGAGGGCCTTGTGGACCTCGAAGAAGCCCTTGACCTCGTCGAGCACGTCGTCGAAGCGGCGGGTCTTGTGGCCGGAGGCCGCCTCGAAGGTGTTGCCGTGCATCGGGTCGGTCACCCAGGCCACGGTGGCACCGGAGGCGGTGACCTTCTCGACCAGCTCGGGAAGCCGGTCGCGGATCTTGTCCGCGCCCATACGGACGATGAAGGTCAGCCGGCCCGGCTCGCGGTCGGGGTCGAGGCGGTCGATGTACTGCAGCGCCTCCTCGGCCGTCGTGGTCGGGCCGAGCTTGATGCCGATCGGGTTGCGGATCTTGGAGGCGAACTCGATGTGCGCGTGGTCCAGCTGCCGGGTGCGCTCACCGATCCACACCATGTGCGCGGAGACGTCGTAGAGCTGACCCGTGCGCGAGTCCACCCGCGTGAGCGCCGACTCGTAGTCGAGCAGCAGCGCCTCGTGCGAAGAGTAGAACTCGACGGTCTTGAACTCCTCCGGGTCGGCCCCGCAGGCGTGCATGAAGTTCAGCGCGTTGTCGATCTCGCGGGCGAGCTGCTCGTAGCGCTGGCCGGACGGGGACGACTTCACGAAGTCCTGGTTCCAGGCGTGCACCTGGCGCAGGTCGGCGTAGCCGCCGGTGGTGAAGGCGCGCACCAGGTTCAGCGTGGAGGCGGACGCGTGGTACATCCGCTTCAGCCGCTCCGGGTCCGGGATGCGGGATGCCTCGGTGAAGTCGAAGCCGTTGACGGAGTCGCCCCGGTACACCGGGAGCGTGACGCCGTCGCGGGTCTCGGTGGGCTTGGAGCGCGGCTTGGAGTACTGGCCGGCGATCCGGCCGACCTTCACCACGGGCACGGAGGCCGCGTAGGTGAGGACGGCGCCCATCTGGAGCAGCGTCTTGAGCTTGTTGCGGATCTGGTCGGCGGAGACCCCGTCGAACGCCTCGGCGCAGTCGCCGCCCTGGAGGAGGAACGCCTCTCCCTTGGCGACGGCCGCCATCCGGGCGCGCAGCTGGTCGCACTCGCCCGCGAAGACGAGCGGCGGATACGACTCGAGGTCCGCGATCACTGCGCGCAGAGCCTCGGCGTCGGGGTACTCAGGCTGCTGCGCCGCGGGCAGGTTTCGCCAGGTGTTGCCAGCGCTTGCGCTGGTCTTAGCGTTCACGGTCACGACCTCAACATTACGGGGTGATGTGCCGGGTTCCGGGCCATGCCCAGTAAGTGAGACGAGGGGTACACACCTCGGACATGGGATAGGGTGCCTGGCATGTTCGCGCATTCGACCCAGAACTGGTGGTGGACCGCTCATCCGGCGGCCCACTGACTGCGCGTACGCACGACTTCGCGAAGGCCGCCCGAGGGGCGGCCTTCGGCGTTTGCCGGGGTCCGTTCCTCTCCCACCGAGAAGGAGTACGGACCCATGAACCTGCTCGCCCTGCTGGCCGACCCCCGCCCGTTCGCCCTGCTCCGGCGCCGCACGCCGGGCCACGACCACGACCTGGTCGAGGTGCTGCTCGGCCCGGTGGCGTCCTGCGACCGGCTCGCCGACCTCCCCGACGAGGGCCTGGCCCTCGTCCCCTTCCGCCAGATCCGCGAGCGCGGCTTCGACGTCCGCGACGACGGCACGCCGCTGTCCGTCCTCGTCCCCGAGGAGAGGTACGCCCTCCCGCTCGCCGACGCCCTCGCCCAGCTGCCCGCGCACGCCGTGCGGGTCGAGGGCGGCGGCTTCGACGTGGCCGACGAGGAGTACGGCGAGATCGTCGGGCGGGTGCTGCGCGAGGAGATCGGGCGCGGCGAGGGCGCGAACTTCGTGATCCGGCGGACGTACGAGGGGGAGATCCCGGAGTTCTCCCGTGCGGACGCGCTCGCGCTGTTCCGGCGGCTGCTGGAGGGCGAGCGGGGCGCGTACTGGACGTTCGTGGTGCACACCGGTGAGCGGACGCTGGTCGGCGCGAGTCCCGAGGTGCATGTGCGGATGTCCGGCGGGACGGTCGTGATGAACCCGATCAGCGGGACGTACCGCTACCCGGCCGAGGGGCCCACGCCGGAGCATCTGCTGGACTTCCTCGCCGACGGCAAGGAGATCGAGGAGCTGTCGATGGTCGTCGACGAGGAGCTCAAGATGATGTGCACGGTCGGCGACAGGGGCGGGGTGGTGATCGGGCCCCGGCTGAAGGAGATGGCCCATCTCGCGCACACCGAGTACGAGCTGCGCGGGAGGTCCACGCTGGACGTGCGGGAGGTGCTGCGGGAGACCCTGTTCGCCGCGACCGTCACCGGCTCCCCCGTGCAGAACGCCTGCCGGGTGATCGAGCGGCACGAGGTCGGTGGCCGCGGCTACTACGCGGGCGCGCTGGCGCTGCTCGGCCGTGACTCCGGCGGCGCCCAGACCCTGGACTCCCCCATCCTCATCCGCACCGCCGACATCTCCGCCGACGGCCGGCTGCGGGTGCCCGTCGGCGCCACCCTCGTCCGCGGTTCGGACCCGGCGAGCGAGGTCGCCGAGACCCACGCCAAGGCGGCGGGTGTGCTGGCGGCCCTGGGCGTACGGCCGTCCCGGCCGCGTCGGGAACAGGCGCGGCCCCGGCTGGCCGACGACCCCCGGGTGCGGGCGGCGCTGGACGGGCGCCGGGCCTCGCTCGCGCCGTTCTGGCTGCGGATGCAGGAGCAGGCGCCGGAGCTGAGCGGCCACGCCCTGGTCGTCGACGGGGAGGACACCTTCACGGCGATGCTGGCGCACGTGCTCAGGTCGAGCGGCCTGGGGGTGACCGTGCGGCGCTACGACGAGCCCGGCCTCGACCGGGCGGTGCGCGCGCACGAGGGGCTCGTGGTGCTGGGGCCCGGTCCCGGTGACCCGGCCGACCTCGCCGACCCGAAGATGCGCTTCCTGCGGGAGCTGACCGCCGAGGTCCTGCGCGGCCACCGGCACGGCGTGCTGGGCGTCTGCCTCGGGCACGAGCTGATCGCGGCCGAGCTGGGGCTGGACATCGTACGGAAGGAAGTGCCGTACCAGGGGGCGCAGACGGCGATCGAGCTGTTCGGGCGGCCGGAGACCGTCGGCTTCTACAACAGCTTCGTGGCGCACTGCGACGACGAGGCGGCGGCGGAGCTCGCGGCGCACGGCGTCGAGGTGAGCCGGGCGGCGAACGGGGAGGTGCACGCGCTGCGGGGAGCCGGCTTCGCGTCGGTGCAGTTCCACCCGGAGTCGGTGCTGACGCTGAACGGGGCGGCCGTGGTGCGGGAGCTGATCGGTCAGCTGCGCGGCACCAGCACGTTCTCCGAGCGGCGGCCCGCCGTGTAGTCCAGGACGTTCCTGACCGTGGCGTCGACGATCTGCCCGACGGCTTCCTCGGTGTAGTACGCCTGGTGGGACGTGACCAGGACGTTCGGGAACGTGACGAGGCGGGCCAGGGTGTCGTCCTCGACGGCCGAGAGAGACTTGTCGAGGAAGAACAGGCCCGCCTCGGCCTCGTACACATCGAGCCCGACGCCCGCGAACCGCCCGGCGCGCAGCTCGCCGACGAGGGCGGCGGTGTCGATCAGGCCGCCGCGGCTGGAGTTGACGAGGATCGCGTCGTCCTTCATCGCCTTCAGCGCGGCGGCGTCGATGAGGTGCCGGGTCTCCGGCATCAGCGGGACGTGCAGGGAGACCAGGTCGGACTCGGCGAGAAGCTGCTCGCGGGAGACGTAGCGCATGCCGAGCTGCATGCACGCGGGGTTCTCGGCGATGTCCCAGCCGAGCAGGCGCATGCCGAAGCCGTGGGCGATACGGGTGAACGCCTCGCCGATCTTGCCGGTGCCGAGGACGCCGGCCGTGCGGCCGTGCATGTCGCGGCCCATCAGGCCGTCCAGGCGGAAGTCGAAGTCGCGGGTGCGGGTGGAGGCGCGGACGACGCGCCGGTTCACCGCCATGGCGAGGGTCCACGCGAACTCGGCCACGGCGTACGGGGAGTAGTACGAGACGCGGGCGACCGTCATGCCGAGGCGTTCGGCCACGGCCAGGTCGATGTTGTTGAAGCCGGTGGAGCGCTGGGCGACCATCCGGGTGCCGCCGGCCGCGAGGATCTGCAGGACGCGGGGGCCCAGGTCGGCGTTGACGCTGGTGGAGACGGCTTCGTAGCCGGCGGCGATGGGGGCGGTGTCCTCGTTGAGGAAGACGTCCAGGCAACGGATGTCGTGGTGGCCCTGGAAGGCGTGCCGAAGGAGGGGTTCTTCGTCCGCCTGCACACCGAATGCGAGGATTTCCAACGGGTGCCTCCGCTTGTCGCCGTATCTGACGGGTTGCTGTGGATATCGACAGTTTCGGCTGTGGGTGGCGTGTCGCGCAGTTCCCCGCGCCCCTAACCGCCTCTCCTGAGCCTTTCCGTGAGCGCCCGGCCTTGCTGGGGCGAGGGGCGGGGTTCCGCCAGGCGGGTGAGCAGGCGGTCCAGGTTCAGGTCCACCGCCGCCTCGACCAGCTCCGCGTATGCCTCGGCCGCCACTGCCGCCCTGCGGCGGGCCACCGTCGCCGCGGTCGCCGCGATCACCGCCGCCGGCCACCAGACCAGCGCCGGCACCAGGTACAGCAGCGCCCAGCCGCCCAGGGTGAACGCCGCGTCCAGACGGGTCCGGGTCGCGGTGAGGGTGTCCCTCGTCGTGGTGGGGAGGATCAGCCAGAGGCGGGGCCAGACGACGGCCAGGTCGATGCCGTACTCCTGGCGGAGGCGGACCGAGGGGGCGTGGAGGCGGTCGCCGAGCCAGGTGGGGTGCTGGGGCGGGATGAGGGAGAGGGCGTTGCGGCGGGCGGCCTGGGCCGGGTCGCCGTGCTGGTCGTACGCCTCGTCGGCCGCCCGCCACGCCCGTGCCCGGCGTGTGGTCAGGCGCGTGGCCAGGGAGGTGAAGGGGCGGGGCCAGGCGCCGGTGAGGAGGCGTTCGACGGGGGCGGCGAGGGACTGGGCCAGGGCGCCGAGGGCGGCGGAGACGGGGACGGCGGCCAGGATCAGGAGGACGGCCCGGACGGCCGGGGCGTCCCGGCTGCGCGGTGTGGTCTCGGTGAGCGCGGTGAAGCCGTCCCGCAGGTCGCGCCAGTCGTACCAGCCCGCGTGGCCGAGCCGGAGCGCGGCCGCGGCGACCAGGAGGTAGGCCAGGCCCGGCAGGACCAGCAGGGTGAACCAGCGTTCGGCCAGTCTGCGGCCGAGCTCGGCGAGGAAGCCCGTCACCCGGCGGCCCTCACGCGTCCGCGACGAAACTCAGGACGCGCTCGTGCACCAGGCACTCCGGCGGGCCCTGACCGGCCCGGCGCCGCTCGAAGCGCCGGCAGGCGCCGACGGGGCAGAGGTAGGCGCCGCGCACGGGCGGGCCGGGGGCGCCCACGGGGGTGGGGGGATCGGCCTGCCGGGCGAGCAGGGGCTCGAGGAACGTGACGTCCAGGCCGGCCAGGACCTCGTCGATCCCGGCGCCCTCGCGCAGGCGTCGTACGGCCTGTTCCAGCGCGGCCCGGCGCGGCCCGCTCACCAGCCGCAGGTTGGCCAACTCCCGGCAGAACTCGGCGTGCAGGTCGTCGTCCACGGGTTCGTCCACGACGTCGATCGTAGGTCCCGCTCCCGCCGTCCCGCGCCGGAATCCACGACGTCGACCACGGCTCCGGACCCCGCGGTCCCACGCCGGAACCCATGACCCCAGGCCCGCCGCCCCACGCCGGGATCCGTGACCCCAGGCCCGCCGCCCCGCGCCGGGATCCGTGGCCCCGGTCCCGTCGTCACGCGCCGGAATGGACATGCGCCGCCCAGCTCAGCGGGCGGTCGGGGTGGCGGGCGCGCAGGGTCCGGACCGCCTGGTGGAGGGCGCGGGCGGCGGGGGGCGGGCCCTCTCGCGCGGGGGCCAGGGCGGCGTAGACCCGCTCGGCGAGCTCCGCCGAGGAGGCGTCGTCGGCCCGCCACAGGGTGCCGATCACCTGGGAGAACCCGGCGAGCTGGAGGGAGCCGGCCAGGTGCAGCGCCTCGTCGGGCAGGGCGGTGCCGCCGACGGCGGTCTCGCAGGCGGACAGGTACGCGAACTCGGCAGCGGGCAGGTCGAGTCGGGCCATGTCGAGCACCGACAGGGCGCCGCCGGGCAGCAGCAGGCGTCCGCGGGAGGGCTGTCCGGGATCCTGCACGCCGTGGCAGGCGAAGTGCACCCAGGGATGCCGGGCCAGCGCGGCGCGCACCGTGTCCGCGTCGGCGTCCGCGCCCTTGAGCAGCGTGCCGCCGAGCGCGGCGTGCGCGTACCCCGCCTCGCGCAGGGCGCCCGGCAGGCTCGCCTGTCCGTCCAGTTCGGGCACGGCGACGATCAGCGGGTCCCGGCGCTGCCGCGGTCCGCCCGCCCGTGCGCGCAGCAGTGCCGTCACGCTCGGGGTGTACGACGACACCACCCGGTCGGGCACCTCCCCCGCCGCGTGCAGCGGCAGGAAGGCCAGGGAGCGGGTCGGGCACCACCACAGCCGGGGCGGCTGCTCGCCCGGCGGTGGCGGTCCCGTGATGCCGAGGGCGTCCAGCACCGGGCCGGCCACGGTCTGCCACAGCCAGTCCAGGATGTCGGTCACGGCCCGCTCGGCGAAGGCGCGGGTGAGCCCGGAGCGGGCCGCGGCGGCGGCCGCCTGGAACAGCAGCTCGCCGCGTTCGCGGGCCCCGGCCTCGGTGAGGCCGGCCAGCGGGCAGACCCGGAGGTCGTGGCCGTCCAGCAGCAGGGCGTGGCCGCCGTGCTGCTCCGGTCCGACGGTGACGACGACGACCGGGCCCTCGGCGCCCGCCCGCAGCAGCCGGCCGGCCGTCGGCGGGCGCAGGAAGTCCTGGAAGCCGTCGCGGGTGCGGATGTCGTCGACGGTCTCCTGCCATGCGCGGGCCAGCCGGTGGCGGCGGTCGGCGGCCTCGCCGGACAGGCTCTCGGCGGCGGCCCCGTCCAGGGCCCGGCGCAGCTCGTCGAGGCGGGCGGCTAGGGCGGGGTGGGCGGCGGCCAGGTCCCGTGTCTCGCCGCGCAGTTCGAGGGCCTGGGCGGCGAGCACCCCGCGGCCCGCCTCCAGCAGCTCCAGGGCCGTCGCCGGTTCCCCGGCGGCCAGGGCCAGCTGGGCGGCGAAGGATCCGGCCGGGGCCATGCCGCCCAGCAGCTCCTCCTGGTCGGAGCGGTCCGTGCCGCGCCAGGCGAGCAGCGGCAGGAGTCCGACGGCGGTGCGGGCGGCGTCCAGCGCGCGCCGGATGTCGCCGGTCTCCTGGGCCACGGTGGCCAGTTGCAGCGCGGCGGCGGTGCGCAGGGCGACCGGCTGGGCGGGGTCCGCGGCCAGCAGGGCGTTGACCTCGGCCGCCTCCTCACGGACGGTGCCGTCGGCGCGGGCCGTGTCGGAGAGGATCCGCGCGTACACGGCACGGGCCACGCCCTGGCGGGGATCGCCGGGCGGCAGCATGCGGGCGGTGGCCCGCGCGCCCTCCAGCGCCCGCTCCAGGTCGGCCCGGTCGCCGCCGAGCCGGTGCCGCATCCACAGGGCGTAGGCGTGGTTGCCGTGGAGCATCACACTGCGCCGGGGGTCGTCGGGGGCGTCGCTCAGGGCCTGTTCGTAGTGGCGTACGGCGGCCTCGGCGGTCTCGCGTGTGGCGCCGGGGAGCCGGGTGCGGGCGAGCAGGACGGAGCCGAGGGCGTTGAGCAGGGCGGCGCGCCAGGCGTGGCCGGGGGCGGTGGTGGCCAGGGCGCGTTCCACGAGGTGCTGGGCGCGGTCGAGTTCGCCGCTGTCGCCGGACTGCCGGGCGTACTCGACGGTCAGGGTGACGAGGTTGGCGAGGGCGACCGGGAACTCCGCCCCGAACTCGGGTGTGCGGTCGGCGAGTTGCCGGGCCGCGTCGATGGCCTCGCGCAGGGCGGCGAGGTGCCGGGTGCGGGCGTGCCGTTCGCTGAGGGCGAGCAGGAGGTTGCCGAGAAGCTGCTCGGGCACCTCGGCGCCGGGCGGCAGCACCGCAAGGCCCTCGCGGCAGTGGGCGACGGCCTCGTCCAGGAGGGCGAGGTCGGCGGTGGCGCGGTAGCGGAAGACCAGCACGCCGCCGAGCCGGGCCAGGGCGGCGGAGCGGTGCAGGGGTTCGCGGGCGGCGGCGACGGCACGCCGGGCGACGGCCTCGGCGGGGCCGTGGTCCGGTTCCGGGTCGTGTTCGCTGTCGGCGAGGAGGACGTCGCAGTGGGCGGCGAGCACCAGGGAGTCCTCGGCGTAGCGGCCGCCGGGTGCGGTGAGCCGGGCGAGCAGGTCGCAGGCGCGCGGGATGACACCGGGGTCGGCGGTCTCGCGGTACTCGTGGACGCTGGCGGCGCAGAAGGAGGTCGCCGCCTCGTGCGAGGGGTGGGGTCCGGCAAGGCCCTCGGCCATCAGGTCCAGGGCCCGGCGGCGGTCGGCCGCGTCGCCGCGCATCTGGTAGCGGTACTGGAGGTGGCGGCCGAGGTCGGCGGCGTAGCGGGCGGGGTCGGCGGCGTAGAGGTCGGTGTAGGCGGCGACGGCCTCCTGGAGGATGTGCGGGTCGCGGCGGCGGGCGAAGCGCTGGGCGAGCAGGTCGGCGTGGGCGCCGCGCATCCGTGCGGCGATGCGCGGGTACAGGGGGTGGTCGGCCATGGTCCGCTGGAGGGCGAGGGCCTCGTCGATGAGGGTGACGTCCGTCCTCTCCGGGGCGGTGGCGGTCAGGTACGTCGACATGGTCATCGCCGCCTGGCCCAGCCACTGGGGGCTCGCCGGGTCCAGGGCGGCCAGCGCGGTGCGGGCCAGGTCGACGGCGTCCCGCATGCCGGTGGAGTCGCGGGTGCGGGAGGCGCGTGCGGTGAGGAGGGCGGCGAGGCGTCCGCCCTGCCGGGGGCGGTCGGCCGGGCCCGCCCTGTCGAGGGCGGCGCGGGCGTGGCGGAGGGCAGTGTCCTCGTCGGCGCTGTCGCCGCTGAGCCGGAAGCGCTGGGCGGCGGCGTCGGAGAGGACCTCGTGGACCGCGCTGAGCAGCGGGTCGTCGGCGGGCCGGCCGCGCAGACAGCGGCTGCCGAGCAGCAGGGCGGCGTCCAGGCACCAGCGGCGCAGGGGGTCGGGGGTGTCGGCGGCGAGGGCGCGCTGTCCGAGCAGGGCGCAGGTGCGGCCCGCGTAGGCGGCGGTGTCCTCGTCGAGGGCGGCGCGGGGGTCGACGAGGGTGCGCAGGGCCGGTGGGACGGCGTCGGGGAGCGCGCGGTGCAGCAGGGCGGCGGTGAGCCAGAACACCGCCTGTTCCGGTGTCCCTTCGCCGCCGCCCGCCCTGGCCGCGGTGCGTAACAGGAGGGTCAGTCCGGCGAGCCGGCGCGGGCCCGGCGGGGGCGGCTCGGCGCCGTCGCGCACGGCGGGCCACACGCCGGCCAGGTCCTCCTTGTGCCGTTCCAGCAGCACGCCGAGTCCCAGCCGGTCGAACAGTCCCGCCATCCCGACTCCCCCCCTGTCCGCCGGCCGCGGCACACGCCGGGCCGAGGACGGCCTCGGCCGAGGCCCCAGTCAGCCGAAGAAGACGCCGACCTCGTCGTATAGCTTCAGGTCGACCGTCTTCAGCCGTGCCGTCGCCTCGGCGATGGGCACGCGCACGATGTCCGTGCCGCGCAACGCGACCATCTTGCCGAAGTCGCCGTCGCGCACACAGTCGATCGCGTGCAGTCCGAAGCGGGTGGCGAGCCAGCGGTCGAAGGCGCTGGGGGTGCCGCCGCGCTGCACATGCCCGAGGACGGTGGTGCGGGCCTCCTTGCCGGTGCGCCGCTCGATCTCCCGGCCGAGCCACTCGCCGATGCCGGACAGCCGCACATGCCCGAAGGAGTCCAGCGAGTCGTCCTTGAGGACCGCCTCGCCGCCCTTGGGCATGGCGCCCTCGGAGACGACGACGATCGGGGCGTACGACGCCTTGAAGCGGGAGGTGACCCAGGCGCACACCTGGTCGACGTCGAAGCGCTGCTCGGGGATGAGGATGACGTTGGCGCCGCCCGCGAGCCCGGCGTGGACGGCGATCCAGCCGGTGTGCCGGCCCATCACCTCCACCACCAGCACCCGCATATGGGACTCGGCGGTGGTGTGCAGGCGGTCGATGGCCTCGGTGGCGATGCCGACGGCGGTGTCGAAGCCGAAGGTGTAGTCGGTGGCCGACAGGTCGTTGTCTATCGTCTTGGGCACGCCGACGCAGGGCACACCGTATTCGTCGGCCAGGCGGGCGGCGACACCGAGGGTGTCCTCGCCGCCGATGGCGATCAGGGCGTCGACCTCCAGCTTGCCGAGGTTCTCCTTGATCCGCCGGACGCCGTTCTCGTGCCGGAGGGGGTTGGTGCGCGAGGAGCCGAGGATGGTGCCGCCGCGGGGCAGGATGCCGCGCACGGCGGGGATGTCGAGACGTGTGACGTCGCCCTCCAGGGGCCCGCGCCAGCCGTCCCGGAAGCCGGTGAACTCGTAGCCGTACTCCTGGACGCCCTTGCGGACGATGCCGCGGATGACGGCGTTGAGCCCGGGGCAGTCGCCGCCTCCGGTCAGTACTCCGACCCGCATGGAAATGTCCCTTCGCCGCGGTTGCCGAATCTGCGAGTGCCGTACGGCAGCACGCTAGCCGTGACGCAGGTCACTTCGGCATGGCCCGGCCGGGCCCTTTCCGGTGAAACCCGGCCGGGGGCGGGGGATCCGGCGTGATCGGCGGGACGCCGGGATCACTCGTCGTCGAGGCCGCGCTCTATGGCGTAGCGGACGAGTTCGACGCGGTTGTGGAGCTGGAGTTTGCCGAGGGTGTTCTGGACGTGGTTCTGCACCGTGCGGTGCGAGATCACCAGGCGTTCGGCGATCTGCTTGTAGCTCAGGCCCTTGGCGACGAGCCGCAGCACCTCGGTCTCGCGGTCGGTGAGGCGGGGGGTGTCGGCGTCGGCGGCGCCGCTGCCCTGCGCGGGGGCGGGGTCGGAGGCCAGGCGCCGGTACTCGCCGAGGACGAGGCCGGCGAGGCCGGGCGTGAACACCGGGTCGCCCGCGGCGGTGCGGCGCACGGCGTCCAGCAGTTCCTCGGTGGACGCCGACTTCACCAGGTAGCCGGTCGCGCCGGACTTCACCGCCTCCAGCACATCGGCGTGCTCGCCGCTGGCGGACAGCACCAGCACCCGCAGCGCCGGGTTGTGCCCGACGAGCTCCTTGCAGACCTGGACGCCGGGCTTGACCGGCAGGTTGAGGTCGAGGACCAGCACGTCGGGGGCGGCGGCCCGGGCGCGGCGTACGGCCTGCTCGCCGTCGCCCGCGGTGGCGACCACGTCGAAACCGGCCTCGGCCAGGTCGCGGGCGACCGCGTCGCGCCACATGGGGTGGTCGTCGACCACCATCACCTTGATCGGGCCCTGTGCGCTCATGTCCTGCCTGCCTTCCCCCGTGGGACCTTCGGTACCTTCAGCTCGACCTCCGTGCCCTGGCCGGGGACGGAGACCAGTTCGGCGCTGCCGCCGAGATCGCGCAGCCGCCCGCGGATGGACAGGGCCACGCCCATCCGGCCCTCGCCCTCGGCCTGCGCGAGCCGGCCCTCCGGGATGCCGGGGCCGTCGTCGCGGACGGTCACGATCACCTCGTCCGGCCAGTCCTCCACCAGGATCCAGGCGCGGGCGCCGTCCCCCGCGTGCTGCCGCACATTGTCCAGGGCCGCGCCGACCGCCGCCGCCAGCTCCCGGGCCGCCGCGGGCTCCATCGGCACCGGGGCGCCCGGCTCGGCCAAGCTGACCCGGGCCGACGCGAACGGCGTCAGCAGCGACCGCAGATCCACCGGACCGTCGGCGTCCGGCTCCTCCACAACCCGTACGACGGCCCCCTCGGCGGCGTTCTCCGACACCCGCGAGACCCGGCCGAGTCCGCCGGAGACCAGGGTGCGCAGCGCGACCTCCTGCTCACCGGCCAGCCGCCCCAGCTCGGCGGCCTCACCGCCGATGACCGCACCGCGCCGCTGCACCATGGCCAGCACCTGGAGCACGCTGTCGTGGATGTCCCGCGCCAGCCGCTCCCGCTCCCGGGTCGCGGCCTCGATCTCCAGCGCGCGGGCGAGGGTGCGCTCGGAGGCGCGGGCGACCTCGACGACGTAGCCGATGGCGATGGAGGCGACCCAGACGAGGATGACGTTGTGGACGGTGTCGCGGGCGGGCGTGCCGCGTTCGATCAGGTTGGCGACGGCGACCGCCGTGGAGGCGCCGGCCGCCCAGCGCCAGCCGCCCTTGATCGCGAAGGCGAGCACCGAACCGGCGGTCCATATCGACGGCAGCGTCGGCCCGCCGTCCGCGACCCGCTCGGCGGTGTCGGCGAGCGGGGTGATCAGGATGCCGGTGAGGGCGATCGTCAGGTCGACGGCGAGGAAGCGCCTGGTGCAGCTCGCCGCGTTCTGTACGCGGGGCAGGGTGGCGAGGGTCCACACCACGAGGACCGCGTAGTAGCCGACGGCGAGCCAGGGGCGGGTGAACTCGTCGTGGGCGGTGCCGAACAGGCCGACCGCGTACAGCATGGTCAGCACCCGGAAGCCGGCGAGCGCGCGCCACAGCGGCAGCTCGACCGACATCCTCATGACTCTCTCGCGCTTGGCCACCGGCCACCCACCCCCGAGCCCAGGCTCTCCCTAGGCGCTGTTTCTGGCCGCCTTGGCCGCTTCCTTCGCGGCCTCCTTCTCCGCCTTGGCCGCCTCCGCGATCTGCCGCTTGGCGGCCGTCGCGTACATGTCGACGTACTCCTGGCCGGAGAGCTTCATGATCTCGTACATGACCTCGTCGGTCACCGCGCGCAGGACGAACCGGTCGTGCTCCATGCCGTGGTAGCGGCTGAAGTCCAGGGGCTTGCCGATGCGGATGCCGGGGCGCATGACCTTGGGGACGACCTTGCCGGGCGGCTGGATCTTCTCGGTGTCGATCATGGCGACGGGGATCACCGGGGCGCCGGTGGCCAGCGCCACGCGCGCGAGGCCGCCGGGCTTGCCGCGGTAGAGGCGCCCGTCCGGCGAGCGGGTGCCCTCGGGGTAGATGCCGAACAGCTCACCGCGCTCGATCACCTCGATGCCGCTCTTGATCGCGGCCTCCCCCGCGCCGCGCGCACCGGAGCGGTCCACCGGCAGCTGGCCCACGCCCTTGAAGAACGCGGCCGTCAGCCGGCCCTTGACGCCCGGCGTGGTGAAGTACTCGGCCTTCGCGATGAACGTCACCTTGCGGTCGAGCACCGCGGGCAGGAAAAAGGAGTCCGAGAACGAGAGGTGATTGCTCGCGAGGATCGCGGGGCCCTCGGCGGGAACGTTCTCCAGGCCCTCCACCCAGGGCCTGAAGACGAGCTTCAGCGAACCCCCGACGGTGACCTTCATCGCGCCGTACAACAACCGAGTGCCTCCTGTGTCTGTCGAACAGACCTTAACCCCAAGGTCGCGCGAGTGGCCCGACGACCCTGGTCGGTGTCAGTGCGGTCGCGTACGGTGAAGCCCACGCTGGCTTTCTCACGCACGTTGCCTTCTCCGAACGCTGCCTTCTCACGAACAAGGAGACCGAAGGTGCCGGTCCTTCCCGGAGCCGAGCCGTACCGCCACGAGGGCGGTGAGGTCGGCGTCCTGCTGTGCCACGGCTTCACCGGTTCCCCGCAGTCGCTGCGCCCCTGGGCCCAGTTCCTCGCCGAGCGCGGTCTGACCGTGTCCCTGCCGCTGCTGCCGGGCCACGGCACGCGCTGGGAGGACATGCAGCTCACCGGCTGGCAGGACTGGTACGCGGAGGTGGACCGCGAGCTGCGCGCCCTCACCGAGCGCTGCGCCCAGGTCTTCGTGTGCGGTCTGTCGATGGGCGGCGCCCTCGCCCTGCGCCTGGCCGCCCGGCACGGCGACGCGGTGGCGGGCATCGTCGTCGTCAACCCGGCGAACAAGGTGCACGGCCTGTCGGCGTACGCCCTTCCGGTGGCCCGGCATCTCGTCCGCACCACGCGCGGCATCGCCAGCGACATCGCCAAGCCGGGCAGCGTCGAGGTGGGCTACGACCGGGTGCCGCTGCACGCCGCGCACTCCCTGCGGCGGTTCTTCCGGGTCGTCGACGCCGAGCTGCCCCAGGTCACCCAGCCCCTGCTGCTGCTGCACAGCCCGCAGGACCATGTCGTGCCGCCCGCCGACTCGGCCCGCATCCTCAGCCGGGTGTCCTCCACGGACGTCACCGAGCTGCTGCTGGAACAGAGCTACCACGTCGCTACGTTGGACCATGACGCGGACCGGATCTTCAAGGAGAGCTACGGGTTCATGGGCCGGCTCGCACCCAGTGTCGGCAAGGAAGGGACGGCCGCAGGTGGCTGAGCACGACTCCGAGAGCAGAGACCGGGAGGAGCGCGAAGGCGCCGGCCCGCAGGAGCAGGGCGTGCCCTTCGACGAGGACGCCGCGTGGGCGGCGATCGTCGCCGGGTACGGCGAGGAGCCGCCGGACCCGCCGGGCGCGAAGCCGTTCAAGTCGGTGGAGGACCTGGCGCTGCTGGAGGCCGCGACGAACGACGGGGACGACGGGGACGACGCGGACGAGGACGCTCCCGCCGCGCAGCAGGAGGCGGCGCCCAAGCCGCTGGGCAGCTCGGTGTCCTTCGCCCCCGGCGTCGGCCCGCGCGACTACTCGGTCGCCGAGCCGTCGGAGGACGACCTCGGCGAGGACGACGAGGGCCACTTCGTGCCGCCGGAGCCGCCGCCGCTGCCCGCGGCCGACACGACCGCCAAGTTCGCCTGGCTGGGTGTGGTCGGCGGCCCGGTGCTGCTGCTGCTCGCGGTGCTGCTGGGCTGGGAGATGACCTGGTGGCTGACCACCGTCTGCATCGGCGGCTTCCTGGGCGGCTTCGTCACGCTGGTGGCGCGCATGCGCACGGACGACGACGAGGACGACGACCCGGGGCGCGGGGCCGTCGTCTGACGCTCAACCCGCCGGGATTCTGAGGGCGGCCAGGACCGGCAGATGGTCCGTGGCCGCCCTCAGGTCGTCCGCGGTGACGCCCGGCAGGTCCACGGGCACCCCGCAGCCGAGCACCTCCACGCCCTTCGTCGCGAAGATCGCGTCGATACGGCGGTGGGGCTCGTCGCGGATCCAGCTGTACGGGGAGCCCCAGGGGGCGACGGCGTGGCAGTCCTGGAGCTGTGCCGCGAGCCGCTGGAAGCCGGTGCCGTTCGGGCGGTCGTTGATGTCACCGCCCGCGATCGCGTGGGGCGCGTCGAGGGCGGCGAGCCGGTCCAGGAGCATGCCGCACTGCTCGTGGCGCTCGGCCTTGTCCAGGGAGAGGTGGCAGCTGATCACGCCGAGCCGGGCGGCGCCGTAGCGGACGACCGCCGTGGACAGGCCGCGGCGATGGTGGCCGGGGGTGAGCGGGAGCAGGACGTCCTCGGTGTGCTCGACGGTGGTGCGCAGACTGCACAGCAGCGCGGGGCCGGCGGCGGGGGCGCCGCCGGAGAGGATCAGCAGGTCCGCGGCGCGGGCCAGGCGGGCGAGTTTCTTGCGCCAGCGGAAGAATCTCGGTGCTTCCTGCACCAGCACGAGATCAGGGTCGCAGGCACGCATCACCCGGGCCAGCGCGGAGGTGTCGTCGCGCATCGACCGGATGTTGTAACTGAGGACGCGGACGACTGCGGAACCATCGGGCTCGGTGCGGGAGTTGGGGAGCGGCTCCATGCCGGTCAATGTACGCCCGATGACGCGGGGCGCGAGGCAGGTGCGCGACTGCCGGTTCGTCGTGGCTTGTCGCGCCCACGCGGCGGCAGCCGCATGTGTGTCCCGCCCCGCGCCCCTGGGTGGGCGCAGTCGCCCGGCGTCCGAAGAGGAACGTCACATGATCGGGTCGGGTTCGCGGGCCAGGTCGGCCGCGCCCACCAGGCCCGCCTTGTTGCCCAGCTGGGCCGCGATCACGTCGGCCACCGGACGCCAGTTGCCGCCGACCAGCCAGCGCTTGTAGGACTTGCGGATCGGGTCGAGGACCAGCTCGCCCTCGTCGGAGAGGCCGCCGCCGACGATGAAGGCGGACGGGTCGAACAGGGAGGCCAGGTCGGCGAGGCCCGCGCCGGCCCAGCGGGCCAGCTCGCGGTAGGAGTCGACGGCGACCGGGCAGCCCTGGCGCGCGGCCATGGAGATGTGCTTGCCCTCGATGCCCTCGGGGGTGCCGTCGCCCAGGCCGAGCAGGATCTGGGCGTTCTCCGGGGTGGCGTTGGCGCGCTGCTTGGCGTAGCGGACGAGGGCGCGGCCGGAGGCGTACTGCTCCCAGCAGCCCTGCGAGCCGCAGCCGCACAGCAGGCCGTCCGGCACCATGCGGATGTGGCCGAACTCGGCGGCCACACCGAAGTGGCCGCGGCGCAGCTTGTTGCCGATGATGATGCCGCCGCCCAGGCCGGTGCCGAGCGTGATGCAGATGACGTTGCGGTGGCCCTTGCCGGCGCCGAACTTGTACTCGCCCCAGGCGGCGGCGTTGGCGTCGTTCTCCACGACCACGGGGAGGCCGACGCGCGCCTCGACCTTCTCCTTGAGCGGCTCGTTGCGCCAGTCGATGTTGGGCGCGAAGTAGACCTCGGAGCGCTGGCGGTTGACGTAGCCGGCGGCGCCGATGCCGACGCCGACGATGTCATGACCGGCGCGCGCACCCTCCACCGCGGAGGCGATCGCGTCCACGATGCCCTCGGGCGTGCCCGGGGTCGGCACCTTGAAGGTCGAGAGGATGTTGCCTTCCTCGTCGACCACGCCGGCCGCGATCTTCGTGCCGCCGATGTCGACGCCGATGGTGAGTCCCATGAATCCCTCAGTTTCGGTCGAGCCCCGCTACGGCCAACCGTACCCGAGGAGGCCGTCAGTCCAGGTCGATGCGTTCGCCTGATGGACCACTGTCCTCACCGCGGTCGGGGTCCCGCTCGAAGTCCGCTGTACCGGCGGTCCAGCGCTTCTCCTGGGCCTGGACGGCGGAGCGGTAGGCGGCGAGCAGTTCCTGGCCGGCGGTGGCGAGGTGGTCGAAGACCTCGGGGTTGCGCTCGATGACGGGGTCGACGGCGGCCTTGGCCTGCTGGACGACCTGCCGTACCACCTGCTGGGCGGCGGGTCCGGCGACCGCGCCGAGCAGTGGCGACTGGAGCCCGGACAGCTTGTCGGCGACGGTGTCGACGAGCTTGCGCAGCTCCTCGGCGGCCGAGCCGGGGGGCGGGCCGCCGCGTTCCCGGCGCCGGGCCCGCTCCGCCGCGAGATCCTCGGCGCACGCCGTCGACCAGGCGTCGGCGTCGGCCGGGCGCTCCCCCGCTGTGGGGTGCTCTTCGCTCATGGCGGGCTCCTGACTACGGTTCGTCCTTCCGACGTTACCCGAACGGGCGCCCCGCGTTCACCGCCCTGCCGGCCACAGTCCGGGGTCCGGCGTGAACCGGATGCGCAGCTCCCCCTCGCGCAGGCTCGCCCCGTCCACGGTGCAGCGGCGCAACGCGGACGGCAGCGGAACGATCCGCCGGAACGGGCCGACGCTGAGCACGACGTCGTCGCCGCGCCGGACCAGGTCGAGGTCGTCGCGGTGGGCGCCGGGCAGCGGGATGTGCCAGACCAGGTGACCGTCCTCGGCGAGCCGGTCGACGACCGGCCACTCGACGGCGGCGGCCCGGTCCCCGGCGCCGGGCGGCGCCAGCCGGGCCAGGTCGTCGGTGCCGCGCGGATCGCGGCCCAGGTGGGCGACGGGCCGCACGTCGTAGGCCCCCTGCCACTCCTCCAGCACCTTGCGCTGCTGGGCCACGGGTCCGGCGAGCCAGCTGCCGGGGGCCGCCTCGGACTCGGGGAGTGTGCGGTTCGCGACCAGCGGGCCGGGCCGGCGGCCGCGCAGGGCGAGCCCGAGGGCGGCGGAGCGGACGGCGTCGGCACCGGCGGGCGTGGGCTCGGCGACCAGCCGGAGGGAGGTGTCCTGGTCCGCCAGCACGGCCTCGACCGCCGCCAGCTCCACGTCCCAGCGCGCCGCCGCCTCGTACAGCCACTCCGCGGGCATCGGTACCCCGGCGAGCTTGCCCAGCAGGGGCCGCAGGGCGCGGGCGGCCTGCCGCTCGGGCGGGAGCAGCCGGCGCAGATACCGGCGCAGTTCCTCGGGCAGCGACAGCAGGGCCAGCGCCCGGTCGAGCGGCGGCATGTCGACGACGACCAGGTCGTGCGCCTCGGACAGCACCGCGTCGCGCAGGGCCCGCAGCAGGCTCAGCTCCTCCGCACCGGGCAGCGGTGTGATCTCGTCGCCCTCCAGCCGGGTGGCCCCGAGCAGATCGAGCCCGGCCAGGGCCCGCTCCTGCAGCGCGGCCAGGTCCTCCCGGAAACCGGCGGCAGGGTCCGGTCGCCATGCGGTGAGCCGCGTCTCCACCTGCGTCGGGGCCGGTCCCGTGGCGGTGCCCAGCACAGCGCCGAGGGTGTCCCCGCGGTCAGCGCTCAGCAGGAGCGTACGGGCCCCCGCGCGGGCAGCGGCGAGCGCGGTGGCGGCGGCGACGGTCGTACGGCCGCTCCCGCCAGGACCCAAGATCAGGATGGTGCGCATGGGAGTGAACGGTAACGGAGGTGCCGCCGGGGGCGGGGGGAACCGTGCGACCGGCCACGGCGCGCCCGCGGCCCGCGACGGCGGAGGACCTCTACTTGGCCCCGGACTCGACCCGCTTCTTGAGGCCGGCCAGCGCCCGGTCGATGATGACCTTCTCGGCCTTCCGCTTGATCATCCCGAGCATCGGGATCTTCACATCCACCGTCAGCGAGTACGTCACCTCGGTCGAACCCGCCCCGGCCGGCTTCAGCACGTACGACCCGTCGAGGGACCGCAGCATCTGCGACTTCACCAGCGTCCAGGAGACCTCGTGCTCCCCGGTCCAGGTGTACCCCAGCACCTGGTCGTCCTTGATCGCCCCCGCGTCCATGACGAGCCGCACCTGCTCGGCCCGCCCCTGCTCGTCCGTCCGCAGGACCTCCGCCTGCTTCACCTCGCCGGTCCAGTCCGGGTAACGCGCGAAGTCGGAGATCACCGCCATGACGTCGGCCGGCGCCGCCTCGATGGTGATGCTCGAGCTGGTGTGTTCCGCCATCGCTGTGGCTCCTCCAGATGCGGTCCGGCAAGAGATCGTGGTGCGCACGTATGTGCAGCGTGAAGGCTACCGCGCGCCACCGGTCACCATTCGAGCGCCCAGGGCCTCCCGGTGCCCGCGAAGTGTCCGACGTTGACGCATTCCGTGGCCCCGATCCGCATCCGCCGCGCCAGCGGCTGATGGACGTGGCCGAACAGGGCGTAGCGGGGGCGCGTGCGGCGGATGGCGTCCAGCAGCGCCCGGCTCCCCCGCTCGAAGCGGCGCGCGACGGTGTCGTAGACGAGCTCCGGCACCTCCGGCGGGATGTGGGTGCACAGCACGTCGACCTCGCCGACGGCCTCGATCTTCGCCGCGTACTCCTCGTCGGAGATCTCGTACGGCGTGCGCATCGGGGTCTGCAGGCCGCCGCCGACGAAGCCGAAGGTCCAGCCGCCGATCTCGACGCGCTCGCCGTCCAGCACGCGGGTGCCGGGGCCGGCGTACTCCTTCCACAGCGGCGGCATGTCGACATTGCCGTAGGTGGCGTAGGTCGGTGTGGGGAACGCGGCGAACAATTCGGCGTACTGGCGGCGCACCGCGCGTTCGATCACGGCGGCGCGGTCGTCGCCGACGCCCTCCCACAGCCGCCGGCCGAAGTCGCGGGCTTCGTCGAAGCGGCGGGCGGTGCGCAGTTCGACGAGGCGGCGGGCGTTCTCGGCGCCGAACAGGTCGGGGAAGATGCCGCGCGAGTGGTCGGCGTAGTCGAGGAAGAGGACGAGGTCGCCGAGGCAGATCAGGGCGTCGGCGCCGTCGCCGGCCCGGGCGAGGTCGGCCGCGTTGCCGTGCACGTCGCTGACCACATGTACACGGTGCGTGCCTCGTGTCGATGCCATGGCGATCAAGCGTAGGCGGCGCGCGGCCCCGGTGAACAGTGGCGGGCGGGCCTGGGGTTACTGGCTGGTTCTGAACGGTGTCGACTACTGTGCGCGAAGGAACAGCAATCCGTGTGACGCAGCGAACATCTCGCCGGGACCCCCTGTCGGAACCGCCATACCGGCGGGTAACGTCCGGGCAGTCCAGTCGTGCTCTGGTTTTCAACTTGTGAATCCCCGAGCACTCGCCCGAGCCTTGGACCGCACCGTCGCATCACACAACGTCGTGGCGCCGGCGCCCTATGAGGAGCAGCAGTCTTGCGCGAGTTCAGCCTTCCGGCTTTGTACGAGGTCCCCGCGGACGGGAATCTGACCGACATCGTCCGCAGAAACGCCGCGCAGCATCCGGATGTCGCCGTCATCGCCCGCAAGGTCGCCGGCCGCTGGCAGGACGTGACGGCCACGCAGTTCCTCGCCGAGGTCCGGGCCGCCGCCAAGGGCCTGATCGCCGCCGGTGTGCAGCCGGGCGACCGGGTCGGCCTGATGTCGCGCACGCGGTACGAGTGGACGCTGCTGGACTTCGCCATCTGGAGCGCGGGCGCGGTCACCGTGCCGGTGTACGAGACCAGCTCGCCGGAGCAGGTGCAGTGGATCCTGTCCGACTCGGGCGCGACCGCGTGCATCGTGGAGCAGTCGGGCCACGCGGCCGCCGTGGAGTCGGTGCGCGAGTCGCTGCCGGCCCTCAAGCACGTCTGGCAGATCGACGCCGGCGGTGTGGAGGAGCTGGGCCGGCTCGGGCAGGACGTCGCCGACGAGACGGTCGAGGAGCGCAGCTCGGTCGCCAAGGCGGACGACCCGGCGACCATCGTCTACACCTCGGGCACCACCGGCCGCCCCAAGGGCTGTGTGCTCACCCACCGCAGCTTCTTCGCCGAGTGCGGCAATGTCGTCGAGCGCCTGCGGCCGCTGTTCCGCACCGGCGAGTGCTCGGTGCTGCTGTTCCTGCCGCTCGCGCATGTCTTCGGGCGCCTGGTGCAGGTCGCGCCGATGATCGCGCCGATCAAGCTGGGCTGTGTCCCGGACATCAAGAACCTCACCGACGAGCTGGCGTCCTTCCGGCCCACGCTGATCCTGGGCGTGCCGCGCGTCTTCGAGAAGGTCTACAACTCGGCGCGCGCCAAAGCGCAGGCGGACGGCAAGGGCAAGATCTTCGACAAGGCCGCGGACACCGCGATCGCCTACAGCAGGGCGCTGGACACCCCGGCGGGCCCGTCCTTCGGGCTGAAGCTCAAGCACAAGGTCTTCGACAAGCTGGTCTACAGCAAGCTGCGCGCGGTGCTCGGCGGGCGCGGCGAGGCCGCGATCTCCGGCGGCGCCCCGCTGGGCGAGCGCCTCGGCCACTTCTTCCGCGGCATCGGCTTCACGGTCCTGGAGGGCTACGGCCTGACCGAGTCCTGCGCGGCGACCGCGTTCAACCCCTGGGACCGGCAGAAGATCGGCACGGTCGGCCAGCCGCTGCCCGGCTCGGTGGTGCGCATCGCGGACGACGGCGAGGTGCTGCTGCACGGCGAGCACCTGTTCAAGGAGTACTGGAACAACCCGGGCGCGACCGCCGAGGCGCTGGCCGACGGCTGGTTCCACACCGGTGACATCGGCACCCTCGACGAGGACGGCTACCTCAGGATCACCGGCCGCAAGAAGGAGATCATCGTCACCGCGGGCGGCAAGAACGTGGCCCCGGCCGTGATCGAGGACCGCATCCGGGCGCACGCGCTGGTCGCGGAGTGCATGGTGGTCGGTGACGGGCGGCCGTTCGTGGGCGCGCTGATCACCATCGACGAGGAGTTCCTGGGCCGCTGGGCGGCCGAGCACGGCAAGCCGGCGGGGTCCACCGCGGCGTCGCTGCGCGAGGACGCCGACCTGCTGGCCGCGATCCAGTCGGCGGTCGACGACGGCAACGCCGCGGTGTCGAAGGCGGAATCGGTGCGGAAGTTCCGCATTCTGTCCTCCCAGTTCACGGAGGAGTCGGGCCACCTGACGCCGTCGCTGAAGCTGAAGCGGAACGTGGTGGCGAAGGACTACGCCGCCGAGATCGAGGCGATCTACGCCAAGTAGGCGGCCTGCTGACGAGACGTCATGGCGCGGTGTCCTCCTCGAGGACCCGCGCCATGGTGCGTTCGGCGAGGGCGGTGATGGTGACGAACGGGTTCACCCCGATCGAGCCGGGCACCAGTGAGCCGTCGACGGCGTAGAGCCGCGGGTAGCCCTTGACCCGGCCGTAGGCGTCCGTGGCCCTGCCGAGCACACAGCCGCCCAGCGGGTGGTACGTGAAGTCGGCGGCGAAGACCCTGTTGGACGAGCCGAACAGGTCGTAGCGGTAGATCGTGGAGTTCGCCGCGTTGATCCGGTCGAACAGGTTCTTCGCCATGCCCGCCGAGACGGCGCTCTGCGCGGCGCTCCAGCCGAGCCGCAGGGCGCCGTCCGTGTAGCTCAGGGATGCCCGCTCCGGGTTCTTGGTGATCGCCAGATAGAGGCTGACCCAGTGTTCCAGCCCGGTGGGCAGCGGGGCGATCTCGGCGAAGACCGGGTTGGCGGGGTTCGCCCAGTCGTCGATGCCCATGACCGGCATCGTGGACTGCTTCTCGCCGACGGTGTCCCAGAGGTGGTTGGCCCGCCCCAGCATCACATTGCCGTTGGGCCCCCAGCCGCCGCCGACGCTCGGGTCCAGGTCGGGCAGGGTGCCCGAGGCGCGGGCGCGCAGCAGCAGTTCGGTGGTGCCGAGGCTGCCGCCGGCCAGGAAGAGGTAGGTGCAGCCGTACTCCCTGGTCCCGACGACCGTGCCGGTGCTGTCGAGGCGTTCGGCGGTCAGGACGTACGTCCCGTCGGGCGCCCGGCGCAGCGAGGCGGCCCGCTCCAGGGTGTGCACGGTGACGTTGCCGGTGCCGAGGGCGGCGGCCAGATAGGTCTTGTCCAGGCTGCGCTTGCCGTGGTTGTTGCCGTAGATGACCTCGCCGGCCAGGGCGGACTTCGGGGCGGTGCCGGCGGCCTCGCGGCGCATGTGCGCGAAGTCGTAGACGCCCGGCACGAAGGTGGTGCGCAGTCCGGCCCGCGCCGCGTGCTTGCGGGAGATCCGGGTGAAGCGGTACCACTCCGTGGACTCGAACCAGTCGGGGTCGATCGTGTTGACGCCCAGCATGGAGCGGGCGCGCGGGAAATAGGTGCCGTACATCTCGTCGGCGTCGACGGCGGGGAACTGCTCGGCGAAGTACGGCTTGGGCGGGGTGACCGCCATGCCGCCGTTGACCAGGGAGCCGCCGCCGACGCCTCGGCCGACGTAGACCGACATGTGGTCGAAGCGGACGCGGTCCAGGGTGCCCGGATAGCGCGTGATGTCCTTGTTGACGACGTCCAGCCAGAGGAAGGTGGCCAGCGGCGCCTCGGTGCGGGTGCGGAACCACATGCTGCGCTCGTCGGGGGCGGTCGTGGAGCAGAAGACCTTGCCGTCGGGGCCGGGGGTGTTCCAGAGGCGGCCCATCTCCAGGACCAGGGTGCGGATGCCGGCCCGGGCGAGGCGGAGGGCGGCGACCGCGCCGCCGTAGCCGGAGCCGATGACGATCGCCGGGGCGAACTCGACGGCGTCCGGCTCGGTGGCGCGGGCCGAGGTGAGGCCGATGCGGGTGAATCCGAGGGTGGCTGCGGTCTGCAGGGCGACCATCCCCAGGATGTGACGTCTCGTCAGGTTTGGGGTCATGGGCGCAGCATGCGCCGAGTTCCGGGTTCCGGGAAGTGGGGGCGCCTTCCGAGGTGCCACCGCTTGTCCGACCGCGGCTCTCCGTCGTCCGTGGCTGGTCGCGCGGCTCCCCGCGCCCCTGGACGGCGTCTCCCTACAGCAGCGTCTTCAAGTTCTCCGCCAGCAGGTCCCAGCGCCACTTCTCCTCGACCCATTCCCGGCCCCGCTCGCCCATCCTGCGGCGCAGCTCGGCGTCGCCCAGGAGCGTGACGATGCGGTCGGCCGCCTCCTCCGGGTAGCCGCCCCTGACCACCCAGCCGGTCTCGCCGTCGAGTACGGCGTCGGGTGCGCCGCCCGAGTCGCCCGCGACCACGGGCAGGCCCGTGGCGGAGGCTTCGAGGTAGACGATGCCCAGGCCCTCCACGTCCAGGCCGCCGCGCCGGGTGCGGCAGGGCATGGCGAAGACGTCGCCGGCGCCGTAGTGGGCGGGGAGCTCGGACCAGGGGACGGAACCGGTGAAGCGGACGGAGTCGCCGAGACCGGCCTCGGCGGCCATGCGGCGCAGGTCCTTCTCGTAGGGGCCGCCGCCGACGATCAGCAGGACCGCGTCGGGCTCGGCGGCCAGGATGCGGGGCATGGCCTGGATGAGGGTGTCCTGGCCCTTGCGGCGGACCAGGCGGGAGACGCAGACGATCACCGGGCGGTCGGTGAGGCCGAGACGGGCGCGGACCTCGTCACCGCCGGAGGCCGGGTGGAAGGTCTTCTCGTCGACGCCCGGCGGGAGCTGGACCATCCGCGCGGCCGCCGCCGGGCTCAGGGCCCCCGCGATCCGCGAGCGGGTGTACTCGCCGAGGTAGGTGATCGTGTCGGTGGCGTCGCCGATGCGCCGCAGCAGCTGCCGGGCGGCGGGCAGCTGGGCCCAGCCGGCCTCGTGGCCGTGGGTGGTGGCGACCAGGCGCTCGGCACCGGCCCTGCGCAGCGCGGGGGCCATCAGGCCGAGGGGGGCCGCGGCCCCGAACCACACCGAGGTGCAGCCGTGCTCGCGCAGCAGGCGGACCGCGGTGGTGGTGGCGCCCGGCGTCGGCAGGAGCATCGTCGTGCGGTCGCGTACGACGGTGAAGGGCTGCTCGGCGTCGAAGGCGGCGGTCGCCTCCAGGCCCTCCCGGCTCCGCTTCCAGGTGGAGGCGTAGACGACAAGGCGCTCGGGGTCCAGCCGCAGCGCCATGTTGTGCAGGAACGCCTGGATGCCGCCCGGCCTGGGCGGGAAGTCGTTGGTCACGATCAGGGTCTTGCGCATCGCCGCCGACCTTACCCAACGTAGACTCGCGGTTCGGCCACGGCCGCGGCGCGCTGCCCGCGCACGGGCGGCCAAGAGACGATGGCCCCGCAGGACGGTGGCGGACGAAGTGGGGCTCAGGTGGACAGGACGGACGGCAGGCGGGGCGCGTACGGGCTGCTGGCGGTCTGGGGTCTGACCCGGCTGGCGCTGCTGCTGTTCGCCTTCAAGGTCTTCGTCTTCCCTGGCCCCGACGTCACCAGCGATGTGTCGTTCATCTACCACGGCTGGTACCAGGTGCTGAGCGAGGGAACGTTCCCTCGGGAGGACGTGACCTGGCAGTACCCGCCGGCCGCCGCGCTGGCGATCCTGTCCCCGGCCCTGCTGCCCTTCCTGGAGTACGCGCACGCCTTCTTCGTGCTGGCCTTCCTCGCCGACTTCGCCGTCCTCGCCCTGCTGCTGTTCGCCGGCCGGCGGCCGGGCCGTACGCGGCGCGGCGCCTGGGTGTGGGTGATCGGCGTACCGCTGCTCGGCCCGACCGTCTACGCCCGCTACGACGTGATGGTGACCGCCGTCGCGGTCGCCGCGCTGCTCGCGGGTGCCCGGCGGCCGCGGCTGATGGGGGCGCTGGCCGGGTTCGGGGCGATGCTCAAGGTGTGGCCGGCGATGCTGCTGGTGGGCTGTGTGCGGCGGCGGGCGTGGGTCGCGGCGGCGGGGACGGCGGCGGGGATCGCGGCGCTGTTCACGCTGGCGATGCCGGGCGCCTTCGCCTTCCTGACCTTCCAGCGGGACCGGGGCACGGAGGTGGAGTCGCTGGGCTCGCTGGTCTTCCATGTCGCCCGGCACCACGGCTGGGAGGGGCAGGTGCTGCTGAACTACGGTTCGGTGGAGTTCCTCGGGCCCTACGTCGGTGTGGTGAGCACGGCCGCGATGGCGCTGACCGGCATGGCGCTGGGCTGGCTGCTGCTGTGGCGGCTGGCGGCGGTGCGGTTCACGGCGACGACCATGGCCGACGCGGCGTTCACGGCGGTGCTGCTGTTCACCGTGACCAGCCGGGTCATCAGCCCGCAGTACATGGTGTGGCTGGTCGGCCTGGCCGCGGTGAGCCTCGGCTACCGGGAGAGCCGGATGCGGCTGCCGGGTCTGCTGGTGCTGGCCGCGTCGCTGGTGACGGTGCTGGAGTTCCCCATCTGGTTCGCGCACGTCGTCGCCAGCGACACCCTCGGGGTGACCCTGCTCGTGGTGCGCAACGGCATGCTGGTGGCCGCCGCCGTGCTCGCCGCCCGTGAGCTGTGGCGGGCCACCGCCGCCCGCTCCCGCCGGGCCGCGCCGCCCGGTCAGCCGACCCCCGCCAAGGAGACCCCGGTCTCCTCCTCCTGACGCGCGCGCCGCCGGAACAGCACGGCGGCCAGCGCCCCCTGCACCCCCATCGCCAGCGCCATCGCCAGGCACACACCCGGCAGACCGAGCCCCGACAGACCGTAGGCCAGCGGCAGCTGCACGGCCGTGCCGACGACGGTCACCCGCAGCAGCGCCCCCGCTCCCCCGCTGCCCTCGAAGACCCCGCCGAGTGCGATGAAGCAGGCCATCAGCAGCAGATAGGGGCCGACGCAGCGCAGGAACAGCACGCCCGCGCCGGTCACCTCGGGCTCCGCGTCGAAGACGGCCATGAGCCAGGGGGCGAGGGCGGCCAGCAGCACCGCGGCCGCCAGCCCCGCGGCGCCGGAGACCTGCACGGCCGCCCGCCCGATCGCCCGCCGCTCGTCCCGCCCCCGGCCCAGGGTGTGCGCGGTGTGGATGGCGGCGGCCTGCCGCACCGCGTAGCAGGCCATGGTCGCCAGGAACATGACCTTGGTGGCGATCGCGTACCCGGCCGCCTCGGTCACCCCGAGCCGCGCCACGACCGCCACCAGCGCCAGCGTCCCGGCCTGCCGCACGGTGAAGTCGGCGGACATCGGCAGCCCGGTGCGCAGCGTGCGCCGCACCGCCCCCGGGGCCGGCCCCGGCCGCCGCGCCGCCTCCCGCAGCACGGGGTTGCGGCGCACCGCGACCAGTGCGGCCGCGAGCGCCGCGCAGCGGCACAGCACGGTGGAGACGGCGGCGCCCTGGACGCCGTAGCGGTGGATGAACCAGGGGTCGACGACGAGGATCAGCCCGTTGGCGAGCAGGGAGAGCCGCATCGGCGTCCGGGTGTCGCCCGCGCCCTTGAGCAGACCGTCGACGAGCTGCTGGGCGAAGAACACGGCGATGCCCGGCAGGGAGACCGCGAAGTAGGCGGCGGCCAAAGGCACCGCCGCGCCCTCGCCCAGACCGAGCCGGGCCAGCGGTTCCCGCAGCAGGAAGCCGCCCACCGCCACCACCGGGGTGACCAGCGCGCACAGCGTCCAGCCGCCCCGCACGGCCGCGCGCACCGCGGCGGGGTCGCGCGCACCGCGGGCGTGGGCGACCAGGACGGTCGTCCCGGAGCCGAAGACGAGCGCCACCCCGAGCAGCACGTTCTCCGCCGTCGTCGCCATCGCGACCGCCGCCACGGCCGGACCGCCGAGCCGGGCGACCCAGACGGTGTTGACGATGCCCGCCGCGACGAACGTCAGGAACTGCGCGTAGACCGGCCCGGCCAGCGAGACCAGCTGCCTGCGATGAGCGTCCATCCGTCCCCCTCTTGTCGAGCTACCTCGATTCGAGATAGCTCGATAAGAGGTAGCATGGTGTCCCGGCGCACCACAAGGCGTCACCGCGACCCCCCGGAGGCAAGGTGCTGGAGCTGTCGATCCTCGGTTTCCTCGCCGAGGAGCCGCTGCACGGCTATGAGCTCAAGGAGCGCATCAGGGCGCTGAGCGGCCATGTCCGCCCGGTCAGCGACGGCGCCCTGTATCCGGCGATCACCCGACTGGTCGCCGCGGGCAAGCTGGCGCAGCACACCGAGGAGGGCGCGGGCGCGGCCCCCCGCCGGGTGCTGTCCCTCACCGAGAAGGGGCGCGAGGACCTGCTGGAACGGCTGCGCCGGCCGAAGCAGACCGAGATCAGCGACCAGGTCCGCTTCAACACCGTCCTGGCCTTCCTGCGCCATCTGCCGGACCCCCGGGAACAGGCGGCGGTGCTGCGCCGGCGCCTGGACTTCCTGGAAGCGCCGACGAGCTTCTTCTACGAGGGCGGCGAACCCGTGCCCGCCGAGGCGGCCGACGACCTGTTCCGGCAGGGCATGCTGCGGGTGGCGCGGGCGACGGGCGCGGCGGAACGGCAGTGGCTCAAGGAGGCGATCGCGCTGCTGGACCGGCGGGGCGGGTCCCCGCTGCCCGACCCGCCCCGCTGAGCGGGCCGCCCGACCGGCTCCGGCGGCTCCTCGATCAGCCCAGCCGATCCCGCAGATACTCCCGCCACTCCCCGGTGAAGTCCTCCAGGGTCGTGTCGAGCACCTCCTCCAGCGCGCCCTCCACCGCCCCGGCGCGCTGCCGGTGCTCCCCCACGGCACGGTAGAACGCGCCCAGCCGTTCCTCGCCCCAGCGCTCGGCGATCATCCGGCAGGCCAGCCAGCCGCTCTCGTAGGCGCGGGCCAGCGCGGCCGAGTCGCCGTCGAAGCCGAAGTCGCCGTCCGCCGGAAGGGCGTCCGGGACCCGGCCCTCGGCCACCGCGCCGGCCAGGTCGGGCGCGGCCTCGGCGGGGGTGCGCCCGGTGTCGCGGTAGCCGACCCAGTCGGCGTAGCCCTCGGACAGCCACAGCGGGGTCGCGGCACTGGTGTGGGCGCGGGTGGCGACATGGGTGGTCTCGTGCGTCAGCACGACCTGCTTGCCGGTGGGGCCGAGGAGGCCGTACGCGTCGGGGTTGACGATGACCCGGTCCGCGGGCGCCCGCCCCGAGCCGCCCACCTCACCGGTGGTCACCGCGGCGATCCCCCGGTAGGCGGAGGCCGGTGAGCCCAGCAGCCCCGCCATGCCGTCCAGCGAGGCGGGCACCAGCACCACCACCCGCCGGCTCCACACCCCGCCCCAGGCGTCGGACACGGCCGGCACCGCCCGGTCGGCGAGGCCCGCGAAGTCCCGCAGGGACTGCCGGGAGCGGCCCACACCCAGCACGATGCTGTGCCGGCCGCGCTGGACCGCCACCTCGCCCTGGTCCCACAGCTGCTGCCCGGTCTTGCGCGCGGGCCGGTCGGAGGTCACCCGCCAGCGCCCGTCCGCGCCGCGGACCAGGCGCACGGTGCGGCCGGCGGTGACGGGCGCCGGGTCATGGCCGGTGAGCCGGTAGCTGAGCTCGGCGTCGGCGGTGGCCGTGTCGCCGTCCCGGCGCACCGCGGTCACCTCGTAGGAGAAGTCGGCCAGCGGCACGGCCCGCAGCCGGTCGTAGAGCACCGGGCTGCCGGTCTCCCGCCAGGCGGTCGCGTCCCGCTCGACGAGCGCCTCGGCACGCCGGTCCAGCAGCCGCTGCACCTCGGCCCGGACGCCGTCGCGGTCCGCCGGGGTCCCGCAGCCGGCCGGGGAGAGGAGCAGCGCGCAGAGCACCGCGGCACCCGCGCTCCGCACCCGCCTTCGACCAGCCATCGTCCCGATCGTAAGGCCGACCGGCGGAATCAGACCCGGGTCACCGAGGCGATCGGCATCATCCCGACCGGGTCGTAGCGCACCGGGGCGCCCGGGTAGGGGGCGTGGATCACCTGGCCGTTGCCCACGTACATGCCCACATGGCTGGCGTCGGAGCGGTAGGTGACCAGGTCCCCGGGCTGCGCCTGGGACAGCGGCACCTGGCGGCCCGCGAAGCGCTGCCCCTGCGAGGTGCGCGGCAGGGCGACGCCGGCCTGCGCGTACGACCACTGCATCAGGCCGGAACAGTCGAAGCCGCCGGGCCCGTTGGCGCCCCACACGTACGGCTTGCCGAGCGCCGACTGGGCGGCGGCCACGGCGGCGGCCGCGCGGCCCGAGGCGGGGGCGGCGCCGGAGAGGTCGGGCAGGCCCGAGCGGCCGGAGCGGGAGGCGCGGTCGTAGGCGGCGCGGTCGGCCTCGGACAGGGAGTTGAGCAGTTCCCTGGCGCGGGCGAGCTTCCGCTCGACCGCGCGCTTGTGCGCGGCCACCGCCTTGCGGCTGCGCTCCAGCTGCTCCAGCCGGTCCGCCGCCTCCGCACGTTCCTGGGCCAGTTCGCGCAGCGCGCCCTGGAGGTCCTCCAGCTGTCCGGCCTGGCGGGCGGTGATCCGGTCCAGGACGGCGGCCTTGTCCAGGTAGTCGTCGGGGTCGTCGGCGAACAGCAGGGCAACGGAGGGGTCGATGCCGCCGGAGCGGTACTGGGCGCCGGCCAGCGAACCGAGCGCCTCCCGCATGGTGTTGACGCGGTCCTGCTGGCGGGCGATGCGGTCCTGCGCGTCGCTCACCTGCTCGCGCAGCGCGTCGGCGCGCTCGTCGGCCTTGTTGAAGGCCTCGGTCGCCTTCTCCGCCTGCGCGTAGAGGCGGTCCACCTCGGCTCGGGTGTCGTCGTGCGGCGCGGCCACCGCGGACGGGGCGGCGGGTACGGCGCCGAGGGCCGCGGCGGACACGGCGCACAGGGCGCCGATCCCCCGGCCGAACCCGGACGGTGCAAGGCGGCGGTGAGAGCCCACGACGGGACGCGCTCCTTCCACTGGCTGGCTGGAAACGCGGCAGACAGTAACCCCAGGGCGGGGCACCGGCCAAAGACCTTCGTGGGCACGCACGGTGACGCCCCGCCGCCGACGCAGGTCAGCGGCGGGGCGTGGGGTCAGAACGCGTCCGCGCGATTCGCCCGTTCGGGCGGCTGCGGTGTCCCGATCATGAAGGGCCGGGTCAGACCCGGACGCCCCACATGAAGGGACCGCCCATGGTGCCGAACGACTCGTAGCGGACCACCGTGCCCGGGCGCGGGGCGTGGATGACCTGGCCGTTGCCGGCGTACAGGCCCACATGGTGCAGGTCGTTGAAGAAGAAGACCAGGTCGCCGACCTGGAGGTCGCTCTGCGAGTAGATCCGGGTGCCGTAGTTGGCCTGCGCCTCGGAGGTGCGCGGTATGGAGACGCCGGCCTGCGCGTAGGCCCAGGAGGTCAGGCCCGAGCAGTCGAAGGCGGACGGGCCGGTGGCGCCGTAGACGTAGGGCGTGCCGAGCTTGCTCTGGGCGGCGGAGAACGCCGCGGCGGCCCGGCCCGAGGCGGGCACGCTGTTGCCGAGCTCCACGCGCTCGGCGGCGGAGCGGCTGGCCCGCTCCTCCTCGGCGGCGAGGGCGGCCTTCTCCTCGGCGGTCAGGGTGTTGAGCAGTTCCTGCGCCTCGGCGAGCTTGCCCTGGACCTCCTTCTTCTTCTTGCCCAGCTCCTCGCGGGTGGCGGAGAGGTCCTTGAGCTTCTCGCCAGCCTCGGCGCGCTGCTGGGCGAGCTCGCGCTGCTTGTCCTGGATCTTCTTCAGCGCGTCGACCTGCTGGGCGCTCAACTGGTCGAGCGTGGACGCCTTGTCGAGGTAGTCGTCCGGGTCGGAGGAGAGGAACAGCTGCACGGACGGGTCGATACCGCCGCTGCGGTACTGGGCGCTGGCCATCGAACCCAGGCCCTCGCGCAGCTCGTTGAGCTCCTCCTGGCCGCGGGCCACGTCGTCCTGGATCGTGGAGATCTCCTTCTGGAGCTTCCCCTGCTTCTCCTTGGCCCCGTTGTACTTCTCCGTGGCGTGCTCGGCCTGCTCGTAGAGCTTGTCGACCTTCGCCTTGACCTCGTCCTTGGTCGGCTTCTCGCTCGGCGCCGCGTTGGCGGCCTGGGTGCCGAGGGCGACGGCAGCGGCGGCTGCGGTGGTCAGCACGGTCACACGTGCGCGACTGGGCTGCTTGGGTCGACGGTGGGACGCCACGAGGGTGGACTCCTTCTTGTGAGTGATCACCCGATCGGAGATTCGAGGGCTAAACCTAGTGACCTCATTGTGATCAGTTCAAATCCCCGACCGAAAAACTCCCTCACGGAGCGCATTCTTTGCCCACAACTCACGTGCAGTGATGCGTGCTTGACGCTACGTTGAGTGACGAACAGCCCAATTCGGGCAATGCGCTTGTACGTTGCCGATGGTGCGTAGGTTGCCGATGGGGCATACGCCGTGCGGGCTCAGCCGCGCGAGAACCGCTTCAGCAGCACCGCCGACGCCACCGGCCGCGCCCCCGCCCGAGCCACCCCGTCGGCCACCTCGCGGTCGGTGGAGACGACGATGACCGGCCGTCCCGGCGGCTCGGCCCGCACCAGCTGGCGGATGAGCTCGTCCGCGGTGACCCCCGGCTTGGAGAACAGCACCCGCACCCCGCGCGGCGGCGCGAGCAGCACCGGCGCGGCCAGTTCGGCCCCGTCGAAGACACAGGTGACCTCGGCCCCGGTCTGCGCGGCGAGCTGCGAGAGCTGGCCGAGCAGCCTGAGGCGCTGCTTCTCCAGCGGCATCTGCGGATAGCCGGTCTTGGTGACGTTGTAGCCGTCGACCACCAGATGCGCCTGCGGCAGCGCCAGCAACTGGTCCAGGATCGCCGGGTCGTCCTCGCTCAGCGCCCGCGCGGCGATGTCCTTCGGCGTCATCCGCCCCGGCTCGACGGCGTCCACGGTCTCCGCGGGCCGCACCGACACCGGCGGCAGGGCGAGCTCCCGGCGCAGCCCCTGCGCCGCGTCCAGCACGGTGTCGAGCAGCAGCCGCACCCGCATGTCCTCGACGCTGCGCCCCTCGCGGGCCGCCTTGCGGCTGGCCTCCAGGGCGGCCTCGGTCTCCCCCAGCCGCGCCTTGAGCCGCCGGGCCTCGCTCTCGGCGGCGGACACCTGCGCATGCCCGTCGGCCCGTACGGCGTCCATCTCGGCCTGCGCCTTGCGCAGCGCGGCCTCGCCGCGCTTGACGTCGCTGAGCGCGGCACGGAGTTTGCGGTGAAGCGATTCGGCTTCCTTGCGAGCGGCTTCCAGTTCGGTGCGCAGCCGCTCGGTCTCGGTACGGGTGTGCTCCCGCGCGGCGGCCAGTTCGGTGCGCAGCCGCTCCAGTTCCGCCCGGCTCTCCTCGTCGGCGCGTTCGGCGTCGGCGCGCTGGGCCTCCTCGCCGGCGGCCGTCACCAGCTTCACCCAGCCGGTGGGGCGCAGGACGTAGGCCGCGGCGGCCACGTCCAGCGGGTCCGCCGCGGCCGGAGGCGCCCCGGAGTCGAGCGCGCCGGTCAGCTCGGGCTGGGCCTCGCGGAGCTTCTCGCCGATCCGCTGCCGGAAGAGCGGGTCGGTCTCCAGCGCGGCGGCCATCGCGTTGCCCGCGAACTTGGCTCGGCGGTTCGGGGCGAACCGGGCGTACTGCCTGAGCTGTGCGGGCAGTTCGGCGACGGTCAGCCCGCCGAAGCCGTCCGAGACGATCTGCACGACCCGGCGCCGCACACCGTCGGGCAGCGGACGGTCGAGCACCTCAGCGGCGCCGTCGCCCGGCCCCCCGCCTGCGGTCTCCACCATCCGTCACACCCCAATGCCTGTGCGGGGCCCGCTCCCGTCAGGAGCCGGCACCCGGCCTGTCCACGAGTTCCACCTGGTCCACCGCGTTGCACCACCGGCAGCGGACCGACTCGATGGTCTCACTGACCACCTCGCGCTCCTCCACGCTCGGCTCGCCGGCCAGGTCGAGGTGGACGTACTCCACGACCTTCGACGAGCGGGTCACGTCGAAGCGGGTGAGGTTGCCGCACAGGGTGCAGCGCCACCGGGTCGTGGCGGTCGGCAGGGGAACCGTCATCGTGACTGTTCGCTTCCTTCTAGTGTCCGTGATGCGCCGGCTGCGCGGCGCGTGTGGCTCGTAACCCTACGGCCTGCCGACGCCGCCATGCCCGTGTGTCCACGGCGGCGAGGCGATCTGTGCGCATGCGTCCGGTTACGCCATGCTCTGTGTTCATGATCGGAGACTGGAACGGGGCGGCCGGGCGGGCGGCCCGGGCGATGCGGCGCCCGGCGGCGCCGGTGACGTACGCGCTGATCGGACTGTGCTGTCTGATCTTCCTGATCGGCCCCGCCTCGGGGCTGAATCCGGCGTACGGCACCGGTGACGAGCTGATGCTGGCCCAGCGGGCCTACTTCCGGCGCTGGGGAGTGGTCCCGGCCGAGTTGTTCGAGGGCTCCGCCAGGGCCGCGCTGACCCCGGCGACGGCCCTGTTCGTGCACGGCAGCTGGGTGCATCTGCTGGGCAACATGCTGTTCCTCTACGTCTTCGGGGTGATGACGGAGGAACGTCTGGGCCGCGTGGAGTTCACCCTCTTCTATCTGGGCTGCGGCTACCTCGCCCTGCTGGGCTACGCGGCCGCCAACGCCGGCTCCGGGCAGTCGCTGGTGGGGGCGTCCGGGGCGATCTCGGCGGTGCTCGGGGCGTTCCTGTGCCTGTTCCCCCGGGCGCGGGTGACCAGTCTGCTGCCGTTCCTGTTCTTCCTGCCGCTGCGGTTCCCCGCCTGGGTGGTGCTGCCCTTCTGGGCCGCGCTGCAGTGGCTGGCGGCGGGACGGGCCGGCGACGGTCCGGGGGTGGCCTATCTGGCCCACCTGGTGGGCTTCGGGCTGGGCTTCGTCTACGCGTGGGCGCGTCACGGTCGTACGACTAAAGTGAAGGCCGCCCCAGCTCCGGCCCCCGAGGGAGAGAACCAGCCGTGATCACCGCGATCGTCCTGATCAAGACCAGCGTGGACCGGATCCCCGAGATCGCCGAGCAGATCGCCTCGCTGGACAGCGTGAGCGAGGTCTTCTCCGTCACGGGCACGTACGACCTGATCGCCATGGTGCGGGTGAAGCAGCACGAGGATCTGGCCGAGGTCATTCCGGGCCGGATCAGCAAGATTCCGGGGGTGGAGGCCACGGACACGCATGTGGCCTTCCGGACGTACTCCCAGCACGACCTTGAGGCCGCTTTCGCCATCGGGCTGGATTCCTGACGACGCGGTTCCCGCGCCCCGCGGACGCCGCCCCTGAGGACACCCGGATCAGACCGCCGGGACGCAGCGGCCGTCCTCCGTCCGGTACGTCCACTTCGCGCCGTCGGTGACCAGCTCCCTCACCGCGCTCACGAACCGCTCCACGTGCTCGTCCGGCGTTCCCGCGCCGAAGCTCACGCGGATGGCGTTGAGGGACTTCTCGCCCGGCGCGGCCTCGGGGGCGCCGCACTCGCCCTGGGTCTGGGGGTCGCTGCCCAGCAGGGTGCGGACGAGCGGGTGGGCGCAGAAGAGGCCGTCGCGCACGCCGATGCCGTACTCGGCGGACAGGGCGGCGGCGAAGTGGGAGCTGTTCCAGCCCTCCACGACGAAGGAGATCACGCCGACCCGCGGGGCGTCGTCGCCGAAGAGCGAGAGGATCCTGACCTCGGGCACCTCGGCCAGGCCCTCACGGACCCTGTCGATCAGGTGCTGCTCGCGGGCGACGAGGGTGTCCCAGCCGGCCTCGGTCAGGGCCTTGCAGGCCGAGGCGATGGAGTAGGCGCCGATGACGTTCGGGGAGCCGGCCTCGTGCCGCGCCGCGCTCTCGTGCCACTCGACGGCCACGCCCCCGTCCTCGCGGCGGCTGACCTTGCGGCTGGCGCCGCCGCCCGCGAGGTAGGGCTCGGCCTCGCGCAGCCAGTCGGCGCGGCCGGCCAGCACACCGGAGCCGAACGGGGCGTACAGCTTGTGCCCGGAGAAGGCGACCCAGTCCACGTCCAGGTCGCGCACGCTCACCGGGTGGTGGGGAGCCAGCTGGGCGGCGTCCAGGACGATCCGGGCGCCGTGCGCGTGCGCGGCCGCGGCCAGCTCGCGCACCGGCCACAGCTCGCCGGTGACGTTGGAGGCGCCGGTGACGCAGACCAGGGCCGGGCCGTAGGGGTCACGGTCGGCGAGGGCGCGCTCCAGGGTCTCGACGGCCTGCCGAGGGGTGCGCGGGGCGTTGAGGTAGGTGACCTGGGCCGCGTCCTGCCAGGGCAGCAGCGAGGCGTGGTGCTCGGTCTCGAACACGAAGACCTGGCAGCCGGCCGGCAGGGCGCGGGCCAGCAGGTTCAGGGAGTCGGTGGTGGAGCGGGTGAAGACCACCTGGTCGTCGGCGCGGCAGTCGAGGAACTCGGCGACGGTCGTGCGGGCGTTCTCGAACAGGTCCGTGGACAGCTGCGAGAGATACCCGGCACCGCGGTGCACGCTCCCGTAGTACGGGGCGTAGGCCGCCACGTCGTCCCACACCCGCTGGAGCGCGGGCGCGCTGGCCGCGTAGTCGAGGGCCGCGTAGGCGACCTCGCCACCGGTGACGAGCGGGACGGTGACGTTCCGCCCCAGAACGGGCAGAGGGGCACAAACGGACTGATCGGCGGCAGCGGTGGAGACAGACATGGCGGAACTCCCGTGAGGATGAGAGAAGAAGAGAGAAAAAGGGGATGCGGAGGCGGGGCTCTGCGGCCCTAACGCATTCGCTTGCTCACGGAAGACTCCCTCGAACGACCCAGGACCCCTGGTTTCGCGAGGGGTCCGCGCTTGCCGTAGGCCCTGCTGCCGTACGACCTGGTCTTCACCCGGGGCACCCCGCCACGGACGGAGGGTTGCCGGACAGTCGGCCGGGGCCTCATGACTGTCACTCATGACCTGGTACAGGAACCTAGACGAAAAGATCGCCGCCCCGCAACCGCTGTCCGGATAACGGGACAAGGGCGCTGCCGAACACCGAGTCCGGCAACGCCCTTGAGGGGGCGCGGGGAACTGCGCGACCAGCCACGACGAAGCCGCAGACAATCGACGGCCGACGCGGTTCCCCCAGCGGAGCTGCCCGCGCAGCTACGCGTTGCTCGCGGCCACCCACCGCTCCAGTACCCGCTTGGCCGCCCCCGAGTCGATCGCCTCCGCGGCCCTCGCCATCCCGGCGCGGATCTGCTCGGCCAGCGGCGCGTCCGTCGGCGCCAACGCCACCAGCGCGGCGGCCGAGTTGAGCAGGACGGCGTCACGCACGGGGCCGGTCTCGCCGTCGAGCAGCCGGCGGGCCACCTCCGCGTTGTAGGAGGCGTCCGCACCGCGCAGCGCCTCCACCGGGACCAGCTCGATGCCGACCTCGCGGGGGTCGAAGGTCTCCTCGGTGACCTTGCCGTCGCGGACCACCCAGACACGGGACGTGGAGGTGGTGGTCAGCTCGTCGAGTCCGTCGTCGCCGCGGAAGACGAGGGAGGAGTTGCCGCGCTCGGCGAAGACCCCGGCGACGATCGGCGCCATGCGCGCGTCGGCCACGCCGACCGCCTGCGCCTTCACCTTGGCGGGGTTGGTCAGCGGACCCAGGAAGTTGAAGGTGGTGCGGATGCCGAGCTGGCCGCGGGCGGCCGCCACATGCCGCAGCGCCGGGTGGAACTTCACCGCGAAGCAGAAGGTGATCCCGGCCTCCTCGGCGACCTCGGCCACCCGCTGGGGGGTGAGCTCCAGGTTGACACCGAGCTTCTCCAGCACGTCGGAGGCGCCCGAGGCGGAGGACGCGGCACGGTTGCCGTGCTTGACGACCTTCGCGCCGGTGCCGGCCACCACGATGGAGGACATGGTGGAGATGTTCACCGTCTTCGCCCCGTCGCCGCCGGTGCCGACGATGTCGACGGTGGCGCCGGGGACCTCGATGACGTTGGCGTGCTCGTACATCGCCCGGACCAGACCGGTGATCTCGTCGACCGTCTCGCCCTTGGCGCGCAGCGCCACCGCGAACCCGGCGATCTGCGCGTCGGTGGCCTCGCCGCGCATGATCCGGTCCATCGCCCAGGCGGTCGCCTCGGCGCTCTGGTCGTGTCCATCCAGCAGGGCGTTCAGGACCTGAGGCCAGGAACGGCCCGCCGCGGTGTCGCCTCCAGCGGGGGTCACAGCGCTCATCAGCCGCTCCTGAGTGTCGTAAGAGAGTGTGATCCCCAGCCTATCCAGCCCGGCGCACGGCGAAGGGCCCCCGTCCGAACACCGGACGGGGGCCCTTCGCTGTGGCGTGGCGAACGCAGTGATCAGTGGTGGCCGTGGCCGCTCGTGATCTCCTTGTACTCCTCGACGGTCGGCTTGGGGATCTGGGCGTCCTCGCCGAAGTACGCCTTACTGAGCTTGGCGCGCAGCTTCTCGGAGCCCTTCACCTTGCGCTGGACGCCGTTCTCGTCGACCGTGGGGCCGATCTCGGCCGGCTTGTACTGCTCGTGCGCGGTGAGCGTGTGCAGCTGCTCCTGGCTGAGCGGCTCGTGCACCTCGATGTACTCACCGTGCGGCAGGCGCTTGATCGTGCCGGTCTCGCGACCGTGCAGGACCTTGTCCCGGTCGCGGCGCTGCAGGCCGAGGCAGATCCGCTTGGTGACCACGAACGCGATGACGGGGCCGGCGAAGAAGCCGATCCGGACGAACCAGGTGACCGCGTTGATCGACAGGTGGAAGTGCGTGGCCACGATGTCGTTGCCACCGCCGATCAGCATGATCATGTAGGCGGTGACCCAGGCGACACCGAACGCGGTGCGCGTCGGGGCGTTGCGCGGACGGTCCAGGATGTGGTGCTCGCGCTTGTCCCCGGTGACCCACGCCTCGATGAACGGGTACACCGCGATCGCCGCGAGGAACACACCGAAGAGCACCAGCGGGATGAACACGCCGAGGACCAGCGTGTGACCCCACAGGTTGATCTCCCAGCCCGGCATGGCACGGATCAGGCCCTCGGCGAAGCCCATGTACCAGTCGGGCTGGGCGCCGGTGGACACCATGTCCGGACGGTAGGGGCCCAGGGCCCAGATCGGGTTGACGGACGCGATGCCGGCCAGCGCCGCGGTCACACCGAAGACCAGGAAGAAGAAGCCTCCGGCCTTGGCCATGTAGACCGGCAGCAGCGGCATGCCGACGACGTTCTTGTTGCTCTTGCCGGGGCCCGCGAACTGGGTGTGCTTGTGGTAGAAGACCAGGATCAGGTGGCCGACCACCAGACCGAGCATGATGCCCGGCAGCAGCAGGATGTGGATCGAGTAGAAGCGGGCCACGAAGTCGGTGCCCGGGAACTCCCCGCCGAACAGGAACATCGAGATGTACGTGCCGACGATCGGCACGGACAGGATCGCGCCCTGCGTGAAGCGGACACCGGTGCCGGAGAGCAGGTCGTCCGGGAGCGAGTAGCCGGTGAAACCGGTGAACATGCCCAGGACGAACAGCAGGAAGCCGAACAGCCAGTTGATCTCGCGCGGCTTGCGGAACGCGCCCGTGAAGAACACGCGCATCATGTGCACGAACATGCCGGCGAGGAAGATGATCGCCGCCCAGTGGTGGATCTGCCGGATGAGCAGACCGCCGCGGACGTCGAAGCTGATCTCCAGCGTGGAGGCGAACGCCTCCGACATCAGCTGCCCCTGCAGCGGCACATAGGTGCCGTGGTACTCCACCTCGTTCATCGACGGGTGGAAGAACAGCGTCAGATACACACCCGTGAGGATGATGATGATGAAGCTGTAGAGGCAGATCTCACCCAGCATGAACGACCAGTGGTCGGGGAAGATCTTGCGCATGTTGGCCTTGGCCAGGGAGTAGATCCCCAGTCGGCCGTCGGCCCAGTCGGCGATGCGCTCGCCGGCCGGTGCCTTCCCGCGCGTGCGACCGGCCGGCTCGGCGGCTGAGGTCGCGGTGTGGTTCTCGTTGGTGCTCATCCGCGCTCCCAGAAGGCAGGGCCGACGGGCTCTTCGAAGTCGCCGAGCGCCTGAAGGTAGCCCTCGTCATTCACGCCGATGCGCAGCTGCGGCAGGGCGTGGCCGGCGGGACCGAAGATGACCCGGGCGCCGTCGGAAAGGTCGAAGGTGGACTGGTGGCAGGGGCACAGCACGTGGTGCGTCTGCTGCTCGTACAGCGAGATGGGGCAACCGACGTGGGTGCAGATCTTGGAGTACGCGACGATGCCCTCGTGCGACCACTCCAGCTCGCGCTTGTCCTTGATGTCCTCCGGCTTGAGCCGGACGATCATCAGGGCCGCCTTGGCGATCTCGTTCTGGAAGGAGTGGTCGTGCTCCTCCAGGCCCTCCGGCTTGGCGAAGGTCAGCGAGCCGACGGCGACGTCGGAGGGACGCAGCGGCTCGCCCGTGTTCATGTTGACGAGCAGCTTGCCCTTGCGCCACAGGGTGTGACGCAGCTTGTCCTCGGGCAGCGGGCCGAGGTCGCGCAGCAGCACCAGGCCGGTCAGCGGCACCAGGGTGAGCGCGCCGAGCATGGTGTTGCGGATCAGCTTGCGACGGCCGATCCCCGACTCCTCGGTGCCCTGCCGGAAGTCCTCGAAGATCTGCGCACGCAGCTCGGGGGACGCCTCGATCGGGTGGCGCTCGTCGGTCATCTCCACGTCGGACATCAGGGTGCGGGCCCAGTGGACCGCGCCCGCGCCGATGCAGAACAGCGCCGTGCCGAGGGTCAGACCCAGCGCGAAGTTCAGCGCGTTGAGGTGACCGATCGGGAAGATGTAGACCGACTTGTCGTGCGGGATCGCCACGTACGACGCGATGAAGCCGATGGTGGCCAGCATCGACACCGTGAACAGCAGGGCGACCGTGCGCTCGGACCGCTTGGCGGCCCGCTCGTCGATGTCCTGGATCCGGTGCTCGTGGGGCGGCAGGCCCGGGTCCGCGAACGGGTTCTTCTCGTCCGCGGTGCTCACCGCGCCGTGCGCGGTGCCCTGCTCAGCGGGCAGGTTCTCTTCAGGAATGTCTTGGCTACTCATGACTTCTTGGCCTTTGCGGTCCGAGCGGCGACCCACACGGCGACCGCGATCAGCGAGCCGAGGCCGAAGATCCAGCCGAACAGGCCCTCGCTGACCGGCCCGAGACCGCCCAGCTCCAGACCGCCCGGGGACTCGGTGTCCTCACCGTTGACCGCGTCGAGGTACGCGATGATGTCCTTCTTGTTCTGCTCCGACAGAGTGGTGTCGGGGAAGGAGGGCATGTTCTGCGGGCCGGTCTGCATGGCCTCGTAGATGTGCTTCGGGTCGACGCCCTCAAGGCTCGGCGCGAACTTGCCCTTGGTGAGCGCACCGCCCTTGCCGGTGAAGTTGTGGCACTGCGCGCAGTTGTTGCGGAACAGCTCGCCGCCCTTGGCGACGTCAGCGCCCTCGGGGCCGTACTGCTCCTCCGTCGGGACGGACGGACCGGCGCCCAGCGAGGCGATGTACGCCGCGAGCTGGTCGATCTCGGCCTGCGAGTAGACCTTCTTCTTCCGCGGGACCTGGGCGCCCTGGGAGGTCGCGGCCGGCATGCGGCCGGTACCCACCTGGAAGTCGACGGCCGCGGCGCCCACGCCGACCAGGCTGGGTCCGTCGGAGGTGCCCTGACCGCCGGTGCCGTGGCAGCTGGCGCAGCCGACGGCGTAGAGCTTCTTGCCCTCGTCGATGGTCAGGGACTGGGCGGTCTCTTCGGCCTGTGCCTTGTCCGCGGGCGCGAACGCGGCGTACAGCCCCCCAGTGGCCGCCAGCGCGAGGAGTAGGACGACGACCGCCGCCAGCGGATGGCGTCGTCGTGCGGAGAGCTTTTTCACGGATTACCCCGGTGTCAGGATCTTCTGCGTCGATGCTTCTGTGGTGTGCGCTTCGGGAACGCGCGGGTGATCGGTTCCGGCTACTTGATCATGTAGATCGTGGCGAAGAGGCCGATCCAGACGACATCGACGAAGTGCCAGTAGTAGGACACGACGATGGCGGCCGTCGCCTGCTCGTGAGTGAACCTGCGGGCCGCGTAGGTACGCCCGAGGACCAGCAGGAAGGCGATGAGACCGCCCGTCACGTGCAGGCCGTGGAAGCCGGTGGTCAGGTAGAAGACCGAGCCGTACGGGTCCGACGAGAGCGAGAGGCCCTCGTGCTTCACCAGCTCGGTGTACTCGTAGACCTGGCCGCCGATGAAGATCGCACCCATCACGAAGGTGACGATGAACCACATCCGGAGCTTCTTGACGTCACCGCGCTCGGCGGCGAAGACGCCGAGCTGGCAGGTGAGGGAGGAGAGCACCAGGATCGTGGTGTTCGTCGCCGAGAACGGGAAGTTCAGGGCGTCGGCCTTCTCCGACCAGAAGTCGGGTCCGGTCACCGATCGCAGGGTGAAGTACATCGCGAAGAGGGCCGCGAAGAACATCAGCTCGGAACTCAGCCAGATGATGGTTCCGACGCTGGTGAGGTTCGGCCTGTTGACCGACGGGTGCGCGTGCCCGGTTTCTACTGTCGTTGCTGTCGCCACGACCGACATTATGTCGGTCGCTTATCCCGCCCTCACTCCGGGGGGTGCCGTTCGGAGTGTTGCCGCCTTCCGAACCGGTGTTGACGTGGTGTTCATGGGAGTAGCATCCGAGCCATCGGACCCGTCCGTACGACGCTGACGTCTCGGAGGAACCATGCAGCCGACCGCCACCGTGCTGGTCTACAGCGACGACTCCAACACCCGCGAGCAGGTGCGGTTGGCCACGGGCCGGCGGCCCGCGCCGGATGTGCCGTCCGTCGAGTTCGTGGAGTGCGCCACGCCCGCGGCGGTGCTGCGCGAGCTGGACAAGGGCGGGATCGACGTGTGCGTCTTCGACGGCGAGGCCGTGCCCATGGGGGGCATGGGGATGTGCCGGCAGGTCAAGGACGAGGTGTTCCAGTGCCCGCCGGTGCTGCTGCTCATCGGGCGGCCGCAGGACGCGTGGCTGGCCACGTGGAGCCGGGCCGACGCGGCGGTGACGCTGCCGGTGGACCCGGTGGAGTTCGCCTCGGCGCTGGCCTCTCTGCTGCGGTCCAAGCGGTTGTTGAGCGCCTGAGCGTCCGCGGGGCACGGATCGTGTGCGGCTGCGGTCGGGTGCGGCTTGTCGCGCCCACGCGGCGGCAGCCGCATATCGACACAGCCCCGCGCCCCTGAGGGCGTCTACACAGCCGTCGGTCTGAGACGTGCCGTTTCTTCCAGTTTCGGGGTCTCCGGCTTGCCGCCCACCAGGGCGCTGCCCTCGCGCCACTTCTTCCAGTCGAGGTTCCAGTCGCCGAAGCCGTTGCCGAAGGGCTCCATCGTGTCGCCGTAGGAGTTGACGACCTTGACCAGGTCGCCCTCGCGGACGTTGTCGAAGAACCACTCGGCGTTGCCGGTGCTCATGCCGACACAGCCGTGGCTGACGTTGGCGTAGCCCTGGGAGCCGACGGACCAGGGGGCGGCGTGGACGTACTCGCCGCTCCAGGTGACCCGCGTGGCGTAGTAGACGGGCAGGTCGTACGACTCGGCGGAGCCCTCGGCGATGCCGATGCTGGTACCGCGCATGCGTACGTAGTACTCCTTGCCCAGCACGACCTTGACGCCGTTGCGGGTCTCGAAGCCGGGTTTGCCCGTGGTGACCGGGATGGACTGGATCTCCTTGCCGTTGCGGTAGACGGTCATCCAGTGCGAGGAGGCGTCGGCGACGGCGATGACGCGGTCGCCGGTGGTGATCGTCAGCGGCTTGGCGCGGCCGCCCCAGAGCCGGTCGCTGATCTTGATGCCCTGCAGATTGCTGCGGACCCGGATGGTGGCGTTGGTGGGCCAGTAGTCCTTGGGCCGGTAGTGCAGCTTCTTGTCGTCGACCCAGTGCCAGACGCCGTCCACCGCGGGGGTGGACTCGACCTTGAGGGCGCGTTCGACGACGGCGCGCTGGGCCGTGTCCCGGACGGGTCGGCTCAGTTCCGCGGTGATGGGCTGGCCCACGCCGTACTTGCCGGCCTTGGGGCCGAAGGTGACGTCCAGGCGCTTCTGGGCGCGGGGTTTGCCGGTGTCGAGGGTGAAGACCTTGCGGCCGGGGGCGCCGTCCTCGTCCTCGGTGCTCACCCGGACCGTGTAACGGGCGTCTGCGGCCAGCGGTGAGGTGCTGTGCCACCGGGAGCCGTCGGCGGCGAGTTCGCCCGCCACATGGCGTCCTGCGGCGTCCACGGCCACCACGTCGGTGATCCGCCCGTCGGAGTCCTCCGAGGTGATCTCCAGGGGCTTGTCCGGGTCGGCCTTCTTGCCGTCGCCCTCGGGGGCGTTGAAGGAGACCTGGTCCGCGGCGTCGTACGGCGCCGCCGACAGCGGGTTGCCGTCGCCGCCGCAGGCGGCGACGGCCGGACCGAGGGTCATGACCAGCAGGGTGCAGCCGGCGACGGTGCGCGGAGGGATGTTCATGCCCTCACGCTAGGAAGCTTCGTCAACGGGGGCGCGCCGGGTAACCCGGACGAAGGACCCGCTGTGGGCGAAACGGAGGAACCCGGACCCTCCTGACGGAGTGTCCGGGTTCCGGAGCGCTCAGCGCGTGTTACTGGTCGCGGTTCCCACCGCGCGGGTCACTGGGTGCGGTTCTCACCGCGGTAGTACTCGAAGACCCAGCCCCACACACCGATCAGGATGATCGGCGTGGCGAAGTACAGCAGCCACCAGCCCACGGCCACACCGAGGAAGGCCAGGGCGCCACCGACCGCCAGCGACAGCGGCTGCCAGCTGTGCGGGGAGAAGAAGCCCAGCTCACCGGCGTCGTCCGCGACGTCGGCCTCCTTGTTGTCCTGGGCACCGGTGTCGACCCGCTTGGCCGTGAAGCCGAGGTAGAAGCCGACCATGATGCACAGGCCGAAGGCCAGGAAGAGCGCCGTCGTACCGGCCGGCTCCTTCGACCACACGCCGTAGAACACGGCCATGGCGAGGATGAAGACGCTCAGCCACATGAACATCTTGCCCTGGATCTTCACTTGCCGGCCTCCTTGCCGCCCGCCAGCGCGGCGGTGCCCTGACCACCGTGGCCCAGCTGCTCGAGCGCGGCGATCTCAGGGTGGTGCAGGTCGAACGCCGGGGATTCGCTGCGGATCCGCGGCAGGGTGAGGAAGTTGTGCCGCGGCGGCGGGCAGGACGTGGCCCACTCCAGGGAGCGGCCGTAGCCCCACGGGTCGTCGACGGTGATGGGCTTGCCGTACTTGGCCGTCTTCCAGATGTTGTAGAAGAACGGCAGGATCGACGCGCCGAGGACGAACGAGCTGATCGTCGAGATCGTGTTCAGGGCGGTGAAGCCGTCGGCCGCCAGGTAGTCGGCGTAACGGCGCGGCATGCCCTCGGCACCCAGCCAGTGCTGGACCAGGAAGGTGCCGTGGAAGCCGATGAACAGCGTCCAGAAGGTGATCTTGCCGAGGCGCTCGTCGAGCATCTTGCCGGTGAACTTCGGCCACCAGAAGTGGAAGCCGGAGAACATCGCGAAGACGACGGTGCCGAACACCACGTAGTGGAAGTGCGCCACCACGAAGTACGAGTCCGAGATGTGGAAGTCCATCGGCGGCGAGGCCAGGATGACACCGGTCAGACCACCGAACGTGAAGGTGATCAGGAAGCCGGTCGCCCAGAGCATCGGCGTCTCGAAGGACAGCGAGCCCTTCCACATCGTTCCGATCCAGTTGAAGAACTTCACGCCGGTCGGGACGGCGATGAGGAACGTCATGAAGGAGAAGAACGGAAGCAGCACGCCACCGGTGACGTACATGTGGTGCGCCCACACGGTCACGGACAGACCGGCGATGGCGATGGTCGCCGCGATCAGACCCTGGTAGCCGAACATCGGCTTGCGGGAGAAGACCGGGATGACCTCACTGATGATGCCGAAGAACGGCAGGGCGATGATGTACACCTCTGGGTGGCCGAAGAACCAGAAGAGGTGCTGCCACAGCAGTGCGCCGCCGTTGCTCGCGTCGAAGATGTGCGAGCCGAACTTGCGGTCGGCCTCCAGCGCGAACAGGGCCGCGGCCAGGACCGGGAAGGCCAGCAGGACCAGGACACCGGTCAGCAGGACGTTCCAGGTGAAGATCGGCATGCGGAACATCGTCATGCCCGGAGCGCGCATGCAGATGATCGTGGTGATGAAGTTGACCGAGCCGAGGATGGTGCCGAAGCCGGAGAAGGCCAGACCCATGATCCACATGTCGGCGCCGATGCCCGGCGAGCGGACCGCGTCCGACAGCGGGGAGTAGGCGAACCAGCCGAAGTCGGCGGCGCCGTCCGGGGTGAGGAAGCCACCCACGGCGACGAGCGAGCCGAACAGGTACAGCCAGTAGGCGAACATGTTCAGCCGCGGGAAGGCGACGTCAGGTGCACCGATCTGGAGCGGCATGATCCAGTTCGCGAAGCCGGCGAACAGCGGCGTCGCGAACATCAGCAGCATGATCGTGCCGTGCATCGTGAACGCCTGGTTGAACTGCTCGTTCGACATCATCTGCAGACCCGGACGGGCGAGCTCGGCGCGCATGAAGAGCGCCATGACGCCGCCGATGCAGAAGAACGCGAACGACGTGACCAGGTAGAGCGTTCCGATCGTCTTGTGGTCGGTGGTCGTCAGCCACTTCACCACGACGTTGCCGGGCTGCTTGCGCCGGACAGGCAGCTCGTTCTCGTAGTACGAGTCTTCGGCTGCTCCGGCACCCTGAGGTTCGTTGAGGATGCTCACAGTTGGTTCGTCTCCCGGTTCTTCTCATGGGCGGTCTGCTCGATGCCCGCGGGAACGTAACCGGTCTGCCCCTTCTTGGCGAGGTCCTTCAGGTGCTGCTCGTAGCGCTCCGGGGAGACGACCTTCACGTTGAACAGCATCCGGGAGTGGTCGACGCCGCACAGTTCGGCGCACTTGCCCAGGAAGGTGCCCTCCTGGTTGGGGGTCACCTGGAAGGCGTTGGTGTGGCCCGGAATGACGTCCTGCTTCATCAGGAACGGCACCACCCAGAAGGAGTGGATGACGTCACGCGAGGTCAGGATGAAGCGGACCGTCTTGCCCTTCGGCAGCCACAGGGTCGGGCCCGGGTTGCCGGTCTGCGGGTTGCGCTCACCGGGGATGCCGCAGGTGTAGACACCGTTGGCGTTCGCCGGGAACGCGTCGCGGTAGCGGTCCGGGATCGCGTCCAGTTCCTTGGCGGTCTTGGCGTCGTCGCTGCCGGAACCTTCGACGTTCTCGATGTAGTTGAAGCACCAGCTCCACTGGAAGCCGACCACGTTGACCGTGACGTCGGGCTTCTTCGACATGTCGAGGAGCTTCGACTCGTCGCGGGCCGTGAAGTAGAACAGGACCGAGACGATGATGATCGGGACCACCGTGTACAGGGCCTCGATCGGCACGTTGTAACGGGTCTGCGGAGGTACCTCGATCTTGGTGCGGCTGCGCCGGTGGAAGATCGCACTCCAGATGATCAGACCCCACACCAGCACGCCGACGGCGAGCGCGGCAGCCCAGGAGCCCTGCCACAGGGAGAGGATCCGCGGAGCCTCTTCCGTGGTCGGGGTGGGCATGCCAAGGCGGGGGAAGTCCTTGTATGTGCAACCGGTGGCGGTCGCCAGGACCAGGCCCGCGGTCAGTGCCTGCAGCAGCTTCCGCCGCATCGGGCGCCGCGGCGAGCGGTCGGAGCCGTTGGGACTCACGTAGCGCCTTCCCGAGAGTCTCGCCCGCGCGTATTGGCTGCGGCCTTCTCGCTGGTCGGTCGCCGCCCTGCGTCGGGCAGGGGTTTGGATGTTTATGCGGACCAAACCCTAGCCGACGCCCTCCGGGGGTTCGCGGGGAGGGGTGCCTACTGAGGGGGGTGGTTCGCTGGTTTGGCGGCTGCGGGTCTCATCGTGGCTTGTCGCGCAGTTCCCCGCGCCCCTGAAGTACGTTCCCCGGCCCCGCGTTCTAGCGTTGAGGTGTGTCCTACTTCGATGCTGCTTCCAGTGCCCCGCTCCACCCTGTTGCCCGTCAGGCCCTGTTGGCCTCTTTGGACGAGGGGTGGGCCGATCCCGCGCGGCTCTACCGGGAGGGGCGGCGGGCTCGGATGCTGCTGGACGCCGCGCGGGAGGCCGCCGCGGAAGCCGTGGGCTGTCGGCCCGACGAACTCTCCTTCACCTCCTCCGGCACGCGGGCCCTGCACACCGGCGTGGCGGGGGCGCTGGCGGGGCGGCGGCGCGTCGGACGCCACCTGATCGTGTCAGCGGTCGAACATTCCGCCGTGCTCCATTCGGCCGAGGCGCACGAGAAGGAGGGCGGCACCGTCACTCGAGTGGGTGTCGACCGGACCGCGAGGGTGGACCCGGCGGCCTACGCCGGGGCGCTGCGGGAGGACACCGCGCTGGCGTGTCTGCAGTCGGCCAACCACGAGGTGGGGACCGTGCAGCCGGTGGCGGAGGTGGCCGAGGTGTGCCGGGCGGCCGGGGTGCCGCTGCTGGTGGACGCGGCGCAGTCGCTGGGCTGGGGGCCGGTGGAGGGCGAGTGGTCCCTGCTGACGGGGAGTGCCCATAAATGGGGCGGTCCGTCGGGGGTCGGGCTGCTCGTGGTGCGCAAGGGGGTGCGGTTCGCCGCCCAAGGGCCGGTGGACGAGCGGGAGTCGGGGCGGGCCGCCGGGTTCGAGAACATCCCGGCGATCGTGGCCGCCGTGGCGTCCCTGCGGGCCGTACGCGCCGAGGCCGCCCAGGAGGCCGTACGGCTGCGGGAGCTGACGGAACGGATCCGGACGCGGGTGCCGCGGCTGGTGCCCGACGTGGAGGTGGTCGGCGACCCGGAGCACCGGCTGCCCGGCATCGTCACCTTCTCCTGCCTCTACGTCGACGGCGAGGCCCTCCTGCACGAGCTGGACCGGGCGGGGTTCTCGGTGTCGTCGGGCTCGTCCTGCACCAGCAGCACCCTGGTCCCCAGCCATGTCCTGAAGGCCATGGGCGTCCTCAGCGAGGGCAACGTCCGCGTCTCCCTGCCGGTGGGCGCGGTCTCCGAGGACGTCGACGGCTTCCTGGACGCCCTGCCGGCCGCGGTGACGGCGGTGAGGGAGAAGCTGGGGGCGCCGACGCCCTCCGCCGTCGTGCGCGAGGAGGAGCTGGTCGTCGACTCCCTCGGCAAGCGCTGCCCGATCCCGGTCATCGAACTGGCCAAGGTGATCGGCGATGTGCCGGTCGGGGGTCTGGTACGGGTTCTGTCCGACGACGAGGCGGCCCGCCTGGACATCCCGGCGTGGTGCGAGATGCGGGACCAGGAGTACGTAGGGGAGGAGAAGGCGGAACAAGGGACGGCGTACTTGGTCCGCCGGGTGAGGTGACCTGCCCGAGGGTCGCGGGGAACTGCGCGCTCGGCCCCCCGCGCCCCGTGGACGGCGACGTCAGCCCAGATACTCCCGGACCTCGTCCGCGGCCTCCGGCCCGTACGCCTTCATGAACCGCTCCATGAAGTGCGCCCGGCGCAGCTGGTACTCCTGCGTGCCCACGGTCTCGATGACGAGAGTCGCCAGCATGCACCCCACCTGAGCGGCGCGCTCCAGCGGGACGCCCCAGGCCAGACCGGACAGGAACCCGGCGCGGAAGGCGTCGCCGACACCGGTCGGGTCGGCCTTGCGCTCCTCCTCGGGGCAGCCGACCTCGATCGGGTCCTCGCCGACCCGCTCGATCCGGACGCCGCGCGAGCCGAGGGTCGTCACCCGGTGGCCGACCTTCCCGAGGATCTCGGCGTCGCTCCAGCCGGTCTTGGACTCGATGAGCCCCTTCTCGTACTCGTTGGAGAAGAGGTACGTGGCCCCGTCCAGCAGGATGCGGATCTCGTCGCCGTTCATGCGGGCGATCTGCTGGGAGAAGTCCGCGGCGAAGGGGATGTTCCGTGTGCGGCACTCCTCCGTGTGGCGGAGCATCGCCTCGGGGTCGTCGGCGCCGATGAGGACCAGGTCGAGCCCGCCGACGCGGTCCGCGACGGTCTTCAGCTCGATCTGCCGGGCCTCGCTCATGGCGCCGGTGTAGAAGGAGCCGATCTGGTTGTGGTCGGCGTCCGTGGTGCACACGAAGCGGGCGGTGTGCAGGGTCTCGGAGATACGGACCGAGCCGGTGTCGACGCCGTGCCGGTCCAGCCAGGCCCGGTACTCGTCGAAGTCGAAGCCGGCCGCGCCGACCAGGATCGGCCGGGTGCCGAGCTGGCCCATGCCGAACGCGATGTTCGCGCCTACGCCGCCCCGCCGGACGTCGAGGTTGTCGACCAGGAACGACAGCGAGACCGTGTGCAGCTGGTCCGCGACGAACTGGTCGGCGAACCGGCCGGGGAAGGTCATGAGGTGGTCGGTGGCGATGGAGCCGGTGACTGCGATGCGCACGGCGTGGGACTCCTGGGTGGAGGGGTAATGACAGTCCACGCTACCCGGTGGGCGGTGGACCCTTGAAGCAGCCGAAACTACCCGATAGTAGATCTTTCTTCGTGACCGAGGTCATGCATACGGTGCGGTCATGACGAACCTCAAGGCATCCGCCGCTCCCGCCCCGGCCGATCTCGAGGGCGACCTGGCGTCGCTGCGCGGCGACTGCGCCCGGATGGCCCCGCACTGGACGGCCCCCGCCCGGCTGGACGCCCGTCCGGTGCCGCCGTCCAGCATCCACGGGGTGACCGTGCCGCCGGCCTCGGCCCGGCTGCTGGACGCGATGTCGGACTACGGGGACTGAGCCACTTCCCGCACACCCGTCCCACCGGTTCCCCCGAGGGGTGAACCGGCGCATCCACGGGGAACCGCGCGCTCCCCCGCTGCGTCTCATCGCCGTCCCCCGACACGGGGATGTGAGACACGACCCTCCACAGCAGCAGGAGCGATGCGGTGAACACCGAGCGATCCGACAACCCCGATCGCGACGACGACATCGTCGCGGGTGCGGCCGACCCGCCCGAGAGCGGCGGGGCCCCGGCCGAGGAGCGGCCCGGGCGGCGCCGTTCGCCGGCCGTCGTGGCCGGCGTCGCCGCCGCCGTGCTGCTCGTCGCGGGCGGCGGCGCCTACCTCGCCTCGTCCGCGTCCGGCGGCTCGGGCCAGGACGCCGCCTCGGGCGCGCCGGGCGGTGACGGCACTCCCCCGCCGCTCCCGCTCGACGGCCACTCCGAGGGCGGCGGCATCGCGCCGGGCGAGCCCGACCCGAACGGCGTCGTCTACCAGGCCCCGGCCGAGCTGCCCGACGGACCGGACGCGGCGCCGGTGTACCGGCCGCAGGGCGAGGTCACCCGGACCGACGTGGCCCGGCTCGCGGCCGCCCTGGACGTCGAGGGGACGCCGGTGCTCCAGGGGCAGGCGTGGCGGATCGGCGCCAAGGACGGGTTCGGGCCGACGCTCCAGGTGAACCGGCAGGCGCCGGGCACCTGGACGTTCCACCGGTACGCGCCCGGCACGGACAACTGCAAGCCGGACGCCCCCCGGTGCCCGCACCGCGGGCCCATGGCCCCGGCCGCCGACCCGGTGAGCGAGGAGACCGCGCGCAAGGCGGCCGCGCCGGTGCTGAAGGCGGTCGGCCAGGACGACGCGAAGATCGACGCGCGCCAGGTCATCGGGGCGCAGCGGGTGGTCAACGCCGATCCGGTGATCGGCGGTCTGCCGACGTACGGCTGGTCGACCGGGATCACGGTCGGCGTGGACGGCGAGGTCGTCGGCGGCAACGGGCAGTTGAAGGCGCCGGTGAAGGGCGACACGTACCCCGTGCTGGGTGCGGCGGAGACGCTGAGGCGGATGAACGCCGGGTCGGTCGGGCAGGGCTCGGGCGTCGGCGGGTGTGCGAGCCCAGAGCCGCTGGAGGAGTCGGGGCAGATCGCGCCCTGTGAGCCCGAGCCGGTGCAGAAGCAGACCGTCGAGGTGCGCGAGGCGGTCTTCGGGCTGGCGGCGCACTCCGTGCAGGGGCGGCAGACGCTGGTGCCGTCGTGGCTGTTCACGGTGCGGGCGCCGGGGGCCGGGGACACCTTCACGGTGACGCATCCGGCGGTTCAGCCGCGGTTCCTGACCGCGCCGGAGCCGTCGAGCGTGCCGCCGGGCCGGCCGACCGAGGCTCCGAGCCCGCGGCCGACCGGGCCGGGGCCCGACGAGCCGACGTCCGCGCCGAGTGCGCGTGAGCTGCCGGTGGAGGCGTACACGGCCGAGGGGCGGGAGCTGACCGTGCGGTTCACGGCCGGGGTGTGCGCGGACTACCAGGTGCGGGCGGCCGAGAGCGCGGACCGGGTGACGGTGACGGTGACGGAGCGGCCCTGGCCGGGCAAGGTGTGCATCCTCGTCGCCAAGGTGCACCACCGGACCGTGCAGCTCGACGAGCCGCTCGGGGAGCGCCGGGTGGTCGGTCCGGACGGCACGGGGATCCCGCTGGAGAAGCCGGGGGCGCGGCTGCCGTAGGCGGGCGTCCGGGAACGGCGACGGCGGCGCCCCCGCACTCCGGGGCCGCCGCCGTCGTCGTTGTTCAGGCTTCGGCTCAGCTGAAGGAGTCGCCGCAGGCGCAGGAGCCGGTCGCGTTGGGGTTGTCGATCGTGAAGCCCTGCTTCTCGATCGTGTCCACGAAGTCGATCGTGGCGCCGCCCAGGTACGGGGCGCTCATGCGGTCCGTGACGACCTTCACACCGTCGAAGTCCTTCTCCACGTCACCGTCGAGCGAGCGCTCGTCGAAGAAGAGCTGGTAGCGCAGGCCGGAGCAGCCGCCGGGCTGGACGGCGACGCGCAGGGCGAGGTCGTCACGGCCTTCCTGGTCGAGCAGGGCCTTGACCTTGGCCGCGGCGGCGTCGGTCAGGATGATGCCGTCGGTGACGGTGCTGGTCTCGTCCGATACGGACATCTACATCTCTCCCGGGTTGTACGGAGACTGCTTGCCGACGGTTGCAACCGGCGGGGCCTCGGATTCATTCCGGGCCGGTCCTTCTTTTCATGCCGGGCCGGTCCTTCTCCTCATGCTCGCACACGGGTCGGTGAGCGGAAAACGTCCTGCCGCGCGCCTGCCGGGACGGCATCGGGATTCACGTCACATCGACACAATGGCCATCGTCAAACTGACGTGAAGCGGTTATGATAGATAGCGTCATTTCGACGAAAAGGTCGAAGAGTTTGTCCCGCATGTCCCGCCGGCCCGACTCCCCGGGCCGGCGAGCCGCAGAACAGAAGGTGCGTGTCGTGACCACCGCCCAGACCCAGGAGCTCGACGTACAGCCGACGCCCCTCGCCCTGCTCCTGCTCGGCCGCGAGGCCGACCCGCGGAGCGAGCGCGGCGTCGAGTGTCCCGGTGACCTGCCCTCGCCGTCCGACCCGGACCTGGTCGAGCGTGCCCGCGCGGCCAAGGAGAAACTGGGCGACAAGGTCTTCGTGCTCGGCCACCACTACCAGCGCGACGAGGTCATCCAGTTCGCGGACGTCACGGGCGACTCCTTCAAGCTGGCCCGGGACGCGGCCGCGCGCCCGGAGGCCGAGTACATCGTCTTCTGCGGTGTGCACTTCATGGCCGAGTCCGCGGACATCCTCACCTCCGACGACCAGAAGGTCGTCCTGCCCGACCTGGCCGCCGGCTGCTCGATGGCCGACATGGCCACCGCCGAGCAGGTCGCCGAGTGCTGGGACGTGCTGACCGAGGCCGGGATCGCCGAGCAGGTCGTGCCGGTGTCGTACATGAACTCCTCGGCCGACATCAAGGCATTCACCGGCAAGCACGGCGGCACCATCTGCACCTCCTCCAACGCCCAGCGGGCGCTGGAGTGGGCGTTCGAGCAGGGCGAGAAGGTGCTCTTCCTGCCCGACCAGCACCTGGGCCGCAACACCGCCGTCCGCGACATGGGCATGTCCCTGGACGACTGCGTGGTCTACAACCCGCACAAGCCGAACGGCGGGCTGACCGCCGAGGAGCTGCGCGCCGCCAAGATGATCCTGTGGCGCGGCCACTGCTCGGTGCACGGCCGCTTCAGCCTGGACTCCGTCAACGACGTGCGCGAGCGCATTCCGGGCGTCAACGTCCTGGTGCACCCCGAGTGCAGGCACGAGGTCGTCGCCGCGGCGGACTACGTCGGCTCGACCGAGTACATCATCAAGACGCTGGAGGCGGCCCCGGCCGGCTCCAAGTGGGCCATCGGCACCGAGCTGAACCTGGTCCGCCGCCTGGCGAACCGTTTCGCTCCCGAGGGCAAGGAGATCGTCTTCCTCGACAAGACGGTCTGCTTCTGCTCCACGATGAACCGCATCGACCTCCCGCACCTGGTCTGGGCCCTGGAGTCGCTGGCCGAGGGCAACCTGGTCAACCGCATCGAGGTCGACAAGGAGACCGAGGCGTTCGCCAAGCTGGCCCTGGAGCGCATGCTCGCCCTGCCGTAACCGCGGCCGGTCCGCCCGCCGTCACCCCGAGCCGGGTCGCCGCTCGGGGTCGGCGGGGTCGAGGGAGAAGACGGTGTCCCCCGCGGTGACCACCAGCGCGCCGTCGTACAGCAGCACCCGCGGCGCGACCATGCCGTTCGAGCCGCCCGACCGCGGCAGGGTCTCCCACCGGACCCGGCCGTCGCGCCCGTCCAGGGCCGCGACCCGGCCGCTGCCGCTGGCCAGGTAGACGGTGTCCGTCCGGGTGTCGTAGGTGGCCTCGCCGGGCTGCTCCAGGCTGGTCCGCGCCCGCCACCGCTGCTCGCCGGTGAGCGGGACACCGCGGTCACCACCCCGTCCTGGGAGACGAACCACAGCATCCCGCCCGACAGCGCGGGCTCGCCCTCGTACTCCTTCGCCAGCTTCACCGTCGTACGGGCGCCCGTGTCCGGATCCAGCAGCACGATCCGGGTGTACGCGGGGGCCTGAGCGGTGGCGTCCTCCTCCGCGGCCCACTGCGCCATCACCAGCCGCCCGTCCAGGAACCCCAGCACGCCGTGCCCGGACGGCACGGTCAGGCGCCGCTCCGAGCCGTCGGCGGGGTCCAGCACCCACAGGACGAGGGTGTCGGGCGGCTCCTCCGCGTCCAGGCTCCCGTCGCACAGCGCGTACACATCGGCGCCGCCCTGCAGGAACGAGCAGTGCCGGTCCTTGGGTGCCCGTGCGGTCCAGCGCTCCGCTCCGGTGCGCACATCCCGGGCGCTCACGGTCGTCAGGCCGCTCGAAGGGGTGATGACGAGGCCCGCGGACAGCGCCATGTCGAGGTTGTCGTCCTTCACCCGGTGCTTCCAGCGCTGCTCGCCGGTCGCGATGTCGAGGGCGAGGACGTCGACGTCCGCGGTCTCGGCGTTCTCGCGGGTGACGGCCTGCCGCACCAGCATCGTGCCGTCGCGGACACCGAGCAGCGATGCCTCGTACGTGTCCGTCCCGTCCGCGGCCAGCGCGACCTTGGTGCGCCACCGGGTCTCGCCGGTCCGGGCGTCCAGGCTGACCGGCGGGAGGCTGTCACCCGCGCAGTAGACGGCATCCTCGAGCCGCCGGCACAGGGGATCACCGAACCAGGGGCCGCCGATGCTCGCGCCCACCGCCCAGCTTCCGCCCAGCGACGACGCCTGGGACAACGTCGTCTCCCAGGGCCGCCAGCCGGCCGGCAGCGTCCGGTCCCCGCCCTCCGCCTGTCCGGGCCCGAGCAGCAGATACGCCGTCAGCCCCAGGACCAGCGCGCCGACCGTGCCGGTCACGGCCAGCACCGGACGCCGGCGCCGGCGGGCGGGCACCGGCGGCTCGGCCGGTGCGCCGGCGCGCAGCACGAAGGTCGGCGGGTCGTCGTCCGTCTCCCCGTCCGGCAGCACGGCCACGAACTCCCGGGCCAGCTCGTCCAGTCCGGGGCGCTCGGCCGCGTCCTTGGCCAGACAGCGCTCCAGCACATCCGCCAGCGGCTTGGGCACGCCGTCCAGTTCGGGCGCGTCGTGGACCACCCGGTAGGCCGTCATGTACGGGCTGTCGGCGTCGAACGGGCCCCGGCCGGTGACGCAGTACACCAGCAGCGCGCCCAGCGAGAAGACGTCGGAGGCGGGGACGACCGAGCGGGCGTCGGTGAGCTGCTCCGGGGACATGAACGGCGGGGTGCCGATCATCTGCCCGGTCTCGGTCAGCGTGCTGTCCTCCGCGGCCCGCGATATGCCGAAGTCGATGACGCGGGGGCCGTCGTCGGCCATCAGGACGTTCGCCGGCTTCAGGTCCCGGTGCACCACCCCGGCCCGGTGGATGTCCCGCAGCGCCTCCACCAGTCCCAGCGCCAGCCGGCGCAGCTCGCCGCCCCGCAGCGGGCCCTGCTCGCGGATCCACGCGGCGAGCGAACGGCCCGGCACGTACTGGGTGGCCATCCACGGCCGCGCCGCCTCCGCGTCGGCGTCCACGACCGGCGCGGTGAACGCGCCGCTCACCTTGCGGACGGCCTCGATCTCCTGCCGGAACCGGGCGCGGAAGACGGGATCCTCCGCGTACTGGGCGTGCACCACCTTCACGGCGACCTCGCGCCCCGAGCGCGCCCTGCCCCGGTAGACGACGCCCATCCCCCCGGCTCCCAGCCGGTCGACCAGCTTGTACCCGCCGACCGACTTCGGATCGTCTTTGTGCAGCGGCACGCCCCGATCCCTCTCCCCCGAACGCCAGTTGAGTTCACAGGATACGAGCGGTCCGCGGCCGCCGTGAGGTCAGTCCGCCCTCGGGCGCACCAGGCCCGACTCGTAGGCGATGACGACGAGCTGGGCCCGGTCGCGGGCGCCGAGCTTGGCCATGGCCCGGTTGACGTGTGTCTTCACGGTGAGCGGGCTGACGGTCAGGCGCTCGGCGATCTCGTCGTTGGAGTGCCCGCCGGCCACCTGGACGAGGACCTCCCGCTCGCGCACGGTGAGGGCGTCGAGGCGTGCGGAGCGGACGGGGTCGTGGTCGGCGCCGTCGCCGCCCTGGGCGAGGAATCGGGCGATCAGTCCCTTGGTGGCGGCCGGGGACAGCAGCGCCTCACCGCCGGCCGCCACCCGGATGGCGCTCAGCAGTTCGTCCGGCTCCGACCCCTTGCCGAGGAAGCCCGAGGCACCGGCGCGCAGCGACTGCACCACGTAGTCGTCGACCTCGAACGTCGTCAGGATGACCACGCGGACATGGGCGAGGTCGGGGTCGGCGCTGATCAGCCGGGTGGCCGCGAGGCCGTCCGTGCCGGGCATCCGGATGTCCATCAGCACCACGTCGGCCTGCCGCTCCCTGGTGAGCCGGACGGCCTCGGCGCCGTCGGACGCCTCCCCCACCACCTCCATGTCGGGCTCCGAGTCGACGAGGACCCTGAAGGCGCTGCGCAACAGGGCCTGGTCGTCGGCGAGCAGGACACGGATCGTCATACGTCAGTCCTCGCTTGGGCTGGGGGTCTTGACCGGCAGGATGGCGTGCACCCGGAAGCCGCCGCCGTAGCGGGGGCCGGTGGTGAGGGTGCCGCGTACGGCGGTGACGCGCTCGCGCATGCCCAGCAGGCCGTGGCCGCCGCCGTCGGCCGGGGCGCAGTCGCCGGCGCCGTCGTCCAGGACGCTGATCTCGATGCTCGGGCCCACCCGGACCACGCTGACCTCGGCCTTCGCGCCCTGCCCGCCGTGCTTTTGCACATTGGTCAGGGCCTCCTGGATGACCCGGTAGGCGGCGAGGTCGACGGCGGCGGGCAGATGGGTGCCCTCGTCGGCGCGGGCGACCTCGATGTGCAGGCCGGCGGCGCGGAAGGTGCCGACCAGTTCGTCGAGGCGGTCGAGGCCGGGCGCCGGTTCGGTGGGGGCCTCCGGATCGCCGGACTGCCGCAGCAGCCCGACCGTGGCCCGCAGTTCGTTCAGCGCCGACCGGCTGGCCTCCCGGACATGTGCCAGCGCCTCCTTCGCCTGGTCGGGGCGCTTGTCCATCACATGGGCGGCGACCCCGGCCTGCACATTGACCAGGGCGATGTGGTGGGCGACGACGTCGTGCAGATCGCGGGCGATGCGCAGCCGCTCCTCGGCGACCCTGCGGCGGGCCTCCTCCTCGCGGGTGCGTTCCGCCTTCTCGGCGCGCTCACGGATGGCGTCGACGACCGCGCGGCGGCTGCGCACGGCGTCGCCGGCGGTGGCGCCGATGCCGGTCCAGGCGAAGATGGCGAGGTTCTCCTGGGAGTACCACGGGAGCGGGCCGGCGATCATGGCCGAGCCGGTCAGCACGATCATGGTGAGCGGGCCGACGCGCAAGGTGGTCGACCGGTCGGTGGAGGCGGCCACGGTGAACAGCGCCACGACCGCCGACATGGCGACGGGGGCGCGCGGGTCGCCGGTCACGGACTCGACGAGGGACAGCACACCGGTGGCGCCGAGGACGGTCATGGGGGCGCGGCGGCGGAACACCAGCGCGACGGCGCCGAGTCCCATCAGCAGCAGGCTGAGCGGGTCCGGCGTCCGCACCCCCCAGGTGACGCCGTTCTCGCCGTGCGGGTCCGCGAAGGACCCGGTCACCATGCACACCAGCACACCGGCCGCCAGGGCGGCGTCCAGCGCCATCGGGTGCGCCTTCATACGGGCGCGGACGCGGTCGAGTGGGGTCACGACTGTTTACGGTATCGGGGGCGGGCCCCGGACGTGCCCACTCGGGCCGACCCGGTTGCCAGGGACTCCTCCCCGCCTCGCGGCGCGGAGCAGGGAGCCCGGCATGCTCGGGGGGAGGCTCCTAGCCGGGGATCAGGCCGTCGTCGCCGAGCATCTCGCGGACCTCCTCCAGGGTCGCGTCCGGGGACGGCAGGATGAGGTCCGAGGGTTTCAGGGAGTCGTCCGGAAGCGGTGCGCCGAGCTCGCGGACCTTGCCGAGGAGGGCGTGGAAGGTGCGCCGGAAACCGGTCTCGTCGCCGCCCTCCAGTTCGGTCAGCAGCTCGTCGTCCAGCTTGTTCAGTTCGGTGAGGTGGCTGTCGTCCAGCCTCACCTGCCCCTCCCCCATGATCCGTACGATCATGTCGCCTCCCTCGGCGTGGGCCTACTGCTTGTCGAAGCGCGGGGTGTCCTGCGGCTGCTGCTGGGGCTGCTGCTGCCCGCCGCCGCCCTCGATGGCCTGCCGGTCGGACGTGCCTCCGGCCAGCTCGGCCTTCATGCGCTGCAGCTCCAGCTCTACATCCGTACCACCGGAGAGCCGGTCCAGCTCGGCCTGGATGTCGTCCTTGGCCATGCCCGTGGGGTCGTCGAGCGCGCCGGAGGCCAGCAGCTCGTCGATCGCGCCGGCGCGGGCCTGGAGCTGGGCGGTCTTGTCCTCGGCCCGCTGGATGGCCAGGCCCACGTCGCCCATCTCCTCGGAGATGCCGGTGAACGCCTCGCCGATCCGGGTCTGCGCCTGGGCGGCGGTGTACGTCGCCTTGATGGTCTCCTTCTTCGTACGGAAGGCGTCGACCTTGGCCTGGAGCCGCTGGGCCGCGAGGGTGAGCTTCTCCTCCTCGCCCTGGAGCGTGGCGTGCTGGGTCTCCAGGTCGGTCACCTGCTGCTGGAGCGCGGCGCGGCGGGACAGCGCCTCGCGGGCGAGGTCCTCCCGGCCAAGGGCGAGCGCCTTGCGGCCCTGGTCCTCCAGCTTCACCGACTGCTGCTGCAGCTGGTTGAGCTGGAGCTCCAGCCGCTTGCGCGAGGTGGCCACGTCGGCGACACCGCGGCGCACCTTCTGGAGCAGCTCCAGCTGCTTCTGGTACGAGTAGTCGAGGGTCTCGCGCGGGTCCTCGGCCCGGTCCAGGGCCTTGTTCGCCTTCGCGCGGAAGATCATCCCCATACGCTTCATGACACCGCTCATGGGCTTCGCGCGCCCCCTTCTGACGGACTCCAGCTCCAGCTCTGCGACAGAACCCACAGTACGGGCCCTGCTTCCATTGACGCACTGTTCGGGGACGGATGCGCTCCTCCCCGAGGACGACTGCGTACGCTCCCGGCTCCGGCGTAAGGAGTAGGTGATCCCGGAGGGGCCCGGGGGTCACCGGGGGTGTGCACAACGTCCCCTCTGTCCCCCTAGAGACGACCGGCGTTGCCGGATCGTTCCCCGCGGGGCTGGGGTCCACACGTCACCACCCCGTACCCTTGGGTTTTGTGTTCCGTAGCCGTGCCAAGGAAGAGAAGGCCCCGACCGCCGACAGGGCGCCGGTGACCGACTCCAAGCAGCCCCGTGACCCGCAGGCCCCCAAGGGCAGGCCGACGCCCAAGCGCAGCGAGGCCCAGAGCCAGCGCCGCAGCGTCGCCAACACGCCCATGACGCGCAAGGAGGCCGCCAAGCGGCAGCGTGAGGAGCGCCGTGCCGCCCTGGAGCGGCAGCGCCAGGCGCTGGCCGGCGGTGACGAGCGTTATCTGCCGGTGCGCGACAAGGGTCCGGTGCGCCGCTTCGCCCGCGACTTCGTCGACTCGCGCTTCAACATCGCCGAGTTCTTCCTGCCGATGGCCGTGATCATCCTCGTGCTGAGCGTGATCCGCGTGGCCAACGTGCAGTCGCTCGCGCTGCTGCTGTGGCTGGTCGTCATCGTGCTGATCGTGCTCGACTCGATCGTCACGGGCTTCCGTCTGAAGCGGGCGCTGCGTGAGCGCTTCCCCGACGAGAACAAGCGCGGCGCGGTCGCCTACGCCCTGATGCGCAGCCTCCAGATGCGCCGGCTCCGGCTGCCGAAGCCGCAGGTCAAGCGTGGAGAGCGGCCCTGAGCACTGCCGCATTCTCCGGGGGCGCGGCCGACGCCTGGCTCAGCGGGCTGGGCGGGCTGCGTGATGTCGTACGACAGGAGCTGGTCGCCCGGCAGCTCGACGAGCAGATAGCCGGGCGCTTCCCGGTCGGGCAGCGGTTGCGGGTGCTCGACGTCGGGATGGGCCAGGGCACGCAGGCGCTGCGGCTGGCCCGGCTCGGCCACCAGGTCACCGGGGTCGAGCGCGACGCCAGGATGATCGCCGCGGCTCGGGAGGCGCTGTCCGCCCAGCCGGAGGGTATCCGGGAGCGGATGCGGATCGTCGAGGGCGACGGCCGGGACACCGGTGTGCACTTCCTGCCGGGCAGCTTCGACGTGGTGCTGTGCCATGGCGTGCTGATGTACGTCGAGGAGCCCGACCCGCTGCTGGCCGGGCTGGCGCGGGTGCTGGCCCCGGGCGGGCTGCTGTCGCTGCTGGTGCGCAACGCCGACGCGCTGGCCATGCGGCCGGGCCTGTCCGGCGACTGGGCGGGGGCGCTGGCCGCGTTCGACACGACCGCCTACCGCAACCGCCTCGGCCTGGACGTCCGGGCCGACCGCCGGGAGACCCTGACCGCGACGCTGGCGGGCATCGGCGCGCCGCTGCACGCCTGGTACGGGGTGCGGGTCTTCACGGACACCGCGGCCGACGGGGCGGAGATCCCCGGCGACGTGGAGCGGCTGCTGGCGGCCGAGGAGCGGGCGGGGCGCACGGACCCGTACCGCGCGGTCGCGGCACTGCTGCACCTGTGCGGGGTACGCGGCTGACGGTCCCGACCTCGGGCTACCGCGCCTGGGGCGGGCGCACGGCTGACGTCCCGCCCTCGGGCTGCCCCACCTGTGCAGGGAGGGCGGCCGGCGTCCCGCCTGGTCTGCCACTACCTGTGCAGGGGGCGCGCTGACGTCCCGCGTAGGTCTACCGCGCCTGTGGCAGGGGGCGCGCGCTGATCGTCCCGCCTAGGGCTGCCGGACCTGTGCGGGGGTGCGCGCTGATCGTCCCGCCTCGGGATGCCGCACCTGTGCGGGGGGCGGCTGATGTCGCGCCCGGCCTACCGCTACCTGCGCGAGGGGGGCTGGCGTCCCGCGTGGCCTGCCGCGCCTGTGGCGGGCTGCGCGCTGAAGTCCCCGCCTCGGGCTGCCGGACCTGTGCGGGGGGCGCGCTGAAGGGCCACGCCTCCGTAGGGGGCGCGCCGGCGTCCCCGCCTCGGGGCTGCCGCGCCTGTGTCGGGGGCGTCGGCGGCTTCGCCCTCGTTCGGGTGAGCAGGGCGGGCCCGGTCCTCGACCCGAGGTGAGACTCGGGGCATGGACGCTTCCCGTTTCCGCCCCGTCGCGGCGGCCGCCGCCGCCCTGTCGTGCGGTCTCGCGCTGCTGTCCGGCTGCTCGGACGGCTCCCCGGACACGCACAGGACCGAGAAGCGGATCACGGCCCAGGCCGCCGCGCGCCAGACGGGCAACGCCCTGGAGGATGCCTACCGGAAGGTGATCAGGGACGTCCTGCCGTCGGTCGTGCAGATCCAGGCCCGTGACGACCTGGGCTCCGGCGTCGTCTACGACACCGAGGGGCACATCGTCACCAACGCGCATGTCGTCGGCGACGAGCGGACGTTCGCGGTGACGACCGCCAACAGCGAGGAGCCGCTCACCGCGAGGCTCGTCTACTCCTACCCCGAGCAGGACCTGGCCGTGGTGAAGCTGGACCGGGTGCCGAAGGGCCTGCGGGCCGCGCGGCTCGGGAACTCGGCGAAGGTCGAGGTCGGGCAGATCGTGCTGGCCATGGGCTCACCGCTGGGGCTGTCCTCCAGCGTCACCCAGGGCATCGTCTCGGCGACCGGACGCACCGTCAGCGAGGGCCGCTCCGGCGGGGGTACGGGGGCGACCATCCCGAACATGGTGCAGACCTCGGCGGCCATCAACCCCGGCAACAGCGGGGGCGCGCTGGTGAACCTGGACGGCGAGGTCATCGGCATCCCCACCCTCGCCGCCACCGATCCGCGCCTCGGGGAGGGCGCGGCTCCGGGCATCGGGTTCGCGATCCCGGCGTCCATGGTGAAGACGGTCGCCGGACAGATCGTCAGGGACGGCCGGGTGACCGACTCGGGGCGGGCGGCGCTCGGCATCACCGGCCGTACGGTCGTCGACGACGACTACCGCGCCGCCGGTGTCGCCGTGGTCGAGGTCCTGCGGGGCGGGGCGGCCGAGCGGGCCGGGCTGGAGAGCGGGGACGTCATCACCCGGCTCGGTGACACGGAGATCACCACCATCACCTCGCTGACGGAGGTGCTGGCCGAGGCGAAGCCGGGTGACAGGGTCTCCGTCACCTATGAGCGGGACGGGGCCGAGAAGACGGTGGACGTCACGCTAGGCGAGCACTGACGGCCTACTCGGCGTCTGCGGCGTGCAGGCTCATCGGCCCGTAGATCTTCGTGGTGTCCTCGAACAGGGTGACCTGGTCGGCGCCACCGGCGGCCAGGTCTTTCCAGTGCTCTCCGATCCAGGACTCCGCGTCTCCCTGGGTGGTGAACTCCTCGGGCTGCACCGCGGGTTCGACCTCCGTCCCGTCGGCCTTCTCGAACCGCCACGTCCATGTCGCCATGCGGGGCCTCCTTTGATCGTCGTCGGGACGAGAGTAGTCGTTCGGGTGCGGGCCGTCTGTGGCAGATCGTGCCCACGCGGCCGAGCCGCATGCCGAGACGGCCCCGCGCCCCTTAAGGGCGTCCCGAGCGGGCGTGCTCATCGGTGACCGGTGAGAATCGGGGCGTGGAACTCACTCTGCTCGGCACCGGTGCTCCTGCGGGGCTGCCCCGCCCCGACTGTCCCTGTGCGGCCTGTGCCATCGCCCTGGGGGCGGACGCACGTGCTGCCACGGCGCTCCTGGTCGACGGGGCCCTGCTGCTGGACCTGACTCCGGGGGCCGCCTTCGCCGCGGCTCGGGCCGGGAGGTCGCTGTCGGGCGTACGGCAGGTACTGCTGTCGCACCCCCACGACGGGCCGGCCGTCGAGGTGCCGGCGGGGCTGCCGCAGCCGGGGCGGGTGCCGGACGGGCGGGAGTTGGCGCTGCTGACGGGGCACCGGGTGCGGGCGGTGGCGATGGACGCGCCGGGGACGGGGTACGCGGTGACCGGGCCGGACGGGCAGCGGCTGCTGTATCTGCCGCCGGGCGGGGCGCCGGCCGGGCTGGAGGAGGGCGGCGCTCTCGCCGAGACGTACGACATGGTGCTCGCGGACGTGGTGGGGCGGCCCGACGCGCTGGCCCGGTTGCGGGCGGTGGGCGCGGTGGGGGCGACCACCGATGTCATCGCCGTCCATCTGGACCATGACGTACCCCCCGGTGCCGAGCTGCGGCGGCGGCTCGCGGCGGCGGGGGCACGGGCCGTGCCCGACGGGACGACGCTGACGGTGGGCTCGTACGAGGACGTGCCGGACGTACCGCGGCGGACGCTGGTGCTGGGCGGGGCGCGGTCGGGGAAGTCGGTGGAGGCCGAGCGGAGGCTGGAGTCGTTCCCCGATGTGCTGTACGTGGCAACCGGGGGCACGCGCGGCGGGGACACCGAGTGGGCGGCGCGGGTGGCGACGCACCGGGAGCGGCGGCCGGGGTCGTGGCGGACGGTGGAGACGTGTGACCTCGTGCCGTTGCTGAAGGACGACGGGCCGCCGCTGCTGATCGACTGTCTGTCCCTGTGGCTGACCGATGCGATGGACTCCGTCGGGGCGTGGGACGACGCCGAGTGGGCGGACGGCGGTGAGCGGGCGCTGCGGGAGCGGGTGCGGGAGCTGGCGGACGCGGTGCGGCGGACGCGGCGGGTGGTCGTCGCCGTGTCGAACGAGGTGGGGTCGGGGATCGTGCCGGCCACCGCGTCCGGGCGCCGGTACCGGGACGAACTCGGGCGCCTGAACGCGGTGTTCGCGGGCGAGTGCGAGCAAGTGCTGCTGGTGGTGGCGGGACAGGCGGTGGTGCTGCGGGGGTGAGCGGTGCGGGTGCCCTCGCCAGGGGGTGTCTCGTCGATCAGCCCGGCCTGATCGGCGAGACACCCCCTAGGCGCGCTTCCGCGCGATCACCCGGTACGCACGTGACACCCGGGCCCGGCCCAGCAGCGTGGGGGCCAGGGACGTCACCAGTTCGCAGCCCTCGGCCTCCAGCTCGGCGCGCAGGTTGGCGGGCGGCAGCAGGTGGGGGACGCGCGGGAGAGGGAGACGGCGAGGGTCGGTGCTCTCGATGAGGATGTGCCCGCCGGGCCGCAGCGCCGACAGAGCGCACCGCAGCTCCCCGCGGGGATCCGGCGTGCGTTCGAGGTGGTGCAGGAGGCTCACCACGTCGTAGCGGGCGCGCAGCCGGGTCAGGACGGCCGGCGCGGTCAGCGCGCCGATGTGGGCCTCGTCGAGGCGGCCCACCGCGAGGGCCTGCTGGATGCGGGGCGTGGTGTCCACGCCGTCGAACGCGGTGTACGGGAAGAGCGCGCGGGCGGTCTCGGGGAACTCGGCGTGCCCCGTGCCGACGTCGAGCCAACTCTCCGGCTCCGGGAAGGGCAGCATCGCGCGGGCGGCGAGGCGGTGGCGCAGCCGGGTGACGGCGGCCCGGACGCCGTCACCCGGCACGTCGGCCGCCGGCACGGCCACGGGTCTGGGGTTCTGGAAGACATGCGCGCAGTCACCGCACTCGTCGACGGTGAACGGGCCCGGCTTGGTACGGCTGCGCAGGCTCCTGGAGCCGCACCACGGACAGTCGTCGCGGCGCGGATCGGCGTGCAGGGGGGACATCGGCGACTCCCAGGGACGGCCGGGACGACGGACAGCGACATACGACAATCCGCTGCAAAACGGAACGTATGGGATATGGATCTTGGGTGCAACGACGCCGCGGCCTCGGGGCCACCACGTGGCGGCGTCCTGTTCGACCGGTCCCGGTACTGTTCGGCGAATGAGCTCGCTGAATCTCGACGACTTCACCGATCTGATCGAACGCCCCGACGGCGGGGTGCGCCGCGACGCGGAGGCGCGCCGGGAGCGGCAGATCGTGCCGCCCGGATCGTTGGGGCGCCTGGACGAACTGGGTGAGTGGCTGGCCGCGGCGCAGGGCGCGGTGCCGGTACGGCCGATCGAGCGGCCGCGGGTCGTGCTGTTCGCCGGTGACCACGGGATCGCCGAACTGGGCGTGTCCGCGCGGCCCGCGGGCACGGCCGTGGACCTGGTGCGCGGGGTGCTGGAGGGCAGCCGGCCGGTGGCGGTGCTGGCCCGGCGGCAGGGCGTGCCGGTGCGGGTGGTCGACATGGCCCTGGACTGCGACCCGGAGACCCTGCCGGCGGAGGTCGTGCGGCACCGGGTGCGGCGCGGCAGCGGGCGGATCGACATCGAGGACGCGCTGACCCTTCAGGAGGCGGAGGCCGCCTTCCGGGCGGGCATGGCGGTGGCCGACGAGGAGGCCGACTCCGGTACGGATCTGGTGGTGCTCGGCGATCTGAGCGTGGGCGGGACGACGCCCGCCGGGGTGCTGGTCGCGGCGCTGTGCGGGACCGACGCGTCGGTGGTGACCGGGCGCGGCGGGGAGGCGATCGACGACCTGGCGTGGATGCGCAAGTGCGCGGCGATCCGGGACGCGCTGCGGCGGGCGCGGCCGGTGCTCGGGGAGCAGCTGCAGCTGCTGGCGGCGGTCGGCGGGGCGGACCTGGCCGCGATGACGGGCTTTCTGCTGCAGGCGGCGGTGCGGAAGATGCCGGTCGTGCTGGACGGTGTGGTCGCCGCGGCCTGTGCGCTCGTCGGGCAGCGGGTCGCCTTCCGGGCGCCGGACTGGTGGCTGGCCGGGCACGTCAGCGGGGAGCCGGCGCAGGAGAAGGCGCTGGACCGGATGGCCCTGGAGCCGCTTGTCGCCCAGGGACTGACGGTGGGCGAGGGCGCGGGCGCCCTGCTCGCCCTGCCGCTGGTCCAGGCCGCGGCGGCGCTGGCGGCGGAACTGCCGGAGCGGGCGGACCTTGCGGAGCAGGCGGAGGAGAAGCCGGCGGAGGACTGAGCCGCGGCCACACCGGTCCGGCACCGCCCGCCTCCGCCGCCTCCGCCGGGGTGGCCGAGCACCGTCGCGGCGGACGACGTGAGGACCGAGCACCGTCGCGACGGACGACGTCAGGGCCGAGCACACCGTCGCGACGGACGACGTCAGGGCCGAGCACACCGTCGCGGCGGACGACGTCAGGGCCGAGGCGAGCCCCGGAGCGCCGGTCCATGGTCCGGGGCGCGGGCAGGCGCCGGGCCCTCAGCGGCGGGCGTCGGGGGGCTTCGGCGGGGTCGGGTCCGGGGTGCCGCCAAGCCAGTTCTGGAGGTGGCGGGCGGGGCCGGACCAGCGGCGGTCGTGGCGGTAGGCGCGGAGCCTCGCGCGGGCGCGGGCGCGCGGGCGGCGGGCGTAGAAGCGCCGGGCCCACAGCGAGCCCGGACGGGCCAGGCGGACGGCGCCGATCAGGGCGACGAGGGGGACGATCGCGCCGAACAGCGCGGTACGGGCCTTGCCCTTGCCGAGGGCCACCAGGGCGAAGGTGAAGTTCACGCCGATCGTCGCGAGCGCGGTGCCCCGGCCCTGGACCTCGTCGTCGGAGAGGCCGTCGACACCGAACGGCGAGAAGCCGAGCAGCAGCAGGCCCACCACCGCCGCGGTGAGCACGACCATCTCCACGCTCTTGCGCCCCTCCTCGGTCCAGTACACGTCGTCCAGGTGCAGGATCAGCGCGAACTCGTCGAGCACCAGCCCCGCGCCGATCCCGAAGACCACCGCGGCGAGCCCCGATCCGACACCGTGCCGGCCACCGGCGACGGCCCCGAAACCGCCCACCAGGGTCAGCACCACACCCGGCACGACGTGATGGATGTGCACCCCGCCGCTCGACTCGACGTTACGGAACGGACCGCGGCCGGCGCGGATCAGCCGGGTGATGACGCGGGTCACCAGGAACGTCACCACGAACGCGAGCAGTGCGAGCAGCAGCGGCAGCTTGCCCGGCTCGGTGATGTTGCGGTGGAACCAGTCGCCCATGGGCGCAGTCTCCGTCGGCCCGGGTGCGCGCGCCCGCCGTGTTACGCCGTCGCGTAGCCTGCCGCCGTGCCTTCGATACCCGCTGCTCACGGCCTCCGCTTCGCCTTCGGCACGCTGTCCGTGCTGCCCGTGCGCGTGACGCGCTGGGACCGGGAGGCCGCGCGCGGCGGCATGCGGTGCGCTCCGCTGGTGGGGGCGGTGGTGGGGCTGGCCGCCGGTGCGGCGGGGCTGCTTCTGCTGGCGCTCGGGGCCGGCCCGCTGCTCGCCGCCGTCGCGACCGTGGCCGTGCCGGCCGTCCTCACCCGGGGGCTGCATCTGGACGGGATCGCCGACACCGCGGACGGGCTCGGCAGCGGGAAGCCGGCGGAGGACGCGCTGGTGATCATGAAGCGGTCGGACATCGGGCCGTTCGGGGTGATCACGCTGCTGTTCGTGCTGTTCGCCCAGGTCGCGGCCCTGGCGGAGGTGTACGGGGACTCATGGGCGCGGGGTGTGTTCGCCGCCGTCGTCTCGGCCACCGCCGCGCGGCTCGCGCTCACCCTGGCCGCGCGCGTGGGGGTGCCCGCGGCCCGGCCGGAGGGGCTGGGGGCGGCCGTCGCGGGGGTGGTGCCGGTGCGGGCGGCCTTCGGGGTGGCCGCGGTGGTCGTCGCGCTCACCGCGCTCGGGGGCGCGGCTTTCGGGGCGTACGACGCCGTACGGGCCGTCCTCGCCGTGGTGGTCGCCCTCGGTGCCGCGGAGGTGCTGCTGCGGCACTGTGTGCGGCGGTTCGGCGGGGTGACCGGGGATGTGTTCGGGGGGCTGGCGGAGAGTGCGGGCACGGCGGCGCTCGTGGTGCTGGTGCTCGGCTGAGCGAGTGCCGGGGTTCAGCAGGGGCGGCGCCAGGCGTCCAGGTCGTATCTCTTCAGCATCGAGCTCAGGCCCAGTTTCCTCGTCTGCGGGCAGAAGCCGCGGGTCGGCAGCTCGTACTCCACGTGGAAGACGGCCTTGCCGGCCTCGACGAAGGGCGTGAGGGCGGCGCATTCCCCGTACTGGGCGCACTGCTCGTTGACCGCGAAGTCGAAGTCGTCCACCAGCTCGGGGATCTGATCGAGGTCGTTCTTGAGGCCGACCGACATGCCGCGGTCGTGGGCCAGGCGGGCGATCAGGCGGTTGTAGCGCAGCTGGTCGGCCGCGGTCAGGGGGAAGCCGGTGGCGTTGGCGTAGCCGTCCATGTTGTCCGGCTCGACCGCGTCGAAGCCCTTCTCCCGGCACATGTCCAGACGGGCCGCCATCAGCGGTCCGAGGACGTCGGTGCGGCGGATGTCCAGCCAGCGCTCGCCCTTCCAGCCGTTGCCCCGGCCGAGCAGGGACCGGGGGAACGCTCCGGCGTCGGGGCGCCAGTCCTCCCAGGCGCCGGTGGAGAGGTAGCAGATGACCTTGCGGCCGTCGGCGTGCAGCGCGGCGACCGTGTCCGCGTCATGGTCGAAGCCGTCGATGTCGTACACCGGCACGTCCACGGAGGTGTCCAGGCGGCCGCTGAGCTGCCACTGCCAGGCGGTGCCGGGGCGCGGCCGCCAGCGCTCCGCGGGGGCCGGCTCGCCCTCGTCGTCGTCGGAGCCGGAGGTGCAGGCGGCCAGGAGCAGGAGGAGCAGGGCGAGCAGAAGGGCGGGGCGTCTCACCGGGCGGGCTCCATGGTGTGCGGCAACGTACCCCAAGGATGATCCCCCGTCCCCGGGACGGCACAGTGCAGGTCGGCGCCCCGCACCCGGAACGCGGCACCCGCCGGTACGCCGTGCACCAGGTGGCAGATCCGGGTGCCGGGGGCGTAGCGCGGCTGGGGCGGGAGGTGCCGGTACGTCTCCCAGGTGCCCTCGAAGGTGACCAGGACGTCGGCGACGCCCGCGTAGGAGGGGTGCGGTGGCGTGCCGTGGTTGAGGACGAGGGTGGCGGCGCCCGAGGTCCAGGCCGCAGAGGCGAGGCGGCGGTAGTACGGGAGGGCTTCGGGGGCCGAGGCCGCCTGGTCGAGGAAGGCGCCGTCGGTGCCGTACCAGGCGCGGTGGCGGGTCAGGTCGCGGACCACGTCGGCGTGCGGGCGCCGGCCGTAGGCGGTGTCGGTGTAGCCGAGGACGCGGACGCCTGCTGCCCGCAGGCGGGCGGCCGTGTCCGCGAACTCCGGGTCGGGGCGCTCGCCCGGGCCGCTGGCCGGGTTGAGGACCACGCCGTGGAGTCGGGAGGCGGCGGCGAGGATCGCGGCCCATTCGGCGGGGCGGACGGCGGGGTGTTCGTAGTACGGGACCAGCAGGGTGCTCATCGGTGGGCCGTCGCCCTTCCCAGCAGCAGGCAGGCCAGCGCCGTCTGGACGGCCGCCGCGACCCCGTACACCAGCGGTGCCGTCCCGTGCGTGTGGGTGAGCAGGAGCAGGGTCTGGGCGAGGGCCGCCGCGCAGCAGACGGTGGCCGCGCCGATGATCGCGCCGAAGGACTGGAGCAGCAGGCCGGTCCACACGACCACGCCGAGCAGCAGCAGGCCGGTCAGGCGTGGGCCGGTGAGCTCCGGGGAGCGGGGCCAGAGCGCGGCGGCGGTCACGGCGAGGGCGAGCAGCACGGCGAGGTAGCCGGTGAGGCAGCGGGCCACCATGAGGGCGGTGGCCCGGCGGAAGGCGCGCGCGGTGGCGGTGGAGCGCAGGCCGGTGAGGCTGCCGCTGCGGAAGCGGTGGAGCAGCCACTCGGCGGGGCCCATGCTCAGGGTGAGCGCGACGGCCGCGGGGGCCGCGACCGCGCTCGTCGTCCCGCCCGCGAGGACGTCGCCAATGGCCGCGTAGAGCACGAGCACGCCGCTGCCGAGCCCGAACAGGGCGTACGGCAGGGATGCGGCCAGCCACGGGCCCGTACCGCCGCGCCGGTGCTCCTGACCGCCGTAGGAGCCGAAGGGCCACAGGGCCGTGAGGCCCGCCGTCCACCCCTGGTCCTTCAGGGCGGGCGCCACCTCGCGCAGGGCGAGGACGGCCACGGTGGCCAGGGAGCCGAGCAGGAGCGGGTAGCGGACGGGGGGCGGGACCGGGAGCACCGGGGTCAGGGCGGCGGCGACGGCCATCGGCAGCAGGGCGTACAGCAGGTGCCGTTCGCGGCCCATCACCAGCAGGACCGTGGCCGCGCCCAGGTAGACGGACTGGCCCGCCGCGAAGGCGAGGGCGCCGGGGTCGGCGGTGCCGGTGACGGCGAGGGCGCTCAGCGCGCCCAGGACGGCGCCGACGGGGGCGCCGACGAGGAGGCAGCGGCGGGCGGCCGTGCGGTCGCCGAGGCCGAGCCAGGAGTAGGCGCGGTGGGACAGGCCCTGGTTCCAGGTCCAGCCGGTCAGCGCACCGGCGAGCAGCGGGACCGTGCCGGCGGGCAGGCCGAGGTCGTTCCCGGGGCCGGCGAGCAGGGGGGCGCCGAGGACGTAGGCGAGGCCGGGGAGGGCGAAGACGACGCCGCGGACGAGACAGCCGAGCAGGCTGGTCCGCCAGGGGTCGGGGACGGGGTTCTCGGGTTCCGGGGGGCGGCGGTCGACGCGGGCGTAGAGCTCCTCGGCGAGCGCGAAGGAGTTCTTCACGCCGTAGGTCTGGCGTATCCGGTCGTCCGACATGCCGTCGGACTCCAGCAGGGCGGCTATCTCGTCGGGGTGGACGGCCGCGGCGATGAAGTCCTCCAGGCGGTCGGCGAGTTCGTCGACCGGGTCGGGCTCGGCCCAGCTGGGCGCGGTGCGCTGCCGGGGGACGGCGGGCAGGGAGTCGGGGCGGGCGCCGGGCGGCAGCCACACGCTGCCGCTCACCAGTCGGCGCCTTCCGTCGCGACGGCCGCGTACCAGGGGTCGCGCAGCTCCAGGGTCCAGTCGGCGACCGTCTCGACCGTCGGCTCGTATGCCTCGGGCAGACCGGCGAGCTCCTGGTAGATCGTGCGGAAGTGCTCCACGCAGCGGCGGAGGGTGAAGCGGTCGATGACCCGCTGGCGGGACAGCTCGGCGAGCTGCCGCCGCCGTTCGTGGTCCTTCAGCAGGGTGAGGGCCGCCGCCGCCATCTTCTCCGGTTCGCGCGGCGGTACGACGAGTCCGGTGTCGCCGACCGCCTCGCGCACCCCGCCGACATCGGTGGAGACCGTCGTACGGCCGCAGGACATGGCCTCGATGATGGAGAACGGGAAGCCCTCGGAGATCGACGACAGCATGACGACATGGCCGGCCGCGTAGGCGCGCCACACCTCGGTGACGCGGCCCTCGAAGGTGAGGCCGTCGGTGACGCCGAGTTCCGCGGCGAGCTTCTCCAGTCGCGTCCGGTAGGGCTCGCCGCCGGGCGGGACCGGGCCGAACAGGCGCAGCCGGGTCTCGGGCAGCTCGGTGCGGACCAGGGCGTAGGCGCGGATCAGGGTTTCCAGGTCCTTGATGGGGTCGACGCGGCCGCACCAGGTGAGGGTGGGGACGTCGGGTTCGGGTCCGGCGTGCGGGAAGGCGGCGGGGTCGACGCCGTTGTAGACGGTCCGCACGCGCGCCGGGTCGGCGCCGCCGCGTTCCTCCCAGCGGCGGTTCCACTCGTTGCAGGGTGTGATCAGGTCGGCGCTCCTGTATCCGTGTGAATTGAGTTCACGGTAGAAGCCGAGCATGAACGCCTTCACGGGCCAGCGCTGGCCGTCCCGGCCGTAGCCGAGGTAGCGCTCGCGCAGATAGATGCCGTGTTCGGTGAGCAGGAACGGTACGCCGTCCAGGGCGCGGGCGGCGAGGGCGGGCAGCGTGGCCAGACCGCTGCTCACCGCGTGCGCGACGGAGTCCTCGGGGACCGGCGTGCCCAGCGGGCGCAGGGCGTGTTCCAGCAGGTCGGTGGCGGTGAGGGCGTCGTGCACGGTGGGGCGGGCGGCGGCGGTCGGCAGATGCGGCATGGTCCAGATCCACATCAGCGAGCGCAGCGCGGTCTCCGTGCGGAGGGCTGCCGACAGGCGGCCGTCGCGGGCGAGGCGGGCCAGGTCGGTCAGGGCCTCGCCGAAGTCGCAGGCGGACTCCGGGTCCAGGAAGGAGAGCAGGAACCGCTCGTAGGCGTCGGTGAAGCGGCGGCGGGCCCTGCCGTACGGGGGGCGTCCGCGGCCCGGCCTCGGGCCCCAGGTGGGGACGGTGGTGTGCCGGTAGGCGTTGGGCGGTAGCTCCCAGGTGACGGGTTCCCGGCCGGTTCCGGTGATGGAGACGACGTGGAAGTCGACGTCCGGCATGCCCTTGACGAGTTGGTCGCACCAGGTGCTGACCCCTCCGTGGACGTGCGGGTACGTGCCCTCCGTGAGCATGGTGACGTGACGGCCGGTACGCATCGCTGCGCTTGCTTCCCCCCTGTGCGGATGTGGTGTGGGGAACTGCTGCCCGTCCCCCGGCGCTGCCGTGTTGTGGTGGGCTGGTCGCGCCCACGCGGCGGAGCCGCATATCGGTACAGCCCCGCGCCCCTTCAGGGCAGCTTCAGCGTGACTCCGCTCTGGAGCAGCTCCGGCGCTGTCCATGCCGACCGCTGGCCTGCGTATGGCGTGCCGAAGGCCGTGGTGCCGAGCACCAGTTGCTTCCTCGTGCCCTCGGGAGCTGTCACCGGGATCTGGACCCCCGAAGGCGCCGTGATGGTGACCGTCGTGCCGATCCGGTACGCCGTGACCCTGCCGTTCGCCAGGGCCGTCTCCCAGGCCGCGCGGCGCTTGAGCTCCGTGCCGATGGCGCTCTGGCGGAGGTTCTCCAGCGGGGTGTTGTCGGCGAAGAGGGCGCGGTAGTCGGCGAGGACCTTGTCCATGACCGGGTAGAGGATGCGGTCCTCGGCCAGGTTCGACTGGTGGGCGTAGTGCGGGCGCGGGTCGTTGGAGATCGCGTGGCCGAGGGCGGTGCGGGCCTCCTGCGGGACGATGTGGTCGTCGTAGCCGGTGGCGAGGTCCAGCGGCTCGGGCAGGCAGGTGGAGGTGGGGTTGTTCTCGCACAGGCCGCTGCCGCCGTCGGCCGCGGAGGTGTAGATCCAGTTGTACTCGTCGGCCATCTCGGCCTCGGTGCCCGTGTTGTAGTACACGTTCATCGGGTGGCGGGGCACGGTCAGGGCGCTGCCGACGGGCCGCTGCCGGGGTTCGCGGGAGTTGTCCGAGGCGATCCACCGCACGCCGTTGTCGGCGAGGGCGCCGGCCAGGTTGGGGTTGTCCTCGGGCTGCTGCGGGAGGGTCCTCAGGCCGGAGTGCTCGCCGGTGACCAGTTCGGTGCGGTCGACGGGCAGGCCCTTGGCGGCGGCCCAGTTGTTGTTGTTCCGGATCTGGGCGGAGATCTCGGAGCGGCTCATGTACCTCGTCGCCCCGTCGGCGTTCTTCGCGCAGGTCCAGGGCACGGTGGAGGTGTCCTGGACGCAGCCGAGGAAGGGGTGGGTGTAGGTGTGGTTGATCCAGCGGTACTGCGCCTTGTCGGCGAGCAGCCGGTCGGTGAGCGGGTCGGTGCCGCCGGCTTGCGCCTTCCACTGCTCGCCGGAGCCGGCGTTGTAGACCATGTCCATCACGAAGCCCCGCTCGCGCTGCCACTGGGCGGCGTAGGCGGCGTCCTCGGCGGTCATCCGGATCGGCGTGGTGCCCTCGCCGTCGCCGCCGGGGCAGTCGAAGTCGCCCGGTGTGCAGTTGCGCTCGGTGTCCCAGCGGCTGTCGGGGGCGAAGACGTCGTCGATGTGCACGGCGAAGTAGTTGCGGTCCCGGCCCAGGTGGACGCCGTCGGTCAGCCACTCCACGATGCCGCGGGCCAGCAGCCGGAACTGCTGCTGGTGCTGGTTGTAGGCGAAGGTGACGACCAGCTCGCGGCGCCCGTCGTGGACGTACTCGCCGACCAGGCTGCCGCGGCCGGTGCCGGCGGGCACCGGGATGTCGACGTACGACGTGAAGCCGGGCCGCGGGCGGGCGACGTAGCCGTAGCTCTCCTGGACGGCCGGGTCGTTGTCCTCGAAGGTGAAGGCGCCGTCGAGGTAGCCGAAGCGGCCCGCCCTGCCGGCGGGGGTGACCGCGGCCTCGCGCCCGTCGAGGGCGCCGGCCCAGCCGCCCTCGCTGGTGTAGTCGAGTCCGACGCCGGGGTGCGCCCAGGTGTAGGCGTCGACCTGCGGGATGCCGTACGTCCGCTCGTAGGTCTCCAGGGCGGTCTGCTCGGCCGAACCGGGGCCGAAGGGCGCCTCGTTGGGGAGGACGACGCCCTGGTACCGGGCGCGGGGCGTGCCGTTCACGGTGTCGCTGAGGAAGGCGGCGGTGACGGCCGGACGGTCCGGGTCCGTGAGGTCGAGGGTGGTGTACGGGATGCCGGTGCTCCTCAGCTGGGCGGCGATCGCACGGACCGCGCTGTCGCCGTTGTCGACCACCAGCACCCTCAGGTCGATACGCGGTGCGGCGGCGGCCGACGCCCCCGGTGCCCCCAGGCCCACGGCCAGCAGGCCGGTGACCGACACGGCCGTCGCCGCGATTCTCCAGCTGCGCACGCTCTGCGCCATTTTCTGGTCCTCCCCCCAGAAGATCCCCTCTGCCCATGGAACGAGGGATCCGTGGAAATCATTCAAAGCGGAATGCTCGCCGCTCATCCGAACGCGATGAGTGTGACTCAGTTCACCGGGTGTGAGGATCGTGAAATAACCACGACGCCACCGTCAGGTGAACGTCCGGAGGAATGAGCGAATGCGCGTACGCGCGTAGTCTCGTCCCAGGCATGCGCCGTATAGGTGGGACCCGGTGGGGAGCGCAGGCTCACCCCGGATCTAGGGTCGGCTGTCGGGCCCGGCCGACCCACACCGTTCGGCCACAGCAACTTCACATCGGAAGCGAGAATTCACCACCGTGACTGCTCTCACTCTCAGCACGTCCGCGGCGCCCACCCTGAGGGCCGACGCGATCGTGATCGGTGTCGCCAAGGGCGCCAAGGGCCCGGTCGTCGCGCCGGGCGCCGAGGCCGTGGACAAGGCGTACGACGGCAAGCTCGCCGGCGTCCTGGAGACCCTCGGCGCCTCGGGTGCCGAGGGCGAGGTGACCAAGCTCCCCGCGCCGGCCGGCTTCAAGACGCCGCTCGTGGTGGCGGTGGGCCTGGGCGCCGAGCCGGAGAAGGACGCCGAGTTCGACGCCGAGGCGCTGCGCCGCGCCGCCGGCGCCGCCGCCCGTGCCCTGGCCGGCACCAAGAAGGCCGGCTTCGCCCTGCCGCTGGCCGACTCCGGCGACGCGGGCGCGATCGCGGAGGGTGCGCTGCTCGGGGCGTACTCGTTCGACGCGTACAAGGAGAACGGGAAGGACCCGAAGAAGAACGGCAAGGCCCCGCTCGCCGAGATCGCCCTGCTGGGCGGCAAGCCGCGCGACAAGGCCCACAAGGCCGCCGTCGAGCGCGCGGTCGCCGTGGCGGAGGAGCTCAACCGCGCCCGCGACCTGATCAACACCCCGCCGAACGACCTCAACCCCGAGGCGTTCGCCGCGGTCGCGCAGACCGCCGGCAAGGAGCACGGCCTGAAGGTGCAGGTGCTCGACGAGAAGGCGCTCGCCAAGGGCGGCTACGGCGGCATCCTGGGCGTCGGTGCCGGCTCGGCGTCGGGGCCGCGGCTGGTGAAGCTGTCGTACACGCACTCCAAGGCGAAGAAGCACCTCGCGCTGGTCGGCAAGGGCATCACCTACGACTCGGGCGGCATCTCGCTGAAGCCGGCCGGTCACAACGAGACCATGAAGTGCGACATGAGCGGTGCCGCGGCGGTCTTCGCGGCCGTGATCGCCGTCGCGCGCCTCGGTCTGGAGGTGAACGTCACCGGGTGGCTGGCGCTCGCCGAGAACATGCCCTCCGGTTCCGCCACCCGCCCCGGTGACGTGCTGCGCATGTACAGCGGCAAGACGGTGGAGGTGCTGAACACCGATGCCGAGGGCCGGCTGGTGCTGGCGGACGCGCTGTGGGCGGCGTCGCTGGAGAAGCCGGACGCGATCGTGGACGTGGCGACGCTGACCGGGGCGATGGTGCTGGCGCTGGGCAACCGGACGTTCGGTGTCATGGCCAACGACGACGCGTTCCGCTCCGCGGTGGTGGAGGCGGCGGAGGAGGTCGGCGAGGAGTCGTGGCCGATGCCGCTGCCGGAGCACCTGCGCAAGGGGATGGACTCGCCCACGGCGGACATCGCGAACATGGGTGAGCGGATGGGCGGCGGGCTCGTCGCCGGTCTCTTCCTGCGCGAATTCGTGGGTGAGGGGATCACCTGGGCGCACCTGGACATCGCGGGGCCGGCCTTCAACGAGGGTGGGCCGTTCGGGTACACGCCCAAGGGCGGGACCGGGTCGTCGGTGCGGACGCTGGTGCGGCTCGCCGAGCTGACCGCGGCCGGTGATCTGGGCTGAGTCCGTTGCGACGGGACCTCGTGTGCGGGTAGGGCGGGGTCCCGTCGCCTCTTGAGGTGCGGCCGGCTGTTTGAGGTGCGGCCTGCTGTCTCGCGGGCGGCCGCGGGTGATTTGTCGCTGTTCGCGCCCACGCGGCGGAGCCGCACATCGAGACGGCCCCGCGCCCCTGGCGGCACGCGGTGCCCCTGCGTCACACGGTGAACGTGCTACGTCTCACACACCGGCCCGGCGTCTCGTCCGGTGCGGACAAGTGCGAAGATGGGGCTCGGCAGGACAGGGCCCCCACCCGAGGGCCGAAGAACGAGCGGCCGGACACCAGCCGCCGACCGGTCACTGGAGACCGGCGTGGCGCACATGCATGGAGGACGTGACGTGGCGAACGACGCCAGCACCGTTTTCGACCTAGTGATCCTCGGCGGTGGTAGCGGTGGTTACGCCGCGGCCCTGCGCGGGGCTCAGCTGGGCCTGGACGTCGCCCTGATCGAGAAGGACAAGGTCGGCGGTACCTGCCTGCACCGGGGTTGCATCCCCACCAAGGCCCTGCTGCACGCGGGCGAGGTCGCCGACCAGGCACGCGAGAGCGCGCAGTTCGGTGTCAAGACCACGTTCGAGGGCATCGACATCGCGGGCGTCCACAAGTACAAGGACGAGGTCATCTCGGGCCTGTACAAGGGCCTGCAGGGCCTGGTCGCCTCCCGCAAGGTGACCTACATCGAGGGTGAGGGCCGGCTGTCCTCCCCCACCTCCGTCGACGTGAACGGCCAGCGGATCCAGGGCCGCCACGTCCTGCTGGCGACCGGCTCCGTGCCGAAGTCGCTGCCGGGCCTGGAGATCGACGGCAACCGGATCATCTCCTCCGACCACGCCCTCGTCCTGGACCGCGTGCCGAAGTCCGCGATCATCCTGGGCGGCGGTGTCATCGGCGTCGAGTTCGCCTCGGCGTGGAAGTCCTTCGGCGCCGACGTGACGATCATCGAGGGCATGAAGCACCTCGTGCCGGTCGAGGACGAGAACTCCTCCAAGCTTCTTGAGCGCGCCTTCCGCAAGCGCGGCATCAAGTTCAACCTCGGCACCTTCTTCCAGAAGGCCGAGTACACGCAGGACGGCGTCAAGGTCACCCTGGCCGACGGCAAGGAGTTCGAGGCCGAGGTCCTGCTGGTGGCCGTCGGCCGCGGCCCGGTCTCGCAGGGCCTGGGCTACGAGGAGGCCGGGGTCGCCATGGACCGCGGCTACGTCCTGGTCGACGAGTACATGCGCACCAACGTCCCGACCATCTCCGCGGTCGGCGACCTGGTCCCGACGCTCCAGCTCGCGCACGTCGGCTTCGCCGAGGGCATCCTGGTTGCGGAGCGTCTGGCCGGTCTGAAGACCGTCCCGATCGACTACGACGGTGTCCCGCGGGTGACGTACTGCCACCCGGAGGTCGCCTCCGTGGGCATCACCGAGGCCAAGGCCAAGGAGATCTACGGCGCGGACAAGGTCGTCGCTCTGAAGTACAACCTGGCGGGCAACGGCAAGAGCAAGATCCTGAAGACCGCGGGCGAGATCAAGCTCGTCCAGGTCAAGGACGGTGCCGTGGTCGGCGTCCACATGGTCGGCGACCGCATGGGCGAGCAGGTCGGCGAGGCCCAGCTGATCTACAACTGGGAGGCGCTGCCGGCCGAGGTCGCCCAGCTCATCCACGCCCACCCGACGCAGAACGAGGCGCTCGGCGAGGCCCACCTCGCCCTGGCGGGCAAGCCGCTGCACGCGCACGACTGATTCAGCCCTCGGGCGCGACGACACAGACTTCCGCAATTCGTAAGGAGCAACAGAAACCATGGCGGTTTCCGTAACCCTTCCGGCGCTCGGCGAGAGCGTCACCGAGGGCACTGTCACCCGCTGGCTGAAGGCCGAGGGTGAGCGCGTCGAGGCCGACGAGCCGCTGCTCGAGGTCTCCACCGACAAGGTCGACACCGAGATCCCGGCCCCGGCCTCGGGTGTCCTCGCCTCCATCAAGGTCGCCGAGGACGAGACCGTCGAGGTGGGCGCCGAGCTGGCGATCATCGACGACGGCACCGGCGCCCCGGCCGCGGCTCCGGCCCCGGCCGCCGAGCAGGCCCCCGCCGCCGAGCAGGTCGCCCCGCCGGCTCCCGAGCCGGCCCCGGCCGCCCAGCCCTCCACCGAGCAGGCCGCCCCGGCCCCGGCGCCCACCGCCGAGGCCACCGCGGGCGCCGGCACCGCCGAGGGCACCGACGTGGTCCTGCCCGCGCTCGGCGAGTCCGTCACCGAGGGCACCGTCACCCGCTGGCTGAAGTCGGTCGGCGACACGGTCGAGGCCGACGAGCCGCTGCTGGAGGTGTCGACGGACAAGGTCGACACCGAGATCCCCGCCCCCGCCTCCGGTGTGCTGCTGGAGATCACGGTCGGCGAGGACGAGACCGCCGAGGTCGGCGCCAAGCTGGCCGTCATCGGCGCTCCCGGTGCCGCTCCGGCCCCCGCGGCTCCCGCCGCCCCGGCTCCGGCCGCCCAGGCTCCGGCCGCCCAGGCCCCCGCCGCTCCGGCCGCCCCCGCGGCTCCGGCTCCGGCCCCTGCCGCTCCGGCCGCGCCCGCCGCTGCCGCCCCGGCTCCGGCCCAGCCCGCCGCCCCGGCGCCCGCGCCGGCCGCCCCCGCGCCGGTCACCCCGGCCCCGGCCGCCGCTCCGGCCCCGGCCGCGCAGGCCACCGACGAGGGTGCCTACGTCACCCCGCTGGTGCGCAAGCTCGCCGCCGAGAACGGCGTCGACCTGGGCTCCGTCAAGGGCACCGGCGTCGGCGGCCGCATCCGCAAGCAGGACGTCCTGGCCGCCGCCGAGGCCGCGAAGGCCGCCACGGCCGCTCCGGCTCCGGCCGCCGCCCCGGCCGCCGCGGCCAAGAAGGCCCCGGCCCTGGAGGTCTCCCCGCTGCGCGGCCAGACCGTCAAGATGACCCGCATCCGCAAGGTCATCGGCGACAACATGGTCAAGGCGCTGCAGGAGATGGCCCAGCTGTCGTCGGTCGTCGAGGTCGACGTCACCAAGCTGATGCGGCTGCGCGCCCAGGCGAAGGACTCCTTCGCCGCGCGCGAGGGCGTCAAGCTCTCCCCGATGCCGTTCTTCGTCAAGGCCGCCGCACAGGCGCTGAAGGCCCACCCGGTCATCAACGCCAAGATCAACGAGGCCGAGGGGACCATCACCTACTTCGACACCGAGAACATCGGTATCGCGGTGGACTCCGAGAAGGGCCTGATGACCCCGGTCATCAAGCACGCGGGCGACCTGAACATCGCCGGCATCGCCAAGGCCACGGCGGAGCTCGCGGGCAAGGTCCGCGCCAACAAGATCACCCCGGACGAGCTGTCCGGCGCGACCTTCACCATCTCCAACACCGGTTCGCGCGGTGCGCTCTTCGACACGATCATCGTGCCGCCGGGCCAGGTCGCGATCCTCGGCATCGGTGCCACGGTCAAGCGCCCTGCCGTCCTGGAGACGGAGGAGGGCACGGTCATCGCCGTCCGCGACATGACCTACCTGACCCTCTCCTACGACCACCGTCTGGTGGACGGCGCCGACGCCGCGCGTTACCTGACCGCGGTCAAGGCGATCCTGGAGGCGGGCGAGTTCGAGGTCGAGCTCGGCCTCTGATCCCCGGCCCCGCAGGTCGTACGACGCCCCCGTCCGGAGCTTCCGGGCGGGGGCGTTGCGTCTGTACGGCGGCCACGCGAGGGTGTACAGAGGTGTGTAAGTCTCGTCTCACCTGCGCCGAAGCGCCCTCGTGAGCGCCTCCTGAAAGGCGGCCCGGCCTTATTGTCTAAGCGTCAAACGCGCCCTAAGGAGCCCTCATGACCGCCCCCGTCATCCACTCGCTGCGCGAACAGATCCGCGAGCACATCCTGGAGGGGATCATCAGCGGTCGCTGGCAGCCGGGCGAGCGGATCGTGGAGCGGCGGATCGCCACCGAGCTGGAGGTCAGCCAGACGCCGGTGCGGGAGGCGCTGCGGGAGCTGGAGTCGCTGCGGCTGATCGAGTCCGCACCCAACAAGGGCGTACGGGTGCGGAGTCTGACCGCCGCCGACCTGGAGGAGAGCTACCCGGTGCGGGCCGGCCTGGAGGCCATCGCGGCCGAACTGGCGGCGGAGAAGCTGGCGGCGGACTGCTCGGCGCTGGAGCCGCACGTCAGCGCGCTCTACGAGGCCGACAGCAAGGCCGACGGCACGGCCCAGGTGCGGCACACGGTCGCCTTCCACCGGGAGATGGTCCGCGCGGCCGGGAACTCGGTGCTGCTGCACACCTGGGAGGGCCTGGGCATCGAGGTCTTCACGGCGCTGTCCATCCGCTGGCTGGGGACCGTGCAGCAGTCCTACGCCGAGGAGCACCAGGAGCTGGTGGAGGCGTTCCGGCGCCGGGACCCGAGGATCGCGGAGCTGGTGAAGGCGCATGTGCTGGGCTGCGCGCCCCGGCACGAGTCCTGAGCGGCACTCGAACCAGACTTGAGCGCGCCTTCGCTCAGACGTGCTCCGACCTGCGGAAACCCTTCGAAAACAAGGCACCGGGTGTCTACCGCCGAGGCACCCCGTGCCTACTTTCTCGTGATCAAGAGGTTTTCGCACTCAACCCTTTGATCGATCATCGATCAGGGGGTTACAGTCGCCGACGGACCCGAGACGGAGTCGCATAACGACGCCGCCACCCGAGTCCAGCGCCCTGTCCTGCCAAGACCTAGGGCACCCCCGAACCCTTGCCGATGAGGGAACCCCCTTCGACTGAGGAAGGCGGCGACATGACCGACCCCAACGCCATCCAGCCCAGCGAGCTCGACCAGCTCCCCGACCGCGACCCGGAGGAGACCGCCGAATGGCGGGCCTCGCTGGACGCCGTCGCCAAGGCTGCGGGCCCGCACCGTGCCGCGTACCTGATGCGCCGCACGCTGGAGCGCGCCGAGGGCGCCGGCATCGCGCTGCCGAAGCTCCTCGAGACCGACTACGTCAACACCATCCCCACCTCCGCGGAGCCGGCCCAGCCCGGTGACCCGGAGATGGAAGCCCGGATCACCGCGTGGAACCGCTGGAACGCGGCCGCCATGGTGACCCGCGGCAGCAAGTACGGCGTCGGCGGCCACATCGCCACCTTCGCCTCCGCCGCCTGGCTGTACGAGACCGGCTTCAACCACTTCTTCAAGGGGAAGGAGGGCGACGGCTCGGGCGACCAGCTCTACATCCAGGGCCACGCCTCCCCGGGCATCTACGCCCGCGCCTTCCTCGACGGCCGGCTCACCGAGCAGCACCTGGACAACTTCCGTCAGGAGTCCGGCGGCAACGGCCTGCCCTCCTACCCGCACCCGCGGCGCCTGCCCTGGCTGTGGGAGTTCCCGACGGTGTCCATGGGCCTCGGCCCGCTGTCGGCGATCTACCAGGCCCGCTTCAACCGCTACCTCACCAACCGCGGCATCAAGGACGTCTCGTCCTCGCACGTGTGGGCGTTCCTCGGCGACGGCGAGATGGACGAGCCGGAGTCGACCGCGGCCCTCGCGCTGGCGGCCCGTGAGGAGCTGGACAACCTCACCTTCGTCATCAACTGCAACCTGCAGCGCCTCGACGGCCCGGTCCGCGCCAACTTCAAGATCGTGCAGGAGCTGGAGGCCCAGTTCCGCGGCGCCGGCTGGAACGTCGTCAAGACCCTGTGGGGCTCCGCCTGGGACGAGCTGTTCCAGCTCGACACCACGGGCGCGCTCGTACGCCGGCTGCGCGAGGTACCCGACGCGCAGATCCAGACGTACCAGACCCGCGACGCCGCCTACATCCGCCAGGACTTCTTCGGCAAGGACCCGGCGCTCGTCGAGATGGCGAAGCTGCTGAGCGACGACAAGATCCTGGAGTGCTTCCACGTCTCCCGCGGCGGCCACGAGGCCCGCAAGGTCTACGCCGCGTACAAGGCGGCCGTGGAGCACAAGGGCGCGCCGACCGTGATCCTGGCCCAGACGGTCAAGGGCCACACCCTCGGTGAGGGCTTCGCCTCCAAGAACGCCAACCACCAGATGAAGAAGCTCTCGGTGGACGAGTTCAAGGCGATGCGCGACCTGCTCGACCTGCCGATCAAGGACAGCGACTTCGTCGACGGCGTGGTTCCCTACGGCCACCCGGGCGCCGACTCCCCCGAAGTGCGCTACCTCCAGGAGCGCCGCGCCGCCCTCGGCGGCCCCGCCCCGGCCCGCCGCGTCCACCCGGTCGCGCCGCTGCCCGCCCCCGCGGAGAAGGCGTTCGCCTCCTTCGACAAGGGCTCGGGTTCGCAGAACGTGGCCACCACCATGGCCTTCGTCCGCCTGGTCAAGGACCTGGTCCGCGACAAGGAGACCGGCAGGCGCTGGGTGCCGATCGTCCCCGACGAGGCCCGCACCTTCGGCATGGAGTCGCTGTTCCCGTCGCTCGGGATCTACTCCCCCAAGGGCCAGACGTACGAGCCGGTCGACCGCGACCAGCTGATGTACTACAAGGAGGCCAAGAACGGCCAGATCCTCAACGAGGGGATCACCGAGGCCGGCTCGATGGCCGACTTCATCGCCGCCTCCACGTCGTACGCGACGCACGGCGAGGCGATGATCCCGTTCTACATCTTCTACTCGATGTTCGGCTGGCAGCGCACGGCCGACCAGATGTGGCAGCTCGGCGACCAGCTCGGCCGCGGCTTCCTCATCGGCGCGACGGCCGGCCGCACCACCCTGACCGGTGAGGGCCTCCAGCACGCCGACGGCCACTCCCCCGTGATCGCCGCCACCAACCCGGCCGCGCTCACCTACGACCCCGCGTTCGCCTACGAGATCGCGGTGATCGTCCGTGAGGGTCTGCGCCGGATGTACGGCGAGGCCAAGCCGGGCGAGGACCAGGACGTCTTCTACTACCTCACCGTCTACAACGAGCCGCTGCCGCAGCCGGCCAAGCCGTCCGGCCTCGGCATCGACGAGGGCATCGTCAAGGGCCTGTACCGCTTCAACACGGCGGAGTCCGCGGGCGTGAACGTGGCCGCGGCCAACGCCCCGCGCATCCAGCTGCTGGGCTCGGGCACGGCCATCCACTGGGCGCTGAAGGCCCAGCAGATGCTCGCCGAGGAGTGGGGGGTCGCCGCCGACGTGTGGTCCGCGACCTCCTGGACCGAGCTGCGCCGCGACGCGCTGGAGGCCGACGCGGCCCTGCTGCGCGGTGAGGAGCGGGTGCCGTACGTCCGCCAGGCGCTCCAGGGCGCCGAGGGCCCGGTGCTGGCGGTCTCCGACTACATGCGCCAGGTCCCGGACCAGATCGCGCAGTGGGTCGAGCAGGACTACTCCTCGCTGGGCGCCGACGGCTTCGGTCTGTCGGACACCCGTGAGGCCGCCCGCCGCCACTTCGGTGTCGACGCCGAGTCGATCGTCGTCGCGGCGCTGGCCCAGCTCGCCCGGCGCGGCGAGGTCAAGGCGACGGCCGTGAAGGAGGCGCGCGAGCGCTACGGCCTGTAGAGGCCGGCCGGCTCCGGTGAAGGCCCCCGCTGTCCGGCGGGGGCTTTCCTGCATCATGAGCGGCATGCGCGCTGCCCGGCTGATCAAGATGGTGCTCCTCCTCCAGTCCCGGCCCTCCATGACCGCCGCCGAGCTGGCGCGGGAGCTGGAGGTGTCGGAGCGGACCGTGACGCGGGACGCGCAGGCGCTGTCGGAGGCGGGGGTGCCGGTGTACGCCGACCGGGGGCGGGCCGGCGGGTACCGGCTGATCGGGGGCTACCGCACCCGGCTCACGGGGCTGGCGCGCGGGGAGGCGGAGGCGCTGTTCCTGTCCGGGGTGCCGGGGGCGCTGCGGGAGATGGGGCTGGAGGACGCGGCCTCGGCGGCCCGGCTGAAGGTGTCGGCGGCGCTGCTGCCGTCGCTGCGGGACGCGCCGCGTACGGCAGCGCAGCGGTTCCATCTGGACGCGCCGGGCTGGTTCCGGGAGCCGCAGACACCCGAGCTGCTGCCGGCGGTCGCGGAGGCGGTGTGGGACGACCGGCCGGTGGCCGTGCGCTACCGGCGCGGCGAGGAGGAGGTCGCGCGGGTCCTTCAGCCGTACGGGCTCGTGCTGAAGGCGGGGGTCTGGTACCTGTGCGCGCGGGTCGCGGACGCGGGGTCCTTCCGGACGTACCGCATCGACCGCTTCACGGCCGTCGAACCCGGCGGGGACCGTTTCACCCGCGACGAGGAGTTCGACCTGCCGGGCTTCTGGCAGGCGCAGGCGGAACGGTTCGCGCGCTCGCTGCTGCGCGCGGAGGTGGTCGTGCGGCTCTCCCCGGAGGGGGTGCGCCGGCTGCCGTACGCGCTCGACCCGCTCTCCGCCCGCGACGCCCTGGACACGGCGGGCGACCCCGACGCCCTCGGCCGGGTCACCGTGACGGTGCGCGTGGAGTCCGAGGAGGTCGCCCACACCCAGCTCACCGCCCTCGGACCGGAGGTGGAGGTCCTGGCTCCGGCGTCACTGCGGGAGCGTTTCGCCGGCGACGCGCGGCGGCTGGCGGAACTGTACGGCGGGTAGGGCATTCCGGGGTGCGGCTCGGGGGTGCAGGGACGATGCTGGACCAGTGATGGACGAGACGGAGTTCTGGGAGCTGGTGGACTCCACGCGCGAGGCCGCCGAGGGTGATCCGGAGGATCAGGCGGATCTGCTGGTGGAGCGGCTCACCGGGCTGGACCCGGAGTCCGTGCTCGACTTCGCCCGGCATTTCGAGGCCCGCTACAACCGCGCCTACCGCTGGGATCTGTGGGGTGCCGCGTGGGTACTCCTGGACGGGGCCAGCGACGACGCGTTCGACTTCTTCCGCTGCTGGCTCATCGGTCAGGGCCGCGAGGTGTTCGAGGGCGCGCTGCACGATCCGGACGCCCTCGCCGACCTCCTGGAGGACTTCGACGAGGAGATCGACGGCGACGGCGAGGAGCTGGGCTACGCCGCGGACGAGGCGTACGAGCAGCTCACCGGCACCGTCGCCCCCGACCTCGGCATCCCGCCCGCGGCCGGCGAACCGGAGGGCACGCCCCTCGACTTCGAGAACGACCGCGAACTGGCGGCGCGCTATCCGCGGCTGTGGGAGCGCTTCAGGAGCTAGCGCCACGCGCCCGTGAGCCGGTCGCCCTGACCCCGGTCCGGCTCAGGCACGGCCCTGCAGCCGGGCCGCCAGCCAGCGGATGTCCGGCAGCAGGGCGCCGAGCGACGCGCCGGGGCAGCTGGTCATGAAGGCGTCGCGGTGGCCGGCGAGGGCGGGCAGCGTGGCCGTGGTGCCCGCGCTGAAGCGGCTGCGGCTGTTGCTGGAGACGAGGCGTACGCGCGAGCGCGGGTCGATGCCGGACAGGCCCAGCTTCCAGGCGGCCAGTGCCGCGATCGCGTCGGTCATCACCCGCGGCACCTCCTCGCCCTCGGTGAAGGTGCCGATGGCGGCGATCCCGGCGGTGCGGTGGTTGAAGCCCTGGGTGTGGGCGCCGGTGACGGCACGCTCGACGCCGCCCGCGCGGCCCTCGTAGACGAAGCCGCACCGGTCGACGAGGAAGTTGTAGCCGATGTCGTCCCAGTCGCGGGCGCCGGTCTGGCCCGCATACAGATGGCGGATGATGCGGGGCGTCTCACGGCAGTCGTAGGCGTTGGGCGAGTCGGTGTGGTGCACGAAGACGGCGGTGACCCGGTCGTCGTAGCGCGGCGGCGGGGGGCTGCCGGGCTCGGTGTCCTCGGTCAGCCAGGCCGAGCGGGGCACGATCGGGGGCCGTGGCGCGGTGTGCCCGGCGGCGGGGCGGGCGGCGGGGCGCTCCACCCCGCTCGCGCACAGCGCCAGGGCCACGACGGCGGCGGCGCCGGGCAGACAGCCGAGCAGGGTCGGGGCACGGCCGGGTATCCGAACGGCGGGACGGCGGCGTGCGGCCGTGGTCCGCCGCGGCGCCGCTCGCAGGACACGCATGGTCCCACTGTCGGTCCGTTCCCTTCCGTCCGCGATGTGTGCTCTGCCACCCGGTGGAACCATCGTCCTGGTCCGGGGCGTTTTCCGGGGTACCCGCGCGGGTGGTTGATCACGGGGCGCGTCCGCCACGTACCAAGGGGTCCGGGAGAAAGGCGGCTGGAGTGGACCTGCTCGACATCCTTCTGCTGCTGCTGATCGCGGCCTACGCCGGGTCGGGGTACCGGCGCGGACTGGTGGCCGGCTGTGTGGCGCTGGCCGCCTTCGTGGGCGGCGCGGCGGTCGGCGTGTGGGTGCTGCCCTGGGTGATGGGCCCGGTGACGCCGGGGACGACGGCGGCCACGGTGACGGCGGTGTGCACGGTGCTGGTCCCGGCGGTGGTGGCCCACGAGCTGGCCGGGCGGCTGGGGCGGCGGCTGCGCGGCGAACTGGACCGGGGGCCGCTGAGGGTGGCGGACGGGGTGGGCGGCGCGGTGGCGAACTCACTGGCGCTGCTGATCGTGGCGTGGGTCGCGGCGAGTGTCCTGGCCGCCTCCTCCTCACCGCTGCTGACGGGGGCGATACGGGACTCGCGGCTGCTGGGGGGCGTGCAGCGGGCGATGCCGGAGACCACCCCGGCGTGGTTCTCGCGGGCGACCTCCGCGCTGGCGGAGGCGGGCTTCCCGCAGGTGTTCAACCCGTTCGAGAACGAGTCGACGGCCGAGGTGGCCCGCCCCTCCGGCGACAGCGTCACCCTCGCGGCGACGGCGGCCGCCCGGCGCAGCACGGTGAAGATCGAGGGCGCCTCGGGCACCCAGGGCCGCGAGGGCAGCGGGTTCGTGTACGCGGCGGAGCATGTGATGACCAACGCCCATGTGGTGGCCGGTATCGACGAGCCGGGGGTGCGCGTGGGCGGGGTCGGGCGGACGTACGCGGCGCGGGTGGTGCTGTTCGATCCGGACAAGGACGTGGCCGTGCTGTACGTGCCGGGGCTGCGGGCGCCCGTGCTGCGCTTCGACGACAGCGCCGAGCGCGGGGACGCGGCCGTGGTGGCCGGGTATCCGCAGGACGGCGGCCTCGATCTGCGGGCGGCGACGGTGGCGAGCCGGCTGGACGCGACGGGGCGGAACATCTACGGCGACGAGGCGGTCACCCGCGAGATCTACTCGGTCCGCTCCACGGTCCGGCCCGGCAACTCCGGCGGTCCGCTGCTGACCACGGACGGCCGGGTGTTCGGCGTGGTCTTCGCCCGCTCCACCTCGGACGCCGAGACGGGGTACGTCCTGACGGCGGCCGAGGTCGCCCCCGAGGCCGAGCGCGCGGCGCGGGCCACGGAACCGGTGGACACGGGCGAGCTGGTGACGTCGTAGCGCGACGCCGGGGCGGCAGGCGGCAGGCGGCAGGCGGCGGGCGGCGGGCGGCGGGCGGCGGACCGTGGCTGGCGGACTGCGGACGGCGCTCAGACCAGTGACTGTCCCATCGCCACGTCGTCGACGTAACGCCCGTCCAGCAGGAACTCCTCCGGCTGCACGCCCTCCACGACGAAGCCCTCGGCCGCGTAGAGCGCACGGGCGGCGGTGTTGTGGCCGAGCACCCGCAGGGTGAGGCGGCGGGCGCCCAGGGCCCGCGCCCGCTCCACCGCGGCCCGGACCAGGGCGCGCCCCACGCCCTTGCCGCGCGCCGCGCCGTCCACGGCGAGGCCGCGGATCTGGCGCACATGGGCGTTGGAGGCGAGCGGGGTGGGGAAGCCGAGGCGGACGTAGCCCATGAGCCGGCCGTCGAGTTCGGCGACGAGATGGTCGTCCGGTGTGGCGTTCTCCCGGAAGAAGGGGTCGTCCGGCCCCGGCCGCGGGGTGACGGCGTGCCCGTAGGACCAGGTGTCGTGGTCGAGGCGGCTGAGCGCGGGCTCGTCGGCGGGCGTGGCGAGGCGTATGCGTATCTGGGGCTCCGGCATGGCGGTCACTGTACGGCCGACGCGGCGGGGGTGGTCCGGGATTTATCGGCTGCCTTGGGCAGGATGGGGGGCATGGAGCGAGCGCGAATCGTGGTGGCCGGCGCGTCCGGGCTGATCGGCGGGGCCCTGGTGCGGTCGTTGACGGCGGACGGGCACGAGGTGGTGCGGCTGGTGCGCCGGGAGCCACGGGCGGCGGACGAGATCCGCTGGGATCCGCGGAACGGGCGGGTGGAACTGCCCGAGTGCGACGCGGTGGTGAACCTGGCGGGCGCCGGGGTGGGCAACCGGCCGTGGACACGGGCGTACAAGGAGGAGATCCGCCGCAGCCGGGTGCTGGGCACCCGGACGCTGGCCGAGGCGATGGCCCGGCTGGAGCCCCGGCCGCGGGTGTTCGTCAACGGCAGCGGGATCGGCTACTACGGCGACACCGGCCGGCGCACGGTCGACGAGGACGCGCCCGCCGGGGCGGGCTTCCTGGCCTCGGTGTGCGTGGAGTGGGAGGGTGCGGCGGCGCCCGCGCAGGAGGCCGGGGTGCGCACGGTGTTCGTGCGCACCGGGCTGGTGGTGGCGCGCGGCGGCGGGGCCTGGGGGAAGCTGTTCCCGCTGTTCCGGGCCGGGTTGGGGACGCGGTTCGGGGACGGGCGGCAGTACTGGTCGTATGTCTCGCTGCACGACGAGGTCGCGGCGATCCGGCATCTGATCGACCGGGAGGACCTGTCCGGACCGTTCAATGTGACCGCTCCCAAGCCGCTGACGAACCGTGAGATCACCGAGGCGATGGGCCGGCTGCTGCACCGGCCGGCCGTCCTCGCCGCGCCCGCGCCGGTGTTGAAGGCCGTGCTCGGCGACATGGCCGGTGAGGTGCTGGGCAGTCAGCGGGTGCTGCCCAGACGGCTGCTGGAGTCGGGTTTCGTCTTCGCCTTCCCCGGTATCGAGGACGCGCTGCGCGCCGCACTCGACCGGAACACCACGGGCGCGTGACCGGAAAGCCACGGTTGCCGACCGCGTGCGACCGCTGTGCGACCGTGCCCTGCTCATGCGCGACTGCCCCTGATCGGCCGGGGTCCTAACCTCAAGCTGAACTCGGGAATCCCTGGAGCCTATTGGGGGCATGAGGTCTCCACCGGCCGCGCAACCTCAAGGAGGGGCACGTGCTTCAGCCCGCGTACGAGGCGGATGTCGTCGTGGTGGGAGCCGGGGTCGCCGGGCTCTCCGCAGCACAGAGGCTGACCCGCGCAGGGGTCAGCACAGCCGTTCTGGAGGCCGCCCCCTGTCCGGGCGGCCGCATGTCGACCGAGAAGGTCGACGGGTTCCGGCTCGACCGGATCGGGCAGCTGCTGTCCACGGCGTATCCCGAACTGCAGCTGACGCCGGGCCTGGGCGGGCTCGTACTGCGTCGCTTCGATCCGGGCGTCCTGCTGCACAGCGACGGACGCCGGCACCGCCTGGGCACCCCGGCGCACCGAGGGAGCGCGAGGGGCGCGCTGCACGCGGTACGCGCCTTCGCGAGCGCCCCTCGGCCGCAGCAGCCGGGCAAGCCGGTCGGCACGGCCGTCGACCAGGCCCGGCTCGGCACGGCCCTCGCCCGCCTCGCCGCGACCCCGGTCGAGCGGCTGCTGGCCCGCCCCGAACTGCCCGCCGGACAGGCGCTGGCCGCCCGCGGCCTGCCCGCCCGGACGATCGACGGCTTTGTGCGCCCGCTCCTCGCCACGCTGCTGTGCGACCCGGAGCTGGCCACCTCCAGCCGCTGCGCCGACCTCGCGCTGCGCGCCTTCGCCGCCGGCCGGCTGTGCGTGCCGGAGGGCGGGGCCGAGATGCTGCCGGAGCTGCTGGCGCGCACCCTGCCGCCGGGGACCGTGCACACCGGCGTCCAGGTCACCTCGGTCGCCACGAACACGGTGACGACGGCCGAGCACGGCGAGTTCCGCTGCCGCGCCCTGCTGCTGGCCACCGACGCCCGCACCGCCGCCACGCTGCTGCCCGGACTGCGGGTGCCGGACTTCCACCCGGTGACCGTGGTCCACCACACCACCGACGTCCCGCCCCCGACCGGCGCCTCCCTGCTGCTGGACGCCGACCGCGGCGGCCCCGTCGCCCACACCGCGGTGGTCAGCGACGTCGACCCGAGCCGGGCCCCCCAGGGCAGGGCGCTGATCTCCTCCACGGTCCTCGGCACCCCGCCGCCCGACGTCGACACCGCCGTCCGCATGCACCTCTCCCGCCTCTACGGCACCTCCACCGCCCGCTGGGAGACCCTCGCCGTCCACCACACCCCCGAGGCCGTCCCCGCCATGCGCCCACCCCACGACCTGCACCGCGCGGTGCGCCTCCTGGCCGGCCTCTACGTCTGCGGCGACCACCGCGACACGAGCACGGTCCAGGGAGCCCTGCACTCGGGCGCGAGGGCATCGGAGGCGATCCTGAGGGACCTGGGAGCGGCGACTTCCCTGGACTCGGCAGAGGCGGTGCCTACAGCCGCCTAGGGGCGCGGGGAACTGCGCGACAAGCCACAACGAATCCGCAGGACGCAAAAGCGCCGTGGGGACCACGGCGAAATGGCGCTACCCCAACGCCGCCACCTTGTCCCGATACCCCCGCACCGGCGCCGCGTCCTTGTACGGCTCCAGCCTCCGCTCGAAGTCCCTGATGTACTCCACCGCCCGAACCGACCGCATCTCCGCGGCCGCCCCCGCCGCCTCCGCGGCCAACGCGCACGCCTGATCGAGCTCCCCCAAGCCCAGCCGGGCGGTGGCCAGCACCACCCGGCAGAACAGCCGACTCCGCGCGAACCCGGCGGAGCGCAACCGCAACGCCCGCTCCGCATGCTGCGCCGCCGCCCGGAACTGCTGCAGATCCCGGTGGCAGTGCCCGAACTCGTCCGCGAGCTGCGCCTCGTCGAAGAACCGCGCCCAGTGCGGCACCTCGTCCCCGGGCCGGGCGGCCTCCAGTGCCCGCTCGGCCCGCACCAGGGCCCCGGTGCACGCCCGCACCTCTCCCAGCACCCCGTGCCCGCGCGCCTCCGCCGCGTGCAGCAGGGCCTGCACCACCGGCGGGGCCGACCCCCCGACCCCCTGCTGGGCGACCCGCGCGAGCTGCACGGCCTCCCGCCCGTGCCCGAGGTAGACGGCCTGCCGGCTCATGGTGACCAGCACGTACGACCCGTAGGCCCGGTCCGCCGCGGCCTGCGCGAGCCTGAGCGCCTGCACGAAGTAGCGCTGCGCCAGCCCGTGCGCGGCGATGTCGTACGAGGTCCAGCCGGCCAGCCGGGTCAGGTCCGCGGCGGCGGCGAACAGGCGCCGGCCGGTCTGCTCGCCGTAGGTGCCGCGCAGCATCGGCTCGCACTCGTGCTCCAGGTAGCGCACGAGGGCCTGGCGGGCGTGGCCGCCGCCGTACATGTCGTCCAGGGTGCGGAAGAGCTCGCCGACCGAGCGCAGGGCGGCGATGTCGCCCGCGGTGACCTTCTGGCCGGGGCCGCGCTCGGTCTGGGTGCGCTGGCGGGGTACGGCGGGGCGGCCCTGGGCGGGCACCCGGGCCGGCGGCTCGCCGCGGGCGACCTTCTCGTCGGCCCGGCCGATCAGCCAGTCTCGGCTGGGCACCACCAGCCCGGCCGGGGTGAAGGCGATCTTGCGGAGTTCGGCGTGGCTGCCGGAGTCCTTGCGCCACAGTCCGCTGACGATGTCGACGGCCTCCTCGGGGCTGCCGGCGTACTCCAGCCCGGCATAGACGGGTGCGCAGGCGTCCAGGCCGAGGTCCTGGGCGGTGAGACGCCGGCCGAGCCGGCGGGTGAAGACCTCGGCGATCAGGGCCGGGGTGGTGCCGCGGGGCTGCTGGCCGCGCAGCCAGCGGGTGACGGAGGTCTTGTCGTATCTGAGATCGAGCCCGTGTTCCAGGCCGAGCTGGTCCACACGACGGGCCAGACCTGCGTTGGAGAACCCCGCTTCTGCGATGAGCGCGGCGAGCTGTCGGTTGGGGGTGCGCTGCGCGGGTCGATCCGTCATGTGCGGTGCGATCTCCTGCCTTCCGGGCCTTCCGAAGTGCCTGGAATTGCCTGTGAGCAGCCCTTATGGCCTGTGAACGGCGTGAATGTAGCGGAGCGTAAGCAGACGGTCGCACACTTCCGCGCCCATTCATCCGATCGTGTGAGGATTGCCCGCAGGGCTGACGTGCGGCCGGGAGTCGTACAGTGGCGTAGGCGTGTTTCATGCCTTACGACTTCGAGGAGGCGCTTGCCGTGAGTGAGCTGCGGTTCGTCCGGATGGGGTTCGGCGCGGACATGGTCGACTACCAGGTCGCCTGGGACGAGCAGCGCCGGGTGCACGCGGCCCGGTTCGCGGACGAGGTGCCGGACACCTGTCTGCTCCTGGAGCACCCGCCGGTGTACACCGCGGGGCGCCGCACCGCTCCCGAGGAGCGCCCGCTCGACGGCACGCCGGTGATCGACGTGGACCGCGGCGGCAAGATCACCTGGCACGGGCCGGGCCAGCTCGTCGGCTACCCGATCCAGAAGCTGCCCCGCCCGGTGGACGTGGTCGCGCATCTGCGCCGCCTGGAGGAGGCGATGATCCGGGTGTGCGCCGAGTTCGGCATCGAGACCTCGCGCGTCGAGGGCCGGGCCGGTGTCTGGGTGCTGGGCGACCCGGTCGAGGAGCGCCCGGGGCTCGGCGGGCTCACGCTCGACTTCGACCCGCGCGCCACCGACCCGGAGTTCGACCCGCGCCTGAACGGCCCCGAGTACGCGCCCTCCAACGCGGGCCAGCGCCGTGAGGACCGCAAGATCTGCGCCATGGGCATCCGCGTCGCCAAGGGCGTCACCATGCACGGCTTCGCCCTGAACGTGAACCCGGACACCTCCAACTTCGACAAGATCATCCCGTGCGGCATCCGCGACGCGGGCGTGACGTCCCTCTCCTACGAACTGGGCCGCGAGGTCACCATCGACGAGGTGCTGCCGGTCGCCGAGCGCCATCTGAAGGACGTACTGGAGAACGCGGACCTCAAGCCGCGCGCGATCGAGCAGCCCGCGGCCTAGCGCGAAGCGGCCCGCGGTCCGGCGCGCCCGCCTTCGGGAGGCCCCGGCCGGGAATGGACCCCCGGGTCCTGAGGTTGGCCTCCTCGGAAGGGGTCCATCCGTACGGGCGTACGCTGGGTACGCCGAAGAATCCAAGTCTTCGTTAGTCAATCAGCAGGGAGCCGGTCGTGTCCGCAGTCGCACCCGACGGACGCAAGATGCTGCGCCTGGAGGTCCGCAACAGCCAGACCCCCATCGAGCGCAAGCCCGAGTGGATCAAGACGCGGGCGAAAATGGGCCCCGAGTACTCGAAGATGCAGAACCTCGTGAAGAGCGAGGGCCTGCACACGGTCTGCCAGGAAGCCGGCTGTCCCAACATCTACGAGTGCTGGGAGGACCGTGAGGCCACGTTCCTCATCGGCGGCGACCAGTGCACCCGGCGCTGCGACTTCTGCCAGATCGACACCGGCAAGCCCGAGGCGCTCGACCGCGACGAGCCGCGCCGCGTCGGCGAGTCCGTGGTCACCATGGACCTGAACTACGCCACGATCACCGGCGTCGCCCGCGACGACCTGGAGGACGGCGGCGCCTGGCTGTACGCGGAGACGGTCCGCCAGATCCACCAGCAGACCGCCGGGCGCGAGGCCGGCCGCACCAAGGTCGAGCTGCTGGCCCCCGACTTCAACGCCGTCCCGGAGCTGCTGCGGGAGGTCTTCGAGTCCCGCCCCGAGGTCTTCGCGCACAACGTCGAGACCGTGCCGCGGATCTTCAAGCGCATCCGCCCCGGCTTCCGCTACGAGCGCTCCCTGAAGGTGATCACCGAGGCCCGCGACTTCGGCCTGGTCACCAAGTCCAACCTGATCCTCGGCATGGGCGAGACCCGCGAGGAGGTCAGCGAGGCGCTCAAGCAGCTGCACGAGGCCGGCTGCGAGCTGATCACCATCACCCAGTACCTGCGCCCCTCCGTGCGCCACCACCCCGTCGAGCGCTGGGTGAAGCCGCAGGAGTTCGTGGAGCTGAAGGAGGAGGCCGAGCAGATCGGCTTCTCCGGTGTGATGTCCGGCCCGCTGGTCCGCTCCTCCTACCGCGCCGGCCGCCTCTACCAGATGGCGATCGAGCAGCGGCACGCAGCCGCTCCGCAGCGCGGCGGCGACTCCATCGCCGTACAGGCTGTGTGAATTCAGGCACAAGCAACTACCGGCCAGTAGAGGCCCGTTGGACGCGGCCCCGGCCGTCCCCGCAGATGGGGGCGTGCGCCGGGGCCGCGTCGGCGTCCGGGGGCCCTCGAAAGTCGGTGCCGAAAGGTTTCATCGGTGTTTGACCCCTCGGTCACGCCCTGGTAACACCAATCAGTGACGGTCGACTCACGCCACGTACACCCATGCACCGCATCCGCACCGAGGGGGACCCACCACCATGCAGGCCGCGCCCGTTCGCGCCACCGCGATCCCGTCCTTCGCCCACGCCCTGCGCGCCGTCGAGACCCTGCTGATGAGCGCCGGTCAGCGCACCGCCCGCCGCAACGCCTGGACCTCCGTACTGGAGGACCGCCGCCGGGCCAAGGACCGCGTGGAGGCGCAGCGCGTGCTGGACCAGGCCGCCGCCCGGCCCTGATCGCCCTCCCACCCCGCACTGCCGTCGAAGGCGCTGCCGGGGCCACGTAGACTTCGTGGCATGGCGAGGAAGGAAAACGCGGCGGACGCCGCGAACCCCGGGCGACTGAAGCAGATCGCCCTGACCTACAAGATGACCCGCAGGGCCGACAAGAAGATCGGTCTTGTACTCGCGGCTGTCGGAATCGTCACCTTCGGTGTCTTCCTCGCGATCGGTTTCTTGATCGGTCACCCCATCTATCTCGGCATCCTGGGCCTCCTGCTCGCCTTCCTCGCGACGGCGATCGTGTTCGGGCGCAGGGCCGAGCGGGCGGCCTTCGGGCAGATGGAGGGCCAGCCGGGCGCCGCAGCGGCCGTGCTGGACAACATCGGCCGGGGCTGGACGACGACCCCCGCGGTGGCGATGAACCGCAGCCAGGACGTGGTGCACCGGGCCGTCGGCAAGCCCGGCATCGTCCTGGTGGCGGAGGGCAACCCGAACCGGGTGAAGTCCCTGCTGGCCGCCGAGAAGAAGAAGATGAACCGCATCGTCGCGGACGTGCCGGTGCACGACATCATCGTGGGCACGGGCGAGGACCAGGTCGAGCTGAAGAAGCTGCGCACGACCATGCTGAAGCTCCCCCGCGTCCTGACCGGTCCGCAGATCACGGCCACCAACGACCGGCTGCGCGCCCTCGGTGACCTGATGAGCAACATGCCGCTGCCCAAGGGTCCGATGCCCAAGGGCATGAAGCTGCCGAAGGGCGGCGGGCCGAAGGGCCGCTGACCCTCGTTCCTCGTGACGAAGAAGGGGCGCCCGGTGCGAGCACCGGGCGCCCCTTCTTCGGTGATGTGATCCTTTTTCGCAGACGCTGCGGTGATGTGATCTTTTTTGTAGACGATCTCAGAAGCGGACCTCGACCGTGCGGGCGATCCGGTCGTGCAGGCCGCGGCCGTCGCGGTCCCAGACCAGGGCCGGCACGGCGAGGCACAGCAGGACGGTGCGCAGCAGGGCGCGGCCCGGGTGCGGGGCCCCGGTGTCGAGGGCGATCACGCGCAGGCGGAACAGGCGCTTGCCGGGGGTGCTGCCGATGGTGCCGACGGTCAGGACGCTGAGCACGAAGAAGATGAGCAGGGCCCAGTTGCCGGTCTTCTGGCCATAGCCGTCCGTGATCAGGCCGTATGCGATGAACATGCACAGCGCCCAGTCGAAGGCCAGGGCGGCCAGACGCCGGCCGGAGCGGGCGACGGAGCCCGGCCCCTGCGGCGGAAGGCCCAGCTGTTCGCCGGGGTACCCCAACTCGGCGCCCGCGTCCTCCATGGCCGCGCGGGGGCCGGAGAGCCATGATCCGATTGCTCGCCTCTTGTCCACCCGTACACGGTACTGCGCCCGTTTTCGACCGGGGCACGGCGGGGTGCGGGCGAGCTACGGTGGAGGGTGAGCCGGTTAACTTCTGCGAAACAAATGGGTCACGCCCGAGAAATCACCCGTCCCTAGGGTCGAGTGCGAGCGTGTGCCACCGCACTGGCCGCACGAACGAACTACCACCCCGGCATGGCGGTCGGGAGTAGGAGGAGCTGGATGTTCCAGAACGCCGACGAGGCCAAGAAGTTCATCGCGGACGAGGACGTCAAGTTCATCGACGTCCGCTTCTGCGACCTGCCGGGCGTCATGCAGCACTTCTCGCTGCCCGTCGAGGCGTTCGACCCCGACGAGGAGCTGGCGTTCGACGGTTCGTCGATCCGCGGCTTCCAGGCCATCCACGAGTCCGACATGGCGCTGCGCGCCGACCTGTCGACCGCGCGGGTGGACCCGTTCCGCCGTGACAAGACGCTCAACATCAACTTCTTCATCCACGACCCGATCACGGGCGAGCAGTACTCCCGTGACCCGCGCAACGTGGCGAAGAAGGCCGAGGCGTACCTGGCGTCGACCGGGATCGCCGACACCGCGTTCTTCGGCCCGGAGGCGGAGTTCTACGTCTTCGACAGCGTCCGTTTCAAGACGTCGGAGAACGAGTCCTTCTACCACATCGACTCCGAGGCGGGTGCCTGGAACACCGGTGCCCTGGAGGACAACCGCGGTTACAAGGTCCGCTACAAGGGCGGTTACTTCCCGGTCCCGCCGGTCGACCACTTCGCCGACCTGCGCGCCGAGATCTCCCTGGAGCTGGCCAAGGTCGGTCTGAAGGTCGAGCGCCAGCACCACGAGGTGGGCACCGCCGGCCAGGCGGAGATCAACTACCGCTTCAACACGCTGCTCGCCGCCGCCGACGACCTCCAGCTCTTCAAGTACATCGTGAAGAACGTGGCCTGGCGCAACGGCAAGACCGCGACCTTCATGCCGAAGCCGATCTTCGGTGACAACGGCTCGGGCATGCACGTCCACCAGTCGCTGTGGGCGGGCGGCGAGCCGCTCTTCTACGACGAGCAGGGCTACGCGGGCCTGTCGGACACCGCCCGCTACTACATCGGCGGCATCCTCAAGCACGCCCCGTCGCTGCTGGCCTTCACCAACCCGACGGTGAACTCCTACCACCGCCTGGTGCCGGGCTTCGAGGCCCCGATCAACCTCGTCTACTCCCAGCGCAACCGCTCCGCGGCCATGCGTATCCCGATCACGGGCTCCAACCCGAAGGCCAAGCGCGTCGAGTTCCGCGCGCCCGACTCCTCCGGCAACCCGTACCTGGCCTTCTCGGCCCTGCTGCTCGCGGGTCTGGACGGCATCAAGAACAAGATCGAGCCGGCCGAGCCGATCGACAAGGACCTCTACGAGCTGGCTCCCGAGGAGCACGCCAACGTGGCCCAGGTCCCCACCTCCCTCGGCGCCGTCCTCGACGCCCTTGAGGCCGACCACGAGTTCCTCCTCCAGGGCGACGTGTTCACGTCCGACCTGATCGAGACCTGGATCGACTTCAAGCGCACGAACGAGATCGCTCCGCTGCAGCTGCGTCCGCACCCGCACGAGTTCGAGCTCTACTTCGACGTGTGATCGAAAGCTGTGATCGGGGTCTGATCCCGGCCCGATCGCTGTCCGAGTCCGATCGCCCGAGCCCCCGCCGTTTCACCTACGGCGGGGGCTCGGGCGTATGTTTTTCTCAAAGGTCTGTTCGACACGGGGGTGGTACAGATGGCGACGCAGGAGCACGACGACCACGAGCGGGAGTACGACCTGCGCTGGGCCGACGCGGCCGAGCACAAGGAGCCGTCGGCGCGGGCGCGGATGCTCGCCGCCCGCTGGAAGGACAACCCTCCGGGCCCGGTGCCCTTCCGTCCCGAGCCGTCCTCCCGCGGCCCGCGCCGCTCGTCCTGGGTCTCGACGGCCGTGATCCTCGGCTGTGTGGCACTGGTGATCGTGCTGCTGGGCTATCTCAACCTGCGCTCGTCGTACTGAGCCGCCGCTGTGATCAAGGGGATCTGGGGGAGCCGCCTCCGCCCGACGCTGGTCGCGGAGGGGCTGTCCCGGTGGGAGGCGGTGGACACCGGCGATCCGGCCGAGTGGACCGCCTTCGACCTGGACGTGCGTTCCCTGCTGCCGCTCACCACCCGTCTGGCGCACGCCGAGGAGCTCACCGAAGCCGAGCTGGCCCTCGCCCTGTGCCACCGCGACGGCAGGGTCCGCGAGGCCGCGCTGGACGGGGCGGCGGACCACCCCGGCCTGCTGCCCCTGGTGGTGATCCGCTGCTCGGACTGGGTCGAGCAGGTGCGGGAGCGCGCCCGGCGGCTGCTGGAGCGGCATCTCGATGCCGACCGCGCCGTCGCACTCGCGCCGCTCCTGCTGCGGGTGGGCCGCCGCGAGCGCGGCGCGTACGGTGTCCGGCTGCTCGGTGAGGTGCTGCTGCGGGCACCGGGCGGTCCGCCGGAGCCGCTGTACCGCAGCGAGGACCGGGCGGTACGCCGGTTCGCCCGCCGTCTCGCCGTCGAGGAAGGGCTGCTGTCGCCCGCCGAGCTGGCCCGCACCGCCGCACGGGACACCGACATCGTCGTCCAGCGGCTGTGCGCGGACGCCGCCCTGGCCGCCGTACTGCGCGGCGGGGCGTACGACGACGTGCTGCCGGAGCTGCTCGGCGCGCGGAACACACAGGCGCGGTCGGCCGGGGTCACCGCGCTGCGGGCGGCGGGCAGGCCGGAGGCGGCGGTGCCGTTCCTCGCCGACCGGTCGGCGCTGGTACGGGCCTGTGCGCGGTATGTCGTACGGCAGGGCGGGGGTGACCCCGGGGCCTGGTACCGGGAGCAGTGCGCAGCGCCGCGGCAGGTCTCGCCGGGAGCGGTGATCGGGCTCGCGGAGTGCGGGGAGCGGGCCGACGCCGCCCTGCTGTGGCCGCTGCTCGCACACACCGTGGCCCAGGTGCGGGCTCGCGCGGTGGCGGGCCTGAGGACGCTGGACGTCGCGGACGCGGCACGGCTGCGGCCGCTGCTGGACGACCCCGCGCCGGGGGTGGTGCGCGAGACGGCCCTCGCGCTGCTGCCGTCGGCCGCGGCCGTGCCCGAGGAGTGGCTGACCGAGCGGCTGGGGGCGCGGTGGCCCCGGCATGTGCGGATGGCCGCGTTCCGGCTTCTCGACGCGCGTGGCGGCGCGGTGCGGCTGCGGACGGCGGTGGCGCTGCTGGACGACGCGGATGCCGGGCTGCGCTCCCGGGCGCGACAGTCCGTACAGAGCTGGAGGCCGGGACCGGACGTCCGGCTCCGGGACCCGGTGGTGGGCGAGCTGCTGGACCGGGCGCGGCCTGTGTTCGAGGAGCGCACGTGGCAGCGCGTCCGGCGGGAGGCCGGGCTGCCGTACTGAGTCGGGTGCACACCGGGGTTGAGCTCCTGGCTGTGGGGTGGTGCACCATGCGCAGTCGTCTCCGGGGTGACCGGCGGTTGACCGTGCGGGTCGCGTTCTACTCGCAGCTGTTCGGCGGGGGCCGCAGGGACCAGAACACCGCGGTGGTGTTCCTCGGGGTCATGGGGGTGTCCGCGGCCGTGTACGCGATCAGCTTCCTGCTGATCCGGGCCCTGTCGCGGTACCGGGAGCTGGCCGCCGACCGGGCCGCGGCGCTGCTCACCGGCCGCCCCTCGGTGCTGGCGTCGGCGCTGACGAAGGTCACCGGTGACATCGCGCGGATCCCGACGAAGGACCTGCGGACCGTCCATGCCTTCAACGCCTTCTACTTCACCCCGGCGCTCGGCGACGGTCTCTCGCGGCTGTTCTCCACCCACCCCATGCTCGAGCAGCGGCTGGAGCAGCTCGGGCGGATCTCCGGTGAGCTGGGCGAGGCCGGCGAGCCGGGAAAGGGCAGGCTGACATGAGGCTGCTGGACATCCTCCTCGGCCGTACGAAGCCGGTCGCACCCGATCTCGAGCTGTTCGCGCTGCCGTCGGCGGCGGTGACCCTCCAGGCCGCGGCGGGACTCGAGCCGACCGGGCAGGGGGCGGTGTGCTTCGCCACCGTCGAGGGCGCGGCGTTCGAGCAGACCCACCGCGAGGTGCGGGCGCTGCTGGACGCGGACACCGGGCGCGCGGGGTCGCCGGTGGTGCTGGAGCGGGACGCCTACGGCTACTCGTGGCTGGTGTCGCACCGCTCCCCCGACGAGCTGCCGGAGCTCGTCAACGATCTGCACGCGGTGAACAGCTCCCTGGAGGCGGGCGGCTTCGGACCTCAGCTGCTGTGCTCGCTGGCGGGCTTCCGCGGCGACGACGGCCGCGTACTGGCGCTGGTGTACCTGTACAAGCGCGGTACGTTCTATCCGTTCGCGCCGCTGCCCGGTGAACGCCGGGACAGCGCCCTGGAGTTGCGGGTGAAGGCGGCGCTCGTGGACGAGTTGCGCATCGAGGGCGACCTCGGCCGCTGGTTCCCGTTGTGGGGAGCCCCCGGTCTGTGATCACCGGGAGCTCCCCCGAGTCGGTCTGGCTGGTGGGGCCGGTCTACCTGCCGCGCTCCTGGCGGCGGGCCTCGTGCGGGCGCTCGCGGCGATAGCGGCGCTCCCACTTGGCCTGCTGGTCACGGCGGGCCCGGTACGCCTGGTAGGTGGTGGGCGCGGACCCTGCTGAGGTCCCGCTCCCCGCCGCCGAGGAACCCCGCCCGTGCTGCGCGTACAGGTACAGCAGGGCGACGGCGACTAGCCACCAGACGTGGTCACCGAACCCCAGGACCACCAGGACGACGGTGCCGGCCATGACGAGACTGCCCATGGCTGGTGTCTTCCGTGGAGGTGGATGTGTGGGGTACGTCAAGACGTGCGACCAGCCTAGGAACGCGGCCACCCGGCCCGCATCCCGTTTTCCGGCGGGCCCCTGATCCAATGGGGACATGGGTGAACCGACCTTCTTCACACAGGCGTTCGACGGCGAGCTGCTCAGCGGTGCGTACGGCGGTGACGGCAGGGGCGATCCGGCGGCCACCGCCGTGCTGCTGCACGGGGCGGGCAACGGGAGCAAGGAGCGACTGCTGCCGCTGCTCGGCGAGTTCGTCGCGCAGGGCTGTGCGGCCCTCGCCCTCGACTTCTCCGGGCACGGCGAAAGCAGCGGGAAGCTGGCCGAGTTGAGTCTGCGGCGGCGCTTCGAGCAGGCGGTCGCGGTGATCGACGCGCGGGTGCCCGCGGGCGGCCCGCTGGTGCTGGTCGGGTTCAGCATGAGCGGGCAGACGGTGGCCGACCTGGCCGCGCACTACGGCGACCGGGTCGTGGCGCTCGGGCTGTGCGCGCCCGCCCTGTACGCGCGCGAGGCGTGGGACGTGCCGTTCGGGGAGGGCGACGGGCGGTTCAGCGAGATCATCCGCCGGCCGGAGGGCTGGCGCGACTCGGCCGGGCTCAGCGCCCTGCGGTCCTACGAGGGGCGGGCGGTGCTGGTCGTGCCGGGCACCGACCAGATCATCCCGCCGGCCGTCACCGAGGCCGTGCAGGACGCGCTCGCCGCCCGCGCCCGGTTCACCCGCCTCGACCTGCCGGACGCCGACCACTTCCTCGGCCTGTGGCTGCGCGACCACGCCGAGGACCGGCGGCGGTTGGTGACCGCCCTGCTGGCCGGCCTCGGCGACGGCGGCTGGACCGCCACCCGGTCCCGGGTGGCCGAGCAGCTCCCCGAAGGCCGTACGGTCACCGACTCCGGCCCGCTGTAAGGCGGTTGGAGCCCCCCGCTGCGGCGGCTCGCCCTCGACGACGGCACCGGCCTCGCCCTGCGGACCTTCGTCAAGCCGTTGCTCCGCCGCCACGCCCCCGGACAGCTCACCTGTGAGGCCGCCAGCCTGTCCCTGCTCGCCACGCGGGACGGCGGACAGCCGGGCCGGAGCCCGGCGTGCCGGTGATTGTCAGTGGTGTCGGTCAGGATGGCTCCGAGGGTCAGTGGGTCAGGCGTACGACGACGGGGAGGCCGGGATGGGTGAGGTGCGGCGGCACATCGGTGAGGCCGAGCGGCGGGCCCGGCTGGCGGTGCGGCACCGGCTGGCCGGCGGGGCGCGGGCGGACGGCGCCGCGGAGGTCGCGCGGTCGCTGGTGGCGCTGCACGGCACCGATCCGGCGACGGTGTTCCTGGCGGTGGGGGCGCGGCTGGCGGAGCCGCAGGACACGGTGGCGCAGACCGAGCGGGCCCTGTACGAGGACCGCTCCCTGGTCCGGATGCACGGCATGCGGCGCACGGTCTTCGTGTTCCCGGCGGAGCTGACGGCGGTGGTGCACGCGTCGACGGGGCTGACGGTCGCGGCGCGCGAGCGGGCGGATCTGCTCAAGCACATGGCGGCGGCCGGGGCGCCGGGGCCCGCGTGGCTGGCGGAGGTGGAGGAGTCGACGCTGGCCGCGCTGCGGCGGCGCGGTCAGGCGACGGCGGCCGAGCTGGCGGGGGACGAGCCGCGGCTGCGGGAGCAGTTCGTGTACGCGGCGGGCAAGAGCTACGAGGGCGTGCACACGGTGTCGACGCGGCTGCTGCGGGTGCTGGGCACCGAGGGCAAGGTGGTGCGCGGCCGCCCGCTGGGTTCATGGACGTCGAGCCAGTTCCGCTGGGCGCCCGCTCCCCCTCACCCCGAGCTGGAGGAGGCCGCCGCGCAGGCCGCGCTGCTGGAGCGCTGGCTGACGTGCTGCGGGCCGGCCACGGAGGCGGACCTGAAGTGGTGGACGGGCTGGAAGGTCACCGACGTACGGCGGGCGCTGGCCGCGATCGGCGCGCGGGAGGTGACGCTGGACGAGGGCACGGGCTATGTGGCGGACGGCGACGAGGAGGCGGTGACCGCTGCGCCCGAGCCGTGGGCGGCGCTGCTGCCCGCGCTGGACCCGACGGCGATGGCCTGGCAGCGGCGGGACTGGTATCTGGCGCCGGAGCTGCGCCCCGCCCTGTTCGACCGCAGCGGCAACGTCGGTCCCACGGTGTGGTGGGACGGCCGGGTCGTGGGCGGCTGGGCGCAGCGGCCCGGCGGGGAGATCGTCTGGCGGATCCTGGACCCCGCCGGCGTGGGCCGGGAGGCGGAGGCGGCGATCGCGGCGGAGGCGGAGCGGCTCCGGGGCTGGGTCGGTACGACCCGGCTGACGCCGCGCTTCCGGACGCCGCTGGAGCGGGAGTTGGCGGGATGAGCCGGCGGGGTGGCGCGGGCGACGCCGGGCGCCCCTGTCTCTCGGGAGCGCCCGGCGTCCGGGATCAGCGGCTGTAGCGCATCAGCGCCCGGACCATGTGGCAGGTCGTGTCCGAGGGCGGGTGCACGCCGATCTGCTCGGCGGCGGTGCGTATGGTCTCGTTGCGGGCCTGGTGGGGCGTGTAGACGCCCAGGTCGAGCAGGGCGATGGCCAGACGCATCGCCTTCAGGCGGCGGTTGTGGGTGATGTACCACTCGCGCGGGCGGCCCGGCGGCAGCGGCCGCTTCTGCACCGGCGCGTACGGCAGGTCGAGCTGGACGGGACGCTGGGCGGTGGACTGGGTCGGCAGCGGCTTCGGCTTCAGTGCGGCAGCGGGCACGGGCATCCTCCTGTCGCGGTCAGGGCGGCCCTCCGGGACCTTCGGACGGTCCCGGTGTCACCCTCGAACACTGCCTCCATTCTACTGCCGGGCACTGACAATCAGGGGGTCCGAACGACTCCGAAATCCCCAGGTCAGCAACGGAACTGTCACCGTGTCACACGGGTTGCGGAGGCGGGCGGGAGGCGCCGAGAAAATCGAACACGGAGGGCCGGGCGGCCTGCCCCCGGCACGCGTGCGGCGCCCCCGGCGACCACGCCGGTACCGTGAGCGCATGGAGATCTGGATCAACCCCGCCTGTTCCAAGTGCCGCAGCGCCGTCAGCCTGCTCGACGCGGAGGGTGCCGAGTACACCGTGCGGCGCTATCTGGAGGACGTGCCCAGCGCGGACGAGATCAGGGAGGTGCTGGAGCGGCTCGGCCTGGAGCCGTGGGACATCACGCGGACGCAGGAGGCCGTCGCCAAGGAGCTCGGGCTGAAGGAGTGGCCGAGGGACGAGTCCGCCCGCGACCGCTGGATCACCGCGCTCGCCGAGCACCCGAAGCTGATCCAGCGGCCGATCATCACGGCGGACGACGGGTCGGCCGTGGTGGGGCGCACGGACGAGGCGGTCCGGGACGCGCTGTCCCGGAAGTGACGAACGCGCCCTCGCTCACGTCTGCGCCTGCGTCTGCGTCTGTGTCTGCGTCTGTGTCTGTGTCTGTGTCTGCTTCAAGTGGACCCGCCTCGGGCGGGCCCGGCCCAACTGCCTTGTGACGCAGGTTACTTCGCCTGATGCGGGTGACCGCTGAGTAACTCCCTCCGGGGTCCCGTACATAGCGGCGTACTCTCCCCGACTCCCAGGAGGCGCGCATGTCGCGTAGGAGAACGCTCAGTGCGAAGAAGAAGCTGGCGCTGCTGGTGAGCGCCGCGGCGGTGGCGGGAGGGGGCGCCTTCGTCATGGCGAGCACCTCGAACGCCGCGCAGTCGGCGAAGGACTCGACCGTCTGCCAGGGCCTCGCCACCGCCCTCGGCAACAACCAACGGTTCATCGAGGGCCAGCGGGCCAACCCCGACGCCCAGTCGGCGGCCCGGATCGCCAACCGCGAGGCCGTCATCGAGCAGATCGAGCGGCAGCAGGAAGCGGCCGGATGCGTCGTTGGGGAGTCGGCTCAGGGCTCCCAGGCGGGGCAGGGCGGCGGGCAGGGACAGCAAGGCGGAGGTCAGGGACAGCAGGGCGCTCAGCAGGGCCAGCAGGGCGGAGAGCAGGGGGGCGGCGCAGAGCAGTCCGCACCGCCCGCCGATGATGCCGCCCAGCCGCCCGCAGCCGCCGGGGAGCAGGTCTGCAACGGCTCCACCGTCACCCTGTCCGGCGAGGGCGGCGCCCCGGCCGCGTCCAGCAACCAGTTCCCGGCCGGTACGAAGCTCGAGGTCACCAACCTCGACAACGACAAGTCCACCACCGTCGAGGTCACCTCGGTCTCCGGCAGCTGTGTGCTGCTGAACAACGCCGCCTTCGAACAGGTCCGCGAGCCCGGCAAGTTCCTGATCCGCCGGGCGCTGATCGAGAAGGTGGGGTGAGGCTCAGCCGGACAGGAAATCGCTGAGGCGGCGGGCCAGGTCGTCCGGCGCGGACTGCGGCAGGGCGTGGTGGGAGAGGTCCCCGAGGATCTCGGTCTCCGCGCGCGGCAGCAGTTCGGCCGCCCGGTCCGCCACCGCATACGTGTCATGGGTCCTGCTGCTCCCGGCCAGGAGCAGCAGGACCGGCACGTCCAGGCCGCGCAGCGCCTCGGGGGCCGGGCGCGGTCCGGTCACCGGCTTCGCGGAGGGGAAGCCGGCGGCGGCCTCCTGGAGGCGGAGCCAGTCGGGGTCCAGGGGGGCGCCCCCGGTCTCCCACTCCAGGAAGGCCCGCACCCGGCGCGGTGAGGGCCGCAGCAGCACCGGCAGGGCCTTCAGCAGGTACGCCGCCTTGAACCCGGCGAAACATCCGGTCGGGTCCAGGAGGAACAGGCGGCGCACCCGCGCGGGCGCGTGCAGCGCGTGGTGCAGGGCGATCCAGGCGCCGTAGGAGTGCCCGCCGACGTCGGCCGACTCGAGGCCGAGGCCGTCCAGCAGGGCGTTCAGCCAGGCGGTGAGATCGGCGACCGTGCGCAGGGGGCGGTCGCCGGTGCGCGCGCTGCGGCCGGGGGCGCCGACCAGGTCGACGGCGTGCACCCGGTGGGTGCGGGCCAGCTCACCGGCCTGCGCGTACCAGGAGGCGGAGGTCGCGCCCCCGCCGCCGGGCAGCAGCACCAGCGGGCGCCCGTCGCGCGGGCCGCAGACATGGACGTACGTCGTCCCGTACGGCGTGTCCGTCTCGGTCGCCTCCCGGTCGGCCGGCCACTTCGCCATGACCTTGTCGTACGCGGAGAGGAACCCGTCGCTGTCGTACGTGCTCATGGCATCACACCTTCGAGGCTATTATCTCGCTCAGCGAGATTGTCATGGAGCGAGATGATAGCCGGAGAGGACCAGGGATGCAGGACCAGGGACCCGAGATGGAGATCGTCCATCTGCTGCGCGCAACGACGGTCGAACTCGGGCTGCACAGCGCGCGGTTCGCGAACCGGAACGGCATGCATCCGACGGACGTCCGCGCCCTGATCGCGCTCATGGACGCCGCGCGCGCGGGCGAGGAGCTGACCGCCGGGCGGCTCGGGGCCGCGCTGGGGCTGAACTCGGCAGGGACGACGGCCCTGGTCGACCGGCTGGAGCGGGCCGGGCATGTGCGTCGGGTGCGCGGCGAGCGGGACCGGCGCCAGGTCGTCGTCCAGGTCGAGGAGCGGGCCGTCGAGCTGGGCTGGGCCTTCTTCGGACCGCTCATCGGGCGGGCCGTGGAACTGCTGACGGAGTGCGACGAGCGGGAGCGGGCGGCGATCCGGCGGTTCCTGGAGGGCGTACGGGAGGCGGCGGCGCAGGCGGGGACCGACGGGGAGGCGGACGCCGGGTGACCCGGCCCGCGCGCCGCCTGTGTCTCCCTCGCATGCAGCCGCCTGCGTTCCCCTCGCATGCAGCCGCCTGTGTTCCCCTCGCATACAGGCGCGGACACCACACACCTCTGCGACTGCGAACCGCACACGTTCGCGGCCCGCCGCTCACCCGGCGCGCCCTCACGGCGTGAGATGGGGCACACCATGGCCAGGTAACACGGGGTTCACATTCGAGCAATGACCGGGAAATCGCCTGTTGGCAGGCTCCCTCGCATCGACGGCGGCGCTCCGGTGCCGCAGCGCCGCAGCACCCGCAAGTGCGCCTGACCCACCCCCGAAGGAAGTGGCCCGTGACCTTCAAGGCTGAGTACATCTGGATCGACGGCACCCAGCCGACCGCCAAGCTCCGCTCCAAGACCAAGATCATCGCGGGTGAGCCCGCCGGTCTGGACGCGCTGCCGATCTGGGGCTTCGACGGGTCCTCCACGAACCAGGCCGAGGGCCACTCCTCCGACCGCGTCCTCAAGCCGGTCTTCACCTGCCCGGACCCGATCCGCGGCGGCGACGACATCCTCGTCCTGTGCGAGGTCCTGAACATCGACATGACGCCGCACGAGTCCAACACCCGTGCCGCGCTCGCCGAGGTCGCCGAGCGGTTCGCCGCGCAGGAGCCGATCTTCGGCATCGAGCAGGAGTACACCTTCTTCGACGGCGCCCGTCCGCTCGGCTTCCCCGAGGGCGGCTTCCCGGCCCCGCAGGGCGGCTACTACTGCGGTGTCGGCGCCGACGAGATCTTCGGCCGCGAGATCGTCGAGAAGCACCTCGACAACTGCCTCGCCGCGGGTCTCGGCATCTCCGGCATCAACGCCGAGGTCATGCCCGGTCAGTGGGAGTTCCAGGTCGGCCCGCTGGCCCCGCTGGAGGTCTCCGACCAGCTGTGGGTCGCCCGCTGGCTGCTCTACCGCACCGCCGAGGACTTCGGCATCTCCGCCACCCTCGACCCCAAGCCGGTCAAGGGCGACTGGAACGGCGCCGGCGCGCACACCAACTTCTCCACCAAGGCGATGCGCGAGGGCTACGACGCGATCATCACCGCGTGCGAGTCGCTCGGTGAGGGCTCCAAGCCGCTCGACCACGTCAAGAACTACGGTGCCGGCATCGACGACCGCCTGACCGGTCTGCACGAGACCGCCCCGTGGGACAAGTACTCCTACGGCGTCTCCGACCGCGGCGCCTCGGTCCGCATCCCGTGGCAGGTCGAGAAGGACGGCAAGGGCTACATCGAGGACCGCCGTCCGAACGCCAACGTCGACCCGTACGTCGTGACCCGCCTCCTCGTCGACACCTGCTGCTCGGCGCTGGAGAAGGCCGGCCAGGTCTGATCCACCGGATCCCGTGAGGGGCGTCCACCGCGAAGGTGGGCGCCCCCTTGCCGTGTCTGCTTCAATGGGGGGCATGGCCAGCTTCCAGAAGTGCACCGCGACAGGTCGCCATGACCTCGAGCCCTTCTGGCCCTCCCGTCAGCACCACGACTTCGACCGGGTGTATTGCCGCGCGACGAACGCGCGCGCCCGGTAGAGCCGTTCCTCCCCCGGCCCCGGGCCCCGCGCGCACCGGCGTACGTCCCTCCCGACGACCCTCTCGCGCGAAAGAGCTGACCTCCCATGGCGACCTCCCCTTCCCTGACCGCCCTTCCCGCACCCTCCGAGCACACCGCGCGGCACCGGCTGCGAGCCGTCGGCCCGGACGACGTACCGGAGTTGGCGGACCTGCTGCCGCCGGGCGCCACCTGGCTGCCCGCTCCCCCGCACGCCCTGCCCGCCCTGCCGGGCCGTCCTCCGATGGTCGGCTATCTGCTGCTCGTCCCGGCCGACCAGCAGCCGCCCCTGCCCCGCCGGGCCGCCGAGGCGGACCCCGCGGGCGACGACCCCCTCGTCCGCGTCGACACCGTCCGGCGCACCGCGGAGGTCGGCGGACGCGCACTCGACCTGACCTACCTGGAGTTCGAACTGCTGGCCCATCTGGTCGCGCACCCGCACCGGGTGCACACCCGCGACCATCTGGTGACCACGGTCTGGGGGTACGGCCATGTCGGCGACGGCCGCACGGTCGACGTCCACATCGCCCGGCTGCGCCGCAAGCTGGGCGCCGAGCACCGGCAGGCGATCCAGACGGTACGGCGGGTCGGCTACAAGTACACGCCGCCCACCCGTTCTGCCCTCGGCTAAGGCCACTTCCCCCGCCCGCCCGCGGGAGGCAGAGTCACCGGCATGAGACTTCTGGTGCTGGGTGGTTCGCATTTCGCGGGACGGGCCGTCGTGGAGGCGGCGCTCGGGCGCGGCTGGGACGTGACGGTGTTCAACCGGGGGCGGGAGGCACCGGCCCCCGGAGTGCGGTCGCTGACCGGTGACCGCACCGCGCCCGGCGGCCTGGACGCCCTCGCCGGCGGCGAGTGGGACGCGGTCGTGGACACCTGGTCGGCCGCGCCCCGCGCGGTCCGGGACGCGGCCCGGCTGCTGCGCGGGCGCGCGGGACGGTATGTGTACCTGTCGAGCTGCTCGGTGTACGAGTGGGCCCCGCCCGCCGGGTACACCGAGGACGCGGCCCTGGTGCGAGGAGCGGCCGCGGACGCCGGGCAGACCGACTACGCGCACGACAAGCGGGGCGGCGAACTCGCCGTGCTGGAGGCGTTCGGCGCGGACGCCTCGGTCCTCGCCCGGTCGGGGCTGATCCTCGGACCGTACGAGAACATCGGCCGGCTGCCGTGGTGGCTGAACCGGATCGCGCGGGGCGGTCCGGTGCTGGCGCCGGGCCCCCGGGAGCTGCCGATCCAGTTCGTCGACGTCCGTGACCTGGCCGAGTGGCAGCTGGACGCGGTGGAACAGGGGCTGAGCGGGCCGTACAACCTGATGAGCCCGCGGGGACACGCGACGATGGGCGCGCTGCTCGACGCCTGTGCCGAGGCCACCGGTGCCGCGGCCGAGCTGCGCTGGACCGACCCGGACACGGTTCTGGGCGCCGGCATCGAGCCGTGGGTCCAGCTGCCGGTGTGGGTGCCGCCGGACAGCGACCTGCACGAGGCGCTGCACTGCGGTGACGTCTCCCGTGCCGTCGCGGCGGGCCTGCGCTGCCGCCCGGTCGCCGAGACGGTCGCCGACACCTGGTCCTGGCTCCGGGCCATCGGCGGCACCGCCCCGCAGCGCCCGGACCGGCCGGCGGTCGGCCTGGACCCGGCGGTGGAGGCGAAGGTGCTCGCGTCCCTGGACCGAGGAAAGGCCCCGCGCCGCTGAACTCCCGTCGATTCGCGGGACGTTTGAACACCCGTGGGACTCCCTGCGTATGGAAGGGGGCCGCTTCACTCCTGTCGGGCGCCTCGATGCTGCCCCGCAAGGAAGTCAGAGGAGTTCCATGGGACGCAACACACGAAAACGCCGTACGCCGCTGGCCACCAAGGCCATAGCCGCATCGGCGGCCCTAGCGCTCGGTGGGGGCGGGCTGATCTGGGCGAACTTCTACGCTTCGGCGCACGAGGAGAACGACCAGCACTGGGGCGACCGGACGAAGGCGGCCTCCGCCCAGGTCGCCACGATCGACTGCCCGGACGTCGGCCAGCAGCTGTCGGACGTGCCGGACCGTGCCCGCGGCGAGGTCGACGGTGAACTGGCCACGCTTGACCAGCAGATCACCGAGGCGTACCAGCGCCTCACGACCACGCGGGACGCGCAGGCCCAGGACCCGAACTTCGTCCAGAACGCCATCCTCCAGCCGCTCAAGGACCGCCGGCAGGCGATCATCGACCGCATCCAGCTGGAGATCAACCGCGTCGGGGGCAGCGCCCCCGAAAGCCTCGACGGTCTGTCCGGCTGTACCGCCGCCCCCTCGGAGCAGCCGCAGACCAACGACGGCCAACAGGACGGCGACGGCCAGCAGCAGGACGACGGACAACAGCAGGACGACGGCCAGGGCGACCAGAACCAGGACGGCGACGGCCAGGACGGCGACGGCCAGAACGGCGACGGCCAGAACGGCGACGGCCAGGACGGCGGTCAGCAGGGCAACGGCGGTCAGGCCGGCAACGGCCCCGTCGCCGACGACTTCGTGGACATCACCACCGTCGAACCGAACGTCCAGCGGGTCCGCCTCGGCCGCAACGCCTCCACCGGCTCGTTCACCAGCAACTGCGGCGTGAACGAGAACAAGAAGTTCAACACCGACAACGTGATCGTCGCCCCCGGTGTCGTCAACGGCGCCCACCATCTGCACGACTACGTCGGCAACCAGGCCAACGACGCCTTCGCGAACAACGACACGTTCGCCGGCGCCGACACCACCTGCGCCAACCAGGGCGACAAGTCCTCCTACTACTGGCCGGTGCTGCGCGTGCAGGACGGCACGCAGGACTTCGACCAGGACAACGACGGCGGCGGCAAGGAGGGCAACGTCGGCCGGATCCTCCAGGCGAAGCAGGCGCAGATCAAGTTCGTCGGCAGCCCGAAGTCCAAGGTCGTGCCGATGCCGAAGTTCCTGCGGATCATCACCGGCGACGCCAAGGCGTTCACCAACGGCCCGGCGAACGCCAACGCCTCCTGGAGCTGCACCGGCTTCGAGGACCGCCAGCTGAAGGACAAGTACCCGATCTGCCCCGACGGCAGTGACGTGGTGCGCACCTTCAAGTTCCAGAGCTGCTGGGACGGCCAGAACACCGACAGCGCCAACCACCGCACCCATGTGGCGTTCGCCGACGCCGAGGGCCGCTGCCAGAACGGCTTCCAGGCCATCCCGCAGCTGGTGATGCGGCTGGTCTACGACGTCCAGGCGCCGGTGATCGAGAACGGCGAGGTGCGGAACGCGTTCGCGGTGGACGGGTTCCCCGAGCAGCTGCACAAGCCGATCACGGACCACGACGACTTCATCAACGTCTTCGACGAGGGCCTGATGGACAAGATGGTCCGCTGCATCAACTCCGGGGCGCGCTGCCGCTGACGGCTCCCCGACGAGCGGGTGGCGAGACCTCTCGCCACCCGCTTCCGCATGCGCTCCGGGGGGTGCCCCCCTAGTGGTGCGCCCGGCCCTCCTCCAGCGTGCCGCCGAGCGTCCCGCGCAGCGCGGTGACGACCTCGGGTTCGCCGACGGCGACCCACTTGCGGCCGACGAGATAGTGGCCGCCGTAGTCCTGGGCCTCCTCGATCCACTCCCGCTGGCCGCGGTCGGTGGCGAAGGTGGCGAGGACGAACCTGCCGTCGCCGTTGCGGCAGACGGCCTGACGGATCTCGTCGGCGTCGGTCTGCACATCCGGCTCGCAGCCGGCCTCCGCGGCCAGCCGCTCCAGGCTTCCGGTGGCGGTCGGCGGCACGGCCGCGGGCCCGTCCTGGGAGCCGCAGGCCGTCAGGGCCAGCAGCGCGGCGGCGATCATCGGTCGGGGCAGCCTCATGTGTTCCTCCGGACGGACGACGGACAGGCGGACGGCAGGGGGCCGACCGGCAGGCCGGTGCCCGACGTGCGATACGGCTGGGAGGCCCGCCGTGCTCAATTCCCGTGCCTCACCCGGCACACCCGTGCCAGGGTGGGACGGTGGACAAGAACTGGGAAGACCGTGTGACCGCCGCCTGGGCGACCTTCGACGACTACCCGGAGGAGGAGGCCGCCGCGTTCCGCGCGGTGATCGACGCGCTCGTCGCGGAACTGCCCGAGGACAGCCCCGACGGGCCCTTCGAGCTGGCCTGCGCCTGGGACTCGACGGGCCACTCCGACAAGGCGGTTCCGCTGTACCGGGAGGCACTGGCCCGGGGGCTGAGCGGGTACAAGGCGCGGCGGGCGAAGATCCAGCTGTCGTCGTCGCTGCGGAACATCGGGCAGCCGGAGGAGGGCGTCAAGCTGCTGACACCGGAACTGGACGCGCCGAGCGACGAGTTGGACGACGCGGTACGCGCGACCCTCGCCCTGTGCCTGTCCAGTCTGGGCCGCGACCGCGAGGGCCTGTCCCTCGTGCTCGGCGCGCTGGCGCCCCATCTGCCGCGCTACCAGCGGTCGATGGCCAACTACGCGCGGGAGCTGGTGGATCCGGGCGACTGAGTCCCCCGGCGGTCACCCGGGCGGCGGTGACCAACGCACGATTCGCTCGTTCTGCTGAACGTGCAGTCACAGGATGTCGCCCAGCGCCCCGCACCCGCCTCCGCCACCGAGCCCAGTGACCAGGTGGTCGACGTCGAGCAGGCCGAGGCCGCGCTCGTCGAGCACTATCCGCGGCTGGTCCGGCTGGCCTATCTGGTGCTTCCGCCGGCCCTCGGCCGCAGCCGCCGCGTCCTGACCGCGCACGCCCTCACCCAGCGGGCCCTGCCCCGCGGCCGGGTGACCGCGCCCGCCATCCCCGCGCAGGCCCAGCCGGGCGGGGGCGGCCGCAGCGGCGACCCGGGCTATGCCTTCGTACGGCTCAGGGTGCTGCGCTCGGCGCTGGAGGCGGGCCTGCCGCTGACCTTCCGGGCGTGGCCCCGGCGCGCCCGGCTGCCCTCGCCGCTGCCGCAGGTGTGGGGTCTGAAGCTGTTCCCGCGCTCGGGCGGGGCCGACGAACTCGCCCTGGACCAGCGGTTGTCGGCGCTCTCCGCCGAGGCGCGCGCCGCCTATGTGCTGCGCGGTCTGGAGCGGCTGGGGGACGCCGATGTGCGCCGGGTCCTCGACGCCGCCGGGGCCGCCGACCCGGACGCGGCGCTGGCCGAGGCCGACGGGGTGCCCGCGCAGTACGCGCTGCTGGAGTCCCCCGAGTTCGACGCCTGCTCGCTGCAGGCGCGGCCCACCGATCTGATGCGGCGCCGCCAGCACGTCAAGGCCGCGCTCGCCGCTACCGCGGCCCTCGCGGTGTGCGGGGCGCTGCTCGGGCTGCCCGGCGACACCTGGGGCCAGGACGGGGCCGCGGCACCGCCGTACGCGCGCAACCCCTCCGCAGAGGCGGCGCTGGACCCGGCGAAGCTGCTGAAGGTGGCGCCGGCCGCCTGGCAGTCCTCCGCGCGCACCGACTTCTCGGTGTGGCCGGCCCGCGGTGACCTCGTCGGCGACAAGGCCCTGCTGCGCCGGGCGCTCGCGGTGTGGGCGCGGCCCGGCGAGCGGGTGCAGGTGTCGGTGACGCCGGGCACCCCGTCGGGCGGCCCGCCCGGCCCGGCGCAGCTGCTGTACGCCGGGAGCGTCGACAACGCGCGCGTGGTGATCCTCTACGACGGTCTGCGCATCGCCCGGTACGCGGAGCCGAAGAACGGCACGGCCGGGGCGGCGCTGGACTTCGCGCGGGTCGACGCGGCGAGCGGGGCCGAGGCGAGCGCCGTGGTGCTGGAGCGGACCGACGGGAACGTGCGGTATCTGACGGCGCCGTGGGTGACGAGGGCGGCCGAGCGGGATCTGCTGAAGCCGGGGTCGGGGGCGATGGAGCTCACCCTGACCGACGGGATCACCTCGCCGCTGGCCAGCCCGGCCACCCGGACCGGCGCCTGTACGTCCTGGAACGTGCTGGAGCTGTCCGGCCGGGACGGTACGCGGCTGGCGAGCGACCTCGGGGAGCTGGTGCCGGCCCGGCTGACCACGGGACGGCCGGGGGCGGTGCGGGATGTGACCGGCGCCAGGGCGCTGCGCGGCTGGGCGCCCTACGCGTGCTCGCTGGCGGAGCTGCGGGGGCAGGGGGTGCGGACGGTGAATACGTGGAGGTACGCGTCCCAGCCGCTGCCGGACGCCGGCGGGACCGGCGAGTGGGTGTGCACCCGGGCGGAGACCTGGCGGGGCGGCGGGACGCGGGCGCTGGCGCAGTTCCGTACGCCGGGCGGGGTGTACGGGGCGGTGGTGGCGAAGGCCGAGAACGTCCCGGCGTGCGGTCCGCGCGATCCCCATGTGCTGGCGGGGGTGTTGTGGAGGTCGGAGGCCGACGGGTGGTACCTGCTGGCCGCCGGCAGCCGGGAGGTGGCCTCGGTGGAGGTGCGCGGCGGCGTGAAGGGGTCCTCCGGGAGCAACCTGCTGGCCGTGGACGCCGAGCAGGGCGCGCAGGCCGAGCTGAAGGGTGTGCTGGAGAGCGGGCGGGAGATCAGCGGGTTGCGTTAGGGGTGGTGCGGGGTCCGCCGCCGGCCGTCTCCGGGTGGTTCGTGGCTGGTCGCGCGGTTCCCCGCGCCCTTTGCCGGCGCCTGCGCGCCCCTCGTCGAGAAGTTCCCCGCACGAGGGTTCCCGTCCGGCTTACCCGTCAGTACATTGACAGCATGTCTAACAAGCAGGGCCGTCTCCCCCGGCCGGTCGATGACGAACGGGTGCCGCTCAAGGCGCGGAAGGTGTCCTTCGCCTGGGAGGACACGCCGCTGCACTGGGTGCCCGGCGATCCCTTCACCACGCACACCATCAATGTGCTGCATCTGCTGCTGCCGGCGGGTGAGCGGTGGTTCGTGCATGTGTACAAGCAGGTGCTGCCGTTTGTGCGGGACGAGCGGTTGCGGCAGGACGTGATCGGGTTCATCGGGCAGGAGGCGGTGCACTCCCAGGCCCATGACGAGGTGCTGCCCCACCTCAGGGAGCTGGGGCTGGATCCGACGCCGTACACCGCGCAGGTGGACTGGATGTTCGAGAAGCTGCTGGGCGACCGGACGCTGCCGCCGGGGCGGGCCCGGCGCTGGTGGCTGATGGAGCGGGTGGCGCTGATCGCGGCGATCGAGCACTACACGGCGTTCCTGGGCGACTGGGTGCTCAACGCCGAGGAGCTGGACCGGCGCGGGGCGGATCCGACGATGCTGGATCTGCTGCGCTGGCACGGCGCCGAGGAGGTCGAGCACCGGTCGGTGGCGTTCGACCTCTTCATGCATGTCGACGGCGGATACCGGCGCCGGGCGCGGACCTGGGCGACGGCGTTCGCGACGCTGGTGTTCCTGTGGCAGCGCGGGGTCCGGTTCTTCATGGAGAACGACCCGACGCTGCCGGCCGCCAAGCCGTCCTTCAAGGACTTCTATCTGCGGGGGCGGCAGGGCACCCTGCCCTCGACCGGCGCCATGCTGCGGTCGATCCCGACCTACCTCAGCCGCACGTACCACCCCTCGCAGGAGGGTTCCACCGCGCAGGCCGTGGCCTATCTGGCGTCCTCGCCGGCCGCGCTCGCCGCCGAGAAGGGGGCCGCGTGATGCCGAGGCCGATGACCGTACTGGCCGTCGCGGGCGGCGCCTATCTCGTACGGCGTGCTCTGCGCCGCCGTGTCCAGGCATCTCCCCTGTGGCCGATGCCCGCGCTGGAGGAGCCGGTCTCCGGGCGGCCGCGCTCACGGGCGCTGCGGCTGCTGGTGACCGCGCACGAGGAGATCGCCGACGGCGTCGTACGACTGCGCCTGGAGGGGCACGACCTGCCGCGCTGGGAGCCCGGCGCGCACCTGGACCTCGTCCTGCCGTCGGGGCTCGTGCGGCAGTACTCGCTGTGCGGCGACCCGGAGGACACCTCGTCCTATACGGTCGCCACCCGGCTGGTGCCGGACGGGCGGGGCGGGTCGCGCGAGGTGCACGAGCAGGTGCAGGCGGGCACCGAGCTGGAGGTGCGCGGGCCGCGCAACCGGTTCCCGCTGGTCGAGGCGCCCTCCTACGTGTTCGTCGCGGGCGGCATCGGGATCACCCCGGTGCTGCCGATGCTGCGGGCGCTGCCGGAGGGCACCGAGTGGCGGCTGCTGTACTGCGGGCGCAGCCGGGCGTCGATGCCGTTCCTGGAGGACGTGCTGAAGCTGGGCGGCGACCGGGTGACGGTGGTCGCCGAGGACGAGGCGGGCCTGCCCGACCTGGACGCCTTCCTCGGGGACGCGCCCGAGGGCGCCACCGTCTACTGCTGCGGGCCCGAGGGGCTGATGGCGGCCGTGCAGGAACGCGCGCCGGACGTCCGCCTGGAGCGGTTCACGCCCCGCACCTCCACCGACGGCAACCGGGAGTTCGAGGTCGAACTGGCCCGCAGCGGTCGGACGCTGACCGTGCCCGCCGACACCACCGTGCTGGCCGCGATCCGCACGGAGCTGCCGGACACCCTGTACTCCTGCGAGCAGGGCTTCTGCGGCACCTGCCAACAGCGGGTGCTGGAGGGCGAGGTGGACCACCGGGACGAGCTGCTGACGGACGGCGAGCGGGACGACTCGATGCTGATCTGTGTGTCCCGTGCCCGCAGTGAGCGCCTGGTGCTCGACATGTGAACGGATCTGGTGAATCGCGCGATCGGTCCGGCCCGTTCGGGGCCGGATCCGATCGGTAAAGTGTTCGCATGTCTACCGGGGTGCGCCGCAGGATGGGAGTCGAGGAGCGCCGGCAGCAGCTCATCGGGGTCGCCCTGGAGCTGTTCAGCCGCCGCTCCCCCGACGAGGTCTCCATCGACGAGATAGCGTCGGCCGCCGGTATCTCGCGCCCGCTGGTCTACCACTACTTCCCCGGCAAACTCAGCCTCTACGAGGCCGCGTTGAGGCGTGCCTCGGAGGATCTGGCGGGGCGGTTCACCGAGCCGCACGAGGGCCCGCTCGGGGCACGGCTGCTGCGGGTGATGGGCCGCTTCTTCGACTTCGTCGACGAGCACGGTCCCGGCTTCTCGGCCCTGATGCGCGGCGGCCCGGCCGTGGGCTCCTCGACGACGAACGCCCTCATCGACTCCGTCCGCCAGGCCGCCTACGAGCAGATCCTGGCCCACCTCGGCGTCACCGAGCCGCCCGCCCGCCTTGAGCTGGTGGTCCGCTCGTGGATCTCGCTCGCCGAGTCGACCGCGCTGATCTGGCTGGACGGGCGGCGCATCCCGCGCGCGGAACTGGAGCTCCAGCTGGTGCAGGACCTCGGCGCCCTGCTCGCGGTGAGCGCCGCGCACGACGCCGAGATGGCCGCCCTGCTGCGCCCGCTGCTGGAGGGGGAGCCGGGCGACGGTCCCTTCACCGACCTGCTCACCCGGCTGGTGCGGCTGGCCTCGTAGGTGGCGGTGCGCCCACGACGAGTAGGCGGTGGGGGCCCGGGCGCCGGATAATTTCTTCATGGACGGGCGTCCAGCCGGCCTGATCGGGGCGCGGATCGCGGGCTACCAGGTGGAGTGCGAGCTCGGCCGCGGGGGGATGGCCGTGGTGTACCGGGCGCGGGATCTGCGCCTGGAGCGCACGGTGGCGCTGAAGCTGCTGACCCCGGACATGGTCCGCAACGACACCTTCCGCCGTCGTTTCGCGCACGAGCAGCGGGTGGCCGCGGCGCTGGACCACCCGCACGTCGTGCCGATCTACGAGGCCGGTGAGACGGAGGGGGTCCTGTACATCGCCATGCGGTACGTGCCGGGACCGGATCTGCGGGCCCTGCTCGACCGGGAGGGCCCGCTGCCGGTCGGGACCGCGCTGCGGATCGCCGCGCAGGTGGCGTCCGCGCTGGACGCGGCCCATGACCACGGGCTGGTGCACCGGGACGTCAAGCCCGGCAATGTGCTGGTGGCGCGGGGAACGGACAGCGACCACCCCGAGCACGTCTATCTCACGGATTTCGGGCTGACGAAGAAGTCCCTGTCCCTGACCGGGTTCACGGCCGTGGGCGAGTTCGTCGGCACGCTCGACTATGTGGCGCCCGAGCAGATCGCGGGGCGCCCGGTGGACGGCAGGTGCGATCTGTACAGCCTGGCCTGCGTCGTCCACGAGGCCCTGGCGGGCGGGCCGCCCTTCCAGCGGGACGACAGCATGGAACTGCTGTGGGCGCACCAGTACGACCAGCCGCCCGCCCTGAGCGAGCGGCGGCCGGGGACGCCGCCGGACATGGACGACGTCATGGCCCGCGCGCTGGCCAAGGCGCCCGAGGACCGCTACGGGTCCTGCACGGAGTTCGTGGCGGCCCTGCGCGCCACGGCCCGGTCGGCGGAGCCGGCGCGCCCTCGGCAGCCCCAGGTCCCGGTCCGGGCCGAGCGGGATGCCGCGCCTGTTCCGCAGCCCCCCGCGTGGGCGCGGCCGGTCCTCACGCGCCCGCGCGATCACTGACGGCCCGTCAACCGGCCGTACACGCCGGACGGTTGGCGCGAGACGCGCCGCACCGCGGGCGGCACTCCGGGAGAGCTCCACCGGCACCCGCCCGCTTCTACCCGACGGCTCCGGCCCCGTCAAGTCCCGAGCCCTCGGAACATGACCCCGCCCGCCGGGGAGGGCCTACTGGAAGTGCGCCTCACCGGAAAGCCCGGAACGCAGGACGAGGCACCGAGGCACCGGCAGTGCCCCTCACTTCAGGAGAAGAAGACATGAGCACCGAGATCCGCACCAGCGAGAACGCCCGACCCAAGCGCCGCCTGAACATGGCCGCGGCCGTCACGGCGGCGGCGTTCGCCGCCGGAGGCGTGGTCCTCCCGGCCACGGCCGCCACCGCGGCCCCGGCGTCCCCGACGTCGGTGACCATGGCACCCACGCACCAGGACAAGCACAAGAAGCACAAGTGCTGGGGCAAGCACCACAAGAAGCATCACAAGCACCACGGGCACCACAAGCACCACGGCAAGCACCACAAGCCGTACTTCTGCTGGTGGGGCAAGCACAAGTTCTACTGGGACGACGACTACCAGATCTTCTACATCGTGGTGAAGCACCACAAGTGGTACTTCTGGGACAGCTTCAAGGACTACTACTGGTGGGAGAAGCACCACAACGACCACTACTGGAAGCACAAGCACCACGACGACGACTTCTGGCACGACAAGGACCACTGGAAGAAGGAGCACGAGGTCAAGGACAAGCACGAGGAGGAGAAGGAGAAGGACAAGCACGAGGACGAGATGAAGCCGGAGGAGGCTCCCGCCGAGGAGGCCCCGGCCGAGGAGGCGCCGGCTGAGGAGGCCCCCGCCGAGGAGGCTCCGGCGGAGGAAGCCCCGGCCGAGGAAGCCCCCGCGGAGGAAGCCCCGGCCGAGGAAGCCCCCGCGGAGGAGGCTCCGGCGGAGGAAGCCCCGGCTGAGGAAGCCCCGGCCGAGGAAGCCCCCGCCGAGGAGGCTCCGGCGGAGGAAGCCCCGGCCCAGGAGGCCCCGGCCGAGGAAGCCCCGGCTGAGGCACCGGCCCTGTAGGGCACGGACGGCGAGGGCGGGAAGCGGTGGTGACACCGCACCCGCCCTCGCCGGCCTTTCTCACCCCCCTGCCCCGAAAGGATCCAGCGACCATGGCCCCCCGTTTCTGGCAGCGCTCCTTCGCCCAGATAGCGCACCCCCGCTCGATCGCCCCCGGTGCCGTCTGCGCCCCCGTGCCGCCCCGCACCACGCCGGCGACGCGCCGGTCGTCGTACGGCCCCGGTCTGCGTCACCCGGCGTTCCGGCCCTCGGCCTGGCTGCGGCGGCTGTGCACCCGGGCGGACCGCCGGCTCCGGCCGGGCGGGGCGGACGGTGACGGCCGGGGCGCGGAGGACACCGCGGAGCCGTCAGTGCGGGTCGAGGAACTGCTCGGCCCAGACCGTCTTGCCGGTGGCCGTGTGGCGGGTGCCCCAGCGCTGGGCGAGCTGGCCGACCAGCAGCAGGCCGCGTCCTCCCTCGTCGAAGGCGCGGGCGCGGCGCAGGTGCGGGGCGGTGCTGCTGGCGTCGTAGACCTCGCAGATGAGGGTGGCGCCCTGGTGGATCAGGCGCAGCCGCACGGGCTCGCGGCCGTAGCGCAGGGCGTTGGTGACCAGTTCGCTGACCACGAGTTCGGTGATGAACCCGGCCTCCTCCAGGCCCCAGGCTTCGAGCTGGTCGGTGGCCAGCCGGCGGGCCTGGGCGACGACCGTGGGGTCGAAGCCCAGCTGCCAGGTGGCGACCTGGTCGTCGCCGAGGCTGCGGGTGCGGGCGACGAGGAGGGCGATGTCGTCGTCCGGCGGGTGGGTGAGCATGGCGGCGAGGAGCCGGTCGCAGATCACGTCGGGGGCCGTGGCGGGGCGGGCGAGGGTGGCGAACATCTTGTCCAGGGCCTCGTCGATGTCACGGTCGCGGGCCTGGAGCAGGCCGTTGGTGTACAGGACGAGCAGGCTGCCCTCGGCCAGCTCGGTCTCGACGGTCTCGAAGGGCAGGCCGCCCAGGCCCAGCGGCGGGCCGGGCGGGACGTCCAGGAAGCGCACCGCGCCGTCGGGGGCGACCACCGCGGGCGGGGGGTGGCCGGCGCGGGCCAGCGCGAGGCCGCGGGAGATGGGGTCGTAGATCGCGTACAGGCAGGTGGTGCCGATGCCGGCGGCGCCCTCCGCCTCCTGCGGTCCGGCCTCCTCGGCGGACAGGTGCACCACGAGGTCGTCGAGGTGGGTCAGGAGTTCGTCGGGGGGCAGGTCGACGTCGGCCAGGGTGCGCACGGCGGTGCGTATCCGGCCCATGGTCGCGGAGGCGCGGATGCCGTGCCCGACGACGTCGCCCACGACCAGCGCGACGCGGGTGCCCGACAGCGGGATCACGTCGAACCAGTCGCCGCCCACGCCCGCCCGGCCGCCGGCCGGCAGATAGCGGGTGGCGACGTCGAAGGCGTGCTGCTCGGACAGGGTCTGGGGCAGCAGGCTGCGCTGCAGGGTCACGGTGGTCGTGTGCCCGCGTCCGCGGCGCCGGGCGCGGTGGATGCCCTCGGCCGCGGTGCCCACCAGCTGCTCGGCCAGCGTGACGTCCTCCGCCTCGAAGGGCTCCCGGCTGCGGTGGCGGCCCAGCAGCACCGCGCCGAGCATGCCGCCCTGGGCGTGCAGCGGGAGCACCATCAGTGACTGCACCCCCGCCTCGCCGATCCGGGCGGCCTGGGGGTCCTCCTGGGCCCACCGGATCATGGCCGGCTCGCCCAGCCCGTACACGGCCGCCCGTCCCTCGACCAGGCAGCGGGTGACCGGCGAGACGGCCGGGTAGCGGACCGACTCGCCCGGCGTGACCAGGACGCCGCCGTCGCCGAGGACCGACCGTGCCGCGACCCGGCTGAGGCTCACCCGCCCCGCCGAACCGGCCGGCACGACGACATCGGCCTCGCCGCCCCGCCAGAAGACGTCCAGGACGTCGACGGCGGCGAAGTCCGCCACGGCGGGGACGACGACCTCGGCCAGTTCCTGTGCCGTGCGCTCGGAGTCGCCGGCGACGTCGATCCGGGCCTGGCCCTGGAGCAGCACGCGCTGCCGGGCCGCATATGCCTCGGCCGTGTGGTGCGCGACCAGGGACACCGCGCGCACCCGGCCGTCGGCGTCCTTCAGCGGCGCCAGCGAGGCCGGCCAGCCGCCCTCCGTCCCCACGCCCGCCGGGCCGATGAGGTCGGGGACGTGCTGGACCTCGCCGCCCTCCAGCACCAGCCGCATCGCCGCCTCGGCCCGGTCGCTCAGCGGATGCGGGGCGAGCTCGGCCAGCCGCCAGCCGCGCATCTCCCGCGCGGTCAGCGCGAGCGCGCCCTCCAGTGCGGCGTTCGCCTCCACCAGCCGCAGATCCGGGTCGAAGACGCCGACGATGCAGGGCAGCTGCCGCAGCGCCCACGCGGCGAACGCACCGCCCTCCGGCAGGGCCTGCCCCGGCCGCGCCGGCGGCCGGCCGGCCGCCTCCGCCACCACCAGCCACTCCCTGCCCGCGCCGGTGTCCGCGCCCGTCGGCGGGGAGGATCGCCGGCGGGCCAGCAGCCGTCGCTCAAGGTGCCGGCCGTCCTGATGCCGCAGGACCGCCGTGCCGCTCCAGCCCCGGCGCCCGGCCGCGACCGTGCGCGCCCGTTCCCCGACGTCACCGGCGACCAGCCGGGCCGCCGGACGCCCCACGATCTCCGCCGGTCCGTAGCCCAGGAGCCGTCCGGCCCCCTCGCTCCACCCCGTGACGATGCCCCGTTCGTCCACCGTGGCCGTGCAGACCGCGGGGGGCGGGGTGTCCGGCCGCGCTCGTTCACCGGAAAGGGAGGAAGGACGCACCATCACCGCTCCTCTCGCGGTTCACGTGCCCGTACGGCCCCCTCCGACCAGCATGATCCCGGAGCGCGCCGACCACCAACCGGAGCGGTTCAAACCCCTGTGACGGGCCTGTGACAGTCGGCGGACACGGCTATGACGTCACCCCGACACCATCTTTACAAGGGACGAAACGCAGCAATCGGGCATTCGTCAGCTGCTTCCAAGGGTGCGAGCAGGAACGATCGAGCAGAGCCGCCGGAGAACACCCCCATGAACTCCATCGCCACCGCCATCCCCGCCGCGACCACCACCGACGCCCCCGAGCTCACCCCCCGTGAGCGGGAGACATTGCGCCACATCGCCTCGGGCCGCACCTATCTGCAGGCGGCTCGCCACATGGGCCTCTCCCAGCACACCGTGGACACCTATCTGCGCCGCATCCGGGCCAAGCTCCACGTCCACACCACCGCGGAGCTGACCCGCCTGGCCATCGCGCTGGGCCTGTGACCGGTCCTAGACCTCGGCCTTGCGGTACGAGGGGTCGAGGTCGCGGATCTCGGCGGACAGATGCAGCCTGACCCCGTCCATGGGCTCGACATGCTTGCGCAGCAGCTCCACCACGGCATCGGCCAGATGCCCCTTGGTCTTCTCGGAGCGGCCGGCCATCAGGGCGATCGAGACGTTCGCGATGGCGTGCCGCTCCCGGTCCGCCCCGACCACGTCCGCCGCGGACCTGAGGACACGGGTCTTGCACGCCTCCAGCCGCGCCCCCGGCGCCAGGCGGACGACCAGCGGATGCAGCTCGAGCGCGAACTCCTCCCAGTCGACACCGTCCAGGTGTCCGGAGTGCTCGACCTTGATCTGCGGCATGGGTGCTCCTGTTCTCTGCGGACAGGAGCACCCTAACCACAGCCGGATCAGCCGGCGCGGGTGAAGACCGCCACCGTGCGGCCCGGCACCGTGAAGGTGCCCGATTCCTCCGCGTAGGAGGCGTTCTTCACGACGGCGTCCGCGCCGGACGCCTGCACCGGGTGCAGCCGGTAGCCGGTCCCGGCCAGGTCCGCCACCCGCTGCTGCTGCTCCCCGGGCGTCGCGTTGAAGACGACGACCAGGTCACCGAGGCGCATGGTGATCACACCGGGCGTCTCCTCGGTCCCCGACAGCGGGAAGGAGAGCTGTTCCTGCACCTGCTCGGCCGTGCCGAGGGAGAACGCCTGCTCCGTCGTACGGATCTTCAGCAGGTCCCGGTACGCGGCCGAGGCACCCTCGATCTGCTCGCAGCCGACCGTCAGCCTGCCCAGCAGGGGCTTGGCGAACGGCCACTTGGCCAGGTTGTCGGCCGCCGGGGGCAGCCCGCGGCCGAAGCCGTTGCCGTCGGCGCAGTTCCAGTGGACGGCGTTGAACCAGTCGCCGCTGTCGTAGGAGTTGCGGTCCAGCGACTTCGAGCGCAGCAGGTCGGTACCGGCCTGGGAGAGCGCCGGGCCCTGCGAGAGGGTGGCCGTGGCCATCGCGAGGACCTGCATCCGGGCCCGCTCGTCCGCGCCGGTCTCGGCGGGCAGCTTGAACGCGAGGGCGTCGAACAGCGTCTCGTTGTCGTGCGCGTCGGCGTAGGCGAGGGCGTCGCCGGGGGCCGCCGCGTAACCGGCCGGGGCGCCGTTGTAGTCGACCTCGGAGCCCTTGACCTCCTTGCCGCTGGTGTCGGTGAACCGGTAATCGGCGAGGTTGCCGGACAGGCCGACCTTGATCAGGTCCTGGTAGTGCAGCAGGCGGGCCCGCTGCTGCTCCCGGGTGCCGTTGTCCGCCGCCGGGTTGGGCTCGGTGTACAGGCCCGAGGCGAAGCCCTGGACGCCGGGGTCGGCGTCGAAGGGGCCGCCGCCGCGCACCGCGTCACGGGCCCGGTCGGAGAAGGTGGCGATGCCGGTGCCGGCCATGTTCTTCTGCGTGGCCTGCTCGAAGCGGGCGTCGTCGGCGACCTCGCCGAAGTTCCAGCCCTCGCCGTACAGGATGATCTTCTTGCCGTCGACGCCGTCCTTCTCCAGGGTGAGCGCGTCGAGGGCCTTCCTGACCGCCAGGATGTTGGCCTTCGGGTGGTGGCCCATCAGGTCGAAGCGGAAGCCGTCGACCTTGTACTCCCTGGCCCAGGTGACGATCGAGTCCACGACGAGCTTGCCCATCATGGCGTTCTCGGTGGCCGTGTTGGCGCAGCACGTGCTGTTCGCGACCGAGCCGTCGGCCAGCAGCCGCTGGTAGTAGCCCGGCACGATCCGGTCCAGGACGGACGTCTTGGCCTGACCGCTCGCGGCGGTGTGGTTGTAGACGACGTCCATGACGACCCGCAGACCGTCCTCGTTGAGCGCCTTGACCATCTCGCGGAACTCGACCGTACGGGCGGTGCCGTCCGGGTCGGTGGCGTAGGAGCCCTCGGGGACCGTGTAGTGGTACGGGTCGTAGCCCCAGTTGTAGGCGTCCTTCGCGGCGATCTTCGCGACGCACTCCTGCTGCCGCTCGGAGTCCGCGGGGAGGGAGGCGAGGTCGCAGTCGGCCCTGGCCTGGTCGGCCTTCTTCTCGGGGATCGTGGCGATGTCGAACGCGGGCAGCAGATGCACGTACGAGGTGCCGGCCTCGGCCAGCTTCCGCAGGTGCTTCGAGCCGTCGCTGTCCTTGTCGGTGAAGGCGGCGTAGGTGCCGGGGTGCTCGGCGGTCCGGTCCTCCACGGAGAAGTCCCGGATGTGCAGCTCCTGGATCTGCGCGTCCTTCAGCGGCACCGCCTTCGGCTTGGTGTACGTCGTCCAGCCGGCCGGCGCGAGCGCCTTGTCGGCGAGGTCGACGACCAGGCTGCGCTCGGAGTCGGCGGTGAGCGCGACCGAGTAGGGGTCGGTGACCTTGTTGGTGACGACCTCGCGGACGCTGGGCGCCCACACCGTGACGGCGTACCGGTACGGCTTGTTCTTCCACGAGGCGGGACCGGTCACCGACCAGACGCCGGTGGCGCTGTCGCGCTTCATCGGGACGAGGGTGTCCTGGATCTCCAGCGCGACGCTCTGCGCGGTCGGCGCCCACACCGACAGGGTGGGCCGGCCGTCGCGGAACACCGGGCCGAGGTCGGCGTCGGTGGCGTCGTAGAGATCGTCGAGCGCGCCCGCGATCTGCACGCCGGTCGCCGCGAGCACGGCACCGTTCGCGGCCCGCTGGGTGGCGACGAGCTGGCCGCGCAGGGCGTGGCGGACCCGGTCGCGGTCGCGGGGGTCGACGGAGTAGGCGGTGTAGTTCCTCAGGTGCGGGAACTTCGCCTTCTGCGCCTCGGTGAGGGCGGTCTTCCTCAGCCGCAGCCAGCGCTCGTCGGTGCTGGTCAGCGTCCCGTCCTTGACCTCGATGGAGCCGGTGCGGGAGGACAGCAGCTGGGTGGAGGCGGCGCTCTCGGAGCTGTTCCAGGCGATCGTGTTCCGGTCGATCCAGACCGCCTTGGCGGTGGTCAGGTCGAGCGCGGCCGCGGAGCCCTCGGGCTGCGGGAGCAGGTACTTCTCCTGGCCGCTCACCAGCCACACCTCGTGGCCGTGGGCCCTGAGGTCCAGGGACTGGTCGGCGGGCAGGTCCTTCTCGTCGCCCTTGTGGAGGATGTAGCTGAGGCTGGTGGCACCCTCGGCCAGGGGCACCTCGAAGACCGCGCCATAGGCATCAGTCTTCACCGGCATCAGCGGCTTGGACCACTCGGTGGGCTGCGCGGCACCGGCCCAGGTGTGCAGGCCCCAGCCGTCGTAGTTCCCGTCGGCGCGGTGGTAGTGCAGGACGGCCTTGGAGGTGTCCGGCGCTGGGTACACGCCCTCGGGGCGCTCGGTGAGGGCGGTCTCCTTGCCCTGCTCGATCCAGATCTCGCCGGTCTTGGTGACGTCGATCGTGCGGTCGGCGGAGACGTCCTTGTTGCCCTGCTTGTCGATGACCAGGTAGCCGACGCCGGTGGCGCCCGGCTTCAGCTTGACGTAGGCGAAGGCACCGTAGGCGTCACGGCCGATGAAGGGGTGGCTGTCCGGCCAGTTCGTGGACTCGCCGTCGGCGATGTCGCCCCAGGCGTACAGGCCCCAGTCGGCGTAGTTCCCATCCGCGCGCTTGTAGTGGACGATCGCGTAGTCGCGGGAGGACGCGGTGGGGACCTCCGCGGCAGGCGGGGTACCGGTGCTCGACGCGGCCGTCGCGGACGCCGTACGTCCGGCCGAGTCGATCACGACGGCCTTGTAGCGCAGGGCGGTGCCGGGGGCCACGTCCTCGCCGATGGTGTGCGTGACCTTGTACGGGGCGTGGTCGGCGGAGCCCAGGACCCGCCACGGGCCGGTGCCCGTCTGCGCGGCGAAGACGACCCGGTTGAGCTGACCGCCGTCCACGTCCGCGGTGACCTCGACGGTCCCGATGGCTCCGGCGGCGGGGGCCTTCAGGGTGAGGGCCGGCTCGGTGGCGGGGGCGGCGAGCTTGGCCGCGGCCTTGTAGACGACGGCGGAACCGGCGGGAACGGTGACGGTGAGCCGCTTGCCGGCGTCGGAGGTGATCCGGGCGGAGGTGCCGTAGATCCCGTCGAACCGCATGTGCGCCGAACCGGTCCCGAAGGTCGCCGTCCTCGCCTCACCGGCGTTGTTGAAGGCGACGACGTACTCGACGCCGCTCTTGGCGTCCGTGCGGGAGAAGGCGTAGACGCCGGAGCCCTCGGCGGCGTAGCGCTCGGTCTGGACCCCGTCGGCGAGGGCCGGGTGGGCCTTGCGCAGCGCGGCGAGAGCACGGATCTGCCGGTAGAGCGGCGCACTCGTGTCGTACGCGGCGCTCGCGTGGGTGCGGTCGGTGCCGAGCAGATCGTCGTCGAGGTAGTCGGCGGTGCGCGAGGCGAACATCGGCTGGCGGGCGTCCTTGTCGCCGCCGGCGCCGGTGAAGCCCTGCTCGTCGCCGTAGTAGATCACCGGGTTGCCGCGGCTGAGGAACATCAGCTCGTTGGCGAGCCGGTCCTTCTTCAGCAGCTCGGCGTCCGAGGCGCCGGGGTTGTCCTGCTTGAGGAACGTCCCGATGCGGCCCATGTCGTGGTTGCCGAGGAAGGTGACCTGTTCGTAGGCGTTGGCCTTGTCGGTCGTGTACCTGTAGTCGTCGCCGAAGACGGCCGCGAGCTTCCTGGCGCTGCCGCCCTGGGAGGCGTACTGCCGGGCGGCCTCCTGGAAGGGGAAGTCCAAGGTGGCGTCCAGGCGGCCCTGGGTGACGTACGGCGAGGTCACCGCCGTGTCGGCGGAGTAGACCTCACCGAACATGAAGAAGTCGTCCCGGCCGCGTTCGGCCGCGTACGCGTCGAGGGCGGTGGCCCACTGGGTCCAGAACTCGCTGTTGACGTGCTTGACCGTGTCGATGCGGAAGCCGTCGATGTCGAAGTCGCGCACCCAGCGCTGGTAGATGCGCTCCATGCCCTTGACGACCTCGGGACGCTCGGTCCACAGGTCGTCCAGGCCGGAGAAGTCGCCGTGGGTGGAGCTCTCGCCGGCGAAGGTGGAGTCACCCCGGTTGTGGTACATCCGCGGGTCGTTGAGCCACTTGGGGACCTTCAGGTTCCTCTTGGCGGCGGGCACGACCGGGGTGTACGGAAAGGAGTCGCGGTCCACGCGCGGGAACTTCCGGCCGCCCGCCGCGTAGTCGGCGTCGTCGAAGGGCTTGCCGTCCTTGGTCAGATAGGGGAAGGCGCCCTTGGACAGATAGCCGTAGGACTTCTCCTCGTAGTCGACGACGTCGGCGGTGTGGTTGGTGATGACGTCGAAGAAGACCTTCATCCCCTTGGCGTGCGCCTTGGCGATGAGGTCCTTGAGGTCCGCGTTGGTCCCGAAGTGCGGGTCGACCTGGGTGAAGTCGGTGATCCAGTACCCGTGGTAGCCGGCGGAGGCGTTGGCCCCGGTGCCCTGCACGGGCTGGTTCTTGAAGATGGGCGCCATCCAGATGGCGGTGGTGCCCAGGCCCTTGATGTAGTCGAGCTTGCGGGTCAGGCCCTTGAGGTCGCCGCCCTGGTAGAAGCCCTTGTCCGTGGGGTCGTAGCCGGTGGTGAGGCGGGTGCCGGTGAGGCCGCCCCGGTCGTTGGAGGCGTCGCCGTTGGCGAAGCGGTCCGGCAGGACGAAGTAGAACTGCTCGCGGGTGAGGTCGTGGCGGGCGGGCTCGGCGGCGAGCGCGGCGTCCGACGGGGGTGGCGGCGGGGTGTCGGCGCGGGCGGCGAGGGGGTGCACCAGGGCTGCGGCGAGCGCGGCGGCGGTGACGGCCGCGACCCGTCTGCCCTGTGCGGTACGGCGCGTCCCAGGCGCGGGCCTTCTGGATATCAAGGCGTGAACTCCTTGCGATGACGGCTCATTCGGGTCCGACCCCGGGCGCGACGGTATCGCCGCGCAAAGATTGCAGCAAGGGTCGTGAAAGTAACGGAAAGGCTTTTCACGACCCTTGCCCGGTCAGCGGCTCGGCGGACGGCTCAGCAGGAGGACTTGCCCGCGTAGACGGCCAGGGCCGTGTTCGGGGCGAGCGTGGCGGTGAACTGGCCGCTGGAGTTGACCGTCACGGGGGTGTTGTTCTGCACGTTGCAGTACGTGCCCGCGGGCAGCGAGGTCTGGTAGGTGCGGGTCAGCGAGGAGGACTCGTGGTTGATGGCCACATAGCCCTTGGAGCCCCGGCCGAAGGCGATGGCCTGGGAGCCGTTGTCCCACCAGTTGGTGACCGCCTCGCCCCTGGTGGCGTTGCGGAAGGCGACCATGCGCTGGATCTCGGGCCAGGCGTGCTGGCACTTCCAGCCGTCCTGCCAGCAGGCGTTGACCTGACCGCCGCCCGGCGGACCGGCGTTGTGGTCCGAGAACTCGTAGCCGGAGTTGATGTCGGGTGCCCCGTAGGGCCAGGCCAGCATGAAGACGTTGGCCAGCGTGTAGTTGGCGCCGTCCTTGTAGCTGAGGGTGGAGCCGTTGCGCTCGGTGTCGTGGTTGTCGACGAAGACACCGGAGACGCCGCTGCTCATATAGCCCCAGCCCTCGCCGAAGTTCTTCAGGTAGGCGAGGCGCTCGTTGGTGAAGACCCGCTTGAGGTCGTACGCGTACCGGAACTCCTGCACGTCCCCGTTGCCGGTGTACTCACTCGGCTGGACGGCCTCGCCGGCCCCGTAGATGGCCTCCTGCTTCCAGTAGACGGAAGGATTCGTCAGCCGGGACTTGATGTTCGCGAGGTCGGCGGCCGGGATGTGCTTGGCCGCGTCGATCCGGAAGCCGTCGACGCCGTAGGAGAGCAGGGTGTTCATGTACCGGGCGAGGGCGGAGCGGACGTACTCCTCGCCGGTGTCGAGGTCGGCGAGGCCGACGAGCTCGCAGTTCTGGACGTGCCAGCGGTCCTGGTAGTTGGTGATCTCGGCGGTGCAGTTGTCGAAGTCGTAGGACGAGTACAGGCCGGGGTAGGTGTACTTGGTGTACGACGAGCCGCCGGTGCCGGTGCCGTTGCCGGCGGCCATGTGGTTGATGACGGTGTCGACGACGACCTTCACACCGGCCGAGTGACACGTGTCGATCATGTTGCGGAAGGCGGCGGTGTCACCGAGCCGTCCCGCGATCTTGTAGCTGACCGGCTGGTACGAGGTCCACCACTGCGAGCCCTGGATGTGCTCCGCGGGCGGGGAGACCTGGACGTAGCCGTATCCGGCGGGGCCGAGGCGGTTGGTGCACTCGGCGGCGACCGAGGAGTACTTCCACTCGAAGAGGACGGCGGTGACGTCCTTGGTGCCGGGCGGCGCGGCCTGGGCGGTGCCCGCGGTGCCGGGTATCAGCACCGCCGCCGCGGCAGCGAGCGCCAGCGCGCCCGAGAGAGTTCTGGCCATGTGGAGAGTCCTTCACCTTTGAAGGGTGCGCGGAAGTGCGGGGAACACGCTGAAGGTTCTTGCTGCAAAATTGCTGAAACCTTGCGGTTGCGGTGATGTTAAGGGTTGGACATCCGCAGGGGCCAGGGGTGCGCGGGAAGTTGCTGCAAGAAATTGCGGGGCGCGGCGGTGGCCCTACTCGGCGGTTCCGAGGCGGGCCAGGAGGGTGCGGGCTTCGCCGAGGCGGGGGTGGGCCGGATGCAGATGCCGCCCGCAGTCGGCCAGGGCCCGGCGGGCCACGTCGGCCGCCTCGCTCCGGCGCCCCAGGCCGTCCAGGGCGGTCGCCGTCGCCAGGTCCAGCTTCCCGGTGTGGCCCCGTTCCCGGGGCGGGGTGAACCGGCGTGCCTCGGTGAGGGCTTCGGCGTGGCGGCCCTGGCCGTTCAGGCTGCGCACCAGCGTGCAGTGCAGCGCGGCCTCGGCGCCGGCGACGCCCTCGGCCCTGGACAGGTTCCCTCGCGCGATCGCCTCGGCCTCCTCGGGGCGGCCAAGCCCGCACAGGGCCTGCGCCAGGCCGTCCAGGACGGTCAGCTCCAGCTTCCACACCCTCGTGCCCAACTGCTTCAGCCGGGACAGTTCGCGCAGCAGGGCCTGCGCCTCCGCCTCGGCCTCGGCGTGCTGTCCCTGCCAGTCGAGGATCGTCGCGCGGTTGTGCCGGACCAGCACCAGGAGGGTCCGCTCCGATCCGGCCAGGCCCTCCAGGTCCGCGACGAGCGCTTCCATCTCGGCCAGCACCTCGGTGCCCCGCCCATGGGCGCAGGCCACCGCCGTGGCCGTCACCTGCGCGTACCGCGTCATCGCGAGGCGCCGCCCGCCGCGCAGCCGCCCGGCCGCCGCCTGGCACGCCCTGGCCGCGGCCTCGGCCTCCTCGAACCGGCCTTCTTCGGCGAGGTGCAGCGCATGCTTCAGGGCGGCGCCGAGTCGCCGGGAGCGGTACGAGGCGGGCGTCGGGAGCTTCACCCCAGGGAGGTTACGTGAGCGGGGCCGGCGGACGCGGGCAGGGCCCGCCACCGGGGTGCGGTGGCGGGCCCTGCGGTGCGGACACCTGGACGGTCAGACCGTGGTGAACCACACCGTGGTGTCCGCGGGGACCTTCGTCTCGCCGTCGGCCTCGGCGACCTCGCCGCTGCTGAGCAGGACACGGCCGTACGCCGGGGTCGTCACCGACTCCCCCGTCGTGTTGGCGACGCACACGAACTCGCCGCGCCTGAAGGCCAGGACGCCCTCGGGGGCGCGCAGCCACTCGACCTCGTCGCCGGCGCCCAGGTCGGGCTGTTCCCGGCGCACGGCGAGGGCGGCGCGGTAGAGCTCCAGGGTGGAGCCGGGCACGCCGGTCTGGGCCTCGACGCTCAGCTCGCCCCAGCTGGACGGCTGGGGCAGCCAGCTGCCGCCGCTGCCGAAGCCGTACGAGGAGCCCTCGCGCGTCCAGGGGATCGGCACCCGGCAGCCGTCGCGGAAGCCGTCCTGGCCCGCGCCGCGGAAGTACGCCGGGTCCTGGCGCACCTCGTCGGGCAGGTCGACGACGTCCGGCAGGCCGAGCTCCTCGCCCTGGTAGAGGTACGCCGAGCCGGGCAGGGCCAGCATCAGCAGCGTGGCCGCGCGGGCGCGGCGCAGGCCCAGTGCGCGGTCGCCGGCGGTGCGGATCTGGGTGCCGAGGCCGGGCGGGTTGGCGAACCGGGTGGCGTGGCGGGTGACGTCGTGGTTGGACAGCACCCAGGTGGCGGGGGCGCCCACCGGGCGCATCGCCTCAAGGGTGCGGTCCACCACCTTGCGCAGCTCCTCGGCGTCCCAGTCGGTGCCCAGGTACTGGAAGTTGAACGCCTGGTGCAGCTCGTCGGGGCGGACGTAGTTGGCCGTGCGCTCGACGGTCGGCGTCCACGCCTCGGCGACGAAGATGCGCTCGCCGGAGTACTCGTCGAGAATCAGCCGCCACTGGCGGTAGATGTCGTGCACGCCGTCCTGGTCGAAGAACGGCATGACATCGTTGCCCAGCAGTTTCAGCTGGTCGTGGGCGCCGAGGTCGGGCAGGCCCGCCGCCTTGACCATGCCGTGGGCGACGTCGATGCGGAAGCCGTCGACGCCCATGTCCAGCCAGAAGCGCAGGATGGAGCGGAACTCGTCGCCGACCGCCGGGTGCTCCCAGTTGAAGTCGGGCTGCTCGGGGGCGAAGAGGTGCAGGTACCACTCGCCGGGCGTGCCGTCGGGCTCGGTGATCCGCGTCCAGGCGGGGCCGCCGAAGATGGACTCCCAGTCGTTGGGCGGCAGTTCGCCGTCGGCGCCCTTGCCGGGGCGGAAGTGGTAGCGCTCGCGCAGCGGCGAGCCGGGGCCCTCGGCGACGGCCCGCTTGAACCACTCGTGCTGGTCGGAGGAGTGGTTGGGGACCAGGTCGACGATGATGCGCAGCCCCAGCGCGTGCGCGTCGCGGATCAGCGCGTCGGCGTCCAGCAGGTTGCCGAACATCGGGTCGACGGCGCGGTAGTCGGCGACGTCGTAGCCGGCGTCGGCCTGCGGGGAGGCGTAGAAGGGGCTGAGCCACACGGCGTCCACGCCGAGGTCGCGGAGGTAGGGCAGACGGGAGCGTACGCCTTCCAGGTCGCCCATGCCGTCGCCGTTGCTGTCGGCGAAGCTGCGCGGATAGACCTGGTAGATCACCGCGTCCCGCCACCAGTCACGGCGCTTGGCGACGGTGGCGACGGCGGAGTGCGGCGCGGAGGTGTGCTGACTCATGGCGTCCTTGAGGGGTAACTCGATCGATGTCATTGGGACGTGGGGAGGGGCGGCGGGGTGACGAGACGGTCGCGGCGGCAGCGGGGTCGGAAGGCCACCGCGACCGTCTCGGGTACAGGAGGGCAACGCCGGTGAAGGGGGCGGGACTGTATCGACGTGCGGCTTCCGCCGCGTGGTCGCGACGAGCCACGACGGCGCCGCGGCCGAAGAACGACCCGCGGTCCCCTCTCGGCGGCTAGCCCTTCGTGCCGCCCGCGGTCAGGCCGGTCACCAGGTTCTTCTGCACGAGGTAGAAGAACGCGGAGACGGGTATGGCGACCAGCACCGCGGTGGCGGCCATCAGGTTGCGCTGGGCGTCGTGCTCGCTGACGAAGCTCTGCAGACCCACCGCGAAGGTGTACTTCGTGTCGCTCAGCATGAACGTCGACGCGAAGGCGACCTCGCCGAAGGCGGTGATGAAGCTGTAGAACGCGGCCACCGCGAGGCCCGGCTTGGCCAGCGGCAGGATCAGCCGGAAGAACGTGCCGAACGGGGTGAGCCCGTCGACCCGGCCGGCCTCGTCGATCTCGAACGGGATGGTGTCGAAGTAGCCCTTGAGCAGCCAGGCGCAGTACGGCACCGCGGTCGAGCAGTAGACGAGGATCAGACCGAGGTAGGTGTCGATGAGCTGGAGCTCGGAGAGGATCTGGTACATCGGCACGATCAGTACGGCGATCGGGAACATCTGGGTGACCAGGAGCACCCACATGAACTTCTTGTAGCCGGGGAAGCGCATGCGCGAGACGGCGTAGCCGGTGGTCGCGGCGATGATCACGCCGATGACCGTGGTGCCGAGGGAGACGACGAGCGAACTGGTCAGCCAGTCGAAGAACTTGGTCTCCGTCAGGACGAACGAGTAGTTGTCGAGCGTCATCTTCCCCCAGATCCGGCCGGGGTGGAGATAGTCGTCCTTGTCCGGTCCGAGGGACAGGAACACCAGCCAGGCGATCGGGAACAGCGCGATCAGGCTGCCGGTGATCAGGATGCCGTGGGAGGCGACGGAGGCGAGGAGGCTGCGCTCGCCGCGGCGGCGGGGCGTGCCCGCGGGGGCGGGGCGGACCTTGGTCTCCTCGGCGGAGGTCGGGGCAGCGGTCGTACTCATGGGGGCTCCTGCCTCAGATCGCGAGCTGCTGGTCATTGCGGTTCAGCCAGCGGCGGTAGAAGGAGGTGAAGACGATCAGGATGGCCAGCAGCAGGATGCCGTAGGCCGCGGACTGCGCGAAGTCGCGCGGCTGCTGGCCGAAGCCCAGGTAGTACGCCCAGGTGACGAGGATCTGGGCGTCCGGGGCGGTGTCGCCGAACAGCAGGAAGATCACGGCGAACTGGTTGAAGGTCCAGATGATGCCGAGCAGGACGACGGTGGAGCTGACCGAGCGCAGGCCGGGCAGGGTGACGTAGCGGAACTGCTGCCACTTGCTGGCGCCGTCCATCTCGGACGCCTCGTAGAGGGAGGCGTCGATGGACTGCAGGCCGCCGAGCAGGGAGACCATCATGAACGGCACACCGCACCAGGTGTTGACCATGATCGCGGCGAACCGCTGCCAGAAGGTGTCCTCCAGCCAGGCCGGGGTGGGCAGGTGCAGGAACTCCAGGCCGGAGTTGATGATGCCGCCGTCGGCGAGCATGAACCGCCAGCCGAAGACGGTGACGAAGGTCGGCACGGCCCACGGCAGGATCAGGATCAGCCGGTAGAGGGTGCGGCCGCGCATCTTCTGGTTGAGCAGCAGGGCGAGGCCCAGGCCGATCGTGTAGTGCAGGCCGACACAGGCGGCGGTCCACACGATGGTCCAGATGAAGTGCGACCAGAACCGCTCGTAGGAGGTCTCGCCCCACAGGATGTCGGCGTAGTTGTCGAAACCGATGAACTTGTAGGTGGCCTCGATCTCGTTGACGCCGATGGTGCGCGCCGTGTTGAGGCTGGTGGCGTCGGTGAGCGTGAGATAGAAGCCGTACGCCAGCGGGTACAGGACGAGCACGCCGAGCACGATCGCCACCGGGAGGATCATGGCGTAGGCGTACCAGTGCTTCTGGTAGGCGTGCTTCAGGCGCTGCCCGAGGCCGGGGCGCTGCCCGCGGTCACCACGGCGCTTGCCGGTCGCTCGGTCGATGGCGACTGTCATGGTTCGACACCTTCTGGAAAGTTCAGGGGGAGTACGGCACGCAGGCCGGTGGCCGCCGGAACGCTCCCCCCATGATCAGGGCACTCCGGCGGCCACGGGCGGTCACTTGCTGAAGTCCGGCACCAGCTTGGCGATGGCGGTCTCGGCGCTGCTCAGACCCTCGTCCAGGGACTTCTTGCCGCCGGCGACGGCGAGCAGTTCGGTGTCCAGGTGACCGAAGAAGGAGCTGTACTCGGGCAGGGCCGGGCGCGGCTGGGCGGCGGCGAGGACCGTCTGGTAACCGGCGATGCCCGGGTCGGCCTTGACCTTCGCGGTGTAGGCGTCGTCACGCGTGGGGAGCGTGTTGTTCTTCAGCGCGATGGTCTCCTGGGCGTGCGCGGAGGTCATGAAGTTCACGAACTTCAGCGCGGCCTTCTGGTGGGCCTCGTCGGAGCCGGCGTACACGGAGAGGTTGTGGCCGCCGGTCGGGGCGCCCGCCTTGCCGGAGGAGCCGGCCGGGACGGTGGCGATGCCGAGGTTGTTCTTGTCCTTGAACGCGGAGCCCTTGTAGAAGTTGGTGATCTCCCACGGGCCCTGGATGATCGCGGCGACCTTGCCGTTGACGAACGCGTCCTGGATGTGGGCGTAGGCGTCGGCGGTGGTGTCGGCCTTGTGCAGGCCCTTGCCGTCGAAGAGGTCCAGCCAGGTGCCGTACGCCTTCTTGGCCTCGGGCGAGTTGACCGTGATCTTCTTGGCCTCGGCGTCGACGGTGTCGGTGCCCTCGCCGTAGAGGAAGGACTGGGCGTAGTAGGACTGGGTGGAGCCCCAGTAGCCGTCGACGCCGGTCTTCGCCTTGATGGTGGCGGCGGCCTTCTTCAGCTCGTCCCAGGTCTGCGGGACCTCGACGCCGGCCTTGGCGAAGAGCTCCTTGTTGTAGACCAGGGCGAGGGTGTCCGTGGTGAACGGGACGCCGTAGGTCTTGCCCTCGTACTTGGCCTGCTCGATCAGGTTGGTCTTGAACTTGCCCTGCTCGGCGAGGGCCTCGGTGCCGTCCAGCGGCAGGAAGAAGCCCTTCTTGGCGAAGGCGGGGGTCCAGCCGACCTCGGAGCGCAGCACGTCCGGGGCGCCCTTGGAACCGGCGGCGGTGTCGAACTTGTTCTGCGCCTGGTCGAAGGGGACGTTGACGTACTTGACCTTGATGTCCTTGTTGGCGGCCTCGAACTCCTTGACCAGGGCCTTGTACGTCGGCGCCTCGTTGGTCGCGTTGGAGGTGTCCCACCAGGTGATGGTGACCGGGCCGTCCGCCGAGTCGCCGCTGTCGCTGCCGCCGCAGGCCGTCGCCGTGAGAGCGAGGGACGCCACCAGCGCGCTGGCCGCTATGCCACGCCGCATGAGTTCTCCTTGAGGGTGAAAGCCCGTGTGGTGGGCCCTTTCGTCACATTCCCGTCGTCCGCCCGAAGGGCGACGGGGGTGTGATGACAGGGCCCGCAGGTGCGGCCCCGTCTGCCGTGCCTGCTGCTTGCCGACTGCGCCGTTGCGGCCGCCGGGCGACGTGAACGTAACAGCGATGTAAGCGGCGCGAAAGACCTTGCAGAAAAAAAGTGCAAGGGATCTCAGACGTTACGTCTGCGTGACCTCCGCGCGACTGCTACGAGGCCGGGTATTGCGGGTGATCAGCGGGCGGAGGAACACTTGTGCAAGACTTGCAAGCTCTTGCCGACTGTTTCAATCGGCTTCACTCGCTTTCACGCATTCGGTTTCACGAGGGGACGCCATGCCGCAGCAACCCGCAGCGCGCCGGTCAAACGCCCGCACCCGGCGTCCGGTTGGTGTGCAAGGCGACATTCGGCCGGTACAGTCCACTGGCGTGACCACACGGCTTGCGGACATCGCTGCGCAGGCGGGGGTGAGCGAAGCGACCGTCAGCCGCGTCCTCAACGGCAAGCCTGGCGTCGCGGCCACCACCCGCCAGGCCGTGCTGGCCGCCCTCGACGTCCTCGGCTACGAGCGTCCGGTGCGGCTGCGCCAGCGCAGCGCGGGTCTGGTCGGACTGATCACCCCGGAGCTGGAGAACCCGATATTCCCGGCCCTGGCGCAGGTCATCGGCCAGGCGCTGACCCGCCAGGGCTACACCCCGGTGCTCGCCACCCAGACTCCCGGCGGCTCGACCGAGGACGAGCTGACCGAGATGCTGGTCGACCGCGGTGTGGCCGGCATCATCTACGTCTCCGGGCTGCACGCGGACACCACCGCCGACATGCAGCGCTACGAGCAGCTGCGGGCGCAGGGCGTCCCCTTCGTCCTCGTGGACGGCTTCTCGCCGAAGGTGCAGGCGCCCTTCATCTCGCCCGACGATCGCGCCGCGATGACCCTCGCGGTCACGCATCTGACCTCGCTCGGTCACACCCGGATAGGGCTGGCGCTCGGACCGAAGCGGTTCGTGCCGGTCCAGCGGAAGATAGAGGGCTTCGTCCGGGCCATGCAGGAGCAGCTGGACCTGCCCGCCGAGGAGGTGCAGGCCGATCTGGTGCAGCACTCGCTGTACACGCTGGAGGGCGGCCAGGCGGCCGCCACCGCGCTGATCGGCCGGGACTGCACGGCGGTGGTGTGCGCGAGCGACATGATGGCGCTGGGCGCGATAAGGGCGGCCCGGCAGCTCGGCCTGGAGGTCCCGCGGGACATCTCGGTGGTCGGCTTCGACGACTCCCCGCTGATCGCCTTCACCGACCCGCCCCTGACGACCGTCCGCAAGCCGGTCCCGGCCATGGGCCAGGCCGCCGTACGCACGTTGCTGGAGGAGATCGGCGGGACGCCCGCTCCGCACAGCGAGTTCGTCTTCATGCCCGAGCTGGTGGTGCGCGGTTCGACCGCTTCGGCCCCTGGTGACCGCAATCGTCCTTAGGGCGTAGACGCGCGCCTTCGCCCGGTGTAGGAGGTGCGTCGGTCGCCCGACCAGAGGATGATCGGTGGGGGAAGAATTGTCTGGCAGACTCTGTGCCCATGGGTGAGACGACCGTGACGACTCTGGAAGGCCGCGAAGAGACGGCCGTTCCGCGGACTGTCACGGACAATTCGGGACAGAGCTTTCTGAACCGGCTGCGCGCTCCCCGGCGTCCCCGGGTGTGGTTCGAGATCCTGCTGATCGCGGTGAGTTACTGGACGTACTCGCTGATCCGCAACGCCGTACCGGAGCAGAAGGCCGAGGCGCTGCGCAACGCCGACTGGATCTGGCGGGCGGAGCACACCCTGGGCATCGCCGTCGAGCAGTCCGTGAACCACGCGGTCAACTCCGTGACTTGGCTCATCGTCGGCATGAACTACTACTACGCCACCTTGCACTTCGTGGTCACGCTGGGTGTCCTGGTGTGGCTCTACCGCAGTCACCCCGGCCGGTACGCGGCGACCCGCACGGTGCTGTTCTCCACCACCGGTGTGGCACTGGTCGGTTACTACCTGTATCCGCTGGCCCCGCCCCGGCTGATGAACGGCGCCGACTTCATCGACACCGTGCTGGTGCACCAGACCTGGGGCTCGATGGCCTCCGGCGACCTGAAGAACATGTCGAACCAGTACGCGGCGATGCCGTCGATGCACATCGGCTGGTCGCTGTGGTGCGGGCTGACGATCTTCGCGCTGGCGACCGTGCCGTGGGCGAAGGTGCTCGGTCTGCTCTACCCCGCGGCGACGCTCGTCGTCATCGTCGCCACCGCCAACCACTTCTGGCTGGACGCCGTCGGCGGCATCCTCTGCCTGGCCTTCGGCTACACGGTGGCACGGCTCTGGTACGGGGCGCTGCCGCACGCGCTGCCGAGGCTGGTGCCCCACCAGCCGGGCGGCCCGCTGCTGCCGACGCGGTCCTGAGGCCCCTTCGGGGCCGGGACACGGCCTAGCGCTCGCCCACCCCGTAGAAGAGCTCGTCGACCACCGTCCGGGCCCGGCGGGTGATGCGCCGGTACGTGTCCAGCATGTCCCCGACATGTCCGGGCCCGTGGCCCAGGTAGCGGCCGACGGCGGCCAGCTCGCGCGGGTCCGAGGGGAAGGTGTCCCCGGCCCGGCCGCGCACCAGCATCACGGCGTTGCGCACCCGCGTGGCCAGGACCCACGCCTCGTCGAGGGTGGCCGCGTCCTCCTCGCCGAGCAGCCCGGCCTCGCGGGCGGCGGCCAGCGCGTCCCGTGTGCGGGTGGTGCGCAGCCCCGCCACCTCGGCCCCGTGCCGCAGCTGGAGCAGCTGCACGGTCCACTCCACGTCGGACAGCCCGCCGGGCCCCAGCTTGGTGTGCAGCTTGGGGTCCACGCCGCGCGGCAGCCGCTCGGACTCCATCCGGGCCTTCAGCCGCCGGATCTCCCGCACCGCCTCCTCCCCCAGGCCCCCGGCGGGATAGCGCAGGGGGTCGACGAGCTCGACGAAGCGCCGGCCCAGGTCCTCGTCGCCGGCGACCGGCTCGGCCCGCAGCAGCGCCTGCGACTCCCACACCAGCGACCAGCGGCGGTAGTAGGCCTCGTAGGACTTCAGCGTGCGCACCAGCGGGCCCGACTTGCCCTCGGGCCTGAGGTCGGCGTCGATCAGCAGCGGCGGGTCGGCGCTGGGGATCTGCAGCAGGCGGCGCATCTCGGAGACGACCTTGTGCGCGGCCTCGGACGCCTCCTGCTCGCTGACCCCGTCGCGCGGTTCGTGCACGAAGACGACGTCCGCGTCCGAGCCGTAGCCCAGCTCGTGACCGCCGAACCGGCCCATGCCGATGATCGCGAACCGGGTGGGCAGGGTCTCGCCCCAGCCCTCGCGCACGACCGCGCGCAGGGTGCCCGCGAGGGTCGCGGCGGTGAGGTCGGAGACGGCGCCGCCGACGCGGTCCACCAGGGCGCCCTGGTCGGGCTCGGCGGGCCGGGCCTCGGTGCCGTAGGAGCTGACGATGTCGGCGGCGGCCGTACGGAACAGCTCGCGGCGGCGGACGCCACGGGCGGCCCTGACGGCCTGCTCGCCGTTCTCGGCGCGGCCGACGGCGGCCAGGATCTCCTGCTCCAGATGGGCGCGGGTGCGCGGGGCGAGGCCGCCCCCGGTGCCGGACCCCGCGCCGTCGCCGTCGCCGAGCAGGGCGACCGCCTCGGGGGCGCGCATCAGCAGGTCGGGCGCGAGCCGGCCGGCGGACAGCACACGGGCGAGGTTCTGCGCGGCGGCGCCCTCGTCGCGCAGCAGCCGCAGGTACCAGGGGGTCTTGCCGAGGGCGTCGGAGACCTTGCGGAAGTTCAGCAGGCCCGCGTCCGGGTCGGCGGAGTCGGCGAACCAGCCGAGCAGCACCGGCAGCAGGGTGCGCTGGATGGCGGCCTTGCGGGTGACGCCGGAGGCCAGGGCCTCCAGGTGGCGCAGGGCGGAGGCGGGGTCGGCGTAGCCGAGGGCGATCAGGCGTTCGCGGGCCGCGCCGGGGCTGAGCCGGGCCTCGCCGGGGGCGAGCTGGGCGACGGCGTCCAGGAGGGGCCGGTAGAACAGCTTCTCGTGCAGCCGGCGCACCACGCCCGCGTGCCGCCGCCACTCCCGGTCGAGCTCGGCGACCGGGTCGGTGCGCAGGCCCAGCGAGCGGCCCAGTCGGCGCTGGTCGGCCTCGGCCTCGGGGACCAGGTGGGTGCGGCGCAGCCGGTACAGCTGGATGCGGTGCTCCATGGAGCGCAGGAAGCGGTACGCCTCGTCGAGCTGGACGGCGTCCGCGCGGCCGACGTAGCCGCCCGCGGCGAGCGCCTGGAGGGCGTCGAGGGTGGTGCCGCTGCGCAGGCCGGCGTCGTCGCGGCCGTGCACCAGCTGGAGCAGCTGCACGGCGAACTCGACGTCCCTGAGGCCGCCCGGTCCGAGCTTGAGCTCGCGGTCGACCTCCGCGGCGGGGATGTTCTCCACCACCCGGCGGCGCATCTTCTGCACGTCGGCGACGAAGTTCTCGCGCTCGGCGGCCTGCCAGACCAGGGGCGCGACGGCGGCCACGTACTCCTCGCCGAGCTCCAGGTCGCCGGCGACCGGCCGGGCCTTGAGCAGCGCCTGGAACTCCCAGGTCTTGGCCCAGCGCTGGTAGTAGGCGAGGTGGCTGCTGAGGGTGCGCACCAGGGGGCCGTTGCGGCCCTCGGGGCGCAGATTGGCGTCGACCGGCCAGATCGAGCCCTCGACCGTGGTCTCCGAGCAGACCCGCATCATGTGCGAGGCCAGCTTGGTGGCGGCGCGCAGGGCCTTGGCCTCGTCGGCGCCGTCGGCGGCCTCGGCGACGAAGATGACGTCGACGTCGGAGACGTAGTTCAGCTCGTGGCCGCCGCACTTGCCCATCGCGATCACCGCGAGCCGGCACAGCGCGGCCTCGTCGGGCGCGGCGGCGCGGGCGATGGCGAGGGCGGCGCGCAGGGTGGCGGTGGCGAGGTCGGCCAGCTCGGCGGCGGTCTGGGCGACGTCGGTGGTGCCGCACACGTCACGGGCGGCGATGGACAGCAGGCAGCGGCGGTAGGCGACGCGCAGGGCGACGGGGTCGGCGGCGCCGGCCAGGCCCCGCTCGAACTCCTCGACGCCGGGGTGCAGGTCGCGCGGCTCGTACATGGCCAGCGCCCGCCAGTCGCCGGGGTGCCGGGCGAGGTGGTCGGCGAGGGCGGCGGAGGCGCCGAGCACACCGAGCAGGCGGTCGCGCAGCGGCTTGGCCGCTATCAGGGTGTCCAGCAGTTCCCGGCGTGCGGTGGGCTCGGGCTGCGCCTCCAGGAGGCGGACCAGGCCGCCGAGGGCGAGGTCGGGGTCGGCGGTGGCGCCGAGGGCCTCCAGCAGGACGGGGTCGTTGCGCACGGGCGCGAGCTCGGGGGCGTCCAGGAGGCGCTCCGCGGCGGTGGCGTCGGTGAAGCCGTGCCGCAGCAGCCGTGTGAAGGTACTGCTCCTGCGCCCCGGCGCCGTCATGCCCCGCCTCCCGTCCGTCGGGACGACCAGGCCGATCAAGGTCGTCCGCAGTCGAGCCTAACCGCAGTCCCGCCGGGAGGCGCCGATGAGTTCCGTCCTCGGGACGGGTCTGCCCTGTGCGGACGGGAGGTACGTCCGGTGAGATACGGGAGGTACGTCCGAGAGCACGGGAGGTACCTCCGGTGAGGACGGGAGGTACGCCGATGAACACCCCGCAGGCGAGGCTCGACCCCCGCTACAGCGACCCCGCGGCCACCGCGGCCGACTGGTCCGAGGCGGAGAAGCTGCTGTCGGCCGCCGAGCTGTTCTGGATCTCGACGGTACGACCGGACGGGCGCCCGCACGTCACCCCGCTCCCGGCGGTGTGGTCGGCGGGGGCGCTGCACTTCTGCACGGGGCCCGAGGAGCGCAAGGCGAAGAACCTCGGGGCGAATCCGCACGTGGTGCTGACCACCGGCACCAACACCTGGGACCGGGGTTACGACCTGGTGGTGGAGGGCGAGGCGGTGCGGGTCACTGACGACGCGCGGCTGCGGGAGCTGGCCGCCGCATGGGAGGCGAAATACGGCAGTTTCTGGCGCTTCGAGGTGCGGGACGGCTTCTTCCACCACGGTCCGGGACACGCCGCCGTGTACGTGGTGGCACCCCGCACGGTTTTCGGGTTCGGTAAGGGAGAGCCGTTCAGCCAGACCCGATGGCGGTTCGCCTGACGCCGACAAGGGGAGTCACGCCGTGCAGATGAGTCTCGAAGTCGTCCTGCTACCGGTGTCCGACGTGGACCGGGCCAAGGAGTTCTACCGGGACAAGGTGGGGTTCCCTGTGGACCTCGACGACGAGGTGATGCCGGGGGTGCGGATCGTGCAGCTCACGCCGCCCGGCTCGGGCTGCTCCATCGCGCTGGTCGACGGCCTCCGGGTGCCGACGGGCACCCCGCGGCCCGGCACCTACCACGGGCTGCAGCTGTGCGTGACGGACGCCGAGGAGGCGTACCGGGAGCTGACCGCCCGCGGCCTGGAGATCAGCGAGCCGCAGCGGTTCGCTCCGCAGGACGGGGCCACGTTCATGTACTTCACGGACCCCGACGGCAACGGCTGGGCGGTGCAGGAGTACCGGCGCCGGCTGACCGAGCCGCTGCACCAGGTCCTCGCCGCCGCGGCGGCACGCGGCGACTGAGGCGGGTGAACCGGGCCGGGCGCGCGGTGTCGGCCGTTCGGGGGAAGATCCGGGGATCCGGCATGACCTGGGGCGCGGTGGGAAGGCGCCCGTGCCGGTGGCCCCGGCGCCGTCCGGTCGGACGTCGTTCATGTAGATTCAAGCCCGCCTCCGCCGTTTGTTGTGACGATGTGATAACAACGTCATCGCGCACGGACCCGGCCGAGGGTAAGTTCGATCGTCCGGCTCCGGGGCGATCACCGGCGCCAGCCTGTCCCGGCGGCGACCGAGTCCCCGGAGACCAGCCGCAGACGCACCTGCGCGTCTCGGCGACGCCCCACGAGCAAGGAGATCCTCACGGTGCCCGTCCGCCGCCTCGCGCACCCTCCGCAACCCGCATCCGACGGGGTCGCGTCGATACCGAAACCCCGGGACGGTGCACCCGGAGAACGCGGCAGGGGATCCGCGTCGGCGGCAGCCGCCGCGGGGATGCGGCTGGACATCCAGGGTCTGCGCGCGGTGGCCGTCAGCCTGGTCGCCATCGCCCACGCGGGGGTGACCCAGATCGCCGGCGGCTATGTCGGCGTCGACGTCTTCTTCGTGATCTCCGGATTCCTGATCACCTCGCTGATGCTCCGCGAGCACGCCCGCGAGGGCAGGATCCGGCTCGGCCGCTTCTACGCCCGCCGCGCGCTGCGCCTGCTGCCCGCCTCCACGCTCGTGGTCCTGGCGACGCTGGCCGGCTCCTGGCTGTTCCTCGGCCCGCTGCGGTTCGCGGACTACGCCAAGGACGCCATCGCCTCCGCCTGGTACGTCGTCAACTTCCGGCTGGCCGACGCCGGAACGGACTACTTCAACACGGATGTGCCGCCCTCGCCGTTCCAGCACTTCTGGTCGCTGGCGGTGGAGGAGCAGTTCTATCTGATCTGGCCGATCCTGCTGATCGTCGCGCTGAAGATCTTCCGGCGCCGGGTGCTGCTGGCGATCCCGCTGCTCGCCCTGGCCGCGGCCTCCTTCGCGGTGAACCTGCACCTGACCGAGACCTCGCCCTCCTGGGCCTACTTCGGCTCCCAGGGGCGGATCTGGGAGCTGGCCGTCGGCGCCCTGCTGGCGCTGGTGGCGCACCGGCTCGACGACATCCCGAAGCCGATCGCGGCGGTCGTCAGCTGGGCGGGTCTGGGTGCCATCGCCTACGCGGCGGTGTTCTTCGACGAGTCCACGCCGTTCCCCGGTCACAACGCCGTGGTGCCGGTGCTCGGCGCCGCCGCGGTGCTGGCCTGCGGTTCGGCCGGCGGCCGCTGGGGCGCGGGCGCGCTGCTGTCGGTGCGGCCCATGGTGTGGGTCGGCGGGATCTCGTACGCCTGGTACCTGTGGCACTGGCCGCTGATCCTGATCGTCCCGGCCGCGGCGGGCTTCGGTGAGCACGACGGGCCGCTGCGGCTGATCGCCGCGCTGTGCGGCATCCCGCTCGCCTGGCTGACCCTGCACCTGGTCGAGAACCCGATGCGCTTCCACCGCGCGTTCAAGGCGAGGGCCGGCCGCGGGCTCGCGCTGGGTCTGGGGCTGTCGGCGGCGGCCGCCGCCACGGCGCTGGTCGCCATCCAGTTCCCGCCGAGCCTGACCTCGGGCGCGGCGCGGCAGGACACCGCCGAGGCCATCGCCACCGCCTCCGACCCGAAGGCGGCGCTGACCCAGCTGCTGGAGCAGAAGGTGGACGAGCTGCCGTCCAACCTTCGCCCCAGCATGAAGGACACCGCCTACAAGCGGTCCGAGGTGTACACCGACGGCTGCGCCCTGACGATGAACGGCACCAAGCAGACGCACCCGTGCCTCTACGGCGACACCAAGGGCGAGCGCACCGTCGTCCTGTTCGGTGACTCGCACGTCGCCCAGTGGTTCCCGGCGCTCGACGCGATCGCCGAGAAGCACCACTGGAAGCTGTACTCCTTCACCAAGAACGCCTGCAAGGTCGCCCAGATCACCATCGAGTGGAACAAGGGCCCCTACTCCACGTGCGACAACTGGCGGAAGGTCACCCTGGAGAAGATCCGCACGATGGAGCCGGAGCTCGTCATCACCTCCAGCTCCAACTCGGCGAAGCTCTGGGGCGAGGGTGACCTCGGCGAGGAGTGGGGCAAGGGCCAGGCCGAGACGTACCGGATGCTCCAGCAGGGCCGCACCCAGGTGCTGACGCTGCTGGACAACCCCTGGCCGAAGAACAACGCCGTCGACTGCGCCAACGCCAACTCCGGCAACCTCGGCGCCTGCGCCCGCGACCGCTCCGAGGCCGACCCCAAGCCGGAGGTCACCGAGGCGATCCGCAAGGCGGCCGCCGCCGAGGACGTGGCCCTGATCGACCCCTACGACTGGGTCTGCGCCCCCTCCGGCAACTGCCCGATCGTCGCCGGCAACACCATGGTCTACCGCGACTACGGCCACCTCGCCGACGGCTTCATCGAGGCCCTGACGCCGGTGGTCGAGGACGAACTCCTCCGCCTGTTCGGCGCGGACCTCAGCAAGCGCCCCGGCGCCTGAGCGCACACGGAAGGGGGCCGGCGGTCGTGACGACCGCCGGCCCCCTTCTCGTATCCCCGGCCCTTACAGCACCGGCAGGTTCTTGCGCAGCTCGAAGGCGGTGACCTCGCTGCGGTACTCCTCCCACTCCTGCCGCTTGTTGCGCAGGAAGAAGTCGAAGACGTGCTCGCCGAGGGTCTCGGCGACGAGGTCGCTGCGCTCCATCAGGGTGAGGGCTTCGCCGAGGTTCTGGGGCAGGGGCTCGATGCCCATGGCGCGGCGTTCGGCGTCGGAGAGGGCCCAGACGTCGTCCTCGGCGCCCGGAGGGAGCTCGTAGCCCTCCTCGATGCCCTTGAGGCCGGCCGCGAGGAGGACGGCGTAGGCGAGGTAGGGGTTGGCGCCGGAGTCCAGGGAGCGGACCTCGACCCGTGCCGAGCCGGTCTTGCCGGGCTTGTACATGGGCACGCGGACCAGGGCGGAGCGGTTGTTGTGGCCCCAGCAGATGTAGGAGGGGGCCTCGCCGCCGGCGCCCGCGGTGCGCTCGGAGCCGCCCCAGATGCGCTTGTAGGAGTTCACCCACTGGTTGGTGACCGCGGAGATCTCCGCCGCGTGCCGCAGCAGGCCCGCGATGAAGGAGCGGCCGACCTTGGAGAGCTGGTACTCGGCGCCGGACTCGTAGAACGCGTTGCGGTCGCCCTCGAAGAGGGACAGGTGGGTGTGCATGCCGCTGCCGGGGTGCTCGGAGAAGGGCTTCGGCATGAAGGTCGCCTGGACGCCCTGCTCCAGCGCGACCTGCTTCATGACCAGGCGGAACGTCATGATGTTGTCGGCCGTGGACAGCGCGTCGGCGTAGCGCAGGTCGATCTCCTGCTGGCCGGGGGCGCCCTCGTGGTGGGAGAACTCGACCGAGATGCCCATGGACTCCAGCATGGTGATCGCCTGGCGGCGGAAGTCCATGCCGATGTTCTGCGGGGTGTGGTCGAAGTAGCCCGAGTTGTCGGCCGGGGTCGGGCGGGAGCCGTCCAGCGGGCGGTCCTTCAGCAGGAAGAACTCGATCTCCGGGTGGGTGTAGAAGGTGAAGCCCAGGTCGGAGGTGCGGGCCAGGGCGCGCTTGAGGACGTACCGGGGGTCCGCGAAGGACGGGGAGCCGTCCGGCATGAGGATGTCGCAGAACATCCGGGCGGTGCCGGGGGCCTCCGCGCGCCAGGGCAGGATCTGGAAGGTGGAGGGGTCCGGCTTGGCGATCATGTCGGACTCGTACACACGGGCGAAGCCCTCGATCGCGGAGCCGTCGAAGCCGATGCCCTCGTCGAACGCCTGCTCCAGCTCGGCCGGGGCCACGGCGACGGACTTGAGGAAGCCCAGCACGTCCGTGAACCACAGGCGTACGAACCGGATGTCGCGCTCCTCCAACGTCCGGAGCACGAACTCCTGCTGCTTGTCCATCTTCCGCTTCCCCATCCTTGCTGGTCAGGCCGCCTGCTCCCGCGCCACGAGAGGCGGTCGGGCACCTGAGCATCCCACCACAACACCATTTCATGCGCGTTGCGGCCCATGATCGTCCGGCCGACCCCCGGCCGAACGCCCGCCCGACGGCAGGTGAACGCTCCGCAGCCCATCTTGCCCGCCGGGGGCGCCGTCCCGTAACGGCGGACGGATCCGCGTCGGATCGGCCAATCCCGGGCCCGCACTACGAACGTACTGCCGTATCCCATTACGATCAGCCCACCCGACCGTCCTCCTTTCCCCAGAAGGGGCTCCCCCATGGGTTCCGCGAAGAACAGAAACAGCGCCGAGCGCAAGGCACGCATAGAGGAGATGCGGCGTGCCGAGCGTGCCCGCGAGCGCCGCAGCCGCATCCTCACGATCGCCGCGAGCACGGTGGTCGTCGTCGGCCTCGTCGTCGGTGCCGTCGTCCTCGTGCAGACCCAGTCGGACGACAGCGACGACACCGCCGCCGACGGCAAGACGACGTCCGGGAAGTTCGTCACCGGCGAGGACGGGGTGAAGACCTGGAAGGGCACCCTGTCGCGCAACCACGTCACCAAGACGGTGAAGTACCCCTCCCAGCCCCCGGTCGGCGGCGACCACAACCAGGTGTGGATGAACTGCAACGGCGACGTCTACACCAAGGAGCTCAAGAACGAGCACGCGGTGCACTCGCTGGAGCACGGAGCGGTCTGGGTGACGTACACCTCCAAGGCGGCCGAGGCCGACGTGGAGAAGCTCGCGGCGAAGGTGAAGAAGACGCCGTACACGCTGATGAGCCCGGTCGAGGGGCAGGCCGACCCGATCATGCTGTCGGCGTGGGGCCACCAGCGTTCGGTCACGGGCGCGGACGACCCGAACGTGGACAAGTTCTTCGAGAAGTACGTCCAGGGTGAGCAGACGCCCGAGAAGGGTGCCGCTTGCACGGGCGGGCTGCCGGAGTGAGGCGTATGCAGGCCGGGTGGATCACCGGGACCGCGGCCGCGGCGCTGGTCGCGGTCGGCGCGCTGACCTACGCGGTCGCCGGGGACGGCGGGTCCAGCGCCACGCCGTCCGCGGACTCCGCCGACGCCGGGTTCGCCCGGGACATGGCGGTGCACCATCAGCAGGCCGTGGAGATGTCGTACATCGTGCGCGACCGCACCGAGGACGAAGAGGTGCGGCGCCTCGCCTACGACATCGCCCAGACGCAGGCCAACCAGCGCGGCATGCTGCTGGGCTGGCTGGACATGTGGGGCCTGCCGAAGGTGTCGGCGGACCCGGTGATGTCCTGGATGGACATGGGCGACATGCCCTCCGAGGGCGAGGGCTCGCTGATGCCGGGCATGGCCACGGACGCCGAGATGGAGAAGCTGGGCAGGCTCAGCGGGCGCCAGGCCGAGATCTACTTCCTGCGGCTGATGACCGACCACCACAAGGGCGGCATCCATATGGCCGAGGGGTGCGTGGAGCGCTGCACGGTCGGCGTGGAGAAGCAGCTGGCGCAGGGGATGGTCGACGCGCAGCAGTCGGAGATCGACCTGATGGCCCGGATGATGCGGGAGCGGGGCGCCTCTCCCCGGGCGTAGGCGCGCCTCTCCCCAGGCGTAGGGGTGCCTCTCCCAGGCGTAGGTGGGGCGGGCCACACCCGCCCGCACCCCCATCGCGTCGTTTTGACGATTACACTGAGGGCGTGCCTCAACTTCGCCTCGCCCTGAACCAGATCGACTCGCGCGTCGGTGACCTCGCCGGGAACACCGAGACGATCCTCCGCTGGACCCGGCACTCCGCCGAGCAGGGAGCGCACCTGGTGGCGTTCCCGGAGATGGTGCTGACCGGCTACCCGGTGGAGGACCTGGCGCTGCGCTCCTCCTTCGTGGAGGCATCCCGCGCGGCCCTGCGGTCCCTCGCGGCGCGGCTCGCCGAGGAGGGCTTCGGGGAGCTGCCGGTGGTCGTCGGCTATCTCGACCGCAGCGAGCACGCCCAGCCCCGCTTCGGCCAGCCGGCCGGCGCCCCGCAGAACGCGGCCGCGGTGCTGCACCGCGGCGAGGTGGTCCTCGCCTACGCCAAGCACCACCTGCCGAACTACGGCGTCTTCGACGAGTTCCGCTACTTCGTGCCCGGCGACACCATGCCGGTGCTGCGGGTGCACGGCGTGGACGTGGCGCTCGCGATCTGCGAGGACCTGTGGCAGGACGGCGGCCGGGTACCGGCGGCGCGCTCCGCGGGGGCGGGCCTGCTGCTGTCGATCAACGCCTCGCCGTACGAGCGGGACAAGGACGACACCCGGCTGGAGCTGGTGCGCAAGCGCGCCCAGGAGGCCGGCTGCACCACCGCCTATCTGGCGATGGTGGGCGGCCAGGACGAGCTGGTCTTCGACGGCGACTCGATCGTCGTCGACGCCTCCGGCGAGGTGATCGCGCGGGCGCCGCAGTTCTCCGAGGGCTGCGTGGTCCTGGACCTGGAGCTTCCCGCGGCCGCCGCCGACGCGCCCACGGGCGTGGTGGACGACGGGCTGCGCATCGACCGCGTGGTGCTCTCCGAGGAGCCGCTGCCCGCCTACGAGCCGCAGCACACCGGGGCCTACGCCGACCGCCTCGACGACGACGAGGAGGTCTACTCGGCGCTGGTCGTGGGCCTGCGGGCGTACGTCCAGAAGAACGGCTTCCGGTCGGTGCTGATCGGGCTGTCCGGCGGCATCGACTCCGCCCTGGTCGCCGCGATCGCCTGCGACGCGGTGGGCGCGGAGAACGTGTACGGCGTGTCGATGCCGTCGAAGTACTCCTCCGAGCACTCCAAGGGCGACGCGGCCGAGCTGGCCCGGCGCACCGGACTGAACTTCCGTACGGTGCCGATCGAGCCGATGTTCGACGCGTACATGGGCTCCCTCGGGCTCAGCGGCCTGGCGGAGGAGAACCTCCAGTCCCGGCTGCGCGGCACGCTGCTGATGGCGATCTCCAACCAGGAGGGCCACATCGTGCTCGCCCCCGGCAACAAGTCGGAGCTGGCGGTCGGCTACTCCACGCTCTACGGCGACTCGGTGGGCGCCTACGGCCCGATCAAGGACGTCTACAAGACCTCGGTCTTCCGGCTCGCGCAGTGGCGCAACCGGGCGGCCGAGGAGCGGGGGCAGACCCCGCCGATCCCGGAGAACTCGATCACCAAGCCGCCGAGCGCCGAGCTGCGCCCCGGCCAGGTGGACACCGACTCGCTGCCGGACTACCCGGTCCTCGACGCGATCCTGGCCCGCTATGTCGACCGCGACGAGGGCGCCGACCAGATCGTCGCGGCCGGGTTCGACCACGCGCTGGTGACGAAGACGCTGCGCATGGTGGACACCGCCGAGTACAAGCGCCGCCAGTACCCGCCGGGCACCAAGATCTCCCCGAAGGGCTTCGGCAAGGACCGCCGTCTGCCGATCACCAACGGGTGGCGCGAGACGGTCTGACACCTTGCTGTGTCCGGCGGCGCCGGGGGCCTTCGCCCGCCCCGGCGCCGCCGTGTCTTTTCGGGTGCGGGCGCCGCGGACCGGCGTCCTGTCCCGGCCGTGCGGTCCACGGCCCTGGCACGTCGTCGCGGCCGTCCGGCCCCGTCAGGTCAGCCGTGCGGCCGTGCGCAGGCGGGCAGTGTTGGCCTGCTTGAGGCCCGTGAGCCGGTCGTGGTGGTCGTCGATGAGCCGGCGCTGGTAGGCGGACTCGACGGCGAACCAGATGCCGACCAGGTTGGTGGCCTTCTTGCAGCGGATGTCGGTGGTGGCGGTGGCGACGGCCCGGGGGCTCGTGGCGCCCGACAGGGCCGGGTCGCCGAGGGGGGCGAGCGGATCGGCGTAGTCGTAGCCGTGTCCGGCCATGCAGGCGGACCAGGCGCGGGTCGCCCGCCGGACGCGGGAGTCGGCCCGGGAGAGGTCGAAGGACTGGAAGGACAGCTGCTGGGCGAGGCCCGGGTCGGTGCCGGCGGGGGCGCCCGCGCCGAGGGAGCGGTCGGCCTGGGTGACGCAGCCGCCTTCGGGTACCGGGCGTCCCTTGACGCTGGAGCGTCCCTTGCCGAACAGGACGGTCTGGGCGTCGGCGTCCAGGTCCGGTTTCTCCGGCGGCTTCTGCCGGGCGGGGTCGCGGTCGCCGAGGCCGTAGCCGTGGGCGGCGGCGTCCGAGGCGTCGGTGATGCCGTAGCGGCGTTCGGTGGGGCTGCGCGGGCCGAGGTCGGCGGTGGGGTGCCGTACCGGATAGGAGAATCCGAAGCCGCGCATGCACCGGTCGATGAGGACGACCCGGGCCCGGTCCAGCTCGCGCAATTCATGGTCGGCGAGGAGATAGTCCTGGAGCGGAAGTCGAAGACCCGCGGCGGCGACCACTCGGGGAATGGCCGGAATCGATGGCTCGGAATTGCCCTTGCGTGCCGATTCACTGGAACCGGAGGAGCAGGAGATAAGCGTGGTAATCGCGAGAACCGCGGTGCACACTGCCGACCCGGTCCGGACTAACGCTGGTCTTACGAACGGTTTGCCAGGGTGGAGGGACATCGTGAACTCCACGAATCTCGGTTAGCATCGGACAGCCGAGTGCCCTGCCCAGCTGCAATGGGCAGGGCACTCGGTATCGCCTGGCGTTTCCTGGTGCTTTCTGGCGTTTCCTGCGCGGGTCAGCTGAAGTAGGCCGACGACACGGTGTTCTTGTACGTCGAGTTCAGGTTGCCGTACGCACCGGGCGGAATGTAGCCGCAGGAGCCGCCGTAGTTGTAGCCGGTGCACACCCACCAGGTGTAGGTGTCGCGGTTCCAGTCCGACTCGGTGTTGTTGTCCGCCCGGATGCCGGTGCCCGGGAAGTAGTCGTTGCTGAAGTCCGCGTCGGAGACGTACAGGTCGAAGATCGGCGTGCCGTAGTTGCTGAGGTAGTAGAGCCCCAGCTCACCGACCTCGACGACGCCGTTCTTGTGGGTGGCGGCGGCCGCCTGGCCGGCGCCCGCCATGCCGAGGCCGCACAGCGCGGCGACGGCCGCACCGGTCGCGGCGACGCGGCGGAGCTGCCGCGCCATATTGGTTCGGACCATTCTTCCTCCAGAATTCGAGCGCTGCCCTCGTCGTTCCGTCCCGTCCGGGGACGCCGGGAGCCAGAGCAATGGCACCAGATCCCCGCGAGGCCCAGCTATTGGCCCTTGGGACAGTTCTGTACGTGGTAGACGTAGGACACCAGCGCGGCCTGGAATCTGCCGGTGACGTGAAGCTTTGCCACGATGCTGGCTATGTGGGCCTTGACCGTACGCTCGGTGATGTAGAGAGCGCGGGAGACGTCACGATTCGACGACCCCAGGGACAACAGCCGAAACACATCCCACTCGCGTTCACTCAGCAACGCGACTCTTTCGAGTGCGGACATCTCACCGAACGGCCGCCCGGCACAATTCAAACTGAAGAGCGCACAGGTCTCGCATCTGTAAGATGCTTCCATCGGTCCCCCGATCCTTCTTCCCCGCTCAGGGAGGTTACAGGGAGGAGTAAGCGCGCGTCAGTAAAACGCCGTCGATTCCCGGAGCACGGAACCGAATTCTATGGCTCTGCAGATTTATTCTTCCGCGCCGTCACCGGGCCGTTCGGGCAGGGTCACCCGGACCGAGAGCCCGCCGCCGGGGCGCGGCACCGCGGTCGCCTCGCCGCCGTGGCCGCGGGCCACCGAGCGGACGATGGACAGGCCCAGACCGGTGCCCTGGGCCGAGCCCACCCGGTCGTCGAGCCGGCGGAACGGTTCGAAGAGCGCGGGCACCTCGTAGGCGGCCACCTCGGGCCCGCTGTTGTCCACGGTCAGGTGGACGGTCCCCGCCTCGGCCCGGCCGCAGACCACGCGCACCCAGCCGCCGTCGGTGTTGTAGCGGACGGCGTTGTGCACCAGGTTCTGCGCGAGCCGTTCCAGCAGCACCGGGTCCCCCGCCACCGGCGCCGGGGCGGTCCGCGCGGTCACGGTCACGGCCGCCCGGCGGGCGTCGGGCTGGGCGAGGTCCGTCACCCGGCGCACGATCGCGGAGAGGTCGACGGGCACCGGGTCGGCGACCGTGTGCTGGGAGCGGGCGAGGGTGAGCAGCGCGTCGATCAGCCGCTCGTGACGGGCGTTGACGGCGAGGAGGTTCTCGCCGAGCTGAGTGACCTGCGGCGGGGCGTCGGGGCGGCCCATCGCCACCTCCAGCAGCGTGCGGTTGATCGCCAGCGGCGTCTTCAGCTCGTGGGAGGCGTTCGCCACGAAGCGCCGTTGCCCCTCGAAGGCCGCGTCGAGGCGGCCGAGCATGTCGTCGAAGGTGTCGGCGAGTTCCCGCAGTTCGTCGCGCGGGCCGGTCAGGCCGATGCGCTCGTGCAGGCTGCGGTCGGCGACCCTGCGGGCGGTCGCGGTGATCCGGCTGATCGGGCGCAGGGTGCGGCCCGAGACCAGCCAGCCGGTGAGCAGACCGCCGACCGCGAACAGCACGAGGGCCACCGAGCCGCCGACGACGAGCGGTTTCAGCGTGCGCTGCCGGAAGTCGGCCCGCAGCTGCCGGGCGGCCTCGCTGACCTGCGCCTTGTACGCGGTGAGGTCCTCGTTGCCAGGACTCTTGACGGGGGCTCCGGCCGCCGGGGGCGCGGGGGCTGCGGCCGTCGGGGGCGCAGGAGTCCCCGCCGTCGGCGGCGCGGAGGTTCCCGCCGTCGGCATCGCCGGGGTCCCCGCCGCCGGGGGCGCAGGGGCTTTCGCCGTCGGTGGTGGCCCGGCGTCCGGCGGCTGTGCGGGAGCCGTCGCGGTGGCGCCGGGCCGCGGGTACACCGAGGTGATGTCGATCGGCTGGGTGGCGATGATCCGGTCCAGCATGACGTACGTGACCACCAGCAGCGTGACCCCGGACAGCATCACCAGGCCGCCGTACAGCAGGGTCAGCCGGACCCGGATGGTGCGCTTGGGCGGGTCCGTGGCGGCCGGGGCCACTCCGGGGTGCCGGCCCCGGCCGGCGTCGCTCACGGGATCCGGTACCCGAAGCCGGGGACGGTCTGCACGACCTGGGGCGGGCCGAGCTTGCGGCGCAGGGTCATCACGGTGACGCGGACGACGTTGGTGAACGGGTCGATGTTCTCGTCCCACGCCTTCTCCAGCAGCTGCTCCGTGCTCACCGCGCTGCCCTCCCCGCGCAGCAGCTCCTCCAGTACGGCGAACTCCTTGCGGGACAGGCCCACATACCGCCCGTCCCGGTAGACCTCCCGCGGACCGGGGTGCAGCGAGATACCGGCCCGCGAAAGCACCGGCGGGGAGGCGGGGCGGGCCCGGCGCCCCAGGGCCCGGACACGGGCGACCAGCTCGCCGAAGGCGAACGGCTTGGGCAGATAGTCGTCGGCGCCGAGGGAGAGCCCGGCGATCCGGTCGGCGACCTCCCCGGCCACGGTCAGCATCAGGATCCGGGTGTCGTAGCCCTGCTCGACCACCGTGCGGCACACCTCGTCGCCGTGCACCCGCGGCAGGTCCCGGTCCAGGACGAGGACGTCGTAGTCGTTGACGCCCAGCCGCTCCAGGGCCGCGGCACCGTCGTAGGCGACGTCCACCGCCAGCGACTCCCGCCGCAGCCCCTCCGCGATCGCATCGGCGAGCAACTCCTCGTCCTCGACGACGAGTACGCGCACGTCGACCACCTTCCCCTCGGTCCAGGTCCGGATGCTGCCCACGTCCCCATAAGACAGTCATAAGCGCCGTCCCTGACAGTGGGCTTACAGACCCTCGGATGTCATCACCGGGCAGGTAACGCCTAGTTCGGGGGAGATCTCGACATGACAGGACAGAGCCTGGCCCGGTGGCACCGCTCCGGATCGCTCACCGCCGTCGCACTGCTGGTGCTCGGCCTCGGACTGGCCGGCTGCGGCGGGTCGGAGGACGAGCCCGGGGTGGCCGGCGCCGAGAGTTCGGCGGCGAGCGGGCGCGGTCCGGGTGACGACGAGGAGCAGGCGCAGAAGTGGGCCGCGTGCATGCGCGGGCAGGGCGTGGTGATGAAGGAGAACTCCGAGGGGGTCGCCGAGGTCGACAAGGAGAAGACCTCGATCGAGAAGATCGAGTCGGGGACGGAGAAGTGCCGCTCGCTCCAGCCCGCCGCCTCCGCGCCGCCCCGGCTGGCGCCCGAGGACCTCGACAGGCGCGGCGCGTACGCGGCCTGTCTGCGCGAGAACGGTCTGCCGGCCTACCCCGACCCCGATCCGGAGACCGGTGAGTCCCAGCTGAGCGAGGACCTCGCCCGGCGGATCAAGACCGATCCCCAGGCGCAGAAGGCCCTGGAGGCGTGCCGCAATCTCCTCCCGCGGTCCGGCGGCGGGTCGGTGAACGGCGGATGACCGAGGCCACGGGGCGCCGGCGCCGCGGGCGCTTCCTGGTCGGCGGGGCGGCGGTGGCGGTGACCGCGGGCGCGGTGACCGTCGCCGCGCTCGGGCTGGGCGGCGGCGGGTCCGCGGCCGCGCCGCCGCCCGGCGGCGCCCCGGCCGCCATCGCCCAGGTCGTACGCCGCACCCTCACCGACTCCACGACGCTGACCGGCCGGCTGGACCACGGCGCCGCCGCGCCCGTCGTCTCGCGGGCCACCGGCACGGTGACCTGGCTGCCGCCGGTCGGCGGCCTCGTCGGGCGCGGCGAGGCGCTGCTGCGGGCCGACGACAGACCGGTCGTCCTGCTGTACGGGACGCTGCCCATGTACCGGACGCTGGCCAAGGACGCCGAGGGTCCGGACGTGCTCCAGTTCGAGCGCAATCTGTCGGCGCTGGGCTACACCGGCTTCGCCGTCGACGAGACGTACACGAAGTTCACCGCGGCGGCGGTCAAGCACTGGCAGCGCGATCTGGGGCTGCCGCGCACCGGGCGGGTCGCGGTGGACCAGGTGATCTACGGGCCCGGACGGCTGCGGGTCGCCCAGCACTCGGTGCGGCTCGGCGCGTCGGCGGCCGCCCAGGTGCTGACCTGCACCGGCACCGGCAAGGTCGTCACCGCCGAGGTGCAGACGGCCGAGGCGGGGTGGGCCGTGCGGGGCACCCGGGTGCGGGTCGTCCTGGCGGACGGCAGGTCGGTGGCGGGGACGGTGACGGGCGTGGGCGACGAGGGGTCGGGGGGCTCCGGGGATTCGTCGGGCGGAGGGTCGGGGTCCCAGGAATCCGGGGGGTCGCAGGGTTCGCAGGGCGGTGACACCGTGCGGGTCACCGTCTCGGTGGCCGATCAGCGGGCGCTGCGCGGGGCGCGGCCGGGTGCGGTCGACATCCGGTACACCGCGCAGCGGCGGGAGAACGTGCTGGCCGTCCCGGTGGTGGCACTGCTCGCGCTCGCGGAGGGCGGCTACGGCCTGGAGGTCGTCGAGCGCGCCGGGGGTGACGGGGGTGACGGCACCGGGCCTCGTACCCGCATCGTGCCCGTGCGGACGGGGCTGTTCGCCGAGGGGCTGGTCGAGGTGAGCGGACGGGGCATCAGGGCCGGTACGCGGGTGGGGATGCCGGAATGAGCGCGTCGGCGTACGTCGTCGAACTGCGCGGGGTGTCCAAGACCTACCCCGGCGGAGTCACCGCCCTGCGCGAGGTCGACCTCGCCGTCGGGTACGGGGAGCTGCTGGGCATCGTCGGCCCGTCCGGCTCGGGCAAGTCCACGCTGCTGCACATCGTCGGCACCCTGGACCGGCCCTCGTCCGGCACCGTGCGCATCGACGGGCACGACGTCTCCCGGCTGACCGACCGCCAGCTGTCGGCGCTGCGGGCGGAGCGGATCGGCTTCGTCTTCCAGCAGTTCCATCTGGCGGCGGGGGTGCCGGTGCTGGACAACGTCGCCGACGGGCTGCTGTACGCGGGTGTCCCGCTGCGGGAGCGGCGTGCCGCCGCCGAGGCCGCGCTGACCCGGGTGGGGCTCGGGCACCGGCTCGGGCACGCTCCCCACCAGCTGTCCGGCGGGGAGCGGCAGCGGGTGGCCGTCGCCCGCGCGGTCGTCGGGGAGCCCGCCCTGCTCCTCGCCGACGAGCCCACCGGCAACCTGGACTCCGCGTCCGGGGCCGGTGTCCTGGACCTGCTGCGCGATCTGTGCGCGAGCGGCACCACGGTGGTCGTCATCACCCACGACCGGGAGATCGCGTCCGCGCTGCCCCGGCAGGTGCATGTGCGGGACGGGCTGCTGACCGAGGCCGGGGAGGGCGCCGCCGGCACCGGAGCCCTCACGCCCGGCGTGCCTCGTACGGAAGGCGGTGCGTCATGACGCGGACTCCTGCGGTGCCCCACCGGCCCGCTCCCTCGCATGCGCGGCTGCGGCCCGGTGATGTGGCGCGGGTCGGGGCGGCGGGGCTGCGGGCGCGGCCGCTCAGGGTGTTCCTGTCCGCGGTGGGGATCGCGATCGGGATCGCGGCGATGCTCGCGGTGGTCGGGATCTCGTCCTCCAGCCGGGCCGATCTCGACCGCACCCTGGACCGGCTGGGGACCGATCTGCTGACCGTCAGCCCCGGCTCCACGATGTACGGCACCGACGCCCGGCTGCCGAAGGAGTCGGCGCGGATGATCGGCCGGATCGCGCCCGTGCGGTCGGTCTCCGAGGTGGGCCGGATCGAGGCGCACGCGTACCGCAACGACCATGTGCCCAGCGGGCGTACGGGCAGCATCGAGGTGCTGGCGACCCGTGCCGACCTGCTGCGCACCCTGGGCGGCCGGGTCGGCGCCGGGCGCTGGCTGAACGCGGCGACCGCCCGCTATCCGGCGGTCGTCCTCGGGTCCAAGGCCGCGCGGCGGCTGGACGTGCGGACGCCGGGGGTGCGGATCTGGCTGGGCGGCGAGTGGTTCGGCGTCGCCGGGATCCTCGACCCCGTACCGCTGGCCCGTGAGCTGGACACGGCCGCGCTGGTCGGCTGGCCGGCCGCACGGCACCACCTCGGCTTCGACGGGCACCCGACCTTCGTCTACGTCCGCTCGGCCGAGCCGGCCGTGGAGGCCGTGCGCTCGGTGCTCGCCGCCACCGCCAACCCTGAGGCGCCGGGCGAGGTGCGCGTCTCGCGGCCCTCCGACGCGCTCGCCGCCCAGCGGGCCACCGACGAGACGCTGGGCGCCCTGCTGCTGGGACTGGGCGCGGTGGCGCTGCTGGTGGGCGGTATCGGGGTGGCGAACACCATGGTGATCTCGGTGCTGGAGCGGCGCCCGGAGATCGGGCTGCGCCGGGCGCTGGGGGCGAGCCGGGGCCAGATCCGGCTGCAGTTCCTGGCCGAGTCGCTGCTGCTTTCCGCGCTGGGCGGGCTCGGCGGTGTCCTCCTGGGCATCGCGGTGACCGCGGGCTACGCCGCCACCCAGGGCTGGCCCGCGGTGGTACCGCTCTGGGCGGTGGCCGGCGGTCTGGCCGCGACGCTCCTGATCGGCGGAGCCGCCGGCCTCTACCCGGCGATCCAGGCGTCCCGCCTCTCCCCCACGGAGGCCCTTTCGGCACCCTGAGGGAGGGGCTGGAGGATCTGGGCCACCCCCAGCCCTCCCGCCAGGGCGGATCGAGGGCGCCGGTGGCCCGGATCCTCCAGCCCCCACAGGGAAGCGGCGGCCTCAGCCCCGTACCGTCTGCGTTTCGCGCACCGGGGAGGCGGCCACCAGGCGGCCGCCGGGGGAGGCGGCCCGGCGGCGGTCGACGGTGTAGGCGGCGGCCGCGACCGCGATGCCCAGGGCCGCCAGGGCCGCGCCGGCGAGGGCCGGGGAGGTGACGCCGAAGCCGGCGGCCAGGGCCAGGCCGCCGGCCCAGGCGCCGCCGGCGTTGGCGAGGTTGAACGCGGCCTGGTTGGCGGAGGAGGCGAGGGAGGGGGCGGCGGCGGCCTTCTCCATGACCATCAGCTGGAGCGGGGAGCCGGTCACGAAGGCGGCCGTGCCGAGCAGGACGACGGCGAGGGCGGCGGTCGCCTCGGTGCGCATCAGCAGCGGGAAGGCGGCCAGGACCACGGCGAGGGACGCCAGTCCGCCGAAGAGCGTGGCGCGCATGGCGTGGTCGGCCAGGCGGCCGCCGAGCAGGTTGCCGGCCGTCGCGCCGACGCCGAACAGGGCGAGCAGCAGGGTGACGCTGGTGTCGGCGTAGCCGGCCGCGTCGGTGAGCATCGGCGTGATGTAGCTGTAGGCGGCGAACAGGGCGCCGAAGCCGGCGACGGTCGTGCCGAGGGCCAGCCAGACGGGCAGGGAGCGCAGGGCGGCGAGTTCGCCGCGCAGGCCGGTGCTCTGCTCGGCGACCCCGCGGTCGTGCGGGATCAGCCAGGCCAGCGAGGCGATCGCGGCCAGGCCGATCGCGCTCACCCCGAGGAAGGTCGCCCGCCAGCCGAGGTGCTGGCCCATGAGGGTGGCGGCGGGGACGCCGACGATGTTGGCGACGGTGAGGCCGAGGAACATCAGGGAGACGGAGCGGGCCCGGCGTTCGGGCGCGACCAGGCCGGTGGCGACGACGGCGCCGACGCCGAAGAAGGCGCCGTGCGGCAGTCCGCTGAGGAAGCGGGCGGCGAGCAGGGCGTCGTTGCCGGGCGCCAGCGCGGACAGGGCGTTGCCGGCCACGAACAGGACCATCAGGCCGATGAGGACCGTGCGGCGGGCCATGCGGGCGGTGACGGCGGCCAGCAGCGGGGCGCCGATCACCACGCCGATCGCGTACGCGGAGACCAGGTGGCCTGCCGCGGGCAGCGAGATGTCCAGGTCGGCCGCGACGTCGGGCAGCAGGCCCATCATGACGAACTCGGTCGTGCCGATGCCGAAGGCACCGACGGCGAGGGCGAGCAGGGCGAGGGGCATGAAGGGGCCTTTGCCTTTCGGGAGCGGTTCCGTGAGCCTGGTGGGCAGAGCTACGTATGTTCAGCTACGGAACAAAGTCTCCCAGGCGACGTATTCCGATCCCGCACCGGGCGGGGTACCGGTCGGTCAGTCCGAGGAGGCCAGCCGGAGACGCGCCGCCACCGGGAGGTGGTCGCTGCCGGTCTCCGGGAGCGTCCAGGAACTCACCGGCTCGATGCCGCGGACCATGATCTGGTCGATCCGGGCCATCGGGAAGGACGCCGGCCAGCTGAAGCCGAAGCCGCTGCCCGCCGCGCCCTGCGTGGAGCGCATCTGGGCGGTGACGGCGTTGAGCGCGCGGTCGTTCATGGTGCCGTTGAGGTCGCCGAGGAGCATCACCCGGTCCAGCGGCTCGTCGGCGATGGCCTCGCCGAGGGCGTCGGCACTGATGTCGCGCTGCCGGGCCGTGAACCCGGCCTCCAGCTTCACCCGGACCGAGGGCAGATGGGCGACGTAGACCGCGGCCTGCCCGCCCGGCGCGGCCACCGTGGCCCGCATGGCGCGGGTCCAGCCCAGCTTGATGTCGACGGCCTTGACACCGCTCAGCGGATACTTGCTCCACAGCCCGACCGTGCCCTGCACCGAGTGGTACTTGTACGTGGGCGCCAGCGCCTTCTCGTACACCGGCACCGCCGCCGCCGTCAGCTCCTCCAGGGCCACCACGTCCGCGCCGGACGCGGCCACGGCCCGGGCGGTGCCCTCGGGGTCGGCGTTGTCGGCGTTCACGTTGTGCGTGGCCACCGTCAGATCGCCGCCGGTGGCCGCCTTGTTCGTGAGCAGCCCGCCGAAGAGGTTCAGCCACACGCTCACCGGGATCACCAGCGCGATCAGCGCGGTGGCCGACCGGCGGACCAGGGCGAGCAGCAGCAGAAGCGGGATGAACACCCCGAACCAGGGCAGGAAGGTCTCGGTCAGGCTGCCCAGGTTGCCGACCGAGTTGGGGATCTGCGCGTGCAGCAGCATCACCAGGGCCAGCAGCACCGCGAGGACGGCGACCACGATGCCCCGCCGCCAGATCCGCGGGTCGCCGCGCCAGCCGTCCAGCAGCCGGTGGGCCAGGCGCCGAAGCCGAGAGCCGCGGTGCTCGGGCCCCGAGCCGCCGTTGTCCGTCTCCGTTGCGTACGCCTGCTGCGCCATACCGTCGCCTCGCTACCTGCCGTGCACACCGTCGTCCCCCCGCCTACGACCCTAGGGGATGATCGGCTCCGTTCCTGCCGTGCAGGACGGTGCCACCGGTGGCCACGGTTTCCGTTGTAACGAAACGCGCACATTCGTACGGCTCGGGGTCCCGTCGAGCGTGCTTCGTGTCTCGCCGGGGTGGTCTGGCCGTCGTCGGGGCGAGGTGCCACCATGGGGGGTGGTCCGGGGACGCCGTCAGGGCGCCTCGAGATGACGTAAGGAGCTGTTGCCATGACGCAGCTTTCGGCTGCCCAGAACGCGCCCGGCGCGCAGAAGCAGTCCTCCGACGGCAGCAAGGCGCTGTACGGGGGGAAGAGCACCCGCCGCATCACCGTCCGCGACATCGCCCTCGCCAAGGAGCGGGGCGAGAAGTGGCCCATGCTCACCGCCTACGACGCGATGACCGCGTCCGTCTTCGACGAGGCCGGGATCCCGGTGATCCTGGTCGGCGACTCGGCGGGCAACTGCCACCTCGGCTACGAGACCACCGTGCCGGTCACGCTCGACGAGATGACCATGCTGTCCGCGGCCGTCGTGCGCGGCACCCGGCGCTCGCTGATCGTCGGCGACCTGCCCTTCGGCTCGTACCAGGAGGGCCCGGTGCAGGCGCTGCGCTCGGCGACCCGGCTGGTGAAGGAGGCCGGCGTCCAGGCGGTCAAGCTGGAGGGCGGCGAGCGGTCGTACGAGCAGATCCGGCTGCTGGTGGAGTCCGGCATCCCGGTGATGGCGCACATCGGCCTGACCCCGCAGTCCGTCAACGCCATGGGCTACCGCGTCCAGGGGCGCGGCGAGGAGGCGGCCCAGCAGCTGCTGCGCGACGCGAAGTCCGTGCAGGACGCGGGCGCCTTCGCGGTGGTGCTTGAGCTGGTGCCGGCCGAGCTGGCCGCCGAGGTGACGCGCACGCTGCACATCCCGACGGTCGGCATCGGCGCGGGCGCCGAGACCGACGCGCAGGTGCTGGTGTGGACCGACATGCTCGGGCTGACCGGCGGGCGCGTGCCGAAGTTCGTCAAGCAGTACGCCGATCTCCGGCAGGTCATGGGCGACGCGGTGAAGGCGTTCGCCGAGGACGTCGTCGGCGGAACGTTCCCGCAGGAGGAGCACTCCGTCCACTGACGCCCGCTGAGCCACTGCGGTACCACGCAGCCCCGTCGATCTTCCCCCGTCGGCGGGGCTGTGCCGTGCCGGCGGGTGCGGGCTGCCGGTGGCTGCGGGGCTGCCGGTGGGCGCGGGCGGTGGCCTGTCGGTGGGTGTAGGCGGGCTGTCGGTGGGCGCGGGCGGCCTGTCGGTGCTTTGTCGGTGGGCCCTGACACCGTCTGGCACATGACGCGAATCGAGAAGAGGCCCGGCGGAACGGGTGCCGCCGTCAGCGTGCGGGGGCTGGTGAAGCACTACGGCGAGACCAAGGCGCTGGACGGCGTCGATCTGGACGTGCGCGAGGGGACCGTGATGGGGGTGCTCGGGCCGAACGGCGCCGGGAAGACCACCCTGGTGCGGATCCTGTCGACGCTGATCACCCCGGACGCCGGCCGGGCGACCGTGGCCGGCTACGACGCCGTACGGCAGCCGCGGCAGCTGCGCCGGGTGATCGGGCTGACCGGACAGTACGCCTCCGTCGACGAGAAGCTGTCGGGCTGGGAGAACCTGTATCTCATCGGGCGGCTGCTCGACCTGTCCCGCAAGGACGCGCGGGCCCGGGCCGACGAGCTGCTGGAGCGGTTCTCGCTGACCGAGGCGGCGAAGCGGCCCGCGACGACCTACTCCGGCGGTATGCGGCGCCGGCTCGACCTGGCGGCGTCGATGATCGGCCGGCCCGCCGTGCTGTTCCTGGACGAGCCGACGACGGGACTGGACCCCCGTACCCGCAACGAGGTGTGGGACGAGGTCAAGGCCATGGTCGGCGACGGTGTGACCGTGCTGCTGACCACCCAGTACATGGAGGAGGCCGAGCAGCTCGCCTCCGAGCTGACCGTGGTGGACCGCGGCAAGGTCATCGCCAAGGGCGGCATCGACGAGCTGAAGGCGAAGGTCGGCGGCCGGACCCTGCGCGTGCGGCCCGCCGATCCGCTCCAGCTGCGCCCGCTCGCCGCCCACCTCGACGAGCTGGGCATGACCGGCCTCGCGACCACCACCGTGGACACGGAGCGGGGCTCCCTGCTGATCCCGGTGCTCAGCGACGAACAGCTCACGGCCGTCGTCGGCGCCATCACCGCGCGGGGCGTCACCCTCGCCTCCGTCACCACCGAACTCCCCAGCCTGGACGAGGTGTTCCTGTCCCTCACCGGTCACCGTGCCAGTGCGCCGCAGGACACCGTGCCCGCCGACACCCGTGAGGAGGTCACCGTATGACCACCGCGACCACCGCTCCCCCGGCCACCGCGGCCACCGCCGCCCCGGCCGACGCCCGTATCCCCTTGCGGGCGCACCTGCGGCACACCGGTGCGCTGGTGCGGCGCAATCTCCTGTGGGTGCGGCAGAACCCGGAGTCGATGTTCGACGCCATCCTGATGCCGATCGTCTTCACCCTGCTGTTCGTGTACGTCTTCGGCGGCTCGATCGGGCAGGCGCTCGGCGGCGGCCAGGACGAGTACGTGCAGTACGTGGTGCCCGGCATGATGGCCATGATGGGCATGAGCATGGCCATGGCGGTCGGCACCGGGTTCAACGAGGACTTCAACTCCGGTGTGATGGACCGCTTCCGCTCCCTGCCCATCGGACGCGGATCGGTGCTCTTCGCGAAGATCGGCGTCGAGCTGCTGCGCATGCTGCTGGCGACCGTGATCATGCTGGTCGTCGGTGTCCTGGTGGGCTTCGACATCACCAGCTGGAGCGGACTGCTCGCCGCGGTGCTGCTGTCGGCGGTGTTCGGCTCGGCCCTGATGTGGGTGTTCCTCACCCTCGGGGTGATGCTCCCGAACGCCCAGTCGGTGCAGGCGATGGGGTTCCTGGTGCTGATGCCGCTGCAGTTCGGCTCGTCGATCTTCGCGCCGACCGACGCCATGCCGGGCTGGCTGCAGGCATTCACCGACTACAACCCGCTGTCCTCGCTGGCCGACGCCGCGCGGGGGCTGATGGTGGGCGGGCCGGTCGCGCACGACATGTGGGTGACGCTCGCCTGGTCGGTGGCGCTCACGGCGGTGATGGCGCCCATCGCGATCCACAAGTTCCGCACCAAGAGCTGACCCGAGGGGGGTCACACCAGGGCGGCGGCCTCCTCCGCGCTGAGGCCGCCGCCCTCGGCGTACGCCGACGCGTAGACCTCGGCGGGCAGCGCGGCCCGCACCGCGGCCTCGGCCTGCGCGCGGGCCTCGCGCTCCAGGGAGGAGTTCAGATAGCCGGGCGGCAGCAGCGCCTGCGCGGCGCCCAGGCAGCGGGCGGCGTCCTCGGCCTCGCGCCCGCCGCCGCCGGACAGCGCGAGGGCGGCGACGACGAGGTACGCCGACACCAGCTGCGGGGTCATGGCCCGGGTCAGCGGGTCCTCGGCCAGGAGCAGGCCGCGCCGGATCTTCTCCCGCGCCTCGGCGAAGCGGCCCTCGGCGGCGTCCAGCCATGCCTCCTGGCCCAGGATGTAGGCGTCGAAGACGACGAAGTGGGCGACGGCGAAGTCGTCGCGCAGCCGCGCCAGCTGCTCACGCGCCTCGGTGAGGCGGCCGGTGATGCTGAGCCATCCGGCCAGGCTGATCCGGGCGAACGGCATCGCCTCGCTGTGCGGTCCGTCCTCCTCGGCCAGCACCTCCCACAGCAGCCGCTCGCCCCGCTCGGCCTCGCCGGCCTCCAGCAGCGCGTTGGCCAGCCGGGCGGTGAGGATGGCGAGCTGGGTGCGGGCGCCGAGCTGCCGGGCGTGCTCCATCGCCGCCTCGTAGTCGGCGGCGGCCCTGAGGTGGGCGCCCTTGCGTTCATGGGACTCCGCGCGCGCGGACAGCGCCTCGGCGGTGCCCCAGGCGTCGCCGAGCCGCTGGTAGATGGCCAGCGACTCGTCCGCGTCCCGCGCGGCGGCGTCGGCCTTCGCGGGGCGGTTGGCGAGGATGTTGGCCCGCATCTGGAGGGTCGCGGCGAGCTCCCACTCGAAGCCGGGGGTGCGTCTGCTGGTCTCCACGGCGGCGTCCAGCACCTCGGCCGCCCGGTCCATGTCGCCGGAGAGCATCACGGCGTAGAGCGACAGCAGTCCGGGGGTGCGGCAGGTCTGCGGGAGCCCCGGTGTGTACACCTCGGCGACGGCGCGCAGTTTGCGCTGCGCCTGCGGGGTCTGCCAGGCGTCCAGTTCGGTGTCCATGCAGGCGAGGTGCATCAGGTGGACGCCGCGCCACGCCTCCGCCAGCACCTCCCCGGTCATCGGCGGCGGCTCGGCGGTGCAGCGCCGGTGGACCGGCTCGGCCGGCCGCACCGGCTCGGCGAAGGGGTCGGGGCCGAGCGCCATGACCTCCGCGCACCAGTTGCGGCACTCGACCCGCAGGGCGCGCATCTGCCAGTACCAGCCCAGCGACAGCGTCAGGGACAGCGCCTCCTGCTCGTCGCGCGCGGCGACGGCGTGCCGCAGGGCGGTGCGCAGGTTCTCGTACTCGCGCTGGATCCGTGCGACGGCCTCCAGCTGGCCGGGGCCGCGCAGCAACGGGTCGGTGGTGCGGGCCAGTTCACGGTAGTACGTCAGGTGCGCGCGCTCGGTCTCGGTGCGCCGGCCGGACTCGTCGAGCCGTTCGCCCGCGTACTCGGCGACGGTCTCCAGGAGCCGGTAGCGCATCTCACCGCCGTCCGCAGGGGCGGCCACGACCAGGGACTTGTCGACGAGGGAGCCGAGGGCGTCCAGGGCGGCGGGCCCGCACACGGCCTCGGCGGCGGCGAGGTCGCAGCCGCCCGCGAACACCGACAGCCGGGTCAGGACGTCCTTCTCCGGTTCGTCGAGCAGTCCCCAGGACCAGTCGACGACGGCGCGCAGGGTCTGCTGGCGGGGCAGGACGGTGCGGCTGCCGGAGGTCAGCAGGCGGAAGCGGTCGTCGAGCCGGTCGGCGATCTGGCGCGGGGTCAGCATGCGCAGCCGGGCGGCGGCGAGTTCGATGGCCAGGGGCAGGCCGTCGAGGCGGCGGCAGATCTCCGCACACGCCTCGGGGTCGTCGTCGACGGCGAATCCGGGCCGGGCGGCGGCCCCGCGGTCGGCGAGCAGCCGCAGCGCGTGGGGCTGCGGGAGGGGTTCCACCGGGCGCAGCACCTCGCCGGGTACGCCGAGCGGCTCGCGGCTGGTGGCCAGCACGGTCAGGCCGGGGCAGCTGGCCAGCAGGTGCTCGACCAGCCGGGCGGCGGCCTCCACGACGTGCTCGCAGTTGTCGAGGACGATCAGCATGCGGCGCCGGGCGCAGTGTTCGACGAGCCGGTCGAGGGGGTCGTCGTGCCGGTCGGCGACGGCGCTGCGGACCTGCTCGGCGCCGGCGCCGTACAGGACGGTCTCGCGGCCGCCGACGGCGGTGAGCACGGCCTCCGGCACGCCGTCCGGGTCGTCCACGGGGGCGAGCTCGGCCAGCCAGATCCCGTCGCGCGGGGCCTCGCTCAGGGTCTCGGCGGCCTCCTGCGACAGCCGGGTCTTCCCGGCGCCGCCCGGCCCGAGCAGCGTCACCAGCCGGGAGCCGGCCAGGTCGCCGCGGATGGCCTCGATGTCGGCCTCGCGCCCGACGAAGGAGGTGAGACGGGCCCGGAGGTTGCCGGGCCGGGCGGGGGCGGGCTCGTGGGACCCGGCGGGCTCACGGGGTCCGGGCGCGAGCAGTTCGGCGTGCAGGGCGCGCAGCTCGGGGCCGGGGTCGGAGCCGAGGCGTTCGGCGAGCAGACGGCGTACGTCGTCGTAGGCGGCCAGCGCCTCGGCCGGGCGGCCCGCGTCGCGCAGGGCGCGCAGCCGCAGGGCCTGGAGCGGCTCGTCGAGGGGGTGGCCGTCGCACAGGGCGGTCAGCTCGGGCAGCGCCTGCTCGGCGTGGCCGAGGGCGAGGGCGGCGGTGTGCCGGGCGCGCAGGGCGTCCAGGCGCCGGGCCTCCCAGCGGGCGGCCTCGGGGGTGCGGTCGGGCAGGTCGGCGAGAGCGGGGCCCTGCCACAGGGCCAGGGCGTCGTCGAGGATGCCGGCCGCCTTGGCGGGGTCGCCGTCGGCGAGGGTGCGGATGCCGTCGGCGGTGAGCCGGTCGAAGCGGTGCAGGTCGATGTCGTCGGCGGTGGCGGCGAGCCGGTAGCCGCCGTCCACCGACTCGACCGCGTCGGCGCCCAGCGTCCGGCGCAGCCGTCCCACCAGCGCCTGCAGCGCGCCGGGCGCGTCGGCGGGCGGATCGCCGTCCCACACCTCCGCCACGAGCAGCTGCACGGGCACCGTGCGGCCCGCCCGCAGCGCGAGCACGGTCAGCAGGGCACGCAGCCGCGCCCCGCCGACCGGGACGGCCGAGCCGTCGGGACGCAGGGCCTGAGTGGTGCCGAGGATGCGGTAGCGCACGCTGCCCATTCTCTCCGGAGGGAAGGGGCCGGGGTCATGGGGTTTTCCAGCGAGCCCGGGCCGGGGGCCTAGCGGGCCCGCCCGGCACGACGCCGGGCTCTCCGGCGAACCCGCCCGAACACCCGGCACCCCCGCCCGGCCCGGAGCCCGATTCTCCGACGAGCCCGCCCGGAGACCCAGCGTGCCTGCTCGGCGGGGAGACGGGGCTTTCGGTGGGACCCGTCTCGGGCCGCCGGCAAGCGGTGTTCGTGTGGTGCGGTCGGGGCGGGGGTCGGTCCGGTGTGGGTGTCGTGCGTCTTTCTCAGGAACCGTGCCCCGTTCCCGGGACGTTGTCCCGGTACGCCCGGTACGGTCGGGCACCCAAGCCGCCGAGCACGGAGGTGCCCGTCCCATGACCACCGTCACCCGCCGGTCCGGTGACCGGAGCATCAGTCCCGTCTTCGTCGGGATCGCGGCCGTCACGGCGGTGACCGGCTGGGCCACCTGGACCGGCTTCGCCGAGCAGCCGGGCGTGGCCGTGTTCCTGTTCGTGACGGCGGCGTGGATCGTCTCGCTGTGCCTGCACGAGTACGCGCACGCGCGCACCGCCCTGCACAGCGGGGACATCTCGGTGGGCGCGAAGGGCTATCTGACGCTGAACCCGCTGAAGTACACGCACGCGCTGCTGAGCATCGTGCTGCCCGTGCTGTTCGTGATCATGGGCGGGATCGGTCTGCCGGGCGGCGCGGTGTTCATCGAGCGCGGCCGGATCAGGGGCCGCTGGCGGCACAGCCTGATCTCGGCGGCGGGCCCGCTGACGAACGTCCTGTTCGCGCTGGTGTGCACGGCCCCGTTCTGGCTGGACGCGCTGGACGGCGTACCGCAGGACTTCCGGTTCGCGCTGGCGTTCCTGGCCCTGCTCCAGGTGACCGCGGCGATTCTCAACTTCCTGCCGGTGCCGGGCCTGGACGGCTACGGCGTGATCGAGCCGTGGCTGTCGTACAACGTGCGGCGCCAGGTGGAGCCGCTGGCGCCGTTCGGCCTGCTGATCGTGTTCGCGCTGCTGTGGATCCCGTCGCTGAACAACGCCTTCTTCGACATGATCGACGCGATCCTGCGCGGCCTCGGGATCAGCGACCTGGACACCGCCTGCGGCTACGACCTGTACCGCTTCTGGCGGGAGGCGTCGCCGGTCTGCTCGGTCAGCCCGTGACGGACTTCCTGACCTTGGCCCGCTTGATGTAGTACCAGGTCATGTTGGACGACAGCCCCGCGAGCAGCACCCAGACGACCCCCAGCCAGCTGCCCTGCACGAAGGACACGACGGCCGCGGCGGTGGCGAGGAGGCAGACGATCAGGGCGTAGAGGGCGAGGCGGGGCATGACGGTCGGCTCCTGTCGGGGGACACTGCGGGTGCTGCTGATGCCCACCAGTGTCCCCCATGGGGTCATACGTCCGTGACGCGGAGCCCCGCGTGCGCCTTGTAGCGGCGGTTGACGGAGATCAGGTTGGCGACCAGCGACTCCACCTGGTGGGCGTTGCGCAGCCGCCCGGCGAAGATGCCGCGCATACCGGGGATGCGGCCGGCGAGGGCCTGGACGATCTCCACATCGGCGCGCTGCTCGCCGAGGACCATGACGTCGGTGTCGATCCGCTCGATCTCCGGGTCCTGGAGGAGGACGGCCGACAGATGGTGGAAGGCGGCGGTGACGCGGGAGTCCGGCAGCAGGGCGGCGGCCTGCTCGGCGGCGCTGCCCTCCTCGGGCTTGAGGGCGTAGGCGCCCTTCTTGTCGAAGCCGAGCGGGTTGACGCAGTCGACGACCAGCTTCCCGGCCAGTTCCTCGCGCAGCGACCGAAGGGTCTCGGCGTGGCCGTCCCACGGCACGGCGACGATCACGATGTCGCTGCGCCGGGCGGTCTCGGCGTTGTCGGCGCCCTCGATGCCGTGGCCGAGCTCGTCGGCGGCGGCCTGCGCGCGCTCGGCGGCCCGCGAGCCGATGATCACCTTCTGCCCGGCCAGGGCGAGCCGGTAGGCCAGGCCCTTGCCCTGGGGGCCGGTCCCGCCGAGCACGCCGACGACCAGACCGGAGACGTCGGGCAGGTCCCAGGGGTCCTTGGCGGGGGCCTTCTGTGCAGCACTGTCGGTAGAGGTCATGGCACCGACTCTACGTGCGCCCCGGCGTCCCCCTTCGAGGGACGTCGGGGTGAACGGCCGCCGGGACGCGGGCGCTTACGGCACGATGCGGACGCATGGACGCCGTACGGGTCGCGCTGCTGCGCGAAGTGCTCGCCGGGACCGAGTGGCCGGCCGCCACCCGCAGGTTCGCGGGGGCGCTGCGCGGGTCGGTGGTGTCGCACGGCGGCGGGCTGCTGCTGGTGGGCACACCGGCGTACGAGCCGTGGCATCTGGCCGCGCATCTGGTGGACGAGGCGGCCTGGTCGGGTACGCCCGAGCTGGCGCCCACCCTGGTGCGGCACGCCGCGCGGCCCGGCGACCCCGCCCACCTCGCCGTCGGCCTGGGGCGCATCGAGGCGGCCGGGCGCGGCGAGACCCTGCTGGTGGTGGCGCCGGACGAGGACGCGGGGCTGCTGGAACGGGTGCACGGGGCCCGGCGGGCGGGCGCGACGGTGCTGGCGCTCGGGTCGGGCGGCGAGCTCGAGGCCATGGCCCATGAGTCCCTGCCGGTGCGGGAGGGCGCCGAGCTGGACCTGGACAGTGTGCAGCACCTGGTGAGCGCGGCGGCCGGCGAGAACGCGGGGCCGCTGCCGCGGGGGCGGCGGGGGTTCAGGGACCGTCTGTCGCGACTGGCCGAGCATCTGACGGCCCCGCCGCCGGCGATGTGGTGACCTGCCCGTTCCGGGCGGGTGCAGGGTGGTCGCTGCCCGTCCCGGACGGGTGCAGGGTGGTCCCTGCGCGTTCCGGGCGGGTGCAGGGTGGTCCCTGCGGATTCCGAGTGCAGGGGGTGGTCCCTGCTCCTTCCGGCGAGTGCAGGGGGTGGTCGCTGCGCGTTCCCGGGTGCCGGGTGGGCGGTGGCTGGTCGCGCAGTTCCCCGCGCCCCTGAGGGCGTGCGGTCACCCGCGCCGTTGAAACTCGGTTGCGACGGGGTGGGGGGCGCGTCGAGCATGGCCCGTCGTGATCGATGATTCCCCCGACTCTCCCGCCGCCGAGGCGCCCTCGCGGCGGCGTTCCGTGCTGCCCGATCTGGCTCCGTGGCGGGCCTCGCGGGACTTCCGGCTGCTGTGGGTGTCGGGTGCGATCTCGACGTTCGGCAGTTTTCTGACGTTCGTCGCGCTGCCGGTGCAGATCAAGGAGCTGACGGGGTCGGCGGTGGCGGTCGGGGCGATCGGGGCGGTGGAGCTGATCCCGCTGATCGTGTTCGGGCTGTACGGCGGTGCGCTCGCCGACGCGTTGGACAAGCGCGCGCTGATCGTGTGGACCGAGGCCGGGCAGGGTGTGCTGAGCGCGTTGCTGCTGGTCAACGCGCTGCTGCCGGAGCCGGCCGTATGGCCGCTGTATCTCGTCGCCGCCCTGTCCTCGGCGCTGGTGTCGGTGCAGCGGCCCGCGCTGGACTCGCTGTGGCCGCGGATCGTGGCGCACGAGCACCTCCCGGCGGCGGCCTCGCTGAACTCCCTGCGCTGGACGGTCGGCGGCGTCGCGGGCCCGGCGCTGGCGGGCGTGGTCGTGGCGTACGCGGGGCTGGGCTGGGCGTACGCGGCGGATCTGCTCACCTTCGTGGTGTCGGTGGCGCTGATCTGGCCGCTCGCCTCCTCCCCCGCCTCGCACGACGCCGTCAAGCCGTCGCTGCGGGCGATCGCCGAGGGCGCCCGCTACGCCTGGAGCCGCAAGGAGCTGCTCGGCACCTACGCCGTCGACCTGGCGGCGATGTTCCTGGCGATGCCGCTGGCCGTGCTGCCGTTCCTCGCGGACGAGCTGGACGCCCAGTGGGCGCTGGGGCTGATGTACGCCACCGTGCCGCTGGGCTCGCTGCTGGTGAGCGTGACCAGCGGCTGGACCGCGCGGATCCACCGGCACGGGCGGATGGTGGTGCTGGCGGCGGCCCTGTGGGGCCTGGCGATCGCGGCCGCCGGCACCTCGGGCAACATCTGGCTGGTGCTGCTGTTCCTGACCGTGGCCGGCGGCTGCGACATGGTCAGCGGGATCTTCCGCGGGGTGATGTGGAACCAGACGATCCCCGACGAGCTGCGCGGCCGGCTCGCCGGGATCGAGCTGCTGTCCTACTCGGTCGGCCCGACCCTGGGCCAGGTCCGGTCGGGCGGCTTCGCCGCCTGGTGGGGCGTACGGGCGTCGGTCTGGTCCGGCGGACTGCTGTGCGCGGGGGCGGTGGGGCTGCTGGCGCTGTGCTTGCCGAAGCTGATGACGTACGACGCCCGCACGGACGAGCACGCGGCGCGGGTGCGGGAGCAGCGGGAGGCCGCCGCGGCGGCGAAGGCGGCGGCCCGCGCCTGACCGGCTGCCGCCGGCCCGGTCGTCAGCCGCCGTCGGTGCTCCGGCCCTCGGACGCGTCGTGCCAGCGGGGGTCGGTCTCCCACTCCAGGTTGCGCTCGCGGGCGGTCTCCATGGCCCGCTCCGCCTCGACGCGGGTGGCGTACGGGCCGAAGCGGTCCTTGTTGGGGCACTCCGGCCCCTCCTCGACCTTCTTGTGCTCCAGGCAGTAGTACCACTCGCCCGGCTTGCCGACGGTGCGCTTCTTGAACAGGGCCATGACCGGCTCCTTTCGCCGTGGATCGCCACGGTCATGGTCCCCCATGGCGGCTGTCTTAGACTCGCTGGCATGTCTGGCCAGTCGCTGCTCGTACCAGGGGAGCTCTCTCCCACCCGTTCCGTACCCGGAAACATCCGGCGCCCCGAGTACGTCGGCAAGCCGGCGCCGGCGCCGTACACCGGTCCGGAGGTGCAGACGCCCGAGACGATCGAGGCCATGCGCGTCGCGGGCCGGATCGCCGCGCAGGCGATGGCGGAGGCCGCGAAGATCATCGCGCCCGGCGTCACCACGGACGAGCTGGACAAGGTGGCGCACGAGTTTCTGTGCGACCACGGCGCCTACCCCTCCACGCTCGGCTACCGCGGCTTCCCCAAGTCGCTGTGCACCAGCGTCAACGAGGTCATCTGCCACGGCATCCCGGACTCGACGGTGCTGCGCGACGGCGACATCGTCAACCTGGACGTGACGGCGTACATCGGCGGGGTGCACGGCGACAACAACGCGACCTATCTCGTCGGGGATGTCGACGAGGAGAGCCGCCTGCTGGTGGAACGCACCCGCGAGTCCCTGAACCGGGCCATCAAGGCGGTCAAGCCGGGCCGGCAGATCAATGTCATCGGCCGGGTCATCGAGTCGTACGCCAAGCGCTTCGGCTACGGCGTGGTGCGGGACTTCACCGGGCACGGCATCAACTCGTCGTTCCACTCCGGGCTGATCATCCCGCACTACGACAGCCCGCACGCCACGACGGTCATGCAGCCGGGGATGACCTTCACGATCGAGCCGATGCTGACGCTCGGCACCCATGAGTACGACATGTGGGACGACGGCTGGACGGTCGTGACGAAGGACCGCAAGCGCACCGCGCAGTTCGAGCACACGCTGGTGGTGACGGAGAGCGGGGCGGAGATCCTCACGCTCCCGTGAGCGCCGCCCCGCTCCCGGTCACGGCCGAAGCCCGCCCTCCTGTGGGGGCGGGCTTTTCCCGGTAGGCTTTTACCGACAGACTGTCGGCAAACCTATTGACTTAGGTGAGCCTAACTTCAGAGGATATGGCTCATGGAGTCCTTCTCGACCGTCATCCGCACCGCGTCCCAGGAGCAGCACACGGAGGCGGAGACCTCGACGTTCATGAGCGACCTGCTCGGCGGCCGGCTCGGGGTGGACGCGTACGCGCGCTACACCGAGCAGCTGTGGTTCGTGTACGAGGCCCTGGAGAGCGGCGCCGAGCGGCTGGCGGCCGACCCGGTCGCCGGGCCGTTCGTCCGGCCGGAGCTGTTCCGGCTGGGCGCGCTGGAGCGGGACCTCGGGCACCTGCGCGGGCCGCACTGGCGGGCGGGACTGAGCGCGCTGCCGGCGACCCGGGCGTACGCGGACCGGGTGCGGTACTGCGCCGAGCACTGGCCCGGCGGCTATGTCGCCCACCACTACACGCGCTACCTGGGCGACCTGTCCGGCGGCCAGATCATCCGCGACAAGGCGGAGCGGACGTGGGGCTTCGCGCGCAAGGGCGACGGCGTGCGGTTCTACGTCTTCGAGGACATCGCCAACCCCGCCGCGTTCAAGCGGGGTTACCGGGAACTGCTGGACGCGATCGGGGCGGACCGGCTGGCTAGGCAGCGGATCGTCGCGGAGTGCAAGCGGGCGTTCGCCTTGAACACCGAGGTCTTCCGGGAGCTGGGCGCGGAGTACCCCTTGTCGGCGTGAGCGGCGCGCCGCACCAGGGTGGTTACCTCTCCAGCAGCACCCGTCCTCCTATCTCCACCCAGCCGTGCGGCTGCGGAGCCGTCAGGATCTGGGAGCCCGCTCCCTGCCTGATGTTCAGGGCCCGGCCCAGCTGTTCCGTGAGCAGCAGCGCCGCCGCGCCCGTCGCCTCGTCCTCGTCGATGCCGTCGTCCCGGCCGGGGAACCCGCGCGCCCGGACGCGCCCCGCGGCCTCGTCCTCCCAGGCCCAGGCGTAGATCCACTCGCCCTTGGGCGGCACGGACAGCGCGTCCACCTCGGCGGCCGAGGCGTACTGCCGCAAGGCGCGCGGCGGGGCCCACTCGGCGCGGGCCTCGATCCAGCTGAACTCCCCGTCCTGGCGGGCGCCGACTGCTCCGGCCGGGGTGACCAGCTCCGGCACGTCCAGCAGCCAGGCGGCGCCGACGCAGGGGTGGCCGGCGAAGGGCAGCCGGAGGGTGGGCGTGTAGATGTCGACGACACCGCGCTCGGGGTCGTCGACGAACACGGTCTCGCTGAACCCGAGTTTGCCGGCCAGCTCCTGCCGGTCGGCCCGCTCGGGCAGGACGGAACCGTCGCGCACGACGCCCAGTTCGTTGCCGTAGCCGCCGTTCGCCGCGCAGAACACGCGCAGCACGTCGTAGTCAGTCACCGGGGAATTGAACCACCGGGCCGGGCCAGAGCGGGGTGGCGCCCTCGTCGTAGGGCAGGGAGGCGAGGACGTCGCCGTGGGCGCGTTCCGCCCGGGCGTGCCGGTGCCCGTGCCCGGCGTACGCCTCGGTGATCTCGGCCGCCGTGCGCCGCCACGCCTGCTCGTCGAGGAGCCGCACCAGCTCCACGCCGGGCGGCTGCCGGCCCTCGGCGAGTGCGGCGACGGCGCGGTCGTGGCCGTCGAGGATCACCCAGCCGTCGAGGAAGGACACCCGCCACAGCAGGACGGGGGCGAGGGTGCCCTCGCGGGCGTGTCTGCGGTACGCCTTCACGCGGGCGGCGTCGGGCGGGGACAGCTCGCGCAGCGGCAGCACGCCGTGCCAGCCGCCGCCGCACAGGATCTCCAGGCGGGTGTCGGGCCAGTCCCGCACGAAGTCCTCGGTCCAGATGCCGGGGGCGAAGGCGGCGCGCTCGATCAGCTGCCAACGGCCGTCGTGCAGTGGGGACTCGGGGGCGTCCTCCAGCCAACGGGCGTACTGGTGCGCGCGGGCGGCCGGGCCGCGCTGCCAGTCGGAGCGCAGGGGCGGCAGGGGTGAGCGGTAGTCCGGCAGGCGGTGCAGCAGCAGGTCACGGCAGCAGCCCTCGCCCGCGAAGCGGCCCCGCAGGACCGGGCGGCCGCCCTGGCGCAGCAGGATGCGGTCGTGTCCGCCGGTCTCGAACCGCAGGGGCGGCGGACCCGGCCGGCCCGTCACGTCCAGCACCAGTCCGGGCAGCCGTTCCCTCCTCGCGCGCTTCGTCATGGGGCAAGTCTGCCGAAGGCCCACCCCCGGCCCGGCGGGAAATCCGCCCCGGTAGGGTTCGCCTCCGGAAGGAGAACGTGAGGGAGCCCGATGACCAGGTATCGCAGACGTGGCCGGAACGCCCTCGTAGCGGCGGCGTTGACCGCTATGTCACTGACCGCGAGCGGATGCGTGGTCGTGCACGGCGAGCGCGAGGTGCTCCCCGCCGCCACCCGGGCCGAGGCCGAGCAGGCGCTGCGGGACTTCACCGCCGCCTACAACGCGGCCGACAAGGCGTACGACAGCTCGCTGGACGCCCGTCATGTCACCGGTCCGCTCGCCGACATCGACGGCGCCCGGCTCAGGGCGGGACGCGTCAACCACCCCGACGGCAACCCGTCCCACACCCCGCTGGAGCTGACGGACGCCGAGTTCACCATCGTCGAGAAGGCGGGCTGGCCGCGCTGGTTCCTCGCCGACGCCAAGGCCAACAAGGGCGGGGACGCCCGCTGGCTGCTGGTGTTCACCCGCGACGCCCAGGGCGCGCCCTGGGAGGTGGCGTATCTGACGCTGGTGGCGCCGGGCGCGGTGCCCGAGTTCAAGAAGGACGAGGACGGGCATGTGGCGGCCGTCCCCGCCGACGCCCCCGAACTGGCCATCGCCCCCAAGGACTTGAGCAAGAGCTACGTCGACTACCTCGAAGCGGGCGGCACCGCCTTCGCCGACGGCACGCACACCTCCGACTGGCGTGAGCTGCGCGAGCAGAACGCCAAGCGGCCCGGTCTGGTACGCCAGTACCTCGACGAGCCGCTGACCCAGGGCGACTACGCCCCGCTGGGGCTGCGCACGGCCGACGGGGGTGCGCTGGTGTTCTTCTCCACGCGCCACTTCGAGAAGCAGACCGCGGCGGCGGGGGCGACCGTGCCGACGCCGAACGACGACGTGCTGGCGCTGACGAAGGGTGAGATCAAGCAGTCGCTGACGATGGAGTTCGTGTCCAACGAGGTGGTGCTGGACCCGAAGTCGGGTCCGGTGCAGATGCTGGGCCGGATCCAGGGGCTGACATCGGCGAAGGGCGAGTGAGGCGCGCCCCTGGGGCGTGTCAGTGCCGTAGCGGCCAGGCGGCCGCGTGGCCCGAGTCCCGGCCGGCGTGACGCGCGCACGCGTCCGTGAGGTGCTCGAGGAGCGTCAGCGGTTCGGGCAGCGCGTGTTCCGGGCCCCGTACCCAGTGGACGGTCCTGCCGTCGTCGCCCGGCAGCCGGGCGGGCGGCACCAGGACGTAGGAGCCCCGGCAGTGCCAGCGCAGGCCGGGGTGCTCGTCCATGGTCTCGGGGTGGCAGTCCAGCTCGCAGGGCCACCACTCGTCCTCGTCCTCGGGGGTGCCGCGGGTGAGGGTGAAGAAGAGCATGCGGCCGTCGTCGCTCGCGGCGACCGGGCCGACGTCGACACCGTCGGCGAGCAGCCGCTCCAGGGCCTCGTGTCCGGCCTCCAGGGGCACGTCGAGGACGTCGTGGACCATGCCGGTCGCGGTGATGAAGTTGGCCTGCGGCTGGTGGCGGGCCCAGCGCTCGATCTGCGCGCGGTCGGTGGTGGACTGCGTCTGCCAGGCGAACGACACCGGGTGCCGCGCGGGGGTGGGACAGCCGACGCGGTCGCAGGAGCAGCGGTATCCGGGGGCGGGGTGCGCGGCGGGCGCGAGCGGCAGGCCCGCCCCGGCGGCGGCGAGCAGCAGGGCCTCACGGCCGCCGTCGTCGGCGGTCTCGGGGCCGCTTCTGCGCAGCCACTGGGTGAGTTTGCCCCGCAGGCCGGTCCGGCCACCGAACTCCGCGCTCATCTATCCCCTCGCCCTCGCTGTTGTGCGGACAGCATGCCTCATGGTCCCACCATCCTGCGCCCCGGGGGGCCGGAGCGGACAACCGGGAAGAGAGGCCGAGAGATACCCCACACCGCCGATCACACCTGATGGGATGCTTTGCCGGGATTTCCGGGACGTGCGGCGGGCCGGTCCCGCCCCGGCGGTGGCACCGGGTGCCGGGCGTCAGGCGGGGCGCGGGGCGAGGCCGTGCAGGGCGTAGTCGACGAGGGTGTCGGTGTACTCGTAGGAGATCGGCCCGGTGTGCTGGAGCCAGCGCTGGGCGAGCGGGGAGACGAAGAGTTCGAGGGCGATGCGCGGGTCGACCTCGGGGCGGACCTGGCCGGCGGCCTGGGCGGCGCGCAGCCGGTCGACGTAGAGCTGGAGCTGGGGTTCGAGGAGCTTGGCGACGAACACCCGGCCGAGCTCCTCGTTGACCAGGCCCTCGGCGGCGAGGGCGCGGGAGGGGGCCTCGAAGCGGGGGTCGAGGAGTTCGTCGACGGTGGCGCGCAGGACGGCCTTGAGGTCGGCGGCGATGTCGCCGGTGTCGGGGATGCCGTAGGGCTGCTCCGGGTCGGCGCCGGCCGCCTGGGCCGCCTGTTCGCCGAGGTCCAGGAACGCCTCCAGCAGCACGTCGGCCTTCGAGGACCACCAGCGGTAGATCGTCTGCTTGCCGACCCCGGCGCGGGCGGCGATCCCCTCGACGGTGGTCTTCGGGTAGCCGACCTCGCCGACGAGGGCGAGGGCGGCCGCGTAGATCGCGCGCCGGGACTTCTCACTGCGGCGGCTGGCGTCGGGGGCGGGCTTGTCGACCATGCGGCGACGATAGCAGGAGACGAGACGATACGTCTCGCCTGGAGGTCGCCGGAGCGCCACCGTCACCGGCACCGCTGCACGCCCGCCGTACCGCCCGCAGAGCCTCAGCCCCCGTACCGCCCCCGCTTCACGCCCCCCGTACCGCCCGCACCGCGCGGGCGATCCGCGTGCCCGCCGCCGCCCTCGGGCCGCTGTTCGCCGGGCGGCGGCGGGGGTGGACCGTGTTGGCCAGCAGGATCAGGAACGTGTCCGTCGCCGGGTCCAGGACCAGCGACGTTCCGGTGAAGCCCGTGTGGCCCGCCGCGCCGCGGCCCGCCAGCTCGCCCATGAACCAGGGCTGGTCCAGGGCGAAGCCGAGGCCCGGCGGGGTCAGCAGCAGTTCCACGAAGTCGGGGCCGAGGATGCGGGCCGGGCCGTGGGAGCCGCCGGCCAGCAGGGTGCGGCAGAAGATCGCCAGGTCGGGGCCCGTGGAGAAGAGGCCCGCGTGGCCGGCGACCCCGCCCAGCGCCCACGCGTTCTCGTCGTGGACCTCGCCCCGCAGCATCCCGCGGTCCGCCTTCGCCCAGGGCCGGCGCTGGTCCTCGGTCGCCGCCGCGGCCGGGCACGGGCCGAAGCGGGTGGCCGTCATGCCGAGGGGGCGGGTGATGCCCTCGTGGATCAGGACGTCGAGACCGCGGCCGGTGAGGCGCTCCAGCAGGTGCTGGAGGAGCAGCATGTTCAGGTCGGAGTAGAGATAGCTGCCGGGCGCGCCCACCGGCGCCTCCGCCCGCAGCCGTGCCAGCCGCTCCTCGGCGTCGGCGCAGTCGTACAGCGGCAGCTCGGGGCGCAGGCCCGAGGTGTGGGTGAGCAGCTGCCGTACGGTGATGCCGTGCCCGGCCGCCCCGCGGAACTCCGGCAGATACGCGCCGACCAGCGCGTCGATGCCGAGCGTGCCCCGCTCGATCTGCTGCACCGCGGCCACCGAGGTGAACAGCTTGGTCAGCGAGGCCAGGTCGAAGGGCGTGTCCACGGTCATGGCGACCCGCCGCTGCGGCGGCAGTTCGACGCCCCGGTCGGTCACCGGGTCGTAGCCCGCGTACCGCACCGCCCAGCCCGTGGCCTCGGCCACCGCCAGCACCGGTCCGCGCCCGGCGACGACGACGGCGCCCGCGGCCCAGGGGCGCTCCCCGGAGGTCAGGCCGCGGACCTCATGGACCAGCCGGTCGGTCTCGGCGGGGTCGAGGCCGGCCCGTTCCGGCGTGCCCGGACGCAGTCTCGGCGCGCTCAGCGCTCCTCCCCGGAGGTCTCGGCGGCTCCCGTCCGCGTCCGCCACGGCCGGCACAGCCCGGCGAAGCAGCCCACCGCCACCAGCGCCGCCGCCAGTTGGACGACGGCCATCGGCACGGCGGTGTGCTCCCCGGCGATCCCGACCAGCGGCGAGGCGACCGCGCCGATCAGGAACGAGGACGCGCCCAGCAGCGCGGACGCCGAACCGGCCGCGTGCCGGGTGCGGGACAGGGCGAGGGTCTGGGCGTTGGGCAGGGTGACGCCCATCGCCGTCATCAGCACGAACAGCCCGGCGGCGACCGGCCCGAGCCCCGTCGCCCCGAACACCCCCAGCGACATCAGCAGCAGCGCGCCCGCGGCGAGCACGACGATCCCGAGGCCCATGGCCAGCACCCGCTCCAGGCGCACCCGCCCGACCAGCACCTTGCCGTTGAGCTGCCCGGCCGCGACCAGCCCCACCGAGTTCAGGCCGAACAGCAGGGCGAACGTCTGAGCCGAGGCGCCGTGGATCTCCTGGATCACGAACGGCGAGGCGGCGATGTAGGCGAACAGCGCGGCGAAGGCGAACCCGCCGGTGAGCACGTACCCGGTGAACGGCAGATCGGCCAGCAGCCCGCGCATCGCGCGCAGCGCCTCGCCGACACCGCCCGCCTGCCGCAGCGCCGGCGGCAGCGTCTCCGGCAGCCTCGTCCACACCAGCGCGGTCAGCAGGACGCCGATCAGCGTGAGCACGGCGAACACGCCCCGCCAGTCCGTCACCCGCAGCAGCTGTCCGCCGATCAGCGGCGCGACGATCGGGGCGGCCCCCGAGATCAGCATCAGCGTGGAGAAGAACCGGGCCATCGCCGTGCCGTCGTACAGATCGCGGACCACCGCCCGCGCGATGACGATCCCGGCGGAGCCCGCGAGCCCCTGCGCCAGCCGGAAGGCGACCAGGGTCTCGACGGTGGGCGCGAAGGCGCACAGCGCGGTGGCGACGACGTACACCAGGAGTCCGCCGAGCAGCGGGCGGCGCCGGCCCCAGCGGTCGCTCATCGGGCCGACCACGAGCTGACCGAGGGCCATGCCGGCCAGGCACGCGGTGAGCGTGAGCTGCACGGTCGCGGCGGGCGCGGACAGGCTGCGGGTGACCTCCGGGAGCGCCGGGAGGTACATGTCCATGGCCAGCGGGGGCGTCGCGGTCAGTCCGCCGAGCACGAAGGTGACCAGCAGTCCGGTGGCGCGGGCGGCGCGGGCCGGTGATCCGGTCGGCGGTGAGGCCGTGGAAGACAGATCGCGCGTCGCCGCCCCGCCCTCGGTCATATGGCCCTGCCCCTCGCTCGTCGCGCCGTGCGCTCCCTATGCTCTCAGCTCGAACAGACTGCTGATTGTCACCTCGGGTGGGGCGGGACGGAATGACGACGGACGGCGTGCGGTGGGGGATTCTGGCGACCGGCGGGATCGCGGCCGCCTTCACGGCGGATCTGGTGGATCTGCCGGACGCGCAGGTGGTGGCGGTGGCCTCGCGCTCCGAGGACTCGGCGAAGGCGTTCGCGGAACGCTTCGGGATCCCGCGGGCGTACGGCGACTGGTCGGCGCTGGCCATGGACGACGAGGTCGACGTCGTGTACGTCGCCACCCCGCACGCGGCGCACCGGGCGGCGGCCGGGCTGTGCCTGGAGGCGGGGCGCAACGTGCTGTGCGAGAAGGCGTTCACGCTCAACGCCTCCGAGGCCGAGGAACTGGTCGCGCTGGCCCGTGAGCGCGGCAGCTTCCTGATGGAGGCCATGTGGATGTACTGCAACCCGCTGATACGGCGGCTGAAGGCGCTGGTCGACGACGGCGCGATCGGTGACGTGCGCAGCGTGCAGGCGGACTTCGGGCTGTCCGGCCCCTTCCCGCCCGCGCACCGGCTGCGTGACCCCGCGCAGGGCGGAGGCGCACTGCTGGACCTGGGCGTGTACCCGGTGTCGTTCGCCCAGCTGCTGCTCGGCGAGCCGGCGGACGTGACGGCCACGGCGGTGCTCTCGGACGAGGGCGTCGACCTCCAGACGGGTGCCCTGCTCTCCTGGCAGAGCGGTGCTCTGGCCTCGGTGCACTGCTCCATCGTCGGCGGTACGGCGGTCCAGGCGTCCGTCACCGGCTCGCGGGGCCGCATCGACGTCCCCTACGGCTTCTTCCACCCCGACCGCTTCGTCCTGCACCGCGACGGCCGCGACCCCGAGGAGTTCACCCTCGACCCGGCCGACGGTCCCCGCGCCAGCCTCAAGCACGAGGCCCGCGAGGTCATGCGCGCCCTGCGGGCCGGCGAGACCGAGTCGCCCCTCGTCCCCCTCGACGGCACCCTCGCCGTGATGCGCACCCTGGACGCGATCCGCGACCGCATCGGGGTGCGCTATCCGGCGGAAGCCGCCTGAGCGGACACCTGCGAGAATCGTCGGGTGAACGTCCCCGTATCCCCCGCCGAGACCCTGCGCGCCGCCCTTGCCGGGCTGCTCGACGGGTTGCCGCCGCGGCAGGCCGCGCAGGCGGTCGAGCGGCTGATCTCCCATTACCGGGGGGCCACCCCGACGGACGCGCCGATCCTGCGGGACCGGGCGGATGTGGCGGCGTATGCCGCGTACCGGATGCCGGCGACGTTCGAGGCGGTGGCGGCGGCGCTGGAGGCGTTCGCGGCGGCGGTGCCCGGCTGGGTGCCCGGCAGCCATGTCGACGTCGGGGGCGGGACCGGTGCCGCGACCTGGGCGGTGCATGCCACCTGGGGCGGGCCGCGGGAGGTGACCGTCCTCGACTGGGCCGAGCCGGCGCTCGCGCTGGGGCGGGAGATCGCCGCCGCCCACCCGGACCTGCACGGCGTACGGTGGCGGCGCGCGAGGATCGGCGGGGCTCTCGGCCTCGGCAGCACCGACCTCGTCACCGCCTCCTATGTCCTCAACGAATTGACGGAGGCCGACCGGGCCGCGCTCGTCGACGCAGCCGCGGCCGCCGCGCAGGCCGTCGTGATCGTCGAGGCCGGCACCCCCGACGGCTACGCCCGTGTGATCGAGGCCCGCGACCGACTGATCGCCGCCGGGTTCCGGGTCGCCGCGCCCTGTCCGCACAGCGCCGCCTGTCCGATCGTGCCCGGCGAGGACTGGTGCCACTTCTCGGCGCGGGTCAGCCGCTCCTCGCTGCACCGGCAGGTCAAGGGCGGCTCGCTGGCGTACGAGGACGAGAAGTTCGCCTATGTCGCCGCGACCCGCCTGCCCGTGGCCCCGGCCGCCGCGCGGGTCGTACGGCGCCCCCAGATCCGCAAGGGGCAGGTGCTCCTCGACCTGTGCGAGGCCGACGAGCACCTGCGCCGCACGACGGTCACCAAGCGCCACGGCGACCTGTACAAGGCGGCGCGCGACGCGCAGTGGGGCGACGCCTGGCCGCCCGCGGACTGATGCTCAGGCGGGCTTGAGGCCGGGGTTCCCCGCCTCCGTGACGTACGAGCCCGCCGTCGTCACCGGCGCGCCCGGCCGCGTCACGTACGGCACGGTCCGGTAGTCGGCCCGCGCCTGGGTGCGCCCCAGCTCGACCGTCACATAGCCGCGGCGCCCGTTGTAGAACTTCAGGTGCGGGTTGGCGGTCATGTAGGTGTCCCAGTTCGCCGGCCGGTCCGAGCCGTCGCGTCCGCTGGCGACGGACGTGGCGACGATCTCCGTGCCGAGGGTGCGGGAGGCGGGGTCGTCGAAGTCGGCCTTGATGTCGAAGCCGTAGCCGACGTGGACGTCACCGGTCAGGACCATCAGGTTCTCGATCCCGGCCGCCCGCGCGCCCTCCAGCACCCGGCGCCGCGAGGCCCGGTAGCCGTCCCAGGCGTCCATGGAGACCCGTGAGGGCTCGGTGAGGTCGAACTTCCGCTGCGAGAAGACGACCTGCTGCGGTACGACGTTCCACAGCGCCCGCGACCGCTGCCACCCGTCCAGCAGCCACCGCTCCTGCGTCTGGCCGGTCATGGTGCGCGCCGGGTCGTCGACCTCGGGCCCGGGGACCCGGGCGCCGTCGCCGTACGCCTGGTCGGAGCGGTACTGGCGGGTGTCGAGGATGTCGAACTGGGCGAGGTCGCCCCAGGTGAGGCGGCGGTAGAGCCGCATGTCGGGGCCGTCGGGGAGCTGGGGCCTGCGCAGGGGCTGGTTCTCCCAGTACGCGCGGTAGGCGGAGGCGCGGCGCAGCAGGAACTCCTCCGGCGGGACGCTGTTCTCGGGGGTGTCGCCGGCGTAGTTGTTCTCGGTCTCGTGGTCGTCCCAGGTGACGACGAAGGGGTGCGCGGCGTGGGCGGCGCGCAGGTCGGGGTCGGTCTTGTAGAGGGCGTACCGCAGCCGGTAGTCCTCCAGGGTGACCGTCTCGCGGTTGAAGAGGGCGGGCAGGGTGCGGTCGGTGTAGGCGCGGGAGCCGCCGGTGGCGTTCACGGCGTACTCGTAGAGGTAGTCGCCGAGGTGAAGGACGGCGTCGAGGTCCTCCTGGGCGAGATGGCGGTACGCGGTGAAGTAGCCGTCGTGGTACGCCTGGCAGGAGACGGCGGCGAGGCGGAGCGCGGCGGGGCTCTCGCCGGCGGCCGGGGCGGTGCGGGTGCGGCCGGTGTCGCTGGTCCAGCCGCCGGTGCGGAAGCGGTAGTAGAAGGTGCGGCCGGGGGCGAGGTGGGAGACCTCGACGTGGACGCTGTGGTGGAACTCGGGGTGGGCGAAGGCGGTGCCGCGTCGGGCGATGCGGCGGAAGTTCTCGTCGTGGGCCAACTCCCAGTGGACCAGGACACGTCGGGCGGGAAGGCCGCTGTCGGGCTGGTAGGGGGCGGGGGCCAGGCGGGTCCACAGCAGGACGGAGCCGGGCTGGGGGTCGCCGGAGGCGACGCCGAGGGTGAAGGGGTCGTCGGTGATGCGGGCGGGGTCGAGTTCGGCGGCGGCCGCGGTGCCGGCGGCCGGGAGGTTCACGGCGAAGGCGAGTGCGGCGGCGGCACCGGTGACGGTGAGGAAGCGGCGGCGGCCGAGACGGCGGGCGGCGGCGCGCAGTTCGGGGGCGTGGTGGGGCCGGCGGGCGGCGGGTGTCATGCGGTCCTCCCCTGGCGAATGGTGCAGGGGGCCATTGCAGTGACCGCGGACGACGCCGCATTGACACGTACACAACACCCGAATGGCGGACGAATGAGTTCCGCATTCCGGACCGTCCCGTACGCTGCGGGGCCATGAACGCTGTGGAAACTGGCAAGAGGATCGCGGTGGTCACCGGCGCGGGCTCCGGGATCGGCCGCGCGGTCGCCGTGGAACTGCTGCGGGCCGGCTGGTCGGTGGCGCTGGCGGGCCGCCGCGCCGAGGCCCTGGAGGAGACGGCGGCCCTGGTGCCCGAGGGGGCCTCGCTCGCCGTGCGGACGGACGTGTCACGGCCCGAGGACGTGGCGGCGCTGTTCGCGGCGACGGTGGACCGCTTCGGCCGCGTGGACCTGCTGTTCAACAACGCGGGCACGTTCGGGCCGGGCGGGGTGCCGGTGGAGGAGCTGCCCTACGAGGCGTGGCGGCACGTGGTGGACACCAACCTCAACGGGGCGTTCCTGTGCGCGCAGGCGGCGTACCGGCAGATGAAGGAGCAGGACCCGCAGGGCGGCCGGATCATCAACAACGGGTCGATCTCGGCGCACACCCCGCGCCCGCACTCGGTCGCCTACACGGCCACCAAGCACGCGCTGACCGGCCTGACCAAGTCGCTGTCGCTGGACGGGCGGGCCCACCACATCGCCGTCGGCCAGATCGACATCGGCAACGCGGCGACGGACATGACGGCCCGGATGCAGACGGGCGCGCTCCAGGCCGACGGCGAGATCAGGCCGGAGCCGGTGATGGACGTGGCCGATGTGGCGCGCACGGTACGGCACATGGCGGAGCTGCCGCTGGAGGCGAACGTGCAGTTCGCGACGGTGCTGGCGACGGCGATGCCGTACGTGGGCCGCGGCTGAGGCGAGTTGGCCGACCGAAATCCGACGTTCCGCCTATTGCGGCGGACCGGGGAGGTATGGTCGACTTTCCTCCACAAGAGCTTCACATATGAGGCTCTGTGGTTCCGGCCAACTCCCAGGGGGGGAAGGCGGCAGCCGTTCCACGGAACTCCACCAGCCCGTGGAACGGCTGCCGCACGCCCGGACGAGGTTCCCCGGACGTATGTCGCTCAGACCCGTGACGTCGCTCAGGCCTGGCCCGTCTCGAAGCGGGAGATCTTGCCGTCCTCGACCTCGAAGTGCCAGCGGGTGCGCATCTCGCCCCAGGTGTCGTTGCGGTAGTGGGCGACGAGGTCACGGCCGTCGTTCGACTCCCGGTCGACATCCAGATGGCCGTTGGAGGAGAAGATCTCGCTGTCGATCCACTCGGCGAGGTCCCGGTCGACGCCGTCGTCCGCCATGGTCGCACCGGGCGCGAGCAGATCCATGAACCTCTCGCGGTCGTGCGCGTTCACGGCGCTGACGAAAGCACGGACGGCCGGGTCGCTGAGCTTGGCGGTCTGAATGGTCATGCGGTCAGCCTCACACCGGGCCCCGGCACCCGCCACCGGAGCGGGCCACCGGGCGGGCGGCCACCCGAACGGCGGTCCGCACCGGGCCGCCCGGCACTGCCGGTGGGACGGTGGAGCAACGAAGCCGGCCGTCTCTCCGGGAGTCATCGTGACCTGCTACGACCGACGTGATCTGGGCCTCCTGCTGCTCAGGCTGGGCGCCGGCGGGGTGCTCGCCGCGCACGGCACGCAGAAGCTGTTCGGCTGGTTCGGCGGCCATGGCATCGAGGGCACCGGCCAGTTCATGGAGTCCGTCGGCTACCGGCCGGGCAAGGCCAGCGCCACCGCGGCCGGGCTCGCCGAGACGGGCGGCGGCACCCTGCTGATGCTGGGCCTGGCCACGCCCGCGGCCGGGGCGGCGGCGGCCGGGGCGATGGCGGGCGCGGCGGCCGTGCACACCCCGAACGGCTTCTTCAACCAGGGCGGCGGCTACGAGTACGCCGCGACGCTCGGCCTGGCCGCCACCGGCCTCGCGGTCACCGGCCCCGGCCGGCTCTCCCTCGACCACGCCCTCGGCCATGTCTTCGACCGCGGCTGGATGGTCCCGGCCGCGCTCGCCGTGACCGCGGCGGTCACCGCGGTCGTCGTCGGCACCCGCAACAAGCAGCTGCGCGACGACGAACGGGCCGAGCAGGCCGCCCTCTTCGACGACCAGGAGTCGCTGCTCGGCGAGTAGCGGGCCGCGCGATCCGGCCGCCATCGCGGCCCTCCTCGCTCACGCCGCGAACATGTCCAGGGTGCGGCGGCCCGCGCCCCGCTGCGGGCGGTCCAGCACCAGGTCGCCGCCGAGCACCGCACGCTGGAGCCGCTGCAGCCGGGGCGAGGGCTCCAGACCCAGGTCCTCCACGAGACGGCCGCGCAGCTTGGTGAAGACCGCCAGCGCCTCGGAGGGCCGCCCGGAGCGGTACAGCGCGATCATGTGCTGGGCGTGCAGCCCCTCGTGCAGGGGCTGCTGGGCGGTCAGGACGACCAGCTCGGTGAGGAGTTCGGCGTGCCGGCCCAGGTGCAGCTCGGCGTCGAAGCGGCGCTCCAGCACACCGAGCCGGCTCTCCTCCAGCCGTACCCGCTCGATCTCCAGCAGCGCGCCGCAGCGGATGTCCGCCAGCGCGGGGCCGCGCCACAGGTCGAGCGCCTCGCGGAACACCTTCACCGCGGCCTCGTCCTCGCCGTCGTCGAAGGCCCGCTGGCCCTCGGCGGCGAGCCGGTCGTACTCGAGGACGTCGACGCAGCCGGTGGGCACGCTCAGGCGGTAGCCGCCGTAGCGGTATTCCAGGATGTCCTTGGCGTCGCAGCGGCCGCGGACGGAGGCGTTGATCATCCGGCGCAGCCGCAGGATGTAGGTCTGCAGGGTGGTGGGCCCGCTGCGGGGCGGTGCGTAGCCCCAGAGCTCCTCCATGATCATCGACACGGGAACGACTCGGTTGCCGTGCAGAGCCAGCAGGGCCAGGATCTGGCGCAGTTTCGCGGCGGACGGCAGCACAGGAGAGCCGTCCGTGTCCGCGCTGAACGACCCCAGCAGGGTGATGTCCATCTGGTCCCCAGGTGGCTTGGAAGGGACGTACTGGATGCGCTCGGCATCCCCGTACTCGGCGAAGTACCACGACGGTCCCATGCGCGGACCTCGGCCGACAGTGCGTGCCTCCTCGGTCCGTGATGGCCCTTTCAGGGACCGGACCATGAGGAATTCATGGCTCGTTCGGGCGGGGAGTGGCCGGAGTCGGCCCCTCACGACGTCCGTTCGAATAGCATGCGTGCGAAATGCGTGTGTGCGCGTCGCGACGGCCGTTCGACGGGGGAGGTCGGAATTGATCCGCATCGTGATCGCGGAGGACATGCACATGGTGCGCGGCGCTCTGGTGGCCCTGCTGGAGATGGAGCCCGATCTCAAGGTCGTCGCCCAACTGGACTGCGGGGACCGGCTGGTGCCGGCCGCGCAGGAGCTCCGCCCGGACGTCGCGATCGTCGACATCGACCTGCCGGGGCTCGACGGCCTCAGCGCCGCCGACCAGTTGCGCACCGCCGTGCCGACCTGCCGTGTGCTCGTGCTGACCAGCCTCGGCCGGCCGGGCACCTTCCGCCGGGCGATGGCCGCCAAAGTGTCCGGGTTCCTGCTGAAGGACGCCCCGTCGGACCAACTGGCCGACGCCGTGCGCAAGGTGGCCGCCGGCGGCCGGGTGATCGACCCCCAACTCGCCATGGCCGCCTGGGAGGTCGAGGAGAACCCGCTCACCCGGCGGGAGATCGAGGTGATGCGGATGGCCGCCGACGGGGCGGAGGCGATGGAGATCGCCGGCCGGCTGTTCCTGTCCATCGGCACCGTGCGCAACTACCTCACCAGCGCGGTCACCAAGCTCAACGCCCGCAACCGGGTCGACGCGATCCGGATCGCGCAGAGCAACGGCTGGCTGAGCTAGCGCCCCTCGTCCGTCGGCGCCGCGGGGGTCAGGCCGGTTCGGGGAGGCGGGCTGACAGGCCGGGGCTCTGGGGCACCTCCGCGGTCAGGCGGAACCAGCCGGTGGCGTCGGGGCCCGCGGTCAGCCGGCCGCCGATCTCCTCGACCCGGGTGCGGAGGTTGTCCAGGCCGCTGCCGCCGTCGCGGGCCTCGCCGCGGCCGGTCTCGCCGACGCCGTCGTTGGACAGCACGAGCCGGACGATCCGCCCGCCGGGGCCGCTGACGCCGTTGGCCTCGATGACACAGTGCTGGGCCTTGCTGTGCCGCAGCACATTGGTGACGCCCTCCCGGATCACCGTGGCCAGGACCGTTCCGGCGCGGGTGGAGACCGGGTCGCACGCCAGGGCGATGCGCACCTCGATCTCGGCGGCGCACAGCACGTCCTCGGCGGAGGCGACCTCGGCGTCCAGGGACATCTCGCGGTAGCCGCGGGCCACCGCGCGCACATCGGCCAGGGCCTGCCGGGAGATCTGCAGGATGCCGACGAGCTCCTCGCGGGCCCGCTCCGGACGGGTGTCCAGCAGCCGGACCGTCAGCTCGCTCTTGAGCGTGATGGCGGACAGCCCGAAGCCCAGCAGGTCGTGCAGGTCGCGGGCGAACCGCAGGCGCTCCTGGGCGACCGCCATGTCGGCCAGCTCCTCGCGGGCCCGGTGCACCTCGGCCACCAGGTTCGACAGCCGGGTGAGTCCGTAGACGATGAGACCGGTCAGCACGGTGGACACGACGAGGTAGGAGGTGTCCACCCAGTCGGTGCCCGAGGCCACCGCCAGGCCGCCGGTGATCACCACGACCGCGGCGAACACCGCCCAGCAGACGGGCGCCGCGATCAGCAGCAGGCACGAGCCGGCGAGGAAGCCGCCCATACCGCCCCAGGTGACACCGAAGAACACCGCGGGGACGTACGTCAGCACGGCCTGGGCGCCGAGCGTCCAGAGCCCGTACCGGTCCCGGAACCGCTGGGCGCGCGGCGCGCTGTGCACCGTCTGCAGGGCGAACAGGGCGACGCTGGAGACGACGCAGAACCCCATCAGCCAGGGACCGGGCCGCTCGCTGATCACATTGAGCACGGCGATCAGCACGAAGCCGAAGAGCACGATCAGGACGACAGCGAAGGCCAGTTGCGGGGGCATCGTCTCGTGCTGCTGTCTATCGGATCGCAGAAGTCGTCGCAGCATCCACACACTCCCCCGGGTTGATGCTCACATCCGCGACGTCATAGTAGACGGCGGAGCGTCTCCGGGAGTCACCTGTGCGTTACGTCCTCGGCCCTCCCGCGCGCCCCGGTGCGGACGAACGCTCCGCCCAGTCCGGGCCGTTGACGGGAACCCACTGCTCAGGGGGCCTGGCGCAGCGGTCATGGCCCCCCTCGGGCGGCGGGCCCACGACGAACGACCCGACCGGTGACTCCGTCCGCCAGTCGAGACCGGCCGCCCCGGCGAACGCGGAGATGTCCTCGCTGCACACCGCGCAGGTGGCCAGGCCCATCGCCGAACCCACCAGGTAGAAGGTCTGCAGGAGCGCTCCCACATGCTTCAGCACCAGGGCATATGCCAGTCCGCTGTACTTCCACGACAGCCGCTGGAAGCGCGACGTCAGGGTGATCAGCACCGGCGGCGGCGAGGACAGCGCGGCGGCCGCCATGGCCCCCGCCGACAGCTCGCCGGCCGCCGCGGGGTCGTCGTTGACCAGCACCAGGCTGTGGTCCTGCGGGTCGTAGTAGTGGATGCCGGACGGCAGTTCCGCGCAGTCCCGCACGGTGACGTAGAGCTCCAGGTCGTAGGCGGCGCCGCCGGAGGGGTAGGGGCGGTCGCTGGCCGGGTAGGCGGTCTCGCCGGTGCCGACCGTGCCGAGCGAGCGGACGCGGGCCGCGCGGTAGAGGAACTCCCCGAGGGCGGGCAGGGAGAGGGCGGGTGCGCCGTACGCGCGCACGGAGCGGCGGCGCTCCAGGACGGTGGTGAACGGCGGGTCCCGGTCGAGGAGTTCGCCCAGATCGGGCCTGGGCAGCGGGATGACGGGGCCGGGCGGGCGGTGCCGGACGGCGGGCTGCGGCTTGAGCTGGGTGACATGGGCGAAGGTCGCCCCGAAGTCGCCGTCGTCGCGGCCCATCACGGAGCGGGTGTGGAAGAGCATGTCGTGGGCGGACCAGGTGCACAGCGCCGGGTCCTCGTCCTCGTCGAACTCCCCGTCGGCGTCCCGCGCCACCAGCACCATGCCGGTGCCGATCAGATACCCGAGGATCTCCTGCACCACCCGGCCGTCCAGCGGCACCCCCTCCCCGGCGCGCTCCGCGACGACGGGCCTGCCGAGGGCGGCGACCACCCACTGGGCCTCCGGCCGGTGCAGCACCACCCGGTGCAGCGACAGCGGCGACTCCAGCTGGAACAGGTCCCCCTCCCGGCGCAGCACGGCGAACCGGGACAGCTTCAGCCGGGCCCCGCCGGGCGGCGGTGCGGGGCTGAAGCGGGCGCCGGGCGAGAGGGGCACGGCCGACAGCAGCACCAGGCCGCTGTCGACGAACGCAAGCGAGCGCACGACGAGGTCCTGGAAGCGCAGCAGCGCGCCCTGCCAGGACCTCGGGGTGCCCTCGGCGGGGATGTTCTCCAGGCTGACCGGCCCGAGGCTCATCCGGCGCAGCAGCTCCACCAGGTTCGGTGCGGGGTTGCGGATGCGCAGGTCCGACCAGCGGCCGTGGAGTTCCACCGCGTCGCCGCCCTCCGCCGTCTCGACGCGGACGTCCTCGCGCAGGGACCACAGGGTCGTGGTCGCCTCCGGGCGACAGGGGTCGTCGACATGGGGTGGGTGCAGCACGGTGGACTCCTGGCGGTGCGAGGGGGGTGGGGGGTCAGACGAACAGGGGTACGGGGTTCAGCTCGGGCGGGTCGAGGGGCCGCGGCAGCCGCCCCAGGGCCACGGGGACGTCGTAGAGCCGGCCCGGAGCGAACCGGGCCCAGAACGAGCGCAGTCCGGGGACGAGGACCTTGACGACGGGCAGTCCGACGTCGGGCCGGGTCTGGTCCAGGACGAGCAGGTCGAGGCCGCGGGCGCGCACGGCGTCGGTGACGGTGGTGAGGTCCTCGCGCAGGTCGGTGCTGGTGGGGAGGGGGAAGTCGGCGAGGGTGCGCGCGGGGCCCTCGGCGGGGCACAGGTAGGGCTGGTTCCCGGTGGTCGCGGTGCGCCACCAGCCGAGCGGTTCCGGATCGGTCAGGGTGTAGCCGCTGCCGTCGGGCCGGGCGTCCAGGGCCGCCGGGAGCAGCTGGTTGAGCTCGGTCAGCGCCCGCCGCAGGGCGATCCTCGCGTCGAGGTGCGCCCCGAAGCCGAAGACGATGTCCTGCGCCTGTTTGTCGGTGCGGCGGGACAGTGCGGCGAAGACCGGTATGCCGAAGTCGGAGGTGAGGTCGAGCGTCCACACCTCGCGGTGCAGGGCGCGGTGCACGTCGAGCAGTTCCCGCACCCAGGGGTCGTCCGCGCTGTGCAGGTCGAGGGCGGGCTGGCGGGTGCGGTTGTACCACCACAGGGCGACGGCGTCGCGCTCCACGAGTTCCAGGAAGCCCTGCAGGACGGCGTCCTCCAGGCTGCTGCCCGCCGCGTTGCCGTTGGAGTCGGCGTGCGCGAAGCGGCGGCCGGCGACGGGGTGCCGGTGCTCCGCGGCGGTGGAGAAGTACAGCAGCGCGCTGGGCAGCAGCCGGTGCCGGTGCGCGGTGAGCGACCAGACGGGGGTCCAGTCGATGGCGGCGTCCTCGTCGAAGCGTTCGGGCACGCGGTGGAAGCCGGAGTGGCCGGCGTTCCACTCGGCCCGCCCGGTGAACTGCTCGTCGGCGAAGAGCTGGCAGCTGTCCGGGTGGACGGCGAGGTCGCCCAGTTCGCGGTGGGTGGCGCGGATGCGGGGCTCGTCGCCGTGCAGACAGCCGGAGTAGCGTTCGACGGCCTCGCACAGCGCGCTGACCTCGGCCTCCTGCGCGGTGACGCCCTTGCCGCCGTTGACGTGCCGCAGTCCGCGCAGCAGGGCGGCGAGGCCGGTGGTGCCGGGGACCGGACTGGGGCCGGAGCTGAAGCTGTTGAGGAACGCCGGGCCGCCCGTGACGCGGGTGACGTCCGCGACGATCCCGGTGATCGGGCTGATCAGATGGTCGTAGGCGTCCCGCATCTGCTGCACCGAGCGGGAGCGGTGACCGCCGCCCGCGTCGGGCGCCTTGGGGCGCGAGCGCGGGACGACGGGGGCGAGGGCGAGGCCGGCGCCGAGGCCGGGGTCGCCGCAGTCGGGGCACTGCGGCCGCCTGCGCACCACATGGTGCCGGGACACCTGGGTGAGGGTGTCGAAGGTGAGCACCCGGTCCTGCACCCGGTGGTGGCCGGCCAGCCACTGGGCGGCCTCGATCGCCGCCAGGTGCAGACCGGTGGCCAGCGTGCACGGCACCCAGGCGGCGGGTCCGGGGACGGGGCCGGTCCGCCCGAGGGCGGCACCGACCCGCGACTCGACGCCGCGGTGCAGACGTACCGGATGGGCCAGGCAGGACCAGCAGGCGCCGGCGCCCGGCCGGAACACGGGGCCGACCCAGACGGTGGCGCCGGTGGGCTTGGCCAGCAGCCAGGGGCGGCCGGCCGCGCGGAACTCGGCGTCCAGGTCCCCGAGGCGGGGAGCGAGATAGTCGTCGCAGATCACGACGGTCAGGGCGGCGTCGGGTGCGGGCTCCGCCGTGACGGCGAGGGCGGAGGCGCGCAGCGCCCGGACGGCGTGCCGGGCGTCGAGGTCGCCGACGGTGCGCAGTTCCACGAGGGTGGAGGCGGTCCTCAGCCGGGTGGGGCGCCCTTCGAGGCCGGCCAGTTCCCAGTACGCCTCCGCGCTGTGCTCGGTCGGTTCGCAGCCGCGCTGCTCCCGGTACTCGATGAAGCCGGCGTCGGCGAGCTGGGCGAGCAGGGCGGTCAGCCGCTCGGTCGGCAGCGGCGCCGGGGTGTCCCGGAGCAGGGCCGCCAGGTCGCGGCTGCCGTCGAGGAGCGGGGCGACCGCTTCGAGGTGGGGTGCCCGCAGGGCGGTGATCCCGTGTTCGGAGATCAGGTACGTCGCGTCGTCCGGCACCACCTCCACCCGGAGGTGGCGCCGGAACCCGATCAGCTCACGTCTCATGAGGCGTGGTTGCTCGCGTAGCAGAGGGAGAACAGGGCGGGTCTGGCGGAGGGAGCGGTGAGGACTTCGATGACCAGGTCCATGTGCTCGTCCTGGCCCGCGCGGGGCAGGAAGGCTTCCTGGTCGTGGTGCGGCGTGTGGGTGGAGCGGCTTTCCTGCGTGACGACCTGGCTGATGCTCGTCATGGGAAGGACTCCTGTTTTCGAGCGATCCATCGGGGACGGCATCAGCATGCGCGGGGTCGGCTCGCCGGGCACAGTGCCACCCTCACCGGCCACCTGTGAGGAATTCACACTTCAGGCCACGGCTCCCGAGCGGCCGGTGGTCCAGCACCGGTCCACCCCGCTGCCAGGCGGCCCCGGCAGGGTCGAGCCGACGTGGACCCCCGAAACCGCAGAAGGAGGGAGGACCCATGGTGGCCGCCGATCTGACCAGGGAAGCGGAGCGGTCTCTCGACCAGCTCCTCGACTGGGCCTGCGCGGGCACACGGGCCCGGCCGCCCGGCCGGTCCGCCGTGTTCCGCTTCGTCGTCGAGACTCCCGTCGGCGTCAGAACCCGCTATGTGACCACCTCCGCCGAGGGCGCCTCGGTGGTGCCGGCACCGCCGTGGCCGCCCAACGCCACGGTCGTCGTCAGCCAGGAGGACCTGGCCCAGCTCGCGCTCGGCGCCCTGCGCGGTCCGGCCGCGTTCGGCACGGGCCGGCTGCGCATCACCGGTGACGTCTTCCTCGCGATGACCTGGATCGACCAACTGAGGAGGGGACCGCTGTGACCGTCCTGTCCCACGGGACCGTCCCGGAGGCGGTGCCCGCGTTCGCCGAGGACGCGCTGGACGCGAGCCGGTTCACCGGTGGCAGCGGCCGGCTCGCCGAGCTGCGCCGCATCCGGCAGCAGGCCCTGGCCGGCCCCGACCCCAGGGCCACCGAACGGCAGCACGCGCGGGGCAAGCTGACCGCGCGGGAGCGGATCGCGCTGCTGCTGGACGAGGGCTCGTTCACCGAGATCGAGGGCCTGCGCCGGCACCGCGCCACCGGGTTCGGGCTGGAGGCGAGGAAGCCGTACTCGGACGGGGTGGTCACCGGCTGGGGCACGGTCCACGGCCGGACCGTGTTCGTGTACGCCCATGACTTCCGGATCTTCGGCGGCGCGCTGGGCGAGGCCCACGCCGAGAAGATCCACAAGGTGATGGACCTCGCCGCCTCCGCCGGTGCCCCGCTGGTCAGCCTCAACGACGGGGCGGGCGCCCGGATCCAGGAGGGCGTGACGGCGCTGGCCGGGTACGGCGGCATCTTCAGCCGCAACGCCCGTTCCTCCGGCGTCATCCCGCAGATCAGTGTGATGCTCGGCCCGTGCGCGGGCGGGGCGGCCTACTCCCCCGCGCTCACGGACTATGTGTTCATGGTCCGGGAGACCTCGCAGATGTTCATCACGGGGCCGGACGTGGTCAAGGCGGTGACCGGCGAGGAGATCACCCAGAACGGGCTCGGCGGGGCAGACGCCCATGCCGCGGTCTCCGGGGTGGCGCACTTCGCGTACGACGACGAGGAGAGCTGCATCGCCGAGGTGCGGTACCTGCTGTCGCTGCTTCCGCAGAACAACCGCGAACTGCCGCCCGCCGAGACCTCCGACGACCCCGACGACCGCGCCTGCGAGGCGCTGCTGGACCTGGTGCCCGAGGACCCGGCGCGGCCGTACGACATCCGGGCCGTCATCGAGGAGATCGCCGACCACGGCGAGCACTTCGAGGTGCACGCCGCCTGGGCCCGCAGCGTGGTGTGCACGCTGGCCCGGCTCGGCGGACAGGTCGTGGGCATCATCGGCAACCAGCCCTCGTCCCAGGCCGGTGTGCTGGACATCCATGCGTCGGAGAAGGCGGCGCGGTTCGTGCAGACCTGCGACGCCTTCAACATCCCGCTGGTCACGCTGCTGGACGTGCCCGGCTTCCTGCCCGGCGTGGACCAGGAGCACGGGGGCATCATCCGGCACGGCGCCAAACTGCTGTACGCGTACTGCAACGCCACGGTGCCGCGGATCCAGGTGATCCTGCGCAAGGCGTACGGCGGCGCGTACATCGTCATGGACTCCCGGTCCATCGGCGCCGATCTGTCGTTCGCCTGGCCCACCAACGAGATCGCGGTGATGGGCGCCGAGGGGGCGGCCAGCGTGGTGTTCCGCCGGGAGATCGCCGCCGCCGAGGACCCGGAGGCGGAACGGGCCCGGCTGATCGCCGCGTACAAGGAGGAGCTGATGCACCCGTACTACGCGGCCGAGCGCGGTCTCGTGGACGACGTCATCGATCCTCGGGACACCCGGCGGCTGCTGATCGGCTCGCTGCGGATGCTGCGGGCCAAGCACGCCGAACTGCCGTCCCGCAAGCACGGAAACCCGCCCATGTGACGGCGGGTTCGGGTGGACAGCGCACCGGATGGGTAGATCCGGTGCGCTGTCCGTTCCGCTGCCCGGTCGTCCGCGTCGTCATCCTTGAGAAGGAGCTCCCATGAGCCACACCCTGCCCTGGTCCTCGGGGCCGGCCGCCCGGACCGAGGGCGGTCAGGTCGTCGTCATGGCATCCCGGTTGAAACTGAAGTCGCTGGTGCGGGTCCCGCGGTTCTTCCTGCTGTCCGGGGGCGTCTACCGGCAGGCCCAGAACTCCCCCGGCAACGTGGGGGTCTCGCTGCGGGCCGACCCCTGGCGCAAGACGTTCTGGACGCTGTCGGCCTGGGAGAGCCGCGAGGCGCTGAACACGTACATCAGGACCGACCCGCACCTGTCGGTGATGAGCAAGCTGAAGCCGGCGATGCGCGAGTCGCTGTTCACCTCCTGGAAGCAGGACTCCGCCGCCCCGCCGACCTGGGCCGAGGCGGACCGGCGCCTGTCCGCGCAGGAGCAGGCACGCGGTTGACGCGGGCGGACGTACGAGGGCCGGGCAGGGGGCGGTGCCGCCTCCTGCCCGGCCCCTGTCACGCGTGCCGCGGTGCCGGTGCCGCCGCGAACAGGTCGGCCACGACGGCGGTCAGCCGTGCCCCGCCGATCCCGTGCGGCCCCGTGCGCAGGGCGAATCTCACATGCGGCCGCTCCGGGTCCGGCTCGTCCGTCAGCAGCGCGGGCAGCAGCAGCGCCGGGGTGCGCTCGGCGGCCTCGGTGGCACGGGCCAGGAAGCGCAGGCCGCGCAGGCGCAGCGGGGCGGGCAGCCAGTCCAGGGCCGGGATGCCGACGTCCACGACGGGGTCGTCCGGCTCCGGAGCGGTGGCGGGCAGCAGACGGCGGACGGCGGCGGGGGCGCCGGCCAGTTCCTCGGCCAGCAGGCTGACGGTGGGCTCCGCCCGGTCGAGCACCACCAGCAGGTTGCCGCGGGCGGCGAGATACCCGGCCAGCGCCGCGGCCTCGGCGGCGCCGGGCCACACCCCGACAGGCCGCCACCGCCCCGGCCCCGGCCGGCTCCACCGCATCCGCCGGCCGCCCTCGAAGACGACCAGGGTGGTGCCGTGCTGCTCGGTGGGGTGGGCGCAGGAGCCGAGGCCGCCGGGGGCGAGGGTGGCTGCGGCGTCCGCCGGGGGTGGCGTGCGGGGTGCGGCCGGGGGTGGGGTGCGGGGCGCGGCCAGGGGTGCGGGACGGGCCGGTGCGGTGGACGGGGCCGCTGCCGTGGAGGGGGACGGTGCCGTGGACGGGGCCGATCCTGCCGCCACTGCTGCCGCCGCGGTGGACGGGGCCGGGCCTGCCGCCGCTTCCGTCGCTGTCGTCCCCGTGGTCCCCGCTGTCCCGGTGGTCATCGTCACCGCCGTCCCGGTGGTCATCGTCGTCACCGCTCGGACCGCCCTCGCCACGACGGTTCGCCTTCCGTGGCGGCCTCGGCGGGTCGGCGGGCCAGGTCCCGGCCGAGGCCCGAACGCGCCCCGGTGATCAGGATGTTCCTGCGCATGTCTCCTCGTTCCTGGGCTGGTCAGCCCGTCGCTCTGCGGGTACGGAGGGGACGGCCGGCGCCGTCCGCGGGGCGGTGGCGGCCCGGGCGAGGGAGTGCAGCACCGCGATCCGGTGGCGCGCGGTGCGGTCGGGCCGGTGCCCCCGCGCGGAGGCGGCGACGGCGATCTCCTCGGCCCGGCGCAGCAGTTCGCGCCCGCCGGCCGCGTCGGGGCGGCCGTGGGCGGTGCGGGCGCGCTCCCCCAGTTCCGCCATCCGCGCCCTCGCCCGGTCGCGCAGCCCGGCGATGCGCGCGCCGCGCGTCCCGTCGGCGGCGGCGGTCAGCGCGGGGCCGAAGACCAGCCGGGCGGTGGCGCGGCGCGGCCGCAGCTCGCCCTTGGCGAGAATGCGGTCGGAGCCGTGGATCATCACCGGCACGACGGGCACCCCGGTGCGGACGGCGAAGTAGAAGGGGCCGTTGTGGAACGGGGCCAGGCCGCCGCCGGTGAAGCGGGTGCCCTCCGGGTAGGTGCACAGCACGTCGCCGCCGTCGAGCACGTCCTTCATGGCGGTCAGGGCGTGCCGCCCCGGCCGCTCGCTGTCCAGCGGGATGCAGCCCACGCTCAGCCGGACCAGCCGCTTCAGGGGGTGGTGGAAGTTCGCCGCCTTGGCGGGGAAGTAGATGTGCCGGCCGCGCGCCCCGAACAGGGCGGTCTCCAGCAGGTAGTGGTCGAAGAAGCTGAGGTGGTTGGCGACCACGACGAACGGGCCGTCGGCGGGGACATGGCCGAGCCCTTCCACCGCGTCCACGTGGTTCCTCGCCACCCAGTGCCGGAACGGGGTGGCGAGGGTGTCGTCGACCTTGAAGCTTCCCTTGTGGGGGTTCATGGGTTGGGTCGTTCCTTCCCTTGGGCGGCGGCGGTCCGGCGCGTCGGGGCGCGGCTCGTCCGGATCGCGGGCGGCCGGGTGCGGGACGGGCTGGTCCGGCAGGAGGGCGTGGGCCGCCGGGGCTGCTCCGGGCCCCGGCGGCCGGGCCGTCAGACGCGTGCGGGCTCCTCCTCACGCGCCTTCCGCTCCGCCTCCAGCGCCTCCGGCAGCGCCATGAAGCGGCCTGTGAGGCCGGCCACCAGCAGGCCGACCAGGACCACGAGATAGACCCAGGTGAGCGCGTTGCCCCAGCGCACGTCGTCCGCGTACAGGGCGAGCGCGGCCAGCGACAGGACGCTGAGCGTGACGTCGGTGAGGAAGCCGGCCCGCATGCGGTGCAGGTCGTGCTCCCACAGCGCCTGCCAGGCACCGGCGCCGAAGGCGAAGAACCAGGCGCCCAGCATCCGGGCGTCCAGCGGCTCCAGCTGCCAGGCCCAGGCGTCGCCGACGGTCTCGGGGGCGATCCACAGGGCGAAGGCCAGCCCCCACAGCACCGCGCCCATGACGGCGGTCGGGATGCTGACGTCGGCGCGCATCGGGGCGGGGCCGCGCGGGTCGGCGGCCTTGGGGCCGGTGTTGTGCGCCTTGTAGACGACGTAGCAGGTGATCGGGAACGCCGACAGGGAGATCAGCCACAGCCAGGCGAACACGCGGGCGAGGCCCGGTCCCTCGGTGAAGTGGAACTCGTCGGCGTAGACCCCGGTCAGGACCAGCGCCGACAGCAGCAGGGTGATCGGCGCGAAGACGGTGCCGCGGGCGCTCGTCCAGTCCTTCTCCGGCAGGGTCAGGACGAACATGGTGCAGGCGCCCGCGTAGCCGGCGCCCAGCACGGCGGCGGTCAGCGACGAGCCGGTCTCCCAGGCGAAGAGGTCGCCCGTGCGGGAGGAGAAGAGGAACAGCGGGACGAAGCAGAGCGCGCAGTGGATGAGGACGGGCCAGAAGAACAGGCTGCGCAGCAGGGGGTGTACGGGCCGGGCGATCCGCTCCTCGGAGCGGACCGGTTCGATGGTGGTTGCCATGGCGGTCACCTCGTGACGGTGGGGTGGGTGGACGGTGCGGCGGAGCCGCCGGGACGGAGCAGACGGAGGGTCAGCTGCGCCTTGCGCGCGAGGTCGACGTAGGACGCGTAGCTGAACCCGAGGCGGTATCCGCCCGGTGTCTCGGGGGCGAGGCGGTCGAGCGGGACGATCTCGCCCCGCGCCAGCAGTTCCAGCTGGGCCAGCAGCTGCTCGTAGGTGGGGGCGGTGAGGTAGCCGGTGCCGGGATCGTCGGGGGAGGCGGTGGCGGGGCGCGGGGCCTGCTCGGGTACGGCGGGCAGCTCGTCGTCGAGGGCGGCGTCGCGGCGGATGCGCAGCGAGTAGCCCCAGCCGCTCTCGATCTGCGGGAGCTTGACCCGCGCGATGTCCGGCGCGCCCTCCTCGGCGGCCCGCATCCGGGCGATGACCTCCACCGCGCGCAGCGCGCCGTCGGCCCCGTAGAAGAAGGGGACGCCGGGCCGGGCCACGGGGATGTCGGCGTCGGCGCAGCCCACCCCGTCGATGACGGCGAGCACCTTCTCGCCCTCGGTGACCTTGTCGAGCGGTTTGACGACGAGGAAGGCGGCGCCCTCGGCCGGGGTCAGGCCGTCGGTCGCGTGCCCCGCCTCCGCCAGCCGGCGCTCGAAGAGCCGGGTGAACTCGGGGGTGAGGTTGGCGTGCACCCCGCCGACGAGGGCGACCTCGCACTCGCCCTGTTCGAGGTTGCGCTTGGCGAGCCCGAGGGCGGTGCCGAACGAGCACAGGTCGTCGTCGATGACGACGCCGGGCCCGCGCAGGTCGAAGATGTTCTGGATGCGGCCGGCGGTGATGTTGTCCATGTAGCCGGGCAGCGCGTTCTCCCGCGTGAGCGGGATGTAGCGGTGCACCTCGCGGGTGTAGTCGGCGACGAGGGCCCTGCGGGTCTCCTCGTCCAGCTCCCGGAAGCCCGGTACGTCCTCCAGGGCCCGCTCGAACTCCACCAGGCGGATACGGAAGTTGCGGGTCAACCCGGATTCGAGGCCGCAGGTCGCGCCGACGAAGACGCCGGTGTCGACGCGGTCGGCGATGTCCGCGCCGTACTCCTCAAGGGCCTGCCCGGCGGCCATCACCGACAGCAGCTGCGCCCGGTCGAGGTCCTCCAGGACGTTGGGCGGGATGCGGTACGTCTTCCAGGGGAAGTCCAGGTCGGTGACGACCCCGCCGCGCCAGGTGCCCTCCGGGTCGTAGACGGCGGCGGCGTCGGGGTGCCAGCGGTCGGCGGGGAAGCCGGTGACTCCGGCGTCGGGTGCCCGGTCGCGGGCGAGGCTCGCGGTGTCGCGGGCGAAGGGGGCGACGCAGCCGATGCCGAGCACCGCGAGGGGGGCGTTGGCCGTGGCGCGGCCGCGGTCGGTGTGGCTCTGCTGCCGCAGGGCGGCGTCGGCGTGGTGCACGGGGTCGTACTGCTCGACGACGACGCTGGTGTTGACGCCGCCGAACCCGAAGGCGTTGGTCAGGGCGCGGCGCGGCCGGCACTCCTCGGGCGCCTGCCACGGCTCGGCGGCGACCGGCACCCGGAACGGTGAGCCCTCCAGCTTCATGGCGCGCGGGGCGCGGGTGAAGGCGTGGGTGGGCGGCACCGTCTCGTGCTTGAAGGACAGCAGGATCTTCAGCAGGTTGGCCATGCCTGCGGCCGAGAAGGTGTGCCCGATCTGGGCCTTGACCGAGCCGAGCAGCACCGAGCCGGGTGCCGCCTCGCCGCCCTCGTACAGCTGCTGGAGGGAGGTGACCTCGACGAGGTCGCCGGTGGAGGTGGCGGTGGCGTGGGTCTCGATGTAGTCGAGCTCCTCGGGCCGGGCGTCGGCGAGTTCGAGGGCGCGGCGCATGGCGGCGACCTGACCGCGGGAGGACGGCGCGTAGATGGCCTTGCCCTTGCCGTCGCAGCGGGTGGCGACGCCGCGGATCACACCGTGGATGGTGTCGCCGTCGCGCACCGCGTCGCTGAGCCGCTTGAGCAGGACGGTGCCGGAGCCCTCGCCGTTGATCAGTCCGCTGGCGCCCTCGTCGAGCGGGGTGCTGCGGGTGGCGGACAGGCCGCCGATCTTGGCGAAGCAGACGTTGCCGGTGATGTTCATGTTGCCCTGCACGCCCGTGGCCAGGACCATGTCGTGGCTGCCGTCCTGGAGGTACTTCACGGCGGTGTCGATCACGGTGAGGCCGGAGGCGCAGGCCGCGTCGCCGATCGCCGCGGGGCCCGGCAGACCGAGCACACGGGCGACGGCCTTGGCGACGCTGACCTGGAAGACATGGGCGGCGGGCCCGGCGTCGGCGTCGTACAGGCGGCGTCTGACGGCGGCCGGGAAGCCGCTCTCGATGGCCGCCCGCCGCTCGTCGTCCAGGCCCCGGAAGGTGTCGCCCTGGCGCATGTGGTGCAGCACCTCGGTGGCCCGGAAGGCCAGCGAGGACTCCATGACGGCCTCGTCGCCGAGCATGTTCCCGACGAACAGCGCGGTGTCCGTGGTGGTCAGCCGGCTCGGGCGGTACCCGGACATCCGCAGTGTCTGCAGGACGGTGTCGAGGACCATCAGCTGGGTGCGGTTGAGCTCGGCGACGCCCTCGCGGCCGATCCGGGTCAGCTCCTCCAGCCCGGAGGGTCCGGCGTAGTCCTGAAGGAAGCCGCCCCAGCGGCAGTACGTCTTGTCCACGACGCCCTTGTCCTCGTCGTGGTAGTCCTGCCAGTCCCAGCGCTCCTCGGGCGGCGAGCCGATGCCGATCCTTCCGCCCAGGACGTTCTTCCAGAACGTGTCCGCGTCGTACGAGTCGGGCGGGAAGACACAGCCGTATCCCACCACGGCGATCGGGTCGAAACCCTGCAAGTCAGTCCCAGGCACGGAGCTGCCCTTTCTGCTGATGGCCTTCCCGCGGCCGGGGGGCCACGGAGGCGATGGCGAAGATGTGGTCGGTGAGCCGGCCGTAGCGCACGGCGACGTGGTGTCCGGGGTCGGCGTCCGCCGGGAAGCTGACGTCGAAGACGCCGGCGGTGTCGTCGGCCGCGCGCAGCCGGGCGGTTCCCCAGCCGTGCGCGAAGCCGATGCCGTACGCCTTGAGCAGTGCTTCCTTGACCACCCAGAGCGCGGTGCCCCGGTGGCCGGTGTCGAAGGCCCTGAACGCCCGCTGGGCCAGGGCCGTCTCGTGGTCGGTGAAGACGGTGCGCCGCAGCGCGGGACCGAAGTCGCGCAGCGGTTCCACGTCGACCCCCACCCGGCCGCCCTGGGCCAGGGCGCACACCGCGAACCGGAGGGTGTGCGCGAGCGAGAGGTCGCTGATGTGCCGGCCGAGCGGCCCGGTGAGGTCCGGGGACCGGGCGGACAGCCGGGGCTTGCCCGCCCGGCCGCCCGGCTTGCCGCCGAGGACGGCGAGTTCGCTGGGCGGCACCGGCACTCCGGCCCGTTCCAGGGCCAGGCACACCAGGCGTTTGGCGGCGACCCGCCCGGCCAGCCACTCCACCTGCCGCTTGGGCACGGTGATGCGGGTGAGCACGGGGAGTTCCGCCGGTGCCAGGTAGTGCGCCAGATAGTCCGCGGGGTTCGCCGCGAAGTCCCCGCGCACCTGGGCGATCGGCAGCCATTCGGTGGTGACGGAGCCGCCGCCGGGCAGCGGGCTGCCGCTGCCCGGCAGCGCGGTCTCAGTCCAGGAGACGCGTATCGCCCTCATCACGTCCCACCTGGGTGACGACGAGGCCCTGGATCTCGCAGAGCGTGGTGCCGGCGAGGTCGGCGATGCGGGTGTCGATCCGCAGCTGTCCGGGCCTGCCGCCGGGGTCGGCGGCGACGGTCGAGTCGGTGTGCACGGTCTCGCCGGGCAGCGGGGTGCGGTAGAAGCGCATCGCCTCGATGGAGACCGGCACCACATGGCTGCCGAGGTGGTGGTACGCCCACAGCAGGGTGGACCGCCAGGCGTTGTCGACGACGACGGGCAGGGTCCGCAGCCGGGGTGTGGCGATGGAGGAGAACAGTCCGCGTCCGGCGTCCACCGCGATCTCGCTGACCATCCGGCCGTCCTCGATGTCGCCGAGGAACCCGATGCGTCTCACCTGCCGGAAGCGGGGGCCGAAGGTGATCTGGCGGGCGGCCCGCTCGTAGAACCGCTCCAGGTCCAGTTTCGTCGACTTCTCGACGAGCTGGGCGAGTTCACGGTCCGGGGCGGGTGGCTCGGCCGGCTGGGGTGCGAACAGATAGGTGCCGCGGGAGTGCACCCGGTCGGCCTCCAGCATCCGGCCGTCGGCCGTGACCAGGTCGGAGCGGATCTCGGCGCGGATGCGGCCGGGATCGTCCTGCCGGGTGGCCTCCAGGCGCAGGTCGAGCGGGAAGTTCGGCAGATGCTTGACGAACTTCAGGAACTCCACGCCCTCGGCGGCGACGACGGTGTGCCCGGGGACGAGCAGCTGAGCCGCCTGCACCTGCGCCTCGATGTGCAGGACGCCGGGGAAGGTGCCCGCGCCCTTGACCCGGTGGTCGTCGAGGTAGCGGTCGGCGCGCGGGTCGAGGCGTTTGACGGCCCGTACCCGGTCGGCGCCCTGCTCGGTGACCCGGTCCAGCAGCGGCAGGGCGATCCGGTCCCGGACGCCGCCGTCGGGGCCGACGGGCACGGCGACGCCGGTGCGGGTGGCGTCCAGGGAGGCGTCCTGGCCGCCGTAGCTGTTCCGGCCGATCTCCCCGAAGACCAGCACCTCGGGGTCGTCGCCGCCCTGGAACACCTCCCGCGCGAAGTGCTGCACTCCTTCCTCGACGCTGATGTAGCGCAGTCCGCGCACCTCTTCCTGGATGCGCCGTACGGCCTCGGTGGCGGCCATCCCGACGTCCGCCCAGCCGGTCCAGCACAGGGTGAAGACACGGATGTCCGGGTGCCGCCGGGCCAGCAGCGCCGACAGTTTGGAGACGAGGTCGGCGCCGGCGGTGTAGTCGACCTGGCCGTCCATGCCGAACCGGCCGAGGAAGGAGCCGAAGAAGCCGAAGAACTTCGGCTTGTCGTCCTTGACGGCGTGCCAGAGGTGGTGGGCGCCGTCGGCCTTGACCCGCACCACGTGCCGGGCGTGCTCCAGGGACTTCTTCGGCACGGTGGCGACGGACTCCAGTCCGGCGGCGTGCACGACGCCGTCGATACGGCCGTAGCGCCGCCGTACGGCGTCGACGGTCGCGGTGACCTGGTCGCCGTCGGAGACGTCGCAGATCTCGTAGACGGACAGCGGGTTGATCGCGCGCAGTTCCTCGATGTTGCGGCGCAGGGCGCGGGAGTTGGCGAGCGCGGCGAACTGTCTGCGGGCCTGCACCGGGGTGACGGCGGGGTCCTTCTGCTTGGCCTGCCGGAACCAGTTCTTCCCGAGCTCGGCGAAGGCGTCGTCGTCGAGCGCCATCCACTCCTCGGTGCCCTCCGCGGGCCGGGTGCGGCCGAGGACGACCACGCGGACGCCCTCCAGCCGGGCGATCTCCTTGGCGCACTCGTACGTGATGCCGCGCGAGCCGCCGGAGAAGACGACGACGCTGCCGGGGTCCAGCCGCAGCGGCTGCTGGTGTGCGTGGGAGCCGAGTTCGTGCGGCAGCACCTGGACGATCTTGCGCAGGCCGCGGACGTGTCCGACCTCGACGCTCGGCTCGGCACGGGTGGTGATCTCGGCGAGCAGGGTCTCGGCCGCGGTGGCGGCGTCGCCCTCGGTGAAGTCGACGACCTTGACGCGGCTGTCGGGGAGTTCGAGGTCCAGGCTCTTGGCGAAGCCGGTGGTCAGGCCCCCGAGCGGGTCCATGGCCCCGTCGGCCTCCAGTCCGAAGACCCCGCCGATCGCGGTGGCCGCGAACCAGCCGCCCTCCGGCCCCGCCGCGGCGAGGTCGGCGTAGTAGGACTTGGCGGCCAGGAGGTTGACGGTGAAGTGCTGGTCGGCCCGGGTGCTCCAGTCACCGGCGGTCCGGTCGAAGGAGGTCGTCGCGGCGACCGGGTCGGGGCCCGTGCCGTAGGGGTGGAGATTGACGACGATCTGCGCCGGGGTGCCGGCCCGGGCGGCGGCCAGGGCCTCGGTGAGGGATTCGGCCGAGCTGAAGTCGGCGCGGGCCGTGGGCCAGCCGTCCAGGACGGCGCTCTCGGGCGCGACGACGTGGGGGCGGGCGCCTCGTGCGGTGAGCCGGGGCAGCAGCTCGCGGGCGAGGGCCGTGTCCTGTCCGGTGATCACCACGACGGCCTTGCCGTCCAGGGAGAACGGCTGTGCGCCGGGGTGGTCGAGCGGGCTCTCGACGGCGAGGGGGACATAGCGTCCGGCGATCCGGTCGACCGTGCGCTCCAGGACGGGCGGCAGCACCGGCCGGGCGGGCGCCGCCCCGGGTATGTGGCTGTCGTCGGAGCCGCCGCCCCCGGCGTCTCCCCCGCCGCCGGAGCCGCCGCCGCCCGTGCCGCGGGGGCTGCGGCCGGTGGCCGCCTGGAGTCCGGCGACGAACTCGGCGATCCGGCCGAGGGTGTTGAGCGAGGCCGTGTCGATGTCCTCGACGACCGGCAGCCCCAGCACCTCCCGCACCTCACCCAGGATCTCCGCCTGCTTCACGGAGTCGATCCCCAGATCCGCCTCCAGATCCAGATCGGCCTCCAGCAGATCCGCCGGATACCCGGTTTTCGCCTCGGCGACCTGCCAGACCACACGGTCCACCTCGGCCCGCTGCTCGGCGCCGACCTCGGGGACTTCCGCCGCGCCGGTGACCTCTACGGGGGTGGCGGCCGTCGCCGTGGGGTTCTGGGCGGCCTGGAGTCCGGCGACGAACTCGGCGATCCGGCCGAGGGTGTTGAGCGAGGCCGTGTCGATGTCCTCGACGACCGGCAGCCCCAGCACCTCCCGCACCTCACCCAGGATCTCCGCCTGCTTCACGGAGTCGATCCCCAGATCCGCCTCCAGATCCAGATCGGCCTCCAGCAGATCCGCCGGATACCCGGTCTTCGCCTCGGCGACCTGCCAGACCACACGGTCCACCTCGGCCCGCTGCTCGGCGCCGACCTCGGGGACTTCCGCCGCGCCGGTGGCCGCCGCGGGGGTGGCGGTCTGGACGGCGTCGTCGGTCCGCTCGCCCGCCGCCGGATCCGCGACGGTCTCCCGTTCCGCCGTGGTGGAGGCACCCGCCGTGCGCGATGCCTCGATGAGCTGGTCGAGGAGATGCCCGAGCGGCGCGTCCGCGTCGGTGGCGACGGGCGTGACCGCCGGCCCCAGGTGCGCGGCGAGCGCGGCGGCCAGCTCCGCACGGACCCGCGGGCTCAGCCCGAGTCCGGCGCCCATCAGCTGGGCCGGGTCGAGGAGTCGTACGGGATAGCCGGTGTAGCGGGCGGCGACCTTCAGCAGGCCGTCGCGCAGCTGCGCGGTGGTGGCGCCGGCCTCCCGGTCCTCGGCGGGCTGCGGGTGGGCGGCGGACGGCTGCGGCTCGGCGGTGGACAGTCCGTGCACCTCGGCGTAGGCGGTGAACCGGCGCATGCTCTCCACCGCGCCGAGCGACTGGATGTTGGTCGCGGTGACCAGTGCCTCCTGGTCGGCGTCGGCGAGGATCCGCTCGGTGAGGCCGGACAGGATCGACTTGGGGCCGACCTCGACGAAGCTGTTGAAGCCCTCCGTGTGCATCCGGCCGATCAGCTCCTGGAAGCTGAAGGGCGTGACCAACTGGCGGGCGAGCAGCAGGGGCAGGTCCCCCAGGTCCTGCTCGGCGTAGTAGTCGCCGATCACCGTGGAGAGCACCGGGACGCGTGGCGCGTGCCAGTCGAGCGAGGCGAGCGTGCGCTCCAGATGCGGTACGGCGTCCTCCAGCAGGCTGGAGTGGAAGCCGTGCGAGACCCGCAGCCGGGTGGCCTTGATGCCCCGCTCGCGGCAGAGCTCGGCGGCCCGGTCGATCGCGTCGGAGTCACCGGAGAGCACGGTCTGGTCGGGCGAGTTGACCAGGCTGCGGGTGAGGTAGCCGTCGCGGCCCAGCAGCAACAGCAGCCGGCCGAGCTGTTCACGGCTGCGGTCGCTGTCGGTGTGCAGGCTGAGCATGCCGCCGCGGCGCTCCTCGGGGACGACCTTGACGGCCACACCCCGCCCGTACACGGCCCGCACCCCGTCCTCCAGGGACAGCGCCCCGGCCGCGACGAGCGCGCTGATCTCGCCCAGGCTGTGCCCGATGTGCGCCTCGGCGGTGATGCCGCGGCTTTCCAGGATGCGGTGGACGACCATGCTGCCGGCGAAGATCGCGGGCTGCATCACCACGGGGTCCTGGAGCTCGCGCGCCGGGTCGTGCCCGCCGGAGCTGAACAGGCGGCTGGTCAGGGTGTGTCCGGCGAGCGCGCGGTAGGTCTCGTCGATGCGCTCGAAGGTCTCGGCGGCCACCGGGTTCTCGGCCGCGAGGTCGGCGAACATGTCCGGGTACTGCGCCCCGTGGCCGGGGAACAGGAAGGCGGTGCGCAGCGGGGTGCCGGTGGTGCCCAGGTAGACGCCCTGGGCCTGGAGGGCGCGCCGGCCGGCCGCGGACGTCCGCTCCGGGTGCTGGACTTCGGTCTCTGCGATGGTCACGTCGGTAAGTCCCCTCAGTCCAGTACGTTGTGCCGGCGGGCGGCGTCGGCCAGGAGTTCGACCGCGCGGTCCACGTCCTGTGTCGTCATGGCGGCGGTGACGGTGGCCCGGAACCGGGCGCGTCCCTTGGGCACCGCGGGGAAGATCGCGCCGGAGACGTAGAGGCCGTCCGCCATCAGTTCCTTGGACATGCGCAGCGCGGTCACGTCGTCGCCGATGAGGATGGGGATGACGGGCGTGACACTGCCCATCACCTCGAAGCCGGCGCGTATGAGTCCGGAGCGGAAGCGCATGGTGTTCTCCCAGAGCTTCTCGGTGCGCCAGGGCTCGCGGCGCATCAGCTCCAGGGCCTTGAGCACACCGGCGACGGTCGGTGCGGGCAGGCTCGCGTTGAACATGTAGGCGTGCGCCGAGTGGCGCAGGAACTCGACGATGTCGTGGCTCGCGGTGACGAAGCCGCCGACGCCGCCGAGGGTCTTGCTGAAGGTGCCCATGGTGATGTCGGGGACGATGCCGAAGTGCTCGCCGGCGCCGCGGCCGTTCTCGCCGAGGAATCCGGTGCCGTGGGCCTCGTCGACCATCAGCATGGCGCCGTATTGCTCGGTGAGCCGGTGGATCTCGTCCAGCGGCGCGATCTCGCCGTCCATGGAGTAGACGCCGTCGACGACGACGAACTTCTTCTTGGCGTCGGCGTTGCGCCTGAGCACGTACTCCAGCTTCTCCATGGAGTTGTGCGCGAAGATCTTGACGCTGCCCTCGGCCAGCCGGCACCCGTCGAGGATGCTCATGTGGTTGATCTGGTCCGTGATGACGACGGTGTCGGCGTCGCAGAGGGCGGAGATGGTGCCGAGGTTGGCGAGGTAGCCGGAGCTGTAGGTGAGGGCGGCCTCGGTGCCCATCCACTCGGCGAGCTTCTCCTCCAGCTCCAGGTGCAGCCGGGTGGTGCCGTTGTTCAGGCGGGCGCCGCACGCTCCTGAACCGTAGGTGTCCAGGGCGTCCTTGACCGCCTTGTTGATCTCCGGGTGTCCGGCGAGACCGAGGTAGTTGCCGCTGGTCAGCATGATGACCTCGCGGTGGTCGATCTCGGACCGGCCGCCGGGGGCGGCGGTGAAGGGCATTTCGAAGGTGTAGAAGCCGCTGTCCTTGAGTTCCCGGATCCGGTTGTTGACGGACATGAGGGTCCGGGAGTACTCATCCGTGATCATTCGTGATTCCCCTCTCGGTGCGTCGCGCACCACCCCCGGCGAGCCGGGCGGGCGGGGCGACCGTCACCCGACAGAGGGACCCGGACGGCGTACGGATACCGGCCACGTACGCCCTTTCGCTCCCGCCCGCCGCTGCGCTACCCGGCGGTTCGGCCCCCGGCGACCGCCGGTCCAGTGGCCAGCTACCCGCCCATGGGACAAGGGAGTTCAGCAGGTCCCTACGGGGAGGACCGAAGGAGGGATCGACGTGGCCAAGGCCGCCACGGCGCGGGCCCCGGACGGCACGTCCGGAGCACGGGCCGACACATCCGGCAGACGGGCCGACGGGCACGGCACCCGCAGCACGGGGACCGGCGCCCCCGAACTCCGGACCGGCGCATCCGAACTCCGGGTCGGCGCGCCCGACCTCCGGGTCGGCGCGCCGGGTCTCGGGGCCGGCGTGTCGGATCGCCGGACCGGAACACCGGGGCTGCGGACCGACGCGTCCGACCGCCGGACGGCAGCATCCGATCGCCGGGCCGACACGTCCGACCGCCGGACGGGAGCACCCGATCGCCGGACCGGAGCACCGGACCCACGGACCGACGCCTCCGATCACCGGACCGGCGAACGCGATCGTCTCCGGACCGGCGCGCCCGATCGTCTCCGGACCGGAGCACCCGATCCTCTCCGGACCGACGCCGCCGACCGCCGGACCGGCGCACCCGATCGTCTCCGGCCCGGCGCGCGCGATCGCCGGGCCGACGCGGCCGGGGCGCTCGCGGAGCTTGTGGAAGCGTGCCGCGCGGGCGACCAGGCCGCGTGGGGGCGCCTCATCCAGAGGTACCGCGCGGTGGTCTGGACGGTCGCCCGGTCACACGGGCTGCGTCCCGCCGACTGCGAGGACGTCTGCCAGCTCACGTGGCTGCGCGTCATCGAGAACATCGGGGCGCTCACCACACCGGCCAGGCTCGGCGCCTGGATCGTCACCACGGCACGCCGCGAGGCGCTGAAGGTGTCGGGCAACGGCGTCAAGTACCACCTCGTCGACGACCTCTCGGACTTCACCCCGCACGCCTGCCCCCAGGCCACCCCGGAGGAGACCGTCCTCAGCAGGGCGGAAGGCGACCTCGCCCGGATGGCCGTCCGGCATCTGCCGGCCCACCACCAGGCCCTGCTGGGATTGCTGCTCCGCGATCCCCCCATGAGCTACGACGCGATCAGTGCGGCGCTCGCCATGCCGCGCGGCTCCATCGGCCCCACCCGCACACGCATTCTCCGGCAAGCCAGGGCTTTCCTGCGCGACATGTGAGAGGAAACGAACCATGAGTGCCCAGACACAGGGCCATCCCGTTCGGACATTCGTCATCGCCGCCGTGGCGATGTTCATCACCTCCCTGGACAACCTCGTGGTCACGACCGCGCTGCCCGCGATCCGTGAGGATCTGGGCGCCGGGCTCGACGAACTGGAGTGGACGGTCAACGCGTTCACCCTCACGTTCGCCGTGTTCCTGATGACGGGCTCCGCACTGGGCGACCGCTTCGGCCGCCGCAGGCTGTTCATGATCGGCATGAGCGTGTTCACCCTGGCCTCGGCCTGGGCGGCACTGTCGGACAGCGCCGAGCAGCTGATCCTGGCCCGCGCCGTGCAGGGCATCGGCGGCGCGATCGTCGTCCCCCTGACCCTGACGCTGCTCTCCGCGGCCGTGTCGCCCGCCAAGCGGGGCGCGGCGCTCGGCGCCTGGGGTGCGGTGGCCGGTCTCGCCATCGCGCTGGGCCCGGTCGTGGGCGGCGCGATCGTCGAGGGCGCGTCCTGGCAGTGGATCTTCTGGGTCAACGTCCCGCTGGGCGTCGTGCTGCTGCCGCTGTCCCGCGTCTGGCTCGCCGAGAGCCGGGGCGCGAGCACCAAGCTGGACCTGGTCGGCACCGCGCTGCTCAGCCTGGGTCTGTTCGGCGTCGTCCTCGGCCTGGTCCGCGGTGGCGCGATCGGCTGGACCTCCGGCGAGGTGCTGGCCGGTTTCGTCCTCGGCGGTGCGCTGCTGATCGCCTTCCTGGCCTGGGAGAACCGTGTCGAGCACCCGATGCTGCCGCTGGGGCTGTTCCGCGGCCGGGCGTTCTCGATGACCAACCTGGCCTCGCTGCTGATGTACTTCGGCATGTTCGGCGCGATCTTCCTGATCGCCCAGTTCCTGCAGACCGCGCAGGGCTACTCGCCGCTGGAGGCGGGTCTGCGGACACTGCCGTGGACCGCGATGCCGATGGTCGTCGCGCCGATCGCGGGTGTCCTTTCCGACAAGTTCGGCGGCCGGATCATCCTCGCGGTGGGCTTCGTGCTCCAGGCGATCGGCCTGGCCTGGTTCGCGCTGGTCGCCACCCCGACGGTGGGCTACGGGGCGCTGGTGCCGCCGTTCGCCGTCCTCGGCGTCGGGATGTCCCTGTTCTACGCGCCGGTCGTCAACATGGTGTTCTCCTCCGTCCGCCGTGACCAGGAGGGCATCGCGTCCGGCGTCAACAACGCGGGCCGCGAGCTCGGCGGCGTCCTCGGCGTGGCCGTCCTGGCGGCGGTCTTCGCCGCGTCCGGCGGCTACGAGAGCCCGCAGCACTTCGTGGACGGCCTGGTCCCGGCCGTCTGGGTCGGCGCCGGCGTGGTCCTCGCCGCCGCGATCGCCTCCCTGCTGATCCCGGGCGGGCTGCGCCCCGTGGGCGCGGCGGCGGAGGCGGCGGAGGCGGCGGAGGCGGCGGAGTCCGAGGCGGCGGCGCTCAAGGAGCCCGGCACCCCCCAGGTGCCGGTGGCCTCCTGACCCCCCGCCCCACACCGGGCGGCGCTCCTCACCCCCGCCCCCACACCGGGCGGAGCTCCTGAGCCCCGCCTCCCCAGCCGGGCGGCCGGTCCAATTCCCCCGGGACCGGCCGCCCCTCCCCGTCTCAGCACACCCCCCGCACGCAAAGCCCACCCCGCTCACGAACGGAGACCACGGTGCCGGACCCCATCCCCATGGAAGAGACCCTGTGGAAGATCGTCTCGGGCTCCCCGAGCCCGGAGGAACTGGCGGCCGTCACCGTCGTCCTCACCCTGCTGTTCCGCCACGCCGGCACAGCCACCGCCCCACCCCCGCCCGTCATCCCCCTGGCCCACTGGCGCCACACTCCGACCCCGGACACGGGCACGTCCTGGCGCACACCGGAGCGGCTGGCCTCGTAGCGGGGGTGGGAGAGAAGGGGCAGACGAGTCGGGCTGTACGCCGGGTTCTGTTCCCGGTGCTCCTCGCGGAGCGCCGGGCGACGGCCATCCATCTAGGGCCGGCGTTGCCGCCGGCCTCGTGCGGTCTACCCGCGGACTCGGGCGGGCAGCCCTCGAACGTCCGCGCAGAAACACCGGGGTGTTTCCTTTTGACCTTGCTCCGGGTGGGGTTTACCTAGCTGCCCAGGTCACCCTGGGCACTGGTGGTCTCTTACACCACCGTTTCACCCTTACCAGGGGCCGGAGCCCCGGGCGGTCTGCTTTCTGTGGCACTGTCCCGCGGGTCACCCCGGGTGGCCGTTAGCCACCACCCTGCCCTGTGGAGCCCGGACGTTCCTCGGGAAGCCCCTCAAGGGGACTCCACGCGGCCGCCCGCCCGGCTCGTCTGCCGTGTCGACCATGGTACCCGGCGCGCGTCCCGCTGCGGCGCGGCGGCCGTGGCCAGCACCGAGCCCGCGAGGATCAGGGCGAACGCGACGCCGATGCCGAGGGTCAGCTCCTCGTCGAGGAACAGGGCGCCCGCGGCGACGGCGACCGCCGGATTGACGTACGTGATGACGCCGGCCCGCGTCGGGCCGATCTCCTTGATCAGCTCCAGGAAGACCACGAACGCGAGGGCCGTGCAGACGGCGCCGAGCCCGGCGAGGGCGGCCAGGACCTCGCCCGAGGGCATGGCGGCGGGGCGGGTCAGGAAGGCGGCGGGCGCGTAGACGACGGCGGCCAGGACGAGGCAGGGGGTGATCAGCTGGAGGGTCGGCACGTCCCTGAGGTAGCGGGCGGCTATCAGCGGGGCCGTGGCGTAGCCGACGACCGTGATCAGCACCTCGGCCAGGGAGCGGGCGTCACCGCCGGTGAGGTGGGGCACGGTGAGGACGGCGACGCCCCCGAGGCCCAGGGCGAGGCCGGTGATCCGGCGGGCGCCGACGCGTTCCTCGGCGCCGAAGAAGCGGGCCAGGAGGACACCGACGATGGGCACGCCCGCGATGAGGAGTCCGGCCGTGGAGCTGGACAGATGGCGCTCGGCGTCGGTCAGGGTCCACCAGGGGCCGATGATCTCGATGACCGCGAAGGCCAGCATGGGCCTGCCGTGCGTCCGGACCGTCCGGGCGAGGCCGCCCTGGCGCAGGGCGAAGGGCAGCAGGAGCGCGGCGCCGAGCGCGCACCGCGCGAACACCACCATGGACGGGGACAGTTCGTCCACCGCCACCTTGATCATCAGATAGGGGATGCCCCAGACGACTCCCATCAGGGAGAACAGGAACCAGCCGCGTGCAGTCATGCGGCGAGTCTCGGCCAGGTCCTCAGGGGCTGTCTTGAACGCTGTTGCGGTACGCCGCCGGGGTCACCCCCAGCACCCGGCGGAACCAGCGGGTCAGATGCGCCTGGTCGGCGAAGCCCACCAGCCCGGACACCTCGGCCGGCCGCAGTCCCGCCTCCAGCAGAGCGCGGGCCCGGGTCACCCGGTACTGGGCGAGCCAGGCGTACGGCGGCACCCCCGTCGCCGTACGGAAGGCGCGCAGCAGCTGGTAGCGGGACAGGCCCAGGTCGGCGGCGAGGTCGGCCAGGGAGGGCGGGTCGCGCAGTTCGTCGGCGAGGCGGTCGCGGACCTCCCGCGCGATGCGGTCCGCGCCGGGCACGACGTCGCTCGTCGCGCGGGCCGTGGAGTGGCGGCGGGTGAGGGCGGTGAGCAGCCACGGCAGCCGGGACTCGGCCTCCAGCGGGTCCGGGCAGGCGGCCAGCTCGGTGTGCGTCAGGCGCAGGGCGGCGGCCAGTTCGGGGTCGTCGAGGAGGGGTTCGCGGAAGTGCGGGAGTCCGAGGGTGCCCTCGGTCAGCAGGGCGGGCGCGGCGTACAGGGCGCGGTAGGCGTAGCCGTGGGAGTCGCTGCCCGGACCGCCGGTGTGCATCTCGCCGGGCGCGAGGACGACGATCGAGCCCGGCCCGGTGCGTATGTGTCCGCCCCGGTAGTCGATGATCTCGGTCCCGCCGACGCAGACCCCGATCGTGAACTCCCCGTGCGCGTGCGGGGCGTACACATGCCGCTGGAAACGGGCGGTGAGCAGATCGAGCGGCGGGCCGCACCGCCCCAGCCGCGCCCTCGTCCACCGTGCCTGCTCCGCCACCCCGCGCACCCCTTTCCGGTCCACAGGGTGCAACGCCGGGCGGACCGGAGAAAGTCCGCGGTGCGCAGGGGGACGTCCCTCAGGCCGGGACGAACCGCACCTTCGCCCTGCCCGGATCGGCCTCGGTGAGCCGCACGCGCAGGCGCTCGCCCAGCGGAAGGCGGTCGCCGTCGACGCGGCCGACGACGGCCGGGGATTCGAGGTGGACGGTGCCGGAGGCGGGCCTGCCGTCGGCCAGGTCGATGACGACGGCGTCGAAGGTCTCGCCGACGCGGTCCTTCAGCAGGGCGGCCTCCACGAGGTCGACGCACCCGCGCTCGACCTGGGCGGCGCGGCGGCTGCCGTCGGTCATCCGGGCGGGGAGGGTGTCCAGGGCGGCGAGGACCCGGTCCGGGACGGGGCGGTCGGCGCAGACGGCGAGGCAGAGTTCGGTGGTGTAGCGGTCGACGAGGCGGCGCAGCGGGGCCGTGCAGTGGGTGTAGGCGGCGGCGACCGCCGAGTGCACGGTCGCCGCCGGCAGCTCGCCGTCGCGGAACGCCGTGTAGCCCGCGCCCCGCAGCAGGGTGGTGCACTCCTGGAGGAACGCGGCGTGCCGGGGCTCGCGCGGGTCGAGGGTACGGACCAGCTGGGCGTACGAGACATGGTGCGGCCAGTCGACGCGCAGGGCGGTGGCGGTGCGGCGCAGCCGGCCCACCGCGCCGTCGGGGGCGGCCGGGAGGGTGCGCAGGATGCCGGTGCCCGAGGACAGCATCAGGTCGGCGGCGGCCATGCCGGTGAGCAGGGAGAGCTGGGCGTTCCAGCCCTCGGCGGGCAGCGGGGCGCGGTAGGCGAGGTCGTAGGTGTGGTCGTGCTCGGTGATCTCCTGCTCGGGCACGGCCAGGGAGATGCCGCCCCGGTCGGCCTCCAGCCGCTCGCGCAGCAGGCCGACGGTCTTCAGCAGGGCGAGCGGCTCCTCGGCCGTTCCGCTGTCGATCTGCCGCTGCACGCCGGCGTAGTCGAGCCGGGCGCGGCTGCGCACCAGGGCGCGGCGGACGTCGACGGCGAGGGGGTTGCCGTCGGCGTCGAGGTCGAACGTCCACAGCGCGGCCGGCCGGGTCTCGCCGGGCAGCAGGCTGGCGGCGCCCTCGCCGAGCACGGGCGGGTGCAGCGGGATCCTGGCGTCGGGGAAGTACAGGGTCATCACCCGCCGCTGCGCCTCGGCGTCCAGCGCTCCGCCGGGTACGACGAAGGCGGCGACGTCGGCGATGGCGTACCGGACGCGGTAGCCGGTGCCCTGCCGGGAGAGGTGGAACGCCTGGTCGAGGTCGGTGGAGGCGGGCGGGTCGACCGTGACGAAGGGGATGTCGGTGGCGTCGTACGGCGGCAGCGCGGGGCTCTGCGCGGCCCGCTCGGCCTCGGCGAGCACCTCGGGCGGGAAGTCGGCGGGGATCCCCAGCTCGGCGCGGAGTGCGGCGAGCGCGGCCCGCAGCGGGGCTTGGGGGGCGCCGGTCACGCGGATGGGGCGACGGGGCATACAGCGAGCGTAGGCCGGGGGTGCGCGGGCGGCACCCGTGCGTGGGCCGGGGGTGTGGGCGGCCACGCCGTACGCTGTCCCGAGCTGAACCGAAGGAGAAACACTCGTGCTCGTCCTGCTTCCGCCCTCCGAAGGCAAGGCCGCGTCCGGTCGTGGCGCCCCGCTGAAGCCGGAGTCCCTGTCGCTGCCGGGGCTGCACGAGGCGCGGCAGGCGGTGCTGGAGGAGCTGGTCGAGCTGTGCGCGGGCGACGAGGACAAGGCCCGTGAGGTGCTGGGACTGAGCGAGGGGCTGCGCGGCGAGGTCGCCAAGAACGCCGGGCTGCGGACCGCCGGGGCGCGGCCGGCCGGGGAGATCTACACGGGGGTGCTGTACGACGCCCTGGGCCTGGCCACGCTCGGTACGGCGGCCAAGCAGCGCGCGGCCCGTTCACTGCTGGTGTTCTCGGGCCTGTGGGGCGCGGTTCGGATCACCGACCGCATCCCCTCCTACCGCTGCTCGATGGGCGTGAAGCTGCCGGGTCTCGGTGCGCTCGGCGCGCACTGGCGGGGGCCGATGGCGCGGGTGATGCCGGAGGCGGCCGGCTCCGGGCTGGTGCTGGACCTGCGGTCGGCGGCGTACGCGGCGGCCTGGAAGCCCAAGGGCGAGACCGCGGGCCGTACGGCGTCGGTGCGGGTGCTGCACGCGCCGACGCGGAAGGTGGTCAGCCACTTCAACAAGGCCACGAAGGGGCGCATCGTCCGCAGCCTGCTGGAGGCGGGGGCGGCTCCGGGATCGCCGGCGGAGCTGGTGGAGACGCTGCGGGAGCTCGGGTACACCGTGGAGGCGCAGGCCCCCGCGAAGGCCGGGGTGGCGTGGTCGCTGGACGTGCTGGTGGACGAGATCCACTGACGCGGGCGGAAGCCTCGCCAGACGGGTATCGAGAAGCTCGCCAGACGGGTATCGAGAAGCATACGCATTGCAGCATGCGCAACGCCCTTTGCGCATGCTGATCGGGCTGGGCAGGATGACGCCATGACCTCCTCCGTCCTGGATCTGTCGCCCGTCGTGCCCGTGGTGGTCGTGGAGGACCCCGCCGACGCCGTGCCGCTGGCCCGTGCCCTGGTGGCGGGCGGGCTGTCCGCGATCGAGGTGACCCTGCGGACGCCGGGGGCGCTGGACGCGATCCGGGCGATCGCCGACGGGGTGCCCGGCGCGGTGGTCGGGGCGGGGACGGTGATCACGCCGGAGCAGGTGGCGGACGCGGTGGGGGCCGGGGCGCGCTTCCTGGTGAGTCCGGGCTGGACGGACGTACTGCTGGAGGCGATGCGGGCGTCCGGGGTGCCGTTCCTGCCGGGGGTCTCGACGACGTCGGAGGTCGTGGCGCTGCTGGAGCGCGGGGTGCGGGAGATGAAGTTCTTCCCCGCGCAGGCGGCGGGCGGTACGGCGTATCTGCGGTCGCTGGCCGGGCCCCTCCCCCAGGCCCGCTTCTGCCCGACGGGCGGGATCGGCCCCACCCTCGCGCCCGAGTATCTGGCGCTGCCCAACGTCGGCTGCGTGGGCGGCAGTTGGATGCTGCCCGCGGAGGCGGTGGCGGCCCGCGACTGGGCGCGGATCGAACGGCTCGCGCGGGAGGCGGCGGCGCTGGGGCGAACGACCCCCTAGCGCAGGTGGGACGTGTCGTTGAGGAGGCGGACGCTGGCGTTGCCGTCGGCGTAGTAGGCGATGGCCGACAGGGAGGCCGCCGACAGTTCCATGCGGAACAGGGACTCCGGCGGGGCGCCCAGAGCCAGCCGTACGAACGTCTTGATCGGTGTGACGTGGGTGACCAGCAGGACCGTGCGGCCCGCGTACGCCGCGACCAGCTTGTCGCGGGTGACGGCGATCCGCTCGGCGGTCTCGGCGAAGCTCTCGCCCGCTCCGGTGGGACGGGCGGTGGGGTCGGCCAGCCAGGCGTCGAGATCGTCGGGGTAGCGCTCGCGTGCCTCGCCGAACGTCAGCCCCTCCCAGGCGCCGAAGTCCGTCTCCCTCAGCCCGTCCTCGACGGTCACCTCCAACCCGAGGCGGGCGGCGACGATCCCGGCGGTCTCGCGGGTGCGGGCGAGCGGCGAGGCGACGATGTCCTGGATCGTGCCGCGCCGGGCCAGCGCGGCGGCGACCCGCTCGGCCTGCTCACGGCCCACGTCGGACAAGGAGGGGTCGCTCCCCCCGCTCCCCGAAAACCTCTTCTGCGGCGTCAGAGGCGTCTCTCCATGCCTGAGCAGCACGAACGTCGCCGGCGCCCCCATGTCCGCCGGTCCCCACCCCGGCGAGCCGGCCACGCTCCGCGCGGCCCTCACATCGGCCCCGGCCCCGGCCCCGGCACCGGCGTCTGCGGAAGAGACAGGAGCCGCGCCGGAATCCGTACCGGCCGAGGACGCCACTGACGCCACCCCCGCGTCCATCGCCTCGTTCGCCAACCGGTCCGCGTGCTTGTTGCGTTCGCGCGGGATCCACTCGTACGTGACCCGGTCCGCGGGGAACACCCGCCCCGCCTCCAGGGCGAGCGGCTTCATGTCGGGGTGCTTGATCTTCCACCGCCCCGACATCTGCTCGACGACGAGCTTGGAGTCCATCCGGACGTGCACGGTGGCCGTGGGATCCAGCTCGTGCGCGGCGCGCAGGCCGGCCAGCAGCCCCCGGTACTCGGCGACGTTGTTCGTGACCACGCCCAGATACTCGGACGCCTCGGCCAGCGTCTCCCCGGTCACCGCGTCGCTGACGACCGCCCCGTACCCGGCCGGGCCGGGGTTGCCCCGCGACCCGCCGTCCGCCTCGACGATGAACTCCCGCACGGCGACCCCTACAGGCCGGACTCGGCCGTGCGGACCAGGATCCGGCGGCAGTTCTCGCAGCGCACCACCGTGTCGGCCGCGGCCTGGCGGATCTCGTTGAGCTCGGTGATGGCCAGCTCCTGACGGCAGCCCTGGCAGGTGCGGGCGTACAGCTTGGCCGCGCCGATGCCGCCCTGCTGCTCGCGCAGCTTGTCGTAGAGCTTGAGCAGGTCGGCGGGGACGGAGGCCGCGACGACCTCGCGCTCCTTCGTCACCGACGCCACCTCGCCGTCGATCTCCTCGAACGCGGCGTCGCGGCGCGCGGTGGCGTCGTCGATCCGGGACTGGACGGAGGACACCCGCTCGGTGAGCTCGGCGACCCGCTCCTGCGCGGACTCGCGGCGCTCCATGACCTCCAGGACGACGTCCTCCAGGTCGCCCTGGCGCTTGGCGAGGGAGGCGATCTCGCGCTGGAGGTTCTCCAGGTCCTTCGGGGAGGAGACCGCGCCGGAGTCCAGCCGCTGCTGGTCACGGGCGGCACGCTGGCGGACCTGGTCGACGTCCTGCTCGGCCTTGGTCTGCTCGCGGGCGGTGTCGCTCTCCTCGGTCTGCGCGGCGACGAGCAGGTCGCGCAGCTGGGTGAGGTCCTTCGTCAGCGACTCGATCTCGGCGTGCTCGGGCAGCGACTTGCGCTTGTGGGCGAGCTGCTGGAGGCGTACGTCGAGGGCCTGGACGTCGAGGAGACGGATCTGGTCGGCGGGGGCGGCGTTCAGTTGGGGGCTCCAAGGGAAGGGGAGTGGATGGTCCAGGGGTCGGTGACCGTCTTCGAGACGTGGACGCGCAGGTCCCAGCCGTGGCGGTCGGAGATCTCGTCGAGCTGGGCGGCCGCCAGCTCGCACCAGGGCCACTCGGTGGCCCAGTGCGCCGCGTCCAGCAGCGCCAGAGGACTGTGGGCCACGGCCTCGGAGGCCGGGTGGTGGCGCAGGTCCGCGGTGAGGAAGGCGTCGACACCGGCGGCGCGGACCTGGTCGAAGAGGCTGTCGCCGGAGCCTCCGCTGACGGCGACGGTGCGGATGACCGCGTCCGGGTCGCCGGCCGTGCGGATGCCCTGCGCGGTGGCGGGGAGCCGTTCGGCGGCGCGGGCGGCGAAGTCCCTGAGCGGCAGCGGGTGGTCCAGCTCGCAGATCCGGCCGAGGCCCCGGCGCCCGGACGGATCGCTCGGGTCCGGTACGAGGGGTCGTACCACCCGCAGGTCCAGGGCGCCGGCGAGCGCGTCGGAGACACCGGGGTCGGCGGTGTCGGCGTTGGTGTGGGCGACGTGCAGCGCGATGTCGTTCTTGATCAGCGTGTGCACGACCCGGCCCTTGAAGTGCGAGGCCGCGACCGTCGTCGTACCGCGCAGATAGAGCGGGTGGTGGGTGACGAGCAGGTCGGCGCCCAGCTGCACCGCCTCGTCGACGATCTCCTGGACGGGGTCGACGGCGAACAGGACCCGCGCGACCTCCTGGTCGGGGTCGCCCACGACGGTGCCGACCGCGTCCCAGGACTCGGCCCGCTCGGCGGGCCACAGGTTCTCCAGCGCGGCGATGACTTCAGACAGACGGGGCACGGAGGCAAGGCTACCTGGCCGTATCCGGCGGCTGTACCGGTGCGGGCGTACCGTCCGTGCCGGACATCCCGGACAGCACACCCGCCCCCGTTTCCTCAGGCGAATCGGCGCGCGGCCACCCGTATGTGTGAAGCGGCAGCCCGCCGATCCCACGTCTGTGCGTGCGAAAACTAGCTTCGTCGCCGGAGGTGACCGACCGATGACGGCCTGTGCGATCGAACCCGCCGCGGCGGACGCGGACGACCCCGACCCGGCGGCGGAATGTGTGATCACGGCGGACGGCGCGTACGCCGCCCGGCTCGCCCGCAGCGGCGACTGCTGGTTCCCGGAGCGGTGGACCCTGGACGGCCCCGAGCCCTACGCCGTCCCGCTGCCCGGCAACCAGCCGGAGGAGCCCGGCACCGAGGTGCAGCCGCTGGCGGACGGGCGGGTGCTGATCAGCAGGGCCACCGACGGGAGAAACGTCTTCGCACTGCTGTATCCGACGGGGCCGGGCACGGGTGAGCTGGTCCTCGGCGCCGTGGAGGGCCGGCCGCAGCTGCTGCCTCCGGCGCCGGGCGGTGTGCGGGCGTACGCCCTGACGGCGGGCCCGCGCTCCAGCGCCCTGTGGCTGGTGGCGGGCGGGGCGCGCGGGCCGGAGCGGGTCGCGCAGGTGCCCGGGCGCTGTTCGGGCGGGGTGTGGCTGGACCGGGAGGGCCGGCTGCTGGCGCTGGACCAGGAGACCGGGGGCCGGACCAAGACGGTCGTCCTGGATCTGGCGCGCGGCGGCGAGATCTCGCCGCTGCTCCAGATCGCCGACGGCAGCGACGACCGGCTGCTGTGCGCCGACCCGGACAGCGGGCTGCTGCTGATCAGCTCCGACGCACCGTCGCCGGGGCGGGCGCGGCTGGGCTGGGGGGTGCTGGGCAGCACGCTGCCGGTGCGGTTCCCGGAGTGCCTGCGGGTGGAGGGGTGCGCGGTGACGCCGTTCGCCATCCAGCCGGGGCAGGTGCTGACGCCGGAGAGCTGCGCGGTGGCGCTGCGGGTGGACGGCCCGGTGGGCAGCTGGGTGGGGGTGTGGCGGCCGGCCGACCGGCGGGTGCGGCATCTCGCGGCGCCGCTGGGGTGGCTGGCGGGGGCCGGGCTGTGGACGGAGACGGGCGTGCTGCGGCTGCCGTACGCCACCGAGGACGCCCCCTGCGGTGTGGCCGAGTGGCCCGCGCCCTGGGGCGAGACCGGGGGAACGGGGGAGACGGGGCCGGGGGATCCGGTCCGGGACGGCACGGCCGCGCCGGACGCGTCCCCGAGTCCGGGTTGCACGGGCTCGGGTGACGTGCCGCGCGAGCCGTCGGAACCGGACCCCCCGGCTCCCGCCGCACCCCGCCCTGTGCCGTTGCAGCAAGCGCCCTTGGGGCGTCTTGTAACGAAGTAGTGGCGGTTGGCGTGGCCGTCTGGATTCGGCCCGAGGTGTGCCGGTTAAACTCCCCCGGCTGTAAGAAGATCATGTTTGACGGGGTGAATTCTTCGATGAGCTCTTCGATGAGCGAAGCCGGCACGTCCCAGCAGCTGTCCGCCGACGCCCACCAGGCGGCCGGACACGGCAGGCACCGGGGCCCGGTCTCGGCGCACGACACCGAGTCGGCCCCCCGCGGGCGCCACCGCAAGCCTGCGGAGCAGCCGAGCGAGACGGCGGCCTGACGGCCTGCCGACGGTACGGTCCCACGGCCCCGTTCGCCTCTGTGGCGGACGGGGCCGCGGTCGTTGCGGGCGGCTGACGGGGCCGCGATCGCCCGCGTGGCCGACGGGCGCGGTCGTTCCGGTCGCCGACGGGGCACGGTCGTTGCGCGAGGCGGCAAGGCCGCGGTCACCCCCGTGGCCGACGGGGCGCGGTCGTTCCGGTGGCCGACGGGGGCGCGGTCGTTACGCGAGGCGGCGAGGCCGCGGTCGCTCCCCGTGGCCCGGCGGCGGCGCGGTCGTTCCGGTGGCCCGCGGAACCGGCTTGCGCGGTGACCGGTGGGGCCGGGCTCGTGGCCCCCTGGTGACCGGCTCTACGCCCGCTTGAGCCCCAGCACCTCCGTCGCCGCGAACGTCTCCCCCGCCGGGCGGCCCTCGAAGTACGGGGTGAGGAGCGCGTCCAGTTCCTCGTAGCCGAAGGTGTCCTGCTTGCTGTCGAACTGCGCCTGCACCCGCGGCCGTTCGACGACGGCGACCATCCCGCCGTGCACGACGAGCAGCTGCCCGTTGATCCGGGCGGCGGCGGGTGAGGCGAGGTAGCCGACGAGCGGGGCGACATGCTCGGGGGCGAGCGGGTCCAGGCCCTGCTCGGGCCGGGGGAGCCCGGCGAAGACGTCCTCGGTCATCCGGGTGCGGGCGCGCGGGCAGATGGCGTTGGCCGTCACACCGTACTTGGCCAGCGCGAGGGCCGTGGACGTGGTCAGCCCGACGATCCCGCCCTTGGCCGCCGCGTAGTTGGGCTGCCCCGCCGAACCGGCGAGGAACGCCTCCGAGGAGGTGTTCACGATCCGCCCGTACACCGCCGCGCCGGCCGCCTTCGCCCGCTGCCGCCAGTACGCGGAGGCGAACCGGATCGTGTTGAAGTGCCCCTTGAGATGGACCCGTACGACGGAGTCCCACTCCTCCTCCGCCATGGAGAAGACCATGCGGTCGCGCAGGATGCCCGCGTTGTTGACGAGGATGTCCAGCCCGCCGAACTCCCCGACGGCCAGCTCGATCAGCCCGCGCGCCTGCGCGAAGTCGGCGACGTCGCCGGTGTGCGCGACGGCCCTGCCGCCCGTCGCGCGGATCTCGGCGACCACCTCCTCGGCGGGCCCGGCCGAGGCCGCGCCGGAACCGTCCCGTCCGGGCTGCCCGTGGTCGTTGACGACGACGGCCGCCCCGAGCCGGGCCAGCTCCAGCGCCTCGGCACGGCCGAGCCCGCGTCCGGCGCCGGTGACGACCGCCGACAGTCCTTCCAGCGGCCGGGCCATCACAGCTCCACGCAGGTGCGCAGGGCGGTGCCGGTGCGCATCTGGTCCAGGGCCTCGTTGATCCCTGCCAGCGGCACCCGGTGGGTGATCAGCCCGGCCAGGTCGATCCGGCCCGCCCGCCACAGGGCGATGGTGCGTTCGTAGGAGCGCAGCACATCGCCGCCGCCGTACATGGACGGCAGGATCCGCTTCTCGTCGAAGAACAGCTCGAACATGTTCAGGTGCAGCTGGTCGTCCATGGCGCCCGCGCCGACGATCACCAGGGTGCCGCCGCGCCGGGTGTTCTCGTAGGCCGTGCGCGCGGTGGCGGACCGTCCGACCACCTCGAAGACGTAGTCGAAGCCCTCTCCGCCGGTGATCCGCTGCCTGGCGTCGGCGAGTTCGTCGGGCGGCACGGCCCTGGTGGCGCCGAACCGCAGCGCCGCCTCCCGGCGCGTGGCGACCGGGTCGACGGCGACGATCTCCGCGGCCCCCTTCAGCCGGGCGCCCTGGATCGCCGAGATGCCGACGCCGCCGCACCCGAGGACGGCGACCGACGAACCGGCGCTCACGTCCGCGGTGTTGAGCGCGGCCCCCAGTCCGGTCGTCACCCCGCACCCGATGAGCGCGGCGATGTCGAAGGGCACGTCGTCCGGGATCGGCACCGCGCAGCCGGCGTCCACGACCACCTCCTCGGCGAAGGTGCCGGTCCCGGCGAAGCCGAAGACGTCCCCGCCGGGGCGGCGGAAGTTGGGGGTGCCCGCGTTCAGGAAGCCGGCGAGGCACAGCTGGCTCTGCCCCCGCCGGCACGCCGGGCAGGCACCGCACGCGGGCAGCCAGCACACGACGACCCGGTCGCCGGGTCCGACCCGGGTGACGCCCTCCCCCACCTCCAGGACCTCGCCCGCCCCCTCGTGACCGGGCACGAAGGGCGCGGGCTGCGGCAGCACCCCGCTCATCGCGGACAGGTCCGAGTGGCACAGCCCGGTGGCCCGCACCCGGATCCTGACCCTGCCGGGCCCGAGGCCCACCGCCTCGACGTCGTCGAGGACCTCCAGCTTCTCCTGGCCTGTCTCGTGCAGTACGGCTGCGCGCATGGTGCGGCTCCCCTCGGAGGTACGTCCCTTCGGCGGTCACGACTCAGGAGTGACGGAGGGCTTGCTCAGGACCGGGCGGCACGGGACGACCGGCCCGTGCCGTGGCTCAGGAGTGCCGGACGACGGTGTCCGCGAGGACCGGCGCGTCACCCCGCTCGACGGCGCTCACCTCGGCCCGCACGACCCCGCCCGCCTCCTTCCACAGCCGGATGCGCAGGGTCTCGCCGGGGTACACGACCCCGGCGAACCGGGTGGCGTACGCCCGCACCCGGCTCACCTCTCCCCCGAGCAGCGTGTCCACGGCCGCCTTCAGGGTCATCCCGTAGGTGCACAGCCCGTGCAGGATGGGGCGGTCGAAACCGGCGGTCTTGGCGAAGTCGGGGTCGGCGTGCAGCGGGTTCCAGTCGCCGCAGAGGCGGTAGAGCAGGGCCTGGTCCTCACGGACGGTGCGCTCCAGGGTGCGGTCGGGCGGTCCGGCGGGCGGGTCCAGCCGGGTCGCGGGGCCGCGGTCACCGCCCCAGCCGCCCTCACCGCGTACGTAGATCTGGGCGTCGTTGGTCCACAGCGGCCCGTCGGTGTCGGCGACCTCGGTGCGCAGCACCAGCACGGCCGCCTTGCCCTTGTCGTACACCGCGGCGACACGGGAGGTGGCCGTCGCCCGGCCCTCGGCGGGGATCGCGCGGTGGACGGTGAGGGACTGGCCGCCGTGCAGCACCCGGGCGAGGTCGACCTCGACGCCCGGCATGGACAGTCCGCTGATCACCCCGGGCGCGCCGGAGCCGGCGACGGTGGCGAAGCTCGGCAGCACATGCAGCCGGCTCTCCAGGGTGTAGCGCAGCTCGTCGGGGTCGGTGGCGGGCAGACCGGCGCCGATGCCGAGGTGGTAGAGCAGGACGTCCTTGGGGGTCCAGGAGATCTCCCCGGACCGGGGTTCGGCGGCGAGTGCCGTGGCGGCGTCGATGGGCATGGGGCTCCTGACGGGTTCCGAGACCTCGGCGCGGGCGTCCGCACCAATCGGCCGCACCGAGGTCGTCACGGGCGAACCTAGAACGCGTTCCAGTCCGGCGCCCCCTGTATAGCCGAGCGCCCTGGAGTTGTGAAGGCTCCTGACGGTATGTCAGCTCGACGGGGGGGGCCGCCACACGTGCCGGAGGAGCCCACACACCTCCCCACCCCGCCCCGACCGCCCTACGCTGCGCCTGTGAACGAAATGCCCCGTACGTACCGCCCCGCCCGGTCCATCAGAGTGCTGCTCGCCGAGGACCGAGGCATGCTGCGCGGGGCGCTGGCCCTGCTGCTGGGCATGGAACCGGACATGCAGGTCGTGGCCCAGGTGCCGGCCGGCGACCGGATCGTGGACGCCGCGCTGGTGCACCGCCCGGACGTGGCGCTCCTCGACATCGGGCTGCCGGGCATGAGCGGCCTGGACGCGGCGGCCGCCCTGCGCACGGAGGTGCCCGACTGCCGGGTGCTGATCCTGACCACCTTCGCCCGCCCCGGTCTGCTGCGCCGGGCCATGGCGGCCGGAGCGGCCGGGTTCCTGGTGAAGGACGGCCCGGTGGACGAGCTGGCCACGGCGATCCGCCGCGCACTGACCGGCGAGACGGTCATCGACCCCGCCCTGGCCGCCGACCCCAGCCCCCTCACCCCCCGTGAACGCGAGCTCTGAGGCCCGTCACCCCTGGAGCGCCACCCCAGGGGGGATCCGAGGACGTCGCCCTCCTTCACCCACCCCCAAGAACAGGTCAAGAATTCGTTAGCTGGACAAAGCAACGGAATAGTTGCCCCGGCGCACCGAGTTCACGCTACACATGACGCGAACCTCCCCCGCTGTCGTTCCCGTGCTCGCCTTCGCGGGCATCGTGGTCGCGGTGATGCAGACCCTGCTCGTGCCGGTCGTCAAGGACCTGCCCCAGCTGCTGGACACCGCTCCCGCCGACGCCACCTGGGTCCTGACCTCGACGCTGCTCTCCGGCGCCGTCGCCACACCGATCATGGGCCGCCTCGGCGACCTCTACGGCAAGCGGCGGATGCTGATCGCCAGCCTCGGGGTGATGGTGGCCGGCGCGCTCGTCAGCGCCGTCACCAGCGCGCTGCTCCCGATGATCGTCGGCCGTACCCTCCAGGGCTTCGCGATGGGCGCCATCCCGCTCGGCATCGGCCTGATGCGCGACACGCTCCCGCGCGAGCGCCTCGGCTCCGCGATGGCCCTGATGAGCTCCTCCATCGGCGTCGGCGGCGGCCTCGCCCTGCCCGCCGCCGCGCTCGTCGCCCAGCACACCGACTGGCACGCCCTCTTCTACGGCGCCGCCGGCCTCGGCATGCTCGCCATCGCCCTCACCCTGATCGCCGCACCGGAGTCCCCGGTGCGCGCGAAGGGCTCCTTCGACCTGCCCGGCGCGCTCGGCCTCTCCCTCGGGCTGGTCCTCTTCCTGCTGCCCATCACCAAGGGCAGCGACTGGGGCTGGACCTCCCCCACCACGCTCGGCCTGTTCGCCGCGTCCGCCGCCGTCCTGGTCCTGTGGGGCGTGTACGAGCTGCGGACCACCGCGCCCCTGGTCGACCTGCGCACCACGGCCCGTCCGGCGGTGCTGTTCACCAACCTCGCCTCGATCATGGTCGGCGTCTCCTTCTACGTCGTCTCCCTGGTCCTCCCCCAGCTGCTCCAGCTCCCGAGGTCCACCGGCCACGGCCTGGGCCAGTCGATGGTGGTGGCGGGCCTGCTGGTCGCTCCGCTCGGCCTGACGATGATGTTCACCGCGCCGGTCTACTCCCGGCTGTCGGCGCGCTACGGCCCCAGGTCCACGCTCATCCTCGGCCTGCTGATCATCGCCGTCGGCTACGGCGCCGGCCTCGGCCTGATGAGCGCCCCCTGGCAGAGCCTGGTCATCGCCGTGATCCTCGGCGCGGGCATCGGCCTCGCCTACTCCTCCCTGCCCGCCCTGATCATCGGCGCGGTCCCGGCCTCGGAGACCGGCGCGGCCAACGGCCTGAACACGCTGATGCGCTCCATCGGCACGTCCGTCTCCAGCGCCGTCATCGGCATGGTGCTGGCCGACACGGCGGACACCGTCGGCGGCGTCGCCGTCCCCACGATGCACGGCTTCCGCGTCTCGTTCCTCATCGCCACCGCCGCCGTGGCCGTGGGCCTGCTGCTGGCCCTGTGCCTGCCGAAGCCGGACCGCACCCCGCGGCTGCGCGCCACCGGCGAGGAGGACGCGAACCTCTCCCGTGTCCGGACGCGACTGGCCTCGGACGAGGAGGTCACGGCGTGACGGACACCACGCCGGTCACCGTCCCCGTATAGCCCCCACCCGGTCGTACGCCTCACCACCCCGTCACACGCCTCACCACCCCGCCGTACGCGTCACCCCCACCCCCTGTCGCCCGCCCGGCAGGGGGTACGACACCATGGCCCTCCGACCAGCACGTACGACCGAGAGGATCCCCATGCCCGCGGCCCCCAAGCCCGAGATCCTGGCCGCCTTCGAGGCGGCGAAGGGGTTCATGCCCGTGGACGAGGGGCTGGCGCTGTACGCGGCCGCCGTCGAGGCGAGCGCCCTCGGGCTGCCGCTGCTGGAAGTCGGCACGTACTGCGGACGCTCCACGATCCTGCTGGCCGACGCGGCGCGCGAGGCGGGCCTGACCGCGCTGACCGTCGACCACCACCGCGGCAGCGAGGAGCAGCAGCCGGGCTGGGAGTACCACGACCCGGAGACGGTGGACCCGCAGCTCGGCGTGATGGACACGCTGCCGACGTTCCGCCGGACCCTCCACCGGGCGGGCCTGGAGGAGCACGTGGTCGCGCTGGTCGGCCGCTCCCCGCAGATCGCGGGGATCTGGAACTCGCCGCTGGCCCTCGTGTTCATCGACGGCGGCCACACGGACGAGCACGCGAGCGCGGACTACGAGGGCTGGGCGCCGCACGTCGCCGAGGGCGGCCTGCTGGTCATCCACGACGTCTTCCCGGACCCGGTGGACGAGTTCACCGGCCAGGCCCCCTACCGGGTCTACCTCCGCGCCCTGGCCTCCGGCGCCTTCACGGAGGTCTCGGCGACGGGCTCGCTGCGGGTCCTGCGCCGCACCGGCGCAGGGGTCTGAGCAGGCCCTGGGTGTTCAGAGATCAGAAGTGGCGGCGGCGCACTTGTCGTCGAGTAAAGGAAGTAGCCGCGGCCGGCGCACCTGAACGGCACCGACCGTAGTACGGCACGGCCGCTCCCCGCACCCGATTATTTTCGCCGTTAGGGTGTCAGGCGTGTCGTACCAAGGCCCCGACCTCGATCCCGCCGCGCCGCGCCGCCGGCGCCGCCCGCTGACCGTCGCCGTCGCGGCGCTGCTGCCGGGGGCGCTGCTGGGCTGGCTGGTGTACGACGCGGTCGGCGCCCCCGACGAGGACCACGCCCCGCCGCGGGCGGCGGCGTCGAGCCCGGCCGCCACCTCCCGGACCGCGTCCGCGGCACCGCAGCCGCAGCCGCCCGGCGAGGGCGACGAGAAGCCGAGTCCCACGCCCACCGGCGCGAGTTCGCTGAAGGGCAAGGTCGTCGTCATCGACCCCGGCCACAATCCGGGCAACTTCCGGCACACCGCCGAGATCAACCGCAAGGTCGACATCGGCACGGGCCGCAAGGAGTGCGACACCACCGGCACGTCGACCGACGACGGTTACACCGAGGCGAAGTTCACCCTCGACGTCGCCCACCGTCTGCGCACGCTCCTGCAGCAGCAGGGCGCCACCGTGAGGCTGACGCACAACGCCGACCGCCCGTACGGCCCGTGCATCGACGAGCGCGCCCGCATCGGCAACGAGGCCCGCGCGGACGCCGTGGTGTCGATCCACGCCGACGGCTCGGGAACCGGCAACCGCGGTTTCCACGTCATCCTCCCGGCGGCCGTCCACCAGGGCGCCGCCGACACCCGCCCGATCGTCGGCCCGTCCCGCGATCTGGGCGAGCGCATCGCCGGCACCTTCGTCCGCGTGACGGGCAGCGCGCCCTCCAACTACGTCGGCGACGGTACCGGTCTCGTCACACGTGAGGACCTGGGCGGTCTCAATCTCTCAACAGTTCCCAAGGTCTTCATCGAGTGCGGCAACATGCGCGATAGCAAGGACGCGGCCCTGCTGACCAGCGACGCCTGGCGGCAGAAGGCCGCACGGGGGATCTCCGAGGGAATCGTGAGTTTCCTGCGGGGGTAGTCGCCCGCCCCTGGATCCGGGCGGACACCCTGATCTCGCGGACGATAGTGTCATCGCTGCCGATGACGAGACGACGACTGACGAAGGACAAGTAGTGAATATCCGCTCCCTCACTCGGGGCGACGGCGTGGTGATCGGAGCAGCGGTGTTGCTGTTCATCGCGTCGTTCCTCGACCTCTACTCGATCGATGGTGCCCCTGACAGCGCCGACATCCCCAGCCTCTGGGGCAGCGGGCCGGTCGTGTTCGGCGTATTGCTGGCCGGCATCATCGGCGCCGCGCTCGTCGTCCTGAGCCGAGGTATGCCGCAGACGCCGAAGGTCGCCGGTCTGGAACTGGGCCAGTTCGGTGTCGCCTTCACCGTGTTCGCCGCCTGGAGCGCGCTCGGCAACATCTTCGACCCCGTCGGCGGCTTCGACAACGGTGACGGAGACTTCTCCGATGCCTTCGGGCCCGGCACCGGCCTGATCATCGCCCTCATCGCCACCCTGGTGATGGCCGCCGCCGCCGTGGCCACCCCCCTGGTCCCGGCCCTGAAGGCCGCCCTCGTCGGCGCCCCGCGCCCCGCCGCCCCCCAGCCCTACGGCGGCGGCCAGCCCTCCGGCGGCTACGGCTACCCGGGCGCCGGCGCCCCTCAGCAGCCGCAGCCCTTCGGCGGCCAGCCGCAGCAGCCGTACGGCGGCCAGCCCCAGGCGCCGCAGGCGCCCCAGGCCCCGCAGGCGCCGCAGCCCGCGGCTGCGGACTTCTCCCCGTTCTGGTTCGCGGTCCCGGTCGCGCGCCCCCTCTTCGCGGAGGACGGCTCGCAGACCCCGATCGCCGAACTCGCCCCGGGCACCTGGTACCTGGCGGTCGAGCAGCGCGGTGCGGCCCTGGTCGCGCAGACCCAGGACGGCCGCCGCGGCGTCCTCCAGGACACGAGCGGCATCCAGCGCGGCTGATCCCGCCGATCCGGCACCCACGGCCCCTCGCCCTTCCGGGCGGGGGGCCGTCGCCGTACCCTCACCCCGGCACCTGACGCAGCGTCAGAAAGGGGTGTCCGCATGCGACTCGGACTCGCGCTCGGCTACTGGGGCCGCGGCCCCTCCCCCGACCACGTCCCCCTCGCCCAGGAGGCCGAACGCCTCGGCTACGACTCGGTGTGGACCGCGGAGAGCTGGGGCTCGGACGCCTTCACGCCCCTCACCTGGATCGCCGCCCACACCTCCCGCATCCGCCTCGGCACGGCCGTGGCCCAGATGGCGGCCCGCTCCCCCACCGCCACCGCCATGCACGCCCTCACCCTGGACCACCTCTCCGGCGGCCGTGTGCTGCTGGGCCTCGGCCTGTCCGGGCCGCAGGTGGTGGAGGGCTGGTACGGCCGCCCGTTCCCCAAGTCGCCCCTGACCGCCACCCGCGAGTACGTCGACGTCGTACGCCAGGTCCTGCGCCGCGAGGCGCCCGTCACCCAGGACGGCCGCCACCACCCGCTGCCCTACCGCGGCCCGGACGCCACCGGCCTCGGCAGGCCCCTGAAGCCGATCACCCACCCCCTGCGCCCCGGCCTGCCGATCCTGCTGGGCGCCGAGGGCCCGAAGAACATCGCGCAGACGACGCGGATCGCCGACGGCTGGCTGCCCCTGTACTGGTCCCCCACCCGCCCGGCGCTGCACGACGTCCCCGAAGGCTTCCTCGTCGCCCCGCTGGCCCAGGTCCGGATCTGCGCGGACGTCACCGAGGGCCTGCGGCCCGTGAAGGCCATGCTCGGCTTCTACATCGGCGGCATGGGCCACGCCTCCCGCAACTTCCACGCCGACCTCATGGCGCGCATGGGCTACGAGGAGGAGGCCCGCCGGGTCCAGGAGCTCTTCCTCGCCGGCCGCCGCGACGAGGCCGTCGACGCCGTCCCCGACGCCTTCGCCGACGAGATCTCCCTGGTCGGCCCCCGCGAACGCGTCGCCGAGCGCCTGGAGTTGTGGCGCAAGGGCCCGGTGACCGACCTGCTCGCCCTCGCCCCGGACCGCGAGTCGCTGCGCGTGCTGGCCGAACTGAACTCCTGAGCGCGTGAGGGGTTTCGCCCCCGCACGCCGGGCTACCCGGTGCCCATGTCTCCTCGATATCGCACCGGTGGCGGCCAGGCCGGGACGGTCATCGCCATCGTGGCCGACATCATGGCCTTCATCCTGGGTCTGTGGATCCTGCTCTACCTGCTGGACGCCAACCGCTCCAACGACTTCGTCCAGCTCGTCCACGACGTCGCCCGCTGGCTCGCCGGCTGGTCCCACGACCTGTTCACCTTCGACGAGGCATGGGCGAGGGTGGTCGCGGGCTACGGCCTGGCGGCGGTGGTGTACCTGTTCGTGGGCCACGCGATCGCCAACCGGGTGCACCGGCACTGAACGGGACCCACCCCAGCCGCAGCGGTCCGGCTAGCCGCAGCAGTCCGGGTCCAGCCCCTGCGGAAGACGCTCACCGGAGAACACCGCGCACGTCGCCTCGTGGCCGCCCAGCGCCGCCACGGCGAGCAGCAAGGACCCCGCCGTCCACGTGGTGAGCTCCCGCGGCCAGATCACCCCTTCGTCGAACACGTACCCGGTCCAGTACAGGCCGCTCTCCGGGTCCCGCAGGTGCTGGATCGACTGGAGGATCTCCAGCGCGCGGTCCGACTCGCCCATCGCCCACAGGGCCAGGGCGAGTTCGCAGGACTCGCCGCCGGTGACCCACGGGTTGGGGACGACACAGCGCACCCCGAGCCCGGGCACGACGAACCGCTCCCAGGACTCCTCGATCCGCGCCTTGGCCTCGGCCCCGGTGAGCGCGCCGCCCAGCACCGGGTAGTACCAGTCCATCGAGTAGCGGTCCTTGTCGAGGAACCGCTCCGGATGCCGCCGCACGGCGTGCCGCAGCGCGCCCACCGCCAGCTCCCAGTCCGGCTGCGTCTCCTCCCGCTGCTCGGCGATCGCCAGCGCGCACCGCAGCGCCTGATGGATCGAGGAGGAGCCGGTGAGGAGCGCGTCGGCGGTCGGCGTGCCGTCGTCGTCGCGCCGCCAGCCGATCTGCCCGCCCGGCTGCTGGAGCCGCAGCACGAACTCGACCGCCGCGTAGACGGTGGGCCACATGCGGTCCAGGAACACGTCGTCGCCGGTGGACAGGTAGTGGTGCCACACGCCTACGGCGATGTAGGCGACGAAGTTGGTCTCGCGGCCCCGGTCGGTGACGTCGTCGTACGCCCCGTCGGCGTAGGCCGCGTACCAGGAGCCGTCCTCGTTCTGGTGCCGGGCGAGCCACTCGTAGGCCCGCTCGGCCGCCTCGTGCTCACCGGCCGCGTCCAGGGCCATGGCGGCCTCGGTGTGGTCCCACGGGTCGAGGTGGTGGCCCCGGAACCAGGGGATCGCGCCGTCCTCCCGCTGCACGGCGAGGATGCCGGCGACGGTGGCGGCGGCCTGCTCCGCGGTGAGGACCCCGGGCAGGACGAGGTGTTCTGTCCGGGGGGTCGTCACTGGGCGTCCACCCGGGGGAGATGGGGCTTGGTCGCGTAGACGACGAAGCTCTTGCCGATCAGCGGGTTCAGCGCCTGCTCGGCGACCCGCGTGGCCAGCGGCTTCTTCATGATGTCCCAGACCAGCAGCTTGTGGTACGCCCGCACGGGCAGCGCCTTGTCGTTGTCCACGCCGAACGCGCACTTCAGCCACCAGTACGGGGAGTGCAGCGCGTGCGCGTGGTGCGAGCCGTACGGCTTGAGGCCGGCTTCCTTGATCTTGCCGATCAGCTCGTCCGCCTTGTAGATGCGGATGTGGCCGCCCTCGACCTCGTGGTAGGCGTCGGACAGGGCCCAGCAGACCTTCTCGGGGCCGTAGCGCGGCACGGTGACCGCGATCCGTCCGCCGGGCTTGAGCACGCGGACCATCTCCGCGAGGACGCCCTTGTCGTCCGGGATGTGCTCCATCACCTCGGAGATGATCACGACGTCGAAGGACTCGTCGGGGAAGGGCAGGGCGAGCGCGTCGCCCTCCATGGCCGTCGCGGTGGCCCCCTGCGGCGCCTCGCCCGCCTCCTTCATCGCCGCGAACCACTTCGCGACCTCGCGGATCTCCTCGCCGTTCTGATCCAGCGCCACGACCTGCGCCCCGCGCCGGTAGCACTCGAACGCGTGCCGTCCGGCCCCGCAGCCGAGGTCCAGGACACGGTCGCCCGGGGCGAGCGGGAACCGGGAGAAGTCGACGGTCAGCACGTGGCCCTGCTTTCGGAATCGGATACGACAACTTCGACGGCGGACGCCGGGCTCGCGGCGGCGGAGGCTGAGCTCGCGGGAGCGGACGCCGGGCTCGCGGCGGCAGAGGCCGGGGTCGCGGAGGCGGGCGTCCGGGGCGCGGAGCGGGCGATCGCCTCGCGGTAGTGGGCCACCGTGCCCTCCGCCGCGCGGGCCCAGGTGAAGTGCCGCAGCACCCGCTCACGGCCGGCCGCGCCCAGCCGCGCTCTCAGCTCGGGGTCCCCCAGCAGCCGTACCAGCCCAGCGGCCAGCTCCCCCGCATCGCCCGCCGGCACGGCGAGGCAGGTCTCGCCGTCCTTGCCGGCGACCTCGGGGATCGCGCCCCCGGTCGTGGCGACCAGCGGCGTCGCCGTCGCCATCGCCTCGGCGGCCGGCAGGGAGAAGCCCTCGTAGAGGGACGGCACGCACGCGACCTGCGCCGAGCGCACGAGGTCGACGAGCTCGGCGTCGGAGATGCCCTTGACGAACTCGACGGCGCCCGTGAGCCCGTACCGCTCCATGGCCTGGGCGACGGGCCCCTCCGTCGGCCGCTTGCCGACGACGACGAGGTGGGCGCCCGGATGTTCCGTACGGACCTTGGCGAGCGCCTCGACGAGGAAGACCAGGCCCTTCAGCGGCACGTCCGCGCTGGACGTGGTGACGATCCGCCCCGGCACGCGGACCACGGACGGATCGGGCGAGAACAGGTCGGTGTCGGCGCCGATGTGCACCACGTGCACCCGGCCGGGCCGTACGCCGAGATGGTCGACGATCTCCTGACGCGAGGTGCCGGAGACGGTGAGCACGGACGGCAGCCGCCGCGCGACGCGCTTCTGCATCCGCGTGAAGGCGTACCAGCGCCGCACCGCGTACCGCCGCTGCCAGGTCTCGGCGGCGTCCAGCTCCAGCTGCCGGTCCACGGTGATGGGGTGATGGATCGTCGTCACCAGCGGCGCGCCGATGTCGCCCAGCAGCCCGTATCCCAGCGTCTGGTTGTCGTGCACGACGTCGAACTGCCCGCGCCGCTCCCGCAGATGGCGGCGGGCGCGCAGCGAGAACGTCAGCGGCTCGGGGAACCCGCCGGTCCACATGGTCCCGACCTCGAGCGCGTCGATCCAGTCCCGGTACTCGTCGCGCTGGGGGGTGCGGAAGGGGTCGGGCTGGCGGTACAGGTCGAGGCTGGGCAGCTCGGTCAGGGTGACGCCCTCGTCGAGGACCGGGTAGGGCTGCGCGCCGATGACCTCGACGCGGTGCCCGAGGCGGGCGAGCTCGCGCGAGAGGTGGCGGACGTAGACGCCCTGGCCGCCGCAGAACGGGTTGCCCTTGTAGGTGAGGAGTGCGATGCGGAGCGGTCGCTCGCCGTCTGCGGCCAGGCCCTCCGGGGGGCCCGCCTGACTGGCCTCAGCGCTCACTCTGGGCCCCCTTCTCCCTGCAATTTCCCGCGAGACTACGCGGAGACGCTAACCTAGAACAAGTTACAGACTTGATCGTTCAAGAGCCTCTGAATCTACCGGCAGGTAGCCCCGCTGGGAGAGGTGGATCAGGTGATTCACGCCACGGCCGGAGCCTGGCATGCTCTGTCCGATCACTGCTCCTCCCACTCCTGCTCACCGACTGTCACGGACGGGATCCATGCCTGCGCAAGCCAAGCCGGCCAAGGTGGAAGCCAGCGACGTACGCCCGGCGTCCGCGCCGCTGACCGAGCGGCAGCAGGCCCGCCGGCGGCGCATCCTGCACGCGAGCGCGCAGCTGGCGAGCCGGGGCGGTTTCGACGCGGTGCAGATGCGGGAGGTGGCGGAGTCCTCGCAGGTGGCGCTGGGCACGCTCTACCGGTACTTCCCCTCGAAGGTGCATCTGCTGGTGGCGACGATGCAGGACCAGCTGGAGCACATGCACGCCACACTGCGCAAGAAGCCGCCCTCGGGCGACACGGCGGCGGAGCGCGTGGCGGAGACCCTGATGCGGGCCTTCCGGGCGCTGCAGCGCGAGCCGCATCTCGCCGACGCGATGGTGCGGGCGCTGACCTTCGCCGACCGCAGCGTCTCCCCCGAGGTGGACCAGGTCTCGCGGCAGACCACGGCGATCATCCTGGACGCGATGAACCTGACCGACCCCACCCCGGCCCAGCTCTCGGCCGTCCGGGTCATCGAGCACACCTGGCACTCGGCCCTGATCACCTGGCTGTCCGGCCGGGCGTCCATCGCGCAGGTGCGCATCGACATCGAGACGGTGTGCCGCCTGATCGACGACGTCTGAACCGCGTATCGACCGCGAAAAACCTACGAGACGGGTTCCCTGCGCCGGCATGGTCCGGATCAGGTTCTGGGGGTCGCCTTCCGGCCCGACTACTGCCTTCCGGCCTCTCAGCCCGACCGTCGACGTCGGCAATGGCGGATGCCTGCGCATCTCGCCAGAGTCGGCTACTCCGCTCGGACTCCCTCACTCGCCTCGTAGGCCACTTCCAGGATAGAGCGCACAAAGCCGGACAGAACACCCCGAATCCATGATTTTTACGGAGTGGGGGTGGCCGAGCCGGCCGCGCAGTCCGCGGCCCACGCCTCGATCATGATCCCGGTCATCCCGTGGAGGTCGGCCCCGGCGATGACGTCCATGTGCCAGCTGCCCTTCTCGGGCAGATAGCCGTAGCCGGCCGTCTCCTTGTTCTCCGGCCTCGGGCTCACCTTCCAGCCGCGCCGCTCCAGTTCCTCCGCGACCCGCTCCACCTGGCGGCGGGCGGGCGCGGCGGACGTCTCGGCCACGGCGATCAGCTGGCAGGCAAGGCGCTCGGTCAGGCCGGTCCGCACGAACCGCAGCCCCTCGAACGTCCCCGCTCCGGCCGCCGCCCGGATGTCCCGGCGCACGGAGGCCGTCGTCGGCCCGGCGCCCTTCGCCCCCGCCGGCACCGAGGCCGACGCCGAAGCCGCCCCTTCGGACCGCTCGTCCGATCCGCCGCCGCAGCCCGCCAGCACCACGACGGCCGCGACCGCGGCCGCGGCGACCCCCGCCCCACGCATGCTCGTCTCCCCCACCCGTCATGGACAGCGCAAGCAGCTTCACACACGCCCGCTCGACTTTCCCTACTCCTCCGGTGGAAACACCGCCTCCCCGCTCCCCACCAGCGTGATCACGATGGCCTCCACGGGACAGTTCTCGGCGGCCTCCAGCACCCGCTCGTCCGCGTCGGTCTCCGGCTCCACCGGACGCGACTGGCGGGCGGCGTCCAGCCGGAAGCCCTCCGCCACCCGGTGGACGCACTGCGCGGAGCCGATGCACAGGGACCGGTCGACCTCGACATGCCAGCGGTCGCCCACGGCTCAGGCCCCCGCCGGGAGGTGGATCATCTTGTGCTCCAGATACTCGCCGTACCCCTCGGGCCCGAACTCCCTGCCCAGCCCGCTGTTCTTGTAGCCCCCGAACGGCCCGAGCATGTCGAGGCTGAAGGTGTTGACGGAGTACGTCCCCGTCCGGACCCGCCGCGCCACCTCCACGCCCCGCTGCACGTCCCCCGTCCACACACTGCCGCTGAGCCCGTAGTCGGAGTCGTTCGCGATCCGGACCGCCTCCGCCTCGTCGCCGTAGGCGAGCAGGCAGATCACCGGCCCGAAGATCTCCTCGCGGGCGATGCGCATGGAGTTGTCGACGTCGCCGAAGAGCGTGGGCTCGACGTACCAGCCCCGCTCCAGCCCCGCCGGGCGCCCGCCGCCCGCGAGCACCTTGGCGCCCTCCTCCTGCCCGATCCGTATGTAGTCCAGGCTCCGCCGCTGCTGGCGCCGCGCCACGAGGGGGCCGACCTGTGTCGCCGGGTCCATCGGGTCGCCCACCCGCAGCGCGCCCGCCGCCGCCGCAAGGGCCTCGGCGAACTCCTCGTAGCGCGAGCGCGGCAGCAGGATGCGGGTCTGGGCCACGCACGCCTGTCCGTTGTTCATCCAGGCCGCCGGGACGATCCCGGCCACGGCCGTCTCCACGTCCGCGTCCGGCAGCACCACCGCCGCCGACTTGCCGCCCAGCTCCAGCGTGACCCGCGTCAGATTCCGCGCCGCCACCTCCATCACCCGGCGGCCGGCCGCCACCGACCCGGTGAAGGAGACCTTGTCCACGTCCGGGTGCCCGACCAGGTACTCGCCGACCTCCCGGTCGGCCGGCAGGATCGACAGCACGCCCTCCGGCAGCCCCGCCTCGCGGACGATCTCACCCAGGACGTACGCGTCCAGGGGCGCCTCCGGGGACGGCTTGAGCACCGCCGTGCAGCCGGCGAGCAGCGCCGGCGCGAGCTTGGCGGCCGCCACGAACTGCGGGACGTTCCAGGGGACCACGGCCGTGACCACCCCGACCGGCTCGCGCCGCACCAGGATCCGGCCCAGCACTCCCTCGCGCCGCTCCTCGTGGCAGAAGTCCCGCGCCACCCTGATCGCCGCATCCCACACCATCATCGCGCCAAGCGCCTGGGCGAGGACGCTCCAGGAGTACGGGGACCCGTTCTCGGCGGTGATCACGCGCGCGAGTTCCTCGTGCCGCGCGGCGATGCCGTCCTTGATCCGGGTGACCACCGCGATCCGCTCCTGGAGCGGCAGCCGGGGCCAGGGCCCCTCGTCGAACGCCCGGCGCGCCACCGCCACCGCCCGGTCCACGTCCGCCCGTGAGGCGTGCGGGACCCGTCCGATGATCTCCTCGGTGTGCGGGGAGATCACCTCGATGACGTCCCGGCCGAGCGGGTCGGTCCATTCCCCGCCGATGAAAAGCTGTCCGTGCTCCACGAGCTCCGCCATGGCCGAACGCCTCCCTGGGCAACCATTTCTGACGATGTTTCAGAATCGGTGTGGAGAACTGATACCAGTTCTAGTTCCACTAGGCCAGGGCCACGGCCGAACGGACCGCCACCGCGAAAATATGCTCTTCACAGAGCTTTCCGGGCGGTCCCTGCGTCTGGTCGGCGTAGTCCCTGGTGTGGCTGCACGCGATTCGTGCCGAACGGTTCGAATACTCGGCTTCGGGTGAAAGCCCCCGAGCCGAACACCAACGAGGTGGAGCCATCCCTATGAGAGCAACTGCCCGGTCCCAGCCGGCCAGATCCAGGTCGCTGGGCGCGCGCTGCCGGTCCTCCCTCATCGCCGTCGGCATGGCGACCGCGATGTCGGTCTCCTTCGCCGGGACGGCGGTGGCCGACACGGCGGGTCCGCCGAGCGGGGACGGCGAACAGCCCGTCCTGAAGCTGGGCAACGTGACCTGCGCCGACGTACTGAACCCGGAAGACTTCCTGTTCGAGCACAAGCACGAGCCGGTCGTCAGCGTGACGGACTTCCCCGTGTCCTACACCGACCCCGACACGGGCGAGATGCTCACCGGGCTGCTGGACGTCACCGTCTCCAGCACCCTGCGGGGGCCGGTGTTCCGCTACAACGTCACGGGTGACCTCATCCCCGTGGGTGTCGTGGTCAAGGGCGGTCCGAACGCCAACTTCTACGACTACCGTCCGGGCGGCAACGCCAACGACTCGTACCTGCACGCGCCGGTCAACGACAGGAACAACAAGTTCTTCGGCCTCAGCCACGTCTCGTTCTGCTTCGACGAGGTCAAGCCCGGCGCCCTGCAGATCAACAAGAACAGCAGCAAGGGCGGCTCCGTCCTCGCCGAGGGCGCGAAGTTCGCGGTCAACGGGCCGAGCCTGCCGACCGAGACGGTGACCGACACCCAGAACACCCCGATGGGCGAGGTGCCCGACGAGGACCCCGCCACCGGCGTGGTGTGCATCTCGGGTCTGCGTCCCGGCAACTACACGGTCTCCGAGACCCAGGCTCCCCCCGGATACGCCCGCGACACCACCACGAAGACCGTCACGGTCGTCCCCGGCACGGACTGCAACGGCAACCGGCCCGCGGGCACGTCCACCGGTCGCGCCACCTTCGTGAACAAGCCGCTCGCCGACGTCGACATCACCGTCACCGGGCAGCAGCCGGGCGAGATCAACTCCAAGATCGTGTGCCGCAAGGGCACGACGGTCGTCGGCAACAGCGGTGCCTACACCGACCCGGCGAACCTCACGATGACCGGCCTCAAGCCGGGCATCTACACCTGCACGCTGGACATCGACCCGTGATCCGGCCGTAGCCGACGGCACTCCCGACCCCGCCCCGCGCAGCCGACGCAGCAGGGCGGGGTCGCCGCCGTGTGGACCCGCCCAGGACGTCTGACGTACCGTCAGGTATGGCCATGACGCGGACGTTCGATCACGGCGGGGGCGTACGGTCGATCGAGGTGCCGATCCCGGACAACCCCCTGGGGCACACTCTGGTCTACGTCGTCGACAGCGACCGCGGCCCGGTGCTGGTCGACACCGGCTGGGACGACCCGGCGTCCTGGTCCGCGCTGACCCGCGGCCTGACGGCGTGCGGCACCTCGGTCGCCGAGCTGCACGGCGTCGTCGTCACCCACCACCACCCCGACCACCACGGTCTGTCCGGGCGGGTGCGCGAGGCGTCCGGTGCCTGGGTGGCGATGCACCCGGCCGACACCGACGTCGTACGCCGCACCCGTGCGAGCCGCCCCGAGCACTGGTACGCCTACATGGCCGCCAAGCTCACCGCGGCCGGCGCCCCCGAGACCCATGCGGCCCCCCTGCGCACGGCCCGCGGCACGCTCCCCGGCCTCGCCCCCGCCCTGCCCGACCGCGACATCGTCCCCGGCGAGCCGCTTCCGCTCCCCGGCCGCCGGCTGCGGGCGATCTGGACGCCCGGACACACCCCCGGCCATGTCTGCCTCCACCTGGAGGAGCGCCACCCGGCCGGTCTCCCCGGCCGCGGCCGCCTCTTCTCCGGCGACCATCTGCTCCCCGGCATCACCCCGCACATCGGTCTCTACGAGGACCCGGACGACACCGTCGTCACCGATCCGCTCGGCGACTACCTCGACTCCCTCGAACGCGTCGCCCGCCTCGCCCCCGCCGAGATCCTCCCCGCCCACCAGCACGCCTTCACCGGCGCGGCCTCCCGAGTCGACCGGCTCCTCGCCCACCACGAGGCCCGCCTCACCGGCCTCCTCCGCCTCCTCGACCGGCCCCTGACCCCCTGGCAGCTGGCCGAGCGCATGGACTGGAACCGCCCCTGGGCGCAACTCCCCCACGCCTCCCGCACCATCGCCGTCTCCGAGGCCGAGGCCCACCTGCGCCACCTGGTCAAGCAGGGCCGCGCGGAGCCGGTGCCGGGCAGCGAGCCGGTCGCGTACATCGCCGCGTCGTCATGAGCCCCGGCGGACCCGGCGCGGCACCCACGCCCTCGGCCCGTTCCGTACGGGCCGGTAAAGTGGCCGCGTCGTCATCACACGCGTACAGGGGGAAGCCGGTGCAAATCCGGCGCTGACCCGCAACCGTGAGCCATTGCCCGACGAGGGCCGGCGAGCCGGATCGCCCGGTACGTACGTGAAACGGCTCACGCACCGTCGAGGTCTACGGAGCCGAGCCGCCCGGGGTCCTCCCGTGCTGTCCGGCTCCCCTAGGGGAGAGGCACCCGCCGATCATGAACGTCCGCCGCAGCGCCGCGGCCCTGGCCGCCGTCGCCGTACTCGGCACCGCCACGCCCGCCGTCGCATCCCCCTCGCCGTCGCCGTCGGTGCAGCTCCCCGACGGGCTGTACGGGACCGGCGACCCGACCTACGACGGCGTCTGGCGGCAGTCGCTGGCGATCCTGGCCCAGCTGGACCAGGGCGTGACGCCCGCGAAGAAGGCCGTCGACTGGCTGGCCGGACAGCAGTGCGCCAACGGCGCGTTCGCCGCGTTCCGCGCCGAGCCGGGCAAGCCCTGCGACGCCAGGACGATGGTCGACACCAACAGCACGGCCGCCGCCGTCCAGGCCCTCGCCGGCGTCCCCGGCCGCAAGGACGCGAAGGCCGCCACGGCCAAGGCCGTCACCTGGCTGAAGTCGGTGCAGAACACGGACGGCGGCTGGGGCTACACGCCGGGCGGCCCCAGCGACGCGAACTCCACCTCCGTGGTCATCGGGGCGCTCGACGTCGCCGACGAGTCCGGCAGCAGCAAGGTCCGCAAGAACGGCAAGTCCCCGTACGACGCCCTCCTGAAGCTCGCCCTGCCCTGCACCGGCAAGGACGCGGGCGCCTTCGCCTACCAGCCGGACAAGAAGGGCGGGCTCGCCGCCAACGCGGACGCCACCGCCGCGGCCGTCACCGCCCTGATCGGCAACCCCCTGGGCGGCGGGCAGGAGCCCGGCGACGCGCAGTCCGAGCCCGCCTGCACGAAGCCCGGCTCCCCGGACGACGCCGTCGTCGACACCGCCTTCAACGGCGCCTCCTGGCTCGTCCGGTCCCTGGCCGAGGACAAGCACCTGAAGTCCGCCATGCCCGGCGCCGAGGCCCAGCCCGACTACGGCAACACCGCCGACGCGGTCGTCGCCCTCGCCGCCGCCGGGTTCGGCAAGGAGGCCACCGCCTCCGCCCGCTGGCTGGAGGCCAACGCCCTGAAGTGGGCCGAGCAGTCCGGCCCCGCCGCCTACGCCCAGCTCGTCCTCGCCGCCCGTGCCGCCGGCCTCGACCCGCGCGACTTCGGCGGCGCGGACCTGGTCGCCCTGCTCAACGCCACCGGCCCGGCGCCCGCGGCGCAGGACAGTCCCTCGAAGTCCCCCGACACGTCCCCCACGAAGAAGGAGGACCAGAAGGACGACGACGGCGAGGGTGTCAGCGTCTGGTGGATCATCGGCGTCGGCCTCGTCGGCGGCATCGGCATCGGCTTCCTGATCAGCGCCCGCAAGAAGCCCCAGCCGTGATCCGCCGTACCCTCCTCGCGCTGCTGGCCGCGCTGCTGTTCGCGGGTGCGGCCGTACCCGCCCACGCCGCCGGCTACCGCTACTGGTCGTTCTGGGACCGCGACGGCTCCCGCTGGGTCTACGCCACCCAGGGCCCTGCCACCGCCCGCCCCTCCGACGGGGACGTGCAGGGCTTCCGGTTCGCGGTCAGCGAGGACTCCCAGGACGCCGACCAGCCGCGCGGCACCGCCGACTTCGCGGCGATCTGCGCGGACACCCCGGCCCGCCAGGGCAAGAAGCGCGTCGCCCTCGTCCTCGACTTCGGTACGCCCGCCGACGCCCCCTCCGGCGAGACACCGCCGCCCGCCCGCAGGGTGTGCGCGAGCGTCCCCGACGACGCGACGACCGCCGAGGCCCTGGCCACCGTGGCCAAGCCGCTGCGCTACGACACCAACGCCCTGCTGTGCGCCATCGCGGGCTACCCGCGCCAGGGCTGCGGAGAGCAGGTGTCCGCCGGTGACACGTCCCCCGAGGGCGAGCGGAAGGACACCGGCAGCGGGCCCTCCCTCGGCCTGATCGGCGGGATCGGCGTGGTCGTGCTGCTCGGCGCGGCGGCGCTCTGGCAGGCACGCCGCCGTGCGTGACGGCAGGCCGCTGCACCCCGGTGCGTGGTGGCTGTGGGCGCTCGGGCTGGGCGTCGCCGCCTCCCGCACCACCAACCCGCTGCTGCTCGGCCTGCTCGTCGCCGTCTCCGGGTATGTCGTGGCGGTCCGCCGCCCCGACGCCCCCTGGGCCCGTTCGTACGGCGCGTTCGTGAAGCTGGCGCTGGTCGTCATCGCCGTCCGGCTGGCGTTCGCCGTCTTCCTCGGCTCGCCCGTCCAGGGCACCACCGTCCTGCTGCGCCTGCCCGAACTGCCGCTTCCCGACTGGGCGCAGGGCGTCCGCCTGGGCGGCAGGGTGACCGCCGAGGGCGTGGTGTTCGCCCTCTACGACGCCCTGCGGATGGCCGCGCTGCTCATCTGCGTCGGCGCCGCGAACGCCCTCGCCAACCCCTCCCGGCTGCTGAAGTCCCTGCCGGGCGCGCTGTACGAGGCGGGCGTCGCGGTGGTCGTCGCCCTCACCTTCGCCCCGAACCTCGTCGCGGACGTGCAGCGGCTGCGCGCCGCCCGCCGGCTGCGCGGCCGCCCCGACCGGGGCCTGCGCGGCCTGCTGCACGTGGGGCTGCCGGTGCTGGAGGGCGCGTTGGAGCGCTCGGTCGCCCTCGCCGCCGCGATGGACTCCCGCGGTTACGGCCGTACCGTCCGGGTGACGGCAGCGGTCCGCCGTACGACCGCCGCGCTCACCGTGACCGGGCTGCTGGGCGTGTGCGCGGGCACGTACGGCGTGCTGACCGCCGGGGGCGGCACCTACGGGCTGCCGGTGCTGCTGGCCGGGGTCGTGGCCGCGCTCGCCGGGCTCGTGCTGGGCGGCCGCCGCACCCCGCGCACCCGCTACCGCCCCGACCGCTGGGACGTACGGGCCCTGCTGGCCGCCGGTTCGGGAGCCGGGGTCGCCGCGCTGCTGGTGCTGGCCGCGAGCCGTGACCCGGCCGTGCTGAATCCGGGTGTCGTCCCGATCGTCGCGCCCGAGCTGCCGCTGTGGCCCGCGGCGGCCTGTCTGCTGGGCCTGCTGCCCGCGTTCGTCAGCCCGCCACCCGCCGTGAAGTCCGAGGAGCCGTCGTGATCCGTTTCGAGGATGTCTCCGTGACGTACGAGGGGGCGTGCGAGCCCTCCGTGCGGGGCGTTGACCTGGAGGTGCCCGAGGGCGAACTCGTCCTCCTCGTGGGCCCGTCCGGGGTCGGCAAGTCCACCGTCCTCGGCGCGGTCGGCGGCCTGGTCCCGCACTTCACCGGCGGCACCCTGCGCGGCCGGGTCACGGTCGCGGGCCGTGACACCCGTACGCACAAGCCGCGCGATCTGGCCGACGTGGTCGGCACGGTGGGCCAGGATCCGCGCTCGCACTTCGTGACGGACACCGTGGAGGAGGAGCTCGCCTACGGCATGGAGTCCCTGGGCCTCGCGCCCGACGTGATGCGCCGCCGCATGGAGGAGACCCTCGACCTCCTGGGCCTGGCGGGGCTGCGCGACCGCGCCCTCGCCGGCCTCTCCGCGGGCCAGCAGCAGCGGGTCGCCATCGGGTCCGTCCTCACCGCACACCCGAGCGTCCTCGTCCTGGACGAGCCGACCTCCGCCCTCGACCCGGCCGCCGCGGAGGAGGTCCTCGCCGTCCTCCAGCGGCTCGTGCACGACCTCGGTACGACGATCCTGTTGGCCGAGCACCGCCTGGAGCGCGTCATCCACTACGCCGACCGCATCCTCCTGCTCCCCGCGCCGGGCGCCGCGCCGGTCCTCGGCACCCCGGCCGAGGTGATGGCCGTCTCCCCGGTCTTCCCCCCGGTCGTGGAACTGGGCCGCACGGCCGGCTGGTCGCCCCTGCCCCTCACCGTCCGCGACGCCCGCCGCAGGGCGGCGGACCTGCGGGAGCGGCTGGCCGGGCGGGAGCCGGCGCCGGCCGGCCGGGAGGCCGCGGAGCCGCCCGCCGAGCGTCTCCGCGCACTCCGCCAGCCGGAGCAGCCCCCCGCCGAGCACACCCCCGCACCCCGCCGCCCCGACGCGGCCACCGCCACCGGCCGGGCAGCCGCCGGCGCACGCCCGGCCGTCCTGCCCCGCGCCCGTCGCCTCTTCGCGGGCCGCCGCACCACCCCGGCCCCCGACACCCCGTCCCCCGTCGCCGAGGTCCGCTCGCTCGCCGTCCGGCGCGGCCGTGTCCCCGCGCTGCGCACCGTGGATCTCACCGTCTCCCCCGGCGAGACGATCGCCCTGATGGGCCGCAACGGCGCCGGGAAGTCCACGCTGCTCTCCACCCTGGTCGGCCTCCTGGAGCCCGCCCGGGGCACGGTCCGCACCGGCGGAGCCGTCCCGCACAGCACACCGCCCCGCGAACTGGTCCGCAAGGTCGGCCTGGTCCCGCAGGAGCCGCGCGACCTCCTCTACGCCGACACGGTCGCCGGCGAGTGCGCGCAGGCCGACCGCGACGCAGGCGCCGAACCGGGCACCTGCCGGGCCCTGGTCTCGGAGCTGCTGCCGGACGTGGCGGACGACACCCACCCGCGCGACCTCTCCGAGGGCCAGCGCCTCTCCCTGGCCCTGGCCGTCGTCCTCACCGCCCGCCCTCCTCTCCTGCTGCTCGACGAGCCGACCCGCGGTCTCGACTACGCGGCGAAGGCCCGCCTGGTCGTCCTGCTGCGCGGCCTGGCCGCCGAGGGCCACGCGATCGTGCTGGCCACGCACGACGTGGAACTGGCGGCCGAGCTGGCCGATCGGGTGGTGCTGCTCGCCGACGGCGAGGTGATAGCCGACGGCCCGGCGGCGGACGTGGTGATGTCCTCCCCCTCCTACGCCCCGCAGGTGGCCAAGATCCTCGCCCCGCAGAAGTGGCTCACGGTCGCCCAGGTGCGGGAGGCGCTCGCATGAGCAGGACGGGCGAGACCGGCAGGGCGGGCACGGCGAGGACCGGCAGGACCGGCAAGGCCGGCGCGGGTGACGGCCGCCGCCCTCGGGCCGTCCGCCTGGGCCCCCGCTCGATCACCGCCCTCACCCTGGTGAGCGCGGTCGGCGTGGCGGCCCTGACCTGGCCGTTCTTCGCCCCGCCGGAGTCGGCCGCGTTCGCGCACGCCCAGGACGCGCCCTGGCTGTTCGCGGGCCTGCTGGTCCTGCTGGTCGCGGTGGTGGCGGCGACGATCGCGGAGTCCGGCCTCGGCCCGAAGGCGGTGGCGATGCTGGGCGTCCTGGCGGCGGCCGGAGCGGCCCTGCGCCCGATCGGCGCGGGCACCGCCGGCCTGGAGCCGATGTTCTTCCTGATGCTGCTCAGCGGCAGAGTCCTCGGCCCCGGCTTCGGCTTCGTCCTCGGCTGCGTCACGATGTTCGCGTCGTCCCTGCTGACCGGCGGGGTCGGCCCCTGGATGCCGTACCAGATGCTCTCCCTCGGCTGGTTCACGCTGGGCGCGGGGCTTCTGCCGGGCGCGGACCGGCTGCGCGGCCGGGCGGAGATCCTGCTGCTGGCGGGGTACGGGGTGGTGGCCTCCTTCGGCTACGGCCTGGTGATGAACATGCAGGGCTGGCCCTTCCTGAACCCCGAGGCCGCGCTCATCGCCCCGGACGCGGACGCCGGCCCCCTCGCCAACCTCGCCCGCTTCCTGGTCTACGTCGTGACCACCTCCCTCGGCTGGGACCTCGGCCGGGCCGTCTGCACGGTCGTCCTGACCGTCACCCTCGGTCCGACGATCCTCAAGGCGCTGCGCCGCGGCACCCGCCGGGCCGCTTTCGAGGCGCCGGTCACATTCGACGGCCCCGCTCGGTGACCCCGTCGCCACGAGCCGTGAGGGAACGGGTGAAGCACCCCACATGACCCACGTCACCAACGAGTCGACATAGTAGACAAAACGGACTGTCATGTACGCATCGTTAGGCCCTCTGACCTGCGGATTGAGAGCCACATCACACAAACGACCTTCGGCGCGAATGCGGCCGCCACTAGTAAAAGGGGTGATTGCGGACCCCGGGCGGGCCTGCTTCTCTGGATGACGTCGCACGGCGCCGACGTGCCCCACGGGCCTCGGCGCCGACGCATGTCCCGGACATCACGGGAGTGCAGCGGCCGCAACGCCCCCGACGAAAAGGTTCTCCCTTGTCTTTCGCCCGCTTCCGCCGCGCCCTGTCCCCGAAGAAGGCCCTCACCACCGCCGCCGTGGCCACCGCCGCCGCCGGCATCGCGCTCTCCGCGGCTCCCGCGCAGGCCGCCCCGATGGCTTCCGAGACCGAGGCCCAGGCGATCGCGAAGCAGATGATCCCGAACGCCGCGCAGTACCAGGCATTCGCGAACATCGTCGAGCACGAGAGCGGCTGGGACGTCGACGCCACCAACCCGTCCTCCGGCGCCTACGGCCTGGTCCAGGCCCTGCCCGGCTCCAAGATGGCCTCGGCCGGCTCCGACTGGAAGACCAATGCCGCCACCCAGATCGAGTGGGGTCTGGACTACATGAACTCCCGCTACGGCAGCCCGGTCGGCGCCTGGAACTTCTGGCAGGCCAACGGCTGGTACTGAGCCACCGGCTCAGCCACCCACCGCTCGCACGACGGCGGCGGCCCCCGATCCCCGGGGCCGCCGCTCTCGCGTACCCGCCGCTTGCGCGCACCCCGGCGTCACCGCGCGCTGACCCGCAGCTCCTTCACCCCGTTGATCCACGCCGACCGCAGCCGCCGCGGCTCACCCACGAGCCGCAGCCCCGGCATGGCGTCCGCGAGCGCGTCGAAGATGAGGTCGATCTCCAGCACCGCCAGCGACTTGCCGAGGCAGAAGTGGGGTCCGCCCCCGCCGAACCCGAGGTGCGGGTTCGGGTCACGGGTGATGTCGAAGTCGTCCGGGCGCTCGAAGACCTCCGGGTCGTGATTGGCCGAGGCGTAGAAGAGGCCGACCCGGTCTCCCTTGCGGATCCGCTTCCCGCCGAGCTCGGTGTCCTGGGTGGCCGTGCGCTGGAAGGCGACGACGGGTGTCGCCCAGCGCACGATCTCCTCCGCGGCCGTGCCCGGCCGCTCCCGCTTGAACAGCTCCCACTGCTCGGGGTGGGTGAGGAAGGCGTGCATCCCGTGCGTGATGGCGTTGCGGGTCGTCTCGTTGCCCGCCACCGCCAGCATCAGCACGAAGAACCCGAACTCGTCCGAGGCGAGGTTCCCCTCGTCCTCCGCCGCCACCAGCGTCGAGACGATGTCCTGCGCCGGGCACCGCTTGCGCTCGGCGGCCATGTTCATGGCGTACGCGATGATCTCGGCGGCCGACTGCGCGCCGACCTCGTCCGTCACGGCGTACTCCGGATCGTCGTAGGCGATCATCCGGTTCGACCACTCGAAGATCTTCGCGCGGTCGTCCTGCGGTACGCCGATCAGTTCCGCGATGGCCTGGAGCGGCAGCTCGCACGCCACCTCGGTGACGAAGTCGAAGTCCCCGGCCCTGGCGCGCGCCCCGGCGACGATCGCCCGCGCCCGCTCGCGCAGCCGCTCCTCCAGCGCCCGGACCGACCGGGGCGTGAACCCGCGCTGCACGATCTGCCGTACACGGGTGTGCTCGGGCGGGTCCATGTTGAGCAGGATCAGCCGCTGGGCGTCGATCCGGTCGCGTTCGATGTGCTCGTTGAAGCGGATGACCGCGGTGTTGAGGGTGGAGGAGAAGACCTCGGGGTGCGTGGAGACGTATTTGACGTCGGCGTGCCGGGTCACGGCCCAGTAGCCCTCGTCCTGGAAGCCGGCCGCATTGCCCGACTGCGGGATCCAGCAGACCGGTTCGGCCCGGCGTAGCGCGGCGAACTCCGGCAGGGGCACTCGGTGGTGCAGCAGGTCGGGGTCGGTGAAGTCGAACCCGTCGGGTAGCGCTGGACAGGGCATCGGCGGCTCCAGCCATCTGACCACTTGTCTGACGGTTCATCAGATACAGGGTGCGGAGAAGGTAGTTCGGCCGCCTGCAACCTGCAAGACCCTTGCGGTGACCGGCATCACATCAGCAGACTACGAGCGGAACTAGAACACGTACCAGTTCTGTGCCCCCTCTCCGAGAGGACCCGCACCCATGGCCGCCGAACCCGTGATCGTGGAAGCCGTCCGCACCCCCATCGGCAAGCGCGGCGGCGCGCTCGCCAACCTCCACCCCGCCTACCTCCTCGGCGAGACCTACCGCGAACTCCTGGGCCGCACCGGCATCCCCGCCGACTGCGTCGAGCAGATCGTCGGCGGCACCGTCACCCACGCCGGTGAACAGACCATGAACCCCGCACGCACGGCCTGGCTGGCCATGGGCCTGCCCTACGAGACGGCCGCGACGACGGTCGACGCCCAGTGCGGCTCCTCCCAGCAGGCAAGCCATATGACCGCCAACATGATCGCGGCGGGCGTCATCGACGTGGGCATCTCCTGCGGCGTGGAGTCGATGTCCCGCGTCCCGCTCGGCTCGGCGAGCAAGCACGGCCCGGGCAAGCCCTTCCCGGACGAGTGGAACGTCGACCTCCCCAACCAGTTCCACGCCGCCGAACGCATCGCCCACCGCCGCGGCCTCACCCGCGAGGACGTCGACCGCCTGGGCCTGATGTCCCAGCAGCGCGCGGCCACCGCCTGGGCCGAGGAGCGCTTCAAGCGCGAGACCTTCGCCGTCCAGGTCCCGACGACGGAGGAGGAGCAGTACGCCGGTCAGGGCATGTGGCGCCTGGTCGACAAGGACGAGGGCCTCCGCGACACCTCCCTGGAGGCCCTGGCCGGGCTCAAAGCGGTGATGCCGGCGGCCGTCCACACCGCGGGCAACTCGTCCCAGATCTCCGACGGGGCGGCGGCCATCATGTGGGCGTCGAAGAGGATGGCCCGCGCGCTGAAGCTCAGGCCCCGCGCGCGGATCGTCGCCCAGGCCCTGGTGGGCGCCGACCCGCACTTCCACCTGGACGGCCCGATCGACGCCACCAAGGCGGTCCTGGGGAAGGCAGGCATGTCCCTCCGGGACATCGACATCGTGGAGATCAACGAAGCCTTCGCCTCCGTGGTGCTGAGCTGGGCCCAGGTCTTCGAGCAGGACCTGGACAAGGTCAACGTCAACGGCGGCGGCATAGCCCTGGGCCACCCGGTCGGCGCGACCGGCGCCCGCCTCATCACCACGGCCCTGCACGAACTGGAGCGCGCCGACAAGGAGTTCGCCCTGATCACCATGTGCGCGGGCGGCGCTCTGGCCACCGGCACGATCATCCAGCGTCTGTGACTCCGCCCGAGCCCGCCCCGGCTAGCTCTTCACCGCTGTGCGCTCCTTCTCTTCGGCCGCCGCGACCGCCGTACGTGCTCTGGGCCCCTGGAACACGTACGCCAGTCCGAAGCCCGCGAGGACGACCACCGCGCCGCCGACCGCGTCGAGGATCCAGTGGTTGCCGGTGGCGACGATGGCCGAGACGGTGAACAGGGGATGCAGCAGCCCCAGTGCCTTCATCCAGAGCTTCGGGGCGACGACGGCGATGACCAGGCCGCACCACAGGGACCAGCCGAAGTGGAGGGAGGGCATGGCGGCGTACTGGTTGGTGAGGGCGGTCAGCGTGCCGTAGTCGGGTTGGGAGAAGTCCTGGACGCCGTGGACCGTGTCGATGATGCCGAGGGTGGGCATGAGGCGGGGCGGGGCGAGGGGGTAGAGCCAGAAGCCGACCAGGGCGAGGAGGGTGGTCAGGCCGATGGTGGAGCGGGCCCAGCGGTAGTCGGCGGGGCGGCGCCAGTAGAGGAGGCCGAGGACCGTGAGCGGGACCGCGAAGTGGAACGACGTGTAGTAGAAGTCGAAGAAGTCGCGCAGCCAGTCGATCTTCACGACGGCGTGGTTGACGGCGTGCTCGATGTCGATGTGCAGGAAGCGCTCGACCGACAGGATCTGCTCGCCGTGCTCCTCCGCCCGCGCCCGGCCCGCCGAGTTGCTGCCGCCGGTCGCCGCCAGCCGGACCTGCTGGTAGGCGGCGTAGGTCACGCGGATGAGGAGCAGTTCCAGGAGGAGGTTGGGGCGGGTGAGCACCCTGCGCAGGAACGGCAGCAGGGGGACGTGCCGCCAGCGGGCGGGGGCCTGGGGGGCGTACCGGGTGGGGATCGGTTCCTGGTAGTACGGCGAGGTCCGGGACAGGAACGGCAGGGCCGTCGCCGCGAGCAGTGCCGCGAGCAGGACCATGTTGTCCCGCAGCGGGTGCAGGGCCGCCATGTTCGGCAGCATCATCTTCGCCGGCAGGGTCATCACCAGGATGACGGCCACCGGCCACACAGAGCGGTCCGAGGCCCGCTTGCCGACCCGGCCGACCACCCCGAGCAGCACCCACAGGAGCTGGTGCTGCCAGGCCGTGGGCGCCACGACGATGGCCGCGCACCCCGTGATCGCCACGGCGAGCAGCAGCTGTCCGTCGCGGGCGTAGCGCACCGCCCGGCGCAGGCCGAGGGCGGCGACGGCGGCGCCGAGCACCAGGAACAGGGCGATCTCCAGCGGGCCGGAGAGGCCGGCTCTGAGCAGGGCTCCGTGCAGCGACTGGTTGGCGAGGTCGTCGGCCCTGCCGCCGAGGCCCGCGCCCGCGATGTGGTGGACCCAGTAGGTGTACGAGTCGTGCGGCATCGCCGCCCAGGCCAGTGCCGTGACGGCCGCGAAGGTGACGCCGGCGGACGCGGCGGCCCTGCGTCTCTCGGTGAACCACAGCAGCGGCGCGAACAGCAGCAGCGTCGGCTGCAGGGCCGCGGCCAGGCCGATCAGGGCGCCGCCGGCCCGCTGACCGCGTACGGCGAAACAGCCGAGCAGGACGAGCAGGACGGGGATGATGCTGGTCTGGCCGAGCCAGAGGGTGTTGCGTACCGGCAGCGACAGCATCAGCAGGCAGATCGCCACGGGCGCGGCGAACAGCGAGGTGCGCCGCCCGGCAGGCTGGGGCAGGGCCCGCGCGGCGATCAGGCCGAGCGCGGCCACGAGTAACAGCGTGCCGAACGTCCAGCACCAGCCGAGGGCCTGTTCCGCCGAACGGGTGAGGGGCTTGAGGACCAGACCGCTGAACGGCGTGCCCGTGAACCGGGTGGAGTCGTAGAGCGAGCCCTCGACGTGCAGGACGCCGTCCGGGCCCACCCAGGTCTCCAGGTCGGTCAGCCGCTCCCCCTCGGGCGAGCCGACGACGACGGCCATCTGCCGTACTCCGAGGACCGCGGCGACCAGCCACAGGCCGACTCTGGCCGCGCGCAGACGGGTCCGGGCCGTGCCGACGGCTGTCGCTCCGAAGGCTTCCGCCGGTCGCCCACTGTGCTCCGCATTCGCCACGCCTCGTCGGCCTCCCGCCCCGTCCGTCCACACATCCCGTACATGAGCTGCCTCTGCGAACCCCAGGGGGCTCGCACCACCCCGGAGACAGACGCAGGCCGTCCCCGCTTCACCTGACGTCGGTCCGCCTTTTGTCCGGATGACGATAGAACGAGGACCGACGGCGGCCGGGTTCCCGGGAACCGGATCTTCCGAGTGTGTCGTCCGAAGGTCGTAGTCGGCTCTACGGAGGGCGTGGGGGAATGTCCGGTTTCCTGTTCGGGCGGTCACGCGCGCGCGTACGGCTGCGTCTGCTGGCGCTCGTCCTGGGGCTGCTCGGCGTGCAGCTCGGTACGCAGCTGGTGGCACCGGCGTACGCGTGCGGCTGCGGCGCGATGGTGCCGGACGAGCGGCAGCGGGTGCGGGTGGACCGCGAGGAGTCCGTGGTGCGCTGGGACGGGCGCCAGGAGCAGATCGTGATGCGGCTGACCGTGAGCGGTGACGCCCGGCGGGCCGCCTGGATCATGCCGGTGCCGCACCGGGCGACGGTACGGCTGGGCGATCCGGGCCTCTTCGAGGAGCTGGCGGACGCCACCGCGCCCGTCCACCGCGACCGGCACTACTTCTGGCCGCGCCACGGCGACTGGCCGTTCGTCGAGGACGGCGACCTGGCCGGGGCGCCGCCGTCCGCCGAGGGGGCCGCCCCCGGCGTGGGCGTGGTCGGCCGGCAGCGGCTCGGCCCGTTCGACGTGGCCCGGCTCACCGCCACGGACCCGGACGCCCTGGACGGCTGGCTGCGCGAGAACGGCTTCACCTTCCCCGACCGCCTGCGCGAGGCGCTGCGGCCGTATGTGCGGATGCGCTGGGAGTACGTGGCGGTCCGGCTGGCGCCGGAGACGACGGCCGGGGCGCCCACGGACACGGCCTCGGGTACGCCGTCGAGCCCGGCCCCGGACACGGCCTCGGGTGCGCCCTCGGGTACGCCGAGCCCCGCCGCCGGCCCGTCCGGAACCGGCTCCGCCCTCACCGGCGCCCTCGACCCCCTCCACCTCACCTTCGCCGCCGAGGAACCCGTGTACCCGATGCGGCTGTCCCGGCTGGCGGCCACCCCGCAGTCGCTGGGCCTGTACGTCCTCGCCGACCACCGCATGGAGCCGCGCTCGCGGATCGGCGGCGAGCGGCCGCAGGTCACGTTCGCCGGGCGGATCTGGACGGCCGACGCGGGCCCGCTGGCGCGCCTGGCGCAGGGCACGCCGTATCTGACCGCCCTGGCACAGGAGTTCCCGGAGCCGTCGCGGATCTCCGGCGACCACGAGCTGACCAGGGCGGCGACGGACACCCCGTACCAGGAGGTGGTCTACGAGGACCGGCTGCTCACGGTCGCGGGCGTCCCGGCGTGGCTGCTGACGGTGGGCGGCGCGCTGACGGCGGCCGGCGCGGTGGCCGTGCTCGCGATCCGGTCCCGTCGGCGTCCGCGTCCGGGGAGGCCGGTGGAAACGCCGGGGGCGTGAAATGAGAGGCGCGGGAACCGGTGGCCCACTACATTCGTTAGAGTAGCTAGTTAGGGATTCTAATGAATATAGGAAAGGGCACGGACGCATGAGTCAGTCGGAGCAGTGGCACGCGGTCGACGCCTACCTCGCCTCTCGTCTCTCCCCGGACGACGAGGCGCTCCAGGCGGCCCGGCGCGACAGCGAGGCCGCCGGCCTGCCGCCCATCGCCGTCTCCGCGCCCCAGGGCAAGCTGCTGCACCTCCTCGCCCGGATCCAGGGCGCCCGCACGATCCTGGAGATCGGCACGCTCGGCGGTTACAGCACCATCTGGCTGGCCCGCGCGCTCCCGGAGGACGGCCGGCTGATCTCCCTGGAGTACGAGCCGCGCAACGCCGAGATCGCCACCCGCAACCTCGCCCGCGCGGGACTCGACAAGGTCGCCGAGGTCCGGGTCGGCGCGGCCCTGGACTCCCTGCCCCGGCTGGCCGACGAGAACCCGCCGCCCTTCGACCTGGTCTTCATCGACGCCGACAAGGCCAACAACTTGCACTATGTGGAGTGGGCGCTGCGACTCACCCGCGCGGGCAGCCTGATCGTCCTCGACAACGTGGTCCGCGGGGGCCGCGTCCTCGACGCCGACAGCACCGCGCCCGACGTCCAGGGCACCCGCGCCGCGCTCGACCTCATCGCCTCCCACCCGAGACTGACCGGCACGGCGGTGCAGACGGTGGGCGAGAAGGGCTGGGACGGTTTCGCGCTGGCCCGGGTACTGGCGTAACCCCGACGGCCCGTCAGGTCGCGCAGGAGAACCGGTCCGGTCGGCCGCGGGGGCCGAACCGCCCGTCAGACCTCGTGGTAGAAGCCGACGTTGACGCTGCGCGGCGCGGTGCGGTCCTGGACCACGATCTCGCCGTTGCCGCCGCGCGGCAGCCGCACCGTACCGCCGTAGGTGATCGTCTGCGCGTACTCGCCGATGGCGAGCCGTACCTCCGACGACGGCTCCGCCTGCGAACCGCGCAGCCAGGTCACCTGCCACACCCCGTCGGCACCGCAGCTGAACTCCAGGTGCACCCGCGAGACGAACAACCAGTCCTCCGGCGTCGCCAGACGGCACACGGACTTGTCGCGGCCCACCCGCAGCACCGCGCCGGGCTCGCTGGGCGCGTCCGCCATCAGCATTCCGGCCGTGGCTCCCGCGTCCGCCCCGGAGACGGTGGCCATGGTCAGTTCGAGCACGTGCGCTCCCCTTGAGAGGTACTTGAGCAGCGGCCGGGTCGGTGCGCCGCCGCCGCATACTAAAACGCCCGGCCGTATCCCGTCCGGCACAATGGGCTCATGACTGAGCGAAAGCCACCGGGGATGAGCTTCGAGTCCTGGACGGACAAACAGATACGCGAGGCGGAGGCCCGCGGTGACTTCGCCCGGCTGCCGGGCGCGGGCAAGCCCCTGCCGAGCGATGTCGAGCAGCCCTACGACGAACTGTGGTGGGTCAAGCGGAAGATGGCCCGCGAAGGTCTCGCCGTGCTCCCTCCGACCCTGGCCCTGCGCAAGGAGGCCGAGGACGCCCTCGCCGCGGCCGTGGGGGCTCCGTCCGAGCAGAGTGTCCGCCGCATCGTCGAGACGATCAACGCCAAGATCCGCGACATGATGTTCCGTCCGCCCCCCGGACCTCCGCTCGGCCTGAAGCCGTACGACGTGGAGGACGTCGTACGGCAGTGGCGCGCGGCCCACGAGGAGAACGCCGGGGCCTGAGCCGGACCGGGGACCCTACGGCCCCGGGGACCGACGCCTCAGAGAATGCCCGCCCGCCCGGCGGCGGTGATCCAGGACGGGAACTCCGACAGCAGCCGGTCGTAGAGCTCCTGGTCGGGGACTGTCCTGATGTCGTCCACCGCGAAGAAGCCCACGTTGTCGACGCGCCGCCCGGGCAGGGTGTCGAACCGTTCCAGCACGCCGTAGTTCGAGCGGCCCAGGCCGACGAACTGCCAGAAGATCGGCTCCTCGACGGCCTCGCGCAGCTCCTTCTCGATCGCCGCGTCACGGTAGACACCGCCGTCGGAGAAGAACAGCACCAGGGTGGGCACGGGCGCGGGGTTCTCCCGCACATACCGTCTGACCTCGGCGATCGCCTTCTGTTCCTCATTCTGGATGCCGACCGACCGCATGTCGACCTGCCCCTCCTCCAGCCCCTTCCTGGCCTTCTTGCCGCGCCGGAACAGACCGATCTCCCCCACGCGCACATGCAGCCGCAGCCACTCGGGCAGTTCGCCCAGCCGGAGGTCCGGCAACCGGGCCGCGTTGCTGGCGAAGGTCCACGCCTGCATCTCGCCGTCGTCGTCGAGCTGCGCGGCGACCGCCGCCATGCGTTCGACGACGTCCGCCACCACGCCGCCGGAGTAGAGGAACGCCATCGAACCGGAGGCGTCCAGCACCAGGATCACCCGTGCGGTGACGTCGGCCGCACCGTGTTTGCGCAGGCTGACGGCGACCTGCTCCTTGCGCAGGGACAGCCGTTTGCGCATGTCGACGGGGAGCCGTTCCTCGCCCTTGGTGAGGCGGGGGCCGGAGGCCGCACCGGAGGGCGGGGCCGGTGCCGGGGTGGCGGCGGGGGCCGGTGACGGGGTGGCGGCGGGGGTCGGTTCGTCGTCGACGGTGATCCCGAAGTCGGTGGCCAGTCCCGCGAGTCCGGAGGCGTAGCCCTGGCCGACGGCGCGGAACTTCCAGCGCCCCTCGCGCCGGTAGAGCTCCCCGCCGATGAAGGCCGTCTCCGTCCCGGCCGTCATCTCGAAGCGGGCCACCTCCCCCTGCCCCGCCGCGTCGAGGAGCCGCAGGGTCAGCCCGGCCACCTGGCCGAACGTGCCGCCGTCGGCCGACGCGCACAGCACCACGCGCGCGACACCGCTCTCCAGCGCGCCCAGGTTCACCTCGACCGTGTCGGTCATGACCCCGCCGGCGGCTCGCTTGCCGACGTGGGTCACGGCGCCGGAGGCGTGCCGGGGCTGGTTGTAGAAGACGAAGTCACCGTCGTCCCGCACCCGTCCGGCCTCCGTCAGCAGCAACGCCGACGCGTCGACGTCCGGCCCGCCGCCCCGCTCGGACCAGCTCAGTTCGACCCGGACGACGGCCGCGTCCACGGGCACATTGGCGCCCTTGCTCATCACTCGCGCTGTCATGGAGGCAGTCTGCCCGGCCGGAGGCGTCCCGTGTCAGCCCCTGAGACGGGACGCGGACACGCCGGAGCGGGCCGACGGCGTCGTACGCGGCCGGCCCGCACGGGCTGTCGTCACCGGGCGCTAGGCGATGTCGCCCGGCCGTCCCCGGCGTTCCGGATGTTCCGTCGCGGGCGGCGTCGGTGTCACCGTCGGCGAATCGTCCTGCGGCTTCGCCATCGCCTGCCGCTCCTCGCCGGTGGCGGGCGGCGGAGCGCCGGTGGCCATGGGGTCACCGGAGGCGGGGGCCATACGGTCACCGGTGCTGGACACCGTACGGTCACCGCTGCCGGACGCCATACGGTCACCCAGGCCGCCCTGGCCCATCCGGCTCGCCCCTTCCCCGGAGCCCGGCCCCGCCGTGCCCGCCGTGCCCGCCGTGCCCATCGTCGCGCCTCCCGGCGTCCCGTTGCCGGAGGTCTCGGCGCCGCTGTCGTGCAGGAGGCGTTCGGCGAGTTCGCGGTAGTCGCGGAGGGCGAGGCGGAGCTGTTCCGTGTCGTCGGCGGCGCCGCCGGGGGCGTCGGTGGACTGCCAGGACATGCGCAAGGTGCGCCGGCGCCGGGTGACGGCGTCGGTGAAGCGCGCGGCGAGTTCCTCAAGGGTGCGGTCGGCCTCCTCGACGGCGTGCCGAGGCTCGTCCACGAACTCGGCGAGGGCGTGCTGGAGTTGCCGTTCGAACCGGTCGCACTCCTCGCGCGCGAGCAGCGGGGTGGCGGTGCCGCCCCCGGCCCGCCCTGTCACCTCGGTCATATCCCTCGACTCCCCTTCCTGTCCGCTCCCCCGGCCCCCGCGCCCACCAGGTCCTCGAAGAGCTCGCGCGCCTCGACCATGGCCTCGCGCATCTCCTCGGTGGCCGCTCCCCGGCCGGTGCCGTCCTGGCCGTCGGGCTCGTGGGCGAGGCGGTGCACATGCCGGTAGCCCTGGACGTGCTCGGCGTGATGGACAGAGAGCGCGGAGAGCTGGTCGTCGTAGTGCCCGCTGTCGGGGTAGCCGCGGGCCTCCGCGGCCTCGGCGAGCAGATGGTCGGCCTCGGACACGGCGGCACGCGGCGCGTCGACGAACAGCTCCTGCGCGGCGGCCCAGCGGGCCTCGAAGCGCTCGCGCCGGGCGGGGTCCAGCGGCTGCGGCCGCAGGTCGCCGTGGCGTTCGAGGCGTTCGGTCAGCTCACGCTCGGCTGCCTTGGTGTCGCCGTCGTGCCGCGCCACGGTCCGGTCGTACTCCGGTCCGAAGCGGCGCCGCAGATCGCTGCCGCCGTGCGTACGGCGGGCCCGCAGCGCCAGGAACGCGGCCAGGGCGATGACCAGGACCGCCCCGATGACGATCAACGCGATGATCAGTCCTGTGGACATGTATGCCTTCCGGGTTCTCGATCCCCGCCGGCCCTCGTGCGGGGCCGTTCCGAAGGCCGGGTTGCCCGCGCGGCCCGCCTGAAACGGCCCCGAAATCGGTTGCGCCGTCCGCCCGCCTCCTCCGGACAATGACGCCATGACCTCCTGGACGATCACTCCCGAACCCGTCGACTCCCCGGCCGCCGCCCTGCTGTGGCGGGCCTACTACACGGAGGTCAGCGACCGCTGGTACCTGCTGCACGAGGGCCGCCGCACCGACCCCGACGAGCTGGAACGGGAGATCGCGGCCGGCGCGGTGGACGGTCTGGTGCCGCCGGCGGGGCGGTTGCTGCTGGCGCGCCACGACGGTGAGCCGGCCGGCATGGCGGGCATCCGTCTGACGGATCCGCGCACGGCCGAGCTCAAGCGGGTGTTCCTGCGGGAGGACGTACGCGGCAAGGGCGGGGCCGCCCGGCTGGTGACGGCCGCCGAGGACACCGCCCGGTCGATGGGCGCCGGGCGCATGATCCTCGACACCCGCAGCGACCTCGTCGAGGCACGGGCGCTGTACGCGCGGCTCGGCTACCGGGAGACGGAACGGCACAACGACGAGCCGTACGCCGACCACTGGTTCACGAAGGACCTACTGTGAACGACCTGCTGTGAACGACCTGCTGTGAATGACCTGATGTGAGCGCCGCTTTCAGCCGAATCGCGTGACCGGCCTCGCGTCATGCGGCTCCTCCCGTTCCGACCCGCACAGCTCCGCGTTGAGCTCCTTGATCAGCTGGACGAGGTCGGTCGGCCGGTCGGGCCCCCACCAGTCGCCGAGCATCTCGGCGAGGGACTCCTCGCGGGCCCGGGCCAGCCGGTCGGCGACCTCGTGGCCGGAGTCGGTCAGCATCAGGTCCAGGCCCCGCCGTACGGCCAGCCGCCGCGACTCCACCTGACGCGCGGCCTCCATGATCACCGCCAGCGGCACGGGGCTGCGCTCCGCCAGCACGGCCGGCTCCACGGACCCGTGCCGCTTGATCCGCAGCAGCAGCCAGCTCGCCGCGGGCAGCAGGTCGTACCCGGCGCGATCGGTGATCTTCCGGTACACCTCGCGCCGCCCCTCGCGCGTGCCCAGCACCGACAGCGCACGGCAGACCTCGTCGTACGACGTCCGCTCGACCGGGTTGCTGGCCAGCGTCTCGGTGACGTCCGGCGCGGTGACCGAGGCGCGCAGCCGGTCCTCGCGCAGGAACCAGGCCAGGACGAAGCCGAGGAGGGCGACGGGTGCGGCGTAGAGGAAGACGTCGGTGATGGAGGAGGCGTAGGCGTGCAGCGCGGCGGGCCGCAGCGAGGGCGGCAGGGACTGGATGCCGCGCGGGTCGGCGGAGAGGGCGTCGGCGGAGACGCCGGGCGGGAGTTCCGCGCCGCGGAAGGCGTCGCCGAGCTGGTCGGCGAGGCGGTTCGCGAAGACCGTACCGAAGACGGCGACGCCGAAGGAGGCGCCGATGGAGCGGAAGAAGGTGGCGCCGGAGGTGGCGACGCCCAGATCCTCGTAGCCGACGGCGTTCTGCACGATGAGCACCAGCACCTGCATGACGAGGCCGAGTCCGAGGCCGAAGACGAAGAAGTAGGCGCTCATCTCGCCGGTCGAGCTGTGCTCGTCGAGTTCCTGGAGCAGCAGCAGGCCGAGGGTGGTGACGGCGGTTCCGGCGACGGGGAAGACCTTCCAGCGGCCGGTGCGGCTGACGATCTGGCCGGAGACGGTCGAGGACAGCAGCAGGCCGAACACCATCGGCAGCATGTGCACACCGGACATGGTCGGGCTGATGCCGTGCACGACCTGGAGGAAGGTCGGCAGGAAGGTCATCGCGCCGAACATGGCGAAGCCGATGATGAAGCTGATCACGGCGGACAGGGTGAAGGTGCGGATGCGGAACAGCTTCAGCGGCAGCACCGGCTCGGCGGCCCGCCGCTCCACCGCGACGAACGCCGCGGTCAGCAGCACGCCCAGCACCCCGAGCCCGATGATCTGCGGTGAACCCCACTCCCAGGTGGTGCCGCCGAGGGAGGCGACGAGGACCAGGCAGGTGGCGACGGAGGCGATGAGGAAGGTGCCGAGGTAGTCGATGGTGTGCCGGGTGGACTTGGGCGGCAGCCGCAGCACGGTGGCGATGACGGCGAGCGCGACGACGCCGAGGGGCAGATTGACGTAGAACACCCAGCGCCAGCTCAGATGCTCCGTGAACAGCCCGCCCAGCAGCGGCCCGAGCACGCTGGTCGCGCCGAAGACGGCACCGAAAAGGCCCTGGTAGCGGCCGCGGTCGCGGGGCGGCACGAGGTCGCCGACGATCGCCATGGACAGCACCATCAGCCCGCCGCCGCCCAGGCCCTGCACCGCCCGGTACGCGATCAGCTGCGGCATGTCCTGGGCGAGCCCGCACAGCGCCGAGCCGACGAGGAAGATGCCGATGGCGATCTGGAACAGCCGCTTGCGCCCGTACTGGTCGCCGAGTTTGCCCCACAGCGGGGTCGCGGCGGTCGCGGCCAGCATGTACGCGGTGACCACCCAGGACAGGTGTTCCAGGCCGCCGAGATCGCTGACGATCGTCGGCAGCGCGGTGGCGACGATGGTCTGGTCGAGGGCGGCGAGCAGCATGCCGAGGAGCAGGGCGCCGATGGAGACGAGGACGTTGCCGGGGACGTGCTCCGGATCGGCCTGCCCCTGGTGCCCCTGGAGCACTCGTCCCGTGTTCCCGTGCGCGTCGTCGGCCATGGAGACCTCCCGAAGCTCTCGTTACCCACTCCATCGTGGTGGGTGTGTCCCGTTATGGCCTGTCGAGTCACGATGGAGGCCGTTGTTCCGGGGGCTTCGGGCGGATGCGACCGACGGTGTCTGCATAATCCTCTGTGTTCGCGAGGGGGAGGGGACGGACGCGTGGCAGACCACCATGAGCACCGGTGCCCGGAGTGCGGGGCGACCCGCGGACCGGACAACACCCCGTCCTGCGGCTGCGGCCGCCGGGCGTCCGACGCACTGCTCCAGGCCCGTACGGCGGAGGCGGCCGCGGCGGAGGACTTCGATCCGCTGCGCATACGCCCGTACGTCGATCTGGACGCCCCCGGCGGCCCTGAGCCGCGCCCCGCACACCCTGACGCGGAGCCGACGCGGCGACTGCCCGCGGTGCCGTCGGCGGGTGGGACCGGCGGGCAGACCGAGGGAGCCCCCGGAGGGCCCCGAACGGCGAGCACGGCAACCTCGGCGGGCACGGCAACCTCGGCGGGCGCGCCGGCCCCGGCAGGCACGCCGGACGTGTCGACGCCGGCCGACACGACGGACGTGCCGGCTCCGGTCGGCTCGGCAGTCCCGCCGACGCCCCTGACCACTCCCCTCGCGCCCCCGCCCTCCCCGCCCGACGACCACGACCTGAACCTGTTCGCGGCGGCGGACGCGGACCCCGACCCCCTCGTGGGCCCCCGCAACAGCCGCTCCGGGCGAAGCGGCAAGCGCCGTACGGTCCTCCTGGCCACCTCAGGAGCGGTGGTTGCCGTGGTCGCCGCGGCCGGCCTGGCGGCGGGGCTGCTGGGCTACGACACCCCCTCGCGGGACACCGCCCTGCCGCAGAGCGTCCGCGAGGCCCCGCCGGAGGCCCGCACCAGCGAGGCGGCCTCCCTGGGCCCGGCGCCAAGCCCCACGGCGGTCACCGCGGCCCCGGAGTCCCCGTCCACCTCGCCGTCGGCCTCGCCCTCGGCCTCCCCGTCGCCGAGCGGGAGCACATCCCCGTCGCCGTCCGCGTCGAGCGCCGAGCCCTCCCCCACCGCCTCCGGGCCGGTCCGGGCCACGCCGTCCCCGCGGGCCTCGCAGGACCCGGGCGCGGGCCAGGAGCCGGACGAGGACCAGGAACGCGGAGCCGGTCCCGAGGAACCCCCCGTGCTCAAGCGCGGCAACACCGGCCCCGAGGTGGCCGAACTCCAGCACCGGCTGGGCCAGTTGTACCTCTACAACGGCGACATCGACGGCACCTTCGACCGCCGGCTGGAGGACGCCCTGCGCACCTACCAGTGGGCCCGCGGCCTCCAGGACTCCGAGCTGGGCGTGTACGACCAGCCGACGCGGGCGATGCTCGAATCGGAGACGAGCGAGCCGTAGGGACGACCACGGGGGTGCAGCGGGCGCACCCCGGCGGTCACGGGAGGTAGTGGGCGCGCCCCTCGTCGTCGAGGTCGACAGGGCCCTCGGGGATCACACAGAACTCGTTGCCCTCGGGGTCCGCCATCACCAGGAACCCGCCCTCGTCGTACCCGTCGAGCCGGCGCCCGCCGAGCGCCTCGATCCGCCGCTGCTCGGCGAGGGGATCGGGCGACGCCAGGTCGACGTGCATCCGGTTCTTGCCGGCCTTGCCCTCGGCGGTCCGCTGGAACCCCATCCCCAGCCCGTTCTCCCGCCGCAGCCACACATAGGGGCCCGTCCGTCCGACGACCGGCCTCCCCAGCAGCTCGGACCAGAACGCCGCGAGCCGCTCGGGGTCGACGGCGTCGACGATGAGGGCGTTGATCTCCGGATGCGAGTCCACCATGCCCCGATCCTCTCAGCTCGCGGAACGGGCGGCTCTTTCCTGGCCGGCGGCCGCAACCACGGCCGCAACGGGAAGGCCGTCTCACCCCCGACCGACCGGCAACCGGAGGGCCCGCCCTCACCCGCCGACCGACCGGCAACCGGAGAGCCCCGTCAGCCCCCGGATCGACCGGCAACCGGAGGGTCCCGTCACACCCCCCGATCGACCGACAACCGGAGGGCCCCGTCAGTCCCCCCGATCGACCGACAACCGGAGGACCCCGTCACACCCCCCGACCGACCGACAACCGGATCTCCCCACCGGCCCCGGCCTCCACCCGCACCCGCGTCAGATCGGCCACCAGCACGTCCGGCCCATGGCAGCCCGCCCGCGGACCGACCCCCACGACCCGCATCCCCGCGGCGCGCCCCGCGCGGATGCCCGCGCCGGAGTCCTCGAACACGATGCAGTCGGCGGGGTCGACGCCGAGCTCGGCGGCTCCCTTGAGGAAGCCCTCCGGGTCGGGCTTGCTGGCACCGACCGACTCGGCGGTGACACGGACGTCGGGCAGGGGGAGCCCGGCGGCGGCCATACGGGCGGTGGACAGGGCGACGTCGGCGGAGGTGACGAGCGCGTGCGGCAGCCCCCGCAGGGCGGCGAGGAACTCCGGCGCGCCGGGAACCGGCACGACACCGTCCATGTCGGCGGTCTCCTCGGCGAGCATGCGCGCGTTGTCCGCGAGGTTCTGCTCCACGGGCCGGTCCGGCAGCAGTACGGCCATGGAGGCGTGGCCCTGGCGACCGTGGACCACCTGCATGACCTCGTCGCCGTCGAGCCCGTGCCGCTCGGCCCAGCGCCGCCAGACGCGCTCCACGACGGCGTCGGAGTTGACGAGGGTGCCGTCCATGTCGAGCAGGAGGGCGCGGGCGGTGAGCACGGTGGTGGCCGTCATCGGCAGCTCCAAGCACGGGTCGGGGGGCATCAGGCCAGTCCCCCGCGGGGAACAAGGCGGCCCCGCCCGCCGGTCAGGGTGAACGGGCGGGAGCCACTTTGTTCCTCTACGGTACAAAACAATTCCGGCCTCCCGCCAGCCTCCGCGGAAATCTTCACCTTCCGTTCAGTTCGCCCGCCCGGTCATCCGGCGATCGCCTCCCACAGGCTCCACAGCCCGAGCCCCAGCATCAGCAGGGCGGCGACCTTGGTGATGAGCCGCAGCGGCACCCGCTTCATCAGCGCCTTTCCGCCGACGATGCCGAGCCCGGCGACCGCCCACAGGGCGAGCACCGCGCCCAGGCCGACGGAGAGCGGGTCGTCGTAGCGGGCCGCGAGGTTGGCGGTCATGATCTGGGTGAGATCGCCGAACTCGGCGACCAGGATGAGCATGAACCCGGCTCCGGCGACCTTGAAGAAGGACTGGTTCTCGGGCCGGCGGATCTCGTCCTCGTCCTCGTCCTTCTTCATCAGCAGCATCGCCGCGCCGCCCAGGAAGAGCACACCGGTCAGCGCGTGCACGATCTGCTGCGGGAGCAGCGTCAGCACGCTGCCGGCCGCGACGGCGAGGGCGACATGCAGTGCGAAGGCGGCGGCGACGCCCGCGAAGACGTAGGAGGCGCGGTAGCGGGTGCCGAGGACGAGGCCGGCGAGCGCGGTCTTGTCCGGCAGTTCGGCGAGGAAGACGACACCGAAGACGAGCGCGGTGACGGAGAAGCTGATCAAGGTTCCTCAATCGGTCGGGACTGCCCCCACCGAGAGTGCGTGAACCCTTCGGACGCGACCTCGGCAAGGGCAGCACACGTCACCCGTGCCGGACGGCACGGGCGTGCACTGCTTGCCGAAGGTCTCGCTGGCCGTTCCTGACGAGAACGGCTCCGGGCGCCGGCCCAGCTGGGCTGAGCAGTATGTCGACGGTCCGGCGAAGAGCTACTCCCCTTCTGCGCCGCCCATCGTACGCGAGGAGAAGTTCGAACCTTAACCTTGTCGTGTCATGCGCACGTCACTAACTTGCCACCAGGCGCACATCCGTTCGCAACACCCCACCGCGAGCATTCCCACGCTCGCACGCCAACACCCCCACACCGCAAGGGAGTTCGCATGACCACGTTCTACGCGCGTCGACGGCTCAGCATAGTCGCGGCGCTCACCGCCCTCATAGCCTCCGTCGGCCTCTTCAACGGCCCGACCGCCTCCGCCGCCCTGCCCACCCCCGTCAGCGGCGCCACCGCCCGCAGCTACCTCGCGGCCCTCCCCGTCGCCGCCGAGGACCGCACCGGCTACAACCGCGACCTCTTCCCGCACTGGATCACCATCTCCGGCACCTGCAACACCCGCGAGACGGTCCTCAAGCGCGACGGCCAGAACGTCGTCACCGACTCCTCCTGCTACGCCACCAGCGGCAGCTGGTACTCCCCCTACGACGGCGCCACCTGGTACGCCGCCTCCGACGTCGACATCGACCACCTCGTCCCGCTCGCCGAGGCATGGGACTCCGGCGCCGACAGCTGGACCACCTCCCGCCGCCAGGCATTCGCCAACGACCTGACCCGCCCGCAGCTGCTCGCCGTCACCGACGACGTCAACCAGGCCAAGGGCGACAAGGACCCGGCCGAGTGGATGCCCTCGCGCACCGCGTACCACTGCGTCTACGTCCGCGCCTGGGTGCAGGTGAAGTACTACTACGGCCTGTCGGTCGACTCCGCCGAGAAGAGCGCCCTGCAGAGCCGGCTGGCCAACTGCGCCTGAGCGGCCGCCTGTCGGGCCGACTGCGGCTGATCACGGCCTGCCGGGCCGACTCCGGTTGATCGGGAGCCTGGCCGGCCGCCGGGCCCTCCGCGCCCGAGCCTCGCAGACCCGCCGGTCCGCCGCCGCCCCCGAGCCTCGTCGGCCGGTCGGCCGCCCGCGTCCCGCGCGGCCGACCGCCTCGGCTGCGGCGGACCCGGCGACCGGGCCGACCGGCCGACCGGCCGTCTGTTCTTGATCAGCGGTCCGGTCGGCCGCCCGGCCACCCGCCCCACGCCGATCCGACCCGCTCCGAGCGACCCCGCTCCGATCCGACCCGCCCCGACCCACCCGCTCCGATCCGATCCGCCCCGAGCCAACCCGCTCCGACCCGCCCCGAGCGACCCCGCGCCGATCCGACCCGCCCCGACCCACCCGCTCCGCTCCGATCCGCCCCGAACCGACCCGAGCCGAACAACCCGGCCCGACCCGCCCCCGGAACCTCCCCACGGGCTCCCCTCGTTCCGTACCGTACGGGGCGACTGAAGGAGGCGGTCGGCGTGACGGGACTCCGGCTGGGACCACTGCTCAGACACATCGGCGGCTCGTCGGCGACCGTATGGGTCGAGGCGAGCCGCCCCTGCACCGCCGAGGTGCGCTGCGCCGACGGCGCGGGCGGCAGCAGCCGCACCTTCCAGATCGCGGGCCATCACTACGCCCTGGTCGAGGTGACCGGCCTCACCCCCGGCACCTCGACGGCGTACGAGGTGTTCCTGGACGGCACGCGCGTGTGGCCGCTGCCGGACTCGCCCCACCCGCCCTCCGAGATCCGGGTGCCCGGCGAGGGCGGCCCGCTGCGGGTGGCCTTCGGCTCCTGCCGCTGGGCCGCTCCCCCGGCCGGCGAACCGGACCCGGTCGGCCCGGACGCCCTCGACACCCTCGCCGCCCGCCTCACGGCCGCCCCGGCGGCGCAGCGGCCGGACGTCCTGCTGCTGCTCGGCGACCAGGTGTACGCCGACGAGACCTCCCAGGCGACCCGGCGCCGGCTGGCCGCACGCCGTGACCCGAAGGACCCGCCGGGCACCCAGGTCGCCGACTACGAGGAGTACACCTGGCTCTACCACGAGTCCTGGCTCGACCCCGAGGTGCGCTGGCTGCTGTCCACCGTGCCGACCTGCATGATCTTCGACGACCACGACATCGTGGACGACTGGAACACCTCCGCCGCCTGGCTCGCCGACATGCGGGCCACGTCCTGGTGGCGGGAGCGGCTGCTGAGCGGCCTGATGTCGTACTGGGTGCACCAGCACCTGGGCAACCTCTCCCCGGCCGAACTGGCCGCCGACCCGCTCTACGCGGCCGTGCGCGCCGCCCCCGACGGCACCGAGGCGCTGCGCGCCTTCGCCTGCCGGGCCGACGCCGACTCCGCCTCCGTACGGTGGAGCTACCGGCGGGACTTCGGCCGGGTGCGGCTGCTGATGGTGGACAGCCGGGCCGCGCGGGTGCTGGCGGAGGACGCGCGCGCGATGCTCGACCCCGGCGAGGCCGAGTGGCTGCGGGAGCAGCTGCGGCAGGCGCGGGGCGAGTGCGACCACCTGCTGATCGGCTCCTCCCTGCCCTGGCTGCTGCCGCAGCTCATGCACGACGCCGAGGGCTGGACGGCGGCGCTGTGCCGGGGTGGGAAGGGGCCGCGCTGGGCGCGGTTCGGCGAGCGGCTGCGGCGGGCCGCCGACATGGAGCACTGGTCGGCCTTCCCCGACTCCTTCGACGCGCTGGCGGCACTGATCGCCGAGGCCGGCTCGGGGCCGGGGGCGCCCGCGAGCGTGCTCGTGCTCTCCGGGGACGTGCACCACGCGTACATCGCCGAGCCGTCCTGGCCCGACGGCCGCGGACCCGACGCCCGGGCGCTCCAGCTGACCTGCTCCCCGGTGCACAACTCCGTGCCGCTGTCCTTCCGGCTCGGCTTCCGCTTCGCCTGGAGCGCCTTCGCGCGGGCGCTGGGCCGCCGCCTCGCCGGGCACGGGCGGGTGCCACGGCCCTCGGTCGACTGGCATCGCACGGGCGGGCCGTGGTTCGGCAACCAGCTGATGACGCTGACGGTGCGCGGGCGGGGCGCCGAGCTGCGGTTGGAGCAGGCGAGGGCCCCGCGGTGGAGACGCGGGCGCGGGGCACGGCTGGTGACGGTGGAGCAGATGCGGCTCACGGAGGAGGCCGAGGGCGACGTCACGGGCGATTCGGAGGGCACCACAGGCGACAGGGGAGGACACCACGGGTGATATCAAGGGCGGCTAAATGTTGAAGTTGCAAGCACTACTGAGGTGACCCTAACGTGGGGGTCACCGCTCGGCCGATCACCCTCGGCCCGATCACCGCTCGGCCGTCCCCGGCCGGTCCCCCCGAGGACCGGTCCGACCGAAGGAGACCCCCATGACCGAACGCCTCGACACCGCCCAGCCCTACGTCATCGGCCTGTTCCGCATCGTCGTCGGCCTGCTCTTCGCCTGCCACGGCGCCGCCTCGCTCTTCGGCGTCCTCGGCGGCGCGTCCGGCACCGGCGGCGGCACGATCCCCGCCGGCACCTGGCCCGGCTGGTACGCGGCCGTGATCCAGCTGGTCTGCGGCGGCCTGGTGATGCTGGGCCTGGGCACCCGCGCCGCCGCCTTCCTCGCGTCGGGCTCGATGGCGTACGCCTACTTCGACGTCCACCAGGGCATGGCCCTGTGGCCGCTCCAGAACGGCGGCGAAGCGTCGGCCATGTTCTGCTGGGCCTTCTTCCTGCTGGTCTTCACCGGCTCCGGCGCGTTCGGCCTGGACCGCGTCCTGGTCCGCCGCTCCACGACCCGCACGGAGCCCGCCGGCGCGGTCGCGGCCTGACCCACACCCCGGCTCGGCGCCCTTCTCCTCCGGGAAAAGGGCGCCGTTCCGTGGTCTCGTACGGGCCGGGTCCGGCGCCGTCCTGCGGGCGAGGGCACAGCCCGCGCCGTCCCAGCGACGGCTCAGCCCGTCCCCGTGACCCAGCCGAAGGGCACCGTGAAGCAGCCCACGCGGGCGCCCTTGCTGCCGGGCTCGTCGTGGATCACGACGGAGGACGCCTCGCCGCGGCGGAAGCCCCAGCCGTGGTGCGCGCTCGCCTCGGCCGTGCCGTCGCGGTCCGGGGTGAAGTCCAGCCACACCTCGTTCTCGGCGGTCACATGGTGCTCACCGGTGCCGGGCTCGTGCTGGTAGTGGCCGCCCGCCGCGTCCGGGTCGGCGGCGCACGGCTTCTGGTGCACATGGACGCCGTAGCGGTGACCGGGCTGCATGCCCTTCACGCGCAGGCGCACGGTCGTGGCACCGAGGGGCTCGGTGCGCTGGGTGACCTGGATCCAGGCGCCGGCGGGGACCAGGCCCATGTCGTAGGTGATCGCCGCCGACGGGACGAAGGCGGTGGGCGGGGCGAACCGCGCGCTCGTGCTCATCCGGTAGCCGTCCGCGTGTCCGTCCACGCCGCCGGAGCCGGCCACGAGCAGGGCCGCGGCGACCGCGCCTGCACATATACCTGCCACCATGATCTGCACCGTTCCTCACGCTCAGTGGCTTGTGGGCCGTTTCTCGGCTGTCTGCCTCCTACCGTTGCTACGGGAGTAACGCGCGAGCCGCCCCTCTGCCGTGGCAGCCGGGTGAAACCGCCCTGCCGGGTGACGTACCGAGGCGTCGGGGTGACGCACCGGGCCCGCCGGCGTGACCCGTCGTGGCGACCGGGTGAACGCCCCGTATAAGTCGCACTAGCCCCCTGTGAACGTCCTGTCACACCCCCGGCGTACGCTGTATGGCTGTCAACGGCCCCTTGCCGCTCCCCGCGTGCCACCGCGGCAGGCCGGGCCACGGGGGGAAGTACGGGGAGTCGTCTTGTTCGAGAGTCTGGGGTTGCTGGCCGGCAGTCCATGGATCTATGCCCTGGTGGGCACCTCTGTCCTGCTCGACGTGTTTCTGCCGGTGCTGCCCAGCGGCGTACTGGTGATCATGGGCGCCACCGCCGCCGCGGGGTCGGGCGCCGCGGCCGGACGGGTTCCGCACGACGTGCCCGACATCCTGGCCCTCACCCTGTGCGCCGCCACGGCGTCGGTGCTGGGCGACCTGGTCGCGTACCGGCTGGCCTGGCGGGACACGTCGCGGCTGGCCCGCGCCATCGCCCGCTCGCGCCGCCTGTCCGTCGCGCAGGAACGACTCGGCACGGCCCTCGCGCAGGGCGGCGGTGCGCTGGTCGTCCTCGCCCGGTTCGCCCCGGCCGGCCGCTCGGTCGTCTCCCTCGGCGCCGGCGCCGCCCACAGCCGCGCCCGCGACTTCCTGCCCTGGTCCGCCCTCGCGGGCCTGTCCTGGGCCGCCTACAGCGTCGCCCTCGGCTACTTCGGCGCCCACTGGCTCGGCGCGGGATGGCTGGCGACGGGAGTGTCGGTGCTGGCGCTGTTCGCGGCGGGGTCGGGGGCGGCGTATCTGATGCGCAGGCCGCGCACGGCCGCGGAGACGGCGACGACGGCGTAGGGCTCCTGGCGGGTCCGGGGCTCCCTGGGCACCGCCTAGCGCGCGGGCCGGGCCGCCTGTCCGCGGATCTCCAGTCCGGAGAGCAGCTCGGCCGTGGCCTCGGCGACGGCCTCGACGGCGCGGTCGAACACCTCCCGGTTGTGGGCGGCCGGGGCACGGAAGCCGGACACCTTGCGGACGTACTGCAGGGCGGCGGCCCGGATGTCCTCCTCGGTCGCCTCCTCGGGGAGCACGGGCGGGCGAAGGGTCTTGATGCTGCGGCACATGCGTCCAGTGTCCCGCCGCCACGGGACCTCCGCAGGCGAACGGGCGTACGGATGTGTCCCGTCCGGCGCCCGGCGCCTCCTCGTCCCGCTCGGCGTCCGGAGGGGCCTTGGGGACCGCACGTCGCCGTTCGAGGCCGCCGGTATCACCGAGCGGCTGCATCTGCTCGGCCCCGGCGCTTCCGTGGTGCCGCCGCCTTTGTCATGATCATCCTTCAGGCGGCCACCGCACCGGGGCCGACCGACGAACAGGAGCCACATCCCATGGCACATGACGACAAGGCGTACGACCAGCGGCTCACCGTCGCCGTACTGGGTCCGGGAGGCGTCGGCGGGCTGCTCGCCGCGCTGCTCTCCCGCGCCGGCCACCGGGTGATCTGCCTGGCCGGCGAGAAGACGGCCGACACCCTGCGCACCTCCGGGATCGGCGTCCGCAGCGGCGTCTTCGGCGAGTTCACCGCCCGCGTGGAGGCGGACACGGAACTGCGCGAGCCGGTCGACGCCTGCCTGGTCACCGTGAAGCAGACCGCCCTGGACGCGGCCCTCGCGCGCGTACCGGCCGCCGTGCTCGGCGACGGGCTGCTGGTGCCGTTCCTCAACGGCGTGGAACACCCCGCCGCCCTGCGCGAGCGCTACCGGGCCGACCGGGTCGCCCCCGCGGTCATCCGCGTCGAGTCCACGCGCGTGGCACCCGGCGAGATCGAGCACACCAGCCCGTTCGCCGAGATCGACCTCGCGGGCGATCCGGTCCCGGACGACCTCCTGGACTCCCTCGCGACGGCCTTCTCCGCCGCCGGCCCCACCACCCGCGTCGTACCGGACGAGGCGGCGGCACTGTGGGCGAAGATGTCCTTCCTCGCGCCTCTCGCGCTGCTCACCACCCGCCTGGGCCTGCCGCTGGGCGACGTACGCACCGCGCACCGCGCCGAGTTGACGGCCCTGGTGGAGGAGACGGCGGCGGTCAGCGCGGCGAGCGGCGGCCCCTCGGACCCGGCGCAGGCACTGGCCCGCTACGACGCCTTCCCGGCCGCGACCAAGTCCTCCATGCAACGGGACGCCGAGGCCGGCCGCGCCCTGGAACTGGACGCGATCGGCGGCGCGTTGCTGCGCGCGGCGAAGCGCCACGGGGTGCCGGTGCCGGTCGCGACCCGGCTGGTCGAGGACCTGGCGGCGACCACGAGCTGAGGCCGGCCACCGGCTGAGCCGGGGTGAGGTGTGGGTGTCCCTGGTCGGGCCGGCACCCGGGACACCCCCACCCGCTCCCGGCCCCATTCCCGGCCTCGGACGCCCACCCGTTCCCGGCCCCGGACGCCCGCCCCCGCTCCGGGCCCCCGAACACCGACACCCGTTCCCGCCCGGGACACCCGTTCGCGTGAACCCTTCGCGGCGGCTCGCACCTCAAAATCGAACAGGCGTAGCATTGCCGCGTGGCTACGACCTATGACTTCCCGAGCGACCTCCTCGCCGGTCAGGAGGAGCTGCATCAGGTCCGGGCCGAACTGTCGGCCCTGCTGAAACGACTCCCCTGGTCGGTCGAACCCCTGGACGGATTCAGCGACACCGGCGGCTGGCGCAAGATCGAGCGCCCCGCCTCCCCGGGCTGGACGGAGGACGAACAGGCCGAGGTCGAGAAGCTCCGCCGCCGCGAACACGAGCTCGCGGTCTTCGTCACCACCCACCGGTACTGGGCGGAACTCTCCGGCACGGACCGCGTCCGCGCCCGGTCCCAGCTCAAGCACGCCACGGCGAAGCCGGAGCAGCCCTGAACCCCCCGGAACACGACAAGACCCCGGCCGAACCGGCCGGGGTCTGATCATCGGTGGGCGCGGACGGAACGCCTGAGTGTCCCTCTCCTTGACGCCCGCGTGGTGGAGGCGGCTCGCGACGTCGTGCCGGTACTCGTACAGCCGCGGCCACCACTCCCTGCGCCCTGGCCACACCGGCCTGGACGATCGCCCGCTTCCACGATCGCTGCAGGTTGTTCATGTTCAGCGCGCCCCCACGGGGCCCGCGGAACACCAGCTCCTCCACGTGCACGTCGTATCCCTCGCCAATCTGGATCACTCACACCGTGCGGGTCGCTGCTGGCGCTCGCCCCTGCGCGGCTCCAACGTCACAGAACGTTCACAACGCAGCAGCTCCACCCCCACGCGTCGCATGCTGGAACCACAGCCACAATGCTTGGGGACACACCATGCAGACACGCACCACCACCACGATCGCTGCGCTCGCCGCTGGCCTGCTGGCCCTCACCGCGTGCGGTCCCGACAACAACACCAGCGGCGGCAGCAACAGCGACAGCAAGCCGTCCACCGTGTCCTCCACCGCACCGAACTCGGCCGACACCGGCAGCGGCACCGCGACCCTGCCCGACATGACGGGCAAGGGCCTCCAGTCCGCCCAGGACCAAGCGCAGGCCGCAGGGTTCTACCAGCTGACCTCCCACGACGCTCTCGGCCGCGGACGCAACCAGGTCCTGGACCGCAACTGGAAGGTTTGCTCGCAGACCCCCGCCGCTGGGGAACACGCCACCAACACCGAGGTCGACTTCGCGACGGTCAAGCTGGAAGAGACCTGCCCCAGCAAGGATGAAGGAGCGGTTGAGGAAGCAGGCTCGACCATGCCCGACTTCAAGGGCAAGTCCGTCAAGGTCGCCCGCGGGGCGCTGGACAGCAGCACGAGCATCATCGTCAACGACGCCTCCGGCGAGGACCGCGTGATCCTCGTCGAGTCGAACTGGCAGGTGTGTACGCAGGACCCCGCACCTGGCACCAAGCTCGACGGACAGCCCGTCACATTCACCGCGGTGAAGTTCGGCGAGACCTGCTGACCGACGATCACCGACCGGCCCGGCCGCACTCCCGGTGGCCGGGCCTTCGCACGTCCGCAGGTGAACCATGCCGAATCAGTGCGGCCGGCCGGAGGCTCAACGGGCTCGAACGCTCTGTTCCTCATCTGCTGAGTCTGGCAGCGGCCCTTGGAGGTACGTATGCCAGTGTCTCCAGCGATGGTGGAGGACTGGCGGCTGAAGTCGCCCAGCTCTACGAGGACGCCGAGACCTCCCTTCTTGAGCGTCTTGCCGCATCCCTCGAAGCGGACATCGACTCGCCCCGGTGGGCCGAGCTGAAAGGGGCCTCCTCGGCAAGAGGCTGACGGACGGCCACTTCGGTACCGCCACCGTCCAGGCGTACGCGGCGTGGCAGCGCCGCTGCGGCTGGACCGGCCGGGACGCCGACGGCATCCCGAAAAGGCTTCCCTCACCAAGCTCGGCCGCCGCCGTGGCTTCGACGTCAAGGAGGCGCAGCCCCTCTCGCCTTCGGGCGGGAGGGGGCGTTTCGTCGTGCTCGGGATCACCGTGCGGGGAGAGCCCGCCGCGCCCTGCTGATGACGTTCTGTGCGTCGGCACCGTACACGGCCGACTGTTCGAGGGTGCGCCACACCCGCAGGTAGGTGGCCACGGAGTCGGCGTCGTCCAACCACAACTCGGCGTGCCAGTCCTCGACGACCACGCGCCGTTCGTCGTAGATCCAGAAGCTGTTCCCCGGGAAAATCCGCAGAGAGGCGGTGAAGGGGATCACACCGAGCTGAACGGTGTCCAGGCCGACGACTCCCATGAGCCGATCGAGCTGCGCGGCCAGCGCTGAGGGTGGACAGACGAGGGCGTGCAGCGCGCCCTCCCACATCATGATCCGGTACAGGCGGCCCGGCTCGGTAAGTCCGGCCTGCCTGGCGATGCGGGCCCGGACGGCGTCCTCGGTGTCGCGGGGCGACTGCATCAGGTTGGCGTGCCGGGTGAGGACGTGCCGGGCATAGTCGGCGGTTTGGAGCATGCCTGGCACGAGGACGTTCTCCCAGATGGTGAGCACGCGGGTGCGGTCGTGCTCGGCGGTGATGGCGTCCTGCACCCGCCGGTGCCCGGACGACAGCTGCCGCCGCCATGACCGAATGTGCGACTCGAACCCGCGGAGCTGGGCCAGCAGACCGGCGTACGCCTCAGGGTGGCCAGTTGCCTCGGCCCACGCCTGAAGTTCCTCGGCCTCAGCGGTCTGCCGCCCGTTCTCCAGCTTGCTGATCTTCGATTTCGTCCAGCCCGCTCCCAGGCGCTCCGCGAGCTGGGCGCCGGTGAGCCGACCATCGGGGCAAGTGAGCCGCAGCTCCCGGAGCCGCAGCCCGAGGGCCTCGCGTGCCTGCTGATAGTCGGTGCTCACCGGACCTCACGTCATGCGCTGTCGATCTCGAATCGTGCGTACGGGACTGCATAGTGCCAGGCCGCATCCCTCGCCTGGCAGTACCGGTTCACCGCGGCCGGCTCCGTGATGAGTTCGGCGCCGGTCAAGTTGTCGTCCTCGTCGAAAAGCAGGCGGGCGACGAGCCGGGAGTCGAAGATCCAGAAGTCTTCGTCGGGCAGCCGCAGTTGCTCCGCCTGGGCACGGGACAGGTTGCGGATGTCCTCCCCAACGGCGCAGTTGCGGGCCGCGTTGCTGCGGAGGTATAGCTGTCCCGGTGTGGCGGGGCTGTCGACCAGGCGCACGCGCTCGAACCTCTTGCCCTGCGCGGTCGCCTCGCGGACGCCCTTGCACCAGTCGTCGTCGTAATCCCAGTCGATCCTCTGGCCTGCTGTGAACTGCTGCCATTCGGCGGTCTGCTCGTCGCTGGCGTATCGGCGCCGCGTCTCCAGCCGCCACGCCGTGTGCTTGAAGGTGGCGAACATCGCGTCGAACTCGTCCTCGGCGTTGATGAGTCGGGGCGTCTCGTCCCGTGGGCCGAAGTCCGTCAGCGTGTTCCTCGGTACAACGATCGCCACCTCGCCCTCGTCAAGGTGCTGAAGCTGGGCGACGTCAGCCGGGTCCGTGAGCGGCGGCCCGTGGACGATGACCTCCCCCGAGTCCAGATCCTCGTGCACGCTGGGGCAGCCCCCGCCGCCGCTCCCGGTTCCGTTGAAGCGGATGCGCCGCATGGTCCCTCCCTGGGGTCGTGTGGTGGGGCCAGCCTCCCCGACGTCGTCCGCGTGGACACGCCACACGGCGACCCCTCATGAGAAACTTCGCGAAACTCTGGCGGTGCATCAAGAAACTCGGCGAAACATGGCCGACATCAGGCAACTGCGCGCGTTTACCGTCCTGCTCATGGCACCCGAGCTGCACGTCGATCCGTTCACCGCCGAGGAGTCGCTGCGCGCCGCGCTCGACGCGGTCGGCATCGTGTTTCCGTCCCTTGCTGTCGACCCTGGCGCGCCAGCCCTCGGCCTCGTCGACCTCGGCCGCATCCGCGCAGACGTCGCCCTGCGGCTCGCAGCCGCACTCCAGCGAGGAGCCGCTGCATGACCACCACCTACCAGACAACGGCCGTACCGCCGAGCGTCGTGGCCGCCCTCGTCCTCCCGGAGCTCGACGAGGTAACGCCCGAGCAGGCCCGAGGCGTCCGCTGTGTGTGGTGCCCGACGGCGCTCACCACCGAGACGGCCGTCGACATGGGCGAGCACCTGGCCACGGACGACGGGCGGCGAGCGCGCTGGTACCCGCGGGCCTGCCACCCATGCGCCGCCCGCCGGGCCCACCGTGGGCTCTTCGCTCACACGGCGCACTGCCAGGCGTGCCGCACCACTGCCGCCGGCTGCGAGGTAGGCCGCATTCTGGTCCGTCTCCTGCGAGAGGGACACCGATGACGGGCAAGCGACGGCCTGCCTCGCAACGTAGTTTCGCCGAGCGGATGCGGGAGGCCGAGCGGAGTGCCGGCCGAGCGGGCGGCTACTGCTGGCTGGAGCACCCCAGCGCGTACGGCCACTGCACCAAGCGGCCCCACACCGACCGTCGGCACATCGACTTCTACACCGGCCGTATGTCCCCCACGGACACCCGCGGGAAGGAGTGGATGGAGTAGGCCATCGTGACTGCGGCTGCCCTCGGTCCCCCGCCGGGGGGCAGCCGCCCCAGCTCCTGTGGGCGCTGAGTGCTGTGATCGAGTCCCCCCGAACGGGTGGCCTTGAAACCATGATCACGTGGGGGTGTGGACTCGATGTGGACTCCGAGCGCAGGGGAGGCCCCCCGGGGAATTCCCCGAAAGGGCCTCTGACCTGCGACTCAGCACTCGTGGGCGCGGACGGTTTCGAACCGCCGACATCCTGCTTGTAAGGCAGGCGCTCTACCCCTGAGCTACGCACCCGAGGACGAGTCGACAGCCTACATCGCCGGGGGCAGTGCCCCGCAAACCCGTATCCGGGGCGGCCCCCGAGACGACCCTGGGGAAAACCCCACCAAGGATCCGGGAGCGGCCCGGATCCCCCGGCGGCCGCCCGCTCCGTACGGTCGAGGTGTCGCGCCGGCCGTCGGGCCGCGCGGCCGGCCGCAGGGCTCTGCGGCCGGTTTCCGAGGACCAGGGGGAATCGTCATGGGCCACAGGGGCCAGTCCGTCATCGCTCGCACGGCCGTCGTCGCCGCAGCCGTAGCGCTCGCCGTCGCGGGACTGGCCGGATGCGCCTCTCCCGGGGACGACAAGACCCCCGAGAGCCGGTCGTTCGCGCTTGAGGGCGACACCCTCACCGTGGACTCCGACGACTCGGCGCTGGAGATCGTCGCGGTGGACGACGGGCGGCCGGGCCGCGTCGAGGTCACCCGGTGGTTCGACGGCAAGGTGGTCATCGGTGAGGATCCGCAGGTCAGCTGGTCCATGGACGACGACCGGCTGAAGCTCCGCCTGAACTGCTCCGGCTTCATCGCCGACTGCGAGGCCAAGCACCGTATCGAGGTGCCCCGCGGCATCGCGGTGAAGGTCGAGGACGGGGACGGCAGCGTCCGGGCGAGCGGTTTGACGGAGGCCCTCAGTATCCGCACGGGCGACGGCTCGGTGCACGTCACCGACAGCACCGGCCCGCTCGAACTGCGCACCGGGGACGGCTCCATACGCGCCGAGGTCGCCGCCCGGCACATCACCGCCCGCACCGGCGACGGCTCCGTCCGTCTCGAACTGGGCGCGATACCCGACCGGGTGGAGACCCGCAGCGGCGACGGTTCCGTCACGGTCGAGCTGCCCAGGGCCAGTTATCGCGTGTCCACCGAGACCGGCGACGGCTCCGTGGAGGTGGACGTCCCCCGCGACGACTCCAGCGACCACGTCGTCTCCGCCCGCACCGGCGACGGCAAGGTCACGATCCGCACCGCCGACTGACCCGCCCCGGCGTCCCCGCCCCGGCGTCCCCGACCCGGCACGGACGGCCCACGGCACCGCCGGCCGACCCCACCGGCCCGGCACCGCCGATCCCGCCCCGCCCGCCGTCGCACGGTGGTGCGCGGGCCGACCGAGCCGTTCCTGCGCATCGCGAACTGACAGGCCCGTGTTTTCGTCCTCCACCGGTGGGAGAATGGCACCGGCAGGGCGCGACAGCACGGGAGAGGGATGTGACGGCGAGACCAGCACAGCCGTATTCGCCGTCGAGGCGGCGCGCCCACCGCCCCGCGCGGCCCGCGCCCAGACGCCTCCCCGCCTCGCCCGCGCGGCGGGCCCTGCGCGACACCCTCACCCTGGCCGTGCTGCCCCTGGCCGTCGTCCTGGCGCTCCCCGGCGCGTTCGCCGGCGGCGGCACCCGGCGCTGGTTCGGCGGACGTTCGGACAGTCAGCGGGCGGGTGCGCAGGCGGCGAAGGACGACGCGGCGGCCGCGTTCTACGAACTGGACACCGCCCAGCGGGATCTGCGGATCTCGATCGAGACGATCGCGGCCGTCGACGACTCCCCCGCCGCCCGGCGCGCCGCCGCCGACTTCGCGGACCTGGGCCGCCGGATCGACGAGGCCAGCCACCGCTACATCCAGGCCGTCGACGCCCACGACCTGGACCGTGACGACCTGGAGGCGTCGGTCGCCGCGCGCGCCCGCACCGAGCTGACCGCGGCCAAGGACGAACTGGTGCGGGTCAAGCAGGACCTCGACCGGTTCGGGCAGAGCCTCGGCCCGCTGCTGGGCAAGGCCGAGACCCAGCTGGCCCGGCTCGCGCCCGCCGTGGAGCGGGCCCGGCAGGCGCTGCTGGCCGCCTCCGAGGCCCTGGACGCGGTACGCGGCTCGGGGCTGCGCGCGGACGACCTCGCCGCCCGGCTCGCGGCGCTCGGCCCCGAGCTGACCCGGCTCAACGAGGGGGCGGGCCGGCACGGCGTACCGCAGACCCTGGAGCGGGCCGAGCGGGTGTCCCGCGAGGCCGGGGCGATCCGCGCGGAGGCGGAGCGGTTGCCGGAGCGGGCCGCCGAGATCGACCACCGGCTGGTGTCCCTGCGCACCCGTGCCGAGGCCCTGACCACCCGGGCCGAGCAGGTCGAGCCGGTGCTCAGCGAGCTGCGGCGGCGCTTCACCCTGGCCTGCTGGCAGGACCTGCAACGGGTGCCGGAGCAGGCCGAGGAGCATGTGCGGCAGGCCGAGCGCAAGCTCGCCGAGGCACGCGCGGCGCGGGACGAGCAGCGGTGGGCGGACGCGACCGCGCTGCTGTCGACCGTGCGGGCCCTGCTGAACAGCACCGACGAGGCGGTGTCGGCGGCGGGCGACCGGCTCAAGCGGCTGAACGCCGTGCAGAAGGACCCGCGGCAGGAGATCGAGCGCACCCGGTTCGCGATCCGCGACGCCCAGCGGCTGGCCATGGCCGGGCGCAACACGCCCGATCCCCGGCACGCCCGCCCCCTGGACGACTCCGTGGCCCGGCTCGAACGGGCGATCGAGACGCTTCAGGGGCGCCACCCCGACTACTGGCACTTCCTGACCGAGACGGAGGCGGTCCGGGCCGCTGTGGCGCAGGTGGTGGCCCAGATCCGCGAGGAGCGCGGCGCCGCCGCCCACTGACCTGCGGGCACGGCCATGTGCACGCCATTTGCACCACCAGGTGGGCGGGCGGATATTGGGGGTACTCAGTAGGCCGCCGCTAGCACCGCACCCAAGGGAGGCGGACATGGCCACACACGCGTTCCACTCGGGATCGCGCCGGGGGTTCAAGCTCGACGAACACCTCCCCGTCGACCACCGGCTGAGCAAGGTCTACCGGGTCGGCGCCGGTCTGATGGGCCTGGTCCTGCTGGCCTTCGGCATCCTCGGGCTCACCAACAACATCGGCTTCTTCGACACCGGTGGGGACGAGGTCGCCGGCCTGAACACCAACGGCGCGCTGAGCGTCCTGTCGATCGTCGTCGGCCTGCTGCTGTTCGCCGGCATGGTGATCGGCGGGAACTTCGCGTCCACGCTGAACATGGTGCTCGGCGTGCTGTTCATCGCCAACGGGCTGCTGAACCTGGGTCTGCTGGAGACGGAGTACAACTTCCTCGCGTTCGAGATCCAGAACTGCCTGTTCAGCTTTGTCGTCGGCATCCTGCTGATGACCTTCGGCATGTACGGGCGGGTCGGGTCGGCCCTGCCGCACGACAACCCGTACTGGCGGGCTCGGCATCCGGGGCAGGCCGAGGCGGAACAGCGGACGCCGGACCTCTCGACGGGCGCGCGCACCCGTGCCTCCCTGCCGCCCGAGGACTCGGGACGGCCGGGGAACGCCGGTTAATCTGTGCGCATGCCTCGCTATGAGTACCGGTGCCGTACCTGCGGCGACACGTTCGAGATGAGCCGGCCGATGGCTGAGTCGTCGGCGCCCGCACCGTGCCCTGCCGGGCACGACGACACGGTGAAGCTGCTGTCGACGGTCGCGGTGGGCGGCACGGCGTCCGCCCCCGCGCCCCGTGGTGGCGGCGGCGGAGGCGGTTGCTGCGGCGGGGGTTGCTGCGGCTGACCGACGCCCCTCAGTGGGTCGAGTACGGACCGCCGTGGGTCGAGTACGGGCCACCGTGGCTCACGTACGGGCCACCGTGGCTCACGTACGGGCCACCGTGGCTCACGTACGGGCCACCGTGGCTCACGTACGGGCCACCCTGCACCACGTCCGGGCTGCCGTGGGACGTGTAGGGGCCACCGTGGGTCACGTACGGGCCGCCGTGAGACGTGTAGGGGCCGCCGTAGGACGTGTACGGGCCGCCGCGTGTGCGGCTCCCGCCGTCATGAGGGCGAATGCCATGGCTGCGACGGCCACGCCCGCGAACCTCTTCACAACCGTCATGCTGGTGCTCCCTGCCTTCCCTGGGACATCTGTCGCGACCACTGCGAGCGGGTCCATCCTGGTGCCGCCGCCGACGGCCGCCCAAGCCTTTCGAGGATCGTCGAAAGGCGGCCCTCGGACGGGGCGCCCGTCACCGCGAGCGCCCCGTCCGACACGTGAGCACACGTGAGCCCTAGGCCGGTCCGCCTCGCGTCGCCTTCAGGAACTCCCGCAGGATCCTCTCGCCCGCCAGGACCCCCCTCTCCGGCAGTGCCGTGATCGCCGGGGCGGTCCAGTCCGCGTCCGCGAGTTCGCCGTGGCCCGGGCGCCAGCCACGGTCGGTGGCCAGGAGGAGGTCGGCGTCGAGGAGGGAGTCGCCGGCCGACAGGGTGAGGTCGGCGCCGGTGCGGCGGGCCACCTCCCGTACCGCCGCGCTCTTGGTCAGCGGCTTCGGTACGGCGTAGATCTTGCGCCCCTGGAGGGACACCGTCCAGCCGCGGTTCTCCGCCCACACCGCCAGCTCCTTCACCCAGTCCTCGGGCAGCAGTTCGCGCTCGACGACGAGGTAGGCGAAGAGGTCCTCGGCGATCCGGTGCTTGCGCACCCAGGCCGGGCTGGCGGTGGCCATGAGGTGGTCGGCGATCTCCCCGAGGGGCGCGCACTCGTCGGCGAGGCGCGCGGTGACGGAGGCGTGCCAGTCGGGGTCGGAGACACCGTCGACGAGCAGATGGCCGCCGTTGGCGCAGATGGCGTAGCGCGGGGGCGGGCCGGGCAGGTTGATGCGCTGGTACTGCTTGCGGGTGCGGGTCGTCGTCGGCACGAACACCGCCGCGTCGCCCAGCTCGGCGAGCAGCCCCGCCGCCGTCTCGGTCATGTAGGACAGCGGCTTGCTCTCGTGCACCTCGACACACAGCAGCCGGGGCGCCCGCGCGTCCGGCATGGTCAGTGCGAGGGCCGCCGAGGAGTAGATCAGCGTACGGTCCAGGTCGCTCGCCACGAGCACCGGCATCAGAGGGTTACCGCCTTTCCGTCGGCGCCCGTCGCGCCGCGCGTGTACTTTGGGTGGATCAGGCCGACGCAGGTGTAGGGCAGGTCGGCGACCTCCTCGACCGGCACGCCCCGCTGCTCGGCGAGCAGCCGCACATGGTCGAGGTCGGCGCCCGCACCGGCGCGCGCCAGGATCTTCCAGGGCACCCGGCGCAGCAGCACCCGGGTCGTCTCGCCGACGCCCGGCTTGACGAGGTTGACGTCGTGGATGCCGTACTCCTCGCTGATCCGCTCGACCGCCGCCCAGCCCTCCCAGGTCGGGGTGCGGTCCGAGGCGGTGATCTCCTTCACCGTGCGGTCCACCGCGTCGGTGACCTCGGCGAAGCGGGCGGAGACGGCGTCCAGGAAGGCCACCGAGACGTCGACGTCGGCGAGTTCGCGGTAGAACTTGGCGCCGTGGTAGTCGTTCGGGCCCACCAGGTCGGCCCTGAGCACCGTACGCGAGATCAGGCCGGACACCGTGGAGTTGAGGCAGGCCGAGGGTATGAGGAAGTCCTCGCGGGTGCCGTAGGTGCGCACGCAGGAGCCGGGGTCGGCGAGCACGGCGATCTCCGGGTCGAAACCGGCCGGGCCGCCCGCCGCCGCCAACTCCTCGATCGCGGCGGCCAGTTCACGGGTGATGGCGCCCTTGCCGGTCCAGCCGTCGACGAAGACCACGTCGGCCGGGTCGTGATGGGCGGCCAGCCAGCGCAGCGCGTTGGCGTCGATGCCGCGGCCGCGGACGATCGACACGGCGTAGTGCGGCAGGTCCAGGCCGTGCCGGGCCTCGGCCCAGCGGCGCATCAGCACACCGACCGGGGTGCCGGCGCGGGCCAGGGACACCAGCACCGGGCGCGGGGACCGCTCGGCGAGCACGAGTTCGGTGACCGCGCCGACCGCCTGCGCCAGGCGCGCCGCGGAGGCGTCCAGGGCGGCGTGGAACAGCTCCTGATACTGCGGGCTGGGCTGGTACTCCACCGGCAGCGACTCCGCGTAGTGCGCACCGCCGCTCTGGATGGCCTCCTCGCGCTCCTCGGTGGGCGCCTCCAGGGTGACGTCCGAGAGGTCCTGGAGCAGCCAGCCGACCTCCTCGGGGGCGTAGGAGGAGAACGCGGGGCCGCGGAGCGGCTCGGGGAGCATGGCGGGCCTTTCGGGGAGGTGCAGGGGCTCGGGGACGTAGGACGGTACGACCGCGAGCAGCACATGCGGGGTGTGTGCCCCGAGCCGGGCCAGCAGGCCGTCGGGGGCGTGCAGCGCGGCGGTGTCGCCGGTGGAGTCCACGACCGCGACGACGGCGTCGAAACCGGCGCCGGCGACGTTGTAGGCGTAGCGGTCGCCGGGGCCGTCGGCGGGGTCGTCGTGGGCGGGGAAGACGAGGCGGGTGCGGATGGCGTACGCCGGGTCGTCGATGGCCAGGACGGGTGAGCGGGTGGTGGTGGAGAACCGTATCTCCGCGGACGGCAGGAGCTCCTCGAGCCGGCAGGCCAGGCGGAGGGGGGCGTACATCAGTTCCTCGTTGCCGAGGACGAGGATGCGGCGGCCGTCGGCGGGCAGGGCCTGCGCCAGGCGGGTGGCCATGTCGGGGAGGGCGGCCTCGAGGCGGCTGCGGTGTGCGGGGGTGAAGCCGTGGCGGCCGCCGTCGGGGAGGCCGTCGGGCCAGCGCAGATCGACTCGGGTGGTGCGGCTGTTCGGCGGCTGCGGGTCTGCGGGGGTCGTCCGCGCCCCTGCGGCGGTGGCGGCAGACTCGGCACTGCCCCGCGCCCCTGCGGTGTCTTCCCACCGGGCGACAAGGGCCTGGCCCCGCTCCAGTACGCCGTCCGGCAGGCTCACGGCGCCCGAGGCCGTCGCCACCAGGTCCACCCTCGCGCCTGTCTCGCGCGCGAAGTCCTCCAGGCGGCCCGCGTCCTGCGGGGAGCGCATGTCGACCAGGGCCACGATCACGTACCGGCGTCGCGGATAGCGCTCGTGGAGGTCCCTGATGGTGTTCAGGACGGTGTTGCCCGTGGAGAACTCGTCGTCGACGAGGACCAGCGGGCCGTCTCCGACGAGCAGGGCGGGGTCCTCGGGGAGGAGGAGGTGGGAGGTGGCGTGGGAGTGGGCCTCCTCGAAGCCTCCGGCGCGCGGCACGCCGGGGACGGGGCGGCGGGTGGAGTGGAGGTAGGGGGCGGTGCCGAGGCCGTCGGCGACCGAGTGGCCGAGACCCGTCGCCGTCTCCGCGTAGCCGAGGACGACCGCGCGGGCCGCCTCCTCGGGGCCGAGGAGGTCGCGGACGCGGCGGCCGAGGGCGACGCCGTGGCCGTGGACCACGGACGGGGACTGGGGGACGTGCTTGCCGAGGACGTTCGACACCAGCAGGTGGGCCCGCTTGGGGTTGCGGCGCAGGGCCAGCCCCAGCAGGTCCCGCAGGCTGTCGTCGCCCTCCAGTGCGACCCCGAGCCGCTCGGCGACCCAGGTGCCGGACCAGACCCCGTTGTTCTCTGCGTGATTCATGAGTTCCCGTGTCTTCAGCCGGGGATCCCGGCGGCGAGCAGCTCCACGAAACCGACGTCCTCGCGTGCCACACCGAACACCTCGGCGCGCAGCACGGTCCGCTCGGCCCAGGCGCGGTGCGGCTTCACCTCATTCATTTTGTTCGTGTACGCCGATCGCAGTACACCCCCGCCGCCCCTTTCCGGCCGCAGGATGTCCTGGGCGTCGCTGTACTCCTCGTGGCTGACTACGGACAGCGCGTGCACCGGCAGCACATGGGAGGGGTGGATGCAGGTCTTGCCGAGCAGGCCGTTGGCCTGGTCGAGGGTGATCTCGCGCAGCAGCCCGTCCATGGCGTGCTCGATCAGCGCCTCGCGCAGCTCCTCGGCCTGTCCCTCCAGGAAGGGGCTGCGGCGCAGCTGCGGCTTGAACATGCGTTCCTGCACGCGGAAGTACTCCCACACCGGCCCGGTCACCGTGAACCCGGTGCCGTCCGCGCGGCCCAGCATGTTCACCACGTCGGCGATCACGGAGGCGACGATCTGGACGTCGTAGGCGGTCATGTCGGGGGCGCGGCGCAGGCCGTAGGAGGAGCAGAAGTCGGTGACGCCGAGGCGCAGGGCGAGGACCCGCTCGCGGTACTTGTCGACGGCGCGGGAGATGCCCTCCAGGGTCTCCACGCGCGACTCGCGGTAGAGCAGGTCCGGGGACTCCAGCACCGGCATGGCGAACAGCCGCCGGCCGCTGTCGGCCTCGGCGGAGGCGAGGGCCTCCAGGAAGGGGATGCCGCGCTCCTCGGTGAACTTCGGCATCACGAATCCGGACAGCAGCCGGACGGCCGGGCCGAGGCGGCGGACGAGGTCGGGGATCTGCTCGGGGGTGCGCACGCGGATGAACAGCAGCGGCGGGTCGTCGGCGTAGCGCTCCCGGCCGGCCAGGTCGGTGAACTGGCGGACCAGGTTCTCCTCGCCGCCCGCCACGTCCTCGTCGCCGATGGAGTCCTCCAGGCACAGCACCATCGAGACGACGCCGCGGGCCGTCTGCTTGACGATGTCGTCGGCCAGCCGCGGCCGGGTGGCGGGGCTGTACAGGGTGGCGCCCAGGGCCGCGGACAGCAGCCGGGCGGGGGAACCGGCGGTGAACTCGCACGGCTCCTGGTGGAACAGACGCTGCCGCACCTCAGGGGCGATGTGCCCGAAATGACGCATGAAGCTCCCCCGTGGTGTCGGTATGGCCGGTGGGTGTCGATGGGTGGCCGGTAATAGTACGTAGAAGTCCATGTCCTGGGTTCCCCCCGGGCATGAATTCCACGTAACGCGGATACGCACGGTGACGCACGTCCGCCACCGCGGCAACCCACCCCCGCATTGTCGTGACCAGGACGGAGAAGGCAGGATGACCGCATGACGCACGCGATGCTGAAGGGGTCGAACGTACCGCTCAAGGCCACCACGGTGCGCGCCGTGCTGCGCTGGACGCCCGGACAGGGTGTTCCGGACGTCGACGCCTCCGCGCTGCTCCTCGGCCCCGACGGTCGGGTGCGCTCCGACGAGGACTTCGTCTTCTACAACCAGCCCCGGCACCCTTCCGGGAAGGTGTGGCGGCTCGGCAAGAAGCGGGTCGCCGAGGGCCTGACCGACACGATCCAGACGGATCTGGCCGGTGTCGAGTCCGGTGTCGGCCGCATTCTGCTGGTCGCATCGGCGGACGGGGTCACCTTCGACCGGGTGACGTCCCTGCGTATTTCGCTGTACGACCCCGCGGTGGCGGACGGGGAGCCGCTGGCGTACTTCGACATCAAGCCGGAGACCGGGCAGGAGACCGCGCTGATCTGCGGGGAGCTGTACCGGCGGGGGGACGGGTGGAAGTTCCGGGCGCTGGGCGAGGGTTACTCCGATGGGTTGAGGGGACTGGCCACGGACTACGGGATCTCCGTGGACGAGGGGGACGGGGTGCCCGCGGCGGCCGAGCCGGCGGCGCCCGCGCCCTCGCCTTCTGCGGAGGTGTCCCAGCCGCTGCCTCCGGAGGCGCCGACGGCCGCGGTGCCGCGGCCCGCGGTGGCGCCGACGTACGGGTATCCGCAGACGGCCGGTGCGCCGCCGGCGTACGGGTACCCGCAGCCGGTGCCCGCGGGCCCGCAGAGCGAGTTCCGGCTTCCTCCGCAGGGTCCGCAGTTCATCGGGCGGTAGGAGTCGGGGGGCGTCTCACCTGTCCGCCTTCGATTTGTAGCCCCTCCCCCACTGCAGGCCCCACCCGTACAGCCGGTCCAGTTCCCCCTGGAAGCCGTAGACGAACTTGACCTCGCGGCGGACCATGATCTCGCCCTTGACGTTCTCGATCAGGACGACCGCGCAGGAGCGGGCCTGGGGGTGGCGTTCGTCGAGGCTGACCTCGATCCTCGGGCCGTTGCTCGGGTAGAGGGTGACCATGGCGTGGGTGCGGTCGAAGGCCGGGGTCTGGTCGTAGATGTAGGCGAAGACCAGCAGGCGCTTGAGCTGCTCGCGGTGGTCGAGGTTGACGTAGATCGTCTCGCCGGAGCCGGAGCCGAAGCGGTCGTCGCCGCTGAGTTTGACGTACGGCGGGGCGTTGACGTCGCCGAGGTAGCCGCCGAGGGGCTGGACGACGCCCTTGCTGCCGTCCTGGAGCTCGTAGAGGCAGCCGAGGTCGAGGTCGACGTTGACCATGCTCTGGGTGTGGCCCATGACCTCCGGGGGCTTGAGGGCCTTGAGCGGGTGGCGCAGCAGACTCTGGCGCTGGGGGCCGCCGAGGTCGGAGGTGCGCATCCGCCAGGACAGGTTGATGCGCAGATGGCCGGTGGCCGCTCCCTGCTTGGTGAGGGACACCTGGCTGTAGCGCTTGGTCAGCTCGATCGCGTTGCTGGCGGCGCTGCCCGAGTCGAACCGGGTGTCACGCCCCCGCCAGAGTCCGTCCAGCAGTCCCATTCCCGCCCCCTGTGTCGTCGAAGAAGTGCGCCGGAGAAGACCGGCGGGGCGGCGCCCGAGGACTCGGTCCTCGACGCCGCCCCGCACGAAGCGTTCCTCAGCCGTGGTGCCGTCACACCCCGGAGGAGACCTCAGTCTTCTCCCCCGAGCCGGAGTTTCCCTCGGCGGCCGCCAGCGCGCGGTTGCGGCGCACGGAGGACCAGAAGGAGGCGGCGATCAGGAGCACGCCGACCGAGCCGGTGATGAACTCGTGGATCTCGTACTGGATGGTGACCAGCAGGATGACCGCGAGGGCGCCGATGGCGTAGTGGGCGCCGTGCTCCAGGTAGACGTAGTCGTCGAGGGTGCCCTCGCGGACCAGGTAGACGGTGAGCGACCGGACGTACATGGCGCCGACACCGAGGCCGAGGGCCATCAGGACGATGTCGTTGGTGATGGCGAAGGCGCCGATGACACCGTCGAAGGAGAAGGACGCGTCCAGGACCTCCAGGTAGAGGAACATGAAGAACGCGGCCTTGCCGGCCATCAGCATCACGGGCTTGCCGCTGCGCTTGGCCTGCTCCTCGGCCTCGTGCTCGCGCTCCTCCTCCTCTTCGAGCCTGTCCTCGAAGTAGCCGGAGAGACCGCCGACGATCATGTACGTGATGAGACCGGCGACGCCGGAGAGCAGAACCGTCTCTGCCTTGTCCGCGGGACCGGCGTGCAGATGCGCGTGGGTCGCGAAGGTCATCGCGGTGATGAGCAGGACGATCAGCGCGATGCAGACCGACAGCATGTCGACCTTGCCGAGCTTGGCCAGCGGGCGCTCCAGCCAGCCCAGCCACTTGATGTCCCGGTCCTCGAAGATGAAGTCCAGGAAGATCATCAGCAGGAACATGCCGCCGAAGGCCGCGATCGCCGGGTGGGCGTCGGTGACCAGCTGCTCGTAGCGGTCCTTGTCGGTCAGCGCGAGGTCGACGGCCTCGATCGGACCGAGCTGGGCGCTGATGGCGACGATGACGACGGGGAAGACCAGTCGCATACCGAACACGGCGATCAGGATGCCGATGGTGAGGAAGATGCGCTGCCAGAAGGCGTTCATCTTCTTCAGGATTCCGGCGTTGACCACCGCGTTGTCGAAGGACAGCGAGATCTCGAGGACGGAGAGGATCGCCACGATGCCGAAGGCGGTCCACCCCCCGTAGAAGACCGCCGCGACCAGGCCGAGCGCGGTGACCGCGAACGACCAGCCGAAGGTTTTCAGTACCACTGGCTACCCAATCCGTACGTGTACGGGATTTCCCCCGCGCCGCACTCGGCTTTACGAAACGTTGACTCCGAAGTCTAGAGCGATGCCGCGCAGACCGGACGCGTACCCCTGCCCCACGGCCCGGAACTTCCATTCGCCCTGGTGACGGTAGACCTCGCCGAAGATCATCGCGGTCTCGGTGGACGCGTCCTCGCTGAGGTCGTAGCGGGCGAGCTCCTGGCCGTCGGCCTGGTTGACGACCCGGATGAAGGCGTTGCTGACCTGGCCGAAGGTCTGGCCGCGCTCGTCGGCCATGTGGATCGAGACCGGGAAGACGATCCGGTCGCACTGGGCCGGGACCTTGGAGAGGTCGACGAGCAGGGACTCGTCGTCGCCGTCGCCCTCGCCGGTGAGGTTGTCACCGGTGTGCTGCACCGAGCCGTCGGGGCTGGTGAGCTGGTTGTAGAAGACGAACCACTCGTCCCCCATCACCCGTCCGCCGCTGCACACCAGCGCGCTGGCGTCCAGGTCGAAGGGGGCTCCGGTGGTGGAGCGCGCGTCCCAGCCGAGGCCGACCAACACCTGTGTGAGGTTCGGTGCGGCCTTGGACAGGGAGACATTTCCTCCCTTGGCGAGCGTGACGCCCATGATCCTGGTCCCTCCCCGAGGCGATGCTGCGTGTAGTGGCTGTCCTGCGCGTCCGGCGCCGCACATAAACCGTGCGGCGCCGGACGGAGACCTTCAGAGGGCTCAGACGTTCACGCCGAAGTCCTGCGCGATGCCGCGCAGGCCCGAGGCGTAGCCCTGGCCGATGGCGCGGAACTTCCACTCCGCGCCGTGCCGGTAGAGCTCACCGAAGACCATGGCGGTCTCGGTGGAGGCGTCCTCGCTGAGGTCGTAGCGGGCGATCTCGGCGCCGCCGGCCTGGTTCACGACGCGGATGAACGCGTTGCGGACCTGGCCGAAGGACTGCTGGCGGTTCTCGGCGTCGTAGATGGACACCGGGAAGACGATCTTCTCGATCTCCGCCGGGACGCCGGCGAGGTTGACCTTGATCTGCTCGTCGTCGCCCTCGCCCTCACCGGTGAGGTTGTCACCGGTGTGCTCGACCGAGCCGTCCGGGCTCTTGAGGTTGTTGAAGAAGATGAAGTGCTGGTCGCTGATGACCTTGCCGGCGTTGTTCAGCAGCAGCGCGCTGGCGTCCAGGTCGAAGTCGGTGCCGGTCGTGGTGCGCACGTCCCACCCCAGACCGACGATGACCGCGGTGAGGCCCGGAGCCTCCTTGGTCAGCGATACGTTGCCGCCCTTGCTGAGGCTGACTCCCACGAGTCCTCCATTGATGTCCGGGGGCGGGGTGCCCCGTCGTGCGTTGCTATGGGATCAAACGAGTCGATCCTAGTGACGGGTTCCCGGAGGATGCAGGCCCCGGGGTAAGAATCAGAGGGTGTCGAGCGCCTTGACGTACTCGTTCAGGTCACGGGCGTCCGGCAGACCGTTGACGACGGTCCAGCGCACGACGCCCTCCTTGTCGATGACGAAGGTGCCGCGCACCGCGCAGCCCTTGTCCTCGTCGAAGACGCCGTAGGCGCGGGAGACCTCGCCGTGCGGCCAGAAGTCGCTGAGCAGCGGGTACTCCAGGCCCTCCTGCTCGGCGAAGACGCGCAGGGTGTGGATGGAGTCGTTGGAGACGGCCAGCACCGCCGTGTCGCGGTCGGCGAACTTCGGCAGGTTGTCGCGCACCTCGCACAGCTCGCCGGTGCACACGCCGGTGAAGGCGAACGGGTAGAAGAGCACGACCACGTTCTTGGCGCCGCGGAAGTCGGACAGCTTCACGGTGCGGCCGTGGTTGTCCTTGAGCTCGAAGTCGGGGGCCTTCTCGCCGACCTGGATGGCCATCTGGGCAGTTCCCTTCGCTGGGGCTGTTCGGGTGGGAACACCCTACGAGGGACCGCGGGCGCGCCCGGAGGCGGCCGGGGCATGCCGAAGGACGGGCCGAGCCGGGCTCGGCCCGTCCTCAAGGTTCAGGACGAGACCGGGGTCACTTCTTGGACTTGGCCGCCTTCGGCGTCACCAGCCGGCTGCCGCTCCAGTCCTTGCCCACGCTGACGCTCTTGGAGGCCGAGAGCCCCGCCGTCGTCGCGGCTTCCGAGATGTCGCTCGGCTCCACATAGCCCGCACGCCCGGTCTTCGGGGTGAGGAGCAGGATCGCGCCGCCTTCTTCGATGTACGTGGTGGCATCCACCAGCGCATCCGTCAGGTCGCCGTCATCGTCGCGGAACCACAGCACCACGGCGTCGGCTACGTCGTCGTACTCCTCGTCCACCAGATCGCTGCCGATGACTTCTTCGATGGACTCGCGGAGCTCCTGGTCGACGTCGTCGTCGTAGCCGATCTCCTGGACCACCTGCTCGGGCTGGAACCCCAGCCTGACGGCAGGGCTCGTCCGCTCCTCCGCGTGGTCCGCGGTCGCGCTCACGGGTTGCCTCCTGATCATGTCTTGGGAATAACTCAGCCACGCGCGTGCGCGAAGCATTGGCCGTAGTCCACACGGGCGGGGCGGATCGCGCAAGTACCCGGCCGTTCAGACCGCCGAAACGGTGACGATCCTGGCCGTGTCACCGCAACTCCAGGCACGCCCCGACGGGCTCAAGGTGACGCACACCACACCTATCTGCCCCTTTTGGGCGTTTGGGAACCATCACCGGGTACGAGATCCGAACGTGATTCCACCCGGCATGCCGGATCTGCCGGTTACCTCGGGGTAGAGATGACGTTTGCCGCCCCGAGGTACACGATGGGGAGCGGTGCAGGCAGACCGACACGGCCCTTTCGACAGGTAAGGAACAGCGTGGCTCCCGGATCCGATCGCAATCCGATCATCATTGGCGGCCTTCCGAGTCAGGTTCCCGACTTCGACCCCGAAGAGACCCAGGAGTGGCTCGACTCCCTGGACGCCGCCATCGACGAGCGCGGCCGTGAGCGCGCGCGCTACCTCATGCTGCGGCTGATCGAGCGGGCCCGCGAGAAGCGCGTGGCCGTGCCCGAGATGCGCAGCACGGACTACGTCAACACCATCGCCACCAAGGACGAGCCGTTCTTCCCCGGCAACGAGGAGATCGAGCGGCGGATCCTCAACGCCACCCGCTGGAACGCGGCCGTGATGGTCTCACGCGCCCAGCGCCCCGGCATCGGCGTCGGCGGCCACATCGCCACCTTCGCCTCCTCCGCGTCCCTCTACGACGTGGGCTTCAACCACTTCTTCCGCGGCAAGGACGAGGGCGACGGCGGCGACCAGGTCTTCTTCCAGGGACACGCCTCCCCGGGCATCTACGCGCGCGCGTACCTGCTGGACCGGCTCACCGAGCAGAACCTGGACGCCTTCCGCCAGGAGCGGTCGAAGGCGCCCCACGGTCTGTCCTCGTACCCGCACCCGCGGCTGATGCCGGACTTCTGGGAGTTCCCGACCGTGTCGATGGGCCTCGGCCCGATCGGCGCGATCTACCAGGCGCGGATGAACCGCTACATGCACGCGCGCGGGATCGCCGACACCTCGAGGTCGCATGTGTGGGCGTTCCTCGGCGACGGAGAGATGGACGAGCCGGAGTCGCTCGGCCAGCTGACCATCGCCGCCCGCGAGGGCCTGGACAACCTCACGTTCGTCGTCAACTGCAACCTCCAGCGCCTCGACGGCCCGGTGCGCGGCAACGGCAAGGTCATCCAGGAGCTGGAGTCCGTCTTCCGCGGCGCCGGCTGGAACGTGATCAAGCTCATCTGGGACCGCTCCTGGGACCCGCTGCTCGCCCAGGACCGCGACGGCATCCTCGTCAACAAGATGAACACCACCCCGGACGGGCAGTTCCAGACCTACGCCACCGAGTCCGGCGCCTACATCCGCGAGCACTTCTTCGGCGACGACCACCGGCTGCGCGCGATGGTCGAGAACATGACCGACGACCAGATCCTGCATCTGGGCCGCGGCGGCCACGACCACAAGAAGATCTTCGCGGCGTTCTCCGCGGCCAAGGCGCACAAGGGCCAGCCGACGGTCATCCTGGCCAAGACGATCAAGGGCTGGACGCTGGGCCCGAACTTCGAGGGCCGCAACGCCACGCACCAGATGAAGAAGCTGACGGTCGACGACCTCAAGCGCTTCCGCGACCGGCTGCATCTGCCGATCTCCGACAAGGACCTGGAGAGCGGTCTCCCGCCGTACTACCACCCCGGCCGGAACTCCGAGGAGATCCAGTACATGCACGACCGCCGCAGGTCGCTCGGCGGGTACGTCCCCACGCGCGTGGTGCGCTCCGAGCCGCTGCCGCTGCCGGACGACAAGGTGTACGCGACCGTGAAGAAGGGCTCCGGTCAGCAGTCCATCGCGACGACCATGGCCTTTGTGCGGCTCCTCAAGGACCTCATGCGGGACAAGGAGCTGGGCAAGCGGTTCGTGCTGATCGCGCCGGACGAGTACCGCACCTTCGGCATGGACTCGTTCTTCCCGAGCGCGAAGATCTACAACCCGCTGGGCCAGCAGTACGAGGCCGTCGACCGGGACCTGCTCCTCGCCTACAAGGAGTCGCCGACCGGGCAGATGCTGCACGACGGCATCTCCGAGGCGGGCTGCACGGCGTCGCTGATCGCGGCCGGCTCGGCGTACGCCACGCACGGCGAGCCGCTGATCCCGGTGTACGTCTTCTACTCGATGTTCGGTTTCCAGCGCACCGGCGACCAGTTCTGGCAGATGGCCGACCAGCTGGCGCGCGGTTTCGTGCTGGGCGCGACCGCCGGACGCACGACGCTGACCGGCGAGGGCCTCCAGCACGCCGACGGCCACTCCCAGCTGCTCGCCTCCACCAACCCGGGCTGTGTGGCGTACGACCCGGCGTTCGGCTACGAGATCGCGCACATCGTCAAGGACGGTCTGCGGCGGATGTACGGCGGCAGCGAGGAGCACCCGCACGGCGAGGACGTCTTCTACTACCTCACCGTCTACAACGAGCCCATCCAGCACCCGGCCGAGCCCGAGAACGTGGACGTCGAGGGCATCCTCAAGGGCGTCTACCGGTTCAGCGAGGGCACGGGCGGCTCGATCCCGGCGCAGATCATCGCCTCCGGCGTGGCCGTGCCGTGGGCGGTCGAGGCGCAGAAGATCCTCGCCGAGGAGTGGAACGTCCGGGCCGACGTCTGGTCGGCGACCTCCTTCAACGAGCTGCGGCGCGAGGCCGTGGAGTGCGAGGAGCACAATCTGCTGCACCCCGAGGAGGAGCAGCGGGTGCCGTACGTGACGCGCAAGCTCGCCGGGGCGCAGGGGCCGTTCGTGGCCGTGTCCGACTGGATGCGAGCGGTTCCGGACCAGATCTCGCGGTGGGTGCCGGGGACGTACCAGTCGCTGGGCGCCGACGGGTTCGGGTTCGCGGACACGCGGGGTGCCGCGCGGCGGTTCTTCCACATCGACGCGCAGTCGATCGTGGTGGCGGTGCTGACGGAGCTGGCCCGCGAGGGCAAGGTGGACCGGTCGGTGCTGAAGCAGGCGGTCGACCGGTACCAGCTGCTGGACGTGGCCGCGGCCGATCCCGGCGTGGCCGGCGGGGACGCGTAGGGGTCCGCCCCCGCCGGGTGCTTCTCCGCGGGGCGCCGGGGGGCCGGTCGCGCGGTTCCCCGCGCCCCTTCGGGGGTGTCGCAGCCACCTACGATGCCTGGCATGACGGAAGAGACGGCACAGGTGCGCTGGGAGCGGCGCACCCAGCGGCCCCTGCTGGCGCTCGCCGTGGTGTTCGCGGCCGCCTATGCCGTGCCGATCGTGGCCTCGCCGGCCGACCCCGCGCTCGTCCGGGCGTGTGCGGTGGCCGAGTGGGTGGTGTGGGCGGCGTTCGCGGCGGACTACCTGGTGCGGCTGGGGCTCGCCCCGCGGCGGTGGGACTTCGTGCGCCGGCACTGGCTGGACCTGTGCGCGGTGGTGCTGCCGCTGCTGCGGCCGCTGGCCCTGCTGCGGGTCGTGTCGACGCTGCTGCTCGTGGGGCAGCGGGCCCGGATGGCCTCGCAGATCCGGCTGACGACCTATGTCGCGGGCTCGGTGATCGGGCTGCTGATGTTCGGGTCGCTGGCCGTGCTGTCCGTGGAGCGGGACGCACCGGGCGGGAACATCCGGACTCTCGGCGACGCGGTGTGGTGGTCCTTCACGACGATGACGACCGTCGGATACGGGGATCACGCGCCGACGACCGGGCTGGGCCGGGTGCTCGCCGTCGGGCTGATGCTGTCCGGGATCGCGCTGCTGGGTGTGGTCACCGCGAACATCGCCGCATGGTTCATCGCACGGTTCGACAAGGACGACGCCGAGGAGCGGCGCCAGACCGAGGCGATCGCCGCGCTCACCGAGGAGGTGCGGCTGCTGCGGGCCCAGGTGGCCGCGCTGTCCGCACGCGGGGAGGAGGAGCGGGGCGCGGTGTAGGCCCCGCACCGGGAGGCCGGTGGCGGTGGGCGATGCGCGGTCCGGCCCGGTCCGCTGCCACGTCCGGCCGCGTGAGCGGGGGTTCCCGCGCATTCGGTGCTCGTCGCCCGTCGCCTCAAGTCCCTGGCCCGTCCGGTCAGTTCCTCTCCCGACGCCGGGCGGGTACCCCGGCCGCGGGCTTCATGCGCGCTCGGTCCCGCGGATCGCGCACCCTGCGCCCTCGCGGCGCGCCGCCCCCCTCCGGCAGCGCGCCGCGGGCGCTGGACGCCCTTGCCGCGTGCATGTGCCTGAGGAACATGTCGTACGGAGGGCTTGACCCACTGTGACCTGCGGCGCGGGCCGGGGGCGAGGGATCTTTAGCGTTGTCACCCTGATAGGGGAAACCGCGGTCGATGCTCGCCACGAACGGATGCGCGAGCCGAGATCACCGGTGCGGGCGCCAAACGTGATCCGCGTCACTCGACTCACGCGAGACCGTCCCGTTCTCCTAGTGTGTCCTCCCAGTGACTTCCTTCGACTCCTCCCCGCACCTGAACGTCTGGCGCATGCTGCTCGCGCTCGCCGTGGTGTTCGTGATGCTGGCGACGACCGGCTGGACCGCCCTGCGGGGCCAGCGCACCGTCGCCGAGCTGCAGGCATCCCTGTCCGCCTGGGAGAAGGGCAGCATCGCGGGCCGACGGCTGCCCGACCCGCAGGACTCCTCCCCCGCCCGGCTGGCCCGCTTCTTCGCCACGCTCACCGACCGGCAGCAGGACACGCTCGCGCGCCGCTACCCGCTCGCCGTGGGCAATATGAACGGCGCCCCCGTCGAGCTGCGCTACCTGGCCAACCGCATCGCGCTCGGCCAGGCCCGCAAGGCCGAACGGGCCCGGATGCACGACCAGCGCCTCACCCCGGAGGGACAGCACCAGGCGGGCCGCCGTATGCACCGCCTGGAGTCGCTGATGAAACCCGGACGGCACATCCTCGCCTTCGACCCGGCGGGCACCGGCCGGGTCGCCGAGGTCTTCGGCGACCTGACGAAGGCCGAGCGCATCTCCGTGGTCGTCCCCGGCGTCGACACCGACCTGCTCACCTTCCAGCGCACGGCCCGCCGCCACTCCGCCCCGGCCGGAATGGCCGGCGCCCTCTACGACGCCGAGCGCGAGGCGAGCCCCTCGACGCGTACGGCGGTCATCGCCTGGGCCGACTACACCGCGCCCAGCGGCATCGGCATGGACGCGGCCACCGCGGCGCGCGCCGAGGCCGGCGCGGTCCGGCTGAACGCGCTGGTGCGGGCCCTGCCCGGCAGGGCGCCGGTCTCGCTGTTCTGCCACAGCTACGGCTCCGTGGTGTGCGGAGTGGCCGCGCGCGAGCTGCCGTCGCGGGTGGCCGACATAGCGGTGGCGGGCAGCCCCGGCATGCGCGCCGAGACGGTCTCCGGGCTCGGCACCGAGGCGCGGGTGTGGGCGATGCGCGACGCCGACGACTGGATCGAGGACGTGCCCCATCTGGAGCTCGGCGGCCTCGGGCACGGCGCCGACCCGGTGTCCGCGGAGTTCGGCGCGCGGGTGGTGTCGGCCCGCACCGCGAGCGGGCACGCCGGCTACTTCGTGCCCGGCACGGACAGCCTCCGCAACCTCGCCGAGATCGGCACTGGCGCGTACCGCTCGGTGGACTGCGCCGACGATTCCGGCACATGCCGGGCGGGTTTGTCCGCCACCACGCCGGTCGGACGCGCGTAGAGGCGGGAGAAACCGCGGTCTGCGCGAGGAGGGGACGGAGGAGCTCATGCCGCATACGATGAGCCGCATGGGTGACGTACTGGCCGGATTTCATGCCGCCTGGGAGTTCGAGACCGACTCCGTGCTCATCCGCTACGAACGGGGGATTCGAACACCCAAGCTGTTCCAGGCGCTCAAGGAGCGCCGGGTGCCGCTGGAGGCGATCGCCGGGGTGTCGCTCACGCCCGGCAAGCGGGGCACTGTCGTGCTGCACGCCGAGCTGCGGCCGGGTGCCGATCCGCTGCTGGAGGCTGCCGCCGGGCAGCTGAAGGAGGGCAGCGATCCTTACCGGCTGGTGCTGCCGGCCGACAAGGAGGTGCTGGCCGAGTACTACGCCGACGAGTTGCGGGCCGCGCTGCCGCAGGCCGGGGGCGGGGTCGCGGAACGGTTCCTGGTGGCGGCGCCGGAGGCTCCGCTGTCCTTCAAGGCGTACGACGCGAAGGCGTCCTTCGACGGACGGTCGGTGAACTTCCGGTGGTTCTGGACGGGCGCGTCGTCGGCGAAGTGGAAGGCCGGGGACCAGAGTTTCGGCGTCGAGGAGCTCAGTGGCGTGGAGTGGCGGTCACCGGAGGTGTTCGAGGGGCATCTGCGGCTGCTGACCGGCGCTGCGCAGCCGGCGCAGGCGGATCAGGATCCGGCGGCCGTCGTGTTCGGGCTGGGCTACGGGCCGGTTCATGAGTCGCTGCCGTTCGCTGCGGCCGTTCTCGCGGCGATACGGGAGAAGAAGGGGCCGGTCGCCGCGGTGCCGGCCGGGTCGCGCAGGGACCCGGCCGACATCGCCGAGCGGATCCGGCATCTGGGGGAGCTGCATCAGGCCGGGTTGGTCACCGATGAGGAGTTCTCCGTCAAGAAGGCGGAGTTGCTGGCCGAGCTCTGAGGGTCCGTGCGGGACGTGGTGGGTTGCCCCCGCAGTTCCCCGCGCGCCCTAGGCGAACTGCGCTACTCCCTGCCCGCGGAGGTGAACGTCATGTCCGCGTACCTGTCGCCTGCCACCTGCGCCGCGATCGGGTCCAGGCGCTTGAGGTCCTCCTCGTCCAGCGTGATCCGTACCGCCCCGACGTTCTCCTCCACCCTCACCGGCTTGCGGGTGCCGGGGATCGGGACGACCGGGAGGCCGTGCAGGCTCGCCTGTTGCTGGACCCAGGCCAGGGCGATCTGGCCGAGCGTCGCCCGGTGCTTGGCGGCGATCTCGCGGACCGGCTCCAGCAGGGCCGCGTTCGCCTGGGCGTTGTCGCCCGTGAAGCGGGGCTGCTGGCGGCGGAAGTCGTCGGTGGTGAGGTCCTCGGCGCGGGCGAAGGAGCCGGTGAGGAAGCCGCGGCCGAGCGGGGAGTACGGGACGAGGGCGACGCCGAGGTCCCTGGCCGCGGGGACCACCTGGGCCTCGATGTCGCGGCTGAACAGGGACCACTCGGACTGGACGGCCGCGATGGGGTGGACGGCGTGGGCCGCGTGCAGCTCGGCGGCGGTGACCTCGCTGAGGCCGAGGTGCTTGACCTTGCCCTCGCGGACCAGGTCGGCCATGGTGGCGACGGTCTCCTCGATGGGCACGTCCACATCCCGGCGGTGCATGTAGTAGAGGTCGATCACCTCGACGTCCAGCCGCTTCAGGCTCGCCTCGACGGCCTGGCGGATGTAGGGGGCGTCGTTGCGGATGACCCGGCGGGTGGGGTCGTCCGGCGGGATGGACAGGGCGAACTTGGTGGCGATGAGGACCTCGTCGCGGTGGGCCTTGAAGAACGGGGCGAGGAAGCGCTCGTTCTCCCCGGCGCCGTAGGCGTCCGCCGTGTCGTACAGGGTGATGCCCAGCTCAAGGGCGCGTTCCAGGGTGGCGCGGGCCTCCTGCGCGTCCGAGGGGCCGTAGGCGAAGCTCATGCCCATGCAGCCCAGGCCCTGCACCCCCGCCTCGGGGCCGTGCGCGCCGAGGCGGGCGGTGGGGATCCGGGTGTCGTTCATCGATGCGTCTCCGTTTCACGCGCGCGTCCGGCCTCGCCGTAGAAGCCGATCTTGCGGTCCAGGACGGCGAGGGTGTCGTGCAGTTCGGCGATCCGGGCCAGTACGTCCCGGCGGGTGGCCTCCAGCAGCTCGCGCCGTGCGTCGTAGGTGTTCTCGCCCTCGCGCACCAGCTCGGCGTAGCGCACCATGTCGGCGACCGGCATCCCGGTCAGCCGCAGCTTTCCGACGAGGTCGAGCCAGTCCAGGTCGCGGTTGGTGTAGCGGCGCTGGCCGGTGTGCGAGCGGTCGATGTGGGACATCAGTCCGATCCGCTCGTACCAGCGCAGGGTGTGCGCCGTGAGGCCGGTGAAGGCGACGACCTCGCTGATCGTGTAGCGGTCCTCGCCGTCGGGGCGCGGGTGGCGGCGGGGCGGGGCGGAGCAGATGTCCGCGCGCGATGGCTGGGCTCCTTCGGTGGTCACGGCCGTGGTCTGCATCACCGTCATGGCCCCCACGCTATGGCCTTGGAGTGCACTCCAAGCAAGCGGAAACCGGGGGAAGGCGGCGGGACTTGGCGTGATCGCCGGGGCCGGTGCGCGGTCGTGGGCCGCTGCCGTCGCCCGGGCTCCGGGCGCGAGCCGGACCCCTCGCTGCGGATGCGGCCGTGCGGCGCATAGGCTCGACGGCATGTCGTTGAAGAGCCTCGCGCTGATCGAGAACTGGCCGGTGCCCACCGCCGCGGCGGGTGTGGTCCGCGCCGACGGCACGGTCCTGGGTGTCCACGGGCCGGCCGGGCGGCGCTTCGCGCTGGCGTCGGTGACCAAGCCGCTGGCGGCCTACGCCGCCCTCGTCGCCTACGAGGAGGGCGCGGTCGAGCTGGACGAGCCGGCCGGACCGGCCGGTGCCACGGTCCGCCATCTGCTGGCGCACACGTCGGGGCTGGCCTTCGACGAGCACCGGGTGATGGGGGCGCCCGGCGAGCGGCGGCTGTACTCCAACGCCGGGTTCGAGCAGCTCGGCGATCACCTCGCCAAGGCCACCGACATCCCCTTCGCCGAGTATCTGCGGCAGGCGGTGCTGGAGCCGCTGGGGATGAGGGACACGTCCCTGGAGGGCTCCCCGGCGAAGGACGGCGTCTCGACGGTCGAGGACCTGCTGCGGTTCGCGGCCGAGGTGCAGGCGCCGCGGCTGCTGGACCCGCGTACCGTCGCGGAGGCGATGACCGTGCAGTACCCGGGCACCAAGGGCGTGCTGCCGGGCTACGGCCACCAGAACCCCAACGACTGGGGGCTCGGCTTCGAGATCCGTGACGGCAAGTCCCCGCACTGGACGGGCGCCTCGTCCTCGCCGCGCACCTTCGGCCACTTCGGGCAGTCCGGTACGTTCCTGTGGATCGACCCCGACGCCGGCGCGGCCTGTGTGGCGCTGACCGACCGCGCTTTCGGGCCGTGGGCGATCGAGGCGTGGCCGGCTTTCACCGACGCCGTGCGGGCGGAGCTGTAGCACCCGCGCACCCCCGGGCCGGCCGGCGCCGCGTCGAGACACCGGCCCGGCCCCGGTGGCGCGGCTAGGAGACCTGGTAGCGGCGCTCGCAGTCGCGGTTGAGGCTGTCGACGGTGTCGCCGTAGGCGGTGTCGGGGGTGCCGCCGTCGCAGACCACGATGTCGCGCTCACCGTCCCGCACATTGATCGTGTCGACGCCGTCGCCGGTCGCGATGGTGTCCATGCCGGGGCCCGCGTCGACCGAGGTGTTCAGCCTCAGGCCCACGGACAGGGAGTCGTCGTTGTCCCCGAGCCAGACGGCGAGCCGGCTGGGCGAGCTGGTCGTGACGGTGCCGCAGTCGGCGGTGGTGTCGTCGATCTGCTCGCAGCCCGGGCCGGCGAGGATGCCGTTGTGGTCCACGACCCGCAGGTGCCCGGCCTCCAGGAACACCATGATGCTGTTGGGCGCGCCGTTGAACCCCTGCACCGAGACCTGGCCGGAGAAGCGGGCCACCCGCGAGGCGGGCTCCTCCTGGGCGGCGGCGGGGACGGCGAACGCGGTCATGAGGACACCCGCGGCGAGAGCGGGGGCGGCGGCGCGCCTGAGGGCGCTGACGGACTTCATGCTGGGTTTCCTCCTTGCGTGGGGAGAGGCGCCGAGAGGCAGCCTCGAACCCAGGCAAACAGGACGTGACCGGTTGCGCACTGTCTACTACGTACGTTCGGGTTTTCGCGCACACGTTCCCCGGCGGTGGCGTTCGACTACGCCGCCATCTCCCACAGCAGCACTTCCGCCGCCGCGTGCGCCGACAGCTCCAGATCCCGCGCGTCCGTGATCCGCGCCGCGTCGCCCGGCCCCAGCGCCTCGCCGCCGAGCCGCACCTCACCGCGTACGACATGGACGTACACATACGGCGCGTCCGGCACCGCCGTGCGCTCACCGGCCGCGAGCCGCCGCACATGCAGCATCGCGCCCGCCTCCGGCACGGCGTAGGGCGTGGAGTCGGCGATGCCGCGCACGGTCTCGTACGCCGGATCGCCACCGGGGTCCCGCGGCGCCAGCCACATCTGCACGAAGGTCAGGGGCACGTCCCCGTCGTTGCGCTCCACGTGCCGCACCCCCGCCGCCGAGCTGAGCCGCTGGACGTCGCCGGGGCGGACCAGGGTCTCGTGGCCGGTGGAGTCGCGGTGGGTCAGCTCTCCCTCGACGACCCAGGTGACCAGCTCGGTGTGGCTGTGCGGATGCTCGTCGAAGCCGGCGCCGGGGGCCAGCCGCTCCTCGTTGCAGGCGATCAGCGCGCCGAAGCGGAGGTTGCCGGGGTCGTAGTGCGGGCCGAAGGAGAAGGCGTGCCAGGACTCGATCCCGGCCTCGGGGTCCCCTCCGGGATAGCGCTGCGCGGCGCGCCGTACGTCCATCACAGCCCCCACCGTAGACCCCGATGGCGCATGCTCTGGTCCGGATAAGGCAGTCTTGTCCCGTGCCCGAACCCGAAGCCCGCCGCCCCGAACACGCAAGCCGCCCCGCCCACCCGCACTCGGCGACGCTGAAGCGGCTGGAGAAATCCTCCGGCTCGCTCGCCGCCCAGGCCATCGCGCGGATGGACGAGACGCTGCCGTGGTACCGGGCGATGCCCCCGGAGAACCGTTCCTGGATCGGGCTCGTCGCCCAGGCGGGCATCGCCGCCTTCACCGAGTGGTTCCGGTATCCGGACGCCCCCCAGGCGATCTCCACCGATGTCTTCGGCACCGCGCCGCGCGAGCTGACCCGGGCCATCACCCTGCGGCAGACCGTGGAGATGGTGCGCACCACCATCGAGGTCATGGAGAGCGCGATCGACGAGGTCGCCGCCCCCGGCGACGAGAGCGTGCTGCGCGAGGCGCTGCTGGTCTACGCCCGCGAGATCGCCTTCGCCACCGCACAGGTGTACGCCCAGGCCGCCGAGGCACGCGGTGCCTGGGACGCGCGCCTGGAGTCGCTGGTGGTCAACGCCGTGCTCAGCGGCGAGGCCGACGAGGGCGCGGTGTCGCGGGCGGCGGCGCTGGGCTGGAACTCCCCGGAGCACGTCTGCGTGGTGCTGGGCACGGCACCCGACGGCGACTCCGAGCTGACGGTGGAGGCGATCCGGCGCGCGGCCCGGCACGCCAAGCTCCAGGTGCTCACCGGGGTGCTCGGCGACCGGCTGGTGGTCATCGCGGGCGGCAGCGACAACCCGCTGGCCGTCGCCAAGTCGCTGATCGGGCCGTTCGCCGCCGGACCCGTCGTCGCCGGGCCCGTGGTGCCCGACCTGCTGGCCGCGACCCGGTCCGCGCAGGCCGCGGCGGCCGGGCTGAAGGCGTGTTCCGCCTGGCAGGACGCGCCGCGGCCGGTGCTGGCGGACGATCTGCTGCCGGAGCGCGCGATGGCCGGAGACCCGAGCGCGCGCGAGCAGCTGGTGGAGGAGATCTACAGACCGCTCGAAGAGGCCGGCTCGGCGCTCCTGGAGACCTTGAGCGTCTATCTGGAGCAGGCGAGCAGCCTGGAGGGCGCCGCACGGATGCTGTTCGTGCACCCCAACACCGTGCGCTACCGGCTTCGACGTGTGACCGACGTCACCGGCTGGTCCCCGTCGGACGTACGCTCGGCGTTCACGCTGCGGATCGCGCTGATCCTGGGGCGTCTGGCCGACGGCGATCTACAGGGCTAGCGTTTTGTCGGGGGCCCACAAAACCCCCTCGTGTTCTTCGTCCTAGTCCCCACGGGCGGGCATGCCCTTCGACAAGAGAGAGTGTGAGAGTGTTCGTACTCGTCGCTCCCGGCCAGGGCGCTCAGACGCCCGGCTTCCTGACCCCCTGGCTCGAACTGCCCGGCGCCGCCGATCGCGTGGCCGCCTGGTCCGACGCCATCGGGCTGGACCTCGCCCACTACGGCACGCAGGCCGACGCCGACGCGATCCGTGACACGGCGGTGGCCCAGCCGCTGCTGGTCGCCGCCGGAATCCTGTCCGCCGCGGCACTCGGTGCCGTCACCCCCGGTGCGGTCGCCGGTCACAGCGTCGGTGAGATCACCGCCGCCGCCTTCGCCGGTGTGCTGGACGACACCGCCGCCCTGACCCTCGTACGCAAGCGGGGTCTGGCCATGGCGGAGGCCGCCGCGGTCACCGAGACCGGTATGTCGGCGCTGCTCGGCGGCGACCCCGAGGTGTCCGTCGCGCACCTGGAGAAGCTGGGCCTGACCCCGGCGAACGTCAACGGCGCCGGCCAGATCGTCGCCGCGGGCACCCTGGAGCAGCTCGCCGCGCTCGCCGAGGACAAGCCCGAGGGCGTCCGCAAGATCGTTCCTCTGAAGGTGGCCGGCGCGTTCCACACGCACCACATGGCGCCCGCGGTCGACGCGCTCGCCAAGGCCGCCGAGGAGCTCACCCCGGCCGACCCGAACGTCCCTTACGTCTCCAACAAGGACGGCCGGGCCGTCGCCACCGGCGCCGAGGTGCTGTCCCGGCTGGTCGGCCAGGTCGCCAACCCGGTCCGCTGGGACCTGTGCATGGAGACCTTCAAGGAGCTCGGGGTCACGGCGCTGATCGAGGTGTGCCCGGGCGGTACGCTCACCGGCCTGGCCAAGCGTGCCCTGCCCGGCGTGAAGACGCTGGCCCTGAAGACCCCCGACGACCTCGACGCGGCCCGCGAGCTCATCGCAGAGCACGCCTGAGAGCCCGCTGACGTCCCCGAAGGAGCCGAACGGACATGTCGAAGATCAAGCCCGCCAAGGGTGCCCCGTACGCGCGCATCCTGGGCGTGGGCGGCTATCGGCCGACCCGGGTCGTCCCCAACGAGGTGATCCTCGAGACGATCGACTCCTCCGACGAGTGGATCCGTACGCGCTCCGGCATCCAGACCCGGCACTGGGCCAACGACGAGGAGACCGTCACCGCGATGTCGGTGGAAGCCTCCGGCAAGGCGCTGGCCGACGCCGGGATCGACGCGGAGCAGATCGGTGCCGTGGTGGTCTCCACCGTCACGCACTTCAGGCAGACCCCGGCCGTGGCCACCGAGATCGCCGACAAGCTGGGCACGAACAAGGCCGCCGCCTTCGACATCTCGGCCGGCTGCGCGGGCTTCGGCTACGGCCTCACCCTCGCCAAGGGCATGATCGTCGAGGGTTCCGCGCAGTACGTCCTCGTCATCGGCGTGGAGCGGCTCAGCGACCTGACCGACCTGGAGGACCGCGCGACGGCCTTCCTGTTCGGTGACGGCGCGGGCGCGGTCGTCGTCGGCCCGTCCGACGTGCCCGCGATCGGCCCCACGGTCTGGGGCAGCGAGGGCGACAAGTCCGAGACCATCAAGCAGACCGTGCCGTGGACGGACTACCGCGAGGGCGGGGTGGAGAAGTTCCCGGCCATCACCCAGGAGGGCCAGGCGGTCTTCCGCTGGGCCGTCTTCGAGATGGCGAAGGTCGCCAAGGAGGCGCTGGACGCCGCCGGGATCTCGCCCGACGAACTGGACGTCTTCATCCCGCACCAGGCGAACGAGCGGATCATCGACTCGATGGTGAAGACCCTCAAACTGCCGGAGTCCGTCACGGTCGCCCGTGACGTGCGCACCACCGGCAACACCTCGGCCGCCTCGATCCCGCTCGCGATGGAGCGGCTTCTGGCGACCGGGGAGGCGAAGAGCGGCGACACCGCGCTCGTCATCGGCTTCGGGGCGGGTCTCGTGTACGCCGCCACGGTCGTTACCCTCCCCTAGGCACACTGCCACCAGGCAATCGCCACACCCTTGAGAAACATCTACGAAGGAGCGCCGACATGGCCGCCACTCAGGAAGAGATCGTCGCCGGTCTCGCCGAGATCGTGAACGAGATCGCCGGCATCCCGGTCGAGGACGTCCAGCTGGACAAGTCCTTCACCGACGACCTGGACGTCGACTCGCTGTCCATGGTCGAGGTCGTCGTCGCCGCCGAAGAGCGCTTCGACGTCAAGATCCCGGACGACGACGTCAAGAACCTGAAGACGGTCGGTGACGCCACCGACTACATCCTCAAGCACCAGGCCTGATCCGCCGATCATTCCCCTGGGCTGACTGCCCCGCCACCCGGCGGTGGCGCCGCTGATCCCCATCCTTGGAGAAAGAATTCCCGTGAGCTCGACCAATCGCACCGTGGTCGTCACCGGTATCGGCGCAACCACACCGCTGGGTGGCGACGCAGCCTCTACCTGGGAGGGCCTGATCGCCGGCAAGTCCGGTGTGAAGCCCCTCGAGCAGGAGTGGGCGGCCGAGCAGGCCGTCAAGATCGCCGCGCCCGTCGCGGTGGAGCCGACCGAGACCATCCCGCGGCCCCAGGCCCGCCGCCTCGACCGCTCGGCGCAGTTCGCGCTGGTCGCGGCCCAGGAGGCGTGGAAGGACGCCGGGTTCACCGGCAAGGCCGGCGAGGACGGCAGCGTCGACCCGGACCGGCTCGGCGCGGTCATCGCCTCCGGCATCGGCGGCGTGACGACGCTCCTCGACCAGTACGACGTGCTGAAGGAGAAGGGCGTCCGCCGCGTCTCCCCGCACACCGTTCCCATGCTCATGCCGAACAGCCCGTCGGCGAACGTCGGTCTGGCCGTGGGCGCCCGCGCGGGCGTGCACACGCCGGTCTCCGCGTGCGCGTCCGGCGCCGAGGCGATCGGCTACGCCATCGAGATGATCCGCACCGGCCGCGCGGACGTGGTCGTGGCCGGCGGCACCGAGGCGGCGATCCACCCGCTGCCGATCGCCGCGTTCGGCAACATGATGGCGATGTCCAAGAACAACGACGACCCGCAGGGCGCCTCGCGTCCCTACGACGTCGCCCGCGACGGCTTCGTCCTCGGCGAGGGCGCCGGTGTGGTCGTCCTGGAGTCCGCGGAGCACGCCGCCAGGCGCGGTGCCCGCGTGTACGCCGAGGCGGTCGGGCAGGGCATCTCCGCCGACAGCCACGACATCGTGCAGCCGGAGCCGGAGGGCCGGGGCATCAGCCACGCCCTGCAGAACCTGCTCGACAACACCGACCTGGACCCGGCGGAGATCGTGCACGTCAACGCGCACGCGACCTCGACGCCGGCCGGTGACATCGCCGAGCTGAAGGCGCTGCGGAAGGTGTTCGGCGACGACGCGGACCACATGGCGGTCTCCGCGACCAAGTCGATGACCGGTCATCTGCTCGGTGGTGCGGGCGGTGTGGAGACGGTGGCGACGGTGCTCGCGCTGTACCACCGGGTGGCTCCGCCGACCATCAACATCGAGAACCTGGACCCGGAGGCCGAGGCCAACGCCGACGTCGTCCGCGGGGAGGCCCGTAAGCTGCCGGTCGAGGGGCGTATCGCCGCGCTGAACGACTCGTTCGGGTTCGGTGGTCACAACGTGGTGCTGGCGTTCCGCACCGTGTGACTCCGCCGGTTGTGAGGTTGTGAGAGTGGCCCGTCCCCTTCCTTCGGGGGCGGGCCGTTCGCCGTTGTGCCGTCTGCTCGTGCCGGGTGCGGGCCGTCGTGGGCTGGTCGCGCGGTTCCCCGCGCCCCTGGCGGCACTGCCCTGGGGGCGTTGCTCAGACCACCTGGTGGAGCCAGCGGACCGGGGCTCCCTCGCCTGCGTATCTGAAGGGTTCCAGTTCGTCGTCCCAGGGCTTGCCCAGGAGCTTGGCGAGTTCGGCCTCCAGGTCCGTCTCCCCGCGCTGGCTGCGCAGCAGGGCGGCGCGCAGGCGGTCCTCGGGGATGAGGATGTCGCCGTGGATGCCGGTGACGGCGTGGAAGATGCCGAGGTCGGGGGTGCAGCTGTAGCGCTCGCCCTCGGCGGTGGGGCAGGGCTCGGCCGTCACCTCGAAGCGCAGCAGGTGCCAGCCGCGCAGGGCCGACGCCAGCTTGGAGGCGGTGCCGGCCTCGCCCTGCCAGGAGAACTCCGAGCGCCAGGTGCCGGGCGCGGCGGGCTGCCGGATCCAGTCGAGGTTGACGCGCGTGCCCAGCACTCCGGCGACGGCCCACTCGACGTGCGGGCACAGCGCTCGCGGAGCGGAGTGCACGTACAGAACTCCACGTGTCGTCACCGGGACCTCCGGGCAGAGCGGGACAGGCGGGCCGAGCGGTGTGGCAGGACAGCCACGCTGATGGCGAGGCTACCCTGCGGCGGGGCAAGGAGTGTGACGTACCGTCGGTCCTGGTGCCCGGAAACACACACCTTTCACTCGGCAGGACGCCTGTACGGGGGCGGACGCCGCCGCGGGCGCGTCCGGGAACTCCCGGACGTTGTCATGGTGAGGGGTTGTGCGGGGGTGAGGCGGTGACGGTCGGCCGAGGGGATCACCGAGGGATGCGCAAGCGATGGCGTGGCGTGGCGGCCGCCGTGGCCGCGGTGGCGGTGGGGCTCACCGGGTGCGATGCCGTGGGCGGGGACGCGTCGGGGCCGTCGGGGAGCCGGGCCCCGTCGGCGAGGCCGTCGCCGACGCCGCTGTGGGACCGCAGCCCGGAGTCGATCGCGGCGGTGGGTGACTCGATCACGCGCGGCTTCGACGCCTGCGGGGTGCTGGCGGACTGTCCCGAGGTGTCGTGGGCGACCGGCGGCCGGGCGGACGTGCGCAGCCTGGCGGTACGGCTGCTGGGGCCGGCGCGGGCGGCGGAGCGCAGCTGGAACTACGCGGTGACCGGAGCCCGGATGGCCGATCTGCCGGGGCAGATGGCGCGGGCGGTGACCCGTAGGCCGGAGCTGGTCACGGTGATGGCGGGGGCCAACGACGCCTGCCGGGCCTCCACCTCGGAGATGACGTCGCCTCAGGAGTTCCGGGCCTCCTTCGAGGACGCGATGCACACGCTGCGCCGGGCGCTGCCCAGGGCGCAGGTGTATGTGGCGAGCGTGCCGGACCTGAAGCGGCTGTGGTCGCAGGGCCGGACGAGCGCGCTGGGCAAGCAGATCTGGAAGCTCGGCATCTGCCCGTCGATGCTGGGGGACGCGGACGCGCTGGACGCGGCGGCGAATCTGCGGCGGCAGACGGTGCAGAAGCGGGTGGAGGCGTACAACGAGGTGCTGCGGGAGGTGTGCGAGCGCGACGAGCGCTGCCGTTTCGACGGGGGCGCGGTGAACGCGTACCGGTTCGGCACCGAGCAGCTCAGCCCGTGGGACTGGTTCCATCCGAGCGTCGACGGGCAGGCGCGGCTGGCGGAGATCGCCTACCGCACGGTCACCGCGAAGGAGGACTGACTTAGGGTTCCTCCATGATCGAACACTTCGGAACACTTTCCGACGGCACGGCGGTGCAGCGCTGCACGCTGGAGCGGGCGGGGGTGCGGGTGCGGGTCCTGTCGTACGGCGGGATCGTGCAGTCCCTGGAGACACCGGACCGCGCGGGGCGCCGGGCGGACGTGGTGCTGGGGTTCGCGGGCCTGGAGGACTATGTGGCGCATCCGGGGCCGTATCTGGGGGCGCTGGTGGGGCGGTACGCGAACCGGATAGCGGGCGGCCGGTTCACGCTGGACGGGGTGACGTACGCGCTGGGGCGCAACGACGGCCCCAACTCGCTGCACGGCGGGGAGCGCGGCTTCGACAAGCGGGTGTGGGACATGACGCCGGCCGGCCCGCACGGGGTGCGGCTGCACCGGGTCAGTCCGCACGGCGAGGAGGGCTTCCCGGGCCGGCTGGAGGTCTCGGCGACGTACGAGCTGGAGGAGTCCGGCGCGCTGCGGATCTCCTACGAGGCGGTGACGGACGCGCCGACGGTGGTGAACCTGACGAACCACAGCTACGTCAACCTCGCGGGCTCCGGGCCCGCCGAGGGTCATGAGCTGCGGATCGCCGCCTCCCGCTTCACCCCCGTCGACGCGGACCTGATCCCCACCGGCATCGCCTCCGTCGAGGGCACCCGCTTCGACTTCCGGGTGCCGCGCGGCACGGGCTCCGGCTACGACCACAACTTCGTGCTGGACAAGGGCGTGACGGCCGAGCCGGTCGAGGCGGCCGAGCTGCACCACCCGGCCTCGGGACGGGTGCTGACGGTGTCGACGACCGAGCCGGGCCTCCAGCTGTACACCGCCGACCACCTTGACGGCCCCTTCGCGCCGGGCGCCGGCATCGCGCTGGAGACCCAGCACTTCCCCGACTCCCCCAACCGGCCGGAGTTCCCGGGCACGGTGCTGCGGCCGGGCGAGGTGTTCCGCTCCCGGACGGTGTACGCGTTCTCCGTGCGGTGAGCGCGGGCCGTACGGGCCTCCGTGCGGTGAGCGCGGGCCGTACGGGCCTCCGTACGGTGAGCGCGGGCCGTTCGGGCCGCGGCGGGCCGGACCGGCCGAGGGTTCCGGCGGTGTGAAACGAGGGATTCCGGCGCTCCGGTGGCGGGTAGGACCTCGCTCCTCCCTCGCGACCGGAAGGATCTGACGTCACGTGAGTGTCATACGTGTGGGAATCGGAGCGACCGTGCTGGCGCTGGCCGTCGGCCTCGCCGGGGCCCCGGCCGGCGCCGCCGCCGACGGCCGGGCGGCGACCGCCGAGGAGCAGCGGCTCGACCGTGCCGTGCCGCAGGAGATCCTGCGCCGGTCCGGATTCGACGCCCCGGCGCGGGAGTTCGCGCAGCACCTCGGGGACGCCCGCTCCTACGCCCAGGCCCACCGGATCGTGGTACGCGAGGGGTCGGCGCTGTGGCGGCGGGCGGTGGACCGGGCGCAGGGGCGTGGCCCGGCCGTCGGGGACCTCAGCCGGGACGACGACCGGCCGCTCTACTGGGCCCGGCTCGCGATGACACGTCAACTGCGGGCCTGGGAGCCGGGCTTCGGGCTCGACGACGGTCGGCGGGGCCGGCTGCTGGACGCGTTGGAGCGCGCCTCGCGCGGGCAGAGCGACATCCGGTATCCGTCCGGGAAGGGCGTCCGGCGGGTGCTGGTCACCGGCTTCGACCCGTTCACGCTGGACCGGGACATCCGGATCTCCAACCCGTCCGGCGCGACCGCGCTGGCTCTGGACGGCACCTGGATCGACACGGCGGACGGGCCCGCGCGGGTGGAGACGGCCGTCTTCCCGGTGCGCTGGCGGGACTTCACCGAGCAGTCGGTGGAGCGGGTCCTGCGGCCGCACCTGCCCGGCCTGGACCTGCTCACCACCGTGAGCCAGGGCCGTGTCGGCCGGTTCGACATCGAGCGGACCAACGGGGCCTGGCGGGGCGGGTTCCCGGACAACGAGAACGTGGGGCGCACGGAGACGGTCCCGGTCACCGACCCGGCCTCGCAGCCGCAGTGGACGTCGACGACCCTGCCGTACGCGGACATCGTGAAGGCGGGCACCGGCCGCTTCCCCGTCTACGACAACACCGGCGTGACCGAGATCCCGGCCGGGGGGACCGAGCCCGTCGTACGGCCGGACGGGCCGACCCCCGGCTCGACGGCCCGGGCCGGGGGCGGCGGGAACTACCTGTCCAACGAGATCGCCTACCGGGCGACGCTGCTGCGGGACCGCCTCGGGCTGGGCGGCACGCTGCCGGCCGGGCATGTGCACACGCCGGTGCTCCAGTTCGGGGCCGGGAACACCACGGAGCTGACCGACCCCGAGTTCGTGCGCAACCGGCTGGACATCGTCGCCCAGGTGCGGGCGATCGTGGCCGTGGCGCTCAGTGCGACGGAGCGAACGCGAGGCTGACGCCGAGGCCGGCCAGAACGGATCCGATGACCTTGTTGAGGACCTTCTGGGCGCGCAGCATGAGCGTGCGCATGCGCTCCTGCGAGAAGAACACGGCGACGACCGCGAACCACAGCAGGTGGGCCAGCGACATGAACAGGCCGTAGCCCACCTGCTGCAGGACCGGTGTGCCGGGGCTGACGACCTGGGCGAAGGTGGAGACGACGAAGAGGGTCGTCTTGGGGTTGAGGACGTTGGTGAGGAACCCGCTGCGCAGGGCGGCGAGCGGGGTCAGCTCGGTCTTGCCCGTCAGGTCCACCCGCACCTCGCCGCGGGTGCGGAAGGTGCGGACGCCGATGTAGACGAGGTAGGCGGCGCCGGTCAGCTTGACGACCGTGAACAGGAAGGTGGAGGAGGCGATCAGCAGGCCCACGCCGAGCATGGTGTAGGTGACGTGGACCAGGACGCCGGCGGCGACTCCGGTGGCGGCGAGCAGGCCGGTGCGGCGGCCGTAGAGGTAGCTGTTGCGGACGATCATCGCGAAGTCGGCGCCGGGGGCGATGACGGCCAGGACGGTGATGACGGCCACGGCGAGTATCTCGGTCACACGGTCTCCTCTTCGGACTCGTCGGCGCCGTCCCCGACGGTCTGTTCGCCGAGCAGTTCGCGGGCCATGAGGGTGGCGCCCGCGACCGCGCCCGGCATCAGGAAGACCGCCGCGAACGGGACCAGGAAGGCCAGGCCCAGGGGCGTTCCGAAGCCCCAGACCAGGGTCTTGCGGGAGCGGAGCAGGGCGAGGCGGTCACGCAGCTCGACATCGCGGCGCTGCAGGGCGACGGCGGTGAGCTCCTCGGTGAGGAAGAAGCCGGTGACCATGAAGCCGATGACCGGGACGAGGGTCTGCCCGGCGACGGGGATGAACCCGAGCGCGAACAGCAGCACGCCCCAGCACAGGGCCCGCAGGACGATCCGCAGGCTGTCCCGGCCCGAGATCCACAGCTCGCGCCACAGCGGCAGGCGGGACTCGGGCGCGGTGCCGTCGGGCGAGACGTCCCGGTCGACCTCCTCGGAGAGGCTCTCGTAGAACGGCTGGCCGATCAGCAGCGTCACCGCGGTGAAGGTGAGGACGGCCAGCAGCAGGCCGAGCGCGAACAGCACGGCCGTCAGGAAGCCGCGGAACAGTCCCTGCCAGGGGCTCGACCAGTCGTCGGCGAACGGGGTCGCCCACGCCACGGCGTCCTCGCCCCACAGGGCGAGCGCCACCAGCGCGGCCGCGTAGAGCACGAGGGTGATCAGGCCGGGGACCAGCCCGAACCCGTATTGCCTGCCGTGCCGGGCCACCCATCGCTGGCCCTTGAGGAGAAACCGGAAACCCGCCCCGAGATCACGCATGGCCGAACTCTATCGGTCGGTCCGGGTCCCGCCGGAGCCCGTCGCCCGACCGGCGGCGCTGGGCCGTCCGGGGCATCGGGGGCGCCGACTCCCTCTTGTTGCGGTTGAGTCGAACAGGTAGATCTCGCCGTACCGATCCGCAGGAAGCCCGGAGGAGGTACTGCGTGCGCACCACCAGAACCGCCCTGCTCTCCGCTCTCACCCTCGCCCTCTCGGCGAGCTCCCTGACCGTCGCCGCCCCGGCCGGGGCGCGCCCCGAGCCCCCGCCCGTCACCCGGCACGAGCCCCCGCTGGACACCCGAGCCGCCAAGTCCCCGGCGGACGCGGCCCGGCGGGCCCTCACCGCCCCCACCCCCGACCTCGCGGCGGCGGACGCCTCCCGCGGCTATCCCCGGCAGCAGCGGCTCGCCGTCGACCCGGTGGACCCCGCCGACAGGTCCCCCAAGCTGGGCCTGGTCCCGTACCACGGCATCGCGCCGCGGCTGAACGCCCTGCAGGCGCTCGGCGACCGGGTCAGCGTGGAGGTGGCCGGGCGTTCGGCGGGCGGGCGCCGGCTGTTCCTGGTCACGGTCACCGCGCCGGAGTCGCCGGCCCGCACCCGTGAGCAGGAGCGGATGCGCGAGCTGATCGAGCGGGCGCCGGAGGCCGCCGCCGAGGACCCCCGGATCGCGGCGGCCTACAAGACGCCGGTGTTCTTCAACAGCAACATCCACGGCAACGAGTGGGAGGGCACCGACGCCGCCCTGGACCTCATCGAGCGGCTGGCGACGGCGAACGACGCCCGCACCCGGCAGCTGCTCGCCACGAGCCGCCTGTACTTCAACATCACCGCCAACCCGGACGGCCGTGTCGCCGGGACGAGGGCGAACGCCAACGGCTTCGATCTGAACCGGGACTTCGTCACCGCCTCGCAGCCCGAGACCCGCGCGATGCGGCAGATCCAGCTCGACAAGCAGCCCGCGGTCATGCTGGATCTGCACGGCTATGTCAACGGCACGCTCATCGAGCCCACCACTCCCCCGCACGGCGAGAACTACGAGTACGACCTGTTCCTGAAGAACTCCTACGCCAACGCCCTCGGTATGGAGGCCGCCGTCAACGGCCTCGGGTACACGCCCGGCGAGGACGGCGTGCAGCCCGCGCAGATCCCGTTCCGGGACCAGGAGGAGGGCTGGGACGACTGGCCGCCGATCTTCACCCCGCAGTACGCGGCCTACCACGGCACGGTCGCCGCGCACACGATCGAGATCCCGCTGCGGGTCAACGGCTCCGCCTACGACACTCTGCCCGCCGGGGAACTGCGCCGCCGCTCCGCGGTCAATGTGGCGGTCGCGGGCGCGGCGATGCGGGCCACGCTGGAGTTCGCGCGCACCCGGCGGGCGACGCTGATCGCCGACCAGATCGAGGTGTTCCGGCGCGGGGCGGCGGGCGCGCCGCAGGTGCCGGTGTCGCCGGCGACCGTGCCGGGGGTGCCGGGCATCGGCCCGGAGGACGTGTACACCACCGACTTCCCGCGCGCGTACGTCGTCCGGGGCGGGACCGGGGCAGCCACCGCCGCCGCCCGGCTCGTCGGGCACCTGATCGCCAACGACGTCCGTGTCGCCCGCGCGGACCGGCCGTTCCGGCTCGGCGGACGGACCTACCCGGCGGGCTCGTACGTCGTCGACATGCACCAGGCCAAGCGCGGTATGGCGAACGTGCTGCTGGCGGACGGGCGGGACATCAGCGACAAGGTGTCGGTGATGTACGACATATCGGGCTGGAGTCTGGGCCGGCTGTGGGGCGCCCCGGTGACGGCCGTGCCGTCGGGCAGCCTGTCCGGCCTGCCGCTGCGGCCGGTGCGGGAGGCCGCGCCCGTCGGGTACGTGGCTCCGCGCGGCGATCTGCGGCTGCGGCTGACCGATCCGGCCGAGGTCGCGGCGCTCAACTCGCTCCTGGGACAGGGCGTCGCGGTGCGCCGGGCCGCGGACGGGTCGGTGCTGGTGCCGGGTTCCGCGCGCAGGGCGGCGGCCGCGGCGGCGCGGACGTACGACGTCGTCTTCTCCCCGGCGCGGCTGACCGGCGGCACCCCGCTGCACCGGACGCGGGTGGCCGCGGCCGTCACCTCGGGGGAACTGTTCGCGCTGCGGGAGATGGGCTTCGAGGTGACGCCGGTGTCGACGGGCGTGCTGAACGCGGGCTTCGACTGGTCGGGCGTGGACGTGCTGTTCGTGTCGGCCGGGCTGGACCACCGGGCGCTGAACCCGGCCGCGCGTGCGGCGCTGGAGGCGTTCCTGGCCGCCGGGCACGGGCTGGTCGGCCGCGGGGCCGAGGGGGCCGCGCTGAGCGAGGCGACGGGGCTGCTGCGGGCGCGGGCCGTGGCGGGCGACGCGGACGCCAACGGTGTGGTGCGGGTGGTGAACTCCGGCCCGGTGACGGCCGGTTCCCCGTCCTACGGGTTCGTCTACGCGCCGGTCTGGTTCACGGACCTGGGTGCCGGGGTCCGTGTGGAGCAGTCGTACGCGGGCGGGAATCCGCTGCTGTCCGGGCACTGGCGGGCCGGGGAACCGGGCGCCGGGGGGCCGGCCGACGCGGCGGGGCGCGCCGCGGTCGTCAGCGGCCCGCAGGCCGTGCTGTTCGGGACCGAGCCACTGTTCCGGGCCCACCCCAAGGGCATGTTCGCCCAGGTGGCCAGGGCATTGTTGATCATGGCGCAGACCGGCAGGGGCTGAGCCGACGACGAAGGAGAGCGGATGACGCAGGAGATCCACGGCACCGTCGCCGACGGCTACGAGGCGGTACGGGAGGAGTTCGCCGCGTTCGTGGCGACCGAACGCCCGGACTACGAAGGGCAGTTGTGCGCGTATGTGCACGGCAGACAGGTCGTCGACCTGTGGGCCGGCGAGGGCGTGCGCGCCGACTCGCTGTACGGCGTGTTCTCCACGACCAAGGGCGCGGCGCACCTCGTGGTCGCGCTGCTCGTCCAGGACGGGACCCTCGAACTGGACCGGAAGGTCACCTATTACTGGCCGGAGTTCGGCGCCGAGGGCAAGGGTGACGTGACCCTGCGGGATCTGATCGCGCACCGGGCCGGTGTGGTGGGCCTGGACGCCGGGTTCAGCCATGAGGAGCTGGCGGACGACCGGGTGATCGCCGAACGGCTCGCCGATCAGCGGCCGTTCTGGCGGCCGGGCGCGGCGTTCGGCTACCACGCGTTCGTGATCGGCGCGCTGACCGGTGAGGTGGTGCGGCGGGCCACGGGCCGCACCACCCAGGAGCTGTTCGAGGAACGCGTACGGGCGCCGTACGGCCTGGACTTCCATCTGGGGCTGCCCGAGGCACTGGAGCCGCGGTTCCGCAGCGTGCTGCCGATGGCGCCGACGCCGGAGCAGCAGGCGGAGCTGGACGCGCAGCCGACCGGGCCGCACACGCTGACCGCCCTCGCGTTCAACGTCCATGCGACGGGCCCCGGCGGGCTGCTGGACCACGCCAACTCCCGGCTGGTGCGGGCCAAGGGGCCGACGTCGGCGGGCGGGGTGGCGGCCGCGCGCGGGATCGCCGGGATGTACGCGGCGGCGGTGAGCGGGCTGGACGGGCGGCCGCCGCTGCTCAAGCCGGACACCGTCGCCGAGGTCGGCCAGATCCACTCCGCCGGCCATGACCTGGTGTCCCAGGCCCACCGTGTCTTCTGCCTCGGCTTCCAGGCGACGGCCTCGGTGGCATACCCGTTCCTGGGCGCCGGCAGCTTCGGTCACAGCGGCGCCGGCGGCTCCCAGGGCTTCGCCGACCCCCGCTCGGGCCTCGCCTACGGCTACACCCGCCGCCGCTTCGCCTTCCCGGGCGGGGCGGCGCCGGAGAACGAGCGGTTCGTGCGGGCGGTGCACAGCGCGGCACTGGCGGCCTGACCCTGTGGCGAAGGCCGCACCCCACGTCCAGGGGTGCGGCCTTCGTCGTACCAACGACCGGGTCAGGCGAGCGTCACGGTGATGTTGCCACGGGTCGCCTTGGAGTACGGGCAGACCTCGTGGGCCTTCTTGATCAGCGCCTGGGCGGCCTCCGCGTCCACGTTCGGGATGTTCGCGGAGATCTCGACGATCAGGCCGAAGCCGTCGTCGTTCTTGCCGATGCCGACCTTCGCGGTGACGGTCGAACCGGAGATGTCGGCGCCCTCCTGGCGGGCGACGACGCCGAGGGCGCCCTGGAAGCAGGCGCTGTAGCCGGCGGCGAACAGCTGCTCCGGGTTGGTGCCGGCGCCGCTGCCGCCCATCTCGACGGGCGGGTTGACGACGACGTCTAGCTTGCCGTCGTCGGTGGCGACGCGGCCGTCGCGGCCGTTCTCGGCGGTGGCGACAGCGGTGTACAGAACGTCGGACTGCTGAATGGGCATGCGGTGGTCTTCCTCCTCGTCCGCCACGACTCGCGCCCACGATCGACGGCGGTTTCGGAAAGAAGTTACCGCATGTCGGAAAGCGCGCAACAGTGCCGGGGGGCCGCGGCCGACGGCGTCAGAGCTTGACGATCATCTTGCCGGTGTTGTCGCCGCGCAGGACGCCGAGGAACGCCTCCAGGTTGTTCTCGATGCCCTCGACGACCGTCTCGCGGTACTTCAGGGCGCCCGAGGCGACCCAGGGGCCGACCTCCTGGACGAACTGGGGCTGGAGGTCGTAGTGGTCGCCGACCAGGAAGCCCTCGATGCGGCCGCGGGTCTGGATGAGGCGGGCGAGGTTCCTGGGGCCGGGGGCGGGCTCGGTGTCGTTGTAGACCGAGATCATGCCGCACACGGCGATCCGGCCGCCCTCGTTCAGGGAGCCGATGGCGGCCTCGAGGTGGTCGCCGCCGACGTTGTCGAAGTACACGTCGATCCCGTCGGGCGCGGCCGCGCGCAGCTGCTCGGAGACGGGGCCGTTCTTGTAGTTGAAGGCCGCGTCGAAGCCGTACTCCTCGACCAGCAGCTTGACCTTCTCGTCGGAGCCGGCCGAGCCGATCACCCGCGAGGCGCCCTTGAGCCTGGCGATCTGCCCGACCTGGCCGCCCACGGCACCCGCGGCGCCGGAGACGAACACGGCGTCGCCCTCCTTGAAGGCGGCGGTGCGCAGCAGGCCGGCGTAGGCGGTCAGGCCGGTCATGCCGAGGACGCCGAGGTACGTCGACAGGGGGGCGGCGTCGGGGTCGACCTTGACGGCGTTCCCGGCGTCCACGGCGGCGTACTCGCGCCAGCCGAAGAAGTGCAGGACGTGGTCGCCGACGGCGATGCCCTCGGCGTTCGAGGCGATCACCTCGCCGACCGCGCCGCCCTGCATGACCTTGCCGAGCTCGAAGGGGGCGACGTAGGACTTGTAGGCGTTCATGCGGCCGCGCATGTACGGGTCGACGGACAGGTACCTGTTCCGCACCAGGACCTGGCCCTCGCGCGGGGTCGGGACCTCGGCCTCCACCAGGGCGAAGTTCTCGGGCCGGGGCCAGCCGACGGGGCGGGAGAGCAGGTGCCATTCGCGGTTGATCATGGGGGGTGCCTTTCGGGATCTCGCGCCTCAGTTTGTTTCAGTGCCTGAAACAACCATGCGAGTGAATATTTCAGATTGTCAAGTAACGCGGGTATCGTGAGGGTATGGCCACTCCCCACCCGACCCGCCCCGACGACCTGACGCTGGAGGTCGTCGATCTCATCGCCACGGTCGTCGCCCGCTATCACGAGGAATACGAGTCGGCTGCCGCCGAGCATGCGCTGACGGGGGCGCAGGCGAAGCTGCTCGGGCTGCTGACGCTGGAGCCGCTGCCGATGCGGAAGCTGGCGAACAGGCTGAAGTGCGAGCCGTCGAACGTCACCGGCATCGTGGACCGGCTGGAGGCTCGGGGGCTGGTGGAGCGGCGGGCCGATCCCGGGGATCGGCGGGTGAAGGTGGCGGTCGTCACGGAGGAGGGGCGGGCGGTTGCCCGCAGCCTGCGGGAGTCGCTGCGGTTTGCTCGGGAGCCGCTTGCCGGGTTGTCGGAGGAGGAGCGGGTGGTGTTGCGGGGGTTGTTGCGGCGGATGCTGGAGGGGTAGCGGGTGGGGTGGGGTACGGGCGGGGGTTGTGGGTGGCTGCGGGTGCGTTGTGGCTGGTCGCGCAGTTCCCCGCGCCCCTGAGGGGGTTGCCGTCGTGGCTCGTTGCGTAGTTTCCGTGCGGTCCTGTGCGCGTCGGCGTTGTGGGGGGTCGAGGGGTTCGGCGGCTTTGCGTTCGTCGTGGTTGCTCGCGCAGTTCCCCGCGCCCCTGAGGGGGTTGCCGTCGTGGCTCGTTGCGTAGTTTCCGTGCGGTCCTGTGCGCGTCGGCGTCGTGGGGGGTCGGGGGGTTGGCGGCTTTGCGTTCGTCGTGGTTGCTCGCGCAGTTCCCCGCGCCCCTGAGGGGGCCCTGTGGCGTTGTGGGGGTGGGGTCAGGTGCACCACCACAGGAAGCGGTCGCAGGTTTCTGAGGGGGTGGGGTCGGGGGGTGGTGGGGTGGAGGGGTCGGTGGGGGTGGGGGCGGGGTCGGCGGGGGCCGGGGTGTCGGCGGGGGGCTCGGTGGTGGGGGCCGGGGCCGGGGCCGTGGTGCCGGTGCGGTCGATGCGGGTGGGGGCCTGTGAGGGGGCCGATGACTCCGAGGCGGACGGAGATGCCGAGGTCGACGCCGACGGGGAGGCCGAGGACCGGGAGGCCGACGGCGATGCGCCGGGGCCGGAGGCCGAGGGGTCCGTGCGGTCGGACACCGGGTCGGCCGACGCACCCGCCGTCCTCTCGGACCTGCCGCCGTCGACGCCCGCCTCGCCCTGCCCCTCGGCCGCGGTCGGCTGCGAGGGGGAGCCGGGGGCGTCGAGGCCCAGCTCGGCGAGGCTGAGGCCGCCCGCCGCGAGGAGGAAGCCCGCCGTGACCAGCATGGTCCGGCGGCGGCGCCTGCGATGCGCGGCGGCCTTGCGGTCCCGGCGGCTCGTCCCGGCCCGGCGCGGCGCCTGACGCGGCCTCGGGGCGGGGGCCTCCTCGCCGGAGCCGCCGGCGAAGGAGTCGGCGTGGGACCCGGCGCCCCGGGTCCCGTCCCCGTCCGAAAGCGTTTCGGAGCCGCCCGGCACGCCACCCGCGTAGCCGGCCGGCTCGTCGTACGACGGCTCCAGGGGGAGCCGGTCGGCCGGCAGGCCGCATCCCGGGCACGCCAGGGCGCCGTTGAGATGCCGTCGGCAGGGGTGGCAGTAGTCCATGACGCCGGAAGACTAAGTTCCCGAACCGCCCTGTTCCTAGGCGTCCTCGTGAAGGTTCTGTGGGGAAGCGGCCCAGGCGGCGCGGCGAGTTGTGCGGCCGCGAGTTTCGAAAGTACCGAAACCGTAATCTGTGCGACCCATTGACACCCCCGCCACCCCGTCCTTACTGTCACGCCAGCATTTCGAACGAGTGACGAAATCTCGAACAGAGCAACCGACGTTCACGAGGGGCAACTGCCGTGCGCATCACCGGAATCAGCACACACGTGGTCGGGACGCCGTGGCGCAACCTGACCTACGTACAGGTGCACACCGACGAGGGCATCACCGGAGTCGGCGAGACCCGGATGCTGGGCCACACCGACGCCCTCCTCGGCTATCTGAAGGAAGCCGAGGTCAACCACATTCTGGGTTCCGACCCGTTCGCTGTCGAGGACCTGGTCAAGCGGATGAAGTACGGCGACTACGGGCGCGCCGGCGAGATCGTGATGTCCGGCATCGCGGTCGTCGAGATGGCCTGCTGGGACATCAAGGGCAAGGCCCTGGGCGTGCCGGTGTGGCAGCTGCTGGGCGGCAAGGTCACCGACAAGGTCAAGGCGTACGCCAACGGCTGGTACACGACCGAGCGCACGCCGGAGGCGTACCACAAGGCCGCCCAGGGGGTCATGGAGCGCGGGTACAAGGCGCTGAAGATCGACCCGTTCGGCACCGGGCACTTCGAGCTGGACCACCGGGAGACCCTGTACGCCGTCTCCCTCATCGAGGCCGTGCGCGACGCCATCGGCCCGGAGGCCGAGCTGATGCTGGAGATGCACGGCCGGTTCTCGCCCGCCACGGCGGTCCGGCTCGCGCGCGAACTGGCCCCCTTCAAGCCCGCGTGGCTGGAGGAGCCGTGCCCGCCGGAGAACCTCAAGGCGCTGGAGAAGGTGGCCGCGAAGGTCGACGTCCCGGTCGCGACCGGTGAGCGGATCCACGACCGGATCGAGTTCCGCGAGCTGTTCGAGAACCAGGCCGTGGACATCATCCAGCCCGACGTCGGCCACATCGGCGGCATCTGGGAGACCCGCAAGCTGGCCGCCACCGCCGAGACCCACTACATGCTGGTGGCCCCGCACAACGTGGGCGGCTCCGTGCTCACCGCCGCCTCCCTCCAGGTCGGCTTCACCTCGCCGAACTTCAAGATCCTGGAGCACTTCAACGACTTCGCGGACGCGGAGATCAAGAAGGTCGTCAAGGGCGCCCCCCAGGTCGTCGACGGGTACTTCCACCTCTCCGACGCGCCCGGTCTCGGTGTCGAGCTCGACGTGGACGCGGCGGCCGAGTTCCCGCAGCAGCAGGCCCGCTTCGACCTGTGGGCCGAGGGCTGGGAGCAGCGCAGGCCGAAGGGGACGAAGTGAGCTCCCAGGTCCTGGTAGAGGGCCCCGGCGAGCACCGGCTCGTCGCGCACGTGCCGCGCGAGCCCGGCGCCGGTGAGGCGCGGGTCCGGATCCACGCGGCCGGGATCTGCGGCAGCGACCGCGAGGTGTACCAGGGCAACCGGCCCGAGGGGTACGTGCGTTACCCGCTGACGCCCGGTCATGAGTGGTCCGGGACGGTGGAGGCGGTGGGCGCCGGGGTGCCCGAGGGTCTGGTCGGCCGCAAGGTGGTCGGCGAGGGCTTCCGCAACTGCCAGGTGTGCGACCGCTGCCACGCGGGCGAGACCACGCTGTGCACGGCCGGGTACGAGGAGACCGGGTTCACCCAGCCGGGCGCGATGGCCCCGACGCTGACCCTGCCCGCCCGGCTGCTGCATGTGCTGCCGGACGACGCGGACCTGACGGCGGCCGCCCTGCTGGAGCCGGCCGCCTGTATCGCGGCGGCGGCGCTCAAGGCGAACGCCCGGCCCGGTGAGCGGGTCGCGGTCGTCGGCACGGGCACGCTCGGCATGTTCGCGGTGCAGTTCCTGCGGGCCGCGTCCCCGGCCGAGCTGCTGGTGGTGGGCACGCGCTCCGACCGGGAGGCGCTGGCGCGACAGTTCGGCGCGACCGACTTCCGCACCAAGGACCAGGACCTGCCCGCCGACTTCGACGTCGTCGTCGAGACCGCCGGGTCCGCCGACGCGGCCCGCGTCTCCGCCGCGCTGCTGCGGCGCGGGGGCCGGCTGGTGCTGACCGGCATCCCGGCGCCGGGCGCGGACGGGCTCGACCCGACCGATCTGGTCGTACGGCAGCTGGAGGTGCACACCGTGTTCGGCGCGCCGCCGGACGCCTGGGCGCACACCGTGCGGGTCTTCGGCGCCGGTCTGCTGGACCCGGTGCCGCTGGTGACGCACGAGCTGCCGCTCGACGGGTTCGCCGAGGCCATCGAGCTGGTCGGCTCCGGCGATCCCAAGGTGGGCAAGGTGCTCCTGCGTCCCTAGGCGTACGCCGGTACGGGGTCACCTGACGAGCCCCGTACCGGCGTACCACCCCCTTTTTTTCACCGCGAGCCGCGAACTACGTCCGATATATCGAACACAAAGGACAGCTTGTGACCACCGACGCTTCCGCCACGGCAGCCCGGCGACCCGGCGAGCAGGCGCTCGCCGCGCTCGGCCTGGACGCGCCCGCCGCCGACCCCGCCGACACCTCGCCGCACACCTTCCCCGGCGGCGGCCGCTGGCGCACCGAGATCCCCTCCTGCGAGGGCCCCGAGGCGCTGGCCGTCGTCCTGAAGGAGGCATCGCGCCTGGACGTGCCGATCCACCGGATCAGCCAGGGCAGCGGCGTGTGGATGCTCACCGACGCCGAGATCACCGAGATGGTGGAGGCGACCGCCGAGCGCGACATCGAGCTCTGCCTGTTCACCGGCCCGCGCGGCACCTGGGACATCGGCGGCTCGGTGCGCACCGACTCGCGGGGGGCCGGACTGCGCGCACGGGGCCACGACGCGGTCGCCGGGTGCGTCGAGGACGCCGTACGCGCCACCGAGCTCGGCGTGAAGTGCCTGCTGGTGGCGGACGAGGGCGTGCTGTGGACGCTGCACCGGGCACGCGAGGCCGGGATCATCCCCGGCGACACCACGCTGAAGGTCTCGGCGCTGATCGGCCCGGTCAACCCGGCCGCGTACGCCGTCTACGAGCGGCTCGGCGCCGACTCGATCAATGTGCCCAGCGATCTCACACTGGATCACCTCACCGAGATCCGCCGGGTGTCGGGCGCGCCGATGGACATGTACATCGAGGCGCCGGACGACCTCGGCGGCTACGTCCGGATGTACGAGGTGGCCGAGCTGATCCGGCGCGGTGCCCCGCTGTACCTGAAGTTCGGCCTGTCCAAGGCGCCCGGCATCTACCCCTACGGCCACCACCTGCGGGAGCTGACCCTCTCCACCGCCAAGGAGCGGGTGCGGCGCGGCCGGCTCGCCCTGGACCTGCTCGCCCGGCACGGCGCGGACGGCGACATGGCGCCGCTCGGCTCCCGGCTGCCGGGAACGCTGCGCCGCTTCGACACGCCCTCATAACGTTCCGGCGAACACCTCTTCACATAAGAAGACGCAGCCCCACAGAATCCCACACACCCGCTCATCGAGCCCAGCCCCACATCAAGGATGATGATCATGCGCACTCGCAGAGCCGCACTCGCCGCCATAGCCACCGCCGCCTCCCTCGCCCTCACCCTCAGCGCCTGCGGCCAGGACTCCGAGGGCGGCAGCGAGGAGGGCAAGGGCAGCACCGAGGGCGCCACCATCGGTATCGCGATGCCCACCAAGTCCTCCGAGCGCTGGATCGCCGACGGCAAGAACGTCGTGGCGAACCTGGAGTCCAAGGGCTACAAGACCCGGCTGGTCTACGGCGAGGACGACCCCGACCAGCAGGTCTCGCAGATCGAGAACCTCATCACCCAGGGCGTCAAGGCGCTGATCGTCGCCGCCATCGACAACAAGTCGATGAACAACGTCCTCCAGCAGGCCGAGGACGCCGGCATCCCGGTCATCTCCTACGACCGCCTGATCCTCGGCACCGAGAACGTCGACTACTACGCCTCCTTCGACAACGAGAAGGTCGGCGAGCTCCAGGGCACCTACATCGTCGAGAAGCTGGGCCTGAAGGACGGCTCCAAGAAGGGCCCGTTCAACATCGAGCTGTTCGCCGGCTCCAACGACGACAACAACACCCGCTACTTCTTCCAGGGCGCGATGAAGATCCTTCAGCCCTACATCGACAAGAAGCAGCTCGTCGTCCGCTCCGGCCAGACCAAGCTCACCCAGGTCACCACCCTGCGCTGGGACGGCGGCACCGCCCAGAAGCGCATGGACGACATCCTCACCTCGTCCTACAAGAGCGAGCGCGTCGACGCGGTCCTCTCCCCCTACGACGGCATCTCCATCGGCATCCTGTCCGCGCTGCGCTCGGACGACTACGGCTCCAAGAGCAAGCCGTGGCCGATCGTCACCGGGCAGGACGCCGAGGTCGCCTCGGTGAAGTCGATCATCGCCGGCCAGCAGGCGATGACCGTGTACAAGGACACCCGCGAACTCGCCAAGGTGGCCTCGAACATGGTCGACGCGGCCCTCAAGGGCGAGAAGCCCGAGGTCAACGACACCAAGACCTACGACAACGGCGCCAAGGTCGTCCCCGCCTACCTCCTGGAGCCGGTGAGCGTCGACAAGGCCAACTACAAGGCCACCGTCGTGGACTCCGGCTACATCAAGGAAAGCGACCTCGGCTGACGTCCGCCCCTCAAGGATTGGAAGGCACGACCATGGCGGGACCCGTCCTGGAAATGCGCTCGATCGTCAAGACCTTTCCCGGCGTCAAGGCGCTGTCGGACGTCACCCTGACCGTCCGCCGGGGCGAGGTCCACGCCATCTGCGGGGAGAACGGCGCCGGCAAGTCGACCCTGATGAAGGTCCTCTCCGGCGTCCACCCGCACGGCACCTACGAGGGGGACATCCTCTTCGAGGGGGAGGTCTGCTCCTTCAAGGACATCCGGGCGAGCGAGCAGCACGGCATCGTCATCATCCACCAGGAACTGGCGCTGGTGCCGTATCTGTCCATCGCCGAGAACATCTTCCTCGGCAACGAGCACGCCACCCGCGGCTTCATCGACTGGAACGAGACGCTGCGGCACGCCACCCAACTGCTGCGCCGCGTCGGCCTCGACGAGCACCCGGAGACCCGCGTCGCCGACATCGGGGTCGGCAAGCAGCAACTGGTGGAGATCGCCAAGGCCCTGTCCAAGCAGGTGAAGCTGCTGATCCTGGACGAGCCGACGGCCGCCCTGAACGACGAGGACAGCGGCAAGCTGCTCGACCTGATCCTGGACCTCAAGGACCAGGGCATCACGTCGATCATCATCAGCCACAAGCTCAACGAGATCCGCCGGGTCGCCGACTCGGTGACGATCATCCGCGACGGCCGGACCATCGAGACCCTCGATGTGAAGGCCGAGGAGACCACCGAGGACCGGATCATCAGCGGCATGGTCGGCCGCGACCTGGAGAACCGCTTCCCCGAGCGCACCCCGCACCGCCCCGAGGAGGGCGCGGCCCCGGCGCTGGAGATCCGCGGCTGGACCGTGCACCACCCCATCGACCAGCAGCGCAAGGTCGTCGACGACGTCTCCCTCCAGGTGCGGCGCGGCGAGATCGTGGGCATCGCGGGCCTGATGGGTGCCGGCCGCACCGAACTCGCGATGAGTGTCTTCGGGCGCACCTACGGCAGATACGCGGGCGGCACGGTCCTGAAGGACGGCCGGGAGATCCGTACCAGGACCGTCCCGGAGGCGGTCGCGCACGGCATCGCGTACGTCACCGAGGACCGCAAGCACTACGGCCTGAACCTCATCGACACCATCAACCGCAACATCTCGCTCAGCGCGCTGGGCAAGGTCGCCAGGCGGGGCGTGGTGGACGAGCACGAGGAGCGGCAGGTCGCCGAGGGCTTCCGCAGGTCCATGAACATCAAGGCGCCGACCGTCTTCGAACCGGTCGGCAAGCTGTCCGGCGGCAACCAGCAGAAGGTCGTCCTCAGCAAGTGGATCTTCGCCGGTCCCGATGTGCTGATCCTGGACGAGCCCACGCGCGGGATCGACGTCGGCGCCAAGTACGAGATCTACACGGTCATCGACGAGCTGGCCGCCCAGGGCAAGGCGGTCGTCTTCATCTCCTCCGAACTGCCGGAGCTGCTCGGGATGTGCGACCGCATCTACACGATGGCCGCCGGCCGCCTGACCGGTGAGTTCTCGCGGGCCGAGGCATCGCAGGAGTCGCTGATGCGCCAGATGACGAAGGACAAAGAGGTAACGCGATGAGCACGGAAGTGACCGCCAAGAGCCCGGCCCCCGCGCCGCCGGGCGGGAGCGGGGCCGCCGGGGGCGACGGCCTGCTCCAGTTGCTGCTCGACGGCATGCGCCGCAACATGCGGCAGTACGGCATGCTGATCGCCCTCGGCCTGATCGTGGCGCTGTTCGCGGTGTGGACCGACGGCGACCTGCTGCTGCCGCGCAACGTCTCCAACCTGGTGCTGCAGAACAGCTACATCCTGATCCTCGCGATCGGCATGATGCTCGTCATCATCGCGGGCCACATCGACCTGTCGGTCGGCTCGCTGACGGCGTTCATCGGCTCGATGGCCGCGGTGTTCATGGTGAAGAACGACCTGCCCTGGCCGGTCGCCGTCGTCCTCTGCCTGCTGATGGGCGCGGTCGCGGGCGCGGCACAAGGGTTCTTCATCGCCTACGGCGGCATACCGTCGTTCATCGTGACGCTGGCCGGCATGCTCATCTTCCGCGGCCTCACCGAGATCTTCCTGGAGGGCCAGACCCTCGGCCCGTTCCCGGAGGGGCTGCAGAAGGTCTCCAACGGCTTCCTGCCGGAGGTCGGACCGGACACGAACTACCACAACATCACTCTGCTGCTGGGCTTCGCGCTCATCGCGTTCGTGGTGTTCCAGGAGGTCCGCGACCGGCGCCGGCAGCAGGAGTTCGCGCTGGACGTCCTCCCGCGCAACCTCTTCCTGCTGAAGCTGGTGGCGCTGAGCGCGGCGGTCCTCGTCGTCACGCTCCTCCTCGCCAGCTACAAGGGCGCCCCGATCGTCCTGCTCATCCTCGGCGTGCTGCTGGTCGGCTTCGGCTATGTCATGCGCAACGCCATCATCGGCCGCCACATCTACGCCATCGGCGGCAACCTGCCCGCGGCCAAGCTGTCGGGTGTGAAGGACAAGAAGGTCACCTTCCTGGTCTTCCTGAACATGGGCATGCTCGCGGCCCTGGCGGGTCTGGTGTTCGCCGCCCGCTTCAACGCGGCCTCGCCCAAGGCGGGCCTGAACTTCGAGCTGGAGGCGATCGCCGCGTCCTTCATCGGCGGCGCGTCGATGAGCGGCGGCGTCGGTACGGTCCTCGGCGCGATCATCGGCGGTCTCGTCCTGGGCGTGCTGAACAACGGCATGAACCTCGTCGGCATCGGCACCGACTGGCAGCAGGTCATCAAGGGCCTGGTGCTGCTGGCCGCGGTCGGGTTCGACGTGTGGAACAAGCGCAAGGTCGGTTCGTAGGTCGGTGGGGCCCCGCTCCAGGAGCGGGGCCCCCTTTCTTTTGATGGAGCCGCACATGGAACTGAGCAGACGTACCGTCATCGCCGGCGCCGCAGCCGCCGGTCTCACCGCCGCCACCGCGGGCGGCACCGCGCACGCCACAGGAGGCAGGAAGCCGGTGAAGGAACTCTTCGGCACGCTCGCCGACGGGACGAAGGTGCATCGCTGGTCGCTGGAGAACGGCGGCACCCGTCTGAAGGTCCTCTCCTACGGCGGGATCGTGCAGTCCCTGGAGATACCGGACCGCAAGGGGCGCTACGCCAATGTCTCCCTCGGGTTCGACAACCTCGAGGACTACGTCTCCTCCAGCCCCTTCTTCGGCGCCCTGATCGGGCGGTACGGCAACCGGATCGGCAAGGGCCGCTTCACCCTGGAGGGGAAGACGTACCAGCTGTCCGTGAACGACGGGGAGAACAGCCTGCACGGCGGGGAGCAGGGGTTCGACAAGCGGGTGTGGGACGTCGAGCCGTTCACCAAGGGCGCGGACGTCGGGCTGTGTCTGCGCTACACCAGCGCCGACGGGGAGATGGGCTACCCCGGCACCCTCAGGACCAAGGTGACGTACACGCTCACCCGCTCCGGCGACTGGCGCATCGACTACGAGGCGACCACGGACCGCACGACCGTCTGCAACCTCACCAGCCACGTCTACTACAACCTGGCGGGCGAGAACAGCGGCACGATCTACGACCACGAGCTGAAGATCGCCGCCTCCCGCTACACCCCCGTCGACTCCGGTCTGATCCCCACCGGCGAGCTCGCGAAGGTCGCCGGCACCCCCTTCGACTTCCGCCGGACCAAGACGGTCGGCGAGGACATCCGCGTCCCCCACCAGCAGCTGCTGTACGGCAAGGGCCTGGACCACAACTGGGTGCTGGACAAGGGCGGCACGGCGCGCCCCGAGTGGGCGGCGACCCTGCGCGACCCGGCCTCCGGGCGCACGATGAGGATCGCCACCACCGAGCCCGGACTGCAGTTCTACTCCGGCAACTTCCTGGACGGCACCCTCGTCGGCACCGGCGGCACGGTCTACCGCCAGGGCGACGGACTGTGCCTGGAGACGCAGCACTTCCCCGACTCGCCCAACCAGCCGTCGTTCCCGTCGACCGTGCTGCGTCCGCGGCAGGTGTACCGCTCGACCACCGTCCACGCCTTCAGCGCCTGAACACACCGTTCCTTCACCTGAGTTGAACACGGGTTCGCCCGCCTCCGTACTCAAGGGCGGCCCGCGCTCCCCCGCGCGGGCCACCCAGAGACGGAGGTTCCCTTGACCGGCAACGTCACCTCGCTGTTCCGCGGCACCTCGGCGCACAGCCCGTCGATGGCGGCGCTGGCGCGGGAGGGCGGCGACGGGGCCGGCCCGGTGGACTTCTGCATCCCGTGCAACCCCTACTTCCCCACCCCGGCGATGTTCGAGGAGATGGCGGCCCGGCTGCGGGAGATCGTCACCTACTACCCGAGCGGTGCCGACACCATCACCGCGGAGCTGTGCGCCCTGCTCGGTCTTCCGCCGCAGTGCGTGGCGATGGGCAACGGCTCCACGGAGCTGATCACCTGGATCGACCACCTCCTGGTCCGTGAGTCCCTGGCCGTGCCCGTGCCCACCTTCGGCCGCTGGACCGACCAGCCGATGGAGACCGGCAAGCGGGTCGACATGTTCCCGCTCCAGGAGGCCGGCGGCTTCGCCCTGGACCTGGCCCGCTACGCCGAGTTCGTCCGCGCCCGCGGCACCCGGGTGGCGGTCGTCTGCAACCCCAACAACCCCGACGGCGGCTATCTGCACAAACACGCCCTCCTGCGGTTCCTGGACGCGATGACCGACCTGGACCTGGTGGTCGTGGACGAGTCGTTCCTGGAGTTCGCCGACGCCGAGGCCGACCCCTCCGTCGCCCAGGAGGCGATGCTGCGCCCCAATGTCATCGTGCTGCGCAGCCTCGGCAAGAACTTCGGTCTGCACGGCATCCGGTTCGGCTATCTCGTGGCCAACCCCGCCCTGGCCGGGCGGATCCGCTCGGCCCTGCCCAGGTGGAACCTCAACTCCTTCGCCGAGCACGTGGTGTTCATGCTGCGGGAGCACGGCCCGGAGTACGCGCGCAGCCTCCAGCAGGTGCGCCAGGACCGCCTGGAGATGACCAGCGCCCTCTCCGCCCTGCCCGGCCTGACGGTCTACCCCTCGCAGGGCAACTTCCTCTTCGTGCGCCTCCCGGTGGGCGCCGAGGGCACCGTGGTCCGCGACCGGCTGCTCACCGAGCACCGGCTCCTGGTCCGCGAGTGCGGCAACAAGATCGGTTCCTCCAGCCGCTTCCTGCGGCTCGTGGTGCGCCCCCAGGTCGACGTGCGTCGCCTGGTGTCCGGCCTGGAACAGGTGCTCTACGGGACCAGGAGGGGAGCGGCCGCCGTGCCCGAGCTGAACCCCGCAGCCGGTTACAGCTCGGGTACGGCGGCCGTGGACCGGCTCGTCAGCGGGACCAACGGCACGGGCGTGTCGATGCCGCTGCCCGCGGCGGCGGCCGGGCCGACGCCCGCCGGGGTACCGGCCCAGGGCGGCCTGACCGCCGCACAGGTGCGCGGCACCGACGGCCTGACCCCGGCCCCGGCCTCGGGCCGGCCGCCCGTCACCGGCTGGCCGACGGCGGGCTGAGCACCGGGCCGGTTCAGTAGGCGACGGGCCAGCCGCTGCTCCAGTTCAGGAGGTTGATGCCGAGCTTGGGGGTGCCGTTGTCGTTGCCGTCGTAGTAGTGGTAGACGATCAGGTCCCCGTCGACGTCGTTCATGATCGACTGCCCGCCGGGGCCGATGACGCTGCCGTGCGACTCCAGGACGGGCGTCCCGCCGTTGTTCATGAGGGAGACGCCGTTCTTGTCGCGGTACGGCCCGGTGACGCTGGTGGCCCGGCCGACCTTGACCTTGTACGTGGACCCGGTGCCCGCGCAGCAGGTGTCGTACGAGGCGAAGAGGTAGTAGTAGCCGTTTCTCCTGACGATGAACGGCGCCTCGACGGCCTTCGTCCCGGTGGGCCGGGAGGCGAGGGAGTAGCGGGTGGTGTTGCTGGAGAGCTGCTTCCCGGTACCGGGATCGATCTGGATCATCTTGATGCCGGTCCACCAACTCCCGAAGGACAGCCACCACTTGCCGTCGCTGTCGACGAAGAGGTTGGGATCGATGGCGTTGTAGTCGCTGGACGTGGTGGAGGTGTGGACGATCCCGTAGTCCTGCCAGCTGCCCGGCAGCCCGGTGCTCGAACCCGCCAGCCCGATCGCCGACCTGTTCGAGCCGAAGGACGAGACGGAGTAGTACATCAGGTACTTGCCGCCCTGGTACGAGATGTCCGGCGCCCATGCCTCGGGCACGGAGGAGTACGACGACCACCAAGCCGGCCGCGTGGCGAACGCGTCGGCCCCGGCCCGGAAGGCCGTCCGGTCGGTGGAGGTCTTGTGGGCGATGCCGCCGCCGGTGGCGTACAGCAGGTACTGCCCCGACGAGGTGCGGATCATCGTCGGGTCGTGGACGACGGTGGACCCGGTGACACGGCCCGGGTTCGGGTACGCCGACGCCGTGGAGGGGACCAGGGCGAGGAGGACGGCGGCGGGGAGGGCGAGGAGGGTGGCGCGGGTGCGGCTCATGGGGGGATGCTCCCGTTCTGTCTTCGAGTACGCCGTTCGAGACTCCGAACAGCGATCGCCACTGCGAACGGGAACGTAGAGTCGAACGGTTTTGCCGTCAACGGTTCCCGCACGATCCGCCCGTCACGCGCGGAACAGACGCAGCCATCCCGGCAGATCGACCTCCGCCCGCACGGTCTTGCCCGGCGCGCGGTCCAGCACCTCCCAGCGGTCGGCCAGCGCCTCGACGAGCACGAGACCGCGCCCTGACTCGGCGAGGGGATGCGGGGCTCGCACATCACCGGGGCCGGGCGGACAGGGCCCGGTGCGGGTGTCGGTGACCTCGACGCGGACGCTTCCCGGCACGAGCGCGAGCCTCAGCTCGAAGTCACGGCCCGGCACGCGGCCGTGCGTCGCCGCGTTGGCGGCCAGCTCGGCGACGACGGTCGCGACGGCGTCCGACACGTCGGTGCCGTACGGGATACCCCAGGCGGCGAGTTGACTCACGGTGAGGTGCCGGGCCAGGCGAGCGCCGCGCGGGGTGGGGCTCAGGCGCTGGGTGAACGTACGTACGGTGATCGGGCCGTGGGGGGTGGAGGGGGCGGTCATGGGGCCAATGTGACGGCGGAAGAGGGCTGTTCACCAGGTGGGGGCCACGTACGCTGACGCAGCGTACGCGCTCACCGTCTGGACAGTACTGGTGACTGCCCGTGACCATATGCGCGGGAGGTGACCGATGGTGGTCGAGGGTGCGGTGGGGACGGGCGGCGAGCCCGAGTCGTCGGACAGCATGCGGACGTTCGGGGCGATGGTCCAGGCCCTGCGGGAGCATGCGGGGTTGAGCCGGGAGGAGCTGGGCGAACGGGTCGGCTACTCCAAACACACGGTGGCGTCCGTGGAGTTGGGCCGCCGGATGCCGGATGCGGCGTTCGTGGAGGGCACGGAGGAGGCAACCGGGAACACCGGGGCGGTACGGAGGGCGGCGACGCATCTGGCCCGGCAGCCAGGGTTGGCGGCGTGGTTCCGGCAGTGGGCTCGGATGGAGCAGGTGGCGAACGCGCTGTACACCTATGAGTGCCGGTTGATTCCAGGGTTGTTGCAGACGGAGGCGTACGCGCGGACGCTGTTCACGAACCAGTTGCCGCCACTGAGCGACGAGCAGATCGAGGCGCAGTGGATGGCGCGGGCGGAACGGCAGCGGCTACTGCGGGAGCGGCCGAACACAGCGTTCGCATTCATCCTGGAGGAACACCTCTTCCGGCGGCGCACGGGCGGGCTGGAGGTCACGCGGGAACTCATCGGCCATGTGCTGGAGATCGCCGAACTGCGCAACGTGGAGATCCAGATCATGCCGACGGAGCAGGACACCCACGCGGGGCTGGACGGTCCCGTGCGACTGCTGGAGACTCCGGAGAACCAGTGGTTCGCCTACTGCGAGGGGCAGGAAAGCGGCCAGTTCATCGCTGACCCAAAGGTGGTCAGCATGCTCCAGATGCGGTATGCCAGGATGCGCTCACAGGCTCTCACTCTCAAGGACTCCCTGAGCCTGTTGCAGCGGATGCGAGGAGAGCTATGAGCACCAGCGACCTGGCCTGGTTCAAGAGCAGCTACAGCGGCGGTTCCGGCGATGACTGTGTGGAGGTCGCTTTCTCCTGGCGCAAGTCCAGCTACAGCAGCAGCGCTTCCGGCGACTGCGTGGAGGTCGCCCTCACCCCCGCCACCATCCACGTACGCGACTCCAAGAACACGACAGGCCCCCGCCTCGCCCTCTCCCCCGCCGCCTGGGGCGACTTCCTCACGTACGCCGCCAAGTGACCGTCGGGGCCGCCCGCTTCTCTGCCAGTGTCGTGCTTCCACAGCTCGCCTCAAGGGCGCTCCGGCTTCGCCTCCACGTCGTCCCGGGCGCCCGCGGCCCGCAGGACGTCGGCGGTCTCCTGGTGCGGGCCGTTGAGGGCCCATGCCAGGGGGCTCAGGCCGGTTCCCCCGTCCTCGCGGAGGTTGGGGTCCGCGCCGTGGGCGAGGAGTTCGCGGACCGTTTCGGTGTGGCCCCAGCAGGCGGCACCGCACAGGGGGGTGCCCTCGGATCCGGTGCCGCTCTCGGTGTCGGGGTTCGCGCCCGCCGTCAGCAGGGTGCGGACGGTGGCGGTGTCACCATGCACGGATGCGGCGTAGAGCGGCGTCGTTCCCTCCGTGTTCGGGGCCTGCGGGTCGGCTCCCGCCCGCAGAAGCGCCTTCACCTCCGCCTGCTCACCGAGGATCGCTGCCATGACCAGGCGGCTGGTCAGCTTCTTCTGGCGTCGTCTGTTCATCGCGGTCAGCGTAGACGGGACCCGGGGGTCGGTGCGGCGTCGCCCTCGCCGCACCGCCCCCCGGTCCCGTGGGGACGGTCCCCGGCTACGCCAGCCGGATCATGTTCCAGGACAGCGGCTCCAGTACGGCGGTGAGGCGGCCGTCCCGGAGGGCGGTGCCCTCGGTCCGGTGAGGGGTGACCCGCTCGGGGTCGTCCAGGGTGTTGCGGGCGTCGGGGTCGGCGTCGGCGAGGGTGCTGTGCTCGACGACCTCCGAGACGCCCAGGGCGCCCAGGGTGACCTCCAGCGGCAGGGAGTCCGTGCGGCTGCGGTTGACCGCGAAGACGGTCACCGTGCCGTCCTCGGCGCGCACGGCGGTGGCGTGCAGCAGGTCGGCCTCGCCGTACTTCTTCGTCTCGTACGTCGGGGAGTCGACACGGACGTCCAGGACCTCGCCGCGGCCGTACCTGGATGCCTGGGCGAAGGGGAAGAAGGTCGTCTGCCGCCATGCCGGGCCGCCGGGCTCGGTCATGATCGGGGCGATGACGTTGACGAGCTGGGCGAGGCAGGCGACCGTCACGCGGTCGGCGTGCCGGAGCAGGGCGATGAGGAGCGAGCCGAAGACCACGGCGTCGGTGACGCTGTAGCTGTCCTCCAGCAGCCGCGGGGCCTCGGGCCAGTCGAGGGCGCTGACCTCGGCCTCGGTACGGGAGAGGTACCAGACGTTCCACTCGTCGAAGGAGAGGTTGATCTTCTTCTTCGACTTCAGGCGGGCGCCGATGTGGTCGCAGGTGGCGACGACGTTCTCGATGAACGACTCCATGTCCACGGCCGAGGCCAGGAAGGAGTCGACGTCACCGTCCAGCGGCTCGTAGTAGGCGTGCAGGGAGATGTAGTCGACCAGGTCGTACGTCTCCTTCAGGACTGTCGCCTCCCAGGCGGCGAAGGTGGGCATGGACTGGCCCGAGCTGCCGCAGGCGACCAGCTCCACGGACGGGTCGATCTGGCGCATGGCCCTCGCCGTCTCGGCGGCGATACGGCCGTACTCCTCCGCCGTCTTGTGGCCGGTCTGCCAGGGGCCGTCCATCTCGTTGCCGAGGCACCACAGCTTGATGCCGAAGGGGTCCTTGTCGCCGTGGCTCCGGCGCAGCTCGGACAGTGCCGTGCCCGAGGGGTGGTTGGCGTACTCCTGGAGTTCTATCGCCTCGGCCACGCCCCGCGTGCCGAGGTTCAGGGCCATCATGGGCTCGGCCTGGGGGCCGACCTTCTTCAGGAACGCGATGAACTCCGACAGGCCGAAGCGGTTGGTCTCCGTCGTGCGCCAGGCGAGGTCGAGGCGGCGGGGCCGCTCGTCCACGGGGCCGACCGAGTCCTCCCACTTGTAGCCGGAGACGAAGTTGCCTCCCGGGTAGCGGATGGCCGTGACGCCCAGTTCGCGGACGAGGTCCAGGACGTCCTGGCGGAGGCCCTCGGCGTCGGCCGTGGGGTGGTCGGGTTCGAAGATGCCGGTGTAGACGCAGCGGCCGAGGTGTTCCACGAAGGAGCCGAAGAGGCGGGGGTTGACCTCGGCGACGGTGAAGGCGGGGTCGAGGGTGAAGCGGGCGGTGCGCATGGGGTCCTTTCGGTGTGTTGTCGGGTGCGGCTTGTGGGTGGCTTGTCGCGCAGTTCCCCGCGCTCCTAAGCCACGTCCGGCCAACCGTCCTTTGTCCAATCCAGCCTGTTCAGGCCCAGCTTCGGCGTGCCGTTGTCCTCGGCGTCGTAGTAGTGGTACGCCAGCCAGTCCTGGCCCCGGTCCTTGAAGACCGACTGGCCTCCCGTGCCGATGAACCTGCCGTGGCCTTCCAGGACGAGGTCGCCGCCGCCCTCCAGCATCGGCTTGCCCGTGCTGTCGAGGTACGGGCCCGTCACCGACGTGGAGCGCCCCACCTTGATCCTGTAGGTGGAGTTCACGCCGGAGCAGCAGGCGTCGTAGGAGGCGAAGAGGTAGTAGTGGCGGCCGTGCTTGACGATGTACGGGCCCTCGACGGCGTACGGGAGGTCGGGGCGGGTCGCCAGGTGGTGGACCGTGGCTCCCTGCACCGCCTTGCCCGTCTCCGGGTCCAGCTCGACCATGCGGATGCCCGACCAGTAGGAGCCGAAGGACATCCAGAGCCTGCCGTGGGACGTGATGATCGCCGGGTCGATGGCGTTCCAGGTGTCGGTGCGTTCGGAGCTGAAGACCTTGCCGCGGTCGGTCCAGGTGCCGGGGAGACCGGAGGGCGAGGTCGCCACGCCTATCGCGGAGTGGTTGCTGCCCCAGGAGGAGACGGCGTAGTAGAGCCAGTACCTGCCGTCGCGGTAGGAGATGTCCGGGGCCCAGGGGTCGGCCTTGTCGTTGTACTCGTACCACCAGCCCGGCGGCTCGGCGAAGGCGTTGCCGGCGTCGGCCCAGTGCCTGCCGTCCTGCGACAGACGGGCGCCGATGATGCCGCCCGTGGAGTAGGCCGCGTAGCCGCCCGACTTGAGGCGGATGACCGTCGGGTCGTGGATGATCTGCTGGCCGGTGAGCGGGCGGGGGTCGGGGTAGCTCTCGGCCGCCTGGGCCACGTTGGGCATCAGGGCCATGAAAGCCGCCGAGGTGACGGCGATGAGCGATCTGCGCACGGTCACTGTCCTGCCAATCCGGTGTGGGCGACGCCCGCGACGATCTGACGCTGGAAGAAGACGAAGACGACGATCAGGGGCAGGCCGGCCATGAGGCCGCCGGCCATCAGCTGGGCCCACTGGATGCCGTAGGAGTTCATGACGGTCGCGATGCCGTTGGGCATCGTCATCAGGTCGGGGTTGTTGGTGACCATGTACGGCCACAGGAAGTTGTTCCACGACGCGATGAAGGTGAAGATGCCGACCGCCGCGAGGGAGGGGCGGGCCAGCGGGACCACGATGGTGAAGAAGACCCGCCAACGGCCCGCGCCGTCGATGAAGGCGGCCTCCTCCAGCTCCCGCGGGATGCCCTGGAAGAACTTGTAGAGGATGTAGACCATGGCGGCGGGCGCGCACTGGGGCAGGATCATGCCCCAGTAGGTGTCGACCATGCCCATCTGCTGGACCGTGGTGAACAGGGGCACGCCCAGCACCGCCGGGGAGATCATCAGGCCCGCCATGACCACACCGAGCAGCACGTTCTTGCCACGGAACTCGGTGCGGGCGAAGCCGTACCCGGCGAGGGCGCTGACCACCAGGACGACGGTCGTCACACACACCGACACCACCAGGGAGTTCACGAACCAGTTGGTGATGTTGCCGGTCTCGAAGAGGGCCTTCCACGCCTGGCCGGTCCACTCGCGCGGCAGCCAGTGCGGGGGCACCTCGACGGCCTCGGTCTCCGTCTTGAGGGAGGTGAGCAGCGCCCAGGCGAAGGGGGCGAGGAAGACCGCGGAGACGGCGGCTCCGAGGAGGGTGAGGACGATCTGGCTCGGGGTCCAGGGCCTGCGGTGCTGTGATGCGGCGCTGCTCATCGGCCGCCCTCCTCACGGTTGCGCAGCAGCCACATCCGCGCGAGGGCGACGGCCGCGATGATCACGAAGAAGATGACGGAGATGGCGGAGGCGTAGCCCACGCGGTAGCTGGTGAAGCCCTGTTCGAGGGTGTACTGGACGAAGGAGCGGGTCGAGTTCTCCGGTCCGGGCCCGAAGTCCATCATCACCACCGCCTGGTCGAAGAGCTGCAGCGAGGCGAGGATCTGGAGCGCGACGACCAGCCCGGTGATGTTGCGCAGCATCGGCAGGGTGATGTGGGCCATGCGGTGCCAGGCGTTGGCGCCGTCGAGCTTGGCGGCCTCGTAGAGGTGGCCGGGGATGCCCTGGAGGGCGGCGAGGTAGAGCAGGAAGCTGAAGCCGACGGTCCACCACAGGGTCTCGATGACGATGGCGATCATGGCGTACGACTTGTCGGTCAGCCAGGGTGTGTCGAGACCGAAGACATGGTTGATCATGCCGGTGCCGATGTTGAACAGCCACTGCCACAGGTTCGCGGCGACCGTCGAGGGCAGCAGGAACGGGGCGAAGAAGCACAGCCGCCACAGCCACTTGGCGCGCTCGATGTGGTGGGCGAGCATCGCGAGGAGGAAGGCGAGGACGGTGATGCAGGGGACGACCATGAGCGTGAAGTACGCGCTGTGGCCGAGGGATTCCCACATCATCGGGTCGTTCAGGGCCTCGCGGTAGTTGTCGAGGCCGACGAAGCTCGCGCCCTCGCCGGAGATGTTGGCGTCGGTGAAGCTCAGATAGACGCCCCGCAGCAGCGGCCAGATCACGAACAGCGCGAACAGGGCGAGGAACGGGGCGACGAACCAGCCGCCGTGCTGGAAGCCCTGCCCGCGGCGGAGCGTGGCGCCGGCGGCGGCGGTCCTCGCGCGCGCCGGGACGATGACGGTCTCTGCGCCGGTCGTCGTCATGCGACCGCACCTCCCTCGGCGGCGGTCCTGCCGTCCATGGGGTTCTTGCTCGCGAGCAGGGCGGTGAGCCGGCTCCGCATGCGGCGGGCGGCCGCGTCGGGCTTGGCGGAGCCCATGGTGGAGGAGACGACCACGGGTCCGAGGTCCTGGGCGAGGACGCCGGTGGAGCCGGCGAACCACACCTTGGGTTCGGTGGCCTGGTGGTCCATCGCGGTGACGTACTCGCTCTGCGGGTTCAGCGCCTTGTACGCGGGCGAGGACAGGGTGGGTGTGTAGGCCGGGATGTGGCCGCCGGCCGCCCATGCCTGGGCGTTCTTGACGATGTGGGCGGCGAGGCGGTGGGCGGCGTCGTTGCCGGCGCCGCCGCGGCCGGACTGGTGGGGCAGGACGAAGGCGTGGGCCTCGGCGTGGGTGGCCTGCTTGCCGAAGACGGGGGGCAGCGGGGTGGCTCCGTAGTCGAGTTCCATGCCGGAGAAGACCGGCACGGACCAGTTGCCCTCCCAGGTGAAGGGGGCGCCGTTGATGAACTGTTCGCCGGTGGGGGCGCCGGGCACGGTGTAGCCGTCGGTGACGTGCTGCCTCAGGAACTCCAGGACCTGGACGGCCTTGTCGGGGTCGAAGGTGACCTCGGTGTTGTCGGCGGTGAACCAGGTGCCGCCGAGCTGGGTGTAGAAGGCGACGAAGAACCACCACTGGAAGTTCTGGTCGTTGGTCCACGTGCCGACGGTCTGCAGGCCCGGCCTGGTGGCCTTCTTCGCCTTCTTCAGGACGTCGAACCACTCGGTGGTGGAGGTGACCGGCACCATCCGGCCGTCGTCGCCGAGGAGTCCGGCCTTCCGCAGCACGTCCTTGCGGTAGAAGCAGAGCTGGACGTGGATGTCGAGCGGCAGCGCGTAGAGCTTGCCGTCGATGACGGCGCGCTTCCACAGGGTGGGGTTGAAGTCCCTTTCGTGGACGCCGTACCGGGCGAGCAGGCCGACGTCGAAGGGGTCCAGGAGGCGGCCGGGTGAGAAGCCGGTGACGCGGCCGAGGTGCATGACGCTCAGGTCGGGGGCGCGGTTGCCGGCGGCCGCCATGGCGAGCTTGGTGTAGAAGGGGTTGCCCCACTGGAGGGTGGAGTCCTTCACGTCGATGCCGGGGTTGTCCTTACGGAACGCGTCCAGCATCGCGATCATGTTGTAGCCGTCGCCGCCGCTGAAGAGGTTCCAGTAGCGCACGCGGGTGTCCGCGCCGGAGGCGAGCGCGTCGGCCCCGGTGCCCAGCGCGGCGAAGCCGAAGCTGCCGGCGACGGCCAGTGCGCCCGCGCCGGCGAGTAGGTGCCTGCGATTCAGGCCAGGTCGTCCCATAGCCCTGCCCTTACGTTCTTGTTCGACGATCCGGCCGTGCGGGCCGGTGGTGCGAAACGGTGGCTCGAAACAGTGATGTTCGAAATCTCGGATGGCGCTCGTAACTTCGAACGGGACCGTAGATTCCCCGGCCGTGCACGTCAATGGTTTGGACACGAACGACCGTCGCGGATCGGCATGGCGCGGGCTGCCGCGCACGCGTAGGCTCGAACAGCCCGCCGGACGGCGGGGGAAGGGGGCGCGATGGACATCGCGGGGGCGCGACGGAAGGCGGCCCGCATCGCGGGAGCGCTGCGGCGGCCGGGACCGTCCTCCGCCATGCGCGGGCTCGCCCGCGAGCTGTCCGCGGCCCTGAGAGCCAGGCCCCGGCCCCCCGCCGACGTGCGCGAGCTGTGCCGGATCCTGTGCGAGGAGATGACCGCGCTGCGCGGCGGGCGGCCCGTCGAACTGCGCTTCGAGCGGTTTCCCGACGAGATCGAAGTCACCGGGCTGTGCGTGGAGTTCCACGACTTCGACCTGGTCATCGTGGAGGAGCGGGCCGAGGCCAGCCAGCAACTGGTCATCCTGGGCCATGAGTTGTGGCATCTGCACGCCGGGCACCGCCATCACCACGGGGTGGACGAGGCGACCGCCGCGCGGGCCCTGGCCGGCTGGGGCGGCGGCTCCGCGCTGACCGTCGCCGCGCGCAACGGCTCCCGCGAGGCCGACGAGGCGCAGGCCGACGACTTCGGCCACCGGCTCGCCGCCGCCTTCCAGCCCCTGCTGACCGGCCGGGGCGCACAGCAACCCCTGGACCCGGTCCAGCGGTCCATGGGGTACCGGGGACGCGGAGGTTCGGCGCGGTGATGTACAGCCCTGTGGCGCAGACGGCCGGGAGACCGGCGCCGCTCGCGCTGGAGGCGTCCCGGATGCTGACCGATCTGGATGTCTCGTTCTGGCTGCCGACGGTCGTGCTGGCCGCCGCGCTGGCGATCAAACTCCCCAGCATCGTCAAGATGTGGCGGGACCCGCTGCTGCGCGCCGTCGGCGGACTGCTGCTGTTCGGCTGCGCGGTGTTCGTCTTCGCGGCCCCCTCGACGATCTCCTGGGTCAACCGGGTCACCGGCGTGCCCAACATCGCGGCGCCCTGGGTGTACTCGCTGATCACCGCGTTGTGCGCGTCCTGGCTGCTGCTGATCGTCGCCTGGCGCAACGGCCCCGGGGAGGCGGCCGCCACCCGCAGGGCGACCCGCCGGGTCGTCACCGTCTACGCGGGTGTGGTCGCCGGTCTGTGGATCCTGTTCGCGCTCGCGGACGCCCCCGTGGAGCGGACACGGGACCTGGACACGTACTACGCCACCACCCCGTTCATGCGCGAGCAGATCCTGCTCTACCTCGTCGCGCACACCCTGGCCTGCTCGGTCACCGCCCGGCTGATCTGGAACTGGATCCGCACCGACCGACTGGACGCCTGGCTGCGCTGGGGCCTGCGGCTGCTCGCCGTCGGCTACACCACGAACCTGCTGTTCGACGCGGCCAAGCTGACCGCCGTGGCGGCCCGTTGGACAGGGCGGGACCTGGACTGGCTGAGCACCTCGGTGGCGCCCATCGCCGCCTGCCTGGCCGCCACCCTGGTCGCGGTCGGCTTCATCGTCCCGCACGCCGGGCAGTACCTCCAGGAGAACTGGCGGCTGCGCACCCTGCGCCGGCGGCTGCGGCCGCTGTACCTGCTGACCCGCTCCGTCTCCGGCGGCCGCGAGCCCTTCAACCTCCGCGCCACGGGCGAGCTGCGCCTGATCCGCCGCGAGACGTTCATCCGCGACGCCCTGCTCCAGCTGTCCCGCTATCTCGACGAGGATCTGCGCACCCGCTCCCGTGCCGCCGCCCTCGACCTCGGCCTCGCACCGGAGCGGGCCGAGGCGCTGGCCGCCGCCGTGACGCTGCTGGACGCCGTGGAGACCCGCAGGCGCGCGCCGGAGGCAGAAGGCACCGGCTCGGCGGACACCACGTATCTGATGCGCGAGATCCAGGCCGTCTCCCAGGCCCTGCGCCGGCCCGCCGAGCTCGACGCGGTGCGCGCCCGCGCGGCGGTCCCCGCGGAGCGTGCCCGCGCATGACCGGACGCTCCACCCCCTCCGACCGGCGAACGGCCGTGGTCCTCGGAGGGTCCCACACCGGCATGCTCGCCGCCCGCGCCCTGGCCGGCCTCGTCGACCGGGTCGTCGTCGTCGAACGCGATGTGCTGCCCGCCGGCCCCCGGCCGCGCAAGGGGCTGCCGCAGGCCCGGCACGCCCATGTGCTGTGGTCCGGGGGCGCCCTGGCCATGGAGGAGCTGCTGCCCGGTGTCACCGCCGCGCTGCGCGCCGCCGGGGCCCACCGGATGCCGGTCACCACGGGCATCGTCGCCCTCTCCGCGCAGGGCTGGTTCCGGCGCTGGCCCGAGTCCCACCACGCGATCCTCGCCGGCCGCGACCTGCTGGACGCGACGGTCCGCGCCCGCGTCCTGGCCGACGAGCGGATCCGACTCCTCGACGGCACCGAGGCGCTGGGCCTCACCGGCACGGGCGCGGCCGTCACCGGCGTACGGGTCCGCTCGTGCGCCGACGGCACGGAACGCATCCTCGGGGCCGGTCTGGTCGTCGACGCCACCGGCCGCGGCTCCGCCGCTCCGCGCTGGCTGCGGGCGTTCGGGCTGCCCGCCGCCGAGCGCCGGGAGGTCGACACCGGCCTCGGCTACGCCAGCCGCCTCTACCGCGCCCCCGAGCGGGCCCGCGACGGCTTCCCCGTCTGCAATGTGCAGCCCGACCCGCGTGCCGGCGGCCCCGGCCGCAACGGCATCCTGCTGCCCGTCGAGAACGGCCGCTGGCTCGTCACCCTCTCCGGCACCCGCGGCGGCACCCCCTCGCCCGACGCCGGCGACTTCGTCCGCTTCGCCCGCGAGGAGCTGCGCCACCCGCTGATCGCCGACCTGATCGAGCGCGCCGAACCGCTGACGGAGGTCGCCTTCACGCGGACCACGGGGAATCGCCGCCACTACTACGAGCGGCTGCGCAGGTGGCCGGAGAACTTCGTGGTCCTCGGCGACGCGCTCGCCGCGCTCAACCCCCTCTACGGGCACGGGATGTCCGTGGCCGCGCAGAGTGCCGTGGCCCTGCGGGAGGTCGTACGGCGTCGGGGCTGGGGCACGCCCGGGCTGTCCCGCCGGGTGCAGCGGGCGGTGGCCCGGCCGGTGGGCGCGGCGTGGGACCTCGCCGTGACCCAGGACGCGTTCTATCCGGGGGCCACCGAGTCGGGGCCGTCGCTGCGGGAGCGGTGCGTGTCGGCGTACGTCGGGCGGCTGCTGCTCACCGCCACGGGGAACGGGCGGATCGCCCGCCGGGTGACGGATGTGACGTCGCTGGAGCGGGGTGGCGAGGTGCTGCTCGCGCCGAGTGTGGTGCTGGCGGCTGTGGTGGGCCCGCTCAGACCGGCGCTGAGCGGGCCGCCGTTGACGGTGGAGGAGAGGAAGCGGGTGGGCCTGTAGTCCGCCCCGCGCGCCCACGCCCGCGGGCAACTCGACTCACCCGGCGAAAGCAGGTTGCTCCACGCCCTTGCCCGCCCCCGGAATCACCAGCACCGAACCCGACAGCGGGCTCGGCGCCTGCAGTCCCGTACAGGCCGACGTGATGTACAGGTCGGTCAGGTCGGCGCCGCCGAACGCGCAGGCCGTCGGACGCCTCACCGGCAGCGGGATCACCCTGTCCAGGACGCCGTCCGGCGTGTACCGCCGTACCGCTCCCCCGTCCCACAGGGCCACCCACACACATCCGTCGGCGTCGACCGTCAGCCCGTCCGGGAAGCCCGCGTCCTCCTCGATCTCCACCAGGGGCCGGCGCCCGGAGGCCCGGCCCTCGGCGAAGTCGAAGACGTCGATGCGGCGGGTCGGGGAGTCGATGTAGTACATGAGCCGTCCGTCGGGGCTCCAGCCCGTGCCGTTGCTGACGGCGACGGAGTCGAGGACGGTCTCGGCCGCGCCGTCCCCCGTGAAGCGGGACAGGGTGCCGCCGCCGGGTGCCTCGTCGTAGCGCATGGTGCCCGCCCACAGGGAGCCGTCGGGCGCCACCGCGGCGTCGTTGCCCCTCCGCCCGGCGACGACGTCCCGGTGCAGCCAGCGGAAGGAACCGCCCGGATCCACCAGGCCGACGCCGTCGCGCAGGTTCAGGACCAGCCCGCCGCCGGCCCGCGGCTTGGCCGCGCCCACGTGCTGCTCGGTGCGGCGGACCGTGCGCCGGCCGGTCACCGGGTCGTAGGTGTGCACGCGGGAGCCGAGGATGTCGACCCAGATCAGCCGCCCGGCGGCCGCGTCCCAGGTGGGGCCCTCGCCGAGCGCCGCCTGTGCGCGGACCGCGACCTCGCACGCCGTCATACCGCGCTCCGGTGGCCGAGCCGCTCGGACAGCTCGGCGGCGCCCTTGACGGCGAGCTGCTCCAGCTCGGCGCGGCGCTCCTCGCTCCAGCGGATCATGGGCACGGAGATGGACAGCGCGGCGACGACCTGCCCGGTGCGGTCGCGGACCGGTGCGGCCACGCAGGAGACGTCCGGGTTGGACTCGCGGCTCTCGACGGCGAGCCCGCGGGCGCGGATCTCGGCAAGGGCCTCGCGCAGAGCGGCCGGGTCGGTGATGCTGTTCGGGGTCATCGCGACCAGCTCGGCGCCGTCGGGCAGGCGCGCGGCGAGCTCCTGCTCGGGAAGGGAGGCCAGCAGCATCTTGCCGACGGAGGTGCAGTGGGCGGGCAGCTTGCGGCCGGCCGCGGAGACCATCCGTACGGCGTGGGTGGAGTCGACCTTGGCGATGTAGATGACGTCGGTGCCCTCCAGGATCGCCACGTGCACGGTCTCGTCGCAGGTCTCGGCGACCGCGCGGGCCACCTGCTGGCCCTCGGCGGCCAGGTCGAGCTGTTCGGCGTAGCGGCTGCCCAGCTGGTACGGGCGGACACCGAGCCGGTAGCGGCCGGGCTGGCCGGGCACGGCGACGATGTAGGAGCGGGCGGCGAGCGTGGTGACCAGCTCGTGCACGGTGGTGCGCGGCAGCTGCAGCTTGCGCACGATGTCGGGGGCGGAGAGCGTGCCGTCCCCGTCGAGGAAGAGCTCGAGTATGTCGAGAGCCCGGGTCACGGCAGGCACGAGGCGTCCCACGTCGGCCCCCTCCCTTGCAGGTCTGTGTTCGAAATTTCAACAGCCGATCGGTATGACGAACACAGGCTACTCACACTCGGTTTGCCGCGGCAATGCCCCGGCGGCAGGCGGACGGTGCCGCCTGCGCCGCTCGGGGCCGCCGCGCCGGATCAGGCCGTCTCCCCCAGACGCCCCCTGAGACGCTGGGCGCGCAGGACCAGCTCCAGTTCGAAGCGGCGGTCGGGGTCGTCGATCTCGTCCCCCCACAGTTCGCGGATCTGACGCAGGCGGTAGCGGACGGTCTGGGGGTGCACGCCGAGGCGGGCGGCGACCTCGGGTGCTCCGCCGCGGGTCTCCAGCCAGGCCAGTAACGTCTCGGCGAGCCGCCGGCCGTGGGTGGGGCCGCAGTGGGCGAGGGGCGCCAGGCAGCGCAGGGCCAGGTCGTCGATCAGTTCTTCCGGCTGGAGCAGGACGAGGGCCTCGGTGTGCTCGGTGCAGAACACCACCTCTCCGGCCGGCAGCAGCCCCCGTTCCATCAGGCGTACGGCGGCCTCGGCCCAGCGCAGCGACTTCGCCGCGTCGGCCAGCGGCACCGGCGGCCCGATCGCGCCCGCCCAGCCGGCCAGCGCCCGGTGCAGCAGGTCGCGCCGGCCGGCCGCGTCGGGTTCGGGGACGACCATGCGCGGCTGCTCGTACTCCATGTCGAGCAGCACCTCCTGCCCGACCGCGGGCGCCACCGCCTCGCGCGCCGGGCGCAGCAGCACCCCGACGGCGACCCGGCCGGGCAGCGACCAGCCGACCCGGGCGGCCCGGTCGGCGAGGGCGTCGGCGCCGTCGCCGCGGTGCCGGTCGGCGAGGAGCTGTTCCATGAGCCGGCGCTGAAGGCGAAGGCGTTCCCCGGCCTGGCGGGCGGCGGCCTCGGCGTAGCCGCGCACGGACTGGTCGACGAGGCCGTCGAGGTACTCGTAGCCCGCGTCGACCAGCTCGTACATCGCGGGTGGCGGGATCTGCACGCGCTGGCCGATGTCGGCGAAGCGGCGCCAGGCCAGCCGTACGCCCATGCGGTAGACGGCCTGGAGGGAGTCCAGGCTGCGGCCGCCGAGGCCCTCGCCACGGCCGAAGTCGTGGAAGACGTCCGGCGGCACGGTGGGGCGGCCGGCCGAGTGGTCCGCGCTCTCCAGGTGCTGGACGAAGACCTCGATGGCGCGGCGGATGCCGACGAGCGCCATGGGCTCGCCGTTGTCGTCGAGGACGACGGGCAGATGGGGGTACTCGCGGCGGATCTCGCGCATGATCTCCTGGGCGAGGTCCGGCGCCTCGGCGAGGGCGATCGCGGCGAACCGGCGCACCTGGAGCCGCGGCACGTCGTGCCAGGCGGAGCGCGGGGCGACGGCGGTGGAGTGGACGGTCACGGGGCGCTCCCCTCACCGGCCTGCTCGTAGGTGATCAGCGGGGTGTTCGGCTGTTCGGGGCTTGCTTCGAGCAGGGCGACGACACCGAGCGCGGCGCCCACGGCGAGTGCGGCGGCGGTCACGACGGTGACGGTGGCGGCGAGCAGTCTGGACATCGCAGGGTCAGCCTCTCCGGGTCCGAAAGGTTTCCGAAAGGTCGTCCCACCCCTGCTTCAGAGCCCGGCTCTGAGTGCGCCCAGTGTCGACACGCCGTTGACAGACAGTCAAGAGTCACCGTTGTGATTTGCGGAACAGTGGCGCAATTCGTCCGCCTATTTCCCGGGCACCTCTCCGCGGGCTCACGAAATGACATGACGTCAGCTCTGACAACCGTCGAATTTGTCACCCCGGTGAGTAGCCGTGGCGAACGGCTGCGCGAAAACTGTCGAACCCACCCCACCACAGGTCGTCCACACACCCCTCGTACGAAGGGCTCAGTCCCCCCACAGCCCCACTTCCCCACGCTGAGTTCCGCACCCTGAGACGAGTCGGAGCACCGATGCCCCAGCACGTGCCCTCCAGGCTGCGCGCCGCACTCCCCCGGCAGCAGCACCACTCGGCGCCGCCCCCCTTCCCGCGCCGCATCGTTTTCCTCGCCCACCGTGACCTCGGAAACCCGTCCGCCGGCGGCTCCGAGCTGCTCGTGGACCGGCTCGCCGACGGCCTCAGCCGCCTCGGCCACCAGGTCACCCTGCTGTGCGGCGGCCCCGCGGCCTACCGCGACTACCGGGTCGTCTCGGCGGGCGGCACCTACGGCCACTATCTGCGCGCGAGGTCCGCCTTCGCCCGTCAGGTCGGCGAGACCGACCTGCTGGTGGAGGTGTGCAACGGCATGCCCTATCTGTCGCCGCTGTGGCACAGAGGGCCGACGCTGTGCCTGGTCAACCATGTCCACACCGACCTGTGGCCGATGCGCTTCGGCGGTCCGCTGGCACCGGCGGCCCGGCTCGGGCGCCGCCTGGAGCACTGGGCGCTGACCGGTGCCCGCGGCAGCGGGCTGCTCGTCGCCGTCTCGCCGTCCACCGCGCAGGCGCTCCGCGGGATCGGCGTGGAGCGGGAACGGATCCGGGTCGTGCACAACGGGGTCGAGGAGCCGGGGCCGCACACCGGGCGCTCGGCCGAACCGCTGTTCGTCGCCGTCGGGCGGCTCGTCGAGTACAAGCGGATCGACCTGCTGCTGCGGCTGTGGGAGCGGGTGCGGCCCGTGACCGGCGGACGGCTGGTGATCGTCGGCGACGGGCCCGAACGGGAGCGGCTGGAGCGGCTCGCGGGAGCAGGCGTGACGTTCGCCGGGCATGTCTCCGAGGCCGAGAAGCACCGGCTGCTGTGCGCGGCGTGGCTGCTGCTGCATCCCTCGGCCGTGGAGGGATGGGGGCTGGTGGTCACGGAGGCCGCGGTGCGGGAGACCCCGGCGGTCGCTTTCGACGTGCCCGGGCTTCGGGATTCGGTCGTGGACGGTGAGACCGGTGTGCTCGCGGCCGGCGAGTCGTCGTTCGCGGCTGCGTGGTGCGCGTTGGCGCTGGCCGCCGAGCGCCGGGAGCGGATGGGCAAGGCGGCTCGGGATCATGCGGCGCAGTACCGGTGGGACCGGACGGTGCGGCAGTTCCGGGCGGTGGCGGCGGAGGCCGTTCGGGGTTGGTCGCCGTGAGCGGGCTGCGGCATCGCCGTGGCTGGTCGCGCTCGCGCGGCGGCAGCCGCAGGTCAGACACGGCCCCGCGCCCCTCGGGGACGTGGAAGGACCCTTCCCTCAAGCGTTCCGTCGCTCTCTTCCGGGCTTTCCTCCGTGAGCAGGACGACCCCGAGTACTGCTACTCGCTGCTCGCCCGCGATGCCGTCGACCAGGTCGAGGCGTACGGAGGGCCCGTCCACGGCCGGACCGTCGTCGATGTCGGCGGGGGCAGCGGGTACTTCACCGAGGAGTTCCGGCGCCGCGGCGCGGACGCCTTCCTCTTCGAGCCCGACGTGCGCGAACTCGGCGTCGAGCCGCCCGAGGGAGCCGTCGTCGCCGACGGGTATCTGCTGCCGCTGCGGGACGCCGCCGCGGACGTCACGTTCTCCTCCAACGTGCTGGAGCACGTGGCCGATCCGCAGACGTTCCTCAGCGAGCTGGTGCGGGTGACACGGCCCGGCGGGCTGATCTACGTGTCGTTCACCAACTGGCTGTCCCCGTGGGGCGGTCACGAGTGGGCGCCCTGGCACTATCTGGGCGCCGAGCGGGCCAGGGAGCGGTATCGCCGCCGCACCGGACGCCCGGCGAAGCACACGCTCGGCGAGAACCTGTTCGCCGTGCACATCGGGCCGACCCTCAGACAGGTGCGGGCGCGGGACGACGTCGAGGTCGTCGCGGCGCGCTCACGGTACTGGCCCTTTCTCGCGGAGGCCGTCGTCAAGGTGCCCGGCCTGCGCGAGACAGCCACCTGGAACCTCCTTCTCATCCTCCGGCGGTGCGCCCCATGACGACCACGGTGCAGGCTCCTCCCCCGGCAGCCGTCCCCACCACCGCGACCACGCCCGACCCGCCCGAGGGCCCCCGGTCCCGGCGCTGGCTGCTGGGGTTCTGGGCCGTGGTCTTCGTGCTGTTCCTCGCGGTGCAGCCGGGTCGGCAGACGTTCGACACCAAGCTCGGTGTCACCACCGACCCCGGCCAGTTCCTCGCCGACCTGGGCCAGTTGTGGCACGACCGGGGCGGCTTCGGCGGGATCTCCGATCAGTACGTCGGCTATCTGTGGCCGATGCTGCCCTTCCACTGGGTGTTCCGCGCCGCCGAGGTGCCGGTGTGGCTGACGCAGCGGCTGTGGCTGTCGCTGGTGGTGACCGTCGCCTTCTGGGGAGCCGTACGGCTCGCGGAGCGCCTCGGCGTCGGCAACGGCGCCTCCCGGCTGCTCGGGGCGACGGCGTACGCGCTGTGGCCGGTGTTCACGATCGTCGTCGGCTCGACGTCGGCGGCCGCGCTGCCCGGCGCGTTCCTGCCGTGGGTGCTGCTGCCGCTGGCGGACGAGCGGTACTCGGCGCGGGTGGCCGCGCTGCGCTCGGCGCTGCTCGTGCCCTTCATGGGCGGCGTCAACGCGGTCTCCACCCTGGCGTCCCTGCTCCCCGTCGGCCTGTATCTGCTGTCCCGGCCGGCCGGGCCCCGGCGGCGCAAGCTGATCGCCTGGTGGGTGCCCGCGATGACCGTGGCCACCGCCTGGTGGTGGATCCCGCTGCTGCTGCTCGGCGCGTACGGCGAGAACTTCCTGCCGTACGTGGAGAGTTCGCAGACGACGACGGAGACCATGTCGGCCACCGAGGCGCTGCGCGGCGCCGGGAACTGGGTGGCGTATCTGCACTTCGGCGAGGCGTGGCTGCCGGCCGGGTGGACGGTGGTGTCGGCGGTCGTGGTGATCGTGTGCTCGGCGCTGGCGGCCGGGCTCGGGCTCGCCGGGCTCGCGCGCCGGGATCTGCCGGAGCGGCGCTGGCTGGTGCTGACCGTGCTGGTGTGCGCGCTGGTGCTGCTCGCCGGGTACGGCGGCGCGTTCGGGGCGCCGTTCCACGGGACCGTGCAGGACTGGCTGGACGGGGCGCTGGCGCCGTTCCGCAACATCTACAAGTTCCAGACCGGCGTGGCCCTCGCCCTGACCCTCGGGCTCGCCCACTTCGTCGCGGTGGCCGCCGAGCCGCGCGGGGCGCGGGCGGTGCGCGGGCGCCGGGCGCTGCCGCTGGTGGCGGCGGTGCTGGTGCTGCCGGGACTGGTGTGGCCGTATCTCAACGGGTCGATCCTCAATCCGGGTTCGTTCCGGGAGATCCCCGCGTACTGGAAGGCGACGGCCGCCTGGCTGGAGAAGTACTCGCCCGACTCGCGCGCGCTGGTCGTCCCGGCGACCGCGCACGGCGTCCACACGTGGGGCTCGACCATCGACCAGCCCCTCGACGTGGTCGCCGAGTCCCGCTGGGCGCAGCGCGACTACGTGCCCTTCGGCACCCCCGGCAACCGGCGGGCCATGGACGCCGTGGAGCAGGCGCTGCGCACCGGCGGCGAAGTGCCGGGCCTGGCCGACTACCTGAGCCGGGCCGGGCTGTACTACGTGGTCGTCCGCAACGACCTCGACCCCGACCAGATCGGCCACACCCCGACCACCACCGTGAAGCGGACCCTGGAGCAGTCCGGCTACGAGCGGGTCACCGGGCTCGGTCCGGTCACGACCGTCGGCAGGATCGCCGAGGACACCCCGCTCCAGGTGGAGGGCCTGTACCCGCGGGTGCGGGCGGTGGAGATCTACCGGCCCCGCGACGAGGCCGTCCCGCGGCCCGGACAGGCCGGGCTGACGGCGGTCGCGGACACCGCCGAGGTGTCCGGCGGGCCGGAGGCGCTGCTGCCGCTCGCGGACCGTCTGCGCGGCCGGGCGAGCGTGCTCACCGGCGACGGCCATCCGGGGCTCGGCACCCCGCCGCTCCGGATCACCGGGGACGGGCTGCGCCGCGCGGACACCCGGTTCGGGCTGGTCAACGCCAACACCTCGTACACGTACACCCGCGACGAGCGCAACGCGCCCGACGCCTATCAGGATCCGGGCGAGAAGCCGCACCAGATCCTGCCGATGACCGGCATCGACCACCAGACGGTGGCCGAGCTGCGCGGCGCCCGCTCGGTGACCGCGTCCTCCTACGGCAGCTGGTTCTTCCATCTGCCGCAGTTCGACCCGGTGAACGCCTTCGACGGCGACCCGGACACCGCGTGGGCGGAGGGCTCGGACGGCTCGGCCGACGGGCAGTGGCTGCGCATCGGGTTCTCCGGTTCGTACGACATGCCGTCGTCGTTCGACGTGACGCCGCTGCCGCAGGACGGTGTGCGGGCGGCGCCGGTGAAGGTGCGGGTGGAGACCGAGCGGGGCTCGGCGACCAGCTATCTGCGCCCCGACGGCAGCACACAGAGCGTCAGGGCGCTGAACGGTCCCACGGACTGGATGCGGCTGACGATCCTCGGCTCGGTGGAGCGGCGGGCCGGGCTCGCCGGTGCGGGCTTCTCCGAGATCGACCTGCCCGGCGTGACCGTGACCCGCTCGCTGCGGCTGCCCACGGACGCCGAGGGCCCCGGCTCGGCCGCCGACCTCGTCTCCCTGCACCGGGCCGCCGACCCGGCGAGCGTCTCCCCGACCGGCATGGAGTCCGGGCTGCACCGCACCTTCACCGTGCAGGCGTCCGGCGCCCACCAGGTGCGGGCGAGCGCGGTCCCCGTGCCCGGCGAGCAGCTGGACCGGCTGCTGTACGAGGTGGCGCCCGACCAGGCGGGCCGGATCACCGCGACCGCCGACTCCACGGCCCGGCTGGGCGTGGGCCTGTCGGCGCGCAACCTCACCGACGGCGACCTGACCACGGCCTGGATCGCCGGGGACCGGCCGACGGTCCATCTGCGCTGGCCGGACAAGCAGCCGGTGAACGAGCTGGTGCTGGCCCCGGCCGGCGGACTGACCACCCGGCCCACCCAGGTCCACCTCAGCTCCCCGGACGGCGCGGCGGTCGCCGCCGTCGACGAGAACGGCTGGGTGCGGTTCCCGGCGATCACCACCGACCGCCTGGACATCACGATCACCGAGACGGCCCCGCTCACCCTGCACAACCCGGTCGTCGACGAGGACCTCCAGCTGCCGGTGGGCCTGACCGAGGCGTACGTCCCGTCCCTGGACCGCTACCGCTCCCCGCAGCCCGACCCCCGGCGCGCCTTCTCCCTGCCGTGCGGGAAGGGCCCGCGGGTCGCGGTCGACGGCCGGACGTACGAGACGAGCGTGTCCGGCCGGGTCCTGGACCTCACCCGGCACCGGGCGGTGGACGTGACGCTGTGCGGTGCCGGGTCCCTGGAGCTGTCCCGCGGCACGCACCGCCTGGACTCCGCCGACACCGGCCCGCTGCTGCTCACCGACGTCACCCTTACCCGCGGCCGGCTCGGCGAGCCGTCCGCCGAGAGGCGTGAGCTGCGGATACGGGACTGGCTGGGCGACCGCCGCGAGGTGACCGTCGGCTCGGGCGCGGCCTCGTACCTGACGACGTACGAGAACCACAACGACGGCTGGAAGGCCACCCTGAACGGCGAGGAGCTCACCCCGGTCCGGCTGGACGGCTGGCAGCAGGGCTGGCGCATCCCGGCGGGAGAGGGCGGCACGGTGAAGCTGTCCTACGAGCCGTCGACCACGTACGAGGCCGCGCTGATCGGCAGCGGTGCGGGGGTCGCGGTGCTCGTCGGCCTGGTGCTGTGGCGCCGGCGCGCCGAGAACCCGGACGCGCCGCAGCCGGTGCCGCTGGCGCCGGGGTTCTGGCTCGGCACGGTCGCGCTGACGCTGGCCGCCGCGGTGGTCGCCGGCTGGTTCGCCCTGCTGGTGCCGGTGCTGGCCCTGCTGGCGCACCGCCGCCACGCCCTGCTCGTACCGCTCGCCCTCGCCTCCTTCACGGCGGCGGGCCTCGCGGCGGCGACGGGGGCGGGGGAGCCGGTGGCCGAGGGGCACGGCGCCTTCGGCCGGGCGGCGCAACTCCTCGCGCTGCTCGCCCTGTTCGCGGCGCTGGTGAGCGTACGGGAGCGGCGGCCGGACGCCGGGGGCGGACACGACGGCGACACGGCGCAGCTGCCGCCGCCACTGCCCCGGCGCCCGAAGGGAGGCCGGGCATGACGACTCGGGTGCCCTTCCCGGTCGTGGACGAGATCGCCCGCCACTGCCTCCAGGAGGACGAACCGGAGACCGTCCACATCGAGGTCCACCTGCCGGGCCGCCTCGACCGCGCCCGCCTCCGCAAGGCCCTCCACGAGGCCCTGAACGAGCACCCCCGCATCCTGATGCGCGAGGCGCCGGGCCCCTGGTACCGCCGCCGCTACGAGTGGGAACTGACGGCCGGCCCGGACGTGGAGGTGGTGACCTTCCCCGAGCCCGGGGAGAACGCCCTACGGGACGCGAGAACACGGGCGTTGGCCTGTGCGCCTGCGCTGACGGCGTCACCGCCGATCCGGCTGGAGGTGGTGGAGGCCGACGCCCCCGCCGCCCGAGGCACCGCCACCGTCCTGATCCTCACCCTCAACCACACCGCCCTGGACGGCCCCGCCTGCCTGCGGGTCCTCGCCACCGCGGCGGAGCTGTACGGCGGCCGGGACAACTCCCCCGCGACCCCGGCCCCGCCCCGCCGCACCCAGGAGCCGGCACCCCCGCCCCCCGCCCCCTCCACCTGGAGCAGACCCGCCCGCGTGGCCCCCGGCACCCCCGAGCCCTCCCCCGGCAACGGCCTCCTCGTCGCCGACCTCCCCCTCCCGCACCGCCCGAAGGGAGCCCCGTACACGGTGAACGACCAGCTGATGGTCACCACCGCCCTGACCCTCGCCGACTGGAACCGCGAACACGGCGCGCGCCCGCGCCCCCTGCGCATCACCATGCCCGTGGACGACCGCCCGCGGGACGCCACGATGCCCATCGGCAACGGCACCCGCCTGGTCGAAGTCACGGTGGACCCGGCGGAGTTGGCCCTTCCCATGCCGGATCTCCTGCACCGCACGGCGACCCGCACCCGCGCCCTGAAGGCCCGGCCGCGCCCCCAACTCGGCCACGGGGCGGCCCTGCTGACCAAGCCCGTCACCCCGGTCGCCTGGCGGGCGGCCCTCACCCGCGGCCTGCGCCGGGCCGCCGCCCCCTGGACCTCGACCACCCTCCTCAGCAACATCGGCCGCATCCCCTACCCGCTGGACTTCGGCGAGGACGGCGGCACGGCGCACGCGGTGTGGTTCTCCGCCCCCGCGCGCATGCCCCGCGGCCTCACCGTCACCACCGCCTCCACCGCCGGCCGCCTGCATCTGGCCCTGCGCTGGTCGCGCACCCTGCTCGGCCCCGCCGACGGCGCCCGCCTGCGCGAGCTCTTCGAGCAGCACCTGCACACCACGGAGGTCACCGCATGACGGCCACCGCCCCGCCGCCCAAGGACCTGCGCGACTTCTACGAGAACCCCGCCGTGCCGGTCGCCTCGGGCAGCGCCCGCTCCCTGCGCCAGGCCCGCATGCTGGCGGCGGCGATCGGCCCGGCCACGCCCGCCCCCCGCACGATCCTCGACATCGGCTGCGGCGACGGCACCGCCGCCGCCACCGCCGCCCCCCTGCTGACCGGCCACCGCCTGATCGGCGTCGACTGGTCCCAGGACGCCCTCGAGCGCGCCCGCACCCGGCTGCCGTACGCGGTGCGCGGCGAACTCACCGGCGGCGGGCTGCCGTTCCGGGACGGCTCGGCGGACGCGGTGCTGTTCAGCGAGGTCGTCGAGCACCTCGTGGACCCGGACGCCGCCCTCGACGAACTGCGCCGCGTCCTGCGCCCCGGCGGCCATCTGATGCTGTCCACCCCCAACCTGGCCGCCTGGTACAACCGCGGTCTGCTGCTGGCCGGGGTGCAGCCGGTGTTCTCCGAGGTCAGCCTGCGCGCGATCCACGGCCGCCCCGGCCGGGAGGTCGTGGGGCATCTGCGGCTGTACACGGCCCGCGCGCTGCGGGAGTTCGTCGCCGCGTCCGGCTTCGAGGTCGTACGGCTGCAAGGGGCCCCCTTCCACGGCGTACCGCGTCCGCTGCGCGCGCTGGACCGGCTGGCGTGCGCCCGGCCGTCGCTCGCCTCGATCCTGCTGCTGCACGCGCGAAGGACTTGACGCCCGTGTGGTGGGGAGTGACCGCGGCCCTGCTGGCGAACCTGCTGTACAGCGGCGGGTTCGTGCTGGAGAAGCGGGCGCTGGGGCGGATGCCGGAGGTGTCGGTGCGGCGTCCGGCGCGGCTGCTGCGGCAGGTGCTGGGCAGCCCGCTGTGGATCGCCGGGGCACTGGCGCTCGCGGCGGGGTTCGGGGCCCAGCTCGTGGTCTACCGGACCCTGCCGATCGCCGCCGCGCAGGGCATCTTCGTGTCCGGCCTCGTCCTGCTGGTGCTGCTGTCGGCGCGGCTGCTGCAGGAGGAGACCAGCGGGCGCGAGCGGTACGCGCTGGCCGCGATCCTCGCCGCGCTGCTGATGGTGGTGCTGTCGCTGGACGAGGGCTCGGAGACCGTGGGCCGCTCCGCGCCCTACCCGCTGGTGCTGCTGGTGTGCGTGCCGTCGCTGGCGGGCGGGGTGTGGCTGTACCGCTCCGCCGAGCGCCGGGCCGCGCGCCGGCACCGGATGCCGACCGCGGGCGTGGAGTACGGCGTGGCGGTCGGCCTGCTCTACGGGGTGAGCTCGCTGGCCATCAAGGGCGTGTCCGGCTATCTGTCGGCGAGTGCGCCGGGCCAGGCGGTCGCGGGCGTGCTGCGCTCCCCGTACCCGTATCTGCTGCTGCTGACCGGCGCGTTCGGGCTCGTCATGTCGCAGGCGGCGCTGCAGCGCTGCCGGGCGTCGCTGATCGTGCCGGTGTGCACGACCGTGACGTCCCTGTACACGGCCGTCCTCGGCTCCCTGTCCTTCGGCGAGGCCCTGCCCAACGACCCGCTGCGGCTCGCCCTGCGGCTGTCCGGCATCTGCCTCGCCGTGAGCGTGCTGCTGTCCATGCCCAAGCACGACACCCCTCCCCGACCGCACCTCGGCGCCAAGGAGTTGACCCCACCGTGAAGCCCGACGACCCGCTGCTGAAGATCCTCGCCTGTCCGCTCGACAAGGGCCCGCTGCACCTGCTGCCGGCCGGTGAGGCGTTGTACAACCCGCGGCTGCGGCGCCGCTATCCGATCGTGGACGGCATCCCGCAGCTGCTGCCGGCCTCCGGGGAGCAGGTGCCGGAGGACGAGCACGCGGAGCTGCTGCCGCAGCTGACGGACGCGGACCCGACGGCGCCGGGGGCGGTGACGTGACCGCGGCCGGGCAGCCCGCCGGGAGGGGACCGGCCCGGCAGACGCCGGTCGCGCGCCCCACCCTGGCCGCCAGGCTGGTGCCGCACCTCCCGCCGCGGCTGGTCGGGGCCGTCGCGCGGGCGGTGTACCCGCGGTTCGAGCCGGAGCTGGCGCGTCTCGACGACTTCTGTCCGGCCGGCTGCGGCACGGCGGTGGACGTCGGCGGCTGGTACGGCCCCTGGACACGCCGGCTGTCCCGGCCGGCCCGCCGGGTGGTGACCGTGGAGCCGGTGCCGCACCTGGCGCGGCTGCTGGCGGCGACGGTCCCGGCGAACGTCCGGGTGATCCAGGCCGCCGCCGGCGACCGCCCCGGCACGGCCCGGCTGTGGCTGCCGCCGGGCGACACCGGCGACCGGGGCGTGTCCTCGCTGGTACGGCGGGACATCCACGCCCGCGCCCTGCCCGTACGGGTGGTGGCGCTGGACGACTTAGGGCTGCGCGAGGTCGGCTTCATCAAGGTCGACGTGGACGGCAGCGAGCTGGCGGTGCTGCGCGGTGCGACCGCGCTGCTGACCCGCGACCGCCCGGCCCTGCTCGTGGAACTGGAGTCCCGGATCCAGCCGGTCACCCCGGTGGTGACGTATCTGCGGCTGCTCGGCTACGACGGCTGGGTGATGCCGTCGGACCGCTGGGTGACGCTGGAGTCCTTCCCGCTGGAGCACCACCAGGCCCGCACCGCCCATGTCGCCTCCCACGGCCTGCTGCGCCGCGTCCTGCCGCTGGGCCACCGGCCGCGGTACGTCAACTCGGTGCTGTTCCTGCCGGACGGCCGCCGTCCGGGGCGGGCCGGGGTGCGCGACGATGGGACGCATGCCGTCAGCTGAACCGTTCGGCCCTCTGGACCTCCAGCTGGTGCTGCTGCGCCGCATGGCCGACCACAATCCGGACCTGGTGGAGGACGCCCGCCGCGCGCTGGGCGTCCCGCTCGCGCGGATGCGGGAGGCCAACAAGCGCTGGCAGGCGATGGTCAGATCTCCGCGCGCCCGATCCTCCGCCGCCCGTTACCGCCAGATCCTCGGCAGCCCCGAGTCCACGACCCCCCGCCGCATCGGCGACCTGGACTGCGAGGCCCGGCTCTGGCCCCTCCCCCTCTGGCCCGATCTGCGCTTGGAGGTGCTGCTGGCCCCGAACGGGGCGGTGTGGAACGAGTGGCTGGTCCGCGCGCCCGGAGCACAGGGACCGGCGCTGCACACCCTGGAGGACCTGACCCCTTGGTCCTGCACGGTCGACGAGGCCGCCCGCGCCTTCGCCCCGGCCCGCCCCCTGGAGGGCACCGCCCCCACCCGCTGGGGCCTCGCCTTCACCGCCCCCGACGCGAGCGGCGTACGCCATGAGGTGGTCGCCGAGTTCACGTGGGGGCTGTTGCAGCGGACGGCGGTCAGACGGCCGGAGCGGCGGTGAGGATCGCGCGGACCACGTGCGGCACCGAATCCGGGTGCAGCCCCAGGAACAGGTTCGGCTCGACCAGCTCCAGCTCCATCAGCCGGGGCTCGCCGTCCTCGCCGTCGACCAGGTCGACGCGGGCGTAGAGCAGCTCGGGCGCGCCCGGCACGGCGGCCAACGCCTTCTCCGCGACCGCGAGTTCGGCCGGCGTGGGCTGCCAGGCGGTCAGTCCGGGGTGCGGCTGCTTGTCCGCGTCATAGGGCGTGCCGGGCGCGAGGACGGCACGCTTGCGGCTGGCGTGCAGCAGCCGGCCGCCGAAGAACTGCAGCGCCCGCTCGCCTGCGGTGTCGATGCCGCGCATGTACGGCTGCACCATCGCGGTCAGTCCCTCGGCGTGCATGCGCTCCACATGCCGTACGGCGGTGGTGTGCTCGCCGGGGGTGTAGCGGGCGGCGAAGCGGGCGCCGGCGCCGGAGGTCGGCTTGACGACGTACTCGTGGCCGTCGGGGAGGGCGACCGGGTCGCCGGGGGCGAGATAGGCGGTCGGGACGGTGGGCACGCCGGCGTCGGCGAGCTGTCCGAGGTAGCGCTTGTCGGCGTTCCAGCGCACGACGTCCACCGGGTTGGCGAGCCGGGTCAGCTTGCCGCAGCGCTCCAGCCACGCGGTGAACTCCTCGGCCCGCCAGCTGTAGTCCCAGGTGGAGCGGATCACGGCGAGGTCGTAGGAGGCCCAGTCGGCGCGGGGGTCGTCCCAGTGCTCGGCGTACGCCTCGGCGCCGGCCGCGGTCAGCTCGCGCAGCAGCACGGGCAGATCGGCGTCCTTGCTCGGTTCCGGCCGGGGGTCGTAGGTGACGAGCGCTATTCGGGGCACGGCGGGCGACCTCTCCTCGGGTGACGGTACGGGCTCGGGGCAGGCTAACCGGCCGGGCCGCAACCGCGGCACGCCGTTTGACCTTCCCCTTCGGTGAAGCCCCAGCATCGGTGGCGGAACGGACGAGGACGGACGGGGTCGTGGTGCTGTGCACGAGACGGATCTGCTGACGATCGGTGCCTTCGCGAAGGCGAGCCGGCTGTCGCCGAAGGCGCTGCGGCTGTACGACGACCTGGAGCTGCTGCGCCCGGCGCGGGTGGACCCGGACACCGGGTACCGCTACTACGCGCTCGGACAGTTGCGGCGGGCCCGGCTCGTGGCGTGGCTAAGGCGGCTGGGGATGCCGCTGGCGCTGATCCGCGAGGTCTGCGACCTCGCCTCGCGCGATCCGGGGGCCGCGGCCGCCGAGATCCGCGCCCACTGGGCGCGCGTGGAGGCCGAGACGGCCGTACGGCGGGACCTGGCCGCGTTCCTCGTCGATCATTTGTCGACCCCTGCACGGGAGGACACCGTCATGCTGGAACTGCGTTACGCCGCCCACTCCGACCGGGGCCTGGTGCGCCCCGCCAACCAGGACGCCGCCTACGCGGGGCGCCGCCTCCTGGCCGTGGCCGACGGCTACGGCCCCGGCGGCGGGAGTGCGAGCGACGCCGCCGTACGGGCCCTGGCGGCGCTGGACACGCCCGAGGCGCCGTCCGGCAGTGTCCTCGACCTGCTGGAGGACGCGGTCCGCGAGGCGAACCGTGCGGTACGGGAGACCGCGGGGCCGCGGGAGACGGGGCCGGAGGGCACCGGCACCACCCTCACGGCGATGCTCTGGACGGGCTCCGCCCTGGCCCTGGCCCACATCGGCGACTCCCGCGCCTACGTCCTGCGCGACGGCGCCCTCTTCCGCATCACCCACGACCACACGGTGGTCCAGTCCCTCCTGGACGAGGGCCGCCTCATCGAGGAGGAGGCGGAGTCCCACCCCCAGCGCTTCCTCCTGCTGAAGTCCCTGTCGTCCGGCCCGGAACCGCTGCCCGACCTCCGCCTCCACGAGGCCCGCCCCGGCGACCGCTACCTCCTGTGCTCCGACGGCCTGTCCACCACCGTCCCCGACGACCGCATCCGCCACCTCCTGACCGCCTCTCCCGGCCCCGCCGAAGCGGCCCGCGCCCTGACCGAGGCGGCGAACCGGGCAGGCGGCCCGGACAACGTCAGCTGCGTGGTGGCGGACGTGGTGGAGGCCACCGCCTGACCGGGGCAGGATCGGCGGCATGTCCCTCTCCGGAACAGCCGCGCACACCACCGCCGGTCCGCTGCCCCCGCTGGTCGCCCGCGCCCTCGCCGCCGCCCGCGCCCACGGCTTCCCGTACTCCTGCCGCCCCGAACAGGGCCGTCTGCTGCACGCCCTGGCGGGCGGGGCGCGGGGGGTGATCGGGGAGACCGGGACCGGCCTCGGCGTCGGGCTGGCCTGGCTCGCCTCGGGCGCGGGCGAGGGGGTGCGGCTGGTGAGCGTGGAGCGCGATCCGCAGCGGGCCCGCGCGGCCGCCGCCGTCTTCGCGGACCGGCCCGATGTCCGGGTGCTCCACGGCGACTGGCGGCGCATCGAGAAGTACGGCCCGTTCGACCTGCTCGTTCTGGACGGCGGCGGCCAGGGCAAGGCGCCCGGTGACCCGCCCGCCGACGTGGGCCGGCTCCTCACGCCGGGCGGCACGGTCGTCGTGGACGACTTCACCCCGGCCACCGCCTGGCCGCCGCTGCACGACGGCCGCCCGGACCAGGCCCGACTGCACTGGCTGACCCACCCGGCGCTGGACGCCGTCGAGCTGCGGCTCGCGTGCGATCTGGGGGTCGTGGTGGGCAGACGGCGGCTGGTGGAGGGTGTTCGGTGACCGGTGTCACGGCTGGGGTCCGGGGCGGGGCGAGGTGGGTGGGGTAGGACGGGGGGTGTCGTCCCCGACGGTTCCCGACGTCAAGGAGTGCCCCGCGTGAACTCACTCTTTCCCGCGCTCGCCCATGGTCCGGGGGAGCGTGAAGCGCTCCGGTTCGGGGAGCGGTCGCTGACGTACGCCGGGCTCGCGGCGGCGGCCGGTGGGGTCGCGGCGCGGGTGGCCGGGGCCGGGCGGGTCGCGGTGTGGGCGACGCCGGAGCTGGAGACGGCGGTGGGGGCGGTGGGGGTGCTGCTCGCCGGGCTGCCGCTGGTGCCGCTGAACCCGAGGTCGGGCGCGCAGGAGCTGGCGCACATCCTGGCCGACAGCCGCCCGGACGTCGTCCTCGCCGCGCCGGGCGCCGACCTGCCCGCGGTGCCGGCGCGGGTGGAGCGCGTGGACGTCGGCCCCTCCCGGCCGGGCCCCCGGCCCGAGGCCGCCGTGGGCGACGACGCCCCCGCCCTGATCGTCTACACCTCCGGCACCACGGGCCCGCCCAAGGGCGCCGTCCTGCCGCGCCGGGCCGTGGCCTCGACGCTGGACGCGCTGGCGGACGCCTGGCGGTGGACGGACGCCGATGTGCTGGTGCACGGACTCCCCCTGTTCCATGTGCACGGGCTGGTGCTGGGCGTCCTCGGCCCGCTGCGGCGCGGCGGGAACGTGCGCCATCTGGGCCGGTTCTCCCCGGAGGGCGTGGCACGGGAGCTGGCCTCCGGGGCGACCATGCTGTTCGGCGTGCCGACCATGTACCACCGCATCGCGCAGGCGCTTCCCGGCGACCGGGAGCTGGCCGAGGCGCTGGCGGGCGCCCGGCTGCTGGTGTCGGGGTCGGCCGCGCTGCCGGTGCACGACCACGAGCGGATCGCCGCCGCGACCGGGCGCCGGGTGATCGAGCGGTACGGCATGACGGAGACGCTCATGAACACCAGCGTCCGCGCCGACGGCGAGGCCCGCGCCGGAACGGTCGGCGTGCCGCTGCCGGGGGTGGAGCTGCGGCTGGTGGAGGAGGACGGCTCCGAGCTCACGGCGTACGACGGGGAGAGCGTCGGCGAGATCCAGGTGCGCGGCCCGAACCTGTTCACCGAGTACCTCAACCGCCCCGACGCCACCGCCGCCGCCTTCACCGCCGACGGCTTCTTCCGCACCGGCGACATGGCGGTGCGCGAACCCGACGGCTCCGTCCGGATCGTCGGCCGCAAGGCCACCGACCTCATCAAGAGCGGCGGTTACAAGATCGGGGCGGGTGAGATCGAGAACGCGCTGCTCGACCATCCGGGGGTACGGGAGGCCGCCGTCACCGGGGAGCCCGATCCGGATCTCGGGGAGCGGATCGTCGCCTGGGTGGTGCCCTCCGACCCGCACGCGCCGCCCACGCTCGACGAGTTGGCCGACCATGTCGCACGCCGCCTCGCCCCGCACAAGCGGCCCCGCGTCGTCCGGCACCTCGACGCCCTGCCGCGCAACGACATGGGCAAGATCATGAAGCGGGCGCTGTCCTCATGACCGAGCGGAACCGGAGGAACGAGACGACCGGGAACACCGAGGCCGGCGGGAACACCGGGAGCGCCGGGAAGACCGAGGCCACCGGGAACACCGAGAGCACCGGGAGGACCGACCCGCCCGGCAGGACCGACCCGCCGGGCGGCACCGAGACTGCCGGCAGGCCCGAGCCGACCGCGCCCGCCGCCCGCCTCACCGCCCGCCAGGCCATCGCCCTGGTCGCCGACGAGGGCAGCTTCACCGAACTCCCGCCGCCCGCCCGCACCCCCGCCCCCGACGGTCCGCTGTCCTGGCAGGGCTACGACGCCGCGCGCGCCCGCGCCGCCGAGCGCACCGGCGAGCCGGAGTCCGTGGTCTGCGGCACCGCCCGCGTCGAGGGAACGCAAGCCGTGCTGATCTCCTTCGAGTTCGGCTTCCTGGGCGGCTCGCTGGGCGAGAGCACCGGCGACCGCCTGGCGGCGGCCCACGCGCACGCCCGCGCACACCGCCTGCCGGTCGTGCCGTTGATCGCCACGGGCGGCAGCCGCATGCAGGAGGGCATGGTCGCGCTGACCCAGCTCCAGCGCGTGGCCCGCCAGTCGGTGCTCACCCGTGAGGCCGGGCTCCCCCAGATCGCGGTCCTGCGCGATCCGACGACCGGCGGCGGCTGGGCCACGCTGGGCGCGGGCGCCGACGTGATCCTCGCGCTGTCCGGCGCCCAGGTGGGCTTCGCCGGTTCCCGGGTGCGTCCGGCGGACGCCGACCCGGCCGCGTACACCGCCGAGGCGCAGGTCGCGGCGGGCGCCGCCGACGCGGTCGTACGGCCGCGGGAGCTGCGCGGGACGCTGGGCCGCTGGCTGCGCCTGCTGACGGCGCCCTCGGACGAGCCCGCTCCCCCGCCGCGGCCGCTCGGGGCGCTTGAGCTGCCGCGCGACGGCCGGGACGCGGTCCGCCGCGCCCGCGCCCCCGAACGCCCCCGCGCCCAGGCGTACTTGGACGCCTACTTCACCGACCGGGTGGCGGTCGTCGGCGACCGCTGCGGCGGCACGGACCCCGGCGTGCTGTGCGGGTTCGGCACGCACGACGGCCGTACGGTCGCCTACGCCGCCCAGTGCGGCACGCCCACCCGCCCGGCCGGGTACCGCACGGCGACCCGGCTGATCCGGCTCGCGGACCGGCTGGGCATCCCCGTGCTGACGCTGGTGGACACTCCGGGCGCCGCGAACGACGCCGACGCCGAGCGGCAGGGGGCGGGCGCGGCGATCGCGGAGCTGTTCGCCGCGGTGGCGGGCGCGCGGACGCCGGTGACGACCCTGGTGATCGGCGAGGGCGGCTCGGGCGGTGCGCTGGCGCTGGCCGCGCCCGGCAACACCTGGGCCACGCCGGACAGCTACTTCTCCGTCATCGCCCCGGAGCTCGCCGCCGCGATCCTCAAGCGCCCGCCGGACCAGATCGAGGCGACGGCGGACCAACTGCGCCTGCGCCCCCAGGACTTGGCGGCGCTGGGGCTGATCCGAACAGGGGATCAGTTGTTCCCTGGAACAGGTGATCGTCACCCCTGAGGGTCAATCGGGGCCCACGGGACGGGAGATACTCACTGTGCGCAAGTGACGGGCTGCAGACCGTAGTTGACGCGCAGGTCCCACATCTCAGCAGATCCGCAAGGAGTAGCACGATCATGAACCTTCTCACCGACGTCCTCGCCGGCCTCGTCCACTTCATCGGCTGGCTGGTCTGAGCATCGTCCGAGAACGCACGGCGGCGCCGCCTCCCCGTCCCAGGGAGGCGGCGCCGTCCGCGTTCAGCGCACGCCCGCGGCCCGGATGATCTCCTGCGTCACGGAGCCGCCCCGGTCGTCGCGCGCGCAGGCCCGCAGGGACACGTACGCGGCGTCCGCCGGCACGTCGAGCACCCCGCGCCAGGAGCGGTCCAGGTCCACCGCCCGCCAGGTCTCCCCGTCGTCGTACGACACCTCCAGCGAGCCCCCGCCGATGCTCCCGGTGCCCTCGGCCCCCGCGACGTACTCCGCGCCGATCCCGACGCGCACCCGCCGCCCGCCGGGCACGTCGCCCGCGAGGTCGGTGTCCAGGTCGAAGGCGAGGTTGATCAGCGGCAGCACGGTCTCCCGGTCCTCGGGCGTGGCCGCCGACCGGAACGTCCACTCGGCGCGCCCCCGGACGGCGAGCTCCCAGCGCCCGGCGTCCAGCGCGGTGTCGGTGACGACCTCGTAGGTGCGCTCGTCGGCGGGCGCCTCCCAGAGATACGCGGTGGATCCCCGCCCCCGGTCGACGAGTTCGCCATCCAGGTACAGCGCCGTGGACTGGGACATCCCGCTCTCCTCGCTCCACACGTCACCGAAGCCGGTGTGGTCGGGCCCGGAGTCGCCCCAGCCGGGCGTGTTGAACCGCATCTGCCCACCGCGCCGCGTCTGCCCCCAGCCCAGCCCGGTCCCGAGCCACGGATGCCACACCGGCCGGAACCACGCCAGCTCCCGGTGCGTGCCGCCCCGGTACCGGACCAGTCCGCCGCGCTGCTCCAGCGCCCCGTCCGCCATGGTCACCGACTCGTGCCAGCGCTGCCCCGGACCGGTGGAGACGATGTCGGTCCGCTCGCCCGGCAGCCCGACGCGCTCCAGGAACCCGAGCCCGATGGGGAAGGCGTCGGTGATCGAGTACCGGAACTCGCCGCCGTCCCCCGGCCGCACGGCGTGGAACCGGGTGTCCAGCACGGCCAGTTCCTCCTCGCCGGGCCGGTAGGTGAGGTCGCGGTCGGGGATCGCCTCCCGGTGCCCCTGCGCGAGGTCGTACACGTACGGCGTGTCGCGCGTGCCGGTCATGTCGACGGTTGCGGCCGCGCGCAGCCGGGCCGCGTCGGCGGTGTCGACGGTGGCGATCTGCAGGGGCCGGTCGGTGCCGTCGTCGGCGCCCCACCAGGCGTTCAGCCGTCCGGGCCGGTCGTCGGTGACGAACAGCGCCCGCACGCCCGCCTCCTGGGCGGCCCGGGCGAGCGCCGCCGGCTCGGTGCCGTCGGTGAGGCGGACCAGCGCCGCCCTGCCCCGCGCCCCGCCGAACGACCCGTCCCCCGCGTCCACCAGGGGCAGCCTGCTGCGTCCCTCGATCAGCGTGCCGCCGGGCTGCACGACCGCGTCCCGCACGCCCCGCACCTGAAGCAGCGGCCGGCCCAGCCGCCACACGGTCCGGAACTCGAACAGCCCTTGGGCGACGGGCGAGGTGGGCGCGGCGAAGACGCTGTCGTACGCCAGCGGCACCATGACCGCGCCGAACAGCTCGGAGCCGTGCGCCTCACGGACGTACTCCATCACCAGCTGCCGCCGCTCGGTCCGCCGGTCCACCTCGGCCCGCAGCTCCCGCAGCCGCCGCCCGTCCAGGGTGACCTCGCGGTCGCGGTCCAGGACGACCTCGGGCGCGGCGAGGAAGCCGAGGCCCAGCGAGTCGGCGCCCCGGCTGCCGCGCACGTCGAGGAAGGAGGTGAGGCTGTAGGTGCCCGGTCCCAGCCGCAGCCGGAGGGTGCCGGACGCGCCGACGCGGGCCGGGAACGGGTCGGTGCCCTCGGCGAGTTGCTGCACCACCAGGTCGGCGGCGGCGGCGTTGCCCGCACGGTCCTTGACGTGCACGGTGAGGGTGTGGCGCTCGTCCTCCTTGACCAGGCCGAACGCGGTGCGGGCGAGGGGGGTGCCGTCGTCCGCGACGGCCACGATCCGGCCGCCGGTGGTGCCGACCGGGGCCTTCGCCGCGTCACCGGTGACGGTGGTGGAGGCGGTGCCGTGCGCGGGCACGGTCAGGACGGTGTCGGCGAGCACCGCGACCTCGCTGGTGGCGGAGAGCGTCAACCGCACGTCGGCGGCGGTGGAGTTGGTGTACGTGATGGTCCTGGTGACCGGCTCGTTCGTGTCGTACGGCCAGCGGTGGAAGCCGAGGTCCACACTGCCGGTGGCCGTCAGGGGCGCCTTGAGCGCGTCCGGCACGCTCACCCGCCCCGCGCCCAGCTCGTAGACGGACGCCTCCAGCGGCTTCGCCGTGGACATCAGGGCGTCCTTGAGGCGGGCGCCGCTCCAGTCGGGGTGCCGCTCGGCGAGCAGCGCGGCCACGCCCGCGACATGCGGGGTCGCCATCGACGTCCCGCTCATGGAGGTGTACGGGCCGCTGCCGGAGGTGAGCCCGGAGCGGGCGGCGAGGATGCCGACGCCGGGAGCGGCGAGGTCGGGCTTGAGGGCGTTGTCGCCGTGGCGCGGGCCCGCGCTGGTGAAGTAGGCGGCCCGGTCGGCGGAGTCGACGGCACCCACGGTCAGGGCGGCGTCGGCGGCGCCGGGCGAGCCGATGGACGAGGGAGCGCCGGTGTTCCCCGCCGCGACCACGAAGAGGGCGCCGGTCTCCGCCGAGAGGGCGTTCACGGCCCGTGCCATGGGGTCGGTGCCGTCGCTCGGCTCGGTGGAGCCCAGGCTCATGGACACGATGTCGGCGCCCGCCTCGCGGGCGGCCCACTCCATCCCGGCGATGATCTGCGACTCGCTGCCGCTGCCCTGGTCGCCGAGCACCTTGCCGACGACCAGCTCGGCACCGGGCGCCACGCCCTTCTCGGCGCCGTCGGAGGCGGCACCGCTGCCGCCGACGGTGGAGGCGACGTGGGTGCCGTGCCCGTTGCGGTCGGCGACCTCCTCGCCCTCGACGAAGCTGCGGGACGCGGTGATCCGCCCGGCGAGGTCGGGGTGGCCGGCGTCGACGCCGGTGTCCAGGACGGCGACGGTGACGCCCTTGCCGGTGAGCCCGGCGTCCCACGCGGCGCGGGTGCCGATCTGGGCATTGCTTTCGGCCATGTCGGCGCGGACCCGTCCGTCGAGCCACACCTCGTCGAGACCGCCCTGCCGGGTGAACGCCCGCCAGAACTCCCGCCCCCTCTCCGCCTCCACGGCCGCCCCGCGCACACTGGGCAGCACCCGCGTCCGCTCGGCGCCACGCGGCACGGCGGCCCGCGCGCCCCTGTCGTAGGTCACGATCAGCGGCAGCCGCCCGGCCCGGTCGTCGGTGAGCCCCTGGCGGATCAGCCCGCTGACGTCGAACAGCCGCTCGTCCAGCGTGCCCGCGCGCAGATACGGCAGTGCCTCGTCCGGTACGACGGTGATGCGGCCGTTCACCGTCTGGGTGCGCACGGCGCCGGTCGCGCCGTCGGGCCGCCGCACGGTCACCGTCCGGTTGCCGCCGCCGATGTCGGTGACGGTCACCCGGTCGCCGGTGACGAGGGTGACGTGCTGTGCGCTGTGCGGGGCGGCCGGGGCGGCCGGGGGTTCGCCCCGCGCCCCCGCGTCCGCCGTCGGCAGCAGCAGCGTGAGCGCGATACCGGCCGCCGTGGCGGTGGCCGCGCGCCCGACTGGTCCTGTGGTCATCCCCACCTCTCTCGGTCGAGTGGTGGCAGCAGTGTGGGGGGCCGGGTGGGGCGCGGGAGCCGGCCGGGACGTGGCGGATCGTCGGTGTGGCGGGTTTCCGCCACCGCGCGCGTGCGGCCGGTGGGGACGGCGGGACAACGCCAAGTTCTCTCCGCAACAATGGAGTTCGACGAGGTCACGCACAACACGGGGGAGCAGGCGGCGCCATGGACGACCTGGTGGAGTTCAAGACCGAGGACGGCGCGCTGATCGTGGTGGAGGCCGCCGACGGCGACGGGTCGGGCGCCCGGCTGGTGTCACGCGGCGACGGACCGGCGCAGGCGGCCCGCACCTTCGAGGGAGCCCTGGGCGGCGTGCGGGCGGCGGCGGAGTCCGCGCTGCGCGTGTTCCGCGACGGCTCGCTGCGGCCGGACGCGGTGGAGCTGGAGTTCGGGGTGAAGCTGAGCGCGGAGACGGGCGCGGTCATCGCCAAGGGCGCGGCGGAGGGCCATCTGATCGTGCGGCTCAGCTGGTCACCGGGCCGGGCGGAGCGGACGGAACAGGCGGGCCCGGCGGGCCAGACGGACCAGGCGGACCAGGCGGGCCAGACGGACCAGGCGGACCAGGCGGGCCAGACGGACCAGGCGGACCAGGCGGGCCAGGCGGACCGGGCTGACGGGCGCGTATGAGCAAGGTCGCCTGGTACGCCCGGATCGAGTGCGGCAGGGAGGTCGGCGCCGGCTTCCTGGTGTCCCCGCGCCGCGTCCTGACCTGCGCCCATGTGGTGCGGCACAGCGACACGTCGGCGGTCACCGTGACCTTCCCGGGCAGCCGGGACCTCGGCCGCCTCTCCGCGTCGGTCGCCGTGCACGGCGGCTGGCAGGGCGGAGCCGCCGACCCGGGCGATCTCGCCGTACTGGAACTGGACCGCGAAGTGCCGCTCGCCCCGGCCGAGTTCGCCCCGCCCGGCGCCGAACAGGGCTCCGAGCTGGTCGCGTACGGCTTCCCCAAGGGCTACGACGAGGGCATGCTCGCGGTCTACCGCGCCCTGCCCGGACCGCTGATCTCCGACGAGTGGATGCAGCTGGAGGCGCTGAGCGCGCACGGGCAGCCGCTGGAGGCGGGGTTCAGCGGGGCCGCGGTGACCCTCGCCGACGGCAGCGTGGTCGGGATGGTGTCGGCGGTGGCGGGCGGCCGGGGCGTGCGGGTCGGCCGGATGCTGCCGACGCACGTCATGGCCCGCTACTGGGACGGGCTCGGCGAACTGGTGCCGACCGACGGGCACGCGGCCGAGACGCGCCGCCGGCTGTACGCGCTGGTGCGCCGCGCCGGGTGCGGCAGCGGGCCGCGGCCCGACCCGGACCGGCTGTACGTCGACGCGGTGGGCCCGTTCGGGCCGCCGCTGCCGCCCGGCGGGTTCTCCTCGCTGGAGCACGCGGCGAGGTATGTGCAGTGGGAGGTGCCGGAGCCGGAGGCGATGTCCCGGTTCGCCGACCGGCTGGCGGAGCTGCTGGACGGTCCGCCGGAGCCCTCCGGCGGGGAGGCCGGCTGGGCGCCGATCGTCGTCGAGATCGAGCACAGCGGCGCCGGTGCCGACCAGGTCACCGTGGAGGTGTCCGCCTACCGCGACGGCCACCGCCGCCCGGTGGGCGCGCGCCGGCTGCCGCGCAGCGGGGTGCGCGCCTATGTGCAGGAGCGCATCGACGAGGCGTTCACCCAGCTCGCGCCGGACGCCGAGGAGCTGATCACCTTCGTCCTGCCCCGCGAGTGGCTGAACGAGCCGGTCGCCCGCTGGGAGTGCAGCCCCGACGACCCGACGCCGCTGGGCTGCGCGTACCCGCTGGTCGTCGCCGACCGCTCGCGGCACCGCAGCGGCCGGCTGCGCCACCAGCTCGCCAAGAAGTGGCAGAAGCTGGACGCGGGCACCACGGCCCTGCACCGCGTCGACTGCGGCACCGCCGAGCGCCCGCCGAGCCTGCGCAAGCGGCTGCGCGAGCTGGAGGCGGGCCTGACCGCGTACGCCGCCCCGCCGACCGCCGTACGGGAGCAGTTCGAGGTCGCCGTCAATGTGCCCGTGCCGGTGCTGCTGTGGCCGCGCACCGGCTGCCCGGGCACCGCGCACACCGGCCCCTGCGCGGGCAGCGCCTTCCTCGACGAGCTCACCGAGTCCGTCACCGGGGTGCCGCCCGCGGAGCTGCCCCGCCATGTCCTGACCCTGCGCGAGACCGCGGAGGCCGCCGAGGAGCCCGGCCGGCACTGGGCCCACGACATCCAGCTGCTGTGGGACGACCCGCGCTGCTTCCCGGAGCCGGCCGCCTGTCTGCACTCGCCCGTCGCCTGACCCCGCCACCCGCCCCCGACAGCACAAGCCCCCGGAGAAAGAACCCCCATGTCCCTGTGGCCCGTCTACACCGGTACGAGCGAGCCGCACGACGGCATCACCGAGCTGCCCGACCCGCCGCCGTGGCGTGCCTTCGACGGCGGCCCGGTGCTGAAGGCTCCCGCCGACGGCGACGACGCCGGCGCGAGCTCCCCGGACCGCACCCACCGCGCGGAGACCTACAAGGCGACCGCGCAGACCGTCCAGCTCGTCAACGCCGCCCTCTATCTGCGCCGCCCGCTGCTGGTCACCGGCCCGCCCGGCACCGGCAAGTCCTCGCTGGCGTACGCGGTGGCCCGCGAGCTGCGCCTGGGTCCGGTGCTGCGCTGGAACATCACCAGCCGCAGCACCCTGAACGACGGCCTCTACCAGTACGACCCGCTCTCCCGCCTGTACGCCGCCCGGCAGTCCCCGGACCTGTCCGGCGAGGCGGGCATCGAGAACCATCTGCGCCTGGGCCCGCTCGGCACCGCGCTGCTGCCCTACGCCCGTCCGCGCGCCCTGCTCATCGACGAGATCGACAAGAGCGACCTGGATCTGCCCAACGACCTGCTGCACGTCCTGGAGGAGGGCCAGTACGAGATCCCGGAACTGGTGCGCGCCGCCCGGCACACGCCGGTCGCCGAGGTGCTGGCGGACGGCACGGACGAGCGGGTGCCGGTGTCGCGGGGCCGGGTGCGCTGCCGTGCGTTCCCCTTCGTCGTGCTCACCAGCAACGGCGAGCGGGAGTTCCCGCCCGCGTTCCTGCGCCGCTGCGTCACGCTGCGGCTGTCCCAGCCCGACGACCGGCACCTCGCCGACATCGTCCGCGCCCACCTCGGCGAGCCCGACGAGCACGGCCGGCGCCTGATCGAACGCTTCCTGTCCCGCGTGGGCGGCGGCGACCTGGCCACCGACCAGCTGCTCAACGCCATCTACCTGGCCCGCGCCTCCGAACTGGGCGCGGAGTCCGTCGACGAACTGGCCGCGCAGCTGATGCCGTACCTCGGACAGGGCCCGCAGGCCGATGCCTTCTGACGTCTCCGGATCCCCTGGGCGGCCGGCCCACGGGGTGGTGCCTGCCGGCTCCTGCGGCCCTCGGGAGCCGCTGGCCCGCCTGGCCGACGTGCTGGCCGAGGCGAGCGGTTCCGGCGTCCGTCCGTCGCCGCGCGAGCTGGCGGAACTGCTGTGGCTGGCGGGGCGGATGCCGGACGGGGAGGCGCGGGACCCCCAGCAGGCGCCGGGCGCACCGGACGCGAAGGACACGGACGCGCCCGGACGGACGCGGGACGCGGTCGGCACGGCCACGCCGGACGAGGTGCCGCGGCAGCGCCCCGAGGCGCCCGCCGGGACACCCCCGCCCCCGCCGCGCGCCCCGCTCCACCTCCCGGCCCCGGCCCCGTCGCCGTCCGCCTCCGACCCCGCCCCCCACGCCGCGGCACCCCGGCACGCCTCCCTCCGCGCGCCCGTCCCCCCGATGCTGCGCCACCCCCTCGGCCTCCAGCGCGCCCTGCGCCCCCTCAAACGCGGGGCGGACGCGCCGACCGGCCACGAGCTGGACGAACGGGCGACCGCCGAGCGCATCGCCCGCCTGGGCGCGACCCCGCAGGGATGGCTGCCCGTCCTGCGCCCGGCACGGGAGCGCTGGCTGCGGCTGCACCTGGTCCACGACACCGGTCCGACGATGCCGGTCTGGCGCCCCCTGGTCGCCGAACTGCACACCGCTCTCGCCCAGTCCGGTGTCTTCCGTACGGTCACGCTGCATCGCGCCGGCCCCGACGGCACGGTCCGCGGCCACGCCGCGCGCGGCCCCGCCGACGGCCGTACGGTCACCCTGCTGGTCAGCGACTGCATGGGCCCGCAGTGGCGCAAGGGGCCGGCGGCCGACGGCTGGTACGACACCCTGCGCCACTGGGCCCGCCGGATGCCGGTCGCCCTGGTCCAGCCCCTGCCCGAACACCTGTGGCGCGACACGGCGTTGCCGACGACGGCGGGCCGGCTGTCGTCCCCGTATCCCGCGGCACCCACGGCGGCGCTCACCTTCACCCCGTACGACGAGGAACGGGACGGCGAGGCCGGCATCCCGCTGCCCGTCCTCGAACCCGAACCGGCCTGGCTGGCCAACTGGGCGTCGCTGATCGCGTCCCCGGGCGGCACCGCCCACCCGGCGGCGGTCGCCCGGCTGGGCGCCGCCCCGCCGGCCCCGGACGGTCTGACGGATCTCACCCACCTCTCCCCCGAGGAGCTGGTCCTGCGCTTTCGCGCCAAGGCTTCCCCGGAGGCGTTCCGCCTGGCCGGCCATGTGGCCCTCGGTCGCCCCCACCTCCCCGTGATGCGTCTGGTCCAGGCGGCCCTCGAACCCGACCCGCGCCCCCAGCACCTCGCCGAGCTGATCCTCAGCGGCCTGCTCACCGCCGTCGTGGGCCCGCCCGGCTCGTACGCCTTCCGCCCCGGCGTGCAGGAGCTGCTGCTGCGGGCCGTCCCCCGTACGGACCGCCTGCGTACGACCGACCTCCTGGAGCGCGTGGGCGCCCTCATCGACAGCCGGGCCGGGAGGGCGCGGGGCGAGTTCACCGCCTCGACGCCCGCGGCGGGCGGCACGCGGACCCCGGCGGACGGGGAGGCGTTCGCGACGGTCAGCGAGGAGAGTGTGCGGCGGCTGACGGGGACGGAGCACCTGGACGGCGTACGGCTGTACGACCTCCTGGAACCGAACGGCCACCGCCTGCCGCCGCCCGTGCTGGTGTCGGTGGGCGCGCAGCTCGCCCGCGCGGTCAGGGCGGCGCATGACGCGGGCACCGCGTACAACGGGCTGGACCCGTACCGGGTCGTGCTGCTGCCGGACGGGCGCGTGGAGCTCACCGTCGCGCCGCAACCCACGGACGCCGCCGCGCGCGAGCAGGATCTGTGGACGCTGGGGCAGATGCTGTGGTGGCCGGCCGAGCATCTCCCGCGCCCGTTGCGGACGACGTACGAGCGGACGCTGAACCGGCTGTCGCGGGGCGAGACACCGGCTCTGGACGAGCTCATGGATCCGGCCCTGGCGCGGGCGGCCCGCGAGGCGTACCCGCAGCGCGGCTACCAGGTGCTGCGTCCCCTGCGTATCCACCGCGACCGCCGTCATCCGCTTCCCGGACTCCCTCCCGCCGTCCGCGCGCTGCTCGCCATGCTGCTGCTGAGGCACGGCCGCTATGTGACTCCCGAGGAACTCCGAGCGGGCATGTGGGACCCGGCCGACGAACCGCGCGACCCCCTGGACGCCGTCACCAGGGCCGCGGACTTCCTCCGGTCGCTCCTCAGCCCGCACGCGGCCGTGGCCACGGGCACCGCCGGCTTCGCCCTGCACACCAGCGCGGACCACGTGGACCTCGTCCACTGCGAGGACCTGGCCCGGCGGGCGGAACGGGCGCGGCGGGACGGCGACCTCGCCGCGGCCCGCGGGCTGCTCGACGAGGCCCTGGACCTGTGGGACACCGGCACCCCGCTCCCGGACGTCCCCGGCCCCGCCGCCCGCGCCGCCCGCGAGCGCCTGCTGCGGCTGTGGGACGACCTGCTGCGCACCCGCGCCGCACTGGGCGGCAGCCCCCGCCCCGCCCCCTCCCTCGTCATCGCCGCCGACACCCTCACCGGCCGCCCCGAGGCCCGTATCGCCCTGGAGAACGCCGTCCACGAGACCCTCGCGCGTGGCGCGCTCACCCCGCAGCACTACGAGGTGACGGTCCGGCAGGACGGATACGCCGTCCGCACCGCCCCCGACGCGGACCTGCTGCCCGTGCTGGTCGCCGCCCTGCGCACCCTGCCCGAGGCCATGGCGGGGCTGCGGGAGGCGCCGTCCCTGACGGTGACGTTCCAGGACGCGCCGGAACCCCCGGTGGGGGCGCCGTTCCGGATCGCCGTACCGCCGCGGCTGTACGGGAAGTTCGCCGCCAGCTCGGCCGCCCAGAGCCCGCAGCGGTTCCGGCCGCTGTACGGCGAGGCGGGCTCGGGGCCGCTGTCCTGGTACTGCCTGCTGAGGGAATCCGGGGCGCCGCTGACGCCGGCGCGGGACCTGCTGAGCGGGCCCCACATCGTGCGCGACCCGCGCACGCTCGCCGTCCCCGACCCCGGCCTGGCCGCGCTCGTCCAGGCGCCGCCCGACGCCCCCCTCGCCCCGCTCGACCCGGTTCAGCGGCGGACCACGACGTACTACGAGGTCGATCTCACCCCGCAGTCGGCGACACTGCCGCTGACCCTGCCCAGCTCCGGCAAGGACGGCTTCACGGCCGATGCCGAGCTGTCCTGGCACGTGTGCGATCCGGTGGCGTTCGTGCACGGGGGTCCGGCCCGGATCCTGCCGCGGCTGCTGGTCCTGCTGAAGGAGACCGCCGGCCGGGTCAGCCGCCGTCACGCGCCCCGCCATGCCGCGGGTGCCGAGCGCGCGGTGAACGCGGCGCTGCGGGAGTGGTCGGTGCCGGGGCTCGCCGTCAGCTGCTCGGTGCGGCTGGCTCCCGCCTGGGCGCCCGCCCCGCCGAGGCCGGCCGCCGCGCCGCGCACGCTGCGGGAGCTGCTGACCGACGCGCAGACGGTGCTGTTCGGCTTCGACGGCCCGCTGACGCGGCTGTTCACGGCGCAGGGCGCCCGCGAGGCGGCGCTGCACCTGCTCGGGCTCGTGGCCGAACTCCGCGACCCCGAGGACGCGTTGGCCGGCCGGCCGCTGGGCGTCGAGTCGCCGCGCGAGGGGTTCCCGCACCCGCTGGACGTGCTGCGCGCGTTCGCCCACGACCCGCTCGGCCCGCTGCTGCGCGCCCGCCTCGACGAGCTGGAGCTGCGGGCCGTGCCCGACGCGCCCGCCACCCACCGGTCGGCCACGCTGGCCCGCACCCTCCACCACACGGGCCGCCGGGTCGCGGTCGTCACGGACGTGTGCGAGCAGGCCGTCCGCCGCTGTCTGGCCCCCTACGACCTTCCTCTGGCCGGCCTCCACGGCCGCACCGACGACCTGACCCGCCTCATGCCCGACCCGTCGTGCCTGCTGCGCGCCCTGGAGGCCGCGGGCCGCCCGGCCGCCACCGGCCTGCTGATCACCTCCTCCCCGGCGGAGGTGACCGCGGCCCGCCGGATCGGCGTGCCGTGCGTGGGGCTGGCCCGCAACCCCACGGCCGAGCAGCGCCTGCGCGAGACGGGCTGTGACGTCACGGTGTCGTCGCTGAACCCGCTCCTGAACGTGGCCCGCAGCCTGTGAACCAGCTTCCTTACGCATTCCTTACATCGGACATATCGGGCAAATCAACCATTCAGCCGCGCCCCACCCGGCGCATCCCAGAAGGCGCCCGCCCCCAGGCCCCCCGCACGATGCGTGTACGGCCCGCCGGCCCGGCGGCCCCACCGCGAGGACCGCCCCCCTGGGGCGGCCTCCACGGTCTGCGCTCTCGGGAGGACCTGCCAATGACCGCCAGTCTGGAGCAGCTGCGCCGCTGCCACTTCGCCGTCGACCTCGGCGCGGCGCGGACGCGGGTGTACGTCAAGGGCGCCGGGCTCGTCGTCGACCAGCCCTCCGCCGCCGCCGTCAACACCCGCACCGGCGCACTGATCGCGGTCGGCGAGTTCGCGGAGAAGATGACGGGCCGCACCCCGCACTACATCCGGGTCGTCCGCCCGGTCTCCGGCGGCACGGTCGTCGACATCGAGATGGCCCAGCGGATGCTGCGCCACCTGCTCGGCGACAAGATCCGCCGCTCGCTGCGCCGCAAGCCCCGGCTGCGCGCGGCCGCCTGCACCCCGCACGACGCCGACCCGCTCGCCCAGCGGGCCACCATCGAGACCCTCGTCGGCCTCGGCGCCCGCCGCGTCGAACTGGTCGACACCCTCATCGCCACCGCCGTCGGCTGCGGACTGCCCGTCGAGCGGCCCGAGGCGACGATGGTCCTGGACTGCGGCGCCGCCGCCACCCAGGTCGCCGTTCTCTCCCTCGGCTCGATCGTCACCGCCGAACGCATCCCGGTCGGCGGCGAGGCCGTGGACCACGCGATCGTGCAGCACCTGCGCCACGAGCACGAACTGATGCTGCCCAGCCAGTCCGTACGGCCCCTGCAGCTCGCCCTGTCCGGCAACGGCCTGACCCCGCACGGCCCGGCCTCCACCGAGATCCACGGCCGCGACGTCGCGACGGGCCTCGCCCGCAGCGTCCAGGTGGACACGGCAGCCGTCCGCGACGCCATCCAGACCCCGCTGACCGCCGTCCTGGACGGCATCGGCAAGGTCCTCCGCGACTGCCCGCCCGACCTGGTCGCCGACCTCGCCGACCGAGGCATCATGATGGTCGGCGGCAGCGCCCTCCTCCCCGGCCTCGACCAGATGCTCCGCCAGGCCACCGGCATGCCGGTACACATCGCCGAACGCCCCGACGTCTGCGCCGTCCAGGGCCTCGGCGCGATGCTGGAGGGCAGGATCCAGCCCCTGGAACTGGCACCGACGGCCGACTGACACATCGGGGCGGGCCGGCCGACGCCGGCCCGCCCCGTGTGCGGATCACTGCGGGCTGAGCAGTGAGCCGAAGGTGTAGGTGCCCGCCGGCAGGTAGCGCTTCGGAGCGTTGAGGTACGCCGAGGCCGAGCCGTACCTGCTGAGCCGGGACGTCTGTACGTAGGAGTCGGTCGCGGCGGCCATGCAGTCCTCCCAGGTATAGGTGCCCGCGGCCAGATAGATCTCGCGAGACGCCGTGCCGCCGATCCCGTCGATGTACGAGATCCACTTGTAGGTGTCGGAGGCCAGGTAGATCGTCCGCGAGGTGCACGCGGGGGCGTCGCTCGACTGCGGGTTGCCGTTCAGCCACACGCTCCGCTCGTTGTACGCCGCGTCCGCGGCGGTCGCCGCGTTCCCCGACAGGGCCACGACCGCCGTCGCCGCGGCCGCCACAGCCGCGAACTTCCCGAGCGTCTTGGGCATGGGATGTCTCCTTCGATCGGTTGACGAGGACGCCCACACTAACCACATCTTTCACTTTATTGAAGATCCTTTCGCCAACTCCTGGCTGGCATCGTGGCTACCCTTCGCTTGATTCACATATATGTGCTGTCGCGAGAGGGTCTGCACAGCAGACGGGATAATGCCCGCACGACCGCAGGCACGAGAGGTGAGCCATCGTGAGCGAGACCGACGGGCAGCGGCTGGCCGCCCGCCTCGAGTACCTCTTCGAGCATGTACAGCCACTGGGCAGGCGCCACACGCTCCAGGAGGTGGTCGACGGCATCAAGGCGGAGGACGAGGCGGGAGGCGTCTCCCTCTCGGTGGGCCGGTTGTCGATGCTGCTGAACGGCAAGGCACCCAACCCCACCATCGGCACCCTGCGCGCGCTCGCCGCCTTCTTCGGAGTGCCGGTGGGCTACTTCGTCGACGACGCCGTCGCCGACCGGACCATGGCCCAGCTCGCCCTCGTCACGGCCATGCGCACCAACGACGTGAAAGCGGTCGCCCTGCGCGCGGCAGCCGTGGCCACGCTCAGCGCCCGCGGCCTCGACGTGGTGCGCGGCCTCGTGGAACAGGCCGCCGACCAGCCACGACAGCGCGACGCCGGGGAGCCCTGACAGCTGCCGGGCTATGATCGCGGCACGTCGTCGAGGGGGTCGGGGGACACGATGGGGGACGGCAGTCGGTCGCGCGACGAGACCTGGGCGGACTTTCGCGCCCGGTGCGACAGCATCCTGGACGGCCTGCCTCTGGACCCCGCGCAGCCCTTGACGATCGACGCGCTGTGCGCCGCGATCGAGCGGCAGAACGGCAGACCGCTGACCCTGTCGCCGCTGCCGCAGGACGCGGGAGCCGAAGCCGGCCTCTGCGGCCTGTGGATCAGCCTCGGCCGGGCCGACCACATCTTCTACGAGACGACCACCAGCGCCTTCCACCAGCGGCACATCATCCTGCACGAGATAGCCCATCTCCTGCTCGGCCACGGGACGCAGCCCGACGGCGACGGCCCGCTGCCCGGGATGGAGGCCCTCTTCCCCGACCTCGATCCCGCGACGGTGCGCAGACTGCTCGCCCGTGGCCGCACCGACTACACCGAACTCCAGGAGCAGCAGGCCGAACTGATGGCCACGCTGATCCATCAGCGGTCCACGGGCTGTGCCGCCCGCGCCGCCGCCCTGGCCGCGCAGGGATCCGACGTCCTCGACCGGTGGGCCCGCACGCTCGGCAAGGTGCGCCACCGGTGACGGCCGTACGACCGTACGAGGCTGTCCTGCTGCTCGTGATGTGGCCGCTCGCCGTGCAGACCGCCCGCCGGGCCCTGCGCAGCCGCTCCGCCCCGGAGGCCGTGCCCTCCCGACTGCTCGCCGGCGTCGTCGCCCTGGTCACCCTGTCGGTCACGGTCGGCGTCCCGGCGGTGCGCCGCCCGATCGACGCCGCGACCGGCGTGCAGGGCGGCACCAGCCTCCTCGGTCATCTGCTGGGCATCTCCGCGGTCGCCTGTCTGACCGGGTTCGTGCGTCATATGTCCGCACCGGCCGACGCACCCGTCCGCCGCCGCGCGCGCGACCGGCTTCCGCTGCCGCTGGCGGCCGCCGCCATGACCACGGCCTTCGTCCTGGTGCCCCGCCCGAGCGGCGAGAAGTACCTGCTGTTCACCGGTCATTCGGCGGCGCTGGTCGTCTACTGGGCCGTCTTCGTCGGGTTCGTGCTGCGGGGTGTGATCACGGTCGGGGTGACGTGTCTGCGGCACCACGAGCAGGCCCCGCCGGGCCCGCTGCGGACCTCTCTCCACCTGATCGGCGCGGGCGCGGCCGTCGCCCTCGCCTACGCCCTGCACCGGGGCGCCTGCCTGGTCCTGCGCGACTCGGGCAGCGTGCTGTTCCAGGACGCCGTCGTCGCACCCACCGCCCAGGTCCTGCTGGCCGGTTCCCTGCTGCTGTCCAGCGCCGGGATCGTCTGGCCCGCCGTGGCCGACCGGCGGCACGCCCGCGCCGTACGCCGCAGACTGCGCCGGATCGAACCGCTGTGGCGGACACTGTGCGCCGCCGTGCCCGAGGTCGTGCTGCCGCTGCCGGACGCCCTGCACACCGAGTCCGAGCTCGTCCTCTACAGGTACGCCGTCGAGATCAGCGACGTGATCCTGGCCCTCGACCCGTACCGCAGCCCCGCCGTGGAGGCGGCCGCACGGGAGCGGCTCGCCGCCCAGGGCTTCACCGGCCCGGGTCTGGCCGCGGCCACCGAGGCCGTCGTCCTGCGCTGCGCCATCGACCGGGCCCGGCCCGAACCGGCGCCGACCGCGAACCCGGCGCCCCCGGTGGAGCGCCGCATCCCCGACGGTGACCCACTGCAGTGGCTGGAACTCCTCGCCGTCCACTTCCGGCACCCACTGGTCCTCAGCACGGCCGCAACGCTCACCGTCCCGGCCGGCCACTGACGCCACGCAGGTCAGAACGTTCCTGCAGCACTGCTTTGGTGGGGCGGGTGGGACTCGAACCCACGGCCGACGGATTATGAGTCCGCTGCTCTAACCGGCTGAGCTACCGCCCCATAGCGGCGTGTCGCGTACATGTGTGCGCGCCGTCTGCCGCAGCATAGCCGCTCATACGATCTCCTGCCTCGGATGGTCGGCTTCCCGCGGCCTTCGTGACCATGAGGACTCCACCGGTGCCCCGGCGGTTCCACGCGGCCCGAACCGGACATGAAAAAGGACCCCTACGGGGTCCTCGTTCACGATGCTCCCCCGACTGGACTCGAACCAGTAACCTGCCGGTTAACAGCCGGCTGCTCTGCCAATTGAGCTACGGAGGACCGAGCTCCCCCGACTGGACTCGAACCAGTAACCTGCCGGTTAACAGCCGGCTGCTCTGCCAATTGAGCTACGGAGGAATGCCTCGTTGCATCGAACGTACCTACCTGGGTATTCGCCAGGGGGCGCTCGCTCGCTGCGACACATACATTAGCGCAAGCAGGGGGGTGCTCCGCCAATCGGTACTCCACCACCACGGAAGGGTGGCTCCGCCATGCGCTACAAGCTCACGTTCGTCGCCGGACTGGCGCTGGGTTACGTGCTGGGCACGCGTGCCGGGCGCGAGCGCTACGAACAGCTGAAGAAGTCCGCTCGCCAGGTCGCGCAGAACCCCGCGGTCCGCAACACCGCCGAGACGGCCGCCCACCAGGGCCGCCACTTCGCCGGCAAGGCGATCCACACGGTCAGCGAGAAGGTCGGCGACCGCGTCCCGGCCTCCGTCGCCGACCGCGTCCGCCACCTCCGCGACCGCAACGGCTCCTACCCGGAGCAGGACGACTGGGGCACCAGCAACACCTAGACACCCGGTGGTCCCCCCGGTACGGCAAAATCTAGCCTCATGGGGATAGTCGCCGGGTTGGACAGCTCGCCCGATTTCACTCGCATCGTCGTCTGCGACACGGACACCGGGGCCGTACTGAGGCAGGGTTACGCACCCCACCCAGTGGACGGCCCCGACGACACGCGCCCCAGCGACGTGGACCCGCAGGCATGGCTGCTCTCCCTCGGTGAGGCGGCCGGCGGCGGCCTGCTGGAGGGCGTCCAGGCCATCGGCGTCTCCGCCCAGGCAGGCGCCGTGATCCCGCTGGACGCGCAGGGGGCCACCGTGCGCCCGGCGATGACCGGCGGCGACAAGCGCGCCCAGGTCGCCGCCGCCGACCTCGTCGACGCGCTCGGCGGCCGCGAGGCATGGGCCCAGGCCGTCGGGTGCGTCCCCACGGCCGCGCACCCCCTCACCAAGCTGCGCTGGCTGCAGAAGACCGAGCCCGAGAACGCCGCGCGCACCGCCGTGCTGATGCAGGCCCACGACTGGCTGGTGTGGCAGCTCCTGGGCCGCCCGGTGCGGCGCACCACCGACCGGGGCGGGGCCTCCGGTACCGGCTACTGGTCGGCGGCGACCGGCGCCTACCGGCCCGACCTCGTGGAGCTGGCGCTCGGTCACCAGGCGATGCTGCCGGAGGTGATCGGGCCCGCGGAGGCGGCCGGTACGACACCGGAGGGGCTGCTGATCTCGGCGGGCACCGGCGAGACGATGGCCGCCGCGTTCGGCCTCGGGGTCGGCTTCGGCGACGCCGTGGTGTCGCTGGGCGCGTCCGGGTCGGTGATGGCCGTGCACCCCGAGCCGCTGCACGACGGCACCGGGACGATCACCTCGCTGGCCGACGCGACCGGCATGCACCTGCCCGTCGTCACCACGCTGAACGCCGTACGGACCCTGCGCGGCACCGCCGAACTGCTCGGCCTGCCCGATCTGGAGAGCCTGTCCGACCTGGCGATGAAGTCGACGCCGGGCGCGCACGGGCTGGTGCTGCTGCCCTATCTGGAGGGCGAGCGCGCCCCCCAGCTGCCGCACACCGCCGGAACGCTCGCCGGTCTGCGCCGCGAGTCGATGCGGCCGGAGCATCTGGCGCGGGCCGCGTTCGAGGGCATGCTGTGCGGCCTCGCCGACGCCCTGGACGTGCTGCGCGGCCGGGGCGTGGAGGTGCGGCGGATCTTCCTGCTGGGCCCGGCCGCGGAGCTGCCCGCGGTGCAGGTGGCGGCGCCCTCGCTGTTCGGGGCGCGGGTGGTGGTGCCGCAGCCCGCCGACTACGCGGCGATCGGCGCCGCCCGGCAGGCCGCCTGGGCGCTCGGCGTCTCCCAGGGCACCCTCGACCCCCGCACCCCGCCCGCCTGGCAGGGCGCGGCCGCGCAGATCCTCGACCCGGGCGAGGACCTCGCGGTGGGCCAGGCGGTCCGCCAGCAGTTCGTGTCGGTCCGGGAGCAGATCCATCCGGGCGCGTTCCGCCCGTGACGGGCACGGTGGGGCTGCTGACGGGCCCGATGGGGGCGGCCTGACGAGCCCGGCGGGGCGGCCTGACGGGCCCGATGCGTCGGCCTGACCGGGCCCGACGGGGGCGCCGGACCACCCGTCAGGGGCAGCTTGACCGACCCGATGCGGTCACCCGACGGGCCCGGCGGGTGCGGCCTGACGAGCCCGGCGGGGCACCCGACCGACCCGACGGAGGCGACCCGACCGGCCCGACGAGGGTGACCGACCGGCCCGACGAGGGCGGCCTGACGGGCCCGATGCGTCGGCTTGACCAGCCCGACGGGGCGCCCGACCGACCCGTCAGGGGCAGCTTGACCGGCCCGACGCGGTCAACCCGACCGGCCCGACGGAGGCAACCCGACGGGCCCGCCGGGGGCGATCCGACCAGCCCGATGCGGGCGACCCACCAACCCGGCGCGGGTGGCCCGACCAGCCCGGCGCGGGTGGCCCGACCGGTCGGCGCTGTCGGTCCGGCCCACCCGGCGGAGTCGGTAGCACACGCCTGATGGGTTAATCAGTTGAGGTAACACCGGTGAAGTGTTCGACGATGGGGGCCAGGGGCAACCACCGCCCCCGTCGCCGACCGCCTTGCCGCCCACTGCCGAGAGAAGCAGCGTGCTCATACGACTTCTGCGGACCTACCTCAGTCCCTACCGAAAACCCATCGCCGTGCTGGTGCTGCTGCAGTTCCTGCAGACCTGCGCCACCCTCTACCTGCCGACCCTGAACGCGGACATCATCGACAACGGTGTCGTGCACGGGGACACGGGCTACATCCTCTCCTTCGGCGCCCTGATGATCGCGATCTCGCTGGCGCAGGTCGTGTGCAACGTGGGTGCCGTCTTCTACGGCGCCCGCACCGCCGCCGCGCTGGGCCGGGACGTGCGGGCGGCGGTCTTCGACCGGGTGCAGTCCTTCTCCGCGCGCGAGGTGGGCCACTTCGGCGCCCCCTCCCTGATCACCCGGACCACGAACGACGTCCAGCAGGTGCAGACGCTGGCCCTGATGGCGTTCACCCTGATGGTGTCGGCGCCGATCATGTGCGTCGGCGGCATCGTGATGGCGCTCGGCCTGGACGTGCCGCTGTCCGCGGTGCTGGTCGCGGTCGTGCCGGTGCTGGGCCTGTGCGTGATGCTGATCGTGCGGGCGCTGCGGCCGCTGTTCCGGTCCATGCAGGAGCGCCTGGACACCGTGAACCGGGTGCTGCGCGAGCAGATCACCGGCAACCGGGTGATCCGCGCCTTCGTCCGCGACGAGTACGAGCAGCGGCGGTTCGGCCGGGCCAACGCCGAGCTGACCGAGATGTCGCTGGGCACCGGCAGGCTGCTGGCGCTGATGTTCCCGATCGTGATGACGGTGGTGAACCTGTCGTCGATCGCGGTGGTGTGGTTCGGCGCGCACCGCATCGACAGCGGCGGGATGGAGATCGGCGATCTGACGGCGTTCCTCGCGTATCTGATGCAGATCGTGATGGCCGTGATGATGGCCACCTTCATGTTCATGATGGTGCCGCGCGCCGAGGTGTGCGCCGAGCGGATCCAGGAGGTGCTGGACACCGACAGCAGCGTGGTGCCGCCGGTGAACCCGGTGCGGGAGCTGCGCCGGCGCGGTCATCTGGAGATCCGCGGCGCCGGGTTCCGCTACCCGGGTGCCGAGGAGCCGGTGCTCAGGCATGTCGACCTGGTGGCCCGGCCCGGTGAGATCACCGCGGTGATCGGTTCGACGGGCAGCGGCAAGTCCACGCTGCTGGGCCTGGTGCCGCGGCTGTTCGACGCCACCGAGGGCGAGGTGCTGGTCGACGGGGTGCCGGTGGCCGAGCTCGATCCGCGGCTGCTGTCACGGGTGGTCGGTCTGGTGCCGCAGAAGCCGTATCTGTTCGCGGGCACCGTCGCGACCAATCTGCGCTACGGCAATCCTCACGCCACGGACGAGGAGCTGTGGCACGCGCTGGAGGTGGCGCAGGGCAGGGAGTTCGTGGAGCGGCTGGAGGGCGGTCTGGACGCGCCGATCGCGCAGGGCGGCACCAATGTCTCCGGCGGTCAGCGCCAGCGTCTGGCCATCGCGCGGACGCTGGTGCAGCGCCCGGAGATCTATCTGTTCGACGACTCCTTCTCCGCGCTCGACTACGCCACCGACGCCGCGCTGCGGGCCGCGCTGGGCCGGGAGACCGCCGACGCGACCGTGGTGATCGTCGCGCAGCGGGTGGCGACCATCCGCGACGCCGACCGGATCGTCGTCCTCGACGAGGGCCGGGTGGTCGGCACGGGCCGGCATCACGAGCTGATGGCGGACAACGAGACCTACCGGGAGATCGTGCTCTCCCAGCTGACGGAAGCGGAGGCTGCCTGATGGCCGGGCCGATGGGGCGGATGATGGCCGGGGGCGGGCCGGATCAGCGCTCCATGGACTTCAAGGGCTCGCTGAAGCGGCTGGTCGCCCGGTTCCGGCCGGAGCGGCTGGTCATCGGCGCGCTGGTGCTGTGCGTGGTGGTCAGCGTCGCGCTGTCGGTGGCCGGGCCGAAGATCCTGGGCCGGGCCACGGACCTGGTGTTCGCGGGCATCGTCGGCCGGCAGATGGAGCCCGGCCAGAGCAAGGAGCAGGTCCTCGACGGGCTGCGCGAGCGCGGCGACGGCGACACCGCCGACATGCTGCGCGGCACCGACTTCACCCCCGGTAAGGGCATCGACTTCACCGAGGTCGGCCATGTGCTGCTGCTGGCGCTGGCGGTGTTCGTGGCCGCCGGTCTGCTGATGGCGGTGGCGACCCGGCTGGTGAACCGTGCGGTCAACCGGACCATGTACCGGATGCGCGAGGACGTGGCCGCGAAGCTGTCGCGGCTGCCGCTGTCGTACTTCGACAAGCGGCAGCGCGGTGAGGTGCTCAGCCGGGCCACCAACGACATCGACAACATCGGGCAGACCCTCAACCAGTCGATGGGCCAGCTGATCAACTCGGTGCTCACCATCATCGGTGTGCTGGCGATGATGTTCTGGGTGTCCTGGCTGCTGGCGCTGGTCGCGCTGGTCACCGTGCCGCTGTCGTACGTCGTCGCGACGCGGGTCGGCAAGCGCTCGCAGCCGCACTTCGTGCAGCAGTGGCGCTCCACCGGGAAGCTGAACGCGCACATCGAGGAGATGTACACCGGCCACGCCCTGGTGAAGGTGTTCGGGCGGCAGGAGGAGTCGGCGCGGCAGTTCGCCGAGCAGAACGAGGCGCTGTACGAGGCCGGGTTCAAGGCGCAGTTCAACAGCGGGATCATGCAGCCGCTGATGATGTTCGTCTCGAACCTCAACTACGTCCTCGTGGCGGTCATCGGCGGTCTGCGGGTGGCGTCCGGTGCGCTGTCGATCGGTGACGTGCAGGCGTTCATCCAGTACTCGCGGAACTTCTCGATGCCGCTCACGCAGGTCGCGTCGATGGCGAACCTGGTGCAGTCGGGTGTGGCCTCCGCCGAGCGGGTCTTCGAACTCCTCGACGCGGACGAGCAGTCGGCGGACCCGGTGCCGGGGCTGCGGCCGCAGGAGCTGCGCGGGCGGGTGGCGCTGGAGAAGGTGTCCTTCCGCTACGACCCGGACAAGCCGCTCATCGAGAACCTCTCCCTGACGGTGGAGCCGGGGCAGACGGTCGCGATCGTCGGCCCGACCGGCGCGGGCAAGACCACGCTGGTCAATCTGCTCATGCGGTTCTACGAGGTGTCGGGCGGGCACATCACCCTCGACGGGGTCGACATCGCGCGGATGTCCCGCGACGAGCTGCGCTCGGCGATCGGCATGGTGCTCCAGGACACCTGGCTGTTCGGCGGCACCATCGCCGAGAACATCGCCTACGGGGCCGCGCGCGAGGTCACCCGCGGGGAGATCGAGGAGGCGGCGCGGGCGGCGCACGCCGACCGGTTCATCCGTACGCTGCCCGACGGCTACGACACGGTGATCGACGACGAGGGCACGGGCGTCAGCGCGGGCGAGAAGCAGCTGATCACCATCGCGCGGGCGTTCCTGTCCGACCCGGTGATCCTGGTCCTCGACGAGGCGACGTCGTCGGTCGACACCCGTACCGAGGTGCTGATCCAGAAGGCGATGGCCAAACTCGCGCACGGGCGCACGTCGTTCGTGATCGCGCACCGGCTGTCGACGATCCGGGACGCGGACACCATCCTGGTGATGGAGAACGGCTCCATCGTCGAACAGGGCGCGCACGAGGAGCTGCTGGCGGCGGACGGGGCGTATGCCCGGCTGTACGCGGCGCAGTTCGCGCAGGCGGTCGCGGAGGTCGACTGAGGCCGGCCAGGGGGCGGGGGGCCGCCGGCCGGCGGCCCCCTGTCACTCCAGATAGCCCCTGAGCTGGTCGGCGAAGGCGTGGTCGCGGAGTTTGTTGAGGGTCTTGGACTCGATCTGCCGTATCCGTTCGCGGGTGACGCCGAAGATGCGGCCGATCTCCTCCAGGGTGCGCGGGCGGCCGTCGACGAGGCCGTAGCGCAGCTGGACGACCTTGCGTTCGCGTTCGCCGAGGGTGGAGAGCACCGCCTCCAGGTGCTCGCGCAGCAGCAGGAAGGCCGCGGACTCGACGGGGGACGCGGCGTCGCCGTCCTCGATGAGGTCGCCGAGGGCGACGTCGTCCTCCTCGCCGACCGGGGCGTGCAGGGAGACGGGTTCCTGGGCCAGGCGCAGGACTTCGCCGACCCGCTCGGGCGGCAGGTCGAGCTCGGCGGCGACCTCCTCGGCGGTCGGTTCGTAGCCGCGCTCCTGGAGCATGCGGCGCTGGACGCGCACCACCCGGTTGATGAGCTCCACGACATGGACGGGCACGCGGATGGTGCGGGCCTGGTCGGCGAGCGCGCGGGACATGGCCTGCCGGATCCACCAGGTGGCGTAGGTGGAGAACTTGTAGCCGCGGGCGTAGTCGAACTTCTCCACGGCCCGGATCAGGCCCAGGTTGCCCTCCTGCACCAGGTCGAGCATGGTCAGCCCGCGGCCGACGTACCGCTTGGCGACGGACACCACCAGGCGCAGGTTGGCCTCGATGAGGCGGCGTTTGGCCATGCGGCCCATGACGACCAGCCGGTCGAGGTCGAGGGCCAGTTCGGTGTCCAGGTCGGGTGAGGTGAGGAGCTTCTCCTCGGCGAACAGGCCGGCCTCGACGCGTCGGGCGAGGTCGACCTCCTCGGCGGCGGTGAGCAGCGGGATGCGGCCGATCTCCCGCAGGTACTGACGGAACAGGTCGGAGGAGGGTCCGCCGGTGTCGGCGCGGGCGGGGGCGGCCGGCTCCTCCGGTTCGTTCTCCGACCGCAGGGCCTCGGCGGGCGGCTCGGCGGGCTCGGTCGGGGCCTCCTCCTCCGGGTCGGCCTCGGGGTGGAGCGCGGCACGGCTCTGCGGCGGCACGGCGACGAGCACCGCGCTCTCGGCGTCGGGCTCCGGGCCGTCCGGGGTGACATCGGTCTGGACGAGGGTCTGGGTCTGCACGGGGGCGACCTCCAGGGTGATCGCTGCGGAGTGGTACGGCAGCGCTGCTTCGGGGGCGGAGTCGGCGGCCTCGCCGCTGTCCGTCCCCAACGCGATGAGCGGAATCGCGGGGTGGGAGGACCCGTGGGGGACGGATCGGCCGCGCTCCGAGGACTCAGGCACCGGCACCAGTGTGGGGTACGACACATCCTCGCCACGAGGGGCGTGCGAGCACTTTTTGAGTCCGGTCCGTGACCGCCCGATTACCGGGCGGCGAAACGCGGATGCCCGCACCGGCGCTGATCTGGCACGATCCCCGGGTGTCCGGATCCTTGTACGAAACCCATGTCACCGTGCGCTGCGACGGAGCCGCCGAGTCCGCGCGGCTGCGCGCCTGGGCGGCCGCCGCCGGTCTGAAGCTCACCGAGATCGAACTGGCCCGTGGCCGGATGCGGTCGCAGCCGATGCTGACCCTGCGGGACGCGGACAGCTACGCCGCCGCACGGGCGCGGGCGGAGGAGGTCGCGGCGCGGCTGCGCGCGGACGGATTCGTGCCGGTACGGGTGAAGACGGAGTCGGCGCCGTGGGCGCCGGAGGTGCCGGGCGAACCCTGCGGCGGGGAGCGGTACTTCGAGCATCACGTGAAGCTGCGGCTGGCCGCGGACACCGACCTCGGCGCGCTCGCCGCCCGGGTGGTGCCCCATGGGGCGCATCTGTCGTGGAACGCGCGCCGGGTGGTGGGCGGGGGACGGCACGAGCGGTTCGTGACGCAGCGGTGCCGCTGGGTGGACGCCGAGGGGGCCGGGCGGGCGCTGGAGGCGCTGCTGGCGGAGCTGGCGGGTCTGGACGTGGTGGATGTGGAGCGGGAGTTCGTGCTGTACGACAGCGATCTGTCCGTGGACGACGGGTGGATCGAGGACCATGTGACGCAGGGGGTGCGGGGATGAGCCGGTCGTGGTGGAACTGGAGCCTGTGGCGCAAGGAGGTGCCGGCGCAGGAGCTGGACGACGCGATCCGGCGCGACCGCGAGTTCCCCCTCACCCTGCGCACCGTGCCCGGCGAGGGCGTCACCCAGCACCTGGTGTTCGACCCGTCGATGAAGCACCACTACAACGCCTATCGCGCCACCGACCCCGCCTTCGCCGACCCGTCCCGCACCGACGCCTGGCGCACGGCCCGGCGCCGGGCGCTGGACCTGGTCCTCACGGCGGTCGCGGAGTCGGAGTGGGCCGGGTCCCTGGTGCTGCGCGGCAGCGTCCTGATGGCCGCCTGGTTCGGTGAGCAGGCGCGCGAGCCCGGTGACCTGGACTTCGTCGTCGTACCGCCGACCTGGAAGATCGACGACGAGCGCACGGCCCGGATGCTCGACGGCATCGCGCGGGCCGCGTCGCAGGCGTCCGGGGACGAGGTGCGGATCTCGGCCGAGGGCGCGGTCGTGGAGGACATCTGGACCTACGACCGGGTGCCCGGCCGCCGCATGGTGCTGCCGTGGACCGCGCCCGGACTCCCCCACGGCCACGTCCAACTGGACTTCGTCTTCAACGAGCCGCTGCCGGAGCCGCCCGAGCCGCTGCGGCTGCCCGGCGGCGCGGTCGTGCGGGCGGCGTCGCCGCGGCTGTCGCTGGCCTGGAAGCTGATGTGGCTGCTCACCGATGTGCACGGGCAGGGCAAGGACCTCTACGACGCGGTCCTGCTCGCCGAGCGGCACCCGCTGCCGTATGAGCTGCTGTACGAGGTGTTCGACCTGTCGGGCGAGTGGCCCTGGAGCCCGTACCGCAAGCGGATCGACTACGAGGAGGTCGTGGCGGCGGTCCGGGAGGTCGAGTGGGACCACTTCGCCGTCGAGTACCCGCAGTACGCGGACGCCGAGCGGGAGTTCGCCGACCGGCTGCTCAGCGCCCTCGCCCCGACCTTCGAGGGGCGGGCGTCACAGGGCGCCGGCCCCGTGCTCCCGTAGCGCCTGGTCGTACTGCTGGAGGACCCACAGCTCGTTCTGGCAGGCGGCCAGTTCGGCGGGGTCGCCGCCGGAGGCGAGGCGGGTGAGCTGGGACTGGATGTCGCGGATGCGGCGCTCGACGGCACGGCGGCGGACCTGGACGAGGACCGTGCCCGCGTACACCTCGTCGACCGTGCGCCGCATGATCGCCTCGACGGCGAGCTCGGTGACCATGGCGCGGACGGTGTCGTCGGGGGCGGCCTCCATGACCCGGACCAGGTACTGCTGCGGGTCCGGGATGCCGTACTCGGCGCCGCCCGCCTCTCCGATCGCCTGGCGTACGGCGGCGTAGGGCGGGGCGGTGAACTCGTCCACTCCGTAGGCGTCGAAGGCCGGGGAGACCAGTTCGGGGCGCTGGAGGGCGAGTTTGAGCAGCTCGCGCTCGGTGGCGTAGACGGGGTTGCGGAGGTTCAGGGCCGGGCCGGAGGGAGCGGCGGGGGCGGCCGGGTACGGCTGGGGGCCGCGCCGGCGCTGCTCGGGGGCCGGGCCGCGGCCGCCGCGGTCGCGGGCCCAGCGGGCGAGCTGGGCCACCCGCTTGACGACGAACTGGGTGTCGAGGATGCCGAGCATGCCGGCGAGCTGGACGGCGACCTCGTGCTGGGCGCCGCTGTTCTTGATCCGGGCGACGACCGGCGCGGCCTCGTCGAGGGCGGCGGCGCGGCCGGCCGGGGTGTTCAGGTCGTAGCGGCTCACGATCTGGCGGAGCGCGAACTCGAACAGCGGGGTGCGCGGTTCGACCAGGTCGGCTACCGCGTCGTCGCCCTTGGCCAGGCGCAGCTCGCAGGGGTCCATGCCGTCGGGGGCGATGGCGATGTAGGTCTCGGCGGCGAACTTCTGGTCGTCCTCGAAGGCGCGCAGGGCGGCCTTCTGGCCGGCGGCGTCGCCGTCGAAGGTGAAGATCACGCGGGCCGAGCCGTTGTCCATGAGGAGACGGCGCAGGATCTTGATGTGGTCGGAGCCGAAGGCGGTGCCGCAGGTGGCGATGGCGGTGGTGACGCCGGCCAGGTGGCAGGCCATGACGTCGGTGTAGCCCTCCACCACGACCGCGCGGGACGACTTCGCGATGTCCTTCTTCGCCAGGTCGATGCCGTAGAGGACCTGGGACTTCCGGTAGATCGCGGTGTCGGGGGTGTTGAGGTACTTGGGGCCGTTGTCCGCCTCGTAGAGCTTGCGCGCGCCGAAGCCGACGACATCGCCGCCGATGTCGCGGATCGGCCACATCAGGCGTCCCCGGAAGCGGTCGATGGGCCCGCGGCGGCCTTCCTGGCTGAGCCCGGAGAGGATCAGCTCCTTGTCGGTGAAGCCCTTGCCGCGCAGATGGCGGGTGAGGTGGTCCCAGCCCTGGGGGCTGTAGCCGACGCCGAAGTGGACGGCGGCGGCCTGGTCGAAACCGCGCTCGGCGAGGAAGATCCGGCCGGTCTCGGCCTCGGGGCTGACGGCGAGCTGTTCCGCGTACCACTCGGCGGCGATCTTGTGGGCCTCGACCAGGCGGATGCGTTCGCCGCGCTGGTGGGCGGGGTTGTAGCCGCCCTCCTCGTAGCGCAGGGTGATGCCGGCCTGGGCGGCCAGCCGCTCGACCGCCTCCGAGAAGGTGAGGTGGTCGATCTTCATCACGAACGTGATGGTGTCGCCGCCCTCCTGGCAGCCGAAGCAGTGGAAGAGTCCCTTGCTCGGGCTGACCTGGAAGGACGGCGACTTCTCGTCGTGGAACGGGCACAGCCCCTTGAGGTTGCCGCCGCCCGCGTTGCGCAGCTGGAGGTACTCGGACACCACGGCGTCGATCGGGACCGCGTCCCGTACCGCCTTCACGTCCTCGTCGTTGATCCGTCCTGCCACGTGGTGATTCTACGGGGGTGGTGTGACAGTGCCGGTGCCGTGGAGCTCGGGGAGGTCAGGGGGTGAGGCTCTCCAGGGGGGTGTGGGGGTCGGCCAGGGCCTCCGTGTTCACCTGGGACCGGGAGCGGATGAGGTTCTGGATCGGCTCTGTGACGTCCCACACGTTCACGTTCATGCCGGCCAGCACCCGGCCCTCCTTCACCCAGAACGCGATGAACTCCCGCTTCCCGGCGTCCCCGCGGATCACCACCTGGTCGTACGAGCCGGGCGGCGCCCATCCGCTGTACTCCATGCCCAGGTCGTACTGGTCGGAGAAGAAGTAGGGCACGCGGTCGTAGGTGACGTCCTGGCCGAGCATCGAGCGGGCCGCGGCCGGGCCGCCGTTCAGCGCGTTCGCCCAGTGCTCGACGCGGACGCGGGTGCCGTACAGGTCGTGCGGGAAGGAGACGACGTCGCCGGCCGCGTAGATGTCGGGGTCGGACGTGCGCAGAGCGGCGTCGGCGACGATGCCGCCGCCGTGCGCCCGGTCGGCGATCTCCAGGCCCGCCGCCTCCGCGAGCGCGGTGCGCGGCGCCGCGCCGATCGCGGCGAGGACGTGGTGCGCCGGGTGCTCCTCGCCGTCGTCCGTGCGGACCGCGAGGACCATGCCGTCCTGCCCGGTGATCTCGGTGAGCCGGGCGCCGAAGTGGAAGCGCACGCCGTGCTCGGTGTGCAGGTCGGCGAAGAGCCGGCCCAGCTCGGGGCCGAGGACGCCGTGCAGCGGGGTCGGCTCCGGCTCGATGACCGTGACCTCGGCGCCGTACTGCCGGGCCGCCGCCGCGACCTCCAGGCCGATCCAGCCGGCCCCGGCGATCACCAGGTGGCCGTTGTCGCGGCCCAGCGCGGTCAGGACGCCCTTGAGGCGCTCGGCGTGCGCGAGCCGGCGCAGATGGTGGACGCCCACCAGGTCGGTGCCGGGGACGGACAGCCGGCGCGGCTCGGCGCCGGTGGCCAGCAGCAGCTTGTCGTAGCGCACGAGGGTGCCGTCGTCGCCGAAGCGCACCGTCCGGGCGGCCGGGTCGATCGCGTCGACGGTCTGCCCGAGGTGCAGTTCGACGTCATGGCGGGCGTACCAGGCGGGCTCGTGCACGAAGACGCTGTCGCGCTCCTCCTTGCCGAGCAGATAGCCCTTGGACAGCGCAGGCCGCTCGTAGGGGTGGTCGCGCTCGTCGCAGATCAGTATCACCCGCCCGGTGAAACCCTCCGCGCGGAGCGTCTCGGCCGCCTTCGCCCCGGCGAGACCGCCTCCGACGATGACGAATGTCTGGTCCGCGTCGACCACTTGATGCCTCCTCGTTGTCGTACCGCCCCTGCGAGCGTCCCGCACGCAGCGTGATGGGGGAAGAGGGAGTGACCCGATCAGGCCACGGAGGGTGACGTCCCCGCGGTCGTCGCCGCCGTCACGCGGCCCCCGTGAGACGGGCGTGCAGCGCACGGGCCGAGGCGTCGGTGAGGGACGCGATCTGATCGACGATCACCCGTTTGCGGGCACGGTCGTCGGCGGCCCGGTCGAACAGCGCGCGGAACTGCGGGTCCAGTCCGTCGGGGGCGCGGGCGGTGAGCGCCTCGGCGAGCCCGGCGACGACGATCCGCTGGTCGGCCCGGAGCCGGGTCTGCTCGGCGCGCTGCATCACGTACAGGTCGGCGACCGCCTTGAGCACCGCGCACTCCATACGGGTCTCGCGCGGTACGACGAGTTCGGCGCCGTAGCGGGTGAGCCGCCCGGAGCCGTACGCGGCGCGGGTGGCGCCCTCGGCGGCCAGACAGAAGCGGCCGATGAGCTGGCTGGTGGCGTCCTTGAGGCGGGCCTGGGCGAGGGCGGTTCCGTCGTAGCCGTGCGGCCACCACTCCTGGTCCTGGAGGCGGTCCAGGGCCTCGGCGAGCTCGGCGGGATCGGTGTCCGCGGGCACGTACCGGCCGACGGCCACCGCGAAGACGGCCTGCCGCTCGGGTTCGGCGTGCAGGCAGTTGGGGTCGATGTGGCCGGCGTGCAGGCCGTCCTCGACGTCGTGCACGGAGTACGCCACGTCGTCGGACCAGTCCATGACCTGGGCCTCGAAGCAGGTGCGGGTGCCGGGGGCGTCTTTGCGGACCCAGTCGAAGACGGGCCGGTCGTCCTCGTAGACGCCGAACTTCTGCGAGCCGGGGTCGGCGGGGTGGGCGCCGCGCGGCCAGGGGTACTTCGTGGCGGCGTCCAGGGCGGCGCGGGTGAGGTTGAGGCCGACGGAGCCCTCCGGGGTGAACCGTTTGGGCTCGATGCGGGTCAGGAGACGCAGGGACTGGGCGTTGCCCTCGAAGCCGCCGCAGTCCGCGGCGAACTCGTTCAGGGCCTGTTCGCCGTTGTGGCCGAAGGGCGGGTGGCCGAGGTCGTGGGAGAGGCAGGCGGCCTCGACGAGGTCGGGGTCGCAGCCGAGGGCGGCGCCGAGTTCCCGGCCCACCTGGGCGCATTCCAGGGAGTGGGTGAGGCGGGTGCGGGGGCTGGCGTCCCAGGCGGTTCCGCGGAGTTCGCCCGGCGTGACGACCTGGGTCTTGCCGGCGAGCCTTCTGAGTGCGGCCGAGTGGAGGATGCGGGCGCGGTCGCGTTGGAAGGCTGTGCGGCCGGGGCGTTTGTCGGGCTCCGGGGCCCAGCGTTCGGTTGCCGTGTCGTCGTAGGGGGTGCCTTCCATGTGTCGACAGTAGTGCGCCTCATCGTCTGCCGAGTGGTTGTTGTGTGGCGAGTGCGGGTCGTGGGTGGCTTGTCGCGCCCACGCGGCGGAGCCGCACATCGATACAGCCCCGCGCCCCTAGGCGGCATGCCCCACGGCGGCGCTCTGCAGTGCCTGGTCGTATCTGTGGAGGATCAGGTCTGCCATCTTCGCGTGGGCTCCCAGGGGGGCCGATGCCAGCCAGGGGGCCTTCTTCGCGCACTCGCTCGCGAAGCGGCCCGGGGCGGTGAAGCAGGAGGCGATGGCTATGCGGTGGCGGCCTGCGGTTCCGAGGGTGCGGATGGCCTCGTCCACGGTCGGGGTCGCCGCGCAGGCGTAGGCCGGGACTACGGGGACGCCCAGGCGTTCCGCCAGGCGGTCGGCGATGTGGCGGGTGTGCTGGGCCGACTCGGGGTCCCGGGAGCCCGCGGCGGCCAGGATCACGGCGGTCTCGCGGCGCGCGCAGGCTGTGCGAGGGGCCTGCCAGCCGGCCTCGGTCAGGCGGGCGTGGAGGGCGTCGATCAGCAGGGGGTGGGGGCCGAGGGGGGCCGCCAGGCGGGTGTGGACGCGGGACGCGGCGGCCATGTCGGGGATGTCCTGCTTGATGTGGAAGCCGGGGCTGAACAGGAGGGGGACGAGGACGGCCTCGGGGGTGTCGAGGGCGGCGAGGGTGTCGGGCAGCAGGGGGGCGTTCAGCTCGATGTGGCCGAGGCGGACGGGCAGGCCGGGGCGCCGGGCGCGGACCCGGTCGAGCAGCGCGCGGACGGTCTCCAGGGCGCGCGGGTCGCGGCTGCCGTGGGCCACCAGGACCAGCGGAGGAGGGCCGTCGAGCGGGCCGAGGCCGAGCCGGCCGGCGAGCCCGCGGCTGATCCGGTTCATGAGGTGCGCCGTCATGCGAGGATCCTGGCGGCGCGAGATTGCGCCCCCGTTGCACGGCCGTGTCACGGTTGTTTTCCGCCGCTTCACGAAGTGCCGGGCGGCCGTGTGAGGCGAACCGCCCGGCCCCGGCCGGCGTCCTGATGATCAGGACCGAGCGGAGGATGGCCGGATGAAGATCCCTCGACCGCGCCTGCCGCGCAGCCGTGCCGGCTGGCGGCGGCTCGTGCAGGTGACGATGGCGGTGTGCGCGCTGGCGCTGGTGCCGTCGGCGTGGCTGCACGTCGTGACCGAGGGCCGGGTGGGGACGGTCCGGGAGGCGCCGCGCGCCGAGGTGGCCGTCGTCTTCGGCGCGGGCCTGTGGAACGGCGAGCCGTCGCCGTATCTGGCGCACCGGCTGGACGCGGCGGCCGAGCTGTACCGCGCGGGGCGGGTGAAGGTCGTGCTGGTCACCGGGGACAACAGCCGTGCGTGGTACGACGAGCCGGACGCGATGCGCTCCTATCTGGTGCGGCAGGGTGTTCCGGACCGGCGGATCGTGTCGGACTACGCCGGGTTCGACACCTGGGACTCCTGTGTGCGGGCGAAGAAGATCTTCGGGGTGGACGAGGCGGTGCTGATCAGCCAGGGCTTCCACATCCGGCGGGCGGTGGCCCTGTGCGAGGACGCGGGCGTGTCGTCGTACGGCGTGGGGGTGGCCGAGCCGCACGACTCCACCTGGTACTACGGCGGGGTCCGGGAGATCCTCGCCTCGGGCAAGGCCGCGCTGGACGCGGTGTTCGAGCCGGACCCGCGGTTCCTGGGGCCGCGGGAGACGGGGGTCGCGCGGGCGCTGGCCGAGGCCCGCTGACCGGTACCTCACGGCGGCGCGGGGCGGGCGAAGAGGTCGCCGTGCGCTTCGTTTAACAATCGGCCGTCATGGGCCGTAACACGCCCGACCCACGCTGAAGTGCATGAAGAGCACCTCGACGCCCACTCACTGCCCGTACTGCGCCCTGCAGTGCGGGATGAATCTGTCGCCCGCGCCCGAGGGGGGCGTCGAGGTGGTCGAGCGCGCCGACTTCCCGGTGAACCGGGGGGCGCTGTGCGGCAAGGGCCGTACGTCGCCGGCGGTGCTGGCGTCCGGGGTGCGGCTCACCTCGCCGCTGGTGCGGGAGGGCGGGCGGCTGGTGGAGGCCGGGTGGGACGAGGCGCTGGACCGGATCGCCGGGGCGCTGACGCGGACGCGCGGCGAGCACGGGCCGGACGCGGTGGGGGTCTTCGGCGGTGGCGGGCTGACCAACGAGAAGGCGTACAGCCTGGGTAAGTTCGCGCGGGTCGCGCTGGGCACCTCGCAGATCGACTACAACGGCCGGTTCTGCATGTCGTCGGCCGCGGCGGGCGGGATCAAGGCGTTCGGGCTCGACCGCGGGCTGCCGTTCCCGCTGGAGGACATCCCGAGGACGGGGTGCGTGATCCTGGTCGGCTCCAACCTCGTGGAGACGATGCCGCCCGCGCTGCGCTACCTCACCGAGCTGAAGGAGAACGGCGGCAGGCTGATCGTCGTCGACCCGCGCCGCACCCGTACCGCCGAGCAGGCCGATCTGCATCTGGCGCCGCGGCCGGGCACCGACCTCGCGCTCGCCCTGGGCCTGCTGCACCTGGTGGTGGCCGAGGGCCGCACCGACGAGGAGTACATCGCCGAGCGCACCTCCGGCTGGGAGGACGCCCGCGCGGCGGCGATGGCGCACTGGCCGGAGTACGTCGAGCGGATCACCGGTGTCTCCGTGCCGGAACTGCGCGAGACGGTACGGATGTTCTGCGAGCCGGAGTCCGCGATGGTGCTCACCGCGCGCGGGCCCGAGCAGCAGTCCAAGGGCACCGACACGGTGGGTGCCTGGATCAACCTGTGCCTGGCCACCGGGCGGGCCGGACGGCCCTACAGCGGCTACGGCTGTCTGACCGGGCAGGGCAACGGGCAGGGCGGCCGCGAGCACGGCCAGAAGGCCGACCAGCTGCCCGGCTACCGCAAGCTGGACGACCCCGAGGCGCGGCGCCATGTGGCCGGGGTGTGGGGGGTGGACCCGGACTCGCTGCCGGGGCCGGGGCGCAGCGCGTACGAGCTGCTGGAGGCGCTCGGCACGGACATCAGGGCGCTGCTGCTGATGGGCTCCAACCCGGTGGTCTCCGCGCCGCGCGCCGCGCACATCGAGGAGCGGCTGCGCTCCCTGGACTTCCTGGCGGTCGCCGACGTGGTGCTGTCGGAGACGGCGGAGCTGGCGGACGTGGTGCTGCCGGTGACCCAGTGGGCCGAGGAGACGGGCACGACGACCAACCTGGAGGGCCGGGTGCTGCTGCGGCGGCGGGCGATCACCCCGCCCGAGGGGGTGCGCAGCGACCTGGAGGTCCTGCACGGCCTCGCCGCCCGGCTGGGCGTGGAGAAGGGCTTCCCGACGGACCCGGAGGAGGTCTTCGAGGAACTGCGCCGCGCCAGCGCGGGCGGCGTCGCGGACTACTCCGGGATCACCTACCGCCGGCTGGCCGAGGAGAACGGGGTGTTCTGGCCGTGCCCTGCCGGGCCGGAGGGCGGCGTCGAGGCGGGGCCGGACGCGTCGGCTCCGGCGCGGGCGGCAGGTGCGGCCGCGCCGGTGACCGCCGCCGGGGCCCAGGCCGGCCCGGCGGCCCAGGTGGACGACGGCGAGGACGCGGCGCTCGACGCGCCCCTGCCGGACGACCCGGCGCTGGAGGGGGCCGCCGATGAGGCGAGCCGGCCGGCGGTGGAGGGGGCCGCCGACGTCTCCGGCGGACCGGCGGTGGAGGAGGCCACCCATGAGGTCAGCGGGCCGGCGGCGCAGGCAGGCGCCGACGTCCCCGGCGGACCGGTGGTGGCGGGGGCCGCCGATGTCCCCGAAGGGCCCGCGCCGCACCCCGGCACGCCCCGGCTCTTCCTCGACCGGTTCGCCACGCCCGACGGGCGGGCCCGGTTCGTGCCCGTGTCCCACCGGGCGATCGCCGAGGAGCCGGACGAGGAGTACCCGGTGCTGCTGACCACGGGGCGGGTGGTGTCGCAGTACCAGTCGGGGGCGCAGACCCGGCGGGTGGCGGAGCTCAACGCCGCCGCGCCCGGCCCGTTCGTGGAGCTGCACCCGCGGCTGGCGGCCCGGCTGGGGGCGGCCGAGGGCGACCCGGTGGCCGTGGTCTCGCGGCGCGGGCGCGCGGTCGCGCCGGCCCGGATCACGACGTCGATCCGCCCGGACACCGTCTTCATGCCGTTCCACTGGCCCGGTGCGGGCCGCGCCAACACCCTCACCAACCCGGCCCTGGACCCGACCTCCCGGATGCCGGAGTTCAAGGCGTGCGCGGTGCGGCTGGAGGCGGTGGCGGCCGAGGCGCCCCCGGAGAATTGACCCACGGATCCGGCGCCCGAATGCACCCCTCGACGGGTCGATCCGCCGCATAGGTTCATGGCATGACGACTTTTCAGGTACCTCAGCGCATGGACTTCGCCGCCGTCGCCCCCAAGGTGTTCAAGGCGGTCCTGGCCCTCGACGCGGCCGCCCGGCAGGGCGTCGACCCGGTCCTGCTGGAGCTGGTCCAGATCCGTGCCTCGCAGCTCAACCGGTGCGCGTACTGCATCGACTACCACACCACCGACGCCCGCAAGGCCGGTGAGCGCGAGGAGCGCATCCACCAGCTCTCCGCGTGGGAGGAGTCCAGCCTCTTCACCGAGCGCGAGCGGGCGGCGCTCGCCCTGACCGAGGCGGTCACGCTGCTGCCGCAGGGCGTGTCCGACGCGGTGTACGAGGAGGCGGCGCGCCACTTCGACGAGCAGGAGCTCGCCCAGCTGATCGCGCTGATCTTCACGGTGAACACCTGGAACCGGATGAATGTGACGACCCGTAAGACCCCGGGGACGGTGTGACCGCCGGGACACGGCCCTTCAGCGTCGCGCGCGCCAGTCGCCGCCCGCGATGAGCCTGCCGCGGGCGCGCAGCCGGGCGGCGACGGGGGGTGCGGCGAGGTAGACCCAGGCGCGGACGGCCGCCCCGTCGGCGGCGCGGGTCACCTCGCGCTCGACGCGGAGGTAGAGGCTGCGGGCCGGGTCGCCGGGCAGGTACTCCTCCAGCCGGTCGAGGTCGGCGAGGAGCCGGCCGTACAGCTCGGGGCGGGCGGTGATCAGCTCCCCGCTCACCGTGCCGCCCGGCTCCTGGACGGCGTAGGGGTAGCCGGGTCCATCGTACAGGACGGCCCCGGTGAGCCGGGCGGGGTGCTCGGCGGCGGTGCGGCCGTGCAGGAAGAGGTCGTGGTTGGGCTCGCCGGGGCGGAGGGTGCCGTAGACGAAGAAGGGGAGGTGGCGGGGGCTGTCGAGCGTCACAGAAACGATTCTCACCTCTCACACACCTCCACGTATTCGCTATGGCCATGACAGGCCGGCTGCCCGTTGAATCTTGGTCACCTCCCCCGCCGTCCCGCATCGAGGAGACCCATGAGCCGGATACGGCCGTCCGCCCGCCGTCTGACCACCGCCGCCGCCCTGGCCCTGCTGGCCGGGGTGATCGTCCCGGCGGCCGGCGCGGCCCCGCAGCCCACGCCGCTGGAGAACGCGGCGGCGGCCCTGAGCGCCCACGGCGCCGAACTCGGCCTGACCGACGCGCAGTCGGTGAAGGTCCGGGACGTGATCGTGGACGCGGACGGCACCCAGCACGTCCGCTACGACCGCACCTACCGGGGACTGCCGGTGCTGGGCGGCGACTTCGTGCTCCACCTGACGCCCGGCGGCGATCTGCTGAGCACCTCCCGCGCCACCACGGCCCGGATCTCCCTGCCGACGGTCACCCCCGTCCTGTCCGCCCCGGAGGCCGCCGACCTGGGCGCCGACTCCCTGCGGGCCGCGCATCTCGGCGAGGTGCTGCGGCAGCTGACCTCCCGCCCCGAGCTGGTCGTCGACGCCCGGCGCGGCACCCCGCGGCTGGCCTGGCAGACCCGGACCGCCGCCCTGGACGCCCGGGGCAACCCGGTCGCCCGCACCGTGCTGACGGACGCGACGACGGGAACCCGGCTGGACGCCTGGGACACCCTGCACACGGCCTCCGGTGACGGGCAGTCGCTGTACAGCGGCACGGTGCCGCTGGAGACGACGGCGAGCGGATCGTCGTACACCCTCAAGGACCCGGTGCGCGGCGGTACGTACACCGGTGACGCGGCGAACCGGACGGACACCTGCGTGCTGGTCCTGTGCGTCGGCCGGGCACCCGCCACCGTCCTGAGCGACGCCGACAACCACTGGGGCGACGGCACCACCGCCGACCGGGCGACGGCGGCCGTGGACGCGCAGTACGGCACCGCGGTGACCTGGGACTACTTCGAGAAGGTGCACGGCCGCAAGGGCATCGCGGGCGACGGCAAGGGCTCGTACAACCGGGTGCACTACGGCAACGGCTACAACAACGCCTTCTGGGACGACAGTTGCTTCTGCATGACCTACGGCGACGGTGACGGCAAGCTGCTCGGTCCGCTGGTGTCGCTGGACGTGGCCGGGCACGAGATGTCCCACGGGGTGACGTCCAAGACCGCCGCGCTCGCCTACAGCGGCGAGTCCGGCGGCCTGAACGAGGCCACCTCCGACATCTTCGGCACGCTGGTGGAGTTCCACGCGGCGAACGCGAAGGATCCCGGCGACTGGCTGATCGGCGAGAAGATCGTCCGGCCGGGGCTCGGCCGCGCCGCGCTGCGCTGGATGGACCGCCCCAGCCGGGACGGCAAGTCGGTGGACTGCTGGAGCCCCACCGCCGCCTCCCTGGACGTGCACTACTCCTCCGGCATCGGCAACCACTTCGCCTATCTGCTGGCCGAGGGCAGCGGCACCAAGACGGTCAACGGGGTCACCTACGACTCCCCCACCTGCGACGGCTCCACGGTCACCGGCATCGGGCGGGACGCGCTGGGCGCTATCTGGTACCGCGCCCTGACGGTCTACATGACGTCCACCACCACCTACGCGGGCGCCCGCACGGCGACCCTGAACGCGGCCCGCGACCTGTACGGGGCGGGCAGCCGGGAGTACGCGGCGGTCGGGGCGGCCTGGAGCGCCGTCAAGGTCGGCTAACTCCCGTACGGGCGGCGCTCCTTGGCCTCCTTCAGGGCCGTCGCCCACCACACCAGCTGGTCCAGCATGGTCTTCGCCGCCGCGTCCGCGGCGGTGGGGTCCTTCAGACGGCCCTGGTCGTCGAAGGCCGCGCCGGCGCGATGGAAGGAGACGGTGTCGCGGACGGTGACGGCGTGCAGTTCGGCGAAGACCTGACGCAGGTGCTCGACCGCGCGCAGGCCGCCGGAGACACCGCCGTAGGAGACCAGGGCGACGGGCTTGGCCTGCCATTCGGCGGAGTGCCAGTCGATGAGGTTCTTCAGGCCAGCCGGGAAGGAGTGGTTGTACTCGGGGGTGAGCACGATGAACGCGTCGGCCGCCGCCAGTTTCGGGGTGACCGAGGCGAGGGCCTCCCTCGCCGCGTCGGTGCGGGCCATCGTGGTGGGCAGGTCGGCCGCGGCCACGTCGAGGACGTCGACGGTGAGGTCCTCGCGGGTGCGGACGCGGTCGACGAGCCAGTGCGCGACGACCGGGCCGAAGCGGCCCTCGCGGTTGCTGCCGAGGACGACGGTGACATGGAGGGGGCTGATGTCTGAGGTCATGCGGCACAGGCTGGTACCTCAACCTTTGTCGAGGTCAAGTCCCGCCGGTGCGCTCCTCGGCGGTCACCCGTTCACCCGTGCCGTCTGGGCTCTTCGGGTGTTCTTGTGCCACCTGTTCGCGTCCTGGCCGTGACCTGCCGAAACAGCCTCCCCGGGCGGCTCGGGCGCCGCACGTTCGGAGTGATTCTGACGCTCCATCAGGAAGCGGTCCGGGCGCCCTGCCTTTTACCTCGGAAGGGCAGGGGCCCATTCCCGGACTCGTCAAGGAGCGCCGCATGCGACGTACCGCCCGGCTGCTGACCGGCGCCGCGCTCGCCGTCACCACCGTCACCGGACCGCTCGCCGCGTCCGCGTACGCCGCCGGCACCACCGGTCTGGAGGTCTACCCGTCCTCGGTGGTGCCGGGCGGCGCGGTCACGGTGAACTCGGCGGCCTGCGGCGACGCCGGTACGGCGGCCGGGGACGCCAGCGCGGTCGGGGCCGGGCACTTCACGCTGGCGCCCAGCGCCCGGGAGGGCGAGCTGATCGGCCAGTTCACGGTGCCGCCGAGCGCCCAGCCGGGGACGTACGAGATCGTCGCCCGGTGCGCCCGCGGCGGGCGCGAGGTGCGCGGCGACCTCGTGGTGACGCTCACCGCGGTGCAGCCGCGCGGCAGTGTGAAGACGGGGGTCGGCGGCGCTCTGGGCCCCGATCCCGTGCAGACCGCGGCAGGCGTGGCGGCCCTCGCCGTCGCCGCCGCGGGCGGTACCTGGCTCCTGCATCGCCGGGCGAGAGGCGACGGGATCTGACGGACACCCTCCGCTGTCCGTCCGCCGGTACCGCATGTCCCCTCCCCCTCCGGGTCCGACCGCCCCTCGCGGCCCGGAGGGGGCGCGGGGCCCGCCCGAGAGGAGCGTCCCGTTGCGCAGTTACGGCAACCTCGCCATAGCGGCCGTCACCGCCGCCGCCCTGTGCACGGGCGCCTGGCTGCTGCACAACGGCACCGCCCCGCACGCCCCGCCCCAGCCGTCCGCCGCCGAGGCCGGTCCGGACACGGACCGCGAGCCCGCCGCGTCCACCGCCCCCGCGCTGCCGCCCTCCCCGCCCGAGCGCATCCGCATCCCCGCCATCCGGGTGGACGCGCCGCTCATGGGGCTCGGCCTCACCCCGTCCGGCAGCCTCGACGTGCCGCCCGCCGAGCGGCGCAACCTCGCCGGCTGGTACGAGGCCGGCACCAGCCCCGGCGAGAAGGGCACCGCGATCGTCGCCGGGCACGTCGACAACGCGGACGGCCCCGCCGTCTTCTTCGCGCTGGGCTCGCTGAAGAAGGGCAGCGTCATCGACATCGACCGGCGCGACGGCGGCACCGCCCGGTTCACCGTCTACGCCGTCGAGGTCTACCAGGCGCGCGACTTCCCCGACCAGAAGGTCTACGGGGCGGCCCCGCGGCCCGAGCTGCGGGTGATCACCTGCGGCGGCGGCTACTCACGCGCGACCGGTTACCAGGGGAACGTGGTCGTCTTCGCCCGACTGACGAGCGGGACGCGCTGAGGGGCGCGGCTGGGGGGTGGGGTGGGCTGCGGGGGCCGACTGAGGGGCGGGGTGGGCTGCGCGGGACGGCTGAGGGCTCGGCTGGGCTGCGGGGGCCGACCGCGCTCCGGCCGTCGACTGGGGGGCGGGGTGCGCCGAGTCGTCAGGCTGAGCGGTGGCGTGGGCCGAAGCAACCGGCTGCCCCGCGGCCTGGGCCGAAGCAACCGGCTGAGCCGAGGCGTGGGCCGAAGCAACCGACTGACCCGTGGCCTGGGCCGAAGCACCCGGCTGACCCGTTGCCTGAGCCGAAACACCCGGCTGCCCCGTGGCGTGGGCCGAGCCGCCCAGCAGGTTCGCCTTGCCCCATGCCGCGAGCGGTTCCAGGGCCGTGTTGAGGGTCTCGCCCCGTGTGGTCAGCGAGTACTCCACGCGCGGCGGCACCTCGGGGTACTCCTCGCGGTGCACGATGCCATCCGCCTCCAGCTCCCGCAGCTGCGCGGCGAGCACCTTCTCGGTGACGCCCGGCAGTCCGCGGCGCAGCTCCCCGAAGCGGTGCGGGCGCACATGCAGGGCCCACAGGATCAGCACCTTCCACTTGCCGCCGATCACATCCATCGCCGCGTCGGTGCCGCAGATGTACGATCCCGGCCGCCGGCCGACCGTGCCCGGACCCGTCCCCGTCGCCATGCCCGTCCTCCCTGCCTGGATGCTTTCCCGGCGGTAACCACCCACTCGTAAGTGCGTACTTGAGAAGGTTGTTCCCTCACCCGAGGGTAGTCGTCATGACAGACAACGCAGTCACCGCGCACACCGCACCCACCTCGATCACCCTGCTCGGCACCGGCACCATGGGCACCGCCCTCGCCCGCGCCTGGCTCGCCGCCGGCCACGCCGTCACCGTCTGGAACCGCACCCCCGCCCGCGCCGAGGCCCTGGCCGCCGAGGGCGCCACCGTCGCTGCGAGCGCGGCCGCCGCCGTGGCCGCGAACCGGCTGGTGATCGTCTGTCTGCTGGACGACGCCTCGGTCGGCGAGGCGCTGGAGGGCGCCGACCTCACCGGCCGGGACATCGTCAACCTGACCACCGGCACACCGGCCGAGGGCCGCGCCCGTGCCGCCTGGGCCGAGGAGCGCGGCGCCCGTTTCGCGGACGGCGGCATCATGGCCGTGCCGCCGATGATCGGCGACCCCGCCTCCGGGGCGTTCGTGTTCTACAGCGGCTCGGCCGAGCTGGTCGAGGAGCACCGGGCGACCCTCGCCGTGCCCGCGGGCGTCAACTTCGTCGGCCGGGACGCCGGGTTCGCCGCGCTGCACGACGTGGCGCTGCTGAGCGGTATGTACGGCATGCTCGGCGGGGTCGCGCACGCCTTCGCCCTGATCCGCGGGCAGGACATCGCGCCCAAGGAGCTCGCGCCGCTGCTCCAGGGGTGGCTGAACGCGATGTCGTCCCTGGTGCATGTGGCCGCCGAGCGGCTGGAGAGCGGCGACTTCACCACGGACGTCGTCTCCAGCCTGGCCATGCAGGCCGGCGGGATCGGCACGTTCACGCGGACGGCCGAGGAGATGGGCGTCAGCACCGAGCTGCTGACGCCGTACTTCGACCTCATGCGCCGCCGCGTGGAGTCCGGGCACGGCGACGAGGACAACGCGGGTGTCATCGACCTGCTGCGGGTGCGGGGAGCGTAGAGGGTGGCCTGCGGCCGTATCGGGTCCTAGGCCGCCCACTGCTCCCACGCGAGCTTCGCCACCAGGGTGAGGACGACCGTGAGGAGCACGATCCGGACGAAGCCGCTGCCCTTCTTCAGGGCGGTGTGCGCGCCCAGAGTGCCGCCCGCGAGGTTGAACACGGCCATCAGGGCGGCGAGCTGCCACAGGACCGCGCCCTGCCAGGCGAACATGGCGAGCGCCCCGGCGTTGGTGCAGCAGTTGACGATCTTGGCGGTCGCGGAGGCGGTCACCAGGTCGAGGTGGAGCACGGCGGTCAGGGCGAGGACCAGGAAGGTGCCGGTGCCGGGGCCGATCAGCCCGTCGTAGAAACCGATGCCGAGGCCGGCCAGGCCGATCGCGGCGAGGATCCGGCGGCGGGTGACCGGGCCGGGGGCGGGGGCGGAGCCGAAGGCGGGCCGGAGGATGACGAAGGCGGCGACGCCCAGCAGCACCACCATGATCACCGGCTTGAGCACCTCCGTGCTCATCCCGGCCGCGAAGAACGCCCCCGCGGAGGATCCGGCGAGCGCCGCCAGCCCGATCCGCACCGCCGTGCGCACGTCCACCGGTGCCTTGCGGGCGTAGGTCACCGCCGCGCCCGTGGTGCCCACGATCGCCACCGCCTTGTTGGTGCCCAGCGCGTTCGCGGCGGGCGAGCCGGCCGGCAGGCCGAGCAGCAGCGCGGGCAGGAGCAGCAGTCCGCCACCGCCCACCACGGCGTCGATCCAGCCCGCCGCGAGGGCGGCCAGGCACAGCAGGGCGATCATGGCGAGCGATATGTCGGGCACAGTTAGGGAGCCTAAGGAACGGGCGGCTGTACCGTCCAATCGGTTCCCCTCCCCCCTCACACCCACCCCCCGCCCCCGCTGAGGGCAGCGTTCCTCCCGGGAAACAGACGCGATGCGGTCGGGTAACACCCACGTCGCACGCTCGATGCCATGACCTCGAATTCGCGTGTGGTGGTGATCGGCGCCGGCCTCGCGGGCGTACGGCTCGCCCGGCGGCTGGCCGAGCTCGGCACGCCCGCGCTGCTCGTCGGCGAGGAGGAGCACCGGCCCTACAACCGGGTGCTGCTCGCCGAGGTGCTGGCCGGACGGTACAGCCCCGATGTGATCGCGCTGCCGGCCCCCGCGGACCACGTCCGCTCCCGCGTGACCGGCATCGACCGCGCCGCCCGGACCGTGGCCTGCGCGGACGGCACCGAGATCGCATACGACACGCTGGTCCTGGCCACCGGCTCCAATCCGGTGCTGCCGCCGCTGCGCGGACTGTTCACCCCGGACCACGAGCTGCCCGAGGGCGTGCACGCCTTCCGCACCATGGACGACTGCCTGGGCCTGTCCAAGGCGGTGCGGCCCGGCACCAGAGCCGTGGTCATCGGCGGCGGGCTGCTCGGCGTCTCCGCCGCCCGCGCCCTCGCTCTGCGCGGCGCGGCGGTGGTGCTGGCCCAGCAGTCCGAGCGGCTCATGGAGCGCCAGCTCGACCCGGCCGCCTCCCGGCTCGTGCACCGCCACCTCACCGACCTCGGCGTCGAGGTGCACACCGAGTGCCGGGTGCGGGACGTGCGCTGTGTCGGCGGCGCGGTCCGCTCCGTGGAGATGGCCGACGGCTACGCGCTCGACGCCGACCTGGTGGTCCTGGCCTGCGGTGTCCACCCGCGCGTCGGCCTCGCCAAGGACGCCGGCCTCTCCGTGCACAAGGGCGTCCTCGTCGACGACGAGCTGCGCACCTCCGACCCGCACATCCACGCCATCGGCGACTGCGCCCAGCACGACGGCGTGCTCTACGGACTCGCCGCCCCGGCGCTGGAGCAGGCCGACGTCCTGGCGGAACTGCTCGCCGGCCGGACCGCCGCCCGCTACCGCGGCACCCGCTCGCTGACCCGGCTCACCCTGACCGGCCTGGACCTCGCCGCCTTCGGCGAGACCGTACCGCTGCCCGGTGACGACGTCGTACAGCTCACCGACGCCACGCGCGGCACCTACCGCAAGGTCGTCGTCCGCGACGACCGCCTGGTCGGCGGGGTCCTCGTCGGCGAACTCGGCACCGTCGGCGCGCTGGCGCGCGCCTGGGAGGGAGCAGAGCCGCTCCCCGACGACGGTCCGCTGCTCCACCTGCTCACCAACGATGGAGGCTCCTGAATGTCCGCCACCCCGGGGGCCAACCCCACCACTCCCACGATCGTGCTCGTCGGCCACGGCATGGTCGGCCAGCGCTTCCTGGAGTCGCTCGCCGAGCGCGGCCTGACCGCGAACCACCGTGTGGTCGTGCTGTGCGAGGAGCCGCGTCCGGCGTACGACCGCGTGCAGCTCACCTCGTACTTCTCGGGCACCTCGCCCGAGGAACTGTCCATGACGGACATGGAGTTCATCAAGGACAACGGCATCGAGCTGCACCTGGGCGACCCGGCGGAGACGATCGACCGCGAGGCGAAGAAGGTCACCGCCCGCTCCGGTCTCGTCATCGCCTACGACTACCTGGTGCTGGCGACCGGCTCCTACCCGTTCGTCCCGCCGGTGCCGAACAAGGACGCCGACGGCTGCTTCGTGTACCGCACGATCGAGGACCTCCTCGCCATCGAGGAGTACGCGAGGAAGGCGACCACGGGTGCCGTGGTCGGCGGTGGTCTGCTGGGCCTGGAGGCCGCGGGCGCGCTCAAGGGCCTCGGACTGGACAGCCACATCGTGGAGTTCGCGCCGCGGCTGATGCCGGTGCAGGTCGACGAGGGCGGCGGCGCGGCCCTGCTGCGCACCATCGAGGGCATGGGCCTGACCGTGCACACCGGGGTGGGCACACAGGAGATCGTGGTCGGCGACGACGGTGCCGTCACCGGCATGAAGCTGTCCGACGGCTCCGAACTCGCCGTCGACATGGTGGTGTTCAGCGCCGGCGTCCGCCCCCGCGACCAGCTCGCCCGCGACTGCGGCCTCGCGGTCGGCGAGCGCGGCGGCATCACCGTCGACGAGCAGTGCCGCACGGTCACCGACCCGAGCGTGTTCGCGATCGGCGAGTGCGCGCTGGCCGCCGACGGCCGGGTGTACGGCCTGGTGGCCCCCGGCTACGAGCAGGCGAAGACCGCGGCCGCGACCATCGCCGACGACGAGGCGTCCTTCACCGGCGCCGACCTGTCGACCAAGCTGAAGCTGCTCGGCGTGGACGTGGCCTCCTTCGGCGACGCGCACGGCACCACCGAGGACTGCCTGGACGTCGTCTACTCCGACTCCCGCTCCGGCCTGTACAAGAAGCTGGTCATCGGGTCCGACGGCACGCTGCTCGGCGGCATCCTGGTCGGTGACGCGGAGGCGTACGGCACGCTGCGCGCCCTGACCGGGACGGTGCCGCCGGTCGCGCCGGAGAGCCTGGTGCTGCCGGCCGGCGCGGGCGAGGCGGTCCAGCTCGGCCCGGCCTCGCTGCCCGACGACGCGATCATCTGCTCCTGCCACAACGTCACCAAGGGCACGATCCGCGGCGCGGTCACCGACCACCAGTGCACATCGGTGCCCGAGGTGAAGAAGTGCACCAAGGCCGGCACCGGCTGCGGCAGCTGCCTGAAGGTCCTCGGCCAGCTCGTGGACGCCGAGCTGGAGGCCGGCGGCATCGAGGTCGACAAGGGCCTGTGCCCGGACTTCTCGCAGACCCGCGAGGAGCTGTACGAGATCGTCCTCGCCCTGCGCATCAACTCCTACCAGGAGCTGCTCGACCGCTACGGCCGTGAGGAGGCCCGCGGCGGCGAGGGCTGCGAGGTCTGCAAGCCCGCCGTCGGCTCGATCATCGCCTCCCTCGCCCCGACCATCGGCGCCAGCGTGTACGTCCTGGACGGCGAGCAGGCGGCCCTCCAGGACAGCAACGACCACTTCCTGGCCAACCTCCAGAAGAACGGGTCGTACTCCGTCGTCCCTCGTATCCCCGGCGGTGAGATCACCCCGGAGAAACTGATCGTGATCGGCGAGATCGCCCGCGACTTCGGCCTCTACACCAAGATCACCGGAGGTCAGCGCATCGACCTGTTCGGCGCCCGCGTCGAACAGCTGCCGCTGATCTGGACCCGGCTGGTGGACGCCGGCTTCGAGTCCGGCCACGCCTACGGCAAGGCGCTGCGCACGGTGAAGTCCTGCGTGGGCTCCACCTGGTGCCGCTACGGCCAGCAGGACTCGGTGCGCATGGCGATCGACCTGGAGCTGCGCTACCGCGGCCTGCGCTCCCCGCACAAGCTGAAGTCGGCGGTCTCCGGCTGCCAGCGCGAGTGCGCGGAGGCCCAGTCCAAGGACTTCGGCGTGATCGCCACGGCCAACGGCTGGAACCTGTACGTCGGCGGCAACGGCGGCGCCACGCCCCGCCACGCGGACCTGCTGGCCCAGGACCTCAACGACGAGGAACTGATCCGTCTGATCGACCGGTTCCTGATGTTCTACATCCGCACGGCGGACCGTCTGGAGCGCACCTCCACCTGGCTGGAGCGCATCCCCGGCGGCCTGAACCATGTGCGCGACGTGGTCGTGGAGGACTCGCTCGGCATCTGCGCGGAGCTGGAGTCGCTGATGGCCGACCATGTGGCCGCGTACCGCGACGAGTGGGCGGAGACCATCAACGACCCCGAGAAGCTCGCCCGGTTCGTGTCCTTCGTGAACGCCCCCGACACGCCCGACCCCGTCGTGGCCTTCGTCCCCGAGCGGGACCAGATCAAGCCGGACCTCCCGATGCTCACCATCGGCACCCGTCCCCTGGAAGGAAGCGCGCAGCGATGACCATGGCACCCGAGCAGACCGACCTGAAGGTTCAGATCCGTCTGGCGGACGACTGGCTGACCGTCTGCGACCTCGGCCGGCTCCAGCCCGGCCGGGGCGTGGCCGCCCTGCTCCCCGACGGCCGTCAGGTCGCCCTCTTCCGCGACCGCGCGGACCGGCTGTACGCCATCGACAACCGCGACCCGTTCGCCGGCGCGGCCGTCCTCTCCCGCGGCCTCACCGGCACCCACCAGGGCCGCCCCTACGTCGCCTCCCCCCTGCTGAAGCAGCGCTTCGACCTGGAGACCGGCGCCTGCCTCGACGACGACACGGTCTCCGTACCGACCTACGAGGTCCGCGCCTCCTGACCCGCCCCTCCCCACGAGGCGCGCACCCGCCGCCGACCGGGTGCGCGCCTCACCGCGTCCCACCGGCTACGCGCAGGCAGGGGCGCGGCCCCGGGCAGCACGAAGGGGCGGCACCCCCGCACGGGTGCCGCCCCTTTCCGTGGTCCGGGGCCGCCGCCGATCGGTTCTGAGGGTCGGGGACCGACGGCGGCTCCGGGGTATTGCGGGACGGCGAGCAGCTCGCCGCCCTCTCGGTCAGCGGTGGTCGCTGCCCTCCGCCTGTGTCGCGGCGCGGCCGGCCTCGAGGCGGGCCACCGGGATGCGGAACGGGGAGCAGGAGACGTAGTCCAGGCCGACCTCGTGGAAGAAGTGGACCGACTCGGGGTCGCCGCCGTGCTCGCCGCAGACGCCGAGCTTGATGTCGGGGCGGGTCTCGCGGCCGGCCTTCGCGGCCTGCTTGACCAGGGAGCCGACGCCGTCCTTGTCGATCGTCTCGAACGGCGACACCCCGAAGATGCCCTTCTCCAGGTACGCGGTGAAGAAGCTCGCCTCGACGTCGTCCCGGCTGAAGCCCCACACCGTCTGGGTCAGGTCGTTGGTGCCGAAGGAGAAGAACTCCGCGGCCTCGGCGATCTGACCGGCGGTCACCGCGGCGCGCGGCAGCTCGATCATCGTGCCGATGGACAGCTTCAGGTCGGTGCCGGTGGCGGTCTCGACCTCGGCGATGACCTGGTCGGCCTCCTCGCGGACGAACTCCAGCTCCTGGACGGTGCCGACGAGCGGGATCATGATCTCCGCGCGCGGGTCGCCCTTGGCGTTCTTGCGCTCGGCGGCCGCCTCGGCGATCGCGCGGACCTGCATGGTGAACAGGCCGGGGATGACCAGGCCGAGGCGTACGCCGCGCAGACCCAGCATCGGGTTCTGCTCGTGCAGGCGGTGGACGGCCTGGAGCAGACGCAGGTCGTTCTCGTGCGGCTCCTGCCGGGACTCGGCGAGGGCCACGCGGACCGACAGCTCGGTGATGTCGGGCAGGAACTCGTGCAGCGGCGGGTCGAGCAGGCGCACGGTCACCGGCAGGCCGTCCATCGCGGAGAACAGCTCCACGAAGTCCTTCTTCTGCAGCGGCAGCAGCTGCGCCAGGGCCTCGTCGCGCTCCTCCTCGGTGTCGGCCAGGATCAGCCGCTCCACCAGCTCGCGCCGGTCGCCGAGGAACATGTGCTCGGTGCGGCACAGACCGATGCCCTGGGCGCCGAACCGGCGGGCGCGCAGCGCGTCCTCGGCGTTGTCGGCGTTGGCGCGTACGCGCAGCCGGCGCTTGCGGTCGGCGAACGCCATGATCCGGTGCACGGCCTGGACCAGCTCGTCGGCGTCGTCGGCGCCGGGGTGCATCCGGCCCTCGAAGTACTCCACGACCGGGGAGGGCACGACCGGGACCTCGCCCAGGTAGACCTTGCCGGAGGAGCCGTCGATGGAGATGACGTCGCCCTCCTCGACGACGTGTCCGCCGGGCACGGTCATCCGGCGGCGCTTGGTGTCGACCTCCAGCTCCTCGGCGCCGCAGACACAGGTCTTGCCCATGCCGCGGGCGACGACGGCCGCGTGGGAGGTCTTGCCGCCGCGGGAGGTCAGGATGCCCTCGGCCGCGATCATGCCGTCGAGGTCGTCGGGGTTGGTCTCGCGGCGGATCAGGATGACCTTCTCGCCGGAGCGGGACCACTTCACGGCGGTGTACGAGTCGAAGACCGCCTTGCCGACCGCGGCACCCGGCGAGGCGGCGATGCCCCGGCCGACCTGCTGGACCTTGGCGCTCTCGTCGAAGCGCGGGAACATCAGCTGGGCGAGCTGGGCGCCGGTGACGCGCTGCAGCGCCTCGGCCTCGTCGATCAGGCCCTGGTCCACCAGCTGGGTCGCGATACGGAAGGCGGCGCCCGCCGTGCGCTTGCCGACGCGGGTCTGGAGCATCCAGAGCTGGCCGCGCTCGATGGTGAACTCGATGTCGCAGAGATCCTTGTAGTGGTTCTCCAGGGTCTCCATGATCTGCATCAGCTGGTCGTACGACTTCTTGTCGATCGACTCCAGGTCCGCGAGCGGGACCGTGTTGCGGATGCCCGCGACCACGTCCTCGCCCTGGGCGTTCTGGAGGTAGTCGCCGTAGACGCCCTGGTGGCCGGAGGCGGGGTCGCGGGTGAAGGCGACACCGGTGCCGGAGTCGGGGCCGAGGTTGCCGAAGACCATGGAGCAGACGTTGACCGCGGTGCCCAGGTCGTGCGGGATGCGCTCCTGGCGGCGGTAGAGCTTGGCGCGGTCGCCGTTCCACGAGTCGAAGACCGCCTTGATGGCGAGGTCCATCTGCTCGCGCGGGTCCTGCGGGAAGTCCCGGCCGGTCTCCTTCTTGACGATCTTCTTGAAGGTGGTGACCAGCTTCTTGAGGTCCGCGGCCTCGAGGTCGGTGTCGACCGTGACCTTCTTGGCGTCCTTGGCCTTGTCGAGGGCCTCCTCGAACAGCTCGCCGTCGACGCCGAGGACGGTCTTGCCGAACATCTGGATCAGGCGGCGGTAGGAGTCCCAGGCGAACCGGTCGTCGCCGGCCTGCTTGGCCAGGCCCTGCACCGACTTGTCGGAGAGGCCGATGTTGAGGACCGTGTCCATCATGCCGGGCATGGAGAACTTGGCGCCCGAACGGACCGACACGAGGAGGGGGTTGTCGGCCTGGCCGAGCTTCTTGCCCATGCGCTCTTCGAGGGCGGCGAGATGCGCGCTCACCTCGTCACGCAGTGCCACCGGCTCCTCGCCGCTGTCGAGGTAGACCTTGCATGCCTCGGTGGTGATGGTGAAGCCCGGCGGGACGGGAAGACCCAGGTTGGTCATCTCGGCGAGGTTTGCACCCTTACCGCCGAGAAGGTCCTTGAGGTCCTTGTTGCCCTCGGTGAAGTCGTAAACGAACTTTTGATTTTCCGACACGGGTCCCAACTCCTGGAGGACGCGGTGGCTGCCCTGACGGCGAGGAACATACCCAGATCGAAGGCGTCTGGGTACGTCCACTCGTGCGTCATGCGCCCGTAACCAGCGGTCCGCCACCAGATCGAAAGTCAACAGGTGGTAACCCAAGCGGGCGCTTTGTGTTCACTTCTTGAATGCATCAACGCTCACGGACCGCAGATACCGCTCATCTGAGCACTCTCCGACACGTCTGATTTCGATCGATGAACGATCAAGGGGTGGCACTCAGTGCCACCCCTTGAGGAAGTGCAGTCGCCCATGATCCGCTCATCTGAGCGCAACCCTTATCAAGGGTGGCGAGAATCACGCTCTCATAGGCGCCGGGATATCACCATCCGGACCGCCGAGAAGGACCGGAGACACGCCCGTCACCAGCGCGTCACACCCCCAGCGCCCGCAACCGCTCCTCGGCCCGCTCGGGTGCGTACAGATGCTCCACGACCAGCGCCCCGGCCCCCACCAGCCCCGCCCGCTCCCCCAGGCGGGAGGTGACGATGTCCAGATGAGCCGTGGAGCGCGACAGCGCCCGCTGGTACAGCAGCTCGCGCACCCCGGTCAGGAACGGCGTCCCCGCCAGATCCCCGGCGATCATCAGCACCCCCGGATTGAGCAGGGTCACCACCGTCGCCAGCACCTCCCCCACCAGCCGCCCCGCCTCCCGGGCGAACCCCACCGCCTCCGGGTGCCCGGCCGCGAGCAGCGCCCGCACATCCGAGCCGGAGGCCGCCGGCACCCCCGCCTCGGTCAGCCGCCGGGCCAGGGCACCACCGCTGGCGACGGCGGCCAGACAGCCGTAGGAGCCGCACCGGCACAGCGCCTGGGCGCCCTCCGGGACCCGGATGTGCCCGATGTCCCCGGCACCGCCGTCGACGCCCCGGTACACCGAGCCGTCGACGACCACGCCGGCGCCGATCCCGGTGGAGACCTTCACCAGCACGAAGGCCGAGCAGTCCGGGTGCGCGGTGCGCTGTTCGCCGTACGCCATGAGGTTGGCGTCGTTGTCCACCAGCACCGGCACCGCACCCGCGCCCGTGTGCTCGGTGAACGCCCTGGCCAGGCGGCCCCTTATGTCGTAGCCGTCCCAGCCCGGCATGATCGGCGGCTGCACCACCCGGCCGGTCTCGTTGTCCACCGGGCCCGGCACCGCGAGCCCGATGCCGCACACCTCCTCGGGCCGGTGCCCCGCCTCGGCCAGCAGCCCGGCGAACCAGCGCCCGAGCTCGCCGAGCACCGCGTCGGGGCCGTCCTCGATCACCAGGGTGCCGCCGCGCTCGGCGCGGATCTCCCCGGTGAGGGACAGCAGGGCCGCGCGGGCGTGCCGGGTGTCCAGGTCGGCGGCCAGCACGACCGCGTGCTCCCCGTCGAACTCCAGGGTGATCGAGGGGCGCCCGCCGAGCGGGGAGTCCACCGGCCCGCCCGCCCCCTCGCGCAGCCAGCCCGCGCGGAACAGCCGGTCCAGGCGCTGGCCGACGGTGGCCCGGGACAACCCGGTCACCTGCTGCAGCGCGCCGCGCGTGGTGGCGCGTCCACTGCGCACCAGTTCGAGCAGTTCGCCCGCGCTCGCCTGACTCCTGGCCGTCATTGCGCACCCCCTTGTGTTTCTCAACCTTGCATTACATATTGAGTTTTGCGTGTTAAATAGGCGTAACTCTCCGGTGGCCACTGCCGAACTGCCCGGCGGTGGCGCCGGTGTCATTCTTGCGGGAGCCCCGAGTGGATCGCACTGCCCAGCTGACCGCCCGCCCGGCCGAGACGGTCGCCGCACCCGATCCGGCCGTCCTCGCCGATCCGCTGCACCTCGGCGCGGCGCGGGTGCTGGAGGAGAACTGGACGGGGACCTCCACGGTGCCCTCCCGCGGCCTCTACCCCCACCAGTGGTCCTGGGACTCGGCGTTCATCGCGATCGGCCTGCGTCATCTGTCCCCGTTACGGGCGCAGACCGAGCTGGAGACGCTGCTGTCCGCCCAGTGGGCCGACGGGCGCGTCCCGCACATCGTCTTCAACCCCGCCGTACCGCTCGACGCGTACTTCCCGAGCCCCGACTTCTGGCGCTCCTCCACGGCCGGGCGCGCCGCGGGCGCCCCGCGCGCGGTGGAGACCTCCGGGATCGTGCAGCCGCCCGTGCACGCGCTCGCCGCCTGGCTGGTGCACCTGGCCGACCCCGAACTCTCCCGCGCCCGCGGCTTCCTGGCCCGCCTCCACCCCCGACTGGCCGCCTGGCACCGGTACTTGCTGCACCGCCGCGACCTCGGCGGCGCCGGGCTCGCCGCCGTCGTCCACCCCTGGGAGCAGGGCATGGACAACGCCCCCAGCTGGGACACGCCGCTCGCCCGCGTCACCCCCGCCCCGACCCGCTCCTTCCGCCGCGCCGACCTCGACCACGGGGCCGCGGAGGACCGGCCGACGGACCTGGACTACGGGCGGTACGTGCGGCTGGCGGCGGACTACCGGGACCGGGGGTACGCCGATGCGCCGGGCGACCCCCGGCAGCACCGGCGCCCCTCGGACGTCCCCGCCTTCGCCGTCGAGGACCCCGCGTTCAACGCCCTCCTCATCGCCTCCGAGCACGCCCTGGCCCGGATCGCCCACGAGCTCGGCGCGACCGGCACGGCCCGCCACGCCCGCGCCCAGCGCCTGACCGCGGCCCTGATCGACCGGCTGTGGGACCCGGCGTCCGGCCTGTTCCTGTGCCGGGACCTGCGCGGCGGCGGCCTCGTCCCCGAACGCGGCGTCTCCGGGCTGATCCCGCTGCTCCTGCCCACACTGCCGCGCGAGGTGACCGCCGCCCTGGTGCGCACCCTGACCGGCCCGCACTTCGGCCTGGGCACCACCACCCGCCTCGCCCCCAGCTACGACCTGCTCGGCGAGGCATTCGACCGGCACCGCTACTGGCGCGGACCGGCCTGGTTCAACACCAACTGGCTGCTGGAGCGCGGCCTGCGCACCCACGGCGAGCACGAGCGCGCCGACGCGCTGCGCCGCGCGCTGCTGCACACCGCCGAGACCAGCGGCTTCGCCGAGTACGTCGACCCGTACACCGGCGAGGCATGCGGCGCCACCGGCTTCGGCTGGACCGCAGCGCTCACGCTCGACCTGCTGCGCAGCGCGGCGTCCGGCACCACCGACATGCGGGACACGAGGAACAAGGGAGGGGACCGGGGATGACCGATCGGCAGCATCTGCTCCTGTACGGCGGGACGTTCGCCGCCGTGGGCGACGGCGGGGACATCAGCGGTGTCCGGGGCGGCACCATCCCCGACGGGCTGTTCGTGCGCGACGCCCGGCACCTGAGCCGGTGGCAGCTCACGGTCGACGGGGCCGTGCCCGAGACGCTGACCCCGGTCGCCGACGGTGACACGGCCCGCTGTGTGCTGGTCCCGCGCGGCGGCCGGCTGGAGCCCGCCGCGTACACGCTGTTCCGTGAACAGGCCGTCGCCGACAGCTCGTTCGTGGAGACCCTGCGCATCACCAGCAACCGCCCGGTGCCGGCCACCCTGCGGCTAGCGATCACCGCGGACGCCGACTTCGCCGACCAGTTCGAGCTGCGCTCCGACCACCGCACCTACGCCAAGCCCGGCGCGGTCCGCCACCGCCAGGCCCTCGGCCACGGCGTGGAGTTCACCTATCAGCGCGGCGTCTGGCTCTCCCGCACCACGGTGAGCGCCGAACCCGCGCCGGACGGCGTGGAGGAGACCGGCACCGGCGCCCGCCGCCTGGTGTGGACGCTGGAGCTGGAGGCGTACGGCACCGCCGAACTGACGTTGCGCGTGGTGGCCCGGCCGCACGGGGAGCGGCGCGCGCTGCGGGTGCCGGCCTCCCCGGCCGGGGTGCACCGCCGGCTGCGCGCTCTGGAGGAGCGGTTCATGGAGGGCGTGGCCTTCCCGACCGGGCGGCCCGAGCTGGCCGCCGCCTGCGCCCGGGGCCTGGCCGACCTGGCCGCGCTCCAGGTGCCGGCCACCGGCCCGGACGGCGAGGAGCTGCGCGTCCCGGCCGCGGGCGCCCCCTGGTTCCTCACCCTGCTGGGCCGGGACGCCCTGCTGACCTCCCTGTTCGCGCTGCCCTACCGGCCGCAGCTGGCCGCCGCGACCCTGCCCGCGCTCGCCGCCGCCCAGGCCGGGGAGGGCGGCGGACCGGCGTCCGCGGCCCAGCCCGGCAAGATCGTCCACGAGGTGCGCCACGGTGAACTGGCCTTCTTCCACCAGGTGCCCTACGGCCGCTACTACGGCTCGGTGGACGCCACCCCGCTGTTCCTGGTGCTGCTCGGCGCCTACACCGAGCACACCGGCGACCCGGCGCTCGCCCGCCGGCTCCAGTCCCACGCCCGCGCCGCGATCGGCTGGATGCTCGACCACGGCGGCCTGACCTCCCGCGGCTATCTCGTCTACCGCGCCGACAAGGGCGGCCTCGCCAACCAGAACTGGAAGGACTCCCCCGGCGCCATCTGCCGGGCCGACGGCAGCCGCCCCTCGGGCGCGGTCATGGCGGCCGGCGCCCAGGGCTACGCCTACGACGCCCTGCGCCGCACGGCCTGGCTGGCCCGCACGGTGTGGGAGGACCGGACGTACGCGGACCTCCTGGAACAGGCCGCCGCCGATCTGCGCGACCGCTTCCAGCGGGACTTCTGGATGCACGACCGCTCCTTCCCGGCGCTCGCCCTGGACGGCGAGGGCCGCCAGGTGGACGCGCTGGCCTCGGACGCGGGGCATCTGCTGTGGTCCGGGCTGCTGGACAAGGAGTACGGGGAACTGGTCGGCCGGCGCCTGCTGGAGCCGGACTTCTTCTCCGGCTGGGGCGTGCGCACCCTCGCCGCCGGCCAGGGGGCCTACCATCCCCTGTCCTACCACCGCGGCTCGGTGTGGCCGCACGACAACGCCCTGATCGCCCTCGGCCTCGCCCGCTACGGCCTGCACGACGAGGCCCGCACCGTCGCCCACGCCCTCGTCGACGCGGCCGCCGCCATGGGCCACCGCCTCCCGGAGGTCCTGGCCGGCTACAGCCGCGACACCCACGCCGAACCGGTCCCCTACCCGCACGCGTGCGTCCGCGAGTCCCGCGCCGCCGCCACCCCCCTCGCCCTGCTGACGGCGGTGGGAGGGGTGTAGCCCCGGCTGAACGCATCCCCGCGGCGGCCCGTACGAACAGGCGGCGGGCCCGGCTCCTCGTGCCGGGCCCGCCGTCCTCGTCACGGAAGGGGCTCGGGGTGAAGGGCGGTACCCGGCAGATCGCGATCACGGCGTGCTGCGCGGTGCTGGTGCTGGGGGCGCTGCTGCTGCCCAACGCGCTCGCCGCGCTGCGCCCGCTGCGCTTCCTGCGGCTGCCCGGCGAGGCGGTCATCGGCGCCATCGTGCTCCTCGGGGTCCCGCGCCGCGCCCGCACCCCGGTGGCGGTGGTCCTCGGCTTCGCCCTGGCCGCGCTGACCGTGCTGAACCTCCTGGACATCGGCTTCCGCGAGTATCTGGGCCGCGGTTTCAACCCCGTCCTCGACTGGGAGCTGCTCGACGACGCGCACGCCTATCTGCGGGACACCCTCGGCGGCACGGCCACGCTGGCCCTGACGGCCGGGGCCTACCTGGCCGTGGGCGCCCTGTTCGCCGTACTCGCCTGGGCCACGGCGCGGCTCGCCGCGGCCCTGGACCGGCACCGCTCGCGGGCCACCCTCGGCGTCCTGGTCTCCGCGACGGTGTGGATCACCTGCGCCTCCCTGGGCCTGCGGATCGCCGGTGTGCCGTTCGCCTCCGACCGGGCCGCGCAGGCCGCGCTGAGCCAGGCGCGGCGGGTGCAGCTGACGCTGCGGGACGAGGCGGAGTTCGCGCGGGAGGCGCGGAGGGACACCTTCGGCGCCACGCCGGGCGCCCGGCTCGTGCCGGATCTGCGGGGCAAGGACGTGATCTTCACGTTCATCGAGAGCTACGGCCGCAGCGCGATCGAGGACCCGGCGATCGCCCCCGGCGTCCGGCGCACCCTGGACGCGCGCACCGAGGCTCTGGCGAGGGCGGGCTTCCGGGCCAGGAGCGGCTGGCTGACCTCGTCGACGTACGGCGGCGGCAGCTGGCTGGGGCACTCCACGTTCCTGTCCGGGCTGTGGATCGCCAACCAGCAGCGCTACCGCACGGCCACCACCAGCGACCGCCTCACCCTCACCGAGGCGTTCCGCAGGACGGGCGCGTGGCGGACCGTCGGCATCATGCCGGGCGTGCGCAAGGCATGGCCGGAGGCGGAGTTCTACGGCCTCGACCACGTCTACGACGCCCATCGCCTCGGCTACCGGGGCCCGAGGTTCAGCTGGTCGACGATGCCGGACCAGTTCGCCCTGGAGGCGTTCCAGCGGCTGGAGCACGGACGCGAGGGGCGGGGGCCGCTGATGGCGGAGATCATCCTCACCTCCAGCCACCAGCCCTGGGCGCCGCTTCCGGAGCCCGTCGGCTGGGACGAGCTGGGCGACGGCCGGATCTTCGCGGACATCGAGGCGCGGGGCGCCGACCCGGCGGACGTGATCTCCAGCTCGGCCCGCTCCAAGGAGGAGTACGGCCGCTCGGTGCGGTACTCGGTGACGAGCCTGACGCAGTGGCTGGAGCGCTACGGCACCGAGGACACCGTCCTGGTCTTCCTCGGCGACCATCAGCCGATCGCCCGGGTCAGCGGCAGCGGCGCGAGCCGGGACGTGCCCGTCTCGGTCGTGGCCAAGGACCCGCGGGTGCTGGAGAAGATCGCCGGCTGGGGCTGGACGGACGGTCTGGAGCCCGCCCGGGACGCCCCGGTGTGGCGGATGAGCGCGTTCCGCGACCGCTTTCTGCGGGCCTACGGCTCGACCCCCGCGCGGGGCTGATCAGCCGCCGGAGGTGTCCAGCTCGGCGTCCTCGCTCACGCCCGCGCAGTCGTACGGGTCCTTCAGCCAGCCGTCGGGCAGCACCACCCGGTTGTTGCCGGACGTGCGCCCGCGCGGCCCGTCGGCGCCCACCGGCCACGGCTGGTCCAGGTCCAGCTCGTCGAGCCCGGCGCGCAGCTCCGCCAGCGACGACGTGATCGCCAGCCGCTTGCGCATCTCGGAGCCGACCGAGAAGCCCTTGAGGTACCAGGCGACATGCTTGCGGAAGTCGATGACCCCGCGTGCCTCGTCCCCGATCCACTCACCGAGCAGGGTGGCGTGCCGCAGCATGACGTCGGCGACCTCCCGCAGCGAGGGCCGCGCGACGGCGTCCGTACGCCCCTCGAAGGCGGCCACCAGGTCGGCGAACAGCCAGGGGCGGCCCAGGCATCCGCGCCCGACCACGACACCGTCGCACCCGGTCTCCCGAACCATGCGCAGCGCGTCCTCGGCCGACCAGATGTCGCCGTTGCCGAGCACGGGGATCTCCGGCACATGCTCCTTCAGCCGGGCGATGGCCTCCCAGTCGGCGGTGCCGCCGTAGTGCTGGGCGGTGGTGCGGCCGTGCAGCGCGATGGCGGTGACGCCCTCCTCGACGGCGATCCGCCCGGCGTCCAGGTAGGTCAGGTGGTCGTCGTCGATGCCCTTGCGCATCTTCATCGTCACCGGCAGGTCCCCGGCCCCGCTCACGGCCTCCCGCAGGATCGCCCGCAGCAGGTTGCGCTTGTACGGCAGCGCCGAGCCGCCGCCCTTGCGGGTGACCTTGGGCACGGGGCACCCGAAGTTGAGGTCGATGTGATCGGCGAGGTCCTCCTCGACGATCATCCGCACCGCCTTGCCGACGGTCACCGGGTCGACCCCGTACAGCTGGATCGACCGCGGCCGCTCGCTCGCGTCGAAGTGGATCAGCTGCATGGTCTTGTCGTTGCGCTCGACCAGCGCCCGCGTGGTGATCATCTCGCTGACGAACAGCCCCTTGCCCCCGCTGAACTCCCGGCACAGCGTCCGGAAGGGTGCGTTGGTGATCCCGGCCATGGGGGCGAGGACGACGGGCGGCTCGACGGTGTGCGGACCGATCTGGAGGGGTGAGGTGGTCGTGGGCATTACTCCATTGTGCCCTGCGCGGCGGACACCTCTCCGGTGTGCCGGGCGCGGGCGACCGCCATCGCGTGCAGCCGCTCCAGCCGCTCGCGGCTCACCTCGTCCGCCGGCACGTAGGTCACCATCCGGGGCCCCGCCTCCGGCGCGAGCCACAGATCCGTGTGGTCCACGGTGACGAGCCCCACATGCCGGTTGAGGAACTGCTTCCGCTTGCTCCGATGCGCCACCACCTCGTGCCGCTCCCACGCCTCGCGGAACTCCTCCGACTCCGCCCGCAACCGCTTGAGCAGCATCTTCCAGGCCGGTTCCCCGAGATGCCCGGCCATGGCCGCACGGAACCGCGCGGCCATCAGCCGCTGGACCTCCTCCAGATGCACGATCGAGGACCGCCACTCGTCGTGCGTGTACGACAGGATCAGGCAGTTGCGGTCCTGGGCCGGCACCGCGTCCAGGTCGCACAGCAGCATCCCGTAGGTGCGGTTGTAGGCGAGGATGTCGTACCTGCTGTTCTGCAGACACGCCGGATACGGCTCCAGCTGCTCCAGCACGCCCCGCATGGCCTCGGTCACCGAGGGACAGCTGGTGGCGGGCGTGGGGTCCACCGCCCCGGCGAGCTGGAAGAGGTGGGCGCGCTCGTTGGCGTCGAGCCGCAGCGCACGCGCGAGCGCGTCGAGGACCTGGACGGACACCTGGATGGGGCGCGCCTGTTCGAGCCAGGTGTACCAGGTGACGCCGACGGCGGACAGCTGGGCGACCTCCTCGCGGCGCAGTCCGGGCGTGCGGCGCCGGCGGCCGCGGGGCAGGCCCACCTGCTCGGGGCTGATGTGCTCGCGGCGATGGCGCAGAAAGGCGGCGAGTTCGTGCCGCCGCACCTCGGTCGTCATGATCCCATCGTGCCGGGCCCCGCATCCTGTTGCCAGGTACTCCTGGTACCAGGACAAGGACACTCTGGTACCAGGCTGGGCGGCGCCGCAGGCTCGTCGGCGTGACTCAGACGACCCCTACCCACCAGGTCCGTCCCCAGGCGCCGACACCCGCGCTGGGCGATCTCGGACTGTTCACGGTGCTGCTCGGCGGGGCGCTCCCGCTCGTCGACTTCTTCATCGTCAATGTGGCCCTGCCCGACATCGGCCGCGATCTCGCGGCGAGCGAGGCGGTCCTTGAGCTCGTCGTCGCCGGGTACGGCGTCGCGTACGCCGTGCTGCTGGTGCTCGGCGGGCGGCTCGGCGACCGGTTCGGGCGGCGGAGGCTGTTCCTGGGCGGCATGGCGGCCTTCGGTGTGACCTCGCTGGCGTGCGGGCTTGCGCCGGGCGCGTGGAGCCTGGTGGCGGCCCGGATCGCGCAGGGCGCGGCGTCCGCGGTGCTGCTGCCGCAGGTGCTGGCCACCGTGCAGGCGACCACGTCGGGTCCGCGCCGGGCGCGGGCGATGGGGCTGTACGGGGCGACGGCCGGGCTGGCGATGGTGGCCGGGCAGATCCTGGGCGGTCTGCTGGTCGCCGCGGACGTGGCGGGCCTCGGCTGGCGCACGGTGTTCCTGGTGAACGTGCCGGTCGTGCTGGCCGGCCTTGCGCTGGCCGGGCGCACCCTGCCGGAGACCCGCTCGCCGCGTCCGGAGCCGGTGGACGGCCCCGGCACGGTGCTGCTGGCGGTGGCCCTGCTGGCGCTGCTGGCCCCGCTCACCGAGGGCAGGGCGGCGGGCTGGCCGCTGTGGACCTGGCTGTCGCTGGCCGCGTTCCCGTTCGCGGCGGCGGCCTTCTACGCGGTGGAGCGCCGGGCGGACCGGGCGGGCCGTACGCCGCTGGTGCCGCCGAGCCTGTTCGCGCTGACCTCGCTGCGGCGCGGGCTGGTGATGATCCTGCCGTTCTCGATCGGCTTCAGCGGCTTCATGTTCGTCGTCGCGGTGGCCCTGCAGCGGGGCGCGGGGCTCGGGCCGGTCGCGGCGGGGGTGGCGCTGGCGCCGCTGGCGGTGGTGTTCTTCGTGTTCTCGCTCGCCGGGCCGCGGCTGGTGCGGCGGTACGGCACCCGGGTGGTGACCGCCGGGGCGGTGCTCCAGGCGCTGGGCGTCGGTCTGCTGGCGCTGGCCTTCCGCCGGACCTGGCCCGACCCGGACGTCCTGGCGCTGCTGCCGGGCGGGGCGCTGGCCGGGGCCGGGCAGGCGTTGCAGCTGCCGGTGATCTACCGGGTCGTGCTCTCCGAGGTGCCGCCGGCACGGGCCGGGGTGGGCGGCGGCGTCATGAGCACCACCCAGCAGTCGGCGCTGGCAATCGGTGTGGCCACGCTCGGCTCGCTGTTCCTGTCCCTGATCCCGTCCATGGGCATGCGGGACGCGCTGGTGACGACGCTGCTGGTGCAGATCGCGGGGATCGCGGTGACGGGTCTGCTGAGCCTGCGGCTGCCGCGGGAGATCGACTGAGCCGCCGTGACCGCAGGAGTGGCTTCCGTCACAGCCAGAGAGGCGCGCGCCTGGTGGGGTGGGCGGATGCACGCCCACCCCGTCGGCGGAGGGACCACGCGCCCGTGATCATGCTGCTCGCCCTGCTCGCCTTCCTCGCCGCCGCGATCGGCGTGATCGCCGCCTTCCTCGGGCTGCTCGGCGCCGTCCTGCCGGGGCGTCCCGAGCCCTGGCGGTGGCATGTCCCCCGGCGGGCCGCCCAGCTGGCCGCCGCCGGGGCCGCGGCCGTCTACTTCCTGGGGCTCGCCGACGTGGCGGCGTCCGACTACGAGGTCGGCAAGGGCACGGACTCGGTCCCGGCCCCGGCCTGCCGTGACGACGAACCGCCGGAGACCGTGCACGGCCTGATCGACCACCGCGTGTCCTACCTGCCGCCGGCCTTCACCTGCGTCCGCGAGGACGGCAGCACCTACGCGGCGGACCCGGCGTACGCGTGGAGGAACCCCGCGGCCGCGGGCCTCGCCCTGTCCGCCGCGGCGCTGGCGGTCGCCGCCCGTGCCTCCCGGCCGCATGTCAGGCGCGCAGCCCCCGCAGCACCAGATCGACCAGGGCCGTGAACTCCTGCTCGATGCCCGGCTGTTCCCACTCCTTGGCGTAACAGGGGTCGTGGAAGCGGCCGGTGGCCTGGAACACCGCGCGGGCGGCGGTGTCCGCGTCGGCGGCGGCGAAGGTGCCCTCGGCGAGGCCCGCCGCGATGATGCGGGCGAGCTGGCCGGTGAGGTCGGCGATGTGCTCGCCGACGGCGGCGCCGTTCTCCCCGGTGAGCACCATGTACGTGGCGAACAGCTCGGGGTCGGCCCCGGCCTTCCGCCGCTTGGCCGCGAACAGCGTGGCGAGCCAGTCGCGCAGCCGGGCCTCGGGGTCGCGGTCCTCGTCGACGATCGCCAGGAGGGCCTCGGAGGTACGGTCCAGCCAGCGCTTGGTGACCGCCTCGCGCAGCGCCGCCTTGGTGCGGAAGTGCCGGTAGACGCTGCCGTGGCTGACGCCGAGCACACGGGCCACGTCGACCACGGTGGCCTTGGCCGGTCCGTGGCGGCGCAGCACCTCCTCGGTCGCCTCGAGGATGCGCTCGGCGGTCAGGGTCTCGCTGGTCGCTGCCATGCTCTAGACCGTACCCGGCGCGGTCACTCGGTCCCGAGGTGAGCCATCTGTGCGGCCGGGTAGCGCTCGCCGGCCGCCGCGCCGGCCGGGACCGCCTCCTCGATCGCGGCGAGGTCGGCCGCGTCCAGCGTGACGCGCAGCGCGCCGAGGGACTCGGTGAGCCGCTCGCGGGTGCGGGCGCCGACCAGCGGGACGATGTCCTCGCCGCGGGAGAGCACCCAGGCGATGGCGATCTGCGCGACGCTCACGCCCTTCTGCTCGGCGATCTTGCGCAGGGCCTCGACGAGGTTCAGGTTGTGCCGCAGGTTCTCGCCCTGGAAGCGGGGCGAGGCGGCCCGGAAGTCGCCCGCGCCCAGCTGCCGGTCGGCGCTGAAGTGGCCGGAGATCAGGCCGCGGGAGAGGACGCCGTACGCGGTGATCGCGACGCCGAGCTCGCGGGCGGTCGGCAGGACCTCCTGCTCGATGCCGCGGGAGATCAGGGAGTACTCGATCTGGAGGTCGGCGATCGGGGCGGTGGCGGCGGCCCGGCGCAGGGTGTCGGCGCCGATCTCGCTGAGGCCGATGTGGCGGACGTAGCCCTTCTCGACCAGCTCGGCGATCGCGCCGACGGTCTCCTCGACGGGGACGGCCGGGTCGAGGCGGGCGATGCGGTAGACGTCGATGTGGTCGACGCCCAGGCGCTGGAGCGAGTAGGCGGCGAAGTTCTTCACCGCGGCCGGGCGGCCGTCGTAGCCGCTCCACTCGCCGTCGGGGCCGCGCAGGGCGCCGAACTTCACGCTGAGCAGCGCCTGTTCGCGCCGGGCGGCCGGAGCGGTGCGCAGGGCCTCGCCGATCAGCAGCTCGTTGTGGCCCATGCCGTAGAAGTCGCCGGTGTCGAGGAGGGTCACGCCCGCCTCCAGGGCGGCGTGGACGGTCGCGATGGACTCGGCCCGGTCCGCCTCGCCGTACAGCGCGGACATGCCCATGCAGCCGAGGCCGAGCGCGGAGACCTGGGGGCCGGTGGTGCCGAGGGTGCGTGTCTGGATCGTCATGGCATCCACCTTGCCATGACAGCTGACAGATTTCAATATCTGTCACTCCATACTTGTCAGCCGCGAGCCGCCGAGGATGGTTGGTCCAGACCTCTTGACGGAAGGTCTGGACCAAGCGACTGTCATGTCTGCGACACCTCACCGACCCCCACCGGGAGGCCCGTATGCTCCGCCGCACCCTCGGCCTGCTCACCGCGACCCTCGCGACGCTCGGCCTCACCCAGCTCCCCAGCACCCCCACCGCCTCCGCCGCCGACACCTGCGCCGTGAAACCCCGCCCCTCCGGCAAGGTCCTCCAGGGCTACTGGGAGAACTGGGACGGCGCCGCGAACGGCGTCCACCCGCCCTTCGGCTGGACCCCGATCACCGACCCCCGTATCGCCGCGCACGGCTACAACGTGATCAACGCGGCCTTCCCCGTCATCCGCTCCGACGGCACCGCGCTGTGGGAGGACGGCATGGACGTGGGCGTGAAGGTGGCCACCCCGGCGGAGATGTGCGCCGCCAAGGCGGCCGGTCAGACGATCCTGCTCTCCATCGGCGGCGCCACGGCCGGGATCGACCTGGGCTCCACCGCCGTCGCCGACCGTTTCGTCGCGACGATCGTCCCGATCCTGAAGAGGTACAACTTCGACGGCATCGACATCGACATCGAGACCGGTCTGATCGGCAGCGGCGACATCAACCGCCTCTCCGTCTCCCAGGCCAACCTCATCCGCATCATCGACGGCATCCTCGACCGGATGCCTCCGGGCTTCGGCCTGACGATGGCCCCGGAGACGGCCTATGTGACCGGCGGCAGCGTGGTCTACGGCTCGATCTGGGGCGCCTACCTGCCGATCATCAAGAAGTACGCGGACAACGGCCGCCTGTGGTGGCTGAACATGCAGTACTACAACGGCAGCATGTACGGCTGCTCCGGCGACTCCTACTCCGCCGGCACCGTCCAGGGCTTCGTCGCCCAGACAGACTGCCTGAACAAGGGCCTGGTGGTGCAGGGCACGACGGTCAAGGTGCCCTACGACAAGCAGGTCCCCGGCCTGCCCGCCCAGCCCGGCGCCGGCGGCGGCCATATGTCCCCGTCCCTGGTCGCCCAGGTCTGGCGGCACTACGGCACGGCGCTCAAGGGCCTGATGACGTGGTCGATCAACTGGGACGGCTCGAAGAACTGGACGTTCGGCGACAACGTCGAAGCGCTCCAGGGGCGTTGAAAAACGCCGTACGGCCGCCGAAGGGGATCGGCGGCCGTACGGCGTTCGGTTCGGGCGGCGTCAGCAGCCGATCAGACGCGAGGCCAGGTAGCCCTCGATCTGGTCCAGCGACACCCGCTCCTGCTTCATCGAGTCACGCTCACGCACGGTCACGGCGTTGTCGTCCAGCGTGTCGAAGTCGACGGTGACGCAGTACGGCGTGCCGATCTCGTCCTGGCGGCGGTAGCGGCGGCCGATGGCGCCGGCGTCGTCGAACTCGATGTTCCAGTGCTGGCGCAGCGCCTGGGCGAGGCCCTTGGCCTTCGGGGACAGCTCCGCGTTGCGGGACAGCGGCAGGACCGCGACCTTCACCGGGGCGAGGCGGTGGTCGAGGCGCAGCACGGTGCGCTTCTCCATCTTGCCCTTGGCGTTGGGCGCCTCGTCCTCGACGTAGGCGTCGAGCAGGAAGGCGAGCATGGTGCGGCCGACACCGGCCGCGGGCTCGATGACGTACGGCGTCCAGCGCTCGCCGGCCTCCTGGTCGAAGAAGGAGAGGTCCTGGCCGGACGCCTTGGCGTGGGCGGAGAGGTCGTAGTCGGTGCGGTTGGCGACGCCCTCCAGCTCACCCCACTCGCTGCCGCCGAACTGGAAGCGGTACTCGATGTCGGCGGTGCGCTTGGAGTAGTGGGAGAGCTTCTCCTGCGGGTGCTCGTACCACCGCATGTTCTCCTCGCGCAGGCCCAGGCCGGTGTACCAGTTCCAGCGCTGCTCCATCCAGTACTCCTGCCACTTCTCGTCCTCGCCCGGCTTGACGAAGAACTCCATCTCCATCTGCTCGAACTCGCGGGTGCGGAAGATGAAGTTGCCGGGCGTGATCTCGTTGCGGAAGGACTTGCCCATCTGGGCGATGCCGAACGGCGGCTTGCGGCGCGAAGTGGTCTGCACCTGGGCGAAGTTGGTGAAGATGCCCTGGGCGGTCTCGGGACGCAGGTAGGCGACGGAGCCGGAGTCCTGGGTGGGGCCGAGGTGGGTGGAGAGCAGGCCGGAGAACTGCTTGGGCTCGGTGAACTGGCCCTTGACGCCGCAGTTGGGGCAGTTGATGTCGGCCAGGCCGTTCTCGGGGGCGCGGCCCTTCTTCTCCTCGTACGCCTCCTCCAGGTGGTCCGCGCGGAACCGCTTGTGGCAGGAGGTGCACTCGGTGAGCGGGTCGGTGAACGTGGCGACGTGGCCGGAGGCGACCCAGACCTCGGGGGCGAGGATCACGGAGGAGTCGATACCGACGACGTCCTCGCGCGAGGTCACCATGTAGCGCCACCACTGACGCTTGATGTTCTCCTTGAGCTCGACACCCAGCGGCCCGTAGTCCCAGGCGGCGCGCTGACCGCCGTAGATCTCACTGCAGGGGAAAACGAAGCCACGGCGCTTGCTCAGGCTGACGATGGTGTCGATCTTGTCGGCGGCCACGGTGCTCTCTTCATTACGACGACGGGCGACGAAGCGAGGTGCTTCCAGCGAATGCTTCAGGTTACCGGCGCAGGCCGCCCCACGACCAAATCGGTCCGGGCTGTGGGCCGTTCACGACCTTTGTTGACAATGGTTTCCATCTTTGCTGAAAATGAGTGTCATGAACGTACGACGACCTCATATATCCCGGATCGCGATCGCGGCCGCCACCGCCGCCGCCCTCGGGACCCTGTCCGCCTGCTCCTCCGACAGCTCGGCCGCGGGCAGCACGGACAAGTTCGACGTCGTCGCGTCGTTCTACCCGATGCAGTTCCTCGCCGAGAAGATCGGCGGCGAGCATGTGAACGTCACCACCCTCACCGAGCCCGGCCAGGAACCGCACGACCTCGACATCAGCGCCCAGCAGCGCGCCCAGCTGGAGGAGTCCGACGCGGCGCTCTATCTCTCCGGCCTCCAGCCCGCCGTCGACGAGGCGGTGAAGCAGGCCGGCACCGAGACCAAGATCGACGCGGCGAAGCTGACCTCGCTGGAGGACCTCGGCGTCGAGGACGGCCACGACCACGGCGGCTCGCACGAGGAGGAGGGCGAGCACGCCGGGGAAGAGGGTGAGCACGCCGAGGAGGAGGGCGGCGAGCACCTCGACCCGCACGTCTGGCTCGACCCGGTCAAGTACGCCGAGATCGCCGAGGGCGTCGGCAAGGCGCTGCAGAAGGCCGACCCGGACCACGCCGCCGACTACCGGAAGAACACCGCCGCCCTGGTCAAGGAGCTCGGCGCGCTGAACACCTCCTTCGAGCAGGGCCTGAAGAACACCAGGAGCAAGGTGTTCTTCACCAACCACGCCGCCTTCGGCTACCTGGCCGAGCGCTACGGCCTCACCCAGGAGGCCATCTCCGGCCTGGACCCGGAGAGCGAGCCCAGCCCCGCCCGGATCAAGGAGCTCCAGGAGGAGGCCAAGGCCGACGGCGTGACCACCGTGTTCTACGAGACACTGGTGTCCGACAAGACCGCGAAGACGCTCGCCGCCGACGCCGGCCTGAGGACCGACGTCCTCGACCCGGTCGAGGGCATCACCGACAAGTCCCGCGGCGACGACTACATCCAGGTCATGCGGGCCAACCTCAAGGCCCTCCAGACCGCCCTGGGAACGAAATGACCTTCACGGAGGACGCCATGGGCGAACCCGTCATATCCCTTCGGGGCGTACGCGCCGAGCTGGGTTCGCGCACCGTCCTGCGCGGCATCGACCTCACCGTGCACCGCGGTGAGGTCGTCGCGCTGCTCGGCGCCAACGGCTCCGGCAAGTCGACCGCCGTGCGCAGCATCATCGGCCAGGTGCCCCTCGCGGCCGGCGAGATCGAGCTGTTCGGCACCCCGCGCCGCCGCTTCCGCGACTGGGCGCGGATCGGCTACGTCCCGCAGCGCACCACCGCCGCGGGCGGCGTGCCCGCCACCGTCACCGAGGTCGTCTCCGCGGGCCGGCTGTCCCGCGCCCGCCTCGGCATCCTGCGCAAGGCCGACCACGCGGCCGTCCGCCGCGCCCTGGAACTGGTCGGCATGGCCGACCGCGCCAAGGACTCCGTGGAGGCCCTGTCCGGCGGCCAGCACCAGCGGGTGCTGATCGCCCGCGCGCTCGCCTCCGAACCCGAGCTGCTGATCATGGACGAGCCGATGGCCGGCGTCGACCTGGCCAGCCAGGAGGTGCTGGCGCAGACCCTGCGCACACAGGTCGCCGCGGGCGCCACGGTCCTGCTCGTGCTCCATGAACTGGGCCCGCTGGAGCCCCTGATCGACCGGGCGGTCGTCCTGCGCGACGGCTGCGTCCTGCACGACGGCCCGCCGCCCGAGGCGGTCGGCCAGCACGCCCTGCCCGGCCACGACCACGTCCACCCCCACGCGGCCCATGACGCCGAGCCGATCCGCACGGGACTGCTGAGCTGATGGAATTCCTGAACTACGCCTTCATGCAGCGGGCCCTGATCGCCGCCGTCCTCGTCGGCATCACCGCCCCCGCGATCGGCATCTACCTCGTCCAGCGCCGCCAGGCCCTCATGGGCGACGGCATCGGCCATGTCGCCATGACCGGCGTCGGCCTCGGCTTCATGCTCTCCTGGTCCCCGGTGTGGATGGCCACGCTCGTCTCCGTCGCCGGCGCGGTCCTCATGGAGCTGATCCGCTGGTACGGCCGCACCCGCGGCGACATCGCCCTCGCCATGCTCTTCTACGGCGGTATGGCCGGCGGTGTGATGCTGATCAACCTCGCGCCCGGCGGGGCCAACGCCAACCTGCTGTCGTTCCTCTTCGGCTCCCTGTCCACGGTGTCCGAGTCCGACGTGACCGCCATCTGCGTGCTGGCCGCGTTCGTGATCCTCACCACACTGCTGCTGCGCCGCCAGCTGTTCGCCGTCAGCCAGGACGAGGAGTTCGCCCGGGTCACCGGGCTGCCGGCGCGCGCGCTGAACCTCCTGGTCGCCGTCACGGCCGCGGTGACCGTCACCGTCGCCATGCGCGTGGTCGGCCTGCTGCTGGTCTCGGCGCTGATGGTGGTCCCGGTGGCCGCCGCCCAGCAGATCAGCCGGAGCTTCGCCGCGACCTTCGTCATCGCCGTCGCCATCGGCGTCAGCGTGACCATCGGCGGCACCGTCACCTCGTACTACCAGGACGTTCCGCCCGGCGCGACGATCGTGCTGCTCGCCATCGCGGCCTTCATCACCCTCACCGCGCTCGCCGCTCCGCTGGCCCGCCGCAGGGCCCGTGCGGCGGCCGCCGCACACCCCGCCGGCGATCCCGCGGAGTGCGCGATTCCGGCCACGCGGGGCCCGGAGAAGGAGGTCGGCGTCTGACCGCCCCCCGGCCGGGCTGGCACAATGGCCCGGCAAGGCAAGACGTGAGGAGGCAACCGGTGACGACCGCTGGACCGCCCGTGAAGGGCCGCTCCACCCGGCAGCGGGCCGCTGTGGCGGCCGCCCTCGACGAGGTCGACGAGTTCCGCAGCGCGCAGGAACTGCACGACATGCTCAAGCACAAGGGCGACTCCGTCGGCCTCACCACGGTCTACCGCACCCTCCAGTCCCTCGCCGAGGCCGGCGAGGTCGACGTCCTGCGCACCTCCGACGGCGAGTCCGTCTACCGCCGCTGCTCCACCGGCGAGCACCACCACCACCTCGTCTGCCGCACCTGCGGCAAGGCCGTCGAGGTCGAGGGACCGGCCGTGGAGACCTGGGCCGAGGCCATCGCGGCCGAGCACGGCTATGTCAACGTGGCCCACACCGTGGAGATCTTCGGCACCTGCGCGGAGTGCGCCGCGGCGTGAGCGGGGCGCGGTGCGCCGTCCCACGGCCGGCGCGCCGGCGACCGCGGCTGCGTCGTGGCCGGTCGCGCCACGCGGCGGAGCCGCACATCGATGCAGCCCCGCGCGCCCGGCGGGCGCCGCGTCAGCGGGCCTCGGGGGAGCGGCCCTCCATGGCCAGCAGTTCCTCGTTCGGGATCGCCCCGCCGAACCGGCGGTCGCGGGAGGCGAACTCCAGGCAGGCCCGCCACAGGTCACGGCGGTCGAAGTCCGGCCACAGCACGTCCTGGAAGACCATCTCCGCGTACGCGCTCTGCCACAGCAGGTAGTTGGACGTCCGCTGCTCGCCGCTCGGCCGCAGGAACAGGTCCACGTCCGGCATGTCCGGGTAGTACATGTACTTCTGCAGCGTCTTCTCGTTCACCTTGGACGGGTCCAGCCGCCCGGCGCGGACGTCCTCGGCGAGGGCCTGCGCCGCGTCGGCGATCTCCGCGCGGCCCCCGTAGTTCATGCAGAAGTACAGGGTCAGCAGGTCGTTGTCCTTGGTCTGCTCCTGGGCGACCTGGAGCTCCTTGGCGACCGACTTCCACAGCTTGGGCATACGGCCCACCCAGCGCACCCGGATGCCCAGCTCGTCGAGCTGGTCGCGGGTCTTGCGGATGAAGTCCCGGTTGAAGTTCATCAGGAAGCGCACCTCGTCGGGCGAGCGCTTCCAGTTCTCGGTGGAGAAGGCGTAGAGCGAGATGGCGCCGACACCCATCTCGATGGCGCCCTGGAGCACGTCGAGCACCCGCTCGGCACCGACCTTGTGGCCCTCGGTGCGCGGCAGCCCGCGCTCCTTGGCCCACCGCCCGTTGCCGTCCATCACGATCGCCACGTGCCGGGGGACCAGCTCACCGGGGATCTTCGGCGGCCGCGCGCCGGACGGGTGCGGTTCCGGCGTCCTGTACTCACGGCGCTGGCGCCCCAGGAACCCGCGTACGACCATGGTGTCTCTTCCTTCTTGCTCGCTTGCTACTTCTCGACGTACCGAAGGGAGCGCAGCCCGCGCTCCAGATGCCAGTGCAGATAGGCGGACACCAGCCCGCTCCCCTCCCGCACGTACCGCGGCTCGCACGCGTCCGCGGTCTCCCAGTCTCCCGTGAGCAGTGCGCCCAGCAGTTCCAGGGTCTGCGGCGACGGTACGACACTGCCGGGCACCCGGCAGTCGACACAGACGGAGCCGCCGGAGGCGACGGAGAAGAACCGGTTGGGTCCCGGCATACCGCACTTCGCGCAGTCGCCGAAACTGGGGGCGTAGCCGTTGACGGCGAGGGAGCGCAGCAGGAAGGCGTCGAGCACCAGGTGGGGGGCGTGCTCCCCGCGCGCGAGCGTCCGCAGCGCGCCGACCAGCAGCAGATACTGCTGCACGGCCGGCTCCCCTTCGTGATCGGTGAACCGCTCGGCCGTCTCCAGCATGGCCGTCCCGGCGGTGTACCGGGCGTAGTCGGTGACGATCCCGCCCCCGTACGGTGCGATGGTCTCGCTCTGGGTGCACAGCGGCAGCCCGCGCCCGACCAGTTCGCTCCCCCGCGCGAAGAACTGCACGTCCACGTGCGAGAACGGCTCCAGCCGCGCCCCGAACTTCGACTTCGTCCGCCGCACCCCCCGCGCCACGGCCCGCACCCTGCCGTGCCCCCGTGTGAGCAGCGTGATGATCCGGTCCGCCTCACCCAGCTTCTGGGTGCGCAGCACGATGCCGTCGTCGCGGAACAGACTCATGGCCCCATTCTCCCGTACGCGGGGAGCGGGTGGGACCGGCTCGGGGCCCACCCGGCCACGGTGACGCGGTCGCCCTCCCGCAGCCTGGCCACCGGCGAGCGCCCGGAGGCGGACCCGTACTGCCGCCGAGGCGGACCGTCACCGCCGTCGGCGGTCGCCTCCCGTCCCGCCGAAGCCCCGGACGTACCGGCGCTGCCACGGCGTCTCCACCGCGTGCCGGTCGTAGTGTGCGCGGACGTAGGCCACCGCCTCCTCGGGCGGGACGCCGTCCAGGACGGCGAGGCAGGCCAGGGCGGTGCCGGTGCGGCCGCGACCGCCGCCGCAGGCCAGCTCCACGCGTTCGGTGGCGGCCCGCTCCCACGCCTCGGTGAGCACGGCGCGGGCCTCCTGGCGGTCGGCGGGCAGGCGGAAGTCCGGCCACCGCAGCCAGCGGTGCTCCCAGGGCACCTCGGCCGGCGGACGCCCCAGCAGATACACGCCGTAGCAGGGCAGCGGCGCCGCCGCGTCCAGCGGGTGCCGCAGCCCCCGCCCCCGCACCAGCCGCCCCGACGGCAACCGCAGCACGCCCGGTGTCTCCGCCTCCCACAGCCCAGCCGTCATCGTCCCGCCTCCCGTGAACTCCCCGTCGCCGTCCACCCGCGCCGTCCTGTGCCTGTCCGGACCGTCACATCGCTCCCGGCGTGACCAGTCCCGACTCGTACGCCACGATGACCAGTTGGGCCCGGTCCCGGGCGCCCAGCTTGCCCATGATGCGGCTGACGTGGGTCTTGGCGGTGAGGGGGCTGAGGCCGAGCGCCTCGCCGATCTCGGTGTTGTTCAGGCCGCGCGCGACGAGGGTGAGCACCTCGCGCTCACGGTCGGTGAGGCACTCGGGGCCGGTCTCGGGCGGGGCCGCCGTGGGGCTGCGCAGGAAGCGGGCGATGAGCCGGGAGGTCGGTCCGGGCGAGAGGAGGGCCTCGCCGCCGGCCACCGTGCGGATGGCCTCCAGGAGTTCGGCCGGGCGCGTGTCCTTGACCAGGAAGCCGGAGGCGCCGGCGCGCAGGGCCTCGACGATGTTCTCGTCCGTGTCGTAGGTGGTGAGGACGAGCACCTTCACCCCGGCCAGGTCCTCGTCCGCGGCGATCAGCCGGGTGGCGGCGATGCCGTCGAGGTCGGGCATGCGGATGTCCATCACCACCAGATCGGCGCGTTCCTTGCGGGCCAGTTCGACGGCCTCCCGGCCGGTACCGGCCTGTCCGACGACCTCCATGTCCTGGGCGGACTCGACGAGCATCGCGAATGCGGCCCGTACGAGCGTCTGGTCGTCGGCGAGCAGGACACGGATGGTCACGGGTTCCCTCCCAGGGGAAGTACGGCACTGACCTCGAAACCCTTGCCGGGAAGCGGCCCGGCGTCCAGCGTTCCGCCGACACTGCGCGCCCGTTCGCGCATGCCGACGAGCCCGAAGCCCGGCTTGCCCCCGCCGGTGCCGATGCCGTCGTCGGTGACGGTGACCCGCAGGGCGCCCTCGCCGGCGCGCACCCCGACCCGGATGCCGAGGTTCTGCCGGCCGCCGTGCCGTACGGCGTTGGTGAGGGCCTCCTGAACGATCCGGTAGGCGGCCGCGCCGACGGCGGGCGGTACCTCGTCGGTGGTGACCGTGAGATCGACCTGGGCGCCGGAGACCCGTGCCGCCTCGGCGAGGTCCTGCAGTCCGTGCAGGTCGGGCAGCGGGTCGCGGGCGTCGAGGCTGCCGTGCTCGCGCAGCACCTCCAGGGTGGTGCGCAGTTCGCCGCGGGCGGTGCGGCAGGTCTCGGAGATGTCGTCCAGGGACTTGGCGACGGCCTCGCGGTCCAGGCGCTCGGGGTCGGCGTTGAGGACGTGCGCGGCCACGGAGGTCTGCACGCCGATCAGGGTGATGCTGTGGGCGAGGAGGTCGTGCAGGTCGCGGGCGATGCGCAGGCGTTCCTCGGCGACCCGGCGGCGGGCCTCCTCCTCGCGGGTGCGTTCGGCGCGTTCGGCGCGTTCGACGACGGCGGCGACGTACTGCCGGTAGAACCGCAGGGCGATGCCGATGAAGACCACGGCGATCACCCAGCCGGAGGTGCGCAGCGCCTCGGCGGCCCGGTGTTTGTTGACGATCATCATGATGGTCAGCGCCAGGGACAGGCCGGTGCCGCTGGCGAGGACGGTGTAGAGGGGCCGGCAGGTGACGGCGACGGTGTACACCGCGATGACCGAGACGGGGAGCGGGGCGGTGTGGTTGTTGTCGAGGGCGTGGTACAGCAGCAGCATGGCCGCCACCCCGACCAGTACCGGCAGCGGGTGGCGCCGCCGCCACACGACCAGCGCCTGTGCGGTCAGCAGCAGGATCCAGCCGACGGTGTCCGGGCGCCGGACCGGGTCGGTGGTGAGGGCGACGACAACGGCGTAGGCGGTGCTCGCGAGGGCCAGGAGGATGTCGTTGCGGGTGGCGTTCGGGGCGGTGCGCGGGTCGCGGTTGATCACCGCCATGATCCGCTCGCCGACATGGGGTTTGCGTTCTGCTTCGGGCACGGTCTCATCCTCCGTGACAGGGGCGCCCCTCCGGCAAGGGAGGGGCGCCCACAGGTTTCACACGGGTGAAGGTGTCAGACGCGCTCCGGCTCCCGCACCTCGGGTTCGGGTGCCGCTGCCGGCTTGGACATCTGACCCGGCCACCACACCTTCCGGCCGAGCGCGACGCTGGCGCTGGTGACCAGGTAGGTGCGGACGAGGAAGGTGTCGAGGAGGACACCGATCGCGATGACGAAGCCGAGCTCGACGAGCGAGACGAGGCCCATGTTCATCAGGACCGCGAAGGTGGCGGCGAGGACGAGGCCCGCGGAGGCGATGACACCGCCGGTGGTGCGCAGGGCGGTGAGCGCGGCCTCGGTGGGTTCGGCGCCGTTCAGGGACTCCTCACGCATGCGGTGCATCAGGAAGATGCCGTAGTCGACGCCGAGGGCCACCAGGAAGACGAAGGACAGCAGGCCCAGGGCGGGGTCGGTGCCCTCGAAGCCGAACACCGACTCGAACACCAGCCCGCCGATGCCGAGGGAGGCGCCCCACACCGCGACCACCGCGGCGACCAGCATCAGCGGGGCGACCAGCGAGCGCAGCAGCGCGATCAGGATGAGCAGGACGAAGAGGAGGACGAGCGGCACCACGACCTTCTGGTCACGGGCGTTGGTCTTCTCCAGGTCGATCTGCTGGGCGCTGGCGCCGCCGACGTAGGAGCCGTCCAGCTTCTCGCGCAGATCCTTGATGGTGCGGGTCTCGGCGTCCGACTGCGGCGGGGCGGCGGCGGTCACCGACACCTCGGTCCAGCCGTCCCCGGTCCGGCCGAGGCGGGCGGAGGCGACACCGTCGGTGGTGTTGACGGCCTCGAGGGTGGCGTCGGCGCGGTCCGCCGGGGTCATGATCGTGATGGGCTGGCCGGAGCTCTCGGGGTAGGCGTCGGCCAGCGTCAGCATGGCGGAGATGGACTCCGGCCGGTCGACGAAGGAGTCCTCCTGCTTGAGGTCGGCGGGCAGGTTCAGGGTGCCGAGAGCGAGCGCGCCGAGGGCGACGGCACCCGCCACGAGGACGGCCACGGGGCGGCGTCCGGCGGAGCTGCCCATCGCGGAGAACAGCGAGCGGCGCTCCTTGGGGGTGCTGCCGAAGGCCGGGATGATCGGCCAGAAGACGCGGCGGCCGACCAGGACCAGGATCGCGGGCAGCAGGGTGAGCATGGCGATCAGGGCGCACAGCACGCCGACGGCGCCGAGGGGGCCCATGCCGCGGTTGGAGTTGAGGTCGGCGGCGAGCAGGCACAGCAGGCCGGCGCCGACGGTGCCGGAGGAGGCGATGACGGCGGGTCCGCAGCCGCGCAGGGCGGCCTTCATGGCGTCGTACGGGCGCTCGATGCGGCGCAGTTCCTCGCGGTAGCGGGAGACGATGAGCAGGGCGTAGTCGGTGCCGGCGCCGAAGACGAGGATCGTCATGATGCCGGTGCCCGCGCCCGAGATGGAGATGTCGAAGGCTTGGTTGAGGCCGTAGGCGACGCCCATGGAGAGGTAGTCGGCCATGCCGGCGACCATCAGCGGGATCAGCCACAGGATGGGGCTGCGGTAGATGATGATCAGCAGGACGGCGACGACGGCGACGGTGGTGTAGAGCAGCGGGCCGTCGAGGGACTCGTACACCTTCTGCGAGTCACGGGTGACCGCGCCGGGACCGCCGACCTCGACGGACAGGCCGTCGGCGGAGCGGGCGACCTCACGGACGTCGTCGACGAACTCGTTGCGCAGGTCCTCGTCGTCACCCGGTTCGTTGGTGTTGACCGGGTACATGAGGGTCGTGCCGTCCTTGGACGGGATGCCCTGCGGGGTCTCGGTCAGCTTGTGCTCGCCGGCGATCCGGTCGACCTGCCGGTCGGCGGTGGCGCGGTCGGCGGGGGTGAGGCCGCCGTCGCGCTGGTAGACGAGGACGAGCTGGGTGGTCTCGCCGCCGGGCAGCCGGTCCTGGAGTTCGGCCACCTGGGTGGAGTCGGCGTTGGCGGGCAGGTAGTCGGTGACGCGGTCACGCTGGACGTCGGCGAGCTTGCCGGCGAACGGCGCGGCGACCGCGAGCACACCGATCCACAGCGCGAGCAACAGCCATGGCACGGCCCTCCGCTGTGTCCGTGTCTTTTCGGCCTCCATGGATCGGGCCCCTCCCTTTGGCGCGGATGTCTGACGTGGGTCCAGACTCCCGCTCGGGAAGCGCCGAATCGTCGCACGTGCGGGCGAGTTCGGGGGTACTGCGCGGGGTGGCACGGGGCGGGCGTTACTCCTGAGGGAGTAAAGGCGGGATCAGGACGGCGATCCGCCGGCGGCCGGTGGAAGGGGAGGGCGGATCAGGAGGGCAGGTCCGCAGCGGTCAGCAGTCGGGTGATGTCGTCGGCCGTGATGGTGAGGGCGGAGCCCACCGTGGCGAGCACCTCGCGCTCGGCGGGCGTGTAGGGCCCGTCGGCGAGGGCGATGCGGGCGCCCTGCAGCAGGATGGCCTCGCGGCCGGCGGGGGCGAGGTGCGGGGCGAGCGGGTCCAGGGCCTCGTGCAGTTCTATGGCGAGGCCGGGTCCGCAGGGGGCGCCGTAGACCCGGCCGGTGTCGGCGGCGAGGGCCTCGACGAGGGCGTTGAGCTGGTCCTCGGTGCAGTCGTCGAAGCCGGCCCGGCGCACGGCGCAGGCGGCGGCGGTCAGGGACAGCCGGGCGCGGGGCCCGCCGCCGGCGGCCAGCACGGCGAGGGCGACGGTGTGCACGGCGTCGCGGAGCATCGCGGAGAGGCGGCTGGTGGTGGGGTGGTCGAGGACGTCCGTGCCGTACTGCCGGTGGCAGGCGGCGCACTCGACGGCCGGCCCGGTCTCGCCGCGCGGCAGGACGGGCACGCCCAGCAGGGTGAAGCGGCGGCGTCCGGTGAGCCGCTGGTAGTTGCGGTCGCCCCCGCAGCCGGGGCAGAAGAACTGCCCGTCGCCGACCACCGTCCATGCGGTGCGGGTGCCCAGGATGCGCGCAGCCTTGCCGGCTCGGCCGTCTCGTCCCCGTCCTGGCAGCACGTCGCACCTCCCTAACCGCGCGGCAACATCGCCGCGCTGGCGTGATGTTAGCCACATTGCGGAGCCGTAGTCAGCACCCCGAACGAGACCTTTCCGTGACCTGTACAGGGAGATGGCCGGAAACCGACGGCCCCGCCCGCCGGAGCACGGCAGGCGGGGCATGGAACGCCGGGCGGGGCGGCGCCGGTGCGAGGGGCGCGGGGAACTGCGCGACAAGCCACGCCGGCGCCGCAGCAACCCGACGACCCGACGCGGCACTCCCTACCGGGTTGCCCGGTTGACGGCGGAGACGACCGCCTTCAGCGAGGCGCGCGTCGTGTTCGCGTCGATCCCGATGCCCCACAGCACCTTGTCCCCGATGGCGCACTCGATGTAGGACGCGGCCTGCGCGGACGCGCCCTCGCTCATCGTGTGCTCCTGGTAGTCCAGCAGCCGGGCGTCGACGCCGATGCCCTGCAGCGCGTGGAAGAAGGCGGAGATCGGACCGTTGCCGGTGCCGACCAGCGTGAGCTCCTCGCCGTCGACGACGGCCTCCACGGTCAGCGTGTCCACGCCGTCCTTGTCGGTGGTGGACTGGCCGGCCTTCAGCTGGATGCGGCCCCACGGGTTGTCCGGGTTCGGCAGGTACTCGTCCTGGAAGACCGCCCAGATGTCCTTCGGCGTGACCTCGCCGCCCTCGGCGTCGGTCTTGGCCTGGATCAGCCTGGAGAACTCGATCTGCATCCGGCGCGGCAGGTCCAGCTTGTGGTCGTTCTTCAGGACGTAGGCGATACCGCCCTTGCCGGACTGCGAGTTGACGCGGATGACCGCCTCGTAGGAGCGGCCGACGTCCTTGGGGTCGATCGGCAGGTACGGGACCGCCCACTCGATGTCGTCGACGCTGACGCCCTTGGCGGCCGCCTCGGCCTCCATGGCGTCGAAGCCCTTCTTGATGGCGTCCTGGTGGGAGCCGGAGAAGGACGTGTAGACCAGGTCGCCCACGTACGGGTGGCGCGGGTGGACCTCCATCTGGTTGCAGTACTCCCACGTACGGCGGATCTCGTCGATGTCGGAGAAGTCGATCTGCGGGTCGACGCCCTGGGAGAACAGGTTCATGCCCAGGGTGACCAGGTCGACGTTGCCGGTGCGCTCGCCCTGGCCGAACAGGCAGCCCTCGACGCGGTCGGCGCCGGCCATCAGCGCCAGCTCGGCCGCCGCGACCGCCGTACCCCGGTCGTTGTGCGGGTGCACCGACAGGCAGACGTACTCGCGGCGGGAGAGGTTGCGCCCCATCCACTCGAAGCGGTCGGCGTGCGTGGACGGCGTCGAACGCTCCACGGTGGCGGGCAGGTTGAGGATGATCTCGCGGTCCGGGCCGGGCTGCCAGACGTCCATGACCGCCTCGCAGACCTCCAGCGCGAAGTCCAGCTCGGTGTCGGTGAAGATCTCGGGGCTGTACTGGTAGCCGAACTCGGTCTCCGGGCCCAGCAGCTTCTCGGCGTACTCCATCACCAGACGGGTGCCGTCGACGGCGATCTGCTTGATGTCGTCCTTGGAGCCGCGGAAGACCACGCGCCGGAACACGGGCGCGGTGGCGTTGTACAGGTGGACGGTTGCGCGCTTGGCGCCCTTCAGCGACTCGACGGTCCGCTCGATCAGGTCCTCGCGGGCCTGGGTCAGTACGGAGATCGTGACGTCGTCCGGGATCGCGCCCGGCTCCTCGATGATCGACCGTACGAAGTCGAAGTCGGTCTGGCCGGAGGCGGGGAAGCCGACCTCGATCTCCTTGTAGCCCATCTTGACCAGCTGGTCGAACATCCGGCGCTTGCGCTCGGGCGACATGGGGTCGATCAGGGCCTGGTTGCCGTCGCGCAGGTCGGTGGACAGCCACCGGGGCGCGGCGGTGATCCGCCGGTTGGGCCAGGTGCGGTCGGGGATGTCGACCTGCTCGTAGCGGCCGTACTTGTGGATCGGCATGGAGGTGGGCTGCTGGCGGTTCGCCATGTCTGCGGGGCTCCTCAGGATGTCCGGAAGGACGGCCGACGACGCAACGCGAAGCTCCGCGGGGAGGGAGTCGACCTGGACTACAGGCCCTCGCCGCGGCAGCTAAGAAGAAGCAGCCCGAAACGCATGATGCGCAGCATGCTAGCCGAGCCCTTCCGGCTGCGGAGGTCCGTATCAGTATGCGGGACCCGGGCGCCATATCGGACAAAAAGTGCGCCATACCACTTTCGCCGGCTCCGGAGGGGCCGCTCGCCCCGCATTTCACCGATCATGGTTGCACGTAGTGACAACCCTGTCACTCAGTGCGATGGTCCTGGCATGACGACGAACGGGGGCTTTCAGCCCGTCTTCTGCACCATCGTCCCGCCCCACGTCCTGGACAAGCTCGCCCGGGCCGAGGACCCCGCGGTGGCCGGCCCCGCCCGCCGCACCCTCCAGCGCGACGCCTTCGAGCGCACCCAGCGCCGCCTGACCACGGTGATCGGCGCCCCCGCGGCCACCCCGCCCGCGGACGCCGAGGCCGGCAGGCCGCACCGCACGATCTACGACGCCCGGCACCGGACCGCCCTGCCCGGCGAGAAGGTCCGCGCCGAGGGCGACGAGCCCGGCAGGGACGCCACCGTCAACCGCGCCTACGCGGGCCTCGGCGCCACCTACGAGCTGTTCCTCACCGCCTTCGAGCGCGACTCCATCGACGGCTCGGGCCTGCCGCTGAACGCCACGGTCCACTACGACGAGGACTACAACAACGCCTTCTGGAACGGCGAGCAGATGGTGTTCGGCGACGGCGACGGCGAGATCTTCCTCGACTTCACCCTCGCCGTCGACGTCATCGGCCACGAACTCGCCCACGGCGTCACCCAGTACACCGCCAACCTCGCCTACTTCGGCCAGTCCGGCGCCCTCAACGAATCGATGTCGGACGTCTTCGGCTCCCTGATCAAGCAGAGGACGCTCGGCCAGACCGCCGCCGAGGCCGACTGGCTGATCGGCGCGGGCCTGCTCGCCCCGCGCGTCACCGGCCAGGCGCTGCGCTCGATGAAGGCACCGGGCACGGCGTACGACGACGACGTGCTCGGCAAGGACCCGCAGCCGGCGACGATGGCGGACTACGTCCACACCGGCCGCGACAACGGCGGTGTGCACATCAACTCCGGCATCCCCAACCACGCCTTCTACCTCGCCGCCACCGCCCTCGGCGGCCACGCCTGGGAACGCGCGGGCCGCGTCTGGTACGACGTGCTGACCGGCGGCGAACTGACGGAGGACGCCCTCTTCGCCGACTTCGCCACGCTCACCGTCAAGGCGGCCCGCGACCGCTACGGCGCGGGCGACGAACTCACCGCCGTCACCAAGGCATGGGAGCAGGTCGGCGTGCGCACGCTGTAGTTCCGTACTAGACAGGGACCCATGCGGATTCAGGTGAGGCGCACCGGAGGTTTCGCGGGCATCGAGCGGCACGCCGAGGTGGACACCTCGGGGCGCCCGGACGCCCAGGAGTGGCACGCCCTGGCCGAACGCGCGGTGGCGGACGGCCGGGGCACGCCTCCGGTCGGCGTGCCCGACGGGTTCAGCTACCAGATCACGGTGGACGGCAGGACGGTGTACTGCGCCGACCCCCGGCTGACCGACGAACAGCGCAGGCTGATCGGCATGGTGCTCAAGGAAGGCGCGTAACAGGCGTTCGCCGCCCGCCCGTTGACTTCCGTCACCCCCGGTACGGATGATCCGGCGTATGGCGACCGACGCGATGCCTCAGTTCCCGGCCGGCTTCCTGTGGGGCGTGTCCACCTCGGCCCACCAGATCGAGGGCGCGGCCGACGAGCGCGGGCCGTCCGTCTGGGACGCGTTCACGGCCGAGCCGGGCAGGATCAAGGACGGCTCCACGGCGGCGGTGGCCTGCGACCACGTCCACCGCCACCGCGAGGACGTGGCCCTGCTGTCGGGCCTGGGCGTGAACGCGTACCGCTTCTCGGTCTCCTGGCCGCGGGTGCTCTGCGCCGGCGGCCTGGACTTCTACGACCGCCTGGTGGACGACCTGTGCGCGGCGGGCGTACGCCCCGTCCCCACCCTCTTCCACTGGGACCTCCCGGCCGGCCTCGACTGGCTGGACCGGGACACGGCCGCGCGGCTCGGGGAGTACGTGGCGACGGTCGCCGCCCGCCTGGGCGACCGCGTGGCCACCTGGATCACCCTCAACGAACCCGCCGAACACACCCTCCTCGGCCATGCCCTCGGCGTCCACGCGCCGGGCAGGCGGCTGCTGTTCGACGCCCTTCCGGTCGCCCACCACCAGCTCCTCGCCCACGGCCTCGCCGTCCAGGCCCTGCGCGCGTCCGGTGCCGGCGGCATCGGCATCGCCAACTCCCACGGTCCGACCTGGCCGGCGTCCGAGGAGCAGGCCGACCGGGAGGCGGCGGACTTCTACGACCTCCTGCTCAACCGCCTCTTCGCCGACCCCGTGCTCCTCGGTGCCTACCCGGACGGCATCGCCGACGCGATGCCGGGCGATGTCACCGCCGACCTCAAGGTGATCGGCGAACCCCTGGACTGGTACGGCGTCAACTACTACGCCCCCACCAAGGTGGGCGCCCCCCAGGGCACGGAGATCGACTTCGGCGGCGTCCGCATGCCCGCCGAACTCCCCTTCTCGGTGCGGCGGATCGAGGACACCCCCCTGACGGACTTCGGCTGGCCGGTGGTGCCGCAGGCCCTGACCGAACTCCTCACCGCCTTCCACCACCGCTACGGCGACCGCCTCCCCCCGATCGTCATCACCGAGAACGGCTGCTCCTACGACGGCCTGGACGACCAGCCCCGCATCACCTACCTCGACACCCACATCCGCGCCCTGCACCGGGCGATCGAGGCCGGTGTGGACGTCCGCGGCTACTTCGTCTGGTCCCTGCTGGACAACTTCGAATGGGCGGAGGGCTACACCCAGAGGTTCGGCCTGGTCCACGTGGACCACGAGACACAGCGACGCACCCCGAAGGCGTCGTACGCGTGGTACCGGGACTTCTTGAGAAAGCAGCGGTGAACGCCCCTGAGGGGCACGGGGAACTGCGCGACAAGTCACGCCGAACCCGCGGCCGCCGGACGACGACAAGCCCCCACGGCGCTCAGGCCCCGGACAGCCCCGCCCGCACGGACGCCTCGGCCCGCCCCGCCTCGTCCCCCGCCGCCACGGCGAAGTCCCGCAACAACCCGGCGAGCACATCGTCCGGCCCGTACACCCCGATGACGTACCCCGCCCGGTCCAGCTGCGCCAACCCGTGCATCGAGACGAACAACTGCCGCACCAGCAGATCCGCATCGGCGCCCGCAGCGAACCGCCCCGCCGCAACGCACCGGCGAATCGCATCGCGGGGATACCGCAGCATCCCCACCCCCATCTGCCGGTCCTCCGCACCGAGCTCGAACCCGGCGAGGGAGGACCCCCCGAACATCACGGCATACACGGCGGGCTCCGCACGGGCGAACTCCTGATACACCCGGCACAGCCCCGCCAGCTCGGCGACGGGATCGGGCCCGTCGTCGGGGACGGCCCGCGCGCGGCGGTCGAACCGCACGTACCCCTCCCGCATGACCTCCCGCACCAGCCCCGCCATCGACCCGAAGTGCGTGTAGACGGCCATGGTGGACGCACCGACGGCCTTCACGAGCCGACGGGCGCTGAGCGCGGCGGGCCCCTCCTCGGCGAGGACACGGGCGGCTTCGTCGAGCAGGAGGCGGCGGACATCGGGGCTTGACACGAGGCGAGCGTAACGCTGTTATGGGTATAACGCCGTTATGACGGCGTTATGGCGAGGACGGGGGCCGGACATGTTCGTGAAAGGCATGCGGGAACGGCTGATACGGCTGCCCGAGGCGGCGGGCGAGAACACGGGGCTGACGGAGGGCAAGGAGCCACCGCTGCGGCTCGCGCTGATCGGGGACTCGGTGGCCGCGGGCGTGGGGGCCGCGGACCACCGCGAGGCGATGGCCGGGCAGATCGCCGAGGCCCTGACGGGGCTGACCGGCCGGGCCGTGTCCTGGCGGGTGGCGGCGCGCGCAGGGGCCACGCTGGCGGCGGTGCGGCGCGGGATGCTGCCGGGGCTGACGGACCCGGTGAGCCGGTGGCGTCCGGACGTGGTGCTGGTCGTCGCCGGGACCAACGACGCGATGCGGCTGCGCCGGCCGCGCGCGTTCCGCCGGGAGGCCGAGCGCCTGGTGCGCGACATCCGGCTGCGCCTCGGGGAGGACGTGCCCGTGGTGTTCGCGGGCCTGCCCGACCTGGACACCGTGGACACACTGCCGGCCCGCGTCCGCGTACCGCTGGCGCTCTACGTCCGTGTCCTGGACCACCAGCTGAAGACGGCGGCCACGAGGGGAGCCGCCGTCTTCCATCTCCCCTCCGGCGGCCCGCCCCGGCACCCCGGCGACTGGTTCGCCGCCGACCGCTTCCACCCGTCGGCCGACGGCTACCGCGCCTGGTCCAGGGTCCTGGCCGCCCGCCTGGCGACCCTGACGGAGTCTCCGGCCTAGGGAGCCCGGCCCCAGGAGCCAGGGGCGCCGCGCCGCTAGAAGCCGAGCTTGCGCAGCTGCTTGGGGTCGCGCTGCCAGTCCTTGGCGACCTTCACATGCAGATCCAGGAAGACCGGCGTACCCAGCAGCGCCTCGATCTGCTTGCGCGACTTGATGCCGACCTCCTTCAGGCGCTTGCCCTTGGGGCCGATGATGATGCCCTTCTGGGAGGGGCGTTCGATGTAGACGTTGGCGTGGATGTCGAGGAGCGGCTTGTCGGCGGGGCGGTCCTCGCGCGGCAGCATCTCCTCGACGACGACGGCGATCGAGTGCGGCAGCTCGTCGCGGACGCCCTCCAGGGCCGCCTCGCGGATCAGCTCCGCGATCATGACCTGCTCGGGCTCGTCGGTGAGGTCGCCCTCGGGGTAGAGCGCGGGGCCCTCGGGCAGCATCGGGATCAGCAGGTCGGCCAGCAGGTCGACCTGCTTGTTCGCGGTCGCCGACACCGGCACGATCTGCGCCCACTCGATGCCCAGCTCCTTGCCCAGCTGGTCGATGGCGATCAGCTGCTCGGCGAGGGCCTTGGAGTCGACCAGGTCCGTCTTGGTGACGATGGCGACCTTCGGGGACTTCTTGATCCCGGCCAGCTCCTTGGCGATGAAGCGGTCACCGGGACCGATCTTCTCGTTCGCCGGGAGACAGAAGCCGATCACGTCGACCTCGGCCCAGGTGGTCCGTACGACGTCGTTCAGCCGCTCGCCCAGCAGGGTGCGCGGCTTGTGGAGGCCGGGGGTGTCCACCAGGATCAGCTGGGCGTCCGGCCGGTGCACGATCCCCCGTACCGTGTGCCGCGTGGTCTGCGGCTGGTTGGCGGTGATCGCCACCTTCTGCCCGACCAGAGCGTTCGTGAGGGTGGACTTGCCCGCGTTGGGGCGGCCCACGAAGCAGGCGAAGCCGGCCCGGTGGACTGCCTCGGCCGACTGCTCGGATGACTGGGTGCGAACGCTCATGCGCCCATTCTCCCTGATCCCCGAAGCCCCGCCGCACCACGCGCCCCCACCGGCTCGCCCCAGGAGCCTCCGCAATCCCGTCCGCAACGCAGCGTGGCCAGTGGTGACGGCCTTACGGTGCACGCGGGGACCGCATACGATCACGGCGTCCCAGGGCCACGCCGCCCCGGTCGCCCCCTCCCCCGTCCACCGCCCAGAAGGTCAGGCCGCAGGCATGAAGCTCATCACCGCGATCGTCAAGCCGTACCGCCTCGACGAGGTGAAGAACGCCCTCCAGGGACTCGGCGTGCAGGGCCTGACCGTCAGCGAGGCCAGCGGGTACGGCCGCCAGCGCGGCCACACGGAGGTCTACCGCGGCGCCGAGTACCAGATCGACCTCGTCCCCAAGGTCCGCATCGAGGTCGTCGTCGAGGACGCCGACGCCGAGACCGTCATGGACGCCGTCGTCGAGGCCGCCCGCACCGGCAAGATCGGCGACGGCAAGGTGTGGGCGCTGCCGGTGGAGACGGTCGTACGGGTCCGGACGGGCGAGCGGGGCCCGGACGCGCTGTAGGGATCAGCCGGCCGTGACGGTGGTGTGCACGGTCCCGTCCGGACCGGCCACCAGCACCGGCGTCCGCGCACCGCCGAGGTCCCGTACCGCGGCCCGGTCCTGGTCGGAGACGCCGCCGGACTCGGTCACCACGGCCGCCGCCTCCAGGGACCGCGCCCCCGACGCCACCGCCATCGCCACCGCCGTCTGCAGGGCGCTCAGCCGCAGCGAGTCCAGCGCCACCGTCCCGGCGACATAGGTGCGGCCGGTGTCGTCACGGACGGCAGCGCCCTCGGGCACGCCGTTGCGGGCGCGGGCCGAACGGGCCAGCGTGACGATCTTGCGGTCCTCGGGGTCGAGCGCGTTGCTGTCGGTCATGGCTTGAGGATACGTAGGCATCCGCGCCTCACCCCGCCACGGGGTACATCGCCCCGCGCCGCCCCTCGGGGCCCGCCAGCCACTCCAGTTTGGCCGCGGTGTTCGCCTCGTCCAGCGGGGCGTGCAGGACGATCGTGAGGTCGGGGCGGGCCGGCACCTTCATGGCCGTGGCCTCCAGGACCATCAGCCCGACCAGCGGATGGTCCAGCTCCCTGCGCAGCTGCCCCGCGTCCTCGATGTCCCGCTCCTCCCACAGCGCGGCGAACTCCTCGCTGGCCTCCTTCACCCGCGCCACCACCTCCTGGAAGCCCTCGTCGTCCGGGCAGGCCGAGCAGGCGGCCCGGAACTGGGCGACGACCGTGCGCGCGCTGCGCTCCCAGTTCTCGCGCCGGGAGCGGTGCATGGGCGCGGTGAAGAAGTCGACGATGCAGTTCCGCGGGGCCCCCGGCCCCAGGCCGAGCACCACGGCCGCGGCGTCGTTGTACATCACATAGTTGTGGTACATGTCCATGATGTGCGCCGGATACGGCATCCAGGTGTCGATCAGCCGCCGCAGCCCGTCGCACAGCACGTCCCGCTGGTCCGGGGGGACTTCGGGCACGGGCGGGTTCAGCCCCGCGAGCACGTACAGGTGCCGGCGCTCGGCGCCGGACAGCCGCAGCACCCGGGCGACGGCGTCCAGGACCTGCGGGGAGACGGAGATGTCCCGGCCCTGCTCCAGCCACTGGTACCAGGAGGCGCCGACCCCGGCGAGCACCGCGACCTCCTCGCGGCGCAGCCCCGGCGTGCGGCGCCGCCCGCCGCCGTCCGGGAGGCCCGCCTCGGCCGGGGAGATCCGGGCCCGACGGCTCATCAGGAACTTCTTCAGCTCGCTGCGCCGATGCCTGTCCAGCGCGTCGTCGGCCACCCGCCACTCCCCCTCGTACGTCCAGCCTGGTGGTGCCACCACCAGCACAACTTGCCGCTCCCCAGGGCTATTCCGGGGTCCGCAGGATCAGGGACATGGCGATCGACACCGCATCACCCACCTCCCCGGCCCCTTCGCTCGACACGGCCCCTCGGCTGTCGAGACGCGACCGGCTCGTCCTGTTCGTCCTGTGCGCCGCCGGCTTCATGGTCGCGCTGGACTTCTCCGTCCTGAACGTGGCCCTGCCGGACCTGGGCGCGGACCTCGGCATGAGCCATTCCGCGCTCCAGTGGGCGGTGACGGCGTTCGCGCTCCCCTCGGGCGGCTTCCTGCTGCTGTTCGGCCGGGTCGGCGACCTCTACGGCCGCCGCAGGCTGTTCCTGGCCGGCCTCGCCCTGTTCGCGGCGGCCTCGGTGCTGGCGACCGTCGCCTGGGACCCGGCGTCCTTCCTCGCCGGGCGTGCCCTGCAAGGGGTGGGCGCGGCGGCGATCGTGCCGACCGGCATGTCACTGCTGACGACGACGTTCCCCGAGGGCCCCGCCCGTGACCGGGCGCTGGGCATCTCCGGCACCCTGATGTCGCTGGGCTTCACCGTCGGCATGGTGGCCGGCGGAGTCCTCACCGACCTGCTGGGCTGGCGCTCCACGATGGGCCTGCTGGCCGTGGTCGCGATGGTCGTGCTGCCGCTGGCGCCCGGTCTGCTGCCCGAGTCCCGCACTCCGCAGCGGCCGCGTCTGGACGTGCCCGGCGCGGTCACCGTCACCGGGGGCCTGCTGTCACTGATCTACGCCCTGTCGACGGCCGCCGAACGCGGCTTCGGGGAGACGGACGTGCTCGTCACGCTGGTCGTGGGCCTGCTACTGCTCGCCGTGTTCGCGGTGGTGGAGACCCGCAGCGCGGCGCCGCTGGTGTCGCTGCCGATGCTGCGCCGGCGCACGGTGGCGTGGGGCAACCTGGGCGGGCTGGTCACCTTCTCGATGATGCCGACGGTGGTCTTCGTGCTCACCCTGTACCTCCAGGAGGTCCTGCGGCTGTCGGCGTTCGAGACGGGTCTGGTCTTCGGGTTCCAGGGCGTGCTGTCGGTGGTGGCGGGCTCCCTCACCCCGAGGGTGGTCGCGCGGTTCGGCGCCCGCCGCACCCTGGTCGGCTCGCTGGCAGGGCAGGGTGCGCTGACCGCCGGGCTGCTGGGCCTGAACGCCCACACCTGGTCGGTGTGGCTCGCCGTGGCGGCGGTCTCGCTGGCCAGCATGTTCCATCTGGGCGCGATCATCTCGTACGGCCTGACCGCCACCTCCGGTGTCCCGGACGAGGAGCAGGGCCTGGCCACCGGTCTGGTCACCTCCACCCAGCAGGTCGGGATCACGCTGGGCATCCCGCTGCTGGGTGTGCTGGCGACGACGGCGGACGATCTGCTGTCCGGGGTGCGCACGGTGATCGCGCTGGACGCGGCGATCGTGCTGGTGGCGGCGGTGCTGGTGGGTCTGGGGCTGCGGCGGGGTCAGTCCAGGGTCTGAACGATCTCGCTGCGCGCGGCCGTGTGCACGACACGGCCGCGCGCGCCGTTGACCAGGGGGAGGTAGGGGGCCACATGGCCGCACTCCACGTCGGCGACGATCGGCACGCCGAGCGGGCCGAGGGCGTCCAGGACGGCCTCGTGCTGGGTGAGGGTGCTGCCGTCGGGGCCGGAGCTGCGGCCGACGAGCACGGCGTTCGCGCCCTCGAAGAACCCGGCCAGCCGCATGCCGTGCAGCGCCCGGCAGACGGTGTAGGCGTCACTGCCGCCCGACTCGACGTAAACGAGCGTCCCTCCGTCGGCGGCCAGCGGGGACGGGTCCAGGTACCGCGTCCCGGCGAAGCCGCCGAGCGTCTCCAGGCATCCGCCGATCAGCCGGCCGCTCACGTCCACGTCGCCGGGGCCGTCCAGGCGGGTCCAGCGGCCGGGGGTGTCGAGGGTGAACTCGCGGATGTCGGGGTGCACGGTGTAGTCGTCCCAGCCGGAGGACCGGTACCGGCCGGGCGGAGTCTGCCGGAGCGGCTCGCCCTGGGGCGCGGTGACGAGGTCGAACCAGGACAGCAGGCCCTTTGGCGTCCGGTAGGGGGTGTCCATGAGGTTGTTGCCGTGGACGGTCGCGACGCCGGTCAGCAGGGTGAGCGGGGTGAGGATCGTGGACATGTCGGACCAGCCGACGAGCCAGGTCGGCTCGGCCCGGCCGATCCGTTCGAAGTCGAGCAGCGGCAGCAGGTCGACCGCCGTCTCCCCGCCCCACGGCGGGATCACCGCCCGGATCGCCGGGTCGGTCAGCATCTCGGTGAGCTCGGCCGCCCGTTCGGCGGCGGGGGCGCTGATGTGCGTGGAGCCGTCCATGCACCGGCCGACGACCACCTCGTACCCGCGCTGCTCGATGTCCCGGAGCGCCACCTCAAGACGGCCCTTCATCGCCTCGGGCACCCCGCTGGACGGGGAGGTCACACCGACACGGTCACCGGGGCGCAGCGGGCGCGGGTATCGAACGCTCATGCGCCGGATTCTGACACGGGGTCACCTGACCGGGGCAACAGGGTTACGGCCGGTCCAGGCGCAGCCGGTCGGCCCTCGGCAGGCCGGCCACCACCAGGTCGTAGGAGTCCTCGATGAGCTCGCGGACGAGGCGGTCGGGGAGGCTGCCGTCGACGGTGACGGTGTTCCAGTGGCGCTTGTTCATGTGGTAGCCGGGGATGATCAGGCCCTCGTGCTCGGCGCGCAGGCGGACGGCGTCCTCGGGGTGGCACTTGAGGTTGACCTTCAGGGGGAGGTCGTCGATCCAGCTCAGGGCGAACATCCTGCCCCGGACCCGGAAGACGGAGATCTCCGGGCGGAAGGGGAAGTCCTCGACGGCGGCGTTGAAGGAGAGGCAGAAGGTGCGCAGCTCCTGGGGCGTCACTCCGGCGCCTCCGGGGTCCCGGCCGGGGCCACCGGCTCCACCAGGACGGTCGCGATCTTGTTCCGGCGCCCGGCGGACGCCTCGGCGGTCAGGCGCAGCGCGCGGCCGTCGGGGAGCTCGACGGCCGAGGAGGCGCCGGCGATGGGGACGCGGCCGAGGGCCTTGGCGAGCAGGCCGCCGACGGTCTCCACGTCCTCGTCGTCGTACTCCTCCAGTCCGTACAGCTCGCCGAGGTCGGTGATGTCCAGGCGGGCGGTGACGCGGTAGCGGTCCTCGCCGAGCGGCTCGACGGGCGGGAGTTCGCGGTCGTACTCGTCGGTGATCTCGCCGACGATCTCCTCCAGGATGTCCTCGATGGTGACGATGCCGGCGGTGCCGCCGTACTCGTCGATCACCACGGCGACGTGGTTGCGCTGCTTCTGCATCTCGCGCAGCAGGTCACCGGCGTTCTTGGTGTCCGGCACGAAGAACGCCGGGCGCATCGCGGTGGACACCAGCTCGCTCTCGGCCTCGCGGCTGATGTGCGTCTTGCGGACGAGGTCCTTGAGGTAGACGATCCCGACGATGTCGTCCTCGCTCTCGCCGGTCACGGGTATCCGGGAGAAGCCGGAGCGCAGGGCGAGCGTGAGGGCCTGGCGGATGGTCTTGTAGCGCTCGATGACGATCAGGTCGGTGCGCGGGACCATCACCTCGCGCACGAGGGTGTCACCGAGCTCGAAGACGGAGTGCACCATGCGGCGCTCCTCGTCCTCGATCAGGGACTCCTGCTCGGCGAGGTCGACGAGGGCGCGCAGCTCGGCCTCGGAGGCGAAGGGGCCGTGGCGGAAGCCCTTGCCGGGGGTGAGGGCGTTGCCGAGGAGGATCAGCAGCGACGGGATCGGGCCCATCACCCGGGCCAGCGGCAGCAGGACGTACGCGGCGGCGGTGGCCGTGTGCAGCGGGTGCTGGCGGCCGATGGTGCGCGGGGAGACGCCGACGGCGACGTACGACACGAGCACCATGACCGCGATGGCCACGAGCAGGGCCTGGGCGGTGGAGCCGAACTCCTCCAGGCAGGCGTAGGTGACCAGGGCCGCGGCCGCCATCTCGCAGGCGACGCGGACCAGCAGGGCCACGTTGAGGTAGCGGGTGGGGTCGGCGGCCACCTGCGCCAGCTTGGCGCTGCCGCGGCGGCCGGACTTCACGGCCTCGTCGGCGCGGAAGCTGGAGACGCGGGCGATACCGGCCTCCGCGCAGGCGGCGAGCCAGGCGACGACGACCAGGAGGACGGCGCCGAGGACGAGTTGGGGACTCATGACCGGGCGGACCGCCTAGGAGACGGTCGGGGCGGGGGACGGGCCGGTCAGGCCCTTCTCCGCGCGCCAGCCGTCCACGATGGCCGCCTGGAGGCCGAACATCTCGGCCTTCTCGTCCGGCTCCTCGTGGTCGTAGCCCAGCAGGTGCAGCACACCGTGGACGGTGAGCAGCTGGAGCTCCTCGTCCATGGTGTGCTGCGTGGGTGCTTCCTCGCCCTGCTTCTTGGCGACCTCGGGGCACAGCACGATGTCGCCGAGCAGGCCCTGCGGGGGCTCGTCGTCGTCCTTCGTGGGCGGGCGCAGCTCGTCCATGGGGAAGGACATGACATCGGTCGGCCCGGGCAGGTCCATCCACTGGATGTGCAGCTGCTCCATGGCGTCGGCGTCCACGACGATCACCGAGAGCTCGGAGAGCGGGTGGATGCGCATCCGTGCGAGTGCGTAGCGGGCGATGTCGAGGATCGCCTGCTCGTCGACCTCGGTTCCGGACTCGTTGTTGACGTCGATCGACATGGTGCTGCTCGGTCTACTTCCCCTTGTGCCCGGCCTTGCCCCGGCCGCCCTTGTGCGTGCCGTTCTCCGTGCCGTGCTTGTCGTCGTACTTCTCGTACGCGTCGACGATACGGCCCACCAGCTTGTGCCGGACGACATCGTGGGAGGAGAGCCGGGAGAAGTGGACGTCCTCGACGCCGTCCAGGATCTCCTGCACCTGGCGGAGGCCGGACTTGGTGCCGCCGGGCAGGTCGACCTGGGTCACGTCACCCGTGATCACGATCTTCGAGTCGAAGCCGAGGCGGGTGAGGAACATCTTCATCTGTTCGGGGCTGGTGTTCTGGGCCTCGTCCAGGATGATGAAGGCGTCGTTGAGGGTGCGGCCGCGCATGTAGGCGAGCGGCGCGACCTCGATCGTCCCGGCGGCCATCAGGCGGGGGATGGAGTCGGGGTCGATCATGTCGTGCAGCGCGTCGTAGAGCGGGCGCAGGTAGGGGTCGATCTTCTCGTAGAGCGTGCCCGGCAGGAAGCCGAGCCGCTCGCCGGCCTCGACCGCGGGGCGGGTCAGGATGATCCGGTTGACCTGCTTGGACTGCAGGGCCTGGACCGCCTTGGCCATGGCGAGATAGGTCTTGCCGGTACCGGCGGGGCCGATGCCGAAGACGATGGTGTGCTTGTCGATCGCGTCGACGTAGCGCTTCTGGTTGAGCGTCTTGGGGCGGATGGTGCGGCCGCGCGAGGACAGGATGTTCTGCGTGAGCACCGAGGCCGGGGTCTCTTCCTGGCCTTCGCCGTTCTCGCTCGCCCTCAGCATGGCGATCGAGCGTTCCACTGCGTCCTCCGTCATCGGCTGCCCGGTGCGGAGCACCAGCATCATCTCGTCGAACAGGCGCTGTATCAGGGCGACTTCCGCCGGGTCGCCGACCGCGCTGATCTCATTGCCCCGGACGTGGATGTCGGCCGCCGGGAAGGCCGTCTCGATCACGCGCAGCAGGGAGTCGCCGGACCCGAGCACGGTGACCATCGGATGCTGGGCGGGGACGGTGAACTGCGCTCGCGCCTGCCCCTGCGCAGGGCTGTGAGCTGTGGGTGTCTGAGTCATGGGCCGGCTCTGAAGCCTGCGTTTCCTCCTCTTCACGGCCGCGTGGCTGAGGGCGGCCTCGCGCTTCCAGGGTACGACGGGGGCCGGGGAACGCCGTAGGGCTTTTCGCCGGGGGGGTGGGGGGTGGTTGCGGTCGTGGCCGGGTGCGGGTGGTGGGTGGCTGTCGCGCAGTTCCCCGCGCCCCTACGCCGACCTGCCGAACCCGATCGTCGGTACCGCCCTGCGCAGGGGCCAGGGGCGTACGCAGTCGTCCGGCAGGAGTTCCTCCAGGAACGCGTACCGGCGCAGGGCCGCGGCGTCCTGCCCCCGCACGGACTGCACCGTCCGCCACCATGCGGCCACCTCGGTCCAGCCCGGCGCGGAGAGGGATCCCCCGAATTCCTGCACCGACAGTGCGGCCGTCAGCCCCGCGAACGCCAGCCGGTCGGCCAGCGGCCACCCCGCCAGCGTGCCCGTGACGAACCCGGCGACGAACACGTCCCCGGCCCCGGTCGGATCCAGCGCCTCCACGGCGATGGCGGGCACCTCGGCCGTCTCCCCCGTACGGCCGTCCACCGCGTACGCCCCCTCCGCCCCGAGCGTCACGACGGCCACGGGGACGTGCGAGGTCAGCGCGCGCGCCGCCGCCCGAGGGCAGCGCGTGCGCGTGTACCGCATGGCCTCCTCGGCGTTCGGCAGGAACGCCTCGCAGTGCTCCAGGTCCGCCAGCCCGGCGAGATCCCACGCCCCGGTGTCGTCCCAGCCGACGTCGGCGAAGAGCCGGGTGCCCTGCGCGGCGGCCTGCGCGATCCAGGGCGCGCGCCTGCCCGGCGTCAGGGAGGCGACGGCGGCACGGGCGCGGGGCGGGCAGTCCGGCGCCGGTTCCTCCGGCGGCGGCTCGTGCCCGTGGGACACCATCGTGCGCTCGCCCTCGTACGCCATGGACACGGTGACCGGCGAGTGCCAGCCGGGCACGGTCCGTGACAGCCTCAGGTCGATGCCCTCGCCCTGCTCCAGGGCGTCCCAGCAGTACTCGCCGTAGTGGTCGTCACCGAAGGCCGCCGCGAGGGAGGTGCGCAGGCCGAGGCGGGCCAAAGCGGTGGCCATGTTGGCCACCCCGCCGGGGCTGGAGCCCATGCCGCGCGCCCAGGACTCGGTGCCGCGCACCGGCGCGGAGTCGAGGCCGGTGAAGATGATGTCGAGGAAGACCGTGCCGGTGAGGTAGACGTCCCAGGGCGGATCGGCGGGCGCGCGCAGCCCGGCGAGCGGGTCGACCTGGGTCCGGCGGCCCGAACCCCCTGCGATGGACACCTCGGACGCGATCACGCTGACGCTCCCTGACGCATGGTGCGGATTCAGGCCAGTGTGCACCAACGTGCCGCCACGAGGCTCTCCAGCCACCCGGCGCCCCACCTGCCGGCGCGGCGCCCCCGAGGCTGCCCGGCGGCCCCGCCCCGCCTGCCGAGGCTGTAGCCCCCACCCACCGACGCGGGAACCCCGAAATACCCGGCGCTCCGCTACCAGCGCGGTACCTCCGGTGTCACCCACCCCGGCTCGGCCACCCGCATGGCCGCCGCGTCGTCGCGGTCGCGCAGCCGGCCGTCGTCGTGGAGCCACCGCCGGTGCAGGAAGGCGAGCCGGTCGCGGTCGAGCTCGACGCCGAGGCCGGGGGCGTCGGGGACGGTGACGCGGCCGCCGCGGAACACCATGCGCTCGGTGAGGACGTCCTCGGACTGCCAGGGGTAGTGGGAGTCGCAGGCGTGGTGCAGTGCGGGCACGGTCGCCGCGACATGGGTCATGGCGGCGAGGCTGATGCCGAGGTGGGTGTTGGAGTGCATGGACACCCCGACACCGAAGGTGCGGCACACGGCGGCCAGGTGCTGGGTGTTGCGCAGCCCGCCCCAGTAGTGGTGGTCGCTGAGCACGATCTGCACGGCCCCCCGCGTGAAGGCGTCCGGTATCTCGGCGAACGTCGTCACGCACATGTTGGTGGCCAGCGGCACCCGGGTGCGCGCGGCCACCTCGGCCATGGCGTCGGTGCCGAGCGCCGGGTCCTCCAGGTACTCCAGGACGTCCCGCAGGGCGTCGGCGACCTTCACCGAGGTCTCCACCGACCAGGCGCCGTTGGGGTCGAGGCGCAGCGGCTGTCCGGGGAACGCCTCGGCCAGCGCGTGGACGGCGGCGATCTCCTCGTCGGGCGGGAAGACACCGCCCTTGAGCTTGAAGGAGGTGAATCCGTGGCGCTCGGTGAAGCGGCGGGCCTGCTCCACGACCCCGGCGGGGTCGAGGGCGGCGCCCCAGTCGTCGGCCGTCCCGCCGGGATGGGCGGCCCACTTGTAGAAGAGGTAGGCGCTGTACTCGACCGAGTCGCGCAGCTTTCCGCCCAGCAGCGCGTGCACGGGCAGCCCGAGGGTCCGGCCCAGCGCGTCGAGGCAGGCGACCTCGAAGGCGGAGACGACGGACAGGCGCAGCTTGTCGGCGGTCTGGACGCCGCGCAGCCCGCCGACGTCGACGGCGTTCTCGACGCGTGAGGCGTCCACGGCGACCTCGTCCACCAGCGTGAACAGCCCGTTGAGCTCATCGAGACGGCGTCCGGGCAGCCGGGCGGCCAGCGGGCGGGCGAGTTCCAGGTACTTGGTGTCGCCGTAGGTCTCGCCGAGGCCGGTGGTGCCGTCGTCGGTCACGACCTCCACGATCAGGCGCGGGGTGAACGGCTGGTGGACGCCCTGGGTGTTGAGCAGCGGCGGGTCGGCGACCAGGACGGGCGTCAGCCGCACTGCGGCGACGGTCGGGGCACGGTCCACGGGGCGCCTCCAGGCAGTTCATGAATGAGAACGCGGTACGGATAGGCGAACAGCGAACCCGCTTCTACCCGCACCCTCCACGACCGAAACGAAACGTGATCCAGATCACACCCCCCGGCCTCCCTCGCCCCCACCCCCACTTGATACAAATTGCCCCGCGCGTTCCTGTCCGTCGACGGTCGTCGCCCCTCCCCCTTCTTGTGCCGCTTCTTCCGCATGCCCTGGGAACGCCCGTGCCCTCCCCCCGCACCCCCCTGCCCTGGCCGGTCCTGGCCCTCTTCACCGCCGGGTACCTCGCCCCGTACCTGCTGCCGACCGTCGTCGGCCGGCTGGACGCGTATCTCCCCGTCACCGCCACCGAGGCGGGGGCCATCGGCAGTGCGCTGCTGCTGAGTTCGGCGACGGCGGGCTTCGCGCTGGCCTCGCTCGTCGAGCGGATCGGCGCCCGCACCCTCGCCCGCGCCGGACTGGTGCTCGCCGTCCTCGGCTACGGGGGCGCCGCGCTGGCGCACGCCGTACCGGCCGTCGTCCTCGGCGCGGTCGTCGGCGGCTTCGGATCGGGCACGGTCACCGCCGTCGCCGCCACCCGGATCGCCGCCCAGCCGGATCCCCACCGGGCCTCCACGCTCGGCCTGCTGAGCGTGTCGGCGCTGGCGGGCGCCGTCTATCTGACGGTCCCCCACCTCGGCCCCGGACACGGCCTGCCGCTCGCCGCGATCGCGCTGACCGCGCTCGCCGTCTGGCCGCTCACCGGCCGCCTCCCCGCCGCCGGGGCCGCCCCGCACACCCGGCGGGAGCGCACCCCGCTCCCCCGGCTGCGCGCCGGGCTCGTCCTCCTCGCCGCGATGCCCTTCTGGTCCCTCGCCCAGAACGCCCTGTGGGGCGTCAGCGGCCGGATCGGCCTCACCCAGGCCCACCTCACCGAGGCCACCCTCGGCGTGGTCTTCGCCGTCGCCCTCGGTGCCGGGCTGCTCGGCGTCCTCGGCGCCGGGGCGCTCGGACCGCGGTTCGGGCGGGCGGTGCCCATCGGGGCCGGCACGGTCCTGATCGCCGGGTGCATCGCGGTCAGCGCCTCCGCCACCGATCTCGCCTCCTTCGCCGGCGGCGAGATCGCCTGGAACGCCTGCTACCCGATCGTCCTGTCGTACCTCATCGGCCTGGCCGCCTCCCTGGACCCGGCCCGCGGCCGCTGGGCGGTCCTCGTCGGCTCGGCGTCCTCCCTCGGCACCGCCGCCGGCCCGCTCACCGGCAGCGTGCTCTCCGCGCAGGCGGGCTTCCCGGTGATGGGCGCGGTGCTCGCGGCCGGACTGCTGGTGATCGCCGTACCGATGACGGCGGTCGCACTGCGGGCGGGCCGGCGGACCCTGCCGGTCGTGGAGATCCCGGTGGAGACCCCCGTGGAGTCGCGGGCCCCGCGGACCACGACGGCCGCCTAGAACACGTACGCCTCGACCTCCCCGAGGTACCGCGCCCTGCGCTCCTCGTCGTCCTCCAGGAAGGACGCGAGGAAGGAGTTGCGGGCCAGCTCGCGCAGCCGCTCGTCGGACAGGCGCAGTTCCCGTCGTACGGCGTCGAAGTTGTCGCCCGCGTAGCCGCCGAAGTAGGCCGGGTCGTCGGAGTTGACCGTGCACAGCAGCCCGGCGTCGAGCATCGCGGGCAGCGGGTGCTCGACGAGGGCGTCGACGGCGCGCAGCCGGACGTTGGACAGCGGGCACAGGGTCAGCGGGATGCGCTCCCGGACCAGCCGCTCGACGAGCTCCGGGTCCTCCATGCAGCGCAGCCCGTGGTCGACGCGCTCCACGCCGAGGACGTCCAGCGCCTCGGTGATGTACCGCGGCGGCCCCTCCTCCCCGGCGTGCGCCACGCGCCGCAGCCCGAGGGCGGCGGCCGCCTCGTACACCTCGCGGAACTTCACCGGCGGATGCCCGACCTCCGCCGAGTCCAGGCCGACGCCGGTGATCCGGTGCAGATACGGCTTCGCGGCCTCAAGGGTCTCCAGGGCCGACTCGGCGGACTCGTCGCGCAGGAAGCACATGATCAGCCGGGTGGAGACGCCGTGGTTCTGCTCGCTGCGCCCCAGCGCCCGCCACAGCCCCTCGACGACCGTGCCCATCGCCACCCCGCGGGAGAGATGCGCCTGCGGGTCGAAGAAGATCTCCGCGTGCCGCACGCCCTGCGCGGCGGCCCGCGCGAGGTAGGCGTCCGCGAGGTCGGCGAAGTCCTGCTCGGTGCGCAGGACGGCCATCAGCTCGTAGTACAGGTCCAGGAAGGACTGCAGGTCGTCGAAGCGGTACGCCCGGCGCAGCTCTTCGGTGTCGGCGTACGGCAGCTTCACGCCGTTGCGCCCGGCCAGCTCGAACGCCAGCTCCGGCTCCAGGGTGCCTTCGATGTGCAGGTGCAGTTCCGCTTTGGGGAGGGGCATTACGGCATCGTACGACCGCTTCACCGTCGTTTCGGAACGGGCACCCGCAGCAGGTCGTACGCCACGGTCAGCTCCCCCTCGAAGCCGGCGGCCCGCGCCTGCCGCTCGAACTCCTCGGGGTCCGCGTAGCGCTGGCTGAAGTGGGTGAGCACCAGATGCCGTACGCCGCTCTCCCGCGCCACCCGCGCCGCCTGTCCCGCCGTCAGGTGGCCGTGCTCGACGGCGAGCCGCTCGTCCTCGTCGAGGAACGTCGACTCGATGACGAGCAGGTCGCAGCCCTCGGCGAGCGCGTACGCCCCCTCGCACAGCCGGGTGTCCATCACGAACGCGAACCGCTGCCCGCGCCGCACCTCGCTGACCTCCTCCAGCGGTACGCCGTTCAGTACGCCGTCCCGCTGGATGCGGCCCACGTCCGGGCCCTTGATGCCGTGCGCGGCCAGCCGCTCCGGCAGCATGCGGCGGCCGTCCGGCTCGACGAGGCGGTAGCCGAAGGACTCGACGGGGTGGGAGAGTCTGCGGGTCTCCAGGACATAGTCGCGGGTGGCGGCGATGACGCCGTCCTCGGCGACCGGGGCCTCGGTGAGCCGGACCGTCTCGTGGTAGGCGGTGGCGTACCGGAGCCGGTCGAAGAAGCGCTGCCCGGAGCGCGGGTAGTGCGCGGTGACCTCGTGCGGCACCTGGTCGAGGTTGATGCGCTGGATCACCCCGGCGAGACCGAGGGAGTGGTCGCCGTGGAAGTGGGTGACACACAGCCGGTTCAGGTCGTGCGCGGCGATCCCGGCGCGCAGCATCTGCCGCTGGGTGCCCTCGCCGGGGTCGAACAGCAGGCCCTCGCCGTCCCAGCGGAGCAGATAGCCGTTGTGGTTGCGGTGCCGGGTCGGGACCTGGCTGGCGGTGCCGAGGACGACGAGTTCGCGGACGGACACGCCTTATCCGGGGGGCCAGTTGAGGCCACGGCCGCCGAGGACGTGGGCGTGGGCGTGCCAGACGGTCTGGCCGGCGCCGGAGCCGGTGTTGAAGACGGTGCGGTAACTCTCCAGCTTTTCCTCGTCGGCGACGGCCTGCGTCTCGCGGAGCACGTCGGCCGCGAGTTCCGGTGCGGCGGCGGCCAGTTCGGCGGCGTCGACGTAGTGCGCCTTGGGGATCACCAGGACGTGCGTGGGGGCCTGCGGGTTGATGTCCCGGAAGGCGACCGTGGTCTCCGTCTCGCGGACGATCGTCGCGGGGATCTGCTTCGCGGCGATCTTGCAGAACAGGCAGTCTTCCTGGGGTTCGCCTGCCATGCGGTTCCCTCCGGGGGTAGAGCGGGTTTACGGGGCATCGTATCGTCGTCGGGTGCCGGTGATCGGTGGCTGGGCGCGCCCACGCGGCGGGGCCGCACATCGATACAGCCCCGCGTCCCTGGGTCAGTCCACCTCAGGCGGCGATGTGGCCGGCTGCTGCTCCAGTGCCGCCAAGGCCAGCCTGATGGCCTCGTCCAGCTGGGTGTCCCTGCCCGCCGCCCAGTCCTGCGGGCGCTGCACCACCTCCACGTCCGGGTCGACGCCGTGGTTCTCCACGCCCCAGCCCTGGCCCTCGATCCAGAAGGCGTACTTGGGCTGGGTGATGAGCGTGCCGTCGACGAGGCGGTAGCGGCTGTCGATGCCGATGACGCCGCCCCAGGTGCGGACGCCGACGACGGGTCCGAGGCCGAGGGCCTTGACGGCGGCGTTGACGATGTCGCCGTCGGAGCCGGAGAACTCGTTGGCGACGGCGACCACGGGGCCGCGCGGGGCGTCGTTCGGGTAGCTGTAGGGCCGCATGCCGCGCGGTACCGCCCAGCCGACGATACGGCGGGCCAGCTTCTCGACGACCAGCTGGGAGGTGTGTCCGCCGCGGTTCTCGCGGACGTCGACCACCAGCCCCTCGCGGGCCACCTCCACACGCAGGTCGCGGTGGATCTGGGCCCAGCCGGGGGCCTGCATGTCGGGGACGTGGAGGTAGCCGAGGCGGCCGCCCGACGCCTCGTGGACGTAGGCGCGGCGGTCGGCGACCCAGGCGTGGTAGCGCAGGGGTTCCTCGTCGGCCAGCGGGACGACGACGGTGTGCCGGGGTTCGCCGCCGCCGCAGGGGAGGACGGTCAGCTCCACGGGGTGGTTCGCGGTGCCGACGAGGAGGGGGCCGGGGCCGGTGACCGGGTCGACGGGCTGTCCGGCGACGGCCGTGATCGCGTCGCCGGGGCGGATCGCGACGCCGGGGGCGGCCAGCGGGGAGCGTGCCTCGGGGTCGGAGGTCTCGGCGGGCAGGACCCGGTCGACGCGCCAGAGGCCGTCCTCGTGGCGGGAGAGGTCGGCGCCGAGCAGGCCCTGGGCGTCGTCGCCGCCGTGGCCGCCGGCGGGGACGACGTAGGCGTGCGAGGTGCCGAGTTCGCCGTGCACCTCCCACAGGAGGTCCACGAGGTCGTCGTGGGTGGCGATGCGGTCCAGGAGGGGGCGGTAGCGGTCGAGCACGGCGTCCCAGTCGACGCCGTTCATGTCGGCCCGCCAGAAGTGGTCCCGCATGATGCGGCCGGTCTCGTCGAACATCTGGCGCCACTCGGCGGCCGGGTCGATCTGCCGGCGCACCCGGCCGAGGTCGACGGTGACGTTGGTGTCGCTGTCGTCGTCGGAGGAGGCCCGCCGGTCGCTGGGCACGACCTTGAGCCGGCCGTCGGTCCACAGCAGGACCCGCTTGCCGTCGCCGCTGACCGCGAAGTGGTCGGCGTCGTCGGCGAGGTGCTCCAGGCGCTGCTGGGCGAGGTCGTAGCGCTCCAGTTCGGTGCGCGGCTCGGGGGCGTCGGGCGTGGCCCGGGAGACGCCGAGGACACCGCGGACGGGGTGGCGCAGCCACAGCACGCCGTCCTTGGCGGCGCGCAGGGTGGAGTAGCGGCCGGCCTCGACGGGGAACGGCACGATGCGGTCGGCGAGTCCGTCGAGGTCGATGCGGGTGGTGGGGGTGCCCTCGCTGTCGGGGGTCTCGTCCTTGTCGGACACCTCGAAGGGGCGGCCGTGCCGCTGCGGGCCGAACGGCGAGGGCGTGGTCGCGGCGAGGGTGATCAGGTGCGGGCGGGCGCCGGTGACGAAGGCGAGGTCGAAGACGTGCTCGTCGTAGACCGGGTCGAAGGCGCGGTGGGACAGGAACGCGAGGTGCTTGCCGTCGAGGGTGAAGGCGGGCGCGTAGTCCTGGAAGCGCAGCGGGGTCGCCTCGGTGACCGTGAGGTCGGTGGTGTTGGCGAGCTTGAGCTGGCTGAGGGGGTGCGGGCCGGGGTGGGACCAGGCGAGCCAGGCGGAGTCGGGCGAGAAGGTGAGGCCGGAGGCGTCGCCGTGCTCGCTGCGGTCCAGCTCGCGGACCTCGCCGGTCTCGCGTTCGACGAGCAGCACGCGCCCGTCGTGCGAGGCGACCGCGGCGCGCTTGCCGTCGGGGGCCATGGCGAGGCCGAGGACCCGGCCGAGGCGGCCGGCGGCGATCCGGCGCGGGGTGGCCCCCGGCGCCGGGCCGGTGGCGGGCGCGAACTCCAGGGCGTCCTCGCCCTCCGCGTCCGTCACCCACACCACCCACTCCTCGCCCTCGACCCGGAAGGTGCGCGGCATCCGGGCGCGTACGCCGGGCTCGGCGGCCAGGGTCCTGGCGGGCCCGGAGCGGTGGGTGACCCAGTGGACGGCACCGCGCACGCTGACCGCGCTGCCGCGGGCCGCGTGGTCGGGGGACGCCGAGCCGAACCAGCGGGCGGCGTCCACGGGGTGCGGCTGGCGGTCGGTGCGCTGGCCGCCCAGCCGGATGTCCAGCCGGCGCGGCTCGGCACCGTCCAGGTCGTCCAGCAGCCACACGTCACCGGCGCTCGCGTAGACGACGCGCGTGCCGTCGCTGGTGGCGTGGCGGGCGTAGTAGCCGTCGAGGGGGGTGTGGCGGCGCAGGTCGGAACCGTCGGCGAGGGAGGAGTAGAGCGCCCCGGTGCCCTCGTGGTCGGACAGGAAGGCGATGCGCTCGCCCACCCAGCAGGGGTGCTCGATGTTGCCGTCGAGGTCCGCGTGGAGGCGGACGAACTCCCCCGTGCCGTCCGGGTCGATCCACAGCTTGCCCGCGGTGCCGCCGCGGTAGCGCTTCCAGTACGCCGCCTCGCGTCCCATCGGCGCGGACAGCAGCACCGTCGCCGGGCCGTACGCCACGTCGCCCACGGGCCCGTACGGCAGGGTGGTGGCCGGGCCGCCGTCGAGGGGGACCGCACGCGCCCAGGTGCGGCGCAGCGTGGCCTGTCCCTGGGTGCTCAGCGCGAGCACCTCGCCGTCCGGGGTCCAGCCGCGCACCTGGGTTCTCCAACTCCCCCAGTACGTCAGCCGCTTCGCCGGTCCACCGGCGACCGGGGCGATGTGCACCTCCGGGGCGCCGTCGCGGGTCGAGGTCCATGCGACGGTGGTGCCGTCGGGCGAGATGCGCGGATGGCTCACCGGCACGTTGTCGGCGCTGACCCGCCAGGACCGGCCGCCGTCGACGGGGGCGAGCCAGACGTCGTCCTCGGCGGTGAAGGCGACCGAATCGCCGTTCAGATGCGGGAAACGGAGGTACGCGGGTATGGCGGAGGCTGCGGCATGCGTCACCCGATCAAGCCTATGCAGCGGATGCCTTCGAGGCCGGGAGTTCGGATCACTTGCTACGGACGGAACGGCAACGCCCCGGCGGGCGCGGGGAACTGCGCGACCAGCCACGCACCCGCCCGCACCCGGCGACGGCGACGAGGCCGCAGCTCCTGCCCCGAAGGGTCACTTGCCCTCCACGGGACGGCACTTCGGATACTGATCGCACCAGATGGTCTGAGTGACCGTGACCGTCACCGTGGCGCCGGGCGCCGGACCGTCGTCGCGCCCCGCCGACGGCGCACTGCAGTCGCCGAGCCCCGAGACGCGGAAGACCTGCCTGCCGTCGACCTTGGCGGTGAGGTCGCCGCGCACACACGCCCCGTCGACGGCGCGGGTGATCCTCCCGGTGACGGTGATGTCCTTGCCGTCGTCCGTCTCGCCCTCGCAGTCGACGGTGGCCACGTCGTCCGCGGTGGCGGAGGGCGACACGCTGTCCCCCGTGTCGACGTCCGCCCGGCAGGTCAGCCGGCGCACCTGCGCGTTCTGCCGCTCCAGCTCCCGTGTCGCCAGGTCGTCGGTGGTGTACGCCACGGTCGCCGAGCTCAGCCCGTCGGGGTCGCAGGCCACGGCCCCGCCGACGCCGATCACCACCAGAGCCGGCACCGCCGCGGCCCGCCACACCCGCGTCCGTCCTGTTGCCCAAATCCGTCGCAATGCCCCCATGGAGGGCAGCCTGCCACCGTCCCGGCCGTCGCGGTAGAGCGCATACGGTCACTCCGGTGGCGTGCGTCCCCGTCAGGACCAGCGGCCCGTGCGGCCCATCAGCAGGGCCACGGCCGCCGTCCCGGCGGTCGAGGTGCGCAGCACGCTGCGTCCGAGGACGTACGGCTTCGCGCCCGCCTGCGCGAACAGCGCCAACTCCTCCGGGGACACGCCGCCTTCGGGGCCCACGACCAGCACGATCTCGCCCTCGGTGGGCAGTTCGACGGTGGCCAGCCGCTCCTCGCCGCTCTCGTGCAGCACGGCGGCGAAGTCCGCTTCGGCGAGAAGTGCGGCAACCTGCTTGCTGCTCGCCGCGTCCGCGACCTCCGGGAAGCGCACCCGGCGGGACTGCTTGCCCGCCTCGCGGGCGGTGGAGCGCCACTTGGCGAGCGCCTTCAGGCCCCTGTCGCCCTTCCACTGGGTGATGCAGCGGGAGGCGGTCCACGGGACGATCGCGTCGACGCCGGTCTCCGTCATGGTCTCCACGGCGAGCTCCCCGCGGTCGCCCTTGGGCAGCGCCTGTACGACGGTGATCCGGGGCCGCGGCTCGGGCTCCTCCGCCACCGCGCGCACCTCGACGACGAGCCGGTCCTTGCCCTCCGCGGCCTTGACCACGCCCTCGGTCCAGCGTCCGCGCCCGTCGGTGAGGACGACGTCCTCGCCGGGCCGCAGCCGCTTCACGGAGACGGCGTGCCGTCCTTCGGGGCCGTCGAGCACGAACTCGGGCCCGACGCGGTCGAGTCGGTCGACGACGAACACCGGAGCCGTCATCAGAGGGCACCTCCTTGCGCCGGACGGTCCGACAACGTTGTGCGGGCGGCGGCGAGTTCGCCGGCCAGTACCTCCACCAGCCGCCCGGCGGGCATCTCCCGCGCCATGCGGTGCCCCTGTCCGGCCCACAGCGCCATGCCCTGCGCGTCGCCCGCCTTCGCGGCCGCCTTGCGCAGCGGGGCGGTGAGGTGGTGGACGTCGGGGTAGGCGGCGGGGGCGTAGGGGCCGTGCTCGCGCAGGAAGCGGTTCACCAGGCCGCGTGCCGGGCGGCCGGAGAAGGCGCGGGTGAGCTCGGTGCGGACGAACAGGGGGTTGGTCAGGGCCTGCTTGTGCAGGGCGTGCGCGCCGGACTCGTCGGTGGCCAGGAACGCGGTGCCGAGCTGGGCGGCGCTCGCGCCCGCGGCGAGGACGGCGGCTATCTGGCTGCCGCGCATGATGCCGCCGGCGGCGACGAGCGGCAGGCTGACGGCCTCCCGGACCTGCGCGAGCAGTGACAGCAGTCCGATGCCGGTGCCGTCGGTCTCGGGCTGGTCGCGGTGGGTGCCCTGGTGGCCGCCGGCCTCGACGCCCTGCACGATCACCGCGTCCGCCCCGGCCCGCTCGACCGCGCGGGCCTCGTCGACGCTGGTCGCGGTGACCAGGGTGAGGGTCCCGGCGCGGCGCAGCGCCTGAAGGGTCTCGGTGCCGGGCACGCCGAAGTGGAAGGAGACCACCGGTACCGGGTTGTCGAGCAGCACCGCGAGCTTGGCGTCGTAGCCGTCGTCGCGGCCGCTGTCGGGGTCGCCCAGCTCGGTCTCGTACCAGGCGGCCTCACCGGCGAGCTGATGGGCGTAGACGCCGACGGCGGCGGCGTTGGAGGGCGCGGCGCCGGCCGCTCCGGTGGAGCCGGTTCCTGCACCGGGGTACTCGGGGTGCGGCATGAACAGGTTCACGCCGAAGGGGCGGGAGGTCAGGCTGCGCAGCTGCTTGATCTCCTGGTACATGCCGTCCGCCGTCTTGTACCCGGCGGCCAGGAACCCCAGCCCCCCGGCCTCGCACACGGCGGCGGCGAGCCGCGGCACGGAGACGCCGCCCGCCATGGGGGCCTGCACGATCGGGTGCGGGAAGAGACCGGTCAGCGCGGAGGACATGACCGCATGTTGTCACGTCCTCCGAACAAGTCCGAATCGGGCCTTCCTAGGGGCATAGGCCGGTGGCACGGGTGGCGTCGTGCGCAGGTGAACGCCACCCGTGGCCAAGGCTCAACGCCCGTTGAACGCGTCCTTCAGCCTCGAGAACAGCCCCTGCTGCCCCGGCTGGAACTGTCCCTGCGGCCGCTCCTCGCCGCGCAGCTTGGCCAGCTCGCGCAGCAGGCGCTCCTGCTCCGGGTCCAGCTTGGTCGGGGTCTGCACCTCGACGTGGACGACGAGGTCGCCGCGGCCGCCGCCGCGCAGATGCGTGACGCCCCGGCCGTGCAGCGGGATCGACTGGCCGGACTGGGTGCCGGGCCGGATGTCGACCTCCTCCATGCCGTCCAGCGTCTCCAGCGGCACCTTGGTGCCGAGGGCCGCCGCGGTCATGGGGATGGTGACCGTGCAGTGCAGGTCGTCGCCGCGCCGCTGGAAGGTGGGGTGCGGCAGCTCGTGGATCTCGACGTAGAGGTCACCGGCGGGACCGCCGCCGGGGCCGACCTCGCCCTCGCCGGCGAGCTGGATGCGGGTGCCGTTGTCGACACCGGCCGGGATCTTGACGGTGAGGGTACGGCGGGAACGGACCCGGCCGTCGCCCGCGCACTCCGGGCACGGCGTCGGCACGACGGTGCCGAAGCCCTGGCACTGCGGGCAGGGCCGCGAGGTCATGACCTGGCCCAGGAAGGATCGGGTGACCTGGGAGACCTCACCGCGGCCGCGGCACATGTCACAGGTCTGCGCGGAGGTACCGGGCGCGGCGCCCTCGCCGTTGCAGGTGTTGCAGACGATGGCCGTGTCGACCTGGATGTCCTTGGTGGTGCCGAAGGCCGCCTCGTCCAGCTCGACCTCGATCCGGATCATCGCGTCCTGGCCGCGCCGCGTCCGCGACCTCGGCCCGCGCTGGGACGCCGTACCGAAGAAGGCGTCCATGATGTCGGAGAAGTTGCCGAAGCCGCCGGCCCCGAACCCGCCCGCGCCGGCGCCGCCGGACTGCGAGAGGGGGTCGCCGCCGAGGTCGTAGACCTGCTTCTTCTGCGGGTCCGACAGCACCTCGTAAGCGGCGTTGATCTCCTTGAACCGCTCCTGGGTCTTCGGATCGGGGTTGACGTCCGGGTGCAGCTCGCGGGCGAGCCGCCGGAAGGCCTTCTTGATCTCTTCCTGCGACGCGTCGCGGCGCACGCCGAGAACGGCGTAATAGTCCGTGGCCACTTACGACTCCGCCAGGATCTGTCCGACGTACCGTGCCACTGCGCGTACCGCTCCCATCGTTCCCGGGTAATCCATGCGGGTCGGTCCGACCACGCCGAGCTTGGCGACTGCCTCGCCGCCCGAACCGTAGCCGACCGACACCACCGACGTGGAGTTGAGTCCCTCGTGGGCGTTCTCGTGACCGATGCGCACGGTCATGCCCGAATCCTTCGCCTCGCCCAGGAGCTTGAGAAGCACGACCTGCTCCTCCAGGGCCTCCAGGACGGGGCGGATGGTGAGGGGGAAGTCATGTCCGAAGCGGGTGAGATTGGCGGTGCCGCCGATCATCAGCCGCTCCTCCGTCTGCTCGACGAGCGTCTCCAGGAGGGTGGAGAGCACCGTCTGGACCGTGCCGCGGTCCTCCGGCTCGAAGGACTCCGGCAGGTCCTGCACCAGCTGCGGCACATCCGTGAAGCGCCGCCCCGCGACCCTGCTGTTCAGCCGCGCCCGCAGATCCGCGAGCGAGGTCTCGCCGAACGGCGCCGGGCAGTCGATCATGCGCTGCTCGACCCGGCCGGTGTCGGTGATCAGCACCAGCATCATCCGGGCGGGGGCCAGCGACAGCAGCTCGACGTGACGCACGGTGGACCGGGTCAGCGACGGGTACTGCACGACCGCGACCTGCCGGGTGAGCTGCGCCAGCAGCCGCACGGTGCGGGCCACGACGTCGTCGAGGTCGACGGCGCCGTCGAGGAAGTTCTGGATCGCGCGCCGCTCCGGTGCGGTGAGCGGCTTGACCTCGGCGAGCTTGTCGACGAAGAGCCGGTAGCCCTTGTCGGTCGGGATGCGCCCGGCGCTGGTGTGCGGCTGCGCGATGTAGCCCTCGTCCTCCAGGGCCGCCATGTCGTTGCGCACGGTCGCCGGGGACACGCCCAGGTTGTGCCGCTCGGTGAGTGCCTTGGAACCGACCGGCTCCTCGGTGCCGACGTAGTCCTGGACGATGGCGCGCAGCACCTGAAGCCGTCGTTCACTGAGCATCGCGCACACCTCCAGAAGCGGTCCTCTTGGCGCCCACCTGGCACTCGGAGCAGACGAGTGCCAGCCTTACCGGCCCAGTGTACGGCCGTCGGGCGGCGTTCCGGCAAGGCAGGTACCGCACCGCCGTGCCGGGCGACGGTGCCACCGCTAGCGTCGCCGTATGACGGTGACTTGGGAAGAGCTGGGCTGGGAACGGCTGGCGGACGGGGTCGGCCGGTGCCGGCTCCCGGTGTGGGACTGCACGGCCGGGCTGGTCGTGGGCGACGGTACCGCGCTGCTGATCGACGCGGGCTCGAGTCTGCGTGAAGGCGCGCTGCTGCGCGGCCAGGCGGAGTGGCTGGCCGGTCACCGTGTGACCCATCTCGCGCTCACCCACCCCCACTTCGACCATGTCTTCGGGGCGGCGGTGCTCGCGGGCGCGGAGGTGTTCGGCGCGGTGGGTGTGGACGGGATGCTGCTGGGCACGCGCGCGCGTGCCGAGCTGCGGGCGGACGCGCTCCGCAACGGCCTCGACGAGCGGGCGGCCACGGAGGCGGTGGACCACCTGGTCGTGCCCCGCCACCATGTCTCCGGCGAGTGGACCCTCGACCTCGGCGGCGGCCGGCAGGTGCTGCTCGCCAACGTCGGCCCCGGCCACACCGCCCACGACCTCGCCGTCCTGGTCCCCGGTTCCCCCGAGGTCGTCTTCTGCGGCGACCTCGTCGAGGAGTCCGGCGACCCCCAGGCGGGCCCCGACGCCGTACCGTCGCGCTGGCCGGACGCCCTCGACCGGCTGCTGGCCCTCGGCGGCGAGGACGCGCTGTACGTGCCCGGTCACGGAGCGGTGGTGGACGCGGCGTTCGTACGGGCGCAGCGGGACGCGTTGGCGAGCCGTTTCGGCGTGTCGTGAGCCCGCCGCGCCGGCCTGTTCCTATCGTCATCCGAATGCGCCAGTACTCCGCCGATCTGACCCCTCCCTGGAAGAAGCCGCAGCCCGTCCCCGAGGTCCCGGCCGAGCCCGGCCTGGTCGTCGAGGAGCCGGGGTCGGGCTTCTGCGGCGCGGTGATCCGCTGCGAGGCGGGCACGGTGACCCTGGAGGACCGCTTCGGCAAGCACCGGGTGTTCCCGCTGGAGCCGCGGGGCTTCCTGCTGGAGGGCAGGGTCGTGACCCTGGTGCGGCCTTCGTCCTCGGCTCCTGTACGCCCCACCCGTACCGCCTCCGGCTCGGTGGCCGTCCCCGGTGCCCGCGCCCGCGTGGCCCGCGCGGGCCGCATCTACGTCGAGGGCCGGCACGATGCCGAGCTGGTCGAGAAGGTCTGGGGCGACGACCTGCGCATCGAGGGCGTGGTCGTGGAGTACCTGGAGGGCGTGGACGACCTGCCGAGGATCGTCGAGGACTTCGCGCCGGGCCCGGACGCGCGGCTGGGGGTGCTGGTGGACCACCTGGTGCCGGGCTCCAAGGAGTGGCGGATCGCACAGTCGGTGACGAGCGAGCACGCGCTGGTGGTGGGTCACCCGTACATCGACATCTGGGAGGCGGTGAAGCCGTCGTCCCTGGGGATCCGGGAGTGGCCGCGTGTCCCGCGCGGGCAGGACTGGAAGACGGGCGTGTGCCGGGCGCTGGGGTGGCCTGCGGAGAACACGGGCGCGGTGTGGCAGGCCATCCTGAAGCGGGTGGGGTCCTACAGGGACCTGGAGCCGGAGCTGTTGGGCTGTGTCGAGCGTCTCATCGATCACGTGACCGTGCCCTGAGAGCCTGACCGGTCGTTGGCACCACAGGACCTGTGGATTGCTCTCCGCCCACGCGGAGGTGGTCCGTCGATCAGCTCGTCGACCCGCCCGAGCAGGTCATGGTCCCCGCTCGTGCGGGGGTTCGCATGTCAGTCCACCAGGTCCCGCACCACCGCGTCCGCCAGCAGCCGCCCCCGCAGCGTCAGCACCGCGCGCCCTTCGTCGTACGGCTTCTGCTGGAGCAGTCCGTCGGACAGGGCACGGCGGGATGCCGCGAGCCCGTCCTCCCGTAGCAACGACAGCGGGACGCCTTCCCGCAGCCGCAGCTCCAGCAGAATGCGCTCCACCCTGCGGTCCTCGTCGGACAGCAGCTCACGCCCCGCCCCCGGCGACCGCCCCTCTGCCAGGGCCGCCGCGTACGCCCCCGGATGCTTGACGTTCCACCAGCGCACCCCGCCCACGTGGGAGTGGGCGCCGGGCCCCGCGCCCCACCAGTCGGCGCCGCGCCAGTAGAGCTCGTTGTGCAGGCAGCGGCCCGCCTCCGAGGTGGCCCAGTTGGAGACCTCGTACCAGTCGAAGCCCGCCCCGGACAGCATCTCCTCGGCGATCAGATACCGGTCCGCGTGGACGTCGTCGTCGGTCATCGGGACCTCGCCCCGGCGGATGCGGCGCGCGAGCTGCGTACCCTCCTCGACGATCAGGGCGTACGCGCTGATGTGGTCCGGACCGGCGCCCAGCGCGGCCTCCAGCGAGGCCCGCCAGTCGTCGTCGGACTCGCCCGGCGTGCCGTAGATCAGGTCGAGGTTGACGTGCTCGAAGCCCGCCGCCCGCGCCTCCGCCACGCACGCCTCGGGGCGGCCCGGCGTGTGCGTGCGGTCCAGTACGCGCAGCACGTGCTGCCTGGCGCTCTGCATGCCGAAGGAGATCCGGTTGAAGCCGCCTTCGCGAAGGGTGGCCAGGTAGGCCGGGTCGACCGACTCCGGGTTCGCCTCCGTCGTGATCTCGGCGTCGGGCGCGAGTCCGAACTCGTCGCGGATCGCCCCCAGCATCCGTACGAGGTCGTCGGCGGCCAGCAGGGTCGGCGTGCCGCCGCCGACGAACACCGTGCGGACCTCGCGGGGGTCGTCGCCCAGCACCTTCCGCGCCAGGCGGATCTCGTCGATCAGCGTCTCGGCGTAGTTGTCGCGGGAGGCCAGCACTCCGCCCGTGCCGCGCAGCTCGGTGGCGGTGTAGGTGTTGAAGTCGCAGTAGCCGCAGCGGGTCGCGCAGTAGGGGACGTGCAGGTAGAAGCCGAGGGGCCGGTCGGCGGCCCCGGCGAGCGCGGAGGCGGGCAGCGCGCCGTCGGCGGGGACGGGCTCGCCGTCGGGGAGTGCGGAAGGCATGTCTTCCAGTGTCCCCCATGTCCGGGGTGGCTCTATTCGGCCTGGAGCACCAGCAGCGCCAGGTCGTCCTCCGGCGGCCGCGCGCCGAAGTCGTGCACGAGGCGCCGGATGCGCTCCGCGATCAGCTCGGCGTCGAGCCCCGCGCACCCGGCGAGGGCGGTGGCGAGGCCGTCGGCGTCGTCGAACTGGCGGGTGCCGTCGCGCCGCTCGGTGACACCGTCGGTGACGCACAGCAGGCTGTCGCCGGGCCACAGCTCGAAGGTCTCGCTGGTGTACGTCTCGTCCTCGACGACCCCGAGCAGCGTCTGCGGGCGCGCGGCGGGGCGGACGCTGCCGTCGGCGCCGAGCAGCAGCGGCAGCGGGTGCCCGGCGGAGGCGAGGGTGCAGCGGACGCCGCCGCCTTCCAGGGGCACGAGTTCGCCGTACAGGAGGGACAGGAAGCGGGTCTGCGGGCCGTCGCCGGGCGCGGCGGGGCCGACGAGGGCGCGGGCGGCGGCGTCGGCGGCCTCGGTCGCGTCGTCGAGGAGGAGCTGGTTGAGGCGGTCGAGGACATCGGCGACCCGGTAGCCCTCGCGGGCCAGCAGCCGCAGCCAGGGCCGGGCGAGGCCGATGACGACGGCGGCCTCGGGGCCCTTGCCCTGCACGTCGCCGACGGCGAAGCACCAGCGGCCGTGGCCGGCCGGGAACAGGTCGTAGAAGTCGCCGCTGGGGCCGCCCTTGTCACAGGGCTCGTAGACGAGCGCGCTGCGCACACCGGGGATCTCGGCGACCGCGCCGGGCAGCAGGCCGCGCTGGAGGACGGCGCTGATGGTGGCCTGCCGGGCGTACTGGCGGGCGGCGCCGATGGCGAGGGCGACCCGGCGGGCGAGGTCTTCCACGAGGCCGGTGATCTCGTCGGGGAAGCGCAGGACGCCGGCGCGGCCGATGACGAGGGTGCCCAGCGGGCGGCCGCCGGCGATCAGCCGGTAGGCGAGCGCGCAGCCGTGCGGCGCGCCGGGAGCGAGCGCGGCGGCGGGCCACGGGTAGGCGTCGGGTCCGGAGCGCAGGCCGTCGGGGCGGGGCGGCTCCTTCTCCAGGGCGCGGCGCAGGGCGTCGACGCGGTCCTCGCAGCCGTGCCAGACCCGGCCGAGCCGGGGTCCGGGCAGCCCGTCGCCGTCGGCCGCGCCGGAGCGGGGGGATCCCCAGCGCCCGGTGACCTCGTCCTCCAGCCAGATCGCGCACCAGTCGGCGAGCCGCGGCACGACCAGCTGGCCGGTGAGCGCGGCGACCAGGTCCTCGTCGAGCTGTCCGGCGAGCAGATCGGACGCCTCCGCGAGGAAGGAGAGGGCACCGCGTCCGAGCCAGTCCCCCTCGCTCTGCGCGCCGCGGCCCTCGGGGGCGAGGAGCGCGGCGGCGTCCAGCGCGGACTCGGGAGCGCAGCCGCCGGTCTCGTCGGCGCTGATCCGCGCCCACACCGTCCTGGCGTCCTTGCGGTACGTCACGCCCCAGCTCTCGGCGAGCCCCGCGACCAGCCGCAGTCCGCGCCCGTACTCCTGCGCCTCTGCCGAGGTGCCGCGCGGGGGCCGCGCCGGATGCCGGTCGGTGACCTCGACGACCAGTGCCCGGCCGTCGCCCTCCAGCCGGCAGTACAGCTCGATGTCCGTCCCGGCGTGCACCACGGCGCTGGTGACCAGCTCGCTGACGACGACCAGCGCGTCCGCGCTCATCCGCTCCTCGTCCGGAGCCCACTCCTGGAACGCGGCCCGCGCCAGCGCCCGTGCCGTCCCCGGCGCCAGCGGCCCTCCCACCAGCTTCGTACGGAGGTCGGAGGGTCGCGCGGAGGCACCGGTCTCCCGCTGCACCGGAATGGCCCGCATGGACAACTCCCCGAACTTTCGGACGTATTGACCTCACTCTGCCGCCAGGGTGACAGAGGGGTCGCGACCAGAAGCGCGGAGTTACGGAATCGGACCGCCTTGGGCGGGAAGTGTGCTACGGAAGTTACGGAACCGGATCGTTTTCACGCCGTAAGGGATACATACCTCAGGGGCGCGAGGGACTGCCTCGGGGGCGCCGGGACTGCCTCGGGGCCGCGCGGGACTGCCTCAGGGTCGCCGGGACTGCCTCAGGTCGCGGGGAACCGCGCGACGAGCCACGGACACTCCGCAGGCCGCCGCACAGTCCCCCGCCACCCCCTACGCTTCGCGCGTACCCTCGTACATCTCATCGAGCAGATGCTGGTACTCCCGCTCCACCACCGGACGCTTCAGCTTCAGACTCGGCGTGATCTCCCCGTGCTCCACATCGAGATCCCGCGGCAGCAGCCGGAACTTCTTGATCGTCTGCCACCTCTGGAGCCCGGCGTTGAGCCGCTGCACATAGCCGTCGACCATCTCCACGGTCTGCGGCGCCGCCACGATCTCGGCGTACGACTTGCCGCCGAGGCCGTTCTCCTCGGCCCACCCGCTGATCGCGGCCTCGTCGAGCGCGATGAGCGCGGTGCAGAAGTTCCGGTCGGCCCCGTGCACGAGGATGTTCGACACGAACGGGCACACCGCCTTGAACTGCCCCTCGATCTCGGTGGGCGCCACGTACTTGCCGCCCGAGGTCTTGAACAGGTCCTTCTTGCGGTCGGTGATCCGCAGATAGCCGTCGGGGGACAGCTCGCCGATGTCGCCGGTGTGGAACCAGCCGTCCGGCTCCAGGACCTCCGCCGTCTTCTCCGGCAGCCCGTGGTAGCCCTCCATGATGCCGGGGCCGCGCAGCAGGATCTCGCCGTCGTCGGCGATCCGCACCTCCGTGCCGGGCAGCGGCTTGCCGACCGTGCCGGTGCGGTACGCCTCACCGGGGTTGACGAAGGACGCGGCGGAGGACTCGGTGAGGCCGTAGCCCTCCAGGATGTGGATGCCGGCGCCGGAGAAGAAGTAGCCGATGTCGGGGGCGAGGGCGACCGAGCCGGACACGCAGGCCCGCAGGTTGCCGCCGAATGCCTCGCGGAGCTTGGCGTAGACGAGCTTGTCGGCGATGCCGTGCTTGGCCTTCAGGCCGAAGGGGGCGCTCGCGGTGCCGGTGCGGCGGAAGTTGTCCTGGGTGACCTTGGCGTACTCGCGGGCGACCCCGGCCGCCCACTGGAAGATCTTGTACTTGGCCGCGCCGCCCGCGCGGGCCTTGGCGGCGACGCCGTTGTAGACCTTCTCGAAGATACGGGGCACAGCCGCCATGTAGGTCGGCTGGACGACCGGAAGGTTCTCGATGATCTTGTCGACACGGCCGTCGACGGCGGTGACATGGCCGACCTCGATCTGCCCCGAGGTGAGCACCTTGCCGAAGACATGGGCGAGCGGCAGCCACAGGTACTGCACGTCGTCGGGGCCGACCAGGCCGGTCGCGGCGATGGCCTTGGCCATGTAGGACCAGTTGTCGTGCGGCAGGCGCACGCCCTTGGGGCGGCCGGTGGTGCCGGAGGTGTAGATGAGGGTGGCGAGCTGGTCCTTGGTGATCGCCGCCACGCGCTCCTTGATCAGCTGGGGGTCCTTCTCCAGCCGGGCGGCGCCGCGGCTCTCCAGCTCGGCGAGGGAGAGGACCCAGTCGCCGGTCTCCACGCCCTCGGCGTCGATCACCACGACATGGGTCAGCTCGGGCAGCTCGTCGCGCTTCTCCCGCGCCTTGTCGACCTGCTCGGCGTTCTCGGCGATCAGCACCCGGCTGCCGGAGTCGGCGAGGATGTACGCGGCCTCGTCGGCGTTGGTCTGCGGGTAGATCGTCGTGGTGGCCGCGCCGGCGCACATGATGCCGAGGTCGGCGAGGATCCACTCGATACGGGTGGCCGAGGCGAGGGCGACGCGCTGCTCGGGCTGGACACCGAGCTCGATGAGGCCGGCCGCGACGGCGTACACCCGGTCGGCGGCCTGGGACCAGCTGAGCGACTTCCACTCGTCGGGGCCCTGGCCGGATGCCGCGGGCACCGGATAGCGGTACGCCTCGGCGTCCGGCGTGGCCGCCACGCGCTCCAGGAAGAGGCCCGCGACGGACGGCGGACGGTTCTCGATCAAAGTCTGTGTGTCGCTCACGACATCCTCCGGGGGCCCGCGACGATGCGGCTGGCTCAGGGCGGCTTGCGCCGACACTGCGGCTGGTTTTCACTCACGCGCCGTTGTTTAACTCGCGAGTAACTATCGAGCAGGGACAGGTTAGAGCCCGACCGCCCGCTGCGTAAGAGTCCGCGCCCTGTCACTTCCTACAGACACATACCCGCCACACACGAGGGGCCCGCCGCACTTTCGTACGACGGGCCCCTCGGCGTCCGTTTTGCGGGCGTCCCCGCGGGCTACTTCTTGCCCTTGCCCGACCCCGCGCTGTCATCGCTGGACAGCACCGCGATGAAGGCTTCCTGCGGAACCTCCACGGAACCCACCATCTTCATCCGCTTCTTGCCCTCCTTCTGCTTCTCCAGCAGCTTCCGCTTACGGGAGATGTCACCGCCGTAGCACTTGGCGAGGACGTCCTTGCGGATGGCACGGATGGTCTCGCGGGCGATGACCCGGGAGCCGATGGCCGCCTGGACCGGCACCTCGAACGCCTGCCGCGGGATCAGTTCCTTGAGCTTGGCGACGAGCCGTACGCCGTACGCGTACGCCTGGTCCTTGTGGGTGATCGCGGAGAACGCGTCCACCTTGTCGCCGTGCAGCAGGATGTCGACCTTGACCAGGCTGGAGGTCTGCTCGCCGGTGGGCTCGTAGTCCAGGGAGGCGTAACCGCGCGTCTTCGACTTCAACTGGTCGAAGAAGTCGAAGACGATCTCGGCGAGCGGCAGGGTGTAGCGGATCTCGACCCGGTCCTCGGAGAGGTAGTCCATGCCGAGGAGGGTGCCGCGCCGGTTCTGGCACAGCTCCATGATCGAGCCGATGAACTCGGTGGGCGCGAGGATCGTGGCGCGCACGACCGGCTCGTACACCTCGTTGATCTTGCCCTCGGGGAACTCGCTCGGGTTGGTGACGACATGCTCGCTGCCGTCCTCCATCACGACCCGGTAGACCACGTTCGGCGCGGTCGCGATCAGGTCGAGGCCGAACTCGCGCTCCAGCCGCTCGCGGATCACGTCCAGGTGCAGCAGGCCGAGGAAGCCGACGCGGAAGCCGAAGCCGAGGGCGGCGGAGGTCTCCGGCTCGTAGACCAGCGCGGCGTCGTTGAGCTGGAGCTTGTCCAGGGCCTCGCGCAGCTCGGGGTAGTCCGAGCCGTCCAGCGGATACAGACCGGAGAAGACCATCGGCTTCGGGTCCTTGTAGCCGCCGAGCGGCTCGGTGGCGCCCTTGGACTGGCTGGTGACGGTGTCACCGACCTTGGACTGGCGGACGTCCTTCACACCGGTGATCAGATAGCCCACCTCGCCCACGCCGAGGCCGTCGGCGCCGAGCATCTCCGGCGAGTTGGTGCCGATCTCCAGCAGCTCGTGGGTGGCGCCGGTCGACATCATCTTGATGCGCTCGCGCTTGTTGAGCTGGCCGTCGATGACCCGCACGTACGTCACGACACCCCGGTAGGAGTCGTAGACCGAGTCGAAGATCATGGCGCGTGCGGGCGCGTCCTTGACGCCGACCGGCGCCGGGACCTCGGCGACCACCTTGTCGAGCAGCGCGTCGACACCGATGCCGGTCTTCGCGGAGACCCTGAGCACGTCGGACGGGTCGCATCCGACCAGGTTGGCGAGCTCCTCGGCGAACTTCTCGGGCTGCGCGGCCGGCAGGTCGATCTTGTTCAGCACGGGGATGATCGTGAGGTCGTTCTCCATCGCCAGGTAGAGGTTGGCGAGGGTCTGCGCCTCGATGCCCTGGGCGGCGTCGACGAGGAGGATGGTCCCCTCGCAGGCGGCCAGCGACCGCGAGACCTCGTAGGTGAAGTCGACGTGCCCCGGGGTGTCGATCATGTTGAGGATGTGCGTGTTGCCCGGGTCGTGGGTCGGAGCCCAGGGCAGGCGCACGGCCTGGGACTTGATCGTGATGCCGCGCTCGCGCTCGATGTCCATGCGGTCGAGGTACTGAGCGCGCATCTGCCGCTGCTCGACCACACCGGTCAGCTGGAGCATCCGGTCGGCGAGCGTGGACTTGCCGTGGTCGATGTGCGCGATGATGCAGAAATTGCGGATCAGAGCCGGGTCGGTACGGCTCGGCTCGGGCACATTGTTAGGGGTCGCGGGCACGCAGGGTCCTGTCTCTTGAGGCGCCTTATGCCTCGGGTCGGATCGATACGTAGCCTCCATGGTCCCACGGCCGGGGACCGACGGCCGGTTTGGGCCACCTGGAGGGGCGCTGGTAGTCTGGGTGGCTGTGCCTCATGCCCTCTCAGCGCGAGGCGCAACCCCAAGAAATCACCTGGTACGGGACCTGGGATTCTCCTTGTCCGGAGCCCTCACGGCCCCGTGCCTGAACCTGTAAAGGCTCATCAGTGGCGAACATCAAGTCCCAGATCAAGCGGATCAAGACCAACGAGAAGGCTCGGCTGCGCAACAAGGCCGTCAAGTCCTCCCTGAAGACCGCGATCCGCAAGGCCCGTGAGGCCGCCGCCGCGGGTGACGTCGAGAAGGCCACCGAGTACCAGCGCGCTGCCGCGCGTCAGCTCGACAAGGCCGTCTCCAAGGGCGTCATCCACAAGAACCAGGCCGCCAACAAGAAGTCGGCGCTTGCTTCCCAGGTCGCGTCCCTCAAGGGCTGACACCTTCTGATCTGACCGGTCCCCCAGGGGGCCGACGCCGGAAGGACCCCGAGCGGGCCCTCTCTCATCCGCTCCCGACCGGCACCCCGAGCCTGTACGCGGCCTGCGTTCGCCACGCGGGTACGGGCTCAGCAGCTTGAACCGAAGGCCCCGGCGCCTGTCCTTCCCCAGGACGGGTGCCGGGGTCTTTGGGTTGGCGGGGGTGCGTGGCAGGGGTGTGCCGGGGGCTTGCGGGGGGCTAGCCGGGTGTGCAGGGGGCTTGCGGGGGTGTGCAGGGCGCTTGCGGGGGTGTGCCGGGGGCTAGCGCTGGTGTCAGGGCTAGCGCGGGTGGGTCGGGGGCTTGCGGGGCTGGCTGGGCGCGGGTGCGCGGTGCGGGCTTGGGAGGGGGAGGTGGTCTGGGCGCGGGTGCGGACGGGGCCGGGCAGGCCGGGCCCGTACGCGGGGCGAGGCCGGGGTCGGGCAGGGGCGTCTGGGCGCGGATGCGTGCCGGGCCGGGTAGACGACCTGTACGCGGGCACGGGCCGGGGCCGGACAGACGACCTGCACGCGAAGGCGGGCCGGGGCCGGACAGACCGCCTGTACGCGGGCGCGCGCCGGGCCGGGCAGGCAGCCTGTACGCGAGCGCGGCTGTCCAGGAGCGGCGTGCGGGTGGCGTGTGGGATCAAGCGGGGCGCCCGTACGCGGGAGTGCATGGCAGCCGGAGGGTGCGCGGGTCCGGCGAGGGTGCGGAGCGTGCCGGGCCCTTGCCGGCGACGGGCCTCCAGGCCGGTCCACCAGGTGGCGCCGGCCCGGCCACCGTACCGCCGGGCTACCGGCTCACGCCCTGCCGCGGGAACGGGCCGCTCGCGCGATGGTCACCACGGCCTTCTCCAGCGCGTACTCCGGGTCGTCGCCGCCGCCCTTCACGCCGGCGTCGGCCTCGGCGATCGCCCGCAGGGCGACGGCCACCCCGTCGGGCGTCCAGCCCCGCATCTGCTGCCGCACCCGGTCGATCTTCCAGGGCGGCATCCCGAGCTCCCGCGCGAGATCGGCGGGCCGTCCGCCGCGGGCCGACGACAGCTTTCCGATCGCCCGTACGCCCTGCGCCAGCGCGCTGGTGATCATCACCGGGGCCACACCGGTCGCCAGCGACCACCTCAGCGCCTCCAGCGCCTCCGCGGCCCGTCCCTCCACCGCCCGGTCGGCGACGGTGAAGCTCGACGCCTCGGCCCGCCCGGTGTAGTACCGCCCGACGATCGCCTCGTCGATCGTCCCCTCGACATCGGCGATCAACTGCGACACCGCGGACGCCAGCTCCCGCAGATCACTGCCGATGGCGTCGACCAGCGCCTGGCACGCCTCCGGCGTGGCCGACCGCCCCTGCGCCCGGAACTCCTGCCGGACGAACGCCAGCCGGTCCGCGGGCTTGGTCATCTTCGGACAGGCGACCTCCCGTGCCCCCGCCTTGCGTGCCGCGTCGAGGAGCTTCTTGCCCTTCACCCCACCGGCGTGCAGCAGCACCAGGGTGATCTCCTCGGCGGGCGCCCCCAGATACGCCTGCACGTCCTTGACGGTGTCGGCCGACAGGTCCTGCGCGTTGCGCACGACGACGACCTTGCGCTCGGCGAACAACGACGGACTGGTCAGCTCGGCGAGCGTCCCCGGCTGCACCTGGTCCGAGCTCAGATCCCGCACATCCGTGTCCGCGTCGGCGGCCCTGGCCGCGGCCACGACCTCCTGCACGGCACGGTCCAACAGCAGCTCCTCCTGGCCCACGGCCAGCGTCACCGGGGCGAGAGGGTCGTCATTCGCAGTCTTCCTGGCCATCGGGACAAGCATGTCACGGGCCACTGACAGCGGGGTCCCGGCCGACGCGACCGCCCACCGGCCAGCCGGGAAGGTCCTACGGCTCCTCGCGCCACCCCTCCCACTCCCCGGCGAACTCATCCAGCTCCCGAGGATCGAGCCGCCCCGCCTCGTCCCGCACGACGACCAGCCACTGCGCGTCCTCCGCGTCGTCCTCCCCGGCCAACGCGTCCCGCACCAGCTGCGGCTCCTCGTCCAGCCCGAACCGCTCCCCGAGCGCCTCGGCCGCCTCCTCCGCCGCATCCCGATCCGGCAGCACCAGCACATGTCTCACATCGCTCACGCCCCCATTTTCCGGCACCCCCCGCCCCGGCTAGCCGTTGCCCCCGGTCCCCGGCCCCACCCGCACCTCCGGCACCCGGTCCAGCTCGATCCCGAACCGCTCCCGATAGGCCCCCAGCACCTCCTCGTCCGCCCCCAGCTCCCGTACCTCCCGCGCTCCCCCGGGCGTCGTCGCCGTCAGGGTCCGCCCGCTGAGCGTGATCCGCCCTCCCTCCTCCGTCACCCGCGAACACACCAGCGACCGCAGGAAGTGCGACCGCGGCGAGGTGCTGTGCCACCACGCCCCCACGACGAAGTCACCGAACACCCTGGGCCGCGTCTCCAGCCGGTACTCGGGCCGGCCGTCCTTGACCACGTCCAGGTCGCCCAGGCCCCCCGCACCGGCACCACCCGGCACCCCCGCGGCGTCCGGCCCCGACTCCACGACCCGGAACACCCCACCGGGATCCACCTGCTCATCCGGCACCCCGAGTTCCAGCGGCAGATGGCTGTGCGCCCCGAACCCGACGTCCGCCAGCCACTCACCCCCGTCCTCCGTCCCCACCCGCAGCGCCAGATGGTCGTACGGCACCCCCAGCCGCCCCTCCTCCCCGTACACCCGCGCGGCAAGGTAGGTCACCTCGAACTCCAGCGCCGCCAGCAACGCCCCGAAGGCCCCGTTGAGTTCGTAGCAGAACCCTCCTCTCCGCGCGCCGACCACCTTGTCCAGCAGCCGCTTCTCATCCAGGTCGATCCCCTCGCCGAGATGTATCGACAGGTTCTCGAACGGCACCGTCCGCAGATGCCGAAGGTGCAGGTCACGCAGGGCTTCGACGGTGGGACGCGACGGACGCTCGGCCCCGATGCGGCGGAGATATGCCTCAACCTGTGTGGAGTTCATGCCCTCAGTCTCTCGCCACCCGCATCTCCTCCCCCGCACCGGACACCGCCACCGCACCGTCGACGTCCGTCCGCAGCACCGTCGCCCCCTGGGCCCGCAGCGCGGCGACCGTCCCGGGAGCCGGATGCCCGTACGGGTTGTCCGCCCCCGCCGAGACGAGCGCCACCCGCGGCGCCACCCGCCGTATCAGGTCCGGGTCCTGGTACGCCGAGCCGTGATGGGCGACCTTCAACACATCCACCCCCTCCAGCAGGGCGGCCCCCGGCGAACGCGCCAACGCTCGCTGCGCGGGCGGCTCCAGGTCCCCGAGCAGCAGCATCCGCAACCCGCCCGAGCGCACCAGCAGCGTGACACTCGCGTCGTTCGGCCCCTCGGGCACCGGCGGCCGCGCCGACGGGAACGCCCCTCCGCCGCCCGGCCCCGAAGGCGGCACGAACGCCCCTCCGCCGCCCGGCCCCGAAGGCGGCACCGACGGCGGGACCGGTGCAGGCGGCCAGACCACCTGCCACGTCAGGTCACCCGTGCGCCGTCGTTCCCCCGCCACCGCCCGAGTGACCGGGATCCTCCGCGCGGCGGCCTCCCTGCGCACGAACTCCACCTGTTCGACAGGCTCCTCGAACCCCGTCGTCTGGATCTCCCCCACGGCACGCCCCCGCAACACCCCCACCAGCCCGGCCACATGGTCGGCGTGGAAGTGGGTCAGCACGACCAGCGGCACCTCCGTGACACCGAGCGCGCGCAGACAGCGGTCGACCGGTTCCGGATCGGGTCCCGCGTCCACCACCACCCCGCGGCCCGCTCCCGCCGCCAGCACCAACGCGTCGCCCTGCCCCACATCGCACATCGCCATCCGCCACCCCGGCGGGGGCCACCCCTTGATCACCCTGGCCAACGGCGGCGGCTGCACCACCGCGAGCAACAGCAGCACCCCGCACACCACACACAGCCACGGCCGGACGAGCAGCCGTCTGCCCACCAGCAGCACGGCGCCCGTGACCAGCGCGAGCAACGCCGCCCCCGCCCAACCGCGCGGCCAGTCCACTCCCCCACCGGGCAGTGCCGCCCCGGTCCGGGCCACGTCCGCGATCCACCCCACCGGCCACCCCGCGCACCAGGCCAGGAACTCGGCCACCGGCATCGCCACCGGCGCCACCGCCAGCGCGGCGAACCCCAGCACCGTGGCCGGCGCCACCGCGAACTCCGCGAACAGGTTGCACGGCACCGCCACCAGGCTGACCCGCGCCGACAGCACCACCACGACCGGGGCGCACAGCGCCTGCGCCGCCCCCGCCGCCGCCAGCGCCTCGGCCACCCGCGGCGGAACCCCACGTGCCCGCAGTCCCGCGCTCCATCGCGGCGCCACCGTCAGCAGCGCCCCGGTGGCCAGCACCGACAGCAGGAACCCGTAACTGCGCGCCAGCCAGGGGTCGTAGAGCACCAGGAGCAACACCGCCGTCGCCAGCGCCGGGATCAGCGATCTGCGCCTTCCGGTGACCAGCGCCAGCAGCGCCACCGACCCGCACGCCGCGGCCCGCAGCACACTCGGGTCCGGTCGGCACACCACGACGAAGCCCAGTGTGAGCACCCCGCCCAGCACCGCCGTCGTCCGCAGCGGAATGCCCAGGCGCGGGGCCAGGCCGCGGCGTTCGGCCCGCTGCGCCAGCCCGGGCGGGCCGAGCAGCAGCGCCAGCACGATCGTGAGGTTGCTCCCCGAGACGGCCAGCAGATGGGCGAGGTCGGTCTCCTTGAACGCCTCGTCCAGCTCCGGCGTGATCCGCGAGGTGTCCCCGACCACGAGCCCGGGCAGCAGCGCCCGCGCGTCCGCCGGAAGCCCGTCGCTGGCCTCCCGCAGGCCCGCGCGCAGCCGGCCCGCCAGCCGCTGCGATCCCGACGGCTGCCCCGTCACCCGCGGCGGCCCCGATCCCCGTACCCGCAGCACACCCGCGATCCGGTCACCGCCGACGACCGCCGGTGCCAGCCGCCCGGTCACCCTCAGCCGCGTCGACGGCAGCAGCCGCAGCCAGGGTGAGGCCGACGGTTCGCCGACCCCCGACACCCGCGCGTCGACCATCAGGAGCACCGGTGTCCGCGTCACCGTCGCCGTCCCGTCCGGCGCCACGACGCGGCGCACCTGCGCCTGGACCAGCACCACCCCCGGCGCCATGCGGTTTCCCCGCACCCGCGGTCTGGACAGCCGAGGGTCGGACCGGACCTCTACCTCCGCGGTCACGGTGGCGAAGTCCCGCACCAGCCCCGGCACCGGCCCACGCCGCAGATCGGCCCCGTGCAACCCGGCCGAGGCGGCCGCCGCCCCGGTGCAGAGCAGCACAGCGGCCACCACTCCCCACGGCCATGCCCGCCGACCCGAGCCCTTCCTCTGCGCCCTCCCGCCGGACCGCCCCGGACGCGGACGAGCGCTCCTCCCGTTCGCCCGGCTCCGGCAGCCCCACACCGAGAGCAGCACCCCCGCCACGGCGACACTGGAGATCGTCACGGCGATCACCCACTGCGGCTGCGCGTCCAGCAGGAGAGCGGCCGTCGCCCAGGCCGCCAGCGCCGGTGGCACGAGCCTGAGGTCGGTCGGTGCCTCCTGCCGGGGATGGGCGGATCCCAGCCGTCTGCCGGACGCGGTGTGCACGGGTGTGCGGCCGGTCAGGGAGGGGGAGGCGCCCCGGTCGCTCTCATGGACGCCCGGCGTGGCACCGTCCGGGGACATGACCGGGCCGGTGGTCACGGCCGCACCAGATTCCGCAGATCGGCGAACCTGCGCTCACCGATGCCGTTGACGTCCTGCAGTTCGTCGACCGAGCGGAAGCCTCCGTGCTGAGTGCGGTAGTCGATGATGTGCTGGGCCAGCACCGGCCCCACGCCGGGCAGACCGTCCAACTGCTCGACCGTTGCCGTGTTCAGCGAGACCGGAGCCGTCGGGCCCGCGGGCGCCATCGGTCCCGGCGGAACCCCGCCTCCTGTCCCGCCCGTGCCCGGCCAGGTCGGGACCTCGCCCCCCGGCCCGCCCGTGCCATGTCCCGCCGCAACGCCGACGATCACCTGCTCGCCGTCCACCAGGAACCGTGCGCGATTGAGTCCGTCGACGTTCGTGCCGGGCCGCACCCCGCCCGCCGCCCGCAAGGCGTCCGCGACCCGTGATCCGGCCGGCAGCCGGTGGACGCCGGGCTCCCGGACCTTCCCGCTGACATCGACGACGATCTCGCCCGACGCCCCGATCGACGCCCCGATCGGCGCCCCGCTCGGCGCGCCCGCCGCCACCCCGACGCTGCCGGGCACAGAGCCGGGCACGGCCGAACCGCTCGCCTGCGGCTCCTCGTACGGACCGGCCGCCCGCACGATCTCGGGCGCCGCGACCGACTGGGTGCGACCGCTCCAGAAATGCTGCGCGGCCAGCCCTGCGGCGACGACCAGCACGACGGTGAGCGCGACCACGCTGCGACGCTCCAGCCCGCACCGCGCTTGCACCCACACGGGCATCCGGTCCCACAGAGCCGCCCCGACCCGTCCCGGCCGGCCGTGACCGCCGTCCACGGCACCACCGTGCCCACCGTCCAGGGGAACGGCTCCGGCCTCCTTCAGGCGGCTCTCGCCCACCGAGCCACCCGTCACCGCCCGGTCGCGCTCCACCCCCTCTTCTCGCACCGCCGCCGAAAGCCCGCGCCCCGGCACCGCAGACGCCCCCGGCGCCCCCGGCACGGCAGACGCCCCCGGACCCCCTGGCACCCCCGGCGGGCCGGCCCCCGTCTCCCGGCGCGGAGTCGGGCGCTCGGCGAACAGCGCCTCCGCCCGGCGCCGCAGTTCCTCCGCGGGCCTGTGCGCATGCCGGGCCCGCGTCCGGACGATGCGGCGACGATGACGCATACGGCCGTCGGAGGACGGACCCCGGCCGGGGCCACTCGTCGCGGACGGCGTACGTGAAGATGATCGAAGTGCCATGCCACGAGAATCGGGCACCTCACAAGCCCACGGGGCTCCCGCTCAACTTCCGTGGACGATCACCAGGTTGTGGAAAACTCCCTCACCCGGACGAGTGACCCGGACACCCGCTCACCGCGCCGAGATCACGACCCCGAGCAATCCGGGCCCCGTATGCGCCCCGATCACCGCCCCGACTTCGCTGACATGCAGATCCCCCAGCCCCGGCACCCGCCGGCGCAGCCGATCCGCGAGGATCCCGGCCCGGTCGGGAGCCGCCAGATGATGGACCGCGATGTCGACCGGCGCACCGCCGGCCCGCTCCACCACCAGCTCTTCCAGGCGGGCGATGGCCTTGGACGCCGTACGCACCTTCTCCAACGGCCCGATCCGGCCGTCTTGCAGCTGGAGCAGCGGCTTCACGGCGAGCGCGGACCCGAAGAGGGCCTGAGCCGCGCCGATGCGGCCGCCGCGGCGGAGGAAGTCGAGAGTGTCGACGTAGAAGTAGGCGGCGGTGGCGGCGGCCCGCTTCTCCGCGGCCGTGACGGCGTCGTCCACCGTGCCGCCCGACTCAGCGGTCTCCGCCGCGGTGACCGCGCAGAAGCCGAGCGCCATCGCGACCATGCCGGTGTCCACCACGCGCACCGGCACGGGTGCCTCACGGGCGGCGAGGACCGCCGCGTCGTAGGTGCCGGACAGCTCCGCGGACAGATGGAGCGAGACGATGCCGGTGGCTCCCGCCTCGGCGACCTTGCGGTAGTGCTGCGCGAACAGCTCGGGGCTGGGGCGCGAGGTGGTGACGGGACGTCGTTTCTGCAGGGCCTGGGCGAGGGAGCGGGTGGAGATCTCGGTGCCCTCTTCCAGCGCCTGGTCGCCGAGCACCACGGTCAGCGGGACCGCGGTGATGCCGTGGCGCTCCATCGTCCGCTGCGGCAGGTAGGCCGTGGAATCCGTGACGATCGCGACATGGCGGGACATGAGCTGGAGGTTACCTGGCGTGGCGCTTGAGCGGCAGTCCAGCCCTGTCACCTGGGCCGTCGTGGCGCACTCAGGTGGTGCTCTCCGGGCGGGGCTTCTTCTGCCAGGGGTAGGTGGGCCGTGGTCCGGGCGGGGTGATGGCGGGCCGTGCCGGTTCCTCGGCGGACTGCGGCTGCGCGTCCTGCGGCCAGGTCTGGCGAGCCGTGGAGCCGTCGGCGGTGGGGGCCTGCGGCCATGACCGCGGCGGGGTCGTGGACTCCTCGGTGGTCCAGTGCCGCAGGGCACCGGCCTCCAGGTCGATCTGCGCGCTCAGGGAGTTCAGGTCGTCGTCGGCGAAGCGGCGGGCGCGGTCTCGGGCGGCCCAGCGCAGCGAGTCCGCGGAGTGGACGATGCGCTCGGTGCGCTCGCGCAGCTCGGGCAGGCGCGCGGTGAGCGTGGCGCGGTCCGGTTCCGACTCCAGGCGCCTGAGCTCGGCGTCCAGTTCGTGACCGTGGGCGCTGAGACGCTCGAACAGACCGAGGGACTCCTTCAGGGACTCGTCCTCGGCCGCGCCCGCGTGCAGCGCGTCCTGGGTGGCGCGCATGGAGGTGCGCAGCGACAGCCGGAGCTGGGCGAGCTCTCCGGCCGGACCGGGCTGGGCGAAGGACTTGGCGCGCAGTGTGTGGTCCTCGACCGTGCGGCGGGCCTGCGTGATCGTGCGGTCCACGCCGCGCTTGGCGGCCCCGACGACCTTCACGGTGGCGTAGGCGCCCACCCCGAGAAGGAGCACGAAGAGCAGGACGACGACTGCGATCACTGCTTCCACGACGCTCCTCCTCGACACCGGTTCACAGCGCGTACTGCGCGCCGCACCTCACACGGTAAACGCAAAGGGCAGGCCCGGAGTTCCAGAAGAACCCCGAACCTGCCCGTAGGGGACTACCCCGAGCCGGCCTCAGCACCCGACATCCGACGCACGGGAGCGCGCCGACCGGCACCGGCCGGCACGAAGACACCGGGTCCGCCGCCCCGGCCTGCCGGCGCAGCAGCACCGTCCACAAGCACCGGCCCTGAAGGCACCGCCCCGGCAGCCCCAGCAGCCGAGGAGCGAGCCGCTAGCCCGCGCCCGCGGCCCGGCTCCGGCGTCACGCCGTGACGATGTTCACCAGCTTCGGCGCCCGCACGATCACCTTGCGGATCCCCGCACCGCCCAGCGCCGCGACGACCTTCTCGTCGGCCAGCGCCACCTTCTCCAGCTCCTCCTCGGAGATGGCCGGCGGCACCTCCAGGCGGGCCTTGACCTTGCCCTTGACCTGGACGACGCAGGTGACGGTCTCGTCGACGACGTACGCCGGGTCGGCCACCGGGAAGTCCTGGTGGACGACGGAGTCCTCGTGGCCCAGCCTGCGCCACAGCTCCTCGGCGATGTGCGGGGCCAGCGGCGCGATCAGCAGCACCAGCGCCTCGGCCACGGACCGCGGGACGGTGCCGCCGGCCTTCGTCAGGTGGTTGTTCAGCTCGGTGATCTTGGCGATGGCGGTGTTGAAGCGCATGCCCTCCAGGTCGCCGCGCACCCCGTCGATCGCCTTGTGCAGGGCACGCAGCGTGTCCTCGTCGGGCTCGGCGTCGGTGACGGTGACCTCGCCGGTGTTCTCGTCGACGATGTTGCGCCACAGCCGCTGCAGCAGACGGAACTGGCCGACGACCGCGCGGGTGTCCCAGGGGCGCGAGACGTCCAGCGGACCCATCGCCATCTCGTACAGGCGCAGGGTGTCCGCGCCGTACTCGGCGCAGATCTCGTCCGGAGTCACCGCGTTCTTCAGGGACTTGCCCATCTTGCCCAGCAGGCGGGAGACCTTCTCGCCCTGGTAGTAGAACGCGCCGTCGCGCTCCTCCACCTCGGCGGCGGGCACCGCGATGCCACGGCTGTCGCGGTAGACGTATGCCTGGATCATGCCCTGGTTGAACAGCTTGTGGAACGGCTCCGCGGAGGAGACGTGGCCCAGGTCGAACAGGACCTTCGACCAGAAGCGCGCGTACAGCAGGTGCAGCACGGCGTGCTCGGCACCGCCGACGTACAGGTCGACACCGCCGTGCGGCTGGCCCTCGCGCGGGCCCATCCAGTACCGCTCGATCTCCGGGTCGACCAGCTTCTCGGAGTTGTGCGGGTCCAGGTAGCGCAGCTCGTACCAGCAAGAACCGGCCCAGTTGGGCATGGTGTTGGTCTCGCGGCGGTACTTCTTGGGGCCGTCGCCCAGGTCCAGGGTGACGTTGACCCAGTCCTCGTTCCGCGACAGTGGCGTCTCGGGCTTGGTGTTCGCGTCGTCCGGGTCGAAGGTGCGCGGGGAGTAGTCCTCGACCTCCGGCAGCTCCAGCGGCAGCATCGACTCGGGCAGCGCGTGGGCGACGCCGTCCTCGTCGTAGACGATCGGGAAGGGCTCGCCCCAGTAGCGCTGACGGCTGAACAGCCAGTCGCGCAGCCGGAAGTTGACCGTGCCCTCGCCGATGCCCTTGCTCTCCAGCCACTCGGTGATGCGCGCCTTGGCCTCGGCGACACCCAGGCCGTCCAGGGAGACGTCGGTGCCCGAGGAGTTGACGATCTTCGCGTCGTACGAGACGAAGGCGTCGTCCCACGCGGCCGGGTCGGTGCCGCGGCCGTCGGTGGGCTCGACCACACAGCGGATCGGCAGCTCGAAGGCGCGCGCGAAGGCGAAGTCACGGCTGTCGTGGCCCGGAACGGCCATGATCGCGCCGGTGCCGTAGCCCATCAGGACGTAGTCGGCGATGAAGACGGGGATCTGCTCGCCGTTGACCGGGTTGGTGGCGTACGCGCCGATGAAGACGCCGGTCTTGTCCTTGGCCTCGGCCTGGCGCTCGACGTCGGACTTGGCGGCGGCCTGCGCGCGGTACGCGGAGACGGCCTCGGCGGGCGTGGCGTGGCCGCCGGTCCACACGTCGTGGGTGCCCTCGGGCCAGGCGGCCGGGGTGAACTTCTCGACCAGCGGGTGCTCGGGCGCCAGCACCATGTAGGACGCGCCGAACAGGGTGTCGGGGCGGGTGGTGAAGACGGTGATGCGCTCGCCGTCGATCGGGAAGTCGACGCGGGCGCCCTCGGAGCGGCCGATCCAGTTGCGCTGCTGCAGCTTGATGGCCTCGGGCCAGTCCAGCTCGTCCAGGTCCTCCAGCAGCCGGTCGGCGTAGGCGGTGATGCGCATGTTCCACTGGCGCAGCTTGGCCTTGAAGACCGGGTAGTTGCCGCGCTCGGAGCGGCCGTCGGCGGTGACCTCCTCGTTGGCCAGCACGGTGCCCAGGCCGGGGCACCAGTTGACCGGCGCGTCGGAGGCGTAGGCCAGGCGGAACTCGCCCAGGACGTCGGCGCGCTCGGCGGCGGTCAGCTCGCTCCACGCGCGCGTGTGCCCGGGTACGGGGCGCTCACCGGACTCGAACTGGGCGACCAGCTCGGAGATCGGACGGGCCTTCCTGGCCTTGTCGTCGTACCAGGAGTTGAAGATCTGCAGGAAGATCCACTGGGTCCACTTGTAGTAGTCCGGGTCGATCGTGGCGAACGACCGGCGCTTGTCGTGGCCCAGGCCCAGCCGGCGCAGCTGGGACTTCATGTTGGTGATGGCGGCTTCGGTGGTGATCCGGGGGTGCTCACCGGTCTGGACGGCGTGCTGCTCGGCGGGCAGGCCGAAGGCGTCGAAGCCCAGGGTGTGCAGGACGTTGTGCCCGGTCATGCGCTGGAAGCGGGCGAAGACGTCGGTGGCGATGTAGCCCAGCGGGTGGCCGACGTGCAGACCCGCACCCGAGGGGTAGGGGAACATGTCCATGATGAACTTCTTGGGCTTGGCGACCAGCTCGGCGTCGCCCGCCAGGTCACCGCTCGGGTTCGGCGCCGCGTAGGTGCCGTCGGCGTCCCAGACGTCCTGCCAGCGTGCCTCGATCTCCGCGGCCATGGCGGCCGTGTAGCGGTGCGGCGCGGCCACCTCGGCGGCAGCGGGGTTCGTCTCGCTCATGATCCTCAAAGCTCCATCGATCGTCTCTGCCAGCGGCCTTCGGAAATGAAAAATCCCCTCGCACAGGAGGGGACGCCGCGCCGACTCCGGCCTCTCGGTTCACCCGGGGCCGGGACTTATCAGCGCGGCTCGCTAAGCAGAAGGCGTACGGCACGCATGGCGTCAGGGTACCGCAGGCCCGGAGTGCCCCGCGACGGCCGTCCGCGACGGGCCGCGCACACGCCGTCACACGGTCGAAGCTGAACCTCGGTCAAGGATTACTTCGCGTAACAGCCACTAAAGGGCAACACAACAAGCCCATTGTCCTTTGATAACAACGCAATAACTCAAACCTCGTACTCGCCGGTATGGCGCGACCTAGAGTGCGGCGCGGGACCGCTTTCCCGAACCGCTCGGAGTTGCCCCCATGAACCCTCGACGTAGTACCGCCTCGCCGATCCAACCCGGCCGCTCGGCCTACGGGGTGGCGTCGGCAGTCGCCCTGGTCCTCATACCCGTGATCGTGCTGGTCGGAGGTGACCAGGTCCGCGACTTCCTGAATTTCGGCGCCGGCGTGCTGTCCCTCGTCTCGCTGACCTGCTCGGTGATCTGGGGCCTGGTCGCCCAGGACCGGATCTTCCTGAACACCCGCCAGCGGATCATCGGCCAGGCGGTGCACCGGAGCACCGCGGTCGCCTCGATCGCGTTCCTGCTGCTGCACGTCACCACCAAGCTCGCCCTCGACCATGTGGAACTGGTCGCCGCGGTGATCCCCTTCGCCCTCGGTGTCACCGGCAGCGCCGGTCTCATCGGCCTGGGCAGCCTCGCCGGGCTGCTCATGATCTTCGTGGGCATCACGGGCGCGCTGCGCAGCGCGTTCGCCTCCCCCGCCCCGGTCGCCGCCCGCTGGCGGGCCATGCACATGCTGGCCTATCCGGCCTGGTGCGCCGCCCTGCTGCACGGCCTGTACGCGGGCCGCGAGGCGAAGCCGGTCTTCGTGTTCCTGTACGGCCTGTCCCTGGTGGGCGTGATCGCCGCCCTCGCCCTGCGGGCCGCACCCCGCCCGGTCAAGCGCATGGTCGCCGACCGGATCACCGCGCTGCTGGGCGGCGAGGAGCGGCCGGCCGCCGAGGAGCCGGAGCCGGACCGGGCCAGGACGGCGCGGTCCGTGCTGCCGGGCTACGAGGACACCGCCCCGCCGCCCACCGCACCGGCCCCCGGCAGGCGCGCGAACGGCTTCGCCGCCGCCTACCGGGCCGTCTCCAGGTCCCCCCGCGCGCGGCACTCGTTCGCGCAGGAGGAGACCGCGCGGATGGACCTCGGCGACTTCGGCGGCACCCAGCCCCTCCCCCGCACGGACGGCGGCTCCGGATCCTCCGGCACCTGGCCCGTCCCCTCCCCGCCTCCGGTCGGCGAGGCCCCGCCCTCGGCCTACGACCCGCTCACCGACACGGGATACACCGTCCCCGCTTATGGCAATCCGGGCACCGAAACTTACGCCGCGAGTGATCTGTACGACACGAATGAGTCGAACACCCTCTACGGCACGTACAACCCGGATGACACGTACAACAGCGGTCCCGCCACAGAACCATTCCCCGGTGTCTCCCCCGACTACGAGGCACCGGGTTCGGGCGAACCTTGGAACACGCCTTCCGGAGGCTTTAAGTGAACGAGGCCCTGCCCGACGTCCCGGAAGTCCGCGTCGTCGGACTTCCGCAGCTCACGTCTGGCTTCGACCTTGTCGAAAGACTCGACCTGCCCATGCATCTGAAGGTGCACGGGCCGCTCGAACCGATGGGCGGCGAGCACCTCGCCCGGCTCGCCGAGCGCATCAATCTCAGGGGCCGCGGAGGCGCGGGTTTCCCCTTCCACAAGAAGCTGCGGTCGGTCGCCGAGTCGGCGATCCGCCGCGGCGTACGGCCGGTCGTCGTGATCAACGGCAGTGAGGACGAACCGGCCTGCCGCAAGGACACGGTGCTGATCAACCGTGCCCCGCACCTGATCCTCGACGGAGCGCTGCTGTGCGCGGAAGCGCTCGGCGCCCGCACACTCGTCGTCGGGGTCACCCGTGAGTCCACCCAGCGCTCGATGGAGGCCGCGCTCGCCGAGCGCGGCCTGAGCAACGGGCGAAGATCGGCACTACGCGCGCGCGTGCAGCGCAATCCGGTGCGCATGGTCTCCGGTGCCGCGGCCTCGCTGATCCGTTCCATCGACGGCGGCCCGGCGATCCCGCCCGGCCGCAAGATCAGCGCCTCGCAGAGCGGCGTGGGCGGCGCGCCCACCCTGCTGTCGAACGCCGAGACGTTCGCCCAGCTGGCCGTCGCCGCCCGCATCGGCCCGGAGCGCTACGGCAACACGGGTCTCTACGACGAGCCGGGCACCGTCATGCTGACGGTGTCCGGCGCGGTCGCCCGCCCCATGGTGATCGAGGTCCCCACGGGCGTGCCGCTGCGCTACGTCCTGCAACTGGCCGGCGCCCCGCCGGTTCCGCAGGGTGTGCTGACGGGCGGCTACCACGGCAAGTGGCTGGACGCGGCGACCGTCGGCGAGGCGATCGTCTCCCGCAACTCGCTGGACGCCGTGGGCGGTTCGCTGGGCGCCGGCGCCATCCTGCCGCTCGGCCAGGAGACCTGCCCGCTGGGCGAGTCGCTGCGCGTGGCGCAGTGGCTGGCCGAGGAGAGCGCCGGTCAGTGCGGCCCCTGCTATCTGGGCCTGCCCGCGGCCGCGCGCGGCATGGAGGACATTCTCAACGGCGGCGGCCCGGCCGCCCTGGAGGCACTGAAGCAGGTCGCCCGCAATGTGAAGCGGCGTGGCGCCTGCTCGCATCCGGACGGCTCCGCGATGTTCCTGGAGTCGACCATCAAGGCGTTCACCGACGACCTCGCCGCGCATGTCCTCGGCAACGGCTGCGGACGGCCCGTACAGGGTGTTCTGCCGCTGTTCGCGGACGGCAGGGCCCCGACGGGCGTTCCGGGCGGCGGCGCGGCCGAGGAGAACGGCCCGAGCCGTCAGAAGATCTTCGTCGACTGGACGCTGTGCCGGGGCCACGGCCTGTGCGCGGACATCCTGCCGGAGGTCTTCGAGCTGGGCGCCGACGGCTTCCCGACGGTCGCCCAGGCCGCGGTGCCCCGGTACGCGGAGGCCAAGGCGCTGCGCGCGGTGCGCCGCTGTCCGGCGCTGGCGCTGCGCATCGAGGAGGACACGCGCGCGCAGCCGCCCGCCCGCAGCAATCTGCCGGTGCTGTCCCAGGGCCGCGGACGGCGCGCCCTGGGGCGCTGAGCCCGGCCGGGAAACGAAAGATCCCGCCGGACCATCCGGTCCGGCGGGATCTTGTCTGTGGAGCTAAGGAGAATTGAACTCCTGACCTCCTGCATGCCATGCAGGCGCTCTACCAACTGAGCTATAGCCCCTTGCGGTGTGCCGTCCGCTCCGTTTTCCCTTTCGGGCCCCTCGCGGCGACACAGAGAACATTACACGGTCCCCCCGGCGGAACACCAAATCGTTTCCGCTCCGCCCCGATCGATCCGTGAATGTCCGGTTCGGCGCGTACGGCCCGACGCGGAACCACCGGATCCCGGCGTCAGGCCGTGACGAACGAGTAGAAGCGCTTGAGGGTGCAGTGCTCCTCCAGGAGCCGGCCGTAGATCGGCTCCCCCTCCAGCTCGCGGTAGGTCTCGATCGGGTCGCCCTTTATGATCAGCGCCCGCGCGCATTCCTCGCACCAGTACTGGTAGTCGGGGTTCACCGGTTCCATGTCACGGACGATCGGCGTACCGCTGCCGCACCAGTCGCACTTCCGCCTGTGTGCACCCATCGATCAGCTCCAGCTGTGGCCGCAGGCCGTGCACACGTACGAGATCCCGCCGTTGTCGCCGAGCACTTGGGCGACATGCGCGGAACCGCAGGAAGGGCAGCTGAGCCGGGTGGCCGTGTTCCGTATCAACGCTGCCTCTCCGGGGAGGTGCCCGACCTCCCCGAGGATGCTCGCAGGCATCGCTACTCCCTCCCGTCGGGCCGCGCCCCCTTCCGGCCGTTTGATTCTGCCACGGCCGGACCAATACGGTCAGCGACGCCGTCGTACCAGTCCGGACACGGCTCCCACAGCGGCCGTCCCGGCCAGCGCGCACAGGCACACCCACAGCGCCTCCGCAGAGGTATACGCCCCCGGGGCCCCGAGTGACTCAAGCCGGCCGAGGAACAGTGTGCCGAAGACGGCGACGCCCAGCAGCTGGCCGAGCTGGGTCACCGTGGCCAGCAGCCCGCTGGCGTCCGCCGCCTCCTCGGGCCGCACCGTCGCCAGCGCCCGGGTCAGGGTGGGACTGTAGGCGAGCGCGAGGCCCACACCCAGCCCGGCGTACGCCCCGTACACCATCGCTCCCCCGTCCTCGCCGCCCTTGAGCGCCAGCCCGATCCCGGCCAGCGCCAGCGCGGAGAGGGTGAAACCGCCCGGCACGAGCGCCCGCTGGCAGGCGGCCGGCCACCGGCTCCAGGTCAGCCCGACCACCCCGAACACGGCCGCGGTCGGCGCGAAGGTCAGCCCCGTCCGCAGCGCCCCCTGGCCGAGGCCGCCCTGCAGATGCAGGGTGAGGGTGAACAGGAACCCCGCGTTGACGGCCATCACCGCCATGATCCGTACGACGGCCAGGGCCATGCCGGGACTGCGCAGCACCCGGGGGGCGATCAGCGGGGCGCCACCGCGCCGGGCCAGCCGTGCCTCGTAGCGGCAGAAGAGGGCGAAGAGCAGCGCCGCGGCGGCCAGCGACAGCCAGGACCACAGCGGCCAGTCCGTCTCCTGCCCGAGCACCAGGGGCACCGTGAACAGCGACACGGCCGCGCCGAGCAGCACCAGACCGGGCACATCGAGCGGACGGGTCCGTTCCGCGGCCGTGGCAGCACCGCGCGGCAGCACCCGCCGGCCGATGAACAGCAGGGCGACGCCCACCGGCACGTTCACCAGGAACACCGGCCGCCAGCCCATGCCGAACAGATCGGCGCTGACCAGCACACCACCCAGGAGCTGCCCGCCCGCCGCACCGACGGCGAGGACGGCCGAGTAGGCGCCGAGCGCCCGCACCCTGGCCTCACCGGTGAAGGTGCGCTGGATCAGGCTGAGCACCTGCGGGATCATCAGCGCCGAACCCGCGCCCTGCACCAACCGGAACCCGATCAGCTGGCCCGCCCCCTGGGCCAGCCCGCAGGCGAGCGAGGCGGCCGTGAACAGGGCGAGCCCCGCCAGGTGGACGCGGCCGTGACCCATCCGGTCGCCGAGCCGGGCGCCGGTGATGAGCAGCACCGAATAGGTGACGGTGTAGCCGGCGATCACCAACTGCAGTTGTGCACCTGAGGCGTTGAGGTCGGAGCCCAGCGTCGGGGCCGCGACATTCACGATGAACACATCGAGCAGGGCCATGAACATGGCCGCGAGCACGACCGCGAGCAGCGGCCGGGGGCCGTTGTCAGTGCCAGGCGCTTTACTGTCCGCAGGACTTGGGACGGGGGCCGCAGCGGGGCCCGTACGGTGAGTCGTCGTCATGCCTGCAGAGCCTGGCGCCGCCGCGATACGGGTGCCGAGTGCCCGTCGATCCTGGTACTGGCAGCACCTGGCAACGCCCGCTGAGCCTGCCGACGATGGAGGCGGGACGCCTGGGGGGACGTGACGCCTGGGGGACGTGACGATGGGGGGACGTGACGATGGGGACGACACAGCGCCGCCGGCCCGAGCTGGCCGCCTTTCTGCGCAGCAGGCGGGCCCGGGTGACTCCGGCCGACGTCGGGATGCCGCCGGGCCTGCGCCGCCGCACACCGGGGCTGCGCCGCGAGGAGGTCGCCCAGCTCTCGGGGGTCGGCGTGACCTGGTACACCTGGCTGGAGCAGGGGCGCCCGATCAACGCCTCCGCGCAGGTCCTCGACGCGGTGGCGCGCACACTGCGGCTGGACACCCCGGAGCGGGAACACCTCTACCACCTCGCCGAAGTGCCCTACGCGTCCGCGCCGGAGGCGTCCGTGCGGACCGTGGGCCCCGAGATCCAGGGCATCCTCGACGCCCTCGACCCGCGCCCGGCGGTGGTCTACAACGCGCGCTACGACATCCTCGCCGCCAACCCGGCCTACCGCGCCCTGTTCTACGAGGACGACCTTCCCGAGCCGGCCAACGCGCTGTGGTCGCTGTTCCAGCAGCCGGAGGCGACCTGCCCGGTGCTGTTCCGCGAGGAGGAGCTGCCGTTCATGGTGGCCACGCTGCGCGCCGCGTACGGCGCCCACTGCGGCGAGCCGGCCTGGGAGGACTTCATACGCAGGCTGTCGGCGGCCAGCCCCCTGTTCACCCGGCTGTGGGAGTCCGGGGACGTGCGGCAGCCCGGACGCCGGGTGAAGACGTTCCGGCACGCGCGCGTGGGCGAGTTGCGGATGACGTCGCAGTCGCTGTCGATCGACGGGCTGCCGGAGTGCCGGATCGTCGTCTACACGCCCGACGACGAGGAGACGGTCCGCGGCATGGCCGTCCTGCGGGAGCGGTGCGGACCGAAGACCCGAGCGAGGCAATGAAAAATCCCGCCCCCTGACCGGGGACGGGATCCTCATACCGTTCTTTGACAACTCGACAGAGTGTCGTTCTGTGGAGCTAAGGAGAATTGAACTCCTGACCTCCTGCATGCCATGCAGGCGCTCTACCAACTGAGCTATAGCCCCTTGCTTCGTTCTTCCCGCTCGGCGGGGCGAACAAGAAGAACTTTAGCCTGCGACCTGCCGGAAAGTGAAATCCGGGTCCCCGGCGGGGTCGCAGGCCGTTCCGCGCGGGCTCAGTCGTCGTCGCCGAGCACCGGCTCGGGCAGGGTGCCGGCGTTGTGCTCCAGCAGGCGCCAGCCGCGGGCGCCCTCACCGAGGACGGACCAGCAGCAGTTGGACAGGCCGCCGAGGCTCTCCCAGTTGCGGGCCTCCAGACCGAGCAGCCGGCCGATGGTGGTCCGGATGGTGCCGCCGTGGCTGACCACCACGAGCGTGCCGTCCTCGGGCAGCTTCTCGGCGTGCCGCAGCACGACGGGGGCGGCCCGGTCGGCGACCTCGGTCTCCAGTTCGCCGCCCCCGCGGCGCACCGGCTCACCGCGCTTCCAGGCGGCGTACTCCTCGCCATGGCGGGCGATGATCTCGTCGTGCGTGAGCCCCTGCCACACGCCCGCGTACGTCTCGCGCAGCGCCTCGTCGCGGGCCACCTCCAGGCCGGTGAGGGTGGCGAGCTCGGCGGCCGTGTCCGCGGCGCGCCGCAGGTCGGAGGAGACGATCGCGTCGGGGCGCAGCGAGGCGAGCAGCCGGGCGGCCCGGCGGGCCTGGGCCAGTCCGGTCTCGGTGAGCTCGACGTCCGTGGTGCCCTGGAAGCGGCGTTCCACGTTCCAGGAGGTCTGGCCGTGGCGCCAGAGGATGATGCGGCGGCCGCGACCGGTCGTCCGGTCGGAGCCCGCACCCGGTGCGGTCATCACCACTCACCGCCCGTTTCGGCCGCGTCCTCGGCGGCCTGCAGCTTGGCGTGCTCCTCGGCCTTGCCGCGGGTGGCCTTGGCGTCCTCGGGCAGCTCGATCTCGGGGCAGTCCTTCCACAGCCGCTCCAGGGCGTAGAAGACGCGCTCCTCGCTGTGCTGGACGTGGACGACGATGTCGACGTAGTCGAGCAGGATCCAGCGGGACTCGCGGTCACCCTCGCGGCGCACCGGCTTGGCGCCGAGGTCCTTCAGGAGCCGCTCCTCGATCTCGTCGACGATCGACTTGACCTGGCGGTCGTTCGGTGCGGACGCCAGCAGGAAGGCGTCGGTGATCGACAGCACGTCGCTGACGTCATAGGCGATGACGTCGTGGGCGAGCTTGTCGGCGGCCGCCTGAGCGGCGGTGGTGATGAGCTCGAGAGAGCGGTCGGTGGCGGTCACTACATGGCTTTCCGTCGGCGGTCGTTTGACCTCAAGGGTCTCACGGACCGCCGACGGCACCCCACGTGAATTGACGCCGCCCCGTCCGGGCGCCGTCTAGGACGACGCCGGGCTGTAGTCCTGGCCGAGGATCACGGTGACGTCCGCGCCGGAGGAGACCTCGCCCTGGGCGACGGAGCCGGTGGGCAGTCCGAGGGTCTTGGCGACCTCGGTGGCGTTCTCCTTGTCGGCGGCGTCGGCGTAGACGACCCGCGACTCGGCCTCGGTGCCGGAGGCCGTGCCGCCCTCCAGGAAGGTGAAGCCGCCGTTCAGCAGGACGACGCGGGCCTTCTCGGTGCGGTCCTTCTCGCCGGTGGCGTTGCGCACGGAGACCCGTACCGCGGCGTCCGCGGCGGGGCTCTTCGCGGTGCCGCCGAGGACGTCCTTGACGACACCGGAGCTGGCCTGCGGGTCCAGCGAGCCGTCGTCCTGCACGGGCAGCAGCGCCGTCCTGTAGTCGCCGCCCTTGGCCAGGTCGGACAGCTTGGCGAGGAACGTGCCGAGGTCCTTGTCGGTGAGGGACGGGTCGAGGATCTGCGCCAGCGTCTGCACGGTGACCGTCGCGGCCTGCGGGTCGGACGACAGCTTGCGCAGCACGCCCTCCATGACCTGCCCGAACCGCTGGAGCTGCGCGTTCTGGTCCTCTCCGGGGCCGCGGTACGTGGCGTAGGCGACCGCCATCTTGCCGCTGAGGGTCTGGTTGTCGCCCTGGTGGACCAGGGGTGCGGCCTTCTTGGACTTGGCGGTCGGGTCGGGCACATCGGTGTCGGTGTCGATCTCGATGTTGCCGACCAGGTCGACGAGGGTGTGCAGATAGGGCGTGTCCAGGCGCCAGGTGCCCTGGATCCGCGTGCCGAGGACGGTGTCCAGGGACTCGCGGGTGCCGGAGGAGCCGTCCTCGTCGACCGACTTCGCCAGCGTCGTGGTGGTGCCGTCGTCCGAGGTCAGCGCGAGGGAGTTGGGTACCAGGACGGTGGTGCCCTGCTGGGTGGTGGCGTTGTCGACGAGCAGCGCGGTGGAGGTGCCGCCCTGCTTGGTGTGGTGCAGATGCAGGACGATCACGTCCCGTTTCTGGGCGCCCGCCGCGACGTCGGTGCCGGTGTCGGAGCCGGACGAGGACACGCCGGGCAGCTTTCCGGCGTACCAGAGGTAGCCGACGCCGCCGACCGCGAGCAGCGCGAGGACGACGACGAGGGCGATGACCCGGCTGCGGGCCCGCCGCTTGGCCTCCTCGCGGCGCTCGGTGCGGTTCTCGGTGAACTTCAGCCAGTCGATGACGTCCTCGGAGTCACCGTCGGGCTCCTCGACGAACGCGAACTGTTCCGTGCGGTAGTCGCGGTCGTCGGCGGCGCGATCGGCGTCGCCCGTGGCGTCGGTGCGGTCCGCGGGGCCGGCGTGGCCGGCGGCGCCGGAGTGGTGGCCCTCGCCCGGCCGGCCGTCCCAGTCGCCGTGCTGTGTGCCGTTCCAGTCAGCGTGGTCCCCGCCGTGGCCGGGTGCGCCGGGTTCGTGGACGGGAGCGGCCTGCTGCGGGATGTAGGCCGTCTGCTCGGCGACCCGTGGCTGCCTGGCGTCGGGGGCGGTGCGGCCGTAGGGGTCGTACGCGGTTCCGGGGGCCGCCGCCGTGCCGTACGGGTCGTACGGGTCGTAGGACGACGGGATGGGCTGCTGCTGCCCGGTGTCGTAGCCGCCGTACGGCTGGGCGGGCTGCTGGGTGCCGGTCGTGTACGGGTCGTAGCCGTAGCCCTGCTGCGCGTAGGGGTCGTAGGGCTGCCCGGAGGGCTGTGTCGGCTGGGCGACCTGCTGGTACACAGGTCGGCCGTACTCGTCGTAGCCGACGAGTTCGTACTGGTCACCCCCGTGGCCAGCGTCGTATCGGTCGTTCACCGGTGCCCCTCTCGGCTCACTCGCCGCGGTACAGCTCTCGTTTGGCGATGTAGCGCACGACTCCGTCCGGCACCAGATACCAGACGGGGTCGCCCTTGGCGACTCTCGCACGGCAGTCGGTGGAGGAGATGGCGAGCGCGGGGACCTCGACGAAGGAGACGCCTCCTTCGGGGAGGCCGGGGTCGGCGAGGTGGTGGCCGGGCCGGGTGACGCCGATGAAGTGCGCCAGCGAGAACAGCTCCTCGGTGTCCCGCCAGGTGAGGATCTGGTCGAGGGCGTCGGCGCCGGTGATGAAGAACAGGTCGGTGTCCGGGTTGAGCCGGCGCAGGTCGCGCAGGGTGTCCACGGTGTAGGTGGGGCCGCCGCGGTCGATGTCGATGCGGCTGACCGAGAACTGCGGGTTCTCGGCGGTCGCGATGACCGTCATCAGATAGCGGTCCTCGGCCGCGGAGACCTTGCGGTGGGACTTCTGCCAGGGCTGGCCGGTGGGGACGAACACCACCTCGTCCAGGTGGAACTGCGCGGCGACCTCGCTGGCCGCGACCAGGTGTCCGTGGTGGATCGGGTCGAACGTGCCGCCCATGACGCCGAGACGGCGCTTGCCGGTGCGGGCCGGTCCCTGCCCGGGGCCGTCCATGTGTGCCTGCGCCGGGCGGTGCCGGGTGTCCGGGGCGTCGGCCGCCTCATGCGCCGGACCGGTAGGCATGTCCTGCTCTCCCATGCGTGCAGACCCTACCGGCCCGGGCTGTGGGCATCGCCCGACGGGACCCCTCGGCCCGCGATGCGGATCGGTCCGTGCTCAGCGGTCGCGGTTGAAGCGGGTGGTGATCCAGAGCAGCAGCATCAGGATCACGAAGGCGCCACCGCCGGTGACCCAGGCGTTGAGGCTGTCGTGGTTGCCGCCGTGTTCCCCGCCCTCGGAGGCAAGGGTGACGAACTGGGTAGCAGCGCTGTGGAAGCTCATCTTCGGCAGGACCTATCCGGTGTGGGCGGGATAAAGATGTCGGCCCATCGTAAGCGGGCGGCTCGGCACGGCTCACGCCGACTCCACCGTTGGAGAGGTACGGGAGAACCCCTAGGGGAAAGGTGAGGGTCGCCGGCGGCCCGGCGAGGAACTTCGCGGTGCCGTCAGTCGTCCTTCTTGTTGTAGCCGCGCAGCAGGAACCACGCGGTCAGCACACAGCCCACGACCATCACGACGAGAACGACCCGGAGCAGATTTCCCGCTCCCTGCTGCTCGGCGGCGCCGGCGGCCAGGGCCGGCCAGGCGGCTGCGGGATGGTGCTCCATGGTGCTGCGCTCCGTTCGCTGTACTGCCCGACCACGGTAACCCGGCCTAGGCTGGTCACCGCTTCGGGGGCACACAGGGCACGGCACTCCAGGGCACGGCATTCAACGCACATGGGGGAAGACATGTCCGACGACGGCCACCAGCACAACGGGAACGAGCGCGTGCCCAGCCGCCAGCGCAGGCGTTTTCCGGGGATCTCCTCGCGTGCGTACGAACACCCCGCGGACCGCTCCGCACTGGTGGCGCTGCGCAAGCTGAGCGGCTTCGACACCGTGTTCAAGGCGCTCAGCGGGCTGCTGCCCGAGCGCAGCCTCAGGCTGCTGTTCCTGTCCGACTCCGTGCGCGTCTCGGACCGGCAGTTCTCGCACCTGAACGACATGCTGCGGGACGCCTGCTACATCCTGGACCTGGAGAAGGTCCCGCCGATGTACGTCAACCAGGATCCGCAGCCCAACGCCATGTGCATCGGTCTGGACGAGCCGATCATCGTGGTCACCACCGGCCTGGTCGAGCTGCTCGACGAGGAGGAGATGCGGGCGGTGATCGGCCATGAGGTCGGTCATGCGTTGTCCGGGCACTCCGTGTACCGGACCGTGCTGCTGTTCCTGACGAACCTCGCCCTGCGGGTGGCGTGGATCCCGCTGGGCAATGTCGCGGTCATGGCGATCGTGACGGCGCTGCGGGAGTGGTTCCGCAAGTCGGAGCTGTCCGCCGACCGGGCCGGACTGTTGGTGGGCCAGGACCTCCAGGCGTCGATGCGCGGCCTGATGAAGCTGGCGGGCGGCAACCACCTGCACGAGATGAACGTGGACGCGTTCCTGGAGCAGGCCGAGGAGTACGAGGCGGGCGGCGACCTGCGCGACTCGGTACTGAAGATCCTCAATGTGCTGCCCCGCTCCCACCCGTTCGCCACCGTGCGCGCGGCCGAGCTGAAGAAGTGGGCGGAGAGCCGCCACTACCAGCGGATCATGGACGGTCACTACCCGCGGCGCAGCGAGGACAAGGACACCTCCGTCTCCGACTCCTTCCGCGAGTCGGCCGCGAGCTACGCCGGGCACGTCAGGGACTCCAAGGACCCCTTGATGAAGCTGGTCGCCGACATAGCCGGCGGCGCCGGGGACCTCGGCAACCGGATGCGGCGCGGCTTCGGCAGCTTCGCCGGGGGCTCGGGCGCGACGGGCGGCGCCGGCGGCACGGGCGGCTCCCCGTCCGGCACGGCGAGCGGCTCCTCGAACGGTTCCTCGGACACCCCGCCGAAGGACGAACCGCCCCGCGACGCCACCTGAGCCCACCGAGGCACCACCACGCCCGGACGCCGGCGAGGCACGACACCCCGGCACCCGGGCCCCGCACCTCACACCTTCGGCTGGGCCTCCGCGGCCAGCGTCCCGCACAGGGCCGTCGTTCCCTCGCCGGTGTAGGGGTTGGTGCCGGCGGGGCCGCCCTCCTTCGCCGTCTGGCCGGCGAGGAGCGGGCGGAGATGGTGGGTGGCGTCCTCGGCGCAGGACAGCGGGCCGGCCTGCATGGAGGACAGCACCAGACGGGTCTGGTGCAGCCGCAGATCCTCGCGGTCGAAGCGGAAGCGCAGCTCACGCCGCACGGTGAACAGCGAGACCTTCGCCTCGGCCCCGGAGCCGGCCGGGCGCAGGGCGTAGACGAAGGTGTGGTCCGCGGTGACCTCAAGGGTCGAGGAGTCGGCCTCGGCCGCACGCAGTGTGCCGCGCACCCGGATCCCGGGGTCGGCGAGCTCGGTGTCGGAGGGGTCGAAACGGACCAGCCACCCGGTGGGTGCGTGCAGGCCGTCGGCGGACGGATGCTTGAAACTCTCGTCGAACTGGGCGAGTTGGTCGGGAGCGACGAGCATACGGACCGGTCGGACCTGCTCGCCGGTGAGCACCTCGGGATAGAGGGAGGAGCGGACGATGTAGTCCTTGGCGGTGGTCAGGGCGTTCATGACCTGGGCGGCGGAGAAGTTGGCGGTGCGCCGGGAGCCGGGCAGCGGGATGCCCTCCGCGCCGATGCGGTACGGGGCCGCGGGGCTGGCCGCGAACAGGCGCGCGGCGTCGGTGGTGCCGGGCACCTTGCCGTGGGGGGCGAGCGGGACGACCGTCATCCGGAGCGGTTCGGTGGGCTGGGGGGCCGCCTGGGGGGTCTGGTAGGGGTGCCGCACGCCCATGTAGACCGCGGTGCCGAAGGCCAGGGCGATCATCAGGACCAGGACGATCACCTGCCCGGACAGACCACTCCTGCGGCGCACCGGGGCACGGCTGCGCACGGCGGGTGCGTGGTCGGCCATGCGCTCCTGAGCGGAGAACTCCTGGAGGCGGGCAGCGCGGACGAACGACTCGTCGAACACGACGGATCGGTACTCGTCGTCCGCACCGCCGGGGGCGCCGTCGGGCGTCCCCTCCGGCGGGTCTCCAGGCCCTCCCATACCTTCAGGGTAGGTCTCCGGGACCCCCGATAAACGCCCTGCTACACGACAAGTTCTGACAGGCTCTCACCAGGTCGGCGCAGCCTTCCGAGGGCCTTCCGAGGGCCTTTGGAACCCTTCCGGGAGGCGTCCGAAAGGGGGTGCGGGCGGGCCGGACAGGGGCCGGGGGCGCGGGGAGGAGACTGCGTTCAGGGGGTGTGCGGAAGCGCCGGGACGGCCGGGCGGGAGAAGTCCGTGGAGGCGGAGGGGGAGGCGACGCCGCCCTGCTCCAGCCCGGTGGAGGCGGGTGGCGGGACCTGTTCCTGGCGGCCCGAGGAGGCGCCGCGGTAGACGGCCGCGAAGGCGAGCACGACCATGCCGACGCCCATCACCAGGGCGAGCACCCAGGCGACGGGGCGGTGCCAGCGGGCATGCCCGCCATAGGCGCCGACGAAGCGGCGACGGCTGTCGACGATGTCCGGGTCGTCCAGATCATCCAGGTCTGGATCATGGCCGAAACCGATCAGGTCGGGATCGTAGCCGTCGTCGTAGTGCTCACCGCCTCCGTGGGAACGGCGGCGGGCCTCGGCCTCGGCTCTCGCCTCGGCGGCGGCAAGGAGGCGTTCGACGGCGGTCGGCTCGTGCACCTCGGCCGCCCGTACGAAAGCCTCGTCGAAGACCACGGAGGCGAACTCTTCGTCCGACACCCCGCGGTCGTGGTCGTCGTCGGGCTCCCAGCCGTCAGGGAACGGCGAACCCCCCACGTCCTCCGGCACGCATCCAGAGTAGACCTGGGGGGTCAATTTGGGCAGACGGTATGGAAATTCTCCGCCGCGCAAGGCGCCGTTCCCGGGGCCGGGCGCACCTCAGCGGCGGACGTGCCCGTCGCCGGTGACGATGTACTTCGTGCTGGTCAGCTCGGGCAGGCCCATGGGGCCGCGGGCGTGCAGCTTCTGCGTGGAGATGCCGATCTCGGCGCCGAAGCCGAACTGGCCGCCGTCGGTGAAACGGGTGGAGGCGTTCACCGCGACGGTGGTCGAGTCGACCAGCTGGGTGAAGCGGCGGGCGGCCTGCTGCGAGGTGGTGACGATGGCCTCGGTGTGACCGGAGGTCCACAGCCGGATGTGCTCGACGGCCTTGTCCAGGGAGTCCACGACCGCGGCGGCGATGTCGTAGGAGAGGTACTCGGTCTCCCAGTCCTCGGCCGTCGCCTCGACCACGGTCGCCTTGGAGTCCTTGGCGTACGCCATCACCCGCTCGTCGGCGTGCACGGTGACCCCGGCCTCGGCGAGGGCGTCCAGGGCGCGGGGCAGGAAGTCGGCGGCGATGTCCTGGTGGACCAGGAGGGTCTCGGCGGCGTTGCAGACGCCGACGCGCTGGGCCTTGGAGTTGATCAGGATGTCGACGGCCATGTCGAGGTCGGCGGCGGCGTCCACGTAGACGTGGCAGTTGCCGGTGCCGGTCTCGATGACCGGGACGACGGACTCCTGGACGACGGTGTTGATCAGGGAGGCGCCGCCGCGCGGGATCAGCACGTCGACCAGGCCGCGGGCGCGCATCAGCTCACGCACGCTGTCGCGGCTCTCGCCGGGCACCAGCTGGATGGCGTCGGCGGGCAGCCCGGCGCCGCCGACGGCGTCACGCAGCACCCGCACCAGGGCGGTGTTCGACTGGTACGCCGAGGACGAGCCGCGCAGCAGCACGGCGTTGCCGGACTTCAGGCAGAGGGCGGCGGCGTCGACGGTGACGTTCGGGCGGCCCTCGTAGATGATCCCGACGACGCCGAGCGGCACGCGGACCTGCCGCAGGTCGATGCCGTTGGGGAGGGTGGAGCCGCGGACGACCTCGCCGACCGGGTCGGGCAGGCCTCCGACGTCCCGCACGTCGGAGGCGATGGCCCGCACCCGCTCCGGGGTGAGGGTGAGCCGGTCGATCATGCCGTCGGTCATGCCGCTCTCACGGGCCTTGGCCACGTCCAGGGCGTTGGCCTCGACGATCTCGCTCGTGCGGACCTCCAGCGCGTCCGCGATGGCGAGCAGCGCCTCGTCCTTGTCGGCCCGCGGCAGCGGCGCGAGGGAGGCGGCGGCGGCCTTGGCCCGGTAGGCGGCCTGGGCGACGGGGGACATGGAGTCGTACGGGGAGAGCGTGGTCATGCACCAAGGGTAGTGCGCCCGAGGCACCGTTCCACGGCGTCGTCCACAGCCCGAGACACGCCCTGGACACGCCCTGACACGCCCGCCGCAGGCCCCGGAACGAGGCCCGGGGCTCTCCGTCATGCGCCCCTGCCACGCGGGCGCGGCCAGCCGCACACGGCCGGTACCGGCAAGGCGCAGCAACCGCCCGCCTCCGGCCCGCCGGCTCAGTACGGACACACCCACCGGCCCCGCCGACTCAGTACGGACACACACCCACCGACCCGCGGGCTCAGTACGGACACACACCCACCGGCCCCGCGGGCTCAGTACGGATGCACACCCACCGGCGTGGCCGGCCGAGGCCCGTACCCCTCCGAGATCCGCTGGTGGTACGTGTCCCGGTCGATGACCTCCAGCCCCACGATCTCCCACGGCGGCAACCCGGCCGTCTGCCGGTGCTCGCCCCACAGCCGGAGCGCCACCGCCGCGGCGTCGTGCAGATCGCGCGCCTCCTCCCAGTACCGGATCTCGGCGTGGTCGGTGGCGTACCGGCTGGTCAGCAGAAAGGGGTGGTCGTGCGCGAGCTGCTCCAGCGCGCGCCGCACCTCCTTGAGCGGGGCGGCCTCCCCGGAGACGCTGAGGGTGACGTGCCAGAGCCTGGGCAGGTCGGCCTGCTCCTCCCCCTCGTAGCGGTCGCCGGCCGCCACGCTGGTCAGGGCGCGCTCCTCGCCGGCCGCGCGGGACGCCGCCGCCCCAGGGCGCACTCGTCTCACGACGGCCTCCTTCTCCGCAGTGCCCGGGCGCTGCCCGGTGTACGACCGAGCGGGCCCCAGCAAGCCCATGTCGTGCCCGAGCGCGAATCTGCTCCCAGGACACGTCCCTGAGACAAAGTTGAGCAGGCCGCAAGCGTCCGTGGGGCGGTTTTACGGAACGTCCCCCACCGGGGGCGGATGTTTCGGGCCTTTTACCGGTGCAGGAGGACCAGGTCGTCCCTGTGTACGACCTCGCGTTCGTAGGCCGGTCCCAGCTCGGCCGCCAGCTCGCGCGTGGACCGTCCGATCAGACGGGGGATCTCCTTGGCGTCGAAGTTGACGAGCCCGCGGGCGACCGGGCGCCCCTGTCCGTCGCGCAGCTCCACCGGGTCGCCCGCGCTGAAGTCGCCCTCGACGCCGGCGATGCCGGCCGGCAGCAGCGACTTGCGGCGCTCGACGACCGCGCGCACCGCCCCGTCGTCGAGGGTGAGCGCCCCCTGGGGGGCGGAGGCGTGCTGGAGCCACAGCAGCCGGTCGGCGGAGCGCTTGCCGGTGGGGTGGAAGTAGGTGCCGGTGTCACGGCCGGTGAGGGCGTCCGCCGCGTGGATCGCGCTGGTCAGGACCACGGGGATGCCCGCTCCGGTGGCGATCGCGGCCGCCTCGACCTTGGTGACCATGCCGCCGGTGCCGACCCCGGCCTTGCCGGCGCTGCCGATCTCGACGTGCGCGAGATCCTCGGGTCCCCGCACCTCGGCGATCCGCGAGGTGCCGGGCTTGCTGGGGTCGCCGTCGTAGACGCCGTCCACGTCGGAGAGCAGGACGAGCAGGTCGGCCCGGACCAGGTGCGCCACCAGGGCCGCGAGGCGGTCGTTGTCGCCGAAGCGGATCTCGTCGGTGGCGACGGTGTCGTTCTCGTTGACGATGGGCAGCGCGCCCATCGCGAGGAGCTTGTCCAGGGTGCGGGAGGCGTTGCGGTGGTGGGCGCGGCGGCTCATGTCGTCGGAGGTGAGCAGCACCTGTCCGACGCGGATGCCGTAGCGGGCGCAGGAGGCGGTGTAGCGGGCGACGAGCAGGCCCTGGCCGACGCTGGCGGCGGCCTGCTGCCGGGCCAGGTCCTTGGGGCGCCGGCGCAGTCCCAGCGGGGCGAGTCCGGCGGCGATGGCTCCGGAGGAGACCAGGACGATCTCCTTCTCCCCGCCGCTGCGGATCTTGGCGAGGACGTCCACGAGCGCGTCGACCCGGTCGGCGTCGAGCCCGCCGGAGGCGGTGGTCAGCGACGAGGAGCCCACCTTGACGACGATCCTGTGGGCCTCGCGCACGGCCTGCCTTGCCCCTGACACCCTGGTCCGTCCCCTCACATCGCTTACGGCTACCCGCCCGCAATGTACGCGAAGGGGACCGGCTCACGCGCGGCGGTTCCAGCCTGCGGAATCAGCCCGTCGCGCTGGTCAGCCCGTCGTCGGCCGGTTTCCCTCGTGCTGACCGAAGACCGCGTCGGCCATCTCCGTCACCACCGCCCCGGCCTCCGCACCCGGCACGCCCTCCGCACCCCGCTCACCCTCGGCACCCGGCTCACCTTCGGCCCCCGGCTCACCCTCGGCCCCCGCCCCGCCTCCCGCGTCCGAGGCGCCGTCCGCACCCGGCTCCCCGTCCGCCGCGGCTCTCGCCGTCTGCCCGAGGTTGCGGCTCTCCGCCTTCAGCGCGAGGTTCGCCACCGCGGTGTTGAACTGGTCGATCGACGTCGGCTCGTCCGGCCCCAGCAGATACCGCTTCAGCTCCGCGCGATCCTCCGCCAGCGGATCCGCGGCCGGATCGCGTACGGCGTCCAGCAGCTCGCCCAGTTCGCCGGCGCTGTTGGAGAGGATCACGGCGGCGCGCACCGCGGTGTTCTGCCGCTTGAACTCCTCGGGCCCGAGACCGGCGGAGTCGGTGACCGCGTACGGCTTGCCGCTGGCGATGAAGTCGGAGACCACGGACGAGATGTCGGAGACCATCGCGTCGGAGACGTTGAAGCAGTCGTACAGATGCGGCTCGGCGCCGGTGATGACGCGGTGCTCCCAGTCGGGGAAGGAACGCCAGTAGGCGTCGTTCCACTCGGTGCGCAGCCGGGCGATCTCCTGGTGCCGCTCGACGTCGACCAGCCCGTCACGGGTGGCCTCGGCCTCGTCACGGGTGTCGGTGCTGCCGGTCAGCTCGGCGATCCGGGCCTCGATCCGGGCGAGGTTCTCCTGGGCCAGCGCCTGGGCCTCCGCGTCCGCGGTGTAGTCCGGGTCGGCGGCGCGCTCGGCGGCGGCCTGCTCGACCAGGGCGGTGATGCGCTGGTGGGCGGCCTTGGCCTGGGCGCTGACGATGCCGGTGAAGGGGTGCGGCTTGTACAGGACGCGGACCGGGGGGTCGGCCTGCACCAGCTTCTTCACGATGGTCTCGCCGGCCAGCACCAGGGAGGTGTTGCCGGGGTTGTCGTCCCAGCCCTCCCAGGTGGGCGCGTACAGGACCGTCGGCATCCGGCCGTCCGGCACCCCCTCGCGGGTCCGGATGGGGGCGAGCTGGGGGCGGCCGACCTCGACGATGTCCTCGTCGCGGACGCCGACATCCGCTATGGCATAGCGGTCACGGCCCGCCCGGCCGGCCGTCCACACCTCGTCGTAGACCTTGCTGAAGGGATTGACGCTGGCGATCTTGTCGCTGTCGCCATGGCCGATGAAGACGTGCTTCATGGTGGGCACGCGCAGCAGGTGGATGTTCTTGCCGACGTTCGCCGCGTACAGGGCGACCCGCACGGTGGACAGGTCCATGTTCATCAGATGGACCCCGCCGGGCACGCAGACGACCGGCACCGTGGTGGGCGACAGGCGCTCCATTATGGTCCGCTCGCGCAGGATGATCAGCGGGGTGGAGTCCAGCTGCTCCATGGTCTCCAGCCACATGTTGACCTGGTAGGCGGAGTCCTTGGAGCCGGAGAAGTACAGCACCGTCTCCGGCCGGTAGGAGCGCAGCCAGTCGTCGACGGCGGCGAGCACCTTCTCGGCGTTCGGCGGGATCCGGTCGCCGCGCACGTACGGCGCGAGCGCGAGGACGTAGGCGGCGGCGAGGGCGAGGGTGAGGGCGATCCCGACGAAGCCGAAGGCGTCGGAGCCGGTGCCCGCGGCGAGCAGTATCCCGACGACGGCGAACAGGTCGAGGTGCAGCACCTTCTCCGCGGAGCGGTGCAGCAGCAGGGGCGAGGGGGCGTCGGGGATGCGGATGCGTGAGGCGAGGTCGACGTTGCGGGTGGCGACCGGCAGCCGGCGGCGGTTGCGGATCAGGGTGACCAGCGCGCCGTGCGGCGCCTGGAGCCCGTAGAAGGCGATGAAGCAGGCGACCGCGCTGTAGAAGACGACGTCGTCCGACAGGTCCATCCGGGACAGCAGCAGGACGAGGAGCAGCTGTCTGATCAGAAAGCGGATCGACAGACCCGCACGCACCTTGCTCAGGCGGTTGATCAGATAGCTGCCCTTGTGGTGCAGATAGTGGTCCGCCAGGTACGTCACGGCGGCCGCGGCGGCGAAGGCGGGCACGCTCGGGACGAGCGCGGCCACCATCAGTGCCGGGAAGGCCAGCATCAGGAGGACCGCCGCGGCCAGCTCGGCCGCGCTGCCGACCCTGGCTACGCGAATAGCGGTGGTTATCACGGAGAACCTGCTCTGTGCGAGTACCTGTTTGGAGAGACGTCCTGCAATCGTCGACGGGGAGTCGCCGACCCCCGTAAATATCGGAAAAACATGAGGTGCGCTTTCCCGAAATCTACGGATTCAGGCCCCTGCGAAAACTTTCCGAACGACTCCCCGAACGGACATCACAGAGGCCTGAATGAAAGAAGGCTAATTGATCTCGATTATGCCATGCCGTCCTGCCGGTCCAGGACACTGGCCAGCGCCTGCTCGAATCCGGACGCCTTGCCCGCGGCCGCCGTCGGGTCCTGCTGGCGGACGTCGATGACATGCCCGGTGAGCTCGGACAACAGCACGTCGAGGGAGGTGCGGGCGACGACCTCGGAGGAGAGCAGACTCTCCGCGGGCTCCTGCCCGAAAGCCTTGGTGCGCATCGGCGTGGCGGTGCGCTCGGGGTTGATGCAGTTGACGCGGACCCCGTCGGCGGCCCACTCGTCCGCGAGCGCCTGGGTGAGATTCACCATGGCGGCCTTGGTGGAGGAGTACAGGCTGTATTCGGCGCGGCCGCGGGTGTAACTGCTGGAGGTGTAGAGCAGCAGCTGTCCTTTGGTCTCGGCGAGGTACTTGTACGCCGACCGCGCGATCTGCACGGGCGCGAGATAGTTCACCCGCAGGGCCTCCTGAATGGTGGCGTTGTCGGTCTCGGCGAGTTTTCCGATGCGCAGGACACCGGCGGTGTTGACGACGTAGTCGATGCGTCCGGTCTCCGCGTACGCCTTGGACAGCGCGTCGTCGACCTCCTCCGGGTTCTCCACGTGGGTGCCGGTCGTCGAGCGGCCCAGCGCGTACACGTTCGCGCCGTAGGACCCGGCGATCTCGGCGATGTCCTTGCCGATGCCGTAGGACCCGCCGAAGACGACGACGGTCCGGCCGGTCAGCAGCTCGTGGTAGGTCTCCTCGCCCTTCTGCTCGGGCGCGGCGGTGGAGCCGAGCTGGAAGAGCTTGTCGGCGATGAAGACGTCGACCGGCTGGGTGACCTTCATGTTGTACTCGTCACCCGCGACGACGTGGATGGGCACGTCCGGCAGGTACTTCAGTACGACGGAGCAGTCGTCGGTGGCCTGGAAGTGCGGGTCGCCCGCGGCGATCTCGTAGGCGTGGCGGATCGTGGAGAGCTTGAACGCCTGCGGGGTCTGGCCGCGGCGCAGCCGGGAGCGGTCCGGGATCTCGGTGATGAACTCGCCGTCCTCGCCGTGCGTACGGGTGACGATGATGGTGTCCGCGGACGGGATGGCGACGTCGACGGCCTGGTAGCGCTCCAGCGCGGCGACACAGTCGTCGATGACGCGCTGCGACAGCAGCGGGCGCACGGCGTCGTGGAACAGGACGTTGAGGTCCTCGCCCTCGGCCAGCCCCTCGCCCAGGGCCGCGATGGCGCGCTCGGTCGTCTCGTTCCGGGTGGAACCACCCTCGATGATCTTCCGGACCTTCTTGAATCCGGCCTTGGCGACGATCCGCTCGACGTCCGGCACATAGCCGGGCGCCATGAGCACGATGACGTCGTCGATCGAATCGGCCTTCTCGAAGGAGGTCAGGGTGTGCTCGATGACTGCCTTGCCGGCGATCTTCAGCAGCTGCTTGGGGATCGACAGACCCACGCGCTGACCGGTACCGCCGGCCAGGACGACTGCGGTCGTTCGGGGCTTGGCTAGGGGCTGGGACACAGATGACCTACCTCGGGGCGACAGAGACTTCGAAATCGTCCCACTGTCCGTCACCGCGATGCAAGGCGGGTGTCCTTCACCTCATATGCACACGCAACCTGTCATTCACCTTGCACTCCGGGTGATTGACGGGTCATTCCCTAGCAGCGTCCGCGCAATTCCCCGGAGTTGCCCGTCGGCAATGTTCGATTACCTCGTACACCTGTCGCCGCCGCGCTCTGTCGATCTTCACCTCCCGCCGGGGAGAGGTGCGACATTCTTCATATACATCACCGACTCGTTGCGTACATGCCGAGAATGCGGCACGCGTCCGGGGATTGCCGCGGAATTCGACGGCGCGATTCCGCGGCAATGCGTTCCCGCCCGGCGGCTACGGCTCACCCCACCCGCACGCCCGCCGCCACGGCTCACACCACCCGTACGCCCGGCGCCACGGCTCACACCACCCGCACGCCCGCCGCCACGGCTCACCCCACCCGTACGCCCGGCCGTCCCGCCTCCACCCGCAGCCTGGCCAGCGTCGACGCGCTCGCGGTCGGCCGCCGGACGGTGTCGACGATCCGCACCTGGGCGTCGATGCCGTCGCGGCGCACGTCGAACAGGTGGTAGCCGCGATGGGCGTCCAGCAGCTTCCAGTGCGGGTTGTCCGCCCGCCGCGGCTCCCACTCCCGCCGGAAGGCGGTCTGGTCCTGGTCGCCGTTGCTGGAGATGGAGGTGCCGACGAACTCGGCGCCCACGACCGCGGAGCCCGGGTCCGCGAAGTCCTCCTTGAGGTCGCTGACCATCGTCAGATGCCGGTCGCCGGTGAGCACGACCGGGTTGCGCACGGTACGGAACTCCCGCAGGAGGGCATTGCGTTCCGCCTGGTAGCCGTCCCAGGCGTCGTAGTACCACTGCTTGCCCTCGCCGACCAGCAGATCGGTCTCCGCCATCATGATCTGCGAGGCGATCAGGTTCCAGCGCGCCGGTGAGTCGCGCAGCCCGTCCAGCAGCCAGCGCCTCTGCTCCGCGCCGAGCATGGTCAGCGCCGGGTCCTGCGCCCCGGCCTGGCCGGTCGCCTGGTCACTGCGGTACTGCCGGGTGTCGAGCACATTGAGCCGGGCGAGGCGGCCGAAGTCCAGGCGGCGGTGCATCCGGATGTGCGGGCCGTCCGGGATCGCGCTCGCGCGCACCGGCATGTGCTCGTAGTACGCCTGGTACGCCGCGGTCAGCCGGGCCACGAACGCGTCGTGCGGCTGCTTGGCGGGGTCCTGCGGGATCTCGCCGGCGAAGTCGTTGTCCACCTCGTGGTCGTCGAAGGTCACCACGAAGGGGGCGGCCGCGTGCATCGCCGCGAGATCGGGGTCGGTGCGGTACTGCGCGTACCGGTTGCGGTACTGGGTCAGGGTGTACGGCTCCCCCGCGCCCTCGTGCCGCCGCAGCGCCGTCGCCGAGGGCGCCGACTCGTAGATGTAGTCGCCGACGAACAGGACGACGTCCGGGTCCTGGGCCAGCATGTCGGCGTACGGGGTGAAGTACCCGTGCTGCCAGTTCTGGCACGAGGCGAGCGCGAGCCGCAGACCGCCGCCGGCCGCGTACGGAGGCGGCGCGGTACGGGTGCGGCCGGCCGGCGAGAGCTGACCGCCGGCGCGAAAACGGAACCAGTACGTGCGGCCGGGGCGCAGGCCCCGTACGTCCACATGGACGCTGTGCCCGAACTCGGGCCGGGCGTACGCCGTTCCGCGCCGCGTCGGCCGGGCGAACCGTTCCTCCTCGGCGAGCTCCCACTCCACCGGCACGGCACGCTCGGGCATGCCGCCGCCGTTCAGGGGGTCGGGGGCGAGGCGGGTCCACAGCACGATGCCGTCGGGCAAGGGGTCGCCGGAGGCCACGCCGAGGCTGAACACCCCGTCGGGCAAGGGGGTTTCGACGGCTCGCGCGGCACTCTCCGGCAGCCACAGCTGGGCGGAGGCGGCGGCGCCGAGGACGGCGGCACCCGCGGTCAGAAAACGTCGTCGGTCCCGGGACTGCGGTCCGGTCACGTGCGTCATCGGCCAACTTCCCTGTCTCTGCGGTCACATCGACAGTCGGGAAGCTCCCACGGCGGCGTGGACCGACCGCTGAACGCGGAAGGTCACGGGCATGACAAACGGGGCAACACCAACAGGCGGCCCGCGAAGAACGCGGACCGCCTGCGAGGCTCGTCAGGTCCTAGAAGGGCTCGAAGTCGTCGAACTCCTGCTCCGACTCGTCCCGTTCGGCCTGCCGGTCCCGGCGACGCTGCGCGGCCGGGCGCGGGGCCTCGAAGCGGTGGTCCTCACCGCGCCGGCCCAGCATCTCCGCGCCGGCCGTGACCGAGGGCTCCCAGTCGAAGACGACCGCGTTGTCCTCGGGGCCGATGGCGACGCCGTCGCCGCCGCGGGCACCGGCCTTCATCAACTCCTCCTCGACACCGAGGCGGTTGAGGCGGTCGGCGAGGTAGCCCACGGCCTCGTCGTTGTTGAAGTCCGTCTGGCGCACCCAGCGCTCCGGCTTCTCGCCGCGCACCCGGAACAGCGGCTCGCCGCCGACCTCCTCGCGGGTGACGGTGAAACCGGCGTCGTCCACGGCCTTGGGCCGGATGACGATACGGGTCGCCTCCTCCTTGGGCTTGGCGGCACGCGCCTTGGCGACCAGCTCGGCCAGCGCGAACGACAGCTCCTTCAGCCCGATGTGCGCCACCGCGGACACCTCGAAGACGCGGTAGCCGCGCGCCTCCAGATCCGGGCGGACCATCTCGGCGAGGTCCTTGCCGTCCGGGACGTCGATCTTGTTCAGGACGACCATCCGCGGCCGGTTGTCCAGCCCGCCGTACTGCTTCAGCTCCGCCTCGATGACATCCAGGTCGGAGACCGGGTCACGGTCGGACTCCAGCGTGGCGGTGTCCAGCACATGCACCAGCACCGAGCAGCGCTCCACGTGCCGCAGGAACTCCAGGCCCAGGCCCTTGCCCTGGCTGGCGCCCGGGATCAGACCGGGCACGTCGGCGATGGTGTAGACGGTGTTGCCCGCCGTCACCACGCCGAGGTTCGGCACGAGGGTCGTGAAGGGGTAGTCGGCGATCTTCGGCTTGGCGGCCGACAGCACCGAGATCAGCGAGGACTTGCCCGCGCTCGGGTAGCCCACCAGCGCCACGTCGGCGACGGTCTTCAGCTCCAGGACGATGTCCCGCAGGTCGCCGGGCTCACCCAGCAGCGCGAAACCGGGCGCCTTGCGCCGGGCGGAGGCCAGCGCGGCGTTGCCGAGCCCGCCCCGGCCGCCCTGCGCGGCGACATAGGAGGTGCCGTGGCCGACCAGGTCGGCGAGGACATTGCCCTGCTTGTCCAGCACGACGGTGCCGTCCGGCACGGGCAGGATCAGGTCCTGGCCGTCCTTGCCGGAGCGGTTGCCGCCCTCGCCGGGCTTGCCGTTGGTGGCCTTGCGGTGCGGGGAGTGGTGGTACTCCAGCAGCGTCGTCACGGACTGGTCGACGGTCAGGATGACGTCACCGCCGCGCCCGCCGTTGCCGCCGTCCGGGCCGCCGAGCGGCTTGAACTTCTCGCGGTGGACGGAGGCACAGCCGTGACCTCCGTTACCCGCGGCGACGTGCAGTTCGACGCGGTCCACGAAGGTGGTCATGTGGGTGCCTCCAGATGCATGGGGAGATGTACTACTGCTTAACACGCGAAAGGCGGACCCGCCTTCCCGACCGGGAAGTGAGGTCCGCCTCGCGGAACGAAACGTTCGGGTCGAGCCGTGAATCAGGCGATTCAGGCGACCGGGACGATGTTCACGACCTTGCGGCCACGGTGGGTGCCGAACTGCACCGCACCGGCCTGCAGGGCGAACAGCGTGTCGTCGCCGCCACGGCCGACGCCCGCACCCGGGTGGAAGTGGGTGCCGCGCTGACGGATCAGGATCTCACCGGCGTTCACGACCTGACCGCCGAAGCGCTTCACGCCGAGCCGCTGGGCGTTGGAGTCGCGACCGTTCCGGGTGGACGATGCGCCCTTCTTGTGTGCCATTGCTCAGTCCCTCTTTACTTCGCGGCCGTCGGGATGGACGTGACCTTGATCGCCGTGTACTGCTGACGGTGACCCTGGCGACGGCGGTAGCCGGTCTTGTTCTTGTAGCGCAGAATGTCGATCTTCTGGCCCTTGTGGTGGTCCACGACCTCGGCCTGGACCTTGATGCCGGCCAGCACCCACGGGTCGCTGGTCACAGCGTCGCCGTCGACAACGAGCAGGGTCGAGAGCTCGACCGTGTCGCCAACCTTGGCAGTGGAAATCTTGTCAACCTCAACGATGTCGCCGACAGCAACCTTGTGCTGGCGACCACCGCTGCGCACGATGGCGTACACGCGGATCTCTCTTTCGCTCCAGAACGGCACCCCCGCAGGCCAGCCGTCCGGCACCGGGCGCGGACGACCTCTCCCGGCTCACGGAGTGCTCCGGGAGGAAGAGGTTTACGGGGATGTGGCGTGTTAAGTGGACACGCCGACGGTCAAGGTTACGGGGCGGTGGCCGAGGGGGTCAAACCGGGCCGGGCCCCGCGGGAGTGCGGTCGGTCACGCCGGGCGGGCGCCTGTTCCCAGGCACCCGCCCGGCCGCCGTTCGCGGTCAGTCCTCGTCGGTGGAGGCCGAGACGGTGGGCTGCGCCTGCTGCGCCGCCGCCGCGGTCTTCTTCGACGCGGTCTTCTTGGCGGCGGTGGTCTTCGCCGTCTTCTTCGCCGTCGTCTTCTTCGCCGTCGCCTTCTTGGCGGCGGTCTTCTTGGCCGCCGTCTTCTTGGTGGCGGCCTTCTTCGCCGTCTTGCGCGCGGCCGTCTTCTTGGCCGGAGCGGCCTCCTCGACGGCCTCCGGGGCCGCTACGGCGGCCTCGGCGCCGACCGCTTCGGCGCCGGCGGCCTCGGCCGCGGGGGCCTCGGCAGCCGGGGCCTCGGTCGCCGGGGCCTCGCTCGCTGGGACGACCACCACGGCCGCCTCCTCCGGCGCGGTCGGCGCGGTGGCCTTGCGCACGGCCCGGCGCCGCGGACGGGCCGGGGCGGCGGGCTCGGCGGACGCCTCGGCGGCGGGAGCGGACTCGGCGGCCACCGGCGCGGGCTCGGCGGCCACGGGGGCCTCCTGCTGCGGCTCCGGGGTCACCGGCGCCGCGGGCTCGCTGATCGTGACCACGGCGGCCTCGGCACCCGCGGGCGAACCGGCCGGCGCGGTCACCTTGCGGGTGGCGCGGCGGCGGGTACGGCCCTTGGGAGCGGCCTCCTCGGCGGGGGCCGTGTGCAGCACCGGGTCCTCGACGGCCACCGGCTCGGCGGTGACCTCGGCGGCGGGCTCCGGCTGCACCGGACGCGCCTTCTCCTCGTCGACGGTCACCTGCTGGGCGGTGGGCGCGGCGGTCTCCGCCTCCGCGGCCTCCCGCTTGGCGCGCTTGGCCTCGCTCTTCGGCGCACGCGTCTCCGCCCTGGGCGCGCCGGCCGGGGCCGAGGCCCTGCGGCCGGCCCGGCGACGGGTGCGGCCACGGCCGGCGGCGGCCTCCGCCTCGGCGACGCTGCTGTACAGCTCCTCGTCCGGCGCGAAGTCCGGCGCGGGCAGCGCGACCGGCTGGGCCGTCTCGGCGGCGACCTCGGCCGGGCTCTCGGCCTCGGCCTCCGCCTCCTGCTCGGCGGTCACCGCGGGCTCGACGGCGGCCACGGCCTCCTGCTCCGGCTCGGCACCGGCGCGGGCACGCTTGCGGCGCTTGCCGCCGCCCCCGGCCGCGGTCGCCTGGTCCATGTGCACGATGACACCGCGCCCGTTGCAGTGGACGCAGGTCTCCGAGAACGACTCCAGCAGACCCTGGCCGACCCGCTTACGGGTCATCTGCACCAGGCCCAGCGAGGTCACCTCGGCCACCTGGTGCTTCGTACGGTCACGGCCCAGGCACTCCAGCAGGCGGCGCAGCACCAGGTCGCGGTTGGACTCCAGGACCATGTCGATGAAGTCGATGACCACGATGCCGCCGAGGTCGCGCAGCCGCAGCTGGCGCACGATCTCCTCGGCCGCCTCCAGGTTGTTCCTGGTCACGGTCTCTTCGAGGTTGCCGCCCTGACCGGTGAACTTGCCGGTGTTCACATCGATCACGACCATGGCCTCGGTCTTGTCGATCACCAGCGAGCCACCGCTGGGCAGCCAGACCTTGCGGTCCAGCGCCTTGGCGAGCTGCTCGTCGATCCGGTAGGTGGCGAAGACGTCGACCTCGGAGGTCCACTTGGACAGCCGGTCGGCGAGGTCCGGCGCCACGTGCGAGACATAGCCGTGGATCGTCTGCCAGGCGTCGTCACCGCTGACGATGACCTTGGAGAAGTCCTCGTTGAAGATGTCGCGCACGACCCGGACGGTCATGTCCGGCTCGCCGTACAGAAGGGTCGGGGCGTTGCCGCTCTTCGCCTTCTTCTGGATGTCCTCCCACTGCGCCTGCAGCCGCTCGACGTCCCGGCGCAGCTCGTCCTCGCTCGCGCCCTCGGCGGCGGTGCGCACGATGACACCCGCGTCCTCGGGGACGATCTTCTTGAGGATGGTCTTCAGCCGCGCCCGCTCGGTGTCGGGCAGCTTGCGGCTGATGCCGGTCATCGAGCCCTCGGGCACGTACACCAGGTAGCGGCCCGGCAGGGAGACCTGGCTGGTCAGACGGGCGCCCTTGTGCCCGATCGGGTCCTTGGTGACCTGGACGAGCACGGACTGGCCGGACTTCAGGGCGGACTCGATGCGGCGCGGCCCGTTGGCCATGCCCAGCGCCTCGAAGTTGACCTCGCCGGCGTACAGCACGGCGTTGCGGCCCTTGCCGATGTCGATGAAGGCGGCCTCCATCGACGGCAGCACGTTCTGGACCTTGCCCAGGTAGACGTTGCCGACGTACGAGGTCGACTGCTCCTTGTTGACGTAGTGCTCGACGAGCACGTTGTCCTCGAGGACGCCGATCTGGGTGCGGTCGCCGTGCTGGCGGACGACCATCACACGCTCGACGGCCTCGCGGCGGGCGAGGAACTCGGCCTCGGTGATGATCGGCACCCGGCGGCGGCCCTGCTCACGGCCCTCGCGGCGGCGCTGCTTCTTGGCCTCCAGACGGGTCGAGCCCTTGATGGACTGCACCTCGTCGGACGGCTCGGAGGGCTTACGGGGCTCGCGGACCTTGACGACGGTGCGCTCCGGGTCGCCCTCGCCGGGCTCGGCGTCGACGGAGGTGTCACCGGCGCGGCGCCGGCGACGGCGGCGACGGCGGCTGGAGGTGCTGGACCCGCCGGGCTCCTCGCCCTGCTCCTCGGCGTCCTCTTCCTCCTGCTCGGCGGTGTCCTCGGCGTCCTGCTCGGCCTGCTCGGCGGCGAGCTCGTCGGTCTCGGTGTCGCCCTCGCCGGCCTCGGCGTCGGCGGACTCACCGCGACGACGGCGACGGCCTCCACGGCGGCGACGACGGCGCGAGCCGGTCTCCTCCGTCTCGTCCTCGGACTCGGCGGCGTCCTCGACGCCCTCCTCGCCCTCCTCCGGCTCCTCCTCGGCGGCGGGCTGCGGGGTCTCGACGGCGGCCTCGGGCTCCTCGCCGTAACCGGCGCCACGGCGGCGGCGACGGCGGCGCGGGGCGGCCGGCTCCTCGACGAACTCCTCCGGCTCGACGGCCTCGGGCTCCTCCGCGGCCTCGGCGGCGGCCTCGGCGGCGGCGCGCTCGGGCGTCTGGAACTTCGGCTCGGTGAACACGGGCGCCTGGAACACGGCGACGGCGGGCCGCGCGGGGCGACGGCGCTTGGCCGGCTCGGCCTCGGCCTTGGCCGCTTCCGGCGCGGGGGCCGCGGCGGCGGGTGCGGCGGGCGCGGTGGGCGCGGTGGCGGGCGCGGCAGGCTGCGCGGGCTCCGCGAACCCGGTCGCGGCCTTACGGACCACCCGGCGCCGGCGACGCGGCGCGGCGTCCTCCGGTGCCTGCTCGGCGGCGGCCACGGGCGCGGACGGCTCCGGGGTCTCGGCGGCCACGGGGGTCTCGGCTGTGACCGGGACCTCGGTCTTCGCGGGAGCCTCGGGGGTCACAGGGGCCTCGTCGGCCACGGGGGCGTCCGCGGTCGCGGGCGTCTCGGTGGTCTCGGCGGGCGCGGAGACACGGCGCGTGGCACGGCGGCGCGTACGACGCGGGGCGGCTTCGGCGGCCTCGGGCTCGGGGGCGGCCTCGGTCTCGACGGCCGGGGCGGGGGCCTCGGTGGGAGCTTCCGCTGCGTCCGTCTCGGCGGACTCAGCGGTCACGTCTGCCTCCGCGGTCACAGCTGCCTCCGCCGTCACGGCTTCCTCCGCCTTCGGCGCACCGGCCGGCGCGGACGCGCGGCGGGTCGCACGGCGACGCGGACGGGCCGCGGGAGCGGGTTCCTCGACGGGCGCGGACTCCTCCGCCACCGGCTCGGCGGGCTCCGTCACCACGGCCTCCTCGGCCTTCGGCGCACCGGCGGGTGCGGACGCGCGACGCGTGGCACGCCGACGCGGGCGGGCCGCAGCGGCCTCCTCGGCCGCGGGGGCGGGCGCGTCGACACCGGCGGCCAGCTCCTCGACGGCCGGCGCGGCAGCGGCTTCCCCGGCCCCTGCGGGCTCCGCGGCCTGGACGGGCTCGGCGGACCGGGTGGCCTCGTCGGCCTTCGGCGCACCGGCCGGCGCGGACGCGCGGCGGGTGGCACGGCGACGCGGGCGGGCCGGGGCGGCCTCGGACGTCACAGCCGTCTCCGCCGCGGCGGCCTGGGCTTCAGCTTCGGCTTCGGCTTCGGTCTCCGGCTCCGGGTCGGCCGGTATGGCCGGAGCGACGGTCTCCACCGGCGCCTCGGAGGTGCCGGCCGGCGGACCCGCCGGACGCGATGCGGCCCGGCGCCGGCGACGCGGCGGCAGGGTGTCGCTGGGGGTGTTGAGTTCGGAACCCTCGATGGGTTCGGTCGGCTCGAGCATGCGGGCGTATCTCCCGTCGGGCTCCCGGGCGCCGCGCGTGGTCCGGCGGGTATGCCGGTGACGTCCGCGGCTCGCGCGGTGCGCGTGTGCCGCCGTCCGGGGCGCGGGCGCCGCACGGGAGCTTTCTGTGTCCTGTCTCGCCGGTTCCGTATGCCTTGTCGCGTACGGCCTGGCGAAAGTCTTCTGGTCGGTGCGCTGCCCGACCCAGGTGGCTCCCGAGTACGAGGGCGGCGCTTCGACGTCCGTCCTTTCGCGGGACCTTCCTTACGCCGGCTCCTTCGCGGCGGCAGTCGGCGCGGCCGGTTGGGCCGCTGCTGCCTCGCGGTCGGGCGCGAGCGGGTCGGTCACCGTGCCGGTCTCTTCATCGAGCAGCCCCTGCGCCAGCCTGGTCACCGCTGCGGGGACCGGCGGCGCCAGGTCGGCCACGGCGCGGAGACCGGACAGGACGTCGTCGGGTCGCACGGCAGGCGTCACGTGCCGAACAACCAGCCGCAGTATCGCACAGGGCTGGTCGGTCGGCCTATCAGCCGTCGCACGGGGCGTTTCCGTGCCGGCGTCGCCGCTGTCCAGGCTGACGACCGCCGAACGGGCGTCGAAGGTACGCACGCCGTTCTTGGTCATCCGCTGGACCTCGACGGTCTCGGCGCCGTTGAAGGCGGCCACCGCCCGGTCCGCGTCGGCGGGGTCCACGCCGGGCAGGCGCAGCTCCCACACCGAGGCCGTGAGCCGGTCGGCGAGCCCCGATGTACGGGCCTCGACCGCGTCGACGACGTCGAGCCCGTCGGGCAGCGACTCGTCGAGCAGGACGCGCAGCGTCTCGGGGTCACGCGCTTCGGTGAGCGCGATCTCCAGGTACTCCGCCTCACTGCCCGTGCCGGTGGGTGCGGCATTGGCGTAGGACACCTTCGGGTGCGGCGTGAAGCCCGCCGAATAGGCCATGGGGACCTCGGCGCGGCGCAGCGCACGCTCGAAAGCGCGCTGGAAGTCGCGGTGGCTGGTGAACCTCAGGCGGCCGCGCTTGGTGTAACGCAGTCGGATGCGCTGCACCGCGGGTGCCGGCGGCGGGCCTTCGGGCTGTCGCTTGCCCAGTGTCCTAGTCCTTCGTGAGAACGGTCGTACTGCTACCTAGAGTACGTGTCTCCTGGCGTCCGGGTTCCCGCCGGGCCACTTCCTCCACCTTCCGGGGCTCTCCGAACAGCATCCGCCGGAAGTCGGCGCGGGCCTGCCGGGCGGTGTCACGGGCCGCGGCGAGCGCCTGCCGGGTCGCCCGTCCCACACTGCGCGCGGCCTGGGCGGCGGGCCGCCACAGCGCGTCGCGCACGGCGTGTCCGACGGGCGTGAGGACCGTGCGGTAGACCCACCGCACCGGCTCCACGAAGATCCACCGGAAGAGTTTCGCGAGGAACCGGCCGACGGCCCGCGAGAGGTGCCCGGCCACCCGCCAGGCGTGCCCGAGGGCGTCGCCGATCTCCCGTCCGACGACGGCCAGGAACCGGCCCACCGGCGCGAGCACGTACCGCCACAACCCGAGCGCGGGCAGCACAAACAGCACCCGCGTGATCCAGTACAGGGCGACCCCGATCCCGGTGACGATCGCCGCCAGCACCCACCACACGCCCTTGACGCACCAGACGGTCCCCCGCCACAGCCCCGTGGCACACCAGGCGACCGCCCGCCCGACCGGCGCGAGCACCCAGGTGTACAGCCATACGGCCGGTACGACGACCAGGTACCGCGTCAGCCAGGCGATCCCGTGCCCGACCGGCGTGAGCAGCCACGCGTAGACCCAGGCACCCACCGCCCCAATGCCCCGCCCCACCCAGGCGGCACCGGCGCCGATCCCCCGCGCCACCCACACGATCCCGGCCCACAGCCCGCGCAGCACCCAGGAGATCGCGGCGCCGGTCCCCCGTAGCGTCCAGACGATGCCGTGCCCGATCGGCGTCAGCACATGCCGGTACAGCCACACCGCCGGCACGACCAGCAGCACGTTCCCGAGCCAGGCGAGCCCCTTGCCCACCGGCACGAGGACATAGCGCCACAGCCCCACGAACGGCCACACGAACACCGCCCGCCCCAGCCACAGCAGCCCGCGCCCGACCGGCCGGAACACCGTGTCCGTCAGGAACCGCCCCGACACGACCAGGGCGTCCCACACCATCCGCACCGGCACGACCAGCACCAGCACGACGATCCGCACCGGAATGCGAATCGCGGTGACCAGACATCCTTCCGCCTGCCGGACCTCGGGCAGCGCCTTCTGCGGTTCCATACCCGCCAAGACGCCTCGGGCCCCGATCCGGATCCACCCGCGGGATTGCGATGCCGTCACAGTCGCTGCGGCGACCCCGGCCTGCGTGGTGCCGGACACGGACCCGGTGGGTCGCCGCAGCGCCTCACGCGCGCTGTGCTCGGTGTCAGCCGGTCGGAGCCGACTGCTTGACGGTGAGCGGCAGCAGCTTCTTGCCCGTCGGGCCGATCTGGATGTGGGTGTCCATGGCGGGGCAGACGCCGCAGTCGAAGCACGGGGTCCAGCGGCAGTCCTCGACCTCGGTCTCGTCGAGGGCGTCCTGCCAGTCCTCCCAGAGCCAGTCCTTGTCGAGACCGGAGTCGAGGTGGTCCCAGGGCAGGACCTCCTCGTAGGTGCGCTCGCGGGTGGTGTACCAGTCGACGTCGACGCCGTAGGGGGCCAGCGCCTTCTCCGCGCAGTTCATCCAGCGGTCGTAGGAGAAGTGCTCGCGCCAGCCGTCGAAGCGGCCGCCGTCCTCGTAGACCGCGCGGATGACGGCGCCGATGCGGCGGTCGCCGCGGGACAGGAGGCCCTCGACGATGCCGGGCTTGCCGTCGTGGTAGCGGAAGCCGATGGAGCGGCCGTACTTCTTGTCGCCGCGGATCTTGTCGCGGAGCTTTTCGAGACGGGCGTCCGTCTCCTCCGCGCTCAGCTGCGGCGCCCACTGGAACGGCGTGTGCGGCTTGGGCACGAAGCCGCCGATCGACACCGTGCAGCGGATGTCGTTGGACTTGGAGACCTCGCGGCCCTTGGCGATGACCTTGGTCGCCATGTCGGCGATCTGCAGGACGTCCTCGTCGGTCTCCGTCGGCAGACCGCACATGAAGTACAGCTTCACCTGCCGCCAGCCGTTGCCGTACGCCGTGGCGACCGTCCGGATCAGATCCTCTTCGGAGACCATCTTGTTGATGACCTTGCGCATGCGCTCCGAGCCGCCCTCGGGGGCGAAGGTCAGGCCGGAGCGGCGGCCGTTGCGGGTCAGCTCGTTGGCCAGGTCGACGTTGAAGGCGTCCACGCGGGTGGAGGGCAGCGAGAGGCCGATCTTGTCCTCTTCGTAGCGGTCCGCCAGGCCCTTGGCGATGTCGCCGATCTCGGAGTGGTCCGCCGACGACAGGGACAGCAGGCCGACCTCCTCGAAGCCGGTCGCCTTCAGGCCCTTCTCCACCATGTCGCCGATGCCGGTGATCGAGCGCTCGCGCACCGGGCGGGTGATCATGCCGGCCTGGCAGAAGCGGCAGCCGCGGGTGCAGCCGCGGAAGATCTCCACGGACATGCGCTCGTGGACCGTCTCGGCGAGCGGGACCAGCGGCTGCTTGGGGTAGGGCCACTCGTCCAGGTCCATGACCGTGTGCTTGGACACGCGCCACGGCACGCCCGACCGGTTCGGTACGACACGCGCGATACGGCCGTCGGGCAGGTACTCGACGTCGTAGAACCGCGGGATGTACACGGCGCCGGTCTTCGCCAGGCGCAGCAGGACCTCGTCGCGGCCGCCGGGGCGGCCCTCGGCCTTCCACTCGCGGATGATCTTCGTCATGTCGAGCACGGCCTGCTCGCCGTCGCCGATGACCGCCGCGTCGATGAAGTCGGCGATCGGCTCGGGGTTGAAGGCCGCGTGGCCGCCGGCCAGCACGATCGGGTCGTCGACCGTGCGGTCCTTGGACTCCAGCGGGATGCCGGCCAGGTCCAGCGCGGTGAGCATGTTGGTGTAGCCCAGCTCCGTGGAGAAGCTGAGGCCGAGCACGTCGAACGCCTTGACCGGGCGGTGGCTGTCCACCGTGAACTGCGGCACGCCGTGCTCACGCATCAGCGCCTCCAGGTCCGGCCACACGCTGTAGGTGCGCTCGGCGAGGACGCCCTCCTGCTCGTTGAGGACCTCGTAGAGGATCATGACGCCCTGGTTGGGCAGGCCGACCTCGTAGGCGTCCGGGTACATGAGCGCCCAGCGGACGTCGCACTCGTCCCACGCCTTGACCGTGGAGTTGAGCTCGCCGCCGACGTACTGGATCGGCTTCTGCACGTGCGGGAGCAGAGCTTCGAGCTGCGGGAAAACCGACTCGACAGGCATCTCGCGAACCTTCATGAGCTGACTGGGGGCATCCCCCGGCCGGAGGCTGGGGGCGGGTGACCATCAAGCGTAACCCGGCCGGGGGACTCCCCTGTACGGTCAGATGTCCGCCTTGTCCCGCATCTGCGCCCATGCGCCCGGCAACGTCTCCTCCGCCCGCGCCGCCCGCAGCTCCTCCCGCCCGTACAGCACCCCGTAGGTGAACGCGCTCTCCCCCGCCGCCTGCGCCTGTCCGGCCAGCTCGCGCAGGGCCTCGCGGGTCATCACGCTGTCCTGGTGGTCGCCGAGCAGCCCTTGCAGCGACTTCATCGACCGCACCAGCGCGGCGGCCGGGTCCCCGAGCGCCGGGACCGCCGCCTCCGCCGCGTACCGGGTGCGCTTGGCCTTCTTGCGCGCCTCGTGCAGCGCGAGGTCGCGGGCGGGGCCGGCGGGCAGGTCCAGGGCCTCCTCGACCAGGGCCGACAGCATCCCCAGATCCGTGCGGACGGCCTTGGCGATCACCTTCTGCGGTGCCGCGGCCGCCGCCTTGCGCAGCGGCGGGTCGGCGATCAGCGCGTCCAGCGTGCCGAGCAGGTCGAGGTAGCGCCGACCGTCCAGTACGGCGATCAGCCGCCGCCGCGAGCCACCGCGCCGGGCGTGCGTCCAGGTGCGCAGCCGGGTGCGCACCGGGCCGGCGACCAGGGGGCGGGGCAGTTCGTCCAGGGCGGCGGTGATCCGGGCGGTCAGCACTTCCTGGTCCCGGTCGACGCCCAGCTCCCCCGCCAGCCACTTCAGCTCCTCGCCGATCGGGTCGGTGACGGCGCGGTCGAGGACCCGGCCGAAGGAGCGGAAGGCGCTGCGCATCCGCCGGGTGGCGACCCGCATGCCGTGCACCGAGTCGTACACGTCCCGCCGCACCGCCGGGTCCAGCTCCACGATCGCGTCCCGCTGGGCCCGCAGATACGCCAGGACATGGTCACCGGCCGTCTCCGGCGCACCCGGCGTCCCGCGTCCGCCCCTGCACTTGCCCTTCCTGCCCGGTGCCGTCTCGGCGAGCGCCCGGGCCAGCTTCGACGCGGACGACGAGGGCCGCACCCCCGCCCTGCGCAACCGTTTCTCCACCGCGTCCAGGAACGCCGGGTCACCCCCCTCGGCCAGCTCCACCTCGATCTCGGTCCACTGCGCCCGCCCGCCGCCCCCGTCGAGCCGCTCGGCGTGCACGGCGTCCACCCCGACCTCGGCGAGCAGCCTGCCCTCGGCGTCGATGAGCTCCCGCAGGTCCCGGTCCGAGCGCAGCCGGACGACGGGCCGCAGCTCGGCGTCCCGCACCCGTGAGCGCACCAGCCCGGCCAGACCGCGCGGCACCGCGTCGGACAGCGGGGCGCGGATCTCGTCCCGCACCCCCGGCGCGACCGGGAACTTCAGATGCCAGCCGGCGTCGGAGCCGCCCGTGCGCCGCCGCAGCGTGATCGACGCGGCGGCCAGGCTGCCGTCCGCCGTGTCGTAGTAGGTGGCGTCCAGGTGCGCGACACCCTTGTCGATCACGGCCGCCACACCGGCGACGCCGGTCAGGTCGGGCAGCCCGCTGTCGTCGGACTCGTACTTCCGCTCGATCTCGCGCTGTATGTCCGCCATGACCTGAATCTAGTGGGGCCCGCCGCGCCAGGACAGATGCCGAACGGATACCCGCAGCGCCCCGGACTGCGGGGAAACGCGCCGTGACGGCCCCTGCCGGGCCGCCACGGCCCTGCGCTAGGCCGACAGCGGTCTCTGCACCCGGATGGACTGCAACAGCCCCACCGCGACCCACACCGCGAACATCGACGAACCTCCGTACGACACGAACGGCAGGGGCAGACCGGTGACCGGCATGATGCCGAGCGTCATCCCGATGTTCTCGAAGGACTGGAAGGCGAACCAGGCGACGATGCCCGCGGCCACGATCGTGCCGTACAGCTCGGTCGTCTCGCGGGCGATCCGGCAGGCCCGCCACAGCACCACACCGAGCAGCAGGATGATCAGGCCGCCGCCGACGAAGCCCAGTTCCTCGCCGGCGACCGTGAAGACGAAGTCGGTCTGCTGCTCGGGCACGAACTGGCCGGTGGTCTGCGAACCGTGGAAGAGGCCGGAGCCGGTCAGGCCGCCGGAGCCGATGGCGATACGGGCCTGGTTGGTGTTGTAGCCGACGCCCGCCGGGTCGAGCTCGGGATTGGCGAACGCGGCGAACCGGTTGATCTGGTACTCGTCGAGGATCCCCAGCTGCCAGACCGCCAGCGCGCCCAGCGCGCCCGAGCCCAGCAGGCCGAACACCCAGCGGTTGGAGGCGCCCGAGGCCAGCAGCACGCCCAGCACGATGATCACCATGACCATGACCGAGCCGAGGTCGGGCATCAGCAGCACGATCAGCATCGGCACGGTGGCCAGACCCAGCGCCTGGAGCACCGTGCGATGGTCCGGGTAGGGCCTGTCGCCGGCGTCGACTCTCGCGGCCAGCAGCATCGCCATGCCCAGGATGATCGTGACCTTCACGAACTCCGAGGGCTGCAGCGAGAAGCCGCCGGGCAGCTGGATCCACGAGTGGGCGCCGTTGATCGTGGAGCCGAGCGGGGTCAGCACCAGCAGGATCAGGAACACCGAGACGCCGTACAGGATCGGCACCGCGGTGCGCAGGGTGCGATGACCGAGCCAGACCGTGCCGATCATCAGCGCGAGACCGATGCCGGTGTTCAGGATGTGCCGCACCAGGAAGTAGTACGGGTCGCCCTGGTTGATGTCGGTGCGGTTGCGGGTGGCCGAGAAGACCAGCACGGAACCGATCAGCGACAGCGCGAGGGAGGCCAGCAGTATGGGCCAGTCCAGCCGGCGGGCGAGCGAGTCGCGGGCGAACAGGCGGGTCCAGCCGGCCCGCTCGGGGCCGTAGCCGGAGACCTGGAAGCTGTTGACGCCGGTCATGTGCACTTCCTCCGGCCTGCGCGGCGGGGGCGCCGCAGGCGCCGGGTCTGACGGTTGCCGGCCTCCGGGGAGGGCAGGGTCGCCCCGGTCTGCTGGGCGCCGCCCGGGTCGGGGGCGGTGCCGTCGGGGTTCACCGCGGCGTTCTCCACCGGGGTCCCGTCCGGGTTCTCGGCGGGCTTCTGGTACTTCTGCTGGTCCTTCGCCGGGTCCTTGGAGACCTTCGGACCGATGATCGAACCGTCCGGCTGGATCTTCGGCAGGTTCTTCTGCGGCGTGGGCAGCAGGGCGCGCTTCTTGTTGATGACGCCGTCGTCGGAGACGCCGTACAGGGCGTCGTAGATGTTGCGCACGGCCGGACCGGAGGCGCCGGAGCCCGTACCGCCCTGGGAGATGGTCATGACGACCGCGTAGTCCTCGGTGTACGTGGCGAACCAGGAGGTCGTCTGCTTGCCGTAGACCTCCGCGGTACCGGTCTTGGCGTGCATCTCGATCTTGTCCTGGGGCCAGCCGCCGAACCGCCAGGCGGCCGTACCGCGGGTGGCCACACCGGCGAGGGCGTCGTCCATCTGGGCCAGCGTCGCCCGGTCCACCGGCAGCCTGCCGTGCGCCTTGGGCTCGATCTCGGAGACCCGCTTGCCGTCGGCGCTGACGATCGCCTTGCCGACCGTGGGGTCGTACAGGGTGCCGCCGTTGGAGATGGCGGCGTAGATGGTGGCCATCTGGATCGGCGTCACCAGGGTGTCGCCCTGGCCGATGGAGTAGTTGATCTCGTCACCGGCGCGCATCTTGTTGCCTTCGAGGCAGTTCTCGTAGGCGATCTTCTCGACGTAGTCGCCGTCCTTCTTGCCGCTCTTGCACCAGGCGTCCTTGTTGGCCTCCCAGTAGCTCTGCTTCCACTCGCGGTCCGGGACGCGGCCGGGGACCTCGTTGGGCAGGTCGATGCCGGTCTCCTTGCCGAGGCCGAACTGGTGGGCGGCCTTGTAGAACCAGTCCTTCGGCTTGCCCTTGGGGTTGATGCCGCCGTCCTTCTTCCACTCGTTGTGCGCGAGTTGGTAGTAGACGGTGTCGCAGGAGACCTCCAGGGCGCGGCCGAGGTCGATCGCGCCGTGGTTCTGGGACTCGAAGTTCTTGAAGACCTGACCGCCGACGGAGTAGGAGCTGGAGCAGTTGTAGCGGCCGTCGAACGCGTAGCCGGCCTGGACCGCCGCGGCCGTGGAGACCACCTTGAAGATGGAGCCGGGCGCCGCCTGACCCTGTATGGCCCTGTTGAGCAGCGGGTAGTTGGAGTTCTTGCCGGTGAGCTTGGCGTAGTCCTTGGCGGAGATGCCGCCGACCCAGGCGTTGGGGTCGTAGGTCGGGTTGGACGCCATGGCGACGATCCGGCCGGTCTTCGCCTCCATCACGACGACGGCGCCCGCGTCGGCCTTGTACTTCTGCTGGGTGTTGCGGTCCCAGTTCTTGCGGGCTTCCTTCATCGCCGCGTTCAGCTCGTACTCGGCGACGCGCTGCACCCGGGCGTCGATGCTGGTGACCAGGTGGGAGCCGGGCTGGGCGGGGTCCGCCTCGGCCTGGCCGATGACCCGGCCGAGGTTGTCGACCTCGTAGCGGGTGACGCCGGCCTTGCCGCGCAGCTCCTTGTCGTACTGGCGCTCCAGGCCGGAGCGGCCGACCTGGTCGGAGCGCAGGAAGGGCGAGTCGGTGTCCTGGGCCTGCTGGATCTCCTCGTCGGTGACCGGGGAGAGATAGCCGAGGACCTGGGCGGTGTTGGCCTTGCCGGGCGCCGGGTAGCGGCGGACGGCCTGGGGCTCGGCGGTGATGCCGGGGAAGTCCTCCGCGCGCTCGCGGATCTGCAGGGCCTGGCGCGGGGTGGCCTCGTCGGTGATGGGGATCGGCTGGTACGGCGAGCCGTTCCAGCAGGGCTGGGGGGTCTCGGCGTCGCACAGCCGGACCTTCTCCTTGACCTCCTTCGGCGTCATGCCGAGGACGCCCGCGAGCTTGGTCAGGACGGCGTCTCCGTCGTCCTTCATCTTCATCAGCTCGGTGCGGGAGGCCGAGACCACCAGCCGGGTCTCGTTGTCCGCGAGGGGCACTCCGCGCGCGTCCAGGATCGAGCCGCGCACGGCGGGCTGCACGACCTGCTGGACGTGGTTGCCGGATGCCTCCTTGGCGTAGGCATCGCCCTCGCGGATCTGGAGGTACCACAGCCGGCCGCCGAGCGTGGCGAGCAGCGAGAGGACGAGGATCTGGATGACGACGAGCCGGGTCTGGACGCGTGGGGTCCGACCGGTCTCGGGAATGTTGGTCACTGCTGCCTCCCCCTCTCAGCGTGTGTGCGGGGACACGGATGTGCGGACGACCGAGGTCGGTGTGTGGACGAGCGGGACGGGTGTACGGACACCTGATGCCGATGTGCGTACGAGTGAGGAACGACCGGCCCGCGCCGCCCGGTTCCGGCCCCGTTCGCCCGTCCGGGTGAACTCCGCGCGGTTCACAGCCGCTTGACCCCCTTGATGCGCCCGGCCCGTGCCGTCCGCGCCCGGGCCGCCTTCACCTTCAGCCCGCCCAGGCCGCCGCGCTGGCCGCCGATGCGCAGGCCGGTGCCGGAGGCCAGCCAGCCGGAGGAGATGTCGGCCGCGTTCGCCGAGTTCGCCTCGGCGAGCGGGTCGTTGTCGGCGCGCCGGGCCAGCGCCATGATGCCGGGCACCACGAACGGCGCGAGCAGTAGGTCGTACAGGGCGGCCGTGAACAGCAGCCCCGGCAGGCCCACGTGACGGGCCGCCGTGTCGCCGACGAGGGCGCCGACTCCGGCGTAGAGCAGGGTGGAGCCGACGGCGGCGACGGCCACCACGACAAGCGGTCCGCTCGCCGACTTCAGCCGGCCGTTCTCCGGCTTGACCAGGCCGGCCAGATAGCCGATGACACACAGCACCAGCGCGTAGCGGCCGGCCGCGTGGTCGGCGGGCGGGGCGAGGTCGGAGAGCAGTCCGGCGCCGAAGCCGACGAGGGCGCCGCCGACATGGCCGTAGACCAGCGCGAGGCCCAGGACGGTGAGGAGCAGCAGGTCGGGCACGGCGCCCGGCAGGTGCAGCCGGGCCAGGACGCTGACCTGGAGGACCAGGGCGACGACCACCAGCGTGGCGGAGAGCAGGATCCGGTTGAAGCGCATCGAGTGTCAGCTCCCCTACTGCTGCTGCTCTTGCTGGAACTGGCCGTCGGCGGGCGCCTGGGCCGACGGGGTGACGGTGACCGTCACGGTCGGGGTCGGGGTGGGCTTCGGCTTGTCGGGGAGCACGGTGTCGCGCGGATCCTTTGCGGGGGCCTGGACGACGACGCCGACGATGTCCAGCTTGGTGAAGCTGACGTACGGCGTGACGTACAGGGTGCGGGTCAGGCCGCCGCCCGAGGGATCGACCCGCGAGACGACGCCGACGGGGACGCCGGGTACGAAGGGCCGGTCGGCCTGGGAGCCGAAGGTGACCAGACGGTCGCCCTTCTTGATCTGTGCCTTGCCGTTGAGGAGTTCGACGCGCAGCGGGCGGTCGCCCTGGCCGGAGGCGAAGCCGAGCTCGTCGCTGCCCTCCATCCGGGTGCCGACGGTGAAGTCGGGGTCACTGGCGAGCAGCACGGTGGAGGCGTTCGGGCCGACGGTGGTGACGCGGCCGACGAGGCCGTCCCCGTTGAGGACGGTCATGTCGCGCCGGATGCCGTCGTTGGCGCCGACGTCGATGGTGATGGTCCAGGAGAAGCCCTGGGCCGCCCCTATGGCGATGACCTCCGCGCCCTTGATGCCGTACTGGCCCTCGCCGGCCACCTTCAGCATCTTGTTCAGCTGCTTCAGGCGGCTGCGGTTGCGGTCGTCGCTGCCGAGTTCGGCCTTGAGGGCGGCGTTCTCCTTCTCCAGCTGGGCGATGCGGTCGTGCCGTTCGCCGGAGTCCCGGACGGCGGCGATGGCGTTGCCCACCGGGTCCACCGCGGACGCCACGCCGTTCTCGATCGGGCCGAAGACGGAGGCCGCGGCCCGGCGGGCACCGTCGACCGGTGAATCCTCCCCACCGCGGATGTCCACCGTGATCAGTGCGAACGCGATGGCGATCAGCAGCACCAGGAGCAGCCGGCTCTCTCGTGTGTCCCTCACGTGCGGCGGCCGTGCCCTTCCTTGATTGGCAAACACAATCGGAATTCGGGTAGCCCCTGGGGGAACCGAGGGGCTTGTTCGTGGCAGCTTATGCCTCTATATCAACGATCCGCCGTACGAGAGGAGATCGTCTCGTACGGCGGAATCGACGGATTACGTCATCTGCGCGGCTGGGCGTCCAGCACCTGCTGGAGCGCCTCGAACTCCTCGACGCACTTTCCGGAGCCGAGCGCCACGCTGTCCAGCGGGTCCTCGGCGATGTGGATCGGCATGCCGGTCTCCCGGCGCAGCCGCTCGTCGAGGCCGCGCAGCAGGGCGCCGCCGCCGGTGAGGACGATGCCGCGGTCCATGATGTCGCCGGAGAGTTCCGGCGGGCACTTGTCCAGCGTCGTCTTCACGGCGTCGACGATGGCGTTGACGGGCTCCTCGATCGCCTTGCGTACTTCGGCGGCGGAGATGACGACGGTCTTGGGCAGCCCGGAGACGAGGTCCCGGCCGCGGATTTCGGTGTGTTCGTCAGCATCGAGGTCGTACGCCGAACCGATCGTGATCTTGATCTGTTCGGCCGTGCGCTCACCCAGCAGAAGGGAGTACTCCTTCTTGATGTGCTGGATGATCGCGTTGTCCAGCTCGTCGCCCGCGACGCGGATGGACTGGGCGGTGACGATGCCGCCGAGGGAGATGACCGCGACCTCCGTGGTGCCGCCGCCGATGTCCACCACCATGTTGCCCGTGGCCTCGTGGACCGGCAGGCCGGAGCCGATGGCCGCGGCCATGGGCTCCTCGATGATGTGCACCTGGCGGGCGCCGGCCTGGGACGACGCCTCGATGACGGCACGGCGCTCGACGCCCGTGATCCCCGAGGGCACACAGACGACGACCCGCGGCCGGGCCAGATACCGCCGCTTGTGGATCTTCAGAATGAAGTAGCGGAGCATCCGCTCGGTGATCTCGAAGTCGGCGATCACGCCGTCCTTCAGCGGACGTACGGCGACGATGTTGCCCGGCGTGCGCCCGATCATCTTCTTCGCCTCGGCGCCGACCGCGAGAATCCCACCGGTGTTGGTGTTGATCGCGACGACGGACGGCTCGTTGAGTACGATCCCGCGACCCCTGACGTACACCAGCGTGTTGGCGGTCCCGAGGTCGACAGCCATGTCACGGCCGATGAACGACATTGAGTTCCCCATCAGGATTCGTCTGGCCTTCCTGCTCGCTTTTGAGGGCTTTTCAGGTCGGCGTGGTGGGTGCTGTGACGTGAAGGTCTCCATCGTAGACGCGCCTTCACGGACCCTGTGTGAGGGTCTCCGCCATTGTCAGCAGATGAAGTGCGGGTTCGCTTCTGGAGACGGGCGTTCGGGGAGGCTCGTTCCCTCGATCGCCGCTCACATGCCAGGAAAGTCCGGGAGGGGACCCCCGGACTTCCGTGCGGCTTGCGGCGAAGAGTAATCGGTTACGCGCGGCCGGGGAAGAAGATCTTCACCTCGCGTTCGGCGGACTCCTCCGAGTCCGAGGCGTGGATCAGGTTCTCCCGGACGATCACACCGAAGTCGCCCCGGATGGAGCCGGGCGCGGCGGCGATCGGGTCGGTCGGGCCGGCCAGCTGGCGCACGCCCTCGATGACCCGCTCGCCCTCGACGATCATGGCGACGACGGGACCGGAGGACATGAAGGCGACCAGCGGCTCGTAGAACGGCTTGCCCTTGTGCTCGCCGTAGTGCTGCTCCAGCGTGTCCTGGTCCAGCTCGCGCAGCTCCAGCGCGGTGATCGACCAGCCGGCCTTGCGCTCGATACGGCTGATGATCTCGCCGGTCAGGCCGCGACGGACGGCGTCGGGCTTGAGGAGGACGAGGGTGCGCTGGGTCACGGCAGGACTCCTTACCTACAGGTGTGCGGTGGCACGAGGCTACAGGGCGCTCACCGGCGTCCGTTACGCAGCGTCAGCCCGGAGCCCGGTGGCAGCGCTCAGGCGGGGTCGGCCTGGGACTCGTCGTTCATCGCCGCGAAGCGTGCCTTCGCCTCGTCCACCTTCCGGCCGAAGTGGACCGAGGCCCACCACAGGCCGGCGAACATCACGCCGAGGAGGAACATCAGGGGCAGCACGAACCCGGCGGCGATCAGGCCGGCCTGGAGCGCCCAGCCGAGGGCGACACCGCCCGGCCGGGTCACCAGACCGCACAGCAGCAGGCACAGGCCCATGGCGATCCCGCTGACCGTCCACACCGTCCCCATGGACAGGTCCGGTTCCTTCATCGCCACCAGCCCGGCGAAGCCGATGATGAAGAACTCGGCGATCAGGGTCGAGGAGCAGAGCGTACGCATCGTGTGAAGGTCACTTCCCCAGGAGGAGGCGGGCCTCGCCCACCGTGATGACGGAACCGGTGATCAGCACACCACCGCCCGCGAACTCGCCCTCCTCCTCGGCCAGCGTGATCGCTGCCTCGAGGGCGTCCGGCAGGCGCGGCTCGACCTGGACGCGGTCCTCGCCGAAGACCTCCACGGCGATGGCGGCCAGCTCGTCGGCGTCCATGGCGCGATGGCTGGAGTTCTGGGTGACGACGATCTCCGCGAAGACCGGTTCGAACGCCTCCAGCAGCCCGCGTACGTTCTTGTCGCCGCTCGCCCCGACCACGCCGATCAGCCGGCTGAAGTCGAACGCCTCGCCGATCGCCTCGGCGGTCACCCGCGCGCCCGCCGGGTTGTGCGCGGCGTCCAGCACGACGGTCGGCGAGCGCCGTACGACCTCCAGGCGGCCCGGCGAGGACACGGCCGCGAACGCCTTGCGCACGGTGTCGATGTCCAGCGGCTCGGCGCGCTGCGCGCCGACCCCGAAGAACGCCTCGACCGCGGCCAGCGCCACTGCGGCGTTGTGCGCCTGGTGGGCGCCGTGCAGCGGCAGATAGACCTCGGGGTACTCCCCGCCGAGCCCGCGCAGCGTGAGCAGCTGCCCGCCGACGGCCACCTGACGGGCGACGACCCCGAACTCCAGGCCCTCGCGGGCGACCGTGGCGTCCACCTCGACGGCCTTCTTCAGCAGCACCTGCGCCGCGTCCACCGGCTGCTGGGCCATGATCACGGTCGCGCCCTGCTTGATGATCCCGGACTTCTCCCCCGCGATCTCGCCGGGCGTCTCACCGAGGCGGTCGGTGTGGTCCAGGTCGATCGGCGTCACCACGGCCACGTCCGCGTCGATCACGTTCGTCGCGTCCCAGGAGCCGCCCATGCCGACCTCGACGACCGCCACGTCGACCGGCGCGTCCGCGAACGCGGCGTACGCCATGCCGGTGAGCACCTCGAAGAAGGACAGGCGGTACTCCTGCTGGGCGTCGACCATCTCGACGTACGCCTTGACGTCGTCGTACGTCTCGATGAACCGCTCGGCCGAGATCGGGGCGCCGTCCAGGCTGATGCGCTCGGTGATCGACTGCACATGCGGGGAGGTGTAGCGGCCGGTGCGCAGCTCGAAGGCGCCGAGGAGGGCCTCGATCATGCGGGCCGTCGACGTCTTGCCGTTGGTGCCGGTGATGTGGATCGAGGGGTACGTCCGCTGCGGCTCGCCCAGGACGTCCATCAGCGCGGCGATACGGCGGACCGAGGGCTCCAGCTTGGTCTCGCCCCAGCGGGTGGCGAGGTCCGCCTCGACCTCGCGCAGGGCCTTGTCGACCTCGGGGTCCTCGGGGCGCGCGGGGACGTCGGCCTGCGGGGGGCCGCCCTGGGTGCGCAGGGTGCGGCTGCCGGCCTCGATGACGGCGAGATCGGGGTCGCGGTCGGTCTCGGCCGAGATGATCTCGTCGAAGGTGTCGAGAGGGTCGGGCTGGTCGTCGCTGGGGTGGGTCACAGGGCCAGTCTACGGAGCGGGACTGACAGTGCCTAAGCAGGTGGGGCTCATACCGCCCGGCGGGCGCGGGGTCGCACGTGGTTGATCGCGCGGTTCCCCGCGCCCCTTCAGGGCGTCACTGCTGAGGCAGCTTCTCCAGCTGGCTCTGGATGCGGGCGATGTCCTCGTCGGCCTTGGCCAGGCGGGTGCGGATCTTGTCCACCACCTGGTCCGGGGCCTTGGCCAGGAACGCCTCGTTGCCGAGCTTGGCGGTGGCCTGGGCCTTCTCCTTCTCCGCCGCCGCGAGGTCCTTGGCCAGGCGCTTGCGCTCGGCCGCGACGTCGATGGTGCCGGAGAGGTCGAGGGCCACCTCGGCGCCCGCGATGGGCAGGGTCGCCGTCGCCGTGAAGCCGTCGCCCTCGGGCTGGAGGCGCAGCAGCTGGCGGATGGCGGCCTCGTGGGGCGCCAGGGCCGTGCCGTCCAGGGTGAGGCGGGCCGGGACGCGCTGGCCGGGCTGAAGGCCCTGGTCGGCGCGGAAGCGGCGGACCTCGGTGACGACCTGCTGGAGGTTCTCGATCTCGGCCTCGGCGGCGTCGTCGCGGAACCCGCTGTCCTTCGGCCAGTCGGCGATCACGATGGACTCGCGGCCGGTCAGCGTGGTCCACAGCGTCTCGGTGACGAACGGCATCACCGGGTGCAGCAGACGCATCAGCACGTCCAGGACCTCGCCGAGGACCCGGCCGGATGCCTCGGCGCCCTCGCCGCCCGCCATGAACGTGGTCTTGGACAGCTCGACGTACCAGTCGAAGACCTCGTCCCACGCGAAGTGGTACAGCGCCTCGCTGAGCTTGGCGAACTGGAAGTCGTCGTAGTACGCGTCGACCTGGGCGACCGTCTTGTTCAGCCGGGACAGGATCCAGCGGTCCGTCGCCGACAGGCGCTCGGCCGGGGGCAGCTCACCCTCGACCGTGGCGCCGTTCATCAGGGCGAAGCGGGTGGCGTTCCAGATCTTGTTGGCGAAGTTCCGGGACGCCTGGACCCAGTCCTCGCCGATGGGCACGTCGGTGCCCGGGTTGGCGCCCTTGGCGAGGGTGAAGCGGACGGCGTCGGAGCCGTACTTGTCCATCCAGTCCAGCGGGTCGACGACGTTGCCGAAGGACTTCGACATCTTCTTGCCGCGCTCGTCGCGGACCAGGCCGGTCAGGGCGATGGTCTTGAACGGGACCTCGCCGTCCATGGCGTACAGGCCGAACATCATCATCCGGGCGACCCAGAAGAAGATGATGTCGTGGCCGGTGAGCAGGACGTCGGTGGAGTAGAACTTCTCCAGGTCCGGGGTCTTCTCCGGCCAGCCGAGGGTGGAGAACGGCCACAGGCCGGAGGAGAACCAGGTGTCGAGGACGTCGGTGTCCTGGTGCCAGCCCTCGCCGGTGGGCGGCTGCTCGTCCGGGCCGACGCAGACGATCTCGCCGTCCGGGCCGTACCAGATCGGGATGCGGTGGCCCCACCACAGCTGGCGCGAGATGCACCAGTCGTTCATGTTGTCGACCCAGTCGAAGTAGCGCTTCGACATGTCGGCCGGGTGGATGGCCACGCGGCCGTCGCGGACCGCGTCACCGGCGGCCTGGGCGAGCGGGGCGACCTTGACCCACCACTGCATGGACAGGCGCGGCTCGACCGTGGTCTTGCAGCGGGAGCAGTGGCCGACCGAGTGCAGGTACGGGCGCTTCTCGGCGACGATCCTGCCCTGGGCGCGCAGGGCGCCGACGACGGCGGAGCGGGCCTCGAAGCGGTCCTGGCCGAGGAAGGGGCCGTGGACCGTGATGACGCCGTGCTCGTCCATGATCGTCATGGAGGGCAGGTTGTGGCGCTGGCCGATCGCGAAGTCGTTCGGGTCGTGCGCGGGCGTCACCTTGACGGCGCCCGTGCCGAACTCGGGGTCGACGTGGGTGTCGGCGACGACGGGGATCGTACGGTCGGTCAGCGGGAGCTTGATCTGCTTGCCGACGAGGTGCCGGTACCGCTCGTCGTCCGGGTGGACGGCGACCGCGGTGTCACCGAGCATCGTCTCCGCGCGGGTGGTGGCGACGACGAGGGAGTCCTCGCCCTCGCCGTACCGGATCGACACCAGCTCGCCGGCGTCCTCCTGGTACTCCACCTCGATGTCGGAGATGGCGGTGAGGCAGCGCGGGCACCAGTTGATGATGCGCTCGGCGCGGTAGATCAGCTCGTCGTCGTAGAGCTTCTTGAAGATGGTCTGGACGGCGCGGGACAGGCCCTCGTCCATGGTGAACCGCTCGCGCGACCAGTCGACGCCGTCGCCGAGGCGCCTCATCTGGCCGAGGATCTTGCCGCCGTACTCCTCCTTCCACCGCCAGACGCGCTCGACGAACTCCTCGCGGCCCAGGTCGTGGCGGGACTTGCCCTCCTCGGCGAGCTGCTGCTCGACCTTGTTCTGGGTGGCGATACCGGCGTGGTCCATGCCGGGCAGCCACAGCGACTCATAGCCCTGCATGCGCTTGCGGCGCGTGAGGGCGTCCATGAGCGTGTGCTGGAAGGCGTGGCCCAGGTGGAGGCTGCCGGTGACGTTCGGCGGGGGGATGACGATGGTGTACGGGGTCTTGTCGCTGGCCGCGTCGGCGGTGAAGTAACCCTTGTCTACCCAGCGCTCGTACAGCGTCCCCTCTACCTCGGCCGGCGCGTACTGGGTCGGCAGTTCGGTGATGGGCGCGTGTGGCTGCTGCTGAGTGTTCTCGGTCACGGGCTCAGTTTAGAGGTGTCACGGGCCGGTCCCGAAACTCGATTGGTTTGTAACGGTGCGGACCCCGCTGCGCTGTGCTCCCTGTGTCTGGGCCAGGATGTCTGAAACGCATAAGCATCTGGAGGGGAACCCAGTAATGAGCTACAACCAGCCGGGCCCGTACGGCGGGCAGCCCCAGCAGCCGGGCCCGTACGGCGGGCAGCCGCCGCAGCAGCCTGGTCCGTACGGCCAGCAGCCGCAGGCGCCCCAGCCCGGCTACGGCTACCCCCAGCAGCCGGCCGCGCCTCAGCCGGGCTACGGCTACCCCCAGCAGCAGCCGGTGCCCCCGCAGCAGGGCTACGGCCAGCAGCCCCCCTACGGCCAGGCCCCCTACGGCGGCGTCCCCCAGCCCCCGGCCCCGGCCGGCGGCAAGAAGAAGACGGGCCTCATCATCGGCGCGGTCGCGGTGGTCGCGGCGATCGCGGTGGGCGCGTACTTCGTCCTGGCCGGCGGCGGAAGCGGCTCGGACATCGCGGACGACGGTCCGCACAAGCTGACGACGCCGGACGTGGTGCTGACCGAGTACAAGAAGGACGAAGGCGACTCCGGCACCATGACGAAGGACGACGTCAAGGACGCCGAGAAGTGGGGCGTGAAGAACCCCACCGATGTCAGTGCCAACTACATGGCGGGCGACAAGGACAACCCGCTCTCCCAGAGGATGCTCAGTTTCGGTGGCGTCTACGGAGAGATCGAGGACCCCGAGAAGGTCGTCGACGCCTTCCTGGCCTACATGAAGTCTGAAGGCATGAAGGAAGACGACAAGGACATGAAGGTCACCATGATCGGTGAGCCGAAGTCCTACGACAACGCCGAAGGCGCGGTCATGAAGTGCCAGGACGCCAAGATGGAGCCGGAGGAGTCCGGCCAGGGCCCCAGCGAGATGCACATCACCTACTGCGCCTGGGGTGACCACAGCACGCTTGGCCTCGTGGCGCCCATCGACCTGGCCAACCTCGCCTCGGGGAAGAAGTCCGACCCTGCGGCGGCGGCCGACATCACGGCCAAGTTCCGCAAGGAAGTCCGCGTCAAGGCCTGACGCCGACGACACGCCGTGCCCTGAGGGGCAGGGGCTCCTCCCCGCGTGCGACAGCGGGAAGGGAGCCCCTGCCCCTTTCACGTCGGCTCAGGCGCGGCTGCAGGCCGCGCTAGCGTGACTTCCTCGGACGCCGAGCGCGATGAGGCTCGTGTTGCACCAGATCGTGCCCCCCATCGAGCCGTCGGTGTCGCAGGCCGCCCTGACGCGCGGTCCGATCTCGTAGCCCTTGCCCCTCAGGTATTCGACGCAGTCGATCTGGTCCGCCTGGGCAGGGGCCGCCGTCATCAGCGGGACGACTCCCGCGGCCGCGACCACGGTCAGCGCCGTGATGGCACGCCTGATCTTCATCTGTGTTCCTCCCGATTTCATGCTCGATCGCACGGTCACGCGAACTGGCGATCGATTTGGTCGGGAGTTACTCGATCATGAAGTGCGGTCGTCGCAACACAAGTCAGGGTGCGCTTGGCCGATCTGTGCTGGTTAACGGCCGGGCCAGGACACGCAGAAACCCGGCACTCAAGGTGAGTGCCGGGTCTCTGTACCAGCGACTACGCCGACTTCTGTTCGCCCGTCCCCCGGCCCCGGGCCTCCCTCGGGATGAGGGTGGGGTTGACGTTGGAGTGGACGACGTCTGCGGTGATGACGACCCTGGCGACGTCCTTGCGGGAGGGGACCTCGTACATGACCGACATGAGGACCTCCTCCATGATGGCGCGGAGGCCGCGGGCGCCGGTCTGGCGGAGGATGGCCTGGTCGGCGATGGCTTCCAGGGCCTCGCGCTCGAAGTCCAGTTCCACGCCGTCGAGTTCGAAGAGGCGCTGGTACTGCTTGACGAGGGCGTTGCGGGGTTCCACCAGGATCTGGAGGAGGGCTTCCCTGTCCAGGTTGTGGACCGAAGTGATCACCGGGAGACGGCCGATGAACTCCGGGATCATGCCGAACTTGACCAGGTCCTCGGGCATGACGTCCTCGAACTGGTCCTTGGCCTCCAGCTCGCGCTTGGAGCGGATCGTGGCGCCGAAGCCGATGCCCTTGGCGCCCGCCCGGGACTCGATGATCTTCTCCAGGCCCGCGAAGGCACCGCCCACGATGAACAGGACGTTCGTCGTGTCGATCTGGATGAACTCCTGGTGCGGGTGCTTGCGGCCGCCCTGCGGCGGGACCGAGGCCGTGGTGCCCTCGAGGATCTTCAGCAGGGCCTGCTGGACGCCCTCGCCCGACACATCGCGGGTGATGGAAGGGTTTTCACTCTTCCTCGCGACCTTGTCGATCTCGTCGATGTAGATGATCCCGGTCTCGGCCTTCTTGACGTCGTAGTCCGCCGCCTGGATCAGCTTCAGCAGGATGTTCTCGACGTCCTCGCCCACATACCCGGCCTCCGTCAGCGCGGTCGCGTCGGCGATGGCGAACGGGACGTTCAGCATGCGCGCCAGGGTCTGCGCCAGGAGCGTCTTGCCGGAGCCCGTGGGGCCGAGCAGCAGGATGTTGGACTTGGCCAGCTCGATGGCGTCCTCGCGGCTGCTGCCGCCGCCGTTCTCGCCGGCCTGGACGCGCTTGTAGTGGTTGTAGACCGCGACGGAGAGCGCCTTCTTGGCCGCCTCCTGGCCCACCACGTAGCCCTCGAGGAACTCGTAGATCTCCCGCGGCTTCGGGAGCTCCTCCCAGCGCACCTCGCTGGTCTCGGCGAGCTCTTCCTCGATGATCTCGTTGCAGAGATCGATGCACTCGTCGCAGATGTACACACCAGGGCCTGCGATGAGCTTCTTGACCTGCTTCTGGCTCTTGCCGCAGAACGAGCACTTGAGCAGATCGCCGCCGTCACCGATGCGTGCCACGGTGTGCTTCCCCTTCGCCTGGGAGACGCCTGGACGCTTTCGCCTCCAGCGGCTCCTGGTGCTGCCTTAATCCGACGGTACCTTGCCGAGCCCCCCGTTCGGGCCCCCCTTGGCACGGTTCACTTTGACGTGCACCTTGTCGCACACCGGGTGAAACCATGCCAAGGGGCGGCAGACGATACTCCTGTGTCCGCGTCAGCGGACAGCGGCGTTGTTCATCTTCCGGGTGGAGATGATCTGGTCGATCAGGCCGTAGGACAGCGCGTCCTCGGCCGTGAGGATCTTGTCGCGCTCGATGTCCTCGCGGATCTTCTCGATCGGCGTGGTGGAGTGCTTGGCCAGCATCTCCTCCAGCTGGGCACGCATCCGCAGGATCTCGTTCGCGGCGATCTCCAGGTCGGAGACCTGACCGCGGCCCGTCTCGCTGTACGGCTGGTGGATCAGCACACGGGCGTTCGGCAGCGCCATGCGCTTGCCGGGCGTACCGGCGGCGAGCAGGATCGCGGCGGCGGAGGCCGCCTGACCCATGCAGACCGTCTGGATGTCCGGCTTGACGAACTGCATCGTGTCGTAGATCGCCGTCAGCGCGGTGAAGGAACCACCGGGGCTGTTGATGTAGACCGAGATGTCCCGGTCGGGGTCCATCGACTCCAGGCACAGCAGCTGCGCCATGACGTCGTTGGCGGAGGCGTCGTCGATCTGCACGCCGAGGAAGATCACACGCTCCTCGAAGAGCTTCGCGTACGGGTCGTACTCGCGGATGCCCTGCGAGGTGCGCTCGACGAAGCGCGGGATCACGTAGCGGGACTCGGCGGCCGGACCGGTGTACTCGGCGCGCGTGCGGTCGTACAGGCCGCTGCCGGGGAAGTCGTTCACTGTCTGTCTCCTAGGGGCTTCAGGCGGTCGGCTGGGGGCTCTACGGGGTCTCAGGCCCCGGTGCCGCCGCCGCCCGGCATGCCGGCGGCCGTGGCGATGACGTCGTCGATGAGGCCGTACTCCTTGGCCTCGAAGGCGTCGAACCAGCGGTCGCGGTCAGAGTCGCGGGTGATCTGCTCGACCGACTGGCCGGTGTGCTGGGCCGTGAGCTCGGCCATGCGCTTCTTGGTGTGCAGCAGCCGCTCGGCATGGATCTTGATGTCCGAGGCCGAGCCGGCGAGGCCGGCGGAGGGCTGGTGGATCAGGATCTCGGCGTTCGGCAGCGCGAAGCGCTTGCCCGGGGTGCCGGCGCTGAGCAGGAACTGCCCCATGGAGGCGGCGAGGCCCATGGCGATCGTCACCACGTCGTTCTTGATGTACTGCATGGTGTCGTAGATCGCCATGCCGGCCGTGATCGAGCCGCCGGGGCTGTTGATGTACAGGTAGATGTCCTTGTCCGGGTCGGCGGCAAGGAGCAGCAGCTGCGCGGTGATCTTGTTCGCGATGTCGTCGTCGACCGGCTGGCCGAGGAAGATGATCCGCTCGTTGAGCAGTCGGTTGTAGACATGGTCGCCGAGGCCACCGCCGATGGAGGGCTCGCCGGCGGCGGAGGGCATCAGATTCGTCAACGTATCCACCTGCTCGTCTTGCGACGGCGCCGGGCCGTCTCACGTGTACTACGTATTCATGGACCCTAACGCCGTAGCCCGCTTGGGGAATCCCGGTAATGGGAGTGTTCGCCGGGGGCGTAGCCGGGTCCGGACCCAGGTAGCGAACGGACCCCGAGTACCAAACTACTCGGGGTCCGTCCTGGGTGATCAGAGGTGCCGTACGGAGGCTCAGGCCTCCGGCTTCTCCTCGGCCTCGGCCTCGGCGGACTCGGCGGCGGCCTCGTCCTCCTCGTCGTCCAGGTCGATGATCTCGCCGTTGGTGTCCTTGACGGTGGCGGCCTCGACGACGACGGCCAGGGCCTTGCCGCGGGCGACCTCACCGACGAGGAGCGGGACCTGGCCCTGCTCGACGACGGCCTGGGCGAACTGGTCCGGGGACATGCCGGAGGAGGCGGCGCGGCGCATCAGGTGCTCGGTGAGCTCGTCCTGGTTGACGTTGAGCTTCTCCTGCTTGACCAGCTCGTCGAGGACGAACTGGGTCTTGATGCCCTTGACCGCGGCCTCGCGGGTCTCGTTCTCGAACTCCTCGGCGGTCTTGCCCTGGATCTCCAGGTACTTGTCGAGGGTGAGGCCCATCTGGCCGAGCTGGTGGTGCTCGAGGTTGTGCTTGCGGGTGTTGATCTCGTCCTCGAGCAGCTTCTCGGGGACGGGCACCTCGACGAGCTCCAGCAGCTTCTCCAGGACGCGCTCCTGGGCCTGCGTGGCCTGGTCGAACTGCTTCATGTTCTCCAGGCGCTTGCGGCTGTCGGCCCTGAGCTCGTCCAGGGTGTCGAACTCGGACGCCATCTGCGCGAAGTCGTCGTCCAGCTCCGGCAGTTCGCGCGCGGCGACCTGGGTGACCTTGACGGTGACCTCGGCCTCCTTGCCGGCCGCGGAGCCGCCCTTGAGCTCGGAGGTGAAGGTGGCCTCGCCACCGGCCTCCAGGCCCTTCACGGCGTCGTCGATGCCCTCCAGCAGCTCACCGGAGCCGATGGTGTAGGAGACGCCGTTGGCGATGCCGTCGGCGAGGACCTCGCCGTCGACCTTGGCCTCGAGGTCGATCGTGACGACGTCGCCGTCCTCGGCGGCGCGCTCGACCGGGGAGGTGGAGGCGAAGCGCTCGCGCAGCTGCTGCACGGACTTCTCCACGTCCTCGTCGGTGACCTCGACGGCGTCGACCTCGACCTCGATGCCGGAGTAGTCCGGGATCTCGATGGCGGGGCGGATGTCGACCTCCGCGGTGAAGTTCAGCGTCTCGCCGTCCTTCAGCTCGGTGATGTCGACCTCGGGCTGGCCCAGGACGGAGAGCTCGGCCTCGTTGACGGCGGCCGTGTAGAACTTCGGAAGCGCGTCGTTGACGGCCTCCTCCAGCACGGCACCACGGCCGAACCGCTGGTCGATCACCCGGGCGGGGATCTTGCCCTTGCGGAAGCCCTTCACCGTGACCTGCTGGTTGATCTTCTTGTACGCCGCGTCGAGGCTGTCCTTGAGCTCCTCGAAGGGCACCTCGACAGTGAGCCGAACCCGGGTCGGGTTCAGGTTCTCAACGGCGCTCTTCACGGTTCGGTCTCCTTGATGGCTGACTTCTGGGTTCTGCCGGAGCCAGACGGGTCCGGCGGATTCGCCGCCCGGAGAACGTCGTGAGAGACATACGGGCGCGCAGCTTGCATAGTAACCGCAGCCGACGGACGCCCCAAAAGGCGATCACCGAGGTGATCGCGCCGGTGGGTCGTGCGGGTGGTCGGGGTGGCGGGATTTGAACCCACGGCCTTCCGCTCCCAAAGCGGACGCGCTACCAAGCTGCGCCACACCCCGTCTGGTGCGACACGTAGGGTACATGCCCGCAGGCAGCGGGGCCGCCGCATTTCCCCCACGGCTCGCGGGCGAGCGCGTCCAGGGGGAAGGGGTGTGCGGCCAGGGGGTGCGACCCGCTACGATGCCTGCAGTGCCGCGGCCCTCGGACCTGCGGCGCGTCCTGTGCGGGCGTAGCTCAATGGTAGAGCCCTAGTCTTCCAAACTAGCTACGCGGGTTCGATTCCCGTCGCCCGCTCTGTGTGCCGAAGGCCCAGGTGGAGGGTTTCCCTCACCTGGGCCTTCGGTCGTTTTCGGAGGAGGTCGTTCCCGGAGGCGGCCGGTCCGTCGGCCGGGCGGTCACAGGGTGGTGACGTCGACCGTGTAGACGGAGCGGGCGCCGTAGGGAACGTAGAGGGCGTCGCCGATGAGGAGGGGGCGGGCGCCGGGGGTGGTGAGGGAGACCGTGGCCTCGTCGAAGCCGGGGCGGGTGGCCTCGACCTCGCCGGTGCTCCGGTTCATCGCGGAGATGCGGCCGCTGGTGGAGGCGACGTAGACGTGGGTGCTGGAGACGGCCGGGGGGCCGGGGTTCTCCACGGTCGAGTTGTTCTCCCAGAGCCGGCGGCCGGTAAGGGGGGAGAAGGCGCGCAGGGTGCCGCTGCTCCAGGTCAGGTAGAGGGTGCCGTCGACGACGTACGGCGTGTAGCCGTCGGCCGGGGCGGGTGAGAGCCGGGGGCGGGAGATCTCGCGGGTGTCCGGGTCGATCAGGGTGAGGACGGGTCGCCGGGGGTCGTCGTCGGCCAGCACCAGGCGGCCGCCGGCCTCGCCCAGGATCTGCCGGCCGCCCTCGAGGTCGAGGGTCCAGCGGGCCTCGCCGGTGGCCGGATCGAGGCGGACCACGGTGGTGCGGGTGGTGTCCTCGCGGCCCTCGGAGTCATGGAGGACCAGGTAGGGCACCCCGGCCACCGACTCCAGCAGCTGGCTGTCGGTGTCCGGCGTCGGCTGCCGCCAGCGGACGTCGCCGGTGTCGGCGTCGAGCAGCGCGTAGGACTCGGCGTAGTCGCCGTAGAGCGTGATGACACCCTCGCGGACGACGGCGGTGTTCTCGGGGGCGGCGGCGAGCGAGTAGTCGCCCTCGCCGATCACGGTCCGCCAGTTCACCTTGCCGGTGGCGGCGTCCAGGGACTGGACCGTGCAGCGCTTGGGCGGACCGGTCGTGACGTCGGTGGGCTGGTCGACGCCGTAGGCGAAGACGTCGCCCCCATGGATGCCGAGGATCGCTCCCTGGTCGCCGTAGCCGCCGCCGGGGGTGGTGTTGACGTGCCGGGCCCAGGGCCTGCCGCCGTCGGACAGGTTCCAGCCCGCGGCCATCAGGTCGTCTCCGGCGCAGACAAGGTTCTTCCCGGTCGTCTCGCAGTTCCGGAAGGGCATGCCGGCCCCCCGCATCGGTCCCACCGCCGCGGCACGCCAGGGTTTCCAGCCCTCGGGCAGGTCGCTGACGCCCGCCTGGGCGCCGTAGCCGGTGGAGGAGGACGCGGTCCCGGTGCGCAGGCTGAGGATGCCCGCGGCCACGGCGACCAGCGCCACGGCGGCGGCGCCCCAGCCGAGCACCAGCCGACGCCGGCGTCGGCGGTCGCGTGCCGGTGTGAGGGCCTTGGGCGCCGGTGCCGCTCCTGGTGCGCCCGCGGGCCTGGCGGCGTCGGCCTTGCGGACCGTGTCGGCGTCGGGCCACTCCGACAGGGCCGGGGGGGCGTGCCACTGCCCCGGGGCGGACGTCCTCGCCCCGGCGGGGGCGTCCGAGGGTTCCGCCTCGGCGGAGGGTGCGCGTTCCACGCCGGACATCGTCAGCAGTTCATGGGCCGTCGGCCGGGCCTCGGGGCTCTTCTCCAGACAGGCGCGGACGAACGGGAGCAGTTCGGCCGGCACGTCGGCGAGGTCGGGCTCGCCCTCGACCACGCGGATCGCCGTCTCGTAGGGGCTGGGGCTGTCGAAGGGGCCCCGGCCGGTCGCGGCGTAGGTCAGGACCGCGCCGAGGGAGAAGACGTCGGCGGCGGGGCCGACGTCGTGGGGCGCGGAGAACTGCTCGGGGGACATGAAGGGCGGTGTGCCCATGACGCGGCCGGTCTGGGTGAGCGCGTCGGCCGGGGCGAAGTCGGCGGCGCGGGAGATGCCGAAGTCGATGACGCGGGGGCCGTCCTCGGCGAGCATCACGTTGGCGGGCTTGAGGTCGCGGTGGACGACGCCCGCGCGGTGGATGTCGCGCAGGGCCTCGGCGAGGCCGGCGGCCAGTTCGCGCAACCGCCCGAGCGGCAGCGGGCCGTGCGCGCGGACGTGGGAGCCGAGGGTCTCTCCGGGTATGTAGAGCGTGGCCATCCAGGGCCGCGGCGCGTCGGCGTCGGCGTCCACCACGGCGGCGGTGAAGGCGCCGCTGACCCGGCGGGCGGCGGCGAGTTCACGCCGGAAGCGGGTGCGGAACTCCTCGTCGTCGGCGTACTGGTCGTGCACGACCTTGACGGCCAGGCGCCGTCCGGACGCGGAGCGGGCGAGGTACACCACGCCCATTCCGCCCGACCCGAGGCGGTCCTCCACGAGGTAGCCGCCCACCTCCACCGGGTCCGAACCGCGCAGCGCCATCCCTCTGACTTCCCCCGTTCCGCTTCGCCCGGCGGGCGATCCCGGACGAGCGTAACCGGACCCGTCCGTGCGGGCGGGCCGGCGGGGTGGCGGGCGGCCGTACGCACCTCGGGAGTGGCCGTACGCACCTCGGAAGTGGCCCTACGCACCTCGGGAGTTGCCCTACGCACCTCGGAAGTGGCCCTACGCACCTCGGAAGCGGTCTTACGCGCCCCGGACGCGGCCCGACGAGCCTTTAGGGGGCCGTGCCCGCCGCGGAAGCGGCCGTCCCCGCCTCAGAAGCTGATCGCGCTGATCGATTCCGCTATCGAGTCGAGGAAGCGGTTGATCGACGGGGCCATGCCGGTCGAGGCGAGGAAGAAGCCGAAGAGGACCGCGACGACGGCGGGGCCGGCCTTGAGGGAGCCGCCTCGTACGAGCACCACCAGGATGATCGCCAACAGCAGTACCACTGACAGCGAAATGGCCACGACTGATCACACCCCTGGGTCGGTCGACTCTCCCGCCGGAGGCACTGCCCCGTGGGGCCCCGGCTGAACCATCGTGTCACCAAAGGGCCGTGGCGGCGGGGGTGACGGCGCGGCGGCGCGCACCGTCCGCCGCCGGTGATCGGCCTTGTCACGCACGGAAATTCGAGCATCTACCCGCACGGTGAATTCTCACACCTTCCCGCGCCCCTTCATCGGCGCACTGTTTGCATGCTCACATTGCGATATCCGCACATCGAGTTCACAGGTAATGCGAATTCGTCCGGGGGGTTTTACGGAGGCGCGGAAGCATCGCTAGGGTGCCTGGGATGTTCCACGCTGCCACGTCCCCCACAAGTGCAGTACCGAGCCTTCGTCCGTCGAACCCCCCACGGCGCGACGCGTTCTTCGACAACGCCAAATACCTGGCGATCGTGCTGGTGGCCATGGGTCACGCCTGGGAGCCGCTGAAGGACGGCAACCGGGTTCTGGAGGGCGCGTACATGCTGGTCTACGCGTTCCACATGCCCGCGTTCATCGTCGTCTCCGGTTACTTCTCGCGCGGCTTCGACATGAGTCCCGGCCGGGTCCGGCGGCTGGTGACGGGTGTTCTCGTGCCGTATCTCGTCTTCGAGACGGCGTACTCGCTCTTCAAGCGTTTCGCCGGTCACGATCCCGCGCAGCCGGTGTCGCTGCTCGATCCCTGGTATCTCACGTGGTTTCTGGTCGCGTTGTTCGTGTGGCGGCTCACGACCCCGCTGTGGAAACTGGTCCGGTACCCGCTCGCCGTGGCGCTCGTCGTCGCGATGCTGGCGTCCGTCACGCCGGAGATCGGTGACGACCTCGATCTCCAGCGGGTGTTGCAGTTCCTGCCGTTCTTCGTGCTGGGGCTGTGTCTGGAACCCGGGCATTTCCGGTGGGTGCGCCGGCGTTCGGTGCGGATCGCGGCGGTGCCGGTGTTCGCGGCCGCGTTCGCGGTGGCGTGGTGGAGCGTGCCGCGGATGAACTCCGGGTGGTTCTACCACCGCGACTCCGCGCAGGAGTTGGGGGCGCCGTGGTGGTGCGGGCCGGTGATGGTGCTCGCGCTGTTCGGCTGCTCGGTGCTGCTGACGGCCTGCTTCCTCGCCTGGGTGCCGGGGCGCCGGCTGTGGTGCACGGGGCTCGGCGCGGGCACGCTCTACGGCTATCTGCTGCACGGCTTCGTCACCAAGTCCGCCGAGTTCTACGGCTGGTACGACGCCGCCTGGCTGCACGGCCCGCTGGGTGCGGCCCTGGTCACGCTGCTCGCGGGCGCCGGGGTCACACTGCTGTGCACTCCGCCGGTGCGGCGGGTCTTGCGGTGCGTGATGGAGCCGCGGATGGCGTGGGCGTTCCGGCGGGACGCCGTGGAGACGGCCAGGGAGCGGGAACGGACGCGGGAGCCGGAGCGGGTGCGGGAGCCTGTCTGAGAGGCCCGTCACAGGCCGAGCAGAGACCGCATCCGCGCGTACTTCGCGGTCAGCCGCACTCGTGTCGCCTCGTCCAGGACGGCCAGCCGCGCCGGGTCCGCGTTGTGCGCCAGGTCGGCCTGCTTGACCAGCAGCGCCCCCGGCGTGGCGAGGATGCGCCCGGCGTACTCCTCGGGGCTCTCGCCGGCCCGCTTGGTGACGGCGAGCACGATGTCCTTGGTACGGCGGCTCAGGGCCGCCTCCCCGAGCCACCGCTCCGACAGCGCGTCGTCCTCGACGGCGTCGTGCAGCCAGGCCGCCGCGATCTGGTCGGCGTCGCCGCCGCGCTCGCGCACGCCCGCCGCGACGGCGGCCAGGTGCTCGGCGTAGGGCCGCCCGGCCTTGTCGGTCTGCCCCTCGTGGGCGGCGCGGGCCAGGGCCTCGACCTCGGTGAGCGTCAGCACCGTACACACACTCCTCAGGACGACTGGGCCGTCGGGCCCTCGCGGCAGATCAGCAGCAGGGCCCGGTCGTCGTTGACGTCCTTGGCGACGGCCTCGATGAGATGCCAGGCGGCGCCGCGGAAACCGGCGGCGACATAGCGGTCGGCCTCGCCGGTGAGCCGGTCGATGCCCTCGACGATGTCCCGCTCGGACGTCTCCACCAGGCCGTCGGTGAACAGCATCAGCACGTCCCCGGGGCGCAGCACGCCCTTCACGGGGTCGAACTGGGCCCCGTCGTACACCCCCAGCAGCGGGCCCTCCGCCGCCTTCTCCTCCCAGCGGCCGCTGCCCGCGCTGAGCTGGAGGCCCGGCGGGTGCCCGGCGGAGTAGAGCTCGTAGTCGCCGGAGTCGAGGTCCAGGACCAGGTGGATGGAGGTCGCGAAGCCCTCCTCCCAGTCCTGGCGCAGGAGGTAGCCGTTGGCGGCGGGGAGGAAGGCGTGCGGGGGCAGGGAGCCCAGCAGGCCGCCGAAGGCGCCGGACAGCAGCAGGGCGCGCGAGCCGGCGTCCATGCCCTTGCCGGAGACGTCGGTGAGGACGACCTCCAGGGTGCGGCCCCCGTTGGTGCGGGCCGCGACGACGAAGTCGCCGGAGAAGGACTGGCCGCCCGCGGGCCGCAGGGCCATCTCGTGGTGCCAGCCGCGTGGCAGCTTGGGCAGCCTGCTCTGGGTGCGGATGCGCTCGCGCAGGTCGAACAGCATGGTGCCGCCGCGCCGCCAGGGCACGCCGACCCGGCTGCGGAACTGGGCGATGAGCAGCCCGAAGAACCCGCAGGCGGCGACCACCAGGACCACGCCGGGGGTGACCCGCGAGCTGCCCTGGGTGTAGGGCCCGAGCTGGACCGACTCCACGATCAGCGCGGTCGCCGCGGCCGCGTACAGCCCCAGCAGGCTCGCCGGGCGCAGCAGCAGCCCGCCCGCCACGATGGGCAGCACCAGCGCGGCCGGCGAGAACCACACCGGGTTTGCCAGGGTGCCGGCGGCGATCAGCGGGACGGTCAGCAGCAGGCCGGCCAGGGCGACCCAGTCGGAGCCGTCGCCGCGGAAGTAGTCGACGGCGTTTCTGCGCAGGGCGACGCGGACCCGGTGCCACTGCATCCGCAACCGGGCCGGGACCGTCTCGGCGGCGGTGCGCCGCGTTCGTCCTGCTGCCATCAGTCCGGGACCCTATCCACCCGACCGGCCCCATGGCACGGGAGGTCCCACTTGTCCCCCGTCCGAGACCGCGCGCCGCGTCCTCCTCGTCGTGGCTCTCAGTGAACTCCACGGGCGGCGAAACCGTGGCGGGCCCACGGAAATTGGGTGGCTCGTCCCGCATTGCGCTGGTAGGGATGGCCCCATGGCGACTGACAGTGCGGGCACCGGCCCGGTGCCGGAGATGCGGGAACTGCGCGAGGGCGACTGGGATCCGTGGTATGGGAATCTGATCCGCGCCTTCGGCGGGGCCCAGGAACCGGCCGAGGAGCGGGAGCTGTGGAACGCGCTCGCCGCACCGCGCCACCGCTTCCTCGGCCTCTGGGACGGGCCGGACTGCGTGGGCACGGCCGGGGCGTTCGCGTTCCGGGTGACGGTGCCGGGCGGCGCCTCGGTGCCCGCGGCGGGCATCACCACGGTGAGCGTGGCGGCCACCCACCGCAGGCGCGGTCTGCTGACGGCGATGATGCGCCGGCAGCTGGACGACATCCGGTCCTGGGGCGAGCCGCTGGCCGTGCTGACGGCATCGGAACCGGACATCTACGGCCGCTACGGGTACGCCGCGGCCACGTTCCAGCTCGGCGCGGACATCGACACCAGCCGGGTGCGGCTGTCCGTGCCGGACGGTACGGACGACGTACGGCTCAGGTACGCGGCGCCGGGTGAGGTGCTCGACGCGTGCGAGGCGGTGTACGCCCGTCTGGTGCCGGGGCGGCCCGGAATGCTCGCCCGGCAGCCGGGCTGGGAGCGGCTGGGGGTGCTGGACCCCGAGGAGCACCGGGACGGCGGTTCGCCGCTGCAGTGCGTGGTGGCCGAGCGGGACGGCCGGATCACCGGGTACGCCCGGTTCCGCACGAAGATGGACTGGGGTCCGTCCGGGCACAACGGCACGGTCACGCTGTCGGACCTGGCGGGCGAGGACCCGGCGAGCCAGGCGGCGCTGTGGCGGTTCCTGTTCGGGATCGACCTGATGACCCGGCTGGTGGTGCGGGGGCGGCCGGTCGACGAGGCGTGGCAGTACCAGGTGTCCGACATCCGGCGCTGTCTGCTGCAGAAGCGGGACCAGCTGTATGTGCGGCTGGTGGACCTCGGCGCGGCGCTCCAGGCGCGCACGTACCAGGCGCCGGTGGATGTGGTGTTCGCGGTGGAGGACGCGTTCTGCCCCTGGAACGAGGGGCGTTGGCGGCTGTCGGGCGATCCGAAGGGTGCGGCCTGCGAGCGTACGGCGGACGCGGCCGATCTCTCCCTGTCGGTACGGGAGCTGGGGGCGGCCTACCTCGGCGGTGTGAGTCTGTCGGCGCTGGCCGCGGCCGGGCGGGTGCGCGAGCTGCGGGAGGGGGCGCTGGCGGAGGCGTCGGTGGCGTTCGGCTCGCCGGTGGCCCCGTGGCTGCCGCACGGCTTCTGAGCCGTCAGGCGCGCTGGCAGCCGGGGCACCAGAACAGGTTGCGGGCGGCGAGGTCGGCGGTGCGGACGGCCTCGCCGCAGATGTGGCAGGGCAGGTTCGCCCTGCGGTAGACGTACACCTCGCCGCCGTGGTCGTCGACGCGCGGCGGGCGGCCCATCGCCTCGGGGGTGTGCTCGGGGCGGACGGTGTCGATGCGGTTGTGGCGCACGCCCTCGCGCATCAGGGCGGCCAGGTCGGTCCAGATCGCGTCCCATTCGGCGCGGGTGATGTCCTTGCCCGCGCGGTAGGGGTCGATGCCGTGGCGGAAGAGGACCTCGGCGCGGTAGACGTTGCCGACGCCCGCGATGACCTTCTGGTCCATCAGCAGGGCGGCGATCGTGGTGCGGCTGCGGGAGATCCGCCGGTGGGCCGCGTCCGGGTCGGCGTCCTCGCGCAGCGGGTCGGGGCCGAGCCGGTCGTGTATCGCGCGCTTCTCGCCGTCGGTGATCAGGGCGCAGGTGGTGGGGCCGCGCAGATCGACGTAGGAGGTGCTGTTCGCCAGCCGCAGCCGGACCGTGTCCGTGGGCGGGGGCGCGGGCGCGTCACCGAAGGCGACCTTGCCGAACAGGCCCAGGTGGATGTGGACCCAGTCGGTGTCGCGGAAGCCCAGGAAGAGGTGCTTGCCGTGGGCGTCGGTGCGGGTGAGCTCCGAGCCGTCGAGCAGGGCGGCGGCGTCGGAGAACTTGCCCTGGGGGCTGGTGACCCGGGGGGCCGTGCCAAGGAAGCGGGCGGCGTAGTCGTACGCCAGCCGGTGGATCGTGTGCCCCTCTGGCACGGCTCGTGGTTCCTCTCAGCCCCCGAGGGCGTCGTTCCTCGTCGTCAGTCCTGCTGCGGGTGGTGCGCCGGGATGGGGGGCAGGTCGCCCGTGGTCTCGTAGGCGGAGAGCATGTCGATCCGGCGGATGTGGCGCTCGTCGCCCGAGAACGGCGTGTTCAGGAAGGTCTCGACGAACTTCGTCGCCTCCTCCTGGGTGTGCATGCGCGCACCCACCGCGACGACGTTGGCGTTGTTGTGCTGCCGCCCCAGGGCCGCCGTCTCCTCGCTCCAGGCGAGGGCCGCACGCACGCCCTCGACCTTGTTCGCGGCGATCTGCTCGCCGTTGCCGGAGCCGCCGATCACGATGCCGAGGGCGCCCTCGTCCGCGGCGGTGCGCTCCGCGGCACGGAGGCAGAAGGGCGGGTAGTCGTCCTGGGCGTCGTAGATGTGGGGGCCGCAGTCGACGGGCTCATGCCCGGCCGCCTTGAGCCACTCGACGAGGTGGTTCTTGAGTTCGAAGCCCGCATGGTCGGAGCCGAGATACACGCGCATGGGAGGAGTGTGTCATGCGCGTCCGGGGGGCGGGTTCGCAGGTGGGACGGCCGTCAGTGTGACAAAGACTACAGAACCTCAGGAAAACCTCAAATAACGATACGGAATCAAAGGTTCACGAATCTCGTTACCTCGGATTCACTGGACCGACTCGTGCACCGCTCTGTGATTGCGCACGAGAACCCGCTCCCCCGGCGCAAAGGAAATCCATCCAATGACCTCGCAGCCGAACCCGTCCAAGACCGCGAACGGCGACCCCGGTTCCGGACTCCAGGCGGGTCTCAAGAACCGGCATCTGTCGATGATCGCCATCGGCGGTGTGATCGGTGCCGGCCTGTTCGGCGGTTCCGCCGCCGGCATCAAGGCGGCCGGCCCCGGCATCCTCCTGTCCTACGCGCTCGTGGGCGCGATGGTCGTCTTCGTGATGCGCATGCTCGGCGAGATGTCCGTGGCGAACCCGACCTCCGGTTCGTTCTCCGCCCACGCCGACCGGGCGCTGGGCCGCTGGGCCGGCTTCTCGATCGGCTGGCTGTACTGGTTCTTCTGGGTCGTCGTGCTCGCCGTGGAGGCGACCATGGGCGCCGACATCCTCAACGGCTGGATCCCGGCCGTTCCGCAGTGGGCCTGGGCGCTGATCGTGATGGTCGTGCTGACCGCCACCAACCTGGGCTCGGTCGCCTCCTACGGCGAGTTCGAGTTCTGGTTCGCCGGCATCAAGGTCGTCGCCATCGCCGCCTTCATCCTGATCGGCGGGCTCGCGATCTTCGGCGTGCTGCCGGGCGCGGACAGCTCCACGGCCGGGCTGAGCAACCTCACCGAGCACGGCGGGTTCCTGCCCAACGGCTACGGCGCCATCCTCACCGGCATCCTGATGGTCGTCTTCTCCTTCATGGGCAGCGAGATCGTCACCCTCGCCGCCGGTGAGTCGCAGGACCCGCGGCGCGCGATCCGCAAGGCCACCAACAGCGTGATCTGGCGTGTCGGCACCTTCTACCTCGGCTCGATCCTGGTCGTGGTCTCGCTGCTGCCGTGGAACTCCCCCGAGCTCCAGAAGGACGGCTCCTACGTCGCGGCGCTCGACTCGATCGGCATCCCGCACGCCGGTCAGATCATGAACGTCATCATCCTGACCGCGGTGCTGTCCTGCCTCAACTCCGGCGTCTACACCGCCTCCCGCATGGCCTTCTCGCTCGGTGAGCGCGGGGACGCGCCGAAGGCGTTCGCCCGGACCAACGCCAAGGGCGTCCCGCAGGCCGCGATCATCGGCTCCGTGATCTTCGGGTTCGTCGCCGTCTTCTTCAACTACAAGTGGCCCGACACGGTCTTCCTGTTCCTGCTGAACTCCTCGGGTGCGGTCGCGCTCTTCGTCTGGCTGGTCATCTGCTTCTCGCAGCTGCGCATGCGGAAGATCATCCTGCGCGAGGCGCCGGAGAAGCTGCTCGTGAAGATGTGGCTGTTCCCGTACCTGACCTGGGCGACCATCGGCATGATCTCGTTCGTGCTGGTCTACATGCTCTTCGACGAGACCGGGCGTGACCAGGTGCTGCTGTCGCTGCTCGTCGCCGCGCTGGTGGTCACCGTCGCCGTGGTCCGGCAGAAGACGGGCGCCGGACGTCCGGCCGCCGCCGTGGAGGCCGCCGCCGAGCCGGCCGACAAGGTCACGACCGGCTGAGACCGCCTGTGACACGAACAGGCCCCGCGGCAGTGCTGCCGCGGGGCCTGTTCCGTAGGGGCTTGAGGCCGGAGCCGGTGGCTCAGCGCTTGACGAGCCTCCAGGCGGCGGGCAGCAGGCCCATCGCCAGGGCGGCCTTGAGCGCGTCGCCGATCAGGAACGGGGTCAGGCCCAGCTCGACGGCGGTCGCGGCGGGGATGTCGGCGGCCAGCGCCAGGTAGGGCACGCCGACGGCGTAGATGATCGCCTCGCCGAGCAGCATCGCGCCGGCCGTGCGCAGCATCGTGCGGTCGGCGCCGCGGCGGGCCAGGGCGCCGACGACGGTGGCGGCCAGGATCATGCCGAGGACATAGCCGAACGACGGGGCGGCGGCGCCCGAGCCGCCCTCCGCGAACCACGGCACACCGGCGATGCCGGCCAGCGCGTACAGCGCGAGGGAGAGGAAGCCGCGGCCGGCGCCGAGGGAGGTGCCGACGAGCAGCGCGGCGAAGGTCTGGCCGGTCACCGGGACCGGGGAGCCCGGCACGGGCACGGCGATCTGGGCCGCGAGCCCGGTGAGCGCGGCGCCGCCGACGACGAGCGCGATGTCGCGGACGCGGGTGGCGGCACCGCCCGCGCGGAGCGTGGGGGAAGGGAGCAGGTCGGCGAGGACCTGGCCCGGGCGGGCGGGGGCGACGGCAGCGGTGCTCATGGGGACTCCGCGGGGAGATGAGGGCAGTTCGGGACACCGTGACGCTATCCCAGCGCCGCGGAGGCGATCACCGTCAGCGCTCGACAAACGCCGGATCACGGGCTTGGTGGACTCCCGACAAAGGGACGACCCCGGCGTGACACCGGTCACTGAGGCAGCGGGTGTCCGGTCACAGGGCGGGGCTGTAGGGTCCCACCAAAAGGCGGAGGGACGGAGTCCCGGCCGAGCGGTGAGCGGACCCTCACCCTCCGCACCCGCCGCGTCCGGATGGTGGTCGGCGCTCACCGCTCAGCGGAGAGGCTGACCACACTGTGGACGTTTCGCCGTTGTCCCGTCTCACCACCTGGACGAGCCGCTCCCATGTCCCACCCCGCCACCGAGGCCACCACCGAGGCACCGCCGCAGGCGGACGCCTCCTCGCCCCTGTCCCACGGACTGAAGCAGCGCCATCTGTCGATGATCGCCCTCGGCGGTGTCATCGGCGCCGGCCTGTTCGTCGGTTCGGGCGCGGGCATCGCCGCCGCCGGCCCCTCGATCGTCCTCGCCTACACCCTCTCCGGCCTCCTGGTGATGCTGGTGATGCGGATGCTGGGCGAGATGTCGGCCGCCTATCCGTCCTCCGGTTCCTTCTCGGCGCACGCCGAGCGGGCGTTCGGCCCCTGGGCTGGCTTCACCGCCGGCTGGTCGTTCTGGGTGCTGCTGTGCACCGCCGTCGGCCTGGAGGGCATCGGCGCGGCGAAGATCGTCACGGGCTGGCTGCCGGGCACCCCGGAGTGGGCCTGGGTGGCGCTGTTCATGGTGGTCTTCTGCGGGGCGAACCTGGCGGCGGTGAAGAACTTCGGCGAGTTCGAGTTCTGGTTCGCGGCGATGAAGGTCGGCGCGATCAGCCTGTTCCTGGTGCTCGGCGGGCTCGCCATCTTCGGCCTGCTGCCCGGCACCGACTCCCCCGGCACCTCGCACCTCACCGACTTCTTCCCCGGCGGCGGCGAGGGCCTGATCATCGGCCTGCTCGCGTCCATCTTCGCCTACGGCGGACTGGAGACGGTCACCATCGCGGCGGCCGAGTCCGAGGACCCGGTCAAGGGCGTGGCCACGGCGGTCCGCACGGCGATGTGGCGCATCGCGCTGTTCTACGTCGGCTCGATGGCGGTCATCGTGACGCTGGTCCCGCGGGACTCCGCGGCCCTGGTCGAGGAGGGCAAGGGCGCCTACTTCGCCGCCCTCGACACCCTCGGCATCCCCGGCGCCGCCCAGCTGATGAACGTCGTCGTGCTGGTGGCCCTGCTGTCGGCGATGAACGCCAACATCTACGGCTCCTCGCGCATCGCCTACTCCCTGGTGCAGCGCGGGCAGGGTCCGAAGGCACTGGCGAAGGTGTCCGGCGGGGTGCCGCGGATCGCCGTGCTGGCCTCCTGCGTCTTCGGGTTCGTCTGCGTGGCGCTCAACTACTGGCGGCCCGAGGACGTGTTCCCCTGGCTGCTGAACATGATCGGCGGGGTCATCCTGGTCGTCTGGTTCTTCATCGCGGCCTCGCAGCTGAAGCTGCGCCGCCGGCTGGAGCGGGAGGCGCCGGAGAAGCTGGTCGTGCGCATGTGGGCGTTCCCGGTGCTGACCTGGGTGGCGCTGGCCGGCATGGTGGCCGTGTTCGTGCTGATGGCCCGTGAGCCGGACACGCGGGTGCAGCTGTACTACACCGGCGGCATGACGCTGTTCCTGGCGGCCGTCGGCTACGGCTGGCAGAAGACCCGCGCCAGGAGCTGACGCCCTCCGCCGCGGCCCCCGCGACACAAAAGCCCCCGTGTGATCCACACGGGGGCTTTTTGCTGCTAGCTTGTTATTGCGAACTAGTTGCAATAAGAGCGGAGGGGACCCGCCATGCCCGTCTACACGCTGCCTGAACTGCCCTACGACTACTCCGCGCTCGCGCCCGTGATCAGCCCGGAGATCATCGAGCTGCACCACGACAAGCACCACGCGGCCTATGTGAAGGGCGCCAACGACACGCTGGAGCAGCTCGCCGAGGCGCGCGACAAGGAGCAGTGGGCGGCGCTGAACGGGCTGGAGAAGAACCTGGCCTTCCATCTGTCCGGGCACATCCTGCACTCGATCTACTGGCAGAACATGACCGGTGACGGCGGCGGCGAGCCGCTGGCCGTGGACGGCGTGGGCGAGCTGGCCGACGCGATCACCGAGTCCTTCGGCTCCTTCGCCGCGTTCAAGGCCCAGCTGTCCAAGGCGGCCGCGACCACGCAGGGCTCCGGCTGGGGCGTGCTCGCCTACGAGCCGGTCAGCGGGCGGCTGATCGTCGAGCAGGTCTACGACCACCAGGGCAACGTGGGCCAGGGCTCGACCCCGATCCTGGTCTTCGACGCCTGGGAGCACGCCTTCTACCTCCAGTACAGGAACCAGAAGGTCGACTTCATCGAGGCCATGTGGCAGGTCGTCAACTGGCAGGACGTGGCCCGCCGTTACGAGGCCGCGAAGTCCCGCGCGGATGTGCTGCTGCTCGCTCCCTGAGCGACCGGGATGTCCTGCTCGTGATCGTCTTCTCACCGCTGATCGGGCAGGCTGATGAAAAGAGGAAGGGCCCCACGGGGAGGACGTGACTCCCCGTGGGGCCCTTCCGGCTCACCGGTCAGAGGTTGGAGAAGTCCGGGCCCTTGGTCCGGGTCCGCTTGATCTCGTAGAAGCCCGGCACCGAGGCCACCGCCAGGGTGCCGTCCCAGAGGCGGGCGGCCTCCTCGCCCTTGGGGGCCGGGGTGACGACGGGGCCGAAGAAGGCGAGCTGCTCGCCGTCGGGGCCGGGGACGGCGATGACCGGGGTGCCGACGTCCTGGCCGACCTTGTCGATGCCCTCCTTGTGGGAGGCGCGCAGCTCGGCGTCGAACTCGAAGTCCTTCTGCTCGGCGTAGTCGATGAGGTCGGCGGGCAGGCCGACGTCCGCGAGGGCGCCGGCGATGGCCTCCAGGGTCGGGCCCTCGCCGTTGTTGTGGAAGCGGGTGCCGAGGGCGGTGTAGAGCGGGCCGAGGACGGCGTCGCCGTGCTTCTGCCAGGCCGCGGTGACCACGCGCACCGGCTGCCACGCCTTGGTGGCGAGCATCTCGCGGTACTCCTCGGGCAGTTCGTCGAGCTTGTCCTCGTTGAGGACGGCGAGGCTCATGACATGCCAGCGCACCTCGATGTTGCGGACCTTCTCCACTTCCAGCACCCAGCGCGAGGTCATCCAGGCCCACGGGCACAGCGGGTCGAACCAGAAGTCGACGGGGGTCTTGTCCGACATGTCTCTCCTCAGGAGGGTTGCTTCACCGGTCAACGTCCAGAGGAACATCCGTCGTCGCCCCACCCATTCCCTGCTGTTGCGTGTCAGGTGCACATGGCAGGATCGGCCCTGTTCAGCATTCGAGACGCCCTGAGGGAGAACCGCCCGTGCCCGGTGAGAATCTGTCCCGCGACGAGGCCCGGGAGCGGGCCGCGCTGCTGTCCGTCGACGGCTACGACGTCTCGCTCGACCTGCGTTCCGCGGTGGGCGAGCACAGCGGGGACGGGCCGCGCACGTTCCGGTCCGTGACGACGCTCCGGTTCCGCTGCGCCGAGCCCGGCGCGAGCAGCTTCGCGGATCTGATCGCGCCGAGTGTGACGGCCGTCTCCCTCAACGGCCGGGATCTGGACCCGGGTGAGGTGTTCGACGGCTCGCGGATCCTGCTGGAGGACCTGGCCGCGGACAACGAGCTGGTCGTGGACGCCCAGTGCGCCTACTCGCGTACCGGTGAGGGCCTGCACCGCTTCGTCGACCCCGAGGACGGCGAGGTGTACCTCTACACCCAGTACGAGCCGGCCGACTCGCGCCGGGTGTTCGCGAACTTCGAGCAGCCCGACCTCAAGGCCCCCTTCCGCTTCGAGGTGCGCGCGCCCGAGGGCTGGACGGTGTGGAGCAACGGGGAGGGCCGGCAGGCGGACGGCGTGTGGCGGTTCGCGGAGACGAAGCCGATCTCGACGTACATCACCTGTGTGGTGGCGGGCCCGTACCACTACGTCACGGACTCCTACACGCGCACGTTCGAGGACGGTACGACGCTTGAGATCCCGCTGGGCGCGATGTGCCGCAAGGGTCTGGCACCGCACTTCGACGCGGACGACGTGTTCCTGGTCACCAAGCAGGGCCTGGACTTCTTCCACGACCACTTCGACTACCCGTACCCGTTCGGGAAGTACGACCAGGCGTTCGTGCCGGAGTACAACCTCGGCGCGATGGAGAACCCGGGTCTGGTGACCTTCCGCGAGGAGTACATCTTCCGCGGCAAGGTGACGAGGGCGTCCTACGAGGCGCGGGCCAACGTCGTCCTGCACGAGATGGCGCACATGTGGTTCGGCGACCTGGTCACCATGGAGTGGTGGGACGACCTGTGGCTGAAGGAGTCCTTCGCGGACTTCATGGGGTCCTTCTCGCTGGTGGGCGCGACCCGGTTCACCGACGGCTGGATCACCTTCGCCAACCGCCGCAAGGCGTGGGCCTACCGGGCCGACCAGCTGCCCTCCACGCACCCCATCACCGCGGACATCCGTGACCTCCAGGACGCCAAGCTCAACTTCGACGGCATCACGTACGCCAAGGGCGCCTCGGTGCTCAAGCAGCTGGTGGCGTACGTCGGTCAGGACGCGTTCCTGGAGGGTGCGCGGCGCTACTTCAAGCGCAACGCGTACGGCAACACGCGCCTGGGCGACCTGCTGTCGGTGCTGGAGGAGACCAGCGGGCGGGACATGGGCGCGTGGGCGCGGTCCTGGCTGCAGACGGCGGGCGTGAACTCGCTGACGCCGCAGGTGCTGCTGACGGCGGACGGCAGGATCGACGAGCTGGCGGTGGTGCAGGAGGCGCCCGAGTCCCACCCGGAGCTGCGGCCGCACCGGGTGGCGATCGGCCTGTACCGGCGGACCGAGAACGCGGAGGGCTACCCGGCGCTGGAGCGGTACGCGCGGGTGGAGACGGACGTCGACGGGGCGCGGACGGTCGTGGCGGAGCTGGCGGGGGCCGAGGCGCCGGATCTGGTGCTGGTCAACGACGACGACCTGACGTACTGCAAGACGCGGTTCGACGAGACCTCGCTGGCGGCGCTGCGGCGGAGCCTGGGGTACATGACGGACCCGCTGGCGCGGGCGCTGTGCTGGTCGGCGCTGTGGAACATGACGCGGGACGCGCTGCTGCCGGCGCGGGAGTTCATCGCGCTGGTGGTGAAGTTCGCGGGCCAGGAGACGGACATCGGCGTGCTGCAGATGCTGCACGCGTGGGCGGAGTCGGCGGCCGTGCACTACAGCGCGCCGCAGCGGCGGGAGGAGGCCGGGCGGGAGCTCTCCCAGCTGGCCTCGGTCCAGCTGTACGCCGCCGAGCCGGGCAGTGAGCACCAGCTGGCGTGGGCGCGGTTCTTCGCGCGGGTGGCCGATGTGCCGGCCGCGTTCGAGCTGCTGACCTCGCTGCTGGACGGCACGGTGACGCTGCCGGGTCTGGAGGTGGACCAGGAGCTGCGCTGGGCGTTCCTGGAGCCGCTCGCGGCGCACGAGGTGATCGGCGAGAAGGAGCTGGCCGAGGAGCTCGCGCGGGACGACACCGCCTCCGGCAAGCGGCACCAGGTGCGCCTCCTGGCCGCGCGGCCGCAGGCGGCGGTCAAGGCGCAGGCGTGGGCGCGGGTGGTGGAGTCCGACGAGCTGTCCAACGCGCTGGTGGAGGCGACGATCGCCGGGTTCGCGCAGCCGTCCCAGCGTCAGCTGACGGCGCCGTACACGGACCGGTACTTCGCGGCGATCGAGCGGGTGTGGAACGAGCGCTCGATCCAGATCGGCATGGACGTCGTCCGCGGCCTCTTCCCCTCCTACCAGGACTCGCCGGAGACCCTGGCGGCCACGGACGCCTGGCTGGAGTCCCACCCGGACGCCGCCCCGGCCCTGCGCCGCCTGGTCCTGGAGTCCCGCGACGACCTGGCACGCGCGCTGCGCGGCCAGGCGTGCGACGCGGCGGCGGCCGGGGACTGACGAGGGCGATCTCTGGCCATGGATTCGGCCGACGGTGACCGTTACCGAATCCGGGCACGGAAACCCGTAACCCCTGGTCCGCACCCGAATGGACCAGGGGTTTTCCGTGCCTACTCGGCACCCGAACACCCGTCCTTTAGTGCAGGCTTGTCCGCATTTGTCGACGAGCGTGTAACAGCGGTTAAGGGTGGGATCAGGGGCGGGAATCTCCCCGGCATGAACCACAACACCCCGCTCTCCCCCCGCCCCCTGCGCCACCTGTCCCAGGTGCACCGCCGTGTGCTGACCGCCGCGCAGCTCCGCAGCCACGGGGTCACGGCCGCAGAGGTGAGCGAGCAGTGCCGCGCCGGCGGACCCTGGCAGCAGATCCTGCCGGGGGTGTTCCTGCTCCACCCCGGCCCGCCGACCAGCGAGGAGCGGCTGCACGCGGTGCTGTTGTACACGGCGCGCGAGACGCCGAAGGCCGGTGTGCCGACGCAGCCCGGTGCCGACGAGCCGCACCGGCCCGGCTACACCGAGGCGATGATCACCGGCCTGGCGGCGCTGAACCTGCACGGCTTCTCGGCCGCCCCGCCGCTGACCGCCCTGGAGCGGATCGACGTCCTGGTGCCGCGGCTGCGCCGGCTGCGCTCGACGGGCTGCGTCAGCATCGTGCGCACGCCCGCCCTGCCCGTCCCCTGCCAGATCACCGGGCTGCCGGTGGCGCCGGTGCCGCGGGCGCTGGCCGACGCGGTGGCCCGGCTGTCGGACGCGAGCGCGGTGCGGCGGCTGCTGACGGAGGCGGTGCGCGGCGGCCACTGCGAGCCGGCGTCGGTGGTGCGCGAGCTGAACCAGGCCCGGCTGCTGGGCCGCCCGCACGTGGTGGACGCGGTGGACTCGCTGCTCGCCGAGGGCCGGGCCATCGCGGAGGACCGGCTGTACCGGATGGTCCGCGAGTACGGCCTGCCGGACCCGGTGTGGAACGTCGACCTGCGGCTGCCGGGCGGCCCGCACCTGGGCGGGGTGGACGCCTACTGGCCCGAGCAGGCGGTGGCCGTGGAGCTCGACACCCGCGCTCCGCGCCAGGACGAGGACGCCCTGTGGTCGGAGTACGCCCGTAAGCGCGAGCACCTGGAGCGGCTCGGGATCACGGTCGTGCACGTCACGCCCAAGAAGCTGCGGGACGCGATGGAGCAGCAGGCCACCGTGGTGCGTACGGCGCTGATGGCGTCCGGCGACCGCGATCCGGCCGCGTATGTCGTGGTGCTGCCCCGGTAGTGCTGCCGGGGACCGCATCAGGAGGGGAGAGGAGGGGCCGCCGGGTCGTACCGGGCGGCCCCTCCTCATGTCTCCGCGGGGGTCACGAGCCGCCGCAGAACTCCGCCTCGATCACGGCCTGGCTGTCCCCCGCCCAGTCGCCGTTGAAGTTGAAGGCGAGCGAGTGCCGGCCGTCCGCCGTGGTCACCGCCTCCGAGATCGAGCCGTGGATGCCGCCGCCGTGGCCCCAGACGTGGACGCCGCAGCTCAGTTCGCGGTCGACGAGGCCGAGGCCGTAGCGGGCGCCGGGGAACTCGTCGGCCTTCACCGTGGTCTTCATCTCCTTCAGCTGCTCCGGCGGCAGCAGCCGTCCGCCGAGCAGGGCCCGGTAGAAGCGGCCCAGGTCGGCCGAGTCCGAGATCATCTCGCCGGCCGCGTGGGCGAGGGACGGGTTGAGCTCGGTGACGTCGTACGTCGGTCCGGTCGGCTTCTCGGCGAGCTTGCCGTAGGCGCGGCTGCTGGGGGCGGGGAGGGTGACGCGGGTGCCGGGGACCGAGGTGGCCGTCAGGCGGAGGGGTTCGATGATCCGGTCGCGGACCTCGGCGCCGTAGGGGCGTCCGGTGACCTTCTCGACGACCAGGCCGGCCAGGACGTAGTTGGTGTTGGAGTAGCCCCAGTCGGTGCCGGGCGCGAAGTCGGGCCGGTGCCGCATCGCGACGGCGACGAGGCCGGCCGGGGTCTGGGTGTCGTAGCGGTGCTTGAGGAAGCCGTCCCTGAGGAAGTAGGTGCGGCCGAAGTCCTCGTCGGAGGTGTAGTCGTAGATCCCGCTGGTGTGGTTGAGGAGCTGCCGCACGGTGATCCGGGAGCCGTCGTGGCCGTTGCCGCGGACCAGGCCGGGCAGCCACCGCTCCACGGAGTCGTCGAGCGACAGGCGCCGCTCCGCCTCCAGCTGGAGCAGCACGGTGGCGACGAAGGTCTTGGTGATGCTGCCGACGCGGTACTTGTCCGCCGCCGAACGCGGCGCTCCGGTGCGCAGGTCGCCCGTGCCGACGGCCGCCCGCCAGGTGATGCGGCCGTCCCGCGCGGCGGCGGTGACGCCGGGGACGCCGTCGCGCACGGCGGCGCGCATCGCGTCGTACGTCGCCTGCTGGCGCTGGTGCCGTGCGGTGGTGGACGCGGGCGCGTGTGCGGGTGCGGCCAGGGCAGGTGCGGCCAGGGCCATGGACAGGGCGGCGGCGGTCGCCGCGACCAGGGCGATGCGCGTCCGTCGTGCTCGTACGGTCATGTCGTGCTCCCCCTTCTCGCCGGCCCCGCCCGTCGAGGCGGGCCGGAGATCGGCTCGGTCGGGGGGAATAACCCGGGAAGCGGGGTGAAGGTTGCCCTGCCTCGCCCCGGTTGAGCGCCTTTCGGCCGATCGCCGCCGGGCGTCAGCCCCTGCCCCCGGCCGGACGTTCGCGCCACAGCCGCAGGGCGATGTCGACGAGCGCGATGCGCCGCAGGTCCGGCACCGCGCCGAGGTCGTGCCAGGCGGCGAGGTCGGTGGAACCGCCGGTCTCGGGGCGCAGTTCGCCACCGGTCACGCGCCCCTCGTAGACGATCCGCACGCCGTGGTGGTCGACCGGGCGGCGCAGGCGGCGGGGCCGCTCGAGGCGGTGGGAGTGCACGCCGAGGAGGCCGGTGACCTCGATGCGGTAACCGGTCTCCTCGGCGACTTCGCGCCGGACGGTGTCGTAGGGGTCCTCGCCGTGCTCCATGCCGCCGCCGGGCAGCACCCACTCCGGGACACCGTCGTCGTTCGCCGAGCGGGCGAGCAGGAGCCGGCCGTCCCGTACGCACACGGCGTAGGCCGCCACCCTCAATCTCCTTCGCATCCTGGGACGTTAGCGCGCCGGTACGGGGTTGGCGGGCGAGTACAGCGGTGCGGACCAGCGCAGCGGTACGGCCGCGGGTGTCTCGATCACCTCCCTCGGGGTGAAGCGGACCGTGCGGGTGCCGTCCGCGGCGATGTCGGTGCGGGCCTCGCCGGTCAGGCGCAGGGCGGTGCCGTGGGTCCAGTCGAGGAACAGCAGGCCCGCGCGGGGGTCGGCGGCGAGGTTGCCGAGGGTGAGGAACATGGAGTTGCCGGGGTAGTCCCGCCAGGCCAGTTCGCGTGGGGAGACGACCTCGACGAAGCCGGGGTTGCCGCCGCGGTGACTGGCGTCGGCGCCGCCGGAGTGGACGGTGGCCAGGAAGAAGGTGTCGGCCGCCGCGACGAACGCCGCCTGGTCCCCGGTCAGTTCGGTGCCGTGCCGGGCGGGGCCGGGGGCGCGGTCGGGCACGACCTCGTAGGACTCCCGTTTCTGCAGGTACTTCGGGCAGTTGGAGAAGACCCGGTCGGCGTCGATCGCGATGCCGCGCACGGAGGGCCGGATGCGGCCGTTGAGACGCATCCGGCGGCGGGTGCGCGGATCGAGGGTGAGGGTGCCGACGGGGGTGCCGGGGGAGGTGAGGGCCGTGGCGAGCGGGTCGGCCGGGCCGGGGCGGGCCGCTACCGAGACGGTGTGCGGGCCGGTGGCGCGGGCGAAGCCGGGCTCGCCGGTCAGCGGGGAGGCCCAGACGGTGCCGGTGGCCGGGTCGGCCGCTCCGGCGATCAGCAGCGGCTGGCGCTCCAGGAAGGCCGCGGCCACCGGTTTGATGCCGGGTCCGATGGAGCGGCCGACGTGGTCGGCGAGTTCGCGCACGCCGAGCCGGTCCTGCAGGGCGCGCGAGCCCGCGTGGTAGACGGTCATGGCGTCACCGGTCGAGGCTCTAGAAGAAGCCGCAGGTGGGGGCGGACTCGGCGGGCGCGGGGGCGTCCTCGGCGCCGGTCGGCACGGAGATCTCCAGGCGGGTGCCGTCCGGGTCGTGGAAGAAGATGCCGCCGGACGCGGCGCCCTCGCGGTGGGCGACCACGCCGTCGTAGGCGAAGTCGACACCGTAGGACTTCAGGGCCCGCTCGTACTCCCGGACCCGGTCGATGGACTCCGCCTCGAAGGCCAGGTGGTGCAGTCCGGCGCGGCCGGTGTCGAAGGGCTCGCCCGCCTGCTGCCAGAGGGTGAGCAGCAGCCGGCCGTCCTGGCCGAGGAAGGCATGACGGCGGCCCTCCTCCTTGCCCTCGCCGAGCAGGGCGAAGCCGAGGACGTCCCGGTAGAAGGCGAGGGAGCGGTCGAGGTCGGTGACGTTCAGGCCGATGTGTCCGGTGTGCAGGGCGGTGCTGGTCATGGCTGTCCCCTTCGGCTGGCTCAGATGTTCTCTAACCTGTGTTCATGACATTAGTGGTTAGAATCGAGGGGTGTCAACCGGTCACGTACTCTTGAGCGGTTAGCGCGAAGGGAGCCCCACATGCCCGCAGACCCCCGCCCCCTCACCGGCGAGCCGCTCGCCCTGGACCTGCTGAACACCCGGTGGGTGCACGACGGGCAGCTCCAGGACCTGCTGACCGGCACCGACGGGCTCGCGGTGTGGCTGGCGGCGAACGGGCTCGAGGACCGGTTCGCGGCGGACGAGGCGACCCTCGGGCACACCCTGCGGGCGCGGGACGCGCTGAAGGCGGCGGTGGACGGCACGCTCGCCGAGGGCGCCGCCGCGGTGGACGCGGTGCTCGCGCACGGGCGGATCCGGCCGACCCTCGGCGCGGACGGCCCCGGCGAGCGGCCCGAGTTCGCCGACCCCGCCTGGGGGCCGGCCTGGCTGGCCGCCCGCAACTATCTGGAGCTGCTCGCCACCGCACCCGACCGCATCCGCGCCTGCGCCCACGACGCCTGTGTCCTGCACTTCTTCGACACCTCGCGCAACGGCACCCGGCGCTGGTGCTCGATGGCGGTCTGCGGCAACCGCGCGAAGGCGTCCCGGCACTACGCGCGCGGCAAGGACACCTGAGCGCAAACGGACGCCAGCGGACCAATCACCGCACACCGCATAGCGGGTTTTCCCCACACATCCATTTCGGTTCGGTCAACTCTCCCCAAAAAGCAGTCCCTTGCGTAAGGCTGAGCGGTCGTCCGGGAGCGCATTCCGGATGCTCGATCCTTTACGTCCTTTACGTGCAAGGGATGCCGATGACCAACCACCCCCAGCGCGACTCCATATCGGCCACCAGACGCACGGCTCGCATAGCCGTCGCCGCGGGTCTGGTGGCCGCTCTGTGCGCGCCGATCCCCGTCGCCTTCGCCGACGACAACGGCCCCGCCGCCGCCGACCCCGGCGTCAAGTCCGCCCAGGCCAAGCTGGGCACCGACGACGCCGACCTGCTCGCCGAGGCCAAGGCCGACGGCGAGAAGACGGTCACGATGATGGTCGCGACCGCGCCCGGCCAGACCGAGCAGGTCGCCCGGCAGCTGGACTCCGTCGAGGGCGGCCTGGTGGGCCGTACCCACGACGAGCTCGGCTACGTCCGGGCCACCGTCCCCACCGCGAAGGCGGACGCGGCCATCGCCGCCGCCGCCAAGCTCTCCTCCGTGCACGGCATCGACCTGCGCCAGGAGATCGCGCTGGACGACCCGACCCCGGCCGCCGACCGCTCCAAGGGCGCCCCGGCCGCCACGGCGGGCAGCTACCCGGCACCGGGCAAGGACACCCCGGCCGAGAACCCGTACAACCCGTCCTTCGAGACCGGTGCCGTCGAGTTCGTCGAGGACCACCCGAAGGCGGACGGCCGCGGCATCACCATCGGCATCCTGGACTCGGGTGTGGACCTCGGCCACCCCGCGCTGCAGAAGACCACCACCGGCGAGCGCAAGATCGTCGACTGGGTCACCGCGACCGACCCGGTCGCCGACGGCGACGGCACCTGGCGCCGGATGACCACCTCGGTGGCCGGTCCCACCTTCGCCATCACCACCCCGGCGCTGGGCACCGAGACGTTCAAGGCGCCCGAGGGCTCCTACCGGTTCAACTACTTCTCCGAGTCGGCCACCATCGGCGGCGACATGGACGGGGACATGAACCGCGACGGCGACAAGACGGACGTCTGGGGCGTGCTGTACGACGCCGCCGCGGGCACCGTGCGCGTCGACCTGAACGACAACCTCGACTTCACCGACGACGAGGCCATGAAGCCGTACAAGGACGGCTTCCAGGTCGGCTGGTTCGGCACGGACAACCCGGCGACCGCGATCGCCGAGCGCATCCCGTTCGTGGTCGAGATCCGCAAGGACGTCGTCTACAACGCCTCCGGCGCCAAGGCCGACTACGTCAGCATCGGTGTCATCGAGGGCTCGCACGGCACCCACGTGGCCGGCATCACCGCCGCCAACGGCCTGTTCGGCGGCGAGATGAACGGTGCCGCCCCCGGCGCCAAGCTGGTCTCCTCGCGCGCCTGCACCTGGAGCGGCGGCTGCACCAACGTCGCGCTCACCGAGGGCATGATCGACCTCGTCACCAAGCGCGGTGTCGACATCGTCAACATGTCGATCGGCGGCCTGCCGGCGCTGAACGACGGCAACAACGCGCGCGCCGAGCTCTACACCCGTCTCATCGACGAGTACGGCGTCCAGCTGGTGATCTCCGCGGGCAACTCCGGCCCCGGCACCAACACCATCGGCGACCCGAGCCTGGCGAACAAGGTCATCTCCGTCGGCGCCTCCATCTCCAAGGAGACCTGGGCCGCCAACTACGGCTCGGCCGTGGAGAAGCCGTACGCGATGATGCCGTTCTCCTCGCGCGGCCCGCGTGAGGACGGCGGGTTCACGCCGACCCTGGTCGCGCCCGGCGCCGCCATCAACACCACCCAGACCTGGTCGCCCGGCGGCCCGGTCACCGAGGCGGGCTACCAGCTGCCGCCCGGCTACTCCATGCTCCAGGGCACCTCGATGGCCTCCCCGCAGGCCGCCGGCGCCTCCGCGCTGCTGCTGTCCGCCGCCAAGCGCAAGGGCATCGAGCTGACCCCGGCCACCCTGCGCACCGCGCTGACCTCGACCGCCGACCACATCCCCGGTGTGCAGGCATACGAGGAGGGCGCCGGCCTGATCAACATCGAGGACGCCTGGGAGGCGATCCTCGACGGCGCCAAGGCCCACGAGTACACGGTCAAGGCGCCGGTCGACACCGCGATCGACCAGTTCCTGAAGACCCCGGGCCACGGCACCGGCCTCTACGACCGTGAGGGCGGCCTGAAGGCCGGCCAGAAGAAGACGTACGAGATCACGATCACCCGTACGACGGGCGCCGACCGTGCGATCCGGCACGAGCTGCACTTCGAGAACAACGCGGGCCGCACCTTCCGTATCGTCGGCTCCGACGAGGTCAGCCTGCCGCTGAACCAGCCGGTCACCGTCAAGGTCGAGGCCGCGCCGCGCTCCGCCGGTATCAAGAGCGCGATCCTGGAGGTCGACGACCCGCGCACCGAGGGCATCGACAAGCAGGTCCTGTCCACGGTCGTGGTCTCGGCGCCGCTGAACCACACCTGGTCGACGTCCTCCTCGGTCCAGCGCAACAGCCACAAGTCCTACTTCGTGACCGTGCCCGAGGGCGCGAAGTCGCTGGAGGTGGCGATCGGCGGCCTGGCCGACAAGAGCCAGACCCGCTTCATCGCCATCCACCCCTACGGTGTCCCGTCCGACCCGACCGGCACCCCGAACTGCTACAACAACTACAACAACGGCAACGGCTGCCGCCCCGACGTGCGCTCGTACGCCGACCCGCAGCCCGGCGTCTGGGAGATCGAGGTCGAGTCGCGTCGCACCTCGCCGCTGCTGGACAACCCGTTCACGCTGGACGTCGCCGTCCTCGGCGCGGCCTTCGAGCCGGAGACCGTGACCGTGCCCGAGGCCAAGGTCGGCACCCCGGCCGCCGCCTCCTGGAAGGTGACCAACAGCTTCGCCGCGATCGACGGCAAGCTGGTCGGCGGCCCGCTGGGCTCGTCGAAGACCGCCCGCCCGACCATCAAGACCGGCGAGTCCCACACCTCCACGGTCGTGGTGCCCGAGGGCGCGACCTCGCTGGACGTCGCCATCGGAGGCGTCTCGGACGCGGGGGCCGACCTGGACCTCTACGTGTACGACGCCTCCGGCAAGGAGGTCGGCAACGACGCGGACGGCGACTCGGAGGAGTCCGTCTCCCTCGCCAAGCCGGCCGCCGGTACGTACACCGTGAAGGTCGTGGGCTACGCGGTCCCCTCCGGCTCCACCGCCTACGACTACCGTGACGTGTTCTTCTCCGCCGCCCTGGGCTCCGTCTCCGTGGACGGCACCGGCGCGGTCCAGCTGGGCACGGGCGCCTCGGCGACCGTCTCCGGCAGCGTCACGGCGGCCGCCCCGGCGCCCGAGGGCCGGGAGTTCTTCGGCCAGGTGTCGCTGGTCAACGCGCGCGGCACGGTCGCGGGCGTGGGCAGTGTGAAGATCGAGAAGGTCACGCCGTGACGGCCTGACGCTTCCGTGGGGGGCGGGTGTCCGGGAGGGCGCCCGCCCCCTTTCTCGTGGGTCACCGGCAGGTGATCGCGCGGGACTTCGGCAGCGCCTCGGTGATCCAGGCGCGGGTGCGGGCGACGTCCTCGGCGCCGACGCTCCAGATGTCGGGCGCGGCGGAGCGGGCCGGGACGCCGATCAGCGTGTGGTCGCCGACGCGCAGCCGGGGATCCGCGTCCCGTGGCATGACGACGCTGATCACGGACTGGCCCCGGGCCGGCTTGAGGTACCGGGTGACGCGCAGGGTGATGCTGTCGTGCCCGGTGCCGGGGACGGGGTCCACGGCGGTGACGTCGCCCTCGACGATGAGCCGGGCGCAGGCGACGTAGCCGGGGGCGCTGTGCCCGGTGACGTCCTGCCCGCCGCCGGTGTCCGGCAGGGCCTCGCCGCCGCTCTTCTGACCGGCGGCCGAGCTGCCGCCGTCGGCCGCGCCCATCCCGTCCTCCGACCGCACGACGAGCCAGCCCAGCAGGGAGACCATGCCGACGGCGCAGGCGACGCCGACCACGCGGACCCCGAGGACGAAGGGGCGGCGCCGGCGCACGGGGACCGGGACGGGCGCGGGCCGGGGTGCGGGCCGGGGATCAGGACCCGCCAGGGCCTGTCCCAGCAGCCCCAACTGCTCGCGCAGCAGCGCCACATCGGCCTCGGCCGTGCGGTGGGCGGCCAGGAAGGCGGCGTCGGCGCGGGCCTCGTCCGGCAGCGGTTCGCCGGTGATGACGGCCATCAGCGGGTCGGGGCCGCCGCCGTCGAGGCCCTCGCCTCCGTCGAAGCTGTCGTGTTCGACGGTCACGTCACACCACCTCGTCCTCGTGCAGCCGGGCGCGCAGGGCCCGTACCGCCGTGTGCAGCCTGCTCTTGACCGTGCCCTCGGGGATGCCGAGCTCCTCGGCGATCCCGCGGACGGGCAGGTCGGCGTAGAAGCGCAGGACGAGCACCTGCCGCTGGTTGTCGGGCAGCTCGTCCAGGCCCTGCGCGACGGCGAGGGAGAGCAGGCTGGTGTCCTCGCCGGAGGGGTGCTCGTGCTGGCGCAGGGAGGCCAGCCGCTCCCCGAGCCGCTCCTGGCGGCGTTTGGCCCGGTGCCAGTCCATGGCGAGGTTGGAGGCGACCACCGCCGCCCACGCCGAGACGTCCCGCGGGGCCTCGCGGCCGCTCGCGGCCCGCTCCAGCAACCGCAGGCGGACCTGTTGCACCCCGTCCATCAGGTCCGCCTGCGGCACCCCGCCGAGCGCGAGCACCGCCCGCACCCGGCGTTCCTGCGCCGCGTCCAGCGGGTCGTCCACCCCGTGGTCCGCCCCCTGGCCGCGGCGGGCCTTTCTGCGCAGCACAGCCACCCCTCTCCTCGCCGCGTTTCCCCTATGACGCGGACGGGGGCGGAAACGTTCGGACCGATCGCGGAAAAGGGCGCCGGACGGGGAGTCGTACGTCACACCGCAGCCACCGCCGAGGTGAGGTGCCTCTCCCCGAGCGGGGGCGCGCGGCTTCAGGCGCTGGGCGAAAACCTGTCTCCCCCGGCGTGGAGTCGGCGCAACTTCCGGCCCTTACCGCATCTCGGAAGGAATTCTCCACGCCCGCGCGGTCGGCGACCGGACGACCGGGACGCACGGATCACAGGGGTGATCGTCCACCCCTCGGGCAAACGATTGGACACGAACGCCGGGGTCCCCCGCATGATGGAAGGGTCCCGGCCGTCCGGGCACGCACAGGAACGTCACGCAGAGGAGTCCCCGTGAAGGTAGGAATCGTCGGAGCCACCGGCCAGGTCGGCACGGTCATGCGCAGGATCCTCGCCGAGCGGGAGTTCCCGGTCGACGAGCTGCGCCTGTTCGCCTCGGCCCGCTCGGCGGGGACGGTCCTGGACGGCGTGACGGTGGAGGACGCGGCGACGGCCGACTACACCGGCCTGGACATCGTGCTGTTCTCGGCGGGCGGCGCCACCTCCAAGGCACTGGCCGAGAAGGTCGCCTCCCAGGGCGCGGTCGTGATCGACAACTCCTCGGCGTGGCGCAAGGACCCCGAGGTGCCGCTGGTGGTCTCCGAGGTCAACCCGCACGCGATCAAGGACCGCCCCAAGGGGATCATCGCCAACCCGAACTGCACCACGATGGCCGCGATGCCCGTGCTGCGTCCGCTGCACGAGGAGGCCGGCCTCCAGGCGCTGGTCGTCGCCACGTACCAGGCGGTCTCCGGCTCCGGTCTCGCGGGCGTCGCCGAGCTGCACGGCCAGGCGCAGAAGGTGATCGCCGACGCCGACAAGCTGACCCACGACGGCGAGGCCGTGGACTTCCCGGAGCCCGGCGTCTACAAGCGCCCCATCGCCTTCAACGTGCTCCCGCTCGCCGGCAACATCGTCGACGACGGTCTGAACGAGACCGACGAGGAGCAGAAGCTCCGCAACGAGTCCCGCAAGATCCTGGAGATCCCCGGTCTGAAGGTCTCCGGCACCTGTGTGCGCGTGCCCGTCTTCTCCGGCCACTCCCTCCAGGTCAACGCCCGCTTCGAGCGTCCGATCAGCCCCGAGCGGGCGACCGAGCTGCTCGCCGGCGCCCCCGGCGTGGTCCTCACCGACATCCCGACCCCGCTCCAGGCGGCGGGCAAGGACGCCTCCTACGTCGGCCGCATCCGCCAGGACGAGACCGTCGAGCACGGCCTCGCCCTGTTCATCTCCAACGACAACCTCCGCAAGGGCGCCGCGCTGAACGCGGTGCAGATCGCGGAGCTGGTCGCCGAGGAGCTGCGCAGCAACCGCTAGGGCCTGCGCACCTCGTAGTAGAAGCAGCCGTACTCGACGGCCCGGACGTGGACCAGCGCCACGGCCGGGTCGTCGAACGCTCTGCGCAGCCCGTCCTCGAAGCCGTCCTCCACCAGCTCCCCGCCGAGAATGTGCCCGTCGGCGGAGTAGCGCCGCAGCACCCGGTGGGCGTTGGTGAAGGGCAGGGCGCCGCCCTGCGGGCCCGGGCACTCCTGCGCGTGGATGAAGACGGGGCCCTGCTCGTCGTACGCCCCCGGACGCGCGCCCGTGCCGGCGGCCCAGCGGCGCAGCGGGGCGTAGGAGACCAGGGCGATCCGCTCCCCCGCCCGGCTGTGGCGCAGGCAGCAGCGCAGCGGGGCGCCGCCCTCCTCGTCGGTGACGGGGACCGTCTCGCGTCCCAGGTCGTCGGCGGAGCGCAGCTCCTTCAGGACCGTCGGCTCGATCGGCCGTGCGATGTACGTCGTCATGCCCTCAGGCTCGCGCGGGGGTGGGCTGCGTACCGGCGGAATACGGACATGGCGCTCCCCGTGCTTCCCCGGCAGAGGGTTTCCCCTCGGGTCGCCCGCGGCGGGCCCTCGGCCTTCCCGGATCGGACCGTCCGCATGGAAGGATGACCGGACCGACACAGACGAGGTGCACTGAGGAGATGACCGCGTGCCTGGCACAAACCTGACTCGCGAAGAGGCGCAGCAGCGGGCGGAGCTGCTCACCGTCGACTCGTACGAGATCGATCTCGACCTGTCCGGGGCGCAGGAGGGCGGCACCTACCGGTCCGTGACCACGGTGCGCTTCGACGTCGCCCGGGGCGGCGCCGAGACCTTCATCGACCTGGTGGCGCCGGCCGTCCACGAGGTGACGCTCAACGGTGACGCGCTCGACCCGGCGGAGGTCTTCAAGGACTCCCGGATCGCGCTGCCGGACCTGCTCGAGGGCCGCAACGTCCTGCGGGTGGTCGCGGACTGCGCGTACACCAACACCGGTGAGGGCCTGCACCGGTTCGTCGACCCGGTCGACGACCAGGCGTACCTCTACACCCAGTTCGAGGTGCCGGACGCCCGGCGGGTCTTCGCGTCGTTCGAGCAGCCGGACCTGAAGGCCACCTTCCAGTTCACCGTGAAGGCGCCCGAGGGCTGGACCGTCGTCTCCAACTCGCCGACCCCGGAGCCCAAGGACAACGTCTGGGTGTTCGCGCCGACGCCGCGGATCTCGACGTACATCACCGCGCTGATCGTGGGCCCGTACCACTCGGTGCACAGCGTGTACGAGAAGGACGGCCAGTCGGTGCCGCTGGGCATCTACTGCCGCCCCTCGCTCGCCGAGTTCCTGGACTCGGACGCCATCTTCGAGGTGACCCGGCAGGGCTTCGAGTGGTTCCAGGAGAAGTTCGACTACGCCTACCCGTTCGAGAAGTACGACCAGCTCTTCGTGCCGGAGTTCAACGCGGGCGCGATGGAGAACGCGGGCGCGGTGACCATCCGCGACCAGTACGTGTTCCGTTCGAAGGTGACCGACGCGGCGTACGAGGTGCGCGCGGAGACCATCCTGCACGAGCTGGCCCACATGTGGTTCGGCGACCTGGTCACCATGGAGTGGTGGAACGACCTGTGGCTGAACGAGTCGTTCGCCACCTACACGTCGATCGCCTGCCAGGCCGCCCACCCCGAGTCGCGCTGGCCGCACTCGTGGACGACGTTCGCCAACTCGATGAAGACATGGGCGTACCGGCAGGACCAGCTGCCGTCCACGCACCCGATCATGGCGGACATCCGCGACCTGGACGACGTGCTCGTCAACTTCGACGGCATCACGTACGCCAAGGGCGCGAGCGTGCTCAAGCAGCTCGTCGCGTACGTCGGCGAGGACGAGTTCTTCCGGGGCGTGCAGGCGTACTTCAAGCGCCACGCGTTCGGCAACACGCGCCTGTCCGACCTGCTGGGCGCCCTGGAGGAGACCTCCGGCCGCGACCTGAAGACCTGGTCGAAGAAGTGGCTGGAGACGGCCGGCATCAACATCCTGCGACCGGAGGTCTCCGTCGACGCCGACGGCGTCATCACCTCCTTCGCCATCCGCCAGGAGGCCCCGGCGCTCCCGGCCGGTGCCAAGGGCGAGCCGGTGCTGCGCCCGCACCGCATCGCGGTCGGCCTGTACGACCTCGACGAGGTGTCCGGCAAGCTGGTGCGCTCCGACCGCGTCGAGCTGGACGTGGACGGCGAACTGACGGCCGTCGAGCAGCTGGTGGGCCGGCGCCGCCCGGCCGTCGTGCTGCTCAACGACGACGACCTGTCGTACGCCAAGGTCCGCCTGGACGAGGAGTCGCTGGCCTTCGTCACCGAGCACCTCGGCGACTTCGACGCCTCCCTGCCGCGCGCCCTGTGCTGGGCGTCCGCCTGGGACATGACGCGGGACGCGGAGCTCGCCACCCGCGACTACCTGTCCCTGGTGCTGTCCGGCATCGGCAAGGAGTCCGACATCGGCGTGGTGCAGTCGTTGCAGCGGCAGGTGAAGCTCGCCATCGACCTGTACGCCGACCCGACCGCCCGCGAGGCGCTGCTGACCCGCTGGACGGACGCCACGCTCGCCCACCTGCGCGCGGCCGAGCCGGGCGGCGACCACCAGCTGGCGTGGGCGCGCGCCTTCGCGGCGACGGCCCGTACGCCGGAGCAGCTGGACCTGCTGGAGGGCCTGCTGGACGGTTCGCAGTCGATCGAGGGCCTGGTCGTGGACACCGAGCTGCGCTGGGCGTTCGTGCAGCGCCTCGCGGCCGTCGGCCGGTTCGACGAGGCGGAGATCGCGAGCGAGTACGAGCGGGACAGGACGGCGGCCGGTGAGCGTCACGCGGCCACCGCGCGGGCCGCGCGTCCGACGCCGGAGGCCAAGGCGGAGGCGTGGGCGTCGGTCGTGGAGTCCGACAAGCTCCCGAACGCCGTGCAGGAGGCGGTGATCGGCGGCTTCGTGCAGACCGACCAGCGGGAGCTGCTCGCCCCCTACACCGAGAAGTTCTTCGACGCGGTGAAGGGCGTGTGGGAGTCCCGCTCGCACGAGATGGCCCAGCAGATCGCGGTCGGCCTGTACCCGTCGGTGCAGGTCTCCCAGGACACCCTGGACCGCACGGACGCCTGGCTGGCGTCCGCCGAGCCGGGCGCGGCCCTGCGCCGCCTGGTCTCGGAGTCCCGCTCGGGTGTCGAGCGGGCGCTCAGGGCGCAGGCCGCGGACGCGGCGGCGGCGGCGGCGCAGCAGTAGCGGACCGGGGCCGGGGTGCCCGTCCTGTCACGGGCGCCCCTGGGTTCCACCGACTCTCGAACACCCGCTCTTGATACCGGCGTCGACTGCGGCGATGCTTGGCGGGAAGCAGCGCCACGGGGCTCCTGCTCCGTCGGATGCGCTGGTGACCGCTGTGCGAGGAGGGGAGTTCACATGGCCGAGAAGATCGTGATCCGCCCGCTGGACAAGAAGGAGACCACGGGGGACAGCAACTCCCAGGGTGCCTGAGCGGAGCGCCGGCGTGCGGACTTCGTCGTATCCGGCCGTGGCCGAACTGGAGCGGCAGGCCCGCGCGCTGGCCGCCGCCGCGCCCGGCGTGATGAGCCTGCGGGCCGTCGGCGAGAGCCGGGCCGGCCGCCCGCTGTGGCTGCTGACCGCCGGCCACGGGGACAGACACCTGCTGACCGTGGCGGGCGCGCATGCCAACGAACCCGTGGGCGGGGCGTCCGCGCTGCGGCTGGCCCGTGTGCTGGCCGGACGGCCGCAGCTGCTCCGGCGGCTCGGCTGCTCATGGCACTTCCTGCTCTGCCTCGACCCCGACGGGGCCCACCTCGCCCACGGCTGGCAGCCCGAGGAGCCGACGCCCTCCCTGGAGGAGTGCCATCTGCGGCTGTACCGGCCGGCGTTCGCCCGCCAGCCCGAGTCGCTGCCCGCGCCCGGCGAGCACCGGGCGCCGCTGCCCGAGTCCGCGGCTCTGGTCCGGCTCCTCGACGAGCTGCGTCCCGCCGCCCAGTTCACGCTGCACGGCATCGAGTTCGGCGGCGCCTTCGCCATGATGACCCGTGAGCTGCCCGGCGCCGTCGCCGCGTTCCGGCGCACCGCCGCGCTGCTGGACGTCCCGCTCGACGACCACCCCTGCGACGGCCCCGACTGGCGCCCCGAGCGGCCCGGCGTGCTGCTGCTGCCCGCCGACCGGGCCGGCAGCGAGCGCGACCCCAGCGGCTTCGTCGCCGAGAGCACCTGGCTGTACCCGCGCCGGTACGGCACCCTCACCACGCTGATCGAGGCGCCCGCCTGGGGAGTCGCCGCGGTGAGCGACCCCCGGCCGGAGCCGGTGCCGGAGCGGGCGGTCGCCCGGGTCGGCGAGGTGCTCACCGGCCGCACCCGCGAGCTGGCCGCCGTCCTGCCGCAGGCCCACGCGGTCCCGGAGGAACTGGCCCCGCTGCGGGACGCCGCGCTGGAGCTGGTCGCGGTGGCCCCCTCGGTCGCCGCCACCTGGGCCGAGGAGGAACGCGCCGGTTCCCGCGGCCACTTCTCCACCCTCGGCATCGCCGCCCGCCGCATCCCGCTGCGCGCCGCCGCCATGATGCGCCGCGCCCTCCTGCCCACCGACCCGCACACCGCCGACGCCCTGGGCGACCTGGTGCGCGAGTGGAGCCGGGAACTGGAGAAGACGTACGCGCCGCGCTGGGTGCCGCTGTCCGCGCAGACGGGACTGCATGTCCGCACGATGCTGGACATCGGCCGGAGGGTGTGCGGCGCGGAGGAGTGAGGACGGGCGCCGGGGGCGGGGCGGACGCGCTGTGAGGGCGGTCACTTTCCCGCCCCGGCCGGTGAACCCGTTCGCCGCGGATCCCCACGTACGGGTGTACTCAGCCTTTCCGCCCCGCACGCAGAGGTCACACGGCTTCCGCCCCCGACCCCGTCACGCCCGGTCCGTCGCGCGGGCCGGGTCGTCCGACGCCGTGCGCAGGGCCGCCAGCACGCGGGACAGGGCCGGGGCCTCACGGGCGCCGCGCCGCACCGCGGCGACCACGTGCCGCACGGGAGGTTCGCCGGTCAGCCGCCGCATCACCACGCCGTCGCGGCGTACGACGGCCATCCGGGGCACCAGGGCGACCCCCATCCCGGCCTCCACCATGGCCAGGATCGCGGTCCAGCCGGAGGCCGAGTGGGCCTGGGCGGGGCTGAAGCCGGCGGACTCGCAGGCGGTGCGGGTGATGTCGGACCAGGGGCCGCTGCCGCCGAAGATCCAGGGCTCGGCGGAGAGGTCGGCCAGGTGCAGGGGGTCGGCGGCGGCGAGGGGGTGGCCGGGCGGGAGGGCCACGTCGAGGGGGTCGGCGAGCAGGGGGTGCAGCAGGAAGCGGGCGTCGCGTGCGGTGGGCGCCTGGGCCGCCAGCGACAGGGCGAGGTCGACCTCGCCGGCGCCCAGCAGGTCGTACGCCTCGGCGGCCTCCGCCTCCCGGACCCGTACGGTCACGCCGGGGGCCGCCGAGCGCAGCGCCCGTACGGCCGGTACGACCAGGGCGGGTACGGCGGTGGAGAAGGCGCCGATGCGGACCTCGCCGGCCTCGCCGTGCACATAGGCCGCCAACGCCGCGTCGGCGCGCTCCAGTTGCTCGAAGACCGCCTCGGCGTGCCGCAGCACCAGCCGGGCCGCGTCGGTCAGGCGCACCCGGCGCCCCTGGGCCTCCAGCAGGGGGACGCCGAGCTGCTTGGCGAGGCCGGTGAGCTGCTGGGAGACGGCCGACGGGGTCATCCGCAGGACCTGGGCCGTGCCGGTCACCGTGCCCACCTCCCGCAGGGTGCGCAGGATGTGCAGTTTCCGGATGTCCCACTCGGCCATGGCCCGCAACCTACGTCACCGCCGTGCCGCCGCGCCCAGCACCACACCGCCCAGGATCAGCGCCATGCACAGCGCCTGGCGCGGCCCGAGGGACTCCCCGAGCACCGCCCAGGACAGCAGGGCCACGCACACGGGCTGGAGGTAGTACACGACCCCGGCGCGGGTGGGGCCGACCAGGGCGACCGCCCGGTTCCAGGCGAAGAACGCGACGGCGGAGGAGGCGATCCCGACGTACAGCAGGGGCAGCACGGTGCCGTACGACGGCGTGAAGCCGCCCTGTACGGCGAGGCTGGCCGCCTGCGCGGGCAGCAGCATCAGCGTGCCGCACAGGAAGGTGGTGAACAGGAAGGCGGTGCCGCCCAGTCCGGCGGGGCGGCGGCGCAGCAGCGCGCTGTAGGAGCCGAAGGCGAGCATCGCGGCGACCATCCACAGGTCGCCCGCGCCGAACGAGGTCCCCCCGCACAGGATCAGCACCCCCGTGCACGCCGTCAGCAGCCCGGTGACCCGGCGCGCTCCGAGGCGGACGCCGCCCGCGCGCTCGTAGAGGGCCATCAGCACCGGGGAGGCGGCCATGATCATGCCCATGGTGGCGGCGGGGGTGGTGAGCCCGGCCTGGTTGACGAGGGTGTTGTAGAGGGCGACCCCGAGGAAGGACGCCAGGAGCACGAAGCCGAGGTGACGCCGGATCAGGGCCCGCTGCCGCCATGCCTGCCGCGCACCGAAGGGGGCCACCACGGCGAGCGCCACCACCCAGCGCCAGAAGGCGTGCTGCACGGGAGGGACGCTGTCGGCGAGGCCGCGGGAGGTGACGAAGCTGCCGGACCAGACGACGGTGGCGAGCGCGGCGCACGCGAGCCCGAGGACGGGGGCGGCCGTCCTCGGGCTCGTACGGGAGGTGGTGGTGGTCTTCGGGTGGGTGGCTGTGGCCACGGAGGTCCTTTCTGCGGGGTGGGCGGCGGCGCGGTTGCCGCTGCCGGCTCGCGGCTGCCGCCGCCGGCCTTCGGCTGCCGCCGCCGTCTACCGTCGCAGCGCGGGACCTGTCACGTCCATCGAAACTTTTTGAGGCTTCCGTTCAGACTTGCTGAACGATTCTCCGGTCGTCGCGGGCTTCCCGCCGAGCTGTCCGGCGATCGTCGCCCCGAACGCCAGCGCCATGCCCGCGATCTGCACCGGCGTGAGCGCCTGGCCGAGGGCGGCCCAGCCGACCACGGCCGCGGTCAGCGGGGAGAGCGGCCCGAGGAAGGTGACCTGGGTGGCGCTGAGGCTGCCGATGCCGCGGAACCAGAGCCAGTACGACACCGCCGTGTTGCCCAGGGCGAGGTAGAGGTAGCCGCCGACCGCGGGGGCGTCGAGGGCGGGCGGGGCGCCCTCGGCCAGCAGGGCGACGGGGGCGATCAGCAGTCCGCCGGCGGTCAGCTGCCAGGCCGTCAGGGCGAGCGGGCCGACCCCGTCGGGGCGTCCCCATTTCTTGGTCAGCACGGTGCCGGTGGACATCGACGCCGTGGAGGCGACGGCCGCGAGCACGCCGACGAGGTCCAGCGCGCCGGCCGCCTTCAGCACGACCAGGCTCACCCCGAACGCCGCCGCGATCCCGGCGAGCACCGAGCGCACGGTGGCCCGCCGACCGAGCAGCACCGCCGACAGTCCGACCACGAAGAGCGGGCCGGCCGAGCCGACGACCGCGGCCATGCCGCCGGGCAGGCGGTACGCCGACAGGAACAGCAGCGGGAAGAACGCGCCGATGTTCAGGGCGCCGAGCACCGCCGCCTTCCACCACCAGGCGCCGCGCGGCAGCACCCGGGCGAGGGCCAGCAGCACCAGTCCGGCGGGCAGGGCCCGCACCAGGCCGGTGAACAGGGGGCGGTCGGGCGGGAGGAACTCGGTGGTGACCGCGTAGGTGGTGCCCCAGGAGATCGGGGCGAGGGCGGTGAGCAGCACGGTGGCGGACCGCTTCATGACCGGGTCCTTTCGGGCGTACGAGGGGTGAGGGCGAGGAGGGCCGCGGGGAGGCCGTCGGGGAGTACGGGGGTCAGGCGGCGAGGGGCGCGGGCTTCGCGGGCTCGGCGCCGCGGGCGACCGTCACCGGCAGCGGGCGGACCGCCTCGGCCGGGAGCCGGCGTTCGACGCGGATGAGCAGGGCGGCGGCGAGCGCGGAGGTGGCGATGAGCACGGCCCAGGGGGCGCGGCCGTCGAGGGCGAGGAGGAAGGTGAACAGCGAGGGCGCCACCGCCTTCGCCAGGGACCAGGAGATCTGGTAGGCCGCCATGTACCGCCCGCGCAGTTCCTCGGGCGCCGCCGACACGGCGAGCACCTCGGCGGCCGGGCTGTGGATCAGCTCGCCCAGGGTGTAGAGGACGACGACGGCGACGAGGACGGTGCCCAGCACGGTGTCGTTCTGCGGCCGCAGCGAGCCCAGCACGATGTTCGCGGCGAACGCGGCGGCGAACAGTCCCCCGCCCAGTGCCGCGGCCCGGGTGCGCCGGGCGCCCGTCCGCCGGACGCGGGAGCCGACGTAGACCCCGGCGAGGGCGCACAGCACGGTGTTGACGGTGAAGGCGGAGCCGGTGAGGACGGCCGGGCCGTCGAGCCACTGCACGATGAAGAGCGGGAAGAGCACCGACAGGGCGGAGTAGCTGAGGGCGTTGAGGAAGTTGGCGCCGGTGACGACGAGGAAGGGCCGGTCGGCGAGCACGAGGCGGTAACCGGCTCCGGCGCGGGGCGCGGTGGCCGCCCGGTCGGAGCGGACCGGCTTCAGCGGGCGCACCAGCAGCGCGGCGAGGGCGAAGGCCAGGGCGTTGCCCCAGGCGGTGTAGGTGTATCCGGCGGGGCCGGCGAAGGCGATGACGAACGTGGCGAGCAGGGCTCCGGCGCCGTTGCCGCCGTTCTGCAGCGCGCGGGTGGATGCCTGGAGCCGGTCGCGCCCCTCTCCCCTGGCCACCTCGCCGATCAGCGACTGGTTGACGGCCGGGAAGGCCCGGTCGGCGGCGGCGGTGACGAGGGCGACGGCGGCGAAGGCGGCCAGGGACTGGGCGAAGGGGTACAGGGCGAAGCCGGCGACCCGCACACCGTAGAGCGCGTACAGCACCCGCTTGGCGCCGTAGGTGTCGATCGCCGCCCCGGCGACGGGGAGCGCGCCGAGACCGGCGAGACCGGTGACCGTGAGGACCGCGCCGACGACGGCGAAGGACAGCCCCGTGACGTAGTGGAAGAACACCAGGGTGAACGGGATGTACATGCCCATCCCGATCCCGTTGACGGCGGCGGCGAGGGGCAGCGCCCACTCTCCCGCTGTCCGCTGGTCCTTCTGCCGCATGACGCCCCCTGGTGTGCCGGTGCCCGTGCCCGGCGAGACGGCTCACCGGGAAGTGACTTGGTGGAAAGTAGCTTAGCGCTAAGCAACTCATTTGCAAGAGACTTAGCTCTGATCCACTTGTCACTGATCCACTTGCCAGCGAGCCACTTTCTTGCGGCCCACCGAACCGGGACGGATACTCCTGCCATGAACCCGAACCCCGAACCCCAGGACCGCCCTCGGGACGCGGTCGACGCGATCATCGGCCAGTGGGCGGCCGTACGCCCCGACCTCGACACCAAGGCGATGGAGGTCTTCGGCCGCATCTACCGGCTCTCGCGCGCGATGGGCGACCGGATGGAGAAGCGGTACGCCCAGTTCGGGATCTCCCGCGGCGAGTTCGACGTCCTCGCCACGCTGCGCCGCTCCGGCGAGCCGTACACCCTCTCGCCGCGCCAGCTGTCCTCCACGCTGATGCTCACCACCGGCGGCATGACGGGCCGCCTGGACAAGCTGGAGCGCGCGGGCCTGCTGCGCCGCTCCCCCGACCCGCACGACCGCCGCGGCCTCCAGGTCACCCTCACCGAGGAGGGCCTGGACCTCATCGACGAGGCGGTCGGCGCCGGCCTCGCCCTCCAGAGCGACGCCCTGTCCACCCTGGACCCGGACGAGGCGGACCGCCTGGCCGACCTGCTGCGCAAACTGCTCGCCAACACCCAGACCGGCTAGGAGACCACGATGGCGGACTGGGCACTGCGCCCGGCCACGGCGACCGACGTGGAACAGATCGCCGACCTGCGCGCCGAGGTCATGCGCCCCGACCTCGAACGCCTCGGCCGCTACGACGACCACCGCGTCCGCCAGCGGCTGCGCGACGCCTTCGGCCCCACCCACACCTGGATCATCGAGGTCGCGGACACCTTCGCCGGCTGCGTGGCCCTGCGCCCGTCCCCGGACGGCTTCTGGCTGGAGCACTTCTACCTCGACCCGGTGCACCACGGCCGGGGCATCGGCACCTCCGTCCTCCGCCACCTCCTCGGCACCTGCGACCGGTGGGGCATCCGCGTCCGGCTGAACGTCCTGCAGGGCAGCGCGGCCCGCCGGCTGTACGAACGCCACGGCTTCATGACGGAGTCCGAGGACCCGGTGGACGTGTTCATGGCCCGCGAACCGGTCCGTCCCGCGCGCTGACCCGTCCGAGGGGGCCCGAGCGGGCCGGCCCCTGGAAACGCCGAGGGCGCCGCCCCGCCAGGTACGGCGGAAGCGGCGCCCTCGGAAAGAGCGGGGTGATGTCAGGTCAGGCGCGTGCCTTGGCCTTGGCCTTCAGCTTGGGCTTTTCGACCTTGTACGCCGAGCGGTCCAGGACCATCACCAGGCCGGTGATGACCGCGAACAGGGCGAGCGGGGCGATCACGAACAGGCCCAGCGTCTCGATGACGCTCAGGCCCGTGCCGGGGTCGTCACCGTCGTCACGCGTCAGCGCGAGCGCGGGGGACGACATGAGCAGCATCATCAGCGTCGTACCGGCGGCCAGGGCGCCGGCGCGCAGGGCGTTCTTCTTGTCCACGGTGCAAAAGTAGCGAACGCCGGTCGGGGCCGCGCGCCCGGGGGTCCGTATAGGCGCGCGGGGGCCCCCGGCGCCGGGCCCGCACCGCCCCGCTCCCCGCGTCACTCCGCCTCCCGCGCCCCTCCCGGCGCCGGGCCCGCACCGCCCCGCGCCCCGTGCCGTCCCCCGTCCCGCACGCCCTCGCGGCCTGCCGGTCCCACCCCCGCCCGCAGCACCTCCGCCAGCGCCCGCAGCCGCCCCGAGGACGCCACGTCCTCCAGCGTCATCGCCCGCCCCTCCGCGTCGGCGACCGGAAGCCGCCAGTTCGGGTACTGGTCCCACGTACCCGGCAGATTCTGCGGTCGCCGGTCGCCCGTGCCGTCCGGGAGCCAGAGGCCGACGAGGCGGGCCGGGGTGCGCACCAGGAAGCGGTGGACGGCCTGGACCTGGGCCTCCTCGGAGGAGACGTCGCAGCCGCCGCCGGTGCCCTCCAGCAGGCCGAGCCGGGTGAGCACCGCCAGCCACTCGGCGACGTCGGTGGCGGCCTCGGCGCGCTCCTCGGCGAGGGGGCGGGCGAGGAGGCCGAGCCGGTCGCGCAGTTCGACGTGTTCGCCGGTGAGGCGGGCGGCGGTGGGCGGGAGGTCGTGGGTGGTGGCGGTGGCGAGGCAGTCGGAGCGCCAGGACTCGGGGGGCAGCGGCAGCCCGTCGCCGTCCCAGTCGCGCTCGAACCACAGCACGGACGTGCCGAGCACACCGCGCTCGCGCAGCGCCTCGCGCACCCCGGACTCCACGGTCCCCAGGTCCTCGCCGATGACGACGGCTCCCGCCCGCGATGCCTCCAGCACGAGCACGGCGAGCATGGCCTCGGCGTCGTAGCGGACGTAGGCGCCCTGGGTGGGCGGCAGGCCCTGCGGGACCCACCAGAGCCGGAACAGCCCCATGACGTGGTCGATGCGCAGGGCGCCGGCGTAGCCGCACAGGGCGCGCAGCAGCGCCCGGAAGGGGGCGTAGCCGGACTCGGCGAGCCGGTCGGGGCGCCAGGGCGGCAGCCCCCAGTCCTGGCCGCGGGCGTTGAAGGCGTCGGGCGGGGCGCCCACCGACATGCCGGCGGCGAAGAACTCGCCGAGGGCCCAGGCGTCCGCGCCCTCGGGATGCACACCGACCGCGAGGTCGTGCACGATCCCGACGGGCATGCCCGCCTCGCGGGCGACGCGCTGGGCGGCGGCCAGTTGGCTGTCGGTGAGCCAGGCGAGCCAGGTGTGGAAGTCGACGCGGTCCATCAGGTCGCGGCGGGCGCGGGCGGTGGCGGCGGAGCGCGGGTCGCGCAGCGCCTCGGGCCACTGTCCGGTCTCGCCGCCGTACACCTCGGCGAGGGCGTTCCAGGTGGCGTGGTCCTCCAGGGCCTGGCCCTGGGCGGCGAGGAAGTCGCCGTAGGCGGCCCGGCGTCCGGGCCCGAGCGGCACCTCGCGCACCAGTTCCAGGGCCGCGCGCTTGAGTTCCCAGACGGCGTCCCGGTCGATCAGTTCGCCCTTGTCGAGCACCGACTCCCTGAGCCGGGCGGCCCGTTCGAGCAGTTCCGCGACCCGCTCGCGGTCCTGGACGTGGGCGAACTCGGGGACGTCCTCGACGCGCAGATGGACGGGGTCGGGGAAGCGGCGGGAGGAGGGCCGGTAGGGGGAGGGGTCGGTGGGGGCGCCGGGCACGGCCGCGTGCAGCGGGTTGACCTGCACGAACCCGGCACCGAGCGCTCGTCCGGCCCAGGCGGTGAGCTCGCCGAGGTCGCCGAGGTCGCCCATGCCCCAGGAGCGCCGGGACAGCAGCGAGTAGAGCTGCACCAGCAGGCCGTAGGACCGTCCGCGCGGGGTGGGCAGCCGGCGCGGGGCGACGATCAGATGGGCCTGCGCGGTCCGTCCGTCGGGCGCGGCGGCGGCCAGCCGGTGCACGCCGGGCGGGAGGCGTACGAGGGCCCCCTCGCCGTCGTAGGTCTCGCCCTGCTCGGTCTCGACCCGCAGCCGCGTCCCGGCGGGCAGTGCGCCGAGCGCGGCGGGGATGCCGCCCTCCCACAGGACGACCGTGGGCGGCAGCAGCCGCTGGGCCGACTCCCGCTCGCGGGCGGCGAGCGCCGCCCGGACCGCGTCGGGGGTGTCCGCGTCGACGCCGAGGGCGGCGAGGACGCGGACGACGGCGAGGGGGGAGGCGGTGACCGTGCGGTCGGGGGCGGGGCGGTAGGAGGTGGCGACGCCGTGCAGTTCGGCGAGTCGGGCCAGCTCCTCGTCCAGGGGCCGGTCCGGGGTGGGTTCGGTCATCTACGGCCTCGTGGAGTGGGGGTCCGGGGCGGCGAGCGGCGGCTCGCTGGTGAGGGGTTCGGCGTCGGGCAGCGGGGGTTCGCTGGTCAGCGGGGTCTGGGAGCAGGTGCTCTCGGCGGAGAACACGCGTACGGGTGCGCCGGTGGCGGACGCCCGTACGGGCTCGGCGTCGGCGGCGGAGAACACGCGCACCGGCTCGGCGCTCCGGGTGGGGAAGACGCGCACGGGCTCGGCGGTGGGCTCCGCCGGGCGTTTGGAGAGGGCCGAGAGCAGAAGGTGTGCCGAAGCGGCCACGGGGGCCTCCTTGATCTGAAGCTCCGTCCGGGACGGGACGGAGCGAGGACAGGGACTACAGCAGCCCTACCCAGCGGGCACGGCGGCAGACGTAGCTCCTGACGAATACCGCGTGTCGCCACAATCCCCGTCGAGTGCGCGCCCAGCCCCCGCGGATTTTCCCGGCTCCCGCGGAAGTTCTCGCCCGCCCACTATTCACTCAGTACATGTACGCGGTACATAATGATCTCCATGAGCACCCGCCACATCCTGCTCGGGCTGCTCGCCGCAGGTCCCAGCCACGGCTACGACCTCAAGCGACGGCACGACGAACGCTTCCCGCAGGCCCGCCCGCTGGCCTACGGGCAGGTGTACACGACCCTGCAACGGCTGGTCCGCGACGGACTGGCCGAGGTCGACGGCACCGATTCCGACGGGGGCCCGGAGCGCACGCTGTACCGGACCACCGAGGACGGCGCGCGCGAACTGGCCCGGTGGGCGGCCGAGGTCACCCCGCCCGCGCCGTTCGTCGCGAACGAGATCTTCGCCAAGGTCGTCGTCGCGATCCTCGCCGCCGGCGACCCGGAGACCTATCTGCGCGACCAGCGCGCCGCGCACATGGCCCGCATGCGCGAGCTCACGGCGGTCAAGACCGCCCCCGGAGCGGATCTGTCGACGGTCCTGTCGGCCGACTACGCCCTGACCCACCTCGACGCCGACCTGCGCTGGATGACCACCACCGGCGCCCGGCTGGCCTCCCTCACCGCGGAAGTGGACACCGTATGAGCACTAGTACCGCTACGACCCCGCTGCTCGTGGCCCGTGACCTGGTCAAGGCGCACGGGGCGACCAAGGCCCTGCGCGGCGCCCGTCTGGAGCTCGCGGCCGGCGAGATCCTCGCCGTCACCGGCCCCAGCGGCAGCGGCAAGTCCACGCTGCTGCACTGCATGGCGGGCATCGTCCGCCCGGACGCGGGCGAGGTGCGCTACGGCGGGGAACGCCTGGACCGGCTGCCCGAGGCGCGGCTGAGCGAGCTGCGGCGCACCGAGTTCGGGGTGGTGTTCCAGTTCGGGCAGCTGATCCCGGAACTGACCGCGCTGGACAACGTGGCGCTGCCGCTGCTGCTGGCCGGGCGCGGCCGCAGGGAGGCCCGGGCGGCGGGCACGGAGTGGCTGGAGCGGTTCGGGGTGCGCGGGCAGGAGGAGCTGCGGCCCGGCGAGATGAGCGGCGGACAGGCCCAGCGGGTGGCGCTGGCGCGCGCCCTGGTGACCGGCCCGCGGGTGGTCTTCGCCGACGAGCCGACCGGGGCGCTGGACTCGCTGGCCGGGGAGCAGGTGATGACCGCGCTGGCCCATACCGCCCGCGAGGCGGGCACCGCCGTCCTGCTGATCACGCATGACGCGCGGGTGGCGGCGTACGCCGACCGGGAGGTGTCGCTGAGCGACGGCACGGTGGTGGCCGAGGGCGCGGACGCGTCGGCGGTGATCCGGTGAGGGCCGTGAAGGGGCTGAGGTCCGATCTGCGGCTGGCCCGGCTGCTGGTGTCCGGTTCGGACCGGCACGAGTGGTGGCGGATCGCGCTGACCGCCTTCGGGGCGCTGCTGGCGACCGGGTTCGCGCTGGCGGCGGTGGTGCTGGCGTCGCTGGAGGGCCAGTACCGCGTGTCCGTGGGCAACGGCCTGCTCGACCGGCCCGGCGAGCGCTCGGGGGTGATCACCGCGCTGCTCCTGCTGCTGGTGCCGGTGTTCGGGTTCCTCGGGCAGTGCGCGCGCATCGGTGCCGTGCACCGCGACCGGCGGCTGGCGGGGCTGCGTCTGGCGGGGGCCTCGCCCTGGCAGGTGCGCCGGATCGCGGCGGCCGAGACGGGGCTGGCCTGCGCGGTGGGCTCGGCGGTCGCCTCGGTGTTCTCGGCGCTGATGCTGCTCACCCAGTGGCAGAACCCGCCGGCCCTGGCCTGGGCCGGGATCGCCGCGGTGGCGGTCGCGGTGCCCGTGCTGGGCGCGCTGGTGAGCGTGTCGGCGCTGCGCCGGGTGGTGGCCTCGCCGCTGGGCGAGGTGCGCCGGGTGCGCCGGCACGCCCGGCCGGGGCTGTTGTTCCTGCTGGCGGCGCTGGCGTTCGTCGCGGCGGCGGTGGGCTCGCTGGTACGGCTCGCCGGCACACCGCGGCCCGGTCCCGAGGGGCCGCTCGGGGTGCTCGCCGGGGTGGTCGTCGTCGGCATGGGCGCGGTGTGGCTGGCGGGGGCGGTCTCGGGGCTGGTGGGGCGCCGGCTGGCCGCGCGGACCGACAGCCCCGCGGTGCTGATCGCGGCGGAGCGGCTGCGGGACGATCCGTGGGCGGCGGCCCGTACGCATGCTGCGGTGCTGCTGGTGACGGTCGTCGCCACCGGGTTCGCCGGGGTCCGGCAGGTGCTCCTGGCGGTCCTGGACTCCGACAAGCACCTGGCGGAGGACCGTTCCTTCTACGAGACGGGGCTGAATCTGACCGCCGCCGCGATCGGCGTGGCCCTGCTGATCGTGCTGGGCGCGCTCGCCGTCGGCACCGCCGAGTCGCTGGCCGCCCGGCGCCGGGGGCTGGCCGCGCAGACCGCCGCCGGGGTGCCGCAGCGCGTGCTGGGGCGGGCGCTGCTGCTGGAGACCGCGCTGCCGCTGGCGCCCGCGGTGCTGCTGGCGGGGATCGGCGGCATGGTGATCGGCGCGGGGTACGCGTCGCTCAGCGACGACGGCACCTTCTCGACGCCCTGGGAGGGGCTGCTGGTCCCGGTCGCGGTGTACGGCGTCTGCCTGCTGGCCGCGGCGACCTCGCTGCCCCTGCTGCGGCGCACGCTGCGCCCGGCGGAGCTGCGCTACACCTGAGGGGGGCGTGCGCCTGAGGGCCGAGCGCGGCGGGCACACCGACGGCACCGGGGTGGACGGGGGTCTCCCCGGTGCCGCCCCGGTGTCCGTCCGGGTGGCCGTCAGGTCGCCCTCGGCTCACCGCGGGAATGCGAAGGCCCGGATCCTCAGGCGGAGATGCCGTCGATCCGGGCCAGGGCGTCGTCCGCGCCGTACGGCTGCAGGTACGGCAGCCAGCGCGGGTCCCTATGGCCGGTGCCGATGATGCGCCAGGCCAGACCGGTGGGCGGGGCGGGTTTGTGACGCAGGCGCCAGCCGATCTCGCCGAGGTGGCGGTCGGCCTTCACGTGATTGCAGCGGCGGCAGGACGCCACCACGTTGTCCCAGACGTGCTTGCCCCCGCGGCTGCGCGGGATGACGTGGTCGACGCTGGTTGCGACGCCACCGCAGTACATGCACCGGCCCCCGTCGCGCGCGAACAGCGCACGGCGGGTGAGAGGAACGGGCCCCCGATAGGGAACCCGTACGAATCGCTTGAGCCGGACCACGCTGGGTGCGGGGACGGTGACGGTTGCGCTGTGCAGAAAGGCGCCGGACTCCTCAAGGCACACGGCCTTGTTCTCCAGGACGAGGACGAGCGCGCGGCGGAGCGGTACGACGCCGAGCGGCTCGTACGACGCGTTGAGGACCAGGACATGCGGCACGGATGCCTCCTTGTACGCCGGCGGCGCGTGGCTCGCGCCGGGACGATCTGCAGTCAGTCTCCCCTCATGCCTGGTGGACGCGCCACCATGTCCCGGTAACGGGCTGGGAGTGTTTTCGACCACATCTGATTCATCCCCCGGATCGTGAACGGTTCATCCCTCCTGTTCATCCCCGGGTCTGTGCTCTTTCTCCCTCCGGCATCACGACGATCCACACGCGATGCCCCGATAGTGTGGTGACCCTGCCCTCCGGTGACCTTTTCGTGACCTCGACGTACTTGACCTTGAAGTACTCGACCTCGTAGCACCGCACTGCCGGGGGGCGGACCGTTGCACCTGGAGGTACCCGACGTGTCGTCCCTGCCCGCCCTACTGGCCGCCGTGAGCCCGTCCCCGTCACCGTCGCCGTCGCGGACGAACCCGGCGGTCCCCTCGATCCAGGACGCGCAGGAGAGCGCCACCCAGGCCGCGAGCTGGGTCGAGGAGAACTGGTCGACCTGGCTCGCGATCGGCCTGCGCGTGCTGCTGATCCTGGTGATCGCGGCGGTGCTGCGGGTGGTGGTGCGGCGGGCGATCACCAAGCTGATAGAGCGGATGAACCGCACCGCGCAGGCGGTCGACGGCACCGCGATCGGCGGTCTGCTGGTCAATGTGGAGCGCCGCCGGCAGCGTTCGCAGGCGATCGGCTCGGTGCTGCGCTCGGTGGCGAGCTTCCTGATCCTCGGCACGGCCGGCCTGATGATCCTCGGGGTCTTCAGCATCAATCTGGCCCCGCTGCTGGCCTCGGCCGGTGTCGCGGGCGTGGCGATCGGTTTCGGCGCGCGCAACCTGGTGACGGACTTCCTCTCCGGCGTCTTCATGATCCTGGAGGACCAGTACGGCGTCGGTGACCAGATCGACGTGGGCGTCGCCTCCGGCGAGGTCATCGAGGTGGGCCTGCGGGTGACGAAGCTGCGCGGGGACAACGGCGAGATCTGGTACGTGCGCAACGGCGAGGTCAAGCGGGTCGGCAATCTCTCCCAGGGCTGGGCCACGGCCGGCGTCGACGTCACCGTCCGCCCGACCGAGGACCTCGACCGGGTCAAGGCGCTGCTGGCGGAGACCGGCGAGAGGCTGAGCAAGGAAGAGCCCTGGAACGAGATGCTCTGGGGCCCGGTCGAGATCCTCGGCCTGGACAGCGTGCTGCTGGACTCCATGGTCGTGCGCGTCTCCGCCAAGACGATGCCGGGCAAGTCCCTCACCGTGGAGCGCGAGCTGCGCTGGCGCATCAAGCAGGCCCTGGACCGGGCGGGCATCCGCATCGTCGGCGGCCTCCCGGCCCAGCCGGACCTGGAGAAGGACGCCGACCCCACGGCGGGCATGTCCGCCCCGTCGGCCTTCGCCAGCACCACCTCGCCGCAGTCGACGGCGGCATCCCCGCTGAACCCGCCGAAGTAGCGGCACCCCAGCACCGAGGGAGGCGGCGCCCGGACGACACGGGCGCCGCCTCCCTCGCTTCTCGGCCCTTCGCCCACGGGCGCCGCCTCTTTTGCATCCCGGCCTTCGCCACGGGCGCCGCCTCCCTCGCATCCCGGCCCGTCACCCAACGGACGTGCGCCCCCTATTGACGCCCCCTCCCCGCCCCGCATACCGTCCTGCCATTGATAGGAAACCTTCCTAACAGTGATCTACCGCGGCGCGGCGTCCCATGAGAAGCTGGCCCCGAAAGGCAGGTGTCGAGTCCATGGCAGGAACCGCCGGTACGCCGGGTACCCCCCGCGTGCTGCGTGCCATGAACGACCGGGCGGCACTGGACCTGCTCCTGGAGCACGGCCCGCTGAGCCGCACCAGGATCGGCAAGCTGACCGGGCTCTCCAAGCCGACCGCCTCCCAGCTGCTCGCCCGCCTGGAGGCCGCCGGGCTGGTCCGGGTGACCGGCACCAGCGAGGGCCGGCCGGGCCCCAACGCCCAGCTGTACGCCGTGAACCCCGCCGCCGCCCACGCCGCCGGCCTCGACGTCACCCCCGACCGCATCCGCGCCGCCGTCGCCGACATCACCGGCGAGACCGTCGGCGAGTTCGAACTGCCCACCCCCGGCCGCCGCCCGGCCCAGCCCGTCGTCCAGCAGGTCACCACCGCCCTGGACGGCGCGGTGAAGGCCGCGGGACTGACCCGCGACGACGTCCACCGCCTGGTCATCGGCACGCCCGGCGCCTTCGACCCCTCCACCGGCCGCCTGCGCTACGCCTCCCACCTGCCCGGCTGGCACTCCCCCACGCTGCTGGACGAACTCGCCGCCGCGCTGCCGATGCCGCTGGAGTACGAGAACGACGTCAACCTCGTCGCCGTCGCCGAGCAGCGCCGCGGCGCCGCCCGCGGGCACGGCGACTTCGTGCTGCTGTGGAACGAGGAGGGCCTCGGCGCCGCCCTGGTCCTCGGCGGCCGGCTGCACCGCGGCTGGACCGGCGGCGCCGGCGAGGTCGGCTTCCTGCCGGTGCCGGGCGCGCCCCTGGTCCGCCAGGTGACCAAGGCCAACAGCGGCGGCTACCAGGAGCTCGCCGGCTCCCAGGCGGTCCCCGAACTCGCCCGCGAGCTCGGCATCGAGGACATCCCCACCGGGCGGTACGACGAGGTCGCCGCCGCCCTCATCGCCCGCGCCGCCGATCGTCCGAGCGGCCCGTACCGCCGGCTGCTGGAGACCTACGCGACCCGCCTCGCCACCGGTCTCGCCTCGCTCGTCTCCGTCCTCGACCCCGAGCTGGTGGTCCTCAGCGGCGCCTCGCTGACCTCGGGCGGCGAGGTGCTGCGCGGCCTCATCCAGGCGGAGCTGGCCGAACTGGCCGCCGCCCGGCCCCGTCTCGTCGTCGGCGATGTGACCGAACACCCGGTTCTGCGCGGCGCGTTGGAGAGCGCGCTCGCGACCACGCGCGACGAGGTCTTCGACACCTCTCGCTGAACACCACCCCCTCCGCAGGTCCCCGATTCCCCCACCCGTCCCCCTGGGAGCTTCGCCATGCCCGGAATACCCAGAAAAGCGGCGTTCGCCCTCGCCGCCTCCGTCTCCCTCGCCCTCCTCACCGCCGCCTGCACCGGCTCCTCCGGTACGGGCGCCTCCGACGACCCCTCGAAGGGGACGACCCTCACCTTCTGGCACGGCTGGAGCGCCCCCTCCGAGGTCAAGGCCGTCGAGAAGCTGGTCGCGGGCTTCGAGAAGGCGCACCCCCATATCCAGGTGAACGTCGTCGGCAACATGACGGACGACAAGATCAACCAGGCGCTGCGCGCGGGCGGCAGCAAGGCCCCGGACGTGATCTCGTCGTTCACCACCAACAACGTGGGCAAGTTCTGCTCCTCGGGCGCCCTGGTCGACCTCGACCCGTTCTTCGAGAAGTCCGGCATCGACCCGGCGAAGACCTTCCCGAAGGCGATGAACGAGTACACCCGGTTCGACGGCAACCGCTGCGCGGTCCCGCTGCTCGGCGACGCCTACGGCCTCTACTACAACAAGACGGCGTTCGAGAAGGCCGGGATCGAGGCACCGCCGAAGACCTGGTCCGAGTTCGTCCGGGTCGCCAAGAAGCTGACGATCCCGCAGGGCAGCTCCTACAAGCAGCTCGGGTTCATGCCGAACTACCACGGCTGGGAGACCACCACCGAGCACTACCTCGGGCAGTTCTCCCCCACCTACTTCACCCCGGACGGCAAGTCCAACCTCGCCGGGGACCCCGCCTTCGAGACCGGATTCAGGCTCCAGAAGAAGCTCGTCGACGAACTCGGCGGCTTCGAGAAGCTGGAGAAGTACCGGGCCGGGCTCGGCGACGAGTGGGGTCCCCAGCACCCCTTCCACACCGGCCAGGTCGCCATGCAGCTCGACGGCGAGTGGCGGCTCGGCATGGCGCTGGACGCGAAACCGGACTTCGAGATCGGCGTGGCCCCGCTGCCCGTCCCCGACGACCAGGCGGACCAGTACGGCAAGGGCTACATCACCGGCACGATCGCCGGCATCGCGGCCACCAGCGAGAAGCAGAACGCGGCCTGGGAGCTGGTGAAGTACATGACCACCGACACCGACGCGGTGGTGGGCTTCTCCAACGACATCCACAACGTGCCCTCCACCCTGGAGGCCCTGAAGTCCCCGAAGCTGAAGTACGACCCGCGCTTCAAGACCTTCCTGGACATCGCCGCACACCCGCACTCCTCCACCACGCCCGCCTCCGTCAACGGCGGCGCCTACCTGGTGACCGTCCAGCAGCTCGGCTACGACTACGAGAGCGGCCGGCTCACCGACCTCAAGGCGGGTCTGCGCAAGGCCGCCCAGCAGATCGACACGGACATCGCGCAGGCGAAGTAGCCATGAGCACGTACACGTTGCGGACGAAACGCCGCCGCGCGGCGCTGCGCACCGCCGCCTTCATGTCCCCCTGGATCATCGGGTTCTCGGTGTTCTTCGCGTACCCGATGATCTCGACCCTGTACTTCTCCTTCATGCACTACGACGGCTTCCGGCCGCCGGTCTGGAGCGGGACGAAGAACTGGGTCTACGTCTTCGAGCACTACCCGCTGTTCTGGCCCGCCCTGCGCAACACCCTGTGGCTGGTGCTGGTCACGGTGACCCTGCGGGTCGCCTTCGGGCTGGGCGTCGGCCTGCTGATCACCAGGATCAAGACGGGCACGGGCGTCTTCCGCACGCTGTTCTACCTGCCCTACCTCGCCCCGCCGGTCGCGGCCACGATGGCCTTCGCGTTCCTGCTCAACCCGGGCACGGGACCGGTCAACTCCCTCCTGGAGGGCGCCGGGCTCCCCGCGCCCGGCTGGTTCGGCGACCCCGACTGGTCCAAGCCCGCCCTCACCCTGCTCGCGCTGTGGGGCATCGGCGACCTGATGGTGATCTTCATGGCCGCGCTGCTCGACGTGCCGAAGGAGCAGTACGAGGCGGCCGAGCTGGACGGGGCCTCGGCGTGGCAGCGGTTCCGGTTCGTGACGCTGCCGAACATCTCCCCCATCGTGATGTTCGCCGTGGTCACGGGCGTGATCCAGACCATGCAGTACTACACGCAGCCGCTGATCGCCGGGAAGGTCGCCTCCGGGGTCATCCAGGGCTCGGGCACCCAGTTCGAGCCCGGCTTCCCCGACAAGTCCACCCTCACCCTCCCCCAGCTCGTCTACAACCTCGGCTTCCAGCGCTTCGACTACGGCTCGGCCTGTGTGGTCGCGCTGGTGCTGTTCGCGCTGTCGATGGCGTTCACCGCGCTGCTGATGCGCCGCCGGGGCGGGCTGATCCAGGCAGGTGAGCGATGACGCACGCACTCTCCCGCGCGGCGCAGTCGACGCCGGCCGTCGCCCGCCGCAGGGCCGCCCTGCACTGGATCGCCGTCCACTCCCTCGGGATCGCCGCCGCCCTGTTCTTCACCCTGCCCTTCGTGTTCGTGGTGCTGACCTCGCTGATGAGCGACAGCCAGGCGCTCAGCCGCGATCTCGTCCCCGACACCTGGGAGTGGGGCAACTACCGGAAGGTCTTCGACACCCCCGGCTTCCTGACCTGGTGGCGCAACACCCTGCTCTACGCCGGTCTCGGCACCGTCCTCACGGTCGTGTCGTCGGTCCCCGTCGCCTACGCGCTCGCCAAGTTCCGCTTCCGGGGCCGGAATCTGTCGCTGATGCTGGTCGTCGCGATGATGATGCTGCCCCCGCAGGTCGTCGTGATCCCGATGTACCTCTTCTGGGCGAAGCAGCTGGACCTGTCCGGCACGCTGTGGCCGCTGCTGATCCCGATGGCGTTCGGCGACGCGTTCTCCGTGTTCCTGCTGCGCCAGTTCCTGCTGACCATCCCCGACGAGTACCTGGACGCGGCCCGTGTGGACGGCTGCGGCGAACTGCGCGCGCTGCTGCGGGTCGTGCTGCCGATGGCCAGGCCCGGCATCGCGGCCGTGGCGCTGTTCCAGTTCTTCTACGCCTGGAACGACTACTTCGGCCCGCAGATCTATGCCTCCGAGAACCCCGGCGCCTGGACGCTGTCCTACGGCCTGGAGTCCTTCAAGGGCGCGCACCACACCGACTGGAACCTGACCATGGCCGCCACCGTTCTGGTCATGGCCCCCGTGATCCTCGTGTTCTTCTTCGCGCAGAAGGCGTTCGTCGAGGGTGTCACGCTCACCGGAGTGAAGGGTTAGACACACGTGAAACTCACCGTGGTCGGCGGCGGTTCGACCTACACGCCCGAACTGATCGACGGCTTCGCCCGGCTGCGCGACACCCTGCCGGTGGAGGAGCTGGTGCTGGTCGACCCGGCCGCCGAGCGCCTGGAGCTGGTCGGCGGCCTGGCCCGCCGGATCTTCGCCCGGCAGGGGCACCCCGGCCGGATCGTCACCACCGCCGACCTGGACGCGGGTGCCGAGGGCGCCGACGCCGTGCTGCTCCAGCTGCGCGTGGGCGGACAGGCGGCCCGCGAGCAGGACGAGACCTGGCCGCTGGAGTGCGGCTGCGTCGGCCAGGAGACGACCGGCGCGGGCGGCCTCGCCAAGGCGCTGCGCACGGTCCCGGTGGTGCTGGACATCGCCGAGCGGGTCCGCCGTACCAGCCCGGACGCCTGGATCATCGACTTCACCAACCCGGTCGGCATCGTCACCCGCGCCCTGCTCCAGGCCGGGCACAAGGCGGTCGGGCTGTGCAACGTGGCGATCGGGCTGCAACGCAAGTTCGCCGCACTGCTGGACACCGAGCCCGCCCAGGTCCACCTGGACCACATCGGCCTCAACCACCTCACCTGGGAGACCGGCGTCCGCCTCGGCGGCCCCGAGGGCGAGGACGTCCTGCCCAAGCTGCTCGCCGACCACGGCGAGGCCATCGCCGCCGACCTCCATCTGCCCCGCCCGCTCCTGGACCGGCTCGGGGTCGTCCCGTCGTACTACCTGCGCTACTACTACGCCCACGACGAGGTCGTACGGGAACTGCGCACCCGCCCGTCACGCGCCGCCGAAGTGGCGGCGATGGAACGGCAGTTGCTGAAGCTGTACGGCGACCCGGAGCTGGACGAGAAGCCGGAGCTGCTCGCCGGGCGGGGCGGCGCCTTCTACTCGGAGGCGGCCGTCGATCTGGCGGCGGCGCTGCTGGGCGGGGGAGGAAGCCCGTACCAGGTGGTGAACACGCTGAACCGCGGCACGCTGCCGTTCCTCCCCGACGACGCGGTGATCGAGGTGCAGGCGGCGATCGGCGCGCGGGGAGCGGTCCCGCTGCCGGTGGCCGCCGTCGACCCGCTGTACGCGGGTCTGATGGCGAACGTGACGGCGTACGAGGACCTGGCGCTGCAAGCCGCGCTGCACGGGGGCCGGGAGCGGGTGTTCCGGGCGCTGCTGGCGCATCCGCTGATCGGGCAGTACGCGTACGCCGACGCGCTCACGGACACGCTGATCGCGCACAACCGGGAGCACCTCGCGTGGGCGTGACAGCGGCCGTGCTCGCCGTCGACGCGGGCAACAGCAAGACCGATGTGGCGGTCGTGACCTCGGACGGCGAGGTGCTGGCGACCGCGCGCGGGGGCCCGTTCCGGCCGCCGGCGGTGGGGGTGCGGGCGGCCGTGGACCGTGTGGCCGAGGCGGTCGCGCGGGCGTTCGCGGACGCGGGGGTGAGCGGCGTCGAGCATGTGTCGGCGTGTCTGGCCAACGCCGACTTCCCCGTCGAGGAGGAGGAGTTGGCGGCGGCGCTGCACGCGCGCGCGTGGGGCGCGTCCGTCCAGGTGCGCAACGACACCTTCGCGATCCTGCGGGCCGGGGTGGCCGAGCCGCGCGGGGTGGCGGTGGTGTGCGGGGCCGGCATCAACTGCGTCGGCATGCGTCCCGACGGCCGCACCGCCCGTTTCCCGGCGGTCGGGCGGATCTCCGGGGACTGGGGCGGCGGCTGGGGGCTGGCGGAGGAGGCGCTGTTCCACGCCGCGCGCGCGGAGGACGGGCGCGGCGGGCCGACGGCGCTGGCCCGCGCGCTGCCCGCGCACTTCGGGCTGGACTCCATGTACGCGCTCATCGAGGCGCTGCACCTGGAGCACATCGGGCCGGCCCGGCGCCATGAGCTGACGCCGGTGCTGTTCGCCACCGCCGCCGACGGCGACCCGGTCGCCCGCTCGCTGGTCGAACGGCTCGCCGACGAGGTCGTCGGCATGGCCGCGGTCGCCCTGGGCCGGCTGGAGCTGCTGGACGAGGAGACGCCGGTGGTGCTGGGCGGGGGTGTCCTCGCCGCCCGGCACCCCCTGCTCGACGACGGCGTCCGCGAGCGCCTCGCCGCCCGCGCCCCCAAGGCCGTCCCGCAGGTCGTCACCGCCCGCCCGGTCCTCGGCGCGGCCCTGCTGGGGCTGGACCGGACGGGGGCCGGGACCGCCGCCCAGGAGAGGGTGCGCGCACACTTCGCCTGAGCGCCTCCCGCGTACGCCCCGCGCACACCGGGCAGTTCACCCCGCCTCCGGGGGAACCGAACCGGTTCGCGGGGCGTATTCATGGGCAGGCGGTGCTGTCGGAACCGCCTGCGCACCGCCGGGCCGCTCCACGGAACCGCCGTTCGAGCCGACCGGCGCCGGTGCCGCGGAGCCGCCCGCCGCACCGCGATCCGATCAAGATCCAGACAAGGCCGGTGCGAATGTCGGCGCGGGCAGCGATACTTGCGGCGACGGATGACCATGGGGGAGGTCAGCAGTGACACACCCGCCGAAGAGCAGCGCGGCACCACCCGCGCACATCGGCGCGCCCGCCGTGCCCGCGCAGCCGGGACCGGGCGGCCGCCCCGGTGCTCCCGCGCCGCCCGGTCCCGTCGCCGCGCCGCGCCGTACCGCCTTCGCCGAGGGCGTGGACCGGGTCCGCGCGGCCGCGACCACCGAGCCGGGCCGGCTGCGCATCATCGGCGCCGTCCTCGCCGCGCTGGTCGTCGCCTTCGGCGCGGTCACCGCCTGGCAGACCTCCGACCGCGCGGCCGCCGCCGACGCCGTGCTGCACGAGAGCCAGCCGCTGAGCTCCGCCGCGGCCGACATCTACCGCTCGCTCGCCGACGCCGACACCGCCGCCTCCAGCGGCTTCCTGGCCGGCGGCCAGGAGACCAGGGCCTCGCGCGAGCGGTACGAGAAGGACATCCGCCGGGCCGCGGAGGGCCTGGTGGAGGCCGCCGAGAACTCGGACCCGGACTCCCCCGCCGCCGCCACGATCGCCGAACTCAACCGGCTGCTGCCCGAGTACAAGGGCCTGATCGAGCGCGCCCGCGCCAACAATCGGCTCGGCTACCCGCTCGGCGGCGCGTATCTGCGCTACGCCAACGACACGATGCAGACCGAGATGCTCCCGGCGGCGGAGAAGCTGTACGTCTCGCAGAACCAGCGGCTGCGCGACGACTACGCGGACGCCACGCCGTACCCGTGGATCGCGATCGGCGCCGGTGTGCTCGCCCTCGGTGCGCTCGGCTGGGCGCAGCACCGCACCTATCTGCGCACCAACCGGGTCCTCAACCACGGCCTGGTCGCGGGCACGGCCGCCACCACGGTCGTGCTGCTGTGGCTGGTGATCGGCCACAGCGTGGCCCGCGCGGGGCTGAACGACTCCTACGACCACGGTGTGCGCTCGCTGAACGTCCTCAACGACGCCCGCATCGCCTCCCTGAAGGCCCGCGGCAACGAGAACCTGACGCTGGTCAGCCGCGGCGCGGAGACGGTCGAGGTGAAGCCGGGCGAGTTCCAGGACAAGTTCGACGTGGCCTTCCGGGACTCCATGAAGGACCTCGCCGACGGGCTCGCCGCGGCCGAGGACCTCGCCGACGACGCGGCGGGCACGGAGCCGGTGAAGGCGGCCGGCGGCAACATGCGGGAGTGGCAGAGCCGCCACAAGGAGGCCCGCGACGCCGACGACGCGGGCGACTACCAGACCGCGCTGAACCGGATCATCGGGACCAAGGCCGACAGACCGACCGGGGAGTGCTTCGACGCCGTCGACCGCAACCTGGACGTGGCGCTGCGGCACGAGCAGCGCGAGTTCCGGCAGGCCGCGGGAGACGGACGGGACGCGATGACCGGCCTGACGATCGGCGCGGCCGTCCTCGCGGTGCTGGGCGCGGCCGGGGCGCTGCTGGGCATCGGACGCAGGCTGTCGGAGTACCGGTGAGAGGGGGCATGACGATGCGGGCACGACGGTTGCGGGCCGGCCTGAGGGGCTGGGGCGGAGTGGGTGCGATGGCGGTCGTGTGCGCCCTCGCGGCGGTGCTGGCGCTGCTGCTGCCGCTCACCCAGCCGAGCGGCGACGGCAGCACCGGCCTGGGCGGTCCGGGGCGCGCCGAGGGCACCCTCGTACGGGCCGACGACTGCGAGGATCCCCAGGACCGCAGCCTCGCCCCGTCGGGCGCCGAGGGCGCCTCCATCGCGGCGATCAAGAAGCGCGGCTATCTCTCGGTCGGCGTCGACCAGAACAGCTACCGCTGGGGCTACCGCAACCCCAACAGCACGGCCGAGGACGTGCAGTTGGAGGGCTTCGACATCGATCTGGCCCGCCGCATCGCCACCGACCTGCTGGGCTCCCCCGACAAGATCCGCTTCAAGGCGATCCCCACCAACCAGCGCGTCCCGGCGATCCAGAGCGGCCGCGTCGACATGGTGGTGCGCACGATGACCATCACCTGCGCCCGCCTGGAGCAAGTGGCCTTCTCCGCCCCGTACTTCCTCACCGGGCAGCAGGTCCTCGCCCCGGTCGGCTCCCCCGTCGAGGGATACGACGACACGCTCGCCGGACAGCGCGTCTGCTCGGCCGCCGGGTCCACGGCGTACGACACGCTGAAGGCGGACCGCGCGAAGGGCAGGCTGGACGCCTCCACGGACATCTCCACGACCGTCCCCAACCAGCTGGACTGCCTGGTGCGGCTCCAACTCGGCGAGGTGGACGCGGTGGTGACCGACAGCGCCCTGGCCGCCAGCCAGGCCGCGCAGGACCCGACGGTGGAGCTCAAGGGCGAGCGCTTCACGACCGAGTACTACGGCGTGGCGATGAACCGGAAGGCACCCGATCTGGTCCGCCGGGTCAACCGGATACTGGAGCAGTACCGCATCGACCCGCAGGGCTGGCGGGCCTCCTACGACAAGTGGCTGCGGCCCACGCTGGGAGCGGACTCGGAGTCGGCGGTCCCGCCGGTGCCGCGGTACAGGTGAGCTGCGAGCGGCCGGACACGGGGGACGGCGGCGGACGGACCACGGAACACGACAGCGACGAGAGGTGATCGATGGGCGCGGGACCCACCGGGCCGGTGCTGGACCGGGACGAGGTGGACCGTGCGCTGGCGCGGCTCGGCGCGGAGCACGAGGCGATCGAGACCTCGCTCCTCGCCCTCCAGGACCACGCGGGCCGCAGACTCCTCGAAGGAGCCGCGCTCACCGGTGTCACGAAGGAACGCTGGGCGGCCACCGAGGCGTCGATCAGCCTGCTGTGGGCGTACTTCGACGCCTACGCGGCCGCGTTGCGCTCCGCCCGGGAGATCCGCGCCCGGCGCCGCTGGTCCAGCCGTGAGGACCTGGTCGAGCTGACCGAGCTGCTGCGCGGCGAGTCGGTCACCGTGCCCGGCGAGGGCAGGCTGAGCGAGGCGTTCTCGCTGGCGGGCCTCGTGGAGCGGATGAACGAGCTGTACGCGCAGTCGCTGGACATGGTCGTCGCCGCCGACGCGGTCTGGTCCGCGCTGCCCGCGCGCATCGATCTGCTCGCCGCCGAACTCCAGCGCACCCGGCAGCTCGCGCACTCGGTGGGCGTACGCCCCGGCGAGCATCCGGCGGGCGACGACCTGGAGCGCATCACCCGCACGCTCGCCCAGCTGCGCGAGCAGGTGGTGTCCGACCCGCTGGCGTTCTGGATACCCGCCGAGGGCAGTTCGGCACCCGGCGGCGGCCGGCCGGACACCACGGTCTACGACCGTGAGGCGCGCGCCCTGGAGGAGGTGCGCCGGGAGATCGACGCCGTGCTCACCGTGCGCCAGGACGCCGAGCAGCGCCTGATCCGGCTGCGGGACGTCCTCTCGCGCGCGGACCGCACGCTCGCCGAGGCCCGCACCGCGCGCGGCGAGGTCCTGGCGAAGATCGCGGCCACCGAGGTGCCGGTGGTCAGCGGCCCGCCGACCGTGCTCCAGGAGCAGCTCGCCACCGCCGCCGAGTACCGCCGCAACGCCCAGTGGCACCGCCTGTCCCCGCTCCTTGAGTCGCTGGAGCAGAAGGCGGAGGACGAACTGCTGCGCGCCCGCGAGTCGTTGACCGCGGTCACCGCGCCGCTCGCCGTCCGCGCGGAGCTGCGCGGACGGCTCGACGCGTACAAGGCGAAGGTCGCCCGGCACGGGCTCGCGGAGGACCCGCTGCTGATCGAGCGGTACGACGCGGCACGGCGGATGCTGTGGAGCGCGCCGTGCGATCTGCGCGTCGCCGAACAGGCCGTGCTGCGCTATCAGCAGGCGGCCGCCGAACTGCTGGGCGGCCCGCGGGTGCCCGGGCAGGGCGGTCCCGAGGACCGCAGAGGGCAGGGGTAGGGGGAGTCGTCATGAGTCAGGCACAGCAGACCTGCCAGCGGCCGGGCTGCGACGGGCGGTACGAGGACGTCGGCGGCGGCGAGCTGTACTGCGACACCTGCGGTCTCGCGCCGGTGGTGTCGGCGTCCGGGATGGTCGGGTCGGCGCCCACCGGGGTCACCGGGGGCGGCCGGGGCTCGTCGGGCAGCGGCAGCGCGCGCTCCGGCTCGCGCGCCAGCTCCCGTACGTCCTCGCAGTCGTCGAAGTCCCGGCGCTCGGTGTCGGGACGGCTGTCGCGTTCGCTGTCGGGCGCCGCGACCGGCCGTTCGGTGTCGGTGCGCAGCTCCGGCTCCTCCACCGGCTCCTCCGCGCGCGGCCGGCTGGGCGCGGGCCTGGTGCAGGTGCCGCAGATCCCGCGGCCCGACCCGCGCGCGATGGTGCTGGACAACCCCGAGGTGCCCGAGCGCAAGCGGTTCTGCTCCCGCTCGGACTGCGGGGCGCCGGTCGGCCGGGCCCGCGGCGACCGGCCCGGCCGCACCGAGGGCTTCTGCACCAAGTGCGGACACCCGTACTCCTTCGTGCCCAAGCTGAAGGCCGGCGATGTGGTGCACGGACAGTACGAGGTCGCGGGCTGCCTCGCCCACGGCGGCCTCGGCTGGGTGTACCTCGCGGTCGACCGGGCGGTCTCCGACCGCTGGGTGGTCCTCAAGGGCCTCCTCGACACCGGCGACCAGGACGCGATGGCGGCGGCGATCTCCGAGCGGCGCTTCCTCGCCGAGATCGAGCACGCCAACATCGTGCGGATCTACAACTTCGTCGAGCACCTGGACCAGCGCACGGGCTCGCTGGACGGCTACATCGTCATGGAGTACGTCGGCGGCAAGTCCCTCAAGGAGATCGCCAACGCCCGCCGCACCCCCGACGGCCGCCGCGACCCGCTGCCGGTGGAGCAGGCATGCGCGTACGGCATCGAGGCGCTGGAGGCGCTCGGCCATCTGCACAGCCGCAACCTGCTGTACTGCGACTTCAAGGTCGACAACGCCATCCAGACCGAGGACCAGCTCAAGCTGATCGACATGGGCGCGGTGCGCCGCATGGACGACGACGAGTCCGCGATCTACGGCACGGTCGGCTACCAGGCGCCGGAGGTCGCCGAGGTCGGCCCGTCCGTGGCCAGCGACCTCTACACGGTGGGCCGCACCCTCGCCGTCCTCACCTTCGACTTCCAGGGCTACACCGGCGTCTACGCCGACTCGCTGCCCGACCCCGACACGATCGAGGTCTTCCGCCGCTACGAGTCCTTCTACCGGCTCCTGGTCCGGGCCACCGACCCCGACCCGGCCCGCCGGTTCGCCTCCGCGCAGGAGATGGGCGAGCAGCTGACGGGCGTGCTGCGCGAGGTGGTCTCGCTGCAGACGGGGCGGGCACGGCCGGCCCTGTCGACGCTGTTCGGGCCGGAACTGAAGGTGACCGACACGGAGTTGGTGCCGCGGCTGGAGGGGGAGGTGTCGCGGCTGGGGGTGCGGGCGGCGCGCGGCCGCAGAGCGGCACCGGTGGCCGGGGCCGGGGGGCCGGGCGGCGGAGCCGCGGGGGCGGTGGGCGCCGGAGGGGCCGGGGGGCCGGGCGGCGCAGCCGTCCCTGCGCCGGCGGTGCCGCATCTCGTCAAGCCCGTGGACAGTCCCGCCGCCGCGCTCGCCCTGCCCGTGCCGCACGTCGACCCGGCCGATCCCAACGCCGGTTTCCTGGCGGGCCTCATGGCCACCGCGCCCGCGGAACTGCTGGGCGCCCTCGCGGCGGCTCCGGCGCCGTCGATCGAGACGCGGCTGCGGCAGATCCGGGCGTGGCTGGAGAACGGGGACGCGACGGCCGCGCTGGGCGCCCTCGGGGAGCTGGAGACGGAGCGGCCGGACGACTGGCGGGTGGTCTGGTACCGGGGCGTCGCGGCGCTGGTGACCGGCGACCACGAGGGCGCCGCGCTGGCCTTCGACGCGCTCTACGACGCCTTCCCCGGCGAGACCGCGCCGAAGCTGGCGCTCGGCCTGTGCGCCGAGGTGCTGGGCCAGTTGGACAACGCCGCCGAGTACTACCACCTGGTGTGGGCGACCGACCCCGGCGTGGTGAGCGCCGCGTTCGGGCTGGCCCGGGTGCAGCTCGCGACGGGCGACCGGCGTGCGGCCGTGGCCACGCTGGAGTCGGTGCCGGAGTCGTCCATCCACTACACGGCGGCCCGCGTCGCCGCCGTCCGGGCGCGGCTGCGGCTGCGCACGGCGACCGCCGCCGACGTGACCTTCCTGGACGATCTGACCGCCGCCGCGGTGCAGGTGCAGGCGCTCGACGCCTACGGCCTGGACCCGACGCGGCGCGAGGAGTTGTCGACGGAGGTGCTCGGCTGTGCCCTGGACTGGATACTCTCCGGTGGCCAGGGTTCCGCCCCTCCCGCCGCCGGGGGACGGACGCTGCTCGGCAGCGCACTGGACGAGCGGGGCCTCAGATTCGGCCTGGAGCGCTCGTACCGCACGCTGGCCCGGCTGGCGCAGCGCGGCGAGGAGAGGATCGACCTGGTGGAACGTGCCAACCGTTACCGCCCCCGGACGTGGGTGTAGTTGATGTCCCAGATGCCCCAGCAGACCTCGCTGTCGAGGTGCCCGAGCTGTGCGGAACCCCTGGAGTCGGGGGACCGTTTCTGCGGCGCGTGCGGATACGACCTGTCCGCCGTGCCGCAGCGGCCCGAGGCCCCGCCGGCGACGGCCGTGAACGGCTCCGCGCCGGCCACCGCCGCGGGCTGGCCACCGCCCGCCCCGGACTCCTCCGACACCCCGCCCCCGCCGCACCTCCCGACGGACCTCCCGGGCACCGACTCGGGCGGCGGCCCCCTCCCTGCGCAGGAGCCGCTTCCCGGCGGCGCGCCGGGTGTACCGGGCGCGGGAGCCGCCTCGCCCGCCGCCCACGCCCCCGCTCCGGCGTCCGGGCCGGAAGGGCGGTTCGAGCCGGCCGCCGCGCCGCAGCCGCCGTACGGCCACGCGCCGACCGCCCCGGCACCGGCGCAGGCACCGGCACCGGCACCGGCACCGGCACCGCAGCCCGCCGGACAGCCACAGCCCCCCGCACCGGCGGCTCCTGCCACTCCGGCCACCCCTCCGGCGCCCACCGCACCCCCCGCGGCGAGCGCCCCCGCCGCCCCACCGGCACCTCCCGCCCCCGCCCCTGCGGCCGCCCCCGCCGAAGGCGTCCGCTTCGACCACCGGGCCGAGCCCGACGAGTACCCCCTGCAGGCCCCCGACCCGCGGGTGGCCGACCTGGGCGGGGCGCTCGGGGACGAGCCGACGCTGTGCGTGGCCTGCCGGGCGGGCCGCGTGGACGGCGACGGGTACTGCGAGAACTGCGGGCACGCGCAGCCGCGCGAACGCGACCACATGGAGCAGGAGTGCGGCCCGATCGCCGCCGTCAGCGACCGCGGACTGCGCCACCACCGCAACGAGGACGCGTTCGCCGTAGGACACACCGCGCTGCCCGACGGCTCCCCGGCCGTGCTGGCGATCGTCTGTGACGGCGTCTCCTCGGCCACCCGCCCCGACGACGCCTCGCTGGCCGCCTCCCGCGCGGCGAGCGAGTCCCTGCTGGCCGCCCTGCCGCGCGGCACGCACCCGCAGACGGCGATGCACGAGGCGATCGTCGCCGCCTCCCACGCCGTCAACTCCCTCGCCGAGGAGCCCGAGACGGCCCGCGAGCACGCCCCGCACCAGAACGCCCCGGCCTGCACCCTGGTCGGCGCGGTGGTGACGGCCGGCCTGCTGGTGGTCGGCTGGGTCGGCGACAGCCGCGCCTACTGGGTGCCGCTGGACCGCTCCGCGCCCGCCGCCCGGCTCACCGAGGACGACTCCTGGGCCGCGCAGATGGTCGCCGCGGGCCTGATGAGCGAGGCCGAGGCGTACGCCGACGAGCGTGCCCACGCGATCACCGGCTGGCTCGGCGCCGACGCCTACGAACTGGAGCCGCACACCGCGTCGTTCAAACCGGACCGGCCCGGTGTGGTGATCGTCTGCACCGACGGTCTGTGGAACTACGCCGAGGCGGCCGAGGAGATGGCCGAGGCCGTCCCCCTCGACGCCGCCGCCCGTCCGCTGCACAGCGCCCGCGTCCTGGTCGGCCACGCGCTCGACGGCGGTGGCCACGACAACGTAACAGTGGCCGTCGTGCCGTTCCCGGCCCCGCTTCCGGGGGCAGGATCGGCCTGAGAGGCCGAGCGCCCGCGCGGAGCCGTACCGAAGCGCCACACACAACGGGGAAGCAGTGGCGGACCGGAGGGGACCGGTCCGCCCACAGTCATCGGTCCCGCCACCTCGGGGCCGTAGAGGGGGATGTTCCAGGCATGGCCAATTTCCACAAGTCGAACGTGCCGCAGTTCTCGGTGGACGTGTACCAGAACGAGTACCTGCCGGAGGGCGGCCGCGAGGTCAACGCGATCGTCACGGTCACCGCGACCGGCGGCGGCACCATCGGCAGCGCGGTCACCGCGCCCCACGTCTGGTCGCCGGGCCAGGGCCCGTCCGCGGCCGTGGCGATCATGGTCGACTGCTCGGGCTCGATGGACTACCCGCCGACCAAGATGCGCAACGCCCGTGACGCGACGGCCGCCGCGATCGACACCCTGCGCGACGGCGTGCACTTCGCGGTGGTCGGCGGCACCCATGTCGCCAAGGAGGTCTATCCGGGCGGCGGCCGCCTCGCGGTCGCCGACGCCACCACCCGCGCGCAGGCCAAGGAGGCGCTGCGGGGGCTCAGCGCGGGCGGCGGCACCGCCATCGGCACCTGGCTGCGGCTCGCCGACCGCCTGCTGGCCTCGGCCGATGTCGCCATCCGCCACGGCATCCTGCTCACCGACGGCCGCAACGAACACGAGTCACCCGAGGACCTGCGCGCCGCGCTGGACGCCTGCGCCGGCCGTTTCACCTGTGACGCGCGCGGCGTGGGCACCGACTGGGAAGTGAAAGAAGTCACAGGGATCGCCTCCGCCCTGCTCGGCACCGCCGACATCGTCGCCGACCCGGCCGCCCTCACCGCCGACTTCACGCGGATGATGGAGACGGCCATGGGCAAGGAGGTCGCGGACGTCGCGCTGAGACTGTGGACCCCGGTCGGTACGACGATCAAGTACGTGAAGCAAGTCGCGCCCACCGTCGAGGACTTGACCGACCGCCGCACCGAGGCGGGCCCCCGCGCAGGCGACTACCCCCTCGGCTCCTGGGGAGACGAGTCCCGTGACTACCACCTCTGCGTCGAGGTGCCGCCCGCCCACATCGGCCAGGAGATGCTGGCCGCCCGCGTCTCCCTGGTGATCCCCGAACCCGACGGCAGCGTGCGCAACCTGGGCGCCCAGGGTCTCGTACGGGCCGTATGGACCGACGACATGGCCGCCTCCACGTCCATCAACCCCCAGGTCGCCCACTACACCGGCCAGGCCGAACTGGCCCAGGTCATCCAGCAGGGCCTCGATGCGCGCAAAGCGGGCGATATGGACGGAGCAACGGCCAAACTGGGCCGCGCCGTTCAGCTGGCGAGTGCCTCCGGGAATGCCGATACTGCGAAACTGCTTGCGAAGGTGGTGGACGTCGTCGACGCGGCGACAGGTACTGTGCGACTGAAGGCGAAGGTCGCGGAGGCCGACGAGATGACTCTCGAGACACGGTCCACCAAGACGGTTCGCGTGAAGAAGTGACGCAGTACGACCCTTGCAGGACACCGAAGGAGAGGGGGACGCGCCGACATGCCGACCTGCCCGAACGGACACCAGTCGGGTTCCGACGACTGGTGCGAGGTCTGCGGTCACCGCATGGCCGGTGCGGTGCCACCGCCGCCCCCGCCGCCTCCGCCGACCGGCGGCTACGGCTTCCCGCCGCCGCCTCCGGCGCCCGGTGGCGGGCCCGCCCCGCACCCGTCCGCGCCGCCGAACCGCGAGCCGGAGCTGTGCCCGCAGTGCCGTACGCCCCGTGAGGGCGGTGCGCCGTTCTGCGAGGAGTGCCGCTGGAACTTCCTCACCAACACGGCGACCTCGTACACCCCGGCCGCCCCGCGTCCGCCGGCCGGCGGTCCGGGCGCGCCCTTCCAGCGTCCGCCCGCGGGACCGTCGTACGGCGGCACGGACTCCTTCGACTACCAGGGCTCCCGGCCCTCCCAGGTGAACCGTCCCGCCGAGCCCATTCCCCCGAACCAGCCCTTCGGCACCGACCCGTCCCGCCCGGTCCCCCCGCCCCCCGGCCCCACGCCGGGCACGCCGGGTGCACCGGGCATGGGTCCGGGCGGCCCCAGCGGCCCCAACGGACCTGGTGCTCCGGGCGGTCCGGGCGGTCCGAACGGACCGGGTGGTCCGGGCGCGGGTCCGGGCGGTCCCGGCGGTCCCGGCTTCCCGAACGCGGGCCCCGGCGGGCCTGGTGGGCATGGTGGTCCGGGCGGCCCCGGCGGCCCGAACGGTCCCGGTGCTCCGGGCGGACCCGGCGGCCCCGGTGGTCCGGGCGCCGGTCACGGCTTCCCGGGCGCTCCGGGCGCGGGCCCCGGTGGTCCGGGCGGCCCCGGCACACCCCCGAGCTTCCCCGGTGCCCCCGGCTCGGGTCCGGGTGGACCCGGCGGACCCGGCGCTCCGGGCGCCGGACCCGGCTTCCCCGGTTCGGGCCCGGGCGGTCCCGGTGCTCCCGGCTCCGGTCCGGGCGGTCCCGGTGCCCCCGGCGCACGCCCCGGCGCGCCCGGCGGTGGCCCCGCGCAGGCGTTCCAGCCCGGCCCGCCGCCCCCGCCCGCGTTCCCGCAGGGACCCGGCGGCCGTCCGCAGCCCGGCGGCGCCCCGGCCTCCGGCGACGACGACTGGGTGCTCTCCCCGCCGTCCTCCACCGGCCCCGGCGGCCAGGGTGGCCCCGGCGGCCAGGGCGGTGGGCCCAACGGCCCCGGCGGCGGCTACGGCTACCCGCACCCCGGCCCGTCCCAGCAGTCCGCCCCGCCCGCGCCTGCGCGCCCGGCGACCTGGACGGCGACGATCGGTCCGGACCGCGAGTACTTCATGGCGATGATGCAGCGCTCCGGCCCCGAGGCCGCGGGCCTGAACCTGCCCGCGTACTCGCCGGAGCAGCAGCGCACGCTGACCGGCAACCAGATCACCATCGGCCGGCGACGCCACTCCACCGGTGAGACCCCCGACATCGACCTGTCGGTGCCGCCGGAGGACCCGGGTGTCTCGCACCAGCACGCGGTACTGGTCCAGCAGCCGGACGGCGGCTGGGCGATCGTCGACCAGAACTCGACGAACGGCACGACGGTGAACGGCTCCGAGGAGCCGATCCAGCCGTTCGTCCCGGTACCGCTTCAGGACGGCGACCGCGTGCACGTGGGCGCGTGGACGACGATCACCGTCCGGCGCGGCTAGGAGCAGCCCCCTGGGGGCACGGCTACGACTCCGGAAGGGGCCACGCGTAAGGCCCCTCCGGGTCGTCCAGCCACGCCCACGTCCGCGCGTCGCCCACCGTCACGCCGTACCGCGCCCGCCCCGGCCTGCCCTCCCGCTCCCACAGCGCGTACGCCTCCTGCGGGTCCAGCGTTCCCCGGGTGAGCCCGAGCAGGAAGCGGAAGAGGTCGTCCTCCCGCCCCCGCCGTGGCACTCCGGCGAGGGACGCGGGGTCGGGCGCGGACCGGCCCGCCCCCCGCAACGGCACGAAATAGGCAGGCGTGTCCAGAAAACGCCCCTCGGCGTGTGTGGCATCGGTCACGTCCAGCGCGGCGATCCCCGTGGCCAGCGGCGTCAGCACCCGCCCTCCGGTCCGGCACTGCCGCAGCCACGCCCGCGGCACGCCCGGCAGCGCGCACGTGGCGATGATCCGGTCGTAGGGCGCCCGCTCGGGCACCCCGCGCGCCCCGTCCCCGGTGACCACCACCGGGTGGTACCCGGCCGCGTCCAGATGCCGCCGCGCGGACTCGGTGATCTCCGGGTCGAGATCGACCGTCGTGACGAGGGAGTCGTCGCCGAGCCGCCGGGACAGCAGCGCGGCGTTGTACCCCGTACCGGCGCCGATCTCCAGCACCCGGTCGCCGTCCCGCACCCCGAGCGCGGCCAGCATCATCGCCATCAGCGAGGGCTGGCTGCTGGAGGACACCAGTTCCCCGTCGCGCAGCCGGGTGGCCAGCGGCTCGTCGGCGTAGGCCCCGCGCAGCCAGCGCTCGCGCGCCGCCGGGTCGGGGTGCTCGCCCCAGCGCCGCTCGTAGCCGCGCGGTCCGGCGACGTAGTAGTACGGCACGAACAGATGCCGCGGGACGGCGAGGAACACCTCCCGCCACACCGGGTCGGCGGCCCAGGCCCCGCTCGCCTCGATCTCCCGCACCAGCCCCGCCCGCGCGACGGCGGCGAGCTCCTCCGGCTCCCGGCCGGCAGCCTGCGTACCCATGCCTCCACTGTCCTGCGCATCGCGCCCGCGGGCGAGTACCGCCGGTCCTAGGGCTTGAGTCCTCCGCCCACGTGTCTGAGACCATGGGGGCGTGAGAGAGATTCGGCGCGGCACGCTTCAGGAGCAGACCTTCTACGAGCAGGTCGGCGGGGAGGAGACCTTCCGCCGCCTGGTCCGCCGGTTCTACGAGGGGGTCGCCGAGGACCCGCTCCTGCGGCCGATGTATCCCGAGGAGGACCTGGGACCGGCCGAGGAGCGCCTGGCGCTGTTCCTCATGCAGTACTGGGGCGGCCCCACGACGTACAGCGAGAACCGCGGCCACCCCCGGCTGCGGATGCGTCACGCCCCGTTCGTCGTCGACCGCGCCGCCCACGACGCGTGGCTGAAGCACATGCGGGTGGCCGTCGACGAGCTCGGCCTGTCCGAGGAGCACGAGCGCACCCTGTGGAACTACCTGGAGTACGCGGCCGCGTCGATGGTGAACACCGCCGGCTGAGGCACCGGGCCACGCAGCCGCACGCTGGCGCCACCCTCGTGTCTCCGCCCCGCCCGCCCATCCGGCAACGCCAACTCGCTCCGGTGAACCCCGAATTCCGGTCGCCGCGCGCCGATTTCCGGTCACAATCCGGTCAAGCCTGATCTACAAGCGCTTACCCCTGCCGTCCCGTTTCTGACAGCATCGCCCGAAGGTCTGGACACCCGACGGACACCCGACGGGACGTCCGGACGGCGTTCACACGACGGCGGGGGGCCGGGTGACGGGGTTCACGGGGGCCGCGGGTCTCGTGCTGCTGCGCGCACGCGCGCACCGGCTGCTGCTCGCCGCCGCCCTGCTCACGGTCCTGCTGACCACCGCCGTCCTGGCCACCCTCACCGCCTACTCCGGCGCGATCGGCGACGCCGCCCTGCGCCACTCCCTGCGCGACCCGCGCAACGCCGCCGACACCGCCCTGATCGTCAAGGCGGACGTACCGCGCGAGGACCGCGCCGCCGCCGACACCGCCGTACGCGACGCTGCGCGCCGCGCCTTCGACGGCCACCCGGTGACCGTGCGCTCCCTGATCCGCTCCGGCCCCTACGCGCTGCCCGGCAAGGGCGGCACCGGCGAACCCGACCTCACGCACCTCGCGGCGCTGGACCCGAAGGCCGTACGCCTGGTGTCGGGCCGGCTGCCCCGGCCGGCCGGCGACGGCACCGTGGAGGTGGCCGTGCCGCAGCGCGCCGCCGGGCTCCTCGGCCTCGCCGCCGGCGACCGCCTCACCCTCACCGACCGCCTCGACGGCCCGGACGCCCGCGTCCACGTCACCGGCGTCTACCGGCCCGCCCGGACCACCGACCCGTACTGGCACCTCGACGACCTCGGCGGACGCGGCGTCGAACAGGGCGGCTTCACGACCTACGGCCCCCTGCTCGCCGCCCCCGCCACCCTCACCGGCGGCCGGGTCAGCGAGGGCCCCCTCGGCTGGCTGGCGTCGGCCGACTTCTCCGCCCTGACCACCGGCGGCATCGACGCGCTGCGCGAGTCCGCCCGCACCCACAGCGGTGCCCTGCGCGACGAGAGCGCCCTGCGCGGCGCCACCGCCGCCACCACCGAACTGCCCGCCGTCCTGGACCGCGTCGAACGCTCCCTGCTCGTCTCCCGCTCCACCCTGCTCGTCGTCGCCCTCCAGCTGGCGCTGCTCGCCCTGTACGCGCTGCTGCTGGTGGCCCGGCTGCTCAGCACCGAACGCGCGGGCGAGACCCGGGTGCTGCGGGCCCGCGGCGCCTCCCGCGCCCGGCTCGCGGCGCACGCCGCCGTGGAGGCGCTGGGGCTCGCCCTGCCCGCCGTGATCGTCGCGCCCCTGCTCGCCGGGCCGCTGACCCGGCTGCTGGCCGGTCAGGGGGCGCTGGACCGGATCGGGCTGCGCCTGGACCCGCCGGGACCCGGTGACCTCAGTGTCTGGCTGGTGGCGGGCGGCACCGCCCTCGGCTGCGCCCTCGCGGTGACCCTGCCCGCGCTCACCGCGCAGGGCTTCCGGCAGGGCCGGGCCCGCGCCCTGCCCGCCCCGGTGCGCGCGGGCGCCGACGTGGCGCTGCTGGTGGTGGCGGTGGTCGCGTACGGGCAGCTCCGGGGCCAGGAGTCCGGCGCGGTCACCGCGGACACCTCCGGCGCCCTCGGCGTCGACCCGCTGCTGGTGGCCGCGCCCGCCCTCGCGCTGCTCGCCGGAACGGTCCTGACGCTGCGTCTGCTGCCGCCCGCGGCCCGGCTCGCCGAGCGCCGCGCGGCCGGCGGGCGGGGCCTGGGGGCGGCCCTCGCGGGCTGGCAGCTCAGCCGCCGGCCGATGCGCGGGGCGGGCCCGGTGCTGCTGCTCGTCCTCGCCGTCGCGCTCGGCATGCTGGCGCTCGGCCAGGGCGCCTCCTGGGAGCGCTCGCAGGACGACCAGGCCGACTTCCGCGCCGGGGCGCCGGTGCGGGTGCAGGCCGCAGGGGACGCCGCCCTCGGCCGCACCGAGGAGTTCACCGCCGCCCCGCGGGTCACCGGCGTCGCCCCCGCCGTCCGCTCCGCGCAGCCCCTGTCCGGCGACCGCACGGCGACCGTGCTGGCGCTGGACACCACGCACGCCGCCGACGCGCTGCTGCTGCGCCCCGACCTCGCCACCGAGCCCGTACGGCCGCTGCTGAAGGGGCTCGGCCCGAAGGGCGCGACGGCCGGCGCGAAGGTGCCCGCGCACACCGCCCGGCTGCGCCTGACCCTGTCCCTGGCCGCCACCCCGGCCTCCGGCACGACCGCGGACGTGACGCTCACCCTGGAGGACGGCCACGGCACCCCGTACGAACTCCCGGTCGGCAGCCTCCCCTCCGACGGCCGCCCCCGCACCCTCACCGCGGACGTCCCGGCGGTGGCCGCGGAGATGACGCTCACCGACGTGCACCTGGTCATGCCGCAGCCCTTCGCCGTCGGCGAACGCCACCGCCTGTCGCTGCGGGAGCTGACCGCCGAGTCCGCGGACGGCACCCCGCGCCGGCTCGCCCTGCCCACGACCTGGCGGGCGACGGCGTCCACCGACCAGATGGACCCCCTCGACGAGGACGACCCTGGCATCCCGACCGTGCCGGAGTTCACCTCCCAGCGGCCCCCGACCCTCGTGTACGGCACCGGTCACCTCCCGGACGACGGCTACGGCTACCTCGTCCCGGCCGTGCTCACCGTCCGGCTCGGCGTCGCCCAGCCCCCCGCCCCCGACCTCACCGCCGTCGTCACCGACGACTACCTCGCCGCCACCGGCGCCCGCACCGGCGACGGCATCGACATCACCCTCGGCGGCGAGAGCCTGCCCGTGACGATCGCGGCCGCCGTACGCGCCCTGCCGACCACCCCCGAGGACCACCGGGGCGGCGCGATCCTCGTCGACCTGCGCTCGGTCAACCGGGTCCTGGCCGACCGCGGCAGCCGGATCGCCCCCACCGAGTGGTGGATCGCCACGGACGGCCCCCGCGAGACGGCGGCCGCGCTGCGGGCCCGGCCCGACATGGACCCCAGCCAGGTCCTGGTGCGCGACGAACTCGCCGACGAACTGCGGGACGACCCGTTCGGCGCCGGTCCCGGAGCCGCGTTCGCGGCGGCCGCCCTCGTCGCGGCCGCGCTGGCCGCGGTGGGGTTCGCGGTGAGCGCGGCCGGCTCGCTGCGGGAGCGGGACGCCGAGTTCGCGGTGCTGCGCGCGCTCGGCGCCGGCCGCCGCGCGCTGGCCCGCACCATCGCCGCCGAACAGGCCGTACTGGTCGGGCTCGCCCTGCTGGTCGGCGCGGCGCTGGGGGCCGTACTGACCCGCGCGGTGATCCCGCTGATCGTGCTGACCTCGCAGGCCACCCGACCGGTCCCCGACCTGCTCGTCGAGCTCCCGCCCGGCCGGGTGGCACTCCTGCTCGCCGCCGTGGCCCTCACCCCGCTGCTGGTCACCGTCGTCCTGGCCCTGCGCCGAGCGGACCCGGCTACGGCCCTGCGGCAGGGGGGCGAGTGAGCATGCGTCAGGCCGGGGAGCGGGTGCGCGGGGGCGTGCGGCAGGCCGGGGAGCGGGTGCGCGTGCGGCAGGCCGGGACGCGGGTGCGTCTGCGCAAGGACCGAGGGGGCGAGTGAGCATGCGTCGGAACACGGCCGTCCACGCGCCCTGGATCCGCACCCGGCTGCGCACCGCGCCGGGCGCCGCCTGGGCGCTGGCCGTCCTGGTGGCGCTGACCGCCTGCCTGGCCGCGGTGTTCCCGCGCGCCCTGGACCGCCACGAGGACGCCGGGCTGCGCGAGGTCTTCGCCGGCGCCCGCCCCGACCGCACCACCCTCCAGCTGTACGCGACCCGCTTCGGCCTGGGCCTGAGCCCGCAGGAGCAGATCGCGTCCATGCGGCCGGGGCGGCTGTCCACCGAGTACGCCGGCATCCTCGGCACCGTCCGCTCGCCCCTGGTCGTCGACCCCGCCCAGTCGTCCTACGGGGTGCGCACCGACTCCCCGGTCGAAGTCCCCGACCGCTTCCTCGCCCGCCCCAGCGACCTGCCCGCACGCGTCACGCTGGTCGCCCAGAACGGGCTGGCCGGCCACTCCCGGCCGACCGAGGGCCGGCTGCCGCGCGCCGCGGCCGGCTCGGTGACCCCCGGCACCGCCGAGGTGGAGGCCGCGGTGACCGCCCGTACCGCCGAGAGCCTGCGCATCCGGGTCGGTTCGGTCATCCACGTCCCCCGCGTCCAGCAGGACCCGCTCGCCGTCCGGATCACCGGCATCGTCACCCCGCGCCACGCCTCCGGCGCCTACTGGTCGACGCTGCCGATCCTGCACCAGCCCGCCCTGGTCCGCACCCCTGGCGACCCCGACCGCAGCGCCTACTGGCTCGGCGCCCTGCTGCTCGCCCCCGAGGCCGGCCCGGCGCTCCTCGCCACCCCCGGCAACCCGGTCCGCTACTGGCACCTCGCCCCCGACCCGGACGCCCTGCACAGCCACGACCTGGACCGCCTGAAGTCCGCCGTGGCCGCCCTGGAGTCCGGCCCCGCGCTGCGCGAGGTCCGCCGCCTCACCGAGGAGAACACCGAGCCCGCCACCGACCTCGACGAAGTCCTCACCTCCTTCGAGCGGCTGCGCGACGACATCACCCCGCTGACCACCGTGGCCGCGTTCGGCACGGGCACGGTCGCCCTGGTGGTGCTGGTGATGGCGGGCGGCCTCGCCGCGGACCGGCGCCGCGCCGAACTCGCCCTGCTGCGCGCCCGCGGCGCCTCCCTGCGCGGCCTGACCGCCCGGCTGCTCGGCGAGACGGCGACCGTCGCGCTCCCGGCCGCCGCGCTCGGCCTGGCCGCGGCCGTGCTCGCCGTCCCCGACGCCCGTCTCGCCCCCGCGGCCCTCGCCGCCCTCGCGGTCACCGCGGTCGCCTGCCTCGCCCTGCCGCTGCGCGCCGCGGCCGCCCACCGCGCGATCGACGTGCACAGCGTCCGGTCCGACGTGACGTCCCTACGGCCCTCCCGGCGCCGTACGGTCGCCGAACTCACCGTGCTGGTGCTGGCGGCCGGGGCGGTGGAGACCCTGCGCCGCCGCGGCACCTCCGGCGACCTGCTGATGTCGGCCGCCCCGGTGCTGGTGGCGGTCATCGCGGCCCTGCTCCTGGTCCGCCTGCACCCGCTGCCGCTGCGCCTCCTCGCCCGCCCCGCGGCGCGGCTGCGCGGTGTGGTCGGGCATCTGTCGCTGGCCCGCGCGGGCCGCGGCTCGGCCTCCGCCGTGCTGCCGCTGCTGGCCCTGTCGACCGCGCTGACCACGGCCGCGTTCGGCGGTTCGGTCCTGGCCGGCGTCCACGAGGCCCGTGACGACGCCGCCCTGCTCTCCGTCGGTGCCGACGCCCGCGTCGAGGCCGTGGAGGGGCTGCCCGCCGGCCTGCCCGACCTGGTCCGGCGCACTCCGGGTGTGGCCGGGCTGGCCGAGGTCGGCATCGCCTACCAGGCCCGCCCGCACGGACGCCAGCAGACCCTCCCCGTGGTCGGCGTCGACCCCGCCGCCTACGCCGCCCTCGCCGACCGCACCGGCCTCGGCGCCTTCCCGGCACGGGAACTGCGGCGCCCCGCCGGCAAGGACGCCCCGCTCCCGGCGCTGGCCTCGCCGGCCGCCGCCCAGAACCACGGCACCGGGCCCTTCCCGGTCCGCATGCAGGACGGCACCGTCGTCACCGTGCGCATCGCCCTGGTCCGCGACCGCACCCCGGCCCTGTCGAACACCGACTTCCTGGTCGTGGACCGCGCCGGCCTGAGCCGTGCCGCCGCCCGGCCGACCGCGCTCCTGCTGACCGGCGGTGACCTGGACGGGGCCGCGCTCCGACGGCTCGCCGGACCCCGGGCCGATGTCCAGCTGCGCTCCGAGGAGCGGGACCGCCACGCCGACTCACCTCTGCAGTCCGGTGCCGAGCGCGTCTACGCGGGCGCGGTCGCGGCGGGCGCCGGGTACGCCGTCCTCACCCTGCTGCTGTCCCTGCTGCGCACGGCACCCGAACGCCGGGCGCTGCTCGCCCGGTTGCGCACCATGGGCCTCACCCGCGCCCAGGGGCGGCGCCTGCTGATCCTGGAGTCCCTGCCGCAGGCCGCCCTCGCCGCGCTCGGCGGTGTCCTGACCGGCTGGGCCACCGTCCGCCTGCTCGCCCCCGGCGTCGACCTGACCGCCCTCGCCCTGCCCTCGGGCACGGCGGCCCCGGTCCCCGCGGAGCTGCGGACCGACCCGCTCTCCCTCGCCGTACCCGCCGTGGCGGTCCTGCTGGTGACGGTGGGCGCGGCGGCGGCCCAGGCGTGGTGGAGCGGGCGCCGCGGCTCGGTGACGGAACTGCGAGCGGGGGACGCGCGGTGAGACAGCCGTTGGAAAGCGGGGCGAGCGATGAGGCTGCCGATGTCGAGCGGGGCGGGAGCGCGCGACGAGACAGCCCATGCACAGCGGGAGCGCGCCACGAGACAGCCGACGCAGAGCGGGCAGCACGCCATAAGACAACCGGCCCAGAGCGGGCGGCACGCCATGAGACAACCGGCCCAGAGCTGGGGCACGCGATGAGACAACCGGTGGAAGGGGCACGATGACCACGGAACCGACGCTCGCCGACCTGGCCCAGCGGGTCGCGGCCGCCCGCGCCACCCCCGCCTACGGCCACGACGCGCTGATCACCTGCGATCGGCTGGTCCGCGTCTTCACCGCGGACGGCGTCGAGGTGCAGGCCCTCCAGGGTCTCGATCTGCTGGTCCGCGAGGGCGAGTTGATGGCCCTGGTCGGGGCGTCCGGCAGCGGCAAGTCCACGCTGATGAACATCCTCGCCGGTCTGGACACCCCCACCGCGGGCGCCGCCCGGGTCGCCGGACGCGATCTGCTGACCATGTCGGCCGCGGACCGCCTCGCCTACCGCCGCGAGGTCGTCGGGTTCGTCTGGCAGCAGACCTCCCGCAACCTCCTGCCGTACCTCACCGCCGCGCAGAACGTGATGCTGCCCATGCGCCTCGCCGGCACCCGCCGGCGCCGCCGCGCCCAGACCGAGCGCGCCCTGGAGCTCCTGGACCTGCTCCAGATCGCCGACTGCCAGGGCCGCCGCCCCCACCAGATGTCCGGCGGCCAGCAGCAGCGCTGCGCCATCGCGGTGGCCCTCGCCAACAACCCCTCGGTGCTGCTGGCCGACGAGCCCACCGGCGAACTGGACTCCCACACCGCCGAGCAGGTCTTCGCCGCCTTCCGCACGGCCAACGAGCAGCTCGGCACCACCGTCGTCATCGTCACCCACGACCAGGCCGTCGCCACCGAGGTGCGCCGCACCGTCGCCATCCGCGACGGCCGCACCTCCACGGAGGTGCTGCGCCGCAGCCACATCGACGAGACGACCGGCCACGAGACGGTCGTGGCCCGCGAGTACGCCATGCTCGACAGGGCCGGCCGCCTCCAGCTGCCGGCCGACTACACAAAGGCGCTGGGCATGCGTGACAGGGTGGCCCTGGAACTGGAGGAGGACCACATAGGCGTGTGGCCGGACAACGCGGGGGAGTGAAACGCCCTGAAGGGGCGCGGGGAACTGCGCGACAGGCCACGACGAACGGGAAGCCGCCACCCAACGGATCAAGGCACTCGCCGAAGCGCTTTTCAGCGCACGCTGATCCCCAACGCGCCGACACCCGCCCGCCGTACCGCGACCGACCCATAAGCCGTCCGCAACCGCAGCCAAGCCCCGGACGCCAACAACACGGGTTCGTCCCCCCGAAGGAACCCCAGAGCCTGCGCGGCATGAACGACCCGCACCGGCAACCCGGTCTCCCCGACGGTCCGCGACCAGATCTCCCGCCCGATCCGGTCCAGTTCGGCCCGCGTACGCGACTCAGGCGCCAACCCCTCGGTCCGCGCCCGGAATTCGGCGACCCCCGCCGCGACCATGGACCGCAGCGCGTCCACCGCCGGAAGCCCGGCCACCGGCGCCCAGCCACCCCGAGGCGGCAGCACCCCGGCCCAGGGCGGCCCGGTGACCGCGCCCGGCACGGAGACGGTGGCCGCGGACTCCTCGACACCGTCCAGCAGCTCACCCGCCGAGACGGTCACGTCGAGCGTGACGTCCAGCCCGTTCTCGTACGGCTTCGCCAGCCGTACCGCCCGCACCGCGAGCACCTCGAAGGACGGCGGCCGCCCGAAGACGGCCAGCGCGGTACCGGCCGCCTGCAACCGGACCGCGGCCGCACGGTCGTAGTGCAGCAACCGGGAGAGGAAGGCCGCGAGATCCGCGGCCTCCCCCTCGTCGGCGAGATGGAGCACCGTCATGCGGCGACGGCCTCCTCCTCGGCGTCGTCGGTGTACTCCTCCAGGAACTCCCGCTCCTCGGCGGTGATCCGACGGGGCCGCTGCGCCTCGAAGTCGAACGGCACGATCACCGTCGACGCGCGCACATAGACCACGTCGCCGTCCTTCACCTCGTAGGTGAGCGTGAAGGACGCCGCGCGGATCTCCGTGACCCACAGCTCGATGTCCACGGGGGTGTGCCGGTGGACGAGCTGCCGCTTGTAGTCGATCTCGTGGCGCGCCACCACGGACCCCTGCTTGAAGTCCTTCTCCGGGCGGAAGAGGAAGTCGATACGGGCTTCCTCCAGGTAGCGGAGGAACACCACGTTGTTGACGTGGCCGTACGCGTCCATGTCCGCCCAGCGCAGCGGGCAGCGGTAGAGATGCCGCAAGGTCGATCAGCCCCGGGTCAGCTTCTTGTAGGTGGCACGGTGCGGACGCGCCGCGTCCGGGCCGAGCCGCTCGATCTTGTTCTTCTCGTACGACTCGAAGTTGCCCTCGAACCAGAACCACTTGGAGTCACCCTCGTAGGCGAGGATGTGCGTGGCGACGCGGTCCAGGAACCACCGGTCGTGGGAGACGACGACGGCGCAGCCGGGGAAGTCCAGCAGCGCGTTCTCCAGGCTGCTGAGGGTCTCGACGTCGAGGTCGTTGGTCGGCTCGTCGAGGAGCAGCAGGTTGCCGCCCTGCTTGAGGGTGAGCGCGAGGTTCAGGCGGTTGCGCTCACCACCGGAGAGCACACCGGCCGGCTTCTGCTGGTCGGGGCCCTTGAAGCCGAACGCGGAGACATAGGCCCGCGAGGGCATCTCGACCTGACCGACGTTGATGTAGTCGAGCTCGTCGCTGACCACGGCCCACAGGGTCTTCTTGGGGTCGATGTTCTCGCGGCTCTGGTCGACGTAGGAGATCTTGACGGTGTCGCCGACCTTGATCGAACCGGAGTCGGGCTGCTCCAGGCCCTGGATCATCTTGAACAGCGTGGTCTTGCCGGCGCCGTTCGGCCCGATGACGCCGACGATGCCGTTGCGCGGCAGCGTGAAGGAGAGGTCGTCGATGAGGACCTTGTCACCGAACGCCTTGCTGAGGTTGTTGACCTCGACGACGATGTTGCCCAGGCGCGGGCCCGGCGGGATCTGGATCTCCTCGAAGTCCAGCTTCCGCATCTTCTCGGCCTCGGCGGCCATCTCCTCGTAGCGGGCCAGACGCGCCTTGGACTTGGCCTGCCGCCCCTTGGCGTTGGAGCGGACCCACTCGAGCTCTTCCTTCAGGCGCTTGGCGCGCTTGGCGTCCTTCTGTCCCTCGACCTTCAGACGGGTCTGCTTGGTCTCCAGGTACGTGGAGTAGTTGCCCTCGTACGGGTAGGCGCGGCCCCGGTCGAGCTCAAGGATCCACTCGGCGACGTTGTCCAGGAAGTACCGGTCGTGGGTGATCGCGACCACGGTGCCGGCGTACTTGGCCAGGTGCTGCTCCAGCCAGTTCACCGACTCGGCGTCGAGGTGGTTGGTGGGCTCGTCGAGGAGCAGCAGGTCCGGGGCCTCGAGCAGCAGCTTGCACAGCGCCACACGCCGCTTCTCACCACCCGAGAGGTTGGTGACGGGCCAGTCGCCGGGCGGGCAGCCCAGGGCGTCCATGGCCTGCTCCAGCTGGGCGTCGAGGTCCCACGCGTTGGCGTGGTCGAGCTCCTCCTGGAGCTTGCCCATCTCGTCGAGGAGCGCGTCCGAGTAGTCGGTCGCCATCAGCTCGGCGATCTCGTTGAACCGGTCGAGCTTGCCCTTGATCTCGGCGACGCCCTCCTGGACGTTCTCCAGGACCGTCTTCTCCTCGTTCAGCGGCGGCTCCTGCAGCAGGATGCCCACGCTGTACCCGGGCGACAGGAACGCGTCACCGTTCGACGGCTGCTCCAGCCCCGCCATGATCTTCAGAACGGTCGACTTACCGGCACCGTTCGGGCCGACGACGCCGATCTTCGCCCCGGGGAGGAAGTTCAGGGTGACGTCATCGAGGATCACCTTGTCGCCGTGCGCCTTGCGCGCCTTGCGCATGGTGTAAATGAACTCAGCCAAGAGAAACCGTCCGGCAGCTTGAAATCAGGCAGTGGGCAGATACACCCCATCTTGCCGGACGGCTACCCCTGGGGGGAAATACGTATGGTCGGGGGGCTGTGACCTGGGGTTTCACGCCGGTCGCCGGCGTGACGGCTGTCACTGCCGCTCGGGACCGGCCGGCCTCGGGCGCCCTGCACGACCCGGCGGCGGCCCGGGTCGGGGGTGCCGCTTCCCCGCCGCGCGGGGCTACCGTGCCGCCATGACCAGCGCTGGGGGCCGCCCTCTCCTCTTTCTCGACGTCGACGGTCCGCTCATCCCGTTCGGGTCGGTGCCCGGTCACCCATCGGCGGTCGCCGCCCCCGCCTCGCCGCCTGCCGATGGGGAGAACCCACTGCTGAGGCGCCTCGACCCTGGAACCGGAGCCCGCCTCTTGGCCCTGGGCTGCGACCTCATCTGGGCCACGACGTGGATGGACGAGGCGAACGAGGTCATCGCCCTGCGCATCGGACTGCCGAATCTGCCCGTGCTGGACTGGCCGGACGCCGCCGAGCCAGGCCCGCGCGGCCTGCACTGGAAGACCCGCCCCCTTGTCGCACGGGCCGACGGGCGGCCGTTCATCTGGGTCGACGACGAGATCGGCGCCATGGATCGGCAGTGGGTGGCTGCCGGCCACCCCGGCCCGGCGCTGCTGCATCGCGTAGATCCGACCAGGGGCCTCACAGACGCCGACTTCGCCGCGCTCGCCGGTTGGCTCCGTGGCGTCGCACGGAACGGGCCGGAGCGTCCCCCTACGGCCGCCGGCAGGCCGTAGCGTCGGCATCTGGATCCGGCGCGCTTGCGGTTCGCGCCGTCGCCGTCCGGCACTCGGTGGGGCTATCGCTTCTGCGCCCGGTAGCGCTTCATCAGCGCGGTGATCCGAGCCTGGTCCGCCTGACCGTTGAGCTCGGCCAAGAGGTCGTCGGGGCACAACTCGTAGAGATCGCCCCACCATCGACGGCCTCGGTTGTCCCAGATGCGGTAGCCGCCCGGCACCCCTCTGGCCACATAGCGTCTCCTGCTCACCGTCCCCCAGCTCCCCGCACAGCGTGTGCCGTTGTCCAGCCCCGGCCCCGGCGCAGACCATACGGAGGCGGGAGCCGTCCAGCGACGCAATATCCCTACGCGCTGGGATGAAGGCGGCCAGGTCCTTTCTGGCACGGGTGCCGGGGGTCCGGCACCCGTCGTCAGTCGCCGGACGTCGGTCGGCGGTCTCGGAGGAGGAGCAGGGCCGCGCCGCCGGTGACGAGGAGGGCGATGGCGGCGCCGCCGATGAGGGGGGTCGTGGCGGAGCCGCCGGTCTTGGCGAGGTTGACGTCGGCGGGGGTGCCGCCGACGGTGGCGGGGCTGGGCTCGGTCATGAGCTGGGTGTGCTCGTCGGCCATGGTGTCCGCCTGGGTGCGGCAGTCGAGGACGCCGGTGAAGCGCTTCTCGAATCCGCCGGGCCCGTTGATCGTGAAGTCGTATGCCTGGTCCTCCTGGAGCGGCACGGTCACCGTGCGCGAGGTGCCGGCCGGGATGCTGTGCTCAAGGCCCATCAGCTCGAAGGTGAACGGCTCGTCGCCGGGGTTGGCGACGGTGATGTCCACACCGCCCTCGGCGCAGTTCTCCCGCGCCGACAGTGCCGGTATCGCGCCGCTCTGCGCCCAGGTCGCGCTCGCCGTGGCCGACACCGTGGACTCGCTCGACCCGGCCAGGATCTGCGTCTGGCTGCGGCTCTCGGCGGCGAAGGCACGTCCGACCGGCACCGTGGTGGACGCCTGCACGGTCACCTCGGCATGCCCGTCCGCCGTGTCCTCCGGGACGTCGAAGAAGAGCCGGCTGCCGTCCCTCGCGACGGTGAGCTCCTTGCCGTCCTTGCCGACGACCCGCACCCCGTCGGCCACCGTGTCCGCGGGCGGGATCAGCGTCGCGCCCTCCGCGTTGGTCCGCACGGTCACCGGACCGAGCAGTCCGCCGGGCCGCCCGGAGACCGCGGGCGGCTCCAGGGTCAGCGAGGCCCGCGGCTCCGGCAGGACACGGGCGCTCTTCTCCAGATAGTCGGCGAGGCGCTCGGCCTGCGGGTCCACGGCCTCCACGTCCGCGCCGTCGGACCAGCGCCAGATGGCCACCTGGGTGCCGGCCGCCGCGTCCTGCTCGGTCAGCCCCGCCCCGGTACCCGCCCTCCGCGCCAGCTCCGCGAGGTTGTTCACCTGCGGATAGGAGTTCTGCAGGATCCAGCGGATCCGGCCGGCGTTCCTGTTGCCGCCCAGCGAGGTCCCGCTCCAGGACGTCTCGTGGTACTTGGCCTCCCGCTGCGTCGGGTTGTACAGGTCGACGCAGTACGTCTGGAGGGTGCCGCCGCCCTCGACGGACATCTCGAACAGGCCCGCGGGGACCTCCTGGTCGCCGTCCTCGCCGTGGATCACCGCCGTGCCGTACGTCTCCAGACCGCCCATGGTGGCGATCGCCCCGCCCTGTCCCCGCGCGGCCGCGTCGACGGCGGCGGCATGGCCCGCGCCGGCCAGCGCGCCCACGGCGAGGAGCCCGGACACCAGCGTCGCGGCGGCCAGGCGCGCCGCGCCCCGCCTGCGCACGCCCGTGACGGTCGGCACGGAGAGCGAAGACATCAGACAAATCCCCTTCTAGCAGGACCAGTTGAGCGACCCGGCGGACCGGACCCGGGTCCCACCAGCAGCAACAGAAGCCCCAAGAGCTATGTCCGGCATCCTAGGGAGGCGACGGACCGCCCTTCCCCGCCATATCGCCGCAGCGATGATCCGAATCGCAATCGTTATCGCCGGAACCGGCCCACGAGCAGGGCTTATCGACAAATCCACCGGTTCCTTCACCGTTCGTTCGCCGATGATCCACACGTCGGCCGGCCGACCGTCCCGCATCACCCTGACGTCACGTCACCGCAGCTGTCTCGCCCTCCAGTTGACGCTCGGAGGACACCGACCCGTCCTCCTCCGTCTCCCCCGCGGACGCCACCGGTGTCTCCCACTCGGGCTCGGACCGCTGCGCCCCGCCGGCGTCCGCCGCCTCCGCCCTGACACCACCCCGCCGGAAGGCCGAGGTGCCCCGCGCCAGATCGTGGCCGATCGCCACGGCGTCGATGTCGGCCGACGTCCAGCTCTGCCCCTCCCGCACGTCCTGGCGCACCTTCAGCCGCCCCTGGACGACCACGGGATCGCCGACGCTCAGCGACGCGGCGGCGTTGACGGCGAGCTGGCGGTTGGCCCACACGGTGAAGAAGTTGGTGTGCCCGTCCGTCCACACCCCTTTCTCCCGGTCCAGGTAGCGCGCGGTCACCGCCAGCCGGAACCGCGCCGACGGCCCCGCCGCCAGCTCCCGGTACACCGGTTGCGTCGCCACATTGCCCACCGCGCAGATGATCGTCTCGTTCATCGCTAACCCCTCCCGCGCCCGGCCGTCTCCCGCCGGGCGGACCTCGCGTACGGGCCGGTCCCGTACGCCTGCGACGCCAGACTGCCGCCCGCCACCCCCACCCCACCGCGCCTTGTGGACCGCCCCCACATCTGTGGAAAACCCCACCACCCACCCGAGTGAACCGCCGAGCGCCGGCCGTCACCCACAGGGGCCCGACACCCGTGCGGGGCGAGTCCGTTGCAGTCGCGGAGCAGCTTCCGCCCAGGTGAGAGCCACCACGGCGGCAACACACTCGCCACCCAACCAGCCACCCACCGAGCCACCGACCCCACACACACCCTCGACGCCCGGCCCAGCCACGCCGGCCTCGCCCCCCAGCCTCAGCCCCGGACGCTCCCCAGCCCCCGCCCCAGCCATGCCGGCCCCGCCCCCAGTCCCGGACGCTCCCCGGCCCACGCCCGGCCATGCTGGCCCCGCGCCCAGCCTCAGCCCCGGACGCTTCCCGGCCCCCACCCCCGACCTCAGCCCCGGACGCTCCCCAGCCCCCCCCTCAGCCCACCCCGGCCCCGATGACCCTCCCGTACTGCTCCCGAACCTCCCGGTACCGCAGCAGTTCCGCCGCCACCGGATCCAGCACCCGCGCCCGCCCGCACCCCGCGGCCGCCTCCCGCAACCGGCGTTCGGCCTCCTGCCCGTAGCGCCGTGCGGGCCCCCGGGCGGCGATCCGGCAGCCCCACTCGACCAGCGGACCGCCGACGATGCCGAGCACCATGAGCAGCACCGGCACCCCCAGGTTCGGCGCCATGACGCCCACGATCTGGCCCACCAGCCAGAGCCCGCCGACGACCTGGAGGAGCGTCATCGCGGCCTGGGCCAGCACGGCCACCGGCCACCAGCCGGGCCGCGGCGGCCGCCCCGGCGGCAGTCCGGCACGGTTCGCGAGCTCGTCCAGCGCCTCGGGCAGCCCGTGCGCACCACGCGCCGCCGCCTCGCGGACCGCCTGCGCCCACGGCGCGGGCAGCCCGGCCGCCGCCCGGTCGGCCACGAGCCGCACCGCCTGCTCCACCCGCTGGCGCGCGGTGGCCTCCTCGTCGGCCTGGGAGCGCAGCGGCAGCCGCCCGGTCGGGGGTTCGCGCCGGTCGTGGTACCAGCGCCACAGCCGCAGCCACGGCGTCCCGCACGCCCGGTTGGCGTTGCGCAGCCACGCCCGTTCGGCGGCCTCGCCCGCCGCGGCGGCGCCCACGGCGTCCGCGAGCCGGGCGGCGAACTCGTCGCGCGCCTCCTCGCTGAGCCCGGCCCGCCGCCCGGTGGCGTACACCGGCCGCAGGTCGGCCGCCGCCGCGTCCAGGTCGGCGGCGATACGCCGGGCAGCCGCCCCGCGCTCGGCGACGAACCGGCCGAGGGACTCCCGCAGTTCACCGAGCCCGTCCCCGGTGAGGGCGGACAGGGCGAGCACATGGGCGCCCGGTTCGCCGTACTCGCCGAGTGCGACCCCGTCCTCGTCCAGCAGCCGGCGCAGATCGTCCAGGACCTGCTCGGCGGCCTCGCCGGGCAGCCGGTCGATCTGGTTGAGGACGACGAACATGACCTCCGCGTGTCCGGCCAGGGGTCGCAGATAGCGCTCGTGGAGGACCGCGTCGGCGTACTTCTCGGGGTCCACGACCCAGATGATCGCGTCCACCAGGGCCAGCACGCGGTCCGCCTGCTCCCGGTGCTCCACGGCCGCCGAGTCGAGATCGGGCAGGTCGACCAGCACCAGACCGCGCAGCTGGTCCTCCCCCTCCGGACCCTGCACCGGCCGCCGCCGCAGCCGGCCGGGAATACCGAGCCGGTCGATGAGGGGTGCCGCGCCGTCGCTCCAGCTGCACGCGATGGGCGACGAGGTGGTGGGCCTGCGGACTCCGGTCTCCGAGATGGTGACCCCGGCGAGCGCGTTGAACAGCTGCGACTTACCGCTGCCGGTCGCGCCCGCGATGGCGACGACCGTGTGCTGCCCGGAGAGCCTGCGCCGCGCGGCCGCCTCGTCCAGCACCCGGCCCGCCTCGGCGAGCGTGCGGCTGTCGAGCCGGGTGCGGGAGAGTCCGACCAGCTCGCGCAGCGCGTCCAGCCGCGAGCGCAGCGCCCCGTCGTACGCGAGCGGAGCGGCGTCCTGCGGTACGGACACCCGGCTCTCCGCCACGGCCTGTTCCCCCTCGTTCACCCGCCGCGCGATCAGCCCGTCGTCCCACACGATCCCCGCCCCCTCTCCACGCTCACCGCGCCGCCCGTCCCCGCCGTCGCCCCGCCGGGCCTCCCCCCGCACGCGTGCACCGTCCGCACGGCGCCCCGCCCCCTCGTCGCCACGACGAGACACCCCCTCGACCTCACGCCGCGCACCCCCGGACGCACCCTGCCCCGCATCCCCCGACCGCCCTTGCTCGCCACGCCCCGCATCCCCTGGCTCCGCCAGCTCGGTACGCCGCGCAACCCCTGACTCCCCCTGCTCGATACGCCGCGCACTCCCTGTCTCCCCCTGCTCAGTACGCCGGGACAGCTCCGCCGCCCCCACGCGCGCGGACCCCGTGTCCGCCACCGCGCGAGCTCGCCCGGCGCTCGTACGCGGGGAGGCTCCCTCCGTGCCGACGCGCACGGAGCCGGTGTCCGCCACCGCACGGGCCCGCCCGCCGTCCGTACGCGGGGAGGCACCGTCCGCGGGCACGCGCGCGTGCCGCTCCTCGCCGGGCTCCTCGTCCCGCTCCTCCCGCGCGGTGGTCTCCTGCGTGGCGGTCTCCTGCACGGCAGCCTCCTCGGAGACGCTCGGCTCACTTCCCGAGGACACGCTCTGCCCGGCCTCCGCAGACGCGCTCCCCTCGGCCTCCGAAGGAGTCACCGCACCCTCCGCCTCCGCGCTTCCCTCGGACTGCGTGGCATCAACCGCCGTATCCCCGTTGGACACGTGATCCCTGCGACCACTGTCATCGATGCGATCAGCGTGATCGGTGTGATCGCTGTGGTCCTGATCGGCGAGAGCGGTCACCGGTCACCTCTCCTTCTGCAGTACGGACAGCGCGGCGATCAGCTCGGCCTGCGGCTCGGGGTGGACGTCGAGGGCGTCGAGAGGGGCGAGGCGCCGCTCGCGTTCGACGTGGAGCACGCGATCGACGTACTCGGCGAGGAGGCGCCCCGCGCGGTCGCGCAGCCGCAGCGCCCCGTGGGCGCCGAGCCGCTCGGCGAGCCCTTCGCCCGCGGACCGTGCCCGGCGCCCGCCGAGCAGCGCGGTGGCGACCAGCGCGGCGAGCAGTTCGGGGTCGGGGGCCTGGCCGCGTTCCAGGTCGCGGACCTCCTCCTCGGCGTACTCCTCCAGTTCGCGCCGCCAGCGTCGTACGGCCATCCCGATGCGGTGCTCGGCGCTGGTCGGCTCGGGGTCGCGGGCGCGCAGCTCGGGGGCGTCGGCGGCGGGTTCGCGCCGCCAGGCGTCGTCGATGCGCTCGTCGGCGGCGGTGACGGCGCACAGCAGCAGGGCGCCGAGGCTGTCCACGAGGGCGTCGAGGAGTTCCCCGGCGGTGCAGTCGAGGGGGAAGGCCCGCCACCGCTTCAGCGCGCCCCCGGCGAGGACGGCCCCCGACTGGAGCCGTCCGCGCACGCGCGTGTGTTCGCTGTCGTAGGCCGCGTCGACGGCGGCGGTGAGCCGCAGGGCGGCCGCGTACTGCGCGGCGGCGGCACCGGCCAGCTCGGGCATGCGGGACTTGAGCGAGTCGAGGACGCCGTACGCGGTACGGGCCATGGAGTGCTGCCGGGCGCCGGGGTCCTGGGCCTGGTGGACGAGCCAGGCGCGCAGCTGGGCCACGGCGGTGGCGGGCAGCAGTCCGCCGCCCCAGGCCGACTCGGGCAGCTCGGGCACGGTGAAGCGGGGCACGTCGCCGAGGCCGGCCTTGGTGAGCAGGGCGCCGTACTGGCGGGAGACCTCGGAGACGACCTGGTGGGGCACCCGGTCGAGGACGGTGACCAGGGTGGCGTCGTACTCCTTGGCGGTGCGCAGCAGGTGCCAGGGCACGGCGTCGGCGTACCGGGCGGCCGTGGTCACCATGATCCAGATGTCGGCGGCGCAGATCAGCTCGGCGGCCAGGATCCGGTTGTCGGCGACGAGGGAGTCGATGTCGGGTGCGTCCAGGAGGGCGAGGCCGCGCGGGAGGGTGTCGGCGGTCTCGATGCGCAGCACGCGCGCGGGGTGCCGGCCGGGCAGCAGCAGATCGTCCGTCGGCTCCTGCTCGGGCACCCATACGCGCGTGAGGTCGGGCAGCACGCGCATGCCGCTGAACCAGTGATGGTCCTCCGGATGGCAGACCAGCACCGGCGTCCGGGTCGTCGGCCGCAGCACTCCCGCCTCGCTGACCCTGCGGCCCACGAGCGAGTTGACCAGGGTCGACTTGCCGGCCCCGGTGGATCCGCCCACGACGGCGAGCAGCGGTGCTTCGGGGTCTCTCAGTCTGGGCACCAGGTAGTCGTCGAGCTGCGCGAGCAGCTCGTCGCGATTGGCACGCGCGCGTGGGGCCCCCGCCAGGGGCAGCGGGAAGCGTGCGGCGGCGACACGGTCGCGCAGGGCGGAGAGTGCGTCGAGCAGTTGAGGCCGTACGTCCAAGGTCACCACATGCGAAGAATGCCCAATTTTAGGGGAATTCTGAAGCATATAGACATCTCTGCGCGCCGACCGGACACAAGGGGCGGAAGGGGCGACCGGGACACCGGCCGAGGTCAGGCATAACGAGTGCACAACACCCGTGGTTCCAGACGTCAAAAGCGCTGCACGATTCGTAACTGCCTGCGATTATCAGGACCGCTTCACCGAACCTCCACATCGAGCCACGGAGGCGAGGCGACAGGGACATGGATCAGGGAGCCCTATCCTTGTCCCCGGCGACGTCAGGGACCCGCCCACACCCGGGCACCATGACGACAGGCCACCACACCGGCCCCCGTAGCTCAGTGGATAGAGCAGGCGCCTTCTAAGCGCTTGGCCGCAGGTTCGAGTCCTGCCGGGGGCGCAAGCTTCCGCCCTCCCCTTGGGAGGGCATTTTTGCTGGTCAGACCGGGTGAAGCTCGACACACGTCAGCCCCGGGTCCCCTCTCGACGATCAAGAGCAGACTCCGGGGCTGTCCGGCTGTCACCGGGTTTTCGCGGGTGGCCGTGTCGAATACGTGTCGAAGTTCTCAGCCGAGGCCAGGTGCCTCCGGCAGGTCGCCCGCAGCCTCCAGCCGCCGCTTCAGATCCGGCAGCTGCCCGTCGATGCAGCGGGCGTACGTGGCCAGAAGCACGGCCACGCTGTTCCCGGCCCACTCCGCCACCTGGGCGGGCGGAATCCCATCGTTGAGCCACTTCGTCAGGCGCGTGTTCCGGTTGTCGTAGACGCGCCGGCCGGTAGGCGACTCGGCGACGTGCGGGGGAAGCACGGCCTTACGGGCACTGCGCCACGCCCGACGGATGACGGAACCAGCGAGGAAGCCGCCACCCTCCCCCTGGAACAGCAGGTCACCCGGCTGGAGCTGTTCGTCCTCGATGTGCTGCCTCAGGATGCGAGTGAGAGCCGGATGCCCCGGCACGGTCCGCGTCTCCCCCTCCGCACGCCCCTTCAGGTCGCGTCGTTCGTGGATCTCCCCGGTGTCGGTCCACTGCTTCCCGATCTCCGGGGTTGCCGTGTGGATCAGCAGCTCGCACCACTGGTCGTCGGCGTCGGGCGCGGGCAGGGCCACGTCCTCCACCCGCATGGCCACGGCTTCCTCGGGCCGGGGACCGCAGTAGCACAGGGTGGCGAAAAAGGCGTGAAGTCGCTTACCGCCACGCGGCCGGCTCCGTATCCAGCCGAGCATCGCAGCCGCCTGCTCGGGATTCAGCAACGATCGCTTGTCGACAGCGTTCGAGGTCTTCACGGCAGCCGTCGACTCCTTGCCCTTGAGCAGAGGGTTGGCCCGCAGGATGCGCCGCCGGACGGCGTACTTCATGGCGACGTTGAGAATCCGGCGATTGCGCTTCCGCGACCAGGCCGCCGCCTGCTTGCCGTCCAGCCGGGTATCGATGGCGCGGAGAACGTCGTCAACCTTCTCGGGGTCCTCCCAGGCCGAGACGGGCAAGGAGTTCCGCTCGACCCACCGCAGGATGGCCACCACGTCCCGCGGCGCGTCCGGGCGTCGGTTGGTGTTGAACGCCCATTCGCGCAAAGCGGTGCGCACGGCCGCCGGTTCGAACTGGGTCGGCTTGGCCTTCAGCAGGGCGACGGTGGTCGCGGTCAGGGTCTTGGCCATGTTCTTACGGCTGTTGCCACCGAGCTGGGCCCACGGGCGTCCACATACTCGACCGCGAACTTGTACCAGCTCATGGCCGCCGCCTTGGAGCGGTGGGACACCGGAAGCCCCGTGGCGACGACGAAGGCCTCGCCCTTGCCCGTCGCCCTGATGAGTTCGGAGCGGAAGCCTTCCGCGAGCGCGACCGTGTCGAAGGGCTCACGCCAGCGCTTCCCCGCGACGACCCACCGCACGGTGCACGTGTTCTTCCGCGCACCCTTGTAGGTGAGGATCTTGTAGACCTTGACGTCGTACGTCGTCTCCATCAGGCGGCGTCCTCACGGTCGTCGAGCCAGTGTTCGAGGTCGCTCCGCCGGACCCGAAGGTCGCCGTTCGGGAGCTTGATGCAACGCGGAGCACGACGCTTGGCCCGCCAGTCGTAGAAGGTCGATCGAGAGATGGCCAGTTCCTCGCAGACCTCCGCGAGGGTGAGCATGCTGCGTGACCGGACGGCCGTGGTCATTCCTTGCTCCCTTCACTCAGGAGGGCTTCGCGGGCGGTCTCGCGGTTCGTCTGGAGGCCGCGGGCGATGGTCGCGGCAAGGGCAGCCTCACCCGGCGTGTGGCCGTGGCCGGCGTACTGCCAGTCCGTCAGGACGAGGACCGTGTCCGGCTCGGCGTCGTCCAGGCCGAGGGCATCGCGCTCCTGGGCGGCCCGATAGTCGGCGCGTTCCTGGCGGAGAGCGCCGAGGGTGGTGGGGTACGTACGCGACTTGGACGAGAAGTGCCCGCGGAAGCCGAGCATGTGGGCCCAGGCCCAGAGGCGGCGGTCCGGGTAGAGGCTGTCCAGGTCGCGGCGTGGCTGACACCCGACGAGGTCAGCGAGCGCATGGCCGAGGTGTTCGCCATCAGGCTCCTGGACGCGTTGGACGGCAACGGCCCCCATGTACGGAGCCACGACGGCAAGCACCTCATCCCAGCGGGATAAGACTTTCCCTACTTCATCAAGGCCCGCGCACGGCGCGGGCGCGCGCCGCCTCTGCGGCGCGGCCTGCCTCCTGTCTTCGCCCCGGCTGGCCGCGCCCGGCGGCGCGCTCGGCGGCTGCGGGCAGGGCGATGGGGAGAAACCCTATGTGGCTGGGGCGGTCGGCTCCACGGCTTTAGGCAGCCACTTTGGGGCGAGCCTCGAAGATCATGGCCCCAACGTCGTGCTTTACCGGGCAGGTCCACAGACTGCCCGACGCGCCGGAAGCTTACGGGGCCATGATCACTCGCCCCAAAGCAGCTCCCGCCCAAAGCCGCTCCACCGACCTTTCGGAAAGGGCCCCTCCAGCTCTCGCTAGGCGGCTAGTCTTCGCGCATGCCTTGGGACGAGCGATACTCATTCCGCGACTGCCCGTGGTGCGGTCTCACAAACACACGGCTGGCCACCATCAACATCGATCAGGAAGTTATTAATAAATGGGGCGAGCCGAAGTACTGGGCGACGCTCGGATGCCCAGCATGCGGAAATGCCGTCCTGGTGCGTCATGGCGCCCCCAACAGCGACGACACCAAAGCGTACGAGGTAGTACCGACCTCCTCCCACGCCAAAACAGACATCAACCACCTGCCAGATGATGTCGCGCGCTACTACAACGATGCCCTACTCGTGCTGCGTGTTGGCGTGCCAGACGCTGCTGCCGTTCAGCTCAGGCGGACACTGGAAGCCGCGTCAGCTCACTATGAGATCAAAGAAAAAATCCTCATGAAGAGCATCGAGAAGCTGATCGAGGACGGCCACGTCACGCAGTCTTTTGGGCCCCTCCTGCATCACATCAGATCCATCGGCAATGTGGGCGCCCATGCAAGCGATGAACGAGTGGATCACGACACGGCAGAGCGAGCGCTCCGCTTCACTACGCAACTTCTGCGGAACCTTTTCGAGGTGCCGGGCGAACTCGAAGAACTAGCTGAAAACGGCACGGCAGGGGGCAAGTAGACGCGACTCGACGAAGGCATAAGCATGTGCCCCTTTGTGCTTTCTGATGTCGCGCGAACCTTCATCCGTGTCGGCCATCAGCGACTTTCGGTGGTCGCGTCAGAAGAAGCTCTTGCGTTTGTCGCGTCGCTCGTCTTCTCAGCACAGAGCGGTGGCCGGGTTTGTAGCTGGCAAGCGCCGCAATCGATATCCGCTGCGGGGCCGGGCGCGGACCCGTACGTCCGGGGCATGGCTGCGCTGGACCAGGTCTTGGCTCGCGGCGGTGTTGTGGAGAATCCGGCCTAATCCGCGAAGACAAGCCAGACTCCACGAGCCGCACGCGAGTCTTGCGCCCAGAACCACACCTCCTTGACCCGCCGGCCACCTCTCGTCATCCCGCTCGCGAGCGCGTCGGACCGGGATTAGCCGGACCAGCCGTTGCACTCCAGAAGCCCAGCGGTGGTCTTCTTGACCATGTGCGGCCGCCCCCTTGGCCAGATTCGCTTCTAGCTGCCTGAACCACTCTTCACTGAGACCGGAGTGCTTGCCGACCACCCTGCCCTCTACGTCTGTCGCTATCGCTGCAGGGGCGGATGCCGACCCGCACTCCCTCACGCGGCGAACCGCTCCGCAGCCTGGAGCCGAAATCTTTCACTGAACTGCTGGCGCGCAGCGGGAAGTTCGCCCTCCTACATAGACCGCGATAGCCGTTACGACATCACGAGTTCGGCACTCAAGGAAGCAAAGGCCCCACTCGTGCAACCACGACGACCCCCAACATATGAACTATCGCCCAGTACGCGACGCGAATTCGACGAGCTTCTGGCTGACAGCCGCTACAGCCTCAGACATTTCAAGTTCTCGAAGCTGGGGTCGCGAAATACCCAACTTGGCAAACTCTGCGAGGTCGAGCAGGTACATGCTATTTCGGAGCTCCACGCAACCAATTTCTTGCAGAAAGTCCAGCGCAGTGCGTGCTCTCCGGTTCTCGCCAATAATAAGGTTGTCCACGAATGGCTGAAAGAGGGCCGCCTCCCCCTTCTTCGCGTCTTTGAACCGCAGGACGATACGCCGCAGTTCCAGGTATAGGGCTGACGCCTCACGGGCATTTGAGTGCAGCTTGGTGGGGTTCAGCCTTTTCTGATATTGCGTCCACGGATAAGACAGCTCACTACAGAGCACGTGAAGGCGTGCGGATTCGACCCGAATCTTCACGTTCTCACTTATGAGGTTCGCGACGTTCAAGAGGACCGGCGTTTCTGAGTCGTTTCCCCTACCGAACACCTGGATTTCTTTGGCCATGACGAGCAAGTCATGACAGGAAATGTAGACGTTTGGCCCGAACTTGAACGAGTTTCCTTCACCTCCGAGCATCACCTCCGGCACTTCGTAAATCTCCGCGTGGCTCAACTCCCGCGGAAACATTAAGGTCAGATTTCCCTCGTGTGAAGCAAAGCCCAGCGGTGCCATGGTAAGAGACATCTCATCTTGCCGCTTTGACGATACAGCGTAGTACGCGATCAGCCTGCTGCCACTCCTGCCTGCAGTAAAGTGCAGCGTGTCTCCTGCGCCGCACATTGATTTGAAGGATTCGTACAGGGCCCCGAAGAGCTCTGAGTGGCAAGTGCTCACATGTCTCCCCGTAACCCGTGTGAGAGCATGCGTGAAATACGCAAGCATCGGCGAATGCTTCCACTCGGAAGAGAGCAGCCGACTCCGGATTGACGCCCCAGAGTCACCCGCGGTCGTGACGCTTGCTAGCGATCGCGCCGTGACGTAATCACGAAAGATTACATTGAACCACTCGGAACCACGCAAGAACGGATGGTTCACCATCTGTGCAGCAACGGCCACTTCATAAGGTTCCCGCAGATGCTCGGGCAGGTGGGCTGGCAACTCTACCGATGTCGGAATGTTTTCCACATAATCAAGGAGGCGGGTGCACTGCTCCTCGGGGGAATATAGAGCAGGCGACAAACGGAGATTCCCGAAAGACTTAAATTCGGTAGTTTCAACAAACTGAGCTACGAATTTATCCTGTTCTCGAATCAGGAGATGATCAATAACTTGCGCAACTAGATGCCAATGTGCTGTACCCCCTGCCGCATCTGAAGACGAAAAATTTCGATGCAGTGTTGTAAAGTTGTCCACCGCCAAGAATTCCGCAGCAACATCCAAGACCGGTGCATACCCGAGGAAATCTCGAACGGAAGCATTCTCCCAAATGTCGGGCGTTCCGTTGGAAATAACGGAAGCCAGAAGCGAAAACAAGGTGTCCCGAGCTTTTTGATAGGGGGCAAGATAGCGGCGGTGTACGGCCTCTTTGCCCGAGGCTGCGTACACCTCGACCATGCGAGAATCCAGATATGTTTCGGCTTGGGTGCGCCCGAAGGGAAGAATTTCAAAATGGGAGTATTGAAGATTGCGCTCCTTGAATAGATCAGTCAAGGATCGCGCACTTTCAGCCCGAGATAGCATGATCATGGCGGGCTTACCTGACATATCTGATGCAGTCTCGGCGACATCTCGAAGAAACGCCTGGAAGTTCGCCTGACCAGATCTGATCTCCGCCTCGTCAAGGGCATCAATGATCAGTGTTGCTCGTCCGCGCTTCATCTCTTCGACGTAGTTTCCAGCTTTTCCTGGACTCATTGATTTCCACAATGCTCCTTCGAGTGCATTGCTACCTACATGGAGGGTTGAAAGGTCGACAATGGGGGCCTTCAGCGCGTGGCTCAGATAGCGTGCTGCTGTTGTTTTACCCACGGCGGCTGGTGCTGTAATTAGGATGAGTGAAGGAGTCACCGGGTCGCTGGCGTGCGTAATGCGCATCTCCGGAATGACATAGTTTTCCTTTGGTGTGTGTTCCTCGCGCACCCCCTTTGAGTCAGAAATTAGGCCGACCCAAGACTCTTGCACGCCGCAGAGCTTGACCAAATTACTAAGAAGCACGCCTTCTCCCCACCCGCAGGTCACGTGAACTTACATGCATAACATGGCAAGCGGCCCCCTGTCCTCGGATTCGTTCTTTTGTCTACCTACTAGCTATGATCGTGGCGACGTGTGGCCAAAACTGCCCCCGGTGCGGCAGGACTGTGCCGGGAACCCCTGGTAACTGCGCGTACGGGTCACGGGTGCGGCGCAGGCACTAATGCCACTCAACTGCAGGTCGGCGCAGCAACTGCCACCCGAAGGCCCAAGCCTTTAGCTGGGAAGATCGTGCCATCACGGGGGCGCCAGCGCGGCGAGACCGGTGGGAGTGCAGCACATGGCGAACGGGGGAGTCGCCCGGAATCTCGGACCCGGCAACTCCCCCGTTGAAGTGGATCGTGTGTACGCCGTCAGCCGTCGCCGCACGCAACGAGCTTTCAGGGCCGATGCGCGGTTCACTCACCGCCAGGAGGAGACCGCGGCTGGTCGCCACGCGGAGCACGTCAGCGAGAGCCCCGGTCAGTTCCGTCGCCAGCCGGCGCAGGTCTTCCGGGCCCGTGTCCTGGTCGTCGAGGGTCTCCGAGGCATGTTCCAGCAGTTCTGCCGCTGTTCCGAGCTGTACCGCCTCGATGTTGTCCGCCAGGCAGGACATGAAGCCGCCCCTGTCGTCGGTGCTCAGGTAGCAGGGTTTGCCCTCCGGTCCCGACCATGGGAGGAGGCGTAGGTCATTCGGTGGCGTCATGGTTGTGTCTGCCTCTCGTCCGTCACGCGGTGGGTGGTGAAGACCGCATCGACCCGGTCTCCTGGGAACACCAGAAGTGCGGCCTCCACCACTCGCCCGGTGGAGTCGGTCGCCACACGGGTGATCGCGAGGACTGGTGCGGTTGAATGGGTACGGAGGGTCGATACTTCGTCCGGTGTTGGTGGGCGGGCGCATGCCGTCTCCTGGACAGCCGCCGGCGGCGGGCCAAGAAAGGCGAATCTCCTGGCTGCTTCCCGGTGCGATGACTCGTCGTCGAGTACTCCGGCGGGTGCCAGGTCGCGCGGGGTGTAGACGCGGGCCAGGCCGTGCGGGGAGTCTCCCGCGTAGGTGATGCAGCGGAGTTCGGCGAGAGGGCTGCCCGTGGGCACCTTCAGTAGCGTCGTCAGGTGCCCGTGTGCCTGAACCGTGCTGCTGTGGACGGTGACACGTAGAGCCGCTTCAGCGGCCGTCCACGGGTCTAGCGTCCCCCAACCGCCGACATCTTGCGGAGTGGGCGGCGAGCGAAGTTGCCCTTGCCGTGGATCTTCTCGACGAGGCCCTCTCCCTGGAGGACTGCGAGGGCGCGCCGCAGGGTCACTGTGCTGACCTTGTAGCGGTCAGCGAGGGCTGTCTCGGACGGGAGGCGTTCGCCGGGCTTGATGTGGCCGTTCGTGATCTGGTGCCGGAGGTCGTTGGCGATGTCGTCATGGCGAGGAGGCACAGGCCGTCACCGCCTTCTCAGCATGCGCACGGCGTGGAGCCTCGTTCTCGTGTGTATGGTCAGCAGCTCGCCCGATTCGAAGAGGAGTTGCTTGGCCCCCTGAGGGAGCTGGAAGAGATCCCTCACCCGGTGGGCCCTGCCGCCGAGTTGGATGATGTCGCCGCGCTGGACGGTGGCCGCCGTGACCTCGATGTTGGTGGCCAGCGCGCTGTGAGGGGCCCGTTCGATCACCGCTGCACCTCCCTGGGCGTGGGGCAGTCGGACGCTGAGTGGCATTGGCAGTCGCACGCCTCGTAGACCACCGGGAGGTCGGTCGGCGCCGCTGCAGGGGTGGACTCTGAGCAGGCGGGGTGTGTGCCGATCCGGCATGCCGTCGATCTGTAGGGCGCTGTCGAGGCTGCCGCGATGTAGGGCTGTCGGCGGTGAGGCATCAATGTGCTCCCGCAAGGCTCGACCAGGCTTCAGCCGGTAAGTGAGGCGCGACGACCACAGAGCGCACATGCGCGCGCTTCTCACAGGCCAGCATGTACGGGCGGACGAGCGCGACCTCCTCATCTGGGAGCGAGTGCCAGTGACTCCCGCTCACGGGAGCCAGTCCCACGACGGCCGGCACTCCGTCAGCGGTCGGCGGCCCAGAAGGCGTTAAGGAGCGGCGATGCCTACCCCTCGGGAAGTACCGCGCCCTGGTGAGCGAGGCGGCACGGCGGATACGGTTGAGCATGCTGCTCAGCTCCTATCGCTGATGGCTCGGTCCCCCGACATCGCCCGTCGTGGGGGCCGCTTTGTTGACGGCCGCCCAGAGGGTGCGGCCGTTCAGGCTGTTGGCCAGGAGGCCGAAGCGGTCGGCGTCGGCCACCGCCTCCAGGACCTCCCGCCATAACTCGGCGGAAGGTGACTCCGGCAGCTCCACCTCGACCGTCGTGTAGCGGTCGTACTCCTCCAGTCGTGCCGAAAGTCCAACGGCGGACAGCCGGGCAGCGATGGCCGCCGCGCTAACTCCCGAAGCGGGCACAGGGCAGCCTCCGTCAACCGTTGATCACTTTCAGTGAAGCTAGTTAACTAGATTAGAGCTAGTGGACTAGATTTTCCATATGCCTGAGCAGCCGCCCTATCTCCGCATCGCCGACGAACTCCGGCGGCGGATCGCGGAGCACGTATGGGAGCCCGGGGATCGCCTGCCGTCCCGTGCTCAGATCGGTCAGGAGTGCGGGGTGGGCGAGAACGTCGTCCGCCGGGCGCAGGAACTGCTGATCTCGCAGGGCGTGTTGGAGGGGCGTGCCGGGTCGGGCACGTACGTTGCCGAGCCCCGGCGGCGAGTGCGCATGGTGCGGTCGTCTGCGCGCGAGCATCCCGACGGTTCACCGTTCCGTGCGGACATGAAGGCCTTGGGCAAGCAGGGGGACTGGGAGAGCCGGACCGACGCCAAGGTCCCGGCGCCAGCCGACATTGCTGCTCGGCTCGGCATCGCCGAGGGCGACCTGTGCGTCCGCACGACTTACGAGTTCCTCGCCGATGGCAGGCCTCTGCAGCTCTCCACGAGTTGGGAGCCGTACGACCTCACCGCCGGCACACTCGTCGTCCTCCCGGAAGGCGGGCCGCACGCCGGTGTCGGGGTCGTGAACCGTATGGCCGCCATCGGCATCACGGTCAGCCATGCCGTCGAACAGCCTGAACCCCGCCACGCGACCGCCGAGGAGGCCTCACTCCTTGGCATCCAGAAGTCCGCGCTCGTCACGCACATCCGGCGGACGTACTACAGCGACGAAGGGCGTCCGGTCGAGACGGCGGACATCGTCGTGGCCGCCGCTCAGTGCGAGATCGTCTACGAGATCTCGATCAACCGCTAGTTCAGCCTCAAACAAACGTGCCCATTAGGGTCCCTAGGCATGACGCCTTCCCCTGAGCACGTCGACAGCAGAGAAGACCTGGCAGCCTTCGTCCGTTCCCTGTGTCGCAGTCACGCCGAGAACGAAAGCTCATGGGAGAACGCGGACCTTCCGGGCTTCATGGAGGCTCTGGCCGCCTGGATCGACGACGCAGACGGCTGGTACCGCAACACCGCACGGGAGTTGCCGCCAGACGGCGACTGGGCGTTCTTCGCCCGCGCCCTGCAAGCAGCCACCGTGTACGAGTAGCCCGGCCCGTGTCGAATGCGTGTCGAAGCCCAGTCGAGCAGGCATGCGACACCAGTAAAAACGGCAGGTCAGCGCCCACACAGCGCCCCAACCACCTAGTTCCTTCTAAGCGCTTGGCCGCAGGTTCGAGTCCTGCCGGGGGCGCGCACACTCCTTGACCTGCTCAGACGCCCCGTCCGCTCGCCGCGGCCGGGGCTTTTTCGATCACGCGGGCTCGGGGGCTGCTCCTACGGGTGGTCGCCGGGGTTCCGGCGTGGGCGGTGAGCCGCCCCGGTGGGCCTCCCGTGTTCAGAACGAGTGATCTGTACGTTTCTTCCGTGACTCGGTCACACGCCCGGCGTTGAACGGAGAGTGCGGCGGCGAGTCCCGCTGCCGTGCCCATCGAGTCAAGAAGGAGAACGTGATGTCTCGCATCGCGAAGGCGACCGGGGTCGCGCTCGGCACGGGAGCCATGGTCCTCGGCGGGGCCGGCCTGGCCATGGCGGACGCGGGCGCCGCGGGCAAGGCCGTGGGGTCGCCCGGCGTGCTCTCGGGCAACCTCGTCCAGGTCCCCGTCCACGTGCCGGTCAACGTGTGCGGCAACACGGTCACGGTCATCGGCCTGCTCAACCCCGCCTTCGGCAACCAGTGCGCCAACGTCGACGGCGACAGCCGCAACGGCGGTGGCAACGGCGGCGGCTACGGCAACTGACCGTACGGACCACAGTCAAGAGCCCCGGCACTCCGAGCGCCGGGGCTCTCCCCTTTGCGGCCCGCCCCTCCGCGAGGCCCGAGCCTGTCCGGCCCCCCCCGGCGAGGCCGGACCCTGTTCCAGCCCCCGCGAGGCCGGCCCCTGCCCCACCCCACCCCGGCAAGGCCCGCCCCACCCCGGCAAGGTTCGCCCCTCACGCGTACCGGTAGATCGCCCCCACGTCCTCCAGCTGATCCGGCGTCATGTCCCACGGCGGCAGCTTCTCGTGCCGGGCGACGATGCGTCCGCGCTGCCGGTCGCCGGGAGCCGGTGGCCGGGCCGGCAGATAGCGGTGGACGCGGTGCCGTCGCTGCCAGCGCTGCCAGCACAGGTCGATGAAGGCGTGGTGCAGCCAGAACACCGGGTCGTTGACGGACGCGCCACCGACCATCACCCCGCCGACCCAGCGGTGCACCCGGTTGTGGTTGCGCCACGAGGCACTGCCGCTCCCGCTGCCCCAGCCCTCCAGCCGGTTGCGGAACCCCCGGCCGGAGGTGGAGTCCCAGGGCGAGACGTCGTAGACCGGGTCGCTCAGCGCCCACTCCAGCTCGCTCCGGGTGGGCAGCGCGATCGGGTCGCGGGCGCGGCCCAGGTCGCGGGTGAGGAACTCCGCGTCCGTGACGCCCTCCCTGAGCGTCCAGTTGCCCGTGCGGTACGCGAACGGGCCGGTCGTCACCTGCCGGTCCCAGCTGCGGCCGTTGCCGCCGAGGAGGTCGGCGGTCCACGGCACGGACCTGGCCGTGCGGTCGCGCGTCCAGTCCCAGTACGGCAGCGACACCGACGGGTCGACGCGGCGCAGCGACTTCTCCAGCTCGATGAGAAACTTGCGGTGCCAGGGCAGGAAGGACGGCGCCATATGGGCCGTACGCAGTCCGCCCTCGCCGTCGGAGACGTAGTACTCGATGTGCATCCGCACGAACTCGTCGTACTCGCCGCGCCGTTTGATCTCCAGCATCGCGTTGACGAACCGGCGCCGCTCGGCGCTCGTCAGAGTGCTGACGTCCTTACGGACGTACGCCATGGTGGTCCCCCTCGTGGGTGTGGGCGAAGTGGCGGGCCACCTCGCGCAGCCGCTGGGCGGGGCCGAGTTCGTCCACGGCGGCGCGGGCGGCCTCCAGCGGGGTGGCGTAGGAGGCGTAGTGGTCGACCATGGTCAGCCAGGTGCCGTCGGCGCGGCGCATCAGGTGGAGCTTGCGGCCGTCGATGGTGATGTGCCACTCGCCGTCGCCGAAGGTGCGGCCGGGCAGGCTCTTGATGCCGCGGATGTGGTGCCCGCGGTAGATCTCGTCGAACGCCTCCTCGCCGGGCCGGCCGTCGACCGGCTCGTCGGGGCGCAGGGGCCGGGAGGCGGCGACGACCGGGGCGAGCGCCAGGGCACCCGCCGAGGCGAGCAGTCCGCGCATCACCTCCCGGCGGGTCCCGCTCGCGGGCGCCGGTCCGGACGGCCCTGTGGGTCTGGTGGGTCCGTGCTCCGCCCCGACCGCCATTCCGCCGACACCAACGACCATCGCGCTCTCCTCCTCCGGCTGGGTTGCTCAGTCCGTACCGGTAACCGCCCGCCACCCCTCGCGGTCACCGTCGGTACGTCCATATGAGGAACGGCCCGGCGAAAACCGCGGGGCCCGGACGGTGCGATCCGTCCGGGCCCCGCGTGTCCCATGCATCGACCGGCCCGCGGTCCTCCGGCCCTGCCGGCCTCGCCCCCGTCGTGGCAGGGGCCTTGCGCCTCGTCCGGCAGGGGTTCTGCGCCCCGTCCGGCAGGAGTTCCGCCCTCGCCGTCACCCGTCGGAGGCGGTCCCGCGGCCGGCTGGTCCCGCGCGGTCCTACAGCCCCCCGCCGAGGCCCAGGTCGGCGCCGGGGACGGTCTGCAGGACCGGGGCGAGGACGCCCGCCTGCGGGAGCTTGGGGTGGGGCAGGCCGAAGCCGTCGGGGCTGGGCGGGGTGAGCGGCGCGTCCAGGGTCAGGCCGGGGGCCAGAGTGCGCAGGTCGGACGCGGGGGTGCCGAGGGCGACATGGTCGAAGCCGTCGCCGAGGACGTGCGGCAGCGGCGCGCGCAGGTCGGCGCCGGGCAGGCCGCCGCTGACCGGCAGCTGCGGGAGGGCGCGGTCGGGGAGCAGCCGGCCCTCGACGTACCGCGGGCCCCCGGGGTCGCCCGGCATCGGCACCGGCAGTTCGCCGCCGATCTCGGGCAGTTCCATGCCCAGGGCCTGCTCGGCCCCCTCCAGCGGCACGGGGACGGGAACCGTGCCGGCCGCGGCGGCGGGGGTCGCGGTGGCGGCCCCCACGGCGGCCGCGACGCCGGTGAGGACGGCGGCGATGGTTCCTCGGGTGGTCGACTTCATCTCAGGTACGGTCCTTTGCAGGTCGGTGGGCTGGGCGTCCGTACCTCGGTAACGAGCCCGGACGCGCCGACAGCGCGCCAATTCCCCCGGCTGCCGCAGTAGTACGAGTGGTCAGCTTGTCCAGAAGTCCCACCAACGCGTCAGCACCAGCATGCCGATCACCCCCAGGTGCAGCACCGGCAGCACCCAGGTGAACTCGTCGAGGAAGCCTCTCGCCCAGCCGGGCGCGGGCAGCAGGCCGTGGCGGACGGTGAACGAGGCGACGTACCAGAACATGACGATCGTCGCGATCCACGCCAGACAGCACCACAGGCACAGCGCGTTGATCGTGTAGAGCGACTCGTACTGCAGCCAGGAGACGAAGCCGACGCCGAAGAGGCAGCCGGCGAGGAGCGTCAGCCAGTACCAGCGGGCGAAGGCGGCGCCGGCCAGCAGGCTCATGCCGACGCACACGACGACGGCGTAGGCGACCAGGCCCAGCATCGGGTTGGGGAACCCGAACGCCTCGGCCTGGTCGCTCTCCATGACGCTGCCGCAGGACACCACCGGGTTCAGGCTGCACCCCGGTGTGAAGTCGGGGTCCTCCAGCAGCTTGAACTTGTCGAGGGTGATGACCCAGGAGGCGAGCACCCCGGCCGCCCCCGTGATCACCAGCAGCAGGGCGAGGGCGCGGCCGCTGCCGACGGCGCCCTCGGCCCGCCGCCCCGCGGTGCCGGTCACGCCGGTCAGGCGCGCAGGGCGCGGGCGGGCAGGACGACGTGCGCGGCCGCGGTGAGGGTCTCCTCGGCGCCCGCGAACGCGGCCAGTGCCTCGGGCTCGACCGGCTTGCCGGGCTCGGCCTCGGGCCAGGGGCGGGTGGTGAACACCAGGTAGGCGTAGCCGCGTTCGCCGACGGCGGTGAGCCACTCCGGCGGCGCGGGGCACTGGGCGTTCAGCGGCGGCATGGTGAGGACGGCCTGGCCGGCCTCGACGAGCAGGCTGACCGGAAGGCTGGGCTTGGTGCTGCCGTCGACCAGTTCGCCGCCGACGGGCAGTCCGTTGACCTCCAGCATCCGGCCGACGGCGGCGCTGGTCGCCTCGGGGCCGTCGGGGCCGTCGCCCAGGGAGTAGGCGAGCAGATAGGGCATGTCGCTGCCGTCGGGGGCCTCGCCGCTCCAGGTCATCACGACGAGGGTGCCGAGGTCGGCCGGGCGGAAGGGTGCGGTGGGGGTTGTGGTCACCGCGCGACCTTATCGGCGGGGCCGAGCGCCCCCGGGCGCGTTCTCACCCGCCCGGGGGACGCTTTCCGCGGGCTCCACACGAACGAGGGACGGGCGTCGAACACCAACGCCGAGAGCCGATCCCGGACCGGGAATCGGCTCTTTGGAGAGGCTGCGGGGAATGGCCCGCACAGGCCACGGGAAAGGGGCGTCAGCTCTGCAGCGGAAGGCCGCCGAGCAGACCGCCGGACGAGTTCAGGGCGGTGGTCGCGCCCTTGACCGTGTTCAGCACGGAGTCCTTGTTCTCGGTGTTCAGAGCGTCCGACTGGTTCTGCAGCGGCATCACGTCGGACGCCTTGAGGTTGCCGCTGGTGAGGTGGTTCACGGCACCGTTGGCGCTGGTGAGGGTGTTCACGGCGCCGGTGAGGCTGGTGGGCGTGAGGTCGGCGGGGGCGGCGGCGAACGCGGGGGCGGCGGCACCGGCGAGGGCCAGGGAACCTGCGACGACAGCGGCAGCCTTCAGGGACTTCATCGTGTTCCTTTCTTCGGCAACTCATGTCACCGGCGAGAATTCTGACGCCGTGCACAACGACGTGGCGGCGGGCCGGAAACCCCGTGCGCGGAGAAATTTCTGCATCGCCGATCCCTCATACGAAATACGGAACGGCCGTCGCCGCCGGCCCTGGTGGGGGCGGCGGCGACGGCCGTGCGGTGCGGTGTCAGGAGGTGGGCAGCAGTCCGCCCACGGCAGGCGGGGACGCGGGCAGGGAGGGCAGCGCGGGCAGGCCGGCCAGGTTCGGCGCGGGCAGGCCGCCGCTCAGCAGTGTCGCGGCGAGCAGGTTGACCAGGCCGGTGACGACGCCGGTGGCGGCCGCGAGGACCCCGCCGACGTTGCCCGAGGTGGCCTCCTTGAGCAGGGCGTCGACCGCCTTCTGCAGGGCGGCGAGCGCGTCGTCCTTGAGGTCGGCGGCCGGTGCTCTGCCGTCGCTTCTGGTGAGCGCGGGCAGGGCCGGCAGCGCGCTGGTCGGGGCCGAGGCGGCGGGCTGGGTCGTCGTGCCCGGAAGGTTCGCCGTGCTCGGCGTCGCCGGGGTCGCGGGGGTCGCCGGTGCCGCGGCTGTGATCTTGGCGATGGCCTCCTTCACGGCGTCGGCGTGCTCGGTCGCCTCCGCGGCCGGGAGCTGGCCGTTGTCGGCCTGCAGCACGTCCTGCAACAGCTCGGTGACCGGGTCGATGACGCCCCCGAGCCCATCGAGCGACTTGGCCTGGGCGAGGACCGCGTCCGCGCCGGGGACGGGTGCTCGGGACTCCGCCTGGACGCGCTCCTGGGCCGGGCCGCTGTCGGCCGCGGCGGCGGCCGGGCCGGCGACCGCGAGGACGAGGGTGGCGCAGAGGGCGGCGGACGCGAGACGCCGTACGGGCAGACCACGCATGACTGTTCCTTTCGATGGTGCGTCAGACCTTGTGTCCACCGTGCGAGTGACGTTCGCCGTCTGCAACCGAGCGATCACCCACAGTGCCGCACCCCTCCCCCGTCCGGGCCGCCCAGAGCCGCGTCCTGCCTGGTCGGAGGCCCCGTCAAGGGCGACACGCGGGGCCGCGGCCCGCACCCCCATTCGGCGCAAGGGCCGCACGGCCCCGTACGCGCCCGCAACGACGAACCGGCCGCTCTCCCGGTGGGGAGAGCGGCCGGCCGCGCGGGATCCGTCGTGACGTCAGTCGTTGACGCACTCGTTGCCGAACGCCGGGTTCAGCAGGCCGACGAGGTTGACGGTGTTGCCGCAGACGTTGACCGGGACGTGGACCGGGACCTGGACGACGTTGCCCGACAGCACGCCCGGGGACTTGGCCGCGGCGGCGCCCGCGTCGGCGTCGGCGGCGGCGACACCGGCGCCACCGGCTACGGCCGCGACGGCGGCGGAGGTCATGACCAGGCCCTTCGCGATACGCGACATGGAGAGGTGCTCCTTGGGGTTGACGCAAACACCCGGGCGGGGATGCCCGGCGCTGTGAAAACGCGCGGCGCACCGGGGGGTTGCGCCGCCAATGGAGTGATCCCGGCGGGGCCTTGACTTCACCATTCCGACACACTTATCCGCTTTCAACGGATTAATACGGATAGCGACTAGAGTTGCGGACCTCCTGACCCACCCCTATTGCCAGCAAATCGCACGAAAGGGAGCCGCCGGTCATGCACATCCCCCAGCCGAAACCGGCCGTCGGCGGCGCACCGGGGGCGCGCGTACCGGCGTGCGCGCGCCCCGTCGGCCACGACACGGACGTGTTCGAACGGACCGGGGGTTCGCGGTCCGGCGGTGACCAGCCCGGCTCCCGGCTCGTTTCCCCACGGAACGCGGCATGGGCCGACGGGCCCTTCGTCACCGCCGACGGCCGGCAGTGAGCGCGTTCCCGCACCTTCCCAGCGTCACCCGTGAGCGAGGACACCGCGCATGCACCAGTCAGCACACGACCCTCCGCCGCGGGTCCTCCACGTCACGCAGCCCGTGGACGGCGGAGTCGCCCGAGTGGTCGTCCAACTGGTCCGCGCCCAGCTCACCGCCGGTGCGCACCCCGTCGTCGCCTGCCCCGACGGCCCGCTGACCACCACCTTGCGCGAACTGGGCGCCGAGGTGCGGCACTGGCCGGCGACCCGTTCGCCGGGCCCGGTGCTCGCCCGTGAGACCCGCTCCCTCGCCCGTCTGATCGACGACGTACGGCCCGAACTGGTGCACGCCCACAGTGCGAAGGCCGGGCTCGCCGGGCGGCTCGCTGTGCGCGGGCGGATCCCCACCGTGTTCCAGCCGCACGCCTGGTCCTTCGAGGCGGTCGCCGGCACCACCGCCGCGCTCGCCCTCAGCTGGGAGCGGCTGGGATCCCGTTGGGCGCATCGCACGGTGTGCGTCAGCGAGGCCGAACGGGAGCGGGGAGTGCGCGCCGGGATCGCCGGACACTGGGCCGTGGTGCCCAACGGCGTCGACCCCGAGGTCTTCCGGCCGGCAGCCGTGACCACCGTACGGGCCACGCTGCCGCCCGCTGTGCAGGACACGGCGCCACTGGTGGTGTGCGTGGGGCGGCTGTGCCCGCAGAAGGGGCAGGACGTGCTGCTGCGGGCGTGGCCCGAGGTCGTGCGGCGGGTGCCGGGAGCGCGGCTGGCGCTGGTCGGCGACGGCCCCGACCGGGAGGAACTGGCCGCGGGCGCACCGGAGTCGGTGGTGTTCGCCGGTGCCGTGACCGACACCGTGCCCTGGTACCAGGCCGCCGATGTGGTGGTGCTGCCCTCGCGCTGGGAGGGCATGGCGCTGGCGCCGCTGGAGGCGATGGCCTGCGGACGGCCCGTGGTGCTGACCGACGTGGACGGCGCCCGCGAGAGCCTTCCCGCCGAGCTCGCCCCGCGTTGCCTGGTGCCTCCGGGCGACCCCGCGGCGCTCGCCGCATCCCTCAGCGACCTGCTGAGCGACCCGCCGCTGCGGGAGTCGCTCGGCCACCAGGGGCGACGGCACGTCCTCGCCGCGCACGACGTGCGGCACACCGCCGAGGCGGTCGGCGAGGTGTACCGCGAGCTGCTGGGCGACGCATGGCCTGCGGCGCGTGTCGCGCCCACCGAGTACAGGGAGTCCATCCACTCGTGACCGCGGAAAGTACCGTCCCCTCGCCCGGCGCCCAGCCGCGGGACCACGGATTCTCACCTCTGTCGGTGCTGCCGACGCGCGGCGCCGGTTTCCTCTTCCCCGCCCGCAGACCCCCGGCGCGCCCCGCCTCCCCCCTGCCGCTGCTCCTGACCGACGCCTCGGCCGCGGCCGTGGGCGCGCTGGCGCTCGCCGAACGCCGCCCGATCCTGGTGGCGCTGCTGATCGCCGCGGCGATGCTGCTGCACCCGCACCCGTCCCGGCGCGTCGACGGCGTCCTCGACGAACTGCCCGCCGTGTGCGGCCGGATCACGGTGGCCTGGCTCGGACTGGGGGCGCTCGTCGCGGCGTACTCCCCGCAGCACGCGCTGTCCGCCCGCACCCTCGCCCTCGGCATCGCCACCCAGACGACGGCGTCCTGCATCGGCCGCGCCTTCGTGCACTGGGAGCGCCGCGCGGCCCTGCTGCGCCGCCCGCGTGCCGCGCTCGTCGTCGGCCCGGCCGCCACCGCGCAACGGGTGGCCGCCGCGGTGCTGCGCCACCCCCGCAGCGGGGTCCGCCCGGTCGGGGTGGTCGCCGACCGTCCCGACGGCGAGGGCGGGCTCCCGGTGCTCACCACCGGCGCCGAGGTGCAGCGGGCGCTGATCCAGAACGCCGTGCGCGACGTCCTGGTCGTGCACCCCTCGGCGCGGGTGCAGCAGGCGCCGCTGCTGCGGGCGCTCGCCGAGTCGGGGTGCGCGGTGTGGGAGCTGGACGCCGACTCGCCGTCCCACGAGGCGCGCGAACTGCTCGCCGGGTTCTCCTGCCGGCGGCTGCGGCTGGGCTCGGGGCAGCGCGGCAGCGCCGGCAAGCGGGTGCTGGACGTGGTGGTGTCCGGGGCGCTGCTGCTCGGGGTGAGCCCGCTGCTGCTGGTGTGCGCGGTGGTGCTGCGGCTGACCGACGGGCCCGGCGTCGTCTTCCGTCAGGAGCGCATCGGCAAGGACGGGCGCCCCTTCACCCTGCTGAAGTTCCGCACCCACCGCCCCGCCGACGAGCACGAGGCCGCCACCCGCTGGAGCGTGGCCGACCAGCCCGACATGCGCTGGTTCTGCCGCTTCCTGCGCCGCACGTCCCTCGACGAACTGCTCCAGCTGTGGAACGTCTTCCGCGGTGACATGAGCCTGGTCGGCCCGCGTCCCGAACGCCCTTACTTCGTCGGCCAGTTCAGCCAGACCTACCCCGGCTACGCGGCCCGGCACCGGATGCGCACCGGCATCACCGGACTCGCCCAGATCAACGGGCTGCGCGGTGACACCTCCATCGAGGACCGGGCCCGCTTCGACAACGCCTACATCGACAACTGGTCGCTGTGGCAGGACATCTGCATCCTGCTGCGCACCGCGGCCGCGCTCGTGCGTCCGACGGGGAGCTGAGCCGATGACCCTCGCCCTGCCGCTGGCGTCCCGCCGGACACCGTCGCCGGTGTGGCCCGTGGTGGCCGTGGTCGTCCTGCTCGGTCTGCCCCTCGGTCCGGGAGGAGAGGGCGGCGCGGGACCGGCGGACGCCGTGTCGGCCCTCGTCGTCGGGTTCTGCGTGGTCCGGCTGCTGCGGCAGCGGCGGCGCCCGCTCAGCCGCGGTGCCGCGGTGGTGCTCGCGCTGCCGGTGGTGGGCCTGGCGTTCGCCGCGGTCGGCGCGGCCTCGCCGGGGGCCGCGCTGACCGGGCTCGGCCGCTACCTCCAGGTGTTCGTGCTGGTGCCGGCCGCGGTGGTGCTGCTGATCCGGGACCGGGCCGACTTCCGGCTGCTGGCCTGGGCGTTCGTGGCGCTGGCCGGCTGGGAGGGCGCGGTCGGCGTCCACCAGTACGTCACCGGCACCGGCGCCTCCTACCAGGGCCAGCAGATCCGGGCCGTGGGCACCTTCGGCGCGCAGGACGTGATGGGCATGGCGACCGTCGTGTCCTTCGGCCTGGTCTGCGCGGTCGGGCTGGCGCTCGGACGGGCCCCGCTGCGGCAGCGGGGCATCGCCACCGCCTGCGCGCTCGCGCTGCTGGTGCCGCTCGCGCTGTCCTTCAGCCGCGGCGCCTGGATCGCCACCGCCGTGACCGTCGCGGTGCTGCTGTGTCTGGCGGGGCTGCGACGGGCGCTGACGGCGGGCGCGGTCGCCCTCGCGGCGGGCGTGGTCCTGGTCGGCGGGTTCGGGATCGGCACGGCGATGCTCCAGGAGCGCATCGCCAGCATCACCCAGGTCACCGACGCGCCGGACCAGTCCGTCACCGACCGGTACACCATGTGGGCGGCGGCCGGCGACATGTGGCGCGACCGCCCGCTGACCGGCGTCGGCCTCAAGGGCTTCCCCGAGCACCGCGACGCCCACGCCTCCCTCGCGCTGTCCTCCGGCAGCGACACCGAGGGCGCGGGCACGGCCTACCGCAAGCAGCCGCTGCTGTCCCCGCACAACATGTACCTGCTGGTCCTCGCCGAACAGGGTCTCGTCGGGCTCCTCGCCCTCGCCGGGAGCTGGCTGGCCCTGCTGGTGTGCGCCCTGCACGGGCTGTGGCGGGTACGCCGCACGGGCGGCCCGGGCCTGGACTGCGCCCTTGTCTCCTGCGGGCTGCTGATCTGGCAGCTCACCGACTTTTTCTACGCCGACATCGGCGGCCCCTCCACCGTGCTGACCGCCGTCTGCCTGGGCCTTGCGGCGTGGTGGGCGCTGGTCGGCGGGCGGGAAGCCGGGGGCCCGCGGCGGCCGTCGGGCGACACGCCCGAGGCCACCGGCTCGGCGTCCCCGCTGCGCGAGCGGCACGGCCTCGCCGGTCCGGAGGGTGCGGCGCGATGACGGTGACGCCTGTCCCGCCGCCCCGGGCCGAGGACTCGGCGACGGTGCCATCGGCCCGGCCCACGACGTCGGCCGAGGAGGCGACGGCCGAACGCCCCCGTGCCGGCGCGCGGGCGGAGCCCGCCGAGCTCACGGAACCTGAAGCGGTCACCGAGCCCACCGAGCTCACCCACGCCGACCCCTCCACCCACGTCTCCGACGCCGCCCCGGACACCGAGCCCGCCCGCCCCGCTCCCCCCGGCGGCACCCCCGAACTCCCCTCCGCCTCCCGCCGCTTCCTCGCCCGCGCCGCGCTCGTCACCGCCGCCCTCTCGGTGGCCGGGGCGCTGCTCGGGCTGGTGCGGGACCAGGCGCTCGCCCGGTTGTTCGGGGCGGGCAGCGACACGGACGCGTTCCTCGTGGCCTGGACCGTGCCGGAGTTCGCGGCGACCCTGCTGATCGAGGACGGCCTGGCCTTCGCGCTGGTCCCCGCCTTCAGCGTGGCGCTGGCCCGACGGGCCCGCGGCGGCTCCGGCGATCCGGTACGGGCGCTGGTCACGAGCACCCTGCCGGGACTAGCCCTGGCCTTCGTCGCCGTAGGGGCCCTGATCGTGCTGGCCGCCCCCCAGTTGGTCGCCGTCCTCGCCCCCGGCCTGCCCGACCCCGCTCTCGCCGTGGACTGCACCCGCCTCACCGCCACCTGCGTGCTCAGCTTCGGGCTCGCCGGGTACTGCAGCGCGGCCCTGCGCGCCCACCGCCGGTTCCTGGCCCCGGCGGCGATCTACGTGGCGTACAACACCGGCATCATCACCGGGATGTTCCTGCTCGGCGGGCGCTGGGGGGTGCGTTCGGCGGCGATCGGGGTGGCGATCGGCGGGTGTCTGATGCTCGCCGTCCAACTGCCGTCGCTGCTGAGGCTGTTCCGGCGCAAGGAGCCCGCGGTCCTCGCCGAACCCCAGGAGCAGGAGCGGCCCCTCGCCCTCGCGCTGATCGCGACCGTGCTGCTGTTCGCGCTGTGCCGTCAGTCCCAGGTGCTCATCGAACGCTTCCTCGCCTCCCATCTGCCCTCCGGCGCCATCTCGCATCTCAACTACGCCCAGAAGGTGGCGCAGATGCCGATGGTGCTGTCGCTGATGCTGTGCACGGTCACCTTCCCGGTCGTCGCGCGCGCCCTGGCCGACGGTGACACCGAGCGGGCCCGCGACCGGGTGGAGCGGGACATCGCGCTGGCCGCGTGTGTGGTGCTGCTGGGCACGGCCGCGGTGGTCGCCTGCGCCCCGCAGATCGTGGAACTGCTCTTCCAGCGCGGGGCGTTCACCGCGCGGGACACCACGGCCACCGCGAACGTGATGCGGGTGTACGCCCTCGGACTGCTCGGCCAGACCCTGGTCGGCGTCCTGGTGCGCTCCTACTTCTCCGCCGCCCGCGCCAGCTGGTACCCCATCGGCGCGATGGCCCTCGGCATCGTCGCCACCACCTGGATCGGCGTGTGGACCGTCCGCCCCTGGGGCGTGCTCGGCATCGCCGCCGCCAACGCCGCCGGCATCACCCTCACCGCCGCCCTGCTGCTGGCCGGCATGCGCCGCCGGAGCATTCCCATCCGGGTCCGCCCGGTGCTGCGCGAGCTGAGCCGCCCGGTGCGCGCGGCGCTGGTCGCGGGGCTCGCCGGCGCGTTCGTCGCGAGCCGCGTCCCGGAGCCGCTGCCGGGCCTGGCCGCGGGCGGCACCACCGTCACCGTCGTCTTCGTCCTGCTGGGCTGGGCGCTGGGCGCCCAGGGCATCGCATCCGCACTCCGATCCGTACCCGCCGCGACCCGAAGGCTCCCGCATGGCCGTAACCGTTGACACCGACAGACCGACTGCGAGGACTTCGGCCCCCTGGGTGGCGATGTACCACTCGGTGGCCGACTGCACCGACGACCCCTACCGCATCACCGTCACGCCCGAACGCCTCGACGGACAGCTGGCCTGGCTGCGCCGCCGCGGCCTGACCGGCGTCTCCATGACCGATCTGCTCGCCGCCCGCGCGCGCGGCGAGAGCCGTGGCCTGGTGGGCCTGACCTTCGACGACGGCTACGCCGACTTCGTCACCGCCGCCCTGCCCGTGCTGCGCCGCCACCGCTGCAACGCCACCCTGTTCGTGCTGCCCGGCCGGCTCGGCGGCGACAACGCCTGGGACCCGCTGGGCCCGCGCAAACCGCTGCTGACCGCCGACGGCATCCGGCGGGCCGCCGAGGCCGGTGTGGAGATCGGCTCGCACGGGCTGACCCACATCGACCTGACCCGCGCCGACGACCCGCAGCTCACCGCCGAGGTCGGCGAGAGCAGGGCCCGGCTCACCGAGCTGACGGGCGCTCCGATCGCCGGGTTCTGCTACCCGTACGGGCGGGTCGACCGCCGTGCCGTGGCCGCCGTCGCCGACGCCGGGTACAGCTACGCCTGCGCCATCGACCCCGGCCCGCTGACCGGCCCGCTGGCCCTGCCGCGGGTGCACATCGGGCAGCGCGACAGGGCCGTACGCCTGTATCTCAAGCACCGGCTACACCGGCTGCGCCGCCGCCCCGTGGGAGGTCCGCGGTGAGGGCGCTGCATGTGATCACCGGGCTCGGGGTGGGCGGCGCCGAGCAGCAACTGCGGCTGCTGCTGCGGCATCTGCCGGTGGACTGCGACGTGGTGACCCTCACCAACCCGGGCGCGGTCGCCGACGGGCTGATCGCCGACGGGGTGGACGTCACCCACCTCGGGATGGGCGGCAACCGCGACCTGGGCGCACTGCCCCGGCTGACCCGGCTCATCCGCTCCGGCGGCTACGACCTCGTCCACACCCACCTCTACCGGGCGTGTGTGTACGGGCGGCTGGCGGCGCGGCTCGCCGGGGTGCGCGCGATCGTGGCCACCGAGCACTCCCTCGGCGACTCCCAGATGGAGGGCCGCCGGCTCACCCGAGGGGTGCGCGCCCTGTACCTGGCCACCGAGCGCCTGGGCCGCTCCACGGTGGCCGTCTCCCCCACGGTCGCCGAACGCCTCAGGCGCTGGGGTGTGCCCGCCCCGCGGATCGAGGTCGTCCCCAACGGCATCGACCTGGACCGCTTCCGCTTCGACCCGCTCCAGCGCCACCGCACCCGCCAGCGCCTCGGCCTGCCCGACAGCGCCTATGTCGTCGGCGGCATCGGCCGGCTCACCGCCGGCAAGCGCTTCGACGTCCTGGTGCGCGCCCTCGCCGAACTCCCCGACGACCACTGGCTGCTGCTGGTGGGCGGCGGCCCCGAGGAGAACGTGCTGCGCCGCACCGCGCACGAGGCCGGCGTCGCCGACCGGGTGCTGTTCACCGGCGAGCGGCCCTATCTGCCCGACGGCTCCCCCGGCCCCGATCTGCCGTCGCTGGCCTCCGCGATGGATCTGCTGGCCTCGCCGTCGCCCGAGGAGGCGTTCGGTCTTGCCGTCGTGGAGGGGCTCGCGTCCGGGCTGCCGGTGCTCTACGCCTCCTGCCCCGCCATCGAGGACCTGCCCCCGCACGCCGCGCCCGCCGCACGCCGGGTCACCGGCGGCCCCGACGCCTTCGCCCGCGCGATCCGCGAGGTGCGCGGCGCCGGTCCGGCCCCGCGCACCGCCCCCGAGGCGGCCCACCACTACAGCATCACCCGCAGCGCCGCCCGGCTCATGGACGTGTACGCGGCGGCGGTCGCCCCCTCCGCAACCCCCGCGTTTCCATCACCCCAGGGAGTGAGCTCCTCATGACCGACAAGACCACCGCACAGCACCGCGCGGCCCGTCCCCTGGCCCGCGTCAGGGCCCTGCCGCCCTGGACGCTGGCCGCGGCCGGCGTCCTGGCGGGCGGCCTGCTGGGCGGCGCGTACGGGGCGCTGAAGACGCCGACGTACACCGCGACCAGCTATGTCGTGGCCGTCCCCGCGGAGAAGTCGGACCCGGCGGCGGCGCTCGGCTTCGCCCAGGCATACGGCCGGGTCGCCACCCAGATCGCGGTGCTCGGGGACGCGCAGGTGTGGGCGGGCGTGCCGGTGAGGACCCTGAAGTCCAGTGTGCGCACCGCGACCTCGCCGGACGCCCCGATGGTCGCGATCAGCGCCACCTCCTCGCGTCCGGACCTCGCCGCCGACATGGCCAACGCCGTCGCCCGCGCGCTGACCCGGCACGCGGGTGACAGCGCGCAGGCCACCCGCGTCGAGCTGGAGCAGTTCGCCCGCGCCACCAAGCCCACCGAACCGTCCTCGGCGTCCCCGGCGCTGACCGGGCTGGTCGGCGCGAGCGCGGGCGGCCTGCTCGGCGGCATGGCCCTGCTGGTCCGCCCCCGGCGCGCCCCGCGCGCCGAGGAACCGGCCGCCTCCCTGCCCGCCCCGGCCGTCGCCGCCGACACCCGCGGCGCGCTGTGAGGCCGCCGCACCCGACGGAGGCCGCGCCCGCCCCGGACCCGACGAAGGCCGCCCCCGCCCGGACCGTGCCCGCGCCGCACGGCAAGCGGCCCGCGCCCCCGGCGTACACCACCGAACTGGTCACCGACGACGCCGCCTTCGCCGCCCTGGCCGGGGACTGGGACCGGCTCCACCGCCGGTGCGCGACCGCGACCCCGTTCCAGACGCACGCCTGGCTGCACTCGTGGTGGCTGTCGTACGGCCGGCGGGGGCGGCTGCGGCTGCTGCTGGTGCGCCACGCCGGTGACCTCGTCGCGGTCGCGCCCCTGACGGCCGTACGCCGTCCGCTGCCCGCGCTGGTGCCGCTCGGCGGGGAGATCTCGGACTACGGGGACGTGCTGCTGGACGACGAGCACGCCGAGGGCGCGGCCGCCGCGCTCACCGAGCGCCTGGGGGCGGCCGCCCGCACCGCGCTGATCGACTTCACCGAGGTACGGCCGGGCGCCGCCGTCGAACGGATCTACGACCGCTGGGCGGGCCCGCGCCGCCGGGTGAGCGACTCCGTCTGCCTGGAGCTGCCCGCGCTGCCCATGGACCAGCTGGTCGCCCGGCTGCACAGCAAGGCCCAGCAGCGGGTGCGCGCCAAGCTGCGCAAGCTGCACGCGCTCGGCGTCCACCGCCAGGTCGTGGGCCCCGACGAGGTCGACGGCGCGCTGCGGCGCCTGCTGGAGCTGCACCGGCTGCAGTGGCAGGGCCGCAAGGTCACCGGGGAGCATCTGCGGCCCCGCTTCGGGGAGCACCTGGCGCGCGCGGTCGGGCCGATGGTGCGCTCCGGGGACGCCGTGGTCACCGAGTTCCGGCTCGACGGCGACGTGGTCGCGGTCGATCTGACGCTGGTCTCGCCCCGGCTGGCGGGCGGCTATCTCTACGGCGCCCATCCGCGGCTGCGCGAGCTCAAGGCGGACGTGGCGGTAATGCTGCTCGACGCGGGCGCCGAGCGCATCCGCGCGGGCGGCCACGGCACGCTGAGCCTGCTGCGCGGCAACGAGCCGTACAAGCACCACTGGCGGCCCGAACCGGTCGTCAACCAGCGGCTGCTGCTCGCCCGCCGGCGCACCGCCCCGCTGCTCGGCGCCGCCCTGGCCGAGGCCGCGGCCCGGCAGCGGGCCAAGGAACTGCTGCGCCGGGGCGAGCGCGACGGCGGCGGCAGGTCCTGACAGGGCCTGCCGCCGCCGTGGGGGCCGCGGCCGCCGCTCAGCGCAGCCGCGACCACCAGTCGAACTTGATGCACAGCTTCCCGCCGAGCCAGTACTCCACCCAGTCGCCCAGCTCCAGCGGCGCGCACGAGCCCGACGGCGGCACCGGCTGGGTCGGCTTCGGCGGCACACTCGGCACAGTCGGCACCGGGAACGTGGGTGTCGGGACCGTCGGCGTCGGGATCGTGGGCGTCGGAACCGTCGGCGTCGGGACCGGAGTGGTCGGCGTGGGCACCGAGGTGTCCGTACGGCCCGACAGCACCGCCCGGTACACCGCGGACGACCTCGGGTTCTGCGAGCACTGCCACACCCCGTGCGGGCAGTAGTCCGTCACCGTGTTGTACAGCGGCTTGTGCTCGTCCATCCAGGCGAGCATGCGCCGCATGTACTCGGCGTTGTCGCCGTTGCGGAACAGCCCCCACTCGGGGTACGAGATGGCCTTGCCGTGGGCCTTGGCGAACTCCACATGGTCCTGGAGCCCGTACGGCTCCTTGACCTGCTGGTCGAACGTCAGCCCGGCCGGCTGGTCGTAGGAGTCCATGCCGACGATGTCGACGGTGTCGTCACCGGGGTAGCACTGGGTCCAGGGCACGGCGTCCCGCCCGCGGCTCGGGGTGAAGTCGAACCTGAACTTCTGCCCGGGCACGGACCGCATGGTGGTGACGATCCTGTTCCAGTACGTCTTCCAGGACTGCGGGTCCGGGCCGCACCGGTGGGTGTAGGTGGTGCCGTTCATCTCCCAGCCGAGGACCAGGATGGTGTCCGGGACCTCCAGATCCACCAGCCGCTGGGCCAGGGCGCGGAAGTGCCGGTCGAACTCCCCGGCGGCACCGCGCCTCAGCAGCGTGCGCACCTCGGCGTCGGACAGGCCCTCCTCGTTGCGCTCCAGCATGGGGACGTTGAGGACGAGCATCCGGTCGGGCCGCTCGGTGCGCCAGTCGGCCCACACGTCCAGGAATCCGGGCCGGCCCTCGATGTTGCTCCAGCGGTCGCCGGGCAGATAGGTGTGGCCGACGCGCAGCTCTGAGCCGCCCAGCCAGTCGCTGAGCTCCTCGATCCGGGCGACGCCCCGGGCGCCGTAGTCGAGGTACGCGCCGAAGGCGGGGCTCTTCTCCCGGGCGGGCGGCGGGGTGGATCCGGCCGGTGCGCTCGGCACCAGGGGGGTGGGGACCGCGGTCGCCGCGGGGGACTCGGCGGGCTGGGCCGCGGGTGCCGGGGACGTCGGCGTGGGAGCGGGAGGATCGCCGACCGCCACCACTCCCAGTCCCGCGGCGAAACCGGGACCGGACGCCAGGGCGGCCGATGCCGCGACCGCCGCCGCGACCAGCGCCAGTCGCCGGGACCGGGACCGACGTTGCTGTGGGGCCATGCCTGCTCCTCTCTCCACTCTCGCGCTTGCGTTCTGACGGGTTGTCTCTTCTGTCGCCCCCGCCCCGTTTCTCCCCTGCGATTACTGACACTGAGTCATATGAAAGACATATACGCCAGCGCAGGTGCGGCGTCCGGGTGTCCTTTCACCCGGCCGGGTGCACACCAGTGCGCCCCGGACGGCGACTGGCGGGTCGTCGTCCGGGGCGCTGGTGCGGCAGATCACGGGTGCCGCGCCCGCTGGGTCACTGGTGGGAGCCGGAGCGGCGGCCTCGCCGGTGGAGCAGGGCGCCGGCGAGGATCAGCACGGCGCTGACACCCGAGGCGGCGATCATGGCCTCACTGCCGGTGTCGGGCAGGTGCGGCTTCGGGCCGTGCCCCGGAGGCTTGGTGCCGTGCGTGGGCGGGGCCGTCGTGGTCGGCGGGGCCGTGGTGGTCGGCGGCGCGGAGGTGGTCGGCGGGGCCGAGGTCGTGGGCGGAGCCGACGTCGTGGGCGGAGCCGACGTCGTGGGCGGAGCCGACGTCGTGGGCGGAGCCGACGTCGTGGGCGGAGCCGACGTGGTCGGCGGGGCCGTGGTGGTCGGCGGAGCCGAGGTGGTCGGCGGCGCGGAAGTGGTCGGCGGGGCCGACGTCGTGGGCGGCGCGGAAGTGGTCGGCGGAGCCGAGGTGGTCGGCGGAGCCGTCGTGTGCGGGGGCTTGGTGTGCGGCGGCTTGGTGTGCGGGGGCTTCGTGTACGGAGGCTTGGTGTGCGGGGGCTTCGTATAGGGAGGCTTGGTGTGCGGCGGATACGACGGCGTGTCCCCGTAGCCGCCGTCCGAGCCGTCACCATGGCCGTCGTTCTCGTCGTGGTCGTCGTAGCCACCGTGGCCGCCGCCGAACACGCCGTCGCCCCCGCTGATCGCGTCGAGGCCGCCCCCGGCCAGGTGGGACGTTTCCTCGCCGTACCCGGAATCGTCGTCGGAACCCGTGCGGTGGGTGCCCGAGGTCGCGCTGGGCGCGGAGCTGGGGGCCCCGCCGGCCGCGTAGTCGGCGAGGGCGGGGCTGCCGCACAGAGACAGGATGCTCGTCGCGGCGGCCGCCGCGACCATCCCCCTACTCAGGGTCTGTCGCACTCTCGTTGTCTTCCTGCTTGATGAGGATGGGAAAGGCCGGCCCCGGAACGGTGCAGAGAATCGGTCCGAGGCCGGCCGTGGCGCAGCCGCGCGGTTGCGTGCTCGACTCGAGAGGTCAGTCGTTGACGCAGGTGTTGCCGAACGCCGGGTTCAGCAGCGCGATCACGTTGACCGTGTTGCCACAGACGTTGATCGGAACGTGCACGGGAACCTGGACGACGTTGCCCGACAGCACGCCCGGCGACTTGTAGGCGCCACCGACGGCCTCGGCGTCGGCGAAGGCCGGCGCGGCGGCGCCGCCCAGTGCAAGGAGCGCGCCCGCGACGAGGGCAGCGGTCTTCTTCATGAACTTTCCCTTCTCTGCGGTCATGCCCTTATGACGGCCGAAGCCGAGCGAGCTCACTGGGATGGCTCGCACCATGACCGGCAGCTGTAGAACGAGGGATAGACAGCGGAAGAAACTAATGAACGCGAGTCGCGGGGGAATTCACTCGAACGTCCTCACAGAATTGACACCGAGGACACACAGGAGAGGAAACGCTTCGCCTGAGTGGTGGAAATTCAGCTGTTCATACGTTTGGCGAGAGCGACGACAGCACGGAGGCCGCCCGCGGACGGAGCGTCAAGCTCCTTGCCGCGAGCGGCCTCTGATGCTTGATCAGTTACCCGTGCCGTTGCCGGACAGCGCCGAGACGTCGCTGAGGATGTGCGACAGCGGCTCGTCGCCCTTGGCCTGGGTGGAGTTCTCGGCGCACTGCTGGTTCTGCGGCGCGGAGAGGATCGGCACGTCCTGGGCCACACCGACGGCGGCGATGATGCCGACGATGGCCTGGAGGTTCGCCTTGACGGGCACGCCCGCGCACAGCTTGTTGGCGGAGCCCTGCACCAGGGTGGCCTGCGGGCTCATCTTGCCGCCGGTCACCGAGTTGCCGAACGCGGAGTGGGCGCCGTTGCCGCTGGCGGTCTTGGTGCCGTCACCGTTACCGACGGCAAGCGCCTGGGGGGCGGCCGCTGCCGACGCGCCTACGACGGACGCGGCGACCGCCGCCGCGGCCATTGCCTTCTTCAGCATTACGCTTTTCCTTTCCTGACCCGCCCCGTAGGTTTCCTGGCCCACCACGCGGATTCTGCTGACCCTTCAAGCGGGTGCCTGCCCTGGCATCAACCCGGCGGCGCGGGAATGGTTGCGGCCATTCACCCGTAAGGATCGATTGCGCCATCGGGGTGAATCGGGACAACCATGCGGACCGGGAGCAGTTGGTCAGGACGCTCCGGTGGACGGGGTTTCTCCAGAAGGGACTACACCAAGTGATCAAGAAGGTTCTGGCCACCGCCGCGGTCGCCGCTACGGTCACGGGCGCGGCCTCCCCGGCCATGGCGGTCGGAAACGGCGACGGCACCCACACCGCCAGCGGCAACGGCGCCACCCAGTCGTTCGGCAACTCGGCCACGTACGGCCACATGAGCCCGCAGATGGCGCTCATCCAGGGCTCCTTCAACAAGCCCTGCATCGGCCTGCCGGCCAAGGCGAACCTCCAGGGTCTCGTCGGCCTGGTCGCCGTCGGTGTCCTGCAGGACGTGCCGATCCTCTCCGCCCCGCAGAACCAGCAGTGTGTCGAGAACTCCACCCAGGCCAAGGGCGACGAGCCGCTCTCGCACATCCTGGACGACATCTCGCTCCTGTCGGGCAACGGCGAGGGCAACTGACGTCGTACCGCCCCGCACGACGGGCCGCCGGTTCTCCGGCGGCCCGTCGGCATGTCCGGCGGCATCTCCGTCGGCATGTCATGCCGTAAGGCCCGCGGGGGCGTTCGTCCCATGATCCCAATGCGCTGGGCCGTTCGGGGCATTCCCCGCAACCCGCACGCCCCTTCCACCGTTGACGATCATGCAACTCCCCACCGGAGTCCGGTTCTCGAAGGGAAAGATCATGAAGAAGCTGTGGGCAACCGCGGCTATCGCCGCTTCCGTAGTCGGCGCCGCCTCCCCCGCCATGGCGGTCGGTAACGGCGACGGCACCCACTCCGCCAGCGGCAACGGCGCCTCCCAGTCGTTCGGCAACTCGGCCACGTTCGGTGACATGAGCCCGCAGCTCTCGCTGGTCCAGGGTTCGCTGAACAAGCCCTGCATCGGCCTGCCGGCCAAGCTCAACGCCCAGGGTCTCGTCGGCATCGTCGCCGTCGGCGTCCTGCAGGACGTGCCGATCCTCTCCGCGCCGCAGAACCAGCAGTGTGTCGAGAACTCCACCCAGGCCAAGGGCGACGAGCCGCTCTCGCACATCCTGGACGACGTCGCACTTCTGTCGGGCAACGGCGAAGGCAACTGACGTAGTACCGCCCCCGCGACGGCGGGCCGCCGGATCCACCGGTGGCCCGCCGTTCGCATGTCCGCGGCTCAGCGCCGGTAGAGCTCCTCGATCTGCTCGGCGTACGCCCGCAGCACCGCCTGCCGCTTGACCTTCAGGGACGGGGTGAGCATGCCGTTGTCCTCGGTGAACTCGCCCTCCACCAGGGCGAAGGCGCGGATGGACTCGGCGCGCGAGACGGCCCGGTTGGCGTGGTCGACGGCCCGCTGGACGTCGGCGCGCAGCCGCTCGTCGCGCACCAGCTCGGCCATCGGTGTGTCGGCCGGCAGCTTGCGGACGGCGAGCCAGTGGGCGACGGCCTCCGGGTCCAGGGTGATCAGCGCGGCGACGAAGGGGCGGTTGTCGCCGACGACGAGGCACTGGCCGACCGGGGCGCGGCTGCGCAACCGGTCCTCCAGGACGGCCGGGGAGACGTTCTTGCCGCCGGTGGTGATGATGAGGTCCTTCTTGCGGCCGGTGATGGTGAGGTAGCCGTCCTGGTCGAGGGCGCCCAGGTCGCCGGTGGCGAACCAGCCGTCCGTCAGGGCCTCGGCGGTGGCCTCGGGGTTGTTCCAGTAGCCGCCGAAGACGATGCCGCCCTTGATCAGCACCTCCCCGTCGTCGGCGATACAGACCGCGGTGCCGGGCACCGGGCGGCCGACCGTGCCGGGGCGGGGTTCGAGCGGGGGGACGACGGTGGCGGCCGCGGTGGTCTCGGTCAGGCCGTACCCCTCGTAGACGATGATCCCGGCGGCGTAGAAGAACAGGTTGAGCTCGCGTTCCAGCGGGGAGCCGCCGCTGATGGCGTAGCGGGCGCGGCCGCCCAGTTCCTTGCGGATACGGCGGTAGACCAGCAGGTCGTACAGCGCCCAGGCGGCGTACAGGCCGGGGCCCGGGCCCTTGCCGCGGCCGAGGAACCGGTCCAGGTGGGCCTCGCCGAACCGGACGGCGATGCGGTGGGCGCGGTCGAAGGAGGCGGCGCGGCCGAGTTTCTCGGCGGTGGCGCGGCCGGTGTCGTGGATCTTCTCGAAGAGGTAGGGCACGCCCACCAGGAAGGTGGGGCGGAACTCCTTGAGGGCGGGGCGCAGTTCGTCGGGCTTGATGCTCGGGCAGTGGCCGAGCTCGATGCGGGCCAGCTGGCAGGCGATCTGCAGGGTGCGGCCCATGATGTGGGCGAGCGGCAGGAAGAGGAGGGTGGCGGCGGTCTGGCCGGTGACCTCCTTGAAGATCGGGTGCAGCAGCTCGACGGTGTTCGCGGCCTCGGCGTGCAGATGGGCGTGGGTGAGGACGCAGCCCTTGGGGCGGCCGGTGGTGCCGGAGGTGTAGCAGAGGGTGGCGACGGTGTCGGGGGTGAGGCAGGCGCGGCGCTTGGTGATCTCCTCGTCGGTGAGGTGGCGGCCGAGGCCGGTGAGGTCGTCCATGGCGCCCGCGTCCAGCTCCCACAGGCGCGGGGGCTCGGGGTGCGCGGCGGTGCCCTCCCGGACGGTCGCGGTGTTCTCGGCGGTCTCGGTGATCACGAAGCGGGCGCCGGAGTCGCGGACGATCCACTCCACCTGCTCGGCGGAGGAGGTGGCGTAGATCGGCACGACCTGGCCGCCGGCCGCCCAGATCGCGAAGTCCAGGAGCGTCCACTCGTAGCGGGTACGGGACATCACCGCGACCCGGCCGCCCGGTTCCAGGCCCGCCGCCGCGAGGCCCTTGGCGACGGCGGTGACCTCGCGGGCGAACGCGGCGGCGGTGACCGCGGCCCAGGTGCCCCGTTCGCGGCGGCGCAGGACGGTGGCGTCGGGGGCCTCGGCGGCGTTGGTGAAAGGGATGTCGGCGATGCTGCCGGTGGTCAGGGGCGGGGCCAGCGGTGCGGCGCGGGCCTCGCGCACCGCGCCGGTGTCGTCCCTGACCAGTTCGAGCCGGCCTCGGGCCGCCAGGTCGGTACGTCGCCCTGCCCGCTTCAGATCCCTGCGTACGCCCATGACGGCTCCCGGTGCGCGTGTGCCGGTGAACGACCTTGGTGCGACGCCAACTTACTCACGCGTAAGGAAGAGTCAATGGGTGCGGCAGCGGGCGTTCACATCAGCCGGTCGGCCTGCCGGACGGCGTCGGCGAGGTCCTGGACCGCCGGGTCCTCGGTGAGGTCGGCGAGTTCCCCGGTGTCCTCGGCGAGCTGGGCGAGGCTGCCGGGCGCTCCGGGCAGGCCGGTCTCGCCCGCCCCGCGCAGGGCGTCGGCGAAGTAGGCGGCGGCCGCGCTGACCTGGAAGCGGGGGGCGGCCGTGCGCAGGGAGCCGTGCAGGTCGGAGGTCTCCAGCAGGCCGGAGCGCTCGTGCGGGGCCCGGGTGCGCGGGTCGAGCCAGCGGACGGTGGCCGTGGCGAGGTGGCCGGAGGCGCCGGGCGCGGTGCGCACTGCGTACAGCGCGGTCACGGTGTGGCCGGGGCCCACCTCGCCGCCGTCCACCCGGTCGTCGCGGAAGTCCTCGTCGGCGACGGCCCGGTTGTCGTAGCCGACCAGGCGGTACTCCTCGACGGTCGCCGGGTCGAAGACGACCTGGGCCTTGGCGTCGCGGGCGGTGAGGTCGACGTGGCGCGGAAGCTGTTCGCAGAACACCTCGCGGGCCTCCGCCGCGTCCGACACGTACACGGTGTGGCCGTCGCCGCGGTCGGCGAGGCGTTCCATCAGCGCGTCGCCGTAGGAGCTGCCGACGCCGACGCCGAAGAGGGTGATGCCGTGCTCGCGGCGGGTCTCGGCGATCTTCTCCAGGATGGTGTCGGGGTCGGTGTCGCCGGTGTTGGCGAGCGCGTCGGAGACGAGCACGACCCGGTTGACCGCGCCCTCGCGCAGGCCCTCGACGGCGGTGGCGTAGCCGTTCTCGACGCCCGCGCCGAGGTTGGTGGAGCCGCGGACCTCCAGGCTGTCGACGGCCCGGTGGATCTCCTCGCGGTTGCCGCCGAGCCGGGTCATCGGCAGCACGGTCTCGGCCTCGTCGGAGAAGGTGACCAGGGCGACGGAGTCGTCGTCGCGCAGCCGGTCGGTCATCACGCCCAGGGACTCCTTGGCGAGGTCCAGGCGGCCGGGCTCGCTCATGGAGCCGGAGACGTCGACGACGAAGGTGAGCGCGGCCGGCGGGCGTTCGTCCCGGTCCTCGGCCGGGCGGGTGGCGAGGCCGACGCGGACCAGGGACCAGTCCCGCGCACCGGTGCGGGCGCCGTCGACGGTGACCGTGAAGCCGTTGCCGTCGGGGCGTTCGTACTCCTGGCGGAAGCTGTTGACGAACTCCTCGGGCCGCACCTGCGACGGGTCGGGGGCACGGCCCTCGGCGAGGACGCGGCGGGCGTAGCCGTAGGAGGCGGTGTCCACGTCCAGGGCGAAGGTGGACACCAGGTCAGGAGCGCGCTCGGTGTCCCGCGTGTCCTCGCTCAGGTCCTGCTCGTCGGCGGTCGGCCGGGGTGCGGGCGGGGCGGGGAAGCCGGTGGCCTTCGCACCCTCGCTCCGGTCGCCGCTGTGTCCGGTGCCGCCGTCGCCGCAGGCCGTCAGCAGCAGGCCGCCGGCCGCGGCGAGGGCGGTCAGTGCGCCCGCCGTGCGCCGCCCGCGCCGGCGCCCCTGTGTCCCGTAGCGCTCCATCCGCTGTGCCCCCTCGTTCCGTCGACGTCGTGGTCTGTGGTGACTGTGACGGCGCCGGGGCCCGGAACGTGCGTGACGGGGTGTTGCGGAAGGGTCTCGAAGCGGGCACGGCCGGGGCCCGTCGAGACCGGTGGGTGACCCTCCGGTGACCTAGGAGACGATGTCCTTGCGGGCGAAACCGCGGAAGGCCAGCGCGAACAGCACCAGCGCGTACGTGATCGACAGCGCGGTGCCCTGGATCATGCCGGACCACTCGGGGCGGGGCTGGATGGCGTCGGCCCAGGCGAACTGCCAGTGCGCGGGGAGGAAGTCGCGCCAGTCGCCGAGGGCGGTGACCGCGTCGAGGACGTTGCCGACGATGGTCAGGCCGACCGCGCCGCCGACCGCGCCGAGCGGGGCGTCGGTCTTCGTCGACAGCCAGAACGCGAGTGCGGCGGTGACCAGTTGGGACGCGAACACGTAGGCCACGACCACCCCGAGCCGCTGGACCGCCGTGCCGGCGGCGACCTCGCCCCCGGTGGGGATCTCCAGCGGCCCCCAGCCGTAGGCCATGGTGCCGACGATCAGGGCGACGAGCGGCAGCAGGATCATCGCGGCGAGGCTCAGCCCCAGTCCGACGGCCAGCTTGGACCACAGCAGGCGGGCCCGCGGCACGGGCGCGGCCAGCAGATAGCGCAGGGAGGACCAGCCCGCCTCGCTCGCCACGGTGTCCCCGCAGAACAGGGCGACGGGGATGACCAGCAGGAAGCCGGTGGACACGAACAGGTTGACGGCGGCGAAGTTGGCGCCGGACGCGGTGGCCGTGTCCATCAGGTTCACGCGGCCGTCGGAGCCGTCCGGCTCGCCGCCGATGGCGAACGCGGCGACCAGCACGAGGGGCAGGGCGGCGAGGATCGCGCCCATGACCAGGGTGCGGCGGCGCTTGAGCTGGCGGACCAGTTCGACGCGCAGGGGCAGGGTGCGGCCCGCGCGGTAGCCGGAGGCGGCCTCGGTGAGCGTGCTCATGCGGTCCCTCCGATCAGGGTGAGGAAGGCGTCCTCCAGGCGGCGGTGCGGGCCGACGGAGGTGACGGGCACGTCGAGGCGGACCAGTTCGGCGACCAGCCGCTGGGGAGCGCCCTCGGCGTCCAGCCGGACCAGCAGACCCTCGTCGTGGTGCAGCGCCGAAGCCACACCGGGCAGCGCGGCGATCTTCTCGACCACCGCCTCCTCCAGGGGCGCGGCGGTGCCGACCAGCAGCGTGTCGCCGTTGCCGGTGATCTCGCCGACGGGTCCGGCCTGCACCAGGCGGCCGCGGTCCATCACGACCAGGTGGGTGCAGGTCTGCTCCACCTCGGCCAGCAGATGGCTGGAGACGATCACCGTGCGGCCGGCGGCCGCGTAGCGGATCATCACCTCGCGCATCTCGCGGATCTGGGGCGGGTCCAGGCCGTTGGTCGGCTCGTCCAGGATCAGCAGGTCGGGCAGGCCGAGCATGGCCTGGGCGATGGCCAGGCGCTGGCGCATGCCCTGCGAGTAGGTGCGCACCGCGCGGGCGAGGGCGTCGCCGAGGCCGGCGATCTCCAGCGCCTCGTCCAGGTGGGCGTCCTCGGCGGGGCGGCCGGTGGCCCGCCAGTACAGCTCCAGGTTCTCCCGGCCGGACAGGTGCGGCAGGAAGCCCGCGCCCTCCACGAAGGCGCCGACGCGGGAGAGGACGGGGGCGCCGGGGCGGACGGCGTGGCCGAAGACGCGGATCTCGCCGCCGTCGGGCCGGATCAGGCCCATCAGCATGCGCAGGGTGGTGGTCTTGCCGGCGCCGTTGGGTCCGAGCAGACCGAGCACCTGGCCCTTCTCCACGCGGAAGGACAGGTCGCGGACGCTGTAGCGGTCGCCGCCCGCGTACTTCTTGCTCAGGTCGGTGATCTGGAGCGGCACCTCGGCGAGTTCCGGGTCCGGCGCGGGGGCCGCGCCCCGGCGGCGGGCGCCGAGCAGCAGGGCGAGCGCGACGGCGGCGCCGGCGGCGGGCAGCCACCACACCCAGGCGGGCAGGGGCGCGGCCGCGGTCTCCACGCGGGGGGCGGTGGGCACCGACAGGGGGCTCTTCAGGGACACCGTGTAGGTGGCCGGGGCCGCCGGGGAGGCGTAGCCGAGGTCGGTCGCGGACAGCACCAGGCGCAGCCGGTGGCCCTTGTCGATCTCGTGGTCGATCGCCGGGAGGGTGAGGGTGACGTCCTTGCCGCCCCGGGCGTCCTCGACGCGGACGGGGGCCACGAGCTGGGCGGGCAGCACCTGCCGGGCGCCGTCGCCGCCGACGTCGTACACCTTGGCGAACAGGACCGCGTCCGCGCTGCTGGAGTCGAGGTGCACGGTGACCGTCGGGGTGCCGGTGACGCGCAGGTCCTCGGTGAGGGGCGCGGAGTCGAAGCGGGCGTGCTGGCCGGGGAAGTCGAGGGAGACGCCGACGCCGAGGGAGGACAGTTGGGCGAGGCCGCCGCCACCGGTGCCGAGGCCGGGCAGCGCGGAGACGGCGGGCGGGCTGGCTCCGGGCGGGTTGGCGAAGGTCTGCTCGGGGCCGGTCAGCGGGATCTCGCGCGGGGCGGAGCGCAGGCCCGGATAGGTGCCGGAGCTCGCGCCGCGCAACTGGGCGGTGCCGTCGGTGGAGTCGACGCCGCCGACGCGGGTGACCCGGAAGGCGGGGCCGGTGTCGGCGCTCTCGTCGCCCTTGAGGTGGCGGTCGAACCACGCCGTGACGCGCGCGGAGACGCGGTCCGTCTCCGGGTCGCCGCCGTCATGGCCGCCCGCGATCCAGTCGACGTCCACCGGGGCCCCGTTGGCGCGGATCGCGCGGGCGGCGGCGTCGGCGTGGCCGAGGGGGAACAGGGAGTCCGACTGCCCTTGGACGAGCAGGGTGGGCACCTGGATGCGGTCGGCGACCGCGGACGGGGAGCGGGCCTCCAGCAGGGCGCGGGCCTCGGGGTCGGGGGTGCCGGAGGCGGCGACCCGCTCGTACATCGCGCACAGCCGGGGCTCGAACGCCCGGCAGCCGCCGCCGGAGGTGACGAAGACGCCGGCCCACAGCTTCTTGAACACGCCGTCGGGGAACAGGGCGTCGGCGAGGTTCCAGTAGGTGATCGCCGGGGCGATGGCGTCCACCCGGTCGTCGTGCCCGGCGGCCAGCAGGGCGATCGCGCCGCCGTAGGAGGCACCGGCGACGCCCACGCGCGGGTCGCCCGGCCTGTCGAGCCGGACCTCGGGCTGCCGGGCGAGCCAGTCGATGAGCCGGGAGACGTCGGCGACCTCGCCCTTCGGGTCGTTCAGCCCGATCCTGCCGCCCGAGGCGCCGAAGCCGCGGGCGGACCAGGTCAGTACCGCGTACCCGTCGCGGGCGAGGTCCTCGGCCTGTGCGCGGACGTCGGCCTTGCTGCCGCCGAAGCCGTGCGCGAGCAGCACCGCGGGGCGGCGGCCGGCGGCCGGGGACGTGAAGTAGGAGGTGTCCACGCGCACCCCGCCCGCCGCCGTCATCATCCGGTCGGTGCGGCGCACCCGCGGCGCGTCGTCGGAGGCGACGGCCGTCCACGTACCCGCCCCGGCGAGCACCGCGACGGCGGCCACGGCGGCCGCCAGCCGCCGGGGCCCCCGCAGCAGCCGCCCCACTCCGGGCACACGAAGATCCATGCGCCCACGGTACGGGCCGCCACCGACAGCCAGGAACAGCCTCCGGTCGGACGCCCCCGCCCTCCTGCGGGCGTACGGCGCCTCGCCGCGTACCGCGGCCGTGGTACGAAGGGCCATGGAGATTCGCCGCGCCACCACCGTCACCGAACTCATGGCCGCCGGACACCTCTTCGACCGGCCGGTGCGCCCCGAAGCGGCCGAGCGGTTCCTGGCCGCCGCCGGACATCACCTCCTGCTGGCCTATGTCGCCGGTGAACCGGCCGGTTTCGTCAGCGGGGTGGAGACGGTCCACCCCGACAAGGGCACCGAGATGTTCCTGTACGAGCTGGGGGTCGCCGAGGCCCACCGGCGGCGCGGCATCGGGCGGGCCCTGGTGGAGCGGCTGACGGAACTGGCCCGTGAGCGGGGCTGCTACGGCCAGTGGGTGCCGGTGGACACCGGTGACGACGTGGCGGTGGCCACGTATCGCAGCGCGGGCGGCGGCGAGGACGGCAGCTGCACGGTGATGACCTGGGACTTCACCTGAGCGAACCGTGCGAACACCCGACCGTTGCACAAGTGTCGGTGGCGGGCGCTACAGTCGCAGGACAACTGACACACAGCATTTTGGGGTGGGAACTCATGAACGTTCGGCACACCGCTGCCTGGGTGGGGGTGACCGCGGCGGCGCTGCTGGCGACGACCGCGTGCGGTGCGGACAAGGCGGCCGACGCGGCCGACAGCGCCGACATGATCATGGCGGCGCTCACGCGGGCGACGGACCGGACCGAGGAGGTGGGGTCCGCCGAGGTCAGGATGACGACCGACCTCGGGCAGGGCGAGCCGATCGCGATGGAGGGGGTGTACTCGTGGGGTGACGGGTTCGCGTTCGACGTCGAGATGGACACCGAGGCCGCGCAGATGCAGACCCTGACCGACTCCCCCACGGTCCGCACCCTGTTCGTGGACGGCGTCTACTACTACGACATCGACCCGCAGCCCTCCGGTCCGCTCGCCGGCAAGGAGTGGATGAGCATCGACTCCTCGGCGATCTTCGGCGAGGAGGGCGCCCAGGCGTTCAGCGGCGGCGGGGGCACCAGCCCGACGGCGTCCATGAAGGGCCTGAAGTACGCGGACGACGTCGAGAACCTCGGCGAGCAGACCGTCAACGGCAAGGAGACCACGCACTACCGGGCGGTGGTCAGCGAGAAGCAGATGGGCAAGTTCAAGGACGCCTACGCCGACGAGGGCAACCTCTTCAGCTCCATGACCGGCGGCGCCGACTCGGTCACCATGGAGGTGTGGGTCGGCGAGGACGACCTCCCGGTCCGCATGGTCCAGGAGATCGGCGCCACCAAGATATCCATGGACTTCGACAAGTTCGGCGCCACCACCGAGGTGAAGGCCCCGCCGGCCGCGCAGACCGGCGACCTCACCGACGAGATCAAGGCCCAGCAGCCCACCGCCTGACCCGGACACGACGGTGCCCCGCCCGCCGCGTGTCGCGCAGGGGCGGGGCATCGGCCGCCGTGCGGCTCAGTGGTTGCGCGGGAAGCCCAGGTCGACACCGGCCGGGGCCTCGGAGGGGTCGGGCCAGCGGGTGGTGACGACCTTGCCGCGGGTGTAGAAGTGCGTGCCGTCGTTGCCGTAGATGTGGTGGTCGCCGAAGAGGGAGTCCTTCCAGCCGCCGAAGGAGTGGTAGCCGACGGGGACCGGGATCGGGACGTTCACGCCGACCATGCCGGCCTCGATCTCCAGCTGGAAGCGGCGGGCGGCGCCGCCGTCCCGCGTGAAGATCGCGGTGCCGTTGCCGAAGGGGGAGGCGTTGATGAGCGCCACGCCCTCGTCGTAGGTGTCCACGCGCAGCACGCACAGCACCGGGCCGAAGATCTCGTCCTGGTACGCCTTCGCGCTGGTCGGCACCTTGTCGAGCAGCGAGATGCCGATCCAGTGGCCGTCCTCGAAGCCCTCGACGGTGTAGCCGGTGCCGTCCAGGACGACCTCGCAGCCATCCTCGGCGGCGCCGGTCACATACGACGCCACCTTGTCGCGGTGGGCCTTGGTGATCAGCGGGCCCATCTCGGAGGTGGGGTCGTTGCCGGGACCGATCTTGATCTTCTCGGCGCGCTCGCGGATCTTCTCCACCAGCGTGTCGCCGATCGAGCCGACGGCGACGACCGCCGAGATGGCCATGCAGCGCTCGCCCGCCGAACCGTAGGCCGCCGACACCGCCGCGTCCGCGGCCGCGTCCAGGTCGGCGTCGGGCAGGACCAGCATGTGGTTCTTGGCGCCGCCGAGCGCCTGGACGCGCTTGCCGTGGGCGGAGGCGGTGGTGTGGATGTAGCGGGCGATCGGGGTGGAGCCGACGAAGGACACCGCCTTGACGTCCGGGTGCTCCAGCAGGCGGTCGACGGCCACCTTGTCGCCGTGCACGACGTTGAAGACGCCGTCGGGCAGGCCCGCCTCCGCCAGCAGCTCGGCGATCCTGATGGACGCGGACGGGTCCTTCTCGCTCGGCTTCAGCACGAAGGTGTTGCCGCACGCGATGGCCAGCGGGAACATCCACATCGGCACCATGGCCGGGAAGTTGAACGGCGTGATGCCGGCGACGACCCCGAGCGGCTGCCGGATCGCGGCCACGTCGACGCGGTTCGCGACCTGCGTGGACAGCTCGCCCTTGAGCTGGACGTTGATGCCGCAGGCCAGGTCGACGATCTCCAGGCCGCGCGCGACCTCCCCGAGGGCGTCGGAGTGCACCTTGCCGTGCTCGGCGGTGATCAGCTCGGCGATCTCGTCGCGGTGGGCGTCCAGCAGCGCACGGAAGCGGAACAGGATGGTGGTGCGCTGGGCCAGCGAGGACTGGCCCCAGGTCACGAAGGCTTCGCGCGCGGCCCGCACCGCCGCGTCGACCTCCTCGACGGAGGCGAACGCGACCTTCGTGGTGACCGCGCCGGTGGCCGGATCCGTGACCGGGCCGTAATTCCCCGACGCGCCTTCGACGGTCTTGCCGCCGATCCAGTGGTTGACGATCTTCGTCATGCCCGGTAACTCCTTCACAGATGGCGGCGTCGGGTCGCAACGTGCCGGTCGTACTCCTCGCGGGCCTTCACCGCCGACGCGCGGGTCGCGGTCTCGGCCACAGGAACATCCCACCAGGCCGGTGCGGGCGGCGCGCCCGACACTGTGTCTGCCGTTTCGGTCTCCACATAGACACATGTGGGAGTGTCGGCCGCCCGCGCCTCGGCCAGAGCGGACCGCAGGTCGGCCACGGTCCTCGCGCGCAGCACCCGCATCCCGAGGCTGGCGGCGTTCGCGGCCAGGTCCACCGGCAGCGGCGCCCCGTCGTAGCGGCCGTCGTCGGCGCGGAAGCGGTAGGCGGTGCCGAACCGCTCGGCGCCCACCGACTCCGACAGGCCGCCGATCGAGGCGTACCCGTGGTTCTGCACCAGCAGCATCTTGATGGCGACGCCCTCCTGCACGGCCGTGACGATCTCGGTGGGCATCATCAGATACGTGCCGTCGCCGACCAGCGCCCACACCGGGCGCTCGGGCGCGGCCAGCTTCACCCCGATGGCCGCCGGGATCTCGTAGCCCATGCAGGAGTAGCCGTACTCCAGGTGGTACTGGTCGGCCGAGCGCGCCCGCCACAGCTTGTGCAGATCGCCGGGCAGCGAACCGGCCGCGTTGATCACGATGTCCGTCTCGTCCACGACCGCGTCCAGCGCGCCCAGCACCTGCGGCTGGGTGGGCCGCGCGGCGGGGTCGGCGGCGGCGAAGCAGGCGTCCACGCGCCGCTCCCAGTCCGCCTTGTCCCGCGTGTAGGAGGCGGCATACGCCTCGTCGACCCGGTGCCCGTGCAGGGCCAGCGCCTCGGTCAGCTCCTCCAGACCGCTGCGGGCGTCCGCGATCAGCGGGATGCCGGAGAGCTTGTGGCCGTCGAAGGGGGCGATGTTGAGGTTGAGGAAGCGGACGTCCGGCCGCTCGAAGAGGGTCCCGGAGGCGGTGGTGAAGTCCGTGTAGCGCGTGCCCACGCCGATCACCAGGTCGGCCTCGCGGGCGAGGGCGTCGGCGGTCGCGGTGCCGGTGTGGCCGATGCCGCCGACGTCCTGGGGGTGGTCGTGCGGCAGTGAGCCCTTGCCGGCCTGCGTGGAGGCGACCGGGATGCCGGTGGCCTGCGCGAACTCGGCGAGGGCGGCCTCGGCGCGGCTGTGGTGGACGCCGCCGCCCGCGATCAGCAGGGGCCGGCGGGCGCGCCGGATCGCCCGGATCGCCTCCGTCAGCTCGGCGGGGTCGGCACCCGGCCGTCGTACCGCCCAGGTGCGCTCGGCGAAGAACTCCTCCGGCCAGTCGTACGCCTCCGCCTGTACGTCCTGCGGGAGGGCGAGGGTGACCGCGCCGGTCTCGACGGGGTCGGTGAGCACACGCATCGCCTGGAGCGCGGCCGGGATCAGGGCCTCGGGGCGGTGGACGCGGTCGAAGTACCTCGACACCGGGCGCAGGCAGTCGTTGACGCTGAGGTCGCCCGCGTACGGCACCTCCAGCTGCTGGAGCACCGGGTCGGCGGGGCGGGCGGCGAAGATGTCGCCGGGCAGGAGCAGGACGGGGAGGTGGTTGACGGTCGCGAGGGCGGCTCCCGTCACCAGGTTGGTCGCGCCGGGGCCGATGGACGTGGTCACGGCGTGGGTGGACAGGCGGTTCGACTGGCGGGCGTAGCCGACGGCCGCGTGCACCATCGACTGCTCGTTGCGGCCCTGGTGGTACGGCATGACATCGGCGTACTCCACGAGTGCCTGACCGATCCCGGCGACGTTCCCGTGGCCGAAGATGCCCCAGGTGGCGCCGATCAGCCGGTGCCGTTCGCCGTCGCGCTCGGTGTGCTGGGCGGCGAGGAAGCGGACGAGCGCCTGGGCGACGGTCAGCCTGATGGTCATCGCGATACCCCTCCGTTGACGGTCATCGGTAGCCCTCCGTGTGGTCCGGGTGGAAGCAGATCCGCCACTCCCGTGTCCCGCCGGGGCCCGCCATCACGTTCAGGTAGTACATGGCGTGACCGGGCTGGGCGATCGACGGGCCGTGCCAGCCGTCGGGGACGAGGACGGCGTCGCCGGAGCGGACCTCGGCGAGGACGTCCGCGCCGCCCTCGCGGGAGGGGGAGACGCGCTGGTAGCCGAAGCCGTGCGGGCCGTCGATCTCGAAGTAGTAGATCTCCTCCAGCTCCGACTCCTCCCCCGGCCGGTGCTCGTCGTGCTTGTGCGGCGGGTACGAGGACCAGTGGCCGCCCGGCGTGATCACCTCGACGGCGATCAGCTTGTCGCAGGCGAAGGCGTCGGCGGACGCGAAGTTGCGGACCTGGCGGGCGCAGGTGCCGCTGCCGCGCTGTTCGACGGGTACCTCCGGCGCGGGGCCGTAGCGGGCGGGGAGTCGGCGCTCGCACTTCGCTCCTGCCAGGGCGAAGCGGCCTCCCGCACCGGAGGCGATCTGGACCCGGGCGTCTCGGGGCACGTACGCGAAGTCGGTGACCGACGCGAACACGCTTTCCCTGCCCAGGAGTTGGATGACGTCGTCCGCTGTGTGCACGCTACAGCCGCCGTGCAGGGGAAGCACGATCCACTCGCTGTCCCCGGTGTCGAACGTGTGCGTGCCCCCCGCCGCCAGCTCGACGACCCGCAGGCTGCTGTACGTCCAGCCGGCCTGCTCGGGGTCGATGTCGACGGCGTAGTCCCCCTGCGCGCCGGTGCCGCGGGGGATGTGCAGCTCCTTGCTCGTACGGCTCATCGGGGCCCTCACAGCAGTCCTACGGCGGTGTCCACGGCGGCGGCCACATCACCGTCCGCCGGGTACAGCAGCGAGCGGCCCACCACCAGGCCGCGCACGGTGGGCAGCCGCAGCGCGCCGCGCCACTTCTCGTACGCCCGGTCCTGGTCGTCGCCGACATCGCCGCCGAGCAGGACGGCCGGGAGGGTCGTGGTCTCCATGACCCGGGCCATGTCGTCGGGGTCGTCGGTGACCGGCACCTTCAGCCAGGTGTAGGCGGAGGTGCCGCCCAGGCCGGAGGCGATGGCGAGGGAGCGGGTGACGGCGTCGGCGGACAGATCGTTGCGCAGGCGTCCGTCGGGGTCGCGTCGGCTGATGAACGGTTCGACGAACACGGGGAGGCGGCGGGCGGCCATGTCGTCGATCGCGCGGGCGGTGGACTCCAGGGTGGTCAGGGAGCCCGGGTCGTCGTAGTCGATGCGCAGCAGCAGCTTGCCCGCGTCGAAGCCGAGGCGCTGGATGTCCTCGGGGCGGTGGCCGGTGAAGCGGTCGTCGAGTTCGAAGCGGGCCCCTTGCAGTCCGCCGCGGTTCATCGAGCCCATGACGACCTTGTGGTCCAGGGCGCCGAGCAGCAGCAGGTCGTCCAGGATGTCGGCGGTGGCCAGCACGCCGTCCACGCCGGGGCGGGACAGCGCCAGCACCAGCCGGCCCAGCAGATCGGCCCGGTTGGCCATGGCGAGCCTGCGGTCGCCGACGCCGAGCGCGCCGCGGGCCGGGTGGTCGGCGGCGACGATCATCAGACGGCCGCCGTCTCCGAGCAGGGGGCGGCGCAGACGCCGGGCGGCGGCCTCGGCGACGGCCTCGGGGTGGTGGGTGCGCAGGCGCACCAGCTCGGGCACGTCGACGACGGGGATCCGGGGGGCGCCCGCCCCCGCGGGAGCGGCAGCGCCGGACGGGCGCCCGGCCCCCGACGGGGAGGCGTCGGCGACCGTGTTCTTCGGCTTCGGTGCGGGTCCCGGGCCGCCGCCCGCCGAGGGCGGGGTCTGGTCGGTGTCGTGGTGCGCCCCCGTCACCCGGCCGGCCCTCACAGCACCGCTCCCGCGTCCAGCGCCGCCTCGATCTCGGCCGGGGTCGGCATCGCCGAGGAGCACTCCAGGCGGGAGGCGACGATCGCGCCGGCGGCGTTGGCGTGGCGCATGACCCTCTCCAGGTCCCAGCCCTCCAGCAGCCCGTGGCACAGGGAGCCGCCGAAGGCGTCCCCGGCGCCCAGGCCGTTGAGGACGTTCACCGGCAGCGGGGGCACCTCGGCCGACTCCCCGTCGGCGCGGACCGCCAGCACGCCCTTCGGGCCCTGCTTGACGACGGCGAGTTCGACACCCGCCTCCAGCAACGCCCGTGCGGCGGCGTGGGGTTCGCGGACGCCGGTGGCGATCTCCACCTCGTCGAGGTTGCCGACGGCGACGGTGGTGTGGCGCAGGGCCTCGGCGTAGAAGGGGCGGGCGGCGTCGGGGTCCGACCAGAACACGGGGCGCCAGTCCAGGTCGAACACGGTCGTGCCCGCCTTCGCCCGGTGGGCGAGCGCCGCCAGGGTCGCCGTACGGCTCGGCTCCTCGCTCAGGCCGGTGCCGGTGACCCAGAAGACACGGGCCGCGCGTACCGCGTCGAGGTCCAGGTCGTGGGCGTCGATCTCCAGGTCGGGGGCCTTGGGCTGCCGGTAGAAGTACAGCGGGAAGTCGTCGGGCGGGAAGATCTCGCAGAAGGTGATCGGCGTCCTCAGCTCCGGTACCGGGGTCACCCAGCGGTCGTCGACGCCGAACTCCCCGAGCGCCTGGTGGAGATAGGCGCCGAACGGGTCGTCCCCGGTACGGCTGATCAGCGCGGTGCGGCGGCCGAGGCGGGCGGCGGCGACGGCGACGTTGGCCGCGGAGCCGCCGAGGAACTTGCCGAAGGCCGTCACCTGCGCCAGCGGGACCCCCGCCTGCAGCGGATAGAGGTCCACACCGATCCGCCCCATGGTGATCAGGTCGTACGCCATCGCGTTCCCTTCGTGCCGTCGGATCGGCTCACTGCGGCCTGCCCCTCCGGTTTCTAGTCCCGCCGCGGCAGCCCTGTCAATGTTTTGTCCAGACATTCGGACGAGCCCTTGACACCCCTTCCGGTGCCGCGCACCCTGGCGGCCATGACGTCGCTGTCGCCTCAGTCCTCACTGTCCCGCATCCGCATCGGTTCGGCGCCCGACTCCTGGGGCGTGTGGTTCCCCGACGACCCCCGCCAGGTGCCCTGGCAGCGCTTCCTCGACGAGGTCGCCGAGGCCGGCTACGAGTGGATCGAGCTGGGCCCGTACGGGTATCTGCCGACCGATCCCGCGCTCCTCGCCGAGGAGACGGCCAGGCGCGGCCTGAAGGTGTCGGCGGGGACGGTGTTCACCGGCCTGCACCACGGCGAGGCCGTCTGGGAGAAGACCTGGGCGCACGTCGCCGACAACGCGGCGCTCGCCCGGGCGATGGGCGCCCGCCATCTGGTCGTCATCCCGTCCTTCTGGCGGGACGACAAGACCGGCGAGGTGCTGGAGCCGGACACGCTCACAGCCGAGCAGTGGCGCAATCTCACCTCGCTGACCGAGCGGCTGGGACGCGAGGTGCGCGAGCGCTACGGGCTGACGATCGTCGTCCACCCGCACGCCGACACCCATATCGACAGCGAGGAGAACGTCGCCCGCTTCCTCGACGGCACCGACTCCTCCCTGGTCTCGCTGTGCCTGGACACCGGGCACTACGCCTACTGCGGCGGCGACAGCGTCAAGCTGATCGAGACCTACGGCGAGCGCATCGGCTATCTGCACCTCAAGCAGGTGGACCCGGACGTCCTCGCCGAGGTGCGCGCCGAGCGGATCCCGTTCGGGCCCGCGGTGGCCAAGGGCGTGATGTGCGAGCCGCCGGCCGGGGTGCCCGCGCTGGGGCCGGTGCTGGAGGCGGCGCAGCGGCTGGGCGTCGAGCTGTTCGCGATCGTCGAGCAGGACATGTACCCGTGCGAGCCGGACCGGCCGCTGCCGATCGCCCGCCGCACCCGCGCCTTCCTGCGGTCCTGCGGCGCCTGACCGGCGTACGCCCGGGGCCGTACGCCCGCCCTTCGGTCCCGCGTACGCCCATGCATCACTTCTGTCACAAACACCACCCCCTCGTCACACATGTCCCGAGTACGCGGGTTTCGCGTCACACCCGGCACACAGCCGCTTTCCCCCGGTCACGCAGGGTCGTTCAACCGGGCACAGGCCTGGTGATCGCCAGCACTGCGCCCGGCTCCCCCGACGGCCGCCCCCGGCCGCGCCGCGGCGCAACGCAGGGAGGTGCGACTCATGACCGACCGACGGCTGTGGTCCTACAAGGAGATCGCGGCGCACATCCGGGTGCAGCCGGACACCGTGCGCTCCTACCGCAAGCACGGACTGCTGCCGCCGCCCGACCATGTGGAGGGCGGCAAGCCCTACTGGTACGCCGACACCGTCCGCACCTGGGTGGCCTCCCGGCCGGGGAACCGGGGACGCAGATCCGACTGACCCCCGAGAAAAAGCAGCTGTGCCCCACCCGCCGGGTGGGGCACAGTGCCGTTCATGGACTTCTCGATCAAGCCGGTGCTGACCGGCGAACGGGCCGAGCTGCGGCCCTTCACCGAAGCCGACGTCCCGGCGATGGCGGCGATCCTGTCCGACCCGGAGGTGGTGCGGCTCACCGGCAGTCCCGTGGCGGAGTTCGACCTGGACCGCCTGCGCGCCTGGTACGGCAGCCGGGGCGACCAGCCGGACCGGCTCGACCTCGGCATCGTGGACCGGGAGAGCGGCGAACTGGTCGGCGAGGCCGTGCTGAACGAGTGGGACGAGCCCAACCGCAACTGCAACTTCCGCATCCTGATCGGCCCGCGGGGCCGCGGCCGGGGCCTGGGCACGGAGGCCGTCCGGCTCATCGTGGGCCACGCCTTCGAGCAACTGGGGCTGCACCGCGTCTCCTTGCACGTGCTGGCCCACAATCCGCGGGCCCGGCACGTCTACGAGAAGGCGGGCTTCGTCGCCGAGGGCGTGGACCGGCAGGCGGTCCGGCAGGACGGCGAGTGGATCGACGCCGTGCGGATGTCGATCCTCGCCCCGGAGTGGGCCGCGCTCACCGCCACGGCTCGATGACCGTCACGCCGGCTCCGGGCGCGGTGCCCATCTCCGCCAGCGCCCGCGGTACGGCGTCCAGCCCGATGCTCGAGGTCACCAGCAGGTCGGGCCGCAGTACGCCGGCGCGCACCGCCTCCAGCATCGCGGGGTAGGTGTGGGCGGCCATGCCGTGGCTGCCGAGGATCTCCAGCTCCAGGGCGATGGCGCGGGCCATCGGGACGGGGGTGGTGCCGTCGGACGAGGGCAGCAGGCCGACCTGGACATGGCGGCCCCGGCGGCGCAGGCCGTTCACCGAGGCGGCGCAGGTGGCGGGCGAGCCGAGGGCGTCCAGGGAGAGGTGGGCGCCGCCGCCGGTGAGTTCGCGCACGGCCGCGGCCGTGTCCGGCAGCTCGCGGCCGTCGACGCACTCCGCCGCCCCGAAGGTCCGCGCCAGCTCCAGCGCCCGCGGCGAGACGTCGACGGCGACCACCCGCGCGCCCGAGGCCGCCGCGATCATCACCGCGGACAGCCCGACCCCGCCGCAGCCGTGCACGGCCACCCACTCCCCCGGCCCGACCCGGCCCTGCTGCACGACCGCCCGGAAGGCGGTGGCGAACCGGCAGCCGAGGGAGGCGGCGGTGGCGTACGACAGGTCGTCGGGGACGGCGACCAGGTTCACGTCGGCGTGGTCCAGGGCGACGTACTGGGCGAAGGAGCCCCAGTGGGTGAAGCCTGGCTGGGTCTGCCGCTCGCACACCTGGTGGTCGCCGGCCGCGCAGGCGGCGCAGGTGCCGCAGCCGCACACGAAGGGCACGGTGACGCGGTCGCCGGGCCGGAAGCGGGTCACCCGGTCCCCGGCGGCCTCGACGACACCGGCGAGTTCATGGCCGGGCACGTGCGGCAGGGTGATGTCCGGGTCGTGGCCCATCCAGCCGTGCCAGTCGCTGCGGCACAGCCCCGTCGCCTCGACGCGCACCACGACGCCGTGCGGGGCCGGACGCGGATCGGCCACCTCCCGCACCTGAGCCGTCTCGCCGTACCGCTCGAACACCACCGCGCGCATGTGCCGCCCCTCTCTCCGCCCGAACGGTAGCGCGGCACCGGCGCGCCCCTGCTTGGAGAAATACCCCCTAGGGGTATACAGTGAGGAGTGCGGGGCCCACCGTGGACCATGGAGCCCCCGAGACCACCTACGCCTCGACGAGGAGTAACGACATGAGCGCCCAGACCGACACCGTCACCACCGTCTACAAGGTCAGCGGCATGAGCTGCGGCCACTGCGAGGGCGCCGTCTCCGGCGAGATCTCCCAGATCCCGGGCGTCACCTCGGTCAAGGCCGTGGCCGCCGCCGGCGAGGTCACCGTCGTCTCCGCCGCCCCGCTGGACGAGGAGGCCGTCCGCGCCGCGATCGACGAGGCCGGTTACGAGCTCGTCGGCCGCGCCTGAGACGCCCTCCCGCGCCCCTCGTGCCCATGGGCCGTACCGGCCGCCGATACTGGCCCGGTACGGCCCGTCGCCTTGCGCGGGCGCGGACGCCGGGCGTACGGATCTCTGGAGTACGGACATGAGCAGCACCAGCACCCCCCGGGCGGCCCGGACCACGGCCGAGGTCGAGCTGATCGTCGGCGGGATGACCTGCGCCGCCTGCGCGGCCCGCATCGAGAAGAAGCTCAACCGCATGGAAGGCGTGACCGCGACGGTCAACTACGCCACCGAGCGGGCCCGGATCAGCTATCCGGCCGGGACCGAGGTCGCCGACCTGATCGCGACCGTGGAGCGGACGGGGTACACGGCCCAGGAGCCGGCCGCCGCCGAGCCCGAGGAGCCCTCGCGGGACGACCCCGAGATGGCCTCCCTGCGCCACCGGCTGCTCGTCAGCGCCCTGCTCGCCGTGCCCGTCGTGCTGCTCGCCATGGTCCCGGCCCTCCAGTTCGACCACTGGCAGTGGCTCTCCCTGACCCTCGCCGCGCCCGTCGTCGTCTGGGGCGGATGGCCCTTCCACCGGGCCGCGTTCACCAACGTCCGGCACGGCGCGTCCACCATGGACACCCTGGTCTCGCTGGGCACGCTGGCCGCGTTCGGCTGGTCGCTGTGGGCCCTGTTCCTCGGTGACGCCGGCATGCCCGGCATGCGCCACGGCTTCGACCTGACCGTCTCGCGCGCCGACGCCGGCTCCACGATCTATCTGGAGGTGGCCGCCGGAGTCACCGCCTTCCTGCTGCTCGGCCGCTATCTGGAGGCCCGCGCCAAGCGCCACGCCGGAACGGCCCTGCGGGCGCTGCTGGAGCTGGGCGCCAAGGACGTGGCCGTGCTGCGGGACGGCCGCGAGACGCGGGTGCCGGTCGCCGCACTGGCCGTCGGCGACCTGTTCGTCGTACGCCCCGGCGAGAAGATCGCCACCGACGGCGTGGTCACCGAGGGCGTCTCGGCCCTCGACGCCTCCCTGCTCACCGGCGAGTCCGTGCCGGTGGACGTGGCGCCCGGGGACGCGGTGACCGGCGCGACCGTCAACGCCGGGGGCCGGCTCGTCGTCCGGGCCACCCGCGTCGGCGCCGACACGCAGCTGGCGCGGATGGCGAGGCTGGTGGAGGAGGCGCAGAGCGGCAAGGCGCGGGTGCAGCGGCTGGCGGACCGGATCTCGGCGGTGTTCGTGCCCGTGGTCCTGCTGATCGCGGCGGCCGCCTTCGGCGGCTGGCTCGGCGCCACCGGCGACACCACGGCCGCGTTCACCGCCGCCGTCGCCGTACTGATCATCGCCTGCCCCTGCGCGCTGGGCCTGGCCACGCCGACCGCGCTGCTGGTGGGCACCGGCCGCGGCGCGCAGCTCGGCATCCTCATCAAGGGCCCGGAGGTGCTGGAGTCCACCCGCCGCGCCGACACCGTCGTCCTGGACAAGACGGGGACGGTGACGACGGGCCGGATGATCCTGCACGAGGTGTACGCGGCCGAGGGCACCGACGAGAAGGAGCTGCTGCGGCTCGCGGGCGCCCTGGAGCACGCCTCCGAGCACCCCGTGGCGCGGGCGGTCGCCGCGGGTGCGGAGGAGCGCGTCGGTCCGCTCCCGCCCGTCGAGCACTTCGAGAACGTCCCCGGCAGGGGCGTCCGCGGGCGCGTGGAGGGGCGCGAGGTGGCCGTGGGCCGCCGCCTGTTCGACGCCGTCCCGCGGGAGCTGTCCCGCGCCCTGGAGGCCGCCGAGCGCGACGGGCGCACGGCCGTGCCGGTCGGCTGGGACGGGGCGGTACGCGGGGTGCTCGCCGTCGCCGACGCGGTGAAGGACTCCAGCGCCCAGGCGGTGCGCGAGCTGCGGGCGCTGGGGCTGACGCCGGTGCTGCTGACCGGGGACAACCGGACGGTGGCCGAGGCGGTGGCCCGTGAGGTGGGGATCGACCGGGTCATGGCCGAGGTGCTGCCCGAGGACAAGGTGGACGCCGTACGGCGGCTCCAGGCCGAGGGGCATGTCGTCGCCATGGTCGGGGACGGCGTCAACGACGCGGCCGCGCTGGCCGCCGCCGACCTGGGCCTCGCCATGGGCACAGGCACCGACGCGGCGATCGAGGCGGGCGATCTGACGCTCGTGCGCGGGGATCTGCGGGTCGCCGCGGACGCGATCCGGCTCTCCCGCCGCACCCTGGCCACCATCAAGGGCAACCTCGTCTGGGCCTTCGGCTACAACGTGGCCGCCCTGCCGCTGGCCGCCGCGGGCCTGCTCAACCCGATGATCGCGGGGGCGGCGATGGCCTTCTCCTCGGTCTTCGTCGTCACCAACAGCCTCCGGCTGCGGACGTTCCGTGCTGGAGAAAGGGCTTAACACCGGGGGCCCTCTGGAGTCCGGCGCGGGCCTCACATAAGCTCTTCACAAGTCTCGCGCATCTTCCTTACGCCGGGGCATCGTTCGCCGAACGTGCTCTTGCGCATCTAACGGGACATTTGCAAGAGACGCAGATCACAGTGATGTGAACGTAACCATTGAAGGGGTTCGACGGTCTAAGTTGGCGATGTCAGAACGCGTCTTGGGGGGCGCCGACTGACATCTGGGGATGTCTTGGGGGACCTCCTCAGAGATTGCGTTGCCGGGGCACGCACACCGGGAAGCTTTGAGCGGCCCTCCCAGCGTGCGATGTCCCGGCAGACCGCACCCCGACAGAGCAGTACGTGCGTATCCGCCCGTGCTGTTCAACAGCGATTCAGGCGCTGTGTCCTCAAAGCGCCCGGCCGGATCCCGTGGGGGGAATCCGCACCGGGACATGGGAAGGCGCCCTGGACGTCGGCCCGTGGGGGGACCGGCGCACCGGGGCGCCTTCTTCTTCGCCTTCCGGGCCTCTTCACCTTCCGGGCTTCTTCGCCTTCCGGCTTCTTCACCTTCCGGGCTTCTTCGCCCTCCGGGCCCACGACAAGGCCCCGCGCCCGAGGGACCGGGGCGGGGCCTGCGATGCTGCGGCTCAGGGGGTCGAGCGTCAGCGCTCCTCGACGGGGACGAAGTCGCGCTCGACGACGCCCGTGTAGATCTGGCGCGGGCGGCCGATGCGGGAACCCGGCTCCTTGATCATCTCGTGCCACTGGGCGATCCAGCCCGGAAGGCGGCCGAGGGCGAACAGGACCGTGAACATCTCGGTCGGGAAGCCCATGGCCCGGTAGATCAGACCGGTGTAGAAGTCGACGTTCGGGTAGAGGCTGCGCGAGACGAAGTAGTCGTCGGAGAGCGCGTGCTCCTCCAGCTTCAGGGCGATGTCCAGCAGCTCGTCGGACTTGCCGAGGGCGGAGAGGACGTCGTGCGCGGCGGCCTTGATGATCTTGGCGCGCGGGTCGAAGTTCTTGTAGACCCGGTGGCCGAAGCCCATCAGACGGACGCCGTCCTCCTTGTTCTTCACCTTGCGGATGAAGGAGTCGACGTCGCCGCCCGAGTCGCGGATGCCTTCCAGCATCTCCAGCACGGACTGGTTGGCGCCACCGTGCAGCGGGCCCCACAGGGCGTTGATGCCGGCGGAGATCGAGGCGAACATGTTCGCCTGCGAGGAGCCGACCAGGCGGACCGTGGAGGTCGAACAGTTCTGCTCGTGGTCGGCGTGCAGGATGAGCAGCTTGTCCAGGGCGGAGACCACGATCGGGTCGAGCTCGAACTCCTGCGCCGGGACCGAGAAGGTCATCCGCAGGAAGTTCTCCACGTAGCCGAGGTCGTTGCGCGGGTATACGAACGGGTGGCCGACCGACTTCTTGTAGGCGTAGGCCGCGATCGTCGGGAGCTTGGCGAGCAGACGGACCGTGGAGAGGTTGCGCTGCCGCTCGTCGAACGGGTTGTGGCTGTCCTGGTAGAAGGTGGACAGCGCCGAGACCACCGAGGACAGCATCGCCATCGGGTGCGCGTCGCGCGGGAAGCCCCGGTAGAAGTTCTTGACGTCCTCGTGCAGCAGCGTGTGCCGGGTGATCTCGTCCTTGAAGGCGCTGAGCTCGTCGACGGTCGGCAGCTCACCGTTGATCAGCAGGTACGCCACCTCAAGGAAGGTGGAGCGCTCGGCGAGCTGCTCGATCGGGTAGCCGCGGTAGCGGAGGATGCCCGCCTCGCCGTCCAGGTAGGTGATGGCGGATTTATAGGCGGCGGTGTTGCCGTACCCGCTGTCCAGGGTCACGAGACCGGTCTGGGCACGCAGCTTCCCGATGTCGAAGCCCTTGTCCCCGACGGTGCTGTCGATCACCGGGTAGGTGTACTCGCTGCCGTCGTACCGCAGTACTACAGAGTTGTCGCTCACGTCTTCCCTCACCGACGTAGTGCCTCATCTTCGAGGTGCCCTGACTGTCTCTACCATCCCCCATTTGGCTCAGGAGAGTGCACTCGGGGTCGACCATTGGGCTTATCGGCGGCACTCAGTGCCGCCAACTTGCCCATCCTGCCCCCTCCGCCCGGCCACGGGAAGTGTTCTGTGACCTTTGCGACTCGTTTGATCGATCATTTTTCGTCGCATGGCGTACTGGGCAGTAGACCGAGCCGGGTCCGCACGTTTCCGAGCAGCCCGGATCGCTACGTTCCTCAGCCGCCGGCGAGCCGGAAGTCCAGCGCCGTGCAGCGCCGTCCGGCCGACACCGTGCGCACCGCCTGTCCTATCGCTTTACGCGAACCGACGAGGACGACCAGCCGCTTGGCCCGGGTGACCGCCGTGTACAGCAGGTTCCGCTGGAGCATCATCCATGCTCCCGTGGTGACGGGGATCACCACGGCGGGATATTCACTGCCCTGCGAGCGGTGAATGGTCACGGCGTAGGCGTGCGCCAGCTCGTCCAGCTCGTCGAACTCGTACGGAACCTCCTCGTCCTCGTCCGTCAGCACCATGAGCCGCTGGTCGACCGGGTCGAGCGAGGTGACCACGCCCACGGTGCCGTTGAAGACACCGTTCCTCCCCTTCTCGTAATTGTTGCGGACCTGGGTGACCTTGTCCCCCACCCGGAAGACACGGCCGCCGAACCGCTTCTCCGGCACATCCGGCCGGCCCGGTGTGATCGCCTGCTGGAGCAGACCGTTGAGCGTCCCCGCCCCGGCCGGCCCCCGGTGCATCGGGGCCAGCACCTGCACGTCCCGGCGCGGATCGAGCCCGAAGCGGGCCGGGATCCGCCGCGCCGCCACATCGACGGTGAGCCGCCCGGCCTCCTCGGTGTCGTCCTCCACGAACAGGAAGAAGTCCTTCAGCCCGTCCGTGAGGGGATGCTGCCCGGCGTTGATCCGGTGCGCGTTGGTGACCACCCCGGACTGCTGCGCCTGCCGGAACACACGGGTCAGGCGGATGGCCGGGACCGGGCTCCCGTCGGCCAGGAGGTCCCGCAGCACCTCCCCCGCGCCGACACTCGGGAGCTGGTCGACGTCCCCCACGAAGAGCAGGTGCGCACCCGGCGGTACGGCCTTGACGAGCTTGTTGGCCAGCAGCAGGTCCAGCATCGACGCCTCGTCCACCACCACGAGGTCGGCGTCCAGCGGCCGGTCCCGGTCGTAGGCGGCGTCACCGCCGGGCTTGAGCTCCAGGAGCCGGTGGACGGTGGACGCCTCGGCGCCGGTCAGCTCGGCCAGGCGCTTGGCGGCACGGCCGGTCGGAGCGGCCAGCAGCACCTTCGCCCTCTTCGCGCGGGCCAGCTCCACGATCGAGCGCACGGTGAAGGACTTGCCGCAGCCCGGACCGCCGGTGAGCACACCGACCCTGCTGGTCAGCGCCAGCTTGACGGCGGCCTCCTGCTCGGGCGCCAGCTCGGCCCCCGTACGGGACCTCAGCCACCCGAGCGCCTTGTCCCAGTCGACGTCCTGGAACGCCGGCATGCGGTCCGCGTCGGTGCGCAGAAGGCGGAGCAGCTGGGAGGAGAGGGACAGTTCGGCGCGGTGGAACGGGACGAGGTAGACGGCCGTGACGGGTTCCGGGTGGTCGTCGGGTCCGGGGACCTTCTCCCGTACGACGCCCGGGTCGCCGCCCTCCTCGTCCGGCTCGGCCAGCTCCCCCAGGCACTCGATGACCAGCCCGGTGTCCACCTGGAGCAGCTTCACCGCGTCCGCGATCAGCCGCTCCTCGGGGAGGTAGCAGTTGCCCTGGTCGGTGGCCTGCGACAGCGCGTACTGCAGGCCGGCCTTGACCCGTTCCGGGCTGTCGTGCGGGATGCCGACCGACTGGGCGATCCTGTCCGCTGTCAGGAACCCGATGCCCCACACATCGGCGGCGAGCCGGTAGGGCTGCTCCTTGACGACGGAGATGGACGCGTCCCCGTACTTCTTGTAGATGCGCACGGCGATGGACGTGGAGACGTTCACCGTCTGGAGGAACAGCATGACCTCCTTGATCGCCTTCTGCTCCTCCCACGCGTCGGCGATCTTCTTCGTCCGCTTCGGCCCGAGGCCGGGCACCTCGATCAGCCGCTTCGGCTCCTCCTCGATGATCCGGAGGGTGTCCGTCCCGAAGTGCTGGGTGATGCGGTCGGCGAAGACCGGGCCGATCCCCTTGACCAGCCCCGACCCCAGGTAACGCCGGATGCCCTGGACGGTGGCCGGGAGGACGGTCGTGTAGTTCTCCACGGTGAACTGCTTGCCGTACTGGGGGTGGCTCCCCCAGCGGCCCTCCATCCGCAGCGACTCCCCCACCTGGGCGCCGAGCAGTGCCCCGACGACGGTGAGGAGATCGCCGGCACCTCTGCCCGTGTCCACGCGGGCGACCGTGTACCCGTTCTCCTCATTGGCGTACGTGATCCTCTCCAACACGCCTTCGAGCACGGCCAGGCGCCGCTCACCGGTGGTCTTCGCCGAGTCCTGGGACATGCCCCGACGTTAGCGGGAGGGTGTGACAGCCGCGTCCTTGATCGCCTGGAGGAAGGCGGTGAAGGGGGTGGGGGTGGCAGCCGCTGGCGCGGCAGGGCAGGCGCGGCAAGCTGGTGTGGTGCGAGCTGGCCTCCGCCTGACAGGGAGGGATCGGAGGATCCGGGCCACGTGCTGCGGCCCAGCCAGGCCACCGGGTGCCCGCGCGGGGCCCGAATCCTCCAATGACCCCATTCAACGTCCTGCCCCTGCCCGCACGGGTCCCTAGGATGTTGCGTGCTCAAGCAGTCGCCGTGCGGTACGCGTTGGGGGCGTGGCCATGCTGGTGAAGGAGTACCGGACGGACGCCGTGCCGGCCGGGGAGCGGTGGGACCTGTGGCAGGACATCGCGGCGCGGACGCATATGCCCAATCTGCTGCGCAGCGAGCAGGACGCCGACTTCCGGGCGGTGATGCGGGTGCTGACGCTGGGCGAGGTGCAGGTGGCGGAGGTGTCGTTCCCGCATCTGGAGTCGGTGCGGACACCGCGGGCCATCCGGCGCTTCGATCCCGAGGTGTACCAGATCAACTGCCAGTTCACCGGGACCGGAGGCGTCGCGCACAACGGGCGGCACACCGTGTTCGGGCCCGGTGACCTCGTCGTCGTCGACAGCAGCCTGCCCTACGAGGCCCGGCACACCCGGCCCGGCGGCGAGAACTCGGGCTGCGTGGTCGTCACCGTCCCCCGCGCTCTCTTACCCCTGCCGCCCCGGACCCTGCGGAAGGTGCTGGCCGTACCGATCCCCGTGGGCCACGGCATGGGCGGCGCGCTGTACCGCTGGCTGGCCGATGTCGCCGCCCGTGCCGAGGAGTTCGGGGACGGTGACGCGGCGACGCTGGGCGCGGTGACGACCGATCTGCTCACCTCCGTGCTCGGCCACGCCCTGGACGCCGAGGACACGATGAGCCCGGAGTCCCGGCGGCGGGCGCTGCACACCAGGGCGCTGGACTTCATCGACCGCAATCTGGGCGACCCCTCGCTGTCCCCGGCCACCGTGGCCGCCGCGCACGGCATCTCGGTGCGCCATCTGCACCAGCTCTTCGCGGAGGAGGGGGCCACCCCTGCCGCCTGGATACGCCGGCGGCGACTGGAGCACTGCCGCCGTGACCTCGCCGACCCCGGTCTGCGTTCCCGGCCGATCGCGGCCCTCGCCGCGCGCTGGGGGTTCCAGGACGCCGCCGCGTTCAGCCGGCAGTTCCGGCGGGCGTACGGCATGTCCCCCCGTGACTACCGGCATCACACCTGATCCCCCCCCGGAACGGCACAAGAACGTGCAGAAATCGCCAAGATCCGTGCACTCAGGGCCAATGAATTCCGCCGCCCGACCTGGCCATGCTTTTTCTCCGCACCGCTTCCCGCCCGCACCGCCGGGCCGGAAGCAGGGGGAAGCCGGTGTGCGGTGCCCGCGGTCGCAGCCGTGGGCGCCGCACACCACCGTACGGGGTGATGATCATGCGCGTGGGGATCACCGTGGAGAGCCGGACCATGAGCGTCGGCGTCCATGAACTGTGGCGCCGCCTGGCCACCGAACCGGCGCTCCGCGGACGCATCCGCGCGGACACCCGCCCGCAGGTGCTGCTCGCGGTGCTGGAACCCGGTGAGGTCACCGAGGCGTTCGCCGGCAGCCTCGTCGCCTGGCTGGCGGCGCGGCGGGAGTGCAGCGTCTCGCTGACCCGTGCCGACGGCACCCGGATCGTCCTGACCTCGGCGATCGTGCGCCGGTTCACCTTCCTGGAGCGGGCGGCCTTCGTCCGCGACCTGGGCACGGTCCTGGACGCGGCCGCCGCCCGTGAAGCGGAGGCCGCCGCCCGCGAGGCCGGGGCCGGGGCCGGGGCGGAGGCCGACGGCGGTGACCGGGTGCGCTGAGCGGCCCGGCCGTCAGCCGGTCATCCGCTGACAACCGCTCCGCCGTCACCGGTCACGTGCGCGACGAACCTCTCCGCCGTCACCCGGTCACGTGCGCGACGAACCGCTCCGCCGTCTCCCGCAGCACCTCCCGCCCGTCCCGTGCCCACAGGCCGTCGTTGAACAGCTCCACCTCGACCGCGCCGGTGTATCCGGCCGCCTCCACGTACCCCAGCCACTCCCGCATGTCGATCGCGCCGTCGCCGAGCTGTCCGCGCCCGGTGAGCACGCCCTCCGGCAGCGGGGTCGTCCAGTCGGCGAGCTGGAAGGTGTGGATGCGGCCCGACGCCCCGGCGCGGGCGATCTGCGCGGGCGCCTGGTCGTCCCACCAGATGTGGTACGTGTCCACGGTCACGCCGACCTGCTGCGCGGGGAAGCGCTCGGCGAGGTCGAGGGCCTGGGCGAGCGTGGAGACCACGCAGCGGTCGGCCGCGTACATGGGGTGCAGCGGTTCGATGGCCAGCCGCACCCCGCACTCGGCGGCGTACGGGCCGAGTTCGGCCAGGGCGTCCGCGATCCGCTCGCGGGCGCCGTGCAGGTCCTTGGAGCCGGCCGGGAGGCCGCCCGAGACGAGGACCAGGGTGTCGGTGCCCAGGGTCGCGGCCTCGTCGACCGCGCGGCGGTTGTCCGCCAGGGCCCGGGAACGCTCCCCCGGCTCGATCGCCGTGAGGAACCCTCCCCGGCACAGGGTGGTGACGGTCAGACCCGCGTCGCGGACCAGTTTCGCCGCCGCCTCGAGGCCGTACTCCTGGACCGGCTCCCGCCACAGGCCCACCTGAGTCACGCCCAGTTCGCCGCATGCCGCGACCAGTTCGGGCAGCGTCAGCTGCTTCACCGTCATCTGGTTGATGCTGAACCGCTCCAGGCCGCCGCTCATCGGTCCACCCCGTACACCCCGAGCAGGTTCCGCATCCGCTCCTCCGCGAGTTTGGGGTCCGGGAACAGGCCGAGGCCGTCGGCGAGTTCGTAGGCGCGGGCGAGGTGCGGGAGGGAGCGGGCGGACTGGAGGCCGCCGACCATCGTGAAGTGGGACTGGTGGCCCGCCAGCCAGGCCAGGAGGACCACACCGGTCTTGTAGAAGCGGGTGGGGGCCTGGAAGAGGTGGCGGGAGAGGGCCACCGTGGGGTCGAGCAGGGCGCGGAAGCCGTCCACGTCCCCCGTGTCCAGTACCCGTACCGCCTCCGCCGCCAGCGGGCCCAGCGGGTCGAAGATGCCGAGCAGGGCGTGGCTGAAGCCCTGCTCGTCGCCCGCGATCAGCTCGGGGTAGTGGAAGTCGTCGCCGGTGTAGCAGCGGACGCCCCCCGGCAGACGGCGGCGCAGGTCGATCTCGCGCCGGGCGTCGAGCAGCGACACCTTGATGCCGTCGACCTTGTCCGGGTGGGCGGCGATGAGCTCCAGGAACACCTCCGTCGCCGCGTCCAGGTCCGCGGAGCCCCAGTAGCCCTGAAGGGCCGGGTCGAACATGGGGCCCAGCCAGTGCAGGATCACCGGCTCGGCGGCCTGGCGGAGCAGATGGCCGTAGACCTCCAGGTAGTCCTCGGCTCCCGAGGCGGCCGCGGCCAGGGCGCGGGAGGCCATGAGCACGGCCTGGGCGCCGCTCTCCTCGACGACCGCCAGCTGCTCCTCGTAGGCCGCGCGGATCTCGGCGAGGGTGCCGGCGGCGATCTGGTCGGTGCCGACCCCGCAGGCGATACGGCCGCCCACGCTGCGGGCCTCGGCCGCCGACCTGCGGATCAGTTCCGCCGCGCCCGCCCAGTCCAGGCCCATGCCGCGCTGGGCGGTGTCCATGGCCTCGGCGACGCCGAGCCCGTGCGCCCACAGGTGGCGGCGGAAGGCGAGGGTGGCGTCCCAGTCGACGGCGGCGGGCGAGTCGGGGGTGGTGTCCGCCCAGGGGTCGGCGACGACATGGGCCGCGGAGAAGACCGTACGGGAGGTGAGGGGGGAGCCGGGGCGCACGGTCAGGGGTTCGGTGCGGGGTTCATAGGTCCGCAGCCGGCCGTCGGCGCCGGGCAGTCGGATGGTCACAGCGCGATCTCCGGTACGTCGATACGGCGGCCCTCGGCCGAGGACTTCAGGCCGAGCTCGGCCAGCTGGACGCCGCGGGCGCCGGCCAGCAGGTCCCAGTGGTAGGGGGCGTCGGCGTAGACGTGCTTGAGGAACAGCTCCCACTGGGTCTTGAAGCCGTTGTCGAACTCCTGGTTGTCCGGGACCTCCTGCCACTGGTCGCGGAAGACCTCGGTGGCGGGGATGTCCGGGTTCCAGACGGGCTTGGGGGTGGCGCTGCGGTGCTGGACGCGGCAGTTCCGGAGTCCGGCGACCGCGGAGCCCTCGGTGCCGTCGACCTGGAACTCGACGAGTTCGTCGCGGTGGACGCGGACCGCCCAGGAGGAGTTGATCTGGGCGATCGCGCCGCCGTCGAGTTCGAAGATGCCGTAGGCGGCGTCGTCGGCGGTGGCGTCGTAGGGCTTGCCGTCCTCGTCCCAGCGCTGCGGGATGTGGGTGGCGGTGAGGGCCTGCACGGACTTCACGCGGCCGAACAGCTCGTGCAGGACGTACTCCCAGTGCGGGAACATGTCGACGACGATGCCGCCGCCGTCCTCGGCGCGGTAGTTCCAGGAGGGGCGCTGGGCCTCCTGCCAGTCGCCCTCGAAGACCCAGTAGCCGAACTCGCCGCGCACGGAGAGGATGCGGCCGAAGAAGCCGCCGTCGACCAGGCGCTTCAGCTTGAGCAGGCCGGGGAGGAAGAGCTTGTCCTGGACGACGCCGTGCTTGATGCCGGCGGCGTTCGCGAGGCGGGCCAGCTCCAGGGCGCCTTCCAGGCCGGTGGCGGTGGGCTTCTCGGTGTAGATGTGCTTGCCGGCGGCGATCGCCTTTCTGATGGCCTCCTCGCGGGCGGAGGTGACCTGGGCGTCGAAGTAGATCTCGACGCCGTCGTCGGCGAGGACGGCGTCCAGGTCGGTGGAGATGTTCTGCGGGTCCAGGCCGTGGCGTTCGGCGAGCGCGGTCAGCGCGTGCTCGCGGCGGCCGACGAGGACGGGCTCGGGCCACAGCACGGTGCCGTCGCCGAGGTCGAGTCCGCCCTGGTCGCGGATGGCCAGGAGGGAGCGGACCAGGTGCTGGCGGTAGCCCATGCGCCCGGTCACGCCGTTCATGGCGATACGCACCGTCTTGCGTGTCACGTCGTTCCCTTCGTCGTGCAGTTCCTCGTGCGGTAGCAAGCGCTTTCTATGTGGTGAGAAGTTAGCCTCTGATCAGCGGGCCGACAAGGCCGCGGTCGTCTCGACTTGTTCGAGGGGCGAACGCCGGGGGGCGGGAGCCGTAAGGTCGGCGCACACGACAGCTGCCCTTCACGCACATGGACCGCAACCGCTGCCCCTGCACGGCACGTGTACGACGACGTACGACGAATGCGCGACCGGAGGACTACGAGATGACGGTGACCCTGGCGGACGTGGCGGCCCGCGCCCAGGTCTCCCCCGCGACGGTGTCGCGCGTGCTGAACGGGAACTACCCCGTCGCCGCCTCCACCCGCGAGCGGGTGCTCAAGGCGGTGGACGAGCTGGACTACGTCCTCAACGGGCCCGCGAGCGCGCTCGCCGCGGCCACCTCGGACCTGGTCGGCATCCTCGTCAACGACATCGCCGACCCCTTCTTCGGGATCATGGCGAGCGCCATCCAGTCGGAGATCGGCGGGCCGGGGGGCCGGGCGGGGGGTGAGCGCCTGGCGGTGGTGTGCAACACCGGGGGCTCGCCGGAGCGCGAGCTGACGTATCTGACGCTGCTCCAGCGGCAGCGGGCGGCGGCCGTGGTGCTGACCGGCGGTGCCGTGGAGGACGAGCCGCACGCGGCGGCCGTGGCGGCGAAGCTGCGCAAGCTGGCGGACGCCGGGACACGGGTGGTGCTGTGCGGGCGGCCGCCGGCGCCCGACACCCGGGCCGTGGCGCTCGCCTTCGACAACCGCGGGGGCGCCCAGCGGCTCACCGAGCACCTCATCGGCCTCGGCCACCGCCGGCTCGGGTACATCGCGGGCCCGGAGGAGCGCACCACCACCCGGCACCGGCTGGAGGGCCACCGCGCCGCCCTCGCCGCCGCGGGCATCCAGGAGGAGCCCGGCTGGACCGTGCACGGCCGCTACGACCGGCAGTCCGGCTACGACGCGACGCTCGAACTCCTGCGCCGCGACCCCACCCTGACCGCCGTCGTCGCCGCGAACGACTCCGTCGCGCTCGGCGCCTGCGCGGCGCTGCGGGAGTCGGGCCTGCGCATCCCGCAGGACGTGTCGGTCGCCGGGTTCGACGACCTTCCGTTCAGCGTGGACGCGGTGCCTTCCCTGACGACGGTCAGACTGCCCCTCGCGGAGGCGGGGGCACGCGCCGGACGTATCGCCATGGGCCGCGAGGAGGCGCCCCCCGGCGGGATCGCCACGGTCCGCGGGGAGCTGATGGTGCGGGGATCCTCCGGAGTGCCGAAGAGCTGATCGGGTCCGCCGCGATCGTGGTGCGGGGAGCGATGAGTTTCGCGGGCCGGGCGGGTCTGTAGGGGCGTAACCCGACAGCGTGACGAAGAAGACCGTGGAAGAACAGGGAGCACCACCGTGCGGATCGTGATCAGTGAGTTCATCAGCATCGACGGCGTCGTGCAGGCACCGGGTGGTCCCGAGGAGGACACCGACGGCGGGTTCGCGCACGGCGGGTGGACGCACCCCTACTTCGACCCGCAGGTCGTCGGCGGGGCGTTCGACGCGGCGCTGGAGGGGGCGGAGGCGCTGCTGTTCGGGCGGCGCACCTGGCAGAACATGGCGGCGGCGTGGCCCGAGCGGGCGGGCGACCCCTTCGCCGACCGGATGAACGCGATCCGTAAGTACGTGGTGTCCGACAGCCTCGCCGAGTCCGATCTGACCTGGCACAACAGCACCCGTATCGCGGTCGCCGAAGCCGTCGCCGAGCTGCGCAAGCTGCGCGAGAGCGAGGGCGGCGACCTCCTGGTCATGGGCAGCCCGACGCTGGCCCGCACGCTGATCGCCGAAGGGCTCGCCGACGAGCTGCGGCTGATGGTGATGCCGGTGGTGCTGGGCGGCGGCAAGACGATCTTCCCCGACGGGGGCGGCAAGTTCCCCTTCGAGCTGGCCTCCACGCAGAAGGCGGACACGGGGACGCTGGTGAACGTGTACCGGCGGGTGGAGGGGGCGTAGTCCGCGGGGGGGCCGGGCGCCCGGGTGGATGTGGGGCGGTCGCGGGCGGCGGTTCGGGGGCGGCGCCAGTAAGGTCGCGTGCATGAAGCTGGCGTTCTCCACCCTCGGCGTTCCCGGTATGCCCGTCACCGATGTGCTGCGGCTCGCGTCCGCCCACGGCTTCCATGGCGTGGAGCTGCGCGCGCACCCGGAGGAACCGGTCCATCCGGGCCTCGGCCGGTCCGAACGGGTGGAGGTGGCCGAGCTGTTCAGGGCGTCCGGCATCGAGCTGCTGACGGTCGCCGGGTACACGCGGGTCGCCTCGCCCGGACCGGACGAGCCGGTGATCGCCGAGCTGCGCGAGCTGGTGGACCTGGCCCGCGATCTCGGCGCCCCGTACGTGCGGGTCTTCCCCGGCGCCGACGCCGAGCAGCCCGCCGAGGACGCCGACGCGACGGCAGCCCGGCGGCTGGGCACGGCCGCGGAGGACGCCGCCGACGCGGGGGTGCGCATCCTGCTGGAGACGCACGACTCGCATCGCACCGGCGCCGCCGCGCTCCGCGTCCTGGGCCTGGTCGGGCACCGGCACGTGGGCGCCCTGTGGGACGTGATGCACACCTGGCTCGGCGGCGAGCAGCCCTCCGAGTCCTTCGCCGCCCTCGGTCCCTACCTCGGCTACGTCCAGGTCAAGGACATCGCCTCCGCCACCGACACGACGCCCCTCCCGCTCGGCTCCGGCGTCCTGCCCCTCACCGAGTGCGTGGACGTCCTCGCCCGGCAGGGCTGGGACGGCTGGCTGTGCTGGGAGTACGAGAAGCGCTGGTACGAGGCGGCCCGGCCGCTCGCCGCCATCCTCGGGGCGGGGCGCGACCACTTGAGCCGCCTGCTGAACGAGTCGGCGTAGCGCAGGGGGTGCCCGCGGCGGCCCGGCTCAGGTGCGCGAGCGCTCCTCGTCGAGCGCGGGCAAGGTCTCGCGGACGCCGGCCGGGTCGTCGAACGGGATGTCCGGCGCGGGCGGTTCGGGGGCGTGCGGGCCGCGGCGCGCGGGGGCGAGGGAGGTCAGGGCGACGCCGCCGACCAGGAGGGCCGCGGCGAGCCACCGCAGGGGGCTGATCGGTTCGCCGAGGAACAGGGCGGCCGAGGACATGCCGAAGACGGGGACCAGGAGGGAGAAGGGCGCCACCGTGGAGGCCGGGTGGCGGCGCAGCAGCCGGCCCCAGGCGCCGAAGCCGAGGACCGTGGTGATCCAGGCGACGTAGAGGACCGTGCCCGCGCCCTGCCAGTCGAGGGCGCGCAGGGCGGCCGCGTCCCGGCTCCAGCCCTCCGTCAGCAGGGACAGCAGCAGGAGCGGGAGGACCGGGACGGTGCTGACCCAGACCATGAAGTTCAGGGCGTCGGGGGGTGCCGCCCTGCGGGTCAGCACGTTGGAGGCGCCCCAGCAGGCGGCTGCCGCGATGCACAGGGCGAAGGCGCCGAGGGGACCCGAGGTGCCCTCGTCCACCGCGGCCACGGCGATGCCGGCGAGGGCGATCGTCATGCCGAGCGCGCCGGTCCGGGAGGGGCGTTCACCGAGGGCGGCGAAGGCGATCAGGGCCGTGAACACCGCCTGGATCTGCAGGACCAGGGAGGACAGGCCGGCCGGCATGCCGGTGTCCATGGCGATGAACAGCAGGCCGAACTTGGCCACGCCCAGGACCAGGCCGACGGCGAGGATCCATCGCCAGGCCACCTTGGGGCGGCCGACCAGGAAGACGGCCGGGAGGGCCGCCGCCAGGAACCGCAGGGCGGAGAAGAGCAGGGGCGGGAAGTGGTCGAGGCCCACCTCGATGACGGTGAAGTTGACGCCCCAGACGGCGGCGACGAGGACGGCCAGGGCGAGATGTGCGGGACGCATGCCTCGAAGGATCACCTCCGGGGACCGTGCAGTACCAGCGATGATTGCTGCATGCTCCGATGAAGCAACGCTTAAGGGAGGGGTCCCGTGCTCGATCTCCAGCGCCTGCGTGCCCTGCACGCCGTCTCCGTGCACGGCAGTGTGGGGGCCGCCGCGTCCGCCCTCGGCTTCACGCCGTCCGCGGTGTCCCAGCAGATCGCCAAGCTGGAGCGGGAGACGCGGACCGTGCTGCTCGAACGGGAGGGGCGGGGCGTCCGGCTGACGGCTGAGGCGCGGCATCTGGTGGTCGCCGCGCAGGAGTTGCTGGCGATCGTGGAGCGGGCGGAGACGGAGCTGGAGGAGCGGCGCGGGGTGCCGTCGGGGCGGCTGACGATCGCCGCGTTCGCGTCGGCGGCGCGGGGGCTGCTGCCGGGGGTGCTGGCGGATCTGGGGCGGCGGCATCCGGCGCTGGACGCGCGGCTCAGCGAGGTCGATCCGCATCTGTCGATCGGCATGGTGGCCAAGGGCGCGGTCGATCTGGTGGTGGCGCACGACTGGGACATCTCGCCGCTGCCGGTGCCGCCGGGGGTGGAGCAGGCGGTGATCGGGGACGACCGCTGCACGCTGCTGGTGCCCGAGGGGCATCCGTTCGCCGGGCGCACGGCGGTGTGCCGCGAGGAGCTGGGCGGGCAGCGGTGGGTGTGCCAGCCGCCGGGGCGGGTGTGCCACGAGTGGCTGGTGCGGACGCTGCGAGGGGTCGGCCTTGAGCCGGACATCGTGCATCAGGCGGACGAGAATCCGACGCTGGTGGCGCTGGTCGCGGCCGGGCTCGGGATCTGTCTGATCCCCCGGCTGGGGCGGGGGCCGCTGCCGTCCGGGGTGGTGGAGGTGGAGCTCGATCCGGCGCCGCTGCGGCGGCTGTACGCGCTGTGGCGCACGGGGGCGGGCCGCCGCCCGGCGATCGCGGAGACGGTACGGACCCTCCAGGAGCACTGGCCCGAGGTCGCGACGCGAACACCTCGCTGACCGCACGCCCGCCCTGCCCACCTCGGGGCCCGAGGACGCAACGCGAACACCACGCCGACCGCCCGCCCGCCCCGCCGGCCACGGAGCCTGAGGTCGCGGCGCGACACCTCGCTGACCGCACGCCCGCCCCACCGGCAGCAAGGCCCCAGGACGCAGCGCAGGCACCACGCCGACGCCCTCCCACCCCGCCCGCCTCCGGGCCCCAGGACGCAGCGCAGGCACCTCGCCGAACCCCGCCCTGTCCTGCCGGCCGCCGTGGCCGGGGCGGCTCGCCGGGCTCACCCGCCGTTGCTGTGCGGTCCCTTGACTGGCAGAAACTTCCCGGATATTGGTGACTCCTCGGAAGTTTCCTTCAGCGGACCATCGCAGCCCTCCGGAAGGAGCGCACGTGCACGACACCAGCACGGGAAGCACCGCAGGCACCGCGAAACCCTCCAGACGTACCGTCCTCGCGGCCGGCGCGGGCGTCACCGCGGCGCTCGCCGTCGGCGCGGACGCCGAGGCGGGCGAGGACGCCGTCGACGACAAGAAGCTGCGCGCCCTGATCTCGCGGATGACGCTGGAGGAGAAGGTCGGCCAGCTGTTCGTCTCCCGGGTCCACGGCCACTCCGCCACACAGCCCGACCAGGCCGACATCGACGCCAACCTGAGGGACTTCGGCGTGCGCACGGCCGCCGAGCTGATCGCCAAGTACCGCCTGGGCGGCGTCATCTACTTCGTGTGGGCGCACAACACCCGCAACCCGCGCCAGATCGCCGACCTGTCCAACGGCATCCAGAAGGCGTCCCTGGACCTGCCCCGCGGGCTGCCCGTGCTGGTCTCCACCGACCAGGAGCACGGCATCGTCTGCCGCGTCGGCAAGCCCGCCACCCTGTTCCCCGGCGCGATGGCCATCGGCGCGGGCGGCTCCCGCACCGACGCGCGCACCCTCGGCCGGATCTCGGGCCGTGAGCTGCGCGCGATGGGCATCCGGCAGGACTACACGCCGGTCGCCGACGTCAACGTCAACCCGGCCAACCCGGTGATCGGCGTACGCTCCTTCGGCGCCGACCCCGCGGCGGTGGCCGAGCTGGTGGCCGCCGAGGTCGCCGGGTACCAGCACTCCAAGGTCGCGGCGACCGCCAAGCACTTCCCCGGGCACGGCGACACCGAGGTCGACAGCCACTACGGCTTCCCCGTCATCAGGCACACCCGCGAGCAGTGGGAGACGCTGGACGCACCGCCGTTCCGCGCGGCGATCGCGGCGGGCATCGACTCCATCATGACCGCGCACATCCTGGTCCCCGCCCTGGACGACTCGGGCGACCCGGCCACCCTCTCCCGCCCCATCCTCACCGGCATCCTGCGCGAACGGCTCGGCTACGACGGGGTCGTGGTCACCGACGCCCTCGACATGGCGGGCGTACGGCAGAAGTACGGCGACGACCGGGTGCCGGTGCTGGCGCTGAAGGCGGGCGTGGACCAGCTGCTGAACCCGCCGAAGCTGGACGTGGCGTGGAACGCGGTCCTCAAGGCCGTGCAGGACGGGGAGCTGACGGAGGAGCGGCTGGAGGAGTCGATCCTGCGGGTGCTGCGGCTGAAGGCGAAGCTCGGGCTGTTCACCGAGCCGTACGTGGTGCCGGGCGGCGTCGACCGCGCGGTGGGCGGTACGGCGCACCGGGCGGCCGCCGACCGGATCGCCGAGCGCACGACGACACTGCTGGTCAACGAGGGCGGGCTGCTGCCCCTCTCGCCCGCCTCGCACGGCAAGGTCCTGGTGGTCGGCGCCGACCTCGCCTCCCCGTCCGGCACCACCGGCCCGCCCACCGGCGTCCTCGCCGGCGCGCTCACCGAGCTGGGCTTCACGGCCACGGCCATGTCCACCGGCACGGCCCCCTCGACGGCGGTGATCGACCGCGCGGTCGCGGCGGCGCGGGACGCGGACGCGGTGGTGGTGGGGACGTACAACGTCTCGGCGACCAGCAGTCAGCGGACGCTGGTGGAGCGGCTGCTGGCGACCGGCAGGCCGGTCGTGGCGGTGGCCGTCCGCAACCCCTACGACGTGGCCCGGCTGCCCGGCGTCCGCGCCTTCCTGGCGACCTACTCCTGGACGGACGTCGAACTGCGCGCGGCCGCCCGGGTCATCGCCGGGACCGTCTCCCCGCGCGGCACGCTGCCGGTGCCGGTGCAGCGGGCGGACGATCCGACGCGGGTGCTGTACCCGATCGGGCACGGGCTGACGTACTGACGCACGACGGCCGGTCCGGGGACACCGGACCGGCCGTGGCGTACTGCAGAGGATCACGGGCGCAGGGCGCGCTCCGGCATCCGCTTGTCCAGCTTCGCGTCGAACTTGGCGAGCGGCTTGGCCTCGGCCACCGTGGCCGGGGAAAGGCCCGCCCACTGGAGGATCTTCGCCGTGGCGAGCGCCTTCTGGTCCTCGACCAGACCGGCGACGCGCGCACCGTGGTTCGCGCCCGGCGCGGTGAAGACGTAGGAGTCGCGCGCCCCCTTGCCGAGGCGGAACGGCTCGGCGCCCCACGGGTCGTTCTCGCCGTAGACGAACAGCATGTGCCGCGCGTTGTTGCGGACCCAGCTGTCCACGTCCCGCATCGCCCACGGCTGGAAGCTCATGGCGATGTCACGCGGCACGAAGTAGCGCGGGGGCAGGTAGCCGTAGCGCACGTACTGCTTCTCGATGTGCGGGAACTGGATGGTCGGCGCGCCGAGCTGGGTGCCGGCCTGGTAGTAGTACGGCGTGTACGGGGCCAGGCCCTGGTCGGTGTAGAAGGAGAACCCGGCGATGGTGTCGATCGAGTTCCAGATCTCGTCGTCGGTGGCGTTCTCGGCGTCCGCCGGGATGGTGTCGCAGTCGGCGAGCAGGCTGTACTGCCAGAAGCCCCAGACGTAGTCGAGGACGGTCGCCTCGTACGCCTTGTCGAGGCTGCCGACGGTGTGGAAGGTGTAGCCGTTCTCGGCGGCGTACGCCTCGTAGCGCTTCTCCAGCGGCTCGCGGCGGACCAGGGCCTCGCGCTGGACGCCGTTGAGGCGGTCGCGGCACTCCTCGGTGCCGACGGTGGCGAAGAACCGGTCGTAGGCCGAGTCCTCCTTGTTCACCACGTCGTTGGGGGCGACGTAGGCGACCACGCCGTCCATGTCACGGGGGTAGAAGCGCTCGTAGTAGGTGGCGGTCATGCCGCCCTTGGAGCCGCCGGTGGAGATCCACTTCTTGTCGTAGACCGGCTTGAGGGCGGTGAAGATGCGGTGCTGGTCGCTGGCGGCCTGCCAGATGTCCAGCTTGGTCCAGTCGGCCGGGGCGGGCCGGGACGGGGTGAAGTAGCGGTACTCCATGGAGACCTGGTTGCCGTCCACGATCTGGGTCGGCTCGCGGCGGCTGGGGGTCGTGGAGACGTTGTAGCCGCTGGTGTAGAAGACCGTCGGGCGGCTGACGTCCTTGTGCAGGACGGTGATCCGCTGCTGGAACGTGCCCGCGGACGCATTCCGGTGGTCGACCGGCTGGGTGTAGTTGAGGACGAAGAAGCGGTAGCCGGGGTACGGCTTCTCCTCGATCAGGCTCATGCCCGGTATCGCGAGGAGGCGGTCCTTGATGTCGGCCTCCGGCTGCTGGGCGGCGGTGGCCGCCCCCGCCGTGCTCAGCGTGCCTATGAGCACGGTGAGCGCGAGCAGCCATCTGAGCGCCTTGCGCATGCACCCTCCCTGGGAAACAGATGTGCGCCGGAAGCTATCGGAGCAACACCGTTCACACCAGGGGAGGTTGAGCTAACAGTTGCGCAAAAGGATCTGCATCAGGCGAAACGAGTGCGATCGGACGGGGTCAGCACAGGATCCAGCCGGTGCTCACCGAGCCGCTCCCCCGTGAGCCCCTGACCCGCACGCAGCGCTGTCCGGCGTAGGTGTCGACCGGGCCGATGCGGTGCGTGCGCAGACCCTCCTCGCGGGCCGGACGGAAGCCGCGCGCCTGCACGCTGACCGTCATCCAGCGGCGCGGGCCGGGGTGCTTGGCGACGGTGACCGCGCACACCAGGCCGCCGCTCTTGTAGACGTGCACCGCGCCGGTGGAGAACGGCAGGGTGCGCACCTTGCGGCCGGGGCAGTTCTGCCCGGAGGCCGCGTGGGCGGCGCCGGGCGCGCTCAGCGCGAGCAGCCCGGAAGCGGTGAGCACGGCCATGCCGAGCGCCAGCCATCGGCGTATCGCACCCCTGTCCACAGTCGACCCTCCCGACCCACGACCCTCGCCGTACTGAAGTACGGACGCGGTACGTGTGCCGGTTGGTTGCGTCAGCCGCCCGCGGCCACCGGCTCCCCGACGAAGGTCCGCCACAGCTCGGCATACCGTCCGCCGCGGGCGAGCAGTTCGTCGTGGGTGCCGTCCTCCGCGACCCTGCCGTGGTCCATCACCACGACCCGGTCGGCACGCGCGGCCGTGGACAGGCGGTGGGCGACGACCAGGGTGGTGCGGCGGCCGGCGAGGCGGTCGGTGGCCTGGTTGACCTGGGCCTCGGTGGCCAGGTCCAGGGCGGCCGTCGCCTCGTCGAGCAGCAGCACGTCGGGGTCGACCAGCTCGGCGCGGGCCAGCGCGATCAGCTGGCGCTGGCCGGCGGAGAGGTTGCGGCCGCGTTCGGCGACCTCGTGGAGGTAGCCGCCCTCCAGGGTGGCGATCATCTCGTGCGCGCCGACCGCGCGGGCGGCGGCCTCCACCTCGGCGTCGGTGGCGTCGGGGCGGCCGTAGGCGATGGCGTCGCGGATCGTGCCGGGGAAGAGGTACGCCTCCTGCGGGACGACGCCGAGCCGGTGCCGGTAGGAGGTCAGGTCGAGGGTGCGCAGGTCCTGGCCGTCGACGGTGACCCGGCCGCCCGTCGGGTCGTAGAACCGGGCCACCAGCTTCACCAGCGTCGACTTGCCGGCGCCGGTCTCGCCGACGAAGGCGACCGTCTGCCCGGCGGGGATGCGCAGGTCGATGCCGGTGAGGGCCTCCTCCTCGCCGTTGTACGCGAAGTGCACGTCCTCGAAGGCGATCTCGCCGCGCAGCGAGCGGACCTCGCGCGGCTCCTTCGCCGACTCGGTGGACGTCGGCTCCCGCAGCAGCTCCTGGATCCGGCCGAGGGACACGGACGCCTGCTGGTAGCCGTCGAAGACCTGGGACAGCTGCTGCACGGGCGCGAAGAACAGGTCGATGTAGAGCAGATACGCCACCAGCGCGCCCGTGGTCAGCGTGGCCTCCGCGACCCGGCCGGAGCCGGCGATCAGCACGGCGGCCACGGCGGCGGAGGACAGGAACTGCACGAACGGGAAGTACACCGAGATCAGCCACTGGCCGTGGACGCGTGCCGTGCGGTAGCTGTCGCTGTTCTCGGCGAAGTGCCGCGCCCCGTCCCGCTCGCGCCGGAACGCCTGCACGATCCGCAGCCCGGCGACGGTCTCCTGGAGGTCGGCGTTGACCACCGACACCCGTTCACGGGCCAGTTCGTACGCCTTCACGCTCGCCTTGCGGAAGAAGTACGTGGCGACGATCAGCAGCGGCAGGGTGGCGAAGACGACGAGGGCGAGGGCGAGGTCGAGCACCAGCAGGGCGACCATGATGCCGAAGAAGGTGACGACCGAGACGAACGCGGTGACCAGGCCGGTCTGCAGGAACGTCGACAGGGCGTCGACGTCGGTGGTCATCCGGGTCATGATCCGGCCGGTCAGCTCGCGCTCGTAGTAGTCGAGGCCGAGCCGCTGGAGCTGGGCGAAGATCTTCAGCCGCAGCGCGTACAGGATCCGCTCGCCGGTGCGGCCGGTCATCCGCATCTCGCCGGTCTGGGCGGCCCACTGGGCGGCGACCGCGAGCAGCCCCAGCAGGGAGGCCGCCCAGACCGCGCCGAGGGCGGCCTCGTTGACGCCGCTGTCGATGCCGTGCCGGATCAGGACGGGCAGCAGCAGGCCCATGCCGGCGTCGACGGCGACCAGTGCGAGGCTGATCAGGAGCGGGAGGCCGAAGCCCTTCAGCAGGCGGCGCAGGCCGTAGCTGTCCTCGGGGCGCACCGCGCGGGCCTCGTCGACCTCGGGGGTGTCGGTGGCCGGGGGCAGCGCCTCGACCTGGGCGAGCAGTTCGGGGGTGGCGGGGGTGCCGGACAGGGCCGTGTCGCGGGGCTCGCGCTCGCCGGCCCACAGCCGGGGGGTGATGCCGCGCTCGGCGTCGAACTCGGCGTCCAGCTCCTCGCGTACGGAGGTGTCCTCGGCGGGGGCGAGCTGCGGGGTGTGGCCCGGCGAGACACCGCCGAGCTCGTCGGGGTCGGTGAGCAGACGGCGGTAGAGCGGGGAGCGCTCCTGGAGCTCGTCGTGGGTGCCGAGGTCGGCGAGGCGGCCGCCGTCGAGGACGGCGATGCGGTCGGCGAGGTTCAGGGTGGAGCGGCGGTGGGCGATCAGCAGGGTCGTGCGGCCGCGCATGACCTCCTTGAGCGCCTCGTGGATCTCGTGCTCGACGCGGGCGTCGACGGCGGAGGTGGCGTCGTCCAGGACCAGCAGGCGCGGGTCGGTGAGGATGGCGCGGGCGAGCGCGATGCGCTGGCGCTGACCGCCGGAGAGGGTGAGGCCGTGCTCGCCGACCTTGGTGTCGTAGCCCTCGGGCAGCTCGGCGATGAAACGGTCCGCCTGGGCGGCGCGGGCGGCCTTCTCGATCTGCTCGTCGGTGGCGTCGGGTCGGCCGTAGGCGATGTTGTTGCGGACGGTGTCGGAGAAGAGGAAGGAGTCCTCGGGGACCAGTCCGATCGCGGCCCGCAGGGAGTCCTGGGTCAGCTCGCGCACATCGTGGCCGCCGACCAGGACGGCGCCGTGGGTGACGTCGTAGAAGCGCGGCAGGAGCAGGGAGACGGTGGACTTGCCGGAGCCGGAGGAGCCGACGACGGCGAGGGTCTCGCCGGGGCGGATCTCGAAGGAGAGTCCCTGAAGGACGGGGTGGTCGTCGTCGTAGCCGAAGGAGACGTCGTCGAACTCGACGGTCGCGGGGGCGTCGGCGGGCAGTTCCTTGGTGCCGTCCTTCATGGACGGCTCGGTGTCGATCAGCTCCAGCACCCGCTCGGTGCCGGCGCGGGCCTGCTGGGCGACGGTGAGGACCATCGCGAGCATGCGGACCGGGCCGACGAGCTGGGCGAGGTAGGTGGAGAAGGCGACGAAGGTGCCGAGGGTGATGTGGCCGCGCACCGCGAGCCAGCCGCCGAGGGCCAGCATGGCGACCTGGCCGAGGGCGGGGACGGCCTGGAGGGCGGGGGTGTACCTGCTGTTCAGGCGGATGGTCCGCAGGCGACCCGCGAACAGCTTGCGGCCGACCTCGCGGAGCTTGCCGGTCTCCTGCTCCTCCTGCCCGAAGCCCTTGACCACCCGCACACCGCTGACGGCGCCGTCGACCACCCCGGCCACGGCGGCGGCCTGGGCCTGGGCGTACCAGGTGGCGGGGTGCAGCTTGGTGCGGCTGCGCTTGGCGATGAACCAGAGCGCCGGGGCGACGGCGAGGGCGACCAGGGTGAGCGGGATCGACAGCCAGGCCATCACGACCAGGGAGATCAGGAAGAGGGCGAAGTTGCCGATGGTCATCGGCAGCATGAAGAGCAGGCCCTGGATCAGCTGGAGGTCGCTGGTGGCGCGGCCGACGACCTGGCCGGTGGACAGCTCGTCCTGGCGGCGGCCGTCGAGCCGGGTGATCGTCTCGTACATCTCGGTCCGCAGGTCGTGCTGGACGTCGAGGGCGAGGCGGCCGCCGTAGTAGCGGCGGATGTAGGTGAGGGCGTAGACGAGCAGGGCGGCGCCGATGAGGGCGGCCGCCCAGGGGGCCATGTCACGGGTGCGGGCGGTGACGACGTCGTCGATGATCACCTTGGTGATCAGCGGGACGATCGCCATGACCGCCATGCCGAGGAGGGAGGAGGCCAGGGCGAGGACCACGTCCTTCGGATAGCGCCAGGCGTAGGCCGCCAGTCTCCGTGCCCATCCCCGTTTCGCTTCCACGCCGGTGCCCTCCAGTCGTCCTGATCTTCCGGAAGGCACCAACACGGAACGAAGCGGATTTCATCCCTCCGCAACAAATCTCAGAGGCGCACGGTGAGCCGGTACAGGCGGGTGGTCTGCCGGTCGCTCTGGTTGTCGTCGCTGGCCAGGAGCACCCGCAGGCGGCCCTGCGGGTCACGGCCGGTGATCGTCATCGCCTCGATGTTGTCGAGCAGGGGGTTCGGCTGGGGCTGCCGGGCGGTCGCTCCCAGTGACGGGCACTGCACCAGGTCGGCCAGCAGGGTCTTGCCGGCCGGCCGTACGTCGTCCTGGCCGGTCAGCGTCTCGATGCCACGGGTGTCCGTGGCGTGCCGGGGGTCGGCGAGGTAGAGGCGGACCGTGTTGCCGACGCCCGCCGTGAAGCCGCGCTCCAGGACGAGCAGGCGGCCGTCGGGGAGGGCCTGGATCTCGGGGACGCCGAGGCCGGGGTCGGTGCGGTAGGCGTACTGGGCGGAGAGGCGGAAGCCTGTTCTCGCCCGCTGCCAGGTCTGGAGGCGGACGATGCCGTCCGTGTCGCCGGTGAGCGCGCCCTCCATGGACGCGATCAGGGTGCGTCCGCCGGGCAGCAGGGTGAGGCCCTCGAAGGTCTGGTTGGGGCGGGCGCGGCCGGCGGGGGCGACCTTCAGGGCGTCGGGCACGGGGAGGCGGTCGAGGACGGTGCCGTCGCGGCCGTGGCGGCGTACGGCCGGCTCGGTCTCGGAGGAGACGAGATACGTCCCGTCCCGGTCGACGGCGAGGCCCTCGGCGTCCAGGGGGCGCCCCTGCTCGTCGGCGAGCGGGAGGACGGCGTGGGGCTGGAGGGTGTGTGCGCTCAGGCGGAACAGGGCCGAGCGGTCGGAGACGGCGGCGAGGGAGCCGTCCCGGTCCACCGCGAGGGCGGAGAGGTTGCCGACGAAGGTGTTCTCGTACGTCGTCTTGTCGAGGGCGTCGGAGAAGCCCTCGATGCGGACGGACGGCGAACAGGCCCTGTTCTCCGCCGAGTCGGCGGTCCCGGCGGCGGTCAGGCAGGTGACCGCCGCCAGGGCCGCCGTCGTGGTCGCGAGTACGGTTCTCAGGCGCATGGGCGCCACCGTAGGGCGGACCGGTGACGGGCGGGAGACCGCGTCGTGAAGTCCCGAGTGGGTGTCAGCTCGCGTGCAGGTCGCGGTGGACGACCTTGGCGATGGACTGGATGGTGTTGACGCCGTACTGCATCGAGTTGCCGTTGGCGTTCGTGGTGAGCACGGTGATGAAGTAGTCGTGGCCGTTGCCCTTGAACGCGCCGATGCTGTGCACGCGCCAGCGGTAGTCGGTCGTGCGCTGGAGCCAGCCGTTCTTCACGGCCTTGGTGACGGTGGAGGGGGCGCCGTAGGGGGTGCCCCAGAACTGCGTGGAGACGACCTCGCGCATCAGCTTGAGGGCGTAGGCGCGGCGGGCGTCGGTGAGCACGGTGGAGCTGCTCGCGGTGAGCATCTTCAGCAGCTTCTGCTCGTCGGTGACGGTGATCTCGGTGATGCCCCAGGTGCCGCCGGGGCCCAGGACGGTGTGCGTCATGCCGGCGGCGTCGAGGAAGCGCTGGATCTTGGTGCGGCCGAGCCGGTTCCACAGGGTGGACGTGGAGGCGTTGTCCGACTTGGTGATCATGGCGCGGGCGAGGGACATCTCCTCGGAGGTGAGCCCCCGGCCCAGCCGCTGCGTCTCGTACAGCAGGGCGCCCAGGACGGTCACCTTGACGACGCTCGCCGAGTTGTGGCGCACGGTCGGGCGCAGCGTGCAGATGGTCTTGGTGCTGCGGTCGTAGACGCCCACGGCGATCGAGCCGCTGCGCGCGTTGACGGCGGCCTGGATGTCGCGCTGCAGCTTGGTGGCCAGACCGGCCTGCGCGGAGGTGCAGCTGACCGTCGCGGTGGCCGCGTCCGCCGGGCTTGCGGCGAGGGGTATGAGGAGGCCGGCGCCCAGGGTGGCGGCGACGACGCGTGCACGTCTCTGGTGAGTCATGCCCTGCTTGACTCACGAAGTTGACGGATAGTTGCACGCTTTCGATCAGGTTCTCGGATGCCGCTCCCCCGGCTCTGTCATGCAACCGACATCAAACGTTCACCGTGATGAGTGCATGTCCATGCCACTCTCCGGGTGCCGCTCCATCAACCCGCGTAGAACGGACCCCACATGCCGTCCTTCCGTCCCCTCCGCTGGAGGCCGGTGGCCCTGGTCACCGCCGCTCTCCTGACCGGCCTCACCGCCCCCGCGCTCACCGCGACGCCGGCCGCCGCGACCACGACCGCGTACGACTCGACGTACTACAGGAACGCGATCGGCAAGACCGGCACGAGCCTGAAGTCGGCCCTCCACACCATCGTCAGCAGCCAGTCCAAGCTGTCGTACTCGGCGCTCTGGGAGGCCCTGAAGGTCACCGACCAGGACCCGAACAACTCGGGCAACGTGATCCTGCTCTACTCGGGCATATCCCGCAGCAAGTCGCTCAGCGGCGGCAACACGGGCAACTGGAACCGCGAGCACGTCTGGGCCCAGTCCCACGGCGACTTCGGCACCTCGGCCGGTCCCGGCACCGACCTGCACCACATCCGCCCCGAGGACGTCACGGTCAACGCCAAGCGCGGCAACCTGGACTTCGACAACGGCGGCAGCAGCTTCACCAACAGCGGCGGCAGCCTGATCGACGGCGACTCCTTCGAGCCGCGCGACGCCGTCAAGGGCGACGTCGCCCGCATGATCCTCTACATGGCCGTCCGCTACGAGGGCGACGACGGCTGGCCGAACCTCGAACCCAAGGACGCGGTGAACACCGGCGGCACCCCCTACCACGGCCGCCTCTCCGTCCTGAAGGCGTGGAACGCGGAGGACCCGCCGGACGCCTTCGAGGAGCGCCGCAACCAGCTCATCTACACCGACTACCAGGGCAACCGGAACCCGTTCATCGACCACCCGGAGTGGGTGGAGGCGATCTGGTAGACCCGGTTCCGCCTGAGCCGCCCCCGACCGGGGCATCATGTCGGCACCGACGGCCGGACGGGGGCGGCTCATGGGCGAGGTCTCGCGCTTCAGACGGAGGACGGAGCGCTGGAGGTGGTTCTGGACGGACTTCGGCGAAGCGCTCGCCGGAACGTTCACGTCCCGCCTGGGCCTGGTCTTCATCGGTGACGCGGCCCTGTTCCTCACCGCCGTGCTCGGACTCGTCCACTTCTGGTCCCGCGCCATGACCGTCCAGGACTACGCCCTCCTCCAGGCCGTCTGCCTGGCCTGCCAGGCCGTCGCCCTCTACCCGGTCGCCCGGCCGGGACGAGGGGCGACACCCGGCGACATCCGGGAGATCTCGGACACCCACCAGGGCGCCACCGTCGCCCTGGTCTGCGGCACCTGGATCTTCGGCTACCTGCCCGCCGCTCCGATCCTCGTCCACGTCACGGGCGACGCCGACAGCAAGCCGGTGATCGCCACGATGCTCACCGGGACAGCGCTGATGCTGGCCTGCGTGGCCGGGCTGATCACCGCGGTCGCCCTGTCATCGCGGGCCGCCGAACGGGCCGCCGCCGACAGCCCCGGCCCGCCGGGAGTATCGGGGATGCCGGACACGGGGGACGTCGGCGGAGGCGACTTCGGCGACTGACCGGCCGCCGGGCCTCAATCGGCGTCGACGAGTGCGGGCCGGCGGGTGTCCCGGCTCTCCACGATCCGCAGGACGTCCGTCAACGCCTCGCGCATCCGCGCCAGCATGAACCGGAGTTGCGCGCTGGTCGCCCGCTCGTCGGCCATCAGGTCGGCCGCGTGCCCGAGCAGGTCGCCGGCCATCCCCAGCTGCACGGACTCGACGGTGTCGGCCACGCGGGAGAGGTAGCCGGTCCCGTCGGTGATCAGGTAGCAGGGCTTGCCCTCCGCCCCGGTCCAGGGCAGCAGGCGGCCGCCGCTCACCGGGTCACCTCCGTCGCGGGCGGCATGCCGAGCGAGCCGACGCCGATACCGAGCAGCGGTGCGGGCAGTGGGCGCGGTGGCGGTGGCGCCGGGCGCCGAAACAGCGTACGGAGGAGGAAAACGGCGATACGGTGACTCATGTCGTCGGCCCCTAGGCGGAGTTGATGACCACGCCCCCGGACCGGTCGCGCGGTCGCGGGGGTATCGCTTTGTGTAGCGATCCGCTCACAGCCTGAGATGTCACGGGCTAGCCTCGCCAGAGGGTCGAGTGTGACCAGTCATTTGTCACAAAGGGGTGGCCATGGCGAACACGTACGGTGACTGGCTCCGGCAGCAGCGGGAGGCGGCGGGGCTGACGCAGCAGGAGCTGGCCGAGCGGGCGGTGATGACGCGTTCGCACATCGCGCACATCGAGGCGGGCAGGCGGATGCCGTCGCGGGAGGATGCGCGGCGGCTGGACAAGGCCCTGAACACGGGGAATGTGCTGAGCAGCTTCCTGCCGGAGGAGGAAGTTGCGGTCCCCGACTACTTCGAGGCGGCCAGGCAGTTCGAACAACAGGCAGTGATGATCCGGGAGTTCGCACTCTCTTTCGTACCGGGCATCCTGCAGACCGCCGGGTACGCACGTTCGGTTCTGGGTATGTCGTTCCCTCGGGTGAGTGACGAGGAATGTGACAGGCGCCTTGTCACACGCCTTGAGCGGGCGAAGATCCTCGACGATCCAGTGACGCCCGCCGTGTGGGCGCTGCTCGATGAGGCTGTGCTACGGCGTCAGATCGGTGGGCCGGAGATCATGGCGGAGCAGCTCAAGCACCTCGTGCGCCTGGGCGAAAGCGGCCGCATTCAGGTGCACCTGCTGCCATTCACGCTCGGCGTGCATCCGCTTCTGAGCAACATGCTCACTTTGATGTGGTTCGAGGACCAGCCACCCGTCGCCTATGCCGAGGGCCTACGGATGGGCAAGATCCACGATGTCCCTTCCGTGGTCCAAGACCTACAGCATCGATACGATTGGGCCTTGGGTAACGCCTTGCCACTCAAGGAATCACTGGCCCTGCTCAGGGCAACAGCGAGGGACTACGAGCGCCATGACTGACCGAACCATCGCAGTACTGGACGGATGGCGGAAGTCCTCCTATAGCAACGACGAGGGCGGCAGCTGCCTCGAAGTCCTCGACCACCACCCCTCCGGCGTCCCCGTCCGCGACTCCAAGAACCCCCACGGCCCGGCACTGCTCTTCTCCGCGGCCGGCTGGTCGGCCTTCGTCAGGGCGTTGAAGGCAGATGCGTAGGCGCGAACATCCGCAGGACCGCCGGGAGTACGACCACTGACGGGCCCGGCGTGGACAGGGCCTTCGCCAGGTCCGCCTCCAGGGTCTGCGGGGTCGTGCGGACCCCCGGCACGCCGAAGGACTCCGCCAGCGCGACATAGTCCGGGCGGGTCAGTTCCGTGGCCGTGGCCTGGCCGAAGGCGTCGGTCATGTACTCGCGGAGGATGCCGTAGCCGCCGTCGTCGACGATCAGCCAGGTCACCGGGAGGTCGTACTGACGGGCCGTGGCCAGTTCGGCGATGGAGTACAGGGCGCCTCCGTCACCCGACACCGCCAGCACCGGACGGGTCGGGTCCGCCGCCGCCGCGCCGAGCGCCGCCGGGAAGCCGTAGCCGAGGCCGCCCGCGCCCTGGGCGGAGTGCATGTGGTTGGGGCCCTTGGCGTCGAAAGCCGACCAGGCCCAGTAGGCCAGGATCGTCATGTCCCAGAAGGACGGGGAGTCGGCGGGCAGGGCCGCCCGGACCGAGGCCAGCACCTGCTGTTCCAGGGTGAGTTCCTGGGCGTCGATGCGCTCACGCACCCGCGTCAGCAGCTCCCGTACCCGCTCCGGCGCCGCCGGGTCCTCGCGGCGTGACACCGTCTCCAGCAGCGCCTGCAAGGCGAGGCGCGCGTCCGCGTGGATGCCCAGCGCCGGGTGGTTGGACTCCAGCTTGCCGAGGTCGGCCTCGATCTGGATGACCCGGCCTCGCGGCTTGAACGTGTGGTAGTTGGACGACAACTCGCCCAGACCCGAGCCGACCACCAGCAGGACGTCCGCGTCCTCCAGGAAGTCCGTGGTGTGCCGGTCCTCCAGCCAGGACTGGAGCGAGAGGGGGTGGGTCCACGGGAACGCGCCCTTGCCGCCGAACGTCGTCACCACCGGGGCCTGGAGCCGCTCCGCCAGCTGCTTGAGCTTGCCGCTCGCGTCCGCTCGTACGACACCGCCACCCGCGATGATCGCCGGGCGGGCCGCAGAAGACAGCAACTCGGCCGCCACCGCCGTCAGTTCCACCCGCGGCACCAGGTCCTCCGGCGTCGCGTCCACGCCCGTGACCACCGGCAGATGCGTCTCGGCGAGCAGCACGTCCTGCGGGATCTCCACCCAGACCGGGCCGTGCGGGGCCGTCAGCGCCGAGCGCCACGCCTCCGCGATCGCCGAGGGGATCTGGGACTGGGTGCGCACGGTGTGGACGGACTTCACCACGCCCCGGAACGAGGCCGCCTGGTCGGGGAGTTCGTGGAGGTAGCCGTGGCGGCCGCCGCCCAGGCCCGCCGTCGGGATCTGGCTGCTGATCGCCAGGACCGGGGCGCTGGCCGCCGCCGCCTCCTGGAGGGCCGCCAGGGAGGTCAGCGCGCCGGGGCCCGTCGACAGCAGCAGCGGGGCCGCCTCGCCCGTGATCCGGCCGTACGCGTCCGCCGCGAAACCGGCGTTGTTCTCCACGCGCAGGCCCACATAGCGCAGGTCGCTGCGCCGCAGCGCGTCGAACATGCCCAGCGCGTGCTGGCCGGGCAGGCCGAACACCGTCGTCGCGCCGAGCCCGGCCAGCGTCTCCACGACCAGGTCTCCGCCGTTGCGGCCGGGAGGAGGATTCAGCGCGGCCTCCGTCTGGGCCGGCGTCGGGCGGAGAACCAGGTCGTGGTCGTGAGTCACTTCGTGCGAGCCTCGGCAATCTGACGGGACATGATGGTGGTCAGTTCGTACGCGGTGTGGGACGCGGCCACCGACGTGATCTCGGCGTGGTCGTAGGCGGGGGCCACCTCGACGACGTCCGCGGAGACCAGGTTGCAGGATGCCAGGCCGCGCAGGATCTCCAGCAGCTCGCGGGAGGTCATGCCGCCGGCCTCGGGGGTGCCGGTGCCGGGGGCGTGGGCCGGGTCCAGGCAGTCGATGTCGATGGAGATGTACAGCGGGCGGTCGCCGATGCGCTGGCGCAGCTGGTCGGCCACCTCGTCGGCGCCGCGGCGGTAGATGTCCGCAGAGGTGACGATGCCGAAGCCCATCTTCTCGTCGTCGGTGAGGTCCTGCTTGCCGTACAGCGGGCCGCGGGTGCCGACGTGGGACAGCGCCTCGGTGTCGAGGATGCCCTCCTCGACCGCGCGGCGGAACGGGGTGCCGTGGGTGTACTCGGCGCCGAAGTAGGTGTCCCAGGTGTCCAGGTGGGCGTCGAAGTGGAGCAGGGCGACCGGGCCGTGCTTCTTCGCCACCGAGCGCAGCAGCGGCAGCGCGATGGTGTGGTCGCCGCCCAGGGTCATCAGGCGGGCGCCGGTGCCCAGCAGGTCGTCGGCGGCGGCCTCGATGGTCTCGACGGCCTCGTTGATGTTGAACGGGTTCACGGCGATGTCACCGCCGTCCGCGACCTGGGCCAGCGCGAACGGGGACGCGTCCTGCGCGGGGTTGTAGGGGCGCAGCAGCCGGGACGCCTCGCGGATGGCGTTGCCGCCGAAGCGGGCGCCCGGCCGGTACGAGACGCCGGAGTCGAACGGCACGCCCACGACGGCGACATCGGCGCGGCCGACCTCGTCGAGCCGGGGCAGCCGGGCGAAGGTCGCGGGACCGGCGTACCGCGGGATGCGGGACGAGTCGACGGGGCCGCGGGGCGTCTCGGTGCTGCTCATGGTCAATTGCCTTCCTTCTTACGCTTCGTCGCGTATGTACTGCTTGTCATACGACTCTACTGGGGAGTCGGGACCGGGGCGGACTCGGGCTCGGGGGCCCGGCCGGCGAGCCGCTCGCGCCAGGCGGCCAGGACGGCGGCGTCGGTCGCCGGGGTGGCGAGGGAGACGGCGACGTAGGCGGCGAGGGAGGCGAGCAGGCCGTAGTAGACGGGTTCGTCGGCGAGGATGCCCTTCCACGCCATCAGGGCGATCACGGCGACCCCGCCGACACCGACCGAGGCCAGCGCGCCCTGGGCGGTGCCGCGCTTCCACAGCAGGCCGCCGAGGATGGGCACGAGCAGGCCGCCGACCAGGAGGTTGTAGGCGACCGTCAGGGCCTCGACGACGTTGTTCAGCGCGATCGCGGTGAGGATGACGGCCACGCCCATGATCAGGATGAAGGCGCGGTTGCCCTTGACCTCGTCGTGCTCCTCGCCGGAGGGCTTCATCACCCCGCGCAGCCGCGACCAGATGTCGTTGTTGGCGACGGTCGCGCAGGCGATCAGGGCGCCGGAGGAGGTCGACATCACCGCGGCCAGGGCGGCGGCGAGCACGAGGCCGCGCACGCCCATGGGGAGCTCGTCCTTGACGATGGTGGCGAAGGCGTCGTCGGCGGAGGCGAGGTTCGGGTACAGCACCTTGGCCGCCGTGCCGATGACGGCGCCCGCCACGGCGTAGGCCAGGCAGTAGGTGCCGGCGACCGTGCCGCCCCACTTGGCCGTGCGGTCGCTGCGGGCGGTGAACACGCGCTGCCAGATGTCCTGGCCGATGAGCATGCCGAACGTGTAGATCAGCACGTAGGTGAAGATCGTCTCGCCGCCGATGCCCAGCGGGTCGAAGTACTCGGTGGGCAGCTGGGCCTTCATCTCGCTGAAGCCGCCCGCCTTGACGACGGCGATGGGCAGCAGCAGGAGCAGCACGCCGATGGTCTTCACCACGAACTGCACCATGTCGGTGAGGGTGATCGACCACATGCCGCCGAGCGTGGAGTAGGCGACGACGATCGAGCCGCCGAGGACGATCGCGAGGGTGCGGTTGATGTCGAGGAGGACGTCGAAGATCGTGGCGTAGGCGATGGTCGAGGTGACCGCGAGCATCAGGGTGTACGCCCACATGACCACGCCGGAGATGACGCCCGCCCTGCCGCCGTACCTGAGATCCAGCATCTCGGAGACGGTGTAGACCTTCAGGCGGGCGATGCGCGCGGAGAAGAAGACCGACAGGGCGAGGAGGCCGAGCCCGATGGTGATCACCATCCAGGCGCCGGAGAGGCCGTACTGGTAGCCGAGGCCCACGCCGCCGATGGTGGACGCGCCGCCGAGGACGATCGCCGCCATGGTGCCGGAGTACATGGCCGGGCCGAGCCTGCGGCCCGCGACCAGGAACTCGCTCTTGGAGCGCGCGCGGCGCATGCCCCACCAGCCCATGGCCAGCATGCCGGCCAGATAGACGACGATCACGGTGTAGTCGACGGCCATGTGGGGCCCTCCTTCGCGCACTCTCGGTGGCGTGTCGTGCAGGGATGGGGAGTGAGTGCGGCGGCTTCACGCGGGGACATCCGCCCGTACCCGCGGCCGCCTGGTCCCGAACGACAGTAGGTGGCCGGAAAGCGACTGCGAAGTGTACGTTTCATCCATCTTCGCCGAGCGGGATGGAGGAAACGCACACCATGCCGGAACCGGCCTTTCCCCCCACGCCTCCGGTGCCGCTCGCGTCCCTCCTGGCCCGTGAGGATCTGGGGCTGCGCCAGATCGCGGGGCCGTCGGACCCGGGCCTTGTGATCCATGGGGCGCACACCTCGGAGATGGCCGACCCCTACCCGTACCTGCTGGGCGGTGAGCTGCTGCTGACGGCGGGCGTGCACATCCCGGAGGCGGCCGGGTCGGGCACCTACTTCGAGGACTATGTGTCCCGGATCGTCGCCGCGGGCGGCGCGGCCCTCGGCTTCGGGCTCGCGCCCGTGCACGACACCGTCCCGCGCGCCCTGGTCGCCGCCTGTGAGGCGTACGGGCTGCCGCTGCTGGAGGTGCCGCCGCAGACCACGTTCTCCGGCATCGCGCGGGCCGTGTGGCAGCTGATGGCGCAGGCCCGGATGGCCGAGCTGCGGCGGGTGACCGAGGCCCAGCAGGCCCTGGCCACGGCCGCCGCCCGGCCGGACGCCGTCCCCTCGGTGCTGCGGCAGCTGGCCCAGCGGGTGGGCGGCCGGGCGGTGCTGTACGGGCCCGAGGGCGCCGAGATCGCGGGCGCCGGGCGGATGCCCGGAGCGGACGGGGCGCTCGCCGAGCTGACGCGGGCGCTGGTGGTACGGGGGTCCGCGTCCGCCAGTGACACCGTCGCCGGGGTGTACCTCGCCGCCTACGCCCTCGGGGCCGGGCCCGGTTTCGTACTGGCGGTGGCGGCGCCCCGCCGCGACCCCGCCGATCACGCCGTGGCGTCGGTCGCGGCGGTGCTGCTGTCGCTGCTGACCGGCGAGCAGCAGAGCGGTTCCGGCGCGGCCCGGTCCTCGGCGCTGGTGCGGCTGCTGCTGGGCGCGGCGCCCGGCGAGGTGGCGGGGCTGCTCGGGGCGGGGCCCTGGCGGGTGGTGCACGCCCGGCCGGACGGGTCCGCCGTGCCCGACGCGGTGGCGGCGTCGGGGCTCGGGGCGGCGCTGGGCTCGGCGCTGGTGGACGTGGCGGAGGGGGTCGTACGGGTGCTGGTGCCGGGCGGCGCGGAGGTCGGGCCGCAGACCGGGTGGACGCTGGGCGTCAGCGCCGCCGTGGAGCCGTCCGCGTGGCCGGCCGCCGACGCCCAGGCCGCCCGCGCCCTGGCCCGCGCCCGCGCCACCCGCGCGCCCCTGGTCCGGCACGGCGCCCGCGCCTCGCTCGCCGACCTGCTGCCGCCGGACGAGGCCGCGGCGCACGCCCGCTCGCTGCTCGGCCCGCTCCTGGACAGCCCGGCGCTGCGCGAGACCCTGCGCACCTGGCTGTCGCTGCACGGCAGTTGGGACCGCACCGCGGTCGCCCTCGCCGTGCACCGCAACACCGTGCGGCAGCGCGTCGCGCGCTGTGCGGCCCTGCTGGACGCGGACCTGGACGACCCGGACGTGCGCATGGAGCTGTGGTTCGCCCTGCGGCGCGCGGAGTGACGTGACGCACGTCCCAGCGGACGGGACGGCCAGGACCGGCGAGGAGGTCTGCCTCACAATGGGAACCATGCCGATATCCGGGACACCCAGCCGCGCCGAGCTCGTCGAACACCTCGTCAGAACGCGTATCGCGGGCGACGTCGCCACCCCCCGCGAGAACAACCTCTCCCACTACCGCCAGCTCGCCAACGGCAACCGCAACTACTGGCTGGGCCTGGAGCTGGGCGACCGCTGGACCGACGAACAGGACGTGCTCGCGGTGATGGCGGAGCGCTGCGGGGTCAGCGACGACCCGGAGCACCGGTACGGGCAGGACACCATCGACCCGGAGCTGACGGTCGCCGCGCTGGAGCGGCTGGCGGCACGGCTGCGCAAGGCGGCCGACGGCGGGCAGCGGGTGCTGTTCGCCACCGGTCACCCCGGCGGCCTGCTCGACGTGCACCGCGCGACCGCGGCCGCCCTGCGCGCCGCCGGGTGCGAGATCGTCGTCATCCCGGACGGGCTGCAGACCGACGAGGGCTATGTGATGCAGTTCGCGGACGTGGCGGTCCTGGAGCACGGCGCCACCCTCTGGCACACCCACTCGGGCGAGCCGATGCGGGCCATCCTCACCGGCCTGGAGCGCGACGGCCGCCCCTTGCCCGACCTCGTGGTCGCCGACCACGGCTGGGCGGGCTACGCGGGCCAGCACGGCGTCGACTCGGCCGGCTACGCCGACTGCAACGACCCGGCCCTCTTCCTCGCCGAGGCCGAGGGGACCGTCCAGGTGACGGTCCCGCTCGACGACCATGTGGTCAGCCCCCGCTACTACGACCCGCTGACGGCGTATCTGCTGTCGGAGGCGGGGCTGGTCTAGGAGGTGCCGGGGTCACCGGGTCCGGGAGCGGAACTCGGCGCGGTGGGCGGTGGCCCAGTCGCGAAAGGTGCGCGGCGGGGTGCCGGTGATCTTCTCCACGGTCGGGTGGACCTGTGACTCGTCGAGGGTGCCGTCGGCGTAGAAGGAGAAGAACGCCCGGATGTACGGCTCCGGCACCCCCGAGGCCGCCATCGCGGCCCGCCCCTCCTCGTCGGACAGGGCGTGGAAGCGCAGGTCCCGGCCGAGCACCTCGCCGAGCACGGCCAGCCGCTCGGCCGGCAGCAGCGGCTCGGGGCCGCTGAGCGGGTGGATCCGCTCCTCGTGGCCGGGGTCGAGCAGCGCGCGCAGCGCCACGGCCGCGATGTCGTACGGATCGACGGCGGCGACCGGCACCGTGCCGAAGGCGTCCCTGACGGTGTCGCCGGCGCGCAGCTGCGGCAGCCAGCGCAGCGCGTTGGACATGAAGGCGTTCGGCCGCAGGAACGTCCAGGCCAGCCCGGACTCACGGACCGCGGTCTCCGAGCGGATCATGTACTCGGAGACGGCGTTGCGGGTGTCCTTCGCGACGACCGACGTCCCCGACAGCAGGACCACGCGCTCGACGCCCGCCTGCCGGATCCGGGCGAGCAGGCCGGGCATGTCCTGGTAGCCGGGTAACAGGAACACACCGCGTACGCCGTCTAGGGCGGGGCCCATCGACTCCGGGTGGTTCAGGTCGCCGACGACGCGTTCGGCCGGCAGATCGGTGGGGCGGCGCACCAGCGCGCGCACGGGCTGCCCGGCGCGGGCGAGGGCGTGCACGAGTTCGGTGCCGACGTTTCCGGTGGCTCCGGTGACGAGGATCATCGCAGGGTCCTCCCGAAGTGCGCGGCGACGGCGTCCACGGCGACCGTCACCTGGGGTTCTCGGTCGTAGAAGTCGAACTGGGTGCCCTCGGTCCACAGGATCTCCCCCGGCCCGGCCAGCCCGGCGTGGAAGCGGCGGGCGCCCTCGGGGACGGCGGCGTCCTCGCTGTGCACCAGCAGGGCCGGCCGGTCGATGCGCGGGGCCAGGGCGATCGCGTCGTAGGTGAGCCAGCCGGGCCAGGACATCACGGCGAACCGGTTGGGCCAGGCGGGGATGCCGCCGCGCTCCGGATCGAGGTAGAAGTCGATGTCGTACGGCATGGCGGCGCGCTCGTCGCCGCCGGAGACGACCGGCACGTAGTCGACCTCGCCGGTCTCCTCGTAGCGGGCGCGGGCCTCGGCGCCGGCCTTGATCCGGGCGGCCACCCCCTCCTCGCCGCCGTAGACGCCCGCGCAGATCGCGGCGTCGTGCAGCCAGGGTGCGACCAGGGCCAGCGAGCGGATCCGGGGGTCCTGGGCGGTCGCGTCGGACATGTACATCGCCGCGGCGCAGATGCCGAGGGCGCCGAGCCGGTCGCCGTCGACGGCGGGGTGCCCGGCGAGGAAGGCGAGGGCGTGGCGGATGTCGCGGACCTTGAGGGCGGGGTCCTCCACGTCCCTGGGCTCGCCCCCGGACTCGCCGAAGCCGGTGAAGTCGAAGGAGAGAGCCGCGTATCCGTGCGCGGCCAGCCGCTCGGCGTAGCGGTCGGCCATCATCTCCTTGACGCTGGTCCAGGTGCCGGCGACGACGACCGCGGGGGCCGGGCGGGTGCCCTCGGGCAGGAAGAGGTTGCCCTTGAGGGTGACGCCCTCGCCGGCGAAGGCGGTCTTCTCCTTGCGCGTCATGCGTACTCCAGAGTCGCTTAGGTGATCAGTCCGTCGGTGATGTCGCAGTGGTGGCGGGCGCGGAAGCCGTCGCCGGTGCCGCCGGGGCGGAAGGGGACCGGCGGGGTCGTGCCGCCGGGGCGGAAGGGGACCGGGTCGTGCCGCCGGGGCGCGGGGTCTGCTCCAGGACGGTGGGGATCCCGCCGACGACCCCGTCCGCGGCCCACCGGCGGATCGCGCCCCGGCCGCCGATCTCCCGGCCCACGTCGGCGACCAGGCCCTCGGGTGCGAAGGCGGCTGCGGGTCTCCTCATCGCCGGCCGTCGCTCCAGACGGCCGTCATCACCACACTCGTGATGCGCCAGCCGCCGTCGGCGCGTACCAGCTCGAAGCGGTAGGTGCCGCCGAGCGTCCACCGGCCGCCGTCGGGCCTGAGGTGGGTGGCGACGAAGGCCGCGGTGCACACCGCGCGGTCCGCGTCGAGGGTGACCAGCTGGTTGCCGAGCAGGTGGTGGGTGGCGGTGTAGCCGCCGAGGCCGGCCCGCCAGCCCTCGACGATCCGTGCCGGGGTGAGGGTGACGGGCTCACCGCCGTCGAGGCTGGTGTAGTCCAGGGTCACCTTGTCGGCGAACACCCCGGCCAGCGCGTCCCACTCCCGTCGGTCGGTGTGCCAGGCCATGCGGGTGCAGGTGTCGATCACGTCCAGTCGGTCCATGCGGATCATCCTGTCCGGGGCCGTGGACCGGCGGGAGGGGAAGAAGCTGCACGGTGCGGGTGCAGGATGCTGCACAGCCGCCGGGTCTACAGCCAGCCACGCTCCTTGGCCCGCAGGGCGGCCTGGAAGCGGGTGGTGGCGCCGAGCCGGGACATGAGGTCGGCGACATGGGAGCGGAACTTGCGGACGGAGACGTTCACCGACCGCGCCGCGGCCTCGTCGGTGTCGTGGCGGGTCAGGGCGTGCAGCACCTGCTGTTCGATGGGGTTGAGGGGCAGGTCGTCCAGGTCGCGGGCGCGGGACCACATGCTGTCGAAGACGTCGGACAGGATGGCGACCAGGCCGGGCTGGCGGATCTGCAGGGCGCCGGGCTCGGGGCCGCTGGGGTCGGCCTGGACGAAGGCGACGGCACGGTTGACGACGGCCAGGTGGCGGGTCGGCTCGGTGGTGACGCGGTGCAGGTCGCCGCGGCTGTGGCAGCGCCGGGCATAGGCCAGCTGGGCCGGGTCCCGCAGGGCCTGGGCGGAGAACAGGGTGCGGCTGCTCAGGCCGCGGGCCAGCAGATGGGCGAGCGGACCGTCGCCGTCGGAGGAGCGGGGGTCGTGGGCGGCGCGGCTCTTGAGGTAGGCCAGCTCGCCGGGTTCGTCGGTCAGCAGCGCGCGCATCCGGCGGGTGACGGTCTCCCCGTCGGGCAGATGCTCGACCATCTGCACCCGCCGGCCGGTGCGGTGCTCCTCGGACAGCTCGGTCAGGACGTCCCAGGCGACGGCCAGCTCGGTGAACTGCCGCTGCACCTGGGCCAGTCGCCGCCGCACCAGCACATCGACGGCGGCCGCGGGCGCGACCGCGGTCAGGTCGTCGTTGACCAGGCCGAGCGCGCTCAGCCCGGCGAGCAGCGGCCGCACGTCGTCCAGGCCGAGGTCGGCCGCGGCGGTGTCGGCCGCGGTGCGCGGGTTGCGTAAGAGATAGCGGTACAGGCGTTCCTGTGCGGCGGTCAGCCCCAGCCCTGCCAGGCTCATCGTCCCCCCTGGTCGATCGGCCCTCCCCCGGGCGATACGGGAACGGTAGATCGGCTCTGCGGCGGAACCAAGGGTTACGCGTCCCGGTCGCGGGGGACGCGCACCACGCCCTCCTGGATGACCGACACGGCGAGACGGCCGTCCTGGGTGTAGATGCGGGCCTGGCCGAGGCCGCGGCCGCCGTGCGCCGAGGGGGACTCCTGGTCGTAGAGCAGCCATTCGTCGGCGCGGAAGGGCCGGTGGAACCACATGGCGTGGTCCAGGGAGGCGCCGACGACGTCACCGACGGCCCAGCCGCCGCGGCCGTGCGCGAGCAGCACCGAGTCCAGCAGGGTCATGTCGGAGACGTAGGTGGCGAGGACGACGTGCAGCAGGGGGTCGTCGGCGAGTTTGCCGTTGGTGCGGAACCAGACCTGCGAGTGGGGTTCGCGCGGCTCGCCGTACTGCCCGTAGGGCGGCTCGTCGACATAGCGCAGGTCGATGGCCTCGCGGGCGGCGAGGAAGTGCTCGACGACACGCGGGTCGAGGTGCGCGTAGCCGCGCAGCCGGTCGCTGGAGGTGGGCAGCGTCGCCGGGTCGGGCGCGGGCGGCATGGGGGCCTGGTGGTCGAGGCCCTCCTCGTACGTCTGGAAGGACGCGGAGAGGGCGAAGATCGGCCTGCCGTGCTGGACGGCGACCACCCGGCGGGTGGTGAAGGAGCGGCCGTCGCGGATGCGTTCGACGTTGTAGACGATGGGCGCGCCCGGATCGCCGATGCGCAGGAAGTACGCGTGGAGCGAGTGGGCGGGGCGGTCGGCGGGGACCGTGCGCCCGGCGGCGACCAGCGCCTGCGCGGCGACCTGCCCGCCGAAGACCCGGGGGACGACGGCGGAGCGGGACTGGCCGCGGAAGATGTTCTCCTCGATCTGCTCCAGGTCGAGCAGATCGAGGAGATCCTGGAGTGCCTGGCTCACCCGTGTCCTTACAGGCCCATGTCCTTGGCGATGATCGTCTTCATGATCTCGCTGGTGCCGCCGTAGATGCGGTTGACGCGGTTGTCGGCGTACAGGCGGGCGATCGGGTACTCGTTCATGTAGCCGTAGCCGCCGTGCAGCTGGAGGCAGCGGTCGATGACGCGGTGCGCGACCTCGGTGCAGAACAGCTTGGCGGAGGCGGCCTCGGCGGGGGTGAGCTCGCCGGCGTCCAGGGCCTCGGTCGCGCGGTCGGCGACGGCCTCGGCGGCGTCGACCTCGGCCTGGCAGGCGGCCAGCTCGAACTTGGTGTTCTGGAAGTGGGCGACCGGCTTGCCGAAGACGGTGCGCTCCTGCACGTACTGCTTGGCGAACCGGACGGCGGCCTTGGCCTGCGCGTAGGCGCCGAAGGCGATGCCCCAGCGCTCGGAGGCCAGGTTGTGGCCGAGGTAGGAGAAGCCCTTGTTCTCCTCGCCCAGCAGGTCCTCGACGGGCACCTTGACGTCGACGAACGCCAGCTCGGCGGTGTCGGAGGTGCGCAGGCCCAGCTTGTCCAGCTTGCGGCCGATGGAGTAGCCCTCGGACTTGGTGTCGACGGCGAACAGCGAGATGCCGAAGCGGCGGTCGTCCTCGCGCGGGGCGGAGGTGCGGGCGCAGACGATGACCTTGTCGGCGTGGACGCCGCCGGTGATGAAGGTCTTGGCGCCGTTGAGGACGTAGTGCGTGCCGTCCTCGGAGAGCTTGGCGGTGGTCTTCATGCCCGCGAGGTCGGAGCCGGTGCCCGGCTCGGTCATCGCGATGGCCCACATCTCCTCGCCGGTGACGAACTTCGGCAGGTAGCGCTTCTTCTGCTCGTCCGTGGCCAGCATCTTGATGTAGGGCAGGGCGAGCAGCACGTGCACGCCGGAGCCGCCGAACTGGACGCCCGCGCGGGCGGTCTCCTCGTAGAGGACGGCCTCGAACTTGTGGCTCTCCATGCCGGCGCCGCCGTACTCCTCCGGCACGTTGATGCCGAAGACGCCCAGCTCGCCCAGCTTGTAGTAGAACTCGCGCGGCGCCTGGCCGGCGGCGAACCACTCGTCGTAGACGGGCACGACCTCGGCCTCGATGAAGGCGCGAAGGGTCTCCCGGAACGCCTCGTGATCCTCGTTGAACACCGTACGGCGCACGCCGCCACCTCCACGGTCACATGTCTAAGCGCTTGCTCACACCAACGTACCGGCGGGTAGGGAACGGCGTCCAGAGTGGATCGGCCGTAACGCTCGTCACTCGCCGGGCTTGCCGTACCGGCGGAACTCGGACGTCTCGACCGTCCACGGGCCGAACGGCACCCGGTCGCCGTAGATGTAGGCGTCCTTGCGGGTGTAGCGGCCCTTGCACGGCTCGGAATGAACTTCGATCGTGCCGGTGCGGGGGTCGACGATCAGATAGTGGGCGATGCCCATGGCCGGGTAGTCGGCGAGTTTGTCGACGTAGTCGTTGGTGGGATTGGACGGCGACACGATCTCGACGACCGCGAGCACCTGTGTGGCGTCGACAGCGAGGCCCTCCTCGTCGAGGACCGCCTCCGGAATGACGATCGCGTCCGGCAGGCGCATGCGGCCGATTGCGGGATGCTCGATCTCAGGGCCGCTGGCACAGATGTAGCCGGGGTGAGTATGGGCCAGCTGCTCGTCCAGCTGCCTGCAGATACGGCGGACCGTGCCCTCGTGACGCTTCGACGGGCACATCATGGCCAGTATCGGACCCGAGGGGCCGATCTCGACGCTCCAGGCGCCTTCCAGGCTCTCGGCGTAGGCCCCGAGCTCCTCGGCGATCGCGCGCATCTTGGCGTAATCCATGCCCATGGCCCCAGATTACTGAGCCGAAGACCCGCGGACCGGCGCATCGGCGCGGCTTGCGCCTCAGCCGCCCTGAACGCCCCCGGTCACCTCGACCGAGCGCTCCTGCCCGGCCACGGGCGGCCGCGCGCACTCAGGGGTGCGGGGAGCCGCGCGAACAGCCCACGGCCCGCCGCACCGCCCACGGCGAGACCGGCCCGCGGTCGCCGCAGATCTCGCCTCAGCCCTCCTCCGCCGCCCGGAACGCCCCCCGCGCCATCCGGTGCAGCAGTTCCGCGGTCACCCCCCGGCCGGGCAGCGTGCCGCCGCGGCCGAGGTGGGGGGTGGAGTTGAGGAGGCCGAAGACGGAGTGGACGGCCGAGCGGGCGGCGGCCTCGGCGAGGCCCGGATAGACCTCGCGGACGACCTCGACCCAGAGCTCGACGTACTGCCGCTGGAGCTGGCGGACCAGCTTGCGGTCGGTGTCGCGGAGGCGGTCCAGCTCGCGGTCGTGCAGGGTGATCAGAGGCCGGTCGTCGAGGGCGAAGTCGATGTGGCCCTCGATGAGGGAGTCGAGGAGCGCGGTCGCGGGCACCCCGTCCGCCTCGGCGACCCGCCGCTTGGCGCCGGTCAGCAGACGGCCGCTGATGCCGACCAGCAGTTCGGCGAGCATCGCGTCCTTGCCCGGGAAGTGGCGGTAGAGACCGGGGCCGCTGATGCCGACGGCGGCGCCTATCTCGTCCACGCCGACGCCGTGGAAGCCGCGCTCGGCGAAGAGTCGAGCGGCTTCCTTCAGGATCTGCTCGCGGCGGGTGGGGGCGTCGGTTCTGGTGGCCATGGAAGCAATTCTAGACAGGGAGGTTAGCGGTCGTTAACCTGAAGGGAGTGCGTTAACGCTCATTAACAGAGTGAGGGGACTCACAGGATGGATGAGGCACCGGAGCTCCACAGCGCGGTCGATCCCGCGTCGGAAGCCTTTCGGTCCAACGAGGAGGCCCACCGGGCGCTCGTCGAGGAGCTGCGCGGCAAGCTCGCCGCGGCCCGCCTCGGCGGCGGCGAGAAGGCACGGGCGCGCCACACCGCGCGCGGCAAGCTGCTGCCGCGCGACCGGGTGGACACCCTGCTCGACCCGGGCTCGCCCTTCCTCGAACTGGCTCCCCTGGCGGCCGACGGGCTCTACGACGGACAGGCCCCGGCGGCCGGTGTGATCGCCGGGATCGGCCGGGTCAGCGGCCGCGAGTGCGTGATCGTCGCCAACGACGCCACGGTCAAGGGCGGCACGTACTACCCGATGACCGTGAAGAAGCACCTCCGCGCCCAGGAGGTCGCCCTGGAGAACCGGCTCCCCTGTCTGTACCTGGTCGACTCCGGCGGCGCCTTCCTGCCGATGCAGGACGAGGTGTTCCCGGACCGCGAGCACTTCGGGCGGATCTTCTACAACCAGGCCCGGATGTCCGGCGCCGGCATCCCGCAGATCGCGGCGGTGCTGGGCTCGTGCACGGCCGGCGGCGCCTATGTGCCGGCGATGAGCGACGAGGCCGTGATCGTCCGCAACCAGGGCACGATCTTCCTCGGCGGCCCGCCCCTGGTGAAGGCCGCCACCGGCGAGGTCGTCACCGCCGAGGAGCTCGGCGGCGGCGAGGTGCACTCCCGTGTCTCCGGCGTCACCGACCACCTCGCGGAGGACGACGCGCACGCGCTGCGGATCGTGCGCAACATCGTCGCCACGCTCCCCGCGCGCGGGTCCCTGCCCTGGCAGGTGCGCCCCTCGGTGGAGCCGAAGGTCGACCCGTCCGGGCTGTACGGCGCGGTCCCGGTCGACTCCCGCACGCCCTACGACGCCCGCGAGATCATCGCCCGGATCGTCGACGGCTCCCGCTTCCAGGAGTTCAAGGCCGAGTTCGGGCAGACCCTGGTCACCGGCTTCGCCCGCATCCACGGCCACCCGGTCGGCATCGTCGCCAACAACGGCATCCTGTTCGCCGAGTCCGCCCAGAAGGGCGCCCACTTCATCGAGCTGTGCGACCAGCGCGGCATCCCGCTGCTGTTCCTGCAGAACATCTCCGGCTTCATGGTCGGCCGGGACTACGAGGCGGGCGGCATCGCCAAGCACGGCGCCAAGATGGTCACCGCCGTCGCCTGCACGCGCGTGCCGAAGCTGACCGTCGTCGTCGGCGGCTCGTACGGCGCCGGGAACTACTCCATGTGCGGCCGCGCCTACTCCCCCCGCTTCCTGTGGATGTGGCCCAACGCCAAGATCTCCGTCATGGGCGGCGAACAGGCCGCCTCGGTGCTCGCCACCGTCAAGCGGGACCAGATCGAGGCCCGCGGCGAGCAGTGGTCCCCGGAGGAGGAAGAGGCGTTCAAGGCACCGGTGCGTGAGCAGTACGAGCGCCAGGGGAACGCCTACTACGCGACCGCCCGCCTGTGGGACGACGGGGTCATCGACCCGATGGAGACCCGGCAGGTGCTGGGCCTGGCACTGACCGCCTGCGCGAACGCCCCGCTGGGTGACCCCCAGTTCGGCGTGTTCCGGATGTGAGGGGCTTTCTGACGATGTTCGACACCGTGCTCGTGGCCAACCGCGGCGAGATCGCCGTCCGTGTCATCCGCACCCTGCGGACGCTCGGCGTGCGCTCGGTGGCCGTCTTCTCCGACGCCGACGCCGACGCCCGCCATGTCCGCGAGGCCGACACCGCCGTACGCATCGGCCCCGCACCGGCCGCCGAGAGCTATCTGTCGATCGAGCGGCTGCTGGAGGCCGCCGCCCGCACCGGCGCCCAGGCCGTCCACCCCGGCTACGGCTTCCTCGCGGAGAACGCGGGCTTCGCGCGCGCGTGCGCCGAGGCCGGGCTGGTCTTCATCGGGCCGCCCGCCGAGGCCATCTCCCTGATGGGCGACAAGATCCGCGCCAAGGAGACCGTGCAGGCGGCCGGGGTGCCCGTGGTCCCCGGCGGCCGCGACCCCGACCTCGCCGAGGCCGCCCGCGAACTGGGCGCGCCCGTGCTGCTCAAGCCCAGCGCGGGCGGCGGCGGCAAGGGCATGCGCCTGGTGCGGGACCTCACCGTGCTGGAGGACGAGATCGCGGCCGCCCGCCGCGAGGCCCGCGCCTCCTTCGGCGACGACACCCTGCTGGTGGAGCGCTGGATCGACCGGCCCCGGCACATCGAGATCCAGGTCCTCGCCGACGGCCACGGCAAGGTGATCCACCTCGGCGAGCGCGAGTGCTCCCTCCAGCGCCGCCACCAGAAGATCATCGAGGAGGCGCCGAGCGTCCTGCTGGACGAGAAGACCCGCGCGGCCATGGGCGAGGCGGCCGTCCAGGCGGCCCGCTCCTGCGGCTACCGGGGCGCGGGCACGGTGGAGTTCATCGTGCCGGGCGGCGACCCGTCGTCGTACTACTTCATGGAGATGAACACCCGCCTCCAGGTGGAGCACCCGGTCACCGAGCTGATCACGGGCCTGGACCTGGTGGAGTGGCAGCTGCGGGTGGCCGCCGGCGAGCCGCTGGGCTTCACCCAGGAGGACATCCGCCTCACCGGGCACGCGATCGAGGCCCGCATCTGCGCCGAGGACCCCGCGCGCGGGTTCCTGCCCTCCGGCGGCCGGGTGCTGAAGCTGCGCGAACCCCAGGGCGACGGCGTCCGCACCGACTCCGGGCTCAGCGAGGGCACCGAGGTCGGCAGCCTGTACGACCCGATGCTGTCCAAGGTCATCGCCTACGGCCCCGACCGCGCGACGGCCCTGCGCAGGCTGCGGGCGGCGCTCGCGGAGACGGTCACGCTGGGCGTGCAGACCAACGCCGGGTTCCTGCGGCGCCTGCTGGCCCACCCGGACGTGGTCTCCGGCGACCTGGACACCGGCCTGGTGGCACGCGTGGTCGACGACCTGGTCACCACCGACGTACCCCCGGAGGTCTACGAGGCCGCGGCCGCCGTACGCCTGGACGCGCTGCGTCCGCGCGGGGACGGCTGGACGGACCCCTTCTCCCAGCCGACGGGCTGGCGTCTGGGCGGCACGCCCCGGCCGGTCGCCGTACCGCTGCGGGCGACGGGAGCCGAACCCGTCACCCATGAGGTGTCCGGCGCGCACACGGTCACCGCCGACGAGGTCTGCGTGACCCTCGACGGCGTCCGGCACACCTTCCACCGCGCCGCCGACTGGCTCGGCCGCGACGGCGACGCCTGGCAGGTGCGCGACCACGACCCGGTCGCCGCGTCCCTGAGCCGTGCCGCGCACGCGGGCAGCGACTCGCTGACCGCCCCCATGCCCGGCACCGTCACGGTGGTGAAGGTGGCCGTCGGCGACGAGGTGGCGGCCGGTCAGAGCCTGCTGGTGGTCGAGGCGATGAAGATGGAGCACGTCATCTCCGCCCCGCACGCCGGCACCGTCACCGAGCTGGACGTCTCGCCGGGCACCACGGTCGCCATGGACCAGGTGCTGGCCGTGATCGCCCCGCACGAGGAGGAGACGGAATGACCGCCGACGGGCTGCCCATGACCGTCCCGGCACCGGGCCTGCCCGCGCGGGTGCGGATCCACGAGGTGGGCGCGCGCGACGGCCTGCAGAACGAGAAGGCGACCGTACCGACCGAGGTCAAGGCGGAGTTCGTGCGCCGACTGGCCGAGGCGGGGCTGACGACCATCGAGGCCACGAGCTTCGTGCACCCCAAGTGGGTGCCCCAGCTCGCGGACGCCGAGCAGCTCTACCCGCTGGTCCGCGACCTTGAGGGCGTCGAGCTGCCCGTCCTGGTGCCCAACGACCGGGGCCTGGACCGCGCCCTGGCGCTCGGCGCCCGGCGGATCGCCGTGTTCGCCAGCGCCACCGAGTCGTTCGCCCGGGCCAACCTCAACCGCACGGTCGACGAGGCACTGGCCATGTTCGCTCCGGTGGTCAGCCGCGCCAAGGCGGAGGGCGGCCATGTGCGCGGCTATCTGTCCATGTGCTTCGGCGACCCCTGGGAGGGCCCGGTGCCCGCCCCCCAGGTCGTCCGCGCGTGCACGGCCCTGATGGACATGGGCTGCGACGAGCTGAGCCTCGGCGACACCATCGGGGTCGCCACCCCGGGCCAGGTCACCGCGCTGCTGACCGCGCTGAACGAGGCGGGCGTGGCCACGGACCGGATCGGCGTCCACTTCCACGACACCTACGGCCAGGCCCTCGCCAACACCTACGCGGCCCTCCAGCACGGCGTCACCACGGTCGACGCCTCCGCCGGGGGCCTCGGCGGCTGCCCCTACGCCAAGTCAGCCACCGGAAACCTCGCCACCGAAGACCTGGTGTGGATGCTGCAGGGCCTCGGCATCGACACCGGCGTGGACCTCGGCCGCCTCGTCGCCACCAGCGCGTGGATGGCCGACCGGCTGGGCCGGCCCAGCCCCTCCCGCACCGTACGAGCCCTGTCCCACAAGGACCCCCAGGAGCAGTGAATCGACATGGACTACCGTCTGACGCCCGAGCTGGAAGAACTGCGCCGCACGGTCGAGGAGTTCGCCCACGACGTGGTCGCCCCCAAGATCGGTGACTTCTACGAGCGGCACGAGTTCCCCTACGAGATCGTCCGCGAGATGGGCCGGATGGGCCTGTTCGGGCTGCCGTTCCCCGAGGAGTACGGCGGGATGGGCGGCGACTATCTCGCGCTGGGCATCGCCCTGGAGGAGCTGGCCCGGGTCGACTCCTCCGTCGCGATCACGCTGGAGGCGGGTGTCTCGCTGGGCGCGATGCCGATCCATCTGTTCGGCACCGAGGAGCAGAAGCGCGAGTGGCTGCCGCGGCTGTGCGCGGGCGAGATCCTGGGCGCGTTCGGGCTGACCGAGCCGGAGGGCGGCAGCGACGCCGGGGCGACCCGGACGACGGCACGTCTGGACCCGGAGACGAACGAGTGGGTCATCAACGGCTCGAAGTGCTTCATCACCAACTCCGGCACCGACATCACCGGTCTGGTCACGGTCACCGCGGTCACCGGCCGCAAGCCGGACGGCAGACCGCAGATCTCGGCGATCATCGTCCCCTCGGGCACTCCGGGCTTCACGGTCGCCGCGCCCTACTCGAAGGTCGGCTGGAACGCCTCGGACACCCGTGAGCTGTCCTTCGCCGACGTCCGGGTGCCGGCGGCCAACCTGCTGGGCGAGGAGGGCCGCGGCTACGCCCAGTTCCTGCGCATCCTCGACGAGGGCCGTATCGCCATCGCCGCGCTCGCCACGGGTCTGGCGCAGGGCTGTGTGGACGAGTCGGTGAAGTACGCCAAGGAGCGGCACGCCTTCGGCCGTCCCATCGGCGCCAACCAGGCCATCCAGTTCAAGATCGCCGACATGGAGATGAAGGCCCACACCGCCCGCCTCGCCTGGCGCGACGCGGCCGTCCGCCTGGTCTCGGGCGCCCCCTTCAAGAAGGAGGCCGCCCTCGCCAAGCTGTACTCCTCCACCATCGCCGTCGACAACGCCCGTGACGCCACGCAGATCCACGGCGGCTACGGCTTCATGAACGAGTACCCGGTGGCCCGTATGTGGCGCGACTCCAAGATCCTGGAGATCGGGGAGGGCACCAGCGAGGTCCAGCGCATGCTGATCGCCCGCGAGTTGGGGCTGGCCGGCTAAAGGGCGGCGGGGCGAATCGACGCCCCCAAGTCCGCACATTCAGGGACATCGGGAGATGGGTCTCCCGATGTCCCTCCCCCAGGATTTCCCTCAGCAGGAATTCCAATTCCCGCGCCGATCAAGGGTTGTTAGGATCTTCGCGCTCACGCGGCGGGAAATTCCGGACGCCGCTCCGTCATCCCTGTTCTGACAGCACAGGAGATCGCCATGCGTTTGAGCCGAAGGATCGCCGCCCTGGGCGTGACCGCCGCCGCCACCGGGGGCCTGATGTTCGCCACCGCCCCGCAGTCGCACGCCTCCGCCGGGACCTACTGCCCCGACCAGGAGCAGTACTGCATGATCTTCTACTACAACAGCGGCTACTCGGGCTCGAAGACCGTCTTCAGAGGCTTCGACCACTACAGCCTGAACGGCTACACGTTCCTGACCAGTGGCGCCGGCCAGGGGCAGCCCGTGAAGAACAACGCCGCCTCGGCGTCGAACCTGGCGCGGTACAACCTGGTCATCTACTACAACAGCAACCTCTCGGGCGCGTGCGACTCCCTGCCCCCGATCAGCAGCGCGTACCGGCTGGTGAACACGTACAACGAGAACGCCTCGTTCGGCTACGGCCGTTACGACGGCAACTGCTACAAGTTCTGAGCCGCATGCGACGCCTGGCACCTGTCTGCCTGGCCCTGGCCGCCGCCCTGCTCGGCTGTTCCTCCGGGAGCGGATCGGGCGAGGGCGGCGGGCCAGCCGGGGCGGCGAACTCCCCTGCCGCGTCCGTCGGTTCGACGGCGGAGCCGCGGGTCGATTACACCGCCCGGCTGCCCATCGCCCGGTACAGCTACACCGACGCCGAGTCCGCCGCGATCGACGCCGCCCAGCAGATCCTGACGCGGCGCTGCCTGCGCACCTTCGGCATCTCCTACGAGCCGCCGGAGCCGGAGCCCATGACCGACCCGCCCGCCGACCGCCGGTACGGGCTGTCGAGCGAGCGTGAGGCGGCCGCCCTCGGCTACCACCCCGACCTCGGCCCGCCACAGCCCGGCCCCGACCTTCCCGACGACGCCCTGCGGGTGTTCTACGGAAACCGCGGGGCCGATCCGAGCGGCGGCGAGCACATCACGTACCACGGCAAAGCGGTTCCGCCCGACGGCTGTTTCGGCCAGGCGGTCCACCGTCTTTCCCGGAAGTACGACGACCCGGCCGGCGCGGAGACCGCCCGCCGTATCGCCACCGGGAGCCACGAGGATTCCCTCACCCACCCGGCAGTGAAGAACGCATTCCGGAAATGGTCCGCCTGTATGCGGACCGCCGGATTCCCCTATGCCACCCCGCTGGAACCGCTGAACAATCCCGCATTCCGGGGAGAGAAGGTCTCCACGGAGGAAAAACGCACCGCGCTCGCGGATGTGCGCTGCAAGAAGAAGACCGGACTGCTCGACATCTGGTTCCAGGCCGAATCGGCCCTCCAGCGCGCGGAGATACGCAGGAACGCCGAATCCCTGGAGAACCTGCGCACGGCCCACGCCAGGAAGGTGGAGGCGGCCCGCCGCATCGTCAGGGAGGGCTAGAGGGCGCCCTGCGGCGGCAGACCGGTTCGCACAGGATGGCGGTGATCACACCGACCCACCCCTGGACACAGGCTGAGGTTAGGCTAACCTACCTTCGATCTGTCCGGCGGGCCCTCCGCCCTGTTCGAAAGCAGCCAGCCATGTCCCATGCCCGTGCCACCCACCTCACTCGCCGCGGCATCCTCGCCGCCGGCGGCGCCCTCGGCCTCGGTGCCGTTCTCGCGGCCTGCGGCGACGACGACGCGAAAAGCGGTGGTACGGACACCAAGGGCGCGGGCAAGCCGTCGGGCCCCTGGACGTTCAAGGACGACCGCGGCACGACCGTGAAGCTGGACAAGGTCCCGACGAACATCGTCGCCTTCACCGGCGTCGCCGCCGCCCTCCACGACTACGGCATCTCGGTCAAGGGCGTCTTCGGCCCGACCAAGACGCAGGACGGCAAGCCGGACGTCCAGGCCGGCGACATGGACATCACCAAGGTGAAGATCCTCGGCAACGTCTGGGGCCAGTTCAACGTCGAGCAGTACGCGGCCCTCGCCCCCGAGGTCCTCATCACCACCACCTTCGACTCCGCCGGCACCCTCTGGTACGTCCCCGAGGAGTCCGCGGACAAGATCGCCAAGCTCGCCCCGAGCGTGGCCATCTCCGCGTACGACCGCAAGCTGGACGTCTCCCTCGCGCGCATGCTGGAGCTCGCCAAGTCGCTCGGCGCCGATGTGACGGCGGCCAAGGTGACCGACGCGAAGAAGCGGTTCGAGGACGCCTCCGCGCGGCTGCGTGCCGCCGCCAAGGCCAAGCCGAACATCAAGGTGATGGCCGGTTCCGCCAGCCAGGACCTGTTCTACGTCTCCGGCTCCAACCTGTCCCTGGACCTGGAGTACTTCAAGGCCCTCGGCGTGAACTTCGTCGAGCCGTCGGAGAAGGCGAAGGCGGTCGGCGGCGGCTGGTACGAGTCGCTCAGCTGGGAGAACGTCGACAAATACGGCGCGGACATCATCATGATGGACGACCGGTCCTCGACGATTCAGCCCGCCGACATCACCGAGGGCACCTGGAAGAAGCTGCCCGCGGTGAAGGCGGGGCAGGTCATCGCCCGTTCGCCCGAGCCGATCCTGTCGTACGACAAGTGCGTGAAGCTGGTCGAGGACCTGGCCGTGGCGCTGGAGAAGGCGAAGAAGGTCGCCTGAGCCCGAGTCGCTTCCCGTCGCGGGGAACTGCGGGCCGGTTGTGGCCGGTCGCGCAGTTCCCCGCGCCCCTGGGTCAGTCGCCCCGCCCCCTGGCAAAGAGATCTGGAGCCTTCATGGCCACGTCCGACGCCCTCGCCTTCCGCTTCTTCTCCCTTCACGTCGTACGGACGACGCGGCTCGGCCCGTCCCTCGTCCGCGTCACCTTCGCCGGGGACGACCTCGCGCACTTCCACTCCGACGGGCGCGACCAGTCGCTGTCGCTCTTCATCCCGGCCGAGGGGCGGACCGAGCCCGGCGTCCCCGTCGAGGCGGGCGAGAACTGGTACGCGGCCTGGCGTGAACAGCCCGACGAGGAACGGGCGGTGATGCGCTCGTACACCCTGCGGAACCTGCGGCGGGAGCCCGACGAGATCGACATCGACTTCGTGCTGCACGGCGTCGAGCCGGACGCGGCCGTGCCGGCAGGACCCGCCTCGCGGTGGGCCGCGAAGGCGGCGCCCGGTGACAAGGTCCAGCTGATCGGCCCGGCCGTCGCCGACAACCGGGCCATCCGGTTCCGGCCCCCCGCGGGAACCGACCTCGTGCTGATGTGGGGCGACGAGACGGCCCTGCCCGCCCTGCTGGCCAGCCTGGAGACGCTGCCGGCCGGGACGCCGGTGCGCGCGTGGATCGAGGTCTCGGACGCCGGGGACATCCAGGACGTCGAGACCGAGGCCGACGCGGAGGTGACCTGGCTGGTGCACGACCAGACCGGCACCGAGGGGTCCCCCATGGCCCTCGGCGCGATCAGGGAGGCCGGACTGCCGCCCGCCGAGAAGCCGTACGTGTGGCTGGCGGGCGAGTCCGGCGCCATGAAGGAGCTGCGCCGGCACTTCGTGGGCGAGCGCGGCATCGACCGCCGGCAGGTCACGTTCGTGGGCTATTGGCGGCGCGGGCTGACCGAGGAGCAGCTGCGCGAGCAGCCCGAGGACTGAACTGCCCTGTGACGCAAGGCTGCCCGCAACCGGAGTGACAGCCGTCACTTGAGGGGTGGAGTATCGCGGATTCAACTTAGGTTAGGCTAACCTAAGTTCGAAGCCGGGGCTCCGCCCCTCTTCGCTTCCCGCCCCGAATCCCCCAGGGATTCCCTCACGGTCCATCCCCACCCGGAGGCCCCCCGCATGCGCTCGCACCTGCTCAATGACACGACCGCGGAGCACTACCGCCGCTCCGTGACCGAAGGAGTCGAGCGGGTGGCGGCCAAACTCGCCACCACCGACCGTCCGTTCACCGGGGTGACGGTCGACGCCCTCGCCCCCCGCATCGAGCGGATCGACCTGGACAGCCCGCTGCTCGACACCGCGGCCGTCCTGGACGAGCTGGAGGACGTCTACCTCCGGGACGCGATCTACTTCCACCACCCGCGCTACCTCGCCCACCTCAACTGCCCGGTCGTCATCCCGGCCGTGCTCGGCGAGGCCATCCTCTCCGCCGTCAACTCCTCCCTGGACACCTGGGACCAGTCGGCCGGCGGCACCCTCATCGAGCGCAAGCTGATCGACTGGACCGCCGGGCGCATCGGCCTCGGCCCGGCCGCCGACGGCGTCTTCACCTCCGGCGGCTCGCAGTCCAACCTCCAGGCGCTGCTGCTGGCCAGGGAGGAGGCCAAGACCCAGGAACTGGGGAAGCTGCGCATCTTCGCCTCCGAGGTCAGCCACTTCAGCGTGAAGAAGTCCGCCAAACTCCTCGGCCTCGGCCCGGACGCGGTCGTCTCCCTCCCCGTCGACCACGACAAGCGGATGCAGACCGTCGCCCTCGCCCGTGAGCTCCAGCGCTGCGTGGACGCCGGCCTCGTCCCCATGGCCGTCGTCGCCACCGCGGGCACCACCGACTTCGGCTCCATCGACCCGCTGCCCGAGATCGCCGAGCTCTGCGAGCAGTTCGGCACCTGGATGCACGTCGACGCCGCCTACGGCTGCGGTCTGCTGGCCTCCCTCAAGCGCCGCGCCCTGCTGAACGGCATCGAGCGCGCCGACTCGGTCACCGTCGACTACCACAAGTCCTTCTTCCAGCCGGTCAGCTCCTCCGCGCTGCTGGTCCGCGACACCGCCACCCTGCGCCACGCCACCTACCACGCGGACTACCTCAACCCGCGCCGCGCCGCGGCCGAGCGCATCCCCAACCAGGTCGACAAGTCCCTCCAGACCACCCGCCGCTTCGACGCGCTCAAGCTGTGGGTGACCCTGCGTGTGATGGGCGCCGACGGCATCGGGCAGCTCTTCGACGAGGTGTGCGACCTGGCCGAGGAGGGCTGGAAGCTGCTCGCCGCCGACCCGCGCTACGACGTCGTCGTGGAGCCTTCGCTCTCCACCCTGGTCTTCCGCTACATCCCGGCGACCGTCACCGACCCGGCCGAGATCGACCGCGCCAACCTCTACGCCCGCAAGGCCCTGTTCGCCTCCGGCGACGCGATCGTCGCGGGCACCAAGGTCGCCGGCCGCCACTACCTGAAGTTCACCCTGCTCAACCCCGAGACACAGGCGTCCGACATCGCCGCCGTCCTCGACCTGATCGCCGGCCACGCCGAGCAGTACCTGGGAGAATCCCTTGACCGCGCTTCCTGAATCCACGGACACGACCTACGACTTCGTGGGCATCGGACTCGGCCCCTTCAACCTCGGCCTGGCCTGTCTCACCGAACCCATCGCCGAACTCGACGGCGTCTTCCTGGAGTCCAAGCCCGACTTCGAGTGGCACGCCGGCATGTTCCTCGACGGCGCCCACCTCCAGACGCCGTTCATGTCGGACCTGGTCACCCTGGCCGACCCGACCTCGCCGTACTCCTTCCTCAGCTATCTGAAGGAGAAGGGCCGGCTGTACTCGTTCTACATCCGCGAGAACTTCTACCCCCTGCGCGTGGAGTACGACGACTACTGCCGCTGGGCCGCGGGCAAGCTGAGCAGCGTCCGCTTCAGCACGACGGTCACCGAGGTGACGTACGACGAGAGCGACGAGCTGTACGTCGTGACGACCGCCGCGGGTGACATCTACCGCGGCCGTCGCCTGGTCCTCGGCACCGGCACCTCCCCGCACTACCCGAAGGCGGTCGAGGGCCTGGGCGGCGACTTCTTCCACAACTCCCGCTATGTCCAGAACAAGGCGGAGCTCCAGAAGAAGCGGTCGATCACGATCGTCGGCTCCGGCCAGTCCGCCGCCGAGATCTACTACGACCTGCTCGCCGAGATCGACGTCCACGGCTACCAGCTGAACTGGGTCACCCGCTCCCCGCGGTTCTTCCCGCTGGAGTACACCAAGCTCACGCTGGAGATGACCTCGCCGGAGTACATCGACTACTTCCGCGCGCTGCCCGAGGCCACCCGCTACCGCCTCACCCAGCAGCAGAAGGGCCTGTTCAAGGGCATCGACGGCGATCTGATCAACGAGATCTTCGACCTGCTCTACCAGAAGAACCTCGGCGGCCCGGTCCCCACGCGCCTGCTCACCAACTCCTCGCTGAACGCCGCGGAGTACGAGAACGGCACCTACACCCTCTCCTTCCGCCAGGAGGAGCAGGAGAAGGACTACCAGCTGCAGACCGAGGGCCTGGTCCTGGCCACCGGCTACGCCTACGCCGAGCCCGAGTTCCTGGCGCCCGTCCAGGACCGCCTGGTCCGCGACTCCCACGGCAACTTCGACGTGGCCCGCAACTACGCCATCGACATCACCGGCCGCGGCGTCTTCCTCCAGAACGCCGGCGTCCACGCCCACAGCATCACCAGCCCGGACCTGGGCATGGGCGCCTACCGCAACAGCTTCATCATCCGGGAGCTGCTCGGTTACGAGTACTACCCGGTCGAGAAGACCATCGCGTTCCAGGAGTTCGCCGTATGAGCACCACCATGACCTTCACGTTCCGCCCCCTCGACCCGCTCAGGGACGCCGAGCTGCTGCACGCCTGGGTCACCCACCCCAAGGCCGCGTTCTGGATGATGCAGGACGCCAAGCTGGAGGACGTCGAGCGCGCCTACATGGAGATCGCCGCCGACGAGCACCACCACGCCCTGCTGGGGCTGCGGGACGGCGTGCCCGCGTTCCTGATGGAGCACTACGACCCGGCGCACCGCGAGCTGGTCGGCCTGTACGAGCCGCAGCCCGGTGACATCGGCATGCACTTCCTCACCCCGCCGACCGACACCCCCGTGCACGGCTTCACCAAGGCCGTGATCACCGCGGTGATGGCCCGCCTCTTCGAGGACCCGGCCGTCCGGCGGGTCGTCGTCGAGCCGGACGTGCACAACAAGGCGGTGCACGCGCTGAACGCGGCCGTCGGTTTCGTGCCCGAGCGCGAGATCCAGAAGCCGGAGAAGAAGGCCCTGCTGAGCTTCTGCACCCGCGAGCAGTTCGAGAAGGCGGTCGCCGCATGAGCCTCACCGACGCCGTCGCCCATCTCACCCCCGGGCTGTGGGACCTGGCCAACCGCCAGCTGATCCGCAAGGCGCTCGCCGAGTTCGCCCACGAGCGGTTGCTCACGCCCGAGCGGGACGGGGAGGCGTACGTCGTCCGCAGCGACGACGGCCTCACCAGCTACCGCTTCACCGCCGTACGCCGTGCCCTGGACCACTGGCAGGTCGAGGCGGACTCCATCTCCCGCCACCGCGACGGAGCCGAACTCCCGCTCGCCGCGTTGGACTTCTTCATCGAGTTCCAGGACGCCCTCGGTCTGAGCGCCGAGATCCTTCCGGTGTACCTGGAGGAGATCTCCTCCACCCTCTCCGGCACCTGCTACAAGCTCACCAAGCCGCAGCTCACCTCGGCCGAGCTGATCGACGGCGGCTTCCAGGCCATCGAGACGGGGATGACCGAGGGCCACCCCTGCTTCGTCGCCAACAACGGCCGCCTCGGCTTCGGCGTCCACGAGTACCTGTCGTACGCCCCCGAGACCGCGAGCCCGGTCCGCCTGGTGTGGCTGGCCGCCCACCGCTCGCGCGCCGCGTTCACGGCCGGCGCCGGCATCGAGTACGAGTCCTTCGTACGGCAGGAGCTGGGCGAGGCGACCGTCGAGCGGTTCGAGAAGCAGCTGACGGACCAGGGCCTGGACCCGGCCGACTACCTGCTGATTCCCGTGCACCCCTGGCAGTGGTGGAACAAGCTCACCGTCACCTTCGCCGCCGAGGTCGCCCGCAGGCACCTGGTGTGCCTGGGCGAGGGCGAGGACGAGTACCTGGCCCAGCAGTCCATCCGGACCTTCTTCAACACCTCGCAGCCCGAGAAGCACTACGTCAAGACGGCCCTGTCCGTCATCAACATGGGCTTCATGCGCGGCCTTTCGGCCGCCTACATGGAGGCCACCCCGGCGATCAACGACTGGCTGGCCCAGCTGATCGAAGGCGACCCGGTGCTGAAGTCCACGGGCCTGACGATCATCCGCGAGCGCGCGGCCGTCGGCTACCGTCACCTGGAGTACGAGCAGGCCACCGACCGCTACTCGCCGTACCGCAAGATGCTCGCCGCCCTGTGGCGGGAGAGCCCGGTCGGCACCCTCCAGGACGGCGAGTCCCTCGCCACCATGGCCTCGCTGCTGCACGTCGACCACGAGGGCCACGGCTTCGCCGCCGCCCTGATCGAGCGCTCGGGCCTCACCCCGGTGCAGTGGCTGCGCCGCTATCTGCGGGCGTACTACGTGCCGCTGCTGCACAGCTTCTACGCCTACGACCTGGCGTACATGCCGCACGGCGAGAACACGATCCTGGTCCTGAGGGACGGGGCCGTGGAGCGGGCGATCTACAAGGACATCGCCGAGGAGATCGTCGTCATGGACCCGGACGCGGTGCTGCCGCCCGAGGTCACCCGCATCCGTGTCGAGGTCCCCGAGGACCAGAAGCTGCTGTCGGTCTTCACCGACGTCTTCGACTGCTTCTTCCGGTTCCTCGCCGCGAACCTCGCCGCCGAGGGCGTCGTCACCGAGGACGACTTCTGGGGCACGGTCGCCGCGGTCACCCGCGAGTACCAGGAGGCGAACCCCCACCTGGCCGACCGGTTCCGCCAGTACGACATCTTCGCCCCCGAGTTCACCCTCTCCTGCCTCAACCGCCTCCAGCTGCGCAACAACAAGCAGATGGTGGACCTGGCGGACCCGTCGGCCGCCCTCCAGCTGGTCGGCACGCTGAAGAACCCGATCGCCGGGTTCTGACGGCCGAGAACGAGCGGGCGCCCCGGAGTACGGTCCTGCGGGGCGCCCGCCCACTTCTTGCGCCGGTCAGAGCAGTCGAGCACCTACCAAGGCACCTGCGGCGAACGGTGGTAACCGATCCCGAGCGCGTCCCAGCGCGCGGCCTGCGCCGCAAGCCGCACCTTGTAACCGTCCCAGTCATGCGTGGCGGCCGGCGACCACCCCAGCTCGGCGACACCGGGCAGCCGCGGAAACGCCATGTACTCGATGTGCCCGGAGTCCTGGATCGTCTCCGACCACAACGGCGCCTCCACCCCCCGGATCGCGGACGCGGGCGCACCCGGCAGATAGGCGGCCGGATCCCAGTCGTAGGACCGCCTCACCTCGACGTACCCCGCCCAGGACAGCCCCAGCGGCGTGCTCGCGTCGTACTTCATGTCCAGGTACACCCGGTCGGCCGGAGACAGGATCAGCCCGGTCCCCGCCCGCGCGGCCGCGGCCACCTGCTCCTTCTCCGCGGGACTGGTCCGGTCCAGCCCCCAGTACTGGGCGAGCGCGCCCTTCGCCGGCGTGGCCCCGGTCAGCTGGTGCCAGCCGACGACCGTCTTCCCGTACTTCGTCACCACCGGCTGCACCCGCTCCATGAACCGCGCATAGTCCTCATGGCTCGTGGAGTGCGCCTCGTCGCCGCCGATGTGCAGATAGCGCCCCGGCGTGAGCGCGGCGACCTCGCGGATCACGTCGTCCACGAAGTCGTAGGTGATGTCCTTGCCGACGCACAGCGAGCTGAAGCCGACGTCCGTGCCGGTGTACAGCGGGGGCGCGACACCGTCGCAGTTCAGCTCGGCGTACGAGGCGAGGGCCGCGTTGGTGTGGCCGGGCATGTCGATCTCGGGGACGACCTCCAGGTGACGGGAGGCGGCGTAGCGGACGATCTCCCGGTAGTCGGCCTTGGTGTAGTGGCCGCCGGGGCCGCCGCCGACCTGGGTGGAGCCGCCGTAGGTGGCCAGGCGCGGCCAGGAGTCGATGGCGATGCGCCAGCCCTGGTCGTCGCTGAGGTGCAGATGCAGCTTGTTGAACTTGTACAGGGCGAGCTGGTCGATGTACCGCTTGACCTGCCCGACGGTGAAGAAGTGCCGGGAGACGTCCAGCATGGCGCCGCGCCAGCCGTAGCGCGGGGCGTCGGTGATGGTGCCGCCCGCGACCAGCCAGCGGCCGGGCTGCGGGGAGTCCTTCTCGACGGCGGCGGGCAGCAGCTGGCGCAGGGTCTGCACGCCGTGGAAGAGGCCGGACGCGGTGGAGGCGCTGATGGTGAGCCGGTCCGGCCCGCTGTCGAGCCGGTAGCCCTCCGCGGGGAACGCGCCCTTGACGACGCGCAGGTGGATGCCCCCGGTGCCGGTCGTGGTGACCGGCAGGCGGTAGCCGGTGGAGGGACGCAGCAGGTCCCCGAGGTACTCGCCGACCTTCACCGCCTCCCGGGTGACCCGGATCCGGGTGCGGTCGGTGATGCGGTACGGGGATCCGCCCGGTGTGACCGAGGCGGGGGCGGGGATCACCCGGTCCAGCGGGGTGGGGGCGGTGGTGGCCCGGTCGGCGGGCGCGGCCGCGGTGGCGGAGGTGCCCGCGACGGTGGCGAGCAGCAGGGAGGCGAGCAGGCGCGGTGTTCTGTGGTGCTGTCTCACGAACGATCCCTCCGTTGTCACGAAAGATCCTTGCGTCGAGCTCCGACAGGTACGGACCAACTCTCTCGCGAGAGCGGTGGAACAATCCCCCTCATGGCGGAAATCATCCAGCGGGACGGAACGTGGGTCTTCGACGGCGACGCGCTGCGGCTGACACCCGGACGGGACAAGAGTGTCGGTCTGCTCCGCCGTGAACTGGGTGAACTCGTCGTCCCGCTGGTCGCGTTGGCGGGCATATCGTTCGAACAGGGCAAGAAGAACGGCCGTCTGCGGCTGCGGCTGCGCGACGGCGCCGATCCGTTGCTGCAAGCGACGGCGGGACGGCTCACCGAGCCCCACGACCCGTACCAGCTGCTCGTCGACCCCGACCGCTACGGCGTCGCCGAGTACTTCACGGACGAGGTGCGCAACGCGCTGTTGCTGGACCAGGTTCCCGCGGATCCGGTGGACCGCTATCTGCTGCCGGGCCCGGCCGTCCCGCTGTCGGCGTCCGCCGGGGACGGCACGGCGTCCTTCGACGGGGAGCAGGTGCGCCTGGAGTGGAACTGGAAGACGGAGGACGCCAAGGCGTCGGCGGGCACCCGCCTGGTCCCCGTCGACGCGATCGAGGCGGTGGAGTGGCAGCCGGCCGCCGGTCTGGAGAACGGCCATCTGCGCTTCACGGTGCGCAATGCGCCGGTCAAGGCGCCGCCGAAGTACGACCCGCACGCGGTGGAGCTGTGGGGCTTCAAGAGGGACCCGCTGATGGCGCTGGTGGCGGCCGCCGTCCAGGCCCGCCTCCCGCACCCGGCGGCCCCGGTCGACGCCCTGCCCGCCGCCCCCGCGGACTCCCCCGCCGCGCTGCCGGCCGAGGACGACCACGACGCCCTGCTGCGGCGGCTGCGGGAGCTGGGCGAGCTGCACCGCGAGGGTGTGCTGACGGACGAGGAGTTCACCCTGGCGAAACAGGCGATCCTCAAGCGAATGTGACCAAATCACCCCACTCCTCGCGCCTGCCTGCCCGAAATCGGGCAGGATTGTTGCGTAACCTTTTCCGCTCCTCCAGGATCTACGGGTGCACGACGAACTTGTTGATCATCTGACACGGACCACGCCCCTGAACCGGGGCGAGGCGCTGCGGGTGATCCAGGACGTGCTCGCCTACTTCGACGAGACGACCACGGAGTTCGTCCGTCGCCGCCACCGCGAGCTCCAGGCCCAGGGCCTGCTGAACGCGGAGATCTTCGAACGGATCGAGGCGGACCTCAAGTACCGGGCCGTGGCCCCGCCGGAGCTCTCGCTCCGGCAGCTGCGCCGGATCGTCTACGGCTAGGAATACGTCTGTATGTGCGGAATCGTCGGATACATCGGCAAGCGTGATGTCGCGCCCCTGCTCCTGGAGGGCCTGCAGCGCCTGGAGTACCGCGGCTACGACTCGGCGGGTGTCGTCGTCTCCTCCCCGAAGACGCCGAACCTGAGGATGGTCAAGGCCAAGGGCCGCGTGCGCGACCTGGAGGCCAAGGTCCCGGCGCGCTTCAAGGGCACGACCGGTATCGCCCACACCCGCTGGGCCACCCACGGCGCCCCGTCCGACGTGAACGCCCACCCGCACCTGGACGCCGAGGGCAAGGTCGCCGTCGTCCACAACGGCATCATCGACAACGCCTCCGACCTGCGCCGCAGCTGGAGGCGGACGGCGTCGAGTTCCTCTCCGAGACCGACACCGAGGTCCTGGTCCACCTCATCGCCCGCTCGCAGGCGGAGAAGCTCGAGGACAAGGTCCGCGAGACCCTGCGCCTCATCGAGGGCACCTACGGCATCGCCGTGATGCACGCCGACTTCCCCGACCGCATCGTCGTCGCCCGCAACGGCTCCCCGGTCGTCCTCGGCATCGGCGAGAAGGAGATGTTCGTCGCCTCGGACATCGCCGCCCTCGTCGCCCACACCCGCCAGATCGTCACCCTCGACGACGGCGAGATGGCCACCCTGAAGGCCGACGACTTCCGCACCTACACCACCGAGGGCACGCGCACCACCGCCGAGCCCACCACCGTGGAGTGGGAGGCCGCCTCCTACGACATGGGCGGCCACGACACCTACATGCACAAGGAGATCCACGAGCAGGCCGAGGCGGTCGACCGCGTCCTGCGCGGCCGCATCGACGACCGCTTCTCCACCGTGCACCTCGGCGGCCTGAACCTGGACGCCCGGGAGGCCCGCCGCATCCGCCGCGTGAAGATCCTCGGCTGCGGCACCTCGTACCACGCGGGCATGATCGGCGCCCAGATGATCGAGGAGCTGGCCCGCATCCCCGCCGACGCCGAGCCGGCCTCCGAGTTCCGCTACCGCAACGCGGTCGTGGACCCCGACACCCTGTACATCGCCGTCTCGCAGTCCGGTGAGACCTACGACGTCCTCGCGGCCGTCCAGGAGCTGAAGCGCAAGGGCGCCCGGGTCCTCGGCATCGTCAACGTCGTCGGCTCGGCGATCGCCCGCGAGGCCGACGGCGGCATCTATGTGCACGCCGGCCCCGAGGTCTGCGTGGTGTCGACCAAGTGCTTCACCAACACCTGCGTCTCCTTCGCCCTGCTCGCCCTGCACCTCGGCCGCACCCGTGACCTCTCGGTCCGCGACGGCAAGCGCATCATCGAGGGCCTGCGCAAGCTGCCCTCCCAGATCGCCGAGATCATGAAGCAGGAGGAGGAGATCGAGAAGCTGGCCAAGAGTTACGCCGACGCCCGCTCGATGCTCTTCATCGGTCGCGTCCGGGGCTACCCGGTCGCCCGCGAGGCTTCCCTGAAGCTCAAGGAGGTCTCCTACATCCACGCCGAGGCATACCCCGCCTCCGAGCTCAAGCACGGCCCGCTCGCCCTCATCGAGCCCGCCCTGCCCACGGTCGCGATCGTCCCCGACGACGACCTGCTGGAGAAGAACCGCGCCGCCATGGAGGAGATCAAGGCCCGCAGCGGCAAGATCATGGCCGTCGCCCACCAGGAGCAGGAGAAGGCCGACCAGACGATCGTCGTCCCGAAGAACGAGGACGAGCTCGACCCGATCCTCATGGGCATCCCGCTCCAGCTCCTCGCCTACCACACGGCCCTGGCCCTGGGCCGGGACATCGACAAGCCGCGCAACCTCGCCAAGTCGGTGACGGTCGAGTAAAGGCTTTCAGGGGCGCGGGGAACTGCGCGAGCAACCACGACGCTCCGAAGAGGCACGACAACAGAACGGCCCCCCACGTACGCCACCAACACGCGGGGGGCCGTTCCTCATGCGGGCCGGGGCCGACGCCCCACCCGGCGCTGCAGCTAGCCGGCGGCCGTCACCCCCCGGCCCGCAGCGCGCTTCGGAAGCACCGTCGGCCAGTGGGCGAGAGCGGCAGTCGCGGCGTACCAGGCAACCGCCCCCGCGGCCACCGCGAACCACCCGCCGGCCTGCGAAAGCCCCTCACTGTCGGCGAAGTTGGCGACAGCCATGAGCACCAGCCCGACCAGGAACAGCCCGTACGTGCCCCGGGTCAGCTGATCCCCGTCCGCCGCCGCCAGGGACAGCACGACGAGCGCGAACAGCAGATAGAACAGCCCCGCCGCGTTCGCGGAACCCGCGTCGGTGACGGCCCAGGTGAACCACAGCGCACCCAGGACCGAGAAGGCCGTGCCGGTACCCGCGTCACGGTCCCGGAAGGCGAACAGACCGGCGACGAACAGCGCGACGCCGCCGATGTAGTGGGCGATGGCCGCGGCGTCGGCGGCCGTCACGCCGTCGATCACGCCGGTGGTGCCGAGGCCGAAGGCCAACAGGGTGATGCCCAGGGCGAGTCGGCCGGCGATCGAGGTGGTGCTCCCCGCAGAGACGTCGTTGTCCACGGCGGGCTCCCTTCATGCTCTGTGCAGTTGTGCGGTGACCGATATATGCCCTTCACAAGAGCACAAACACCTCTACGCGTGAGTAGATTCGCGTAGCGCACCAAGGGAGTTGAGCAAACGAACTCCGCATCTCACCTGGGACAAGGGCGAGTTACGGAATGACGACGACCGGCCGCTTCGCCCGCTTGGCGAGCCGCCCGGCGACGGAGCCGAAAATGCGCCCCACGATGCCGTGGGTCGAGCCGACGACGATCGCGTCGGCCTCGTACTCGCGCCCCACCTCTTCGAGCTCGTGGCAGATGTCACCGCCGCGCTCGACCAGGATCCACGGCACCTCGGCGAGGTAGTCCGCGCAGGCGAGCTCCAGACCCAGCACCTCGGTGCGGTGGTCCGGCACGTCCACGAAGACGGGCGGCTCGCAGCCCGCCCACACGGTGGTCGGCAGCCGGTTGGCGACGTGCACGATGATCAGGCCCGAGCCGGAGCGGTGGGCCATGCCGATGGCGTACGCGAGGGCGCGCTCGCTGGAGGTCGAGCCGTCGAAGCCGACGACCACTCCGTGCTTGAACGCGGGGTCGCACGGATGGCGTGGCTCTTCGGCCGCCAGGGGATCGGCCGCCGTGGGGTCGGCGACCGGCCGCTTGCGGTCCGCGGGTTCGAAGAATTCGTGACCGGCCATGGCTGTCTCGGCGTCGTGATCCTTAAGTGGGTGGGACGACAGTGTGCGGCGGAGCTGTGTCCGGGAAACATCTTCCCAACCCCATACCCCCAAGGGTACGGCGGCACGCCTCCTTAGCCCAGATCCCGCGCATCCGGCGCGGGGGTTCCAGGGAGCATGCACGAGGGGACGCCCGTAACGCAATGGTTGCTGCCCTGTACAGGCGATTCGATCAGGATTCAAGCAGATTTCACAGGTGACCGACCCGCCGCCCGTGCGTTGATCACGGTGACCCACCGCCCCAGGGAGTCTGCGATGCCCTCGTCCCCCACACCCCCGCACGGCGCCGCTCCGGAGCCCTCGACCGAGGTGGTCCGCTGGGCGGCCTTCAGCTGTGTCCTGGTCCCGGTGGTCCTCGTCGGGTACGGCACGTCACTGGCGGGGGCCGCCGGCAGCGCCCTGGGCCTCGCGGCGGTCACCGCGGTGTGCCGGGTGCTGCTGCGCCGGTCCGAACGCCACCGCGAGGGCACGGCGGCGCGTCGGCCGGGTCGTCGAACGGGCGAGAAATCACCGGTCGACTGACCGGTTTTCGCACCCTCGCCCACCGGTTTTCAGCCAACTTCTCAAACCTGTCGAACCCCCCTCCCGAACACCCCCCAACCCCCGTTCGACCTGCGCGGAAAGGGTCCCTCACGCCCCGCGCACCCTACGTGGATCGGCCACCGCGACAAGGCGCACTTCCCTGCGCGGCTCGCGAGTGCAACCCTTCGTGATCGAATGCTTTACGCCAAGTTGCCATGTCGACAATGTGCCGGGTGCCGAGACTGGTCACCGAGGCATGGCGTGACGCAGTAGATTCGATCTTGATTGTCTTACGGCGGGGGACTCGTGCAGGACCGAGGGGAAACGTGCAGGAGCGACACAACCGAGGAGCCGCGATCACCGAGGGGGGCTTAGCAGTATGAGCCACGACTCCACTGCCGCGCCGGACACCGCGGCCCGGAAACTCTCCGGGCGACGCCGCAAGGAGATCGTCGCGGTGCTGCTGTTCAGCGGCGGCCCCATCTTCGAGAGTTCCATTCCGCTGTCGGTGTTCGGGATCGACCGCCAGGACGCCGGCGTACCGCGCTACCGACTGCTGGTGTGCGCGGGCGAGGACGGTCCGCTGCGGACCACGGGGGGCCTGGAACTCAGCGCACCGCATGGCCTGGAGGCGATCTCACGGGCGGGCACCGTCGTCGTGCCGGCCTGGCGGTCGATCACCTCCCCGCCACCGGCGGAGGCGCTCGACGCGCTGCGCCGGGCGCACGAAGAGGGAGCCCGCATCGTGGGGCTGTGCACCGGGGCGTTCGTGCTCGCGGCTGCCGGCCTGCTGGACGGCCGTCCCGCGACCACCCACTGGATGTACGCGCCGACGCTGGCCAAGCGCTATCCGTCGGTGCACGTCGATCCCAGAGAGCTGTTCGTCGACGACGGCGATGTGCTGACGTCGGCCGGTACGGCCGCGGGGATCGACCTCTGCCTCCACATCGTGCGCACGGACCACGGCAACGAGGCGGCGGGCGCGCTGGCCCGGCGGCTGGTGGTCCCACCGCGCCGTTCGGGCGGCCAGGAGCGCTATCTCGATCGGTCTTTACCGGAGGAGATCGGCGCCGACCCGCTCGCCGAGGTCGTCGCCTGGGCGCTGGAGCACCTCCACGAGCAGTTCGACGTGGAGACGCTGGCGGCGCGGGCCTACATGTCCCGCCGTACGTTCGACCGCCGCTTCCGCTCGCTGACGGGCTCGGCCCCGCTGCAGTGGCTGATCACTCAGCGGGTCCTTCAGGCCCAGCGCCTGCTGGAGACGTCCGACTACTCGGTGGACGAGGTGGCGGGCCGCTGCGGCTTCCGCTCCCCCGTGGCCCTGCGCGGGCACTTCCGCCGGCAGCTCGGGTCGTCCCCGGCCGCGTACCGTGCGGCCTACCGGGCGCGCAGGCCGCAGAGCGAGCGGACGGACAGCGGCGAGGGCACGACGGGGCCGACGCCCACGCCGACCGGCGCGTCGGGTTCGCTCGCCCCGCCGCAGGGTCCGCCGACCGTGCTGCACCCGGACGGCCCGGTCCCGATCCAGGCCCGCCGCACCGCCACCGCGGGAGCGGTCCCCCTGGCCAGCCTTCCGGGCCAGCGCACCGGCATCTGACCCACCCCACCGCCCGGCACCAGGCAACCCCTGGCCGCCGGGCGGTTCGCCGTACGGGGCCCCGGGAGCGGGCGCCGGCCGCGGGGCCCGGAGCGGACGCCGGCCGCGGGCCGGGCGGTTCACCTGCGCGTAGGCGCCACCCTCCACACACCCCCGCCCCGCCGCCACTCCTCAGCGGAACCCCCTCCCCCGTAAGGTGAGACACATGAACGACCGCATGGTGTGGATCGACTGCGAGATGACCGGCCTCTCGCTGTCCGACGACGCGCTCATCGAGGTGGCCGCCCTCGTCACCGACTCCGAGCTGAACGTGCTCGGCGAGGGTGTGGACATCGTCATCCGTCCGCCGGACTCCGCCCTGGAGACGATGCCGGAGGTGGTGCGTCAGATGCACACCGCGTCCGGGCTGCTCGCCGAGCTGGCGGACGGCACGACGCTGCGGGACGCCGAGGAGCAGGTCCTGGCGTACGTCCGCGAACACGTGAAGGAGCCCGGCAAGGCCCCGCTGTGCGGCAACTCCGTCGGCACCGACCGCGGGTTCCTGCTGCGGGACATGCCGACGCTGGAGGACTACCTCCACTACCGGATCGTGGACGTCTCCTCCGTCAAGGAGCTGGCCCGCCGCTGGTACCCGAGGGCCTACTTCAACAGCCCGGAGAAGAACGGCAACCACCGCGCCCTCGCCGACATCCGCGAGTCGATCGCCGAGCTGCGCTACTACCGCGAGGCCATCTTCGTCCCCGAGCCCGGCCCGGACTCCGAGACCGCCAAGGCCATCGCCGCCAAGCACGTCCTTCCGGCCTCGTAGGAGCCCGCGCGAAAACCTGTGCGCGAGCACCCCTTCGGACCCTGTAGACTTCTTCTCGGCCGGTCGGGGAGAACACTCCTCGGACCACCGGTCATGGTGGGTGTAGCTCAGCTGGTAGAGCACCTGGTTGTGGTCCAGGATGCCGCGGGTTCGAGTCCCGTCACTCACCCTGAGTCATCAGGCGGTGACCTTCGCGAGAAGGTCACCGCCTGATGCGTTTCCAGGACCCGGCCCGGCGTCACGGCGCGGCCCGGCCCTGAAGGGCCCGGCCCCCACCCCCGCGGAGCGCACCGCCCCCGGCTCAGGAGGACGCCCGCGCCACCAGTTTTGCCGGCAGGACCACCTGGCGGCGCTCCAGCCCGCGGGAGGCCGCCGGGCGCCGGTCGGCGATCTCGGCGAGCAGCAGGTCGATCATGCGGCGGCCCATCTCCTCGATGGGCTGCCGGACGCTGGTCAGGGGCGGCTCCATGTGGCGGGCGATGGCCGAGTCGTCGTAGCCGACCAGCGCCACGTCGTCCGGTATCCGGCGGCCCGCCGCCCGCAGCACCTGCCGGGCGCCCGCCGCCGTCACGTCGGACGCGGCGAACACCGCGTCCAGGTCGGGGTGGCGGTCCAGCAGCGCCGTCATGGCGCGCACACCGCCGTCCTCGCTGAAGTCACCCGGTTCGATCAGACTCTCGTCCACGTCGTGGCCCGCCTCGGCGAGGGCGGCCCGGTAGCCGTCGACGCGGCGCTGGGCGCCGTAGACGTCCAGGCGGCCGGTGATGTGCGCGATGCGGCGCCGGCCGCGCGAGAGCAGGTGCTCCACGGCCGAGCGGGCCCCGCCGTAGTTGTCGGAGTCGACGGAGGTCAGCGTCTCCGCGGCCGACCTGGGGCCGCTGATCACCGCGGGTATCTCCAGCTGGGAGAGCAGGTCCGGCAGCGGGTCGTCGGCGTGCACCGAGACCAGCAGGACGCCGTCCACCCGGTGCGCGGCCAGGTACTGGGCGAGCCGGCGCCGCTCCCGGTCGCTGCCCGCGAAGATCAGCAGCAGCTGCATCTCGGTGTCGGACAGCTCGGCGCCGACGCCCTTGACGATGTCCGAGAAGTACGGCTCGGCGAAGAACCGGGTCTCCGGCTCGGGCACCACCAGGGCGATGGCGTCGGTGCGGTTGGCCGCGAGCGCGCGGGCCGCCGTGTTCGGGACGTACCCCAGTTCCGCGACCGCCGCCTCGACCGCCGCGCGGGTCGCGTCGCTGACCCGGGGCGAGCCGTTGATCACCCGCGAGACCGTGCCCCGGCCCACTCCGGCCCGCGCGGCGACCTCTTCGAGGGTCGGCCTGCCGCCGCTGCGGCCTCGTGCTCCGTGGCTTGCCATGGGGTCCGCCCTCCCGTCACATCACGTCGGCCAGGAATCTAACAGCCCTGTCCGACAGCGCCACCGCCCCGGATTCCGCTTCCGTGCCCCGCCGGGGCGCGGGGCGCCGTTTTCCGGCTGCCGCGGGGACCTTCCGCGGCTTGCGCGGGCGCCCAGGCGACTGATTCCGGTCGCCGCCCGCACGCGTGCGGTCCGCCGGTCCGGACGTCGCCGTTCCAGTTAACAGCCCGATAACCGAACGCATCTGACCCCGTCCGCTCCCTTGACACCCTCGCCCGAACCCACGAACCTTCAACACATCACCGATGGGAGCGCTCCCACACTACCTGGGTCATACATATCCCGCACGTTCCCCGCCCGAGCCGCAACGAGAGCAGATGGGCCCGAGCATCACTTTTTCGGCCGGGGGGTCGGCACGTCAGGGCAACAGGAGGACGCAATGCGAGCACGTATCGGTACCCGACGCAGGGCGGTCGCCCTCGCGGCTGTCGCGTCGCTGGGAGCCGGCCTGCTGGCAGGCTGTGCCGACGACGGCGACGACAACGGGTCGGGCGGGTCGGACGGCGGCGGCAAGGGCAAGACCACCATCACGCTGGGGCTCTTCGGCACGTTCGGCTTCAAGGAGGCCGGCCTCTACGACGAGTACATGAAGCTCAACCCGGACATCACGATCAAGGAGAACGTGGTCGAGCGGAACGAGAACTACTATCCCGCGCTCGTCAACCACCTCACCACCAACAGCGGTCTGATGGACATCCAGGGCGTCGAGGTCGGCAACATCGCCGAGATCGTCCAGACCCAGTCCTCGAAGCTGCTCGACCTGTCGAAGTACGGCAAGAAGAGCGACTACCTGGAGTGGAAGTGGCAGCAGGCCACCACCCAGGACGGCCAGACCGTGGGTCTCGGCACCGACGTCGGCCCGATGGCCATCTGCTACCGCACCGACCTGTTCAAGGCCGCCGGTCTGCCCACCGACCGCGAGGAGGTCGGCAAGCTGTGGGCGGGCGACTGGAAGAAGTTCGTCGAGGTCGGCCGCGACTACCAGAAGAAGGCGCCCGAGGGCACCACCTTCATGGACTCCCCCGGCGGTCTGATCAACGCGATCCTCAGCAGTGAGAAGGAGAAGTTCTACGACGCCTCCGGCGAGGTCATCTACAAGACCAACCCGGCCGTGAAGGCGGCGTTCGACCTCACCGCGCAGGCCGCCGAGGACGGACTGGTCGGCAACCAGACGCAGTTCCAGCCCGCCTGGGACACGACGATCGCCAACGGCAAGTTCGCGGCGATGTCCTGCCCGCCGTGGATGCTCGGCTACATCAAGGGCAAGTCCAAGCCGGAGGCCAAGGGCAAGTGGGACGTCGCCCAGGCGCCCAAGTCCGGCAACTGGGGCGGCTCCTTCCTCACCGTGCCCAAGTCCGGCAAGAACACCGAGGAGGCCGCCAAGCTCGCCGCCTGGCTGACCGCTCCCGAGCAGCAGGCCAAGCTGTTCGCCGTGCAGGGCAGCTTCCCCAGCACCCCGAGCGCGTACACCACCCCCGAGGTCACCGGCGCCAAGAACGACATGACCGGTGACGCCCCGATCGGCACGATCTTCGCCGAGGCCGCGAAGAACAGCCCGGTCCAGGTGATCGGCCCGAAGGACCAGATCATCCAGCAGGGCCTGACCGACAACGGCGTGATCCTCGTCGCCCAGGGCAAGTCGCCCAAGGAGGCATGGGAGACGGCCGTGAAGACCATCGACAACAACCTGGACCAGTGACCCGTATGAGCACGGGGCACGACACCGCCGCCGCGTCCCCCTCCACCGAGGGGGGCGCGGCCCCGGGCCGCCCGCAGCCCGGCCCGGCGACCGAGCAGGAGCGGCGCCGCAGGGACAAGCTGTCCCGGCGCTGGCAGCGGGACATGCGCTGGAGCCCGTATGTCTTCGTCTCGCCGTTCTTCCTGCTCTTCCTGGCCTTCGGCCTGTTCCCGCTGGCGTACACCGGCTGGGCCTCGCTGCACCAGGTGGAGCTGACCGCGCCGACGGACATGGACTGGGTGGGCCTGCGCAACTACACCCGGATCTTCGACGACGACTTCTTCTGGAACGCGGCGAAGAACACCCTGACCATCGGCATCATCTCCACCGTCCCGCAGCTGCTGATGGCCATGGGCATCGCCCACATCCTCAACTACAAGCTGCGCGCCTCGACCTTCTACCGGGTCGTGATGCTGGCCCCGTACGCCACCTCGATCGCCGCCGCCTCGCTGGTCTTCGTGCTGCTCTTCGGCCGCGACTACGGCATGATCAACTGGGCGCTGGGGACCGTCGGCATCGACAACATCGACTGGCAGAACGACAAGTGGCCCTCGCAGATCGCGGTGTCCACGATCGTCATCTGGCGCTGGACCGGCTACAACGCGCTGATCTACCTGGCGGCGATGCAGGCCATCCCGCAGGATCTGTACGAGTCGGCGGCGCTGGACGGCGCCAGCCGCTGGAAGCAGTTCCTGCACGTCACCCTGCCCTCGCTGCGGCCCACGATCCTGTTCACGGTCGTGGTGTCGACGATCGGCGCCTCGCAGCTGTTCGGCGAGCCGCTGCTGTTCGACGCCAACAAGGGCGCCTCGGGCGGCAGTCAGCACCAGTTCCAGACGCTCGGCCTGTACCTGTACGAGCAGGGCTGGGTGAACCAGCACCTGGGCCGCGCCTCCGCCATCGCCTGGACGATGTTCCTGATCCTCATCGTGATCGGGATCGTCAACTACGTCATCTCGCGCCGGCTGCGCGCCAGTAGTTAAGGAGAACCGGCCGTGACGACGACACTGACCCCGCCGCCCAAGTCCCGTAAGCGCGGGCCGCGGTCCGCGCGGGCGGGCGGCACGCTGCACGCCGGGCCCCTCGCCTACGTCATCCTCGCGCTGTTCACGATCGTCTCGCTGCTGCCGCTGGTGTGGACGGCGATCGCCGCGTCCCGTGACAACAACCGGCTGGCCCAGACCCCGCCGCCGTTCTGGTTCGGCTCCAACCTCTTCGACAACCTGGAGCTGGCCTGGACCGACGCCAACCTCGGCGAGGCATTCCTCAACACCACGATCGTGGCGGGGATCTCGGCGGCGACCATCGTGTTCCTGTCGACGATCGCCGGGTTCGCCTTCGCCAAGCTGCGGTTCAAGGGCCGCAACGCGCTGATGCTCATCGTGATCGGCACGATGATGGTGCCGCCGCAGCTGAGCGTGATCCCGCTGTACATGATGGTCGCCAAGCTGGACTGGACCGACCAGCTCCAGGCGGTGATCTTCCCGTCGCTGGTGAGCGCGTTCGGGGTGTTCTTCATGCGGCAGTACCTGCTCCAGGCGCTGCCGGACGAGATCATCGAGGCCGCCCGGGTGGACGGCGCCAGCAGCTGGCGGGTGATCTGGCACGTGGTGTTCCCGGCGGCCCGCCCCGCGATGGCGGTCCTCGGCATGCTGATGTTCGTGCAGACCTGGAACGACTTCCTGTGGCCGTTCCTGGTGCTCACCCAGACCGGCAATCCGACCGTGCAGGTCGCGGTGGCGGGCCTCGGCCGGGGCTACACGCCCGACCAGTCACTGATCATGGCGGGCGCGCTGCTGGGCACGCTGCCGCTGCTGCTGGTCTTCGCGATCTTCGGCAAGCAGATCGTGGGCGGCATCATGCAGGGCGCGGTGAAGGGCTGACGCCCGGCGCCGCTTCGCCGCCGTTCCGTCGGGCGGTCCGTCCGCGACCGCCACGGGGCCCCTCGGGGGCCGGGCCACCGCCGCCCCGGTCCCCTCCGTCCTCCCCCCTCTCCTCCTCTCCTCTTCTCTCTTTCTCACAGGTCTTCACGACCACCGATGGGAGCGCTTCCATGCCTGAGCCCGTTCCGCCGGCGACCCCGGTGACCTTCCCGCCCGCCTTCCTCTGGGGCGCGGCCACCTCCGCGTACCAGATCGAGGGCGCGGTGCGGGAGGACGGCCGCACGCCCTCGATCTGGGACACCTTCAGTCATACGCCCGGCAAGACGGCCGGCGGCGACAACGGCGACATCGCCGTCGACCACTACCACCGCTTCCGCGACGACGTGGCGCTGATGGCCGAGCTGGGTCTGAACGCGTACCGCTTCTCCGTCTCCTGGTCCCGGGTGCAGCCCACCGGGCGGGGGCCGGCGGTCCAGCGGGGCCTGGACTTCTACCGTGCGCTGGTCGACGAGCTCCTGGACAAGGGCATCAAGCCGGCCCTCACCCTCTACCACTGGGATCTGCCGCAGGAGCTGGAGGACGCGGGCGGCTGGCCGGTGCGGGACACCGCGTACCGGTTCGCCGAGTACGCGCAGATCGTCGGCGAGGCGCTCGGCGACCGGGTGGAGCAGTGGATCACGCTCAACGAGCCCTGGTGCTCCGCCTTCCTGGGCTACGGCTCCGGCGTGCACGCCCCCGGCCGCACCGACGGCGCCGCCGCGCTGCGCGCCGCGCACCACCTCAACCTCGCGCACGGGCTCGGGGCCACCGCCCTGCGCTCGGTGATGCCGGCCCGCAACGCCGTGGCCGTCAGCCTCAACTCCTCGGTGGTGCGCCCCTTCTCGCAGGACCCCGCGGACCTGGCGGCCGTGCGCCGCATCGACGATCTGGCCAACGGCGTCTTCCACGGCCCGATGCTGCACGGCGCCTACCCCGAGTCGCTGCTGTCGGCGACCGCGTCGGTCACGGACTGGTCCTTCGTCCGGGACGGTGACGTGCGCACCGCCCACCAGCCGCTGGACGCGCTCGGCATCAACTACTACACGCCGGCCCTCGTCTCGGCCGCCGAGCGCGCCCCCAAGGGCCCGCGCGCCGACGGTCACGGCGCCAGCGACAGCTCCCCCTGGCCGGGCTCGGAGGACGTGGCCTTCCACCAGACGCCGGGCGAGCGCACGGAGATGGGCTGGACCATCGACCCGACCGGCCTGCACGACCTGATCATGCGCTTCTCCCGCGAGGCGCCGGGCGTGCCGCTCTACATCACCGAGAACGGCGCGGCCTACGACGACAAGCCCGACCCCGACGGCCGCGTCCACGACCCCGAGCGCATCGCCTACCTCCACGGCCACCTCGCGGCCGTCCGCCGTGCCATCACGGACGGCGCCGATGTGCGCGGCTACTACCTCTGGTCCCTCATGGACAACTTCGAGTGGTCCTACGGCTACAGCAAGCGCTTCGGCGCGGTGTACGTGGACTACGCGACCCTGGCCCGCATCCCGAAGTCGAGCGCCCACTGGTACGGGCGGGCGGCGCGGACCGGGGTGCTGCCGGAGGTGGAGTCGGTCTGACGGCGGCGGGCGCGGCACCCTCCGGGGGGAGGGTGCCGCGCCCGCTTCTCACCGTGGGGGGGCGGTCAGCGCTGCCGGTAGGCGGCGAACGCCTTGGTGAAGGCGAACTTGTCCTGAAGGATCGAGCTGCAGGTGGCGTCGGCGGCGTTCTTGGTGCCGCCCGGGCACTGCTGGTCGCGGGTGGCGGACCACATGGAGAGCCAGCCGAGCCCCTTGGCCTCGGCGAAGGCCACCAGCTGGGTGGCGTCGTCGACCTTGAAGATCTCGGAGACGACGTCGTTGACGCCGATCATCGCCGTGACGGCGACCGTCTTCCAGGCGGCGGCGTCGGAGAGGCCGAGGACGCTCTTGATCTGGGCCTGGGTGGCGGTGGCGGCCTGTTCGGCGTAGGTGCCCATGTCGCCGCTGTACGCGGGGCCGTAGTCCATGGCCATGATGTTCACGGCGCTGATCCGCACGCCGTTCCTCTTGGCGTCCGCCAGCAGGTTCACGCCGTCCTGGGTCAGGCCCTCGGGCATCACCGGCAGGGTGAAGGAGACGTCCAGGCCGGGGTGCCGCCGCTGGAGCTGGGCTATCGCCTGGGCGCGGCGGGTGTTGGCGGCCGCGTCGGGCAGCGCGCCGCCCTCGACGTCGAAGTCGACCTTGGTGAGCCTGTAGGCGTCGACGACCTTGCCGTAGGCCGCGGCCAGGGCGTCGGCCGAGGAGCAGGCGGTGGCCAGTTCGTGTCCGGCGGCGCCGCCGAAGGAGACCCGCACGTCACCGCCCTCGGCCCGCAGGGCGCCGATCTGCGCGGCGACCGCGTCGCTCGCCAGGTCCGTGACGCCGCCCCACTTCGGGGTGCAGCCGCCGCCGTCGGTGACGAAGGCGAGGTTGTACTGCTTGACGCCGGTGGCCCTGGCGCTCGCCAGGAGGTCGAAGGACGGGTAGAGGCTGGTGTCGACGTACGGCGCGAAGCCGGCGGCGGCCGGGGAGCCGGTGCCGGTGCTCTGCGAGGGGGAGGCGGTGGGGGTGGGGGTCGCCGTCTGTGTGGGGGTCGGCCGCACCGTGGGGGTCGTGGTGGGGGTGGCGGTGGGGGTCGGCGGCTGGGTGGGGCGGCCGGTGGGCTGCGGGGTGGCGCCGCCGTCGGCCGAGCAGGCGCCGCCGTCGATACGGCAGCCCGTCGGATCCGCCGTGCCGTTGACCACGAAGCCGACGGTGACGGACTCGCCCGCCGCCAGTCCGTCCGAGTCCCACTTGGGCGGCGTCACGGTGACGTGCTGCCCCGAGACGCTGGACTCCGCGTTCCACAGCGAGCCGAGCTTCGTGCCGGCCGGCAGGTCGAACTCCAGCTTCCAGGCGCCCTGCCTCTGGCCGCTGTTGTTGGTGACGACGTATTGCGCGGTGTAGCCGGTCGACCAGTCACTGGTCCTGGTGTACGCGGCGCCGACGCCCGCGGCCTGGGCGGTGCCGGTGAACAGGAACGCGCCGCCGCCCGCCACGGCCGCGGCGACCAGCCCGCCGATCGCCTTGGTCCTGCCGCCGATCCTGCGCCGGTGCGTGCTCATCGCGTGCCTGCCTTCTGCTCTACGGGGACTCGGGGGTGTGGGGTGCGGCAGCACGCTAGCGATCCGGAACCGGGCAAAGCGCCTGATCCGGGCGGGGGTTGAGGATCTTAGGCCGGGCTTAAGGAAGGGATCGGGACGGCTTAAAGGTGGAGACCGGTGAGCGGGTGCGGCGAAGAGGCGCCGATATCCCTCACCGCCCCCGCCGTCGCCGTACCCTCCCGCGGTGGCCGCGCCTGCTCTGCGCCCCCGTGCGAGCGTCGAGCTGGATCCAGACCCGTATCTCCGTGCCGCCCAGCACGGACGAGCCGATCCGTACGTCACCGCCGGTGGACTCCGCGAGGCGCCGCACGATGTCCAGGCCGAGCCCGGTGGAGCCGTCGCTGCCGGAGCCGCGGCCACGCGCCATCGCCGCCTCGGGGTCGGCTATGCCGGGGCCCGCGTCGGAGACCAGGACGATCACCGCGTCCTCGCCGTTGTGCACGTCGACCGCGAAGGCGGTGCCCTCCGGGGTGTGCCGGAAGACATTGCCCAGCAGCGCGTCGAGGGCGGCGGCCAGCTCGGCGCGGGCCACGGGGATGCGCACCGGCCGCTCCACCCCGGCGACCCGCCACTTGCGGCCCTCGTCCTCGGCGAGCGCCGACCAGAACTCCATGCGTTCGCGGACCACTTCGGCCGCGTCGCAGCCCCCGCCGGGACCGGCGGCCGTGGTCTGCGGCTTGGCCTCCCGCGCGGTGCGGATGATGGTGTCCACCTCCCGCTCCAGCTGGGCGACCGCGGCGCGGGTCTGCTCGGCGGCCGGGCCCTCGCCCAGGGAGGCCGCGTTCAGCCGCAGCACGGTCAGCGGGGTGCGCAGCCGGTGGGACAGGTCGGCGGCCAGTTCCCGCTCGTTGGCGAGGAGCTGGACGACCTGGTCGGCCATGGAGTTGAAGGCGACCGCCGCCAGCCGCAGCTCGGTCGGCCCCTCCTCCGGGACCCGCGCGCCGAGCCTGCCCTCGCCGAGCTCGCGGGCGCCCCGGACCAGCCGCCGGGCGGGCTGCACCATGCGCGCGCCCAGCCGGTCGGCAACGGCCACCGACCCGACGATCAGGGCGAGTCCGACGGCGGCGAGCACGGCCCAGGCGGTGCCGACGCCCTTGTCGACGGCGGCGTCGGGCACGTACACCTCGACCACGGCGATCTGCCCGGAGCTGAGCGCGACCGGCTGGAGCAGCACCGAACCGCCGGGCGCCTTCGCGGTGGAGGCGCGGCCCATCCTGCGGGTGGCCTCGATGTCCTCGACGGCGGCCCGCCGGTGGCCGATCTCGACGGCCGGTGTGCCCGCGCCCGCGGGTATGTGCAGGGCGGTTCCGGCGGCGTCCGAACCCGCGGAGGCGACGAACCGCTCCAGCTGGTCGCGGTCGGTGGTGATGGACAGCGCGGGCGCGATCTCCGCCGCGTCCCGCTCGGCGCCCGAGAAGGCGCGGTCGCGGGCGGTCTCCCGGATGACGAGCCCGAGCGGCACGGCGAAGGCGATCACGACCATGGCGGTGACCGCGAGCGAGACCTTGACCAGCGCCCACCTCATCGCGACGGATCCCCTCCGGGCGGTTCGAGCTTCACGCCGACGCCCCGCAGGGTGTGCAGATAGCGGGGGTTGGCGGCGGTCTCGCCCAGTTTCCGGCGCAGCCAGGACAGATGGACGTCGATGGTCTGGTCGTCGCCGTAGGACTGCTGCCACACCTCGGCGAGCAGCTCCCGGCGCGGGACGACGACACCGGGCCGGCCCGCGAGGAAGGCGAGCAGGTCGAACTCGCGGCGGGTGAGGTCGAGTCGGACGCCGTCCAGCTCGGCCTGGCGGCGCAGCGGGTCGACGGTCAGCCCGCCCACGCGCAGCACGTCGGAGGGGGCGGCCTCCCCGGCGGCGGCACGGGAGCGGCGCAGCACGGCGGCGATCCGGGCCGACAGATGCTCCACCGAGAACGGTTTGGTCAGATAGTCGTCCGCGCCCGCGTTCAGCAGCCGTACGATCTCCGTCTCGTCGTCCCGCGCGGTGGCGATGATCACCGGGACGTCGGTGATGCCGCGCAGCATCTTCAGCGCCTCGGACCCGTCCAGGTCGGGCAGTCCGAGGTCCAGGACGACCACGTCGAACCGGTTGTGGGCGACCTCGCGCAGCGCCTCCAGCGCGGTGCCGACGCTGCGCACGGTGTGGGCGGCGTCGGTCAGCTGCCGGATCAGCGCCGAGCGTACGAACTGGTCGTCCTCGACCACGAGCACACTTGCCATGCGCCGCACCGTACGCCATGCGGGCGAGCCGGACCGGAGCCTGTGGACAACTCGGCGCCTGTGCACACGGCGGTGCCCGTGAGGCAGGATGGCCCGCGATGCGCAGAGGACTCGTACACGCACTGGCGTGGTCGCTCGCCACGGGCGCGGCGGTCACGCTGTCGTGGTGGGGGGTGCGCACGGCCCTGGACGGCACGGCCTACGACCCGCCGCGCGCCCTGCCGGTCACGGCGGACGCGACCCCGCGGGAGCCGGAGCCGACCCCGTCCCCGGCGAGCACCCGCCGCTCCCAGCCGTCGCCCAGCCCCAGCCCCACCGCCACGCCTTCGCCCAGGCCCTCGGAGCCCGCCGGGCCGAGCGGCCCTCGGCCCTCGGAGCCCACGGCGCCGTCCGCCGGCGTCTCGGGGAGCCCCGCCTCCGGCGAGGTGCGGAGCTACGCCACCGACGGCGGGCGGGCCGTGTTCGATCTGCGCGGCTCGTACGCGACGCTGGTCTCGGCGACCCCGGAGACGGGCTGGTCGATGCAGGTGTGGAAGACGCAGTCGTGGATCCGGGTGGAGTTCGGCTCCGGTGCCGAGCGGGTGTCGGTGTTCTGCACCTGGCACGACGGTCCGCCGCGGGTGGAGGTCGGCACCTACTGAGCGGCGCTCAGCGGAAGACCGACGCCGGGGGCGCCGGGGAGGCCACCGCCGCCGCGTCCGTCACCGGTACGGCGCCGCCCGCGAAGTCGGTGAGGGCCCGCCCGTGCTCCACGCGTCCGGGGTGCGGGTCGGAGGCGGTACGGCGGGTCAGCTCGGCCAGCGGCAGCGGGAGGTCGCCGGCGACGAGCACGGCGTTGCCGAAGCGCCGGCCGCGCAGGACCGTCGGGTCGGCGATCAGGGCGAGCTCGGCGAAGCGGGCGGCGGCGGTGGCGATCTGGCCCCGCAGATGCGCGAGCGGCGGCCCGTCGGCGAGGTTGGCCGCGTACAGGCCGCCCGGCCGCAGCGCCCTGCGGACCTCGTCGAGGAACTCCGTGGAGGTCAGGTGCGCGGGGGTGCGCGCCCCGCTGAAGACATCGGCGACGATCAGATCGGCCCACCCGTCCGGCACCTTGGCGAGCCCCTCACGGGCGTCGACGGACCGCACCCGGATCCGCGCGTTCGGCTCCCACGGCAGCTCCCGGCGCACCAGCTGCACGAGGGGGCCGTCGAACTCCACGACCTGCTGGGTGGACCGGGGCCGGGTGGCGGCCACATAGCGGGCCAGCGTCAGAGCGCCCCCGCCCAGGTGCACGGCCTGGACGGGCCGCCCGGGCGGCGCGGCGAGGTCGACGACGTGTCCGAGGCGGCGCTGGTACTCGAACGACAGGTGGGCGGGGTCGTCCAGGTCGACGTGCGACTGCGGCGCCCCGTCGATCAGCAGCGTCCAGGCCCGCGCCCGGTCGCGGTCCGGTATCAGCTCGGCGAGCCCGCCGTCGACGGTCTCGACGACGGCCGCGACGGCCTCGCGCCGGGGTTTCCTGGACTTTCCCATGGACGCCATTGTCCCAGCTCGTACGGGGCCCCGCCCGAGGCGCCCGCGCGGGCCAGCCCACCCGCGCCTCGGCGGCAGCCGCGCACCACGGGAGCCCGTCCGGCCTCAGCGGCAGCTGTCCGCCGCCTCGATCAGCCGCGCCGCCTCCCCCAGTGCCGCCCGCAGCACCACGGGGTCCGTCGCGAGGTGGGCGTCACCGGGCGGCAGCAGCCAGTCGGACCCCTCCACGGGCGGCGCCGGCGCCACGAGGCTCAGCCCCCGCCCCTCGGTCTCCACGCAGGTGCTGCCGGGCATGTCCCACGCCGCCGCGGTCCCCGGCGGCACCAGGAAGCCCAGCGTTCCGCGGCCGTCGTCGTGCAGCACCGGCCCGACCCCGTCACCGGCACCCCGGCGCAGGATGTCGACCGCCTCCAGCCCCTGCCGCGCCGGCACCGTCACCAGATCCCACATCCCGGCCTCCACTACGAACCTCCTCGTTCGCGCGGGTCGGGAGTCGGGCGGCTCCCGGTCCACAGGGTTCAACGCGGCCCGGCGTCAACGGCTACGGCGGAAGTCCGCCGCAAAGGATGGCAGTTCATGGCAGATCGTGGATGAGATATCCGGTTTGTAGCCAAACACCGCGTGCCGCCCTTGCCACAGCAGGTACGTTCTTGCCGCCGGAAACAGGGCGTCACCGTGGCAAATCAGCCAAGTCGCCCGGCAACCGGCATGGTTCGACGGTTCGCACGAGAGGACCCGGCCATGACGTCGTCCAAGGTGACCTCGTCCCAGCCTCATCGGCCACCACGGCCGAACCTCGCCTTCCGTCGGCTGCGCGGCCGGCGTTCCCCGGCCGAGTTCGCCGCGGAGGTACGGCGGGCCGCCCGCGAGATCGGCGAGCAGGTCAGCTGTGACGCGCGCTACATCGGACGGGTGGAGGCGGGTGAGATCCGCTGCCCCAACTACGCGTATGAGCGGGTGTTCCTGCACATGTTCCCCGGCCGCACGCTCGCCGACCTGGGCTTCGCCCCGCGTTCGGCGGTCCGCGGCCGCGGCTCGCGCGCCGCCGCGGCGGTGGAGCACGCCACCCGCCTCACCGACCCGGAACAAGCCACCGGTGAGACTCGGGGGGCGTGCGATCCGTATGACCCGCAGAACCCCTACGAGACGTACGACAACTACGAGGAGAGCGACGTGCTGCGTCGCGCATTCATGACCGGCGGCGCCACGGTGGCCGCCGCCTCACTGGCCCCCTTCGGGCTCGCCCTGGACGCCTCGGCCGCGCAGCGCCCGGGCCGGCGGGCCGGTTCGAGCGAGGTGGGCGCCCTGGAGGAAGCGGTCCGCCGGATCCGGCTGCTCGACGACCGGCACGGCGCCGACGGCCTCTACCGGCGCGCGGCCGCCCCGCTGCGCGCCGCCTACGCGCTGCTGGACGCGGGCACGACCCGGCAGAGCACCGCCGACCGGCTCCACTCCGGCGCCGGCGAGCTGGCCATCTCCGTGGGCTGGCTGGCGCACGACTCGGGCCGCTTCGACGACGCCCGCTCGCACTACGCCGAGGCGCTCGCGACCGCACGGATGAACGGCGACGCCGCCCTGGAGGCGCACGCCTTCTGCAACACGGCGTTCCTCGCGCGCGACACCGGGCGCCCGCGCGAGGCGGTGCGGGCCGCGCAGGCCGCCCAGCGCATCGCGCGTCCGCTCGGCTCCGCCCGGCTGATGTCGCTGCTCGCGCTGCGCGAGGCCGGCGGCTGGGCGGGGCTCGCCGACCGCACCGGCTGCGCCCAGGCCCTCACGCGCGCGCAGGCCCTCTACGAGCGAGGCCCCTCGGACGCCGACCCCGAGTGGATGAGCTTCTACGGAGAGGCCGAGCTGGAGGGCCTGGAGGCGCAGTGCTGGTCCACGCTGGGCGACTGGCCGCGCGCGGCACGCCACGCGGCGCGGGCCGCGCAGCTCCAGGACCCGCACTTCACCCGGAACATCGCGCTGTACACGGCCGAGCTGGCGGACGACCTCGCGCGCGGGGGACGCCCGGACGAGGCCGCCGCCGCCGGTCTGCGGGTGCTGGACCTGCTCGGCGAGGTGCAGTCGTCGCGGATCCAGACGATGCTCGCGGGCACCGCGCGGGTGCTGCTGCCGCACCGGCGGGCGTCCGGTGTCTCGCGGTTCCTGGAGAAGCACGCCTCGCTTCCGCGCACGGCGTGACCCACGCGCGCGCGTACGGCCGGTGAGAGCCCCACGCGTGCGGATCGGCGGGGAGACGGAGCCCCGCGGCTTGTGAGACGCGTCACTCGGGGACGCCGTGCACCGGCCCCGCCGGGCCTCAGCCCGCCAGGTGGCCCAGGTCGTTCCAGCTCTCGATGGCCGGCTCGCCGTAGGCCCAGCTGAGCACCGACAGCGAGGTGGGGTTGAGGCGGATGCGGGCGGCGAAGTCGAGGGGCAGGCCCAGCCAGCGGGCCCCTATGGAGCGCAGGATGTGCCCGTGGGCGAAGACCAGCACGTCCCGGTCGGCCTCGCGCGCCCAGGCGACGACCTCGTCCGCGCGGGCGCTCACCTCGGCGAGGGTCTCCCCGTCGGGGACGCCGTCGCGCCAGATCAGCCAGCCGGGGCGGATCGCCTGGATGTCGGCCGGGGTCATGCCCTCGTAGGCGCCGTAGTGGAACTCCATCAGCGCGTCCCAGGTGGTCGCGCGCTCCCCGAACCCGGCGAGTTCGCACGTCTCACGCGCGCGGGAGAGAGGGCTGGTGCGCACCTCGACGCCGGGCAGCCCGTCGTACGGCACCCGGTGCAGCCGCTCGCCGAGCAGCTTGGCGCCGCGCCGGCCCTCCTCGAGGAGCGGCACGTCCGTCCTGCCGGTGTGCTTGCCGGACAGCGACCACTCGGTCTGTCCGTGCCGGGCCAGCAGGATGCGCGGTGCCATGGGGGACCTTTCCGGGAGAAATCAGGGCCGGGATGAACCGGAGGCGGAACCTCTCCATCATCGCGCACGCCGGTGCGGAGCAACCCGAGGGGCGAGAGCTGCGTCTTTGAGGGCCGGGGGCCCCGCACAGGCGTGGCATGCACCGTAAAGTGGCCCGCCGGGGCGGTTCCACGCCACGCGAGGAGACAGGGGGAGGGCGATCGGATGCCGCAGTCCGAGACGTTGCGCGCGAAGGCGGTCTCGCCGCCCCGACCGCGCTGGTGGTCCGAGCTGCCGCTCATCCTGCTGGTGTACGTCTGCTACTCGGCGGGCCGGCTCCTCGTCCGCGGCGACACCTCCTCGGCCGTCGAGCACGGTCTGGCGATCCTGCGCGCGGAGCGGTTCCTGCACATCAACGCCGAGGAGCCGCTGAACCGGCTGTTCACCCGCGAGGCATGGATCGGTGTGCCGGCCGACTTCTGGTACGCCTCGCTGCACTACCTGGTCACGCCCGCGGTGCTGATCTGGCTGTTCCGGTCGCGTGCCGTGCGCTACCGGGTGGCCCGTACCTGGCTGATGACCTCGACGTTCCTCGGTCTGATCGGCTTCACCCTGCTGCCGACCTGCCCGCCCCGGCTGCTCGACGCCGGATACGGCTTCGTCGACACGATGGCCCGCTACAGCTCCTACGGCTGGTGGGGCGGCGAGGCGAGCGCGCCGCGGGGCCTGGGCGGCCTGACCAACCAGTACGCGGCGATGCCCAGTCTGCACGTGGGCTGGGCGCTGTGGTGCGGCGTGATCCTGTGGCGCTACGGCGGCACGCGCACCGCGAAGGCGGCCGGGGTGATCTACCCGCTGGTGACCACACTGGTGGTGATGGGCACCGCCAACCACTACTTCCTCGACGCGGTCGCGGGCGCCGCGGTGATGGGCGTCGGGCTGCTGCTGACGCCGCTGGTGCTGCGGGCGGCGGGCCGGATCCGGGACCGCTGGGCGGCCCGCTCGCAGCTCTCCGCGCAGACCTCCGAGGACACGCACGCCCCGATTGTCAGTGGCGGATGCCAGACTTCGGCGGGTGAGCGAATTCCACGGCAGCGCGAGTCCGCCCTCTCCTCGGGAGCCGAGCCGGACGCCTCCCCCGCGGACGCGGGCGACGGGGCTCCGGCAGCGGCTCGCTGAGCTGCGCGGCCCCGAGGTCGCGGCCAAGGCGCTGGACGCCCGCGCCCTCGCGGCCCTGGCCGCCAATCCGGGGTGCCGGCGACGCGCGATCCTCGACGGCGCGGGGGTGAACAAGGCGGCGCTGGCGACCGCGTTGGGCTCGCCCTCGGCGTTCGGCCAGTCCCAGTTCGCGATCACCCGTGGCAACGCCTTCGAGGCGAAGGTCAAGGCGGACGGCGGCGCCGAGCTGCTGCGGCTGGTGCACCGCGCCCTGGCGCCGGGCGAGGAGCCGCCGCACGAGGCGAGCGTGCCCGACCTGACGGCGATCGGCCCCGAGGGACGTACGGCCCGCACGGCGCTGGCCCTGCGGGAGGCCACAGGGGCGCCGGGCACCTGGACGCTGCTGGACCATCCGATGCTCGCGCTCGACGTCGCGGGCTCACCCGCCTTCCTGGAGCCGGACGCGGTGGTGGTGCACCCCGACGGCTCCTGGTCGGTCGTGGAGATCAAGTCCTTCCCGATGCTGGACGGTTCGGCCGACCCGGCGAAGGTGGGCGCGGCCGCCCGGCAGGCCGCGGTGTACGTGCTGGCGCTGGAGGCCGTCGCCGCGCGGCTGGAGGCGGCCCCGCGCGTGCACCACCGGATCGTGCTGGTGTGCCCGAAGGACTTCTCCTACCTGCCCACCGCCTCGGCCGTCGACGTCCGCAAGCAGCGGGCGGTCACCAGCCGCCAGCTGGCCCGCCTCACCCGCCTCGACGAGATCGCCGCGACCCTGCCCGAGGGGATCTGCTTCTCCCCCGAGCTGCCCGCCGAGGAGCTGGCGGCGGCCGTCGCCGCGGTCCCCGCGGCCTACGCCCCGGAGTGCCTGGCCGCCTGCGACCTCGCCTTCCACTGCCGCGACCGCGCCCGCGCGGCCGACGCCGTGACCGCCCTGGGCCGCCCGGTCCGCGCCGAGCTGGGGTCGCTGACGACGGTCAAGGACGTCCTCTCGGCCGCCCGCGGCGCGACCGGCGACCCCGCCGACCCGGCGGTGGCGGCCCTGCGCCGGGCGGCCCGGCTGCGCGCGGAAGCGCTGCGCGCGGCAGGATCGGCGCACCAGGAGGCGGCCGTATGTCGCTGATCGCCACGCTCGCCCGGCTGGAGGCCGTGGACGCCGGCGTCGCACAGCCGCTGGCCACGGTGCGGCACCGGCATCTGGCCGAGCGGCCGCTGGTGTTCGTGCCGCTGACCACGGCCGGTGAGACGGGCGCCCCGCTGGGCGCGCTGGTCGGCACCGACCGGGACGCGCCCCGGCTGCTGGTGGTGCCCCAGCCCCGCGACCGCGACCTGAGGTTCGCGTTCCTCGCCGACCTGGCGGATGCCGTGCTGCCCTACATCGAGTCCTACACGGACGCGGTGGAGGCCGCCGAGCGCACCGAGACCGACCCGGAGACCGGCAAGCGCGTGAAGGTCGAGGCCGAGCTGTGCGCGGACGCGCCGCAGCTGATCGTGCCGAGCCGCGCGGGCGTGGAGTTCGTACGGCTGCTGGGCCGCTCGATGCGGTTTCGGCGTACGGCGGAGCAGGACCCGCAGACGCCGTACCCGGCACCCGCGCGGGTGCCGCTGCTGGGGCGCTGGCTGACCCATTTCGGGGAGCGGGCCCGGGTGCCGGGCTCCTCGCTGCTGCTGGCCCTGACCGAGGTGCTCGCCCGGCACTGGGCGACCGGCCAGTCCGCCCTGGAGGACCAGCATCTGGGCGCCCTGCTCGCCTGGATCGACCCGCCGCCGGGCGAGAGCGGCGCCGAGGCAGCGCTGCGGCGGGAGCGGGAGCGGGACGCCGAGGGCCAGCTGGTGCACCCGCCCGCCGGTCCGTCCACCGACCCGGCGTTCGACAACAAGCTGCTGGCCCCCGCGATCGAGGCGTACGACAGGGCGCGCAGCGCGCTCGCGGCCGCCGAGGACGGCCTCCAGGCCGACGACCGGCTCGGTGCGCTCAGCGCCGCGGAACGGCATGTCCGCGACCTCGTGCGCAGCCGCACCCTGCCCACCTGGGACGCGGTCTGGCGCGGCCTGGACCTGCTGCGCGCGCTGCCCGAGGCCGCGCACGCGGAGGAGCGCTGGACCCGCGACCGCTGGTCGTTCACCGGCCACCGCGACCGCGTCCTGGCCGGCGAGCCCCCGCAGCCGCGCCGCGACGACGCGGTGACCGCGGCGAACAAGCTGGCCGCGCGCGAGCGCGAGCAGGCCCGCCTGGAGGCGCAGGAGGCGCTCGACGACCCGCTGGTGATGGCCGGGCGGCGGCTGGCCGGGGAGGCGTTCGCGGGGGAGGTCACCGACGTCGTCATGGCGTACTCCGAGGGCAGACGGCCGAGCCCCCGCCCGCTGATCACGGTCCGCACCGACGACCGGCCGCACCTGGGCGAGCGGGCCCGGGTGTACCGCTCGCTGGGCGGCAGGCCGCAGACGGCGGAGTTCGTCGGGTACGAGGAGGAGGGCGCCCTGGTGGTGCTGCGCATCCTCGACAAGATGGGCCGCGGCAAGGAGCCGGAGGCCGGTTCCGTGCCCGAGAAGGGCGACACGCTCTGCTTCACGACGTTCGAGCACGACCAGCGCGGCGGCGCGAAGCTGCCCGACCCGGAGAACACGCCGTGGACGCACGGCGGCCCGCCGGGCGAGCAGCCCGTCGAGGCACCCGACGCCCTCACCGAGGAGGACCTGCTGTGACCACGCAGACCGCTTTCGACCCGGGCGCCGCCGCGGCCCGGGCCACCGAGGCGATCCTGCACGACACGGTGCACGGCACCGACCGCGGAGTCGTCGTGGACTCCCCGCCGGGCGCCGGGAAGTCCACGCTGGTGGTGCGCGCGGCCCTCGAACTGGCCGACGCCGGGCGCCCGTTGATGGTGGTCGCGCAGACCAACGCGCAGGTCGACGACCTGGTGCTGCGGCTCGCCGAGAAGAGCCCGGAGCTGCCGGTGGGGCGGCTGCACAGCAGCGACTCCGACCCGTACGACAAGGCGCTGGACGACCTGCCGAACGTCCGCAAGTCGGCGAAGGCGGGCGAGCTGACCGGTCTGCCGGTGGTGATCTCGACGGCGGCCAAGTGGGCGCATGTGAAGGTCGACGAGCCGTGGCGGCACGCGATCGTCGACGAGGCGTACCAGATGCGCTCGGACGGGCTGCTGGCGGTGGCCGGGCTGTTCGAGCGGGCGCTGTTCGTGGGTGATCCGGGGCAGCTGGACCCGTTCGCGATCGTCGGCAGCGAGCAGTGGGCGGGGCTGTCGTACGACCCGTCGGCGTCGGCGGTGACGACCCTGCTGGCGCACAATCCGGGCCTGCCCCAGCACCGCCTGCCGGTCTCCTGGCGGCTCCCGGCGTCGGCGGCCCCGCTGGTGTCGGACGCGTTCTACCCGTACACGCCGTTCCGCAGCGGCACGGACCACGGCGACCGGCGGCTCGTCTTCGGCGTGCCCTCGGACGGTTCGGGCCCCGACCGGGTGATCGACGAGGCCGCGGAGTCCGGCTGGGGCCTGCTGGAGCTGCCCGCCCGCCACACGCCGCGCACGGACCCGGAGGCGGTACGGGCGGTCGCGGCGGTGGTACGGCGGCTGCTGGACCGGGGCGGCGCGGCGACGTCGGAGCGCTCACCGGACCCGGCGCCCCTCACGGCCGACCGGATCGCCGTCGGCACCGCCCACCGCGACCAGGCGGCCGCGATCCGCGCGGCCCTCGCCCAGCTGGGCGCGGCGGACGTCACCGTCGACACGGCCAACCGCCTCCAGGGTCGCGAGTACGACGTCACCGTCGTCCTGCATCCCCTCTCCGGCCGCCCCGACGCCACCGCCTTCCACCTGGAGACCGGCCGCCTGTGCGTCCTCGCCTCCCGCCACCGCCACGCCTGCATCGTCGTCTGCCGGGCAGGCGTCAGCGACCTCCTCGACGACTACCCCTCCACCGAGCCGGTCCAGCTGGGAACCCTGGTGAAGTTCCCGGACGGCTGGGAGGCCAACCACGCCGTCCTGGCGAGACTGGCGGAGCACCGCGTGACCTGGCGGCCGTGAGCGGGGGCGCTGCCGTCGGTTTGGCGCCGACCGGGTGATGGCGGGGGCGGCGCTCCGTCTGCTGGGTACCCGGGCGGCGGGTCCGTGGCCGACGCTGCTTGTGGAGACGGCGCGCGGGCCCGGTGACCGTGCGACGAGCACCAGGAAGGCAGGACATGACCGCACTCGGAATCCTCCACGCGGGCCACGCGGCCAAGGACGACTATCCGCGCATCGAGCAGCTGCTGGGCAGCGACGTCCGGGTGGACGTGGTCCACGCCGACGTCGACGACCCCGAGCGCCTCGCGGCCGGCGGTGAGCAACTGCGCCTGACGGGCGCCGAGGCCGTGGTGTGGACGGGGTCGGTGGACGGCTCCGTGCCCGCGTGGGAGGACGCCCACGCCCGGATCCGCGCGCTGGCCCAGGCCGCGGGCATGCCCGCCTCCTTCACGCCCTTCGCCTTCGTCCACGCGGCGAGGGAGATCGAGGCCCGCCGCGTCGCCGTGGCCACCCCCGGCACATCCGAAGCCGCCGGGCAGCTGGCCGCCTTCCTGCGCGCCGGCGGCCTGGAGGTGACGTCCGTGCACGCCGGGCAGGCCCCCACCTGGGACGAGCGGCAGCTGCTCACCCTGGTGCGCGCCGCCGACACCCCCGAGGCCGACGCGGTCCTCGTCCCGGGCGCCTCCCTCAGCACGGTCGCCCACCTCCCCGCCCTGGAGGAGTCCCTGGGCAAGCCCGTCCTCACCGCCAGCCAGGTCACCGTCTGGGAGGCGCTCCGCCTGACCGACCGCAGGGTGAACGCCCCGAGGCTGGGGGCCCTGTTCACCAGGGAGCCGATCGTGCAGGTATGACACACCGCACCCGCACCCGCACCCGAAATAAACCGGAGACAGTCTCCTGTTGACGCCATCGACACCCAGGCGACCCCCCAGGAGGCACCCCGTGGCGGCAGACGAGATCCGGGCCGAGGCACAAGGCACCGCCCCCGTCCCCCTCTCCGTACTGGACCTCGCCACCGTCGGCACGGGCCGCACCGCCACCGACGCCCTGCGCACCAGCGTCCGCCTGGCGCGGCTCGCGGAGTCCCGCGGTTTCCACCGCTACTGGGTCGCCGAACACCACTCCATGCCCGGCGTCGCCTCCTCCTCCCCCGCCGTGATCCTCGCCCACCTCGCCGCCCACACCACCCGCATCCGGCTGGGCTCGGGCGGTGTGATGCTGCCCAACCACGCCCCGCTGGTCATCGCGGAGCAGTTCGGCACCCTGGAGGCCCTGGCCCCCGGCCGGATCGACCTCGGCCTGGGCCGCGCCCCCGGCACGGACGGCGCCACCGCGGCGGCCCTGCGCCGCTCCGACACGCTGAACGAGGGCGCCGACGACTTCCCCCGGCAGCTCACCGAGCTGACCCGGTTCCTGGACGACGACTTCCCCGACGGCCACCCCTACCGCCGTATCCACGCCGTCCCCGGCCCGGTCCAGGCGACCTCGCCCGGTGGCGTCCAGTCCCCGCACCGGCCCCCGATCTGGCTGCTGGGCTCGTCGGGGTTCAGCGCCCGGCTGGCCGGTCAGCTCGGCCTGCCCTTCGCCTTCGCCCACCACTTCTCGGCGCAGAACACGATCCCGGCCCTGGACCTGTACCGGGAGTCCTTCAGGCCCTCGTCCGTGCTCGACGCCCCGTACGCCCTCATCGGCGTCTCGGCGCTCGCCGCGGACGAGGAGCAGGAGGCCCGCCGCCAGGTCAGGGCCGCCGCGCTGAGCATGATCCGGCTGCGCACCGGCCGCCCGGGCCTGGTGCCGAGCCCGGAGGAGGCGGAGGCGTACGCGTTCTCCCCGCTGGAGCGGGAGTTCATGGACTCCTGGAACGCCAATGTCGTCCACGGCACCCCGGACGAGGTCCGTGCGGGCCTGGACGACCTCCACAAGCGCACCGGCGCCGACGAGCTGATGATCACGGCCAACGCGCACAGCGGCGAGTTCCGGCTGCGCTCCTACGAGCTGATCGCCGACGCCTACGGTCTGCCGACGGCGTAGAACGCCACGTACCGCTCCGCCGGCGACGCAGGACGCCCCCTACCGCTCCGCCCACGACGCAGGACAACCCCCACGCCCTGCCGACGTCGTGGCGCGACGCGGTCTCACCCCGCGCAGGACGCCCCCGTCCGCAGTCCGGAGATACGATCCGGCGCCACCGGCCGCGAGTACAGCCACCCCTGGCCGGTGTCGCAGCCGATACGCCGCAGCCGTTCGGCCTGCGCGGGGGTCTCCACGCACTCGGCGGTGACGGTGAGCCCCAGCCGGTGGGCGAGCTGGATCATCGCCTCGACGACGACCTCGTCGGCCGGGTTCGGTGGGGCCCCCTCCCCCTCGTACTGGAAGCCGCGGACGAAGGAGCCGTCCAGCTTCAGTACGTTCACGGGGAGCCGGGAGAGATAGGCGAGGTTGGAGTAGCCGGTGCCGAAGTCGTCGATGGCGATGCGCACGCCCCGGTCGCTGAGCGCCTGGAGGACCTGGAGGGGGCGGCCGGCGGAGCCCATGACGGCCGATTCGGTGAGCTCGATCTGGAGCAGTTCGGGGGCGAGCGAGGTCTCGGCGAGGATCCGGTCGACGTCGGCGACCAGGTCGGAGTCCCACACCTGGCGGACGGCGACGTTGACGCTGACGAACAGGGGCTCCTCGGCGGGGTGTTCGAGCTGCCAGCGGCGGGCCTGGCGGCAGGCGGTGGCCAGCACCCAGCGGCCGAGCGGCACGATCGCGCCGTCCTCCTCGGCCAGTCCGATGAACCGATTCGGCGTCAAGATGCCGAACTGCGGGTGGTCCCAGCGCACCAGCGCCTCCACCCCGCGCAGCCGCCCGTCCGCCATGCCGACCAGCGGCTGGTACTCCAGCCGGAACTCGCCGCGTTCGATGCCGGGTCTCAGGGTGGAGGCGAGGGCCTGGCGGGTCATGCGGTGGGCGTTGCGCTCGGGGTCGAACAGCGTCCAGCGGTCCTTGCCGTCGGCCTTGGCCCAGTACAGCGTGGTGTCGGCGGCCTGCATCAGCCCGGTGGGGGTGGTGTCGGCGGCGAGCCGTTCCACCACGCCGATGGACGCGGTGACCGACAGGCGGCGCCCGGAGAGGTCGAAGGGCGCGCGCAGGGCGTCGAGCACGGACTCGGCGAGGTCGGCGACCTGTTCGGTGCCGGTGGAGTCCTCGACGAGCAGCGCGAACTCGTCGCCGCCGAGTCTGGCCACCAGCGGGGCGCCGGCGCGGGCGAAGCCGGCCTCGTCGGCGCAGCGGGTGAGCCGTTCGGCGACGGCGGCCAGGAGGCGGTCGCCGACGCGGTGGCCGAGGGTGTCGTTGATGGCCTTGAAGCCGTCCAGGTCGAGGTAGCACAGGCCGATCCGGCCGGTGCTGCCGCGTTCCTCGGGGACGGCCTCCAGTGCGGCGGTCAGGCGTTCGAAGAACAGCGTGCGGTTGGGCAGCCGGGTCACCGGGTCGTGCATCTGCAAGTGCCGCAGCCGCGCCTGGAGTTCGCGGCGGGCGCTGATGTCGGCGACGGACAGCAGCACGCCCTCGGCGTCCTGGTCGAGCGGCGCCACCGTGACCTGGACCCACATCGCGTGGCCGTCGGGGTGCTTGACCCGGCGGGTGCAGCGCAGCCGGGCCCGGCGGCCGCGCAGCACCTCGCGGTAGGCGTGCCAGGTGCGCGCGTCGGAGGCGAGGTCGACCAGGTCGGCGGCGAGCTGCCCGGCGGGCGGGCGCTCGGGGGTGCCGAAGAGGGCCGCGAAGCTGTCGTTGGCGGTCACGACCAGCCCTTCACGGTCGAGGACGGCCATCGCCAGGGGGGCCGAGGTGAACGCGGACCGCAAGGAGTCCACGGCCTGGATGCCGGTACGACGAGACGCCTGGGGATCACTGTCTGTGACGGCCGGCCGGATGAGGTCTGCCGTGGGCGTCGGCCCTTCGGACGCTGCGCTCACCGCTCGCTCCCGCAGTGCACTCGATCTGCTGGGTCTCTGCTCGATCTCTGTCCGGGCAGGAAAGGTCAGGAAAGTGTGCCGATCATAGAGGCTGCCCTCCGGCCCTTCCAGCTGTTCTCCAGTGTCCCCCGTGCACCGCGCCGCCACCCGCCTTTCTGACGGATCGTTTCTGCCCCCGGCTGGACGGGTTTCTTCGGCTGCCGACCGATTGTGACGGTCCGTGAGCGGTTCGGGGGTGTCGCGGCTTGCGGCGACCTCGGTCCGGCGCCCCGGCGCCCCGGCGCCCGGCGTCCCGGCGTTCGACGCCCGGCGTCCCGACATCCGGCATCCGGCACTCCGGCGTCCGGCAAGGCCCGCTCACCCGTCCGACGCAGACAAACAGGGCATATCTCAATAAAGTCGCACAGTCTGGATGCGGTGTCCCTCCCCACCGCCTCACCGGCGTGGGCATACCCCACCGCATCCGGAGGTCCCTGTGCCGCGTCCGTTCCCGCGCCCCCGTCTGCGCAGCACCGCGGCCCTCCTCACCACGATGTCGGCGCTCGCCGCCACCTCCTTCGTCGGCGCCCCTTCCGTCGCCGAGCCCTTCGCGGGCTCCCCCTGCGCCCTGCGGCGCACCGCGGCCCACCACTCCGAGGGCCTGGACACCTGGAACGCCGCCTATCCGCAGCCCGCCCGGAAGCTGGACGCGGTCATGGTCTTCCTGTCCTTCCCGGACTCCGAGCCGCGCACCAGCCCCGAGCAGCTGACGGCCGATCACTTCCCCGCCACCAGCGCCTTCTTCGAGCGCGCCTCCTACGGCAGGTTCACCCTGCGCCCGCACCCGCTGCGCCAGTGGCTGACCATGCCCCGCCCCTCCACCGCGTACGCCATACAGCGCGACTGGAACGCCGCCCACCGCGCCGCCTATCTGCGGGACGCGCTCACCGTCGCCGACCGGCACGTCGACTTCTCGGCCTACGACATCGTGTACTTCGTCGCCGATCCGGACGCCCCCGGTGTCGACTCCGACGCCACCAAGGTGGTCAACCTGGACGTGCCGCTGCACGCCGACGGCACGGACATCCACCGGTTCGTCACCGTGTTCGAGAAGCATCCGCCGGACCGGCTGGTCCTGGCGCACGAGACCGGGCATGTCTTCGATCTGCCGGACCTCTACCACCGGCCGGTGGACGGCGTCGGCGACTGGGACACCCATGTGGGCGACTGGGACCTGATGGGCAGCCAGTTCGGGCTGGCGCCGGACCTGTTCGGCTGGCACAAGTGGAAGCTGGGCTGGCTGGAGCCGCGTCAGGTGGTCTGTGTGGGCGGGCCCACCCGGCTGACCCTGGAGCCGCTCGCCGCCGGTCCGGGGGTGCCGGTGACCGGGGCCGCCGGGGCGCCCTCCTTCGGGCTCGGCCGGGGCACCAAGCTGGCCGTGGTGCGCACCGGAGCGGACAGCGCGCTCGCCTTCGAGGCGCGCGGCCCGGTCGGCAACGACGCGGACGCCTGCCGGTCGGGGGTGCTGGTGTACCGGGTGAGCAGTACGACCGCCTCCGGGCGCGGGCCGGTGCAGGTGGTCGACGCGCATCCCGAGACCGAGGCGTGCTGGGACACCTCCGTCTACCCGCCGCTCGCGGACGCGCCCGTCGCGGTCGGCGAGAGCTTCACCGTGCCGGGCGAGGGGGTGCGGGTGGAGGTACAGGGCCGGACCCCGGCGGGGGCCTGGACGGTGAAGATCACGCCGGAGTGACCCGGCGGCCGCCGGCCACCTGACCGACGACCGCCCGCGTCACGTCCGACGACCGGCCTACGCCCCCTAGATCGTCAGCGACAGCAGCACCGGCGCGGCGTTGCGGTTGAGGGTGTCGGCGGCCTGGCGCAGCCGGTGGGCGTGCTCGACCGGCAGGGACAGGGCGAGGCAGCCGACCGAGGAGCCGGCGGTGATCGGGACGGCCGCGCAGACCGTGCCGACGGCGTACTCCTGGAGGTCGAGGACGGGCACGGTCGGCGGCTGGGCCTCCAGCCGGGAGAGCAGCAGCCTGTCGCTGGTGATGGTGCGGGAGGTCAGGCGGGCCAGCTTGTGCCGGGAGAGGTGATCGCGCCGGCCGTTGTGGTCGAGCTGGCCCAGCAGGGACTTGCCGGCCGCGGTGGCGTGCGCCGAGTAGCGGAAGTCGACCCACTCGTTGACCGCCGGGGTGGCCGGACTGTCGGCGAACTGGGTGACCCTGACCTCGCCGTCGACATAGCGGCTGATGTAGACGGCGGCGCCCACGGAGTCGCGCAGCCGGTCGAGGGTCTGCTGGAGCTTGTCCCGCAGCGCCTCCTCGTGCTGGTCGGCCGAGCCCAGACGGGCGAGCGCGTCGCCGGTGACGTACGCACCGTCGGCGACCTGCTCGACGTAGCCCTCGCGACGCAGCATCCGCAGGAGGCTGGTCAGGCGCTCCGTGCCGAGGCGGGTCTCGCGGGCGAGCTCGGCGTCGGTGACGCCGGTGGTGTGCCGTGCCACGGTCTCCAGGACGCGCAGGGCGTCCTGGGCCGAGTGGTACGGCGTGGTCGGCTCGTGCTTCAGCGCCACGGTTTCCCCCTGCGGTCGCTTCTCTGGGCCGTGATCCGGGTGCCGGATCCACTCAACGATAACCGTCAAAAGTCCGATGTGAAGCGGTTGTTGGCGAGAAACCGGCGCTCCTGACCGGGGCGTCGCCCCGCTGGCATATGCCAATGGCACCACCCATCGCCGGGGCCTGGGGTGTTCGTCCGTTCACCTCCCGCCGTCAGAGCACGGCGCCGAGAAATTCCCGGGTCCGCTCCTCCTCGGGGTCGTTGAAGATCTTCTCCGGCGGGCCCGACTCCACGATCCGCCCCGAGTCGAACATCAGGACCTGGTCGGAGAAGTCGCGGGCGAAGTGCATCTCGTGGGTCACGCACAGCATGGTGATGTCGGTGGAGCGGGCGATGTCGCGCAGCAGGTCCAGCACGCCCGCGACCAGCTCCGGGTCCAGCGCCGAGGTCACCTCGTCCAGCAGCAGCACCTTCGGGCGCATCGCCAGCGCCCGCGCGATGGCCACCCGCTGCTGCTGACCGCCGGAGAGCCGGCCGGGCTTGGCGTCGCACTTGTCGGCGAGCCCCACCAGGTCCAGCAGCTCACGGGCCCGCTCCTCCGCCTCGTCCCGCGACAGCCCGAGCACGGTGACCGGCGCCTCGGTCAGATTGCGCAGCACGCTCATGTGCGGGAACAGGTTGAACTGCTGGAACACCATCCCGATGTTCCGGCGCACCTGGCGGCACTGCTTGTCGGAGGCGGGGAACAGCCGCTGACCGTCGACCGTGATGGTGCCCTCGTCGGGCTTGGTCAGGGTCATCAGCATCCGCAGGATCGTGGTCTTGCCGGAGCCGGACGGGCCGATCAGGGTGACATGGCTGCCGGCCTTCACGGTCAGGTCGAGGCGGTCCAGGACGGTGTTGCCGCCGAACCTCTTGGTGACATTGCTGATCTCAACGGACAAGGCGTCGCTCCAGGGTGCGCAGAAGGAGGGAGGCGAGAGAGGAGATGACGATGAAGGCCACGCCGATCACCGTCAGCGGCTCGGTGAACCGGAAGGTCGACTGCGAGAACAGCCGCGCCTGACCCAGCATGTCCAGCACGGTGATCGTCATCAGCAGCGGTGTGTCCTTGAGCATCGCGATGACGTAGTTGCCGAGCGCGGGCACCACCCGGCGGATCGCCTGCGGCAGGACCACCGTCGTCCAGGTGCGCCGCCGCGGCAGGCTCAGCGCCGTCGCCGCCTCCCACTGGCCGGCGGGCACCGCGTCGATGCCGGCGCCGTAGACCTGCATCGTGTACGTCGAGTAGTGCAGGCCGATGGCGAGGACACCGGTGGTCAGCGCGGAGACCGCGAAGCCCCACTCCGGCAGCACATAGAAGAGGAAGAACAGCTGCACCAGCAGCGGGGTGTTGCGGACGAACTCCGTCAGCGCGCCCACCGGCCAGCGCACCCACCGGGTCGGCGTGCGCATCAGCAGCGCCCACACCAGCCCCAGCGCGAACGACACCAGCGAGCCGAGCGCCAGCGCCTTCAGCGTGACGAGCATCCCGTCCCAGAAGTGCGGCATGAAGTCCCAGGCCGCGTCCCAGTCCCAGTTCATCAGGCGACCCCCGCCTTCAGCCGGCGCTCAAGCCCCTTCATCAGCCGCGTGAGGAGGAAGGCGATGGCGAAGTAGATCAGCAGGATGTACGAGTAGATCTCGGCGCTCTCCTGGAGCGCGAGCCGCACCAGGTTGCCGCTGAAGGCCAGGTCGCCCATGCCCATCACGGACACCAGCGCGGTGCCCTTGAGCAGCTCGACCAGCAGGTTGCAGAACGAGGGGATCATCTCCGGCACCGCCTGCGGCAGCAGGATCAGCCGCATCCGCTGCCAGGGCGTGAAGCTGAGCGCGATCCCGCCCTCGGCCTGCGCCGGATCCACGGCCTTCAGCGCGCCGCGCACGATCTCCGCGCCGTACGCCCCGTAGGTCAGCCCCAGCGCGAGCGTGCCCGCCCACAGCGGCACCAGCTGCCAGCCGAAGGCGACCGGCAGCACGAAGAACGTCCAGAAGATCATCACGAGCGCGGAGGTGCCGCGGAACACCTCGGTGTAGAAGCCGCCGAGGAAGCGGACGATCCACCGGCGGTTCACCCGGGCGACGCCCACGACGAAGGAGACGGCCGTGGCCAGCAGCGCGCTGCACACCAGCAGCTGGATCGTGGTCCACGTCCCTTTGAGTACGAGTTCCCACAGTCCGGGTGTCATGAGCCGCACAGCTCCTTCGCGGTCAGGTCGGTCATCTCGGCCTCGGTGAAGCCGAACGGCCGCAGGATGCGCAGCAGCTCACCGCTCTTCTTCAGCTTGTGCAGCTCGGCGTTGAAGGCGTCCCGCAGCCGGGTCTCGGTGGGCCGGAACGCGAAGGCACCGCCGTCGACCCGCGGTTCTCCGTCGATCAGCGGCGCGAAGGGCTCGGTCGCCTCTGCCTTGGCGGACTTCTTCACCACCTCACGGGCGGTGATCGCCGTCCCGGCGAAGACATCGGCCCGCCCGGCCTCCACCGCGTTCAGCCCGGCCACCTGGTCCGGGACGATCAGGATGTCGCTCTCCTTGCAGCCGGCCTCGACGGCGTGCTCGATCTGCGCGTATCCGGTGCCGGTCGAAAGCCGGGCCTTCTTCGCCACGACGTCCCGGAAGTCGCGCAGGCCCAGCGGGTTGCCCTTGCGGACGACGAAGGCGTCCAGCATCTGGTAGTCGGGATCGGCGAAGACGACCTGCTCGCAGCGTTCGGGATTGACGTACATCCCGGCCGCGACCACGTCGAACTGCTGCGAGTTCAGGCCCGGGATCAGCGAGCCGAACTCGGTCGGCACGGGCTGCACCCGGTCCACGCCCAGCCGTTTGAAGATCACCTTCGCCAGCTCCGGCGCCTCACCGGTCAGCTCGCCGTCGGTGTCGATGTAGCCGAAGGGGATCTCGCCGGCGATGCCGAGCCGGACGACCCCCTGGGCTCTGAGCCGGTCCAGCAGATCACCGCCCGGCGTGTCGGAGGCCGTGGCCACGCGCGAGCAGCCCGCGGCCCCCAGCGCGCCGAGCGCCGCCACCCCCGCGAGCAGCGACCGGCGTGAAGTCGTCGTCGTGTCTGGAGCCATGGCGGCGCGGCTACCCGGCGCCGACCGAGTTATGCCCCCGGTTTCACCGAGGGTGCCCAAGGGTCTCCTCGAGCCGGACCCGAGGCACTCTTGCGCCGTCGCGGGACAATGGAGGGTGGTCCGCCCGCAGGCGCGCCATCGCAGACGTACGAGGAGGACATGACATGGCGGAGCACACGCCGCGCCCGAACGAGCCGCGGCTACGCCCCGCGCCCCTGCTCTTCGAGCCCGCGGAGGCCGCCGGGGACCCGGAGCACTTCTTCGACCTGGAGTCCATCGACGACCCGCGTGCCCTGCTCGCGCGGGCGACGGAACTGACCGAGGCGTTCCGCGCGGCGGCCGACCGGGCGATGGAGTTCCAGGCGGTCGCGGCGGCCCAGCTCGCCGACCCCCGGCGGTTCGACCGGCTGACGCCCGCGGAGATCGCGGCCCGTGCCGAGTGGACCGAGGACTATGCCAAGAAGATGGTCGAGTTCGGCCAGGACCTGCTGCGCGGCGAGAACGGCAAGGACCACGCCGACCGGGCCTGAGCGCGCCACCCGTATGGCATATGCCAGAGGGGCGGGCAAGATACTCCTTCCCGCCCCCGTCTGTCCCGGATTCCGGCAACTCAGCGGAACGAACCGCTCACAGCCGGTACACCTGGATGACATGAGCAGCTTTCGGAACGCACCGACCTCCGGCCTGTTCGACGAGGGCCACGGCAGCTGTGGCGTCACCCCGGACGGGGCCGCCTGGCTCGCCTCGGCAGGAACGTATCCGCGCAGCACGCTCGCGCACTGGGAGGAGTGCCCGGGCGCCCCGGTGGTGCTGCCCTGCGGCTCCGTGTTCGACGTGGTCAGCGCCCCGGCGGTGTTCGGCCGCCGGATGCTGGACCGGCTGTGGGACGACGGGCCGGGCTCCGGCCCGGTGGCCGCACACCGCGGCCGCATCCTGCTGTTCGCCGCGCCCGGCACCGCCCAGCGGCTGCCCTCGCTGCTGGAGTGGGAGGAGTTCGGTACCGGCGACGGCCGTACGGCGGCCGTCCCGCCCCTGCTCTGCCACGGCACCGGCGACGCCGTGACCGTCCCCGCGCCCGTCGCGGGCGGGGTCCAGGGCCCGCGGGAGTCCCGCTGGCTGGTCGCCCCCGACACCCGTCACCCCTGGCTGCCGGCCCCGGAGGTACTGCTCTGGGCGGCCGTCCGGGCGGCCCGCGCGGCGGTGCGGATTTCGATTTTTCCTCCCGCCGACCAGGATGCTAAGGTCTACGACGTCAGCAGGCGCCGCTAGCTCAGTTGGTTAGAGCAGCTGACTCTTAATCAGCGGGTCCGGGGTTCGAGTCCCTGGCGGCGCACATGACGGCGACGGCCGGTGATCACAGCAGTGATCACCGGCCGTCGTCGTTGTGCCCGCGTGGCCGGCCAGCCGGTGGCCGGAAGTCTCCGGCGCGCAGCACACCGATGATCCGGGCGGGCCGGTCCGGGTCCCGGTGCGGGTGGTCATGAGCACCCCTCGGGACCAGGTAGTATTTTCTTCGTCGCCGGCCGCGAGAAGCGGAAGGCGGGAGTCATGCGCCGCTAGCTCAGTTGGTTAGAGCAGCTGACTCTTAATCAGCGGGTCCGGGGTTCGAGTCCCTGGCGGCGCACAGAAGAAGGGCCCCTCGTGCGAGCGAGGGGCCCTTCGGCGTTCCGTCACAGGGGCAGCGAGAACAGCGTCGCGGACGCCACCATGAAGCCGACGCAGAAGAGGACGATCACCCCGACGAACGCCAGCACACCGAAGGTGCCCGCCGCCGCGAGACCCCGCCGCGGAGCGAGCGCCGTGGCCGACACCCGAGCCCCCTGCGTGTAGCGCACGGTGACGAAGTCGCCCTCGAGGGTCGTGCCGGGGCCGCCCTGCTCCTCGAAACGGATCACCCGGCCGTCGCGGGCGGTGAACTCGTAGACGTGATGCAGTTCGGTGTGCACCGAGGTGTCGCCGCCGCCGTGGGTGGTCGTGTACACGCGCAGACAGCGGGCCTCGGCGGTCAGGCCGCTGCTCCAGGCCGCGCGCAGCCGCAGCCAGCGGCGCACCACCGTCCAGCCCACGGCGAGAGCCACGGCCATGATCAGGGCCGGGATCAGGTAGAACAGGCCCGAGGCCAGCTGAAAGAGGTCTTCCATCGCGTTCCCCCGCAATCGTGTCGGTGTTCCCCCCGCGTCGCCGTGGTCGCGGCGGCGCAGGGGGAACGTACCCGTGGGGGAAGGCGGACTTGCTCAAGCGATGCTCAGAACGTGACGTCCGAGCAGGCGTAGAACGCGTTGCCCGTGTCGGCGATCGTCCACACCGCGAGGATCACATGCCGACCGCTGAGCCCGGACGGCAGAGTTCCGCTGTGCGAGAGGGTGGACGGGGGCCGCTGACCGCCGTAGGGGACGGTCAGGAACGGGGTGAGGTTGAGGTCGGAGCGGGCCAGGTTGTGGTTCTGGTTCCAGCCCGGCTTGGTGATGTAGTACTTGAAGTCGGTCGTGGCGTGCATGGCGGTGAACTGCCAGCGGAAGGTGTAGCTCTGCCCGCCCGTGACCCGCGTGGCGGGCCAGGCGGCGCCGGACGGGGTACGGGGCGAGCTGAGCGCCGAGAAATGGCCGATGCCGGCGTTGCAGATCTGCCCGTCGGCGGGGCCCGAGGCGGGGAAGCCCTTCGGACCCTCGACACTCTGCGGCTCCCACTGGATCGCTCCGCACCCGGTCACGGTGCCGTTCTGGCACAGCTTCTGCCGGCTGATGGGAAGGTCGGTGTAGCCGTGGCCGCTGGCGCCACCGGAGGAGAGCACAAGCGCTCCGGTGGTCGCCAGTCCCACCGCGGCGGCGTAGAACTTGGTCTTCTTGCGCATACTGCCGCTCCTGGAGAACGTGGGGAGTTCAGGGGCTGTGCAGGGTAGGTCTAGACCAAGTTCGAGAGTAGAAGCGTTAGTTGAACATGTCCATACCAATCACGCGCTCGTTTCCCCGCGCCCGGAGCAGAAGGCGACCGTGAGGTCCTTCACCAGCGCCTTGCGCTCGTAGTCGTCCAGTTCGACCAGGCCGCGCATGGTCAGCCGGGTGACGGTGTCCTCGACCGAGTCGACCACCGAGGTCAGCACGCTCGCCCGGTGGCGGGCGTCCAGCGCGGCGATCCGGCGGCGGTGCATCGCGGCGGCCACCTCCGGGGCGTACTCGACCCGCACCGGCTGCACCGAGAACACCTCCAGCCCCACCGGCGCGGACTCCGCCGCCACCAGCCGGGTCAGGGTCTCGCCGGCCGTGGCGACCGAGCCCTCCCCCGGCATCTCCACCGGCACCCGGGCCAGCGCCGCCTCCACGCACTCGCGCAGATATGCCTCGTGGTCCTCGACACCGAGCACCGCCCGGGCGGTGTCCCGCACCCGCCACACCACCAGCACGGAGACGCGCAGCGCCACACCGCTCGCGTCGGCCGCGGGCATCGGCTCGCTCCTCCAGTGCCGCAGGCGTACGTCCACCCGGCGGCGCAGGAGCAGGGGGTTGACCCACATCAGGCCGGTGCGTCTGACCGTGCCCCGGTAGCGGCCGAAGAGACCGAGCACCCAGGCGCGTCCGGTGCGCCCGCGGGCGAGCCCGCCGAAGCCGACGAGACCCAGGGCGGCGGCCCCCGTGTACGCCGCCCACTGGGCGGGGCCGAGGCCGGTGCCGGAGGAGGCGGGGACGGTCAGGGTCTCCAGCAGAACCGGCGGAAGGACACCCGCCCACCAGGAGGTGGCCAGACAGCCGGCCAGTCCGCAGGTGCCGGCGGCCACGCCGACCGTGCCGGGCAGCACCCGGGCGGGGCGCTCGGCGAGGCCGGGGTCGGGCTCGGGGACGGGGCGCGGTGCGGGGTGGCGGAGACGGGGCTGCTCGCCGGTGCCGTGGCGTCTGGCGACGACCGCGGGTTTGAGGGGGACGGACGCCGCGTCGGGCTCGTCGCGAAAGAGGAGGTGGACCGGGATCTCGGTGGTCGACTCGTTCTGGATGAGCCGGGGGGACCGGGGTGGGCCCTCCGACTCGGGTGTCTGGGGAGTGGTCGTGCTCATGCGTGCCTCCAGCCTCCGCGCCAGATGCGTAATGGGTCAGACCGTCGGGGGGGGGGTGCTGTTCGTTGCCGGGTGCGGGTTGTTTGTGGCTGGTCGCGCCCACGCGGCGGAGCCGCATATCGGATACGGCCCCGCGTCCCTGAAAGACAGGTCGGACCAGCTCGGGTGCCCTTACGAGAACAGGCGCCGCCACGTCTCCGGGCCGGGGTAGCCGTCCGCTGCCGCGCCTCGCCAGCCCTGGGCTCGCTGGAATGCCTCCACCGCTCGGCGGTCGGCCTCGCCCCAGCGCGGGGTCGGGCCCTTGGTGTAGTACCTGCCGAACCCTTTCTTCACCAGCCGCTCGCCGAGCAGGGTGACATAGCGGTTGCCGGCGCCCGGGCGGAACATCTCCCGCCCGGGGTAGGCGGGCGCCGCGGGCGAGGAGGGCGCCGGCGGGCCGGGGGTGCCCTCGACGATGTCGCGGCCCTCGCCCGTGACCAGGAGTCTCCAGGTGTGGGGGCCCGGCAGTCCGTCCGCCTCCGGGCCGGTCCAGCCCTGGGCCAGCTGGAAGGCGCGGGTCGCCCTGCGGTCGGCGTCGGTCCAGCGGGGGCCGGGGCCGGTGGTGTAGTAGCGGCGGGCGCCGCGGTCGATCAGCATGCGGCCGAGCTGGGTGACGTATCCGTTGTGGGCGCCGGGGCCGAAGTACGCCGCGCCCGGATAGGGCGTCCCCTGCTGCGGCTGCGGGTCCGGCTCCGAGCCGCCGGTCGCCGGGACGAGGCCCTTGTACCGGTAGGCGAGATAGCGGTCGGAGTGGCTCCAGTAGGCGAAGGGGGTGGCCTGTCTGCGGGCGTGGGGGCGGGTCGCCTCGTAGGCGATGTAGTAGCTGTGCGTGTAGTCCGTCCAGCCGCCGAAGATGGTGACGTGGGAGCCGCGCTGCGGGCTCGCCGGGTTGTGGAACAGCAGGATGTCGCCGGGTTGCAGGTCCTCCTTGGGGATGCGGTCCGCGTACCGGTCGAGGCTGCCGGTCCATTCGTTGCCGGGCAGGTTCCAGGCCATCGACACGAAGCCGGAGCAGTCCTGCCGGTAACCGTCGGACCAGTAGGCCGTCATGCTGTACGGGACCTTCGCCGCGACCCAGGTCCGGGCGCGGTTGATGATCTCCGCGCGGGTGGTGGGGGGCGTCCTGACCGCTGTCGTCCCCTTGGCCGGGCGGCCGGCCGGGCCGTGCAGCGGGGCGGCGCTGCCCTGCGGGGTCTCGGGCTCGTCACCTGCGGGAACGCCGGGGAGGGCGGGGGCGTGGGGGGCGGCGGCGGCCGGTACGGCATGGCCGGTGCCGAGGGCCGCGGAGGCGGCCGCGGCCACCGCGAGCACCCGGTGGGCGGCCGGGTGGCCGCCGCCCGCGGCCCGCGGCGGCAGCTGTCCGGCCCGGGCGCAGCCGGGGCAGTCGCAGTCGCTCGCGGGATCGAATTCCTCGAACACCGGAGTCTCCGGAGTCTCCATGCGATTCCCCTCACACTCCAGGTGGAAATGTCCATGCCTGTGCACATTGATCAGTTTCCCAACTGACTTACCGGTGCGCATGTTGACGGTCCGAATGGTGTACGGGCCCCCGTACGGCCCTGCGGGGGCCGTTTCCGGGTGGTCGGGAGCACCCCGCGAGGTCATGTAGAGTTAACGACGTCAGCAGGCGCCGCTAGCTCAGTTGGTTAGAGCAGCTGACTCTTAATCAGCGGGTCCGGGGTTCGAGTCCCTGGCGGCGCACAGACACGGAGAAGGCCCCTCGCAGCAGCGGGGGGCCTTCTTCTGCTGCGCACCTTGCGATCATGCCGGACACCGTAGAACCCTGGCCCGACGGTGTGCGGGACGGCGGGGAGGGGGCCCCGTTCCGGAACCGGCGCCGAGGGGGGCATCATGCAACCGGAGGGTCAGGTTTCCATGTCTATAGGGTGTGCATGACGTGGTGACCCTGGCCCACCACAGACACGCCTGCGCAGGTCGAGGGGGACCGGGCCGCGGGCGAAAGGAACCGACAGACACGCGGTGACCTGCGTGTGGGGGGATGACTCATGACGTCGACGCCGACGGGCGCCGGGCGGAACTCCGACCCGTCACAGACCACCCAGCTGCGGGTGCCGTCGCACCGGACGGGCAACACCGGCGCCTTCCGCCGGATCAAGCGGACCCTGCCGCGCTACGACTACGAGCACTACAGCCGGCTGGCGGGCCCCCTCACCCAGCCGGACCCGCACAAGCCGTACCGGGTCCAGTACCGCTCCCTCATATCCCAGGAGCCGCACCGCATCCGCGTCGCCCTGATGCTGGCCGCCGCTCCGCTGCTGTCGCTGGTGCTGCTGGCCTGGCTGCTCCAGCCGGAGCACTGGACCGAACGCGACTACCCGGCCTACGACTTCCTGCCGGCCCTCGACGTCGTGATGCTCGTCTCGATCGGCCTGATCGAGTTCTTCCGCTGTATGAACGTGCTGTCCAACGCGCACGCCACCCTGGTCGCCCGCGACCCGGTCCCGGTGGTGCCGGAGACCGGCACCCGCGTCGCCTTCCTCACCTCCTTCGTGCCCGGCAAGGAGCCGCTGGAGATGGTGACGAAGACCCTGGAGGCGGCGGTGAAGATCCGCCACCGGGGCCTGATGCACGTCTGGCTGCTCGACGAGGGCGACGACCCGGCGGTCAAGGAGGTGTGCGCCCGGCTCGGGGTGCACCACTTCTCCCGCAAGGGCGTCGCCCGCTGGAACCAGGCCAAGGGCCCGCACCGCGCCAAGACCAAGCACGGCAACTACAACGCCTGGCTGGACGCCCACGGCGACGACTACGACTTCTTCGCCTCCGTCGACACCGACCACGTGCCGCTGCCCAACTACCTGGAGCGGATGCTGGGCTTCTTCCGCGACCCGGACGTCGGCTTCGTCATCGGTCCGCAGGTGTACGGCAACTACGACAACTTCGTCACCAAGGCCGCCGAGTCGCAGCAGTTCCTCTTCCACGCCCTGATCCAGCGCGCGGGCAACAAGTACGGCGCCCCGATGTTCGTCGGCACCTCCAACGCCGTACGCATCAAGGCACTGAAGCAGATCGGCGGTCTGTACGACTCGATCACCGAGGACATGGCGACCGGCTTCGAGATCCACCGCCACAAGAACCCGGCGACGGGCCGCAAGTGGAAGTCGGTCTACACCCCCGACGTGCTGGCCGTCGGTGAGGGCCCGAGCGCCTGGACGGACTTCTTCACCCAGCAGATGCGCTGGTCGCGCGGGACGTACGAGACGATCCTCAAGCAGTACTGGAAGGGCTGGGGCACACTGCCGCCGGGGAAGCTCTTCAACTACACGATGATGATCATCTTCTACCCGATGTCGGCCCTCAACTGGATCCTGGCCGCGATCAGCTGCGCGCTGTTCCTGGGCCTGGGCGCCTCGGGTGTGAACATCGACCCGGTCGTGTGGCTGATGCTCTACGGCAACGCCTCGGCACTCCAGATCGGCCTGTACATCTGGAACCGCCGCCACAACGTCTCCCCGCACGAGCCGGAGGGCTCCGGCGGTGTCGCCGGCATGGTCATGTCCGCCCTGTCGGCGCCGCTGTACGCCAAGGCGCTGATCGACTCGCTGCTGCGCCGCAAGAGCAAGTTCGTGGTGACCCCCAAGGGCGACTCGGCCAGCCCTGACCGCTGGTTCGGGACCTTCCGGTACCACTGGTACTTCATCCTGATCTTCGGTGGCTCGATCGCCGCGGGCTTCGTCTTCGGCCACGCGCACCCCGCGATGATCATCTGGGCCTGTTTCGCGCTGCTGATCACCGCCACGCCGATCTTCGTCTGGCGCTATGAGCTGCGCCGGGAGAAGAAGAAGTCCGGCGAGCGGGCGGTGAGCGCACCGGTTCCGCAGAGTGCCACGCCCCCGCACGGGGTGCCGCACCAGCAGCCCTGGCCCGCCGCCGGCGGAGGCAACGACCAGACCATGCAGATCGCCCTTGGGGGACGTAAGGAATGAACGACCGTGCAGGCCGCCGCCGGGCTCGTCGACTCGCGATAGGCACGGCGGTGGTACTCGCGCTGGCCGGGATGAACGGGCCGTGGCTCTACCGCTTCGGCACCGAGAAATACCACCAGTACCAGATCAACCGACCCGAGTACAAAGCCGAGAACGGCCACTGGGAGATCATCGAGTTCCCGGAGGAATACCGGCAGAACACCATTCACGCGGCCCTGCTGCGCACCGGCAAGATCCTGCTGGTCGCGGGGTCCGGGAACAACCAGGACAACTTCGACGCGAAGAAGTTCGACACCCGGATCTGGGACCCGGTCAAGGGCACCATCAAGAAGGTGCCGACCCCGACCGACCTGTTCTGCACCGGCCACACCCAGCTCGCCAACGGCAATCTGCTGATCGCGGGCGGCACCAAGCGGTACGAGAAGCTCAAGGGCGATGTCACCAAGGCCGGTGGCCTGATGATCGTCCACAACGAGAACCCGGACAAGCCGATCACGCTGCCCGCGGGCACCAAGTTCACGGGCAAGCAGAACGGCAGGACGTTCGTCTCCAAGGACCCGGTGCTGGTGCCGCGCGCGAAGAAGGTCTTCGACCCGGAGACGGGCGAGTTCGTGCGCAACGACCCCGGGCTCGGGCGTATCTACGTCGAGGCGCAGAAGAGCGGCGCCGAGTACGAGACGGGCACGCAGGACAACTACCGCGTACAGGGGCTGTCGGGAGCCGATGCCCGTAACACGTACGGCATCGCGCAGAAGCTCGCGCTCGACAAGAAGGACTTCCAGGGGATCCGGGACGCCTACGAGTTCGACCCGGTCGCCGAGAAGTACATCAAGGTCGACCCGATGAACGAGGCCCGCTGGTACCCGACGCTCACCACGCTGAGCGACGGAAAGGTCCTCAGTGTGTCCGGGCTCGACGACATCGGGCAGCTGGTGCCGGGCAAGAACGAGATCTTCGACCCCGAGACCAAGAAGTGGACGTACACGGAGAAGGTCCGTCAGTTCCCCACGTACCCGGCGCTGTTCCTGATGCAGAACGGGAAGATCTTCTACTCGGGTTCGAACGCGGGCTACGGGCCGGACGACGTGGGGCGTGACCCCGGTGTCTGGGACGTGGAGACCAACAAGTTCACCAAGATCCCCGGCCTGAGCGACGCCGATCTGATGGAGACGTCCGCGACGGTGCTGCTGCCTCCGGCGCAGGACGAGAAGTACATGGTCGTCGGGGGCGGCGGGGTCGGTGAGTCCCAGCGGTCGAGCGAGAAGACACGGATCGTCGATCTCACGGCGGACGAGCCGAAGTTCGTGGACGGGCCGTCGCTGGAGAAGGGCACGCGCTATCCGCAGACCTCGATCCTTCCCGACGACACGGTTCTGGTGTCGGGTGGTTCGCAGGACTATCGCGGGCGCGGGGACTCCAACATCCTCCAGGCGCGGATCTATCACCCCGACAGCAACACCTTCGACAAGGTCGCCGATCCGCTGGTCGGGCGGAACTACCACTCCGGGTCGATCCTGCTGCCGGACGGGCGGGTGATGTTCTTCGGGTCCGACTCGCTGTTCTCCGACAAGGCGAACACCAAGCCGGGCAAGTTCGAGCAGCGGGTGGAGATCTATACACCGCCGTATCTCTACCGAGGGGACCGGCCGTCCTTGTCGGGTGGGCCGGAGAGCATCGCGCGGGGCGAGTCGGGAACGTTCACCTCGCGGGACGCGGCTTCCGTCAAGAAGGTGCGGCTGATTCGGCCTTCGGCCTCCACGCATGTGACGGATGTGGATCAGCGGTCGATCGAGCTGGAGTTCAAGGCGGACGGTGACGAGGTGACCGTCACCGTGCCGAAGAACCGGAATCTGGTGCAGGCCGGGTGGTACATGCTGTTCGTCGTCGACGGGCGCGGAGTGCCGTCCGAGGCGCGATGGGTTCGGGTGCCGTAGCGCTCCCGCCGGTTCGTGGTCGGGTTCGGGTGCCGTAGCGCTTCCGCCGGTTCGTGGTCGGGTGCGGGAGCGCTGTGGCCTGTCGCGCCCGCGCGGCGGCAGCCGCGCATCGGACACGGCCCCGCGCCCCCCGGCTACCTCACCCTCGCGCCAGCTTCAAGGCGTACTCCGGCCACCACTCGCCCGCCTTCGGGCCGCCCTTGCACTCGCCGTCCGATTCTCCGGGGCGCTTGATCCACAGGTAGGCGTCCACCAGGGGGTCGGCGGTCTCGGTGGTCGGGGTCTCACCGAGGGCGCGGCCCGGCGGGTTGCACCAGCGTTCGCTCTCGGCGCCCTCGGTGTAGGGGCCGTTGCCGTTGCGGCTGGTGTCGATGACGAAGGGTTTGCCGCCGACCTTGGCGGAGAGCTGCTTGCCGTAGGCGATGGAGTCCTCGGTGGTGTAGTAGTTCGAGACGTTGACCGCGAAACCGTCGGCCTTGTCGATGCCGGCCCACTTCAGGGGCTCGAAGATCTGGTCGGGGTGGCCCCAGCCGGCGTTGCCGGCGTCGAGGTAGACCTTGGTGCGGGGCAGGGAGCCGAGCTTCCCGACGGCGTACTCGAGGAGGTCGTAGCGCTCCTCGTGGAACTCGTCCGGGGTGCAGCCGTCGACGAGGTGGAGGACGGCGTCCGGTTCCAGGACGATCGTCGCGGGGCGGTCCTCGACGCCCTCGGCGACGGCGTCGACGAAGGAGCGGTAGGTGTCGCCGTCGGCCGCGCCGCCGCCGGAATACTGGCCGCAGTCGCGGTGCGGGATGTTGTAGAGGACGAGGACGGCCGTGCGGTCGGCCTTCTCGGCGGCCTCCGTGAAGCCGCGCGCCTGCTCCTCGGGGTTCTCCGGGCTGATCCACTCCGCGGTCGGCTGCTGGGCGATCCTGCGGATCTGCGCGGCCTCGGCCTTCTTGCCGGCCTTCTCGTACGCGGCGACCTGGTCGGCCGCCTTGCCGTCCGGATTGACCCAGAACGGCGTGATGTTCTTGGGTTGTTGGGTGATGCGGGCGCCGCCGTGGTCCGGCTCGTCCTTGTCGCCGGAGGAGCATCCGGCGATGAGCAGTGCCGCCCCCAGCACCGCCGCACCCGCCCGCGCTCCGGCCGCCCCCCTGCTGCCGTACATCCAACTCCCCCTCGGAGTGCTGTTGCCGGGCTCAATCCTGACATACGCCGGTGGGCCGATCAGATGCCCGTGCCCGTCAGATACGCCGAGACGATCACGTTGGCGGTGTAGCTGCGGCTGGCCCGGTCGAAGGTGCCGCCGCAGGTGATCAACCGGAGTTCGGCGCGGCCGTCCTCACGGGGGCCGTACGCCTCACGGGCGTCGAAGCGGTCGCGGGCGACCACGTCGATGTCGTCGACGGTGAACTCGGCGACCTTGCCGTCGTCCCGCACGACCCGGACGGTCTCGCCCGGCTCCAGGGCACTGACCTTGTAGAAGACGGCCGGGCGGGTCTCGGTGTCGACATGGCCGACGAGCAGCGCGGCGCCGGGTGCGCCGGGGGCGGCGCCGGCCGCGTACCAGCCGACGACGCCGGGCTGGTCGTACGGCGGCGGGTCGACGGCGCCGTCCCGGTCCAGGCCGCGGGCCACGACCGGGGCCTGGATGCCGAGGCCGGGGATGTCGACGCGCTGCGGGAGGGCGTCGCCGAGGGGCTTGACGGCGGGCGGGAGCTCGGCGTGCGGGGGCCGGCCGACGGCGGCCATGTCGCCGGTGTCGGGGGCGGTGGTGCCGCCCCGCACGCCGGTGAGCTCATGGCCCCACAGCCACAGGCCGAGCAGCAGCACCGCCCAGGCCATGCCCGTGAGCAGGCGTCCCGCGCCGGAGGAACGTTCCGAGCCGGACATGGCGCTCACCTGCCCCCGCGGCTCCGCCGGGCCCGGGAGACCTTGCCGGACCGCGCGAAGCCGAGGGCGCGGGGCAGCAGGACGACGGCCAGGGCTGCCGCGCCGGCCAGGAGGAGGCCGGTGATCGTGTGGGCGGTGCCGGGGCCGGTGGTGCGGGCGTCGACGGCGGCGAGCCGGTCCGCGGCACCGCCGCCGCCCGCACGCACCGGTGCGATCGGGGAGGACGGCGCGGAGGGCTCGGCGGCGACGGTGATCGACCCCTTGCCGCGGAAGTCGCCGCAGGTGATCGTCATGTCGTAGGAGCCGGGTGCGGCACCGGAGCGGACCTTCGTCTCACCGGTGAGGGTGCCCTCGGAGCCGGTGAGCCGGGCCTCGGACACGAAGGCGGGCGAGGCGGCGGTGCCGGTGCGGGCGGGGCAGCCGGTGAGCTTGAGGGAGACCTCGCCGCCGGGTGCCGGGGCCTGGGGCCGGATCGAGACACCCGGATCGGCCGCGACGGCCGGGGTGGTCAGCGCGGTGAGGGCGAGGACCGCTGTACAGAGAGTGACTCCTAGGGAACCCATCGTGAAACCTCCAGACACCTGGAGGCTCCCCCGCGGGGCCGGGCCCCGCATCCTCGGGCGGGGTCCGGTTGCTCCGTACGGGTCATTTTTCGCGGGTCGGGCGTTTCGGCTCCGGCCGGACGCGGTCGGAATCTCCCCGGTCCGGCCGGTCTCCCCGGTCCGGCCGCCCCCCCCGGTTCGCTCGGGTGCGCCCGGTCCGCTCAGATGCGCTCGACGAGGTCCGCGATCGAGTCCACGACCTTGGAGGGGCGGTAGGGGAAGTTCTCGATCTGGTGGGGGCGGGTCAGACCGGTGAGGACCAGGAAGGTCTGCATGCCCGCCTCCATGCCGGCCAGCACATCGGTGTCCATGCGGTCGCCGATCATCGCGCTGGTCTCGGAGTGGGCGCCGATGGCGTTCAGGCCGGTGCGCATCATCAGCGGGTTCGGCTTGCCCGCGAAGTAGGGCTGCTTGCCGGTCGCCTTGGTGATCAGCGCGGCCACCGCGCCGGTCGCCGGGAGGGGGCCCTCGGTGGAGGGGCCGGTCTCGTCGGGGTTGGTGCAGATGAAGCGGGCGCCGTCGTTGATGAGGCGGACCGCCTTGGTCATGGCCTCGAAGGAGTAGGTGCGGGTCTCGCCGAGGACGACGTAGTCGGGGTCGTGGTCGGTCAGGACGTAGCCGATGTCGTGCAGGGCCGTGGTCAGGCCGGCCTCGCCGATGACGTAGGCGGTGCCGCCGGGGCGCTGGTCGTCGAGGAACTTGGCGGTGGCCAGCGCGGAGGTCCAGATGTTCTCCACCGGCACGTCCAGGCCCATGCGGGCGAGCCGGGCGTGCAGGTCGCGCGGGGTGTAGATGGAGTTGTTGGTCAGCACCAGGAAGGGCTTGCCGGACTCGCGGAGCCTCTTCAGGAAGGCGTCGGCGCCGGGGATCGGCACACCTTCGTGGATCAGGACGCCGTCCATGTCGGTGAGCCACGAGTCGATGCGCTTGCGGTCTGCCATGTGCGGGGAACTCCTGCGTGCGTACGGGAACGAGCGGGGGCGCCGGAACCACGGCGTACCGACGGCCCCAGCGTAGTCAGGAAGTCGTCAGCTTGACCCCGTCGATCACCCAGTACCAGTTGTTGGACCCGGTGTAGCGGAAGCGGAAGCTCACGCTGGAGGCGCCGACCGGGACGGGCACCGTCAGGGACTGCGGCCGCGAGATCACATCGGAGGTGTAGCTCTTGACGACGGTGGGGGCACCGCCGTTGAAGGAGGCGAGGATCTGGGCGGTCTGGGCGCCCTCCTGCCGGTAGAGGGTGGTGAAGTCCAGGCGGACGTTCGCCTTGCCGGTGACGTCGTGGGCGGGGGTCACCAGCGTCGAGTCGTACGTGCCCGAGAACGCCTTGTCCGCCCATTCGTCGGAGTCGGCGACCGCGAAGACGCCGCGGGCGCGGACGTTGAGCTCACGGGACTGGTCGCGCTGGGTGCGGGACCAGAACTCGTCGGTGGCGAAGGACCAGCCGCGCCACTCGGTGACTCCGCCGGTGCCCATCGCGCTGTTGATGACGGACCAGCCGCTGGGCGGGGTGTGGGTGAAGCCGAGCACCGAGGTGGGGATGCCGGTCTCGTCGACCCGGGCCGACAGCGAGCCGTGGAGCGCGTCGAAGGGGTCGCCGGAGCGCTCCTGGATCGGCTTGCCGTCCAGGCCCCAGGCGGGGTCCACGGGTATGCCGAGCTGCCTGAGGACGGTGGGGACGACGTCCACGAGCCGGGTGTCGACGGGCCGGGCGCCGGCGGCGATGCCGGGACCGGTGGCCAGGACGAACGTGCGCCGCTCCGCGACGGCGGAGCCGCCGTGGCCGCCCGCGTCCAGGTGCCCGTGGTCGGTGGTGACGAGGACCGTCCAGCGCTCGGCGGCGTAGGACGGGCGGGCCTCGATCGCGGCGAGCAGGCGGCCGACGTAGGCGTCCTGGACGGCGATGACGTCCAGATACGCCTGGCTCGCGGCGCCCGCATGGTGGCCGACGATGTCGGACTGGCCGAAGTAGACGAACACGACGTCGGGGTTCTGGTCGCGGAGCACCGACTCCGCCTCGGCGGCGATGGTGGCGTCGTGGGCCACGTATCCGTCGCGGTCGCCGTCGAGGACGAGCTTGGCGTCGGCGCCCGCGGTGACCGTGCCCTGGGTGTCCAGCGGCTTCCAGTCCACGGCGGCGTACGTGGACAGCTCCGGGCGCAGCCGGGCCAGGCGGGCGAGCAGGCCGGGGTAGGCGGTGTAGTTCCTGCCGGTGAAGGTGTTGTCCCTCACGCCGTGCTTGTCCGGCCAGACGCCGGTGGAGATCGTGGACCAGCCGGGGCCGGAGGAGGTGGCGGCCATCGGGTTGGCGTACAGCAGCGAGGTGCCGTACGTGCCGTCGCGCATCATGGCCTTCAGGTGCGGGGCGTGCGCCGCGTCGATCCGGTCGTGGCGTACGCCGTCCATGCCGATGACGAGGACCTTGTTCTGGCTGGTGCCGTTCGGCAGCGTGGGGGCGGCATGGGCCCTGGGGGCGGCCAGGGTGCCGGCGGCGCCGAGTGCTGCGCCGGCCGCGCCGGCGGTGAGGACGGTGCGGCGGGAGAGAGCTGGCGACACGTGTTCCTCCTGTGGAGAGGGATGAGTGAAGGGTCTCAGCTACCGGTCGCCGACTTCCAGGCGTCGACGGGGACGCTCAGGTTGGCGGGCTCGCCCCTGTCGACCTCGGGGGGCCGACGGTGTCGGCCTTGTCGGCGCCGCTGACCTGGTCGGCGCTCTTCCGGGTGCACTTCTGCGGCAGCCCCTTGCCCCTCGGCCTGCTGGATGAACGGCGGCAGGGTGACGAGGGCGTCGGCCTGCGGGTTCCTCTTCTCGCGGGCGGGGGCGAGGGGTGCGCGGTCGGGGCGGGGGTGCGGGCGGTGGGTTCGGTCGGGGGCGTGGCTCGGCGGGGCCGCTGTGTCCCGCGGGAGCCCTGGGGCTTCCTCGGTCAGCCGCGGCGCCTTCTGTGTCTGGCCAGCAGGGCGCTGCCGGCCGCGAGCAGTGCGGCCGAGGCGGCGGCGAGCGCGGCGGTGAGGGCGGCCGGGCCGGTCCGGGCGAGTTCGCCGACGGACGGGAAGCGGTCGGCGCGCGGGCTCGCGGAGGGGTCGAGGGCGCCGGGGGTCGGGGCGGAGGCGTCGGGATCGGGGGCGGGGTCGGCGGCGTCGTACGCGACGGTGAAGCGGTAGTCGTTCGAGCGGCCGACCCATTCCCCGTCGTCGTCGTGCCGCTGGACCACGGCGGCGGTGGCCGTGACCTCGTTGGGCACGGCGTCCTCGGTGAGCGCCAGGCGCACCTTCACCGTCAGCGTCCGGCCGGGGCCCACGCTGAAGCCGGGGAAGCGGGCGGCGTCGTCGGCGAAGGCGCCGACCAGTTCGTCCTGGTCGGTGACCTCGAAACGGACCCGGTGCGGGCGGCCGCCGGCGTAGAAGTCCAGGCGCGGCTGGCCGGGGCGCAGAGCGCGCTCCTCGTCGGCGAGGACGACCACCGGGTGGACGCCGGTGCAGGCGTGGTCGGTGGTGTTGGTCAGGTCCAGGTACCAGACGCCGGGTCCGCCGCCGGGACGGTAGGAGGCGGGGCCGCCGCGGATGCGGGTGGTGAGGGGGAAGGCGCGGCCGTCGGGGGCGGAGCAGGCGGAGGTGGGGGCGGGGGGATGGGGGGCGTACGGGGTGCGGGCGGGGCCGGCGTGGGCGTGGGGTGCGGCGACGAGGAGGGCGGCGGTCGCGGTGAGGCAGAGGGCGGTGGGGGTGAGGCGGAGGGCGGTGGGGGTGAGGCGGAGGGCGGTGGGGGTGAGGCGGAGGGCGGTGGGGGTGAGGCGGAGGGCGGTGGGTGGGCACAGTCGCATGAACACATGAGCATCACGGAGGGGCGGGGGGTGAGGGGGGTGCCGCTCCGTGGGGGCGGGGAAGTCCGCTCGATCAGCGGAGGCGCGAGGGGGGTGTTCCTCAGGCGCCGCACCGCCTCAGGCGCCGCCCCGCCTCAGGCGTCCGCCCGGCCGAACAGCGGTGCCAGCAGCAGCTGGGCCGCGCCCTCCGCGACCCCCCGCGCACCGCCGGGCGCGAGCCGGACGGGGACGGGCGAGGCGGGGCCGCCGCCGCGCCGGGCGTGGGCGTCGAGGACGGCGCCCACCCCTCGTACGAAGACCTCGGGCGCCGCGGTGACGGTGCGGCCGCCGAGCAGGACCAGGTCGATGTCCAGCAGCCCGACCAGGTTGGCCGCGCCGACGCCCAGCACCCGGGCCGCCTCGGCGACCTCGCCGCGGGCGACGGCGTCCAGGCACAGCACCTCGACGCAGCCGCGGTTGCCGCAGGGGCAGGGCGGGCCGTCCAGGGCGATGACCTGGTGCCCGAACTCCCCCGCCCCGGTGCGCGGCCCCCGGTGCACGGCCCCGCCGATCACCAGGCCCGCACCGAGCCCCGTGGCCAGATGCAGGTAGGCGAACGCCCCGCCCTCACCGGCCGCGGCGAGACCGAGGGCGGCCGCGTTGGTGTCCTTGTCCACCACCACCGGCACCCCGAGCCGCCCCGCGAGCGCGTCCCGCAGCGGAAACCCGTCCCATTCCGGAAACCCCGTGACCCGGTGCAGCACGCCGTCGACATGATCGAGCGGTCCGGGAAGCGCGACCCCGACACCGAGCAGGGTGGGGACACGGGTGAGGGGGCGGGAATGCGGAGGGGCCGGCGGGACCGACGTCACGGGACCGACGTCCCGCACCGGCCCCCCGGTCCCCGGCCCGTCATCACGGCCCAACCCCTCGGCCACCCGCTGGGCATCCGGCACCGGCCCTTCGGCCACCGGACCGCCATCCCCCACCGGCCCTTCGGCCACCGTCCCGTCATCACGGCCCGACCCCTCGGCCACCCGCTGGGCATCCGGCACCGGCCCTTCGGCCACCGGCCCTCCATCCCCCACCGGCCCTCCGGCCACCGTCCCGGCATCACGGCCCGACCCCTCGGCCACCCGCTGGGCATCCGGCACCGGCCCTTCGGCCACCGGCCCTCCACCCCGCACCGGCCCTCCGGCCACCAGCCCGCCACCCCCCACCGACCCCCCAACCACCAGGCCCGCGTCTCTCACCACCCCCTCGGCCACCACCCCCACCGCCTCCAGCACGGTCTCCGCCCCCGCCCCGAGGTCCAGCGGAGCGCACCGCTCCGCCACCACCGTGCCCGCGAGGTCGACCAGGACCGCCCGCAGTTCGTCGCGGTCGAGGTGGACGCCGATCGCGTGCCCTGCGCCCGGCATCAGCCGCAGGACGGTACGCGGCTTGCCGCCCGTGGAGGCGCGGCGGCCGGCCTCCGCGGCCAGCCCGTCGGCCCGCAACCGGGCGGTGATCTTGGAAACGGCCTGCGGGGTCAGCCCGGTCCGCTCGGCCAGCTCCAGTCGGCTGATCCCGTCCGCCCCGGCGGCCCGCAGCAGCCCGAGGACGAGGGCGGCGTTGTGGCTGCGCAGGGCGGGCAGGTTCACTCCTACCGCCCGCGCACCCCCGGCCGCGCGCCCCGGCGCCGGATTCCCGCCCGCCGCACGCGCCGCGGCCGATCGCGGAGGCCGATGCCCACCTGCCGCACTCCCGCCCACCGGGCGATCTCCTCCCCCACCCCCGGCCACCACGTGACCTCCTCCCTGGCCCCCGGCCGCCGCCCCGCTCCCCTCTGCCGTCGCCCTCCCCCGAGCCGCACTCCCCCTGCTCACCGCATCCGCATCCGCCTTCGCCCTGTTCACGCCCCCATTCTCTCCCCCGCTTGCACTTTGGCAACAGCGTTGCGAAAGTGGGCTGCATGACTGCTGGCACTCCCTCCCTCGGCACGACCCCCCTCCGCGTGGGCCTCGTCGGCTACGGCCTGGCCGGGTCCGTGTTCCACGCCCCGCTGATCGCCGCCACCGAGGGCCTGACCCTCGACACGGTCGTCACCTCCCACCCCGAGCGGCAGGAGCAGGCCCGCGCCGCGTTCCCGGACGTACGCGTCGCCGCGAGCGCGGACGAACTCCTCGCCCGCGCCGACGAGCTGGACCTCGTCGTGATCGCCTCCCCCAACAAGACGCACGTCCCGCTGGCCACCGCCGTCCTGGGGGCGGGCCTCCCGGTGGTGGTGGACAAGCCGGTCGCCGGTACCGCGGCCGAGGCGCGCGAGCTGGCCGCCCTCGCCGAGAAGCGCGGCCTGCTGCTGTCCGTCTTCCAGAACCGCCGCTGGGACAACGACTTCCTCACCCTGCGCCGGCTGATCGACGAGGGCGCCCTGGGTGACGTATGGCGCTTCGAGTCCCGTTTCGAGCGCTGGCGCCCGCAGCTCAAGGGCGGCTGGCGGGAGTCGGGCGACCCGGCGGAGATCGGCGGTCTGCTCTACGACCTCGGCAGCCACGTCGTCGACCAGGCGCTCGTCCTCTTCGGCCCGGCGGCCCAGGTGTACGCCGAGTCGGACGTGCGGCGGGCGGGTGCGCAGACGGACGACGACACGTTCATCGCGATCACGCACGTGAACGGCGTCCGCTCCCACCTCTACGTCTCGGCCACCACCGCCCAGCTCGGCCCGCGCTTCCGGGTCCTCGGCTCGCGGGCCGGGTACGTCAAGTACGGCCTGGACCCGCAGGAGGCGGCCCTGCGTGAGGGCGCCCGCCCGGGCGACGGCACCGCCTGGGGCGTGGAGCCCGAGGCGCTGTGGGGCCGGGTCGGCTCCGGGGAGTCCCCGGTGACCGGCGGCGGCCACCCCGTGCCGACGCTCCCCGGCGACTACCCCGCGTACTACGCTGCGGTCGCCGCCGCCCTGCGCGACGGCTCCGCGAACCCGGTGACCGCGCTGGAGGCGGCCGCCGCGCTCGACGTACTGGAAGCGGCCCGTCGTTCGGCCCGAGACGGAGTGGTGGTGGCTCTTCGATGAACCTGCACAGCACGCACAAGCCGGCCATGACGCCGAAGATCACGCCGGAGCTCACTCCCAGCGTGGAGGAGCTGGAGGCGCAGGAACGGCGGCTGGTCTTCCGGGAGTTCACCGCCGACGACGCCTGGCGGCTCGGCTCGCTGCTGGTGGAGCTGGCCCGTGAGCGCCAGGCGCCGGTCGCGATCGACATCCACCGCGCGGAGCAGCAGCTGTTCCACGCCGCGCTGCCGGGCGCCACGCCCGACAACGACGCGTGGATCGCCCGCAAGCGCCGGGTGGTGGAGCGCTACCACGCCTCCTCCTACCTGGTGGGCGCCCGCTTCCGGGCCAAGGGCACCACCTTCGAGGAGTCCTCGCGCCTGGACCCCGACGTGTACGCGGCGCACGGCGGCTCCTTCCCGATCACCGTCGAGGGCGTCGGCGTCATCGGCGCGGTGACCGTGTCCGGCCTGCCGCAGCTGCAGGACCACCGGTTCGTGGTCGAGGCGCTGGAGGAGTTCCTCAAGCTCTGAGCCGGGGGCCGGGGCGCGCACCCCCAGGGTCCCCTGGGCGATTCAGCGCCACTCGACCGGTATCCGAGCCCCCAGGGCGATGATTCAGGCCACTCAGCCCGTACCTGTTGCTCGGGCTACGCCGACTGACTCATCGTTCCTGGGGGGTTTCATGTCCGGAAAAGCCGATACAGAGCGGCTGCACTCGGCTGCGGAGGAAGTGGCCGCGCTGCTGGACGTGACGGTGGACCACGACCACATGCGGTCGCTTCTGGCCGCGTTCCAGGACGTGCTGGTCTCCCCCTTCGTCTTCAACATGACCGCCCACAAGGGGGAGGTCACGGGCCTGTCCCTCGACTTCGGGACGGTGACGAGCGAGGGCGACCCCTATACGCGGGCCGTCGCCCACGGTCTCGTCGCCGGGACGGACCATCCGATCCGGGGCGTGTTCACGGAACTGCAGGCCCACCTCCCGGTCCAGGTCTACGGCGTCGACTACGGCGTCACCGGCCGGTTCAACAAGGCGTACGCCTTCTTCCCGCTGGGCGAGCTGCAGGACATGCGCCGGCTCGCGGAGGTCCCGGTCCTGTCGCGCGCCCTGTCCGAGCATGTGGAGCTGTTCACCAAGTTCGGCCTGGACAAGCATGTGTCGGCCGTCGCGGTCGACTACACCAACCGGACCTGGAACGTCTACTTCAACGGACTCTCCGCCGACCACGTCGAGCGCTCGGCCGTCCTCTCGCTGCTGGACGAACTCGGGTTGCCGAAGCCGAGCGAGCACCTGCTGGAGTTCGCCGAGAGCTCGGTGGCGCTGTACCCGACCTTCGGCTGGGACTCCACGCGGGTCGAGCGGTTCTGCTTCTCCCACCGGACCACGGACGCCGAGGCGCTTCCCACGCGCGTCGAGCCGGTGCTGGGCACACTCGCCCGCAAGGCGCCGTACACGTACGAGGGCGACCGCGCGCTCGTCTACGCCGGTGCGCTGTCGCACAGCAAGGAGTACTACAAGGTGGCGGCCTACCACGAGATGGCGTCTCGGGCGCAGGAGCGGGTGCTGAGCCGGAGCTGACGGCGGTTGCGGAACCGAGCCGGTCGCCGGAACCGACCAGCTTGCCCGGCGAGGGGCGAAAAGCCCTCCGCCGGGCAACCGGCGCTCAGCAGTTCCCCGCCCCCGGCCCAGGTGCCCTGGGCCTCTCAGGCGTCCTTGAGTTCCTGCCGCTGCCGGCCGAGCCCGGAGATCTCCAGCTCCACCACGTCCCCGGCCCGCAGATACGGCTTGGGCTCCGGCTGCCCCATGGCCACACCCGCGGGCGTCCCCGTGTTGATGACGTCCCCGGGGTGGAGCGTCATGAACTGGCTGACGTACCGCACGACCTCGCCCACCGGGAAGATCTGGTCGGCGGTCGTGCCGTCCTGCTTGAGCTCCCCGTTGACCCACAGCCGCAGCCGCAGGTCCTGAGGGTCGGCCACCTCGTCGGCGGTCACCAGCCAGGGGCCCAGCGGGTTGAACGTCTCGCAGTTCTTGCCCTTGTCCCACGTGCCGCCGCGCTCGATCTGGAACTCCCGCTCGGACACGTCGTGCGCCACCGCGTACCCCGCGACATGGGCGAGCCCCTCCTCGGCCGAGTCGAGGTAACGGGCGGTACGGCCGATGACGACCGCGAGTTCGACCTCCCAGTCGGTCTTGGTGGATTTCCGCGGTACGAGCACGGTGTCGTCGGGCCCGACCACCGTGTCCGGCGCCTTGAAGAAGACGACGGGCTCGGCGGGCGGCTCGGCGCCCGTCTCGCGCGCGTGGTCGTGGTAGTTCAGCCCGATGCACACGATCTTGCCGATCCGCCCCAGCGGCGGCCCGATCCGCAGCCCCGCCGCGTCCAGCACGGGCAGCTCACCCGCGTCGGCGGCGGCGCGGATCCGGCCGAGCGCGGCGTCGTCGGCGAGCAGCGGTCCGTCGATGTCCGGGACGAGCCCGGACAGGTCCCGCAGAGTCCCCTCGGCGTCCAGCAGAGCGGGGCGCTCCGCCCCGGCCGTCCCGACACGCAGCAGCTTCATGGTCACAATCTCCCTTGATCGCGTACACCCCGGCCGATGTGTGCGGTCATCTCAGGGGTTGGTCGATCCTCCAAGCTGGGCATCCACTCCGCAAGACCCGGTTCACGTACTGGACCGTAGCCCCGCGCCCCTACGGGTGCAGCAGCGCCCGCTCCACCGCGCTCCAGGCGGTGCTGGTCACGACGTAGAGCGCGGCCGCGAGCGGCACCACGGCGACGGTGACCAGCGTGAAGAAGGACAGGAACGGCATGACCCTGGCGATGCCGCCGGCGCCGGGGGTGTCCAGCGGGACGGCGTCGGCGAGGGCCGCCCGGGTCCGCCGGTAGTTGAAGACGGCGATGCCCGTGACGACCGCGAACAGCACGACGTACACCACTCCCGCCTCCCCGAGGACCCCGCCCGCCGCCAGCGCGTCCGTCCACCGCTCGCCCAGCGGCGCGCCCAGCAGCCCGTGGGCGAGCAGCGCGTTGGGCTCGCCACCGATCTCGGAGCTGGAGAACAGGTGGTACAGGAGGAAGAACGCCGGCAGCTGGAGCAGGCTCGGCAGACAGCCGGACAGCGGCGAGACCTTCTCCTCGGCGTGCAGCGCGAGGACCGCCCGCTGGAGCTTCTCGGGATCCTTCGCGTGCTTCCTGCGCAGCTCGGCGACCCTCGGCTGCAACGCGGCCCGCGCCCGCGCGCCCCGGGCGGCGGCCCGCGACAGGGGGTGCACCAGCAGTCGTACGAAGGCGGTGAACACGACGATCGCGGCGGCGGCCGCGGAGGCGTGGAAGAGCGGCTGGAGCAGGCCGGCGAGCTGCTCGACGAGGGTGGCGAAAAGGGACAGGGGCGCGGACAGGGGTGTGGACAGGGATGTGGACATGGGTGAGCCCTCCGGACGTCATGGGGTGAAGACATGGCGGCAGGACGACCCGCGCGGGCGGGGCCACGTGGGAGAAGGATCTCCGTGGACGCACGTGATCCGACGTGACGTCGCGAGGTGACGTGACGTACGTGACTAGGCGATGGAGCTCACGTACGTGACTAGGCGATGTGACGTGATCTACGTGATCGCGTGGCTCTGCGCGAGGGTCGCCGGGAGGGCGTGTCCGGGTGCTCGCGGGCGGCGGCGGCCCCGGGCGTCGGGGTCGCGTTGCGGCAGGAAGGCGGTCCGCAGGTCACGGTCGCGGATGGCCGTACGTACCCGCGTCGGCGGTACGGACGGCGTGCAGCGCGCCGCGATCACCGCGCACACGGTCAGCGCGGCCCCGGCCGCGGCGGTGGCGGCGAGGGCGACGGTGACGGCGTAGAGGCCACCGGAGTCCAGCGCGGCGACGGCGAGCAGGAGGAGCAGGAGGATGCCGACGGGCCGTCGGATCATGGGCTGCTCCTTCCTCCGTACGCCTTCTGCGGTTCCTCTGCTCCCGCTGCCCCCTCGGGCCTCTCCGGGCTTTCGTGGGGCGGGAGTTGGACCCAGGTTACCTCGGCGCTGGGCGTCAGCGGGGCCGGATCGAGGTGAGCGTGCCCCACACCACCAGGCGGTACGCCGACGAGTACGCCGGGGTGCAGGTGGTGAGGGTGAGGTAGTGGCCGGGCTCGCGGTACCCCTGACCGCGGTGCACCACGCTCATGGGCACGGGCCGCAGCACACCGGTGTCACGGGGCGAGGTGCGCGGCAGGATCCGGTCGACGGCGTAGGTGTATGTGGCCCCCGCCGTCTCCACGTCCACCCGGTCACCGGGAGCGAGCCGGTCCAGGTGGCGGAACGGCTCGCCATGGGTGTTGCGATGCCCGGCGAGCGCGAAGTTCCCGGCGGCGCCGGGCTGTTGGGTACCGGGGTAGTGGCCGGCGTACCCGAGGTCGAGGACGTCGTCCTTGCGGACGCCTTCGGCGACGGGGACACGGAGGTGGAGAGAGGGGATGGAGAGGATGGCGTAGGCGGGGTGGGCGGGAGGTGCGGAGGAGGGGTTGGAGGACGAAGGCCGGGAGGCCGAACCGTCGCCGGAGTTCCCGCCGCCGGACTGCCCGTAGGCACCCGACGCGGAAGCGCCGGCCGATCCCTCCCGGTACTCCCCGCGGCCCACCCCTCGATGCCGCCGCTCTTGATGCTGCCGGTCTTGGTGCTGCCGCTCCCATACGCGTTCCAGGGCGCGGACCTGGCGCTCGGCGCCCGCCTTGGCCTGCCGGTTGGTCCACCAGAGCTGATGGACGACGAGGAGGAGAAGGACGACCCCGAGGGTGACGAGGGTCTCACCGCAGCCGCGCAGGACGCGTCGGCGCAGCGCACGCCGGCGCACGGTCCGGTGCTGGACGACGGGCACGCGCATGGGGCGCCTCCGTGAGGTCCGCGGGCGGGTGGGACCGCCTGCACGATAGGAGGCCGGCCCCGAGGTCACCAGGCATGTGCACGCATCGGAGGCCCGAGGATGCCTCACCTTCTCCGCCGCCCGGCAGTACGGTGTGGACCATGCGCCCCGACACGCCTGCCGAGAACGTCGACCACACCGCCGAAGCGGCACGCCTGGAGCGGACCGCCGGCCTTTACCCCGAGGACGCCGAGGCCCTGCTACTGCGCGCCGCGGCCCATCTGGAACTGGCCGGCGACCGCCCGGCGGCGACCGCGCTCTACGACCGCCTGCTGGCGTCGGGAGAGGGCGTGGACAACCCGGCCCTCGTCCGCGCCCTGAAGGCGTCGAACCTGTGGGAGTACGGCCACGAGGCGGAGGCCAGGGCGATCATCGAGGGCGTCCGCGGTGCGGCGCCGCGCGATCCGGCGCCCTGGGTGATCGTCGCGGAGTCCCTGGAGTCCCACGACGAGCTGGAAGCGGCGGAGGAGACCTTCACGCAGGGCGTACGCCTGCTGGTGCCCGCGGGCCAGGGGGCTCCGCCCCAGGCCACGCACCCCCTCCTCTTCGGCCGCCACCGGGTCCGCCGGATGCTGGGCGTCCCGCACGACGCGTGGGACACCCTGGCCGACACCCTCCACACGTCCCCGGTCTCCCTGGACGAACTCCACGACCCCAAGCGTGTGTGGTCCCTCGGCTCGAACAACCCGGCGGAACTGGAAGCGGAGATCACCCGCCTCCGCGCCGAACTGGGCACCTACCGGGAGGCCCTCTCCCGCCCCTTCCCGGTGGCGATCCTCCACTGGCCGAAGCGCGAACTCACCGAGCTCCTGGAGGCGTATCCGTCCCTGTCGACGGAATACCCCTCCCACGAGGAGCACCTCGCGACCATAGAGTCCGCCCTCCGGGAACTGGCCGCCTCCGGCACCGCCAACCTCGGCATCGTCACCGGCACGGTCCCCTCCTACGAAGCCTTCGCCGCCTCGGAGGGCACGTCCCCCTCCGACGCCACCCTCCTCCCCCAGTACGCCACCACCCTGGCGGCCCGCGGCCGGGCAGCGGCCTGGCCCCCGGCCCGGGAGGCGGAGTGCTGGTGCGGGTCGGGGAGGGTGTATGGGGAGTGTCACGGCTTGGCATAGCTGACAGAGCTCCCATTCCCCTATAGAAAACGGAACCTTGAACGACTCACTGTTTCCTGAGGACATCGTCGCTGCCGCGAACATCGCCCAGCCTGTTGCGCCGCCAGAGAATGACCCTGACCTTGAGGAGGTCGTCTCCTGGTTTAAGGCGCAGGCGAATCTCGAAAAGAGATTCGGTCAAAGCCTGCGGCAGGCGATTGACGAGGTGCTGGACGGCCAGCGCACGGGGCGCTTCAACATTGCTGAACTAGAGAAGACCGAGAAGACCTATCTGGGCACAAAGGTCGAGATCATTCTCCGCGCCGAATTCGATCTGGGGCGCGGACAGAACATGGACTACTCCATCGTCGGCCACCAAGTCGACTCGAAGTTCACCATCGGGGAGAACTGGACCATACCCCACGAGGCTGATGGTCACATATGCTTGCTCACCAAGGCGAACGACCACAAGAGCACTTTCGATGTCGGGCTGATAAGAATTCACGACTCCCTCCTCAATATCGGGAGGAACCGAGACGGGAAGCGATCTCTGTCCGCCGCAGGCCGGGCCGCGGTCCACTGGATTACCCGAGGCGGGAAACTCCCGGAAAACATTCTCCTGGGCCTGCCTGCCGAAGAACGGACAGCGATCCTCCCTGCTGCCCGCGGGCGCCGGGGCCGGGGAAACGGCGGCCAGACGCGCACCAATGAGCTCTTCCGGAGGGTGCAGAAGCGGCTCATCAACCGCAATACGGTTCTCACAGTGGCCCAGCAAGACGACAGCCCGAAGCGGGTACGCGATGCCCGGAACCATCTTCGCCCTGAAGGCATCATGATCCTGGGTGACATGAAACGGCACCCGCACATCGCACGAGACCTTGGTCTCCCCGTCCCCGATAAGGGATCGTGGGTATCCGTAAGGGTCACAGAGGCCGCAGAGCTCCCGGCAGACCGGAGAACCACCTGCATCGATGGCAGGCATTATGCCGTCTGGCAGGATGGCGACCCCGAAGTGCCCGCACCCGTGGACTACTGACGCAGGATCCGTTACATGACTGAAAGTCCGGATAACGCGACGACTCCTTGGACACCGCCGTCAGGTTCCTGGGCATCTTCAGCTGCGCGGCGCCGGAACATGCAGGCCATCCGTAACCGGGACACAAAGCCAGAGTGGCTCATCCGGCGGCTGGTTCACGCCCGAGGACTGCGTTACAGAGTGGCCGCCAAGCCGCTTCCCGGCCTTCGCCGGACCGCCGACATGGTCTTCGGCCCGGCGAAGGTGGCTGTTTTCATTGACGGGTGCTACTGGCATGGCTGCCCTGAGCACTATGTCCCGCCGAAGACCAATCCGGGGTACTGGTCCGACAAGGTCGCCCGGAACATGGCCCGTGACCGTGACACCGACCAGCGTCTGGAGGAGGCTGGCTGGACGGTACTCCGGTTCTGGGAGCACGAGCCGTCGGAAGACTGCGCCGCGCGGATCGCCGCTGAGGTGGAAAAGCGGCGATCCGCGGCGCGAAGGGACAGGGCGGAGGGCTGATCAGCCCTTCTTCTCGTCACGCTCCCGCGCGGCCTTGAGGACCTCAATGATCGACTTGCCGACGGCCCTGGCGACCGGCGGCGGGAAGGCGTTGCCCACCTGCCGGTACTGCGCTGTCTTGCCGCCGGAGAAGTCCCAGCCGGAAGGGAAGCCCTGGATGATGGCAGCCTGCCGCACGGTAAGCATCGGCCCGTCCTCGCCAAGGAGATCCCGGCCCTGCGTCTCCTTGGCTTTGCAGGTGTCGATGTCGTTGGCTACGCCCATCCCGGAAATGCCGAGCTGCTTCCAGGCAGCTTTCGCGCGGCTGGGTCCAAGGTCCGCACCGCCGTGCTTCTTCGACCCGCCGACGAGGGTGGGCGCGATGCCACCGCCCTTGCCCTTCAGCTCGGCATCACGGTCGCGGGCCATCTTCAGCCAGCGGTCGAACTTCTCCTGCGCCAGCCCGGCAAGGGCCCCCGTGCAGCACTTCTCGAACCGCTCACGCATGGACGCCTCAAGGCTGTCAGCAACGCTGACCGGCTCCTCATGAGTGGCCGTAGGCCACTCATACTTGAGGTCCTTGATCACGTCATCGCGGAACGCCACAAGGATGGCTCGCGGACGGAGCTGCGGGACGCCGAAGTCACTGGCCTCCAGGATGTCCCACTCTGCAACGGTGTATCCCAGGCCCTCGTCGTAGGCCAGCTGCCCGTCGTCGCCCCGGTATGAGCCGCCTTCAAGCCGCGCCTTGATCCAGTCGCGGTAGTCCGAGAACTTGGGGTCCATGATCCCGCGAACGTTCTCGATCATGACTGCGCGCGGCTTCAGGGTGTCGACCAGCTCCAGCATCCGGGGGAAGAGGTCCCGCTCATCGTCCTTGCCCAGCTGCTTGCCCGCATGGGAAAACGGGGGGCACGGCACACCGCCGGCCAGGAGATCAAGAGAGCCGGGCTTCAGCAGCTCGGCGCTCTTCGTTACGTCGCGGTACGGCTTGAATTCCTTCACGTCCATCGACAGGACGTCGCAGTGCTCTCTTTCCCACGCCCACACCTCATGCTCCTCGATGTTGAGCTTGAGTGTGTCGACCGCATACTTGTCGATCTCGACGAGGGCCAGGTGCCCGAAGCCCGCCTGATGCAGGCCGATCGCCTGGCCGCCGGCCCCTGCGCAGATCTCGATCGACGTGAACTGAGGCACCGTCGCTACCGCGTTGGCGCTCCCCGGTTCCTTGGTGTGGGTCATGCCCCCTCCTTACAGCCGTACCGCGGCAGACTCATCTTGCAGTCCACCATCACTGAGGGTGACAGACCCCACTGACAACGGGACCCACCAAGTGTGCAACACGCCCAGCGGTCCACTGAACGCACCCTCCATGATGCGAACACTCGTACGATATCCATGGGCGGATGCCCTGCGGGCAGAAGACGAGCCAGTCAGAGCCCGGGCACGCTCCGGCATCCCTACGGAGGAGATAGAAGGCCGCTGCCCATCATGCGGTATCCGCTTCCGGCCCGTCAGGCACGTGCCCCTGTTGAAGGGCACCCACGCTAGAGACCGCCCGCGCATGACATCGGGCGGGTTTCGGCCAGCGCCAGGCAAAGCAGTAGGACCAGGACACCGAACTCACCTGCTGCGCAGGTAGCAGGCGTAGTAATGTGATCGATCCGTATACGCACAGAGTGGGTTTCCTCCGCTTGCCCACTTCGCGGACAGGGACGCCGAGTTGCCGTCCCGGCTTTTCCGGGTGAGGAAGGGAGTCCTCGCCAGGCGAATGCTCGCTGCCGCGGCTGGCACGCGGACGTGGGCCGGGGCTGGAAGGTCGATGAGGGCGGCGTACGACGACTGGCACGAGGTGCTCTCAGCAGAATTCTTTGGTCCAGACCATGAGTCTCGCAGCACGGTCCTGTATGTCGACGAGGAGGTCGAGCGGGACCTCGCAGAGCGCTACGGCATCGGGGCGAGTCTGGTCCAGGCCGTCGCAGGTGAACTCAACTGGGACGATCCGGAAAGAGCGCTCTTCAGCCGCATCAAGAGCCGGTGCTCGGCCTGGACGCGCGGCGCACGCGAAGAACCACCGCCGAGCCTGCCCCTGTTAGCTCTGTCCGTCCTCGCCGCAACGCGGATGGCTTCCTCTGAGGGAATGCGCAGGAGCAACTTCTACGGACGATGGATCCAGCTGTTCGGCGAATCACCGTCTAGTTACCGCGCGAATAAACTCGAACATGACTTTCCCGTGGTCGCCGCCATGTGGGAACAGCTCCACGACTGGCTAGGGGAGACAGGCGGTCGTCACGGCGCCAGCACCATCAGCACCGACGACCACTACTGGAAAATCGGCTTCCCTATCTCGCAGGCGCTCATTCGCGGGGCAGACCGGCAGATCCTCACCCGGTTCTTCGCCTCCACGGGTCTCAGACCGCACAACCCTCGCAATGTCTCTGGCCGGGAGCTGTTGCGGCGGCTCCGCGTCTGGACCGCTGGGCGCCACCGGCACCTCTCCCCTCGTCTCACCGCCGAGCTCGCCAACGCTGCCGAGACGGGCGAGGTCCTCATCACCAGTCTCCTCAAGCGACTGGCCGACGACTGGGACGGGACGCTGCACGAGCCGGAGCGCTTGCACCGGCGTCGGGCACTCGGCCTGCGCCTCATGGCCGCAGACCGCGGAACGCGCCTTGAATGGCTGGCTGAGACGGTTCAAGGGGTGCCTGCGACTCAGGTCAGCTTGCCGGGTGGCCGGACGTTCGCGCTCCGCGAGGGTTACGGCGACGTCTATGACGGGTTGGAGACACTGCGCCCCTCACCGCAGCATCTCGCCCAGGGGCTGCGTCTCGAAGGCGACGAGCTCGTCCTGGAGTGGGTGCCACAAGATGTGGTGCTGCTCCGGATGCATTCGCACCTCGGAGAATGGGTGAGCGCCGAGTACTTCGAGCCAGGCGAACAGCACTGGATCCTCGCTGTGGAGTCCGCCGTCCGCGACGTCAGAGCCATGCTCAGCTCGCTCGGTGCCCGCACTGTCCGAGAGCGGCCGGGACCCGTCGCAGGATGGAAACTCTTCACAGGCGTACGCGCGATCGGCGACAGCGGTCTCATCCGGACCCTGGACCGGGGCGGAGAACACGTTCATGTCCTGGAGCCACAGGTCCGGGAACACGTGGAACTCTCCGGCGGGCTCCGTATCGCACCCGAGTACCGGGCGGGTGCGGGCGTGGCAGGCCACTACCTCCGCGGCGGCGCCCCGGACCTGCGCCTGCCTGCGGGAGAGCCCCCTGACAGGCTGGTAGAAGTCGTCCTCGACGGCCGTGCCGAGAGGTTACGTGCTGATCCCCGCGTCCCGTTCCCCCTCTGGCGTGTGCCGCTGGAAGAGGGCAAGCACCACGTCATGACGGCCGGCGGCAGTGAGGTTTTCACTCTCCACGACGGACTGCACGAAGGGCTTCCCCCTGGCACCGGCTCGCTCGGCTACCGCTCCACAGGCGGTGCCGCAGAACAGCGGCTCACAGAGCCGGAATCTACGGATGCGGTGATCCGTGGAGCGTGCCTCCCGGAAGCGGGCGCCTTGCCGCGAACTGAGCTGGTGCGGTGCCCCGTACTGGAAGCCATGCTGATCGACTCTCGCGGTCAGGTCCTGAAGGTGCGCCAGCGGCCCGCTCCGGCCTGGATGCTGCGGCGCGGCCTGCCTGATGAAGTCCTCACCCCCTGCCTGGAGGTCGAGGTGCCTGCCGGCTACGTCTGGTTGATCTACCGCAAACCAGCACGCTGGTCGGTGAAGCTTGTCACCGAGGAACGGGACATCCCCCAGCCCTCCCCCGGAGCGGACGCCTTTTCCTGGGCCTACGCCGTGATCAGCGCAGCCGGCTGCCTGCAGACCCCCGCTTGGCGCATGTACGTGGCAGCGGCGAACGGGATCGCGGGGAAGCGGGGGATGTCATGACCGGTCCTGGTGACGTGCTGCTGCGCTGGGTGAGCGAGCTGGGCGCGGGGACGCTCCCCGACATCAAGCAGGGAATGTGGTGGCTGGCTGAAGCCCGCTGCCCGGATGTAGAACCGGGTGCCCCCGGCCGCTGGCTGCGTGATGCCGTATCCCTCGCCTATCTGGACATCGACTGGCGCAACAGGCGCTGGTGCGCGGCCCCGCCCGCGCTGACCCGTCTTCCGCGGGCGCGAGGCCTGGCCGTTCTGACCGGCAGCAGGACGGCCGCGTTCGAGAAACGGATCGAACTGGCATTGCGGGAGTCTCCGCTCGAGGTCTTCCGGGTGCCGAGCGCCCGCCCTGTCCGCGACATCCCCCTGCCCGTCTCCTTGCTCATCCAGTTCGATGACGAGGCACAGCTGAGAGATCTGTCAGATGAGCTCGGAGTCACTTACACATCGTGCTTTGCCCGCCAAGGCGCCGCCCTGCTCCCCCAGCTGGCCCTCGAAGTGCCGGCGCCACCACCAGAGTTCGGGCAGCCGCTGGAACGCTATGACCTGGACCGCCGCGCCTACCAGTGGATCCGACGCCCGCAGGGAGACGGGTTGTACCGGATCAAGCAGGGCGACGGCAAGCGCGTGTGTCAAGTTCTCCGCGAGGGCGAATGGTATGAGACGGGCCACGAACAAGGGGTCTACTCCGTGCTCGGGCAGCAGGGCCCGGACGCGGACGTCCTCCGGTGGATCCCTGACCCCCATCCCGGCTGCGGACTGACCGGCACCCTCCACGTCGACTGGGGTTATCCGCTGCCGGACTTGCACCGCCGGGTAGCCGTCCTGTGTTCGGGGATGGCCCCACGGATCAATGACAACGCTGAGAACGTCGCGTACGACAACGTCCCCAGAGACGTGGCTGAGAAGATCGCCGACTCGCTCGGCCAGCACCTTACGGAGAACCATGAGTGACACCGCCGACGTGCAGCCAGGCAACCTCGGCCAGGAGACCGACATCCTGGGAACGTTCGAGCATCTGAAGGACGCGCTGTTCCGCTACTACAACACCCCGTTCGGGCTTGCCGACGCCTACTTGGAGCGAGAACGGCAGCTGCTCTTTGACACCGACAGAGGCGCGTGGCGCAAACCCCTGATCGAGGTGCGCCCCCGGTATGTGTCGATGGAATCCGGTATCGCTGATTCGGTCCGCGAAGCGGGAGCCCTGCCAGAGCTGGCCGACCTCGTTCAGCTAGGTCTCCTGGAAGGTGTTCCTTCCCTGTATGAGCACCAGCATCAAGCCCTCATCGCCGCCGTGCGGGACAAGCGCGACGTGGTCGTCACGGCGGGCACCGGTTCCGGTAAGACCGAGTCGTTCATGCTGCCCGTCCTGGCTGACCTGGTGCAGGAATCCGCTGCCTGGCCGACCGCCTCGCTCCCGCATAACCGCTGGTGGGGGTCCCCCGATGGGGCATACCAGCCGCAGCGGGCAGGAGAGAGGGGCCGGCACGCGGCCGTCCGGGCCATGGTCCTCTACCCCATGAACGCTCTGGTCGATGACCAGATGATGCGTCTGCGCAAAGCCCTGGACAGCGACCCGGTACGCGCGTGGCTGGAGCGGTCCAGGCCAGGCCACCGCTTCTACTTCGGCCGCTACACCGGGGCGACGCCTGTGCCCGGCGACATCGGATCGCCCGCTGGTGTGCGGACCCTGCGCAGGGAGTTCACGGCGACCGAGGAACGATCGCGGCAGGCGCACAAAACCGGAGGGGATGGCAGGTTCTTCCTGCCGAGGCTCGACGGCGCGGAGATGCGCTGCCGCTGGGACATGATCCAGGCACCGCCGGACATCCTGATCACGAACTACAGCATGCTCAACGTCATGCTGATGCGCTCACGCGAGTCAGGCATCTTCGACAAGACCCGACGCTGGCTGAACGAAGTCCCTGACGCCCGCTTCACGCTGGTGGTCGACGAACTCCATATGTACCGGGGCACCGCGGGCACGGAGATCGCCTACCTGCTGCGCAACCTGCGGCACCGCCTGGGCCTCACGGACAGACCGGAGAAATTCCGCGTCCTTGCGGCCTCGGCATCGCTCGAAGCACCACGGGACCTCGGCTTCCTTCAGGAGTTCTTCGGTGTCGACGGCAGCCGCTTCGAGGTTCTCGGTGGCAGACTCGACCTTCCGGCACGCACCCGCCGGGACATCTCGGAGCACGCTGACCGGTTCGCGGCACTTGGTGACGCTCCTGATGCAGCCGAAGCCGACACAGTGCTGGCAGAGACCGGTGCGTCCGACGCGCTGGTCAACGCCCTCAGGGACGGCGACCGGCTCGTCACCGGCTTTCACGACCAAGTCGCCGCCCGGCTCTTTCCTCAAGTCCAGCCCACCCGCCAGGAGGCGGGACTGCGCGGAGTTCTCACGGCACTGCGACACTCCACGGATCCGAAAGCCCCGAGGCTCCGCGGCCATCTCTTCTTCCGGAATATCCCCGGCGTATGGGCGTGCTCCGATCCCGGCTGCCCGGACGCCGAACGCCCGGAGGGCGCCGACCGGACGGTCGGAAAGCTCTACTCCCGGCCAACTCCGCGATGCGGCTGCGGCGCTCGCGTCCTCGAGCTGCTCTACTGCCAGAACTGCGGTGACGTCTTTCTTGGCGGCTATGCCCCCAGATCGGCCTTCGAGAAGGCTGAGCGCGGGTTTGACGCCGGCCTGCTGGCGGACCTGCCTGACCTCGACTCGCTTCCCGACGCCGCCGCCCTGGGGCCCAACGCCAGCAATTACATCGTCTACTGGCCGCGGACGGACGAACCTGCCGTGAACAAGCTGGCCTGGACCTCGTCCTCCGACAAAGGAGTGCTCAGCGCGAGCTTTGAATTCAAACGAAGCAAGTACGACCCCCGGACAGGACGCCTCCGCAATCACGGGGACCACACCGGATGGTCCTTCCACGTCACTGTTCCGCGTTCCAAGAAGGGCAAGTCCAGGCTCCGGCCGGAGAACCTGCCGGCCGCGCCGACCCAGTGCCCCCGGTGCGGCGATGACTGGGAAACTCCCAGGCTAGGAAGAGATCACCTGAGCCTGACCGACAGCCGCCGCATGCGGAGCCCTGTGCGGTCCATGCGGACTGGTTTCGAAAAGGTGAATCAGGTCCTGACCACCGGGCTCCTGTCCCTGCTCCGCAATCCGCAGGCGGTGGTCTTCTCCGACAGCCGTCAGGACGCCGCGAAACTCGCCGCTGGTCTCGGCCTGCGTCACTATCAGGACTTGCTGCGCCTGATGCTTGCTGAGGCAGTCGACGGCCAAGGGGATCCGGCAGCGGACCTCGCCGCCGTGTCCGGCTTCTACCGGCAGACTCCGGGGACGGATAGGGAGACGGCTCTAGCGGCACGTGAACGGCTACGGGCGCGCGATCCTGAGACCTACGACAAATGGGAGCGGATCCAGAGCCCTCCGTCTGCCCTGAGTCTCGCGGCTCCCCCTGACCCGTCCGAGGAGGACGAGCTCTACGCCCTGCTCAGCCGTGTCCCGAGCCTGGTCAGCCATGCCGCTGAAGTCGCGGAGCGTCTTGTGGGCATGGGAGTCAACCCAGGAGGACCTAAGGCGTCCCTGCAGCGTGTGGCGCCCCAGAAAGGAACTCCGCAACCCTCATGGACATCGCTGTACCGCTGGCCTGACGGTGACCGCGGCACAGTTCAGCCTGAGGCAGGCATCAGCCTGAGCGAGCGCCAGCTGCACCTGCGGCAGGACATCCAGGAGACTCTCAGCACGGAACTGCTTGGCGGTCTCTTCGGCAGCGCTGGGCGGGACTTCGAGTCGCTGGGTCTCGGCTGGCTGACCCTCGTAACCGATCAGGTGCCGCTGGACGCCGAGCCGGCCTCCGACGCGGCACTGGTACGGGCCAGTCTGCGCGTCCTCGGCCACATGCGCCGCTTCGCCGGACTGCGCGGCGCACTTGACGAACCGCCCAAGCGGCTCCGTGACTTCTGGGCCCGCGCGGCTGAGCACCTTGATCAGGAGCCCAGCGAACTACAGCGAACCGTGGAGCGCATCTGGGGGCCCGCGGTCACCAAGTACCTCATCCTGCCGCAGCACGTAGCACTGCGCCGCGGCCGCGACGTGTCCTGGACCTGCCGTCATTGCAGCCGCCGCCACCTCCACCCTGGAGTCGGCGTCTGCACAAAGTGCTACCGTCCGCTGCCCGAGCAGCCGGAGGCGTTCCACGGAGTCGAGACCGACTACTACACGTGGATGGCACGCAAGCGGCTCGGTGACTTCCGCCTGAACACAGCCGAGCTGACCGGCCAGACGGACAGGATTGACGCGCAGTCCCGGCAGGCGCGCTTCCAGGGCGTCTTCCTTGACGGCGAGGAGCACCCGCTGCCGGACGGCCTCGATGTCCTTTCCGTCACCACCACGATGGAAGCCGGCGTCGATATCGGCCCGCTCTCGGCGGTACTCATGGCGAACATGCCGCCGACACGCTTCAACTACCAGCAGCGAGTCGGCCGCGCCGGCCGCCGGAACTCCCCGGTCGCACTCGCGTTGACGGTGTGCCGGGGACGCAGCCACGACGAGCACTATTTCCAGGACCCCCAGCGCATCACCAACGACCCCACCCCAAGGCCTTACCTGTCCACCGAGATGAAGGACATCTACCAGCGAGTACTGGCAGCGGAGGTCCTGCGCCGGGCCTTCGACGCCGTCGGCAAGGCCCGCGGTGACGACAGCGAGCTCGATCCCACGCGGAACGTCCACGGCCAGTTCGGCCGCTGCGCCGACTGGCCCACGGCGAGGGACGCTGTGAGCGGTTGGATCGACTCTCATCGTTCCGAAATCCGCGCCCTGGCCGAGGCGCTGGCGGAACGGACACGCAGCGTCTGGCCGGCCGAGGAAGCGACGGCCTGGGTCGCTGAGGAACTCGTGAAGCGGGTCACTGAACTCGCTCGCCAGGATCGCGGCCATCACGAGCTCAGCCAGAGGCTGGCCGAAGCCGGGCTGCTGCCCATGTTCGGCTTCCCCACATCTGCCCGGTACCTGTACACAAGGCGTCCCGGCGACTCGTACCCCTGGCCCCCCGCCGGTGTCGTCGACAGGTCGCTGGACATCGCCATCTCGCAGTTCGCCCCCGGCGCGGAGACGGTCAAGGACGGGCAAGTCCACACGGCCACGGGCGTAGTCGCCTTTGAGCCCACGGGCAAGGTGCCACGCGCTGTCGATGAGCCGCTCGGGCCTGCCCGCTTCGTCGGCATCTGCCGTGCCTGCGGACACCTCGCCGACGACATCGGCGCCGGGACGGCCGAGGAGACGAGCAGCCCGCTCCTGCCCTGCCCAGCGTGCGGCGCCGCAGACGGCTCCTACCGGGAGATTGAGCTCCGGCAGCCGGAGGGCTTCTTCTGCGGGAGCCGTCCCCGCGACTTCGATGGCAACTTCGCATGGCGCGCCCGTTCGCTTGCGCCACGCACGGCGACGGACCTAGAGCGCGACGCTCCTCTGAGGATCTCGGAGCCCGGCCTGGTCGTCCACGCGGGCAAGGGACGACGCTACGCGGTCAACGACAATGGGGGCCGGCTCTTCGAGTTCGCCAGGGTCCGGCCGGCATCACGCTGGGCGGGAGCGTATGTGGAGAAGGGTGCCGCGGAGCTTGCACCGTTGCGCAGCGAGGATCTCGCGGCAGACACGACGACTGTGACCACGGCTCTCGGTGCCACGCAGCACACCGACTTGTTCCTCGTCGGGCCCGCGCATGCGGAGCTCGTCAAGCCCGGCCTCCGACTCAATCTCGCCTCTGTGCCCCAGAGCACTGGCTTTCCCGACGACCGGTCTGGCCGACGGGCAGCGTGGTACTCCCTGGCCGCACTCCTGCGCACCGCTGCGGGCTCCCTCCTCCAGGTCCAGCCTAACGAGATCGCTGCTGGTATCCATGGAGCCGGCTCGGCCACGAGGGAAGCGCGTACCTTCGCGTTCCTGTCCGACACCCTGGACAATGGGGCCGGTTACTGCACACACCTTGCCGAGCCTGACATCTTCCAGGACCTCATGCAGACCGCCCGGAAGATGGTGGCCGCGTTCTCCTCCGGCGCGCACAGCCGCGACTGCCGGGGTTCGTGCTACGAGTGCCTGCGCGACTACACGAACATGGCGTACCACAGTCTGCTCGACTGGCGGCTTGCCTCCGACCTGCTGGACATTCTTGAGGCAGGGGAGGATTACCGGGAACAGCCGGTAAGGCAGGCCGCGGAGCTGCTCCGGAGCTGGGCATCCGATTTCCCCTCAGGAGACGCCCAGTTCGTTGAGGATCTCGGGGGGACAGGACCCGCGGTCCTGTTCGAAGAACGTCTGTGGGTGGCTGCCAAGAGCCCGTTCGAAGCGGCGGACGAGTCGCTGTCGTCGCAGCGGATCAAGGATGTACGCGCCGCGGCCGCAGCTGACGGCGGCGGCGTCCCTGATGTCGTGTTCATCGACGAGTTCGTTCTCGACAAGGCACCAGCACGTGTGACAGCCCTCCTCGCTGACTTCTCAGCGTTCTAGCAAGAGGTGAAGGCACCCATGAGGAGGACGGAAGAGAGGGAGATGGCTCCCGACGGTGCCAGACAGGAGCGTCTGGCCGCTGGCGCACTGTGACAAGATGATCACGGGAACAGGTCACGGGAGTCGGAGGCTGAGATGAGCGATCCCGTTCTGCTCAAGCGGTTCGCCGCATGGCTCCAGCCGCGGCCGTCGGCAGAAGACGCCGGCCGCGGCACGTTCTTCACGGACGGGATCATCGTCCTGGACACGAACGTGCTGCTCAGCCTCTACGAGTACACGGAGACATCCCGGGAAGAAGTGCTGTCGGCGCTGGAGCAGGCTGCGGGACGGCTTTGGATGCCGTACCAAGTCGGGCTGGAGTTCGTCCGCGGCCGCCGTAGCACGCTGGAGTCCCGCAAACGGGCCCTCTCAGACGCCGCCTCCGAGGTCAACAAGAAGCTCATGGCCGCCCGGAAAGCGATCGTGGAGGCCAAGAACCTCGTCTGCGCGCAGCTCGACAAGTACGCGCGTGCGTCCGCGGAGATAGCGGCTCTACAGGAGCTGGCCAACGAGAGCCAGGTCGACGCGCACTTGTCCGTCTACCGGCAAGAGTTCAAACAGTGCCTCGACATGCTGAAGGCTGATCACGGGCTGGCTCTGAACTCCGCCGACGCCGAGGATCCGATCCTCGCCCGGATAGCGGACCTCTACGGCTCGGCCGTCGGCCAGCAACCGGATGACGAAGTACTCCGACGGCGCATCGAGGAGGCGACCGGCTTCCGGTTCCCGAATAAGATCCCGCCCGGATTCTCGGACTCTGGCAAAGACACCCCGCTGAAATCGGCCGGGGACTACCTTCTCTGGGAAGAGCTGATCGAGCATGTAAGCCAGCTGCCCGACAGCGGCCGCCATGTGCTCTTCGTGTCGAACGACACGAAGGAGGACTGGTACGAGCCTGGCTCCGGATCGAGCGGATCCAGGCCTTGGCCAAGTCTCGTCGACGAGTTGCAGCGGAGGGCAGGCGCAGATCTCCGGATCGAAACCCCGCTCCACTTCTATGGCGGGATCAAGGAGTTCCTGGACGCCGAGCTCGCGGAAGACACATACGCCGAGATTGAGCGCGTGTCCGAAGCATTCCACTCGAAGGTTCCGGACCCCCGGCTGCTGGTTACCGAGGAGACGGCGCCTCACTTGGCACCGCCCGAAGGACTGGCGGTAGCCGCGTTTGAATCAGTCGGGCTCGCGTCTTCAGCGCTTCGCGCGGCTGTCGAGTCCGGTTCGCCGTCTCAGCGCATGTTCCAGTGGTGGCTGATCGGTGTCACAGCCCAGCTCGGAAGGCGGGCCGCGGAAGACTCAGAGCCTTCTGTCGGCATCGCCGCAGCCATGAGAAGCAGCGAGCCGCCTTCATCGTCCTGGATTCCGGGCACCGTTCTGTCGCCAGGTGAATGGCTGCACCGCGACTCGTCGTGGATCGCCCCCTGGTTCATGGATCTGCTGGAATCCTCACCGCAGATGGACCGTGCTGTGCTGCGCAGGCTCGCAGCACAGCAAGCGGAGGACAACCGCCGCTCGGGGAGCTGAGGTCAGGGTCCCTCCACGCACGCGTGCCATGCTCGATTGATCCGGCCACGCCGGGCTGCTTAGCTAGCCTCCCTCACTCCGTGAGTACATGCCAGGACGGACAGGAGAGGCGTAGCGTGGCGATAGAGGATCATGGCGCGTTCGAAGTGTGGCAGCGTCTCAAGCCAGACACGGAATTCGCGGTCAGCGAGTTGCGTGCGGCTCTGGAGGATCCCGAGGTAACTCCTGCCGCCGTCCTTGATGCCTACCTGTTCGCGAAGCGTGCCCTGGCTGAGTCCATGCAGTCACTGATGCGGTCACAGCTGCCCGCCTCCTCCCGCGCCGCGTTCCAGGAGCTGCGGACGCGCGTTCAGGAGGAGTTGCGCTCCCGCTTCGCGGGTCTGGTGCCCGATCGATACCTACGGGTCCCTTACGGCACAAAGGCCAACGAGGAACTCTTCGCAGTCCTCCACCAGGAGATGGGATCGCCCGTTGACAGCGCGCGCCTGCGCACCATCAACGCCGACGACATACACACAGAACGCCGCATCAGAGAGCTCAGGGAACTCGGACTCGACATCAACCCGTCCAAGGTGAACGGAAACCAGTACTACGTCCTTAGCTCGCTCGACCTTGACAGCGAACGCGTGCGGGAACTCCCAGTCAAGGCGATCCGCAATGCGAAGTCCCTGTCAAAGGCGGACAAGGAGAAGCTGATCGCACGGATTTCGTAGCACGGCTCAGTGATCCACCCGCAGCACGATCTTGCCGAACTGCCCGTTCGCCTCCATGTACTCGTGCGCCTTCACCACCTCGCCCAGTTCGAAGACGCGGTCCACGACAGGGCGGAACATGCCGTGGCGGAGGCCGGAGTCGATGTAGGTGCGGGCGCGGTGGAGGCGTTGGGGGGAGCGGCTGATCTCCAGCATGGTGAAGGTGCGGATGTTGACGGCGGGCATGCCGAGGTCGAAGGCGGGGTAGGGGGTCGGGTCCTTGCTCTGGGCGCCCCAGAGGATGAGCGTACCGTCGGGGGCGGTGGCGCGGACGAGGTCGGTGATGCCGGGGCCGGCGACGGCGTCGAGGATGTACTCCGCGCCCTTGCCCTGGGTGAGGGCGAGGATGCGGGTCGCCACGTCCTCCTCGTCGGAGACGATCACTTCGGCCGCGCCCGCGTCGAGGAGTTGCCGGCGCTTGGCGCGGGTGCGGGTGACGGCGACGGGGATCGCGCCGATGCGGTGGGCGGTCTGGATCGCGGCCAGTCCGACGCTGCTGGACGCGGCCGTGATCACCGCGGTGTCGCCGGGGCGCATCCCGCCGACGTCGAGCATCGCGCCGTAGGCCGTGAGGTACGGCATCCAGATCGCCGCCCCCGTGATCGCGTCGGTGTCCTCGTCGCGGGGCAGGACGGACGAGGCGGGGACGAGGGCGCGTTCGGCGTAGACGCCGTAGTCGTTGTGGGAGAAGTTCGGTATGACGCTCACCGGCTGGCCGGTCGTCAGGCCCGTCACTCCCTCGCCCAGGGCCTCGATCACGCCCGCGGCCTCGTTGCCGAGGCGGGCCGGCAGGTGCTTGACGGGCTCGATGTAGCGGTCGGTACGGAAGAGGATCTCGGCCCGGTTGACGCCGACGGCGTCCACCCGGATCCGCACCTCGCCGGGGCCCGGCTCGCCCGGGTCCAGGTCCTCCACGCGCAGCACCTCAGGGCCGCCGATCTCATGGAACCGTACCGTTCTGGTCATGGCCATTCCCCCATCTCTCACGCCGAGTTGCCGGAACGGCCTCCACCCTGGACCCTAAGTACGACCGCTGTCAAACTTTGATGGGGGCCGTACTATGGACCCATGACGCCCCTGGAACGCACCCCACCCCACCCGGAGGTCTCCGCCTTCGACCTCCAGCAGGTGCTGGAGGCCCTCGTCGACCCCGTGCGGCGCGGCATCGTCACCCAGCTCGCCGCGTCCGGCGAGGCCATCGCGTGCGGGGGGTTCGACCTCTCCGTCAGCAAGTCGACCGCGACCCATCACTTCAAGGTGCTGCGGGAGGCGGGGCTGATCCGGCAGTACTACGTCGGGACGTCACGGATGAACGAACTGCGCCGGGCCGAGATGGACGAGGCGTTCCCCGGACTGCTCGACGCGCTCACGCTGCCGCGCGGTGGTGGCCGCGGGCGCCGCTGACCGCCGGCACGGCAGGACAGGAAGGACCCTTCACGACCGCTCCGCCACGCCGGCTCAGCCGTTCCGCGTCGACCGCCGCTTGGTCCACGGGTCCGCCTTGCGGACCAGCGGGCGCAAGCGCTTGGGTGCCCGCCGGGCCAGGTCGCGGGCGGCGCGGCGCAGCCGGGGGTCGGTCGTGGCCCGCATGAGCAGGCGGCTGGGGAGCCCCGCACGGCCGGGCCGGCCGACGGCCAGGGTGAGCTGGGACTCCTCGATGGTGCTGGTGGGCAGGACCAGGCGGCGCGGGGAGCCCAGGGCGCGGGCGGGGTAGGTGGCCTCGGGCAGGACCAGGCGGTTTCTGCGGCCGACGCCCAGGAACTGGCCGTAGAGCCAGACCTGATGGGTGCCGGTGGGCAGGGGGTCGCCGCCGGCCAGGGTGAGGGGGTCGAGGCGGGTCGTGGAGCGGAGGACCATCGTGTGGTCGTTCCCCGACAGGCCCTCCAGGCTGGGCGTGAGCTCGGTGTCGTCGAACCACCACAGGTCGCGGGCCGTGTCGTGCACGAGGACGTCGCCGAAGGCGGACTCGAAGGGGTCGGGGACCTCCCACTCCTTGGCGCCCTCGATGCCGGCCAGCAGATCGGGGTCGAGCAGGAACCGGCCGCGGTGCTCGCGCAGGGTGAGCGGCTCGCCGTCGGGGCGGAGCAGGCGCAGGGCGGTGGTCAGGGTGAGGCGGCCGTCCTCCCAGTGCACGTCGGAGACGGTGAGCCGGGACTTGATGTGCCGGGTGCGGCGGGCCAGTTCGATCAGGGAGTCCAGCCGGCCCTCGATCAGCAGCCGCGCCCGCAGGGCCGAGACGGCGGGCAGTCCCTCGGGCACGCCCGGCGGGAAGCATTCGAGTGCCATACGGCGGACCACGCCGAAGTAGCGTTCCAGGTTCGCGCCCTTGCGCTGGAGGACCCGGGGCTCGCTGACCGGGCGCAGCAGTTCGACGCGGAAGGAGCGGCGCAGGAAGTGGTCCTGCTCGGGGCCGGGTTCGGTGGCCGCCTTGACGGAGTCGACGACCTCGCGCAGATAGCCGTAGTACGCCTCGGGCGTGGTCGCGCTGCCGCTGGTGTTGCCGCCGTCCTCCCGGCGGTTCCAGACGTAGCAGTGGTAGTCGCCGAGGATCGACACGGTCCTGGCGCGGACGTAGGCCCGCGCCATGAAGATCTGGTCCTCCAGCCGCACCCGTCCCTCGGGGAACTCGATGCCGTGCTCCAGCAGGAACGCGCGGCGGAACATCTTGTGCGGGGTCAGACTCTCGAACAGCGGTTCGTCGAGGGCGGTGCACCGCTCGACCGTCCGCCGGAACACCCGGCTCGGGCCCTGCATGGTGCCGGTGACCTTGCCCAGCACGATGTCGGCGCCGTTGCGGGAGCCGAGGGCGTACATGCGCTCAAGCGCCTCGGGGGTCAGCTCGTCGTCCTGGTCGACGAACTGCACGTACTCGCCCTGGGCGGCCCGGACACCGACGTTGCGCGGTCTGCCGGGCCAGCCGGAGTTCTCCTGGGTCAGCACGCGGACGTTGCGATGGCGGGCCCCGAGGCGTTGCAGGCGCTGGAGGGAGTCGTCCGTGGAGCCGTCGTCGACGTAGACGATCTCGTACGAGTCCGGGCCGAGCGACTGCCCGAGCAGCGAGGGCGCGCAGCGCTCCACGTACTCGCCGGCGTTGTAGACCGGGACGACGATGCTGACCTTGATCATTGCTGCCCCCAAGGGCGGCCAGGGGGTGGGCGAACGTCCTCCACCCTAGGTCCCCCGGCCGCCGCACGCCGGTCAAGCGGTCACCCACGGTGACGGCACGTACGGGTGAATACGGCGTTGGGGTGACGCCGGGCCAGGCGTTACGCCGGTGCCGGCACGGTGGTGCGCCCCAGCTCCGCTCGGCCGAACAGCAGAGCGTAACCGGGCGGGAGGGCGGCCAGGAGGCGGTCCGTGAGGTCGTCGCCTATCAGTGCGGGCAGGGCGCTGAGCACCGAGCTGACGTCCCAGCGGGCGGTGGCCGGGGTGGCGCCCTCGACGCGGGCCGCCACGGAGTCGACGAACTCGGCCGCGGTGAGGGGGTGGGTCACCGGGATCTGCTCGGCCACCAGCCGGGCCGCCCGCTCGGGCAGCGCGCGGGCCAGGGCGACGCGCTCGTCGCCGATCACATGACCGCCCAGGGTGGACAGGACGATCCGGGTGATCCGCTCGGCCTCGGCTCTGGTGGGGTACTGGCCCGACTCCCGTACGGAGTCGATCAGCCGGTCCCAGTCGTCCTGGCCGGCCTCGGTCGAGCGCGGGGCGTCCGCGGACCGCGGGTCGCCCGCGGTGGTGTGCCGCTCCTGCGTCGTGATGGTCATCGTTAGGACTCCTCCTCCTCGCCGGGCACCCGGTCGCCGGGCACGCGTCGCCAAGCAGTCAGTCACCAAACGCCCGGGTGCCAAACCCCGATCACCGAGATCACTGGGCGACCGGCCGGATTCGGCCCGCGGACAGGGGGCGGACAACGGTCCCGCGGGCGGCTGTGCGCGGGCCCGCGGGAGGTGTTCCGGAAGCAGTCAACGTGTCGTCTGCGGGGTGTCGACCTCCCGGAAACGATCAATCGGTTGTTTGCTTGCTCGATTGCTCGCTTGCGCGACCGCTCAGCCGCTCAGCCGCTCAGCCGCTCAGCTGCTTGCGGTCGCGGCCGCCGCTGATCTCGATGCGGCGCGGCTTGGCCGTCTCGGCCACGGGGATGCGCAGGGTGAGGACGCCGGCGTCGTACGAGGCGTCGATGCGGTCCGTGTCGAGGGTCTCGCCGAGGAAGAGCTGGCGGGTGAAGGTGCCCGTCGGGCGTTCGGCGGCGATCATCTCCGCGTCCTCGGGGGCCGCGGGCCTGCGCTCGGCACGAACGTTCAGGACGTTGCGTTCGACCTCCAGCTCGATCGACTCGGGGTCGACGCCGGGGATGTCGAAGTGGACGACGAAGTCCTCACCGGCCTGGTAGGCGTCCATCGCCATCGCGGCCGGGCGTGCGGTGGAGCCGAAGACCTGCTGCGCGAGCCGGTCGAACTCACGGAACGGGTCTGTGCGCATGAGCATCACGGGTCACTCCTTCCTTGAGGCGCTGTGGATGCGATGCCCTATGGCTTCTTATATAGCCCGCAGGTAGAAACTTGACAAGCCTTGACTCAGGTCTCGGGGTGCGGGGAGCCGCAGGACTAATCTCGTCCCTGTTCACGACCCCAATCGCGGGAGGCTGCCATGGACCGGATCCCCAGCGCGCTCGTCGCCTCGAGCGGACTCGTCGGCGGGTACGCCGTGGCCCGCTGGACCCGTAAGCGCCAGCTCGGCGGGGTCGTCCTCGCCGCCGCGGGCGCGGCCGCCGCCCGGCAGTGGCACCGGAGCGCGGGCGCACCGGCCGCCGGCGCCCTGACCGCGGCCTACATCGCCGCCTTCGCCGGCTCCCATCCGCTGGCGAAGAAGGTGGGCGCCTGGCCTTCGGTGTTCGGCGTGGCGGGCGCGGTCGCGCTGGCCTCCTGGGCAGTGGCCGACCGGCGGGGCTGAGCCGACGCTCCCGCGTTCCACCGGCGTCCCCGGACCGGCGCCGTAGGGCCGCCGCCCCGGCCCGGCACCATAGGGCCGCCACCCCGACCGGCGTTCCCCGGCCGCACCCCCGGCCGGCATTCCCGGCCGCCACCCCGCCCGGCACTGTCGGGCCGCCCCCGGACCGGCGTTCCCAGGCCCCGCCCCGAGCCGTCGCCCCCTCCGCCCGTCCAGGCCGCCGTCAGACCGCGCCCGGTCCCGCGCGGAACGCTCGTCGGTAGCCCTGCGGGCTCGTGCCCACCACCCGGCGGAAGCGTTCGCGGAAGGCCGTCGGGGAGCCGAAGCCGGCTTGGAGGGCGATGCGCTCGACAGGGTAGGACGTGGTCTCCAGGAGGTACTGGGCGCGGCGGACGCGTGCGCGGTGCAGCCACTGCAGGGGCGTGGTGCCGGTCTGTTCGCGGAAGCGGCGGTTGAGGGTGCGGGTGCTCAGGCCGGCGTGGGCGGCGATGTCGGCGAGCGTGAGATCGCGGTCGCAGTGGTCCTCCAGCCAGTGCAGGAGGGGCTCCAGGGTGGCGCCGGACGGGGTCGGCGGCAGATCGTGGACGATGAACTGGGCCTGACCGCCCTCGCGTTCGAGGGGCATGACGGACATCCGGGCCGTGTGGGCGGCCACCGCCGAGCCATGGTCCTTGCGGATCATATGCAGGCACATGTCGAGGGCCGCGGCGGCGCCCGCGGAGGTGAGGAACTGGCCGTTGTCGACGTAGAGGACGTTCGGGTCGACCGTCACCTCGGGGTAACGCCTCGCCAGGTCCGGCGCCGCGATCCAGTGGGTCGTGGCGCGCAGGCCGTCCAGCAGTCCGGTGGCCGCGAAGAGGAACGCCCCCACGCACACCGACGCGATCCGCGTGCCGTTCGCCGCCGCCGCGCGCAGCGCCTCGGTGACGCCCGGCGGCAACACCTCGGGCGGGTCCTCGACGCCGGGCAGGACGATCGTGTCGGCCTCGGCCAGCAGCTCCAGGCCGTACGGCGCCCGCAGGGTGAAGGCGCCGGCCCGCACCTCCTCCTCCGTCGAGCAGACCCGTACGTCGTAGGGCGCCCTGCCGTCCGGCAGCCGGGCCCAGCCGAAGGCGTCGATCGGGGCGGACAGGTCGAACGGGATCACCCCGTCCAGGGCCAGTACGGCGACGATATGCATGGCGAGAGACTACGGAGGCGCCCGGATCTCGCCAAGCCGCTCCGCCGCGGTCGACGGCCCGTACGCGGCTCCCCGCCTCGCCCGATGCCCGGTACACGGCCTCCCGCCTCGCCCGATGACCGGTACACGGCCTCCCGCCTCGCGCGATGACCGGTACGCGGCACCCCGCCTCGCCCCCCGACCGGTACGCAGCACGGGCGCGAGACGCGCGGCTCCCCGCCTCGGCCGACGGCCCGTCCATGCCCTTCCATCTCGGTCGATGCCCCGCTGCCCGCCCGCCCCCCTCTCTGGCGAGAATCCGTCGACTCCTGGCACTCTCGCCACTTCTCCGTGATCCACCCGCCTTCTACCGTCACGGCGTGACCAAGTTCCTGCTCGCCGTCCATGTCCTGGCCGCCATCGTCGCGATCGGCCCCGTCACCGTCGCCGCCAGCATGTTCCCGCCCGCCGCGCGCAAGGCGCTGGCCGCGCCCGAGGACGCGCGGGCCGCGGAGAACGTCCGGCTGCTGCACCGCATCTGCCGGGTGTACGCGGTCGTCGGCGTCGTCGTCCCCGTGTTCGGGTTCGCCACCGGCAGCGCGATGGGGGTGCTCGGCGACACCTGGCTGATCGTCTCGATCGTGCTGACCGTGGCCGCCGCGCTGGTGCTGGGCGCGCTGGTGCTGCCCCGGCAGGAGGCGCTGGCCGAGGGGACCGGGGACGAGCGCGCGACCGTGCGGCTCGCCATGGTCACCGGGATCTTCAACCTGCTGTGGGCCACCGTGACCGTGCTGATGATCGTGCGCCCTGGGTCCACCACCGGGGCGTGAGGAAAACCGGGAGTCCTACCCGCCCAGCGCCCGCGACACCGTATGGATCAGCAGGCCCGCCAGCGAGCCCACCACCGTGCCGTTGATGCGGATGAACTGCAGGTCGCGGCCGATGTTGGCCTCGATCTTGCGGGTGGTGTGCTCGGCGTCCCAGCCGGCGACGGTGTCGGTGATCAGCGAGGTGATCTCCTTGCGGTACGTGGTGACGACGTGCACGGCCGCGCCCTCGACCCAGCTGTCGACCTTGTCCTGGAGGCGGGGCTCGGTGGCCATGCGGGCGCCGAGTGAGAGCAGGGAGGCGCGGGCACGCAGGCGCAGCTCGCTGCGCTCGTCCTCCGCCGCCGAGACGATCATGGAGCGTACGGCGGTCCAGGCGGAGGCGATGAGGTCCTGCACCTCGCCGCGGCCCAGTACGTCGCCCTTGAGCCGCTCGACCCGCGCGCGCGTGTCGGTGTCGGACTGGAGGTCGGAGGCGAAGTCGGTGAGGAAGCGGTCGAGGGCGCCGCGCGCCGGGTGGGTCGGCATGTCCCGCATCTCCGCGCAGAAGCGCAGCAGCTCCTTGTAGACGCGCTCGCCGACCTTCTTGTCCACGAAGCGCGGGGTCCAGCCGGGCGCCCCGCCCTGGACGGCGTCCATCACGGAGTCGCTGTGCAGCACCAGCCAGTCGTGCGCGCGGGTCACCACCAGGTCGACGACGCGCTTGTGGCCGCCGTCGGCGACGATCTTCTCCAGCATCTTGCCGATGCCGGGCGCGATCTCCTGGGCGTCGGCCCGGCGGGTGATGGCCTCGCCGACGACCGCCTGGACGTCGGAGTCGCGCAGCACGGTCAGCGCGCCGCGCAGCGCGGTGGCGAGCTCGGCGGTGACCCGGTCGGCGTGCTCGGGCTCGGCGAGCCAGGCGCCGAGCCGGCTGCTGATGCCGACGGAGCGCAGCCGCAGCCGTACCACGTCCTCGGAGAGGAAGTTCTCGCCGACGAACTCCCCGAGGGTGACGCCGAGCTGGTCCTTCTTCTTGGGGATGATCGCGGTGTGCGGGATGGGGATGCCGAGGGGGTGCCGGAAGAGGGCGGTGACGGCGAACCAGTCGGCGAGCGCGCCCACCATGCCGGCCTCGGCGGCCGCGGCGACATAGCCCGCCCAGGCGCCGGCGCCCTGGTGCTCGGCCCAGGTGGCGAGGACGTAGACGACGGTGACGAACAGCAGCAGGCCGGCCGCGGTCAGCTTCATCCGGCGTACGCCGCGCTGCTTCTCCTCGTCGGCGGCGCTGAAGACGTTCATCGCGCGCGCGGGGCGCGCGCCCGCGGCCTGCGCGCCGGGGGGCCGTCGCGGGGCGGTTCCCGGGCCGGGATCTTCCGTCAGTTCCGGTTCCGTACGGTCCATGCACTCCACCCGTTCGCGAGCCCCGACAGCACCATTGTCCCTTCCTGACCGACTCCTGGAACGGAAGGAGAGTTCCCGGCGTCTGTCAGATGCGCCCCGCACGGCTGCCGGACGCACCCGTACCGCATCATGAGGCGATCACCACGGAAGCCCCCGGCTCCCCCCTGCCCGAGGAGACCCACCGCATGACCAGGCGTCGTCAGGGCCTGCCCCTGCTCGCCGCGATCACCGCCCTGGTCGTGGCCCTGTCGGCCGCGATCTACCTGACGGCCGCCGCCGACGACGGCACCGCACGGCACACGGCCGCCGCGGGCCTCCCGCACGGCGACGCCGCGCCCGCCTCCACCGGGACGTGGGTCGGCGCCTGGTCCGCCGCCCCGGCGGCCGCCGAGCCCGGCACCGAGGCGCGGGGGCTCGCCGGACGGTCGGTGCGCAACGTCGTGCACACCAGCGTCGGGGGCACGCGTGCCCGCGTGACGCTGTCCAACCTCTTCGGTCTGCGCCCGCTCACCCTCACCCACGCCTCCCTCGCCCTCGCCGAGGGCGACGGCGCCGCCGCGCGGGCCGGGACGATGCGCCGGCTGACCTTGGGCGGGCGCGCCAGGGTCGTCGTACCGGCCGGCGGGCAGGTGGTCAGCGACCCGGTCGCGCTGGAGGTGCCCCACGACACCGACGTCCTGGTCACCACGTACTCCCCCGTCGCCTCCGGTCCGGTCACCGTCCATCCGCGCGCCCGGCAGACCAGCTATGCCGCCGTCGGCGACCGCACCGAGGACCTCACCGGCACCGCCTACACCGAGCAGGTCGACGCCTGGCGCTATGTGACCGCCCTCGACGTGTTCAGCGCCGAGGCCGACGGCACCCTCGTCGCCCTCGGCGACTCCCTCACCGACGGCAGCAGCTCCAGCGCCGGCGAGAACCGCCGCTGGCCGGACGCGCTCGCCCGGCGGCTGCGGGAGGCGGCCGGGGAGGGACGGGACGTGCCGCGCTACGGCGTGCTCAACCAGGGCATCAGCGGCAACCGCGTGACCGGCGACGGCTACATCCGCCCCGGCGCCCGTACGGTCCTGCCGCAGAACCCCGGCGGGCTGCGCCGCTTCGGACGGGACGTGGCGGCCGGCCCCGGTGTGAAGGTCGTCGTCGTGGACCTCGGCGTCAACGACATCCTGCGCCACCCCGCGGGCGGCGACCCGGACCGCGTCCTCTCCGGCCTGCGCGAGCTGACCCGCCGCGCCCACGCGCACGGCATCAGGGTGGTCGGCGCCACCCTCATGCCCTTCAAGGGCCACCCCGCCTACACCGACGCCCGCGAGGAGTCCCGGCGGCGGATCAACGCCGCGATCCGCGCGGGCGGTGTGTTCGACGCCGTCGCCGACTTCGACGAGGCCCTGCGCGACCCGTACGACCCGCGCCGGCTGCGCTTCGACTACGACAGCGGCGACCATCTGCACCCCAGCGACCGCGGGTACGCGCGCATGGCCGAGGCCGTCGACCTGGACGATCTGAAGGGCGGGGCGCGCATCCGGCGGTGACCGCCGTCAGTCCTCGTCCCGGTGGCGGCGCTCGCGCATCAGGTCGCGGTGGCCGTCCAGCATGCGGTGGTGGGCGTTCTCGACGTCCTCCCGGAAGTCCTGGTGGAGTTCGCGCAGCGCGGCCTTGCGGTCCCGCTTCTCCTGGCGCCGCTCCAGCCGCCGGCGTTCACGCTCGGCGCGGGTGAGCTTGCGGTCGACGCCGACGCCGCCCCAGAAGGCGAAGCCGGTGACCACGACCCGGGGAGCGCCCGGGTCGCCGGGGGTGCCGTCCTCGCGGTGGTCGAAGCCGCCCATGACGCCGGTGCCGCGGATCACGACCTCCACGCCGGGCGGCACGGTCACCTGGATGCCGCCCATGACGGTCACGCAGGTGATGTGGACCTCGCGGTCGGCGAAGTCGGCCTCGCGCAGGTCGACATGGCCGCCGCCCCAGAAGGTGAACGCGGTGAACCGGCGCGGTGCGGTCCAGCGCCCCTTGCGCTGGAAGGAGCCCATGACCGCGAAGGCGCCCCTGGAGGAGCCCTCGCCGCCGACGATGCGCCGCTCCCAACTCCCGGCCCCCGCCGGCGGCTTGGCGAGACTCACCGCGGGGGGCGCCGCGCCGGGTGCCGGCAGGTCGCGCGTGATCGGTGCCAACTCGCCGTAGGTGCGGGCCTTGTACGTGGCGTCCAGCCGTTCCTCGAACTCCGCCATGTCGAGCCGGCCCTCCGCGAGGGCGTCCCGCAGAATCTCGGCGACCCGCTCGCGGTCGGCGTCGGAGGCCCGCAGCTCTGGGGCATCGTCGGTCATACGAGCAGCCTACGAGCTCCACGCCCGCCGCACTACGCCATCGCACACCGCGGGCCGCCGACCCCGACCCCGCCGCCTACGCCGTCGCCCTCCCCGCGTACATCTTCGCGATCACCGCCTCGATGTCCGGCTCCCGCACCGACAGGTCCACCAGCGGATAGCGGGCCGCGATCGCGGCGACCAGCGGGGCCGCCGACCGGGACGCCGGGAAGGCGAGCCACTGGCGGGGCCCCTCCACCCGTACCACCCGGGCGGGCGGCGCCTCGATCGGCGGCACCTCGCGCTCCAGGTCGACCACGAGGGTCCGCTCGCTCTCGCCCGCCTCGTGCAGGCCGGTGAGCGGGCCGTCGTACATCAGGCGGCCGTGGTCGATGACCATCACGCGGGAGCAGAGCTGCTCGATGTCCTGGAGGTCGTGCGTGGTCAGCAGCACCGTCGTGCCGCGCTCGGCGTTCAGCTCGCGCAGGAACGCGCGGACCTTGGCCTTGGAGATGACGTCCAGGCCGATGGTCGGCTCGTCGAGGTAGAGCACCTCGGGGTCGTGCAGCAGGGCCGCCGCGATGTCGCCGCGCATGCGCTGGCCGAGGGAGAGCTGGCGTACGGGGACGTCCAGCAGGTCGGCCAGGTCGAGGAGTTCGACCAGGCGGTCGAGGTCGGCGCGGTAGCGGTCGTCCGGGATGCGGTACATGCGGTGCATCAGCCGGTAGGAGTCGATCAGCGGCAGGTCCCACCACAGCGTGGTGCGCTGGCCGAAGACCACGCCGATGCGGTGCGCCAGGCGGACGCGGTCGCGGGCGGGCTCGATGCCGGCCACCCGCAGCCGGCCGCCGCTGGGCGTGAGGATGCCGGTGAGCATCTTGATCGTGGTCGACTTCCCGGCGCCGTTCGGGCCGATGTAGCCGACCATCTCGCCGCGGCCGACGGTGAAGGAGATCGAGTCGACCGCCCGCACCTGCCGGCGCTCCCGCTTCATGAAGCCCGTCCTGCGGCGTACGTCGAAGACCTTCTCGACGCCGTCCACCTCGATGAACGCCTCGCCGGACGCCCCGAGAACCCCAGTCATCCGTCCCTCAACTCCCCGTGCTCCGATACGACCTCAGCCCCGCCCGCCACGCCAGCCCGGCCAGCGCGCAGAACACCACGGCCACCAGCGGGGGCAGGAACGCCGCGCCCGCCGGCAGGCCCACCGGATAGGGCCGGTCCAGGACGTACGCGGCGGGCACCCAGTTGACGAAGGCCAGCGGCACCAGGAACGTCACCCCGCGCACCAGCTCCTTGCCGAACACGCTCGGCGGATACTGCAGCAGCGTGGTGCCGCCGTAGGTGAACGCGTTCTGCACCTCGGCCGCGTCCTGCGCGAGGAACTGGAAGGCCGCCCCCGCCACGAACACCGCCCCGAAGATCACCGCACCGCTGATCAGCATCACCGGCACCAGCAGCACCTTCGGCACGCTCCAGTCGACGTCCACCGCGACCAGCCCGTACCCCAGCACCAGCACCCCCTGGGTGACCCGGCCCAGCCGGCGCAGCGCGAAGTGGTCGGCGCCGACCTGGGCCAGCACCGGCGCGGGCCGCACCAGCAGCGTGTCGAAGGAGCCGTCCCGGATGCGGGCGCCCATGGCGTCCATCGAACCCAGCGTGAGATCGGCGAAGCCGAACGCGGTCGCCGACAGCCCGTACAGGAAGGCCACCTCGGGCAGGCTCCAGCCGCCGAGCGAGTCGACCTGCGCGAACATCAGCAGGATCCCGACGAAGTCCAGCGAGGTCAGCAGCAGGTTGCCGATCACGGTGAGGACGAAGGAGGAGCGGTAGGCCACGGTGGAGCGGATCCACATCCAGGCGATGAGCCGGTAGGCCCGCAGCCCCTCCCCCAGCCGGAAGCCGTTCCTGCGCAGCCGGGGCCGGAGTCCGGTCTCAGCCACCCTGCACCACCACCCGCCGGGTCGCCGCCCGCTGCACCAGCCGCCCCGCGGCCAGCAGCGCCGCCGCCCACGCCGCCTGGAAGGCGAGCGCCTCCAGCGCCCCGGTCCGGCCCATCAGCACATCCGCCGGCATCTGGAGCTGCGCCGCCCAGGGCAGGGCCTGGACGACCTCGGCGAAGCCGCCCGGGAAGGCGTTCAGCGGCAGCAGCATCCCGGAGAAGAAGACGCCGGTGACCATGACGGCCTGGGCGACGCCCCGGTCGTCCATCAGCCAGAACACGCTCAGCGCGGCCAGGTAGCGGATCCCGAAGCCGACCGCCATGGCCGGCGGCAGCGTCAGGGCGAACGCGGCCCAGGTGAGCGCGTCGGTGGGCAGGGCCATGTCGAAGACCAACGCCCCGAAGACGAAGGGGATCACCCCGCGGCCGAGCAACTGGAACAGGCAGCGCCCCGCGTCGGTCGCCAGCCACCACAGCTGCAGGTCGGCCGGCCGGTACAGGTCGATCGCGATGTCGCCGGTGCGGATGCGGGCCATCAGGTCCTTCTCGGCGCCGCCGCCCTGGATCGCCAGCGCCGCGTACAGCGCCTGCGCCAGCCACGCGTAGGTGACGGCCTGTGTCTGGTCGTATCCTCCGAGGTGGGGTCGTTCGTCCCACAGGGCCAGATAGGTGTAGACGATGATCACGCCGAACACCGTGTTGGTGAACACCCCGGCGGCGGTCGCCGCCCGATAAGTGGCGTACCGTCGGAATCCCCCCGTCACCACGGCCGTGTACAACCGTGCCGCGCCCACTGCGCACCGCCTCCCAGGTTCCGCCCGCGCGCCGAAGCGCAGGAGCCTACCGGCGGTGTGTGGTGGCCGCCACGCGGTTTCCGGCGAACGCGTGCCGCTGTCCGGGAACGGAACACGCGGTGCGAGAGTCTTCGTCAGGGGGGCGCAGTAGGCGTACGAGGCGTACGGGAACGTACGAGCGACACACGAGGGCGTACGGGAACACGTACGACGCGAAACAGGAGTCCGTGCACGAGATGAGCGACGAGTCGCAGCGACCGGCCGAGGCAGCCGGGACCGAGCCGCAGGGGGAGGGCCCGGACGGCGGCGGGAAGGCCCGGCGGCCCAGGCGCACCGGATGGCGCCGCCTGGTGCCGACCTGGCGGATGGTGCTCGGCACCTTCGTCCTGGGTGTCGTGCTGGTGGCCGGCCTGTTCTTCCTCGGCTACTCGGTGGTCAAGATCCCGCCGGCGAACGCGCTCGCGACCAAGCAGAGCAACGTCTACCTCTACGCCGACGGCAGCCAGCTGGCCCGCGACGGCGAGGTCAACCGGGAGAACGTCACCCTCGCCCAGATCTCCAAGGACGCCCAGCACGCGGTGCTGGCCGCCGAGGACCGCAACTTCTACTCCGAGTCGGCCGTCGACCCCAAGGCCATGGTCCGCGCCGCCTGGAACACCGCCACCGGCAAGGGCAAGCAGTCCGGTTCGACGATCACCCAGCAGTACGTGAAGAACTACTACCTCGCGCAGGAGCAGACGCTGACCCGCAAGGTGAAGGAGTTCTTCATCGCGATCAAGCTGGACCGCGAGGTGACCAAGGACGAGATCCTCCAGGGCTACCTCAACACCAGCTTCTTCGGCCGCAACGCCTACGGCATCCAGGCCGCCGCCCAGGCGTACTACGGCATCGACGCCACCGAGCTGAACGCCGCCCAGGGCGCCTACCTGGCCTCGCTGCTGAACGCGCCCAGCGAGTACGACGTGATCGCGCACCCGGAGAACCGCCGTGCCGCCGAGGCCCGCTGGAACTACGTGCTGGACGGCATGGTCAAGGAGGGCTGGCTGGAGGCGGCCGAGCGGGAGGGCATGAAGTTCCCGACGCCGAAGGAGGCCACCGTCTCCACGGGGCTGTCCGGGCAGCGCGGCTATGTCGTGGACGCGATCAAGCAGTATCTGACCGAGCACGACATCCTCACCACCGAGCAGCTGGAGGCGGGCGGCTACCGCATCACCACCACGCTCCAGAAGAGCAAGCAGAACGCCCTGGTGAAGGCGGTCGACGACCAGCTGATGTCCCAGCTGGACAAGAAGAACAACAAGGTCGACAACTACGTCCGCGCGGGCGGCGCCTCCGTCGACCCGAAGACCGGCGAGGTCGTCGCGATGTACGGCGGCATCGACTACGTCAAGCAGTACACCAACGGCGCGACCCGCCGGGACTTCCAGGTCGGCTCCACCTTCAAGCCGTTCGTGTTCACCGCGGCCGCCGAGAACGGCTCCACCACGCAGGACGGCCGCGCCATCACCCCGAACACGGTCTACGACGGCACCAGCGAGCGCCCCGTCGAGGGCTGGGAGGGCGGCCACTACGCGCCGGAGAACGAGGACCACGTCGACTACGGCGACGTCAGCGTCCGCGAGGCCACCGACAAGTCGGTGAACTCGGTGTTCGCGCAGATGGCGGTGGACGTCGGCGTGGAGAAGGTCAGGAAGACCACGATCGCCCTCGGTCTGCCGGCCGACACCCCCGGGCTCCAGGACGCCGGACCCTCCGTCGCGCTCGGTGTCGCGCAGGCCAGCGTGCTGGACATGGCGGAGGCGTACGCGACCCTCGCCAACCACGGCGAGCACGGCACGTACACCCTGATCGAGAAGATCACCAAGGACGGCAGCGAGGAGATCACGCTGCCCTCGCGCCAGACCCGGCAGGTCGTCAGCCGGGAGGCCGCCGACACCACCACCTCGATCCTGCGCAGCGTGGTCGAGAACGGCACCGGCTTCGCCGCGACGGAGGCGGGCCGCCCGGCCGCCGGCAAGACCGGCACCGCCGAGGACGACAAGGCCGCCTGGTTCGCGGGCTACACCCCCGAACTGGCCACCGTGGTGGCCGTGATGGGACAGAACCCGGAGACGGCCGAGCACGAGCCGCTGTACGGCGCGCTGGGCAAGGACCGCATCAACGGCGGCGGGCCGCCCGCGGAGATCTGGGCGCAGTACACCCGCGACGCGCTGGAGGGCACCCCCGTCAGCGACTTCGACCTGTGGATGCAGGAGGAGGAGGGCACGTGGGAGATCCCCACGGGCGAGCCCACCGAGGAGGAGCCGTCCACCGAGCCGTCCACCCAGGAGCCGACCGAGGAGGAGCCGTCCGACGAGCCGACCGGCGGTGAGCCGACCGACGGCGGCGGCACCGGCGACGGCGGCCTGGTGACCGGCGGCGGCGGTGTGGTGACCGGCGGCGCGGTCACCGGCGGCGGCACGGCCGACGGCGGCACCACGACGGACGGCGGCACCACCGGTGACGGCGGTGTGGTCACCGGCGGGGGCGGTGACACCGGGAGCGGCGGCAGCACGGACGGCGGGGCGTCCGACGGCGGCGGCACCGGGGACGGCGGCCTGGTGACCGGCGGGGACGGCTTCGATCAGTGACCGGAGGTCGCCTTCAGGCCCACGACGGCGACCAGCAGCAGACAGATGAAGAAGATCCGGGCGGCGGTGGCCGGCTCACCCAGCACCACCATGCCGAGCACCGCCGCCCCGGCCGCGCCGATGCCGACCCAGACGCCGTAGGCGGTGCCGATGGGCAGGGTGCGGGCGGCGTAGGACAGCAGGACCATGCTGGCGACGATGCCGGCGCCGGTGAGCAGGCTGGGGACGAGACGGGTGAAACCGTCGGTGTACTTCATCCCGATCGACCAGCCGACCTCCAGCAGACCGGCGACGACGAGCAGAACCCACGCCATGGGGAGCACCTCCGTGAGACGGGCGTTTCAGGGGGTGCGTCGTCTTTGCGATCCGCCGCTGCGGGGCGGCCCCGGTACGGCGCGTCTCGTCGGGGTTCACCTTCGAATCTAGCAAGGAAACACGGAAAGGGCCGGTGACATCGGTCACCGGCCCTTCGCTGCCCCTCGGATCAGAGGTAGAGCCCCGTGGTGTCCTCCGACCCCTCGAACCGGTCGGCGGCGACGGCGTGCAGGTCGCGCTCGCGCATCAGCACGTACGCGGTGCCGCGCACCTCCACCTCGGCACGGTCCTCCGGGTCGTACAGGACGCGGTCCCCGGGCTCCACGGTCCGCACGTTCTGCCCCACCGCGACGACCTCCGCCCACGCCAGCCGGCGGCCGACGGCGGCCGTGGCGGGGATCAGGATGCCGCCGCCGGAACGCCGCTCGCCCTCGTTGGTGTCCTGCCGCACGAGGACGCGGTCGTGCAGCATGCGGATGGGGAGCTTGTCGTGATGGGTGCTGTCGTTTCTGTTGGCGCTCACGCCTCGAACCTACCTGCCTCGGTCAGCCCTTGCGGCGCCGGGTGCCGAGGGCGAGCAGGCCCACGACGCCGACGGCCAGCAGGGCGACGGGCAGGACCCGTTCCAGGCGCGGGGCGCCGTCCTCGTCCACGAACTTCTCCCGCACCTCGGTCACGGCCCGGTTGACCTGGACATAGGCCCTGCCGAGGGTGTGATCGACGTTGGCGGCGATCTTCGCCTTCGCGTCGCCGACGATGGTCTTCGGGTGCACCCGCACACCGATCTCGTCGAGCGTCTCGGCCAGCACTTCACGGCGGCGCCTGATGTCCGCCTCGATCTGCGCCGGGGTTCTGGTGTCCGACGTGTCCGCCACCGTACGGCCTCCGTGTCTGCTGCCTGATGCTGTTGCGGACAGTCTGTCAGCTCTCGCGGCCGTCGCACTGTCAGGACCCCCGGTTACGCTCGTTGCCATGAGCGAACGACTCCAGCCCGGGGACGTGGCCCCCGCCTTCACCCTCCCCGACGCCGACGGCAACGAGGTCTCCCTCGCCGACCACAAGGGCCGCAAGGTCATCGTGTACTTCTACCCGGCCGCCCTCACGCCCGGCTGCACCAAGCAGGCGTGCGACTTCACCGACAACCTCGACCTCCTCGCCGGCGCCGGCTACGACGTCATCGGCATCTCCCCCGACGCCCCGGAGAAGCTGGCGAAGTTCCGCGACAAGGAGTCCCTGAAGGTCACCCTCCTCGCGGACCCGGAGAAGAAGGTCACGGAGTCCTACGGCGCCTACGGCGAGAAGAAGAACTACGGCAAGACCTACCTGGGCGTCATCCGCTCCACGATCGTCGTGGACGAGGAGGGCAGGGTCGAACGCGCGCTCTACAACGTGCGGGCCACCGGCCACGTGGCGAAGATCATCAAGGATCTGGGCATCTGAGCGCCCCGCCCGGCCAGTAGCATGGCCGGGCAGTCTCCGGCGGCCGTGGTGGAATTGGCAGTCACGCTGGGTTTAGGTCCCAGTGGGTTCACGCCCGTGTGGGTTCGAGTCCCACCGGCCGCACGCACGTACGAAAGGGGCCGCCCGTCCGGGCGGCCCCTTTCCGCTGTGCTCAGCCCAGCAGCTCCCGCACCACCGGGACCAGCGCCCGGAACGCCTTGCCGCGGTGGCTGATGGCGTTCTTCTCGTCGGGGGTGAGCTCGGCGCAGGTGCGGGTGTCGCCGTCGGGCTGGAGGATCGGGTCGTAGCCGAAGCCGCCGGTGCCGGCGGGTTCGCGGCGCAGGGTGCCGGTCAGGCGCCCCTCCACCACCCGCTCCGTGCCGTCGGGCAGGGCGAGGGCGGCGGCGCAGGCGAAGTGGGCGCCGCGGTGCTCGTCGGCGATGTCGGAGAGCTGGGCGAGGAGAAGGTCGAGGTTGGCCTTGTCGTCGCCGTGACGGCCGGCCCAGCGGGCGGAGAAGATGCCGGGGGCGCCGTTCATGACGTCCACGCAGAGGCCGGAGTCGTCGGCGACGGCCGGCAGACCGGTGGCCCGGGCGAGGGCGTGGGCCTTGAGCAGGGCGTTCTCGGCGAAGGTGACGCCGGTCTCCTTGACGTCGGGGATGTCCGGGAAGGCGTCGGCGCCGACGAGCTCGTGCGGGAGGCCCGCGTCGGCCAGGATGGCCCTGAGTTCGGTGATCTTTCCGGCGTTGCGGGTGGCGAGGATCAAGCGGGTCATGGCCCCCAGTATCCCGGGGGCCGCACGGCGCGCGTTACGGCGTGCAGACCTTGGTGAGTTCGCCGGCCGCGTCGGTGACCCCGCTGATGTCGGGCGTCTTGTCGCCGTTCTCCAGGGCGGTGGTGACCTCGGTCAGCGCCTTGCGCAGATCCTCGGCGGCCTTGTCGAGGTCGGCGTCGCCCGTCTCGGTGTCTATCTTGTCCAGGCTGGCGCCGACGGCGTCGACCGCCTCCTGGGTCTGCGTGGGGTCGTTGGCCGCGGTGTCCACCGCCTGCTGGAGGTCGGTGACGGCGTCGGCCACGGCGTCGGCGGTCTCGACGCAGTCGAGTGCCTTGCTCACGGCGTCGCAACCGGTGGTCAGGCCGGTGGTCAACACCGCGGCCGCCAGGGCGGCTGTGATGGCTCCGGTACGGCGTCGGCGGCTCGCGGCCATGGAACGGTTCCCTCCCTCTGGGCCTCGCGGCCCGCTGTCGGCCGGGCGCACGGCGGTGAGCCGTGCGCCCGTACTACTGGTGACGCGGCGGCGGGCGGCCCGGTTGCCCCCTGGGTCCGCCCGCCCCGCCGTGCGCGCTCCGCGTGCTACTGCTGGAGCGCCTTGGCCTGCAGGTCGGCCAGATCGGTGCAGCCCGCGACCGCGAGGTCGAGCAGGGCGTTCAGCTCCTCGCGGGCGAAGGGCTGGGCCTCGGCGGTGCCCTGGACCTCGACGAAGCGGCCGTCGCCGGTGCAGACGACGTTCATGTCGGTCTCGGCGCGCACGTCCTCCTCGTAGCAGAGGTCGAGGAGCGGGACGCCGTCGACGATGCCGACGGAGACGGCGGCGACGGTGCCGGTGAGCGGCTTGCGGCCGGGCTTGATCAGCTTCTTGCCCTGGGCCCAGGCGACGGCGTCGGCGAGGGCGACGTAGGCGCCGGTGATGGCGGCGGTGCGGGTGCCGCCGTCGGCCTGGAGGACGTCGCAGTCCAGGACGATGGTGTTCTCGCCGAGGGCCTTGTAGTCGATGACGGCGCGCAGCGAGCGGCCGATCAGCCGGGAGATCTCGTGGGTCCGGCCGCCGATCCGGCCCTTGACGGCCTCGCGGTCGCCGCGGGTGTTGGTGGAGCGGGGCAGCATCGCGTACTCCGCGGTGACCCAGCCCTCGCCGCTGCCCTTGCGCCAGCGCGGGACGCCCTCGGTGAAGGAGGCGGTGCAGAGGACCTTCGTGTCACCGAAGGAGACGAGGACGGAGCCCTCGGCGTGCTTGCTCCAGCCGCGCTCGATGGTGACCGGGCGGAGCTGTTCGGGGGTGCGGCCGTCGATTCGAGACATGGGCAGGAGCCTATCCGGCGCACGACGAGGGGCCCCTCCCGCGGTGGAAGGAGCCCCTTGTGGGTGAACCGGCGGTCCGGTGACGCGGCGGTCCGGTGGCCCGGCGGTCCGTTGAGCTCGGTGGGACGGCGGTCCCGGACGGCGGTTCCGGTGGCCCGGCGGGGCTTGTGAGCCGGTGGCCCGGTGAGCCCGGCGGGCCAGCGGTCCCGGCCGTCCGTTGAGCTCGGTGGGACGGCGGTCCCGGCGGGGCCTGTGAGCCGGTGAGCCGGTGGGGCCGGTGGCCCGATTAGCCGGTGAGCCCGGCGGGCCGATGGCCCGATGAGCCCAGTGACCTGACGGCCCGCTAGGCCGCTGAGCCAGCGACGTGGGACCCGGCGGGCCGGTAAGCCCAGCGGATCGGTGGCCCGGCGGGCCCGATGGGCCGGTGAGCCCACGCGGCCCGGTGAGCCCGGCGGGCTGATGGCCCTATGCGGCCAGTGACCTGACGGCCTGGTGGGCCGCTGAGCCAGCGAGGCCATGGGGCCTGGCGGCCCGGCGAGCCCGGTGGCCCGGTGAGCCCAGCGGATCGGTGGCCCGGCGGGCCCGGTGGGCCGTAAGCCCAGTGACCTGACGGCCCGCTAGGCCGCTGAGCAAGCAAGGCCGTGGGACCCGGCGACCCGGTGAGCCCGGCGGTCCGGCGAGCCCGGTGGCCCGGCGGGCCGGTGAGCCCAGCGGGCCGGTGAGCTCAGCGGGCCGGCGAGCCCGCGGGACCGTGGGGCTCGCGCGGTCGTGGGGCCCGCGGGGCCGTGGGGCGTGAGCCGTGGCTCACATCATGTCTTCGATCTCCGCGGCGATCGGGTCGGCGTCGGTGCCGATGACGACCTGGACGGCGGTGCCCATCTTCACGACGCCATGGGCGCCGGCGGCCTTCAGCGCGGCCTCGTCGACCAGGGAGGCGTCGGCCACCTCGGTGCGCAGGCGGGTGATGCAGCCCTCGACCTCTTCGATGTTGTCGATGCCGCCGAGCCCGGCGACGATCTTCTCAGCCTTGCTGGCCATGTCCTTCTCCCTGATCCGAACCGCTTTGTCGCAGTAACCCACAGTTGGCCCAATTTCGCGAGCGATCGTGCCGTTGGTACCGAAAGATGACGTCACAGCAACGAAATCGTCCGTGACTGGTCTACACCACCTGACAGGCGGTCGCCAAACCATGAGTGAAGAAGCCGTCAGCCCCGCGCGCGCCCGCTGGAACTCCGTGTTCCAGGGGCTGCAGAAGATGGGGCGCAGCCTCCAGCTCCCCATCGCCGTGCTGCCGGCCGCGGGCATCCTCAACCGCCTCGGCCAGCCGGACGTGTTCGGCGAGGACGGCCTCGGGTGGACGAACGTGTCCAAGGTCATGATGGGCGCGGGCGGCGCACTGCTGGACGGGGCGCTCGGACTGCCGCTGCTGTTCTGCGTGGGCGTGGCCATCGGCATGGCGAAGAAGGCCGACGGCTCGACGGCACTGGCGGCGGTGGCGGGGTTCCTCGTCTACTACAACGTGCTGCGCCAGTTCCCGGAGGACTGCCCCGCGGGCACCAGGCCGGTGCCCAACATCGGCTGCCAGGGGAACATCGACGAGCCGGTGACGGCCTTCACGTACCAGAACCCGGGTGTCTTCGGCGGCATCGTGATGGGCCTGCTGGCGGCCTTCTTCTGGCAGCGCTACCACCGCACACGGCTGGTGGACTGGCTGGGCTTCTTCAACGGCCGCCGTCTCGTCCCGATCATCATGGCGTTCGTGGCGATCGCGTTCGCCGCGCTGTGCCTGTGGGTGTGGCCGCCGATCGGCGACGCGCTGGAGAACTTCAGCGACTGGCTGAGCGACGCGGGCGCCTGGGGTGCGGGCATCTTCGGTGTGGCCAACCGCGCGCTGCTGGTGATCGGCCTGCATCAGTTCCTGAACGTGCCGATGTGGTTCCAGTTCGGGACGTACACCAAGCCGGACGGCACCGAGGTGCACGGCGACATCAACATGTTCCTGGCGGGCGACCCGGACGCCGGGCAGTTCCTGACGGGCTTCTTCCCCATCATGATGTTCGCCCTGCCGGCGGCCGCCCTGGCGATCACGCACTGCGCCCGCCCCGAGCGCCGCAAGGAGGTCGGCGGTCTGATGCTGTCGGTGGCCCTCACCTCGTTCGTCACCGGCATCACCGAGCCGATCGAGTACTCGTTCCTCTTCATCGCACCCGCGCTCTACGCGATCCACGCGGTGCTGACCGGCGTGTCGATGGCGGTGACCTGGGCGCTGGGGGTGAAGGACGGCTTCAGCTTCTCGGCGGGCCTGATCGACTACATCATCAACTGGAACCTGGCGACGAAACCGTGGGCGATCATCCCGATCGGCCTGTGCTTCGCGGTCGTGTACTACGCGATCTTCCGTTTCGCGATCACCAAGTTCGACCTCAAGACCCCGGGCCGGGAGCCGGAGGAGGAACGCGAGGACGTCACGAAAGCGTGAAGTCCCGGCAGCGCGAGGCCCCTTGGACCACCGGTCCGAGGGGCCTTCGTCATGCCCTCGCCGCAGCTCCGGCAAGCACGCCGCGTAGCCCTTCCGTAGCAGGAATCGCGGGTTCCTTATACGCCCTTCACCGTGTTAAAACAGGTCTACACCACTGAGTGGTGTAGACCACCACCGTTGGAGGACGTATGAGCACCGCCACCGCATCGGCGGCCCCCGCGAAGAAGTGGGGATCCGGCCTGTTCCAGGGCCTGCAGAAGGTCGGCCGCAGCCTGCAGCTGCCCATCGCCGTGCTGCCGGCGGCGGGCATTCTGCTGCGTCTGGGCCAGGACGACGTGTTCGGCAAGGACGGCCTCGGCTGGAACAAGGTCGCGTCGGTGTTCGCCACCGCCGGCGACGCCGTCTTCGCCAACCTGCCGCTGCTGTTCTGCGTGGGCATCGCCATCGGCTTCGCGAAGAAGGCCGACGGCTCCACGGCGCTGGCGGCGCTGGTCGGCTTCCTGGTCTACAAGAACGTGCTGACCGCGTTCCCGATCACGGAAGCAAAGATCACCAAGGGCGAGGACATCGCCGCCACCTACAACGATCCCAAGGTCCTCGGCGGCATCATCATGGGCCTGATCGCCGCCGTCACCTGGCAGCGCTTCCACCGCACCAAGCTCCCCGACTGGCTGGGCTTCTTCAACGGCCGCCGCCTCGTCCCGATCCTGATGGCCTTCATCGGCACCGCCGTCGGTGTCGTCTTCGGTCTGGTGTGGGAGCCCATCGGTGACGTCATCACCAACTTCGGCGAGTGGATGACCGGCCTCGGCGCCGCCGGCGCGGGCCTCTTCGGCGCCATCAACCGCGCGCTGCTCCCGGTCGGTATGCACCAGTTCGTCAACACGGTGGCCTGGCAGGAGATCGGCTCCTTCACGGACTCCGCCGGCGCCGTCTGGCACGGTGACCTGCCCCGCTTCTTCCACGGCGACCCGACCGCGGGCCAGTTCATGACCGGCTTCTTCCCGATCATGATGTTCGCCCTCCCGGCCGCCGCCCTCGCGATCACCCACACCGCCCGCCCGGAGCGCCGCAAGGCCGTCGGCGGCATGATGGTCTCGCTCGCGCTGACCTCGTTCGTCACCGGTATCACCGAGCCGATCGAGTTCGCGTTCATGTTCATCGCCCCGCTGCTGTACGTGATCCACGCGGTGCTGACCGCCGTCTCGATGGCCGTCACCTGGGCCCTCGGCGTGCACCACGGCTTCAGCTTCTCGGCCGGCGCGATCGACTACTTCCTCAACTGGAACCTGGCCACCAAGCCGTGGCTGATCATCCCCATCGGCCTGGTGTTCGCCGCGGTCTACTACGTCGTCTTCCGCTTCGCGATCATCAGGTTCAACCTCACCACCCCGGGCCGCGAGCCCGAGGAGGAGGTCGAGGACCTCACCAAGGCGTGAGCCCTCACCCAGCGCGCGGGAAGGCCCCCGGAGCCAGGCTCCGGGGGCCTTCCCGTCTGTGAGGGGCCTCAGATCTCGTACGACGTCCTCGGCGCCGCCAGTTCCACCGGACCGTCGTACACCGCGCGGGCGTCGGCGAGGTTGACCTGGGGGTCGGTCCACGGGGGGATGTGGGTGAGGACCAGGCGGCGGGCACCGGCGCGGGCGGCGGTCTCCCCCGCCTCGCGGCCGTTGAGGTGCAGGTCGGGGATGTTCTCCTTGCCGTGCGTGAACGCGGCCTCGCACAGGAAGAGATCGGTGTCGCGGGCGAGTTCGTCGAGGACCGGCGTGACACCCGTGTCGCCGGAGTAGGTCAGCGACCTGCCCCCGTGCTCGACCCGGATGGCGTACGCCTCCACCGGATGGGCCACCCGCTCGGTGTGCACCGTGAACGGGCCGAGCTCGAACGTGGACGGCTTGACCGTGTGGAAGTCGAAGACCTCGCTCATCGAGGACGCGGACGGCGTGTCCGCGTAGGCCGTGGTCAGCCGGTGTTCCGTGCCCTCGGGTCCGTACACCGGGAGGGGGGCGCAGCGGCCGCCGTCGTGCCGGTAGTAGCGCGCGACGAAGTACGCGCACATGTCGATGCAGTGGTCGGCGTGCAGATGGCTCAGAAAGATCGCGTCAAGGTCGTAGAGACCGCAGTGGCGCTGCAGCTCGCCCAGGGCGCCGTTGCCCATGTCGAGGAGCAGCCGGAAGCCGTCGGCCTCGACGAGGTAGCTCGAGCAGGCCGATTCCGCGGACGGGAACGACCCCGAGCAGCCGACGACGGTGAGCTTCATGAAGCAGAAACCTCCGCTGGCGGGTGTGAGAACGGGGGTCGTGCGGTCCGTCGAGCGTAAGGCGCAAAACGTCCGGTCGCTCCTCCGCCAGGGGCCGTTGTGGGCGAACTCACCTGTGCGGCGCTGCCATACGGGCTACCCGACGCTCAGCTGTTCGAGCCTCATCCGAGGGCCCGAGGCAAGCTCCCCTGCCTTCGCTCTCCACCATGCGCCGACGACGAGAATCACGGGGCCTTTCAGGCGTCCGCTTCCTCGTCCGGGCTGATCCGGATGGTCCGGGCGAATTCGTCGATGTCGTCGAGCGCCCGCAGGATCCGGCCGGCGTCCGGATCGGCCAGGATGATCAGGACGTCCGCGGCTTCCGCGTCCTTCTCGTAGCGCCAGGCATAGCGCAGGCCGACGTGCACCTCGTTGCTGTCCTCGTCCTGGTAGTAGCGCAGCACCCGCAGGCCGGTTCCCAGATGCGGCGAGTGGAAGTCCTCGACGATGGGGGGCTCGACGGTGTAGCTCGCGTCGGCGTGGGTCAGTTCACGCAGTGCCGTCTCCCGGTCTTCACCCTCCTCGATCTCCACCAGGTCGACATACGCAGGAAGCGGGATCTCCCGTGGGTGTGGGAGATGGAGGAAGACCTCGAAGTCCGGAAAGGCCGCCGGGGCTCTGAGGGCGTACATCGACAGGATGTCGGCCAGCAGGTCGACCTCGCCCGGTTCCGGCTTCTCGGACGCGAAATCCTCCCAGAGGCCCTCGGCGAAGTAGCGTGCCCAGGCCTCAGGCGTCTGCGCCTCCTCGACGTCCTCCAGACCCGGCTCCGGCCACATGAGCGGGATGCGGATCCAGGGGGAGAGGTCCATGACGTGCTTGACGTTGAGCCAGCTCACTCGTAACTCCATTTGAACGTGCCGACCACCGCGTCGAACAACTCGACCAGCACGTCGGTGAACTCACTGTCGATGTCGCCGTCACCCGGCGTGGAGAAGGTGATGCTGATCCAGCGACCGGAGTCGCCCGCCACAGGGATCACATAATCCACCCGCCGCGTCGGCAGGGCTGCCGGCTGTACGTCTCCGGAGGCGGACCCCTGCTGCTCCTCGTCCACGGCGGAGGCGTAGTCCCGCCGGAGCGCTGGTTCTCCTGCCACCTCGACCATGGCCGCTGTTCCGCCGGGGACGCCCTCGTCGGCCAGCTGAGCGATCACCGCCTGCGGCGGAACCGAACGGTCCTGGCCGATCGGCATCTCGGCGACGATGAACGACGCCATGAGGAAGATTCCCCCGCGCGGGAGCACCGGAAGATAGAGGTCGAGGCCGCCGTTCCTCCTGGCAGCGCGGGCCTGCTTCTCCAGCCGGCGGCGCATGTCCAGCCGGAAGCGCATCGCCGCGTCCCGGGGAATGCCCTCCGGGACTTGCCCCATGTGCGTGAAGAGGACCTTCTCGAGTGCCTCCTTCGTGCCCTCCCGCAGGGGGATACGGACCCAGCCGGGCGGCAGAACGAGCTCATAGCGCCGGGGAACGGTCGCCTCGACGCGGGGCGGCTGCCCCAGTCCGGACGCGCTCACGCACGCGCCTGCTTCTTGAGCTGCCGATCGGCCAGGAGGATCGCCAGAATGGAGAGCACGGACACCACGGCCAGCCGGCTGTAGCCGAGTGCCAGGAACACGTTGGGGATCAGGAACAGGAAAGCAACGATCTTGATCGTCTGGGAGAAGTTGGCGCCCTTCCGCGGGTCACGGATCAACTCTCGGTACTTGATGAACAGGAGCAGCATCAGAACGGGTCCAGCCATCATCGGCCAGGCCGCGTAGCCCGTGGTGAGCCAGTCCATCCCCCCATACTCGCTTCCGAGGTCCTGGAAGGCGAAACAGAGGATCGGCGTCAATGTAAACGCGGCAAGGAATTTCATGGCCCGAGACTCTTCTGGGCCTTTCGCCGGGAACGGTGCCACTGTCTGCTTCTCCAGAATAATTGTCGTCGAACTCTGCTCTACCTGACGGCTGCCAATCGCTTGCCTTACGCGGAAAATTTCACCAGCGGCTCCCGACTTCACGCGTCAGAACATCCTTGGCGTCTCCGTACGCGTCCCCGCCGAATTTTTCCCCAGCCTTGTCCCCGAGGTCGACAGAGGTGGCTGCGAGGTAGTTCAAGCGGAACTTCATCGCCGCCTTGTCCATTGCGTCGGCCGCCCTCACCACATCCGGATTTCCGCCGAACTCGTTCCGCATCGCCTTGGCGAACTTGCTCGCGCTGACGACTTCCTTGTCGCCGCCCAGCAGGCGTTCCAGCCGGGTGGTCGCGGGCCGTGTTTCCTCCGAGCCGATCCGGCGCAGCGCGTTCTTCGCGCGGAGCGCCTTCGCGCCGCGGACCGAGTCGGTGCCGTAGCGCGTGATGTTCTTGTCGAGCAGCTTGCGCAGGTTCGCGTACCGCTTGAAGCGTTCCGCCCTGCTGGCGGCCTTGAGGGAGGTCGCCGCGGCCTTCACGCCCTTCATCGCGATGCTGCCGAACCCCAGCGTCGCCAGCGCGAAGACGTCCATGGCGACGTCCGCCCAGTTCCCCTCGCCGGAGAGGGCCAGCAGCACATGACCGGCGGTGACGAGGCCCGTGAGGCTGAGGGCGGACACCGTGACGAGGGTCGCCACCCATCCGACCGGTGTGCAGAGGAGGGCGATGACCCCGATGGCGGTCGCTGCCCAGCTCAGCGCTTCAACGACGCCCTTGATCGTGTCGGCGTGCTCGTGCACCAGGTCCTTGAAGTTCTCCCACCTGCTGTCCTTGATGATGTCCGAGATGTCATCACCGATGAGTGAGGCGTAATGCCCGGCGCGGGAGTCGCGGTCGGAAGTGATCTGGTTGAGCTGCTTGTGGTACGGCGCCAGGTGACCGAGGGGATCGGAATCCTCCGACGGCTTCTTCGCGCCGTCCTCGCCATTGCTCTTGGCCTCGGCTTCCTTCTTCCTCACCTCGGCGGCGTGCTCCTCGTCGGCCTGCTTCGCGGCTCGCAGGACGCTGTCGGCCCGCTCCTGGAAACCCTCCAGTTCGTCGGCCCACCCTTTGAGGTCGCCGACCACACGTTCGTAACGGGCGGCCGTCTCGCGGAAGCGCTTTTCGAGGTCGCCGGACTTCTCACGGATCGCGTCGGCGTACTCGCCCCGCAGTGCCTCGCCGTCGGCGGCCTTGCGCAGGGTCTCGGCCTGGGCGCGGAGGGTCGAGGCGAGATCCGACATCCTCTTGACCTCGGTGCGGATGTCCTCCGGATCACCGGGGATCGGGTCCTCCTCTGCCAGCGGGTGCCAGTCGACCGGTCGACGCCTGCCCCTGCCTGCACCCATCGGTCAGTTTCCCCCTTTGTGCCCGCTCTTCTTCTCGGCCGCGTTCTTGAGATCGAGGTCCAGCTTCTCGAAGCTCTTGAGTGAGGTCTCTACTTGCTTGCCCAGATCCTCGACGTTCTCGAGGAGCTCACGCCGATAGTTGTCCCAGTTGTCGACGAACTTGTCCATCTTGCCGGCGATGGCGGAATGGCCCCAGATATCACGTATGTCATCGCGGTGTTCTTCGATGCCTTTGAGGGCTTTCTCGATGTCCCTCAGATTCGTCTTCGAAGACCGCAGCAGTGTGTAGTCGACCACCAGGCGGTCATGTTCCCCCATGAGCCCCTCCGTCTGCCGAGGGGCGGCAGCCCCCGGGCCTTCCCTCGCGAAAGCGGACACCGCTTCATGTGGTTCTGCGACGAGCGTGATGCTAGCCGATGGGGATGCACCGGTTTGTGCTGGACCGGGGGCGCACACAGGCCGCGGGAGCGCGCGGGGTGGTGGGTGCGCCGGTACCTTCGTCGGTATGGACACGTCCTGGTGGCTGGTGCTCGGGGCGGTGGTGGTCGTCGCCGCCGTGGCGCTGCTGGTGTGGCGGAGCCGGGCCGTGCGGGCGGCCTCGGTGGAGCGGCCGCGGCCTGCGGAGATCTGGTGGGCGAACGTGCCGTTCGAGGACGGGCCGGGGGCGAAGGACCGGCCGTGTCTGGTGCTGACGGTGCGGGGGCGCCGGGCCACCGTCGCGAAGATCACCAGCCGGTTCCGGGACGAGCGGGCCGGGGTGATTCCGCTGCCGCCGGGCGCCGTCGGCGATGCGCAGGGGCGGGCCAGCTTTCTGGAGACCGACGAGCTGCGCGAGGTTCCGGTGGCCGAGTTCCGCAGGAAGGTGGGGGTGATGGACCCGGTGCTGTGGGACCAGGTCCGTCACCTCGCGACGTAGCGGCCGCCCCGCCGGGGCGTCACCCGCCGGGCGTCACGCCCAGAGCTGGCCCTGGAGGGTCTCGATGGCCTCCTCCGTCGTCGCGGCCGTGTAGACGCCCGTCGACAGGTACTTCCAGCCGCCGTCCGCCACCACGAAGACGATGTCCGCGCTCTCCCCCGCCTTCAGCGCCTTCCTGCCCACGCCGATCGCGGCATGCAGGGCCGCGCCCGTCGAGACGCCCGCGAAGATGCCCTCCTGCTGGAGCAGCTCGCGGGTGCGGGTCACCGCGTCGGCCGAGCCGACGGAGAAGCGGGTGGTCAGCACCGACGCGTCGTAGAGCTCCGGTACGAAGCCCTCGTCGAGGTTGCGCAGTCCGTACACCAGGTCGTCGTAGCGCGGCTCCGCGGCGACGATCTTGACGTCCGGCTTGTGCTCGCGCAGGTAGCGCCCGACGCCCATCAGGGTGCCGGTGGTGCCGAGGCCCGCGACGAAGTGGGTGATCGAGGGCAGGTCGGCCAGGATCTCCGGGCCGGTCGTCGCGTAGTGGGCGCCGGCGTTGTCGGGGTTGCCGTACTGGTAGAGCATCACCCAGTCGGGGTGCTCGGCGGCGAGTTCCTTGGCGACCCGCACGGCGGTGTTGGAGCCGCCCGCGGCCGGCGAGGAGATGATCTCCGCGCCCCACATCCCGAGCAGGTCCCGGCGCTCCTGGGAGGTGTTCTCGGGCATCACGCACACCATGCGGTAGCCCTTGAGCTTGGCCGCCATGGCCAGGGAGATGCCCGTGTTGCCGGAGGTGGGCTCCAGGATCGTGCAGCCCGGCGTGAGGCGGCCGTCCTTCTCCGCCTGCTCGATCATGTGCAGGGCCGGGCGGTCCTTGACCGAGCCGGTGGGGTTGCGGTCCTCCAGCTTGGCCCAGATGCGGACGTCGGCGGACGGCGACAGCCGCGGCAGGCGCACCAGAGGGGTGTTGCCCACCGCGGCCAGCGGGGAGTCGTAACGCATCGCCGGTCAGGCCATGCCGCCGGCCACGGCCGGCAGGATCGTGACGTTGTCGCCGTCGGTGAGCTTGGTGTTGATGCCGTCGAGGAAGCGGACGTCCTCGTCGTTCAGGTAGACGTTGACGAAGCGGCGCAGCTGCTCGCCGTCCACGATCCGGGCCTGGATGCCCGCATGCCGGGTCTCAAGGTCGGCGAACAGGTCGGCGAGGGTGTCACCGCTGCCCTCCACCGCCTTCTGACCGTCGGTGTACTGGCGGAGGATGGTGGGGATGCGGACCTCGATGGCCATGGCTGTGGGCTCCTGTCGGGAGTAGGTGACGTCGGTGGGCGCGCGGCAGCGCAGGGGAGGCTTCAGAAGTGGTGCGGTGAGCGCCGCGGCTCCACGGCCGTACGGCGGCAGGGCAGCGTCAACAGATGGAGCTGGCGAGCCTGCACAGGTCGACGTGCAGCCGCGCCACGAGCAGCATGCCCGGCGTCTTGTCGCTCACGTCGTTCAGAACCATGGGCTCATCGTATCGATTCCCGTACCGGGTCCCGGAGTGTGATTCCGCATGACGGACGGAATCCGTCCAGCATGCGGGATGAAAGCCCGGAATCAGCCCGGAATCAGTACGACTCCACCACCGTGACCTCCTCCTCCGTCACCTCTCCGTCGACGATCCGGAACGAGCGGAACTGGAAGTCGCCGAGTCCGTCGGTGTCCGCGGTGGACACGAGGACGTAGTGGGCACCGGGCTCATTGGCGTAGGAGATGTCCGTCCGGGACGGGTACGCCTCGGTCGCTGTGTGGGAGTGGTAGATGACCACCGGCTCCTCGTCGCGGTCGTCCATCTCGCGGTAGAGCTTGAGGAGATCGCCGGAGTCGAACTCGTAGAACGTGGGCGACATGGCGGCGTTCAGCATCGGGACGAAGCGCTCGGGGCGGTCCGAGCCGGCCGGGCCCGCGACCACGCCGCACGCCTCGTCGGGGTGGTCCTTGCGCGCGTGGGCGACGATCTGGTCGTAGAGAGCCTGGGTGATGGTCAGCATGCCCGCCAGGATAAGCAGAAGGGCCGTTCCGTACCGAGGGATGGTACGGAACGGCCCACATGCCGGACGTCCTTGAGCGGCTGCCGCCGGGGACGCCACGAGTGTCCCCGGCGGCCGGACGTCCGCTGGGCGAACGCCTGGGAGGTCAGCCGACCTTCTCGAACTGCGGCTCGCGGCGCTCGGCGACCTGCGGGTTGCGCGACTTCAGCACCATCCAGCCGATGCCGAGGGCGGCGGCCCAGCCGGCCATCACATAGAGGCTGACGCGGGCGTCGGAGTCGTACGCGATCAGACCGGTGACGAAGAGCAGGAACGCGATGGCCACGTAGGAGCACTTCGCGCCGCCCGGAGCCGGGAAGGAGGAGGCCGGCAGCCGGCCCGCCTCGACCGCGCGGCGGTACAGGACGTGGCTGACCAGGATCATCAGCCAGGTCCAGATGCCCGCGCCGGTGGCGACGGAGGTGACGTAGCCGAACGCCTTCTCCGGGACGACGTAGTTCAGGACCACGCCGATGCCCATGAAGCACACCGAGACGAAGATGCCGAGGGCCGGGGTCTTGGTCGAGGACAGCTTCTGGAAGACGCCCGGGGCCTCGCCGCTGGACGCCAGGTTCCGCAGCATGCGGCCCGTGGAGTACATGCCGGAGTTGCAGGAGGACAGGGCCGCGGTCAGCACGACGAAGTTGACGATGCCGGCGCCGGCCGGGATGCCGATCTTCGCGAAGGCCGCGACGAAGGGGCTGACGCCCTCGGCGAACTCGGTCCACTTGACCACGCAGAGGATGACGGTGAGGGCACCGACGTAGAACAGCGCGATACGCCAGGGCAGGGTGTTGATCGCCTTGGGGAGCGTCTTCTCCGGGTTCTCCGACTCACCGGCCGTGACACCGACCAGCTCGACCGCGAGGTAGGCGAACATGACGCCCTGGAGGGTCATCAGGGAGGAGCCGATGCCCTTGGGGAAGAAGCCGTCGTAGGCCCACAGGTTGGAGACGGCGGCCGTGTCGCCGGCGGAGCTGAAGCCGAAGGTCAGCACGCCGAGACCGATCACGATCATGCCGATCAGGGCCGTGACCTTGACCATCGAGAACCAGAACTCCAGCTCGCCGAAGAGCTTGACGGAGATCAGGTTCACCCCGAACAGGATCACCAGGAAGACCAGTGCCGTGACCCACTGCGGGATCTCGGGGAACCAGTAGTTCACGTAGATCGCGGCGGCCGTCAGCTCGGCCATGCCGGTGACGACCCACATCAGCCAGTACGTCCAGCCGGTGAAGTAGCCGAAGAACGGGCCGAGGAACTCGCGGGAGTACTCCGCGAAGGAGCCCGAGACCGGGCGGTACAGCAGGAGCTCGCCGAGCGCCCGCATGATGAAGAAGATGATCACGCCGGCCAGGGCGTACATGAGGATGAGACTGGGACCGGCCTTGGCGATGTTCGCCCCGGCCCCCAGGAACAGGCCGACGCCGATGGCGCCGCCGATCGCGATCATCTGGACCTGACGGCTGCCGAGCCCGCGCTCGTAGCCCTCTTCAGGAGCCTCGGTGACCTTCTCAGAGGTCATGTGTAGTGCGCCTTTCTCCATGGCCGAACCGGGCCTTTCGTCGGCCGCGGATCGGATCTCGATCCCCCCGGATTGATGGAGCTGAGCAGACTGTGCGGGCCTGCCCATTGCCTGGCCGGCGGTCGCCGGCTCGGTGGCGCACCCGGACGAAGACATGGGTGGTGTTCGCCGGGCGGTCGTGAAGATTTATCACGCCCGCAACACTGATCGCCCGGGCCGCTTGTGACGCACTGCACAGGAAGAAGCGGACTAATCGGACATAAACGGGGCGTAAGTGGCCGCTTCGTTGACAGGATCGTTATCCGGATCTGAGCGTCCGCTGAGCGAACGCGACCCAGGTCACACCGGGACGATCAGGGCATCAGTGTCGAGACGAGCGTCTCCTGGAGTCCGCCCAGCCACAGGTACGCCATCACCATCGGCTTGCGCGGGTCCTCGTCCGGGAGCCGGTAGAGCAGATCGGTGTCGTCCTCGTCGGTGATCTCCAGCCGGGAGCCGATCGCGAGGCGCAGGTCGTTGAGCGCGCCCAGCCACTGCCGGGACTCCTGCGGCGACAGCTTCAGCACCGCCCCGCCGTCCCCGGCCGGGGTCAGCGCGTCCAGGGTGCGGATCACTCCGAGGGCGTTCTCCCGCTTGCCCGCCCTGAGGTCGTTCTCGGTGTAGCGGCGGAACTCGGCGGAGTACGCCTTCTGCTCCTCGTCCTCCCGCGGGGCCTCCGGGTCGCTGTAGGCGTCCGGGAACAGCCGGCGCAGCACCGGGTCGGACGGGGGCTCGCTGGGCCCCTCGGCGAACAGCTCGGCGAGCGGGTCGGCGTCGGCGTCCTCGGCGGGGCCGGGGCCGATCAGCTCCAGGAGCTGGACGGTCAGCGACCGGATGATGGAGATCTCGACGTCGTCGAGGGCGACGGCCGCGCCGCCGCCGGGGATCGGTTCGAAGGTGCCTGGCATCGGGGAGGTCGTCTACTTCCGGTCCTGCTGGAGGGTGGCCCACAGACCGTATCCGTGCATCGCCTGCACGTCGCGCTCCATCTCCTCGCGGGTCCCGCTGGAGACGACCGCCCGGCCCTTGTGGTGGACGTCGAGCATGAGCTTGGTGGCCTTGTCCTTGGAGTAGCCGAAGTACGTCTGGAAGACATACGTCACATAGCTCATGAGGTTGACCGGGTCGTTGTGGACGATCGTGACCCAGGGGACGTCGGGCTCGGGTACGGCGAAGACCTCCTCCGCCGACTCGGTGCGTTCGATCTCTAGGGGCGCGGGTGACGTCACACAGCCCATGCTGCCACGCACACGATAAATCGTCACACTGACGAAATGGGGGTAGCATGCTTGCCATGAACACAGCGGACCTTGGGCTGCCGGTGGATGTTCCCTCGACGGCGCTCTTCACGGACCAGTACGAACTGACGATGCTGCAGGCCGCCCTGAAGGCGGGTACGGCGGACCGCCGGTGCGTCTTCGAGGTCTTCACCCGCCGCCTGCCCGAGGGGCGCCGCTACGGGGTCGTGGCGGGCACCGGGCGGGTCCTGGACGCGGTCGAGAACTTCCGTTTCGACGCGGATGTGCTGGGCTTTCTGCGTGAACGCGGGTTCCTCGACGAGGAGACCCTCGAATGGCTCGCCGGTTACCGCTTCTCGGGTGACATCTGGGGCTACCCCGAGGGCGAGGTGTACTTCCCCGGCTCGCCGATCATGCGGATCGAGGGCTCGTTCGCCGAGTGCGTGCTCCTGGAGACGGTGATCCTGTCGATCCTCAACCACGACTCGGCGATCGCCGCGGCCGCCTCCCGGATGTCCTCGGCCGCCGGTGACCGCCCGCTGATCGAGATGGGCGCCCGCCGCACCCACGAGCTGGCCGCCGTCGCCGCCGCCCGCGCCGCCTACGTCGGCGGCTTCACCTCCACCTCCGACCTCGCCGCCGGCTTCCGCTACGGCATCCCCACCGTCGGCACCTCCGCGCACGCCTTCACCCTGCTGCACGACCGCGAGCGCGACGCCTTCCAGGCCCAGGTGGACTCCATGGGCCGCGGCACGACCCTGCTGGTCGACACCTACGACGTCACCGAGGCCGTCCGGACGGCCGTGGAGGTCGCCGGGCCCGAGCTCGGCGCGGTGCGCATCGACTCCGGCGACCTGCTGCTGGTCGCGCACCGGGTGCGGCAGCAGCTGGACGAGCTGGGGGCCCGGGACACGAAGATCATCGTGACGTCCGACCTCGACGAGTACGCGATCGCCTCGCTGGCCGCGGCGCCGGTCGACGCGTACGGCGTCGGTACGCGGCTGGTGACCGGGTCGGGGCATCCGACCTGCTCGATGGTGTACAAGCTGGTCGCCCGCGCGGAGTCCGGGGACCCGACCGCGCCGCTGGTGCCGGTCGCGAAGAAGTCCACCGGGGGCAAGACGTCCATCGGCGGGCGCAAGTGGGCCGCCCGGCGGCTGGACGCGGAGGGGGTGGCGGAGGCCGAGGTCGTCGGCACGGGGGCCGTCCCGGCGGAGCTGGCGGACCGGCAGCTGCTGGTCGAGCTGGTCAAGGGCGGGAACGTGGTGGCCCGCGAGCCGCTGGACGTGGTGCGGGAGCGGCATGTGGCGGCGCGGAACGGGTTGCCGCTGTCGGCTACGCAGCTGTCTCGGGGGGAACCCGTCATTCCTACCGAGTACGTGCGCTAGGGGAACTCCCCGAAGGCCCTCTCCCGCACCCCGCGTTCAGTCACTAGGCTCTATGAGTTCCAGCCCTCAGCGAAGGACACCTGCCATGCGCCGCGCTTTGATCGTCGTCGACGTACAGAACGACTTCTGCGAGGGGGGCAGTCTGGCGGTGGCCGGTGGGGCCGATGTGGCCGCCGCCATCACCGAGCTGATCGGGCAGGCGCCGGCCGGGTACCGGCATGTGGTGGCCACTCGGGACCACCACATCGCGCCCGGCGGGCACTTCGCCGACAATCCGGACTACGCGCACTCGTGGCCGGCGCACTGCGTGGCGGGGACGGAGGGCGTGGGGTTCCATCCGAACTTCGCGCCGGCCGTGGCCTCGGGCGCCGTCGACGCGGTGTTCGACAAGGGGGCCTACTCCGCGGCGTACAGCGGGTTCGAGGGGACCGACGAGAACGGCACCCCGCTGGCGGAGTGGCTCAGGGAGCGCGGGATCGACGAGGTGGACGTCGTGGGCATCGCCACGGACCACTGTGTGCGGGCCACCGCGCTGGACGCGGTGCGCGAGGGCTTCCGTACGCAGGTGCTGCTGGACCTGACCGCCGGGGTGGCCGGCGAGAGCACCGACCGCGCGCTGGAGGAGATGCGCGCGGCCGGGGTGGAGCTGTCGGGCAAGCCGGTCGTCAGCTGACCGGGGCCGCGGGGCGTCTGAGCAGGGCCCGGATGGGGTGCCAGAGCTCGGTGGCGACGGTGACACCGTTGTCCGGGGCCGTCCGCCATATCAGGCCGTCGGGATGGTGCAGGACGGCCGTGATCTCGTCCGGGGTGGGCGGGGCGGCGTTGCCCCGCAGATAGACCGCCCTCAGGCCCAGGTTGCGCAGCCTGGTCAGGGCGCGCGCCCGGTTCTGGGCGAGGACGAGGACCCGCACCCCGGCGGGGCCCTCGACGGCGGGGCTGGGCAGGTTCAGCGCCACCACCACGCTGCCGTTCGGCAGCTTGCAGAAACCTCCTGCGGCCATGCAGTCACACCCCCGTGCGTACCGGTGTCAATAAGAAATCCACAGCACGCACCTAAACACGATCGGCGGCAACCCGCCAGGGGGTTACCGCCGATACGCGCCTGACCTGCGAAAACGCTGTTCTACTTGGCCGCGGGCGACACCTGGAGGATCATCCAGGAGCCGTTGACGGCCTCCTGGCGGATCTGGATCTTGGTGTTGGTGTCAGTGATCTTGACGCCCACACGCGGGTTCGCCGGGTCGTAGTAGGTGCTGGTGCGGTCGTTGAAGACCGACACGCCCTTCGACGACGGGATCGTGGTCGCCACGTCCCCCTTGTGCAGGGTCATGCCGTCCGTCCGGTACAGGCTGAACGGCGCGTCGTAGGACTGGATGCGCGCGCGCATGTAGCTGCCGTCGGACCACTTCAGCTGGGTCGGGTGGGAGTCGACCGGGAGCAGCAGACCGACACCGGGGTGCTGGCTGGTGTTGTTGTCCTTCTGGGAGGTGTCCCACTTCCAGATCAGCAGACCGTTCTGGTACGCGTAGTGCTCCACCCACGAGGGCTTCGAGGCGAAGCCGAAGTTGTACGGGCCGACCTTCAGGGTCTTGTCGTACGACACGTACTGGCGGTTCTCCGCGATGTAGAACTGGTCGTACTCGTTGGTGAAGGAGGCGCCGATGCGGTCGAAGCCCTTCTTCGTCCAGCCGGCGTCGTCGCCCTCGGCGGTGTCCGTGAACAGCGCGGTGCCGTCGGCCACGACGGAGATGTTGTCGGCCGCGAAGCCCTTCAGCGCCACGCCGCCGTCGCTCTGGTAGCGGAAGCGCAGGTCGAACTTCTTGCCCGCGTAGGCGTCCAGGGAGTACGACAGCTTCTTGTAGCCGTCGACCGTGCCGGTCAGGGCGGGCTTGCCGCTGCCGTCACGGGTGATCGGCTGGCCGTCCACCGTGCCGTCCAGGGCGGTCCAGTTGGCGCCGCCGTCGGTCGAGACCTCGGTGTAGAGGTAGTCGTAGTCCTTCTCGATCTCGTACCAGCCGTCGAGGGTCAGCGCCGCCGACGTCTTGCCGGTCAGGTCGACCGAGCGGGTCAGGGTGTTGCGCAGGTCGTCGCCGCTGCCGCTCCACCACTGCTTGGTGCCGCCCGCGGGGGCGACGATCTCGGTGGTGACCTTCTTCTTCGGCAGGGTCACGATCAGGGCCTGGGCGTTGCGGTTGTTGTACTCCGCGACGCCGAGCTTGTGACGGGAGTACGAGGCCGCCTTGGCGGTCTCGTAGTCGAGCCAGCCGAGCTGGAGCTTGTCCCAGGCGGTCATGTCGCCGGGCAGGTCGCCGATGGCGTCCTTGCCGGTGCCGAGCCAGGAACCGGAGGACATCAGCGTCCAGAACCCGGTGGAGTTCTCGCCGCCGTTGGTGTCGTAGTGGTCCGGCAGACCGAGGTCGTGGCCGTACTCGTGGGCGAAGACACCGAGGCCGCCGTTCTCCGGCTGGATGGTGTAGTCGCCGACCCAGATGCCGGTGTCGCCGATCTGGGTGCCGCCGAGCTTGTTGCCCTCGGGGCCGGTGGCGCCGGCGTCGGTGCCGAAGGCGTACCAGCGGTGGGCCCAGATCGCGTCCTCGCCCTGCGCGCCGCCGCCCGCGGACTCGTCCTCACCGGCGTGGACGATCTGGAAGTGGTCGATGTAGCCGTCGCGCTCGTTGAAGTTGCCGTCGTTGTCGTGGTCGTAGCGGTCCCACTGGTCGTACTCGGCGAGCTTGGCCTTGATCTCGGCGTCGGTCTTGCCGGCGGCCTTCTGGCCGGCGACCCACGCGTTGACGCCGTCCTGCACGGCGAACCAGGCGCAGTTGTCCGGGTCGCACTTGTTGGAGCCGTAACGGGCCTCGTTGTAGGGGACCTTGACCCAGTCCTGGACCTCGCCCTCGATCGAGTAGCGGCCCGAGGACTGCTTCTCGTAGTAGGTCTTCATCGAGGCGAAGCCCTCGCCGAAGTACAGGTCCTGGAAGTGCTCGCGGCTGTAGTCCGCCTGCCAGGCCGTGCTGTTGTCCTGGGTGCGGTCGGGCTGCGCGATCTGGTTGTGCAGCGGGCCGGGGGTGCCGCCGTAGCGGCTGTCGATCTGGTCGCCGAACTCGACCAGGATCGTGAAGATCTTGTCCGTCTTCTCGCGGCCGAGCTCGACGTACTTGTTGCCCCGCCGGCTCTCCAGCTCGACGACCTTGGAGCCGCCGCGCTGCTGGATGTCCGCCTCGCCGGATATGACCTGCTTCAGGGCCTCTTCGCGCTGGGCGGCCTGGGTCTTGGTGAACGGGCCCTCGAGGTCGTGCTCCTCGCTGTGGGCCTTGGGGGCCGCCGGGTCCCGGCGGTCCGCGGCCGGCGCCTTGGCGGTGCCTGCCACGTCGGCCGAGTCGGCCTGGGCCACGGCGAACGTGGAGATCGTCGCGGTGGCCGCGGCGAGCGCGACGGCGGTCGCCGCGGCTCTGTATGTCCAGGGTCTGCTGGTCACTTGAGATCCTCCCCCGCGTCCGGGCACGCGGGAGGAAGGGCCTTGGTCACAAGAGGGGCGCCCGCGCGCGCGTGATCGACGCGTGTAGTCAAGTGACGACATTGGACTAGAGGTTGCCCGGAAAAGACAGACCTTGACTTGAGCAGGTCAAGTGCACTATGCGGAGTTCCCGTTGCGCTCAGCGGACGTTCCGCCCGACGTCGAGGCATATTCAACAGGCGCATGCGAGCGTCCACTTGCTGGACACCATGACTCGGTGCGCCCCCTGTGCACCGGCACTGTTGGTCAGGTCACGCTTACCGCTCGTTCCGCTCGGGCATCCACGCGAAGAGAATGTCCAGTGGCGGAACGCCCGGAAATGGGCGGAAAGCCAGGCCGACCCCCCGTCTCGCCCCCGCTTCCGAGGACACGATTGCCATGCCTCGTCCGACCGCCGCACAACTCGCCTACGGTTCGTGCACCGTGATCCTGTCCGCGCTCGCCCTGCTGCTGCTGTCCGGGACCACTTCGGCCGTGGGGATCGCCGTCGTCGCCGTCGCGGCGCTCGCCCTCGGGCTGCTGGTCGCCCTGGCCCTCCCGGCGCACCGGGCCGCGGGCCGGCCACGCCCGGCCGCGGTGGCGCAGCCCTCCCCCGCACAGCAGGAGCCGGTGGCGGCCGCGTCGGTCACCGCCGACAACTGACAGCACGCCAAAGGGGCGGACCGGTCAGGTCCGCCCCTTCCGCGTGCGCTCAGGCGTTGGTGCTGACCACCACCGTCTTGGCCGCCTTGTCGTGCAGGCCCTGTTTGTAGGGCTTGTCGAAGAAGCTCCAGCCGCCGCAGATCGCCGTCCACAGACAGGCGCAGCAGAAGGCGAACGGGATCCACAGCACCGCCGCGCGGATCAGCGCGGTCTGCACCGAGGGCGTCGAGCCGTTGTCGAGGTGGGCCACCCGCAGGCCCAGCCACTTCTTGCCGAGCGTCTGGCCCGTCCTGGCGATCATGAAGGTGTCGTACGCCATGTAGAGGACGGCGGCGATCACGGCCTGGGTGAGCGAGCTGCCGACCTCCACCTCGTCGGCGTTCACGTCGTAGTTGTCGGCACCGAAGCCCCAGGTGAGCAGCCAGACCACCAGGCCGACGAGGATCATGTCGACGATCCTCGCGAGCGTGCGCCTGCCGCTGTCGGCGAGCGGGGGCATGCCGGCGAGGGGGTCGGCGGGGTAGTCGCCGCCGCCGTAGGGACCGCCGCCGTAAGGGCCACCGCCGTAGGGGCCGCCGCCTCCGTAGGGGCCGCCTCCGTACGGGCCGCCGCCGTAGGGGGGTTGACCGCCGGGCGGGGGCTGGCCGCCGCCCGGCGGAGGCTGCGCACCGCCGCCCGCGGGCGGGCCGTACGGCGAGCCCGCCCCCTCGCCGGGTGGTGGCTGCTTCCTGAACGGGTCGTCCTCCGGCGGCTGGCCGCCGGAGCCGGGGGGCGGTTCGGTGCTCATGGCCCGAGTGGACCGCGGCGGCACCGGCCGCGCATCCGGCGCGCGGCCGTCCGGGCTACCGGATCACCCGGATCCCGCCGTGGGGTGCGCTCGCTCCGCCACGACGGGAGTCCTCACGCGGCTTCCGCCGCGGGGCGCGCGCACCCCGCTCCGACGGAAGGGCTCACCCGGCGACGAAGGTGTGCGCGGCCTTGTCGTGCCAGCACTGCCGCCAGGGGCGGTCGACGAGGCACCACAGGACGCCGACGAGACCGAAGAGGAGCAGTCCGGGGACGCTGTAGACCAGCCAGCGGCGCAGGGCCGCGCCGAACGTCGGGGGCTCGTGCGCCTCGATGTCCCGCACCTCGATGCCGAGGGCCTTCTTGCCGAGGGTGCGGCCCCACTTGGCCATGGGCAGCGCCTCGTAGAGGACACCGGTCAGCAGCAGGACGCCGAGGATGATGCCGAGGTACGTGGATGTGGTGCCGTCCAGCAGCCAGACGGTGACCGTCTGGCCGGACTGCTTGGCCGCGTCGATCTTGCCCTGGAGGTGGTCCGCCGCCCTGGCGCCGAGCGGGACGGCCGCCACGGCGGTGACGCCGAGGACGACGACGGTGTCGATCAGCCGCGCCGCCAGCCGCTTGCCGAGCGCCGCCGGACGGGCCGCCGCCTGGCGCCGTGCGGCCGCCTGGAAGGGGTCCTCCACGGGCGGCTTCCAGGGCGCGACCGGCTGCTCCTCCGCCGTCCCTCCCGCGAGGCGGTGGACCTGCTGGGCCCAGGAGGACTGTCCGCCGCCGGGGCCGCTGGTGACGGGGCCGACGGCGGCGGGTACGGGGGCGGGCTGGGGCAGTCCGGCCGACTGCGGGGGGACGCCGGGGGCGGCCTGCTGGGGGCCGGAGAGGGAGGAGGGGGCGGAGGAGGCCGAGGGGGCGACGGGTGCCGAAGGGGCGGAGGGAGTGGCCGTCGGGGCGGGGTGCGCGGCGGAGGGCGCCTGGGCGCCGCCCTGCTGTCCGGCCGCTCCCGCGGGGCCCTGCGCCGCGGGGCGCTCGGCGGCGGCCTTCCCGGCGTCGAAGCCGGGGGCACCGGTACGCGGGGGGACGGCACGGAAGGTCATGGTGCCCTCGTCGGAGGGACCGGGACGGGACCCGGCACCGCGCCCCGCGCCCGCGGCCGCCGCGGAACCGCCCGCGAACCGGGGCCCGGCCGCGTCGTCCGCCCCGGAGGCAGCGGCACCCGAACCGGTGACGCCGGAAGCCCCGGCAGCGCCCGGCGAGGCCGTTCCCGCGCCCTGGTCGTCGCCGCGCGTCGGGCGGCGGAAGACGAAGGTGTTGCCGCTGTCGGCGGCGGGCGCGTCGGCGGGGACCCTCGGATCGGCTCCCCAGGAGACGCGGCGGTCCTGGTCGCCGCCGAAACCGGACTGGTGGGCGCGGTCGGCGCCCCACGCGGAGGCCGGTTCCGGACGGCCGTCGGACGACTGCGCGGGCTCCGGGTCCTCGTCGAAGAAGTGCGGGCCGGTCTCCTCGACCGAGGCCGGGGGCGCAGAGGGCCCGGAGACCGGGGACACCGAAGGCCCGGAGGCCGGGGGCACCGAAGACCCGGAGGCCGCCGAAGACCTGGAGGCCGCCGCGGCACCGTGCGCGGCCGAAGCCGCGGAGGCAGCCGAAACACCGGGGGCCACCGAGGACCCGGTGGCCGCCGAAGACCCCGGCGCGGCCGGCGCCCCGGAGCCCGACGCGGCGCCGGAGGTCGCCGAAGGGCCGTGCGCCGTCGGCAGCGGGGAGCCGGGCGGGGCGGACGCGCCGCCCCCGCGCGTCCGCGGGACCACGCCCGGCGGCGGGGTGAGCGGCTCGCCGTCGGACGGCGCCGGGCGGCTGGTGCCGGGCACCCAGGCAGAACCGTTCCAGTAGCGGACGTATCCGGGAATGGAAGGGTCCGGGTAGTAGCCCTCGCGGGGCCGGTCGTCACCGGGGGCCGGGGTTGGGGCGCTCATGTCCGTCGTCCCGTATCTGCTCGGGGGTGGGATGGGGGCCTCCACATCTATCAGACCGGCGCAACCGGCAGGGCGTGTCCCGCAGGACCCACTCCTTTCCGGGCAACGCCGTGCGCCCCCTTCACCCGGCCCGGAAAAAAATTTCTCAGAACCCGCGTAATGCTCCGGGCCCACCCCGCTCTCCACTCGTACGGGCCCGCCCCTGGGTCCCCGACCGAGCCGTACGACAGACCCGTACGAGAGAGGAACGGCCATGCACCAGACCGTCGTGGAGCGCGAGCTGGAGCTCAAGCTCATCCTGTCGCCCGAGCGCAGCATCCCGGTCCCGGCCCGGCTGAGCTACCGCACCGACGACCCGTTCGCCGTGCACATCACCTTCCACATCAACTCCGAGCACCCGGTGAACTGGACGTTCGCCCGCGAGCTGCTGGTGGAGGGCGTGTTCCGGCCGTGCGGGCACGGGGACGTGCGGGTGTGGCCGACGAAGGTGAGCGGGCGCAGCGTCGTCCTGATGGCGCTGAGCTCCCCGGACGGGGACGCGCTGCTGGAGGCGCCCGCCGCGCAGGTGTCGGCCTGGCTGGAGCGGACGCTGCGGGTGGTGCCCCCCGGCACCGAGGCGGAGCAGCTGGGCATCGACGACGGCCTGGCCGAGCTGCTCGCCCCCACTCCGGCCGACGACCTGTGGCTGCGGGACCCCTGGCCGTCGGACGAGTCCAAGGACGGGGAGTGAGCCGCCTGCCGGACGGGTCAGAAGAGCTTGCCCGGGTTGAGGATGCCGAGCGGGTCGAAGACCTGCTTGATCTGCCGCTGCATCTCCACGCCGACGGGTCCGATCTCGCGCGCCAGCCACTCCTTCTTCAGGACGCCGACGCCGTGCTCGCCGGTGATGGTGCCGCCGAGCTCCAGGCCGAGGGCCATGATCTCGTCGAAGGACTCGCGGGCGCGCCGGGAGGCGTCGGGATCGGCGGCGTCGAAGCAGACGGTGGGATGGGTGTTGCCGTCCCCGGCGTGGGCGACCACGCCGATGGTGAGGGCGTACTTCTCGGCGATGCGCTCGACGCCGGTCAGCATGTCGCCGAGGCGGGAGCGGGGCACGCACACGTCGTCGACCATCGCCGTGCCCTGGAGCGCCTCCAGCGCGGTCAGCGACAGCCGGCGCGCCTGGAGCAGCAGTTCCGACTCGGCGGCGTCGTCGGCGGGGACGACCTGGGTGGCGCCGGCGGCCTCGCACAGGGCGCCGACGGCGGCGAGGTCGGCGGCCGGGTCGGGCGTGTCGAACGCGGCGAGCAGCAGCGCCTCGGTGCTGTCCGGCAGGCCCATGTGGGCGAGTTCGTTGACCGCCTTGACGGTCGTACGGTCCATCAGTTCGAGGAGGGACGGGACGTGCCCGCCGGCCATGATCCGGCACACCGCGTCGCACGCGGCCGCCGCGGAGGCGAACTCGGCGGCCAGGACGAGCTGCTGCGGCGGCCGGGGTTTGAGGGCCAGGGTCGCCCGTACGACGATGCCCAGCGAGCCTTCCGAGCCGACGAACAGCCGCGTCAGGTCGTACCCCGCGACGCCCTTGGCGGTGCGGCGGCCGGTGGACATCAGGCGGCCGTCGGCGAGGACGACGTCCAGGCCGAGGACGTACTCGGCCGTCACCCCGTACTTGACGCAGCACAGTCCGCCGGACGCGGTGCCGATGTTGCCGCCGATGGTGCACTGCTCCCAGCTGGAGGGGTCCGGCGGGTAGTACAGGCCGTGTTCACCGACCGCGCGGGACAGCGCGGCGTTGACGACGCCCGGTTCGACGACGGCGACACGGTCGACCGGGTTGATCTCCAGGATGCGGTCCATCCTGACGAGGGACAGCACGATGCAGCCGTCGGAGGCGTTGGCGGCGCCGGACAGGCCGGTGCGGGCGCCCTGCGGGACGACGGGGACGCGCAGTGCGGTGGCGGTCCGCATGACGTGCTGGACCTGTTCGACCGTGCGGGGCAGGACCACCACGGCGGGGGTGCCGGCCGGACAGAAGCTCGCCATGTCGTGGGCGTAGGAGGCGATGACGTCGGGGTCGGTCAGGACGGCCTCGGCGGGCAGGCCGGTGCGCAGCCGGTCGGTGAGGTTGCCCTGCGCCTCGTCGGGCGCGGCTTCGATACGGCTCATGATCACAGCGTGGCACCCGGGGCCATCGGTGTGAACCCCGTGGGCGGCGGCCCTCGGCTGCCCGGGTGGGGTCGTCGTACTGACGCACAGTGAGCGGCATGGACAGCGAGGAGAAGGCACGACGGCTACGGGAGCGCCTGGCGACGGGTGTGGTCGTCGGGGCGCTCGTGGGGTGTCTGGTGCTCGGCGGGACGCTGATGGCGCTGCCGCCGGAAGAGGGGCGGGATGTGGCGCGGGGGGCGCCGGGGCCGGTGGCGCTGGCGCGGACGGCGGTGACCGCCGGGGTGCCGGCCGCGCTGCCCGATCTGGCGGTGCTGATCGCCGACCGGCAGGGGCATCTGCGCAGGCATCCCGGAGACGCGCAGTCCTGGGCGGTGCTCGGGGCGGCGTATGTGGAGCAGGGGCGGCGGCTGGCCGACGCCCGGTGGTATCCGCGGGCGGAGCGGGCGCTGAGGACCTCGCAGCGGCTGCGCGGGGGCGCGCAGGCCCTGGAGGGGCTGGCGGTGCTGGCGAACGCGCGGCGGGATTTCCGGGCCGCGCGGGTTTACGGCGAGGCCGCGCTCAAAGCGGAGCGGAAGCGCTGGACGGCGTACGGGCCGCTGATCGAGGCGTGTACGGGGCTGAACGACCACAAGGCGGCGAAGCAGGCCCTCGACCGGCTGCTGGAGCTGCGCTCGGATCCGGTCGTGCGGGCGCGGGCGGCGGCGGTCTACCGGGACCGGGGCTGGCGGGAGGACGCGGCGGCGGCGCTGTCGGACGCGGCCGCGGCGGCGCGCACCCCGGCCGAGCGGGCGGCGTGGCTGGAGCGGGGCGGGCAACTGGCGTTCGAGCGCGGGGACCGCGCGTCGGCGCTGAGGCACTTCCAGGAGGCGCTGCGCACCGACCCCGACCAGCGGGCGGCGCAGGCCGGGCAGGGCAGGGCGCTGGCGGCGCTGGGGCGCACCACGGAGGCGCTGGCCGCGTACCGGGCGGCGCTGGCGAAGCAGCCGGTGCCCCAGTACGCGCTGGAGCTGGGCGAGTTGTACGAGTCGCTGGGGCTCGGGCAGGCGGCGCGGGTGACGTACGACCTGCTGCGCGCGCGGGTGCGGGCGGCGGCCGCGGGCGGGGTGGACGAGGAGCTGGTGCTGGGCCTGTTCGAGGCGGACCACGGGGATCCGCGGGCGGCGGTGCGGCGGCTGCGGGCGGAGTGGCGCCGGCAGCCGGGGATCGCGGTGGCGGACGCGCTGGGCTGGGCACTGCACCGGGCCGGGGAGGACGAGGAGGCGCTGGGGTTCGCGCTGCGGGCGACGGACAAGGAGCGCGGGGGCGGGGTGCGCAGCGCGCTGCATCTGTTCCACCGCGGGGTGATCGAGCGGGGCCTGGGGATGTCCGGTCCCGCCCGGCGGCACCTTGAGGAGGCGCTGCGGATCAATCCGTGGTTCTCTCCTCTTCAGGCGCCGGTGGCCCGCCGGGCGCTGGACGCGCTGGGCGAGCCACCTGAGACGCCGCTCCCCCGTTAGAGGTTGCCGCGCTTGGCCTGCTCGCGCTCGATCGCCTCGAACAGGGCCTTGAAGTTGCCCTTGCCGAAGCCCATGGAGCCGTGCCGCTCGATGAGTTCGAAGAACACCGTCGGGCGGTCCTGGACCGGCTTGGTGAAGATCTGCAGCAGGTAGCCGTCCTCGTCGCGGTCGGCGAGGATCTTCAGCTCGCGCAGGGTCTCGATCGGCACACGGGTGTCGCCGACCCACTCGCCGAGGGTGTCGTAGTAGGAGTCCGGGGTGTCGAGGAACTGGACGCCGGCCGCGCGCATGGTGCGGACGGTGGCGACGATGTCGTTGGTGTTCAGCGCGATGTGCTGGACGCCGGCGCCGCCGTAGAACTCCAGGTACTCGTCGATCTGGGACTTCTTCTTGGCGATGGCGGGCTCGTTGATCGGGAACTTGACCTTGAGCGTGCCGTCGGCCACGACCTTGGACATCAGCGCGCTGTACTCGGTCGCGATGTCGTCGCCCACGAACTCCTTCATGTTCGTGAAGCCCATGACCTTGTTGTAGAAGCCGACCCACTCGTTCATCTTGCCGAGCTCGACGTTGCCGACGCAGTGGTCGATGGCCTGGAAGGTGCGCTGGGCGGGCGGCTCGACCATCGGGGCGGCGGCGACGTAGCCGGGCAGGTAGGGGCCGTCGTAGCCGGAGCGGTCGACCAGGGTGTGGCGGGTCTTGCCGTAGGTGGCGATCGCGGCGAGGACGACGGTGCCGTGCTCGTCCTTCAGCTCGTACGGCTCGGCGACGGAGGTCGCGCCGTGCTCGATGGCGTAGGCGTACGCCTTGCGGGCGTCGGGGACCTCGATGGCGAGGTCGATCACGCCGTCGCCGTGCTCGGCCACGTGCTCGGCGAGGAAGTGGCCCCAGGGGGTGCTGGCCTTGATCACCGAGGTGAGCACGAAGCGGGCCGAGCCGTTCTCCAGCACATAGCTCGCGGTCTCACGGCTGCCGTTCTCCGGTCCGGAGTACGCGACCAGCTTCATGCCGAAGGCGGTGGAGTAGTAGTGCGCCGCCTGCTTGGCGTTGCCCACGGCGAAGACGACCGCGTCCATCCCCTTGACCGGGAAGGGGTCGGCCTGCCGGGCGGTGTCGGGAGTGTGGTGTGTGGTCTGCGTCATAGCCGAAGCCTCGCGCCACCCTGCAAGGTGCGCAATAGTTCGCTCGTTCACTGGGCAATCTGCTCAGTGATACGGCGGTGAAGGCGGGCTTTCTGTACAGGATGACCACCCAGGGGAGCAGGGCATGGCGATCGATCATCTGGACGGGCGCATCATCGTGCTGCTGGCGCGGGAGCCGCGCATCGGGGTGCTGGAGATGTCGCGGCGGCTGGGCGTGGCGCGAGGGACCGTGCAGGCGCGGCTGGACCGGCTTACGTCGAACGGAGTCATCCGCGGATTCGGTCCGGACGTGGATCCGGCGGCCCTCGGCTACCCGGTCACCGCGTTCGCCACGCTGCAGATCCGGCAGGGTCAAGGGGCCGATGTCCGGGCGCACTTGGCGAGTGTGCCGGAGGTGCTGGAGCTGCACACCACCACCGGCAGCGGGGACATGCTGTGCCGTCTGGTGGCCCGCTCGAACGCCGATCTCCAGCGTGTGATCGACCTCGTCGTCGGTTTCGATGGGATCGTCCGGGCCTCCACCGCGATCGTGATGGAGAACCCTGTGCCGCCGCGGATCATCCCGCTGGTGGAGCAGGCGGCGGAGGACCGGAAGGGAGCGACCTGATCCGACCCTTGAGGTGACCGCTTGAACTTCTGGGAGTACCTCGGCAACCGCCACCAGCAGCTGCTCACGGACGCCTTCCAGCACGCCAGCGCCGTGTTCCAGTGCATGGTGGTGGCGACCGTGCTCGGGGTGCTGATCGGTGTGGTCACCTACCGCAGCGACTGGGCCGGGAACCTGGCGACCACCGCCACCTCGACCGTGTTGACCATCCCCTCGCTGGCCATGATCGGTCTGTTGATCCCGATCGTGGGCCTCGGTGTGCCGCCCACGGTGATCGCGTTGACGCTGTACGGGCTGCTGCCGATCGTGCGCAACGCGATCGTGGGCCTGCGCGGGGTCGATCCGGCGCTGGTGGACGCCGCCAAGGGGATCGGGATGTCCCGGCTGACGCGGCTGGCGCGGGTGGAGCTGCCGCTGGCCTGGCCGCCCATCCTGACCGGCATCCGGGTCTCCACGCAGATGCTGATGGGCATCGCGGCCATCGCCGCCTATGCCTCCGGGCCCGGTCTGGGCAATGTCATCTTCCGGGGCCTGGCCTCGCTGGGCAGCGCGAACGCGATCAACCAGGTGCTCGCGGGCACGCTCGGCATCATCCTGCTGGCCCTGTTGTTCGACGCCGTGTACGTGTTGATCGGCCGGCTGACCATCCCCAGGGGGATCCGTGTCTGATGTGGATGCATCGACCACCGGTGCCACGATCGAGCTGGAGAACCTGACCAAGCGGTATCCCGGCAATCCGCAGCCGTCCGTCGACAACGTCAACATGGAGATCAAGGCGGGCGAGACGGTCATCTTCGTCGGCCCGTCGGGATGCGGTAAGTCCACCACGCTCAAGATGATCAACAGGTTGATCGAGCCGTCCAGTGGCCGCATCCGGATCAACGGTGAGGACGTGACCGACATCGACGCGGTCAAGCTGCGCCGCAAGGTCGGCTACGCGATCCAGTCGGCCGGCCTGTTCCCGCACATGACGGTCGCCCAGAACATCGGTCTGGTGCCGAAGATGATCGGCTGGTCCAAGGGCCGCATCAAGGACCGCGTGGAGGAACTGCTGGACCTGGTGGGCCTGGACCCCGGCGAATTCCACGGCCGCTATCCGCGCCAGCTCTCCGGCGGCCAGCAGCAGCGCGTCGGCGTGGCCCGGGCGCTGGCCGCGGACCCTCCGGTGCTGCTGATGGACGAGCCGTTCGGCGCGGTCGACCCGATCACCCGCGACCACCTCCAGGACGAGTTGATCAGGCTCCAGCACGAACTGCACAAGACGATCGTGTTCGTCACCCATGACTTCGACGAGGCGATCAAACTCGGCGACCGGATCGCGGTGCTGCGCGAACGATCGCACATCGCCCAGTTCGACACCCCCGAGGCGATCCTGACCAACCCGGCCGACGACTTCGTCTCCGGCTTCGTCGGCGCGGGTGCGGCCCTGAAGCGGCTGAACCTCACCCGCGTACGGGATGTGGAGATCACCGACTATCCGACGGTGACCGTGGACACGCCGCTGCAGGAGATCTTCCTGATGCTGCGCTCCAGCGGGACCAACGAGATCCTGCTGCTCGACAAGCGCGGCCGCCCCTACAAGTGGCTGCGCCGGGGCGATCTGATGCGGGCCAAGGGATCGCTCGCCCGCGCGGGCACGCTGGTGCACGACACGGTGACCAGGGACGCGACCCTGCGCGACGCGCTGGAGGCGGTGCTCACCGACAACGCCGGGCGGGTCGCGGTGACCGGGCGGCGCGGGGAGTACACCGGCGTCGTCGACATGGAGACGCTGATGAACTCCGTGCACGAACTGCTGGAGGCCGACCGGCTGGACGCCATGGAGCACCAGCACGAGCTGGAGGAGGCGCGGGCCGAGCGCACGCACGCGGAGCAGGAGGGCTTCGGAGGGGAGGCGAAGGCGTGAGCGCACCCGAGCTGGAGGAGCAGGAGGCGGAGGAGGCACCGCCGCCCTCGCCGCCGACCCGCAGACGCGTCACCTGGCAGAAGCTGACCTTCCTGCCGGTCTTCGTCGTCGCCGTGCTGCTGGCGACCTGGCTGTGGTTCGAACAGGCCGACCTGGACACGATCTCGGAGAACGCGATCTCCGACGGCCAGGTCACCAAGGCGCTGTGGCAGCACATCGAACTCACCGCGATCTCGACCTTCTTCGTGCTGATCATCGCCGTCCCGCTGGGCATCCTGCTGACCCGCGGGGCGCTGCGCCGGGCCACCCTGGTGGTGATGGCGATCGCCAACATGGGCCAGGCCACCCCGGCGATCGGCCTGCTCGCGCTGCTGGTGATCTGGCTGGGCATCGGCCGCAGGGCCGCCCTGATCGGCATGATCGCCTACGCCGTGCTGCCGGTGCTGTCCAACACCATCGCGGGGCTGCGCGCCAACGACCCGACGCTGCTGGAGGCCGCTCGCGGCATCGGCATGTCGGCGGCGCAGGTGCTGGCCAAGGTCGAACTGCCGTTGGCGGTCCCGCTGATCCTGGCGGGCGTGCGCACCGCACTGGTCCTCAACGTCGGCACCGCGACGCTGGCGACCTTCGGCGGGGGCGGCGGGCTCGGCGTGCTGATCACCGCGGGGATCACCAACCAGCGGATGCCGGTCCTGGTGCTCGGCTCGGTGCTGACCATCGCCCTCGCGCTGCTGGTGGACTGGCTGGCCTCCCTGGCGGAGCTGATGCTGCGGCCACGGGGGCTGGAGGTGGGGCGATGAGGCGGGGCGCGGTTCTCGTTCCGGCCGGGCTGCTGCTCGCCGCGCTGCTGCCGGCCGCGGGCTGCGGGCTGACCAGCGGCTCCCCCATGGTCGACGACGTGCGGCCCGGTTCCATCGGGAAGGGCGAGCCGCTCAAGGGCGCGGAACTGACGGTCACCTCCAAGTCGTTCACCGAGAGTCTGATCCTCGGCTCCATCATGGGCATCGCCTTCGAGGCGGCCGGCGCGGAGGTCCTCGACCGCACCGGCATCCAGGGCTCGATCGGCGGGCGCGAGGCGGTCCGCAAGGGCGACGCGGACGCCATGTACGAGTACACGGGCACCGCCTGGATCACGTACATGGGCAACAGCGAGCCGATCGACGACCCGCAGCGGCAGTGGGAGGCCGTGCGCGACGCCGACGTGAAGAACGGGCTGACCTGGCTGCCGCAGTCCCGGCTGAACAACACCTACGCGCTGGCGATGAACCAGGAGAACTTCAAGAAGTACCGCACGAAGACCCTGTCCGACGTCGCCGCGCTGGCCGAGTCCGACCCCGGGGCCGTCACGCTGTGCGTGGAGAGCGAGTTCGCCAACCGCGCGGACGGGCTGCCGGGGATGCAGAAGGCGTACGGGATGAACGTGCCGGCGTCCCGGATCACGCAGATGGACACCGGGATCATCTACACCCAGGCGGCGAAGGGCAGTTGCACCTTCGGGGAGGTCTTCACCACCGACGGGCGCATCAAGTCCATGAACCTCGCGGTGATGGACGACGACCGCAAGTTCTTCCCCAACTACAACGCGGCCCCCGAGATCAACTCCAAGACCTTCGAGAAGTGGCCGGCCATCGCGGACGTCCTGGCCCCGGTGACGGCGAAGCTGGACAACGCGGTGGCACAGGAGCTGAACGCCCGCGTGGACGTGGGCGGGGAGGATCCGCACGCGGTGGCGCTGGACTGGATGAAGGACGAGGGGTTCGTGAAGGAGGGCTGAGCGCCCCGGAGTTGCCGAGGTTTGGTTGCAAAGAATCCCTTGCATAGGTTTCTTTGCAACGCTAGCTTTGTACGCATGGACGAGCCCGAGAAGCCCAACGTCCGTCAACTGGACGCCCGTTCGCTGCGTGGACTGGCGCATCCGCTGCGGTTGCAGTTGCTGCGCGCCCTGCGCCTGCACGGTCCGGCCACCGCGTCGATGCTCGCCGAGCGCCTGGGCGAGTCCAGCGGGGCCACCAGCTACCACCTGCGGCAGCTCGCCGCGCACGGGTTCGTGGCGGACGCCCCGGAGCGAGGCAAGGGCCGTGAGCGCTGGTGGCGGATGGTCGACGACGGGATCAGCTTCGACGAGGGCCTCGTGCCCGACGACCCCGCCACCCGGGGCGCCATGGATGTCCTGATGCACGAAGCGGTGGCCAACCACACCCGCGAGATGACCACCTTCGTCGCCACCCGCCACGACTGGCTTCCGGCGTGGTCCTCCCAGTCCACCGACCTGAGCGACTACACGCTGCGACTGACCCCAGCCGAGGCCACCGAGCTCATCGAGAAGATGCACGCGCTGATCAACAGCTACCGGGGCCGCGAAGCCCCCGACGCGACGACCGTCCGCGTACACACGCACGCCTTCCCGATCTCCACCGACTGAGAAAGGCACACCCGATGACGCCGCCCGACCTCGCCCGCTACACCCGTCTGCGCACCGAGGCCGACGACCACCGCGCCGCCCTCGCCGCCCAGCGTTCCCGCGACCTGCGCGTCCGCCTCGGCTGGACCCTTGTCGAGCTCGGGTTACGGCTCGCCACCCCCAGGCCCGTCCCAGGCCCCGCCTAACAGCGCGGCACCTTCCCCTTCCCCGTCTCCAGTGCCGCCAGCGCATCCACCGCGCCCTTCAGCGTGGTGACCGGGATCAGCCGCAGTCCCTTCGGCAGGTCCGACTCGGCGTCGGAGCACTCCGCCGCCGGCACCAGGAAGACCGTCGCCCCGTCGCGCCGCGCGGCCTGCGTCTTGAGGGCCACGCCGCCGACGGCGCCGACCCGGCCGTCGGCGTCGATCGTGCCCGTGCCGGCGATGACCCGGCCGCCGGTGAGGTCGCCGCCGTCCAGCTTGTCGACGATGCCCAGGGCGAAGAGCAGGCCGGCGCTGGGTCCGCCGACGTCGGCGAGCTTCAGGCTGACCTTGACGTCGTCGGGGTCGAGCTTGAGATGGTTCAGGGCGGCCTCGGCGGCCGCGTCCTGGGACTTCTTCATCTCCGCGGTGTTGTGCCGCTCGATCTCCTCGACCGTGTCGCCCGAGGGGTACACCGAGTCGCGCGGCATGACGGCCCGGTCCGTGCGGAACCAGCCGTCGAGTACGTCGCCGAGGGAGATCCGGGTGTCCGGGCTGGTCGCCTCGATGGTCGTCATCCGCAGCTCACCGCGGGTCTCGCGGGTCGGGGCGCCCGAGATGGTGATCACCGGGTCGCCCTTGTTCTCGCCCAGGACGTCCGCCGTCATCCCCGGCTGCGCCACCGCGAACGGCAGCGGCGCGAACGCGGCCGTGGCGAGCAGGGCCACGACGGGGAGGGCACAGACGGCGACGGCCTGGGGGCGCGTGAGACGAGAGAGCACGGGGTCAATCTAACGTGGCGGCCGGGACGGTCCCCCGTACAGGTCCCTGCGCTCCCTGGTGAAACGCCGCAGCGCCTCCGGCAGCGGGGCGACGCCGATGCCGGGGCCGGTCGGCACGGGGAGATGGCCGTCCTGAAGGACGAACGGCTCCGTGAGGTCCTCGGCGAAGTAGCGGCTGGAGGCGGAGGTGTCGCCGGGCAGGGTGAAGCCGGGCAGCGCGGCCAGCGCCAGGTTCGGGGCGCGGCCGATGCCCGTCTCCAGCATGCCGCCGCACCACACCGGCACCCCGTGCGCGTGCGCCACGTCGTGCACCCGGCGGGCCTCCAGGTAGCCGCCGACGCGGGCGGGCTTGACGTTGACCACCCGGCAGGCGTCCAGGGCGATCGCGGAGGCGGTGTCGCGGGCGTTGTGCAGCGACTCGTCCAGGCAGACGGGGGTGCGCAGCCGCTGCTGGAGCCGGGCGTGGCCGTGCAGGTTGTTCTCCTCCAGCGGCTCCTCGATCAGCAGCAGCCCGAAGTCGTCCAGCCTTCGCAGGTGTTCGGCGTCGGCGAGCGAGTACGCCGTGTTGGCGTCCACCTGGAGCGGCAGCGCCTCGCCGAACCGCTCACGCACGGCCCGTACCGGCTCGACGTCCCAGCCCGGCTCGATCTTCAGCTTGATCCGGACGTACCCCTCGGCCAGATACCGCTCCACGTCGTCCAGCAGCTCGGCCACCGTCCGCTTGATGCCGACGGACACACCCGCCGGCACCCGGTCGCGCACCGCGCCCAGATGCACCGCCAGCGGCATCCCGTACGCCCGTAGCTCCGCGTCCAGGACGGCCGTCTCCAGGGCCGCCTTCGCCAGCTCGTGGCCCTTGATCCCGGACAGCGCGGGGGCGAGCGCGGCCGTGGTGAGGTGCGGCAGCGCGGCCGCGCGCGGCAGCAGGAAGTCGCGCAGCACGATCTCCGCGCCGGCGACGAACTCCGAGCAGTACAGCGGCTCGGGGTCGGCGGCGAACTCCGACCAGCCCTCGGCCTCGTCGGTGACGACGTGCAGCAGGAAGGTGTCCTTGGCCGTCATGGTGCCGAAGGAGGTGCGGAAGGAGGTGACCAGCGGGATCGCCACATGGACGATCTCGACGCGTTCGAGCTTCATGCGGTGGCCTCCAGGGTGTACCAGCCGTCGCGGGACATACCGGTCGCGGTGAAGCCCTCGGCGAACGCCTCCGTGAACACCTCGCGCACGGCGTGCCGCCAGCGCAGGGCGAGGGCCGGGTCGGCGGCGCGCAGCGCGACGACGTCCGCCGGGACCCGGCACCAGACGCGCCCGCCGTCGCGGTGGGCGAGGGCGCCGCCGTCCGGCGCGCGCCGCGTGACCGGCGCGCTCTCGCGGTCCCCCGGCTCGTACGGCCGTAGCGGCGCCCGCAGATCCCAGGTCACCGTCAGCCGGTCGCTCTCGTCGCCCGCGTTCACCCCGTCGGCCATCGGACCGTAGAAGTCGACCAGGTACTCGGTGCCGACGGCGCCGAGCTTGACCAGGTTGAAGCGGGCGTTGCGGCCGACCAGCGGATCGAAGGTCCAGCGCATGGTGCGGGCACCGGCCCGGAGGGCCCAGTCCCGCTGGGCCTGCTTCAGGGCGGGCCCGAGCCCGCGGTCGGCGGCCGCCACCAGCGAGTACGTGTCCGGCCCCGGCCCGCGCACCGCGACGGCCGCCCCGGCGAGGCGCTCGCCGTCGTAGGCGGCGTGCACGGCGCCGCCCGCGTGGATCAGGCTGTGCAGCACCTCGGCCGGATAGGGCGGGGCACTGCGCGGGGTGTGCCAGACGTCGCTGAAGTGGTCGGCGACGGCCGCGACCCCGGCGACGTCATGGACGCTGCGGATACTGACTTCGGTGGTCATGCCCCGAGTCTCCGAGCCGGACGGCCCGCGCGCGTTGGCCGGGCGTACAACGGATGCGTACCGTGCTGTGCGGATCAGCCAAGGAAGGGGAGCGGCTCATGGACACGCTCGGGGATCTTCTGGACGTCGTCGGGGGCCCGTCGGTACGGCTGCTGACCGCGCCGGCCGGGCTCGGCGTTCCCGTCACCGAGGCGCTGCTGTACGACGCGGGCGCCCCGCTCTCCCGTGCGCCGGGCGCGCTGCTGCTCGCGGTGGGGGTGCCGGCCGCGGCGACCGGGCCGCTCGTGCGGGCGGTGGCCGCGGCCGGGATGACGGGACTGGTGGTGCGCGGCCCGGACGGGCCCGTCGCGCAGGCCGAGGAGCACGGCGTGGCGCTGCTGGCGGTCGACGCGGACGCGGCCTGGCACCAGGTGCACCTGCTGCTGGCCTCGGCCATCGGCGCCCGGCATGCACCGCCCGGACACGGCCTCGGTGATCTGTTCGCGCTGGCCGACGCCATCGCGACGGCGACCGGGGGCGCCACCGCCGTGGAGGATCCGCGCCAGCGTCTGCTCGCCTACTCCACCGTGCCCGGCCAGCCCGTGGACGAGGACCGGCGCCAGGGCATCCTGGGCCTGAGGGTCCCCGCCGGCGTGGAGAACAGCGAGCAGTACCGCGTGCTGTTCGCGGCCCGCGGCCCGGTGCGGCTGCCCGCGCTCGGCGAGGGGCAGCTGCCGCGGCTGGCGGTGGCCGTGCGGGCGGGCGGCGAGACGCTGGGCTCGATCTGGACCGTCGACGACGGCACGCTCGCGCCGGACGCCGAGGACACCCTGGCCCAGGGCGCCTCCACCGCCGCGCTGCTCCTGCTGCGGGCCAGGGCCGCGCAGGAGCTGGCCCGGCACCAGAACAGCGACCTGCTGCGCCGCCTGCTCGACGGCACGGCGGACCCGTCGGACGCCGCCCAGCGCCTCGGACTGCAGGGCCCCGTGCGGGTCGCCGCGTTCGTCCTGGACTCGTCGGCCGCGCTCGCCGACGCCGAGCAGACCGCGCTGCGCCTGCTGGACGTCGTACGCCTGCAGTGCGAGGCCCGCTACGGGCGGCAGGCCGCGGTGCTGGTCGACGGGGTGGTGTACGCGCTGCTGCCCGCGCCCGGGGAGAGCGGCGGGGCGCGGCACCGGGCACTGGCCGAGGACATCGTGCGGCGGGCCGGTCAGTCACTGCGGGCTCAGGTGCGGGCGGGGCTCGGCGAGGTGGTGCCGGACGTGTCCGGGGCCGCGGAGTCACGGGCGGACGCAGATCTGGTGCTGCGGGTGCTGGACGCGGACCTGCCGGTGGCGGCCGTGGACGAGGTGCGCGCACGGGTGACGCTGCTGCGGCTCGGGGAAGTGCTGGGCGAGCGGCGGGAGTTGAGCGCGGGAGCCTGGCGGCGGGTGCTGGCGTACGACGCCGAGCACGGCACCGACTACGCCCGCACCCTGGTGTGCTGGTTCGACGCGGGCTGCGACATGGCGGGCGCCGCCGAACTCCTCGCCGTGCACCCCAACACCTGCCGCTACCGGCTCAAGCAGCTCCAGCGGCACATCGGCGTCGACCTCACCGATCCCGACGAACGGCTGCTGCTGTGGCTCCAGTTGAGGACGCTGGCGGGGCTCAGCGCAGCCACTCGCTGAGCCGCTTCTCGCACTCCGCGAGCTGCGCCACCGGCACGTACTCCCCGGCGGTGTGGGCCAGCGCCGGGTCGCCGGGGCCGTAGTTGAGCGCGGGCGTGCCCAGCGCGGCGAACCGGGCCACGTCCGTCCAGCCCAGTTTGGGCCGCGGGCGCGCGCCGAGGGCGGTCACGAGGCCGCCGAGCCGGTCGAGCCCGGGCAGCGCACCCGGCACGACCTCGGTGACTGTCGTTTCGTACTCGGGAAAGAGCCCGCGGACGTACGCCTCCGCCTCCTCGGGCGAACGGCTCGGCGCAAAACGGGAGTTGACGGTGATCACGCACTCGTCGGGTACGACGTTCCCGGCCACCCCGCAGCGCACGGCCACCGCGTTCAGCCCCTCCCGGTACTCCAGCCCGTCGATGACGATCCGCTCCGGCCGGTGCTCGGCGAGCCGCTGGAGCACGGGCGCGGCCAGATGCGCCGCGTTGGCGCCCATCCAGGACCGCGCGGTGTGCGCCCGCTCGCCCCGTACGACGATGTCGGCGCTCAGCACGCCCTGGCAGCCGGCCTCCACGCCCGCGTCGGAGGGCTCCATGAGGATCGCCAGGCCGGCGTCGAGGAGTCCGGGCCGCTCGGCGGCGATGCGGTGCAGGCCGTTGCGGTCGCCCTCGACCTCCTCGCACTCGTAGAAGACGTACGTCACGTCGCGTACGGGCGCGGTCAGGTGGGCGGCGAGCCGCAGCGCGACGGCGACGCCGCCCTTCATGTCACAGGCGCCGAGCCCGTACACCCGTCCGTCCGCCAGCCGGGAGGGCAGGTTCCCGGCGGCCGGGACGGTGTCCAGGTGCCCGGCGATCAGCACCCGTTCCGGCCGGCCGAGGTCGGTGCGGGCCACCAGCGAGTGGCCGACGCGGTCCACGGTCAGGTGCGGTGTCCTGCCGAGGGCCTCCTCCACGGCGTCCGCGAGCTGCCGCTCGTGCCCGCTCTCGGAGGGCAGGTCGACGAGGGCACGGGTGAGGTCGACGACGTCGGCGGTGAGATCGAGGGAGGGCACGGGGTCTCCTGGGCTGAGGCCGGGGCGGGTGCCCTCGATCATGCGGGGCGAGGGGGTGGGGCGGGCAGGAGGAACGGCCAAAGATGGGGCGCGGGTTTTGCCCGATGGCCCAAAGGGCGGCGTGCGTCTTGGGCGTGATCACCCGCAGGTCGGCGGGCGCCCTGTGTTCGGCCGCCGTAGGCGACGGGCCCCTGGGCTCGATCGCCGAAGACCCACGGGTTGCCCCTGCGCTCGATCGCCGAAGACCCACAGGTTGCCCCTGCGCTCACTCACCGAAGGCCCCCAGCCGCCCCAGCGCTCGCGCTCACGAAGGCCCACCGCTAGCCCCGCGCTCCCTCACCGAAGGCCCACGGCCGCCCCCGCGCTCGCGCTCACGAAGGCCCACCGCTAACCCCGCACTCGCTCACCGAAGGCCCACGGCCGCCCCCGCGCTCGCGCTCACCGAAGACCAGGCCGCCTGATCGCCCTCTCGCCGCCCTGCCTCCACGGCAGCCGCAGTGTCAGCGCAGCGCCTCCGCGACCTCGCGGGCCGCCTCGACGACCCTCGGGCCGACCCGCTCCGGCACGGCGTCGGCCAGCATCACCACGCCCACGCTGCCCTCGACACCGGTCACCCCGATCAGGGGCGCGGCCGCGCCGCTCGCGCCGGCCTCCAGCTCGCCGTGGGTCAGCGTGTAGCCGGGGTCCTCGAACGGCTTCAGCCGGGCGGAGAGTATGGCCTTGCCCGCGGCCCCGCGGTCCAGCGGGTGCCGGAAGCCCGCCCGGTAGGCCACGTGGTAGTCGGTCCAGGTCGGCTCGACGACCGCGACGGCCAGCGCCTCCGCCCCGTCGACCAGGGTCAGATGCGCGGTGGCGCCGATGTCCTCGGCCAGCGAGCGCAGCGCCGGCAGCGCGGCCTCCCGTACCAGCGGATGCACCTGGCGGCCCAGCCCCAGCACGCCCAGCCCGACGCGGGCACGTCCGCCCAGATCACGCCGTACGAGCGCGTGCTGTTCCAGCGTGGCCAGCAGACGGTAGACGACGGTCCGGTTCACGCCGAGTTTGTGGGAGAGCTCGGTCACGGTCAGCCCGTGGTCGGTGTCGGCCAGCAGCTTCAGGACTCTGAGGCCCCGGTCGAGCGTCTGAGAGGTCTCCGCGGTCACGACGCCCACTCCTTTGGTGGTGAGGTCGGCGGCCCCTCGCGGCGGATGCGTCACCGAGTCCCGTCGGCGACGCGCTTCAGAGGGCCGCCGATCGGCTGACGGCCCGGCCTGTCCGGAACCGGTCGCTTCACGGCTGCGCTCCGCGGCGGCGCTGCCACGGGGCGTGTGCGTAGCGGGACATTAGCGAAGGGGGTTCGCTCAGCGGAAGGCTAAGTCCAGAATCCGGTCAGGGGCCGGGGAGGAGTGCTGGCGTTTGCGTAGAAACGTACGGCGGCCGCGGGGCGGTCCCCGTCACCTCATCCGCGTGGCCCACTCCTGGACCTTGGCGATCCGCTGCCGAAGCTGTCCGGCCGTGGCCTCCGCGCTGGGCGGCCCCCCGCACACCCGCCGCAGCTCGGTGTGGATCACCCCGTGCGGCTTGCCGCTCTGATGGACATACGCGCCCACCATCGTGTTCAGCTGCTTGCGCAGCTCCATCAGCTCCTTGTGCGTGACCACCGGCCGCCGCTCGGCCGGCAGCTCCAGCAGGTCCGCCTCGGCGTCCGGCTTCTTCCGGCTGTGCGCGATCTGCCGGGCCTGCCGCTTCTGCAGCAGCAGCTGCACCTGCTCGGGTTCGAGGAGACCCGGAATGCCGAGGTAGTCCTGCTCCTCCTCGCTGCCGGGGTGCGCCTGCATACCGAACTCGGCGCCGTTGTACATGACCCGGTCGAACACCGCGTCCGACTCCAGCGCCTCGAACGGCAGCATGTCCTGCTCGCCGGTGTCCTCGTCCTTCTGCTGCTCCGCCTCCTTGAGGAGCTTCTCCTCCTCGGCGTACGGGTCCTCCTCGCCGTTCTTCTTCGGCTTGTCCAGGACGTGGTCGCGCTCGACCTCCATCTCGTGCGCGAACGTCAGCAGGTCGGGCACGGTCGGCAGGAACACCGACGCCGTTTCGCCCCGCCTGCGCGACCGCACGAAGCGCCCGACGGCCTGCGCGAAGAACAGCGGCGTCGAGATGGTGGTCGCATACACGCCGACCGCGAGGCGGGGCACATCGACGCCCTCGGACACCATGCGGACGGCGACCATCCACCGGTCGTTGCTGTTGCTGAACTCGTCGATACGGTCCGACGCCCCCGCGTCGTCCGACAGCACCAGCGTCGCCTTGGTGCCGGTGATCTCCCGGATCAGCTTGGCGTAGGCCCGCGCGGAGTCCTGGTCGGAGGCGATGACGAGGGCGCCCGCGTCCGGGATGGCCTTCCTGACCTCGGTCAGCCGCTGGTCGGCGGCGCGCAGCACGCTCGGCATCCACTCGCCGCGCGGGTCGAGCGCGGTCCGCCACGCCTGGCTGATCGCGTCCTTGGTCATCGGCTCGCCGAGCCGGGCCTCGATCTCGTCGCCCGCCTTGGTGCGCCAGCGCATGTTGCCGCTGTAGGACAGGAAGATCACCGGGCGCACGACATGGTCGGCGAGCGCCGAGCCGTAGCCGTAGGTGTAGTCGGCGGCCGATCGCCGGATGCCGTCCGGGCCCTCCTCGTACGTCACGAAGGGGATCGGGTTGGTGTCGGACCGGAACGGCGTACCGGTGAGCGCCAGGCGCCGCGTCGCCGGCTCGAACGCCTCCAGACACGCCTCGCCCCACGACTTGGAGTCGCCGGCGTGGTGGATCTCGTCCAGGATCACCAGCGTCTTGCGGTTCTCGACCCGGTTGCGGTGCAGCATGGGCCGCACCCCGACACCGGCGTACGTCACGGCGACACCGTGGTACTCCTTGCCGAGCGGGCCCGCGCTGTACTCCGGGTCCAGCCGGATCCCTATCCGTCCGGCCGCCTCCGCCCACTGCTTCTTCAGGTGCTCGGTCGGCGCGACCACGGTCACCTGCTGCACGACGTGGTGGTGCAGCAACCAGGACGCCAGCGTCAGCGCGAACGTCGTCTTGCCGGCGCCGGGGGTGGCGACCGCCAGGAAGTCTCGCGGCTGCTCCTGGATGTACTTCTCCATCGCTCCCTGCTGCCAGGCCCGCAGCTTGCTCGCGGTGCCCCAGGGCGCACGGCCGGGGAAGGCCGGGGAGAGGTGATGAGACGTGGAGGCGGCTGTGGTAGTCACGGTCTCCGTACGGGGGTGGCTCGGCTACGTATGACAACCGGGCCACCCTACCGGCGACCCGGCGGTGTCAACGCGCCGACGACGCCGGGTCGCCCGTCGGTGGGACTGACGTCACAGCCGCCTCAGCCGTCCCGCGATCTCTCCTACGTCGCTCAGCTCGCCGGCGGCCACCGCCACGACCAGCTCGTACGCCGCGTCCTGGTCGCAGCCCTCCAGATCCACGCCGTTCACCCTGAGGAACGTGGCCGCGGCCAGCCAGGCGGCGCGCTTGTTGCCGTCGACGAGGGGGTGGTTGGTCGCGAGGGCGTGCAGCAGCGCGGCGGCCTGTTCGTGCAGGTCGGTGTACGCCTGCTCGCCGAACATCCGGGCCCGCGGCCGCCGCACGGCCGACTCGAACAAGCCGGGCTCCCGCATCCCCGGCTCACCGCCGCCGAAGGCGATCCGCGCGATCGTCCGCGTCTCCCCCACACTGAGGTACCTGGTCATTCGCCCAGCCTCCGCAGCAGGTCGGCGTGCGCGTCCGCCAGCAGTTCGGCGGCGACCCGCACCCGCGCCGCCTCCTTCGCCAGCCGCTCCCGCACGGCCTCCAGCACGAGGTCCTCCGGACTGCGGCCGACGGCATCGGCGAGGTCCGCCAGGGCCTGACCGACGTCGGCGGGCAGGGCGACGGTGTACTGATCCATGGCGGCGAGGCTAGCCCCGGCGCCACCCGGCGACGAACGGATTTCGCCGCCGCCCGGCGACGAACGGATCTGGCCGCCACCCGGCGCGACGAACGGTTCTCGCCGCCACCGCTCCCGCCCTCGCTCCCGTCCTCGCTCCCGCCGGGGCGACCGCACCCCCGCCCGCTACCGCTCCCCCAGCCGTCGGCCGACGCTCCCGCAGCCGTCTGTCACCGCTCCCCCAGCCGTCGGCCGACGCTCCCGCAGCCGTCTGTCACCGCTCCCGCAGCCGTGTCGTCACCCACGCGCCCACCAGGGCCACCGCCGCCATCGGCAGGAACACCGCGGCGAACGCCGCCGGATGGGAGCCGGCCGAGTCGGTCGCCGCGTGGCTGACCGTGCCGCCGCCCAGGGCCGCGAAGGCGGCGCCGCCCGTGGAGAGGAGGACCACATTGGACAGGCCGTCGGATATCTGGAGCGCGGCGGAGTTGGTACCGGCCTCCTCGGGCGCGGAGAGATGGAGCAGCAGCACGCTGGTGGAGGAGATCACCAGCCCCATCCCGAAGCAGCCGAAGCCCCAGGCGACCGCGACGGTCCAGGCGGGCACCCAGTCGATCAGTACGCTCGGCGCGGCCGCGATGGCCGCCGCCACCAGCACCATGCCCAGCGTCATCAGCCGCTGCCGGTGGGGCTCCACCCGCGGCCGTGACTGAACCCACGAGCCCAGCGCCCATGTCCCGCCGCCCGCCGCGAGCGAGAACCCGGCCAACGTCGGCGACAGCCCCCGCTGCGTGACCAGCATCAGCGGCACGAACGACTCGGCCGCGATGAACGACCCCGCCGCCAGTCCGCGCAGCAGCACCACCGAGGGCAGCCCGCGCGCCGCCCGGTACGTCCCCCGCGGCAGCAGCCCCAGCACGGCCGGCACCAGCAGCGCGGCCCCCGCGACGCCGGGCACGACCGACAGCCAGCGCAGGTCCTGGGCGGCGTACTGGAGGAGTCCCGCGCCCAGCGAGATGCCGAGCGCGAGCCGGATGCGCCGCCGGTCGAGCGAGCCCCGCGCGCCGGCGTCCGCCGGGTCGGTGTCCGGCCCGCCCACCGGGCCGGCCGCCCGCCTGCGTATCTGCGGCAGCGCCAGGGCCAGCGGGAAGACCACCAGCACCGGGATGCCGACGAACACCCAGCGCCAGCCGATGTGCTCGGTCACCGCGCCCGCCGCGAGCGGGCCGACGATGGACGGCACCACCCAGCTCGCCGCGAACGCCGCCATGATCGCCGGACGCAGCCGCTCCGGATAGGCGCGGCCCACGACGACGTACAGGGCGACGATCACCAGGCCGCCGCCGAACCCCTGGACCGCCCGGCCCAGGATGAACAGCCACATGGCGCCGGCCGTCCCGGACAGCAGCAGACCGGCGCCGAAGGCCGATATGCCCGTGGTCAGCGCGCCGAGCGGCCCGCGCCGGTCCGACCACTGGCCGGACAGCACCATCCCGAACAGGCTCGTGGTGAAGTACCCGGAGAACGCGAACGCGTACAGCGAGACCCCGTCCATTTCGCGGGCGGCCACCGGCATCGCCGTGCCCACCGCCGTCGCCTCGAAGGCGATCAGCAGCACCACGGACACGATGCCGATGCTCAGCGCCCGGTAGGCCCGGCCGAGCACGCCCCCGGCGGCTTCGTCGGCCGGGGCGGGATCGGCGGTGGGGTCGGACGGCAGGAGGACGTCCTTGTCGCGCGGTTCCAGGGCTGTCATGGTCGCCAGCGTAAGGCCCGAAGAGCCGTTTGACCCCTGTCGTGAGGACCGCCGTGACTGGGACCTTGGTCGTACGCCCCTGCGTACCTCCCGCACCGCGAACCCCCCTTTCATGAACGGCGTATGGCGGTCCCGTTGCAGCCGCCGCCGTTTCCTTGAGCCGCCGACGGGCGCCGCTCTACGGTCGTTTCACCGAGTTCGAAGCAACGACCGTGTGCCCGAGTGGTTCAGGGAGTCGCCTGCAAAGCGACTTACGCGGGTTCGATTCCCGCCACGGTCTCCAACAGCGCGCACTCCCGGCGCACTTGCCACAGGGCGAAGGCGAACGTGGAGACGTCCGCGCTCAGCGGATGCAGCGTGCCCTCGGGCTCGCTCCAGTCCAGGAGCGTGCCCGTGCGGCCGTCGAGGACGACGCTGCTGTCCTGCGTGAGACGGCCGAGGCGTATCAGGTGGCCGGCGTCGGCGTCCGGCAGCGGCAGATCGGGGCGCTCCTCGGCGACGTACTCCCCCACCGGCGCCAGCGGCACTTCCGTGTCCAGGGCGAAGAGGAAGCCCTCCTCCGGCAGCCCGGTCTCGCGCAGGAAGCGGCGGGTCGGCTCGTGGGTGAGGGCCGTCGGGAAGTCGACGTCCTCGAAGCGGACGACCCGGCCGCGGCCGAACTCCCGGTCCAGCAGGCGGTAGGGCAGGTCGAGAGCGAGGCCGGAGCGGCCCTGGGCGAACTTGGGTGCCACTCGTGGCTCGGTCGTCAGCAGACTCATGATTCCCCCGTGCGTGCTCGTGCCGGGGCAGGCGCCACCGGGTTCCCGGGCAGCCCCGCCCACTGCCAGAACACTACGCGGCCCCACTGACAACGACCCCGACCTGTGGAAAACCTCGGGAGAGCAATCAGCGAAGCCCGAGCCTCAACGAGCCGAGAACACCGCGGACCTCACCGGCCCGAAGGCACTCCAGACCTCACGGCCCCGTGATCACCGCCGCCTGGGGGCGGATCGGCAGCCGGTTCACCGGTCGCCCCGTCGCCGCCCGCACCGCCGACGCGATGGCCGCCGGGGAGGCGACCACCGGCACGGCGCTGACGGCCTTCGCGCCGAAGGGCGCCACGACGTCCCGCTCCTCCACCAGCTTCACGATCCGGATGTCCGGCGCGTCCAGGGCGGTCGGCAGCGCGTAGCCGGTGAGGTCGGGATGGCGGACCGTGCCGCGGGGCGTGCGCAGGTTCTCGGTGAGCGCGATGCCCACGCCCTGCGTGACACCCGCCTCGATACGGGCCGTCAGCTGCGCAGGGTTGAGCACCCGCCCCACGTCCTGGGCGACGGCCAGCTCCACCACCCGCACCGAGCCGAGCTCGATGTCGACGTCCACGACGGCGCGGATCGCGCAGAAGGCGAGCCCCACGAAGGCGTCGCCCTGCCCGGAGTCGTCCAGCGGCTCGGTGGGATGCGGGCGGCACTGCGCGGTCGCCCACAGCTCCTTGCCCTCCATCGCCTCCGCGACGGTGGTCGACAGGACCCCGTCGTACGAGGTGATCTTGCCGTCGGTGATCTGGAGCAACTCGGTGGACATGCCGAACTTGTGCGCCAGAGGCTGCAGAAGCTGTGTACGGACCATCTTGGCGGCCCGCTCCACCGCACCGCCGGACACCCAGGTGTGGCGGCCGCGGCAGCCCGCGCCGGCCGGCGGCTGGTCGGTGTCGACGGGCGCGACGTGGACCTCCTCCACCCCCAGCGTCTCCTGCACGATCTGCCGGGCCAGGGTGGAGAAGCCCTGTCCGGTCTCGACGGCCGCGCACAGCACCGTCGCCACGCCGTCCTGCACCTTCACGGTCGCCGTGGAGACCTCGTCGGCGCCCTCCGCGCCGAGCATGTGCACCATGCCCAGGCCGTAGCCCACGCCCCGGCGCACCGCGCCCGGTTCGCCCGCGCCCTCGGGGCCGCCGGGCAGCAGCCACTCGTCCTCGGGGGTGTCCTTGGGCAGCGGGGGCAGCGGGAAGTCACGTACCGCCTGGAGGAGTTCGGCCACCGGGGCCGGGCAGGTCACGGTCTGGCCGATGGGCAGCACGTCACCCGTGGCCATGACGTTGCGCAGCCGCAGCTCGGCCGGGTCCAGGCCCAGCTTCTTGGCGAGCTTGTCCATCTGCGCCTCGTAGGCGGCGCACACCTGCATCGCGCCCTCGCCGCGCACATGGCCGGACGGCGGGTTGTTCGTACGGACCGCCCAGCCCTCGATGAACGCGTTCGGCACGACGTAGGGGCCGCAGGCGAAGGAGACGGCCGCGGCGAGCGCGTCGGAGGAGGTGTCGGCGTAGGCGCCGGCGTCCAGCAGGATCTGCGCCTCGACCTTCACCAGCTTGCCCTCGGCGTCCGCGTGGTGGCGGTAGCGCAGGAGGGTGGGGTGGCGGTGGGCGTGGCCGAGGAAGGACTCCTCGCGCGTGGCGGTGAGTTTGACGGGGCAGCCGGTCTTCAGGGCGAGCAGGCCGAGCGGCAGCTGGAAGCCCTGGTCCTCGCGGTCGGCGGTGGCGCCGGGCACACCGGTGACGACGATCTTGACCTGTTCGGGCGCCAGGCCGTAGCAGGCGGCGAGGGTGTCCCGGTCGGTGTGCGGGTCGGTGGAGGCGGTGTACAGCTCCACGCCGCCGTCGGGACGGGGCACGGCGAGCGCGGCCTCGGCGCCGATGGGGGCCGGGTCCTGGCGGCCGATGCGGTACAGGCCCTCGACGACGATCTCGCCGCTCGCCTCCGGGTCGCCGTGGCGCAGCGGGATGTGCCGGATCAGGTTGCCGTCGGGGTGCAACGGCTCGGCCTCGAAGGCGTGTTCGGGGTCGGTGACCGGTTCGAGCACCTCGTACTCGACGATGACGGCCGCGGCCGCCATCCGCGCGGTGTCGGGGTGGTCGGCGGCCACGGCGGCGATGGGCTCGCCGTGGTGGCGTACGACCTCGGAGGCGAAGACCGGGCGGTCCGCCTTGCCGCGGCCGTGGACCGGGCTGCCCGGCACGTCCTCGTGCGTCACGACCGCGCGCACTCCGGGCATCTCGCGCGCGTGGGCGGTGTCGATCGACGTGATGCGCGCGTACGGGTGCGGCGAGCGCACCACCGCGGCCCACAGCAGGCCCTCGGCCCACAGGTCGGCCGCGTAGGGGAAGGTGCCCTCGGTCTTCGCGCGCGCGTCGGCGGGGGCGAGGGAGGAGCCGAGGCCGTGCGGGATCGGCTCCGGGGCGGGAGCGGCCTCGGCGGTGGTCGCGGTGGCTGCCTCGTTGCTCACGCCTGGCCTCCGTCCTGGCCCTGTCCATACACCTGGTCGTGCGGGTGCCCGCCCGCCTCGAACGCCGACGGGTGGACGCCTCCGGCGCCCGGTCCCGCCTGGTGGGGGATACGCGCCTCGTCGCCGTCGTGTTCGCCGGCGTCGGCGCCGCTGTGCGCCTCGCGCTCGGCGACGACCTCCCGCACGGCGTCGAGGACGCCCCGGTAGCCCGAGCAGCGGCACAGGTTGCCGCACAGGGCCTGCCGGGTCTCCAGCTCGGTGGGCGCGGGGTTGCCCTCCAGCAGGTCGTGCACGGTCATCGCCATGCCGGGCACGCAGAAGCCGCACTGCACCGCCCCGCACCGCGCGAGCGCGCGCTGCACGTCGGAGGGCTGCCCGTCGGCGGCCAGTCCCTCGACGGTGCGCACCTCGCTGCCGGCCGCGGTGGCCGCGGGCACCAGGCAGGACGCGACCAGCCGGCCGTCCACCTGCACGTTGCACGCCCCGCACTCACCCTGCGAGCAGCCGTCCTTCGCCCCGGCCAGCCCGAGCCGCTCCCGCAGCACGTACAGCAGCGACTCGCCGATCCACGCGTCCGTGACGGGCCGGTCGGTGCCGTTGACCCGCAGGACGTAGGAGGCGAGGGGGTGCTCCTCGGCGGGCGGCGGCGCGAGTTCGGGCGCGGGGGGCGCCGCCTCCTCGGGGGCGGCGGGCGGTGCGTCCTCGTCGGCGGCGGCGTCGGCGGGTACGGCCGGATCGGCGGCCGGTACGGCGTGGCCGGCGCCCGGCGCGGCATCCCTGGCGGTCTGCTCGGCGGGCGCCTCGGCGGTCCCCTGGAGGGCGCCCTGCGTCACGCCGGCGGAGGCGTCCGCACCGGAGTCGGGCGTCGCGACGGCGGCGGACGCGGCCTCGGGCGCGGGCGCCTCGGCGGCACCGTTCGCGACAGGGCCCGCGGCGGCCTCGTCCACGGCGTCCGCCACGGGGGCCCCGTCGGCCTCGACGGCCGTCTCCAGGCCCTCCACGGCCTCCTGCGCGCCTCCGGCGCCGGGCACGGGCTCCGCGACCCCGACGGCCCCGGAAGCGCCCTCAGAGCCCGCTGCGGCCCGCGGCTGCTCCGGCGTCCCGGCGTCGGCGGCCTCCGACGCCCCCACCGCCTCCGCTGCCCCCATGGCCTCCGGAGCCCGCGGGGCCTCCCCGGCCTCCGGGACCCTCACGGCTCCCCCGGCCTCCGGGACCCTCACGGCTCCCCCGGCCTCCGGGGCCCTCACGGCTCCCCCGGCCTGAGCCTCCCCGCCGGCATACGGCTGCTCGGCGACCCCGCCGTGCAGGTCCGCCTGCTCCGCGACCCCGGCATGCGCCCCGGTGTGCGGGTGCCCCAGCGGCGTCTGCTCCGCGAACGTGCCCGCGGCCGGCTCACCGGCGTACGCGCCGGCGCCCGGCGTCTGTGCGCCCCAGGTGTGCTGCCCGGAGTCCTGTGTCGCCCAGGGCGCGGGGGCGCCGCCCGGCAGGGTGGCCGGGGGCGTGCCGCCCCACTGCTCGACGAGCGAGGACGTGGTGTACTCGCCCGACTCGTCCGGAAGGTCGCCGTTCGCGACGGGGATGGACCACTGCCCGGTCACCTCGTGCCCGGGCGCGGGGTGCTCCTGGGCCGGCTGCTCGGCGTTGGCGTCGCCGAAGGTCCACTGGCCGGTCGCACCGGGGTGGTACGTGAACCGGTCGTCGCCCACGGAGCCCGCGGCGGGCGCGGGCCACGCGTCGCCCTCGGCGGGCGCGGCCGGCATCGTCCAGGTGCCGGTGGCCGCGGGGTCGGTGCCCGCGGTGGTGGCCGGAGCCACCGTTATCGGCGGCGGAACGTAGCCGTGGCCGGGCGCGGCGAGCGGACTGTCCCCGGCGAGCAGCGCGTCGACGCCGCCCTCGGGCAGCTTCACGAAGGCGGTGGCGCCGTCGTCGTAGTCGCCCTGGGGCAGCGGGTCCCAGCGGCCCGGCGCCTGGGGCGTGCCCTCTCCGTGCTGGTCGTCGGTCACGACAGTGCCCTCCCCAGTGCTCGTCGGGCCAGCGCGGCGACGGTGCGCCGCAGGTGCAGTACGGCGGGCGGAAGCTGCTGCACGGTGCCGTCCTCGGCCGGGACCGGGTCGGGGATGCAGGCGGCGGCGACGTACTCGCCGAAGGCGTTCAGGGCCTCGGGGACGATCGCGCGGTCGTTGTCCCAGTCGATGAGCTGGGCGACCCACTGCTCGGCCTCCAGCGGCCTGAGCGGCATCGGCGCTATGGCACCCACCGCGCAGCGCACGCCCCGGCGGGCGGGGTCGAGGACGAGGGCGACGGAGGCGATCGCACGACCGGGGCCGGTGCGGCCGGTGGCCTTGAGGAAGACCTGCGGGGCGTGCAGCAGCGGCACGCGCACGTAGCCGATGAGTTCGCCGCCGCGCAGCATGTCCATCCCGGCCAGCAGATGCGACACCGGGATCTCCCGGCGGGCGCCGCCCGGTCCGGCGACGATCACCGTCGCCTCCAGGGCGGCCAGCACGGGCAGCGCGTCGCCGGTCGGGGCGGCGGAGGCGATGTTGCCGCCGAGGGTGCCGGCGTTGCGGATGTGCGGCGGCCCGGCCGCGCGGGCGGCGGCGGCGAGCGCCGGGATCAGGGCGGCGAAGTCGGGGCGGCCCATGCGGGCGTGGGTGAGTCCGGCGCCGAGCAGGGCGTGCCCGTCCTGGTACTGCCAGCCGCGGATCTCGCTGATCCGGCCGAGGCCGACCAGCGCGGTGGGCCTGAGCTGCCCGGAGTTGACGGCGGCCATCAGGTCGGTGCCGCCCGCGACGGGCACGGCGGCGGGCATGGCGGCGAGCGCCGCCACGGCCTCGTCCAGAGTCGTGGGCAGGGTGACGGCCTGCGCCGCCTGCGGTGCGTGCGTGGTCAAACCGGCTGCCCCTTCCCGCTGCCCCACCTGGTCCCACCTGTGTTGCCGTACGGTACGTGCCGACAAGGCGGACGTGGCAACTCTGGCACATCATCGCAGGGGCCGGACGCGGGGGTCCGCTAGGAGGCATTCGCCCACCTCACCGAGGAGATGGTCCGTTTTCGCACGGCATCGCCCGAGCGCACGAATTGGCACCCTTCGGTGACAGTGGGCACCTTTTGCCATTATCGGTTCGGTGGCGGGCCCTCCAACGGGCGCCCCAGCACGCCGGGACGCCGCTGCCACGGCCGGGGCCCGGCGGGCGGCCGGTAGGCGACACCCAGGGCGTCCAGGCGCCGGTAGTGGGTGGCCATCCGCCGCTCGAAGTCCGCGAAGTCGCGCTCCTGCGGGGCGGGCAGGGCGCTCCAGGCCACCTCCGCGAAGGCCGCGAGCCGGGGGAAGACCTGGTAGTCCACGCGCGCGGGGTCCTCCATCACCTCGGTCCACACATTGGCCTGGGTGCCCAGCACATGCCGGGCCTCCGCCTCGGTCAACTCGGGCGGAACGGGCTCGAAGCGGTAGACGTCCTCCAGGGTGCGGACGTAGCCGATGGGCACCGGCTCGTCGTCGCCCGCGTCCTGACGGTGATCCAGATACACGAACTGCTCGGGGCACATGACGACGTCGTGCCCCGCCCGCGCGGTCGCGATCCCGCCCCCGTAGCCGCGCCAGGAGGACACCGCGGCGCCCGGCGCGAGCCCGCCCTCCAGGATCTCGTCCCAGCCGATGAGCCGGCGTCCGCGCGCGGACAGCCAGGTGTCGAAATGGCCGATGAACCACGCCTGGAGCTCGTCCTCGCCGGCGAGGCCCAGTTCCTTCATCCGCGCCTGCGCGACGCCCGACCGCCGCCACTGCTCCTTGGGGCACTCGTCCCCGCCGATGTGCACGAACTCGCCCGGGAAGAGTTCCAGCAGTTCCTCGAACACCCCCTCGTAGAAGCGCAGCGTGTTGTCAGTGGGGGCGAGTACGTTGGGAGAGATTCCCCAGGTGTCCCAGACGGTCAGGGAGGCGGTGTCGATGACGTCGGTGTTGCCGAGTTCCGGATACGCGGCGATGGCGGCCTGCGAGTGGCCGGGTACGTCGATTTCCGGGACGACGCGGATATGCCGCTCGGCGGCGTAGGCGACGATCTCGCGGATGTCGTCCTGGGTGTAGTAGCCGCCGTGCGGCTTCTCCTCCCACAGCGGTGAGGCGCGGTGACCGAATTTCGTGCGGGAACGCCAGGCTCCGACCTCGGTGAGCCGGGGGTACCGCTTGATCTCGACGCGCCAACCCTGGTCGTCCGTCAGATGCAGATGCAGCACGTTGAGTTTGTGCGCGGCCATCAGGTCCAGATAGCGCAGGACACCGTCCTTGGGCAGGAAGTGCCGGGCGACGTCGAGCATCAGGCCGCGCCAGCGAAGACGGGGGGCGTCCTCGATCACCACCATCGGCACCAGCCACTCCCGCCGGTCCGGATCGACCGGCGCCCGCCTGAAGGCGTCGGGGCCGAGGAGTTGACGGAAGGTCTGCGTGCCCCAGAAGACACCAGCCGCGCTCCCTCCGTCGACCCGGATCGCGTAGCCGTCGACGACGATGCGGTACGCCTCCGGCGCCAGCTCGGGGTCCACGCGCAGCACGATGCCGTTGTCGTCGCGGCCCTCGGCGAAGGGCAGCCCGGTGGCGGCGCACAGCGTCTCGCGCAGCCGGCGCGCCACCCGTTCGGTGCCCGGCTCGGCGTGCAGCACGGTCTCCTCGTCGAGCGGGAACGCCCCCTGCGCGGGCGGCACCCACCAGCCCTTGCGGGGAGCCGGAATCAGATCCTCGAAACCCATGGTCAGTCCTTTACCGCCCCGCCCAGCCCGGAGACCAGACGCCGTTGTACGAGTACGAAGAAGATCAGCACCGGAATCGTCATCACCGTGGAGGCCGCCATGGCCCCGCCCCAGTCGGGTTCCTCCGGCTCCAGGAACACCAGCAGCGCCATCGGCAGCGTCGACTGCGAGGTGTCGCTGATGATGAAGGACTTGGCGAACAGGAAGTCGTTCCAGGTGGAGATGAAGGAGAACACGCTCGTGGCCACCAGCCCCGGCAGCACGAGCGGGAAGAGAATCTGCCACAGAAAGCGCGCCCGGCTCGCCCCGTCCAGGTAGGCGGCCTCCTCCAGCGACTCCGGAACGGCTTTCACGAACCCCCGCAGCATCCAGATCGCGAAGGGCAGCGAGAAGGCGAGGTGGGGCAGGATCAGCGACCCCAGGGTGTTCAGCTGACCGAAGTCCCGCATGAGGAAGAACATCGGGATGGTGAGCGCTTCCACCGGCACCATCTGCGCCACCAGGAACATCACCAGCAACGTGGTCCGGAAGCGGAACCGGAATCGCGTCACGGCGACCGCGGCGAGAAAGGCGATCAGCCCCGAGGCGATCACCACGCTCACCGCGACGACCGCGCTGTTGAGGAAGTAGCGGCCGAATTCCTGCTGCCCGAAGACCCGCCGGAAGGACTCCAGCGTGGGCGAGGACGTCCACGGCCGCGGCGCGGTCGACTCCATCTCCCCGGCCGGCCGGAACGCACCGAGCACCATCCAGTACAGCGGGAAGGCCACCACCAGGGCCGTGAGCAGCGCCACGCCCTCCGCGAACAGCCGCCAGGGCCGCCTCACCACGCCTCCTCCCCCTGCCGGCGCAGCAGCCGCAGATACCCGAGGGTCACCGCGAGCAGGATCAGCAGCATCACGACGCCGATCGCCGAGCCGAGGCCGTACTGCGAGGACGCGAACGCCTGCTGATAGGCGTACACGTTCAGCACGAGGTTCTGGCCCGCGATACCGCCGCCGCCCGTCATCACGTAGATCTGGGTGAAGACCTTGAAGTCCCAGATGACCGACTGGATCGTGACCACGACCAGGACCGGCCGCAGCATCGGCGCCAGCACCGACCGCCAGATCCGCCACTGCGAGGCCCCGTCCAGCGCGGCCGCCTCCAGCACCTCGGCGGGCACGGCGCGGATCCCGGCGTAGACCGTGACCATCACGAACGGGAAGGAGCACCAGACCACTTCGAGCAGCACCAGCAGGAAGGCGCTGTAGCGCCCGTACGTCCAGGAGAAGTCCCCGAGTCCCAGCACCCGGTTCACCGGCCCGAAGTCCGGGTCGAACAGGAACAGCCACACCGTCGACCCGGTGACCGCCGGAGTGGCCCACGCGCCCAGCGCCGCCGTCATCAGCGCCAGCCGCGGCAGGGCACGCACGCGCGTGAGCAGCACGGCGAGGGCGCAGCCGACGGCCAGCGTCGAGGCGACACAGGCGGCGGCGAACAGGACGGTGGCCAGCAGCACGTCCCAGAACCGCGTGTCCCCGAACAGCTCGGAGTAGTTGCCCAGTCCTCGGAAGGTGATCGGTTCGCCGCCGCTCACCTGCGCCTGGGTGTAGTCGAGCAGGGAGATGAGCCCGAGCTGGTAGACGGGGTAGACGAGCAGCGCCCCGAGCACGACGAGAGCGGGTGCCAGCAAGAACCAGGGCACACCGGAACGCCGCGAGGGGCGCGGGGCCCTGGCAGATGCGGCGCCGCCGGGCGGGCGCGACCGGCCGCCGCGCACCCTGACCCGACCACTCACCCGAAGTCCCCGAATGCCTCGTCCATCTTCCGGGCCGCGTCCGCCGCGGCGTGAGCAACCCCCTTCTTGCCGCTGACGACCTCCTGGAACATCGTCGGCAGGACAAGACCCGCGTCGATCCGGGCCCACGCGGGCGAGGCGGGCACGAACCGCGTCCCCGCCTCCAGCGTGTCCACGAACGGCTTCACCCAGGGCTCCCGCCCGGCCACCTCCGCCCGCACCTCGCTGTACGTCGGCAGGAAGCCCATCGCGTCGAAGAGCTCCTCCTGCGTCCGCTCGGACGCCAGCCGCTTCATCAGGTCGACGGCGAGCGTGCGATGGGACGTGCTCTTCAGCACCCCGATGTTGTTGCCGCCCGCGAAGGCGGGCGCGATCGACCCGGCCCGCACGCCCGGCAGCGGCACGACGCCGAACCTCACCTTCCCCGCCTCGACCGCCGCCCGGCTGAAGTCGCCCCCGATCGCCATGCCCGCCTTGCCCGCGGCGAAGGCGGTGACGGTGTCGTTGCCGGTCCAGCCGGCGCAGGTCGCGGCGGGGCAGTTGTCGTCACCGAAGAGGGACGTGTACGCCTCGATGCCCTTGCGTGCGGCCGCGCTGTCGATCGCGGCGGCGTACGAGCCGTCCTCGCCGGTGGCCAGGTCGCCGCCGTGCGCCCAGACGAAGGGCAGCGCGCCGTAGGTGTAGGCGCCGCCCACGGCGAGGCCGTACAGGTCCGGCCGGGCCGCCCGGATCCTCTTCGCGGTCGCGATCAACTCGGCCTGAGTGCGGGGCACTTCCAGTCCCAGCTCGGCGAACACGTCCGTGCGGTAGTACAGCGCCCGTACGCCGACGAAGAACGGGGCCCCGTAGACCTTGCCGCCGACGGTCACCGAACGACGTGCGGTGGGATCGGTGCCGGCGGCCTCGGGCCAGGCGGTGAACTCGCGGGTGACGTCCAGGAGTCCGCCGTCGCGGACGTAGCCGGCCGTGTCGGTGTTGCCGTACTCGATGACGTCCGGCGCGCTCTTCGGGTCGTTGAAGGCGGCCTTGACGCGCTGGGCGCGGCTCTCGACGGGGATGTACTCGACGGTGACCTCGGTGTCGTCGTGCGCCTTCTCGAAGGCCGCGACGACGGAGGCGACGACCTTCTCCTTGGGCCCGTTGTCGACCTCCCGGAAGAGCCAGACGCGCAGCGTGCCGGATGTCTCGTCCTCGGCGGAGGTGGTGCCGGAACCGCCGGGGGCGCAGGCGGCGAGGACGAGACAGAGGGCCAGAGCGGCGAGGCGGGCGGGCGGCTTCATGGAGCGACCTCCGTGGCGTTGCAGCATACGCAATGACGATTTCGCTCTGCACAACACAACGAAGGCTAGGGACTCCCCCACCGCTCCACAAGAGGTCTGAACCACCCCGTGACACACGAAGGCCCCCGCAAGCGCGCCGCAACGCGCCCCCGGGGGCCTTGCGCGGTCCTGGCGGACCGGGCCGGGCTACTTCTTGTCGCCGCCCTTGCCCTTGTCGTCCCCGCCGCTGCCCATGGAGTCGTAGATCTCCTTGCACATGGGGCACACGGGGTACTTCTTCGGGTCGCGGCCGGGCACCCACACCTTGCCGCAGAGCGCCACGACGGGAGTCCCGTCGAGAGCGCTGGCCATGATCTTGTCCTTCTGGACGTAGTGGGCGTAGCGCTCGTGGTCGCCGTCGCCGTGGGAAGTCTGCGGCGTGGGCTCGACGAGGGTCCCCGTACCAGTCCCGCGCTCGGGCTCAAGAGTGCTCATAGCCCCAAGGGTAATCAACCGCCCGGGTTTGCGGACTCCAGGCTTGCACAACGGGCATCACTGGCGGTGATGCTGCGCTTGCGTCCAGTCCCACCGAGGTCTACGCGGTGAGGCAGGGGCCGTCGATGGGGCCCCGCACCGCCACAACACCTGAGCGCGGGCCCGGATGTTGCGGGAGCTGTTCCGGTCCGCGTGATCAACGAATGCGCAGTTCCGGCATGCGAACCGGGCTTGTGCGACTCGGTTCGCCTTGTCGATGTGCCCGCACTCGGCGCAGGTGCGCGAGGTGTACGCCGGATCGACGTACACCACCGGCACCCCCGCCTGGCGGGCCTTGTACCTGATGAAGCTGCCCAGCTGAGCGAACGCCCAGCTCGAAAGGGTGGCCCGTTGGGGCTTGCGAAGCCGTACCCGTTCGCGGATGCCCGTCAGTTCCTCCAGGGCGATCCCGCGACCGGTGCGTTCAGCCTCGGCCACCACATGCTCAGCGATCTTGTGGTTGATGTCCCGCGCCCGCCGCGCCTCCTTACCCCTGCGCTTCTTGAGCCGGCGCCTGGCGGACGGGGTGTTCTTCTTCCGGAGCTTGGCCCGCAGCCCGCGTTCGCGGACCCTGAGGCGGTTGAGTGCGCGTCCGGCGATGATCTCGCCGTCGGAGGTGGTGGCGATGTTCACGATGCCCAGGTCGATGCCGAGGAACTCCACCGGGTCGCTGTTCGGTTCGGGTTCGGGCACTTCGCAGGTGGCCAGCAGGAACCACATACCGTCCCTGTGCAGCAGATCTGACTCGCCCTTGCGGTACAGGGTCAGGGTCGCCAGCTGCTCGCGGCTCGCGGCGAGTGCCACGTCCTTCACTCGCCCGGAAACAGTCCAGATCGACACCCGACGCTCCGGGATCTACCAGGACAGCATCCGGTCGTCATAGGGCTGCGCGCTGTCCAGCCGGAAAACGACTGGCTTCCCGACAGCCTTCCGGTACTGCTTCGAGTTCGGCCCACCCAGCCTGCCCGCCCTCACGTTCGCCGTCAGCGTCGCGTACGCGTCGCACGTCTTCTTGATCACATGCTGGGCCGCCTGCGCACCAAGCCCCCATCGGGTCTTGATCTCGCCGTAGGCGTGCTTTCGCAGCGCGAAGTTGTTTCTCACGTTCTTCTCGAAGGCGATCTCGCTCACCCATGAGGCCGCCTCGTTGCACGCGCGCAGGGTCGCCTCGAGAGCCTCCGCCTGTATCGGCGTCGGCAGCAACTTGACCTGCACCACCTGCTTCACTGTCGCCAAGGTATGCGCCGACGGTCTGGCCCACCTTCGAACACACACATCGGCACTCGAAGGAGTGATCCACCACCGAACCTCAGTTGAGCGAAGGGTCGTCCGGGTACGTGGCCACCATCGCCAGTTCGTTGCGCTGGCGGCGCAGGACTTCGCGCCACAGTCGCTCCGGTGCCGGGGAGGAGACGTCACCGGGCTCGGACTCCACGACGTACCAGGCGCCGTCGACGAGTTCGTCCTCCAGTTGGCCGGGCCCCCAGCCGGCGTACCCGGCGAAGATGCGCAGGGAGCCCAGGGCGGAGGCGAGCAGTTCCGGCGGGGCCTCCAGGTCGACCAGGCCGATCGCCCCGTGGACCCGCCGCCAGCCGAGCGGAGCGCCGTTGACGGAGGTGCCGCCCGGGATCACGGCGACCCCGAGGGCGGAGTCCAGGGAGACCGGGCCGCCCTGGAAGACGACCCCCGGCTCACCGGCCAGGTCCGCCCAGCCCTCCAGGATGTCGCCCACCCCCACCGGCGTGGGGCGGTTGAGGACGACGCCGAGGGAGCCCTCCTCGTCGTGGTCGAGGAGGAGCACCACCGCGCGGTCGAAGTTCGGGTCCGCCAGGGCGGGCGTGGCCACGAGCAGCCGCCCTGTGAGCGAGGACACCTCGGTCATGCCAGACATGATCCCGCATCTTGCCTCCGTGTGGGGAGCCCATCGCACAGGGCGAGAACGGCGGGCTCACGGCGCGGGGGTGCGCGCCCGGCGCACGGTGACCGCATGTGCCCGCGGGGGAACGGTTCGTGTTGTGACAGACCTATGACGCGCAGAGTGCCGCCTCGGGCTTACGGACGGGGGGTCCGCGGCGATTACTCTTTCTCTCTCTGGCCCCCTGCCCCACTCCACGGAACGCGAGATTCATGACCGTCAACGACGATGTCCTGCTTGTCCACGGCGGAACCCCGCTGGAGGGCGAGATCCGTGTCCGCGGTGCGAAGAACCTCGTACCGAAGGCCATGGTCGCCGCCCTGCTGGGCAGCGCGCCGAGCCGGCTGCGCAATGTTCCGGACATCCGCGATGTGCGGGTCGTCCGCGGACTGCTGCAGCTGCACGGGGTGACGGTCCGCCCCGGTGACGAGCCGGGCGAACTGGTGCTCGACCCGTCGCACGTCGAGAGCGCGAACGTCGCTGACATCGATGCCCACGCCGGGTCGTCGCGCATCCCGATCCTGTTCTGCGGTCCGCTGCTGCACCGTCTCGGCCACGCCTTCATCCCCGGCCTCGGCGGCTGCGACATCGGCGGCCGGCCCATCGACTTCCACTTCGAGGTGCTGCGGCAGTTCGGCGCGACGATCGAGAAGCGCGCCGACGGCCAGTACCTGGAGGCCCCGCAGCGGCTGCGCGGCACCAAGATCCGGCTGCCGTACCCGTCGGTCGGCGCGACCGAGCAGGTGCTGCTGACGGCCGTGCTGGCCGAGGGCGTGACGGAACTCTCGAACGCGGCCGTCGAGCCGGAGATCGAGGACCTGATCTGCGTCCTGCAGAAGATGGGCGCCATCATCGCGATGGACACCGACCGCACCATCCGCATCACCGGTGTGGACAAGCTCGGCGGCTACACCCACCGGGCCCTGCCGGACCGCCTGGAGGCCGCCTCCTGGGCGTCCGCGGCGCTGGCGACCGAGGGCAACATCTACGTCCGCGGCGCCCAGCAGCGCTCGATGATGACGTTCCTGAACACCTACCGGAAGGTGGGCGGCGCCTTCGAGATCGACGACGAGGGCATCCGCTTCTGGCACCCCGGCGGCCAGCTGAAGTCCATCGCGCTGGAGACGGACGTCCACCCGGGCTTCCAGACCGACTGGCAGCAGCCCCTGGTGGTCGCGCTCACCCAGGCGACCGGCCTGTCGATCATCCACGAGACGGTCTACGAGTCCCGCCTCGGCTTCACCTCCGCCCTCAACCAGATGGGCGCCCACATCCAGCTCTACCGCGAGTGCCTCGGCGGCTCCGACTGCCGCTTCGGCCAGCGCAACTTCCTGCACTCCGCGGTCGTGAGCGGCCCCACCAGGCTTCAGGGCGCCGATCTGGTCATCCCCGACCTGCGCGGCGGCTTCTCGTACCTCATCGCCGCCCTCGCGGCCCAGGGCACCTCGCGGGTCCACGGCATCGAGCTCATCAACCGCGGCTACGAGAACTTCATGGAGAAGCTCGTGGAGCTCGGCGCGAAGGTGGAGCTGCCGGGCAAGGCCCTCTGACACCGCACGGCAACGCCGATGGGGCGGCCACCCGGACTTCGGGTGGCCGCCCCATCGGCGTTCAGCGGAGGGTGTTACGGGGCGCGGGGAGCTGCGCGACCGGGCACGGACGGCCCGCAGGCCGCCGGTCGGTCCGCAGCACCCGGCACCGCGGCGCCCTTACTTGCCCTTGGCCGCTTCCTTCAGCTTCGAACCCGCCGACACCTTCACGCTGTGGCCGGCCGGGATCTGGATCGGCTCACCGGTCTGCGGGTTGCGCGCGGTGCGAGCGGCACGGTGGGTGCGCTCGAAGGTGAGGAAACCAGGGATGGTGACCTTCTCGTCGCCCTTGGCGACGACATCGCCGACAACCTCGGCGAACGCGGCCAGCACGGCGTCGGCGTCCTTGCGGGTCACCTCGGCGCGCTCGGCCAGCGCGGCCACCAGCTCACTGCGGTTCATGTTGTTACTCCCGTGTTCTTCTTGCCGTTGGGGCGCCCCACGCGACGGAGCCGCATAGGCGCTGCGAATGCCGATGCGCTCGCGCCCAGGGACGCATCCTGCCTCTACCTGCGGCGGGAAAGCCAATCCACCACCCGCAGGAGTCGTGAGAACACCCTTGGGAGTCACACGAAAAGAGGGCCGGAGCCTGGCCGACACCATAGAGGCAGTTCGGCCGGGCCCGGTTCCACGACGCGCCGAGGGGCGCCCGTGGCGATATTCACAGTCGGAGACGGCGGCGGCTCAGGCGTGCTGCGCCTCGCCGGCCGCCTTCGCGGCCTCGCGCACCGCACCGGCGACGGCGCCCGCGACCTTGTCGTTGAAGACGGACGGAATGATGTAGTTCGGGTTCAGCTCGTCCTCGGTCACCACGTCCGCCAGCGCCTTCGCGGCGGCCAGCATCATCTCGGTGTTGACCGTGCGGGACTGGGCGTCCAGGAGGCCGCGGAAGACACCCGGGAAGACCAGCACGTTGTTGATCTGGTTCGGGAAGTCGGAGCGGCCGGTGGCCACCACGGCGGCGGTCTGGCGGGCGATCGCCGGGTCCACCTCGGGGTCGGGGTTCGCGAGCGCGAACACGATGGCGTCGGCGGCCATGGCGGCCACGTCGTCGCCGTCGAGGACGTTGGGGGCGGAGACGCCGATGAAGACGTCGGCGCCGCGCACGGCCTCCTTGAGGGTGCCGGTGAGGCCCTCGTGGTTGGTGTTGTCGGCGATCCAGCGCAGCGGCGAGTCGGCCGGGGCGTCCACCAGGTCGGCGCGGCCGGCGTGCACGACGCCGTGGATGTCGGCGACGACGGCGCTCTTGACGCCGGCGGCCAGCAGCAGCTTGAGGATGGCGGTGCCGGCGGCGCCGGCGCCGGACATGACCACCCGGATGTTCTCGATGGCCTTGCCGGTGACCCGCAGGGCGTTCGTCAGGGCCGCGAGGACCACGATGGCGGTGCCGTGCTGGTCGTCGTGGAAGACGGGGATGTCCAGGGCCTCGCGCAGCCGGGCCTCGATCTCGAAGCAGCGGGGCGCGGAGATGTCCTCCAGGTTGATGCCCGCGAAGCCCGGCGCGATGGCCTTGACGATCTCGACGATCGCGTCGGTGTCCTGGGTGTCCAGGCAGATCGGCCAGGCGTCGATGCCGGCGAACCGCTTGAACAGGGCCGCCTTGCCCTCCATGACCGGCAGCGCGGCCTTGGGGCCGATGTTGCCCAGGCCCAGCACGGCGGAGCCGTCCGTCACGACCGCAACGGAGTTGCGCTTGATGGTCAGCCGGCGGGCGTCCTCGGGGTTCTCGGCGATCGCCATGCAGACGCGGGCCACGCCCGGCGTGTAGACCATGGAGAGGTCGTCACGGTTGCGGATGGGGTGCTTGGACGCCATCTCGATCTTGCCGCCGAGGTGCATCAGGAACGTACGGTCGGAGACCTTGCCGAGCGTGACGCCCTCGATGCCGCGCAGCTTCTGGACGATCTCGTCCGCGTGCGCGGTGGAGGTGGCCGCGATGGTGACGTCGATACGGAGCTTCTCGTGACCGGACGCGGTGACGTCGAGGCCGGTCACCGAGCCTCCGGAGGACTCCACGGCGGTGGTGAGCTGCGATACGGCGGTTCCGCTCGCGGGCACCTCCAGCCGGATCGTCATCGAGTAGGAGACGCTGGGCGCCGTTGCCATGGCCGACTTCCTCTGCTTTCACCGTGTCGCGAAGTTGTGCCGTCCGATCGTCGCACCTACCGCCGAGTACGTGGTAGCCGCGCTGGGTTGCGGACGTTTTGTTCACAGGGTGGCGTGAACACACCGAAGGCTTTCGGAAAACATCTTCCACGATACGAGAATCGATCAGCCACCCTTGGCAAGAAAAGAGGCCCACGTCACATCGGACGTGGGCCTCTCTCACGTTCATGACACCGACCCGCCATGCTCGCCTCGCGGCAAGTGGTCCCTCTGAGGGACGAAGGTTGGGCCCGGGGGCTTGGATCGAGCCGGTGTCACGACAAGGCTAACAAACGGATCCCTCGGGGCCATTCCCGTTCGCGGAAGGTTCTCCCGGACACCCGCGTCGCCTCAGTCCCGCAGCAGGTCCGGCACCCCCGCCCCGTCCGGCTCGTCCCGCTCCCCCGACACCACGGTGAGCTGCTGGGTCGCCCGGGTCAGGGCGACGTAGAGCACCCGCAGACCGGCCGGGGACTCGTCCGCGATCTCCGCCGGGGAGACGACGACCGTCGCGTCGTACTCCAGTCCCTTGGCCTCCAGGCTGCCGAGCGCCACCACCCGGTCGCCGAGCCCGTCGAGCCAGCGCCGCGCCTCCTCGCGCCGGTTCATCGCGACGACGACGCCGACGGTGCCGTCGACCTGTCCGAGCAGCCGCTCGGCCTCCGCGCGCACGGTGGCGCCCAGGGACTCGCCCACGACCGCGAAGCGCGGCACGACGCCGGTGGAGCGCACGGCGGACGGGGCCTTCGCGCCCGGCATGGCCAGGGCCAGCACCTTGGCGGCGAGCTCGGCGATCTCCGCGGGGTTGCGGTAGTTCACGGTCAGCTCGAAGCGGCGGCGCGGGCGGGTGCCGAGGGCCTCGTCGCGGGCCTCGGCGGCCTCGTCCGGGTCGGACCAGGAGGACTGGGCCGGGTCGCCGACGACCGTCCAGGTGGCGTGCCGGCCGCGGCGGCCGACCATGCGCCACTGCATCGGGGTGAGGTCCTGGGCCTCGTCGACGATGACGTGCGCGTACTCGGTGCGCTCCTGGGCGAGCCGCTCGGCGCGCTCGCGCTGCGACTCCTCGCGCACCGGCATCAGCTCCTCCAGGCCGGTGAGCTGGTCCAGCGGGTCGAGCTCGCGCTTCTTTTTCGGACGGGCGGGGGCGCCGAGGATCGCCTGGAGCTCGTCGAGCATGGCGATGTCGTGCACGGTGAGGCCGTCCCGTCTGAGGGAGCGGGCGACCTTGCGGACCTCGCCGGGGTTGAGGATCCGGCGGGCCCAGCGGCCGAGGCGCCGCTCGTCGGCCATGGCCCTCAAAACGCCCTGCGGGGTCAGTTCGGGCCACCAGGCGTCGAGGAACCCCGTGAAGGAGTCCTCGCTCATGACGTCCTCGTCGAAGGAGGAGCGCAGCTCCGCGGCCAGCTCCGGGTCGGTGTGCCGGGACGCGCCGCCGGACCGCTCCCACAGGGCGTCCAGGAGCAGCTTGCGGGCGCGGGGGCGCAGGAGGTTGACCGGTGCCGTGCCGCCCAGCGCGTTGCGCCGGATGCGGTCCAGCTCGGCGGCCTCCAGCTCCAGCCGGCGGCCGAAGGCGACGACCCTGAGCCGGTCTGGCGAATCGTTCAGCTCCAGAGCTCCGCGGGCGGCCTTCCTGAGCACCTTGAGCATGCGGTACGAGCCCTTGGCGCGGGCCGTGGCCGGGGAGTCGTACAGCGTGGCCTCGGCGCCGTCGACGAGCGAGCCGATCGCCCGGATGGCGACCTGCCCCTCCTCGCCCAGGGAGGGCAGCACGCCCTCGGTATAGGCGACCAGCAGCGGGGTGGGCGAGACGATGAGGATGCCGCCCGCGTACCGGCGCCGGTCCTGGTAGAGGAGGTAGGCGGCGCGGTGCAGGGCGACGGCGGTCTTGCCGGTGCCGGGCCCGCCCTCGACGTACGTCACGGACGCGGCGGGGGCGCGGATCACCAGGTCCTGCTCGGCCTGGATGGACGCCACGATGTCCCGCATGGTGTGGCTGCGGGCCTGCCCGAGGGCGGCCATCAGGGCGCCGTCGCCGATGACGGGCAGCTCGCGGCCGTCCAGGAACGCCGTCAGCTCGGGGCGCATGAGGTCGTCCTCGACGCCGAGGACGCGGCGCCCCTTGGAGCGGATGACCCGGCGGCGGACCACCCGGCCCGGATCGACCGGGGTGGACCGGTAGAAGGGGGCCGCGGCGGGGGCCCGCCAGTCGATCACCAGCGGCGAGTAGTCCGCGTCGAGCACGCCGATCCGCCCGATGTGCAGGGTCTCGGCGATGTCGGCGGTGTTGTCCTCCCGTACGGCGCCCTCGGCGGGCTCCACGGCGGTGTACGCGCCGTCGGGGCCCTTCTTCCCGTCCTTGCCGAGCAGCAGGTCGATCCGCCCGAAGAGGAAGTCCTCGAACTCGTTGTTGAGCCGGTTCAGATGGACGCCCGCCCGGAACACCTGGGCGTCCCGCTCGGCGAGCGCGCCGGGCGTGCCGACCTGGCCGCGCTTGGCCGCGTCGTGCATGAGGAACTCCGCCTCGTGGATCTTCTCCTCAAGACGTCGGTACACCCGGTCCAGGTGTTCCTGTTCGACGCCGATCTCACGGTCCCGGACCGAGTCCGGGGCCGTGCCGACCGCGCTTTCCTGTTGAGCCTGAGCGGCCACCGGGCCCCCTTCTGACGTGCTGGGCAGCCGTCAACCGTACGCGAAGGGACCGGGCAAGGCGAGTGCCCGTGCCTGCGGGAACGCCGGGGGTGGGGGCGGTGTGCGGGGGGGTGTGCCGGGGGGCGGTGTGCCGGGGGTGTGCGGGAGGGGGCGGTGTTCACGCGGCGTGGGGGTCGGGTGGGGGGCGCGGGCCGGGGCGTCGGGCGGGGGCGGCGGGTGTGGGTGTGGGGTGTGGGCGCCAGCCGCACGCGCCGGTGACAAAGCACCAGTCGCCGGCGCCGGTCGCGGGCATCGGTCACAGACACCGACCACAGACACCAACCACAAGCCCCGGCAGCAGGCACCGCACCGGTCACCAGACACCAGCCGCAGGCGCATGTCGCAGACGCCAGTCACTGACCCGGCCCCAGACCTCAGTCACAGACCCGGCCCCAGACGCCAGTCACAGACCCCCGCCCCGGCGACCAGTCCCCCCCCCCCCCCCCCGCCGACGGCAGGCACGGGCAGCCGACGGCAGTCACGTCGTACCGGCCGCCGACGGCGCTCTACGCATCCACCTCCACCAGCCGCTTGCCGTCGAAGGTCATCACCTCGAAGTGGTCGATCTCGTCGGGGGCGAAGGCGGCGCCGCCGTGGACGTACAGCGGCTGGCGGGCCTGCTCGGCGGCGGAGTCCGGGATGCCGTAGCCCCAGTTGGGGACGGACCAGGAGGTGACCGTCTCGCGCTCGCCGTTCTTGCCGACGGCGATCAGCGAGCAGCGCTGCGGGCCCTTGACGTTCTTCAGCTCCAGCACGGCATGGGTGCCCCACGCCTTCTTCTCCACCGCGACGGTGGCGCTGACCCGGGTGGCCGGGTCGGTGGCCCGGAGCTTGTCGGGTATGACGTCGAACGCCTCCTTGGCGGGGCTCGACGCATGCGCCTCGACCTTGGTGCCGGTGTCCCCGGCGGAGGTGGCGACGGCGACGACCGGCCCGCCGATGATCAGCGCGGCCGCGGCGGCGACCAGATAGAAGCCGCGCCGGCGCTTGCGGGCGCGCCGCTCGGCGACCTCGTCGACCAGCCGCTCCACCAGCCGCGGGCTGGGCCGGGCGGACAGCGACTCCCCGATCGCGGGCGTACCCGTGCCCGGCAGGTCCGCGAGCGCCGCCAGCATCGGCTCCATCCCGGCCAGCTCGTCGAGCTGCTGCGCACACCATTCACAGGTGGCCAGATGGGCCTCGAAAGCGGTTGCTTCGGCGTCGTCGAGAATCCCGAGGGCGTAGGCGCCGACGGTCTCGTGTTCGTTCGGGCCCTGTGATCCCTGCATGGGACCAGGATGTCCGGTCCCGTCCGGGCCGAATCCCCCGTAGTTGCTCATCACGCCGTCACCCCCCGCTCCTCCAGTGCCAGCTTCATCGAACGCAGGGCGTAGAAAACCCGGGACCGCACGGTGCCGCTCGGTATGCCCAGGGTCTGCGCCGCCTCATTGACGGTACGCCCTTTGAAGTACGTCTCGACGAGCACTTCCCGGTGTGCGGGCGTCAGGTCGTCGAGAGCGTCGGACAACGTCATCAACCACAGCGCCTTGTCGATCTCGTCCTCCGCGGGGATGACCTCCAGCGGTGACGGATCGACCTCCTGCGGCCGGGCCTGCCGGCTGCGGTGGCCGTCGATGACGATGCGGCGCGCGACCGTCACCAGCCAGGGGCGTACCGAACCGGTCGCCCGATTGAGCTGACCGGCGTTCTTCCAGGCACGGATGAGTGTCTCCTGCACGACGTCCTCGGCCCGCTGCCGGTCTCCCGCGACCAGCCGCAGCACGTAGGCGAGGAGCGGTCCGGCGTGCTCCTGATACAGCGCGCGCATCAGCTCCTCGTCGGGCTCCGAGGGCTGGGACATGCGATGTCGGGCCCTCGCCCCACGTTCCTTGGCCACGGCCGCATCCTTGCGCACGCCCACCTCCGGTGTCCCCGCTTCAACTGGGCTCCCCCAGCCGGTCGCTCGACGACGGGTACGGACGGGGGGCGGCGGGTGTTCAAAGGGAGCGGACAGTTTTCTGCGGGGCGGGGAGACGAGCGGGGACATGGGCGCACATTTCCCCCGCGTTTTCTTCACCGGCGGAGGAGTCGGGTACGGGGCTCCTCAGGCCCTGGTGAGCGCCGCGGCACGGCGCCGGTGCCGTGCGACGCGCTCGCGGTTGCCGCAGACCTCGCTGGAGCACCAGCGCCTGCGGCGCCCGCGGGACGTGTCGACGTACACGATGGGGCAGTTGTCCCCCGCGCACCGCCGCAGTGCCGCCCGCGCGACGGGATCGGTCAGCAACTCCACGGCGTCACGGGCGACGGCCCCGATCAGCCCGGCGCACTCCGGTCGGTCCTCCAGCGTCGGTACGAGCGTCCCGTCGGCGGCGAGTACGGCGCTGGGGGCGGGAGGCGAGGGGCGGGCAAGGGCGTTGAGCAGAGCGAGAGGTCCGTCTCGCGGAGGGCGGCCGGCGAGATGAGCGTCGACCAACACCCCGACGACACCTCTCACTTCCCGGAATCCCGCGACCCACCCCGCCTCGGCATGCGCCAGCGACGTCCCCGCCGGCACGAGTCCGCTCCCGGCGATCCACGCCCGCAACACCTCGACCTCACCGAGCCGTTCCATCGGATGCGCGGTCGCCAGCAGATCCAGACAGACCCGACCGGAGCCGAAGCGCAACGCATAGGGGGCCGCCGGGATTCCCGGTACTGCCATTGCCATGTGCCGTCACCGCCCAGCGGTCGAAACACGGTTGGGGGAGAGCGGCGGGGAGCCGCTCCTTCCGTCACCCTCCACAGTGCCCGCCCGCACCGGCCGGGGGTACCCCTCCCGACTGCTCAACCGAACGGACACGTCGGCAGAGCCCGGGGCTGGGGTGTGCGCTCTTCTTGACGCGACGACGCCTGGCGTCACCACATTCACCGTCGATAACGTTGCGTCGCTCGTGAACATCTCGCCCCACCGGGAGTTGAACGTGAACCGCCGCCCCACCTTGTTCACGGCCGCACTGACGGCCGTCACAGCCCTGTCGCTGTCCGCGTGCGGCGGTAGTGACGACAGCCCCGAGGCCAATGACAAGATCGCAGGCGTGGACCGCGGAACCGAGGAGTCGGCGTCCCCGACCGCCTCGGCCTCCGCAGCCGTCGACCGCCCGACGATCGAGTTGCCGTCGGATGTCAGGTACAAGTTCGAGTGGGCGAGGACAGGCGACCCGGAAAAGGACGCCGTGCTGAGCGACGCCGAACAGCGGATCAAGGCGGTGGACATGGCCATCGCGGAGCAGGACCCGCTTCACGCGGCGTACCGCTTCTACTCCGAGGGCACGGCTGCCGCTGGAAGCCAGCAGTACATTCAGGACTTCGTCGACCACAAGGCACGTACAACCGGTCTGCGCCGGTTCTACGACGAGAGTCTGACCGTCCGGGACGACGGCACGGCCGCCCTCGTGTACTGCGAGGACCAGAGCAAGGCCTTCAACAAGTTCCTGGAGACCGGAAAGACAGACATCACGCCGGTGACGAAGAACAGCTACGTCATCTATGCCAGCACCCTGCGCAAGAACGAGAAGGGCGTCTGGGTCACCGAGCGGCTCGACTCGCAGAGGGGAAGCGCCAAGTGCCGGCATTGAGGATGCGAGACGGCCTGATTCTCACCTCTGGACTCACGGCCCTGGTACTGGCCGGCGCGGGCCCCGTTCATGCCGACCAGGGATTCGGAGGCGGTACGGACGGTCGGACGGAACAACGTGCCGACTCCGGCGACGACGGCACCGTCTCCGTGACCGTCGGCGGCGTCGTCTTCGACCGTTCGAAGAACGGCAGCGGCAACGCTGCGGGCGCACTGGCGTCAAGCACCTCCTGGACGCCACCACCGTGCTGGTACGCCCCGAAGTACACACCCGAGCAGCTCCAGAAGTATCTCGAGCCGATCTGGGAGGCCGGGTCCACGGGGCATGAGTGGGATGCCCAGCAGCGGAAGAAGTACGTGGACGAGAAGGATCACTCCAAGGACTTCAACAAGCACAAGACGGGCAAGGGTTATTGGTGGGCCTCGTACGTCAACGAGGACTACCCGCCGGGCTGGGACTCCTGCGACGAGGACTACTTCTGGGTGGACGAGGGCAGTGCCCCACCCGCCGGCATCGAGAACGCCGTCACTCCAGAGGTCCTCGCCGAGCTGGCCTACGCCGAGATCCGGGTGCCCGGCACCGAGGTGACCCTGGCCCCCGCGGGCACCACCAAGGTCAACCTCCCGACGTGGGCCTGGCTGGACGCGGCGGAGTTCGAGCCGGTCTCGGTCACCGCTTCCGTACCGGTGCTCGGTATCGCAGCGACCGCCACGGCGGAGCCGCGATCCCTCGAACTCGATCCTGGTACGCCGGACGCCGAGACCTACCCGGCGTCCGGGGTGTGCGAGATCGTCGACGGTCGCATCGGCGAGCCCTACGCCAGGGGCAAGGCCGACCGGACTCCGCCCTGCGGCGTGCGGTACCTCCGCTCCTCGGGCGACGGGTCGTACCCGCTCAGGGCGACGATCACCTGGAAGATCACCTGGACCGGCACCGGCGGCGCGGGAGGCGACCTGCCTGACGGCACCTTCGGAGCGGAGCAGGCGGTGACCGTCCAGGAGATCCAGGCGGTCAACCGCTAGCTCGGTCGGTTTCGCCTGTCCGCAGGGCAGTCATCACACAAGGACTCGGTTGACGTACGCCTCACGCGTCCGCGTACTTCGCGTCCGCCGCCGGGTCCAGTGCCAGGCGGTACCCCCGCTTGACCACCGTCTGGATGAGCTTGGGGGTGCCGAGGGCCGTGCGGAGGCGGGCCATGGCTGTTTCGACGGCGTGTTCGTCGCGGCCGGCGCCGGGGAGGGCGCGCAGGAGGTCGGCGCGGGCGACGACCCAGCCGGGGCGGCGGGAGAGGGCGCGGAGCAGGGACATGCCGGCCGGGGGGACGGGGCGGAGGGTGCCGTCGACGAGGACCGCGTGGCCGCGGATCTCGACCTGGTGGCCGGCGATGGGCAGCGAGCGGGCGCGGCCGGGGAGTTCCTGGCAGAGGAGCTGGACGAGGGGGCCGAGGCGGAAGCGGTCGGGCTGGGCCGTGTCGATGCCGTGGGCCTGCAGAGGCAGTGCCGTCACCGGGCCCACGCAGGCGGGCAGGACGTCGTGGTGCAGGGCCGAGACGAACTCCCCGAGCAGGCCCCGCTCCTCCGCCCTCGACAGCAGCGACGCCGCCGCCGGGGCGCTCGTGAAGGTGACCGCGTCCACACCGCGGGAGACCGTGGCGTCGAGAAGGCGGTCCACCGGCGCGATGTCCTCCGGCGGCATCCAGCGGTAGACCGGCACGCCGACGACCTCCGCGCCGCCCTCCTTGAGCGCCTCCACGAACCCCGGCAGCGGCTCGCCGTGCAGCTGGACCGCGATACGGCGGCCGTCGACGCCTTCCCCGAGGAGGCGGTCGAGGACCTCCGCCATGGACTCCGACGAGGGCGACCACTCCTCCGTCAGGCCCGCCGCCCGGATCGCGCCCTTGACCTTGGGGCCGCGGGCCAGCAGTTCCACGCCCCGCAGCCGGTCCAGGAGCGTCTCGCCGAGGCCCCAGCCGTCGGCGGCCTCGATCCAGCCGCGGAAGCCGATCGCGGTGGTGGCCACCACGATGTCCGGCACCCGGTCGATGAGGTCCTTCGTGGCGGCGAGCAGCTCCCCGTCGTCCGCCAGCGGCACGATCCGCAGGGCGGGCGCGCGCAGGACCGAGGCGCCGCGGCGCTGGAGCAGCGCCCCGAGCTCCTCGGCGCGACGCGCGGCCGTGACGCCGACGGTGAAGCCGGCGAGGGGTCCGTGCTCCGGTGACTGCTGTTCGTCGTACATAACACTCGTCCCGCGGCTCGTCGAGTCGTCGGGGTCTCATGACCCCTTTTCACCTACATGCCGTCGAGCCTGTCAACGGCGCGTGACAGGCTCGGTTCGGCTTGATTGCGCCGGTGTTACGTCACACCTCGGCGTAGCTGAGCTCGGGCTTCGCCTCCGTGGCGGCCGTGGCGGGCCGCTTGGACGCCGGTCGGCGAAGGTATACGGCCCAGGTCACCGCGAAGCAGACGCCGTAGAAGGCGAGGAAGGCGATGAAGGCGCCCGTGCCGGTGCCGGTGGTCTGGAAGGACTGCCGGAAGGCGAGGTTGATGCCGAGCCCACCGAGTGCGCCGATCGCGCCGATCAGGCCCATGGACGCTCCGGACAGCCGCCGCCCGTACGCCGCGGCCTCCTCGCCGCGCAGCCCCTGGGCGAGCGCCTTGGCCTGGAAGATGCCGGGGATCATCTTGAACGTCGAGCCGTTGCCGAGCCCGCTCAGCACGAACAGGGCGATGAAGGCGACCGTGAACAGCGGCAGCGACTCCTGCTCGCTCGCCAGCAGGATCACGCCGGTGGCCGCGGCCATCGCCACGTAGTTCCACAGGGAGATCTTCGCGCCGCCGTAGCGGTCGGCGAGCCGGCCGCCGATGGGGCGGATCAGGGAGCCGAGCAGCGGGCCGATGAAGGTGACGTAGGCGGCCTGGAGCGGCGTACGGCCGAACTGCGTCTGGAGCACCAGCCCGAAGGCGAAGCTGTAGCCGATGAAGGAGCCGAAGGTGCCGATGTAGAGGAAGGCCATGATCCAGGTGTGGCCCTCGCGCACCGCGTCCTTCGCCGCGCCGGTGTCGTTCTTCATGGTCGCGAGGTTGTCCATGTACATCGCGGCGAGCACGGCGGCGATCACGATCAGCGGGATGTAGATCCCGAGCAGCACCCGCGGGCCGCCGCTCGCGCCGATCACGGCGAGGCCGATCAGCTGCATCACCGGCACGCCGATGTTGCCGCCGCCCGCGTTCAGGCCGAGCGCCCACCCCTTCTTCCTGAGCGGGAAGAAGGCGTTGATGTTGGTCATGGAGGAGGCGAAGTTGCCGCCGCCGACGCCGGTGAGCAGCGCGCAGATCAGGAACGTCGAGTACGAGGTCCCCGGCTCCATGACGATGAACGCGGCCACCGCCGGGACGAGCAGCAGGCTCGCCGAGACGATCGTCCAGTTCCGGCCGCCGAAGATCGCGACGGCGAAGGTGTAGGGGACACGGACGATCGCGCCGACGAGGGTCGCCATGGAGACGAGCAGGAACTTGTCGGCCGGTGTGAGCCCGTACTCCGGGCCCATGAACAGCACCATCACCGACCACAGCGTCCAGATCGAGAACCCGATGTGCTCGGACAGCACCGAGAACAGCAGGTTCCGCCGGGCGACCTTCTCGCCCGTCTCCTTCCAGAAGACCTCGTCCTCCGGGTCCCACCGCTCTATCCAGCGGCCGCCCCTGGCTGTGGCAGGGGGAGAGGGGGTGGTACCGGATGCTGACATGTACGCCTCCACGGGCTCCGGGGCTCAGATATCGCTGGGAGTGGCTGATCACGAAGGTAGGAAGCGCGCGTTTCCGGGCTGTGGCTGTGGGTGACCGGAAAGGAACTTTGCTCTCACCCGGCGCGGTGGGCGGATGAGAGGTCGCGGGTGGTGCGTCCCCGGACGGTCAGTGCGGGGGTGGCAGCCGGCAGGGGTTCCGCCGGGGGTGGGGGGCCTGGTGAGACGAGGGCCGGGCCGTGTGGGGGCCCTGCCGGGCGTACGGTCCGGTGGGCACGTAGGGGCCCTGCCGGGCGTACGGCCCGGACCTGATGCGCGCTTCGAGCGGTTCCACGGCCTCGGGCCCGAGCGGCGGCGGTGCGGCACCGTGCCGGCCGCCCTGCCGTACGTCCGCGTACACGTACCCGAACCGCCCGGCGACGTGGGCGAACCGGGCGGGCCTCTTCACGGCTGCCATGGCACTGCCGGCGGTGACCGGCTCTCCGCTCCCCGTCTCCCGCAGCGTCTTGCGGACGTGCCGCTTGTTCATCCACCCGCTCCTCGTCGGCCTCGCTGTTCACAGCAGCAATCCGGGAAGCCTTCGGCAGGGCACCCGACCCTGGAACCGGCCCCTCGGCCACCTCCCGGCCGGGGGACAGACAGAGTCTCGGGGACGCCTCTCGAAAGGGGCTGGAACGCACAGCGAGAACGACGAGGCCCGGCCACCGGGGCCGGGCCTCGTGCCAGCGGGTCAACGGGTCAACGGGTCAACGGGTCAACGGGTCAACGGGTCAACGGGTCAACGGGTCAACGGGTCAGACTGCCGCCCGGCGGCGCCGCCCGCGCCCGCCCGGACCCGCGCCCTCGGGAGCGGAGGTGCCGGGACCGGAGCCCCGAGAACCCCCGGACGACCGGGACTCCGCCTGCCGGGAGGCCCCGTTCGGCCACAGTCGCGGCCTGCGCTGGGCCGCCAGGTCCTCGATCCAGCCGACGGCGAGGATCGCGAGGCCGATGAGCGGCCAGACCAGGCAGAACATCCAGAGCATGTACGTGGCGTCCATCGCCGCGACCGCGCGTTCGCTCTCCATGAACGGAAGCTCGTAGATCGGGTCGAGGATCGGGACCGTGGCCATGATCAGCATGTTGTGCCACAGATAGATCGTCACCGCCCGGTTGTTGGAGAGGGTGACGAGCTTGTCCCACTTGGCGAGGCGGCCGGGGAGCTGCTGCCAGGACGGGGAGTACTGCAGGAGGATCACCACGAAACCGAAGGACCAGGTCGCCTGGGCCAGCGGGATGTCGTTGAGGTCCCAGCCGTCGGGGCCGAGGTGGCCGGAGGCCCACCACAGGCCGAAGGCCATCAGCAGACCGGAGACGGAGACGGCGATGTAGCGCGGGATCTGCTTGAGCAGGCCCTCCTGATGGGCGAAGCCCAGCACCCAGCAACCGCCGTAGACCGCGAAGTCGGTGACCGCGTTGCCGGTCTCGCCGGGGATCTTCACCAGACCGGTGCCCACGACCGCCGTCAGCGCCAGCGGCGCGAACAGCGTCGCCCACGGCAGCCGCCGGAACGCCCACAGCAGCAGCGGCGAGGCCACCACGAACCACAGGTAGGCGCGCAGGTACCACAGCGGCCCCGCGGCCTGCACCGCCCAGGTGTCCTCCAGCAGGCCCGACTGGGAGCCGATGTGCCAGGGGAACGGCGGCGCCCCGATCGGGACGATGTAGTTGACCAGCTCCAGGAGCGCCCAGGTGGGGCTGTCCTCGGTGTTCTTCGTCGGGTTCCAGCCGTTCGCGAACATGAGCACCAGCACCACCGCGCTGAACGCCCACAGCGGCGGCAGCAGCCGGCGCACCCGCCCCTTGATCACACCCCACGCGGGACGGCTCAGCGAACGTGCCATCAGCGAACCGGCCAGCGCGAACATCACGCCCATGGACGGGAACAGGACCGTCAGCCACGCCCAGCCGAACAGGTGGTACACGACCACCCGGACCAGGGCTATGGAGCGCAGCAGATCCAGATAGCGGTCACGGCCCGGCGCCCGCTTCGGCGCGGCGGCCGGCTCCGGTGCGGCAGGCTCCGGCGCGACGGGCTCCGGCACGGGGTCGCTGACCCGCTGCTGCGGGACGCCGTACGCGTCGTACGTCCCCGACGCGCCACCGCTCGCCCCGTACGTCCCCGACGCCCCGCCGTTCGCCCCGTACATCGCCTCATACGCGGACCCGTAGGACGGCGTGGGCTCCACGCCGCCCGTCGTCTGTCCCTGTGTCATCCCACCGGCCTCCGATCGTCACCAACGGCCGCGCGCTGGCGCGGTACCGGGCCGCCGGGTGCCTCCACGACACCCGTTCGGCGCAGTTTCTGCCAGCGCAGCCGGCCGCCGGTCAGGGCGGTGATCCAGGACTGGAGCAGTACGACGTACATGAGCTGGCGATAGAGAATCTGCTGGAGCGGGAGCGAGATCAGATGGGTCATCCGCTCCCGGTCCAGCCGGAAGGCGTAGGCCGCGCAGACGGCCTGGATCGCCAGGACGCCCAGCCACGCCAGGATCGTCTTCTGCGTCGGCCCGAAGACCAGGCCGTACAGCAGGAAGACGTCGATCAGCGGTGCCAGCAGCGGCGCCAGCACCATGAACAGCGACACCAGGGGCAGGCCCACCCGGCCGAAGCGGCCCGAGGGACCCCGCTCCACCAGCGCCTTGCGGTGCTTCCAGATGGCCTGCATGGTGCCGTAGGACCAGCGGTAGCGCTGGGACCACAGCTGCTGGACCGTCTCGGGGGCCTCGGTCCAGGCGCGGGCGTTCTCGGCGTAGACGACCCGCCAGCCGTCGCGGTGCAGCGCCATGGTGATGTCGGTGTCCTCGGCCAGCGTGTCGTCGCTCATGCCGCCGACCCGCTCCAGGGCGGAGCGGCGGAACGCGCCGACCGCGCCGGGGATGGTGGGCATGCAGCGCAGCACGTCGTACATGCGGCGGTCGAGGTTGAAGCCCATCACGTACTCGATGTGCTGCCAGGCGCCGATCAGCGAGTCCCGGTTGCCCACCTTCGCGTTGCCCGCGACCGCGCCGACGCGCGGGTCGCCGAAGGGCTGGACGAGTTCGCGGACCGTGGCCGGTTCGAAGACGGTGTCGCCGTCCATCATGACGACGATGTCGTACCGGGCGTTGGCCAGACCGCGGTTGAGCGCGGCGGGCTTGCCCGCGTTGAGCTGCCGGATCACCCGGACGTTCGGCAGCCCAAGTCCCTCCACGATCCGGGCGGTGCCGTCGGAGGAGCCGTCGTCGACGACGAGGACCTCGATGGGGTGCTCACTGGCCATCAGCGAACGGACGGTGTTCTCGATGCACTTGGCCTCGTTGTACGCCGGGACCAGCACCGACACCGGTTCGGTGACCGGCGGCCCCCAGCGGAAGCCGCGGCGGCGCACCCGGCGGGCGTGGATGCCGGAGAGCAGCAGCATCAGCAGGAACCGGCCGATGACCAGGGTGCCGATGACGGCGAGGCCGGCCATGAGCCCGGTGGTGATCTTCTCGGAAGCCTGGACGAGGAAGATCCACGCCTTGCCCTTCCACAGGTCCAGGCCGGTGACCTGTGAGTGGGCGCTGGGCGCGCCGAGGGCCTCGGTGAGGTTCTGGAACTTGTAGCCCTCGCTCTTGAGCTGCGGCAGGAACGTGTCCAGGGCGGCCACCGTCTGGCTGCGGTCGCCACCGGAGTCGTGCATCAGGACGATCGCGCCGGCGCCGTTCTTCGGGGTGGCGCGCCGGATGATCTCGTCGACGCCGGGCTTGCGCCAGTCCTCGCTGTCGGTGTTGTTGACGACGGTGATGTAGCCGCGCCGGCCGATGTACTCGGTCACCGGCCAGGACTTGTTGTCCATGGCGGCGGAGAAGGAGGAGTACGGCGGCCGGAACAGGGAGGTGCGGATGCCGGCGGCGCCGCTGATGGCGAGCTGGTTCTGCGACAGCTCCCAGTCGATGCGCTTCTTCGACTGGTACGACAGGTCGGGGTGGTTGAAGGTGTGCAGGCCGACCTCGTGGCCCTCGTCCACCATCCGCTCGACCAGGTCGGGATGGCGCGAGGTCATGGTGCCGGTGACGAAGAAGACGGCGTGCGCGTCGTGCTTCTTCAGCACGTCCAGGACCTTGGGCGTCCACTCCGGGTCGGGGCCGTCGTCGAAGGTGAGGACCAGCCGGTGGTCCGGGACGCCCAGGGTGACGGCCCGGCCGCCGCGGGTGTCGATGACCGGGCCGCCCTTCAGGACCCGCTCGGGCACCTGGTCGGAGGGGGCCGGGGGGCGGACGCGGTGGTCGGCCAGGATCTCGCTGTGCACATAGCCGCGCAGCATCAGCATCGCCATCAGGGCGACGAGGACGAGCGCGGGAAGCAGCAGGCGCATGGGCACACGGGGGCGCCGGGAGCCGCCTTGGGCCTTGGGCGGGGGCCCGTGGCGGCGTTTGCGGGATGCCATCAGAGGACGTACTCCGGGGACGGGGAGGGTTGAGCGGAGGAGGGCGCGGCGAGCGTGGACGGCTCGTCGCCGCCCGGCTCCCCGGCCACGGGGTCGGAGGCGTTCGGGCCGCTCGCGGACGTGCCGCTGCCTCCGCCGGCCCCGGTGCCTCCACCGGTGTCGGACGGCGGGTCGACCGGTGGCGGTTCCTCGCTCGACGTCGAGGGCTCGGGCTCCGGCTCGGTGGCCGGGTCCGTCGGCTCGGGGGCGGGCGGCGTCGGGTCGGGGGCGGGCGGCTGCGGGTCGCTCGTCCGGGTGGACGCCGGGTCGGGGGCCGCTCCGGCGTCGGTGTCGGCGCCGGGCTGCCGGGCGGCGGGCGCGGAGCCCTGGGTGCCGGGGGTGGCGCCGGGGGCCGCGGGCCCGGTGCCCTCGGGGGCGGTGGGGTCGGCGTCGGGTGCCGTGGAGGGGTCGGCGCCCGACGGCTCGCCCGCGTCGGTGGGCAGCGGCGGGGTGTCGACCTGGCCGGCGGGCTTGTCGCCCTTCTGGCCCGGTACGGGCAGCCAGGGGGCGTCGGAGCTGCCGGAGAAGAGGGTGGCGACGATGACGACCGCGTACACCGCGCAGGCGAGGGCCACGGCCATGCCCAGCCGGCGCCATCGGCGGCTGCGGCGCCCCGTCTCGTCGACGAACACCGGCCCGTCGGAGCCGTCCTGCCCGACGGCACCGCCGTGCGCCGGGCGCAGCGTCACATCGCCGAGCTGCACCGCGTCCATCTGGACCGTGACCTCGTGCGGATCGTGCTGCTGCTCGGAGGCGGCGGCCGCGGGGCCCTGTCCGAACTCACCGGGCTCGCCGGTCTCGCCGGCCTCCGCCCAGGGGTCGCGGGGGGCGAGGGGGGCGGACGGGAGGAGGGCGGTCGCCTCGGCGTCGGCCTGCGTGGGCGGGAGGAAGGCGGTCGCGTCGGCGTCGGCCTGCGTGGGCGGGAGGACGGCCGTCGCGTCGGCGTCGGCGGCGCGGAAGGCTCGCAGCACGGTCGTCGTCTCGGCGTCCGTGGGATACGCGGGCGGCGCGGGGGCGGCGTACGCGGCCGGCGCGACGTCGTCGTGAGGTGCCGGGGCGGCGTGGCGCCCGCGGGGGCGCTGGGGGGCCGGCGGGGGCTGGGGCGCGGGATGGTCCGACGGCACGGGAGCACCGGGGGCACCGGGCCTGCCGGGCCCCGGACCGGGCGTACCGAAGCCTCCAGGCCGCCCGAAGCCCGCCCCCGCCCCGGATATGCCCGCGCCCCCCGCTTCCCGGCGCGGCAGCGGGCGGGAGGCGGAGGTCTCCGGCGACCGGCGCGGCCGTACGGCCGGGGGCAGGACGGCGGTCCGGTCGGCGTCGGCTCCGGTGTCCGCCCCGCTGCCGGCCACGGCGGCGCGCCAGCCCGCGAGGGCGGTGTCGGGCAGCACCTGGGTCTCGGCGGCGGAGGGGGCGGAGGGAACCGGGGAGCCCAGGCCCGCAGAGGGAACGGCCGACGTCCCGGACGCGGCCTCGGGCCACTCCGGTTGGGCGTCTTCTCGCCAGTTGTTCACGCGCGCACATCCCCCCACGGGACAGTTCTGGGTGCGCGTACGACGCCGAGCACCCGTCGGCCGGAATCGAGCCCCCACCCGATCCGAGCGCCCCCTTTACCACACCGTGCTCAGGCCAAGAATGTAGCGCACGTGGAGGTTCCCCGGTTCCCGTGTGTCACTCCGTAACCGACATGATCTTCGCGTCGTTGGCTGGAATCCATCCGTCCTCCGGTCGCCGGAGCCACCCTTCCTCGGCCGCGACCTGGGCAGCCGCCTCCCGCAGCGCGTCCAGCGCCGGATGCACCAGCCCTTTTCGCCACACCAGTGAGATGGGCGACAGTGGGATCGGGTCGACCAGGGGGCGCCGCACCGAACCGGGCATGGCCGGAAAATCCACCACAGCGAGGACAGGGGTCCGCGTTTTCGCCATGATCCGCCCGAACTCCTCATTGCCGACGGCCATCGGATGGGGTGACGCGACCTCGATCCCGCGTCCCTCGAACAGGCGACGGGCCAGGTCCGTCCACTCCGGTGTCCGCGGGTTCCCGGCGCCCGCGTACACCTGCTCGCCGGCCAGTTCGGCCAGCGGCACGCGCGCGCGTGCGGCGAGCCGGTGGTCCTCGGGGAGCAGCACCGCCATGGGCTCATAGCGCACCGGCTGGTGCTCCAGCGCGGCCCGCAGTGCCGGGGCGAGCCCGGCGTAGCGGCCGAAGGAGGCGTCCAGCCGCCCGGCGACCACCTCGACCGCGGCGCCGGTCAGCCCGCTCTCGTAGCGGGCCATGAGCTCCTGGCCGGGGGCGAGCTCGCGGGCCCGCTCCAGCACCCGGCGCGGAGTGCCGAGCCCGGTGGAGTTGCAGTCGACCAGCAGCGGGCGCGGCTGCCCGAACGCGGCCACGAGGTCGTCCTGGGCCTGCAGGACCCGCCGCGCGTGCGGCAGCAGCCGCTCACCGTCGGCGGTCAGCGTCACCTGCCGGGTGGTGCGCAGGAACAGCTCCGCGCCCAGCTCCCGTTCCAGCCGCCGTACGTCCCTGCTGAGCGCCTGCTGGGCCACAAACAGCCGGGCCGCGGCCCGTGTGAAGTGCAGCTCCTCGGCGACGGCGACGAAACCGCGCAGGAGGCGGGGGTCGAGGTGGGACGGAGGCATCCCGCGAACCTACAACACAGGTGCGTGAATGGGTACGGGAAAGGTGTTGGACCTCTTGATCCACCGCACGCGACGCTCGTCGGCATGCCGGACACCCGCCAGGACACCACCCAGCCACCGCTCGCCCCACCGCCCGCCCCCACCGGCGACACCCGCACCGCCGCCGGTCCCGACCCCCGCCCGGGCGCCACCCGCCCTCGCCTGCCCCGCCCTCGCGGTTCCCGCTCCCCCGCTGCCCGCCCCCGCGCTCCCCGCACCCCCGGCCCCTACCGCCGCCTCCTCGCCCGCCCCGGCGCCCGCGGGTTCACCCTCGGCAATCTCATCGCCCGCCTGCCCATGGGCATGTTCGGTGTGAGCGCGGTGATGATGATCGCCGACGCGCGCGGCAGCTACGCCCTCGCCGGGGCCGTGACCGCGACCGGTCTCGGGGCGACCGCGCTGGTCGCCCCGTGGACCGCGCGGCTCGTCGACCGGCACGGCCAGGCGCGGGTCGCCCTGCCCGCGACGCTGCTCGCGGTGCTGGGCGGGCTGGCCCTGGTGCTGTGCGTGCGGTACGGCGCCCCCGACTGGACCCTGTTCGCCGCGTACGCCGCCACCGCGACCTGCCCCAACATCGGCGGCCTGGCCCGCGCCCGCTGGAACCACCTGCTCAAGGGCGATCCGCAGGCCCTGCACACGGCCAACTCCTTCGAGCAGGCGGCCGACGAGCTGTGCTTCATGCTGGGCCCGGTGCTCGCCGCGTTCCTGTGCGGGGCGCTCTTCCCGGAGGCGGGCACGCTCGTGGGCGGGGCGCTGCTGCTGACCGGCATGGTGGTGTTCACCGCGCAGCGCTCCACCGAGCCGCCGCCCTCGCCGTCGGCCGCGTCCGGCCCCTCCCCCCTGCGCTCCCCCGGACTGCCGCCGCTGCTGCTCGTCTGCCTCGCCATGGGCATGGTCTTCGGCGCCATGGAGGTCGTCACGATCGCGTTCGCCGACGCGCAGGGGCACCGGTCGGCGGCGGGTGTGGTGCTCGGGCTCCAGGCGGCCGGTTCCTGCGCGGCGGGCCTGCTGTACGGGGCGCTCAAGCCGGCCGGACCGGCCCTGCGCCGCTACCCCTGGTCCATCGCCGCGATGACGGTCCTGATGACCCTGCCGCTGCTCGCCGCCCAGCTGACCGGTTCCCTGCCGGTGCTCGCCGGTGCCCTGCTGCTGGCCGGGATGGCGACCGCCCCGACGATGATCACGGGCATGTCCCTCATCCAGGAGCGCACCCCCGAGGGCCGCCTCAACGAGGGCATGACCCTGGCGGTCACCGGCCTCCTCGCCGGCATCGCCGCGGGCAGCGCCCTGGGCGGCTGGACGGCCGAGCACCTGTCGGTCGCGGCCGGTTACGGCATCCCGGTCACCGCGGCGGCGCTGTCCCTGGCCCTCGCCCTGACCGTCCGCCGCTGACCCCCTTCCCGTCCGCCGCTGACCCTGGCACCGCCAGCCCGACCTCCTCCTGTCCGCCGCGACCCCCGGCACCGGCAGCCCGACCCCCTCCCCACCCCCCACCGCCCCCGGCCCCGCCGCCCCACCGGCCCCGCCGCCGGCCCCCGGCCTCCGGCCTCCGCCGACCCCAACTCCCTTTACCCCCCGCCCCATTGACGCCCCACCACCCACCCCCTACCTTCCCTTGTCGAAGCGCTTCGACGGGTACGGGCGGGCGAGGCGGGCGGCGGCCCCAGGGCGAGGTGGACCGATGGTCAGGATCACCGATGTGGCGCGGCACGCCGGCGTCTCCCCCAGCACGGTCTCCTACGCCCTCAGCGGCAAGCGCCCGATCTCCGCGGAGACCCGGCGGCGCGTGGAGGCGGCCGTGAGGGAACTGGGCTACCGCCCGTACGCCGGCGCACGGCTGCCCGTCGACGGCGCCGCCAAGGTGCTGGCGCTGGTGATGCCGCTGCGGGCGGGCGTCCAGCTGCCGGTGGTGATGCGCTTCGCCGGGTCGGTGGTGACCGCCGCCCGCCGGTACGACCACGACGTCCTGCTGCTCACTCGGGAGGAGGGCGACGAGAGCCTGCGCCGGGCGGCGGAGCGGGGCCAGGTCGACGGCCTGATCGTGATGGACGTACAGCTCGACGACCCCCGGCTGCCGCTGCTGCGCTGTCTGGACCGGCCCTCGGTGCTCATCGGGTTCCCCGCCGAGCGGGCCGGACTGACCTGTGTCGACCTGGACTTCGGGGCCGCCGCGGAGATCTGCGTGGACCATCTGGCGCGGCTCGGCCACCGGTCCGTGGCGCTGGTCGGCTCGCCGCCGGAGGTCTACACGCGGGGCACGGCGTACGCGCAGCGCGTGCTGCGGGGGTTCACCGCGGCCGCCGCCGGGGCCGGGATGTCCTCGCGGGTCCATCCGTGCGAGGCGGCGCCGGTCGCCGCCCGCCGGATCGCCGAGCAGCTGCTGCGCGAGCGGCCGGTGCCGACCGCCGTCGTGGTGCACAACGAGGCCGTACTGGATCCGCTGCTCGACGCGTTCGAGGGGCTGGGGCTGCGGGTGCCCGAGGATCTGTCGGTCGCCGCCATCTGCCCGGACGAGCTGGCCGAGTCGGCGCGGGTGCCCGTCACCTGCGTGGAGCTGCCGTACGCCGAGATCGGCACCCGAGCGGTGGAGCTGCTGGTCAGACGGCTCGCCGGGACGCCCGTACCGCAGGCCACCGCGCTGCGGCCACGGCTGACGGTACGGGCGAGCTCCCGGCGGGCCCCCTAGCCGCGGTCAGCAGCGCGCCGGTTTGCGCCAGGTGCACTCCAGCGCGCCGTCGCGGTCGGTGCCGGAGCGGACGGTCGCGGGTGCCGTGGCCCGTTCGGCGGTGGAGCGGGCGAGGGTGACGACGATGGCGTCCTCCAGCGGCTTCACCGTGGAGGCGAGGTAGTTGTTCAGCACGATGCTGAACACCAGCTCCCGGCCGTCCGCGGCGGTGACGTACCCGGACAGGGCGGACGCGCCGGTCAGCGAGCCGGTCTTGGCGCGGGCGTTGCCCGCGGCGGGCGTGTTGCACATCCGGGTGCGCAGGGTGCCGCCGGTGAACCGGTCCGGGTCGCAGGCGACGGGCAGGGAGCGGTGCCAGTCGGCGTACCAGGGCTCGGCGCGCACCCCGAGCAGCAGCCGGGCGAGCTGGTCGGCGGGGAAGTTGTCCATCCGGGACAGGCCCGAGCCGTCGACCTGCCGCAGCCGGGCGGTGTCGACGCCGACGCCCTTGAGGTAGCCGCGGATCGCGGCGAGCCCCGCGGACCAGGTGCCCTGCCCGGAGACCTCGTACCCCATGGCCTTGGTGAGGGCCTCGGCGTGCATGTTGTTGGACAGCTTCATGAACGGGACGAGCAGGTCCTTCAGCGGCATCGAGGCGTGGCTCGCCAGCGGGCGTGCGGTGGCGGGCGTCCGACGGCCCGGCCGGGTCGGGCCGGTGACCTGGACGCCGTGGGCGGCGAGCGCGTCGCGGAAGACGGCGGCGGCGTAGCCGGTGGGCTCCCACACGGTCACCCACTCCTTCGCGCCGGAGCCGCCGACGGGCGTGGTGCCGGTGACGGTGATGGTGTTGCCGCCGTGCTCGCGCTCGACGGTGAGGTCGTCGGGACCGCCCGCGGCCACCGTGGTGGCCGTCACCTTCACCTCGACGTAGTCCGTCGGGGGCGTGACGGTGACGACGGGTGCGTCGCCCGCCCGCGCTGCGGGCCGGACGGTGACGGTCACCGTGCCGGTGTCGTAGTCGGTGTCCGGGGCGAGGCTGAGGGCGCTGATCTGGGCGGAGTAGTACGAGGATTCGTCGTCGGCGGCCCAGGAGCGCCCGAGGCGCTGGTCGTCGAAGCGGGTGTCGTCGGCGACGAGCCGCCCCTGGACGCGGGTGACACCGGAGGCGGCGACGTCGGCGGCGAGGCGGTCGTAGTCGCTCGCCAGCAGGGTCGGGTCGCCGGTGCCGCGCAGATACAGGTCGCCGACGAGGGTGGAGCCGATGCGCTTGCCGCTCTCCAGCACCTCGGTGGTGAACCGGTGTCCGGGGCCGAGGATCCCCATGGCGGCCGCGGAGGTGGCGAGTTTGGTGTTGGAGGCGGGCATGAGGCGGGTGGTGGGCAGATGGCTGTAGAGGACGTCACCACTGGCCGCGTCCGCGACCACCACGCTCGCGATGCCGCCCTGCATGCGCGGATCGCCGAGGACGGTGTCGATGGCCTCGGGCAGGCCGCTGCGGTCGGCGTCCGCGCCGGCCGGTGCGCCGGGCCCGAGGACGGCGGCGGCGAGCACCAGCGTCACGGGCCAAGTCCACAGTCGCTTGGGAAGGTTGATGCCGGGTCTGCTCATGCCTCAGGAGCATCCCGGATCGCCGGGGCGGGCGACAGACCGCCTCACCCGGCGCTGCGGTAGGTGTCGTCCTTGCGCCACGGGCCGACGCCGAGCCTGCCGGTGGTCCCGAGGTCCAGTTCCGGTGTCACCATGACGGGGCGGTCGCCGGGGCGGGGGCGGACGCGGACGTAGGGCACGTCGACCGGTTCGCCGAACTCGGTGGTGTTGCGCCAGGCGAGCGTGGTCAGCGCGGCCTCGCCCGGCTGGAGGACGACGGGTGCCGGGGGGCCTTCGCCGCCGATGCCGGTGCTGATCTGCTCGGTGCCGTGCAGGATCCGTATCCCGTCGACGGGCCGACGGCCGTTGTCGAGGAGTTCGAGCTCCGGGTAGCCGTCGAGTTCGTACGGCCGTTTCGAGCAGTTGACGAGGTGCAGACCGACCACGCGCAGCCCCATGGCGGCGTCGCCCTGGTCCGCGTACACATGGAGCCCGGAGGCGGGGCAGGGGCCGGACGCGGAGGGTGCCTCGCCGGTGGGGACGCTGCGCACCTTGAGGATCTTCACATCGGACACCTGGGCGGCCTCGCCGAGAGAGACGGTGCTCCTGACGGTGCGTCCCGCGCCGACCGACTCGACGACGTGCTCGACGTTGTCGCCCATGCCTCCCGCGCCGGCGGCGTAGCCGAGGACGACGGTGTAGGTGGCCTCCTCGCCGCTGCGGTTGGTCACCTCGATGTCGGCCGTCACCCCGGGATCGCAGCCGTTGTCGGCGGCCCAGCTGTACACACCGGTGACCTTCACCCCGTCCTCGGGCGAGTCGTCGGCGGGCAGGGGCAGGGCCGACGGTGTGCCGGAGGGCGTGCCCGCGGGTGTCGGCCGCCCGTCGGAGGGAGCGCTGCCGTACTGCGGGAACTGCGAGGGGCAGAGCGCCTCGGCGTGGACACCGCCCTCGGCGCCGCGGCCCCGCGGCGGGGCATCGCCCGACGGGGACTGCCCGGAACCGCACGCGGCGAGCAGCAGGACGCCGGTGAGGACGGCGGGAACGGCACGGAGGCTGGTAGGCATCGGTCCACCCCACCAGGCACAGAAACCGCATGCCGTGACGGAAGCCACACCTCCGGTCACAGGGGTGTCACAGAAGCCGCCGTGACCGTACGACAAAGGCCCCGTCGCTCGGGAGCGACGGGGCCTTGCCCACATGGGGTAAGTGGAGATGGCGGGAATCGAACCCGCGTCCAACGGTGCGGAACCAGGGCTTCTCCGTGTGCAGTCTGGTACGAGTTTCTCAGCCCTCCGGATCACCCAGACAAGTCCGGAACGGGCTCAGTCACTGTTTGATTTCCCTCTTCACCCCGTGACCGGGATCAAGGTTTAGTTCCCTAGCTGATGCCAGGATCCGGGTCGGGAACAGCCCCGGGCTGACACTTCGCAGGTCGCTACTTAGGCAGCGAGGGCGAAGGAATCGCGCTTGGTGTTGGCGATTATTTGTTTCGGCCTGTGGTTTACGAGATCATGGCCGCTTCCTCGACACGCTTCCCCTGCTTCGACATCCGCTGTCGAAACCGATCATCCCCATGTTGATTTTTCAAACCGTGTGCCGCCGTGGGGCACGGGTGCCATCGTACGGGAACAACGCGCACCGATGCCAGCGTATTCCCGTCGGCGGCCGGAGCCGGTCACCCGCCCCGCTGCCGGCGCTTGGCCGCCGCGATCGCCCGGTCCGCCTCCCGGCGGTCCTGCTGCTCGCGCAGCGTCTGGCGCTTGTCGTACTCCTTCTTGCCTCGGGCGAGAGCGATCTCGGCCTTGGCGCGGCCGTCCTTGAAGTACACGGCGAGCGGCACGATCGTGTGACCCGTCTCCCCGGCCTTGACCTCCAGCTTGTCGATCTCCTCGCGGTGCAGCAGCAGCTTGCGCTTGCGGCGCGCGGAGTGGTTGGTCCAGCTGCCCTGGCTGTACTCGGGGATGTGGGCGTTGAACAGCCACGCCTCGCCCCGGTCCACCTGGACGAAGCCGTCCACCAGCGAGGCGCGGCCCTGGCGCAGCGACTTGACCTCGGTGCCGGTCAGCACGAGCCCGGCCTCGTAGGTGTCGATGATCGCGTAGTCGTGCCGGGCCTTCTTGTTCTGGGCGACGATCTTGCGCTTGCCGCCCTTCTCGCCGTCCTTGGCCTTGGCGGCCGTCCCGCCCTTCTTCGGCTGGGACTCCTTGGGTACGTACATTCCCTTGCTCATAGTGCCGTCCATTTTCGCACTACACAGGGGTCCGGCGGGAAGCCGTTTTACTGCTTCCCCAGCCCGCTGAGCACCGTCTCGGCCTGTCTGAGGGCGCCCCGGTCGGCCTCCAGGTCCGGGGTGATGCCGCGGCCGTCGACACCGCGGCCCGCCGGAGTGCGGTAGTGGCCGACCGTCAGCTCGGCGACGGAGCCGTCCGGCAGCCGGCTCGGCATCTGCACCGAGCCCTTGCCGAAGGTGCGCTCGCCCACCACGACCGCCCGGCCCCGGTCCTGCAGCGCCCCGGTGACCAGTTCGGCCGCGCTCATGGTGCCGCCGTCGACCAGTGTGACCAGGGGTGTGCGGGTGTCGCCGCCCGGCTTCGCGTGCAGGGCGCGCTGCTCGCCGTCCACGTCGTAGGTGGCGACCAGGCCGCCGTCGAGGAAGGCGGAGGCGGCGGTGACGGCCTCGGTCACCAGTCCGCCCGAGTTGCCGCGCAGATCGAGGATGATCCCGGCGCCGGAGGGCACCCGCCGCACCGCGCCGCGCACCCGCTCGCCGGAGCCCCTGGTGAAGGCGGCCACCTTGATCACGGTCGCCCCGCCGGGCAGCCCCCGCACGGTCACCGGCTCGGTGGACAGGCTCGCCCGGCGCAGGGTGAGCGTCCACGCGCGCGTGCCGCGCTCCAGTCCGAGGCGGACGGTCGTACCGGCGGCCGCGTCGGTGGCGTCGCCGCGCAGCAAGGACACGACCTCGGTGACCGGGCGCCCGTCGACCCGCCGGCCGTCGACGCTGCGCAGCCGGTCGCCCGCCCGGATCCCGGCGTCGGCGGCCGGCGACCCGGAGCGCACCCGGGCGATCTCGATCCGCCCGTCCCGCTCCCGCCGGGCCCACAGCCCGACGCCGGTGTACCGGCCGTCGAGCGCCTCGGCGAACTCCTCGTACTCGCCCTCGGAGTACACGGCCGCCCAGCGGTCCCCGCTGCGGCTGACCGCCCGCTCGGCGGCCTCCGCCGGCGACTTGCCGTCCGCCATCGCCTCGGCCGCGGCCCGGGCCACGTCGTGCCGGCTCACGGACGTGGCGGCCGTACGGTTCGGTCCGGGCGCCTGTCCGCGCGGGGAGGAGCCGGGCAGCGCGCCGGTCGCGGCTCCCGCCGCCAGCACGGTGGCGAACACCAATGTCAGGGTGGCCCCGCGGCCGATGCGGCGGGGCTGACAGAACAGGTCACGACCTGACATGGCGGTGAGTCTAGGACAACGGCACGGGCCGTACGGTCGGTTGACCGTACGGCCCTCGGGGCGTGCGTCACACCTTCAGGTACTTGCGCAACGCGAAGAAAGCGGCAAGCGCGGGCATCACCAGGCTGGTGGCGAGGATGAGCGGCAGTTTGGCCACCACGGCGTCCCAGCCGATGAAGTCGATCAGCTTCAACTGGTCGGCCAGGGCGAGGCCGTGGTCGATGAGGAAGTACCGCGCGATCAGCAGGAAACCGCACGCGAGCGTGCCGCCGATGAGCCCGGCGACCGCCGCCTCCATGATGAACGGCGCCTGGATGTAGAAACCGGAGGCGCCGACCAGCCGCATGATGCCGGTCTCCCGGCGTCGGCTGAACGCCGAGACGCGCACGGTGTTGACGATCAGCATCAGCGCGACGACCAGCATCAGCGCCATCACCGCGCGGGCGGCCCAGTTCATGCCCTCCAGCAGCTTGAACAGGTTGTCCAGGGTCTCCCGCTGGTCCTGCACCGACTGCACGCCGTCCCGGCCGTTGAAGGCGGTCGCGATGACCTCGTACTTCTCCGGGTTCTTCAGCTTGATGCGGAACGACTCCTGCAGCTGGTCCGGCGTCAGCGAACCGGCCAGCGGGGTCTCGCCGAACTGCTCCTTGTAGTGCTTGTACGCCTCGTCCTGCGACTCGTACGCCACCGTGTCGACGACCGACATGTCCTCCAGGTCGGCCTTGATCTTCTGCTTCTGCTCCTCGGTGACCGCACCCTTCTCGCAGTTGGGGTCGTACTCGGCGTCACTCTTGTTGCAGAGGTAGATCGTGACGTTGACCTTGTCGTACCAGTAGCCCTTCATGGTGTTGACCTGGTCGCTCATCAGCAGCGAACCGCCGAACAGGGCCAGGGACAGGGCGACGGAGACGACGACGGCGAAGGTCATCGTGAGATTGCGACGGAGACCGACACCGATCTCCGACAGTACGAACTGGGCGCGCATGGCGTGTGGTTGAGCCTTTCCGTGGAGCCGGTCGTCGTCAGTGCTGGTAGCCGTAGACGCCGCGTGCCTGGTCGCGCACGAGGCGGCCCTTCTCCAGCTCGATGACGCGCTTGCGCATCTGGTCCACGATGTTCTGGTCGTGCGTCGCCATCACCACGGTGGTGCCGGTCCGGTTGATCCGGTCGAGCAGCTTCATGATGCCGACGGAGGTCTGCGGGTCGAGGTTGCCGGTGGGCTCGTCCGCGATCAGCAGCTTGGGCCGGTTCACGAACGCCCGGGCGATGGCCACGCGCTGCTGCTCACCGCCGGACAGCTCGCCCGGCATGCGGTCCTCCTTGCCGCCCAGGCCCACGAGTTCCAGCACCTGCGGCACCGACTTGCGGATCTCGCCGCGGGACTTGCCGATGACCTCCTGCGCGAAGGCGACGTTCTCCGCCACCGTCTTGTTCGGCAGCAGCCGGAAGTCCTGGAACACCGTCCCCAGCTGGCGGCGCATGTGCGGCACCTTCCAGTTGGACAGGCGCGCGAGGTCCTTGCCCAGTACGTGCACCTGCCCGTGGCTGGCCCGCTCCTCGCGCAGGATCAGCCGCAGGAACGTGGACTTGCCGGAGCCGGATGACCCCACGAGAAAGACGAACTCGCCCTTCTCCACTTCCAGGGACACGTCCCTGAGTGCGGGATGGCTCTGCTTGGGGTAGACCTTGGAGACGTTGTCGAATCGGATCACGGATGCACCACGGGTCGCCGGGGGTAGATGTGCGTGACCATACGCGAACCGGGAGCGCAAGCGCAGGCTCCGGCGAGGGTTGCGTACCGGATGTGCGTTTTTGTACCGACTCAGGAACCGCTCGAGCCGTTTCCCCGGGAACCTGGCACAGTAGAGAGAGGGGAACGTTCTCGCACCCGGGACCGTTGAACCCCCGGAGGGACCCGGCACAAGGAGGGCGAGCACATGACGTACGACCGGCTGGTGTGCGCGAACTGTGCCGCCCCCGTGGCGGAGGGCCGCTGCCCGGTGTGCCGGGCGAACAGGGAGCGGCTGCAGCAGGAGAACTTCTTCGCGGGCCTCAACCCGATGGCACTGGTCGCGCTGCTGGCCGTCCTGGTCGCCGCCGTGGCACTGCTCGTCTGACGCGGCGGCCGTGACAGCGCTCGTCCGAGACGCGCAAGCCGTGACCTGACCGTACGCGACCGAGACGCGGAAGGGCCCGGAGCCGACGCTCCGGGCCCTTTCGACTACCGTCGGTCACCGTCAGGCGACCGCACCGCCCCGTCCGCCGACGAGTCGCGGCAGGAAGCGGAAGCCGATGCCACCGGCGATCATCGTGGCGGCGCCGATCAGCAGGAACGCGGTCTGCGGGGCACCCGTCTCGGCGAGCTCCTCGCCGCCGCCCTGGGCGGTGGTGTCGGAGCCGGTGCCCGTACCCGTACCCGTGCCGGAGCCCGTGTCGTCCGAGCCCGTGTCGGTCAGGGACGAGGAGCCCTCGCCCTGGGCGGAGTCGCCGGAGCCGCCGTCCGGGTCGGTGTTGTCGCCGGAGCCACCGTTGCCCGAGTTGCCGTTGCCGGAGTTGCCATTGCCGTGGCCGTTGCCGTTGCCGTTGCCCGGGTTGTCGGTCGGGGCCGGGTCCTCGGAGGGCGGCTCCTCGGACGGCTCCGGCTCCTCCGGCGGCTCGCTCGGCTCGATGGTCGGCTCCGGCGGGAGCTCCGGCAGGCCCGTGGGCGGGGCGGGCGGGGTCGTCGGGTCGGTCGGCAGACCCGTGTTGCCCGGGTCGGGGTCCGGGTCCGGGGCGGGCGACTCGTCGGCACACAGGATGCCGAGGACGCAGTCGTCGGACTCGGCGGCGGATGCGGCTCCCGCGGCGGTCAGCGAGGCACCGGCGGCGATCACGGCGCCGGCCGCTATGCGCGCGACACGGATCCGCGTCTTGTTGGTCATCAGGTTGCTACCCCCAGTAGCTGATCGTCGATGAGGCGGCGCTCGGGGCCGTGATCAACGGAGGTAGTCGAGACTGAGCGAAGCCCCCGGTTCACATGCGCCCCAGAAATACGCATGCCACACTTCACCCTTCCCATTTTTCAAAGCAACGTCAAGGCCGTTGCGGGCGCGATGCCCGACTCCGGTGCGCAATGCCGGATATCACCCCTGTGAGCGTCCTGCGAAACCCGGACAAACGCCAACCGCCCCCGTCTCCGGGGGCGGTTGGCGGGCCGACCATCATGTCGACAAAGTAATTCCTCTACTTCTCCTGTTGCTTGCGCCAGCGAATACCGGCCTCCAGGAAGCCGTCGATCTCGCCGTTGAACACGGCCTCGGGGTTGCCGACCTCGTACTCGGTGCGCAGGTCCTTGACCATCTGGTACGGGTGCAGGACGTACGAACGCATCTGGTTGCCCCAGGAGTTGCCGCCGTCGCCCTTGAGCGCGTCCATCTTGGCCTGCTCCTCCTGGCGGCGGCGCTCAAGGAGCTTGGCCTGCAGGACGTTCATGGCGGTGGCCTTGTTCTGGATCTGCGACCGCTCGTTCTGGCAGGAGACCACGATGCCGGTCGGGATGTGCGTGATGCGCACCGCGGAGTCGGTGGTGTTCACGCCCTGGCCGCCGGGGCCGGAGGACCGGTAGACGTCGATGCGCAGCTCGGACTCGTCGATCTCGACATGGTCGGACTGCTCGACGACGGGGAGCACCTCGACGCCCGCGAAGGAGGTCTGGCGGCGGCCCTGGTTGTCGAAGGGCGAGATGCGCACCAGGCGGTGGGTGCCCTGCTCGACGGAGAGGGTGCCGTAGGCGTAGGGCGCCTGCACGGAGAAGGTGGTCGACTTGATGCCGGCCTCTTCCGCGTACGAGGTCTCGATCAGCTCGGTCTTGTAGCCGCGCTGCTCGGCCCAGCGCAGGTACATCCGCTGGAGCTTCTCGGCGAAGTCGGCGGCGTCGACGCCACCCGCCTCGGCGCGGATGTTCACCAGCGCCTCGCGGGAGTCGTACTCGCCCGACAGGAGGGTCCGCACCTCCATCTCGTCCAGCGCCTTCTTGACGGCGACGAGCTCGGACTCGGCCTCGGCACGGGTGTCCGGGTCGTCCTCCTCCTCGGCCATCTCGAACAGCACGGCGAGATCGTCGATCCGCGAGCGCAGGGCCTCGGCCTTCCTCACCTCCGCCTGGAGGTGGGACAGCTTGCTGGTGATCTTCTGCGCCTCGTCCGGGTTGTCCCACAGGGACGGCGCGGCCGCCTGCTCCTCGAGCACGGCGATGTCTGCCCTCAGCTTGTCGAGGTCCAGGACGGCCTCGATCGACTCCATGGTCGAGGAGAGGGACTTCAGCTCTTCGGATACATCGACGACTGCCACGCTCCCAGCGTAACGGCTCCGCCAGGCGGCGCGGTCCGGCGAGCGCCGTTCATGACCTCGGGCGGTCAGGGGGACGCCGGGGACGACGAGGAGCCGCGGTCGTCGGGGGTGCCCCCCTCCTCGTCACCGGAGGTGGCCGCCCACGTCCCCACCCCCACGGCCGTGACCAGCGTCAGCGCCACCGCGCCCAGGGTCAGCCGGCGCCGGCGCGCGGAGGCGCGGTTGCGGGCCGAGCCGGGGCGGGGCGCACCGGCGGCCCGAGGCGCCCGTGCCGTGCCGCGCGCACCCCCGGCCAGCTCGTCGGGCGCCGGCACCCTCATCGACGTATGCGTGTCGCGGTTGGAGTCGGGCCGGGCGCCGGGGACCAGGGAGACGGCGCCGCGGCGCTCCCGGGGCCGGTCGGCGGCCGGGTCGGAGGGCGCGCTGTCGGTCGCCGCCTCCTCCGCCTCGGTGTCGGGCTCGTCGACGTCCAGCGGGGGCATCCCGGCCAGCGTCGGCAGCTGCTCGCGCAGCCGGGCGGCCAGCTCGGAGGCGCGCAGCCGGGAGGCGGGCGCCTTGGCCAGGCACTGCACGATCAGCTGCCACAGCTCGTCCGGGATGCCCGGGAGCGGGACGACCGTCTCCGTCACATGGCGGCGCAGCACCGCACCGGGGTGGCCTCCGCCGAAGGGAGTGAAGCCGGCCAGCAGCTCGTAGAGGACGGTCGCGAGGGCGTAGATGTCGACCGCCGCGCGCGGGGGCAGCCCCTCGACGATCTCCGGAGCGAGGTAGTCCGGCGTGCCGATGATCTTCGTGGCCCGGCTGCGCTTGGGCGAGTCGATCAGCTTGGCGACACCGAAGTCGGTCAGCAGGGCCGGGTGCGCGCCACCGGGCCCGAGCGGGCCCTGCATGTCGAGGAGCACGTTCTCCGGCTTGACGTCCCGGTGCACGACCCCGGCCGCGTGGGCGGCCGCGAGCCCCTCGGCGACGTCCGCGACGATGGCGACGGCCGCCTCGGGGGCGAGCCGCCGCTCGCGGTCCAGCCGGGTCCGCAGATCGGTGCCGCGGACCAGGTCCATGACCAGCGCGAGGTCGTTGCCGTCGACGACGAGGTCGCGGACGGAGACGACATGCGGGTGCTCCAGGCCGAGCAGGGCCGTGCGCTCCTGCACGAAGCGCCCGACGAGCTCCTGGTCCGACGCGAGATCCTCGCGCAGCAGCTTGATGGCGACGGGCCCCTCGGGACCCTCGCCCAGCCACACCGTCCCGGCGCTGCCCCGCCCCAGGATCTGGTTCGCGGTGTACCGGCTGCCGATCTTCCGTGCCAAGACTGCTCCTACAGACGCGTGTTGTCGCTAAAACTACGCGTCCGAAGAGCCGACCTTCACCGCCGAGGCGGAAATCACCCGCTGGGTGTCGACAAATCCACGAAGTCGTGGAGCAGGGGCCGCCTCCGGGGAGCCGACATGACCGCCTCCGGGGAGCCGACATGGCCGCCCCTACTGGGGCGAATTGCCGCCCAGTTCCCCGATCCAGCCCGTCACCGTGCCGAACCAGTCGCTGAGCTGCTCCCAGTAGCCCTTCCCGGTGCCGATCCACTCCTGCAGCGGGCTCAGCTCCCAGATCAGCCAGCCCGCGACGAACAGGACGACGATCATGACGAGGCAGCCCTTCAGACAGCCCAGTCCGGGGATGCGCGTCCGGTTGGCGCTGCGCTGGCGCGGCTGCCGGGGCTCGCGCACCGGCCGCTGGGGCTGCTGAGGCTGCTGGGGCTGGGGCGCGGGAGGCTGCGGGGCGTACCGCTGCGGCGGCTGGGGCTGCTGCGGCTGCGGCGTCTGGTAGCGCTGCTGCTGCGGATGGCCGTACGCGGGCGGGGGACCCTGCTGCGGGTGCGGTTGGCGCGGGTGCGGCTGCTGCGGCTGCTGCGGCTGCTGCGGCCGGGCCACCTGGCGCTGGGGGCGGCGGCGCAGCGGGTCCTGGCTGGGGTCGAGGTACTGGACCTGCGTCTGCTCGTTGCGGTCGCGGGCCGCGCGCAGCTGGTTCTGCCAGGGGTGCGGCTCCTCGGGCCCGCCGGGCTGGTTCTGCGGCACCGGCGGCATGACCGCGGTCGGGTCGGCGGCACCGTGGTTGCCGCCGGTGTTCGGCAGGACGGCCGTGGGGTCGGCGGCGCCGGCCGGGCCGCCGGTGTGCGGCATCACGCTGGTGGCGGCGTTCGGGTCGTACGCGCCCTGTCCGCTGTGCGGCAGCACCTGGGTGGGGTCGGCGGCGCCCGGTACGCCCGGTACGGCGGTGGGGGCCGGGTCGGGGGCGAGCAGCGCGCCGACGTTCTCGGCGGCGGCGATCTGCGCGGAGTTCGCGTGCACCCCGACGCCCTCGGCGACGACCCGCAGACCGCGCGCGAGGTTCTCGGCGCTGGGGCGTTCGTCGGGGTTCTTGCGCAGGCAGCGCTCGATGACCGTCCACAGCGGCTCGGGGACGGTGGAGGGGCGGCGCGGCTCGGCGCTCAGGTGCTGGTGCAGGACCTCCAGGGCGGAGCTGCCGGAGAACGGCGGACGGCCGGTGACCAGCTCGTACAGGAGGATGCCGGCGCCGTAGATGTCGACGGCCGAGGTCTGCGGGCGGCCCTCCGCGGACTCCGGGGCCACGTACGCGGGCGTGCCGACGAACTCGTGGGTGCGGGTCAGGCCCGGGGAGTCGGCGAGGCGGGCGATGCCGAAGTCGGTCAGCATCGGGTGCATCTCGCCGCCGGTCTGCTTCAGCAGGACGTTGGCCGGCTTCAGGTCGCGGTGGACCACGCCGTCGGCGTGGCTGGCGGCGAGGGCGTCGGCGATCTGCGCGGTGAGCAGGGACGCGGCGACAGGGGTGAGGGGGCCGTTCTCGCGCAGGTAGCGGTGCAGGTCGGGGCCGTCGACGAGGTCCATGACCAGGGCCAGCAGCTCGCCCTCGACGACCAGGTCGCGGACCCGGACGATGTTGGGGTGGGTGAGCCGGAGCAGGACGGAGCGCTCGCGCAGGAAGCGCATCACGATGTCCGCGTCGCCGGCGAGCTCTTCCTTGAGCACCTTGATCGCGACGGTCTCGCCGGGCTGGCCGGGCACGGCGGCCTCGGCCCCGGCCGTCTCTCGCTGGCGGGCTCGCCAGACGGTCCCCGTGGCGCCGCGGCCGAGCGGCTCCTCGAGGAAGTACTTGCTGCCGACTGGCCGCACGTCACGCGCTCCCTGCTGCTTGCCTGAACAGTGTCCCGATGTTCCGACCCACTGTAGTGCCGGGCGGATCGAAGCAAAGGTTCGAAGGAAAGACGTCCCTCCCGTTCCTTTTGGTTGCCCGAGCCGGGCGTGACCGATCTCTACTGATCGTCGGCATGACCGGGATCAGGCACTTTTACGGGCAGAGCCGACCAATCAAGATCACTTCTTCCCGGGCGGCGGGCGGACTGTCGGTGGCAGGTGCGAGGATGCGTGCAGTACTGGCCGACGTGCTCGTGTGGTGGTGGGGGGAGTCCGCGCCGCGCGCGCAGAAGGGACCGCTGACGGCGATGCAGATCCGGCTGACCGTCGTAGACCCGCTGGGCCCCGCCGCGGACGGGCGCGGCCGGGCCGCGAGCCGGGACGTGCTGGTCACGGCCCCCGCGGGCACGGCCCTGGCGTCGGTGGCCTCGGCGCTCGCCACGGCGGTGACCGGGGACGCCGCCGAGCGGCCCGAGCGCGGCGGTGCCCCCGTGCTCTACGCCGGTGAGGAGCGCCTGGACGCGCAGCGCTGCACCCTGGGCGAGCCGCCGCTGGTGGACGGCGCCGTGCTGTCCGTGGGCGCCCCGGCCGGACCCGAACCGCATCCCGAGGTGGACGACGCCCCGGCCCAGCTGCACGTGGTGGCGGGCCCGGACGCGGGCGGCGTCCATCTGCTGCACGGCGGCCAGGTGCGCATCGGCCGCTCCGCCGACGCCGACGTGCCCCTCGACGACCCGGACGTGTCCCGGCTGCACTGCGCGGTCACGCTGGCCGCCGACGGCCGCGTCTCGGTCGCCGACCTCGGCTCCACCAACGGCACGGTGCTCGACGGCACCCCCGTGGACGGCCGCCCGGTGCGGTTCGCGCCGGGCGCGCTGCTGCGGATCGGCGAGTCCGCGCTGCGGCTGTCCGCCCCGGCCTGCGGCCCCATGCCCCGCCTCGCGACGGCACCCGACGGCGAGGGCCACATCCGGGTCACCCCCGGCGCCCCCGCCGCGGAGCACTCCGCGCCCCAGGAGCACACGCGCGCCCAGCCACCGGTGGTCCCCGGCCAGGCGGGGGCGCCCCTGATCGAACGCCGCCCGCTGTCCGACTCCGACACCCACGCGGGCCGCACCGGAGCGGGCCGCCCGGGCGATAGCGGTACGGGAGCGGGGGGCGGGGGCGAGACGGGCAGGGGCTCCTACGGCTCCCCGAGCTCCTCCGCCCCGACGGGTTCCGGCGGCTCCGCGAGCTCCCCCGGCTCGACGGGTTCCTACGGCTCCCCGAGCTCCCCCGGCTCGACGGGTTCCGGCGGCTCCACGAGCTCCCCCGGCTCCCCCGAGCCCGGCACCCGAGAGGCGCAGGACCCCGACGGCGGCGCCCGGCGCGGGGCCGGTGGCCGGCGGCGCGGGGGGCTGTCCGCGTGGGCGCGGCGCCTCGCCGGGGGGCGGGGCGAGCCCGAGACACGGCCCGAGGCCATGGCGTACGACGTCCCGGGCGCCGACGTCCCCGCGCGGCCCTCGGCGAGCGCGCCCGTCCCGCCCGACACCTGGCCCGACCCGGCCGCGCTGCTGCTGACCGCGCTGGGCCCCGGTCCCCGGCTGTGGGAGCGCGGTCCGGGGCACCCGGAGGCGCTCACCGTCCGGCTCGGCACCGCCGACCGCACCGCACCGGACGGCTCCGGCCTGCTGCCCGCCGTGCCGGTCACCGCCGATCTGCGGGAGGCGGGCTCGCTGGGCCTGGCCGGACCGCGCCCGCGCCTGGCCGGACTGGCCCGCGCGGTGCTGGCCCAGCTGTCCGCGCTGCACTCCCCCGACACCCTCGACATCGTGCTGATCAGCACCGACCGCGCCCGGCCCGTCGAGGAACGCACCGCCGAGTGGTCGTGGCTCGGCTGGCTGCCGCATCTGCGGCCCGGCCACGGCCAGGACTGCCGTCTGCTGCTCGCCTACGACCGCGAACAGGCCGCCGCCCGCGCCGAGGAACTTCTGCGCCGCCTGGAGGACCACCTCGCCGAGCGCCGCCGCACGCCCCGTCCGGCGCCCGGCACGTCCCGCGCCGCCATACCGGCCGGGGCGAGCGTGGGCACGGGCCCGGCCCGCGTCGCGGGCACGGACGCGCCCCAGGCCCCCGTGCCCGGCCCCTCCGGCACCCACCCGGTGCCGGGCAGCGGAGCCCCGAGTGCCGCGCCGGCCCCGCTCGGGACCGGCACCGGCGCCCCCACCCCCGCCGCGGACGCCCCCCTGAGGAACGGCACCGCCTCCGCGCACCCCACCCCCCGCCGCCCCTCCTGGGCCCGCGACGACGCCGGTTCGGACCGGGGGACCGGCTTTTCCGGCCCGTACACCGTGGTCGTGGTGGACGGCGACCCCGGCGGCGCCGGGCTGCGCGAGGCGGTGGCGCGGCTCGCGGCGGAGGGGCCGCGGGCCGGCATCCATGTGCTGTGCCTGGCGGAGACCCCGGCGGCCTCCCCGCTGTCGCCGGTGACGGAGACGTACGACGCGGCGTGCGCGGTGGCGCCGACGTTCCCCGAGTGCGGGGCCGTCGCCCTGCTCAGCGGTGACGTGGCCGGCGCCCTGCGGCTGCTGCGCGTGGCTCCCGCCGGCCCCCGCCGCGCCCCCGTGGGCCACGGCACCGTCGGCACGGTGGACGCCGTGTCCGCCGCGTGGGCCGAGCGGTTCGCGCGGGCCCTGGCGCCGCTGCGCACCGACGGCTCCGGCGAGCGGCACCCGCGGGTGTCCGCCCCGCTCCCGCAGGCCGCGCGGCTGCTGGACGAGCTCGGGCTGGCCCGGGCCACCCCGGCGTCGCTGATGGCCCGCTGGGCCGACGCCGCCGACGACACCTCGACGCCCGGCGGCCGCGCCTCGGCGGTGCTCGGCGCCGGTCCGCGCGGCCCGGTCGTGGTGGACCTGGTGGCCGACGGACCGCATCTGCTGGTGGAGGGCCCGCCGGGCAGCGGCCGCACCGAGCTGCTGCGCGCGGTGGTCGCGTCGCTGGCGGCGGCCGAGCGCCCCGACCGCCTGGGCATCGTCCTCATGGACGGCCGCGACAGCGTGGGCGTGGGCAGCGGCCACGGCGACGGGCTGCACGTGTGCACGGACGTCCCGCACGTCACCACGCATCTCCTGGCCAACGACCCGGTCCGGATGCGGGAGTTCGCGCAGTCCCTGAGCGCCGAGCTGAAGCGCCGCGCCGAGCTCCTCGGACGCGAGGACTTCGCCGCCTGGCACACCCGGCAGCAGCTCTCCGGCCGGCTGGTCGCCCAGCGCACCGCACCGGGCACGGCGGCCCCCCGCGCGCACACGCCGGGAGCCGCGGCCCCCCACGGACCCACCCCCGGCGCACCGGGCACCGGCGCCGCCGACCTCGACGCCCCGCCCAGCTCCACCCTGCGGCTGCGCCCCGGCGCGGCCCGCCGGCAGGCGGAGGCGGCCCCGCCGCTGCCCCGCCTGGTGGTGGTCGTGGACGACCTGGACGCCCTGGTCTCCCCGGCGCTGGGCTCCCCCGGCCGGCCCGCCGCCGGATCCGTGATGCGGGCGCTGGAGGCGGTGGCCCGCGAGGGCGGGCGGCTCGGCGTGCACCTGGTGGCCGCGTCCGCCCCGGACGGCCGTACGGCCGAGACGGAACCGGCCCGCCGGGCCGCCCTGCGGGTCACCCTGGACGCACCGGCGCCGGGACCGGACGAACCGGCGCCCGGCCGGGGCCGGCTGACCGGCGCCGACGGGCGGGCCACGGCGTTCCAGGGCGGGCGCGTCACGGGCCGTATCCCCCGGACGGCCACCCTGCGCCCCACCGTCGTCCCGCTGGACTGGCAGCGCATGGGCGATCCGCCGACCCGCCGCCCGGTCCGCGAGCTCGGCAACGGCCCCACCGACCTCGCCCTGCTCGCCAGCGCCCTGGAGCGGGCCGCCCGCGAGGTGGCGGCGGCCCAGCTGCCGTCCCTGCTCTGACGCCGGGGGCGCACAGCGAGTCACGACGCGGTCACGATCACCCGCTTGACACGCCATGCGCACTTGCCGACCTCCCGCGCCGGGCGTAGACCAGAGCCCACGGACAGCGTTCGAACGTTCGACGAGGAACGAAGAACGGGGCAGTGATGCGCAGCACGAGCAACACGATCCGGACACGCAGGACCGTCAGGGCCGCCACGGCCCTGCTCGCGGGGACGCTCGCGTTCTCGCTCACCTCCTGCGGTGACGACGGCGACGACAGCAGCACCGAGGGCGGCAGCCAGGCGACGCAGACCGCCTCCACGGTGACCCTTCCGAAACTGGACGGTGAGAGCCTGGAGGTCGCCGCCGTCTGGACCGGCCCTGAGCAGGCCAACTTCAAGAAGGTCCTGGAGGAGTTCGAGAAACGCACCGGCGCGAAGGTGACCTTCGTGCCCGCGCAGGACCCGATCATCAACTTCCTCGGCTCCAAGATCGCGGGCGGTGCGCCGCCGGACATCGCGATGCTCCCCCAGGTCGGCGCCATCAAGCAGGCCGTCGACAAGGGCTGGGCCAAACCGGTCGGGCCGAAGGTCCAGGAGCAGCTGACGAAGAACTTCTCGCAGGGCTGGCAGGACCTCGGCAAGGTCGGCGGCAAGCAGTACGGCGTCTACTACAAGGCCGCCAACAAGTCCCTCATCTGGTACAACGCGCCGGTCTTCGAGAACGCGGGCGCCAAGGAGCCCAAGACCTGGGACGAGCTGCTGACGACCGCGCAGACGGTCTACGACTCCGGTGTGACCCCGTTCTCCATCGGCGGCGCCGACGGCTGGACGCTCACCGACTGGTTCGAGAACGTCTATCTCTCGCAGGCGGGCCCGGAGAAGTACGACCAGCTCGCGCGGCACGAGATCAAGTGGACGGACCCGTCCGTGAAGGACGCCCTGACCACGCTCGCGGAGATCTGGGGCAAGAAGGACTATGTCGCGGGCGGCGCGGCCGGCGCGCTGCAGACCGAGTTCCCGGCCTCCGTCACCCAGACCTTCACCGGCGGCGACCAGCCGAAGGCAGCCATGGTCTACGAGGGCGACTTCGTCCAGGTCAACATCGCGGAGACGGACGCCAAGGTCGGCGAGGACGCCAAGGTCTTCCCGTTCCCGGCGGTCGGCGACACCGCGCCGGTGGTCTCCGGCGGCGACGCCGCGGTGATCCTGCAGGACTCCGAGGCGGCGCAGGCGCTGGCCACCTGGCTGGCCTCGCCGGACGCGGCGAGCATCCAGGCGGGGCTCGGCGGCTACCTGTCGCCGAACAAGAACGTCGACCCGTCGGCGTACCCCAACGCGGTGCAGCAGGAGATGGCGAAGGCACTGATCGCGGCCGGAGACGACTTCCGCTTCGACATGTCCGACCAGGCGCCGCAGGCGTTCGGCGGCACGCCCGGCAAGGGCGAGTGGAAGATCCTGCAGGACTTCCTGAAGAACCCGAAGGACATCGCGGGGACCCAGGCGAAGCTGGAGTCGGAGGCGGCCAAGGCGTACGGGAGCTGATCCGGCGATGGCCACGGCACCGGCGGCAGGGGCTCCCAAGGCCCCTGCCGCTCCCCGTAAACGCCGAAGCGTGACCGGCACGCGCAAGTCCGTGGCAGTGCTCTTCCTGCTGCCCGCCCTCGTGCTGCTCGGCGCGCTCGTGGTCTACCCGATCGGGTACTCGCTGTTCCGCAGCTTCTACGACCAGTCCGGCGACTCCTTCGCCGGATTCGACAACTACGAGGCCCTGTTCACGGACGACGGCATCCGCACCGCCCTGAAGAACAACGTCATCTGGGTGGTGTTCGCGCCGACGGTGGCCACCGCGCTCGGTCTGATCTTCGCGGTGCTGACCGAACGGGTGCGCTGGGGCACGGCGTTCAAGCTGGTCGTCTTCATGCCGATGGCGATCTCCATGCTGGCGGCGGGCATCATCTTCCGGCTGGTGTACGACCAGGACCCGGACAAGGGCGTGGCGAACGCGGTGTGGGTGGGGGTGCACGACACCTTCGCCGAGGCGTCGGCGTTCCCGAAGGCGCATCCGGGCCGTGAGTCGCCGCTGGAGCCCGCGGGCGGCGGGGCGTTCATCACCAAGGAGCCGGTGCGCGCGGGCGAGCCGGTCGTCCTGCCGCTGGTGGGCGTGGCGCCCGACCAGATGCCCGACGGCGCGGAGCGGGCCGCCGAGCCGAAGGCCGAGCCGGGCAAGGTGACCGGCACGACCTGGCAGGACTTCACCCGCGGCAAGGGCGTCGGCACCCTCGGCGCGCCCGACGCCTCCGAGCTGGGCTATCCGGGGATGCGGATCGAGGCGGTCAAGGACGGCAAGGTGGTGGCCTCCACGAAGGCCGCCGACGACGGCTCGTTCACGCTGCCCGAGGAGGCGGACGGCGCCCAGCTGCGGCTGCCCGCCGGCAACTTCAAGGAGGCGTACAACGGTCTGGACTGGCTCGGCCCGGCGCTGGTCACCCCGGCGATCATCGGCGCGTACATCTGGATGTGGGCGGGCTTCGCGATGGTGCTGATCGCGGCCGGGCTCGCGGGCATCCCGCGCGATCTGCTGGAGGCGGCGCGGGTGGACGGTGCGACCGAGTGGCAGGTGTTCCGGCGGGTCACGGTGCCACTGCTCGCGCCGGTCCTCGCGGTCGTCACCGTCACCCTGATGATCAATGTGCTGAAGGTGTTCGACCTGGTCTTCATCATCGCCCCCGGCTCCTCCCAGGACGATGCGAACGTGCTCGCCCTGGAGCTGTACCGCAAGGGCTTCTCCGAGGACCAGCCGGGCATCGCCAGCGCCATCGCGGTGTTCCTGCTGCTGCTGGTGATCCCGGTGATGTGGTTCAACGTGCGCAGGCTCCGGCGGGAGGTCAGGCGATGACGGAGAAGTCACTGGGTGAGAAGTCCCTGGGCGCGAGGATCGTCGGCTGGGTCAACGGCGGTCTGGTCCGTGTGTTCCTGATCGTCGTCGGCGTCTTCTGGCTGGTGCCGACGATCGGTCTGCTGCTGTCCTCCCTGCGCAGGCCGGAGGACATGAACGAGAGCGGCTGGTGGACGGTGTTCACCGAGCCCGCGCAGCTCACCGTGGAGAGCTACGAGAAGCTGCTCGACAACAGCGACATCACCGACTCGATCGTCAACACCGTGCTGATCACGGTGCCGGCGACGGTCCTGGTGGTCGTCGTCGCCGCCCTCGCGGGCTACGCGTTCGCGTGGATGGAGTTCCCGGGCCGCGACTGGTGGTTCCTGGCGGTGGTCGGGCTGCTGGTGGTGCCGGTGCAGGTGGCGCTGATCCCGATCGCCGAACTCTTCGGCACCATCGGGCTGTTCGGCTCCATCCTCGGTGTGGTGCTGTTCCACGTCGGGTTCGGTCTGCCGTTCGCGGTGTTCCTGCTGCGGAACTTCTTCGCGGAGATCCCGCGCGAGCTGCTGGAGGCGGCGCGGCTGGACGGCGCCGGTGAACTGCGGCTGTTCGTGCGGGTGGTGATGCCGCTGGCCGCCCCGGCGATCGCGAGCCTCGCCATCTTCCAGTTCCTGTGGGTGTGGAACGACATGCTGGTGGCGCTGGTGTTCACCGACGCGGGCAGCCAGCCCATCACGGTCGCGCTGCAGACGCAGGTACGGCAGTTCGGCAACAACATCGACGTGCTGGCGCCCGGCGCGTTCATCTCGATGGTGATCCCGCTGGCGGTGTTCTTCGCCTTCCAGCGGCAGTTCGTGTCCGGCGTGATGGCGGGCGCGGTCAAGTAGCCGTCGAGGGCGCCTGGTTGGGCGGGTCTTCCGGGGCCCGCCCTCAGGCGTTCCCCCGTATGCCGTAGAGCACGTAACCAAGTCGCGGGATCGGCCGTTCCCGGGCAGAACGCCCGCGCCGACCCATGGATGTCCCGTGCCCCGGTTCAGTGTCATCGTCCCCGCGTACCAGGTTCAGGCGTATCTGCACGCGTGCCTGGAATCGGTACTGTCCCAGTCGTACGCCGATCTCGAACTGATCGCCGTCGACGACTGCTCGCCGGACGCCTGCGGGGAGATCGTCGAGGAGTTCGCCGCCCGCGATCCGCGGGTGCGCGCGGTGCGGCTGCCGGAGCGCCGGGGTCCCGGCGGGGCGCGCAACGCGGGGCTGGAGCGGGCGCGGGGCGACTATCTGGTGTTCCTGGACGGCGGTGACACCCTCACCCCGCACGCCCTGCGGGCCGTCGCCGACCGGCTGAAGGAGACCGGTGATCCGGATGTGCTGGTGCACGGCCACGCGCGCGTGGACCGCACCGGCGAGCGCCTGCCGGCCGGGCCGGCCGGGCAGCTGACCGAGCGCGGCCCGGCACCGTTCCGGCTGGAGGACCGGCCGGGGCTGCTGCGGGTGGGGACGGCGGCCTGGGACAAGGTCTGCCGACGGGAGTTCGTCGAGCGCGAAGCCCTGACCTTCCCGCCCGGCCGCCACGCCGACCTGCCCTGGACGTATCCGCTGCTCCTGGCGGCCGACTCCCTCACCACGCTGGACCGGGTGTGCGTACTGCACCGGGTGACGGGGGACACCGACGATTCCCCCGGGCAGGGCGAAGGGCCCGTCGACGCCTTTGGGAAGAGCGGATTCGAGCGGAGCGGGGCGGGCGCGGGGCAGGGCGGGACGGAAGCCGCCGGTCTCGGGCAGGGGGCGGGGCAGGGCGGGGCGGAAGTCGCCGGCCTCGGGCATGGGGCGGGGCAGGGCGGGGCGGAAGTCGCCGGCCTCGGGCAGGGGGCGGGGGACTTCGACGTCTTCGCGCAGTACGACAGGGTCTTCGCGTTCCTCGACGAGCGGCCCGGGCTCGCCCAGTGGCGGCCGGTGCTGTTCCGCCGGTCGATCGACCATCTGGCGACGGAGTTCACCCGCCCCGGCCGCCTCCCGCGCGCCGCCCGCGCCGAGTTCTGGCGGCGGGCCCGCGCCCACCACCTCCGTCACCGCACCCCCGGCGCCGCCGCGGGCCCGCGCGCCCGGCTGCGGCACACCCTGGTCCGCCTGGGCCTGCACCGCACCCACCGCGCCCTGCTCCTGACCCGCCGCCCCGCCCGGCGCGCCGCACGCCTCGCGGCCCGCCTCGGCCGGGCGCTCACCGCGGCCGGCCTGCGGCTGCACTACGCCGTCCAGCGCCGCCTGCCGCTGCGCGCGGACCGGGCGGTGTTCGCGGCGCACGGGGGCCGAGGCCACGGCTGCAACCCGGGCGCGCTGGAGGAGGCGATGCGCGAACTCGCCCCGCACATCCGCACCGCCTGGATCGCGCACCCCGAGCACCACCACACGATCCCGCCGGGCACCCGCCGCCTGACCCCGGGCTCGGCCGCGTACTGGACGGCGCTCGCCCGCGCGAAGTACCTGGTGACCAACGACGACTTCCAGCCCCGGCCGGTCAAACGCCGCGGCCAGGTGCTCGTCCAGACCCGGTCCGGCACCCCGCTCAAGCACATGGGCCTGGACCTGCGCGAACGCCCGGCCGCCGCCCGGGACACGGACGTCACCGAGCTGCTGCGCACGGTCGACACCTGGGACTACGTCCTGTCCGCCAACCGCCACGCCACCCTGACCTGGGAGCGCGTGTACCCCGGCCGCTACACCACGCTGGAGTACGGCCAGCCGCGCAACGACGTCTTCCTGCGGGCGACCCCGGCGGACGTGACCCGGCTGCGCGAGTCGCTCGGGATCCCGGAGGGCTCGGTCGCGATCCTGTACGCGCCCACGCACCGCGACTACCGCCGCTCCCAGGCCCGCTTCCTCGACCTCGACCGCGTCCTGCGCCGCCTCGGCCCGCGGTTCGTGGTCCTCGCCCGCGCCCACCACCTGCAGCCCGGCCCGCTCGGCGAGGGCAGCCGCGTCATCGACGTCGGCGCCCACCCGAGCGTGGAGAAGCTCTGCCTCGCCTCGGACGCGCTGGTGACGGACTACTCGTCGCTGATGTTCGACTACGCCTGCCTCGACCGGCCGATCGTGCTCCACCTCCCCGACCACGAGGCGTACGAGGCCGCCCGCGGCACCTACGTCGACCTGCGCTCCTTCCCTCCGGGCGCGGTGGCGCGCGGCGAGGACGAGCTCATCGACATCTTCGCCACCGGCCACTGGCGCGGCTCGCGGTCGGCGCAGCTGCGGGCGGCGTTCCGTGAGCGCTTCTGCCCGTACGACGACGGGCGCGCCGCCGAGCGGGTCGTACGCCATGTCGTGCTGGGCGAGCCGGACACGCCGCCCGCGCTGCCGCCGCAGGACCGCCGTCCCGTGCCGTCGGCGGCCGCGGCGTCGGACTGCTCACCGCTGGCCAGCGTGCCGCATCCGTCCGGCCCGTGGGCCGTGACCGAGAGCCGCTGAGCGCTGTGGCTGTGCGGGAGCCGCGCAGTTCGTCGCGGCCGACTCCGTCCCGGCCGTCGACCTGGCGGCCGTCGGGGCGGCCGGGTGGGCGCCGGCCCGTGTGAGGCGACCCGTGTGAAGCGCCCGGTGTGAGCGGGGCTTACTCGATGACGAGGTCGACGGGGATGTTGCCGCGGGTGGCGTTGGAGTACGGGCACACCTGGTGGGCGGTCTCGACCAGCTTGCGGCCGGTCGCCTCGTCCAGGGTGTCGGGCAGCTCGACGCGCAGGGTCACCGCCAGGCCGAAGCCCTCGCCCTGCTTGCCGATGCTGACCTCGGCGGTCACCGCGGCCTCGCTCACGTCGACCTTGGCCTGCCGGCCGACGAGGCCCAGGGCGCTGCCGAAGCAGGCGGCGTAACCGGCGGCGAAGAGCTGCTCCGGGTTGGTGCCCTCACCGTTGCCGCCGAGCTGCACCGGCATGGCGAGCGCGAGGTCGATCTTGCCGTCGTTGGAGACGGTACGGCCCTCACGGCCGTGGGTGGCGGTGGCGACAGCGGTGTACAGCGCGTCCATGGATGAACCATCCCTCTCGGAGAAGTCGCGGTCCGGCGGCCCGGCCGGCCGCCCTCACGGCCACAAGTAGAGCACACAATTAAGTTGTGCACAACTAAATGGCTCGCAAGTACTACCCTGGAGGCATGACCCCGACACCGGCCGCCGCCCAGGAGGACTGGCTCCGCCTGGACCGCCAGATCTGCTTCTCCCTGCACGCCGCCTCGCGCGCCTTCAACGGCGTCTACCGCGTGATCCTCAAGGACCTCGGCCTGACCTACCCCCAGTACCTGGTGATGCTGGTGCTCTGGGAGCGGGGCGAGCAGCCGGTCAAGAAGCTCGGCGAACACCTGCGCCTCGACTCCGGCACGCTGTCGCCGCTGCTCAAGCGGCTGGAGGCCGCCGGCCTCGTACACCGCGAGCGCAGCGCCCGCGACGAGCGCTCCGTGGAGGTCCGGCTGACGCGGGCCGGCGAGGCCCTGCGCGAGCGGGCGGTCGCCGTACCCCGCCGGATCGTCGAGGCGACCGGCTGCGACCTCGACGAGATCCGCGAGCTGCGGGAGCGGCTCGACCGCCTGACGAGCGCCCTGGACACGGCCGCCGCCGCACACGAACCGCGCACGCCGCGCCACGAAGAGTGACGTTCGGGCCCGTTCGGCGCCCTCGTCCTGGTTGACTGTTCGGCCGGGGGAAGCACCACGGGCCAACTGAACGAGGGGACGGCCGTCCATGACCTGGCTGATCACCGGCGGCGCCGGCTACATCGGGGCGCACGTCGTGCGTGCGCTGCGGGCTGCGGGCGAGGGGGCGGTCGTGTACGACGACCTCTCCACCGGCATCGCCGAGCGCCTGCCCGACGACGTGCCGCTGGTGGTGGGCTCGACGCTGGACGGGCGGCGGCTGCGCGAGGTGCTGACGCGGCACACGGTGGCCGGGGTCGTGCATCTCGCCGCGAAGAAGCAGGTCGGGGAGTCGATCGACCGGCCGCTGCTGTACTACCGGGAGAACGTCGAGGGCCTGCGGGTGCTGCTGGAGGCGGTCACCGAGGCGCGGGTGCCGCACTTCGTCTTCTCCTCCTCTGCGGCGGTGTACGGCATGCCGGGGACGGAGCTGGTGACGGAGGAGACGCCGTGTGCGCCGATGTCTCCCTACGGTGAGACGAAGCTGGCCGGGGAGTGGCTGGTGCGGGCCACGGGGCGGGCGACCGGGCTGTCCACGGCCTGCCTGCGCTACTTCAACGTGGCCGGGGCGGCGCGTCCCGAGCTCGCGGACGTGGGGGTGTCGAACCTGATCCCGATGGTCTTCGAGAAGCTCACGGAGAACGCCCCGCCGCGTATCTTCGGCGACGACTACCCCACGCCCGACGGCACCTGCGTCCGCGACTACATCCACGTCGTCGACCTGGCCGACGCGCATGTGGCTGCCGCCCGTGCCCTCACCGCGTCGCCGGGGCGTGACCTCACCCTCAACGTCGGGCGCGGTGAAGGCGTCTCCGTCCGCGAGATGATCGACCACATCAACGCCGTCACGGGTTATGCCCGGCCGCCCCTCACCACCCCGCGCCGGCCCGGCGACCCCGCGCGCGTCGTCGCCTCCGCGGACCGCATCGCCGCGGAACTTGGGTGGAAGGCTCGGCATGACGTCCAGGACATGATCACGTCGGCCTGGGAGGGGTGGGTCCGCCTTCATCCGGAGGCGGCGCGGGTGTAGGGGGCGAGGGGTGTCCCCTTCGGGTGCGGGCCGGTGGGTGGATGCCTGCGGCGGCCTGCTCGCGTCCGGTGGGGGTTGCTGTAGCGCTGCCGGTGGGTTGTGGGTCGGGGCCGCGCCGGGGGGTGTCCGTCCTCGGTCCGGCGGTTCTGTCGGGACCTAGGGTGACTGGAGATGGACGCCGGCCGCTGCGGGCGGACACCCCCCGGCACGTCCCCTTCCCGCCGTCGGCGGCTGACCGACGCCCATCGGCTGTGGCAGCTTCTCGCCGTCGGCGGCCGACCGACGCCCACCGGCTGTGACAGCTTCTCGCCGTCCGCGGCTGACCGACGCCCACCGGCTGTGACAGCTTCTCGCCGTCCGCGGCTGACCGGGCCCATCGGCTGTGGAGCTTCTCGCCGTCCGCGGCTTCCCGGCCCGTGCTGCGTGGCGCTTTCTCGCCGTCGGCGACTGACCGCAGCCCCACGGCCCCCTAGGGCCTTCTCGCCGTCGGCGGCTTTCCGGGCCCACGGCGCGTGGGGCTTGTCGTCGCGGGCCGTGCGGCCGGTGCTTGCTGGCGCCGGGCAGGTGTACGTCCCTGAGGGGCGCGGGGAACTGCGCGACCGGCCACGTACCACCCGCACCCGCGTACGGCGGAAACCCCCGGACGGGACGGCGCAGGGCCCCCTCAGAGCGCCTTGAGCGCCCCCGCGGTCGCCTTGGCCAGGGACGGCAGGTAGCCCTTGGGCAGCTTGGGGCTGCGGATGACGACGGAGCGCCAGTAGAGGGGGCCGGAGATGAGGTCGAGGGCGAGTTCGTCGTCGACGCCCATACGGATCTCCCCGCGCTGCTCGGCCGCGGCGACGATCTTGCTGGCGACGCCCTCCTGCCCTTCGCGCAGCGCCTTCTGCATCAGCTCGGCGATCTCGGGGTTGCGGGCCGCCTCGGCCTGGAGGTCGGGGATGATCTGGGAGACGACGGGGTGCCGTAGGGCACGCGCGGTGACCTCGTAGAGCAGCCGGAGGTCGCCCTCGAGGGTGCCCGTGTCCGGCGCCGGAAGGCCCTGCACCGCGATCGCCGAGACGACGTCCAGGACCAGGTGCAGCTTGGAGCGCCAGCGGCGGTAGACCGCCGTCTTGCCGACGCCCGCCCGGCGGGCGATGCCCTCGATGGACATCCGCGCGTAGCCCACAGCCGCCAGTTCCTCGAAGACGGCCGCCCGGATCGCCTCGGTCACGTCCTCCCGCAGGACGGCGGCACCTGCGGGTGACCGGCGGGGCGGGCGCGGCTGGGATCCGGCGGGGTTGGTCATGCGGACAGCATAGGGCGTTACGACGATACGGTTGCGTCCCGACGCTCGATCGGCCTACGCTCGCGTTGCGACGATACGGTCCCGTCCCGACGTAAGAGCGCGGCAGGACCCGTGCCGCCACCCCTCCCCCCGAGCGAAAGCAGCGGATGTGAGCCAGGTCCTCCAAGCCCCGCCTCCCACGGCGCAGGCCCCGGCCGACGACGGCGACCTCGCGGCGCTCGCCGCGCGCCACGGGCTGACGGTCAGCGGCGCCCGCGCCTCCCTGCCCCAGTACGTCCGGCAGCTGTGGGCCCGCCGCCACTTCATCGCGGCGTTCTCCACGGCGAAGCTCACCGCGCAGTACAGCCAGGCGAAGCTGGGCCAGCTGTGGCAGGTGATGACGCCGCTGCTGAACGCGGCCGTGTACTACCTGATCTTCGGCGTGCTGATGCAGACGAAGGACGGGGTGCCGGACTTCGTGCCGTTCCTGGTGACGGGCGTGTTCGTGTGGACGTTCACGCAGAGCTCGCTGCTCGCGGGCACGCGGGCGATCTCCGGCAACCTCGGTCTGGTGCGGGCGCTGCACTTCCCGCGGGCCGCGCTGCCGATCTCGTTCTGTCTGCAGCAGTTGCAGCAGTTGCTGTTCTCCATGGCGGCGCTGGTGGTGATCCTGCTGGCGTTCGGCGTGCCGCCGGCCGCCTCGTGGGTGCTGGCGGTCCCGGCGCTGGTGCTGCAGTTCACCTTCAACGCGGGTCTGTCGATGATCCTGGCGCGGCTGGGCGCGAAGACGCCCGACCTGTCGCAGCTGATGCCGTTCCTGCTGCGGACGTGGATGTACGCGTCCGGCGTGATGTTCAGCATCGACCACATCCTGGACAAGCACACCGACCTGCCGTCCTGGGTGGGCACCGCGCTCCAGGTCAACCCGGCCGCCGTGTACATCGACCTGATGCGCTTCGCCCTGATCGACAGCTTCCAGGGCAGCCAGCTCCCGCCCCATGTGTGGGCGCTCGCGACCGGCTGGGCGCTGGTCGCCGGAGTCGGCGGTTTCATCTACTTCTGGAAGGCTGAGGAGACCTACGGCCGTGGCTGAGCACAACGAAGAGAAGGTCCCCACGGTCATCGCCGACCGCGTGGACATCGTCTACCGCGTCAACGGCACCGGCGCGGGACGCGGTTCGGCCACCGCCGCCCTCAACCGCATGCTGCGCCGCAAGCAGACCGAGAAGGCGGCGGGCGTCCGCAAGGTGCACGCGGTCAAGAGCGTGTCCTTCGTGGCGTACAAGGGCGAGGCGATCGGGCTCATCGGCACCAACGGCTCCGGCAAGTCGACCCTGTTGAAGGCCGTCGCCGGACTGCTGCCCGTGGAGAACGGCTGTATCTACACCAACGGCCAGCCCTCCCTCCTCGGCGTCAACGCGGCCCTGATGAACGACCTCACCGGCGAGCGCAACGTCCACCTCGGCGGCCTCGCCATGGGCATGTCCCGCGAGCAGATCAAGGAGCGCTACCAGGAGATCGTCGACTTCTCCGGCATCAACGAGAAGGGCGACTTCATCACCCTGCCGATGCGCACGTACTCCTCCGGCATGGCCGCCCGGCTGCGGTTCTCCATCGCCGCCGCCAAGGACCATGACGTGCTGCTCATCGACGAGGCCCTCGCCACCGGCGACCGCTCCTTCCAGAAGCGCTCCGAGGCCCGCATCCGCGAGCTGCGGCAGCACGCGGGCACGGTGTTCCTGGTCAGCCACAACAACAAGTCCATCCGCGACACCTGCGAGCGCGTGCTGTGGCTGGAGCGCGGCCAGCTGCGCATGGACGGGCCGACGGAGGAGGTCATGAAGGAGTACGAGAAGTTCACCGCCGACCCCGCGCCCAGGCCGAAGCCGAAGACCGTGCCGAAGCCGGCGGCGCCCGCGGCACCGGCGGCCGCGTCCGCCCAAGCCTGAGAGAGCCGGCCGGCTCGCAAGCACAAGGCGCCCCGGACCCATCAGGTCCGGGGCGCCTTGTTCATACGGCCGTCACGAGTGCGTGCGCAGCAGCGTCCTCATCGTGCGCATCGCCACCGACAGGTTGGCGAGGTCGAAGGCGTCCGAGCTCTTGATCTCCTCCAGCGTGGTGCGGGCGCGGCCCAGGATCGCCTGGTTCTTGCGCTCCCACAGCTGGAACCGCTGCTCCGGCGTGGAGGAGCCGTTGCCCACCGCGAGCACGTCGGCGGTGAGGGCGGCGTGGGCGGCGTACAGGTCCTCGCGGATCGCGGCGCGGGCCATGGACTGCCAGCGGTCGGCGCGCGGCAGCTCGATGATGCGGTCCATGAGCTGGGTGATGCTGAGCCGGTCGGCGAGGTCGTAGTAGACCTCGGCGACGTCCAGCGGCTCCTTGCCCATGCGGTCGGCCACCGAGACGATGTCCAGCGCCGGGAACGCGGAGGAGAACCCGGCCACGCGCGTGGCCAGTTCGTCCGGCACCCCGGCCGCGGTCAGCTCGTCGTAGATCTGCTGCCACCACTCCAGGTCCACGCCCTTGAGCAGCTTCGGCAGCTGCTGCCAGACCTGCTCCACGCGGTCGGCGAAGAAGTCGACCGTCTCGGCGAGCTCCAGCGGCTGCGGCCGGTTGTTGAGCAGCCAGCGCGTGCCGCGTTCGACGAGGCGGCGCGAGTGCAGCCGGATGCGGGTCTGCACCGCGGCGTCGACCTGGTTGTCGAGCGACTCCACACCGTCCCACACCTCCGCCGAGCGGAAGATCGTCCGCGCGACGGTCTGCGCCCGCACGATCTCCTCCAGCGAGGCGCCGGTCTCCTCCCGCATGCGGTGCAGATACGTCGTACCGCCGGTGTTGACCGTGTCGTTGACCAGGACGGTCGTGGTGATCTCGCGGCGCAGCGGGTGGCTGTCGATGTGCTCGCCGAACTTCTCGCGCAGCGCGCTCGGGAAGTAGGTGTGCAGCAGACCCCGGAGGTAGGGGTCGTCGGGCAGCGAGGTGGCCAGCAGGTCCTCGGCGACCGTGATCTTCGTGTACGCCAGCAGGACGGCCGTCTCCGGGCCGGTCAGGCCCTGGCCCGTGCTCAGGCGCTCGCGGATCTGGCGGTCGGTGGGCAGGAACTCCAGCGCGCGGTCGAGGTGGCCCTCGCGCACCAGGTGGCGCATGAAGCGCTGCTGGGCGTGGAGCATGTCCTTGGACTGGGCGAGGGCGTTGGCGATCGCCGTGTTCTGCGCGTAGTTGTTGCGCAGCACCAGACGGCCGACCTCGTCGGTCATCTCGGCGAGCAGCTTGTTGCGCTGCTTGACGGTCATGTCGCCCTCGGTGACCAGGCCGTTGAGCAGGATCTTGATGTTCACCTCGTGGTCGGAGGTGTCCACGCCCGCGCTGTTGTCGATGGCGTCGGTGTTGATCCGCCCGCCGTGCAGCGCGAACTCGATCCGGCCCAGCTGGGTCAGGCCCAGGTTGCCGCCCTCGCCGACGACCTTGACGCGCAGGTCGCTGCCGTCGACGCGGATGGCGTCGTTGGCCTTGTCGCCGACGTCGGCGTTCGACTCCTGCGAGGACTTGACGTACGTACCGATGCCGCCGTTCCACAGCAGGTCGACCGGCGCGGTCAGGATGGCCCGCATCAGGTCGGCCGGGGTCATCTTGGTGACCTTGTCCTCGATGCCGAGGGCCTCGCGGATGTGGCTGTTGAGCTGGATCGCCTTGGCGGTACGCGGGAAGATCCCGCCGCCCGCGGAGAGCAGCTCGGTGTTGTAGTCGGCCCAGCTGGAGCGCGGCAGCTCGAACAGGCGGCGGCGCTCGGCGTACGAGGTCGCCGCGTCCGGGTTCGGGTCGATGAAGATGTGCCGGTGGTCGAAGGCGGCGACCAGGCGGATGTGCTCGGAGAGCAGCATGCCGTTGCCGAACACGTCACCGGACATGTCACCGATGCCGACGACCGTGAAGTCCTCGGACTGGGTGTCCACGCCCAGCTCGCGGAAGTGCCGCTTGACGGACTCCCAGGCGCCGCGGGCGGTGATGCCCATGCCCTTGTGGTCGTAGCCGGCCGAGCCGCCGGAGGCGAAGGCGTCGCCGAGCCAGAAGTTGTACTCGGCGGCGACCCCGTTGGCGATGTCGGAGAAGGTCGCGGTGCCCTTGTCGGCGGCGACGACGAGGTAGGTGTCGTCCTCGTCGTGGCGCACCACGTCGGCCGGGGGCACGACCTCGCCGGCGACCATGTTGTCGGTGATGTCGAGCAGCGCCGAGATGAACGTCTTGTAGCTGGCGATGCCCTCGGCCATCCACGCGTCGCGGTCCACGGCCGGGTCGGGGAGCTGCTTGGCGACGAAGCCGCCCTTGGCGCCGACCGGCACGATGACGGTGTTCTTCACCATCTGCGCCTTGACCAGGCCGAGGATCTCGGTACGGAAGTCCTCGCGCCGGTCGGACCAGCGCAGACCGCCTCGGGCGACCTTGCCGAAGCGCAGGTGCACGCCCTCGACGCGCGGGGAGTACACCCAGATCTCGAACGCCGGGCGCGGTGCCGGCAGGTCCGGGATGGCCTGCGGGTCGAACTTCATGGAGACGTAGTCGTGCGGCTGACCGCCCGCGGCCTCCTGGAAGAAGTTGGTGCGCAGCGTCGCCTTGATGACGGTGAGGAAGGAGCGCAGGATGCGGTCCTCGTCCAGCGAGGCGACCTGGTCGAGCGCGGCGTCCAGCTCCTCCAGCAGCGCGTCCACCAGCTCGTGCCCGGCGCGCTGGCGGTCGGGCGACATCCGCGCCTCGAACAGCGACACCAGCAGCCGGGTGGTGTGGACGTTGTTGCGGAGGGTGTCCTCCATGTAGTCCTGGCTGAAGGTGGAGCCGGCCTGGCGCAGGTACTTGGCGTACGCGCGCAGCACCATCGCCTGCCGCCAGGTCAGACCGGCGCGCAGCACGAGGGAGTTGAAGCCGTCGTTCTCCGCCTTGCCGGTCCAGGTGGCGGCGAACGCCTCCTGGAACCGCTCGCGGGCGTCGTCGGCGAGGTAGTCGGTGCTGCCCTGCGCCTTGGGGACGCGCAGGCCGAAGTCGTAGATCCAGGCGACGCTGCGGTCGGCGCAGCGCAGCTCGTAGGGCCGCTCGTCGATCACCTCGACGCCGAGCCGGTTCAGGACCGGCAGGACGGCGGACAGGGAGATGGCGTCACCGGTGCGGTAGATCTTGAAGCGGCGCTCGTCGGGGGCGGCGCCCACCGGCTCGTACAGGCTGAGCGCGAAGTTCTGCTGCTCGTTCAGCCGCTCCAGGTGGACCAGGTCGGACACCGCCGCGCGCGGGCTGTGGTCGGCCTTGTAGCCCTCGGGGAAGGCGCCCGAGTAGCGGCGCAGCAGTTCCGCGGCGCGCTCCTCGCCCAGTTCGGCGTTGAGGGCGTCGGCGAAGCCGTCGGCCCAGGAGCGGGCGGCCTCGACCAGGCGGGCCTCGATGCGCTCCTTGTCGCTGTCGGACAGCTGCGGCAGCTCGGTGCCCGGCGGGACGCGGACGACGAAGTGCAGCCGGGAGAGCACCGACTCGGTGTTCCAGGCGGTGAAGTCGACGCTGACGCCGCCGAGCTCCTCCTTGAGGATGTCGATGATCCTGAGGCGCACGCCGGTGGTGTAGCGGTCGCGCGGGAGGTAGACCAGCGCGGAGTAGTAGCGGCCGTACTCGTCCTGGCGCAGGTACAGGCGCAGCCGGCGCCGCTCCTGGAGGTACAGCACCGAGGTGGCGATCGCCTGGAGCTCCGGGACGGGCGTCTGGAACAGCTCGTCGCGCGGGTAGGTCTCCAGGATCTGCAGCAGGTCGCGGCCGTCGTGGCTGTGCGGCGAGAAGCCGGCGCCCTGGAGGACCTCGTCGACCTTGCGGCGGATGACCGGCACGCGCAGCACCGACTCGGTGTACGCGGCCGAGGAGAACAGGCCGAGGAAGCGGCGCTCGCCGACGACCTCGCCGTTCTCGTCGAACTTCTTCACGCCCACGTAGTCCAGGTACGACGGGCGGTGCACGGTCGCGCGGCTGTTGGCCTTGGTCAGCACCAGCAGCTTGTGCTCGCGCGCCTTGGCGCGGGCGTCGGCGGGCAGCCGCTCGAAGGACGGGCTGACCGGGTGCTGGTCGTCGCCCGCGTGGTGCGGGTCGGCGCGCAGGATGCCGAGGCCGGTGCCGGGGACGGCGGCGAGGGAGTCGTCGTCGCGCAGCTGGTACTCGCGGTAGCCGAGGAAGGTGAAGTGGTCGTCGGCCAGCCAGCGCAGCAGCTCGCGGGCCTCCTCGATCTCCTGGCGGCGCAGGTCGTCGGCGACCGGCTCCTCGGGGAGGTGGTCGGCGATGCGCAGGGCCGCGTCGCGCATCTTCTCCCAGTCCTCGACGGCCTCGCGGACGTCGGACAGGACGCGCAGCAGGTCGGCGGTGATCTGCTTGAGGTCGGAGCGGTCGGTCTCGCGGTCGATCTCGACGTGGATCCACGACTCGACGTGCGCGTCGTGCGGCAGGTCGCCGGTGGGCGGCGTGGCCAGGCACTCGATGAGCTTGCCGGTCACATCGCGGCGGACGACCATCTGCGGGTGGATGACGACGTGGATGCCGCGGCCCTGGCGGGTCAGCTCGTTGGTGACGGAGTCCACGAGGAAGGGCATGTCGTCGGTGACGACCTCGACGACGGAGTGGCTGCACGTCCAGCCGTTCTCCTCGACCGTCGGGGTGTGCACGCGCACGTTGGCCGTGCCCTGCGGGCGGTTCTCGGCCAGTCGGTAGTGCGAGTAGGCGGCTCCGAAGACATCGACCGGGTCGCGGTCGGTGAGGTCCTCCGGGGCGGTGTGCAGGTAGTAGCGCTGGAGGAACGCGAGCACGGCGGCCCGGTCCGGGGTGCCGTGTTCGGTCGTCCCAGTCGGTAGGTACCCCCCGACCGGGCTGTTCTCAGCTACCCGGGCGGCCCTCTCGAGCAGCTCGGCCTTGGCTTCGTCCAGCTTGGTCTGCATTGTCCTCTGGCTCCTGTCGCGCGCCGTTGCGTGACGTTGAAGGATGTACGGTCTCTCCCCCGCCGGCCCGGCGCCGGGACGCGGGGTGTCCGGTCGTGGTCGACGCTATGCCGTGGAGGGAGAAGCGCGGTCGGCTGCCGGTCGAATCCGACGTCCCCGAGACGCGGTACGCCGTGGTCGGCGCCGCCTGGATCCGGGGTGTGCTCGGCGTCCTGGGGGCCGGCATGGCCCCGACCCGTCCGCGAAGATCAGCGACCGCCGCCCGGTCACGGATGTCCTCCGTGCTCTCCGGGCGCAGGGCAGGGGCATCGGTGCCCCCGCGAGATATCGCGCTGATCACGCCACCAAGGCTATCGCTCCTTACGGGGGGCACGTCATGAGCCGTATGTGTACAAAACTGGGGGGCGAACTTTGACGTTCTGCACAGGGACGAGGCGGCGAGAAGGGGGTGCGGGCCCCGGACGGCGGTCCCGGCCGTCGAACAGGTGGCCGGAAATCGAGGGCGAGCGGTCGACGGGCGCACGGGGGGCGCGCACTCTGAAAACGACTGCGCCTCTTGGCAGGGCGGCGCCGGAGAGGCAGGTTGCCCAGGGGCGGGGCGGCACGCCGAGGAGGCGCTGCCCGCACCCGCCACGGTCCTGAGGGGAGCGTACGGCCATGACAGCGAAGATCCTGATCATCACCGGGGACGCGGCGGAGTCCCTGGAGGTGCTCTACCCCTACCAGCGCCTGCGCGAAGAGGGCTACGAGGTCCATATCGCCGCGCCCACCCGCAAGAGGCTGCGGTTCGTCGTCCACGACTTCGAGGACGGCTTCGACACCTACACCGAGAAGCCCGGCTACACCTGGCCCGCCGACCTCGCCTTCGCCGAGGTCGAGCCCGGCGAGTACGCCGCCGTCGTCATCCCCGGCGGACGCGCTCCCGAGTACCTGCGCAACGACCCCGAGCTGCGCAAGATCCTCAAGTCCTTCTTCGACGCGGACAAACCCGTCGCCCAGATCTGCCACGGCCCCCTCCTCACCGCCGCCGTCGACGGCCTCCGCGGCCGCCGCGTCACCGCCTATCCCGCCCTTGAGATCGACATGCAGTCCGCCGGCGCGACCTTCCAGGACAGCGAGGCGGTCGTCGACGGCCTGCTCGTCTCGTCCCGCGCCTGGCCGGACCATCCGGCGTGGATGCGGGAGTTCCTGCGGGTGCTGAGGCAGAAGGCCCCGGCTACGTAGCGACGCACGCGGCCGCTCCTGCGGGCAGTCGTGCCGCAGGGGCGGCACGGGTGGGCACAGGGCGGCACGAGTGGGGGCAGGGGCACCCCGCTGGCACGAGTGGGCGCAGGGGCATCCCGCCGGCGCGGGCGAGCGGCACCCCCCGGCCCGGCGACTACGCCGCCAGCCGCTCGGCCTCCGCGACCGCCTCCGCCAGCGTGTCCACCACAGGCACCCCGACCGTCTCCAGACTGGCCCGGCTGTGCGACCCCCCGGTGTACAGCACGGCCCGCGCCCCCACATGCAACGCGGCCACCGCGTCATCCGCGGCGTCCCCGATGACCACGGTCCGCCCGGCCTCGATCGTCGGCAGCGACCGCAGATGCCGCACCATGTGCTCGGCCTTGCTGCCCCCGGACGGCCCGGTCCGCCCGTCCACGCGTATGAAGTGCTGCTCGATCCCGAACCCCCGCACCAGCGGCACGAGCTCCTCATGCCCGTACATGCTCAGAATCGACTGGCTGCGCCCCGCCGACCGCCAGTCCACCAGCAGCTCCGTCACGCCCTCGGTGAGCCCGCACCGCACCCGGTGCTCGGCGTAGTACCGATGGAAGGTGTCGTCCATGACCTGCCACTCGGCGTCCGTCGGCATCCGCCCCATCAACCGCTCGTAGAACTTCGGCACCGGCACGCAGTACAGCGCGCGATACCGCTCCAGCGTGATCGGCTCCAGCCCCAGCTCGGCGAACGCCGCGTTCGTCGCCCCGATGATGGCGTCGTTGTCGTGGAACAGCGTGCCGTTCCAGTCCCACACGATGTGCGCCCCGTTGTGCATCCCCATGTCCAAGAACGTACCCGCCGCCACTGACAATGAGGAGACCCGCAGGTCAGCCGCGTTCGCCCACCAGGTTCGGGATCTCCTGCGTGGCGTACCACAGCAGCTCGTGGTCCTCGGCCCCGTCCACCACGAACTGCGCGTCGTCGTCCCCGCCGTCCGCCGCGGCCAGCGCCTCGACCGCCGCCGTGACGTCCTCCTCCGCGTCGTCGGCGTCGACGTGCACCGAGGCCGCCTTGGCCAGCGGCACCGTCCGCTCGACCCGCACCTCGCCCAGCGCCGCCGGGTCCGGCCCCCGCCCGGGCTCCGCCGAGGCCGAGCCGTCGGGCACGTCCACGGCCACCACGACCCGCCGCCGCACGGCACCGGGGTCCGCCGCGAGCAGCCGCAGCGAGGCCAGCGCGGCACGGCTCAGCGCGGCGTACTCCAGCTCCTCGATGTCGTCGGAGAGGTACCACTCGCGCAGCGCCGGGGTGACGGCGTAGGCGACGAACGGCCCGGTCCCTAGCTCGCCCGTCTTGTACGCCTCGGCGAGACCGGACAGGGTCAGGGGGACGTAGACGCGCATTGGCCGCCGCTTTCGTGTCGGAGAACTGGCGAAGCCCGAAGGGTCTTCAGGATACGGTCCGGCGTCCCCTTTCGAGTTCCCACCCAAGGCCCCGCGGGCGTCCACCCCGCGCCGGAGATTCACCCGGCCCACCCCGCCCGCCACGGGCCGCGTACCACCTCATTCCCCCTGATAGGTGAACAGTACGTGGCCCTCACACCCATTCCCGCCCGCCTTGCCCCCGCCACGCATCACCCCGTACAAGATCCCCACCGCGAAGTTACTGCTCGGTATCTCCGAGCTCGTCGAACGGGGACTTCATGGACGTCATCACCACCACGGTCGGCCTGCGTGTCATGGACAAGGTCATGACCAGGACCCCGCACCGCCCCAGCACCGCTCCCCCTCTCCCCCGCGCCCAGGCCCGCCCCGGCACCCGGCCTCCCACCCGCCGCGACCCCCGCCGCCCCGGCGGCCCCTCCCCCCGAGCCGGCGGCACCACCGGCACCCGCCCGCCGGGCACCCCCGGCGCCACCACCCGCACGGCAGCGCCGGCCACCGCTCCCCCGACGGGAGCACGGACCCCGGCCCTCCCCCGCGGCACGGCACCCCACAGCCCCGCCACCGCCCCCGGCAGGCCGACCACGAGCCGCCCGGCCGCACACTCCGCCCGAGGCGCCTGTGCCGGCCCGCCCCCGGCCCCCCTGAGCCCCGCCCGGACCCTCCCGCCCCACCCCGCCCCGAACGACCTCCCCGCCCCCGCCGACCGCCCCGCCACCGTCCCCGCCCAGACCCCTCGCCGCCCGGTCCCGCAGCCCCGCCCCACCGACCTCTTCGCCGACCGCCTCCTGCAGGTCCTCAGCGGCCGGCGCCCCGTCCACTGGATGCTGCGCCACACCGCCGGCCAGGCGTACGACGAGCTGGCCCGCCTCGCCGAACGCGGCCCCCTGCGCACCCGAGGCGCCCGCCCCGTCGTCCGCGACATCGGCTACTACGTCCCCCGCGACGGCGCCGTCGAGGCATTCGCCCGCATCGCCGCGGGCGACCGCCTGCGCGCCATGGCCTTCCGCCTGGAACTCGGCCGCGACCGCCGCTGGCGCTGCACCGCCGTCGAACTCGGCCACCCCATGGGCCGCCCCCACCCGGCGTGACGCACGCCGAAGGGCCGGCCCCCCCATCCGGGGTGACCGGCCCTTCACGCCACTACAGCGCTACGACAACGCGCCCGACGTCACTTCTTACGGCGACGACCGCCGGCGCCGCGCGCCTGCTTGCGCCGCTCCGCGCGCGTGAGGCCGTCGGCCTCGGAGCGCACCGGCTCGCCGTCCTCGGTGAAGTCGCCCTCGATGGTGCCGCCCTCGCCGTCCACGGTCGGCGCGGAGAAGTGGAGGTTGCGCCGCTGCGGCGCGTCCAGCCCCTTCGCGCGGATCTCGGGACGCGACCCGGCCTGCGCCGGAACGGAGTCCTGCTTCTCCAGGTCGGCCACCGGCTTGGCGTCCTCGACGGGGACCTCCTCGACCTGCTGCTCGACCTGGACCTCCAGGTTGAACAGGTAGCCGACGGACTCCTCCTTGATGCCGTCCATCATCGCGGTGAACATGTCGAAGCCCTCGCGCTGGTACTCGACCAGCGGGTCCTTCTGCGCCATCGCGCGCAGGCCGATGCCCTCCTGGAGGTAGTCCATCTCGTAGAGGTGCTCGCGCCACTTGCGGTCCAGGACGGACAGCACGACCCGGCGCTCCAGCTCACGCATGATCTCGGAGCCGAGCTGCGCCTCACGCGCCGCGTACTGCTCGTGGATGTCGTCCTTGATGGACTCGGCGATGAACTCGGCGGTGAGCCCGGCCCGGTCGCCGGCCGCGTCCTCCAGCTCCTCGACGGTGACCTTCACCGGGTAGAGCTGCTTGAACGCGCCCCACAGCCGGTCCAGGTCCCAGTCCTCGGCGAAGCCCTCGGCGGTCTCGGCCGCGATGTAGGCGTCGATGGTGTCGTCCATGAAGTGCTTGATCTGCTCGTGCAGATCCTCGCCCTCCAGGACGCGGCGCCGCTCGCCGTAGATGACCTCGCGCTGGCGGTTGAGGACCTCGTCGTACTTCAGGACGTTCTTACGGGTCTCGAAGTTCTGCTGCTCGACCTGCGACTGCGCGGACGCGATCGCGCGCGTGACCATCTTGTTCTCGATCGGCACGTCGTCCGGCACGTTGGCCATGGACATCACGCGCTCGACCATCTGCGCCTTGAACAGCCGCATCAGGTCGTCGCCCAGCGACAGGTAGAAGCGGGACTCGCCCGGGTCGCCCTGACGGCCGGAACGACCGCGCAGCTGGTTGTCGATACGACGGGACTCGTGCCGCTCGGTGCCGAGCACGTACAGGCCGCCGAGCCGCTCGACCTCTTCCTTCTCGGCCTTGACGGCCTCCTCGGCCCTCTTGAGCGCCTCGGGCAGGGCGTGCGCCCACTCCTCGATGTGCTCCTCGGGGTCGAGGCCGCGCTGGCGCAGCTCCGCCTCGGCGAGGTCCTCGGGGTTGCCGCCGAGCTTGATGTCGGTACCGCGGCCGGCCATGTTGGTGGCGACGGTGACGGCGCCCTTGCGGCCGGCCTGGGCGACGATCGTCGCCTCACGGTCGTGCTGCTTGGCGTTGAGCACCTCGTGCTGGATGCCGCGCTTGCTCAGCTGCTGCGAGAGGTACTCGGACTTCTCGACCGAGGTGGTGCCGACGAGGATCGGCTGGCCCTTGGCGTGCTTCTCGGCGATGTCGTCGACGACCGCCTCGAACTTGGCGACCTCGGTGCGGTAGATCAGGTCGGACTGGTCCTTGCGGATCATCGGCCGGTTGGTCGGGATCGGGACCACGCCGAGCTTGTAGATCTGGTGGAACTCGGCGGCCTCGGTCATGGCCGTACCGGTCATGCCGGAGAGCTTGTTGTAGAGGCGGAAGAAGTTCTGCAGGGTGATCGTGGCGAGCGTCTGGTTCTCGTCCTTGATCGGCACCCCTTCCTTCGCCTCGATCGCCTGGTGCATGCCCTCGTTGTAGCGGCGGCCGGCGAGGATACGGCCGGTGTGCTCGTCGACGATCATGACTTCGCCGTCGATGACGACGTAGTCCTTGTCCTTCTTGAAGAGCTCCTTGGCCTTGATGGCGTTGTTCAGGTAGCCGACCAGCGGGGTGTTCACCGACTCGTAGAGGTTGTCGATGCCCAGCCAGTCCTCGACCTTGGAGACGCCGGACTCGTGGATGGCGACCGTGCGCTTCTTCTCGTCGACGTCGTAGTCGCCGGTCTCCTCGATGCCCTTCAGCGGCTGGCCGGCCTCGCCGCGCTTGAGGCGGGTGACCAGCTTGGCGAAGTCGCCGTACCACTTGGTGGCCTGGTCGGCCGGACCGGAGATGATCAGCGGCGTACGGGCCTCGTCGATGAGGATGGAGTCGACCTCGTCGACGATGGCGAAGTTGTGCCCGCGCTGGACGAGTTCGTCCTTCGACCAGGCCATGTTGTCGCGCAGGTAGTCGAAGCCGAACTCGTTGTTCGTGCCGTAGGTGATGTCGCACGCGTACTGCTCGCGGCGCTGCGCCGGCGTCATGTTCGCCAGGATGCAGCCCACGTTCAGGCCGAGGAACTTGTGGACGCGGCCCATCATCTCGGAGTCGCGCTCGGCCAGGTAGTCGTTGACCGTGATGAGGTGCACGCCGTCGCCGGACAGGGCGTTCAGGTAGGCGGGCAGGGTGCCGACCAGGGTCTTGCCCTCACCGGTCTTCATCTCGGCGACATAGCCGAGGTGGAGGGCGGCGCCACCCATCAGCTGCACGTCGTAGTGCCGCTGGCCGAGGACGCGCTTGGCGGCCTCGCGGACGGTGGCGAACGCCTCGGGCAGCAGGTCGTCGAGGCTCTCGCCGTCGGCGTAGCGCTGCCTGTACTCATCGGTGAGGGCCCGCAGCTCGGCGTCGGAGAGGTCGACAAAGTCCTCTTCGATGGAGTTGACCTGGTCCGCGATGCGGTGCAGCTTGCGCAGGATCTTGCCTTCGCCTGCACGCATGATCTTCGAGAGGACGGACACGGGGGCTGGTCTCCTTGCCGGTCGGGCCTGGGACGGTCGGTTCGATTTGACTTACTGAGCAACGGCCATCGTATGCGAGGACCCGGCTGGGCCGGGAGGCCTGTCGGCCGATGGCTGTTTCACCCGGAACAACGCACGGGGCATTCGGATAGTGCCGCACGGATCCGAGGAATTGCGCGATAGGTGATCGCGCGCTCACTCAGAGAGAAAACCGATGGCCCGCGCGGGGCGTCCCGAGCAGAATCGGCCGATGGAACCCGTCGAGCTCACCACCGAACGTCTGCTGCTGCGCACGGTCGGCCCGCCGGACGCCGAAGCGGTCCACGCCGCCGCCCAGGACGCCGACCTGCAGCGCTGGATCTCCCAGTTCCCCTCGCCGTACCTGCGCGAGCACGCCGAGAGCTTCACCGGGCGGACGGTGCCCGACGGCTGGGCGAACGATTCGATGTACACCTTCGGCGTGTTCCTGCCCGAGGGGGACCTGGTGGGGATGCTCGGCATCGGCATGCGCGCGCTGGGCGTGGGCGAGGTCGGCTTCTGGGCCGCCAAGGAGCACCGCGGCCGCGGCTACATCACCGAGGCCACCCTGGCCGCCGCCCGCTGGGCCTTCACCGCGCTGGCCGTGGACCGGCTGGAGTGGCGGGCCGAGGTCGGCAACCTGGCCTCGCGCGCGGTGGCCGAACGCGTCGGCTTCGTCCTGGAGGGAACCCTGCGCTCCGCCCTCAACAACAGGGGCGTACGCCGTGACTGCTGGGTCGGCTCGCTGCTGCCCTCGGACCTCGGCCTGCCCTCGGCGGCGCCCTACCTGCCGGCCCCCGCACAGCCGTAGCCGCAGGTCGGGGCCCGTTGTCAGTGGCAGGGCCTATCGTGCGACCCATGACGACCCCGCGCCCGATCGCAGAGCTGTCCGCAGCCGAGGCCCGCCGCCTGGCCCTGCGCGCCCAGGGTTTCCTCGGCGCCCCCGACCGCAGAGCGGGCGTCCGCGGGGTGCTGCGGCACCTCGGCGCGGTCCAGCTGGACACCATCTCCGTCCTGGCCCGCTCCCACGAGCTCATCCCGTACGCCCGCCTCGGCGCCGTCGGCCGCGGAACCGTCGAGCGGGCCTACTGGACGGACACCCACGCGTTCGAGTACTGGTCGCACGCGGCCTGCATCCTGCCCATCGAGGAGTGGCCGCACTTCGCGTTCCGCCGCCGCGCCTACCGCGACCGCCCGCACTGGAACCACGAACTGCCCGACGGTGTGTACGACCAGGTCATCAAGCAGTTGCGGGCCGAAGGTCCCCTGACCGCCACCGAGTTGGGCGGCGCCAAGCGCACCAGCGAGTGGTGGGACTGGTCGGGCACCAAGGTCGCCGTCGAGCGCGCGCTGATGTACGGCGAGGTGGTCTGCGTCGAGCGCCGTGGCTGGAAGCGGGTCTACGACCTCGCCGAGCGCGCGGTCCCCGAGGCGCTGCTGCACGACGACCTGGACGACACCGAGTGCCTGCGCCGCCTGGTGCGCCTGGCGGGCGAGGCCCTGGGCGTGGGCACCCGCGCGGACATCGCCGACTACCACCGCCTCAAGGGCGAGCAGGTGGACGCGGTGATCGCCGACTCGGGGCTGGTGCCGGTGACGGTGGAGGGCTGGGGGAAGCCGGCCTGGGCGGACCCGGCGGCACTGGCCACGCCTGCGCGCGGGCGGCACCGTACGACGCTGCTGTCGCCCTTCGACTCACTGATCTGGGAACGCGCCCGCACCGAGCGCATCTTCGGCTTCACCCACCGCCTGGAGGCATACGTCCCCAAGCCCAAGCGGGTCTACGGCTACTTCGCGATGCCGGTGCTGGCCGGCGGCCGTCTGGTGGGCCGCGTGGACCCGGCCCGCGAGGGCCGCACCCTGGTCGCCCGGCAGGTCACCCTGGAGGACCCGAGGGCGGTCGCCTCGGTGGCCCAGGCGCTGGTCGAGGCGGCGAGCTGGGTGGACTGCACGGACGTACGGGTGGAGCGGGTGGACGCTCCCGAGCTGCGCGAAGCCCTCACCGCGGAGCTCGCCCGGCTGCTCGGCTGATCCGCGCCCCGCAGGGCCGTGGCCGGGGCCGGCGTCAGCGGATCTCCAGGATCTTCTCCCGCATCGCGTACACGACGGCCTCCATCCTGGAGTGCAGCTGAAGCTTCTCCAGGATGTTGCGCACATGGTTCTTCACGGTGTTCTCGGAGATGAACAGCTCCTTGGCGATATCCCGGTTGTTCATCCCCGTGGCGACGAGTTTCAGGACCTCCAGTTCACGGTCGGTGAGCCGGGGTGCCGGCACCAGCCGTCGCTCGTCCGTGCGCTGGATCATCGACTTGAACTCGGTGAGCAGTTTGGACGCCATGGACGGGCTGATCTGCGACTGGCCGTCGGCGACCGCGCGAATGGCGGTGGCCACCTCGTCGGTGGAGATCTCCTTGAGCAGATATCCGGTCGCGCCCGCCTTGATGGCCTCGTAGAGGTCGGCTTCCTCGTCACTGATCGTCAGCATGATGATCTTGGCGCTGGGTGCCACCTCCTTGATGGAGGTACACGCCTCGATCCCGCCCCTCTTGGGCATCCGTACGTCCATCAGGACGATGTCGGGCAGCAGGTCCGCGGCCTTGTCGACCGCCTCGGCGCCGTCACCGGCCTCCCCGACGACCTGGATGTCCTCCTCGGCGGCCAGCACGATCTCCAGGCCGCGACGGAAGAGGGCGTGGTCGTCCACGACCAGGACCCGGATCGGCTCGTCGCGCGCCGTGCCCTGGTCCGGGCCCATGCCGACGACGCCGTCACCGGCCTCACCGTCGTGCATCGGTCCGAAGCTGTCCGCCATCGTTCCTCCCCCTGAAGGCTGTGGCCTGTGGTCCCGTGCCATCGCCAACCCAAGGCAACGGCCCACCGGTTGAGCCGTTGCGGCCATGATTTCATGCCTGGACGACAGCGGGGTGACAGAGCGGTGCGCATGGGGTCGCACGCCGATGCCCCTGGGGGCGCACACGCGCTCCAGGGGCACCGGATCAGCTGCCGTCCGGGTGGGTCAGCCGCCGAACGTGCCGCCCGCGTCGGGCGATGGCGGCTGCGTGACCATGGTGTCCGTGCTGAGGTGGATCACGCCGTAGTCGTAGGCGTGCCTCCGGTAGACGACGCTGGGCTCCTTGGTCTCGGAGTCGACGAACAGGTAGAAGTCGTGACCGACCAGCTCCATCTCGTAGAGGGCCTGGTCGAGGGTCATGGGTGAGGCGACGTGGGTCTTCTCGCGGACGACGAGGGGCCCCTCGCCCTTTACTTCGAGCGAACCGATCTTCTTGGTCGGCACTCCGTCCGACTCCTCCGTCGGTACGGCGTGGCCGTTGCCGTTGAGCGTCGCCGCGCCCGGGACGTGGTCGGGGACCTCGGCCGCCGTCGCCCGGCGGACACCCCGGCGCGTGTGACGCTTGTCGTGCTGCCTGCGCAGCCGCGCATCCAGCTTCTCGGCAGCGAGGTCGAGTGCCGCGTACGGATCGCTGGCCGCTGCCTCTGCCCTGATCACCGGACCGCGGGAGCGGAGCGTGATCTCCACTCGGTCGCAACGGTCGGCCTGTCGGGGGTTGGGCTCCTTGGACACCTCGACGTCGAGGCTGATCACCTTGCCATCGAGCTTCTGGATCTTGTCCAGCTTCAGCTTCTCGGCCACGTGCTTGCGGAACCGCTCGGGCACCTCGGTCTTGCGGCCCTTGACGACGATGTCCACGCAGAACTCCGTTCCCGGATCGCTCCGCTCTCAGTGGCGGAGCATCTCCCTTGTGCACCAGGTTCCGGCCAGATCCGGAACCGCGGACTCGGTGACTTCCACCTCCTCCTCCCCCATGGGCAAGATCCCCACCCCGCCGGCTCGGGTGATTGCGGAAAACCCGCAGCACGGCATTCGGATTTACAAGGGTTGGCCTGCGGCTTTCCCTCACAACCGAACATATCTCGCCCGGACGGATGTCGTCACCCTCTACAGCGGCGTACCTCCGTTCAGGTGAATTGGCGCTCTCATTACCTGCAACGATGCAAGTTCGCAGTCAGTTCCGGTTTATTTCGAAAGAATCAGGCGGTGCCGCGACCACCGCCGCACAGACCAAGGCTCCGGGCGTGTCCGCCCTTGCCATTCCCGGTACGACACGGGGTCCACCCTTGCTCCCTTCCGTCGCTCCGGCGTTCTGTTCCCCTGTCCTTTCCCGGCTCGCCCCCGCGTACACAGCCGTCACCACATCGCGGGACCCGCCGTCCCCGGCCCCCACCGACTCGGCCAGGGCCTCGCGCACCGCGCGCGCCGCCTCCGCCAGCGACGCGCCGGTCGTCATCACGTCGTCGACCAGCACCACCGCACCGCCCCGCAGCAGTCCCGCCCCACCGCGCACCACGCCCAGCGCACCGGCGAGATTCTCCTGCCGCCGACGGGAGTTGAGCCCCGCCTGGTCCACCACCGGCCGCCGCTGCCGCAGCACGGACAGCACCCGGGCCGCCGTACCGGCCCGCCGCAGCGCGTCCGCCGCGGCCCACGCGATCCGCCGCCCCGGATCATGCCCCCGCGCCCGCACGGCCCCACGCCCCGACGGCACCGGCACGAGCAGCACCGGCCCGCCACGAGCGCCCGCCGGGGCCTCCCGGAGCCCGGCCCGCACGGCGCCGCTCAGCGCGGCCCCCAGCGGCCGTACGAGGGACAGCGCGCCGCGCTCCTTGTGGGCCAGCAGCAGGGCCCGTACCTCGTCCTCGTACCGCGCGGCGGCATGCACCGCGGGCAGTCCCGGTGGCTCCGGCACCGGACGCACCCGGCCCGCTGCGGCACCGCTGAGGACGGCACGGCACTCGGGGCAGAGCACCGTACGCGGCCTGCCGCAGCCTCCGCACTCCGCCGGCAGCACCAGATCGGTGAGGTCCCGCCACCACCCCCGCATGCCACCCACTGTGCCAACGCCCGCGCGCCCCGACCACCCCTGTGGAAAACCCCCTGTGGAAAACCGTCACCGCCTGCCGCACGTCCCCGAACGGCCCACAGGCCCGAAGCGCACCCCCAGCAGCCCCGCAGCCCCCACCTCACCCCGGATAGACCGGAGCCGACCCCTCCGTGACGACCTTCTGCCACTGCTCGCCCGTCGGCATCCGCACGATCCCGTCCTCCGAGTGGGCCACCAGCGGCGCCCCGCCGTCCTCGGTCCCGGCGATCTCCTCCACGCCCGTCAGCGCGGCGGGCACCGGCGCCTCCGGTGTGGAGCCGTCGACCTGGACGTACTGCATCTGCTGCACGCCCCCCTGCTCGGTGCCCACCACCACCAGCCGGCTCTCACCGACCCAGGACATGGCGGTCACCTCCTCCAACACGGGCGTGGCCGACCGCAGTTCCAGCACCGACACCCGCGCCCGCTCATCCGGGTCCGCGGGCTTGTCGCCCCGTTCGATGCGGCCGACGAGCAGCGACTGCCGCCCGTCCTTCTCGACCACCAGGGCGATACGCACCCCGTCCCCGGCCACCCGCACGGAGTCGATCCGGCCGTCGAGCCCGGGCGTCTCCACCTCCAGCGGAGTGCCCTTGGCGTCGTCGAACATCAGCAGTCGGGGCCGTCTGAGGTCCCGGTCGGCCACCCACAGGTTCCCCGCCGGGTCCCAGCTGGGCGCGGTCAGCCGGTCGGTCTCGGTGCGGCCCTGGCTGACCAGCAGCGGCTGCCCGAGCGTCCCGTCCGAGGCCAACTGCCCGACGTACAGGCGCCGGCCGTCCAGGCTCACCCCGGCCGCCCTGTCCTCGCGCCGTGACACCGCCGCCGACCGGAGCTCCTTCAGGCCCTCGCCGAACTGCCCCGGCACCGCCAGTGCCTTCTTGTCCTCGCTGCGCGCCGGCATCCGCACCAGCCGGTGCCTGCCGTCCAGGAAGTACAGATACCCCGGCCGCTCCGTCGCCCCGCGCGCGGCGACCGTGTCGGCGACGTCCTCGTCGAGCAGGCACAGCTGCCGGCCGCCCGCCCTCAGCTCCACCTGGTCCACCGCGGAGGTCAGGTTCTGCAGCGTGAACAGCAGCTGCGTCGCCATCTCCCGGCACTTGGCCGGCCCGACCCGCGCGGCACTGTCGTTCAGCGGAACGGTCAGGATGTTCTGCTCGTCCGGCGCCAGCGTCTCCACGCCGTCCTTCAGCTTCACCCCCGTGGGGAAGCTCGTCCTGACGACCTGGTCGAGCCAGACGGTGGGCCCCTCCAGCACCGAACGCACCATCTGCGTCATGGGATCCACGCGCTCGCGCACATACACCGGGTCGGCCACGGCCATCGGCCGCGACGGCGACCCCGCGATCCCGTTGGAGGCGAAGTAGTACTTGTTGGCGGACATGTAGTTGCGCTGGAAGTCCGACTGGCCGATCACCACACCCTGCGGCGGCCTGGTGATGCGCCACTGCCCGTTCTTCTTGTTGCGCTCCAGCTGGATCTGCTGGCGATAGCCGCCCTCGGCCGGCCGGTAGGACCGCTGCGCGTCGAGCGCGCCGACCTGCGTGCCGCTCAGCGTCACGGAGTACGAGGACGCGTTGTCCCGGTTCTGCGCGGCGTCGACGTCCGTCTTCATGCCGTTGGCGAGGACGGTGGTGGAGCCCTCCGGATCCCAGCTCTTCGCCGCCTCCGGGGTCAGATACAGCTTCGCCGTCTCGAAGTGCGGGTCGTCGCTGGTCAGCGCCTCAAGGAAGCCGTCGACGATGTCCTGCGGGGCGGCGCCGTCGCCGGGCGGCACGGCGAACACCCGCACCTGCGAGTCCTGCCGCGGCGTGTAGTCCACCCCGCGCAGCTCCCCGTCGTCCGGCATCGACGCGCACCCGGACAGCAGTACGACACCACAGGCGGCGTACGCCACCGCGCGCCGCGGCGTCCGCCGGGCGCCCCCCTCGCGGTCAGCCCCCACGCGATGCCTCCCCTTGCTCGTCCGGCCCTGCCTCCGGCCCCTGCTGCCCCTCCTGCCCGGAGGACGGCTCGTGCTGTCGAGGCGCCCCGCCCGCGGACCGGGGCACCACGCGCGTGCCGTTGCCGGGCAGCGCGGTGGGATCGGCCGCGGGCACCGCCGTGGCCGGCCGGGTGGCTATCCGGTTCAGCGGGGCGGGGCCGGGCGGCTGCTGGGCGGGCACCGTGGCGCTCTTCTCGCCGCGCGGCGCACCCGCCGCGTCCAGCCCGCGGTTGCGCCGCGAGTCCTTGGGCTCCAGCGGTATCGGCGAGCCCCGCAGCGGTTCGTCCGCCGTACGCGGCAGCGTCAGCCGGAACTGCGACCCGCCGCCCGGCTCGCCCCACGCCTGCAGCCAGCCGCCGTGCAGCCGGGCGTCCTCCAGCGCGATGGACAGCCCGAGCCCCGTACCGCCGGTGGTACGCGCGCGTGCCGGGTCCGCCCGCCAGAACCGGTTGAAGACCCGCGTGGCCTCCCCCGGCTTGAGTCCTACGCCGTAGTCGCGCACCGCGACCGCGACCGCCCCGCCCGCCGCGGCGAGCTTGACCACGACGTCCTTGCCCTCGCCGTGCTCCACGGCGTTGACGACGAGATTGCGCAGCACCCGCTCCACGCGCCGGGCGTCCGCCTCGGCGACCACGGGCTGCTGGTCGCCCACGACGCGGATCTCGCTGCCCTTGCGCTCCGCGAGCGGTGCCGCCCCGCTGACCACCCGCCGCACGACCTCCCTGAGGTCGATCGGCTCGGCCTCCAGCGCCGCCGCGCCCGCGTCGAACCGGCTGATCTCCAGCAGGTCCGCCAGCAGCGACTCGAACCGGTCCAGCTGGTCGGCGAGCAGCTCGGCCGACCGCGCGGTCACCGGATCGAAGTCCTCACGCGCCTCATGGATGACGTCGGCGGCCATCCGCACGGTCGTCAGCGGCGTGCGCAGCTCGTGCGACACGTCCGACACGAACCGCCGCTGCATCCGTGACAGATCCTCCAGCTGCTGGATCTTCAGCGAGAGGTTCTGCGCCATCTTGTTGAATGCCTCGCCCAGACGCGCGATGTCGTCCTCGCCGGTGACCTTCATCCGCTCCTGGAGCCGCCCGGCCGACAGCCGCTCGGCGACCCCGGCCGCCATCCGCACCGGCGTGACCACCTGGCGCACCACCAGCCACGCGATCGCCCCGAGGAGGACGACGACGAAGACCCCGGCGGTCGCCAACGTGCCCTTGACCAGGCTCAGCGACTTCTCCTCCTGCGTGAGCGGGAAGAGGTAGTACAGCTGGTAGGGGTCGCCGTTGGGGTCGTTGACCTCCTTGCCGATGACGAGCGCGGGCTGGGACTCCTTGCCGCGTTCGCTGTAGAAGACCCGCGTGTACTTCTGGGCGGCCTCGCCGTCCCCGATGCGCTCGCGCAGGTCCTCGGGAATGCTCTTGTCGGGCTTCACACCGCCTGAGGCGCGCGGACTGCGCCCGCTGCCGCCGTCGTCGCCGACGGGCATGGTCACCACGTCGAAGGCGCCCTGACCGCCGCTGGAGAGCGAACCGACGAGGTTGCTCATCCACTGGATGACGTTCTGCTCCGGCCGGCCGTCCGCGCCCGGCGCCTCCTCGGCGCTGGCGGCCTCCTCGGCCTTCTGCTTGGCCACCGTGAACCCGCCGGTGGCCTGGCTCTGCGCGGCCTTCACCTTGGCGTCCAGCAGGCCGTTGCGCACCTGCCCGATCACCACGAAGCCGAGCAGCAGCACCACGCCCAGCGACATCAGCAGTGTCGTGACGACCACCTTGAGCTGGATGTTGCGCCGCCACAGCCGCATCACCGGCAGCAGCGGACGGCGCACCCAGCGCATGAACAGCCGCAGGACCGGGCTGCCCTGCACTCCGCCCCGCAGCAGCCCGCCCTCAAGGAACCGTGCCCAGTGCGAGGCCGCCGCCCTCCGGCCGACAGGCCGCCTCGGACGGGCCCCGGACCGGCCGGGAGCCGAAGCGGCACTGTCCCGGGTCATGTCAGCTCGGCCCGGCCTTGTAACCGACACCACGGACGGTCACCACGATCTCCGGCCGCTCCGGGTCCTTCTCGACCTTGGAGCGCAGCCTCTGCACATGCACGTTCACCAGACGGGTGTCCGCCGCGTGCCGGTAGCCCCACACCTGCTCCAGGAGGACCTCGCGCGTGAACACCTGCCACGGCTTGCGCGCCAGCGCCACCAGCAGATCGAACTCCAGCGGCGTCAGCGCGATCGACTGCCCGTCCCGCTTCACCGAGTGCCCGGCCACGTCGATGACCAGGTCGCCGATGGCGAGCTGCTCCGGCGCCGGCTCCTCCGACCTGCGCAGCCGCGCCCGGATGCGGGCCACCAGCTCCTTCGGCTTGAACGGCTTGACGATGTAGTCGTCCGCCCCGGACTCCAGCCCCACCACCACATCGACGGTGTCGCTCTTGGCCGTCAGCATCACGATCGGCACCCCGGACTCCGCCCTGATCAGACGGCAGACCTCGATGCCGTCCCGCCCGGGCAGCATCAGGTCCAGCAGCACCAGATCCGGCTTGGTCTCACGGAATGCGGCCAGCGCCTTGTCGCCGTCGGCTACGAAAGACGGCTCAAACCCTTCCCCGCGCAGCACGATGCCCAGCATCTCGGCCAGTGCGCTGTCGTCGTCGACGACAAGGACTCGTCCCTTCATAAACGACATCATCCCATTCTCATAACGGCGACAGAGACGCTGGTGAGCGAGGTCACTGACCAGTGACGATAGTCGTACGAGGCCGTCACTGTCTGCCCGCGCCCGCCGACGCCGCTGTCGGCCCCGGATGTCGGCTGGGCGGGCGTCGCCACCCGGCCTACAGCTGACACCCTCCAGCCGACCCGCACACCGCCCCACGCCACCGCGCCCAGCGCCGTCCGGCCCCCGGCTGCGGCCCTAGCCGATCGGCACGTGACGGGACCTCGCGCACAGCTCGGCCAGCCCTTCGCCGGTCACCGGCGACACGACCCCCTCCTCGGTGACGATCGCCGTCACCAGCTCCGGCGGTGTCACATCGAACGCCGGGTTGTACGCCTGGGTCCCCAGGGGCGCCACCGCGATCCCGCCGCCCGCTCCGGCCCCCGGCACCTGGGGCGCCACGACCTCGGTCACCTCGAAGCCGGCCCGCTGCTCGACCTCGATCGACGCCCCGTCCGGCGTCCCCGGATCCACCGTCGTCACCGGCGCCACCACGATGAACGGCACATGGTGATACCGCGCGAGCACCGCGAGCGGATAGCTCCCCACCTTGTTCGCCACCGAACCGTCCGCCGCGATCCGATCCGCCCCGATCAGCACCGCGTCCACCTCACCGGCCGCGAACAGCGAACCCGCCGCGTTGTCCGTGAGCAAGGTGTACGCCATGCCGTTGCGCGCCGCCTCGTACGCCGTCAGGCGAGCCCCTTGCAGCAGCGGCCGCGTCTCGTCCACCCACAGCCGCCGCAGCCGCCCCTGCCGGTGCGCGGCCAGCGCCACCGCGAACGCCGTCCCCTCACCGCCCGACACCAGTGCCCCGGTGTTGCAGTGCGTGAGGATCCGGTGCCCACCGCCCGGCAGCAGCTCGTCCAGCAGCGCCAGCCCGTGCTCGGCCATCCTGGCGCTCGCCTCGGCGTCCTCCCGGTGCAGCTGCCGCGCCGCCGCGAGGGCGGCCACCGCGGCCTGATCCGGACCTCCACCACGGGCGAGCGCCGCCCGATGCGCGGCCTGGGCCCGCCGCACGCCCACGGACAGGTTCACCGCCGTCGGCCGGGCACCGGCCAGCGACGCCGCGGCCTCGTCCACGTCGAAGCCCCGGGCGGCGGCGAGCGCGACCCCGTAGGCGCCCGCGATCCCCAGCAGCGGCGCCCCGCGCACGGCGAGCGAACGGATCGCCTCCACCAGCGCGGGCGCGTCCGTGCACACCAGCTCCACCTCCTCGGCGGGCAGCCGGGTCTGATCGAGGAGGACCACGACGGGCCCCTCGGGCGGCTCCTCCCAACGGATGACAGGTATTCCGGTCGGCCGGCCGTCCTCGCCGGATCGCGCGTACTGATCAGCCATGCGGTCAGTCTGCCCCGTATCCGGCGGACAATTGAAGGTGCACAGCCCCTACCGCGGCCGGTCCCTCCCGCAAGGCCCCATGGCACGATGTTGGCCAACCCGCCGCCGCGACCGCGGACGGGCACCGTGAAGGAGCGACGATGAACGACACTCCGGGCTGGGCCTCGCCCGGATCCGCCCCCTCCGACGGACAACCCGGCGCGTCCGGCTCCCCCGAGCCCGCCGACCGCCCGTCCCCCGCGCAGCCGGGCGACCAGCCATCGGCACCCGGCGCGAAGTGGTCGCAGCAGCAACCGCCACCCGGCCAGTGGTCCGCACCCACGGGCGGCCCCGGCCAGACCCCACCGCCCCCGCCGCCCGGCCCGAACCGGGGCACCCCGCCCCCCGGCGGCCCGGCCGGATACGGCGGCTGGGGCACCCCCTGGGGCGGCCCCCCGCCCGCCGCCAAGCCCGGCGTGATCCCGCTGCGCCCCCTCGGCGTCGGCGAGATCCTCGACGGCGCCGTCTCCACCATGCGCACCTACTGGCGCACGGTCCTCGGCATCTCCCTGACCGTCGCGGTCCTCACCGAGATCGTCAGCATCCTGCTCCAGGGCTTCGTCCTGGACGACACCACCGGCACCGACAACCTCGGTGACCCCGACGCCAGCCTCGAAGAGGCCACCCGCGCCCTGGGCGAGGCACTGCTCGGCACCGCCCTGCTGTCCCTGGTGACCCTGATCGGCACCGTGGCGGTCACCGCCCTGCTCACCGCCGTCACCAGCCGAGCCGTGCTCGGCAGGCCCGTCACCGCCAAGGAGGCATGGCGGGACGCCCGCCCGCAGGTCTTCAAACTGCTGGGTCTGCTCCTGCTCCTCCCGCTCATCGCCGCCGGCATCTTCGCCGTCGGCCTGCTCCCGGGCGTCCTGGTCCGCGTCGCCGGCTCCCCCGATGCCGGAGCCGCCCTGGTCTTCCTCGGACTCGCCGGCGCCGGCGTCGTCGTGATCTGGCTGATGATCCGCTTCTCCCTCGCCTCGCCCGCGCTGATGCTGGAGAAGCAGGGCATCAAGAAGGCCATGAGCCGCTCCGCCAAGCTCGTGCGCGGCTCCTGGTGGCGCGTCTTCGGCATCCAGCTGCTGGCCCTGATCATCGCGAGCGTCGTCGCCATGGTCATCGCCATCCCCTTCGCCCTGATCGCCATGCTCGTCAGCGGAGACGGTCTCGGCGCCTTCCTCACCGGCGACGCCGAGATCGGCTGGACCTACCTCATCGTCAGCGGGATCGGCGCGGTCATCGGCTCCATGATCACCTTCCCGATCACGGCCGGAGTCATCGTGCTTCTCTACATCGACCAGCGCATCCGCCGCGAGGCCCTCGACCTCGACCTGGCCCGCGCCGCAGGCGTCCAGGACTACGGCACCAGCGCCGGGAGCTGATGCCGTGAGCCCGACGGGGGGAGTCCTCACAGCGGCGCTGCAGAACCTGCCACGTACCGCCGACACCATGGCGACGGCCGCCCTGCACGCCACCGACACCGCGGCACAGGCCCTGCGCCACCTCACCGGCACCGCGGTCCGCACCGCCCAGGCCGTGCTGCGCCCCGGCGACCCCTTCGCGCTGCCTCGCGCCGCCGAAGCCCCGTCGCCAGGCCCCGGCAGCGCCCACCCCCTGCTCTTCCTGGCGCCCACGGGCGACACCGAGCCGCCCCTGACCGTCCCGCGCGACCCCGCGCGGGAGGCGGCCCGGCGCGAACTGTCCAAGCGCATGTACCACGAGAACGAACCGAGCCTGCTGGAACGCGCCTTCGACGCCTTCTGGGACTGGCTCGGCAGCGCTTTCGAAGCCGCCGGCGGACTGGCCCCCGGCGGCACGGTCGGCCTCCTCGTCATCGTCCTGGCCGTCCTCGCCGTACTCGGCGCCCTGTGGTGGCGCCTCGGCACCCCGCGGCGCGGCCCCGTCTCCGCCCCCGCCCTGTTCGACGAGCGCCCCCGAAGCGCCGCCGAACACCGCGCCGCCGCCGAGGCACACGCCGCCCAGGGCCACTTCGCCCAAGCCGTCCAGGAACGCATGCGGGCCATCGTCCGCTCCCTGGAGGAACGCGCCCTGCTCGACATCCGCCCCGGCCGCACCGCCGACGAAGCGGCCGCCGACGCGGGCCGCGCCCTGCCCGCCCACACCGACCGACTGCACGCCGCCGCCCGCGACTTCGACGACGTCACATACGGCGGCCGCACGGCGAGCCCGGAGTCGTACCAGCGCATCACCGCACTCGACCGCGACCTGGAACGGACCAAGCCCCGGCTCACCGAGACCGGCCCGGCCGACAACTCCCGCCCCGGAGCCGCCGGATGACGCCCGACGCCCCGCTCCCGGCCACCTCGACCTCCCCCACCGCACGCCAGGTGTGGACGCGCGCGCGAGGCATCGCCCTGGCACTCGCGGTCCTCGTCGCCGGAGCCCTGGTCCTCGCCCTCGTCCGCTCCGACACCCGGCACGGCGCCCTCGACCCCCGCTCCGCGGACCCCCAGGGCAGCCGAGCCGTCGCCGAACTCCTCGCCGACCGCGGCGTGGACACCCGTACCGTCACCACCCTCGACGAGGCACGGGCCGCAGCCGCCCCCGACACCACTCTCCTGGTCGCCGTCCCCGACCTGCTGACCGACCGTCAACGAGCCCTGCTGCGCTCCACCGTCACCGCCTCCGGTGGCCGCACCGTCCTCGTCGCCCCCGGCGCCGCGTCCACCGAAGGACTCGCCCCCGGAGTCACCGCGGACCCCGCAGCCGGCCTCGACACCACGCTCGACCCCGAGTGCACGCTCCCCGCGGCCCGGCGCGCGGGCGACGCCGACACCGGCGGCATCCGCTACACCGTCACCCACCCGAACGCCGACACCTGCTACCCCAGCGACGGCCTGCCCACCCTCGTCCGGCTCCCCGACACCTCCGGGGACGGCGACACCGTCGTCATCGGCGCCACCGACATCTTCGTCAACGACCACCTCGACGAGCAGGGCAACGCCTCGCTCGCCCTCCAACTCCTTGGCTCCCGCCCCCATCTGGTCTGGTACCTCCCCTCACTGTCCGACAGCTCGGCCACCGCCAACGGCGACGAACGCGGCTTCTTCGACCTGATCCCCTCCGGCTGGCTCTGGGGCACCCTGCAGCTCTTCCTCGCCGCGGCCCTCGCCGCCCTGTGGCGGGCACGCCGACTCGGCCCACTCGTGCCCGAACGACTCCCCGTCGCGATCCGCGCCTCCGAGACCGTCGAAGGCCGCGCCCGCCTCTACCGCAAGGCCAACGCCCGCGACCGCGCGGCCGCCGCTCTCCGCTCCACCACCCGCACCCGCCTCGCTCCCCTCGTAGGCATCCCCGTCGCCCAGGCACACGCGCCCGAAGCCCTGCTGCCCGCCCTGTCCGCCCACCTCCACCGGGACGGACAACCCCTGCACACCCTCCTCTTCGGCCCGCCGCCCGGCGACGACGCCGCACTCATCGCACTCACCGACCAACTCGACGCCCTCGAAAGCGAGGTACGCCGTCCATGATGGACCCGACCACTGACAATGCCGGGCACACCGGGCACCCGGGCGATCCACGGGCCGCCCTGGAAGCCCTGCGCGCCGAGATCGCCAAGGCCGTGGTCGGCCAGGACCCCGCCGTCACCGGCCTCGTCGTCGCCCTTCTCTGCCGCGGACACGTTCTCCTCGAAGGAGTCCCTGGAGTCGCCAAAACGTTGCTCGTCCGCGCCCTGGCATCCACCCTGGAACTCGACACCAAGCGGGTCCAGTTCACCCCCGACCTCATGCCGAGCGACGTCACGGGCTCCCTCGTCTACGACGCCCGCACCGCCGAGTTCTCCTTCCAGCCCGGCCCGGTCTTCACCAACCTCCTCCTCGCCGACGAGATCAACCGCACCCCGCCGAAGACCCAGTCGTCCCTGCTGGAAGCCATGGAGGAACGCCAGGTCACGGTCGACGGCACCCCCCGCCCGCTCCCCGAGCCCTTCCTGGTCGCCGCGACCCAGAACCCGGTCGAGTACGAGGGCACCTACCCTCTCCCCGAGGCCCAACTGGACCGCTTCCTCCTCAAACTGACCATCCCCCTGCCCTCCCGGCAGGACGAGATCGCCGTCCTCACCCGCCACGCCTCCGGCTTCAACCCGCGCGACCTCAAGTCCGCCGGCGTACGCCCCGTGGCGACCGCCGCCGACCTGGAAGCCGCCCGCGCCGCCGTCGCCAAGACGACCGTCTCCCCCGAGATCACCGCCTACGTCGTCGACATCTGCCGCGCCACCCGCGAGTCGCCCTCCCTCACCCTGGGCGTCTCCCCCCGCGGCGCCACCGCCCTCCTCGCCACCGCGCGCGCGTGGGCATGGCTCACCGGCCGCGACTACGTCATCCCCGACGACGTCAAGGCCCTCGCCCTGCCCACCCTCCGCCACCGCGTGCAGCTGCGCCCGGAGGCCGAGATGGAGGGCGTGACCGCCGACTCGGTCATCACCGCGATCCTGTCCCACGTCCCCGTCCCCCGCTGATGGCACTCACCGGACGCGCCGCCCTCCTCGCGGCCCTCGGCTCCCTCCCCGTCGGCATCTGGGAACCCAGTTGGACCGGCATTCTCGCCGTGAGCGCTCCCCTGGCCCTGGCCTGCGCCTGCGACGCCGCGCTGGCCGCCCCCGTACGCCGCCTCCGCCTGACCCGCTCCGGCGACACGACCGTCCGTCTGGGCGAGACGGCCGACGTCACCCTGACGATCACCAACCCGTCCCGCCGCCCCCTGCGCGCCCGCCTCCGCGACGCCTGGCCCCCCAGCAGCTGGCACCCGGGCACCGAGGTCGACGCCTCCCGCCACGACGTCCGGATCCCGCCCGGCGAACGCCGCCGCGTCACCACCCGCCTACGCCCCACCCGCCGCGGCGACCGCCACGCCGACCGCGTCACGATCCGCTCCTACGGCCCCCTCGGCCTCCTCACCCGCCAAGGCACCCACGTCGTCCCCTGGACGGTCCGTGTGCTCCCACCGTTCACCAGCCGCAAGCACCTGCCGTCGAAACTCGCCCGCCTGCGCGAACTCGACGGCCGCACCAGCGTCCTGCAACGCGGCGAGGGCACCGAATTCGACAGCCTGCGCGAATACGTCCCCGGCGACGACACCCGCTCCATCGACTGGCGAGCCACCGCCCGCCAGTCCACCGTCGCCGTCCGCACCTGGCGCCCCGAACGCGACCGCCACATCCTTCTCGTCCTCGACACCGGCCGCACCTCCGCGGCCCGCGTCGGCGACGCCCCACGCCTCGACGCCTCCCTGGACGCCGCCCTCCTCCTGGCCGCCCTGGCCTCCCGAGCCGGCGACCGCGTCGACCTCCTGGCCTACGACCGCCGCATCCGCGCTCTCGTCCAGGGCCGAACGGCCGGAGACCTCCTCCCGTCCCTGGTCGACGCCATGGCCGCGCTGGAACCCGAACTCGTCGAGACGGACGCCCGCGGCCTCACGGCAACGGCTCTACGGTCCGCCCCGCGCCGCTCGCTGATCGTCCTGCTCACCACTCTCGACGCCGCCCCCATCGAAGAGGGCCTCCTGCCGGTCCTGGGCCAACTCACCCAGCGCCACACGGTCCTCCTGGCCTCGGTGGCGGACCCCCACATCGCCCAGATGTCGAAGGCCCGCGGAAATACCGAGGCGGTCTACGAAGCTGCGGCGGCCGCCCAGGCCCAGTCCGAGCGGAACCGCACCACAGAACAGCTCCGCCGCCGGGGCGTAACGGTCGTGGACGCCACGCCGGAAGAACTCGCACCAGCACTGGCCGACGCCTACCTGGCCCTCAAAACAGCCGGCCGTCTGTAGGGAGGGGCCCTCAAAAAGGGCCCCTTTCCAGAACAGGAGCGCAGAACTGCCCTGAAACGCAGAAAAGGCCCACACCATAAGGTGTGGGCCTCTTCTTGAATAATTGTTCGGCGGCGTCCTACTCTCCCACAGGGTCCCCCCTGCAGTACCATCGGCGCTGTAAGGCTTAGCTTCCGGGTTCGGAATGTAACCGGGCGTTTCCCCTACGCTATGACCACCGAAACACTATGAAACTGTCAACCGGAGCCGTAGCCATGACTACAACGGTTGTTCGTGGTTTCAGAACCAACACAGTGGACGCGAGCAACTGAGGACAAGCCCTCGGCCTATTAGTACCGGTCAACTCCACACGTTACCGTGCTTCCATATCCGGCCTATCAACCCAGTCGTCTACTGGGAGCCTTACCCCATCAAGTGGGTGGGAGTCCTCATCTCGAAGCAGGCTTCCCGCTTAGATGCTTTCAGCGGTTATCCCTCCCGAACGTAGCCAACCAGCCATGCCCTTGGCAGAACAACTGGCACACCAGAGGTTCGTCCGTCCCGGTCCTCTCGTACTAGGGACAGCCCTTCTCAAGACTCCTACGCGCACAGCGGATAGGGACCGAACTGTCTCACGACGTTCTAAACCCAGCTCGCGTACCGCTTTAATGGGCGAACAGCCCAACCCTTGGGACCGACTCCAGCCCCAGGATGCGACGAGCCGACATCGAGGTGCCAAACCATCCCGTCGATATGGACTCTTGGGGAAGATCAGCCTGTTATCCCCGGGGTACCTTTTATCCGTTGAGCGACGGCGCTTCCACAAGCCACCGCCGGATCACTAGTCCCGACTTTCGTCCCTGCTCGACCCGTCGGTCTCACAGTCAAGCTCCCTTGTGCACTTACACTCAACACCTGATTGCCAACCAGGCTGAGGGAACCTTTGGGCGCCTCCGTTACCCTTTGGGAGGCAACCGCCCCAGTTAAACTACCCATCAGACACTGTCCCTGATCCGGATCACGGACCCAGGTTAGACATCCAGCACGACCAGACTGGTATTTCAACGACGACTCCACCTGAACTGGCGTCCAAGCTTCACAGTCTCCCAGCTATCCTACACAAGCCGAACCGAACACCAATATCAAACTGTAGTAAAGGTCCCGGGGTCTTTCCGTCCTGCTGCGCGAAACGAGCATCTTTACTCGTAGTGCAATTTCACCGGGCCTATGGTTGAGACAGTCGAGAAGTCGTTACGCCATTCGTGCAGGTCGGAACTTACCCGACAAGGAATTTCGCTACCTTAGGATGGTTATAGTTACCACCGCCGTTTACTGGCGCTTAAGTTCTCAGCTTCGCCTGGACGAATCCAAGCTAACCGGTCCCCTTAACGTTCCAGCACCGGGCAGGCGTCAGTCCGTATACATCGCCTTACGGCTTCGCACGGACCTGTGTTTTTAGTAAACAGTCGCTTCTCGCTGGTCTCTGCGGCCACCCCCAGCTCACGGAGTAAATCCGATCACCAGGAATGGCCCCCCTTCTCCCGAAGTTACGGGGGCATTTTGCCGAGTTCCTTAACCATAGTTCACCCGAACGCCTCGGTATTCTCTACCTGACCACCTGAGTCGGTTTAGGGTACGGGCCGCCATGAAACTCGCTAGAGGCTTTTCTCGACAGCATAGGATCATCCACTTCACCACAATCGGCTCGGCATCAGGTCTCAGACTGTATGCAAGGCGGATTTGCCTACCTTGCGTCCTACACCCTTACCCCGGGACAACCACCGCCCGGGATGGACTACCTTCCTGCGTCACCCCATCACTCACCTACTACCAGCTCGGGTCACCGGCTCCACCACTCCCCTTCACCCGAAGGATCCGGGGCGGCTTCACGGGCTTAGCATCACTGGATTCGATGTTTGACGCTTCACAGCGGGTACCGGAATATCAACCGGTTATCCATCGACTACGCCTGTCGGCCTCGCCTTAGGTCCCGACTTACCCTGGGCAGATCAGCTTGACCCAGGAACCCTTAGTCAATCGGCGCAAACGTTTCTCACGTTTGTATCGCTACTCATGCCTGCATTCTCACTCGTCAACCGTCCACGACTACCTTCCGGTGCCGCTTCACCCGGCAGACGACGCTCCCCTACCCATCAACACACCCGTTGGGGCTATATGTGTCAATGACACGACTTCGGCGGTACGCTTGAGCCCCGCTACATTGTCGGCGCGGAATCACTAGACCAGTGAGCTATTACGCACTCTTTCAAGGGTGGCTGCTTCTAAGCCAACCTCCTGGTTGTCTGTGCGACTCCACATCCTTTCCCACTTAGCGTACGCTTAGGGGCCTTAGTCGATGCTCTGGGCTGTTTCCCTCTCGACCATGGAGCTTATCCCCCACAGTCTCACTGCCGCGCTCTCACTTACCGGCATTCGGAGTTTGGCTAAGGTCAGTAACCCGGTAGGGCCCATCGCCTATCCAGTGCTCTACCTCCGGCAAGAAACACACGACGCTGCACCTAAATGCATTTCGGGGAGAACCAGCTATCACGGAGTTTGATTGGCCTTTCACCCCTAACCACAGGTCATCCCCCAGGTTTTCAACCCTGGTGGGTTCGGTCCTCCACGAAGTCTTACCTCCGCTTCAACCTGCCCATGGCTAGATCACTCCGCTTCGGGTCTTGAGCGTGCTACTAAAAACGCCCTATTCGGACTCGCTTTCGCTACGGCTTCCCCACCCGGGTTAACCTCGCAACACACCGCAAACTCGCAGGCTCATTCTTCAAAAGGCACGCAGTCACGAGAATGGAGCAAGCTCCATTCCGACGCTCCCACGGCTTGTAGGCACACGGTTTCAGGTACTATTTCACTCCCCTCCCGGGGTACTTTTCACCATTCCCTCACGGTACTATCCGCTATCGGTCACCAGGGAATATTTAGGCTTAGCGGGTGGTCCCGCCAGATTCACACGGGATTTCTCGGGCCCCGTGCTACTTGGGTGTCTCTCAAACGAGCCGCTGACGTTTCGACTACGGGGGTCTTACCCTCTACGCCGGACCTTTCGCATGTCCTTCGCCTACATCAACGGTTTCTGACTCGTCCTGTCGCCGGCAGACGACAGAAGAGAGATCCCACAACCCCGTATGCGCAACCCCTGCCGGGTCTCACACGCATACGGTTTGGCCTCATCCGGTTTCGCTCGCCACTACTCCCGGAATCACGGTTGTTTTCTCTTCCTGAGGGTACTGAGATGTTTCACTTCCCCTCGTTCCCTCCACACTGCCTATGTGTTCAGCAGTGGGTGACAGCCCATGACGACTGCCGGGTTTCCCCATTCGGAAACCCCCGGATCAAAGCCTGGTTGACGACTCCCCGGGGACTATCGCGGCCTCCCACGTCCTTCATCGGTTCCTGGTGCCAAGGCATCCACCGTGCGCCCTTAAAAACTTGGCCACAGATGCTCGCGTCCACTGTGCAGTTCTCAAACAACGACCAACCACCCGTCACAACCCACCGAAGCAGATTTTTACCGGGGCCGGCATCACGAGGGGGTTCATTCCCTCAGATACCCAACAGCGTGCCCGACCAGACTCTGTCCGGAGATCGTGCGTTCCACGCTCTTGCGAGCAGTACTAGCAGCCTCCGACCCAGAACCAGGCCGAGTAGTCAACGTTCCACCCATGAGCAACCAGTGCGAGACGTTCGCTCGCATGCTGGCCTCTGGACAACCTTGCGGCTGCCTAGAAGTGCTCCTTAGAAAGGAGGTGATCCAGCCGCACCTTCCGGTACGGCTACCTTGTTACGACTTCGTCCCAATCGCCAGTCCCACCTTCGACAGCTCCCTCCCACAAGGGGTTGGGCCACCGGCTTCGGGTGTTACCGACTTTCGTGACGTGACGGGCGGTGTGTACAAGGCCCGGGAACGTATTCACCGCAGCAATGCTGATCTGCGATTACTAGCGACTCCGACTTCATGGGGTCGAGTTGCAGACCCCAATCCGAACTGAGACCGGCTTTTTGAGATTCGCTCCACCTCGCGGTATCGCAGCTCTTTGTACCGGCCATTGTAGCACGTGTGCAGCCCAAGACATAAGGGGCATGATGACTTGACGTCGTCCCCACCTTCCTCCGAGTTGACCCCGGCGGTCTCCCGTGAGTCCCCAGCACCACAAGGGCCTGCTGGCAACACGGGACAAGGGTTGCGCTCGTTGCGGGACTTAACCCAACATCTCACGACACGAGCTGACGACAGCCATGCACCACCTGTACACCGACCACAAGGGGGCACCTATCTCTAGGTGTTTCCGGTGTATGTCAAGCCTTGGTAAGGTTCTTCGCGTTGCGTCGAATTAAGCCACATGCTCCGCCGCTTGTGCGGGCCCCCGTCAATTCCTTTGAGTTTTAGCCTTGCGGCCGTACTCCCCAGGCGGGGCACTTAATGCGTTAGCTGCGGCACGGACAACGTGGAATGTTGCCCACACCTAGTGCCCACCGTTTACGGCGTGGACTACCAGGGTATCTAATCCTGTTCGCTCCCCACGCTTTCGCTCCTCAGCGTCAGTATCGGCCCAGAGATCCGCCTTCGCCACCGGTGTTCCTCCTGATATCTGCGCATTTCACCGCTACACCAGGAATTCCGATCTCCCCTACCGAACTCTAGCCTGCCCGTATCGAATGCAGACCCGGGGTTAAGCCCCGGGCTTTCACATCCGACGCGACAAGCCGCCTACGAGCTCTTTACGCCCAATAATTCCGGACAACGCTTGCGCCCTACGTATTACCGCGGCTGCTGGCACGTAGTTAGCCGGCGCTTCTTCTGCAGGTACCGTCACTTTCGCTTCTTCCCTGCTGAAAGAGGTTTACAACCCGAAGGCCGTCATCCCTCACGCGGCGTCGCTGCATCAGGCTTGCGCCCATTGTGCAATATTCCCCACTGCTGCCTCCCGTAGGAGTCTGGGCCGTGTCTCAGTCCCAGTGTGGCCGGTCGCCCTCTCAGGCCGGCTACCCGTCGTCGCCTTGGTGAGCCGTTACCTCACCAACAAGCTGATAGGCCGCGGGCTCATCCTGCACCGCCGGAGCTTTCCAGCCTCCAAGATGCCTTGGAGGCTCGTATCCGGTATTAGACCCCGTTTCCAGGGCTTGTCCCAGAGTGCAGGGCAGATTGCCCACGTGTTACTCACCCGTTCGCCACTAATCCCCTCCCGAAGGAGGTTCATCGTTCGACTTGCATGTGTTAAGCACGCCGCCAGCGTTCGTCCTGAGCCAGGATCAAACTCTCCGTGAATGTTTACCGGTGATCCGGTGCAACACCACGAGAGCGGAACGTCAGGAGGAATAGTCCTGACGTTCACAGCGTCCTCGCTGTGTTTTTTCAAAGGAACCTCGTCCCAGCTGATGCTGGAGACGGGGTATCAACATATCTGGCGTTGACTTTTGGCACGCTGTTGAGTTCTCAAGGAACGGACGCTTCCTTTGTACTCACCCTCTCGGGCTTTCCTCCGGGCGCTTCCCTTCGGTCTTGCGTTTCCGACTCTATCAGATCTTTTCTCGATCCGATTTCCTCGGTGCTTTCCAGGTTCCCGCTTCCGCGTTTCCCTTTCCGGCGGTTCCGACTTTATCAGAAGCTTCGGGCCGGACTGACCGGCCATCCATTTCCGATTTCATCGGGGGGGGTGGCTTCATTCATATCGATGAGATCGACATTTCAAGAAGCTCGTAGATACTAACCCGTCGCCGACCGGTCCATGTCCAGTCCAGGCAACTGTTCGAATCTACCTCCCCGTGGACTCCGTGTCAACGGCTCCCGCGGGGCGAAGAGGAGACTAGCAGCTCAGCAGACCTTTCCGCACATCAGGCGGCGGTCGGCACGGCGGCGCTGCGTTCGGTGGCGTCGAGGTCCCCTGTCGCGCCCTCGCGGGCGGCGCGGCCGCCGAGGACGTAGACGTACAGGAGGAACGCCAGCTCGGCGGCGATGCCGATGGCGATGCGGGCCCAGGTGGGCAGTCCCGACGGGGTGACGAAGCCTTCGATGGCACCGGAGATGAAGAGGACCAGGGCCAGGCCGATGGCCATGCCCACGGCGGCGCGGCCTTCTTCCGCGAGCGCGGTGCGGCGGGTGCGGGGGCCGGGGTCGATGAGGGTCCAGCCGAGGCGCAGACCGGTGCCGGCGGCGACGAAGACCGCGGTCAGTTCGAGGAGCCCGTGCGGGAGGACAAGGCCGAGGAAGACGTCGAGCCGGCCCGCCGAGGACATCAGGCCGATGCCGACGCCGAGGTTGAGCATGTTGAGGAAGAGGATCCACAGGACGGGCAGGCCCAGGAAGATGCCCAGGACCAGGCACATCGCGGCGGCCTGGGCGTTGTTCGTCCAGACCTGGGCGGCGAAGGACGTCGCCGGGTGGCTGGAGTAGTACGTCTCGTACTCGCCTCCCGGCCGGGTCAGCTCGCGGAGTTCGCCGGGGGCTCCGATCGTCGCCTGGACGTCGGGGTGGGTGCCGATCCACCAGCCCAGGAGGGCGGCGACCAGGGTGGAGAGGATGGCCGTGGGTATCCACCAGTGGCGGGAGCGGTAGACGGCCGCGGGGAAGCCGTGGAGGAGGAATGCCGTCACGTCGCGCCACGAGGCGCGGCGGGTGCCGGTGACGGCGCTGCGCGCGCGGGCCACCAGTTGGCTGAGACGGCCCGTGAGCTGCGGGTCGGGGGCGCTGGACTGGAGCAGCGAGAGATGCGTCGCGGTGCGCTGGTAGAGGGCGACCAGTTCGTCGACCTCGGCGCCGGTGAGGCTGCGTCGGCGCCGGAGCAGGGCGTCGAGGCGGTCCCACTCCGCGCGGTGGGCGGAGACGAAGACGTCGAGGTCCATCGGTGTGCCTGCTCCTCGTCAGCGGCTCGTCGCGGATGTCAGCTTGTCGTACCGGGGCGCGATGTGACCTCAGCTTGGCAGACTGGCGGTTCTCGGGGCAGGTCAGGGAAGGACGGCGGGCGTGAGTGAGCTGGTGACGGGCGAGGCGGTGGCTCTGGAGCTGCGCCCGGCGAAGCTGCCGAGCAGGGCGCTGGCCGTGCTGCTCGACCTGATCGCGGTCGGGGCCGCCTACACCGCCGTGTCGATCACCCTGGCGGTGGCCACCGCCTCGCTGGACGACGCCGCGCAGATGGCCGTGTCCATCGCGTCGTTCCTGCTCGTGCTGGTGGGCGGGCCGATCGCGGTGGAGACGCTCAGCCATGGGCGGTCGCTCGGGAAGATGGCGTGCGGTCTGCGGGTCGTACGGGACGACGGCGGGCCGATCCGGTTCCGGCACGCGCTGGTGCGCGGTGCGGTGGGTGTGGTCGAGATCCTGGGGACCTTCGGCGTGGTCGCCTGCATCGCCTCGCTCGTGTCGGCGCGTGGGCGGCGGCTCGGTGATGTCTTCGCCGGGACTCTGGTCGTGCGGGAACGGGTGCCCGTGGCGCGGAGCGGTTATGTGCCGCCGCCTCCGCCCTGGCTGGCGGGACGTTTCTCCGGGCTCGATCTCTCCGCGGTGCCGGACGGGCTGTGGCTGGCCGTCCGCCAGTACCTGACGCGGATGCAGCAGCTGGACCCGCAGGTCGGCGCGGGCATGGCGGGACGGCTCGCGGCGGATCTCGCGGCGCGGACCGGGACTCCGGTGCCGCAGGGCGTTCCGCCGGCCGCCTATCTGGCGGCGGTCCTGCAGGAGCGGCAGGTGCGGGAGGCGCAACGGGCTTTCGGGACGGCCGCGACTTCCGGGGCGTGGGTGCCGGGAGGGTATGGGTCCGGGAACGGGCAGGGCGGTCCGGCCGGGGCGTATGGGGCTCCGGTGCCGACGGCCGGTTCGTACGGGCCTCAGGCCCCGCCCGCCGGTTCGTACACGCCTCCCGTCCCGCCCGCAGACTCATACGGGTCTTCGGTCCCGCCCGCCGGCCCGTACATGCCCCCCGTTCCGCCCGCCGGCCCGTACGGTTCCGGGCCAGGGCCTGCGGCCGCGCCTGTGTCGGCGGCTGCGCAGCCCGTGCGGGAGAGTCCCGAGCGTGGCGGAGCGTCGGGGGACCGGCCTGCCGGGGGTTTCGTACCGCCGGCGTGATCTGGGCGGCCGCGGCGGTCTCCCCCGAGGGCTGCTCGCAGCCCTTGCCGGGTGAGCCCGGCTGGGGCGGCTCAGTCGAACCGCGAGGGTGGGCTCTCCAGGTCCTCCAGCTCGATGCCGGGTGCCGCCAGGACCACGTCACCGGCGATGTGAACGGCGTGCTGTTCGCCTGTGTCCAGGGCTGTGACCTGGTATTCGTCCACGGTCAGGGGGCCGTTGTCAGTGGCGTGTGCTTCTCTGTCCACCAGGGCCCAGGACTGGTCCACGGTGCGGGGGGCGAGGACCGGGTCCGTGAAGGTGACGAGGCGTACGCGGGTGGCTTGTCCGGAGGGGGTGAGGCGCAGAAGACGGGCCGTGGCGACGAGGAACGCGGGGGACGTGCCGGTGAAGGCGTGGGCGCGCACATTGCCTTCCGTGGCATGGATGCCGGTGGGGTCCGTGCGGACCCAGGTGACGCCGTCGAGGGCGGCGCCGCGCACCTGCCAGCCGCCCGCGTGGAGTTCCAGGCGGATGGGGCGGCCCAGCTCGTCGAGGGCCAGGTCGACGGAGCCGTGGTGGTCTCCCGCCGGAGTGGTCAGCTGGGAGACGTAGCGCCAGCCGGAGGGGCCGGGGGCGCAGTGGAAGTGTTCGAGTGCGAGGGGGGTGTGATCGTGCGGATCGTGGAGCGAATAGCGGCCGCGGGGCATGGGGGTCCTGGGTTCTGACTGCTCGGGCTGCGGTGCCTCGCCGAGGCGGCCGGCCCGGTCCGGGAAAGGGGCAGGCCCCCGGCACGGGGGTGCGGGGGCCTGCCTCCGAGGACGGACCTGGCGCCGCGGTGTGCGTCAGTGCACGGACGCACACGCGGCGGACAGGGTGCCGGTCTCAGTAGCGGTAGTGGTCCGGCTTGTACGGGCCGTCGACCTCGACGCCGATGTAGGCGGCCTGCTCCGGGCGCAGCTTGGTGAGCTTGACGCCGAGCGCGTCCAGGTGGAGGCGGGCGACCTTCTCGTCCAGGTGCTTGGGCAGGGTGTACACGCCGATCGGGTACTCGGCCTGCTTGGTGAACAGCTCGATCTGGGCCAGGGTCTGGTCCGCGAAGGAGTTGGACATCACGAAGGACGGGTGGCCGGTGGCGTTGCCCAGGTTCAGCAGGCGGCCCTCGGAGAGGATGATGATCTTCTTGCCGTCCGGGAAGGTCCAGGTGTGGACCTGCGGCTTGATCTCGTCCTTGACGATGCCGGGGACCTTGGCGAGGCCGGCCATGTCGATCTCGTTGTCGAAGTGGCCGATGTTGCCGACGATGGCCTGGTGCTTCATCTTGGCCATGTCGCCGGCCATGATGATGTCCTTGTTGCCGGTCGTGGTGATGAAGATGTCGGCGGTCTCGACGACCTCGTCCAGGGTGGTGACCTGGTAGCCGTCCATCGCGGCCTGCAGGGCGCAGATCGGGTCGATCTCGGTGATGATCACGCGGGCGCCCTGGCCGCGCAGGGACTCGGCGCAGCCCTTGCCGACGTCGCCGTAGCCGCAGACGACGGCGGTCTTGCCGCCGATCAGGGTGTCGGTGGCGCGGTTGATGCCGTCGACGAGGGAGTGGCGGCAGCCGTACTTGTTGTCGAACTTCGACTTGGTGACGGCGTCGTTGACGTTGATCGCCGGGAAGAGGAGGACGCCGTCGCGCTGCATCTCGTAGAGACGGTGGACGCCGGTCGTGGTCTCCTCGGTCACGCCGCGGATCTCCGAGGCGAGCTGGGTCCACTTCTGCGAGCCCTCGGAGATGGTGCGGTGGAGGAGCTCGAGGATGACGCGGTGCTCCTCGTTCTCGGCGGTGTCGACCGAGGGGACCTTGCCGTCCTTCTCGTACTCGACGCCCTTGTGGACGAGGAGGGTGGCGTCACCACCGTCGTCCAGGATCATGTTGGGGCCGCCGGTGGGGGTGTTCGGCCAGGTCAGGGCCTGCTCCGTGCACCACCAGTACTCCTCCAGGGTCTCGCCCTTCCAGGCGAAGACCGGGACGCCCTGGGGGTTGTCCGGGGTGCCGTTCGGGCCGACGGCGATGGCGGCGGCCGCGTGGTCCTGGGTGGAGAAGATGTTGCAGGAGGCCCAGCGGACCTGCGCGCCGAGGGCGACCAGGGTCTCGATCAGGACGGCGGTCTGCACGGTCATGTGCAGGGAGCCGGTGATGCGGGCGCCCTTCAGGGGCTGCGCCTCGGCGTACTCCTTGCGGATCGCCATCAGGCCGGGCATCTCGTGCTCGGCGAGGGTGATCTCCTTGCGGCCGAACTCGGCCAGGGAGAGGTCGGCGACCTTGAAGTCCTGTCGGTTGTCGACAGTCGTCATGCGAGCTGCTCCTCGGGGTTGGGTCGAGGTCTGGGTACGGCTGGTCTGCGCGGCGGCGGACAAGGATGTCCGAACGGGACACGGTCATGCCCCCGTGCGCGCAGCGCAGTCCGTCGGAGGCCCTCTCTCCCTCGGTCGGTCCGCTGGGGACCGCCCGACCGCCATCAGCAGCGACGTCTGGCTCCACTCCAAGCTACACCGGGGACCCCGGCCGACCCCAGTCCGTCCTCGATCACATCGAGCCGATCGCGAGCCCGGCCCGAGTCGGGGTGTGGTCCCGTGAGCGCTACTCTCGGCCGCCGTACGAGCGGTCTGTGGAGGGGTGGGGCATGGGTTCGGTGCGGCGACTGTCGGTGACCGGATGGATTCTCGGGGTGACCGGGCTGGTCCTGGTGGCCGGGGGTCTGGGCTGGTCGTGGGGCGGGCAGGAGAGGTTCACGGTGGGCGGGGACGCCATGGAGCCGACCTACGCCGCCGGCGACCGGGTGGTCGTCGAGGAGGTGCCGGGCGGGGAGATAGGCCGGGGCGATGTGGTGATCTACTCGGCGCCGGAGGTGCAGGGGTTCGACGATCCGGTGATCAAGCGGGTCGTCGGGCTGGGCGGTGACCGTGTCGTGTGCTGTGTGGGCGCCGGGACGGGGCAGCGGCTGCTGGTCGACGGGCGGCCGTTGGCGGAGCCGTATGTGGCGGACGGGATCGTGGACGGGCGGGTTCCGGGCGGTGGGAACGAGCCGTACGAGGTGACGGTGCCCGAGGGGCGGCTGTTCGTGCTCGGGGATCAGCGGGCGAACTCGAACGACTCGCGCAGTTATGGGGGCGGTGGCGCCGAGGGGACCGTGCCTGTGGAGGCGGTGCTGGGGCGCGTGGTGGACGAGCGGGCGGTTCCGGTGGGCTCGATCGTGCTCGCGGGGGCCGGGGTGGTGGCCGCCGTCCTGGGGCTGCTGCTCGGTCTGCGGGCGAGGGGGATGCGGCGGCGGGCCGGGGTGCCCGCTCCGGTGTGGCCGACGGGGCCGCAGGGGGTGTGAGGAGAACGCGGCGGGCCCGCCGAGAGGATCGGCGGGCCCGTCGGTGTCGTACTGCGGCCGGCCCGTGAGGCGTCGTACGACGGCTGGTCCGTGCGGCCCGTGGGTGTCGTACGGGATGGGGCGGACGGCCGGCTGTCCCCACCGGCGGCCGGCCGTGGCCGCGGTGACCCCTGGTGGCCGTGGCCGTGGTGCCCCAGTGGCCCGTGGCCGCAGGCCGGCGGTGACCCCCGGGGGCCGTGGCCGCCGGCCGGCGTCCGTCGTCAGTGGGCGGTGGACGGAGTGGGGCCGCCCGGGCTGGCGTCGCGGTCGGCGCCCTTGGCGGCCTCGGCCTCGCTGTAGATGTCGGGCTCGAGGTAGATGACGCGGGCGATGGGGACGGCGGCGCGGATGCGGGCCTCGGCGGCGTCGATGGCGCGGGCGACCTCGGCGGCGGTGTTGTCGTGGCGCACGGCGATCTTCGCGGCGACGAGGAGCTCCTCGGGGCCGAGGTGGAGCGTGCGCATGTGGATGAGGCCGGTGACGTCGTCGCCGTCGACGACGGCGTTCTCGATCTTGCGGACCTCTTCCAGTCCGGCGGCCTCGCCGAGGAGCAGCGACTTGGTCTCGGCGGCCAGGACGATGGCGATGACGATGAGCAGGACGCCGATGCAGAGGGTGCCGATGCCGTCCCAGACGCCGTCACCAGTGATGAGCGCAAGGCCGACGCCGCCGAGGGCGAGGATCAGGCCGACGAGGGCGCCGAGGTCCTCCAGGAGGACGACGGGCAGCTCGGGGGCCTTGGCGTGGCGGACGAACTCCTTCCAGGACTTGTTGCCGCGCAGGGCGTTGGACTCCTGGATGGCCGTACGGAAGGAGAAGGTCTCGGCGATGATCGCGAAGACCAGGACGCCGACCGGCCAGTACCAGTGCTCGATCTCGTGCGGGTGCTTGATCTTCTCGTAGCCCTCGTAGATGGCGAACATACCGCCGACGGAGAAGAGGACGATGGAGACCAGGAAGGCGTAGATGTAGCGCTCACGGCCGTAGCCGAAGGGGTGCTGCGGGGTGGCCTCGCGCTGGGCCTTCTTGCCGCCGAGCAGGAGCAGGCCCTGGTTGCCGGAGTCGGCGAGGGAGTGCACCGACTCGGCGAGCATCGAGGACGAGCCACTGAAGATGAACGCCACGAACTTCGCTGCCGCGATCGAGAGATTGGCGAGCAGTGCCGCCACGATCGCCTTGGTACCGCCTGACGCGCTCATGTGTTCGCGTTGTCCCTTCTTACGCAGCCGTGGGCATCGCCCGCGGCTTTGCCCGTCCTTTGCGGTGGGTCATTGTTGCAGCCCGCTCGGGCAGCGGCGCGCCAGGCTGTGGATGACGTCCGGTCAGGCGGCGCGCGCGGGCGGTCAGACGACCACGGTCGCGCGGAACAGCGTGCCCGCGCCGGACGCCTCGGCCGTTTCACCCGCGGGGACGAACACGGAGGCGCCGGGCGTGAGTTCGTGCTCGCCGACGCGGATCGCGCCGGCCGTGCAGAGCAGGATCTGCGGGGTGGCGCGGGTCAGGTCGTGGGTGGCGCCGCCGGGCGGGAGGACGTACCGGGAGAGCCGGAACTCGTCGATGGGGGTCTCGTAGACCTCCTCGCCGTCGGGGGCGGCCTCGGGGCGCAGCACGCCGGGGTCGGCGGCCTCGAAGCGGACGATCCGGAGAAGTTCGGGGACGTCGACGTGTTTGGGCGTCAGACCGCAGCGAAGCACATTGTCCGAGTTGGCCATGATCTCGACGCCGAGGCCGCTGAGGTAGGCGTGCGGGATGCCGGCGCCGAGGTAGAGGGCCTCGCCGGGCTGGAGGCGGACGTGGTTGAGCAGCATCGCGGCGAGGACGCCGGGGTCGCCCGGGTAGTGGTGGGCGATGCCGGCGTACGGCGTGTAGGCGCCGCCGAGGCGGGTGCAGGCGGCGGTGACCTCCGCGACCGTACGGGCCATCTCCTGCGGGTCGGCGCTCAGCACGGCGGTGAGCATCTCGCGCAGGGCGGCGTCCTCGGGGTGGGCGTGCAGCAGATCGACGTACGGCTTGAGGGAGTCGACGCCGAGGCCGTCGAGCAGGTCGGCGGTGCGCACCGGGTCCCGGAAGCCGCACAGGCCCTCGAACTCGGTGAGGGCGCAGATCAGTTCAGGCTTGTGATGGGGGTCCTTGTAGTTGCGGTGCGGGGCGTCCAGGGGGACCCCGCGGCGCTCCTCGTCGGCGTACCCCGCGCGCGCCTGCTCCAGGTCCGGGTGGACCTGGAGGGACAGCGGTGCCCCGGCGGCGAGGATCTTGAACAGGAAGGGCAGCCGCGGCCCGAACCTGGCGACGGTCGCCTCGCCCAGCTCCCGCGCGGGGTCCGCGTCGATGACCTCGACGAGCGTGCCGCGGCCGGTGCGCGAGGGCGCGCCGGGGTGGGCGCCCATCCACAGCTCCGCCTGCGGCTCACCGGTCGGTTCGACACCGAGCAGCTCGGGGATCGCGGTGGTGGAGCCCCAGGCGTAGGGGCGGACGGTGTTGTCGAGGCGGTCCATGCGCGTTCTGTCTGCTCTCTCTTCGTACGACGCGTGGGACGCGGAGCGGCTTTCCGCGTACGACGGTCAGGGCGTCCTGGGTTACATCAGGCTCCCGAGGCGAGCGCCAGGTAAACGGCGGCGAAATCCGTGATGGCGATCAGTTCCGCGAGGGTCTCCAGTTCGTCGCCGGACTCCGGTTCCAGCTCGCTGATCGGCGTGTCGTGGCTGAGGGCCAGGTCACGGGCGGCGGGGGCGGCGGTGAGGCTGCCGATCGGGCGGTCGCGCAGCAGCACCACGCGCGCGTGCAGGGCCGGGGGCTCCTCCACGCGGTCGCGGAAGAAGTCCTCCGGGTCGGCGCCGGCGGCCAGCGGGCCTGCCAGCAGGGCGCTGTGCGAGGCGAGCGCCTCGGGCAGTTCGGCGACGACCGCGGGGACGCCGGACAGTTCGGCGAGGGCGGCGGCGAAGCGGCGGCCGGCCGGGCCCGCGGAGGTGCCCTCGGTCCAGATCAGGGGCAGGGCGTCGGCGAGTTCGGCGGCGAGGGTCTTGGCGGGGTTGCTGTACGTGGCGATGGCCGGGCCGCAGCGTTCGGCGACCTGGTCGAGGCGGTCGGCGACCTTCTCCAGGGCGTCGGCGGGGGCGTCGACCAGGCCGACGCGGTCCAGCAGGGCGAGCAGCGGGGTGAGCAGGGCCCACAGCACTCCGGGGGCGGAGGCGGTGAGAGGCGGCTCGTCCTGTTCGTAGGGGGCGGTCGCCATGGGCACGAAGAGGCCGTGCGCCTTCGCCACGGCGTCGCTGAGCGGGGTGCCGGCGGGGGCGACGGCGACGACCGTGCAGCCGCGGCGGTATGCCTGCTCGGCGAGGAGGGACAGGCCCGGTTCGGTGCCGTCGGGGGTGGCGATGAGCAGCAGGTCGACGGAGCCGGTCCAGCCGGGCAGTTCCCAGCGCAGGGCGCCGGCCGCGGGGGCGACGCCGGTGGGCGCCAGGCGGATGACCGGGCTGCCGGCGCCGGCGAGGGTGCCGAGGAGGTCGGCGGCGCAGATGGCCGCGGCGCCGGGGCCAGCGATCAGTACGGCGCGGGGGCGGCCGTCGGGCGTCAGCCGGCCCACGCCGGCCTCGGCGGCGTGCCGGGCGGCGGTACGGACGCGGGCGCCGGCCTCGGCGGCGCCGCGCAGCAGCAGGCGCCTGTCGGCCTCCGCCAGGGCGTCCGGGGTGTCGAGCAGCGATTCGTCGAGCATGGGCGGGGGCCTCCGTCGCCGGGGTCGGTGCGTGGGCGCTGCGCTGGCCTGCGGGGCTGGGACGGGGGCCGTTACGCCGGGCGGCGGGCCTCGTCCACGAGGAGGACGGGGATGCCGTCGCGGACCGGGTACGCCAGGCCGCAGTCCTGACCGGTGCAGATCAGCTCCGTGTCCTGCTCCTTGAGCGGGGCGTGGCAGGCCGGGCAGGCGAGGATCTCCAGGAGGCCGGCTTCGAGCGGCATGGGGGCGTCCCTTCGGGGCGGTTGCTGTGTGTGCGTATGTGCCTGGTCAGCGTACCGCCGGAGGGGGTGCGGTGCGGGGGTACGGCGGGATGGGCGAGGTGGTGGGGGCGCGGGTGGCTGCTGCCGGCCGGGGGCGTTCGCAGGTGCAGGTGGGTGGGGCCGACGGGGGACGGGCGCGCGGCCCGGCGCGACGGGGTGCCGCTGCGCGTGGCGGCATCGGCGGGACCCATCTCCACGCCGGCCGCACGTCCCTGAAGGGGCGCGGGGAACTGCGCGACCGGCCACACGCCACCCGCACCCGCGCAGCCCCCGTGGCGCCACCCCGTGGGCGGACCTCAGCCCCGGATGATCGCCAGGGCCTCGTCGCGGACCTTGGTCATCGTCGCCTCGTCGCGGGCCTCCGCGTTCAGCCGCAGCAGCGGTTCCGTGTTGGAGGGGCGGACGTTGAACCACCAGTCGGCGGAGGCGACGGTGAGGCCGTCGAGGTCGTCCACGGACACGCCGTCGCGGCCTTCGTACGCGGAGCGGATCGCGGCGAGGCGGCCCGCCTGGTCGTCGACCGTGGAGTTGATCTCGCCGGAGCCCGCGTAGCGGTCGTAGGCGGAGACGAGGGCGGACAGGGGGCCGTCCTGGCCGCCGAGGGCCGCGAGGACGTGCAGCGCGGCCAGCATGCCCGTGTCGGCGTTCCAGAAGTCGCGGAAGTAGTAGTGGGCGGAGTGCTCGCCGCCGAAGATCGCGCCGGTGCGGGCCATCTCGGCCTTGATGAAGGAGTGGCCGACGCGGGTGCGGACGGGCGTGCCGCCGTTCTCCTCGACGACCTCGGGGACGGTCCAGGAGGTGATGAGGTTGTGGATGACCGTGCCCCGGCCGCCGTTCCTGGCGAGCTCGCGCGCGGCGACGAGGGCGGTGACGGCCGACGGCGAGACGGGGTCGCCGTTCTCGTCGACGACGAAGCACCGGTCGGCGTCGCCGTCGAAGGCGATGCCGAGGTCGGCGCCCTCCTCGCGGACGCGCGCCTGGAGGTCGACGAGGTTGGCCGGGTCCAGCGGGTTGGCCTCGTGGTTGGGGAAGGTGCCGTCCAGCTCGAAGTACATCGGCACCAGGGTCAGGGGCAGGCCCTCGAAGACGGTGGGCACGGTGTGGCCGCCCATGCCGTTGCCCGCGTCGACGACGACCTTCAGCGGGCGGATGGAGGTCAGGTCGACGAGGGAGCGCAGGTGGGCCGCGTACTCCTGCAACGTCTCGCGTCGCGTGACGGTTCCCGGCTTCCCGGCCGGCTCCGGTGCGCCCGACTCGCTCCACCGCTCGACGAGTTCGCGGATGTCGGCGAGACCGGTGTCCTGGCCGATCGGGGCGGCGCCCGCGCGGCACAGCTTGATTCCGTTGTACTGCGCGGGGTTGTGCGACGCGGTGAACATCGCGCCGGGCAGGTTCAGCGCGCCCGAGGCGTAGTACAGCTGGTCCGTGGAGCACAGCCCGATCTCGGTGACGTCGACGCCGAGCGCGGCCGCGCCGCGTGCGAAGGCTTCCGCGAGGCCGGGCGACGAGGGCCGCATGTCGTGCCCGACGACGATCGCGTCCGCCCCGGTCACCTGGGCGAAGGCGGCTCCGAAGAGCTCGGCGAGGGACTCGTCCCACTGGTCGGGGACGACCCCGCGCACGTCGTACGCCTTCACGATCTGCGACAGATCAGCAACCACGGCCAGCCTTCCTGAAAGTCCTGTCGGTCACCTCAAACTACCCGTACCGCAGGACGGCGCGCTGTGCGCTCCCGTCGCCGGACGCCCGGCGGGAGACAGCGGTTCAGAAGGGGTCGGTCAAGTGCGGGCGGGGCGGCGTCAGTTGTCCGGCGAGCGCAGGACCCGCAGGTGGCCGCGGCGGGCGACCTCCATCGGGTCGGCCGCGCGGGCGCCACCGGCCTGGGCGGCGCGCTCCTGCGGACGGGCCGCCTCGCGCACGGCGTTGGCGAGGGCCTCCAGGTCGTCGCCGCTGGGGCGGGCCGGGGCGGAGCCGTCGAGCAGGCGGACGACCTCCCAGCCGCGCGGGGCGGTGAGGCGCTCGGAGTGCTCGGCGCACAGGTCGTAGCAGTGGGGCTCGGCGTAGGTGGCGAGCGGGCCGAGGACCGCGGTCGAGTCGGCGTAGACGTACGTCAGCGTCGCGACGGCGGGTCGGCCGCAGGCGGTGCGCGAACAGCGACGTACAGGGCTCACGACGTTGGACGGTACCGCACTCTTGAGCGGGCCGCGACGACTCTCCACCAGGTCACCCCACCGTGTCGTGTTACGAAACGTCCCACAAGACCCATCTGTCATACCCCGCTGACCTGCACCGACATGCATATTCAGCGAATCCCGCAGCATCGGGTCCGGTCACCAGTCGGCACAAACCCCGTCATTTGCCTTGGCTTCGACGGTCTCGTAGAGATACGGAATCGAGCCCAAGCTTGGCTGGAATGGTCACTTGGCGACACGCCGAGCGGTGTGGCCGGATGCGGTCCGCGGCGGCGCGTGGGCGCCGGGCGCCCCGCGCGGGCGGGGACTACGCTTCGTCAGTGATGGACACCCCCGTACCGCCCCGTGCCACCGGCCCCGGGCCCCGCCGCCGCGACCGTCACGGCCGGGGCATGCGCGGCCCGATCGCGCCACCGCAGGTGCCGCTCGCGGCGAGCCGTGCCGAGTTGTTCGCGGATCTGGTGCAGGACTCCGTGGAACGGCTGGAGCGCCGCTGGCCGCAGCTCGCCGAGATCGACTTCCTGGTGCTGGAGGTGCCGCGGCCGGCCGCTCCCGGTGAGGGCTGGCAGGACGAGCCGGTGCCGCTGGGCGGCACGATTCCCGCGCGCGAGGGACGCCGCGCGCGCGTGGTGGTCTACCGGCGGCCGGTGGAGATCCGCACCAAGGGGCGCGACGAGCGCGCCGCCCTGGTGCACGAGGTCGTGGTCGAGCAGGTCGCCGAGCTGCTGGGGCTCACCCCGGAGACGGTGGACCCGCGCTACGGCGAGGACTGACCCTCAGCGCTGCAGCACCGACAGGTCCTGTTCCGCCTCCGGTACGGCGACCGTGCCGCGGTCGTCCGACAGGGTCTGCACGGTGAACGCGGGCAGGTCGTCCTGGGGCGCCCGCAGGGTCCGGGAGGCGTAGACGGGGCCGCCCGACACCGTCTCCACGGTCAGGGCGTAGGTGCCCTTGAGGCCGTCCGGCACGGGCAGCTCGACGTCCTGGGTGGTCCCGGCCTTCAGGCTGTACGTCTCGGTCACGGGTGTGCCGCCCTCGGTGCCGGCCGACGCGGTCACCTCGACCTTGGCCTCGCCCTCGGGCGCGGTCAGCGACAGGGTGGTGCCCTTGGCGGTGTTGGCGAGGACACTCGCGCGCGTGCCGACGGGGCGGGCGGCGGTGACGAACGCCGTCTCCTGGTCCTCGCCCTTGCCGCGGACGACCTGTACGGCGGCGACGACCGGCGCGGAGCGGTCCGTCGGGGTCAGCACCAGCGAGCCGGCCTCCCCGCGCGTGATGTCGCCGAGGTCGACGGCGGCGGTCATGCCCGCCTTCACATGCAGGGTCTCCTGCCCGGCGGGGGTGATCAGGCCGGACGGGGAGGCGAGGCGGACCTTGAGGTCGGCGTCGGCGCCCTCGGGGGCGAAGGCGGTCAGGCGCACCGAGGTGGCGTCCTTGGGGATGCCGGGCACGACGAGGCCGGCGGCGGGGTCGGCGGACGCGGCGAGCCAGTCGCCGCCGAGCTTGTCGTCCAGGGCGAGCAGCGCGGCGCCGACCCGGCCGCCGCGCACCTTGACGTGCACGGTCAGGTCCTGGTGCGCGCCGTCGACGACGGGGGGCAGCCGGACCGGCTCGGTCGACCGGGGGTCGACCGTGATGCCCTCGGCCTCGGCCTTGTGCACCGCGCCGTCCGGGCCGTAGACCTCGATGTCGACCTCGGCCGCGGTGTCGTCGGGGTTGGTGAGGTGGACGTAGTCCGTGCGGCCCGCGGCGGTGCTGGCGCCGGGGAACCAGAACTCGGTGTCCGGTTCGGTGCAGTTGACGCCCTGGAGGCCGCGGCCGAGGCCGGCGGTGACCTCGGTGGTCTGCTGGACGGTCCAGCCGGGCGCGGCCTTGCCGTCGGCGGTGCCGATCAGCGCGGGCGCCTGGGCGCCGGAGGTGTCGCCGCTGACGGGCGTGCCGGGTTCGCCGGGCCGCACGACGGGTTCCTTCCCGCCCTTGCCGAATGCCTTCCCGCTCGCGGGCAGCAGCTGTGCCGCGCCGTCCTTGCCGGTGCCCTGGGTGACGGGCGTGAACGACGTGTACGTCGTCTCGGCGAGGTCGGAGCCGCTGGGCTGCGGGCACAGCAGGGTGGAGCGCTCCACCGGCAGATAGGCGGCCGCGCGGGCGGTGCCGCTGCCGGGGGCGTCGGGGGCGGTGAGCGCGCCCAGGCCGGTGACGGCGGCGAGCGCGGCCGTGGCGGCGATCAGGGACAGGGTCGTGCGGTTCACTGCTGGCTCCCGTCGGGGCGCTCACTGCCGGTGTGGTGCGGGTGCGCGGGGTCGTACGCCTGGTCGTAGCCCTGGGGGTAGCCCTGGTCGTACGGCGCGGTCTGCGGGGTGCCGCCGTAGGCGTACGGGTCGTACTGGCCGGCCTGGTAGGGGTCGGTCCGGTAGGCGCCGGTGTAGGCGCCCTGCTGGTACTGGCCGGCGTACGGGTCGGCGGTCTCCCAGCCGTCGTAGGGCTGCTGCTCGGGCACGGTCGGCGCGGTCTCGGGCGGGGCGGCCGGGAACTCGTCGACGGGGGCGGGTTCTTCGGCCTCGGCCTGGGCGCGCAGGCGGCGGGCGCGGCGGCCCTCGCCGGCGGCTGCCTGGGCGGGGACCGGCGGCTCCTCGGGCAGGTCGTCGTCGATGTCGCGGCGGCGGCCGGGCAGGGCGAGGACGACGAGGACGAGGGCGAGGAAGCCCTGGGCCCACAGCCAGGCGGTGTGGCCGAGGGGGTCCTCGTAGGTGACGTCCAGGCGGCCGCCCTCGGCGGGCAGTTCGAAGCCCTGGGCCCAGCCGTCGACGGTGGTGCGGGTGAGGGGGGTGCCGTCGAGGGTGGCGGTCCAGCCCTCGGCGGCGGTGTCGGCCAGGCGCAGGACGCGGCCGTCGGGGCCCTCGGGCACGGTGGTGTGGATCTCGACCGGGCCGGCGGCGACGGGCACCGGCTCGCCGCCCTTGGGCGGGACGATCGTCGCGCGCGCGACCTCCCGGTCGACCTGCCACAGCGCGGTGCCGTTCTCCTCGCTGCGCCGGCTCAGACCGGGCGTGGCGTCCAGGACGCGGCTCACCTCGCGCGGGGAGCCCTTGCGGACGAGGACGTAGCAGACCGCGAAGTCGCCGAGCTGGTCGGCCTGGTCGGCGCCGGAGCCAGCGACGAGGTTGGCGACGACCTTGTCCAGGCCGGGGTTGGACCCCTGGGCGGCGGCGAGTTCGGCGTCACCGAGGCGGACGCCGGAGCCGCGGACCAGGGTGTAGGAGACGTGGGCGGCGGAGTCGCTGTCGATGACCAGGGTGCGCGGCAGGGCGCAGTCGGGGCCGTCCTCGGCGACGAACGCGGGCACGTGCGTGGGGGACCGGCGCTCCAGCGGGCCGTCGGCGCCGCGGATCATCCAGCCGGCGGCGACCAGCAGGGGGCCCGCGGCGGAGGCGAAGGCGATCAGCGCGGCGACGGGCTGGCGCCAGCCGAAGCTCTGCTCGGCCACGCGTGCGCGTGCCCCGTCGGCGCCGAGGACGGCGGCCCCGAGCAGGGCGAGGCCGTAGACGAGGGTGGCCGGGCCGGCCCAGGCGGAGCGGTTGGCCAGGACGGCGATGGCCAGACCGACCAGGGCGATGACCCAGGCGGTCAGGATGGCGGGGCGGCGCTCGGCGCGCAGCAGGGCGGCCAGTGCGGCGAGGACGATGCCGATCAGCATCAGCCCGTCCACGGTGCCGGGCCCGCCGGGGCTCGCGCCGAGCAGGTCGAGCGCGGAGGCGGTGGAGGCGCCGTGGTCGAGGCCGGCCTCGGTGAGGAAGCCGAACGGCAGCAGGGTCAGCGACCAGGGGGCGAGGACCAGCAGGGGCGTGCCGAGCTGGGCGAGCAGGCGCAGGCCCTGGGCCACGATGTCGTGTCGGCGCACCCCGAGCAGGAGGAGGCCGAGGACGAGGGCGGCGGGCCACACGACCGGCGTGAACGCGGTGGCGACGGTCAGCAGCAGGGCGTAGGCCCAGGTGGCGCGCCAGCTGCCGCGCGTGCCGGAGGCGAGGCCGCCGGCCGCGATGCCGGCGCGCGCGATGAGCGGCAGCAGCACGGCGAGGACGGCGGTGCCGAGGCGGCCGCCGGCGAGGGCGCCGGTGACGGCGGGCAGGAAGGCGTAGGCGACGGCGGCCCAGGCGCGCAGCAGCCGGGAGGTCACCAGCGGGCGGGAGGCGAAGTAGGCGCTGAGGCCGGCCAGCGGCACGGAGGCGACCAGCAGGACGGTGACGGCGAGCCCGGTGGAGCCGAGCAGCAGCGAGGACAGCAGGGCCACGATCGCCAGATACGGAGGTGCCGTGGGCGTGCCTCCGGCGCCGACCGGGTGCCAGGAGTCGAGGTATCGCGACCAGAGCTCACCGGCCGTCGCGGGCACGGGCAGCAGGGCGCCGCCGGCGAGCGCGCCGCCGCCGAGCAGGGCGCGGCAGGCGACCAGCGAGACGAGCAGCAGCACCAGGAACAGCACCGGGCCGGGCTTGCGGGCGATGCGCTTGAGCCGGGCGAACTGCTCGATCTCCAGGAAGTCGGCGTCGTCGCCGGGTCCGGACTCGACCGCGCCGCCGTGCCGTCCGGCGCCGGGGGCGGAGTCGGTGTCGGAGCCGCCCAGGAGGTTTCCGGCGACCTGTTCGACGGTGACGCGGACGGTCGCGCCGGGCGGCGGGAAGAGCGCTCTGAGTTCGCCCTTGTCGATCCGGGGACGGCCGCGGGTGCGCCGGCCGGCGATGATCCGCTCGGGCCGCAGCAGGACGCCGAGCAGGCCGCGGATCTCGTCGACGGCCTGTCCGGGGACCTTGCCGACGAGGTAGGCGAGGGTGCGCAGCAGGGTGCCGAGGACGATCCGGAGCAGGACCCAGGGAAGGGCGGCGGTGCGGGTGTTGACGAGCAGGGTGTAGACGGCGCCGGCCTTGTCGACCTTGTGCGGGGAGGCGCTGGTGCGGCCCGCGCAGTCGACGGTGCGACGCTCGCGGGAGGCGGCCTCGGCGTGTCGTACGACGGCGTCGGGGGCGACGAGGACGCGGTGGCCGGCGGCGTGGGCGCGCCAGCACAGGTCGACGTCGTCGCGCATCAGGGGCAGACGGCGGTCGAAGCCGCCGAGCTGTTCGAAGACGTCGCGGCGGATGAGCATGCCGGCGGTGGACACCGACAGCGCGGGCCGGACGTGGTCGTGCTGGCCCTGGTCCTGTTCGCGGCGGTCCAGGCCGGTCCAGCGGCGGCCGGAGTTGGCGATGGAGACGCCGACCTCCAGCAGCTGCCGCTTGTCGTACCAGCCGCGCAGCTTGGGGCCGACCACGGCCACGTCGTCGCGGCCGAGCTCCAGTTCGTTCTCCACGACGCGCAGCAGCTGGGCGAGGGCGTCGGGTTCGGGCGCGCAGTCGTCGTGCAGCAGCCACAGCCATTGGACGGGCTCGCCGTGCGGCAGCTCGGGCAGGTCGTAGGTGTCGTCGCGCCACTGGCGGGTGACCGGGTCCCAGCCGCTGGGCCGCTTCAGGTAGGGCAGGTCCTCGGGGGTGAGCCACGGGGCGGTGCGGTGGGCCTCCTCGACGGCCTGGCCGAAGCCGGTGCGGCGGGCGAGGTGGAGCACGCGGTCGGGGCCGAGGGCCTCGGTGAGCCGGGCCGCGGAGTCGTCGGCGCTGCCGGTGTCGGCGGCCACGGCGTACTGGACGGGGCGCTCCTGGCCGAGCAGGCCGGCGAGTGCGTCGGGCAGCCAGCGGGCACCGTCGTGGGCGACGATCACCGCGGTCACGACATGACGCGGGAACTCTGGTGTGGCAGCGCCGTTCTGCGCCGCCGTGTGGCTGTGCACGGACATCGAGGTACGGGCCCCGGTTCGCTTGGACTGCGGTGGACGCCTCCGTTCCCCTTGGGGGTGGCGAGGCGTCTCGGACGAGCGCCCACACTATCGGCTGGCCATGACGGCGGCCCGCCGCCTGTGGACAACCCACCTGCGACGGGCCGTTGGGACCGCGTCCTCGTACGCGCGTTTGACGCCTCGGTTCAGACGGCGGCCTTCTTCAGGCGGCGGCGCTCCCGCTCGGACAGGCCGCCCCAGATGCCGAAGCGTTCGTCGTTGGCGAGGGCGTACTCAAGGCATTCGGAGCGGACTTCGCAGGCGAGGCAGACCTTCTTGGCCTCGCGGGTGGAGCCGCCCTTCTCGGGAAAGAAGGACTCGGGGTCGGTCTGGGCGCACAGCGCGCGCTCCTGCCAGCCGAGTTCCTCGTCCGCGTCGTCGACCAGCAGTTGCTGCACCAGCTCGGTCATGTGCGCCCCTCGTCTGTCTTTCGCGTCCCCGTGATGTAGCCGTTACCGATTTCGGCTGAACGACACGAGTGAAATTACAAGTGTGCTGCTCCGGGCGAGTCAAGCCGAGATCTGCTATTGGGCCCCTTATTCACTCTGCGGAACCAAGGCCATGCGGAAAGTGTTCAAATCGCCATAAACCTTGACAGCACGCAAGGGCACCCAGGGGCCTCCGGCCCCGCACACACCTGTACGGAGAAGGACGGCCGGACGTTCGATCTCGTTCCGACACGCGGACCGAAGCGAACCGGATCACAGTCGGATCACGGGATCGCAACGGGGCCCGCGCGCCCGGTTGTGCGCCATGTGTCCCGAGGGACCGCTGAACAAACCTTTCACCACTCAGATGAACCGGATGAGGTGAAACGTGTCCCACATACCGGGCGTCGAGTTGACAGTGAAGGTGTGAACCGCTGTGCTTGTGGGCATGCTCGCGAACTTGGCACTCACCTCGACCCGCTCCGCCGGGTCCCCCGGTGCTGCCCCCGTTCGCCGTAGCTGTTGCTGTTGTCCCAGCTGTTGAGCCCGACGCGCGCTCCGGCTGCCCCCTGAGTCCACCGCGACTCGGCTGCTTGTTCCCGCCGCCCGCACCCTGGGCACCCCTGTCCCCCCGCGACCCGGGCGGACGGCCCGCGACACCCAGCCATCCCCCACACTTCCGCCGAGGAACCACCCACCCATGAACAGCGACAGCGACCTCCAGATCGCCGGCGACCTCCTCGAAGTCCCGCACCTGCTCCAGCCCCCGCGCGAACACCCGGCCACCGTCGCCGAGTTCGTGGGCCTCGCCCGCTCCATCGCCGCCGACCGCTCCCAGTGGGAGCACCTGGTCGAGTACGACGCCACCACGCGCTGGTACCACCGGCTGCGCACCGGCCCCGGCTACGAGGTGTGGCTGCTGTCCTGGCTGCCCGGACAGGGCAGCGGGGCGCACGACCACGGCCCCTCCTCCGGGGTGCTGACCGTCCTGGACGGCACGCTCACCGAGCGCACGCAGCGCGGCACGCGCGCGTTGACCGCCGGTACCCAGCGGGTGTTCGCGCCGGGCTACGTCCACGAGGTCGTCAACGACGCCCTGGAACCGGCCGTCAGCCTCCACATCTACACACCGGGCCTGACCGAGATGCCCATGCACACCTCCCTCGCCTGCGAGGCGCGCCCGGTGACCGCCTGACGCGTTGTCGGACCCGCCTGCCAGACTTGGCCCATGCGCATTGTGGTTCTGGCAGGCGGCATCGGCGGTGCCCGTTTCCTGCGCGGTCTGAAGCGGGCCGCGCCGGACGCGGACATCACGGTCATCGGCAACACCGGGGACGACATCCACCTCTTCGGGCTGAAGGTCTGCCCGGACCTCGACACGGTGATGTACACGCTCGGCGGCGGCATCAACGAGGAACAGGGCTGGGGACGGGCGGACGAGACCTTCCACCTCAAGGAGGAGCTGGCGGCCTACGGCGTCGGCCCCGACTGGTTCGGGCTCGGCGACCGGGACTTCGCCACGCACATCGTGCGGACCCAGATGATGGGCGCCGGCTACCCGCTCAGCGCGGTCACCGAGGCCCTGTGCGACCGCTGGCAGCCCGGCGTGCGCCTCCTCCCCATGACCGACGACCGCGTGGAGACCCATGTGGCGGTCGAGCTGGACGGCGAGCGCAAGGCGATCCACTTCCAGGAGTACTGGGTCCGGCTGCGCGCCTCGGTCCCCGCCCACGCGGTCGTCCCCGTCGGCGCCGAAGGGGCCAAGCCCGCGCCGGGTGTCCTGGAGGCCCTCGCCGAGGCGGACGTGATCCTCTTCCCGCCGTCCAACCCGGTGGTGTCGATCGGCACGATCCTCGCCGTGCCCGGCATCCGTGAGGCCATCGCCGACGCGGGCGTGCCGGTGGTCGGCCTCTCCCCCATCGTCGGGGACGCGCCGGTGCGCGGCATGGCCGACAAGGTGCTCGCCGCGGTGGGCGTGGAGTCCACGGCCGCGGCGGTCGCCGAGCACTACGGCTCGGGCCTGCTGGACGGCTGGCTCGTGGACACCGTCGACGCGGCCTCCGTGGAGCGCGTGGAGAAGGCCGGGATCCGCTGCCGTGCCGTACCGCTGATGATGACCGACCTCGACGCGGCCGCGCGGATGGCCCAGGAGGCACTGACGCTGGCCGAGGAGGTGCGGGCCGCGTGACCGCGCAGGGCTACCGCGTCTGGGCCGTGCCCGGCCTGCCCGAGATCGGGCCCGGCGACGACCTCGCCAAGCTGATCGCCACGGCCGAGCCGGACCTGCGGGACGGGGACGTCGTCCTCGTCACCTCCAAGATCGTCTCCAAGGCGGAGGGCCGGATCGTCGAGGCCGCCGACCGGGAGGCGGCGATCGACGCGGAGACGGTCCGCGTGGTGGCCCGCCGCGGCACGCTCCGCATCGTCGAGAACCGCCACGGCCTGGTCATGGCCGCCGCCGGGGTGGACGCCTCCAACACCGCCCCCGGCACCGTCCTGCTGCTGCCCGAGGACCCCGACGCCTCCGCCCGCGCGATCCGCGAGGGCCTGCGCACGCTCCTCGGCGTCAACGTCGGTGTCGTCGTGACCGACACGTTCGGGCGACCCTGGCGCTCGGGGCTCACGGACGTGGCGATCGGCGCCGCCGGCGTGCGCGTCCTGGACGATCTGCGCGGGGGCACCGACGCCCACGGCAACCCGCTCGTCGCGACCGTCGTGGCCACCGCGGACGAACTGGCCGCGGCCGGCGACCTGGTCAAGGGCAAGACGGCCGGCCGCCCCGTGGCCGTGGTCCGGGGGCTGCCGCACACCACCTCACCCGAGGACGGCGAAGGCGCCCGCGCCCTGGTGCGCGGCGCCCGCGACGACATGTTCCGCCTCGGCACCTCGGAGGCGATCCGCCAGGCGGTCACCCAGCGCCGCACGGTCCGCGCCTTCACCGACACCCCCGTCGACCCCGGCGCGGTACGCCGCGCGGTCGCCGCCGCCGTCACCGCACCCGCCCCGCACCACACCACCCCCTGGCGCTTCGTCCTCCTGGAGTCCGCCGAGTCCCGCACCCGTCTCCTCGACGCCATGCGCGACGCCTGGATCACCGACCTGCGCCGGGACGGCAGGACGGAGGAGTCCATCGCCAAGCGCCTCCGCCGCGGCGACGTCCTGCGCAACGCGCCCTACCTCGCCGTCCCCTGCCTCGTCATGGACGGCTCCCACACCTACGGCGACCCCCGCCGCGACGGCGCCGAGCGCGAGATGTTCGTCGTCGCCACCGGCGCCGGCGTACAGAACTTCCTGGTCGCCCTCGCCGGGGAACGGCTGGGCTCGGCATGGGTGTCCTCGACGATGTTCTGCCGGGACGTCGTACGGGACGTCCTCGACCTCCCGTCCCACTGGGACCCGATGGGCGCCGTCGCCATCGGTCACCCCGCGGAGGAACCCCGGCCGCGCGCCGAGCGGGACGCGGGAGCGTTCATCGAAGTGCGGTGAGCGATGTGTCGTACATCTATGCCCGAGAGGGGGGTGACGGGGCGCGCGGGCTCGTACGCTCGTAGAACCCGACCGGCTTCCCAGGGACCCCACTCGTGGCAGGACGCTTCGCTCCCCGACCCACGCGCACGACGGTGCGCGGCGGCCATGTCGCCCTGCCCGCCGCCGGGGTCCCACGCCCCGCCGAGGCACCGGCCCGCGTACGGACCTACGTCCCACCCCACCCCCTCGACCTCGGTCTGGTCCTGGGACCCCTGCGGCGCGGTCCCGCCGACCCCACCTTCCGCGCCCTGCCCGACGGTTCCGTCTGGCGCGCGAGCCGGACGCCCGCCGGGCCGGGCACGCTGCGGGTGTCGGCGCGGGCCGGTGAGGTGCGGGGCGAGGCGTGGGGGCCGGGGGCCGAGTGGCTCCTCGACCGGCTGCCGGACCTGCTCGGCGCCGCGGACGACCCCGACGCGTTCGCACCGCGGCACCGGCTGCTGGCGATGGCCCGGCACCGGCGTCCGGGGCTGCGGCTGACCCGGACCGGGCTTGTCCTGGAGTCCCTCATCCCCTCCGTCCTCGAACAGAAGGTCACCGCCGACGAGGCGTACCGGGCGTGGCGGCTGCTCGTCCGCCGGTTCGGCGAACCGGCACCGGGGCCTGCGGCCGGCGGGCGGCTGTACGTCATGCCCGCGCCGCGGACCTGGGCGCTGATCCCCTCCTGGGAGTGGCACCGGGCCGGCGTCGACGACAAGCGTGCCTCGACGATCCTGCGGGCCGTCCGCGTCGCCCCGCGGCTGGAGGAGGCCGTCTCCCTGGCCCCTTCCGCCGCGCAGGCCCGGCTGGAGCTGGTGCCGGGCATCGGGCCGTGGACCTCGGCGGAAACCGTACAGCGCAGTCACGGTGCGCCGGACGCGGTGACCGTCGGGGACCTTCATCTTCCGGGCATCGTCGGGTGGGCCCTGGCGAACGACCGCCACGCCGACGACGCGGAGATGCTGCGGCTGCTGGAGCCGTATGCCGGGCAGCGGCATCGCGCGGCCCGGCTGATTCTGCTCAGCGGCAAGATTCCCGCGCGGCGGGCTCCTCGCATGCCGAAGGGCGACATCGGGCGCCTGTAGCTGCGCAGGCCCGCCGTCTCGCCGTGACCGGTTCCGCCGTACGCGGCTGCGGGTGGTACGTGGCTGGTCGCGCAGTTCCCCGCGCCCCTGACTACGTACACCTGCCCGACGCCAGGAAGGACCGCCCGCACCCGCCCACGACGAAAAGCCCCCACGCACCGTGGGCGGCGGTCAGCCGCCGCCGGCGAGAAGCCACCACACACCGTGGGCTGGAAAGCCGCGGACGGCGGGAAGGCACCACGCACCACGGACCGGTCAGCCGCCGACAGCGAGAAGCCACCACACACCACGGGCCCGGAAAGCCGCCGACGGCGAGAAGCAGCCACCGCCGGTGGGCGTCGGTCAGCCGCCGACGGCGAGAAGGCACCACGCACCGTGGGCCCGGTCAGCCGCCAACGGCGGGAAGGGGACGTGCCGGGGGGTGTCCGCCCGCAGCGGCCGGCGTCCGTCAGGCAGCCACCCTAAGTCCCGAGAGCACCGCCGGACCGAGGACGGACACCCCCCGGCGCGGCCCCGACCCACCCACCACCCGGCATGCGCTACGCCCGCCCCCACCGGACACCAGCAGGCCGCCGCAGGCATCCACCCACCCACCCGCACCCGCACCCGGACACGAGGCCCGCAGGCGCTACTGGTCGGAGGAGAAGCGCAGGGCGGCGGCCGGGATGCGCGCGTCGCACCAGACCCGCGCACCGTCACGGAGTTCGTTGTCGGCCCCGACGACCGCCCCGTCGCCGACGACGGCGCCGGTGAGGACCGAGCGCGTGCCGACGCGGGCGCGGGTGCCGATGAGGGAGTCGGTGATGACCGCGCCGGGCTCGATCACCGCACCCGGCAGGATCGTCGAGCCGAACACCCGCGCGCCCTCCGCCACGAACGCGCCCTCGCCCACCACCGTGCCGCCCGACAGCTTGGCGTCCGGCGCCACCCTGGCCGTGGGAAGGACGAGACGGTCACCGCAGCGCCCCGGCACCGCGGGCGACGGCGCCCGGCCGAGGACCAGGTCCGCAGAGCCCCGTACGAACGCCGCCGGCGTGCCCAGGTCCAGCCAGTACGTGCTGTCGACCATGCCCTGGAGGTGCGCCCCCGCAGCCAGCAGATCCGGGAACGTCTCCCGCTCCACCGACACCGGCCGCCCCGCCGGAATCGCGTCGATGACCGAGCGCCGGAAGACGTACGCGCCCGCGTTGATCTGGTCGGTGACGATCTCCTCCGGCGTCTGCGGCTTCTCCAGGAAGGCCAGGACGCGGCCCGTCTCGTCCGTGGGGACCAGCCCGTACGCCCGCGGATCCGTCACCTTCGTCAGGTGCAGCGAGACATCCGCGCCGGTCCGCTCGTGCGTGTCCACCAGCGCCCGGATGTCCAGCCCCGTGAGGATGTCGCCGTTGAAGACCAGCACCGGGTCGTCCGGCCCCGAGTGCAGCCGCGAGGCCACGTTGCGCAGCGCGCCGCCCGTGCCGAGCGGCTCCTCCTCGGTGACGTACTCGATGCGCAGCCCCAGCGACGCCCCGTCGCCGAAGTACGGCTCGAAGACCTCCGCCAGATACGACGTCGCCAGCACGATGTGCTCGACCCCCGCCGCCCGCGCCCTCGCCAGCTGGTGCGTGAGGAACGGCACGCCCGCCGCCCTGACCATCGGCTTGGGTGTGTGCACGGTGAGCGGACGCAGCCGGGTGCCCTTGCCGCCGACCAGGAGGATCGCTTCTGTCACCTGTCGTCTCTGCTTCCTGCCGGGACCGGCCGAACTGTCTTTCGGCCGGCCAGTGTATGCAGACCCTGTCTCTCGGCAGACGCCCCGGCAGTCGCGCCCGGTTCAGCGGCCCTGGTACTCCGCCGCCTTCCAGCGGGCCGTGCCGAGCTTGCCGTACAGCTGCCCTCCCGGACACAGCGTGGCGTAACCGTCCCGGTGACCGGAGATCGCGTTGAGTCGTACGTTCCTGCCTTTCGGGTAGCGGTTCCCGCCGCCGGACTTGAGATAGGTCTTGCCGCGGGGATTCACCCCGTAGATGCCGAGTTTCCAGGCCGTCAGCCGGGCGATGGCCTGCACCGCGGAGGCGGACGGCTTGGAGTGGTTGAACGTGCCCAGGACGGCGATCCCCGTGCTGTTGGTGTTGAAACCGAGAGTGTGGGCGCCCAGGACCGGCTTGGCCACCCCACCGGCACGGCCCTCGTAGATGTTTCCGCACCTGTCGACGAGGAAGTTGTAGCCGATGTCCCGCCAGCCCATGCTCTTGACGTGGTAGCGGTAGATACTGCGGATGACGGACGGGGCCTGCGAGCAGCGGTAGGTGTTGCCGGTCGCGGTGTGGTGCACGAAGGCCGCCTTGACCCGCTTGGTGTAACCGAACTTCTTCTCGCGCAGCTTCTCGTCGGCGCCCCAGCCGCGCCGGGTGACGATTCTGGGCCGCGGGCCGATCTTGGGTTTGGCGTACGCCTTGAGGTCCCCGTCCTCCGCCGTGTCGTCGGACTCCGACTCCGCCCGCAGCAGCGCCGCCAGTTCGGCCTGTGTCGCGGCGCGGCCGAGGGCGGGGATCTCGGTCGCCCCGAGCGGGGCGAGCCCGGCGTTGGCGCGGGAGGCGGCGGCGACCTCGGGGCTGAGCGGCCCGGTCTGCGGTGCGTCGGCGGGGACGGCGCCCCGCGTGGGCGTGTCGTCGGCACGGCCGGGATCGACCAGCTCCACCCGCAGTCCGGAGGGCAGCGCGGCCTCGGCCCCGGCGGTTCGGTCCCCCTCCTCCCGATGGCCGGCGCTCTCCCCCGCGCCGACGCCTTGCACGCGGATCTCCACCCCGTCCGACTCCCCGACCCACAGCGGAGCGGTGGCGCCGCGGATCCCGCGGGAGGTGCGCTCGGCGGAGTCGAGGTCGGGCGCGTGTTCGGCGTAGTGCGTCTCGACGTCCTGCCAGCCGGTCCACTCCCCGGTGGCGGTGAGGCGGGTGCGGACCTGGACGCGGCCGTGCAGTTCGGCGGCGGGGTCGTCCCAGACGACGCCGACCAGGGAGAAGCGCCGTACGTCCCGTGGGGGCAGCCCTTGTACGGCGCTGGAGCCGAGGGCACGGTGGCTGGCGAGCGGGAGCAGCGGCAGGGACTGGGTCTCCCCGGGGACGGCACCGTCCGTTCTCCCGGTCAGGGATCTGTCGTCGGCCCGCCCCACGGCCGGCGCCGGTCGGGCCGTCGCCGTGGTGGCGGGCAGGGTCAGCGGCAGGGCGAGAGCGGCCGCACAGGTGACGCCGATCGAGGAGGCAAGGAATCCACGCATGCCCCTGATCCTGGACATGAGCGGATAAATCTGTCCATCTGGGAATTGACGGACCGTCTGCCGCCGTTGCGCCGAACCGGTGGCGGCGGTGGGCCGAACCGGTGGCGGTGCCGCCCGGCGGGGGCGAGCGGGCCCGCGTACGCTTGCGCGGGTGAATGCGACCGACCGCACCCCTGCCGACCTGCTGCGTTCCGCGCTCGCCGAGGACCCCGCGCGACCGCTGGTGACCTTCTACGACGACGCGACCGGTGAACGCGTCGAACTGTCCGTGGCCACGTTCGCCAATTGGGTGGCCAAGACCGCCAATCTCCTCCAGGACGGGATGTCCGCCGAACCCGGTGAGCGGGTGGCGCTGCTGCTGCCCGCGCACTGGCAGACGGCGGTGTGGCTGCTGGCCTGTTCCTCGGTCGGGGTGATCGCCGACGTCGAGGGCGATCCCGCGCGGGCGGACCATGTGGTGGCCGGGCCGGGGCGGTTCGACGACGGGCTCGCGTGCGGCGGCGAGCGCTATGCGCTGTCGCTGGCGCCGCTGGGCCGGCGGTTCCTGGAGGGGCCTCCGGCGGGGTACGCCGACTACGCGGTGGACGTGCCGAGTTTCGGGGACCGGTTCGCCCCGTACGCGCCGGTGGATCCGGAGGCGCCCGCGCTGGTCGTCGCCGGGGCGGAGTTCACCGGCGCGGAGGTCGTGGAGCGGGCCCGGTCCGAGGCGGCGGCGCTGGGGCTGACGGGTCCCGGCTCGCGGCTGCTGTCCGGGCTGCCGTACGCCACCTGGGAGGGGCTGAGCGCGGGCTTGTACGGGCCGCTCGCCTCCGGCGGTTCCGTGGTGCTGTGCCGGAATCTCGACCAGGCCACGGAGGAGACGGTGGCCAAGCGCATCGAGAGCGAGCGGGTGACGGCCACGGCCAGGTGACCCAGGGGCAACGGCACCCGTGCCCGGGTGATCCACGGGCACGGGTGCCGCGTCCCCGCCCTACGGGCCCCCGCGGCATCACGCCATCCCCGCCCTACGGGCCCCCGCGGCACCAGGCCACCCCCGCCCTACGGTCCCCCGCCGCACCAGGCCACCCCCGCCCACAGGCCCCCGCCGCACCAGGCCACCCCCGCCCCACGGAACCCCCGCCGCACCAGGCCACCCACCCGGCACTGTCCCCCGTTCGGCCTACCCCCACCCCCCGCCCCGCCCCCATCCACGGCATCGTCGTAACGGCAGGACGACACGCCCGTACGCCGTGAGGGGGTGGCTCGACGTGACCGACACCGCAGACCCGCGTTGCGCCCGTCCGGGTGTGACGGGCGCCGGGGCGTCGGCGTCGGGGACCGGGCTCATACGCCGGCGCAGAAGGCGATGGCTGCACGGCACGGCGCTGGCCGCGGCCCTGGTCTCGCTCGCCGCCCTCGGCACCGGCTGGGCCGTGTACGCCAAGCTCGACGGGAACATCACGGCCGACGAGGCCGCCGCCGCGGAGCTCGCCCGCTACGAGAAGGACCGCCCGACGGCGCTGGTGAAGGACGCGCGGAATCTGCTGCTGATCGGCTCGGACTCCCGCGCGGGCGCCGGCAACGGCAAGTACGGGCGCGATCCGGGCACCGAACGCTCGGACACCACGATCCTGCTGCATCTGTCGGCGGGGCGGCGCAGCGCCACCGCGGTGTCCCTGCCCCGCGACCTGATGGTGGACGTGCCGTCCTGTCTGCGGCCCGACGGCACCCGCACCGAGCCGATGTTCGCGATGTTCAACCACGCCTTCGAGACCGGCGGCTCGGCGTGCACGATCCGGACGGTGGAGAAGCTGACGGGGATCCGGATCGATCACCACATGGTGGTCGACTTCAGCGGGTTCAAGAAGATGGTCGACGCGGTGGACGGCGTGGAGATCTGCCTCGCCGAGCCGATCCGCGACAAGCCCGCCAAGCTGCGGCTGCCCGCCGGGCGCGTGAAGCTCGACGGGGAGCAGGCGCTCGGCTATGTGCGGGCCCGCAAGTCTCTGGGCAACGGCAGCGACACCGACCGCATGGACCGCCAGCAGCGCTTCCTCGGGGCGCTCGTCAACAAGGTGCGCAGCAGTGACGTCCTGCTGAACCCGGCGAAGCTGTATCCGGTGCTGGACGCGGCGACGTCCTCGCTGACCACCGACCCGTCGCTGGCGAGTCTGCGCGGTTTGTACCACCTTGTACGCGGGCTGCGCGGGATCCCCACGGAACAGGTGCAGTTCCTGACGGTTCCGAGGGAGTCGTACGTCTACAACGCCAATCGCGACCAGCTCGTGGAGCCCGCCGCGGAGACGCTTTTCGCCCGCCTCCGGGCGGACCTGCCGATCGCCGTCGCCCGGCAGGCCCCGGATTCCACCGCACAGGGCGGTACGGATCCGGGGTCGGCCGAGCACGCTGCGTACGGAAGTGACGATCCCTCCCGTGCCCCCATGTTCCGCGGAAACACCGCCGCTCAGGACGACTGCGGGTAAAGCGAAGCCCAAGACGGCGGGCGCGGGCGAACGCACGTTCAAAGAAATGGGTGGTATTGCCCGGTTGTAGGTACGTGGAATTTGTCACCGCCGTCGCCCCACGCTGAACTGGGCGGATAGTGTGAGCGCTTCCGGTGCCCCCGGCCCGGAGGTCCGACGAGGTCCTCCTCCGGGGTCGCGCACTGTTTGTACGAGACCCGAGCGCCTTTGAGGGGGAAGGCGCCGCGTGGCCCCGACGGAGGATTCGGACAACCGTGGACGCGCAAGGCCGTGGGCGGGCGGACAACATCGACCCCGCAGACCAGTGGGTGCTCAATCCGAACACCGGCGAATACGAATTGCGACTGGGTGATTCCCCAGCGCAGTCGCCTGCGGGCGTTCCCGGACCGCGCAGCGCCGCGCGCCGCGCCGAGGGCGCGGTCCGCTCCCGTACCGCCGCGCCGCGCCGCGGCACACCCGAGGCGCCCGCCCGGGACGTACCGTCGCCGCGCCGGCGCCGCGGGGCGCCCGAGGAGCCGCCGCCGGGACGGCGGGGACGGCGCCCGGCGAAGAAGGCGGGCAAGGCCAAGAAGATCGTGATGTGGACCGGCGGCAGCATGGCGCTGGTCGTGCTCGTCGCCGGTGTGGGCGGCTACCTCTACCTCAAGCACCTCGAGGGCAATGTCGACACGACCGACATCGGCACCGCGGGCTCCAGCCACTTCCGCAAGGACGAGGCGTTCAACATCCTGCTGATCGGCACGGACAAGCGCACCGGCGAGGGCAACGAGAGCTACGGCGACAAGGAGAACACCACCGGTCACGCCGACACCACGCTGCTGCTGCACGTGGCCAAGGACCGCACGAACGCCACCGTGCTGAGCATTCCGCGTGACATGAAGGTGGACATCCCGGACTGCGACACCAAGCAGGAGGACGGCTCCTTCGCGACCATTCCGGGCGTCGAGGACGAGCGCTTCGGCTACAGCCTCGGCGTCGCCGGCCGGGACGCGGGCTGCACCATGCGCACGGTCCACGAACTGACCGGCATCAAGCCGGACCACTTCATGATGGCCGACTTCAACGCCATCAAGACGCTGACCACGGCCGTGGACGGCGTCGACGTGTGTGTCGAGAAGGCCGTGAACGACAAGAAGTCCGGCCTGGTGCTGCCCGCGGGCCCCTCCACGGTCGAGGGCGAGCAGGCCCTGGCGTTCGTCCGCACCCGGCACGCCTGGGGCAACGAGGGCGACCTGGACCGCATCAAGGTGCAGCAGCAGTTCCTGGCGTCCCTGATGCGCAAGATGTCCTCCAGCGACACGCTGACCAACCCCAAGAAGCTGGTGAAGCTGGCGGAGGCGGCGACCGAGGCACTGACCGTCGACAAGGCCATCGGCAAGGTCGGCACGCTCAAGGACATCGCGCTGGAGATCAAGAAGGTCCCGACGAAGAACATCTCCTTCACCACCGTGCCGGTGAAGGACAACCCCAACGAGACCATCAAGGTGACCGTGGTCCCGGACGAGGTGAAGGCGCCGCCGATCTTCGAGGCCATCAAGAACGACGTCTCCTTCACCGAGGTCAAGCAGAAGCAGAAGAAGGAGAGGGCGGCCGTCGCGGCCCGTCTGAAGGGCACCAAGGCGCCCGCCTCCGAGGTGCGGGTGCAGATCCTCAACGGCAGCGGCAAGGACGGCGCCGCGCAGAGCACGCTCAGCTGGCTCCAGTTGGAGAAGGGCGTCAGCAAGTCGGAGAACGGCGGCAACGCGCCGGCCGGCCTGGCGAAGACCACGCTGGAGTACGCGCCCGAGCAGGCCGACCAGGCCCGCGCGCTCGCTGCGATGATGGGGCTGTCCGGTGCCGCGATGAAGCCGGGCGAGAGTGTGACCAACGCCCAGGGCCTGCCGACGATGACACTGACCCTGGGCCGGGACTTCAAGGGGGCGGGCATCCCGCTGACGGGCCCCGCGAAGATCGACGTGGCGGACAAGACCACGGCAGACAAGGTTCAGTGCGCCAGCTGAGCGTACGCAGGAGACCGAGCGGGCCTGCCGCGCGTCCTAAAGGGCGAGCGGCAGGCCCGTTCGGCGGCCCAGGGGTGGGGAGGACTCAGAGGTGACGCAGAACAGCGTGCAGGAGGGGACGGCCGAACAGGCCCGGCACGCTCACCGCGACGACGGAGGCGACGACACGCCGTCCGTGGACGCGGCGGGCGACCGCAGACGCGGCAGACGCCGCGCCCCGCGCAGACACCGGGTGCTGAGGTGGTCGGCGGGCACGCTGGCGGTGCTCATCGTGGGCACGGCCGGGGCGGGTTACCTCTACTACCAGCACCTGAACAACAACATCGACAAGGGCAAGCGCAACTCCGGCGACTCCAAGGCGACCAGGACCGCGCCGAACGCCGCCGGGCAGACGCCGCTGAACATCCTGCTCATCGGCTCCGACAGCCGTAACTCCGACGAGAACGTGGCACTGGGCGGCAGCAAGGACAACCGCGGCAACCCCCCGCTGGGCGATGTGCAGATGCTGATCCATCTGTCCGCGGACCGCGAGAGCGCCGCCGTGGTGAGCATCCCGCGCGACACCCGCGTCGACATACCCAAGTGCACGGACCCTGAGACGGGCACGGAGTACGCGGCGACCAACGACATCATCAACCAGTCGCTGGCGCACGGCGGCGCGGGCTGCACCCTGGCCACCTGGCAGAACCTCACCGGCGTCTACATCGACCACTGGATGACGATCGACTTCGCCGGCGTGGTCGACATGGCCGACGCCGTCGGCGGCGTCGAGGTGTGCGTGAACCAGAACGTGCACGACCGTCCGCTGCCCGGTGTGCCCGGCGGTTCGGGCCTGAAGCTGACCAAGGGCCCGCACCGGATCAAGGGCGAGGACGCGCTGCGCTGGCTGCGGACGCGGCACGCCTTCGGCAGCGACATCCAGCGGGCCAAGGCCCAGCACATGTACATGTCGTCCATGATCCGCGAGCTGCGGAAGCAGAACGTGTTCACCGACACCGGCCGCCTGATGGACCTGGCCGAGGCGGCGACCGACGCGCTGACGGTGTCCGAGGAGATCGGCACGGTCAAGAAGCTCTACGACCTGGGCATGGAGCTGAAGTCCGTACCGCCGGAGCGGATCACCATGATGACCATGCCGTGGGCCGAGGACCCCCAGAACCGCAACCATGTGGTCCCCAAGGGCGACGCAGCCGAGCGGGTCTGGGAGATGCTCCGCGACGACGTGCCCTTCGACAAGAACGGCACCGAGAAGCCGGCGACGCGGAAGCCGAAGGAAGTCCTGTCCTCCGACCCGGCCGCCCCGGCCGGCGAGATCGGTGTGCTGGTGCAGAACGCCACCCGCTCCGAGACGCTCGGCGTGGTCGACGGCCGGGCGGGCGCACTCGCGCAGGCCCTGGTGCAGAAGGGGTTCACGCTGGCGGCGGCGGACACCTCGGGGTCGTACGCCGAGGAGCTGACCGTGGTGCGCTACCCCAGCGCGGACCTGCAGGGCGACGCCCAGCGGGTCGCCAAGTCGCTGGGCATCCCGCTGAGTTCGGTCAAGCGCTCGCCCGAGGTCTCCGGGGTGACGGTGGTGGTGGGTGCCGACTGGCGCTCGGGCACGGCCTATCCGAAGAAGACCCCGCCGAAGGCCGGTGACCTCCCCGCGGACGCCGACGCGCTCAACGGCGCGGACAGCGGTAAGTGCATGGACGTCTACGAGCCCTACCGCTTCTGACGGCGGCCCGCCCGGCGGTGGTCCCTACTGCGGGGAGCGCACCACCGCCGGCGCCGATCTTCAGCGGGTGCCGGCCTCCGCCTTCACGGCCGGGCGCCGGCTCGCGATCACCTTGCGGGCCAGCGACCTGGGGCTGGTCAGGAAGCCCCAGCCCCACGACATGTGCATGGTGGCGAGGGCCACGGGGATCTGCAGCCGCGCCTTGAGCGGCAGCCCCTTGCCCGCCGGCACCGAGCCCGCGACGATCGCCCCGAGATACCCGCCGGGGATCACGAAGCCCCACGGCGTCAGCGCCGCGCCCACCACGATCCCTGCCGCGATCGCGCACACCGCCACCGGCGGCGCGAGATAGCGCAGGTTGATGGAGCCGGAGTGGTAGCGGGCCACGACGTGCCGCCAGCGCCCGTAGTCCTTGTACTGCTTGGCCAGCGCCTTCACGCTCGGCCGCGGCCGGTACGACACCCGCAGCTCGGGCGAGAACCAGATCAGCCCGCCCGCCTCACGGATACGGAAGTTCAGCTCCCAGTCCTGGGCGCGGATGAACTCCTCGTTGTACCCGCCCTGCTGCTCCAGCGCCTCGCGCCGGAAGACCCCGAGGTACACGGTCTCGGCGGGACCGGCCTGGCCTCCGGTGTGGAAGGCGGCGTTGCCGACGCCGATCTTCGAGGTCATCGCGGCCGCGACCGCGTGCTCCCAGTCGTTCTCGCCCTCGGCGTGCATGATGCCGCCGACGTTCTGCGCGCCGGTCTCCTCCAGGAGCCGTACGGCCGTCGCGATGTAGTCCGGCGAGAGCATGCCGTGGCCGTCGACGCGGACGACGACCGGATGCCGGGACGCCTTGATCGCCGCGTTCAGCGCGGCCGGGGTGCGGCCGCTCGGGTTGGGCACGGTGTGCACGCGAGGGTCCTCGCGCACCAGCTCGGCCGCGATCTCGTCGGTACGGTCCGTGGACGGACCGAGGGCGATCACGACCTCCATCTCGCCGGCGTACTCCTGCGCGAGGATCGCCTGGACGGCGTGACGCAGATGCCGCTCCTCGTTGAGGACGGGCATGATCACAGAAACGGCGGGGAGCTGCACGTCGGAGTTGGCATTCATAGGGGGCTCACGTTACCGCGAACGGGGGACACCGGTGCGCCCCGGCCGTGGTGCCGCCCCGGACCGCAGATCGTATGGGCCTACGGTGCTCACGATCCGCGTACGGCCTCGCCCGGAGGTGTCCCTCTCGCCCGGAGGTGTCCCTTGCCCACGCCGCCCAGGTCCCCCGGCCGGCCACAGCCCCGCCCGCGGCCGCCCCGCCGCGCACCCCGCACCAGACGGCCCCGCTGGGCCATGCGGGTGGCCACGAGCCTGTCGGTGGTGGTGCTCGCCGCCGCGGGCATCGGGCACACCGTCGTCACCAGCCTCGACGCGGACATCGCCCGCGTGGACCCGTTCAAGGACATGAAGAACCGGCCGCGCGCCGGGCACGGCACGAACATCCTGCTCGTCGGCACCGACGGCCGCGACCGGATCACCGAGGACGAGCGCCGCAGGTACCGGCTCGGCGGGGCCCCCTGCCACTGCACCGACACGATCATGATCGTGCATATCTCGGAGGACCGGGAGCGGGCCAGCGTCGTCAGCCTCCCCCGCGACTCCTACGCCGAGCTGCCCGCCCACACCGACCGCACCACCGGCGAACGGCACGACCCGCACCCGGTGAAACTGAACGCGGCTTACGCCGAGGGCGGGCCGCAGCTGACCGTGCGCACGGTCGAGCAGATGACCCGAGTGAAGATCGACCACTATCTGGAGGTCGACTTCACCAGCTTCATGAAGACGGTGGACGTGCTGGGCGGGGTGCGCATCTGCACGGCCGACCGCCTCACGGACTCCTACACCGGCCTCGACCTGCCCCCCGGTGAGCACGATCTGAGCGGCGGCCAGGCCCTCCAGTACGTCCGCGCCCGCCATGTCGACGGCGCCTCCGACCTCGGCCGGATGCAGCGCCAGCAGCGCTTCCTGGCCGCGCTGGTGGAGCGGGCGACCTCCTCCGGGGTCCTGCTGAACCCGCTGAAGTTCCGTGACGTCACCCGCGCGGTGCTCGGCTCGGTCCGCGCGGACCGGGGCTTCGGCACCGACGAGCTGCTCGACCTGGGCCGCGCCATGCGCAACTTCTCCCCCTCCTCCTCGGAGTTCGCCACCGTCCCCATCGGGCGGATGGGCTACGCCGTGGAGGGCATCGGTTCCACCCTGAAATGGGACCCGGTCAAGTCGGCCCGGCTGTTCCAGTCCCTGCGCGACGACAAGCCGCTGGCCGCGCACCGCCCCCGCACCGCCCCCGCGGCCCTGGTGCCGGTCGCCCCCCAGCAGATCCGCGTCCAGGTCGAGAACGGCACCGCCACCCCCGGCCTCGGCCGCCGTGTCGACGCGGCCCTCGCCGCGACCGGCTTCCGCACCACCCGCCAGCCGGCCAACGCCGCCCGGCCCGACGTCAAGCGCACGATCGTCGCCCACGACCCCCGCTGGGACCGCTCCGCCCAGTCCCTCGCCACCGCCCTCCCCGGCAGCGAACTCCGCCCCGTCCCCGGCCAGGGCCCCACCCTCAAGGTCATCGTCGGCACCGACTGGACCAAGGTCCGCAAGGTCCGAGCGGAGAACGCCCGGCAAGGGGAGTTCGGGGTGGTGCGGGGGGACGAGGTGGGGTGTTCGTAGCCTGCGGGCCGCCATCGGCGGCGGCCCCGTCGCTCAGTCGCCCGAGACGGTGACCTTCTCGTCGTTCTTGAGCTGCTCGACCAGCGTCTTGACCTTGTCCTTGTCCCAGAGCAGGTTGCCGCCGGTGGAGCCGGCCAGGGGCATGTTCATGGACTTGCCGTCGCCGCCGCTGACGCCCTTCATGGCCCAGAACATGTCGGCGAGGTCGAACAGGCCCATGTCCTTGTCGACGATGAGGGAGTCCAGGCCCGCGCCCATGGTCGGGTAGAGCTTGAAGGGATTGAGGACGGTGCCGGGGGTGGCGACCTGGTTGGCGAGGGCGGAGAGGAACTTCTGCTGGTTCTTGGTGCGGTCCAGGTCGGAGCCGGCCAGCGCGTAGCGGGTGCGGACGAAGGCGAGGGCCTCCTGGCCGTTGAGGGTCTGCTTGCCCTTCTTGAAGTCCGCGCCGGACTTGGTGTCCTTGATGTCCTGCGGGATGTCCATCTCGACGCCGCCGACCGCGTCGACGATGTTCGCGAACCCGGCGAAGCCGATCTCGACGTAGTGGTCGATGTGCAGGCCGGTGTTGTACTCGACGGTCCGCACCAGCAGCTCGGGGCCGTCCTCGGCGTACGCGGCGTTCAGCTTCACGTGTCTGCCGGTGCCCTCGTAGAGCTTGCCGGACTCGGAGCCCTTGTAGCTGGGGATCTCCACGTCCGAGTCACGGGGCAGGGAGATCAGCGTGGGGGCGCCGTCGCCGGTGTGCAGGATCATCATCGAGTCCGTGCGCTTGCCCTCGGAGGAACCGGTGTGCAGTTCCTTCTTCTGCTCCGAGGTCATGCCGGCGCGGCTGTCGGAGCCGACGATGAGGTAGTTCGTGCCCTCGCCCGCCTCCGGCCGCTCGATGACCTTGGAGAGGTCGACCTCGCGGTTGAGCTTGGAGTCGGCCCAGAAGTACGTGCCGACCGCTGTGACGACCAGCACGGTCGTGACCGTGATCGCGGTCCACTTGATACGGCGGCGCCAGTCGGGCCGCGGGCCGCCGGTGTGACCCGTCCCACCCGGACCGCCCGGACCGCGGCCGGCGGGGCTGCCGTAGACCTGGCCGGTGTTGTAGCCGCTGTCGTAGCCGCCGAAGTCGTCACCGCCGCCGTTGACGTACGACGGCTGCTGCGGGACTCCGGGATGCTGCGGCGGCGCCTGGTAGCCGCCCGCGGGCTGCCCGCGCCGGACCTGCGGCATCACCCGCGCGCCCTCGGGCTGTGCGCCGGCGCTGCCGCGACCGTAGCGGGGGCCGCGGTTGTCGCGGTTCTGGTCGGACCATCCCTCGGGCCAATCGTTCATGGGCCCCAGTGTGCCGGGCGCGGAGGTGTGCTTTACAAGAGAGGGAGGAAAACGGGGGCAGTGCTGTTGCCAACCTGACACAAATTCCCCGCTTGTCGGTTCGGCATAAGGTGGAGGCCATGACAGACCAGGCCAGCACCGCCGACACGAGCCATCCGGACATCCCGGGCAAGCCCACGTCGGCGTCCCGCACCACGCTCAGCCACATCATGACCCACAACGACACCAACCTCCTGGGTACGGTGCACGGCGGCGTGATCATGAAGCTGGTGGACGACGCGGCGGGCGCGGTCGCCGGCCGCCACAGCGGCGGCCCGGCCGTGACCGCCTCCATGGACGAGATGGCCTTCCTCGAGCCGGTCCGCGTCGGCGACCTGGTGCATGTGAAGGCCCAGGTCAACTGGACCGGCCGCACCTCCATGGAGGTCGGCGTACGGGTCCTCGCGGAACGCTGGAACGAGTCCGCCCCGCCGACCCAGGTCGGTTCCGCCTACCTCGTCTTCGCCGCGGTCGACGCCGACGGCAAGCCCCGGCTGGTCCCGCCGGTCATCCCCGAGACCGACCGCGACCGCCGCCGCTACCAGGAGGCCCAGATCCGCCGCACCCACCGCCTGGCGCGGCGGCGCGCGATCATGGAGCTGCGGGAGAAGAGGGCGGCGGAGGGGTACGAGGACTGAAGCCGGCCGGCGCCGGTCAGGGGCGCCGATCCCGCACCTCGAACCACAGCAGCTTCCCGGCGCCGCGCGCCTCGCCCCCGAGGGAGAACGCGCCCCACGAGTCGGCGCACTCCTGCACGAGGCGCAGCCCCCGCCCGCCGACCGCGTCGGGTGGGGCGGCGGGGACCCGGCGGCCGGGCGGCTCGCCGAAGGGCGCGGGAATGCGCGGATGGCTGTCCCACACACCGACGCGCAGCCGTCCGTCGCTCAGCCCGGTGAGCCGCACGGAGCAGGGGCCGCGGGTGTGCCGGTAGGCGTTGCCGACCAGCTCCGACGTCAACAGCTCGACGGTGTCGATCAGTTCATGCCTGCCGTGCCCGCCCAACGCCGCCCGAACGGTCATGCGTGCGACGCGTGCGGCTCTGGGGTCATGCGGCAGGCGCAGGGCGTACACCCAGGTGTCGGGCAGGGATACGGTGCCCATGGAGACCTCCGGGAGGAAGGGGATGCGGGCTGACCCAACGGCCGCGCCGTGCGGTGGCAGTGCCTGGGGTGGTGCGCTTCCGGCTTATGGGGCGGGGAGTTGGGCGGCAGAGCACAACATAGCGGCGCAGTTGTAAGTTCTTCCATTGGATCTCCGAAGATCTACCAATAGCCACCCGTGTGAGTGACGCTGTGAGCCCACGCCGAGGAGAGAAGCGACGCGCCATGCCCCCAGCCCCCACCACGACCCTGCGCCAGCAGCGCCTCGGCGCCGAGCTGCGGAAGCTGCGCGAACGCGCGGGACTCACCTCGACGGCAGCCGCCGCACTGCTCGGCGGCCCGCAAGCACGGATCAGCAACATCGAGGCCGGCCGGTACGCCGTGAGTGCCGATCGCGTACGCACGCTGGCGCGCAACTACAGCTGTCCCGACGAGGCGTACGTCGACGCCCTCGCCGGAATGACGGGCGCCCGGACACGGGGGTGGTGGGAGGAGTACCGCGACAACCTTCCCTCCGGCCTCCTCGACCTCGCCGAACTCGAACACCACGCCGGTGCGATGCGCGTCGCCGTAACGGTCCACATGCCGGGCCTGCTGCAGACGCCGGAACACGCCCGCGCCACCATGCGCGAAGCGGTCCCGCCACTGCGCCCGTACGAGATCGAGCACCGCGTCTCGTACCGGGTGAAACGCCAGTCCGTTCTTTTCGAGGGCACCCCCACGCCGTACACCGCCGTCGTCCACGAGGCGGCCCTGCGCATGGGTTTCGGCGGCCCGGACATCTCCCGCGCCCAGCTCCGCCACCTCCTGGCGATGAGCGAGGAGCCCACCGTCACCGTGCGGGTGATCCCCTTCGGCCAGACCGGCTTCCCTGCCTCGGGCCAGCCGATCACCTACGCGACCGGCCCGGTCCCCCAGCTCGACACCGTCGTCCTGGACACTGACCATGGCTGCGAATTCCTGGACGCCGAAGCCCAGTTGGACCGGTACCGCTCAGTGCTGGACCGCATGGAGTCGCGCGCCCTGCCCGAGCCCGAGTCCCGTGACCTCATCCGCCGCATCGCCAAGGAACTGTGAGGAGTCCTGCCATGTCCGAACTCACCTGGCGGAAGTCCACGTACAGCGCGGAGGCCGCCAACTGTCTTGAGATAGCCACCTCCCCCACCACCATCCACATCCGCGACTCCAAGTCCGCCACCGGCCCCCACCTCGTCTTCCCTTCGGCCTCGTGGGCGGACTTCCTCCCGTTTGCGACGGAAGCCGCTTCCCGCTCCTGAGGGGCCCGCCCTCCCGAGTCGCGACCAAGATCCTTACCCGACAACGCAAATATTGGCGATCCTTCATGGACGGAGGCGAGTCACCCTCGTACGGTCGTCTCGAGGAGGCCCCACCGGGGGCCGGCCATAAGGGGGTTCGGCATGCCGCGCGAAGAACTGACCCGGCTCACCGGTAACGGAAACGGGGAGTGCAACCAGAACGACTGCCCCAACGTCTACCGGACGGCAAGCGGTTCGATCATTGTTCAGGGCGACCTCTCCTCCGCCTTCCGACCTCCGGAGGGTGAGGCCCTGGTGGAGATCCCCGAAACGGTTCTCAGGGAGGCTGTTCGTGCTCTTGGATGGTGACGCCTGGCAGGCCAAATTCCGGGACTTCGAACACGAGGCGTGGCGACTGGAAACCCTTCCCGCCTACAACGTCCCCCAGGAGGAAGAAGAGATCCGGGCCTACCTGGCAGGTGAACGCATCGACCCTCACACCCACTCAAACGCCTACACCGAGGATTTGAGGAGGGTGCGCCGAGAAGGAAAGAGCAAGGGCCGCGTCCACATCGTCACCCGCCCCCTCTCGACCTACCTTCAGTACGAGTTCATGTACTACCGGCCGCATGTGTGGGCCGGCGAGGACATCAGAATCATGGATGTGACCGGCAGGGACAATCCTCTGGCCGGAGTCCAGGACTTCTGGATGTTCGACAAGAAGGAAGTCGTGCTGATGAACTACGAGCCCGACGGCACGCAGATCAGCCGAGAAGTGTACGAGGGTGACGTGGCACCCTTCATCGAATACCAGCGCATCGCGCTGGCCGAGTCGGTGCCCTTCGAGGAGTACGTGAAGGGCCTTGACGTTTGAACCGAACGAGCTGGGCCAGTCCAGGGCAGACCTGGCTGAGATGCTCAATGCGCTCCGCAAGCGAGCCGGGATCACGCAGATCCGGCTCGCTCAGCGCTGCAACATGTCCCAGACCAAGATCAGCAATATCGAACGCGGGAAGCTGACACCGACCCTCGTTGATGTCGAGCTGATTCTCAGAGCACTGGAAGCACCCCCTGATCTTGCCTCCCGCATAGCGGAACTGGCCCGCACCGCCAACACCGAGTGGCAAGACGTCTGGTCTCAGCGCCGAACAGGTCTGGAAAAGAAGCAAAATGAACTGGCCGGGTTCGAGCGATCTTCCAGTGAATTTCGTTATTTCCTTCTGTCCATGGTGACCGGCCTGCTCGCAACCCCGGAGTACGTCCGGGCCAGCCTGGCTCACATTCCCGGAGACCACAGCAAGGCGATTGCGAAGAAGCTGGAACGGCAGTCGGTCCTCTACGACACCTCCAAACGCTTCACTTTCATCCTGACGGAACAGGCAGTGCGATGGCCCTTCCTTCCCGCCCCAGCCATGGCCGTGCAAGTGGACAGGCTTATATCGCTCAGTTTGCTGCCCAACATCCGACTCGGAGTCATTCCATTGGAGGGCTACCTGCCCACGGCGCCGCTGAACACCTTCACGGTCTATGACTCACGGATAGCGACAGTCGAGACGCAGACCGGTGCGATGATTTTCCGTGACCACCGGGACGTATCCGCATACCTGACCGAATTCGCCGTGCATGAAGGATCCGCCTCGTTCGGAGACGAAGGTCGAGAGCTACTCTCCGAATGGGCTCATCGGTTTCGATCATGACCTTTACCCGACTACGCCAATAAAGCTGGGCATCTCTCTTGCTGCGCACCATCATGAGTGGGGCATCGAATGAGGGAGGGATCCATGGCAGGCACCGGGATACCGCAAGGAAAAGGCGACCACAGCGCTGCTTCCCAGGGAATGCCGAGCTTCGTCGACACCACGCGGAAGCGCACTTGCCGTGAGGCGCCTGTCTCCCCTCCCCTGACGTGCCGTTCGGAACCCGCGGCGGCGGTCAGCGCCAGCCGCGGTCAGCAGCGCAGAAAGGACAGCGATGAACGTGACCGACGTGTACGACCTCGACATCACCACGGTCGACTTCGTCCAGGCATGCGGCGGCCCCTGCACCGAGGGATGTGTCGTCCTCGCCCGGATCGCCGACGGCGTCTGGGCTCTCGGGGACAGCAAGCGGCCGGAGTTGGAGCCGCTGCGCTTCACCTCGGCGGAGTTGGCGGCGGCCGGTATCGACCCGGCGCGGTTCGGGCTGAGTGCCTGACACGTCCCACCCGGTCGGCCCCTCTGTCTTTTCCGGCGGGCCGGCCGGACCGCACCCTGCGCCCAGGGGAACGACCTGTGCACCATCACGGCTATCTGTGGACCGGACCGAAGGAGCGCTTCGACCAGGAAGCGTTACGGCGGCCCCCGCACCCCGAGCCGCCTCCCCCCGGCAGCAAGCCGGAGCTGGCCCAGCGCTACCGGGAGGTCGCGGCGGAGTTCCCCGTCTCGGACCTGCCCCCGATCGAGACGGCGTACTGGCTCGTCAAGCCCCGTTCGCTGATCCGTGGCACCTGGGACGAGGCCAAGGAAGCAGCGGCCTGGCTCGGCGAGTGCCTGGCCGAGTACGCGCACCGGTTCACCTCCGAGAGGGACCGCGATGTCGTCCGCATTGCCTCGCTGGTCGACTCCGCGGCGGCGAGGCTGGGATCGGGAGGCGACGTCTCCCTCGGCCTCTATCTCGAACGTCCGTCGTATCTGTCGCTCGCGGTGGTGACATGCTCCCCGAACCGCTCGAATCCCGAACTCCCTTGCCCAGTAAGGTGAGTTGGCTACCAGAGGAGGAGATCAGTGACGATCCCGATGCCGTGGCGACAGCGGCTGTCCACCGGTACTGAGGACATTCAGGATGAGGTGATCCGCTGGTACCGGGAGACCCGGCACGGCAAGGCGTACGTTCCCGGCATGATCTGGGGCACGCTCCAGACCGAGGCGTACGCGACCGTGGTCCTCCGCCAGGTCGTCGACTTTCTCGGTGTCCCGGACGACGTGCCGGCCGGGGTCGCGAAGCGCATGGAGCGCCAGCAGGTTCTCCATGACGGCGAGCACCGCTACGACGTGATCCTCGGCGAACAGGCCCTGTACACGAACATCGGGGGACCCGAGGTGATGGCCGAGCAGATGGAACGGCTCCTCCGTGACATCGAGCTTCCCTCACTCAACCTGGGGATCCTGCCTGCCACCGCCGAGACGGGGGTGCTCCCGATGCCGGGCTTCAACATGTTCGAGGGAGGCCGCGTCCACTACGAACTCGTCTCCTCAGGCGTGGACATCACCGACCCGGTCGAGATCGCCCTCCATCACAAGGCGTTCGACGCCGTGAGCGAGGCGGCGTCGTACGGCGGCGCCGCCAAGGAACTGATCGGCAAAGCCCTGGCCTTCTGGAACAGGGCGCACCGGACGGAGGCTGACCGTGCCCGACCCCGAGGCTGAACCTGTGTACCTGGACGGCGACGAATGGAAGGCGTACTTCCGGGACTTCCAGCGGTCCGCCTTCCGGCTCGAAACGCACCAGACGTACACCATGCCCGGCGAGAACACGACCTTCAGTGCCTTCAAGGCGGGGGAACCGATGCCCGAGGGCTTCAATGCCAGGTGGCACGGGATCATCAAGGGGCACGTGGAAGCGGGGCGGACGATGACCCGCGCCAAGATCGTGCGGCGGCCGCTCACGCCGTACAGCCGGTATCTCTTCTCCTGGGCAGTGCCCACGAACGTCGCCGCCGGGGAGGACTACCGCATCATCGACCTGACCGATCGGCCGAATCCCGGACTGCCCGAGCAGGACTTCTGGATGTTCGACGAGACGACCGTCGTCGAGCTCAACTACCGCCCCGACGGCACGCAGATCAATCGTGAGCTGATCACGGGCGACATCACCCCGTACCTGGAATGGCGGCGCATCGCGCTGGCGGCTTCCGTGCCCTTCGAGGAGTACGCGAAGGCCCTCGAAATCTGACGGCGAGGACGGCGAAGCCCCGGCCCGCTGGGGTGGTGGCCGGGGCTTTCCCTGAGCGGAGCCGTTACGGGAGGTTGCGCGCCATCACGATGCGCTGGACCTGGTTCGTGCCTTCATAAATCTGGGTGATCTTGGCGTCGCGCATCATGCGCTCGACCGGGTAGTCACGGGTGTAGCCGTAGCCGCCGAGGAGCTGGACCGCGTCCGTGGTGACCTCCATGGCCACGTCGGAGGCGAAGCACTTGGCCGCCGCGCCCAGGTACGTGAGGTCCGCGTCGCCACGCTCGGAGGCGGCTGCCGCCTGGTAGGTCAGGGCGCGGGCCGCCGAGATCTTCATGGACATGTCGGCGAGCATGAACTGGATGCCCTGGAAGTCGGCGATGGGCTTGCCGAACTGCTTGCGCTCCTGGACGTAGCCCTTGGCGTAGTCCAGTGCGCCCTGGGCGACGCCGAGGGCCTGGGCGGCGATGGTGATGCGGGTGTGGTCCAGGGTCTTCATCGCGGTGGCGAAGCCCGTGCCCTCCTCGCCGATCATGCGGTCGGCGGGGATGCGGACGTTGTCGAAGTAGACCTCGCGGGTCGGGGAGCCCTTGATGCCGAGCTTCTTCTCGGGGGCGCCGAAGGAGACGCCCTCGTCGGACTTCTCGACGACGAAGGCGGAGATGCCCTTGCTGCGCTTCGTCGGGTCCGTGACGGCCATCACCGTGTAGTACTCGGACACGCCCGCGTTGGTGATCCAGCGCTTGACGCCGTTGAGGACGTAGTGGTCGCCGTCGCGGACCGCCTTCGTCTTCATGCCGGCCGCGTCGGAGCCCGCGTCCGGCTCGGAGAGGCAGTACGAGAACATCGCGTCGCCCTTGGCGAGCGGGGTCATGTACTTCTTCTTCAGCTCCTCGGAGCCGGAGAGGATCACCGGGAGCGAGCCCAGCTTGTTCACCGCGGGGATCAGGGAGGAGGAGCAGCACACGCGCGCCACCTCCTCGATCACGATCACCGTGGCGAGGGCGTCCGCGCCCGCGCCGCCGTACGTCTCCGGTACGTGGACGGCGTGCAGGTCGCTGGCGACCAGCGCGTCCAGCGCCTCCTGCGGGAAGCGCGCCTCCTCGTCCACCGCGGCGGCGTACGGCGCGATCTTCGCCTCGGCCAGGGAGCGGACGGCGTCGCGGAGCATGTCGTGCTCCTCGGACGGGCGGTACAGGTCGAAGTCAGCCGATCCGGCCAAGGTCACTCACGCTCCAAAGACGCTGTGGTGCTGACGCTAATTACCGTTAAGTAACCCAAATTTTAGTGCCCCCGCTCACTTCAGTGATACGTGAGCTAGGCGACAGCCGGGAAGAGCAGGGAGAAAGTGCCCGCGGAGGAGTGCCCGCGCGCCCCGGATATGCTCGGGCAGCGCATCACCTTCGGCACACCTCTGGAGCGTCCATGGCCCTGAAGATCACCGTGATCGGCACCGGTTATCTCGGCGCCACCCACGCAGCCGCCATGGCGGAGCTGGGTTTCGAGGTGCTCGGGCTCGATGTCGTCGAGGAGAAGATCGACCTGCTGCGGCAGGGCCGGGTGCCGATGTACGAGCCGGGGCTGGAGGAGCTGCTGCGCCGGCATGTGGCCGGGATCGAGGGGTCCTCCGGGCGGCTGCGGTTCACCACCGACTACGCCGAGGCGGGCGCCTTCGGTGACGTCCACTTCGTCTGTGTGAACACCCCGCAGCGGCACGGCGAGTACGCGGCCGACATGTCGTACGTCGACGCCGCCTTCGCCTCGCTCGCCCCGCATCTGAAGGGCCCCGCCCTCGTCGTCGGCAAGTCGACCGTCCCGGTCGGCTCCGCCGAGCGGCTGGCCGCCTACCTCGCCGAGCACGCGCCCGCCGGGGCGGACGCCGAGGTGGCCTGGAACCCGGAGTTCCTGCGCGAGGGCTTCGCCGTGCAGGACACCCTGCACCCCGACCGCATCGTGGTCGGCGTGCGCAGTGAGCGCGCGGAGAAGCTGCTGCGCGAGGTGTACGCCACACCGATCGGCGACGGCTCGCCGTTCGTGGTCACCGACTTCCCGACGGCCGAGCTGGTGAAGACCGCCGCGAACTCCTTCCTCGCGACGAAGATCTCCTTCATCAACGCGATGGCCGAGGTGTGCGAGGCCGCGGGCGCCGATGTGGCGAAGCTCGCGGAGGCCATCGGGTACGACGACCGGATCGGCGCCAAGTTCCTGCGGGCCGGCATCGGCTTCGGCGGCGGCTGTCTGCCGAAGGACATCCGGGCGTTCATGGCGCGCGCCGGCGAGCTGGGCGCGGACCAGGCGCTGACGTTCCTGCGCGAGATCGACTCGATCAACATGCGCCGGCGCGGCCAGATGGTGGAGATGGCCCGCGAGGCCCTCGGCGGCGGCTCCTTCCTGGGCCGGCGCGTGGCGGTGCTCGGCGCGACCTTCAAGCCGGACTCGGACGACGTACGGGACTCCCCCGCGCTGAACGTCGCCGGGCAGATCCACCTCCAGGGCGGCCAGGTCACGGTGTACGACCCGAAGGGCATGGCCAACGCCCGCCGGCTGTTCCCCACGCTGGGCTACGCCGACAGTGCGCTGGAGGCCGTGCGCGGCGCGGACGTCGTACTGCATCTGACGGAGTGGCGGGAGTTCCGCGAGCTGGACCCGGAGGCGCTGGGCGAGGCCGTGAAGGAGCGGGTGCTCCTCGACGGGCGCAACGCGCTGGATCCGGAGGTATGGCGGCGGGCCGGGTGGACGTACCGGGCGATGGGGCGTCCGGCGGCCTGATCGCCGTACGCGGCGCACAGCCGTACGCGCACAGCCGTACGCGCGTAGGCGTGCACGCACACGAGAACTGGCGACGCCGGTTCGGCCGAGGCTCAGTCGGCCGAACCGGCGTCTTCTCGCATTCTGCCGCAGATACGTCCTCCGGCAGGGCGACTCGCTATTTCGCGCGATAGCGGCGCATCTTGGCGCGGGCCCCGCACACCTGCATCGAGCACCAGCGACCGCGTCCGGCGGGGCTGCGGTCGTAGTACGCCCAGTGGCAGGTGGGCGCCTCGCACGCCTTGAGGCGAATCCAGGTGCCGGCGACCAGTGCCTCGGCGACGGCGGCGGCCACGCGGGAGAGCAGGGGGCCGTCGTCGGCGGGGGCGAGGCGGGCGGAACCGTCGCTGTCGTCGACCGCGACCAGCAGGGGGGCCGCCCCGAGGAGGGTGCCGAGCGGGGTGACCTGGCGGTGCGGGGGGTGCCCGGCGTGGGCGAGGAGCGCGGCGCGCAGGGACTCGCGCAGTTCGCGGGCGCGGGGCAGGTCCTCCTCGGTGAGCCCGAGACGCGCCCGGCCGTCCGCCGTGTCGAGGGCGTCGGCGCCCGACTCGATGTCCAGGGTGTTGACCAGGGACTCGATCAGGGCGAGGCCGCCGGGCGCGGGTGATCTCTCGCTCATGGCTGCACGCTACCTCCCCGCTTCTCCCTTGCGACGTTACCGCCAATGGGGGAGCATGGGGTAACGGTTACCGGTTACCAGCGTCTAGCGGTAACCCCGTATTCCCGAGGAGGAGTCATGGCCGTCGCCAAGCTGGGTGTCGTCGTCCTGGACTGTCCCGACCCCGCCGCGCTCGCCGGTTTCTACGCCGGTGTCCTGGGCGGCAGCGTCGAGGGTGAGGGCGAGTGGGTGGACCTGAAGGTGCCGGGCGGGCAGTCGCTGGCGTTCCAGGCGGCACCGGGATACGTGCCGCCCGCGTGGCCGGCCGCCGACCACTCGCAGCAGTTCCACCTCGACCTGAACGTCGAGGACCTGGACGCGGCCGAGAAGGAGGTGCTGGCGCTCGGTGCCCGTCCGCTGGACACCGAGGACCGCTCGCGCGGCTGGCGGGTGTACGCCGACCCGGCCGGGCACCCGTTCTGTCTGTGCGCCTGCTGAGAACCGCGGAGGTCAGCCGTCCAGCTCGGCGATCCGGGCCGTGGACGGCTCGCGGCGCTGCTGGGCGGCGCGGGCGGTGAAGTCGGCGGTGCGCAGGACGCGCTGGACGTTGCCCCAGGTCAGCAGGGCGAGGTCGGCCTCGGACCAGCCGCGGCGCAGCAGCTCGGCGATCAGGCGCGGGTAGCCGGAGGCGTCGGGCAGGTCCTGGGGGTGGGCGGTACCGGAGTCGTAGGTGCCGGACAGGCCCACGCTGCCGGCGCCGGCGACGGCCCGCACATGGTCGAGGTGGTCGGCGACGTCCCGTACCGTCGGCCCCGTCTGCTCGGCGGTCAGCGGCACCATGCACAGGCCGCCGGCCGCGCCCAGCTCGGCGAGCAGATCGTCGGGCAGGTTGGCCGGGTGGGGACGCAGGGCACGGGCGGCGGACCGGGTGCACATGACCGGCGTCCGGGACACGGCGAGGGTGCGGGCGACGGTCGCCTCGGAGGCGCCGGAGAGGTCGGCGATCACCCCGAGCCGGTTCATCTCGCGCACCACCTCCTCGCCGAACCGGGTCAGCCCGGCCTCGCTGGCCCAGGAGGTGCCGGTGAGCGTGAGCACCCGCAGTCCGAGGCTGTGCAGCACGCGCAGGATGCCGATCGAGTCGTCCAGTGCGGCGGCCGCGGCGGGGCCGACCAGCACGGCGACACGGCCGCAGTTGCGGGCGTCGATGACCTGTCCGGCGGTATGGGCCAGGCGCAGGCCCTCCGGATGGCTGACGGTCACCGTGCGCACCAGGTCCAGCTGTTCCAGGGTGGCGCCCACGGCCCGGTCGGCGGCGAGCCCCTCGGGCAGGTGCAGCGCCCAGAACAGCGCGCCGACCCGGCCCTCGCGCAGCCGCGGCACATCGGTGTCCACCGCGCTCTCGCCGAGCTGGAGGTCGTACCAGGGCAGGTGCCGCAGCGCCCACGGGAGCCCGCTGTAGCCGTCGGCGACGGGGTGCTCGGCGAGGAGGGTGCGCGCGCGCCGCAGGGGGTCCGGCGGGCCCTCGGGCGCGGTCGCGTCCGCGGAGTCTTCGGGGGCGTCCGGGGATGGGCCTTGCAAGACGCCAGGGCCTTCCAGTACGCCAGGGCCTTCTGGTACGTCAGAGCCGTCCAGTACGTCTGGGCCTTCCAGTACGTCTGGGCCGTCCAGTGCGCCACGGCCGTCCAGTGCGTCAGGGTCCAGTACGTCCGCCGGGGCACCCTCCCGTACGTCCCCCGGCGAACCCCGCCCCGCCTCCGTGGCGGAACCCTCCCCTGCGTCCGCGGGTCCCGAGGGCCCCGGGGACCCGGAAGGCTGGGAAGGGCCCAAGGGCTCCAAGTCCCCCGTGGGCTCCGCGAGGGGCGGCTCGCCGAGCCTGGTGCCGGCGTGCAGGTCGTCCTGGAGGTCGGCCATGGCGGTCTCCGTACGTCGTGAGTACGGTCACCGTCGCACGGAGGGCGGGGGCGTTTCCTGGTGGGCGAGGCGTTCGGGGGTACGCCGGTCACCGCGGGCGGGGTACGTCAGCCCTCGCCCGGCCACTCCGCTCGCCCCCGCGTCAGTCCCCGCCCGGCCACCCCGCTCGCCCCGCGTCAGCCCCCCGCCCGGCCACCCCGCTCGCCCCGCTCGCCCCGCCTCAGCCCCCGCCCGCCGTCCGGATCACCTCGTCCAGCGTCTCCCGTGACCGCATCAGGTCGGCGATCATCCGGTCGATGCGCTCGCGCTCGACGGTGAGGTCGGCGACCAGCCGGGGCGTGGCCCGTGTGGAAGGCCCGCCGTCGGCGTCCCGCATGCAGGGCAGCAGCTGCCGGATCTTGTCGCTGTGCAGGCCGGCCGCGTACAGCTCCTGGATGCGGATGACCCGGTCGACGGCCGCCTCCGGGTAGTCGCGGTGCCCGCCGGGGGTGCGGTCGCTGCGCAGCAGCCCCTGGGTCTCGTAGTAGCGCAGGGAGCGCTCGCTGACGCCCGTGCGCCGGGCCAGTTCGCCGATCCGCATGTCCGCCTCCACCGGAAAGAGGGCTTGAATCTGACACCGGTGTCAAGTTCTACCTTCTCGGCATGACGCAGACAACGGACTTCCTCGCCCCGGCCCGGCTCGGCCGCCTCACCCTCCCCAACCACCTCGTCATGGCCCCGCTGACCCGCAACCGCGCGGCGGCGGACGGCACCCCGAGCGACCTGATGGTCACCCACTACGCCCAGCGGGCGTCGGCCGGGCTGATCATCGCCGAGGGGACCACGCCCAACGCGGTCGGGCAGACGTATCCCGACATCACCGCCCTGCACACCGACCGGCACCAGGCCGGCTGGCGGCGGGTCACCGACGCGGTCCGGGCGGCCGGCGGGCGGATGTTCCTGCAGCTCCAGCACGGCGGCCGGGTCAGCCACCCGGCGACGACGGGACTGACCCCCGTCTCCGCCTCCGCCGTCCCGCTGCCGGAGACGATCTTCACACCGGGCGGGCACCGGCCGGCCGCCGTGCCGCGCGAGATGACCGCGGACGACATCCGCGCCACCGTCGCCGACTTCGCCACCGCCGCGCGCCGGGCCGTGGACGCCGGTTTCGAGGGCGTGGAGGTGCACTCGGCCAACGGCATGCTGCTGCACCAGTTCCTGGCGGCCAACACCAACCACCGCACCGACGCCTACGGCGGCTCGGTCGAGCGCCGGGTGCGCTTCGCGGTGGAGGTGACCGAGGCGGTGGCCGACGCGATCGGCGCCGAGCGGGTGGGCATCCGGGTCTCCCCCGGCAACACCGTGAACGGCATCCAGGAGGGGGAGACGCAGGAGCTGTACCCCGCGCTCGTCGAGCGGCTGAAGGGCATTGCGTATCTGCACCTGGTGTGGGCGGACCCGGACAGCGCGCTGTTCCGGCGGCTGCGCCGGGAGTGGCCGGGCACCCTGATCGGCAACCCGGTCCTGACGGACCTGACCACGCGGGCCGTGCGCGAGGGCTCGGAGCGGATGCTGGCCGCCGGCGCGGACCTGGTCGCCCTCGGGCGCCCCTTCCTCGCCAACCCGGACCTGGTCGAGCGGCTGCGCCGGAACGCGCCGCTCAACCCGGTCCGGGACCGGTACTTCATGTACGTGGGCGGGGCGGCCGGCTACAACGACTACCCCACCCTCGCCGAGGCCCCTCAGCCGTCCAGCGACTCGATCGTCGCGTTCGACGGCGCCCGCGTCGCCTGAAGGCCACGCGCTACGTCCTCCGCCGCGCCCAGCACCCGTACCGCGTTCTGCCAGGTCAGCTTGGCCAGATCGGACCTCGACCAGCCGCGGTCCAGCAGCTCGGCGATCAGCCGGGGGTAGCCGGAGACGTCGTTCAGGCCCTCGGGGGTGAAGGCCGTGCCGTCGTAGTCGCCGCCGATGCCGAGGTGGTCGATGCCGGCGACCTCGCGCATGTGGTCGAGGTGGTCGGCGACCGTGGACACCGTGGCGACCGGGCGCGGGTGGGCCTCCTCGAAGGCGCGGTGCACCTTCATCGCCTCGGGGGTGGTGTCGAGGTGGTGGAAGCCGTGGGCGCGCATGTTGTCGTCGGCGGCGGCCGTCCAGTCGACCGCCGCCTGGAGCACGAACTTCGGCACGAACGTCACCATCGCGATGCCGCCGTTGGCGGGCAGCCGCTCCAGGACGTCGTCGGGGATGTTGCGCGGGTGGTCGCAGACCGCGCGGGAGGAGGAGTGCGAGAAGATCACCGGCGCGGTGGAGGTGTCCAGCGCGTCCCGCATGGTCGTCGCCGCCACATGGGAGAGGTCGACGAGCATGCCGAGCCGGTTCATCTCCCGGACCACCTCACGGCCGAACGCGGTGAGTCCGCCCGCCCTCGGCTCGTCGGTCGCGGAGTCCGCCCAGTCCACGTTGTCGTTGTGGGTGAGCGTCAGATACCGCACGCCGAGCGCGTACAGACCGCGCAGGGTGCCGAGCGAGTTGGCGATGGAGTGCCCGCCCTCGGCGCCCATCAGGGAGGCGATACGGCCCTCCGCCCGCGCCGCCTGGAGGTCCGCGGCCGTCAGCGCGGCCCGCAGCTCCCGCGGATGGCGCTCGATCAGCTGCCGTACACAGTCGATCTGCTCCAGCGTCGCCGCGACCGGCTCGGGCAGGTCGGTCCGCACATAGACCGACCAGTACTGCGCGCCGACCCCGCCCTCGCGCAGCCGCGGCAGGTCGGTGTGCAGATGCCCGTCCTGCCGTACGGAGATGTCGCGGGCGGCGAGGTCGTAGCGGACCTGCTCGCGCAGCGCCCACGGCAGGTCGTTGTGGCCGTCGACGACCGGGAACTCGGCGAGGAGTTCCCGGGCGGCCTCCAGGGAGGAGGTCACGGGCGTCACTTCCCGAAGCCGAAGCCGTTGGACCCCTCGACCTTGGCGCGCAGCCGCTTGCCCTTCTCGGTGGCCTGGTCGTTGAGGTCCTGCTGGAAGTCGCGCATCTTCGCGAGCAGGTCCTCGTCGTGCGCGGCGAGGATGCGGGCGGCCAGCAGACCGGCGTTGCGGGCCCCGCCGACGGACACGGTCGCGACGGGCACACCGGCCGGCATCTGCACGATGGACAGCAGGGAGTCCATGCCGTCGAGGTACTTCAGCGGCACGGGCACGCCGATCACCGGCAGCGGGGTGACGGAGGCGAGCATGCCGGGCAGGTGGGCGGCGCCACCCGCCCCGGCGATGATCACCTTCAGGCCGCGGTCGGCGGCCTGCTCGCCGTAGGCGACCATCTCGCGCGGCATGCGGTGCGCGGAGACGACGTCGACCTCGTAGGGGATCTCGAACTCGTCGAGGGCCTTGGCGGCGGCCTCCATGACCGGCCAGTCGGAGTCCGAACCCATGACGATGCCAACAACGGGGCTCATTCGGTGATCGTGCCTCTCAGGTAGTCGGCCGCGTGGCGGGCGCGCTCCAGCACGTCGGCCAGGTCGTCGCCGTAGGTGTTGACGTGACCGACCTTACGTCCGGGCTTCACGTCCTTGCCGTACATGTGGATCTTCAGCTGGGGGTCGCGGGCCATGCAGTGCAGGTACGCGGAGTACATGTCGGGGAAGTCGCCGCCGAGGACGTTGGCCATGACCGTCCACGTCGCCCGCGGGCGCGGGTCGCCGAGCGGGAGGTCGAGGACCGCGCGGAGGTGGTTGGCGAACTGGCTGGTGATCGCGCCGTCCATGGTCCAGTGCCCGGAGTTGTGCGGGCGCATCGCCAGCTCGTTGACGAGGATGCGGCCGTCGCGGGTCTGGAACAGCTCGACGGCGAGGTGGCCGACGACGCCCAGTTCCTTGGCGATGGTCAGGGCCATCTGCTCGGCCTTCAGCGCCAGGGCCTCGTCCAGGTCGGGCGCCGGGGCGATGACCGTGTCGCAGACGCCGTTGACCTGGCGGGACTCCACCACCGGGTAGGCGACCGCCTGGCCGTGCGGGGAGCGCACCACGTTGGCGGCGAGCTCGCGCACGAAGTCGACCTTCTCCTCGGCGAGCACGGGCACACCGGCGCGGAAGGGGTCCTCGGCCTCCTCGACGGAGTCGACGACCCACACGCCCTTGCCGTCGTAGCCGCCGCGGACGGTCTTGAGGACGACGGGGAAGCCGTCCCCCTCGGCTCCTTCGGGGAGTCCTTCGGCCGCGAACGCCGCCACATCGGCGGGATCGCTCACGATCCGGTGCCGTGGACACGGCACACCGATCTCCACGAGCCTGGCGCGCATCACCCCCTTGTCCTGGGCGTGCACCAGCGCGTCGGGGCCGGGGCGCACGGGGATGCCGTCCGCCTCCAGGGCCCGCAGATGCTCGGTGGGAACGTGTTCGTGATCGAAGGTGATCACATCGCACCCGCGCGCGAACTCGCGCAGCGTGTCGAGATCGCGGTAGTCGCCGATGACGACATCGCTCACGACCTGCGCCGCGGAATCCTGAGGGGTGTCACTGAGAAGCTTGAACCTGATGCCCAGCGGGATGCCCGACTCGTGTGTCATACGAGCGAGCTGGCCCCCGCCGACCATGCCGACTACCGGGAACGTCACGCTCCCAGGGTATCGGCCCCCGGAGGATGGCCGGATTCAGCTCCTCCCGTCCGTAAGCGATCACGAATGGGGGGTGGTTAGCATGAGGAGTTGACGATTTCCGACGGACGGGGCCTTCTTCACATGGAACGTGGTTCCTCGGGGCTTCGCTCCGCGCAGCCCAGCGCCTTGCGGATGCGCGTCGACCGGCTCGTCCGTGAGGTCGCCAAGTTCGGCGCGGTGGGCGGTGCCGGCCTCCTCGTGAACCTCGGCGTGTTCAACCTGGTGCGCAGTGTCACCGACCTGCAGGTGGTGCGGGCCAGTGTCATCGCCACGGTGGTGGCCATCGTCTTCAACTACGTCGGGTTCCGGTACTTCACCTACCGTGACCGTGACAAGAGCGGCCGCACCCGTGAGATGACGCTGTTCGTCGTGTTCAGCGCCATCGGGCTGGTCATCGAGAACGGTGTGCTCTACGCGGCGACGTACGGGTTCGGCTGGGACAGCCCGCTGCAGAGCAACATCTTCAAGTTCCTCGGCATCGGCGTCGCGACGCTCTTCCGGTTCTGGTCCTACCGCACCTGGGTCTTCAAGGCGCTGCCTCCGCAGGCGCCCGCCGCCGAACCGGTGCGGCCGTCCGGGCAGCGGGTCGGGCAGCGGGTCTGAGCCGCCTCAGCGCACGGTGGGCGAACCGTCCTGCGGCTTGCGCGGGGTGGTGCGGGACAGGAAGAGGCCGAAGACCGGGGGCTGGGCCTGGAGCATCTCCAGGCGGCCGCCGTCGGCCTCGGCGAGGTCGCGGGCGACGGCGAGGCCGATGCCGGTGGAGTTGCGGCCGCTGATGGCCCGCTCGAAGATGCGCGCGCCGAGGTCGGCCGGGACGCCGGGGCCCTCGTCGGTGACCTCGATGACGGCCTGGTTGCCGGTGACACGGGTGCGCAGGGCGACCGTGCCGCCGCCGTGCATGAGGGAGTTCTCGATCAGCGCCGCCAGCACCTGCGCCACCGCGCCCGGTGTGCCCACCGCCTCCAGGTGCCGCTTGCCGGAGCTGACGATGGCCCGGCCGGCGCTGCGGTAGGCGGGGCGCCACTCGGCGAGCTGCTGCTGGATGACCTCGTCGAGGTCGAAGGTGACGGCGGAGCCGTTGCGCGGGTCGCGGGAGTTGGTCAGCAGCCGTTCCACGACGTCCGTGAGGCGTTCCACCTGGCTGAGCGCGATGGTCGCCTCCTCCTTCACCGTCGCCGGGTCGTCGGTGAGGGTGATCTCCTCCAGCCGCATCGACAGCGCGGTCAGCGGGGTGCGCAGCTGGTGGGAGGCGTCGGCGGCCAGGCGCCGCTCGGCGGTGAGCATCCGGGCGATGCGCTCGGCGGAGGCGTCCAGCACATCGGCGACCCGGTCCAGCTCGGGGACGCCGTAGCGCTTGTGGCGCGGCCGGGGGTCGCCGGAGCCCAGGCGTTCGGCGGTCTCGGCGAGGTCGGTGAGCGGGGAGGCGAGCCGGTTCGCCTGGCGCAGGGCGAGGGCCACCGCGGCGATCACCGCGAGCAGGGCCACCGCGCCGATGATCAGCAGGGTGCGGCCGACCTCGCGGGTGATGGCCGAGCGCGGCTCCTGGACGGTGACCGTCTCGCGCTCCTCGCCGGTGGCGGTGTACTCGATGACCTCGCCCTCGGGCTTCTCGCCGATCTCGATCGGCGCCTTGCCGGGGATGCGGACGACGGCGTACCGGTCGTCGCCGACCTGTTCGCGCAGCACCTCCGCGGTGATCTGCTCCCGTCCGAGGATCCGCCCGTCGACGATCCCGGCGAGCCGCACGGCCTCGGAGTTCACCCGCTCCTGGGCCGTGGTGCTGATCGTCCGGGTCTCGACGATCACCAGGGAGACGCCGAAGACGGCGATGACGACGAGCACCACGGCGAGCGTGGACTGGATCAGTCGGCGGCGCATGTCCCTCTACCTGTGCCGGAGCCCGTACGGCCCGCCGGGCTCAGCTCTTCTCGAAACGGAAGCCGACGCCCCGGACCGTGGCGATGTACCGGGGGTTCGCCGCGTCGTCGCCGAGCTTCTTGCGCAGCCACGAGATGTGCATGTCGAGCGTCTTGGTCGAGGACCACCAGGTGGTGTCCCAGACCTCGCGCATCAGCTGGTCGCGGGTGACGACCCGGCCCGCGTCGCGCACCAGCACCCGCAGCAGGTCGAACTCCTTGGCGGTGAGCTGGAGCTCCTCCTCGCCCATCCACGCCCGGTGCGACTCGACGTCGATGCGCACCCCGTGGGTGGCCGGCGGCTGCTGGGGCTCCGCGGAGCCGCGCCGCAGCAGGGCCCGGACCCGGGCGAGCAGCTCGGCGAGGCGGAACGGCTTGGTGACGTAGTCGTCGGCGCCGGCGTCCAGGCCGACGACCGTGTCCACCTCGTCCGCGCGGGCGGTGAGGATCAGGATCGGCACGGTGTGACCCTCGGCACGCAGCCGGCGGGCGACCTCCAGACCGTCCATGCCGGGCAGGCCCAGGTCCAGGACGACCAGATCGACTCCGCCCTGGATGCCCGCGTCCAGCGCGGTGGGGCCGTCCTCGCGGACCTCGACCTCGTACCCTTCCCGGCGCAGCGCGCGGGCCAGGGGTTCCGAGATGGACGCGTCGTCCTCGGCGAGCAGTACACGGGTCATGACCTGATGGTAGTCCGCCCCGCAGCGGCGCCGAGGTGGGATCACGCCCTCCGGATTCCTACCGTCCCAGTCATCCGGAAAGTCCGGTACACCCGATACATGCATGCATGATGAACCTATGATTCAGGGATGCGATCCTAGTGATCACACAGGAAACAACCCCTGCGGTTCCTTGATCACCTGTGATCCATCTCTCAAGTCCTTCCATATCCGGCACTGCACTGCCGTATGGTGATTCAACGCCTGTAGCACCACGGGGACCTTTGGCGGCCGTTCGACGCCGAAGGTCTCTTTTGTGTGCGGGCCGGCCCTCGCCGGCCTCGAAAGGAATGACCTGTGGCCGGGCCTCACGCGCGACGCGCGCCGAGGCGTGGATCCCGGTGGTCGCCGTCCGCCGCTCCGTGATCCGGGGCGGCACCTCCCCCGGGCGTGGGGCGGACGGCCCGACGCGCCGGTGCCGGCCCCCCACAGGGCGCGCAACGCTCCACCGCGCGTCCCGACCAGCAAGGAACGACCCATGGCGTCCAGCCTGACGAAGGACTCGGCCCGACCGGGCACCCCCGGTTCCGAGAAGACCTTCTTCGGCCACCCCCGCGGTATGGCCACCCTCTTCATGACGGAGATGTGGGAGCGCTTTTCCTGGTACGGAATGCGCGCCATCCTCACCCTCTACCTGGCCGCGGCCGTCCTCGACGGCCCCCTGGAGGACCGGCAGGCCCTGGCCGCATCGATCTACGGCGTCTACAACGCGGTCGTCTACATGGCCGCCATGCCGGGCGGCTGGGTCGCCGACCGGCTCTGGGGCGCCCGCAAGGCCGTGCTGGTCGGCGGCATCGTCATCGCGCTCGGCCACTTCACCCTGGCGATCCCCTCGGACGCCTTCTTCTTCCTCGGCCTGGGCCTGATCGCGGTCGGCACCGGCCTGCTGAAGCCGAACATCTCCGCGATGGTCGGCGGCCTCTACGAGGGCCAGTCCAGCGCCCGCCGCGACGCCGGCTTCACGATGTTCTACATGGCGATCAACGTCGGCGCCATGGTCGCCCCGCTGGTGGTCGGCTACCTCGGTGAGCACGTCAACTGGCACCTCGGCTTCGGTGTCGCCGGTGTCGGCATGACCCTCGCCGTCGTCCAGTACGTCCTCGGCGGCCGTCACCTCGGTGACATCGGCAAGGAGCCCGGCACCCCGGCCACCCCGGAGGAGAAGCGGGCCGTGCTGCGCAAGGCCGCGCTGTGGGGCGGCATCGCCGTCGCCGCGCTGCTCCTGGACGTGGCGCTGGGTACGTACGACATCGAGCACGTCGTGAACGCGCTGGCGGTCCTCGGCATCGTCGTCCCGGTCGTCTACTTCGTGGCGATGTACCGCAACCCCGCCCTGACCAGCCAGGACAAGCCGAAGATCCAGGCGTTCGTGTGGTTCTTCGCCACCGCCGTGCTGTTCTGGATGATCTACGACCAGTCCGGCTCGCTGCTGACGATCTTCGCCGACGGCAAGACCGACCGCGTGATCGCCGGCTGGGAGTTCCCGGCCTCCTGGTACCAGTCGGTGAACCCGGCCATGGTCATCGTGCTGGCCCCGCTCTTCGCCGCCCTGTGGGTGAAGCTGGCCCAGCGCAACCGTGAGCCCAGCACGCCGATGAAGTTCGCCCTGGCGATGCTCCTCATCGGTGGCTCCTTCGGCATCATGGGCCTGGCCGGCGCCGCCGCCGCGAACAGCGAGACCGGCAAGGTCACCGTCTTCTGGCTGCTGAGCGTCTACCTGGTGCAGACCATCGGTGAGATGTGCCTGTCGCCGGTCGGCCTGTCGCTGTCGACGAAGCTGGCGCCGAAGCAGTTCGTGGGCCAGATCATGGGTCTGTGGTTCCTGGCCACCGCGACGGGCAACGCCCTCAACGGCTGGACCACCAAGCTGAACGCGCCGCTGGGCGACGCCGTCTACTACACGCTGTGGGCGATCATCGCCGTCGCGGCGGGGCTCGCCTTCATGACGGCGGGCCGCAAGATCCGCGCGCTGATGGGCGACGTGCGCTAGCGCGCCGCGCGAGCCGGCGGGGCCGCCGGGATCCAGGTGGATCCCGGCGGCCCCGTCGCTTCTCAGGGCTGTGCGCGGTTCCTGGCGCCTCAGAGGCGGGTCACCTGAGCCTCCGCCCCGGCCGTCCCGGCCGTCCCGGCAGGAAGGTGAACACCGCGCCGCCCAGCAGGACCGCCGTCCCGGCCACCAGGCCGAGGGCCTTCAGGGTGCCGTGGCCGTCCGCGCCGGTGTCGGCGAGGCCGCCGCCGCTCGCCGTGCCGCCTGTGGAGGAACCCGAGCCGCCCGTCGCGGATCCCGAGCCGCCGCCGCCCGCCGCTCCGCCGGGCTGGGCCGTGGTGTCGAGGGTGAGGGAGACCTCCGTCCTCCTCGGGGTGCAGGTCGTCGTCGTACCGAGCGCCTCGATCGTGAGGACGCCCGGGGACAGCGTGGACTCGCCGCTCGCACCCGGCTTGTACGTGCCGGTCAGGTCCGGGATCTCTATGGGGTCGCCCGCCTTGATCTCCTCCTTGTTGGTGGGGCCCTCGACACGGACGGTGCCGCGGTCGGCGCCGCCCAGCACGACCTCCATCGACGGCTTGACCGAGTCCTCGGGGATGGTCGCGGGGCTGTCCATCACGGACTTCTTGAAGCGCACCGTGAGGTCGAAGTCCGCCCCGTCCCGCTTGGCGTCGATCTGGACCGGCGAGGTCGCCTCACGGTCGCCGATGGGCGTCTTGCAGGCGTAGGGGACCTGGACCTCCTTGCCCTTGACGTCGGAGGCGGGGGCGCTCGGACCGGACGGCCGCGCCGTCGTGGGGGGCGGGGTGGTCGCCGGGGGCGGGGTCGTGGCGGGGGGCGGGGTCGTGGTCGGGGGTGGGGTCGTGGTCGGGGGTGGGGTCGTGGTGCCGCCGCCCGCCGTCACCGTGATCGTCGCGGCCGCGCCCACCGGCTCCTTTGGGGTGCACCTGGTGTCCGTCGACATGGCGTTGATGGTGTACGCGTCCGGGGTGAGCCTCAGTTCGCCGGGGGCCGTCGGCGTGAGGGTGCCCTTCATGTCGGGCAGCACCATGGCCCCGCCCTTGGGGATGGGCGGGTTCTTGCGCGGCCCCCGCATCGCCAGGTCCGCGGTCTGCGCCCCGGACACCTTCAGGACGCCGCTCGGCTGCACCGAGTCCGCGGGCAGATCGATCAGGTCGGGGTTCTTGGAGGCGGCCTGGACGAACCTCCACACCACCTCGACCGGCTCGCCCACCTTCGCGGTCGCCGGGGCGGTGATCTCCACCTTGCTGGTGCCGTGCACCGGAGGCAGCCCCGAGATGGCCGGCGGCACGCACTCGGTGGCGTACGAGACCTCCGCGGCCCGCGCGGGGACGGCGGCCAGGGCGAGCACGACGCCCGCCCCGGCCACCAGGGCGATACCGCGCCCCGCGGCCCGTGTGCCTCTCCTTCGCTCCTTCACGTGCTTCCCTTCCTGGTAGCGGGATCGTCGTCGTGCGGTGCGGAGAGTGCGCCGGGACCGGCGTCCGGCGTGAACCACGGCAGGGCCGGCCGCGCCGGCTCCGGGGGCGGCGCCGGCCGCCTCGGCGGGGACAGGTGCAGGGCGGGCACGGACAGCAGCGGCCCCCGCCGACGCGCGCCGCCGTGCGGCCGTACCCGGTCCACCACGGCCATCCCGGCGCGGAACAGCGCGGCCGGCACGACCAGGCAGAGCAGGACCCAGAACAGGGTCACGCCCCAGGGGCGGCCCACCGCCCAGGGCTGTTCGGCCATCACCTTGCCGCCGTACTTCAGCGAGACGCTGTAGTCGCCGTGCGCCCCGGCGGCGAGCTCCACGGGCAGTTCCACCCGCGCCCGGCGGCCCGGTCGGATCGTGCCGCGCCACTGCCGCTCCTCCCACTGCGGGGCGAACACACCGTGGGAGGTGCCGACCTGGAACACCGGGTCCCGTACGGCCGTCGTGCCCACATTGCCGACCGTGAAGACCAGCGTGCGGGCGGGCGGCGCGCCGAACCACGTCAGCAGGCCGCTCGACCCGTCGAGGCGGGTGTCGGTGAGGACCGCCAGCCGTCCGCCCCCGGACTCCGGCGGCAACGGCTCGACGGGGTGCCCGGCGACCTGGAAGACCACGTCGGCCTGCGCCTTCGGGCCGGTCACGGTGGCCACGTGCACCACGCAGGGGCACGGCACCGGCGGCTCGGCCACCGGCAGCCGCCGCTCGAAGCGCCCCTCGGCGTCCGTGGTGACGGCCCGGCCGTCGGCGTTGGCACAGGAGTTGGTGCCGCCCACCACCCCGCGCGAGGGCACGGACCGGCCGCAGACCAGGATCATCAGCAGCGTGCGCGCCCGCCAGCCGCTCCCGGAGACGGTGACCGAACCCCCCGTGCCCGCCTGCGCCTCGGACACCTCCACGACGGGCCGCTCCGCCGCCTCCGCGCCGGGCATCAGCAGGGAGGCGGCCAGCACCCACGCCACCAGTCGGCCTCTCACCTCAACACCCCCCGGCCCCGCGGGACCTGCGCCTGCGGACGACGAGCAGAGCACCGGCCGCCAGCACTCCCCCGGCCCCCGCCGACGCGGCCGGCCACGGCACGAACCGCGCCGTCACGCTCGCGGTGTCCCGGGCACCGCCCGCCGCGGTGACGGTCAGCCGCACCTCCACCGCGTCCAGCGCCGGCCGCCCCGGCCACGGCTCGGTCAGCCGCATCCGGCGGCCGGGCGGCAGCTCGACGGGCAGCGTGCGCGGCGCCCGGTCGAGGACCGGCCCCAGCAGCCCCTGCGCGCGCACCGCGAGCCGCGGCACCAGGGTGGTCGTCCCGCGGTTGACCAGCTCGTACGTGATCCCGTCCGCGCCCACGGCGACCTGCTCGACGGTCAGCGCGGACAGCCGGGGCCCGCCGATCCTCAGCAGCACCGCCACGCTCGCCGTGCGCCCGGCGCCGTCCCGGACGGTGATCGTGCCGGTGCGGTCGCCGGGGGCCGCGCCGGGCGGGACGGCCACGGTGAAGGGCACGTCGGCACGGGTACGGGCGGGCACCCTGACCCTCCGGTCGGCGAAGGCGAGCGGGACGCCGGTGCCGGTGAGCCGTACCGTCACCGGTCCGGCACCCCGGTTGGTGACGGACAGGGTGTCCTGGAGGACGGCTCCCGGAACGCCCTCGGCGTAGACGGACGGGCGGCCACCGCCCGAGGGCGCGGCGGACCAGCCGTCGGCGGCCGGGACGGGGGCGGCGGACCTGCCCTCGGCCGCCGAGACGGCCGGGGCGGCCAGGGCGAGGGCGAGGGCGAGCAGCGAGAGGGTCGGGGGCAGGAGGCGTACGGCGTACGGCATCGGCGGCTCCAGCGCTGGTGCGTCCGGGAGGTCAGCGGCGGGCGCGGGCCTGGTTCCGCCGGGTCAGCCACAGGGCTCCCGCCGCGCCGGTGAGCAGGACGGTGCCGCCGAAGGTGCCCAGGGCGATCGCGGAGTCCGCGGGGCCGGTCTGCGGCAGGCCGCCGCCGGAACCGCCCGAACCGCCCGAGCCGCCGGAATCGCCCGAGCCGCCCGAGCCGCCGGGCCGGGGCGCGCCGCCGCCCGCCGTCGTGACGTCGAGGGTGAGGGAGGGGCCGGGGTCGCCGGTCGGGGTGCAGGTCGTGGTCGTCCCGAGGGCCTTGATGGTCAGGACACCGGCGGTGAAGGTGACCTTCCCGGACCTGCGCGGGGTGTACATGCCGCTCAGGTCGCTGATCTTGATGGGCGTGTCGGCCGGGATCGCGGCCTGGTTGGGCGGCCCGGTCACCGTGAGGCTGCCGCTGTCCGCGCCGCCGATCTCGACCGTCGCGCTGGGGTCCATCGCCCCCTTGCCCAGTTCGACGGGGCTGGAGGACACCCCTTTCTGCCAGGACATGGTGATCCGGTAACCGCTGCCGCTCTTCACGCCCTTGATGTCGATCGGCGAGACCGCGCTCTTGTCCCCGATCGGTGTCCTGCACCGGTAGTTGACGTCCACGACCTCGGCACGGGCGACGGGAGTGCCCATCAGGACAGCCGATCCGGCCAGGACGGCGACGACGCGTTTGCGGTACGACACGGCCGTACCCCCATTTCTGACGGCACATCAGATCGGCCGTCAAGGTACGCCCGCGCACAAGAAGAGGGAAGAGAAAGACGCCCGGGGGCGCGGGGAACCGCGCGAGAGGCGAGCGCGAGCCGTACCCGCGGGGCAGGACAGGCCCCGGGGCCTGTCTAGGCGGGGGCCCCCAACTCCGCCCACACGGTCTTCCCGGCCACTCCGGGACTGCGTACGACCCCCCAGTCCAGGCACAGCCGCTGCACGATGAACATCCCGTGCCCACCGGGCCGCCCCGCCCGGTGGGGGCTGCGCGGTGCCGGCTGCCCGGTCCCCCGGTCGGCCACCTCGATCCGGATCACCTTGTCGTCACAGGAGATCCACATCTCGTCCGGGCCCTCCGCATGGAGACACGCGTTGGTGACCAGCTCGGACACGACGAGCAGCACGTCCTCCGCCGCCGCCCGCCGCTCCGCGGACGCGGCCGGCAGCCAGCCCCACGCGTAGAGCGCCTGCCGGGCGAAGTCGCGGGCCAGCGGCACGACACCCGCCTGGCCCTCGAAGTCCAGCCGACGGACCCGCCGACCCTCACCGGCACCGGAAGCGCCGCTGGGCTCTTCGGAGCCCGGCGAGTACGGCCGGGTGGTGCTCATCAGCGCTTCACCTCACCGATTCACCAGATCACGATTCACAAGTCACTGCAGAAACCCGCAACGCGGTGGTCGCCGCCGCACACGTCCAGAAGGTTCTCCTGCCCCGGCAGCGCGACGAAACACCCGCCTTCTTCCGGCTCAACCGGATTCGTCGGCGAGGGCCGCCTCAAGGGTGTCATGGACGGTGAAAACCGCCTCCGCACCCGTGATCTCGAACACCCTCGCCACCACCGGCTGCATGCCGACGAGATGCACCCCGCCACCGGCGGCCTCCGCCTTCAGCCGGGCGCCGAGGAGGACGTTCAGCCCCGTGGAGTCGCAGAACTCCAGCCGGGAGCAGTCGACGACCAGACGGCTCAGCCCCTTGTCGAGGCAGTCCTCAAGGGGGTCGCGGAGCAGGTCGGCCGTGTGGTGATCCAGCTCACCCGCCGGAGTCACGACGGCATTGGAGCCCTCCTGCCGCACCTCCACCAGAAGCCGGCCAGACTGCGCGCTGCCGACCGTCCCGTGGTCCATGCCGTCTCTCTCCCGAGGTCGTGGCTTGCTGACGTACGCCCTCGAACACTACGCCTTCCTCACACTCTCCGACACCCGAACAACCGCCAAGAAACGGACATTACGCCGCATATCGCACTTGCAGTGGTCGTCGGAAAGCGGGTAGGGCTAGAAGAGACACGTAACCGACACGGCCGGCTTTGGAGGCGCCGCACACCGCAGTGCACGTACTGGCCCCGGCAGCCATATGCCGAGAACGATGGAGGACATCATGTCACCCCGGCTCGACGCATCGCATACCCCCACAGCGACGTCGACACCCACTCCGGAACATCTGGACACCATCGCCCCCACGACCGCGGGCGACGACGCGCTCGCCGGTCTTCCGGAGATCCCCCCGTACGACGAGGTGGGGCCGGTCGACGCGCGGGCCCTGTCCAAGACCCTCTTCGAGCGGCTGGAGTCCCTCGAGGAAGGCACGCACGAGTACGCGTACGTACGCAACACGCTCGTCGAACTCAACCTCGCGCTCGTCAAGTTCGCCGCCTCCCGGTTCCGCTCCCGCAGCGAGCCGATGGAGGACATCGTCCAGGTCGGCACCATCGGCCTGATCAAGGCGATCGACCGCTTCGAACTCGCCCGCGGAGTCGAGTTCCCCACTTTCGCGATGCCGACCATCGTCGGCGAGATCAAGCGTTTCTTCCGCGACACCTCCTGGTCCGTGCGCGTCCCGCGCCGCCTCCAGGAGCTGCGGCTCGACCTGGCCAAGGCCGGTGACGAGCTGGCCCAGCGGCTGGACCGCGCCCCGACCGTGCCCGAACTGGCCGAGCACCTGGGGATCAGCCACGACGAGGTCGTCGAGGGCATGGCCGCGTCCAACGCGTACACCGCCAGCTCGCTGGACGCCCAGCCCGAGGAGGACGACTCCGAGGGCGCGCTCGCGGACCGCATCGGCTACGAGGACCACGGACTCGAAGGCATCGAGTACGTCGAGTCGTTGAAGCCGCTGATCGCCGAACTCCCGCCGCGCGACCGGAAGATCCTCTCGCTGCGCTTCGTCGCCGGCATGACCCAGTCGGAGATCGGCGAGGAACTGGGCATCTCGCAGATGCATGTCTCCCGGCTGCTGTCACGGACGTTGGGACGGCTCCGCAAGGGGCTGACCGTCGAGGAGTGACACCCTGGGCCGTACGGCTCCTCGGGGGTGGTTCGATCCGTCGGACCACCCCCGCCGCCGTTACCGGACCGCGCCCTTCTCCCCCTCGGTTACCGGGGGAAACGTCTTTTCCCCTCCGTCTCCGTCCATCACTATGGGCACCCCCAAACCGACTGGTACGTAAGCGACTTGGCCGGCGGGCCGACGGGGACGCGAGGAGGCGGACGAATGGCGCGGGCCGAGGGAACCGACAACGATGCCGGGACCGTGGGCGGCGGGGACGGCGCGTACGCGAGCGCGTCCGACGCCCGGCTGACGGAACTGCTGCGCACCCGCAGCGTCACCGCGTACCCCGCCCTGCAGGAACTGCGCGCCCGCCACCGGGAGTCCGTCCTCGCCTACGCCCGCCTGTGCACCGTCGGCGACACGGTGGCCCGCCAGCTCGCCGCCCACGCCTTCACCGAAGCCGCCCGCGAGGCCGCCCGCGGCACCGAGCCGGCGACGCCCGTGCGGCACCGGCTGCTGCTCCTGGCCGGCGAGGTCGCCGCGCGGTGGGCGGCCGACGAGCGGGCCGCCGGGCTCGACGCGGGCCTGCGGCAGACGCTCACCGCGATGGTCTCCGAGCCCGCGCTGCTGCGCGCGTTCCGCTCGCTGCCCCCGCGGGTCCAGGGCCTGGTCTGGTACGGCCTGGTCGAGGCGGAGCCCGAGGAGCGCACCGCGCTGCTGCTCGGCCTGAGCCCCGCCGACGTGGCCTTCGGCACGGCCCCCGCGCTCCAGACCCTGTCCCGCACCGCCCTGCACACCCGTCTCGCCGACTCCGACGGCCCCGACTGCCAGGACTTCCGCCGCCTGATCGAGGAGTCCGTACGCCCCGACTCGCCCCGGCACAGCCCCGACCTGTCCGCCCACATGGCCCACTGCGCCCACTGCACGGCGGCCTACGAGGAGCAGTGCGCCCTGCACGACGACCCGCGCCGGGCCCTGGCGGAGGGACTGCTGCCGTGGGCGGGGGCGCGGTATGCGGGCCGTGTGCGGGGGGCGGAGCCCGGCGAGGGATGGCCGGGGGCTCGCCGGGGGGCCGGCTCGCGGGGGCGCGGGGCGGGCTCGCGCGGGAGCGTGGCGGGGGCGGGCTCGCGTGGACGCGTGGCGGGGGCCGGTTCGGGCGGGGCGGGACAGGGCGGGGGCCTCGGGGCCGCCGCGGCGGGGGCGGGCTCTGCGGTCTGGGGTGCCGAGGCGGCCGGTGTCGGGCGGGCCGGGTGGCGGGCCTGGGCCGGGTCGGGGGTGAGCGGCCGGGCGGGCCGGGGTTCCGGTGCCGGGTCCGGCGGGGCGGGCCGGTTCGTCTGGGGTTCCGTCGACGAGGCGGGGCGCGCGTGGCCCGCGTCGCGGCGGCTGGCGCTGGCCTCGGCGGCGCTGGGCGTGGCCCTCGTACCGCTGCTGGTGTTCCTGCTCGCGCCGGGTGAGCCGGCCACGGAGCAGGCCGCCTCGCACACCGTGCGCACCCCGCCGGCCCCGCCGCCGGTGACGGTGACCGCGACCGTGTCGGTGACGCCCTCGCCGTCCGCGTCCCCCTCCCCGTCGAGGACCCGCACGTCACCGCCGCCGTCGCCGTCCCCCACCCCGACCCCGGAGCCGTCCCGGACCTCGGCCCGGCCGACGCCCTCCGCGACGCCGAAACCGCCCCCGCCGCCTCCGGCGCACCCGCCGAACGGCACGTTCGCGCGGGTCGTCAACGTGGCGACCGGCCGGTGCCTGGACGTGCGCGACGGCTGGTTCGACAACGGCGTCGACGTGATCACCGCCCCCTGCTCCGGCTCCCCCACCCAGCGATGGCGCTACGACGCCGAGCGCGCCGTCCTGCAGTCGGCCGCCGACCGGGACTTCTGCCTGGACAGCCGCGGCTCGGTGGACCGGGGCGTGGGCATCTGGACCTGCGACTCGGTCTACGGGCGCAACGGCGTGAACCTGATGTTCGCGGTGGACGGCGCCGGACTGATCCGCCCGTACATCGCGCCCGGCACCGCCGTCACCCCCGTGGGCGGCGACGCCCTGTGGCTCGGCGGGGTCGAGGGGAGTGAGCGGCAGCGGTGGCGGGCGGGCTGACCGGGCTCACACCACCTTGACGCCCGCGCGCCAGACCTGGGTGACCAGCGGGACGCCCGGCCGGTAGGCGAGGTGGACGTGGCTGGGCGCGTCCAGGACGGCGAGGTCGGCGCGGGCGCCGGGGGCGAGGCGGCCGATGTCGTCGCGGCGCAGGGCCGCGGCGCCGCCCGCGGTGGCCGCCCAGAGCGCCTCGTCGGGCGTCATCCGCATGTCCCGTACGGCGAGCGCGATGCAGAACGGCACGGACGAGGTGAAGGACGAGCCGGGGTTGCAGTCGGTGGACAGGGCGACGGTCACACCCGCGTCCAGGAGCCGCCGCGCGTCCGGCCACTCGGCGCGGGTGGAGAACTCGGCGCCGGGCAGGAGGGTGGCGACGGTACGGCTGTGGGCCAGCGCGTCCACGTCGGCGTCGGTCAGGTGGGTGCAGTGGTCGGCGCTGGCCGCGTCGAGCTCCACGGCGAGCTGGACGCCGGGGCCGTAGGAGAGCTGGTTGGCGTGGACGCGGGGGTGCAGGCCCCTGGCCCTGCCCGCGGTGAGGATCGCGCGGGCCTGGTCGCCGTCGAAGGCGCCCTTCTCGCAGAACACGTCGATCCAGCGGGCGTGCGGCGCGCAGGCGTCCAGCATCTCGCCGGTGACCAGGGCGACATAGCCGGCCGGGTCGTCGGCGTAGTCCGGGGAGACGATGTGGGCGCCGAGGTAGGTGACCTCGTCGGTGTGCGCGGCGGCGATCCGCAGCGCGCGGGCCTCGTCCTCGACGGTGAGCCCGTAGCCGGACTTGGTCTCGAAGGTGGTCGTGCCCTGGCGCAGCGCCTCGGCGAGCAGACGGGTGAGGTTGGCCTCCAGCTGCGCGTCCGTGGCCGCGCGGGTGGCCGCGACGGTCGTGCGGATGCCGCCCGCGCTGTAGGAGCGGCCGGACATCCGGGCGTTGAACTCCTGGGTGCGGTCGCCCGCGAACACCAGGTGCGAGTGGGAGTCGACGAAGCCCGGGATCACCGCCCGGCCGCCGGCGTCGACCCGGTTGTCAGTGGCGGGTGCTTTGCTTGCCTCACCGGTCCACGCGACGCGGTCGCCGTCGATGACGACGGCCGCGTCCTGGATCAGGCCGAGGGGGGAGCCGTCACCGAGGGAGGGGTCGTTGGTGACCAGCGTGGCGATGTTGGTGATGACGGTGCTGCTGCTCATGGTGTCCTCGTGGGCGTGGCGGGCGGCGGGGGCTGCGGCTTCGGGCGCGGCGGTCAGTCGCGCAGGGCTGCGACGGCCTGTGCGAGGGCCTGCGGCACATCGGGGACGAGCGTGTGCGCCCCGTCGCGCACGACGTGCCGTCCGCCCACGATCGTGTGCCGCACGTCCGCCGCGGTCGCCGCGAAGACGGCCGTCTCGGCGCCGAGGCGGGGCGGCGGCCCCGCTGTCCTGACCGAGTCGAGCGCGAGGGTGGTGAGGTCGGCGAGTGCCCCGGCCTCGATGCGTCCGGCCTTGTCCCAGCCGAGGGCGGCGTGGCCGTCGGCGGTGGCCGCGCGCAGCAGGGCCGCTGCCGTCCAGTGGCCGCGGGTGCGGGTGCGCAGCCGCTCGTCCAGCTCCATCGCGCGGGCCTCTTCGAGCAGGTCGATGACGGCGTGGCTGTCGGAGCCGAGGGAGAGCGGGGAGCCCGCCCGTTGCAGGGCGAGGGCGGGTCCGATGCCGTCGGCGAGGTCCCGTTCGGTGGTGGGGCACATGCAGGTGCCGGTGCCGGAGCCGCCGATCAGGGCGATGTCCTCGTCGGTGAGGTGGGTGTTGTGGACGCCGGTGGTGCGCGCTCCGAGGACGCCGTGCTCGGCGAGCAGCTGGGTGGGTGTGCGGCCGTGGGCGGCGAGGCAGGCGTCGTTCTCGGCGGTCTGCTCGGACAGATGCACATGCAGCGGGGCCCGCCGCGCCTCGGCCCAGCCGGCGACCGTGGCGAGCTGGTCCGCGGGGACCGCCCGCACCGAGTGGATCGCGGCCCCGATCCGTGCGTGATCCCGTTCCTTGAGAACTGAACAGCGTTCGGCCCACTGCTGCGCGCTGCCGTCGGAGAAGCGCAGCTGGTGCCGGTTGGGCGCCTCGCCGAAGCCGGAGGACAGGTAGCAGGTGTCGAGGAGGGTGATGCGGATCCCGGCCTCGGCGGCGGCCGCGATCAGTGCCTCGCCCATGGCGTTGGGGTCGGCGTAGGGGGTGCCGCCGGGGGCGTGGTGGAGGTAGTGGAACTCTCCTACGGAGGTGATGCCGGCGAGGGCCATCTCGGCGTACACCGCGCGGGCGAGGGCGTGGTAGCTGTCCGGGGTGAGCCGGTCGGCGACGGAGTACATGACCTCGCGCCAGGTCCAGAAGGTGCCGGAGCCGACCTGGACGGTGCCGCGCAGTGCGCGGTGGAAGGCGTGGCTGTGCGCGTTGGCCAGACCGGGCAGGGTCAGCCCGCGCAGCACCTCCGCGCCAGGGGGCGGTGCGTCCACGCCCGTGCGGACGGCGGTGATCCGGCCGTCGGCCACGTCCACGGTCACCCCGGGCTCGACACGGTCGCCGAGCCAGGCGTGCTCCAACCAGTAGGTGCCCTTGGTCACTTGCCGGCCAGTCCTTCCAGTACGTCGGCGAGGGCGGTCACCCCGGCCAGGCAGTCGTCCTCGGCCGCGTGCTCTGCCGGGGAGTGCGAGACGCCGGTGGGGTTGCGCACGAACAGCATGGCGGTCGGGATACGTCCGGACAGGATCCCGGCGTCGTGTCCCGCCCCGGTGCCGAGCACGGGGACGGTCAGGCCAGTGTCCTTGCCCAGGATGCGGCCCAGTTCGTCGCGCAGGGCGTGGTCGAACTCCACGACGGGCGTGAAGGACTCCCGGACGATGTCGAGCTCGACGCCGTGCCGCTCGGCGTACTCCAGGGCGGCCTTCTCGATCCCCGCGGTGACGGCGTCGAGGGTGCCCTGGTCCGGGGCCCGGCTGTCGAGCCAGCCGCGCACCAGGGAGGGGATGGCGTTGACGCCGTTGGGTTCGACGGCGATCTTGCCGAAGGTGGCGACGGCTCCGGCGAGTTCGGCCTCGCGGCGGGCGGCGAGGACGGTGTCGGCGTAGGACAGCATGGGGTCGCGCCGGTCCACCAGCCGGGTGGTGCCCGCGTGGTTGGCCTCGCCGCGGAAGTCGAACCGCCACCGTCCGTGCGGCCAGATGGCGCTGGCGATGCCGACGGCGTCCCCGGTGAGGTCCAGCGCCCGCCCCTGCTCGACGTGCAGTTCGACGAACGCGCCGATGCGGTCCAGCCGCTCGGGGTCGGCCCCGATGGCGTCGGGGTCGTAGCCGGCGGCCTCCATGGCCTGCGGCAGCGTGATGCCGTCGGCGTCGGTGAGCCGGTGCGCCTGCTCGACGGTGAGCGCGCCGGAGGTCAGCCGCGAGCCGACGCAGGCCAGCCCGAACCGGGCGCCTTCCTCGTCCCCGAAGTTGACGATGGCGAGCGGCTTGGCGAGGGTGACGCCCCGCGCCCGGAGCTCGTCGAGCGCGGCGAAGGACGACACGACCCCGAGGGGTCCGTCGAAGGCGCCGCCGTCGGGCACGGAGTCCAGGTGCGAGCCGGTGACGACGGCGTCCCCGGCGGCGGGGTCACCGAGCCAGGCCCACTGGTTGCCGTTGCGGTCGACCTCGTAGGTCAGTCCGCGTGCCTCGGCCTGCTCCTGGAACCAGGCGCGGCAGTCGGCGTCGGCCCCGGTCCAGGCGAAGCGGCGGTAGCCGCCGGAGGCGGAGCTGCGGCCGACCGGCAGCAGCTCCGCCCACATGCTGTGGAAGGTCACGCCTGGTCACCCTCGCGCATCGGCACCCGCACGCCCTTGGCGTCGGCGACCGACTCGGCGATGTCGTAGCCGGCGTCCACGTGCCGGATGACGCCCATGCCGGGGTCGTTGGTGAGGACGCGGCGGATCTTCTCGCCGCCGAGCTTGGTGCCGTCGGCCACCGTGACCTGCCCGGCGTGGATGGAGCGGCCCATGCCGACGCCGCCGCCGTGGTGGAGGGACACCCAGGACGCGCCGGAGGCCACGTTGACCATGGCGTTGAGCAGCGGCCAGTCGGCGATGGCGTCGGAGCCGTCGAGCATGGCCTCGGTCTCGCGGTAGGGGGAGGCGACGGAGCCGCAGTCGAGGTGGTCGCGGCCGATCGCCAGGGGGGCCGCCAGCTCGCCGCTCGCCACCATGTCGTTGAAGCGCTCGCCGGCCTTGTCGCGCTCGCCGTAGCCGAGCCAGCAGATACGGGCGGGCAGGCCCTGGAAGTGGACGCGCTCACCGGCCATCTTGATCCAGCGGGCCAGGGACTCGTTCTCCGGGAAGAGGTCGAGGATCGCCTTGTCGGTCTTGGCGATGTCGGCGGGGTCGCCGGACAGGGCGGCCCAGCGGAAGGGGCCCTTGCCCTCGCAGAACAGGGGGCGGATGTAGGCGGGGACGAAGCCGGGGAAGGCGAAGGCGCGGTCGTAGCCGGCGAGCTGGGCCTCGCCGCGGATGGAGTTGCCGTAGTCGAAGACCTCGGCGCCGGCGTCCATGAAGCCGACCATGGCCTCCACGTGCCGGGCCATGGACTCGCGGGCCTTCTGGGTGAAGCCGGCCGGGTCCTTGGCGGCGGCGTCGGCCATGTCCTCGAAGGCCACGCCGACCGGCAGGTAGGACAGCGGGTCGTGGGCGGAGGTCTGGTCGGTGACGATGTCGATGGGCGCGCCCATGGCCAGCAGCTGCGGCACCAGCTCGGCGGCGTTGCCGAGGACACCGATGGACAGCGGTCGGCGGGCGTCGCGGGCCTCGGTGGCGAGCTGGAGGGCGTGGTCGAGGGAGTCGGCCCTGACGTCCAGGTAGCGGTGCTCGATGCGGCGCTCGATGGCGCGCGGGTCGCAGTCGATGCAGATCGCGACGCCGTCGTTCATCGTCACGGCCAGCGGCTGGGCGCCGCCCATGCCGCCGAGACCGGCGGTGAGGGTGATGGTCCCGGCGAGGGTGCCGCCGAACTTCTTCGCGGCGACGGCGGCGAACGTCTCGTAGGTGCCCTGGAGGATGCCCTGGGTGCCGATGTAGATCCAGGAGCCCGCGGTCATCTGGCCGTACATGGTCAGGCCGAGCTGCTCCAGGCGGCGGAACTCCTCCCAGTTGGCCCAGTCGCCGACCAGGTTGGAGTTGGCGATGAGGACGCGGGGGGCCCATTCGTGGGTCTGCATGACGCCGACGGGACGGCCGGACTGCACCAGCATCGTCTCGTCCTGCTTGAGGGTGCGCAGGGTGCGGACCATGGCGTCGAAGGACCGCCAGTCCCGCGCGGCCTTGCCGGTGCCGCCGTAGACGACGAGCTTGTCGGGGTGCTCGGCGACCTCGGGGTCCAGGTTGTTCTGGAGCATCCGCAGGGCGGCCTCCTGCTGCCATCCCAGGGCGCTCAGTTCCGTACCGCGCGGCGCTCGGACGGGGCGGGGTCCTGACATGGTCTGCCTCCTAGTGGGGGTGCTCCCTGCGGAATGTTGCATCTGTTATTCACATCCTGGCCCTATGAATAGAACTAGTCAATACGTCGGTCTTCCGGCGCGCCCGCGCCGGGGATGTTTGGCTGGATGTATGAAGCCCGGCATCGACCGGGCAGAGGATGCTGGGCGCAGGGATGCCGGGCGTGGAGGATGCCGGGCGCGGCGGTGACATCACGGGGGCGACGTGGAGATGGGCGGTCGGGAGGAGCGGGCGGCCCGCCGGGACGAGGCCGTCCGGGCGGCGGTGGAACAGGGCCTGCTGGGGCCCGAGGAGCCGATCGTCGGGCTGCTGGACGTCACTGGCGTGCGCGAGTCGGCGGCCGAGCTGCGGGCGGCGTTCGACGCGGTGGTGGCGCCGGGCACCCCGGTGCTGCACGCCTTCGCGGTGAAGGCGTCCCCGCTGGTGCCGGTGCTGCGGCTGCTGCACGCGCAGGGCATCGGCGCGGAGGTGGCGAGCCCCGGCGAGCTGGCCCTGGCACGGGCGGCCGGGGTGCCGCCGAAGGACACGGTGCTGGACTCCCCGGCCAAGACGCCGGCCGAGCTGCGCGAGGCGCTCGCCCTCGGCATCGCGGTCAACGCCGACAACCCGCAGGAACTGGACCGCATCGACGCCCTGATGAGGTCCGCGCCCAGCCGCTCCCCGCTCGGCATCCGGGTCAACCCGCAGGTGGGCGGCGGCGCCATCGAGGCACTGTCGACCGCCACGGCCACCTCGAAGTTCGGTGTGCCGCTGCGCGACGAGGGCGCCCGCGACTGGGTGGTCCGCGCCTTCCAGGACCGTCCCTGGCTGACCCGGCTGCACACCCACACCGGCTCCCAGGGCGTCCCGCTGTCCCTCATGGCGCAGGGCGTGGCGGAGACGTACGCGCTCGCCGAGGAGATCAACCGCCGCATCGGCCGCCCCCAGATCGACACCGTCGACATCGGCGGCGGCCTCCCGGTGAACTTCACCTCCGACGCCACGACCCCGACGTACGCCCAGTACGCCCGGCTGCTGCGCGAGGTGGTCCCCGGTCTGTTCGACGGCCGCTACGGCCTGGTCACCGAGTTCGGCCGCTCCCTGCTCGCCAAGCACGGCACGATCGTGGCCCGCGTCGAGTACACCAAGACCGCGGGCGGCCGCCCCGTCGCCGTCACCCACGCCGGCGTCCAGGTCGCCACCCGCACGGTCTACGCCCCCGCCTCCTGGCCGCTGCGCCTCGCCGCCTACGACCCCAAGGGCCGCCCCAAGGACGCCCCGCAGGCCGTCCAGGACGTGGCGGGCCCCGCCTGCTTCGCCGGCGACCTCCTGGCCACCGCGTACTCCATGCCGCGACTGGACCAGGGCGACTACGCGGCCGCCCTGGACACCGGTGCCTACTACTTCGCCCACCACTACGCGTACAACTCCCTGCCGCGCCCGGCCGTCTACGGCTACGCGGCGGACGGCCGGGGCGGCATCGCGTTCGCGACGGTCCGCAGGGCCCAGACGCTGGAGGAGATCGTGAGGGAGTCGGGCGGGGGGCACGCATCCGGACTGACGGACCTGCCACGCCGTCAGGGGCGCGGGGAACCGCGCGAGTGACCACGGGCAGCCCGCGCCCGCCACACGACGGGCACCCCTACGGCGGTCACCGCCCCGCGGCCACCCCGGTCTTCCGGTACTCCCCCGCCTGGGCCGGACGCCAGTCCACCGGCACCCACAGCAGCGCGTCCCGCTCGAACCGCCGCCGGATCCACGCCGCCTTCACCCACAGCCCGACGCCGCACCCGGCCAGCACCATCCCTCCGGCGGCCGGTACGGCGAGGGAGCTGCCCAGCGCGACGAGAAACGCCAGCAGCAGCCACCACCGACGCTCCCTGCGCCACTTCCGCATCGTCACCGCGCGGTCCTGCAGGATGTCGTAGCGCCCGGCCCGCTCCGCCGTCCCGGCGAGCGCCGCATACCGTCGTCCGCGCACCACGGCGACGACAGCCGCCGCCACCAGAAACGCCGCGGCCCCGGCGAGGACCCCGATCCGCCGCCCGGTGAACCCGGGGACCAGCGTCCCGAGGCCCGCCGCGAGCACCCCCAGCCACCACAGGGGCGCCGCACCCGCTCGTACGACGAAGACCACCCGAGCCAGTCCCTGACCTCCACGACCCGCACGCGCCACGTTCCGCCTCCTTGTCGTCCCGGCGCCGTTGTGTCGGCGGCGTAGGTTAGCGAGCGAAGCTGAGACGAACGTGAGAAGACACCACGGGAACGGGACGGCTCAGTCGACGAAGAGCCCCCGCGCCGCGGCCTTGGCGTCGAACTCCTCCAGCCGGGCCTGCGCGTCGGGCAGTTCGTCGGCCATGGCCTCCAGCAGCACCCGCCCGAGCAGCATCGGCGCACAGGCGGTGTCGAAGGCCAGCCCCGTGCCGACGGCGGCGGGCAGCAGCAGGTCGGACACCTTGGCGACGGGCGCGAACGCGGAGTCGGCGACGGTGACGACGGTCAGCCCGGCCTCGCGGGCGTAGGCGAGGGTGTCGACGACCTCGCGGGGATGGCGCGGCAGCGCGAAGCACAGCAGGGCGCTCGCGCCCGCGCGCACGGCGCCGTCGATCCGGTCGTGGATCATCGTGCCGCCCTCGTCGAGGAGGCGTACGTCGGGGTGGACCTTGGCGGCGAAGTAGGCGAAGCCGTATGCCTGGGCGGCGGCGGCGCGCAGGCCGAGGACGGGCAGCGGGCGGGAGGCGGCGAGGACGCGTCCGGCCCGTGCCACGGGGGTGGGGTCGGCGAGGGCCTCGGCGAGATGGCGGAGGTTCTCGATCTCGGCCTCGACGGCCTGCTGGTACTCGTTGGCGACGGCCGCGTCCGGCGCCTGCTCGGCCGGGGCGACCTCGCGCAGATGGCGGCGCAGCGCCGGGTAGCCGTCGAAGCCGAGGGCGACGGCGAAGCGGGTCACCGACGGCTGGCTGACGCCGGCCAGCTCGGCGAGCTCCACGCTGGACAGGAACGGCACGTCCGCGGCGCGCCGCACCATGCTGTGCGCGATGCGCCGCTGGGTGGGCGTGAGCCGGTGCCCCTCGAAGAGCGCCTGCAGTCGGGCCGCAGGGCTGTCGGTCACGCTCATGACGTGCTTCCCCTCCAGAGGTCCGGGTCGGTGCGAGGTCCGCGCTATTCAGCTGTCAAGAACTCTGCATGCTCCTATGCAGCCGGGCAAGTGCCGTCTCATCCCGTGCGCACCTGCGGCCCGCCCGAGGACGACAACGGGGGCTAACCCCAATGCGCGCGCCGGGCCCGCTGCCTACGGTGAGGGGCATGACCGGAATGGACGGGCGGGACACCGACCTGAAGAAGGAACTCGACGCCACGCTGCAGGCCCGCAGGGAGCTGGGTGAGGAGTACGACTCGGCGCTGGTGGAGTCGTTCCTGGAGAAGGTCGATCAGCGCATCGACTCGGCGGTGGAGCGCCGGGTGCGGCGGCAGATGGCGGAGCAGCAGATGGCGGCGGCCCGCGGCAGCCGGTCGCCGGAGGGCACCGACTCCTGGGGCGAGCGCTACGGCTTCGGCATCGTGTCGCTGGTGCTGGCGATCCCGCTGTCCGCGATCGGCGGCGGGGTGGGGCATCTGCCGGGCCTGCTGATCGCCTGGGCGGGCATCGTCGGGGTGAACGTGGTCCAGGCGGCCCGGACGAAGCCGGACCTGTTCCGCGGCCGCGGGAAGGGCAGGGCGGGCGAGTCGGACTGGGAGGACTGACTGCTTTTCCGGTTGTCCGGCGACCTGCTTCTCCGGTTGTCCGGCGACCTGCTTCTCCGGTTTTCCGGCGACGACGGCCGCGGCCGTCCATCGAGGAACCCCGACGGCGGACAACCGGGCCCGCGAGAGCGGCGGCGGTTCAGGCGCAGAGGGGGCTCCCGCCGTGGGAAGGCTTGCGCGGGGACCGCCGCACCCCCGTGAACCGGGGGGCGGGACGACGGCGGTCCCCGCGAGGGATGCGGGTCAGGCCGCGCATCCTGGCGTCCATGGAGGTCCGGGAGCCGCTCCGGAGGTCCTTGGACGTTCGGCGCCGGTCCGGGAGGGGAGCCTCCCAGTGCTCAACGCCTGGGTGGTACCCCCACTTCCCTGCCGACATCCACTACTGTGCCGGACGCGTGTTAAGCCGGTGCTGCGCGCACGTGACACGCTCGTACCACTTCCGCGAAGTCCGTCACCGCGTCGGCTGAACCGCAAGTACGCCCGGTGAACCGGGAGTTCACCGGGCGTTCGCCGCTACTTCCCGCTCTTGGCGAGGAAGGCCAGCAGGTCCTGACGGCTCACCACGCCGGTCGGCTTGCCCTCGACGAGGACGATGGCCGCGTCGGCCTTGCCGAGCACGTTCATCAGGTCGCCGACGGGCTCGCCGGAGCCGACCTGCGGCAGCGGGGCGGACATGTGCTTCTCCAGCGGGTCCTCCAGCGAGGCGCGCTTGCTGAACAGGGCGTCCAGGAGCTCGCGTTCGACGACCGAGCCGACCACCTCGGCGGCCATCACATCGGGGTGACCGGCGCCGGGCTTGACGACCGGCATCTGGGAGACGCCGTACTCGCGCAGCACCTCGATGGCCTGGCCGACGGTCTCCTCGGGGTGCATGTGGACCAGCGACGGCATGGCGCCGTGCTCCTTGTCGCTGAGCACGTCGCCGACGAGGGCGCTGGAGCCGCTGTCCTCCAGGAAGCCGTAGTCGGCCATCCACTCGTCGTTGAAGATCTTGCTGAGGTAGCCGCGGCCGCTGTCCGGCAGCAGCACGACCACCACGTCGTCCTCGGTGAGGCGCTCGGCGACCTTCAGCGCGGCGACGACCGCCATGCCGCAGGAGCCGCCCACCAGCAGGCCCTCCTCCTTGGCGAGGCGGCGGGTCATCTGGAAGGAGTCCTTGTCGGACACGGCGACGATCTCGTCGGCGACCGTGCGGTCGTAGGCGGTGGGCCAGAAGTCCTCACCGACACCCTCGACCAGGTACGGCCGGCCGGAGCCGCCGGAGTAGACGGAGCCCTCCGGGTCGGCGCCGATGACCTTCACCTTGCCGTCGGACGCCTCCTTCAGATAGCGGCCGGTGCCGGAGATGGTGCCGCCGGTGCCGACGCCCGCCACGAAGTGGGTGATCCGCCCCTCGGTCTGCTCCCACAGCTCGGGGCCGGTGGAGTGGTAGTGGGAGAGGGGGTTGTTGGGGTTGGAGTACTGGTCCGGCTTCCAGGCGCCCGGCGTCTCGCGCACGAGGCGGTCGGAGACGTTGTAGTAGGAGTCCGGGTGCTCGGGGGCGACGGCGGTCGGGCACACGACCACCTCGGCGCCGTAGGCCCGCAGGACGTTGATCTTGTCCGTGGAGACCTTGTCGGGGCACACGAAGATGCACTTGTAGCCCTTCTGCTGGGCCACGATGGCGAGCCCGACACCGGTGTTGCCACTGGTCGGCTCGACGATGGTGCCGCCGGGCTTGAGCGCGCCGCTCTCCTCCGCGGCCTCGATCATGCGCAGGGCGATGCGGTCCTTCACCGACCCGCCGGGGTTGAAGTACTCCACCTTGGCGAGGACGGTCGCCTTGATGCCCTTGGTCACGCTGTTGAGCCTCACCAGCGGGGTGTTGCCGACGAGGCTGATCATCGAGTCGTGGAATTGCACCGTTGTCTCCGGATGCTGCAAAAAGATGTGGTCGTAGTGGTTCCGCCAGCCTACGGCTCTTGAGGGCCGTTCACTCACTGTTGCGATTGGCCGACCTCCCGTACGGGGCAAGGAGTGGGTGTACGGGCAAGAGGAGGTGGCGGCGTCTCATGACGAGGATGTCGAGGGCGAGGGTGGCCCGGCGCATCGCGGCCGGGGCGGCGTACGGGGGCGGCGGTGTCGGGCTGGCCGGCGTGGCCGTCATGGGGCTGCTGCTGGCGGAGGCGCGGCTGGCCCGGCGGCACGTGGGCAACGGTGCGCTGCCGCATGTGCCGAAGGCGCAGGGCCTGTACGGCGCCGGGTACACGGTGCCGGGGCAGCCGCCGCTCAGGCTGACGCTGCTGGGGGACTCCACGGCCGCGGGCCAGGGCGTGCGCCGCTCCGGTCAGACACCGGGCGCGCTGCTGGCCTCCGGGCTCGCCGCGGTCGCCGAGCGGCCGGTGGATCTGCGCAACGTGGCCCTGCCGGGCGCCCGCTCCGACGACCTGGACCGCCAGGTGTCGCTCGCGCTGTCGGACCCCGGCCGTGTCCCCGACATCTGCGTGATCATGATCGGTGCGAACGACGTCACCCACCGCATGCCGCCCACCCGATCGGTGCGCTGTCTGGCGACGGCGGTACGGCGGCTGCGCACCGCCGGTGCGGAGGTCGTCGTCGGCACCTGCCCCGACCTGGGCACGATCGAGCCGGTGCAGCAGCCCCTGCGCTGGCTGGCCAGACGCGCCTCACGGCAGCTCGCGGCCGCCCAGACCATCGGCGTCGTCGAGCAGGGCGGCCGCACCGTCTCCCTGGGTGACCTGCTGGGCCCGGAGTTCGCGGCCAACCCGCGCGAGCTCTTCGGCCCCGACAACTACCACCCCTCCGCCGAGGGCTACGCCACCGCGGCGATGGCCGTCCTTCCCACCGTCTGCGCCGCTCTCGGCCTCTGGCCCGAGGAGGAGCGCCCCGACCTCACCCGCCGCGAGGGCTTCCTGCCCGTGGCCAAGGCGGCCGCCGAGGCGGCGTCGGAGGCCGGCACGGAGGTGACGGCGGCGATGACGACGGGCCCGAGGGGCCCCTGGGCGTTGCTGAAACGCAGGCGCAGGCGCCGGGTGCAGGAGCCGGGGCCGGCGCAGGCCCCGTCGGCCCAGCCGTCCTAGGCGCCGGGGAGCGCCCCGGCGTCCGCGGCGCCCCGAGTGGCGTGCCGGAAGGCACCCCGCGGCGAAGGGCGTCCCGCAAGGCACCCCGCGGCGGAGGGCGTCCCGCAAGGCACCCCACACCCCTAAGCAAGCGCTTGGAAAAGAGGTCCGCATCACACGGCGATTCCAGTGACCGCACGCCTACGTACCGGTAATTTCGCCGACGTACGCCATAACGACGCCGTCTGGAGCCGTGATGCCCGAAGCCGTGATCGTCTCAGCCGCCCGCTCCCCCATCGGCCGCGCCTTCAAGGGCTCCCTGAAGGACCTGCGCCCGGACGACCTGACCGCCACGATCATCCAGGCCGCCCTCGCCAAGATCCCCGAGCTGGACCCGAGGGACATCGACGACCTGATGCTCGGCTGCGGCCTCCCCGGCGGCGAGCAGGGCAACAACCTCGGCCGGATCGTCGCCGTGCAGATGGGCATGGACCACCTGCCGGGCTGCACGATCACCCGCTACTGCTCCTCGTCGCTGCAGACGAGCCGCATGGCCCTGCACGCCATCAAGGCGGGCGAGGGCGACGTCTTCATCTCGGCCGGCGTCGAGATGGTCTCCCGCTTCGTCAAGGGCAACTCCGACAGCCTGCCCGACACGCACAACCCGTTCTTCGCGGAGGCCGAGGCGCGCACCGCCGAGGTCGCCCAGCAGGAGGGCACCACCTGGCACGATCCGCGCGAGGACGGCCTGGTGCCGGACGCGTACATCGCGATGGGGCAGACCGCCGAGAACCTGGCGCGCTGGAAGGGCGTCACCCGGCAGGAGATGGACGAGTTCGGCGTCCGCTCGCAGAACCTCGCCGAGGAGGCCATCAAGAACGGCTTCTGGGAGCGCGAGATCACGCCGGTCACGCTGCCCGACGGCACGGTCGTCTCCAAGGACGACGGCCCGCGCGCCGGCGTCACCCTGGAAGGCGTCCAGGGCCTCAAGCCCGTCTTCCGCCCCGACGGCCTGGTCACCGCCGGCAACTGCTGCCCGCTGAACGACGGCGCCGCGGCCCTGGTCATCATGTCCGACACCAAGGCGCGCGAGCTGGGCCTGACCCCGCTCGCCCGGATCGTCTCCACCGGCGTCTCCGGCCTGTCCCCCGAGATCATGGGCCTCGGCCCGGTCGAGGCGTCGAAGCAGGCCCTGGCCCGCGCCGGTCTGACGATCGGCGACATCGACCTGGTCGAGATCAACGAGGCGTTCGCCGCGCAGGTGATCCCCTCCTACCGTGACCTGGGCATCGACCTGGACAAGCTGAACGTCAACGGCGGCGCCATCGCCGTCGGCCACCCCTTCGGCATGACCGGTGCCCGCATCACCGGCACGCTCATCAACTCCCTGCAGTTCCACGACAAGCAGTTCGGTCTGGAGACCATGTGCGTCGGCGGCGGCCAGGGCATGGCGATGGTCATCGAGCGCCTGAGCTGACCGACTTGGGGTGACCGCCGGGGCACCCAGCGTCACGCATCGGCCCGGAGTCCGAGAACCTTTCGGACTCCGGGTCGATTTGTGATCCAATCTCCCTCATGATGTGACCTACCTCCCTCCCGAAGGGATTTACGCAGCTCAGAGCCGTTTCTGCACCGGGCCCCCGACCCAAAGTCCTGTCCGTTTCGTGACGTTACGCACTGACAGCTGGATAGTCCGCCCTTCAAGCTGATGTAGGAAGTCGGGGGTCGACTTTGAACCGGGAGTACGTCAGTGAGCGCCATGCCGATCGCCTTGCTGGTCACCACGGCCGCCACCGGCGCCGTGGGCGTCGCCGTCCTGCGCACCCTCGTGGGGCTGCGCCGTCAGGTCGCCGCCCTGCGCACCGAGCTCGCTGAGGGCCGCGCCGGCGTGCGCACCCTCGTGCCCGCCGCCCGCGGCGCGGCCGACACCGACGAGATACGCGCCGCCGTCGCCGAGGCCCTGGCCGAGGAGCGCGAGCGCGAGCTCGCCGAGGCCCGCGCCTTCTGGGCCGCCCAGGAGGCCCGTGACGCCTCCGACACGCCCTCCCTGCTGGGTCTGGCCGACAGCGACCTGTTCCTGCCCCGGCAGGCCGATTTCGCGGGCCTGGAGCCGGTGTCCGAGGCCGCGCCGGAGGCCGACGAGTTCGCCGGGGAGTCCCCCGAGCTCGCCGCGGCCCGTCGCCGCCACCCCTCGCACCCGGACTTCGTCCCGGTCGCGTCCCCCGTCATGGGCGACCACGAGCGCACCATCACCACCCTGGAGGACCTCGCCACCTCCCGCGTGGAACTGACGGACGTCCGCCCCGGCCCGCTGGGCACCCTCGACGTCTACGTCTTCGCCGACGGCACCACCCTGTGCATGACGCCGGGTCACCGGGAGACCGCGGAGCGTCTGGCCTCCGCCCTGAACGCGGGCGACAAGCCCCATCTCCTGGGCGGCTCCGGCATCTCGGGCGCGTACACCCTGACGTTCCGGTGCGGCGAGGAGAACGTCTACGTCCTGGCCGACCGGGTCATAGCGTCCCTCTAGGGGCGCGGGGCTGTATCGATATGCGGCTCCGCCGCGTGGGCGCGACCGGCCACGCCGGACCGCGGGACGCGAACGGAGCTCAGATCCCCGCCCGCTTCTGCGCCTCTTCGACCAACCGCACGGCCTCGGCGACATCCGCGTCACTGGGCAACACCACGGCCAGATCCCGCCCCGCGACAGTCACCTGATCCGCCGCCGCGAACATCCCCGCGTCCGGCATCACCCGGGGCTCCGCCCCGGGCGACTCCAACTCCTGCGCCCACCGGGCGAGGGCCCGGGCCAACTCCAACGCCTCCGCCGCCGCCCCCCTCTGCAGCCGGCTCTGCGGAGCGGCCCGCAACCGGTCGGCGAAGTGATCCACGGCCCGGACGAGTCCCGTCGTATCAACCACCCCGCGAGACTACGCGCCCGCGCGGGAAGGCCGCCAATACCCGAGCGCACTGTTGCCAATACGCGAACGCTCAGGCACGGTGACCTGAAGGACCGGCTTACATCCCATGCATCCGGAGGCGCCGATGTCCCATGTCCTCTCCGAGGAGACCCACCGCAACCTGCTCGCCCGCATCCCCCACTGCACCGGTCGTGAGATCTCCGACTGGCTGCGCACCGTCGAGGAAGGCCCCTCCCTCCGCTTCGAGGAAAAGGTCAGCTGGCTGCGCCACGAGTACAACCTCGCGTACGGCCACGCCAAGGCGATCATCCACGAGTACGACCTGAGGAGGGCCGCGCGCAAACTGCTCTGAGCGCGCACGACGGACCGGTACGGCACCCAGACACGACGAAGGGCCCCGGGGCGAACCCGGGGCCCTTCTCGACGGTCACGGAGCCGGCGTCCGCCGGTCCGGTCAGTCGTCGCCGCTGAAGATGGCGACCAGCCGCAGCATCTCGACGTAGATCCAGACCAGGGTCATGGTCAGGCCGAACGCGGCCAGCCAGGACTCGTCGCGCGGGGCGCCGTAGGCGATGCCGTCCTCGATCTGCTTGAAGTCGAGGGTCAGGAAGAACGCGCCGAGCACGATGGCGATGATGCCCACGATCGCACCGAGCGGGCCGAAGCTGCGCAGTCCGCCGTCCTCGGCGGCGCCGAAGGCGACCATGAGCAGGTTGACCGCCATCACCAGGATGAACGCCAGGGCGATGGCCATGCCGATCCGGGCGTAGCGCGCGGTGACGCGGACCCAGCCGGCCTTGTAGACGACCAGCGTGGCGGCCGAGACGGCCATGGTGCCGAGCACCGCCTGGAAGGGGGCGCCGGACCAGCGGCTGTTGAACATCTCGCTGATCACGCCGAGGAAGACGCCCTCAAGGGCGGCGTACGACAGGATCAGCGCGGGCGATGCCTTGCGCTTGAACGACTGGACCATCGCCAGCACGAAGGCGACGAGTCCGGCGCCGACGGCAAGGCCGTAGCTGGTGGACGACACCGGCAGGAGGGCCCACGCGAGCACGGCGCCGAGGGCGACGGTGCCGAGCGTGATGCCGGTGCGCATGACGACGTCGTCCATCGTCATCCGGCCGGTGGTGACCGGGGCCTGCGGCGGCGCGCCGTACTGCAGGTCCTGCTGGGCGTACGGGTTCTGCGCGTAGGGGTTCTGCGCGTACGGGTTGGCACCCGCCGGCTGGGCGTACGGGTTGCCCTGCGTGCCGACAGCCCCGGCCTGCGGCGCGGTGTTGAAGCCCGCGTAGCCGTTGTCGCGGCTGAACCCCCGTCGCGAGAAGACCGGGTTGCTGCTCCTCATTTCACTCCTCCATGGCCACACTGCGCAGCCTTGGCTCAAGAGTAATAGAAAGGCAAAGGAATGACCCTAGTGCTTGGGGAGGATCTTTCCCCTGCTGTGCTGCGCAACACGCTACGCGGCCCGGTGATTCCCGCCACTGGCGGGTCGTACTCATGACGAAGCCGGTACACATCCGGAACCGGCCGGAGATCGCCGCCCGGCCCCCGGAGCGAGCCGGGCTGTCGAACGAAGGTTCGTTCGCGGGGGCGGAACGGCGTGGAGGTGCCCGGAACCGGACTCGAACCGGTACGCCCGCGAGGGGCAGCGAGGTTTAAGCTCGCCGTGTCTGCATTCCACCATCCGGGCAGGCCATGGGCTCCGCTTCGGCTGTCGAGCCTATCGGGGCGCGCCCCCCGAACAGCTGAGTCGCGAACCCATGTTGTCTTATTTTATTGACGTCTGAGGGAGCATCAGCCCGTGGTACGGGCCATCCGCACTTGCCACTAGCCTGACGCGCGGTGACGCACGGCGTATGCGGAATGACGGAATTTCACCGCCCCGGACGGGCCCCCCGCAAGGGCGCCCGAGACGCCCTCGACCAGGGCTTGAGTCGGGGTCGCCCGTCATCCCCAGGTATGACGGCCAGGCGCCCGGTCCGACCGGAGACGGCCCCCGGAACCGGCGCAGCGGCTGACTACAGGGCTCCGCCCCGGCTGGACGATGGATCGAGTCCTTCGCACATCCCCGTCCCGACAGGAGCGCCTTCCCGTGACCACGACACCCCTCGCCGGCCGCGCCACCGCGGTGGCCGCACGCGCCACGGAGCTGTCCAAGATCTATGGACAGGGCGAGACCCAGGTGGTCGCCCTCGACCGGGTCTCCGTCGAGTTCCGCCAGGCCGAGTTCACCGCGATCATGGGTCCCTCCGGCTCCGGCAAGTCCACGCTGATGCACTGCGTGGCCGGACTCGACAGCTTCTCCTCGGGCTCGGTGCGCATCGGCGACACCGAGCTGGGCTCCCTGAAGGACAAGCAGCTCACCAGGTTGCGCCGGGACAAGATCGGCTTCATCTTCCAGGCGTTCAACCTGCTGCCGACGCTGACCGCGCTGGAGAACATCACCCTGCCGATGGACATCGCGGGCCGTAAGCCGGACAAGCAGTGGCTGGACACCGTCATCGAGATGGTCGGCCTGTCCGGGCGGCTCGGCCACCGCCCCTCGCAGCTCTCCGGCGGCCAGCAGCAGCGCGTCGCGGTCGCCCGCGCGCTCGCCTCCCGGCCCGACATCGTCTTCGGCGACGAGCCCACCGGCAACCTCGACTCCCGCTCCGGCGCCGAGGTGCTGGGCTTCCTGCGCAACTCGGTGCGCGAGCTGGGCCAGACCGTCGTCATGGTCACCCACGACCCCGTCGCCGCCGCCTACGCGGACCGGGTGGTCTTCCTCGCCGACGGCCGGATCGTGGACGAGATGTACGGCCCGAGCGCCGACGGCGTCCTCGACCGTATGAAGCAGTTCGACGCGAAGGGCCGTACCTCCTGATGTTCCGCACCGCCCTGCGCAACGTCCTCGCGCACAAGGCCCGGCTGATGATGACCGTCCTCGCCGTGATGCTCGGCGTGGCCTTCGTCTCCGGGACACTGGTGTTCACCAGCACCATCTCCGACGCCTACCAGAAGAGCTTCGCCAAGGGCTTCGACCAGGTCGACGTGGCCGTGGAGCCCGAGCACCGGGAGGCGTCCGGCGACCGGGTCGGCAAGACGCCCGAGCTGCCCCAGTCGCTGCTCGAGCGGAGCACCGAGGTCCCCGGCGCCGCCTCCGCGATCGGCGTGGTCACCGGCTACACCGCCCTCGCCGACAAGGACGGCAAGCTGATCGGCGACGGCTTCCAGTCCCAGGGCGGCAACTACTGGGGCGCCGAGGACCCGCGCTACCCCCTGACCGCCGGACGCGCCCCGCACGGCACCGGCGAGGTGCTGCTGGACGAGAAGACGGCCGAGCGCGCCGGGTACGAGGTCGGCGACACCGTCCGCCTGTCCGTGGACGGCCCCGTGCTCACCCCGAGGATCACCGGCGTCTTCACCACCGACGACGGCAATGTCGCCGCGGGCGGCAGCCTCGCCCTGTTCGACACCGCCTCCGCGCAGAAGCTGTTCGGCAAGCCGGGCACGTACGACCAGATCGACGTCAAGGCGGCGGCCGGCACCTCCCAGGAGCAGCTGAAGGCCGCCCTCGACAAGGCGCTGCCCCGGGATCTGGTGGAGACCACGACCGGTCGGCAGCTCGCCGACGACCAGGCCGAGCTGATCGCCTCCTCGATGAGCGGTCTGAAGCAGGGCCTGCTGGTCTTCGCCGGGATCGCGCTGTTCGTCGGCACCTTCATCATCGCCAACACCTTCACCATGCTGGTCGCCCAGCGCACCAAGGAGCTGGCGCTGCTGCGCGCCGTCGGCGCCTCCCGCCGGCAGGTGACGCGGTCGGTGCTGGTCGAGGCGTTCGTGGTCGGCGCGGTCGCCGGTGTCACCGGTCTGCTCGCCGGTGTGGGCATCGGCGCGGGCCTCAAGGCGCTGATGGGCACCCTGGGCGCGACCGTCCCGGACGGCCCGCTGGTGATCGCGCCCAGCACGGTCGTCACCGCCCTCGTGGTGGGCATCGTGATCACCATGCTGGCCGCGTGGCTGCCCGGCCGCCGGGCCGCGAAGATCCCGCCGGTGGCGGCGATGAGCAGCGTGCACGCCAAGGCCACCACCAAGTCGCTGGTGCTGCGCAACACCATCGGCGCGCTGTTCTCCGCGGCCGGTGTGGCGGTCGTCCTCGGGGCGACCACGATGAGCGGCTCCGACGGCCAGGCCCCGATGGGGCTGGGCGCGGTCCTGCTGATCATCGGCGTGTTCGTGCTGACCCCGCTGCTGTCGCGTCCGCTGATCGCGGCCGCCGCCCCGCTGCTGCGCGCCTTCGGCGTCTCCGGCAAGCTGGCCCGGCAGAACTCGGTGCGCAATCCGCGCCGTACCGCCGCCACCGCCTCCGCGCTGATGATCGGCCTGACGCTGATCACCGGTATGACGGTGATGGCGGGCAGCCTGCAGAAGTCGATCGACAAGATGGCCTCGGCCTCCCTGAAGGCGGACTACGTCGTCTCGATGGCCAACGGCAACAGCCTGTCGCCGGACGTCGAGCGGAAGCTGAAGCGGGTCGAGGGCGTCACCGCGACCAGCCCGATGCGCAACTCGCCCTCCCGGATCGGCGGCGAGACGGAGTACCTGACCGGCGTCGACGGGCCCGTCATCGCCGAGCTGACCGACCTCGCCGTCGACGAGGGCTCCTTCACGGTCGCCGGACGCGAGGTCGTGGTCGACGACGGCACGGCGGCGTCGCACGGCTGGCGCGCCGGTTCGTCGTTCACGGTGGCCTACGAGGACGGCGCCCGGCAGCGGCTGACCGTCGCCGGGGTCTACCAGGGCAACGACATGATCAACGGCATCCTCGTGGACAACGCCGCGCTCGCCCCGCACCAGGACGAGCCGAGCGACATGACGGTGCTGGTGAAGACGGCCGGCGGCGCCTCGCAGGCGACCGAGGACCGCCTGGAGCGGGCCCTGGGCTCCAACCCGGCGATCAGCGTCCAGGACCAGAAGGACATCTCCCGTGAGATCGCGCAGATGTTCACGCTGATGCTGAACATGCTCTACGGCCTGCTGGCCATGGCGGTGATCGTGGCGGTCCTCGGTGTCATCAACACCCTGGCCATGTCGGTGTTCGAGCGCTCCCAGGAGATCGGCATGCTCCGGGCGATCGGGCTGGACCGCCGTGCGGTGAAGCGGATGGTCCGCCTGGAGTCGCTGGTGATCTCCCTGTTCGGCGGGGTGCTCGGCGTCGGGCTCGGGGTGTTCTTCGGCTGGGCGGCCGGTGAGCTGCTGGGCACGCGCATGGCGACGTACGAACTGGTGCTGCCGTGGGGCCGGATGGCCGTGTTCCTGCTGCTGGCCGCGGGGGTCGGCATGCTGGCCGCGCTGTGGCCGGCCCGGCGCGCGGCCCGGCTGAACATGCTGACGGCCATCAAGTCGGAGTAGGCGTACGGCAGGAAGGGCCCCGTTCTCCTGGAGAGCGGGGCCCTTTGGCGTTCCGTCAGTTCCAGGTGCGCGAGCGCAGCGGCATCCCGGAGGCGCCCGAGGCGGGGGTGCGCACCGCGAGGACCTGGTTGACGCCGATGCGGTGGTGCTCGAAGGCGAGGGCGGAGGCGGCCATGTACAGCCGCCAGACCCGGGCCCGCCCGGCGCCGGCGAGCCGGGCGGCGTGTTCCCAGTGCTCCTCCAGGTTGGCCACCCAGCGGCGCAGGGTGAGGCCGTAGTGCTCGCGGATCGACTCCAGGTCGCGGACCTCGAACCCGGCCCGCTCCAGGGCCGCCACGGTGGCGCCGACGGGCTGGAGTTCGCCGTCGGGGAAGACGTAGGCGTCGATGAAGGGGTCCACGCGGTAGGAGCCCTCGTCGCTCTGCGGGCGGCGCGCGATCTGGTGGTTGAGGAGCCGTCCGCCGGGGGCGAGCAGGCCGTGCAGATGGCGGGCGTACTCCAGGTACCGCTCGGCGCCGACGTGTTCGGCCATGCCGATGGAGGAGATCGCGTCGTAGGGGCCGTCGGTGACGTCCCGGTAGTCCTGGACGCGGATCTCCACCCTGTCGGTCAGTCCCTCGTCGGCGACGCGCTTGCGGGCGTAGGCGGCCTGTTCCTGGGACAGGGTGATCCCGACGACGCTGACGCCGTGCTCGCGGGCCGCGTGGATCGCCATGGACCCCCAGCCGCAGCCGACGTCGAGGAGCCACTGACCGGGCCTCAGGGCGAGCTTGCGGCAGACGAGTTCGAGCTTGTCGCGCTGGGCGTCCTCCAGCGTCCCGCCGTCCTGCCAGTAGGCGCAGGAGTACACCATGGACGGGCCGAGGACGAGTTCGTAGAAGTCGTTGCCGACGTCGTAGTGGTGGCTGATGGCGCGCCGGTCGGTGCGGCGGGTGTGCAGATGGCCGGGGCGGCGCACCTCCTCGGGCGGCGGCGCGGGCGGCAGCGGGAGCCCGCCGAGCCTCACCAGCGCGGCGGCGGCGGCGCGTGCCTCGGGGTCGGCGAGGGCCTGGCGCAGGGTCCGCGCGTCCTCGCCGCGCTCCCAGACCAGGCCCGCCATCCGGTCCAGGACGGCGTACAGATCGCCCTCGACCTCCAGGTCCCCGGCGACCCAGGCGCGGGCCAGGCCCAGCTCGCCCGGTTTGAACAGCAGCCGCCGCAGGGCACGGCGGTTGCGCACCACCAGCGCGGGGGCGTCCGGGGGGCCGGCCTCGGAACCGTCCCAGGCGCGGATACGGACCGGGAGTTCGGCTCCCAGCACCTGTTCGAGCAGGCTCTTCAGCCGCGGCGCGACGTCGGCCATGGCGCACACACCTCCGATAGGGGCCTCTCCGGCTCGGCGGAGGGCGCCGGCCGGGGAAGTGCGTTCCGGGTGTCTGACTCCACGTAAACACCTGGGCGCCCGGCCCGCAGTCCCCCACGCGCGTCATATCCGCGCAAATACTCCGGGCAGGCGGCGGCCGCCGGACAACGCCGAAGGACCTCCCGCACCACGGATGGCAGGAGGTCCTTCGGCGTTGTGACCGTGTGGTCGGACGGGCCCTGGGTCAGGATGCCTTGGCCCGCTCCTCGGTCTTCGGGGCGACGGCGGCCGGGGCGGGCGCCGGCTTGGCGGCCTCGTAGAACTCCTCGCGGGGAGTCTCCAGGGCGCCGAGCGAGACGACCTCGCGCTTGAGGAACATGCCGAGCGTCCAGTCCGCGAAGACGCGGATCTTGCGGTTCCAGGTCGGCATGGCCAGACCGTGGTAGCCGCGGTGCATGTACCAGGCGAGCCGGCCCTTGAGCTTGATCTTGAACTTGCCCAGGACGATCATCGCGACGCCCTTGTGCAGGCCGAGACCCGCGACCGCGCCCTTGTTGGCGTGGCTGTACTCCTTCTGCGGGAAGCCCCGCATGCCGGAGATCACGTTGTCGCCGAGGACCTTGGCCTGGCGCAGCGCGTGCTGGGCGTTGGGCGGGCACCAGGCGTTCTCGTTGCCCGCCTTGCGGCCGACGAGGTCCGGGACCTGGGCGTTGTCGCCGGCGGTCCAGATGTAGTCGGTGCCCTTGACCTGGAGGGTGGGCTCGGCGTCGACGTGACCGCGGGGGCCGAGCGGCAGGCCGAAGCGGGCGAGCGCCGGGTTGGGCTTGACGCCGGCGGTCCACACGATGGTGTTGGAGTCGACCTCCAGGCCGTTCTTCAGCACCACGTGGCCGTCGACGCAGGAGTCCATGGAGGTGGAGAGGTAGATCTCCACGCCACGGCTCTCCAGGTGCTCCTTGCCGTACTGGCCGAGCTTGGGGCCGACCTCGGGGAGGATCTTGTCGGCGGCGTCGACGAGGATGAAGCGCATGTCCTCGCGGGACACGTTCTTGTAGTACTTGGCCGCGTCGCGGGCCATGTCCTCGACCTCACCGATCGTCTCCGCGCCGGCGAAGCCGCCGCCGATGAAGACGAAGGTGAGCGCCTTGCGGCGGATCTCCTCGTCGGTGGTGGAGTCGGCCTTGTCCAGCTGCTCCAGGACGTGGTTGCGCAGGCCGATGGCCTCCTCGATGCCCTTCATGCCGATGCCCTGCTCGGCGAGGCCGGGGATCGGGAAGGTGCGGGAGACGGCGCCGAGCGCGATGACCAGGTAGTCGAAGGGCAGCTCGTACGCCTCGCCGACCAGCGGGGCGACGGTGGCGACCTTGCGGTCCTGGTCGATGGTGGTGACCCGGCCGGTGAGGACCTCCGCCTTGGGCAGCACGCGTCGCAGCGGGACGACGACGTGACGCGGGGAGATGCTGCCGGCGGCGGTTTCGGGGAGGAAGGGCTGGTAGGTCATGTACGACCGCGGGTCGACGACCGTGACGGTCGCCTCGCCGTAGCGCATCTTCTTCAGGATGCGCCGAGCTGCGTACAGGCCTACGTACCCACCGCCTACTACGAGGATCCTGGGACGCTCCGTGGTGCTCATGCCATCGAGTATCCACCCGCCTCAGGGGGGTCGCTCGTGCGCCCCTTCACAAGCTTCGGTGGACCCCGTGTTACACTCCGCCGCCCACGTGACCCAGGCCACGCTACGGATCGGGAACCGGGCGGTGGCCTGGACCGTTGTCCATAGCGCGTGAGCTGCCTCTCCTGCGCTCGGAAACCGTCGTGAGGGCGCTGCGGACCCCCTGGGTGCCACCCCCTGAGAAGACGCCTCGTCTCGCATTCGAAGGCTTCAAGGGCCCCTGGAACGGCCTATCGGAGGCCCCTGAGCCCCCGTCGGAACCGAATTCCTTGTGAAGAACTTCACGAACTTTTCCGCGGCGGCGTCTCCGAGAGTCCCTTCGGGGCGCTCAAACGGGGCGCTGACCTGCTCAACAGAGGTGCCCGGCGGGGGCGGTGGGGGTCCGGCGAGAGCGCCGCCGGAGCCGTCGGCGGCGCTCATTGCCGAGGGGGGTGGGAGGGCTGCGCTAGCGGCCGTAGCCCGGCTCGTCGGGGTCGTCGATGGTGTCGGCGTCACCCTCGATGCGCTCCTTGCGGACCTGCCCGCGCACGGTCTCCTGCTCGGTGTGCTCCTCGGTGGTCAGCCGGACCCGTTCCTTCGGGACGACCTCGGTCTCCACGACCGGCCGCTCCTCGTGCAGCACGACCTCGTGCTCGGCCTCGCTGATCTCCGGACCGGACAGGGCTGCGTCCCGGTTGGCCTCGGTGATCGGCTCGCGCTCGACGCGCACTTCCTCGTGCCGCAGCGGAACGGTGCGCTCCTCCTCCTCGGCCACGACGTACTTGCGCAGCCGGGCGCGGCCCACCTCGCGGCGCTCGACGCCGACGTGCATCTCCTCCTCGGAGCGGGTCATGGCGTCGTCCTGGTAGCCGGGACCGGTCCGGCCGGCCTGCTCGCCGGTACCCATGCCGGTGCCCGCCGCCGTGCCCGCGGCGCCGGCCATGCCCGCGGCACCCGCCGCGCCGGCCGTGCCCGTGGTGTCCTGGCGGGCCCAGCCGCCCTCGCCGGGCTCGTTGGCGCGCGCCCAGGACTCGTCCCAGCGCATGCCGTAGTACTCGTAGAGCCGGTGCTCCTCGGACTCCGAGAGGTGCCCGCCGGCGTCGACGTCCACATGCGGGGCGTCCTTGACCTTGCTCTTGGAGTACGGGACCTCGATGTGGTCGTCCACGAGCGAGGCGTCCCGGATCGGCACGAAGGACTCGCTGGTGCCGAACAGGCCGGTCTTCACCGAGGCCCATTCGGGACGCCCCGTGGCGTCGTCGAGGAAGACGTGCTTGGCCTCACCGATCTTCTTGCCGCCCTCGTCGAGGACCGGATGGTCCAGGACCGCGGGAATCTGCTCTTTGGTGATCATGCTTGCTTCACCCTTCTTCCGGAGCGATTCCCATCACGGGTTTACGCCACAAAAGTGACGAAACTACCCATGGGCCACAAAAGGGCACATTCTTTCCGTAAGTGCTATCCCTGCACGTCAGAGAACTGGCGTCACACGACCGACCAGGCGATGCCGTCCAGGATGTCGTGCTCGCTGACCACGACCTCCTCCGCACCGATCCGTTCCATGATCGACAGCAGCACGAGCGCGCCCGCGGCGATCACGTCCACCCGCCCGGGGTGCATGGACGGCACGGCGGCGCGCTCGGCGTGGGTGGAGCGCAGCAGCCACTCGGTGATCTCGCGGACCCGCTGCCGGGAGATCCGGGAGTGGTGGATGGCCGTCGAGTCGTACGCGGGCAGCTCCTGGGCGATCGCCGAGACGGTCGTCACCGAGCCCGCCAGGCCCACCAGGGTGCGCGCCTCGCGCAGCGGGACCGTGCGCTCGGCGAGGTCGAGGGCGGCCTCGATGTCGGCGCGCATCGCGGCGATCTGCTCCGCGGTGGGCGGGTCGGTGACCCGGCCCTCGCGCACCAGGTGCCGCTCGGTCATGCGGACGCAGCCGACGTCCACGGAGCGCGCCGCGCGCACATGGTCCTCGCCGACCACGAACTCCGTGGAGCCGCCGCCGATGTCCACCACCAGGTAGGGGCCGGGGAGGTGGTCGTGCCCGGACAGCTCCCTGGTCGCCCCGGTGAAGGAGAACTCGGCCTCCTGGTCGCCCGAGATGACCTCGGGCTCGACGCCCAGGATGTCCATGACCCCGCGCACGAACTCGTCGCGGTTCTCGGCGTCGCGGGAGGCGGAGGTGGCCACGAACCGCAGCCGCTCGGCGCCGTGCTCCTTGACGACCGCCGCGTACTCGCGGCAGGCGGCGAAGGTCCGCTCCAGCGCCTCGGGCGCCAGCCGCCCGGTGCGGTCGACGCCCTGGCCGAGCCGCACGATCGTCATACGGCGGTCCAGGTCGGTCAGTTCACCGGTGGCCGGGTCGCAGTCGGCGACCAGCAGGCGGATGGAGTTCGTACCGCAGTCGACGGCGGCCACACGGGTCACTGGGCGTCCTCCTCGGGGAGCGTCACACAGGCGCCCTTGCTCCACCACTCGGGCAGCATCGCGAGGGCCTCGTCGCCCAGCGGGTTCACGCCGGGGCCGGCGGCCAGCGAGTGGGCGACCAGGACGTGCAGGCACTTGACGCGGTCCGGCATGCCGCCCGCGCTCGGGAAGTTCTTCAGCTCCTCGATCTCGTCGCGGCGCCGGATGTAGTCCTCGTGCGCGGCGCGGTAGGCGGCGGCGAGCTCCGGGTCGGACTGGAGGCGCTCGGTCATCTCCTTCATCACGCCGTTCGCCTCCAGCGTGCCGATGGCCGAGTTGGCCTTGGGGCACGTCAGGTAGTACAGCGTCGGGAAGGGGGTGCCGTCGGGCAGCCGCGGGGCCGTCTCGACGACGTCCGGCTGACCGCACGGGCACCGGTGCGCGATGGCGCGCAGCCCGCGCGGCGGGCGGCCGAGCTGCTGCTTGAATGCCTCGACGTCCGCGTCGGTGGGCTCGGTGCGAGGTGTGGTCGGCGGGGGCGTTTCCATGCCTGTCTTTCTCTGACGGTCGGTTCGGTGGGGCGGGCGGGCTGTCGGTCGGTCACCGGTCGGCGGCGTCCGCCTTGTCGACGCCGTCCCAGACGTTGGAGTACCAGGGGCGGTCGGCCGCCCCCTGGTCGGCGCGGGACTGCTCGGCCGCGTCCGGGTCGATGACGACGTAGCCGGTCTCCCCCGGCATCACATAGTGCAGCCGTTCCCGGATGCGCTGCTCGGCGTACGCGTCGTCCTGCCAGCGCGCCTTGAGGTCGCGCAGCTGTTCGACGCGCTCCTGGGCCTGGCGCCGCTCCCGCTCCATGTCGGCGATCTCGGCGCGCTGGGCCACGTACTGCCGCATCGGGTAGGCGAGGGCCACCACCAGCGAGCACACGACCAGCGCCAGCAGGGCGGCGCGGCCGGTGAGCCGGGAGCGGCGGGCCTGGCGGCGGGTCTGGGAGCGGTAGACACGGGCCGCGGTCTGCTCGCCGAGCAGCCGCAGTCTGGTCGCGGTGGAGAACCGGTCCCGGTCCTTCACGGCCATGTTGCCCGCCTCCCGTTCACGCGCGTACGTCCCCGCACACGGTACGGGACCGAGTACGGGGACGTACGTACGACTGGCTGACCCCGTGGTGAGGCTCAGCCCATGAAGCCGCTTGTCAGCCCTTGAAGCGCGGGAAGGCGCTGCGGCCGGCGTACACCGCGGCGTCGTCGAGGATCTCCTCGATGCGCAGCAGCTGGTTGTACTTGGCGACGCGCTCGGAGCGGGCCGGGGCGCCGGTCTTGATCTGGCCGCAGTTGGTGGCGACGGCCAGGTCGGCGATGGTGACGTCCTCGGTCTCGCCGGAGCGGTGGGACATCATGCACTTGAAGCCGTTGCGCTGGGCCAGCTCGACGGCGTCCAGGGTCTCGGTGAGCGAGCCGATCTGGTTCACCTTGACGAGCAGGGCGTTGGCGGCGCCCTCCTCGATGCCGCGGGCCAGGCGCTCGGGGTTGGTGACGAACAGGTCGTCGCCGACGAGCTGGACCTTGTCACCGAGCTGGGCGGTGATGGTCTTCCAGCCCTCCCAGTCGTCCTCGAACAGCGGGTCCTCGATGGAGACCAGCGGGTAGGCGTCGACCAGCTCGGCGTAGTACTCCGTCATCTCGGCGGCGGAGCGCTCCTTGCCCTCGAAGACGTACACGCCGTCCTTGTAGAACTCGGACGCGGCCACGTCGAGGGCCAGGGCGATCTGCTCGCCGGGGGTGTAGCCGGCCTCCTTGATGGCCTCGAGGATGAGGTCGAGGGCCTCGCGGTTGGAGCCGAGGTTCGGGGCGAAGCCGCCCTCGTCGCCGAGGCCGGTGGCCAGGCCCTTGTTCTTCAGGACCTTCTTCAGTGTGTGGTAGACCTCGGCGCCCCAGCGCAGGGCCTCGGAGAAGGACTCCGCGCCGATCGGGGCGATCATGAACTCCTGGATGTCCACGTTGGAGTCGGCGTGCGAGCCGCCGTTCAGGATGTTCATCATCGGCACCGGCAGCAGGTGCGCGTTGGGGCCGCCCAGGTAGCGGAACAGCGGCAGGTCGCTGGCCTCGGAGGCGGCGTGGGCGACGGCGAGCGAGACGCCGAGGATGGCGTTGGCGCCGAGGGAGCCCTTGTTGTCGGTGGCGTCCAGGTCGAACATGGCCTGGTCGATCAGCCGCTGCTCGGTGGCGTCGTAGCCGACCAGCTCCGGGCCGATCTGCTCGATGACCGCGAGGACGGCCTTCTCCACGCCCTTGCCGAGGTAGCGGTTGGAGTCGCCGTCGCGGAGCTCGATGGCCTCGAAGGCGCCGGTGGAGGCGCCGGACGGGACGGCGGCACGACCCGTGCTGCCGTCGTCGAGGCCGACCTCGACCTCGACCGTGGGGTTGCCTCGGGAGTCCAGGATTTCCCGGGCTACGACGACGTCGATGGACGGCACGAGCATCTCCTTCGTGGATGTGACGCGGTGGGCAGAACCGCGGGTGTGGCTCTGCGAGACGAGCCTAACCGGCTCGGGGGGATCGGCCATCCGACCGCCCACCCCGTGGACGGAACCGAGCGTAAATTGTTTCCTAACGGAACAAAGACTGTTTCACAAAAAGCCCCGCCCCGGTGCGCACGGGGGAACACGCACCGGGGCGGGGAGCCCTGCGGGCCCTGCTGCCTACTTCAGGTGCAGCTGCTGGCCCGGGTAGATGAGGTCGGCGTCCTCGACGATGTCCTTGTTGAGCTGGAACAGCTTCTCCCAGCCGCCCTTGACGTCGTGCTCCTCGGCGATGGTGCTGAGGGTGTCGCCCTCGACGACCTTGTACTCGCCGTCGCCCTTCTTGACCTTCTTGCCGGTCGGGGTGGTGACGGTCTTCTTGGCGGCCGGGCGCTCCTGCGAACGGGAGGCGGGCTGCTCGGTCTCGCGCGGGGCGGGGGCGGGGGCCTCGGCCTGGGGCTCGGCGGGAGCGGCGGAGCCACCGTCGTAGGCGGCGTTGGACAGGCCCACGCCGCAGACCGGCCAGGCGCCCTTGCCCTGGCCCGCGAGGACCTTCTCGGCGATCTCGATCTGCTGGGCCTTGCTGGCCTGGTCGGCGGTGGCGGCGTACTGCGTGCCGCCGTACGCGGCCCAGGTGGAGGCGGAGAACTGCAGACCGCCGTAGTAGCCGTTGCCGGTGTTGATGGACCAGTTGCCGCCGGACTCGCACTGGGCGACGGCGTCCCACTCGGAGGCGGTGGCGGCGGAGGCGTTGCCGGCCGCCATCAGCGGGGCGGCGACGGCGGCGCCGGTCACACCGGCGATGGCGATGGCGCGAGTGGCCTTGGACGGACGACGGTGCTTGCCCTTGCCGGAAAACAGCATGGTGGAGATCCCCTCACCGACGCCTGCGAGGTGAGCTGTCGGGTTCGGGCCGGTTGAGTTGCCCGGCCGCGGCTCTTGCGAACCGCGGCTTCACCCCAAGCCGAGCCAGCTTCAACTGCTGGGCCCGGCACTTACCTTGGGTCCCCCGCTCCTGCCTACGGCGCATGACGCGACGACTGTTCCCTGGCCGCCACTGGCAGGATTCGGCGTTGCGGCGGCCGGGGCTCGCATTGGCGAGCGGTCATGACCGTAGACACGCGATCGGCCGAATTTCAAAGACGATCAGGGCCTCTGAGACTCATCCCACACTTTCGCCAAAACGGACATTAGCCATCGAACCGTGACGCTAACTCCCGCTACTTTTCGCCCGTTTCGCCCCCGAGGGCAAGCGTCTGACCGGGAAGGATGAGGTCCGGGTCGGCGCCGACCGTCTCACGGTTCTCGGCATACAGCTCCGACCATCCGCCCTGGAGCTCAAGGGAGTCGGCGATGCCCCACAGGCTGTCGCCCTCACGGACGACGTACTCGCCGTCCACGACGCCCCGCGCGTCCGCGCCGCTGCGCGAGGCGTGACGGCCCGTGGAGTCGGCGCCGCGGCCGTCCGCGGCGGACCCGTCCGCGGTGCCGCCCGCGCCCTCCTCGGCGCTGCTGCCGCGGTGGCGGCCGGTGCCGGGCTCGGTCGCGGGGTCCGAAGGCGGGGCGGTCCGACCGGAGTTGTCCGGGTCGTCCCCGGAGGTCCCCGTCGACGCGCCACCGGATTCCTGGGTGGCGTCCGGCGAGGGGGAGGTGGTGGAGGTGCCACTCGGGTCCGCCGTGGAGCCGGAGGTCGAGGCGGAATCGGAGGAAGTGTCCCTCTTGGTGGTATTGGTCGGATCGTCCGTCTCGGCGCCGGTCGCGCCGGCCGCACCGGTCGCCCCGGCCGACGGGTCGTCAGTCGTGAGGGAGGGCGAAGGGGACGGATCGGAGGAGTCGGACGAGCCGGACGAACCGGAGCCGCCCGTCAGTCCGGGAACGAGCGGCGCGTCCTCGGCGACGCCCGTGTCGACGTCGGCCGGCGCGGAGTCGTGGCCCAGACCCACCAGCGGGCCGCACGTCGGCCACGCCGCGATGCCCTGGTCCGCCAGGATCCGCTCGGCCACGGCTATCTGCTGCTGGCGGCTCGCCTGGTCGGGGCTCGGGGCGTAGTCCAGTCCGCCGTAGTTCTCCCAGTCGGTCTGCGACAGCCTGAGGCCGCCGTACTCGCCGTACCCGTGGTTCGCGCTCCACGCCCCGCCGGTCTCGCACTCCGCGACGCTGTCCCACGTCGCGCCGTCCGCCGCGCTCGCGCCCGAGGCGCCGAGCAGCGGGATGGCGATGGCGGAGCCGGTCACTCCGGCCGCGACGAGGAGAGCCGGAGCCTGACGGGGGCGACGGTGTCGACCGTTCCCGGAGAGCATGCGGAGACCTTTCGGGCGACAGCAATGACCGCGCGGCGCCTGGGCGCCGTGCTGATGGGTGAACGTATAGGCAGACGATCACTTGTCACAAGTTCATGCCGCGCAGATCACGTGAAGATCACAGACTTGAGGGCGTGTCACGTTTGCCCGCGTCAGGGTCGCGTGGTGGGGGGTTCCTTGGTGTGCCGGGTGCTGGGAGGGGAGGCGGCCGACCGGTCGGGCGAGCGGTCGGGTGGGTGGCCGGGCCGGTGGCCGGGTGGGTGGCCGGGTGGTGGTCGTGCGCCGGTCGGGTGGGGGGTCAGGCCGTTGGGGTGAAGCTGACCGGGAGGGTGCGCAGGCCGCGCATGATGAGGCCGCCGCGCCAGCGCAACTCGGCCGGGTCGACGGCCAGTTGGAGGTCCGGGAGCCGGGTCAGGAGCGTGGCCAGCGCGGTCTGCCCCTCCAGCCGGGCCAGCGGCGCGCCCAGGCAGTAGTGGATGCCGTGCCCGTATCCCAGGTGCTGGTTGTCGCGCCGGGACAGGTCGAGCGTGTCCGGGTCGGCGAACCGCGCCGGGTCCCGGTCCGCGGCGGCCAGCACGACCAGCACGGGGTCGCCCGGCGCGATGTCCTGCCCGCCGATGGTCAGCGGCCGGGTGGCGAACCGCCAGGTGGCCAGCTCCACCGGGCCGTCGTAGCGCAGCAGTTCCTCCACCCCGGTCGCGAGCAGCTCCCGCTCCCCCGCGGCGAGGGAGCGCTGCAGACGCTCCCGCTGGCCGGGGTGGGTGAGCAGGGCGTACGTGCCGTTTCCGATGAGATTGACGGTGGTCTCGAACCCGGCGAACAGCAGGATGAACGCCATCGCCGCCGCCTCGTTCTCGGTGAGGTGCTCACCGTGGTCCGAGGCGCGGATGAGCCCGGAGATGAGGTCCTCGCCGGGAGCGGGTTCGGCGGGCAGGGCCTCCCGCTTGCGGTGGATGAGCTCGGCGAGGTAGCCGCGCATCTTCTTCACCGACCGCGCGACCCCGCCGCGCGGCCCGCCGCCGTGCCGGATCATCATGCCCGCCCAGTCCCTGAAGTCGTCCTGGTCCTCGCGCGGGACGCCCAGCATGTCGCAGATGGCGTAGATGGGCAGCGGGAAGGCGAACTCGTGGATGAGATCGGCCTCGCCCTTCGCCGCGAACCGGTCGATCAGCTGGTCGGTCAGTTCCTGCACCCGCGGCGCGAACTCGGCGACCCTGCGCGGGGTGAACGCCTTGCTCACCAGCCGCCGGAGCCTGGTGTGGTCCGGCGGGTCGATGTTGAGCAGATGCGTCATCAGCTCCGCCTTGCGCTCGCCGGGGATACCGGTCTTCCCCTTGGCGTGCGCCGGCTCGTCGTGGTGCTCCGGGTTCTTGGACAGCCGGGCGTCAGCGAGGGCCTGCTTGGCGTCCGCGTAACGGGTGACCAGCCACGCCTCCACCCCGCTCGGCAGCCGCGTCCTGTGCACGGGCGCGTGCTCCCGCAGCCAGGCGTAGGCGGGGTAGGGGTCGGTGGCGAACTCCCAGGTGAAGAGCTCGGGCGCCGGGGGGACGGGGGCGGCGGGGTTGTCGGGGTTGTCGGGGGCGGCGCCGGCGGGGTCGTCGGTCGGGTGGGGGTGGTTGGTCACCGATCGACGGTATCCCGTCGGGGGTGGGCAGGTGGGGGGTGGGCAGGTGGGGGCGGGCACGCGGGGGGCACGTGGGGGGGCGGGCAGATGGGGGGCGGGCAGGTGGGGTGGCGGGCTCCCGCTCCCGCGCAGTCGACCGCCCCCGTCGCCGGGCGGGTGTCCTGCCGGTCCCCGGCAGTCGACCGCCTGCGATCGCGGGGCTGGTGTCCTCCTTACTCTTGAGCGTCCGCGCTCGTGTCCCGGTCGGCCCCCGTCTCCGCCGCCCGTATCGCGTCGCGGTAGGCGCGGGCCGCTGCTCTCAGGGCTGCCTCGGGGTCGATGCCCTCGGATTCGGCTCGGGCGGCCAGGGCGAGGAGTTCGTAGCCGATGCCCTCGGTGGTGGGCAGGGGGACGTCGAGGCCGGCCGTGCGGGCGCGGGAGGCGAGTTTGGCCGCGAGGGCGAGGCCGGGCTGGTGCAGGGGGATGCCTTCGGTGACGGAGGAGCGGCGCTTCTCCTCGGCCTTGGTGCGCAGCCAGTGCGCCTTGACGTCCTCGGGGGTGGTGGCGGTCTCGTCGCCGAAGACGTGCGGGTGGCGGTGGATGAGCTTGGCCACGATGCCGCCGGCGACGTCGTCGATGGAGAACGGCTCGTCGGGGTGCTCCTCGGCGATGCGGGCGTGGAACACGACCTGGAGCAGGACGTCGCCGAGCTCCTCGCGCAGTTCCTCGCGGTGGCCCTCCTCGATCGCCTCGACGAGCTCGTACGCCTCCTCGATGCCGTACTTCGCCAGGCCCTCGTGCGTCTGCCGGGAGGACCACGGGCACTCGGCGCGGATGCGGTCCATGACCTGCACGAGGTCGAGCAGCCGGGCGCCGGGGAGGTCGTAGGAGGCGGGCAGCAGCTCCAGCTCCGGCATCCGCACCCTGCCGGAACCGGCGAGGCGCGCCAGACCGTCCGTGAGGGCGGGGTCGCCCTCGCCGGTGGCCACGACGACCACGGTGTGGCCGCCCGCGCAGGCGTCGACCAGCTCCTCGGCGCTCGGGGCGGCCTCGGCCACGGTGATCCCCGCCTCGCGCAGATACGGAAGCTGGGGGTGGGCGCCGTCCGCGCACAGGACACGGTCGGCGGTGCGCAGTGCCTGCCACGCGGGCCAGGACAGCAGGCCGGGGGCGACCCGGTGGCTGGTGGTGAGCAGGACGATGCGGCCGGGGGTGTCGGTGGGCTCGGGGAGGTCCGGGGCGGATGCGTGGCTGGTTGCGTTCACGATCCGAACGTAACGCAAGCCGCGGACACGGCGGCGTGAGTTGTCCACAGGCCGAGTCCGATCATCACATCATCGACCCGCCCTGCTCCGACCGGCGCGGGGCCTCCCCGACCGGACCTTGCGTCGACCGGTGCGGACCCTCCCGGCCGGTCCGCCCCCGACCAGGTGGCCCCCGCCGTACCGTTACGCCGGCCGCTGCTCCGCCGGAGCCGTCACATCCCGCACCCACGGTGTCCTGGCGTCCACGCGGCCGACCTTCTCCGCGTCCCAGGTGCCGTAGCGCGGGTTGAGGTCGATGTCGAGCTGCTTGGACGCCTTGGACAGGGCCTGCCAGAAGGCGGGCTGGCTGGTGTCGGTGCCGAGCTTGGCGGCGAGCTTCTGGGCCTCCAGTTGCAGGCGCAGGTTCTCGTCGAGGCGCTCGGGGGCCACGGCGTACTGCTGGAGCCAGGCCGTCTGGAGCGCCTTGGCGCCGCCCGCCTGCCGCTCCAGGCCGGCCCGCATCTCCTGGACCTCCTTGCGGCTGACGGTGACACCGGCGTCCTCGGCGGCGCGATGCAGCACGCGGTCGAGGACCATGCCGTGCAGGGTGTCGCGGGTGAGGCTGCCGGTCTTGGCGATGGTCTGGGCGTACTGCGCCTCGTCCGCCACCGCCGCGCGCTGGGCGTCACGTACCTCCTCGACCCGGTTCTCGAGCTGGGAGACGGTGATCCGCTGGCCGCCGACGACGGCTGCCGCACCGGGGTGCGCATCGTTTCCGCAGGCGGTGAGGAGAGGGGCCGCGGCGGCGATCGCGGCGGTGAGGACGAGCGCGGTGCGACGGCGGCGGTGCAAGGAAACCTCCCGAGGAGATTGTGCGACGGTGCACAAGGTCTTGCGGTGATCGATGGTAGGCAGCGGCGCAGCTCTGGCCAACCCATTCGACCAACGATTCACCAGGACTTCGGGCACCGGCGCGCGCTCGCCCGCCGCGTCTCGGTCCTCAGGCGCGGTTCAGCCCCGTACCTGCCCCAGCCACTGCAGGGTGCGGCCGATGTCGGCGGCGAGCGGGTGGCCGGGCCCGCGCAGGCGCTCGACGTCGTGCAGAAGGCGTACGAGCGTGTCGTGGGCGGCCGCCCGGTCGCCGAGGGCCAGCAGCAGGTGGCCGATGCGGCGGCGCACGTCGTGGGCGAGCTCGGGGTCGGCGAAGACGTACCGGTTCTCGTAGTACGGCAGCAGCTCCCGGTACGCGGCGAGCGCGGCCGCGGGTTCGCCGAGCTGTTCCAGGCACTGCGCGGCGTCGTAGCGGTAGCGCAGGGACTGCGGGTCGGCCTGGCCGGCCTCGGCGGCCCGTTCGTCGGCGAGGCGGCGCAGTTCGGGCAGCGCGCGCCGGTACTGGCCGTCGTCCATGAGCGTGGCGGCGTACTGCTTGCGCAGGGTGCGGACGACCGGGGAGTGCTCGCCGTGCTGTTCGGCGGCGGCGGGCAGGATCGCGCCGAGGATGTCGACGGCCTGGGTGATGCGGCCCTCGCCGAGCAACTGCTTGACCTGGTCGACCGCGCGCGCGACATCGGGTTTCTCGTCGACGGGCGTCACGGGCGCGGGCTGCGGGGCGGGGGTGCGCGCCCGGTCCGGCCAGGGGGCGTGGGGGCGCAGGAAGGGGCGCGTGGGGTCCAGGGGCGCCCCGGTGGGGGTGCCGCGCGCGGGCAGGAGCGGCGCGAGCTCCTCGTAGACCTCCTGCGCGGAGGCGGGACGGTGCTGGGGGTCCTTGGCGAGCAGGCGCAGCACCAGGTCCTCCAGGGCCTGCGGCACCTCCGGGCGCAGCCGGCGCACCGGCAGCGGGGGCTCGTACAGGTGCCGGTGCAGCACGCCGAGCGCGGTGGAGCCCGCGAACGGGACGTCGCCGCTGAGCAGTTCGTGCAATAGCACCCCGAGCGCGTACAGGTCGGTATACGGGCCGACCGCGCCGCCCATCGCCTGCTCGGGGGCCATGTAGGCGGGCGAGCCGATGGGCGAGCCGGTGTGGGTCAGCCGGGTGGTGTCGCTGTCCATGACGGAGGCGACGCCGAGGTCGAGGACGGTGACCGTGCCGTCCTGCTTGACCATCACATTGCGCGGCTTGAGGTCGCGGTGGACGATCGGCACGGCGTGCACGGCGCTCAGCACGGCGCACAGCTGCGCGGCGACCGCCACCGCCCACTGCCACGGGTAGGGGTCGTGCTCGGCCAGATGGTCGGACAGGTCGGCCCCGTCGACGTACTGCATGACGAGGAACAGCTCCTCGCCCTCGCTCCCGGCGTCGTGCACGGTGACCAGACCGGGGTGGTCGACCTGTGCCGTCACCCGGCACTCGCGTACGAAGCGGCGGCGCAGCTCGTCGGCCTCCTGGCCGGCCACCTTGTCGGGGCGCAGCAGCTTCACCGCCACGCGCCGGTCGAGCCGCTGGTCGTAGGCCGTCCACACCTGGCCCATGCCGCCCTGGCCGATGAGCGTGGCCAGCTGGTAGCGCCCGGCGACGACACGCCCTGCCGTCACGGTCACCTGCCGCCCTCGCGGCCGCCGTCATGGCTGTCGTGCTGCCGCAGGTAGTTGCTGAGCTCGTCGAGTTCGGCGCGCACCTGGTCGATACGGGCCGGTCCGGGGCGCTGGGGCGGCGGGGTGTGCGCCGGGGGCACGGTGGCGGCGGGGCCCGGTATGGGGGGCGGGGTGTGCGGGGGCGGGGTCTGCGGGGTGGAGGTGTGCGGGGCGCCGGGGGTGTTCGGGTTCAGGGGCGGGTGGTGGACGGTGGTGGCCGCCCCGCCGGCCGCCCCTGGGGCGTACGCGCCGGGCGCGGGCGGATATCCGTACGCCGGCCGGGGCGCGTACGCGCCGTAGCGCATCTGGTGGAAGTGGCGCACGTCCGCGGCGAGGTAGTACGCGATGACGACCACCAGCGTGCCCAGCAGCAGGGCGAGTCCGGTCCAGCCGCCGGCGGTGTGGATCTCCTCGCCCGGTTCGGTGCCCAGCAGCACCACCGCCAGCACGTCGACGGCCAGCACGGCCACGAACAGGCCCCAGTCGAGGGACTTGCGCGTGACGATCGCCAGCCGCAGCAGCATCGACCAGGTGAGGAAGCCGAGGCTGAGGATCGAGATCACCACGAACAGCACGCGCAGGAAGACCAGCCACCCGGTCGGGGGCGGCTGCTTCACCGGCTGCGTGTAGCCGTGGCCATGCATGACTGCTCCTGATGCCTGTGCCCGCGGTGGGGCGTACGGGAACCGGCCGGCGTCGGGCAACGCCGGTCGGCCGATTGTCGCTTCGAGCGTATAGGCCGACTACGACAGCGGGTCCAGGGTTGTACCGAACCGTTGTCGTGCTGATCACGTCGTACGGCGTCGAAGGCGGCGCAGGTGGCACAGGTGGCCGACGGGCGCTCGTCCCGGCTCACGCCCCGCGCCCCGCGCCGCGCACCCCCTCCCTACGGCCTCGCACGCCCCTCGCCCGCCCCTCTGGCCGCCTCGCCCGCTCCTCAGTCCGGGGTGACCGTCCCGTCCGTCAGGCCGTCGTACATCCCGCGCACGAGCTGGTCCCCGAGTCGGCCGGCCAGCCTCAGTGCCCGCTCGAACTCGTCCAGGGCGCGGAAACGGGCGCCGTAGCGCCGCTGTTCGTCGAGCGCGAGCCGGGGCAGTTGCAGGCGCCGCACGTCGAGGCGGGTGGCGGTGGAGGCGTAGCTGCTGGCCTGGCGGTTGTTGGCGGTGCCGCGCAGGAACCCGGCGAGGAACCAGGGGTCGAGCGCGGCGGGGTCGGGGCGCAGGAGGACGAGGTTGCGCCCCAGGGCGGCGCCTGCGGTCGCGTCGTCGATGACGCGCGCCACCGCGCCGCCCCCGAGCACCGGCACGACGACGTCACCGGGCTCCGTCAGCACGGCCTCCTCGTCGCTCTCGGGAAGAGAGCCGGAGGGAGCCGTTCCGGCCAGCACGTCATGGTCGGTGAGCACCCGCACGCGCGCGTGGCCGCCGTTTCCGCCGGTGCGCATCACCAGGGCGCCGCCGCGCGCAAGTTCACCGACGGTGGTCATCGGCCAGCGCGCGGTCTGGGGGGCACCGGCCGGGGCGGGGGCGAGGTCGGCCGTCAGGCGCAGGGTCTCGCCGAGGCGGTCGCGTACGGCCGTGAGCTGTTCGGCGCCGTCGGCCGCCGCCGCGGGCGGGAGATGGCGGGCGGGGGCCAGGTCGACGTCGTCGTCGAGGAGTTCGATGACGGGCACGGCACGGGCCAGGCCCGGCTGTTCCTCGACGGTGCCGTCGCGGTCGAAGGCGCGCCAGGCGTCGAGCACCGCCTCCTGCACGGCACGCCAGTCGGGCCCGCCGCGCCCCTCTCCGGCGAACTGCCCGGCGTCCGCGAGCAGCACCTCCGGCTGGGCGGGCGGGTGTCCGGGCCGGCGCAGCAGCCACAGGTGCAGGGGGATGTTGTAGGGCGGCGCGGCGCCGACGGGCAGGGCGACGACCGCGCGCAGCGCCCCGCGGCGCAGCAGGTCGGCCCGGATGCGGCGGCCGGAGCGCCGGGAGGCCGCGGCGGGCGGCATCAGCAGCACGGCCGTGCCGCCCTCGCGCAGCCGGGCGAGGGCGTGCTGGACCCAGGCGAGCTCGGACTCGTTGCGGGCGGGGAAGCCGTACTCCCAGCGCGGGTCGTAGGCGAGTTCGTCATGGCCCCAGTTGCGCTCGTTGAACGGCGGGTGGCACAGGACGGCGTCGGCGCGCAGCGCGGGATGCGCGTCGGCGCGCAGGGTGTCGCCGTAGGCGCCGTGCACGGCGGCGCGGGTGTGCAGGGCGAGGCGGAGCGCGGTGAGCGCGGCCAGTTCGGGGGCGCTGTCCTGGGCGTACAGCTCCTGATCGGGGCGGGCGTCGACGGCGCGCAGCAGGGCGCCGGTGCCGCAGGCGGGGTCGAGGACGGTGCGGGCGGGGCCGGCGAGTTCGGCCATGAGGTGGGCGAGTTCGGCGGGCGTGAGGGTGTACTGGCGCGGGTTGGCGTCGAGGTGGCGGCCGAGCAGGAACTCGAAGGTCTGCCGGGCGCCGAGCTCCGTCGCGAGTTCGGCGGCGCCGCGCAGCAGGGGGGCGGAGGGGAGGATCTCCGGGCCGGTGGGGAGGTGAACGGCACCGGCGGTGTTCACAGGCCGGCGTGTGTGCACAGCGGGGGGCTGGGTGCCGCCGGGTGCGGTGTGAACGCGTGATGCGGGGCTCTGGGTGGGCGGGGTGTTCACAGAGGCGGCGCCTCGCGCCCCCGGCACGGCTGGAACACCGGTGCCGCTGTTCACAGACCCCGGCGAAGAGGCCGCCGTGTTCACAGTCCGCGGTCCCTTCCCACCCGACCGGGCGGTCGCCGCCGTACCGCTGTTGACGCCGCCGCCCGGCCCTCCGTCCCCGAAGCGCGTCACCAGCACCTGCCGCAGCGCCTCCGGCAGCATCGCGGCCAGCCGTTCGTCGGAGCCCGCGCTCACCTCCAGCCACACCGTCGGCCGGTCGTGGATGAGCAGCAGGACGCATCCGGCGTGGGCGAGCGCCGCGACCGGACCCTCGGGGTGGCCGGCGAGCTGCTGCCAGACCCGTTCGCGCAGGGGTACTTCGGCGAGTTTGCCCTGGCGGCGCAGCCATGCCTCGACCTCGGCGAGCGCGAAGGAGGGGCTGGTCTCGGTGCCGCCGACGGGCTTGGGGAAGTCGGCGTGGCGGCGGCGCCAGTTGCTCACGGCCGCGCGGCCGACGCCGGCGAGCCGGGCGATCCCCGCGGCCGTCACCTCTGTCGCGTTGTCCTGCACTGGCATGCGCTCCCCTCAACCCCTGCCCTCGTCCCCGTGTGGCGTCGAGCATACCGAGGCAGACAAGATCTCCCGATTCACGGACCGTTCGCAAGGTTCGGGCGTTCACGCCCGTGTACTCGCCCACCCCTGTGAACCGTGTTGACTCGGTTCACAGTGCATGCTCTTATTGACCCAGCGAACAGCGACTGCCCCACTCGGGGAGGCAGTCACCGCTAGGGGAGGGGACAGTCATGGGCATGAAGGGGAAGATCGCGCTGGGGGCGGTCGTGGGTTTCGCCGTCATCGCCGCCGTGTCGGCGAATGCCGGTGACGACGGGGGCAGCGGTTCCACCGGCAGCGGCAAGGACTCCTCGGCGTCCGCCGAGCACAAGCCGGGCGACCGGAAGGGCACCGGTGAGGCCGCCGGCCAGGAGCCCGCCGAGAAGGAAGCCACCGTCGGAGGCAGCGGCGAGTACCAGGTCGGCAGCGACATCAGGCCCGGCACCTACCGCAGCACCGGCAACAGCGACGGTCTGTGCTACTGGGAGCGCGCCAAGGACGCCTCCGGCGAGGTGGACTCGCTGCTGGCCAACGACAACGTGACCGGCACCGCCTATGTCACCCTCAAGCCCACCGACAAGCTCTTCACCTCCAGCGACTGCGCCGACTGGGAGGCCGTCGACCCGAAGGCCGAGGGCGGCACCCCGGCGGCCGAGATGGCAGGCGACGGCGGCATGTTCAAGGTGGGCGTCGACATCGCGCCCGGTACCTACAGGTCCACCGGCAACGCGGACGACATGTGCTACTGGGAGCGGACCAAGGACGCCGAGCACTCCATGGACTCGATCATCGCCAACAACAACGTCTCCGGCACCGCGGTCGTGACCATCAGCGCCTCGGACGCCTACTTCAAGACGTCCGGCTGCAAGGACTGGAAGAAGTCCTGACCCGCCCCGCGGGGGCCGTCACGCCCGCCCCCGCCCCCTCCCCCCACTCACCACCGGCATCACCGCACAGAAGCAAGAACACCCCCTAGGAGCCCCCATGCGCCGCACCACTCTCGCCGCTGTCTGCATCGCCGTGACGACGGCCGTCTTCTTCACCGGCTGCGCCGACAGCGACGACGACGGCCCCTTCGCCGGTCAGTCCGGCGACGAGATCATCGACACCGCCTTCGCGGCGACCACGGCCGCCCCGTCGGTGCGGGTGAAGGGCGACATGCAGGACGAGACCGCCGGCGGCATGCTGCGCATCGACCTCGCCATGGACCAGAAGGGCGACTGTGTCGGCACCATCGGCGCGGACGGCGGCAAGACGGACCTGATCAAGGTGGGCAAGAACGTCTACATGCGCTACGACGAGGCGTTCCTGCGCGCCCAGATGAAGGGCGAGCCCAAGGCGGACGTCGAGGCGGCGGTGGACATGCTCGCCGGGAAGTGGACGATGTCGGGTGAGGAGTCGGACGCCTCGGACATCGCCGACCTCTGCTCCCTCGACCAGCTCCTGGGCGAGGAGACGGAGGGCACCTCGGACGCCACCCGCGGCAAGACCACCACGATCGACGGCACTCCGGCACTGGCCCTGGTGGAGAAGGACGGCAAGGACACCACCACGATGTACGTCGCCACCAAGGGCAAGCCGTACGTGCTGCGGCTGACCGCCGAGCACGCCGAGGACCCGGGCACCCTCACCTTCAGCGACTACGGCAAGCCGGTCGGCGCGAAGAAGCCCGCGGGCGAGATCCTGGACCTCGACGACCTCGGCTGAGACCCGACGCCGGCGGCCACCGACAGGCACCGACAGGCACGGACAGACGGACAGGCACGGACAGGCACCGACAGGCACCGACAGGCACCGACAGGCACCGACGAGGGTCGGCAGGCCCCGGCGACTCAGAAGACCCGCCGCATCCACACGTTCGGCTCGACGTACACCGCCTGCCCGTGCTCCAGCGAGCACCGCACCGGCACCAGCGCGCCGGGCACCTCCACCTCGCCCTCGGTGTCGAAGGGCAGGCCGGTCCAGCGGCGCCACTGCTCCAGTGAGGCCGCCACGGCCATCGACGCGGGCGCCACCGACTCCACGGTGGCGCCCGCTCGGGCGTGCACCCGCATCCAGGGGTCGTGCGGCAGACCGTCGGGGCGCACCCGGTGCGCGTACTCCCGCATCGGCGTACGCGGTTCGAGGTGCTTGGCGTTGGGGCGTACGGGGGCGACGACCTGCCGGTGGCCGAGCGCACGGGCGTTGTCGTGCATCGCGGTGAGCATCCGGCCGGACAGTCCGGTGCCCTGGGCCTGCGGGGCGACGGTGACGGCGATGGCGCTGACGGTGTCGCAGGCGACGCCGCGGCGCAGGTCGGAGAAGGCCCAGGTGAGCACCTGGTCCCAGCCACGCGCGGGCAGTTCCCCGCGGCCCTCGGCGTCCAGGGCGAACGGCACGCTGAAGGCGTGGGCGACGACCTCGCCCCGCTCGTCCTGCGCGACCAGGACGTACCGCGGGAACTCCGTGGGGATCCGGCCGTACAGCGCGTTCCCCACGAGGTCCTGCGTCACGAACTCCGGCCAGGTGTCCGCCATGTCGAAGAGCGGTTCCAGCAGGTCCGGGCGGTCGGCGAGAGTCGACACCTTCACGTCCATGCGCTCACGGTAGGCGGACGGCCCCGACGCCATGAAACGATTTTCCGCAGCCCGCCGGCAGCCCACCGGCAGGTCGTCGGCCGCGCACCGGCCGCGCGCCGGCCGCCCGCCCTGCCGGACCGTCAGCCTCCGCACTGCTTCAGCATCATCTCCTTGTCGGGTGCCGTGACCGGCAGCCCGTACTTGACGGCGACCTGGGCGAACCGCACCGCGTAGGCGCATCTGATGCCCTTGGCGGGCGGCAGCCAGGACGCCGGGCCGGAGTCGCGCTTGGCCGAGTTGGCCCGCCCCTCGACCGGCAGCAGATTGAGCACGTCGTTGGCGAACCGCTCGCGCTTGCTCTCCGGCCAGCGCGAGGAACCCATCTGCCAGCTGTACGACAGCGGCACCACGTGGTCTATCTGCACCTGCGCGGCCCGCTGTTTGCGCCACTCGATGACCGTCGCGGTGTACGGGTCGTGCAGCGTCATGGCGACGACCACACAGTCGGACCCGGCCCGCAAGCGCAGGTTCCGGCCGTCGCGGCGCAGAAGGTCGTTGCGGGTGTCGCAGCCGTTCCTGGCGAGCGGCACGCCGTCGGCCGTGTCCATCCAGGCGTATCCGAACGCGTCCCGGTCGTATCCCGTGCGCGGGCCCCGCCCCTTGGTCGGCAGTCCCTCGATGAGCTCGCGGGCCGCGGCCCGGTCCCTCTCGCCGTTCACGGGACCGAGCCCCGGTCCCGTACCGTCCGGATTCCTGAGCGGGCTGACGGCCCGTCCGTCCGAGGCGGCCGGCCCGGATCCCGTGGCGGAGTCGCTCCCGCCGAGCCCGTCGCATCCCGAGACCAGCAGCACGGCGGCTGACAGTACGGTCGCCGCGCGGAAGAAGCGCACGCTTCCTGCCCTCCCCTTCGTTGTCGCCGACGCCCACGGTATCCGCGCAGAGGTCCAGACCATAGCCGTCCAAAGTTGCACATACCTCGCAACACGGGCGTATCGTCGGTACTGAGTCACCTCCGGAAGGAGCTCTGGATGGGCATCTTCGACAGGTTCAAGAGCCACGCGTCCGGCGAAAAGGGCAAGAAAATGTCGGACGCGGCGGAACAGAAGATCAACGAGAAGACGGGCAACAAGTACGAGAGCCAGGTCGACCAGGCCCAGCGGCAGGCAGAGCGCAGGCTGGGCATGGACCAGGACAACCCGCCCGGCCAGCAGTAGAACCGGAGAGCGAACCGTCTGAGATGACAGACCGTCCGCGGCTCAGTGCCGCGGACGGTCTTCTCCAGGACCGGACGCCCGGCAGAGGCCCTACGACCCCAACACCGAAGCCAGGAACTCCCCGACCCACCCCAGCAGGTCCCGCCCGACCAACGGCTTCCCCCCGACCTTCGCCGTCTTGGGCCGCGGCACCAGCACCTGATGCACCGCCGGCTTGATGACGGACCCCGGGTACAGCCGCTTGAGCCGCAGCTCCTGCGACTCGCGCAACTCCACCGGGGCGAAGCGGATGTTGGTGCCCTGGAGGACGATCTCCCCGACGCCGCACGCCCGCGCGAGCATCCGCAGGCCCGCCACCAGCAGCAGGTTCTCCACCGGCTCGGGCAACTTGCCGTAGCGGTCGAGGAGTTCCTCGCGGACGGCCTTGATGTCCTCCTCGGAGTTGGCGGAGGCGATGGCCCGGTATGCCTGGAGGCGCAGCCGCTCGCCGGGCGCGTAGTCGTGGGGGACGTGCGCGTCGACCGGCAGCTCGATCTTGACCTCCAGCGGCGGCTCCTCCTCGATCTCCCCGGTCTCCAGCTGCCGCCGGTAGTCCGCGACGGCCTCGCCGACCATCCGTACGTACAGGTCGAAGCCGACGCCCGCGATGTGGCCGGACTGCTCGCCGCCGAGCAGGTTTCCGGCGCCTCGGATCTCCAGGTCCTTCATCGCGACGTACATGCCCGCGCCCATCTCGGTGTGCTGGGCGATGGTCGCCAGCCGCTCGTGCGCGGTCTCCGTCAGCGGCTTCTCCGGCGGGTACAGGAAGTACGCGTACCCGCGCTCGCGGCCCCGGCCGACGCGGCCGCGCAGCTGGTGCAGCTGGGAGAGGCCGAAGGTGTCGCCGCGCTCCACGATGAGGGTGTTCGCGTTGGAGATGTCGATGCCGGACTCGACGATCGTCGTGGAGACGAGCACGTCGAACTTCTTCTCCCAGAAGTCGACGACGACCTGCTCCAGCGCCGCCTCCGACATCTGCCCGTGCGCGGTGGCGATCCGCGCCTCGGGGACGATCTCACGCAGCCGCGCCGCCGCGCGGTCGATGGATTCCACCCGGTTGTGGATGTAGAAGACCTGGCCCTCGCGCAGCAGTTCGCGGCGGATCGCGGCGCCGATCTGCTTCTCCTCGTACGGCCCGACGAAGGTCAGCACCGGGTGGCGCTCCTCCGGCGGGGTGGTGATCGTCGACATCTCGCGGATGCCGGTGACCGCCATCTCCAGGGTGCGCGGGATCGGCGTGGCGGACATGGTCAGCACGTCCACGTTCGCCCGCAGCTTCTTCAGCTGCTCCTTGTGCTCGACGCCGAAGCGCTGCTCCTCGTCGACGATGACCAGGCCGAGGTCCTTGAACTTGGTCTCGGAGGAGAACAGCCGGTGGGTGCCGATGACGACGTCCACCGAGCCCTCCTTCAGCCCCTCCAGGACCGCCTTGGCCTCGGTGTCCGTCTGGAAGCGGGACAGGGCCTTCACGGTCACCGGGAACTGCGCGTACCGCTCGCTGAAGGTGCCGAAGTGCTGCTGCACCAGCAGGGTCGTCGGGACGAGGACCGCGACCTGCTTGCCGTCCTGGACGGCCTTGAAGGCGGCCCGCACCGCGATCTCGGTCTTGCCGTAGCCGACGTCGCCGCAGATCAGGCGGTCCATGGGGACCGACTTCTCCATGTCCTCCTTGACCTCGGCGATGGTGGTGAGCTGGTCGGGCGTCTCGGCGTAGGGGAAGGCGTCCTCCAGCTCGCGCTGCCAGGGGGTGTCCGCGCCGAAGGCGTGGCCGGGGGCGGCCATGCGCGCGCTGTACAGCTTGATCAGGTCGGCCGCGATCTCCTTGACGGCCTTCTTGGCGCGCGCCTTGGTCTTGGTCCAGTCGGCGCCGCCGAGCCGGTGCAGGGTGGGTGCCTCGCCGCCGACGTACTTGGTGATCTGCTCCAGCTGGTCGGTGGGGATGTAGAGGCGGTCGCCGGGCTGGCCGCGCTTGGCGGGGGCGTACTCGACGACCAGGTACTCGCGGGTGGCGCCCTGGACGGTGCGCTGGACCATCTCGATGTAGCGGCCGACGCCGTGCTGCTCGTGGACGATGTAGTCGCCCTGCTCCAGGGTGAGCGGGTCGATGGTCTTGCGGCGCCGCGCGGGCATGCGGGCGCCGTCGCGGCCGGCGGCCCTCTGCCCGGACAGGTCGGTCTCGGTGAGGACGGCGATCTTCAGCTCGGGGTGGACGAACCCGTGGTCGATCGATCCGCAGGCCACGTGCACGACGTTCGGGGAGATCTCCCCCAGGTCCGCCTCCAGCCGGGCGGCGACGCCCTCGCCGCCGAGCACCTCGACGGTGCGGGCGGCCGGGCCGTGGCCCTCGGTGACGAAGACGGTCCGCCAGCCGTCGGCGAGCCAGCCCTTGGTGTCGGCGAGCGCCTTGGCGGTGTCGCCGCGGTAGGTCTCGGGGGCGTGCATGCCGACCTTGAGGGTGTCGGCCTCCAGTTCGAGATCCGCGGCGAACGGCGACACCGACCACCACATCATCTCCAGCTCGCGCGCGCGGTCCCGGACGTCCGCGATGGACCACAGGGAGGCCGCGCCGACGTCGATCGGCGCCTCCCCTCCCCCCGCGGTGGCCGCCCAGGACGCCTGCAGGAACTCCTGGGAGGTGGCGACGAGGTCCGCGGCACGTGTGCGCACCCGCTCGGGATCGCACACGACGGCCATGGCGCCCTTGGGCAGGACGTCCAGCAGCAGCTCCATGTCGTCGACGAGGACCGGCGCGAGGGACTCCATGCCCTCCACCGCGATGCCCTCGGCGATCTTGCCGAGCAGTTCGCCCAGCTCGGGATGCTGTTCGGCGAGGGCACGCGCGCGGGCGCGCACGTCGTCGGTCAGCAGCAGCTCACGGCAGGGCGGCGCCCACAGGCCGTGCTCGGCGACCTCCAGGGAGCGCTGGTCGGCAACCTTGAAGTAGCGGATCTCCTCGACGTCGTCGCCCCAGAACTCGATGCGCAGGGGGTGTTCCTCGGTGGGCGGGAACACATCGAGGATGCCGCCGCGTACGGCGAACTCGCCGCGCTTCTCGACCAGCTCCACACGCGCGTAGGCGGCGGCCGCAAGGGCCTCGACGACCTCGTTCAGGTCGGCGCTCTGCCCGGTGCGCAAGGACACCGGCTCCAGGTCGCCCAGGCCCTTGACCTGCGGCTGGAGCACGGACCGTACGGGGGCGACGACGACGGAGACGGGGCCGGTCTCGGGGTCGTCGGGGCGGGGGTGGGCGAGGCGGCGCAGGACGGCCAGGCGGCGGCCGACGGTGTCGCTGCGGGGGCTGAGCCGCTCGTGCGGCAGGGTCTCCCAGGAGGGGTACTCCACGACGGTGTCGGGCGGCAGCAGGGAGCGCAGGGCCGCGGCGAGGTCCTCGGCCTCCCGTCCGGTCGCGGTGACCGCGAGGACCGTACGGCCGCTGTCGCGGGCCAGGGCCGCCACCGCGAAGGGGCGGGTGGCCGGGGGGCCGACGAGGTCGACGTGCATGCGGTTGCCGTCCGCGGCCGCCGTGATCGCTTCCGCGAGGGCGGTGTCCTTGACGACGGCGTCGAGCAGACCGTGCAGGCTCATGGAGGGGGCTTTCCGTCCAGGGGTGGTCCAGGGGGCGACGCGAAGCATCCGGGTGGGCAACGCGAAGGGCCCGACACGCGGTGCGGGCCGGGGTTTCCCAGAGTACGTCCACGCACGGACGATCACCCGGCGGAATCGGACGGGCCGCCCCCGGGGACGCGCGAGGGCCCGGCCCCGGAGTCGTTCGGACTCCGGGGCCGGGCCGTTCCCCGCAACCCCCGTGTGCGGTGCCCGGTCGCCCGCTAGTCGGTGGCGATGGCGTTCAGGACGTTCATCCGTCCCGCCCGGAAGGCCGGGATCAGCGCCGCGAACAGGCCCACGAAGGCCGATCCGACGAACACCCCGGTGATCGTCGGCCACGGGATCTCCAGGACCTTCAGGCCCTCCAGGGCGAGCAGCTGCTGCGCGGTCGCGCCCCAGCCCATCCCCAGCCCGAGGCCGAGCAGGGCGCCGAAGAGGGCGATGACCACCGACTCCATGCGGATCATGCGGCGCAGCTGGCGCCGCGACAGTCCGATGGCCCGCATCAGGCCGATCTCCCGGGTCCGCTCGACCACGGACAGGGCGAGGGTGTTGACCACACCGAGGACGGCGACGACGATCGCCAGCGCCAGCAGGCCGTAGATCATGTTCAGCAGCTGGCCGACCTGGTCCTTCAGGGCTTCCTTGTAGTCGGTCTGGTCGCGGACCTTGTACTGCGGGAAGTCCTGCATGGTGGTCTTCAGCGCCTGGTAGGCGGCCGCCTCCTGGCCGTCCTTCGCCGTGGCGAAGACCAGCTTGTCCAGCGGCATGTCCTTGGCCGGCACATACCTGGCCAGCGTGGCGACGGACAGGTACATCGCGCCCTGGTCGATGACGGCCTCGCTGCTGGTGATCGCGCGGACCGTGAGCTCGGCGGTGCGGCCGCCGGGCATCGTGACGGCGATCTGGGAGCCGAGGCGGATGCCGTGCTCCTCGGCGAACTCCTCGTGGACGGACATCGAGTCGGGCCGGTAGGCGTCGGCGAGCTCGCCCTGGACGGTCTCCTGGCGCACGTCCTTGACGTACGTCGGGTCGGCGGCCGTGAGCGCGGTGTCCTTGACCGTCCTGCCGTCGGGTGTGCGCAGGTCGGCCTCGAACCACTTGTACTCGGTGACGCGCTGCAGTCCCGGCGTGTCCTTGACCGCCTGGACCGCGTGCGGGGTGATCGGGTCGCCCTTGTCGTTCTGGACGATGAAGTCGGTGCCGACGCTCTTGTCGAGCTCCTCGGTCGCCGAGGCCACCATCGAGGAGCCCACCACCGACAGACACGCCACCAGCGCGAGCCCGATCATCAGCGCGGCGCCCGTGGCGCCGGTGCGGCGCGGGTTGCGCAGCGCGTTGCGCTCGGCCATCCGCCCGACCGGCCCGAACATCCGCAGCAGCACGGCGCTGAGGACCCGTACGACACCGCCGGCCAGCAGCGGGCCGATCACCACGAACCCGATCAGGGTCCCCACCACGCCCGCGCCCAGCCACAGCGAGCCGTCCTTGGCCGCATCGGCGGTGCCCGCGAGGTACAGGGCGTAGCCGCCGCCCCCGGTCAGCAGCAGGCCCAGCAGGGCCCGTACGGCACCCGCCTTGGCGTCGGCGGGGGTGCCGGCGTCGCGCAGGGCGGCCATGGGGGAGATCTTCCCGGCCCGGCGGGCGGGCAGATAGGCGGCCAGGACGGTGACGACGACGCCGAGGAACAGGCCGAGCGCCGGGGTGGTCCAGGCGATCGTCAGGTCGTCGGTGGACAGCTTCATGCCCATCTGGCCCATGAGCTTCATCAGCCCGATGGCGAGCCCCACGCCCGCCGCGGCGCCGAGCACCGAGCCGACGACGCCGAGCAGCAGCGCCTCGACGAGCACGGACCGGTTGACCTGCTTGCGGCTGGAGCCGATGGCCCGCATCAGGCCGATCTCACGGGTGCGCTGGGCGACCAGCATGGAGAAGGTGTTGATGATCAGGAAGACGCCGACCAGGAACGCGATCCCGGCGAAGCCGAGCATGGCGTACTTGATGACGTTCATGAACTCGCCGATGTCCTCGGCGTTCTCGTCGGCGACCTCCTTGGCGGTCTGCACCTGGTAGCCGCCGTCGAGGGCCGCGCCGACGTTCCGCTTGAGCTGCGCGTCGGTGACACCGGAGGCGGCGGTGACGTTGACGCCGGTGTAGACGCCGCTCTCGCCGACCAGCGCCTGCTGGGCGGTGCGGGTGTCGAGGTAGAACAGCGCGGCGCCGGGGTTGGTGACGGTGAACTCGACGATGCCGGAGATCTTCGCCCGGTGGGTGCCGACGGCGGTGATGACGCCGAGCTCGTCGCCGATCTTCAGGTCGTGCTTGTCGGCGGTGTCGGCGTCGACCATGACCTGGTCGGGGCCACGGGGCGCGGCACCGGAGTCGATCTTCATGGTGCGCGCCTCGTTGGCGTTCCAGTTGCCGACGATCGTCGGGCCGCCGCCGGTGGGGCCGAGGTCGTCCTTGTCGGCGTCGATGACGGTCACCGAGGTGGAGAAGACGCTGCCCTCGGCCGACTTCACGCCGTCGACGGAGCGCACCTCGTCCACGACGGAGGCCGGCAGCACCGGCGGCTTGCCGGTGTCGGAGGTGGTCTCACCGGTGCTCGACGCCTCCTTGGGGGTGACGGTGACGTCGGAGGAGGTGGCCTGGAACAGCTTGTCGAACGTGGTGTTCATGGTGTCGGTGAACACCAGGGTGCCGCACACGAACGCCACCGACAGCAGCACCGCCACCGCCGAGAGCGCCATGCGGCCCTTGTGCGCGAAGAAGTTGCGCATCGAGGTCCTGAGCACGGTCATGACGTGCGCCCCCGGGCGTCGAAGTCCTTCATGCGGTCCAGCACCTGGTCGGCCGTCGGGTGGTGCATCTCGTCGACGATCCGCCCGTCGGCGAGGTAGAGCACGCGGTCGGCGTAGGAGGCGGCGACGGGGTCGTGGGTGACCATGACGATGGTCTGGCCGAGCTCGTCGACCGAGCGGCGCAGGAAGCCGAGGACCTCGGCGCCGGCGCGCGAGTCGAGGTTTCCGGTCGGCTCGTCACCGAAGATGATCTCGGGCCGGGCGGCGAGCGCGCGGGCCACGGCGACGCGCTGCTGCTGGCCGCCGGACAGCTGCGTGGGACGGTGCTTGAGCCGCCCGGCGAGCCCGACGGTCTCCACCACCCGCTCCAGCCAGGCCCGGTCCGGTTTGCGGCCAGCGATGTCCATGGGCAGCGTGATGTTCTCCAGCGCGTTCAGGGTGGGCAGCAGGTTGAACGCCTGGAAGATGAACCCGATCCGGTCCCGGCGCAGCTGGGTGAGCTTCTTGTCCTTCAGGCCGGTGATCTCGGTGTCGTCCAGGTAGATCTGACCGCTCGTCACGGTGTCGAGGCCGGCCAGGCAGTGCATCAGGGTGGACTTGCCGGACCCCGAGGGGCCCATGATCGCGGTGAACTGGCCGCGGGCGATGTCCACGTCGACATGGTCGAGCGCGACGACACGGGTCTCCCCGGACCCGTACGCCTTGACGACCTGCCGCGCCCGCGCGGCAACGGCCGTACGCCCTCCAGCGCTCTGGTGCCCGGGAATGGTCACAGCCGATGTCACGGTATGTCTCCTCAGTCGGTGAGCGGTAGATCGTCCGGTGCCCCGCGTCGAGCGGTCCGGGATGCCGGTGAAGCGGTACGCCGTCGAGTCTGGCCCCCGAGAGGGGTCCGGCGCCCTGGGGCCGGACCCCCTCTTCTGCGGGGGAAAACCCCACCCCCCGAGGTGCGGTGAACCGCCCCCGTCGGCGTAGAGCCAGGCTAGGGACGGGGCCCGGTCCGCCTCGTCCTCCGGCGGTACGAACCCTCCCCGAGACGAAGTACGGAGGTACCCCTAGGGGAGTCCACCGGCAGGTGGACCCCGGCTCGGGGTCGCCTCCGCCCTGCGGCCCACCCAGGCTGCACCCTCCCGCCGCGTGAGGCTCAAGTGGGAAGCTGTCCGGCAGCAGATGGGTGCAAGGGCCAACGAACGCTCGGGAACCGGGAGGACACACACGTGGGCAGCATCAGACCCGCGCCGCAGGACACCACGGCACAGCAGGCCGCGCCGCAGCGGCGAGGAGCCGTCGTCGCCGCGCTGATGCTGGCGATGGCGCTGGCCGCCCTGGACTCCACGATCGTCTCCACGGCCGTCCCGCAGATCGTCGGCGACCTCGGTGGCTTCTCCGTCTTCTCCTGGCTGTTCTCCGGCTATCTGCTCGCCGTGACCGTCAGCCTGCCGGTGTACGGCAAGCTCTCCGACACCTTCGGCCGCAAACCCGTCCTCGTCGCCGGCGCCGCGCTGTTCCTGCTCGGCTCGCTGCTGTGCGCGCTGGCCTGGAACATGGGCGCGCTCATCGCCTTCCGCATCGTGCAGGGCCTGGGCGGCGGGGCGCTCCAGGGCACCGTGCAGACGCTCGCCGCCGACCTCTACCCGCTGGAGGAACGCCCGAAGATCCAATCCAAGCTGTCCACCGTGTGGGCGCTGTCGGCGGTGGCCGGACCCGCGGTCGGCGGGGTGCTCGCCGGGTACGCCGACTGGCGCTGGATCTTCCTGGTCAACCTGCCCGTCGGCGGCCTCGCCCTGTGGCTGATCGTCCGTCATCTGCACGAGCCGCAGCGCACGAGGGCGGCACGCGCGCGCGTGGACTGGGCCGGCGCGCTCGCCGTGTTCGCCTGCGGCGGAGTGCTGCTGACCGCGCTGGTGCAGGGCGGGGTGGCCTGGCCGTGGCTGTCGGCGCCCTCGCTCGGCCTGTTCGGCCTCGGGCTCGCGCTGGTCGCGGTGACGGTGGCCGTGGAGCGCCGGGCCGCCGAACCGATCATCCCCGGCTGGGTGTGGCGGCGGCGCACCATCGCCGCGGTGAACCTCGCCCTCGGCGCGCTGGGCGTGCTGATGGTGGCGCCCACGGTGTTCCTGCCGACGTACGCCCAGGCCGTGCTCGGCCTCGGACCGGTCGCCGCCGGGTTCGTGCTGTGCGTGTGGACGCTGAGCTGGCCGGTCGCCGCCGCGCACAGCCAGCACCTGTACCGGCGCATCGGCTTCCGCGACACCGCGCTGTGCGGCATCGGCACGGCCGCGCTGCTCCTGTGCGCCTTCCCCTTCCTGCCCTACCCCGGCCATGCCTGGCAGCCGACCCTGCTGATGCTGCTGCTCGGCGCCGCGCTCGGCTTCTTCCAGCTGCCGCTCATCGTCGGCGTGCAGTCCACGGTCGGCTGGTCGGAGCGCGGCACCACCACCGCCTCGGTGCTGTTCTGCCGGCAGACCGGACAGACCGCGGGCGCCGCCGTCTTCGGTGCCGTCGCCAACGGTGTCCTCGCCACCCGCCTCGGCGGCGCCGGCGACCTCGACTCCCTCACCCGCGCCCTGGACGGCGGCACCGTCCCCGAGGGCACCCGCCGGGCCGTCGCCGACGCCGTGCACGCCGTCTACTTCGGCGCGGCCGGCGCGGCGGCACTGGCGTTCCTGGTGCTGCTGTGCGTGGCACCGCGGAGGTTCGCGGTGCTGGGCGCGGACGAGGCGGCTCCGGCCGGGCGGTGACCGCGGAGCGCGGATCCACCGGGCCGGGCGGTGAGGTCGAAGCGCGGATCCACCGGGCCGGGCGGTGACCTCGAAGCGCGGATACACCGGGCCGGACGCCGCCCCGAAGCCCGAGCGGCACCCCGAAAAGTCGGAGTTAACGCGGGTAACACCGCAGGTCAGCAAGGCAACCGGTTACCGACCACTCGGTTTGTCGAAAACCGCACGGATCAAGTTCCCGGCGAGTAACGTGCGTGGCCCGCCACCCCTCTCCCTGCGGTCCGCCGCCCCGGACCCGAGCCGCGCAAGGAGCACCGGGATGTCCCACGACCCGTTCGCCCCCCACCCCCGCCCCGCCCCACCCCCCGCCGGCCCCAAACCACCCGCCTCCGCCACCTACCCCACCTACCCCTGGCAGCCCGCCGCGCCCGCCGGCCCCCCGGCCCCGCCGCCCACCCCCGTGCACGCCCCGCTCGGCCACCACAGCGACCTGCGGATCCTGCGCAGCGCCTACCGCTGGCAGCGCCGCACCGCCACCCTCACCGCCCTCGGCTACTTCGTCCTCTTCCTGATCCTGTCCGCCTTCGCCCCCGGCTTCATGACCCGCCCCGGCGCCGGCGGCCTGCCCGTCGGACTGCTCCTCGCCCTCGTCCAACTCCCCGTCACCTGGCTGGCGATCACCCTGTACGAGTACACCGCCCGCCGCTACGTCGACCCCATCGCCGACCGCATCCGCGCCCAGGCCCGCCTCGACGCCCGACGGGGGGCCGGCCGATGAGCGGCTTCAGCGACGACGCCCAGACCCTGTCCCTGCTCGCCTTCACCGCCGTCGCCACCGTCACCCTGCTGCTGTGCGTGATGACCGGCCCCGACCGCGACGACCTCGACGAGTTCTACACCGGCTACACCTCCCTGTCCCCCATGCGCAACGGCCTCGCGATCGCCGGTGACTACATCTCCGCCGCGACCGTCCTCGGCACCGGTGGCGTCATCGCCCTCTACGGCTACGACGGCATCGTCCTCGCCCTGAGCACCGCCCTGTCGCTGATGCTGCTGATGTTCCTGCTGGCCGAACCCCTGCGCAACGCGGGCCGCTTCACCATGGGCGACGCCTTCGCCCGCCGTATGCCCGGCCGCTCCGTACGCATCACCGCGTCCCTGGTCACGCTGGCCGCCCTGCTGCCGCTGATGCTGGTGCAGCTCGCCGGCACCGGACAACTCCTCGCCTTCCTCCTCGGCTTCTCCGGCGAGTCCGTCCGCACCGGCTGCATCATCGGCGTCGGCGCGCTGATGATCTCCTACGCGGCGATCGGCGGCATGAAGGGCACCGCCCTGATCCAGATCCTGAAGATGGTCATGCTGCTCGGCTCCGGAGCCGTGGTCGCCGCACTCGTACTGAACCGCTTCGACTGGGACCCGGCGGCCCTCTTCGGCACGGCCGCCGCACAGAGCGGCGCGGGCGACGCCTTCCTCAGCTCCGGCCTGGAGTTCGCCCACGGACCCCACCCCGAACTCGACATGATCAGCGGACAGTTGGCGGTCGTCCTCGGCGGCGCCTGCCTGCCCCACGTCACCATGCGCATGTACACCGCCTCCAGCGCCCGCCAGGTACGCCGCTCGATGTCCTGGGCGGTGTCCACCGTCGTCCTGTTCGTCCTGGTCATCACCGTCGTCGGCGTCGGCGCGACCGCCCTGCTCGGACGCGCCGCGATCGTCCAGGCCGACCCGCAGGGCAACTCCGCCTACCTCCTGGGCTCACGGGCCGCGTTCGGCGCCGACCTGTCCACGGCGGAGACCTTCCTGTTCACCACCGTCACCACCGCGGTCTTCCTGACGCTGCTCGCCTCCGTCGCCGGGATGATCCTCGCCTGCGCCAACTCCCTCGCCCACGACGTCTTCGCCACCCGGCTGCGCGAGATGTCCGGCCGCCACGAGATGGCCCTCGCCCGCGTGTCCGCTCTCGCGGTGGGCGCCCCGGCCATCCTGCTGGCCACGCTGGTCCAGCACCGCAGCCTCCAGCCGCTGGTCACGTTCTCCTTCTGCGTCGGCGCGTCCGCGCTGGCCCCCGCCCTCGTCTACAGCCTCTTCTGGCGCCGCTACACCCGAACCGGCCTGCTGTGCACCCTCATCGGCGGCACGCTGTCCGTCCTGGTCCTGATCCCCGGCACGAACCTGGTCTCCGGCTCCCCCGACTCCGCCTTCCCCGAGGCCGACTTCAACTTCTTCCCGTTCACCACGACCGGGCTCGTCACCATTCCCCTCGGCTTCCTCCTCGGCTGGCTCGGCACGGTGGCCTCCGGCCGGGGGAAGGCGGCCCAGCAGCGGCGGCAGTACGAGGCGGTGGAGGCGTGGATCCTGGCGGGAGCCGTCAGGAAGGGGTGAGGGGCGCGGGGAACTGCGCGAGCAACCCACGACCACCCCCAGCCCGACGACGGCACCACCACCCCCGAACCCGCCGAACCTCACTCCGCCGGCATACGACCACCCGTCAGCGCGGCGAGACTGCTGCGCACATGGTCCATATGGGCCTGCACGTCGTCCCACCGCTCCCCATGCTCACGCAGCACCCGTTCCGTCTCCCGAGCGATACGCTCCTCCCGCACCCGCGCCTCGGCGACAAGCTCCGCCGCACGCGCGTGGGCCTCCTCCAGCCGCCGCCGAGCCGACTCCTCGGCCTCGGCGAAAGCCTGCTCGGCCTCGCACAGCCCCGCCTCCGCACGGGCGACGAGCTGGGCGTGCCGCGCGTCCAGGGCGGCCGCGCGGGACGCGTAGCCACGCTCCGCGGCCGTCCACCGCTCGGTGTGCTCCCGGTGCTGGTCGGCCAGCACGGCGGCGGTGCGGTGCCGCATCTCCCGCAGGGCGGCCAGCGCCTGCGCGCGGCCCTCCTTCACCTCACGCCGGGTGGAGACCCGGATCTCGTCCGCCTCGGCGCGCGCGGCGAGCAGCCGCTGCCGGGCGCGTTCCTCCGCGTCCGCGCGCAGCGCCTCCGCCTCCTCCTCGGCCTCCTGGCGCACGACCAGGGCGTGCGCCTCGGCCCGCGCGACCTCTTCGCGCGCCTCGCGCCGCGCCCGGTCGCGGACGGCCGCCGCCTCCTCCAGCCCGAGCCGGAAGATCGTCCGCGCACGTTCCCCCAGAGAGTCGTACGTCTGCGGCGCGAGCCCCGCGACGGTCTCCCGCAACCGCCCGGCCTCGGCCTCCATCTCCTTGGCCAGCACGGTCAGCCGCGCCGCCCGCTCCCAGGCCGCGTCACGGTCCCGGCACAGCGCGGCCGTGAACCTCTCCACCTGGTCAGGGCGGTAGCCACGTCCCCGGACGGCCACGAAACCATGCGGCGACACCGGTGCGCTGCTCATCCTGGAACCCCTCTCCGCCGACCTGCGCCGTCTTTACGATGTCGCGCACATCTTGACGGCTAGGGAGGAAAGGTTCATAACGCGACACTCCGCGCACAGGTTACGCAGGCAGCGGAAAGGGGCCGCGACCGGCCGTCCAGCGACCGAACGCGACCCCTCCCACGACCGACTGACGCGGACTCAGCGACGCGGGGCTCGGTGACCCGGCGTCACAGCAGCCCGTCCCACATCTGCTCCAGCAGCACCGACCACCAGCTCTCCGGCGAACCCAGCGCCGCCGGGTCCAGCGAGGCCAGCTGCGCCTGGAAGTCGACGGTCCAGCGGCCCGCCTGCTCCTGGTTCAGACCGAAGCGCAGACGCCACATCCGGCCCAGCAGCGCCAGACAGCGCGCGAACTCCGGCAGCCCGGTGTTCACGAACTGCGGCGGCACCGGCGCCCCGCCGGGCCCCGCCTCCACCGGCACCGCGACGATGTTCGCCGTGCCGTACTGCACACAGATCGCCTTGCCGAAGTCCGTACCCATCACCAGGTACGACCCGGCGTCCGCCGCAGGCTGCACCCCGCGCTCGGCCGCCAGCTCCGCCAGCGTCGGCACCGGCCGCCCCGGCTGGGCCTGCGCCCAGAAGAACGGCCCCATGTCCACCGGCAGACCGGCCACCATCAGCGTGTGCGCCACCACCGGCGGCACACCCTGCCGGGACACCGCCGCCTGCTCGAACCGGAACACCCCCGGCCCGAACGCCGCCGCCAGCTCCTGACCCACCGCCTCCGGCGGCACCGGAGGCACCGGCTGCACCGGCGGCAGCGGCGCCCGCACCGGCGCCGGACGCGCCGGACCGTCCGCCACCTGGTGCAACTCGCCCTGATGCGCCAGCAGCTGCCGCATGCCCTGCTGCCGGCTGGCGTGATCCGTGCCGTACGGGGCGATCGACGTGATCCGCGCCTGCGGCCACTGCTCCCGGATCATCCGCGCGCAGTACGCACCCGGCAGCTCGCACGACTCCAGCTCCGTGTGCAGTTCCAGCACCTGGTCCGGGGGCACGTTCATCGCCCGCAGCTCGTGGAAGATCTGCCACTCCGGGTGCGGGGTGCCCGGCGCCGAACGCCGGATCAGCTGCTGCTCCGAGCCGTCCTGCGCGCGGTAGCGCAGCACGGCCTGGTAGCCCGGACCGACCGTGGGCAGGCCGGCGGGCGGCTGCTGCGGAAAGCCGTACGCCGGCGGGGGCGTACCCGGCACACCGGGGGCACCCGGAGGCTGCGGGGCGCCCGCAACTCCCGGCGCGCCAGGGGCCTGTGGCGGAGGCGGAGGCGCACCCGGACCGCCCACGGGCGGCGCGGCCAGCATCGTCTCCGCGTGATGCACCCCGCCCGGCGGCGTGCTGCCCGGCGGCCTGGGGGCACCGGGCGGCTGCGGCGCACCCGGAACACCCGGAGCGCCGGGGGGCTGCGGGGCACCCGGAGGCTGCGGCGCACCCGGCATGCCCGGAGCGCGCGGAGGCTGCGGCGCGCCGCCACCCGTACCGCCGACCTGGCTCGGATCGGCCAGCATCGTCGCCGCGTGATGCACCCCGCCGGGAGGCGTACCGCCCGGCGCGCCCGGCGGGTTGGGAGCAGCCGGAGCGCCCGGAGCACCCGGAGGCTGCGGACCGTCGGGGCCCAGCGCCGACACGAGCTGCGTGGGCACATAGCCGCTCCCACCCGGCGCACCCGCGCCCGGAGGAGGCGTACTGCCCTGCGGCGCACCCGGAACACCCGGAACACCCGGCGGCGGAGGCGGCGTCGCCCCACCCCGCGCCCGACGCGGCGGCGGCGTGGCCTTGCTGGTCGCGGCGTCGGCGATGTCCCCGGCGTTCGCCGCGAGCGGCCGCTCCGACGCACCGGCGGACGGCTGCCCGCCACCCGCACCGGCGGCACCACCCGGCGCACCAGGGACACCCGGCGCACCCGGCGCACCCGGCGGCGGCGTACCCGGCACCGACGGCGGCGTACCCGGCATCCCCGGCACCCCCGACGGCGGCGTACCCGGCACCGGAGGAGGCGTACTGCCCTGCGGCGCACCCGCCACAGGCGCGCCCGACGCGTCCGGGACCTCAAGCGCCGGCGCGATCGCCGTCGGCGGAAGCTGGCTGCCGCCCGACATCAGCGCCGTCTTGGCCTCCGGCGCCACCGGCGGCGGCGTGTCCGCACCGGCAGCGCTCAACGGCGGCGCGAACACGGTCTCCGGCAGCGGCACGGAACGGTCCTCACCGGCGTCGGCCCCATTGGTGTCCGTACCCGCCCAAGGCGTCGCCCCCGGCGGAGGCCCGCCCAAGGACCCGCCCGGCACCGGCGCACCCGGCCCCGACGCACCCGACCCCGACGCACCCGCGCCGCCCACCGGAACACCCGCCTGCGTCTGCGGCAACGGCACCCCGGCCTGCGTCTCCGGCAGCGCCCCGCTCCCACCGGACACCCCGGCGCCGGCAGCACCCCCACCGGCATCCGCATCGGCCCCGGCCCCGGCGTCCCGCCGGTCCGGCACCCCCATCCGGTCCGCCGCCTCCTGCAACCACTCCGGCGGCGTCAGCAGGAACGACGTCTGATTCAGATCGACCCGTGCCGGAGCCGGCGGCGGCACATCCGCCGGAGCCTCCGCACTCCCGCCGTACTCCTCCTCGTACCGGCGGATCACCTCACCCACCGGCAGCGCAGGCCACAACGTCGCCTCACCGCTGTCCCGCGCGATCACCAGCCGCTGGGCACCACCGTCCGAACGCGGCCCGTCCGCACGGTCCTCCGCCCACACCACGAACCCGAGGCCGAACTCCCGCACCCGCACCTCACGATGCTGATACGCCGGCACATCCCCGTTGATCCACTCCTCGGCGCGCTCCTGCGCCTGCGCAAACGTCACCATCGCGAACTCACTCCCCTGCCGCGACGGCCCGCGCGAACCCGCCGTCCACCATCAGATTCGCCACCGTCTCCAACTCCGGCGGAGAACCCGCCAGTCGGGACAGGAACACATCGAAGTCCTCACCACACGGCAGCAGAAGCCGCTCCACCCGCTCGGCCGGCGACCACGACGGATCCACATCCCGCGCATCGTCGTACGCGCAGAACCACACCGAACCGACCCGCTCGCCCTTCACCTTCACCGCCAGCAGACCGCCCTGCACAAAGGCGACACCCAGATAGTCCTTGGTCAGATGGTCCCGCAGACACTTGTTCACATAGACCAGGTCATTGACCGCCGCCTCGTCCCGCACCGTGAAGAACGGCTGGTCCACCAGCAGCCCCAACTCCGCGTCCAGCGCCGTCCCCACCGGCGCACAGCCGCCCGCCGCCTTCAAGAACGCACGGTAGGCACCCGGCAACCGGTACCCCAGGTCCTCCTCGACACCCTGCACCTGCGCCTCGGTCACCGCGACACCCGACTTCGGCAGCCCGAAGTGCGCCGGCCGCGTCTCCTGCAACGGCCGCGTACCCCGCTTGCCCTGGTCCACCGCCGCCGTCGCCACACCACCGTGATGCCGCAACAACGCCTTCACCTCGACCGGAACCAGCTCCAGACGCCGCGTGCCCGCCACGTGATGCCACGTCCAGCCATGCGGAGTCGCCACCGCCGGCACCGTGTCCCACAACTCATGACCCGAAGCGGACAAAGCGGCATTCGCCGACACATAGTCCGTCAGCCGCAGCTCATCGACACCGAAACCCTCCGGCGGATCAGCGATCTCCGCCACCGCACGCGCATACGGAGAGAAATCGGGATAACCCCGCTCATCCACCCGCACCCCAGCAGGATGACGAGCCGCACGCACCGGATCCGGGAAATGCACGACCTGCCCGGCATAGGCCGCGTTCGGCGGCGCGGCTGACTGCCCGAGCCGACCTGTCGTCATGGCGGTTGCCCCCTGCGGCACTCTGTACGACCCGTAGTCGCCGGCCCAACGCCGACCCTGCCCACCACGGCCCGTATCCGACTTGTCTCCGACACGCTGACCGCTGTCACCAACGCATCGACCGCACTGTCGCGGTGCCGACAGCCTATGCGGTACACCTCCACCGGTCACCGGCGCTCCACTTCCGTGACCAGCAGTCACCCCACCGTGACAGCCCGCCCAAACCCGGGCGTGTCGCACCGGCCCAGCTTCCGCACCCGCCACGGGATTTGGCAGTCTGTCTCCTTCGGGGGGATGCTCGGGAGGGGATGACGATCATGAACGCGACGCAGACGGGACCACACACAGCCACCAACGGCGACCCCCGCATCGGGTGGAGCAGCACCGACACCACCCCCACCCCCACCCTCCGCCAACGCCGCGACGGCATACTCCCCACCGTCGCCGCCGCCCTCTCCGTACGCGGCGCCACCCTCACCGGCACCGCCGCCCGCGGCGACACCCCACCCCCACTCCACCCCCTCGTCCAGGACTTCCTCGACACCCTCCCCAGCGACCGACGCGACCGCTTCACCGGCCGCTGCGCCGAGACCATCCTCATCTCCCGCCACCTCATGGCCGCCGACGCCGCCCGCAGCAAACGCGCCGCCCGCAAACCCATGACCAACGGCGAAGCCCGCAAAGCCCTCAAAGCCGCCAAACTCACCGCCCGCCGCATCCGCGAGGACGGCGACCCCCTCCACGGCACCTTCGCCACCCCCTGCCGCGCCTGCACCGCCCTCAGCGCCCACTTCGGCGTCCGCATCATCGACCCCACCACCGACTGAGCCCAGGACCCACCCCACACCCATGCACGCCGACCGCGCCTCCACCACGCGCTTCTCCGTCCCCGTCGACGCCGCCCTGCGCACCGCCGGCTGGCAACCCGGACGCTGGGACATCAAACAGGCCGAAACCTGGGCCGACACCCTGCGCGGCCACACCTCACCCGCCGGCCACCGCCACGCCGTCTTCCCCGCCGCCGTCGAAGCCTGGGCCGAATTCGGCGGACTCCACATCACCCCCACCGGCCCCGGCCGCCAGATCGCCCCCGCCACCCTCCACCTCGACCCCCTCCACGGCCTCCACCTCGCCCGCACCCTCGGCGACCTCGGCCGCGCCCTCGACACCGACGTCAGCCCCCTCGGCGCCGAACCCGACACCCAGGCCCTCCTTGCCATCGACACCGAAGGCCGCGTCTACGCCCTCGACCACACCGGCGACTGGTACCTCGGCCCCGACATCGACCACGCCCTCACCGCACTCGTCACCGGCATCCAGCCCGCACGCCTCACCGCCGGCTGACCACCAGCACCACGCCCTACGACGCCGGAATCACCGCCGACACCCGGAAACCCCCCGCATCCGTCGGCCCCGACACGAACACCCCGCCCAGCGCCAGCACCCGCTCCCGCATCCCCACCAGACCGTTCCCCCCGGACGGCAGACCCGGCGACGACACCTGAGGCGGCGGCTCGTTCTCCACCTGCATCGCGATCTCCGACACCCGATGCGCCAGCCGCACATACGTCTTCGCACCCGCCGCATGCTTGTGCACGTTCGTCAACGCCTCCTGCACCACGCGATACGCCGTCTGCTCGATCTCCGGCGCATACGCGCACACCTCACCCTCCACCGACAGCGCCACCACCATCCCCGCGGCCGCCGACTGCCCGATCAGCTCCTCCAGATCCTCCAGACACGGCCCCTCGGCCTGCTCCTCCACCGCACCCCCCACCGCGGCGGACGACACCACCTCACGCGGCGGCCGCGCATCCCCACCACTGCGCAGCACCCCCAGCATCTCCCGCAACTCCGTCAGCGCCTGCCGCCCCATGTCCCCCACGAGAGCCGCGTTCCTGACAGCCTTCTCCGGATCCTTCCGAGCCACAGCCTGCAGCGCGGCGGCATGCACCACCATCAAACTCACCCGATGCGCGACCACGTCATGCATCTCACGAGCGATCCGCGTCCGCTCCTCGTTCCGCGCCCACTCCGCCCGCTCCTCCGCGCGCTCGGCGAGCAGCTGCAACTCCCGCTCCAGACTGTCCGCCCGCTCCCGCAAGCTCTCCATCAGCCGACGCCGGGCACCGACGTACATCCCCAGCAGCAACGCCGGCGCGGTCATCCCCACCGCCATCGTCGCCGCGAAGAACGGCGCGAACCACTCCCCCAGGTCCGCGTCCTCGTCCGCCATCTCCCGCGCCTGCACGAACGTCACCACGAACATGCCGAGCAACGACATCCCCGCCAGCGAGGCGATGATCCGCCGGGGCAGCTCGGAGGCGGCGAGGGTATAGAGCCCCACGACACCCAGCAGATACCCCATCCGCGCGGGCGCCACCGCGATCGCCACGAGCACGACGGCGATCGGCCACCGCCGCCGCACCAGCAGCACCGACCCGGCGAGCACGCCGAACAGCACCCCCGCCGCCTCCGGAAGCCCCGCCTCCTGTGCGAACGGAACCCCTAACGTCCCGCACTCCAGGGCAGAGGCGAGCGCCAGCCCGCCGTCCAGCACGGCACTGCGCCATCTGGTCCACCACCACGGCCCCGTCCCGGCCGTGGCCTGCTCTTCCCCCGTCGCGGTCATGCCTCCAGCCTACGGGCGGGCACCCCGGCTTTTCCGGCGAGTTTCGAGTACTGGCCTACACCACACGCCGTAATCGAATCACTGCGAAACCGACTGGTATCCCTCGAACTGATGAATCACTCCCGTTCGACACCGGAACCTTCCATTCCGGCCGGACGGTATGCGTATGGCACATACCAGCGGCATGAACGGCAAGTACGCGGACTTCGAGAGACTGCGGGAGGAGGCGGTGGCCCTGCGGCGCCGCGGCTACAGCCTTCGGCAGATCCGCGATGAGCTTCAGGTCCGCAACAAGGAGACGCTCCAGCGTCTCGTGGAGGGCGAACCGCCCCCAGAGTGGACGAAGCGACCGAACGCGAAGGACGACCTCCGAGCAAGGGCCCGGGAGCTACGGCAACAGGGCTGGACCTACAACCAGATCCAGGCCGAGCTGGGCTGCTCGAAGAGTTCGGTTTCACTGTGGGTGCGGGACCTGCCTCACCCAGAACCCAAGTGCACGCCCGCGGAGCGGCAGGCGCGGATGAACGCGGGGTTGGCCCGGCTGCGTGCATCGCAGGACCGCGAGCGGGAAGAAACGAAGCGGGCGGCAGCCACCGAGATCGGTGCACTCTCCGATCGCGAGCTGTTCCTGCTGGGCGTCGGCCTCTACTGGGCCGAGGGCAGCAAGGACAAGCCTCACGCGCGCCGAGAGGCCGTGGAGTTCGTCAACAGCGACCCATCCATGATCACGGTATTCCTCGCCTGGCTGGACCTCCTCGGCGTCAGCCGTGATCGCCTGCACTGCCGCGTCATGATCCACGAGTCCGCGGACGTCGACGCCGCCGAGCACTACTGGGCCGACCTCATGGGCCTGGATCGGGCAAGGCTCGGCAAAACGACGCTCAAGAAGCACAATCCGACGACCGTACGCAAGAACACTGGCGACGCATATCGCGGGTGCTTGGGCATCAAAGTGCGGCAAGCAGCCGATCTGTACCGTCGCATCGAAGGCTGGTGGTGCGGCATAGTAGGTGCCGCGACCTCAGCGGACTAGCAGTATGTCCGTTTTGGTCGACTATGCCATCCCCTGTGGTGTAATCGGCAACACGGGTCACTTTGGATGATTTGTTCCAGGTTCGAGTCCTGGCAGGGGAGCTCACAGCACACAAGACCTAAGTTCGGGCCCTGACCCCCCAGTCAGGGCCCGCACTCATATCCCCCCACCCCCACCCCGGTATCCTGCGGATGTCCACCCCTCCCCCAAACAGCCGAAGGGCATCCCGTGAGCGCCATTCGCCCGGCAGCCGTCGTCGTACTCGCAGCGGGTGAGGGCACCCGTATGAAGTCGGCCACACCCAAGGTCCTGCACGAGATCTGCGGTCGCAGCCTCGTGGGACACGTCCTGGCCGCCGCCGGTGAGCTGGAGCCCGAGAACCTGGTCGTCGTGGTCGGGCACGCCCGCGAGAAGGTCACCGCGCATCTCAACGAGGTCGCCCCGGCCGTTCGGACCGCCGTGCAGGCGGAGCAGAACGGCACCGGGCACGCCGTGCGCATGGGCCTGGAGGAGCTCGGCGGTGTCGTCGACGGGACCGTCATCGTGGTCTGCGGGGACACCCCCCTCCTCACCGGCGCCACCCTGCGCGCCCTCGCCGAGACCCACACCACCGACGGCAACGCCGTCACCGTGCTGACCGCCGAGGTGCCGGACGCGACCGGCTACGGCCGGATCGTGCGGGACGACAGCGGTGCGGTCACCGCGATCGTCGAGCACAAGGACGCCGACGAGGCGATCCGTGCGATCCGGGAGATCAACTCGGGTGTGTTCGCGTTCGACGGGCGGCTGCTCGCCGAGGCGCTGAAGCAGGTCCGTACGGACAACAGCCAGGGCGAGGAGTACCTGACGGACGTGCTCGGCATCCTCCGCGAGGCCGGGCACCGCGTCGGCGCCTCCGTGGCCGCCGATCACCGTGAGATCGCCGGGATCAACAACCGTGTGCAGCTCGCCGAGGCCCGCCGGATCCTGAACGACCGGCTGCTCACCCAGGCCATGCTCGCCGGTGTGACCGTCGTCGACCCGGCGTCCACCTGGGTCGACGTCACCGTCACTTTCGAGCAGGACGTGACCGTGCATCCGGGCACGCAGCTCCAGGGCGCCACGCACCTCGCCGAGGGCGCGGAGGTGGGTCCGAACAGCCGCCTCCTCGACACCCAGGTGGGTGCCGGGGCCCGTGTGGACAACACGGTGTCCAACCAGGCCGTCGTGGGGCCGAACGCGTCCGTCGGGCCGTACGCGTATCTGCGTCCGGGGACGCGGCTGGGCGCGAAGGGCAAGATCGGCACGTACGTCGAGACGAAGAACGCCTCCATCGGGGAGGGGACGAAGATCCCGCATCTCTCCTATGTGGGTGACGCGACGATCGGTGAGTACTCCAACATCGGTGCGGCGAGCGTGTTCGTGAACTACGACGGGCAGGACAAGCATCACACGACGGTCGGCTCGCACTGCCGTACCGGTTCGGACAACATGTTTGTGGCTCCTGTCACGATCGGGGACGGTGCCTATACGGCTGCCGGCTCTGTGATCACCAAGGATGTGCCTCCCGGCTCGCTGGCCGTGGCCCGTGGTCAGCAGCGGAATATCGAGGGTTGGGTGGCTCGTAAGCGTCCGGGCAGCGCGGCGGCGAAGGCGGCGGAGGCGGCCTCTTCGCGGCCGGACAGCGAAGGCTGACCGGAAACGGGTGCGTCAAAGACGGCGTACCGTGATAAGTGCACACCCGCACCCCACCAGCTGAGACGGCCTCTCACGCCCCGTGGCAGGTCTGCTCGACACCCAGCTGCGACACCTCTGAGGAGACAGTGCTGTGACCGGGATCAAGACGACCGGCGAGAAGAAGATGATGTTCTTCTCCGGCCGCGCCCACCCCGAGCTTGCCGAGGAGGTCGCCCAGCAGCTGGGTGTCGGGGTCGTCCCGACCAAGGCTTTCGACTTCGCCAACGGTGAGATCTATGTCCGTTACCAGGAGTCCGCGCGTGGTGCCGACTGCTTCCTGATCCAGAGCCACACGGCTCCGATCAACAAGTGGATCATGGAGCAGTTGATCATGATCGACGCGCTGAAGCGTGCGTCGGCCCGCTCCATCACGGTCATCGTGCCGTTCTACGGTTACGCGCGGCAGGACAAGAAGCACCGTGGTCGTGAACCGATCTCGGCGCGTCTGATCGCGGATCTGATGAAGACGTCCGGTGCGGACCGGATCCTGACGGTGGATCTGCACACGGACCAGATCCAGGGCTTCTTCGACGGTCCGGTGGATCATCTGTTCGCGCTTCCGCTGCTGGCGGACTACGTGGGCAAGAAGGTGGACCGGGAGAAGCTGACGGTGGTGTCTCCGGACGCCGGCCGGGTGCGGGTGGCGGACCGCTGGTGCGACCGTCTGGGTGCGCCGCTGGCGATCGTGCACAAGCGGCGTGACAAGGACGTGGCGAACCAGGTGACGGTCCACGAGGTGGTCGGTGAGGTCAAGGGCCGGGTGTGTGTCCTGGTCGACGACATGATCGACACCGGTGGCACGATCTGTGCGGCGGCCGATGCGCTGTTCGCGCACGGTGCCGAGGATGTGATCGTCACGGCCACGCACGGTGTGCTGTCGGGTCCGGCGGCCGACCGGCTGAAGAACTCTCGGGTGAGTGAGTTCGTGTTCACGAACACGCTGCCGACGCCGGGTGAGCTGGCGCGTGATCTGGACAAGCTGACGGTGCTGTCGATCGCGCCGACGATCGCGAGTGCGGTGCGTGAGGTGTTCGAGGACGGTTCGGTGACGAGCCTGTTCGACGAGCAGTAGGACGCGGTCAGGGCGGGCGGTACGGGCGCAGGAAGGGTTCTGCAGCCCGTCGCCTTGATCCTTTTGGGTGCGGCCTCCCCCTCCGAGTAGACTGCTGAAGTTGCTCGGCGAGGGAGGCCGCACTGCTGTGTGGCTGTCCGTTATCGACGCGCTCTTCGTAGCAGGCCGTTCGTGGCCGGGTGACCACGTCCGTTTCCTACGTATCTACGAGGAGTGAACATGTCCGAGGTGAAGCTCACCGCCGAGACGCGCACCGAGTTCGGCAAGGGTGCCGCCCGTCGTATCCGCCGCGAGAACAAGGTTCCCGGTGTTCTGTACGGTCACGGTTCGGACCCGCTGCACCTGACGCTGCCGGGTCACGACCTGCTGCTGGCGCTGCGTACGCCGAACGTCCTGATCTCCCTGGACATCGACGGCAAGTCCCAGGAGCTGGCGATCCCGAAGGCTGTGCAGCGTGACCCGCTGAAGGGCTTCCTGGAGCACGTCGACCTGCTGCTGGTCAAGCGTGGCGAGAAGGTCACGGTCGAGATTCCGGTGGTGGCCGAGGGCGAGCTGGCGCCGGGTGGCAACCTGCTGGAGCACGTGCTGAACGCGCTTCCGGTCGAGGCCGAGGCCACGCACATCCCGGAGCAGGTGACGGTGTCGGTGGAGGGTCTGGAGGCCGGTGCCTCGATCCACGCCAAGGACATCGCGCTGCCGAGCGGTGTGACGCTGGCCGTGGACGAGGACGCTGTGGTTCTGCAGGTCCTGGCCGCGCAGGCGGAGGAGGCCCCGGAGGGTGAGGCCGCCGAGGGCGAAGAGGCCGCCGAGGCCTGAGCCTGAGCTCTGTCATCGTCGTCAGCCGCCGCTTCCTTCGGGGAGTGGCGGCTGGCGTGTGTCGTAGGGCCTGTGACGAGGAGACATGGACGTGACGACCGACCCGAGTGCCCCGTGGCTGATCGCCGGGCTGGGCAATCCCGGACCGGAGTACGCGATGAACCGGCACAACGTGGGGTTCATGGTGGTGGATCTGCTGGCGGAGCGGATCGGGGGGAGGTTCAAGCGGGCGGGGAAGGCTCAGGCGCAGGTCGTGGAGGGGCGGATCGGGCCGCCGGGGCCGTTGAACCGGCGGGTGGTGCTGGTGAAGCCGATGTCGTATATGAATCTGTCCGGTGGTCCGGTGAATGCGCTGCGGGACTTCTACAAGGTGCCGGTGGGTCATGTGGTGGCGGTTCATGACGAGCTGGACATCGACTATGGGACGCTGCGGTTGAAGCTGGGGGGCGGGGACAACGGGCACAACGGTCTGAAGTCGATGACGAAGGCGTTCGGTGCGGATTATCACCGGGTGCGGTTCGGGATCGGGCGGCCTCCGGGGCGGATGCCGGTGGCGGATTTCGTGCTCAGGGATTTCTCGTCGGCGGAGCGCAAGGAGTTGGACTACTTCGTGGACCGGGCGGCGGACGCGGTGGAGTGTCTGGTGATCGAGGGGTTGGAGCGGGCGCAGAGCACCTACAACTCGTGAGGGTTGTGGGGAGTGAGGTCGTGCATCTCCTGACATCTCTCCCAGCGCGGTTGACTGGCCGTGCAGGCATGGCCAAGGATCGCGGCCATGCCTTCCGCCGTTTCCGTCGCCCGCGTCGTCTCCATGGGGGTGGTCGCGGTGCTGATCCTGATCGCGGGTGTGTGGGCGTCCTGGGGGACGGCCCAGTACGTGATGCTGACCAAGGGCCGTGAGCGGGGCACGGTCGAGGTGACGGAGTGCGGTGAGCGGTCGTGTTCGGGGCCGTATACGCCGTTGTCGCCGGGGTCGGTGGCGCGGGCGAGTGTCGCCGTGGAGGATCCGGTGGCGGTGGAGCGGGGCCGTACGTACACGGTGGTGGTGAAGCCGGGTGAGGAGCGCGCGGTGCGGTCGGGTCCGGCGGGGGTGCTGTACGCGTGGGTGCCGCTGGGTGGCGCGCTGCTGCTGGCGTCGGTGATCGTGGCGGGCGGTCTGAGGCGGACGCGGGCGGCGTGGGTGCTGGCGGGGTCGGGTTTCGCGTTGGTGACGGCGGCGTTCGTGACGCTGTGACGGGTTTCGCCGTTCTCCACATGTGTGGAGACTTGGAGCGTTGTCTCTTTGTGATTGACCTGGTCAGAGGCTGGGTTGGAGGCTGAGCCGCCCCCTCCACATTTTCTCGTTCGTTTCTCGCAGAGGGACTGCCCCATGCCTGTCCTCCCCCGCGTCGGTGCCGTGTGCGCCGTCGCCGCGGCCGCGTTGCTCGCGGCCCCTTCCGCTCATGCCGCCAACGGTGACAACGGCACTGTGAAGATTCATGACGCCTCGACCGGCGAGGAGCTGATGAGGAACGAGCCGCATGTGTGCTCGTTCTATCTGGACGGTTTCCAGTTCGACGGTGTCCAGGAGGTCTCCTGGCGCATCGAGGCGATCGCGCCGAGCCCGAACAAGGGCGAGACGGTGTCGTCGGGCACGCTGACCCTGGACGCGGAGGGTCATGGCCGTTCGCAGGACATGACGCTGCCGGACGGTCACTACAAGCTGTACTGGAACTTCGACGGTGAGAACGGGTCGGCCAAGCACAAGGTCTTCTGGACCGAGTGCGAGGCGGACGAGGAGAGCGGTCCGTCGGCGTCGCCGGCGCCGTCGGAGTCGGAGTCGGTGAGCGCGTCGGAGTCCCCGGTGGGCTCGGAGGAGTCGTCCGCCGGTGGGTCGGCCGGCCGGGGTGAGGGTGCTCCGCAGGCGTCCTCGGTTCCGTCGGCGCAGGCGGACACCTCCGGTGACCTGGCGGAGACCGGGAACGGGGCTCCGGTGGGGCTGCTGTCGGGTGTCGCGGCGGTGTTCGTGGCCGTGGGTGGCGCTCTGCTGTTCCTGCGTCGTCGCAAGGCCGGCCAGAGCTGACGTAGGGCATGGGGAAGGGCGGCACCCTTGGGGGTGCCGCCCTTTGCCGTGTCCGGTGGTGTCAGCCGGTGTTGCGCAGGCCGGCCGCCACGCCGTTGACGGTCAGCAGCAGGGCGCGGGAGAGCAGCGGGTCGGGCTGCTCGCCGGCCGCGGCGGCGTCGCGCTGGCGCTTGAGGAGGGCGACCTGGAGGTAGGAGATGGGGTCGAGGTAGGCGTCGCGGATGGCGAAGGTCTGCTTCAGGACGGGCTGGGCGTCCAGCAGTTCGTCCTCGCCGGTGACCTTCAGGACCTCGCGGACGGTGAGTTCGTGTTCGGCGCGGATGGTGTCGAAGATGTGCTTGAGGTCGTCGGGGACGAGGGTGTCGACGTAGTGGCCGGCGATCCGCAGGTCGGTCTTGGCGAGGGTCATCTCGACGTTGGAGATGAAGTTACGGAAGAAGTGCCACTGGCCGTACATCTCTTCCAGGACGGTGTCGAGGCCGGCTTCGCGCAGGGCCTTGAGGCCGGAGCCGACGCCGAACCAGCCGGGGACGATCTGCCGGGACTGGGTCCAGCCGAACACCCAGGGGATGGCGCGCAGTCCGTCGAGGGAGACGCCTGAGCCGGGGCGGCGGGCGGGCCGGGAGCCCAGGTGGAGGTCGGCGAGCTGGTCGACGGGCGTGGAGGCGAGGAAGTACGTCGGCAGGTCGGGGTCCTCGACGAGGCGGCGGTAGGCGGCGTGGGCGGCGTCGGAGACGACGTCCATGGCGGCGTCCCAGCGGGCGAGGGCCTCGTCGGACTGGCGGGGGGCGGTGTGCAGGGCGGATGCCTGGAGGGTCGCCGCCACGGTCAGTTCGAGGTTCTCCCTGGCGAGGGAGGGGATGAGGTACTTGTCGGAGATGACCTCGCCCTGTTCGGTGACCTTGATCTCGCCTTCGAGGGTGCCCCAGGGCTGGGCGAGGATCGCGTCGTGGGAGGGGCCGCCGCCGCGGCCGACGGTGCCGCCGCGGCCGTGGAAGAGGCGCAGGCGCACTCCGTAGCGGTGGGCGACGTCGCGCAGGCGGCGCTGGGCGCGGTGGATCTCCCACTGGCTGGTGGTGATGCCGCCGAACTTGGAGGAGTCGCTGTAGCCGAGCATGACCTCCTGGACGTCGCCGCGCAGTGCCACCAGGCGCCGGTAGGACGGGTCGGAGAGCATGTCTTCGAGGATGGTGTCGGCGGCCTTGAGCTCGTCGGTGGTCTCCAGGAGCGGCACGATGCCGATCTTGGCCCAGCCGGCGTGCAGGTCGATGAGGCCGGCCTCGCGGGCGAGGACGGTAGCGGCGAAGACGTCGTCGGCGCCCTGGCACATGGAGATGATGTACGACTCGATGACCTCGGGTCCGAAGACCTCCAGGGCCCGCTTGATCGTCTGGAAGACGCCGAGGGTCTTCTCGCCGGCGGCGTCGACGGGGGCCGGGCTGGGGGCCAGTGGTCTGCGTGAGCGCAGTTCCTTGGCCAGCAGCTTGGTGCGGTAGTCGCGGGGCATGTCCGCGTAGCGCCAGGATTCCTCGCCGAGCCGGTCGAAGAGCTGGCCGAGGGCGTGGTGGTGGGCGTCGGCGTGTTCGCGGACGTCCATGGTGGCGAGCTGGAGGCCGAAGGCGGCCAGGGTGCGGATGGTGCGGTTCATGCGGCCGTCGGCGAAGAGGCCGCCGCGGTGCTCGCGCAGCGAGGTCTGGATGAGGGTGAGGTCCTTGAGCAGCTCGCTGGTGCCGAGGTAGTCGCGGCCGGGCTCGTGGGGGGTGCCCTTGGCGAGGCGCTGCTTGGTGTTCTCCAGCTTCTGCCGGATGCAGGTGGCCTTGAGGCGGTAGGGCTCCTCGGCGTTGAGGCGCTTGTAGCGGGGGCTGATCTCGGGGAGGTTGTCGAGGTCGGCCTGGAGGGAGGCGAGGAGTTCCTCGGTGGCGCCGGAGTAGCGGATGGAGTTCGACAGGAAGCCGCGCAGTTCGTCGATCATCTCCAGGGCGTCGTTGATGCCGTGTTCGTGCTGGAGGATGAGGACGTCCCAGGTGACCTGGGGGGTGACGTTGGGGTTGCCGTCGCGGTCGCCGCCGATCCAGGTGCCGAAGGTGAGGGGGCGGGTGCCTTCGGGGAGCTGGACGCCGACGCGTTCGAGTTCGGCGGTGAGGTCCTCCAGGACGTCGCCGACGGCGCCTGCGTGGAGTTCGTCGAGGTAGTAGATGGCGTTGCGGGCCTCGTCGGTGGGTTCGGGGCGGGCGACGCGCAGTTCGTCGGTCTGCCAGACGAGGTCGATGTTCTCGGCCAGTCGGGTGTCGTGGCGGCGCCGGTCGGAGTCGAGGACGGGCTCGTCCAGGAGCGCGGCGATGCGCCGGAGCTTGTTGAGGACGGACCGGCGTGCGGCCTCGGTGGGGTGGGCGGTGAAGACGGGGCGGACGTTGAGGTGCTCGACCGTCTGGCGCAGGTGCTCGGGGTCGGCGTCCTTGAGGCGGTCGGCGGTGCGCGAGAGCAGGCCGCCCTCGGCGGCGCGCCGGGCGCGCAGTTCTCGGCCTCGGTGGACCTGTTCGGTGACGTTGGCCAGGTGGAAGTAGGTGGAGAAGGCGCGTACGAGCTTGGCGGCGGTCTCCAGTTCGGTGCCGCGCAGCAGCTCGGCGGCGGCCTCGCCGTCCTCACGGGTGAGGCGGCGTACCTTCTCGACCAGTTCGAGGAGCTCGGGGCCCTCCTGGCGGACGAGTGTCTCGCCGAGGAGATCGCCCAGTCGGCGGATGTCGGCGCGCAGCTCGGTGCTGGTCGTGGTCTGGTCGTCGGCACTGCTCACAGGTGCGGCTCCTTGCAGTGTTGAAGCTCGTCTGGGAGGGAACCCGGGTGACCGGCGCGCGGCGGGTGCCGCATACGGGCGGTGCGTCCGGGAAGACATTCAGAGCGGACCGCGCTGTCCGACCGGTTCCAAGGATAGGTGTCGATGCGGACGCGCAGACTCTCGGGCTCTTGCCGCGGGGTCGGGCACTGCCATACTTACGTCACCGTAGGTTACGGGACCGTAGGGAAGGTGCCTGCTCGTCCCGCCGCCGTCCGGTATCCGCTCTCATCACTCTCGACCCCACAGGGGACGCCCATGACCATGAGCTCCGATGTGATCGAAGACGCCCCGAAGGCATCTGACTCCCAGGCTGCCTCCGCCACGCTCGGCGGGGAGCAGAAGCGTTCGATCGAGCAGGTCACGCTGCTGCTGTTCATCATCGTGCCGTTCCTGGCGCTGCTGGCCGCGGTGCCGCTGGCCTGGGGGTGGGGGGTGAGCTGGCTGGATCTGGGTCTGCTGGTCTTCTTCTACTACCTCGGCTGTCACGGCATCACGATCGGTTTCCACCGTCATTTCACCCATGGTTCCTTCAAGGCGAAGCGGCCGTTGAAGATCGCTCTGGCGATCGCGGGGTCGATGGCGGTGGAGGGGCCGCTGGTGCGGTGGGTGGCCGACCATCGCAAGCACCACAAGTTCTCGGACGCGGAGGGGGACCCGCATTCGCCGTGGAAGTACGGCGAGACGGTGCCGGCTCTGCTGAAGGGGCTGTGGTGGGCGCATATCGGCTGGATGTTCGACGAGGAGCAGACGTCGCAGGAGAAGTACGCGCCGGATCTGATCAAGGACCCTGCGTTGCGGGCGATCTCGCGTCAGTTCGTGCTGTGGACGGCTGTGTCGCTGGCGCTGCCGGCGCTGATCGGCGGTCTGGTGACGATGTCCTGGTGGGGGGCGTTCACCGGGTTCTTCTGGGGTTCGCTGGTGCGGGTCGCGCTGCTGCACCACGTCACCTGGTCGATCAATTCGATCTGTCACGCGGTGGGCAAGCGGCCGTTCAAGTCGCGGGACCGTTCGGGCAATGTGTGGTGGCTGGCGGTCCTGTCGTGCGGTGAGTCCTGGCACAACCTGCATCACGCGGACCCGACGTCGGCGCGGCACGGTGTGGAGCGGGGCCAGCTGGATTCGTCGGCTCGTCTGATCCGCTGGTTCGAGCAGCTGGGGTGGGCGTACGACGTGCGCTGGCCGTCACGCTCGCGTATCGATTCGCGCCGTAACAGCGAGGAGGGCGGCTCCCGGCGGCGGAAGGACACCGCCGAGGCGGCATGATTGACGCCGTGGCGAGCGACTCCAGCACATCCAGCAACGACAAGCCGCGGCGGACGCGCCGTACCCGTATGACCGGTGCGGAGCGCCGCCAGCAGCTGCTGGAGATCGGGCGCACCCTGTTCGCGGCGAAGGGGTTCGAGGGCACGTCGGTGGAGGAGATCGCGGCGAAGGCCGGGGTCTCCAAGCCGGTGGTGTACGAGCACTTCGGCGGCAAGGAGGGGTTGTACGCGGTCGTCGTGGACCGCGAGATGCGGCGCCTGCTGGACATGGTCACGGGCTCTCTGACCGCGGGCCATCCGCGGGAACTCCTGGAACAGGCGGCCTTCGCTCTCCTGGACTACATCGAGGAGTACACGGACGGCTTCCGCATCCTGGTCCGTGACTCCCCCATCCCCCAGTCGACGGGTTCCTTCGCCTCCCTGATCTCCGACATCGCCACCCAGGTGGAGGACATCCTCGGCAAGGAGTTCAAGTCCCGCGGCTTCGACCCGAAGCTGGCCCCGCTGTACGCGCAGGCCCTGGTCGGCATGGTCGCCCTGACGGGCCAGTGGTGGCTGGAGGTCCGCCGCCCGAAGAAGGCGGAGGTGGCGGCGCATCTGGTGAATCTGGCGTGGCACGGGCTGGACGGCTTGGAGCCGAAGCCGCGGTTGATAGGTCACCGGAAGAGCTGAACCGACGGATCTCAGCGGTTGTCCGGTGACAGGCCGGGGGTGACAGGCCGGGGTCATGACGAAGATCCCGGTCGACGTGGCGCGCACACAGCTCGACGAGCTGGTCCGCCGCGCCGCAGACGGACGCGAGGCCATCGCCCTCATCGAAGGCGAGGTCACCGCGCTGCTTGTGTCCCCCCAGGTTCTGGAGGACCTCGAAGACGCACACCGGGGTGGGCCTTCTTCGACGGGCGGAAGTCCTGCTCGATGCCCAGGTGGAGCTGGACCGGTCCGGCCTGGAACCAGCAGCCGCCGTTCGCGGCGAGGGCGGGTGGCTTGGGGATCTCGGTCATGCCGAGGGCGTCCACGTAGTACGCCCGTAGCCGGTCCTCGGAGCCCGGCGGGGCCGCGAGCTGGATGTGGTCGACGGCGACGATCATCACGCCTCCTTGCGGGCCACCACGAAGACGCGGCGGAACGGGAACGGGGTGCCGTGGGGGGTTGCGGGGTACGCCTCTCGCAGGGCCGCGCGGTAGTCGCGCAGGAAGGTGTCACGGGCCTGCGGGGTGTCCGCGAGGGCCGTCAGGATCGGGCGCAGGCCCGTGCCCTTCACCCAGTCGAGGACCGGGTCCTCGCCGTGCAGTACGTGGACGTACGTCGTCTCCCACGCGTCCACCGCGCAGCCCAGGGACGTCAGGCGCTCCAGGTAGGCCGCCGGGGTCAGCACCGCGTCCTCGTGGCGGAGCGTGTCCGCGACCCCGTGGCGGTCGGCGAGGGCGCGCATCAGGCGGTGGCTGGGGGCGTCGAAGTTGCCGGGGACCTGGAAGGCGAGGGTGCCCCCGCCCTTCAGGCCCTTCAGCCACTCGGCGAACCTCTCCGCGTGGCCCGGCACCCATTGCAGGGTCGCGTTGCTGATGACCAGGTCGTACGGCTCGGAGGGCGCCCAGGTGCGGACGTCCGCGTACGTGAAGTCCAGGTGGCCGCCGGCCCTTGTCGGGCCCTCGTGTTCGACGTGGGCCCGGTCCAGCATCTCGGCGGAGTTGTCGTAGCCGGTGATGTGCGCGGTGGGCCAGCGTGCGGCGAGGAGGGCGGTGACGTTGCCGGGGCCGCAGCCGAGGTCGGCGATGCGGGGGCGGCCGGAGGGGAGGTCCGGGACGCGGGCCAGGAGGTCGGCGAAGGGGCGGGCGCGGTGGTCGGCGTGGCGGAGGTACTGGGCGGGGTCCCAGGTCGGTGTGGTCATGGGGTCCAGGTTCCCGCCGAGATATCTTGACGTCAAGAGGCTTCACCTCAAGAGACTTAACGTCGACACAACCACTACACTGATCGTCATGGAGGACGAGGTCGATCGGCTGGTCGCAGCGTGGCGCCGGGAGCGTCCGGACCTCGACGTGGAACCGCTCGAGGTGCTCAGCCGGGTGAGCAGACTGGCCCGGCACCTGGACCGGGCACGCCGGCTGGCGTTCTCGGAGCACAGCCTGGAGCCCTGGGAGTTCGACGTGCTCACCGCGCTGCGGCGCGCGGGCACCCCGTACCAGCTCTCGCCGGGACAGCTGCTGACCCAGACCCTGGTCACCTCCGGCACGATGACCAACCGTATCGACCGGCTGGCCAAGAAGGGCCTCGTCGAACGCCTCCCGGACCCCAGCGACCGCCGCGGTGTGCTGGTGCGGCTCACCGACGAGGGCCGTGACCGCGCCGACCAGGCACTGGCCGGTCTGCTGGACCAGGAGCGCGCGATCCTCGCCGAGCTCTCCCGCGCCCAGCGCGGCGAACTGGCCGCCCTGCTACGCCAGCTGACCGCCCCGTTCGACAACATCCCCGGTTAGGTCGGCCGGTCCGACGCCCGCCCGGCGCGCCAGCGCGACCGCGGCCAGCGTGGAGTGCACGCCCAGCTTGCCGAGGACGTTCTGCATATGGGTGCGCACGGTGTGCGGGCTGAGATAGAGGCGCTCGGCGACCGCCTTGCGGCCGAGCCCGGCCACCATGCAGCGCAGCACCTCCCGCTCGCGCGGGGTGAGCGACTCCACCAGCCGCTCGCTCTCCGTGCGGTGTCTGCGGGCCGCCGTCAGCTCGCGCAGCACCCCCGTCAGCAGGGCCGGCGGCAGATGCGTCTCGTCGCGCAGCACTCCGCGGATCACGGTCAGCAGCCGGGACAGCGAGCAGTCCTTGGCGACCCAGCCGCACGCCCCGGCCTGCAGGGCGAGCGCCGCGCGCCGTGGGTCGTCCTTCTCGGCGAGGACGACGGTGCGCACACCGGGATGGGCCGCGCGCACCCCGCCGACCAGCGAGATCCCGTCGACGGCGGCCTCGCCCTCGGCGCGGGACCCGGCGGACTGCACGGGCACCGCGGCCCGCACCCCGAGCGCGCCGCTCCCCGCGCCGAGCGTGCCGCCGCCCAGGTCGGCGTCGACGAGCGCCACGTCGTAGCGCCGTCCCTCGGCGGCCGCCCGCTCCAGGCAGCGCAGTGCGGCGGGGCCGCTGCCGGCCGCGGAGACCTCGACATCGGGCTCGGCGGCCAGTGCGGCGGCGAGCGACTCGGCGAAGATGCGGTGGTCGTCGACGACCAGGACTCGGATGCGTACCACGAAACCCCCTTCCCCGAGCTCCGTGCGGGAGCAGGGGATACCCCAAGGCCGGGAGGACTACGTCAGGCGCGGGCACGGCGCCGGAGCGTGTACTGCCGCGCGGCCGCCGCCGTGCGGTAACTGCTACCCCCACTTCGGGCGTCGTACCCGACTTCTCTCGCCCCCTGATGCGCACCGGCCCCCACCGGTGCTTTTCCTCAGAGTACGGACGGGGACGGGGATCGGAAGGTTATTTGCAGAACTGCCCGTCGGACGCGTTTATGGTGTGCCGCATGTTTCGTATCGAGGCGGAAGTCGACAAGGCCCGGCGTGATCTGCTCGGTTCGCGCCTGCGTGACACCAACACGGCGGCCTCGCCGATCCTGCGCGCGCTGCGCGGTACTCCGCAGGAGCGCGAGAACCCGCTGCATCTGTGGGCGTCGGACGCGGCGGGCGAGCTGGCGGGCGGCCTCGTCGGGCACACCTGGACGACCTGGCTGCATGTGGCGCTGCTGTGGGTGGACGAGCGCTATCGCGGTACGGGGCTGGGGAGCCGGCTGCTGGGGGAGGCGGAGCGCGTGGCCCGCGAGGAGCGCGGCTGCCGGGCGGCCCGGTTGGAGACGTGGGACTTCCAGGCGCCGGAGTTCTATAAGAAGCAGGGGTATGAGGTGGTGTGCGTGATCCCCGACTATCCGCCGGGGATCACGGAGTTCACCTTGACCAAGCGGCTCGGCTGAGCCGTCGTACGCCGGACCGGCGGCCTACGCGATCCGGCGCGCTCCCGGCGACGGCACCGCCTCGAACACCCGCGGCGCGGTGAACCCGGCCGCGGTGAACGCCTCTTGGACGGCCTTGCCGATGGTGTCGACGTCGGCGGCCTCGGCCAGCACGATCGCCGAGCCGCCGAAGCCGCCGCCGGTCATCCGGGCGCCGAGCGCGCCGGCGGCCAGCGCGGTGTCGACGACGAGGTCCAGTTCCGGGCAGGAGACGCGGAAGTCGTCGCGCAGCGAGGCGTGTCCCTCGGTGAGGACGGGGCCGATGGCGCGGGTGTCGCCCGACTCCAGCAGCGCCACGACGCGTTCGACGCGCGCGTCCTCGGTGACGACATGGCGCACCAGGCGGCGCACCTCCTCGTCGTCCAGCCGGGCGAGGGCCGCGTCCAGGTCGTCGTGGGCGATGTCGCGCAGGGCGTCCACGCCGAGCAGGGCGGCGCCCTTCTCGCAGCCGGCGCGGCGCTTGCCGTACTCGCCCTCGTTGTGGGCGTGCTGGACGCGGGTGTCGACGACCAGCAGGCGCATGCCCTCGGCGGCCGGGTCGAAGGGGATCTGCTTCTGCGCGAGGTCCCGGGTGTCGAGGAACAGGGCGTGGCCGTCCTGGCAGCAGGCGGACGCGGTCTGGTCCATGATGCCGGTGGGCGCGCCGACGTAGACGTTCTCGGCGCGCTGGCACAGCCGGGCCAGCTGCCAGCGCTTGAGCCCCAGTTCGTGCAGGTCGTTCAGTGCGAGCGCGATCACGACCTCCAGGGCCGCCGACGAGGACAGGCCCGCGCCGGCCGGGACGGTGGAGGTGAGGTGGATGTCGGCGCCGGTGACCGGGTGCCCGGCCTCGCGCAGCGCCCAGACCACGCCCGCCGGGTAGGCCGTCCACTCCTTGTCCGTCTGCGGGGCGAGGTCGTCCACCCGCAGTTCCACGACTGCCCCGTCGATGTCGGCCGAGTGCAGCCGCAGGACGCCGTCGGTGCGCCGGGAGACGGCGGCCAGGGCGGTGTGCGGCAGCGCGAAGGGCATCACGAAGCCGTCATTGTAGTCGGTGTGTTCGCCGATCAGGTTGACCCGGCCGGGTGCCGACCAGACTCCCTCGGGCTCGGCTCCGTACAGCGCGGTGAAGCCTTCCCGGACCTCAACTGCCCCCACTTACTGCTCCCTTGTGATGTGCTGTGCGAACTGCCAGGCGTCGGCGACGATACCCGCGAGATCCGCGCGGGTCGGCTGCCAGCCGAGGCGCTCGCGGGCGGTGTCGGCGGAGGCGACCAGGACCGCCGGGTCGCCGCCCCGGCGGGGGGCCACGACCTCGGGGATCGGGTGGCCGGTGACCTGGCGGACGGTCTCGATGACCTCGCGGACGGAGAAGCCGTTGCCGTTGCCGAGGTTGCAGATCAGGTGCTCGCCGGGGGTGGCGGCCGTCAGGGCGAGCAGGTGGGCCTCGGCGAGGTCGGCGACGTGGATGTAGTCGCGGACGCAGGTGCCGTCCGGGGTGGGGTAGTCGTCGCCGTAGACGGAGATGGCGTCGCGGTGGCCCTGGGCGACCTGGAGGACCAGCGGGATGAGGTGGGACTCGGGGTCGTGGCGCTCGCCGCAGGTCCCGTAGGCGCCGGCGACGTTGAAGTAGCGCAGGGAGACCGCGCCCAGGCCGTGGGCGGCGGCCTCGCCGGTGATCATGTGGTCGACGGCGAGCTTGGAGGCGCCGTAGGGGTTGGTGGGCCTCGTCGGGGCGGTCTCGACGATGGGGATCTGCTCGGGTTCGCCGTAGGTGGCGGCGGTGGAGGAGAAGACGAGCTTGTTCACGCCCGCCTCGCGCATCGCGGTGAGCAGCGCCATGGTGCCGCCGACGTTGTTGTCCCAGTACTTCTCGGGCCGCACCACCGACTCGCCGACCTGCGAGAACGCGGCGAAGTGCAGGACGGCGTCGAAGGAGGCGTCGAGCCACTTGGCGGCGTCGCGGATGTCGCCCTCGACGAAGGCGGCGCCCGCGGGGACGCCCTCGCGGAAGCCGGTGGAGAGGTTGTCGAGGACGACGACCTCGTGGCCGGCCTCCAGCAGATGCTGGGCGACCACGCTGCCGACGTATCCCGCGCCGCCCGTCACCAGGTACTTCATGAACTCGCTACCTCTCGCAGTCGTGTCGCCGCGGCCTCCGGCCGGATGTCGTTGATGAACACGTTCATGCCGGACTCCGAACCCGCGAGGAACTTCAGCTTGCCGGAAGTCCTGCGGACGGTGAAAAGCTCCAGGTGGAGGGCGAAGTCGTCGCGCTGGACGCCGTCGAACTCCTCCAGCGCGCCGAACGGCGCCTGGTGCCAGGCGGCGATGTACGGCGTCGGGGGCTCCTCGGTGCCGAAGATCCGGTCGAACCGCCTCAACAGTTCCAGATACACCTGGGGGAACTCTGTGCGCGCGGCCTCGTCCAGCGCCAGCAGGTCCGGCACCCGGCGCCTGGGGTACAGGTGGACCTCGTAGGGCCAGTGCGCGGCGTACGGGACGAAGGCGACCCAGTGTTCACCCTCCAGGACGACCCGCTCACCGGCGAGTTCGCTCTCCAGGACGGCGTCGAAGAGGTTCTCGCCGCCGGTGGCGTCCTTGTGTGCGGCCAGCTGGCGCAGCATCGCCGCGGTGCGGGGCGTGGTGAAGGGGTAGGCGTAGATCTGCCCGTGGGGATGCTGAAGCGTCACGCCGATCTCGGCGCCGCGGTTCTCGAAGCAGAACACCTGCTCGACGGAGGGCAGATGAGACAGCTCCGACGTGCGGTCGGTCCAGGCGTCCAGGACGAGCCGTGCCTGCTCCTCGGTGAGGTCGGCGAAGGACGCGGTGTGCTCGGAGGTGAAGCAGACCACCTCGCAGCGGCCGGAGTCGCCGGCGAGCGAGGGGAAGCGGTTCTCGAAGACGACGACGTCGTAGGAGGTGTCCGGGATCTCGCTGAGCCGCTCGCCCTGCGACGGGCACAGCGGGCACTCGTCGGCCGGGGGGTGGTAGGTGCGGCCCTGCCGGTGGGAGGCGATGGCCACCGTGTCGCCGAGCAGCGGGTCGCGGCGTACCTCCGATGTGGTGACCGTGGGCTCCAGCGGGCGCCGGTCGACCGCGTCGCGCACCGCGTCGTCCCGCAGGTCGTAGTAGATGAGCTCACGACCGTCGGCCAAGCGGGTCGAGGTCTTCTTCACCGCGACTCTCCATCCGTGCAGCAAGCAACGCTTCAAACAGAACCGAACACATCAAAGCACAAATCCCCACGCCAGTCACCATCACCAATCAACAGAGAACACCACGCCAGCCTCCAAGCAAGGTGAGGTCCGGATGCCCCTTCCCCCCCACACCACCCCTCTGGCGGCCGGACTGCGGCTCCCCACCAACTGGCTCGACTACACGATCCTGGCGATCTACTTCGTCGTCGTGCTGGGCATCGGCTTCGCGGCCCGCCGCTCGGTGAGGACCAGCCTCGACTTCTTCCTCTCGGGCCGCTCCCTGCCCGCCTGGATCACCGGCCTCGCGTTCATCTCGGCCAACCTGGCCGCCACCGAGATCCTCGGCATGGCCGCCAACAGCGCCCAATACGGCGTCTACACCACCCACTGGTACTGGATCGGCGCCATCCCGGCGATGGTCTTCCTGGGCCTGGTGATGATGCCGTTCTACTACTCCAGCAAGGTGCGCTCGGTCCCCGAGATGCTGCTGCTGCGCTTCGACAAATGGGCGCATCTGCTGAGCTCGGCCCTGTTCGCCTTCGCCGCGATCCTGATCTCCGGCGTGAACCTGTACGCGCTGGCGATCGTCGTGGAGGCGCTGCTGGGCTGGCCGCAGTGGGTGGCGATCGTGGTGGCCGGCGCGTTCGTGCTGGCGTACATCACCCTGGGCGGTCTGTCGTCCGCGATCTACAACGAGGTGCTGCAGTTCTTCGTGATCCTCGCCGCCCTGGTCCCGATCGTCGTCCTCGGTCTGAAGAAGGCCGGCGGCTGGGACGGCCTGACCGACACCCTCACCAGGAGCCACGGCGCCGACTTCACCACCGCCTGGGGCGGCACCGGCATCGGCAGCGACAATCCGCTGGGCGCCAACTGGCTGACGATCGTGCTGGGTCTCGGCTTCGTGCTGTCCTTCGGCTACTGGACGACGAACTTCGCCGAGGTGCAGCGCGCCCTGTCCGCGAAGAACCTCAGCGCGGCCCAGCGCACCCCGTTGATCGCGGCCTTCCCGAAGATCTTCATCGTCTTCCTGGTGATGATCCCCGGCCTCGCGGCGGCGGCCCTGGTCCCCGGCTTCGGCACCGCCGAGTCGGGCTACCAGTACAACGACGCCATCCCCTATCTGATGGAACAGCTGCTGCCCAACGGCGTCCTGGGCATCGCGGTGACGGGCCTGCTGGCCGCGTTCATGGCGGGCATGGCGGCCAATGTGTCGTCCTTCAACACCGTCTTCACCAACGACATCTGGGCCCGGTACGTGGTCCGGGGCCGCGAGGACGGCTACTACGTGCGCTTCGGCCGCCTGATCACGGTGATCGGCGTGTGCGCCTCGATCGGGACGGCGTTCCTGGCCTCGTCCTTCTCCAACATCATGAGCTACCTCCAGACGCTGTTCTCCTTCTTCAACGTGCCGATGTTCGTCGTCTTCATCGTCGGCATGTTCTGGAAGCGCGCCTCGGCGGTCTCGGGCTTCTGGGGGCTGCTCGCCGGCACCGTGGCCGCGATGGTCAACTACTTCTGGATCTACAAGCAGGGCATCGTCGACATCCCCTCCGACCAGGGCGCCAACTTCGTCTCCGCGATCGTCGGCTTCCTGGCGGGCGCGGTCGTGATGGTCGCCGTGTCGCTGTTCACCCAGCCGAAGCCCGCGGCGGAACTCCAGGGCCTGGTCTACGGCACCCGATCCCCCGGCATGGCGGAGCCGCCCGCCCCCGGTGACGGGGCCTGGTACCGCAGGCCCGCCCTGCTGGGCTGGGGCGCGATCGTCCTGGCGGCCGCCTGCTACATCCCGTTCTCGTTCTGACGCGGGAGGATGGAGAGACCATGACCGAGCACCACGGGCACCCCGGACCCGAGCACCACGGGCGCTCAGGACCCGAGCACCACGGATACTCCGAGGAGGACGTCCAGCGGGAAGTCACCGAGCTGGAGGCGCAGTCCGCCACCGCGGCCCGCATCTTCGACCTGCGCCGCATCATCGGCGGACTGTTCGTCGTCTACGGCGTGATCGTCACGATCGCCGGCATCTCCCCCTCCGACGCCGACCTCGACAAGGCCGAGGGCGTCCACATCAACCTGTGGACCGGCCTGGGCATGCTGCTGCTGGGGCTGTTCTTCCTGGTGTGGCTGAAGCTGCGGCCCGCGGCACCGCCGCCGGCCGTGCCCCCCGGCGAGGAGCGGCGGCCGGAGTGAGACGGGCGCGGGGCCGGGGTCATGGAACGACCCCGGCCCCGCGCGGCGCTACCCCGCTCGGGGATCAGTAGTAGGGGTTGCTCTCCCACGACGAGGTGTCGCAGGACATCGGGGTGTCGCCCTCGTAGGTGCACACCTGGATGCGCATCGCCCAGATGCCGTCCGAGTCGTCCAGCGAGGTCGTCCAGTTCAGCGTCGCCCCGTAGCCCTCGTAGTTGTAGCGCCAGGCGTAGCTGGTGACGTTGCGCAGCGGGTCCATGGACTGGGCCCGGATCCGGACGTGGTGCCCGTCGGCCTTGGTGTCCTGCACGGCCAGCTGGATGTCGTACGCGCTGGTCCTGCTCTTGAAGCTGAAGTCGCCCCAGCCACGGGCGCCGGTGGCCTCGGCGTACACGTCGGACGCGGACGCGGGCGACGCGGCGAAGGCGAGCGCGGCCACGGCGGCGGCGCCCACGGTGAGTGCGCGGCGGAGTTTCACGGATCCCCCAGTGATCACTAGCGCTGATCTTGCCGCACGGATCGTAGCCGTCGAAGATCATCCGGCCCAGCGTTGGCATGAGCACGTGATCAACATGTGATCATGCTCGGCCCCGGCCGTCAGCCGCCCTCCGGCCGGGCCTCCTGCGCCGCCGGCCCGGCACGGTCCAGCAGCCCCGTCCGGGCCGCCAGCGCCGCGGCCTCCAGGCGGGAGCCGACGCCCAGCTTCATCAGCACCCGCTGGACGTGGGTGCGGGCGGTGGAAGGGGCGATGCCCATGCCGGCCGCGATCCTGCGGGTGTCCTCGCCGTCCGCGACCCGGACCAGCACCTCCACCTCACGCGGCGTCAGCAGCTCCAGCAGCCGCTGCCCCTCGTCGTCGGGCTGGGCCGCCGGATTGAGCAGCTCACCGAACGCCCCCTGCAGCAGCTGCGGGGCGACCGCCGCCTCCCCCTGCCGCGCCTTCATGATCGCCCGCTCGACCCCCTCGATGCGCTCGTCGTGCCGTACGTACCCCGAGGCCCCGGCGGCGAAGGCCGCCGCGATCCCGCGCGGGCTCGGCACCGGCCCGAGCACCAGGACCGCCACCTGAGGCCGCTCCCGCTTGATCTTCAGGACGGGATCGAACACCCCCGGCTCGGCCGGTGTCGCCGTCCCCCACAGGCACACCTCCGGCGCCCGCGCGATCACCAGCTCCGCCGCACCCGCGGCCGGCGCCGCCGCGGCCAGCACCCGGTGCCCCCGCAGCTTCAGCGCCGAGGCCAGCGCCTCGGCCAGCAGACGGTGGTCGTCGACCACCATGAGCCGCACTCCCATCGAGAACCCCCCAGTTCCCCCCAGTGGATGCCCCGGAAGCTACACGCTTGTTCGACGTCCCGCCCCCCTACCGGCGAGAAGTGCCCCGGATCGTGGACATCCCCTCATTCGACGGTGACGCGCGACCACGCGCAAGACCCCGCCCCCGCGCGAGGCGGGGACGGGGTCCTGACGGCGGCCGGGGCGCTCCCCGGTCCGGCTCAGCTCGCGCCGAAGGCCACGAACAGGTAGTCGGTCTCGCCGCCGATCGCACCCAGCGTGCTGGCGTAGACGTCCGACATGAACAGACGGCCCTGGCCGTAGAGGATCTCGGCGTGGTTCGGCAGGAAGCTCGCCTCCACGTCACGGACCTGCTCGTCGGCCGGGTTCTCCAGCAACTTCGTCTCCTTGAAGGAGCCGCCGTCGATGCTCACGACCTGACCGCCGCGGTCGTAGGGGGGCTGCTTGTACGCGATCAGGTTCGGGCCGTCCATGCGCAGCGGCCACACCCGGTAGTCCTTGCCGGCGTCCGCGCGCTGCCCGGTCTCCTTGCCGGTCGCCAGGTCGAACGCGACGATCCCGTTGGTGTAGTCCTGCTCCGCGGTCGGCAGGTACAGCCGGTCGTTGCCGACGACCACACCCGCGCAGTCCTCGACCTTGGAGATCGTCTCACAGTCGCCCTCGTACTTGTCGTCCGGCGCCGAGATACGGGTGCGCAGCTTGCCGGTCTTGTTGTCGATGGAGAAGAAGTCCAGGATCTGCGGGGCGTCGCTGGACAGGTCGCCGACCTCGGCGGCCACCACCAGCGGGTCGGTGGAGACGATGCCCGCGTACTCGATGCCGCTGTCCATCTTGTACTCGGAGATCACCTTCCCGGACTTCGGGTCGATGGTCTGCACATGCAGGATGCGGTTGCCGTACGGGCCGCACTTGCGCAGCGCGACGAGCTTGGGGCCGCCGCCGTAACCGGCGTCGTAGCAGGTGTCGGATGCCTTCGGGGCCCACAGCTCCTTGCCGCTCTCCAGGTCGAAGGCGCCGCCTCCGCTGGTGCCGCCGACGGCGACCGTGGAACCGCTGATCGTGATGTTGTCGAGGTTGATGTCCTCGTCACCGAGCTTGACGCTGTGCTGCCACAGCTCGGTGCCGGCCGCCAGGTCGATGGCCACGACCTGGGTGCAGCCCTCGGAGGAGCTGGGGGCGGGCATCCGCGGCTGGGTGAGCACGGCCGCCTTGTTGCCGTCGCCGACGAACTTGGCGGCACCGCACACCGGGCCGTCCAGCTTGACCGTCCACTTCTCGGTGCCCTTGGCGAGGTCGTAGCCGACGACCTCGGCGACACCGCTCTTGGCGTACACCGTGTCGGTCAGCCAGGAGCCCTGGACGTCCACCGTCTCGTCCTTGCGGACCTTGGGCATCGGGACCTGGAAGAGGACCTCGGCGGCCGGGTTCGACGGGACCTTCTCGGTGGCCTTGGCCGGGGCCTCGCCGCCACCGCCGTTCTCGTCGTCGCCGCCGGTGCCACCGGTGCCGCCGGTGGTGCCGGCCTCGTTCTTCTTGCCGCCGCCGTCGTCGGTGGAGTTGGCGTACCAGATGCCGCCGCCGATGATCAGCGCCATCGCGACGACCGCGGAGACGATGATCGCCAGCTGGGCGTTGATCTTGCGCCCGCCGGTGGAGCCGCCCGCCTGGGGTGCCATCGGGACCGTGGCCTGCGGGTAGCCGTAACCGGGCTGCTGGCCGTACGGGTTCGGCTGGCCGCCGTAGGGGTTCGGCTGCTGGCCCGGATAGCCGTAACCCGGCTGGGGCCCCGGCGGGGTGGGAGCGGTCTGCGGATAGCCGTAGCCGGGCTGGGGCCCCGGCGGGGTCGGCGGCTGGGGCGTGCCGTAGCCCAGCTGCTGGGCCGGGGGCGGCGGGGTCGCCGGGGCGCCGTAGCCCGGCTGCTGAGCCGGGGGCGGCGGGGTCGCCGGGGCGCCGCCCGGCGCGGGGGGCGCGGCCGGCGGCGGGGTCTGCGGCGGCTGCGGAGCGCCGAAACCGGGCTGCTGCGGCGGCTGGTCCTGCGGGGGCTGGCCGGGCGGCGGGGGCGGGGTGCTCATGGTGTGGGTACCTCGGTGGGACGGAGCGGAAGCGGGTGGGGGGCGGGCGGCCGGGCGGGCGGTGCCGCCCGGCCGGGCCGGATCACTTGCCGTAGACGAGCATCAGCTTCTCCGGGGACTCGTCGTTGCCGGTCAGCCGGGTCGTCGACAGGTACAGGCGTCCGCCGGTCCACTCCAGGTCGCGCGAGAAGAAGCTGTTCTCGATGGCGGCGACGCCCGACGGGTTCTGCAGCAGCTTCACCGGCTTGTGCGCCTTGCCCGCGACCGGGATCGACACGACCTGGCCGCCCGCGTCGTACGAGGGCTCCACATAGGCGACGACCTTGCCGCCGGTCACCTTCAGCGGCAGGATCGTCTGGTCCGTGGGGGACTTCACCCGCCACTTCTCCTTGCCGGTGGCCAGGCTGATCGCCAGGATCTCGTTCGCCTGGCCGGTCGCCTCGGTCGGCAGGTAGAGCATGTCCCCGCCGACGGCGACACCCTGACACCCGGTCAGGTCACGCTGGAGGATGGCCCAGCCGCACTCGGAGAACCCGATGGATTCCTTGGTGGAGACCTGGGAGCGGATCTTGCCCTTGGACGTGAACGTGGCGATGTTCCACGTGTCCTTGTCCTCGTTCTGGCTGTAGACCACCAGCGGGTTCACCGACAGGGTCCGGCTGATGCGGTAGCCCTTGTCGTACTTGAACGTCCACTTGACCTTGCCGGTCCTCGGGTCGAGCTCCTGGATCTCCTCGTGCTCCTTGGCACCGCCGAGGTCGCACGACGCCACCTGGATCAGCCGGCTGCCGCCCGCGAAACCGCTCGGGTAGCAGGAGTCGCCGTACTTCTTCTTCTCGAAGATCTGCTTGCCGGTCTTGACGTTGTACGCCACACCGGACTGCGAGCGGCCCACCATCAGCGTGTCGCCGGCCATGGACAGCTCGATGCTGATCGCGCTGTCGAACAGGGCGCCGTCCTCGACCTCGCCGCTCCAGCCCTTCTCGCCGGTGCGCAGGTCGACCAGCTGGAGCTGGTTGCACTTGGCGCGGTCGCTGGCACCGCTCATGTACGCCACGACGATCTTGTCGTCGGCCGTCTTCTGCGGGGTCGCCGCGCAGATCTTCTGCGGGAACTCGATCGGGTCCCAGGCGGGCGCGCCGCCGTCCACCTCGTAGGCGAAGAGCTGCTTGTACGCGGCCTTCACCGCCGTCTTCTCGGTGATCCACATGCCGTTGGCGTCGGCGCCGGAACCGGGCGCGTCGGGCGCCTCCTTGTACCAGAGCACCTTGGCCTCGCCGGGCTTGCGGCCCTCGTTGAGGTCGACGGTCTCCTCGCCGCCGTCGCCGCGGCCGTCACCGGGGTTGACCGGGGTGTCGGTGGCGGTCGGCTTGGGGTCGTCGCTCTTGTGGGCGACGGGCTTCTTCGGCTTGCCCTTGTCGTCGTCGCCGCTGGTGACCGCGAACACCGTGCCGCCGACGACCAGCAGGGCCGCCACCGCCGCGCCGATGATCACGGCGGGCTTGCCCTTGAAGGGGTTGCGCGAGCCGCCGCCGGACGGCGGGGGCACCGGGGCGCCGGGGTACTGGGGCTGCTGCGGGTAGCCGTAGCCGGGCTGCGGGGCGTACGGGCCGGGCTGGGGCGGCTGACCGTACGGACCGGGCTGCTGGGGCTGGCCGTACGGACCGGGCTGCTGCGGCTGGCCGTAGGGGCCGGGCTGCTGGCCGTACGGACCCGGCTGGGCGTAGGGGCCGGGCTGCTGCGGGTAGCCGTAACCGGGCTGGGGCCCCGGCGGGGTGGGCGGCGTCTGGGGTGCGCCCTGCGGTGGCGTCTGAGGTGCGCCGAAGCCCCCGGCCTGCGGCGGCTGGTCCTGCGGTGCGCCGTAACCACCGGGCTGCGGCGGCTGGTCGGGCGGCTGAGTCATCAGCGTCTTCCCCCTCGTTCACTGATTTTTAGCCACGCCCCTGAGCTACGTGATGGACCCAGAGCCGTTCGGTCTAGACGGTTCTCAGACGGCCCTTTCTATCACTGACCTCCGACAGTCAAGGGGCCCGGCTCCTCCCCTGTTCCCAAGGGAGGACCGGGCCGTGATGCGGCCGTTACGCGCCTTCACGCCCCCTTCACGCGCCCTGCGCGCCTCGGGTGCGGAAGCCGGCGCCTAGGCGTCCTCGGCCAGTTCCAGCCAGCGCAGCTCCAGTTCCTCGCGCTCGCCGGCCAAGGCACGCAGCTCGGCGTCGAGTTCGGCGACCTTGGCGAAGTCGGTGGCGTTCTCGGCGATCCGGGCGTGCAGCTTGGTCTCCTTCTCGGAGATCTTGTCCAGCTGCCGCTCGATCTTCTGGAGTTCCTTCTTGGCGGCGCGCTGGTCGGCGGCGCTCTTCTCGGGGGCCGGCCGGGGCGCGGCCACCGGGGCGTTCGCGGCGGCGGCCTCCTCCATGCGCTTGCGGCGCTCCAGGTACTCGTCGATGCCGCGCGGCAGCATCCGCAGGGTGGAGTCGCCGAGGAGGGCGTACACCTTGTCGGTGGTGCGCTCGATGAAGAACCGGTCGTGGGAGATGACGATCATCGAGCCGGGCCAGCCGTCGAGGACGTCCTCCAGCTGGGTGAGGGTCTCGATGTCGAGGTCGTTGGTGGGCTCGTCCAGGAACAGGACGTTGGGCTCGTCCATCAGCAGCCGCAGCAGCTGGAGCCGGCGCCGCTCGCCGCCGGAGAGGTCACCGACGGGCGTCCACTGCTTCTCCTTGTTGAAGCCGAACGTCTCGCACAGCTGACCGGCGGTCATCTCGCGGCCCTTGCCGAGGTCGACGCGCTCGCGCACCCGCTGCACGGCCTCCAGCACCCGCCAGGTGGGGTCGAGTTCGGCGACCTCCTGGGAGAGGTAGGCCAGCTTGACCGTCTTGCCGACCGTGATCCGGCCGCCCGCGGGCTGCGCCTCGCCCTCGGTGCGCGCCGCCTCGGCCATCGCCCGCAGGAGGGAGGTCTTGCCGGCGCCGTTGACACCGACCAGGCCGATGCGGTCGCCCGGGCCGAGATGCCAGGTGACGTGCTTGAGCAGCACCTTGGGCCCGGCCTGGACGGTGATGTCCTCCAGGTCGAACACCGTCCTGCCGAGCCGCGAGGAGGCGAACTTCATCAGCTCGCTGCTGTCGCGCGGCGGCGGTACGTCCTTGATGAGCTCGTTGGCGGCCTCGACCCGGAAGCGGGGCTTGGAGGTGCGGGCGGGGGCGCCGCGGCGCAGCCAGGCCAGCTCCTTGCGGACCAGGTTCTGCCGCTTGGTCTCCTCGGTGGCGGCGATGCGCTCGCGCTCGGCGCGGGCGAAGACGTAGTCGGAGTAGCCGCCCTCGTACTCGTAGACGTCACCGCGCTGCACGTCCCACATGCGGGTGCAGACCTGGTCCAGGAACCAGCGGTCGTGGGTGACGCACACCAGTGCCGAGCGGCGCTCCTTGAGGTGCTGGGCGAGCCAGGCGATGCCCTCGACGTCGAGGTGGTTGGTGGGCTCGTCGAGCACGATCAGGTCGTGGTCCTCGATGAGCAGCTTGGCCAGGGCGATCCGGCGCCGCTCGCCACCGGACAGCGGTCCGATGACGGTGTCCAGGCCCTTGGGGAAGCCGGGCAGGTCGAGGCCGCCGAACAGTCCGGTCAGCACGTCCCGGATCTTGGCGTTGCCCGCCCACTCGTGGTCGGCCAGGTCCCGGATGACCTCGTGCCGGACGGTCGCCTCGGGGTCGAGGGAGTCGTGCTGGGTGAGCACGCCCATCCTGAGTCCGCCGGAGTGCGTGACCCGTCCTGAGTCCGCCTCCTCCAGCTTGGCCAGCATCCGGATCAGCGTCGTCTTGCCGTCGCCGTTGCGGCCCACCACACCGATCCGGTCGCCCTCGGACACGCCCAGGGAGATCCCGTCCAGGAGGGCACGGGTGCCGTACACCTTGCTGACGTTCTCGACATTGACCAGATTGACGGCCATTTCACTCCTGCCCGGGGGATGGATCAGCCTTCAAGCGTAGGCCCTCCGGGGGTGGGGGCGGGGCGCGAGGGTGTGGTCACTCTTCGTGATGACGTGATCGGGACCCGGCCGCTACCGTGGAGGGCAGGCGCCAGGATGCCGTCCATGGGAGGAACCATGACTGCCGAGCCCGTAGAGCACAGCGTCCAGTGGCCGGTGCCGCCGGAGGGCGGCTACACCGTGGACGACCTGTTCACGCTGCCTGATCTCCCGCCGCACACCGAGCTGATCGACGGGAGCCTCGTTTTCGTGAGTCCGCAGCGCCGCTTCCACTTCCTTGCCATCGACCTGCTGGTCAACGGCCTTCTGAGCTCCGTCCCCCCGAAGCTCAGTGTCGAACGGGAGATGACGGTCGTACTGGATCGGCGCAACGGCCCGGAACCGGACATCTCCGTGGTCCGTGCCGAAGCCATCACCGGTCTGCGCCAGACCCACTTCGAAGCAGCCGACGTCCTGCTCGCCGTCGAGGTAGTCTCACCGGACTCAGAAGCCCGCGACCGCAACAGCAAGCCGCACAAGTACGCCGCCGCAGGCATCCCCCATTTCTGGCTGGTCGAGATGGCAGGCCAGGACGACCACCCTGCGATCCAGGTGTACGAGCTCGGCGAGGCCACCGGCACGTACGCGCTGACCGGCATCTACCACGACCGCCTCACGGTCAGCGTGCCCTACGACATCGACATCGACCTGACTGCGATCAACAGGCGGCCCTGAACCCCTCACACCACCGTCGCCCCCACAGCCGCCCCCTGAGCCACCCGAGCCGCCCGGCACGTGCCCGAAGCCCTCAGCGCCTCCGCCACCTTCTCCGCCGCCTCGGCCGACTCGCACAGGAACGCCGTGGTCGGACCGGACCCCGAGACCAGCGCCCCCAGGGCTCCCGCCGCCGTGCCCGCGTCCAGCGTGTCGGCCAGCGACGGGCGCAGGGAGAGCGCGGCCGGCTGAAGGTCGTTGACCAGGCTCGCGGCGAGAGCGTGGACGTCGCCCTTCGCGAGGGCGTCCAGCAGCTCCGGGGACGCGACCGGCTCCGGGACCTCCGTGCCCTCCGTCAGCCGGTCGAACTCCCGGAACACCGCCGGCGTCGAGAGACCTCCGTCGGCCAGCGCGAACACCCAGTAGAACGTGCCGCCGACCTCCAGCGCCGTCAGCTTCTCACCCCGCCCGGTGCCCAGCGCCGCCCCGCCGACCAGGCTGAACGGCACATCGCTGCCGAGCTCGGCGCAGATCTCCAGCAGCTCCTCGCGGGTCGCCCCCGTGCCCCACAGCGCGTCGCAGGCCAGCAGCGCGCCCGCGCCGTCGGCGCTGCCGCCCGCCATGCCGCCGGCGACGGGGATGTCCTTGGCGATGTGGATATGGACGTCAGGGGTGCGGCCGTAGCGGCGGGCCAGCTCGATCGCCGCGCGGGCGGCGAGGTTGGAGTGGTCCAGGGGGACCTGGTCGGCGTCGGGGCCCTCGCAGGTGATGCGCAGTTCCTCGGCCGGGGTCGCGGTGATCTCGTCGTACAGGCCGACCGCCAGGAAGACGTTCGCCAGGTCGTGGAACCCGTCCGGGCGGGCGGCGCCCACCGCGAGCTGGACGTTGACCTTGGCCGGGACACGGACGGTGACGGTCACTGGCCGGCCTCCTTGTGCTCGGCGATGCGGGCGAACTCCTCGACGGTCAGCGACTCGCCGCGCGCCTGGGGCGAGATTCCGGCCGCGACCAGGGCGGCCTCGGCGGCGGCCGCGGAACCGGCCCAGCCGGCGAGCGCGGCGCGCAGCGTCTTGCGGCGCTGGGCGAACGCCGCGTCGACGACGGCGAAGACCTCCCGCTTGGACGCCGTGGTCTTCAGCGGCTCGGTGCGGCGGGTGAGGGCGACCAGGCCGCTGTCGACGTTCGGCGCGGGCCAGAAGACGTTGCGGCCGATGGCGCCGGCCCGCTTCACCTCGGCGTACCAGTTGGCCTTCACGGACGGCACGCCGTACACCTTCGAACCGGGCGCCGCGGCGAGCCGGTCGGCGACTTCCGCCTGGACCATCACCAGGGTGCGCTCGATGGTGGGGAAGGTGTCGAGCATGTGCAGCAGCACCGGCACGGCCACGTTGTACGGCAGGTTCGCGACCAGAGCGGTGGGCGGCGGGCCGGGCAGCTCGGTGACGTGCATCGCGTCGGAGTGGACCAGCGCGAAGCGGTCGGCGCGCTCCGGCATCCGCGCCCGGATCGTGGCGGGCAGCGCGGAGGCGAGGACGTCGTCGATCTCGACGGCCGTGACCCGGTCGGCCACCTCCAGCAGGGCCAGGGTGAGCGAGCCGAGCCCCGGTCCGACCTCCACGACCACGTCGTCGGGGCGGACCTGCGCGGTCCGCACGATGCGGCGGACCGTGTTGGCGTCGATCACGAAGTTCTGGCCGCGCTGCTTGGTGGGGCGCACGCCGAGTGCTGCCGCGAGTTCACGGACGTCGGCGGGCCCGAGAAGGGCGTCGGGGGTGGGGCTGCTCACGGCACAAGGGTACGGGGGCGGACCGGCAGCCCCTCACGGCTCACCGGTGCGAGGCGTTGGCGCGGCGGCGGGCCCGGATCCCTCTCCCGTACGGCTCAGCCGTGCAGGCGTGCGCCGCAGTGCGGCCACGGGCTCGCGCCCCGGCGCACATACAGCTTCTTCGCTCGGAAGGTCTGTTCGGCCGCGGGCGCGTCCTGCGGGCGGCCGCTGCCGCCGAGGCTCTGCCAGGTCCGGGTGTCGAACTGGTAGAGGCCGCCGTACGTGCCCGACGGGTCGACCGCGTTCGGGCGCCCGCCCGACTCGCAGGCGGCGAGGCCCTGCCAGTTCAGGTGGTCGGCGCCCTGCACGGACGTCGGCATCGGCTTGGTGCCGACCTTGACCACCTGGCTGACCGGTTCGCGCACCAGCTCGGTCCGCACCAGGCGCGGCTTCTGCCGGACGCCGTTGACGGTGCGCAGGTGGTAGGTGACCCGGCGCAGACCGGGCTGGCCGGCGCGTTCGACGACCTCCGTGCCCTTGAACAGCGTCGGGTCCTCGGTGCGCTCCACCTCGAACGGGATCTGCTCCTCGCGCACCTCCCGGGTGCCGGTGATGCGCAGCACGGTGACCGTCTGCCCGTCCCTGGGGAAGCTGTCCTGCGGGACGGAGGTGGTGTCCTGGCCGCGCAGGGTGATGCCGGCCTGTTCGACGGCCTCGCGCACGGTCGCCGCGTTGGTGCGGATGGTGCGGGCGCGGCCGTCGGCCATGATCGTCACCGAGCGTTCGGTGCGGACGTCGAGCGTCAGGCCCTCGCGTCCGATCCGCCGGGAGCGCGCGGCGGACAGGTACGCGCCCTCCGCGCGCACGCCCCACTGCTCCAGCGCCTCCTCGACCGTGCGGGCCGTCGTCCACACCTCGCGCCGGTGCCCGTCGAGGGTGAGCCGGATGGGGCGCCCGTAGTGGACCTCGACCTCGTCGCCGCTGGTCAGTTCGGTGCCGGGGGCGGGCGCCACCACGTCGTGCGCCCCCACCTCGACCCCCTCCTGGGCCAGCAGTTCGGTCACGTCGTCGGCGAAGGTGTGCAGGGTGCGGGACCTGCCGTCGACGTTCAGCTCCACGGCCTTGTCCTTGGCGACGAAGGCGGTGGTGCCGCCGGCGAGGAAGGCGACGACCAGCGCCTGGGGCAGCAGGCGGCGCACGGAGCCGTCGGCACGCGCGACGCCGTCCGGGCGCGGGTCGGCCTTCGCTCGGCGCCGGCGCGCGGCCCTGCGGCCGGGGGCGGCGGGGACCTCGTGCGCGGGGGCGGGGATGTGGACGAGCGTGGGGGGCGGTTCGGCACCGTACGAGCCACCGGCGTACGAGCCGACGGGGTACGCGGCGCCGTCGTACGGATCGTCGGACCAGGGTGCCTGCGGCCGCCGCGTCTCGTAGGCCGGGGCGTAGGTGTCCGGGTAGGCGCCCGCGTACACCTCGCCGTAGCCCAGCGTCTCGGCGCTGTGCGGGTCGAACGGCTCGTACTCGGGGGCGGGCGCGTACCGCTCGTCGCGCAGGTACTGCGAATCGCTCACGCCGACACGCTCCAGGGGGTCCAGAGGGGTCCCGATCGGGCCCCCAGAACCTAGCGGAGCGGCCGTCACTCTCCAAAGCGACGCGGCTACGGTCGGTCGCGACCGTTATGCGTCAGTAGCCGAAGGCTCGTGCCGTGTTCGCCCCGAGCGCGGTGGCCAGCACGTCCTCGTCGATGCCGCGGACCGCGGCCATGGCGCGCACCGTGACCGGAACGAGATACGGGGCGTTGGGCCGTCCGCGGTACGGCGCCGGGGTGAGGAAGGGCGCGTCGGTCTCGACGAGCAGCAGCTCCAGCGGGGCCACGGCGACGGCGTCGCGCAGGTTCTGGGCGTTCTTGAAGGTGACGTTGCCGGCGAAGGACATGAAGTAGCCGGCGCGGGCGCAGATCTCGGCCATCTCGGCGTCGCCGGAGTAGCAGTGGAAGACGGTGCGCTCGGGCGCGCCCTCCTCCTTCAGCACGCGCAGGACGTCGGCGTGGGCGTCGCGGTCGTGGATGACCAGGGCCTTGCCGTGCCGTTTGGCGATCTCGATGTGGGCGCGGAAGGAGCGCTCCTGGGCGGCCTTGCCCTCCTCGCCGGTGCGGAAGTAGTCCAGGCCGGTCTCGCCGACGCCCTTGACGTGGGGCAGCGCGGCCAGCCGGTCGATCTCGGCGAGCGCCTCGTCGAGCGCGCCGTCGCCGCCGGGTTCGCGGGCGCCCTGCCGGGACCAGCCGTCGGGGTCGCCGTGCACGATGCGGGGCGCCTCGTTGGGGTGCAGGGCGACGGCCGCGTGGACGGCGTCGTGGGCCGCGGCGGTCTCGGCGGCCCAGCGGGAGCCGGCCACGTCACAGCCGACCTGCACGACCGTCGTCACGCCGACGGACGCCGCCTTCGCCAGGGCCTCCTCGACCGTCCCGGACTGCATGTCGAGGTGCGTGTGCGAATCGGCCACCGGCACCGCCAGCGGCACGGGCAAGGGCGGCGCGGCGTTCTTGTCGGCGGCGTTCGAAGGCATGTCCCGATCCTACGGAAGCGTCCGGCCCCGCCGGCCGACAGACCCCGCCCCCTTCACGCCCCCGCGCCCTTCGCCCTTCACGCCCCCGCGTTCTTCGCCGTCACGCTCCCGCGTCCTTCGACCTTCACGCCCCCGCGTTCTTCGCCGCCACCACCGCGTCGAACACCTCCCGCTTGGGCAGCCCCGCCTCCGCGGCCACCGCGGCGATGGCCTCCTTGCGCCGCTCCCCCGCCTCCTCGCGCACCCGCACCCGGCGCACCAGCTCGGCCGCGTCCAGGACCTCCGGCCCGCGTTCGGGCGCCCCCTCCACCACGACGGTGATCTCGCCGCGCACGCCCTCGGCCGCCCACGCGGCGAGCTCGGCCAGCGGGCCGCGCCTGACCTCCTCGTAGGTCTTGGTCAGCTCGCGGCAGACGGCGGCCCGCCGCTGCGCGCCGAAGACCTCGGCCATCGCGGCGAGGGTGTCGTCGAGGCGGTGGGGTGCCTCGAAGTAGACGAGGGTGCGGCGCTCCTCGGCGACCTCGCGCAGCCGGGTGAGCCGCTCGCCGGCCTTGCGCGGCAGGAAGCCCTCGAAGCAGAAGCGGTCGACGGGCAGCCCGGACAGGGCGAGCGCGGTGAGCACGGCGGACGGTCCGGGCACGGCGGTGACCTTGACGTCCCGCTCCACGGCGGCGGCGACCAGCCGGTAGCCGGGGTCGGACACGGACGGCATCCCGGCGTCGGTGACCAGCAGCACACGGGCGCCGCCGACGAGTTCCTCGACCAGTTCGGGCGTGCGGGCGGACTCGTTGCCCTCGAAGTACGACACCACGCGGCCCTTGGGCGTCACGCCCAGCGCCTGGGTCAGCCGGCGCAGCCGCCGGGTGTCCTCGGCGGCGACGACATCGGCGCCGGCCAGTTCCTCGGCCAGCCGCGGCGGCGCGTCCGCGATGTCGCCGATGGGGGTGCCCGCCAAAACAAGGGTTCCAGTCACGCCCCCATCCTCCCAAAGCGAACGCCCGCCCGACGCAAGCTCCGCATGCGCGGGACTCACACAGCCCTGTTCCCTACCATGGCGCGGTGACCAGTACCGCGTCCTCCGCGTCCTCGACGGATCACCGCCCCGAGCGGGCCCCGCACGACCGTGAGCCGTCGTGGCAGCAGCGGCTGCGCCGGTTCGGTTACCGGGCGCGGCCCGAAAGCGACGTCCGGGACCGGCTGGTGCCGCCGTACGTCGAGCCCTCGCCGAGGCTGTGGACGGCGCTCGGCGTCCCGCCCACCCTGGCGGCGCGGATCGTGCGCCTGTCCGGGTGGGGCGGGCCGCTGCTGGTGACGGTGCTGGCGGGCGTGCTGCGGTTCTGGAACCTGGGCAGCCCGAAGGCGGTGATATTCGACGAGACGTACTACGCCAAGGACGCCTGGGCGCTCGTCCACCGCGGATTCGAGGTCAACTGGGACAAGAACGCCAACGACCTGATCCTGTCCTCGGGCGGGAACGTGCCGATCCCGACGGACGCGGCGTACGTCGTGCATCCGCCGGTCGGCAAGTACGTCATCGGGCTCGGCGAGCTGATCTTCGGCATGGACCCGTTCGGCTGGCGGTTCATGACGGCCCTGCTCGGCACGCTGTCGGTGCTGATGGTGTGCCGGATCGGGCGGCGGCTGTTCCGTTCGACGTTCCTCGGGTGCCTGGCGGGCGCGCTGCTGGCGGTGGACGGTCTGCACTTCGTGATGAGCCGCACCGCGCTGCTGGACGGCGTGCTGATGTTCTTCGTGCTCGCGGCCTTCTGCTGCCTGGTCGTCGACCGCGACAAGGCGCGCGAACGGCTCGCCGCCGCGCTGCCCGCCGACGCCGACGGGCGGGTGCGGCCCGACGCGCGGGTCGCGGACACGCTCCGGCTGGGCCTGCGCCCGTGGCGGTGGACGGCGGGCGTGCTGCTGGGCCTGGCCATCGGCACCAAGTGGAACGGCCTGTACGTCCTGGCCGCGTTCGGCGTCATGACGGTGCTGTGGGACATCGGCTCGCGCAAGGTCGCGGGTGCCCGGCACCCGTACGCGGCGGTCGCCAAGTACGACCTGGGCTTCGCGTTCCTCGCGACCGTCCCGGTCGCCGTGTTCACCTACGTCCTGTCCTGGACCGGCTGGATCCTGTCGCCCTCCGACGGCAGCGGCGGCTACTACCGCAACTGGGCGGCCACCGCGGGCAAGGACAGCGACTGGTCGTGGCTGTTCCCGGACTGGTGGCGCAGCCTGTGGCACTACGAGAACCAGGTGTACGACTTCCATGTCGGCCTGGACTCGCCGCACACGTACGAGTCCAACCCGTGGAGCTGGATCGTGCTGGGCCGCCCGGTGTCGTACTTCTACGAGTCCCCGGCGCCCGGAAAGGACGGCTGCCCGGCGGACGCGGGCGAGAAGTGCGCGCGCGAGGTGCTGGCGCTGGGCACACCGGTGCTGTGGTGGCTGGGCGCCTTCGCGCTGCTGTACGTGCTGTGGCGCTGGTTCTTCCGCCGCGACTGGCGCGCGGGCGCCATCGCCTGCGGGATCGTGGCGGGCTATCTGCCCTGGTTCTTCTACCAGGAGCGCACCATCTTCCTCTTCTACGCCGTCGTCTTCGTGCCCTTCCTGTGCCTGGCGGTGGCGATGCTCGTCGGCGCGCTGGTCGGGCCGCCCGGCTCGAGCGACACCCGCCGCGTGGCCGGCGCGACGGGCGCGGGCGTCCTCGTGCTGCTGGTCGCCTGGAACTTCATCTACTTCTGGCCTCTCTACACCGGCACCGCCATCCCCATCGACGACTGGCGCTCGCGGATGTGGCTGGACACCTGGGTGTAGCGGCCCGGTATCCGTTCGGCCAACAAACTCGGGCGCCGGTCACGGCTGTCGGTGCCGCCCCTTACAGTGCACGGGAAGCGGAAACGGGGGACACGGGAGGGATCGGGCGATGCGCAAGGGGGTCAAGGGGGCCGTCATCGGCACGGTGTTCACCGTGATGGTGGGCGGCGCCGGCTACGGCGCCTACAACTTCGTGTCCGCGCTGAGCGGTGACGGTGACTCAGGGCCCGGCGCCACGACGTCCGAGAAGAGCGGGCCGCCGAGCGAGGACGAGGTCGCCGAGACGACGAAGGCGTTCTTCGAGGCGTGGGAGCAGGGCCGGGGGGCGCGGGCCGCGTCGTTCACCAACAACGCGGCGGCGGCCGAGCCGGTCCTGACGTCGTTCGGCGGCAGCGCGCATCTGACGGACGTACAGATCACTGCGGGCACCCCGCAGGGCACCAGGGTGCCGTTCTCGGTGAAGGCAACGGTGTCGTACAAGGGCAGGACCAAGCCGCTGGCGTACGACAGCGCGCTGAAGGTCGTGCGGGGCATCACCACCGGGCGCGCGCTGGTCGACTGGCAGCCGACGGTCGTGCACCCGGAGCTGGGCGAGGGCGACACCCTGGTCACCGAGGAGTCCGCCAGCCCGCCGATCGAGGCGGTCGCCCGTGACGGCAGTGTGCTCACGAAGGACCGGTACCCGTCCCTGGGCCCGGTCCTGGACGAGCTGCGCAAGCGCTACGGCCATGAGGCGGGCGGCACCCGCGGGGTGGAGCTGTCGATCCGGCACACCAAGAGCGGCGCCGCCGACACCTCCCTGCTGACGATCACCGAGGGCAGGGCGGGCCGGCTGCCGACGACGATCAGCCCGCGCGCGCAGGCGGCCGCCGAGAAGGCGGTGACGGCGTACAAGGAGTCGTCGGTGGTCGCGCTCAAGCCGAGCACCGGGGAGATCCTCGCCGTCGCCAACAACCGCGCCGACGGCTGGAACGCGGCCTTCGAGGGCGCGCTGGCGCCCGGCTCCACCATGAAGATCGTGAGCGCGGCGCTCCTCATCGACCAGGGCCTGACCACGGCGGACGGCCCGGCGCCCTGTCCCGCGCAGGCGGTCTCGGACAGCGCCACCTTCCACAACCTCAAGGGGCTCGCGCCGAACGAGTCCGCCACGCTCGCCGACAGCTTCGCCCGCTCCTGCAACACCGCGTTCGTGAAGTTCGCCGACGAGATCCAGGACGACTCCCTGACCCGTGAGGCGCAGGAGAAGTTCGGGCTGGGCCGCGACGACTGGAAGGCGGGCGTCACCACCTTCGACGGCAGCGTCCCCGTGTCCGAGGGCCCGGACACCGCCGCCGCGCTGCTCGGGCAGGGCAAGGTGCAGATGAGCCCGCTGAACATGGCGTCGGTCACGGCGACCGCCGTCACCGGCACGTTCCGGCAGCCGGTGATCGTGCCGCAGAGCCTGGACGGCCGTCAGCTCGCCCAGGCCCAGGGCCTTCGCCCGGGTACGGTGGACCAGCTGCGCGCCATGATGAACCGCACCGCGACCAGCGGTACCGCGGCCGAGGCGATGCGCTCGGTGCCCGGCGGCATCGGCGCCAAGACCGGTTCGGCCGAGGTCGACGGGCAGGCCACGTCCAACAGCTGGTTCACCGGCTTCCGCGACGACATGGCGGCCGCGGCGATGGCCCAGCAGGGCGGCCACGGCAGCGACGCGGCCGGACCGATCGTGGCGCAGGTGCTGAAGGCGGGCGGCTGAGGCCGGACACCCGGCGGGAACCGCGCGGCGGGTGGCGGACGTCACCCGCTCAGGCGGGGACCGCAGCACCGCACCGTCGTTGGGGACGGTGAGGACAACGAGACCAAGGGACACGAGGGCGACGGGGACCTTCGGAGCTTCGCGGAGGAACGGACAGCAGTGGGCAAGAGAAGGCGCGTCGAGCAGCGGCGGAGCACCAGGCCGGCCGTCATCGGATCGGTGGTCGTCGCGGTGGCCGGCGGGCTCGGCATCGGCGGGTACGCCCTGTACGGCGGCGGTGCCGCGGCCGACGACAGCGCGGTCACGTCCGCCGACGCGCGCAGCGAGGTGAGGACCGGTCCGCTGTCGGAGACCGAGGTCACCTCCGCCGCCCGGCGCTTCCTCACCGCCTGGCAGCAGGGCAGGGTGAGCGAGGCCGCGGCCGCCACCACCGACGCCACGGCCGCCCGCGCCCTGCTCACCGGGTTCGCCAAGGACGCCCGCGTCAAGGACGTGACCCTCACCCCCGGCGTCCGCCAGGGCGACAAGGTGCCGTTCACCGTCAAGGGCACCGTCTCCCACGGCACTATCGCCAAGCCGCTGACCTACACGGGTGCGCTGAGCGTCGTACGCGGTCCGGGCGACGGCGAACCGCTGGTCCGGTGGGCGTCCTCGGTCGTGCACCCCGAGCTGCGGGACGGCGACCGGCTGGTCACCGGCGAGGCGGGCACCCCGCCGGTCAAGGCGCTGGACCGCGAGGGCGGTGAGCTGACCGTGAAGAGGTTCCCGTCGCTGGCGCCGGTGCTGGACGGGCTGCGCGAGAAGTACGGCGAGACGGCCGGCGGGACCGCGGGCGTCGAGCTGCGGGTGGTGCGCGGCAAGGAGTCCCAGAAGGCGGAGCTGTCCGACAGGACGCTGCTGGAGCTGAGCGAGGGCACGCCCGGCACGGTGCGGACCACCCTCGATCCGGCGCTGCAGGCCGCGGCCGAGAAGCAGGTCGCCGCCCGCAAGCGTGCCTCGGTGGTGCTGCTGCGCCCCTCCACGGGTGAGATCCTCGCCGTCGCCAACTCCTCGCCCGGCTTCAACGTGGCCTTCCAGGGCTCCCTCGCGCCGGGTTCGACGATGAAGGTCGTCACCGCCTCGATGCTGTTCGAGCGCAGGCTGGCGGCGGCGGACAAGGAGCACCCCTGCCCGAAGTACTTCACGTACGGCGGGTGGAAGTTCCACAACGACGACAAGTTCGAGATCAAGAACGGCACCTTCAAGGCGTCCTTCGCCCGCTCCTGCAACACCGCCTTCATCAGCCAGGCGCCGAAGCTGGACGACGCCGATCTGACGAAGCAGGCGCAGGAGGTGTTCGGGCTGGGCCTGAACAACTGGGCGGTGGGCGTGCCCACCTTCGACGGCGCGGTGCCGGTGCAGTCGCAGGCGCAGATGGCGGCCTCGCTGATCGGGCAGGGCGGGGTGCGGATGAACCCGCTCAACATGGCGTCGGTCTCGGCGACCGTCCAGTCGGGCACCTTCCGCCAGCCCTATCTGGTCTCCCCCGAGGTGGACGGCCGCACCCTGGCCACCGCCTCGCGCAAGCTGTCGGCGGGCACGCTGGCGCAGCTGCGGGACGTGATGGCGTACACCGCGGCCTACGGCACGGCGGCCGAGGCGATGGCGGGGGTCACCGGCGACGTCGGCGCGAAGACGGGGTCGGCGGAGGTCGACGGGCAGAAGAAGCCCAACGGCTGGTTCACGGCGTACCGCGGCGACCTCGCGGGCGCGGGCGTGGTGCAGGCGGCGGGCCACGGCGGCTCGACGGCGGGCCCGATCGTGGCGGCGCTGCTGAAGGCGGGCGGCTGAGCGACCCCGGCGGCTGCCGGGCACCCTCGGCGGGCTCCTCGGCGGGCGCCTCGGCGGGCTCCGGGCCACCCCCGGCGGCCGCCCCGGCCTGCCCTCAGTGGGCGACGGGCTGCGCGCTGGCCGCGTAGGTGCGGCGCAGGAAGCGCATCAGCGTCTTGGACTCGAACTGCACCACCGAGACGCCGTGCGCGGAGTGGAACTCGACCACGGCCTGCACCCGCCCGCACGGCCACACGCGCACGTCCCCGGTACCGGCGGGGGCGCGCAGGCCCTGTTCGAGGAGGGAGCGAGGGAAGGTCCACTCGCGGGTGCCGGGCAGCCGCATGCGTACGGAGCGGGGGTCGGCGTCGGGGTCGTACCGCAGGATGACGGGGACCGCGCCGCTGTCCTGAACCGTGACGTCGGTGTCCGTGACGATATGGGCTCGTGCGTACTGCTCGATCACAGACATCGGCAGTCCCCTTACGCTCGGTGACCAAGGCGAAAGACACGCTTCCGCTTCTCTCCCAATGTCCCACATTTCCCGGATCATGCCGCTCGGGCGGGCGCGTCTCACATGCCGATTGGCGCCCTTTGCGCTCTTGCAAGCCGTTCGCATTAAGCCACTATCATCGAACGGTGCATGTGCCTGACGGATTCATCAACGCGCCCACCTCGATAGCCACCGGTGTCGTCGCCGCCGGCGCCGTCGCCGTGAGCCTGCGCGGCGCGCGCCGCGAACTCGACGAGCGCACCGCGCCGCTGGCCGGTCTGGTGGCCGCGTTCATCTTCGCGGTGCAGATGCTCAACTTCCCCGTGGCCGCCGGAACCAGCGGCCACCTCCTCGGCGGAGCCCTGGCCGCGATCCTCGTCGGCCCCTACACAGGGGTGCTGTGCGTGTCGGTCGTCCTGCTGATGCAGGGCGTGCTGTTCGCCGACGGCGGTCTGACCGCGCTCGGGGTGAACATCACCGACATGGCGGTCGTGACGACCGTCGTCGCCTACGCGGTCTTCCGCGCCCTGGTGAAGCTCCTGCCGCGCACCCGCCGCTCGGTGACCGCCGCCACCTTCGTCGCCGCGCTGCTGTCGGTGCCGGTCTCGGCGCTCGCCTTCACCGCGCTGTACGCGATCGGCGGCACCACCGACGTCTCCCTCGGCAAGGTGGCCGCCGCGATGGTCGGCGTGCACTTCCTGATCGGCATCGGCGAGGCCGCGATCACCGCGCTGACCGTCGGCGCCGTCATCGCCGTACGCCCCGACCTGGTGTACGGCGCCCGTGACCTGCGGCAGCCGCTGAAGCTGCGGGTGAACGGCGAGCTGGTCGACGCGCCCGCCGCCGAGCCGGCCCCGGTGGCGGCCCGCTCCACCCGCAGGGTGTGGGCGGCCGGCCTGGTCGCCTCGCTGGTGCTGGCCGGGTTCGTCAGCTTCTACGCCTCCGCCGACCCCGACGGTCTGGAGAAGGTCGCCGCCGACCACGGCATCGACAAGAAGGCCGAGGAGCACGACATCGCGGACTCCCCGCTCGCCGACTACGGCGTGAAGGACGTCGACGACGCCCGCCTGTCCGGGGGGCTGGCGGGCGTCATCGGCGTCGGTGTCACGGTCGTCGCGGGCACCGGCGTGTTCTGGGCGGTGCGCAGGCGGCGGGCGCCCGAGTCCGAGGCGTCCTCGCCGTCCTCGGTGAGCGTCTGACATGGGTGCGGGGCACGCGCACCGGCTGTACCGGCACGGGCACTCGCCCGTGCACGCGCTGCCGCCGCACACCAAGCTGGTCGCCGTGTTCGCGTTCGTGGTGGTCGTGGTGTCCACCCCGCGCGAGGCGATGTGGGCCTTCGGGCTCTACGCGGTGCTGCTGGCCTGCGTCGCCGCGTTCGCGCGGGTGCCCGCGGGCTTCCTGCTCAAGCGGCTGCTGATCGAGGTGCCGTTCGTGGCGTTCGCGGTGCTGCTGCCGTTCGTGGCGGAGGGCGAGCGCACCGAGGTGCTGGGCATGTCGCTGAGCGTCAGCGGACTGTGGGGCGCCTGGAACGTGCTGGCCAAGGGCACCCTGGGTGTGGCCGCGTCGGTGCTGCTGGCCTCCACCACCGAGCTGCGCGAGCTGCTGCTGGGCCTCCAGCGCCTCAGGCTGCCGCCGCTGCTGGTGCAGATCGCCTCCTTCATGCTCCGCTACGGCGACCTGATCACCGACGAGATGCGGCGCATGCGCATCGCCCGCGAGTCCCGCGGCTTCGAGGCGAGCGGCGTCAGGCACTGGGGTGTCCTCGCGAAGTCGGCGGGCGCGCTGTTCATCCGCTCCTACGAGCGCGGTGAGCGCGTCCACCTGGCCATGATCAGCCGCGGGTACGCCGGTGCCATGCCGGTCATCGACGAGGTGACCGCCTCCCGGGCGCAGTGGACGCACGCCCTCGCCCTTCCGTTCACCGCCCTCGTCGTCTGCGTGTTGGGATGGACCCTGTGAGCACCGCTTCCCTGGAGGTCTCCGGCCTCGCCTTCGCCTACCCCGACGGCCATCAGGCCCTGTTCGGCGTGGACTTCTCGATCGCCCGCGGCGAGCGGGTCGCGCTGCTCGGCCCGAACGGCGCCGGCAAGACCACCCTCGTGCTGCACCTCAACGGCATCCTGAGCGGCGGCACGGGCACGGTCACCGTCGCCGGGCTGCCGGTCGGCAAGCAGCACATGGCCGAGATCCGGCGCAAGGTCGGGATCGTCTTCCAGGACCCCGACGACCAGCTGTTCATGCCGACGGTCCGCGAGGACGTGGCCTTCGGGCCCGCCGCCGCCGGACTCAAGGGCGCCGAGCTGGAGGCGCGGGTGGACCGGGCGCTGGAGCAGGTCGGCATGGCCGCCTTCAAGGACCGCCCGCCGCACCACCTCTCCTTCGGCCAGCGCCGCCGCGTCGCCGTCGCCACCGTGCTCGCGATGGAGCCGGAGATCCTCGTCCTCGACGAGCCGTCCTCCAACCTCGACCCCGCCTCCCGCCGCGAACTCGCCGACATCCTGCGCTCGTTGGACGTCACGGTGCTGATGGTCACCCACGACCTGCCCTACGCCCTGGAGCTGTGCCCGCGCTCGCTCATCCTCAGCGAGGGCGTGATCGCCGCCGACGGGCCCACCGGCGCCCTGCTCTCCGACGACGCGCTGATGCGCGCCCACCGCCTGGAGCTGCCCTTCGGCTTCGACCCGCGGTCCGTGACAATGGGCGCGTGACAGGTCAGGACGAGGACACCACCGCGGCCCCCGCGGGCTCGCTGCTGCTGGACGAGCAGCTGTGCTTCGCGCTGTACGCGGCCCAGCGCGCGGTGACGGCCGCCTACCGGCCGCTCCTCGACGAGCTCGGCCTCACCTACCCGCAGTACCTCGTCCTGCTGGTCCTCTGGGAGCGCGGCGAGACGACGGTCAAGGACCTCGCCGCCGCCCTGCGCCTCGACTACGGCACGATCTCGCCGCTGCTCAAGCGCCTGGAGGCGGCCGGCCTGGTACGCCGGGAGCGCGCGGCCCACGACGAGCGCTCCGTCCTGGTCGCCTGCACCGGGCGGGCGGAGGAACTGCGCGAGCGCGCGGCGCGCGTCCCCGCCGCCCTGCTCGGGGCGACGGGGCTCGACGGCACGGAGGTCGCCCGGCTGCGCGAGGAGCTGCACAGGCTCGCCCGGCGCGCGGACGAGGCGGCGCAGCGCGCCCGCTGACCCCGCTCCCGTGTTACCGGCGGTCGCCCCACCCTGTGCGCACCCCCGAACCTACTCGCCGGTACCTTGTGCACGATGTAGTTGCACACACCTGTGTCATGCCAGGGGGAGGACCGAGCCGTGATCGAGGAAGCCGCCGTCGACACCCGCCCGAAGAAGATCGTGTACGTCGCCGAGGCGACCGCGCACGGTGGCCGGGACGGGTATGTCACCAGCCAGGACGGGCAGCTGGACCTCAAGGTCGCGATGCCCCCGGAGCTCGGCGGCGACGGCAACGGCACCAACCCCGAGCAGCTGTTCGCGGCCGGCTACAGCTCCTGCTTCCACAACGCCCTGGTGCTGGTCGGCCGCCGGGCGGGCCTGGACCTGACCGGTTCCACGGTCGCCGCGAAGGTCGGCATCGGCCCCAACGCCCACCAGGGCTACGGCCTCGCGGTCGCCCTCAGCGTCTCGCTGCCGGTCCTCGACCAGGAGGTCGCCGGGCGGCTGGTGGACGCCGCCCATGAGGTCTGCCCGTACTCCAACGCCACCCGCGGCAACATCGACGTCACGATCCTGCTCGGCTGACCCTCCCGACCGAGGAATCGCAGGCGGCCGCCTATGGTTGCACCCTGTGTCGCAGGCAGCCGGACAGGCGGGGCGGAAGGGACGTACGGACGTGGACGTGAAGGTGCACGGCACGGTGGCCGAGGGCTTCGAGCCGGTCAGGGAGGCGTTCCTGCGCAACTTCCAGCAGCTCGGCGACCGGGGCGCGGCCGTCGCCGTGTACCGGGACGGACAGCGGGTGGTCGACCTGTGGGGCGGCGTCCGGGACGTCGACGGCACCGAGCCCTGGGAGCGCGGTACCGCGCAGATCGTGCGCTCGGCGACCAAGGGCGTCGCCGCCGCCGTCCTGCTGCTGCTGCATCAGCGCGGCGAGCTGGACCTGGACGCGCCGGTGGGCGCGTACTGGCCGGAGTTCAAGGCGCACGGCAAGGAGCGGCTGCTCGTGCGGCATGTGCTCGACCACCGGGCCGGGGTGCCCGTGCTGGACACTCCGCTCACCCCCGAGGAGTCCCTGGACCCGGCGCGCGGGCCGCAGGCGGTCGCCGCGCAGGCGCCCGTCTGGGAGCCGGGCACCGATCACGGCTACCACGCGCTGACGTACGGCTGGCTGGTGGACGAGCTGACCCGGCGGGTGACGGGGCGCCGGGCCGGTGAGTGGATCGCGGCGGAGATCGCCGCGCCGCTGGGCCTGGACCTGTGGCTCGGACTCCCCGAGGCGCAGGCGGGGCGGGTCGGCCGGTCCGGGCGCGTGGAGGGGCCCGAGCCCGTCGGCGGGCTGCGCACCCGCCCGAAGCGGTCGGTCACCGAGGCGTACGCCGACCCCGGCTCCCTGACCCGCCGGGCGTTCGCGGCGATCAGCCCGTTCCCCGACCAGAACGAGCCCGCCCACCGCGCGGCGGCCCTGCCCGCCACCAACGGCATCGCGACGGCCGACGCACTGGCCCGCTTCTACGCGGCGCTGATCGGGCCGGTCGACGGCGTCCGCCTGTTCACCCCCGAGACGGCCGCCCTGGCCCGCGCCGAGCAGTCGGCGGGCCCGGACCGCGTGCTGGTCGTCGGCACCCGCTTCGGCCTCGGCTACATGCTGCACGGCAGCGCGTCCCCGCTGCTGTCCCCCGACTCCTTCGGCCACCCCGGCCGCGGCGGCGCCCTCGGCTTCGCCGACCCCGCCTCCGGCATCGCCTTCGGCTATGTCACCAACGGCTTCCGGCAGAGCGTGACGGCGGACCCGAGGGCGCAGGCGCTGGTGAGGGCCGTACGGACGGCCCTCGCCGGCACGGCGTAGACCTCACATGTGGATCGGGTGGGACGTGCGCCCCGACGCCTGGTCGATCTCGTCGTGCGCCTTGCCGAGGAGCTTCCTCGCGATCTCGTCCAGCGCGCGGGCGCCGGCGATCTCCTCCCCGACACGGGGCTGATTGGAGTCGGTGTGGTGCCTGCTGGCGCGGCCGTGGCCCCGTACCTCGGTCCCGTCCGGCAGGCGCACCATCGCCGCGGCCCTGGTGTGCTGGTCGTCCTCCTGGAACTCCAGCTCGACATGCCATCCGACAGCGGTGTGCATCATGACGATCACCTCCGGAACATCTGCTTCCAGGGTGCCCCCGGCGACGCGGCCCCGCACCCACTGAGCCGCGTCAGATCCCGCGCTCGACCATGTCGATGACGTGTTCGCCGGCCTCGCGGGCCTGTTCCGGCAGCAGTCCGCGCAACGGGCCGTCGATCATCAGCACGGCGATGCCGTGGACCGCGGACCAGGCGAGGAACTCGGCGCCGGGCCGCCGCTCCGCGGGCAGCAGTCCGTGCTCGACCAGCCCGTCCAGCGCCTCGCCGAGGAGTTCGAAGGGGGTACGGCCGCTCGCGCCCGCGGCGGTGTCGTCGGCGGCGTGGGTCATGTCGCCGGGGACGTGGAAGGCGGTGCGGAACAGGCCGGGTTCCTCGCGGGCGAAGCGCAGATAGCCGGTGCCGACGGCACGGAAGCGGGCGCGAGCCGCGGCCGCCTCGTCCGAAGCGGCCGGCAGGGCGGCCTGCTCGGCCTCCATCGTGCGGGCGACCTCGGCCATGGCCGCCTGGGAGACGGCGTGCAGCAGGGCCGCACGGTCGGCGAAGTGCCGGTAGGCGGCATTGGGCACGACCCCCGCCTGCCGGGTGGCGGCCCGCAGCACGACCGCCTCGGGGCCGCCCTCGCGGGCCAGTGCGAGACCGGCCTGGATCAGGGCGTTGCGCAGATCGCCGTGCCGGTAGGTGTCACGCTTGGAAGACATGTGGACAGCATCCACTTTCATCGCCTAGGCTGCTGCAAGATCGCTCGGGGGGTGCGGATCGCCACACCCTCCGAATGTGGACATCGTACACAAGGGTTCTGGGGTCATCCGACATGGGTAAGATCACACACTTCGTCCACCAGTCGCTGGACGGCTTCATCGAGGGACCGAACGGCGAGTTCGACTGGCCCCACATGGCCGGCGAGACGTCCGCGTACGCACAGGCCCTCACCGCCGAGGCCGATGTCTTCCTCTACGGCCGCAAGGTCTGGGAGCTGATGTCGGGCTACTGGCCGCGCGCCGAGGAGTTCACCACCGACGCGCACGACCTGGCCTTCGCGCCGGTGTGGCGCGAGGCGTCGAAGATCGTCGTCTCCACCACCCTGAAGGAGGCCGGCTGGAACACCCGCGTGATCGGCGAGAACGTGGTGGAGGAGCTGACGGCACTGAAGGACGGCGGCGCCCGGCTGGTCCTCTTCGGCGGCTCGGAGCTCGCCTCCTTCCTCACCGAGCACCGGCTGATCGACGAGTACCAGGTCTTCGTCCACCCGGTCGTGCTCGGCGGCGGCCGGCCGGTCTTCCGCACCCCGCTGCCGCGCCTCGCGCTCGACCTGGTCGAGTCGAGGACCTTCGACGACAAGGTGGTCCTGCTGCGCCACCGCCTCGACCGGGCCGGCGGGAAGGGCGCGCACTGAGATGAGCACCCCTGTGAAGGGCCCCGCGAGCTACTTCCCGTCCATCGAGAAGAAGTACGGCCGCCCCGTCGCCGAATGGATCGAGCTGATCCGTGCCTCCCCGCTGACCCGGCACAGGGAGCTGGTCGCCTGGCTCAAGAGCGAGCACGGCCTGGGGCACGGCCACGCCGACGCCCTGGTCGCCCACTCCCTCCGGGACGCATAGCGAGACCGGTCGGGCGGCGGATTCGGCAGGGCCGGCGAGGCGGCGCCGCGGGCGCGGGGCCGGACGCTCACCCCGAGTGCAGCATCAGCCCGATGCCGGCCACCAGCAGCCCCGCCGCCCAGATCCGCGGCGCGCCGAACCGCTCCTTGAACACGACGGCGCCGATCGCCGCGCCCACCAGGATCGAGGACTCCCTGAGCGCCGCGACGGGCGCCATCTCGGCGCGGGTCTGCGCCCACAGCACCAGCCCGTACGCCGCCACGGACAGCACCGCGCCCAGCAGCCCGACCCCGGCGACCGGCCGCAGCACGGCGAGCGTCCCGCCCCGCCAGCGCCACAGCGCGTACGCGGGCAGGGCGAGCCCCTCGGCGATCATCAGCCAGGCGGTGTACCCGAGGGCGGACCCGGAGGCCCGTACGCCCAGACCGTCCACCACGGTGTACGCGGCTATGGCCATGCCGGTCGCCAGCGCGGCCCCGATCGCCGCCCAGTCCGGCCGCCGCCCGCGCAGCCCCCACAGCGCCACACCGGTCAGCCCCGCACAGGACAGCGCGATGCCGGCCGCGGCCCAGCCGTCGGGGATCTCGTGGGCGAACAGGGCGGCCAGCACGGTGACGACCAGCGGGGCGCTGCCGCGCGCGATGGGGTACGCCTGCCCGAAGTCGCCGAGCCGGAAGGAGCGCATGAGCAGCAGGTAGTAGCCGAGGTGGAGGACGGCGGAGACGGCGAGATACGGCCACGCCCCGGCCGCCGGGAAGGCCGCGAACGGCGCGAGGACGAGCCCGATCACCACCCCGCCGCCCGAGATGAGGGTGAACCCGACCAGCTTGTCGGTGATCTTGTGGGCGATGGCGTTCCACCCGGCGTGCGTGACCGCGGCCAGCAGCACCGCCGAGGCGACCAGCGGCGTCACTCGGCGAGCTCGCGCACGTCCACCACCGTCGCGCCCGCGTGGGCGACCAGGGCGTCGGGGGCGATCGGGAAGACGGCGTGCGGATCCCCGGCCGCCGCCCACACCTCCTCGTGCGCCAGCAGCCCCCGGTCGGCCAGCACCCGTGTGCGCGTACGGTGCCCGAACGGCGGCACCCCGCCGATGGCGTACCCGGTGGTCTCCCGTACGACGTTCGCGTCGGCCCGTGTCACCTTCGCCGCCCCGAGCTCGCGGCGCACCAGCTCCACGTCGACGCGCGAGGCCCCGTCCATCAGCACCAGGACCGGCACCCCGTCCGCCGCGAAGATCAGCGACTTGCAGATCTGGCTCAGCTCGCACCCGATCGCCGCGGCGGCCTCCCCGGCGGTCCTGGTCGCGTCCGGGAACCGCCGGACGCGGTCGAGCAGGCCGTCGAGGCCGGCGTCGGACAGGGCTTCGGCGAAACGGGGATGGGCTCCTGACCCCTCAGTGGTCGTCGTCATGCAGGGCACGGTAGCGATGGTTGCAGGGGCCACGCGACCGGTTATGCCCCCGGAACGGCAGAGCCGGTGAGGCCCCCGTCCCCACGGGGTCCTCACCGGCCGGCCGAGCCGCGTCGGGGCGGTACGTCAGGCGCGTACCAGCTCCTTCTCCGCGTCGGGGTCCACGTCCCTGCCGCCGTCGGCCGTGCGCAGGCCCTCGCCCTCGACGTCGACGTTGGGCAGGACGCGGTCGAGCCACTTCGGCAGCCACCAGGCCCGCTTGCCCAGCAGCGCCAGGACGGCCGGGACGATGGCCATGCGGACGATGAAGGCGTCGAAGAAGACGGCGACGGCGAGGCCGAAGCCGATCATCTTGACCATCGACTCGCTGGAGCCGATGAAGCCCGCGAACACCGCCATCATGATCACCGCGGCCGCGGTGACGACCCGGGCGCCGTGCTTGAAGCCGGTCACCACGGCCTGGCCGGGCGTCTCCCCGTGCACGTACGCCTCACGCATCCGCGTCACCAGGAAGACCTCGTAGTCCATCGCCAGGCCGAAGACCACACCGACCATGAAGATCGGCATCATCGACATGACCGGGCCGGTCTCCTCCACGCCCATCAGGCCGGCCAGCCAGCCCCACTGGAAGACCGCGACCACGGCACCGAGCGCGGCCATGACCGACAGCAGGAAGCCGAGGGCCGCCTTCAGCGGGACCAGGATCGAGCGGAAGACCACGATCAGCAGCAGGAAGGCGAGGCCGACCACCAGGATCAGATACGGGACCAGGGCGTCGTTGAGCTTCTGCGAGACGTCGATGTTCATCGCCGTGGCGCCCGTGACCAGGACCTCGGCGCCGGTGTCCGAGGTGACGCCCGCGCCGGTGTCGCGGATCGCGTGGACCAGGTCCTCCGTCGTCACCGAGGACGGCTTGGCGTCGGGGATCACCGTGATGGTGGCGGTGTCGCCGGCCTTGTTGGGCGCGGCCGGGGTGACCGTCACGACGTTGTCCAGGGCCTTGATGCGCTCACCGGTCTCGGCGAACGCGGCCTCGGCGTCCTTGCTGTCCTTGGCGTCGACGACCACCATCAGGGGGCCGTTGAAGCCGGGGCCGAAGCCCTCGGTGAGCAGGTCGTAGGCGCGGCGCTGGGTGGTGGAGGTGGGCTGGGAGCCGTCGTCGGGCAGGCCCAGCTCCAGGGAGGCGGCCGGGATCGCGGCCGCGCCCAGGCCGACGATGCCCACGAGGAGCACCGCCAGCGGACGGCGGACCACGAAGCTCGCCCAGCGGGTGCCCATGTTGGGGCCGGCCGGCTTCTTCGCCGCGCGGCCGCCGCCGAGCAGCTTGGACTTCTCGCCGGTCGGGCGCACCTTGCGGCCCGCGTAGCCCAGCAGCGCCGGGATGAGGGTCAGCGCGATGAGAACCGCGATGGCCACCGTGCCCGCCGCGGCCACACCCATCTTCGTCAGCATCGGGATGTTGACGACCGCGAGGCCGACCAGGGCGATGACGACCGTGAGACCGGCGAAGACCACCGCGGAGCCCGCCGTGCCCACGGCCCGGCCCGCCGCCTCCTCGCGCTCGCGGCCCTCGGCCAGCTCGGCGCGGTAGCGGGAGACGATGAACAGCGCGTAGTCGATGCCGACCGCCAGACCGATCATCGTGGCCAGCGTGGAGGTGGTGGAGCCCAGGTCCAGGACCTTGGCGAGGGCGGTGATGGTGGAGACGCCGATGCCGACGCCGATGATCGCGGTGAGCAGCGGCAGACCGGCGGCGAGCAGCGAGCCGAAGGTGATGACCAGGACGACCGCGGCGACGGCGATACCGATGATCTCGCTGCTGCCGGTGTGCGGGGTGGCCTGGAGGGCGTCACCGCCGACCTCGACGGTCAGCCCCGCCCCGCGGGCCCGCTCGGCGGCGTCCTCCAGCGCGTCGCGGGTGGCGTCCTTCAGCTCCATGCCGGAGACGTCGTACTTGACCTGCGCGTAGGCGACCGCGCCGGACTTGCTGACGGCGCCCGCCTGGTACGGGTCGGCGACGGAGGCGACCTCGGCGCCGGACGACAGCTCCTCGACGGTCTTCTCGACGGTCGCCTTGTTCTCGGCGTCCGTCATCTTCTCCCCGGCGGGCGCCTTGAAGACGACGCGGGCGGTGGCCCCGTCGGCGCTCATGCCGGGGAAGCGCTCCTCCAGCAGGTCGAAGGCCCTCTGCGCCTCGGTGCCTGGGATGGAGAACGAGGTGGTGCCGGGGGCGGGCGCGCTGGCCGCGCCGACTCCGGCGAGGGTCAGCAGCGCCACCCATATCAGGGCGACGAAGTGCCGTCGCCGGAAGGCGAGGCGGCCCAGTTTGTAGAGGAACGTGGCCACGGGGCGTACTCCCGGTCAGGTCGTGGGTTGTACAGGGCAGGGTTGACCGTCCCCGCGGGGAGGCAGGGGCGGTCGGCCCGACGACGTGAGCGGTGACGTCAGGTACCGGTGAGGGGATTGGGGTCAGACTGCTCGGACGCCGAGGGCGGGGAGGACCACGGCATCCATGTACGAGATGAGGAACGCCCGGGTGGGCGGCCGGTCGTCCAGCAGGGTGCGGGTGACGAACCCGCCGACCATCATGTGGAGCAGGAAGTCCAGCGCCGGGCAGTCGGGGCGGACCTCGCCCCGGTCGACCGCGCGCTGCAGCACCCGCCGGAACTCGGCCATCTCCGGTTCGATCAGCTGCTCCTGGAACGCCTGACGCAGGTCGGGGTTCTGGTGGACCGCCATGGCGATGCCCCGCATCAGCGCGGAGTTCCGCTCCATCGTGCAGTCGTCCTCCAGCGCCACGAGGGCGTGCAGGTCGCCGCGGAGCGAGCCGGTGTCGATCATGCCGATCTTCTCCGGCTTGCCGTGCCGGAGGGCCTTGACGACCAGCTCGGCCTTGCCGCCCCACTGGCGGTAGAGCGTGGCCTTGCTGGACCGGGTGCGGGCGGCCACGGCGTCCATGGTGAGGGCGTCGTAGCCGACTTCCCGGAGCAGATCGAGCACCGCCTCGTACAGCTCGGCCGCGCGCTCGGGCGTGAGCCGGCTGCGACGCTGGGTCGCGACCTCAGCCATGTCCTCACCCCTTCCGCTCCGCAGGACCCGGTGTCCTGACTCGTACACCGTCGAATATAGCGCAGAATCGCTGCGAAACGAAACGGTTTCGTACGTGCGGTGGGTCACTGAGGGACGCGGCTGGACGCGGCCACCAGGGACGCGCCGGGGCCCACCAGGGACCGCCCAGGGACGCACCGCCGCCCGGGTGCCCGGAAATTCACAAGTTGCTCCACTCCGTCCCAGGGAAAAGCATGACTGTGTGAGCTATCTGCGCCTGCCCCACATCAGCGGTGACCTGCTCTGCTTCGTGGCCGAGGACGACCTCTGGCTCGCCCCGCTGGACGAACCCGGCCGGGCCTGGCGGCTCACAGTCGACCGGACCAAGCTGGGCCACCCCCGCTTCTCCCCCGACGGCCGCCACATCGCGTACACCAGCTGGCGCAGCCTGGTCCCCGAGCTGCACCTGGTGCCGGTGGACGGCGGGCCGAGCCGTCAGCTGACGTACTGGGGGAGCGCCGACACCCGCGTGTGCGGCTGGACCCCGGACGGCACGATCCTCGCCGTCGCCTCGCACGGCGAGCCCTTCTCCTACTTCACCTGGGCCTACAAGGTCTCCCCCGACGGCGACCCCGGCCGCAAGCTCCCCTGGGGCCCGGTCTCCGACATCCAGGTCGCCGACCTCCCCGACGGACACCGGACCCTCCTGCTCACCGGCACCCCGCCGCACGAACCCGCGGCCTGGAAGCGCTACCGGGGCGGCGCCACGGGCCGCCTCTGGCTGCACGGCGAGCGGCTGCTGAAGGACATCGACGGCCATCTGGCCTGCCCCATGTTCGTCGGTGACCGGATCGCCTTCCTCTCCGACCACGAGGGCGTCGGCAACCTCTACTCCTGCGCCCACGACGGCACCGACCTGCGCCGCCACACCGACCACGACGCCTTCTACGCCCGCAGCGCCTCCACCGACGGCACCCGGGTGGTCTACCAGTGCGCGGGAGAGCTGTGGATCGTGGACGCCCTCACCCCCGACTCCGAGCCACGCCGGCTCGACGTGCGACTCAGCGGGCCGCGCGCGGGACGCCGCCCCTACCAGGTGCCGGCCGCGCAGCACGTCGACGGCATCTCGGTCGACGACACCGGCCGGGCCAGCGCGGTCGTCGTCCGCGGCAGCCTGTACTGGCTCACCCACCGCGACGGCCCGGCCCGCACCATCACCGACACGCCGGGCGTACGGGTGCGGCTGCCGGAGATGCTCGGCTCGGGCGGCCAGGTGGCCTATGTGACGGACGCCGAGGGCGAGGACGCCGTCGAGATCGCCTACCTGCCGCGCGCCACCGGCGACCGCGCACCGCGCCGCCTGGCCTCGGGCGCGCTGGGGCGGGTGCTGGAGCTGGTGTCCGACCCGGACGGGGAGCGCCTCGCCATCGCCTCGCACGACGGACGGCTGCTCCTCCTCGACGTCACGGAGGACTCCGAGGTCTCCGTGGACTCCGAGGACTCCGTGGACTCCGAGGACTCCGAGGTCTCCGAGGTCTCCAAGGTCTCCGAGGACTCCATGCACTCCACGGACTCCATGGACTCCGAAGGCCCCGATCCGGACGGGGACTCCGGCGGCCGGATCACCGAGCTGATCCACTCGGTCAACGGACCCGTGCGCGACCTCGCGTTCTCCCCCGACGGGGCGTGGCTGACCTGGTCGCACCCGGGCATCGGCCGCTCGCTGCGGCAGATCAAGATGGCCCGGATCAAGGACCGGATGATCGTCGACGTCACCGACGGCCGCTTCGAGGACGAGAACCCGGTCTTCACCCGCGACGGCCGCTATCTGGCGTTCCTGTCCTGGCGCGGCTTCGACCCGGTCTACGACGTGCACACCGGCGACCTGTCCTTCCCGCTGGGCTGCCGCCCCTACCTGGTCCCGCTGTCCTCGGCCACCCCCTCCCCGTTCGCCCTGAACCCCGAGGGCCGGCCGGCCGCGGGCGGCATGGACCCGCTGGAGGAGGAGGGCGGCGGCACGGTCACCGTCGAGATCGAGGGCCTGGCGAACCGGGTGACGCCGTTCCCGGTCACCGCCTCCAAGTACTCGGCGCTGCACCCGGTCGCGGGCGGCGGACTGGTGTGGCTGCGCTGGCCGATCTCGGGCGCCCTCGGCGAGACGTTCGCCGACCCCGACGACACCAGCGGCCGCCCCACGCTGGAACACTTCACCATCACCAAGGCCAAGCGGACCGAACTCGTCCAGCACCTCGACTGGTTCGCGGTCAGCGGCGACGGCAGCCGCATGGTCGTCGTCGACGAGGGCGACCTGCGGGCCGTACCGGCGACGGAGCCGGGCGACAGCGACTCCACCGTCTGGATCGACCTGCGCCGCATCCTGCACACCGTCGATCCGGGCGCCGAGTGGCGGCAGTCCTACGACGAGGCCGGCCGGCTGATCCGCGCCTACTTCTGGGATCCGGGCATGTGCGGCATCGACTGGGACGCCGTCCTCGACCAGTACCGTCCGCTGGTCGAACAGGTCGCCTCCCCCGACGACTTCGCCGACCTGCTGCGCGAGGTGCTCGGCGAACTCGGCACCTCGCACGCCTATGTCAGCGCCGCCCGCCGCAACGAGGGCCCGCCGCACTACCGCCGCCTCCAGGGCCTGCTCGGCGCCAACTTCGTGTGCCGGGACGGCAACTGGACGGTCAAGCGGATCCTGCCCGGCGAGTCCTCCGACTCCAAGGCCCGCTCCCCGCTGGCCGGCACCGGCATCCGCGAGGGCGCGGTCCTCACCCATGTCGACGGCCGCCCCGTCGACCCGGTCGCGGGACCCTACCCGCTGCTGGCCGGAGCGGGCGGTACGACGGTCGAGCTGACCTTCACCCCGGCCGAGGGCGAGGCCGGCCGCCCCCGCCGGGTCGCCGTCGTCCCCCTCACCGACGAGCGCCCCCTGCGCTACCAGGACTGGGTCGCCAAACGCCGCGAGGTGGTCCGCGAGCTGAGCGGCGGCAAGTGCGGCTACCTCCACATCCCGGACATGGGCGGCTCGGGCTGGGCCCAGTTCAACCGCGACCTGCGCATGGAGGTCTCCCGGCCCGCGCTCATCGTCGACGTACGCGGCAACGCGGGCGGCCACATCAGCGAACTCGTCATCGAGAAACTGACCCGCACGATCCTCGGCTGGGACCTCACCCGTGACGCCCAGCCCGTCTCCTACGCCTCCAACGCCCCGCGCGGCCCGGTCGTCGCCCTCGCCGACGAGGCCACCTCCTCCGACGGCGACATGATCACCGCCGCGTTCAAACTCCTGAAGCTCGGCCCGGTCGTCGGCCAGCGCACCTGGGGCGGCGTGGTCGGCATGACCGGCCGTCACCAACTGGGCGACGGCACGGTGATCACGGTCCCGATGAACGCCGCCTGGTTCGACGCCTACGGCTGGTCCGTGGAGAACAAGGGCGTCGCCCCCGACCTGGAGGTGCTGCGCACCCCCCTGGACTGGGCCGAGGGCCGCCACGCCCAGCTGGACGACGCGGTGCAGCTGGCCCTGCGCCTGCTGTCGGCCCACCCTCCGGCCACCCCGCCGGACCACCGCCACACCCCTGACCGCTCACGCCCGAAACTGCCGCCGCGGTCCACGCCCTGAGGTCGTGCCGCTGCCAACCCCCTGAGGGGCGTGGGGAATCTCGTGCCCCCCACCATCCGCGCCCGAGAACGACCAACAACGCAGGGTGCCCCCCGAAACGGGGGGCACCCCACGTGAATCGGCCAAGGCCGAGGGCAGCGGCTACGCGTCGTAGTCGCGGTCGAGACGGTCCTGCTCCTCCATGCGGGAGCGCTCCGTCTCCTCGTCACGCTGCTGGCCACGCTGCTGGCCGCGCTGCTGCGCCTGCCGCTTGGCCTGCTCCATCTTCTCCTTGCCCTGCTGCTGCCACTGCTCGGCCTTGTCCTGGAACTGGTCCTTCATACCCATGTGGGTTCACTCCTGTGGTGGGTGAGGGAACTGCCCCTTGCGGGGCCTCGACCAGATTCACATGGGTGGTGACGGTCCGCATGTCGATCAGTCACGCAGCGTGTTCCTGTGCTGTTCGTCGGCGTTCCCGCCCGCGCCCACCAGCCCGAGGCGCATCCCCTCCAGCCGGTCCGCGAACCGCGCCATCTCCCGCTGCCCGACCACGCCGATGATCCCCGGCAGATAACCGCGCACCCCCTGCATCCCGCGCAGCCACCACTGCCCGTAGACATGGCTGGAGCGGCGCTCGATGCCGGCGACGATCCGGTCCACCGCCGGACCCAGCGGGTAGGTCTTGTTGGACGGCCACGGCAGCCGCTGGCGCAACTCCCGCATGACGTCGTCCTGATCGGCCCCGCGCACCATGTCGGTGTCGGTCCACGACAGATACCCCACGCCCACCTTCACGCCCTTGTAGCCGACCTCGGCGCGCAGGCTGTGCGCGTACGCCTCCACGCCGGACTTGGAGGCGCAGTACGCGGTCATCATCGGCGCGGGGGTGATGGCGGCGAGGGAGGCGATCTGGAGCAGATAGCCGCGGCTCTCCATCAGCACCGGCAGGAACGCGCGGGCCGTCACCGCCGAACCGATGAGGTTGACCTCGATCACCCGCCGCCACGCCTCGGGGTCGGAGTCGACGAACGGACCGCCGCTGGCGACCCCCGCGTTGGCGACGACGATGTCGACCTTCCCGAACCGCTCCTTGACCTCGCGGGCCACGCGGGCCATGGCCTCGTGATCGGTGACGTCGGCGTACCAGTGGTCGCTGTCGCCGTGCAGCCGCGAGGAGACCTCCTTGAGGGCGTCCGGCTCCAGCCCGACCAGCGCCACGGCCGCGCCCCGTGCCGACAGCTTGCGGGCGAGCAGTTCCCCGACCCCGCGCGCCGCCCCCGTGACGACCGCGACCTGCCCCTGCAGACTGACCCTGCTCATGCGCCCTCCTTGACCTGCGTGTACGTCGTTGCGTCGGCCTGCGCACGCGCCGCGCCGCCGGACTGGGTGTCCGTCGTGCCGCCGGCCCGGCCGTACTCCGTGACGAGGGTCCGGATGCGGCCGGTGACCGCCTCCGGCGCCTCCACCGGCGTCATGTGCCCCACGCCGGCCAGTTCGGTGACCCCGACGCACTGGGGCAGCGCGGCGGCCAGCGCGCGGGCGTGCACCGCGGGGGTGAGCCGGTCGGCACTGCCGGCGATCACCGCGGTGGGTACGCGCAACTCCCGTACCCCGTGGTCGAGATCGAGGAGTTCCAGCACATGGGCCCAGGTGTACCGGACGGTGCGCGGGCAGGCGTGCACGATCCGCGCGCACGCCTCGACCATGTGCGGGGCCGAACCGGCGCCCATGGTGGCGTACTTGAGGATGCGGCGGGCGAGCGGGGTGACCGGGCCGAGCGGCGCCCGCGAGCCGAGGATGTGCCGGGTCAGCCAGGTCCGCAGCCGGCCCGCGCGCAGCGGGACGACCGTGGACTCGGCGACCAGCCGTGAACTGCCCGTGCTGCACAGCAGCACCGCCGCCGCGTGCGCCCGGAAGGCGGGCCGGGCGGAGGCCGCCATGACGGTCATGCCGCCCATGGAGTGACCGGCGATCACCGCCTTCTCGCCCGGTGCGAGTGTGGCCAGGAGGACGGCCTCCAGGTCGTCGGCGAGCGTGTCCGTGCTGCATGCCGGGCTCGCGGGGCTGCGTCCGTGGCCGCGCTGGTCGTAGGCGATCACCTTGTGGTCGGCGGCCAGGTCGCGGATCTGCGCCGCCCAGAACGCGGTCGAGCAGGTCCAGCCGTGGGCGAGAACGACGGCGGGCGCGTCCTCGGGGCCGTGCACCTCGACGTGCAGCCGGGCGCCGTCCGCGGAGACGGCGGTCAGCACGCGGGCGGGGACGGGCGGGGCGTAGGGGCCGGTGGCGACGTGGCGGAGGCGGCTCATGCGGTCACGTCCTCGGCCGGCTCGCGTACGGCCTTCAGGGCGGGCCTCCTGGCGCCGGACTCGCGCAGCACGGCGTACTCCCCGAGGTCCACGCGCCGCGTGGCACGCCGGAACTCCGTCGTCGTACCGGGCCAGATGGTGGTGTTGCGGCCGCTCGCGTCCAGGTACCAGCTGGTGCAGCCGCCGGTGTTCCACACCGTGCGCTTCATCCGGTCCTGCACCCGGCGGTTCCAGGCGCCCACGGCGCTGGGGCGGGCGTCGAGGGCGACGCGGCCGCCCAGGACGTCGAGCTGGCGCAGATAGTCGGCCATGTAGTTCAGCTGGGACTCGATCATGAGGATCATGGAGGAGTTCCCGAGGCCGGTGTTGGGGCCGATGATGGTCATCCAGTTCGGGAAGCCCGCGGCGGACGCGCCGCGCAGCGCCTCCATGCCGCCCTTCCACACCTCGGCGAGGGTCTTGCCCTCGGCGCCGACGACCCGTTCGGCGATCGGCATGTCGGTGACGTGGAAGCCGGTGCCGAAGACGATCGCGTCGACCTCGGCCTCGGTGCCGTCGGCGGCGACGACCGTGGAGCCGCGGATCTCGGCGAGGCCGCCGGCCACGACGTCCACATTGGGCCTGGCGATCGCCGGGTAGTACTCGCTGGACAGCAGGATCCGCTTGCAGCCGATGCGGTAGTCGGGGGTGAGCTTGGCCCGCAGAGCCGGGTCCTTGATGGCCCGGTGCATGTTCTGCTTGGCCAGCTTCTCGACCAGACCGAGCTCGTTCGGGTGCTTGGTGAACGCCTGGACCTGAAGCTCGCGGATGCCCCACAGCAGGCCGCGGCGCAGCTGGGTGGTGAAGGGCAGGGCGCGGTGCAGGGCGCGCTCGGCGCCGCTGATCGCCCGGTCCATGCGGGGCATGACCCACGGCGGGGTGCGCTGGAAGAGGGTGAGGCGGGCGACCTTCGGCTGGATGGCCGGGACGATCTGGATGGCGGAGGCGCCGGTGCCGATCATGGCGACGCGCTTGCCGGTGAGGTCGTAGTCGTGGTCCCAGCGGGCGGAGTGGAAGACCTTGCCGGGGAAGGTGTCCAGGCCGGGGATCTCGGGGATCTTCGGGTCGGACAGCGGTCCGGTGGCGGAGACGACGACATCGGCGGTGAGCGTGCCGGAGCTGGTCTCGATGCGCCACAGCAGCTTGTCGGCGTCCCAGGTCATCCGCTTGACCTCGGAGTCGAAGCGGAGGTGCGGGCGCAGTCCGAAGGTGTCGGTGACGTGCTCCAGGTAGGCGCGGATGTGCTCCTGTCCGGAGAAGGTGCGGGGCCAGTCGGGGTTGGGGGCGAAGGAGAAGGAGTACAGGTGCGAGGGCACGTCGCAGGCGCAGCCGGGGTAGCTGTTGTCCCGCCAGGTGCCGCCGACGCTGCTCGCCCGCTCCAGGACGACGAAGTCGGTGATCCCCTCGCGCCGCAGCCGTACGGCGGCTCCCAGTCCGCCGAACCCGGACCCGACGACCGCCACCCGCACATGCTCGTGTTCGTGATCGTGTTCGTTGGCCATCCCGAAGCCTCCGCGCATCGCTCTTGGACTCTGCCAGTGAACACTGGCGCAATGGGGAGAGTAGAGGAGGACCGTACTCATGGGTAGGGGGCGGGCCGAGGAAAGTTACCGACGGTACGACATAGGCTTCCGGTGTGGCAGAGAAGCGTGAATACCGCATGGAGGAGCTGGCCGAGCTGGCCGGCATCACGGTGCGCACCCTGCGCTTCTACCGCGAGCGCAAGCTGATCCCGCCGCCCCGCCGCGAGGGCCGCATCGCCTGGTACGACGACCACCACCTGGCCCGCCTGCGCACGATCGCCGCCCTGCTGGAGCGCGGCCACACCCTCAGCGGCATCGCCGAGCTCGCCGAGGCGTTCGACCACGGCCGCGACGTCGGCGACCTGCTGGGGCTCGGCACACCCACCGAGGAGGAGCCGGTCCGCCTCACCCCCGAGGAGCTCGCCGACCACTTCGCGGGCGAGGTCACCCCGGAGAACTTCGCCGCCGCCATGGAGCTCGGCTACCTCGGCACCGACGGCGAGGACATCGTCCACATCAGCCGCCGGCTCCTCGACGTCTCCGCCGCCCTGGTCCGCGAGGGCATCCCGCTCGCCGAGGTCCTCGCCGCCGCCTCCCGCGTGCGCGCCCACGCCGACGCCCTCGCCGACCTCTTCGCCGACCTCGTGCTGCGCCACGCCCCCGAGGAGGACCTCCAGCGCCTGCGCCCCCTGGCGCGCAGCGTCGTCGAGGCGGAGCTCTCCCTGGCGATGGACCGCAGACTGCGCAAGAGCGGCGAGACACCTCCTACTAGCGCCTCTTGAGGTTGACCTTCCCGGCCTTCTTGGTGAACAGGGCGCCGCCCACGCTCATCGAGACGAGCACGGTGTACTTCCCCGGCGGGAGGTCGCAGACGTCGATGCCCGCGGCGCCCGAGGTGAAGTAGCCGAAGTCGTAGGTGCCGAGATCGCCCCGCTGCTTGTGCGGGCGGACGGCACCGGGGTTCTTCTTCGCGGCGAGCGCGTAGGAACGCACCTCGGACCGGCCTTCGAGCACGAGGTAGTACAGGGCGTGCCCGTCGCGGTCGGCATTGCGTCCGGGCAGGAAGAAGACGCCCTCCGCGTGGAGCCTGCGCTCGCTCTCCGCCACCTTCACGGGGGAGAAGCACACGCCCGGCGAGTCCACGCCGACGATGCTCCTCTTGATCAGCCTCAGTCCGCCCTTGCCGCCCCGGAACAGCACCTCCGAGTCGCCGCACACCTGACGCCGGTCCACCGCGGCCGCCGAGATCAGCCGGGTGCGCCGGGAGATGCCCTCCTTCTCGCTGCTGACCCAGACGGAGACGTCATAGGTGCCCTGCGGGAGGTCGGCGAAGGTCAGTCCCCCCTGCGAGGCGAACCCGCCCTTCTCGTACGCGCAGAAGTACTCGTCGAAGTAGTCCCGGTAGAGCCTGATCTCGGGGGTCGTCTCCAGCGGATACGTCCACGTCCTGCCGTCCTTCTCCAGGACCAGGGTCTTGGTCTCGTCCACCGGTCCCTCGGCCCCCACGCCCGGCAGGAACGCCCGGCCCTTCAGCTGCAGACCGCCGTCCGTGAACACGGCACGGGTGAGCACGGCGAGGGCGGTGTCGGAGCCGCGCAGTTCGGCCAGGTACCGGGCCGCCTCCTGCGGGTCCTCCGGCTCGGAGCCGATGGTGACCTCGCCCCAGCGGGGCGCGACACCCTCCGTCATCGCGTAGACGATGCTCAGGATCGACGGCAGCGCCTGCCGGACCACCTCGTCGTGCCGCCGCACGGTCGGCGAGTCCACGAACAGGAAGTTGAAGTTCTCGTACGCCCGCAGCGCCGGCAGATAGTGCACGACCTCCTGCTCGTACTGGTAGTCGCCGGGCGAGGAGACCACGTAGATGTTCCGCTTGAGGTCGTTGTCCTTCGCCAGGACGTCCTTCATCACCTCGTCCATCACGGCCACGTTCTCGTCGGGCTGCCCCTCGCCGAGCACGGCATCGCCGAGCTGGCCGTGGCCCTTGGAGTAACTGCCGAGGAAATACTGCGGAGTCGACGCGATGATGTTCTTGTAGTCGTACTTCAGGCCGTAGTAGAGCGCGGCGCTCCCGCCCTTGGAGGCGCCCAGCAGCGTCACCTGGTCACGGGTCACGCGCAGCCGGCGCATGAAGTCCTGGATGAGCGCCTGGATGGAGTCCGAGACGCTGAAGTCCATGTTCCGGGCCACGTAGTAGGACGCGGCGCCGTCGAAGTGGTCGCGGATCCTGAGGACATGGCACTTGACGCTGTCCAGCGCCCCGCCGAAGCCGTACTTGCTGCCCACGGACGAGAACACCACCAGCAGATGCCGGTGGTCCCCCTGCGCCGCCCGGAACTGGTACTCCACCGGCCACTTCCCGTGCGTCTCCACGCTCTCCTGGTACACGCGGGTCATCTGCACGGCGTAGTTGGGCGACAGCGGGGGCGGGGGGTTCGTCATGGGGGGTAGCACTCTCTGGCCGGGGCTCGAAGGGCTGCTCCGGACGGAGTATACGGAGTGGACACCTGGAGTTCGGACGGAAGTGGAATACGGTCCACCGGGCACGATCATGGCCGACCGCGGCCTGTCGACAGCCTGTGCGCGACCTGTCCACGGCCTGTCGGCAGCCTGTGCGCGCCCTGTCCGCCGCCCGCCCGCGGTCGGCCCGCGGCCCTCAGCGGTCGTACACCGCCGTCACCGGCGCGTGGTCGCTCCACCGCTCGGCGTGGGTCGCGGCCCGCTCCACGTACGCCTTCACACAGCGCTCCGCCAGCCCCGGCGTCGCGACCTGGAGGTCGATGCGCCAGCCGCTGTCGTTGTCGAACGCCCGCCCGCGGTACGACCACCAGCTGTACGGCCCCTCCACCTGCGGGTGCAGGGCCCGTACGACATCCACGTACCCGCCGTCCGCCGCGTCGAGGACCCGGCCCAGCCACTCCCGCTCCTCCGGCAGGAAGCCGGAGTTCTTGGTGTTGCCGCGCCAGTTCTTCAGGTCGGCGGGCTGGTGGGCGATGTTCCAGTCGCCGCAGACCAGCACCTCGCGCCCCGCGGCGGCGGCCCGCTCGCGCAGCTCCTTGAGGTAGGCGAGGAACTCCCCCATGAAGCGGATCTTCTCGTCCTGCCGCTCGGTGCCCACCTCACCGGAGGGCAGATAGAGGGAGGCGACCGTCACACCCGGCAGATCGGCCTCCACATAGCGGCCGCTGCCGTCGAACTCGGCGGAGCCGAAGCCGATCCGCACCGCGTCGGGCTCGCGGCGGGTGTAGAGGGAGACGCCGGCCCGGCCCTTGGCGGCGGCGGGCGCGTGCACCACGTGCCACCCCTCGGGCGTGCGCACCTGCTCGGGCAGCTGCTGGGGCTCGGCCCGCACCTCCTGGAGGCACAGCACATCGGCGGAGGTACCGGCCAGCCACTCCACGAAGCCCTTCTTCGCGGCGGCGCGCAGCCCGTTCACATTCACAGAGGTCACAGTGAGCACTCGCGCACGATACCGGCACACTGGACCGGGTCCAGAATTCGATTGATGAGAACCCTGTCATACGTACGTACGATGGCCGGCATGCAGATCCGCCGCGTCCCCTTCGACCACCCCGACGCCGTGAAGCTCAACGACGAGGTCCAGGCCGAGTACCACGAGCGCTACGGCGACGGCGGCGACGCCACCGTCCTCGCCCCCGCCGACTTCGAGCCGCCGCGCGGCCTCTTCCTCGTCGCCTACGACGCGTCGGACCGCCCCGTGGCCACCGGCGGCTGGCGCAGCCAGGACGAGAACGACGAGGGCAACCAGGACGGCGACGCGGAGCTCAAGCGCATGTACGTCGTCCCCGACATGCGCGGCCGCGGCCTCGCCCGGCGGATCCTGGCGGCCCTGGAGGACGACGCCCGCGCGGCCGGCCGCGTCCGCATGGTCCTGGAGACCGGGAACAAGCAGCCGGAGGCCATCGCCCTGTACACGGCCACCGGCTACGAGCCCTGCGTGAAGTTCGGCTACTACCGCTTCTACGAGGACAGCCTCTGCTACGCCAAGCCTCTGTGACCCGCCCCCTGTGACTCAGCGGCTCAGGCCGCCTGGTGCAGGGCCTGTTGGCCGGGCCGCTCCTCAACCGCGACGCGGCCCCGGCCCTGCGCGCCTTCGGCCTCCGCGCCCCGGAAGCCGACCGCGGCCGTGTGAGCGGCGTCTCACACCGAGTCAGGTCCCCGCACCGGCACAGCGGCACGCCCCCGGAAACACGAAGATCCCGCCCGATCGAAGTGATCGGACGGGATCTCGTCAACCGCCTACGAGCTGGCTCGTGAACGGTGCTGCGGTGGACCTGAGGGGATTTGAACCCCTGGCCCCCTCGATGCGAACGAGGTGCGCTACCGGACTGCGCCACAGGCCCTTGCAACGAGTGAAACTTTAGCACCCCGATCGGTGTGCTCGGAAATCCGTTGTCACTCGTTGGCGGCCCGCGGCCGGCCGCCGTCCTCGTACTGGTCGAACAGCGGCGTACGCCCCCGCTCCCGCGAGCGCCGGGCGGAGGCCGCACGCCGTGCGTCGGTGCGCCCCTCGCCCTCGGCGGGCAGGTCGTCGCCGTGCCCGGCCTCGGGGTCCGCGGCGGCCGCGGGGTCCCCCGCGGGTTCCTGGTCGCGGGGGGCGGCGCCGGAGCGCGCCGAGCTCCAGGCGTCGGCCGCCCCGAGGTCCACACCGGCCGTGGCGCGCGGCGCGACCGGCGCGGTCACATAGGTCGGCAGCGGCACGGGCACCGGCTCCCAGCTCTCGCCGGGGCCCGGTCTGCGCTGGCGCTCCCGCTGCTGGTCGACCCACTCCGCGTGGTCCGTCTGTTCCACCAGGGCCCGCCGGTCCGCCGCGAGCGCCGACAGTCCGGGGTCCTCCTGCGGTTCGACCGCTTCGTCGGGCTCCTCGGTGTCGTCGGCCGCCACGTCCGCCGCGGCGGCGGCGCCCCGGCGCGGCTCGCGCCGTACCCGCTCGTGCAGATGCTGGGCCGCGACCTCGGCGCGACGCCGGTCCATCTGGAGGGCGAAGCGGCGCCGCTCCTGGGACCGCAGATAGGCGATGTACGCGCTCAGCAGCACCGCGGGCACGGCCGGCGCCCAGAGGAAGGCCAGCCCGCCGACGGCGGCGACGATGGCGCCCAGCGTGAAGGCGAGGAACAGCATCACCGTGGTGCGGCGGCGGCGCGCGAGCACCTTCGAGCGCTGGGCCCGCGCCGCGGCGGCACTGGCGGCGGCGCTCGCGGCGGGTTCCCGCCGGGCGCTCGGCACCGGCCCGCGCGCCGGTGCGACCGGGCGCTCGCGTGGAGACGGCTCGTCGCGTTCGGCGACCGGCGCCTGGGCCGCCGGCTGCGGGCGGGCCGGGGGCACGGCGAAGGCCCGGACGTCCACCGAGTCGGTGACCGCGTCCGGGTCGTGCAGGCCGGGCTCCTCCGGGTCGGCGGAGCGCGCAAGGTCCTTGGCGTACCGGCGCTCCATGCCCGCTCGTCCGGACAGCAACCGGATGGCAGTGCTGAAGCGTTCCGTCGGACGGGCCTCGTTCAGCTCGTCCTGCCTACGGAGCCACATCGGCACCAAGTAGGCGGCCCAGGCCCCGACGATGACTGCGTAGATGAGGCCGCTGCTGCTCACGCCTCACACGGTAGAGGGGTTTGCGTGAGGCCATCCGCCAATTGGGCCGGTGTGTCGCACGATCTGGCTGATATTTCGAAACTTTTTTATGAGGATGCGATCGAGTTTTCGAACAGACATTCAATTCTGGGGGCTGCGCGGGATTCCCCGGGAGCGTGCCCGCCGCCAGCGGTTCATCAAACCGTCGGGTACTTCCTCGGCGGTCAGCGCGAAGACGAGGTGGTCGCGCCAGGCGCCGTCGATGTGGAGATAACGGGGCCGCAGCCCCTCCTCGCGGAATCCGAGTTTCTCCACGACCCGGCGGCTGGGCGCGTTCTCGGGGCGAATGCAGACCTCGATGCGGTGCAGTCCGACGGTGCGGAAACAGTGGTCCACGACGAGCGCGACCGCGGTCGGCATCACCCCGCGCCCGGCCACCGCCTCGTCCACCCAGTACCCGATGTGCCCCGAGCACATCGAGCCCCAGGTGATCCCGGCGACCGTCAGCTGCCCGACCAGCCGCCCCTCGTACTCGATCACGAACGGCAGCATCCGGCCCGCGTTCGCCTCCGACCGCAGATGGCGGACCATCTGCCGGTAGGTGGGCCGGTGGGTGACGGGGCCGCCGGGGGCGGGCGGCGGGATGGTGGCCTCCCAGGGGCGCAGCCAGTCGCGGTTGCGCCGGTTCACCTCGCGCCAGGCCCGCTGGTCGCGCAGCTTTATCGGCCGGAGGACGATGTCTCCGTCCACCAGCTCGACCGGCCAGGGCGCCCCGCTCAGCTCGCACCCCCACTGCCGGGGGCGGGTCTCGGGTGGTCCCCGCCGCGGATCTGGTCGACGGCGTGCTTCAGCAGCGGCTCCAGGACGGCCAGGCCGTCCTTCACCCCGCCGGTGGAGCCCGGCAGATTGACGATGAGCGTGGTCCCCGCGACCCCGGCCAGCCCCCGGGACAGCACCGCGGTCGGCACCTTGTCCCGGCCGTACGCGCGGATGGCCTCGGCGATGCCCGGCACCTCGTGGTCGAGCACCGCGCGGGTCGCCTCGGGGGTGCGGTCGGTGGGCGAGACGCCGGTCCCGCCGGTGGTGACGATCACGTCGTAGCCGGCGTCGACACCGGCCTTCAGCGCGGCTTGCACGGGGTCGCCGTCGGGCACGACCTGGGGGCCGTCCACGGCGAACCCGAACCGCTCCAGGCCGTCCTTCACCAGCGGGCCGCCCTTGTCCTCGTAGACCCCGGCCGCGGCCCGGTTGGAGGCGGTGACGACCAGCGCGGCGTAGGGCGTGACCAGTGCGCCGCCGAGCTCGGCCCCGGCGCTCATGCCCGGCTCCAGTCGCCCGACTTGCCGCCCGTCTTCTCCTCCACCCGTACGTCCGTGATGACCGCTCCCTTGTCGACCGCCTTGACCATGTCGATCACGGTGAGCGCGGCGACGGAGACCGCGGTGAGGGCCTCCATCTCGACGCCCGTGCGGTCCGTCGTCTTCACCGTGGCGGTGATCTCCACGGCGTCGTCCGCGACCGACAGGTCCAGTTTCACACCGGAGACCGCCAAGGGGTGGCACAGCGGGATCAGGTCCGGGGTGCGCTTGGCGCCCATGATGCCCGCGATCCGGGCGGTGGCCAGGGCGTCTCCCTTGGGCACGCCCTCGCCGCGCAGCAGTTCCACCACCTTCGGCGAGACGAGGACGCGGCCGCTGGCGCGGGCGGTCCGCGCGGTCACGTCCTTGCCGGAGACATCGACCATGCGGGCGGCGCCCGCCTCGTCGATGTGCGTGAGTCGGTCCTGCGTGCTCATGGTGTACGGCGCTCCCGGTCCGGGCCCGTCGCGGTGCGGCGCACGGGCCTGCTGTGCGCGACACGGTACCGCCAACCCGGGCCGGTCAGCCGAGCAGGACCACGTCGACCTCGGTGCCCGGCTCGACGCCCGTCATGTCCTCGGGGACCACGATCAGCGCGTTCGCCTGGGCGAGGGCCGCGATCAGGTGGGATCCGGCGCCGCCGACCGGGGTCACCCGGCCGTCGGCGTACGCCCCGCGCAGGAACTGTCTGCGCCCCTTCGGCGAGGTCAGCGTCCGCTCGGCCGTGAGGGTGGCCGTGGTGCGCGGCCGGTGGACGTCGTCGAGGCCCATCAGGGTGCGGATCGCCGGGCGCACGAACAGCTCGAAGGAGACGTACGAGGACACCGGGTTGCCCGGCAGGGCCAGCAGCGGGGTGTGGTCGGGGCCGATGGAGCCGAAGCCCTGGGGCTTGCCGGGCTGCATGGCGAGCTTGCGGAACTCGATGCCGCTGCCGGCCTCGTCCTCGTCGCCGACGTGCGACAGGGCCTCCTTGACGACGTCGTACGCCCCGACGCTCACGCCGCCCGTGGTGACCATGAGGTCGGCGCGCACCAGCTGGTCCTCGATGGTCGTGCGCAGGGTCTCGGCGTCGTCGGCGACGGCGCCCACGCGGTAGGCGATGGCGCCGGCGTCGCGGGCGGCGGCGGTGAGGGCGAAGCTGTTGGAGTCGTAGATCTGGCCGCTGCCCAGGTCCTCGCCGGGCTGGACGAGTTCGCTGCCGGTGGAGAGCACGACCACGCGCGGGCGCGGGCGCACCCGGACCGTGCCGCGGCCGATGGCGGCGAGCAGCGCGATCTGCGGCGGGCCGAGGACGGTGCCCGCTTCCAGGGCGCGGTCGCCGGCCTTCACGTCGCTGCCCTTGGCGCGCACATGCGCGCGTGCCTCGGCGGGCCGGTAGACCTGGACCTGCCCGCCGGCGCCCTCGGGGGCGAGGCTGCGGGCGCGCATCCCGGCCGCGGGGCCCTCGCCGAAGCCGCCGTCGGTCCACTCGACCGGGACGACCGTCTCGGCGCCGGGCGGCAGCGGGGCGCCGGTCATGATGCGGGCGGCCTGGCCGGGGCCGACGTGCAGCAGGTCCGCCTGGCCCGCCGCGACGTCCCCGACGACCTCCAGGACGGCCGGGAACTCCTCGCTCGCGCCCGCGACATCGGCGACCCGTACCGCGTACCCGTCCATGGAGCTGTTGTCGAACGGCGGCAGCGAGACCGGCACCGTGACGTCGTCGACCAGGACGCAGCCCTGGGCGTCCAGCAGTTGCAGCTCGATGGGCTCCAGGGGGCGAACGGTCGCGAGGATGTCCTCCAGGTGTTCGTCCACCGACCACAGGTGGTCCTGGCCGGCGGTACGGGGCGCGGCGGTGCTCAAAGTGCTACATCTCCTCGGTGACGTAACGGCGGAGCCAGGACCGGAAGTCCGGTCCCAGGTCTTCACGTTCGCACGCGAGTCTGACAATGGCACGCAGATAGTCGCCGCGGTCGCCGGTGTCATAGCGGCGGCCCTTGAAGACGACGCCGTGCACCGGGCCGCCGACCTTCTCGTCCTCGGTGAGCTGCTGGAGGGCGTCGGTCAGCTGGATCTCGCCGCCGCGACCGGGCTCGGTCTTGCGCAGTATGTCGAAGATGTGCGCGTCCAGGACATAGCGGCCGATGATCGCGTAGTTGGAGGGCGCCTCCGCCACGTCGGGCTTCTCGACCAGGCCGGTGACCTTGACGACGTCGCCGTCGCCGGTCGGTTCCACGGCCGCGCAGCCGTAGAGGTGGATCTGCTCGGGCGCGACCTCCATAAGGGCGACGACGCTGCCGCCGTGCAGCTCCTGGACCTCGATCATGCGTCGGAGCAGGGGGTCGCGGGGGTCGATCAGGTCGTCGCCCAGCAGCACCGCGAACGGCTCGTCGCCGACGTGCGGGGCGGCGCACAGGACGGCGTGACCCAGTCCCCTGGGGTCGCCCTGGCGGACGTAGTGCATGGTCGCCAGGTCGCTGGACTCCTGCACCTTGGCCAGTCGCTCGGCGTCGCCCTTCTTCTCCAGGGCGGACTCCAGCTCGTAGTTGCGGTCGAAGTGGTCCTCAAGGGGACGCTTGTTGCGTCCGGTGACCATGAGGACGTCGTCGAGGCCGGCTGCCACGGCCTCCTCGACCACGTACTGGATCGCCGGCTTGTCCACGACCGGCAGCATCTCCTTGGGAGTGGCCTTGGTGGCCGGCAGGAACCGGGTGCCGAGGCCGGCTGCGGGGATGACAGCCTTGGTGATCCTGGGGTGCGACTGAGTCATGGCCGCAACCTTATCCGGTGCCTTTGAGAGGAATCTGTGGCTCCGGTTAATTGGCTCACATATGAGCGCATTCGGACCGGAACGGGAGAAACCTGTGGGACAGTTCGGACGTCCCGACGACCCTGACAAGCGAACCTTGCGCCGAGAACTCCTCTCGGTGAGGAACGGATTGACGGCAGATGTCGTACGGGACTCGGCCGCCGCCCTCGCCGAGCGGGCACTCGACCTGCCCGAGCTGGCGCGTGCGCGCACCGTGGCGGCTTACGTCTCCGTGGGCGCCGAACCGGGCACCCTCGCGCTGCTGGACGCGCTGCGCGCGCGGGGCGTGCGCGTCCTGCTGCCCGCGCTGCTGCCGGACAACGACCTCGACTGGGGCGCGTACGAGGGCGAGGGCTCCCTCGCGCGCGTGCAACACGGCGGGAAGATGGCGCTGTTGGAGCCGTCCGGCGAGCGCCTCGGCCCGGACGCCGTCACCGCCGCGGACGTCGTGCTGCTGCCCGGACTGGCGGTGGACGCGCGCGGGATGCGCCTGGGGCGCGGCGGCGGCTCCTACGACCGGGTGCTGGCGCGGCTGGAGCGGGCGGGGGCGCGGCCCGCGCTGGTGGTGCTGCTGTACGACACGGAGGTCGTCGAGCGCGTCCCGGAGGAGGCGCACGATCAGCCGGTGCACGCCGTGGTGACCCCGTCGGGGGTGCGCCGCTTCCGCAGCGGGGTGTGATCCACCTCTCGTCGGCCGGTGGAAACGCGAACGGCCCTTCACGCGCGCGTGGAGGGCCGTCCGGCGTCGTCAGCGGCTCACGGCTTGAGGACCAGGGTGTCGCTGGTGCGCTCGTCGACCGCCTTCTCGGTGAACGCCCACGGCAGCAGCTCGCCCTTGGCCCACTTGCCCGTCTGGTCCGTGTAGTGGTCGTTGTAGGCGTGCCCGGAGGCGCCGGTGAGGTTGATCCAGCGGGACTTGTCCAGGTCGGCGAGGTTGACCACCATGCGCATCGACGGCACCCAGACGACGGCGTAGCCGCCGGCGGCGTTCCAGCCGGTCGCGTTGACCGTGCCCTCGCCGCCGCCGATCCGCCAGGGGCCGCGGTTGAGCATGTACTGCAGGAAGCCGGGACCCTCGGTGCCCAGCGTCTGGTTCTTCAGGAACAGGCGGTGCAGCCGGCCCCAGCTCCAGGTGTCGATGTCCTTGCCGAGCTTGGCGGTCAGCTCCCAGCGGGCGTCGACCATGGCGCGCTCGAAGAGCTCGTCGCGGTTGTCGGCGCCGTCGCGCGTGCCCACCTCGGGCGTGGACCACCAGGCGCTGTCCTTGTCGTTCATCAGGGTGCGCACGACCTCGAACCAGCGGTCGCCGCCGTCGGGCTGCGCCTGGTCGGCGTCGCGCTGGCCGCACTCGCGGACCTTGCGGTCCTCGTCGGCCGGACCGGTGGTGTCGGTCGGCTCCACCCACAGGCACTGGCCCTTGACGCGCAGCTCCTTGGGCAGCTTGTTGCCGAAGGCGAGCTTGAGGATGTTGCGCCAGGTGGAGTTGAAGTAGGCGGCGGCCGCGGAGTCGGCGTCCTGGGTGTAGTCCCAGCCCTCCAGGAGCTTCTGGGCCTCGCGCACGTCCGGGTCGTCGATGTCGATCTTCAGCAGGTGCGGCACCAGCAGCTTGGCGATCTCGCTGCTGTTGTCGAGCTGCATCTGCCGCATGTCGTCGGTGGAGATCTTGCCGCCGCCCTTGATCTTCGACTCGATCAGGTCGTTGATGCGCTGGCTGCGGTTGCCGTAGCCCCAGTCCGCGGTGAGCGTGTAGGGGTAGTCGTCCTGGTCGACGACGGCCTGGTTGGCGGTGACGATGTAGCCGCGCTCGGGGTCGAACTCGTAGGGCAGCTCGTCCTGGTCGACGAAGCCGGTCCAGCGGTAGTCGGAGTCCCAGCCGGGCGCGGGGACGGAGCCGTCGTGGCCCTCCGCGCGCGTGGGGATCTTCCCGGGCAGCGTGTAGCCGATGTGGTTCTTGGTGTCGGCGTAGATCAGGTTCTGCGAGGGCACGTCGAACAGCGCGGCCGCGGCCCGGAAGTCCTCCCAGCCGGCCGCCCGGTCCATCGCGAACACGGCGTCCATGGAGGTGCCGGGGTCCAGCGCGGTCCAGCGCAGGGCGATGCCGTAGCCGTCGCCGCGGTCGGGGGCGGCGGTGTCGACGGTGGCCTTGCGGCCGACCTTGACGAGCTCGTCGTCGCGGTCGGACAGCAGGGGCCCGTTGTCGGTCTCGCGCACGACGATGGTCTTGGCGTCGCCGCCGGCGACCTTGATGGTCTCCTCGCGCGTCTTGAACGGCTTGACCTTGCCGTCGAGCAGATAGCCGTCGCCGGTGAGCTTCTCCAGGTAGAGGTCGGTGACGTCCACGCCGGAGTTGGTCATGCCCCAGGCGATGTCCTTGTTGTGGCCGATGATCACGCCGGGCAGGCCCGCGAAGGTGTAGCCGCTGACGTCGTACTGGCACTTCTCGGAGACCGCGCGGCAGTGCAGGCCCATCTGGTACCAGACGGAGGGCAGCGAGGCCGACAGGTGCGGGTCGTTGGCCAGCAGCGGCTGACCGGTGATGGTGTGGCGGCCGGCGACCACCCAGGAGTTGGAGCCGATGCCGTTGCCGTTCACGCCGACGGCCTCGGGGAGGTCCTCCAGGACCCGGTACAGGCCCGAGAGCTGGGCCTGCAGGGCCGCGCCGTCCTCGGTGCCCGCGGCGGCGCCCTCCAGGCCCGTGGAGCCGTCGAAGCCGCCCTCGCCGGACGTGCCGGGGTCGGTGCCGGAGCCGTCGTCCTCGCCGCCGTCCTGGCCGAACGTCCCGCTGGTCTCGTCGTAGCCGCCCTCCTGGACGATCGCCTTGTTGCGGTCGTACGGGTAGCGCGGGTACAGGTCGGCGATCTGCTTGGGGCCGAGACGGCTGGTCATCAGGGCGCGGTCGATCTCGTCCTGCATGTTGCCGCGCAGGTCCCAGGCCATCGCCTTCAGCCAGGCGACGGAGTCGACCGGGGTCCACTTCTCGGGCTTGTAGTCGTGGGAGAACCCGAGGGCTGCGTACTCCAGGGAGATGTCCTTGCCGTCCTTGCCCTCAAGGTAGGCGTTGACTCCCTTGGCGTACGCCTGGAGGTACTTCTTCGTGGAGTCCGACAGCTTGCTGTCGTACTCCTTCTGTGCCACCCGGTGCCAGCCCAGGGTGCGCAGGAACTCGTCGTTGTCGATCTGGCTCTTGCCGAACATCTCCGACAGGCGGCCGGAGGTCATGTGCCGGCGCACGTCCATCTCGTAGAACCGGTCCTGCGCCTGGACGAAGCCCTGGGCCATGAACAGGTCCTCGTCGGAGGACGCGTAGATCTGCGGGATGCCGTTGCCGTCACGTTTGACGTCGACCGGCCCGGAGAGGCCGTCCAGGGTGATCGAGCCCTTGGTCTGCGGGAAGGAGGCGCGCACGGTACTGACGGACCAGTAACCCCCGTAGCCGACGCCGCCGACGAGGGCCAGCACCAGCACGAGCACGAACAGTCGGGCTTTGCGCCCCTTCTTCCTGCCGGACTTGCCGGGCTTCTGACCCGTTGAGGCGGTGGTGTTGGGGGGCATCGCTGTCCTTGCTGTCCTAACGCGAGCGGCAGGTCGGGCTGTGACTATGAAAGAGCGCTGGAGCAACCATAGGCGCAGGGCCCGACGCCCCTTGACGCGGAGTCGGGAACCAGCGCGGACGGACGTTCGATCTTGCCTGCTCGAACGTCAAGAAAGCGTCAAGAGTTAGGTAAGGTAACGAAGTAGTTGGCGTGAAGGGAACGCGAAGAACCCCAGGAACGAAGACAGCAAAGAGAACGAAGACGTACGAAGGGGACAGCCACTGACAGTCCACGACCTGAACCAGCTCCTGCTCGTCTGCTCGGTCGTCCTGCTCGTCGCGGTCGCCGCGGTCCGGATCTCCTCGCGCAGCGGGCTCCCCAGCCTGCTCGTGTACCTGGGCATCGGCGTCCTCATGGGCCAGGACGGCATCGGCGACATCCACTTCGACAACGCCGAACTCACCCAGGTCATCGGATACGCGGCCCTGGTCGTGATCCTGGCCGAGGGCGGTCTCGGCACGAAGTGGAAAGAGATCAGGCCGGCCCTGCCGGCCGCGAGCGCGCTGGCACTGGGCGGGGTCGCGGTGAGCGTCGGCGTCACCGCCTCGGCCGCTCACTACCTGGTCGGGCTGGAATGGCGCCAGGCGCTCATCATCGGCGCGGTCGTCTCCTCGACCGACGCCGCGGCCGTCTTCTCCGTCCTGCGCAGAATTCCGCTCCCCGCGCGCGTGACGGGCACCCTGGAGGCCGAGTCCGGCTTCAACGACGCCCCCGTGGTCATCCTGGTCGTCGCCTTCTCCACCGCGGGCCCGGTCGAGCACTGGTACGTCCTGATCGGCAAGATAGCGCTGGAGCTGGCCATCGGCGCCGCCATCGGCCTCGCGGTGGGCTGGCTGGGCTCCTGGGGGCTGCGGCACGTCGCGCTGCCCGCCTCCGGCCTCTACCCGATCGCCGTCGTGGCGATCGCCGTGACCGCCTATGCCGCCGGCGCCCTCGCCCACGGCAGCGGCTTCCTCGCCGTCTACCTCGCCGCCATGGTGATGGGCAACGCGCGCCTGCCGCACTGGCCCGCCACCCGCGGCTTCGCCGAAGGGCTCGGCTGGATCGCGCAGATCGGCATGTTCGTCCTGCTCGGCCTGCTGGTCACCCCGCACGAGCTCGTCGACGACTTCTGGCCCGCCCTCGTCATCGGGCTGGTCCTCACCATGGTGGCGCGGCCCCTGAGCGTCGTGCTGTGCCTGGTGCCCTTCCGGGTGCCCTGGGCCGAGCAGACGCTGATGTCCTGGGCCGGGCTGCGCGGCGCCGTCCCCATCATCCTGGCGACCATCCCGATGGTGAACGACGTCGAGGGCAGCCGCCGCATCTTCAACATCGTCTTCGTCCTGGTCGTCGTCTACACCCTCATCCAGGGCCCCACCCTGCCCTGGCTGGCCCGCACCCTGCGCCTCGGCGACGGGTCCGGGGCCGCCGACCTCGGCATCGAGTCCGCGCCCCTGGAGCGGCTGCGCGGCCATCTGCTGTCCGTGGCCATCCCGGAGGGCTCCAAGATGCACGGCGTCGAGGTCAGCGAGCTGCGGCTGCCCGCGGGGGCCGCGGTCACGCTCGTCGTGCGCGACGAGGAATCGTTCGTGCCGCTGCCCTCCACCGTGCTGCGGCGCGGGGACGAACTGCTCGTCGTCGCCACCGACCCCGTGCGCGACGCCGCCGAGCGCCGGCTGCGGGCCGTGGGCCAGGGCGGCAAGCTGGCGGGGTGGCTCGGCACGGGGGGCGGGGACTCGGGCGGACGCTGAGGGGGCGGGCCCGACGGGGCCGCCCGCGGGGCCGCGGGGGCGCGGGGGCGGGCGGACGCTGAGGGGGGCGGCCTGGGCGCGGGGGCGGCCGGACGCTGAGGCGGGCGGCCTGGGCGCGGGGGCGGCCTTCACCGTCACGCAAGGTTGACCCCTTGGGCGCCCCGTCCCGTTAAGCGCGGATTTCCCACTGTTCACACCGCCGGCAATCCCAGGCCATGGCCCGGATGGTGCTCGTTTTCACAAGCGCAACGCGCGTAGATTCTTGTACTATCAAGGCGGACCCTGATCGAACCAACTCTGCCTGACGCAGAGCTGGCGCGACCGTATGGCGGCCGTGACGCCCACCGGGCGACGGTATCTACCGCAGTTCCGCGCAAGAGGACAGCTCTCGGCGCCGCCCCCCACCCCATGGGGCCGCGCTACCAGGCGGCAGAAAGGCACGGGCCGTGGCGTCCACGGTCACCACCGAGCCGTCGAAGAACTCGTCGGCCTCTCCCCGCCCTGGCTACGGGCAACTGCTGCGCACCCGCGGCGCCTGGACGTTCCTGCTGCCCGGCTTCGCGGCGCGCCAGCCCTTCGCGATGCTCACCATCTCGATCGTGCTGCTGGTGCAGCACACCACCGGCTCCTACGGTGCCGCGGGCGCCGCCGCGGCCGTCACCGGCGTCTCCATGGCGCTGTTCGCGCCGTACAGCGGCAGGCTCGCCGACCGCTTCGGCCAGCGCGCCGTACTGGTCCCCGGCGTGCTGGTGCACACGGTGTCCGGCCTCACCCTCACCGCGCTCGCGCTGACCCACGCGCCTCTGTGGGCCCTGTTCGTCGCGGCCGTGCCCACCGGCGCCTCGGTCCCCCAGGTCGGCCCGATGGTGCGGGCCCGCTGGGGCGTGAAGCTCCAGGGCTCGCCCCTGATGAACACCGCCGCGGCCTTCGAGTCCGTCACGGACGAGTTCACCTTCGTCGTCGGCCCGCTGCTGGCGACCGCCCTGTGCACGGCCGTGGACCCGGCCGCGGGCCTGATCACCGAGGCGGCGCTGACCCTGCTCGGCGGTCTGCTGTTCGCCGCGCAGAAGAGCACCCAACCGCGGGTCTCCGGCGCCGGGCACGCGCGCGTGAAGCACGCCTCGGCGCTGAGCGTCCCGGGGGTGCGCGTCCTGATCGTCGCCTTCCTCGGCATCGGCTCGGTCTTCGGCGGCATGCAGGTGTCGCTGGCCGCGTTCACCGAGTCGATCGGCGAGCCCGGCCTGAACGGCGTGCTCTACGGAACCTTCGCCGCCGGCAACATGCTCTCCGGCATCGCCTGCGGTGCCATCGCCTGGAAGATCGCCCCGCACCACCGCCTGGTCGTCGGCTACGCGGCGCTCGCCCTGGTCGCCTCCGGCCTGTGGGCCGCGCACTCGGTGCTGCTGCTCGCGGGGCTCGGCCTGCTGGTCGGCATGTGCATCGCGCCCGCGCTGATCACCGGCTACACGCTGGTCGACGGGCTCGTCCCGGCGGGCGCCCGCACCGAGGCGTTCACCTGGCTGACCGGCGCCGTGGCGCTGGGCCAGGCGGCCGCCGTCACCATCGCCGGCCAGCTTGAGGACCGGCTGTGGGGCGGGGCCGGGTTCCTCGTCCCGATGGGTGGCACCCTGCTCGCCCTGGCGACCGTTCTGGCCCTGCGTTCGCGCCTGGTGGCGCGGCCCGCCGGGCGCACGGTGGCGCGTGGCGTGGGTCACCGCGTGCCGGTGACGGTGGACTGATCCTCAGGAATACGTCACTATGGACCGTCGTTAGCACTCATTGAGTGAGAGTGCCAGGAGGAAGACAGTGCCGACCTACCAGTACCAGTGCACCGAGTGCGGCGAGGGCCTCGAGGCGGTGCAGAAGTTCACCGACGACGCCCTGACCGAGTGCCCCAGCTGCCAGGGCCGCCTCAAGAAGGTGTTCTCGGCCGTGGGCATCGTCTTCAAGGGCTCCGGCTTCTACCGCAACGACAGCCGCGGCTCCTCGTCGAGCAGCTCGCCGGCCTCGTCGAAGTCGACGTCGTCCTCCTCCGCCTCTTCCACGTCGTCCTCGGACTCCACGTCCTCGTCCTCGGGTTCGACCAGCTCGGCCGGCACCTCCGCCGCCTGAGACCCCTGCTCGCGGGACCCTGCCGTCGTACGACGGCAGGGTCTTCGGCGTTTGCGGTGCCGGGCGCCCGCGGCCCGCCCGCGGCGGCTACCGTGCTGGTCATGGGAAACGCAGACATCGGTGTAATCGGCGGCTCCGGCTTCTACTCGTTCCTGGACGACGTGACCGAGATCCAGGTGGACACGCCCTACGGGCCGCCCAGCGACTCCCTCTTCCTCGGAGAGATCGCGGGCCGGCGCGTCGCGTTCCTGCCCCGCCACGGCCGCGGCCATCATCTGCCGCCGCACCGGATCAACTACCGGGCCAACCTGTGGGCGCTGCGCTCGGTCGGCGCGCGCCAGATCCTCGGGCCGTGCGCGGTCGGCGGACTGCGCCCCGAGTTCGGGCCGGGCACGCTGCTGGTGCCGGATCAGCTGGTGGACCGTACGAAGTCCCGTGCGGGGACGTACTTCGACGGAATGCCCCTGCCGGACGGCACCGTTCCGAACGTGGTGCACGTGTCCCTCGCCGACCCCTACTGCCCCACCGGGCGGGCGGCCGCGCTGAAGGCCGCGCGCGGCCGGGACTGGGAGGCGGTGGACGGCGGCACCCTGGTCGTGGTCGAGGGGCCCCGGTTCTCGACGCGTGCCGAATCGTTGTGGCACCAGGCGCAGGGCTGGTCGGTGGTCGGCATGACGGGCCACCCGGAGGCCGCCCTCGCCCGTGAGCTGGAGCTCTGCTACACCTCGCTGACCCTGGTCACCGACCTGGACGCGGGCGCGGAGACCGGCGAGGGCGTCTCGCACGACGAGGTGCTGCGGGTCTTCGCGGAGAACGTGGACCGGCTGCGGGGGGTGCTCTTCGACGCGGTCGCGGCGCTGCCGGGGACGGAGGAGCGGGACTGTCTGTGCACGACGGCGCTCGGGGGGATGGATCCGGGGTTCGCGTTGCCGTAGGTAGGGGTGGGGGCTCGGGTTCGCGCTGCCGTACGTAGGGATGGGGGCTCGGGGTTTGCGTTGCTGTCCGGGGGACCGGGCGTCGGCGGTGGGGGCGGAGGGTCTCGTTCGGGTGAGGGGGTTTTCCACAACCGGCTGGTAGCCCACGGGCTCCGGCAGGGATCGGCTCAGGAGCCCATCGTGGGCTGCACATCGATTCCCGTCGCAGGTGGTGGTTCCCGTGTCCGCGTCTCCTCCCTCCTCGCCTTCCTCGCCCTCCTCTCCCTCCTCGCCCTCTTCTCCTTCCTTCCCCGGCTTCCCTGAGCCTCCTGGCCTCCCTCCCCTCTCGTCCGCGCATCCGCCCGGCAGTGACGCCCCCGCCCCGTGCGAGGTGCCGCACTTCGCCCCTGTGCGGGTGCGCGGCGCGCGGTATCGGCTGCGCCGGCTGGTACGGCATCGCGGGCGGGCCCTGGCGGCGGGGCTCGCGGTGACGGCGGCCGCGCTCGTGGCGGCCGGGCCCCGGGCGGGAGCCGACGCCGACCGAGCGGAGCGGCCCCGCGGTCATCCGGTGACGTCGCCGGCACCGGACCGGGCGCCGCAGCGCCGGGCGGTCCGGATGGTGACCGCGCCCGTGCGCATCGCCGACGGCGCCACGGTGCGGCTGCTGCGCCCCGGCGACCGGGTCGACGTCATCGCCGCACAGGAGACCGCCCTGGGTGGGGAGGCCCGTGTGGTGGCCCGCGGGGCGCTGGTCAGGAGGGTGCCCGAACTCGACGCGGAGACGGAGGGGGCCGAGAGCGGCGCCCTGGTGGTCCTGTCGGTGCCGCGCGACACCGCCGCCCGGCTGGCCGGGGCGAGCACCACGGCACGGCTGGCGGTGACGTTGTGGTGAACGTCCTGCGCTGTCTCCGTGACACCCTGTCAAGTCGCTCGATCGAGCTACGGAATTGGACAGGACGGCCTCACCCTGACGTAGGTTGCGGAGCGGCTTGTTCCACAACCTGTGCGTGCGAGGAGAGGCTCCGCGGTGAGCGACAAGAAGGATCCGGGCGTCTGGGAGGGCTTCAAGGCCTTCCTGACGCGCGGCAATGTCATCGATCTGGCAGTTGCGGTGGTCATCGGCGCCGCCTTCACCAACATCGTCAACTCGGTGGTGAAGGGCGTCATCAACCCGCTCGTCGGAGCGATCGGCACCAAGAACCTCGACAGCTACAGCTCCTGTCTCAAGGGGCCGTGCACGGTGGGCGAGGACGGGACGGTCACGAGCGGCGTGATGATCCTGTGGGGCTCGGTCCTCGGGGCGACGCTCAGCTTCCTGATCACCGCGGCGGTCGTCTACTTCCTGATGGTGCTGCCGATGGCGAAGTACCTGGCGCGGGTGGAGGCCCAGAGGAAGGCCAGGGAGGGCACCCACGAGGTCATCGAGGTGACCGAGCTGGAGGTCCTGAAGGACATCCGCGACGCGCTGGTCGCCCAGCGCGGCGCCGGTCCCGGCGTCGGTCCGGGCGAGCGCTAGCGGCGACGGTCACGGCGGCTCCGCGGGCCTTCGTCCGCGGGGCCGCCCGCCGTGTTCACAGGTGGTGGGGCGGCTTCTCGTCGAGGAAGCGCCTGAGGTCGTCGGCACTGTCGCCGGACGGCCGCTCGCCCCATCCACGGTCCGTGTCGTCCGAGGACTGCTGGGACAACGGATCGTCGAAGATCAGCGCGGGCTTCGGCTCGCGCGGCTCGGGGGCGGATGCGGTAGTCATGCCTCCAGCGTACGGGTCCGGCGCCGGCACCCACGGCGACCGCGTCGCGTCCCCTCGGCGCCACGGCCCCCTTCTCCCCCTCGGGGACGCCTCCGCAGGAGTTTCCCGCCGGTATCTGCTGTGCTGGGGGCATGACATCCAGCTCGACTCCGCCCGCGGGCCCGTCAGGACCACCGGATGCCGGACGGCCGCTGCGCAGGCTGGTGGCCCGCGGCCGGGGCGAGACCCACCGGGCCGCGTCGCCGCTCGAACTCTTCTTCGACCTGTGCTTCGTGGTGGCCATCGCCCAGGCGGGGATCCAGCTGGTGCACGCCCTCGCCGAGAACCACGTCGGCGAGGGGATCACGAACTACGCGATGGTCTTCTTCGCCATCTGGTGGGCGTGGATGAACTTCACGTGGTTCGCCTCGGCGTACGACAACGACGATGTGCTGTACCGGGTGGTCACCCTGGTGCAGATCGCCGGAGTGCTGGTGCTCGCCGCGGGAGTCTCACGGGCGTTCGAGGACCATGACTTCCTGGCCGTGTGGCTCGGTTACGCGATCATGCGGCTGGCCATGGCCGCGCAGTGGCTGCGGGCCGCGCGAGCGGCCCGGGGCGTCGAGCGCAGCGTCACGTTGCGGTACGCGGGCGGGATCCTGCTCTGCCAGGTCGGCTGGCTGGGGCTGCTGGTGCTGCCGGAAGGGGGCCGGCCCTGGGTCTTCCTGGTGATGGCGGTCGCCGAGCTGTGTGTGCCGGTGCTCGCGGAGAAGGACGGGCAGACGGCCTGGCACCCTCACCACATCGCCGAGCGGTACGGGCTGTTCACGATCATCGTGCTGGGCGAGACGATCGCCGCGGCGACGGTCGCCGTGAAGACGGGCGTGGAGGAGAACGACGCGCTCGCCGACCTGCTCCCGATCGCCACGGGTGGTCTGCTGATCGTGTTCTCCGCCTGGTGGATCTACTTCGTGGTGCCCATCCACGGGCATCTGCGCTCCAACCGCCAGGCGTTCCTCTGGGGCTACGGCCACTATCTGGTCTTCGCCTCGGCCGCGGCGATCGGGGCCGGTCTGGAGGTGGCCGTCGAGCAGACGGTCGGCAAGGCGCACATCTCCACGCTGGCCGCGTCCGCCGCGGTGACCCTGCCCACCGCGCTGTATCTGCTCACGCTGTGGGCCCTGCACTCCCGGCACTTCAAGGTGGGCATCGCCCAGCAGGCCGTCCTGCCGGTCACGGCGCTGGTCGTCATCTGCTGCACCTTCCTGGGCGAGTGGGCGGTCCTGGCCGCGGGCGTCGTGTCGGCGCTGGCGGTCGTGACCGGTACGACGCTGACGGCGCGCATGGTGGCGAGGGAGCGCGAGGCGAAGGCGACCGCGCCGGTGGTCTGACACCCGCCGCCGGATGACCGGTGCCCCGGTCGCGCCCCGGTCGCGCCTCGGACGGGCAAGACTGGTCCCCATGACAGTCGACGCTCTGACGGACGTCGCCGGCCTGCGCGTCGGGCATGCCACGCGCACCGGCGACGGATGGCTCACCGGGACCACGGTCGTCCTCGCCCCGGAGGGCGGTGCGGTCGCCGCCGTGGACGTGCGGGGCGGCGGTCCCGGCACCAAGGAGACCGACGCCCTGGATCCGCGCAACGTGGTCCAGCGGATCGAGGCCGTCGTGCTCACCGGCGGGAGCGCGTACGGGCTCGACGCGGCGTCCGGGGTGATGGCCTGGCTGGAGGAACGGGGGCGGGGGGTGTCCGTCGGGCCCGAGCCGACGCATGTGGTGCCGGTCGTGCCCGCCGCCTGCGTCTTCGACCTGGGGCGCGGTGGCGACTTCCGGGCCCGGCCCGACGCCGCCACCGGGCGGGCCGCGGTCGAGGCGGCGGCGGCGAGCGAGCTCGGCGCGCCGGTGGCCGAGGGGTGCGTGGGCGCGGGCATGGGGGCGGCGGTGGGGCCGCTCAAGGGGGGGATCGGCACGGCGAGCACGGTGCTGGCCTCCGGGATCACCGTGGCCGCGCTGGTGGTGGCCAACGCGGCGGGCTCGGCGATGGATCCCGAGACGGGGGTGCTGTATGGGGAGTTGTTCGAGGGGCGGCTGCGGCGGCCGGAGGCGCGGGTGCACGCCGCCGCCTGCCGGCGCCTGGCCGAGACCGCCGCGAGAAGCGCGCCGCCGCCGCTGAACACCACCCTCGGGGTGGTCGCCACCGACGCGGTTCTGTCACGGGCGCAGGCGCAGAAGCTGGCCGGTACGGCGCACGACGGCATCGCGCGCGCCGTGCGGCCGGTGCATCTGCTCAACGACGGCGACACGGTGTTCGCGCTGGCGACCGGGGCCCGCCCGCTGGACGCCGACCGCCCGCTCGCCCTGAACGACATCCTGGCCGCCGGCGCGGACATGGTGACGCGCGCCCTGGTGCGTGCCGTGCGCGCCGCCGAGTCGGTGGACGGACCGGGCGGGGCGTGGCCGTCGTATGAGGAGTTGTACGGGGGCAGGTGAGCCCAGGGGCGTCCCGAGCGCCCCAACCGCCCTCGTTCCACGGGCGATTGTCCCGGTTCTGTCACGTGATCGTACGCAAGGCCATGACAGGGGAACCCGGTCGCGGCCGTCCGCCTCTTTCTCCACGCATCGCAGCGGACCACGTACATCACACGAACTTGGGGGAGCCCGTGACAACGCCGGACATAGCCTCGCGGCGCAAGGTGGCGGCCTGTGCCGCCCTGATGGTCGGCGCCCTCACCCTGACGGCCTGCGGCGGCGACGCGAGCGCCGAGGACGACAAGAAGGGCGGGGGCCGCACCGTGAGCCCGGTGCCGCGGATCGCCATCTCGGCGAAGGACGGCTCCACGGGCGCGTCGATCAACACGACCGGCGTGAAGGTCAGCGACGGCAGGCTGACCGGCGTGACGATGACCGAGGCGGAGTCCGGCGAGGCGGTGCCGGGGGCGCTGTCGGCGGACGGGACGACCTGGAAGCCGAAGGAGCAGCTGGAGCGCGGTACGGCGTACCGGATCTCGGCGACGGCGAAGAACGACAAGGGCCGCACGGCGAAGGCGGACGCGAAGTTCACGACGGTCTCGGAGGAGAACAGCTTCATCGGGACGTATCGGCCCGACGGCGGCACCACCGTGGGCGTGGGGATGCCGGTGTCGTTCACCTTCGACAAGGAGATCAGCGACAAGAAGGCGGTCCAGTCGCACATCACGGTGACCTCGGACAGCGGGCAGAAGGTGGTCGGGCACTGGTTCGGCTCCCAGCGGCTCGACTTCCGGCCGCAGGAGTACTGGAAGGCCGGCTCGAAGGTCACGATGAAGATCGACCTGGACGGCGTCGAGGGCGCGAACGGCGTCTACGGCGTGCAGAAGAAGACGGTCACCTTCACCATCGGCCGTTCCCAGGTCTCCACGGTCGACGCGGCCACGCAGACGATGACCGTCGTGCGGGACGGCACCACGGTCAGGACGATCCCGATCTCGGCCGGCAGCGCCCAGACGCCCACCTACAACGGGCAGATGGTGATCTCCGGCAAGTGGGAGCAGATGCGGATGGACGGCTCGACCGTCGGCTTCGCCGGGCAGTACGACATCCCGGACGTGCCGCACGCGATGCAGCTGACCCAGTCCGGGACCTTCGTCCACGGCAACTACTGGTACGACAAGGGCAACCCGCCGTTCGGCCGGCAGGGCACGAGCCACGGCTGTGTGGGACTCCAGGACACGCAGGGGGCGCAGGGGGACACGACGGGCAAGTGGTTCTACGACAACTCGCTCGTCGGTGACGTGGTGGTCGTGAAGAACTCCCCCGACAAGTCCGTGGCGCCGGACAACGGGCTCAACGGCTGGAACATGGCGTGGAGCGACTGGGTCGCGGGCAGCGCGGTCTGACGGGTGTCGACGGCGGCCAAATCGACACCGACCAGCGGATTTTGACGAGAGGTCGGGCCGTGCGGGAACTTCTTCGGCGGCCCGGCCGTTTTCCCCGCGTACGTTTTCTCGGTTCCCGGACATGATGTCCGACCGAGGGGCTACGGTATGCACCCACAAGGTGACATGCAGCGACGCCGGGAGAAACCTTGAGCGTTCCGTACGAGACCGCAGCGTACGAACCCCACGAGTCGCCGGAGTCTCCGGAGGAGCACCTCGCGCGACTGCTCGGCCGTGCCCTGAACTCCTTCGAGCTGCCCGACGACGTGATACAGCGCCTGGACGCCGCGCTGGCGCACGACAGTTCGCTGCACTCCGCGCACCACAGCGCGGGCCGGCACCGGGAGACGTACCGGCACACCTGGCTGCTGGCCGACGGCTCCGCGCTCACCCTGTGGGAGCTGGTGCACAACACCGCGTCGGGCGGGGTGCACCACGAGGTGTACATCGACGAGGAGGAGCTGCGCGAGGCCACCGACCGCCTGCCCCTGCCGCCGGAGACACCGGACTTCGAGCTGCCGGTGCTCGCCCCGCTGCCCTCCGTGCCGGGACCGCGGCACGCGTATGTGCCCGACGACTCGGCGGACCACGCGCGCCGGCTGCTGCGCCGGGCGGAGAACCCGGACCGTCCGGGGGCAGAGACGGCGGCGCTGCTGGCCACGGCGTTCGCGCACCAGATCACGCAGGCGTTCGGGCGGCCGTGCCGGGCGGGCCGGATCGGGCTGGGGTTCTCGCTCTACGAGCACGCGTTCCTGCTGCGTGACGGCCGGGAGGTGTCCCTGTGGGAGGTCGAGCACACGGCGACGCCCGACGGGCGGCACATGTGCGAGGTGTACACGAGCGAGGACGCGGCCCGGGAGGCGATGGAGCGGCGGGCGGCACAGGTCTCCTGACCGCGCACCGACGGCCCGGCCGGGGCCGGCCGGGTCAGTGGCCGTCGGCCCGGCCTGCCGGTCGGTGACCGTCGACCTGGCCTGGCGGATCAGCGGCCGTAAGTCCGACCTGCCCAAACATCGGCCGTCGGGCCGGCCTGCCGGGTCAATGACCGTCGACCTGGCCTACCGGGTGAGCGGCCGTCGGTCCGGCCTGCCGGTCGGTGACCGTCGACCCGGCCTGCCGGGTCAGCGGCCGTAAGTCCGGCCTGCCGGAACATCGGCCGTCGGCCCGACCTACCGGAACCTCGGCCGTCGGTCCGGCCGGCCGGGTCAGTGGCCGTCGGCGAACTGCCGTACCAGGCCCGCGAAGGCGGCCCTCTCGGCGGGGGTCAGTTCGACCGACTCCAGGTCCGGGCCCGCCTGCCGCTGGCGCGGGAGCGCCGGCAGGACGGTGGGCCCCGGGTCCCGTGCGGTGTCCTCGCCTCGGCCGCGGCGCAGGACGCGGGCCAGGCCGGTCACGCAGACGGCGGCCGCCGACGCGAGGACGGCGACGCCCACCCACTGAAGGATCGAGACGTGCTCAGGCATGCGCCCCAGTACACACCACGGTCCGGGCCTTTGGGCCCGGACCGTGACGTATCTCGCAGGTGGTGCAGTTGACCTGGTTCCGCTCAGGTGCCGTGAACAACTCACAGCACCCGAAAGGGACAAGTGGCCGGTTCAGGCCACCACGGCCTGCTCGGCCTGCGGGGACCGCGCCGCCGCCCGGCCCTCCGCGGGCTCGGCTTCCGCCGCCCCGGGGGCCGGCTTGCGCAGGCTCTTCAGGACGACGACCAGGGCCGCCGTGACCGCGACGCCGGCCGCGATGGCGACCAGGTAGAGGAAGGGGTTACCGATCAGCGGGACCACGAAGATGCCGCCGTGCGGGGCGCGCAGGGTGGCGCCGAAGGCCATCGACAGGGCGCCGGTGACCGCGCCGCCCACCATGGAGGCGGGGATGACACGCAGTGGGTCGGCCGCGGCGAACGGGATCGCGCCCTCGGAGATGAAGGAGGCGCCCAGGACCCAGGCGGCCTTGCCGTTCTCGCGCTCGGCGCGGTTGAACAGCTTGCCGCGCACCGTCGTCGCCAGGGCCATGGCCAGCGGCGGGACCATACCGGCCGCCATCACCGCGGCCATGATCTTCATCGCGGAGTCACCGGGGTCGGCGACGGCGATACCGGCGGTGGCGAAGGTGTAGGCGACCTTGTTGACGGGTCCGCCGAGGTCGAAGCACATCATCAGGCCGAGGAGGGCGCCGAGGAGGACGGCGTTGGTGCCGGTGAGGCCGTTCAGCCAGTCGGTCATCCCCTTCTGCGCGGAGGCGATGGGCTTGCCGATCACGACGAACATCAGGAAACCGACGACCGCCGAGGAGATCAGCGGGATCACCACCACCGGCATGATGCCGCGCAGCGCCGCCGGGATCCGCACCCGCTGGATGGCGAGCACCACCGCACCGGCGATCAGACCCGAGGCCAGGCCGCCGAGGAAGCCGGCGTTGATGGTGAGGGAGATCGCGCCGCCGACGAAGCCGGGCACGAGGCCGGGCCGGTCGGCCATGCCGTAGGCGATGTAACCGGCGAGGACCGGGACGAGGAAGCCGAAGGCGACCGCGCCGATCTGGAAGAACAGCGCGCCCCAGCTGTCCGCCTGCGTCCACGTGAAGTGGTCCATGACGGAGGGCGCCTCGTTGATCTGATAGCCGCCGATCGCGAAGCCCAGCGCGATGAGCAGACCGCCCGCGGCGACGAACGGGACCATGTAACTGACGCCGGACATCAGCCACTTGCGCAGCCTGGTGCCGTAGCCCTCGCCGGGGGAACCGGCGCGCTCGACCGGCGTACCGGCCGTGGCGGGCGCCCCGGCGCTCACCTCACCGCGCGCGGCCTTCTCGCGCACCTCGGCGATCAGCTCGGCCGGGCGGTTGATGCCCGCCTTCACGCCGACGTCGACGGTGGGCTTGCCGGCGAAGCGGTCCTTGTCGCGTACGGGGACGTCGTGGGCGAAGATCACGCCGTCCGCGGCGGCGACGACGGCCGGGTCCAGGCGGGTGAAGCCGGCCGAGCCCTGCGTCTCGACGACGATCTCGACGCCCGCCTCGCGGCCGGCGTTCTCCAGGGACTCGGCGGCCATGTAGGTGTGGGCGATGCCGGTCGGGCAGGAGGTGACGGCGACGATCCGGAAGGGCCGGCGCCCGGCGTCGCCGGGGCCGGTGTCCGAGACGGCGGCGGGGTCCGGGGCGGAGGCGGGGGTGGCGGGTTCCGTGGCGGCGTCGGCGGAGGCCGCCACCGGCGCCGCCACGGAGTTCTCGGGAGCGGCGGGGGTCTGCGCCGCCGCCGGGGGTTCTTCGCCGCGGATGAGCGCGGCCGCGGCCCAGGGGTCGCCCACGGCCCGCAGCGCGTCGGTGAACTCGGCGTTCATCAGCTGCCGGGCCAGCGAGGACAGGATCGTCAGATGGGCGTCGTCGGCGCCGGCGGGCGCGGCGATCAGGAAGATCAGGTCGGCGGGGCCGTCGGCCGCACCGAAGTCGATGCCGGCCGCGCTGCGCCCGAAGGCGAGCGTCGGCTCGGTGACATGGGCGCTGCGGCAGTGCGGGATGCCGATGCCGCCGTCCAGGCCGGTCGGCATCTGTGCCTCGCGGGCGGCCACGTCGGCGAGGAAGCCCTCCAGGTCGGTCACCCGGCCCAGGGTCACCATGCGCTCGGCGAGGGCGCGTGCCGCCGCTTCCTTGGTGTCGGCGGACAGGTCGAGATCGACCAGGTCCGCGGTGATCATGTCGCTCATCGCGGGCTCCTTCGCACGCGTATCGCCCGTGGGGTGGGGAGGGCGGGGGTGGGGACGGGGGTGCGGTGGGGGGTCAGGGGGTGGCGGGGGTGGGGACGGCCCGCCACTGCTCGGGGGTGCTCGCTCCGCGTAGGCGGCTCGGGGTCGCCGTGGGCCGGTCGCGTACGCGCGTACGTCATGACACCGGCTCCCTCAGCTCACGGTCCACCGGCACATCCGCCGTGACCGTCACCGCGGCCGGGTCCAGATCGGCCGGCGTCGGCATCACGCTGCCGGGGAGCTGGACGGCGGCGGCGCCGTGGGCGATGGCGGAGGCGAGGGCGTCGGGGCCGGTGCCGCCGGCGATGAGGAAGCCGGCGAGGGAGGAGTCACCGGCGCCGACGTTGGAGCGGACGGTGGTGACGCGGGCGCTGCCGAACCAGGTGCCCGCGTCGTCCACCAGCAGCTGCCCGTCGGCGCCCAGGCTGGCGAGCACCGCGCGGGCGCCCCGTTCGCGCAGCTCCTCGGCCGCCTTCACCGCGTCGCCGACCGTCGCCAGCGGCCGCCCGACGGCCTCCGCGAGCTCCTCGGCGTTCGGCTTCACCACGTCGGGCCGCGCCCGCAGCGCTTCGAGCAGCGCCCGCCCCGAGGTGTCCAGCGCGATCCGCGCGCCTCCGGCGTGCGCCCGGGCGACCACATCGGCGTACCAGGACGGCGCGAGCCCGCGCGGCAGGCTCCCGCAGCACGCGATCCAGTCGGCGCCCGCCGACCGCTCCCGTACCGTCTCCAGCAGCAGTTCCTGCTCCGCCGCGGAGAGTTCGGGACCCGGCGCGTTGATCTTCGTGAGCACCCCGTCCGACTCCGCGAGGGCGATGTTCGAGCGGGTGGCCCCGGCGACCGGCACCGGCGCGACCTCGATGCCCTGCGCGTCCAGCAGATCCGCCACGAGCGCGCCCGGCGCACCCCCCAGCGGCAGCACCGCCACCGTGCGCCGCCCGGCGGCCGCGACCGCGCGCGAGACGTTCACGCCCTTGCCGCCCGGGTCCATGCGCTCACCGGTGGCGCGGATGACCTCGCCGCGCTCCAGGGCGGGGACCTCGTAGGTGCGGTCCAGGGACGGGTTGGGGGTGACGGTGAGGATCATGCGCGTACTACTTCCGTGCCGCCGCGCTCGATGGCGGCCGCGTCGTCGGGGCTCAGCCCGCTGTCGGTGATCAGCAGGTCCACGTCGCCCAGGTCGCCGAAGCGGGCGAAGTGCTCCTGGCCGTGCTTGGAGGAGTCGGCGAGCAGGACCACGCGGCGTGCGGCGGCGACCGCGGCCCGCTTGACCGCGGCCTCGGCGAGGTCGGGGGTGGTCAGCCCGTGCTCGGCGGAGAAGCCGTTGGCGGCGACGAACAGCACGTCGGCGCGGATCTCGCCGTACGCCCGCAGCGCCCAGGCGTCGACGGCGGCGCGCGTACGGTGCCGTACGCGCCCCCCGACCAGGTGGAGCTGGATGCCGGGGTGGTCGGCGAGGCGGGCGGCGATGGGCAGGCTGTGCGTGACGACGGTGAGCGATGCCTCCAGCGGGATGGCGGCGGCCAGCCGCGCGACCGTCGTACCGGCGTCGAGGACGAGGGTGCCCTCCAGGGGCAGCTCCGCGACGGCGGCCTTGGCGATGCGGTCCTTCTCGTCGGCGGCCGTGCCCTCGCGCTCGGTGAGGTCCGGCTCGAAGTCGAGGCGGCCGACCGGTATGGCGCCGCCGTGGACCCGGCGGACGAGACCGGCGCGGTCGAGGGCCTTCAGGTCCCGGCGGATCGTCTCCGCGGTCACCTGGAACTCCTCGGCGAGCGACAGGACGTCCACCCGGCCGCCGTCACGGGCGAGCCGGAGGATCTCCTGCTGTCGCTCCGGTGCGTACATGTCCGTTCGCCTCCGACCTGTGCCCGAACCTGTGGTTTCACGGCGACAGTACGCCCGGATTTCCGGAAAGTAAACAGGTTCGGGCGCAGCGCAGACACAAACGGGCATCGGGGGGGGGGGGCGTAGCTGCTGGTTGTCGTCCCAGTCGGCACCAGTCGGCACCAGTCGGCATACGAAAACGGGTGTGCGCCCCTCCCGCGATCTCGCGAGAGAGGCGCACACCCAATCGACTCCAGCGCCCGGACCGGCTCGGCGGACACGGCCCGGCTCCGGCAGGGACCGGCTCCGGCAGAGCCTGACTCCGGCACCGCTCGGCTCGGGCACGGCCCGCCCGCCGGCGTCGGTCGGCGGGTCACCTCACCGCCGGGCCCCGACCTTGACCGGCTCCTCGGCCGAAGCGTCCTCGGTCACGGTGTCCGCGGCTCCCGCGGCCTCCGCCTCCGCGTGCACCACCGGCCGCTTCGGCAGCGCCAGCATGAGCAGGAAGATCACGCCCATGACCCCGGCGACCCACTTCAGCGCGTACTGGAAGGCGTCCACGAAGGCCGACCCGATCTGCGCCGGGGCGAGCCCGTCGTCGATGACACCGAAGAAGACCACGGACACCAGACCGAGCCCGAGCGCGTTGCCCATCTGCTGAACGGTGTTGATGAGGCCGGACGCCGAACCGGCGTGCTCACGCGGCACCTCCGAGAGGATGGCGTCGGTGAGCGGGGCGAAGATGAGCCCCATCCCGGCGCCCATCACGACCAGCGGCAGCGCCATCTGCCAGGGCTCGATGCCCTGCCCGTACCGCTCCGACTCCCACAGGTACAGCAGCACTCCGGCGATCATCACCAGCGCGCCCGCCTGGAGCACCTTGCGCCCGAACCGCGGCACCAGCTTCTGCACGGAGATGCCCGCCGCCACCGACACGGCGATCGAGAACGGCACACCGGTCAGACCGGCCTTGAGCAGCCCCCAGCCCAGCCCGATCTGCATGTACAGCGTCCACACCAGGAAGAAGATGCCGAGCCCGACACCGAACACGACCTGCACGGCGATGCCCGCGGCGAAGCTCTTCACCCGGAACAGCGACAGCTCGATCAGCGGGGAGCCGTCCCGCGCGGCCTTGCGCCGCTCGTAGGCCACCAGCGCGGCCAGCACCACCAGGGACCCGGCCATCATGACGTAGCCCCACACCGGCCAGTCCAGCTCGTGGCCGCGGGTGAGCGGGTACAGCAGCATCAGCAGGCCGAGGGTGACCAGGGCGACGCCCACCAGGTCCAGCTTCAGCGCCTTCGGGGCGCGGGACTCGGTGATGAAGCGGCTGCCGAGGATCAGTCCGGCGATGCCGACGGGCAGGTTGATGAGGAAGATGGGGCGCCATTCCAGGCCGAACAGGTTCCACTCCGTCAGCAGCGCGCCAAGCAGCGGGCCGAGCACCGCGCCCATGCCCACGACCGCGCCGAACAGGCCGAACACCTTGCCGCGTTCGTGCGCCGGGAAGGTCGCGTGCACGATCGACAGCACCTGGGGCACCATCAGCGCGGCCATGCCGCCCTGGAGGATGCGCGCGGCGACCAGCACATCCGGGTCGGAGGCCAGTCCGCACAGGGCGGAGGCGACGGTGAAACCGCCGATGCCGATCAGGAACAGCCGCTTGCGGCCGTGGATGTCGCCGAGCCGTCCGCCGGTGATGAGCCCGGCGGCGAAGGCGAGGGCGTATCCCGCGGTGATCCACTGGATGTGGCTGAAGGAGGCGCCGGTGTCCTCCTGGATCGAGGGTATGGCGATGTTGACGATCGTGACGTCGACGAGATCCATGAAGGCCGCCGTCATCACGATGGCGAGCGCGAACCAGCGACGCCGGTCGGCAGGCGCCTGCGTCCCTGAGAGCTGTGCGGTGGAGGTCATGAGGAACAAGCTAGAGGCCCATTAGGTCAGATGGCGTCCTATTTATGCGGCATCCTCGGTGGCATGACGACGGACACCCCCGCACGCCTCCTGCAGCTGCTGTCCCTCCTCCAGACGCCCCGCGAGTGGCCCGGCGGGGAGCTCGCCGACCGGCTCGGCGTCTCCCGGCGCACCGTCCGGCGGGACGTCGACCGGCTGCGCGAACTGGGCTATCCCGTCCAGGCGACCAAGGGGTCGGACGGCGGCTACCGCCTGGTCGCGGGCAAGGCCATGCCGCCGCTCGTCCTCGACGACGAGGAGGCGGTGGCGATCGCGGTCGGACTGCGCGCGGGCGCCGGGCACGCCGTCGAGGGCGTGGACGAGGCGTCGGTGCGCGCGCTGGCCAAGCTGGAGCAGGTGCTGCCGTCCCGGCTGCGCCGCCGCGTGACCACCCTCCAAGCCGCGACCACCGCCCTGACCATCGGCGACGGCCCGAGCATCGCGCCCGAGACGCTCACCGCGATCGCCTCGGCGGTGGCCGGCCAGGAGCGCCTGCGGTTCGCCTACCGGGCCAAGGACGGCACGGACTCGCGCCGCCTGACCGAGCCGTACCGGCTGGTCTCGACGGGCCGCCGCTGGTACCTCGTCGCCTACGACCTCGACCGCGCCGACTGGCGCACCTTCCGCGTCGACCGCATCAGCGAGCCCTTCGCGACCGGCGCGCGGTTCGCCCCGCGCGAGCTGCCGGCGGGCAGCGCGGCGGAGTATCTGCGGCGGTCGATCGGCCGTCACCAGGAGGACTACGCGTTCACGGTCGTCTTCGCCGCCCCCGCCGAGACCGTCGCCGCCCGCCTCCCCGCCTGGATGGACGCGCCCGAGCCCCTCGACGCCGGCCACTGCCGGCTGCGCGGCACGGCCGGCGGCCCGGTGGACTGGCTGGCGCTGCGGCTGGCCATGCTGGGCTTCGACTTCACGGTACGGGAACCGGCGGAACTGGTGGAGTGCGTACGGGAGTTGGGAGCCCGCCTGACCAGGGCGGCGGGCTGACCGCCGATCCCCAACGGCAACTCCCTTGCCCGCCGAGGCCCTACGACACTCCGCCGCCCCACCGAGGCCCTACGACACTCCCCTGCCCCACCTTGGCCCTACGACACTCCGCCGCCCCACGCGAACCCCCGCAGCGCCTCCAGGTTGCGCAACGCCAGTGCCGCCGGGCCCTGTTCACCTCCGGCGGGCGCGTCCCCGGCCGCCCATGCCTCCACGGCCGTCCGCACGGCGGCGCCGGCGACGGCGGCGACGAACCGCCCGTCCGCACCCACGGCAACGTTGTCAGCACCCTGCGTGCCCGGACCCCGCTCCACCAGCACCCGAGCCAGCTCGTCCTCCGCGGACCGGCACACCTCCGCCCACACCTTGCGCAGGGCCGGGCTGGAGTCGGCGAGACGGATGAGGGTGCGCACCCACTCCCAGGAGGCCGCGGAGATGCCGTGGCCGGGCAGCAGGGTCTGCCGGACGGCGTGCTCCAGGGCCTGGCCCACGCCGAGTCCCGCGGGGGCCTCGCGCACCGCCTCCGCCCAGCGCTGGGCGCCCGCCGCGTAGAGGGGGGCGATGGCCTCCTCCTTGGTCGCGAAGTAGCGGTAGAAGGTGCGCGGGGCGATACCGGCGGCCTGCGCGATGTCCTCGGCCCGCGTCGCCTTCAGGCCACGTCCCACGAAGAGTCCGGCGGCCGCACGGGCGATGTCCATACGGGTCTCGGCCTTGCGCCGCTCGGTCAGCGAGACGGGCGAGGCCGTCCCGGCGGACGAGGCGGTCGTGGCCGGCGAGGCGGCCGAGCCAGGCCGGTTCTGTCCGGGAGTGGTGCTGCTCATGTCGGCAGGCTATGCCGATGTGGCACAATCTGCCATCCGGCGGGCCACCCCGGGGTTCAGGTCCGGGGTGCCCCGCCACTTCAGCGTCCCCACACCCGGCTCCCACGCCCACGTCAGGGGTTCCACCCGCAGCACAGCACCGCACGGCCCCCGCGCACAGCACTGGCCCCGCACCCGCGCACAGCCCCGGCCCGCCCGCCGCACAGGGCCAGCCGCACCCGCCCGCCCCGCGAGCACGACCGATACGCCCCGCACCCGCGCCCAGGACCGGCACGGTCCGCCCTGTCGCAGAGGACCGGCACGGTCCCCCCCTGTCGCACAGGACAGGCACGGTCTCTCTCCCCCCCGCGCTCAGGACCCGGCCCGGTCCGCCCCCGCGCACAAAAGGAGCCGGGTTCCGGCGCTCAGGGGGGAGAGGCGCCGAAACCCGGCTCGGGAAAGTCCCGGCACCGGGGGGAGTGCGTCGGGACGTGGCTCCGGATGGTCGCGCAGCGGTCGGCGAGGGCGGCGAAACGGTCCTGCAGGGGCGGCGCCCCCACGAGAGGGTTCCCGCTGCCGCGAACTCCCGCGCCATGAAGGGTTGTTCCCGCACCCCCACCGGTTGAAGCGATGGAACACGGCCATGTTTGCGCGGCCTTTCGCCACCCGGCGTACGCCCCCGAAGGGGCGTAAGGTCCGGGTCAGGCGGCCGCGTCGAAGCCGGTCTGGCGGGCCAGCTTCTTCAGTTCCAGCAGCGCGTGCTTCTCGATCTGCCGGATCCGCTCACGGGTCAGTCCGTGCTCCTTGCCGACCTCGGTCAGGGTGCGCTCCCGGCCGTCCTCGATGCCGTACCGCATCTTGATGATGGAGGCCGTGCGCTGGTCAAGGCGGCCGATCAGGTCGTCCAGCTCCTCGCTGCGCAGCAGCGTCAGCACCGACTGCTCCGGCGACACCGCGGAGGTGTCCTCCAGGAGGTCGCCGAACTGGGTCTCGCCCTCGTCGTCCACGGACATGTTCAGCGAGACCGGGTCGCGGGCCCAGTCCAGGACGTCGACGACACGCTCCGGGGTGGTGCCGAGCTCGGCGGCGATCTCCGCGGGCTCCGGCTCCCGGCCCTGGTCGCGGTTGAACTCGCGCTGCACGCGCCGGATCCGGCCCAGCTCCTCCACCAGGTGGACGGGCAGCCGGATGGTGCGGGACTGGTCCGCTATGGAGCGGGTGATGGCCTGACGGATCCACCAGGTGGCGTACGTGGAGAACTTGAAGCCCTTGCGGTAGTCGAACTTCTCCACCGCGCGCACCAGACCGGCGTTGCCCTCCTGGATCAGGTCGAGCAGGGGCAGGCCGCTGCGCGGATAGCGGCGGGCGACGGCGACGACCAGGCGCAGGTTGGAGCGGATGAAGACGTCCTTGGCCCGCTCCCCCTCGGCGACCAGCGCCTCCAGTTCCTCACGGGTGGCGTCCGCCTTGGACTCCTCGTACCCGTCGAGGACCTGCTGCGCGAAGACACCCGCCTCGATCGTCTGGGACAGCTCGACCTCCTTGGCGGCGTCGAGCAGCGGTGTACGCGCGATCTCGTCGAGGTACATGCCGACCAGGTCGCGGTCGGCGATCTCGCCGCCATGGGCGCGAACACTGCTTGCCGCGTCGGTCTCGCCACTGGCGGACGTACGACGGGCGACGGCACGGGTTGCCATGCGTGCTCCCTTGCGATGTGGGTCAGCGGGTGGTCCTGGACGCGTTGGCCACTCTGGTCGGGTGCCCTGCATCCGATGGAAACAACGACTGGAATCAGGACAGAATTCCCAACCCGTCCCTCTATTTTTCTGATCATGCAGTACCCTGTGCGGCCACAGAGGGGGTCGTGATGCCGTCGGAGCCGACAGAGGTGCAGGTCAGACCGGGAGTCGAGGCAGACCTCCAGGCCCTCACCAACATCTACAACCACTACGTCCGTGAGACGGCCGTCACCTTCGACACCCGCGTCCTCACGGCCGAGGAGCGCCGCCCGTGGCTGCTCTCCCACCCTGAAGACGGCCCGTACCGGCTGAAGGTTGCCCAGGACACGAGGTCGGGGGCGGTCCTCGGATACGCGACCTCCAGCCCGCTGCGCGCCAAGCCGGCCTACTCGACCTCGGTGGAGGTCTCCGTCTACCTCGCCCCGCACGCGGGCCGCCGCGGCATCGGCACCCTGCTCTACAAGGCCCTGTTCGAGGCGCTCGCGGACGAGGACCTGCACCGCGCGTACGCGGGCATCGCCCAGCCCAACGAGGGCTCGGTGCGGCTGCACGAGCGCTTCGGCTTCCGGCACGTGGGGACGTATCGGGAGGTGGGCCGCAAGTTCGGGCGGTACTGGGACGTGGCCTGGTACGAGAAGGAGCTGTGACCCGCGGCCTGGGACGAGCAGGAGCTCCGGGCCTGCGCGCCCCGCGCTCCCCTCCCCGACACCGGCACCGGCACCGGCATCGCCACCGGCCCCCGCCGAAGCCCGGCGCTAGCCGAACCGAAGCCCGGCGCTAGCCGAACTGCACCGACCGCTTGGCCAGCCCCATCCAGAACCCGTCGATCACCGACTTCTGTTCCCCGAGCTCACCGGCCGCGTCCGCGGCGCCCATGGTCACGAACAGGGGCGCGAAGTGCTCGGTGCGCGGGTGGGCGAGGCGCCCGGCCGGCGACTTGGCGGTGAAGTCGAGCAGCGCGTCCACGTCCCCCGCCTCCAGCGCCCGCCGCCCCCAGTCGTCGAACTCGGCCGACCAGCCGGGCACCCCGGCCCCCGCGTGCCGCAGTGCGGCGAGGTTGTGGGTGAAGAACCCGGAGCCGACGATCAGGACGCCCTCGTCGCGCAGCGGCGCGAGCCTGCGGCCGATCTCCATCAGGCGCACGGGGTCGAGGGTGGGCATGGAGATCTGCAGGACGGGGATGTCGGCGGCCGGGAACATCTCGACGAGCGGCACATAGGCGCCGTGGTCGAGGCCCCGGTCGGGGATGTCCTGCACGGGCGTGCCGGGGGCGCGCAGCAGCTTGCGCACGGACTCGGCGAGGGCGGGGGCGCCCGGTGCGTCGTAGCGGACCCGGTAGTAGTGCTCGGGGAAGCCCCAGAAGTCGTACACCAGCGGGACGGTCTCGACCGCGCCGAGCGCCAGCGGGGCCTCCTCCCAGTGCGCGGAGACGATCAGGATCGCCTTCGGGCGGGGCAGGCGGGCGGACCAGGCGGCGAGCTGTCCGGGCCAGACGGGGTCGTCGGCGAGCGGTGGGGCGCCGTGGGAGAGGTACAGGGCGGGCATGCGCTCCTGAGTGGCGGCGGACATGGCGGCGGCTCCCTCCGGACAAGCAACTTGAAACTTAAAGCTTCCTCTCCTCCGAGACTACGGCAAAGCTTGTTTAAGTTTCAAGGACTACGCCCGTACAGTGGACGTATGAACACGGCACCCGCATCGGCACACCCCGCGCCCTCCGGCGAGCCGCAGTGGCTCACCGCCGAGGAGCAGCGCGTGTGGCGCTTCTACCTCCATGCCACCACCCTCCTCGAGGACCACCTCGACCGCCAGCTCCAGCGGGACGCGGGCATGCCGCACATCTACTACGGCCTGCTGGTGAAGCTGGCCGAGGCCCCGCGGCGACGGCTGCGCATGACCGAGCTGGCCATGGACGCGAAGATCACCCGCTCCCGCCTCTCGCACGCGGTCGCCCGCCTGGAGAAGAACGGCTGGGTGCGCCGCGAGGACTGCCCCTCCGACAAGCGCGGCCAGTTCGCGGTGCTCACCGAGGAGGGCTACGAGGTGCTGCGCCGCACCGCGCCCGGCCATGTCGCCGCCGTACGCCAGGCGCTGTTCGACCGGCTGACGCCGGAACAGCAGAAGTCCCTCGGCGAGATCATGGAGATCGTCGCCGAGGGACTTCAGCCCTCCGACGCGGGAGCGGACCTGCCCTGGCTGCGCTAGCGCCGCCGTCAGGATCGGCGCCGGGTGGCCGCAGCCGGGGCAGGTCCGGGGAGTCGTACGGACGAGGCGTCCCCTTCCTCGTCCGTACGCACGGGCCTTGCGGGGGTACTTCCGCCGGGCCGGTGGTCAGTGCGCGACGACCGGAACCCGGATCTCGTCCTGCGCGCCGTCACCGGAGGCGACCGGGCCGCCGCCCGGCCGGCCCGCGTTGATGAAGGTCATCGCGATGAGCGCAGCGGCGACCAGGATGCCGACGGCGAACCAGATGGCGCTGGTGTAGCCGTGCACCATGCCCTCCAGCTGGACCAGCTGCTGCTGCGGCCGGCCGGCGGCGGAGCGGATGTGGTCCTCGATGTACGAGGTGGTCGCGGACGCGGCGATCGTGTTCAGCAGCGCGGTACCGATGGCGCCGCCCACCTGCTGCGAGGTGTTGACCATCGCGGAGGCGACACCGGAGTCCCGCGGTTCGACACCCTGGGTGGCCAGCGCCATGCCCGGCATGAACGCCGTACCCATGCCGAGGCCCAGCAGCACCATCGACGGCAGCAGCAGCGAGGTGTACGACGACCCGATCTCCAGCTGCGTCAGCAGCAGCATGCCGACCGCGGCGACCAGGAAGCCCGGGCCCATCAGCATGCGCGGGGGGACCCGCATCATCAGACGGGTGCCGAGCTGGGTGGAGCCGACGATCATGCCCACGATCATGGGCAGGAAGGCGAAGCCCGTCTTGACCGGCGAGTAGCCCTTCACGATCTGCAGGTAGTAGGTCAGGAAGAGGAACAGGCCGAACATCGCGATGATCGCCAGACCCAGGGACAGGTAGACACCGCCCCGGTTGCGCTCGGTCACCACGCGCAGCGGCAGCAGCGGGGCCTTGACCTTCGCCTCGACCAGCACGAACGCCAGCAGCAGCACACCGGCGGCGACGAACATGCCCACGGTCAGGCTGTCGCCCCAGCCCTCGGCCTCGGCGCGGGTGAAGCCGTAGACCAGCGCGACCAGACCCGCGGTCGACAGGATGACGCCGGGGATGTCCAGCGGGGAGCGGTTGCGGCCGCCCTCCGGCTCACGGATGACGAGCCAGGCACCGACGGCCGCGGCCACGGCGAAGGGGATGTTCACGAAGAACGTCCAGCGCCAGTCCAGGTACTCGGTGAGGAAACCGCCGAGGATCAGACCGACGGCACCGCCACCACCGGCGATGGCACCGTAGATGCCGAACGCCTTGGCGCGCTCCTTGCCGTCGGTGAACATCACCGCGAGCAGCGACAGCGCGGCGGGCGCGAGCAGCGCGCCGAAGACACCCTGCAGGGCGCGGGCGCCGAACATCATCGCCTCGTTGGTGGCCGCACCGCCGAGCGCGGAGGCCGCGGCGAAGCCGACGAGACCTATCAGGAAGGCGCGCTTGCGGCCCCACAGGTCGGCGATCCGGCCGCCGAAGAGCAGCAGACCGCCGAAGGCGAGGGCGTACGCCGTGACGACCCACTGCCGGTTGCCGTCGGAGATCCCGAGGTCCTGCTGGGCGGAGGGCAGCGCGATGTTCACGATGGTCGCGTCCAGGACGACCATCAGCTGCGCCAGCGCGATGAAGACGAGGGCCTTCCAGCGACCCGGGTCGGGCGCGAAGGAGGCCGGGGCCGCGGAGGGTGCGGCCTTGGACGGTGTTTCAGGCATGGAGGTACCCCGTTCGGTACTACGCGACGGACTGTCGTGCGGAAATATCGGGACTTGTTCGGCAGAAGGGCGTACGGGACCACGACCCGGCGGCGGCTTGCCGCGGGCTGGGTGTGGGCGTCGGATCGGATGTCGGTGTGCGGCCGGCTGTTTCGCCGGGTGGGAAGACCGCGCGGGCTGCCGAACCGTCAGCCGGTCAGCGGGTCAGACGGTCAGCCGGTGAGCCGGTGAGCCGGTCACGCGGCCTAGGGTCTGGCGGTCTGGCGATCTGGAATCTGACGGTCAAGCGGTATGGCGGTATGGCGGTCGGTCTGGCGGTCGGTCCGGCGGTGTGGCGGTCAAGCGGTCTGGCGCAGGTCCTCCATGGTCAGTGCCTTCCCCGGCAGGACGGAGCGGGCGGGTGCCCGCAGCCCGTCGAGGAAGAGCTGCAGATGACGGTGGACGAAACGGTCCACGTCGAGGCAGAGCGTGCCGGCCGGGGGCCGGCTGAGCTGGGCCACCGCGACCATCAGGTCGCCGAAGCCCACGTCGGGGCGGAGCTGGCCGGCCGCCTTGGCGCGGTCCATGAGCTCCGCGATGAGCTGCTCGCAGCGCAGCCGCGATGCCTCCAGGTCCGGGTGGTTGTGGTCGAACGTGCTCTGGACCATGGGGCACAGCGCACTGATCCGCTCGTCGGCGGCGGTGTGCACGAAGCGCTCCAGGGCCTCGAAGGCGTCGCCGGTCTCGGCGAGCGCTTCCTCGGCCGCCGCGACCGTACGGTCCATGACGGAGCAGACGACCTCGCGTACGAGAGCGTCGCGGTCCGGGAAGTTCCGGTACACGGTGGCGTTTCCGACGCCGGCCCGGCGGGCGATCTCGTCGAGGGGCACGTCGGGACCGAACTCGGTGAACAGCTCGCGGGCGGCGGTGACGATCCGCTCCCGGTTGCGCAGGGCGTCGGCCCGCATGCGCGTCGCCGGACGCGGTGCCGAGGTGGCGGTCAGCTGCACGGCGTACTCCTCACGGGTCGAGTTCGGGCGGTGGGCCTCGGATGTGCGGCGGGCGATCCGGGGAGCGGGTCCCCGTTTCGCCGTACGTCTGGTCAAACGGGGAAGGGGTCCCCGCTTATTTCCCGACTTCCCGAAGACTTCACGTGACCTGCCTCACATCCCGGCGGGGGCCGGTCGCACGATCGGCTCCTCCAGCGCGCGCTCGCGCGACACCCGGCACAGGGTGATCGCAAGGGTGCAGCCGGTGACCGGCGGCTGCCTGGACCGAAGGGCCCCTGCATGCAGCAGCCGCAGCCGATCAGCCGCCGCATACGCCCGCGCCGGGCGGCCGCCCTCGCGTCCGTCACGGCACTGACCCTCGCGGTCAGCACATCGGCGGGCACCGCCCGGCTGACGCACAGCGGCACGGCGTCCGGCCCCGGCCCCGCGGCCCTCTCCCGCTCCTCCGCGCTGGGCCCCTGCATGATCAACGGCGGTCCCGAGGTCCAGATGTCCGAGGGCATCCCCACCCCCACCGGCTACTCCCCGTCCACCGGCACCGTCCGCGCGCTGACCCTGATGGTCGACTTCGCCGACGCCCCCGGCGAGGGATCCGCCCTCGACCGCTACCGGGAGTTCTTCCCGCAGACCCAGAAGTGGTTCCGCACCGCCAGCTACGGCCGCCTCGACTACCGCCCCGAGACACCGATCCCGGGCTGGCTGCGCATGCCGAAGCGTTTCTCGGAGTACGGCATAGAGCGCGGCGCCCCCTTCGACCCCGGCTACCGCCGGCTGGTCCAGGACATCGTGGCCGCCGCCGACACGAAGGTCGACTTCCGCTCGTACGACCTCCTGAACGTCCTGGTCACCCCGAACGCGGGCCCCTCGGCCCTGGACACGGTCCTGTCGGTGACGTTCGCCGGCAACCCCGACGCCCCCGTCGCCGACGGCGTCCCGGTGTCCAACGCCTCCTTCGTCTACTCCCGCCAGGACGACGGCTCCGGCTCCTACGACCGCACCGGCTACCGGGTGCTCCCGCACGAGAACGGCCATGTCTTCGGCCTGCCCGACCTCTACACCGCCGAGGGCGGGGGCGCGGTCGGCCACTGGGACATCATGAGCGAGGACTGGGGGGCCAACAACGACTTCCTCGGCTGGCACAAGTGGAAGCTGGGCTGGCTGGACCCGGCCCAGGTCTCCTGCGCGGCGGCCCGAGGCGTCACGGAACACGACCTGACGCCCCTCTCCCGCCCCGGCGGCCCCAAACTCCTCTTCGTCCCCCTCGACCGCCGCACCGGCTACGCCGTCGAACTGCGCACCCGCGGCGGCAACGACGAGGCCGTCTGCCGCCCCGGCATCCTCATCTACAAGGTCTCCGCCCACATCGACACCGGCCAGGGCCCCATCCGCGTCTACGACTCCCGCCGGGACAGCGGCGGCTGCACCCGCAGCCCCAACGTCCACGCCGAACTCTCCGACGCCCCCTTCACCCCCGGCGAAACCTTCAAGGACCCCCACCGCAAGGTGACGATCACGGTGGCGGGGGCGGATCTGGAGGGGGGGTATCGGGTGCGGGTCACGCGCGGGTGAGGGGGTGGGGGTGGGGGTGGGGGTGGGGGGCGGGAAGGGGGGCCGCCGTGGGGCAGGCACGGGGCGGGCTGCCGTGAACCAGGGACGATGACGGCACCGGCGGCGACGACGATGATCGGCATCGGCGGCGACGACGATCGGCACCGGCCTGGCGAGCCAGCCCGGCCAGGAGAGGCAACGCCGGCGGGCGACCACTCAGCGCCCGGACGTGACCAGCACCGCGGTGGCCACATGCCCCCCACCGCCGGCCTCACCCCGGACCGCCCAGCGCCCGTCGAACCGACCGATCCGCTCCCCCGCAACGACGGGCCCGGGGACCCGCAGCGTCCCGGTGAAGGTGCCGCGCTCGGGATCGGGCAGCACGACGCACTCCTCGAAGTCGAGCCACTTCCCGGTCAGCGGGAACCATGCCTTGTAGACGCTCTCCTTGGCACTGAAGATCAGCCGGTCCCAGGCCACGTCCGGACGCCGCCGCCCGAGCGCGAGGACGGCCTCGTGCTCCTCGGGCAGCAGCACGGCACCCCCGACCCCCTCCGGCAGCGGGGCGTTCTCCTCGGCGTCGACCCCGATCGCCACGACATGACCACGCCGCGCCACGGCGGCGGCCCGATACCCCTCACAGTGCGTCATGCTCCCGACGACCCCCTCGGGCCACAACGGCTCCCGCCTGGGCCCCAGAAGAATCGGCCCCGCCCCCACCCCGAGCCGCGCCAACGCCGCCCGCGCACACACCCGCACGGTCCCGAACTCCCGCCGCCGCTTGTCCACGGCGTTGACGACGAGCGCGGCCTCCTCGGGAAACAGCTCCACGTCGGCCGGATCCCGGAACATCTCCTCGACCTCGACCCCCCGCGGCAGCACCCCACCCAGCAGCCTCACACCGAACACCCCCTCCTCCACCGACACCCGCAGTCTCCCAGCCCCCCGACACACCCCCACCCCTCCCCCTGATCAACCCCCACCCCCCACCCCCAGCCCACCCGCTACACTGACCGCGGCGACGCATTCGCCACAAGCACGCCTTCGTAGCTCAGGGGATAGAGCACCGCTCTCCTAAAGCGGGTGTCGCAGGTTCGAATCCTGCCGGGGGCACAGAGAAACACCTGGTCAGAGGCCCTTCCGTCCATCAGACGGGAGGGCCTTCGTATACGCAGTACACATAGGGCACACACGGGCAGCGGTGGGGGAGCTGTGCGAGGTACGAGAAGTTGCGACGCTGATCACGGACGGCGTCCTTGGCTGGCCCGATCAGCTGAGGTGCGCACGTCTCTCTCCGAGGAGAAAACGTATGCGCCCAGCCGCGCACGTGCCGGTTCTTCTGCTTCTTCTGCTCATATCGGCGTGCACTGACCAGGACACCGAGGGCAGTGCCCACCCCACCCGCACCGAGTCCCCGGCAACCCGAGTTCCCTCCGCTTCCGCTTCCGGGAAAAGTCCCCAGGACTCTCTCGCCCTCCCCCGGCGGCCCAGCTTCCTCGTTCCTGTCACTCAGGGAAGTCGCAGCGAAGACCTGCCGGCGTTCACGTCAACCGAGGCTGTCTACAGCATTCATGCTCGGTGCACGGGAAAGGGCAGCGTGAGTATCCACTATGGGCCTCATGACGAAGATCCGAGCAAGGTCAAATGCGGCGCCCCGGTGACCGTCGGTCGCGTCTACACCGTTCGCGGGGAGCGGCAGAACCTCTCCATACAGGCTGACGGGTCCGACATCCAGTGGGCTGTAGCCGTAGTGGCCGGGACACACGCCATGTGACCCACAAGTCGACTGTGGTTCCGCCCACGGGAGGAACTTGGCCCTGGCGGTCACCGGAAGGCTCCGGGCTCAAGAGGCGACGAAGTGGTAGTGCCGTTTGCCGGTCCGGCGCTCGGGCGGCGCGACCGCTTCGCGTCACCGCACCAGTTCCGGATGAGCCACGCCGGCCGCGCCTACAGCGTCGTACTCGACGACCAGGACGCGACCAAGCGCGTCTCCGCCCTCGGCGTCCGCGCCGACAGGCGAGCTCTCCTACGCGGGATCGTCCGTCGATGACGGCGACTTGTCGGAGGGCCGGTCCGTGAAGACCACGACATGCCAGGCGCCGTCCTCCCGCGCGACCGTCACCGTCTCCCGCACGTCCTTCCCGTGGTCGTCCCGCGCTGTCAGCGCGGCCGAGCCGACGTCCGGACCGAAGTCGTGGTCGATTTCCAGGTCGGCGATCCTCAGACCGCGACCGCCCCTCTCCGCGAGGATGCGGCGAGCCTCACGCTGCGCCGCCTGGTCCTCCGGAACGCCTCCGACCCGCATCAGGGCGGTGGCGTCACGGGAGTTGAGGGCGTCGACGTAGGACTCGACCGCTCGGCGGGGCCCGTCGTCGTCCGGTGGCTCCGCCTCGTTCGATCCGCACCCGGACGCGACCACCATGGCGATCGCGACGGCAAGCAGTCGTCTGCGCTGCACTTTCCCTCCCAGGACGGCGATGGAACGGTTCGCGAGGCCGGTCATCTCTCACGCCGACCGAAGAGCGACGGATCAGACACTCATCACGTGACGCCATCCTCCAGGACAGCCACCGTCTCAGCAGCCTCGTGCGGCCTTCCGCTCGGCCTCCCGAACCTTCCCCTGGCCGTCCCCGCCCCGCCTCTCCCCGCCTCGCCCCCGACCTGATTTGCCATCAGGAAAGCTTCCACTTCCGGCCCGCTCGGACGCCCGCCCACACCGCAGGCACCGCAAGCATTCCCCGTCGGCCCCACCGCGGCCGCAGTCGCCAGCCCTCGCCCCTGAGGCCACTTCAGGGCAATCCGCCCCTCCCTCGCGGGGCAAAACGGATAGGCAAGATCATCCCCCGACATGCCCACCCCACATCCCGCGAGAAGGTATCACCCGCGCGCCCGCCCGCGTGAGCCGGGGCGGGGGATGGGGCGCGATGCCGGCCGACTCAGGCACGGGATTCCGTATTTGCATCACGAAACGATGTAGATCTTCATCGGAAGGGCCTGCGGGGCCGGTGACTTGCCCTATTTGGACCGTTGATGATCTTTTCGGTCCCTGTACGTTCACGCACGCGCTGCACAAGTAGTGCTCATGTGTGAAGAAGAGACCGAGGAATCATGTCGATTCACAGACCCGCGCCCGAGGAGCGCGGGCAACTGTGGTCCGGGGGGAGTCTCCGCTACATAGCGGGCAGCCTCGTCCTGGCCTTGACCGTCACCCTGCTCGACGGTGCCGCGGCCGCCGCCACGCCGCTGCCGCAGGCGCCGGCCGCGCCGAAGAAGCAAGCCGTCACCCAGGCGGCCGACATCCCGTCGGCCCGTATCGCCGCACGTCTGTCGGGGAAGCGGGTCGAGGCCCTGTCGGAGCGTACGGAGACCTCCACGACCTGGGCGAACAAGGACGGTTCGCTCACGACCGAGCTGACCGCCGGTCCGGTGAGGTTCCGGGACGACACGGTCGCCGGGGGCTGGCGTGCCGTGGACCTGGACCTGGTCAGCCGCTCCGACGGAGCGGTCGCGCCCCTGGCCCACCCCCGCGGCCTGAAGCTGGCCGGCAGGACGGGTACGCCGGCGGCCTCGCTCAGGGCGGCGCAGGCGGCCAAGGCGGTCGACCTGGTCACCCTGGGCGAGGGCGACGAGCAGATCACGCTGCAGTGGAAGGGCGGGCTGCCCGCGCCGCGGCTGGACGGCACGCGCGCGGAGTACGTGAACGCCGTACCGGGCGCGGACGTGGTGGTCGAGGCGACGCGTACCGGCTTCGAGCAGTTCGTGGAGATCAAGCGGAAGCCGGCCGCCGGGGCGTACTCGTACACCCTGCCGCTCAGGACCAAGGGCCTGAAGGTGCGCCAGCAGGCCGACGGCAGCGTGCTGTTCACGGACAAGAAGTCCAAGAGGCAGGCGGTCATGCCGGCCCCGGTGATGTGGGACGCCTCGGTCGACAAGGTCTCCGGTGAGCACACCAACCGGGCGAAGGTCGCCATGAAGGTCGTCCGGGCCAAGGGTGGCGTGGACCTGGTCATCACCCCGGACGCGGAGTTCCTGGCCGACCCGGCCACGAAGTACCCGGTGACGGTGGACCCCTCCACCTCGTCGCTGTCGAACACCTTCGACACCTATGTGCAGCAGGGCGAGACCGTCGACTGGTCCGCCGACACCGAGCTGGACCTGGGCAACCCGGGGACCAAGAACGCCGACGGCACGTACCGCACGGCCCGGTCGTTCATCTCCTGGAACACCACGCCGATCTCGGACGCGCTGGTGACGGACGCGAAGCTGTCCCTGTGGAACTTCCACTCCGGCAACACCGACTGTGTCGCCTACCCCTGGGAGGTCTGGTCCACGGGCGCCGCCTCCACGTCCTCGCGGTGGACCGCGCAGCCGACGTGGACGGCGAAGAAGGCCACCTCCACCGAGACCAGGGGCAACACCGCGTGCACCACGGCCCCGGACGGCTGGATCAACGCCAATGTGACCACCCTCGTGCAGGAGTGGGCCTCGGCGAAGGCGACCAGGGGCCACATGGGCCTGCGGGCCAGCAGCGAGACGATCACGGCGCAGTGGAAGCGGGTGAACTCCGCGAACGCCGCGGCCAACCCGCCCAAGCTGACGGTGACCTACAACTACCGGCCGCGCACCGGCACCAAGCAGGAGGCCGGCCCGCCGTACTTCTCCTACAGCGGCGCCTACGTGGTGAACACGGTGACGCCGACGCTGCGGGACACCTTCGTCGACGCCAACGGTGACAAGGTCAACGGCACCTTCCAGATCTACGACAACGTCACCAACACGCAGGTCGGCGAGGTCCTCGTCTCCCCGTACGTCCCCTCCGGCCAGGTCGCCTCGGTGAAGGTTCCCGCCGGTGTGCTGACCAACGGCAAGACGTACAAGTTCCGTACCTCCCCCTACGACGGCACCCACTACAACCTGGGCTGGTCGGCGTGGAAGACGTTCACGGTGGACACCACGGCGCCGTCCGCGCCGACCGCCGTCACGTCCACGGACTACCCGTCGAACGCCTGGGTGAAGGGCGCGGGCCAGCCCGGCGTCTTCAACGTCACCCCCAACGGCACGGACCACAACTGGCTGGAGTGGTCGCTGGACGGCGTGACCTGGACCAAGGTCGCGACCGGCGGCTCCACCGCCGCCAAGGCCATCACCGTCACCCCGCCCAAGGACGGCACCCACACCCTGCAGGTGCGGCAGGTCGACAAGGCGGACAACAAGTCCGAGGCCGTGGAGTACGACTTCCACGCGGGCCCGGGCGGTTTCGTCCAGCCCGCCGACGGTGAGCGCACCGCCCGCCGCCTGCCGCTGGTCGCCGAGGCCGACGCCACCAAGTACGACGCGGTGGCCTTCTCCTGGCGGCGCTCCGAGGCCGATGCCTGGGTGAGGATTCCCGCCGGTGACGTCACCAAGGACGGGCAGGCGCTGACGGCGTGGCCCGTCGCGCTGACCGGCGGCAAGAACCCGACGCTCATCTGGAACGCCACCGACACGGTCGATCCCGACGGCAGTGTCGAGATCAAGGCCGACTTCACCGGTCCGGCCGGCGCGTCCGGCAGCTCGGACCCGCTGACGGTCGTGGTCGACCGCAACGCCGACAACGCGGCGGCCGAGGCCGTGGGCCCCGGCTCGCTGAACCTGCTGACCGGCGACTACTCCCTGTCCGAGACGGACGTCTCCCACTTCGGTCTCGCCGTGGAGCGCTCCGCCTCCTCCCGCACGCCCAGCGCGACGCAGGAGGGCCAGGTGCCCATCTTCGGCAAGGAGTGGGTCAGCGGGACGACGGCGGAGATCAGCGCCTCCGACTACAGCCATGTCCGGATGATCTCCGACACCGCGGTCGACGTGGTGACCTCGGACGACACGGCGATCCACTTCACCGCGACGACCGACAGGACCGGCTGGATCCCCGAGCCGGGTTCGGAGTCGCTGACGCTCAAGGGCAGCACCAGCGGCACCTTCACCCTCTCCGACACCGAGGGCGCCGTCACGGAGTTCACCAAGCCCGCCGGCGCGACGACCTGGCAGGTCAGCAGCAGCAGGAACAACGGTCAGACGGAGTCGACCACCAGCGTCGAGTCCACGACCGTCACCGTGAACGGCAAGGAACTCGCCCGGCCCGAGAAGGTCTACGCGCCGACCTCGGCCACCACGGTCGCGGCCTGCAAGGCGGCTCCCTCCACCAAGGGCTGCCGGGTGCTGGAGTACGTGTACGCCACGTCGACCACCGCCACCGACAGCGTCTTCGGTGACTTCGCGGGGCAGGTGAAGGAGATCCGCCTGTGGTCGACCGACACCGGCGCCGCCTCGGCCACCCCGAAGACGGTGCAGAGCTACGCCTACGACGCCTCCGGGCGCCTGCGGCAGACCTGGGACACCCAGATCTCGCCGGCCCTGAAGACCGAGTACGACTACGACACCGCCGGACGGGTCACGAAGGTGACGCCGCCCGGTGAGCTGCCGTGGACCTTCACCTACGGCAAGGCCGGTTCGAGCAGTGCCGCCGGTGAGGGCATGCTGCTGAAGGTGTCGCGGCCCGCGCTGCAGCAGGGAACCGCCTCGACCGTCTCGGGCGAGGCCGTCACCTCGGTCGTGTACGACGTACCCCTCAGCGGTACCGCTGCCCCGTACCAGATGGGCGCCGCCGATGTGAGGGCGTGGGGTCAGACGGACGGCCCCGCCGACGCGACCGCGGTCTTCCCGGCCGACTCGGTCCCCGCGTCCCACGCCGGTGCGTCGCTCACCGCGGGTGACTACCGGCGGGCCACGGTCCACTACCTGGACACGTCCGGCCGCACCGTCAACAAGGCGGTTCCCGGCGGGCACATCACCACCACCGAGCACGACCGGTTCGGCAACACGGTCCGTGAACTGACCGCCGGCAACCGCGCGCTGGCGATCGGCACCTCGGCCGCGCACATCGCCGCCCGCAACGACCTCGGCATCGGGGGCCTGCCCACCGCGGAGCGGGCGGAGCTGCTGTCCACGCGGACGGTGTTCGACGCCAAGGGCACGCGGGAGCTGGAGGAGTTCGGTCCCCTCAGGCGGATCGACCTGACGGCGGATCTGATGTCGGGCACCACCACGCTCGTCGCCGCGGGCACCTCGGTCACCGCGCGCTCCTGGACCGTCAACGCGTACGACCAGGGACGTCCGACCGACGGCAGTGCCGTGATCAAGGACCAGATCACCAAGGTCACGACCGGAGCGGAAGTCCGCGAGCACCCGGGTGTGCACGGGGAGACGCGCGTCGTCCAGACGGTCTACGACTGGGCGAAGGGCCTTCCGACCCAGAAGATCGAGGACCCGGCGGGGCTGGCGCTCACCGAGACCACCGAGTACGACGCCCAGGGCCGGGAGACCAAGGTCATCCAGCCCGGTGGGAGCGGCACCGACGCCACCACCCGGGTGACCACGTACTGGTCGGCGTCCGGCACGGGTCCGTGTGCGGGCCGTCCCGAGTGGGCCGACCTGGTCTGCTCCACCGGTCCGGCGGGAGCGATCACCGGCGGCGGCACCAACCCGTCCCAGCTGCCGGCCAAGACGATCGAGTACAACTGGTGGGGTCTGGCGGCCAGGACCACGGAGACGGCCAACGGCTCGACCCGTGTCACCACGGTCGGCAGCGATGCCGCGGGCCGGGTCACCTCGGTGAAGATCACGGGCGGGGTCGGTCAGACCGCCCCCGAGACCACCGCCGAGTACGACGCTCAGACCGGCCGTGAGATCAAGACCGTCTCGCCCACGGGCGGGACTCTCACCACCGTGTTCGACAAGCTCGGCCGTCCCATCTCGTACACGGATGCCGACGGCGGTGTGACGACCACGGAGTACGACCTGCTCGGCAGGCCGGTCAAGAGCAGCAACAACGTCCCGTCCACGGTGACGTACAGCTACGACCACACGGCGGAGCCGCGGGGTCTGGTCACCAAGCAGGTCGACTCCGTCGCCGGCACGTTCACCGCGTCCTACGACGCCGACGGTGCCGTCGTGAGCGAGACGCTGCCGGGCGGCTACACGCTGGAGCAGTCCATCGACCCGGCCGGCACGCCGATCGACCGCACGTACACGCGCACCAGCGACAACGTGATCGTGCAGTCGGACACCACCACCCGGTCCATCCACGGCCAGGTGACCTCGGACGCGCAGATCTCCGACCAGGTCTACCGCTACGACGCCGTCGGCCGGCTGACGTCGGTCGAGGACACCGCGGAGACCGTGTGCACCAAGCGCACGTACGTCTTCGACAAGCGGTCCAACCGGACGTCCCGCACGTCGGCGACCGGCTCCCCGGGCATGGACTGCCCGACCACGGGAGGCAGCACCACCGGGTACACGTACGACAGCGCCGACCGGCAGGTCGGCACCGGCTACGCGTACGACGCGTTCGGCCGCACCACCGCCCAGCCGGGCGGGGTGAGTCTCGAGTACTACAACAACGACCGGATCTACCGGGAGACGGCCGGCAGCCAGCGGCAGACCTGGAAGGTCGACGCCTCCCAGCGCATCCGCTCCTGGACGGTCGAGACGAACAGCGGCGGCACGTGGACGCAGACCCAGTCGAAGGTCAACCACTACGACTGCGGCTGTGACAAGCCGAGCTGGACGCTGGAGGACGCCGGCACCGGAGCGGTGACGCGATACGTGCAGTCGCTGGGCGGCAGCCTCGCGGCCACCACGGGCAAGACCAGTGGCACTGTGCTCCAGCTCAGTGACATCCACGGCGACGTGGCGGTCCAGCTTCCGCTCGACACCAGCAAGGCGCCCGTCGTGCAGGACACCGACGAGTACGGCAACGTACGGGCCAGCAGTGTCCCGGCACGGTACGGGTGGCTCGGTGCGGAACAGCGCTCGGGTGAGACGCTGTCCGGGCTCACACTGATGGGCGCCCGGCTGTACGACTCGTCCACGGGACGCTTCCTGCAGCTGGACCCCGTGGCGGGCGGCGGCGCGAACGCCTACGGCTACCCGGTCGACCCGATCACCATGTACGACCTCAACGGCAAGTGGTGGTGGTCGAACAACACGGTCTGGCAGATCTGGAAGTGCGCGTACGCGATCTTCGATGTCGTCATCGGATTCACCGCGGCGGGATGGGCACTGAAGATCAGGAAGGCCGTCAAGGTGATCCGCAAGGCCGGTCTCAAGCGGACCTACCGGATCCTGAAGTCCCTGAGGAACAAGCCCCGGCGCAACTGGAAGCGCGTCGCCGGCCTGATCGGTGGAGCCATAGCCAGCTTCATGGGTATCTCCTCCGTCCAAGAGGACTGCGGAGCACTCCTGTAGCACCGTGAAATCCGTCGCTCCGGGAGGGCTCGCCCGAGTCCTCCCGGAGCGGCACCCCCACCCCACACCCCCAGGACCCCCCATGCCCGTCGCCTTCTGGCAAGCCGCCGCCGTCATCTCCCTCGCCCTCGCGACACTCACCCTGGCCGCGTACGGCGTCACCAGATTCCGCGCCCGCCGCGACCCGGCCCGGCGCCGGCTGCTCCGCCTCGAACTCCCCCTCCCCGTCGCCCTCGCCGCCCTGGCCGGCGTCCTGATCGGCGCCCTCGCGACGGGACGCCACCCTCACGCGGACCTCGACGAACTGAAGACCCTGATGATCCCGGTCATGTTCGGCATGGCCTGCCGCGGACTCATCAGGAACCACCTCAGGGACACCACCGCCACCCGCCCCGCCACCACCTACGCACCGGCCGTCACGACGCTGCTCATCGGCCTGCTCGTGGCCGCGGGAACCACCTACTTCGGCTCCTGACCGCAGGCGTCACAGGAGGTCGGTCCAGGAGGACCAGCCGGTCGGGGCCTTGGTGACGCGGGGTTTGAGGGTGCCGGTGCCTGTGCCGGCGTGGAGGTGGAGGGCGCCCGTGGAGGTGGTGGTCATCAGGTCCGCCTTGCCGTCGCCGTCGGCGTCGCCCGGGGAGAAGAGCTTGGCGTACTGCTGCCAGCCGGTGCCCAGCTTGACGCGGGCGGCGAACGGGGCGGACGCCGAGCCGGTGCCGGTCAGGCGCCACAGGACGCCGGCCGTGTCGCGGGCGAGGATGTCGGGGCGGCCGTCGCCGGTGAAGTCGCCGCCCGCGACGAGGGCGTTGTAGGCACCCCAGCCGGTGGCCACTTGGACGCGGGGGACGACCGACATGCCGGAACCCGTGCCCGCGTTCAGGTAGACCGTGCCGGTCGAGGTCACGGACAGCAGGTCGCCCTTGCCGTCGCCGGTCAGGTCGCCGGGACCCAGGATGCGGCGGTACGACGGGGAGCCGCCGGCGATCTCGGGGTCCGTCAGCGCGTAGTACGCGGGGTTCGTCAGGCGGCCCGTGCTCACCGAGTGGACCACGAGGTCCGACAGGCCGTTGTCGCGCAGCGCCGAGGCGTGGGCGAGGCGGGTGGTGGACGGGGGCCAGGCCGCCGAGCCGACGGCGAGCCTGCTGGTCAGCGTGCCGGTGCCCGTCACCTCGTAGGTGTAGAGCGAGCCGGACGACGTACGGGCCATGATCCCGTACTTGCCGAAGTGCGGGTTGTTGCCCGCGCCCGCGAACTGCGTGACCTTGCCCCAGCCGGTGCCGCGCGCGGAGCGGGTGCCGAAGGAGCCCCTGCCGTCGCCGGGGCGCAGCCACAGGGCGCCGGTGAAGTCCCTGGCCAGCAGGTCGGTGGTGCCGTTGCCGTCCCAGTCCCCGCCGCCGATGATCTGGTTGTACGAGGCCCAGTCCGCCCCCGGCACCGCCACCCGGCCGCCCAGCGAGCCGCCGCCCTTGCCCGGATAGCGGTAGAGCACACCGGCCGGGGTGCGGGCGAGCACGTCCCCGTTGCCGTCGCCGTCGAGGTCTCCGGCGCCGATCAGCTGGTCGAACTGCTGCCAGCCGGTGCCGATCCGCACCCGGCCGGCGAAGGCTCCCTTGCCGTCGCCGGCGTAGAGGTAGAGCGTCCCGGACGGGGTGCGGGCCAGCAGGTCGGCCCTGCCGTCGCGGTCGAGGTCGCCCGGTGCGGCGACCTTGTTGTAGATCTGCCAGCCCGTGGCCACCGTGCGGTACGAGCCGAGGCCGCCCGGCACGCGGGCGTGGACGCCGGGGTGCAGGCGCAGGACGCCGGAGGCGCTGAGGGTCAGCACGTCCTGGACGCCGTCGGAGTCCAGGTCGCCGGGGGTCAGGACGTCCTTGACCCTGGACACGTCCGTGTCGAGGACCATCGTCTCGGTCACGCCGGTGTCGATGTGCAACTGGCCCGCCACATTGCGGTGGACGAGGTCGGAGGTGCCGTCCCCGTCGAAGTCGGCCCGTGCGGGGGTGACCGCCTCCGCGTCCCCCGGCAGCGCCACGAAGGCGCCCGAGGCGAGCAGTGCCGAGGCCGCGGCCAGCACGGACGCCCGCAGCAGGCCCCGCCGGCGGGTTCCCGGCACCGTCCCTCCGCGGCTCATGCGCTCACCCCGACCTGCCGCACGCCGGGCACGCCGTCGTCCACGCGGAACGTCGCCGCCGTGGTCGTCGTGCCGCTCCGGGTCACCACCGTGGAGACCGTGCGCAGCCGCGCGTCGATGCCGCTCGGCGTGATGTCGAGGAGGAGATAGCCGCGGCGGGCGTCGATCATCTTCCAGTGCGGGTTGTCGGCCAGTTTCGGCGCCCACTCGGCGGCGAACGCCTGGAGGTCCTCGTCGCCGCCGCTGGAGATGGACGTACCGACGAACTCCGCCCCCACGACCGCCGAGGCCGGGTCGGCGTAGTCCAGCTTGAGGTCGCTGACGATGGTGCGGTGCCGGTCGCCGGAGAGGACCACGGGGTTGCGCAGGGTGCGGAACTCGGCGAGCAGGGCGGCGCGTTCCTTCTGGTAGCCGTCCCAGGCGTCGTAGGACCACGCCTTGCCCTCGCCGGCCAGGAAGTCGGTCTCGGCCATCATCACCTGGGAGGCGACGAGGTTCCAGCGCGCGCCGGACTGCTTCATGCTGTCCAGCAGCCAGGTGCGCTGGGTGTCGCCCATGATGACGCGGCCGCTCTCCAGGGCGCCCGCCGCGGTGGCCGCCTGGTCGTCGCGGTATTGGCGGGTGTCGAGGACGTGGAGGCGGGCCAGGGCGCCGAAGTCGAGGGCGCGGTACATATGGGCGTCCGGGCCGGTGGGCTTCTGGGCGGTGCGGATCGGCATGTGCTCGTAGAACGCCTGGAAGGCCGCCGCCCTGCGGGCCAGGAACTTGTCCGGGGGCCAGGCGACCGGGTCGCCGGCCTTGTCGCCGGCCCAGTCGTTCTCCACCTCGTGGTCGTCGAACACGGCCACGAGGGGGGCGGTGGCGCGCATCGCCTGGAGGTCGGGGTCGGTGGCGTACTGCTCGTGGCGGGCCCGGTACTGGGCGAGGGTGACGGGTGCTCCGGTGCCCTCGTGGCGGCGGACGCGGGAGGAGTAGGCGGAGCTCTCGTAGATGTAGTCGCCGACGAACAGCACCAGGTCCGGCAGCTGCTCGCGCATGTCCCGGTACGCGGTGAAGTAGCCGTGCTGCCAGTTCTGGCAGGAGGCGAGGGCGATCCGCAGCCGCTCGGGGGTGGTGCCGGCGGCGGGGGCGGTGCGGGTGCGGCCGGTGCGGGAGGTGCGGCCGAGGGCCTTGAACCGGTACCAGTAGTCGGTGGCCGGGGTCAGGCCGGTGACGTCGACGTGGACGCTGTGGCCGAGGGCGCTGCTCGCGGTCGCCGTACCGCTCCTGACGATCTTCGCAAAGCCGCTGTCCGCGGCCAGTTCCCAGGTCACGGGGACCGTCGGCGGCAGGATGCCGGAGGTGCCCTGCTGGGCGGGGGTCAGCCGGGTCCACAGGAGGATCGCGGTGGGCAGCGGGTCGCCGGAGGCGACGCCCAGCTTGAACACCGTGCCGCTCACCGTGACACCGGGCCCCGGCGAGGCCGCGGGGCCGCCGGCAGAGGCCGAGGCCGGCAGGAGCTGCCCGGCGGCCGCCGCCCCGGCCGCGCCCAGGGTGACCGCTCCCGCGCCCAGGAGGCGTCTGCGGCGCAGGCCGCGGTTGCCGTCGCTCGCGTTCACAGACGTGCGTGCCTTTCGGAGAGGCGGTGCCCTCGGCGGCGCCGATGCACTGATCGGCGGGATCTTCTCATACCCTCGTATTTATGCACCGACCGTTGATCGCCGTGTCCGCGGCCCTGCTCCTGGCGGGGGCGGCGGGCTGCTCGTCGTCCTCGGACGACACGAGCGACGGCCGGGCGCACGGGCCGACCGCCGGGTCCCCGGTGCCGTCGGGGTCCGCGGTGGCTCCGGGCTCCGCACGGGCGACGGCCGAGGGCGGGTCCCGGCCCGCGGCTGACGGCATCCCCGGCCGCTCCCCGGGCGCCGCGGCGGGCGAGGTACCGGCCACGGACGGTCCCCGCCCCTCCTCCGCTCCCCCCGGCGTCCTCTACGGCGCCGACCGGCTCCCCGCCCCCGCCGCCGACCGCTGCCGCACGCAGAGCCTGACGGCCGTGGTCCGCGGCACCGGCCAGGGCCGCGCCTCGGTCGTGCTCACCAACACGGGCGACGCCTCCTGCACGGTCCGCGGCTTCCCCTCCCTCCTCTTCCTCGGGGAGAGCGGCCCCACCGAGCTCCCGGTCGACTGGACCGGCTCCCCCGCCGACGCCCCGAAGCTGACCCTCGCCCCCGGCGCCTCCGCCACCGCCGAGCTCACCTTCACCAGCCTCGGCGAGTGCGCGCCGGTCACCGCCCTGGACGTCGTCCCGCCCGGCGAGTCCCGGCCGCTGCGCCCCGCGTTCACCACGGCCGACGGCAAGAAGGCACAGGTACGCATCTGCGACACCGGGGTGCGTGTGACGCCCTTCGCCGAGAGCTGACGGCCGGGCGCCCCTCGGAGGGGCCGGCCCGGACGCCTCCCGTGTCCGTCAGAGCCTCAGCCGCGCGAGGTCCACCGCCTCGGCCATCGCCAGCGTGCCCGCGTCGCTCAGGTGCAGATGGTCCCCGCTGTCGTAGGCGGGCAGGATCCGCTCGGGGTCGGCCGGGTCCTGGACGGCGGCGGCCACGTCGGTGACGGCGTCGAACACGTCGGTGGTACGGATCCAGTCGTTGACCTTGCGGCGGACCGCGCGGCCCTCCTCGGAGTCGTAGCCCTCGTAGACGGTCCCGGCGTAGGGGCCGATGGTGTGGGCGATGACGGTGAGGCCGGCCTCGTGGAGGATGCGGGCCAGTTCGGTGTAGCCGTCGATCAGCTCCCCGGCGGTGGGTCGCGGGGCGGGGCGGGCGGGGTCGATGGCGCCGGGGCTGCCGAGGTCGTTGAGGCCGAAGTTGAGCAGGACATGGGTGACGCCGGGGACGTCGAGGACGTCCCGCCGGACGCGGGTGAGGCCCGCCTCGCCGACCTCGTCGGTGAGCAGCCGGTTGCCGGAGATGCCCTGGTTGACCACCCAGCCGCGCCCCAGACGGCGGTTGAGCTGGTCGGGGAAGCGGGCGTTGGCGCCGGGCGTGGTGCCCGCGCCCTCCATCCAGGAGTCGCCGAACGCCACGGCGATCGCGGTGCCCTCGGGGGCGAGGACGTCGACGCCGGAGACGAAGTACCGGGACAGCTCCAGCGTTTCGGCGCCCTCCAGGGCGGCGTCCGCCGTGGCGTCACCGGCGACCGCGTACCCGGTCTCGGAGGCGACCACGGAGAAGGTGGCGAGCCCCGTGTCGTAGGGCAGATGCAGGCTGAGCGCGAACTGCTCCCCCGCCGTCACCGCACCCGGCACCGGGTCGCTCACCGCCTCCTCGCCCGGCGCCAGCACCCGCTCGGTCCGGCCGTCGAAGGTGAGCGCGACCGAGGTGGCGGGGTCGACGCGGTGGCCCTCGGTCCGGCGGGCCCAGCGGGCGGCGCCGACGGTCAGCGGCCGTCTGCCGAATCTGTTGCTCAGCCGTATGCGCACGGCCTCCCCGCCGCCGTCGAGCCGCACGATCTGGCGCACGGTCTGCCCGGCGAAGCTCCGGGAGGGGAAGAGCCGGTAGTCCTCGTACGGGCTGACCAGAGCGGAACGGAAACCTGCCACCCACTGCGATGTCGTCGTCATGTTCCGCCTCAACAGCGGAGGTTGGGATCTTGTTTCCGCCCCCCGGTGTCCGTCCCGGTCGGCGGTTGGCCGGGGGCCGCCGTGGCGCGGGCCGGTCGCCGTTAACCTTCCTGTATGGCAAAGGCCGATGGCGAGCGGATGAGCGTGGTGACCGCGTTGGTGCGGTCCTCTTACCTGGTGAACGCCGTGTACGCCGATGCGAGCCACGCGTACGGGCTGACCCCGCAGCAGGGCAAGCTGCTCTGCGTGCTGATGCCCCAGCCGTACGGGATGCGCGAGCTCGGCGAGATGCTGGGCCTGGCGAAGTCGAGCCTGACCGGGCTGGTGGACCGCACGGCACAGCGCGGGCTGGTGCGCCGGGAGGCGGATCCGCGCGACGGGCGGGCGGTGCGGGTGGCGCTGACCGAGGACGGCGCCCGGCTGGCGGAGGAGTTCTACGAGGAGACCTGCCGGCGCATCGACGAGCTGCCCTCCACGCTGAACGCGCAGGAGCGCGACCGGCTGGCCGCGCTCCTGGCCCGCGTGGTGGAGGACAACAAGGTGCCCGAGGTGTTCCTCGACTCCTAGTCCGCCGCCGTGCCGAACATGTCGCGGTACATGCCGGTGAACAGGTCGGCCCCCTTGTACTGCGCCACCACCTGCGCCGGGACCACGGCCGCGGTGGCCGGGTCCTCCTCGGACGGGAACTGCCCGACCCCGCCCTCGGGCCCCAGCGGCAGCAGCACGGACGGCACGGGTGAGGGCGTGTACGTGGCCTCGGGCCGCTCACCGCGCAGCTGGGCGGAGATGTTCGCGGCCGCCACCCGCGCGTGCTGCATGGCGTAACCGGCCATCTTGGCCTCGGCCACGTCGGTGATGTCGCCGATCGCGTAGACGTGCTCGTAGCCCCGCACGGCGAGGGTCTCCGTGACCTGGACCTGCCCCTTGCCGGTACGGGTGGTCAGGGCGCCGTCGGCCAGGTAGTCGCCGTTCGTGCGCACGCCGTGGGCCCGGAACCAGATGTCGGCGGTGATCTCGCCGCCGTCGGTGGTGGCGACGGTGAGGGTCTTGGCGCGGCCGGCCTCCACCGGCCACTCCTCGGCCAGACCGGTGCCCAGCCGCAGCTCGACGCCGGCCTCGGCCAGCTGGCGGTGCAGATCCTCGCGCAGGCTCTGCTCGAAGCCGGGCAGCAGCGCGGGCGCGGGGTCGAGGACCGTCACCCGCTTGTCCGGCCAGACGTGCTTGATCTCTCCGGCGAGCTCCAGGCCGACCGGTCCGGCACCGCTGATCAGGACCCGCTCGGCGCCGGCCAGTTCCTCATGGGTCTCGCGCAGCCGCCCCAGTGCCTCGGCCGTGTCGTCGCTGTCGGCCTTGGCGGGGAAGGGGTAGCGCGAACCGGTGGCCAGCACCAGGTAGTCGGCGTCGATCCGGGTGCCGTCGGCCAGGGTCACGCCCTGCGGGTCCACCGAGGTGACGCGCTGGCGCACCACCCGGCCGCGCTCCAGCAGCCGGTCGTAGGAGTAGAAGACGTTGTGCGCCCAGTCGGGCCTGACCAGGGCCCGCAGGGAGGCGGCCGCGTGCTCGAAGGCGTCCTTGGGCTCGATCAGGACGACGTCGGCCTCGGCGTCGAGGGCCTTGGCGGCGGTGGCGCCGCCGTAGCCGCCGCCGATGACGACGACGGTGCGGCGGGCGGATGTGGCGGAAGGCGTGGATGCCATGACGGTTCAGCTCCCCCAGTGGATGGATGCCGGCACGGACGGATGCGCGGGCATCAGTTCGCACTACGAACCATATTCGTTCGTAGTGCGAACTTCAATGGGGTGTCCGGAGATACGGCCGAGACGGAACAGCGCCAGCGTGACCGCCGCCGACGCGGCCGCCGTCACCGCCATCGCCGTGCCGGGTGAGGTCAGTTGCGCCACGGCGCCCGCCAGAGCCGCGGCGACGCCCTGCGCCGCGAGCATCCCGGCCGAGTGCAACCCGAGGGCATGGCCCGCCAGCCGGTCCGGGGTGAGGGACATCAGCCGCTCCTGCTGGATCAGACTCGCGCCGAACCCGGCCGAGGCGACGCCCGCGGCGAACGCCGCCCACGGCACCCCCGGCCGCAGCACGAACACCAGATACGGCACGGCCAGCAACAGCAGCAGCGGCGTGGCGAGCCGGGCCCGTACCGCCGACGGCACCAGCCGGCCCACCGCCACATCGCCGGCGAACATGCCCAGCGCCGCGGACGCGAACAGCGCTCCGGCCGCGTCCGGCGCGTAGGAGACGAACAGCGACTCGCAGCCGACGACCAGGCCGTTGGGCAGCCACAGCCCCAGATAGACCAGGCGGCGCGGGCGCGAGGACCACAGCAGCGCGTTCGTCCGCCAGGTCGCCCGCGCCGACATGCGGCCCGCGGACCGCGGCGGACGGGCGGTGAGACCGATCCGGACGCCGACTCCCGACACGGCGTGGAGCAGCGCGGCGAGCAGCAGACAGGCGCGCGGCGACAGCACCGCCAGCAGGGCGCCGCCGGTCGCGTAACCGGCGATCTGCGTCAGTCCGCCGAGCATGTTGAACACCGAACGCCCCAGCAGATAGCCGTCCTTGGTGAGGATCTCGTTCAGCAGCCCCCAGCGCACTCCCCCGCCCACCGACGCCACCAGGCCCTGCACGGCCACGACCGCGAAGACCGCCGCGAGCGGCAGTCCGGGCAGCGCGAGCACCGCCGTCCCGGCCGCGAAGGCCAGACCGATGCCGGTCAGCGCCCTCCTCGGCGGCAGCCGGTCCGCGCCCGACAGCAGCACGGTCGCGCCGAGCACCTGCGCCAGCTGCTGGCCGAACATGCTCACCGCCGACAGCAGCGGTGAGCCGGTGGCCCGGTACACGAGGGTGCCGAGCGCCAGGGAGCCGATCGTCTGGGCCGCGGTGTGGGCGGCGGAGGCCAGGAAGAAGGGGGTGAACTCCGGTGTGCGGAACAGCTCTCGGTAACGGCGCATGACCGGGAGTCTCGGAGGGGCCCGGGGGCGGTGGTTATTGTTTCGCGGTCGTGCGAAACGTCGTGGGCGGCGGGGTGGCGGTCATGGGCTGGTGGCAGGTCGACGCGGACACGCTCGCCGGGAGCCGGTTCGTGCTCTCGCCGCTCGCCGAGACCTTCGCGAGTCTGAAGCTGCTGCACGCGGGGGTGCCCGCGCATCCGGGCGAGCGGGAGTGGCTGCGCCGCCATCTGCCGGGCTACCGCGCGCGTCTCGCGGCCGACCCGGTCACCGCGCTGCTGGTGCGCTGCGGGCTCGGCCGGGAATGGATCGCCGACTTCCTCACGCCCGCCCCGAGGGGCGGCGAGCCCTTCGGGACGGAGGTCGCGCGCGTGGCCGCGGCCCGCCCCGAGGACGCCCGCGCCCATCTGCGCGTCTCCCTCGCCGGGCCGCTGCCGGCCGCGCTGGAGCGGGACGACCTGCCCGAACGGGCCGCCACGCTGCTCCAGTACGTGTGGACCGAGGCCGTACGTCCCGACTGGGAGCGGCGCCGGCGCGTCCTGGAGGCCGATGTCGTCGCCCGGCTCGCCCAGGTCAGCCGGGGCGGCTGGGCCGCGGTACTGGACGCGCTGCGGCCGGGGACACGGTGGCTCGGGGACAGCCGGCTCCAGGTCAACGCGCAGGAGTATCCGCCGCGGGAGATCTCCGGTGCGGAGCTGGTCTTCGTGCCGGTGACCGCGCGGGCGGGGTGGGTGTCGTGGGAGGAGCGGGAGCGGTACGCGGTGGTCTACCCGGCCGTCGGGGTCCTCGCCGGTTCCGGCACGGGCGCCGTGCCCGCCGGGCTGGGGCGGCTGCTGGGGCCGTCGCGGGCGGCTGTGCTGCTGTTACTGGCCTCGCCCCTGAGCACGAGTGCGCTGGTCGCTGTGACGGGGCAGGGGCTCGGATCCGTGGGGCGGCATCTGCGGGTGCTGCTGGACGCGGGGCTGGTGGAGCGCAGGCGGGCGGGCCGGGCGGTCCTGTACTCGCGCACGGCGGCGGGCGATGCGCTGGCGGAGGCCGGGACCGCTCGGGGGTGGTGAGGGCTGTGCGCGGGGCGCGTGCGGGGGGCGTGCCTGCGGGGGTGCCGCGGGGTGGGCGCGGCGGGAGGCCGCGGGTGGGCCCGGTGGGAGGCCGCGGGGTGAGCCCGGCAGGGAGCCGCGGGTGAGCCCGGCGGGAGGCCGCGGGTGAGTCCGGCAGGGAGCCGCGGGGTGAGCCCGGCAGGGAGGCCGCGGGTGAGTCCGGCAAGGAGCCGCGGGGTGAGCCCGGCAGGGAGGCCGCGGGATACGCCCGGCAGGGAACCGCGGGATACGCCCGGCAGGGAACCGCGGGATACGCCCGGCAGGGAACCGCGGGATACGCCCGGCAGGGAACCGCGGGATACGCCCGGCAGGGAACCGCGGGATACGCCCGGCAGGGAACCGCGGGATACGCCCGGCAGGGAACCGCGGGATACGCCCGGCAGGGAACCGCGGGATACGCCCGGCAGGGAGCCGTGGGGTGAGCCCGGCAGGGAGCCGCGGGGTGAGCCCGGCGGGAGGCCGCTGGGTGGGCTGACGCCCCCTGAGGGGCGTCTCTCCTCCCGGCGTAGCATCCGGGTCATGACTTCTTCCCTCAACGGCACCTCTCCCCTCGGCGTCGAGATAGACGCCCTCACCGGTGGGTCCGCGGACCTCTCCTCCTACCTCGGCAAGGTCGTCCTCGTCGTCAACGTGGCCTCCAGGTGCGGGCTCACCCCGCAGTACTCCGGGCTGGAGAAGCTGCACGAGCGGTACGCCGGGCAGGGGTTCACGGTGCTCGGGGTGCCGTGCAACCAGTTCCTCGGGCAGGAGCCGGGGTCGGCGGAGGAGATCGCGGAGTTCTGCTCGGCGACCTACGGGGTGACGTTCCCGATGACCGAGAAGGTCGAGGTGAACGGGGAGGGCCGGCACCCGCTGTACGAGCGGCTGGTCGGCTTCGCGGACGCGGAGGGGCACAGCGGGGACATCCGCTGGAACTTCGAGAAGTTCCTGATCGGGCGGGACGGCGAAGTCGTCGCCCGGTTCTCGCCGCAGACCGAGCCGGAGGCGGCGGAGCTGGTCGCGGCGGTGGAGAAGGCCCTGGGCTGACGCCCCCTTGACCTTGCCCCTGGGGCAGGGCGGAGCGTCCTGGTCGCCGGGCGGAACAGGCCGCCCGGTGACGGAGGACGAGGCTCGCCGGTATGGACGACGATCTGCTGACCATCGGCGCGTTCGCCGCGCGCACCCGGCTGTCGGTCAAGGCACTGCGGCTGTACGACCGGTTGGGGCTGCTCGCCCCGGCCCATGTCGACGCCGTGACGGGCTACCGCTACTACCGGGCCGCCCAGGTCGAGCGGGCCAGGACGGTGGCGCTGCTGCGGCAGCTGGACATGCCGCTCGCCCGGATCGCCGAGGTGGCCGACGCGGACGGCGACCGGGGCGCCGAGCTGCTCGCCGCGTACTGGGCGGACGTGGAGGCGCGTCTCGCGGCGCAGCGGACGCTGGCCGAGTACCTCCGTGGACGGCTTTCGGGGAGGAGCTCCGAGATGCAGGAGAAGTTCACGGTCGAGACGGTCGAGGTGCCCGCGCAGGCGGTGCTCACCGAGTCCCGGCATGTGCTGGAGAGGGAACTGCCCACCTGGATCCCGGCGTCGCTGGGCCGGCTGGAGGAGGGTGCCGCGGCGTGCGGGGGCGTGGCGGGCGCGCCGTTCGTCGTGTACCACTCCGAGGTGTCGACGGAGAGCGACGGGCCCGCGGAGTCCTGTGTGCCGGTCGCCGACGAGGCGGCGGCACGGGCCTGGGCGGCGGCGCAGGGCCGGGCGCACGGGACCGAGGTCCGGGTCGAGCCCGCCCGGCGGCTGGCCTTCACCCGCGTCACCAAGGCGCAGGTGGCCTACCCGCAGCTGATGGCCGCCTACGAGGCGGTGGAGGCGTGGATCGCGCGGGAGGGGCTGTCGTACGACGGTCCGTGCCGTGAGATCTACTTCGCCGACTGGGACGCGGCGGGCCCCGACGACCCGGTGTGCGACGTGGCGTTCCCCGTCCGCTGAGACCGCGGCCCGGCGCCGTGCGGAGCGGGTCCGCGCGGCGCCGGGCACAAGCCGAGCCCCCTCGGCAAGGACGGCGAGCTGGTCGAGAGGGCTCTTCAGATGCTGCTTGTCGCGTCGGGTCGGCATCGGGAGGATCAGGAAGACCCTCCCCTCACGCCTTCACCGACGTCACGAACGCCTGCCACGCGTCGGTGGGGAAGGCGAGGGTGGGGCCGTCGGTGACCTTGGAGTCACGCACGGCCAGCGCGGACGGGACCGGGGACTTGACCTCGACGCACGCGCCGTTGCCCTGCGAGTAGGACGACTTGACCCACGTGTCCGTCGCACCCTGCTTGATTGCCATTTTCACTCCGGTAGCCAGTTGCCGAGTTGCTGGATTCGCGCCAACCTCCGTGCTCGATTGGCGTGATCGACGCTACTCGCCAACTCCTCCGTCCGGAGCAAGCATTCACCCGACCGGATGACATATTCCAGAGGGACTTTTCTTCCGGACGTGCGCCGGTGTACGGTCCGGCCTTTCATGTCGGGAAGCCGGGGAAAGGGCTCAGCTCGCGTAGTCCTTGGCGACCTCGGCGATGAACTCCCGCGTCTGCTCGACGTTCAGCGCCTGCGCCCTCAGGTGCTCGTACATCACGCTGTACTTGGACACGTCCTGCGCCTTCTCCAGGTACAGGTCGCTGGTCACGCCCTCGATGTACACCACCGTCGAGTCGGCGGCGTCGGGGAACTCCAGGATCGCGTACTGGCCGCTCACGCCGGGGTGGGCGCCCATGGAGAACGGGATCACCTGCACGGTCACATGCGGCAGCTGGACCATCTCCAGCAGATGCTCCAACTGCTCGATCATCACCTGCTTGTTGCCGACCTCGCGGCGCAGCGCCGCCTCGTCGACCACCGCCCACAGCCGCAGCGGGTTCTCCGCCGCGGAAATACGTTCCTGCCTGCGCATGCGCACCTGGACGCGGCGCTCGATGTCGGCCGGCGCGGCCTCGGGCAGCGCGCCCGCGATGAGCGCCTCGGCGTAACCGCGGGTCTGCAGCAGGCCGGGGACGACCTGCGGGTCGTACACCCGAAGGCTCGCCGCGTCGGTCTCCAGTCCGATGTAGACGCTGTACGGGACATCGCCGAACGCGTGCCACCAGCCCTGCTGGCGCGAGTCCTTGGCCATCTGCATCAGGGAGTCGACCACGCGCTGGTCCTCCACCTCGTAGACCCCGCACAGATCGCGGACGTCGCGCTGGCTGATACTGCGCCGCCCGTTCTCCAGGCGGCTGATCTTCGACTGCGACACCAGCAGCCGCTCGGCCACCTCTTCCGCCGTCATGCCCTTGAGCTCACGGAGTCTGCGCAGCTCCTGGCCCAACCGGCGCCGCCTTACGGTGGGATTGACATTGGACGCCACGGAACGTGCACCTCCGGCTGCTGCCTGTTGCTTAACACTTTGCGTATCTGCTGTTGAGCAGACTGCCACCAAGGTGCTTACTACCGCTGGGAAACGGGGGATATGCGCCAGGTGCACGTCAGTGAACGCCGGGCGACCGCATCCGGACACGGCCGAGCGGGGTGGTACGACCGTGCGGTCCTACCACCCCGCTCGGACAGCGGCTCCCGTGACCGGGTCGGGGGGTCGTGCGGCGGTGCGAGGTTCTGCCGGGGTCGTACGGGTCCGCTGCCGTGGCAGCGCGGCTCAGTGCGCCACGGCACGCGCCATGGAACTGCGGTGGGGCTGCGCCGGAACCCCTCGGGCGGGTTCCGTCGCGGTCCTGGCTCCGGCGGCCTGGCGGCCGGCCTGGGCCGGGCTGCGGCGCGGCTGTGCCGCCACGCCGTTCTGGACGTCCATGACGGCGTGCGCCACGAGGCCGCCCATCGGGTCGTGCCGGATCAGATCCCGCAACCGGGAGCGCGAGGACCGTCCCTCGTTGCCCGGGTACAGGTGCTTGCCGAGGCCGACCGCGTGCGCCAGTGCGGCGAGCGCCGCGGTCCGCGGGTCCGGCGGTACACCGGTGCGGATCGCGGAATCCAGCCGTGCCCTGATCTCACGGCTGATGGCGTTGTCCGTCGCCTGGTAGCGAGTCGTCGGCAGCACTCCGCACATCTGGCCCTCCACGGCATGCACCATGCCGCATCGCTCCAGATGCGAGAGGTAGGTCTGGCGGAGCCCGAGACGCGGCCCGCCGATCCAGTGGACCGCCCGTACGGGAGCGCCGCGCCTTCGCAGCAACTCCAACGCGCAGTCCAGAGTCGGATCTCCAGTCGGCCGTGGTACCACCACGGCGATACGATCCCCGTCTGGGGCTATCCGTCCGGCCAGCGCGAGCTCCACTAGCTGCGCTCCGGCCAGACCGAGGTCGAGCGACTGCGGCTGTGCAGTGGTACCCGTGGCCGGGTCCAGTGCCAGCAGCAGAAGCTCCTCCGGAAGTGTTCTGCGGCTCCTGCCCATCCATGCCTCCCCGCGTGGATGAATGACAGGGTGACCCCTCTCACATTGGTCTGTCGAGGGTGCGTGACCTGTTTGTGAGGGAACCGGCAGGTATGTCGTTCTCGTCTACCGCGTTGGTCGGGGCCGCACACAGGACACTGGTACATGGTTCGGACAGCGGTGTGGACACAGGTCCGGCCGGCGGTTCACGGTTCGTTCCGGACGCACGGAGTGCGTGCGGCAGCACGGAGGAGGCATCGGTGGCGGGCGAGTCCCCCGACAGGTCGAAGCAGCGCGAGTCGTCGGCAGAACCGACGTCGGGGAGCGCGAATCCGGTTCCCGAGGCCCGGAAGGAGGCGGACGACCCACGGCTCGCCGTGGCCCGCGCCTCCGCCAAGGCTCCCGCCTCCGACACGGCCACGAAGATCCTCTCGGTCCCGACGACCGACGCCCCCACCGACACGGACCCCGACACCGAGGACGACGCCCGCCTGCGCGCCGCGGTCGCCGCGTGGGTGACGGACGCCGACGAGAAGCCGGAGATGGCCGCGGCCGAGGCGGAGGAGGCCGTGGCCGAGGCGGAGAGGGCCGAGGCAGAGGAGGCTTCCGAGGCTGCCGAGGAGCCGTCCGACGAGGCCACCGAGCCGAAGGACGAGGACGAGGACGAGGCGGAGACCGACGCCGAGGAAGCCGCCGAGGGCGAAGCCGAGGCCGAGGAGGCCCCCGAGCCTGAGGACGCCGACGGCGAGGCACCCGAAGGCGAAACCGAGGCCGAGCAGGCCCCCGAGCCCGAGGCCGCCGACGGCAAGGCCCCCGAAGGCGAGGCCGCCGACGGCAAGGCATCCGAAGGCGAAGCCGAGGCCGAGCAGGAGGCCCCCGAGCCCGAGGCCGCCGACGGCGAGGAGGACCCGCAGGGGCCACCCGCACCCGACGACGAGACCCGCACGGGCGGTGCGGGTGGGAACGACGACCCGGCCGAAGGCGAAGCCGAGGCCGAGCAGAAGCCCCTCACGCCGGAGGCCACCGGCGTCGACCAGCCGACCGCCGTCTTCAAGGCCGTACGCCCCCGGCGCGACGTCGACCAGCCGACCACCATGCTGAAGCTGGGCGACACCGCCCCCAAGCCCGACCCCGAGCGCACCAGCAAGTTCGTCGCCCTCAAGCCCGCCGACCCGCCCCCGCCCGCGCAGCAGGAGCGCACCACCCAGCAGCCGCTCCCGCCCAAGCCCCCGCTGGACCTGCTGGCCGAGCTGACGAACACCCCGCCGCCCCCGCAGACCCCCCTGCGCACGGCGGCCCGGCGCATCAAGATCTGGACCCCGCTGGTGCTGCTCCTGGCGATCGTGTTTGCGGTCGTACAGTCGCTGCGCCCGCTGCCGGCCCCCGAGCTGACCCTCACCGCGAAGGACAGTCACTCCTTCGCCGGCGATCTCCAGGGCCTGCCCTGGCCGCAGGAGGGCCAGGCCGCGATGGACGTCCAGGGCATCGGCACCTTCGGCTCCTCCGGCGAGCAGAAGCCCGTCCCGATCGCCAGCGTGGCCAAGGTCATGACGGCGTACCTCATCCTGCGCGACCACCCGCTCAAGAGCGGTGAGCAGGGCCCGAAGATCAAGATCGACCAGGCCGCCGAGGAGCAGTCCCACGCGGAGGGGGAGTCGACCGTGCAGGTGACGGCCGGCGACGAGATCACCCAGCGCGAGGCCCTGCAGGCGATCCTCATCGCCTCCGCCAACAACGTCGCCCGGCTGACCGCCCGCTGGGACGCCGGCACGGAGAAGGCGTTCGTGGCGAAGATGAACGCCGCCGCCGAGGACCTCGGCATGACGAACACGACGTACACCGACCCCTCGGGCCTGAACGACACCACCGTCTCCACCGCCGTGGACCAGGTGAAGCTGGCCAAGGAGGCGATGAAGTACCCGGTCTTCCGCGAGGTCTCGGCGATGATGGAGTACTACGACTACAAGGGCAAGAAGTGGCCCAACTGGAACCAGCTGGTCGGCAAGAACGACGTCGTCGGCATCAAGACCGGCACCACCACCTCCGCCCGCGGCAACCTGGTCTTCGCCGCGAAGAAGGAGGTCGGCGGTGAGACCCACACCATCGTCGGCGCGGTCCTGCGCCAGCCCGAGGGCGGCTACGACAACACGATCCTGCAGGGCGCCCTGTCCGCCGGCGACAAGCTGATCCGGGCCGCGCAGGACCGCCTGGAGTCGGTGACGATCCTGAAGAAGGGCGAGGTCGTCGGGTACGTCGACGACGGGCTCGGCGGGCGGACGCCCGTCGTCGTCACGGAGGACGTCACCGCGGTCGGCTGGCCCGGCCTGGAGGTGGAGCTGAACTTCGCCTCCGACGACCTGCCGCACTCGGCGAAGGCGGGCACGAAGGTCGGCACGCTCACCGTCGGCGACGGCGGCACGGCCGGCGCGGTGAAGGTGCCCGTCGCCCTGCAGAGCGACCTGGTCGAACCGGGCTGGACGGACAAGCTGACGCGTATCTCCTGACCGGCACCACCGCACCGGCCCGTAGACGGCACCCGCACCGGGTGCCGTCGGCGGGCCGCGTGCTAGCGTCACGAAACGGGACAAGGCCGCCGGTCGTTCGGACACGGCCGTGAAGAGCGCGGAAACGCGACGCGGCCGACAGCAGAAGACGGGACACGGGGAGTGCCAACAGGTGGCCACTGCGGAGCCGACACGCGCCGACGACACCGGTCCGGGCCCGGACACCGGCCCGCGAATACCGTTGTCCGCGCCTGAGCCGCCCACCCGTCACCACCGGGCGGTGGAGGCCGCCCGCGCGGTCTTCCTGCGCCACCCGGTCCTCGGGTTCACGGCCCTCTCCGGGGTCCTGCACATCGTCTGGTTCTTCACGTTCGCGAACAGTGGCGGCGATCTCGCGGCCCAGGACGCGTGGGCCGAGTTCGTCGGCCGGCACCCGGACTCGGCGTACAACCTCGCCTGGTACGGCGGTATGCACCCGGTCTCGTACAGCGTGGTCTCGCCGTATCTGATGTCGGTTCTCGGCGTCCGTACGACGATGATGATCGCCGGGACCCTGTCGGCGGGCCTGCTGACGTTGGTGCTGATGCGCAGCCGGGTCGTGCGTAATCCGCTGTGGGTCTCCCTCGCCGGGGTGTTCGCCTTCCTGTGCAACGCGGTCTCGGGCCGGGTGACCTTCGGGCTGGGCATGATGTTCGCGCTGGGCGCGACCGCCGTGGTGTTCTGCTGGCCGTACAAGTGGCGCTACAAGCGGTGGGCGAAGGCGCTGTGCGCGGCCCCGCTGGCGGCGCTGGCGACCATGTCCTCGCCGGTCGCGGGGCTGTTCGTGGGCCTGGTCGCGGTGGCGCTGTTCCTGCAGAAGCGGCTGCCGGGCGCGTGGGCGCTGGGGCTGGGGCCGACCGTGGTGGTGGCGGTGTCGGCGTGGGCGTTCCCGTTCTCCGGCACCCAGCCGATGTCGTTCGCCTCGGCCCTGCTGCCGCTGCTGTTCGCGGGCATCTGCTTCGCGGTGGTGCCGCGCGCGTGGACGACCGTGCGGCTCACCTCCGCGGTGTACGGGCTCGCGGTGCTGCTGGTGTGGCTGATCAGCTCGCAGATCGGCTCCAACATCACCCGGCTGGCGATGCTGTTCGCGGGGGTGACGCTGGCGGCCGCGCTGCCGTTCGCGGTGCCGCGCTCGCGCAAGTGGTACGCGATCGTGGTGGCGTTCGTCGGGTTCACCGTCTGGATCGGCTACAAGTCGGTCGACGACGTCGTCCACACCACCCCGGCCGCCTCCTGGGCGCGCGAGCTGGCGCCCCTGGTCAACGAGCTGCAGAAGGTCGGCGCCGACAAGGGCCGGGTGGAGGTCGTGCCCGCCCGCTCGCACCGTGAGGCGTCCGCGCTGGCCCCGAACGTGAACCTGGCCCGCGGCTGGAACCGCCAGGCCGACATGGAGCGCAACCCGCTCTTCTACGACGACACCCTGAACTCGGCGAACTACCACGAGTGGCTGGGCCGCTGGGCGGTGCAGTACGTGGTGCTGCCCAAGGGCGAGCTGGACGGCACCGGCGCCGAGCGGGAGCGGGAGCTGATCCAGCGCGGGCTGCCGTATCTGCGGCAGGTGTGGGGCGACGCCAACTGGCAGCTGTTCGAGGTGACGGACGCCACCCCGCTCGCGGACCCGCCGGCCAGGGTCGAGCGGGCCGAGCAGGGCGAGATCACCCTGACGGTGTCCGAGCCGGGCCGGATGCTCATCCGCGTGCCCTACTCGCCCTGGCTGACGCTGGTCGACGCCGACGGCAAGAGCGTGGAGCGGCCCCGCGAGACGGAGGCGTCCAAGAACCGTCCCGACGGCGAGCCGAAGACGTACGAGAACCTCAACGGCTGTCTGATCGACACCGAGGAGGACGAGCTCGGCGTGAAGTGGACCGAGCTGCTGGCGCCCCGCGCGGGCACCTACCGCCTCGCCTCGCCCTACCAGCTGCCGCGCGGCACGCCCTGCCCGGAGGAGCTGCGCTGAGCGCTCAGCGCAGCCGGTCGACGTAGGTGTCGGTGCCGGGGACCGTCGGGACGAACGGGGCGACCAGCTCCACCCGGCCCGCCCCGGTGCCGAGGTCCGCGAAGTGTTCCGCCCAGCACGCGCGCGGGTCGGCCTCCAGGAACCACAGCAGGGTCAGCCGGGTGTCGACGCCCTCGACCTGTTTCACGTACGACATCCTCTCCAGCGGCAGCGGGGTCGGCCGGAAGACGGTGACCATGGCGGCGGGCGAGCCGGCGAGCCGCCGCGGCAGGTCCCGGACGGTCAGCCGGTGCAGCAGTTCGGCGCGTTCCTCGGCCGAGTCCGCGTCGACGACCTCCAGCACCAGCCCCTGGTAGGGGTGGTCGAGGGCGTGGATGTCGCGCGGTCCTGCGGCGCCGTCCCGGTAGACGGTCGCCTCGTGGTCCTGGAACGCGGTGAAGACATGGGTCCGCTCGCGGTGGACGCGGGCGTCGCGGTTGAGGCGCTGGTTGATCGCCACGGTCCAGCGCATGTGGTCGTCGTAGCGGCCCTCGGTGATCCAGTACGTGGAGAGGTAGCACCCGGTGGTGACCGGCTGGGCGACGGCCGAGGTCTCCGGGTACCGGAGCAGTTGCAGATCGCGGGTCGCCACCCAGCGGCGGCCGGCGAACATCCACGGCATGGCCATCGCGCCCGCGTAGTAGTGGTCGTCCTCGTACCAGCGGTTGTAGGCGTACTCGTGGCCGGGGTGCGGCTCGACCATGGTGATCAGGGCGTGTCCGGGGCGGACGGCGTAGGGGCCGGCGGAGGCCAGTTCGGCGTAGAGGTCGCTGCGGGTGTCCATCGTGGTTCCCCTTTCCTGCGGTCCGCCCTACTCTGACGGACCGTCAGATGACGCGCCAGAGCCGGGGAGGGTGCTCATGTCACTGCTCGCGGGCAGGACCGTCGTCGTGTCGGGCGTCGGGACGGGGCTGGGGCACCGGGTCGCGGCGGCGGTGGTGCGGGACGGGGGGAACGCGGTGCTGGGGGCGCGCACCGAGGCCGGCCTCGCGGCCTGTGCGGCCGAGGTCGATCCGGGCGGGGCGCGCACGGCGTACCGGGCGACGGACATCACCGACGAGGGGCGGTGCGAGGCGCTGGCCGAGCTGGCGCGGGAGCGGTTCGGGCGGATCGACGGGGTGGTCCATGTCGCCGCGTGGGACGGGTACTTCGGCGGTCTGGCGGACGCGGACTTCACGGCCTGGCAGAAGGTGCTCGACGTCAATCTGCTGGGGACGCTGCGGATGACGCGGGCCTGTCTGCCGCTGCTGCGGGAGCGGGGCGGGTCGGTGGTGTTCATCGGGACGCAGTCGGCGGTGGCGGCGCCCTCGCAGGTGCGGCAGGCGGCGTACGCGGCGTCGAAGGGGGCGCTGACCAGTGCGATGTACTCGCTGGCGCGCGAGTTGGGGCCGGACCGGATCCGGGTCAACACCGTGCTGCCGGGCTGGATGTGGGGGCCGCCGGTGCAGGCGTACGTGCGGTTCGCGGCGCGCACGGAAGGGGTGGCGGAGGCGGAGGTGCTGAGCCGGCTGACCGGGCGGATGGCGCTGCCCGAGCTGGCCACGGACGGGGATGTGGCGGACGTGGTCGCGTTCCTGCTCTCGGACAGGGCGAGGGCGGTCACCGGGCAGTCGCTGCTGGTCAACGCGGGGGAGCTGATGCGCTGAGTTCACATGTATGAACCAAGGCCATCATGACGAATACTTTTACCTCCCTTTGACCTTACGCTGCCTTGTCGTGCTCACGCACGACCGCCCACGATGAGCGCCGGGCTGAACCCTGGGAGGGCGCACATGAACGGTCTCGACTGGGCCGTGCTCATCGGCTATTTCGGCGTGATGGTGGCGATCGGCGTCTGGTCGCACAAGCGCGTGGACAACGTCAGCGACTTCTTCACCGCCGGCGGCAAGATGCCCTGGTGGCTGTCCGGCATCTCGCACCACATGTCGGGCTACAGCGCGGTGATGTTCACCGGTTACGCCGGGATCGCCTACACCTACGGGGTCACGTCCTTCGTGACCTGGTCCTTCCCGATCGCCCTCGGCATCGCCATCGGCTCGAAGCTGTTCGCCCCGCGCATCAACCGGCTGCGCTCACGGCTCCATGTGGCCTCTCCCCTGGAGTATCTGAAGAACCGCTACGACCTCAAGACCCAGCAGGCGCTGGCCTGGTCGGGCATGCTGCTGAAGATCGTGGACGTGGGCGCGAAGTGGGCGGCGATCGCGACGCTGCTGTCGGTGTTCACGGGCGTCAGCCTGAACCAGGGCATCCTCATCACCGGCACCATCACCGCCGTCTACTGCACGATCGGCGGTCTGTGGGCGGACGCGCTCACGGAGCTGGGCCAGTTCGTGATCCAGTTCCTCGCCGGGATCGCGATGTTCGTCGCGGTCGTCGTGGAGCTGAACGACAAGGGCATCGGCTTCCTCGGCGCCTGGGACGAGCCGGAACTGCAAGGGCACGGGGAGCCGCTGGTCGGGCCGTACGGCACGGTCTTCCTGCTCGCCTTCCTCTTCATCAAGCTGTTCGAGTACAACGGCGGCATGCTCAACCAGGCCCAGCGCTACATGGCCACGCCCAACGCCCACGAGGCCGAGCGCTCGGCGCGGCTGTCGGCGGTGCTGTGGCTGGTCTGGCCGCTGGTGCTGTTCTTCCCCATGTGGATGTCCCCGCTGCTGGTCGAGTCCCAGAAGGCGGACGGCTCGGACTCCTACGGCCTCATGACGGAACAACTGCTCCCGCACGGCCTGCTGGGCCTGGTCATCGTCGGCTTCTTCTCCCACACCATGGCCATGTGCTCCTCCGACGCCAACGCCATCGCCGCGGTGTTCACCCGCGACTGCGCGCCGGTGGTCTGGCGGCGGGCGCGGGCCTGGAGCGAGGGGCAGGGCCTGCGGGTCGCCCGTATCACCACCGTCGTCTTCCTGGGCCTGTCCATGGCGGCGGCGACCCAGGTCAACTCCCCCACCTTCGGCGACATCATCACGGTCGTCATCAAGTGGGTCGCCGGACTGATGGGCCCCATGGCCATCCCCATGATGCTCGGCCTCCTCCGCCCCTTCCGCCGCTCCGGCCCCACCGCGGCCCTCACCAGCTGGGCGACCGGCCTCTTCGCCTTCTGGCTGGTCAACTACCCCATCCACTGGAACGTCGACGGCGGCGTGCCCCTGCAGTACCAGGTCTCGATCCCCCTCGCGGTCTCCCTGGTCCTGTACATCCTGATCGGCTTCCTGAAGCCCGAGGACACCCCCGAGCGACTGGCCCTCATCGAACGCATCAACACGGACGACGACAGCACGTCAGCCACGCTCCCCGAGCCCCACGAGGCGGCAGCCACCCCCGTGAAGGACTAGACGCCCCGTCGCGGTGGAGGGCGGTTGAGGTGGTGCACCCCACCTCAACCGCCCTCACCTGTTCTCAGAATTTCTCACACCGAGATAGTGTGAGGGCCATGAGCAAGAACATCGCGGTGGATGACGCGACCTTCGACCAGATCACCCTCCTCGCCCGCGCCTGGGAGGTCTCGCCCGGGGACGCCGTGCGTCGGCTGATCGAGCACTTCCAGCGACCGGGCGCCGCCGCACCGGCCGCTGCCGGGGGCGGTGGCCAGCGCGTGGCGGTGCACGCCCTCTACGGCGGTGTCCGCATCGAGGGCGAGTACGACCCCGCCACCCGGACCCTCACCGTCACCGAGGGCCCGGCGATCGGCCACTACCGCTCCCCCAGCGGTGCGGCCAGCGCCGTGCTCCAGGCCCTCAACCCCAAGGTCAAGCCCAACCGCAACGGCTGGAGCTTCTGGACGATCACCGAGAACGGCAGGCTCCTGCAGACGCTGCGCCACCCGTGAACCCCTGCCTCAAAGATGCAGACTTGCTCCTCAACTTGAGAACGAGTACTCTCGTGAGTCCAGCAGGCGGTGGTCGGCACACCACCGCCCCTCACGGAAGGGAGCCGTCCTTGCCCCATGACCCCCTACTCACCCAGCGAGCCGCCCTGGTGCTCCTGCTGGCCGCACTCACCGGCATCGGAGCGGGGGTGCTCACCGCCTGGCAGGGCCACGGCGCGGCGGCGGCCGTCGGTGCCGGTCTCGCCGCGTTCGGGCCCGGTGTCGTGTTCTTCCACCTCGTCATCGCCTGACCGGTGGGCCTACCGCGGATAGCGGGTCAGCCAGGCCGGTGATGATGCTGTGGGGCCGTGCAGGGCTGGGCCCTGGGTCATTTCCATGGCGAAGTCGTCGGAGAGTTCCAGGATGGTGGGGCGGCCCTCCAGTTCGGCCAGCCAGGCCGGGGGGAGGGCCGTTTCGCCGTGGAGGGCTCCGAGGAGGGCGCCGGTGAGGCAGGCGGTGGGGGCGGAGGGGCCGCTGTGGTTGACGGCGAGGCGCAGGCCGTGGCGGACGTCCTCGGCCACGAGGGCGCAGTAGACGGCGGCGGCGAGGACTGCCTCGCCGGAGCCGTCCCCGGCCAGTGCCGCCACGCGGGAGGGGGCCGGGATGCCCTGGCGTACCGTGCCGAGGGCCCGCTGGAGGGCCTCGGTCACCGGCTCGTGGCCGGGGCGGGCGGCGAGCAGGCCCATCGCGCGCTGCACGGCCCCGTCGAGGCCGTCACCGCGGGCCAGTGCGTGCACGATCACGGCGTATCCGCCCGCCGCGAGCCCCGCGACGGGGTGGCCGTGGGTCTGGCTGGCGCATTCGAGGGCGAGCTGGACGACCAGTTGCGGCTCCCAGCCGACCAGCAGCCCGAAGGGCGCCGAGCGGGCCGCCGGTTCGGGCCCGCGGGCGTCGGGGTTCTTGGGCGCCTCCAGGGTGCCCATCGTGGTGTCGCCGAGCCCGAGGAGCAGCGGCCGGGTCGGGCCGCGGCGGGCGTACAGCCACTCCTCGCGGGCCAGCCAGCCGTCGTCCTTGCGCCGCTCGTCCGGCCCCCAGTCCCGCTGGGTGGCCGCCCAGCGCAGATACGCCCGGTGCAGATCGGTCGGCGGATGCCAGGCGCCGGTGTCCCGGCGCACCTGGGCGCGTATCAGCCCGTCGACGGTGAACAGCCCCAGCTGCGTGAGATGGGTGACGGCCCCGCGCCGCCCGTACGCCGGCAGCAGATCGGTGACCCCGTCCGGCCCGTGCGCCTCCAGGATCCCGTCCAGGTCCAGCCCGTCCACCGGCGTACCCAGCGCGTCCCCGACCGCGGCCCCCAGCAGCGTCCCCCGCACCCTGCTCCGGAAGTCCTGCTGCTCCGCCCGCCCCCACACGGACCCGGCCGTCCCACTCACCAGAACCTCCCGGGGCACCGTCCATACGTACGACAGCTCAGCACTGTAATCGACCCTGAACGGCCGTCTCAGGGGACGAACCGGCCGAGAAGGTGCCGGTTCCGGTCCGCCCGGCGCGGCTCGGCCGATGCGGACCGGGCGGTGTGGATCGGAGCGGTCCGCGGAGGGGAAGATGACGGCCATGTCCACCAACTCATCCCCCCACGCGCGTGTACTCCCCCTGGCCGCAGGGCTGTTGACGGGTGTCGTCGCGCTCTACGTCAGTCTCGTCGCGCTGGGCAACATCACCGATTTCGACACCAATCAGCAGTTCGTCCGGCATGTGCTGGCCATGGACACGACGTTCAAGGACGAGGACCTGATGTGGAGGGCCGTGACGAGCACGGCGCTCCAGGACGCCGCGTATGTGGCCATCATCGTCTGGGAGACGGTCGCGGCGCTCGTCCTCCTCTACGGCACGTGGCTGTGGGGGCGGCGGCGGCAGGAGCTCGCGCGGCGGGTGTCGACGTACGGGCTGCTGATGATGATGCTGCTGTTCGGGGCCGGGTTCATCGGGATCGGCGGCGAGTGGTTCGCGATGTGGCAGTCGGAGGACTGGAACGGGCTGGACGCGGCCACGCGGGTGTTCCTGATGAGCGGCGTGGTCCTCGTCCTCGTCCAGCTGACCGGCCGGGACGGCGAGTCCGCTAGCTGACCACCCGCACGGTCGTCCCCGTCGTCGCGAACGCCCAGAGCGCGTCGCCCGCGTCCTTGCCCGTGCGGATGCCGCCGGTGCGGCGGCCCTGGGCGGGCGGCGGGGAGGAGCCGTCGAGGGCGTTGGAGAAGGCGATGTCGATGCCGTCCTTGTTGGCGAAGAACACCACGTGCTCGATGGGCACCCCGTCGGAGCCGGTGGTGGTCTCGGTGCGGGTGCCGATCCGGTAGGTGCCGGGGTCGGGGGCGACCGTCCCCGGCCAGACCGTGAAGGAGCGGCGGGTCGCGTCGCTCGCGTCGACCAGCCAGACCCGCTGCTCGCCGAGGGAGTACACGATCCGGCGACCCGTGCCGGAGCCCTTCGGCACGGCGGGCGGGGCGGTCTCGGTGACCTTCGGCTTCGGCTCGGCGCTCACGGGCGCCGAGACACTGGGCCGGGCCGCCGTAGGCTCGGGGTGCGGTCCCTGGTCGGCCCGCACGGCGAGGACGGCGACCACGGCGACCGCGCCCGCGGTCAGTCCGGTGACCCAGGCCCACGAGGGCAGTCGGGCAGACACGGGGCGCCTCTCCTCAGTCGCTCAGTCGCTCCGCCGGCTCAGGCAGTTCAGGCAGCTCACCGAGGCCGCCGGCGTTCGCATCATCGTACTGCCCGGCGGCCACCCGCCAGGCTCCGCCCGCTCAGTCCAGCACCGGCAGCAGCTGCGGCAGATGGCCGTCGGAGGCGGCCGCCGCCTCCTGCCGCTCCCGCGGTACCTCGCCGTAGAGCGTGGTGCGCGGGCGGGCCGGACGCCCGGCCGCCTCGGCGATCGCCAGCAGGTCCCGCACCGACTTGTAGGAGCCGTAGGAGGAGCCCGCCATCCGGGAGATCGTCTCCTCCATCAGCGTGCCGCCGAGGTCGTTCGCCCCCGAGCGCAGCATCTCCGCCGCGCCCTCGGCGCCCAGCTTCACCCAGCTCGTCTGGATGTTGGGGATGTACGGGTGCAGAAGCAGGCGGGCCATCGCGGTCACCGCCCGGTTGTCCCGCATCGTCGGGCCCGGCCGCGCGATGCCCGCCAGATACACCGGCGCGTTGGTGTGGATGAACGGCAGCGTGACGAACTCGGTGAAGCCGCCCGTGCGTTGCTGGATCTCCGCCAGGGTGCGGAAGTGGCCCAGCCAGTGCCGGGGCTGGTCGACATGGCCGTACATCATCGTGGACGACGAGCGGATGCCCAGCTCGTGCGCCGTGGTGACCACCTCGATCCAGGTGGCCGTGGGCAGCTTGCCCTTGGTCAGCACCCAGCGCACCTCGTCGTCGAGGATCTCCGCCGCCGTGCCCGGAATGGAGTCGAGGCCCGCCTCCTTGGCGGCCGTCAGCCACTCCCTGATCGACATGCCGGTGCGGGTCGCCCCGTTCACCACCTCCATGGGCGAGAAGGCGTGCACATGCATGCCGGGCACACGGGACTTCACCGCCCGCGCGATGTCGAAGTACGCCGTCCCCGGCAGGTCGGGGTGGATGCCGCCCTGCATGCAGACCTCCACCGCGCCCACCTCCCACGCCTGCTGGGCGCGGTCGGCGACCTGCTCCAGGGACAGCGTGTAGGCGTCGGCGTCCGTTCTGCGCTGGGCGAAGGCGCAGAACCGGCAGCCGGTGTAGCAGACGTTGGTGAAGTTGATGTTCCGGGTGACGATGTACGTCACCTCGTCCCCGACCGCCGACTTCCGTACGTCGTCGGCGACTTGGCACAGCGCGTCCAGGGCGGGCCCGTCCGCGTGCAGCAGCGCCAGCGCCTCGGCGTCCGTCAGCTTCGTCGGATCGCCGGCCGCGACCCGCAGTGCCTGACGTACATCGGTGTCGATGCGCTCGGGGGCCATGCCGGGGGCGGCGGCCTCGCGCAGGGCGCCCCAGTCGCCGTACACCTCGTCGAAGTCGTCCCGGCGGTCGCTCGTGCGGCCCTCGGTGTCGATGGTGGCGTGCAGGTCGGTGCGGCCGGAGGGCACGAAGACCTCCTCCGGCTCCTGCCAGGGCAGCCCCTCGGGCAGCGCCCCGGCGCGCGCCAGGCCCGTCTCCGGGTCGGCGAGGGCGGCCACGTGGGGGCGCAGCCGCGGGTCGAGCCAGGGCTCGCCGCGCCGCACGAACTCCGGGTACACACAGAGGCGTTCGCGCAGCTCGAAACCGGCGGCCGCCGACCGTGCGGCCAGTTCCTCGATCTGCGGCCAGGGGCGCTCGGGGTTGACGTGGTCGATGGTCAGCGGGGACACCCCGCCCCAGTCGTCGATGCCGGCCGCGATCAGCCGCTCGTACTCGCCCTCGACCAGGTTCGGCGGCGCCTGGAGGCAGGCGGAGGGGCCGAGGATGTGCCGGGCGACGGCCACCGTGGCGACCAGTTCGTCCAGTTCCGCGTCGGGCATGCCGCGCATCGCCGTGTCGGGCTTGGCGCGGAAGTTCTGGATGATCAGCTCCTGGATGCCGTGGTAGGCCCTGGACACCTTCCGCAGCGCGAATAGGGACTCGGCGCGCTCCTCGTACGTCTCCCCGATGCCGATCAGGATGCCGGAGGTGAAGGGCACCGAGGAGCGGCCCGCATCCTGAAGCACCCGCAGCCGCACGGCGGGTTCCTTGTCCGGGGAGCCGTGGTGGGGGCCGCCGGGCTCGGACCAGAGCCGGGTCGCGGTCGTCTCCAGCATCATGCCCATCGACGGCGCGACGGGCTTCAGGCGCTGGAAGTCCGTCCAGCTCATCACGCCCGGGTTGAGGTGGGGCAGCAGTCCCGTCTCCTCCAGGATGCGGATGGAGATGGCCCGGACGTAGGCGATGGTGTCGTCGTAGCCGTGCGCGTCCAGCCACTCGCGCGCCTGCGGCCAGCGGTCCTCCGGCTTGTCGCCGAGGGTGATGAGGGCTTCCTTGCAGCCGAGGGCGGCGCCCTTGCGGGCGATGTCCAGCACCTCGTCCGGCGACATGAACATCCCGTGCCCGGCGCGGCGCAGCTTTCCGGGGACGGTGACGAACGTGCAGTAGTGGCACTTGTCGCGGCACAGCCGGGTCAGGGGTATGAAGACGCTCTTGGAGTACGTGATGACGCCGGGGCGCCCGGCCTGGGCGAGACCGGCGTCCCGCACCCGGCCCGCCGACGCGACGAGGTCGTCCAGTGCCTCGCCGCGTGCCTGGAGCAGCACGGCCGCCTCGGTGACGTCCAGGGCGACGCCGTCGCGGGCGCGTTTGAGCGCGCGTCGCAGGGAGTTCTCGGTCGGGCCGGTTCCGGGGGCCGCGGAAGTCGTCATCCTTCGAGCATACGGAGGGGCTCCGCCGGTTCAGCGAGGTCGGGGGCGCCCTGGGAGCCGGGGCGCGTCGCCGGGTGCGGGTCCGTCGCGGTGGTCGCGCCCACGCGGCGGAGCCGCCTAGGGGTGACGGCCTCGCGCCCCCGGGGCCGGCCGGCGGCCACCCGCGCTCACAGGTACGCCATGCACGCGTCCAGTGCGCGCAGCGCCTCGGCCTCACCCGCCGGCGGCAGTTGCACCACCACCTCCTCGATGCCGAGGTCGGCGTAGTGCGCGAGCTTGCCGGGGTTCGGGCGGACGGCGTACGGGACGACGTGGAGGGCGTCCGGGGCACGGCCCGCGTCGGCCCAGCGGGCGCGCAGCTCGGGCAGGGACGTGGACAGGCCGCGTCCGCCGAGGGGCAGCCAGCCGTCGGCGTACTCGCAGATGTGGCCGAAGAGCTTCGGTCCGGCCGCGCCGCCGACCAGCGTGCGGGGCCCGGTCACCGGACCGCGCGGCTTCTGTGCCGGCTTGGGGTGCGCGAAGCTCGCCCGCACACTGCCGAACTCGCCCTCGTAGGCGGTGGGTTCCTCCGTCCACAGGGCCTGCATCAGCCGCATCCGGTCGCGGACCAGCTCGCGCCGGGCCCACCACTTCACCCCGTGGTCGGCGGCCTCCTCCACGTTCCAGCCGAAGCCGACGCCGAGGGTGAGGCGGCCGCCGGAGAGGTGGTCCACGGTCGCGATCTGCTTGGCCAGGCCGATCGGGTCGTGCTGGGCGACCAGGGTGATGCCGGTGCCGAGGCCGAGCCGCTCGGTCACGGCCGCCGCCTGGCCGAGGGCGACGAAGGGGTCGAGGGTGCGGCCGTACTCGCGGGGCAGCTCGCCGCCGGCCGGGTACGGGGTGGTCCGCTCCACGGGGATGTGGGTGTGCTCGGGCAGATACAGCCCGGCGAAGCCCCGCTGCTCCAGCTCGCGGGCGAGCCGGACCGGGGTGATCGTCTCGTCGGTGAGGAAGATCGTCACGGCGATGCGCATTCCTCATCTGTACCGCCGCAGCCCCGACCTGTCCATACCGACCAGTCGGCATAACCTGCTGCGGGGTCCTCACCCCGGCCACACCACCGCCTGCACCTCGCTGTAGGCGTGCAGGGCGTACGAGCCGCAGTCGCGGCCGACCCCGCTGGCCCGGAACCCCCCGAAGGGCGCCTCCATGTTCCGGCCGACCGTGTTCACCCCGACCCCGCCCGCGCGCAGCCGGCGTGCCACGCGGAAGGCGCGGGCGGCGTCGCCGGACCAGACGTAGTCGATCAGGCCGTAGTCGCAGTCGTCGGCGAGGGCGATGCCTTCCTCCTCGTCGTCGAAGGGGATCACGACGACCACGGGGCCGAAGATCTCCTCGCGGGCGACCCGCATGTCGTTGGTGCAGTCCGCGAGGAGGGTGGGGGCGACATAGAACCCCTTCTCGTACGGCGGCCGTTCGCCGCCCGCCACGACCACCGCGCCTTCCTTGCGCCCGAGTTCGATGTACGCCTCGACCCGCTCCCGGTGCGCCGCGGAGATCACCGGGCCGACGACGGTGTCCGGCTCGCGCGGGTCACCGACCCTCAAGCGGCGCGCATAGGCGGCCAGTTGCTCGACCAGGCGGCCGTACACCACCCGCTGGGCCAGCACCCGGGTCGGCGCGGTGCAGATCTGCCCGCTGTAGAAGGAGAAGGTCGTGCCGATGCCGGTCACGGCGGAGGCGAGGTCGGCGTCGTCGAGGACCAGGGCCGCGCCCTTGCCGCCGAGCTCCATCAGCTGCCGTTTCATGTCCCGGCCGCACACCGCGGCGATGCGCCGCCCGACGGCCGTGGAGCCGGTGAAGCTGACCATGTCGGTGTCCGGCGAGCCGACGGCCGCCTCGCCGACGGCCGTCGACCGCCCGGAGACCACGTTGACGACACCGGGCGGGACGCCCGCGGCCTCCAGCGCCTCCGCCATGCGGTAGACGGAGAGGGGGTCCTGCGGGGCGGGCTTCACGACGACCGTGTTGCCCATGGCGAGCGCGGGGGCGACCTTTCCGGCCGTGTTGGCCCAGGGGTTGTTGTACGAGGTGACGCAGGTGACGACGCCGACGGGCCGGCGTATCGCCAGCGCCCCCAGCACAGCCGCCGGCCCCATCGGGCCCGCCTCGTTGATCTGCGGAGGGATCGCCCACTCGGCGGGCTCCGGGCGCGCGTACCGGCGGAAGCGGGCCGCGGCGACCCCCACCTGCATCCCGCGGGCCGTGGCGGTGGTCGCGCCGGTCTCGGCCTGGGCGAGGGCGGCGTACGCCCCGGCCCGCTCGCGGATGATCGCCGCGGCCCGCCCGAGCATGGCGCACCGCTCCTCCGCCGGCGTCCGCGACCACGCCCCGAACGCCTCGCGGGCCGCGGCGCACGCCGCGTACACCTGCTCCGCCGATGCCTCGGGGGCCAGGCCGACCGTGTCCTCGGTCGCCGGGTCGAGGACGTCGTAGTAGCCGCCGTCCGGCTCCACCCAGGCGCCGCCGACGAACAGCCGCTGCCGCCCGCTCACTTCGCCACCCCCGCCCCGGCCGGGACCCGCCGCTCGCCCCGGGCGCTCACCGGGTCGCCACCGTCCTCGTGTCCCGGCCCGACCGCAGCACCCGCCCCGGCACCGCACCGGTCACCGTGTCGTCGCGGATCGTCTCGACGCCGTTGACCCAGACGGCCCGGACGCCGAGCGCGCGCGAGTCCAGGCGGGGGCTGTCGCCCGGCAGGTCGTGCACCAGGGTGGCCGGGCCCGCGTCGATGCGTTCCGGGTCGAACAGGACGAGGTCGGCGTGGAAGCCCTCCCGGATCCGGCCGCGCTCGCGCAGCCCGAACAGCCGGGCGGGCTCGTCGGTGAGCATGCGCACCGCCTCCTCCAGTCCGGCCAGCTGCCGCCCGCGCAGACAGTCGCCGAGGAACCGGGTGGTGTACGGCGCCCCGCACATGCGGTCCAGATGCGCGCCCGCGTCGGATCCGCCGAGCAGCACGTCCTCGTGCCGCCAGGTCTCGGCGCGCAGGGCCCAGGAGGCGGGGTCGTTGTCGGTGGGCATGGGCCACAGGACCGTCCGCAGATCGTCGGCGGCGCAGATCTCGACCAGGCAGGCGAAGGGGTCCTGGCCGCGTTCGGCGGCGATGTCCCGTACGACCCGGCCGGTCAGCCCGGCGTTGCGCTCGCTGTAGGTGTCGCCGATGACGTACCGCCCGAAGTCGGTCAGCCGCCGGAAGACACCGGCCGCCTCCGAACGGGCCTGCCGCAGCATCTCCTCCCGTACGGCCGGATCGCTCAGCCGCCGGACGCGCTCGGGGACGGGCAGGCCGAGCACTTCTCCCCATCCGGGGATCAGGTTCAGCGCGCAGAACGTGCCGAGCGACATGTTCATCGGGGTGAGGATGGGCATGGTCAGCGCCACGACCCGCCCGCCCGCCTTGCGGGCCCGCTCGCTCGCCAGCAGCTGGCGCGGTACGCGGTCGGGGGCGGCGGCGTCGACGGTGAGCACGTTCCAGTTGAGCGGCCGTCCCGCGGCCGCGCTCATCTCCGCGAGCAGGTCGATCTCGGTGTCGCTGAAGCGGTCCAGGCATCCGGCCACGATGGCCTCGATCTGCGTGCCCTCGTGCTCGCCGACCGCACGGGACAGGGCGAGCAGTTCCTCGGGGCCGGCGTGCCGGGAGGCGACCGGCCGCCCGTCCCCGTCGGAGTGCGTGGCCGACTGGGTCGTGGACAGCCCCCAGGCCCCCGCGTCCATGGCGTCGCGCAGCAGCCGCACCATGGCGTCCAGCTGCTCGCGGCCGGGCTGCCCGCCGATCGCCTCCGCCCCCATCACGTACCGCCGGATCGCGCAGTGCCCCACCATGAACCCGGCGTTGACGGCGATCCGGCCGTCGAGGGCGTCCAGGTAGTCGCCGAAGGAGTGCCAGTTCCACGGCGCCCCCTCCTCCAGGGCGACCAGCGACATCCCCTCCACCTTCGCCATCATCCGCCGGGTGTAGTCGGCGTCCTGGGGGCGGAGCGGCGCCAGGGTGAAACCGCAGTTCCCGGCGGCCACCGTGGTCACCCCGTGGTTGAGGGAGGGCGTGGCGTACGGGTCCCAGAACAGCTGGGCGTCGTAGTGGGTGTGCGGGTCGACGAACCCGGGCGCGAGGACGAGCCCGGAGGCGTCCTCGCGGGTGCGGGCGCCTTCGGCGACTTTGCCGACGGCGGCGATGCGGCCGTCGCGGATGCCGACGTCGGCGGTGAAGGCGGGGGCGCCGGTCCCGTCGACGACGGTGGCACCGGAAATGACGTGATCGAACATGAACGTTGCCTCCTTGACGCCGGCGAGGGGACGTACCTGAAGGGGCGCGGGGAACTGCGCGAGAAGCCACGACGCACCCGCACCCCGGCGGCAAGCTCAAGCCCCGCGGCGGAACCGCGATGTCCGATGAACCGGATCCGTGTCGATCCGAGGAATCACGTGCTCCCCGATCAGCCGGATCGTCTGCAGCGTCTCCTCCTTCGGCACCCCCACCGGCAGCCCGAAGCACAGCTGGTCCGCCCCGGCCTGCTCCCACCGCTTGCACTGCCGCAGCACCTCGTCGGGATCCCCGCAGATCAGCAGCTCCTCCTCGATCAGCACCTCCACGAACTCCGGCGTGTAGGGGGGCAGGGTCTCCGGCCAGACGGGGAACCCCTCCGGCCGGGGGAAGGTGTCGTGGTACCGGAAGACGAGCGAGGGCAGATAGTGCAGCCCCCCGTTGACCGCGATCTCGATCGCCTCGGCGTGCGTGGGCGCGCAGATCGCCGTCGTCGTCACCATCACGTTGTCGTTGACGAAGTCCCCCACCGGCGCCGCGTCCACGATCGCCGTCTTGTACTGCTCCAGCACCCACTCCATGTCGGACACCTTCTGGATGCTGAAGCCCAGCACCCCGAGCCCCTTGCGGGCGGCCATGGCGTACGACGGCGGCGACCCGGCGGCGTACCACATCGCCGGGTGGGAGGCCCCGTACGGCTTGGGCAGCACCTTGCGCGGCGGCAGCGACCAGTGCTTGCCCTGGAAGCCGGCGTACTCGTCCTGGAGCCACATCTTGGGGAACTCGGCGATCGTCTCCTCCCAGATCTCCTTGGTGTGGTTCATGTCGGTGATGCCGGGCAGGAAGCCGAGGATCTCGTGCGATCCGGCGCCGCGTCCGCTGCCGAACTCGAAGCGGCCCTCGGAGAGGTGGTCGAGCATGGCGACCTTCTCGGCGACCTTCACCGGGTGGTTGACCTGGGCGAGCGGGTTGAAGATGCCCGAGCCCAGGTGGATGCGCTCGGTGGCGTGGGCGAGGTAGCCGAGGAAGACGTCGTTGGCGGAGAGGTGGGAGTACTCCTCCAGGAAGTGGTGCTCGGAGGCCCAGGCGTACTTGAACCCGGACCGGTCCGCCTGGATGACGTATTCGGTCTCCTCCATCAGCGCCTTGTGCTCGGCGAGCGGGTCGGTCTCGGCGCGCTTGCCGACGTATCCCTGTACAAAGATCCCGAATTCCACGGAGGTTCACCGTCCCGGGGTCGCTGCGTTCTGACGGATCGTCAGATTGAGGACTCTGGCACCGCCCGTCCGGATGGTCAAGAGCTGACGGCTCGTCAGATAATGCTGACCCCGGCCAGCCAGCCGCCGTCGATCACGAACGGCTGCCCGGTGATGTACGAGGAGTCCTCCGAGGTCAGGAACAGCGCCAGCCGCGCCACCTCCTCCGGCCGGCCGACCCGGCCGAGCGGCACCAGCCTGCGGTACAGCTCGTCCAGGGCACGGGCCGTCTCCTCCGGGTCGGCGTCCGGGTCCAGCCGGGAGGGGTTGGACATCGGGGTGTCGACGGCGCCCGGGCAGATGGCGTTCACCCGGATCCGCCGCCGCGCCAGCTCCAGCGCGGCCACCCGCGTCAGCCCGAGCACGGCGTGCTTGGTGGCCGCGTACGCGCCGACCGCGGCCATGCCGGTGAGGCCGGTGTAGGAGGCGGTGTTGACGATGGTCCCGCCCTCGCTCAGCCGCGGGCCGACGGTCTTCACGCCGAGGAAGCAGCCGACCTGGTTGACCCGTACGACCTCCATGAACTCCTCCAGCGGGGTGTCCACAAGGGCGTTGAAGCGCAGGACCCCCGCGTTGTTGACCAGCCCGTCGACCCGGCCGTACGCCCCCTCGACGGCGGCGACCGCCTCGCGCCACCCGCTCTCCGACCCCACGTCCAGATGGAGGTACCGGGCCCCGATCTCCTTGGCGAGCGCCTCCCCCTGCTCGTCCAGCACGTCCGTCACGACGACCTCGGCGCCCTCCTCCCGGAACAGCCGCGCCTCCTGCTCGCCCTGCCCGCGTGCCGCGCCGGTGACGATCACGACCCGGCCGTCCAGTTTGCCCATCGGTCCTCCTCTACAGCAGCGGCGCCACCTCGGCGCCGAACGCGGCGATCTGGTCGGTGAGTTCGGTGCGGCTGCGGCTGCGCAGGCGCACCTGGAGGTGGTCCACGCCCATCGCCCGGTAGGCGCGCAGGGACTCGGCCAGGGCGTCCGGCGGCCCGGTGAGGGTGCGGCGCCCGGTCTCCCAGGCGGGCCGGCCGACGTACAGCGGCTCGGCGATGGCACCGAAGGCGAAGGGTCCGTCCAGGCCCGCCTTCTCGCGGAGCGTCCTGACGCGGGTGATCTTCTCGGCCAGCCGCTCCCGCGGGTCGCCCTGCGGCAGCCAGCCGTCCCCCTGGAGCGCGGCGCGGCGCAGGGCGGGCGCGGAGGAGCCGCCGACCCACAGGGGTACGTGCTCCTGGGCGGGCCGGGGCCGCTGGCCGAGGTCCTGGAAGTCGTAGAACTCGCCGTGGTGCTCGGGGAACTCCTCCGGCCCGAGGGACCGTCTCAGGGCCTCGACCGCCTCGTCGAGCACGGCCCCGCGCCGCTCGAAGCCGACGCCCAGCGCCTCGAACTCCTCGCGCACGTGCCCCGCCCCGACGCCGAGGATCAGACGGCCCTGGGAGAGCCGGTCGAGGGTGGCGTACTGCTTGGCGGTGAGCAGGGGGTGGCGCAGGGCGACGACGGCCACATGGGACAGCAGCCGGGTGCGGGTGGTGTGGGCCGCCAGGAAGGCGAGGGTGGCGACGGGGTCGTACCAGACCGTGCTCATCGCGGCCGCGAGGCGGCGCGGGATCGCGACATGGTCGCAGCAGGCGATGTACGCGAACCCGGCCCGGTCGGCGGCCCTGGCCGTCTCCGCCAGGTCCTCGGGTCCGGCGGTGGTCTCCCAGGGCTCGGCGTAGAGGGTGCTCTGCGACTGGACGGGGAGCTGGATGCCGTACCTCACGGCCGCCAGAGCCCCTCGGGGGTGAGCTGCAGCAGCTCGATGGCGTTGCCGCGGACGATCTTCTCGACGGTCTCCGGGTCCAGGTGCCCCATCTGGGCCTCACCGACCTCGCGGGACTTGGGCCAGGTCGAGTCGGAGTGCGGGTAGTCGGTCTCGTAGAGGACGTTGCCCACGCCGATCGCGTCCAGGTTGCGCAGGCCGAAGGCGTCGTCGAAGAAGCAGCCGTGGACATGGCCGGCGAAGGTCTCCGAGGGCGGGCGGGTGACCTTGTCGGCGACCCCGCCCCAGCCGCGGTTCTCCTCCCAGACGACGTCGGCGCGCTCGAGGATGTAGGGGATCCAGCCGATCTGCCCTTCCGCGTACATGACCCGGAGGTTCGGGAAGCGCTCGAACTTGCCGCTCATCAGCCAGTCGACCATCGAGAAGCAGCAGTTGGCGAAGGTGATGGTGGAGCCGACGGCGGGCGGGGCGTCGGCGGAGGTGGAGGGCATGCGGCTGGAGGAGCCGATGTGCATGGCGACGACGGTGCCGGTCTCGTCGCAGGCGGCGAGGAAGGGGTCCCAGTCGTCGGTGTGCACGGAGGGCAGTCCGAGGTGCGGGGGGATCTCGGAGAAGGCGACGGCACGGACGCCGCGGGCGGCGTTGCGGCGGACCTCGGCGGCCGCCAGCTCGGCGTCCCAGAGGGGGATGAGGGTGAGCGGGACGAGCCGCCCCTGCGCCTCGGGGCCGCACCACTCCTCCACCATCCAGTCGTTGTAGGCGCGCACGCACAGAAGGGCGAGGTCCCTGTCCCGCGCCTCGGTGAAGGTCTGCCCGCAGAAGCGGGGGAAGGTGGGGAAGCAGAGGGCGGACTGGACGTGGTTGAGGTCCATGTCGGCGAGGCGGGCGGGGACGTCGTAGGAGCCCGGCCGCATCTGCTCGTAGGTGATGACCTCCAGCCGTATCTCGTCCCTGTCGTAGCCGACGGCGGTGTCGAGCCGGGTGAGGGGGCGGTGGAGATCCTCGTAGACCCACCAGTCGCCGAGGGGACCGGATTCTCCGGGTTCGCCCATGACGGGCCTGAAACGCCCTCCGAGGAAGGTCATCTCCTTCAGCGGGGCGCGGACGATCCGGGGCCCGGTGTCCAGGTACTTCCTCGGCAGCCGCTCCCGCCAGACGTCCGGCGGTTCGACGGTGTGGTCGTCGACGGAGATGATGCGCGGAAAGTCGGGGTTGGTGTCCATGTCCGCCACCGTAGCGCCGATCTGACGGACCGTCAGCTGGCCGGGCACGGGCGGTGGATGTGAGGGCCTTGTGGACTCCCGCGAGTCGCCCTGTGATCGGCGTCTCGCACGGCTGACGCATCCGCCGTGAACAAGGCAAACTGACGGAGTTGTTCGGGATGTCTGAGACCTGTCCGGCGGATCGGGCCGGCAGTCGGTGACCGCGCCTGTCCCGTGCGACGCTGGCATGATCCGCCGGGCAGGCCCTAGGGGGGACGTCGATGGACGGGGTACCGCGAGTTCCGGAGCAGCGCCGCGGGAGCTCGGATGAGTCCGCGCCGCTGCGCTTCGCCGTGCTCGGACCCGTACGCGCCTGGCGCGGGGAGCAGCCGCTGCCGACCGGGTCCCCGCAGCAGCGCGCCCTGCTCGCCGCGCTGCTGCTGCGCGAGGGCCGTACGGCGACCGCCGCGGAGCTGATCGACGCCCTGTGGGGCGAGGAACCGCCGTCCCAGGCCCTGGCGGCGGTACGGACGTACGCGTCCCGGCTGCGCAAGGCGCTGGGCGCGGGGGTGCTGGTCAGCGAGTCGGGCGGGTACGCGATCCGGGGCCTGGACTCCCCGGCCGCGGCGGTCCTGGACGTGGTCGCCGCCCAGGATCTGGCGACCGAGGCGGAGAAGGCCCGCCACTCCGGGGACCTCGGCGAGGCGCGGGCCCTGCTCGGGCGCGCCCTGGCCCTGTGGGACGGCGAACCGCTGGCCGGGGTCCCCGGCCCGTACGCCGAGGCCCAGCGGGTCCGCCTGGAGGAGTGGCGGCTCGGGCTGCTGGAGTCGCGCCTGGACATGGACCTGGAGCAGGGCTGCCACGCGGAGTCGGTCTCCGAGCTCACGGCGCTCACGGCGGCCCACCCCCTGCGGGAGCGGCTGCGCGAGCTGCTGATGCTGGCCCTGTACCGGAGCGGGCGCCAGGCGGAGGCGCTCGCCGTCTACGCGGACACGCGGCGCCTGCTCGCCGACGAGCTCGGCGTCGATCCCGGCCCTGGCCTGCGGGAGCTCCAGGACCGCATCCTGCGGGCGGACCCGGGTCTTGCGGAGCCCGCGCCGTCCGTGGAGCCGGCGGCCGTCCCGGTCCGCCCCGCCCAGCTGCCGGCGACGGTGCCGGACTTCACCGGCCGCGCGTCCTTCGTGCAGGAGCTGAGCGAGGTGCTGTCCTCGGCGGAGGGCCGGGTGATGGCGGTGTCGGCGCTGGCGGGCATCGGGGGCGTGGGCAAGACGACGCTGGCGGTCCACGTCGCCCATCAGGCGCGCTCGGCCTTCCCGGACGGCCAGCTGTACGTGGACCTCCAGGGAGCCGGCCCGCGGGCGGCCGAGCCGGAGACGGTCCTGGGCGCCTTCCTCCGGGCCCTCGGCACCGCGGATTCGGCGATCCCGGACTCCCTGGAGGAACGGGCCGCGCTGTACCGGTCGGTGCTGGACGGGCGGCGCGTGCTGGTGCTGCTGGACAACGCGCGGGACGCCGCCCAGGTGCGGCCCCTGCTGCCCGGCACGGACGGGTGCGCGGCGCTGGTGACGTCACGGGTGCGGATGGTGGACCTGGCGGGTGCGCATCTCGTCGACCTCGACGTGATGTCCCCGGAGGAGGCGCTGGCGCTCTTCACCAAGATCGTGGGCGAGGAGCGGGTCGCCTCGGAACGGGACGCGGCGCTGGACGTCGTCGCCGCCTGCGGGTTCCTGCCGCTGGCCATCCGCATCGCCGCGTCCCGCCTCGCGGCGCGGCGCACCTGGACCGTCTCCGTACTCGCCGCCAAGCTCGCGGACGAGCGGCGCCGGCTGGACGAGTTGCAGGCCGGCGACCTCGCGGTCAAGGCCACCTTCGAGCTGGGCTACGGCGCCCTGGAACCGGCCCAGGCCCGCGCCTTCCGCCTCCTGGGCCTGGCCGACGGCCCCGACATCTCCCTCGCCGCCGCGGCCGCCGTGCTGGACCTGGGGCCGGACGACACCGAGGACCTGCTGGAGTCCCTGGTCGACACGTCCCTGCTGGAGTCGGCGGCCCCTGGGCGGTACCGGTTCCACGACCTGGTGCGGCTCTATGCACGGGCTTGCGCGGAGAGGGATGAGGGGGAGGGGGAGCGGGGGGCGGCTCAGGACAGGCTGTTGGACTTCTACCTGGCCACAACGGCCCAGGTGTACGCGATCGAGCATCCCAAGGACCGACTGGTCGACGACCTGGAGCCGACGCGACACCCAGGGCTCCACTTCAGCGACGGGGCAGCCGCCCTGGACTGGTTGTACACGGAGGCCGGGCCGCTGCTGGCCTGTGTCAGGCAGGCAGCGGGGACGGCGAGACTGCGACGCGCTGTCGATCTCCTCTGGGCCGCCAAGGACTTGACCGAATCCGGAGCCAACTCGCACCAGTACGAGATGACGGCGAGAGCCACATGCGAGGCCACCCTGGCATCTGGTGACGGACGGGCAGAGGGCAGAGCACGGACGGTTCTCAGCGATGTGCTGCTGGTCTCCGGCCGCATCCAGCAAGCCGAGAACGAAGCGCGGGTGGCCATGGGGCTCGCGGAGAGTGCGCGGGATGCCACAGCCGTCAGTTGGGTGGCCAACAACCGGGGCCTCATCTGCCTGCATCAGGGCCGGTTCGACGACGGCAAGGTCTTCTTCGATCAGGCGCTCGACGGTCTGAGGGCGGTGGGGAACCTGCCCTTCGAGGCCACCGCTCTGGGGAATCTCTCACGCGCGTACCTGGGCATGGGTGACACGGACAAGGCCGTCGAGATCGCGCGGCGCGGCCTCGCTGCGCACAGCGAGATCGGGCGTTCGGTGCGCCTGGCCAACAGTCATTTCGCGCTGGGTGTCGCCTTGTCCCAGGCCGACCGTCACGTCGAGGCACTCGCCGAGTTCTCTGACGCCCTGCACATCTTCAACGAACACCGGCAACGGCTCTGGGAAGGGGTGACCCACTTCAGGATCGCCCAAGTCCACCTCGCCGCCAACCGTCCCACCCAGGCGGCCCAGCACGCCGAACAGGCGCTCACCCTGGGGTGCATCGGCGGCGACCGGATGCGAGGGAACGTTCTGACCTGTCTGGGCCAGGCGCTGCGCCAGCTGGGGCAGGCAGACCGGGCCAGGGCTTGCTGGCGTGAGGCGCTCAACCTCTACGAACAGAGCGGCGCACCGGAAGCCGACGCCGTACGCCCGCTTCTGGACCACACGTCCACGAGGTGACCGGCGCGCTGCACCGTCAGATCGTCACGGCGTTCAGCGTTCGTTTATCTCCGTCCGGCACAGTCTTGGGCAGTCAGACCGTCGCGTCGGGGGGCAGGCGGTTCGACCAGGAGCCCGGCCAGTTAGTGTGCGGCTCCGAACGCCCGTCCGGCAGCCCTCGGGGGAGCTTCCGGACGGGCGTTCCTCACTAGCCATCACAGCAGAGGAACTAAGGCCCATGAGCGACCAGCACAAGGACGCGACTCTCTCTCCGCAGAACAACGCGATGCCCACGCCGCCTTCGACGGACGAGACGATCACCACCCTCAACAACGCCATGCCCAGCGAGCCGACGGCCACCGACGAGGCGATCACTCACCTCAACAACGCCATGCCGGCTCCGCCCGCCCTGGACCTGGACGGCAAGTAGGTCCGGGACCATCCGTCCCGAACGGGGGATCGGCCGCGGCGGCGCGGAGGGGAGCCGCCGCGGCCGAGGTACGTCAAGGGGTCGGCTCAAGTCGATCTTCGGCGGGAAGTATGCGATCTTCTCGAACGCCCGTCCGTCTGGCGCCAGCTTCACCCGCGTTCGGAAGTCCCCTCCCCTTCGGGAGCCTCCTCGCGTCCCCTAAGGCCCAGCCCTGATCCGACCCCGGTTGTCCACAGGCGCCCTGGCCCTGTCGGTGCCCTGGCGGACAGTGGGGGCATGGAGCGCGTGGAGCTGGGGGTGCTCGCGGAAGGGGGCGTGCTGCTCACCTCGCGGGCGTTGGAGGCCGGGTGGCCTCGGCGGTCGCTCGTTCGGCGGCTCGCGTCGGAGGGGTGGACGCGGATCCGGGCCGGAGCGTGGGCGGAGCCGGGAAGGGACATCGGGCTGGACGAACGGCTGAGGGCTGCCCAGCTCCTGTTTCCGCAGCTCGTGGTGAGCCACGGGTCGGCGGCCCGCCTGTGGGGCATCGAAACGCTCGACGGTCGGGCGTCCGCGGGGCCCCTGGAGTTCACGGACGTGAGCCTGCGCGCCTGCAGCCGCCTTACCGACGTACGGGTGCACCGCATCCCCCTCGCGGATGTGGAGGTCGTCGAGCTGGCGGGGCTGCGCGTCACGGAGGTCCCCCGTACCCTCGCCGACCTGCTGCGCGCCGGCCCCAGGGACAACGCGGTCGTCGCCGCCGAGTCGGCGCTCGGCTACCGGCGCATCAACGGGCTCCGGCGGGCACCGCTCACCTCGCCGGCCGCCCTCGCCGTTGCGTTGGAAGCACCGCGCCTCGGTGCCACCAGAGCCCGGAAGTGGCTGAGGCTCGTCGATCGCCGGTCCGGCTCACCGGCGGAGACGGTGGCCCGACTGCGCATGCACGACGCGGGTCTCCACCCCGAGACCCAGGTGGAACTGAAGACGCCGGACGGCCGACGCCGGTACCTGGACTTCCTCTTCCGCGCAGCGGGGCTGGCCGTCGAGATCGAGGGCTACGCCTTCCACGGCACCCGCGAGGCCCACCGCCGAGACGTGGCCCGCTTCAACGAACTTCACCGGTGCGCGGAGGTCCGTGCCCTGCTCCGCTACACCGCCGAGGACGTCTTCCACCGCCCCACCCTGATGATCAAGGAGATCCGCGAGGTCCTCTCCACCACAGCCGCCCCAGGCCGGGCACCTACAGGGCGGTGAAAGGAGGAACGGGGCCAACTGAGGGGCCTTCAGGGCCGTTCAGCGGTCGATGGAATGGCTCAGATCCTCCATCGCTCTTTGTCTGCTTGGTGGGTGCGTGTGCGTAGGGTTTCCTTTGTTACCTTGCCGGTTGCATTGCGCGGTAGGTCGCTCACGAATTCCACTTGCCTCGGCACCTTGAAGTTGGCCATCTCGCGGCGGGACCAGGTGATCAGGGCCTCCGCCGTGAGGGTGGAGCCGGGGCGGGGGATGACGTATGCCTTGCCCACCTCGCCCAGGCGGGGGTCCGGGATGCCGATGACGGCGGCGTCCAGCACCTCGGGGTGGAGGCGGAGGAGGCGTTCGATCTCGGCCGGGTAGGCGTTGAAGCCGCCGACGATGAACATGTCCTTCAGGCGGTCGGTGATGCGGAGGTCGCCGGTCGGGGACAGGATGCCGATGTCGCCGGTGCGGAGCCAGCCGTCGTCGGTCAGGGCCTCGGCGGTCGCCGCGGGGTCGTCGTGGTAGCCGCGCATGACGTTGTAGCCGCGGACCAGGACCTCGCCCGGGGTGCCGGGCGGGAGGGTGTCGCCCTCGGGGTTCACCACCCGTATCTCCACGCCGGGGATCGGGCGGCCGGAGGTCGAGGCGATCACCTCCGGGGGGTCGTCGCGGCGGCACATCGTCACCACTCCGGTGGCCTCGGAGAGGCCGTAGGCCGTGAGGATCGTCTCCACCTTCAGCTCCGAGCGGAGGCGTTCCACCAGGCGGAGGGGGATCACCGCCGCGCCCGTCACCACCAGGCGGAGGGACGAGAGGTCCCACTCCCGCCTCGCCGGGTGGTCCAGGAGGGACTGGAGGAGGGTGGGCGGGCCGGGGAGGACCGTGACCCGCTCCGCCGCCACGTTCGCCAGTACCGTGTCCACCCCGGACACCGGCTGGGGGATCATCGTGGCGCCCCGCATGAGGCACGCCAGGACGCCCGCCTTGTAGCCGAAGGTGTGGAAGAAGGGGTTGACGATGAGGTAGCGGTCGCCGTGGCGCAAACCCGCCAGGTCGGACCAGGTGTCGTACGCCCTCAGGCTCTGCCCGTGGGTGATCACCACGCCCTTCGGGCGGCCCGTCGTGCCCGATGTGAAGATCAGGTCCGAGGGGGCCTCGGCCGTCACGGACGCCGCCCGTGCCCTCACCTCCTCCCCGCCCACCCCCTCCCCCGCCGCCATGAAGTCCTTCCACGTCATGAAGCCGGGCGGGGCGTCCTCCGACAGCACCACCGCCGCCGACAGGGCGGACAGGCCCGGCAGCGGGTGCCCCGCGTCCCGCCCCTCCCCCGCCGCCCTCCGCAGCGAGGCCACGTACGACGTGCCGAGGAAGGTGCCCGTCACGAAGAGCAGCCGCGCCCCGCTGCGGCGCAGGACGTCCGCCGCCTCCGCCCCCTTGAAGCGGGTGTTGAGGGGGACCAGGACCGCCCCCGACGACACCGCGCCCAGCGCGGCCACGATCCAGTCGAGGGAGTTCGGGGCCCAGAGCGCCACCCGGTCGCCCGTGCGCACCCCGTGCGCGATGCACGCCGCCGCGGCGCGCTCCACGCGGGCGCCCAGTTCGCCGTAGGTCACGCGGACGCGGCCGCCGGAGTCGACCACCGCCTCCACGTCCGTGTACCGCTCGGCCGCCGAGCGCACCAGCCCGGGTACGGTCCGCCACTCGTCCCTCACGACAACCGGCCTCCCCTGCGCGGCAGTTGCTGACAGTTCGTCAGGCTACCGCTAATCTGACGACCCGTCAGCAGGGACCGAGGGGGCACGCATGGCCGGGATCAAGGACGCCACCGCCGTCGTCGGCATCGGCCAGACGCCCTTCGCCCGTCACCTCCCCGAGGACGAGCGGACCCTCGCCTGCCGGGCCGTTCTCGCCGCGCTCGACGACGCCGGGATCGCGCCCGGCGAGGTGGACGCGGTCGCCTCGTACACGATGGAGGAGACCGACGAGGTGGAGCTGGCGAAGGCCGTGGGGTTCGGGGATCTGACGTACTTCGGCCGGGTCCCGTACGGCGGGGGCGGCTCCTGCGCCACCGTCGCGCATCTCGCCGCCGCCATCGCCTGCGGGCAGGCGACCGTGGGGGTGGCGTGGCGGTCGCGGAAGCGGGGCAGCGGGCCGCGGCCCTGGACGGACACCGCCCGCCAGCTGCCCACGCCCGCCCAGTGGACCCGGCCCTTCGGGCTGCTGCGGCCCGTCGACGAGATCGCCGTGCTGGCGCGGCGCCATATGCACGAGTACGGCACCACCCGCGATCATCTGTTCAACGTCGCCCTCGCCTGCCGCAACCGCGCCAACCAGAACCCGGCCGCCGTGATGTACGAGCGGCCCCTGACCCGCGAGATGTACATGTCCTCGCGGTGGATCAGCGAGCCGCTGTGCCTCTTCGACAACTGCCTGGAGACGGACGGGGCGTCGGCGTGCGTGGTCACCGGCCGCGCACGCGCCCGCGACTGCCGCCGCCCGCCCGTCTACGTCCACTCCGCCGCCCAGGGGCTGCCCGCCCAGCACCACGGCATGGTCAACTACTGGACCGACGACCCGCTCGCCGGCCCCTCCTGGACCGCCGCCCGGCACATGTGGAAGCACGCCGACTTCACCCCGCAGGACGTGGACGTGGCGCAGATCTACGACGCGTTCACGCCGCTGGTCCCCCTCTCCCTGGAGGGCTACGGGTTCTGCGGGCGGGGCGAGGGGGGCGCGTTCACCGAGGGCGGGGCGCTGGAGATCGGCGGGCGGCTGCCGCTCAACACCGGCGGGGGCGGGCTGAGCGAGGCGTACCTCCACGGCTTCAACCTCATCACCGAGGGCGTCAGGCAGCTCCGCGGCACCAGCACCGCCCAGGTCCCCGGCGCCGCCACCTGCCTCGTCACGGCCGGCGAGTGCGTCCCCACCTCCGCCCTGCTGCTCACCAACAGGAGTTGACCGACAGGAGCCGACCGATGCTCAGTCCCGTCACCGACGCCGACGGCGCCCCCTTCTGGCGGTACGCCGCCCGGGGCGAGCTGCGGGTCCAGACGTGCGCCGAGTGCGCCCGGCCCCGCTTTCCGCCCCGGCCCTGCTGCCCGTACTGCCGGTCCTTCGCGAGCGAGTGGCGGCTCAGCGGCGGGCAGGGGCGGATCTGGTCGTACGCCGTCCCGCATCCGCCGCTGCTGCCCGAGTACGCGGCCCACGCGCCCTACACCGTGGCCGTCGTGGAGCTGGCGGACGTGCCGGGGATCCGGCTGGTGGGGAATGTGGTCGCCGCGGCGGGGGCGGCCCTCGACTCCGTCGATCCCGCGGACCTCCGGATCGGGGCGCGGGTGCGGGTCGTCTTCTCCGGCGGGCTGCCGCAGTGGGTGCTCGCGTGACGCCCCCGGCCGTGCGGCTGGACGCCGACCGGGACGCCGGGGTCGCCGTGGTCACCCTGGACCGGCCCGAGCGGCTCAATGCCATCGATCTGGGCATGGTCGACGAACTCGGGCGTGTGTGGCAGGAGTTGCGGTTCGACGACGGTGTGCGGGCCGTCGTGCTCACCGGGGGCGGAGGGCGGGCGTTCTGCTCCGGGATCGACCGGGACGTCGTGGTGCCGCAGCCGGGGTCGCCGTACATGCAGGACGATCCGCTGCTGCGGGTGGGGCCGAAGGCGTGCGGGCTGTGGAAGCCGGTGGTGGCGGCCGTGGAGGGGATGGCGTGCGGCGGGGCGTTCTATCTGCTCGGGGAGTGCGAGTTCCTTGTGGCGGGGGCGGGGGCCTCCTTCTTCGATCCGCACACCTCGTACGGGATGGTCAGCGCGTACGAGTCGCTGCTGATGGCGCAGTTGATGCCGTACGGCGAGGTGGCGCGGATGGCGTTGATGGGGGTGCGGGAGCGGATCGGGGCCGAGCGGGCGCATGCCGTGGGGCTCGTGTCGCAGGTCACGGAGGACGGTGGGGCGCTGGAGGCCGCTCTCGGCTGTGCGCGCACCATCGCCGGTTTTCCCGCCGAGGCGGTGCAGGGGACCGTGCGGGCGCTGTGGGCGGCGCGGGAGGGGGCGCTGGCGCGGGGCTTCGCGCTGGCGCCGCATCTGATCGCGCTGGGGAATCTGGCACCACAGGAGCAGGACGGGCTGTTCCGGGGGCGGCGGACGGGTGGGTACCGCACGCGCTGACGCCTGTGTGGCGGCCCCGGCCCACCGGGCGTAGCGTCTGCGGTGTGAGCGGTGGCCGGGCCCTGTGAGCAGGCCCGATCCCCTCCCTCACAGCGACGGCCGCCGTCCGGCCCCCCTTCCGTGCCCCGGTACGACGGCCGTCCCGCGGGAGCGGCGGGGGCTCAGGCCGTACGGGCCGTCCCCGTGCCCTTCTCCGCGTCCAGCGCGTACACGCAGCGGTCCTTGCTGCACGCGTAGACGATGCCGTCCCGGACCACCGGGGAGCCGGTGATCTCGCCGCCCGTGGCGAGCTTCCAGCGCAGCCGGCCGTCGTCGGCCTTCAGGGTGTAGAGCAGGTGGTCGGTGGAGCCGAAGTGGATGCGGCCCTCGGCGACCGAGGGGGCTCCGACGATGTCGCCGCCCGCCTGGAAACGCCACTTGGGGGTGCCGGTGACGGCGTCCAGGGTGTAGAGGCCGTTGCCGCTGCCCACGTGGACGTGTCCGGCGGCGACCAGGACCGGCTCGATGGAGGCGCGGCTCTCGGTGGCGATGCGCCAGCGGTCGCGGCCGTCGGTGGCGTCGAGGGCGTAGACGGTGCCGAGGTAGTCGGCGAGGTAGACGCCGCCGCCGGTGACGGCGGGGCCGGGGGCGTAGGCGGGCGGGCTGAGGAAGACGGCGGGGGCCTCGAAGTGCCACTTGACGTGCCCGGCGGCGATGTCGATGGCGAGCACGCGGGTGCCGGCGCAGACGTAGACGTAGCCGTCGGGGGCGGGGGTGAGGCGCACGGGGACGCCGCCGCAGGAGGCCGCGTCGCCGATGGGGTACGACCAGCGCTCGTCGCCGGTGCGGGCGTCGAGGGCGCGCAGGCGGGCGTCCTGCCAGACGTAGACGGTGCCGTCGTGGATCGTGGGGCCGGCCTCGGGGGACTCGAAGTCGGTCTGGGCGCCGGTGATCTCCCACAGCTTCTGGCCGCCGGCCGCCTCCCATGCCTGCACGCCGCCGCCACGGGTTCCGGTGACGACGGTGCCGCGGTCGGCCTTGAGCGAGTACACCCAGGCGTCGGTCTGCAGGCGCCACAGGTCGGTGCCCTCGCGGGCGTCCAGGGCGAACAGGGTGGGGCCGTCGGAGGCGTGGATACGGCCGTCGGCGACCGCCATGGACCAGGCGACGTCGCGGGTCTTGAAGCGGCGGCGGCCGGTGGCGACGTCGAGGGCGTGCACCTCGAAGGAGGTGACGTAGACCAGGTCGTCGGCGACGGCCGGGGTGCCCCAGACGTCGTTGGACATGCGGAAGCGCCACGGACGCCAGGAGCCGGGCGTCTCGGGGGCCGCCGGGGCGGGGGGCTGGGCCGGGGCCGGTGCGGTGCCGTTGACGCCGGGGCGCGGCTTGGACCAGGCGGCGACCAGGCCGGCCTCGGGCGGCGGCGCCTTGACGGCGGCGGCGCGGGCGTCGGCGACGCGCGGGCCGGGGCCGATGGGCACGGCGGCGCCGGCCAGGCGGACCGGGCCGGTGTCGGGGGCGCCGGGGCCCACGGGGGCGCCGACCGGGGCGTTCGCCGGGGCGGGCGGGTGCGGGGGCGGCGGCGGCACCTGGTAGCCCTGCGGGCCGGACTGACCGGGGTGGCGTGCGCCCGTGCCGCGGCCGCCGGACGGGGCGGGCTTGGGTGCGAGGCGGCCGCCGCGGCGGGTCTCGATGAGGGCGACGGCCTTCTCGGGCAGCCAGGCGGAGGCGGTGCCGCTGTCGTCGGAGCCGGAGCCGAACAGATGCGGGGCGAGCTGGGCCTGGAGGTCGGCGGGGGTGGGCCGGGCCGAGGCGTCCATCTGCATACAGGACTCGATCAGCGGCCGCAGCTCCTCGGGCAGGCCCTCCAGGTCGGGGCCTTCTCTGAGCAGCATGAAGACGGTCTCGACCGGGTTGGCGCCGTGGAAGGGCGGATGACCGGTCGCCGCGAAGACGAGGGTCGAGCCGAGCGAGAAGACATCGCTGGCGCCGGTGACGCTGCGGGAGTCCTTGGCCTGCTCGGGGGACATGTAGGCGGGGGTGCCGACGGCCACATTGGTCATCGTCAAACGCGTGTTCGACACGCCCGACGCGATACCGAAGTCGATCACCCGCGGCCCGTCCTCGACGACGAGGACGTTGGAGGGCTTGAGGTCGCGGTGGACGAGCCCGGCGCCGTGGATGGACTGCAGGGCCTCGGCGACGCCCGCCGCGAGCCAGCGCACGGCCTGGGCCGGGAGCGGCCCGCACTCGTTCACTATCTCCTCGAGCGAGGGCGCGGGCACATAAGCGGTGGCCAGCCAGGGCACGGCCGCCCGCGGATCGGCGTCGACCACGGCCGCCGTGTAGAAGCCGGAGACCGCGCGGGCCGCCTCCACCTCGCGCGTGAAGCGGACGCGGAACAGCTGGTCCTCGGCGAGCTCGGTCCGGACCGTCTTGATCGCCACGCGCCGGCCGGACGCCGAGCGCGCGAGATAGACCAGCCCCATGCCGCCGGCCCCCAGCCGTCCCAGCACCTCGAACGGCCCGATCCGCCGCGGATCGTGCTGTGTCAGCTGATCCACCACTTGCCTGCCACCTCCCCGTACGGGCCCCGTCACCCCACATGTGTACGCGACCCCGTGCAGCGTCTCACCACCGCACCGCCATGGCGGCACGCACCCCGATTCTTCCTGTCCCGGCCACTGGTTGCGAACCCGGTGAGAATTGGGATGTCAGCTGACAAACAGGGGCGAAACACCCAGGTCAGCGCTCCAGTACGGCGAACGAGGCCCCCTGGTCGTCGGTGACCACCCCCACCGTGCCGTACGACGTGGTGAACGGCCCCGCCTGCACCCGCCCGCCGAGCCGCCCCACCTCCCCGAGGGCCGCCGCGCAGTCCTCCACGCGGAAGTGGACCAGGAAGTGCGGCGGCATCTCGGCCGGGAAGACGTCGGTGACCGGCGCCCGCCCGAAGTCGGGCTCGGCGTCCGGGCCGAACAGGGCGTCGTGGAAGAGGCCGCCGTAGAAGAGGTTGGCGGCGGCGGTGTCGCGGGCGTACAGCTCGGCCCAGACGAAGGTGCCGGGCTCGTGCCGTACGCCGAAACCGGCGTGGCCGCCGGGCTCCCACAGCCCGAAGACGGCGCCCTCGGGATCGGCCGCCAGGGCGACGGTGCCCAGCTCCCCGAACGGCATCGGCGCCGCGACCACCTGCCCGCCCGCCTCCCGGATCCGCCGGGCCAGCACCTCGGCGGCCGGGGTGGCGAAGTACACCGTCCAGACGGTGGGCATCCGCCCGTCCGTCTTGTGCGCCAGCGCGGCCACCGCCTCGCCGTCCTTCAGGGCCCGCACCGAGCCGCCGTACCACTCCTCGAAGGTCCACCCGAAGAGCTCACCGTAGAACCGCTTCCCCGCCGCCAGATCCGGAAGCTGGGCGTCCACCCAGCAGGGGACGCCCTCCGTGACCCGCGATGCCCTGTTTTCGGCCATACAAGAAAAGTAACGGCGGCTCACGCAGCGCGCAGACCAGGCACACCAGGCCCCGATCCCCCGTGCACCCCATTTGCAGTCGGCCGAATCGCGCTCCCATCACCCCTCGGTAAGCTGACGGCATGACAGGACAAGTGCGTACCGTCGACGGCCGCGTTGCCGGTCGGCGCGGGCAGGCGACGCGGCAGAAGCTGCTGGACTGCCTCAGCGAGATGCTCAGCTCCTCTCCGTACCGGGACGTCAAGGTCATCGATGTCGCCCGGAAAGCGGGCACTTCGCCCGCGACCTTCTACCAGTACTTCCCGGACGTCGAGGGCGCCGTCCTGGAGATCGCCGACCAAATGGCCGCCGAGGGCGCCGGGTTGACCGAACTGCTCGAAGGCCGCAGCTGGGTCGGGAAGGCCGGCTGGCAGGCCGCGCAGGAACTCGTGGACGGCTTCCTGGAGTTCTGGCGCAAGAACGACGCCATCCTGCGCGTGGTCGACCTCGGGGCGGCCGAGGGCGACAAACGCTTCTACAAGCTCCGCATGAAGATCCTGAACTCGGTGAACAACTCCCTGGCGGACGCTGTCACCGAACTCCAGTCCAAGGGCAAGGTCGACAAGGACGTCAACCCGGCCGCGATCGCCGGCTCCCTCGTCGCCATGCTCGCCGCCGTGGCCTCCCACCAGAAGGGCTTCACGTCCTGGGGCGTCAAGCAGGCCGAACTGAAGCCGAATCTCGCCCTGTTGGTCTATCTGGGCGTGACGGGCAAGAAGCCCACGAAGTAGAAGAGCACCTTTTCTGTCCCCACGTCTTGTCAAGCGCCCCGCAAGGGGCGCGGGGAACCGCACGACCAGCCGGCGCCTGCCCGCGGACGGCGACGAGCCTCAGGCGGGCAGGGGCCTGTCCCGCACCACGTGCTTCATCACCAGCGTGGACGTCAGCCGCTGCACCCCCGGCAGCGTGGCCAGCCGCTCGTCGTACAGCCGCTGGAACGCGGCGAGGTCGGCGGTGGCCACCCGCAGCAGATAGTCCGGGTCCCCGAACAGCCGTTGCGCCTCCAGCACATGCTCCACCTCGCTGACCGCCCGCTCGAACTCCACGACCGTCTCCCGGTCCTCCTGCCGCATCGAGACGAAGACGAGCGCCTCGAAGGTCAGCCCCACGGCCGCCGGGTCCACCACCGCGCGATACCCGCTGATCGCCCCCGACCGCTCCAGCTCCCGCAGCCGCCGGTGGCACGGCGACACACTCAGCCGCACCCGCCCGGCCAGCTCGGTCACGGTCAGCCGCCCGTCCTGCTGGAGCTCGGCAAGGATTTTCCGGTCCACGTCATCCATGAGGGAGATCTTCCCTCATCGTGCGAGACGGCGAGCAAACTTCAGGAACACTTTCGGGCTGATCGCGCATAGCGTTTCCGGCATGGAGACGGGAGCCCTGATTTCTTTCCTCGCGATCGACCTGCTGCTGGTGTGCGTGCCGGGCGCCGACTGGGCGTACGCGATCGCCGCCGGTCTGCGCGGCCGGTCGGTGGCCGCCGCGGTCAGCGGCCTGGTCGCGGGGTACGCGCTGCACACCGCGCTGGCGGCGGCCGGCCTCGCGGTGCTGGTGGCGGGCTCCCCCGTGCTGCTCACCGCGCTCACCGTGGCCGGCGCCTGCTATCTGGTCTGGCTCGGCTGGGGGGTACTGCGCCGTCCGGGTGTACCCGGCGCCGACGAGGAGGCGGTGCGCGGCGGCAGCGCGGGCGTCTTCCTGCGCGGGGCCACGATCAGCGGTCTCAACCCCAAGGGCCTGCTGCTCTACCTCTCGGTGCTGCCGCAGTTCCTCACCACCGACGGCCACCATCTGCCCGTACCGGTGCAGACCGCCACCCTCGGCCTGCTGCACATGGCCTGCTGCGCCGCCGTCTACCTCACCGTCGGTGCCGCGGCCCGCGCGGTGCTGCGCGCCCGCCCGGCCGCCGCCCGCGCGGTCACCCGCACCTCGGGGGCGGCGATGCTGGGGATCGGGGCGTTCCTGCTGGTCCAGCACGCGCTATGAGATCCGCCGGGTGACGCTATGAGGTCCGCCGGGTGATCCGGAACAGCCGGATCTGCCGGTCCACCCGCGCCTGGTAGGTGGCATACGGCGGCCAGAACGCCACCACCGCCTGCCAGGCCGCCGCCCGCTCCTCCCCCGTCAGCAGCCGGGCCGCGACCGGGATGTCCCGCCCCTTCCAGCTGATCTCGGCGTCGGGGTGGGCCAGCAGGTTGGCGCTCCAGGCGGGGTGACCGGGGCGGCCGAAGTTGGAGCCGACCAGCAGCCAGGCGCGGCCCTCGTCCTCCGGCACACAGGCCAGCGGGGTGCGCCGGGGCAGCCCGCTTCGGGCACCCGTGGAGGTCAGCACCAGGCCGGGCAGCATCCGGGTGCTGAGCAGCACCTTTCCCCTGGTCAGCCGGTGCACGGCACGGTCGAGGGCGGGGATGACGTGGGGGGCGGTGCGGGCGAAGGCACGGGTGGCGGACAGCTTCTGCACCCACCGCAGCGCGACGCCGCTCATACGGTCACCTCCGCACGGGCTCCGGCGAACAGCCCGGCCTCCGCCGCGGCCCGGGCCCGCAGCAGGTGCACCGGCCCGAACAGCAGCTCGTCGCCCGCGGCCCGCTTGACGTACAGGTGGGCGTCGTGCTCCCAGGTGAAACCGAGGCCGCCGTGCAGCTGGACCGCCTCGGCCGCGGCCCGGCGCAGCGCCTGGAGGGCCTGGGCGAGAGCGAGCGCGCCGACGTGGTCGCGGGGGTGGGCGGGGGCGTCCGCAGGGGCGCGGCGGGGGGTGGCGGGGGTGCCCGCCGGGGTGCCGTGGGTGGACGCGGGGGCACGGGCGGGGTCGCCGTGGGCAGGCGCGGGGGCGCCCGCAGGGCCTCCGTGGGCGGCCGCGAAGGCCCCCACAGGGGCGGCTCGGCCCGCTGCCCAGGCCGCGTAGTACGCCGCCGAGCGCGCCGCCTCCACCTCGACATGGACGTCGGCCAGCCGGTGCTGGAGGGCCTGGAAGGTGCCGATCGGGCGCCCGAACTGCTCGCGTCGCCCTACGTGTTCGACGGTCAGCTCCAGCGCCCGCGCGGCGGCCCCGACGGCCTCGCAGGCCAGGTACGCGGCGGCCGCCTCCCCGATACCGGCCAGCACCCCGCACACATCCGCCTCGGTGTCCTCGCCCAGCAACTCGGCCTCCACGTCCCGTAGTTGCAGACGCGCGCGGGGCCGGGTCGCGTCCAGTGCCGTCTGCCGTACGCGGGTCAGGCCCGCCGCCTCACCGGGGACGAGGAAGAGCAGGGTGCGGGAGCGGGCGTAGCCGCCGGTGTGCGCCGGGACGAGCAGCAGGGAGGCGGTGTGTCCGTCGAGGACCTGGGCGGCCTCCCCGTACAGCCGCCATCCGCCCTGCGCCCGGCGCGCCTGTACGCCTCCCGCGCGGCCGCCGCCCGCCCAGGGACCGCGGTTGTCGCCGGTGAGCCCGAGGGCGGTGGCGAGGGCGGGGCCGGGGGCGGCGAGGGTCGCGGTGAGGGTGCCGGCGGCGAGGGGCGGGAGCAGCCTCGCGCGCTGGCCGCCGTCGCCGAGGGCGAGCAGTGCGGGGGCGGCGAGGACGGAGGTGGCGAGCAGGGGGGTGGGGGTGAGCGCGCGGCCGGTCTCCTCGGCGGCGAGGGCGAGTTCCGTCGCCGTACAGCCGACGCCTCCGCAGGACTCGGGGAGGGCGAGGCCGGCGAGGCCCAGCTCCTCGGCGAGGGCGGCCCAGAGGCCGCCGTCGTGGCCGGCGGGCGTGTCGACGGCCTCGCGCACCGGGCGGGAGCGGCCGCGGAGCAGGTTCCGCAGGGTGCGGCGGACGGCGTCCTGCTCGGGGGTGAAGGCGGCGTCCATGAGCGACCTCCGATCTGACGAGCCGTCATATTAGGGCGGGGAGGGTGGGATGCGAAGGGGTCGGACGACGTCTCGACCGGGGCGACGGATCTGACGTACCGTCAGATCTCATGGGTCATCCCGAAACGGCGATCGTAGGTGTCGCCCTCTCCTCCTGCGGCCGGGTGGACGACGCCACCCCGTACGCCCTGCACGCCCAGGCGGCCCGCCGGGCGCTGGCCGACTCCGGGCTGGACCGCTCGCTGGTCGACGGGTTCGCGTCGGCCGGGACGGGCCTGCTCGCCCCGGTCGAGGTGGCCGACCATCTGGGCCTGCGCCCCACCTGGGTCGACTCCACCTCGGTGGGCGGGGCGACCTGGGAGGTGATGGCGGCCCACGCGGCCGACGCCATCGCGGCGGGCCACGCCCGTGCCGTCCTGCTCGTCTACGGCTCCACCGCCCGCGCCGACGTCCGCGCGGGCCGCCGTACGGGAGACCTGTCCTTCGGCACGCGCGGTCCCGCGCAGTTCGAGACGCCGTACGGCATCACGCTCATCGCCAAGTACGCCATGGCCGCCCGCCGCCACATGATCGAATACGGCACGACGATCGAGCAGCTCGCCGAGGTGGCCGTCCAGGCCCGTGCCAACGCCGCGCTCAACCCCGAGGCGCTGCACCGCACCCCGCTGACGGTCGACGACGTGCTGTCCGCGCCGGCGGTCGCCGACCCCTTCACCAAGCTCCACTGCTGTCTGCGCTCCGACGGCGGTGCGGCCGTGCTGCTGGCCTCGCGCGCGTACGTCCGCGACTGCCGGACCCGGCCGGTGTGGATCCTCGGCACCGGCGAGCACGTCTCCCACTCGGCGCTCGGCTCCTGGCCCGACTTCACCGTGTCCCCGGCGGCGGTCAGCGGACGGCTCGCCTTCCAGCGGGCGGGCGTGCGGCCGGCCGACATCGACCTCGCCGAGATCTACGACGCCTTCACCTACATGACGTTGGTGACGCTGGAGGACCTCGGCTTCTGCGCCAAGGGCGAGGGCGGCGACTTCGTGGGCGGGGGGCGGCTGAGGGTGGAGGGCGGGGCACTGCCGGTGAACACCGACGGGGGCGGCCTGTCCGCCCAGCACCCCGGAATGCGGGGGCTCTTCCTGCTGGTGGAGGCGGTCCGGCAGCTGCGCGGGGAGGCGCGGGGGCGGCAGGTGCGGCGCGCGGACGGATCACTGCCCGAGCTGGCGGTGGCTTCGGGGACCGGGGGGTGGTTCTGCTCTTCGGGGACGGTGGTGCTGGGGCGGGGGTGAACGGGGGCTTGAGGGGGCATGCGTCGGGGGTGCCTTGAGGCGTGGCCGCGAGGGTGCGGGTGCCGAGGGTGTTGTCCGAGGCGGCCGAGGGTGCCCGCGAGTGCCGTGGATACTCGGGGCATGGCTACGGATCTGCATGAACTCCTGCGGTCACTGCGGGTGTGGGACCCCGAGGTCACCTCGCTGCCGCCCTTCCACCCGGCCGAGGCGCCCGCCGAACCGCTCGGCCTCTTCGCCCGGTGGTTCGCCCAGGCGGTGGCGGCCGGGCAGACCGAGCCGCACACCATGAGCCTCGCCACGGCGGACGAGGCGGGCCTGGCCGACGTACGGACCGTGATGCTGCACGGCGCCGACGCCGACGGCTGGGCCTTCGCCAGCCACTCCCACAGCCGCAAGGGCGCCCACCTGACCGCCCGCCCGTACGCCGCGCTGGGCTTCTACTGGCCGGTGCTCGGGCGCCAGGTGCGGGTACGGGGCCCGGTGACCGCCGCGCCGTCCGCCGAGGGACAGGCGGATCTGCACGCCCGCTCCACCGGGGCGCTCGCCGCCGCGCTCACCGGCCGCCAGAGCGAGATCCTGGGCTCGGCCAACGAACTGGCGCGCGCCTCCGAGGCCGCCTGGGAACGCGCCCGGCGCGAGCCCGACGCACCGGTGCCGTCCTGGACGCTGTACCGGCTCCGGCCCGACGAGGTCGAGTTCTTCCAGGGCGACGAACACCGGCGCCACGTCCGCCTCCGCTACCGGCGCGAGGGCGAGGGCGAGGGGTGGGCGAGGGAACTGCTGTGGCCGTAGGGGTCATGTCGGTGTCTGCGGCTGTGGCTGTGGCAGTGGCTGTGGCTGTGGCTGTGGCTGTGGGGCGTTGTGGGCCGTGAGGTCGCCGGCCGTGAAGTCGTATGCCGTGAAGTCCGCCACCGGGCGGTACCCGATCCGCTGGTACAGCGCGTTGCTCGTCGCGTTGGCCAGGTCCGTGAAGAGCAGCACCTCGGCCGCGCCCGCGACCCGTGCCGCCCGGCTGACCTCGGCGGTCACGGCCCCGGCGTAGCCGCGTCGGCGCAGTGGGGGCGGGGTGTAGACGGGGGCGACCCGGATCTGCCCGGCGACCTCGGGGGTGACCCCCGCCATGGCGGCCGGCTCGCCCTCGGGCGTCTCCCAGAAGGTGACCCCGCCACGGGCGACACGGTGGTCCGCCCAGGCGTACGGGTCCTGTCCGGCGATGCCGCCCACGGACGCGGTGAACTCCCGGTACCAGCGGGCCAGCAGGTCCCGGTCGGCGCCGGTCGCCACCCTGGGGCGGCCCCGCGGTGCCGGGTCGGGGGCGGTGAGGTCGCCCAGGCGGTACAGGCGTTCGCGTCGGCCGAGGGCCACGGCGGCCCCGGTGCGGTGCCGCCACGCCTCGGCGAAGGCGGTGGCGGTCGCGTGCTCGGCGGTGACGCCGGGGAGGGGGCGGGGCGGTCCGGCGGGGGGTGCAGCGGGGGACGCCGTGGGGTGGTCGGCGAGGTGCTGAGCGAGGTGCCGGGCCAGGGTGTCGGCCTCGTCTGGCGTGAGTGCGGTGAGGTAGAGGCGGTGCGGGGGCGTGCGGAAGAGGGCCGCCCGTACCTCTCCCGCGCGGTGCAGCGTGCCGAACAGCGGCGGTTCGGTGCCGTAGACCTGCGGGCCGCGGGTGCGCAGGGAGTGGGTGACGGTCAGCGGGACGGTGTGGGCGGCCGGGCGGGAGCGCAGGAAGGGCCCGGCCAGGTCGAGGAAGGTGTCGAGGTCGGCGGTGAACTGCCAGCCGCCGTCCGCGGTGTGCTGCCAGCCGTCGCGGGTCATGGCGTCGTCTCGGGGTCGGTGGCGAGGCGGGCGTGCAGGTGGACGTCCCGGAAGCTGTTGCGGCCGTCGTCCTTCCACATCGCGCCGCGCAGGGTTCCCTCGTACGGGAATCCGCAGCGCTCGGCGATACGGCAGGAGACGTCGTGGCCGGTCGCGTGGCCCAGTTCGAGGCGGTGCAGTCCGAGGTCGGTCAGGGCCCAGTGCGCGGCGAGCCGCAGGGCGCGGGCGGCGACGCCGTGGCCGCGGGCCTCGGGCAGCACCCAGTAGCCGACCCGGGCGGACCGCATGACGTGGTCGATCAGGTTGACGCCGATCTGGCCGAGCGTCGTACCGCTCGCCGCGTCCACCACCTTGAAGGTGACGTCGGTGCCGTCCGCCGACCGCTCCGCCTTCGACCGCAGCGAGTCCCGCGCGTCGGCCAGGTCCTCCACCGGCCTCAGCGGGGTGTTCCAGCGCCGGAACTCCGGGTCGGTCAGTCCGCGCAGCCACGCCTCCACGTCGGCCGGGGCGTCGGCGTCCCACGGCAGCAGGCGCAGGCCGTGGCCGGACAGCTCGGAGACGGGACTGGTGAGAGAACGTTCCTGTATCGGCGTCATCCCCCCATTCAATCGAGCCGGCGCCCGCTCCCACCAAGCGGTTTGAACACCGGCGTGCCCTGTCTGAAGTCCACCTCCAGCTCGGCCCCCGCCCGCAGCGCGTCCGGCACGCACCCCACGATCTCCGTCGCCATCCGCGGCCCCTCGGCCAGCTCGACCACCGCCACGACGTACGGCGTGCGCTCCCTGAACCCCGGCAGGTCGTTCCGGTGCACGACCGACCACGTGTACAGCGTGGCCCGCCCGCTCGCCTCCTCCCACTCCACGTCCTCGCTCCAGCAGTGCGGGCAGAACTCCCGTGGGTGGTGATGCGCCCGGCCACAGCCGTGGCAGCGGCGCACGAGGAGCCGCTTCCGTGCGGCGGCCTGCCAGTAGGGGCGGGTGAAGGGGTCGATGTCGGGGGCTGCGACGGGGGCGGGGGCGGAATCGGGGGCGGGGCCGGGGGCAGGTGCGGGGTCCGGCGGGACCGGGGCGGAGGAAGGGGGTGTCGCGGGCACGCCGGTCAAGCCAACCACCCCGGCGCGCTGTCCACCGACCACGTCTGCCAGGGCATCAGCCCGATCCGCAGCACCGCCAACCGCTCCGCCCCACCGAGCCGGACCGCGTCCATGGCCCCTCCCCTCCGCACCCCACGAGACCTGACGGTACGTCAGATGATGAGGGACGGGAAGGCGAGCGGCACACGGAGCCGCACAACCGTGGACGGCAGAGCGGGCGCCTGTGCGAGATCCCCACACCACCACCCCACCCGTGACCAATCCGCAACCAATTCCGGTCTTGACCGAGACCCATCAAGCCGGTGCGTGATTACGCTCGCGGACATGTCCGACTCCACAGCGTCCGCACACCCCGAGGCGCCGAACCCCACGACGGCGAAGACCACGGCACCGAACAGCGCGGAAGCGAACCCGGCGGAGGCGAACCCCGCGGCGAACCCGACGGACGCGACCCCCGCGGCGAACCCGGCGGAAGCGAACCCCGCGGCGTACCCCACGAAGGCGAACCCCACCCCCGTAGACCCCGCCGCAGCGAACCCCATCACAGCGACCCCGGCGGAAGCGAACCCCGCGGAGGCGAACCCCGCCACCACGACCCCCACCGCAGCGAACCCCGCGGCGAGCCCGGCCGAAGCGACCCCCGCGGAAGCGAACCCCACCCCCGTGGACCCCGCCGCCGCGACCCCCACCGAAGCGGACCCCGCCCCCGCACCCCCCGCGATCCCCCACACCGCCGAGCGCCCCGTCTACGTCGTCGGCGGCGGCCCCGGCGGGCTGGCCGCCGCGTACGCGCTGCGGGCCCGCGGTATCCGCGCGGTCGTGCTGGAGAAGTCGGACGGCGTCGGCGCGTCCTGGCGGCGTCACTACGACCGGCTGCGCCTGCACACCACCCGCCGTCTGTCGGCCCTGCCCGGCCTGCCGATGCCGCGCCGGTTCGGGCGCTGGGTGTCGCGGGACGACGTCGTGCGCTACCTGGAGAAGTACGCCGAGCACCACCGGCTGGAGATCGTGACCGGCGTCGAGGTCTCCCGCATCGAACGCTCCCCCGACGGCACCGGATGGCTGCTGCACGCCACCGGCGGCCGGCGCCTCACCGGCGCCGCCGTGGTCGTCGCCACCGGCCACAACCACACCCCGCGCATCCCGGACTGGCCGGGCCGCGACACCTACCCCGGCGACTTCCTGCACGCCTGCCGCTACCGCAACGCCGAGCCCTACGCCGGCCGCGACGTCCTCGTCGTCGGCGTCGGCAACACCGGCGCCGAGATCGCCGTCGACCTCGCCGAGGGCGGCGCCCGACGCGTACGGCTCGCGGTGCGCACCGCCCCGCACATCGTGCGCCGCTCCACGGCCGGCTGGGCCGCCCAGTACACCGGCGTCCTGGTGCGCCGCCTCCCGGTCCGGCTCGTGGACGCGCTGGCGAGACCGCTGGCCCGGGTGAGCGTGCCCGACCTCTCCGCGCACGGCCTGCCGCGCCCCGGCACGGGGCTGTACAGCAGGGTCACCGAGGGGGCGATCCCGGTCCAGGACGTCGGCCTGGTCGACGCCGTCCGCCGGGGGCGGGTCGAGGTCGTGGCCGCCGTCGACGCGTTCGAGGACGGCGAGGTCGTCCTCGCCGACGGCAGCCGCGTCTCACCGGACACCGTCATCGCCGCGACCGGCTACACCCGCGCCCTGGAGGGCCTCGTCGGCCATCTCGGCGTGCTCGACCGACGCGGCAGGCCCGTGGTCCACGGCGCCCGCACGCCCTCGGGCGCCCCCGGCCTCTACTTCACCGGCTTCACCAACCCCATCAGCGGCATGTTCCGCGAACTCGCCATCGACGCCCGGAAGATCGCCAAGTCCATCGCCTCCCACGCCGGCCCCGAGGTCTCCCGCCTGCCCGGATGAGCCCAGGTGATCGTTGCCACGGGGAGAGGGGTCCCCTCCTTGCGAGCTTCCCAAGCTTTGCCTGCACGGACGGTTCCTGACGTTGTGTCAATTCAGTAATCTGACAGAGCGTCAGTTACTGGAGCTGTCTCGAACTGTCACGACAGGAGCGGGCGGATGCTTGGATCGACCCACGGCACCCTCACCACCGACTCCCGCCGGGCCCGGGTCATCGCCTGCGGTGAGCCCCGCCCCGGGCCGGCCGTCCACGGCCGCCCGGCCGACGACCTCGACGTCAGCGGGCGCCCGCTGCACGCCGACGTCCCCGATCTGGACCGCCTCTTCCGCCCCGAGTCCGTCGCCGTGATCGGCGCCTCGGACGCCGAGGGGCGCCCGAACACCGGCGTCACCCGGCAACTGCTGTCCTGGGCCCAGCGGAGGGACGCCCGGCTGCACCCGGTCCACCCCACGCGCTCCCATATCTTCGGCATCCCCTGCTTCCCTTCGGTCGCCGACCTGCCCGAGCAGGTCGATGTGGCCGTCCTGCTGGTGGCCGACCCCCTTCCCGTGGTCGAGGAACTCGCCGAGGCCAAGGCGAGGTTCGCGGTCGTCTTCGCCTCCGGCTACGCGGAGACCGGTGCGCCGGGCGCGGCCGCGCAGGCCCGGCTGGCCGCCGCCGTCGGCCGGTCCGGCATGCGGCTGCTCGGACCGAACACCAACCTCAACGCCTTCGAGCGGTTCCGCGAGGACCTGGACGGCCCGGCGATCGCCCTCGTCACCCAGTCCGGGCACCAGGGCCGGCCGGTCTTCGCCCTCCAGGAGCTGGGCATACGGCTCTCCCACTGGGCGCCGACCGGCAACGAGGCCGATCTGGAGAGCGCCGACTTCATCTCCTGGTTCGCCGAGCGGCCCGAGGTGGGTGCCATCGCCGCCTACCTGGAGGGCCTGAAGGACGGGCGCGCCTTCCTGCTCGCCGCCGACCGGGCCGCCCGGCGCGGGGTGCCGGTGGTCGCGGTGAAGGTGGGCCGCACCGAGACCGGCGCCCGCACGGCCGCCTCACACACCGGCAAGCTGACCGGCGCGGACGACGTGGTGGACGCGGCGATGCGGCAGTTCGGCGTGATCCGGGTCGACGGCCTCGACGAACTCCAGGACACGGCGGCCCTGCTCGCGCGCGCCCGGCCTCCGCGCGCCGACGGGGTCGCCGTCTATGCGATCTCGGGCGGCACGGGCGCGCACGTGGCCGACCTCGCGACCGGCCTCGGACTGCGGCTGCCGATGCTCTCGGCCGCCAGGCAGGCCGAGCTGCACCGGTGGATACCGGAGTATCTGAGCGTGGCCAACCCGGTGGACAGCGGTGGGCATCCGGTGGGCGACGAGCGCGGCCGGAAGATCATCGATGCCCTGCTGGACGACCCCGAGGTGGGCGTTCTGATCTGCCCGGTCACCGGCCCCTTCCCGCCGCTGAGCGACCGGCTCGTGCGCGATCTCGTGGACGCGGCCGAGCGGACGGACAAGCTGGTGTGTGTGGTGTGGGGGTCGCCGGTGGGCACCGAGCCCGCCTACCGCGAGGTGCTGCTCGGCTCCTCGCGGGTCGCCACCTTCCGCACGGTCGGCAACTGCCTGTCCGCCGTGCGCGCCTACCTCGGTCACCACCGGTTCGTCCGCGCGTACCGCTCCCCCTTCGAGGAGGCCCCGCGCTCGCCGTCGCCCGCCTACCGCAAGGTGCGCGACCTCTTCCAGGACGGCGGCCGGTTGAGCGAGCACGCGGCGAAGCAGCTGCTGCGGGCGTACGGGATCAGGGTGCCGCGCGAGCAGCTGGTCACCAGCGCCGCGGCCGCCGTCAGGGCGGCGGGGCTGGTGGGCTACCCGGTGGTGATGAAGGCGTCCGGCGCGCGGATCGCGCACAAGAGCGAGCTGGGTCTGGTGAAGGTCGGGCTGACCTCGGCCGCCCAGGTCCGCGACACCTACCGGGAGCTCACCGACATCGCCCGCTGCGAGGGCGTCGAGCTGGACGGTGTGCTGGTCTGCCAGATGGTCGAGAACGGCGTGGAGATGGTGGTCGGTGTCTCGCACGACGCGCTGTTCGGGCCGACGGTGACGGTCGGGCTGGGCGGCGTGCTGGTGGAGGTGCTGCGGGACACGGCCGTACGCGTGCCGCCCTTCGGTGAGGAACAGGCCCGCACCATGCTCGCCGAGCTGCGCGGGCGGGCCCTGCTGGACGGGGTGCGGGGGCGACCCCCGGCCGACGTGGACGCCCTGGTCGAGGTGATCCTGCGGGTGCAGCGCATGGCTCTGGAGCTGGGCGACCACCTCGCCGAGCTGGACGTCAATCCGCTGATGGTGCTGCCCCGCGGGCATGGCGCGGTGGCGCTGGACGCGCTGGCGGTGTGCCGCTGAGATGAGCATGCCTCATACCCCCCAAGAGCCCCAAGAGCCCCGAGAACCGGAGAAATCCGCTGGGTCATTGGTAGCGCACCCCACTGACAACGGGGTCTCCCACCTCACCCTCAACCGCCCCGAAACCCTCAACGCCATCACCCCTGAGCTGCGCGAACACCTGATCCGGGAGCTGGCGGACGCCTCCGCCGACCCGGCCGTGCGGGCGGTCGTGGTCACCGGCGCCGGCCGCGGGTTCTGCTCGGGCGCGGACCTGCGGGCCGCCCCGGCGTCCGGCGAGCGCGTCCCCGGCGATGTGGCCCGCACGCTGCGGCTGGGCGCCCAGCGGCTGATCGCGGCCGTCCTCGACTGCGAGAAGCCGGTGATCGCCGCCGTGAACGGGGTCGCCGCCGGCCTCGGCGCCCATCTGGCCCTCGCCTGCGATCTGGTGCTGGCCGCCGAATCGGCGCGGTTCGTCGAGGTGTTCGTCCGGCGCGGGCTGGTCCCGGACGCGGGCGGCGCCTATCTCCTGCCACGCCTGGTCGGACCGCGGCGGGCGAAGGAGCTGATGTTCTTCGGCGACGCGCTGACCGCGGCCGACGCCGAACGCCTGGGCCTGGTCAACCGGGTGGTGCCGGACGCCGACCTGGCGGCGACGGCCGAGGAGTGGGCCACCCGGCTCGCCGCGGGCCCCACCCGTGCACTGGCCCTGACCAAGGCGCTCGTCAACGCCTCCCTCGACTCCGACCGCGCGACCGCCTTCGCCGCCGAGGCCGCCGCGCAGGAGATCAACATGACGACCTCGGACGCCCGCGAGGGACTGGCGGGTTTCCTGGGACGCAGGCCGCCGGACTTCACCGGCCGCTGACGAACGGCTCACCGGGCGCCGGGGGCGCGGGCCCTCCCGCCCCTTCCTATCTGACGTACCGTCAGTTTCAATGGGAGCGTGATGGGAACCGCAGGAATGGCCGCCGCCGCACTCCGCCACCTCCGGTCGGGCGGTGCCGCGCACCGGCCCGTGGAGGCGCTGTCCCGGCCCGTGGAGGCGCTGCCCCGGCCCGTGGAGGCGCTGCCCCGGCCCGAGCTGCGCTGTGTGGGCGCCGACGAGCGCGCCCCCGTCGACCCGGGCGAGTTCCGGCGGGTGCTGGGGAACTTCGCGACCGGCGTGGCCGTTGTCACGGCACCGGCCGCACCCGGCGAGACCTCCCCCGCGGGCTTCGCCTGCCAGTCCTTCTCCTCGCTGTCCCTCGACCCGCCCCTGGTCGTCTTCATGGTCGGCCGTACGTCGACGACCTGGCCGCGCATCGCCCGCGCGGGCGTGTTCTGCGTCAATGTGCTGAGCGCCGGCCAGGGCGAACTGTGCCGTGCCTTCGCGGTGCCGGGCGGCGACAAGTTCGCGGGCGTGGCCCACGACGCCGCCCCGGCCTCCGGCGCGCCCCGGCTCGCGGGCGTGGTGGCGTGGGCCGACTGCACGATCCACGCCGTCCACACCGGCGGCGACCACCTCATCGTCGTGGGCCGGGTGGACGCCCTCGGCACGGGCGAGGAGACGGGCCCGCTCCTCTTCCACCGGGGGCGGTTCACACGGCTGCGGGACTGAAACCGCCCCGGACCGCGGCCGCCCCGCCCTCAGGCCACCGCCGGTGCCGCCACCGGCCTGCGCCGGATCACCAGCACCATCAGCGTCGCCGCCGCGCACAGCGCGCCCGAGGCGACCCAGACGACGTCGTACGACCCGAAGGCGTCGCGGGCGGCGCCCCCGAGGAAGGCGACGAGCGCCGCGCCGACCTGGTGCGAGGCGAGCACCCAGCCGAAGACGATCGCGCTGTCCTCGCCGTAGTGCTCGCGGCACAGGGCGAGGGTCGGCGGGACGGTGGCAACCCAGTCCAGGCCGTAGAAGACGATGAAGAACACCATCGGCAGATGCACGTTCGGCGCGAGCAGCAGCGGCAGGAACAGCAGGGAGATGCCGCGCAGGGCGTAGTAGACGGCGAGCAGCCGGCGGGCCTCGAAGCGGTCGGTGAGCCAGCCGGAGGCCACCGTGCCGATGACGTCGAACACGCCGATGACGGCGAGCAGTGAGGCCGCGGTGGTGACCGGCATGCGGTGGTCGTGGGCGGCGGGCACGAAGTGGGTCTGGATCAGGCCGTTGGTGGAGGCGCCGCAGATCGCGAAGGAGCCGGCGAGCAGCCAGAACGGGCCGGTGCGCACCGCCCGGAGCAGCACGCCGACCGCGCGTCGCGCGGCGCCCGGCACGGGGGCGGGGTTGGGTACGAACTCCTGCGCGCCGTAGGGCCGCAGCCCCACGTCGGCGGGGTGGTCGCGCAGCAGCAGCCACACGAAGGGGACGACGGCGAGGGCGGCGAGGGCGACCGTGACGGCGGCCGGGCGCCAGTCGTGGTGGTCCACGATCCAGGCCAGCAGCGGCAGGAAGATCAGCTGCCCGGAGGCGGAGGCGGCGGTGAGGATGCCGGTGACCAGGCCGCGCCGCTCGGTGAACCAGCGGTTGGTGACGGTCGCCGCGAAGGCCAGCGCCATGGAGCCGGAGCCGAGTCCGACCAGCAGTCCCCAGCACAGCAGCAGCTGCCAGGGTGCCGTCATCCACACCGTGAGGCCGGAGCCGAGCGCGATCACGGTCAGCGCGACGGCGACCACGCGGCGGATGCCGAAGCGGTCCATCAGCGCGGCGGCGAACGGGGCGGTCAGCCCGTAGAGCGCCAGATTGACGGAGACGGCGGCGCCGATCGTGCCGCGCGACCAGCCGAACTCCTCGTGCAGCGGGTCGATGAAGAGTCCGGGCACGGTGCGGAAGGCGGCGGCGCCGATGATCGTGACGAAGGTGACGGCGGCGACGAACCACGCGCGGTGGATGCGCGGGCGCCTTCGGGCGGACGTGGGTTCCTCGGTTGCTTCTGCTGCGGTCTCGGTTGTCTGGGTCACGACACCCAGCCTCGTGCGCGCGCCCGCGCGCATCGAGTGGCCCGAGGGACAGCATTCGCTAGGATCGGGCCATGAGTCTTGACCGGGACACGAGCATCGACGGCGGACCGGGGCTCGCCGGGGGCGCGAAGCCCGCCGCCGGCCCGAGCCGTCCCCCGGCGGTCGCCGGCGCGGAGCCCGAGTTCCGCCCGCACCGCGTCGCGGTCCTCGCCCTCGACGGTCTGCTGCCCTTCGAACTGGGCATCCCGCACCGCATCTTCGGCCGCCCGCGGGACGCCCGGCGGCGCCCGCTGTACGAGGTGATCACCTGCTCGGTGCGGCCGCCGGGCCCCGTCGAGACGGACGCCGACTTCGCGATCCACGTCGAGCACGGCCCGGAGGTCCTGGCGACCGCCGACACCGTGATCGTCCCGGCCTCCTACGAGCTCGGCCCCGTCTACGAGCAGGGCGTGCTGACCGAGGAGCTGTCCGCCGCCCTCGCCCGCATCCGGCCCGGCACCCGGCTGGCCTCCATCTGCACCGGCGTCTATGTGCTGGCCGCCACCGGTCGTCTCGACGGCCGGCCCGCGACCACGCACTGGGCCGACGCCGAGCACTTCCGGCGGGTCTTCCCGCGGGTCCGGCTGGATCCGGACGTGCTGTTCATCGACGACGGCGATGTGCTGACCTCCGCCGGGGTCGCGGCCGGCATCGACCTGTGCCTGCACATGGTGCGGCGCGACCACGGCACGGCCGTCGCCAACGAGGTGGCCCGCCGTACGGTCGTACCGCCGCACCGCGACGGCGGGCAGGCGCAGTACATCCAGCGGCCGGTGCCCGACCCGCAGCAGGCGACCACGACGACGGCCCGCGCCTGGGCCCTCGGGCGGCTGCACGAGCCGATCCAGCTGCGGGACATGGCCGCACAGGAGTCGATGTCAGTACGGACCTTCACGCGCCGCTTCCGCGAGGAGGTCGGCATCAGCCCGGGCCAGTGGCTCACCCAGCAGCGCGTCGAGCGGGCCCGGCATCTGCTGGAGTCCACCGATCTGTCGGTCGACCAGGTCGCACGCGACGCCGGTTTCGGCACGGCCCAGTCCATGCGCCAGCACCTCCAGTCGGCCCTCGGCGTCACCCCGACCGCGTACCGCCGCACCTTCCGGGTGACCGGCGGCCGCGCGAGCGCCGGGCGCTGAGGGGCACAGGGCGGGAGCGGTCCCGAAGCGGAGGCCCGTCGTCACCGCGATCCGGCCTTCAGAACGTCAGCACCGCCCGCGCCACCCGCCCCGCGCGCGCGTCCTGCGCCGCCTTCTCGAAGTCCTCCACCGGATAGGTGCGGGTGACGAGCTCGTCCAGCATCAGCCGCCCGCCCCGGTAGAGGTCGGCGTAGCGGGCGATGTCCCGCTGCGGCCGGGAGGAGCCGTAGCGGCAGCCGAGGACGGACTTGTCGAGGAAGAGGGACGCGACGGGGAAGGACGCCTCGGTGCCCGCGGGCGGCACCCCCAGCAGCACCGCCTGTCCGTGCCGGTCCAGCAGGTCCACGGCCCGGCGGATCAGTTCCGCGCGGCCGACGCACTCGAAGACGTGGTCCGCGCCGGCGGGCAGGACGCCGGCCACCTCCTCGGCGGAGGTGAAGAAGTCGGTCGCCCCGAACCGCCGGGCGAGCCCGGCCTTGTCCGGGTCGGTGTCGACGGCCACGATCCGGGCCGCCCCGGCGAGCCGGGCGCCTTGCAGGACGTTGAGGCCGACGCCGCCCGCGCCGATGACGACGACCCGGTCCCCGGCCTCCACGCGCGCCCGGTTCAGCACGGCCCCGACCCCGGTGAGCACGGCGCAGCCGATGAGCGCGGCGGACGGCATGGGGATGTCCGCGGGCAGCCGGACCGCCTGCACGGCCTTGACGACGGTCCGCTCGGCGAACGCCGAGTTCGCGGCGAACTGGTACAACGCCTCTCCCGCGCGCGTGAAGGGCCGCCCCGGACGTCCGATGGCCCGCCGGCACATCGTCGGCCGCCCCCGGTCGCACTGGGCGCAGGCTCCGCAGGTGGCGAGCGTGGACAGGGCCACGGGGTCGCCGGGCGCGACATGGGTGACGCCCTCGCCGACCCGTTCCACCACGCCCGCGCCCTCGTGCCCGAGCACCACGGGCACCGGGAACGGGATCGTGCCGTCGATCACCGACAGGTCGCTGTGGCACAGCCCGGCCGCCGACACGGCCACCAGCACCTCGCCGGGCCCTGGATCCCGTACCGCCAGATCGTCCACGACCCGCGCCCGCTCACCGTCGAAGACCACTGCGCGCATCCCGGCCACGTCCCTCTCCCCTCGGTTCCCTGGGCAGGCCGAGCACCCGCTCGGCGATGATCGTGCGCTGGATCTGGTCCGAGCCGCCGTAGATCGTGTCGGCGCGGGAGAACAGGAACAGGTGCTGATCGCCGTCGAGTTCGTACGGTGCCGAGGGCGACCACGGTTCGGGTCCGGCCGCCGCGGACGTGCCCCGCACCAGGACGGCGAGCTCCCCCAGCCGCTGGTGCCAGCCGCCCCACAGCAGCTTCGCCACGCTCGGCGCGCCCGCCCCGGCGCCCGTACCGCCGAGCGTGCGCAGGGCGTGCCAGCGCATGACACGCAGGTCGGCCCACTGCCGCACGAGCCGTTCGCGGACGACGGGATCCTCGGCGGCGCCCGTCTCGACGGCCGTGCGCACCACCCGTGCCAGCTCCTGGGCGAACCCGATCTGCTGGGCGAGCGTGGACACGCCCCGTTCGAAGCCGAGCAGGCTCATCGCCACCCGCCATCCGGCGCCCTCGCCGCCGACGACGTGCTCCGCGCGCGCGTGGGCGCCGTCGAAGAACACCTCGTTGAAGTCGCTGGTCCCGGTGGCCTGCCGGATGGGCCGCACCTCGATGCGTCCGGGCTGGTCCATGGGCACCAGCAGCAGGCTCAGCCCGTGATGGCGCCGGGAGTCCGGGTCGGTCCGGGCGAGCACGAAGCACCAGTCCGCCTCGTGGGCGAGGGACGTCCAGATCTTCTGCCCGCTGATCCGGTACGTGCCGTCCCCCGCCCGCATGGCCCGCGTCCGCACCCCGGCCAGGTCGGACCCCGCCTCCGGCTCGCTGTACCCCTGGCACCACAGCTCGTCCCCGGCGGCGACGGGCGGCAGGAACCGCGCCTTCTGCTCCGGTGTGCCGTGTGCGATCAGCGTCGGCGCCAGCAGCTTCTCCCCGATGTGCCCGGAGCGCGGCGGCGCCCCCGACCGCGCGTACTCCTCGGCCCACACCACCTGCTGCGTGAGCGTGCAGGTCCGGTTTCCGAACCCGCCCTCCTCCCACCCGATCCCGATCCACCCGGCTTTGCCGAGAACCCGCTCCCAAACCCGCCGCTGCGTCCCGGCTTCGACATGCGCGGCAAGCCAGTCCCGAGCCTCGGCACGGAACACCTCGTCCTCCAACGCGAATCCGAAGTCCATGAACGCCTCCTCATGACGCCGGTGACCGCCGCGCCCTCCAGGGCGCGGGGAACTGCGCGACCGGCGACGGACGACCCGACGACCCGCGGCCGCGCTCCACTGAGCCCTCCGGGCTCCTAGGTCGTGTCCGCAAAGTCCCGTCGTCCGCCCGGAGGGCGGGCCCCGCGGCGTCTGGTGCGTGCTCTCGGCGTGCCGGGTGGAAGCCCTCGTACTGGACGTACTTGGGCTTTCTCCCGGTGCGGCGAGAGCGCGTGCCAGGCGTCGCGGGGCAGGCTGGACTTTGCGGACACGGCCTAGGCGTTCGGCCGCTCCAGCAACGGCATCGGATCCACCCCCACGGACCCCGGCAGCACCTGCGCGATCCGCTCCGGGGTCCAGGAACCCTCGGCGTACACGGAACGCAGCTCACGGGGCTGAGCCCACACCGCGATCTTCGGCCCGGCGACGGTGTACACCTGCCCGGTGATCTCCCGCGCCCGCTCCGACAGCAGATAGACCACCAGCGCGGCCACGTCCTGCGGCTCCCCGATCTCCGGGAGCGCGACCGGCACCTTCGCCGACATCCTCGTACGCGCCACCGGTGCCACCGCGTTCGCGGTCACCCCGTACTTGTGCAGCCCCAGCGCGGCGCTCCGCACGAGCGAGATGACACCGCCCTTGGCCGCGCTGTAGTTGGCCTGGGAGACGGACCCCTGGTGGTTGCCGCTGGTGAACCCGATCAAGGTGCCGGACCGCTGGGCGCGCATGACGGCGGAGGCCGCGCGGAACACCGTGAACGTGCCCTTGAGATGGGTGGCGACGACCGGGTCCCACTCCTCCTCGGTCATGTTGAACAGCATCCGCTCGCGCAGGATCCCGGCGACGCACACCACCGCGTCGAGCCGCCCGTACGACGACAGCGCCGCCTCGACGACCCGCCGGCCGCCCGCCATGGTGGAGATGTCGTCGGCCACCGCGACGGCCTCCCCGCCGGCCGCCTCGATCTCCTTGACGACGGCGTCGGCGACCTCGCTGGTCGGTGAGGCGCCGTCGACGGCGACGCCGTAGTCGTTGACGACGACCCGTGCCCCCTCGGCGGCGGCCGCCAGGGCGACCGCGCGTCCGATGCCCCGTCCGGCGCCGGTCACGGCCACGGCCTTGCCGCTCAAGAAGTTCCCCATGCCCGGCCCCTTCCCGCAGTTTCTGACGGTCCGTTAGATTTTATGGCGCGACGGACGGGTCAGGACAAGCCCCTTGGAGGCACGGATGGCACTGCCGGCCGAGTTCCACGAGATCGCGGGGCGTGTGAACAACTGGGGCCGCTGGGGGGCCGACGACGAGATCGGCACCCTGAACCTGATCACCGACGAGGTGGTGCGCGAGGCCGCGGCCGGTGTGCGCTCGGGCCGCCGGGTCCCGCTGGCGCTGCCGTTGCGGCAGGACGGGGTGCAGACCGGCGCGATACCGGGGCGGGTCGATCCGCTGCACGCGATGGTGCAGGTCAACCAGGAGCTGTTCGGCCCGGGAACGGTGGCGTGCAGCGACGACGTGGTCACGATGGGGCTCCAGGCGGGCACGCACTGGGACGCGCTCAGCCATGTCTCGCACTCGGGCCGGCTCTACAACGGCCGCCCGTGCGCCACCGTCACCGCGCACGCCGGTGCCGGGTTCGCCGGGATCGACAAGGCGCGGCACGTCGTCTCGCGCGGGGTGCTGCTGGACGTGGCCCGCGCGCGGGGCGTGGACCGGCTCGACGGCGGGCACGCGGTCACGCCGGAGGACCTGGAGGCCGCCGAGGAGTTCGCGGGCACGCGCGTGCGTGCCGGTGATGTGGTGCTGGTGCGCACCGGGCAGATGCGGGTGCTGCTGGCCGGGGACCGGCACGCGTACGCGTATCCGTCGCCGGGGCTGTCGGTGCGCACCCCGGAGTGGTTCCACGCGCGCGATGTGGCGGCGGTCGCGAACGACACCCTGACGTTCGAGATCTTCCCGCCCGAGATCGAGGACCTGTGGCTGCCGGTGCACGCCCTGCATCTGGTGGAGATGGGCATGCTCCAGGGCCAGAACTGGAATCTGGAGGAGTTGTCCACAGCCTGTGGAGAAGAGGGTCGCTCCACCTTCCTGCTGTCGGCGATGCCCGAGCCGTTCACCGGCGCGACGGGAACCCCCGTGGCCCCGGTGGCCGTTCTCTGAACCGGGGGGCCACCCCACCCCCTAGGGGATCCCCCTCCCCAACCCCCGGCCGACGGCGCGCAACTGCCCGCCCCGAGCACGGCATCGCGCGCCGCCGACCGCTTCGGCGCGCCCCTCCCCCACCCCGGATCACCCCGTCCGGGAACCGGCGCCGAATGACGACCCACACTCGCCGAGGGCTCCCGTCACCGAAACCCTCGTCGTCCCCTCGCGGCGAATCGCTGACCACAAGCGTGATCAAACGGACACGAGTCGTCAACACCTCTACGGAGAATTATTACTTACGCCCTATTTGCGACCGGAGCGCACGGGAGCACGTCCGGGCGCATCCCGACGCGCCGCCGGCGAGCGGACGGCCGCCGCTGCCACCGTGCCCCCGCCCCTTGCCGCGATGCCGCCGCGGGCGCTCACACGGCCTGGTAGGTCAGCCCCTCGTACGCCGTCGCGCTCCCGCCGTAGGCGACGGTCGCCGCGCGCGGCTCGGAACAGCGGTCCAGCTCGCACCAGATGCGCTTGCCCGCTCCGTCGGGGGTCCAGCCCCAGCGGTCGGCGAGCCCGTCGACGAGCGCGAGCCCGCGCCCGCCGGTCGCGTCACCGTCGGCACAGCGCGGCACCGGGGCGCGGTCGCTGGAGTCGGCGACCTCCAGCCGCACCGGGGCCGGACCGGCGACGAGCGGCAGTGCCAGGCGCAGGACGGCCGGACGGCCGGTGTGCACCACGGCGTTGGTGACCAGTTCGGAGACCAGCAGGACGAGCGTCTCGGCGAGCGGCTCGTCGACCTCCACCCCCGCCCCGGCGAGCCGCGCGCGGGCCCACCTCCGGGCTCGCCCCACCTCCGCGGGGTCGGGCCGCACCTCCAGCTGCACTTGAAGCACCTGCACCGCTCACACCATCCGAACCGGCGGACACAAAGGCTCGCGCCTCACGAGGGCCACGATCGTAGCCATTTTCTGCATGACCAGAACAACGGCCAGAGCAAGGGTCACGGAACGTGAATTCCTTGCAGAACAGCTTGGTTGACGCTCTGTCATCCCAACAAGCGCTTCGGGCATATTCCAGCGCGAAGGAGTACGTGTGCGGCATACTGTGCGACGCTCGCCGCGAGGAGTCGAACAGGCGGTGGTTTCTCGCACTCCCGCCCCGCGAGCAGCGGCGCGCATCGCCGGGTCCGGGGCCGCCCCAGGGGTGACTCCGGCATGGCTCGTCGTCGGAACCACTCGCATCCCACACAAGGTACCGGAGCGGCCTACCGACTCCGGGACGTGACGAGTCACGCCTAGGACACAACCCGATATCAACGCTCCGTGATTCCGGTACGCCACGTTCCGCGACATCCCGCCCCTCCGCCGAACCGTTTCCGCAGGCCGGTGCCGCGTCACCCCGCCCCGGCCGCCAGCGCGCCCGCGAGCAGTTCCTCACCCTCCGCGCCCCCGCCCGCGCGATGCGTCCTCAGCCAGGCGCGCTTGAGATGCAGATGCACCTCGCACTCCCAGGTGAAGCCCATGCCCCCGTGCACCTGGAGGCAGTCGCGTGCACCGCGCACGGCCGCCTCGTCGGCCAGCAGCCGGGCCGCCGTGATGTCGGCCGGGTCGGCGGTCACCGCGGCCGCGTACACGGCCGCACGGGCCGTCTCCAGCCGCACCAGCAGCTCGGCGCACAGGTGCTGCACCGCCTGGAACGACCCGATGGGCCTGCCGAACTGCTCACGCGTCCGGGCGTGTTGCACGGCCAGCTCACAGGTGCGCACGGCCGACCCCAGCTGCTCGGCGGCGGTCAGCAGCACGGCGACCGGATCCGCCCGCGCGCCGGGCCCGGGAACGCGGTGCAGCGGCGTCAGCGGATCGACCGACCGCAGGGCCACGGCGTCCCGTGCGTCCCCCCGTACGACGTCCGCCTCGGTCAGCCACTCCACCAGCTGCCCGTCGACGGCCGCGACGACCACCTCGCCGTCCGCAGCGCCGGGCACCACCCCGGCCGCGCGGTGCGTGGCGACCAGCGGCCCCGGCAGCAGGGCCCGCCCGGCCTCCTCGAACGCCAGCACCGCCTCGGGCAGCCCCAGCCCGACCCCGCCGTCGGCCTCCGGCAGCCGCAGCGCGAAGAACCCCGCGGTCCCCAACTCCCGCCACAGCTCCCGGTCGAGACCGCCGCGCGCGACGGCCGCCCGCAGCGCCTGCGGGCCGAACCTGCGCCGCAGCAGCTCCCGCATGCCCTCCCGCAAGGCCCGCTGATCGGCCGTGAGTCGAAAGCGCACCCGCCTCACCTCCCCTTCGGCAGCCCGAGGATCCGCTCGGCCACGATGGTGCGCTGGATCTCCGAGGTACCGGCCGCGATGGTGTACGACAGCGACGACAGCCGGTCGAGCACCCAGGGCCGGTCCAGGTCCAGGCTCCCGACGCCCAGCACCTGCGCGGCCGCGTCGTAGAGCTCCTGACGCGCCTGCGCATAGCTCAGTTTGAAAACCGAACCCGCCACTCCCGGCACGCCGCCCCCGGTGGCCTCCGCCTCGCCGGCGTTCCACTGGGTGAGCCGCCACAGCGCCCGGAAGCGGGCGTCGAGCCGTCCCAGCCGGCGCCGCAGCGCGGGATCGTCCCAGCGGCCGGTGCGGCGCGCCTCGCGCGCGAGGTCGCCGAGGACCCGCCGGCAGGCGACCACCTCACCGGCGAAGGCCGTGCCGCGCTCGAAGGACAGGGTCACCATGGTCACGCGCCAGCCGTCGTTCTCCTCCCCGACCCGGTTGCCGACGGGCACCCGCACCTCGTCCAGGAACACCTCGGCGAACTCCTCGGACCCGGCGAGCGTGCGCAGCGGCCGTACGGTCACGCCGGGGGCGTCCATCGGCAGGGCGAGCCAGGTGATGCCGCGGTGCCGGGGCGCGGCCGGGTCGGTGCGCACCAACAGCTCGCACCAGTCGGCGACTTCGGCGTGCGAGGTCCAGATCTTCGAGCCGCTCACCACATAGTGGTCGCCGTCGCGCCACGCGCGCGTGCGCAGTGCGGCGAGGTCGGAGCCCGCGCCGGGCTCGCTGAAGCCCTGGCACCACACCTCCTCGCCGCGCAGGATGGGCGGCAGCCACCGCTCGCGCTGCTCCGCGGTGCCCTCGGCGGCGATGGTCGGCCCGGCGTGCAGCAGCCCGACGAAGCAGGCCCCCACATAGGGCGCCCCCGCCCGCTCGGTCTCCTCCAGGAAGATCAGCCGGACGCCCGGCGATCCGCCCCAGTGCACGTCCGCGTATCCCGCGTCGTACAGCATCCGCTGCCAGCCGAGGTCGTAGGCCCGGCGCCCCGGCCAGTCGTCCGGCGCCGGCTTCGGCGGCAGGGTCGGCAGCACCTCGGCGAGCCAGGCGCGCAGCCGTGCCCGGAAGTCCTCCTCCTCGGGCGTGTACGCGAGGTCCACTACCGGTCCAGGTCCAGTCCGAGCATGCGGATGGCGTTGCCCCGCATCAGCTTGTACACGGTCTCGTCGTCGAGGCCCTCGACATGGTCGAGGGCGACCTCTTTGGTGTGCGGGAAGGTGGAGTCGACGTGCGGGTAGTCGGTCTCGAAGGTGGCGTTGTCCCGGCCCACCGCGTCGAGTGACGCCACTCCGTGTTTGTCGCGGAAGAAGCAGCAGTAGATCTGCCGGTAGTAGTAGGTCGACGGGGGCTCCGGGACCAGATCGCGCACACCGCCCCACGCGCGGTGCTCCTCCCAGACGTCGTCGGCGCGCTCCAGGGCGTACGGCACCCAGCCCATCTGGCCCTCCGAGTAGGCGAGTCGCAGCCGCGGGAAGCGGACGAGCACGCCGCTGAAGAGGAAGTCCATCATCGAGGCCATGGCGTTGTTGAAGGACAGTGACGCCTGGACGGCGGGCGGTGCGTCGGGGGACGCGGCCGGCATCTGCGAGCTGGACCCGATGTGCATGTTGACGACCGTGCCGGTCTCCTCGCACACCGCGAAGAAGGGGTCCCAGTAACCGCAGTGGATGGAGGGCAGCCCGAGGTGGGTGGGGATCTCGGAGAAGGTCACCGCCCGCACCCCGCGCGCGGCGTTGCGCCGGATCTCGGCGACGGCGAGGTGCACGTCCCACAGCGGGATCAGGCACAGCGGGATGAGCCGGCCGCCGCTGTCGCCGCACCACTCCTCGACCATCCAGTCGTTGTAGGCGCGCACGCAGGCCAGGGCGACCTCCTTGTCGTGGGCCTCGGCGAAGGTCTGTCCGCAGAAGCGGGGGAAGGTCGGGAAGCAGAGGGACGCCTCCACATGGTTGAGGTCCATGTCGGCGAGGCGCGCCCGGGGGTCCCAGCAGCCGCGCCGCATCTCCGCGCGCGTGATGCCCTCCAGGGTCATCTCGTCGCGGTCGAAGCCGACGGCGGCGATGTTGCGCTTGTACGGGAACTTCAGGTCCTCGTAGATCCACCAGTCGGTGGGCTGGCCCTCGGGGTCCATCGTGATCTGGTACTTGCCGCCGATGTAGGCGAGTTCGCCGATGCCGGCGGTCAGCGGCTGGGGTCCGCGGTCGCGGTATCGGGCCGGCAGCCAGGTCTCGAAGAGGTGCGCGGGCTCGATGACATGGTCGTCGACGCTGATGATCCGGGGCAGTTCCGTCGTCATGGGTCCCCTCCGCCGGACGAGTACGTATCTGATGGTTCGTCAGATAGCATGTCAGCTGACGAGCCGTCAGCCAAGGAGGGGGCCAGACGTGAACGACACCCCGCACTCCCTGAGTTCCGCCCGCACCCTGTGGGACCTGCTCGACCGCCGCGCCCGCCGCACCCCCGAGCGCCCCGTCCTCCTCCAGGGCGCGAGCACCCTCTCCTTCGGCGCGCTGCGCGCGCGTGCCGAGCGCACGGCGGCCGGCCTGTACGGCATGGGCGTGCGCCCCGGCACGGTCGTCGCCTGGCAGCTGCCCACGCGCGCGGAGACGGTGATCCTCTCCCTCGCCCTGGCCCGCCTGGGCGCCGTGCAGTCACCGCTCATCCCCTTCCACCGCGACCGCGAGGTGGGCTTCGCCCTGCGCGAGTCCCGCGCGGAGTTCTTCGCCGTGCCGGGCGTCTGGCGTGGCTTCGACCACACCGAGATGGCCCGGCGGCTCGGCGCCAAGGGGGTCTTCACGGCGTACGAGGGACTCCCGGACGGCGACCCGGCCGTCCTGCCGCCCCCGCCCGCCGAGGGCACCTCGGTGCGCTGGATCTACTGGACCTCCGGGACGACCTCCGCGCCCAAGGGCGTGCTGCACACCGACCGTTCGCTGATCGCGGGCGGCTCCTGCCTCGCCCGCGCCCTGCGGCCGCTGCCGGGCGACGTGGGCTCCATCGCCTTTCCGTACGCCCATATCGGCGGCCCCGACTACCTGGTGATGCTGCTGCTCCACGGCTTCCCGGCGGTGCTGTTCGAGCAGTTCGCGATGCCGGACGCGCTGCAGGAGTACCGCAGGCACGGGGTGACGATCGCGGGCGGGTCGACGGCGTTCTACGCGATGTTCCTCGCCGAGCAGCGCAGACGCCCCGGCACCCCGCTGCTTCCGTCCCTGCGGCTGCTCGCGGGCGGCGGGGCGCCCAAGCCGCCGGAGCTGTTCCACGCGGTGCGCCGCGAGATGGGCGTCACACTGGTCCACGGGTACGGCATGACCGAGGTGCCGATGATCACCATGGGCGACCCGGACGACACCGCCGAGAACCTCGCGACGACCGAGGGACGGCCGCCCGCCGGCATGGAGATACGGATCGTGGACGGCGAGGTGCGGCTGCGCGGGGAGGCGGTGTGCCGGGGCTACCTGGACCCGGCGCAGACCGCGGAGGCGTTCGACGAGGAGGGCTTCCTGCGCACCGGCGACCTCGGGCGGCTGACCGCCGGCGGCCATCTGGTGCTCACCGGGCGGCTGAAGGACGTCATCATCCGCAAGGGCGAGAACATCTCCGCCAAGGAGATCGAGGACCTGCTGGCCGCGCATCCGGCCGTCGGGGACGTGGCCGTGATCGGGCTGCCGGACGCCGAACGCGGGGAGCGGGTGTGCGCAGTGGTGGAACGCGCGCCCGGCGCCCCGGAGCCGACGCTGGACGCCGTCACGGCGTATCTGCGCGCGGAAGGGCTGTCCGTGCACAAGCTGCCGGAGCGGCTGGAGGTGGTGGACGCCCTTCCGCGCGGCGAGACGCTGCGCAAGGTCCTCAAGTACAAGCTGCGCGAACGCTACTCGGGTGCCTGAACCCTGCCGCGGCTCACTCGGGCACGGTGAAGTAGCGCGCGAAGGCGGGCACCAGCTCTGCCTCGCCCACCTTGCCGTCGCCGTCCGTGTCCAGTGAGGCGGCGGCGGCCCGCGCCACGTCCTCGCCCACACCGAGCAGCGTGAGCACGCGCGCGGTGTCGTCGACCGTGGCCGCGCCGTCGCCGTCGGTGTCCGCGACGTCCAGGGCGGCGTGCAGGAAGGGGCGGGCGATCTCGGCGAACCGTTCGGGGTTGTCGCGCAGCCGCTTGACCGCGCCGTTCACGAACTCCTCACGGCTGATGCGCTGGTCGCCGTCGCGGTCCGCTATCCCCGCCATGCCCTGCCAGAACGCCTCCGCGCCCGCGTACAGCGCCTGCCCCTTGTCGGAGCGGGCCGGTGTGCCGAACTCGTCGAGCAGCGCCTTGGCCGCGCCGCTGAAGTCCTCGCGGTCGATGTAGCCGTTGCCGTTCTGGTCGAAGCCGGCGAACCGGGCCGCGATCCTGCGCTCGTACTCGCTGCTGACCATGTCTTCTCGGGCCGCCTCACATCACGTCGGGGTGTTTCCGGCACGGAGCGTACGACGCCGCGCGGCCCGGCGGAGCGGGAAAGCGTCGCTTGTGCCAAGACCGGGGGAATTCCGGGACAACCATGTGGCACACGGCGTGTCGTCAGGCCGACAGCGGGCTGTCCTCCGGGGCGACCGCCGAGGCGAGGTCGGGGTGGACGTCGAACAGGCGGCGCACGCCCAGCGCGCCGATGACGCGGTTGACGTGGGAGCCCTCCGGCGCGCCCTCGGCGGGCAGGATCAGCCGCAGCCGGCCCTGGCAGGAGCGCAGCAGACGGCGGGTGGCGATCAGGACGCCGACGCCGCTGGAGTCGCAGAAGAAGACCTCGGAGAGGTCCACGACGAGGCTGTGCCGGCCGTCGGCCACCATGTCGTGCACCCGCTGGCGCAGCACCGGCGAGGTCACCAGGTCCAGCTCGCCCGTCACCCGGAGCACGGACCAGTCCCCGCGCTCGTCATCGGTCACATTGAACGTCACCACCATGCCCTTCGCTCGCCGGAACGCCCCGGAACCACCGGGAAACGGAAGCAGTTACTACGCTTCCTTGCAGCGCGGCTGCCCAGCGGCCGTTCCCTGAAACGCGGCGCGGGAAACGAAAACCGATCAGAAGAGGCTTGTTTCAATCGCCTTCGATCCTGTTCGATCGAGTCAGCGACAGGACTGATCATGCAGGGGACGGGTAGGCGCGACAGAAGGCACGAGGTGCACGAAACGTCCACTATCACTCGGGGTTCGCCGCGGGGCGCACATTGCCACAAAGGGGCGTGCGTTGTCAGACGTGCCGACTACATTCGAGAACGCGGTGGACGCACGCTTGTCACGGACCGGACGCGAGCACGGGGAGGGGGCCCTATGGCGAAGAAGGACGCACCGCCCCGCTGGGACCGCAAGATGCAGCAGCGCCTCGCCCGCGGAGAGGCGGCGGCCCTCGGCGAGTTCTACGACCGCTTCGCCTCCCTCGTGCACGGCCTCGCCCACACCGTCCTCGGCGACGAGCGCGCCGCCGACTCCCTCACGCGGGAGGTCTTCGCGCACGTCTGGGAACACCCCGACTCCTACGACCCCAGGCAGGGCCCGCTGCGCTCCTGGGTCGCCACGCTGACCCACCGCCTGGCCGTGCAGCGGCTGCGCGCCACCGAGACCGCCGCGCTGGAGCGGGGCGCGCCGGGAACCCCCGAGGAGCTGGAGCGCAAGGTCCGCCACGCCTCCGTCGCCGCCCGCGCCGACTACATCGTCCAGTCCATGCCCGCACCCCTGCGCGCCGCCCTGGAGCTGGCCTACTTCCAGCGCCGCGACTACCGCCAGGCCGCCGCCGACCTCGGGGTCACCGAGGACGAGGCCCGCCGCCGGCTCCGCCTCGGCCTCCAGCTCCTGTCCACCGCCCACGACGCCGGCTCCCCCGGTGCGCCACCGGGGTACGGAGGTGCGGCGTGAGCGAGCCGAACCCGTTGCGGTCCCACGGCGGCCAGGACGGCACCGTGACGTCGTACGAGGACTTCGGGGCGCACGTGCACCGGGGCCTCGCCGGCGGCGCGGGCGCGCCCGGCGATCCGGTCGGGCCCGGCGGCGCGGGCGGCGCAGGCGGGTCCGGTCGTCCGGGGGCGCCCGGCGGTTCCTCGGGCGGGCCGGACGGGCCGAGTGGGCCGGGTCGGCCCGGCGGGTCCGCCGGTGCGGGAGGGTCCGGCGGACCGGGTACGCCCGGCGGGGTCGGTGGGCCGGGTGGACCGGGGCTTCCCGGTGGGCCCGGCGGCCCGGACGGGGCCGATGACGGTTCCGAACACGGCAGGTCGCCTCGGATACCGCTGCCGAGAGCGTCCGTGGAGGACAGTGGGATGCCGCTGCCGGATCCGCCGGAGGCGGTGCCGCTGGTGCTGGAGCACCCGGTGCTGAAGGCGCTGCTCGGCGCGTGGGCGCTGGCCGCCTGTTCGCCGGAGGAGACGGCGGCGGTGGAGGAGCACCTCGGTACGTGCGGCGCGTGCGCCGAGGAGGCGCGGCGGCTGCGCGAGGCGGTCGGCCTGCTCCAGCGGCCCGAGTCCCTCGACCTGGACCCGGGCCTGCGCACCCGTGTGCTGTCGGCCTGCCTGGAGCGGCGCCCGCCGCGCATCCCGGTCCCCGCCTGGGCCACGGCCTACGACGCCGAGACCGCGCGACTGGACGCCCTGCTGCAGGACTTCGGGGACTCCGAGTGGCACGCGCCGGTGCGGCTCAGGTGGTTCGAGGGACGGGAGAGCGCGCGCCGCCGTACGACCGTCGCCGGGGTCATCGCGCACCTGATGGCCGTCGACGGTCTGGTGGCCCTCGCGCTGGGCCTGCCCGACCCGCTGGGCGACGCCGCCGAGCCGGGCGGCCCGGCCGAGCGCACCGAGGCGTACTGGCGTGCCGCGCACTTCCCGCCCACCCGCACGGTGCGGGCGCCCTGGCGGGAGCAGAGCCACGCCCTCGTGCGGACCGTGTCCTTCACGGGCAGCACCTCCGGCGGCCTCGCCGTGCCCTACGGCGGCTTCGAGCTGCCGCTGCGCGACGCGATGATCGACCGCGCCTTCGAGTGCTGGGTGCACGCGGGGGACATCGCGGAGGCGGTGGACTACCCGTACGAGCCGCCCTCCGGCCGGCATCTGCACGGCATGATCGACCTCGCCGTGAGATCCCTGCCGGGTGCCCTCGCGGCCCGGCGCCGGGCGGGGCTCGCCGCGCCGCCTCCCGAGCGGCACCTGGTGGCGGCCGGTGAGCCCGGCCGGACGCTCCGCCTGGAGATCGAGGGCACGGGCGGGGGTGAGTGGCTGATCCCCCTGGACTCACCGGGAGCGGTGGGCTCCGCGGCGCACGAGGTGGCTCATGTCGCCCTGGACGACGTCGAGTTCTGCCGGCTGGCCGCGGGCCATGTGCCGCCGGAGGAGGCGGCCGCGGGGCAGGTGGGCGACCGTCAGGCGATCAGAGAGGTGCTGTACGCGGCGGCTTCGTTGAGCAGGATGTAGGGGATGGTTGCCGTTTCGTCGGCGGCTGCGGGTCGTTCGGGGTTTCTCGGGCAGTTCCCCGCGCCCCTGGACCACGTCCACCGGACCCGCCTCAAGGGGCGCGGGGAACTGCGCGAGCAGCCCCACACCACCCGCGGTCGCCCGAACCGACAGCCCTCGACGGCGCCTAGGCGAAGACGACCGTCCGCCGCCCGTTGAGCAGAATCCTCCGCTCGGCGTGCCACTTCACGGCCCGCGCCAGCGCCTGGCACTCCACATCGCGCCCGATGGCGACCAGCTGGTCCGGCGTGACGTCGTGGGACACGCGCTCGACCTCCTGCTCGATGATCGGCCCCTCGTCGAGGTCGGCGGTGACGTAGTGCGCGGTCGCACCGATCAGCTTCACACCCCGCGCATGCGCCTGGTGATACGGCTTCGCGCCCTTGAAGCTCGGCAGGAACGAGTGGTGGATGTTGATGATCCGCCCGCTGAGCTGCTTGCACAGGTCGTCGGAGAGGACCTGCATGTACCGGGCGAGGACGACCAGCTCGACCCCCTCCTCCCGGACGATGTCCAGCAGCCGGGCCTCCGCCTCGGCCTTGGTGTCCTTGGTCACCGGGATGTGGTGGAAGGGGATGTCATACGACCCCACCAGCTCGGCGAAATCGGTGTGATTGGACACCACCGCCGCGATCTCCACCGGCAGCGCCCCGATCCGCGCGCGGAAGAGCAGGTCGTTCAGACAGTGCCCGAACTTGCTGACCATCAGCAGGACCCGCATCTTCTCGTCGGCCCGGTTGATCTGCCAGTCCATGTGGAAGGAGTCACCGATCGCCGCGAAGCTGGCCCGCAGCTTCTCCACCGTCACCGGCGGCTCCGCCGAGAAGTGGACGCGCATGAAGAACAGACCCGTGTCGTGGTCGCCGAACTGCTGACTGTCCTCGATGTTGCATCCGGTCATGAACAGGTAGCTCGACACGGCGTGCACGATGCCCTGCTTGTCGGGGCAGGAGAGGGTGAGGACGTACTGCTCGGCCGGGGCCGCGGTGCGGGTGGGCTGCTCGTTCATGCAGAAAAGGGTCCCATACCCGGCGCGGCGGACGGCAATCGTCCCGCTAGGCGGACCGGGTCAGGATCCGCAGCACCTCCAGCGTGCGCGGCGGCACGTCCGGGTCCTCGCCGTCGCTCGCCGCCATCCGCACATGCGCGTCGCGCGCGGCACGCACGGCCTCGGGCCAGTCGGGGTGCTCCAGATACGTGGCGACGGGCGCGTCCGGGCCGATCTGGTGCATGATCCGCAGCACCCGCAGCACGGCGGAGTCCACGAGCGCGGCCTCCTGCGAGTCGCGGAAGATCGTCCCGACGTACTTCTCGGCGGACCAGTTGTCCAGCCAGGTGTCCTCCACCAGCCGGTACACGGCGTCGGTGACGTCCCCGTAGCCGTCGACGCCGGCCAGCCAGACGTCGCGCTGGAAGACCGGGTCGGAGAGCATGTGCAGCGCGGAGCGCACGTTGCTGCGCCAGCGCCACCACGGCATGTCGTTCAGCGGCATGCCGCCCATGGTGGAGGAGCGACGGCCGCGACGGGAAGTGTTCTCCGAACCTTGCACGGTCATCGATCGTACGTTCTACGTCTCACCTGCCGGAACGGCCCCCCGCAATTCACCCCGATGTCACCCGCTGTTGCCCGGAGGCCACTCCAGGGTTAGGGATGTGACGGAATCGTGCGGAGGCATGACCGGCAGGCTACGTGTCCGCAGCACCTTCCTCCCCACCCTCACCAGGCCCGTCCGAGCAGGCGTCCGCGGCGCGGCCGTCCTGGTGGCGGGCGCGTCGCTCGCCGTCGGATGCGGGATCATCCCCGGCGTCACGGGGGGCGACGGGGATGACCGCATCACCGTCATGACCTGGGCTCCCGAGAACACCAATCTGACCAACAAACCCGGAATGCCCGCGTTCGCCCGGGCCTACGCGCGCTGGGTCAACTCCCACGGCGGCATCGGCGGCCGCGAACTGCACGTCGTGACGTGCAACGAGCGCAACGACAGCGTCGCCGCCGCGAAGTGCGCCCGGCAGGCGGTGAAGGAGAACGCCGTCGCCGTCGTCGGCTCCTACAGCCAGCACGCCAACTCTTTCTTCCCCATCCTGGAGAGCGCCGGCATCCCCTACATCGGCGGATACGGCCTCACCGACGACGAGTTCACCTCGCCGCTGTCCTATCCCGTCAACGGCGGCCAGCCCGCCCTGCTCGCGGCGCTCGGCCAGGAGCTGGCGGACCGGTGCGGACCCGTCACCCTGGTACGGCCCGACAGCATCGCCGGCGACGAGCTCCCCGTCATGATCAACGCCGGTCTCAAGGCCCGCGGCCACTCCGCCGCCGACGACGTACGCGCGCCGGAGGACGCCACCGAGTTCTCCGGGCAGACCACGCGGGCGCTGGAGGAGGCGACGGCGGACCCGGAGCGCAAGGGCTGTGTGGTGCCCGCCCTCGGCGACCGCACCGGCACCTTCATGGACTCCTTCCGGCGCACCCGCGAGGAGTACCCCGAGGTGCGCACCGGCACCGTCCTCGGCAGCGTCGACCAGACCGCCATCGACGCCTCGGGCGGCAAGTCGGGCCCCTACGAGGGCTCGTACGTCGCCGGCTGGTACCCGGTGGAGACCGACCCGCGCTGGGACCGCATGAAGAACGTGATCCGGCAGCAGGCGTTCACCGACACCCGGATCGACCCGGCGGACGCCGGGGTGCAGACCACCTGGATCGCCTTCACCGTGCTCAAGGCCGTCCTGGAGAAGATCGGCGACGGCGAGGCGAGCGCCGACACCGTACGGCGCACCCTGGACGACGGCATGCGGATCGACACCGGCGGACTCACCCCGACCCTGCGCTGGCGGTTCCAGGACCGGCTCGCCTCGGTCGGCTTCCCCCGCCTGATCAACACCGATGTGACCCTCCAGGTGGTCCGGGAGGGCCGGTTGGTCGCCGCCCGCGAGGGCTTCGTCGACATGACCAAGGCGCTTCAGGGCGCGGACGTGTGACCCGCGGCCGGCCCGTGGCCCGCGCCCCGCGCGCGGGTCACAGCTGGGTCGGCTGCCGCTCGGTCAGGGTGTACTTGCGGGCGATGGGGTTCCACAGCCCGGCGGCCTTGTTCTTCTCCGTGGTGGCGATGCCGCTCTCCTTGTGGCCGGCCTGCGCCGGACCGGTGATCTTGGCCTGGCCGCCCTTGCAGAACTTCTTCCGGTTGCCCGCCACCTGGTCCGCCCACGCGGCGTAGTGGTTGTCGGCCGCCGCGGACGCCTTCCAGGCGTTGGTCAGGGCCGTGGTCAGCTCGCCGTTGGCGGGCAGCTGGTCCACGGTGAGGCCCTGGAGCCGGGTCACCAGGCCGTTGCGCTGCGCGGCCGCGTCCCGCAGGTCCTTGGCCGCCTGGCCGAGGTTCTTGCACGACTTGACGTTCCCGACCGCGTTGATCACCGACTGGCGGCTGCTGCCGCTGTCCGCGAGCAGCTTGTCCAGCTCCACGGCCTGCGCCTTCGCCGGGTCCTCGCTCGGCGAGGGCGAGGCGGACGGGGTGGACTCCGCCTCGGTCGCGGGCGTCGAGGCGGCGACGTTCTTGGCGTCGTCCTCGTCACCGCCGCCGCTGCCCATCAGCGCGCCCGCGCCGATGCCGAGCACGGCGATGCCGACGCCGACGGCCGCGATCAGCGGCACCCGCGAGCCGGTGCGTCCGCCGCGCCCGCCGTCGTCGTGACCCCCGCGCCGGCCGCCGTCGCCGGGGTGGGCGCCGCCGTGGGCGGGGCCGCCGGGGTGGCCGTACGCGGGCTGCGGGGCGTAGCCGCCGCCCTGCGGTGCCTGCATGCGCGGCATCTGCTGGGTCGCCCCGGCCGCGCCGTCGCCCGGCTCGTCGCGGAACAGGCCCGCGAACTCGGCGGGCGGCTGCCGGTCGCCGCCGGCGGACACCGGCGGGATGTACTGGGTGGCCTCGGCGTCGGGCCCGCCCGGCGCCCCCGCGGACCCGTGCGCGGCCGCCGGGCCGGGGTTCGGGGTGCGGCCGAGGAAGGCCGTCCGCTCCGCGGGCGCCTCGGGCCGCGGACCGCCGTGGGCGCCTGCGGGCCCTGCGGCCGGGGGATAGCCGTACGAGCCCTGCGGCGCCCCGGCGGGCGGGTAGCCGTACGAGCCCTGCGGCGATCCGGCGGGCGGGTAGCCGTACGCGGCGCCGGGATGGCCGGCCGCGGGCATCTCGGGCGGCAGGGCGCCCGGGTTCGCGGGCGGCCGGTACGGCGTGGCGCCGCCGCGCGCGTCGGGCGCGGGGCCACCGGCGTTCACCGGCGGCAGGTACTGGGTCGCGTTGTCCTGCGCGGCGGGCGCCGCAGCCGCCGGGTTCACGGGCGGCAGGTACTGGGTGGCGCTGTCCTGCGCGGCGGGCGCGGGCGCCACCGGCGGTATGTAACGGGTGGCCTCGTCCGCGGCGGGCGGCATCGGCGCACCGCCGTACGTCCCGGAACCGCCGTGCGCACCGGGGCCGCCCTGACCGCCCTGGCCGCCGTACGCGCCCTGGCCGCCGTAAGCCCCTTGGCCGCCCTGTGTCCCCTGGCCGCCGTAAGCCCCCTGGCCCCCCTGCGGCGCGGCGGCACCGGCCGGGCCCTGAGCGCCGTAGCCCTCGTGGCCGCCGCTGCCGTTCTGGGTGCCGTACGCGCCCTGGCCGCCGTTCGTGCCGTACGCGCCCTGGCCGCCGTAGCCGCTCTGGGCGCCGTACTGCTGGGTGCCCTGGGGGTTCTCCGGGGGCAGGGGGCCCGCGGACGGGGCCGACGGGCCGGGGGTGCCGTTCCACTGCTGGTCCGGCGGGGTGGGCCAGGACTGGCCGGGCGCCTGGCCGTTCTGTGTCTCGGGCCCCCACGGCGTGCCCCATGCCTGGCCGCCGGGCGGCGCGGCGGCCGGACCGCCCGGCAGCAGCGGCGCACCGCCGTCGGAGGGCAGCACGACACCCTCGCGTGCCTGCCGCGCCGAGGGCTCCTCGCCCTGTCCACTCTGCGTCACCGGGACTCCTACTATCGGGGGACCGTCGGAATCGTCGGCTCACGCTACCGGGTCCCCGGAGCCACGTGCCACGCAGCTCAGAGTGCGATCTCCCTTCCTGTGACGTCGGTTACACGCTCTCAGGCCGCCTGCTGCAGATCCAGCCGCGCCCCGAACTCCCGTACCACCGCCTCGTCCCGGTACGGCTCCAGCCGCTGCTGGAAGTCCTCCAGGTACTCGGCGCCGCGGTTGGAGCGCAGGGTCTCCAGGATCTCCACGGCCTTCAGCCCCGTGCTGCATGCCTGTTCGATCTCGCGCTGCTGCACCTGCGCGGTGGCCAGCAGCACATAGCCGATGGCCCGGCGGCGGGCGCGGGACTCCGGATGCCCGGCCAGGGACTGCTCGGCGCAGCGGGCCGCCGCCTCGGCCTGTCCCAGGTCGCGGTGGCAGTGCGCCAACTCGTCGGCGAGATATGCCTCGTCGAAGTGCGCGATCCACGCCGGGTCGTCCCCCGACCCCGGAACTGTGCGCTCCATCGCCGAGATCGCCCGCCCGCTCGCCGTCTGCGCGGCCCGTGCGTCGCCGAGCAGGGCGTGCCCGCGCGCCTCCGCCGCGAGGAACATCGCCTCCGCGCGCGGGGTGACCACGCCCCGCGCCCCCTCCTGCGCCGCCCGCGCCAACTGGGCGATCTCGCGCGGGTTTCCGAGCTGCGCGGCGAGATGGCTCATGGACGCGGCCAGCACATAGCCGCCGTAGCCGCGGTCGCCCGCGGCCTGGGCCAGGCGCAGCGCCTGGATGTAGTAGCGCTGGGCGAGGCCCGGTTGCCCGGTGTCGACGGCCATGTAGCCCGCGAGTTCGGTGAGCCGCGCGACGGCCGCGAACAGCTCCCGGCCCACCGCCTCCCGGTACGAGCCCGCCAGCAGGCCGGAGACGACGCTGTTGAGGTAGTGCACGACGACCGGGCGCACATGCCCGCTGCCGTACTGGTGGTCCAGGTCGACCAGCGCCTGGGTCATGGCCCGCACCGCGGCCACGTCCGAGAGGCCGACCCGCGGCCCCGCCGAGCGCGCCACCTGCGCGTCCGGCGAGGAGATCAGCCAGTCGCGGCTCGGCTCGACCAGCGCGGAGGCGGCGACGGAGGAGCCGGACAGGAAGTCCCGCCGCCCCACGTCGCTGCGCCACAGCTCACACACCTGCTCGATGGCCCCCAGTACCGTCGGCGAGAACTGGAGACCCACGCCCGAGGCGAGGTTCTTGCCGTTGGCCATGCCGATCTCGTCGATCGTGACCGTCCGGCCGAGTTTGCGTCCGAGGGCCTCGGCGATGATCGCCGGGGCGCGCCCGCGCGGCTGCTGTCCGCGCAGCCAGCGGGCCACGGACGTCTTGTCGTAGCGCAGGTCGAGTCCGTGCTCGGCCCCGCACATGTTGACCCGGCGGGCCAGCCCGGCGTTCGAGCAGCCCGCTTCCTGGATGAGCGCCTGCAACCGTTCGTTCGGCTGCCGCGCGACGAGAGGCCTTGCGGCCATGCTGATGACCCCCTGTGGCTGCGGTGCCTGCCCGTGCACCGGGTTGACGTGTCCTGCGGAACCAGGAGATTCCGGCCGTGAAGATCAATGCCCCGCGGACATACCGCACATGCGAGGCATGCCAGAATTGCCGGGGTGTCCACTGGCGTGAAGGTGCAAGCCGCCGCAGGGTGCCTACCCCTTCCGCGCCGCCGATCCTCCCGCGCGCCCCCGCCTGTGCAACCGTGCGCCCCGGACGCGGAATCGATGCTCCTCCGCCGCGCGCGAGCACGCCCGTAACCCGAGGTGGGCGCGGAAGTTGTGTTCAGCGTGGAAGAGACGATCCCGGGGACCGAAACCGCGCAGATTCCGCAGCAACGCGGGGAATCACTGCTGGAGACAGCCGTACGTTATGCCGAGGAACGCCATTGGGACGTGTTCCCCGGCACCTGGCTGGAAGCCGTCGACGGGGTGCAGCGCTGCTCCTGCGAGGACCCCGCGTGCGGGGCGCCGGGGGCGCACCCGGCGCGCGAGGACTGGGCGACGCAGGCCACGGGCAGCGCGACCGTCGCGCGCCGGATGTGGCAGAAGCAGCCGAACGCGTCGATCCTGCTGCCGACGGGGCGCACCTTCGACGCGATCTGCGTGCCGGAGACGGCCGGGTTCCTGGCGCTGGCGCGGATGGAGCGGATGGAGCTGACGCTGGGGCCGGTGACGCTGACGCCGGACCGGCGGATGCAGTTCTTCGTGCTGCCGGGGGCCGCGGTGAAGGTGCCGGATCTGGTGCGCAAGCTGGGGTGGTCGCCCTCTTCGCTGGATCTGGTGGCGCTGGGCGAGGGGGCGTATGTGGCGGCGCCTCCCACGCGGTTCGGGTCCCGTGGGGCTGTGCAGTGGGCGTGCCGGCCCACGCCGGCGAACCGGTGGCTGCCGGACGCGGAGGAGCTGATCTCGCCGCTCGCCTATGCGTGCGGGCGGGATCGGTAGCGCCGGTTCGTCAGCGCCGGTTCGTCCGCCGGGCTTCTGTCCCTCCAGCGGCTGCGGGCTCGTCGTGGCCACTCGCGCCCAGCGCCCCCACCGGCCTGGCCCGGCCGCTGCCGGCCGGGCATCGCCTGCGGTGGCTGCTGCCGCCGGGCACGGCCTACGGGGCCGTTCCCGCCCCGCTCGGCCTGCGGCTCGCCGCCCCGCGCACCGCACGCCGGCTGCCGGAGATCCTCGCCGCGGTCGGCAAGGGCTGAAAGCGTACGCATCAACTCGGGTCGTCCGGAGTCCCGTTGGGTACACCGGTCGTACGCGGGGGCGTGCGGGCCGACAGCAACCAGGGGGGCGGGCGTGGTGAAGTGGTTCGGACGGCAGGGCGGTTCCGGACGGCGCGAGGGGGCGCCTGCGGCAGGTGCCGGGGGAGGTGTCCCCGGTGGCGAGGAGCCGCTGGACCTCGCCGACCGGCTGCGGCTGGAGTACGGCCGCAGCGGTGACCCCGCCCTGCTGCGGCGGGCCGCGCAGGCCGCCGAGGAGGCCGTACGGCGGTACCCGGCGGACGACGCGCGGCACGCCTCCGCGCTGTCGGCGCTGTGCATGCTGAGCAGGCTGCGCTGGGAGCGCGAGCGGGACGCGACGCTGCTGGAGCGGTCGCTGGAGTACGGGCGGCGGGCGGTGGACGCCTCGCCGCCCGGTGACCCGGAGCTCCCCCGGCACATGTCGTCCCTGGCCACCTCGCTCCAGGAGGTCTTCGACCGCCAGGGCCGGGCCCAGGACATCGACGAGGCGATCACCCTGTACCGCTCCTGCCTCGACCTCCTCCCCCGCGCCCACCCCGAGCGCGCGGGCATCGCGTCGAACCTCGCCAACTCCCTGCTGCGCCGCGCCCAGCGGTTCCCCGACCCCGCCGTCCTGGACGAGGCCGTACGGCACGCCCGCGCGGCCCTGGCCGACACCCCGCCCGGCGACCCGATGCACGCGGTCCGGCTGGTCAACCTCGGTGGCGTCCTGTTCGCGCTGGCCCGGACCGGGCAGGTCGGACACCTCATCGAGGCGCACGAGATGTACGAGCGGGGCCTGCGCGAACTGCCCCCCGGCCATCCGGCGCGCGGCCAGGTGCAGGCAACGGTGCAGCAGCTGCGGCAGCTCCGGCAGCGGTTCGGGTTCTGAGCGGTGCGCGAACTGCTGCTCACGGTCCGGGACTTCGCCGGCACCGAGCGCTGGAGCTGGGAACTGACCGGACCGGACGGGCGGATCCTGGCCCGGCACGACGTACGCCTGGACCCCTTCCGGCCGGAGTACGAGGCGTTCTGGGACCTCGCCGGGCATGTGCGCCGGCATGCCCCGCCGGACCAGCGGGTGGCGCGCGAGCGGGAGATCGTGCGGGAGGTCGGGGCGTGGATCGGCACGGAGGTCCTCGGCCCCGTGGCTCCCGCGCTGCTCGCGTCGGCACCCGCCGTGGTCCGGGTCGTGGTCCCGCAGGAGGTGCCCGACGCCCGCCGGCTGCTGTTCGTACCCCTGGAACTGGCCCACGCACGGGGACGGCCGCTGGCGCTCCAGGACGTGACGCTGGTGATGCGGACGGACGCGGCGGACGGCCGGGCCGGGGCGCGGTGGGCGCGGGAGAGTCAGGAGCGGCCGGTGCGGGTGCTGGCGCTGTTCAGCCTGCCGCAGGGCAGCCGGGCGCTGAATCTGCGGCGCGAACGCATCGCGCTGACCAGCCTGTTCTCCGGTACGGGACGCGCGGTGGAGGTGCGGGCGCTCCAGTACGGGGTGAGCCGCCAGCGGCTGCGGTCGGTGCTGGCCGAGCCCGGCGGCTGGGACATCGTCCACGTCTCCGGGCACGGCACGCCCGGCGAGCTGCTTCTGGAGACCGACGCCGGCCGGCCGGACCGGGTCACGGCCGGGGCACTCGCCGAGCTGCTGTCCGCCGCCCGCCGCGTCGGGCTCGTCACCCTGTCGTCCTGCTGGTCCGCGGCACTGACGGCGGGGGAGCAGCGGAGGGTGCTGGGGGTGCCGGTGGCCGACGCCGGGGAGGCGGGGGCGCCGGATGGCGTGGCGCCCGATGTCGGCGTTCTCGCCGGGGAGTTGGTGGGGCGGCTGGGATGTGCGGTGCTGGCGATGCGGTATCCGGTGGCCGACAGGTTCGCCGTGGCCCTCGCGGAGGGCCTGTACCGGCGGCTCGTCGGCGAAGGGCTGCCGCTGCCGCGCGCCCTCGCCGGTGCGCTGACCGAGGCGGCCGCGCAGGGCGGGCCCGAACTGTCGGCGGCCACGCCCGCGTTGTTCGGGGAGCGGGCGGCGACCCTGCGGGTGCGGGCGGCGAGGGCGGACGACCGGGGCGGGGACAGGGACACCGGCACCGCCCGCGAGGACACCGGCACCGTGCACGAGGCCACCGGCACCGCCCGCGCGGACACCGGTACCGATCCCGTCGCCGCCGGCCCCGGCCTCCTCCCGCCCCTCCCCCGCCGCTTCGTCGGCCGTGTCGGCGTCATGGCGCGGGTCAGCGCGCTGCTCGCGCCCGGCAGCGGCAGGTGCGGGGCGGTGCTGGTGGGCATGCCGGGGGCGGGGAAGACGGCGTGCGCGCGGGAGACGGTCGAGACGCACCGGCACGCCTTCGAGAAGGTGGTGTGGTTCAAGGTGCCGGAGCTGCGCGAGGCGGACGCGGACACGCACGCCCAGGGGGCGCCGTCGGACCTGGCGCTCGCCCTGCGCGAAGCGGGGGTGCCCTGTCCGCAGCCGCTCGACGACGAGGAGAGCGCGGCGGCGTTCGCGGCCGCCGTCGCCGAGGGCCTGGCGCGGCACCGGCTGTTGCTGGTCGTCGATCACGTGGACGCGCTGCTCACGGCGGACGGCACCTGGCGCGATCCGCTCTGGGCGCGGCTGACGGCCGCCCTGTCGGGACACTCCGGGCCCGGCCGGGCGCTGCTCACCTGCCGGACCCGGCCGCCCGGCGCCGGACCCCTGCTGCCCTCCGTGCCGGTGGACCTGCTGAGCGCGGACGAGGCGGTGCTGCTGGCCCGCGAGCTGCCCCGGCTGGCCGCGCTGGCCGAGGGCCGGGGGGCCGGACTGGCGCCCCATGCCGCCCGCGCGTACGCCACCGCCGTACTGGAGGTGACGCGGGGCCATCCCCGGCTGCTGGAGCTGGCCGACGCGCAGGCGGCCGATCCGGGGCGGCTCACGGCGCTGCTGGGGACGGCGGGGCGGGCCTGGTCCGAGGGCGGCGGGCTGCCCGAGGGGTTCTTCACCGGCGCCGGGGGCGAGGCGGACGGCGACGACTGTCTGCGGGTGCTCGGCGCGTGGGCCGAGGGCATCGTCGGGCGGCTCCCGCCCGCGCACGCCGACCTGTTCCGGTTCCTGTGCTGCCTGGAGGAGGCCGACCGGGTGGGCCCGTGCGTCGAGCACAACTGGCCGGACCTCCGCGAGCGCGTCGGCCACCCGGCGGAGCCCCTGGCCACCGGCCTCGCCGCCCTGGCCGAGCGGGGCCTGCTCGGCCCGCGTCCCACCGCCGGAGGCATGGCGTACGACATCCAGGCGGCCGTCGCCGCACAGGGCCGCGCGCAGGCCGGACCGCGGCTGCGCAGGCTGGTCGACGAGCGGATGGCCGGGTACTGGACGCGGGTGTTCCAGATGGCCTGGCAGCGCGAGGGCACCGACGCGCAGGGGGCGTCGGCGGCGGGACCGCTGCTGGCGCGGGCGGGGCTGTCGGCGGCGCCGTACCTGATCCGGATCGGGCTGGCGCAGGGCGCGGAGGCGCTGTTGCAGGCGGTGGTGCGGCGCGACGGGTCACGGCCGACGGTGGCGAGGGTGATGCCGGTGCTGCACCGGATCGCCGCGCTGGCCGCGTCCGGCGACGGCACGGCACCGCCGACGGCCGCGCTGCTGGAGGTGCTGTCGGCGACCGACCCGGCGGCGGCCGAGCGGATGACCCGAGCCGCGCTGGAGCGGGAGCTGCGGCGCGGAGACCCGGCGGGGGTGTCGGCGGCGGCCGGACAGCTCGCCGGGCTGTGTCTGCGCGCCGGGCGGCTGCGCGAGGCGCTGGAGCTCATCGACACCGAGATCGCCTGCGCCCGCGCGGCCGGGCTCACCGGGTGGGCGGGGCTGCTCGGCGAGGTGCACCGGCTGCATGTGCTCTCGGAGCGGCGGGGGCGGGCCGCCCAGGTGCTGGAGGAGGCCGCCGTGCTGCGCCGCCGGATGGACGCGCTGCCGCGCGCGGCGGAGCCGGACTCGGCGGGCGGGACGGTGTGGTGGCAGGTCTGGGAGGAGTTCTGCGACATCGTGCAGCGGGCGGCGATCCAGGCCGAACGCTGGGAGACGGCACTGGAGTCCAACGGCGAGCTGTGCGCCGTGAAGGCCGGCCGGGGCGCGCCGCGGACCGATGTGGCCGAGGCGCGGTTCCCGGCGTACATGCCGCTGCTGCGGCTGGGGCGGACGGGTGAGGCGATCGCGGTGCTGGAGGAGTGCCGGGAGGTGTTCGAGGCCGCCGACGCCACGGCCCTGCTGGGCGAGGTGTTCGGCGCGCTCGCCACCGTCGAGCACGCGCGCGGCCGCGGTCCGCTCGCCCTGGCGCGGGGCCGGGACTGTCTGCGCTACGCCTACCGGGGCGGGCTGCCCTCCTTGATCGCGGTCGCTCACGCCAACTACGGCACGTATCTGCACACCCATGCCCGGGATGCGGCCGGTGCCCTGGCCCACCATCTCGCCGGTGCCCTGCTGGGCCTCCTCACGGGCGGCCGCACCGCCGACGCGCTCTCGGCGGCCGTGGACGACGTGCTGGTCTTCGGTACGGCGGCGGCACGGCTGCCCGCCGGTCCGCAGGAGCTGTGCGCGCGGGCCGGCGAGGTGCCGGGGGTGGCACTGGACCGGCTCCTGGAGCGGCTGGCACCCGAACCGGGCCGGTTGGCGGAGGTGTTCACGGCGGCGCTACGGCAGGTGCGCGGCACGTCGGGGGCGGCGGCGGGCCGGGCGGCGGTCACCGGGCGGGCGGTGTGGCTGCTGATCTGGGAGCCGGTGCTCGGGGCCCTGGTCGCGGCGGAGCGGGGCAACACGGTGGCCGGGGTGAAGCTGCGTCAGCATCTGGACCGCTGGGCCGCGCTGGACGAGCGGTTCGTGCCGTTGACCGGGGTGCTGCGGCGGGTCCTCGACGGGGAGCGCGATCCGGCGGCGGCCGCCGCCCTGGGCCCACTGGACGCCGAGGTCGCGCGGCGCGCGCTGGCCGCTCTGCGCGGCGAGGCGGACGTACGGCCGGAGCTGTGGCCGGTGATGCATCTGGGACCGGCCCTGGGCCATGTCGTGACCGCGGCCACGGGGGGCGGGCCGACCGCCGAGGGCGGGCCCGCCGGAAAAGGGACCGACGGAAAAGGGGCCGACGGGAAAGGGACCGGCGTCGGGGCTCGCGAGGTCCTCGACGGTTTTCGCGCCGACCCCGCGCTCGCCCCGGTCGCCTCCGCCCTGGAGCAGATCGTGGCCGGCTCCCGGCTCCCCGCCCACGCGGTCGGGCTCGAACTGCCCGCGCACCAGGCGATGGTGCTCACGGTGCTGCGGTACGTCGGTGAGATCGAGGGGGCGTGAGGTCAGGTGGCCAGGACGCCGTCCAGGAACGGCTCGATGGCCTCGCGCCATGCCTCGGGCTGGTCGTAGTGGACGAGATGGCCGGCGTCGGCGACCTCCGCGTACTGGCCGTGCGGCAGGACGCGGACCATCTCCTGCGCCTCCGCGCGGCCGAGTTCACCGTCGAGGCCGCGGACCACGAGGGCGGGGCAGCGCACCTGGGCCAGCTCCTCCCAGTGCGCGTCGTACACCCAGGTCTCGCGGGTCCTGAGCATCTGCTCGGGTTCGAAGACGGGCCGCCAGCCGTCGGCGGACTCCTGCATGACCTCGGCGTAGAACGCGCCGCGGGAGGGGTTGGGGCGCTCCACCCAGGGGTCGTCCTCGCCGAACCACTTGCGGACGTCGGCGAGGGTGGCGAAGGGGACGGGCCAGGACCTGAACCAGTCGGCCCACTCGCGCTGCGAGGCCGCGCCGAGGGCGGAGGCCCGCATGTCACAGATGATCAGGGCGCGGACGAGGTCGGGGCGTTTGGCGGCGAGCTGCCAGGCGGTCAGCGCGCCCATGGCGTGGCCGATGAGGACGGCGGGGGCGAGGCCGAGCTGTTCGAGGGCGGCCTCGGCGTCGTCGACGTATGCCTCGCGGGTGTAGGCGGCCTGTGGGGGCTTGTCGCTCTGGCCGTGGCCGCGCTGGTCGAGGGCGACCGCGCGGTGCCGTGCGGAGAGCCAGCGGGCGGTGGACGCCCAGTGCGAGGCGCGGCCCATCAGGCCGTGCAGTAACAGCACGCCCGGTGTGGAGCCGCCCTCCGCGTCGAAGTCGCCGCCCGGCTTGGGCGGGTCGCCGAACTCCCAGGCGGCGAGGCGTACGCCGCCCGCTCCGGTCACATCGATGCGCCGCGCCATTGGTTCCGGCACCCCCCAAGCTCCGCTCGGACCGCCCGCTCAACTCCGCCACTGTGCGGCTGCGGCCGTACCCGTGGCGTACCTGCCTCATCGGTGTGCCGCGGTGTCCCGGAGGGACGGCCGCCGCTTCGCAGACTATCGAACCCCTATTCGAAGATGCGGTCTTCGCGGGCAACACCCCTCATTCGAGTGACACCGCTCAAGGAATGATCGCGGCCGCCGAGGGGAGACCTTCAGCGGGAGGCGGACCGCTCGGGGAAACCGGTCCGAGGGGAACGACCCTGAGAGCTCGGGGCTCCGGGTCGACACAGGGGAGGACAGGCCCCGGCGCCGCACGGCGCCGGGGCCCTCCGCTCGCTCTCGGCACATCCGCCCGCCCCTCCCGGTCATATGCCTTACGCGACAGCCTGGCACGAGCCGGGCCGCGCCGCTGCGATTCGGCGCAGCCGGGCCGGGAATCGACGCGGCGCCGCACCCCGGCACCCGCCTCCGCGGTCCCGGGAGTCACCTCCTGACACCGGGGCACCTGCCGGACCCGCCTGCGGGACGGCGTCAGCGCTTGGCGACGAACACATGGGAGGCCACGTCCGCCTCCAGCTCCGCGGCCTCGCCGCCGCTGCCCACCAGCACACCGCCCGGCGACTCGGTCACGCTCACCACCGAACCCGGCTGCACACCCGCCCGGCGCAGCGTGTACATCAGCTGGGCGTCCGTCTGGATGGGCTCGCCGATCCGGCGCACCACCACCGTCTTGCCGTCCGTGCCCGGGTCGAGCTCGGCCAGCGAGACCATGCTCTCGTCCAGGAACGGGTCGGCGCCGTCCTTCTCCCCCAGCTCCTCAAGGCCCGGGATCGGGTTGCCGTACGGCGACTCGGTGGGGTGGCGCAGCAGCTCCAGCACCCGCCGCTCCACCGCCTCGCTCATCACGTGCTCCCAGCGGCACGCCTCGGCGTGCACCTGCTCCCACTCCAGGCCGATCACGTCGACCAGCAGACACTCGGCGAGCCGGTGCTTGCGCATCACGCGCGTGGCCAGCCGGCGGCCCTCGTCGGTCAGCTCCAGGTGGCGGTCGCTGGCCACGGACACCAGACCGTCGCGCTCCATGCGCGCCACCGTCTGGCTGACCGTCGGCCCGCTCTGGTCGAGCCGCTCGGCGATGCGGGCACGCATGGGGACAACACCTTCCTCCTCCAGCTCAAGGATGGTGCGGAGATACATCTCCGTGGTGTCGATCAGTCCGGACATACGTGCCCCTCGATAGAGATCTGCCGGAGCTCGACGGTCTCCGGCCCGTGCGCTGGCCCTGGCCTTCAATTCTGCCGGATGCCACTGACAACCGTGCCGCGCCGCCGGAATGCGGACCGCGGCGCCCCTCCCGCCCGAGCGGGACCCGACCGTCCCTCCAGCGGGCACGGCCCCGCCCGCGGCCCCGGACCGCCGTATTGACATCCCACTGGTCCAGACCGCACGGTGATCCGCGACACAGGCACCCCGAGGAGCGAAGGGGCTCTGCATGGGCGACAGGAAGCTGGCCGACCAGTACTTCGACGCCGCGATCGGTCTGCTGCGCCGGGTCCGCGACGAAGAGGGGGAGGCCGTCGCGGCCGCGGGCACGCTCCTCGCCGACACCGTCGCCGCGGGCGGCCGCCTGTTCGCCTTCGGCGCCGGGCACTCCTCGCTGGCCGCCCAGGACGTCGTGTACCGGGCGGGCGGGCTCGCGCTGATGAACCTGCTCGCGGTGCCCGGTGTCGTCGGCGTCGACGTCATGCCCGCGCCGCTCGGCTCCGCCCTGGAGCGTGTCGACGGGCTGGCGGGCGCCGTCCTGGACTCCTCCCCCGTCCGCGCGGGCGACGCCCTGGTGATCATCTCCCTGTCCGGGCGCAACGCCCTGCCGGTGGAGATGGCGATGAACGCCCGCGCCCTCGGTGTGAAGGTCATCGGCGTGACCTCGGTCGCCTACGCCACGGAGACGAGATCCCGGCACGCCTCCGGCACCTTCCTCAAGGACCACTGCGACCTCGTCCTCGACTCCAAGATCGCCGTCGGGGACGCCGAGCTCACCCTCGACACCGTCCCCGCCCCCTTCGCCCCCGCCTCCACGGTCGTCACCACCGCCCTCCTCCAGGCCGTCATGGCCACGGCCGCCGGCTCCCTCGCCGAGCGCGGCATCGAGCCCCCGCTGCTGCGCTCGGGCAACGTCGACGGGGGGCACGAGTGGAACGGGCGGGTGATGGAGCAGTACCAGGACCGGATCTTCTACCGGCACTGAGCCCGCACGGCCCCCGTCACGGGCACGTCATCGTCGCCAGCAGGTTGGTCACCAGGGGGTTGGTCCCGTCGCTGCGCCAGGCCGCGGCGACCGTCGTCTGCGGGGCGGGAGGCTGGAGCCGGCGGAAGGCCACGCCCTTGAGGCGGATACGGCGGATGGCGGCGGGGGCGAGGGAGACGCCGAGGCCCGCCTCGACCAGGGCGCAGACGGTCTGCCACTCGACGGCGTGCTGGGCGACGCGGGGGGTGAAGCCGGCGCCGGCGCACGCGGAGGTGATGCGGTCGTGGAGGCCGGGCCCCGCCTCGCGGGGCAGCAGGACGAAGGGCTGGTCGGCCAGGTCCCCGAGGGAGACGACCGTGCGCCGGCGGGTGGCCAGGGGGTGGCCGGACGGCAGGACCGCCACCAGGGGCTCGCCGAGCAGCGTGCGGAAGGCCAGGCCCTCGGCGGCGGCCGGGGGCTCGCGCAGCAGGCCCACGTCGATCGTGCCGTCCCGCAGGGCCGCGAGCTGCGGGGCCGTCGTCATCTCGCGGATGTCCAGCTCGACGCCGGGGAAGCGGTGGCGGTGGGCGCCGAGGAGTCCCGGCAGGACGGTGAGGGCCAGGGACGCGGCGAAGCCGACGCGCAGACGGCCCGTCCTGCCGCTGCCCACCGCGCGCGCCGCCGCGAGGCCCTGGGCGAGGCCGGTGAGGGCCTGGCGGGCGGCGGGGAGGAGTTCGCGGCCCGCGGGGGTCAGGCTCACCCGGCCCGGCGGGCGGGTGAACAGGGTGTGCCCGACCTTCTCCTCCAGGCGCCGGATCTGCTGGCTGAGGGGTGGCTGGGCGATGCCCAGGCGGGTCGCCGCGTGGCCGAAGTGGAGTTCCTCGGCGAGGACGACGAAGGCGTGCAGCTGCGGGAGGGGAAGTTCCGGGCGCTCCATCCGACGGATCATAGGGCCGGGGCATACCGCCCGGCGTATGGAATGTGTCCTCCACGCGTATTCGACGTATGGGATCCGCTCGCCTAGCGTGCCGCCCATGACCGAGCGACGCGCCATTCTCAGCGGTTCCGTGTTCGAGGAGCGGATCGGGTACGCCCGCGCCGTCGTCGACGGGGACTGGGTGCATGTGTCCGGGACGACCGGCTACGACTACGCCACCATGACCATCTCCGACGACGTCGTCGAGCAGGCCGAGCAGTGCCTGCGCAACATCGGGGACGCGCTGGCGGAGGCGGGGTGCGGCTTCGAGGACGTCGTCCGCGTGCGCTATCTGCTGCCCGCGCGGGAGGACTTCGAGCCGTGCTGGCCGGTGCTGCGGGCCCGCTTCGGGCAGGTGCGTCCGGCCGCCACGATGATGGTGTGCGGGCTGGCCGACCCGCGGATGCGGATCGAGATCGAGGTGTACGCGCGGCGGCCGCAAACCCGTTGACGGCCGGACGGGACCGGCTGTTCGCTGCTGTCCGTGACTGATCTTCGTATCGAGGCCGTGGACGGCGAGACCATGCTCCGGCAGTGGCGGCACGTCCACAACGTGATCGTGCCGCCCGCCGCGCTGTCCCTGGACGAGGTCCGCGAGCGGGCCGCACGCCACCGGCTGTGCAACGCCTACGCCGGTGAGGAGCTGGTCGGCTGCTCGACCGTGCGCGCGCCGGAGGGCGAGGAGCGGGTGGTGACCGTCATCGCGCGCGTGCTGCCGGAGTTCCGCGGACGCGGCTTCGGTACGGCGCTGTACGCGGACGGCCTCGCCCACGCGCGCGGGATCGGCGCGGGCGCCGTGGAGACGTGCGTGCTGGCGGCGAACGAGGACGGGCTGCGGTTCGCCCGCGCGCGCGGGTTCGCCGAGACCGAGCGCTACACGCTGGACGGCGAGACGGATGTGTGGGTCGACCTGCGGCTGGCCCCGCGCGAGCCGTAGTGGCCGGATCGTGCCGTGGCCGGATCTCCGCCGCGCAACGATTCGTCGGCAATCTTGCGGGAACCGTATGTGGGCTGCGTCACGTTCCAGTTGAATGAACGCAGTTGAGCGAACCGACGCGCCGTTCGTGCGGACGCAGCCTGCAGGGGGTCCAGGTGAGTGCTTCACGGCGTAGTGGGACGACGGACGAACTGGGGCCGGACGAGCCCGAGCAGCCCGACCGGGACGGCTCGGACCTGCTCGCCGCGCTCCTGGACGGCATGGACGCGGCCCTGTGCGCCTTCGACGCCGACGGGACGGTCACCCACTGGAACCGCGAGGCCGAGCGCATCCTCGGCTGGACGGCGGCCGAGGCGGTCGGCCGGTCCGGGTTCGCCGGCTGGGCCGTGCGCAGCGCGGACGCCGAGGAGGTCCAGGGACGGCTGTTGTCGGCCATGCACGCGCCCGGCCGGCAGGTGCACGAGTTCGCGCTGCTGACCAAGGACGGCGGCCGGGTCCTGGTGCGCACCCAGTCCGCGGCCGTGCGCGGCCCCGACGGCAAGCCCGCCGGCGTGTACTGCGCGTTCAGCGAGGTGCACGCGCAGATCGACCTGGAGCGGTCCATCGCGCTGAGCGAGGCCCTGTTCGAGGACGCGTCCTGGGGCGTGGTCCTCGTCGACGCCGATCTGCGGCCCGCCGTGGTCAACGCGCACGCCGCCCGCGCGCTGGGCACCGGGCGCACCTCCGCGCTCGGCCGCCCGCTGGGCGAGCTGCTGGCCCAGGGCGTGGAGGAGCTGGAGAGCGCGCTCACCCATGTGCTGGCCGAGGGCGCGCCGCCCGCGCCCGCCGAGATCTGGGTGAGCGTGCGCACCCCCGACGGCGAGCGGCGGCGCTGCTGGCGCTGCGGCTTCGTCCGCCTCGCCTCCCCACTGGCGGAGGAACCGGTTCCGCTGGGCGTGGGCTGGCTGTTCCAGGACGTCACCGAGGCCAAGCAGGGCGAGCAGGAGGCATCCCTGCTGCGCTTCCGCACCAACCAGCTGCACCGCGCCGCCCGCGCCGCCGCCGAGTGCGAGGACCCCGCCGAGGCCGCCACCGTCCACCTCGACTTCGCCCTCGCCGGCTTCGCCGACCACGCCTTCGTCGACCGCGTCGCGGGCGGTACGGCGGCGGAGGGCCCCGACGGCACACCGGTACGGCTGGTACGGCTGGCCGCCACCCCCTCCGGCGCCCCCGGCCCCAGCCTGCTCGGGGGTGACGCGGGCCTGCCGGTCCGCTATCCCGAGCAGCACCCGGCGCTCAGCTGCGTCGAGCGCGCCGGCACCGTCCGCGCGAGCGCCGGTGCCGTCCCCGCCGAGCGCGCCCGCGAGTGGGCCCTGTCCCGCCAGTGGCCCGCCGACACCGTCCACGCCCTGTGCGCCGTCCTGCGCAGCCGCGGCCGCACCCTCGGCGTGCTCACCTTCCTGCGCGCCGCCGGCCGCAGCCCCTTCGAGCGCTCGGACGCCGCGTACGCGGAGGACGTGGCGCTGCGGATCGCGTCGGCGCTGGATCTGGCGGGGGTCGTGGGGCGAGAGTGACGCGCCGGGGCGGCACGGCCGCCGGCGCGGGTGAAAAACCCGTTGAAGCCGGGCCGACCGGTTCTTAGGGTGTGCCGTACACGAGAAGGGAGGTGATCGGGTACATGAAGGAAACCCGGACGCGTGAGGTGGCTGCGGGCTAGCGGCTCGCCACCACACCTTGTGCGGTGCCGGACCAGCGCGTGACAGCGACGCGCAGCCGGCCCGAAACCAGAGCAGTCACCCGATCCGCGGGCCGCCGGTACGTCCGACCGGCTCCTCTCCCGAGAGGACGTGGCCCGCGGATCGTCTGCGTTCCCAGCCGGACGATCCAGGGCCGGACGAACCACGGCCGGACCATCCACGGCCGGACCATCCACGGCCGGACGAACCACGGCCGGATGATCTACGGCCGGTGACCTGCGTCACGTACGAATCTGCCGCCGCGCAGTACCCTTGCCGCATGCTTTCGCTCGTTCGACGCCGCCACGTGGACTACGTCCGCGTCACGAGCATGGGCTGTCGACGCTCCCTCTGAGCATTCCGGCCCCGTTCTTCCGCCTCGCCTCCGGCATCCCCCTTTCTCCTGGCACCCGTGCGCCGCCCCACCCTCGGCGGCGCCCGGGACCCCGTACACCCGCGGACGCACCATGACGAACGTCTCGACGAATCCGTCGTCGTACCAGCAACTGCCGATCATCGACCTCTCCGCCGCCGACCGCGGCCCCGAGGCGCGGGCCCTGCTGCATGCGCAGCTGCACAGTGCCGCGCATGACGTGGGGTTCTTCCAGCTCGTCGGGCACGGGATCACCGACGAGGAGACCCGGCGCCTGCTCACCGCCATGCGCCGCTTCTTCGCGCTCCCCGAGGAGCAGCGCCTCGCGATCGACAATGTCCACTCGCCGCACTTCCGCGGCTACACCCGTACCGGCGACGAGCGCACCGGCGGCCGCCAGGACTGGCGCGACCAGCTGGACATCGGCGCCGAGCGCCCGGCCCGTGTCCCGGCGCCCGGCGAGCCCCCGTACTGGTGGCTCCAGGGCCCCAACCAGTGGCCCGCCGCCCTGCCCGAGCTGCGGACGGCCGCCCTCTCCTGGATCGAGCGGCTCAGCGGCGTCGCCGAGCGGCTGCTGCACGAACTGCTCGCCTCCATCGGCGCCGACCCGTCCTTCTACGACCCGGTCTTCGGCGACCACGCCCACCCGCACCTCAAGCTGGTCCGCTACCCGGGCAGCCCCGGAAACGGCGCCGACCAGGGCGTGGGCGCCCACAAGGACTACGGGTTCCTCACCCTGCTCCTCCAGGACCAGGTGGGCGGCCTCCAGGTGCAGCGCGAGGACGGCCTCTTCCACGACGTCCCGCCGATCCCCGGCGCCTTCGTGGTCAACCTGGGCGAGCTGCTGGAGGTGGCCACCAACGGCTACCTCCTCGCCACCAACCACCGGGTCGTCTCCCCGCCCGGCGCCACCGAGCGCTACTCCGTGCCGTTCTTCTACAACCCGCGGCTGGATGCGCGGGTGCAGCCGCTGGTCTTCCCGTACGCCTCCACGGCTCCGGGCATCACCGACGACCCGGCCAACCCGCTCTTCGCCGAGTACGGCTACAACGAGCTCAAGGGCAAGCTCCGAGCCCATCCGCTGGTCGCGGAACGACACCACGCGGCACTCCTGACCCCGGCCTGATCAGACGCCGCCAGGGGCGCGGGAACTGCGCGGCCGGCACCGTCCGGCCCGCAGTCGCCCGCGCTCCTCGGACACCCCCGTCAGCGGGCGATGTCCTCGAACCCCGGAATCTCCCGCGGGCTCCGCGGACCGGGACCCACATACCGCGCGGACGGCCGCACCAGCCGCCCCGTCCGCTTCTGCTCCAGGATGTGCGCCGACCATCCGGCGGTCCGCGCACAGCTGAACATCGACGTGAACATGCTGGCCGGCACCTCGGCGAAGTCGAGGATGATCGCCGCCCAGAACTCCACGTTGGTGGCGAGCACCCGGTCGGGCCGCCGGTTGTGCAGTTCCTCCAGCGCCGCCTTCTCCAGCGCCTCGGCGACCTCGAAGCGCGGGGCGCCCAGCTCACGGGCCGTACGCCGCAGCACGCGCGCGCGGGGGTCCTCGGCGCGGTACACGCGGTGGCCGAAGCCCATCAGCCGCTCGCCTCGGTCCAGGGCGTTCCTGACGTACGCCTCGGCGTCCCCGGTGCGCTCGATCTCCTCGATCATGTGCAGCACACGGGAGGGGGCGCCACCGTGCAGCGGCCCGGACATCGCACCGACCGCACCGGACAGCGCCGCGGCGACATCCGCGCCCGTGGACGCGATGACCCGCGCGGTGAAGGTGGACGCGTTCATGCCGTGCTCGGCGGCGGACGTCCAGTACGCGTCGACGGCCTTGACGTGCTTGGGGTCGGGCTCGCCGCGCCAGCGGATCATGAAGCGTTCGACGACGGACTGCGCCTTGTCGATCTCCCGCTGCGGGACCATCGGCAGGCTCTGGCCGCGGGCGGACTGGGCGACGTAGGACAGGGCCATGACGGCGGCGCGGGCCAGGTCCTCGCGGGCCTGCTCGACGTCGATGTCGAGCAGCGGTTTCAGGCCCCAGACGGGGGCGAGCATGGCGAGCGCGGACTGGACGTCGACGCGGATGTCGCCGGAGTGCACCGGGATGGGGAAGGGCTCGGCGGGCGGCAGGCCGGGGTTGAAGGCGCCGTCGACGAGCAGGCCCCAGACGTTGCCGAAGGAGACGTGACCGACGAGATCCTCGATGTCGACGCCCCGGTACCGGAGTGCGCCGCCCTCCTTGTCCGGTTCGGCGATCTCCGTCTCGAACGCGACGACTCCTTCGAGTCCGGGTACGAAGTCGGACATCATGCGGCTCCTCATGATCAGTGCGAGAGATGACGCCGATGGATCCACGGTCCGTGCGGAGACTGGCGGTCCTGGGCTGTCTCCCCAGTGATGCCCCGTACGGTCGGCGGTCACCCAACCTGGATGGCACCAGCACCATATCCCTGAGTGTCAACTTCGGGGAGTCTTCGCGGCACTGAGTGCCATCCGGGGGGCTCCACGGGGACGGGGGCGTACGGCAAGATGGCCCGCGTGACCGACGCAGACGCCGTGCCGACCCCAGGCCCCGACCCCGTTCCCGTCCCCGACCCCGCCCGGATGCGCAAGCAGTACCGCACCGAGGGGCTCTCCGAGGGAGATCTGGCGCCGACGCCCGTCGAGCAGTTCGCGCGCTGGTTCAAGCAGGCCGCCGTCGAGGGACACCTGTTCGAGCCGAACGCGATGATCGTGTCCACGGCGGACGCGGAGGGCCGGCCGAGCTCGCGCACGGTGCTGCTGAAGCACTTCGACGAGCAGGGCTTCGTCTTCTACACCAACTACGGCTCGCGCAAGGCCCGTGACCTCGGCGAGAACCCGTACGTCTCGCTGCTCTTCCCCTGGCATCCGATGGCCCGGCAGGTCATCGTCACCGGCATCGCCCGGCGCACCGGCCGCGACGAGACCGCCGCGTACTTCCGCAGCCGGCCGCACGGCTCGCAGCTCGGTGCCTGGGCCAGCGAGCAGTCCTCGCCGATCGCCACCCGCGCCGAGCTGGAGGCCGCCTACGCCGAGCTCGCGGCCCGCTATCCGGAGGGCGAGCAGGTGCCCGTACCGCCGCACTGGGGCGGTTTCCGGGTGGCGCCGCAGAGCGTGGAGTTCTGGCAGGGCCGGGAGAACCGGCTCCACGACCGGCTGCGGTACGTGGAGCAGGCGGACGGCAGCTGGCGGGTGGAGCGGCTGAGCCCGTGAGGCCCGGCCTCCCGTGGCCCGGCTGAGCCCGTGAGGCCCGGCCTCCCGAGGCCCGGCTGAGCCCATGACGGCCCGCCCCGGCCTCCCGAGGCCGGCTGAGCCCATGACGGCCCGGCCCCGCCTCCCGAGGCTAGGCCGGGTCCCCGGCGGCTCGGCCCAGCGTCTCCTCCAGCAGTGCCGCCCACTGGGCCACGACCCGTTCCCTGCGGGCCCGGTCGTCGGTGAGGAGGTTGGCGAGGCCGAGTCCGCGGGCCATGTCCAGCAGGCCCTGCACGGTCTCGCGCACGCCCGGCCGGGACTCGTCGGCGGCGAGCAGTTCGACGGCGATGCGATGGGTCTCGCGGCCGACCCGCGCCTCCAGTTCGGTCACCCGTTCCCGCAGCTGCTCCTCGTTGGACGCGGCCACCCACAGCTGGAGGGCGGCGCGGAACAGCGGGCCGGTGTAGAGGTCGACGAGGGCGGCGACGACGGCCCGCCGGTCCCCGGCCGCGCCCTGCGGGAACAGGGCGCGCAGGGCGGTGGAGCGTTCCTCGGCGACGTACTCGACGGCCGCGGTGAACAGGTCCTCGCGGGTGGGGAAGTGGTGCTGGGCCGCGCCGCGGGAGACGCCCGCGCGTTCGGCGACGACGGACACCGTGGAGCCCGCCCAGCCGTGCTCGGCGAGGCAGGCCACGGCGGCTTCCAGGAGCCGCTGCCGGGTGGCCCGGCTGCGGTCCTGCTTGGGGACGCGGTCGTGGGGGACCGTGGTCACAGCGCCCATGGTGGATCCCGTCGTTCGAGGAAGGCCGTCATCCCCTCGCGGGCCGGCGGGGAGGCGAACAGCCGTGCCGAGAGCGCGGTGAGGCGGTCCGCGTCCCGGTCGAATGCCTCCAGCACCCTAGCCGTGAGCAGCCGTTTCGTCTCGGCCAGGGCCTCGGGCGCGGACCGGCGCAGACCGTCGAGGACCGGTTCCAGTACGGCGTCCACGTCCTCGCCCGCGGCCGTGACCAGCCCGATCCGCGCGGCCTCGGCGGCGTCGAACCGCTCCCCGGTGAGGTAGTACCGGGCGAGGGCGCGCGGATCGGCCCGCGGGATCACCGGCATCGAGATGACGGCGGGAGCCACGCCGATCCGCACCTCCGTGAAGGCGAAGCTCGAGGTGTGCGAGGCCGCCGCGATGTCGCACGCGGCCAGCAGACCGAGGCCGCCCGCGCGGACGTGCCCGGTGACGCGGGCGACGACCGGTCTGGGCAGCTCGACGATCTGCCGCAGCAGGGCGACCAGCGCGTCCGGGCGCGGTGGGTCGCGCAGGTCGGCCCCGGCGCAGAAGGTGGTGCCGGTGTGGGTGAGGACGACCGCGCGCACATCGGTGTCCTTGCCGCAGTCGCTGAGCGCGTCGGCGAGTTCGCCGACGAGGGCGGCCGAGAGCGCGTTGCGGGTGTCCGGGGAGTCGAGGGTGAGGGTCTCGATGCCCTGGACGCGCGTACGGCTGATCGAGGTCACGCCGGCTCCCCCGCTTCCCTCAGCTGCCGCCGCAGGATCTTCCCGGAGGCCGCTCGCGGCACGCTGTCTCTGAAGGTGACGCGGCGGACCCGTTTGTACGGGGCGACGCGTTCGGCGACGTACGCCATGACCTCCTCCTCGGTCAGCTCGGCCGCGTGCGGCTGGCGGACGACGTGCGCGTGCGGCACTTCGTTGCCGTCGGCGTCGTACTCGCCGATGACGGCGGCGTCCGCGATGCCGGGGTGGGTGAGCAGCAGCGCCTCCAGTTCGGCGGGGGCCACCTGGAAGCCCTTGTACTTGATGAGTTCCTTGACCCGGTCGACGACGAACAGCCAGCCGTCCTCGTCGACCCGGCCGACGTCCCCGGTGTGCAGCCAGCCGTCGGCGTCGATCATCGCGGCGGTGGCGTCGGGCCGGCCGAGGTAGCCCTTCATCACCTGCGGGCCGCGGATCAGGATCTCGCCGCTCTCGCCGGTGCCGAGGTCCCTGCCGGGGTCGTCGAGGGACACGATCCGCATCTCGGTGCCGGGGATCAGCTTGCCGACCGTGCCGGGCGGGGCGTGCTCCATCGCCTCGAGCGGGACGACATGGGTGCCCGGTGACAGCTCGGTCATGCCGTACGCCTGGCCGACGGGCGGCAGCCCCAGGCGCTTCGAGCAGGCGGCGGCGAGTTCGGCGTCCAGCGGGGCGGCGGCGCTGATCAGGTACTTCAGCGACGACAGGTCGTAGGCGGTGACCGCGGGGTGCTTGGCCAGGGCGAGGACGATGGGCGGGGCGACGTACAGGCCCGTGATGCGGTGGTTCTGGATGGCGGCGAGGAAGGTGTCCAGGTCGAAGCGGGGCAGGACGACGACCGTGGCGCCGCGCCGCAGGGGGGCGTTCATCAGGGCGGTGAGGCCGTAGATGTGGAAGAACGGCAGGACCGCCAGGATGCGGTCGCCGGGCCCGCCGGACATCACCGGCTCCAGCTGGGCGAGGTTGGTGGCGATCTGCCGGTGGGTGAGCATGACGCCCTTGGGGACGCCGGTGGTGCCCGAGGAGTACGGCAGCGCGGCCACGTCCTCGGCCGGGTCGATCGCGACGTCCGGTTCGGGCGCGGTGGAGGCGAGCATGTCGGTCAGGGAGCGGTGCCCCGGCGCGCTGTCGCACACGATGATCTCGCGTACGCCGCCCGCGAGTTCGGCGGCCCTGCGGGCGGTGGGCAGCAGCGGCGCGACGGTGACGATCCAGCGGGCCGCGCAGTCGGCGAGCTGTCTGGCGAACTCCTCCGCCGTCGCGAGCGGGTGCACGGTGGTCACCGAGGCACCCGCGCGCGTGGCGGCGTAGAACGCGGTCGGGAAGGCGATCGTGTTGGGGCTGTGCAGGGCGAGCACATCGCCCTTGCGCACCCCGGCGTCGGCGAGCGCGGCGGCCAGACGCCGGTGGAACCGGTCCAGCTGGTCGTACGTGAGGGTGGTGCCGTCGGTGCCGTCGATCAGCGCGGGAGTGTCGCCGAAGGCGGCGGCCCGGCCCAGGACGGCCTCGTGGATGGGCAGTTCGACGGGCGGGACGTCTGCGTACTCGCTGCGGAACACGGTTCCTCCAGGGCGGGCTAGTACGACTTGGGCAGACCGAGGGTCTGGTGGGAGACGTAGTTGAGGATCATCTCCCGGCTCACCGGCGCGATACGTGCCACGCGCGCGGCCGTGATCAGCTTCGCCAGTCCGAACTCGCGGGTGAGGCCGTTGCCGCCGAGGGTGTGCACGGCCTGGTCGACCGCCTTCACACACGCCTCCCCGGCCGCGTATTTCGCCATGTTCGCGGCCTCTCCGGCGCCCATGTCGTCCCCGGCGTCGTACAGCTGCGCCGCCTTCTGCATCATCAGCCGGGCCAGCTCCAGCTCGATGTGCGCCTGGGCGAGGGGGTGCGCGATGGCCTGGTGGGCGCCGATCGGGGCCTTCCAGACGGTGCGGTCGCGGGCGTACTCGACCGCCTTGCCGAGCGCGTGGCGGCCCATGCCGATCGCGAACGCGGCCGTCATGATCCGCTCGGGATTGAGCCCGGCGAACAGCTGGAGCAGCCCGGCGTCCTCGTCGCCGACCAGGGCGTCCGCGGGCAGCCGCACGTCGTCCAGGGTGAGCTCGAACTGCTTCTCCGCGGCCTGGAGTTCCATGTCGATCTGCCGCCGCTGGAAGCCTTCCGCGTCCCTGGGGACGATGAACAGGCAGGGCTTGAGGTTGCCCGTGCGGGCGTCCTCCGTGCGGCCGACGACGAGGGTCGCGTCGGCGATGTCCACGCCGGAGACGAAGACCTTGCGGCCGGTGAGCAGCCAGTCGCCCGACGCCGGGTCCCTGCGGGCCGTGGTGGTGATGCGGTGGCTGTTGGAGCCGGCGTCGGGTTCGGTGATGCCGAAGGCCATGGTCCTGGTGCCGTCGGCTATGCCGGGCAGCCAGTCGCGCTTCTGTTCTTCCGTGCCGAAGCGGGCGATGACGGTTCCGCAGATCGCCGGGGAGACGATCAGCATGAGGAGGGGGGCGCCTGTTGCGCCCAGTTCTTCGAGGACGATGGAGAGTTCGGTGACGCCACCACCTCCGCCTCCGTACTGCTCGGGGAGGTTGACGCCGAGGTAGCCGAGTTTGCCGGCCTCTCGCCAGAGTTCTTCACGGTTGTAGGTGGGGCCGTGGCGTTTGCCGAGGGCGGAGACTGCGGTGCGGAGGGCTGTGTGCTCTTCCGGTTCGATGTGGGTGGTCACTGGGCTCCTCGGGCTTTCCGTTGTCGGTGGCTGATCGCGCATTTCCCCGCGCCCCTACAGGGCGTCTGCGTCCACTACGGCCAAGAGCGCACCCACCTCCACCTGCTGTCCGGGGGCGGCGTGCAGGGCTGTGAGCGTTCCCGTTGCCGGGGCTGTGATCCGGTGTTGCATCTTCATCGCCTCCAGCCAGATCAAGGGGTCGCCCGCCTTCACCGTGGTCCCCGCCTTCAAGCCGTCCGCGACCCGCACGACCGTTCCCGGCATGGGGGCCAGCAGCGAACCCGGAGCGTGCTGCGACTCGGGCTCCGGGAACCTCGGCAGGGCGCGCAGAGTGGTGTTGTCGACGTGGATCTCGTCGCCGTACCTCGCCACCTCGAACTTCCGGCGTACGCCGTCCACTTCGAGTACGACGAGACGGGCGCCCACGTGCACCACGCGCACGCCGTCCGCCTGGTGGCCCGCGCGGGTGTACGTGTAGCGGGCCTCGTGCTCCTCCCCCGCGACCTCGTAGCGCTTGACCTGCGGCTGTGAGGGCACGTTGCGCCAGGCGCCGCCGAAGCGGGAGCGGCCGTGGGCGTCGGCGAGGGCGGCGGCCAGGGGGGCGTGCGGGTCGGGCGGGGTGTGCAGCGCGGCGAGGTGGCGGTCGTAGAAGCCGGTGTCCATGCGGGCCTCGGTGAACTCCTCGTGCCGCAGGGAGGCGAGGAGGAGGTCGCGGTTGGTGGTGGGGCCGTGCAGGACCGTGCGCTCCAGGGCGCCCGCGAGCTTGCGGACGGCTTCCGCGCGGGTGGGGGCGTGGGCGACGAGCTTGGCGAGCATCGGGTCGTAGTGGACGCCGATGGCGTCGCCGTCGGTGTAGCCGGTGTCCAGGCGGATGCCGTCGGGGACGGCGAGGCGGTGCAGGGTGCCGGTCTGCGGGGCCCAGTCGCGGGCGGGGTCCTCGGCGTAGAGGCGGACCTCGACGGCGTGGCCGCGCGGGCTCGGGGGGTCGGCGGCGAGGGCGGCGCCCTCCGCGATCCTGATCTGCTCGGCGACCAGGTCGAGGCCGAAGATCTCCTCCGTGACCGGGTGTTCGACCTGGAGGCGGGTGTTCATCTCCAGGAAGTGCGCTGTGCCGTCCGCGACGAGGAACTCGACCGTGCCGGCGCCGGCGTAGTCCACGGCCCGCGCGGCGCGTACGGCCAGCGTGCGCAGCTCCTGCGCGAGCTCCTCGGTCAGGCCGGGCGCCGGGGCCTCCTCGATCACCTTCTGGTGCCGGCGCTGGAGGGAGCAGTCGCGGGTGCCGAGCGCCCACACCGTGCCGTGGGTGTCGGCGAGGATCTGCACCTCGACATGGCGGCCGTTCTCGATGTACGGCTCGACGAACACCTCGCCGTCCCCGAAGGCGCTCGCGGCCTCGGCGCGGGCGCCCTCCAGTGCGGCGCTCAGCTCCTCCAGGCGGCGCACGATCCGCATCCCGCGCCCCCCGCCGCCCGCGGCCGCCTTCACCAGCACCGGCAGATCGGCCTCGCCGACCTCGGCCGGGGACAGGGGCGCGAGGCCCAGCAGTTCCTTCGCCCGCGTCTTGGACGCCATGGCCTCGATCGCCTCGGGCGGCGGCCCGATCCACACCAGCCCGGCGTCCCGGACGGCCCGTGCGAAGGCGGCGTTCTCGGAGAGGAAGCCGTAGCCGGGGTGCACGGCGTCCGCGCCGGCGGCGAGCGCGGCCTTCACGATGAGGTCGCCGCGCAGATAGGTGTCGGCGGGGGCGGCCCCCGGCAGCCGTACGGCCGTGTCGGCCACGCGCGTGTGCAGGGCGTTCTCGTCGGGGTCCGAGTGCACGGCGACCGTCCGGATTCCCAACTCACCGCAGGTGCGGAAGACACGGCAGGCGATCTCGCCCCGGTTGGCGACGAGCAGAGTCTTGATCACGTGGGGGTCCCTCACATCCGGAAGACACCGAAGCCGCCGCGCACGCCCTCGAAGGGCGCGGTGTGGACGGCGGACAGGCACAGGCCGAGGACGGTGCGGGTGTCGCGCGGGTCGATGACGCCGTCGTCGTACAGCCGCCCGGACAGGAACATCGGCAGCGACTCGGACTCGATCTGCTGCTCCACCATCGCCCGCAGGGCGGCGTCCGCGTCCTCGTCGTACGGCTGCCCCTTCGCGGCCGCCGACTGCCGGGCCACGATCGACAGGACGCCCGCGAGCTGCTGCGGGCCCATCACGGCCGACTTGGCGCTGGGCCAGGCGAACAGGAACCGCGGGTCGTACGCCCGCCCGCACATGCCGTAGTGCCCGGCGCCGTAGGAGGCGCCCATGAGGACCGACAGATGCGGCACCTTCGAGTTCGCGACCGCGTTGATCATCATCGAGCCGTGCTTGACGATGCCGCCCTGCTCGTACTCCCGGCCCACCATGTAGCCGGTGGTGTTGTGCAGGAACAGCAGCGGGATGTCCCGCTGGTTGGCGAGCTGGATGAACTGCGCGGCCTTCTGCGACTCCTCGCTGAACAGCACACCCTGGGCATTGGCCAGGATGCCCACCGGGTAGCCGTGCAGACGCGCCCACCCGGTCGCCAGGCTGCTGCCGTACAGCGGCTTGAACTCGTCGAAGTCGGAGCCGTCGACGATCCTCGCGATCACCTCGCGCGGGTCGAAGGGGACCTTCAGATCGCCGGGGACGATGCCCAGCAGCTCCTCCGGGTCGTACTCGGGCGGCTCCGCGGGCCCCGGATCGCCGTACGCCTTGCGGTGGTTGAGCCGGGCGACCACGCGCCGGGCCTGCCGCAGCGCGTCGTGCTCGTCGACGGCGAAGTAGTCGGCGAGACCCGACACGCGCGCGTGCATGTCGGCGCCGCCCAGCGACTCGTCGTCGCTCTCCTCGCCGGTGGCCATCTTCACCAGCGGCGGGCCGCCGAGGAACACCTTGGCCCGCTCCTTGACCATGATCACGTGGTCGGACATGCCGGGGATGTAGGCCCCGCCGGCGGTGGAGTTGCCGAAGACGACCGCCACGGTCGGGATCCCGGCGGCGGACAGCCGCGTGATGTCCCGGAAGATGGCACCGCCGGGGATGAAGATCTCCTTCTGCGAGGGCAGATCGGCCCCGCCGGACTCCACCAGGCTGATGCAGGGCAGCCGGTTGGCGAGCGCGATGTCGTTGGCGCGCAGGGCCTTCTTCAGCGACCACGGGTTGGACGCCCCGCCCCGCACGGTCGGGTCGTTGGCGGTGATCAGGCACTCCACGCCCTCGACGACCCCGATCCCGGTGACGAGCGAGCCGCCCACGGCGTACTCGCTGCCCCACGCGGCCAGCGGCGACAGCTCCAGGAACGGCGTGTCGGGGTCGAGCAGCAGCTCGATGCGCTCGCGCGCCAGCAGCTTGCCCCTCTTGCGGTGCCGGGCGAGGTACTTCTCGCCGCCGCCCGCCAGCGCCTTCGCGTGCTCGGCGTCCAGTTCGGCGAGCTTGGCGAGCATGGCCTCACGGTTGGCCCGGTAGTCGGGGCTCGCGGTGTCGAGAGCCGTGGGCAGAACGGTCACAGCGGGGCCTCCGGCGGTTCGGGGACGGCGGTCACAGCAGGGCCTCGGGTGGATCCGGGACGGCGGTCACAGCAGGGCCTGCGGGATGTCCAGGTGGCGGGAGCGCAGCCATTCGCCGAGCGCCTTGGCCTGCGGGTCGAAGCGGTGCCGGGCGGCGACGCCCTGGCCGAGGATGCCTTCGACGACGAAGTTCAGGGCGCGGAGGTTGGGCAGGACGTGCCGGGTGACCTTCAGCGGGGCGCTCTCGGGGATCAGCTCCTGGAACCGCCGGACGGTCAGCTCATGGGCCAGCCACCGCCACGCGGACTCCGAGCGCGCCCACACCCCGACGTTCGCGTCGCCGCCCTTGTCCCCGCTGCGGGCCCCGGCGACCAGCCCCAGCGGCGCACGCCGCACCGGCCCGGCGGGCAGCGGCTCGGGCAGCGGAGGCTCCGGCAGCTCCTGGAGTACGAGGGTGTCGGCGGGCAGCGCGACGGGGATGCACCGTCCGTCGTCCAGTACGGCGGTGTGGGCGACGGCGTCCTGCGGGACGTACACCGCGTCGAACACACCGTAGGGCGTGCCCCTGCCGGGCAGGTCGGCGACATGGAAGCCGGGGTAGCCGGCGAGGGCCAGCTCCACGGCGGCCCCGCTGAGCGCCTTGCCGACGGCGGCCTGGTCGGGGTCGCGCACGACGAGCCGCAGCAGTGCGCCGGCCGCCTCCTGCGTCCCGGCGTCCGTGTGCTCGGTGCGGGCCAGCTCCCAGCGGGCCTCGGCGACCTTGGCGAGCGCGGGTTCCAGCTGCCGCCGCACCAGCTCGGCCTTGGCCTCGATGTCGAGGCCGGTGAGCACGAAGACGACCTCGTTGCGCCAGCCGCCGAGGGTGTTGCGGCCGACCTTGAGGGTGGGCGGAGGGGCCTCGCCGCGCACGCCCTCGACCCGCACCCGGTCGGGGCCCTCCTGGGTGAGCCGTACGGTGTCCAGCCGCGCGGTGACATCGGGGCCGGCGTAGCGGGCGCCCTGTGTCTCGTACAGCAGCTGGGCGGTGACCGTGCCGACGTCGACGAAGCCGCCGGTGCCGGGGTGCTTGGTGATGACGGCGCTGCCGTCCTCGTGCAGTTCGGCGAGCGGGAAGCCGGGCCGGGTGACGTCCCCGTCGGTGAAGAAGGCGTAGTTCCCGCCGGTCACCTGGGGCCCGCACTCCAGCAGATGCCCGGTGACGACCGCTCCCGCGAGCCGGTCCAGATCGCCGGGCCCCCAGCCGAAGTGGGCGGCGGCGGGCCCGGTGACGAGCGCGGCGTCGGTGACCCGCCCGGTGACGACGACCTGCGCACCGGCCGTCAGACACGCGGCGATCCCGAACCCCCCGAGATAGGCGTGCGCGGCGAGGCTGCCGGGGTGGGAGGCGGTGAGGTCGTCCCCCTCGACATGCGCGACCCGCACGGACAGCCCGAGCCGGCCGGCCAGCTCCCGGACCTTGTCGGCGAGTCCCCGTGGGTTGAGCCCCCCGGCGTTGGCGACGATCCGCACCCCGCGCTCCTGCGCGAGCCCCAGGCACTCCTCCAGCTGGGCCAGAAAGGTGCGGGCGTACCCGGCGCCGGGGTCCTTCAGCCGGTCCCGGCCGAGGATGAGCATGGTGAGTTCGGCGAGGTAGTCGCCGGTGAGGACGTCGAGTTCGCCGCCGGTGAGCATCTCGCGCATGGCGTCGAAGCGGTCGCCGTAGAAGCCGGAGGCGTTGCCGATGCGCAGCATCAGGCCCCCTTGGGCGTACGACCGGCTCCGGGCGGCCCGGCGAATGCCTGGGCGATGTCCAGCCAGCGGTCGGCGTCCGGCCCCTCGGCCCGCACGGCGAGGTCGGCGCGGTGGGCGCGCCGGGTGACGAGGAGGCAGAAGTCGAGGGCGGGCCCGGTGACGCGCTGGGCGGCGTCTTCGGGTCCGTAGCCCCACAGGTCCCCGCCGGGGCCGACGAGTTCGACACGGAACTCCTCGGCCGGAGGGGTGAGCCCGTGCGCCCCGAAGGCGAAGTCCCGCGCCCGCACGCCGATCCGGGCGACATGCCGGAGCCGGTCCGTGGCCGGCCGTGTCACCCCCAACGCGTCGGCCACGTCCTGCCCGTGCGCCCAGGTCTCCATGAGCCGTCCGGTGGCCATGGAGGCGGCCGACATCGGCGGCCCGTACCAGGGGAACCGCGCCCCGGCCGGAGCGGCGCGCAGGGCCCGGTCGAGGGCCCGCCGGCCCTCGCGCCAGCGCGCGAGCAGTTCGCCGGGTGGGAGCAGCGCGCCTTCGTCGGCACCGTCGTCCACGAAGGACTCCGGCGTCTTGAGGGCCTGCTCCACCAGCTCCCGGAAGGCCCCGGCATCGGTCACGGCCAGCAGGGCCGAGCGGTCGGTCCAGGCGAGGTGTGCGATCTGATGCGCGATGCTCCAGCGCGGCGAAGGCGTGGGCAGCCTCCACCGCTCGGGTTCCAACTCGGCCACCAACCGGTCGAGTTCGTCACTTTCGGCACGCAGGTCGTCGAAGACGGGCGTCGGGTCGGCCATGGGGCGAGGATGGCAGCGGCCCCAGAAACAATCAAGCGTGCTTGCATGAATTTTAGGGCGTCGGGGCCGGCGCTCAGGCCGCCTTCGTCCGCCCCACCTGGGTGCGCACCGCGCCGATGCTGGCCGCGATCACCAGGGCGATGGCGGCGGACTGGGCGGGGGTGAGGGCCTGGTCGAGGATGAGGTAGCCGGCGGTGGCGGCGATCGCGGGTTCGAGGCTCATGAGGACGGCGAAGGTGGAGGCGGGGAGGCGGCGCAGGGCCAGCAGTTCCAGGGTGTAGGGCAGGACCGAGGAGAGCAGGGCGACGGCCGCGCCCAGGGCGATCGTCACCGGGTCGAGCAGCCTGGTGCCCGCCTCCGCGACGCCGAGGGGCAGGAACAGCAGGGCCGCGACCGCCATCGCCAGGGCGAGGCCGTCGGCCTGGGGGAAGCGGCGGCCGGTGCGGGCGCTGAAGACGATGTACGCCGCCCACATCGCGCCCGCCCCCAGGGCGAGGGCCGCACCCACCGGATCGAGGTCGCCGAAGCCTCCGCCGCCGAGCAGGAAGACACCGGCGAGGGCGAGTCCGGCCCACAGCAGGTTGACCAGGCGGCGGGAGGCGATGACGGAGAGGGCCAGCGGGCCCAGGACCTCCAGGGTGACGGCGGGACCGAGCGGGATGCGGTCGACGGCCGCGTAGAACAGGCCGTTCATCGCGCCCATGGTGATGCCGAAGACGACGACCGTGCCCCAGTCGGCCCGCGAGTGCCCGCGCAGCCGGGGCCGGCAGACCAGCAGCAGCACGATCGCGGCGGCCAGCAGCCGCAGGGTCACCACGCCCAGCGCCCCGGCTCGGGGCATCAGCGTGACGGCGAGCGCCCCGCCGAACTGCACCGAGATCCCGCCGGCCAGGACGAGGCCGACGGGCCCGAGCGCACCGCCTCGGCGTCGGCCCGCGCCGGTCCCGGTCGGGGGCGCGGAGGCCGCGGCCGTCGACGGGGCGGAGGCGGGCGGGGTGGTGCTCGGAGTGCTCACGGGGCTTCCTGGGGGCTGAGAGGCCGGGGCGTCCGCCCATCACGTCTCCCCTGCGCCGTGGCACAGGGGGCGTTCATCGTGATGGACTACGCAGTCCACAGTAATGGACCCGGTCAGGTGTGTACACCTCTTACGTCCCTGACTCCGCTTCCGCTCCTACGTCCCTGACTCCGCACCCGCGTCCAGCGCCTCCGCCAGGACCTCCGCCAGATGCCGCCCCCGCACCCCGCCCAGCTGCTCCAGCTGGGTCCGGCAGGAGAAGCCGTCCGCCAGGACCACCGCCCCCTCCGGGGCCGAGCGCACCGCCGGGAGCAGCTGCTCCTCCGCGCAGGCGGCCGAGACCTCGTAGTGGCCGCGCTCGAAGCCGAAGTTGCCCGCGAGCCCGCAGCAGCCTCCCGAGAGGTCGCCCGCGAGGCCCGCGGCCGCCCGCAGCCGGCGGTCGGCCGTGTCGCCGAGGACCGCGTGCTGGTGGCAGTGGGTCTGGCCGGTCACCGGGCGGTCCAGCCGCGGGGGCCGCCAGTGCGGGGCGTGGCGTTCCAGCGCCTCGGCGAAGGTCAGCACCCGGCCCGCCAGCCGGGCCGCCCTCGGGTCCTCCGGCAGCAGGTCCGGCAGGTCGGCGCGCAGGGCCGCCGCGCAGCTCGGTTCCAGGACCACGACCGGCGCGCCGGACTCCAGCACCGGCTCCATCAGGTCCAGCGTGCGGCGCAGCACCGTACGGGCCCGGTCCAGCTGGCCGGTGGAGACGTACGTCAGACCGCAGCAGACCCGGCCCCGGCGGGCCGTCAGCAGGCCGGCCGCCGTCCGTGAGCGTCCGTCGGCCAGCCGCGCGCGGCCCGTGCGCAGGACCGGCGGCAGGGCCACCCGCAGCCCGGCCGCCTCCAGGACGCGTACGGCCGCCCGGCCCACGGACGGGGACAGATGCTCGGTGAAGGTGTCCGGCCACAGCACCACCAGCCGCCCCGGACCGCCCTTCGCAGGCCGACGGCGGAACCAGCGGCTGAACGGCTCCCGCGCGAGCCGGGGCAGCTCCCGTTCGGCCGCGATGCCGCCCAGGCGCTTGCCGAGGCCCGCCAGCGGCCGTACCGCCGCCAGCGCGTTGACCGGCGCCGCCGCCCGGAGCAGGGACACCGCCCGCAGCCACAGCGGCAGCCGGCCCATCGAGTAGTGCGCGGCGGGCCTGCGCCGCCCGGCGTAGTGGTGGTGCAGGAACTCCGCCTTGTAGGTCGCCATGTCCACCCCGACCGGGCAGTCCGAGCGGCAGCCCTTGCAGGCCAGGCACAGGTCCAGCGCGTCCCGGACCTCCTCGGACCGCCAGCCGTCGGTCACCACCTCGCCCGCGAGCATCTCGTGCAGCAGCCGGGCGCGGCCGCGCGTGGAGTGCTTCTCCTCGCCGGTGACGCGGAAGGACGGGCACATCACGGAGGGGCCGGCCGCCGTCGTCGTACGGCATTTCGCCACTCCCACGCAGCGGCGCACGGCGGCCGAGAAGTCGCCGCCGTCGGACGGGTAGCCGAAGGCCACGTCGACCGGCTCGCGGGGCAGGGCCGCGAAACGCAGGTTCGCGTCCAGGGGGGCGGGGCGGACCAGGATGCCCGGATTGAGGAGGTCGTCCGGGTCCCACAGCGCCTTGGCGCGCTCGAACAGGGCCACCGTCTCCTGCCCGTACATCACCGGCAGCAGCTCCGCCCGTGCCTGTCCGTCCCCGTGCTCGCCGGAGAGGGAGCCGCCGTGGGCGACGACCAGAGCCGCCAGCTCCTGCGAGAAGCGGCGGAAGCGGGCCACGCCCTGTGCGGTCACCAGGTCGAAGTCGATCCGGACGTGGATGCAGCCGTCGCCGAAGTGGCCGTACGGCGTGCCGCGCAGGCCGTGGGCGGTGAGCAGGGCGCGGAAGTCGCGGAGGTAGGCACCGAGCCGGGCGGGCGGCACCGCGCAGTCCTCCCAGCCGGGCCATGCCTCGGTCCCGTCCTTCATCCGGGTCGCCGTGCCGGCCGCGTCCTCGCGGATGCGCCACAGGGCCCGCCGGCCGGACGGGTCCGTGACCACCAGGGTGTCCAGGGCGTCGGCGGCGCGGGCGATCGTCTCGGCACGCGCGCGTGCCTCGGCCGGGGTCCGTCCGCCCGTCTCCACGAACAGCCATGCCGTGCCGCGCGGCAGCCCGGCCGTCGCCGGCACCAGGTCGGCGGCCATGCCCTCCACCGTCAGGGGCGCGTACGGCAGCATCGCCGGTGCCGCCTCGGCCGCCGCGCTCTCGTCGGCGTAGCCCAGGACCACCAGGGCCAGCGCGCGGGGCGCCTCCACCAGGCCCACGACCGCTTCCGTCAGCACGCCCAGCGTGCCCTCCGAGCCGCAGAAGGAGCGGGCGACGTCGGCGCCCCGCTCGGGGAGCAGGGCGTCCAGCGCGTAGCCGGAGATGCGGCGGGGCAGGTCGGGGAAGCCGGTGCGCAGGCGGGCGAGGTCGCCGAGGACCAGGTCGCGCAGCCCCTCGGGCGCCCCGGCCCAGTCCCGCCCGAGGCGCAGGCGCTCGCCGCGCGCGGTGCGCACGTCCAGCTCGCGCACCTGGTCGGCGGTCGTGCCCCAGGCCACCGAGTGGGAGCCGCAGGAGTTGTTGCCGATCATCCCGCCGAGGGTGCAGCGGCTGTGGGTGGAGGGGTCGGGGCCGAAGCGCAGGCCGTGCGGGGCGGCAGCCTCCTGGAGCCGGTCGAGGACGAGGCCGGGCTGCACGGTGGCGGTGCGGGCCTCGGGGTCGAGGGCGAGCAGCCGGTTCATATGGCGGGTGAAGTCCAGGACGACGCCCGCGCCGGTGGCCTGCCCGGCGATGGAGGTGCCGCCGCCGCGCGGCACGACCGGTACGCCGTGCGTGCGGCACACCTCCAGGACGGCCGCCACGTCGTCGGCGTCGCGCGGGGCGACCACGCCGAGCGGTACCCGCCGGTAGTTGGAGGCGTCCATGGTGGTCAGCGCGCGGGAGGTGACGTCGAACCCCACCTCGCCCCGTACGGCCCGGCGCAGCTCGGCCTCGATATCCGTCATGGGTCCAGGAAATCAAAGGCGCCGTCTCACGCGACGGACGATGTTTCACCGAGCCGACCCCCACCGGATACCCTCGCCCTCGTGGCTGAGATCCGGATTCCTGCTGACATCAAGCCCGCCGACGGTCGTTTCGGCGCTGGCCCCTCCAAGGTGCGGGTGGAGGCGCTCGACGCGCTGGCCGCCACCGGTACGTCCCTGCTCGGTACCTCTCACCGCCAGGCCCCGGTCAAGAACCTGGTGGGCAAGGTCCGCGAGGGCATCTCCGAGCTGTTCCAGCTTCCCGAGGGCTACGAGGTCGTCCTCGGCAACGGCGGGTCCACCGCGTTCTGGGACATCGCGACGCACGGTCTGATCGAGAACAAGTCGCAGCACCTGAACTTCGGCGAGTTCAGCTCCAAGTTCGCCAAGGCCGCCAAGCTCGCCCCGTGGCTCGCCGAGCCGACGGTCATCGCGAGCGAGCCGGGCACGCACCCGGAGCCGCAGGCCGAGGCGGGCGTGGACGTGTACGCGTTCACCCACAACGAGACCTCCACCGGTGTCGCCATGCCGATCCGGCGCGTGGCCGGTGCCGACGAGGGCTCCCTGGTCCTCGTGGACGCCACCTCCGGCGCCGGCGGCCTGCCCGTCGACATCGCCGAGACGGACGTCTACTACTTCGCGCCGCAGAAGTCCTTCGCCGCCGACGGCGGCCTGTGGATCGCCGTGTTCTCCCCGGCCGCGATCGAGCGCGCCGAGCGGATCCACGCCTCCGGCCGCCACGTCCCGGAGTTCTTCAGCCTGCCGACGGCGATCGACAACTCCCGCAAGAACCAGACGTACAACACCCCGGCGCTCGCCACCCTCTTCCTGCTGAACCAGCAACTGGAGTGGATCAACGGCCAGGGCGGTCTGGACTGGGCGGTCCGCCGCACCCACACCTCCGCGCGCACCCTGTACGGCTGGGCGGAGGACGTGAAGTACGCCAACCCGTTCGTCGCCGACCCGGCCAAGCGCTCCGCGGTCATCGGCACGATCGACTTCACCGACGACGTGGACGCCGCCGCCGTCGCCAAGGTGCTGCGCGCCAACGGCATCGTGGACACCGAGCCCTACCGCAAGCTCGGCCGCAACCAGCTGCGCATCGCGATGTTCCCGGCGGTCGACCCGGCGGACATCGAGGCGCTGACCAAGTGCGTGGACTACGTGATCGAGCAGCTCTGAGGCACAGCTCGCAGGTACGGCCCCGGGGGGCGGCTTGTCACCCCCGGGGCCGTACGTGTGCCGGCCCCCGGCAAACCGGGCGCCGCGGGTCAGCCCGCCGCCTGCGCCAGGTGCGCGATGACCTCGCGGAACTCCGCCGTCGGCGAGAACTCGACCAGCTCGCTGTCCTCCAGCGGCTCGGGGACGTGGCCGGGCGCCCAGTAGTATGCCTGGCCGGCCCGGAAGGTCTGCTCGCCGTCCTTGCTGCGCATCCTGATGCTGCCGCGCAGCACATAGCCGTAGTGCGGGCACGGGCACATGTCGTCCGGCATGCCCTTGAGCGCCGACGCCAGGTCCGCGCCCTTGGGGAGGCGGAGGAAGCCGACGGTCATGTCGCCCACCTCCGTCATCCGTACCTCCAGGCCGTCGCCCTCCATGGCGACGGGGACGTCGTCGCGGGTGAGTCCGATCATGATTCCTCCCGGCCGGTCCGGCCCCCGTCTCCAGTGTCCGGCCGGGGCGGGCCGGGCGCGAGGCCGGGCGCACGTGATCGTCTGCGCGTAGGGTTCCTCCCGGCGGCCGGGGACCGGCCCGCCGTCCCAGGGAGGGGAACCCGCACATGGCACTTCGTACGTTCCTGAGCACGCTCGGCTCCAAGGCGCCGTCCGTCGACACGGTCGTCGACACCGCCCGCATCCTGCCCGGCGCTCCGCTCGACCTCACCGTCCGGCTGCGCGGCGGCGGTGCCGACCTCGACGTGGAGCGGCTGCGCGTCGAGCTAGTCGTCCGCGCCGAGGACCGCGAGGCGGACGGCTCCACCGCCTGGAACAACCCCTATGTCGTCACCGCCGTCACCACGCAGCCCTTCCGCCTTCCCGAAGGCGCCGACCTGACCCGCCAGGTCTCCATCGACGTGCCGTGGACCATGCCGTTCACCCACGCCCGCGGCACCCGGCTGAAGGGCAGCCGGGTCGCCGTGCGCACCGAGCTCGCCGTCGCCGGGGCCGTGGACCGGGGCGACTTCGACGAGATCGAGGTGCACGCGCTGCCCGCGCAGGACCTGCTCTTCGACATCTACGAGGACCTGGGGTTCCGGTTCCACGAGTCGGAGGTGAAGGTGTTCGCCCAGGCGTGGCCGGAGCGGTACAAGTCCCGTCGCTCCACCGAGTACTGGCAGGAGCTGGACTTCCACTTCCCCGAGTCCTGGGACTACCGGGGCTGGGAGCTGGAGACGGTCCTCATCACCTTCCCGGACGAGATGGACGTCCACCCCGGCGGCAACCCGCCCGTCACGCTCGCCTTCAAGGACATGGACCGCGAGACCTGGACCCGCGCCGTGGAGCGGCACGTGCGGCAGCACTGGAACAGGTGAGGCCGCACCGGGACAGGTGAGGCCGCACCGGGACGCCCCCTAGGAGCGGCGCCTGCGTCGGGCCAGGGCGAACAGGCCCGCGCAGACAGCGGCGACGACGACGTACTCGACCTTCAGCCCCGGACCGCCGTCGTCGCCGGAGGCGCCCGAACCTCCGTTGCGGGACGGGGAGGTGGAGCCGCCCCCGGTGGAGCCGCCGGGGGCGTCCTGGGCCTCCACGGGGCTGCCGGCGCCCTCCATGCCCAGCATCAGCCTGGTCCCGTCGGCGGAGTAGGACACCGACTCCCCCTGCCCGAGCGGCACATCGATGCGGCCCAGCCGCTCGGGCTCGCCGCCGTTCCAGTCGTAGGCGATCCCGCCCAGGTACCCGCGGACGACGAACTGCCCGCCGTCCGGGGAGAATGCGGCGTCGGTGGCCCACAGGTCGATGGCGGGGCCGGGCTCGAAGACGTTGGTGCCGGAGGCGGACAGGGGGTGGGGGCCGGTGTAGAGGTGTCCGCCGTCCTCGTTCTTGTCGATGATGTAGACGCGGCCGGTCTTCGGGTGGACCAGCAGCGACTCGGCGTCGCGGGAGCCGTCGGCGTACTTCACGACGTACTGGGTGGCGCGCACCGACTGGTCCTTGAGCTGGGCGGGTTCGGGCAGCCGGTAGATCCAGACGTGGTCCCAGGCGACGCCGTCGTTGTCGCCGATGTCGCCGACGTAGAGCTGGTCGTCCGGTCCCATCGAGATGGCCTCGATGTCCCGCGGGGTGCCGACGCCGGTGAGGGTGACGGTCGCGACCGTCTCGCCGGTGCGGCTGTCGACGGCGTACAGATAGGCACCCTCGTCCTGGTCGTTGTGCGTCCAGTAGATGCCCGGGTGCTGCCGGGAGGCGGTGAGGCCGCTGGACTCGGTGATGCGCGGGTCCTTGATCGTGAAGCTCTCGTCGCCGTCGGCGGCGGCTGCGGGGAGGGCGAGGCCGGCCGTGAGGAGGGCGGCTCCGGTGAGGAGAGCGAAGGTTCGGCGCATGGTGCCAAGACTGCCATCCCCGGCGGTGCCGGCCGGAAGGCCGCCCCCGGCGGAACGGGTGGCGGTCCTCACAGGCCCCTGCGATCCCAGGGACCCCACGCATCGGCCATGATGAGCGGATGCTCAGGTTCATGCCCGTAGGCGACTCCATGACGATAGGCAGCGCGGGCGAACACACATGGCGTTACCGGCTGTGGCAGCACCTGCGCGACACCTACGACGGGCCGTTCGCCCTCGTGGGCCCCCGCGAGACGCTCTACGACAAGGCGGCCGACGCCCCCACGTCCCTCGACTACGCCGACCCCGGCTTCCCGCGCGCCCATCTCGCCGGCTGGGGCGAGGGCTGGCTGCACATGGCCCCGCTGATCGCCGACGCGGTACGCGGCTGCCGTGCCGACGTCCTCCTGGTCTCCCTCGGCCTGATCGACCTCGGCTTCTACACCAACGCCGAGCAGACCGCGCAGAACGTGCGGGCCTTCGTCGCGCGGGCGCGGTCGGCCAACCCGCAGGTGCGGATGGTGCTGCTGCCGGTCATCCCCAACGTGCGCGCGCAGGCGGACCCGGACTTCGCCGCGCAGGTCTCGGCGTTCAACGAGCTGCTGGGCAAGGCGGTGGCCGACCTCGACGACCCGGCCTCGCCGCTGCTGCTCGCCTCGGTGCCGGACTCCTACGCCCTCCACCACGACACCTACGACGGCACCCACCCCAACGCCGCCGGCGAGCACAAGCTGGCGGCGGCCTTCGCGGAGGCGATGTGGCAGGCGTGGGGGCTGGGGGCGCCGTACCGGGGCGCGTGAGACACAGGTCCGCGGGCCACTGCACGACGCCGGTCCGGCCCAACTGCCCCGTGCGGGCAACCCGCTTGCCTGGAGCGCACTCCAAGCCGTTGGCTTGGGCCATGGAGTACACGCAGCTCGGACGCACCGGACTCAAGGTCAGCCGACTGGTCCTCGGCACGATGAACTTCGGACCGCAGACCGACGAGGCGGACAGCCACGCGATCATGGACGCGGCGCTGGACGCGGGGATCAACTTCTTCGACACCGCCAATGTGTACGGCTGGGGCGAGAACAAGGGCCGTACCGAGACGATCATCGGCAACTGGTTCGCCAAGAGCGCCGGCAACCGGGACAAGGTCGTCATCGCCACCAAGGTCTACGGGAACATGGGCGTGGACGGGCAGCCCTGGCCCAACCACGACAAGCTGTCGGCGGTGAACATCCGGCGGGCCGTGGACGCCTCGCTCAAGCGGCTGCGGACCGACCACATCGACCTCTACCAGTTCCACCACATCGACCGGGACACGCCGTTCGAGGAGATCTGGCAGGCGATCGACACCCTCGTCGCCCAGGGCAAGATCCTCTACGCCGGGTCCAGCAACTTCCCCGGCTACAAGATCGCCCAGGCCAACGAGACGGCCGCCAGGCGCGGCTCGTACGGCCTGGTCAGCGAGCAGTGCCTGTACAACCTCTACGAGCGGCGGGCCGAGATGGAGGTCATCCCGGCCGCCCAGGAGTACGGCCTCGGCGTCATCCCGTGGTCGCCGCTGCACGGCGGGCTGCTCGGCGGGGTGGTGAAGAAGGAGGTCGAGGGGAGGCGCCGGACCAGCGGGCGCACCGCCGACGCGCTCGCCGATCCGGCGGTGCGGCAGAAGGTGGGGGCCTACGAGGAGCTGCTCGACAAGCACGGGCTGGAGCCCGGCGAGGTCGCGCTGGCATGGCTGCTGACGCGGCCGGGGGTGACCGGGCCGATCGTCGGGCCGCGCACGGCCGAGCAGCTGGCGTCGGCGCTGCGGGCCGTGGAGCTGGAGCTGTCGCCGGAGCTGCTGGAGCGGCTGGACGAGATCTTCCCCGGTCCTGGGCCCTCCCCCGAGGCGTTCGCCTGGTAGCGGGAGGGCACTGCCTGTGCGGCGGTCCGGCTACTTGCCCATGGCCGCCGCCACCGCCACGACGACGAACATCAGCACGAGCGCACCGGCCATGATCCGGTTCCGGGTCTTCGGGTCCACCCCATGAGCCTAACCGGCCGCGCCGAGTGGCCAGCGGGCGACCGCCTCGTAGCGGGGCTGCTCCCCCGGTACGCCGGAGGTGGGCAGGTGGCTGCGCAGCAGCACCAGTTCCTCGACCGTCCAGGTGCGGCTGGTGAAGGCGCCGAGCGCGTCGAGGTGGGCGCGCACGTCGACCGCCTCCCGGCTGCGGGCCAGGGTCAGGTGGGCCGTGTAGCGGCGGTGGTCGCCCAGGTCGAGGCCCGCCTTGCGGGCGGCGGCCTCGCTGCGGCTCGCCAGCAAACGCAGGGTGGCCAGATCGCCGTCGGCGCCGGTCCACAGGGCGCGGCCGTGGCCGAAGTGGCCGCCGCCGCGCAGGGCCAGCGGGAAGGGCGCGGTGCGCCGGGCGGCGCGTTCCAGCCGGTCGGTGAGGCCGGGTACGAGGGTGTCGTCGACCTCGCCGTAGAAGGCGAGGGTGAAGTGCCAGCCGGGGCGGTGGGTCCAGCGCAGCCGGTCCGCGCCGGGCAGCGCGCGCAGGGCGGCGACCTCGGCGGCGAGTTCGCTGACGATCTCGGCCGGTGGCAGGACCGCGGCGAAGAGTCTCATGCCCCTCAGCCTGCCACCGGCGTCATGGGGGCGTCTCGCCGGTCGGGCCGGCCTTCTCGGCGGGACGCCCCTGGGCTCATGCCGCCGCGGTGAGTTCCTTCTGCCGCTGCCGGGGCACGAACCGCACGATCGGGTGGCCGTGGTTCCAGCCGACGGACAGGCGCAGTCCGCCGGTGCGGGCGAGGATCAGGGCGATCACGCCGGCCGCGAGGGCCGCGACCGCGCCGCCCGCGGCGAGGCCGACGCGGGGGCCGTAGGTGTCGGTGATCCAGCCGACGACGGGCGCGCCGACCGGGGAGCCGCCGAGGAAGACCATCATGTACAGGGACATCACCCGGCCGCGCATGGCCGGGTCGGTGGCCATCTGGATGCCGGTGTTGGCGGTGACGTTGATGGTCATGCCGAACAGGCCCAGCGGGATCATCAGCAGGGCGAACATCCACAGGGTGGGGGCGGTCGCCGCGACGATCTCGATCAGGCCGAAGGCCAGCGCGGCCGCGCTCATCACCCGCAGCCGGGCCGTGCCGCGGCGGGCGGCGAGCAGGGCGCCGGCGACGGAGCCGACGGCCATGAAGGTGTTGAAGAGGCTGTAGGAGCCGGCCCCGGCGTGGAAGACGTCGTCGGTGAACGCGGAGAGGTAGACGGGGAAGTTGAAGGCGAACGTGCCGACGAACCCGACCAGGACGATCGGCCAGATCAGTTCGGGGCGGCCGGAGACATAGCGCAGGCCCTCACGGAGCTGGCCCTTGCCGCGGGGGGCGCGTTCGACCACGTGCAGTTCGCGCGAGCGCATGAGCAGCAGTCCGGCGATGGGCGCGACGAAGGACAGGCCGTTGAGGAGGAACGCCCAGCCGGTGCCCACGCCGGTGATCAGCAGACCGGCCACGGCCGGGCCGACGAGGCGTGCGGACTGGAAGTTCGCGGAGTTCAGGCTGACCGCGTTGTGCAGCTGGGCGGGGCCGACCATCTCGGTGACGAAGGACTGGCGGGCCGGGTTGTCGACGACCGTGGCGAGGCCGACGGCGAGGGCGGCGACGTAGACGTGCCAGACCTGGACGTGTCCGGTGAGGGTGAGCAGGGCCAGCGCGATGCCGGTGAGGGCCATGGCGGCCTGGGTGACCAGCAGGGTGGGGCGCTTGGGCAGGCGGTCGACGAGGACGCCGCCGTAGAGGCCGAGCAGCAGCATCGGCAGGAACTGCAGGGCGGTGGTGACGCCGACGGCGGTGGCCGAGCCGGTGAGGCTGAGGACCAGCCAGTCCTGCGCGATGCGCTGCATCCAGGTGCCGACGTTCGAGACGGCCTGGCCGACGAAGAACAGACGGTAGTTGCGGATCTTCAGCGAGCTGAACATCGAGGACCGGCGGCGGTCCTGCGGGTCGGTCGGATGGGTGGTCGGTGCGGGTGCGGAGTCTGCTCCGTTTCCCGTACTCAACGGCGTCGCCTCCTCAGGCGGTGCGGTCACAGATGTGCGAGCTTCTCCAGTACGGGGGCGGCGGCGCGGAGTTTCGCCCACTCGTCCTCGTCGAGGTCCTCGACCAGCGCGGCCAGGAACGCGTTGCGCTTGCGGCGGCTCTCCTCGAGCATCGCCTCGGCCTGTTCGGTCTGGGTGACGACCTTCTGGCGCCGGTCCTCGGGGTGCGGCTCCAGCCGCACCAGGCCCTTGGCCTCCAGCAGCGCGACGATGCGGGTCATCGACGGCGGCTGGACGTGCTCCTTGCGGGCGAGCTCGCCCGGAGTGGCCCGGCCGCACCGGGCGAGGGTGCCCAGCACCGACATCTCGGTGGGGCTCAGCGACTCGTCGACCCGCTGGTGCTTGAGTCGGCGGGAGAGCCGCATCACGGCGGATCGCAGGGAGTTCACGGCGGCAGCGTCGTCGCCATGGGTGAGGTCCGGCATGTCTTTAGCGTAACTCATTACTCTCGCTAAGGACCACTCGGAACACGCCTGATTCCCGTGACCCTGGCCACTGAAACACCGAGGTCACCCATATGAGTGAGGCGATTCCGGAAAGTGACGCGTCGGCCACCCCTGTGCGGCGACCCTCGTGTCCATGGGGACCAGCGTGCTCAGCCTGCGGATAGACGGGGAGCTGCTCGAACGGCTCCGGCACCATGCGGCGAGAAGAGGAATGAGCGTCCAGGACTATGTCGTCCGGACGCTCATCCGTGATGACTTCGACGAGCGGTTCCAGGCCGCCGTCGAGGAGACCGAGAAGTTCTACGGCCTCACCTGAGGGCCGCCGGTCAGGTCAGACCCAGGGCCGGCATCAGGTAGTAGAAGGCGAAGACCGCCGAGACGACGTACATCGCCACCGGGATCTCCCTGGCCCGGCCGGCCGCGAGGCGCATCGCCACGAAGGTGATGAAGCCCATGCCGATGCCGTTGGTGATCGAGTAGGTGAACGGCATCATCACCATCGTCACGAAGGCCGGGATCGCGATCGTGTGGTCGGCCCAGTCGATCTCCCTGACCGAGCCGGCCAGGATCAGGAAGCCCACCGCGAGCAGGGCCGGGGTGGCCGCCTGGGACGGGACCATGGTGGCGACCGGAGTGAGGAACAGCGCGACGGCGAAGAGGCCGCCCGTGACGACGTTCGCGAAGCCGGTGCGGGCGCCCTCGCCGACCCCGGCCGTGGACTCCACGAAGGCGGTGGTGGCCGAGGCGGAGCTGGCACCGCCCGCGGCGACCGCGACACCGTCGACGAACAGCACCTTGTTGATGCCCGGCATCTGCCCCTGGGCGTCGGTCAGCTTCGCCTCGTCGCTGACGCCCATGATCGTGCCCATGGCGTCGAAGAAGCAGGACAGCAGGACCGTGAAGACGAACAGCACGCCGGTCAGCACGCCGACCTTCTCGAAGCCGCCGAACAGGCTGAACTCGCCGATCAGCCCGAGGTCGGGCGTGGCGACCGGGTTGCCCGGCCACTTCGGCGCCGTCAGACCCCAGGACGGGACCTTCGCGACGGCCTCGATGATCACCGCCAGGACCGTCATGGCGACGATCGAGATCAGGATCGCGCCCGGCACCTTGCGCACGATCAGGGCGAGGGTCAGCAGCGCGCCCAGGATGAACACCAGCACCGGCCAGCCGTTGAGGTGACCGTCACCGCCCAGCTGGAGCGGAACGGTGGTGTGCGCGGCGTCCGGGATGCGGGAGACGAACCCGGCGTCCACCAGGCCGATCAGCATGATGAACAGGCCGATGCCGATGGAGATGGCCTTGCGCAGCCCGAAGGGCACCGCGTTCATCACGCGCTCGCGCAGACCCGTGGCGACCAGCAGCATCACCACGAAGCCGGCCAGCACCACCATGCCCATGGCGTCCGGCCACGACATGCGCGGGGCGAGCTGGAGGGCGACGACGGAGTTCACGCCGAGACCGGCGGCCAGCGCGATCGGGACGTTGCCGATGACACCCATGAGCAGGGTGGTGAACGCCGCCGTCAGCGCGGTGGCGGTGACCAGCTGGCCGTTGTCGAGCTGATGGCCGTACATGTCCTTCGCGCTGCCCAGGATGATCGGGTTCAGCACGATGATGTAGGCCATCGCGAAGAAGGTGGCGAAACCACCGCGGACCTCGCGCGAGAGGGTGCTGCCGCGCTCGGAGATCTTGAAGAAGCGGTCGAGGGCGCCGTAGGCGGGCGTGCCGCCCGGCTGCTCCGGGGCGGGGACCTTGGCGGGGGCCGAGGTGGACATTTGTTGGTTCCTACGAACAGAAGTGGACAGGCATAAACGGTTTCAGTATGAACATATGAGGTCGGGGATGGCCATCTCCGCGCGTAGACCCCGCCACCTCGTAGACTCCCGTGCATGGCGAAGTGGACCCCCAAGCACGAGGCGCCGGAGCCCCTGGAGGGCCCGGTCGTTCCGACGATCGTCGGCGGCACGATCCTCTGGTTCGTCCTCTTCCTGGCCCAGCTGCCCTTCTACGGCTGGTTCGACGACCGCGGGCACGCCTGGTGGGTGTGGACCTGCCTGGCCGGCGGCGGCCTCGGACTGATCGGCGTCTGGTACGTCCGCAGGCGCGACGCCGCCATCAAGCGGGCCGCCGCCGCCCGCGACGAGGTCCCGGCGCCGTAACCGCCGCCGCCGTAACCCCTGGGGACCGCGGCCCCTGTACTCCGTACGACCACGGCATGACGGCCGTCCTCCCGTGGTCGGAACTTGACGGTACTCGGCGGGTGAACCCCCAGATCCGCACGTAACGTCGAAGGCATGACGCACATCGACGCGAGCACCGAACTCGATCCTGTGCATCCCCCCTCCCCGCCGTCCGCGCCGGCCGGCGGCCTGACCGCCGCCGAGGTCGCCGAGCGGGTCGCCGCCGGCCAGGTCAACGACGTGCCGGTGCGCAGCAGCCGGTCCCTGCTCGACATCGTCCGGGCCAATGTCTTCACCCGGTTCAACGCGATCATCGGCGTGCTGTGGCTGATCATGCTGGTCGTGGCGCCGATCCAGGACAGCCTGTTCGGCTTCGTGATCCTCGCCAACACCGGCATCGGCATCGTCCAGGAGTGGCGGGCGAAGAAGACCCTCGACTCGCTCGCGCTGATCGGCGAGGTCCGCCCCACCGTGCGCCGGGACGGGACCGCCGTCGAGGTCGGCACGTCGGAGATCGTGCTGGACGACGTCATCGAGATCGGGCCCGGCGACAAGATCGTCGTCGACGGGGTGTGCGTCGAGACCGACGGCCTGGAGGTCGACGAGTCGCTGCTGACCGGCGAGGCCGACCCGGTCGTCAAACAGCCCGGCGACCCCGTGATGTCCGGCAGCTTCGTCGTCGCGGGCGGCGGCGCCTTCCGTGCCACCAAGGTCGGCCGCGAGGCGTACGCCGCGCAGCTCGCCGAGGAGGCGTCCCGCTTCACCCTGGTCCACTCCGAGCTGCGCTCGGGCATCTCCACGATCCTGAAGTACGTGACGTGGATGATGGTCCCGGCCGCGATCGGCCTGATCATCACCCAGCTGGTCGTGGAGCGGCGCGACCTGGACGACTCCCTCGCCCGCACCGTCGGCGGCATCGTGCCGATGGTCCCCGAGGGCCTGGTCCTGCTCACCTCGGTCGCCTTCGCGATCGGCGTCATCCGCCTCGGCCGCAAGCAGTGCCTGGTGCAGGAGCTCCCGGCGATCGAGGGCCTGGCCCGCGTCGACACCGTCTGCCTGGACAAGACCGGCACCCTCACCGAGGGCGGCATGGACGTCACCGGCCTGCACCTCCTCGACGGCCACGACGAGGACTACGTCCGCCAGGTGCTCGGCGCGCTCGGCGAGTCCGACCCGCGGCCCAACGCCTCCCTGAAGGCGATCATCGACGCCTACCCCGACAACGAGGAGTGGCGCTGCACCGAGTCCCTGCCCTTCTCCTCCGCCCGCAAGTACAGCGGCGCCTCCTTCAGCGAGGGCAACGGCGAGTCCAGCACCTGGCTGCTGGGCGCCCCCGATGTGCTGCTCGCCGACGACGACCCGGCCCTCGCCGAGACCGAGCGGCTCAACGAGGAGGGGCTGCGGGTGCTGCTGCTGGCCCGTGTCTCGCGCGAGCTGGACGACCCACGGGTCGCCGAGGGGGCGAAGCCGGCCGCGCTGGTGGTGCTGGAGCAGCGGCTGCGGCCCGACGCCGCCGACACCCTGCGCTACTTCGCCGAGCAGAACGTCCGCGCCAAGGTCATCTCCGGCGACAACGCGGTCTCGGTGGGCGCGGTCGCGACCAAGCTGGGCCTCGCGGGCACGGTGGTCGACGCCCGCCGGATACCGGCCGAGCGGGAGGGCATGGCCGACGCCCTGGACGAGGGCACGGTGTTCGGGCGGGTCACCCCGCAGCAGAAGCGGGACATGGTCGGCGCCCTCCAGTCCCGCGGCCACACGGTCGCCATGACCGGCGACGGCGTCAACGACGTGCTGGCGCTGAAGGACGCCGACATCGGCGTCGCGATGGGCTCGGGCTCCGAGGCGACGCGGGCGGTCGCCCAGATCGTGCTCCTGAACAACAGCTTCGCCACCCTGCCGTCCGTGGTCGCCGAGGGCCGCCGGGTCATCGGCAACATCACGCGCGTGGCGACCCTGTTCCTGGTCAAGACGGTCTACTCGGTGCTGCTCGCGGTCCTGGTGGTGTGCACGCAGGTGGAGTACCCGTTCCTGCCCCGCCATCTGACCCTGCTGTCGACGCTCACCATCGGCGTCCCCGCCTTCTTCCTCGCCCTCGCGCCCAACAAGGAGCGCGCGAAACCGCACTTCGTACGGCGGGTCATGCGGTACGCCGTGCCGGGCGGGGCGGTGGCGGCGGCGGCCACCTTCACCACGTACCTGCTCGCCGGACGCCACTACTCCGGCGAGGGCGCCCTGGACGCCGAGACCAGCGCCGCGACCCTGACGCTGTTCCTGGTGTCGATGTGGGTGCTGGCGATCATCGCCCGCCCCTACACCTGGTGGCGCCTGCTGCTGGTCGCGGCGATGGGCGGCGCGTTCCTGGTGGTCCTGGTCGTGCCCTGGCTGCAGGAGTTCTTCGCGCTGCGGCTGGTCGGCGTGACGATGCCGTGGATCGCGGTCGGCATCGCGGCGGGGGCGGCGGCCGCCCTGGAGTTCATGTGGAGGTGGGTGGACCGCCGGTTCCCCGCCTGACCGTCACTGCACGTCGACGGCGTCCTCACGGGAGACGGACGGGCCGTTGGTGTTGATGTTGTAGCCGCCGCCCTCGTAGACGAAGCGGTAGGAGCCGTCCACCGTGGCGGTCGTGGTCTCGCGCAGCACGCCCGTGGAGCTGGACCTGGTCTGCGCGACCAGCGTCCACTCGGTCGCGCCCTTCTTGCGGAACTCCAGGTTCACCCACTGGCCCGCGAGGGTGCCGTAGGTGCCCGTCTCCCAGTCGGCGCGGGTCAGCTTGCCCGTGACGGTGAGGGTGCGGCCCTTGCGGACCGGCTCCGGCGAGGCGTTGACCGTCAGCGCGGTGTTGCGCTGGATCTTGACGCCCTTGTACGACGTGTCCGAGGTGACGCTGCTGTCCTTGGCCTTGACCTGGACGGCCACCCGCCAGCTGCCGGCGAGGTAGTTGGCGAACAGGTCGCCCACGCCCTCGGGGTCGTTCAGACCGGGACGGGCGGTGACGGTCAGCTTGCACGTCGAGGTGGTGTCGGACGTGGCCGTGCAGGTGGCCGCCTTCTCGTTCTGCGGCAGCAGACCCTCGACGTCGGTCACGGAGTTCGAGCCGCGCCACAGGTACACGCTCGCGTCGGCGATGCCGCTCGGGTGACTGGCCGTCACGGACACGGAGAACGTCTTGGCGCTCCCGCTGCCGACCAGGACGCTCTTGCCGCCGTGGACCGTGACGTCGGAGACGACCGGTCCGTTCTCGGGCGCGGCGTCGCCGAACCGCGGCCCGGCGACGACCGGCGCGACCGAACCGCCCGGGACGGCCTGCGTGGTCACATCGACGTGGTCGGCGGGGGAGACGGCACCGGTGGTGGTCGTGGCACCGGCGTAGGAGTAGCGGTAGTAGCCGTCGTACGTGGCGGTGGTGGTCGCCTTCAGGGCGCCCGTGGCGCTGGACCTGACGGTCTTCAGCGTCGTCCAGCCGGTCGTGCCCTGCTTCTTGTACTGGAGCTTGACGTACTGGCCGGCGACACCGCCGTAGTAGTGGGTGTCCCAGTTGGCGCGGGTCAGCTTGCCGATGACCGTGATGGTCCGGCCCTTGGTGACCGGCTCGGGGGTGGCGTTGGCGGCCAGCTTCGCCAGGCGCTGGTACTTGACGGTGCCCAGGCCGTCCTGCCGGGACATGCCGACCTTGTCCCAGTCGATGGGCTGGGGCTCCTCCAGGTCGTCGTTGGCCGGGTCGTTCTGTCCGTTCCAGTCGTAGGACACGGCACTGATGTCGTAGGTCGTGGCGGCCGCGTTCTGCAGCTCCTGGCCCGGACGGTAGTGGATGGTGCCCCCGCAGGTGGCGGAGGTGGCCGTGACCGGCTCGCAGTTGGCCCAGAAGTTCCTGACGCCCCGGTCGTCGGGGGCCGCGCCGACGGGCGTGAACGTGAGGAAGTGGTCCTTGTCCTGCAGACCGACGCCGGCGGGGTGCGTGAGCGTGTAGCTGAACGACGCGCTCACCGAGCCGGCGGTGCCCGCGACGATGGGCTTGCCGTTGTTGACCTTGACGTTGGAGTACCTGAAGTTCAGCGGGTACGGCTTGCCGTCGTCGTCGTTCGCCTGCGCGGCCGGGACGGCCAACGCGGTCAGGGCGAGGGCGCCGGAGACGGCGGCCCCCAGGGTGCGGATGCGCATGGGAGTCCTTCCTGCGGTCACTGCACGTCGACGAAGTCGGCGTTGGAGAGGGCGGCCGACGTGGTCGTGGCGCCCGCGTAGGAGAAGCGGTAGTAACCGTCGTACGTGGCGGTGGTGGTGGTGCTCAGGGCGCCCGTGGACGAGGACTTGGTCGTCTTCAGCGTCACCCAGCTCGTGGCGCCCGCCTTCTTGTACAGGAGCTTCACGTACTGGTTCGCGACGCCGGTGGAGGAGTCGGTGTCCCAGTTGACGCGGGTCAGCTTGCCCGTGACGGTGATCGTCCTGCCCTTGCGGACCGGCTCCGGGGCGGCGTTGGCCGTCAGCCTCGCCACGCGCTGGATCTTGGCCGTGCCCAGGCCGGGCTGCTCGGCGACCCCGACCTTCTCCCACGGGACGGGCAGCTCCGGGTCCGAGTGGCCGTTGTAGTCGATGGCGTAGCCGCTGACGCTCCAGGTGGTGGCGTCGGCGTTGGAGAGCTGGGCCGTCGGGACGATGGGGATGACGCCCGTGCAGTCGGCGGTGGTGGCCGAGGTCTCCGTGCACGTCGACACGGTCATGTCGCCCGGCAGCCAGTCGGCCGTGCCGTCGGAGGTCGTGGCGGTGCGCCGCAGATCGATCCGGTGATACAGATCCGGGTCGTCCAGGTCGACGTCCGCGCCGTGGGTGAGCGTGTAGCTGACCCTCACATGCCTGGTGACGTTGTGGTCGACGGCGATCGGCAGACCGCTGTTGACCGTGACGCGGGAGAAGGAGATGTCGAGCGGGTACGGCTTGCCCTCGCCGGCCTGGGCGGCCGGGACGGCGAGCGCGGACAGGGCGAGGGCGCCGGAGACGGCGGCCACGGTGACACGAGTACGCATGGAAACCTTCCTGTGCGTGGAGAGGTCAGGGCAGGTCGGCGCGACCGGCGGCCCGGCAGGGCGTCGGTGGGGCTCGACTCGGGGTGCGCCCGCCCCCACGGCGCGGGGACGGGGGTTGCGCGGGACGCGGAGTGCCTACTGCACGTCGACGACGTCCTCGCGGGAGACGATCGGCGCGGTGGTGGTGGCGCCCGCGTAGGAGTAGCGGTACGAGCCGTCGTAGGTGGCGGTCGTGGTGGTGCTCAGGGTGCCGGTGGACGAGGACTTGATCGTCTTCAGCGTCGTCCAGCTCGTGGCGCCCGCCTTCTTGTACTGGAGCTTGACGTACTGGCCGGCGAGGTTGACGTAGGTGCCGCCGGCCCAGTCCGCGCGGGTCAGCTTGCCGGTGACGGTGAGGGTGCGGCCCTTGCGGATCGGCTCCGGGGAGGCGTTCACGGTCAGCTTGGAGGTGCGCAGGATCTTGTGCGTGGAGAAGTAGTCGTCCCAGGCGACGCTGTCGTCCGCGGCCTTGGCGCCGGCGGCCACGTGCCAGGTGCCGGCCAGCCTGTTGGCGTACAGGTCGTTGAGGCTGTCGTCGCCGTGCAGACCCGGGCGCGCGGTGATCGTCAGCGTGCAGGTCGAGGTGGTCGCGGAGACGGCCGTGCAGGACGCCGCGTCCTCGTTGGGGACCAGGATCCCGTCGACGTCCGACTCGGCATGCGTGCCGTGCCACAGCCAGACCATCGCGTCCACGACACCGCTCGGGTGCGAGGCGGTCAGCGACACGGTGAACGTCCTGGCGGTCTGGCTGCCCACGACGACCGGCAGACCGTCGTTGATGCGGACCTCGGAGATGACCGGGGCCTGCGCCACGGCGTCCGACGCGGAGACCTCGAAGCGCTCGGCGGCGCTCGGGCGGTCGACGCCCGCCTCGTCGCCGGAGACGGCCTGCGCGGCGGGGACGGCGAGCGCGGACAGGACGAGGGCGCCGGAGACGGCGGCCACGGTGACACGAGTACGCATGGGGATTCCTCAGAAGTGACGCAGGTTTTCTCCGCCGACGGCCGGCCGGGACCCCGGCCCCGGCAGTTGCCGGGGCCGGGCGGAGCGAGGTGTGGCGATCAGTGCGCTCAGCGCACGTCGACGTAGTCGCCCGGGGACACGGTCAGCGGGGACGTCGTGGTGGAGGCGCCGGAGAAGTAGAAGCGCCAGGTGCCGTCGTAGGTGGCGCGGTGGCTGGTGCTGATCGCGCCGTAGCTGTTCGACTTGGCCGTCTTCACCTTGGTCCAGGTGCTGCTGCCGGCCTTCTTGAACTGGAGCTGCAGGTACTGGTTGGTGTACTTGCTGTAGGTGCCCGTCTCCCAGTTGGCGCGGGTGAACGTGCCCTTGATGGAGAGGGTGCGGCCCTTGACGATCGGCTCCGGGGAGGCGTTGATCGTCAGGACGGCCTTCCGCTGGACCCGGTGGGTCTTGTAGTAGTCGTTGGCGTACTCGCTGCCGTCGTTGGCGAGCGCCCCGACGCCGACCTTCCAGGTGCCGGCCAGGGCGTTGGCGTACAGGTCGCCGACCCCCTGCTCGTCGTTCAGACCCGGGCGGGCCGTGATCGTCATCTTGCAGGTGGCCGACGTGGCGGTCAGCTCCGTGCAGGTGACGCCCTCGTTCGGCGGCAGCCAGCCGTCGGCGTCGGTGGGGTCGGTGCCGTGCCAGAGGTCGATGTACACACCCTGGATGCCGCTCGGGTGCGAGGCCGTCAGGGACACGGTGAAGGTCTTGGCGGTGCCGCTGCCGACGACCACGGCCCGACCGTTGTTGATCTTCACGTTGGAGACCGTCGGGGCCTCCGCCGCGGTGACGGACCGCGACGTGGCCGCCGAGCCGCCGAGCTGCTCGGCGACGCTCGGGCGGTCGATGCCCGCCTCGTCGCCGGAGACGGCCTGCGCGGCCGGGACGGCGAGCGCGGACAGGGCGAGGGCGCCGGAGACGGCGGCCACGGTGAGACGCGTGCGCATGCGACTCCTTCAGGAGGTGGGTGCGAGGTGCTTACTGCACGTCGACGAAGTCGGCCGTGGAGTTGACCGCCGCGGAGGACGAGATGCCGGCGTAGACGAAGCGGTAGTAGCCGTCGTACGTGGCGGTCGTGGTGGTGCTCAGGGCGCCCGTGGACGACGACTTGATCGTCTTCAGCGTGGTGTAGCTGGTCGCGCCCTTCTTCTTGTACTGGAGCTTGACGTACTGGCTGCCGAACGCGCCGTAGTTGCCGTAGTTCCAGTTGGCGCGGGTCAGCTTGCCGGTGACGGTGATCGTCTTGCCCTTGCGGACCGGCTCCGGGGAGGCGTTGACGGTCAGCGCGGTGGCGCGCTTGACGTAGAACGCCTTGACGTTGTCCTTCTGGACGTAGTCGTAGTCCTTGCCGGCGGCGATCGCCCAGGTCTTCCAGGTGCCGGCGACCGCGTTGATCGCGTTGTAGCCGGGCTTGAAGTCGTACGTCGCCTTGCAGGTGGACGTCGTGGCGCTCACGGCGGTGCAGACGGAGTAGCCGTCGCTGGTGTTGGCCGTCGCGCCGCTGTCGAGGTGGTCGAAGTCCGTGCCGTGCCACAGGACGCCCATGGCCCGGTCGACGCCCGAGTCGTCGCGGACGGTGAAGGAGACGGTGATCCGCTTGGTGGTGCCCGCGCCCACGACGACCGGCTTGCCGCCGTTGACGACGACGTTCGAGATCGTCGTGTCACCCTGGACCTCGTCCGCCTGGGCGGCCGGGACGGCGAGAGCGGACAGGGCGAGGGCGCCGGAGACGGTGGCGACGATGGTGCGGGTACGCATGGGGGTGTCCTTGAAAGTCGGTTCGTGAGATGGCCGGTGGGCCTGGTGGGATGCCCGCCCCGGCCGGCTGCCGGGGCGGACGGGCGGGTCGGGGTGACCCTGGGGCGCCTACTGGACGTCGATGTAGTCCGCGGCGGAGTTGACGGGCGCGCTGGCGCCGTTGCCGACGTAGCTGAAGCGGTAGTAGCCGTCGTACGTGGCGGTGGTGTACGCCTTCAGGGCGCCGGTGGAGGCGGCCTTGACCGTCTTCAGCGTGGTGTAGCTGGTCGCGCCCTTCTTCTTGTACTGGAGCTTCACGTACTGGTAGCCGTAGCCGTTGTAGACGTAGGTCTCCCAGTTGGCGCGGGTCAGCTTGCCGGTGACGGTGACCGTCTTGCCCTTGCGGACCGGCTCCGGGGCCGCGTTGGTGCTCAGCGCGGTCTTGCGCAGCAGCTTGAAGGAGCCGGCGTTCTCCTTGTAGATGTAGTCCTCGTCCTTGGCGTTGATCCACACGTCGACGGTCCAGGTGCCGGCGTTGTTGTTGAACACGTCGGCGGCACGCGGGTCGGCGGTGACCCAGCCGACGCACGTGGAGGTCGTGGCGCTGACCGCCGTGCAGGTCGGCTTGCTGGTGGTGAGGAGACCGTAGTTCGGGCCGTACAGGTCGAACTCCTCGGCGTCGAGGATGCCCGAGTCGTCGGTGGCGGTGACGGCGACCTTGAACTTCACCGCGGAGGTACCGACGTACACCTTGTTCACCGTGTTCACGGCGACCTTGGTGATCGTGGTGTCGCCCTCCGACACGTCCGCCTGAGCCGCCGGCACGGCGACGGCGGACAGGGCCAGGGCACCGGTGACGACACCGAGGGTGGCACGCATGCGCATGTCTGTTCCCCACGTGGAGACGGGACCTCGTTGCCCTTCGTGGCGCACGGCTCGTGAGCGCGGCGAGGCCCAAGTGATCGAGGAGTCTGTTGACTCGCATGATCAGATCCGCGAGCCACGGGAATGGTTGTACGGCGGGTGGAGAATTTGTGCGAGGTTTTTCGGGGCCCGGCGCTCTCGCCGGGGCTGGGGCCGCCTACCGCACGTCGACGTGGTCGGCGACGGAGACGGCCGGCGCGTTGCGGTGGTCACCGGGGTAGCTGAAGCGGTAGTACCCGTCGTAGGTGGCGGTCGTGGTGGTGCGCAGAGCGCCGTCCCGGTTGGACTTGACGGTCTTCAGCGTGGCCCAGGTGGACGTGCCCGCCTTCTTGAACTGCAGCGTGACGTTCTGGGCGGCCACCGGGACATAGCCGTAGCTGTAGGGGTAGCCGGCGGTGGTGAGCTTGCCCCTGACGGTGATGGTCCCGCCCTTGCGGACCGGCTCCGGGGAGGCGTCGAGCCGCACGATGCTGTGGCGCTTGTACGTGAAGGACTTGACGTTCACGTTCTGGTACGTGCCGCCGTTCTTGTCGGTGACGGTCACGAAGGTGTCGAAGCCGCCGCCCTCCCAGCGCTGCGGGCGCAGGACGAACGTCGCCCCGCAGGTGGCAGTGGTGGCGTTCACCTCGGTGCAGTCGAGCAGCCCGTCGGGGGTCCGGGCCTCGGCCATGTCGGGCCAGTTCAGGCCGTCGAGGTCGTCGGGCGAGGGGGGCATGACGCCGCCGGTCCACAGCGTGGCGTCGGCTTCCTCGACGCCCGCGGCCGCGGTGACGGTCATGGTGACGGTGACCCGCTTGTAGCCGGTCCCGTTCATGACGATCGGCTTGCCGTCGTTGGCGACGACGTTCGTGACCGTGATGTCGGCCGGCTCCTCGTCGGCCTGGGCGGCCGGCAGGGCGAGGGCGGAGAGGGCCAGCGCGCCGGAGACCGCGGCGAGGGTGACACGAGTACGCATGAGTTCCTTCTCGGGGTTCGCGGAGATGTCGGGGACCGGGCGCGCTCAGCGCACGTCTACGGCGTCGGCCGCGGAGGTGGCGGCGGCACCGGCGGGGCTGCCGGCGTAGACGAAGCGGTACTCGCCGTCGTAGCCGGCCGTGGTGGTGGCGCTCACGGAGCCCGAGGACGTCGACTTGACGGTCTTCAGCGTCCTGAAGGCGGTCGTGCCCTTCTTGCGGTACTGGAGCTTCACGTACTGGCCGCCGTAGCCGCCGTAGGTGAGCGTCTCCCAGCTGACGCGGGTCAGCCGGCCCGTGACCGTGATGGTGCGGCCCTTGCGGACCGGCTCCGGGGAGGCGTTGACGGTCAGCCGGGTGTGGCGCTGGAGCTCGAAGGTCCCGGCGGACTCCTTCCAGACCCAGTCCTTGTCCGAGGCGTTGATCCACGCGTCGACCCGGTAGGTGCCGGCGTTGTCGTCGTTGAGGCGGTCCGGGTAGTCGGTCCTGGGGTTGACCACGAACCCGCCGGCGCAGGTCGCGGTGGTGTCGTCGACGCGCCGGCAGCTCGTGTGGTCCGCGTGGAACCAGCCGGAGTCCGGGCCGTACAGGTCGAGCGCCTCCATGTCCCCGGAGTCGAACCCGGAGTCGTCGGTCACCGTGACGCTGACCGTGAACCTCTTCTCGCCGGTGCCGACGACGACCTTGTTGTCGCCGTCGACGACGACCTTGGTGATCCTGGTGTCGCCGTAGCCGCCGTCGGCCTGCGCGGCCGGGACGGCGAGCGTGGACAGTGCCAGGGCGCCGGTGAGGACGCCGAGGGTGGCACGCTTGCGCATATCTGGTTTCCCCCCACGGGAAGTGGCCTCGCCGCTCTGCGACGCACGCACGGCTCGTGAGCGTGGTGAGGCCGACTGATCGAATCCTGGAGTCGTCCGACTCGGTTGATCAGATCCGTGAGGGGCGAAAAGGGTTGTACGGCCGATGAACGGACGCTGTCCACCGGCCGCACACCCCGTGGCACTCAGTCGAACCAGCGGTCCCGCGCCAGCTCGGCCGTCCGCGACGGGTCCTCCAGCAGCGCGGCCACCTCGAACCGCCGCGGCCACTGCCCCGCCGCCCAGGCGAGCCCTGCGGCGACCCCCTCCAGGGTGGCGGCGTGCAGCACCCCGTCGTCGGTGAGCCGCCAGTCGATCTCCACGCCGTCGACCACCAGCTCCTCGTGCTCGACGTACGACGCGGGCGTCCGCGGGCCCAGCAGCACCCGCACCGACTCCGGTACGTCGTGCTCGGCGCCCTCGGAGTCGACCGTCCCGGACACCGACTCGCTCAGCCGCCGCACCTGGAACAGCTCCGCCAGCTCGGCCGCCCGCACCGGCCGCACCGGCAGCAGCGGCACGCCCTCGGTGAAGGGCAGCAGATCCGGTGAGTCCACGACCACCGCGTCGGCGGCGTCCACCACGACCGTGCGCCCGTCCACCACCGCCCGCAGCTCGTCCGGCAGCGTGACCTGCTCGGGGTCCAGGTCGGCCAGCGCCCCGTAGAGCCCGTGCAGTTGGGCGGGCGTCACCTCGCGGTCCGGGTCGGCGAGCCGGTCCAGCAGCTCGGCCGCGCCGCCCGGCTCGTCGAGCAGCGCGGCGACCGAGGTGCGCACCCCGAGCGCCCGCAGCACCTGCTCGTCGTCGAACCCGGTCGCGTCGGCCTCCTCGTACAGCCCGCGCAGCAGCGGGTCCCCGCCGGCCGCCAGCAGCCCGGCGGGCCTGCGGCCGTCGAGCACGGGGTGCCCGCGCAGCCACCACGCCGTGTACGGCCGTACGGTCTCATGGGTGCCGTCGGGCAGCAGGATCCGCACCGGCTGGGTGAGGGCGTCCCTGAGCGGCGGCTGGGCGAGCAGGGCGAGGGCCTGCGGCCAGCGGTCGTCGTCGACGAGGTCCAGGTCGCGCACGGCGATCAGCTCGGTGGCGACCGGCGGGACGGGCGAGTCGGGGAAGCGGTCGAGGATGTCCTCGCACCACACGTCCACCGCGTCCAGCAGCCCCGCGTCGTCCGGTTCGGCGAAGTCCCCCTCGCGGGGCTCCAGTTCGTCGGGGTCCAGGACGACGTCGGTGGCGCGCACGAGGGCGAAGTTCGCCAGCACACCGCAGGCGGCCAGCGGACCCTCGCCCCACTTCCCGGCCAACTCGGCGTCGACGAGCGCCAGTTCGCCCTCCCTCATGACCCGGTGGAAGGCACTGCCGGGAAACACCAGCTCACCGGCGGGCGCGAGTTCCCCGTCCTCGTCGGGCAGCGCGAGCGCGCCCAGCCAGGGTTCCTCACCGGGCTCAAGACCGGCGTCCCGCACCAGCGCGAGGACGGTGTCGGCCAGCTCCTCCGCGTCCGGGGCGTCCGCCTCCCAGTCCAGCGCTCCCCCGTCGTCCAGGGACGCGGCGACGGCGGCCCGTACCTGCGGAGTGGTGAGCACGGCCCGCGGCGTCGCGGGCAGCGCGCCCAGCTTCTCCAGCAGCGGGTGCGCGGCGTCCGCGTGCGCGACCTTCAGCCCCAGCCGGGTCAGCACCTCCGGGTCGACGGGGGCGGCGTCCGGGGTGGGCAGCAGCACCTGCCGGGGCCCGATGGTCGTCCGCCCGTCGGCGAGCGGCACGGGCAGCCCGGTCAGCCGGTCCGGATCCACCCCGGCCAGGCTCTCGTACAGCCGCCACCACCAGCCGGGGTCCTTCTCCAGCCCTGCCAGCCGGTCGATCGCGTCGGTCAGCGGCACCCGCGCCACGCCCAGCGTGCGCAGCTCGACCCGGCGCTCCAGCCCGGCGGGCAGCAGGGTGGGCAGCACCTCGGCGAGCACCCGCACGGTCTCCGCCCCGGCGCCCTCGACGACCTCCGCCTCGCGCGGGCGCAGCGACTCGGGCAGATCCTCGCCGGGCCCGGCGGCGGGCGGCAGGAAGGAGGTGCGCGGCAGCCGCTCCAGGATGGCCTGCCGCAGCGCCCCGTCCAGCTCCCCCTTGCCGAGCGGTCCGGGCACGAGGTCGATGATCCCGGCGGTCACCGGGCGCCAGCCGGCGAGCAGGTCGGCGTAGGCGTCGGCGGCGCGCTGCACCAGGAAGTCGGTCAGCGGTCCGGGCGCGGCGTGCCGCCGGGTGGTGTCCAGCGGGAAGGACGCGATGAGCAGCGCGGGCACGCCGAGGGGTTCGTCGCTGGGGGTGGGGGCGTGCACCACGGGGCTGGTCCGCGGCCGCTCGGGGGCGCCCTCGGCGTCGACGGGCACCGCCCAGGTGACCGACCAGTACGGCCGCAGCCGCTCCTCGACCGGCCGGTCGGCCAGCAGCTCGGCGGCCAGCGGCCCGTGCGCGGCGACGGTACGCCAGCGGGTGGCCCCGTCCCGCGAGTCCTCCACGACGGTCAGGTCGCCGTCGCTGCGGCGGCGCAGCGTGCGCGTCTCGTCCTGCGCCTCGATGACGACCTCGTCGAGGCCGGGCAGCGCGAGCAGCAGGGCGTCGTCGACGGCGGTGAGCAGCCGTTCCGCCAGGTCGGTGGCGGCGGCGTCGCGCAGCGGCAGGATGACGGCGGTGTCGTAGGGCGCGGGCGGGCTGCCCTCGGCGGCGAACGGCAGCCGCAGCAGGGGTACGTGTCCGTCGCGCCGCCGGATCTCGTCCCCGAGGCCGGGGCTGTGCCGGGCGGTGTCGGCGGCGAGGTCCCGCGCCTCGGGGAGCGACCACCGGACACCCCCGTGCCGCCCGACGACGGCGGGCTCGTCGGTGACGGCGAGCACGGCCGCGAAGCCGACGCCGAACCGTCCGACGGCGGCGCTGTCCCGCTTGGCCGACGCCCGCAGGGTCGCCAGCGACTCGACCCCGGCCGCGTCGAGCGGCGCCCCGGTGTTGGCGGCGACGAGCACCCCGTCCCGCAGGGTGAGCCGCAGCCGCCCCGGCACGCCGGCGCGGGCGGCGGCGTCGGCGGCGTTCTGCGCGAGCTCGACGACGAGCCGGTCCCGGTACCCGCCGAGAACAAGGTCTTCCTCGGCGTTGGCGTCCTCCCGGAACCTGGCCGGGCTGGTCGCCCAGGCGTCCAGGACACCTCGCCTGAGACGAGCGGTCCCGAAGGGATCGGCACCTTCGGCTGCGGGCCGCACGAACTTGCTCACGTCGACACTCTCCTCATCGGGGTGACCACGAAGGTACCCGCCCCTGAGTCGAGTGTGCGCTCAGCCCTGCGCCGCGTGCCTGACGAAGTCGGACCAGGCGGAGGGGGTGAGGGTGAGCAGGGGGCCGTCGGTGTGCTTGGAGTCGCGGATGTGGATGGTGGCGGGGGTGGCGGCGACGGCGACTTCGACGCAGGACTCGATGTCGCTGCTGCTGCTGTAGCTGCTCTTGAACCAGTTCAGGTCGGTCACGTGTCCCCCAGGAGTTGCTCGATGAAGGCCAGCGACTCTCTGGGTGGGAGAGCCTGGGCCCGGATGATGCCATACCGCAGTTCGAGGACGTGGAGCTGCCTCGGTTCGGAAACCGGACGGCCATTGGCGATGCCCGGGGAGCGCCCGACCGCCGACCCGTCCGCGAACTTCAACACCTCGATACCGCCCTCTGTTCCAGCATGCTCCTCGCGGTACATCGGCATCACCTGGATTTCGACATGCCGCAGCTGCCCGACCTCCAGGATGTGCTGGAGCTGTTGCCGTAGCAACGCTCTCCCACCGAGCGGGCGTCGAAGCACCCACTCCTCCTGCACAAAGCTGAGTTCGGGCAGTGGCTCTCGCTCGAACACAGATTTACGAGCCATCCGCGCCGCCACGCCACGCTCCACGTCATCCTCCGAGAAGGCAGGGCGCCACATCCTGAACAACGCCCGTGCGTACTCCGGCGTCTGCAACAGCCCATGGACGTTGAGCGGGTCGTACAGCTGAAGCTCGACCGCCTTGGCCTCCAACTTGGCCAGGTCCCGCACCTTCTTGGGATACCGGACCTTGGCCACGTCCTCCTTCATCGCCGCGAGGAGCCCGCCCGCGTCCAGCACCTCGTCGGCTCTGTCCAGATACTCGGGTCGGGGAATCCGCTTCCCGCCCTCGATCTTGTAGACGAGGTCCTCCCCGTACCCCACGGCCTTCCCGAAGTCGGCCGCCCGCATCCCCACCGCCTCCCGCCGCAGCTTCAACTGCCGCCCCACGGTGGCGATGACCGCGACGCCCCACTCGTCGTCGGGATCGACCTCCCACCCCGGCTCGTCCGCCTCGGTCCGGAGCCGTCCCGCGTCCGCTTCCGCCGTCATCCCGCACCCCTCCGTCGCACGAAACCTCCAGCGACGCCGTACCCGTACGCCCCACCCCGACAGCCCGGACACCACCGGACAGCCTCCGGACAGTCACCCTACGCAACGGCATCGTCACTGTTCACGGTAGGCGCACGCGGCCACGCTGAGTGACGTGATTCGAGAAACCGCCACCCCCGTCCGCAACTTGAGCCTGCGCCTGTCCCCCACGCCCCGCGGAGCCCGCCTCGCGCGGCTGCTCGCCGTGGAGCAACTCCGCGCCTGGGACCTCCCGTCGGACCACGCGGCGCAGATCGTGGCGGAGCTGGCCGCGAACGCCGTCACCCACGGACGGGTCACGGGCCGCGACTTTCAGCTCACCCTCTACGTCGTCGGCCGGACGCTCCGCATCGAGGTGACGGACACGCGCGGTGACTGTCTGCCCCGCCCCCAAAGCCCCGCCGTGGAGGCCGAGTCGGGCAGGGGACTGCTCCTCGTCGCCGCCCTGTCCGACCGCTGGGGAGTCGCCGAGGGACCGCCCCCGCGCAAGACCGTCTGGGCCGAAGTCACCATGCCCGCACCGGAACACAGGGCGTCGTGCTGCGGCGGCACGGGCGGTCTCCCCCAAGGAACAGATGGGTGAAAGAACCCGACCGAGCCCCACCCCTCCCGCCCACGCCCGCGCGCTCCCTCGGGAGGGTGAACATCGCCAACCGGGCTGGATTTCAGGTGGGTTGTCTGCCTTACGCTCAGCGCGACACAACCCCAGACATGCGACGGCCCTCGCAGGGACTGCCATCCCATTGCGAGGGCCTGACCACCGAGGAAGGTAAGAGCTTCCCGATGGACACCCAGAACCCTAGCGCGCCCGCGTGCGCCCAGTCCGGAACTGTCCGGAACAACCACCCGATCCGGCGGTCCTCCTCCCCCCACGGCGGCCTGGTCCACGACAACACCCGCCACACGAGCCGCTTCACGGTCGTCGGCAACCACCTGGCCCAGCACCAGGAGCTGTCGCTGCTGGCGATCGGACTCGCGGTCCACATCCAGTCGCTGCCGAAGCACGCCCAGGTGGACATCAAGAGCCTGGCGGCCCGCTTCCCGGAGGGAACGACGCGGATCGCCTCGGCCCTGCGCGAGCTGGAGACCCACGGCTACCTGCGCCGGGAGCGCAAGCGGATCGCCGGGGGCCGGATCGTCACCCGTACGGTGTCCTGCAACCAGCCGGGCAGTCGGCAGACGGAACGGCAGCAGAGGCCGGCGCCCCCGAAGAAGCGGACGCCCCGCAAGGCGCTCCCGGCGGTCCCGAAGCCCGCGTACCCGGCCCCGGCGCTCCTCCGCCAGGCCACAGACCTGTTGGCGGACCTGCGCCGCCACGACCCCCGTCTGCTCCTGTCCGCCCTGGACACGGCCCACCTGGCCCCCGGCGTCGCCGCCTGGCTGGAACGGGACGTCACCCCCACAGCCGTACGCCACGCGTTGACGGCGAGCCTCCCCGAGGACGGCGTACGCCGCCCGGCCGCCCTCCTGGCCCACCGCCTGACAGCCCAACTGCCCCCGGCACCCCCCTTCCGCGCCCCCGCCCCGCCCCGCAGGGCCCCGCACCCCTGGCAGGACTGCGAAGGCTGCGACCGCCCTTTCCGCTCACCCGCACCAGGCCGCTGCCGCGACTGCCGATCCGATGCCTCGGAGGCCGCCTAGCATGAAAGCGACGATCCTTTCCCCTGGGCACAGACGACGAGGAGCGAGCGCCATGACCATCGCCCCGGACGACGCGCGGCAGGGCGCCTCCCACCTCTACCGGACCATGCGGGACTTCGTGCATTCCACGGACGACAGCCTTCCCGGCAAGTTCGAGATCACCAAGGAGGGGATCGTCCTCGACCTGATGTCGCCCGTCCGGCCGCACGAACTCACGGCGCTCCGTCTCCGAAAGCGTCTGGAGAAGGTCATGCCGGAAGAGATCGTGGCCCACACGGGCGAGCCGGATGTCGAGTTCGAGCCGGAAGGCATCATGCGCCGGCCCGACATCATGGTGATCGCCGAGGCCGACATGGAGGGGGACGGAGCCTTCGACCCGCGTACCGTCGTCGCGGCGGTCGAGATCGTCTCGCGGTCCAACCCGGACAACGACTGGGTCACCAAGATGCGGGACTACCCGCTGATCGGCGTCCCCGTCTACGCCGTCTTCGACCCCCGCACCGGAACCGGCGCCGTCCTCACCGACATCCACGCCACCCCTGACGGGCCGCGCTATGCGACCCGTAAGGATTTCGTCTACGGCGAGGACGTCACCATCGGTGAGTGGACGATCCCGACGGACGGGCTGCCCCGCTACGAGTGACCCAGCTCCGCCGACTCCTCGTCCGTGACCTCCGGGACCGAGCCGGAGTCGCGGGACGGGCGGAGCGGGAAGGCGTCGACGCGGGTCTCGTCGAGGACCGGTGGGGCCGGCCGGGGCGGCTTGGGCATGACCGCCGCCTCGGAGTGGCCGCCGCAGCCGTACGCGAGGGACACCACGCGGCCGTCCGCCGGGGAGAACTCGTTGGCGCAGACACCGAACGCCTGCCCCAGGGAGCCGCCGATCGGCTGGAGGAAGCCGCAGCTGACGCAGGTGGCGGGGGCCGCCTGAGCCATGGGGGTCTTCGCGCCGAACGCCTCCTCCCAGCGGTCGGCGGCGATGTGAAGCCCGTAGCGGGACAGGACACGGGCGCGGCGCAGGCCCAGTTCCTCGGCGACGGCCGCGATCGAGCCGCGCCTCGGGGCCACCGGGAGGCTCGCCGGGGCACCCGCCGTCACCTCGGCGTCCTCGGCCTCGACCAGCTCGGCCATGTCCTCGGAGACGATGGAGTTGGGGGCCGGCTCGTCCTCGCCGGTCCAGCCGGGCTCCAGGCGGAGATCCTCCGCGTCCGTGGGGAGAAGATCGCCGGGGCCCATGTCGCCGGGGCGCAGCCGCTCGCTCCAGGGCACCCATTCGGGGGCCAGCAGGGCGTCGGGGCCGGGGAGGAGGACCACCTCGTCGAGGGTGACGACCTTCGCCCGCGAGGCACGGGCCACCGTGACGGCCCAGCGCCAGCCGCGGTAGCCGAGCTCCTTGCACTCGAAGAAGTGCGTGACGACCCGGTCCCCCTCGGAGACCAGCCCGGAGTGCTCGCCGACGACACCGGGCGCGGCCGCCTCCTCGGCTGCGGCGCGGGCGAGGTCGACCGCCTCGGCGCACAGGCGGTCGGGGGTGCGGCTTCGCGTGCTCGCTGCGCTCACAGGTATCGCTTCTCTCCTACGCCGTCTCTCAGGAGGTGCCTCCTGGGCGGCGGAACGGACGGAGCGGACCTGGGGGCCGCGTCGACGTCCGCGTCCGATCGCGCTCGGGCGCACCTGTGCCATCCATTGTGCGGGATGGCTGAGATACGCACGCTACCTGTTCGCGGGCGCTCGGCCTACACCGACGTGGTTTATCGGGCGATCGGAGTGATCTTCCCAGCCCTCCGGCAGGGCGCCGGACGCCGTGTCCCACCACGAAAGTGCGGGGCCATACGCGCGGTAACCGCACTACAAGGCCCCGGATCGGGGCACTATGGCGTCGTGGCAGCCGCGAGGTCGCCCCAGGGGACCGCCGGGATCGGCGGGACCAGGGGAAGCAGCCGGGGTGGCGGTTCGGGCCGGGTCCGCGGCTCCGTCCGCCGGCTGGGCCGTGCGCTGCACCTGCCGGTGACGGGCCCGGCGCGCGGCATCCGCAAGGCCACGCACGCCCAGGGCGCGGGCGAGTCGGGGCTCGGCAAGCTGATCGAGCTGCACGGCGTGAACGGCGCCGGCGACATGATGATCACGGTCGCGCTGGCCTCCACCGTCTTCTTCTCCGTACCGACCGACGAGGCCCGCGGCCGGGTCGCGCTCTACCTCGCCATCACCATGGCCCCCTTCACGCTGCTCGCCCCGGTGATCGGCCCGCTCCTGGACCGTGTCCCGCACGGCCGCCGCGCCGCGATGGCGACGGCGATGCTGGCGCGGGCCCTGCTCGCGCTGGTGCTCTCCGGCGCGGTGGTCAGCGGCAGCCTCCAGCTGTATCCGGCCGCGCTCGGCGTGCTGGTGGCGTCCAAGGCGTACGGCGTGGTGCGCAGCGCGGTGGTGCCCCGGCTGCTGCCGCCGATGTTCTCGCTGGTGAAGGCGAACTCACGGGTCACCCTCGGCGGCCTGCTGGCCACCGGCATCGCCGCGCCGGTCGGGGCCGGGCTCCAGGCGATCGGCCCGCGCTGGCCGCTGTACGGGGCGTTCGTGCTGTTCATGGCGGGCACGTTCCTGTCGTTCACGCTGCCGCACAAGGTGGACTCGGCGCGCGGGGAGGACCGGGCGCTGCTCGCGGCGGACGCCGAGCATCTGCACGGCCCGCACCGCAAACCGGTCAAGCGGCCCGGCCTGCGCACGGTCGGCATCGCGGTGACCCACGCCCTGGGCGCGAACTGCGCGCTGCGCTGTCTGTCCGGGTTCCTGATCTTCTTCCTGGCGTTCCTGCTGCGCGAGCACCCGCTCGCCGGGCAGAGCGCGGCCGTCTCGCTGGGCATGGTGGCCGTGTCGGCGGGCGTCGGCAACGCCTGCGGTACGGCGGTCGGGGCGTGGCTGCGCTCGCGGGCGCCGGAGATCATCATCGTGACGGTGGTGGCGCTGGTGGCGACGGCGGCGATCTCCGCGGCCCTGTTCTTCGGGGCGCCCCTGGTGGCCTGCCTGGGCGCGGTCGCGGGTTTCGCGCAGGCGCTGGCCAAGCTGTCCCTGGACGCGCTGATCCAGCGGGACGTGCCCGAGCACGTGCGCACGTCGGCGTTCGCGCGCTCCGAGACGCTGCTGCAGATGTCGTGGGTGTTCGGCGGCGCGGTCGGCATCGCGATGCCGCTGAACGGGACGCTGGGGCTGTCGGTGGGCGCGGCGATCGTGGCGCTGGGCTGGCTGACCACCGTACGGGGGCTGCTGAGCTCGGCCCGGCACGGCGGGGTGCACCGGACGCGAGTGGCGTAACCCACGCCGTGCCCGTGCCCCCAGGTGGGAGCGCGGACCGGGAGGCCCGATAGCCTTCGGCCATGACCACGCTGCAATCCGTTGTGCGACGCCGCCGCGCCGTCGCCGCCGCCGGCGCCGTTTCCGCCGGACTGCTCGTCCTCACGGCCTGCGACAAGCCGACGCCCGTCGCGACGATCACCGTCGGTTCGGACTCGATCAGTGACGAGGCCCTCTGCTACAACGACGGCGACAAGCTCGACGAGAAGTCGCTGGCGAAGTGCGCCAAGAACACCGACGACGTCGAGTCCATCGAGGTGGACCAGGACCAGTACGTCCGCTTCGGCGTCGACCCGGAGATCGCGGAGCACGGCTGGGTGGTGCTGGTGAACGGCCGCCCGTTCACCGAGGCCACCAAGAAGACGTACACCACCCTGCCCTTCAACGCGTTCTTCAACGCCCAGTACGGCAGTGAGGGCGACACCAACACGGTCTCCATCCAGGAGGGCACGAAGGGTGTCCGAGGCGTGTGGACGTTCAAGGTGAAGCAGTCCGAGGACTGGAAGGACGCGCGCAAGGACAGCCTCTCCTGACGCCTGTGCCGCGTGTGCTGATCGCCACCGCCGTCCCGGCCGAACGGGACGCGGTGGCGCGGGCGTTCCCCGGCCCGGTGCAGGAGGTGCACCGTCCCGGCGTGAGCCTGCTGCGGACGAGCGCCGGAGTCGATCTGGTGGCGGCCGGTGTCGGCCCCGCCGCGGCCGCCGCGTCCACCGCCTGCGCGCTCGCCGCGGCCGCCCTCGACGACGCCCCGTACGGGCTCGTCGTGTGCGCTGGCATCGGCGGGGGCTTCCAGCCCGAGGCGCCGGTCGGCTCGCTCGTCGTCGCCCGGACGATCACCGTGGCGGACCTGGGCGCCGAGACCGCCGACGGCTTCCTGCCGGTCACCGAGCTCGGCTTCGGCGTCGTCTCGCACCTGCCGCCGAGATCGCTCGTACGGCAGGCCGCGGCCGCCACCGGCGCGGCCACGGGCACCGTCCTCACCGTCTCGACCGTCACCGGCACCGCCGCCCGCGCGGCCGGACTGCGCGCCCGGCACCCGGACGCCCTCGCCGAGGGCATGGAGGGCTTCGGCGTGGCCGAGGCGGCCGACGCGCAGGGGCGGCCCGTCCTGGAGATCCGCGCGATCTCCAACCCCGTGGGCCCGCGCGACCGCGCCGCCTGGCGCATCGGCGAGGCGCTGGACGCGCTCACCGAGGGCTTCGGGAAGCTCGCACCCGTTCTGGACGGTTGGATGACGGCATGAGCCTGCAGATCGCCTACTCCCCCTGCCCCAACGACACGTTCGTCTTCGACGCGCTCGCCCACGGCCGCGTCCCCGGCGCACCCGCACTGGACGTCACCTTCGCGGACATCGACCTCACCAACGGCATGGCCGAGCGCGGCGAGTTCGACGTGCTGAAGGTGTCCTACGCGGTGCTGCCGTACGTCCTCGACCAGTACGCCCTGCTGCCCTGCGGCGGCGCGCTGGGCCGCGGGTGCGGGCCGCTGGTGCTGACGCGGGAGGCGGGGGCCGACCTGACGGGCCGCACGGTGGCCGTGCCGAGCCGGACGTCGACGGCGTATCTCCTCTTCCGCCTGTGGGCGGCGGACACGGTCCCCGACGGGGTCGGCGAGATCGTGGTGATGCCGTTCCACGAGATCATGCCGGCGGTACGGGACGGGAAGGTCGACGCGGGCCTGGTGATCCACGAGGCGCGCTTCACGTACCGGACCTACGGGCTGCACCAGCTCGCCGACATGGGCGAGCACTGGGAGAACACCACCGGGCTGCCCATCCCGTTGGGCGCGATCATCGCCAAGCGCTCCCTGGGCGAGGTGACGCTGCGGCTGCTCGCCGACTCCATCCGCGCCTCCGTGCGGGCCGCCTGGGACGACCCCGAGGTCTCCCGCCCGTACGTCATGGCGCACGCCCAGGAGATGGACCCGGCCGTCGCCGACCAGCACATCGGGCTCTACGTCAACGAGTTCACCGCCGACCTCGGCGAGGACGGCTACGCGGCCGTGCGCGGGCTGCTCACGCGCGCCGCGGCCGAGGGGCTGCTGCCGCCCCTCGGACCGGACGCGCTGGACTTCCCCTGACGGGTGCTACACGTCGAGCTGGTCGGCGACCGCGCGCAGCAGGCCGGCGACCTTCTTGCCGGCGACCTTGTCGGGGTAGCGGCCGCGCTCCAGGGTCTGGGTGACGTTCTCCAGGAGCGTCGTCAGGTCCTGCACGATGGAGGCCAGCTCGTCCGGCTTCTTGCGCTGGGCGGCCGCGACCGACGGGGTGGGCTCCAGGAGCGTCACCGACAGGGCCTGGTCGCCGCGCTGACCGGCGACCACGCCGAACTCCACGCGCTGCCCCGGCTTGAGCGTCTCGACTCCGGCGGGGAGAACGGAGGAATGGACGAAGACGTCACCGCCGTCGTCGCGGGAGAGAAAGCCGAAGCCCTTCTCGCTGTTGAACCACTTGACCTTGCCGGTAGGCACGTCCGTCCTCGTCCTCGTACTCGTCGGAAAATTGCTTGTGACTGCGCGGGTTACTGCTTATAACGCCATGCGGCGGGTCGTCCCTGACCCGCCGGTACCAAGGCTAATGGTCCCGGGGCGGCTGACAAGACGTCGCCCGGTTGTTCCTTCGCGCTGGGAACTACCCTGGTCGGGTGCGTGACAAAACCCAAACGAATTCCGCCGCGCCCGGCGACCGACTGATCCGGGCCGGAGCCGTCGTGTTCTTCGTCGGTGCGGTGGCCACTCTCGTCACCGTGGCCCCGATGCTGCTGGGCACGACGCCCTTTCCGACGTACATGTTCGGGCTGAGCATGCTGATGGGCGTCGGCTTCCTCATCGCGGGCGCGGGTGTGATGCGCTCGGTCGCCGCGGGGCGGCGCCAGGCGCGGGAGTCCGCCTCCCGGTGACGGGCGCCGTCAGCCGCCGGCCGGTGCCAGGTGGCCGCTCAGCCATGCCGGGAACTCGGTGAGGTCGGCGAGGACCACGTCCGCGCCCGCCGCGCGCAGTTCCTCGGCGCCGAAGGGGCCCGTCGCCACGGTCACCGACAACGCGTCCGCCGCGCGGGCGCCGCGTATGTCGCCCTCGTGGTCGCCGACGTACACGCCCGCGCCGTGCTCGCGCAGCGCCAGCGCCTTGCCCTCGGCCCACAGGTCCCCGACCACGGCGTCCGGTTCGATGCCCAGGTGCTCCAGGTGCAGCTTGGCGTGCGGCTCGTTCTTCGCGGTGACGACGATCGCCCGTCCGCCCGCCCGCTGCACGGCCGCGATCGCCTCACGGGCGCCGGGCAGCGCGTGCGAGGCGTGGATGGCGTACCGCGGGTACAGCTCCCGGTAGCGGCCGACCATCACGTCTATCTCCTCGGCCGGGAACCAGTACGCCAACTCGTGCGCCAGCGGCGGCCCCAGCCGGCTCACCGCGAGATCGGCGTCGATGAACGTCCCCGTCCGCTCGGCCAGCGCCGTGTAGCAGGCGTGGATGCCCGGCCGGGAGTCGATCAGGGTCATGTCCAGGTCGAACCCGACGGTGAGCGGGGGCGCGGTGGTGTAGGCCATGGGGGCCATTGTGCCGGGGCCGGCCCGGCGGGACCGGGGCGTCTCACATCGCGCGCATCCACCAGGGGCGGATGCGCCGGGGGCGGATGCGCTGCGCCGGATTCGCCGCGGGCGGATCCACCGCGGCGGGTCCGCGTCCGGCCAGTCGCGTCAGGCGGGTCCGCGTCGGGCGGGTCCGCGTCCGACGAGCTCGCTGCCGCCCGGTCCGCTGCCGGCCGGTCCGCTGCCGCCCGGTCCGCTGCCAGCCGGACCGCTGCCGGCCGGTCCGCTGCCGCCCGGTCCGCTACTGGCCGGTTCGCTGCCAGCCGGACCGCTGCCGGCCGGACCGCTGCCGCCCGGTCCGCTACTGGCCGGTTCGCTGCCAGCCGGACCGCTGCCGGCCGGACCGCTGCCGCCCGGTCCGCTACTGGCCGGTTCGCTGCCAGCCGGACCGCTGCCGGCCGGACCGCTGCCGCCCGGTCCGCTACTGGCCGGACCGCTGCCAGCCGGACCGCTGCCGCCCGGACCGCTGCCGCCCGGACCGCTGCCAGCCGGACCGCTGCCGCCCGGACCGCTGCCGCCCGGACCGCTGCCGCCCGGACCGCTGCCAGCCGGACCGCTGCCGCCCGGACCGCTGCCGCCCGGACCGCTGCCGCCCGGACCGCTGCCAGCCGGACCGCTGCCGCCCGGACCGCTGCCAGCCGGACCGCTGCCGCCCGGACCGCTGCCGCCCGGACCGCTGCCAGCCGGACCGCTGCCGGCCGGTTCGCTGCGGGGGGTTCCTCGCGGCCGGTTCGCTTCGTGTGGCGGTCGGCTCATTTCTGGCGCTGGGAGCGCCACACCAGGAACAGGGCGGAGGCGACGGCCGCGCCGCGCAGGACCCAGGGCCAGGTCTCGGCGATGGCGTCGCTGGTCCGGCCCTGGACGATGGGGTCGCCCCAGCGGCCGGTGCCCCGGCCCCACAGCCACAGCACACCGGCGGCGACGGCGAGGCCCGGCAGCACGATCACCGCGGCCTTGATCTCGGCCTTGGACAGCCGCCGGGAGGCCCAGGCGATCAGCCAGCCGGCGGCGAGCGCGACCAGGTTGCCGAGCACCGCGCCGGCGACCAGCAGCGCGGCGGCGCACAGCAGCAGGGGGTTGTTCCAGCGGCGTACCGCGGACAGCCGGAGGCGGCGTGGGCGGGCCTCCGTCTCCTCCTGCGCCTCCTCGGCGTCCTCCGCCTCGCCCTCGGCGTCCTCGGCGGTCTCGGCGGCCTTCTTCTTCGGCGGGCGCTTGAGGAGATCCGGGATCAGTACGCCGCCGACGAAGCCCGGCACCTCGTCGCCGCCGGTGCCGCCGGTGTCCGACCGCCACCAGTCGGGCTGCTCCGCGCTGTCGCCGAGTTCGTCCGCGCCGGCCCGGTGCGGGGGCGCGGCGCCCTCGGAGCGGGGGCGCGGTACGGCCGGTCTCGGCCCGCTCTCGCGCTGCACGGGCACGGCGGCGCCCGGTGCCGCCTCCGCGGTGCGCGCGGTACCGGTGCCGGTGCCGGCCGCCTCGACGACCTCGTCCGGGGTGCCGATCCGCTCCAGGATGCGGCGGACGGCGGTCGGGGAGTCCACGACCGCCTTCGCCCGTCGGCGGTCGATCTCGTCCCTCAGCGCCGCGACGAGGCGCATGCGGTCCGCCGAGGGCAGCTGGCGCTGGTGCGCCACGTCCCCGACTCGGCTCAGGTATTCGTAGACCACCTGGTCGCTCTCGATCCCCACGCGGATGAAGGTACCGCGCGGATTGTCCGGTGTGGTCGAGGTCCGGTGCGGGACTGCGGGTCGCCCCGGCCGCGGGCAGCCGCAGGCCGTCCCCGCCGCCGCGCAACCCGCCCCGGTCCGCACCCCGCCGTCGTACCCACCCGCTACCGTGAGTCAGATGAGCACCGAGGCCAACGCCCCCCGGTCCCTCGCGGAGGCGCTTCGCGGCAGGGACGACTCCTCATTGGCCGCGCTCCTGCGCAGCCGTCCGGATCTCATCACGCCCGTTCCCACGGATCTGACGCAGCTGGCGACGCGGGCGGGCACGCGGGCGTCGGTGGTGCGGGCGCTGGAGCGGCTGGACCGGTTCGCGCTGCAGACGGCGGAGGCGCTGGCGGTGGCGGGCGATCCGGCGACGTACGAGGAACTGCTCGGGCTGATGGGCGGGGACGAGGGCGATCCGCCGGTGACGGCGGCGCTGCCGCGGGCGCTCGGGGTCCTGCGGGAGCAGGCGCTGGTGTGGGGCGGCGACGACCGGCTGCGGCTGGTGCGCACGGCACGGGAACTGCTCGCGCCCTCGCCGCAGCATCCGTCGCCGACGGGGCTCGGGCCGACCGTGCGGGAGGCGACGGCCGGGATGTCGCCGGGGCGGATCCAGGAGATCGTGACGGCGGCCGGGCTGCCGTCCACCCATGACCCGGTGTCCGCCGCCGACGCGCTGACGGAGCTGTTCCGGGACCGGCGGCGGCTGTCGGCGCTGCTCGACGAGGCGCCCAGCGACTCCGTGGAGGTGCTGGAGCGCCTGGTGTGGGGGCCGCCGTACGGGCAGGTCACCGCCGATCCGGCGCCCCGGCTGCGCTGGCTGCTGGACCGGGGTCTGCTGCTGCCGACCGCGCCGGGCACGGTGGTGCTGCCGCGCGAGGTCGCCCTGCATCTGCGCGCCGGGCGCGCGCACCGCGCGCCGGAGCCGGTGCCGCCCGCCGTGGTGGCCGCCGCCGCGCACGGGACGAAGGTGGTGGACGCCACCGCGGCCGGGCAGGCGTTCACCGCGCTGGCGACGGTCGAGGAACTGCTGAAGGAGTGGGACGAGGGCGGCCCGGCGGTGCTGCGGGCCGGCGGGCTGAGCGTGCGCGATCTGAAGCGGACGGCCGTCGCGCTGGACGTGTCCGAGCCGGTCGCCGCGTTCTGGGTGGAACTGGCGTACACGGCCGGGCTGATCGCCTCCGACGGGGAGGCCGACGAGCGGTACGCGGCCACGCCCGCCTACGACGAGTGGCTGGAGCGTCCGCCCGCCGAGCGCTGGGCCCACCTCGCCGAGACCTGGCTGCACGCGACGCGGACACCGGGAGTCGTCGGCGGACGGGACGCCAAGGAGCGCACCCTGTCGGCGCTCGGCCCCGGCCTGGACCGGTCGGCCGCGCCCGAGGTGCGGCACCGGGTGCTGACCCTGCTGGCCGCGCTGCCGGAGGGCGCCGCGCCCGACGCCGAGTCCCTGCTGGCCCGGCTCCACTGGGAGCGGCCGCTGCGCGGCGGCCGGCGCGGCGAGGACGACCTGCGCACCCGGCTGGCCCGCTGGACGCTGTCGGAGGCGGAGCTGCTCGGCGTGACGGGTCGCGGCGCCCTGTCCTCGCACGGACGCGCGCTGCTCGCCCTCCCGGCGGCCGCGGAGCACAAGGACGAGGGGCCCGGCGACAGGCTGCCCGCCCCGCACCGCCCGGTGCCCGCCGCCGAGCCGCTGTCCCCCGCCGAGCAGGCCGTCGCCTCCGCGGCCGCCGCCCGGCTGCTCGCCCCGCTGCTGCCCGAGCCCCTCGACCATGTGCTGCTCCAGGCGGACCTGACGGCGGTGGCGCCCGGCCCGCTGCGGCGGCCGCTGGCCGAGACGCTGGACGTGCTGGCGGACGTGGAGTCCAAGGGCGGCGCGACCGTGTACCGGTTCACGCCCGCCTCGGTACGCCGGGCCCTGGACGCCGGTCGTACGGCCGCCGACCTGCACGCGTTCCTGGCCGCGCACTCGCGCACGCCGGTGCCGCAGCCGCTGGCGTATCTCATCGACGACGTGGCCCGCAGGCACGGGCATCTGCGGGTGGGCGCGGCCTCGTCGTACGTGCGCTGCGACGACGAGGGCGTGCTGAACGAGATCCTGGCCGACAAGCGGGCCGAGGGTCTGCGGCTGCGGCGCCTGGCGCCGACCGTGCTGGCCGCGCAGGCGGATCCGGCGGGCCTGCTGGAGGGGCTGCGCGCGATGGGGTTCGCGCCGGCCGCGGAGTCGGCGGAGGGCGATGTGCTGATCACCCGCGCCCACGCCCACCGCACCCCGCCGCGCACGGCCCCCGAGCCGGTCCCGGAGGGCCCGCCGACGCCGGACGCCACCCTCCTCGCCGCGGCGATCCGCGCCATCCGGGCGGGCGACGTGGCCTCCACCGCCCCGCGCAAGCCGGTCGACGACGCCCCGCTCGCCCCGGGCGAGCTGCCCCGCACCTCCGCCGCCGAGACCCTGGCCACCATGCAGGCCGCCGTCCTGACCGGGCAGGCCCTGTGGATCGGCTACGTCAACGCCGAGGGCGCCGCCAGCCAGCGCGTCATCGCCCCGGTCCGCGTCGAGGGCGGCTTCGTCACGGCGTACGACCACACGGCCGACGAGGTCCGCACCTACCCACTGCACCGCGTCACGGGCGTGGCAGAGCTGGCGGACGAGTAGGCCCAGCCGCGGTTCCCCGCCGGAGGCGCCGGACCTGCCAGTCCGAGGTGACCGCCAGGATGTGCGTGGCCATCGCCCGCGCAGGCACCACCGCGGGCACGCCCGCCGAGTTCGCCGGCCGATGGGGCACACTGGACGTTTGGCCCGTGCGGAAGGATGGCGTACGTGAACGGTCCTCTCATCGTCCAGTCCGACAAGACCCTGCTGCTGGAAGTCGACCACGAGCAGGCGGACGCCTGCCGCCGGGCCATCGCGCCGTTCGCGGAGCTGGAGCGGGCCCCCGAGCACATCCACACCTACCGGCTCACCCCGCTGGGCCTGTGGAACGCGCGCGCCGCCGGGCACGACGCCGAGCAGGTCGTGGACGCGCTGGTGCAGTACAGCCGCTACCCCGTGCCGCACGCGCTGCTGGTCGACATCGCCGAGACGATGGACCGCTACGGCCGCCTCACCCTCTCCAAGCACCCCGCGCACGGGCTGGTGCTGACCACCACCGACCGCCCGGTGCTGGAGGAGGTGCTGCGCTCCAAGCGGATCGCCCCGCTGGTCGGCGCCCGGATCGACCCCGACACCGTCGCCGTGCACCCCTCCGAGCGCGGCCAGATCAAGCAGACCCTGCTCAAGCTGGGCTGGCCCGCCGAGGACCTCGCCGGATACGTCGACGGCGAGGCGCACCCGATCGACCTCGCCGAGGACGGCTGGGCGCTGCGGCCCTACCAGAAGCAGGCCGTGGAGAACTTCTGGCACGGCGGCTCCGGTGTCGTCGTCCTGCCCTGCGGCGCCGGAAAGACGCTGGTCGGAGCGGGGGCGATGGCGCGGGCCAGGTCGACGACCCTGATCCTCGTCACCAACACCGTCTCCGCCCGGCAGTGGAAGCACGAGCTGGTGAAGCGGACGAGCCTGACCGAGGACGAGATCGGCGAGTACAGCGGGACGAAGAAGGAGATCCGCCCGGTCACCATCGCCACGTACCAGGTGCTGACGACCCGGCGCAAGGGCGTCTACCCGCACCTGGAGCTGTTCGACTCCCGCGACTGGGGCCTGATCGTCTACGACGAGGTGCACCTGCTGCCCGCGCCCGTCTTCAAGTTCACCGCCGACCTCCAGGCCCGCCGCCGTCTCGGCCTGACCGCGACCCTGGTGCGGGAGGACGGCCGCGAGTCCGACGTCTTCTCCCTCATCGGCCCGAAGCGGTTCGACGCGCCGTGGAAGGAGATCGAGGCGCAGGGCTACATCGCGCCCGCGGACTGCGTGGAGGTCCGAGTCAACCTCACCGACTCCGAGCGGCTGGCGTACGCGACGGCCGAGGCGGAGGAGAAGTACCGGTTCTGCGCGACGACGGACACCAAGCGGAAGGTCACCGAGGCGATCGTCCGGCGCTTCGCGGGCCAGCAGATCCTCGTCATCGGCCAGTACATCGACCAGCTCGACGAACTGGGCGAGCACCTCGGCGCGCCGGTGATCAAGGGCGAGACGTCGAACGCCCAGCGCGAGAAGCTGTTCGACGCCTTCCGGGAGGGCGAGATCAGCGTCCTGGTCGTCTCGAAGGTGGCGAACTTCTCCATCGACCTGCCGGAGGCCACCGTCGCCATCCAGGTGTCCGGCACCTTCGGCTCCCGCCAGGAGGAGGCCCAGCGCCTCGGCCGGGTCCTGCGCCCCAAGGCCGACGGCCACCAGGCCCACTTCTACTCGGTCGTCGCCCGCGACACCCTCGACCAGGACTTCGCCGCGCACCGCCAGCGCTTCCTGGCCGAGCAGGGCTACGCGTACCGGATCATGGACGCGGACGAGCTGCTGGCGGAGAGCTGACCGATCGGCTCCCGCCGCGGGTGACCGGCGCCCCGCTCATCTGCGGCGGACGCCCGCCTCCTCGCCGTACTCGCCGAGGATGACCACGTCGAAGGCGGCGCCCGCGTAGACCTTGATCGCGCGCAGGACGTCGCCGAGGCGGTGGCGGTGCCCGGCGACCAGGGCGCTGGCGCCGGAGGGGCGGATCGGGGCCGGGTTGATGGTTGCTGCGCTCATGTCTCCATAGTGCGATTACGGACATAAGTACGACATCGGTCCGGGGGCTGAACCCGGCTTCGGCCCCGTCCGACCTCCGGGGGAGCCGCCCCTGCGGGGGTGCGGCCGGCGTCCCCTAGGGGTCGAGAAAACCGTTGGCCCCCGTCCCGGCCGCTCCCCTAGAATCTCCGCTCTTGCCCGCCTCCCCTCGACGGAGCGCCGCCGCCCGGACGGAAACCGGTCGGCATCCGCAGCCACCACCAGCCCAGCAGGTCCTCCGGAGGCACCCCCTTGTCCACGCCCGCCGTCGACCCCCTCTCCCGAGAGCGCTCCCACCTGGCCGCGTCCCGCGCCGCCCTGCGCGCGATGCGCGAGGACGTGGAGTCGCTGGACATCAGCGACGTCACCGCGAACTGGGTCAACGCCCAGATCCTGGAGCGCCAGATCGAGGAGCGCATCAAGGCCCTGGCCGACCTCAGCGACACCCCGCTGTTCTTCGGCCGCCTCGACTACCTGCACGCGCCGGGCGCCGAGAAGGCCGAGGGAGCCGAGGGGGAACGCTTCTACGTCGGGCGGCGCCACGTCCACGACGCCGACGGCGACCCCATGGTCATCGACTGGCGCGCCCCGGTGTCCCAGGCGTTCTACCGGGCGTCCAAGAAGGACCCCATGGACATCGCGCTGCGCCGCCGCTTCGGCTACACCGGCGGCGAGCTCACCGCGTACGAGGACGAGCACCTGTCCGACCCGGAGGAGACCGCCAAGGCCAGCAAGCTGCTCCAGCAGGAGATCGAGCGTCCGCGCGTCGGCCCCATGCGGGACATCGTGGCGACGATCCAGCCGGAGCAGGACGAGATCGTCCGGTCCGGACTGGGCGGGACCGTGTGTGTGCAGGGCGGGCCGGGGACCGGGAAGACGGCGGTCGGTCTGCACCGGGTCGCGTATCTGCTGTACGCCCACCGTGAGCGGCTGGCCCGCACCGGCACGCTCGTCATCGGGCCGAACCGGTCCTTCCTGCACTACATCGAGCAAGTCCTCCCCGCTCTGGGCGAGTTGACGGTCCGGCAGGCCACGGTGGACGACCTCGTGGCGCATGTCGAGGTGCGCGGCACGGACGACGCGGCCGCCGCGGTCGTCAAGGGTGACGCGCGGATGGCGGAGGTGCTGCGCCGGGCGGTGTACGCGCACGTGACGATGCCGACCGAGCCGGTCGTCGTGGTGCGCGGATCACGGCGGTGGCGTGTCCCGGCGTACGAACTGGAGGAGACGGTCCGGGAGCTGCTGGACCGGGGCCTGCGCTACGGCGCCGGCCGCGAGGCCCTGCCGCAGCGGATCGCGCACGCCGTGCTGGTGCAGATGGAACGGTCCGGCGAGGCGCCCGACGACCGGGTGCAGGACGCGGTCGCCCGCAGCAGCGCGGTGAAGGCCGCCGTCAAGGCGATCTGGCCGGCCGTCGACCCGGCGAAACTCGTGCTGCGCCTGCTCACGGACGCCGAGTTCCTCGCCGTGCACGCCGACGGTGTGCTGTCGCGGGAGGAGCAGAAGACGATCCTGTGGGCCCGGCCGGTGCGGTCGGTGAAGTCGGCGAAGTGGTCGGCGGCCGACGCGGTGCTGATCGACGAGGCCGCGGATCTCGTCGAGCGCACGCCGTCCCTCGGGCATGTGGTCCTGGACGAGGCGCAGGACCTGTCGCCGATGCAGTACCGGGCGGTGGGGCGCCGCTGCACGACCGGTTCCGCGACCGTGCTGGGCGACCTGGCGCAGGGCACGACTCCGTGGGCCACCCGCAGCTGGGAGGAGGCGCTCGCGCATCTCGGGAAGTCCGACGCGGTGATCGAGGAGCTGACGGCCGGTTTCCGTGTCCCGACGGATGTCATCGCCTACGCGTCCCGGCTGCTGCCGCACATCGCGCCCGGACTGACCCCTGTGGCGTCGGTCCGGGAGAACCCCGGATCCTTCGAGGTGCGGGCGGTCGACGGGGACGACGACGTGGTGGCGGCGGTGCGGGATTCCCTCCTGCGGGAGGGGTCCATCGGGCTCATCGCCGCGGATGCGCGGGTCGCCGGCCTGGCGGGGGCGTTGGCCGAGGCGGGGATCGGGTTTCTGGACCCCGGTCAGGAGACCACTCCCGACACACGGCTCACGCTCGTCCCGGCTTCCCTCGCCAAGGGTCTGGAGTACGACCACGTGGTGCTGGACGAGCCGCAGGCGGTGGTGGACGGGGAGCCGGACGAGCGGACGGGGTTGCGGCGGTTGTATGTCGCGCTGACCCGTGCGGTGTCGGGGCTGATCGTGACGCATCGGGCGCCGCTGCCGGTTCAGTTGGGTTGAGTACCGGGTTCGTTCGGGGTGGTGACCTGTCGTCGCCGGGCTGCGGGTGGTGTGTGGCTGGTCGCGCAGTTCCCCGCGCCCCTTGGGGTACGTCCGGTGGACGTAGGCCAGGGGCGCGAGCCACCCACGACCACCCGCAGCCGCAGACGAACCGCAGCGCGCCCCCTCAGACCGCGTCCACAGCCCTCCGCCACTCGGCCACGGCCTCCACCGAAACCGGGCCTTCCCAGCCCGCAGGGCGTGCCGCGCCGCCGATGTGGAAGGCGTCGATGCCCGCCTCCAGCAGCCCCGGCACATGATCGAGCCGCAGCCCGCCCCCCACCAGGATCTGCGGCTCGTACCCCGGCTCGCCCCTGCGCGCCGCCTCGGCGGCCAGCGTCGGCAGGCCCTCGTCGACACCGGACGCCGCCCCTGCCGTCAGGTAGGTGTCCAGCCCCGGCAGACCGTCCAGCTGCTTGCGCAGGGCGTCCCGGTCGGCGGCGCGGTCGATCGCGCGGTGGAAGGTCCAGGGACAGCCGCCCAGCTCGGCGACGACCCGCTCGACGGCGTACAGGTCGACGCCGCCGTGGACGTCGAGGAAGCCGAGGACGAACTCGCTCGCCCCGGCCCCCCGCATCGTGTGGACCGCGTCGACCAGCCGGTCCACGGATCCCGCGGCGAAACCGTCCGCGAGCCGCAGCATCACGCGCAGCGGGATGTCGACGGCGGCGCGGATCGCGGCGACGGTGGCGGGCCGCGGTGTCAGCCCGTCCGCCGCCATGTCGGTGACCAGCTCCAGCCGGTCCGCGCCTCCGGCCTGGGCGGCGACCGCGTCCTCGGCGTCGAGGGCGATCACCTCCAGGACTGCACGCGTGCTCATAGGACCCCTTCCGTCGGTGTTCCCTGGAGCGAGTACAGGTCTAGTCCAATCTCAGGGTACGTCGGGAAGGGACCGGCCCGCGAGATCGCGAACACGACAAGCCCGCGGGCCTCGGCCGAGAGGCTGCCGCGGGCCTCGGCCGGGGGACGGTCAGCCGAAGATGTTCAGCTCCCTCGCCTCCACCCCGGCCAGTTCGTACGACGCGCCCGTGAGCGGGCGTCCGGAGTACAGCCGGATGAGCGTGGGCCCGTCGCCGATGTAGCGCGCGGGCGGACGCTCCCCGCTCATCTCGCCGAGCCTCAGCTGCTCGTCGAAGCCGTCGACGTCGGCGAGCAGCGGGACATGCGCCTGCCGGCCGGTCACCCAGGCCAGCAGCGACAGGGCGATCGGCAGACTCTCCCCGCCGTAGGCGCCCGGCTCCCCCAGCGCCTCACGGACGTCACCGGCGTGCACCCACTCGCCCAGCGGAAGGACGTCCAGCCGTCCGCGCGTCTTGGCGATGATGGGCCCCACCTCGGTCATCCCGCGCTCCAGCTCGTCGACGACCTGCGCGTTCGTCCAGTCGGCCCGCTCGGCGATGTCCCGGTCGTTCATCTCGGGGGAGAACACGCCCTCCTCGTAGCGCCGCTCGACCACCCGCATCAGCGCCGAGGAGCAGTGCGCCAGCACATCGCGCACGGTCCATCCAGGACAGGCGGCCGTGGGGATCGCGAAGTCCTCGTCGGGGCGCGCCCGCAGCAGGGGGATCAGCGCGTCCCGCTCGGCGGTGAGCAGTCGTCCGGGCAGTTCGGGGTCACGTACCTGTGCATCCGTCATGCGGCCACGCTAGGTCGGCCTGCCTGCCTCGCGCGGGAGAATGGCCGCATGGCCGATCTCGACGTCCTGCGCGCCCGTTTCGCCCGTGCCCTGGAGGGCGCCCGCGGTGCCGGCGGCGGCCCCGACCCGGTGCCGTACGCCGACAACCTGCTCGCCCGCTGGCAGGAGCCGCAGCGGCACTACCACACGCTCGCCCATCTGGTGGCGGTGCTGGATCACGTCGACACGCTGGAGCGGTACGCGGCGGACCCGGACCTCGTACGGCTGGCGGCCTGGTTCCACGACGCCGTGTATCTGCCGGAGCGGTCGGAGAACGAGGAGCGCTCGGCGCGGCTCGCCGAGCGGGCGCTGCCCGAGGCGGGGGTGCCGGAGCACAGGAGCGCCGAGGTGGCGCGGCTGGTGCGGCTGACCGTCACCCACGATCCCGGCGAGGACGACTTCGACGGGCAGGTGCTGTGCGACGCCGATCTCGCGGTGCTGGCCTCGCCGCCGCACGCGTACGCCGCGTACACCGCCGCCGTGCGCGAGGAGTACCACTTCGTGCCGAACGACGCCTTCCGCGCCGGGCGTTGCGATGTCCTGCGCCAACTCCTCGCCCTGCCACGGCTGTTCCACACACCCTTCGGACACAGGCACTGGGAGGCCACCGCCCGCTACAACCTGCGCGGCGAGCTGGAAATGCTGTCGACCTGAGGGCGGGGGCCGCCTAGCCTGCCCGCATGCGATTCATGGGTGCGGAACGGGTGGAAGAGGCCGCGGCGAGCTGCGCGGAGCTGCTGCGGCAGGTGGTCGACGAGGACTGGGAGAACACGAAGGCCGGCGGTCTGGAGTGGAGCGTCCGCTTCACGGTCACCCACATCGCGAGCGACTTCATCGGGTACGCGAGCAATCTGGCCTCGCGGGCGCAGTCGTCGTACGTGCCCTTCGACATCACCGTCGACGGCGACGAGAACGGGAACTACCGGGCCGACAACGCGGGCCAGATCGACGTCGTCACCGCCATGGGCGCCCTGTTCGCCGCGACCCTGCGCACCGCGCCGCGCGAGGCGCGCGCCTTCCACCCGTACCCCTTCCGCAGCGCCGACCGCGACGGGTTCGCCGCGATGGGCGTCGCCGAGGCGCTGCTGCACACCCATGACATCGCCGGCGCCTTCGGTCTGCCCTACGAGCCGCCCGCCGAGCTCGCCGAGTACGTGCTGACCACGATCTTCCCGGAGGTCCGGCCCGGCCCCGCCCCCTGGCCGACCCTGCTGTGGGCCACCGGCCGCGGCGAGCTGCCGGGCCGCGCCCGGCTCACCGCGTGGAAGTGGACGAACAACCACGTCATCGACGCCGGGCGCATCACCCTGCAGGGCGTCACCCCGGCGGCCGCGGCCGACCTGAGCTCGGGCGGCGACGGCGGTTTCGCCTGGGTCGAGGACGGTCCCTACGACGGCACCCGCGACGCGGCCGGGATGCTGCTGAAGGCGTACGAAGCGGGCGTGCACCGACCCGAGTTCGGGGTGTACGTGCTGGTCCGCCGCGAGGACGGACGCGCGGTCGGCGGCATGGGCTTCCACGGCTCGCCCGACGACGCCGGCCGCGTGGAGGTCGGCTACGACCTCGCCGCGTCCGCCCGCGGCCACGGCTACGCTGCCGAGGCCCTAAAGGCGCTGGCCTCCTGGGCGCTGGCGCGGGAGGACGTGTCGGTGCTGGTCGCCACGGTCGAGCGGGACAACCTGCCCTCCCGGGCCGTGCTCACCCGCAGCGGGTTCGTCCAGGTGGGTGAGAAGGGGGACGCCGGGGAACTGCTGGCCTACGAGCGGGGTCGGTGAACCGAGCCCTTGCGGCGGCGCAGGCCGGCCTCGTGCAGCAGCCGTACCACCTCGCGGCTGCTGACCTCCACGGCGCCGGCGCGCACCGCGTCCGGGTAGCGGTGGGCGGGGAGGTCGTAGTGGTCGCGTTCGAAGGCGCGGCGCGGCACGCCCAACGCCTCGGCGAAGGCGTGCAGTTCGTCGTAGGAGACATCGCTGACCAGGTGGGACCACATACGGCCGTGGCCCGGCCAGCGCGGCGGGTCGATGTAGACGGTCACGAGGACGAGGTCCCGCCGGCGGCGCCCAGCGCTCCGACGGCCGCCACCTTCACGCCCGCCTTGTGGCACACCCAGTGCGGATCGGGCCCCAGCTCGGGCTCGACGTCCAGCGCATGCGGGTCACCGGTGCCGCACACCGGGCACAACGGCCAGCGCCCGTACCGCTCCAGGAGCGCGTCCTGCACGTCCTGGGCCACCAGCCCCGCCACATAGGTGACGCCGTCCGGCCACTGCTCCACCCACCAGCGCCGCTGCGTGACGGACTCCTCGACCAGCGAGACCACGTCCGCCTCGGCGACCCGGCCCGCCACGAGGTCGGCGAGCACCAGGGCGCGCGCGGCGTGCAGAGCCTGTTCCAGCGGACCGATGCCTTCCATGGGTCCCATTGTGCGCACTCTTGACCAGGACACCGAGCCGAAAATATCTTTCACATGTGACCCGGAACGTGAAGGAAACTTTCGCAGCCTCTGGTGCGGCGCCCGGCGGCGCCCCCGGTGCGCACCCGGCCGTCGCCGGCGAGTCACCGCCCGCCCCGGCCGCCCTCGCCGCCAAGGTCCGTACCCTCGCCCCCTCGATGACCCGCTCCATGCAGCGCGTCGCCGAGGCCGTCGCGGGCGACCCGGCCGGCTGCGCCGCCCTCACCGTCACCGGCCTCGCCGAACTCACCGGCACCAGCGAGGCCACCGTCGTGCGCACCGCCCGCCTCCTCGGCTACCCCGGCTACCGCGACCTGCGCCTCGCCCTGGCCGGCCTCGCCGCCCAGCAGCAGTCCGGCCGCGCCCCCTCCATCACCACCGACATCGCGGTGGACGACCCCATCGCGGACGTGGTGGCCAAACTGGCCTACGACGAGCAGCAGACCCTCGCCGACACCGCCGCCGCCCTCGACACCGTCCAGCTCGGCGCCGCGGTCACGGCCGCCGCCTCCGCCCGCCGCATCGACGTCTACGGCATAGGCGCCTCGGGGCTGGTCGCCCAGGACCTCACCCAGAAGCTGCTGCGCATAGGGCTCATAGCCCACGCCCACAGCGACCCCCACCTCGCCGTCACCAACGCCGTGCAGCTGCGGTCCGGGGACGTGGCGATCGCGATCACCCACTCGGGCTCCACCGGAGACGTCATCGAACCGCTCCGGGTCGCCTTCGACCACGGCGCGACCACGGTCGCCATCACCGGCCGCCCGGACTCCCCGGTCACGCAGTACGCGGACCACGTCCTGACCACGTCCACGGCGCGGGAGACCGAGCTGAGACCGGCCGCCATGTCGTCCAGGACGAGCCAACTGCTGGTCGTGGACTGCCTGTTCGTGGGCGTGATGCAGCGGACGTACGAGACGGCGGCCCCCGCACTGGCGGCGTCGTACGAGGCACTGGCACATAGACATCGCCGGTGAAGTGGATGCCGGTCAGGGGCGCGGGGAACTGCGCGACCAGCCACAGACAACCCGCACGAACCCACGACGAACAAGCCCTACGGTCTTCTGAAAGCCGGAGAGAGCCGCCTCCATGAACCCCCAGGACCTCAACGCCCTGTCCACCGAAGCCTTCCGGCAGGACCTCGCGGACATCGACCAGCTCCCCACCCTCGAGATCGCCCAGCTGATGAACGCGGGGGACGCGACCGTCCCCACCGCCGTCGCCGAGCGTCTCCCCGAGATCGCCGCCGCCATCGACGCCGTGAGCCGCCGGATGGCGAACGGCGGACGCCTGATCTACGCCGGCGCCGGAACCGCCGGCCGCCTCGGCATCCTGGACGCCTCCGAGTGCCCGCCCACCTTCAACACCGACCCCTCCCAGGTGATCGGCCTGATCGCGGGCGGCCCGCAGGCGATGGTGACGTCGATCGAGGGCGCGGAGGACTCCGAGGAACTGGCGAGGGCCGACCTGGACGCCCTCAAACCCGCCCCCGAGGACACGGTGGTCGGCATCTCCGCGTCCGGCCGCACCCCGTACGCGGTGGCGGCCGTGACCCACGCGCGAGCGCACGGCGCCCTCACCGTGGGCCTGTCCTGCAACGCCGGTTCCCCGCTGGCCGCCGCGGCGGAGCACGGCATCGAGATCGTCACCGGCCCGGAGCTGATCACCGGCTCGACCCGTCTGAAGGCGGGCACCGCGCAGAAGCTGGTCCTCAACATGATCTCGACGATCACGATGATCCGGCTGGGCAAGACCTACGGGAACCTGATGGTCGACGTCCGCGCCTCCAACGACAAGCTGCGCGCCCGCTCCCGCCGTATCGTCGCCCTCGCCACCGGCGCCACCGACGAGGAGGTCGAGGCCGCGCTGGCCGCCACCGACGGCGAGGTGAAGGACGCGATCCTGACGATCCTGGCGGGGGTGGACGGCCCGACGGCCGCCCGCCTTCTGGAGGAGTCCGGCGGCAGGCTGCGTGCCGCGCTGGCCACGGCGGCGGGCTGACCGCACGCTCGGGGCATGCCCCTGAGCCCGGACGACCCCCACGCCACAGCGGCCGCGATCCTCCCCCTGGTCGGCGGCCCCGCCAACGTCACCTCCGTCGCCCACTGCATGACCCGGCTGCGCCTCGGCCTGGCCGACCCCGCGCTCGTCGACGAACAGGCCCTGCGGGCGCTGCCGGCCGTGCTGGGCGTCGTCGCCGACGGCACCTGCCAGGTGGTGCTGGGGCCGGGGGCGGTCGGCCGGGTGACATCGGCGTTCGAGGAGCTGCTGGAGGAGCGCGGAGCGGCGGCGGAACTCGCGGCGCGGGGACAGGCGTTGAAGCAGGAGCAGCGGCGCCGCAACGCCACCCCGCTGAAGCTGGCGCTGCGCCGCGTGGCGAACATCTTCGTGCCGCTGATCCCCGCCCTCATCGGCTGCGGCATCCTCGCGGGCCTGAGCGGACTGCTGGCGAACACCGGCCTGCTGCCCGGCCTCACCCCCGCCCTGTCGGCGATCGCCTCCGCGTTCATGGCACTCATCGCGGTGTTCGTCGGCCACAACACGGCCAAGGAGTTCGGCGGCACACCGGTGCTGGGCGGCGCGATCGCGGCGGTGGTCGTCTATCCGGGCGTGGCGAAGGTGACCGCGTTCGGCCTCACCCTCGCCCCCGGCCAGGGAGGCGTCCTGGGCGCCCTGGCGGCGGCCCTGCTGGGCACCGGTGTGGAGAAGTGGTGCCACCGCCATGTCCCGGCCGCGCTGGACGTGCTCCTCACCCCCGCCCTGACGGTCCTGATCGCGGGCCTGACGACGCTCTACGGCCTCATGTACGTGGCCGGCGAGGTCTCCACGGCCATCGGGGAGGCGGCGACCTGGCTGCTGACGACCACGGGCGTGGTGGCGGGCCTGGTCCTGGGCGGCCTGTTCCTGCCGCTGGTGATGCTGGGCCTGCACCAGGCCCTGATCCCCCTGCACACCACCCTCATCGAGCAGCAGACCTACACCGTCCTGCTCCCCGTGCTGGCCATGGCCGGCGCGGGCCAGGTGGGCGCGGCCGCGGCGGTCTACCTCCGCCTGCGCCACGACGCCTCACTGCGCAGAACGATCCGCTCGGCCCTGCCGGCCGGCCTGCTGGGCGTGGGCGAACCCCTGATCTACGGCGTCTCTCTCCCCCTCGGCCGCCCCTTCCTCACCGCCTGCGCGGGCGGCGCGGCGGGCGGCGCCTTCCTCGGCCTCTTCGCCATGCTCGGCGACAAGGTCGGCGCCACCGCCATCGGTCCCTCGGGCTGGGCACTCTTCCCGCTGCTGGCCGGGAACAGAGGGCTGCTCCCGACCGCGGCGATCTACGCCGGGGGCCTGCTGACGGGCTACGTGGTGGGGTTCGCGGTGACGTACGCGGTGGGGCTGCGCGGGCTCGGGGAGACGGCCTCGGGCACCGAGCCCTGCGCCCCGGCCCACGGCGAGGGGCCGGACCGCGGCCGCACCTCTTACCCTGGGACACCATGAACCACGCCCAGCTCACCGCTCTCGGCCGCGCCCTGCGTCTTCTCGGCGAGCACGGGGAGGCGCTGACGGCCGACACTCCCGACGCCAAGCTGCACGAGGTGAAGGGGGATCTGCGGCGCGCCCTGGACCTGCTGGAGGAGAGCGTGGCGACGGCGGCTCCGGCCACGCGGTGCGCCGAGCACCCGCACGGGCCCGTGGACAGCGCCGCCCCGGACCTGTGCCTGCTGTGCGAGACGCGGCGCAGGGCGGCCCGGCGGGCGGAGATCAACGGGCCCGCCGCCCGGCGGCCGCCGGAGAGCGCGCCCTCGCGGTACGGGGTGCGCGGGGACCGGCCGCAGCCCCAGCAGCGGTATCTGCCGGAGCTGTGGAACGGGCAGGAGTGGCAGCTGTGCGGCACGCCCCGGCGGGACCGGCGCGAGGCGGAGCTGTATCTGGCCGCCCAGCGGCGCGGCCCGCGGGCGGCGATGGCCTACCGGCTCGTGCACGAGTTCACCGACTACGAGGTGCTGCGGGTGTGGGGCACCCCGGTGCGCGTCGACATCGAGCCGCTGAACGGCAGTCTGTGACCGTCAGCTGAGGGTCTTCACCGACGCCGCGTCGTAGGGCCTGAGCTCGTCCACGCGGCCGGCGAGCACCTTGACCGCCCACTCGGGGTCCTGGAGCAGCGCGCGGCCGACGGCGACCATGTCGAACTCGTCGGCCTCCAGCCGGTCCAGGAGGTTGTCCAGGCTGCCGAGCGGCGCGCCCTCGCCCTGGAAGGCGTTCAGGAAGTCGCCGTCGAGGCCGACCGAGCCGACGGAGATGACCTGCTTGCCGGTGAGCTTCTTCGTCCAGCCGGCCAGGTTGAGGTCGGAGCCGTCGAACTCGGGGAGCCAGTAGCGCCGGGTGGAGGCGTGGAAGACGTCGACGCCGGCCGCGGCGAGCGGGGTCAGGATCGCCTCCAGTTCCTCGGGCGTCTCGGCGAGGCGGGCGGTGTAGTCCTGCTGCTTCCACTGGGAGTAGCGGAAGAGGACGGGGAACGACGGCGAGACCGCCTCCCGCACGGCCGCCACGATCTCGGCCGCGAACCGGGTGCGGGCCACCGCGTCGCCGCCGTAGGCGTCGGTACGACGGTTGGTGCCGGCCCACAGGAACTGGTCGATGAGGTAGCCGTGGGCGCCGTGGAGCTCCACGCCGTCGAAGCCGATGCGCTCGGCGTCCGCGGCGGCCCGCGCGAACGCGGCGATCACGTCGTCCAGGTCCTGCTGGGTCATGGCCTTGCCCGTGGGTTCGGCGCCCGCGGCGACCAGACCGGAGGGGCCCATGGCGGGGGCGTCCGGGAAGGGGCCGTCGCCCTGCTTGCGGACCATGCCGATGTGCCACAGCTGCGGGACGATGGTGCCGCCGGCCGCGTGGACGTCCTCGGCGACCTTCGCCCAGCCCGCCAGCTGCTCCTCGCCGTGGAAGCGGGGGACGCGGCGGCTGTTGCCGGCCGACTCGTGGCCGACGTACGTGCCCTCGGTGACGATCAGGCCCACACCGGCCGCGGCGCGGCGGGCGTAGTAGGACCGGACGTCCTCGCCGGGGATGCCGCCGGGGGAGAACATACGGGTCATGGGCGCCATCACGATCCGGTTGGGGACGGTGAGGCCGTTCAGCGTGATCGGCCGGGACAGCACCGCGGCGGCGCGGGAGGCGGGGGACTCGGTGACGCTCACGTAGGGGCTCCTCAGGTCGTCCGACGGGTGAAACCGCTCGGTATGTGAGTGTGCATTGTTGCAGGTTCTTAAGTACCTGCCTACGGGCCCCGTGCATGACCCTGGACACGCCGAAGGGCGGCACCCCCTGTCACGGACAGGGGATGCCGCCCTCGCGAAGGACAGGCGATCAGCCGGAGGCCGATCAGAAGTCCATGTCACCGCCCGGCATGCCGCCGCCGGCCGGGGCCGCGGCCTTCTCCGGCTTGTCGGCGATGACGGCCTCGGTGGTGAGGAACAGCGCGGCGATGGAGGCGGCGTTCTGCAGCGCGGAACGGGTCACCTTCGCCGGGTCGATGATGCCCTCGGCGATCATGTCGACGTACTCACCGGTCGCGGCGTTCAGACCGTGGCCGACGGGCAGGTTGCGCACCTTCTCCACGATGACGCCGCCCTCGAGGCCGGCGTTCACGGAGATCTGCTTCAGCGGGGCCTCCAGCGCCAGCTTGACGGCGGCGGCACCGGTGGCCTCGTCGCCCTCCAGCTCCAGCTTCTCGAAGACCTCGGACGCCTGCAGCAGGGCCACGCCACCACCGGCGACGATGCCCTCCTCGACGGCCGCCTTCGCGTTGCGGACGGCGTCCTCGATGCGGTGCTTGCGCTCCTTGAGCTCCACCTCGGTGGCGGCACCGGCCTTGATGACCGCGACGCCGCCGGCGAGCTTGGCCAGACGCTCCTGCAGCTTCTCGCGGTCGTAGTCGGAGTCGCTGTTCTCGATCTCGGCGCGGATCTGGTTGACGCGGCCGTTGACCTGCTCCGAGGAGCCGGCACCGTCGACGATGGTGGTCTCGTCCTTGGTGATGACGACCTTGCGGGCGCGGCCCAGGAGGTCCAGGGTCGCGTTCTCCAGCTTGAGGCCGACCTCCTCGGAGATGACCTCGCCGCCCGTGAGGATGGCGATGTCGCCGAGCATGGCCTTGCGGCGGTCGCCGAAGCCCGGGGCCTTGACGGCGACGGACTTGAAGGTGCCGCGGATCTTGTTGACGACCAGGGTCGACAGGGCCTCGCCCTCGACGTCCTCGGCGATGATCAGCAGCGGCTTGCCCGACTGCATGACCTTCTCCAGGAGCGGGAGCAGGTCCTTGACCGAGGAGATCTTGGAGTTGGCGATGAGGATGTACGGGTCCTCGAGCACCGCCTCCATGCGCTCCATGTCGGTCGCGAAGTAGGCGGAGATGTAGCCCTTGTCGAAGCGCATGCCCTCGGTGAGCTCGAGCTCCAGACCGAAGGTCTGCGACTCCTCGACGGTGATGACGCCTTCCTTGCCGACCTTGTCCATGGCCTCGGCGATGAGCTCGCCGATCTGGGTGTCGGCGGCGGAGATGGAGGCGGTGGAGGCGATCTGCTCCTTGGTCTCGACCTCCTTGGCCTGGTCGAGCAGCGCACCGGAGACGGCCTCGACGGCCTTCTCGATACCGCGCTTCAGGGCCATCGGGTTGGCACCGGCGGCGACGTTGCGCAGACCCTCGCGGACGAGCGCCTGGGCGAGAACGGTGGCCGTGGTCGTACCGTCACCGGCGACGTCGTCCGTCTTCTTGGCGACTTCCTTGACCAGCTCGGCGCCGATCTTCTCGTACGGGTCCTCGAGCTCGATCTCCTTGGCGATGGAGACACCATCGTTGGTGATCGTGGGGGCGCCCCACTTCTTCTCGAGGACGACGTTGCGACCCTTGGGGCCGAGCGTCACCTTGACGGCGTCCGCGAGCTGGTTCATGCCGCGCTCGAGGCCGCGCCGCGCCTCCTCGTCGAACGCGATGATCTTGGCCATGTGAAGTGGTCCCTCCAGGACTGGGGGTGATTCCTTCGGACCGCGCCCGCGCCCGCGACGGACGGCTCGCCGGCCTCGTGGTTCCTTGCCCCACCCGGCCCGCGGGCCTCACCGACCCGGTCCTTCGCTGTCACTCTCACCTTCAGAGTGCTAACGCCAATGATTAGCACTCGCCCCTGTCGAGTGCAAGCGCCTCTCAGGGTCCGGCCCCTGCTACCGGCGGGGATCAGCCCCGGGCGAACAGGGGCGCGGGACGACCCCGCGAGCAGACGAAGGGCCCGCACCCTGTGCGGGTGCGGGCCCTTCGTCGAAAGAATCGTTCAGGCGGTGACGCGAACCATGTCGGCCTGCGGACCCTTCTGGCCCTGCGAGATCTCGAACTCGACCCGCTGGCCCTCTTCCAGGGTGCGGTAACCGTCCATCTGAATCGCGCTGTAGTGGACGAAGACGTCCGCACCACCGTCGACCGCGATGAAGCCGTACCCCTTCTCCGCGTTGAACCACTTGACGGTGCCCTGAGCCATGCCTAACTCCCCTATTACTGGCCCTTGCACAGATCCACACTTCGCGGACCCGGGTCAGACCTCACCCCCCATTGGTCGGGGGCGTGCGCCGGAACGCGTCGACCGCGGCTGAATGTATCTGTCCAACTGCCGTCTGCAACAGGTCAATCGGACGAGAATTCAGGACGCGACCGGTCGGGAATTTACCGAGAATTCACCCGAATCCAGGGCAAGTCGGGCCACGCAAAGAGGGGCGAAAGGCGTAAATCCGCCACCCACTTTGGCTGCTTCTCGACGGTTCTCCACGGATCCCCGAGCGAAACTCATATGCGCCCGGCATGCGGGGTGGCGGCTGCTTCCCCAACTCTACCGCGCTCAACCATGCAGAATTGCCCCCTCCGTTTCTCTCACGGAGGGGGCAATTCGTTGAACTCTCGGTGACCGCCCTTACCGAGGGTAATGAGCGGGCGGGTCTCAGCCGCCGGCGACCGCCGGAATGATCGAGACGCCGGCGCCGTCCGGGGTGGCCGTCTCCAGGCCCTGCTCGAAGCGCACGTCGTCGTCGTTGACGTACACGTTCACGAACCGGCGCAGCTTGCCCTGGTCGTCCAGGACACGGGCGGCGATCCCCGTGTGGTTCTTCTCCAGATCGGCGATGACCTCGGCGAGGGTCGCGCCCTCGGCGGGGACCTCGGCCTGACCGCCGGTGTAGGTACGCAGGATGGTGGGGATGCGGACGGTCACGCTCATGCGAGGCCAGCCTCTCGGAAGGAGTCCAGGTTGGGACGGATGGTGGCGGTGAGGCCGGTGCCGGCCACCGCGTCGAGGGTCTTGAGGCCGTCGCCGGTGTTGAGGACGACGGTGGTCTTGGCGGGGTCGAGCAGACCGTTCTCGATCAGCTTGCGCGTGACGCCCACCGTCACGCCGCCCGCCGTCTCGGCGAAGATCCCCTCGGTCCGGGCGAGCAGCTTGATCGCGTGGACGACCTGCTCGTCGGTCACGTCCTCCACGGCGCCGCCCGTGCGGCGGGCGATGTCCAGGACGTAGGGGCCGTCGGCCGGGTTGCCGATGGCCAGCGACTTGGCGATGGTGTTCGGCTTCTGCGGGCGGACCACGTCGTGGCCGGCCTTGAAGGCCGTGGACACCGGCGAGCAGCCCTCGGCCTGCGCGCCGAAGATCTTGTACGGCCTGTCCTCGACGAGCCCGAGCTTGATCAGCTCCTGCAGCCCCTTGTCGATCTTCGTCAGCTGCGAGCCGGACGCGATCGGCACGACGATCTGGTCGGGCAGCTTCCAGCCGAGCTGCTCGCAGATCTCGTACGCCAGGGTCTTGGACCCCTCCGCGTAGTACGGCCGCAGGTTGACGTTGACGAAGCCCCAGCCCTCGCCCGCCGGGTCGCCGATGAGCTCGGAGCAGAAACGGTTGACATCGTCGTAGTTGCCCTCGATGCCGACGAGTTCGCCGCCGTAGACCGCGGCCATGACGACCTTGCCCTGCTCCAGGTCGTGCGGGATGAACACGCAGGAGCGGAAGCCGGCGCGGGCGGCGGCGGCGCCGACGGCACCGGCGAGGTTGCCGGTGGAGGAGCAGGACAGGGTGGTGAAGCCGAAGGCGCGCGCGGCCTCCAGGGCCTGGGCGACCACGCGGTCCTTGAAGGAGTGGGTGGGGTTGCCCGAGTCGTCCTTGACGAAGAGCTTGCCGGCCTCGACACCCAGCTCGGCCGCCAGGTGGTCGGCCTGGACGAGCTTGGTCCAGCCGGGGTTCAGGTTCGGCTTGCCGGCCACGTCCGCGGGGACGGGCAGCAGCGGCGCGTACCGCCAGATGTTCGCGGGACCGGCCTCGATGCGCTTGCGGAGCTCTTCGGCGTCGTAGGAGGAGAAGTCGTAGGCGATCTCCAGCGGCCCGAAACACTCCTCGCAGGCGAAGACGGGCCCGAGGGGTACCCGGTGTCCGCACTCGCGGCAGCTCAGGGCGGCGGCGGGGCCGAGGTCGACGGCGGAATCGGTGGAGCTTGCAACAGTCTGCACAGCCATGTGAGGCGAGGCCCTTTCTCCTCATCTTCCTCACGACGCATCTCGCCGTGAGACGGATTTGGCACCTTCCCTAGCCGGGAGCCTCGCTGCACGAATGTCAGGAGAACCGACTGGAGGGTTGCCGGGGCTTCATCGGGCCGTATCCCTCTGCCCCTCTGGATGAGCGGTATGGAGTTGTCCACGCATACGACCCCCGACATGCGATGGTCATCAGCGTTGTTCAAGACTGTAACCGAAGGCCAGGACAGTTGAGATAGCCGTCCGAACCGCGAGATGGATCACAGAATCCCCTGAGACCCCACCCTCGCCGAGAGAACGCAGAGGAGCCCCAGGCTGTGCTGGAAGAAGTCGAGCGCTGGCTGACCACCCGCTCCTGGTCCGCCGCCGACCGCCCGCTGCACCAGATCCTGGCCGCCAAGCGCGCGAGCGGGCAGACGGTCTCCGTCGTGCTCCCCGCGCTCAACGAGGAGGAGACGGTCGGTGACATCGTCTCCGTCATCCGCCACGACCTCATGCACCAGGCGCCCCTGGTCGACGAGATAGTCGTCGTCGACTCCGGCTCGACCGACCGCACCTCCGAGGTGGCCGCCGCGGCGGGCGCCAAGGTCGTGCACCGCGACACGATCCTGCCCCGCATCCCGGCCGTCCCCGGCAAGGGGGAGGTGCTGTGGCGCTCCCTGCTCGTCACCACCGGGGACATCGTCTGCTTCGTCGACGCCGACCTGAAGGAGTTCTCCTCCGACTTCGTCTCCGGCATCGTCGGCCCGCTGCTCACCGACCCGGACGTGGACCTGGTCAAGGGCATGTACGACCGCCCGCTGGCCGGCGCCGCGGGCCAGGGCGGCCGGGTCACCGAACTGATGGCCCGCCCGCTGCTCAACATGCACTGGCCGCAGCTGGCCGGGTTCGTCCAGCCGCTGGGCGGCGAGTACGCAGCCCGGCGCACCCTCCTCGAACAGCTGCCGTTCCCCGTCGGCTACGGCGTCGAGCTCGGCATGCTGGTCGACTCCCTGCATCTCGTCGGCCTCGACGCCCTCGCCCAGGTGGACGTAGGGGTGCGCAAGCACCGCCACCAGGACGGCCAGGCCCTCGGCCGCATGGCGGCGGCGATCTACCGCACGGCCCAGCTCCGCCTCGCCCGCGGGCATCTGATCCGGCCCGCGCTCACCCAGTTCGAGCGGGGCGAGGACGGGTTCGAGGCGCGCACGTACTCCGTCGACACGGAGGAGCGCCCGCCGATGGTGGAGATCGCCGAGTACGCCGCGCGCAAGGTGGCGTGACGCGCCAGGGCGGCCGCACCTGGCCGATCCGCACGTTTGAGCGTTTCCGGGCCGGGCTAGGTTGAGGCGTATGGCTTCCACGCACGGTGCACAGGTGCTGCTCGCGTCCAACCGCGGCCCGGTCTCCTACGAACTGCGCGAGGACGGCTCGCTGCACGCCAAGCGGGGCGGCGGCGGGCTCGTCTCCGGACTCTCGGCGATCGGCCCGGACGCGGGCGCCGTCTGGGTCTGCGCGGCGCTGAGCGACGCCGACCGGGAGGCGGTGCGCCGCGGGGAGGGGCAGCAGGGCGTACGGATGCTGGACATTCCGGCCGACGTCCACGCGGACGCCTACAACGGCATCGCCAACTCGGTCCTGTGGTTCGTCCACCACATGCTCTACCAGACGCCTCTGGAGCCGGTCTTCGACCTGGAGTTCCGGCGGCAGTGGGCGTCGTACGAGGCGTACAACCGCGCCTTCGCCGAGGCGCTGGCCCAGGAGGCGGCCGAGGGCGCGGCGGTGATGGTGCAGGACTACCACCTCGCGCTGGCGCCCGGCATGCTCCGCGAGCTGCGCCCCGATCTGCGCATCGGCCACTTCTCGCACACGCCCTGGGCGCCGCCGGAGTACTTCCGCATGCTGCCGGACGACATCGCCGCCCGGCTGCTGCGCGGCATGCTCGGCGCGGACCGGCTCGGCTTCCTCACCCGGCGCTGGGCGGACGCCTTCACCGCGTGCTGCGAGCGGTTCGCGGGCGGCCTCGGGGAGACCCGGATCGGCGTGCACGGGCTGGGCGCCGACGCGGACTTCCTGCGCCGGCGCGCGCACGAGGACGACGTCGACGAGCGGATCGCCGGGCTGCGGGAGGAGATCGGCGCGGGCCGCAGGGCGATCGTGCGGGTCGACCGTACGGAGCTGTCCAAGAACATCGTGCGGGGCCTGCTCGCCTACCGGCACCTGCTGGAGGCCCACCCCGAGTGGCGCGAGCGGGTGGTGCACGTGGCCTTCGCCTACCCCTCCCGCCAGGACCTCGCGGTGTACCGCGACTACACGGCCGAGGTGCAGCGCGTCGCCGAGGACATCAACCTCCGCTACGGCACCCCTGACTGGACGCCGGTCGTCCTCCACGTCAAGGACGACTTCGCCCGCTCCCTGGCCGCCTACCGCCTCGCCGACGTCGCCCTCGTCAACCCCATCCGCGACGGCATGAACCTCGTCGCCAAGGAGGTCCCCGTCGTCTCGGACAGCGGCTGCGCGCTGGTGCTCTCACGCGAGGCGGGGGCGTACGAGGAGCTGGGCGAGGACGCGGTGGGCGTCAACCCGTACGACGTCGTCGGCACGGCGGAGGCGCTGCACGCGGCCCTGACCATGCCTTCGGAGGAGCGGGCGGAGCGCACGAAACGCCTGGCCGCCGCGGCCACCGCCCTGCCGCCGGCCCAGTGGTTCATGGACCAGCTGAACGCGCTGACGCACTGACCCGGCGCAGGTGCGGGCCGGGGGTGGGTGACGCTCCCCCGCGCCGGCTGGGTGCCGCGTCGCCCACGGCGAGACCGGGCAACGGCGAGAAGGCGCCCCGCCCTCACCCCAGCCGCGCCGCCACGGCCGACAGCAGCCGCACCACGCCCTGCGGGCCGTCGACCACCACGTCCGCCCGTTCCCGCAGCTCGGCCACCTCGTCGCTGCCGCTGCACACCAGCAGGCCCGGCACGCCCTCGGAGCGGAGCTTCTCGACCGCGGCGAACGCGGGCAGGTCACCCAGGTCGTCACCGGCGTAGAGGACACACCCGGCGCCCACCTCACGGACGTACTCCGCGAAGGCCACGCCCTTGTCCATGCCCGGTGGGCGCAGTTCGAGGACCAGACGCCCCGGCTCCACGATCAGCCCGTGCCGCGCGGCCAGCGCGCCCAGCGGTTCCCGCAGCGCCTCGAACGCGGCCTGCGGATCACGCGCCCGGCGTGTGTGGACGGCGAGCGCGCGCCCCTTCTCCTCGACCCATGTCCCCTGCCACTCCCCGACGGAGTCGAGGACCCCCGGCAGTTCGGCGCGGACGGCCGCGACACCGGGATGCGGCGCAGGCGCGCTCACGCGACCGGTCGCCGCGTCCCAGCGCTCGGCCCCGTAGTGCCCGAGCACGACCAGGTGCTCCAGCCCGGCGACCCCGGCGAACCCCCCGTACCGCACGGCGACCCCCGGCGGCCGCCCGGTGATCACCGCGACGGACGCCACCCTCGGCGCGAGCCGGGCCAGCGCGGGGACGGCGTCGGCGTGGGCGCGTGCCTGGTCGGGGTCCGGCACGATCGGCGCGAGCGTGCCGTCGAAGTCGAGGGCGATCACCGCCCGGTCCGGCCCGGCCAGAAGCGCGTCGAGCCCGTCGCGGCCGGCCGGGGTGACGGGGACCGGCAGAGCGGCGCCGTCCGTACCCGCGCCCGTACGTTCGTTGGAAGCGTGCTCATGGCTGCCCATACCGCGACCCTATCCACGCTCCCCCCGCCCCACGCACGGCTCACCGACGCGGGACGAGAGTCACACCGCCCCCGGCCGGCGAGAGCAGGTCAGCGCTCGGCCCGCCGTGCCTCCCGCACCCGGCGCAGCCGGTTGACCGTCACCGGGTCGTGGGCCAGCGCCCGGGGATCGTCGAGCAGGGCGTTCAGCAGCTGGTAGTAGCGCACCGGCGCCAGCCCCAGCTGCTCCCGTATCGCCCGCTCCTTCGCGCCGGGTCCGGCGAAACCGCGCCGCTCCAGCGCGAGGATGTCCCGCTCCCGCTGTCCGAGCCCTTCCACGTCCATGCCCGCACAGTAACCCCGGCCACTGACAGCGGCCCCGAGCTGCCCGGCGGCCTCAGTCCGCCGACTCCGCGTCCGCCTGCGTCGCCTTGGCCTCCAGGGAGCTCAGGACGGCCGACGGGCTGCCCTCGGGCGCGACCGCCTTCCCGATCTCGGCCTTGACCGCCGCGCTGACCGCGGCCCAGGACGTCTTGCCGACCGGGTAGAACTCGGCGAGCCCCAGCTCGTCGAGGAACGGCTTGAGATGCCGGTCCCCGGCGTCCGCGCTCATCACCGCCGAGGCGGAGTTGGTGACGGGCAGCAGGTCGTACTCGCGGGAGAAGTCGAGCACGTTCTTCTCGCTGTAGACGAAGTCCAGGAACTCCCCGACCTGGTCGCGGTGCCCGTCCTTCTTGAACGCCAGCATCCAGTCGGCGACCCCCATCGTCGACTTGCTCTCGCCGTTGACGCCGGGCATCGGCACCATGCCGAACTTCACGCCCTTCTTCCCGGCGATCTTCATCAGCGAGGGGTGTCCGTTGAGCATGCCGACCTTGCCGTCGGCGAACGCGGCGAACGCGTCGGCGCGGTTCAGCTCGCCCGGCGCGACCGGCCCGGTCAGGCCCTTGCCGACCAGCTGGTCGCGCAGCCAGGTGAAGGTGTCGACGTTCTGCGCGGAGTCGATGCCGTACGTGCCGAGCGTGTCGGTGTACCCGCCACCGCCGCTGAGCAGCCACTGCATGGTCTCGGCCTGCGCCTCCTCGGGCCCGAGCGGCAGGGCGTACGGGTAGGTCACGCCCTCCTCCTTCAGCGCCTCGGCGGCCTCGGCCAGCTCGGCCCAGGTGGTGGGCGGGGTGAGCCCGGCCTCGGCGAAGAGCTCCTTGTTGTAGAACAGCAGCCGCGTGGACGCGGCGAACGGCATGCCGTACTGCCGTCCGTCGATCTTGCCGGCGTCGGCGAGCTGCCCGGCGAAGTCGGCCTGGGTGGTGATGGAGAGCAGTTCGTCGGCGGTGTGGAGCAGATCGTCGGCGGCGTAGTCGGCGTACGCACCGATCTGGGCCATGTCGGGGGCGTCGCCCGCCTCGACCATCTCCTTGACCTTGCGGTCGACGTCGTTCCAGGAGTAGACGGAGACGTCGATCTGCACGCCGGGGTGCTCGGCCTCGTAGGCGGTGACCAGCTTGTCCCAGTACTTCTTGGAGCTGTTGGCCGCGCTGTCGCCGTAGTCGGCGGCGACCAGCTTCAGGGTGACGTCCTCGGAGCCGTCGCCGATCCCGCAGCCGCCGAGCACCGCCGTCATCCCCAGCGCGGAGACCACCGCGACCATTGCCGTCCTACGCCGCTGCACTACCGAGCCCCTGCCCTGAGTTCCGTGGGACGCTCCCCTGAGCGTCCGCTATCCGAAGTATGGTCTACACCACGTAAGTGGACTAGACCTCTTGCGGGTCCTCGGTCCACACTGTCCCCCGTGAGACATGTCATCGCCCTCGATGTGGGCGGCACCGGGATGAAGGCCGCCCTGGCCGGGGCGAACGGCGAGCTGCTGCACCAGGCACGCCGGGCCACCGGGCGCGAGCGCGGCCCGGACGCGGTCGTCGACGGCATCCTCGACTTCGCCGCCGAGCTCCAGGCATACGGCGAGCAGCACTTCGGCGAACCGGCGAGCGCGGCCGGGGTCGCGGTCCCCGGCATCGTCGACGAGGCACTCGGCGTCGCCGCCTACGCCGCCAACCTCGGCTGGCGCGACGTACCCCTGCGCGAACTGATGGCCAAGCGGCTCGGCGGCATACCGGTCGCCCTCGGCCACGACGTGCGCACCGGCGGTCTCGCCGAGGGCCGCGTCGGGGCGGGCCGCGGCGCCGACCGCTTCCTGTTCGTGCCGCTGGGCACCGGCATCGCCGGCGCGATCGGTCTGGACGGCCGGGTGGAGGCGGGCGCCCACGGCTTCGCGGGCGAGATCGGCCACATCGTCGTACGGCACGGGGGCACCCCCTGCCCGTGCGGTCAGCGCGGCTGCCTGGAGCGGTACGCGTCCGCGTCCGCGGTCAGCGAGGCATGGGCTGGCGCCTGCGGCGATCCCGCGGCGGACGCCGCCGACTGTGCGCGGGCCGTCGTGTCCGGCGACCCGAACGCCGTACGGGTCTGGGGCGAGGCCGTCGACGCGCTCGCCGACGGCCTGGTCACCGCCCTCACCCTGCTGGACCCCCGCACGCTGATCATCGGTGGCGGTCTCGCCGAGGCGGGGGAAACCTTGTTCTCACCGCTGCGCGACGCGGTGAGGGAGCGCGTCACCTTCCAGAAGCTGCCGAGCATCGTCCCGGCGGCCCTGGGCGACACGGCCGGCTGCCTGGGCGCGGGCCTCCTGGCCTGGGATCTCCTGGACAACAACGACGGCAAGGAGGAAACGCCCTAATGGCAACCCCCTCAGGGGCGCGGGGCCCTATGGAATGTGCGGCTGCCGCCGCGCGGGCGCGAGCAACCACGGACCACCCGCACCCCGCAACGGCGAAGACCCCCCTGGTGCTCACCGGCGCGACGGTCGTCCTCCCCACAGGACCCGTCGAGAACGGCCAGCTGATCGTCGACGGCACCCGCATCGCGCGCACCTCCCCGGAGAACGCCCAGGTCATCGACGTAACCGGCCACTACCTGGTCCCAGGATTCGTCGACATCCACAACCACGGCGGCGGTGGCGCCTCGTTCACCTCGGGCACGGCGGACGACGTGGTCAAGGGCATCCACACCCACCGCCTGCACGGCACCACCACCCTCGTCGCCTCCACCGTCACCGGCGACATGGACTTCCTCACCCACCGCGCCGGCCTCCTCTCCGAACTCGCCGAACAGGGCGACATCGCCGGCATCCACTTCGAGGGCCCGTTCATCTCCCCCTGCCGCAAGGGCGCGCACTCCGAGGAGCTGCTGCGCGACCCGGACCCGGCGGAGGTGCGCAAGCTGATCGACGCGGCGCGCGGGCACGCCAAGATGGTCACCCTCGCCACCGAGCTGCCGGGCGGCATCGACTCCGTACGCCTGCTCGCCGAGCACGGCGTGATCGCGGCGGTCGGCCACACGGACGCCACCTACGAGCAGACGGTCGAGGCGATCGAGGCGGGCGCGACGGTCGCCACCCACCTGTTCAACGCGATGCCGGCGCTCGGCCACCGCGCGCCCGGCCCGATCGCCGCCCTGCTGGAGGACGAGCGGGTCACCGTCGAGCTGATCAACGACGGGACGCATCTGCACCCGGCCGCCCTGGAGCTGGCGTTCCGTCACGCGGGCGCGGACCGGGTCGCGTTCATCACCGACGCGATGGACGCGGCCGGTTTCGGCGACGGCCGCTACATGCTGGGCCCGCTGGAGGTCGAGGTCGCGGACGGGGTGGCGCGGCTGGTGGAGGGCGGTTCGATCGCCGGGTCCACGCTGACGCTGGACCGCGCGTTCAAGCGGGCGGTGACGATCGACCGGCTGCCGGTCGCCGACGTGGTCGCCGCGCTGTCCGCCAACCCGGCGCGGCTGCTGGGCCTGTGGGACTCCGTGGGCTCCCTGGAGCCCGGCAAGTACGCCGACCTGGTGGTGCTGGACGCCGGCTTCGACGTCAAGGGCGTCATGCGGCGGGGGGAATGGGTGGTCGATCCCCGACTGGGCTGAATCCGCCATCGGCGGGGAGACGGTGGCCGGTCCTGGGCTGGGCCGGTCGCCGTCTCTTTGGCATGATCGGGACCCTCGGACAGTCAGTCAGCCAGCGTTCTCGGGGGAGGTCGGGCCAGGTGATCCTCACGGTCACACTGAACACCGCTCTCGACATCACCTACCGCGTGCGGTCCCTGCGGCCGCACTCCTCCCACCGGGTCTCCGAGGTCGTGGAGCGGCCCGGCGGCAAGGGGATCAACGTGGCACGGGTGCTCGCCGCGCTCGGCCACCGGGTGACGGTCACCGGCTTCGCGGGCGGCGGCACGGGCCGTGCGCTCCGGGAGCGGCTCGGGGCGACGCCGGGGGTGGTCGACGCGCTGGTGCCGGTCGGCGGGGCGACCCGCCGCACGATCGCCGTCGTCGACGAGACCACCGGCGACACCACCCAGCTCAACGAACCCGGCCCGCCGGTGACCCCGGCCGAGTGGGCCGCCTTCCAGGACGCCTACGGACGTCTGCTCGCGTCGGCGTCGGTGGTGGCGCTGTGCGGCAGCCTGCCGCCGGGGGTCCCGGTGGGGGCGTACGCGGGACTGGTGCGGACCGCGCGGGCGGCGGGTGTGCCGGTGCTGCTGGACACCAGCGGAGAGGCGCTGCGCCGGGGCGTGGCCGCCCGCCCGGACCTGATCAAGCCGAACGCCGACGAACTGGCCGAGCTGACCGGCTCCCACGAGCCGCTGCGGGCCACCCAGGACGCCCGCCGGCGCGGGGCGCGGGCGGTGGTCGCCTCGCTGGGCGCGCGGGGCCTGCTCGCCGTCACCTCCGAGGGCCACTGGAGGGCCGCCCCGCCCGCCCATGTCCGCGGCAACCCGACGGGCGCCGGCGACTCGGCGGTCGCGGGCCTGCTGTCGGGCCTGGTGGAAAACCTCCCCTGGCCGGACCGCCTGGCCCGCGCGGCCGCCCTGTCCGCGGCGACGGTCCTCGCGCCGACGGCGGGCGAGTTCGACCCCACGGCCTACGAGGAACTGCTGGCCCGCGTCGCGGTGACGACGGAGGCCAGCGCGGCCTAGGCCCTGCCTACTCCTTGACCTGGCCTTCCTTGATCCTCAGCCGGTCCAGCAGGACGTTGCACTTGTCGCCGTCCCCGCAGGAGACGGTGAGGGTGTTGGTGCCCTTGGTCAGCGTCGGATAGGCGTAGGTGTAGGTCCAGCCCTTGGCGAAGTCGCCGTCGGCGGCATGGGCGTAGTTCTTCATGCTCAGCTTGGTGCCGAAGGGCTTGCCGTTGACGGTGAGCGTCATCGACTGGTCCTCGCCGGCCGTGCTGTAGTCCGCGAAGAGGGTGTAGACGCCTTCCTTCGGGATGCCGTCGACCGTCCAGGTCACGGACGCGCCCGGCTGGTTCAGGCCGGTGACGTACACGCCGCCGTCGGACTGGGCGCCGGGGACGTCGGTGGCCAGGCCCACGCCCGGGGACAGCCGCAGCGCCTTGGCGTCGATCTCCTTGGCCTCCATCGGCTCCTCGGCGCTGGAGCTGGCCGTCGGGCTCGGGTCCTTGCTCTCCGTGGCCGTGGGGGCGGGGCCGGCCTGGTTCTGCGTCTTGTCGCCCTTGTCGTCCTCGCCGCTGACGATGGCGACGCCGATGCCGATGACGACGGCGGCGACGACGGCGAGGGCGCCGATCAGGAGGCCCTTGGTGTTGGGGCCGCGGCCCCGGCCGCCGCCGCTGGCGTACGACTGCTGCGGGGCCGTCGGGGCGCCGCCGCCGGGCAGCGTCTCGGGTGCCGCGTAGTGCGGGTTCGGGCGGCCGTAGGCGGCCTGCTGCTGACCGTAGGCGGCCTGCTGCGGGATCTGCTGGCCGTAGGTGGCGCCCGGCTGCTGGCCGTACTGGCGTTCACCGACCGTCCGCACCCGGCTCACGGAGTTCGGGTAGCCGTAGCCGCCGGAGGGCGGCTGGGCGCCGTTGGCCTGACCGTCGGCGTACAGATAGCCGAACGGGTCGTCGTCCTCGGGCGTGCTCGCGCCGTTGTTGCCGGGCGTCATCCCTTGGTCTCCTCAACAGGTGCGGGGCAGATGCGGTACGGGTTTCAGAGAGGCGAGCCTACCCGCTTCCACGCCCCCAAACGGGTGACTCAGGCCGCATCAACCCTCTGACCTGCGGTTCATCCCGCACGTCTGTGCTGTTTGGGACGAGATCGTTTCTCGACGTACATCCGCTCGTCCGCGGACTTGAGCACTTCGTCCGCGGTCATCCCGCAGTGCGCCCAGCCGATGCCGAAGCTGGCGCCCACGCGGACGGCCCGCCCCTCGGCGCGGATCGGCTGGATGATCTCGTTGCGCAGCCGGACGGCGAGGTCCTGGGCGTCGGCCCGGCCGAGGCCGTCGGCGAGGATCACGAACTCGTCGCCGCCGAGCCGGGCCACGGTGTCACCGTCGCGCACCCCGCCCGACAGGCGCCGGGCGACCTCGATGAGCACCGCGTCGCCCGCGTTGTGCCCGAACCGGTCGTTGATCGACTTGAAGCCGTCGAGGTCGCAGAAGAGCACCGCGAGCCCCTTGGTGCCGTCGTCGTGCTCGCCGACGGGGGCGACGGTGTGCACATGGTGGTCGTAGGCGTCGTACGGGTCGGCGCCCGGCCGGAAGTCGAAGCCGTGGCTGCCGGTGTCGTAGACGGCGTGCCCGTAGGCGGCGTCGACCGACTCCAGCTCGCCGGGGTGGCCGGACTGCGGGCGCTGGCAGAGCCGCGCGGACAGGCGGGCGCGCAGTTCGGCGGAGTTCGGCAGGCCGGTGAGGGAGTCGTGGGAGGCGCGGTGGGCGAGCTGGAGCTCGCGGCGCTTGCGCTCCTCTATGTCCTCGACGTGGGTGAGCAGGAAGCGGGGGCCGTCGGCGGCGTCGGCGACGACGCTGTTGCGCAGGCTCACCCAGACGTACGTACCGTCGCGGCGGCCCAGTCTGAGTTCCGCGCGGCCGCCCTCGGCGGAGGTCCTGAGCAGGGTGCCTATGTCCTCGGGGTGGACCAGGTCGGAGAAGGAGTAGCGGCGCATCGCGGCGGCGGGGCGGCCCAGCAGCCGGCACAGGGCGTCGTTGGTGCGCAGGATGCGGCCGTGCTGGTCGCCGCCCATCTCGGCGATGGCCATGCCGGAGGGGGCGTACTCGAATGCCTGCCGGAAGGATTCCTCGCTTGCCCGCAGGGCCTGCTGCTCGCGTTCGAGGCGGACCAGGGCGCGCTGCATGTTGGACCTGAGGCGGGCGTTGCTGATCGCGATGGCGGCCTGGAACGCGTACATCTGCAGGGCCTCGCGGCCCCAGGCGCCGGGGCGGCGGCCGTTGCGCGGGCGGTCCACGGACAGCACGCCGAGCAGTTCGCCGTGCGGGCCGCCCTGGCCGCCGGGCGCGTACATCGGCGCGAAGAGGCGGTCGGCGGGGTGCCACTCGTCCTCGAAGCGGGGGGCGGGGCCCTCGGTGAACCACTGGGGGACGTCGTCGTCGTCGAGGATCCAGCCCTCGGTGTGCGGTATGAAGATCAGGTCGCCCCACGCCTCGCCCATGTTCAGCCGGCGCTCCCAGGACTCGCGGGAGCCGACCCGGCCGGTGATCAGGGCCTCGGCGGCCGGGTTGCCGGAGAAGGCGGCGACGACGAGGTCGCCGTCGGGGCGGACCAGGTTGACGCAGGCGAGTTCGTAGCCGAGGGCGGTGACGACGCCGTCGGCGACGGTCTGCAGGGTGTCGGCGAGGCTGCGGGCGGTGTTCATGTCGGCCATGACCTGGTGCAGCTGCCGCAGGGACGCCAGACGGACGTAGGGCTCCGACTCGGTTTCCATGCTCGCCCTCCCCCCGAGACCTCGCAGCGAATCAAGGGTTGTCCTCGGCGCCATTTCAGGGTGGTGCCCATTGCATCTTCCACGCCACTGAATCACAGCGCGCTGCCCACTCGGTACACAGGGTCAACAATTAGTCGCCCTTGTGACTCAAGTCACAGGCTAACGTGAACAATTGAGTGAGGTTTCCGCGTTTTCCCTGTCTGTTCCCCCGACGCGAATCGGGTCGAGACACCCGAGAGGCGTCGGACTCCGCCGGGAGTCCTAGGTCCGCGCTCGGACCGACGGCCGATGCGGATGCCGTGTCGCGCAGACTAGCGTTTCTCGTGTGCTGAACCATCCTCCCGTCACGCTGCCCGCCCAGTCCGTGCCCGCCGCCGGGCATCCTGTGGGGGTGAGCAACGACGAGTTCCGCGCCGCCATGTCGCGGCTGGCCGCGGGCGTGGTCCTGGTGACCGCCACGGAGCCGCCGCTGGATCCGGACGATCCGGCGGCGCCGGCGGGCGAGGACGTCGGCATGACGGCCACCGCGTTCATGTCGGTGTCGCTGGATCCGCCGCTGGTGCTGGTCAGTCTGCGCGAGGGGTCCCGTATGGACGATCTGCTCGCCGAGCAGCCGTTGTGGGCGGTGTCGGTGCTCTCCGAGAGCCAGCGGCACATCGCCGGGCGGTTCGCGATGAAGGGGCGGGTGAGTGACCGGCTGCTGTTCGCCGACATTCCCTACACGCGCGGGGAGGCGACCGGTGCGCCGCTGGTCGGGGGTGCCCTTGCCACCCTGGAGTGCCGCACCGAGCAGCGGGTGAGCGCGGGGGACCACACGCTGGTCGTGGGGCGGGTGCTGACCGCGCGCGTGCCGAGTGCGGACGGGGGGCCGCTGACGTACTTCCGGGGGCGGTACCGGCAGCTGGGGTGACCGTTGCGCCTCCGGCGGGGGCCGTGCGCCGGGGCCGTGCGCCGGGGCCGGTGGGTGGGTCGGGGGCGTGGGGGTGCGGTGAGCCCGGCGCGGGTCCGGGGCTCGGCAGGTCGGTGCGTTGCTGTCTGCTGGTGACTGCGTAAGCGCCGGGCTGCACCGCACCCCCACGCCCCACTCCCGCCGTCGGGCGGCTTTCGGTGGGGGGTGGCAGGGGCCCGCGGGTGGGACGGCGGAAAGCCGCCAACGGCGAGCAACCGGAGAAGGAGACCCCAGCCTCCTGGCCGACTGGAAACGGGTGGCGCGTGGGCGGGGAAACACCCCCGAACGGCGGGAAAGCCGCCAACGGCGAACAGCCACAGAAGGAGACCCCAGCCTCCTGGCCGACTGGAAACGGGTGGCGCGTGGGCGGGGAAACACCCCCGAACGGCGGGAAAGCCGCCAACGGCGAACAGCCACAGAAGGAGACCCCAGCCTCCTGGCCCACTGGAAACGGGCGGCGCGTGGGCGGGGAAACACCCCCGAACGGCGGGAAAGCCGCCAACGGCGAACAACCACAGAAGGAGACCCCAGCCTCCTGGCCCACTGGAAACGGGCGGCGCGTGGGTGGGAAAACGCCCCCGAAACGGCGGGAAAGCCGCCAACGGCGAACGACCGGAGAGGGTGAGCCCAGCCTCTTGGCCGACCGGAGACGGGTGGCGGAGGGGAGCCCAGGGGGCAGCCGGCGAGAGGGGCGCCGCCGTTACTGCCAGCCCCGCGCGGAGCGCCCCCGTTTGGTCTCGGCGCGAGCCTTCTTCTCGCGAAGGCGCCGCTCGTTGATGCCGCGCGGAATCCGGGTGGGCCGGCGAGGTTTCGGCGGCGGTGCGGTCGCCTCGGCCAGCAGCGCGGCGAGCCGCACGGCCGCGGCCTCGCGGTTGCGCCACTGGGACCGGTGCTCGGAGGCCCGTACGGTGACGACCCCGTCGACGAGCCGCCCGGCGAGCCGTTCCAGTGCCCGCTGCTTCCACACCTCCGGCAGCGCTGTGCTGGCGGCGATGTCGAACCGGAGTTCCACCTGGGAGTCGGTGGTGTTGACGTGTTGCCCGCCCGGGCCCGAGGAGCGCGAGAAACGCCACATGAGCTCGGCCTCGGGCAGCGAGACGGAGCCGCGGATGACATGGGGACCGGACATGCCGACCATGTTCCCGTTTCCGCCGCGTTCACGTCACTCGAATATCTCCGGGGGCGGGGTCCGGTAAAGAAAGTAAAGACACCTGGAACCTATGGCACCTCCCTCGACGTTCATTGGGGTAGCTGTAGGTTCGTCGTACGCAACGAGGGAAGGGACTCCCAACAATGGCTGTAAGCCTGTCCAAGGGCGGCAACGTCTCGCTCACCAAGGAAGCTCCGGGCCTGACCGCCGTCACCGTGGGCCTCGGCTGGGACGTCCGCACCACCACCGGCACGGACTTCGACCTCGACGCCTCGGCGATCGCGGTCAACCCGCAGGGCAAGGTCTACTCCGACGCCCACTTCGTCTTCTTCAACAACAAGCAGACCCCGGACAACACCATCGTCCACACCGGTGACAACCGCACCGGCGAGGGCGCGGGCGACGACGAGGCGATCAACGTCAACCTGGCCGCCCTCCCGGCCGACGTCGACAAGATCGTCTTCCCGGTCTCCATCTACGACGCGGAGTCCCGCTCGCAGAACTTCGGCCAGGTCCGCAACGCCTACATCCGCATCATCAACCAGGCCGGCGGCGCCGAGATCGCGCGCTACGACCTGTCGGAGGACGCGGCCACGGAGACGGCCATGGTCTTCGGCGAGCTGTACCGCAACGGCGCCGAGTGGAAGTTCCGCGCCGTCGGCCAGGGTTACGCCTCGGGCCTGGCGGGCATCGCGCAGGACTTCGGCGTGAACGTCTGACGGACCTCGCGCAGGGCAGTCGTACGGAACCCCCGGTCCCGACCGGGGGTTCTCCCTATGGGTGGCCGGTGTCGCCGGATGCGGTGGCCCCCGAGGGGTAACGTGCCCGGCATGATCATCGAGCGGCTGGACGTTCCGCCCGGTCAGGACATCCCCGGGCCCCTGCTGACCGAACTCACCGCCCTGTACGCCTCGCAGCGCGACTTCCACGCCCTCACCGGTGACTTCCCCGACCCGGACGGCATCCGCCCCGAGCAGGTGGCCGCCGCGCTCGCCGGCGAACTGGCCCAGCCGGGCGCCGAGGTGCTGCTGGCGCGCGCTCAGGGGCGCCTCGTGGGCGTCGCGATCACCCTGGCGCACCACCCGGACCCGGCGGACCCGGACCCGTGGATCGGGCTGCTGATGGTCGACGCGGGCCTGAGCCGGCAGGGTTACGGCAGCCGGTTCGCCGCCCTCGTCGAGGACCGCTTCCGCGCGGCCGGGCGCAGCGCCGTGAAGCTCGCCGTCCTGGAGAACAACCCGCGGGGCCTCGCCTTCTGGACCGCCCTCGGCTACGAGGTGATCGACCACCGCGAGGACCGGCAAGGGGGCCGCCCCTGCGCGGTGCTGCGCAAGCCTCTGCGCCTCCCCCGCCGTGCGGCCCGCGTCGCGGTGCTGGACCCGGAGGGCGCGGTGTTCCTGTTCCGGTACGACAACGTGGAGGTGGGCGTCCACTGGGCGTGTCCGGGAGGCGGACTTGAGCCCGGTGAGTCGCCGCGCGAGGGTGCCCTGCGCGAGCTGCGCGAGGAGACCGGCTGGACCGATCTGGTGCCGGGTGCGCTGCTGACCACGTGGGAGCACGACTTCACGCACGCGGTCGGCCCGGTCCGCCAGCACGAGCACATCTACGTCGCCCGCGGCCCCCGCCGGGAGCCCACCGGGCCGCACCTGGCGGCGGCCCACGCCGAGGACGGGATCCTCACCTGGCGCTGGTGGTCCCGCGCCGAACTCGCCGAGGAGGCCGAACCGGTGTGGCCGCCGGAACTGGCCCGGCTGCTGGACGACTTGGACCGGACCAACGGCTAGCGCTGCCTCAAGTGCCGCCGACTGTAGGCGGATCGGGAGATTCCGTATGTCCGCATAGCGGAGTTTCGGCCACGGGTTTCGGATACGAACACGTAAAGTCTTGACGGCGGTCTGTCAAACAGGGGCCTCTCGGTGCCACCCTCTCCTCACTCGCCGCAATCTGTGCCCCACCTGTGCCTCACCCCAAGAGGCGCAGTCCACAGTCCTGTGCCTCGCCCCAGAGGCCGGTGATCAAGGAGACCGAGTGACATCGCAGTCCCGCACTCCCCGTACGACCGTCCTGCGCGCCGCCGCCCTGATCGGCTCGGCCGCGATGGTCGTACTCGCGACGCAGGGCGCAGCCGCCACCGCGGCCGCCCCCGAGCCCGCGCCCGGCGCCGCGGCCGTCAAGCTGAGCCCCTCCGCGCGCGCCGCCGCCATCGCCTCCGCCCAGGACGCGGCCCCGGCCACCGCCCGTGAACTCGGGCTCGGCGCCCAGGAGAAGCTCGTCGTCCGCGATGTCGTCAAGGACGCCGACGGCACGGTCCACACCCGCTACGAGCGCACCTACGCCGGTCTGCCCGTCCTCGGCGGCGACCTGATCACGCACGAGACGAAGGGCGGCGCCCTCAAGGGTGTCACCAAGGCCACCAAGGCCCGGATAGCCGTGGCGTCCACCGACGCCGCGATACCGGCCGCCGCGGTGAAGAAGTCGGCGCTCGCCGCCGCCGAGGCAGCGCACGCCGGGCACGAGCACGCCGAGTCCGCCAAGCCCACCGCCGCCGCCCCGCGCAAGGTCGTCTGGGCCGCCGGCACCAAGCCCGTCCTCGCCTACGAGACCGTCGTCAAGGGCCTCCAGCACGACGGCACCCCGAGCGAGCTGCACATCATCACCGACGCCGCCACCGGCAAGCGGCTGCACTCCTTCGAGGCCATCGAGACCGGCACCGGAACCGGCCAGTACAGCGGCTCCGTCACCCTCGGCACCACCGCCGCCTCCGGCGGCTACACCCTCACCGACGCGGCCCGCGGCGGCCACCGGACGTACGACCTGAACGGCGGCACCTCCGGCACCGGCACCCTCTTCCAGGACGCCGACGACGTCTGGGGCGACGGCACCCCCGGCAACCGCCAGACCGCCGCCGTCGACGCCGCCTACGGCGCCCAGATGACCTGGGACTTCTACAAGAGCGCCTTCAACCGCAACGGCATCCGCAACGACGGCGTCGCCGCCTACTCCCGCGTCCACTACGGCAACGCCTACGTCAACGCCTTCTGGTCCGACCAGTGCTTCTGCATGACGTACGGCGACGGCGCGAACAACCTCAAGCCGCTCACCTCCCTCGACGTGGCCGGCCACGAGATGACCCACGGTCTGACCTCCGCCACGGCCGGCCTGCGCTACAGCCGTGAGTCCGGCGGGCTGAACGAGGCCACCTCCGACATCCTGGGCACCTCGGTGGAGTTCTTCGCGAACAACTCCTCCGACGCCGGCGACTACCTCATCGGCGAGAAGATCGACATCCGCGGCAACGGCACCCCGCTGCGCTACATGGACAAGCCCAGCCGCGACGGCCGTTCCGCCGACTACTGGTCCCGCGACCTCGGCCGCCTGGACGTGCACTACTCCTCCGGCCCGGCCAACCACTTCTTCTTCCTGCTGTCCGAGGGCAGCGGCGCCAGGACCGTCAACGGCGTCAGCTACAACTCCCCCACCTACGACGGCTCCACGGTCACCGGCATCGGCCGCGACAAGGCATACCAGATCTGGTACAAGGCCCTGACCACCTACTTCACCTCCTCCACCGACTACGCGGGCGCCCGCACCGGCACCCTGAACGCGGCCCGTGACCTGTACGGCGCGAACAGCGCCGAGTACAACGCGGTCGCGGCGGCCTGGAAGGCCGTCAACGTCAACTGATCTGTCTCAGCGGGGATGTGAGGCCGGGTCGTTCGTCTCCTACGGGCGGCCCGGCCTTCCGTCTCCGTACAGCCACACCTCCCAGACGTCCCCCAGGTCCGCCTTCGGCGCCAGCCGCTCCACGTACGCCGTGAAGTCCGCCGTGTCCGCGTTGCCGTGCCGGTGGGCGGCGGCCCAGCCGCGCAGCAGCGCCCCGAAGGTGTCGTCGCCGAGCCGCTGCCGCAGCTTGTGCAGGACCATCGCACCGCGCTGGTAGACCGGGGTGCCGGAGATGGTGGCCGCGCTGTCCGGGCGCGCCGGCGGGAAGGCCCACAGGTCGGGGTAGAGGGCCTCGCCCCGCGCGTACAGCCGCTCGAACCTGTGCTGCGCGCTCTCGCCGCCGTGATCCTCCGCCCACAGCCACTCCGCGTATGTCGCGAAGCCCTCGTTCAGCCACATGTCCCGCCAGGTCCGCGGGCTCACGGAGTTCCCGTACCACTGGTGCGCGAGCTCGTGGACCAGCAGCGGGACGCTCGGCGCGCCGGGGAAGACCGGCCGGTTCTGCGTCTCCAGGGCATAGCCGGCATCCCCGTCCCGCTCGACGATCGCCCCGGTCGAGGAGAACGGGTACGGCCCGAACCTCTTCTCGGCCCAGGCCATCACCTCGGGCAGCCGCGCGAGCACCGACCGGCTGGCCGCCGCCACGACCGGGTCCACAGCCGTGTACACCGGCAGCCCGTCCGTCGTCCGGGTCCGGCTGATGTCGTAGCGGCCGATCGCGACGGTGGCGAGATAGCTCGCCATCGGCTCGGCGCAGCGCCACACATACGTCGTACGGTCCCCCCGCACCTGTTCCCGCACCAGCTCGCCGTTGGACACGGCCGTCAGGCCGCGCGGCACGGTGACCGTGATCGTGTAGGACGCCTTGTCCGAGGGGTGGTGGTTGCCCGGGAACCACGCCGCCGACCCCACCGGCTGGCCCAGCGCGAGCGCGCCGTCCGCGGTGGGCAGCCAGCCCTCCCGTGAGCCGTCCGGGTCGGTGACGGTCTCGGGCCGGCCGGCGTAGCGGACGGTGACCTCGAAGGTGCCGCCGACGGGCAGCTCCTGGCGCGGGCGGACGGTCAGCTCCTGTCCCGCGCGGTTGAAGCGGGCCGGTTCGCCGTCGACGGTGACCTCGTGGACCCTCAGCCCCATCAGATCCAGGTCGAACGCCGACAGGTCCCGCGTGGCGCGGGCGGAGACCACCGTCGTGCCGGTGAGTCGGCGGCGCCCGGGGTCGTAGGCGAGGTCCAGGGCGTAGCGGGTGACGTCGTAGCCGCCGTTGCCCGCCTTCGGGAAGTACGGGTCGCGCACCCCCGATCCGCCCGGCGTGCCCCGCACCCCGCCCCCGCACGCGGCGAGCCCCAGCACGAGGGACGCGGTGACGGTCACGGCGGCGACGGCGGGGAAGGCACGGAAGGCGGAGGAGGCCGGGAAGGGGACAACAGGCGCGAATCGGGACACGTCCATGATCCTAAGGCGGTCCGCACCACCCGGCCCGCGGACCACCGCCGCCCTACCCCATGACGCCCGGCCCGCGGACCACCGCCGCCCTGCCCCCCCTGACGCCCGCCCCCGGACCGTCGCCGCCCTGCCCCCTGACGCCCGGCCCGCGGACGGCCGCCCCCTGCTGCCCGTGACACCATCACCTACGTGCTCGACATCGGCTACGCCCTCTCCAACCGCTTCCCGGACCCGCCGCAGACGGACTACCGGCGCGCGGACACCTACGCCCTGCGCCACGACCTGTTCTGCGGCGACGTCTACCTCGCCGACACCGAGGCGGACCGGGAGCTGTCCACAGCCTGGGGATGGGTGCCGGTGCTCGACTTCGCGTGGGCCCTGTGCGACATCGTCGAGCGGCTCGACCAGGACCCCGCCGGATCCCGCGCCTCCCGGCCCCAGTACGCGGAGCTGGACTTCACCGAGTCGACCGACCGGATGCTCTTCGAGCGACGGTTCGGCTGGGTGGACATCGAGGCCGACTGGATGCCGGCCGAGGAGGCGCCGCTGACCTTCTCCCACACCGAGCTGCGCCGTGAGGCACGGGACTTCCTGCACGACCTGATCGCCGACCTGGTCGACCTGCACGAGGACCTGGCCGAGAACCCGGCGATCTGGACCCTGCAGGCACGCTTCCCCCGCGTCTCCTGAACTCCGGGCCTGCCCTCACCCCTCCACCCGCACCCCCAGCTCCGCCGCCAGCACCGGGGCCAGGTCCAGCAGCTGCCCGGTGCTGATCACCGCCCCCGCCAGCCGGTCCGCCCCTCGGGCGATCTCCAGCGGAGCGGCCCCGCGCAGATCCACGTCCCGCAGGGTCGCCGAGGTCAGGTCGGCCTCCTTCAGGGCGCAGTCGACGAACTCCACGCGCTCCAGCCGGGCCCCGCCGAAGTCCGGCTCGACCAGGACGCAGCCGTCGAAGACGACGTCTGTGAGCCGTGCCGCGCGGAAGTTGAGGACATCGAGCTTGCCGCCGCGCACCACGACCCGCTCCAGGACCGCCCCGTGCAGCTGCGCACCCCCCAGCCGGGCGCCCACCAGCTCGACGTCCCGCAGCGTCGCCTCCGCCAGGTCGGTGCCGACACCCCGCACCTCGGTGAGGACCGAGTCCAGGAAGCGGGCGTGGTGCAGCCGCGTCCCGTCCAGCACGCACCCCGTCAGCGCGCAGTCCATGAAGCGGGCGCCCGCCCCGTCCTGGCCCGACAGCTCCACCTCCCGCAGCTCCAGCCCGTCGTAGTCCCCGTCGGGCTCCAGCGCGCCGCCCGGCCACCGCTCCAGCGCGGGCAACCGCAGCTCCGGCCGCCGCGCCGCCTTCACCCCGGTGCTCCTCCGCATGCCCGAACCCCCCTTCGCCCCGGTGCTCCCCCGCACACCCGCACCCCCCTTCGCCCCGACGCCCGCGTGCCGTCCGCTCGCCATGACCCCATCGTGCACCCCACCACTGACAATCGCCCCGACCTGCGAGAACGCCCTCGCCGACGGCCCGTTGTCACATTTCGGGTGCCTCGTCCCGTCGTAACGGTGTCGGCCGAACCGAGCAGAGGAGCCCCCCAGCCATGCATCGCATCACCGTCGTCGGCGGAGGTTTCGCCGGACTCACCGCCGCCATCACCGCCGCCGAGGCGGGCGCCAGGGTCACCCTGTACGAGGCGCACCACACCCTCGGCGGACGGGCCCGCACGGCCGAGGGCCCCTACCGCACCAACGAGGGTCCGCACGCCCTGTACAGCGGCGGCCCGCACTGGTCCTGGCTGCGCCGGCGCGATCTGATCGGACCGCTCGCGCCCCTGCCGCCGCTGGAGGCGGCCCGGCTGCGGCTGCGCCACCACGGAGTGCTGCGCCGCACCCCGCCGTTCGCCATGCTCAAGCTGCTGCGCCGCAGCGCCGCACGGGCGCCCGTGGACCTGGACTTCCTGACCTGGGCGACCCGTGAGGCGGGCGAGGAGGCCGCGCGGGCCGCCGCCCACTACTCGGCCGTGGCCCTGTTCCACCACGACCCCGGCTCGCTGTCGGCCGCGTTCGTGCAGGAACGGCTGCGCCGGGCCACCAAGCTGCCGCCGGAGGCGCACTACCCGCGCGGCGGCTGGGCCGGCGTCATCGACCGCATGGCCGCCCGCGCCTGGAACCTGGGCGTGCGGATGGAGACCCTGTCCCGCGTCGACATCCTGCCCACCGACACACCGGTCGTCGTGGCGACCTCCCTGGACTCCGCGCGGCAGTTGCTCCGCGACGACTCGCTGACCTGGCCGAGCGGCCGCACCGCGCTGATCGACCTCGCGGTACGCACCCGGCGCGGAGACGCCTTCGCCGTGTCCGACCTGGACGCGCCGGGCTGGATCGAGCGGTTCACGGCACAGGACCGCACCCTCGCCCCGGCCGGCGAACAGCTGATCCAGGGCCAGATCCCCCTCGCACCCGGCGCCCCGCGCGCCGACGGCGTGGCCCGCGCCGAGGAACTGCTCGACCTCGGCTTCCCCGGCTGGCGCGAGCGCGTGACCTGGCGGCGCGAGGCGATGGCGCAGGGCCGTACCGGCGCCGTCGACCTGCCCGGCACCAGCTGGCGGGACCGGCCCGCGGTGGACCGGGGCGACGGCGTGTACCTCGTCGGCGACCAGGTGGCCGCGCCCGGTGTGCTGTCCGAGGTGTCCTTCAACAGCGCCCTGACCGCGGTGTCGCTGCTGCTGGGCCGGAACTCCCTTGACCTCAAGCACGCTTGAGGATGAATCGTGGGCCGTGACGAACGGACACCACCTCTGGGGGACCCATGCACGCCATCCGCCTGCACGCCTTCGGCCCGGCCGAGAACCTGACCTACGAGGAGGTCGAGGACCCGCACCCCGGCCCCGGCCAGGTCCGTATCCGCGTCCGGGCCGCCGGCGTCCACCTGCTGGACACCACCCTGCGCCAGGGGCTGCAGGGCCCGGCCCCCGCCCCCACCGAGCTGCCCACGATCCCCGGCCGCGAGGTGGCGGGCGAGGTCGACTCGCTCGGCGAGGGCGTCGCGGACCTGTGGCGGGGCAAGCGCGTGGTCGCCCACCTGGGCTTCGTGCCCGGAGGGTACGCCGAGCTGGCCGTCACCGACGTCGAACGCCTCCACGAGATCCCGGCCGGCCTCGACTTCGCCGAGGCCGTCGCCCTGATCGGCACCGGCCGCACCGCGATGGGCATCCTGCAGTTCGCCGACCTCGGGCCCGGCTCGGTGGTCGTCGTACCGGCGGCGGCCGGCGGCATCGGCACCCTGCTCGTGCAGTACGCCGTCCACGCGGGCGCCACCGTGATCGGCCTGGCCGGCGGCCCGGAGAAGGCCGCCCAAGTACGGGACAACGGCGCCGCCCTCGCCGTCGACTACACGGACCCCGACTGGCCCGGCAAGGTCCGCGCCTGGCTCGGCGGCCGCACCGCGACCCTCGTCCTCGACGGCGTCGGCGGCGACGTGGCCCGCGAGACCGTCGCCCTGCTCGGCCCCGGCGGCAAGCACCTCGTCTTCGGCTGGTCCGCCGAGGGCACCGGCGAGGGCGAGCCCCACCTCGTCGACGGGGTCTCCCAGCAGGTCCTCGGCGCGGTGATGCTCGACCGGGTCGGCGGCCCCCACCCCGTCCGCACCCTCGAACTGCGCGCCCTCGCCGAAGCCGCCGCCGGCCGCCTCCGCCCGGCCGTCCACCGCTTCCCCCTCGCCCAGGCCGCCGCCGCCCACCGCGCCCTGGAGAACCGCGGCACGATCGGAAAGGTCGTCCTGGAGCCGTGAGGCACGGTGACGACAGCGGGCCGAGGGAAGGAAAGAGGGCGGCACCGGGACCCCGGGCCACCCTCTTCCGTCAGCCGTGACGGCTCACCTCACGACAGCCGTCGCCCTGCTCAGCGCCGACCCGTCCTTGTGCCCCGTACGGCGGGCGATCACCTTCACGGTGATGGTCTTGCCCCGCTGGGCCGACGTCAGCACCAGCGAGGACCTCGTGGCCCCGCTGATCGCCCTGCCGCTCGCGTACCACTGGTACGCGTACGACGTCGGCGCCGGGCTCCATGTGCCCTTCGACGCCCGCAGGGTCTGCCCCACCTTCGGCGTCCCGGTGATCACCGGCAGTGTGGTCGCCCTGGGGGCGTCCCCCTTGGCCACGGTCACCGCGGCCGAGGTCGCCGTGCCGCTCTGCCAGCCGCTCTTGACCGCGGTGACGGTCACGCTGAGCTTCTTCCCGAGCAGTCCCGCCGGGACGGCGTACGTCTTCGCCGTCGCCCCGGCTATCGCCCGGCCGTCCGCCTTCCACTGGTACGTGTACGACGTCGGGGTCGCCGACCAGCTGCCCGGCGCCGCCGTCACCCGGGCGCCCACCTCGACCGTGCCGGTCACCTTGGGAGCCACCGTGTTCCGCAGCTGGGGCTCGGTGACGGTGAAGGTGCCCCGCGAGAACTCGCAGCAGCCCGCGAACACGCTCACGCTCCAGGCCCCGACCTCGGCGCCCGTCAGGTCCAGGGTCGCGGTGAGCGTACGGCGGTCCGCCGACACGGAGTCCGCCGTGGCGGTCACGGTTCTGCCGCCGCGGTACAGCCGCACCCTGGCGTCCGAGGGCAGCGCGGTGCCGGTCACCGTGACCTTGACCTTGTTGCCGGAGGCGCCCGTGGTGGGGCTGAGGCCGGTGACGTTCACGTTGTCCGGGCCGCACGGGGCGGACGTACAGACCAGTTCGGCGCGGTAGGCGGTACGGGACGCCTTCTCCGGCAGCCCCAGCACGAACAGCGAGGAAGCCGGGCCGGACGCCGAACACCGGTAACCGCTCGGGATGTACAGCGCACAACCGTCGTTCCACGAGCTGGAGTACAGCGCGGGCACCGCCGTGGCCGTCGCCCCCGTGGTGTCGGTGATCCTCGCCTCGAAGGAGTCGTAGGCGGCCGTCGGCAGCACCGCGCACACCGCGGTCCGCGACTCGTCGAGCGTGCCCGTGACCGGGCCGTACCCGTAGGCGACGGACGGCACCCGTGTGCACTCCGGCGCCGGACCGCTCGCGGTCGCGACGCGCAGCGCGTCCAGGCGGTACGCGGGCGCGGCCGACAGCCGGGCCGGCGTCTGCACCAGCACCTGGTGGGTGGTGGAACCGGTGGCCGCGCAGGAGCGGTTGCGGAACGAGCACTCCACGGTGCCGTCACCGCCCAACACCATGCTGTTCGCGGTGCCCAGCGGGTCCCGGACATCGATGTGCAGGACATCGTCGGCCGCCGCGGTGGTGACCTGGTGGCAGTTCAGGGTGCCGGGCGCGCCGTAGGAGCCGGCCACGGACGGGCCGCCCACCTTGGCCGCCGTGGTCCTGGCGCAGCCCGCCGAGGCGGCGCTCGCGGTCACGTCACGCCGGGCCAGGGTGTACGTGGCGGGCGCGTCCCGGCCGGTGAACAGCACGGTGTGGGCCTTGCCCGGCGTCAGCCGGCACAGCGTCCAGCCGTGCGTCGTGGGATAGACCTCGCACACCTTCGTGCCGTCGGTGTCCAGCACCGAGAACTGCGCCGACACCCCTCCGGCGGTGGCGATCAGCTGGAGGACCTCGGCGTCCGTGTGCGCGCCGGCCGGGATGCTCAGGCAGTGCGAGAAGACACCGTCGCCGGTGGTCAGCGTGGCCTTCGCGCCGTCGGCGGCGAAGGAGCCGGCCGGCAGCACCGGGCAGTCCTGCGCCACGTCGGTGCGGTGGAAGGCGATCGCGTACGGGCCCGTCGCGCCCCGCCCGTCGCTGTCGGCGTGCACCAGCGCTCGGTAGGGGGCCGTGCCCGTCAGCGCGCAGTCACCGCCCGCGAGCCGCGAGGCGTCGCACTGCGGGGTGCCCGCACGGTCCAGGACCTCCACGTCGGCGTCCGCGCCGGAGGAGGACAGCGGGATGAGCGCGGCGATCCGGGCGCCCTGCGGCGCGTCCAGGGTCAGGCAGTCGTACTGGCCGACCGTGCGCAGCTCGCCCCGGTGCACGCCCGCCCCGGCGGGAACACAGCCCGCGTCGGAGGCGCGGTCCAGAACGACCAGGTCGTCGGCGCCGGTACGGAACGGGTAGGTGCCCTCAAGGATCGCCGTGTATGTGCCGGCGGCCGTCAGACGGCAGGGGTCGACCTCCCGGCAGGCGATCTTCCCGGCCGCGTCGAACACCCGGACGGGGTGAGCGGATTCCTCCCCGACGGCGTGCACGAGATGAGCGCCCGCGCTGCCGACGGTGAAGGTGAAGCAGGGGTTGTCCCGGAAGTCCAGCCCCTGGAGCGGCCCGTACGGACGCACGGCGGCGGTGCGGCAGCCCTGCGGGTCGGTCAGCGGGCGCACCTTGACGGCGTATTCGGCGGGGAAGCCGTTCTCGGCGTACCGCACCTGGGACAGCACCCGGTAGGGGCCCTCGCCGGGCAGGACGCAGCTGAAGGTGTCCTCGTCGTCCGCCGCGCGCGGGCAGATCCAGGCGCCGCTCGCGTCGGTGATCCAGGCGAGCGTCTCGCCGTAGACCCGTGTGCCCTCGCCGAGCAGGACCCGCCGGCCCGGCTCGGCGTCGAACGCCTGGCAGCCGACCGCCAGCGGACTCACCGACGTCCGGCTCACCGTCGGCTGGTCCCAGCGGGTGCCGACCGCCTCATGGCATCCCGGCGTGGCCGAGCCGAGCGGGACGACGGTGACCCGAACCTGCGCCGGGTCCACCCAGTCGTCGTTGACGAGGGAGAGGGTGTAGGAGCCCGCCTCGGGCACCTGGCACCAGCCGCTCTGGCCGGACCTCTCGTCGTGGCAGTCCAGCTGGGTGCCGTCCGCGGCGTACAGGTACGGGTAGGTGTTGTGCCGGCTGTCCGTCAGCGACACCAGGTACAGGCCCGGCTGAGGTGCCGTCACCGTGAAGCAGGCGCTGTCCCGCGCCGGGACGGTCACCTCGCCCACGGCGTCCCCCGGATCGCCGAACGGCGCGAGGGCGAGCGGCGCGCACTCGGCCGCCTCCGCCGCGACGGCTGGGCGCGCGCCGGTGAGGGCCAGCAGTGAAGCGAGCAAAGAGACGACAGCGGCGAACGCGGCCGGGAACACGACCGCCCGTCTGCGTCTCGGCGCCGGACACAGGTCGGCGTCGGACACGGGATCCCCCCTGGATCAGTGGTGAATGAGGTGATCGTCGCACACGGGTCCGACAGCACGCTCAGGAGATTCGGGGGCTGTGGACCACCCAGGGCTTGTGGAAAACCGTGCCCCCCACACGTGCCCTCGGCCGACCCGCGTCCTTCAGCCCGCCCCGCGCCCCTCAGCGGGCCTCGCGCCCCTCAGCGGGCCTCGCGCCCCTCAGCCGACCCGCGCCCCTCAGCCCACGGCCCCCAACCCACAGCCCCTCATCCCGCCCCGCGCCCCTCAGCCCGACCCCCGCCCCTCAGCCCACGGCCCCCAACCCACATCCCCTCATCCCGCCCCGCGCCTCTCAGCCGACCCGCGCCCCCAGCCCACGGCCCCTCAACCCACGGCCCCTCAGCCCGCCCCCTCCTCAATGCCGCCCCGAGATCCGGTCCGCCACCCGCGCCCACCGGGACGAGCCCGTGCTGTGGGTCGCGGTCTCCCGCCGGTCCGCCGTGCGGTACGCGGCGTACAGGCCCTGCACCCCGAGCCAGCGCAACGGCTCCGGCTCCCACTTGCGCACCTTGTGCCCGACCCACGGCAGATCGGTCAGCTCGGTGCGCCCGCCCTGCCCGGAGTCCTGCTGCACCAGGTCCCGCAGGGTCCGCGCCGCGAGGTTCGCGGTGGCGACACCGGAACCCACGTAGCCGCCCGCCCAGCCGAGCCCCGTCGACCGGTCCAGGGTCACCGTCGCGCACCAGTCGCGCGGCACACCGAGCACACCCGACCAGGCGTGCGCGATCCGCACCCCGGCGAGGGAGGGGAAGAAGCGCACCAGGATCTCCCGCAGCGCCTCCACGGTCGCCTCCTGGGTACGGCCGTCGTTGTCGGTCCGCGATCCGAAGCGGTACGGCACTCCGCGCCCGCCCAGCGCGATCCGCCCGTCGGCGGTGCGCTGTGCGTACATATAGGCGTGCGCCATGTCGCCGAGGGTCTCGCGGCCCGCCCAGCCCACGGACTCCCACTGCTCCTCGGTCAGCGGTTCGGTGACCACCATCGAGGAGTTCATCGGCAGCCAGGTCCGCCGCTGGCCCTTCAGGGACGCGGTGAACCCCTCCGTGCAGCGCAGGACATAGGGCGCGCGGACGGTGCCGTACGGCGTCACCGCGTGCTTGGGCCGGATCTCCGTCACCGGCGTCGCCTCGTGGATCGTCACCCCGAGCGCCTCCACCAGCGCCGCCAGCCCCTTGACCAGCTTCACCGGATGCACCCGCGCCCCGTGCGGGGTCCACGTCGAGCCGACCGCGCCCGCCACCCGGATCCGCTCGGCGGTCTCGCGGGCGCCGTACAGCTCGCGGTCCTTCTCCCCGTACGACAGCTCGTGCTCGTGGAACGCCTTCAACCGTGCCAACTGGGCGGGAGTGCAGGCCACTTCGAGGACGCCGCCCTGGTGCACATCGGCGTCCACGCCCTCCGCGGCCAGCACCGAGACGACCTCGCCGACGGTGGCGTTCATGGCCCGCTGCAGCCGCTGGGCCGCCTCCTTGCCGTGCAGCTTCGCGTACCGGTCGAGGCCGGCGATGCCGTTGTACAGCCAGCCGCCGTTGCGCCCGGAGGCGCCGTAGCCGCAGAACCGCTGCTCCAGCACCATGACCCGCAGGAACGGCGCCGCCTTCTTCAGGTAGTACGCCGTCCACAGCCCCGTGTACCCGCCGCCGACGATCACCACATCGGCCGACGCGTCCCCGGCGAGCGGCTCCCGCACCGCCGGAAAGCCCTCGTCCGCGTACCAGAAGGAGACACCACCGTTGACCACACCGCTGCTCATGGCAGCGGACGTTAACCCGACCCGGCGGCCGGTGTCTCCTTCGGATTCCGCACTCTTGCCCGCCCGCTGAGCGGCACGGGTAGCCTCGCCCCGTGATCGACGTCCCCGAGGAACTGGCCGAGACGCAGGCGCTGTACAACGGGGAGGCGGGCCGCGCCTTCGTCGCCCGGCTTCCCCGGCTGGCCGCGGACTTCCTGGACCGCTGGGACCTCAGCCCCGACGGCCCGTCGAGGTACGGCGTCTGCGCCCTGGTCCTGCCCGTCACACGCGGCGACGGCACCCGTGCCGTCCTCAAGCTCCAGCTCCCCGACGAGGAGACCGCCGGTGAGCCGCTCGCCCTGCGCACCTGGTCCGGCGACGGCGCCGTACGCCTCCTCGCACACGACCCGGCCACCGGCACGATGCTGCTGGAACGCCTGGACGCCGCCCGCCCCCTCTCCACCCACCCCGACACCCGTGAGGCGGCCCGCGTGATCGCCGCGCTGCTGGCCCGCCTCACCGCCGCGCAGGCGCCCCCCGGCCTGCGCGGCCTCGGCGAGGTGACCCGCACCCTGCTGGACCGCACCCCGCCCGCCGTGGCCCGTATCCCCTACGAGCCCGTCCGCCGCCTCCTGACCGACTGCGCGGCCGCCGTACGCGAGGTCGCCGGCGAGCCCGGCGACCGCCTCCTGCACTGGGACCTGCACTACGACAACGTCCTCGCCGCCGACCGCGCCCCCTGGCTGGCCATCGACCCCAAGCCGCTGGCCGGCGACCCCGGCTTCGAACTGCTCCCGGCCCTGGTCAACCGCTTCGACGCCGACGAGATCCTGCCCCGCTTCGACACCATGACCAGCGAGATGGGCCTCGACCGCGCCCGCGCCGGGGCCTGGACCCTGGGCAGGGTCCTGCAGAACGCCGTCTGGGACACGGAGGAGGGCCGCCCGCCGGCCCCGGAAAATCTGGAGATCGCCCACCGTCTGCGGGCTACCCTCCGCCCATGATCCGTACCGCGACCCCCGCCGACGTCCCCGTCATCCACACCCTGATCCGCGAACTCGCCGAGTACGAGAGGGCCCCGCACGAGGCCAGGGCGACCGAGGCCCAGCTCCACGCGGCCCTCTTCGGCGACCACCCCGCCGCCCACGCCCACATCGCCGTCGACGACGAGACCGGCGAGCCGGCCGGCTTCGCCCTGTGGTTCCTGAACTTCTCCACCTGGCGCGGCACCCACGGCATCTACCTGGAAGACCTCTACGTCCGCCCCACCGCCCGCGGCGCCGGCCACGGCAAGGCCCTCCTCACCGAACTGGCCCGCCTGTGCGTCGAGCGCGGCTACCAGCGCCTGGAGTGGTCCGTCCTGAACTGGAACGAGCCCGCGATCGGCTTCTACCAGTCCCTGGGCGCCGTCCCGCAGGACGAGTGGACGGTGTACCGCCTGACCGACGAGGCACTGGCAGACCTCGGCAAGCACTGAGCAAAACCCGGCCCGAACCCGCCCGACCTGGCCCACGCCCGCGTCAGTGGTCGATGCCGCCCAGCAGCACAGGCAAGAGAGCAAGGAGACTCGCGGCGGCATCGAGGACGAGTGCTGCGAGGACGACGAGCAACAGGACCACGCTGAGCGTCCACCCGAAGCGGCCAGCGACCTCGCGAAGCCGACCCCGCCCCGATCCCCGCCCCCTGGGACCCTGCCCACCCGGCGGCCCGACAAAGGACGATCACCGTCAAGCACCACGGACAACGCCCCCGTGATCACGAATCACGGGGGCGTCGCAGCAGGTCACCCACGCGGCTGCTGTGCGTCAGCGCCGTCCGGTGCCGTTGATGTCAGGCATGGGACGTCCGCGGATCAGCTCCGGCACCGGCCATGTCTCGAAGGACTCGTCCGGCCGGTCGACCCACTTCCACCAGAGTCGCCCACCAGTGCACCTCCACAGCGACCGGCACGCCCGTTGGCCGTCGTCCTCCCGCCGTGAGAGCACAAGGCCGTCAGGCTTCATGGGCCGGCTGCACTCGGAACAGGTCACGGCACGGCTGGTCATGCGGGGCCCATGACGCCCATCGCACCGAGCACGAGACACACCGTGCCGAAGAGAAAGAAGCAGCCCACGGCAATCATGACGGACCCGAGCCTGACGACGCCGGCACTCTTGTGCTCTTGCGCCACCAGTGAGCCTGAGATCTTTTGTCCGAGATCCAAAGGGCCTGGTAGCCGCCCGTCCCGTCGGAGCATCCGTCCGACGCTGATGAGCGCTACGCCAAAGATCAGGGTGAGCGCGCTCGTCTGGAGCTGGTAGACCGGGTCGTAGGCGTGCGAAGCCGCGATGATCAATGAAACCCCCCAAGGCGCCTGGCAGAGTCACTGCCCGGCGGCAAGAAATACCTCATCTTGCCCGACCGCCACCCCTGGAGGGAAACGCGTATGGCCGAGGCGCTGACCTGGGGTTTCGTTGCTGGCGGATGTAGGTCGACTGTCGCTGTCGGTCGTCGTTGGCCGGCCTCGGGGGCTCGGACCGCCCAGGAGGAAGCTGCTGTGCAGAAGCACGCTAGGCAACTCCGTAGCCGAAGCGGTCAAGGCGGTGTTCAGGGACTCACGGGCGATCTCCATCTGCTTGGGTCCGCAGGCTCGTCCGCCAGTGTTCGTCGGCGTTGAGCAGCGATGGGTCGGGCGGCTGTGTGGGGACCGGTGGCGTCGCCTGTGGTCGCGGGGGTTGCTGTACTTTCCTGCTGTACGGGAGCCGCAGGATCGGGGGAGCCATAGCAGCGCTGGGGTTCTTCATCATGCTGCCGTGCCTCGCCATCGTCAGCTTCACTTGCTTTGCCGCATGTCGAGCCCAGAGGCACCATGCCTTCAAGTTTCTGGCCTACGTATGCCTGTGCGTCGGCCTTGTATGCGGTCTCACTCCCATCGGGATGGTCGTCTGGGCGTCTTCCCTGTAGGTGCCGTCTGCCGGCCCCGTGTTGTCGGGCTCCCGGTACGTGGCGAAAGCACCAGCTGGGGAGATCGCGTATGCGGATGTCGGCCGACCCGGGGGGACGTTGACCTGCGGGTCAATGGTGCGCTTGCCGTCGTTCTTGCTCCCCGCTGCTCGCCCTTCGGGCGGGCGCATGGAGGGCAAGGGCTCTGATCTACGGACCTTCGTCGCCGAGGTGTCGCGCCGGACCTTCCCCGGCCACGGCCGAAGAGGCGCACCGCGTGCTCAGGACCTGCCGTGAGCAGCTGGTGACGCGGAACGCCGCCTCGCTCGCGGAGGCCCCGAAGGTGCCCCGCCGCGAGCTGTCCGATCGCGAGTGACCGCCCCGGTTGATGGACCCCCGGATGTCGAACGCCCCGGACCGATCTCCGGCCGGGGCGTTCGCGCTGTTCAGCGTCGGAGCCCCCTGTCGGATTCGAACCGACGACCTTCGCTTTACAAGAGCGGCGCTCTAACCAGCTGAGCTAAGGAGGCATGCGCGCTTCACCGGCGCGCCCGTGCAGTGTACCCAGCCCGCGGTGCGGGCCTGTCGAAAATTTCCGCGAAGTTCACAGAGGTCCGGGTACTGACAGACGAGGTGAACCCCAGGTACCGTCCTGAATCGGTTCACTGGCGTGGACCGATTCACCACCTTCCTACAACGGATCGTCCGGCACGTTCCTGCCGGTAGAAGGGGGCCCATTCACCATGGCCACTGTCACGTTCGACAAGGCGACCCGGATCTACCCGGGTTCCGACAAGCCCGCCGTCGACGCCCTGGACATCGAGATCGCGGACGGCGAGTTCCTCGTCCTGGTCGGTCCGTCCGGCTGCGGCAAGTCCACCTCTCTGCGGATGCTCGCCGGTCTGGAGGACGTCAACGGCGGCGCCATCCGCATCGGTGACCGCGATGTCACCCACCTGCCGCCGAAGGACCGGGACATCGCCATGGTGTTCCAGAACTACGCGCTCTACCCGCACATGACCGTCGCCGACAACATGGGCTTCGCGCTCAAGATCGCCGGCGTGCCGAAGGCGGAGATCCGGCAGAAGGTCGAGGAGGCCGCGAAGATCCTCGACCTCACCCAGTACCTGGACCGCAAGCCGAAGGCGCTCTCCGGCGGTCAGCGCCAGCGTGTGGCGATGGGCCGCGCGATCGTGCGTGAGCCGCAGGTGTTCCTCATGGACGAGCCGCTGTCCAACCTGGACGCCAAGCTGCGTGTGTCCACGCGTACGCAGATCGCCTCGCTGCAGCGCCGCCTCGGCATCACCACCGTCTACGTCACCCACGACCAGGTCGAGGCCCTCACCATGGGCGACCGGGTCGCGGTCCTCAAGGACGGTCTGCTCCAGCAGGTCGACACCCCGCGCAACATGTACGACAAGCCCGCCAACCTCTTCGTCGCCGGCTTCATCGGCTCCCCGGCCATGAACCTGGTCGAGGTCCCGATCACCGACGGCGGCGTGAAGTTCGGCAACTCGGTCGTCCCGGTGCAGCGCGACGCGCTCTCCGCCACCAGCGACAAGACCGTCACGGTCGGCGTGCGCCCCGAGCACTTTGACGTGGCCGGCCCGGACTCCGACCTCGGTGTCGCGGTCACCGTCAACGTCGTGGAGGAGCTCGGCTCCGACGCGTTCGTCTACGGCACCGCCACCGTCGGCGGCGAGTCCAAGGACCTCGTCGTCCGCGTCGGCGGCCGTGACGTCCCGGAGAAGGGCAGCACGCTGCACGTTGTCCCGCGGGCCGGCGAGACGCACGTCTTCTCCACGTCGACCGGCGCGCGCCTGTCCGACTGAACGCCACAACCCCGGGTAATTCACCCAGGTTGACGAAGAGGGCCCCGCACACCGCTGCGGGGCCCTTCTCGTTGTCGACAAATACCCCGACAGATCCACCCATTTCGACCAGCGTGCGTCAACCCGCTACCCCGAAAACGGCACCTTCTCATCCCCCGAACCGGTGACTAAATGTCGCCAAATCATTACCGGGCGCTACCCTCACTCGCGTGAAGCACTCCACCACCACCCAGACGCGACGCGGCCGGGGCCCCGCCCGCCGGATCGGCCGCAGCCTCGCCCTCGTCCTGCCCGTCGTCCTGGTGTTCTCCGGGACCCTCGCGGTCACCCGGGTCAACTGGTCGGGCGACCCGTCGACCTCGGTGCTCACCGCCGCGGACACCGCCGTGTCCGACGACGCCAAGCCGGCCGCCCCCCGCGCCCCGCACGAGCGCCTGCGCGACCAGCTCCTGACCGAGCTCCAGGAAAGGGACCCCGGCATCGCCCTCACCCACCTCCAGCAGGCCATCGACGAGCGGCCCTCCCTCGCCGCCCACTGCACCTCGATCGCCCGCGCCCTCGGCCGCGCCGCCGTCGCCGTCTACGGCCCCAAGCGAGCCCAGTCCTTCGCCCGCCCGGTCTGCGACACGGCCTACGCGTCGGGGGTGCTTGCCGCCCACGGCTGAGACCAACGCCCTGAGGGGCGACGTCCTGAGGGGCGCGGGGAACTGCGCGAGCACCCACGAACAACCCGCAGCCGCCGCCGCACGGAACCTCCGCCCCGGCAGGCGCGCGGAACCCCCGCCCCCGCAGGCGCACGAAACCCTACTCACCCGTACGCGTAAAGTGCGGGCATGACCGACCCGCAAGCCTCAGCACGCCCCACCCAGGCCGTCATCCTGGCCGGAGGCCAGGGATCACGGCTGCGCCCGTACACCGACGACCGCCCCAAGCCCATGGTGGAGATCCCCGGCACGGGCACCCCGATCATCGGCCACCAGCTCGCCTGGCTCGCCGAGGAGGGCGTCACCGACGTCGTCGTCAGCTGCGGCCACCTCGCCGACGTGCTCAAGAACTGGCTCGACACCGCGGACCTCCCGCTGAACGTCACCACCGTCGTGGAGACCGAGCCCCTCGGCCGCGGCGGCGGCCTGAAGTTCGCCGCCGCGCACCTGCCCCACCCCGACCGGCCCTGGTACGCCACCAACGGCGACATCTGGACCCGCTTCTCGCTGCGGGACATGGCCGACTTCCACACCGAGCGCGACGCCATAGCGACCCTCGCCCTGGCCCGCCCGCGCATCCCCTGGGGCGCCGTCCAGACGGACGGCTTCGGCCACATCACCGACTTCATCGAGGCCCCGCCGTCGACCTTCGAGATCAACGCGGGCGTCTACGTCTTCTCCCCCGAGTTCGCCGGCCTGCTCCCCGAGCGCGGCGACCACGAGCGCACCACGTTCCCGCACCTGGCCCGCGAGAGCCGCCTGTTCGGCTTCCCGCTCCCCCAGGGCGCCTACTGGCGGGCCATCGACACCGCCAAGGACCTCACGGAGGCCGCGAAGGAACTGGCCGCGCTGGGCCGCTGAAAGGCCCCTGAGGGCATACGACGACGGGGTCCCGCATCTCATGGATGCGGGACCCCGTTCCCGTACGGCGGCGGTGTCAGCCCAGGAGGCCGCCCACCAGGCCGGGCTCCTCCGTGGTCGGCTCGTCGGGACCGGCACCCGCGCCGCCGGACGACGTGGCACCGCCACTGGTGGGCCCGGAGCTGGTGCTCGGCGGCTGCTCCTCGGTCGGCGAGGACTGCTGCGGCGGGGCCTCCCCGACCGTGCCCTGCGTCTCGCTGGGAGCGCTGCCCGCCGTGGAGGTGTCCTGGGGGGCGTCCGGGGTGGTCGCGGTGCCCGCGGTGGGAGCGGCCGAGGTGGCGGCCTCCTCGGTGGGCGTCGTGGCGGCCGAGGGGCTGCCGCTCTCCTTCCTCTTCTCGCGCTTCTGCGGCTCCTGCGGCAGCGGCGAACCGGGCAGCTCGTTGCGCGGGGCGTCGCCGGGTCCCGGGACCACGATGCGGTCGGCGTCGCGGACCGCACCGCCGAGCAGGGAGCCCAGCAGCAGGGTGAGGCCGGTGACGATGGCGGTGACCAGGGCGCCGCGGCGCAGCACATAGCGGCGCAGCTCCCAGATGTCGGAGCGGGGGCCGAGGCGCCGCCAGGCCATGCCGGCGAGGCGGCCGTCGATGGAGTAGACGGGTGCGCCGGCGATGATCAGGGGCGACCAGGCGGCGAGGTAGATGATGTCGGGGGCGTCGTAGGCCGGGACGCTCTTCCAGCTGACGGTGACCAGCAGCGCGGCCGACAGCAGCGCGCCGATGACCGCGGCGACCCGCTGCCAGCAGCCCAGCACCGTCAGGACGCCGACGATGACCTGGAAGAAGGCGATGACGAGTCCGGAGCCGACGGGGTGCTCCAGGGCGAACTGGCGCAGCGGCTCGGCGACCTCCCAGGGGTGCAGGGTGTTGAGCCACTTGACCATGGAGCCGCGCTTGCCGCCGTCGAAGTAGACGGGGTCGCACAGCTTGCCCATGCCGGCGTAGATGGAGATGAAGCCGAGGAAGATGCGCAGCGGGAGCAGGACGACGCCGAGGTTCATGCGGCGGCCGGGGTAGTAGGCGTGCCGCGCGGGGTCGTCGCCGTGCCGTCCGCCGCGGCGGCCCGCGGAGCCGCTGTCGGTGCCGGTGTCGGTGTCGGTGTCGTCGTAGGTGTCGTACCGCTCGCCGGTGTAGCCGGGTTCGTCGTAGGCGCTGCCGACGGTGCGCATGGCGGGCAGGAGGCGGGTGCCGGCGCCGTCGGGGCCGCGCTGGGCGCCGACGACGGGGTTCTCCACGGTCTGGTCGAGCTCGTCGTAGAGCTCGTCGTAGCCGGGGCCGGTGACATCGACGTCGACGCGCGGGATGACCTGGGTGGCGCCGGCGTCGGCCGCTTCCTCGGCGGGGCGGACGCCCGCCGTGCGCACGGCCTGGAGCAGGCGGTGGGCGCCGGTGTCGTCGGGGGCCGAGCGGCCGCTCCAGACGACGGGGCGGCGGCGCGCGCCACCGGGGCGGGCGGCCGCGCCGACCAGGGGCATGCGGGCGGTGTCCTCGGTGGCGCTCAGGTGCCGTGCGACCCGCGCCGACTGGGCGCGCCCGGAGGAGGCGCCCAGCTGCACGCGGAAGCTCGCATGGTTGACGATGATCTGCGCCGGATCGCTCGGCACCTTCACCATGCTCAGCGCGGGAGCGTCATCGAGCCCGGAAGCGAATCCCGACGAGCGGTCCCCCGTGGGTGTGCGGGGTGTTCTGGTGTCCACACTCATCTAACCGAGTGACGTGTGGTTAGGACACTGCTTTGACCTGCCGGATCTGTCCGGACCCCGTCAAGCTCGCCCTTGACGCCAGGATTGCCCCGTACGGGTGATCCTGTGGACGTATGTTCAGTCGCGTCGGCGCGCCGCCTCGTACAGCACGATGCCCGCGGCCACACCGGCGTTGAGCGATTCGGCGCCGCCCGGCATCGGGATGCGGACCCGGAAGTCGCACGTCTCGCCGACCAGTCGGGACAGGCCCTTGCCCTCGCTGCCCACGACGATGGCGACGGGGCCGTGCAGGGCGTCCAGCTCGCCGATCTCGTGCTCGCCGTCGGCGGCCAGGCCGACCACCACGACACCGGCCTTCTTGTACTGCTCCAGGGCGCGCGTCAGGTTGGTGGCGCGGGCGACGGGCGTACGGGCGGCCGTACCGGCGGACGTCTTCCAGGCACCGGCGGTCATACCGGCCGCGCGGCGCTCGGGGACGACCACGCCGTGGCCGCCGAAGGCGGAGACGGAGCGGACGACGGCACCGAGGTTGCGCGGGTCGGTGACACCGTCGAGCGCGACGATCAGCGGGTCCTCACCCTCGTCGGCGGCGGCGTCGAGCAGGTCCTCGGGGTGCGCGTACTCGTACGGCGGGACCTGGAGGACCAGGCCCTGGTGGTTGAGGCCGTTGGTCATCCGGTCCAGCTCGGGACGCGGGGCCTCCATGAGGTTGATGCCGCCGCGCTCGGCCGCGAGCTGGAGCGCCTCGCGCACCCGCTCGTCGTTGTCGATGAACTGCTGGACGTACAGCGTGGTGGCGGGCACGCCCTCGCGCAGCGCCTCGACGACCGGGTTGCGGCCGACGACCAGCTCGGAGGTGCCCTTGCCGCCGCGGCCGCGGGAGGTCTGACGGCGCTGGGCCTGCTTGGCCTTGGCGGTGGCGAGGCGGTTCTTCTTGTGCCCCTTGCGCATCTCGGCGGGCGGCGTGGGGCCCTTGCCTTCGAGGCCCCGGCGTCGCTGGCCGCCACTGCCGACCTGCGCGCCCTTCTTGCCGGACATGCGGCGGTTGTTCGCGGCCATGACCTACCTGTCTGTGTAGAGGGGTGGAAACCCCGGAAGGGGTCGTACGTCTATGCAGTGTGCCGCCCGGAGGGCCGGGCGGCACAATCGATCACCGGGCTCAGCGCGGGCCGAGGCTCCAGCGCGGTCCGTGCGGGCTGTCCTCGATCACCAGTCCGGACTGCCCCAGCCGGTCCCGGATGGCGTCCGCGGTGGCCCAGTCCTTACGGGCCCGCGCCGCCTCGCGCTGGTCGAGCACCAGGCGTACGAGGCTGTCGACCACGCCGTTCAGGTCCTCGCCCCGGTCGCTCTCGCCCGCCCAGTGCGGGTCCAGCGGGTCCAGGCCCAGGACGCCGAGCATGGCGCGCACCTCGGCGAGGCGGGCCACGGCGGCTTCCTTGTCGTCGGCGGCGAGGGCGGAGTTGCCCTGCCGGACGGTGGTGTGCACGACGGCGAGCGCCTGCGGGACGCCCAGGTCGTCGTCCATCGCCTCGGCGAAGGCGGTGGGCACCTCGGCGGCCGGTTCGACCGGGTGGCCGGCCAACTCCACCGCGCGCTGCACGAAGCCCTCGATCCGGCCGAACGCCGACTCGGCCTCGCGCAGGGCCTCCTCGCTGTACTCGATCATCGAGCGGTAGTGCGGGGTGCCCAGGTAGTAGCGCAGGACGATGGGCCGCCACTGCTTGACCATCTCGGAGACGAGCACGCTGTTGCCGAGCGACTTCGACATCTTCTCGCCGCTCATGGTGACCCAGGCGTTGTGCACCCAGTACCGGGCGAACTCGTCGCCGTACGCCTTGGCCTGGGCGATCTCGTTCTCGTGGTGCGGGAAGATCAGGTCCAGGCCGCCGCCGTGGATGTCGAAGGCGGAGCCCAGGTACTTGTGGGCCATCGCCGAGCACTCCAGGTGCCAGCCGGGGCGGCCGCGTCCCCACGGGGTCTCCCAGCTGGGCTCGCCCGGCTTGGCCGCCTTCCACATCGCGAAGTCGCGCGGGTCGCGCTTGCCGGTCTCGCCCTCGCCGGAGGGCTGCAGCAGGTTCTCCAGCTCCTGGTTGGACAGGCGCAGATAGCCGGGGAAGGACTTCACGTCGAAGTAGACGTTGCCGTCGGCCTCGTAGGCGTGGCCGCGCTCGATCAGGCCGCGCATCATCTCGATCATCTCGGTGATGTGGCCGGTGGCGCGGGGCTCGTAGCTGGGGGGCAGGCAGCCGAGGGCGTGGTAGCCGTCGTTGAAGGCCCGCTCGTTCTCGTAGCCGATCGACCACCAGGGGCGGCCCTGGTCGGCCGACTTCGCGATGATCTTGTCGTCGATGTCGGTGACGTTGCGGATGAACGTGACGTCGTAGCCGCGGTAGGCGAACCAGCGGCGCATGATGTCGAAGTTCAGGCCGGAGCGGATGTGGCCGATGTGCGGGGCCGCCTGCACGGTGGCGCCACACAGGTAGATCGAGACACAGCCCGGGACGAGCGGGGTGAAGTCACGGATCTGCCGGGCGCTGGTGTCGTACAGGCGAATAGTCACGACGCCTAGGGTAGTGGGCCGAGAGGGGTGCGTGGAGCAGTTGCTCGTGGGGCGGTTGCGGGCCGGTGGCCGCTTCTCGCGCCCGCGCGGCGCAGCCGCGTGCCGCACACGGCCCCGCGCCCCTCGTGGGGGCCCGTCAGCCTTCCCGGATCACCAGCGCCGTGGCCACCGCCATCAGGCCCTCGCCCCGGCCCGGGAAGCCGAGGCCGTCCGTGGTCGCCCCCGACACCGACACGGGTGCGCCGGCCGCCTCCGACAGAATCTTCTGGGCCTCTTCCCGGCGTCTGCCGATCTTCGGCCTCGGCCCCACCACCTGTACGGCGACATTGCCGATCCGGAAGCCCGCCTCGCGGACGATCCTCGCCGCCTCCGTCAGCAGCGTCACCCCCGACGCGCCCGACCACTCGGGGCGGCCGGTGCCGAAGTGCTGCCCCAGGTCGCCGAGCCCGGCGGCGGAGAACAGCGCGTTGCAGGCGGCGTGGGCGACGACGTCCGCGTCGGAGTGACCGGCCAGGCCCGTGCCCTCGCCCTCCCACTTCAGGCCCGCGCACCACAGCTCGCGGCCCTCCTCGAAGGCGTGGATGTCGGTGCCGATGCCGACCTGGGGCAGCAGGGGTGCCTCAGAAGCCATCGTTGAGCCTCCTGCGGGCCAGGACCGCCTCGGCGAGGACCAGGTCCAGGGGGCGGGTGACCTTGAACGCCTCCTCGTGGCCGGGGACGGTCACGACCGGGACGCCGAGCTGCTCGATCATGCTCGCGTCGTCGGTGACGTCGCCGGTGACCGTCTCGTGGGCGCGGACCAGGGTGGCGCGGTCGAAGCCCTGGGGGGTCTGCACCGCGCGGAGGCGGGCGCGTTCGGGGGTGGCCACGACCGGCTCCGGTGCGCCGGGGGTCTCGGCGGGCTCGACCTCCTTGACCGTGTCGGCGAGCGGGAGGGCGGGCACCACGGCGGGGGCGCCGTCGCGGACGGCCTCGATCACCGCGTCCACGGTGTCGACGGGCACCAGGGGGCGGGCGGCGTCGTGCACCAGCACGATGTCGTAGCCGGGCGGCAGGGCGTCGAGGCCGAGCCTGACGGACTCCTGGCGGGAGGCGCCGCCGGGCACGACGAGGAAGTCGGTCCGCTCGGGCAGCGCGTGCACGTCGAGCAGGGACTTGACCTCGGCGGCGCCGTCGGGCGGGGCCACGACGACCACGAGGGAGACCGCGCGGGAGGCGGCCATGGCGCGTACGGCGTGGATCAGCATCGGCGTGCCGTTCAGCGCGCGCAGCGCCTTGGGGGCGCCGGGGCCGAGGCGTACGCCCCGGCCGGCGGCCGGGATGACGGCGGCAGTACGTGCCGGAGCGCCCTCGGAGCTGGTCCGCGAGGGCGAAGGACGCGAAACGTCAGACATCGGATCCTGTCAGGTTTGTGTGCTCGGCCTTGTTGGGTATGGCCTCACCGTGCCTGGTGGCACGTGGCCCCGACCGGCCCCTTCCGTGACTCCGGTCGAGCCAGGTGACCCGGGCCCGACACGCACAGTACCGGGGGATGTCTCCGGCGTACGGCTCAGGCTTACGGCATCCGCGTGCGAACATGCCGCAGCGCCCGGCGACAGGAGTCATGTCATCGGGCACCGCGGCATCTCGATGTGCTGGGCTGACCGGCTCGCGCCCTGTGTCAGGAGGCGAGCACCTCGTCGAGCAGAGCCTCGGCCTTGTCCTCGTTGGTGTTCTCCGCGAGGGCGAGCTCGCTCACCAGGATCTGGCGGGCCTTGGCGAGCATGCGCTTCTCACCGGCGGACAGTCCGCGCTCGCGCTCGCGACGCCACAGGTCACGGACGACTTCCGCGACCTTGATGACATCGCCGGAGGCGAGCTTCTCCAGGTTTGCCTTGTAGCGACGGGACCAGTTGGTGGGCTCCTCGGCGTACGGCGCGCGCAGCACCTCGAAGACCCGGTCCAGCCCGTCCTGGCCGACCACATCACGCACGCCGACGAACTCCGCATTGTCCGCTGGCACACGCACCGTCAGGTCACCCTGGGCGACCTTCAGCACCAAGTAGGTCTTGTCCACGCCTTTGATCTGGCGAGTTTCGATGGCCTCGATCAGCGCGGCCCCGTGATGGGGATAGACCACGGTGTCGCCAACCTTGAACGTCATGTGACAGGTACCCCTTCCGTGGCTATCCAGGGTAACACGGATACGGCGTCTTCTGAATGGCGTTTTCGCAGGTCAGGGCATATCTCGGGGCTTGACAACAGCAACAGGAGCGTGCTTCGACGGGGCGGCGGAACAAGGTATTCGCAGGTCGGAGCGGCTTCTCGGGCGGGGCGAAACGTGTCCGTTACGCCCCGTCGGCGGGTCCTCCGGGCGGTCGAACATCCCGATATGTCCCCTTCCAAGTGATCGACTTCCGCTACTCCGTTCGGTGTGACGAGACAGGTACGAGACGATTCCGGAATTGATCCGCGGGGGTCCCGGCACCCGTCGCCGGTGATCAATTTCCGGTACCCCGGTGCATTCCTTCACGGAAAATCCCGGAGCGGATCCGCGCGCTTTGCGCGGGGGGATTGTGTGAATGCCGGACGAGCCCCCGCCGAAGTGACCGGTGAGTCACCTTCGGGTGCGCGCGGCGCGGTGCCGTACCCCCTGCTGAGCGACGCGGCGGTCCTGGGGGAGGGTCGGGTGCGGCGGCGCGGGAACGGCTCGGTAACCTGGGGCCGCTGACAGACACTTAGAGCGGCTTTATTCAGGAGAGCCGCCCCTGCGTTCAAGGAGTTGCCGCCGCCGTGAGCAGCAGCCTTCGACGCGGCGCCCTCGCCGCCTCCGTCATCGCGTTCTCCGTCGCCACTCTCGCCGCCTGCGGTGCCGGCAACGACGCCCAGACCCTCGGGATCAAGCCGGACAACGCGGCCACCACGGTGGGTGACATCAAGATCCAGAACGCGGTGGTGATCACCCAGCCCGACCCCGAGGCCGAGGGCCCGGCCGCGATCACCGCGACCCTGTTCAACAACGGCGACTCGGCCCAGACGCTGGACGCCATCACGGTGGACGGCGCCGGTGCCGCCGAGATCAAGCCCGCCAAGGGCAGCCGCCTGACCATCCCGGCCGGCGGCTCGGTCGTCATCGGCGGCGACACCAACGCCGCCGCCACCGCCACGCTCAAGGACGGCACCGCGCTGACCGACGGCGACGCGCAGAAGGTCACCTTCGCCTTCAGCGAGACCGGCGACGTGAGCCTGAGCGCCTTCGTCGTCCCGTCCGACGGCTACTTCAGCTCCTGGGGTCCGAGCGTGGCGCCGGGCGCCTCCAAGTCGCCCGAGGCGAGCCCGTCGGAGACGGCGGGCGAGGGCCACGGGGCCGAGGGGCACGAGGCCGGGGCCGAGGGGCACGAGGAGGGCGGCCACGCGGACGCCTCCGGCTCGCCGGCCGCGACCGGTTCCGCGTCCGCGTCCGCCTCGGCGGAGGGCGAGGAGACCGGGGAGTCCGCCGGTCACTGACCGTCGTACGCCGAAGGGCGGGGCCCCTCCACGGGGGTCCCGCCCTTCGTCTGTCCGTCGTCCGGTCCGTTGTCGGCCGTCCGTTTCGGTACCGCTCTTCACGGCCCGGACCCGTACCGCTCTTTACGGCTCGAACTTGTAGCCGAGGCCGCGGACCGTCACCAGGTAGCGCGGCGCGCCCGGGTCGGGCTCGATCTTGGCGCGCAGGCGCTTGACGTGGACGTCGAGGGTCTTGGTGTCACCGACGTAGTCGGCGCCCCAGACGCGGTCGATGAGCTGCATCCGGGTCAGGACGCGGCCCGCGTTGCGCAGCAGCATCTCCAGCAGGTCGAACTCCTTCAGCGGGAGGTCCACCTTGGAGCCGGAGACCGTGACCACATGGCGGTCGACGTCCATCCGGACCGGACCGGCCTCCAGGGCGGCCGGGGCCACCTCCTCCGGCTCGCCGCGCCGGCGCAGCACCGCGCGGATGCGGGCGACCAGCTCGCGCGAGGAGAACGGCTTGGTGACGTAGTCGTCGGCTCCTATCTCCAGGCCGACCACCTTGTCGATCTCGCTGTCCTTGGCGGTGACCATGATCACGGGGACGTTGGAGCGGCCGCGCAGCTGACGGCACACCTCGGTGCCGGGCAGACCCGGCAGCATCAGGTCGAGGAGGACGAGGTCGGCGCCGTTGCGCTCGAACTCGTCGAGGCCGTCGGGCCCGGTGGCCGCCACGGCGACCTCGAAGCCCTCCTTGCGGAGCATGTACGACAGGGCGTCGGAGAAGGACTCCTCGTCCTCGACGACGAGCACTCGGGTCACGGAAGGACCTCCGGGGCGGAAAGCGTCTGGTACGCGGTCGAATCAGGGGGCAAGGAAGACGTGGGGCGGGAACTGCCGGCCGGGCCGGAGGCTCCCTGCCCGCTCTCTTCGTCGAGGGCGGGGTGCTGCTGGGCGCGGTCGCGGGAGGCGCCGGCCTCCGGCAGCCGCAGGGTGAACGTGGAGCCCTGTCCCTCCGAGCTCCACACCGTGACCTCCCCGCCGTGCGAGGCGGCCACGTGCTTGACGATCGCCAGTCCCAGGCCCGTACCGCCGGTGGCGCGGGAGCGGGCCGGGTCGACGCGGTAGAAGCGCTCGAAGATGCGCTCCTTGTCCTTGTCGGAGATGCCTATGCCCTGGTCGGTGACGGCGATCTCGATGAGGTCGCCGCCGGGGGCGGTCACCCGGCGGGCCGCTATGCCGACGCGGGTGCGGGCGGGCGAGTAGTTGACGGCGTTCTCGACGAGGTTGCCGAGGGCGGCGGCGAGCTGGCCGCGATGGCCCCACACATGCAGGTCGGCGGTGCCGCCGGCGGCCATGGTGATCTGCTTGGTGCCGGCCTGGTGGCGGCAGCGGTCGATGGCCTCGGCGACCAGTTCGTCGACCCGGACCGGTTCGGCGTCCTCCAGCGGGTCGTCGTTCTGCACCCGCGAGAGGTCGATCAGCTCCTGGACCAGGTTGGTCAGCCGGGTCGCCTCGATCTGCATCCGGCCCGCGAAGCGCTGTACGGCCTCGGGGTCGTCGGAGGCGTCCATGACGGCCTCGGACAGCAGGGAGAGGGCACCGACCGGGGTCTTCAGCTCATGGCTGACGTTCGCGACGAAGTCCCGGCGTACCGCCTCTATCCGCCGGGCCTCGGTGAGGTCCTCGACCAGCAGCAGCACCAGGCGGGAGCCGAGCGGGGCGACGCGGGCGGAGACCGCGAGGGCCTCGCCGCGGCCGCCGCCGCGCCTCGGGAGGTCCAGTTCGACCTGGCGTATCTCACCGTCGCGCCGGGTGTCGCGGGCCATCTGCAGCATCGGCTCGACGGCGAGCCTGCCGCCGCGCACGAGGCCGAGGGCGTAGGCCGCGGAGCTGGCCTTGACCACGGCGTCGGCCTCGTCCAGGACGACGGCCGAGGAGCGCAGCACCGACAGCACGGTGTCCACGCCGGGCGGGAGGACCGCCTCGGTGTGCAGGGAGGTGCGGGTGGGCCGGTTCAGGTCGCGTTCGCTCCAGCGGAACGCCAGCATGGCGATGACGCCGGTGAGCACTCCGGCGATCGCTGCCGCTGCGGCGACCGCCGCGTTCACGTCCATGCCTCCAGGTTAGGCATGGCATACGGCGTGGCCACAGCCATGGATGCGCGACCTCGAACACTCGTCGCCCAGAGTTCACCTTGGAGCCAGTACTGATTCATTTGGGGTGGCGGAATCGGACGCGTACAGGGCCGACCGTGGGACCGTGGGGTGCGGAACCCCCTGAAACGCGGGGCGCGGGCCCCGGCACGACCGTAGGGGCTGGACCCCCGGAAACACGCACGAGAGGGAACCCTGATGCGGGACGCGTACCACGAGGAACTGGACTCGATCGGCGACGGTCTGGTGGAGATGGCCCGGCTGGTCGGATCGGCGATCGGGCGCGCCACGACGGCGATCCTCGACGCCGACCTGAAGCTGGCCGAGCATGTGATCGAGGCCGACAAGAAGGTCGACGAGCTGCAGCACGACCTGGAGGCGCGGGCGATCGCGCTGCTGGCGCGGCAGCAGCCGGTCGCGACGGACCTGCGCATAGTCGTGACGTCGCTGCGGATGTCCGCCGACCTGGAGCGCTCCGGCGACCTCGCCCAGCACGTGGCGAAGCTGGCGCGGCTGCGCTTCCCGGAGCGGGCGGTCCCGCAGGACCTGCACGCCACGGTGCTGGAGATGGGGCAGCTGGCGCAGCGCCTGATGGCGAAGGCGGCGGAGGTCATCGTCACCAAGGACGTCGATCTGGCGATGCAGCTGGAGCAGGACGACGACGCGATGGACCTGCTGCACCGCACCCTGTTCCAGCACCTGATGGACGACCGCTGGAAGCACGGCATCGAGACGGCCGTCGACGTCACGCTGCTCGGCCGCTACTACGAGCGGTTCGCCGACCACGCTGTGTCGGTGGCCAAGCGCGTGGTGTTCCTGGTGACGGGCGAGCACGCCGACGACCTCCAGGCGGCCGACAGCCAGCCGGCCGTGGACGGTGTCTGAGTCGTCCCGAGCCTCCGTGCGCCGTTGATGCGCCTTGCCGAGCGGGCATGGAATAGGGGCAGGCACCAGCCCTGGGTAGCCCTGGGAAGGGCACCAGCCTCTAGGTAGGAGGGACCATGGCCGAATCCCCCGGCACACCCGGCAGCACGCCCGACCCCACGCAGGAACGTCCGTCCGAGCAGCCCGCCGAGATCAGGAACCTGATGCTGATCGGCGCGTGCGGCTGCGGTTCCGGCTGCGGCTGCGGGTGCCAGTCGGGCAACCCCTGCCAGTGCGGCTGACGACGCGTCGCGAAGCCCCCGGTACGGCTGTGCCGGGGGCTTCGTCGTGTCGCCGGTACGCGGGCGGGGGCGCAGCATGGAGGAAACGGCACTCGCGGGAAAGAAGGTGCGAGGGCATGCCCCAGTACATGGACGTCCACTACGGGATGAAGGGCATCACGGCCGACCAGCTCAGGGAGGCCCACCAGGCGGATCTCGCCATAGAGAAGGACGAGTCCGTCCACTTCGAACGCGCCTGGGCCGACCCCGACTCCGGCGTCGTCTACTGCCTCTCCGAGGCCCCCTCCGCGGACGCGGTCCAACGCATCCACGAACGCGCCGGCCACAAGGCGGACGAGGTCCACGCGGTCCCCCTGTCGATCTGACCGCCCGCCTACGAAACGCCCCCGACCGCCGACCGGACCGCAGGCCGGGGGCGTGACCGTCCTGAGAAGCCCGCCCCGTCCTTACACGCCGACGGGCAACTCCCGCGCCCGCCGACGCGCCTGCGCCCGCAGATCCTTCAGCCGGCTGTGGAAGGGGTTGTGGCGGTTCCGGTCGAGGTTCAGCGGGAGGTCGAGCCGGGAGATCAGCTCCGCCTCCGCGATCCACGGCCGGCTCGTCTCGATCCAGCACACGCGCGCGTTGTCCGCCATCCACTGGGTGAGCGCGGCTTCGCCCGCCTTGCCGTACGTCGTCTTCGTGCCGCTGCCCACGCGACGCAGCTCAAGCCCGAGCAGGCAGCCGAGGCTGAGCCGCAGGGTCGAGCCGGCGGCGTTGCCCCGGTAATGGGTGCGCACCCGCCTGCGCAGATTCTGGGTACTCGGCCGGTTCGGCATCTGCCTCGGGGCGATCCCGACGTAGAGCAGTCGCCCGGCGTCCAGCTCCGGGTGAGGCGCCTCCTCGAAGTGCCACCCGTAGATCCCCGCCACCGCCGGCACAGGGCTCGGGCGCGCCAGCACCTCCTCCGCCGTCCACAGCCGCTCGGGCCTGAGCAGAGCCGTAGCGTCGATCACGAAGACTCCAGGGAAGAAGAGGAAAGGACGAAGGGGACGAGCGATAGCAGTCGAGTCTTCCCCACACAGCAGCGATGCTGTGGTCAACCGGCGCGGGTTGTGGTCGACTCGCCGGCGTGGACACCGTCTTGGCCAGCGTAGTGGCCGTCGCCGGCACGCTGATCGGCTCGCTGAGCACGTATCTGTTCCAGCGGAGAACCACCGAGCACGCAGATGCCGTGGCACGGCAAGAGCGTTTGCGGCAGGAGCGTCTGGCCGCCTACAGCGGATACGCCAGTGCCGTCACGGAGCTCAAGCGTGGGGTCATCACGCTGTGGTTCCGCTGAAGGGCCTCCCCCCGCGACCAGGACGCCTATCTGGCCGCGCAGTTGGAGAGCGACAGGCTGGGGGCTGCGGCTGAGGCCGCCGCCTTCCCTCTCCATCTGGTGGCGGACGACCCGGCACTCCGGGAGCTGATGGACGCCGTATCCGCCAAGATCGGTGCGATCGGCGAGGCGGAGGACCGGCAGCTGCTCGTCAGGGTCGAAAGCGAGTTCGAGCATGCGGTGCGCGCGTTCCTGGAAGCGGCTGCCCAGCGGATCCGCTGACCGCCGGGCCCGATGTGCTTCGCGCGCGCCCCTTCCCTGCTGCCGGCGCCTTCCGCCTGAGCCTTCCCTGAGGATGAAGGGCTGGCTACAACAAGTCCATGGCAGCTGGATTCGTGGTGATGGCAGTGATAGCCGTCATCGCTGTTGCGATCTACGCGAACACTCGGCCTCTTCCCCCAGGGACTTGCACCTCGTGCCGAGGCAGGGGCGTCACGTCCACGCCGGAGACCAGATGGAAGAGCGAAATCACGTACTCGGGCGGCAGGCGTACGTACGTGCAGCGGCCGTCGCAGACGTGGCGGCAGGTCCGGTGCAGTCACTGTCGAGGGACCGGAAGGGTCCCCTGAGAGCGCTGCATAAGAAGGGCCCAGATCATGGAAATGCCTTCCACCCACGCCGTAGGCGCAGGTGGAAGGCATGATCGCAAAACCTACTTCTTCTTGCCCTGGTTCTTGACCGCCTCGATCGCCGCCGCGGCCGCCTCGGGGTCGAGGTACTTGCCGCCGGGGGTGACCGGCTTGAAGTCGGCGTCGAGCTCGTAGTAGAGGGGGATGCCCGTGGGGATGTTCAGGCCCGCGATGTCGGCGTCGGAGATGCCGTCGAGGTGCTTGACGAGGGCGCGCAGGGAGTTGCCGTGGGCGGCGACGAGGACCGTGCGGCCGGTCAGGAGGTCGGGGACGATGCCGTCGTACCAGTAGGGGAGCATGCGGACGACGACGTCCTTCAGGCACTCCGTGCGGGGGCGCAGCTCCGGCGGGATCGTCGCGTAGCGGGCGTCGTCCGACTGGGAGAACTCCGCGCCGTCCTCGAGCGGGGGCGGCGGGGTGTCGTAGGACCGGCGCCACAGCATGAACTGCTCCTCGCCGAACTCGGCGAGGGTCTGGGCCTTGTCCTTGCCCTGGAGGGCGCCGTAGTGGCGCTCGTTCAGGCGCCAGGAGCGGTGGACGGGGATCCAGTGGCGGTCGGCGGCCTCCAGCGCGAGCTGGGCGGTGCGGATCGCGCGCTTCTGGAGGGACGTGTGGACCACGTCGGGCAGCAGGCCGGCGTCCTTGAGCAGCTCACCGCCGCGGACCGCCTCCTTCTCGCCCTTCTCGTTGAGGTTGACGTCCACCCAGCCGGTGAACAGGTTCTTCGCGTTCCACTCGCTCTCGCCGTGGCGGAGGAGGATCAGCTTGTACGGTGCGTCGGCCATGGCCTTTAGCCTACCTAAGCGCTCTGGGGACGGCGGGTGTGTGCTCACTGTGTGGAATGGTGTGGGCTTGGCCCCATCGGGCCGTCCGAGGGGGATCTGACAGCCGATGGCGTCGCCCTCTAAATTAAGGTGAACTCTTCCACAACCTATTGCCACGTCCACCTGTCTCGTTGACGCAGGTGTAGCGGTTCAGATGAGGAGCACAGAAACGTGACCGTGCGTTCCTTTGCGCGGCGGATGCGACCGCGAGTCGAGCGGAAGGCCGCCGAGCGGGTCTGGCAGCTGCGAACCATGCGACGACGCCGCAGGGCCGCGGACACGGACCCCGGCCTGCGTCCCGTGACGGTGCGCGGCCAGCAGCTGTACGGGCGGGTTGTGACGGAGTTCACCGCCGCCGGCGCCGCGGCCGCCAACCTCGATCTCGTCGTCGCCGCGCTGGAGCGGGAGAACATCTCCTACTTCCTGGTGCCGACCGCCCGCACCCGGCACATCGTCGGAGTGAACGCCGTCGACCGGGAGCGCTTCATCTCCTCCTTGGAGAAGATGTACGACGGCAAGGCCGTCTTCATCGGCCGCCCGCTGCCCGGCGGCCAGCTCAAGCACCCCGCGCTGTTCCTCGACGGCATCCTGCCGGCCCAGCTGCGCACCTCCCCGGTGCTGCGCATCGGCGAGAACCACCTCGGCCCCGACGGCCAGCTGCTGGCCGGCCCCGAGCTGGCCTGCGACGTGGAGTTCTGGGAGGACGGCGCCGCCCTCCTCGCCACCGAGGACGGCCCGCGCCGCCTGGCCAAGGTGCAGCCGCAGGCGTCCGAGGACATATTCGCCGAGTCGCTGATCGCGCCCCGCAACAACGGCATCACCGACGTCCTGCCGGCCTCCGAGCAGAAGCCGGTGACGGTGAGGGTCGGCGAGCGCGAGCTGCCGAGCTTCGCGCCCCTGACCCTGGCGCCCGTGAACCGCGTCACCTTCCCCGTGGACATCGTCTACACGTGGGTGGACGGCGAGGAGCCCGCGATGCGGGCCAAGCGGGCCCAGTACCAGGAGAAGGGCACCGCCGAGATCCTGGACAAGGAGATCAACGAGTCCCGGTACACCAGCCACGACGAGCTGAAGTACTCGCTGCGCTCGCTGGCGATGTACGCCGACTTCGTGCGGCACATCTACATCGTCACCGACGGCCAGAAGCCGCACTGGCTGGACGACAGCGTGGACGGCATCACGGTCGTCGACCACCGCGACATCTTCCCCGAGGGTGTCCTGCCGGTGTTCAACTCGCACGCGATCGAGACCCGCCTGCACCACATTCCGGGCATCTCGGACCACTACCTGTACTTCAACGACGACGTCTTCTGCGGCCGCCGCGTCACCGCCGAGCACTTCTTCCACGGCAGCGGCCTGATGAAGATCCCGGTGTCCCCGCTGAAGATCGGTGTCGGCAAGCCGCACGCCGAGGAGACGGCCACCAACTCCGCCAGCAAGAACGTGCGCGCGCTGCTGCTGGAGAAGTTCGGCAAGATGACCACGAACAACTTCATGCACACCCCGCTGCCGCAGCACCGCAGCACGCTGGAGGAGCTCGAGAAGCTGTTCCCCGAGGACATCGAGCGCACCACGGCCTCCCGCTTCCGTTCCCCGACGGACATCGCCGTGACCGCGCCGCTGCTGTACAACTACTCGCTGATGACGGGCCGCGGTGTGCCGGGCAAGTTCAGCTTCCGGTACGTCAACATCAGCCGCCCGGACGCCGACAAGCGCCTGACCGACCTGCGCCGCAACCGCCGCTTCGACTTCTTCTGCCTGAACGACGTCGACGTGCCGCCGGAGGAGCGCGAGCAGGTCCAGGTCCGCATGGCCGAGTTCCTGGAGAACTACTTCCCGTTCCCCAGCCCCTTCGAGAAGCGCGACTGACGGATCGAGGCCATGGAGATACGTCACCGCCTGCCGGCGCCCGCGGGCATGCGGGCTGTGCGTGACCTGATGGTGCGCGTCCGGCTCTGGATGGCGGCCCGGCTGTGGGCGCTGCGCGCGGCCCCGCGCCGGCGCCGTCTGCGGCGCACGGTCCCCGGGCTGCGCAAGGTCGCCTTCGGCCCCGTGCGGCTGTACGGGGCCACGGTCGCCGGTTACACCGCCGCTCAGGCCGCCGAGGCCGACCTGGAGCGGGTGTCCTCCCTGCTGGAGGCGGCCGGGGTGCCGTACTTCCTGGTGCCGTCCGAGCAGGGCGTGGTGCTCGGCGTCGCCGCCGAGCACCGGGGCACGGTGCTGGCCCAGGCCCGGCGGCGGCTCGCGGGCACGGCCGCCTTCGTGGGCGCCGTCGACGCCGACGGGAGCGTGTCGCGGGCCGTGCTGTGGGCCGACGGCAAGCTGCCGAAGGCGCTGCGCCGGGCCGCCGTGCTGCGTACCGGCGAGGTCCGGCTGGGTCCCGTCGGGCAGGTGCTCAGCGGCCTGGAGGCGGGCTGTGACATCGAGTTCTGGCGGCACGGCCGCGAGCTGCCCGGCGAGCCCGCGCATCTGACGGTGCCGGGCGAGAAGCTGGAGGACGTCTACGGCACGGCGCTCGTCGCCCCCCGCCGCAACCCCGTGTCGGAGGTGGTCCCGGGGGCGGCGCAGGAGCCGGCCAAGGCGGAGGGCCACCGCCGGCCGGTGCCGACGTTCGCCGCGTTCGCCGAGCCCGGCATCGACGAGGTGCTGTTCCCCATCGACGCCGTCTACACCTGGGTCGACGGCAACGACCCGGCGATGGCGGCCAAGCGCCGCGCGCACCAGGAGCGGTCCGCCAATGTGATCGCCCCGCGCGAGACCGGCGACTCCCGCTACACCAGCCATGACGAGCTGAAGTACGCGCTGCGCTCGCTGGAGATGTACGCCGGTTTCGTGCGGCACGTCTATCTGGTGACCGACGCGCAGGTGCCGTCCTGGCTGGACCCGGAGGCGGAGGGGATCACGGTCGTCGACCACCGGGACATCCTCCCGGCGGACGCGCTGCCGGTGTTCAACTCGCACGCGATCGAGAGCCGGCTGCACCACATACCGGGACTGTCGGACCACTACCTCTACTTCAACGACGACGTCTTCATCAACCGTCCGGTGCGGCCCGAGCACTTCTTCCACGGCAACGGCATCGCACGGATCCCGTTCTCGCCGCTGAAGCTCGGTGTGGGCGCACCGCATCCGCAGGAGCCGGCGCCGAACTCGGCGGGCAAGAACACCCGTGAGGTGATCAAGCGGTTCCACGGCCGGCAGATCACCCACAAGTCGTTGCACACGCCGCATCCGCAACTGCTGTCGGTGATGCGGGAGATGGAGGGCCTCGGCATCGAGGAGCTGGAGCGCACCGCGTACTCGCGGTTCCGCTCCACCTCGGACGTGGCGCCCGCCTCCACGCTGCACCACCACTGGGCGATCGCGACGGGCCGTGCCGTACCGGCGGAGTACCTCTTCCGCTACGTCCAGCTGGGCTCGCCGGACATGCGGCAGCGGCTGGCGCGGCTGGCGGCCGGTGAGGACATCGACTTCTTCTGCCTGAACGACGTGGACACGCCTCCGGCGGCCAGGGCGGCGGCGCAGAAGGCGATCGGTGCGTTCCTGGAGCGCAAGTACCCCTTCCCGAGCCGCTTCGAGCGCAGGGCGGCGGCGCCCGCCGCGCGGCCGGTGGCGGCGCGGACGAAGCGGGTGCGGACGCGGACGCCGCAGCCGCTGGACTGAGGCGCGCGGGCTCGCCGATTCCGGCGCAGGCGCGCGGCCTCGGTGACGCGCACCGAGGCGTGCGGGGCCTCGCCGACACTCTCTGAGCTGTCCGGGGCCGCGCCGACGCGCGTCGATTGACGCTCCCCGTCAATTGAGTGGCGTACGCGGCAGCCGCATCCGTAAGTTGTGGCTGCCGCTTGAGACGCTTACAGCCGTGGGGGATGCGCGATGTCACCAGCCTCGATGAGACGTGCCGTGCGGGAGACCGTCTCCGGTCTCCCGCGGGAGTTCTGGTGGCTGTGGACCAGCACGCTGGTGAACCGGCTGGGCGCGTTCGTCGCCACGTTCATGGCGCTGTATCTGACCCTGGACCGCGGCTACTCCGCCTCCTACGCCGGTCTGGTCGCCGCCCTGCACGGTCTCGGCGGGGTCATCTCCTCGCTCGGCGCAGGCGTGATGACCGACCGGCTGGGCCGGCGCCCCACGCTGCTGATCGCCCAGTCCTCGACGGCCGTCTCCGTCGCCCTGCTGGGCTTCGTGCACCACCCGGTGGCCATCGCGGCGGTCGCCTTCCTGGTCGGCATGGCGTCCAACGCCTCGCGGCCGGCCGTGCAGGCGATGATGGCGGACATCGTGCGCCCCGAGGACCGGGTGCGGGCGTTCTCCCTCAACTACTGGGCGATCAACCTCGGTTTCGCGGTGTCCTCGATGGGCGCGGGTTTCATCGCCGAGGTCAGCTATCTCGCCGGGTTCCTGATCGAGGCGGGGATGACGATGACCTGCGCGATCCTGATCTTCGTGAAGCTGCCGGAGTCCCGGCCCGTCCGCACGGCGGCGGAGCAGGCCGAGGGAGACGAGGTGGGCCTCGGGACGGTGCTGCGCGACGGCCGGTTCATGGGTGTCGTCGGGCTGTCCTTCCTGATCGCGCTGATCTTCCAGCAGGGCTCGGTCGGGCTGCCCGTCGCCATGGGCGAGGCCGGGTTCACGCCCGCGGACTACGGTCTGGCGATCGCCGTGAACGGTGTCCTGATCGTCGCCCTGCAGATCCCGGTCACCCGGTTCATCGAGCACCGCGATCCGCAGCGGCTGCTGGTGATCTCCTCCCTGCTGGCCGGGTACGGCTTCGCGCTCACCGCCTTCGCGGGCTCGGTCGCCGCGTTCGCGCTGACGGTGTGCGTGTGGACGCTGGCGGAGATCGTCAACGCACCCACCCAGACCGGCATCGTCGTCCGCCTCTCCCCCGTCCACGGCCGCGGCCGCTACCAGGGCATGTACACCATGTCCTGGTCGGTGGCCGCGCTGGTCGCCCCCCTCATGTCCGGCGTCTTCCTGGACCACTGGGGCGCGGAGTGGCTGTGGGGCGCCTGCGCGGTGATCGGCACGGTCGCGGCGGCCGGCTACTGGCTCCTGATGCGCACCCTGCCCCCGGAGCCGTCCCCGGCGGACGCCCGCCCGGCGACCGCACGCCCCCTGCCGGAGGGCCGGTCGGAGTCACTCGCGAGCTGACGCCGGCAGACCGAGCCCGACCGCGTAACCGACGAGGCTGTCCTCGGGCCCGTTGCGGAACCGTTTGATCACCCGCTGGACGGGCCGTACGACCGCCCCGCCGGGCAGCCGGAGAGCGAGGTTCACCTCGCCGTACGGGTCCTCGTCGTCGGCCTCCCAGACTCCGCCGAGGCCGCGCCGCACGGTCTCGCCCAGATAGGCGCCGAGGGCGAACAGGCGGGGCCCCGCCTCCGTCGCGAGCAGCCCGCCGGGCACCGCGGCCCCGTGGGCGCTGTGCTCGGTGAGGAAGCGCTCGACGTCCGTCAGGCTCTCGGGGGTGAAGTCCGCCCGGTACCCGGAGGCGCCGAGGGCGCGGGCGATCCAGGCCGCGCTCGTGTGCACGTCGTCGAGGAGCGAGCCCATGGCCGGGTCACCTGCTCCTCGCGCCGCCGCGGGCGCACGCCGTCTCCCGGAGGACTCCGGCGAGGCCGGGGAAGGCCTCCTCGCACCAGGCGGGGTCGGTGGCAGTCGCCGTCATGCCCCGGATCCTCGCCCATGCCACTGACAACAGGGTGGGTGTAACTCTTGCAAGCGGGGTGCTTGCAATTGTTAGCGGGTTGGGTGCACAGTGGAGGCATGGCATCGCTCAATGTCGGCAACCTCGGGGAGTACCTGCGTGAGCAGCGGCGCAGTGCGCAGCTGTCGCTCAGGCAGCTCGCGGAGGCTGCCGGGGTGTCGAATCCGTATCTGAGCCAGATCGAGCGCGGGCTGCGCAAGCCGAGCGCGGAGGTGCTCCAGCAGGTCGCGAAGGCGCTGCGGATCTCCGCGGAGACGCTGTACGTCCGCGCCGGGATCCTGGACGCCGAGCGGCCCCGCGACGAGGTGGAGACGCGGGCCGTGATCCTCGCCGACCCCACGCTCGACGAGCGGCAGAAGCAGGTACTGCTCCAGATCTACGAGTCGTTCCGCAAGGAGAACGGCCACGGGACCGGGAGCGATCGTCCGTCCACCGCCGACACCCCCGCCGACACCAGCGGCGCCGACGGCGATCCGCAGCAGACGGCCGGTTGACCGGACCAGGGGACCGGCCGCCGTACCGCGGATCCACCGAACCCTCAGCCGAACGCGAATCCGGGAGGACCCTCACCATGGCCATCACCGACGACCTGCGCAAGACCTTCAGCGACCCGACCCCGCTCTACTTCGCCGCCGGCACCGCCGACCTGGCGATCCAGCAGGCGAAGAAGGTGCCCGGCCTGGTCGAGCAGCTGCGCGCCGAGGCCCCGAACCGGATCGAGGCGGTCCGCAACACCGACCCGAAGGTCGTCCAGGAGCGCGCCACCGCCCGTGCCCGGGAGGCGCAGGCGAAGGCCCGTGAGGCGCAGGAGACCATCCAGGCGAAGGTCACCGAGTTCTTCGGCGCCCTCGACGGCGACCTGAAGAAGCTCGGCAGCACGCTCGACGCCGACCTGAAGAAGCTCGGCGAGTCCGCCCAGGACCTCGCGCTGCGCGGGGTGGGCGTGGCCGCGGAGTACGCCGTCAAGGCCCGTGAGACCTACGAGAAGGTCGCCGAGCACGGTGAGCAGGCCGTGCGGGCCTGGCGCGGCGAGGCGGCGGAGCAGATCGAGGACATCGCGGTCGCCGTCGAGCCGAGCGGCGAGCCGAAGTCCGAGACCAAGCCCGAGAACAAGGCCGGGACCACGTCCGAGCCGAAGTCCGACGCCGCGTCCGGGGCCGTCGCGGTCGAGGGCGAGTCCGCCGAGGCCAAGCCGGCCGCCGCGGCGAAGAAGGCCCCGGCCAAGAAGGCGCCGGCGCGCAGGACCGCCGCGAAGAAGGCGACGCCGCCGGCCGAGTGAGGGACGGTCCGGCGGATGTGCGGGCCGGGCACTTCCCGGGTGCTCGGCCCGTTGTCCGGGTAGCGGGGCCGCGCTTGCGGGTACGGTGACCGGGTAGGTTCTAGCCGAGTCGGGTGGTGGACGTTGTGCTGATGCAGGGCTTCGCAAACTTCATGTGGCTGCTGAGCATGGCCCTGATTCTCTTCAGCGGGTTCGCGCTGGTCGACGCGGCGATCCGCCGTGAGGACGCGTATCGTGCCGCCGACAAGCAGACCAAGCCGTTCTGGCTGATCATTCTCGGGCTCGCCTTCGTGGTGAACCTGATCTTCAACATCCTGTCGTTCCTGCCGATCATCGGCCTCATCGCCACGATCGTGTACATGGTCGACGTCCGTCCCGCCGTCCGTCAGATCTCCGGGCCCCGCCGGGGCGGCAGCAGCAGCGACGGCCCCTACGGCCCCTGGAACGGCGGCCGGTAAGGGCGGCCGCACGCCCCCCGACACGGGGGGCGTCCTACGGCACCCGGTCCAGCAGCAGTACCGCCACGTCGTCCGTCAGCTCGCCGCCGTTCAGCTCGCGGACCTCGTGGACCGCGGCACGCAGCAGTTCCTCGCCGCGCAGGCCCTCGGCGAGCTGCCGGCTGACCATCTCCACCATGCCGTCCTGCCCCAGCCGCTCCCGGCCGGCGCCGACGCGTCCCTCGATGAGGCCGTCGGTGTAGAGCATCAGGCTCCACTCACGGCCGAGTTCCACCTGCATCCGGGGCCAGCGGGCGCCGGGCAGCAGGCCGAGGGCGGGGCCGTTGTTGTCGTAGGGCAGCAGTCGCGGCGCCCGCCCCGGGCCGGCGATCAGCGGCGCCGGGTGCCCGGCCAGGCACAGGCCCGCCCGGCGCCCGTCGGGCGCGATGTCCACCGTGCACAGGGTCGCGAAGATCTCGTCGTCGGACCGCTCGTGCTCCAGGACCTCCTGGAGCGTGCCCAGCAGCCGGTCGCCGCACAGCCCGGCCAGCGTCAGCGCCCGCCAGGCGATGCGCAGCTCGACGCCGAGCGCCGCCTCGTCCGGCCCGTGGCCGCAGACGTCACCGATCATGGCGTGCACGGTGCCGTCGGGCGTGCGGACGACGTCGTAGAAGTCACCGCCGAGCAGCGCGCGCGAGCGGCCGGGGCGGTAGCGGGCGGCGAAGCGCAGCGGGGAGCCCTCCAGCAGCGGCGTGGGCAGCAGCCCGCGCTCCAGCCGCCGGTTCTCCTGCGCGCGCAGCCGGCCCTCGGCGAGCCGCCGCTCGGCCGTGTCGGAGCGCTTGCGCTCCACGGCGTAGCGGATGGCACGGCTCAGCAGCCGGCCGTCCAGCTCGTCCCGGAAGAGATAGTCCTGGGCGCCGACTCGCACGGCCCGGGCACCGCGCTCGGCGTCGCCGGAGGCGGTCAGCGCGAGCACGGCGTGCCGGGGCGCGAGCTCCAGCACATGCCTGAGCACGGCGAGCTCGTCGTCCTGCTCCACGTGGCCCGGCGCGGTCAGCGCCAGGTCCAGCAGGATGCAGTGGACGTCGTCGGTGAGCAGCCGCTCGGCCTCGGTCAGGTTGCGGGCCGTGCGGACGCGGATCGGCTGGCCGGCCGAGTCGAGCAGGTCGGGCACGATCGCCGAACCGCCCGGGTCGTCCTCGATCAGCAGCAGCGTCAGGGGGGCGGTGGTGTCCTCCTTGATGGGGCCTGCGGTGGACGCGGCCGGCGCCTGACCACTCTCCACGGCCGGGATCGCTCTCTGCCGCGGTACGGGTACGGGCATTGTCCTGTGTTCCTTCCCTCCCCCCGAGGGCATGGCGGGGCGAGGGACCTCGACCCACCGTCGGGACCATAGCGGTTGTCGCCGCCGCAGCGGAATGGCGTACGGCACGCCGGCCGGCGTCAGGTCGCCGTCATATGCCGCGTTCCGTACCGCAGTTGGGCGAGGTGCCCCTCCTGCGGGGATGACGAAGGTCACGTCCTGGCGGAGTTCGAGGGCGACTTGAGGTGCCCCAGGTCACGTGTCGGGCGTCACGGGCCCTGGCTCCCCCGAGGTCCGCCTCACGTGGGCGCCGTCACGCGGCCTCCGTCACACGCCCCTGCGCCTACGGCCCCTTCCCGCCGCCGAGGTCCGGGTCACCTCCCGCCCCGCCTCACGCGTCCGGCCGTACCACCCCGAGTATCGGCATCGAGCCCGCGCCCGCCACGGTCACCGTGCGCCCCGGACGCGGGGCGTGGACCATCTGGCCGTCGCCGATGTACATGGCCACATGGCTGGCGTCGGGGAAGTAGATGATCAGGTCGCCGGGCCGCATGTCCTCGACGTCGACGCGGGTGAGCTGGTCCCACTGGGCCTGCGAGGTGCGCGGGATGACACGCCCGGCGCTCGCCCATGCCTGGGAGGTCAGCCCGGAGCAGTCGTAGGAGCCGGGGCCCTCGGCGCCCCAGACGTACGGCTTGCCCTGCTGTGCGGTGGCGAACCGCACCGCGCGGGCGCCCTGTTCGGACGCGCCCGCGGTGTTGCCGGAGAGGGCGCCGGAGCCGAGCCAGGCGGTCTGGGCCCTCTGGGCGGCCTGCCGCTCCAGACGGGCCAGGCGCTCCTTCTCCTCCTTCTGGAGCCGCTTCTGGAGCTCCTCGGCCTCCGCGATCCGCTTCTTGATCTTCTGCCGCGCGGCGGCCTTGGCCTTGCGGTTGGCCTCCAGCCTCTTCCACTGCGCGGAGGCGTCCTTGGCGTACTGCACCAAGTCCGCCTGGGTCCGGGTCATTTCCCCCAGCATGGCCTTGGCGGCGCGCTCGCCCTGGAGGATGCGCCCGGCGCCGTCGAGGAACGCGGCCGGGTCGTCGCTGAGCGCCAGCTGGGCCTCGGGCGGCAGTCCGCCGGTGCGGTACTGGGCGGCCGCGGCGGCGCCCGCGCGCCGCTTCAGCTCGGCCAGCCGCTCCCGGCCGGCGACGATCTTCTTGGCCAGGGAGACGATCTCGGCGGACTGCTGCTCGGCCTTCTCCTCGGCGGCGTTGTACGCGTCGGTGGCGACGGCCGCGTCGTGGTAGAGCTCCTCCAGCCGCTGGCGTACGGCCTCCAGTTCCGCGTTCGTCGCGGGAGCCGTGCGGGTCACCGAGGCCACGGGCGGCGGTGTGGGCGAGGGAGTGGGGGCCGGGGCGGCGAACGCCGTGCCCGGTGCCGCCAGTACGGTGACCGCGCACACGACGGCCACGGCCGCCGTGATCAGACCGCGCTTCCCCGTTCCCATACCTCAGCCCCCAAACTGATTAACCGTCAGTAACTTATGGACGTCTGACGGATCGTGCCATGCCGCCGCGCAAAACGACAGAGGCCGTACCCGAGTGGGACGACAACTGCCTTCCCCCTGCGGTTGCACGGACATGTCGGTCTCCCCGCCCATGTGACGAACGGCTCACCGGCTTCGTTCCCGCAGCTCACCCGTGTGAGTGACGTGCCGGAAACACTCCCCGGCGGCGCCCCGCGCAACGAACCGGCGCCCCGCGCCTCGCACAACGAACCGGCGCCCGCGCCCGGCGCACCCGACCGGCACCGCGCCCCGCCGACCCGCACCGCGCCCCGCGCACCCGACCCGCGCAGCGCCGCGCCCCGCGCCCCCGACCCTCGCCCCGCCCACCCCGACCCGCACCGCGCCCCGCTCAGCCGACCGGCGCCAACGCCCCCCACCGCACGGTCACTTCGCCCTGCCGCCACCGCGCCGGCCCGTCCGTCACCGGCCAGTCGGCGCTCAGGTCCCGCACCGCCCGCATCCAGCGCTGGCGGGCGCCGTAGGAGGCGTAGGGCGCGGCGGCGGCCCAGGCGCGGTCGAAGTCGCGCAGGAAGGCGTGCACCGGCTCGCCCGGGACATTGCGGTGGATCAGCGCCTTCGGCAGCCGCTCGGCGAGGTCCGAGGGCCGGTCGAGCGAGCCGAGCCGGGTGGCGAAGGTGACCGTGCGCGGCCCCTCGGGTCCGAGGGCGACCCAGACGTGCCGCCGCCCGATCTCGTCGCAGGTGCCCTCCACCAGCAGCCCGCCGCGCGAGGGGCCCGCGGCCGGGGCGAGCCGGGCGCACAGCCCCGCCCAGACGTCGGCGACCTGCTCCTCGTCGTACTGCCGCAGCACGTTGGCCGCGCGGATCAGCAGCGGGCGCTGGGGGATCGGGATCTCGAAGCCGCCGTGCCGGAAGACCAGGCCGTCCCGCTCGTAGGGCCGGGCCGCCCGGACCCGCTCGGGTTCGATCTCGATGCCGACCACGCGCGCGCGGGGCGCGACGGCACGCAGCCGGCCGAGCAGTTCGACGGCCGTCCAGGGGGCGGCGCCGTAGCCGAGGTCGACCGCCACGGGGTCGGCGGCGCGGCGCAGTTCGTGGCCGTGGGTGGCGGCGATCCAGCGGTCCATCCGGCGCAGCCGGTTGGGGTTCGTCGTCCCGCGCGTGACCGTGCCCACGACCCCGCTCGGACGGGGCCGAGAGGGGGCGGGGGTGGCGCGGGACGTCATGCCTACGAGGGTATGCGGAAGGCGGCGGGCCCCAGGACGCCGTGGCGGGACGCCTCACATAATCGAACGGTTGAGCGACACTCCGTAATGATTCGGCAAAGAAGGTCCCCCGGTGACCGCCCGGGAAATGGAACCAGCACCTCCGGCGTTGCATCCCCTGGAGGGCGCGCCAGGTCCTCCTGACGGCATGCCCGCAGCAAGGAGGAACGCCACGTGAGCCACTACGTCGGCAGGCTCGGGCGTCGCTCCCCGGCGGCCCCCTCACGGCTCCGGCTCGGGCACCGCCGCCCCCGCCGCGTCGCCATGCTCTCGGTGCACACCTCCCCCCTGCACCAGCCCGGCACCGGCGACGCGGGCGGCATGAACGTCTACATCGTGGAGCTCGCCCAGCGGCTCGCCGCGATCAACATCGAGGTCGAGATCTTCACCCGGTCCACCGCGGCCGCGCTGCCGCCCACCGTGGAGATCGTCCCCGGCGTCACCGTCCGGCACGTCGACGCGGGCCCCTACGAGGGCCTGGCCAAGGAGGACCTCCCGGCCCAGCTGTGCGCCTTCACGCACGGCGTGATGCAGGCATGGGCCGGTCACCGCCCCGGCCACTACGACCTCGTCCACTCCCACTACTGGCTCTCCGGCCACGTCGGCTGGCTCGCCGCCCAGCGCTGGGGCGTGCCCCTGGTGCACGCCATGCACACCATGGCCAAGGTCAAGAACGCCAACCTCGCCGACGGCGACACCCCCGAGCCCGCCGCCCGTGTCATCGGCGAGACCCAGATCGTCAACGCCGCCGACCGGCTCATCGCCAACACCGCCGAGGAGGCCGACGAGCTCGTCCGGCACTACGCCGCCGACCCCGCGAAGGTCGCGGTCGTCCACCCCGGCGTCAACCTCGACCGCTTCCGCCCCGCCGACGGCCGCGCCGCCGCCCGCGCCCGCCTCGGCCTGCCCCAGGACGCCCTGATCCCCCTCTTCGCGGGCCGCATCCAGCCCCTGAAGGCCCCCGACGTGCTGCTGCGCGCGGTGGCCGTCCTGCTGGACCAGCGCCCCGAGCTGCGCTCCCGCCTGGTCGTCCCCGTGGTCGGCGGCCCCAGCGGCAGCGGCCTCGCCAAGCCCGAGGGCCTGCAGAAGCTGGCCTCCCGGCTCGGCATCGCGGACGTCGTGCGGTTCCGGCCGCCCGTCGGGCAGGAGCAGCTCGCCGACTGGTTCCGTGCCGCGTCCGTGCTGGTCATGCCGTCGTACAGCGAGTCCTTCGGGCTGGTCGCCATAGAGGCGCAGGCGGCCGGTACGCCGGTGCTCGCGGCCTCCGTCGGCGGGCTGCCGGTGGCCGTGCGGAACGGCGAGACCGGCTTCCTGGTCCAGGGGCACGATCCGGCCGCGTACGCGCGCGTGCTGCGCGATTTCGCCGACGCCCCGCAGCTGACCGCCACCATGGGCGCGGCCGCCGCCCGGCACGCCCGCTCCTTCGGCTGGGACACCGCGGCCGCCGCGACCGCCGAGGTCTACACGGCCGCCCTGCACGCCCACCGCCGTCACGTACGCTCCCACCATGGGTGATGTCGAGAAGGCCAGGCGGATCGTCGAGGACGTCCTGAAGGACGCCGAGCTGGAGTGGGAGAGCCCGGAGGCCGGCCACTACGTCGTCACGCTCCCGGGCGTCCGCAAACTGTCGACCACCGTCTCGCTCAGGGTCGGCCGCCACTCGCTGTCCCTGAACGCGTTCGTCATCCGCCGTCCCGACGAGAACGAGTCCGGCGTCCACCGCTGGCTTTTGGAGCGCAACCTCAAGCTCTACGGCGTCGGGTACGCCGTGGACCCGCTCGGCGACATCTACGTCACCGGCAAGCTCCCCCTCGCCGCCGTGACCCCCGACGAGCTCGACCGCCTCCTCGGCCAGGTCCTGGAAGCAGCCGACGGCAGCTTCAACACCCTGCTCGAACTCGGCTTCGCCACCGCCATCCGCCGCGAGTACGCCTGGCGGACCTCCCGCGGCGAGTCCACCCGCAACCTGGACGCCTTCGCCCATCTGCTGCAGCGCCCGGAGAACTGACACCGGCCGCTCCCCGCCGGCTCTCCGAGCGGCTGCCTCCGGCCTGCCGCGCGCCGGAGCCTCCGGTGCGTCAGCCGCCCGCCTCCTGGCGGGCCTGGGCCTCCTTCGCCGCGGTCTCCAGGCGGGCCCGGTACTCCGACCACCAGGCGGGGTCCGTGGACGGGAGGCTGGTGTTGGTCTCGTTCACGCCGATGGTGCCGTCCAGGAGCTCGCGGAGGATGTCGGCGTGGCCCGCGTGGCGGTGGGTGTCGGCGATGACACGGACGACGGCGTGGTGCAGGGTGACCTCGTCCTTGCCGTCGGGCCACCACGGGACCTTGCCGACGGCGTCCAGCGGGAGCGCCTCGATCGTCGCGTCCGCGTGCGCCCACGCGCGGCGGTACAGCCCGACGAGGTCCTCCCGCGTCTCGTCGGCCGTGGCCCACATGTCGCCGTTGTCCTCGGCGGCGGCCTCCAGCCACGGCAGCGCCTCGCCGTGCGGCCGACCGAAGGTGTCGCCGAGGTAGCCCAGCTCCACGGTCGCCGCATGCTTGACCAGGCCCAGCAGATTGGTGCCGGTCGGCGTCATCGGGCGGCGGACGTCGTACTCGGTGAGGCCGTCCAGCTTCCACAGCAGCGCGTCGCGGGCGCTCTGGAGGTAGTGGCCGAGGGCGGCCTTGGGATCGGGGTCGGCGGGATTCACGAGGCTCATGAGGCCAGTGTGCCGTGCGGCGGCCGGCCTTCTACCCACTTTTTTGTGGGTACTTGGCAGCCGCCGCCCGCCGCGCGAGGCTGGACGCAGGTGATCAGGAAGCCGCCACCAGCCGCTCCAGGCGGCGGTGGCCCCAGTCGGAGAGGGGGGCGAGGGCCTCGGAGAGTTCACGGCCGAAGTCGGTCAGCGAGTACACCGTCTTCAGCGGCAGGACGTCGTACACCTCCCGGTGCACCAGACCGTCCTCCACCATCTCGCGCAGCGCCTGAGTCAGCACCTTCTCGGTGAGACCCGGCAGCCGCCGGCGCAGTTCGCCCGGCCGGTGCGGGCCGGACTCCAGCAGCCACAGCAGCGCGGTCTTCCACTTGCCGTCGATCACGGAGATCGCGGCGGTCACTCCACAGACGTTCGGGTCCTGGGCACGGCTGCGGGTCATTCTCGCCCCGTTTCTTGTGAGTTGTTCGTCTGTCCTGTCAATTGTGCTTGTTTTCGTCAGGGGTTGAAGCATGTCTGTCTACGAGGATCAGTCTGCCGTCACCGTCATCGGTCTGGGCCCGATGGGGCGCGCCCTGGCCGGGGCCTTCCTGGACGCCGGGCTGCGGACCACCGTCTGGAACCGCACCGCCGGGCGGGACACCGAGCTGGTGGCCCGCGGGGCGCTGCGCGCGGCTTCGGCGCGGGAGGCGGTCGCGGCGAGTCCGCTGACCGTGGTGTGCGTGGTGAACTACGACGCCGCGGACGCGGTGCTGCGGCAGGACGAGGTCGCCGCCGAGCTGAAGGGGCGCACGGTGGTGCAGCTCAGCGCCGACACCGCCGCTCGCGCCCGTGACCTCGGGGAATGGGCCGATCGGCACGGGATCCGGTATCTCGACGGGGCGATCATGACGGCCGCGCCGAGCATCGGCACCGACTCGGCGGTCTTCCTGTACTCCGGGCCGCTCGGGCTCTACGAGGAGGTGCGGGGCGTGCTGGACGCGCTCGGCGGGACGCACACGCACCTCGGTGAGGACATCGGGCGGGCCGCGGCGTACGACCTCGCGCTGCTCGACATCTTCTGGACGTCGATGTCCGGGTACGCGCACGCGCTCGCCCTGGCACAGGCCGAGGGCGTGACGCCGCGGGAGCTGGCGCGCTTCGCGCAGGGCATCGCGGCGATCCTGCCGCCGCTGTTCGAGGAGTTCGCGGCAGACGTGGAGGACGGGACGTACTCGGGGGAGATCAACCCGGTCACGTCCGCCGTCTCGACCATGTCCCACATCGTCCACGCCTCCGAGGCCCACGGGATCGACGCGAGCGTGATGCGGGCCACGGAGGGCCTGGCACGGCGGGTGATCGGGCTGGGGCACGGCCAGGACGGGTTCATGCGGGTGACGGAGCTGCTCGGTCGGCGGGGCTGAGGGCCGGCGAAAAGCCCTTGTCCGCCCGCGCCGCCCCCGGCTAGGTTCGGCGCATGACTGCCGGGTCGGCCGTGTGCCGCGAGCGAGTTGGGTGTTGCCCGGCCTCTGAGTGAGGCCGGTGCGGGCCAGGGGCCCGCCGTCTCCGTCTCTCCTCCGTGTCCCTGAGAAACGAAGCGAGCGACAGAGAAAGCGACGTATGCCCAACGATTTCAATCAGCGTGTCATCGACGAGTTCCGGGCCCGCCACGGCCGGGTCGGCGGACCCTTCGAGGGCGGCCGGCTGCTGCTGCTGACCACCACGGGCGCCCGCAGCGGGCGCCCGCACACCACACCGGTCGGCTATCTGCCCGACGGAGGCGAGCGGGTCCTGGTGATCGCCTCCGCCGGGGGCGCCCCGCACCACCCGGACTGGTACCACAACCTGCTCGCCCATCCCGAAGTGACCGTCGAGACCGGCACGTTCACCTACCGGGCGCGGGCAGTGCCGCTCACCGGCGCGGAGCGGGACCGGGCCTTCGCGCGGGCCGTGGAGGCGGAGCCGGGCTGGGCGGAGTACCAGGAGAAGGCCGGCCGTACGATCCCGGTGGTCGCCCTGCACGAGATCGCCGGGGACGGGCCGCCGGAGATCAACGCGGAGTCCTTCGCGGACGCGGTCAAGGTCGTCCATGACGCCTTCCGGCAGGAACTGGCCCTGCTCCGCAAGGAGATGAGCCAGGCGGGGCCGGGCCTGGGCGCTCAGCTGCGGGTCAACTGCCTCACCTTCTGCCACGGCCTGCACAACCACCACACGGGCGAGGACCTCGGTCTCTTCCCGTTCATCGCGGACCGCCATCCGCAGGCCGCGGCGGCCCTGGAACGGCTCCGCGCGGAGCACGAGCGGATCGCCGCGCTCGTGGAGGAGCTGCGGGCGGCGGTCGACGGCGGGGACACGGCGACGGCCCGCGCCGAGGTCGAGCGGCTGACCCTGGAGCTGGAGGCCCATCTGACGTACGAGGAGGAGCAGTTGATCCCCTTGCTGGCCTAGGGGGTGTCGGCTAGAAGGGGAGCGGCCGGGCGTGGATCACGTCCAGGCTCGACACCGCGCGGGTCAGGACGACGTAGAGGCGGTGCCGGCCGCGTTCCCCGGACTCGGCGATCGTGGCCGGTTCCACGACGACGACATGGTCGTACTCCAGGCCCTTGACGAGGTCGGCGGGGACGAGGGTCAGGCGGGCGCCCGGTTCGTCCGGGCCGGAGGGCTCCAGCCCGGCCGCGGTCAGGGCCGTGCGCAGGCGGGGCACATCGGTGGCGTCGGCCACCACGCCGACCGAGCCCTCGCGGGTGAGGGCCTCGCGCACGGCCCCGACCACCTCGGCGGACAGGCCCGCGGCCGGGGCCGGGCTCAGCCGCAGCCGGCCGTCGGGGCGCAGCGAGCGGGCCGGGGGGACGTCGACGTCCAGGTGGGGCAGGAGGCGGTTGGCCAGCTCCACGACCTGCGCGGGCACCCGGAAGCCGGTGGTGAGGGGGACCACGACGGCGTCCGGCCTGCCCAGGTGGGCCAGTTGCGCGCGCCAGTCGCGGGCGGCCCACGCCGTGGTGCCCTGGGCCAGGTCGCCCAGGACGGTGAGGGAGCCGAACCGGGCCCGGCGGGCGATGGCGCGGCACTCCATCGGGGAGAGGTCCTGGGCCTCGTCGACGACGATGTGGCCGTAGGACTCGGGGTGGGCCAGGAGTCCGGACAGCTCGTCCAGCAGGACCAGGTCCGCGGCCGACCAGCGGGCCGACTTCCAGGACCGCGGGGGCCGCGGCCACAGCAGGGTCCGCTGTTCGCCGGGCGTGAGCAGGCCGTCGGCCGCGCGGGCGAGGGTGCCGGGGTCGGTGAGGAGGGCGGTCAGGACCTCCTCCGGGCGGACCCGGGGCCACAGGGCGTCCAGGTGGGGGCGGGCGGCTCGTTCCACCCGGCGGGTCCAGGCGGCCGGGCGAGGGCCCGAGCGGCGTTCGGCCCGGTCCTGCAGGGCGCGTACGACACGGGCCAGGACGCGTTCCCGGCCGGTGTCGTAGGGCAGGTTCTCGGCGCGGACGCCGGTCACGATCTCCCGCAGGTCGTCCGCGTCCAGATGCAGGCGGCCCGCGTCCTCACGGATGGTCAGGGCACTCGCCGCGGCCGGGGTCACCCGCGCGTACAGGGCCCGGCGCAGCACCTCGGCCATGCGCGGGTCGTGCTTGAGCCGGGCCGTGGCGTCCTCGTCGCCGCCGGTCGCCGGGTGGCGGGCGATCTCCTCCAGGAGCGTGCACTGGCGTACGCCGGTCTCGCCGAGGGAGGGCAGCACCTCGGCGATGTAGGTGAGGAAGGTGCGGTGGGGGCCGAGGATCAGCAGGCCGCCCCGCTGGACCCGCCGCGGGTGGGTGTAGAGGAGGTAGGCCGCCCGGTGCAGGCCCACCGCGGTCTTGCCGGTGCCGGGGGCGCCCTGCACGCAGAGGGAGACGGTGAGGCCGGCGCGCACCAGGTCGTCCTGCTCGGGCTGGATGGTGGCGGCGATGTCCCGCATCGGGCCGACGCGGGGGCGTTCGATCTCGCGGGCCACGATCGCGCTGGTGCGGTCCTCGCCGGCCGCCAGGTGCTCGTCCTCCAGGCCGGTCAGGTCGGCGCTGTCGCCGCGGCTGCCGGGGGCCCAGCCGAAGCGGCGGCGGACCGCCACGCCCTGCGGGTCGCGGGCGCTCGCCTGGTAGAAGGCGCGGGAGACGGGGGCGCGCCAGTCCACCACGAGGGGCGGGGCCGCCGGGTCCTCGCTGATCCGCAGCCGGCCCACGTGGTAGCGCTGGCCGGTGTGGTCGCCGGCGTCCGCGCCGAAGTCGAGGCGGCCGAAGAACAGCGGGCCCTCGGGCAGTTCGCGCAGCGCCTTCGCCTGGCTGCGCAGCCGGAAGCCGAGCACTTCCGCGTCGGCGCCGGAGGCGGAGACGTTCTCGCCGACGACGACCTGGTCGTCGGCGTCCTCGGCCATCGCGGCCAGCGCGGCCCGGCAGGCGTCGTGGTGGGCGCGCTCGAGGGACAGGGCACGGGTGAGGGCGGGGTCGGCCGTGGTCATGCGGACCAGCGTACCCACTTTTCGTTACTCGGTTAAATTTTTTACTCGGTCACGTCCAGATCTCCGCCCGGCCGCGGCTCCTTCGCTCCCGCCCGCCCGGCCGCGGCTCCGTCACTCCCGCCCGCCCGGGCCGCGGCTCCGTCACCCCCGTCCGCCCGGCCGCGGCTCCGTCACCCCCCTCCACCCAGCTCCGGCAACCCCCGCTCCAGCCGCCCGAACGCCCGCTCGGCCGCCGCCACCGCCCGCGGCAGCAGGTCCGCCGCCTTCTCCCCCGCCGCGATCCGCCGCCAGTTGTCCATGGCCAGCACCCGCTGTACGGCGGCGATCTGCCCGGCCGCCAGACGGGCGTCCAGGTCCCCGCCGAGCGCCTCGGCGAGCCGGGCCTCGGCGCGCTCCTGGTGGCCGTGGGCGCGGGCGACCAGGGAGGGGGTGCCGTAGAGCAGGCGGTGGAAGGCGAGCACCTCCGGGTCGTCGTTCAGACCGGTGACCGGGTCGAAGCGGGCGAGCCCGTCCAGGAAGTTCCGGCGCAGCGCGGCCAGCGGGGCCTCGGGGTGCCCGGCGGCGATCCGCGCGGCCTCTTCCTCGTGGTCGGCGATGCGGTGCAGGACGAGGTCCTCCTTCGCCGGGAAGTAGCGGAACAGCGTCGGCTTGGAGATCTGCGCGGCGGCGGCCACCTCCGCCACGGACACCGCGTCGAAGCCCTTCTCCAGGAACAGCCGCACCGCGATGTCCGAGACCTCGCGGTACATCCGCTGCCTCTTGCGCTCGCGCAGCCCCATCTCACCCATGCGCAGAGCCTACGGCGGCCCTTGACCTCAAGTGCGCTTGAGGACGAAGACTGCCGGTGACAGCAGAAACGATCTTGTCCTGGGGGAGTCATGCGCGCGGTGCAGGTGACGGAGTTCGGCGGTCCGGAGGTCCTGGTGCCGGTGGAGGTGGCGGATCCGGAGCCGGGGGCGGGTGAGGTGCTGATCGACGTCGCGTACGCCGACACGATCTTCCTGGAGACGCAGCTGCGGGCGGGCTGGGGGCAGGAGTACTTCCCCGTGCGGCCGCCCTACGTTCCCGGAGGCGGTGTCGTCGGGGTGGTGCGGGCGCTGGGCGCGGGGGTCGCGCAGGAGTGGCGGGGGCGTCGGGTCGCCGCGTTCGTCACCGGCAGCTATGCCGAACGGGCGGTGGCGCCGGTGGACGCCCTGTCCGTCGTACCGGACGCGCTGGAGCCCCGCCTCGCGGCCGCCCTGGTCCACGACGGGGTGACCGCCTCCGGGGTCGTCGAACAGGTCGGTGTGGCCGCCGGTGACCGGGTGCTGATCCTCGGCGCGTCCGGCGGCATGGGCACCCTGCTGGTCCAGCTGGCCCGCGCCCGAGGGGCCCATGTCGTGGCGCCGGCGCGGGGCGAGGCCAAGCGGGCGCTGGTGCGGGAGCTCGGCGCGCACGAGAGCGTCGAGCTCGCCGCCACCGACTGGCCGCAGCGGGCCCGCGCCGCGCTCGGCGGTGCCGCGGACGTCGTCCTGGACGGTGTCGGCGGCACCCTCGGCGCCACCGCCTTCGCCCTCACCGCCGACGGCGGCCGCTTCTCCGCCCACGGCGCGCCCAGCGGCGGCTTCGCCCCGGTCGACGCGGAGGAGGCCCAGCGCCGCGGTATCCGGCTGTCCGGCATCCAGGACTACCAGTACGGCCCCGCCGAGGTGCGCCGGCTGACCGCCGCCGCCTTCGCGGAGGCGGCCGCGGGGCGGTTGCGGCCGGTGATCGGCGGGGTGTTCCCGCTGGACCGGGCGGCCGACGCCCATACGGCGATCGAGGGGCGGGGGCTGCTGGGGAAGGTCGTGCTGAAGGTGTGAGCCCGGCCGGCAGACGCCAGCCGCCGGACGGGGCTTAGGCCAGCGCGCGGACCAGATGGCGGTTGGCGGCCCGGCCCAGCGGCAGGCCGAGCGCGGCGATCGCGGCGGCCATGGTCATACCGTACGAGTCCACCGCGCGGCGCACGTTGGGGGCGTCCAGGCCGGCTCCCGTGACCAGCCGGTCGAGGTCGATGTACGCCGAGCGCACGATCTCGATCCGGCGGTAGACCTGCCAGTCCCGCCGCCAGTCGACCGTGTACGCGGCGGGCAGCGCGCGCTCCCAGCGGCGCAGCATCCGGTCGCGGATCTCCGGGCGGGTCGGGGTCAGGTGCATGTGCCGCACCAGGTCGTAGAGGGGGTCGCCGACCACGGCCAGCTCCCAGTCGATGAGGGTGAGCGCCAGCCGGTCGTCGCGGCGGACCAGGTTCCACGGGTTCAGGTCGCCGTGCAGCAGGGCGGGCCGGCGGTGGCTCACCCGGTGGCGGCCGAGCATCTGCGCCAGCCGGTCGGCGTCGGGCAGCCCGAGGAAGCGGGCCAGCTGCTGCGACTCCTTGGGCAGCTCGGCGACCAGCTCGACCAGCTGGCCGCTCAGCCAGGTGGAGAAGCGGCCCTCACCGGCCGCCGGGTCCACCTGGTGGTAGTCCACCCTCGTCAGCGCGCACAGCTGGTCGACGAGCCGGTCGGCCTCGCGCGGCAGCAGGCCGTGCACCGGGTGGACGGGGGGCTGGTCGATGTCGTCGGGCCCCTCGTAGGTGTGGATGGCGAACGCGTCCGTGCCGTTGCTGCGGCCCAGCGCCAGCACTCGGGGCGCCGCCACCTCCACCCCCGCGGACTCGATCGCCCGCAGCACGGCGTGCTCGCTGAGGAAGCTGCGCTCGCGGCGCAGCACATGGGCCGCCTTGCGCCGCACCACCACGGGGAAGCCGACGCCGGCCACCCGGACGACGGAGTTCAGGTGGGCGGTGCCCTTGAACACCCGGCCGGCCGGGGCGGCGCCCTCGGCGACCAGCGCCCGGTGCACCGCGGACGGCGGGAAGTCGGGGCGCTGGGGCACCCGCCGGTCCATGGACCACGGGATGTGCCGGGCGCCCAGGGCCCAGCCGCGCCCGGTGCCGTCGCCACGGGAGGCACGCCACCGGGAGAGGATCCGGGCGGTCTCGTCCTGGTCCGGCACATTCCTGAGCCCGAGGGGCGCCTCGGCCGCCGCCAGGGCCCGGCACACCCGTTCCGTCGCCCGGTCCAGGCTCCGCTGGTCGAAGGACTCCTCCAGCGACTTCGCGGCCCGCATCACATCCGGGTACACCGACTGGGCCCGCTCGAAGGCGATGTAGTGCTCCAGGTCCTTGCCCAGGCCGTTGACCGCCGCCGGGCGCAGCTCGCGCATGGCGTCCGCCCACAGGTCGATCACCCGCGGCCACTGTGCGGCGGGGTAGTGCATCCGGACCAGATGGGTGGCGAGGTCGTGCAGCGGGTCGCCGTAGGTCGCCAGTTCCCAGTCGATGCAGATGACGGGTGGATCGCCCTCGTAGGACATGATCAGGTTGTCGCGGTGCAGATCGCCGTGGAGGAGGCTGTAGGGGCGGCGGGCCATGGACGGGATCCGCTCGCCGAGGCGCAGCAGGGCGTCCTCGGGGATGCCGAGCGCCTTGAAGAGCCCTCCGAAGGCGGGCCAGTTGGCCTGCCGGATCTGGCGGTCCGCGGTGTGCGCCAGCGCCTGGAGGAACGCCCGGCTGTCGGTGTAGTTGCCCGGCCAGCCCGGCGGCAGCGGGGGCAGGGCGGAGCGGCGCACCTGGGTCAGCCGGGCGAGCAGTTCGGCCAGCGTCTTCATCAGCCGGGGCGCGACGGGCTTGCCGTTGCCGCAGAGGCTGGACAGCGGGACGCCCTCCACATAGCTGTGGACGGCGTAGCCGTCGCCGGTCACCAGGCACTGGGGCACATTGGGCAGCACGGCCCGTACGGCGGTCAGGATCCGCGCCTCATCGCGCCAGGTCCTGATCACCACGGGCAGGGTCTCGGCGCGCGGCACGCGCACGGTGACGGTGGTGCCGGGCGCCCGGCCCAGCAGGCGGGCCGTCCGTTCCGTCAGCGGCACGGCGTAGTTGTGGTTGTGGTGCCCGCTGCTGGCGTGTCCCCGGGCCGCGGCGTCGGCGACGAACGCGCCGAAGACGTCCTGGCCGTCGGCGGCGGGGCGGCCCCGCAGCGGAAGCACGGGAACGGGGGGTGCGCCCACTTGGCCACTCCGGGGGACTCGCAGGACGACGGACGGGATCTGCGGCGGAGCCGCAGCCGATACTGCGAACGACCGGGGGCGTGGTCGAGTAAGCCGGGCGGAGTGTCTGCCACTCTTCCGCCTGAAGCCGTTCGAGGTCCGGGCAGGCTAGCGCACGGCGCGCTCCTCCTCCGGGTCCTCCTCGGAGAGCAGCCGCCACACCGAGTCGAACCAGGACTGCATGCTGGCCACGAACACCGACCCCGGCGAGTCGGGGTCGCCGTCCTTGACGTGGTGGGTGAGGGTCGCGCCGAGCCCGAGGACGTCGAGGGCAGTGACCACGCCCTCGTCCAGGGCGAGGGGCCGTTCCACCACCTCGTAGGGGCCGTGCAGCACCTCGTCGCCGTTGAACAGGTAGAGCTTGAAGGCGGGGGCGAGCGGGGCGTGGCGGACCCGGACGTCGACCTCCGGCACCAGCTGTTCGGTGCCGAGCTCCAGCAGCGCGCCGCGCAGCGACTCCGTGTGGCGGGCGGTGATCCGGTGCAGCCGCTCCAGCAGCCGGGTGTCGCGGCGGTCGTCCTTGACCCGGGGGTAGGGCAGCGGGATCTCCGGCGAGGGCAGCAGCATGCGCAGGGCGATGCGCTGCGGGGCGATGTAGCCGCGGCGGATGCGCTCCACCTGCAGGCGCAGATGCGGGTCGAGGGTCTCCGAGGTGAGGGTGTAAACGTCCAGCGTCACCTCGGGCTTCTCGAACGCCTCGCTGATCAGCGGGCCGAGGGTGACGCCGCGGCGGGAGCGGGTGGCGCGGGCCGTCGAGGACTGGATGCGCTGGGTCCTGATCACCCGTGAGCCGCTGCCGCGGCGGGACTTGATCCAGCCCTCGTCGGACAGATCGCGCAGGGCCCGCTGGACGGTGTCCCGCGAGACACCGAACTCCTCGGCGAGATCACGCTGGGACGGCAGGAACGACCGGATGGGATAGGTCCCGTCGGTGATCCGCGACCGCAGCTCGTCGGAGACGCGCTGGAACTCCCGGCCGCCGCCGTCTCCGCCGCCCTGCTGGTCGCCCACCCCCCGACCGTACCGCTTCCGGTCCACCGGCACACCGGTACCGGTCAACCTCCGGCCACCTGACCGCAGTTGGCCGGGTTTCGGCCGCCCGGCCCTGATTAGGGATCAGTCACCGCGGGGACACCACCTTCAATCAACCCGTCCAATTGGACGGCTACTTGACCGCTTCACGGGGAGTGGAAGGGATGTGGGGGACATGCGGGTACGGCGGTCACCGGCGTCAGGCGGGCGAGCGCGTTCACCGTCGTCAGGCGGGCGAGCGCAGTGCCGTCAGGACGGGCTCCAGGGAGCTGACGACCGTGGTGGCGCCGGCGTCCCGCAGCAGCTTCTCCTTGCGCGGGTTGCGCGCGTAGCCGAGGAACGGGACGCCCGCCCGCCGGGCGGCGAGGAGATCGGTGGCGGCGTCGCCGATCATCAGGGCGTCCCCGGGTGCCGCGCCCGTGGCGTTCAGCGCCCGGTGCAGACAGTGCGGGTGGGGCTTGAGGAGGTGGAGGTCGGTGGTGCGGCCGTAGATGTGCGGGGTGAAGCAGCGGGCGAGGCCGCGGTCCTCCAGGTAGGAGCGGACCACGCCGGGCGAGTTGTTGGTGGTGACGGCCAGCCGGACGCCGACGGCCGTCCAGGTGCGTATCAGCGGGTCCGCGTAGGCGGTGGGCATCGCCGTCGGCGCGGCACGCAGCTCGTGCTGGGTGAGGCGTTCCTCCAGCTCCACGACGAGGTCGCTGCCCGGGCGTCTGCGGTCCACGGCCCGCAGCACGACGACCGGGTCCAGTGAGTCCCGTTCGGTGGCGGTCAGGAGCTCCCGCAGCCCCTGCCCCTCCAGCCACTCCACCAGGTCCCCGGCCACCTTCTCCGCCGAGTGCCCGGCGAACAGGCCGCAGATCGGCCCGTCGAAGTCCCAGAGCACCACCCGCGCACGTCCGACCGTCTCCCGCAGCCGTCGGAGGTCGCTCTCAGTCCGCGTCGTCAAGGAAGTCACTAGGAGAGTGTCAGGTCCGTGGTGATGGTTTCCCAGAGGGCGTCGAACCACAGCTGCGACTGTTCGACGAATGCCTGGTCCTGATGTCCGCGGCGCTTCTCGAAGCAGAACAACAGCGATTCGGTGCCGAGCACGTCGTACATGTCGAGGGTCTCGCCGTCCGTGGTCTCCTCGCGGCGGGCCACCATGTAGTACGCGAACAGGGCCTCGGTGCCGTTGAGGACGTACAGCTTGGACGGCGGGGTGAAGGGCAGCGCGCGGAAGGTGACACGCACGTCGATGCCGTGGGTGGCGCGCAGGGCCTGGAGGTTGTGGCGCAGCACGTGTCCCTGGGCGTTGCGCTGGGCGAGCCAGCGCTCGTGCACCGGGTCCTCGTCGTCGCCGCTGCGGGTGTCGACCGGGACCGGGAAGGCGAGGTTGATCTTCCGGGAGGGCAGCAGGATGCGGACGTCGATGGACTCGGGGCGGACGCGGCCCTCGTGGATGCGGCGCAGGGGTTCGCCGAGGGCCAGCATCAGCGTCTCGGCGGTGAGACAGGCGGCGTCGATGCGGACCTGGCGGGCGGAGAACGCCTCGATCAGGCGCGGGGCGAGGGCGACCATGGTCGGCTGCGGCTCGGCCTGCGCACGGGCGGGCTCGGCGATGCGCGGGGGGCTGCCCTTGCTCACATTGCTGAGCAGGCCGTCCTCCTGGAGGGCACGCAGCGCCTGGCGGACCGTGCCGCGCTCCACGCCGAACTCCTCGGCCAGCTCGGCCTGGGTCTTCAGGCGGTCGCCCGCCTTGAGTTCGCCGGTCCGGATCCGCTCGCGCAGAGTGTCGGCTATCTCCTGGGGCGTGAGCCTTCTGCTGCCGTTCACTGCCACGTTCTCCTGAGTCACGACCAAACGCTACAACTCTGATCCATCTATGGGGAGTTACCGGGAAGTTGTTTATGAGTATCGACCAAGTGGGGACAACTTATTCAGAGTTGGTCACCAACTTGGCCAAGTTGGCGGAAGCTTTGCCTCCTGCCCGAAGGGGGAACCACCGTGCCCGTCCTCGCACTCTTCTCCGCGGTGTTCGTCATCGCCCTTGAGCAGCTCGTCCAGTCCAGGTACGGCACCACCGGCATCATCGGGCTGCTCCTGCTCACCATCGGCCTGAAGGCCAGGAACCCCGCCGTCAGCTCCGTCGGCGCGGCGGTTCTCGCCCTGAGAGTGAACAGCCCCGCGGTCTGATCGCGGGGCACAACTTCCGGCCATCTCCACGCACTTCACAACGGGTGGTTAGGGATCTCCCCAAGTGGAGATAAGCGTAATGAAGTTGGTCGCCAACTCAGGCAACCTGGTCACACTTCACGGGGGTTGGTCCCCGCCGGCGCTCTCCTCCGGAGGGGAGCCGGGAGCCCGGCGGACGGCCACACCGAACGGCACAGCCACAACTGAACAGCTCGCCCGCCCGGGGCGAGCGGCACCGCCACAACCGAACAGTCCGCCCCAGGGGCGGACGGCACAGCCACAACCGAACAGCGCGCTACGGATGAGCGGCACAGCCACAACCGAATACCTCAGCGGCCCCGTCCCCGACCGGAAGGAGAGGCACCCCTCAGAACACGTCCGGGCACCAAGGCCGCCGGGACGTACGCAGCAGGGCGTCGGCCAGCCGGGCGGCGCCCGCTCGCTGTTCCCCGACCCGCCCCAGCGCCGCCAGCCGCACCGCGGACTCGTCGCCCAGCCACAGCGCCCCCAGCTCACCGACGCCCAGCACCAGATCCGCCTGACGCCCGGTCCCCGCGCAGGACGCCCCCTCGGCCGACGCCCGCAGCAGATACCGCCCCGCGCTCAGCCCGTCGGGGTCGGTCACCTCCAGCACCAGCTCGCCCTCCGCCTCGTACGTCCGCGCCTCCAGCGCCCGTACGACGTCCAGGATCCGCACCCACAGCCAGTCCGCCTGCGTGGTGATCCGGGCGGCCCGCGGATCGGGCAGCAGCAGCGGCAGCAGATCGTCCGGCGCCCGCCACCCGGACTTCACCTCGGTGATCCAGTCGATCGAACACAGGTAGTGCCACAGCGCCCGCTGCGCGGCCGGGCTCGACGCCACCAGCCAGCTCACCCGCGCGGTGTTGTGCGGCTGCTTGGCCTGCCAGTTGTCGTCCGACCGGTACGACACCAGCCCCTCGACCTCACCCGCCGCCGACCGGTACACGGCGAAGAACGGCTCGGTCCACGCGGCGCGCTCCGGGCGCACCGCCCCGGTGGTCACCTGCCACCACCGCTCATTGCGGTCGACCGCACCCGGCTGCGCCGACCGCACCCGCTCGTACAGCTCGGGCCCCAGCTTCCGCACGTCCTCGGGCTCGACGAGGTCGATGCGCCCACCGTCCTCGGGCCCCGCCCAGCGCGGGTCCAGCCCGGCCCGCTTCACGTCCACGGTCCACTCGGCCGCCCAGGTCGCCGGGCCGAACCCGAACCGCCCGTAGATCGGGTACTCGGCCGCGATCAGCGTCGCGACGACGTCCCCGCGCTCCTTCGCCGCCGCCAGATCGCGCTCCATCATCCGGCTGAGCAGCCCCCGCCGCCGGTGCGTGGGCGAGACGGTCACATTGGTGATGGCGTCCGCCGCGACCACGCCCCCGCCCACCGCCGTCAGCTCCTGCGCGAACGACCGGAACGTGGCCACGCACCGCCCGCTCTCGAACGCCCCGAGCGTCCGCCCGGGATCGATGTACGACCCCCGGTCGGCGACCTCGTCCGCCGACACGCTCGGGGTGCGCAGAAACCCGGTGTTCAGCGCCCGGGACCAGTCGGCCGTGTCGGCGTCGGTGAGGGAACGTACGGCGATGTCGGTGTGCCCAGTCATGGGCCCACGGTAGGCATCTCCCCCCCGCCTGTCGCCCGCATTTCCCGGCGCCGAGGCGTCACACCAGCAGGTCGTCCACCTGGGCCTCGCCCTCCCGGTAGCGCCGCGCGATCTCCGCGCTGCACGCGTCGGTCGTGGCCTGCAGGCCCGCCCGCCGCCGGGACACCTCCTGCTCGTAGCGCACGAGCCGCACCATCGCCGCGGTCAGCTCGACGTCCGTCCGCGCCCCCAGGTCCGACAGCGACACCTCGGACAGCATCTCGGAGGCCAGCCGCCGGTACTCCTCCCCGTGCGGCGTCCCCAGCGTGACGTGCCGGGCGGAGGACCGGTGCCGGGCCGGGGCGTCGGTGAGGATCTCCGGCAGCCGCTCGACGACCGACACCTCCCCCGGCTGCGGCGGCACGGTGGGCCCCCGCCGGACCAGCTCCGCGCGCAGGATGTCGATCCGCCCCTGCAGCAGCCGCCGCACATAGCTGAGGTCGGCCTCGTCCCGCTGCGCGTCCCGCCGCAGCGCCCGCAGCTCGGGCAGGCTCAGCCGCCCCAGCTCCGGCGCGCCCCGCTCCACGGGAAGACCCGCGACCGCCTTGCCCGCCGTACCCGTCGGGCTGTCCGTGCGCTGCACGGGCGTGCGCTGGGTGGTCGTGCCCAGCCGCCCGGTGCTCGGTGTGCTCATACGCCTCTACCGTCCCCTCGACCGGCGTGTGGACAGCATCGTGCCACCCCAAGTGGCCGCAATGTGACCGAGTGCCCCCGAACGGCCCCAGATGGGCTCTTAAGGAGCGAAAAGAAGCCCCTGTGCACGGCTCCCGGACCCCACGGCATGATGGTCCGCATGCGTGCAGTGGTACAGAGGGTGGACGGCGCGAGTGTCGTCGTGGACGGCGAGACCGTCGGGGAGATCACCGGTGAGGGACTGTGCGTCCTGGTCGGCGTCACCCATGAGGACACCAAGGAGAAGGCCGCCCAACTGGCCCGCAAGCTCTGGTCGATCCGCATGCTGAACGACGAGAAGTCGTGCAGCGACATCGACGCCCCGCTCCTCGTGATCAGCCAGTTCACGCTCTACGGCGACGCCCGCAAGGGCCGCCGCCCCACCTGGAACGCCGCCGCCCCGGGCGATGTCGCCGAGCCCCTCGTGGACGAGGTCGTGGCCCAGCTGCGCGCCCTGGGCGCGACGGTGGCGACGGGCCGGTTCGGCGCGAAGATGCGCGTGGGACTGACGAACGACGGCCCGTTCACCGTGCTGCTGGAGATCTGAGCCCCTGGAGGACTCGGCGGGATCGGCGAGGCAGCCCCTAGGGCTCCACGACGACCTCCTGGGCGGCGGCCGTGTCGCCGGCGACCAGCCGGGCGTCCACCGGCACGTTCCGCTTGACCAGGGCCAGCGCCACCGGACCCAGCTCGTGGTGGCGCACAGAGGACGTCACGAAGCCGATCCTGCGCCCCTCGGGGCCCTCGTCGGCGAGCCGGATCTCGGTGCCCGGCGCCGGCAGGTGCACCTCGCTGCCGTCGAGGTGCAGGAAGACCAGGCGCCGCGGCGGCTTGCCCAGGTTCTGGACGCGGGCGACGGTCTCCTGGCCCCGGTAGCAGCCCTTCTGGAGGTGCACGGCCGTGCCGATCCAGCCCAGCTCGTGCGGGATGGTCCGGTGGTCGGTCTCGAAGCCGAGCCGCGGCCGGTGCTGCTCGACGCGCAGCGCCTCGTGGGCGAGGATCCCGGCGGGGGGCCCGGCCTGCCCGGCGTACGCCTCCAGGTCCGCGCGCGGCAGGAACAGATCACGCCCGTACGGCGTCTCGCGTACGACGACACCCGCGGGGACCTCGGCGATGGAGCCGGCGGGCAGGTGCACGACGGCGAAGTCGGCGGTGCGGTCGGCGACCTCCACCCGGTAGAAGAACTTCATCGACTCCAGGTAGGCGATCAGCGCCTCCTGGGTGCCCGGCTCGACGTGCGCCCAGACGGTCGTGCCGTCGTCGACGAGATACAGCGCGTGCTCGATATGGCCGTGCGCGGAGAGGATCAGCGCCTCCGTGGCCTCGCCGGCCGGCAGCTCGCTGACGTGCTGGGTGAGCAGCAGGTGCAGCCAGCTCAGCCGGTCCTCGCCGGAGACGGTGACGACACCGCGGTGGGAGAGGTCCACGAAGCCGGCGCCCTCGGAGAGGGAACGCTGCTCGCGGAACAGGTCGCCGTAGTGGGCGGCGACGCCTTCGTCCACGCCCTCGGCGGGGACGGCGCCGGGCAGGGACAGCAGGGGGCTCTTCATGAGCCCAAGCCTACGACTCGGTACTTGAACCCTTCAGGGAACAGTCCTTGCAACGGCCGAAGATCGCGAAGTGCTTCATGTCGGTGTCGAACCCGAACTCCTGCCGCAGCTTGGCGGTGAAGTCGGCGGCCACGGACACATCGGCCTCGATCACGTTGGTGCAGTCCCGGCAGACCAGGTGGATGTGGTGGTGCCGGTCGGCGAGGTGGTACGTCGGCGCGCCGTGCCCGAGGTGGGCATGGCTGACCAGCCCGAGCTCCTCCAGCAGCTCCAGGGTCCGGTACACCGTCGAAATATTGACCCCCGACGCCGTCTTCCTCACTTCCGCGAGGATGTCGTCGGGGGTCGCGTGCTCCAGGGTGTCCACGGCTTCGAGGACAAGCTGGCGCTGCGGCGTCAGCCGGTAGCCGCGCTGCCTGAGGTCGCTCTTCCAGTCGGTGCTCACCACACGACGAGTCTAGAACTACTTGAAGAAGGCGATCCCGTCGTCCGGCAGGTCCTGCGGCAGGGCCTTGGCCCAGCGCTCGACCTCCTCGGGGGTGACGACCTTCTTCAGCTGCGCCGACATGTAGGGGCGCAGCGCGACCTCGGGGGTCTGCTTCTCGCCGACCCACATCAGGTCGCTCTTGACGTAGCCGTACAGCCGCTTGCCACCGCTGTACGGCCGGGAGGCCGCGGTGCGCGCGACGGCGTCGGTGACCAGGTCGATCTGCGGCTTCTTGTCGGCGAGCTCGCCGTACCAGATCTCGATGACACCGTCGTCGCGGGTCATCGTGACCTCGACCTGGCGCTTGTCGTCGATACGCCAGTAGCCGGTCTCGGACTCCAGCGGGCGGACCTTGTTGCCGTCGTTGTCCAGCACCCAGGTGTGGGAGCGGTACTCCAGGAAGTCACGTCCGTCGTGGGTGAAGGAGACCTCCTGGCCGAAGTTGCACTTCTCGGAGCCGGGGAAGTCGTGCACGCCCGCCCCGGCCCACTTGCCGAGCAGGAACGCGAGGGGCACGAGGTCCTTGTGGAGGTCGGACGGGATCTCGATCATGTCTGGCAGCTTTTCCTAGAGGGGGGTCAGCGCTGGCCCTGGTACAGCTTCTTCACGGCCAGGCCGGCGAAGGCGATGACGCCGACGACGACCAGGACCAGCAGGATCTCGAAGAAGAGGATCACGGGGTGCTCCTTGGTGAGCGGAGGGTTTCGGTGCACACGGCCGGGCCCCAGCTTACGCGGCCGGAGCCCGTCGTTCTTTGTGAGGTAGGCCCTCCGGGCCCCGGCCCGGCGGCGGTAGGGAGTGTTCCGGAGCGGGCTGCTCACGGTGATCGGCGTCGGGAGCGTCCCCCTCGCCGCAGGGCCGCGCCTGCTGCCCCAGCGGCTACGCTGCCCGCATGGCGAAGAAGCTGGTGATCAAGGTGACGGCCGGGGCGGACGCCCCCGAGCGGTGCTCGCAGGCGTTCACCGTCGCGGCGGTGGCCGTGGCGAGCGGCGTGGACGTCTCGCTGTGGCTGACCGGGGAGTCGTCGTGGTTCGCGCTGCCGGGACGGGCGGCCGAGTTCGAGCTGCCGCACGCCGCGCCGCTGCCGGATCTCATCGACTCGCTGCTCGCCGGCGGCCGGATCACCCTGTGCACGCAGTGCGCGGCCCGCCGGGAGATCACGGAGAAGGACGTCATCGAGGGCGTCCGGATCGCCGGCGCGCAGGTCTTCGTGCAGGAGGCACTGGCGGAGGACACACAGGCGCTCGTCTACTGATCGTGCACTGACCTAGCCGGACACCCACAGGCAGAACGGGTGTCCGGACGGGTCCAGCAGCACCCGTACGTCGTCCTGGGGCTGGTGGTCCGCGAGCACCGCGCCCTCGGCCACCGCCCGCGCGGTCTCGGCCTCCAGGTCGTCGACCTCGATGTCCAGGTGGAGCATCATCTGCTGGTCACCGGGGTTCCGGGTGGGCCAGACCGGGCGGACGTACTCCCGCTCGGTCTCGAAGGCCAGCGCCGTGCCCTCCGTGCCGGGCGGCGGGCCGATGAGCACCCAGTGGGGTTCCTCGGCGCGCACCTCGTAGCCCAGCAGGCGGACGTAGAACGCGGCCAGTTCCTGCGCGTCGTGGGCGTCGAGCACCACCGTGGAGAGCCTCGCGGTCGCCATGCCCGTCTTCCTACCGCGGGCGCTTCCTGCCGTCCAGCTCGTCCCACCACTCGTCGGACAGCGGGTCCCCGGAGGGGTCGTCCCACCAGCGGTCGTCCGGCCCCCGCCGGTTGGCGATCATCGCGGCGACCGGCGGGATGACCATGGCCACCACGCACATCGCGACGGCGGCCTCGGTGGAGAACAGTCGCACGACCGCCCACGCCAGGACGAACAGCACCAGGCAGGTGCCCATCATGGCGAAGTAGACATGACGTCGCCGCGCGTACATACGTCCAGCGTAGGTCCGCGGCATGCCGAAGGGCCGCACCCCAGGCGTCCAACCCGTGGGATGCGGCCCTACGACGTACCAGGTGCCGTCAGACGGCGATCGCGACCTCGGCGAGGCCGCCCTGCTGGGCGACGACCGTGCGGTCGGCGGTGCCGCCGGGGACCAGCGCGCGGACGGTCCAGGTGCCCTCGGCCGCGTAGAAGCGGAACTGGCCCGTGGCGGAGGTGGGGACCTCCGCGGTGAACTCGCCGGTCGAGTCGAGCAGGCGCACATAGCCCTGCACCGGCTCGCCGTCGCGGGTCACCTGGCCCTGGATCGTGGTCTCACCGGGCTTGATCGTCGAGGCGTCGGGGCCGCCGGCCTTCGCTCCGCACATGTTGCACTCCTTGAGGGGTAAAGGTCGGGGAGGTCTTACTTGTTGGCGCCGAGCTCGATCGGCACGCCGACGAGGGAGCCGTACTCGGTCCAGGAGCCGTCGTAGTTCTTGACGTTCTCCACGCCCAGCAGCTCGTGCAGCACGAACCAGGTCAGGGCCGAGCGCTCACCGATGCGGCAGTAGGCGATCGTGTCCTTGGCGAGGTCCACCTGCTCCTCGGCGTAGAGCTCCTTGAGCTCCTCGTCCGACTTGAAGGTGCCGTCGTCGTTGGCGTTCTTCGACCACGGGATGTTGCGGGCGGTGGGCACGTGGCCCGGACGCTGCGACTGCTCCTGCGGCAGGTGGGCCGGGGCGAGCAGCTTGCCGGAGAACTCGTCGGGCGAGCGGACGTCGACCAGGTTCTGCGTGCCGATCGCCTTGACGACGTCGTCGCGGAACGCGCGGATGGAGGTGTCCTGCGGCTTGGCCTTGTAGTCCGTCTTCGGACGCTCGGGGACCTCGTCGCCGGCGACCAGCTCGCGGGCGTCCAGCTCCCACTTCTTGCGGCCGCCGTCGAGCAGCTTGACGTTCTCGTGGCCGTAGAGCTTGAAGTACCAGTAGGCGTACGAGGCGAACCAGTTGTTGTTGCCGCCGTAGAGGACCACCGTGTGGTCGTTGGCGATGCCCTTCTCCGACAGGAGCTTCTCGAAGCCCTCCTGGTCGACGAAGTCACGGCGGACCGGGTCCTGGAGGTCCTTGGTCCAGTCGATCCGGATGGCGTTCTTGATGTGGTTCTTCTCGTAGGCGGAGGTGTCCTCGTCGACCTCGACGATGGCGATCGTCGGGTCGTCCAGGTGCTCCTGCAGCCAGTCGGCGTCGACCAGGACGTCGCTGCGGCTCATGCTTCTTCTCCTCCGGGGCAGTTGCGGCGGGGGCTGTGCGTGAAGGGGTGGGTGCGTGGCCGGGCATGCGGCGGCGCACACGGATGCCCTGGGGCAGGGCGGCTGGGGAATGCGGTCGGTGGCCCGGGGGCCCGGCCGCTCAGACGGTGCGACAGAGCATGGCGGCGACGCGGCACAGGTCTACTGCCCGCCGCTTCGTGAGATCCGCCTGTCGCTTCATGCCGTCGATCGTAGGGACGGACAGCGGGGCGTGTCACCGGTGTGTCGTATGTTGAGACGCGATCGTCCGCATCGCGGGACCGGAAGGGGCTCGGGCCCGGTGCCGCACGGCCCGCGGGGCGGGGTTCCGGCCCGGACATCTGCGGGGCGGACTGGGCCGTCTCGCCTTTCGGACACGGGCCCCGCCGGTACCTCACGGGGACACGCCCCCGCCGGTCACCTCACGGGGATACGCGGCCTGCCGGTCACCTCACGGGGATACACGGCCCGCTGGTCACCTCGGGGGACACGCCCCGGCCGGGCACCTCCCCGGACCACCCGGCCCGCCGGACACCTCACCGGACCACCCGGCACGCCGGGCACCTCCCCGGACAAATTTGGCCACCCGGTCCCCTCACCGGACGACGGCCACCCAGTCCCCTCACCCGGCCGACCGGCCGGGCACCTCCCCGGACTACCCGGCCAGCCGGACGTCCGAACCCTTCACGGAGATCTCGACCCCGTCCTCCGCAGCCTCCACCTTGTCCAGCTCGATCCCGCCCGGCAGCTGCTCGATCACCTGGTCGAAGTCGGTGATCTCCCGCACCCGGTCCTCCGCGATGCTCACCCCGCCGAACTCGGGCAGCGCGTCCGCCTTCACCCGCACGGCGTCGCCCTGGACGGTGACCGTGCTCAGGACGCTGACGGGGCGGGGCAGCGGGACACCGAGGACGGTCGCCTCGATCTCGACCGCGATCTTGCCGTTGCCGCCGTCGGAGAGGCCGACGACGCGGGCGGTCACGCCGGGGGCGACCTCGGTGGGCTCGGACTTCGCGGTCTTGAGCAGTTCGTCGTAGGACACGGTCGCCGTGCCGGTGGCGCTGGCCGCGGTGGCGGAGCTGTAGTCGCCGGAGAAGCGGACGCCCTTCATGCTCGCCCTGAGGTCGGCGATCCGGATCGTCTCCGCGCCGTCGCCGGTGGCCGCCTCGTAGTCCTCCATGCCGACCTCGACGTCGTCCAGTTCACCGCCGGCGAGCTGGGTGAGGAACGGGAAGCCCTTTATCGACACGTCCGGGGTGCTGGCGAGTCCCTCGGTGGTGCGGAGCCTGTCGGCGGCCTCGCCCTCGGCGAAGTTCACGGCGAGGCGGTCGGCGAGGACGAAGACACCGGCCAGCACCGCGGTGATGATCAGGACTATTCGCAGTGCTCGCATGTTTCCCCACCCCGGCGGTCGTTCGGTCGTCAGTCACCGTAACCCTGCGGGGCGGCTCCGCCGCGCGTTTGTCGATCAGCTGTGACGGAAGTCGGCCGGAAGTTACAGGCCCCTTCCCAGCACCCAGAGGATCGGGGCCGCCGCCGCCAGGGGCAGTGCCACACCCGCCGTGAAGTGGACGAACCTTGACGGGTAGTCATAGCTGGCCACCCGGTGGCCGATCAGCGCGCACACCGCCGCGCCCGCGCCGATCAGCGCCCCCTGGGTGCCCGCGTCGGTCATCCCGCCGACGGCGATGCCCGCGCCCGCCGCGGCGAGGAGGGAGACGACCACGGAGGCGGGGGTCGGCAGGGGCAGGGCGCGGGCGAGGACGGCGACCGCGACCGCCGCCGCGCCGACGGTGACCGCGTCCGGCTCGGCCGCGAGCATGCCCGTGGCCAGGATCGCGAGGGCCGCCGAGGCGACGGTGGCCATCAGGCCGTACATCCGCTCGTCCGGGTCGGCGTGCGAGCGCAGCTGGAGGACGAGGGTGAGCAGCACCCAGACGCCGAGCGTGCCGAGGATGGCCGCGGGGCCGTTGTCCCGCCCCGCGGCGAGCAGCGCCGCGTCCGCGGTGAGCGCACCGGCGAAGGCGAGGGCGATGCCCTGCCGGGCGGGCCACATGCCGTTCAGCCGGAACCAGCCCGCGGCGGTGACCGCCTGCAGGACGACGAGCGGGACGAGCAGGGCGTACGACCCGACCGCCGCCGTGCCCGACAGCAGCAGACCCAGCAGCGCGGTGAGCGCCGCGGGCTGCATGCCGGGCTCGATGATCGGCGACCGGCCCTCCAGGCGGGCCCGCTGGGCGTCGGTGATCCGGGCGTTCCCGGCGAGGGTGGCGGGCCCGTAGGCGGGGCCGGAGGTCCCGGAGGTCGCGGCCGGGGTGTCCCCGACGGGAGCCTCCGGGCGCTGCGGCCGCGGGCCGGGCTGCTGCCCCTGGCCGACGAGCTGCCCCTGGGCCGGCTGCTGCCACCCCTGGAGCTCGGGCGGCGGCGCGTCGTACTGCTGCGGCGGCAGATAGGCCGTCTCCGTCGTGCTCGCCGCCGTCACCGGGGCCTGCATCTGGGTCTCCCAGGTCTGCCCCTGCCACTGCTGCGTGTACTGGGCGTCCTCAGAGGACTGCGGGTAGACCTGCTGCTGCGCGTACGCGTCGTACGCGCCCTGCTGCCCGTAGGGCGCCTGCTCCTCGTACGGCCTCTGTCCCTCGTACGACCCCTGCCCGTCGTACGACCCCTGGTACGGCTGCCCCGGATACGGCTGATACGGCTGGTACGGCTGCTCGGTCATCGATGGTCACCCTCCTGCGAACGGCGGGAGCACCTCGACCGTGCCGCCCTCGGCCAGCCGTACCGCGTCGTGAGCGCGGGTCCCGACGGGGTCGCCGTCGACGAGGAACGAGCAGCGCAGCAGGACGCGCGTGAGTTCACCGGGGTGGCGTTCGCGCACGGCGTCGAGCGCCTCGGCGAGCGTCCCGGCCTCGTAGGGCTCCTCGGCGACGCCGGCCGCGGACTTGGCGGCGGCCCAGTAGCGGACCGTGACCTGTGCCATCTCGTCCCTCAAGTCGGTTCGGCAGTGAACAGGGTTCAGGCTAGCCCGCCCGGGACACCGCCCAGTCCCCGATCCTGGCCAGCAGGGCCTCGTCGGTGGCGTGCTCGGCGTGGCCCATGCCGCCTTCCAGCCACAGCTCGCCGTGCTCGCCGGCCGCCGCGGCCAGCATGCGGGGGTGGTCGAGGGGGAAGTAGCCGTCGCGGTCGCCGTGGACGACCAGGAGCGGGGTCGGGGCGATGCGCGGGACCGCCTCGACGGGGGACAGCGGGACGGGGTCCCATGCCTCGTGGTGGATACGGGTGCGCAGGCCGTAGCGGCCGACCAGGCGGCCCTCCGGCCGGGTGACCAGCCAGTGCAGCCGGCGCATGGGGGCGGTGCCCCGGTAGTACCAGCGCGCGGGCGCGCTGACCGAGACCACCGCGTCGACCGCGCCCGGGTGCAGCGCCGCGTGCCGCAGCACCACCGAGCCGCCCATGGAGAAGCCGACGGTCACCACGCGCGCGTGCCCGAGCGAGCGGGCCCGGCCGACCGCCGCCCCGAGGTCCAGGACCTCCCGGTCGCCCACCGTCGAGCGCCCGCCGGAGCGGCCGTGGCCGCGGAAGGAGAAGGTGGCGACGGCCCCGTACCGGGTGAGCGCCCGCGCGATCCGGCGCACATGCGGCTTGTCCACGTCGCCCGTGAAGCCGTGCGCGATCACGAACACGAGGTCCCGTGCGGGTGATCCGGGTGACCCGTCGTATACGGCGGGCGGCGGATCGTATACGAAATCGATCGCGATCCCGTCGTCCGTGCGCAGATACGTCCGCAATGGTGTGCGTCTGCTCGTCTCGCCATACGGACGAATGGTGGATCGCGCCACATCACCTGCCGGACCGTCGCTCATGTCGGCTATTCTGCTGGGCAGAGGACTCGGGCAGCGTAGCCCCCGGGTCCTTTTGTGCTTTCGGAGGCGTTGTACACGGAGCGGTGAACCTTTGGGGAACGCTTGTGTACGGGGCACCGGGATCGCAGCGCAGTTCCGCACCGCACACGTCCTCGCAGGGACCGAGGAGGAACCAGACGTATGAGTTCTCTGCTGCTCCTGACCAACGCCCTCCAGCCGTCGACGGAGGTGCTCCCCGCCCTCGGCCTGCTGCTGCACAACGTGCGGGTCGCCCCCGCGGAGGGCCCCGCCCTCGTCGACACCCCCGGTGCCGATGTGATCCTCATCGACGGCCGCCGCGACCTGCCGCAGGTCCGCAGCCTGTGCCAGCTGCTGCGCTCCACCGGCCCCGGCTGTCCCCTGCTCCTCGTCGTCACCGAGGGCGGCCTGGCCGCCGTCACCGCCGACTGGGGCATCGACGACGTCCTGCTGGACACCGCGGGCCCCGCCGAGGTCGAGGCCCGGCTGCGGCTCGCCATGGGCCGCCAGCAGATCGTCAACGACGACTCCCCCATGGAGATCCGCAACGGCGACCTCTCGGTCGACGAGGCGACCTACTCCGCCAAGCTCAAGGGCCGGGTCCTGGACCTGACCTTCAAGGAGTTCGAGCTGCTGAAGTACCTCGCGCAGCACCCGGGCCGCGTCTTCACCCGCGCCCAGCTGCTGCAGGAGGTCTGGGGCTACGACTACTTCGGCGGCACCCGGACGGTGGACGTGCACGTACGGCGGCTGCGGGCGAAGCTCGGGCCCGAGCACGAGGCGCTGATCGGAACCGTCCGGAACGTCGGTTATCGATTCGTTACGCCCGAAAAAGTCGAGCGCGCCGCCGACGAGGCGAAGGCCAAGGCCGCCCGGCCAAAGCCGGAAGATGGGGACAACCCGGCCGCCGGCGCCGCCGCGGAGGTCACGGCCGATGCCTGACAAGGGCGCGCGGGGGGCGTCACCTGCGTTTTCGGCCCCCGTCACGCCCTGCCCAGCGGCGGTCCATCCGCGTAGACTCCGCGCGTGGCCAAGGTGACTCGGGATGATGTGGCACGACTGGCGGGTACCTCGACCGCCGTCGTCAGCTACGTCATCAACAACGGACCCCGGCCGGTCGCCCCGGCCACGCGCGAGCGTGTCCTCGCCGCCATCAAGGAGCTGGGCTACCGGCCCGACCGGGTGGCCCAGGCGATGGCGTCGCGGCGCACCGACCTCATAGGTCTGATCATCCCCGACGCCCGTCAGCCGTTCTTCGGCGAGATGGCGCACGCGGTCGAGCAGGCCGCCTCCGAGCGCGGAAAGATGGTCCTGGTCGGCAACACCGACTACGTGGGCGAGCGCGAGGTCCACTATCTGCGGGCGTTCCTCGGGATGCGGGTCTCCGGCCTGATCCTGGTCTCCCACGCGCTGAACGACCTGGCCGCCGCCGAGATCGAGGCGTGGGACGCGCGCGTGGTGCTGCTGCACGAGCGGCCCGAGTCCATCGACGACGTCGCCGTCGTCACCGACGACCTGGGCGGCGCCCAGCTCGCGGTGCGCCACCTGCTGGAGCACGGCCACGACTACGTCGCCTGTATGGGCGGCACCGCCGAGACCCCGGCGGTCGGCGACCCGGTCTCCGACCACGTCGAGGGCTGGAAGCGCGCAATGTCCGAGGCGGGCCTGTCCACCGAGGGCCGGCTGTTCGAGGCGCCGTACAACCGCTACGACGCCTACCAGGTCGCCCTGCAGATCCTCTCCGGCCCGGACCGCCCGCCCGCGATCTTCTGCTCCACCGACGACCAGGCGATAGGCCTGCTGCGCGCGGCGCGCGAACTGCGGATCGACGTTCCCGGCGAGCTGGCGGTGGCCGGCTTCGACGACATCAAGGAAGCGGACCTGGCCGACCCGCCGCTGACCACCGTCGCCTCCGACCGCTCGGCGATGGCCCGCGCGGCGGTCGACCTCGTCCTCGACGACGGCCTGCGGGTGGCGGGCTCCCGCCGCGAGCGGCTGAAGGTGTTCCCGTCGCGGCTGGTGGTACGGCAGTCCTGCGGCTGCTCGTAGCCGTACGGCCCGCGGCTTTATATCGGGCATACGAGGTTCTGCCGGGCTTCTCAGACAGCACTCAGGGAGCTCTCATCCTCGGGCGTGAAGCTCATGGACATGACCGAGAGCAACGTGAACCCCGAGTGGCCGCCCCCGCCCGCGTACGCCCCCACCGCGCTCCTGACCGAGCCCGTGTCCCGGCGGCGCGCCAGGAGGCGCGGGCCCGTGGCCCTGCTCACCGCCGTGGCGATCGTGGCCGCGGCCGTCGGCGGCGGAACGGCGTACGGCATCCAGGAACTGACCGGCGGCTCCTCCGCCGTGGCCGCCGGCTCGGCCGGCACCGAGGTGGTCCCGGTGAGCCAGAAGGGCACGGTCGCCGGGGTCGCCGAGGCGGTCGGCCCGAGCATCGTGGAGATCAACGCCACGGGCGGCTCCGGCTCCTCCACCGGCTCCGGCGTGATCATCACCGACGACGGCGAGATCATCACCAACAACCATGTCGTCTCCGGCGCCTCCCAGATCACCGTGCGCACCAGCGACGGCAAGGAGTACAGCGCCGAGATCGTCGGCACCGACAGCGGCAAGGACCTCGCCCTGATCAAGCTGTCCGGGGCGTCCGGCCTCAAGGCGGCCACCCTCGGCGACTCCGACCGTGTCAAGGTCGGCGACCAGGTCGTCGCGATCGGCTCCCCCGAGGGCCTGACCGGCACCGTGACCAGCGGGATCGTCTCCGCCCTCGACCGCGATGTCACCGTCCCCACCGACGAGGGGCGGCAGCAGCCGGAGGGCGGCTGGCCGTTCGAGTTCGGCGGCCGGGAGTTCAACGGCGACACCGGCTCGTCCACGACGACGTACAAGGCGATCCAGACCGACGCCTCCCTCAACCCGGGCAACTCCGGTGGCGCGCTGATCGACATGAACGGCCACATCATCGGGATCAACTCGGCCATGTACGCCCCCAGTTCCGGCGCGTCCTCGGCGGACGCGGGCAGCGTGGGCCTCGGCTTCGCGATCCCGATCGACACGGTGAAGGCGGACCTGGCCAAGCTGCGGGCGGGGAGCACGTCGTAGGGCCCGCACATGCGAGGCTGAGTACGAGCGCCCCTCAGGAACCAGAGGACCAGGAAACCCATGAGCCCCGCCGATGCCGACCGTGACCCCCAGCGCATCCTCGTCGTCGACGACGAACCGGCCGTACGCGAGGCGCTACAGCGCAGCCTCGCCTTCGAGGGCTACGACACCCAGGTCGCCGTCGACGGTCTGGACGCGCTGGAGAAGGCCGCCGCCTACCGCCCCGACCTGGTGGTCCTCGACATCCAGATGCCCCGCATGGACGGCCTGACCGCCGCCCGCCGCATCCGCGGGGCGGGCGACACCACCCCGATCCTCATGCTCACCGCCCGTGACACGGTCGGCGACCGGGTCACGGGCCTGGACGCGGGCGCGGACGACTACCTCGTCAAGCCCTTCGAGCTCGACGAGCTCTTCGCCCGTATCCGCGCACTGCTGCGCCGCAGCTCCTACGCCTCCTCCTCCGGCGCTGCCCCCGAGGACGAGGCCCTCACCTTCGCCGACCTCCGCATGGACCTGGCGACCCGCGAGGTCACGCGGGGCGGGCGGCCGGTGGAACTGACCCGCACGGAGTTCACGCTCCTGGAGATGTTCATGGCCCACCCCCGCCAGGTCCTCACCCGCGAGCAGATCCTGAAGGCGGTGTGGGGCTTCGACTTCGAGCCGTCGTCGAACTCCCTCGACGTCTACGTCATGTATCTGCGCCGCAAGACGGAGGCGGGCGGCGAGCCGCGCCTGGTCCACACCGTGCGGGGCGTCGGCTACGTACTGCGCCAGGGCGGCGGCGAGTGAGACGGCTGAGGAGCCTTCCGCTGCGCTCCCGCCTGGCGCTGCTGGTGGCGGCGGCGGTGGCGTTCGCGGTGGCTGCGGTGTCGGTGACGTGCTGGCTGCTGGTGCGGGACCGGCTGTACAACCAGATGGACGAGCAGTTGCGCAGCGAGCAGGTCTCGTCCGGGCTGCTCCAGGTGATGCTGGACAACTGCCGGCTGGCCGAGCCCCGGCAGCTGCCGCTGGCCCCCAGCTCCCCCATCGTCACGATCCTCTACTCCGACGGCTCCACCTGCGCCAACCCCGGGTTCAAGGACGTCAGGGTGCAGGACGCCGATCTGGCGGTCGCCGACGGCGAGGCGGACACGGCCCTGCACTCCGGGCGGACCACCGACGGCACGGCCGTACGCGTGTACACCCGCCCGGTCGTCGACCGGGACACCCGTCAGGTGCAGCCCGGTGTCGCCGTCTCCGTGGCCAAGCCGCTCGGGGACGTGGACAAGCCGCTGTCGTCGCTGGCCTGGGTGCTGCTGATCGTCTCCGGCATCGGGGTCGTCGGCGCGGGAGCCGCAGGGCTCGCGGTGGCCCGCGCGGGGCTGCGGCCCGTGGACGAGCTCACCGCGGCCGTGGAGCATGTGGCCCGCACCGAGGACCTGGCCGTCCGCATCCCGGTCGAGGCCGGCGACGAGGACGAGATCGCCCGGCTGTCCCGCTCCTTCAACTCCATGACCACCTCCCTGGCCAGCTCCCGCGACCTCCAGCAGCAGCTGATCGCGGACGCCGGCCACGAGCTCCGCACCCCGCTGACCTCCCTGCGCACCAACATCGAACTCCTCACCCGCAGCGAGGAGACCGGCCGCCCGCTGCCCGAGGCGGACCGCAGGGCCCTGCTGGCGTCGGTGAAGGCACAGATGACGGAACTGGCCGCGCTGATCGGCGACCTGCAGGAGCTGTCCCGCTCCGAGGGCCAGCGCGGGGAACGCCTCCAGGTGGTCTCCCTGACGGACACGGTGGAGTCGGCGCTGCGCCGGGCCCGGCTGCGCGGCCCCGAGCTGACGATCACGGCGGACCTCGGGGACTGGTACGTCCGCGCGGAGCCGGCCGCCCTGGAGCGCGCGGTGGTCAACATCCTCGACAACGCGGTGAAGTTCAGCCCCGAGGGCGGCGCGATCGAGGTGACCCTCACGGACGGCACCCTGCGCATCCGCGACCACGGCCCCGGCATCCCCGCCGAGGAACTCCCCTACGTCTTCGACCGCTTCTGGCGCTCCCCGAGCGCACGATCCCTGCCGGGCTCCGGTCTGGGCCTGTCGATCGTGGCCCGCACCGTCCAGCAGGCGGGCGGCGAGGTGAGGCTGACCCCGGCGGAGGGCGGCGGCACGCTGGTGACGGTCCGGCTGCCGGGGGCGGCCACTCCTCCGCCTGCGGAGACGCCGTAGGCCGCTCGGGTACGCCGTAGCCCCTCGGGTACGCCGTCGCCCCTCGGCGGCGGACGTGAGGCGGGAGCCTCGGGCTCCTGGACGCCGGAAGGGGGAGGAGCGCCGGGCTCCTCCCCCTTCCTCACCGCTTCAGCGGCCGGTTCACTTCACGATCGTGATCCGGTTCGCCGCCGGCGGGGCCAGCGGGCTGGTGGCCGAGGAGTTGGCCAGCAGGTACTTCTCCAGGGCGGTCAGGTCGTCGGAGCCGACGAGGTCGTTGGTGCCCTGGCCGAGGGTCGGGAAGCCGTCGCCGCCACCGGCGAGGAAGCTGTTGGCCGCGACCCGGTAGGTGGCCGCCGGGTTGATCGGCTCGCCGTTCAGCTTGATGGAGTCCGTGACGACACGGTCCGCGCCGGTCCTGGTCAGGTCCAGGGTGTAGGTGAGGCCGGAGGAGATCTGGAGGATCTTCGGGGAGGCCGCGTTGGAGCCGCTGACCTGCTCCTTGAGGATCTGGATCAGCTGGGCGCCGGTGAAGTCCTGGAGGTTGACCGTGTTGGCGAACGGCTGGACGGCGAAGCCCTCGGCGTAGGTGACGACGCCGTCGCCCTCGGAGCCCTTGGCCGCGTAGGTCAGGGGCATGCGGATGCCGCCGGGGTTCATCAGGGCCAGGTCGGTCTCCGGGTCCAGCTCCTTGCCGTGGGCGAGCTGGGCGTCGGCGATGAGGTCGCCGAGCGGGGACTCGGTGCCGGAGCTGGTGATGTCGGCGGAGATGTAGCCGATGGCCCGGTTGCCGATGGGCGCGGCCAGCTCGTTCCACTTGCGGATCAGGTCCGACATGTCGGTCGCCTTGGGGACGTCCCGCGTGACCACGTGGTTGGCCGACTTCACCGACGTACGGGCGATGTCACCCGTCCAGCGGTCGTAGGTGAGGGTGGTGTCGGTGTAGAGGCGGCCGAAGGACGCGGCCGAGGTGACCATGCGGGGCTTGCCCGAGGGGTCCGGGATCGTGCAGACGTAGGCCGCGTGGGTGTGGCCGGTGACCAGCGCGTCGACCTTGGGCGTGAGGTTCTTGGCGATGTCGACGATCGGGCCGGAGATGCCGTCGCCGGGGCCCGGGGCGTCGCAGTTGTAGTTGTACGCGCCCGAGGCCGGGGCCCCGCCCTCGTGGATCAGGGCGACGATCGACTTCACGCCCTGCTTCTGGAGCACGTTGGCGTACTTGTTGATCGTCTCGACCTCGTCCTTGAACTTGAGGCCCTTGACGCCCTCGGCGGTGACGACACCCGGGGTGTCCTCGAGGGTCACGCCGATGAAGCCGATCTTGACGCCGTTCTTCCGCCAGACGGTGTACGGCTGGAGGATCGGGCGGCCGGTCTTCTCGTCCAGGACGTTCGCGGCGAGGTAGGGGAAGTCGGCGCCCTCGAACTCCTCGTCCGTGTAGCAGCCGTCGACGGGGTGGCAGCCGCCGTTCTGCAGGCGGGCCAGTTCGCGCGCGCCCTCGTCGAACTCATGGTTGCCGACGGAGGTGACGTCGAGCTCCAGCTGGTTGAGCGCCTCGATGGTGGGCTCGTCGTGGAACAGGCCGGAGATCAGCGGGGAGGCCCCGACCATGTCGCCGCCCGCCGCGGTGATGGAGTACGCCTTGCCCTCGCGCGCCTTGCGCAGATGCGTGGCCAGGTACTCGACGCCGCCGACGCCCTCGATGGTCTTCACGGTGCCGTCGGGCTGCACCTCGGTGAGGCGGCCGGCGGAGCCCGCCGGGGGCTCGAGGTTGCCGTGCAGGTCGTTGAAGGACAGCAGCTGCACGTCCTGGTAGCGGCCCGGGTGCTTGCCCGAGCGCTCGGCGGCCTCGTCGGCGGTCGCGGTGCCGGGCAGCGCGGCGGCGAGGGCGCCGACCGTCGCGAGTCCGGCGGCGGCCGCGAGCAGCCGGTGCGTACGGCGTCTGCGGTGATGCGGCTGAGGTGTGGCAGGCATGCGCCCCCCTGTGGTGCAGATAAGAGGTATGGCTGGTCCGGGCGCAGCCTAGAGTCAACGCGCGTAGCGCGACAGGGGTTTCCTGGTTACATCTGGGTTTCCCTTTGCCGCACCCCGACGGCGGCGGCCCTTTACCCTCGTAGGCATGACCAGCGACGACTTGTCACGGCCCGGCCGATCCCGCTCCATCGAGACCTTCGCCGCGCTCGACGCGGAGCAGGTCGAGGCGGTGCTCGCCCTGCTCTCCGAGGCCGCCCGCACCGACGGCCAGCAGGCGGTGTCCGAACAGGGCAGGCTCCAGCTGCGCGGCGGTGAGCGCGAGGGCGTGTCCCATCTGCTGCTCACCCTCGACGGCGAACTCGTGGGCTATGCCCAGCTGGAGGACACCGACCCGGTGGAGGCGCCGGCCGGCGAGCTGGTCGTCCACCCCGCGCACCGGGGCCACGGGCACGGCCGCGCGCTCGGTTCGGCACTGCTCGCCGCCTCCGGCAAGCGGCTGCGGGTGTGGGCGCACGGCGGGCATCCGGCGGCCCGTCACCTGGCCCAGGTGCTGGGACTCACCCTGTTCCGCGAACTGCGCCAGATGCGCCGCTCCTTGGAGGACATGGAGCTCCCCGAGCCCGTTCTGCCCGAGAACGTGACGGTACGTACCTTCGTTCCGGGCGAGGACGACGCCGCCTGGCTCCGGGTGAACGCGGCCGCCTTCGCACACCACCCCGAGCAGGGCTCCCTCACCCAGCGCGACCTCGACGACCGCAAGGCCGAGCCCTGGTTCGACCCGGCCGGCTTCTTCCTCGCCTTCCACGGCGACCGGCTGGCCGGCTTCCACTGGACGAAGGTGCACGCCGAGGAGCAGCTCGGCGAGGTCTACGTCGTGGGGGTCGCGCCGGACGCGCAGGGCGGCGGCCTCGGCAAGGCGCTCACCACGATCGGGCTGAACCATCTGCGGGCCCAGGGGCTGCCCACGGCCATGCTCTACGTCGACGCGGACAACAAGGCGGCGGTGGCGGTGTACGAGGGGCTGGGGTTCACCACGCACGAGGTGGATCTGATGTACCGCTCGGAGACGTGATACGTCGCGAGGGGACTTGAGGGTTCACCCGAAAGGGGGCGGCGACGATCTTGACGCCGCCCCCTCTCTTGCATCACCCTTTCACTAATCAAGTAGTGAAAGGGTGATACGAAGTGGCCGACCGTTGATCGAGTACCGCATCGACCGACGCAGCGGTGTCGCCACGTACGTCCAGATCGTCCAGCAGACCAAACAGGCATTGCGCCTCGGCCTGCTGGAGCCCGGCGACAAGCTCCCCACGGCGCGCGAGGTGGTGGAGGCGACGGCGATCAACCCGAACACCGTGCTCAAGGCATACCGCGAACTCGAGCGCGAGGGACTGGTGGAGGCCCGGCGCGGCCTCGGCACCTTCGTCCGGCGCACCCTGGGCACCGCCCCCGCCGACTCCCCGCTCCGCGGCGAGCTGGAGGACTGGGCCCGGCGGGCGCGCGCGGCGGGGCTGGAGCGGGAGGACGTGGCCGCCCTCTTCACATCCGTACTGGAACAGCACTTCAAGGGGGGAGCAGAAATGAGCACGGGAACCGAGGGGGACCAGACATGACCGACACCGCCGTGCAGGCGGCCGCGCTGGGCAAGCGCTTCGGACGGCACGGCCGACGGGCGCTGGAGGACTGCTCCTTCCGCCTCCCCGCCGGACGCGTGTGCGCCCTGGTCGGCCCCAACGGCGCCGGCAAGTCCACCCTGCTCGCCCTCGCCGCGGGGCTGCTCGCCCCGACCGAGGGCACCGTCACCGTCCTCGGCACCACCCCGGCGGCCGCCCGTGAACGGCTCGCCTACGTCGCCCAGGACAAGCCGCTGCCCCCGCAGCTCACCGTCGCCGACACCCTGCGCCTGGGCCGCGAGCTCAACCCGCGCCGCTGGGACACGGCCGTGGCCGAGCGGATCGTCGCCGAGGGCGACCTGGACCCCGGCGCCACCATCCGCTCCCTGTCCGGCGGCCAGCGCACCCGCGTCGCCCTCGCCCTGGCCCTCGGCAAGCGGCCCGAGCTGCTGCTGCTCGACGAGCCGATGGCCGACCTCGACCCGCTGGCCCGCCACCAGCTGATGGGCGCCCTCATGGCCGACGCCGCCGAACACGGCACGACGGTCGTGATGTCCTCCCACGTCGTCGCCGAGCTGGAGGGCTCCTGCGACCACCTGCTGCTGATCGGCGCCGGCCGCGTCCGCCTCGCCGGCTCCCTGGAGGAGCTGCTGGCCGCCCACCGCCTGGTCACCGGCCGCACCGGCGACCTCGCCCCGCACACCGTCGTCGAGTCCCGCACCACCGGCCGCGGGACCACCGCCCTGATCCGCCCGCAGGGGCAGATCGCCGACGCCTGGGACGCCACCGAGCCGACCCTGGAGGAGCTGGTCCTGGCCCATCTGCGGGCGCCGGGGGCGCCGGTGCTGCTGCTCGACGACGAGATGCGGGAGGTGGCCGTATGACCGCCATGGTCACCGCCGAGGCGCCGGCCGTCTCCGGCACCCCTTCACGCGGGCCGCGCGGCCTGGTCTGGGCGATGCTGCGGCTGCACAGCTGGGCCCTGCGCTTCTGGGTGCTGCTGGTGGCCGTCGCCGCCGGGCTGCTGCTGTGGGCCTACGGGCCCGGCGGCGAGGCGACCCGGCACGAATTCGCCGAACTGGACTGCGGCGGCGGCAACGGCTCCGCGGTGACGGGCATGGGCTGCGACTACCTGGGCGGCTCCGCCTTCTACTCCTACGAGCTGGCCATCTCCCTGGCCGCCGGCCTGCTCGCCGTCCTGCCCTCGATCGTCGCCGGCTGGGCGGGCGGCGCGCTGACCGGCCGCGAGCTGGAGAACGGCACCGCTCAGCTGGCCTGGGTCCAGTCCGTCTCCCCCACCCGCTGGCTGGCCGCCAAGCTCGCCGTGCCCGCCGCCCTGCTGATCCCGGGCACCCTGCTGATCACCCTGCTGCACCGCGGGGTCTGGGCCAAGGACGCGGAGATCCTGCGGATCTACGGCTGGTACGAGTGGCACGACACCGGCGTCTTCACGGCCAACGGCCTCCTCGCCACCGTCCACGTCCTGCTCGGCCTCGCCGTCGGCGTCCTCACCGGCCTGCTCACCCGCCGTGCCGTGCCCGCGCTGGGCAGCGCGGTCTGCGTCCAGTTCTCCCTGATGTTCGCCCTGGACCAGCTGCGCCCCCGCCTGTGGCCGGCCAGGACCCTGGTCACGACCGAGGAGTACCCCTCGTACGACGGCATGCCGGTCGACGTGGGCTCCCTCGCCGCCGACGGCACCCGCATCACGGACCCCAACTGCTACGACAGCGCCCGGTGCAAGGCGGAGCACGACATCGTCGCCTACTACGCCGACTACCACCCGGCCTCCCACTTCTGGCCCCTCCAGCTCATGGAGACCGCCATCGTCCTCGCCCTCACCGCCCTCGCGGTACTGGCCGCGTTCCGGGTGCTGCGCCGCCGCACGGGAGCCGCCGTCTGACCACTCCGACCGTCCCCACCGCACCCGCCCCGGCCACCGGGGCGGCGCCCGCCCTCCGGGCCCGCACGGCCTGACCTGTCACCGTGCCGCGGCCGCACCGGGCCGCCGCCCCGGCCCCCGGCCGACCACCCGCGCCCGGCAGCAGCCCGTCCCCCTCGATCCTCCCCCCGCTATCCCGCACGCCATGTCTCCGTAACCATCGGTTCAGACACCCTTGCGACGCTCGGCCAATGAACCCCGCCGTGCCCGAGCCTTTGCCGCCCCCCGAGGGGGCCGCCGCCATGCTCCCGCTCGCGACGTCCGACGCGCCTGTCTCCCTGCCGGCGCGGAAGAATGGGTCCATGAGCCAGCAGAACACCCAGGCCGAGGTCCAGCACGCGCAGCCCTCCGTGGGCTCCATCGCCGCGCACCGCCCGCACACCGTGGCGGCCGTGGTCTCCGATCTCGAACCCGACCTCGACGCCGACCTCGACACGTACGAGGAGAGCCAGGAGGACGGGGTCCAGCTGCCGCAGGGCCGCTTCCTGGACCGGGAGCGCAGCTGGCTCGCGTTCAACGAGCGCGTCCTGGAGCTCGCCGAGGATCCGAACACCCCGCTGCTGGAGCGGGCGAACTTCCTGGCGATCTTCGCGAGCAACCTGGACGAGTTCTTCATGGTCCGGGTGGCCGGTCTCAAGCGCCGGATCGCCACCGGTGTCGCCACCCGCTCCGCCTCCGGCCTCCAGCCCAGCCAGGTGCTGGAGATGATCTGGGCCCGCTCACGCGAGCTGATGGCCCGGCACGCGGCCTGCTTCCACGAGGACGTCGCCCCGGCCCTCGCGGAGGAGGGCATCCACCTGGTGCGGTGGAGCGAGCTGACGGAGAAGGAGCAGGCACGGCTGTTCACGCTGTTCCGGCACCAGATCTTCCCCGTCCTCACGCCCCTCGCGGTCGACCCGGCGCACCCCTTCCCGTACATCTCCGGCCTCTCCCTGAACCTGGCCGTCGTCGTGCGCAACCCGGTCAGCGGCCACCGGCACTTCGCCCGCGTGAAGGTGCCGCCGCTGCTGTCCCGCTTCCTGGAGTCCAGCCCCGGCCGGTACGTGCCCATCGAGGACGTCATCGCCGCGCACCTGGAAGAGCTGTTCCCGGGCATGGAGGTGCTGGAGCACCACGCGTTCCGCATCACCCGCAACGAGGACCTGGAGGTCGAGGAGGACGACGCCGAGAACCTGCTCCAGGCGCTGGAGAAGGAGCTCATGCGGCGCCGCTTCGGGCCGCCGGTGCGCCTGGAGGTCGAGGAGTCCATCGACCGCGAGGTGCTGGACCTGCTGGTGCGCGAGCTGAAGATCACCGAGGCCGAGGTCTACCCGCTGCCGGGCCCCCTGGACCTCACCGGCCTCTTCCGCATCGCCTCCCTGGACCGACCCGAGCTGAAGTACCCGAAGTTCGTCGCCGGCACCCACCGCGACCTCGCCGAAGTGGAGTCGGCCTCCCCGCCGGACATCTTCGCCGCGCTGCGCAGCCGGGACGTGCTGCTGCACCACCCGTACGACTCGTTCTCCACGTCGGTGCAGGCGTTCCTGGAGCAGGCGGCCGAGGACCCGGACGTGCTGGCGATCAAGCAGACGCTGTACCGCACCTCCGGCGACTCCCCCATAGTCAACGCGCTCATCGACGCGGCCGAGGCCGGCAAGCAGGTCCTGGTGCTGGTGGAGATCAAGGCCCGCTTCGACGAGCACGCCAACATCAAGTGGGCGCGCAAGCTGGAGGAGGCCGGCTGCCATGTCGTCTACGGCCTGGTCGGCCTGAAGACCCACTGCAAGCTGTCGCTGGTGGTCCGTCAGGAGGGCGACACCCTCCGCCGCTACAGCCACGTCGGCACCGGCAACTACCACCCCAAGACGGCCCGCCTGTACGAGGACCTCGGCCTGCTGACGGCCGACCCGCAGGTCGGCGCCGACCTCTCGGACCTCTTCAACCGGCTGTCCGGCTACTCCCGCCGGGAGACCTACCGCCGTCTGCTGGTCGCCCCCAAGTCGCTGCGCGACGGCCTGGTGTCGCGGATCAACAAGGAGGTCCAGCACCACCGGGCCGGACGCCCCGCGTACGTCCGGATCAAGGTCAACTCGATGGTCGACGAGGCCGTCATCGACGCCTGCTACCGGGCGTCCCAGGCGGGCGTGCCGGTCGACGTGTGGGTGCGCGGCATCTGCGCGCTGCGCCCGGGCGTGGCCGGGCTGTCGGAGAACATCCGGGTCCGCTCGGTGCTCGGCCGCTTCCTGGAGCACTCGCGGGTCTTCGCCTTCGGCAACGGCGGCGAGCCCGAGGTGTGGATCGGCAGCGCCGACATGATGCACCGCAACCTCGACCGCCGGATAGAGGCTCTGGTCAGGGTGGTCGATCCGGGCCACCGCGCCGCGCTCAACCGGCTCCTGGAGACCGGTATGTCGGACGGCACCGCCTCCTGGCACCTGGGGGCGGACGGCGAGTGGACCCGGCACGCGACGGACGCGGACGGCCAGCCCCTGAGGAACGTGCAGGAGATGCTCATAGACGCCCGGAGGCGCCGGCGTGGCACAGCAACACCTTGAACCGACGGACCCCCTGGCCCGCCCGGTGACCGGAGAGGCCCTCGCCGGCTATCTCCGGTCCCAGGCCACGGAGTTCCTGCGCGCCCTGCGCCAGCACCGGGAGACCGGTGCCGCGGCCGGCGGCTCGCAGGAGTCCGTCGCGGCGGCGCGCGCCCTGCGCCGCTCGGCCCGCCGGATCAGCGGCAGCCTGCACACCTACCGTCCGCTGCTGGACGCCGACTGGTCGGAGGGGATGCGGCCCGAACTCGCCTGGCTGTCCGGCACCCTGGCGATGGAGCACGCCCACGCCGCCCGGCTGGAGCGCCTGCTGGCCGCCCTGCACCGCCTGTCGGGCTCGGCGGCCCTGCCCGCCCAGACCCCGGGCACCACGCCCCCCGCCCCCGGCGGCGCCCCGCCCGCACCCGAGCGCGGCAACCTCACCGTGGGCGCGGCCAAGGCGGGCGCCCTCCTGGACCGCCAGCTCACCCTCGCCCGCACCCGGGCGCACTCCACCGCCCTCCAGGCCCTGGGCAGCAGCCGCTTCCACGCGGTCGCCGACAAGGTGGCCGTACTCGCCAGCGAGGTACCGCTGACCGCGGCCGCCGCCACCACGGACCTCGGCCCGCTCGCGGCCGCCGCCGAGGAGCGCCTGCGGGACGCGGTCGCCGCGCTGCCGCTGGTCACCGCGGGCAGCCCGTACAACGCGGAGGCCCTGGTCCACGGCCTGTCCCCGGACCCCGCCCCGCACCCCCAGGACGCCCCCTGGCACCAGGTGCGCCTCCTGCTGCGCCTGCACCGCTACGCCCGCGAGGTGCTGTACGGCCCCGACGGCCCGGTCGATGTCCGGCTGCTGGCGGCCGGTCAGGCCCTCGACCGCCACCGCGACGCCTCCGAGGCGGCGGCCGCCGCCGCCCAGGCCGCGCGCACCCCGCGGATCGCGCCGGCGACGGCGTACGCCCTCGGGGTGCTGCACGCCGACCAGCGGCACGAGGTGGAGGCGGCCCGGTTCGCGTTCCAGCAGTCCTGGCAGAAGCAGACGGTGGCCACGGCCTGAAGAGGTGAGCCAGCGGTGATGTCCTCCCCGTCCCCGGCCGGCGCCCCGGTCCTGGCGGCCGGCTGCGTGCTGTGGCGCCGCTCCCCGGCCGGGCTGGAGATCTGCCTGGTGCACCGCCCCAAGTACGACGACTGGTCGCACCCCAAGGGCAAGCTCAAGCGCGGCGAGGAGGCGCTGGCGGCCGCGCTGCGCGAGGTGGTGGAGGAGACGGGCTGCACCGCCCGCCCCGGCGAGGAGCTGCCCACCCTCCGCTACCTGGCGAACGGCCGCCCCAAGGAGGTCCGTTACTGGGCGGCCGAGGCCACGGGCGGCGGTTTCGTCCCCACCGCCGAGGTCGACCGCGTCCTGTGGCTCCCCCCGGCCACGGCCCGCCGGCGCCTCACCCAGCCGCGCGACCGGGACCTGGTGACCGCCCTGCTGGACACCCTCGGCGGTCACTGACCGGCCGCGTGCCCCTCCGCGTCCGTACGGGCCAGGCTGCGGGCGCGCCGGGCGGGGCCACGCCAGCCGCAGCTGCACCGGGCCACACAGAACGGCCCCTGTTCGACGGTGGTCGTACGGTGCTCGACATGCTCCTGAGTGGGCGCGCAGCGCTCCTGCTGTGTCACACGGACCACGTTACCCAGCGCGGGTGAAGAGCAGGTTGCGCGTGCCCCCGGCCGACGCCCCGGACCGCGTGACGGCACCCCCTACCCGTCGTTAACCGTCACAGCGGGGGCCCTTGACGGACGTACGGCTGGGGGTAGGGCAGGCGATGGCGCAGCGGCAGCACGGCAGAGCGGGCGGAACGGTCGTGGCGGCGGGGCTCGTGGCCTGTGCCTGTCTCGGCGCCTCCGGATGCGGCAGCAGCGGGTCCGCCGCCGAGGACCCGGTGCACACTCTGCGCGAGGCGTCCGACGCGCTGCTGCGGGCGAAGAGCTCCCGGGCGCGTACGTCGATGGAGATGGCGACCGGCGGCACGCGGGTCACCATCCGCGGCGAGGGCGTCTACGACTACACCCGCCAGCTGGGCCGGCTGAAGGTGATGCTGCCGCAGGACCCGACCGGCCGCACCGCCCACCGCCCGATCACCGAACTCCTCGCGCCGGGCGCGCTGTTCATGAAGAACCGGGGCGCCGGGGTGCCCGCCGACAAATGGGTCCGCGTGGAGACGGCCGGCCTGTCCGACGGCAACCTCGTCACGGGCGGCGCCACCGACCCGTTCGCGGCGGCCGAGGTGCTGCGCGGCACCCGCTCGGCGACGCTCGTCGGCACGACCCACCTCGCGGGCACCGAGGTGTGGCACTACCGGGGCACCGCCGATCTGTCGGCGGCCGCGCGCACCGCTTCGCCGGGCGCCCGGGACTCCCTCGGGGCGGCGGCGAAAGGGTTCGCCACGGCCGTGGTGCCGTTCGACGTGTATCTGGACGACGAGGGCCGCATCCGCAAGATCAGGCACCGCTTCAGCTTCGTCAACGGCCGCCAGAAGGCCACTGTGGCGGTGGCCTCGACGGCCCTCCTGTACGACTTCGGCGCCCCCGTCGACGTACGCCTGCCGCCCGAGGGGGACATCTACGCGGGCCGGATCGCCGAGGAGTGAGCCGGACCGGGCAGACCATCGGACCGGTATGAGAACTAGCCCGTCCGTGCCATGCGCGGTCCGTGGGCCGCTCCCTACTCTAGGAAGCCGGTGATGGCGGAGAAGAGGTGATGCGCGTGGCTCCGGTCGGCGGTACGGCGGTACAGGACCACGTGGCCCTCGCCGAGATCGAACTGTGCGGAGAGCTGATCATCGCGGCCTCGGCGGCGGACGTGGACCGCCTCAGCCTGGAGAGCATCGACGAGGTGCTGCGGGTGGCCGAGGAGCGCGGGACGACGACGGACGGCTGAAAACAACCGCCCGCCCCCCTGCCGGCCCCGCTCAGGTGCGCAGCATCCGCCCGATCGCCTTGGTGGCCTCCTCGACCTTGGCGTCGATCTCGTCGCCGCCCTTGAGGGCCGCGTCCGCGACGCAGTGCCGCAGGTGCTCGTCGAGCAGTTGCAGCGCGAAGGACTGCAGCGCCTTCGTCGAGGCGGAGACCTGCGTGAGTATGTCGATGCAGTAGACGTCCTCGTCGACCATCCGCTGCAGGCCGCGGATCTGCCCCTCGATCCGCCGCAGGCGCTTGAGGTGCTCGTCCTTCTGCTTGTGGTACCCGTGCACACCGTGGTCGTGGTCGCTCACCACGGCCTCGGCACCGGTCTCGGTGGTCGTCATAGCGGCCTCCCATTCAAGACGAGCCCATCCCCATATACCCCCACTGGGTATATGGTACCGAATTTCGCGGGTATGAGGGGCCTGTGGCCGACACCACCCTGTGCATGGCTTGCCCCGCCCGCCTGCCGATAACTCTGCCTGATGGGCGACACTGGGGGACGGCCCGTTAGCCGTGGCCGAATGTTGCGCCTAGCATCAGCCTGACCGACACCGAAGCACCCCGAGGACCCCACGTGCGCTTTCGTCTGACCCCCAGGGAGACGAGCTTCTACGACATGTTCGCCGCCTCCGCGGACAACATCGTCACGGGCTCGAAGCTCCTGATGGAACTGCTCGGGGCGGACACCTCCGCCCGGGCCGAGATCGCGGAGCGTATGCGGGCAGCGGAACACGCCGGTGACGACGCCACGCACGCGATCTTCCACCAGCTGAACTCCTCGTTCATCACGCCCTTCGACCGCGAGGACATCTACTCCCTCGCGTCCTCCCTCGACGACATCATGGACTTCATGGAGGAGGCCGTCGACCTGGTCGTCCTCTACAACGTCGAGGAACTGCCCAAGGGCGTCGAGCAGCAGATCGAGGTCCTGTCCCGCGCGGCCGAGCTCACGGCCGAGGCCATGCCCAACCTCCGCACGATGGACAACCTGACCGAGTACTGGATCGAGGTCAACCGCCTGGAGAACCAGGCCGACCAGATCCACCGCAAGCTGCTCGCCCACCTCTTCAACGGCAAGTACGACGCCATCGAGGTGCTGAAGCTCAAGCAGATCGTGGACGTCCTCGAAGAGGCGGCCGACGCGTTCGAGCACGTGGCGAACACGGTGGAGACCATCGCGGTCAAGGAGTCCTGAGGCGTCGATGGACACCTTCGCTCTGGTCGTGACCATCGGGGTCGCGCTCTTCTTCACGTACACCAACGGCTTCCACGACTCGGCGAACGCGATCGCGACGTCGGTCTCCACCAGGGCCCTCACCCCGCGTGCGGCGCTCGCCATGGCGGCCGTGATGAACCTCGTCGGCGCCTTCCTGGGCTCCGGCGTCGCCAAGACGGTCTCCGAGGGCATCATCCAGACACCCGAGGGCTCCACCGGCATGGGCATCCTCTTCGCGGCCCTCACCGGCGCGATCGTCTGGAACCTCATCACCTGGTACTTCGGCCTGCCCTCGTCCTCCTCGCACGCCCTGTTCGGCGGCATGGTCGGCGCGGCCCTGGCCGGCGGCACCCAGGTCTACTGGCACGGCGTCCTGGAGAAGATCGTCATCCCGATGTTCATCTCCCCGGTGGTGGGCCTCCTGGCCGGCTACCTGGTCATGACGGCCATCATGTGGATCTTCCGCCGCACCAACCCCCACAAGGCCAAGCGCGGCTTCCGCATCGCCCAGACCGTCTCCGCGGCCGGCATGGCCCTCGGCCACGGCCTCCAGGACGCCCAGAAGACCATGGGCATCGTCGTCATGGCCCTCGTCATCGCCGACGTCGAGGACTACGGCGACCCCATCCCCGTCTGGGTCAAGGTCGCCTGCGCCGTCATGCTCTCCCTCGGCACGTACGCCGGCGGCTGGCGCATCATGCGCACGCTGGGCCGCAAGATCATCGAACTGGACCCGCCGCAGGGCTTCGCCGCGGAGACCACCGGCGCGTCGATCATGTTCACCACGGCCTTCCTCTTCAAGGCCCCGATCTCCACGACCCACGTCATCACGTCCGCCATCATGGGCGTCGGCGCGACGAAACGTGTCAACGCCGTCCGCTGGGGCGTCGCCAAGAACATCGTCCTCGGCTGGTTCATCACGATGCCGGCGGCTGCCGCCGTAGCCGCGTGCGCGTTCGGCGTGGTCCACCTGGCCTTCCTGTAGGACGCGCCCACCGTTCGAGGCTGGTTTCTCGCCGTGGGCGACTGCGGGCCGTCCGTGGCTGGTCGCGCAGTTCCCCGCGCCCCTGACTACGTACACCTGCCCGGCGCCATGAAGGGACCGCCCGCACCCACCCACGACGAAAAGCCCCCACGTCCGCGGCCGGTCGGAAAGCCGCGGACGACGGGAAGCCACCACGCACCGTGGGCGTCGGTCAGCCGCCGACGGCGGGAAGGCACCACACACCGTGGGCCGAAAAGCCGCGTACGGCGAGAAGGCACCACCCACCGTGGGCGTCGGTCGGCCGCCGACGGCGGGAAGGGGACGTGCCGGGGGGTGTCCGCCCGCAGCGGCCGGCGTCCGTCGGGCAGCCACCCTAAGTCCCAAGAGAACCGCCGGACCGAGGACGGACACCCCCCGGCGCGGCCCCGACCCACAACCCACCGGCATGCGCTACGCACGCCCCCACCGGACACCAGCGGGCCGCCGCAGGCATCCCCCCACCCACCCGCACCCGAACACGAAGCCCGCACCCGAACACACGAACAGGCCCGCCTCCCGGGAGCCAGGAGGCGGGCCCTCTTCGACCTCGCGGTGGCACCGCCATGCAGCACCGCGAGGGGTCGGGAAGGATCAGCCGAAGCGACCGGAGATGTAGTCCTCCGTAGCCTGCACCGACGGGTTGGAGAAGATCCGCTCCGTGTCGTCGATCTCGATCAGCCTGCCCGGCTGCCCCACGGCCGCCAGGTTGAAGAACGCCGTACGGTCCGAGACCCGCGCCGCCTGCTGCATGTTGTGCGTCACGATGACGATCGTGAACCGCTCCTTCAGCTCACCGATCAGATCCTCGATCGCCAGCGTGGAGATCGGGTCCAGCGCCGAGCACGGCTCGTCCATCAGCAGCACGTTCGGCTCGACGGCGATCGCCCGCGCGATGCACAGCCGCTGCTGCTGACCACCCGAGAGCCCCGACCCCGGCTTGTTCAGCCGGTCCTTGACCTCGTTCCAGAGATTCGCGCCCTTGAGCGACTTCTCGACGATGTCGTCCAGCTGGCTCTTCTTGTACTTCCCGTTCAGCCGCAGCCCCGCCGCGACATTGTCGTAGATCGACATCGTCGGGAACGGGTTCGGCCGCTGGAACACCATGCCGACCTCACGCCGCACCGACACCGGGTCGATCCCGGCCCCGTACAGGTCCTCGTCGTCGAGCATCACCTTGCCCTCGACCCGCCCGCCCGGCGTCACCTCGTGCATCCGGTTCAGCGTGCGCAGAAACGTGGACTTGCCGCAGCCGGACGGCCCGATGAACGCCGTCACAGAACGCGGCTCGACGGTCATCGAGATGTCCTCGATCGCCTTGTGGGAGCCGTAATACGCGGTCAGTCCGCTTACGTCGATTCGCTTGGCCATGTCTACTTCACTTCCGTAAGTCTTGCTCAGTCGCCGATTGGCCGCGTCAGCGACCGGTCTTCGGGGCCTTCCAGCGGGCGATGCCGCGGGCCGCGAGGTTCAGGATCATCACGAAGGCGATCAGCGTCAGGGACGCCGCCCAGGCGCGGTCGTAGGCCGCTTCCGAGCCCGCGCTCTGCGCGTACTGCTGGTAGATGTACAGCGGCAGCGACGCCTGCGCACCCTCGAACGGGTTGTTGTTGATGAACGGGTTGCCGAACACCAGCAGCAGCACGGGCGCGGTCTCACCGGCGATACGGGCGACCGCGAGCATGATGCCCGTCGTGATGCCGCCGATCGCGGTCGGCAGGACCACCTTCAGGATGGTCCGCCACTTGGGCACGCCCAGCGCGAGGGACGCCTCCCGCAGCTCGTTGGGCACGAGCTTGAGCATCTCCTCCGTGGACCGCACCACCACCGGCATCATCAGGATCGCCAGAGCCAGCGAGCCCGCGAAGCCGAACGGCTGCATGTCCCACATCAGCATGAGGCTGAGGATGAACAGACCGGCGACGATCGACGGGATACCCGTCATCACGTCGACGAAGAACGTGATCGACTGGGCCAGCCTGCCCCGCCCGTACTCCACGAGGTAGATCGCGGTGAGCACACCGATCGGCGCGGCGATGAGCGTGGCGAGACCGACCTGCTCCAGGGTGCCGATGATGGCGTGGTAGATACCGCCGCCGGGCTCGCTGTCGGCGACGACACCCATGGAGTGGGTCAGGAAGTAGACGTCGAGGACCTTGGTGCCGCGCTCGACCGTCTCCCAGACCAGGGAGGCGAGCGGCACCACGGCGAGGAGGAACGCGACCCAGACCAGCGAGGTCGCGACCCGGTCCTTGGCCTGCCGCGTGCCTTCGACGCGGGCGGCGATGACATACGTACCGAGGACGAACAGCACCGCGGCGATCAGGCCCCACTGGACACTGCTCTCCAGACCGGCGGCGAAGCTGATGCCCACACCGGCGGCGACGGAGCCCGCGGCGATGGCCCAGGGACCCCACTTGGGCAGCCGGGCGCCGTGCAGGGAGCCGGCGGGCTTGGTGACGACGGCGTGGCTCATGCGTTGGCCCCCGAGTACTCCTTGCGGCGGGCGATGATCGCGCGGGCCGCGCCGTTGACCAGCAGGGTGATGATGAACAGCACCAGACCGGAGGCGATGAGCGCGTCCCGGCCGAAGGGCGTGGCCTCGTTGAACTTGCTGGCGATGTTCTGGGCGAAGGTGCCGCCGCCCGCGTTGAGCAGGCTGGCCTCGATGAGGAAGTTCGGGGAGAGCACGGTGGCGACGGCCATGGTCTCGCCGAGCGCGCGGCCGAGGCCGAGCATCGAGGCGGAGATCACGCCGGAGCGGCCGAAGGGCAGGACGGCCATGCGGATGACTTCCCAGCGCGTGGCGCCGAGGGCCAGGGCCGCCTCCTCGTGCATCTGCGGGACCTGCTTGAAGACCTCGCGGCTCACATTGGTGATGATCGGCAGGATCATGATCGCCAGCAGGATGCCGACGGTGAGCATGGAGCGGGGAGGCCCGCCGTCCCAGTCGAAGACGCCGGTCCAGCCGAGGTAGTCGTCCAGCCAGCCGAACAGGCCGTTCATGTGCGGTACGAGGACCAGGGCGCCCCACAGGCCGTAGACGATGGACGGCACGGCGGCGAGCAGGTCGATGACGTAGGCGATCGGACCGCTCAGCCGGCGCGGGGCGTAGTGGGTGAGGAACAGGGCGATGGCGACCGCGACCGGCACCGCGATGATCATCGCGATGATCGAGGAGACGATCGTGCCGAAGGCCAGGACGGCGATGCCGAAGACCGGCTCCTCGGTGCCCGTGTTCCACTCGAAGGTGGTGAGGAAGTTGCCCTCGTCCTTGCTGATGGCGAGGACGGAGCGGTAGGTGAGGAAGGCCGCGATGGCGGCCATGATCACCAGCAGGAAGATGCCCGAGCCGCGGGAGAGGCCGAGGAAGATCTTGTCTCCGGGCCGGGTGGCGCCGCGCGCGTTGCGCTTCTGCTCGGCGGGGCCGGGCTGCTGGACGGGTGGAGGTGCTGAGGTGTTCTTGGTGGTTATGTCCATCGAGGTCTCCGGTCTGCGGAGCCGTCCGTGACGGGCGGCTCGGTGGAGCCGGACTCACGTGCGGCTCCTGGCGGCGGTGCACCGGACGGTGCGGTCCGGACCCGGGTGGGCCCGGACCGCACGCGGGGTCAGCTCATCTCTTCGATGGTCGTGCGGACCTTGGCGATGATGTCGGCCGGGATCGGCGCGTAGTCGTTCTGGGCGAGGACGCTCTGGCCGTCCTCGCTGGCGATGTAGCGCAGGAATGCCTTGGTGGCGGGCAGGGTGTCCGCCTTGTTGCCCTTGTCGCAGACGATCTCGTAGGTGACCAGGGTGATCGGGTAGGCGCCCTCGGCCTTGGTCTTGTAGTTGATCTCCAGCGCCAGGTCCTTGCCCGTGCCGACGACCTTGGCGTCCGCGATGGCCTTGGTGGCACCGTCGGAGGATGCCTTGACCGGGGCGGCGGCGCCCGTGTCGATGGCGACGACGCCCATGCCCTTGGCGTAGGAGAGCTCCATGTAGCCGATGGCGCCGGAGGTCTGCTTGACCTGCTGGGCGACACCGGAGGAGCCGGAGGCCGCCTGGCCGCCCTTGGCCTGCCACGCCTTGCCGCCCTCGTACTTCCAGTTCTCCGGGGTGGCGGCGATCAGGTACTTGGTGAAGTTGTCCGTCGTACCCGACTCGTCGGAGCGGTGGAACGCCTGGATCTTGAGGTCGGGAAGCTTCGCCTCGGGGTTCAGCTTCTTGATCGCCGGGTCGTTCCAGTTGGTGATCTTGCTGTCGAAGATCTTGGCCAGGGTCGGCGCGTCCAGGACCAGGTCCTCGACACCGGGGACGTTGAAGGCCACGGCGATCGGGCCGCCGACCATCGGCAGGTCGATGCCCTGGCCGCCGGAGCAGACCTTCTTGGAGGCGGCGATCTCCTCCGGGTCCAGCGCGGAGTCGGAGCCGGCGAAGGCCACCTGGCCCTGGGTGAACGCGGTGACACCGGCGCCGGAGCCGCCGCCCTTGTAGTTGATCTGCACACCGCACGCGGCGGAGAACTGCTTGACCCAGGCGTCGATCGCGTTCTTCTGCGCCGACGAGCCGTCGGCCAGCAGCTGGCCCTTGGCGTCGTCGCACTTGATGTCACCGGCGGCCTGGGTGGACGCGTTGCCGTTGCCCGTCTTCTCACCCGTGTCGTCGGAGCCGCACGCCGTGAGGGCCAGGGCGCCGGAGACGGCGAGAGCACCGAGGGTGAGGGCCCGCCGGTTCATGCGCTGAAGCTTCACTTTCGGGAGTTCCTTCCAGGAGCCGCCGTCCTGAATCCGGCGGCGTGCGAGGTTGGTCGGCTCGGGCGCATCTCTAGGCGCGCTCCGCTCCGGGTAAGGCCGAAATTAGGCAGAACAGGTGAAGCCGCCTATGGCCGGAAGTGAACGGGGGGTGAACCCCTGCGGTCGGTGCGGTTAGGTCACGGAATGCTTACGGGGAGGGCACGTGGAGGTTCCGGAACAACTCGGTCCGCCAGTGGCGGCGACCCCGCCGATACGGACAAAAGAGACACTCGTCCATGACGCTACACCACAGGTGACAGGGCGTGGGAAGAACGACTGGGAACCGCCCGAACGAGGTGGAACCCGGCAGCCCGGACACCCGTCTCGTTGCACAGGGACAGGCGCGAAGCGGAGGCGGACATGGAGCGGCGTACCTTCATCGGCGGCGGAGTCGCCGCCCTCGCGGCGGCCGCGTCGGTCGCCTGCACCGGCGGCACCGGAACCGCCCGCGACCGGCGCTCCTCTCCCGCCCTCCTCACGAGCACGCCGATGAGCGCCGCCGCGGCCGACTGGGCCGCCCTGGCCCGCGACCTCGACGGCCCGCTGATCCGCCCCGGCGACGCGGCCTGGGCGACGGCCCGGCAGCTGTACAACACCCGCTTCGACTCGCTGAGGCCCGCGGCGGTCGCCTACGTCTCCCACACCGCCGACATCCGCACCGTCCTGTCGTACGCCAAGACCCATGACGTGCGGGTGGCGATCCGCAACGGCGGCCACTCCTACGCGGGCTGGTCCTCCGGCGACGGACGGCTGATCATCGACGTCTCCCGGCTGAGCCGGGTCCGGGCGAGCGGCCGGGAGGCGGTCGTCGGCGCGGGCGCCAAGCTGATCGACGTCTACCGGGCGCTCGCCGCGCGCGGGGTGACGATCCCCGCGGGCTCCTGCCCGACGGTCGGCGTCTCGGGGCTGGTCCTCGGCGGCGGGCACGGCGTGGTGTCGCGGGCGTACGGGCTGACCTGCGACAGCCTCACCCGGGCGACCCTGGTCACGGCCGACGGCCGGCAGCTCGTCGCCGACGCCCGCGAGAACAAGGACCTCTTCTGGGCGCTGCGCGGCGCGGGCAACGGCAACTTCGGCGTCGTCACCGAGCTGCGCTTCCGCACCCACCCGGCCCCGCAGGCGGTGTCCGCCTATATGAGCTGGCCGTGGTCGAAGGCGGCGGCGGTGGTGAAGGCGTGGCAGGAGTGGGGACCGGCCCAGCCCGACGAGATCTGGTCGTCCCTGCACCTGGCGAACGCGGCGGGAGGCACCCCGACCGTCTCCGTCGCCGCGTTCTCGCTGGGCACCTACGGCGAGCTGCAGAACGCGGTGGACCGGCTGGCCGACCGTATCGGGGCGTCGGCGACGAGCGTGTCACTGCGGAGAAGGAGCTACGAGGAGGCGATGGAGGTGTACGCGGGCTGCTCGTCCTTCGCCACCGACGCGCAGTGCCATCTGCCGGGGTCCACGCCGGGCCGCTCCCCGCAGGGCGCGCTGGGCCGCGAGACGTACGCGGCCCGCTCCGACTTCTTCGACCGCTCCCTGTCCGCGGCCGGCATCCGCACCCTGCTGACGCAGATCCGCTCGGTGCGCGGCGGCGCCGGCTCGATCGCGCTGACCGCGCTGGGCGGCGCGATCAACCGGGTCTCCCCGACCGCCACGGCCTTCGTGCACCGCCGCTCGCGCATGCTCGCCCAGTACATCGGCGCCTGGCGGGCCGGCACCTCCGGCGCCACCGCCCAGTCCTGGCTCACCGAGGCCCACCACGCGATGCGCCCCTACGCCTCCGGCGCGGCCTACCAGAACTACACCGACCCGACGCTCAGCAACTGGCGCCAGGCGTACTACGGCGACGCGGCCCCGCGGCTGGCCCGCTTGAAGAAGCAGTACGACCCGGACCGGGTGTTCACCTACCCCCAGGCGCTGTGACCCGCAGCCGCCGGGGCGGCAGGGGCCGGGCGCTCCAGGTACGCCTAGGCCGCGAGGTCCCGCTCGGTGTCCTGGGACTTCTCGCTGCGGGCGCCCGGGATCACCGTGTCCCCGGCGCCCTCCGGTGAGCGCCGCCGGATCAGCCACCCGGCCCGCGGCGAGCGCTCGATGGCGCGGGTCAGCGGGGTGAGCAGCGCCATGGCGAGCGGCGACAGCAGCAGGGCCACGGCCGTGCCGAGGGCGAAGCCGCCGACGACGTCGGTCGGGTAGTGCACGCCCATGTAGACCCGGCAGAAGCCTTCCAGCAGGGCCAGCCCTATGCCTACGAGCCCGAAGCGGCGGTTGGCGACGAACAGGGCGACGGCCATCGCCATGGTGATCGTCGCGTGGTCGCTGACGAAGGAGTAGTCGGTCTTGCCGGAGACCAGGACCTCCAGGCCCTGGTGGTCGAGGAACGGTCGCGGCCGCTCCACGAAGCCTCGTATCGGCACGTTGACCAGGACGGCGACGCCGGCCGCGAGCGGCGCCCACACCAGCGCGGCCGCCGAGGAGGCCGCCTCCTCGGGGTCGGCGCGCCGGCGCCCGGTCCACCAGCACCACAGCACCAGCAGCACCATGGCGAGCAGCAGCCCGTACTCACCGACGTACTCCATGACCTTGTCGAACCAGTGCGGCGCGTCCTTGGCCAGGCCATTGATGTCGTAGAGCAGCTCGACGTCGGGGTTCGACCCGGATTGCGCGAGTCCAGCCATGGTGCAGCGGCCCCTTCGTCGTACTGGCGTATGGATCCGGGGGTGGATCCGTCAACAGGAACGCACGGCCCCCATCGGTTCGTTCCACACTCCATCGAATGATCACGCAGACGTTATCGAAGAGAGACCCATCACCGCAGTTCAGGGGGTGGATTCACGCTCCGTACACCTTTTCAGACACCTGTCGGCAGCGCTTTCGCGCCATCCTCGGTGACGCGGGTCGCGCCGAAGTATTTCCGGGTGTCGATCGGGTCGAACCGGATCACGGCACCGGTGTACGGCGCGTCGATCATGTAGCCGCCGCCGACGTAGATCCCCACATGGTCGATGGCCCGCGAGTTGTTCGGATCGGGCGAGAAGAACACCAGGTCACCAGGGAGCAGCTCGTCCCGCGAGGGATGCGGCCCCGCGTTGTACTGATCGTTCGCCACCCGCGGCAACTCGATCCCCACACTCGCGTACGCCGCCTTCGTCAGCCCCGAACAGTCGAACCGCCCACCCTGCTCCGGCGTACCGTTCCCACCCCACAGATACGGAGTCCCCAGCTTCTGCTGCGCGTAGTGGATGGCCCCCGCGGCCTGCCGGGAGGGATCGACCCGACGGACGGGCGCGGCGAAGCTCGTCTGCAGGGTCGTGATGGTCTTCACGTAGTTCTGGGTCTCCTTGTACGGCGGTACGCCCCCGTACTTGATGACCGCGTACGCCCCCGCGTTGTAGGCGGCCAGCATGTTCTTGGTGGGGTCGCCCGGCACGTCCTTGACGTACTTGGCGAGCGTGCAGTCGTAGGACGCCGCCGAGGGGATCGCGTCGTTCGGGTCCCAGACGTCCCGGTCGCCGTCACCGTCCCCGTCGAGACCGTGAGTGGCCCAGGTGCCCGGAATGAACTGCGCTATCCCCTGCGCGGCGGCCGGACTCTGGGCGTTCGGATTGAACCCGCTCTCCTGGTAGAGCTGCGCGGCGAGCAGAGCGGGGCTGATGGCGGGGCAGAGGTTCCCCCACCGCTGCACCAGACTCCGGTACGCCGCCGGCACCGCCCCCTTGGCCAGCGCCCGGCCACCGCCTCCGACCCCGTTGACGAGGTTCCCGGCGACGACGTACACCCCGATCACGAGCAGCATGACGAAGCTCAGGCCCATCCCGAGCGCCACGCCGCCGAACACCCAGACTCTGCGCACGGCTCAACCCTCCCCCATCGCGGGCCCGTTCATGACGACTTCGGCGGCGTGGCCGCCGAGTGCGCCATTATTTCGGCCCATTGGGCCCGAGCGAAGGGGGCATACGGCCAGGGGGAGCCGCCGGGTCAGGCGGCGCCGACGCCCAGGGGGAAGCGAGTCCCGGTCAGTTCCTCGGAGGCGTCCCACAGTTGCCGCGCCGCGCGCGGATCGCTGGCCGCGCGGGAGCGGCCGACCAGGGTGGGGGTGCCGCGGAGTTCGCCGGGGCCGTCGGGGCCGATGTAGCTGGCGCCGGGGAGGTCCTCCACGGCCGCGTAGAGGGTGGGCAGGGCGCCGGCCCGGTCGTCCTGGGCGAGCAGTTTGTTGCCGGCCAGCATGACGGCACGGGCGAGGGGGCTCGGGTGGTGGCTCTGGAGGTTGGTGGCGGACCAGCCGGGGTGTGCGGCGAGCGCGCGGACCGGGGAGCCGGCCTCGCTCAGGCGGCGCTGGAGCTCCAGGGTGAACAGGAGGTTGGCCAGCTTGGACTGGGCGTAGGCGGCCTGCGGGGTGTAGCCCGTGCTCCAGTTCAGGTCCTCGAAGCGGATGCGGTTCTTCGCGCCGCCCCAGCGGTGGGCGCCGGAGGAGACGGTGACCACGCGGTCGGTGATGTGCGGCAGGAGCAGGTTGGTGAGCGCGAAGTGGCCGAGGTGGTTGGTGCCGAACTGCATCTCGAAGCCGTCCCGCGTCTCCAGCTTCGGCAGCATCATGACGCCCGCGTTGTTGATCAGCAGGTCCAGCGGGCGCTCACCCCACTCCTCGGCGAAGGCGCGGACCGAGGAGAGGTCGGCGAGGTCGAGCCGGCGCACCTCGGTGCTCCCGCCCATGGCGGCGGCCGCGCTCCGGCCCCGTTCGGGATCGCGTACGGCGAGCACCACCCGCGCCCCGGCGCGGGCCAGCGCCGCGGCGGCCGTGCGGCCGATGCCGCTGTTCGCGCCCGTTATCACCGCGGTGCGGCCGGACAGGTCGGGGATGCGGGAGGCGTTCCACTTGGCCGGCCGGGACACCGGTGCAGACGTAGACGACATGGCGTCAATGTAGGCAGCGACAACAATGCTGTCAATGACAACACCGTGCCCCTCCGCGGCGATGCTGTCAGTGACTACATAGAGCTACGATGCTGACCATGCCGGAGCACCGCCCCTACCACCACGGAGACCTCCGCGCCGCCCTGCTCGCCGGCGCCGAGGAGACCCTGCGGGACAAGGGCGTCACCGCGCTGTCGCTGCGCGAACTCGCCCGCACCACCGGCGTCAGCCACGCCGCGCCCACCCGGCACTTCAAGGACAAGCAGGCCCTGCTCGACGCGCTCGCGCTGACCGGCTTCCAGCGCATGACGCAGGCCGTGCACGGCGCCGACGACCCCTCCCTCCCCCTGGAGACCCGCCTCACGGCCCTGGCCCGCGCCTACCTCCGGTTCGCCGTCGACAACGCGGCCCTGCTGGAGCTGATGTACGCGCGCAAGCACGACCCGGACATCTCCGAGCAGCTCGCCGCGGCGGTGGCGGCCGCGATGACCCCGTTCCTCGACCTGATCACCGGCGCCCAGGCCCGCGGCGAGATCGTTCCGGGCGACCCCGAGCGCATCACCCTCCTGGCGGGCGCCGCCCTGCACGGCGTCGCCGCCTTCGTCGCGGGCGGCCACCTCCCGGCCGAGTCCGCGCTCGACTCCGTCGGCGAGCTGGTCCACCACCTGCTGCACGGCCTCACCCCCCGCCGGGGTTAGCCTTCACCCCGACGGACCGTCAAAAAGGTCCGTCCGACGGGGAAACAGGGGTAAGAGAGGACAACGACGGAACCGCCGACAGGTTCCGCTCAGGCCTCATTGCCCGGCGTGACCTGCCGTGATACACAGAGTGACCAAGGTATGCGTACGAAACCCGCCAAGCAATGACGCCAAGTCGACATACGTCGGCGCCATTGTCGGCGAGAATGGGCCTGACCTCTGCACACCGCAGGGGATAGCGGAACTACCCACCAGGGGCGGTGACTTACATGCTCTTTGCGGCCGACAAGGGAGACATCAACACCATCATCGGCGGGATCGCTCCGGACTGGGGCCCCTTCGGCAGCCTGGGCAACGAGGCCAAGGTCATGATCGAGGTGGTGATGGCCGTGGCCATCCTGATCTGCCTCGGCATCGCCATCTGGGGCGCGGCGAAGCAACGTATCGGCGCGACCGCCCTGCGGGACACCTTCAGCGCGGAACAGGGCAAGGGCCTGATCATCGCCGGGCTGACGGGGGTCTTCATCATCGGGTCGCTCGGCACGCTGTTCACGATCGTCTACGGCATGGCGGTATAGCACCTCGCGCCTCCGGGCACGCCCGGCCCGCCCTCGTCCCCCACACCCCACCCATCCGTCGTGCCCACCGGCTGAGGTTGCGTCTCCCTGATGTCGAGTCACCACACCGCGCCCGCGCGGGAACCAGTACGGCTACCGTCGTATGTCCACGCGTTCCGGTACGACGTCGAGGGGGCGTGCGCCGCATGAGCCAGGGAGACGAGCAGGGGGCTGGTGCCTCCGGCGGTTACGCCCGGCCTCGCCTGCGCCTGCCCGACGGCGACCCCTACGCCGACGGGCCCGCCACCCGGCGACGCCCCCGCAGCCTCATCACCGTCGTCACCGTCGTCGTCCTCCTCATCGCCGCGATCGCCTTCGCCAACCGCGGAGGAGACGATTCGTCATCCGACGGCAACCCGACGGGGGGCTCCGCCCCGGAGACGGCACCTACGGCACCGACGGGCACGCGCCCGGTGCAGAGGGGGGCGGCGGGCATCCCGTCGGGCTTCTCCCATGACCAACAGGGGGCGGAGAGCGCGGCGACGAACTACTCGGTGGCCCTGGGCTCGGCCGAGATGTTCGACGCTGCCCGGCGTCGCGAGATCGTGAACCATGTCTACGCTCCCGACGTCGCCGCTGCGCGCCAGTCGGACCTGGACAGGGCCTATTCGGACGAGAAGTTCCTGACCAACATCGGTCTCACCAAGGACGGCCGGGCACCCCGAGGCCAGACCTTCGTCTCCAGGGTCATCCCCGTGGGCACCAAGGTCATCGCGCACAGCGCCGACGAGTCGACGGTCGAGGTCTGGTACACGTCCCTCTTCGGCCTGTCCGGCGAGACCTCGACCAACCCCGTGGCCGAGAGTTGGTACACCACCACATACCAGCTGAGGTGGATCGGCAACGACTGGAAGATCACCGACTTCCAGCAGAAGGACGGGCCCGTCCCGGTCGGGCGCGATCAAAAGGCCTCCACTGCCGACGACATGACGAAGGCCGTCGAGGAGTACGGAGGGTTCACCTATGCGCGCTAGCCACCCCGTCCTCAAGCTGACGGGCGTCATCGCCGCGGCACAGAGCGTCAGCGTGCTGCTCGCTTCCCACGCCTTCGCCGCACCTACGCCCACACCCACACCCACACCCAGCAACAACCCCTGCGACCTCATCCGAGGCCCGGCCAAGGACTACTGCGAAAACGGCCAACGCGGTGCCGAGAACACCCCCTCCGTAGACCCCAACTCCACCCTCGACCCCCTCTCCTCCCTGGCCAAGGGATGCGCGGACGCGGCGGCGTGGACGATCGACAAGCTCAGTGAGGCCGTGAAGGACACGGCGGACGTGGACTTCACGAACCCGACGTTCCTGCAGCAGTACGCGGTGGTGTTCGCGGCGTCGACGATCCTGACGCTGCTGCTGTGGCTGCTGGCGGTCGCGAAGCGGGCCGTCAGGGGCGTGCCGGTGACCACCGCCATCTCCGAGGCCATCGGCTTCCTGTGGCTCACCGTGCTCGCGTCCGCCTTCACCCCCCTCGTCCTGTACACCGTCGTCTCCGCGACCGACGGCGTCAGCGAGGTGCTGGCGAACACCACGGGCGACCAGACGGACGTGTTCTTCGGCAACTTCTCCGGCGCCCTGGAGAAGGGCGAGGACATCGGCGGCGGCCCGATCATGCTGATCGTCGTCTCCCTGGTCTCCATCCTCGCCGCCGGCGTCCTGTGGCTGGAACTCGTCATCCGCGCCGCCCTGCTCTACGTAGGCGCCCTCCTCGGCACCGTCGTCTACGCCGGCCTCGTCGACAAGAACCTGTGGAGCCACGTCCGCCGCTGGGCCGGCATCATGATCGCCGTCATCCTGGTGAAGCCGGTGATCGTCATCGTGCTCGGCCTCGCCGGCGCCCTGTCCGCCGACGACGGCCCCGACGCCTTCTCCGCCGTCGTCTCCGGCCTCGCGATCATCCTGCTCGCCATCTTCGCGTCGGCGATGATCTACCGCTTCGTCCCCGGCTTCGGCGACGAGATCGCACACTCCCGCAACAACCGCATCATGCAGGGCGCCGAAGGAAAGGCCGCCGCCGTCATCAGCTCCCCCGCGACCCTCGTCGCCCAGGGCATCAAGACCCACAGCACCCGCGCCGACAGCAACGGCGGCCAGCAGAGCGGCGGCGGCAGCAGCGCCCCCCGCCCGGCCAACACCGCCGCCGGAGGCGTCGCCGCGCACAGCTCGCGCGGTGCGAGCGGCGGCGGATCCGTCCCCTCCGCCGCCCCCTCGCCCCGCTCCGGCAGCCCCGTCAACACCCCCCACGCCAGCAACACCCGCAACAGCAGTAGCAACCGCACAGGAGGTGACGGGCGTTGACGACCGAGTCCCATCTGTCCCATCCGGTCACGCCCCGCCGTACATATCTGATCGGCCGCGCCCGGCCGAACGCGATCGTCGGCCGGAATCGTGAATCCGGTGAGATCGCGCTGATCATCGGCGGCGCGTTCCTCGGCATGATGTGCGGTCTCCTCGTCCCGGTGCTCACCCTGCGCATCGTGCTGCTGATGGGCTTCCCGCTGGTCGCCCTCGCGGCGGTCTACGTGCCCTACCGCGGGCGGACGTTCTACAAGTGGTTCGAGATCAACCGCAGTTACAAGAGGACGCTCCGCCGGGGCACCGTCTACCGCTCCGGCGCCATGGAGGCCGGCACCCGGCTCGACGGCAGCGAGGTCGAGATCCTCCCGCCGCCCGGCATCGGCCGCATCACCTGGCTGGCCGCCCCCTTCGGCCCCGACGAGATCGCCGTCCTGCTGCACGCGGACCGCCGCACGGTCACCGCCGTCATCGAGATCGAGGGCCCCGGCGTCGGCCTGCGCGACAGCGAGGACCAGGAAGCCCTCGTCGACCGCTTCGGCACCCTGCTCAAGCACGTGGCCAACGGCGACGGTTTCGTCACCCGCCTCCAGATGCTCGCCCGCACCCTGCCCGCCGACCCCGACGCCCACGCCAAGGACGTCGCCGTACGCGGCGACGAGAAGGCACCGGCCTGGCTGCAGCAGTCGTACGAGCAGCTCCAGTCGATGGTGTCCACCAGCAGCGAGCAGCACCGCGCCTATCTCGTCGCCTGCATGCACTACACGCGCGAGCTCGCGGCCGAGGCCAACGCCATGGCGCGCGCCGCCCGCCCGCACGGCGGCAAGACGGACCGCGACTCCGGGCTCGCCGTCGTCATGGCCCGCGAGCTGACCGACATCTGCTCCCGCCTCCAGGAGGCCGACATCCGCGTACGGCAGCCACTGGGGCAGGGGCGGCTGGCCAGCCTCATCCACTCCATGTACGACCCGGACCACCCGATCGACCACATCCAGGCGATGACGAAACGTAATGCCTGGCCGGCCGAGCTCGACGCCATGGAGCCCACCTACCTCCAGGCCAAGACCCGCGAGTCCTCCACCCGCGCGCCCTGGTGCCACGCCACGGCCTGGGTGAAGGAGTGGCCGATGACCCCCGTCGGCGTCAACTTCCTCGCCCCGCTGCTCGTCCACACCCCGGACGTCATCCGCACCGTCGCCGTCACGATGGACCTCGAACCCACCGAGATCGCCATCGAGCGCATGCTGACCGAGAAGACCAACGACGAGGCCGAGGCGTCCCGCGCCGCCAAGATGAACCGCACCGTCGACCCGCGGGACGTGGCCGCCCACTCCCGCCTCGACCAGCGCGGCGAGGACCTCGCCAGCGGCGCCGCCGGAGTGAACCTGGTCGGCTACATCACCGTCTCCGCACGCTCCCCGGAGGCGCTGGCCCGCGACAAGCGCACGATAAGGGCCTCGGCCGGAAAGTCGTACCTGAAGCTGGAGTGGTGCGACCGCGAGCACCACCGCGCCTTCGTCAACACACTGCCCTTCGCCACCGGCATCCGGAGGTAGGACCTGATGCGGGATCCGCTGTCCGTCCTCACCGACGCCTTCACGTCCTTCCTCTTCGGGAAGGTCGAGACGACCCGCCTGCCCGTGCGCACGTCCACCGGGCAGGCCCAGGCCGTCTATCTGCCGACGGCCGCGCCCGGCCTCGGCGACTCGGGCGTGATCATCGGGCGCGAGGTGTACTCCGGCAAGGGCTACATCTACGACCCCTTCCAGCTCTACGGCCAGCAGCTCCCCGCGCCCCACTGGCTGGTCCTCGGCGAGTCCGGCAACGGCAAGTCGGCGCTGGAGAAGACGTACGTCCTGCGCCAGCTGCGCTTCCGCGACCGCCAGGTCGTCGTCCTGGACGCCCAGGGCGAGGACGGCGTGGGCGAGTGGAACCTGATCGCGCAGGAGCTGGGGATAACGCCGATCCGGCTGGACCCGATGGCGGCCCTGGACCACGGCATCCGGCTCAACCCTCTGGACCCGGCGATCACGACCACCGGCCAGCTCGCCCTGCTGCGCACCATCATCGAGGTGGCCATGGGCCACGGCCTCGACGAGCGCTCCGGCTTCGCGCTGAAGGTCGCGCACGCCTACGTCAACGAGACCATCGTCGAACGCCAGCCCGTCCTGTCCGACATCGTCGAGCAGCTACGGCATCCCGAGCCGGAGTCGGCCGAGGCGATGAACGTCGACATAGACGACGTACGGGCGTGGGGCCTGGACGTGGCGCTGGTCCTGGACCGGCTGGTCGACGGTGACCTGCGCGGCATGTTCGACGGCCCGACCACGGTCGGCATCGATCTGGACGCCCCGCTGATCGTCTTCGACCTCTCCCACATCGACCGCAACTCCATCGCCATGCCCATCCTCATGGCGATCGTCGGCGTGTGGCTGGAGCACACCTGGATCCGCCCCGACCGCAAGAAGCGCATCTTCCTGGTGGAAGAGGCGTGGCACATCATCAACAGCCCGTTCGTGGCCCAGCTGTTCCAGCGGCTGCTGAAGTTCGGCCGGCGGCTCGGTCTGTCCTTCGTGGCCGTCGTCCACCATCTGTCCGACGTGGTGGACGGGGCAGCGGCGAAGGAGGCCGCGGCGATCCTGAAGATGGCCTCGACCCGGACGATCTACGCCCAGAAGGCCGACGAGGCGAGAGCGACGGGCCGCGTCCTGGGCCTGCCGCGCTGGGCGGTGGAGATCATCCCGACGCTGACGCCCGGCATCGCCGTCTGGGACGTCAACGGCAATGTCCAGGTCGTCAAACACCTGGTCACCGAGACCGAACGCCCGCTCGTCTTCACCGACCGCGCCATGACCGAGTCCTCCGCCGACCTCGCCGACGAGGCGCTTCTCGCCGCCGAGTTGGAGGCCGAGGAGCGCGCCGCGGCCTTCGTCGAGCAGCACCTCGGCGACTCCGAGTCGACGGTGGCGTAGGGGCACGGGCATGGAGGGCTCGGGCATGGTGAGGGAGGCCGGGCGCCCGGAACGCTCGGGCGCGGAGACGGCGGCCGGGCGCCGGAAGGGGCCGGACTCGGAGGCGGAGGCCCGGCGTCGGAAGGGGGCGGCGGCGTGACGGCGCAGAAGCAGCAGCGGGAGGTCCAGGGCGGCATCCCGGACGGCCTGCTGGTCGGCATACTCGCGTTCCTGGTCGGCATGACCCTGCTGGTCTGGACGGCCACCGGGCTCGCCGCGTGGTTCGCCCACGGCACCTGGCCGGGGACGGTGACCTTCGGCCGCACCCCCCTGGCCATGCGCCATCTCATCGCCCACCCGCACGACCTGCCCGGCGCCTGGCCCGACACCCCCGCCGCCGCCCTCTCGGGCTACGGCCTGTTCTGGGGCCTGCTCATCGGCCAGCTGATGATCCTCGTGGTCCTCACCGTCTTCGTCCTGGGCACGGTGGCCCGCTGGAGGGCGGTACGCGCGGGACGCAGACGGGCGAGGCGGGAGAAGGCCGAGGAGGGGTCGTACGAGGTCCCGGAGCCGAGGAGGGAACGGCAGCCGACCCTCCGTACCCCGGAACCCCACGGCCCCCGAACCCCGGAACCGCACACCGTCCGGGCCCCGGAGCCCCACACCGTCCCGGCCCCGGAACCTCATCAGGTCGCCGAAGCTCCCGCTCCCCAGGCCCCCGCACCGCACCGGCCGCCGGCCCCCGACTCCGAGCCTGCGCTCTCCGCCACCGCGCAGGAGCCCCCGCTCTCCGCCACCGCGCAGGACCCCGCGGGCATCGCCGGATGGACGGGCGGCTGGGACAGGGTCCTGGTCGCCGACCGCGACACCCGCCGGGCCACCGCCACCCAGGCCGTCCAGGACGCGGACGGCCCGGTCCTCCTGGTCACCTCGGACCCCACCCTCTGGCAGACCACGAAGGACGGCCGCGCGAAGCTCGGCCCCACCCTCCTCTACGACCCCACCCACCGCTGCGACACCCCGGCCCGCCTGCACTGGTCCCCGACGGAGGGCTGCCAGACCAAGGAGACGGCGGTCCGCAGAGCCACCGCCCTGCTCACCCCGGTCCGCCCCACCTCACGGCTCGACCAGGCCGTCAGCGACACCGCCGAAACGCTCCTGCGCAGCTACCTCCACGCCGCCGCCCTGGAGAACCGCACCATCCGCCACGTCCACCGCTGGTCCCAGGGCACCCAGCTCCAGGAAGCGGTCCGCACCCTGCGTACCCACCCCAAGGCCGCCCCCGGTTCCGCCGGGGAGCTGGAGGCCACCCTCACCGCGCACCCCGAACGCCGGGACGTGGCGCAGGAGCTGATCGGCCGGGCCCTCGCCGCGCTGTTCACGGTGAACATCCGCGAGGCTTGCACTCCGAACCGAAGCGATGCCCTGGCCTTGGATTCCTTCCTCCAGGAAGGGGGAACGCTTTATGTGGTCGGCGAATCCATCGAGGACCCCCGCACGAACCCCGGCGCGATGCCCCTGCTGACGGCCCTCGTCGCAAGCGTGGTCGAGCGCGGCCGGCGCATGGCCGAACGGTCATCCTCCGGTCGGCTCGACCCACCACTCACGCTCGTCCTGGACGACATCGCCGCCGTCGCCCCGCTCCCCCAGCTCCCGGACCTGCTCACCACCGGAGCCGACCGCGGCCTGCGCACCCTGGCCCTGCTCCGCTCCCGGGAACAGGCCCGCTCCCGCTGGCCGCACGACGAACTGCCGGTCTAGGCCCTGCCGTCGGCCCCTGCCGACGCCGCCACCGGACCGGCAGCCGCCTCCCCGACGACCGGGCAGCCACCTCCCCGACGACCTGACAGCCCCGCCGGACCGGCAGCCGCCTCCCCCCTCTCCCCCGACGACCCGGCAGCCGCCTCCCCCACGACCTACCGGCCGCCTTCCAGCACGAACTCCAGCTCCGTCTCCCCCGGCGCCTGCTCCAACGGCACCGTCACCCCGCTCGGCACGAACCCGGCCCGCCGATAGAAGCTCTGCGCGCGCCCGTTGTCCTCGTGGACGATCAGCCGCACCCGTTCGAGCCCCGTCCGCCAGGCCCACGCCACGGCCGCGTCCAGCAACGCCGCGCTCACACCGGTGCCGCGCCAGTCCTGCCGTACGAACACGGCGACGACATGCCCCTGCCGCCGCTCCACCGGGAACCCCGCCCAGTCCGTCGACCCGGCCTCCTCGACGAGCACGGTGAGCGTCCCCACCCACTCCCCGTCGGCCGCCACGGCCACGAACTGCCGCGCGCCGGCGCTGCCTTCGGCGGCACCGGCCGTGCGCTCCTGCCAGAAGGAGTCGGGCCGCGCCAGAGCCGTCTCGTAGGTCTCCAGAAACGCGATCGGCGCGACCGGGTCCCGCAGCGCCAGCAGCCGCAGCGCCCTGGCCTGCCGCCACTCCTCCGCCTCGACGGTCCGTACGACGTACTTCCGCTCGTCCTCATCGCTCATGCGGGCCACCGTAGTACCGGGGTACCACGGCCTCATCCGAAATACGGCCGCCGTCCGACGCCCGCCGCCCCCGCGCGGACGAACATCGAGGCATGATCACGGCGCAGCACCTGACGAAACGCTACGGCGGCAGGAACGGCAAGACCGCCGTCACCGACCTCTCCTTCACCGTCCGCCCCGGCACCGTCACCGGCTTCCTCGGCCCGAACGGCGCCGGCAAATCCACCACCATGCGGATGATCCTCGGCCTGGACGCCCCGACCTCGGGCCGCGTCACCGTCGACGGCACGGCGTACGCCGCCCAGCCCGCACCGCTGACCCGGGTCGGCGCCCTGCTGGAGGCCCGCTCGGTGCATCCGGGCCGCACGGCCTTCCACCACCTGATGGCCCTCGCCCACACCCACGGCATCCCGCGCCGGCGCGTCGAGGAGGTCCTGGAGCTGGCCGGCCTCACCGAGGTCGCCCACCGCAGGGTCAAGGGCTTCTCACTCGGCATGGGCCAACGCCTGGGCATCGCCGCCGCGTTGCTCGGCGACCCGGCCACCCTCGTCCTCGACGAGCCGGTCAACGGCCTCGACCCCGAGGGCGTGCTGTGGATCCGCACCCTCCTGAAGTCCCTGGCCGCGCAAGGCCGTACGGTCCTCGTCTCCTCCCACCTGATGAGCGAGACGGCCCTCACCGCCGACCACCTGGTCGTCATCGGCCGCGGCCGCCTCCTGGCGGACACCACGGTCGCCGACTTCGTACGGGACTCGGGGGCGGGCTCGGTCCGCGTGGTCACCCCCGACGCCCGGACCCTCACCGGCCTGCTGCGGGCCCCCGAGGTGACCGTCACCGCCGCCGCCCCGGACACCCTCGACGTGCACGGCACCAGCGCGGAGCACATCGGCCGCACCGCCGCCGCCCACGGCATCCCCCTCTTCGAACTCACCCCCAACAGCGCTTCCCTGGAGGAGGCGTTCATGGCCCTCACCCACGACGCGGTCGAATACCCGGCCACCCTGGAAGGAACCCGCGCATGAGCACCGCCCTCCACGCCGTCACCCCGGCGCGCGTCCTGCGCGCCGAATGGCACAAGCTGCGCACGCTCCGCTCCACCTGGGTCGGCCTCGGCCTCACCGTCGTCCTCACCCTCGGCACCGGCCTGACCATCGCCGCGAGCTACGAGAGCGGAGGCGGCGACGACGACATCGACACCGTCCTGCTGGTCCTGCTCGGCATGCAGTTCACCCAGGTCGTCCTGGGCACCCTCGGCGTCCTCACCACCGCCGGCGAACACTCCACGGGCCAGATCCGGGCCACCATGGCCGCCGTACCGCGCCGGCTGCCCGTGCTGTGGTCCAAGGCCGCCGTCCTGGGCACGATCGGCTTCCTCACCGTCCTGGCCACCAACTTCCTCACCTTCCCCCTCGCCCAGACCTTCCTCGCCGGCACCGACCACACGGCCTCCCTCACCGACTCCGGCGTGGCCCGCGCCCTGGTCACCAACGCCGTCGGCCTCGCCCTCCTCGGCGTCCTCGCCCTCAGCCTCGGCTCCGTGCTCCGCTCGGTCCCGGCGGGCATCGGCGCGCTGATCGGCCTGGTGATGATCCTGTCGGAGGTCCTCGCGCTGCTGCCCTACGCCATCGTCGACGACGCCGCCCGCTACTTCCCCGGCAAGGCCCTGGAAGCCCTCACCCACGCCGACCCCCGGCCCGACCTGGCCTCCCCCGGCGCCGCCCTGCTCGCCATGGCCCTGTGGACCGCGGGCAGCCTCGCGCTGGCCGCCCTGCTCCTCAAGCGACGGGACGTATGACCGCCTTCCCCGCGAGCGGCCCGCCCCGCACCATGGACGGCGTGCCGGAGCCTCAGTCAGCAGAGCCGATCACCCAGCATCTCCAGCGGGCCGTGCAGCGGGTGCGCGCCTTCGACGGGCGCCACCCGCTCGTCTGGGACCTGCATCTCACCGCCTTCTGGACGATCGCCGCCCTGATCGACTTCCACGGCGGCGGCTGGACCCGCATCGCCCGCAGCACCGACGTACCCGAGCACCTAGTCCTCGCCCTCAGCCTGGCCCTCTCCGTGCCCCTGCTGTGGCGCCGCGCCCATCCCCGCACGGTGCTGCTGCTGATGGCCCCGGCCCTGCTGGTCAACGCCTGGACGGGGGCTCTGCTCCAGGCCGCCCTGCTCCAGCTGCTCGTCGTCTTCCACATCACCCTGCGCCGCCCGCTGCGCTCCCTGTGGTGGGCGGCGGCGGTCTCGACGGCCCCGGTCGTGGTGACCGTCCTGCGCCACCCGCGGGGACCGGCCGACGAGGATCTCGTGCCGCACGCGATGTCCCTGCTCGTCGCGGCGGCGATCGGCATCACGGTCCGCACCCGCCACGACCACACCGAGGCCCTGAAGGACCGCGCCCGCCGCCTGGAGATCGAACGCGACCAGCAGGCCCGCCTCGCCGCGGCCGCCGAACGCACCCGGATCGCCCGCGAGATGCACGACATCATCGGCCACAACCTCTCCGTCATCACCGGCCTCGCCGACGGCGGCCGCTACGCCGCCGCCAAGTCCCCCGAGCGCGCCGCCCAGGCCCTCGACGCCATCTCCGGCACCAGCCGCCAGGCCCTCGCCGAACTCCGCCGCCTCCTGGACGTCCTGCGCGACGACGAGCCCGCCCCGGCCGACCTCACCCCCCAGCCCGCCCTCACCGACCTCGACCGCCTCCTCGACGGCGTCCGCAAGGCGGGCCTCCCGGTCCGGGCGACCATCGAGGGCGAGCCGACGGTCTCCCCCGGCCGCCAGCTCACCCTCTACCGCGTCATCCAGGAAGCCCTCACCAACACCCTCAAACACGCCGGACCCGGCGCCACCTCCTCCATCGCCCTCTCCTACGCCGCCTCCGGTGCCGTCACGGTCACGGTCACCGACACCGGCCGCGGCGGTACGCCGGGAGTGAACGGCGGCCGCGGACTGACCGGAATGCGCGAACGCACGGCCCTGTACGGCGGCACCCTGGAAGCCGGCCCGCGGCCGCACCCGGAGCGCGGCTGGCGTGTCCATCTGCATCTCCCGGAGGAAGCCGCACCGTGACCACCGTCCTCATCGCCGACGACCAGCCCCTGCAACGCTTCGGCTTCCGCATGCTGCTGGAGAGCCAGGACGACATGACGGTCCTGGACGAGGCCGCCAACGGCACGGAGGCGATCCGCAAGGCGGCGCGCCTCCAGCCCGACGTGGTCCTGATGGACGTCCGTATGCCCGGCCTGGACGGCATAGAGGCCACCCGCCGCATCACCGCCTCCGGCGACCGGACCCGCGTCCTCATCCTCACCACGTTCGACCTCGACGAGTACGCCTACGCCGGCCTGCGCGCCGGAGCCTCCGGTTTCCTGGTCAAGGACGCCCAGCCGGAAGACCTCCTGTCCGGCATACGCGCGGTCGCCTCCGGAGACGCCGTCGTGGCCCCCAGCCTCACCCGCCGGCTCCTGGACGCGTACGTCCACCATCTTCCCGTGGGCACCACCGGAACCCAGGCACCCGATCCCCGCCTGGCCGCGCTGACGGACCGCGAACGCGAAATCCTGACGGTCATCGGCAAGGGCTGGACGAACACGGAGATCGCCACCCGTCTGCACCTGGCGGAATCGACGGTGAAGACGCACGTGGGCCGCATCCTGGCGAAGACGGGCTCCCGCGACCGCGTCCAGGCGGTGATCTTCGCGTATGAAACGGGACTGGTGGAGCCGTGAATCCGGCCCTGAAACGCAGAAAACCCCGCACCGAAAGGTGCGGGGTTTTCTCCAAAAATTGTTCGGCGGCGTCCTACTCTCCCACAGGGTCCCCCCTGCAGTACCATCGGCGCTGTAAGGCTTAGCTTCCGGGTTCGGAATGTAACCGGGCGTTTCCCCTACGCTATGACCACCGAAACACTATGAAACTGTCAACCGGAGCCGTAGCCATGACTACAACGGTTGTTCGTGGTTTCAGAACCAACACAGTGGACGCGAGCAACTGAGGACAAGCCCTCGGCCTATTAGTACCGGTCAACTCCACACGTTACCGTGCTTCCATATCCGGCCTATCAACCCAGTCGTCTACTGGGAGCCTTACCCCATCAAGTGGGTGGGAGTCCTCATCTCGAAGCAGGCTTCCCGCTTAGATGCTTTCAGCGGTTATCCCTCCCGAACGTAGCCAACCAGCCATGCCCTTGGCAGAACAACTGGCACACCAGAGGTTCGTCCGTCCCGGTCCTCTCGTACTAGGGACAGCCCTTCTCAAGACTCCTACGCGCACAGCGGATAGGGACCGAACTGTCTCACGACGTTCTAAACCCAGCTCGCGTACCGCTTTAATGGGCGAACAGCCCAACCCTTGGGACCGACTCCAGCCCCAGGATGCGACGAGCCGACATCGAGGTGCCAAACCATCCCGTCGATATGGACTCTTGGGGAAGATCAGCCTGTTATCCCCGGGGTACCTTTTATCCGTTGAGCGACGGCGCTTCCACAAGCCACCGCCGGATCACTAGTCCCGACTTTCGTCCCTGCTCGACCCGTCGGTCTCACAGTCAAGCTCCCTTGTGCACTTACACTCAACACCTGATTGCCAACCAGGCTGAGGGAACCTTTGGGCGCCTCCGTTACCCTTTGGGAGGCAACCGCCCCAGTTAAACTACCCATCAGACACTGTCCCTGATCCGGATCACGGACCCAGGTTAGACATCCAGCACGACCAGACTGGTATTTCAACGACGACTCCACCTGAACTGGCGTCCAAGCTTCACAGTCTCCCAGCTATCCTACACAAGCCGAACCGAACACCAATATCAAACTGTAGTAAAGGTCCCGGGGTCTTTCCGTCCTGCTGCGCGAAACGAGCATCTTTACTCGTAGTGCAATTTCACCGGGCCTATGGTTGAGACAGTCGAGAAGTCGTTACGCCATTCGTGCAGGTCGGAACTTACCCGACAAGGAATTTCGCTACCTTAGGATGGTTATAGTTACCACCGCCGTTTACTGGCGCTTAAGTTCTCAGCTTCGCCTGGACGAATCCAAGCTAACCGGTCCCCTTAACGTTCCAGCACCGGGCAGGCGTCAGTCCGTATACATCGCCTTACGGCTTCGCACGGACCTGTGTTTTTAGTAAACAGTCGCTTCTCGCTGGTCTCTGCGGCCACCCCCAGCTCACGGAGTAAATCCGATCACCAGGAATGGCCCCCCTTCTCCCGAAGTTACGGGGGCATTTTGCCGAGTTCCTTAACCATAGTTCACCCGAACGCCTCGGTATTCTCTACCTGACCACCTGAGTCGGTTTAGGGTACGGGCCGCCATGAAACTCGCTAGAGGCTTTTCTCGACAGCATAGGATCATCCACTTCACCACAATCGGCTCGGCATCAGGTCTCAGACTGTATGCAAGGCGGATTTGCCTACCTTGCGTCCTACACCCTTACCCCGGGACAACCACCGCCCGGGATGGACTACCTTCCTGCGTCACCCCATCACTCACCTACTACCAGCTCGGGTCACCGGCTCCACCACTCCCCTTCACCCGAAGGATCCGGGGCGGCTTCACGGGCTTAGCATCACTGGATTCGATGTTTGACGCTTCACAGCGGGTACCGGAATATCAACCGGTTATCCATCGACTACGCCTGTCGGCCTCGCCTTAGGTCCCGACTTACCCTGGGCAGATCAGCTTGACCCAGGAACCCTTAGTCAATCGGCGCAAACGTTTCTCACGTTTGTATCGCTACTCATGCCTGCATTCTCACTCGTCAACCGTCCACGACTACCTTTCGGTGCCGCTTCACCCGGCAGACGACGCTCCCCTACCCATCAACACACCCGTTGGGGCTATATGTGTCAATGACACGACTTCGGCGGTACGCTTGAGCCCCGCTACATTGTCGGCGCGGAATCACTAGACCAGTGAGCTATTACGCACTCTTTCAAGGGTGGCTGCTTCTAAGCCAACCTCCTGGTTGTCTGTGCGACTCCACATCCTTTCCCACTTAGCGTACGCTTAGGGGCCTTAGTCGATGCTCTGGGCTGTTTCCCTCTCGACCATGGAGCTTATCCCCCACAGTCTCACTGCCGCGCTCTCACTTACCGGCATTCGGAGTTTGGCTAAGGTCAGTAACCCGGTAGGGCCCATCGCCTATCCAGTGCTCTACCTCCGGCAAGAAACACACGACGCTGCACCTAAATGCATTTCGGGGAGAACCAGCTATCACGGAGTTTGATTGGCCTTTCACCCCTAACCACAGGTCATCCCCCAGGTTTTCAACCCTGGTGGGTTCGGTCCTCCACGAAGTCTTACCTCCGCTTCAACCTGCCCATGGCTAGATCACTCCGCTTCGGGTCTTGAGCGTGCTACTAAAAACGCCCTATTCGGACTCGCTTTCGCTACGGCTTCCCCACCCGGGTTAACCTCGCAACACACCGCAAACTCGCAGGCTCATTCTTCAAAAGGCACGCAGTCACGAGAATGGAGCAAGCTCCATTCCGACGCTCCCACGGCTTGTAGGCACACGGTTTCAGGTACTATTTCACTCCCCTCCCGGGGTACTTTTCACCATTCCCTCACGGTACTATCCGCTATCGGTCACCAGGGAATATTTAGGCTTAGCGGGTGGTCCCGCCAGATTCACACGGGATTTCTCGGGCCCCGTGCTACTTGGGTGTCTCTCAAACGAGCCGCTGACGTTTCGACTACGGGGGTCTTACCCTCTACGCCGGACCTTTCGCATGTCCTTCGCCTACATCAACGGTTTCTGACTCGTCCTGTCGCCGGCAGACGACAGAAGAGAGATCCCACAACCCCCACGACGCAACCCCTGCCGGGTCTCACACGTCGTAGGTTTGGCCTCATCCGGTTTCGCTCGCCACTACTCCCGGAATCACGGTTGTTTTCTCTTCCTGAGGGTACTGAGATGTTTCACTTCCCCTCGTTCCCTCCACACTGCCTATGTGTTCAGCAGTGGGTGACAGCCCATGACGACTGCCGGGTTTCCCCATTCGGAAACCCCCGGATCAAAGCCTGGTTGACGACTCCCCGGGGACTATCGCGGCCTCCCACGTCCTTCATCGGTTCCTGGTGCCAAGGCATCCACCGTGCGCCCTTAAAAACTTGGCCACAGATGCTCGCGTCCACTGTGCAGTTCTCAAACAACGACCAACCACCCGTCACAACCCACCGAAGCAGATTTTTACCGGGGCCGGCATCACGAGGGGGTTCATTCCCTCAGATACCCAACAGCGTGCCCGACCAGCCTCTGTCCGGAGATCGTGCGTTCCACGCTCCGAAGAGCAGTACTAGCAGCCTCCGACCCAGAACCAGGCCGAGTAGTCAACGTTCCACCCATGAGCAACCAGTGCGAGACGTTCGCTCGCATGCTGGCCTCTGACCTCGTCCCGAAGGACTCGGTGAGAAGTGCTCCTTAGAAAGGAGGTGATCCAGCCGCACCTTCCGGTACGGCTACCTTGTTACGACTTCGTCCCAATCGCCAGTCCCACCTTCGACAGCTCCCTCCCACAAGGGGTTGGGCCACCGGCTTCGGGTGTTACCGACTTTCGTGACGTGACGGGCGGTGTGTACAAGGCCCGGGAACGTATTCACCGCAGCAATGCTGATCTGCGATTACTAGCGACTCCGACTTCATGGGGTCGAGTTGCAGACCCCAATCCGAACTGAGACCGGCTTTTTGAGATTCGCTCCACCTCGCGGTATCGCAGCTCTTTGTACCGGCCATTGTAGCACGTGTGCAGCCCAAGACATAAGGGGCATGATGACTTGACGTCGTCCCCACCTTCCTCCGAGTTGACCCCGGCGGTCTCCCGTGAGTCCCCAGCACCACAAGGGCCTGCTGGCAACACGGGACAAGGGTTGCGCTCGTTGCGGGACTTAACCCAACATCTCACGACACGAGCTGACGACAGCCATGCACCACCTGTACACCGACCACAAGGGGGCACCTATCTCTAGGTGTTTCCGGTGTATGTCAAGCCTTGGTAAGGTTCTTCGCGTTGCGTCGAATTAAGCCACATGCTCCGCCGCTTGTGCGGGCCCCCGTCAATTCCTTTGAGTTTTAGCCTTGCGGCCGTACTCCCCAGGCGGGGCACTTAATGCGTTAGCTGCGGCACGGACAACGTGGAATGTTGCCCACACCTAGTGCCCACCGTTTACGGCGTGGACTACCAGGGTATCTAATCCTGTTCGCTCCCCACGCTTTCGCTCCTCAGCGTCAGTATCGGCCCAGAGATCCGCCTTCGCCACCGGTGTTCCTCCTGATATCTGCGCATTTCACCGCTACACCAGGAATTCCGATCTCCCCTACCGAACTCTAGCCTGCCCGTATCGAATGCAGACCCGGGGTTAAGCCCCGGGCTTTCACATCCGACGCGACAAGCCGCCTACGAGCTCTTTACGCCCAATAATTCCGGACAACGCTTGCGCCCTACGTATTACCGCGGCTGCTGGCACGTAGTTAGCCGGCGCTTCTTCTGCAGGTACCGTCACTTTCGCTTCTTCCCTGCTGAAAGAGGTTTACAACCCGAAGGCCGTCATCCCTCACGCGGCGTCGCTGCATCAGGCTTGCGCCCATTGTGCAATATTCCCCACTGCTGCCTCCCGTAGGAGTCTGGGCCGTGTCTCAGTCCCAGTGTGGCCGGTCGCCCTCTCAGGCCGGCTACCCGTCGTCGCCTTGGTGAGCCGTTACCTCACCAACAAGCTGATAGGCCGCGGGCTCATCCTGCACCGCCGGAGCTTTCCAGAATCACAGATGCCTGTGAAACTCGTATCCGGTATTAGACCCCGTTTCCAGGGCTTGTCCCAGAGTGCAGGGCAGATTGCCCACGTGTTACTCACCCGTTCGCCACTAATCCCCTCCCGAAGGAGGTTCATCGTTCGACTTGCATGTGTTAAGCACGCCGCCAGCGTTCGTCCTGAGCCAGGATCAAACTCTCCGTGAATGTTTACCGGTGATCCGGTGCAACACCACGAGAGCGGTGCGAGAGGAGGAATAATCCTCTCGCACACAGCGTCCTCGCTGTGTTTTTTCAAAGGAACCTCGTCCCAGCTGATGCTGGAGACGGGGTATCAACATATCTGGCGTTGACTTTTGGCACGCTGTTGAGTTCTCAAGGAACGGACGCTTCCTTTGTACTCACCCTCTCGGGCTTTCCTCCGGGCGCTTCCCTTCGGTCTTGCGTTTCCGACTCTATCAGATCTTTTCTCGATCCGATTTCCTCGGTGCTTTCCAGGTTCCCGCTTCCGCGTTTCCCTTTCCGGCGGTTCTGACTCTATCAGATCCTTTCGGCGTCTGACTCCCTGTCAGGAGGGTTTGTCTTCCCGGCCGCTGGGCCGTTCCGACGTCTCAAACCTTAGCGGATCCCCTCCGTGATTCCCAATCGAGTGGACCGGGATCACGGAACTCCTATCGGAATTGAATTCGGGCAAGCCGAAATCGACCCCGTCGGGAGATCTTGCTGAGTGGTTTGTGTGCCGCTCGGGGCGGCGGAAGTGCTGTCGCAGAACCGTTACGGCTCCCCGACAACCCGAAGAACTTTACGGATCCGGGAGAGGGATGTCAAGTGCCCTCCCCGAGGCGCCTCCGACCTGGTCAGTCGAGGTCGGTGAGGCGTCCACCGGCGTCCGGCTGGGCGTCCTCCACCCGGCGCAGCAGGCGGGCCAGCACCTCGCCGAGGACCGTGCGCTCGGCGGGGGTGAGGTCCTGGAGGAGGCCCTCCTCGAAGACCGACGCCAGGCGCATGGCCTCCAGCCACTTCTCGCGGCCCTCGGGTGTCAGCTCGACGATCACGCGGACCCGGTTGGACTCGTCGCGCTCGCGGGTGACCAGTCCCTCGGCGACCATCCGGTCGATCCGGTGGGTCATCGCGGCGGGAGTGAGGCCGAGCCGCTTGGCCAGGTCGCTGGGGCCCATGCGGTAGGGGGCGCCGGACAGGACGAGGGCCTTGAGGACCTCCCACTCGGCGTTGCTGATGCCGAGGGCGGCGGTCTGGCGGCCGTAGGCGACGTTCATCCGCCGGTTCAGGCGGGACAGCGCCGAGACGATCTTCTCGACCTGGGGATCGAGGTCCTGGAACTCGCGCTGGTAGGCGGCGATCTGTTCTTCGAGTGTCGGCTCGCTGACGCCGGGGGTGTCGCCCATGCCCGAAGTATCGCACGGAGCGGCTTGGCGTTGAAGTCCTTGGAGGTGTACTGTTTAGCTTCGAAGTTTAGATTCGAAGTCTTCACTCCTAACTAGTGAGAGAGGTGAACGTGACCAGGGCGATGGGCGCAGCGATGCGCCGGATCCACGTGGGCAACGCACTCAGCGCGTTCGGGCTCGGCTTCACCGTCCCCTACCTGTACGTCTATGTGGCGCAGGTGCGGGGTCTGGGTGCCGCGACGGCGGGGTTCGTCCTCGCCGTCTTCGCCGTGGCCGCGCTGGTGGTGCTGCCGTTCGCCGGCCGGGCGATCGTGCGGCGCGGACCTCTTCCGGTGCTGCTCACCGCCCTGGTCACGGCCGCGCTGGGCGCCCTGAGCCTGGGGCTGGCGGGCAGCGCGGCGGCGGTCCTGATGTCGGCGGCGGCGCTGGGTGCCGGTCAGGCCGTGATGCAGCCCGCGCTGGCCACGATGATCGTGGACTGCTCGTCCGCGGACACCCGGTCGCGGGCGTTCGCCATGCAGTTCTTCCTGCAGAACCTGGGTCTGGGCGTCGGCGGCCTGATAGGCGGCCACCTCGTCGACACCACGCGCGTGTCGTCGTTCACGCTGCTGTTCGCGATCGAGGCGGCGATGTTCCTGCTGCTGGTCGTGGTGATGTCGACCGTCCGGATGCCGCACTCTCCCCGTATAGGGGACAGCCCGGCCGTGTCGGCCAAGGGCGGCTGGAAGCAGCTGCTCGGCAATCGCGCCATGGTGCAGCTGTGCGTCCTGGGCTTCGTGCTCTTCTTCGCCTGCTACGGACAGTTCGAGTCGGGTCTGAGCGCCTACGGGGTCGAGGCGGCCGGTATATCGACCTCCACGCTGGGGACGGCCCTGGCCGCCAACACCGCGGTGATCGTCGTCGCGCAGTTCGCCGTGCTGCGTTTCGTCGAGCGGCGTCGGCGTTCGCGGGTCATCGCCGCCGTGGGTCTGATCTGGGCCGTGGCGTGGGCAGCCGCCGGTTTCGCGGGGCTGGGCGAGACCAGCCAGGCGATGGCGACGGCCGCGTTCGTCTCGACGTACGCCCTGTTCGGGCTCGGTGAGGCCATGCTGTCCCCGACCGTGGCCCCTCTGGTCGCGGATCTGGCGCCGGCGGGCCTGGCCGGTCAGTACAACTCGGCCTTCGCCCTGGTGAAGCAGCTGGCCCTGGCCGTCGGCCCGGCGGTGGGCGGCCCGATGGGCGCGAGCCTGCACGCCCCGTACATCGTCACGTTCCTGCTCTTCTCCCTCGGCATCACCGCCTTGGCCCTCCGCCTGGGCCGAGGTCTCACGCAGGCGCAGGACCACCCGTGGCGAGCCCGTACCCACCGAGTGGTGGCGAGGAGCGGGGGCGCCACGACGGAGACGGTGCCCGCGGAGGCGTAGACGGGGTGAAGGGGTGCGGGGTGCTGCGCGAAGCGGTCCCTCGCGCCCCGCACCCCGTCGTGCCCCCGTCGACCCGCCCCTCAGGGGCCGTCGCTCAGCGGCCCTCGCTCATCCCTTCGGCAGCGCGAACTCGCACCACACCGCCTTGCCGCCACCGGGCGTGCGTCTGCACCCCCAGTTGGAGGCGATGGTGGCCACGATGGCGATCCCCCGCCCCGACTCGTCCCCCGGTTCGGCTCGCCGTCTGCGCGGCAGGTGATCGTCCCCGTCGGTGACCTCGACGATCAGCCGTCGGTCCGTGCGGCGCAGCCGCAGCCGCATGGGCGGTGTGCCGTGCTGCAACGAGTTGGCGACCAGCTCGCTCGCGGCCAGCACTCCCAGGTCGTGCAGCTCTGTCGGGAACCGCCAGCTGGTCAGCACGCCGGAGGCGAACGCCCGGGCGCGTGGGGCCGCCTCCACGCCGCCGATGAGTTCCAGTGCGGCGTTGCGGAAGAGGTCGCCGTCCGCGCCGGTGCGGGCGGGCTGCTGGAGGACGAGGACGGCCACGTCGTCGTCGTGGTCGGCGGCGACCCCGGCGGAGCGCAGCAGGCGGTCGCAGATGACCTGGGGGCTGCCGGTGGCGCCGGAGAGGGCGCGTTCGAGGGCGGCGATGCCTTCGTCGAGGTCTTCGTCGCGGCGTTCGACGAGCCCGTCGGTGTAGAGGACGGCGGTGGCGCCGGGGCCGAGGGGGACGGAGCCGGAGGCGTGGATCCAGCCGCCGGTGCCCAGCGGGGGGCCGGTGGGTTCGTCGGCGCGCAGCACGGTGCCGCTCTCGTCGCGGACGAGGATGGGCAGGTGGCCGGCCGAGGCGTAGACGAGCCGTCCCTCGTTGGGGTCGTGGATGGCGTAGACGCAGGTGGCGATCTGGTTGGCGTCGATCTCGGTGGCGAGGCCGTCGAGGAGCTGGAGGACCTCGTGCGGGGGCAGGTCGAGGCGGGCGTAGGCGCGGACGGCGGTGCGCAGCTGGCCCATGACGGCCGCGGCGCGGACGCCTCTGCCCATGACGTCGCCGATGACGAGTGCGGTGCGGCCGCCGCCGAGGGTGATGACGTCGTACCAGTCGCCGCCGACGGCGGCCTCGGTGCCGCCGGGCTGGTAGGTGGCGGCGATGCGCAGGTCGTCGGGCTGTTCGAGTTCCTGCGGGAGCAGGGAGCGCTGGAGGGTGACGGCGGTCTCGCGCTGGCGGCGCTCGCTGGCGCGCAGGCGTTCGGCGGCCTCGGCGTGGTCGGTGACGTCGGTGGCGAAGACCAGTACGCCGGGGACGCCGCCGGAGGGGCCGGACTCGGTGACGGGCGTGCAGGTGAAGGTGTAGGAGCGGCCGTCGCAGGCCCGGCGGGACTTGACGGTGCGGGGCTTGCCGCTGCGCAGGACCTGGTCGAGCAGGGGGAGCAGGCCGAGTTCGACGAGTTCGGGCAGGGCGTCGGCGGCCGGTTCGCCGGGCGGGCGGGCGCCGAAGGCCGCGGTGTAGGCGTCGTTGACGTAGCCGAGGCGGTGGTCGGGGCCGTGGACGAGCGCGACGAGGGCGGGGACGCGGTCGAGGACCTCGCGGACCGGCAGGTCGTCGAGGGCGGGTACGGCGGACGGTTCGCCGGTCGGCTGTTCGGCGCGGGCCGCGGGCACGGAGCCCTCTCCCCGTCCGTCCCCGCGGCGGTCGGGGGCGACCGTGGGTTCGGTCCGCGCTGCGGCGCGGCGCTGCGTTCCGGGGAGCCGGGCGCTCCAGCGCGTGAAGTTCACGAATCCTTGCCTCGTGTAGTCGTCGTCGGCCGGCTCCGGACCCGGCCGGGGCCCCCGGGTGCGGGCGGTGGGTACCGTCCCCGGGAATGCAGCATTTGGGAAAAGCCTCGTCGGGTGGCAGGGCGGGCGGTGGCCCGTCCTGACGCGTGGACCAGTCTGGCAGTGTGGCGGATCGGGCCGACATCCGTCAGACGCCGGGCCGGTTCCTGGAGTTCCTCGGTTCGGTCATGAAGACCCCTTCGGGTCCCCTGGAGGCATTCCCCCGGCCGCGAGTTCGAACTCCGCTCGCGGGTGTTCGAGTGAACCGAGGGAGACGATCTCCCGTTTGAACAGGCCGGCGAGGGTCCATTCGGCGAGCACGCGGGCCTTGCGGTTGACGGTGGGCACGCGGCTGAGGTGGTAGGCGCGGTGCATGAACCAGGCGGGGTAGCCCTTCAGCTCCCGTCCGTAGACGTGGGCGACGCCCTTGTGCAGGCCGAGGGAGGCGACGGAGCCGGCGTACTTGTGGGCGTAGGTCTCCAGGGGCTCGCCGCGCAGGGCGTGGGCGATGTTGTCGCCGAGGGTGCGGGCCTGGCGCAGGGCGTGCTGGGCGTTGGGGGCGCAGTGGCGGTCCTCGCCCGCGGTGACGTCGGGGACGGCGGCGGCGTCGCCCGCGGCCCAGGCGTGCTCGACTCCGTCGACGGTGAGCTGGGCGGTGCAGCGCAGCCGGCCGTGCTCGGTGAGGGGCAGGCCGGTGGCGGCGAGCAGGGGGTGCGGTTTGACACCGGCGGTCCAGACGACCGTACGCGTCGGGAAACGTTGTCCGTCGCTGAGGACGGCGACGCGGTCGGCGCAGGACTCCAGGCGGGTGCCGAGGACGACCTGGATGTTGCGGCGGCGCAGTGCGGCGACGGTGTAGCGGCCGAGGTCGGGGCCGACCTCGGGCAGGATGCGGTCGGACGCCTCGACGAGGATCCACTTCATGTCCTCGGGCCGCACGTTGTGGTAGTGCCGGGCGGCGTAGCGGGCCATGTCCTCCAGTTCGCCGAGTGCCTCGACCCCGGCGTAGCCGCCGCCGACGAAGACGAAGGTGAGGGCGGCGTCGCGGATCGCGGGGTCGCGGGTGGAGGAGGCGATGTCCATCTGCTCGATGACGTGGTTGCGCAGGCCGATGGCCTCCTCGACGGTCCGGAAGCCGATGCCGTGCTCGGCGAGGCCGGGGACGGGCAGGGTGCGCGAGACGGAGCCGGGGGCGAGGACGAGTTCGTCGTAGGGGAGGTGTTCGGGTCCGGTGCCCTCCTGGCCGGCGAGGGTGGTGAGGGTGGCGGTGCGCCGGGCGTGGTCGACGGCCGTGACCTCGCCGACGACCACCCGGCAGTGCGGCAGGACGCGGCGCAGGGGGACGACGACATGGCGCGGTGAGATGGAGCCGGCGGCCGCCTCGGGCAGGAACGGCTGATACGTCATGTAGGGGTCGGGCGTGACGACGATGATCTCCGCGTCACCGCGCCTGAGTTCCGCTCTGAGCTTCCGCGTCAGGCGCAGGGCCGTGTACATCCCGACGTAGCCGCCGCCGACAACGAGAATGCGCGCACGTTCCTTCACCATCCCATGACGCACCCAGCGCTTGAGTTTGTCCACAGCCCCGGCAGTTTGTGTGACCGGACGCCGTCGGCGCGCCGCGCGGGGCGAATTGCCGGAGTTCGGGAAAGGCTCGCAGGTCAGCGGGGGTATACCCGAGGTAGCAAGCGGGTGCAACCGGGACGTATGCGGTGCGTACTCCGATCGGGGGGCGCTCTGTGCGGAACCTCCCCCTTCTGAATTGACTGTCTCTCAACTATGTTCGTATGTCGACGGGGTGTAGGGGGATGCGCTCTTCGGGTCGCTGCGGGCGGTCCGCGCCGGCTCTCTTCCGCACGCTCCGGCATCCAAATGGCGGGGAGAGTCTCCGGGGGGAGACGTCATTACCGGGGGAATTCGTATGCATATTCAGGACTCGCATTGGGTCTCCGCGTCCGCCGTCGCTCCTGGTGGGGCGGTGGGCAACGGACGCGGGGACGGCGCCCGCTCGACGCCGCTGCGCGTGGACGCGCAGCGCAACCTCGAGCATGTGCTGCGCGCCGCGCGCGAGGTCTTCGGCGAGCTGGGGTACGGCGCGCCGATGGAGGACGTGGCCCGGCGGGCCCGGGTGGGTGTCGGCACGGTGTACCGGCGCTTCCCGAGCAAGGACGTGCTGGTGCGCCGGATAGCCGAGGAGGAGACCTCCCGGCTGACGGAGCAGGCGCGGGCGGCACTGGGGCAGGAGGACGAGCCCTGGTCGGCGCTGTCGCGCTTCCTGCGCACCTCGGTGGCCTCGGGTGCGGGGCGGCTGCTGCCGCCGCAGGTGCTGCGGGTCGGTGTCACCGACGACGCGGAGGCGGGCGCCTTCGACGAGACGCGGGTGCCGCAGCAGCGGAGCCAGCCGGCCTCGGGCGAGCTGCGCCTGGTGCCGGACGCCGGGGTGGACGACGCGGGGGCGGCGGCGCTGCTGGAGGTCGTGGGCCAGCTGGTGGACCGGGCGCGCGCGGCCGGTGAGCTGCGGCCGGACGTGTCGGTGGCGGACGTGCTGCTGGTGATCGCCACGGCGGCGCCCTCGCTGCCGGACGCGGCGCAGCAGGCGGCGGCCTCGGCCCGGCTGCTGGACATCCTGCTGGAGGGGCTGCGCTCGCGTCCCGCGTGAGGCGGTGACCCGCGAAGGTGACCAAGAGGGAGGTGTCGGACATGTCGTCCGGCACCTTTCTCAACTCTCCTGCACTGCCGGACCGTTACTGCTTCCCCGAAAGAGTGAAGTTCCGTACGCGTCGGCGCGGGATCCCCTCGGACGAGTGGACGATCCTCACTCGCGGGTCCCGTCCGGAAATCCCATGTGGCAGTCTGGCCCGGTGGTCGGTACGGATCGGGCTGGCGGCGGGGGCTTTCCGCGATGAGTGTTGACGGGCGGGACGAGTCACTCGACGAGGGTGACGCGGAGACCGGGGGCCGTACCGCACCTCAGGTGCCGAGCCAGGGCGGGCGAGCCGACCTGCCGGCCGGAGGAAGCGTTCCGGCACAGCGCGACCGGCGGGAGGACGGCTGGCGCGAGGACAGTGTCCTGCCACCGCCGATCGAGCTGCCGCCGTCGGACGCCGAGCTGATCGAGCGGATGCGGTCCGGCGACGACACGGCCTACGAGGAGCTGTACCGCCGCCACGCCGACGCCGTACGCCGGTACGCGCGCACCTGCTGCCGTGACGCCCACACCGCCGACGACCTCACCGCCGAGGTCTTCGCGCGCATGCTCCAGGCGGTGCGCGGCGGCTCCGGACCCGAGCACGCGGTCCGCGCCTATCTGCTCACCAGCGTCCGGCGCGTCGCCGCCAACTGGACGAACTCCGCGAAGCGGGAGCAACTGGTCGACGACTTCGCTGTGTTCGCGGCCCAGGCCGCGCGCGCCTCGGAGGCATCCGACACCGACACGCTCGATCTGCACCTGGGCGCCGACGTCCTCGCGATGCACGAGGCCGAGCAGTCCATGGCGATGCAGGCATTCCGCTCGCTGCCCGAGCGCTGGCAGGCCGTGCTGTGGCACACCGAGGTGGAGGACGAGTCGCCGAGCGACGTCGCCACCCTCTTCGGGCTCGACGCCAACGGCACGCGGGTGCTCGCCAGCCGGGCCCGCGAGGGCCTGAAGCAGGCATACCTCCAGGCCCATGTCAGCGCCTCCCTGGTCGACGACGAGGAGTGCGCCCGCTACGCCGACCAGCTCGGCACCTACGCCCGCCGCAAGCTGCGCACCCGTGCCGAGCGGGGGCTGCGCAAGCATCTGGAGGAGTGCGCCAAGTGCCGCCTCGCGGCCAGCCAGATCGAGGAGGTCGCCAGCAGCATCCCCGCGGTCGTGCCGGTGGCCGTCATCGGCTGGTTCGGTGCCGCCGGGTACGCCAAGGCCGCCGCGCTCATCGCCGGCGGCGGTGGGGCGGGGGCCGCGGGCGCGGCGGGTGCGGCAGCGGCGGCGAGCGGGTCGTCGGGGTCCAGCGCGGGGGGTGGCGCGGCCGCCTCCGAGGGGCTCGGCGCGCCGGTGAAGGCCGGTATCGCGGCCGGGGTGGTGGCCGTGGCGGCCGCCGCGATCGCGCTCGCCCTGGTCGGTGACAGCACCCCCAAGCAGCCGGTGGCCAAGCCGCCCACCTCCCCGCCGGCGGTCGACCCGGAGCCGCCCGCACCCACGCCGTCCCGCAAGCCCACCCCCGAGCCCGTGGTGGCCGCCCCGCCACCACCCCCGGCCCCCACACCGACCCCGACCCCGACCCCCAGCCCGACACCGACCCCGACACCGACCCCCACGCCCACCCCGACCCCCACCCCGACACCGACCCCCACGCCCACCCCCACGCCGACCCCGACCCCGACCCCCACGCCCACCCCGACTCCCCCGCCGCCCCCGGCCGACTACCGCTGGAGCGAGCTGTCGTACGACCTCGCCGGCGACGGCACCCGGCCGGAGATGCGGATGGGCCAGAGCAGCTGGGTGTGGCAGCGCCGCGGCCTGTCGATCGGCGGGCGGACGTACGAGGACGGGGTGACCGTCCAGGGCGAGTCCTCCGTCACCATCGACCTCAACCGCGAGTGCACCGCGTACGACGCCGTGGTCGGCGTCGACGACATGACGATGAAGCTCGGCCAGGTCTACTTCTCCGTCTACGGCGACGGCGTCCCGCTGTGGAAGTCCGACCGGATCAAGGGCGGCGACCCGGCGGTGCCCGTCCAGGTGAACCTCACCGGCGTCGAAACGGTCCGCCTGGTGGTCGAGCCGCACAGCCACTTCGACAACATGGCCCTGGCCGACTGGGCGCAGTCGCGGTTCACCTGCTCCTAGCGGTCAGGGGTTCGCCCCGGCCAAGCACTCACGGACTCGCGGACCAGGCGGTCACCGCTCACCCGCGCCCACAGCCACCCCGGCCCGCGATCCCCCGGTCACGCCCGCCAGGCCGCCGCCCCCGCCCCCAGCGCCCCCCGCTGCGGCTTGATGCCCGCCGGTACGGCACGCGCGCGTGCCGGGGTTCCGGTCCAGCAGGTGCCGCGGCGGGCGAGGAGGCGGCGCAACCACAGTTCGAGGGAGACGAGGTCGGCGAGGCCGTCGAGCGGCAGGGGCTCACCGGCGGCGGCGGCCCGCAGGGCCTTGCGGACGACGCGCGCCTCGACGAGCCCGGCCTGGGCCAGCAGCGGGGTGTCGAAGAGGGCGACCAGGGAGTCGGCGGCCACCCGCAGGCCGGTACGGGCGGCCGCGGCGGTGCCGTGCGAGGGGGCGCCCCAGCCGGGCGGCACGTCGGGGACGCCGGCGCCCTTGAGGACCGTACTGAGGATCGCCGCGCGGGCGCCCGGCTGGACGCGCAGGGCCTCGGGCAGCTCCCGGCAGGCGCGCACCACCTGGTTGTCGAGGAAGGGGGCGTGCAGGCGCTGGAAGCGGATCTCCGCGGCCTGTTCCAGGACGCGGACGTCGGCCGCGGCCCGGGCGAGGGCGGCACGCGCGCGGTAGTCGCCGGGGCGCTGTCCCGGACCGACCCCCGAGCGGCTGGAGGCGCTCTGCAAGCGAATCGATACTTCGGCCAGGGCCTCACCCGTCAGCCAGCGCGCCGCCGGTCCGGGTCCGGCCCAGGCGAGCGCGGCCAGGGAGGCGTCGGCCGCACCGGCCGGATCGTCGAAGCGGCGGTCGAGCAGCCGCGCCGCGAGCGTCTCCAGGCCGGTGCGGTACGGGGTGCGGGCCAGCCGGCGGGCGGCGGCGTACACGCGCGCGGGGACCATCACCGAGCCGTCGGCCTTGGCGAGGGCGGCGACCGGGCGGACCAGGTGCCGTCGCTTGCGGTCCATGAGCAGGTCGGCGAGGCGGGCCGGGTGGGCGTCCAGGACCTGGCGGGCGCCGTAGCCGGTGAAGTGGTCGGCGCTGCCCGCGGCGAGGCGGGCGCGGTGGCGGGCGGCGCTGACCAGGCTGGGGCTGGGCTCGTCGGTGAGGGGGCCGTCCAGGTCGGCGTAGGGCAGGGTGTCCTCGCCGCCGGTCACCACGACGTGGTGCAGGCGCGGGTTGGCCGCGAGGGCGCCCGCGCGCTCCAGTTCGGCCTCGCGGCCGCGCACGGCGAGGTCGTTGAAGGTGACCGCCAGCAGCCGCTCGCCGGCGCCCGTGCCGTGGCCGAGGACGGTGCCGGGCATGCCGGGCAGCCCGGCCGCGAGCAGGGCGAGGGTGCTGGAGGCGGGACCGCCGGACAGGTCGGCGCCGATCCCCGCGACCGGCATCCCGCGCGCGGCACGCCGCTCGGCCGGGCCCATGCCGGGCACCGGGCCGGGGTCGACACCGGCGCCGGGGACATGGCGGGGCGCGGCAAGACGCGCGCGTACCGCCTCGACGAGGGCGTCGCGCACGGCGCCGACCGCGCTGTCCGCGTCGGCCGGGGGCGCGGCCACGGCGAGGGAGGCGACCGGCTCGTACCCGGCGACCTCGCGCGCCCCCGCGCGCAGGATCAGCGCATGCCCCGGCGGAACGCGCCGTACGCCGTCGTAGGGCGTGGAGTCGTAGAGGGCGGCGGGCACGTCGGGGGCGGCCAGCAGCGCGGCGAGATGGCCGTAGTCGAGGTTGGCCTCGATGAGGTCGGCGAGCGGCAGGGCGGCGGTGGCGTAGGCGGTGCCGCCGGCCCAGGGGGCGTGGAACACCGGGCGGGCGCCCGCCAGATCGCCGCAGACGGTGATACGGCGGCCGGACTGGACCACGGCCGTGTAGCTGCCCGGCCACGCCGTCAGATGCCGCAGTGCGCCCCCGCGCGCGGTGAACAGCCCGAGCCGCAGCTCCTCGTCGCTCGCGCCGCACGTCCCCAGGACCGCGATCCGTGTGCGCTCGTCTGCCTTGACGACCCGCACCTCGTCGGGGCGCCAGTCGCCGACCGCCCACAGCGGGTCGGGGTCGCCCCACAGCAGCTGGGAGCCGACCGGATGCAGGGTCTCGCCGTCGTACCCGGTGGCGCCCGCGGATCCGGGCCCGGTGACGTGCGCGGCGGCGCTGCTCCATCCCACCAACCACCGCATGGACGCCTCCACAGGCTGTGGACAACCAGTGCACCGTACGAACCGGTTCACCATGCTGCCACGAAGAGCGCGTCCTGGAGCGGCGGCGGAGCCGCTTGAGGCACCACGAACGGACCTCTGCGCCGGGGCCCTTGACGAGGAGGAGGCCCCCGCACCCCTGGGCGCGTACGACGCGAATGCGCCCCCCGAGTGCTCCCTCAAAACTCCTCGTGCGCCCTCAACTCCCGTGGTGGGAGCACTGACCCCCACTCAGGAGGGAATCGATTTTCGGCCAAATCCAGGCCGACGCCCGGCGCTTGATCGCCCGACGCACACTCTCCGTACAGGCTCTGCGCACCGCAGGGCGCGCGCAGCCCGGGAGGCGGAGTTCGCCCCCCGGACCGGTCCGCCGCCCGCGGGGATGAAGGCGGCGGTGTCCCCCAGCCCACTGGATCCAGTACAGCGGGCCGACCCACGCGGAAGCCATGGAATCGCTCCCCCGGTGGCCGGAGAAGAGCGCACGCACAGGCGCACGGCCACACCGAGGGAGCACACCGCAACGCACCGTGCCCGGCCCGTACTTCCGTACGGACCACAATCCCGCCATCCGGAACAATGCCCCTTAACGCTTGGGATGCGGCGAACTACGCTGGGTTTACGAATGCCGCACGGTTATGCCAGCGCGGCAGCCGTCTGTGTCGAGGGGTGGCGCATGTCCAGGGAGCAACGCGGGCCGAACGAAAAGCTCGGCGCCGTTCTCGCCCTCGCGGGAATCAGCAACGCGGGCCTCGCGCGGCGCGTCAACGACCTCGGCGCCCAGCGCGGTCTGACGCTGCGCTACGACAAGACCTCCGTGGCGCGCTGGGTGTCGAAAGGCATGGTCCCGCAGGGTGCGGCACCGCACCTGATCGCGGCCGCGATCGGCCAGAAGCTCGGCCGGCCGGTGCCGCTGCACGAGATCGGCCTGGCGGACGCCGACCCCGCCCCGGAAGTGGGACTCGCCTTCCCGCGGGACGTCGGCCAGGCGGTGAAGTCGGCCACCGAGCTCTACCGCCTCGACCTCGCCGGCCGCCGCGCCGGCTCCGGCGGCATCTGGCAGTCGCTCGCCGGATCCTTTGCTGTGACCGCATACGCAACGCCCGCCTCACGGTGGCTGATAACCCCGGCCGACAGCTCGGTCGCGCGCGAGGCGAGCCATGCGGAGGGCTCCGGCTCACCGCTCAAAGTCGGCCACAGCGATGTGCAGAAGCTGCGGGAGGCCGCCGAGGACGCGCGCCGCTGGGACTCCAAGTACGGCGGCGGCGACTGGCGGTCCTCCATGGTCCCCGAGTGTTTACGAGTAGAGGCGGCCCCCCTTCTGCTGGGCTCCTACTCCGACGACGTCGGCCGCGCCCTGTTCGGCGCCAGCGCGGAACTCACCCGCCTGGCGGGCTGGATGGCCTTCGACACCGGCCAGCAGGAGGCGGCCCAGCGCTACTACATCCAGGCCCTGCGCCTCGCGCGCGCGGCAGCGGACGTCCCGCTGGGCGGCTACGTCCTGGCCTCGATGTCCCTCCAGGCCACCTACCGGGGCTTCGGCGACGAGGGCGTCGACCTCGCCCAGGCCGCCCTGGAGCGCAACCGCGGCCTGGCCACGGCCCGCACCATGAGCTTCTTCCGCCTCGTCGAGGCCCGCGCCCACGCGCGCGCGGGCGACGCGCAGGCGGCCGGTGCCGCCCTCAAGGCCGCCGAGAGCTGGCTGGAGCGCGCCCGCCCCGGCGACAACGACCCGAGCTGGCTCGGCTTCTACTCCTACGACCGCTTCGCCGCGGACGCCGCGGAGTGCTACCGCGACCTCAAGGCGCCCCGCCAGGTCCGCCGCTTCACCGAGTACGCCCTGTCCAAGCCGACCGAGGAGTTCGTACGCTCCCACGGACTGCGCCTGGTCGTGTCCGCGGTCGCCGAACTGGAGTCGGGCAACCTCGACGCGGCGTGCGAGCAGGGCGTGCGGGCGGTGGAGGTCGCCGGGCGCATCTCCTCGGCCCGCACCACGGAGTACGTGAAGGACCTCCTGCACCGACTGGAACCGTACGGGGACGAGCCGAGAGTGGTGGAGCTGCGGGAACGGGCCAGGCCACTGCTGATGGCCCCGGCGTAGGGCTCCCCGCCCCCGGCGGCGACGGCCCTGCCCCGCGTTTGAATCGATTGTCAGTGGCGCAGTGCACTATCGGAGGCGGAGGTGGTGCAGGTGCGGCCGGGGTTCGCGTACGACTGTGACGTGCTGGTGATCGGCGGGGGGATCGTCGGGCTGTCGACGGCGTATGCCATCACACGCGCCGCGCCCGGCACCCGGGTGACGGTGCTGGAGAAGGAGCCCGGCCCCGCCCGGCACCAGACGGGGCGCAACAGCGGCGTCATCCACAGCGGCATCTACTACCGCCCCGGCTCCCTCAAGGCCCGCTACGCGGTCCGGGGCGCCGCGGAGATGATCAAGTTCTGCAGCGAGTACGGCATCGACCACGCCGTCACCGGCAAGCTGATCGTGGCCACCGACCGCGCCGAGCTGCCCCGGCTGCACGCCCTGGTCCAGCGCGGACGGGAGAACGGCATCCCGGTGCGGGAGCTGGGAGGCGCCCAGATCGCCGAGTACGAGCCGGAGGTGCGCGGACTCGCCGCGATACACGTCGGCACGACCGGCATCTGCGACTTCACGGGGGTCGCCCGGCAGCTCGCCGCCGCCTCCGGTGCCGAGATCCTCTACGGTGCACAGGTCGTCCGGATCGACCGCCGGCCCTCCCTCGGGGTCGCCGTCCGCACGGCACGCGGCGACATCGTCCGCGCCCGTGTCCTGGTGAACTGTGCCGGCCTGCACTGCGACGAGATCGCCCGGATGACCGGCGACGAACCGGACATGCGGATCGTCCCCTTCCGCGGTGAGTACTACGAGCTCGCGCGGCCGGAGCTCGTCCGCGGCCTGGTCTACCCGGTGCCCGACCCCGCCTTCCCCTTCCTCGGCGTCCACCTCACCCGCGGCATCGACGGCGGCGTCCACATCGGACCCAACGCGGTGCCGGCGCTCGCCCGCGAGGGGTACGACTGGACGACCCTGCGCCCCCGCGAGCTGTCCGCCACGCTCGCCTATCCCGGCGCCTGGCACATAGCCCGCCGCCACTGGCGCTACGGGGCGGGCGAGCTGCGCCGGTCACTGTCCAAGCGGGCCTTCACCGAGGCGGTACGGCGACTGCTGCCCGCGGCCACGGAAGCGGACCTGGTGCCCGCGCCGGCCGGCGTCCGAGCGCAGGCGGTCCTGCGGGACGGCACGCTCGTCGACGACTTCCTCATCAAGGAAGGCGCCCGAGCCGTCCACGTCCTCAACGCCCCCTCCCCCGCGGCCACGGCCTCCCTGCCGATCGGCCGCCAGGTCGCTGCGCTGGCCTTGGGGGCACTGGACCGCGCCTGAGCTCCGGGTCGGTCTCGCCGTAGGCGCCTGCGGGCCGTACGTGGCTGGTCGCGCAGTTCCCCGCGCCCCTGAGGTACGTACAGCTGCCCAGCACCAGGAAGGACCGCCCGCCCCGCCCACGACGACAAGCCCCCACGCCACGGGCGTCGAAAGCCGCGGACGGCGAGAACCCACCACGCACCACGGGCCGGTCAGCCGCGGACGGCGAGAACCCACCACGCACCACGGGCCGGTCAGCCGCCGACGGCGGGAAGGCACCACGCACCACGGGCCGGTCAGCCGCCGACGGCGGGAAGGGGACGTGCCGGGGGGTGTCCGCCCGCAGCGGCCGGCGTCCGTCGGGCAGTCACCCTAAGTCCCAAGAGAACCGCCGGACCGAGGACGGACACCCCCCGGCGCGGCCCCGACCCACAACTCACCGGCAGCGCTACGCCCGCCCCCACCGGACGCCGGCAGGCCGCCGCAGGCATTCCGCCGTCACCGTAGACTCGTCTGCACTGTGTCTGAGATGTCGCCCCCCACCCCAGAATCCCGCCGTCCCAAGGGGACGCCCCGCTTCCCGGACGGCCCCAAGCCCGACCCGGCCGGTTCGCACTTCGAGCGCCGGATCAGGAGCTTCCAGCCGCGCCGGAGCCGCGTCACCGCCGGCCAGGCGGATGCGTTGGCACGGCTGTGGCCCAAGTGGGGACTGGACATCGACGGACACAGGATCCCGGACCTGGCGGAGCTGTTCGGCAACGACAACCCGGTCGTCCTGGAGATCGGCTTCGGCATGGGCGAGGCAACCGCCCAGATGGCCGCCGCGGACCCCGGCACCAACATCCTCGCCGTCGACGTCCACACCCCCGGCCAGGGCAACCTGCTGAACCTCGCCGACCGAGGCGGCCTCACCAACATCCGGGTGGCCAACGGCGACGCCATCATCCTGCTGCGCGAGATGCTCGCCCCCGACTCCCTCGACGGCCTGCGCGTCTACTTCCCCGACCCCTGGCCCAAGAAGCGCCACCACAAGCGCCGCCTCATCCAGCCGGAGTTCCTCACCCTCGCCGCCGGCCGCCTCAAGCCGGGCGCGCTCGTGCACTGCGCCACGGACTGGGAGCCGTACGCGGAGCAGATGCTTGAGGTGCTCACCGCCCACCCCGACTTCGAGAACACCCAGCCGGACGGCGGTTTCGCGCCCCGCCCCGACTTCCGTCCCCTGACCCGTTTCGAGGGCCAGGGACTGGACAAGGGACACGTAGTGAACGACCTGCTCTTCCGTCGCGTACCGCACGGCGAGAACGAACCCCAGCGCTGACCCCGTCCCCCCGTTAGGGTCGATGTCGTGGCCACCTGTCCCCCGTACCCGGCGTACCCGGCACACCCCCCGACCCCGCGGCACCCGCACTGGTGGCAACGCACCTGGGTGCGCTACACCGCCCTGATCACCCTGCTCGCCCTGTCCGGCCTGGTCATCCTCGCCCTCGTCCGCGAGCAGACCGGCACCGACGGCTTCCTGGTCGGCCTGGGCCTGGCCGTGCTCCCGGTGCCCCTGCTCATCGCCGCGTTCCGCTGGCTGGACCGGGTGGAGCCGGGCCCCTGGGGAAATCTGCTGTTCAGCTTCGCGTGGGGTGCCTGCGCGGCGGCCCTGATAGCCATCGTGGCGAACAGCTTCGCCATGCGGTGGATAGCGACGGCGACGGCCGACCCCACCCGCGCGGACACGCTGGGCGCCACGGTCATAGCCCCCATAGTCGAGGAGTCCGCGAAGGCCGCCGCGATCCTCCTGCTCTTCCTCTTCCGCAGAGGCGACTTCACCGGCATCGTCGACGGAGTCGTCATAGCCGGCGTCACGGCGACCGGCTTCGCGTTCACCGAGAACATCCTCTACCTCGGCAACGCCTTCGGCACCGACCAGCTCTCCGGCGACACCGGCATCGCCTCGGTGACGGCCGCGACCTTCTTCGTCCGCGTGATCATGTCCCCGTTCGCGCACCCCCTGTTCACCGTCCTGACCGGCATCGGCTTCGGGATCGCCGCGCTGTCCGGCGACCGCCAGCGGCTGCGCCGCACCGCGCTCCCGGTGTGCGGGCTGTTGCTGGCGATGGGCATGCACGCCCTGTGGAACGGCTCGACGACCCTCGGGGAGTACGGCTTCCTCGGGGTGTACGGCACCTTCATGGTGCCGGCGTTCGGTCTGCTGACCTGGCTGGTGATCTGGACCCGGCAGCGCGAGCTGCGCACGGTGCGCGAGGAGCTGCCCGCCTATGTCGCGGCGGGCTGGCTGACCCCGGCGGAGCCGTACGCGCTGGGCTCGATGCGGGCCCGCCGCCTGGCCCGCGAGTACGCCGGCCACCACCTGGACAGAGCGGCGAAGCGGACGGTGGCCCAGTACGAGGCGTACGCCACCTCACTGGCGTTCCTGCGCCACCGGGGCCGCCGCGGCCGCGCGGGCGCCGACTTCGTCCTCCGGGAGCGGCAGCTGCTGCAGGAGCTGTGGAGCCGCCGGGAGGTGGCCCGCCCGGCACTCCAGTACGCGGCCCGCGCCACGGCCCCGGTGTACACCTGGCCGCACCCCTACCCGCCGCACCCGCACCCGCTGAACCAGCACCCGCACTTGCACCCGCTGAACCCGCACCCGCCGTATCCGAGCCCGCACCCCACGGCGCACCCGTACGCGCACCCGGCCCCCAACCCGTACCGCACATGAAAGACCGGCAGCCCTGACGTCGGGGGGTGTGCCGTCAGGACCGCCGGGGATCGATCGAGCCCTCGGGACGAGGAACGTCAGACGCTGAGCCCCTTGTCCCGCAGCCACGCCATCGGGTCCACGTCGCCGCCGCCGACCCGCACCTCAAGGTGCAGGTGCGCGCCGGTGACATTGCCCGTCGCCCCCACCCGTCCGATGACCTCGCCGGTGCTGACCTGCTGGCCGACGCTGACGTTGATCGAGGACTGGTGCGCGTAGCGGACCTCGGTGCCGTCCTCCAGGGTGAGCACCGTGAGGTAGCCGTACGACCCGCTCCAGCCGGCCTCGGTGATGGTGCCGGAGTGCACGGCCTTGAGCGGCGTGCCGGTGGGCGCGGCGAGGTCGAGGCCGGTGTGGTAGCCGGACGACCACATGGCACCGGCCTGCCCGAAGGTCGAGGTGATGGTGTACGAGGTGAGCGGCATCGTGAACTGGCGGGCGAGCTCGGCGAGCCGCTCGGCCTCGGCCTTCTTGCGGGCCTCCTCCTCCGCGGCGGCCTTCTCGGCGGCGGCCTTGGCCTCCGCCTCCTTCTCGGCCTGGGCGGCGGCCTCGGCGGCCTTCTTCTCGGCGGCGGCCTGGGCGGCGGCCTCGGCAGCCGCGGCGGCCTTGGCGTCGGCCTGGTCCTGCTGCTGCTCGGCCTGGGCCATGATGCGGGCGCGCAGGGCCTCACCGGCGTCGGAGGTGCCCTGGGCGGTGCCGGCGGTCTCGGCACCGAGCGTGCCGAGGGAGCTGAGCGGGGCCGTGGACTCGACCGTCTCCTCGGCGGGCTCCTCGTCGGAGATGAGGGAGCCGACGGAGGGCAGGTCGGGCATGGAGATGGCGACCGGCGGCTTGCCGGACTGGGCGCTGGCCATGCCGCCCGCGCCGACGGCGGCTATGACGCCGACGCCCAGGACGGTGGAGCTGCGGGCGAGCCCGCCGCGCTGCTTGGCGACGCGGTGCCGGCCCCGGACGGGGCGGACGGACTCCGCGGTGGGGTTCCACTCCTCCCACGGTCCCTGGTCGGAGTGGTGGCCGCCGTAGACAAAGGTTTCTTCGGCGGTGCGCTGGCCCGGCACGAACGGGGCCTGCGGGTCAGGCCGGTTGGACGCCACGTGGGCGTGCTCCTTTCCTTCCTTCTCGCCTACCGGGTTAGCTGACGGGTTCGGAGCAGGAAGGTCTCCTACGCGCGTATACCGGCCGTGTCTCCACGGCGGACTCCGCACGATTCACCCCAAGTTGGTGGTTCCCCGGTTCCCTACGGGATTCGGCGCGTGCGCACGGAGCCGTCTCTTGTGACGGCTGGGACGACCGCGCTGCGTTATCGGACGTTAATAGAACCGGAGGCTGAATTCCAAGCCGTTCCGCTTGATCATTAAGGCTCACGACGGGGACGTACGACTCATGAGCGGCGAAAAACGGGCGAGTTGACCGACACTCAGTACCGTCCGGGTTTTTGATGGTGACTCAGATGTTATGCGCAGGGCGCTCGTCCGGTCACCGCCCGTCACCGCGCCCTTTCGATCCTCACGGCTGTCGTACGGCGAGCAGCGCCATGTCGTCGGTGAGCGCGCCGCCCGTGTGCCGGCGGACCTCCTCGGCGAGGGTGCGCAGCAGGTGCCCGGGGCCGCGGAAGACGCGTCCGCGCAGCCGCGCCTCCGGGTCGTAGAACTCCCCGCGGGCGTCCCGCGCCTCGGACAGGCCGTCGGTGTAGAGCAGCAGCGTGGCCCCGCCGGGGAAGGGCCGTTCCTCGGCGTGGTCCGGCCGGCGGTCCAGCTCGCCGAGGCCGAGCGGCAGCGCGGGCCGGCGGGCGGGCAGCGGGTCCAGCTGGCCGTCGGCGTGCAGCACTAGCGGGGGCGGGTGGCCGCGGTTGAGGATGCGTACGACGCCCTCGCCGTGCGGGAGTTCGGCGAGCACGGCGGTGGTGAACCCCTCCTGCGCGTCCAGCCCGCCCTCGCGCCGGGTGCCCTCGCGGTCCAGGGCCCGCTCCAGCCGCTCGGCCACCGCCTCCAGCGTCGCCTCGTGCTCGGCCGCCTCCCGGAACGCCCCGATGACGACGGCGACCGCGGAGACCGCGCCCATGCCCTTGCCGCGCACGTCCCCGACGACGAGCCGGACGCCGTACGGGCTGTCCTGCACCGCGTACAGGTCGCCGCCGATGAACGCGTCCGCCTGGGCGGCCTCGTAGCGGGCGGCGATCTCGAAGCCGCCGATCCGCTCGGCGGGCTCGGGCAGCACCGCGCGCTGGGCGGCCTCGGCGATCTCCCGCGCCGAGGCGAGCCGCTCGCTGCTGCGGCGCACCAGGACGTTGATGACGGCGGCCAGGCAGGAGACGGTCACCACGGTGATCAGCTCGGTGACCGACTCGATGTCGGCGACCGTGCCCAGCGTCAGGTGCACGGCCAGCACGACGACGATCGTGGCGGCGCCGATGAGCAGGGTGCCGCGGCGGGAGAAGAGCGGCGCGGCGACCAGGGGCGCGGCGGTGAAGAAGGGGGCGGCCGTGTAGTCGGGCGGGGTGAAGGAGTCGTAGGCGGCGCCCGCGGCGATCAGCAGGGCGGGCAGGACGCGGACGAAGGCCCGGGTCCAGGAGATCCGCCGCCGCTCGACGGGCCTGGCGTGCGCTCCCGCACCCTTCACCTGACCAGGCGGCACCCTCGTCTCCCGCAGCGTGTGTCGGCGCGGACCGCGCGTCCGGCCCCGGAAGGTCCAGCGTTGCCGGTACGGACACGGGTGGCGAGCCGGGCGGTCCGACCGAGGGAAGGGTGCGGGGGTCCGGGGACGCCCAGGCCCCCGGTTGCCCCCGGAAAACACTCAGGGCCGGGACCCATCTGCATGGATCCCGGCCCTGAGCCTTCAGTAGCGGGGACAGGATTTGAACCTGCGACCTCTGGGTTATGAGCCCAGCGAGCTACCGAGCTGCTCCACCCCGCGTCGTTGAGACCAGTGTACGCCATCCGCGGGACAAGAAGCGAAACGGTTTGTCGCGCCCCCTCCGACCTGCGTCTTCAGTCGCCCGGGTTGCCCGCGTGGGTCAGCGTCTCCCAGGAGACGAACAGGTCGTCCGTGCCGGCGGGCCGGGTGCTCTCGGCGAGTTCGCGGGCGGCCGGGACGGCGGTGTCCGTGCGGTTCTGGAGGTGGTTGAGGGCCACCTCCAGGTCGGGGCCGAGGGTGCGGGCCACCTTGCCGCCGCACAGCCAGGCGGGCGCGGGCTCGCCGAGCTGATGGCGGGCGTGGAGCTCGACGGCCGCCTTCAGCCGGCCGGCGACCTCCCCGTACAGGTCGACGCCCTGGTGCCACGCGGTCTCGGCGATGTGGGCGGTGGCGGACAGCGCGTGGCCGACGTGCTCCAGGCCCCGGCAGGTTTCCTGGGCGAGGCCGTCCCGGTAGGCGGTCTGGCGGAACCAGTACGCCGTGATCTCCCGCGGCGAGTCGATCGAGCCGCCCTTGGGCGCGCGCGGCAGCCGGCCGTCCTTCTCCAGGTAGAAGTAGGCGGGCACGCGCTCCCGGAAGCGGTCGAGGGCCTGGTCGAAGGCCCGGTGGTCGTTCAGGAAGACGGCGATGGAGATCTGCGCGTCGGTCATGACGAGCTCCCAGTTGCCGTTGCGGTCGGGCGCCGGACGGCTCACCTCGGGCAGATAGGCGCTGCGCAGCATGTCCTCGAACCGCGCCACCCGCCGCTCCGGCCAGCCCGCGCCCGGCGTGTGCCGGATCAGCTCGGCGGCCCGCGCCCAGGTCGACCCGGCCCAGCCGGCCTGGAGCCCGGCGTCGTCCCCGGTGTGCCCGGTCAGCCTCGCCGACCAGGCGTCCATGATCTCGGTCGCCTTGGCGGCGTGCTGCCGCTTGCCGGTGACCACGAAGAGCAGGGCCTGCGTATAGGCGGCGATGGCGTCCTGGCGCTCCTCCATACACCCCCGGCCCGCCCTGGCGCCGCCCGGACAGGCGACGGTCTCCACCGGCCGGGGCCGGTACCGGTACGACCCGTACCGGCTGTCGCGCATGTCCAGGTAGGCCGAGAGCCACGGCTGCTTCCCGGCCCTGACCCGCTCCCGTACGGTGTCCAGCTGCGCCTTGCCGATCAGGACGCCGGGGTGGGTGAACGCCGCGTCCGGGGGCAGCGCGCGGGCCATGGTCCGCGTCCGCCCGTCCAGCGCCCCGCACCCGGCGACCAGTGCCACGAGCAGCACAGCCGCCACGCCTCTCGTCCCCAGCGCCCTCATCGCCCTCTCCCTCCGCTCCGGCCGGCAGCCCGGTCACTGGCAGCGTGACCCGGCCGGGGCGGCGGCGCAGGATCTGTTGGGCCGGACGGTGGCGTGGCGGCCGGCCCCCGGCGGGGCGTCAGCCCAGCAGGTGGCGGTTGGGTTCCTTGGCGCGTTCCTCGTACTCCGGCAGGACGACGACGTCGGCGCCGTGGTCCCGCAGGAGCCCGCTGCCGTCCGCGTCGGTGACGAAGGTGTCCGGCTCGCGCCAGGCGGTGACGACCCGGCGTACGCCCGCGTCGAGGATCAGCCGGGCGCAGGGGGCGGGCCGCGAGGCGCGGCGGGCGCAGGGCTCCAGGCTGGAGTAGACGGTGGCGCCGGGCAGCCGCGGGTCGGCCGGGTCGGTCTTGGCGAGGGCGGCCTCCTCGGCGTGCACCACGGGGTCGTCGCCCTCGCGGGAGTGGCCGCGGGCCAGTTCGGTGCCGTCGGCGGCGACGATCACGGCGCCGACGCTGAACGCGGTCCGCGACGGCGGACACTGCGCGGCCAGTTCGCAGGCGATGCGCAGCCAGTGCCGGTCGGCGGGCACGGCGGTGCCGGCGGTGCCGGGTGCGGTGGGCTCGTAGCGCATCAGGACGACGTCCTCGATACGCCGGGTCTCCACCAGGCGCAGCCGCCCGGCCTGGTAGCCGCCGGGGCCGAAGAGGCGGGGGGCGTCGGGGGTGCCGACGAGCAGGGGGGCGAGGACGAGCTGGAGTTCGTCGGCGAGCTGCTCGCGCAGCAGCTGGGTGTGGACGGTGCCGCCGCCCTCGACCATCAGCCGCCGCACGCCGCGGACGTCGTGCAGATGCTCCAGGACCGCGCTCCAGTCGAGCCGGTCGCCGAGGGCGACGACATCGGCGGAGATCCCGGCCCGCCGGGCGCGTTCGGCGCCCTTGCCCGTCGTGTACAGCACCTTCTCGCCGCCGGTGTGCCAGAAGCGGGCGCCGGGGTCGAGGTCGCCGGTGGCGCTGACAGCGACCTTGAGCGGGTACTCCGGGCGCCCTGCGGCGAGGCGGGCCGCGCGCCGCTCGGGCGAGTTGACCAGCAGCCGGGGGTTGTCGGCGCGCAGGGTGCCGGCGCCGACGAGGATGGCGTCGCAGGACGCCCGTACCTCGTCGACGCGGTCGAAGTCGGCCGGGGAGGAGAGCAGCAGACGGTCGGGGCCGGTGTCGTCGAGGTAGCCGTCGAGGGAGACGGCGGCGGACAGCAGGACGTACGGATACGGCATCGGCGCGGTGTCTCTCTCGCAGCGGGCGGGCTCTGGGGCGACGACTACTTGGTTCAAGTTTTAAGCGAACCTACACGGGCGGCATGCCGCATCTGTACCACTCCATCCTGGCCGCTGTCCGAGCCACAGCAGCGGCGGCCGGGCAGGACCCGCTCGCCCACCGCCCCGACCCGGCCGCCCAGTTGCAGGACCCGGCCTGAACCGACGGACCGGCTGAACCGACCGCGGGCGGGGCGGATACTGGAGGGGCCCGAGCAACTTCCCTCCCCCTCACGCGAGGTGCCGTGTCCCGCTCGACGACCCGCCGCAGCTACGACACCGTCGCCGAGCGCTACGCCGCCGACATCGGCGGTGAGCTCGACGGCAAGCCCCTGGACCGCGCCCTCCTGGACACCCTGGCCGAACTGGCCGGCGACGGCCCGGTCCTGGACATCGGCTGCGGCCCCGGCCACGCCACCGCCCACCTGGACCGCCACGGCGCCCGCGTGAGCGGCCTGGACCTGTCGCCGGGGATGTGCGCGGTGGCCCGGCGCAGCACCGGACTGCCCTTCGCGGCCGCCGACATGACCGCGCTCCCGGTCCGCTCCGGCTCCGTCGCGGCGATCCTGTGCTGGTACGCCGTCATCCACCTCGACGACCGCCACCGCGCCTCGGCCTACGGGGAGTTCGCCCGTGTCCTGCGCCCCGGCGGGCACGCGCTGCTGGCCTTCCACACCGGTGACGCCGAGACCGCCCCCGGCGGCTCGCGCCGGCTCACCGAGTGGTGGGACCACTGCGTGGACCTCACGTTCCACTTCCTGGACCCGGACGCCGAGAGCCGCCGCCTCGCCGAGGCCGGCTTCTCCGTCACCGCCCGCCTGGACCGCTCCCCGCATCCGGACACGGAACATCCCAGCCGGCGGACGTATCTGCTGGTCGAGCGCACGACCTGACCGCCGGACCGGCACAGCCGAGCCGGACCGGGAGACCGCCGGGAGGGCCGCTCACGCCCGGCCTCGCACACGACACAGCGCCCGCGCCGACCGAAGCCGACGCGGGCGCTGCACAGCAGCTCGGAGGCCGTGTCCCCCTGCTGCCACCGGTAGGCCCTGTGGGACTCGAACCCACAACCAATGGATTAAAAGTCCACTGCTCTGCCAATTGAGCTAAGGGCCCTGGCGATGTTGCCTACCCGAGCATAGCCGGACGTGGCCGTGTGTCCGATCGGGTATCGGAGACACGGCCACGTCGACGGGGTGAATGGCTGGGGATCTACCGGTTCGGGGGCGGAGGTGAAGCCGCGCGGGAGGGCACGCGCGGTCACCGGCGTACTAGAACAGGCCCTTGTAGCCCTGCCAGCCGCTGGCGATCTTCACCCGCGCGGAGAACGACCCCTTGCCGTTGCCGGCCTGCCGCCACAGGTTCCCCGCGGTGTCCCGCGCGACCAGGTCGGCCCTGCCGTCCCCGGTGATGTCGCCGACGCCGACGACCGCGTCGTACGAGGCGCCCCAGCCGGAGAACACCTTCACCCGGCCCTTCAGCGCACCCGTCCGCAGGCCGTCGTAGCGCCACAGGTTCCCGGCCCGGTCACGGGCCAGCACATCGCCGACACCGTCCCCGGTGAGGTCCCCGGCCCCGACGACCTCGGTGTAGGTCCCCCACCCGGTCCCGATCCGCCGCGCGGCCGCCAGCGTGCCGTCCGCCTTCGCGGCGTAGAGGTAGGCGTCCCCGGTCGAGGCCCTGCGCGTCAGCAGATCGGCCCGCCCGTCGCCGGTCAGGTCGCCGGGGGAGGTGAGGACGTCATGGGCGTTCCAGCCGGTGCCCAGCCGCGTGTACGGCGTCGACGGCGTGAGCGCCTTGCCGCAGCCCGGCCGGTAGCCGCGCAGCGAACCGTCGGACAGCCGCACCAGCACGTCGTTGCAGCGGTCCCCGTTCAGGTCGCCGAACGGCACGGCGGTCACCGAGGCCGGCCAGCCCGAGCCCGAGGTCGTTCCGCCGAACTTCCCGGTGCCGTCGCCCCGCTGGAAGGCGAGGGTCCCGCCGGACGTCAGGGTGAGCAGATCACCCGTGCCGTCGGGGGTGCCGCTCGCTCCCGCATGGTCACGGCGCACCGCCGCCGCCCCGGACACCTTCACGGTGCCGGTGCGCACCAGGGCCGTGCCGTGCCCGTCGGCGGGCTGTGCCGTCAGCGTCCAGGCGTACGTTCCGTTGGCAACCAGGGCGCCCGTCGCGGTCGTCCCGTTCCACGCGGCGGAGACCGCGCCGCGGGTCTCGCCCCCGGCGAGGGTGCGCACGGTGGCCCCGGTCGCCTTGTTCCTCAGGGTGAGCCGCCAGGACGCGGCGGGCTTCGACAGCCACCAGCGGCCCGTCCAGGATGCCGCCCCGCCCTTGACGGCCGCCCCGGCCGGGGTGTCGCTGTCGATCTGGGCGAGCGGCGAGGTGACCGTGCCCACGCGTGCGACGTGGACGTTCTCCTGGGCGTCGACCCAGGCCAGCGGCCCGCCGTAGGGGTCCGCCGACCATCCCAGACCGGGGGTGCCGGACTTGGACGTGAAGCGCGTGGCCTCGGTCGGCGTCGCGGAGGTGACGTCGTCCACGATCACCGTGCCGCTGCCGTCGCCCGTGCCGGACGCCACCCAGCCGTCGCCGAGCGCGTCCACGTGGCGGTTGAGCGGGGTCGTCCGCCCGGTCCTGAGGTTCTTCACACCCGCCTTGGCGGTGCCCGAGCGGCAGCTCCAGGACAGCCAGTCACCGGCGGCGCTGACGCGGACCGGGCTGCCGCAGCCGGACCCGACGCTCACGGCCGCGCCCTTGGTGCCGGTGACGACGTCCATGGGGACGAAGGTGCCCGTCGTGCTGCCCCTCTGCCACAGGGTGCGGCCCCACAGCGCGTAGTCGCCGTCCGCCAGGGTGCGCAGGGGGGCGTTCCTGTCGAGGTCGACGACCTGGACGAGGAAGCGGCCGGTCTGTACGTCGTCCATGCCGCGCACCAGCGCGAAACGGCCCGAGGCGTCGTCGAGCTGGGGCTGCTGCAGGGTGGTGCCCAGCGGGGTCTCCCGCGTCCCGTCCGCGGACACCAGCAGGGGATCGTTGGAGTAGTCGTCGACGAGCATGCGGCCGTCGCCGGTGGCGCGCACGTCCGGGCAGGGGAACGGCTCGAAGCAGTCGGACCAGTCGAGGGTCCTGCCTGCGGTGCGGGCGGTGGCGGCGGAGTAGGTCAGGGGCGAAGTCGCCGAGATGGTGCGCTGGTTGAGGGACAGCGCCGTGCCGAGCGTGTGGTCGACGGTCAGCATCCGTCCGTTGGCGACGGAGGGCACCACCGACTCGGAACGCACGGCCGGGATGGAGGTCAGCACGGTCGCCTGCGGCGCCCCGTCCACCACAGCGATGCGCTGGATGCTCGCGGCCTCGGGGTCGCCGCCGGCCACCACGACCACACTGCCGTCCCGCGCGGCGTCGACGTCCGCACTCGCCTGGGTGAGCAGCGTCCGCTCCCCGCCGCCGTCGGCGGACACGGCGACGATCCGGTGCACCCGGGCGCTCTCGGCGGGCACCGTGCCGTCCGCGGACAGGTCGTACCGGGCGATCAGCACCGCGTCCCCGGCCGTGCCGAGCAGCCGCGCGTTCTTCTCGTACGGGACGGAGAACGTGCGCACCGGCTGGGAGAAGTCGGCGGTGTCGAAGACGGCGACCGCCCCGTCGGTGTGCCACACGGTCAGCCGGTCGCCGAGCAGCGCCGAACGGGCGCCGCTGCGCCGGTGGTCCTCCAGGATCGGGGTCGCGCTCGCGTCGGCGAGATCGACCCAGGCGGGGTGGGTGACACCGTCCACGGTGTACGAGGTGTACACGCCCTGCGGGTTGGCCGCCGTCGGCCACGCCCGCAGCACGGCGCCTTCGGGGAAGCCCGACACCGGCCGGTCCTCGACCTCGCCGTCCACCAGCCTGAGCAGATGCCAGGAGACCACGTCGGTCCCGCTGTGGGTCACGCTGAGGACGGTGTCGCCGAAACTCCCCGCGTACGTCTGACCGGCGGGCAGGACCAGCTTCCGCGAGGTGCCGTCGCGCATGTCGCGGAAGGTCACCGTGGTCGTGGAACCGATCCTGGCGGCGGGGTTGGCCACGACATCGCCCCAGGCACCGTTGTTCGCGTACTTGCGGCTGTCGCCGGTGAGCCAGTCGAGCTCGGTCGAGGCGTCCGGGTCCGCGTACGGCGTCCACAGCACCCCGTCGCCCTCGCGCTGGTGCAGAAATCCCGAGTCACCGGCGAACACGACCCGGTCGGCCCGCGGAGTGGCCCGCAGGGCGGCGGGGATGACCACCTCGGTGCCGGCGGACACGGCCGCGGCCTGCTGCGGCACCACGACGGCACCGGCCGCGCACGCTGCCGCCACGGCGACGGCCGCCGTCGTCCGCCTGCCGATTCCCCTGCGAAGAAAACCCGACCGGCCCAACAGTCCCTCCCGGACAGAGAAAAGAGGTGAAGGAGGGTGTGGGGCCCCTCAAGAAGCCCGCGAAGAGACGTTCCCGCTTCGAAGTGACGTTCCTTCTCAAGGCAGGGGGAGCGTAGCAGCGGCCCAGAGGGCCCGGACACAGAGAGGCTCGGGAGACGCCGTGCATCTCCCGAGCCTCGGATCACGCCCTGATGTCAGCCGTTGCGCTTCCAGCGCGGCTTGTCCTCGCGGCGGCCGAAGGAACCGCCGCCGCGGTGGTCGTCACGGCGGCCGTAGGGACGCTCGTGGCCGCCGGTGCGGAAGCCGGGGCGGTCGCCCTGGCGGTCGCGGTTGAACGGGCGGTCGCTGCCGCGGTGGCCACCGCGGTCGTCGCGGCGGAAGCCGCCACGGTCGTCACGGCGCTCGAAGGAACGGCCACCACGGTCGTCACGACGCTCGAAGCCGCCCCGCTCACCGCGGTCACGGTTGAACCCGCCACGGTCGTCCCGACGCTCACCGCGGTCGTCCCGGCGGAAACCGCCACGGTCGTCACGGCGCTCGAACGAACGGCCACCACGGTCGTCACGACGCTCGAAGCCGCCCCGCTCACCACGGTCACGGTTGAACCCGCCACGGTCGTCCCGACGCTCACCGCGGTCGTCCCGGCGGAAACCGCCACGGTCGTCACGACGCTCGAACGAACGGCCACCACGGTCACGGTCGAAGGAACGGCCGCCCCGGTCGTCACGGCGCTCGCCCCGGTCGTCGCGGCGGAAGCCGCCACGGTCGTCACGGCGCTCGAAGGAACGGCCACCGCGGTCGTCACGGCGCTCGCGGCGCTCGAAGGACCGCTCCTCGCGCTCGACCCGGTCCACGTCCTGCGCCGCCGGCTGCTCCGGCACCGACACCTCGGCGACGGCCACCGCGGCCTCGGCCGCCTCGGCGGCAGCCGCCACGACCGCCTCCGGGTCCTCGCCGCGCTCACGGGCCACCCGGGCCAGCAGCCGGTCGGCCTCCTCGCGCAGCTCGGTGGCGCGGCGCTGCGCCCGCTCCAGCTGCTTGGTCAGGTGCGCCACGTCCCGCTCGGCCTGCGAGGCGGCGTTGCCCGCCGACTCCGCCTGCACCTCGGTCATCGACCGGGCGCCGGTGATCTCGGCGACCTCCGGGTCGAACGCGCCGGCGCCCTGGATGATGTGGCGCGAGGCGTCCACGCCCGCGTCCTCCATCAGCCGGAAGATCTGACGGCGCTGGTGCGGCAGGGCGAGGGAGACGACCGTACCCGTACGGCCGGCACGGGCCGTACGGCCGGCGCGGTGCAGGTAGTCCTTGTGGTCACCGGCCGGGTCCACGTTGAGCACCAGGTCGATGCCGTCCACGTGGATACCGCGCGCGGCGACGTCGGTGGCGACCAGGACGTTGACGTACCCGTCCTTGAAGTCGGCCAGCGTCCGCGTCCGCGCACCCTGCGTCATACCGCCGTGCAGCGCGTCCGCCTTCACGCCCGCCTCGCGCAGCTGCTCGGCGACGCGGTCGGCGCCCAGCTGGGTGCGGACGAAGATGATCGTGCGGCCCTTGCGGGAGGCGATCGCGGCGGTCACCGGCGCCTTGTCCTTGGGCTTCACGATGAGGATGTGGTGCGACATCGTCGTGACCGCACCCTGCGCCGCGTCCACCTCGTGCAGGACGGGCGAGGTCAGGTAGCGGTCGACGAGCGTCTTGATCTCGTTCTCCATCGTCGCGGAGAACAGCATCCGCTGACCGCCCGCCGGAACCTGGTCCAGCAGCTCGGTCACCTCGGGCAGGAAGCCGAGGTCGGACATCTGGTCGGCCTCGTCGAGGACGGCGATCTGCACGTCTTCCAGGGAGCAGGCGCCGCGGTTGATGATGTCGCGCAGCCGGCCCGGGGTGGCGACCAGGATGTCGACGCCCTTCTCCAGGGCGTAGATCTGGTTGCCCATCGACGTGCCGCCGCAGACGACCTTCATCTTCAGGCCGACGACATCGCCGTACGGCTGGAGCGCGTCCGCGACCTGCATGGCGAGCTCACGGGTCGGGGTGAGGATGACCGCGCGGGGGCGCTTCTTCTCGGTGCGGCCGCCGGCCAGCTGGGCCAGCGTCGGCAGACCGAAGGAGAGGGTCTTGCCGGAGCCGGTGCGGCCGCGGCCGAGGATGTCCTTGCCCGCCAGCGCGTCCGGGATGGTCGCGGCCTGGATCGGGAAGGGGGTGGTCACGCCGTTCTGCGCGAGCTTGCGCACGACACCCTCGGGCAGACCGAGGTCCGCGAAGGTGATCTCGGGGGCGTCCGAGACCTCGGCGGCCTCGGCGTTGTCGACGGCCTCGGTGTTCTCGACGGCCTCGATGTCCTCGGGCAGGACGGTGTGATCAGTACTGGAAATGGACATGCGTATGCGAAACCTTCCGGAGTCTCATCGGCACGCGCCCGTCAACTCCGTGATTCGCATACGACCGCCTCAATGCGGTCCGCCACGGCAAAGGAGAGTACGCGCCACACGGCGCGCTCTGCAGTGGCGCCGGGCAAATGGGATCAAACGATCTACCACCATACGCACTCACCACCCCAGAAGGCAAACCGGAACCGTTCGCGCACGTCAACGCGCCGGGACCGCGAGCCACGGCCCGCCCGGCGAGCCCCCGCCTACGCCGGTGTCCCCGCCGCCGGCGCCGGCTCCCGCTGCTCCAGCTGCGGCCCCGGCTCGGGAGGCGCCGACGACGACGGCTCCGCGTGTGTCGGCGTCACCGACGGCGCCGGCGGCTCGGACGTCGGCGGAGGCGGCGGCTCCTGCGTCGGCTCCGTCCGGGTGGGCGTCGGCTCCGCCCGCGTCGGCTCCGGCACCCCCGGCTTCACCGGCGCCCCCGGCCGCACCGGCACCTGCGCCGCCGGCGCACTCGCGCTCGCGGACGGCGTCACCGACGGCGACACCGACTCCTGCGGCCGCGCGGACACCCCGCCCTTCGGCCGCGGATCCTCCGCACCGCCCGCCGCCCCGCCGGCGCCCCCGTGCCCGCCGGCACCCACACCCGGCGCCGCCACGCCGCCCCCCGCCGCCGCACCACCCCGCTCGTCCGCCGAATGCGCGGGCCGCGCCCGCCTGCCGTCGTCGTCCCCCACGCTCATACAGCCGGCGGCAGCGGCGACGGCCACCACCGTGGCGGCCAGACGGACGGGTACGTAACTGGGGCGCACGGGCAGCCACCTCCGGGGGCGCGGCGAGAAGTCACGCTGCCCAACTCCCGCCGCCCTCGCAAGGACACGCCGGGCTCACCCGTAACCCAACGCGTGCAACCGGGCGTCGTCGATCCCGAAGTGGTGCGCGATCTCGTGCACCACCGTGATCTCCGTCTCCGTGACGACGTCCTCACGCGACTCGCAGATCCGCAGCGTGGGCCCCCGGTAGATGGTGATCCGGTCCGGCAGCACCCCCGCGTACCACTCGCCGCGCTCGGTCAGCGGAGTCCCCTCGTACAGCCCGAGCAGCTCCGGGTCGTCCGCCGGCGGCTCGTCCTCGACGAACACCGCGACGTTGTCCATCAACCGCGTCAACTCCGGCGGAATCCGGTCCAACGCCTCGGCGACCAGTTCCTCGAACTCCTCGCGCGTCATCTCCAGCACACCGCCATTGTCCGGTACGACACCCCCGTACACAGGCTCCCGCGACGGCATACGGGCCCGCCGCCCCCGGCATACGAGCCCGCGGCCACGGGCATACGGGACCAATGGCCCGCACCACCGCTCCGCTCCCCCTGGAAGACCGCCCCAACCCCTGGATGCGCGCCCTCGGCCTGACCGCCGTCGTCCTCGTCGGCGCCTGGCTGGGTCTGCTGATCGTCGGCAACGTCCGCACGCCGGTCGGCCCGATGGACACCACGATGACCCTGCGCCCCTCCCTCACCGGCGGCACGAAGATCAACGTCTCCCCGCTCGGCGCCCTCCACCTCGACAGCCACATCGCCCCGGTCCGCCTCGACGTCAACGTCGACCAGCTCGACCCCGCCCGCTCCCAGGCCCTCGTCGACCACCCCGAACGCCTCTCCGGCCTCCAGGAGGAGGTCACCGACGACGTCGGCAGCGGCACCCTCGACCTCGCCGTGCGCTCCTGCGTCGCCGTCGTCACCGGCGCCACCGCCCTCGGGCTCGCCGTCTACCGCCGCCCCCGCCGCGCCCTCGCCGCCGGCGGCCTCGCCCTGTCGCTGCTCACGGCCTCCGGCATCACGGCGTACGCCACCTGGAACCCCACCTCGGTCCTCGAACCCCGCTTCTCCGGCCTGCTCACCTCGGCCCCGTCGCTGGTCGGCAACGCCCGCAGCATCGTCACCGAGTTCGACGTCTACCAGAAGGAACTCGCCCGCCTGGTGACGAACGTGACCAAGCTCTACGACGCCACCTCCACCCTCCCCGCCTACGCCCCCGACCCCTCCACGATCCGCGTCCTGCACGTGTCGGACATCCACCTCAACCCCGCCAGCTGGAAGATCATCGCCTCGCTGGTCGACCAGTACGACGTGAACGTCATCGTCGACTCCGGCGACACCATGGACCACGGCACGGCGGCCGAGAACGGCTTCCTCGACCCCATCGAGGACCTCGGCGCGCCGTACGTCTGGGTGCGCGGCAACCACGACTCCCGCGTGACCCAGCGCTACCTGGAGGGCCTGAGGAACGTCCACGTCCTCGACGACGGCCGGGCGAAGACGATCGCGGGCCTGCGCTTCGCCGGCATGGGCGACCCCCAGTTCACCCCCGACCGCTCCCGCGAGACCGGCGCCGAGGCGTCCCAGGAACTGGCCGGCGCCCGCCTCGCCTCCGCCCTGCGCGACGAGCGGGCCGCGGGCAGGCCGGTGGACGTGGCGGTGATCCACGAACCCTCCGCCGCCCGCGAGACCGACGGCGAGGTCCCCCTCGTCCTCTCCGGTCACGTCCATCGCCAGAAGATGGAGGTCATGAAGTACGGCACCCGTCTGCGCATCGAGGGCTCCACGGGCGGCAGCGGCCTGCGCGCCGTCGAGGGCGGGCATCCCGACCCCATCGAGGCATCGGTCCTCTACTTCGACCGCGGCACCCGCCGCCTCCAGGCATGGGACGAGATCCGCCTCGGCGGCCTCGGCCTCACGACGGCCGAGGTCAGCCGCCACCTGCCGAAGGAGAACACGCCCGGCGCCACACCCTCGCCCCTGCCCGGCTCGTAAACCGTTTTGGCGATCCCTCCCGCCATCCCATATGCTTCTCACGTCCCCGACGCGCTGAGAAGCGCCCAGGCGGGCCGATAGCCCTCATCGTCTAGCGGCCTAGGACGCCGCCCTTTCAAGGCGGTAGCACGGGTTCGAATCCCGTTGGGGGCACGCAGTACGGTGTGCGACACTTGAGCCTGTCGCTCGCACACACAAGCAAGGTCCTGTGGAGCAGTTTGGAGTGCTCGCCACCCTGTCAAGGTGGAGGCCGCGGGTTCAAATCCCGTCAGGACCGCCGAGGCTTCCCCGGAAGCCTCGTGGCTGGGTAGCTCAGTTGGTACGAGCGTCCGCCTGAAAAGCGGAAGGTCGCCGGTTCGACCCCGGCCCCAGCCACAGCAAAGGCCCCGATCCTCGGATCGGGGCCTTGTTGTATGGGACGGGGGATGCGGTGTGAAGAGCGGCCGAAGTGGTGAGGTCGAGCGGTTCCGGGCTCGGTACGGGTTGCATGCCGTGCTGGGCAGCAACGCGGCGATCGCGGTGGTGGCCCTGTTCGGGGTGTGGCAGCTCGACGGGGACAGGGCGGTGATCGTGGGGGTGCTGACGACGGCCTTCACCGCGATCAGCGGGATCACCACCGCCTACCTGGGGATCAAGGCGGTGTCGAACACCGCGCAGAACATCGCGCTCGGCCAGGGACCCGCCCGCACGGCGCAGGAGGGCGGCGCTCAGGCCGGTCCGCCCGGTCAGCGGGTGCCCGAGGCGCCGGTCGGCTGACGCGAGGAGGGCGGGGGCAAAAGCGTTCGCCAGGGATTTGGCCGGGATGAGATCCTGGATCGCGTATGTCTACGCAGCCTGCCCCCGCCCTCGGCGCACTCGCCGCCCGTCTGACCGAGCTGTCCCTGCGTGATGCGCACCGGCTCGGGCGGCGGCTGGAGGGCGCCCGCAAGATCCGCAAGCCCGAGGCCCGCGATGCCGTGCTCGGCGAGATCGAGGCCGAGGTCGCCAGGGGCGAGCAGCGGATGGCCGAGCGGCGCCTGCGGGTGCCCGCGGTCAGCTATCCCGAGCAGCTCCCCGTCAGCCAGAAGAAGGACGAGATCGCGGCCGCCATCCGTGATCACCAGGTCGTGATCGTGGCCGGTGAGACCGGTTCCGGCAAGACCACCCAGATCCCCAAGATCTGCATGGAGCTCGGCCGGGGCGTGCGCGGCATGATCGGGCACACCCAGCCCCGCCGTATCGCCGCGCGCACCGTCGCCGAGCGCGTCGCGGAGGAGCTGCGCACCCCGCTCGGGGAGGCCGTGGGCTGGAAGGTGCGGTTCACCGACCAGGTGAACCCGGACGCCACCTTCATCAAGCTGATGACCGACGGCATCCTGCTCGCCGAGATCCAGACCGACCGCGAGCTGCGCGCCTACGACACGATCATCATCGACGAGGCCCACGAGCGGTCCCTCAACATCGACTTCCTGCTCGGCTACCTGGCCCAGCTGCTGCCCAAGCGGCCCGACCTGAAGGTCGTCATCACCTCGGCGACCATCGATCCGGAGCGGTTCTCCCGGCACTTCGGGGACGCCCCGATCATCGAGGTCAGCGGGCGGACCTATCCGGTGGAGGTGCGCTACCGGCCCCTGCTGGAGGAGGACTCCGAGGACGCCGACCGGGACCAGATCACCGCGATCACCGACGCCGTCGAGGAGCTGATGGCGGAGGGGCCGGGCGACATCCTCGTCTTCCTCTCCGGTGAGCGCGAGATCCGGGACACCGCGGACGCGCTCACCAAGAAGCAGTACCGGTTCACGGAGGTCCTGCCGCTCTACGCCCGGCTGTCGCACGCCGAGCAGCACCGGGTCTTCCAGCCGCACACCGGGCGCAGGATCGTTCTGGCGACCAATGTCGCGGAGACTTCCCTGACGGTCCCGGGCATCAAGTACGTCATCGATCCGGGCTTCGCCCGCATCTCCCGCTACAGCCACCGCACCAAGGTGCAGCGGCTGCCGATCGAGCCGATCTCCCAGGCCAGCGCCAACCAGCGCAAGGGCCGCTGCGGGCGTACGTCCGACGGCATCTGCATCCGGCTGTACAGCGAGGAGGACTTCCTCGCCCGGCCGGAGTTCACGGACGCGGAGATCCTGCGGACCAACCTGGCCTCCGTCATCCTGCAGATGACCGCGGCCGGCCTCGGCGACATCGAGAAGTTCCCGTTCATCGACCCGCCGGACCACCGCAACATCCGCGACGGCGTCCAGCTCCTGCAGGAGCTCGGCGCGCTGGACCCGGCGCAGAAGGACGTACGCAAGCGGCTCACCGACACCGGCCGCAAGCTGGCCCAGCTCCCCGTCGACCCGCGGCTGGCCCGCATGGTCCTGGAGGCCGACAGGAACGGCTGTGTCCGCGAGGTCATGGTCATAGCCGCCGCGCTGTCCATCCAGGACCCCCGCGAGCGCCCGGCCGAGAAGCAGACGCAGGCGGACCAGCAGCACGCCCGGTTCAAGGACGAGACCAGTGACTTCCTGGCGTATCTGAATCTGTGGCGGTACATCCGCGAGCAGCAGAAGGAGCGCGGCTCGAGTTCCTTCCGCCGTATGTGCAAGCAGGAGTACCTGAACTTCCTGCGCATTCGTGAATGGCAGGACATCTACAGCCAGCTGCGCACGGTCGCCAAGCAGATGGGCATCCACCTCAACGAGGACGACGCCCCCGCCGACCGCATCCATGTGTCGCTGCTCGCCGGCCTGCTGTCCCACATCGGGATGAAGGATGTGAAGGACGGCAACAAGAACGAGTACCTGGGCGCCCGCAACGCCAAGTTCGCGATCTTCCCGGGCTCGGCGCTGTTCAAGAAGCAACCGCGGTTCGTGATGTCGGCGGAGCTGGTGGAGACCTCGCGGCTGTGGGCGCGGGTCAACGCGAAGATCGAGCCGGAGTGGGTCGAACCGCTCGCCCAGCACCTGATCAAGCGGACGTACAGCGAACCGCACTGGGAGAAGGACCAGGCGGCGGTGATGGCCTACGAGAAGGTCACGCTGTACGGCGTCCCGATCGTCGCCCAGCGGAAGATCAACTACGGGCGGATCGACCCGGAGGTCTCCCGCGAGCTGTTCATCCGCAACGCGCTCGTCGAGGGCGACTGGCGCACGCATCACAAGTTCTTCGCCGACAACCGCCGACTCCTCAGCGAGGTCGAGGAGTTGGAGCACCGGGCGCGGCGCCGGGACATCGTGGTCGACGACGAGACGCTGTTCGACTTCTACGACCAGCGGGTGCCCGAACACGTGGTGTCGGGGGCGCACTTCGACTCCTGGTGGAAGCGCAAGCGGCACGAGCAGCCGGACTTCCTGGACTTCGAGCGGGAGATGCTGATCCGGGAGTCGGCGGAGGCGGTCACCAAGGCCGACTATCCCGACACCTGGCGGCAGGGGCAGCTGAAGTTCCGGGTGACGTACCAGTTCGAGCCGGGTGCGGACGCGGACGGTGTGACGGTGCACATTCCGCTCCAGGTGCTCAACCAGGTCACGGACGAGGGCTTCGACTGGCAGATCCCGGGCCTGCGGGAGGAGTTGGTGACGGAGCTGATCCGTTCCCTGCCCAAGCCGATCCGCCGCAACTACGTTCCGGCTCCGAACTTCGCGAAGCGGTTCCTGGACACGGCCGTGCCCTTGCAGGAGCCGTTGACGGTGACGATGGCGCGTGAGCTGAAGCGGATGGTCGGGGTCCCCTTCGAGGCGGACGACTTCGACTGGGCGAAGGTGCCGGACCATCTGCGGATCACCTTCCGGATCGTGGACGAGCGGCGCCGCAAGCTCGCGGAGGACAAGGACCTGGAGGCGCTGAAGCTGCGGCTGAAGCCGAAGGCGCGCCAGGCGTTGTCGCAGGCGGCCGCGGCGACCGCGTCCCGTGCGGGCGGGGAGTCGCTGGAGCGCCAGGGCCTCACCGACTGGACGATCGGCACGCTCACCCGGGTCTTCGAGACGCGTCGGGCGGGGCAGCCGGTGAAGGCGTATCCGGCGCTGGTCGACGACGGCGACACGGTCTCCGTGCGTCTCTTCGACACGGAGGCGGAGCAGGCGGAGGCGATGTGGAAGGGCACGCGCCGGCTGATCCTGCGCAACATCCCGGTGAATCCCGCGAAGTTCGCGTCCGAGAAGCTGACGAACGCGCAGAAGCTCGCCCTGTCGGCGAATCCGCACGGTTCGATGCAGGCGCTGTTCGACGACTGCGCGAGGGCCGCGGCGGACAAGCTGATCGCGGACTTCGGGGGGCCGGCGTGGGACGAGGAGTCGTTCCGGAAGCTGTACGACAAGGTGCGGGCGGAGATCGTCGACACGACGGTGCGGACGGTCGGGCAGGTGCAGCAGGTGCTGGCCGCCTGGCAAGCCTGTGAGCGGCGCCTGAAGGCCGTACGCAGCCCGGCGCTGCTGGCGAACCTGACGGACGTACGGACGCAGCTGGACGGCCTGGTGAAGCCGGGGTTCGTGACGGAGGCGGGGATCGGGCGGCTGCCGCATCTGATGCGGTATCTGGTGGCGGCGGACCGGCGGTTGCAGCAGATGCCGACCGGCGTGCAGCGGGACACGACCCGCATGGAGAAGGTCCACGACATGCAGGACGAGTACGCGTGGCTGCTGGAGCAGCTGCCGAAGGGGCGGCCGGTGCCGGCGGCGGTCCGGGAGATCCGCTGGATGATCGAGGAGCTGCGGGTGAGCTACTTCGCGCACGCGCTGGGCACGGCGTACCCGGTCTCGGACAAGCGGATCGTGAAGGCGATCGACGCGCTCGCGCCGTGACGGCGTCCGCACGGAGGGTGAGTTCGACCCGGGGGCTCACCCTCCTGTACAGTCCTTCTCGCAGCGCAACGCGGAAACGCGAAACGCCGCGACACCTGGTCCTGTGGAGCAGTTTGGAGTGCTCGCCACCCTGTCAAGGTGGAGGCCGCGGGTTCAAATCCCGTCAGGACCGCAGCAGAAGGAGGCCCGTTCCCCGTAAGGGGAGCGGGCCTCCTTCGCGTCCGCCGCACGAGGACGAGGCCCGCGTTCAGCACGAGAACGGGGGCCTTGCGCGTTTTCGCCAAACCCGCCGCGGCCCGCGCGCCGTCGCCGTCGCCCGCCGCGGGCGTACGACCAGGTCGGCCCCTGTGGGCCCCTCTGCGCGTCGGTGCGGCTCCGGGGCCCCGGACGGGCCCCCTTCCTCCGCGCCGGGCCCTCAGGGCGCCTTCCGCGGCCTTGACGGCGTCACATTCGGTCGGTACCCCGGAAGGGCGGGGTCACGGTGCGGGGCGTCGGGAGGGGGCCGTATGGCGGCATCGGTCAGGCATGAGACGCGGGCGTTGCTGCGGGCGCATCTGGCGGCCGCGTCGTCGTACCGGCATCTGACCCGGCACTGTCCGATCTGCCATCAGTTGCTGCGGCTGGCCATGGATTCCGCGCCGAGGGGTACTGAGGGTCCCGAGGAGGGCGCGGAGGAGGAACGGCCCTCGGGTTCGTGACGTCCGCCGGGCTCAACAGCCGTACGGCGACGGGATGGTGGAACCTCGGCCTCCATTAGCGCAGGGGCGCCAGGGGCAACAAGTGCCGTGGTGTGTGACGGGAGTCACCGGACGAGTTTCCGAAACGGTGGTTCTTAACCCGCTCCTACAACCGGTCAATTTAATATGTGCAATTGCACCAGTCTTCAGGGCTGTCACCGCGGCTCCTCGCAGCCCGCCCCCACCCCCGCGGACTGGTACCGGCCCCGGACACAAAAAGATCGCGCTGGACCCGGCGGAGTCCAGCGCGATCTACGACGCACCCTGGTTGTGCCTGTGACGTTCTGTTCGGCGTGGGCGTGGGGCCTGTTGGGGCAGGACCCGCGTCGCTTGGAGCTAGGGGGTGTCGGGCGCCTCGACCAGGTTGGGGGTCCAGTCGGTTTGCCCGGTTATGCAGTTGTTCAGGCCTCGCTGCGCTGCTGCGGGATGCCCGCGAGCAGAGCGCGGACCTCGGCCTCGCGGTAGCGGCGGTGCCCGCCGAGCGTGCGGATCGACGTGAGCTTGCCGGCCTTCGCCCACCGCGTGACCGTCTTGGGGTCGACGCGGAACATCGTGGCGACCTCAGCCGGGGTCAGCAGCGGCTCGGCATCAGGGGTGCGAGCGGTCATGAGCGGCCTCCTCGGGAGAACCGAACCTTCTCGGTTCTTTCCTCTAAATTCTGCACCTTGACCCGCGTTGCCCGAAATGGCGGACGCGAGTCGAGTCGGTTATAGGACGAACGGCTTGTCCTCGGCACTACAACTACACCATCTGTCCAGCCGCGTCGGCCAAACCGATGGAATTGCCCTCCCAGGTGTTCATCAGCGACGGAAGCCGATGGACCATGCCATAGCGGACAGTCACGCCGCTGTGACGATCAGTCACAGGGCGATCAGGAGTCATCAGACCCCCCAAAGCGTGCAATGCTGAGAAAGAGCCCTCCCCGGGCTCCTTGTCCTATTTTGGCACGAGGGGGGCCATGGGGCGCAAGGCCCCTGTACGTGCGGTCTGTCACTCTTGGGGGAAAACGCCCGGATCGGGATCTACGTCCCGTCAACTTCTGGAAGTGCGGTAGACCGTACGCGGTTCACCGGGTTCAAGCCGTGACGCGCGTCACTCCGAAGGTGACGTTTCTGTCGCGGTGTCAGATCGCACCGGCGGGCGGCCCTCAGTTCGCCGACCGGAGGTCCCGCACCGCGCGCCAGCGCTCGACCAGCCGTCCGTACGCCCGCCCCGCCGCGACCGGGTCGCCCCGGCGCAGCGCGTCGATGCCGGCGGCCACGTCCGCCGCGGAGTGGTCGCCCTCCAGATCGCCCGCCGGCAGGACGTGCACGAGCCCGCCGTAGTCCAGCTCGACCAGCGAGCGCGGATGGAACTCCTCCAGCCAGCGCCCGACGTCCACCAGCCCGTCGATCAGCGGCCCCTCGTCGACGGAGTCCCGCAGCGCGCGCAGCCCCCGCGCGACCCGGCGCCGCGCCTGCACCATCGGGGTGCGGTAGCGCAGCACGGGCACCTCCTCGGCGGTCCCCTTGACGTACTCCCGCTCCTCGTCGGCGACCAGCACGAACCAGTTCAGCGGCACCTGCCAGGTCGCCGTGCGGATCCAGGGGCGGGCGTCGGGGTTGCGGGCCAGCCAGCGCTCGTAGTCCTGCGCGGCCTGCTCGCGCAGCACGGGCGGCAGTACGGCGTCCAGGACCGGCGGCGGCAGCTCCTCGCCGAGATCGCCGAGCGCCTGCCAGCCGCGCAGCCGGGTGCGCCAGGGGCAGACGTGGACCACGCCGTCGAGCTCCAGGACGAAGGCGTCCGCGCTCTCGTGCACCGGTACCGCGACCGGCGGGGTGGGCAGCAAGTCGGCCAGCGAGCGGCGCAGTTCGTCCTGGTAGGTGGGGTGCTCGGGGCGGTGGGCGTAGCGCGCCCAGTGCGCGCGTTCGGGCTCGGGGAAGGCGGCCAGCGGCTCGTACACGCGCAAGTAGGCCGCGTAGGGGACGATCACCGAGGACACCTTGGGCACGCCTGCTCCCTCCCCCGCCGCCTGCCGGGAAAACCTGCGGAACCCGCTCGCGCGGGAACGGGAAAACCATGCGAATCCTCGCACGGGGGTACTCCGTGCGTAGGTGATCCTGAGCACGGCGAGGTGGAGCGCCCCGGACAGGCCTTACTCTTCAGCCCAACGGGGCCCCGCCACCCGCACGGGACCCCCTCCCAACCGCCTCTGCTTACCCAGGAGTCACCACAGTGACCGACGTAACCGACGGCGTCCTGCACACCCTGTTCCACTCGGACCAGGGGGGCCACGAGCAAGTCGTGCTCTGCCAGGACCGCGCCAGCGGCCTCAAGGCCGTCATCGCCATCCACTCCACCGCCCTCGGCCCTGCCCTCGGCGGTACGCGCTTCTACCCGTACGCGAACGAGGAGGAGGCCGTCGCCGACGCGCTGAACCTCGCGCGCGGCATGTCGTACAAGAACGCCATGGCCGGTCTTGAGCACGGCGGCGGCAAGGCCGTGATCATCGGCGACCCGGAGAAGATCAAGTCCGAGGAGCTGCTGCTGGCCTACGGCCGGTTCGTGGCCTCGCTCGGCGGCCGCTACGTCACCGCCTGCGACGTCGGCACCTACGTGGCCGACATGGACGTGGTGGCACGCGAGTGCCGCTGGACGACCGGCCGCTCCCCCGAGAACGGCGGCGCCGGTGACTCGTCGGTGCTCACCGCCTTCGGTGTGTACCAGGGCATGCGGGCCTCGGCCCAGCACCTGTGGGGCGACCCGTCGCTGCGCGGCCGCACGGTGGGCATCGCGGGCGTCGGCAAGGTCGGCCACCACCTGGTCGAGCACCTGCGCGCGGAGGGCGCCGAGGTCGTCATCACCGACGTGCGCGCGGACGCCGTGCAGCGCATCCTCGACCGCCACCCGGAGGGCGGCGTGAGCGCCGTCGCCGACACCGAGGCGCTGATCCGCGTCGAGGGCCTGGACATCTACGCGCCCTGCGCGCTGGGCGGTGCCCTGAACGACGACTCGGTGCCGGTGCTGACCGCCAAGGTGGTCTGCGGCGCGGCCAACAACCAGCTCGCCCATCCGGGTGTGGAGAAGGACCTCGCCGACCGCGGGATCCTCTACGCGCCGGACTACGTGGTGAACGCCGGTGGCGTGATCCAGGTGGCCGACGAGCTGCACGGTTTCGACTTCGACCGGTGCAAGGCCAAGGCGGCGAAGATCTACGACACCACGCTCGCCATATTCGCACGTGCGAAGGCGGACGGGATCCCGCCGGCCGCCGCGGCCGACCGGATCGCCGAGCAGCGGATGCACGAGGCGGCCGCCGCCCGCGGACGCTGACGTTCCGCCGAGCAGGGGCCCACGGTCCGTGCGGTACCCGCCGGGGGTCGGTTAGAGAGAACTCTCACTTCAACCGGCGGGTCGTCCCTCATTAAGTGGTTAAAATCGCCATTGACCAGCGAGGACAGGGCACCTCGAAGGTCCTGGGCACACGCGCGTGCTGCGGGCGACGTACCGTATGGGCGCGGGCTCAGGTACCGTGGAAGCCCTACGGACCGGCCTCTCTACGGAGAGTCCGTTCCGGATCATGAACGCGTGTCAGACTCTGGGGCCGTCGAGCCCCGTCGTTGAGGGGGTCGAGCCATGGGGCGCGGCCGGGCCAAGGCCAAGCAGACGAAGGTCGCCCGCCAGCTGAAGTACAACAGCGGTGGGACGGACCTCTCACGCCTGGCTGAAGAGCTGGGCGCATCGACGTCGAACCAGTCGCCGAACGGCGACCGCTTCGAGGACGATGAGCACGACGACGACCTGTACTCCCGGTACGCCGACCTCTATGAGGACGACGACGAGGACGACGAGGACGAGGACTCCTCGCAACAGCGTCGCGGCGCGTAACGCTTGCAGCCGCTTGACCGTTACCCGGTCCGGAGCCGATAAGCACCGGACCGGGTTTCGTGCTGCCGTGCGGGGCTCACCGCCGTGCGGCGGCCCCGCCGGATCTGCCGTCAGGCGTAGTCGCCGACCAGCTCCGCGCCCGTGGTGTGCTCGCCGCGGTCGGTGATCTCACCGGCCACCCAGGCGTCCACATTCCGGTCGGCCAGCGTCGCCAGGGCCACGTCCACGGACTCCTCGGGGACGATCGCCATCATGCCGACGCCCATGTTCAGGGTCTTCTCCAGCTCCAGGCGCTCGACCTGCCCCGTCTTCCCGACGAGGTCGAAGATCGGGTCCGGGGTCCAGCTGGAGCGGTCGACGGTGGCGTGCAGGCCGTCCGGGATGACGCGGGCCAGGTTCGCCGCGAGGCCGCCGCCGGTGATGTGGCTGAAGGCGTGGACCTCGGTGGTGCGGGTGAGCGCCAGGCAGTCCAGCGAGTAGATCTTGGTGGGCTCCAGCAGCTCCTCGCCGAGGGTGCGGCCGAGCTCCTCGATCCGGGCGTCCAGGGACAGGCCCGCCTGCTGCAGCAGGACGTGGCGGACCAGGGAGTACCCGTTGGAGTGAAGGCCGGAGGACGCCATGGCGATGACCGCGTCACCCTTACGGATACGATCCGCGCCCAGCAGCCGGTCGGCCTCCACGACGCCCGTACCGGCGCCGGCGACGTCGAAGTCGTCCTCGCCCAGCAGACCGGGGTGTTCGGCCGTCTCGCCGCCCACCAGAGCGCATCCCGCCAGCACACAGCCCTCGGCGATGCCCTTGACGATGCCCGCGACCCGCTCGGGGTGGACCTTGCCGACGCAGATGTAGTCGGTCATGAACAGCGGCTCGGCACCGCACACCACGATGTCGTCCATGACCATGGCGACCAGGTCGTGGCCGATGGTGTCGTAGACGCCCAGCCGGCGGGCGATGTCGACCTTCGTGCCGACGCCGTCGGTGGCGGAGGCGAGCAGCGGACGCTCGTAGCGCTTGAGGGCGGAGGCGTCGAAGAGTCCGGCGAAACCGCCGAGGCCGCCGAGGACCTCGGGGCGCTGGGTCTTCTTCACCCACTCCTTCATCAGCTCGACCGCGCGGTCGCCCGCTTCGATGTCGACGCCCGCGGCTGCGTAGCTGGCACCAGTGGTCTCAGGCATGAGAGTGAGAACTTTCGTGTCGTACTGCAGTGATACGGGCTGTCTACGGGCGGCGGATCGCGTCGGCCGCGGCCGTGGCGGCCGGACCGGCGGCCAGCTCCGTCTCCAGGAGCTGCTTGCCGAGCAGCTCGGGGTCGGGGAGCTCCATCGGGTACTCGCCGTCGAAGCAGGCGCGGCACAGGTTCGGCTTGGCGATGGTGGTCGCCTCGATCATGCCGTCGATGGAGATGTACGCCAGGGAGTCGGCGCCCAGGGACGTGCCGATCTCGTCGATCGTCATGCCGTTGGCGATGAGCTCGGCGCGGGTGGCGAAGTCGATGCCGAAGAAGCAGGGCCACTTCACCGGCGGGGAGGAGATCCGGATGTGGACCTCGGCGGCGCCCGCCTCGCGCAGCATGCGGACCAGGGCCCGCTGGGTGTTGCCGCGCACGATGGAGTCGTCGACGACGACCAGGCGCTTGCCCTTGATGACTTCCTTCAGCGGGTTCAGCTTCAGCCGGATGCCGAGCTGGCGGATCGTCTGGGAGGGCTGGATGAAGGTGCGGCCGACGTAGGCGTTCTTGACCAGGCCGGCGCCGAACGGGATGCCGGACGCCTCCGCGTAGCCGATGGCGGCCGGGGTGCCGGACTCCGGGGTCGCTATGACCAGGTCGGCCTCGACCGGGGCCTCCTTCGCCAGGCGGCGGCCCATCTCCACGCGGGAGAGGTACACGTTGCGGCCGGCGATGTCGGTGTCGGGGCGGGCGAGGTACACGTACTCGAAGACACAGCCCTTGGGCTTCGCTTCCGCGAATCGCGAGGTGCGCAGGCCGTTCTCGTCGATCGCGATGAACTCGCCCGGCTCTATCTCGCGCACGAAGCTGGCGCCGCAGATGTCCAGCGCGGCGGTCTCGGAGGCGACGACCCAGCCGCGCTCCAGACGGCCGAGGACCAGCGGGCGGATGCCCTGCGGGTCACGGCCGGCGTAGAGGGTGTGCTCGTCCATGAAGACGAGCGAGAAAGCGCCCTTGACCTGCGGGAGGACCTGATGGGCGGCCTCCTCGATGGTCAGCGGCTTGCCGTCCTCGTCGACCTGGGCCGCGAGCAGCGCGGTGAGCAGGTCGGTGTCGTTGGTGGCGGCCACCCGGGTGGAGCGGCTGTTGTTGTCGTTCGGCAGGGCGGCGACCATCTCGGCCAGCTCGGCCGTGTTGACGAGGTTGCCGTTGTGGCCGAGCGCGATCGAACCGTGCGCGGTGGCGCGGAACGTCGGCTGGGCGTTCTCCCACACGGAGGCGCCGGTGGTCGAGTAGCGGGCGTGTCCGACCGCGATGTGACCCTGGAGCGAACCGAGAGAGGTCTCGTCGAAGACCTGGGAGACCAGGCCCATGTCCTTGAAGACGAGGATCTGGGAGCCGTTGCTGACCGCGATTCCCGCGGATTCCTGACCCCGATGCTGGAGGGCGTAGAGCCCGAAGTACGTGAGCTTTGCGACCTCTTCGCCCGGAGCCCAGACACCGAAGACGCCACACGCGTCCTGGGGGCCTTTCTCGCCGGGGAGCAGATCGTGATTGAGTCGACCGTCACCACGTGGCACGCCTTCGAGTGTAGGCGAGATCGACCACTGGTCCGAATTGGGGATACCCGCCGGTAAGGGATCACCGCTCGGCGACAGCGGTCGCGATGTCGCCGTTTTCGCTGGTCAGAGTGAGGGTGCGGTGATCGATCCGGTAATCGACGGTGCCGTCGAGGACCCGCAGGAGCGCCCTTTCGGTATGCATGAGTGAGCCTTCGCACACCATTCGGGTGGTGGCGACCGAGCCCAGCGTGATACGGCCGTCGCGGACCGTCGCCTCGGCGTTGATCCGGTTGCAGCCCGCGTTCCCGGAGACGGTGCCGGCGGAGGTGTCGAAGACGAGGTGGGCGCGGCCCTGGGAGGCCGGGTCGGTGATCGTCCACCGGGTGCCGGCGAGCGCGGCGGGCTTCTGCTCGGTGAGCCGGACGCGGTCGCCGTCGGCGGTGGTGAGGGTGAGGTGGTCGCCCTGCGCGCGGGCGGTGAGGGTGCCGTCGGTCAGGGTCTTGGCGAAGGTCTCCTCGAAGCGCAGGTTCTCGCAGGCCATCTCGGTGGCACCGAGCTCGCGGAAGGTGACCCGGTCGCCGTCGAGGTCGGCGTCCGAGCTGAAGCCGTTGCAGCCGAGGTTGCCCTCGGTCCTTCCGTCGGCGGAGATGCGCAGATGGGCGGTGCCGGGGGCCTTGTGGGTGCGGTTGTCGACGGTGATGTCGGTGACGGCCCAGCGCACGCCGGTGACGTCCGGGCCGGCGCCGACGGCGTCGCCGCCGGCCTTCTCGGTGCCGCAGGCGGCCAGCAGGGGGAGCAGGGTGAGGGCCGCGAGGGTCAGTCGCTGCTTGTCCATGCCGGTGGGACGGGGGACCCGCCGAATCGGTTCCCCCCGCCGTGTCACGCCATGAGCGGCAGCAGCCCGCTGAGGTCGGCCCGCTCCCCGCTCGCGCTGACCTTGGCCTGCCCCAGGGCCTCCGCCCAGGTCAGACGGCCGGTGGCGAGGCGGATCCAGGTCAGCGGGTCGGTCTCGACGACGTTCGGCGGGGTGCCGCGGGTGTGCCGGGGGCCCTCGACGCACTGCACCACGGCGTACGGCGGGATCCGTACCTCGGTGGCGCCGCCGGGGGCCTTCGCGGCGAGGGCGTCGGCGAGCAGACGGGTGCAGGCGGCCAGGGCCTGCCTGTCGAGCGGGATGTCCAGACCGGGCACGGCGGCGTTCAGGTCGTCGGTGTGGACGACGAGTTCGACGGTGCGGGTGACCAGGTAGTCGGTGAGCGTCATGCCGCCGGCGCGGATGTCCAGCAGGCGGGTCTCGGGGGCCGCGGCGAGGTGGGCGGTGAGCTCGTCCTCGGTGCGGGCGTACAGGGCGTCGAGGTCGGGGTGGGCGGCGGCCAGCTGCCGGGTGCCGTCGGCGATGGCCCGGGCGAAGGGAGCCGTCACCGCGGGGTAGTCGAGCAGCGCGATGTCCGCCTTCGCCGGCTCCTCGCGCTCCAGGGCGCGGCTGACGGCGGCCACGGTCATGGTGAGGTGCGCGGCCAGATCCCGTACGGTCCACTCGCCCAGCCGTGTGGGCAGGGCGAGTTGATCGGCGGTAAGGCTCTCCACGGCCCGGCGGACCTGCCCGAACTGGGCGAACACCGCGGTACGGATCTTGGCGGGGTCATAGGTGCGGGCGCGCTTCTTGGCCGGAGACATGGCCGCAGCCTACGCGGGGGCGAGCGGGCCGACGGGGTGTTTTCGCACCGGGCCGAGCGGGCCGACGGCGTGTTCTCAGGCCGGGGCCGACTGCGCCGAGGGGGCCTCGAACGCCTCGCCGTTGCGGGGTACGCCGAGGCCGGGCCAGTGGAACGGGATGCCGCGGGCGGTGTCCGGGTCGGGGCCGTCCATCAGCTGGAAGTGCACATGCGGCTCGGTGGAGTTGCCGGAGTTGCCGCACCGGGCGAGCAGCTGACCGGCGCGCACCCGTTCGCCGGGGCGCACGGCGAGGGAGCCGCGGCTGAGGTGGGCGTAGAGCGCGTAGACGCCGTCGCCGAGGTCGAGGACGACGTGGTTGCCGAGCAGCCGCCGGACGCCGAGCGTCTCGCGCGCCGACGCCTCGAAGAGCATCAGATAGGCGAGCGCGGGCAGCGAGGTGCGGCTGAGGTGGTCGCGCTGGGTGTCGCTCGCGCTGACCACCGTGCCGTCGGCGGCGGCCAGCAGCGGTGCGCCGAAGGCGGGGTAGGCGGAGGGGCGGCGGGCGGGCGGCCACAGCAGGCTGAACTCGGGGCGGGCGCCGGGCTCCGGCTCGGCGACGAGGTCGATGGCGAAGGTCTGCCCGTAGGCGTGGGTGCCGTGGCTCGGGGTCCGGTCGGCCGGGCTGTTCAGGGCGAGCCAGCGGCCGGTGACGGGCGGGGCGACCTCCACGGGGTCCCGGCCGACCTGCGGGTTGTCGGGGGCTCCGCCCCAGCGGTTGAGCACGCCGACGAGGGCGAAGGCGGCGACGAGCGGCAGGAAGTTCCACCAGTGCGGGTGGCCGAGGTCGAGGAAGGCGTCCAGGGCCACCAGGACGAAGAAGCCCAGGAGCAGGAGCCGGAAGGTGATCATGGCGAGTTTGCGCGCGTTCATCGTTCCCCCAGTGATGCGTGCGTGATGTGTGCGGGTGTGCGATCGGCCGGGCCGGGGCGCGTACGGCCTGGTCAGGGCGGTACGCGGACGGCCGGAGCGGATGGTGGGTCAGGACCGGGACGCCGACAGCGCCACCAGCAGCGGCACCACCCGGCCCGGCGGGACCTCGTAGCGGCCGCGGCCGGGTGTGTGCAGCCAGCCGGCGCCGACGAGTTGGCGCAGGTGGTGGTAGATCTGGCCGGTCGTGCCCAGGTCCGCGGAGTCGGCGAGCTCGGCCGCGGTGCGGCGCCCGCCGAGGATCTCGTGGAGCAGTCGCAGCCGGACCGGGTGCCCGAGCGCCGCGAACGACTCCGCGGCGGACGTCCAGTCCTCCGCCAGGACGACCTTGGTCAACGCGCCGTCCTGCCAGGCGTACTGCTCCCCCGTCGGCAGCCGTACCGCCCCGGTGAACAGCACGCCCCCGTCCGGCTCGCCCGCCTCGGCGAGCTGTTCCCGGAGGCCGTTCAGCGCCCAGAAGTCGCCGTCGCCCAGGCGGGGCTTGGTGCGCCGTTCGCCCTCCAGGGCAGCCAGCCGGCGCTCGAGATCGGCGACGCGTGCTTCGAGGTCCACACCTAGAGATTACGGAGTTACGTAATTCCGTGCAACTGTTCTGCGCTTCCCTGGGGTCCGGGAACGCCGAAGCCCCCGACCGGTACGGGACCGGACGGGGGCTTCGCCGCCGACGCGCCTACGCGAACAGCGCCGGGATGGTGCTCTCGTGCGCCTCGCGCAGCTCGGCGAGCGTGAGGGTGAACTCGCCCTGCACCTCCACGGTGTCACCGTCGACCACACCGATACGGGTGGCGGGCAGACCCCGGGCGCCGCACATGTCGTTGAAGCGGACCTCCTCGGAGCGCGGGACGGCCACGATCGCACGGCCCGCGGACTCGGAGAAGAGGAACGTGAACGCGTCGAGCCCGTCCGGTACGACGAGACGCGCGCCCTTCCCCCCGAGCAGCGCCGACTCCACGACCGCCTGGATCAGGCCGCCGTCGGAGAGGTCGTGCGCGGAGTCGATCATGCCGTCGCGGGAGGCGGAGATCAGGATGTCGGCGAGCAGCCGCTCGCGCTCCAGGTCCACCTGCGGGGGCAGGCCGCCGAGGTGGTCGTGGATCACCTGGGACCAGGCCGAGCCACCGAACTCCTCACGCGTGTCGCCGAGGAGGTAGATCAGCTGGCCCTCCTCCTGGAAGGCGACCGGCGTACGGCGGGCCACGTCGTCGATCACGCCGAGCACGGCGACGACCGGCGTCGGGTGGATGGCGGCCTCGCCCGTCTGGTTGTACAGCGAGACATTGCCGCCGGTCACCGGGGTGCCCAGCTGCTGGCAGCCGTCGGCCAGACCGCGCACGGCCTCCGCGAACTGCCACATGACCGCCGGGTCCTCGGGCGAACCGAAGTTGAGGCAGTCGGAGACCGCGAGGGGCTTGGCACCCGTGGTCGCCACGTTCCGGTACGCCTCCGCCAGCGCCAGCTGCGCGCCCGTGTACGGGTCGAGCTTGGCGTACCGGCCGTTGCCGTCCGTCGCGATGGCGACGCCGAGGCCGGTCTCCTCGTCGATGCGGATCATGCCGGAGTCCTCGGGCTGGGCGAGGACGGTGTTGCCCTGCACGAAGTGGTCGTACTGGGAGGTGATCCACTTCTTGGACGCCTGGTTGGGCGAACCCACCAGCTTCAGGACCTGGTCCTTCAGCTCCTCCGACGTCGCCGGACGCGGCAGCTTGTTCGCGTCGTCCGCCTGGAGCTCGTCCTGCCAGGACGGGCGGGCGTACGGGCGCTCGTAGGTCGGGCCCTCGTGGGCGACCGTGCGCGGGTCGACGTCGACGATCTTCTCGCCGTGCCAGAAGATCTCCAGGCGGTCGCCGTCGGTGACCTCACCGATGACGGTGGCGATGACGTCCCACTTGTCGCAGATCTCGAGGAAGCGGTCGACCTTGTCGGGCTCGACGACCGCGCACATGCGTTCCTGCGACTCGCTCATGAGGATCTCCTCGGGCGAGAGCGTGGAGTCGCGCAGCGGGACGTCGTCCAGGATGACGCGCATACCGCCGGAGCCGTTGGAGGCCAACTCGCTGGTGGCGCAGGAGATTCCGGCGGCACCCAGGTCCTGGATGCCGACCACGAGCTTCTCCTTGAACGCCTCCAGGGTGCACTCGATGAGCAGCTTCTCCTGGAAGGGGTCGCCGACCTGCACGGCGGGACGCTTCGAGGGCTTGGCGTCGTCGAAGGTCTCGGAGGCCAGGATCGAGGCGCCGCCGATGCCGTCGCCGCCCGTGCGGGCGCCGTACATGATGACCTTGTTGCCCGCGCCGGACGCCTTCGCGAGGTGGATGTCCTCGTGCCGCATGACGCCGATGGCACCGGCGTTGACCAGCGGGTTGCCCTGGTAGCAGGAGTCGAAGACGACCTCGCCGCCGATGTTGGGCAGACCCAGGCAGTTGCCGTAGCCGCCGATGCCGGCGACGACACCCGGCAGCACGCGCTTGGTGTCGGGGTGGTCGGCCGCGCCCATGCGCAGCGGGTCGACGACCGCGACCGGGCGGGCGCCCATCGCGATGATGTCGCGGACGATGCCGCCGACACCCGTGGCCGCGCCCTGGTAGGGCTCGACATAGGACGGGTGGTTGTGCGACTCGACCTTGAAGGTGACCGCGTAGCCCTGGCCGACGTCGACCACACCGGCGTTCTCGCCGATGCCGACGAGCATGGCGTCGGACTGGGGGGCCTTCTCGCCGAACTGGCGGAGGTGGACCTTGGAGGACTTGTACGAGCAGTGCTCGGACCACATGACCGAGTACATGGCGAGCTCGGCACCGGTGGGCCGGCGGCCGAGGATCTCGACCACGCGCTCGTACTCGTCCTTCTTCAGGCCGAGTTCGGCCCAGGGCAGCTCGACGTCGGGGGTCGCGGCCGCGTGCTCGACCGTGTCCAGAGGCGTCCGGCTCATGCGTTGACCAGCTTCTTGAGGATCGAGGTGAAGAAGGGGAGGCCGTCGGTGCGGCCGGTGCCGATGAGCGGCTCCGTGGCGTGCTCCGGGTGCGGCATCAGGCCCACGACGTTGCCGGCCTCGTTGGTGATGCCGGCGATGTCGTTCAGCGAGCCGTTGGGGTTGAAGTCCAGATAGCGGAACGCGACCCGGCCCTCGGCCTCCAGCTTGTCCAGCGTGTACTGGTCGGCCACATAGCGGCCGTCCATGTTCTTCAGCGGGATGTGGATCTCCTGGCCCTGCTCGTAGTCGCTGGTCCAGGCCGTCGACGCGTTCTCCACCCGCAGCTTCTGGTCGCGGCAGATGAAGTGCAGGTGGTCGTTGCCGAGCATGCCGCCGGGCAGCAGGTGGGCCTCGGTGAGGATCTGGAAGCCGTTGCAGATGCCGAGGACCGGCATGCCGGCCTTCGCCTGCTCGATGACGGTCTCCATCACCGGCGAGAAGCGGGAGATGGCGCCGGCCCGCAGATAGTCGCCGTAGGAGAAACCGCCGGGCAGCACGACGGCGTCGACCTGGTGGAGGTCCTTGTCCTTGTGCCACAGGGCGACCGGTTCGGCGCCCGCGAGGCGGATCGCGCGCTGGGTGTCCCGGTCGTCGAGACTCCCCGGGAAAGTGACGACGCCAATACGAGCGGTCACTTCGCCGCCTCCGCGACTTCCTCGACCTTGACGGTGAAGTCCTCGATCACGGTGTTGGCGAGGAAGGATTCCGCAAGATCGTGGATGCGGGCGAGCGCGGCCTCGTCGACCGGCCCGTCAACTTCCAGTTCGAAACGCTTTCCCTGACGGACGTCCGAGATGCCTTCGAAACCCAGCCGCGGCAGTGCGCGCTGCACCGCCTGGCCCTGGGGGTCGAGGATCTCCGGCTTGAGCATGACGTCGACTACGACGCGTGCCACTGGCACTCCCGGTGTGTGGTGCTGAGCAGGTTCCTTCAGACTACCCGCACAAAATTTCTACGCGAGTAGAGTCGTAGGAACCTACGTGACCGCGATCACGATCCGGCATCGGAGGGGTGCGTTCGGGAAAAGTTCCGGGAAAGATCGCCGAACGGCCCGCGAGAGGTATTGCGCGCGGACACGCGGAGAGATTTAGTCGGGCTTCCTTTGCAATGCCGGGCACTGTACAAATGAATTGGCAATAGCCGACAACTCGGTACGTCATCGCAGCTGAGCTGCATGGGCTACCGGACGAAGGGACCGATATTCGTGGCGCAGAAGGTCGTGGTCACACTCTTCGACGACATCGACGGATCTGAAGCGGCGGAAACGATCGCCTTCGGACTCGACGGCAAGTCGTACGAGATCGACCTGAATGAAGCCAATGCCGAGAAACTGCGTAAGGCGCTCGCGCCCTACGTGGAGGCCGGCCGCAAGCGGTCGAGGTCCGGGCGCGCCTTCCGGCAGACGGAGGTCGCCCCCGACCCCGCGGCCGTACGGGCCTGGGCCCAGGCGAACAAGATGGACGTGCCCGCGCGGGGCCGCATCCCCAAGAAGGTCTACGAGGCGTTCAGCGCCGCACAGTGAGCCACCGCCGGCAGCCGCTCACCCGCCCCCTGGCACAACGGACTTGCACAGCACCCCTGCTGATCAGCTAGAGTCTGGAGCACGCCACGGGGCGGGGCCGGAAAGCCCAGCTCACAGCGGCATGCGGGTGTAGTTCAGTAGTAGAACATCCCCCTTCCAGGGGGAAGGCGCAGTGTGCGATTCCTGTCACCCGCTCTGCATCGCCGTCACGACCACTGCTGTGGATCGGGTAGGCTGGTGCTCGCACCGGTCGGTGAAAGCCGATCGGCGGCAATGCGGACGTAGCTCAGTTGGTAGAGCGCAACCTTGCCAAGGTTGAGGTCGCGAGTTCGAGCCTCGTCGTCCGCTCGGGAGAAAAACCCCGGTCCTTCTGGACCGGGGTTTTTTCATGCCCTCACCGCGCCGCTCTGACATTTGTCATGGCGAGTGGTGACAGCACGCACTGCTGTCCGCGGGCTTCCGGTCGGATGCTGAACGCATGAACACGACAGACCACGTGATCGATGTCACCGATCTGCGGCGGGTGTACGGGGGCGGGTTCGAAGCGGTTCGCGGGATCACGTTTCACGTGAAACGCGGGGAGATCTTCGCGCTGCTGGGCACCAACGGGGCGGGCAAGACCTCCACCGTCGAACTGCTGGAGGGGCTGGCGCGGCCCAGCGGCGGGCGGGTGAGCGTCCTCGGCCATGATCCCTACGCCGAGCGGGCCGCCGTACGCCCGCGGACCGGTGTGATGCTCCAGGAAGGCGGGTTCCCGCCCGAGCTGACCGTCGGCGAGACCGCACGGATGTGGGCGGGATGCGTGACCGGCGCGCGGCCCACCGGCGAGGTGCTGGAGCGGGTGGGGCTCGCCCACCGGACCGGCGTACGGGTCAAACAGCTGTCGGGCGGGGAGCGCCGACGGCTGGACCTGGCGCTGGCGCTGCTGGGCGATCCGGAGGTGCTGTTCCTCGACGAGCCGACGACCGGGCTCGACGCGGAGGGGCGCCGGGAGACCTGGGAGCTGGTGCGGGAGCTGCGCGACGCGGGGACGACGGTGCTGCTGACCACGCACTACCTGGAGGAGGCCGAGGATCTCGCCGGGCGGCTGGCGATCCTGCACCAGGGGCGGATCGCGGCCACGGGGACACCGGCCGAGGTGACCGAGGCGCAGCCCTCCCACATCTCCTTCCGGCTGCCGGAGGGCTACGTCCTCGGTGATCTGCCGCCGCTGGCCGAGCTCGGGGTGAGCGGGCACAGCGTGGACGGCGGGGTCGTCCGGCTGCGCACCCATGAGCTCCAGCGGGCGGCGACCCGGCTGCTGGTGTGGGCCGAGCGGGCCGGCGTGGAGCTGCGCGGGCTGGATGTGCGGGCGGCCTCGCTGGAGGAGGCGTTTCTGGGGATCGCGCGGGAGGCGGCGGGGAAATCGGCACGGAAGGCGGTCGCGGGATGAGGACGGCAGGGGGAACCGGCACGGAAGGCGGTCGCGGGATGAGGACGGCAGGGGGAACCGGCACGGAAGGCGGTGGCATGAAAGCGGCCGGGGAGCGCAGGGGCGCGGTGCGTTCCGCGGGGACGGCGACGGTGAGCACGGCCATGGGGCGGGTCGGGGCGCTCGCGCGGGCCGAGCTGATCCTGTTCGGGCGGAGCAAGGGCATGCTCGTCGGGGCGGTGGCCGTACCGCTGGTGCTGCCGTTCAGCGTGCGGTCGGTGATCGAGGACATGGAGCTCGCCGAGGCGGGGCTGAGCGTGGGGCTGGTGATGCTGCCCGGCGCCATCGGGTTCTCGCTGCTGTTCGCGGTGTACTCGGCGCTCGTCGGCGTGTTCGTCGGGCGGCGCGAGGAGCTGGTGCTCAAGCGGCTGCGCACCGGTGAACTGCGGGACACGGAGATCCTGGCCGGGGCCTCGCTGCCGGCCGTCGTGACGGGGCTGCTCCAGTCGCTGGTGCTGGTGGCCGGCTGCACGGTGCTGCTGGACGTGCCCGCGCCGAAGGCGGTCCATCTCGCCGTGCTGGGGCTGCTGCTGGGGCTGGTGCTGTGCGCGGCGCTGGCCGCCGTCACCGCGGCCTTCACCCGGACCGTGGAGAGCGCCCAGGCCACCGCGCTGCCGCTGGTGATGATCTCGATGATCGGCTCCGGGATCATGGTCCCGCTGGAGCTGGCGCCGGACACGGTGGCCTCGGCCTTCGAGCTGCTGCCGCTGACCGGGGTGATCACGCTGGTGCGCGGCGGCTGGAGCGGGGAGCTGTCGGCGGCCGAGGCGCTGGGCGCCGCGGCGACCGCTCTGGCCTGGACACTGGTCGCGGTGTTTGCTGTACGGCGGTGGTTCCGGTGGGAGCCGCGGCGCTGACGCACGGATACGGGGGTTGGGGGACGGATGCGCAGGCCCGGGGGATGGTGGCGGCGCAAGAGCACGCCGGCCAAGGTCGAGACGTACACCCGCTGGTCGTTCCACTTCTTCGGGGTGACCGAGGTCTTCGCCGTCGGTGTCTCCGCCCTGGGCGAGGCCGGGCCGGAGATCGGCGTGTGGCTGCTGCTCGCGGTGTGCGTGCACGCCGCGGTCGTCATGGTGACCGCGTCGCGGGCACTGGACTGGACGCGCGGGCAGGGGCCGCAGCCGCTGCGGCTGATGGGGACGCTCGCCGTCGTGACCGCGGCGATCGCCGTCGCCGCGATCACGCTCGCCGAGCACGGGCCGGGCGGCCGGGACGTGGCGTCCTCCGCCGGGCTGGTCTTCGGGGGCGTCCTGCCCTTCGGGGCGGGCACCATCGCGCTCGGGGTGCGCGACCGGCGGCGGGTGTTCGCGGTCGTGGGCGGCTTCGCGCTGGGGGCCGCCGCCGTGTCCTGGCCCCTGGGGCTGTCCGCGCCCGTCGCGCTGTTCACCGCGGTCGTGGTGCTGTTCGGCGGCGGGTTCCTCGCCTTCACCTCCATGTTCTCCGTCTGGCTGCTGAACGCCGTCTACGAGCTCGACGCGGCCCGCGAGACCCGTGCCCGGCTCGCGGTCGCCGAGGAGCGGCTGCGGTTCGCGCGCGATCTGCACGATGTGATGGGGCGCAACCTCGCCGTGATCGCCCTCAAGAGCGAGCTCGCCGTCCAACTGGCCCGGCGGGAACGGCCGGAGGCCGTGGAGCAGATGACCGAGGTGCAGCGGATCGCACAGGAGTCGCAGCGCGAGGTGCGCGATGTCGTACGCGGCTACCGGGAGGCCGATCTGGAGGTCGAGCTCGCCGGGGCGAAGGGGGTGCTGACGGCCGCCGGGATCGAGTGCGAGGTCAGCGGGCAGGCCGCCGGGCTGCCCGCCGAGGTGCAGTCGGCGCTGGGCTGGGTCGTACGGGAGGCGACGACCAATGTGCTGCGGCACGGGGACGCCGGGCGCTGTGCCGTGGGGCTTCGGGTGGAGGCGGGGCGGGTGGTGCTGACGGTGGAGAACGACGGTGCCGGTGCCGCCGGCCCGAATACGGGCGGCTCGGGACTGGCGGGGCTGCGGGAGCGGCTGGCCGCGCTGGAGGGCACGCTGGAGGCGGCGTGTGCCGGGGACGGGGTGTTCCGGGTGGTGGCCGAGGTGCCGTTGGCGGCGATGGGCGAGGTGCGGGCATGACTCCCGTACGGCTGCTGCTCGCGGACGACGAGCACCTCATCCGGGGTGCCCTGGCCGCGCTGCTCGCGCTGGAGGACGATCTCGTGATCGTCGCCGAGGCCGCGACGGGACCCGAGGCACTGGCGATGGCCCGGGCGCACGCGCCCGATGTCGCCGTACTGGATCTGCAGATGCCGGGGGCGGACGGTGTGAAGGTCGCCACATCCCTGCGGGCGGAACTGCCCGCCTGCAAGGTGCTGATCGTGACCAGCCACGGGCGGCCCGGGCATCTGAAGCGGGCGCTCGCGGCCGGGGTGCGCGGCTTCGTGCCGAAGACCGTCAGCGCCCAGCGGCTCGCCGAGATCATCCGTACCGTGCACGCCGGAAACCGCTATGTCGACCCGGAGTTGGCGGCCGACGCCATCGCCGCCGGGGACTCGCCGCTGACCGCGCGGGAAGCGGAGGTACTGGAGCTGGCGGCCGACGGGGCGCCCGTCGCGGAGATCGCCGAGCGGGCCGCGCTGTCCCAGGGGACGGTCCGCAACTACCTCTCCTCGGCCGTCACCAAGCTCGGTGCGGAGAACCGTCATGCGGCAGTGCGTCTCGCGCGCGAGCGAGGTTGGGTATAGTTGCTCTCGCGCCACGGCGCACTGCGGACGTAGCTCAGTTGGTAGAGCGCAACCTTGCCAAGGTTGAGGTCGCGAGTTCGAGCCTCGTCGTCCGCTCGGGAGAAGAACCCCGGTCCCTCTGGACCGGGGTTTTTTCGTGCCCTTAAGGGGTGTTGGCCCCTTGGCCCCCGGTGTCCCAGGGGCCACAGGCGTGTCACGCCCAGCTGGTGCCCGTCAGACGCTCGTACGCCTCGACGTACTTGGCGCGGGTGGCCTCGACGATCTGCTCCGGCAGCGCGGGCGGCGGCTGCTCGCTCTTGCGGTCCCAGCCGGATTCCGCGGAGGTCAGCCAGTCCCGCACGAACTGCTTGTCGTACGACGGCTGCGCGCGGCCCGGCTGCCACTGGTCGGCCGGCCAGAAGCGGGAGGAGTCGGGGGTGAGGACCTCGTCGGCGATGACCAGCTCGTCGCCCTCGAACCCGAACTCGAACTTGGTGTCGGCGAGGAGGATGCCCCGGTCACGGGCGATGTCGCGGGCGCGGCCGTAGACGGCGAGGGTCGTCTGGCGCAGCCGGGCGGCGGTGTCGGCGCCGACCTGGCGGGCGACCTCCTCGTAGGAGACGTTCTCGTCGTGCTCGCCGACGGCCGCCTTGGTGGCCGGGGTGAAGATCGGGGCGGGCAGTTCGGAGCCGTCGACAAGGCCCTCGGGCAGGGCGAGACCGCAGACGGTACGGGACTGCTGGTACTCGGCGAGGCCGGAGCCGGTGAGGTAGCCGCGGGCCACGCACTCCACGGGGATCATCCGCAGGGACTTGCAGACCAGGGTGCGGCCGGCCCAGTCGGCGGGGGCGCCCTCGGGCGCCTCGGTGCTCAGGACGTGGTTGGGGACCAGGTCGGCCAGCTGGTCGAACCACCACAGGGAGAGCTGGGTGAGCACCCGGCCCTTGTCGGGGATCTCGGTGGGCAGCACCCAGTCGTAGGCGGACATGCGGTCGCTGGCCACCATCACGAGGTCGCCCGCCTCGTTCCGGTACAGATCGCGCACCTTGCCGGTGTGCAGATGCACCAGGCCCGGCACCTGAACGGGCTCGGGCTTTTCGACGAATCCGGACACGGTTCCTCCCCGTGGTTCTGTCCAAGTGGCTCGATTGTCCCGTATCGGGGAGCGGGCCGCGGACAGGGGGTCAGTCCCGTTTGCAGATGCGGTCCAGGAGGTTGGCGGTGGCGCGCTGGATGCGCGGGTCGACGTGGCCCGGCCGGTCCAGGGCCGGTGACCAGGCGAACGTCCCGGACGCGAACACCCAGGCGCCGGAGGGGGCGCGGTACAGGGACGTCTCCTGGTGGCGCCGGCCACCGTCGGCGTCGGTGTACGGGGAGTGGGCGAGCAGGACGCGCTCCTCGTGCTCGGGCAGCGCGGTGCGCGGGAAGTAGCGGTCCGCCTCGCCCGCGACCAGGCCCTCGATCTCGTCGCCCTCGTGCGCGCCGGTCGCCTCCCACATCCAGTGGCCGGCGTTGCGGACGATCAGGGGCTGCGGTTCGGGCACCCGGCCGGCGTACTGGATGCCGAGCAACTGCTGCTCGGGACGGTCGATTTCACGCCACAGCACGGGTTTTCCGGGGCCCTTGCGCTTGCGGCAGGTGAGCAGGCGGTCGGGGACGCCGGAAGGGGAGGGGGCGAGGTCGACCTGCCAGTACAGGGTGTTGGCGGACAGGAAGACCAGGGAGGTGCCGGTGTCGCGGGCCAGTTCGGCCGTGCGGCGCATGGGGATCGACCAGTACTCGTCGTGGCCGGGGAAGACCAGGCCCCGGTAGCGGGCGGGGTCGACGCGGCCGGAGTGCAGGTCGCGGGCGTCGGCGTAGGCGAGGTCGTAGCCGTAGCGCTCGGCGAACCGGATGAAGTCGTAGGCGTGACCCACGTGCAGGGGCAGGCCGGCGCCGGCGTAGGGGCGGTCGAAGGAGACGGTGGTGGCGGCGTCGGCCTCGCCGAGCAGGCGGCCGTCCTCGTCCCAGGCGTGGTAGAAGCTGGCGCCGGTGCGGCCGTCCTCCGGGTAGAGGTTGTACGCCTGCCAGGTGATGTCCGGCAGGACCAGCAGGAGGTCGGCCGGGTGGTCGTCGCGGACCGTGAAGGGGATGTGGGAGCGGTACCCGTCGGCGGTGGTCAGTACGGCGACGTAGGCGCCGTTGCTCCAGTACGACGGGACCTGAAGGCGCCAGGACAGCCACCAGTGGTGGCAGGAGACCGTGCGGTCGGCGGTCAGCGGCGGGGGCTGGACGATGCCGGAGAGGCGGGGGCTCGTGGTGATCTTGGCTGCGCCGTCGCCGCCGTAGTGGCCGATGCGGTAGATGTCGACGCCGAATTCCTGGGGTGGGTCCACGGTGATGTGGAAGTCCAGGGCCTCGCCGGGGGCGACGGCGCCGGTGGAGACGAAGCCCTTGATCTGGCGGCGGACGTCGTCGGCCGAGCGGGGGGCGCCGTGGGGCGGGGCGGGGGCGTTGCGGGGGGCGGGGACGCGGGGGCCCTCTCGGGTGGGGCGGGTGGAGGTGAGGTGCTTCGGGTCGAGGTGCTTCGGGTCGAGGTGCTCCGGGGCGGGGTCCACGTACCAGGGGACCACCTGGCCGGTGTCGTCGAAGTACGTCTCGGTGCCGCGCAGCCAGGGGAGGGGGCCCTGGCCGAAGGGGTCCGTCACGGCGTGGGCGAGTGCGCCGGACTCCCAGCGGCGGATGTGCTCCGATGCCATGTGGCTCCCCTCCCTCGTGCCCCGTGTGCCGCTGCGCGGCGTATCGGTGTATCGGTGTGTCGCCTGCTGTCCGGAGTGGCGTGCGGAGTGGCGTACGGCGGCGGTCACGGGCTCGGTGGTCGGTCGGTGCGGTGGTTCTTGCGGGTGGCGCGCGCGGCTGGTCTATGTCGTGCGTTCTTGCCATGTGCGCGACCGGTCCCAGCACATCACATTGCGCACGGATCCCGTCACTGTTCGTCTTCGATTGACCGAAAGTGGAAGGGTCCGCTCCGGTATCGGGCGTGGGAGGGGTCAGACGAGGCGGACCGGTTTCTCGGGGCGTATGCCGACCTCGGTCAGCCAGGCGCGCAGGGGGGTGGGGTCGCCGTCCTCAAGGAGAGTGAGGACTCGGGGGGCGAGGTCGGTGGCGCGTTCTCCGTGGACGAGGAGGGAGGGGCCGTCCAGCCAGTCCAGGCCCGGGGTGGCGCCTGCGGTGTCTATGGCGGCGCAGCAGATCATCGCGGTGATGTGGTCGGCGAGGAGTTCACGAGGGCTGCGGGGAGGCTGGAGGGGGAAGAGGGGGAGGGCGTCGTCGTCCCAGAGGGCGGTGCCGGGGGTGGTGGGACGGTCGGGGCCGGTGGGTTGTGCCTGGGCCTCTTCTCGGGCCAGCTCTGCGTGGAGGCATTCGGCGAGGGCGGTGGAGCGGGGGGTGGGGGCCGGTTCGGTGTCGTCCTCGGCCTCGGCTTCGCCTTCGGCCGTTGTGTTCCCACCCGCACCACCCGTGCGGGTTTCGTGGTCGGGTGCGGGTGGCCCCTGTGGGGCGCCTTCGCCGTCGGCGGCCGCCTGGTGGGGGGTGGCGGAATCCGTCGCCGGGGCGGGGGCGGGGGCGGACGCGGAGGCGGAGTGGGTGGCCGGGGCGTGGGTGGGGGTGAGGGCGCCGCCGGTGGGTGCGGTGGGGTCGGGGGTCGGGGTGGGGCCGAGGGCGGAGTCGGTGGGTGGGGCGTGGGTGGGGGTCGGGGCGCCGCCGGTGGGTGCGGTGGCGTCAGGGGACGGGGTGACGCCCAGGGCCGCGTCGGGTGCCGGGGTGCCGGGGGCGGAGGGCTCCGGGGACGGCGTGAGACCCAGAGCCGCGTCGGGTGCCGGGGTGCCGGGGGCGGTGGGCTCCGGGGACGAGGTGACGCCCAGAGCCGAGTCGGGCACCGGAGCGCCGGAGGCGGTGGGCTCCGGGGACGAGGTGTGGCCCAGGGCCGCGTCGGGTGCCGGAGCGCCGGGGATGGTGGGCTCCGGGGACGAGGTGATGCCCAGGGCCGCGTCAGGCACCGGAGCACCGGGAACGGTGGGCTCTGAGGGGTCGGGCTGGTGGTGGGCTGGCGGTTCGGTGGGGGTCAGGTGGTCCAGGACTCGGTTGAGGGTGGGGGCCTCGGGGTGGGGGCCGGTGCGGCGGACGCCGAGGGTGTCGAGGACGCGGTGGAGGCGGGCGGCGTCGGTGCGCCATTTGCGGTCGACGACCTCCTCCGGGTACTCCTGCCAGTCCACGGGCGCCCAGTCGGGGCTAGGCTCGGCGGGGCCGCCGTGGAAGAGGCGGGCGGCCAGGAGCGAGGCGGCCTCGTCGATCGCGCCCGGCTCCTCCAGGAGGTCGCAGGCGGGGCGCTCGCCGAGGCGCGAGGTGAAGCCCTCGGCCAGGCGGTCCCGGCGGGACAGTTCCGTCAGGGCGGCCACCACACCCGCGTCCAGGCGGGACGGCCAGCGGCCCATGCGCCAGGCCGGCAGGGCGACCCGCGTCAGGAGGCGGTCCCAGCCCGCGTAGGCCAGGCCCACCTGCTCCTGGGCGACGATCCTGAGGCCGTAGTCCACAGCCTGTGCACGCTCGGCGGCCGCGGCCGCGACCCCGCGCTCCATCTCCACCGCGTGCTGCCGGCAGCCGCGCAGCATCAGCCGGGCCACCCAGCCGACGCCCGCCCACAGCGGCCGCAGCAGCGGGACGCGGGCCGGTGCCGACGCGACGGCCACCGCGGCGTCCAGACCCCGGACGAAACGCCGGGCCGCGGCTATGTCGGGGTGCGCCGACGGTCCCGTACCGGCGACGACCGGGGCGAGGACCGCGCGCAGCTCGCCGACGCGCATCCACCACAGGAACGGGGAGCCGATGACCAGGACGGGCGCCGTGGAGGCGCGGCGCGCGGTCCGGCCGGCGTCCGCCCTCTCGTCGCGGCCGGTCGCGGCGGGCGGGCCGTGCGCCGGGTGCGTGCGGTCCTCCAGCCAGCTGTCGCAGTCCGGGGTCAGCGCTATCGCGGAGGGCGCGGGCACGTCGAGACGGTCCGCCAGATCCCGTACGAGACGGTAGAGATCCGGCGCGGCCTCCTCCGTGATCGGGACCGTCGGGCTCAGCGCGGGCCTGGCCCGGGCCACCACCAGGGCGATACCGCCCGCCACGAGCAGCACCACCGCCGCGAGCACCGAGACCGCCCAGCGGGCGGCGTCCCAGCCGGACCCCACGAGGTGGTCCGTGGCCCCGCCGGCCCACAGGATCACCGCCGCCGCGGCGGGCAGCAGGGCCAGCGCCAGCGCCCGGCCCCGCACCCGCAGCACGGCCAGGGCCCGCGACCGTGCGGCCAGCGCGCCCGCCTCCACACCCATGCCGGTCACGACCGGACCACACCCCCTCGCTGCCGACCTGGTGCTGCTTTCCTGGCGTTGCTCACTCCCCCACTGTGGCACCCGCCACTGACATCGCAATGCCGGTGGGCCAAGTGCCGGAACGCTTGCGCGGCACCCTAGTTGGACCCGGGGCCCCCGTCAGCCGGATAGGGGATCGGTCACTCGATGGAATGGCTTTGGGGAGAGGTGGATGACGCAGGGCAAGGATCAGGCCCCGGATCCTGAGACGGATCCGGGGCCTGAGGGGTTCAGCCGGTGGGCGCCGTAGGCCCTGTGAGCGCCGTACGCCCGGTGAGCGCCGTACGCCCTACTCCCCCGCGGCCTTCGCCGCGATGTCCGTACGGTGCTGGGAGCCGTCGAGACGGATGCGGCCGACCGCCCGGTACGCCCGCTCGCGGGCCTCGGTGAGGTCCTTGCCGGTCGCCGTGACCGACAGCACGCGGCCGCCGGCGCTGACCACGGCGTCCCCGTCCCGCCGGGTGCCGGCGTGCAGGACGTAGGCGTGCGGGGCGTCCTCGGCGGCCACCTCGTCCAGACCGGTGATGGGGTCGCCGGTGCGCGGGGTGCCGGGGTAGTTGTGCGAGGCGACGACGACCGTGACGGCCGCCTCGTCGCTCCAGCGCAGCGGCGCCAGGTCCGCGAGGGTGCCCTCGGCGGCGGCCAGCAGGACCCCGGCCAGCGGCGTCTTCAGACGGGCCAGCACGACCTGCGTCTCCGGGTCGCCGAAACGGGCGTTGAACTCGATGACCCGCACACCGCGGCTGGTGATCGCCAGACCGGCGTAGAGCAGGCCGGAGAACGGGGTGCCCCGGCGGCGCAGCTCGTCGACGGTCGGCTGGAGGACGGTCTCCATGACCTCCTCGACCAGCTTCGGGTCGGCCCACGGCAGCGGGGAGTACGCGCCCATGCCGCCGGTGTTCGGGCCCTCGTCGTCGTCGAGCGCCCGCTTGAAGTCCTGGGCGGGCTGGAGCGGGACGACCGTCTCGCCGTCGGTGATCGCGAAGAGGGAGACCTCGGGGCCGTCCAGGAACTCCTCGATGACCACGCGGTCGCAGCCCGCCGCGTGCGCCTTGGCCGCCTCCAGGTCGGAGGTGACGACGACGCCCTTGCCGGCGGCCAGGCCGTCGTCCTTGACGACGTACGGGGCGCCGAAGGCGTCGAGGGCCTCGGCGACCTCATCCGCGGTCGTGCACACGTACGAACGGGCCGTCGGGACGCCCGCCGCCGCCATGACGTCCTTGGCGAATGCCTTGGAGCCCTCCAGCTGCGCGGCCTCCTTGGAGGGGCCGAAGACCGGGATGCCCGCCTCCCGCACGGCGTCGGCGACACCGGCGACCAGGGGGGCCTCCGGGCCGACGACGACCAGGTCGGCGCCGAGCTCCGTGGCCAGCGCGGCGACGGCGGCGCCGTCCAGGGCGTCGACCTGGTGCAGCTCGGCCACCTCGGCGATGCCGGCGTTGCCGGGGGCGCAGTGCAGCGCCGTGACGGCGGGGTCGAGGGACAGTGAGCGGCACAGGGCGTGTTCGCGGGCGCCGCTGCCGATGACGAGGACCTTCACGGGGTCAGCCTAACCGGAGGCCGGGTTGCGCCTTTGTGCGGGCCGCTGAAGGGGTGGGGGCGGCGGGGTTGTGGGTTCGTACGAGGCGGGGTGGGCCGTACGAGGTGACGGGGGCCGCGAGGTGACGTGGGCCGTACGAGGCGGTGGGGGCCGTACGAGGTGACGTGGGCGTACGAGGTGAGGGGTGCCGTACGAGGTGACGTGAACCGCGTGCCGCCGTGGCCGTCGGGCGCGCGGCCGCCGCTCACCGTGACGTGGCCGTCGGACCCGGTGACGGGGGTTCCGCCCCCGCCCTCACTCGTTCGTGAACTCCTCCACCACCGTCGCGCCCAGCTCCCGCACGATCAGTTCCTGGCCGGAGAGAGCCGACTCGTCGAGGTCGGGATCGTCGTCCTCGGGGATGTCGTCCTCGGGGGCCACCGGGGCGGGGGTGGGCTCCGGGGCCGGGGGCCGGGGGGCCGGGGCAGGTGCGGCGGCGGGGGCGGACGGCGTCGACGACTGCGCCGTGGGGGAGGGCGGCGCCGACTGGGGCGGGGCGGCGGTGGCGGTGCCGTAGCCGCCCGGGGCGGACGCGGAACCGTAACCGCCGCCGGGGCCGGACGGGCTGCCGTACCCGCCGGACGCCTGGGAGCCGTAGCCACCGGGGGTCGGAGAGCCGTAGCCACCGGGGCCGCCGGACTGTCCGGGCGCGGAGCCGCCCGAGGGGTCGACGACCGCCTCGATCTTCCAGTGGACGTTGAACTGCTCGACCAGGGCCTGGCGCAGCACGTCCTCGCTGCCGCTGCTCATGAAGTTGTCGCGGGCGCCGGAGTTGACGAAGCCGAGCTGGAGGGTGGTGCCGTCGAAGCCCGCCACCTGCGCGTTCTGGCTGAGCAGGATCCAGGTGAAGCGGCGGCGGTTCTTCACGGCCTCCAGGATGTTCGGCCACAGCGCGCGGGGGTCGAGACCGCCGGGCGCGGGGGTGGCCGGTGCCTGAGCGGCGGGGGCCGGGGAGGCGGGGGTGGGGGCGGGCGCGGGTGCGGGCGCGCTGGAGGCCGGTGCCGCGGAGGGCGCGGGGCTCGCGCCGCCGCCGGGGGCCGCCGCGGTGGGCCAGCCGCCGGGGCGACGGCCGCCGCCCGCCGAGGCGGCGGTGGGCCAGGCACCGGGGGCGGGCGCCGCTGGGGCCGGGGAAGCCGGGGACGGCTGGGGTACGGCGGAGCCGGTGTGCTCGGCGGCGGGCGCGGCCGGCACAGGCCCGGAAGGAGCCGTGGGAGCCGGAGCCGCAGGTGCCGAAGGTGCCTGCGAGGCCGCCGGAGGCACCGCTGCGGACGGCGCCGGCCCGCTCCCGCCCCCCGGGCCGCCCGCGGCGCCCGCGCCCTGCCCCGGACCGGGCGCACCCGCCCCCCGTACCGCCGCACGGGCCGCCGCCGCTCCCCCGCCCGGCGGGACCGGCTCGGCCTGCGAGGGGGCAGGCGCGGGGACGGTGCCGTGGCCGTGGGTCTGGGGGCCGCCGGCATGGGCCTCCGGTCCGGGGACGTACCCCATGGCCGGCATCCCCGCGGGCCCGCCCGCGGAGAAGGCGACGCCGCGCTCGATGCGGTCCAGGCGGGCCATGACCGAGCGTTCGTCGCCGTAGGCCGCGGGCAGCATCACGCGGGCGCAGATCAGCTCCAGCTGCAGGCGCGGGGAGGTGGCGCCGCGCATCTCGGTCAGCCCCTCGTTGACCAGGTCGGCGGCGCGGCTGAGCTCGGCGGCGCCGAAGGTGCTCGCCTGGGCCTGCATGCGCTCGATGACGTCGGCCGGGGCGTCGATGAGCCCCTTCTCGGCGGCGTCGGGCACGGCGGCGAGGATGACCAGGTCCCGCAGGCGCTCCAGCAGGTCGGCGACGAAGCGCCGGGGGTCGTTGCCGCCCTCGATGACGCGGTCGACGACCTCGAAGGCGGCGGCCCCGTCACCGGTGGCGAACGCCTCGACGACGGAGTCGAGGAGCGAGCCGTCGGTGTAGCCGAGGAGGGAGGTGGCCATGGCGTACGTCACACCCTCCTCGCCCGCGCCGGCGAGGAGCTGGTCCATGACGGACATGGAGTCACGCACGGAACCGGCACCGGCCCGCACGACGAGCGGCAGCACCCCGTCCTCGACGGGGATCTGCTCCTTCTGGCACACCTCGCCCAGGTAGTCCCGCAGGGTGCCCGGCGGCACCAGCCGGAAGGGGTAGTGGTGCGTACGCGAGCGGATGGTCCCGATGACCTTCTCGGGCTCGGTGGTGGCGAAGATGAACTTCAGATGCTCCGGGGGCTCCTCGACGACCTTCAGGAGCGCGTTGAAACCGGCCGACGTGACCATGTGGGCCTCGTCGATGATGTAGATCTTGTACCGGCTGGAGGCGGGGCCGAAGAACGCCTTCTCGCGCAGCTCACGGGCGTCGTCCACACCGCCGTGGGACGCGGCGTCGATCTCGATGACGTCGATGGAACCCGGACCGTTCCTGGCGAGGTCCCGGCACGACTGGCACTCCCCGCAGGGCGTCGGCGTGGGACCTTGCTCACAGTTCAGGCACCGGGCGAGGATGCGTGCGCTGGTGGTCTTGCCGCAGCCGCGCGGACCGCTGAACAGGTACGCGTGATTGACCCGGTTGTTCCGCAGCGCCTGCTGCAACGGGTCGGTGACATGCTCCTGCCCGATGACCTCGGCGAACGACTCCGGGCGATAGCGGCGGTACAGCGCGAGAGACGACACGCATACGAGGTTATAGGCGCCCACTGACAATCCGGACGGCCCGCAGCGTGACCCCGAACGCAGACGCCCCCCACGCACCCGCCAGAGCCGACCTACCCTTGCTGCCTTCCGGCCCTGGGGGAGTTCAGTCAGATAGCGCCGCGTGAGGGGCTGCGCCAAGGGTACCCGATCGCGGCCAGGGAGAACGACCGCCCGGGGCCGACGGGAACGGGTTCGCGAGCACACCTCTCGGTCATGTAATGTTTCCGGCGGAGGATTCGCCTAGAGGCCTAGGGCGCACGCTTGGAAAGCGTGTTGGGGGCAACCCCTCACGAGTTCGAATCTCGTATCCTCCGCCAGCCCGAGGGGCCGGACCGCGACAGTGGTCCGGCCCTTCGGCGTTCCTGCGGGAATTTGGGGGCCGGTCGGCGGTGAAGGGCCAGGTCAGTGCGGTGGGGGTGGGGGCTGCCGGGAGGGACTGTGCCCGCAGCCACAGCGGGCGGGGGGCGGTTGGGCGCATACTGAGCCATGACAAAGCCTGCTGCACCGAAGCGTCATCTGCCTACCAGCCCCTTCAAGGCGCCGGTCGTACCGGCCCCCAAGCACTTCGCCGTGGGGGACCAGGTCACCCATGACGTGTACGGCCTCGGCCGGGTCGTCGGCATCGAGGACGGAATCGCGGCGCACGTGGACTTCGGCTCCGCTCAGATGCGGATCTTGAGCCCGTACGGCAAGATGACCAAGCTGTAGGACCGCAGTGCCCGGTCACGGCACCTCGGGTCCCTTCCGGGACCCGCCACGAAAGAGAGTTCTCTCATCGATCTGACGTCGCTGTTCTCCGCCCCGGAGGGGCAACCCCGACGCTCCGTCGCAGCATCACCGCCGCCGGCGACCAATCCCTTCCAGGCCCCCGATTTCGGGGACGACGAGACCCTGCCGCCCGAGGAGCCACAGGCGCCCGCCTCGGGCACATCGCTGACGCGGCCCGAGGCCGCGTAGCTCCCGGACATCCCCAAGAGGGCCGGACCGCATCACGTGGTCCGGCCCTCTTGCGTGCATGAGCGACGTCGCCCCGCGTCCCCGGCGAGCGCCCCGGCGAGGTCCCCGGCCGTCCCTCGGCGGTACGGCCACAGTGGAATCGGTCCAATTCAGAGGGCAATGCCGGCGCAGGGCGCATCGGAAAAACAATGGCCCTCATTGCGTGGAGGCCACGGCCGGGGAGGACGTGCCGCAGCGCCGGTGAAATGGCCCGGACGCGGGGGCGCACGGTTGGGCTCGCGGCCTCCGGGATTCCGGGCGGATGTAGCGTGGCGGCGACCACGAGTCGTGACAGAGAGGGTCGGAGAATGCTCGGAAGCCTCGGCAAGAGGGAAGCCCATCTGGTCGCGCTGAGCGATCTCGACGAGGCGCGGGAGGCCGTCCGGCAGGCGCTGGCCGGCGCGTCCGCGGCCGAGGAGCCCGGGCTGCGGGCCGCGCTGAGCATCCTCGACCGGTTCGCCGGCTCCGACCCGCGGGTGCGGTGGGTCGCACAGGTGCTCGGGGAGCAGGGGATAGACCCGCGGACCCACGAGGTCGCCGCGATCAAGGCGCTGCGGGACGCGCTCCCCGGCCTGGGGCTGGCGCTGGCCGCCCAACTGGTGCGCGAGGCCAAGCAGGCCGCCTAGCCGCGGGTTCGGCGCGCAGCTCGCGACGCCCGGCCGGGGGCTCCCGGCCGGGCGTTCGCGTTGCGGGGGCCGTCGGCACCCTGAGTGAAAGTACTTGCCGGTCCGGAAAGTTCGGGCTGCCCCGGCCCAAGGGCTGCTGTGCGCGGGGGGATTGGCCCTGCTGGGCCTCTCCCGGTCCGACAGCGGGCCGAGGGGGATCGTCGTCGCCGTGGCCCTCGTCTGCTTCGTCTGCTTCGTCTGCCTCGTCGGCCCGCTGGGCGTGAACTGGCCGGCCCTGCACCGAAGTGGGGTCGCCCCCCTGCTTCACCTCGCGCGGCGCGCGCTCGCCGTGGCGCGGCCGGGGGCTGCCGGCCCTGCCGCGGCTGACGACCTGTGCGCCAGGGCCTCCAGGCGCGTACGCGGGCCTGCAACGCGTCATGACCGGCCCCGGCAGCCGCCCGCCCTGGACGAGGAGATCCACCATCCGACCCGGCTGACGGCGGCCGCGTTCCTGTCCGGCTGCGCGGAGCCGAGTTCGCCGCGGTACGGGACTACTGCGGCGTCTCCGACTCAGTGCTGAGCAAGGCGGTCACGGCCCTGGAGAACGCGGGCCGCGTGAGCGTCCGCAAGGGCTGCTTCGGCAAGCGCCCCGCTCCTTGGAATCCGCGGAATCCGCGCTGTTTCCGGGCCGGGAAGTCCTCCGCTTTCCGAAGCGACTTCAGAAGTGACACCAGAAGCGACTTCAGCAGTGACATCAGAAGGGACTTGCTCGGGAATTCCGAGGCCACCCAAGAAAAGCCCCCCAACCCGCGCAGCGTGACGGCTTTGGACATGCCCGCCGACGCAACGGCGGTTTCCGCCCCGGAACAGCCGGCCGGTTTCGGCCCAGCCCTGCGCACAGATCCCGGCGACTGGGTCATCCGTTCGGACGACCCCCGGTTCATCCCTTCCGCCCGCCGCACGCAGCCTCTCCGCCGACCGTCCGGGCGCCGATCCCGGCAGAGGATCGAAGCAAGGCAAGGCCGACGAGCGGCCGAGACACACACGAAGGGCTCCCGACATGCAGCACGGTCGCAAGAAGAAGCTGTCCACCCGCACCCGCGTCCTCACCGGCAGCGCCGTCCTGGCCGCCGTCGCCGCCGGCACGTTCGGCACCGTCGCCGCGAGCGCCGCCGACGCCCCGAAGGCCACCGCCCCGGTCGCCGCCGCGCAGAGCAACACCGTGCAGACCACGCACCTGACCATCGACGCCGCCACCGAGGCCGCCGAGGCCGCGCTGGAGGCCGCCGAGAAGGACGGCCAGCGCGTCTCCGTCGCCGTCGTGGACCGCAACGGCAACACCCTCGTCACCCTGCGCGGCGACGGCGCCGGCCCGCAGTCCTACGAGTCCGCCGAGCGCAAGGCGTACACCGCCGTCTCCTGGAACGCCCCCACCTCGGAGCTCGCCAAGCGCCTGGAGCAGGCCCCGAACCTGAAGGACATCCCCGGCACCCTGTTCCTCGGCGGCGGCGCCCCCGTCACCGCCAAGGGCGCCCCGATCGCGGGCATCGGTGTCGCCGGCGCCCCGTCCGGCGACCTGGACGAGAAGTACGCCCAGGCCGGCGCCGCCGCGCTCGCCAAGTGACGCGACGGCCGGGCCCGCCCCGCGGTGGGCCCGGCCGGCCGCGGGGAGGACGCCGATGCTGAGAACCCTGGCCCGCCGCGGAAGGAACCCGGTGACCGCCTTCGACCACGAGCTGCTCCTGGCCGCCGAACGCGGCGACACCGCCACGGTCCGCCTCGCCCTCCAGGCCGGTGCCGACGTCGAGGCCCGTGACGAGCACGGCCGCACCCCGCTGCTGCGCGCCGCTCTCGCCGACCGCGTCGGCACCGCCCGGCTGCTGCTGGCCGCGGGCGCCGACCCGAACGCGCGCGACGACCGGCAGGACACCCCCTGGCTGGTCACCGGGGTCACCGGCAGCGTCGCCATGATGCGCCTGCTGCTCCCGCACGCCCCCGACCTGACCCTGCGCAACCGCTACGGCGGCGTCTGCCTCATCCCCGCCGCCGAACGCGGCCACGTCGCCTACGTCCGTGCCGTCCTGGACGAGACCGACATCGACGTCGACCACGTCAACCGTCTCGGCTGGACCGCCCTGCTGGAGGCGGTCATCCTCGGCGACGGCGGCCGCGCCCACCAGCAGATCGTCGAACTCCTCCTCGCCGCCGGCGCCGACCCCGGCCTCCCCGACGCCGACGGCACCCCACCCCTGGAGCACGCCGAACGCCGCGGCTTCGAGCAGATCGCCGCCCTGCTGCGAAGGGCCACCCGATGAACCGCCGCGCCTTCCTCGGCGCCCTGGCCGTCACGACGGCCGCCGCCTGCACGCCGTCCCCGGCGGAGCGACCGCGCGCGAAGCCCCGTAGGACCGCTCCCGCCCCGGACGCGGTCCCCGGCGAACGGCTCCTCGTCAGCGACTTCGGCGCCGACACCGTCACCTTCGTCGACGCGGCGACCGGCCCCGTCGCCTCCGTCGAGGCCGGCACCGCCCCCTACGGACTGGCCGTCGGGAAGGACGGCCGGGCCTGGGTCGCGGCCGCCGAGGGCGTCGCCGTGATCGACACCCGCGCCCGCCGCCGCCTGGCCCTGGTCCCGTACCGCACCCCGCCCTCCCGCCTGGGACCGCCGACGCACGGCGAGTACCGCGGCGGCGGCATGGGCATCGCCCTGTCCCCCGACGGCCGGCACGTCCACGTCGGGGTGAACCTCCCCGGCGGACACGGCGTCCTGGAGACCCTCGACACCACCACGCTCCGGGTGACCCGCACGGTCCCGGTGGGCCGCCGCCCCTTCGACGTGGACGTCTCGCGGGACGGCTCCGAGGTGTACGCCACCGGCCACGACTCCTTCGACGTCACCGTCGTCCCCGAGCGCGGCCGCCCCCACCGCATCGAGGTGGCGCCCTACGGCACGGAGGGCGGCCTCGGCTCCTGGCTGAAGCCGCACTACGCGGCCGTACGCCCCGGCGACGGCCGTCTGCTGCTGCCGTTCGAGGGCGAGAGACTGGTCGTGCTCGACCCGCGCACCGGCCGCTCCGCGATCGAGCCGATGACGGCGAACACCCACCAGCACGGGGTCACCGTCACCCCGGACGGCACCGTCCTGGTCGTGGGCACCGGCCCCATCGACCCGTCGCAGGACCGCGGCCCCTCCCTGACCGTCCGCACCCCCACCGGACGGGAACGCGTGATCGAGCTGGACGGCCCGCACGAGGACGTCGCCGTGTCCCGCGACGGCCGCACCGCCTATGTCACCGGCGGCTTCACGCGGGACGGCCACTGGGACGGCATCACGGTCGTCGACCTCCCCACCGGCACCACCCGCCGCCTCCCCGCGGGGCACCGCCCCCTGGGGATAGCGGTCCTGTGACCTCAGGGCACCAGCCGCTGCTCCTTGGCCACCGACACGGCTCCCGCACGGGTGTCGACGCCGAGCTTGTCGTAGATCCGCCGCAGATGCGTCTTCACGGTGGCCTCGCTGATGAACAGGGTGCGGGCGATCTCGCGGTTGGGCAGCCCCTGCGCGAGGTGGGTGAGGATGTCGCGCTCGCGGGGCGTGAGGGCGGGGCGGGGGCTGCGCATCTGGGCCATGACCCGCCCGGCGACGGGCGCGGACAGCGCGGTGCGGCCCTCGGCGGCGGCGTGGAGGGCGGCGAACAGCTCCTCGGGCCGCTCGGCCTTCAGCAGATAGCCGGTGGCCCCGGCCTCGATGGCACGCGTGATGTCCGCGTCCGTGTCGTACGTCGTCAGCACCAGCACATGCGGCCTGCCCCCGCGGCGCGCGGCGACGATCCGCCGGGTGGCCTCCACCCCGTCGATCCCCGCCCCGAGCTGAAGATCCATCAGCACCACGTCCGGATCGAGCTTCCGGGCCAGCGCGACGGCCTCCTCCCCGCTGCCCGCCTCCCCCACCACCTCGATGTCCGGGGCGCTGCCGAGCAGGGCGAGCAGACCGGCCCGCACCACCACGTGGTCGTCGCAGACGAGAACCCGCGTCATTTCGGCTCCAGGGGGATCGCGGCGGACAGGACGGTGCCCTCACCGGGCGCGGACTCCACGGCGAGCGTGCCGCCGAGCTGACGCAGCCGGGCCCGGATGGCGGGCAGCCCGTACCCGCGGGCGGCCGACGCCTGCACGTCCTCGGGGTCGAACCCGCTGCCGTCGTCGGCCACATCGAGCAGGATCTGGTCGTCCAGGCACGTCAGCGTGAGCGTGGCCGTGGTGGCGTGCGCGTGTTCGCGTACGTTGGCCAGGGCGCCCTGAGCGATCCGCAGCAGCGCGGACTCCACCGGCGCGGGCAGCGGCACCGGCAGGACGCCCTCGGTGTGCACCCGCACGGTCAGCCCGGCCCCGCTCTCCCGCGCGGCGACCGCCCGCAGCGCCTGAGGCAGCCCGCCCGCACCGGCGAGGTCGGCCGGGGTGAGGTCGTGCACGAACCGGCGGGCCTCGGCGAGGTTGGACTCGGCGATGGAGGCGGCCGTACGGACATGACCGCGGGCGGTGTCCGGGGCGCTGTCCCAGACCCGGTCGGCGGCCTGGAGCAGCATGCGCTGGCTGGACAGTCCCTGCGCCAGCGTGTCATGGATCTCGCGGGCGAGCCGCTCCCGCTCCGCCAGCGTTCCCTCCCGGCGCTCGGTGGCGGCCAGCTCGCGGCGGGTGCGGATCAGATCGTCGACGATGGCCCGCTGCCGCGCGGTCTGCCGTTCCATCACCACGAACACGGTGGTGGCCACGGCGGCGACGGCGGGCGGCGCGAGCAGCACATTCGGATCGGCCCAGCCGGCCAGCTTCAGCTGCGCGCCCACGGTCAGCGCGGTCAGCAGCGCCACCAGCGTCACCGCGGCCCGCACCGGCAGCGTCCGCAGCCCGGTGTAGAACAGCGGCACGGCACACCAGGCGAAGCTGGGCGCCATCACCACCAGCACGGCCCACGCCCCGACCACCGCGCCCAGCCAGACCAGCCGGCGCGCACTGAGCCGCGTACCGAGCGCGCCCCCCAGCACATACAGCGCCGCCAGCAGCACGGACAGGGCGATGACCCAGGGCATCCGGGGCTCGCCGGCGTGCCGGGCGAGGTAGCGCGCGAGGGAGGCGCCGAGCAGCACGAAGAAGGCGCTGTGCATGACGACCGCGAGGGCGCGGGTGTCGTCCCGTTCCTCTGCTGGAGTCATCCCTGGCCTTCCCGACGCCGCTGAACTGGGCAAACACCTCCATTGTTCCCCCGTTCCGGCCCGCCGGGGGTCATCCGTTCGGCTGACCCGCTCAGCGCCCGATGCGCACCTTCGCCGCCTCGGTCACCTGATCCAGCTCCGACACCCGCACGGTGACCTTCATGGTCCACTCCCCGGCCACGGGCAGGGTCAGCTCGTCGGTCCCCCAGTACCCCCCGCGATCCTCCACCCGCGCGTCGAGAGGTCCGAGATCCTGCTCGGCCAGGGTGAACGAGATCCGCAGCTCGGGCACGACGGCGAACCCGCCGTCGGCCCCGAACACCACCGCCTCCACGGAGTTCGTCCCGACCCGCGCCGGGTCCAGGGACACCTGCACCTTCCCCCGCCCGCCGGGCGTGCCCACGTCGAAGGGAACCGTCACGGTGGACGTGACGGTGTCCGCCGCGAGCGTGGCCGCCTCGGACGCCTCCGCCGCCCGACCGGGCAGGGTGGCCGTGAGCAGGGTCGTCAGCACCAGCACCAGCACCCCGACGACCACCTCCCCGAGGACGGAGCGCCGCAGACCCTCGGGCGCGGCGGCCGGCCGGACCGTCCAGCGCCGCGAGAACGCCGCCGCCGTCAGCAGCAGGACCACCGCACCCAGCTTGACGAGCAGGATCCGGCCGTACGAGGTCCCGGTCAGGGCATCGACGGAACCGAGCCCCCGCCACGACTGGTAGACGCCGGTGAGCGCGAGCACGACCACACACCCGAACGCCAGCCGCGAGAAACGCACGACCGTCTCCCGCGACGGCATGGTCCGCAGCAGGGCGACGAGCCCCCCGAGCCACACCGACACGGCCAGCAGATGCAGCGTGGAGGACACGACCGCCACCGGCACCTGGATCCCGGCCGACGCATGCTCCGCGGCGGCCCACGTCACCGCGAGCCCGACGCCCAGAACACCCCCGACCGCCCGCCCCCACCCCGCCGGACGCCACCGCAGATACAGCCCCGCCGCCATCAGCAGCCCCAGCCTGACCACCAGCACCAGCCCGGTCCGCCCCCCGAGCGTCCGGCGCAGCCCCTCGACGTCCACGGCCCCCGCGGGCCCGGTCCCCGCCTCGTACGGCGCCCGGAGCAGCAGCAGGGCGAGCGTCGTCCCGACCAGAACCCACCAGCTGCCCCACACCAGCAGTCCCAGCCGCTCCGGTGCGGCCGGCCGGCAGACAGCGGCGAACACCGCGGCACCCAGCAGCAGAGCGGCAGCCAGATACGCGAGATAACGGGCGGTGTTCTGAAGGGTGACGGTCCCCGGATCCTCGGCCGGAACGGCGGCCACCGACCCGGTCGGCGTGGGCTCGCCCACCGAGAACGTGAACACCCCGGACACAGGATGGCTGTCGGCCGAGACGACCCGCCACGCCACGGTGTAGGTGCCTTCCCCCAGCCCCCCGGGCAAGGAGACGCGAACCGTGTCGTCCCCCTCCTCCCCATGGCGGGCGTCCCCCGTCTCCACCCGGTGATTCGCAGGATCGAACACCCGCACAGATCCGTCCAGCAGCCCCACGGACTCCGTGAAACCCAGCGTCAGCTCACGCGGCGCGGCCCCCAGCACAGCCCCGTCACCAGGCGTGGTGCCCCGCAGAGCGGCATGAGCGAAGGCAGCCCCGCCCGAACCGACCAGAAGACCAAGCGAGACGAGAACCAGAGCGAGAACAACAAGGGCGCGGCGCACACCGTACGTATACGGACCCGAGACCCGTACGACTCAAAGAACCACGACGGAAAGCCACCCACCGGAAAAGCCACCACAACAGGGAGCCACCACAACAGGAAGCCACGACGGCGGGAGAGCCGCCGGACGGCAGGAGCGGGGCGTGGGGGGTGCGGCGCAGCCCGGCGCTTACGCGGTCACCGGCAGACAGCAAGGCACCAACCTGCCGAGCCCCGGACCCGCGCCGGGCTCGCCGCACCCCCCACGCCCCCGACCCACCCACGCACCGAAGGCACAGAAGGCACCGACGGCGCAGACGACGTCACCACCCCGGCCGCACGGACACACCCCCGTCGACCACGAGATCCTGCCCGGTGACCCAGGACGCCAACGACGACGCGAGAAAGACACACGCGTCCCCCACGTCCGACGCCCGCCCCAACCGCCCCAACGGCACCGCGTCCAGCCACCGCCGCACCCCCTGCGCCCACTCCTCGGCAAGCCCCTCCCGCTCCACCAGTCCGGGCGAGACGGAGTTGACCCGTACCCCCCACGCCCCGTACTCCAGCGCCGCCGCACGGGCGTGCGCGACCACCGCCGCCTTGGACGCGCTGTAGTGGGCGTGCCCCACGGCAGGCCGATGCGCCTCGATGGACGCGACATGGGTGACCGACCCACCCGAGCCCTGCCCGCGCATGACCGACGCCGCCGCCTGGGTGCAGCCGAACACCCCGGCGAGATTGGTGTCGACGACCTCCCGCCAGCGCGCGCCCGTCATCCCGGCCAGCGCCTCCACCGGCTGCACCCCGGCGTTGTTCACCAGCGCGTCCAGCCGGCCGCCCCACGCCACGGCGTCCCCGACCAGCCGCCGGCACTCGCTCTCCTCCGTCAGCTCGGCGACGAACACCTCGGCGCGCCCGCCGGCCTCCCGGATCCGCGCCGCCGTCGCCCCCGCCGCCTCCACCGACGTACGGCAGTGCAGGGCCACCGCCGCGCCCTCCTCGGCGAACCGCAGCGCGACCCCGCGCCCGATGCCACCGCCCGCGCCGGTGACCAGCGCGACCCGGCCCTCCAGAAGCCCGCTCATGGCCGGCACAGTGCCATGATGCGGTCGGCCTCCGCGGGGTAGCGCGCCGTCAGCTCGGCGGCGACCCCGTGCTCGTAGTCCTCGTAGGTGAACCCGGGCGCCATGGTGCACCCGAAGAACGTCCACGCCCCGCCCTCGACGACCCGGCCGCCCATCCAGGTGCCCGCGGGCACGGTGAGCTGAGGCCGCTGCCCGCCCCGCAGATCCGGCCCGAGGACGGCCGTACGGGACGAGCCGTCGGGGTCGAGCAGCAGCAGCTCCAGCGGGTCCCCGAGGTAGAAGTGCCAGACCTCGTCGAACGCCAGCCGGTGCAGGGCCGAGTACGCGTCCGCGACGAGCAGGGCGACGATCGCGGTGCCCTCCGGCCGCCCGTCGTCCCGCTCGGGCCCGGTCCAGGTGCGGCGGAACAGCCCGCCCTCGCGCGGTATCGGCTCAAGGCCGTAGTGGTCGACGAGCTCCTGCGGCGTCATGCGGGAAGGCTACCTCCGGCGTCCGGCCGGGACGGCTACCTCCGGGGTTCCTCGGGGAAGGCCATCTCCCGTGTGAGGAAAGCGAGTTGGGCGTCCTTCTCCGGCAGGTACACCTCCGGCAGGTCGATCTCGGGCAGCACGACGACGGGCCCGGCCTCGAAGCCGAGGCGGCGGAAGAGGGCGACGGCCTTGTCGTTGCGCACATCGGGGTCGACGACGATCCGCCGCCGGCCGAGGGTGAGCAGGGCGTACGAGGTGATGACGTGCGCCAGCGCGGCGGTCCAGCCGGGCCGCGCGCCGCCGGGTCCGGCGGGGGCGAGCAGCAGATGGATGCCGATGTCGCCGGGCCGGACCTCGTAGCACTCGCTGACGCGGTCGGCCTCGGGCTCGTAGGTCTGGAGGAGGGCGACCGGCTCCCCGTCGCGCACCATCAGATAGGCGTGATGCGTGTCGAGGGTGTCCATATGGCCGTAGATCTCGGCGACCTGCTCCTCGCCGAGCCCGACCATGCCCCAGAACGAGGCGCGTTCCTCGCTGACCCAGCGGTGCAGCACGGGAGCGTCGGCGGTCACGTCGAGCGGCAGCACCCGCACGGTGCCGAACCCGTCGACCTCCTGCTCGTGGACGGCCTTGCGGTCGGCGTACAGGTCAGACATCGGTCTCCTTCTGCAGGCGCTCCCAGTCGGTGACGACGGGGGCGAGGTCTCCCGCGAGCCACAGCGGCAGCTGGTCGCGGTGGTGGGGCGAGCCGGTGCCGCACGCGCCGAACGGCACGATCCAGCGGCTGTCCTCGCGCCGGGCGAGGTCCCACACGAACCGGGCGGCGGAGGCGCGCGCGGCGAGGTCGGTGACGCCGGGGACGGCGGAGGTGCACAGCACGCAGTCGCTGTCCCCGGACAGTCCGGGTCCGTCGTACGGGGTGCCGGGCAGCGCCCGCCAGGGGGCGAGGCGATGGGTGTCGCCCCAGACACCGACCGGCTCGGCGGCCGTCTTCTCCAGTGCCGTACGGACGATCGCGGCCCGGTCGATGCCGTACAGGTCCTCGGCCCTGAGCATGTTCTCCAGGGCGAAGCCGACCCTGGGCACGAGGGCCAGCCAGGGCAGCAGCACCTCGGAGTGGGCGGGCGGTTCGCCGAGCGGGGCGAACACGGGCTCGGCGGCGAGTGCCCGTACGACCCGGTGCCGCAGGGCGGCGTAGGCGGCGGCCTCCCGGCTGGTGGCGTCCATCCTCCGGTCCCAGCGCAGCAGCCGTTCCCGCAGTCCGGCGGCCTCGGCGCTCAAGGTGCCGTCGAGGCGGGCGACCCACTCCAGCAGCGAGGTCGCGGAACCGAGATGCGTGTCCATGTGAACCCCGGCCATGTCACCGCCCGCCCACGTCTCCTTCTCGGCGAGCAGCGCGGCGATGCGGTCGGCGCGGTGGCGCGGGGCGAACTCGACGCCGAGCGGGGCGGCGAGGCCGCGCTCGTTGGCCATGACGGCGATGCCGCGGACCTGTGCGCGGGGCGTCTCGTGCCAGCCCTGCCATTCGTGCCCGTGCTCCCAGGCGTCGACGATCCCGGCGCGGTTGGCCTCGGACCGCAGCGGGACCCGTCCGGCGACCCGGTGCAGGGTGCCGCCGCGGGTGTCGGCGGCCTGGAGGACGTTGACGGGCTCGGCCCACAGGTCGACGGCCCGGTCCACGTCGTCGACGGTGCGCGAGCGCAGCAGGGGCAGCAGCGCGGCGAAGCCGAGGTCGCCGGTGACGCGGGCGGCGTAGCGGAGGCTGAGGGCGAGCGGGGTGCCGTCGTCGAGCCCTTCGGGGCCGCCCGCGACGACCGGCCCGCGCTCGGTCTCGACGATCTCGACGCGCACGGGCTCCTCTCCCGCGACCTCGACGGTCTCGGTGTGCGTGGCGGCCCGCCGCCAGTGCCCGTCGGGCCCGAGCGCCTCCACCCCGGCGCCGGTGCGGCGCAGCCGCTCGCGGTAGAGGTCCTGGCAGTCGGCCATGGCGTGGGTGATGGCCCAGGCGACGCCGCCGGCGTGGCCGAAGTGGGCGATGCCGGGGACGCCGGGGACGGCGAGCCCGACGACGTCGAACTCGTCGCAGGCGAGGCGGATCTGCTGGTAGACGCCGGGGTCCTCGATGTACCGGTGCGGATCGCCGGCCAGCAGCGCCTGCCCGGTGACGGACCGCTCGCCGGTGATCAACCAGCCGTTGCTGCCGCTGGTGCCGGTGCCGTCGGTGGCGAACAGGGGGACGGCGTCGGGGCCGAGGTGGCGCCGGAGCAGATCCCGCCAGATCTTGGAGGGGAACCCGGCGAACGGCACATGCGCGGTGAGCCAGATCGCGAACGGCGTCCAGGGCTCCCACCGCCCCGGAGCGAGCCCCACCTGGGCGAACTCGGGCGCGTCGGCCTCGGCGAGCCCCTCGGTGACCCCGTCGGCGTACGCCCGTACCCAGGCGGCGCTCTCCGGTGCCGTGCGCTCCAGGTGCTCCCAGCACCGGCGTGCGGTGTCGGCGAGCCGCAGCCGCCGCGCGAACACGTCCCAGGCCACGGCGTCGGCGCCGAGGAACGCCGCCGTCGTCCCCAGCGCCCGGTGCCGCTCGACCTCCAGCTGCCAGGCCCGGTCCCGTGCCGTCACCCGCCCCTGGAGCCGGGCGAGCGCGAGGGCGCTGTCGGCACGCAGGTGCGGGATGCCCCACGTGTCTCGGTAGATCTCGCTGGTCACCCTCGACCCCTTCTAGCTTTAGGTTAGCCTTGCCTAAGTATGTGCGCGAATGCTACGCGACGCGGGCGGGGGGATGATCGGGGGATGGACGTCACGCTGCACCTCGCCCAGGATCCCGAGGCCGACGCGCTGCTCGGCCGCAGCCCTCTCGCCGCGCTGGTCGGCATGCTGCTGGACCAGCAGGTGCCGATGGAGTGGGCGTTCAAGGGGCCCCGGACCATCGCCGACCGCCTGGGCGCCGACGACCTCGACGCCCATGACATCGCCGCCCAGGACCCCGAGGACTTCGCCGCCCTGCTCTCCGAGAAACCGGCCGTGCACCGCTACCCCGGCTCCATGGCCCAGCGCATCCAGCAGCTCTGCCGCTATCTCGTCGAGCACTACGACGGCAACGCCGAACTGGTCTGGAAGGGCGTCCCGGACGCCGGCGAACTCCTGCGCCGCCTTCAGGACCTCCCCGGCTTCGGCAAGCAGAAGGCCCAGATCTTCCTGGCCCTCCTCGGCAAGCAGCTGGGTGTCCGGCCGGAGGGCTGGCGCGAGGCGGCGGGCTCCTACGGCGAACCGGACTCCTTCCGCTCGGTCGCGGACATCACGGGCCCGGAGTCCCTGACCAAGGTCAGAGCCCACAAGCAGGAGATGAAGGCGGCGGCCAAGGCGGCCAAGGCGGCCAGGAAGGGCTGACGGCAGCGCCCCGGAAGGGGCGCGGGGAACCGCGCGACCAGCCACGGCGAACCCCGCACCCGACCACCCGCGTGGGCCACCCGGATGGCACCCCCACCCACTCGGCCGAAGCATGAACCCATGACCGAGGCACCCACGGGCTCCTCACGAGGCCCCGAGTTCGACGACCGCCGTGTCCACGCGGGCGCCCCGCACCGCAGCCCCCACGAACCCGAACCCCCCTTCGAGGGCCCCCTCCACGCCCTGTCCCGCGCCACCTGGCAGACCGTCCTCCTCACCGGCGTCAGCTCCCTGGTCCTCGGGTTCCTGGTCCTGGTCTGGCCCGGCGCCTCCCTCCTCGCCGCCGGCGTCCTCTTCGGCCTCTACCTCCTGATCAGCGGCGTCTTCCAGCTGGTCACCGCGTTCGGCACGCACCGCACCACCAGCCTGCGCGTCCTGGCGTTCATCAGCGGCGCCCTGTCGATCCTGCTGGGCCTGTTCTGCTTCCGCGGCCCGATGCAGTCGATCCTGCTGCTGGCCCTGTGGATCGGCATCGGCTGGCTGATCCGGGGCATCACCCAGACCCTCGCCGCCGTCTCCGACGGCGCCGTGCCGGCCCGCGGCTGGCAGATCTTCCTCGGCGTGGTCACCTTCGCCGGCGGGGCCGTGCTCATCACCTCGCCGTTCGAGTCGGTGGCCGTCCTCACCCTGGTCGGCGGCATCTGGCTGGTCGCGGTCGGCGTCGTGGAGACCGTCACCGCGTTCGTCCTGCGCGGCCGCGCCCGGCAGGTCCCGCACACGCTGTGAGCCGCGCGTGTGGTCCGAGCGGGCGGATCTCGGCCCCGACGTGCTGAACGCCGGGGCCGCACCGGGCACAGCACCCGGCATGAGCACCGCACCGAGCCCGCTCCACGGCCGCCTCTGGCCGCGCGCGCTCCTGCTGCTCCTCGCCCTGCTGCTGCCCGCCGCCCATCCCGCGGCGAGCCCGACCGCACCGGCGCTCGCCGTCCCCGGCGAGAGCGTCGAGTACGACGCCCTGGACACGGCCCTGCGGGCGCCGTACCGCGCCTCCCACCGCTCCGCCGCACCCCCGCGCCCCGCCCCGGCCCTCCACCGCCCCGCCGCGCCCGCCGCGGGCCCCGGCCGCCCCGCGCCCGCCCCGCCCCGGCCGCCGCACACCCTGCCGACCCTGCGCACGGTGGTGCTGCGCTGCTGACGGAACCGCTCCCTCCAGGACCGTCCGTCACGACGCAAGGAGCACCGACATGCCCATGGACCCCTACGCGGTCCTGCGCGCCCTGCTGCGCGCCGAGGCCGCCCGCGGAGCGCCGAAACCGAAGGAGACCCCGCGGCCCGAGCCGCGGCCCTCGGTGGACCCGGTGGACCCGGTGACCCCGGTGAACCCGCTGAAGGAGCGGGAAGGCCGCTGAGCCGCCTGCCGGGCGTCCGCCGAGGGCGCCCGGCTCACCGCCTCCGGCGCCGGGCCGTGCCGAACACCGAACGGGTGATCTCCCGGCCGATCTGCGTGCCGATGGACCGCGCCAGGGACCTGAACATCCCGCTGCCGACGACCTGCTCCACGACCGACGGCTCCTCCCTGCGGGCCTCTTCCCGGCGGGGCTCCTGCCTGGTGGGCTGCTGCCCGCGGGCCTCGGTCTCCCGCCCGGACTCCGCCTCCTGCCGCGCGGGCGCCTCCGCCAGCCGCTCGTACGCCGACTCGCGGTCCACAGCCTGTGCATAACGCCCGTACAGCGGCGAGGCCGTCACCCGCCGGTCCAGCTCGGCCGCGTCGATCGGCCCCATCAGGGACTCCGGCGCCCGCAACCGGGTCGCGGCGACCGGGGTCGGGGCGCCCTTCTCGCTGAGCACGGTCACCACGGCCTCACCGGTGCCCAGGCCGGTGAGCAGCTCCTCCAGGTCGTAGGCGGAGTTCGGGAACGTCTTCACGGTGGCCCTGAGCGCCTTCTGGTCGTCGGGCGTGAAGGCGCGCAGCGCGTGCTGGATGCGGTTGCCGAGCTGGGCGAGGACGTCGCCGGGCACGTCCTTCGGGGTCTGCGTCACGAAGAACACGCCGACCCCTTTCGAGCGAATGAGCCGCACGGTCTGCGTGATCGCGTCCAGGAACGCCTCGGAGGCGTCGTCGAACAGCAGATGCGCCTCGTCGAAGAAGAACACCAGCTTCGGCCTGTCGGCGTCGCCGATCTCGGGCAGATCATGGAAGAGGTCGGCCAGCAGCCACATCAGGAAGGTGGAGAACAGCTGCGGCCTGTCCTGCACGGCGGGCAGCTCCAGCACCGACACGATCCCGCGCCCGTCCTCGTCCGTCCGCAGGAACTCGGCCGTGTCGAACTCCGACTCCCCGAAGAAGTCGCCCATCCCCTGGGCCTCGAACGCGGTCAGCGAGCGCAGGATCACCCCGGCCGTGGCGGTGGACAGGCCGCCGATGCCCTTCAGCTCGGCCTTGCCCTCGTCGGAGGTGAGGAAGGCGACGACCGCGCGCAGGTCCTTGAGGTCGACCAGCTCCAGGCCCTTGGCGTCCGCGTAGTGGAAGATCAGCCCGAGGGACTGCTCCTGGGTCCGGTTGAGCCGGAGCACCTTCGACAGCAGCACCGGCCCGAAGCCGGTCACGGTCGCCCGTACGGGAATCCCGTGGCCGATGCCGCCGAGCGCGTAGAACTCCGCCGGGAAGCCGGTCGCCGTCCACCGCTGACGCACCTCGGACGCCCGCGAGCGCACCTTGTCGCTGTCCGCGCCCGGCGCCGAGATCCCCGAGACGTCCCCCTTGATGTCCGCGAGGAACACCGGCACGCCCTGTGCCGAGAGCTGCTCGGCGATCAGCTGGAGCGTCTTGGTCTTGCCGGTGCCGGTGGCGCCCGCGACCAGTCCGTGCCGGTTCAGCACGGTCAGCGGGATGCGCACCTGGGCGTCGGGCAGACACGCCCCGTCCCACAGCAGCGCGCCCAGATCCAGGGCCGGCCCGGTGAAGGCGTACCCGGCGGCGATCTCACGGGCCGGGGCCGGAAGCCCCGACGCGTCGGGCCCGGCGCCCCCGGGCGTGGTCTCGCGGTCGCTCATGACGGACCCCCGTTTCCGGTTCACCCCGATTCGCGCAATCTTTTCCAGCGTCGCACTCGGCCTCCATGGCTGCGCCCGGAACGTCTTGACCGGTAGGCTTTCCGTGTGATCTTCAAGCGCATCGGAAACGGCCGGCCGTACCCCGACCACGGCCGGGAGAGCACCCGGCAGTGGGCGGACGTCGCGCCGCGCCCGGTCCGCCTCGATCAGCTCGTGACGACCAAGCAGCAGCTCGACCTGGAGACCCTCCTCGCCGAGGACTCCACCTTCTACGGCGACCTGTTCGCACACGTCGTGAAGTGGCAGGGCGACCTCTACCTGGAGGACGGCCTGCACCGCGCCGTGCGCGCCGCGCTCCAGCAGCGCCAGGTGCTGCACGCGCGCGTTCTCGAGCTCGACTGACGCGAGCCGCCGCTCCCCCGTTGGCCCTTTCGGGTTCTGCCGCGCGGCGTCGAATGATCATCTAGTAGGCATCGCCGCCCGGTCGCACTACGCTGCGCCCATGAGCATGCTGACTCCCCCTGGCATGGGCGGCCAGTACCGGATCACGGGGGACAAATACCCACGGATGCGACGCCCTCGGCGGCGTGGCAGGGTCGTCCTCGCGGTCGTCGCCTCCGTCGCCGTCCTCGGCACGGCCGGCTGGGGCACGCTGCAGCTCATCGACGTCTTCTCGGGCGGCGACGGCGACCTCACCAGCGCGGCCGGCTCCCAGCCCGACTGCACCACCCGGCCGACCGCCTCCCCCGCCCCGGCCAAGGCCCTCCCCGCCCCGCGCACCCTGACCGTCAACGTCCTCAACGCCACGACCCGCCAGGGCCTGGCCAAGCAGACCGCCGACGAGCTCAAGAAGCGCGGCTTCCGCATCGGCAAGGTGGGCAACGCGACGGCCCAGTACGACAAGAAGGTCAAGGGCACCGGCATACTGCTCGGCCCCGCCACGGCCCTCCCGGTCCTGGCCACCCAGCTCACGGGAGCGGAGTCCCGCCCTCAGGCCGACCGCAGGGGGACCGCCGTAGACCTGATCATCGGCGACAGATTCCGCGCCCTGAATCCGAAGGCGGCGGCCGACCAGGCCCTGACCGAACTGACGGCCCCGCAGCCGACACCTTCGGCACAGAGGAAGAACTGCTGACGTCGCCGTCAGGGGCGACGCCTTCAGCGGCGCGGGGCTGTGGCGAGGTGCGGCTCCGCCGCGCGGGCGCGACAAGCCACGAACCACCGGCAGCCGCGAACGGGCCCCGCCCCCCTACGGCGAAACGGCGCTACTCGGCGGCCCCATACATCCGGTCACCGGCGTCGCCCAGCCCCGGCACGATGTACCCGTGCTCGTTGAGCCGCTCGTCGACCGACGCCGTCACCACGGTCACCGGCGCCCCCGCCAGCTCCCGCTCCATGACCTCGACACCCTCGGGAGCCGCCAGCAGCACCACGGCCGTCACATCATCGGCCCCGCGCTTGATCAGCTCCTGGATCGCCGCCACCAGCGTGCCGCCCGTCGCCAGCATCGGGTCCAGCACATAGACCTGCCGCCCGGACAGGTCCTCCGGCATCCGCGTGGCGTACGTGGACGCCTCGAGCGTCTCCTCGTTGCGGATCATGCCCATGAACCCGACCTCCGCGGTCGGCAGCAGCCGCACCATGCCCTCCAGCATGCCCAGCCCGGCCCGCAGGATCGGCACGACCAGCGGCCGCGGGTGGGACAGCTTGACGCCGGTGGTCCGGGACACCGGCGTGTCGATGTCGACCTGCTCGGTGCGCACATCCCGCGTCGCCTCGTAGGCGAGCAGGGTGACCAGTTCGTCGGCGAGACGCCGGAAGGTCGCGGAGTCGGTGCGCTGGTCGCGCAGCGTGGTGAGCTTGTGGGCGACCAGAGGGTGGTCGACGACGTGGAGACGCATGTCCATAACAGTAACCGCGCTTCCTGTCGCCGCGCGCTGGCGTGGAAGCACCCGGACGGGGGACAGTGAGAGGGACGGACTGGGGTGGTGAGCCGATGCCCGACCTGCCTGACCACGAGGGACGCGACGACGCCGACGGCATACCCGTCGGCCCGCCCGGCACCGGTGCGCCCGGCGACGCGCCGGAGACCGAAGCCGAGCGGCGCCGCCGACGCGCCCGGTTCCTGCGCGAACTCGCCGAGGCCCGTGAGCTGCGTGACCGGGTCCAGCCGCGGCGGGCCAAGGCGGCCCGGCTGCGCCACGCGATGCGCATGCGGACGTTCCGCTGGTAGAGAACCGCACCCCCGGAAAGATCACGGCGGAACGGGAAGATCCGCGCCCGGCACGGGTGTTGACCGGGACGGGCGTGCGTGGGCGCTACCGAAACCCGCGTACGATCCGCTGGTGGCGGCAACGAGCACGCTGGTGAGCCGATCGCAGGTCCGCGATCGAAACTGCCGGACACAGGGAGCCGAAGACGTCCCCTGGCGGCCTTGTTTCTGCCACGATTCCGAGTGGGTGGGGCTCGGAGCCTGAGCTGACTCCGCCCGTAACCTCCGCCGGGGGGACCCCCAACCGGCACGCCTCTGACCAGTGGGAGAGTCACGGTGTACTTCGCCGCACTGCTCGCGCGCACCGAAGACGGGTGGGAAGCGAGCGACACAGAGCTCGACGATGTGGAGACCCTGTCGGATCTCGCCGATCTGGCCCGGGAGGCCTCCCCCGACGAGGACACGGTGCTCGTGCTGATCGAGCAGGAGGACGCCTGGTTCGGCGTCGTCCGCGTCGACGGCGAGGACGACCCCCGTATCTACGTCTCGGACGCCTCCGCGGCCGCCCGCAGCAGTTACGGCGAGATCCTGCTCACCGACGAACTGCTCGGCAGGGAGCCCGGCGACGACGACGCCGACCTCGACGCCCTCGACCTCGACGGCACCGAGGACGGTGACGACGAGGAGTCCGACGACGACGGCGCCGCCGCCTCGGCCGAGTCCGTCCCGCACGGCCCGGTCGGCGACCCCGGCATCCTCGACGACCTCGGCGTCAGCGAGAAGGAGCTGAAGTCGCTGTCCTCGGACGCGGTCACCGAGATCGCCGAGGCGCTCGGCGCCTCGGAGACCCTGGAGACCGTCCGCTGACCGCTCACGACCTGACCGGCGGGGGCACGGGCGACCGTGTCCCCGACCCGGTGCGCGACCCCTGGCGGGCCCCGATGCGCCTCGCCCTCCAGGAGGCCGGTCTGGCCGTCCGGGGCGGCGACGTGCCCGTCGGCGCCGTCGTGCTGGCCGCGGACGGTACGACGGTGCTGGCCACCGGGCACAACGAGCGGGAGGCCGGCGGCGATCCCACGGCCCACGCCGAGGTGCTCGCCATCCGGCGGGCCGCCGCGCAGCTCGGCGAGTGGCGGCTGACCGGCTGCACGCTCGTGGTCACCCTGGAGCCGTGCACCATGTGCGCGGGCGCGATCGTCCTCTCCCGCCTCGACCGCGTCGTCTACGGCGCCCGCGACGACAAGGCGGGCGCCGCCGGGTCCCTGTGGGACGTCGTACGCGACCGGCGGCTCAACCACCGGCCCGAGGTGATCGAGGGCGTCCTCGCGGACGAGTGCGCCCGGCAGCTCACCGACTTCTTCCGTTCCCGCTGACCCCGCACCCCCGCATACCGATTTCTGACCCGGGCCACCCGTGCTGTAAGGTCTCCCTCGGTAGCGTGTCCGAGCGGCCGAAGGAGCTCGCCTCGAAAGCGAGTGTGGCGCAAGTCACCGAGGGTTCAAATCCCTCCGCTACCGCTTCAGAAGGGCCCCGTCGCAAGGCGGGGCCTTTCGTGCGTCCGTACGAAAGTAGTTACACTCGCCGCCGGTGCATCAGGGGCCCCGCGCGCCCCGGCAGGGGGCACCGGCGAGCGGGATCGGCAAGCGGGATCCGCAAACAGGGTCGGCAGGCGACAGGGGAGGCCGCGGTGGCGGTGAATGCGAAGAAGATCGCCGTCTACGTACTCGTGGTCTTCGTCCTGTACTTGATCATCACGGACCCCGCCAAGGCGGCCGACTACGTGCAGATAGGGTTCGAGGGCATATCGGATGCCGCAAAGGCCCTCGGCGACTTCATGACCTGGGTCGCCAACGGAGGTAAGTCATGATCCGCCACTTGGTCCTCTTCAAGCTCAACGAGGGCGTCGACCGCGACGACCCGCGCGTCGTGGAGGGCGAGAAGGCCTTCCGGGCCCTCGACGGCCAGATCCCCGAGCTGCGCCACTGGGAGCTGGGCTGGAACCTCAGCGACCGGCCCATCGCCTACGACTTCGCGATCAACTCCGCGTTCGAGGACACCGAGGCGCTGCGCCGCTATGTCGAGCACCCCGCGCACCAGGCGGGCGTGGCGCTGTGGCGGGAGTTCGCCACGTGGGTGATCGCGGACTACGAGTTCTGAGCCCACGCCGCACAGGCCCCGTACCGATCGGTGCGGGGCCTGCTTGCGTCTTACGTCCATTTCTGTTCGGTTTCATCCCAACTCGTACCTCAACACGGCGTTATGAGGTGCTTGCACACAGTGGGCATGTCTTGTGATGCTATGACCGCTTTTGACGGATGAGTTGACCGATGAAGAGGTGGCGTTGACCGTGTCGGCCAGTACTGCGCCGCCCCAGGAAGAGGCTCCCGCCCCGGCCGCTCCGCAGCGCAGCCGCGGGGCGGACACCAGGGCGCTGACGCAGGTGCTCTTCGCCCAGCTCAAGGAGCTTCAGCCGGGCACCCCGGAGCACAACCGGGTGCGCGGGGCGCTCATCGAGGCGAACCTCCCGCTCGTGCGCTACGCGGCCGCGCGCTTTCGCTCCCGCAACGAGCCGATGGAGGACGTCGTCCAGGTCGGCACCATCGGGCTGATCAACGCCATCGACCGCTTCGACCCCGAGCGGGGTGTGCAGTTCCCGACCTTCGCGATGCCGACCGTCGTCGGCGAGATCAAGCGGTACTTCCGTGACAACGTCCGCACCGTGCACGTACCGCGCCGGCTCCACGAGCTGTGGGTGCAGGTCAACAGCGCGACGGAGGACCTGACGACGGCGTTCGGACGCACCCCCACCACCGCCGAGATCGCCGAGCGGCTGCGGATCACCGAGGAGGAGGTGCTGTCCTGCATCGAAGCGGGCCGCTCCTACCACGCCACCTCCCTGGAGGCCGCGCAGGAGGGCGACGGAATGCCGGGCCTCCTCGACCGGCTCGGCTACGAGGACCCGGCCCTGGACGGCGTCGAGCACCGCGACATGGTCCGCCATCTGCTCGTCCAACTCCCCGAGCGCGAACAGCGCATTTTGCTGCTGCGCTACTACAGCAACCTCACCCAGTCGCAGATCAGCGCCGAGCTCGGCGTCTCCCAGATGCATGTCTCACGGCTGCTGGCGCGGAGCTTTCAGCGGTTGCGGATGGCGAACCGGATCGACGCGTAGCCCTGCCGGGGGCGGCGGGGGGAGGGGCGCCCAGGGGAGGTGCCTGGGGAGGGGCTGGGGTGGGGGGCGGAGGTGGGGGTGGCTGAGGGGGCGGCAGGAGGGGACGCTGAGGGGGCGGCGGGGGCGGAAGAGGCAGGGGACGGCTGAGGGGGGCGGAGGCGGGGTCGGCTGAAGGGCCGGAGGCAGTGGTTCGGGGAAGAGAACGCGTGCGCGAGGCGTCGCCTTCGAGGGCGAATCGTCTCTCTCTGGTGTTGCCGTCGAAAACGCCCTGAAAAACCGTCACACCCCCTGTTTCCAGGGCGGATTCACGTCTCGCATGTCGACAAGTCACTACAGCGTGTTGCCGACATGTGACATTCTGCGGGAAGCGCGTTTGCCGTGGCTCCGGCTCCGGTATTCAGGTGAAGGCTGCGTACCTCGGCACGAGGGCCGGCCGCGACCGTCCGCGACCCAAAAGGGGGTGGCATGTCCGCAGACAAGGGCAGCTCCGAGGTGCTCACGCTCACGAAGAGCGAGTCCGCGCCCGACGCCGCGTTCGACGACGCCGCGGCCCTGGAGGCCGCGCCGGCCCAGGACCTTCCGGCCTCTTCCGTCCCGGCCCCGCCGGCCCCGGGGGACATCGACACCCGCACCCTCTCCCGCTCCCTGTTCCTGCGGCTCGCCGCGCTCGACGAGTCCAGCCCCGAGCGTGCCTACGTGCGTGACACGCTGATCGAGCTCAACCTCCCCCTCGTGCGGTACGCCGCGGCGCGCTTCCGCTCCCGCAACGAGCCGATGGAGGACATCGTCCAGGTCGGCACGATCGGGCTGATCAAGGCGATCGACCGCTTCGACTGCGAACGCGGGGTGGAGTTCCCCACGTTCGCCATGCCCACGGTCGTCGGCGAGATCAAGCGGTTCTTCCGGGACACCTCGTGGTCGGTACGGGTGCCGCGGCGGCTCCAGGAGCTGCGGCTCGCCCTCACCAAGGCCAGCGACGAGCTCTCGCAGAAGCTCGACCGCTCGCCCACGGTCGCCGAACTCGCCGCCGTGCTGGGCGTTTCGGAGGAGGACGTCGTCGACGGGCTCGCGGTCGGCAACGCCTACACCGCGTCGTCGCTGGACTCACCCGCCCCGGAGGACGACGGCGGCGAGGGATCGCTGGCGGATCGCCTCGGCTACGAGGACACGGCGCTGGAGGGTGTCGAGTACCGCGAGTCCCTCAAGCCGCTGCTGGCCAAACTTCCGCCCCGTGAGCGGCGGATCATCATGCTGCGGTTCTTCGCGAACATGACGCAGTCGCAGATCGGTGAGGAGGTCGGCATCTCCCAGATGCACGTCTCGCGGCTGCTGACGCGGACGCTGGCGCAGCTGAGGGACGGGCTGATCTCGGACTGATCTCGGACTGAGTCCCGCGAGCTCCGGTACGGGGCTTCATCTTTGACGGAGCGTCAGCCACCATGGCGCGATGCTTCGAGCGACCTGGACATCCGGCCGCCGCCGCACCCTGCTGGGTGCCGCGGCGGCCGTCGTGTGCGCGGGCGGGCTGGTCTGCGGGTGCGGCGACGACGGGAGCGGGGACGGCTATACGGCGGTGGGGGCGCCGGCGTCCCGTACGGGTACGGCGCCCACGGGGGCGGTGACGCTGGTGCCGCTGGAGGAGGGAGAGGGAGAAGGGGGTGGGTCCCGTTCCGTGCGGCCGCGGGTGACGACGGGGGGTGGCGCGGGGGGAGGGGTGTCGGCGGCTGAGGGCGGTCCGGTGTGCGGCTCGGTGGATGGCTCGGCAGGGGGCTCTTCGGGCGGTGGCGGAGCGACTGCGGGGGGCCCGGCGGCACCGGGGGCGGGGGCGGGGACAGGCTCGGGTGGACCTTCCGCCGGGCCGTCGCCTTCTCGGGAGGCTCCGCCTGCGGGTCGTACACCGCCTGCGCCTCGCCCGTCCCCGACACCCGGGCCCTCCGGGCCGTCGGGCCCTGCCGTGCTGCGGGTGGGTGAGCCGGTGCGGGAGGCGGTGGCGGAGCGGTGGTGCGAGAAGGTGACGTTGGCCCTGCACAACGTTGGTGGGACGGCGGTGCGTTCGGGGACTGTCACCTTCGGGACGCACGTCATCGGGGCGCTCGGCATCGACTGGGGCACGGTGGAGTCGGCGGTGGAGCTGCCGGTGCCGATCGGGCCGGGCGTGCGGGTGGAGCGGGCGTGGAAGGTGTGTGTGGAGGCGTGGCGGGTGCCGCTCGGTATGCACGTGGAGACGCGGGACGTCTCGGTGGCGTGGGACTGAGCGGGGTGCCGGTGCCTTACTTGAGGGCGAGCCAGGCGACGGCGGCGACGACCGCTACCGCGGCGACGATGCCGAGGATGAGGCCGATGCGGGGGCCGGAGGAGCTCTGCGGTCCGGTGGCCTGGGGGGCCTCGTCGACGAACGCGCGGAACATCTGGGTGCTGCCTGCGGGGTCGTAGTTGCCCTGCGGGTTCTGGGTGTTGGCCATGGGCCGCGAGCCTAGCGAATGGCGGGGGCGCGCCCAAGTGCGGGGGCCGGTGGGTGGGTCGGGGGCGTGGTGGTGCGGTGAGCCCGGCGCGGGTCCGGGGCTCGGCAGGTCGATGCGTTGCTGCCTGCTGGTGACTGCGTAAGCGCCGGGCTGCACCGCACCCCCACGCCCCACTCCCGCCGTCGGGCGGCTTTCGGTGGGGGGTGGCAGGGGCCCGCCGGTGGGACGGCGGAAAGCCGCCAACGGCGAGCAACCGGAGAAGGAGACCCCAGCCTCCTGGCCGACTGGAAACGGGTGGCGCGTGGGCGGGGAAACACCCCCGAACGGCGGGAAAGCCGCCAACGGCGAACAGCCACAGAAGGAGACCCCAGCCTCCTGGCCGACTGGAAACGGGTGGCGCGTGGGCGGGGAAACACCCCCGAACGGCGGGAAAGCCGCCAACGGCGAACAGCCACAGAAGGAGACCCCAGCCTCCTGGCCCACTGGAAACGGGCGGCGCGCGGGCGGGGAAACACCCCCGAACGGCGGGGAAGCCGACGACGCTGAGGTCGCCACCCGCGGGTTTACGGTCGCAATACTTGCCTTTGCCAAGTTTTGGGGGCGAGGTGGGGGGATTTCGTTTGCCTGTAGCAACCATCGTTTCTTATGGTTGCCCTAAGCAACGAACTGGGAGACGCCATGGCTCAGCGAGAGCTGTACGCGGAACTCGCCCGCCAGCTCAGCGCCATCGGCGCCGTGAAGCGAGGGATGGCGAGGATCCTGCCCCCGGACTGCCCGGCAGGCTCCGCGGCGGCGCTGACGCTGCTGGACCGGCACGGCGACATGCGGATGAGCAGGCTCGCGGAGCTGCTGGCCGTGGACATGTCAGTGACCAGCCGCCACGTGGCCCACCTGGCGGAACGCGGATGGATCGAACGCTCCCCCGACCCGGCGGACAAACGCTCCCGGATCCTGCGCCTGACACCGGCCGGCCGCGCGCAGCTGGACGAGCTGTCCCGGCGGACGACGCAGCTGCTGGCCACGCGGCTCGGGGACTGGACGGACGACGAGGTCGGCCAGCTCATCCGGCTGATGACCCGGCTGCGCGACAGCTTCGGCGACTGCCGGCCCCCGCTGGCCGGCGCTCCCGAGACCACCCGTACACCCGCACAAGCGACGTAAGAGAAGGAAGCTCATGGCAACGACCACACCAGCCGGTGTGCGGGCCCACGCCAGGCACGGGGGAGGCTCCTCCGACGGCGGGGCGATGTCCCACCGGCAGATCATGGAGGCGCTCTCCGGGCTGCTGCTCGGCATGTTCGCCGCCATCCTGTCCTCGACCATCGTCTCCAACGCCCTGCCCGAGATCATCCAGGACCTCGGCGGCGGCCAGAGCGCGTACACCTGGGTCGTCACCGCAGCCCTGCTGTCGATGACGGCGTCCACCCCGCTGTGGGGCAAGCTGGCCGATCTGGTCAGCAAGAAGGCGCTGGTGCAGATGGCACTGGTCGTCTACATCGTCGGTTCGGTGATCGCGGGCCTCGCCCAGAACTCCGGGATGCTGATCGGCGCCCGGGTGATCCAGGGCATCGGCGCCGGCGGTCTGACCGCGCTGGCGCAGATCATCATGGCCGCGATGATCTCCCCGCGGGAGCGCGGCCGCTACTCCGGCTACCTCGGTGCGACGTTCGCGGTCGCGACGGTCGGCGGCCCGCTGATCGGCGGTGTCATCACCGACACGGACTGGCTGGGGTGGCGCTGGTGTCTGTACGTGGGTGTGCCGTTCGCGCTGATCGCGTTGGTGGTGCTGCAGAAGACGCTGCATCTGCCGGAGCACCGGCGGTCGGTGAAGGTGGACTGGGCCGGCGCCTTCTTCATCACCGCCGCGGTCAGCCTGCTGCTGATCTGGGTGACCTTCGCCGACGACAAGTACGCGTGGCTCTCCTGGCAGACGGGCGCGATGGTCGGCGGGGCGCTGGTGCTGGCGCTGGTCTTCCTGTTCGTCGAGACCAGGGCCGCCGAGCCGATCATCCCGCTGCACCTGTTCCGCAACCGCACCATCGCGCTGGCCTCGGTGGCGTCGTTGTTCGTCGGTATCGCGATGTTCGCGGGGACGGTGTTCTTCAGCCAGTACTTCCAGCTCGCGCGGGACAAGTCCCCGACCATGTCGGGTGTCATGACGATCCCGATGATCGCCGGTCTGTTCGTGTCGTCGACCGTGTCTGGGCAGATCATCACCAAGACCGGCAGGTGGAAGGCGTGGCTGGTTGGTGGCGGAGTGCTGCTGACGGCCGGTCTGGGGCTGCTGGGCACCATGCGCTACGACACGGAGTACTGGCGGATCGCCCTGTTCATGGCGGTCCTCGGGCTCGGCGTCGGCATGATGATGCAGAACCTGGTGCTCTCGACGCAGAACCAGGTCGCCCCGCACGAACTCGGCGCCGCCAGCTCGGTCGTGACGTTCTTCCGCTCCCTGGGCGGAGCCGTGGGCGTCTCGGCGCTGGGTTCCGTGATGTCGACCCGCATCACGCACTACGCCGAGGACACCATCGGCCGGCTCAGCCCCGAGCAGCAGGCCGCCGCCGCCAAGGCCGCCGGCTCCGGACAGATCCCCGACATGGATCTGCTGCCCGCCCCGGTCCGCACCTGGCTGGAGGGCGCCTACGGCCACGGCATCGCCGACGTCTTCCTCTACTGCGCCCCCATCGCCCTCCTCGCCTTCCTGGTCACCCTCTTCATCAAGGAGGTGCCCCTGCGCACCACGGGCGCCCTCGCGCAGGCGGCGGCGACCGCCGAATCGTCGGCCACCGCCACGACGGCCCCGGTGCCGACGGCCGCCGGCACGGATGATGCCGGCACGGATGGTGCGGGCACGGATGCTGCCGGTGTCCCCGTCCATGGCGTCGTGCACGGTACGGAGGACACTCCCGTCCCCCACGCGGCAGTCACCCTCATCTCCCTGTCCGGCCGCCAGCTGGACCGGGCCACCACCCGGCCCGACGGCACCTACACCCTCACCGCCCCCACCCCCGGCTCCTACGTCCTGATCACCGCCGCCGACGGCCACCAGCCCCAGGCATCCACCCTGGTCGTCCAGGACGAACCGGTGTCGTACGACATCCTGCTCAGCGGCACCGGCGTCCTGACCGGCACGGTCCGCAGCGCCGACGCCGCGCAGCCCCTCACCGCCGCCATGGTCGTCGTCACCGACGTCCGCGGTGAACTGCTGGCCACCGCGGGCACCGGGGAAGAGGGCGAGTTCACCTTCCCCGAGCTCACCCCCGGCACGGTCACCGTCGCCGTCAACGCCCCCGGCTTCCGCCCGCGCGCCCTGCCCGTCGAGGTGGGCCGCACCGGAGTCACCCACCTCGATGTCGAGCTGGAGACCGGCGCCCGGATCACCGGCGTGGTGCGCGCCCCGCACGGCCCGCTGGCCGACGCGAGGGTGACGCTGCTCGACGGGGCGGGCAATGTGCTCGGCACCGCCACGACCGGGGCGGACGGCGCGTACGCCTTCGCCGATCTGGACGGCGGCGCGTACACGGTCATCGCGACCGGCTACCCGCCGGTGGCGACCTCTCTCACGGTCGCCGGCCCCGGCGTCGACGGCCACGACATCGAACTCGCCCACCCCGGCGAGTAGTTCACAGCCCCGGCCCGCGGCAGGGGCGCGCGCTCGGAGCGGAGGCGCGCGTCCCGCCGCGGGCCGGCCCTTCGCAGACGCAGGCAGACGCAGACGGATTCGAGGAGTACGTGAGATGGGACTGACCGCGAAGGTCCGTACCCGCGACGGATGGGCCGTGTCGCACGCGGTCGTCACCGTCACCGACATGACGGGCGCGCAGGTGCTGCGGGCGGAGGCGGACGAGGAGGGGGCGGTGCGGGACGCGACGGCGTTGGCGCCCGGGGCGTACACCGTGATCGTCACCGCCGTCGGCTACACGCCCGCCGCCGTGAGCGCGCTGGTGACCGGGAGCGAGCGGGCCGAGGTCGGGGTCGTGACGCTGGCCCGGCAGGGTGGAGCGGAGCTGCCGCCGCCCGGTCCGTGGACCGTGGACCCGGCGCATTCGACGGTCGGGGTGGTGGCCCGGCACCTGGGCATCTCGTCCGTGCGCGGGCGGTTCACCGACTTCGCCGCGTCGATCGAGATCGCCCCGGACGACGTCACCGGGTCCCGTGTGGAGGCGGTGATCCGGGCCGCGTCCATCGACACCGGGAACGGCATGCGGGACACCCATCTGCGCTCGGCCGACTTCCTGGACGTCGACGGCCACCCCGAGATCCGTTACCGCTCCACCGGGCTCACGGCGGCCGGACCCGACCGCTGGACCGTGCACGGGGAGCTGTCCCTGCACGGAGTCGTACGGCCCGTCGACCTGGACCTCGCCTACCTCGGCACCGGTGCCGACCCGTGGGGCGGGACGCGGGCGGCGTTCCGGGCGACGGCCGAGCTGCACCGGGACGACTTCGCCCTGCGCTATCACCAGGTGGCCCAGGCCGGTGTCGCGGCGGTCGGCACGACGCTGAAGGTGGAGCTGGACATCCAGGCCGTGCGGGGCGCGACGCTGCCGGCCGGCTGACCCGTCAGCCGCGGGCGACCATCGCCTCGATGCCCGCGATCAGCAGGTCCAGAGCGAAGTCGAAGTCCCGGTTCAGCATCTCCGCCACGGTGTCGCCGCCGCGCGCCTCCATGTAGTCCCGCGCCTCCTCCAGCACCTCGGCGGTGCCCGGCGCCTCGGTCACCGCCGTCATGGCGTGGGCGTGGTACTGGTCCGGCGTCATCCCCGCGTCGGCGACGCGGGTGAGGAACTGGCCCTCGATCGTGCCGTAGCCGTACACGAACTGGAAGACGGCCGAGATCGCCCCGGTCACCCCGTGGGCAGGCAGTCCCGCCCTGCGGATCACCCGCTGGACCGTGCGGGAGAAGGCGAGCGAGTTCGGTCCGATGTTCAGATACCGGCCGGCGAGCGGGGACACCCACGGGTGGCGCACCAGCAGCCCGCGGTACTCCGTGGCCAGCGCCCGCAGTTGCGCCCGCCAGTCCTCCCCGCCCTCCGGGTCGGGCAGCCGCAGCTCTCCGTAGACGGAGTCCAGGGCGAGTTCGAGGAGGTCGTCCTTGGTGTCGACGTACCAGTAGACGGACATCGCCGTCACGTCCAGCTCGGCCGCCAGCCGCCGCATCGAGAACTTCGCCAGCCCCTCGGCGTCCAGCAGCCGCACGCTGACGGAGGTGATCCGCTCCCGGTCCAGCCCGGACGGCCCACCCCCTTGTTTCCCGCGCCGCGCCTTGCCTTCGACCCAGACACTGGTCCGCCCAGCGGCAGCTTTCACCATCGGCGCACCCACCTCTCTAGACTCCGGTCACTGTATGCCCCCGAGGGGCGCGGGAAATTGCGGCCGGCCACGGGCAACCCGCGGCCGGCGGACGGCGAAAGCCTCGGTTCGGTGGGCGGCGGTGGCCTCCGGCTCAGGGGCGATGGCCCCCTCGGGCTCAAAGGGCGGCGGCCGCCTCCGGCTCAGGGGGCGACGACCGCCTCCGCCCGCTCCGCCCTGCGCAGCAGCCCCGCCGCGACCACCCCGCCGAGCAGCACGGCCACCGCCCCCACCAGCAGACTCGCCGACAGCCCGGCCGAGAACTCCGCCGACGCCGACGGCACCGCGCTGCCCGCGGCCAGCACCGCGCCGAGCACCGCCACCCCCAGGCCGTTGCCGAACTCCGCCAGAGTGCCGTTGATGCCGGCCCCGACCCCCGCCTTCTCCCGCGGAATGGCACTCATGATCGCGTGCGCCATCGCGGGGTTCGCCACCGCGCATCCCACCCCGATGAGCACCAGCCCGAGCAGCGTCCCGGCGTAACCGCCGGAGGTGAACAGCGCTATCGACACCAGTCCCGCCGACATCAGGGCCATGCCGAGCACGATCGACACCGGCGTCCCCAGCTTCGCCGTCCACTTCGCCGACAGCCCCGAGAAGTTCAGCACCACCACGGCCAGCGCCAGCGGAGCCGTCCGCAGGCCCGCCTCCAGAGGGCCGTAGCCGAGGACGAACTGGAGGTGCTGGGTGAGCAGGAACAGCGCACCGCCCATCCCGAAGGTGATCAGCACCGCGCCGGCGACCGCGCCCGTGAACCGGCGGTCGCGGAAGAAGTGCAGGTCGAGCATGGGGTACGGGATGCTGCTCTCCCAGCGTGCGAAGGCCCCGAGGACCACCACCGCCACGGCCGCGGCCGTCAGCACCCGCGTCGACGTCCAGCCGTGCTCCGGACCGGAGATGATCGCGAAGACCAGCGAGGCCATACCGACCGTGGAGAGCAGGGCGCCGAGCAGGTCGGGACGGTCGCCCTGCGGGTTCTTGGACTCCGGTACCAGCGCGACCACCGCGGCCAGGCCCAGCGCCGCGACCGGCAGGTTGACCAGGAAGATCGCACCCCACCAGAAGTGGTCCAGCACGAAGCCGCCGACGAGCGGGCCGCAGGCGAAGCCCAGCGCGTTGACCGCGCTCCAGATGCCGATCGCCTTCGGGTGCTCCTCGGGCGCGAAGATCTGCATCGCCACCGCGAGGGTCGTGGTCAGCAGCAGCGCGCCCCCTATGCCCATACCGGCCCGCGCGGCGATCAACTGCCCCGCGGTGTCCGCGAGTCCGGCGATCAGGGAGCCGGCGCCGAACAGGGCGAGCCCCGCCGCCAGCAGCCTCTTGCGGCCGTAGCGGTCGGCCGCGCTGCCCGCGGTGAGCAGCAGGCCGGACTGCACGAGCGAGTACGCGTTGATCATCCACTGGATGTCGGACGTGGCCGCGTCCAGCTCCACCGTGAGGGAGGGGATCGCCACGTTCAGCACGGTGTTGTCCAGCAGCACGGTGAGCTGGGCGAGACAGATGACGCCGAGGATCAGCCAGCGCTGGGGATGGCCTTGGTTCTGGGGGGTGACGGGGGCGGTGGGGGTGGCGGAGGACATGGTTGTACACCGTAGAGGAGCCTTCTACGCTGTACAACCACGTTTCGCGTCAGCTGTCGCCCGTCGGCCACGTCGACTGTCGCCCGCCCGCCCGACGGACGCGACGACGAGCCGTGTCCGCAGCCCGAGGCGCCGACAGCCGCTCACGAAGCCGCGGGCTTGATCAGATAACCGGCGCCACGCCGGGTGTGGATCATCGGCTCCCGCCCGGCGTCGATCTTCCGGCGCAGATACGAGATGTACAGCTCGACGACATTGGCCTGGCCGCCGAAGTCGTACGACCACACCCGGTCCAGGATCTGCGCCTTGCTGAGCACCCGCCGCGGATTGCGCATCAGGAAGCGCAGCAGCTCGAACTCGGTCGCGGTGAGGTGGATGCCCTGCCCGCCGCGGGTCACCTCGTGACTGTCCTCGTCCAGGGTGAGGTCCCCGACGACCAGGACCGACTCCGAGCGGCGGTCGGCCGCGCCGGAACGCCGGATCAGCCCGCGCAGCCGCGCGACGACCTCTTCGAGGGAGAACGGCTTGGTGACATAGTCGTCCCCGCCGGCCGTCAGCCCCGCGATCCGGTCCTCGACGGCGTCCTTCGCGGTCAGGAACAGCACCGGCACATCGGGCAGCTCCCGGCGCAGCCGGCCGAGGACGGCCAGCCCGTCCATGTCGGGCAGCATCATGTCCAGGACGACGGCGTGGGGCCGGAACTCCCGCGCGGACCGCACGGCCCCCTGACCGTCCGCCGCGCTGCGGATCTGCCAGCCCTCGTAGCGCAGGGCCATGGACAGCAGCTCGGTGATCGACTGCTCGTCGTCCACCACCAGCACGCGGACGGGGCTCCCGTCCGGCCTCAGCAGTTCGGTGCGCCCCTGGGGCGAGATCGTGGTCATACCGGACACGGTGTCGGTGACCTCTGAGAACACCCTTGCCGGAGTCTGTGATTTGCCTGAGAAACCCGTAGGCGGAACTCAGGACTCAACCGGCGAGCGGACGCACAGACGGGTCCCAGGACTCACCCGACGGAGGGGCGGGCCCCCGGACTCACCCGACGCACCGGCAGATCCCCGGACTCACCCGGCGGACGGACGGGCTCCGCGCTCGAAGCCGTGGCTGTGCTCGACCTTGGCGACATGGATGGTGTACCGCTCGTACCACTCCTCCCTCCCCCGCCTCTTGGCCGCCGCGTGCTCCGCGTCGGCCCGCCAGCGCTCGATGCCGTCCAGGTCCCGGAAGTAGGCGACGGTGATCCCGAACCCGTCCGCGCCCCGAGCCGAGTCCTCCCCCAGGAAACCGGGTATCTCCCGGACCAGTTCACCCAGCCGGGCGGCGGTCCCGGCGTATCCGTCGTCCGGTCCGCTCCGCCGCACGGACGCGAAGACGACGGCGTAGTAGGGCGGTTGGTACGCGGCGACAGGTGCGACAACGTCTTGGCTCATGTCCCCCACGATGCGGCCGGCCACCGGCCCCGATCCAGCCTCCTTGCCGAAAGGGATCCATGCGGGATCCAACTCTTTACCTTCACCGCCCCGGCCCGTCAGAACAGCTCGTCCTGCCGGTGCGCCGACGCGAACTCCCGCACCGAGAACGCCACTTCCCGCGCGGCGTCCACCGGCACCAGCTCCCACCCGGCCATCAGCCGCGTGTCCAGGACGACGACCCCGCGCCGGGTCGCCAGATGCAGATCAGGACCGGCGGCGGCCACGAGTTCCCCGCTCACCGCACCGCCGGGTACCAGCTCCCTCACCTCCCCGACGGCGGCCGGCGCGCCCTGGAGCCCGAAGGGCGCCATGTGGTCGACGGCCCGGAAGGGCTCGGGCGCCAGCGACTCCGGCCAGCCGCTCAGCGCCAGGGCCCGGGCGTGCAGTTCCTCGATCTCGGCCGACCGCTCGGCCTCCGTCTGCGGCAGGGCGGACCGTACGGCGCGCTTCTCGGCGTAGGGGATCCGGTCCGGCACGCGCAGGGCGGCCCGCAGCAGTTCCTCCGTGCGCCGGGCGGCCATCAGCGGACCGGCACCCAGCCAGCTGAAGCAGACGGCCCCCTGCTCCAGCAGCCGCGCCGGGCCCCGCTCCAGCGCGGTGATGCCGACCTTCACCATGCCGGGCCCGAACCACGCCAGATACGCGTGGTACGGCCGCGGATCGTCCGCGATCGTGTCCGCGGCCACGGAGTGCGCCCGGTCGAGACGAGCGCACTCCTCGCACCGGGCGCCGGTGCTGCGCCCCGCCACGACCGCCGCCCCCGGACACGCATGCCCCCTGGCCCCTACACACCTCCGCTCACCCCCCTCCACGACACCGAAGGCCACGCGCTTGCCCCAGCCCAGCGCACTCCGCCGCCCGCCGTCCCACACGAGCACCGGCCCGTCCGCCGACCACCGCAGCCCCGAGCACTTCCACGCCTGTCCCATCACCCACGAGGTTAGAACCCACCACTGACAACGCCCCGGCCCGCGGGGCACGCGACGGCCGCCGACCCCGTCGGCACCAGGACGCCCTCAGACGCACGGAGGTACTAGGCCGTACTCGGAGCTACTAGGCCGTACTCGGAGGTACTCGCCCGCACCTGAGTACCCGCACGCTGTCCCCCGACCCCGGAAGCGAAGACGCTGAAGCCATGGAACGACGACCCCACCCCCTCCTGAGCCTCCTCGCACTCGCCGGCATCGCCGTGGCCGCATGGGCGGGCTGGCTCGGCTGGGACCAGACCAGGGACGTACATCCCGACGGCTCGACGACCGGCCCGTACGAGGCATGGCAGATCATCGGCCTCGTCCTCACCCTGTCGTTCCCCCTGTACCGGGCGGCGTCCCGCCACCACCCCGCAGCCGCCGCGACCGGCATTCCCCTCGGCCTGACCGCCGCCGCCCTGTACGACTGGTCCGACGACGCCAGCGGCCTCTACATGATCGGCGTGATCCTCCTCCTGGGCGGCAGCCTCACCACCACCACCGCCCTCACAGCCCTGATCACCAAGCTGAACGGCCACAACGCCTCGGCTCCGTCAACAAGGCAGAGCTGAAGAGCCCGCCTCCCCACCGCCGTCGGATGCCGCACACGAGGCGTTGCCGCACCCCCTGAAACGCAGGAGGCCCCGGATCTCTCCGGGGCCTTCTGTCCATCTGCACTCGGCAGGATTCGAACCTGCAACCCTCCGATCCGGAGCTCTACAAAGATCGGTCATCAGAGGGCATAGGGGGCCTCCGTTGGCCCTTCACAGTGCTGACGGCCGTGGTCGGTTGCTGGGGCTGCCGTACTCGACTGCTGTACGTGCTGAGTGCTTCGATCAGACGGTGTCGATCTGCCAGGCGATCACACCGGTAGATCCGTTGGTGCCATCGACATCGATGCGTACCGGCAGCTCGTGCGTGGTGATCCGCTGCTGCACCACCGACCGATCGCACGGCACCTCGGCCTTCGATCCCGCGCTCGCCGGCGTGAAGGTCACGTGTGCGCTGCCGCTGCCGACGCACACCACGTTGAGCTTGTACGTCCTGCCCTTACTCAGGCTGGGTTCCGTATGGACGCCGTCGGTCACCCGCTCCGCACCGGACTCGACCATCGTCCCGCCCTGAACGGCGGCGAGAGCCACCTGGGCCTGCTCGGTGAGCTTCTTCTCCTGTGCCCTGGCAGCAGCCTCGGACGCACTCGTCGCGGGCGGTGACGACGGTGCGTTGGCAGCATCACCCTCACCACTGTCGGATGTGCATGAAGTCACCAGCAATGCCGACGCTGCCACGACGCATCCGACGAACCAAGCCCGTGGGCTCACCTTGGTCATGAGGAGGTTTCCCAGTACTTCCAACCGGTTTCGGACGTGGGCAGGGTCGCCTTTCCGCGACCGATTTCGACGGTGTTGCAGCTGCTGCCACTGTTGGAACGCCACTTCTTCCAGGTCAACTTGTAACCCCAAGAACCGTACTGAAGATGGCCGTACTTATTCCGAGTGATGTCGTGCGAATAGGTGTGGCCGACGGTGATAGTCGCCGATCCGGTGATCTTGAGACTGATGGTGGTCTTGGCTTTCGCGATGATCGCTCCGGCCGACCACTCGCCGCTGCCCGAGATCTCGCCGGTGATGGTGCCGGCCTTCGTGACGGACACGGACATGGTGCCGCCCGGACCGTCCTTGTACTTGGTGCCGTGCCACCAGGCCGGGACGTGGTAGTTCCTCTTCGACGTGATGGTGTACCACGTCTCCGGCCTGTCACACATGGCCGGTGCCTTCTCGTCGAGCGGGTGATCGTCGGCGTCTTCCCAGCCCTGCCTGTCGTTGATGTCCGTCGTTTGGTCGGCCGATATCGCTGGACCCTCTAACGCTGCACTGTCAGAGGCCGCGCTGTCGGATGGGGCCTCGTCAGCGACGGCAGCACCCGCGGTCATGAAGGAAAGAAGCAGTGCAGCTGCGGCGCCGGTCACGCGCCGTGAGCTGGTGCCCATGTGACACCTCTTCTGGTGGACCGCCCCCGTGGCGATCGAGCACTCGGACACTAAGGCCGGAGATTGTCCGCGACTATCAGAAGATCGAGATTCTGAGGAGAACTTGAGGAACCAGGGTAATGGTTCGATATTCACGGAACAGGCTGGATGGCTTGAACGCGAGGGCGGTGGAGCGGCTTTGATTCCCCCTCGTTGCGCCTGGCCACTCCAGCCTGAGTGTGAGTCTCCAGAGGACATCTCGTCAGCGTGGCGCGAAAGAGGCAAAGCAGCGCCCACCTCAGGAGCGGCCTGAGAGCCTGGAGACCGATCGAGAGGGGCCGCACGCATGGAGTGGAAGACCCACGGTGAGCGTCAGGTCTACACGAACAAGTGGGTGAACCTGTGTCTGGTCGACGTCCAGCAGCCTGACGGACGCAGGTGGGAGTACCACGTCGTTCGCCTCCGCCACCTGGCCGTGGCAGCCGTGGTCAACGACCAGCAAGAGGTGCTGATGATGTGGCGGCACCGCTTCATCACGGACTCCTGGGCCTGGGAGCTGCCCATGGGTCTGGTCGAGGAGGGCGAGACCCCGGAAGAGGCGGCGGCCCGTGAAGTGCTGGAGGAGACGGGCTGGCGTCCTGGCCCCATCAAGCCCCTGATCTACGCCGAGCCGGCCAACGGCATCACGGACTCCCAGCACCACGTCTTCCGCGTCGACGGCGCGACCTACGCCGGGCCGCCAGTGGAGAAGAACGAGTCCGACCGCATCGAGTGGATCCCGCTCTCCGAGGTGCGCGGCATGATCGGCCGCCGGGAGATCGTGAGCAGCGGTTCGCTCGTAGGTCTGCTGTACCTGCTCATGGATGAAGCGATCCGCTGACCGGTGGCAGGAACTCCGGTAGCCGGGCCTCGAACGCCAGGGCTACGGGTTCCTGCCTGTGTGGGGACAATTGCTCGTAGAACTCCCTGAGGTGACCGGCCACCCTCTCGGACGCCACCGCCGACGCGGGCTCCAGGGCCTGTGCAGCGGTGTGACATGCCTGGTCGGGCTTGTATCGACGATGAGCTTCGGCTCGTCGAAGGAGGTCACCCAGGACGGGTCCGGGTCGCTCAAGCTGATCCGTTCGAAGTGGTGGTGCGCCTCCCCGATAGCCCGGTGAGTGGCGTCCCGGTTCCCCAGGGTGGCGCGGGCGAACGCCTCGCGCATGGACAGCATCGACCGGACGCGTGGAGTCGTGCCGTGGTCCGAGCGCGCCTGGTCCTGGGCGGCGGTCACGAGGGCGAGGGAATCCGCGGGCTTGTCCTGGTAGGTCGCCTGCAAGCTCATACAGGCGAGAACGTTGGCCATGAACTGCCGGTCATCGATCTCCTTGGCCAGGTGCAGGGCCTCCTCCCCCCCCGCTCCAGCGGCCCCCACCCGCTCAGTGCGGTCAGGATTCCATGACGGGGCCGCCCGGAATGCGCAGTGGGAGCCCATGGCGTCAGAGGCAGCTCAATGTCTCACCGACTTCGTGCAGCATCCTGGCCTGGCCACGCGAGCGAGTCTCAGCGCAGCCACGCTGCAAGCCTGCACGTCGTTCGACGGCAACCGCCTCTGAGGGCGGCCCGCCGCCGTCACCCTTCAGCGCGTCCCCCACGCAGACGAGGCGGAGCGCCGGGCCTGTGCCCTGCCCCCGCTGCTGTGCCCCCTGAAACGCAAGAGGCCCCGGATCTCTCCGGGGCCTCTTGTCCATGTGCACTCGGCAGGATTCGAACGGCAACCTTCTGATCCGTAGGCGGGTGCCTGATCGGCGCACGCCGCTGATGCCAGCAGAGATCCTCGACAACACGCCCATGATGCGCCCCGTTTGGCTCCTGCTGTCCCCGCGTGTGCGCCGCCGTTGATGTCAGACATTGATGTCACCGCCCACGGGACAGGCAGCTAGGCAGACTCACTCCCCCTGACTTCCACCGACGCACCAGCAGCCTTCAGTGCCCGAGCGGCCTCGGCGGCATCCTCCTTGCTCACGCGCTCGAGCGCTGGAGCCGGTGCAGTTTCTACCAAATCCTTGGCCTCCTTCAGGCCCAACGCGGTCAGTTCACGCACGGCTTTGATGACCTGGATCTTTCTATCTCCAGCGTCAGCAAGTATGACGTCGAACTCTGTCGCTTCCTCGGTAGCGTCGGCCTCAGCGCCCACAACGACAGGAGCACCGACCTCAACGTCCACAGTGCCTGGAGCATTGCCCTCAATATTGAATCTCTCCTCAAACGCTTTCACAAAGTGCGCCAGCTCAATCAGCGTCATCTCTTCGAAATTCGTAAGCAATTCTTCTTCCCGCGACGCCTGCTTGGTTTCCTGAGCTGAGCGCGGCACTCCCCCTCCCCCACTGGCTATATCAGCCGAGAGCACCCCTGGGCTTTCGACGAGACCTACGTTCCGAGCCGTGTCCAAACAGGCCGCACCAAGAGAATCTTGAAACCCTGGGCGATTATCGATAGTCAACTGGAGTCGCCAAAGGACAGCTTGCACCTTGAGTGCGTTACCCTCGGCAAATGACCTGAAAAGGCTTGACGCGTCAGCGCGATATGCCTCTTCGAACCACCGGACGAGAGCATGCAGTTCACCTGGTGATGCGATTTCACGCCCACTGCGCGCAATCCGAGCAATCTTTTCGGCATCACCGGAAAAGAGGGTGATCCTGTCAGTCGCGTATAGACCAGAAACAGGAAATCGGGAAGGAAGGAAGCACCCGAGTGCCGTACAGTTAAACTTCAGTGCGGCAAGTAGGACGTGCTTTACCTCGACAGTAATCGGCAAGTTTACGCGAATACCGGAGCCCGAAACCGCCTGATCAAGGGTGGCAAGTTCCGCCGCACCCACACAATGGTGTGCCACTAGGGAATCGATGTTCGGGGCCACCATCTCTCTTCCAGATATTTCTTCGGCATGCCACCTAACAGCATCAAGAAAACTCTCATGGAACACAAATAGCCCCACCCTCTCCATTGCGTTCACTGCATCTTCGGCACGCATTCTGACCTCCGGGGGCTAACCGCGTCAGGCCCCAATTGCTGAGGACGCTATGCACACCAAGCCATAATTCAAGCTCCAGAAGGTAATATTGAAGAGGAGTTGGGAAATGGCCAGCGTCCGACGTCCAGGTATGGCGAAAGCGCACAAAGAAACTAGCAAGAGGCCGATACTAACGCCGAAAGCCAGCGACCCAAGCCCAACCTTGATTGTTACGGATTCCACCGACCCGTCTTGGAATGCGAAAACAAGCCCAAGGACCACTCCTTGAACCGTCACAACTTGAGTGCTGGCGGTCGACATCGACCGGGCTGTTCGATCTGGGCTGGCGAAGATGTCTACAGCCGGGCGATCAGAGGCCTCGACTTCTTCCTCATCACGCTTAGCGAACTTGACCCATTGCTTTCGAGCTATTAGATAAAGAACAATCAAGGCGGTCAAGACAGCAGTTGCTACCACCAGCGTGGTCTCTGCATTTTTCAGAGCAAGAATTACCGTGCTTCCACTGGCAATAAAAATGCCGACCGCCGAAACCCACGTCAACAGGTGATTCCAGTTATCGTGAGGGGGATTCCCTCCAGCTTGGCCATTGCCTGGAGTGCCTGATGAAGATTGCGCCGGAGGCGGGTTCCCCGCTGGCGGCGTATGCGGTGGAGTAGTCACGGGATCTCCGAAGAGGGCTCTGACGTCCAGCGGCACGCCATCTGCGAGCACTAGCACTTCCATGTTGGATCCCGGAGCTAGTGATCACCACTTGAGCGAACTAGTGGTGCCAATCCCGCAGTGATGAGGTCCCGCGCACGTTCCCACAGGCTGTGCTCTAGCCCAATCTGAGCAGTCTGCGCCCACTGCGCGGGTGAGGCCAACGACAAGGGCAGCTTGGGCGTCCGCCTGTTGACCGACCTGCGGGACCACGTCATGGTCGGCATCGACCGCCTCCCCACCATCGCCATCCTGGACAGGCTGAACAGCCTGGACGACGCTCCATGGGCAGACCTGGGCGGCAAGCCGCTCGACAACCGGCGCCTGTCGAAGATGCTCGGCGAGTACATGACGGCCGACAACGAGCCGATCACCTCCCGCAACATCAAGGCCGCCGGGAGCGTGCTGAAGGGCTACTACGCCGCCGACCTCCGGGACGCATGGGCCCGCTACTGCCCCCACCCCCGGAAAAGTCCGCTACCTCCGCTACCCGGCACCGAAAACGCGGCCTGACCAGCAAAAACGCGGTAGCGGCAACCGGCCCCGGTTGCCGCTACCCCACCGCTATCCATCCGCTACCGCTACCCATTCCCGCTACCCCCGACAGGCCCCCTGACCTGCGCGGTAGCGGCGGTAGCGGAAGTAGCGCCCCTCAGAAGGGGGCCCCGGAGGCCCCGCCCCCTCACGGAGGTTCCAGCGTGCTCACCGTCGTCCCGAGCGAACTGCAAGCACTCAAAGTCCCGGAAGTCATGGGCCTGTTGAAGCTCAGCCGGAGCAAGGTCTACGACCTCATCCGCTCGAACGAACTGCCCAGTTTCACGATCGGCCGGGCACGTCGTATCCCGGCAGACGCCGTCAGCGCGTACATGCGCGATCGAATGGAGGAAGCCGCCTAATGGCCAAGCGTCGCGCCAACGGCGAAGGAACGATCACCAAGCGCTCGGACGGGCGTTTCCAGGCCGCCGCCTACGTCTACCGTCCCGACGGAACGCGCCACCGGAAGTTCGTCTACGGCCCCACCCGTGAGGACGTAGCCGACAAGCTCACGGAGTTGCAGGAGAAGACGCGTCAGGGCATTCCCGCCGCCGAATCCACCATGCCGTTCGGCGACTACCTGACCTACTGGCTCGCCGCCATCGCGCCGGAGCGGCTCAAGCCGTCGACGTTGAACAGCTATGAGGGACTGGCGCGGCTGTACATCCGGCCGGCACTCGGCAAGAAGCGGCTGAACCGGCTGTCTCCTGCGGACGTGCGTCGCTTCCTGCTTGAGTTCAAGAACTCCTGCCTCTGCTGTCTGCGCGGTGCGGACATGGAGCGGCCGGAGGAGAAGCGCTCGTGCTGCGCCGTGGGGCGCTGCTGCAAGCGGCGTCCGTCAGCCCGCACCGTCCAGTACGTGCATGCCGTCATCCGGTCCGCGCTTCAGCAGGCGATGCGTGAGGAACTGCTCGCCCGGAACGTCGCTCGGATCGTGGAGACCCCCACTGTCGAAGCCAAGGAGGTGCGTCCCCTGGACGCCGGCGAGGTCCGCTTGTTGCTCAAGACCGCCCGTTCCCATCGCCTGTACGCCCTGTGGCTGCTGCTCGTCTCCACAGGTCTGCGCAGGGGCGAGGCGCTCGGGCTCACGTGGTCGGACGTCGACCTCACGAACGGTCAGCTCAGGGTGCGCCGGAACGTCCAGCGCATCCGGCGTGAGCTGCTCTTCGGCACTCCCAAGACCAAGCGGTCCATCCGCACGGTGTCCCTGCCGAAGGCTTGCATCCGGGCGCTCACCGTCCACCGCGATCGGCAGGAGCAAGAGCGGAAGATCGCGGGGGTGAAGTGGCGGTCGGCGCCGGGACAGCCTGACGGGTTGATCTTCACCACCCCATCCGGTCGCGTCACCGACCCGCGCAGCCTGAACCGCATGCTCACGATCCTCTGCCGGAACGCGAACGTGCGTCGGGTGCGGGTGCACGATCTTCGGCACACCTGCGCCTCGCTCCTGCTCGCTCAGGGGGTCGATGCTCGCACGATCATGGAGACGCTCGGGCACAGCACGATCACGATGACGCTCGACACCTACGCGCACGTGATGGGGACAACCCTGCGAGCCGCCGCCGATCAGATGGACGACGCCCTGGGGCTTGACGACTCGGACGAAGATTCGGAGGCACAGGCGGGCCCGACGGGGAAGAGTGAGCCCCGCTTCCAGCCGCGTTGATGTCACCGGCTGATGTCAAAGGCCCCCTGGGATGATCCCGGGGGGCCTTTGACCTGTGTGCACTCGGCAGGATTCGAACCTGCAACCTTCTGATCCGTAGTCAGATGCTCTATCCGTTAAGCTACGAGTGCTTGTCTTTTGTTTTTTCGTCTTCGCTCCCGGCCCTTCCGGCCCGCTCGCGGCGACAGGAAGAACATTACATGACTGCCGCCGACATGTGAAATCCGTTAGCGCCACCCCGCCTGACCTGCGGAAACGTGAAAACGGGGGGTGTGGGGCGGTGAGGCGGGGGGAGTCCGGAAACGCGTCAGGGAGTCCTGCCGGGTATCGGCGGGACTCCCTGATCGGAGGGCGGAGGCGGAGGGATTTGAACCCTCGATGGGCTTTAAGGCCCAAACCGCATTAGCAGTGCGGCGCCATAGACCGGACTAGGCGACGCCTCCAGCACAACCGCCCGCGCGAGCGCGGATGGTGCGTGCAGATGATGACACAGTCGAGCGTCGTGCCACCAATCGGCTCCCACGGTACTAGGCAGGCAGGCCGCAGGGCAAAGGGCTTCCCGCCGACACGGCGGACAGAGGCGGCACGGGCGCGCCAGCGGCACGGGCGGCACGGGCGCACGGTTCGGCACCCGGCGGCACGAGGGGCGCCACCGGCACGGGCGGCACCCTCGGCGCGGGCAGCGCGGACGGCACCCTCCGTACGGACCGCACCGCCCACACCGCCGCCCCCTCCCGCGCAACGTCCCGGCCCCCCGCGCGTTGGGCAGGGCATGACGCAGCTCTCCTCCGCCGCCCTCCGGCGGCTCCTGGTCACCGCTGGTGCCTCCCTCGCCGCGGTCGGTTCGCTGGCCGCCGCGGCCCCGTCGTACGCGGGTGCCGTGCCGTCGCCCGCCGCGCCCCCGCAGGGCCGGGAGGGCGACCGGCTGACCGTGACGGTGCGGGACGCGGGCCGTGGGGTGGACGGGACGTATGTGGTGCGGTGCCGTCCGAGTGGCGGCAGTCATCGGGACCCGGCCGGCGCCTGCCGCGCGCTGGAGCGGAACACCCAGTGGGGCAAGGACCCCTTCGCAGCGGTGCCCGACGGCAGTGTCTGCACGATGCAGTACGGCGGACCCGCCACCGCGCATGTGCGGGGGGTGTGGGCCGGACGCCCCGTGGACGCGCGGTTCGACCGCAGCAACGGATGCGAGATCGACCGGTGGAACCGGCTGGTGCCGCTGCTGCCCTCCCCCGGCGCCTGACCTGCGGCACCGCGTGGAGCCGGTCTGTAGAGGTCGGGTGGAGGCGGCACGGAGGGGCGGTGCGGGTGTCGTACCGGAGCGTCCCCAGGTCGTGCGACGTCTCCCGTATCGGGCGTCGCGAGCGCAACCCCAGCCCTTAGACTCCCTCGCGTGACACCCCGCGGGCAGGTTGGCAAGATGGCCCGAGCGGTCGGCAAGGTGCGGTAACAGGGAGGAAGCGTCTCGTGAGCAGCAGGCCACCCCGAGGCGCTGCTCGCCTCGCAGCCATACTCGACGCTCTGCCCGACGCGTTGGTGCTGGTCAACGCCAACGGAACCGTCGTCAACGCCAACGCCATCGCCCTGGAGGCGTTCGAGGCGCCCGGCACCGCGCTCGTCGGGCGCGGTCTGCTCGATCTGCTGCCGGAGTTCGACTCCAAGCTGATCCCCGGCTCCATGCGCCGCCCGGACCACATCGACCCGCGCGCCCGCACCAAGCCGACCCGGATGATCGCCCGCCGCACCGACGGCTCGGAGTTCCCGGTCGAGGTCACGAGCGCGAACCTGGAGAACGGCCAGCAGGCGTACGACAGCTACGGCTACGCCTCCGACGAGCTGCTGATGCTGGTCGTCCGCGACCTCACCGGCACCATCGACACCGAGGCCGAGCTGGCCCGCTCGCAGCGGCAGACCGAGATGATCCTGCGGGCCGCGTCCGAGGGCGTCGTCGGCACCGACACCGACGGACGGATCGTCCTGGTCAACCCGGCCGCCGCGCAGATACTGGGCTACCGGGCCAGCGACCTGGGCGGCAAGGAGCTGCACACCCTCGTCCTGCACTCGCGCGCCGACGGCACCCCCTTCCCGTACGACGAGTCGCCGCTCGCCGACACCCTGCGCTCCGGGCGCAAGCACCGGGTGCGCGGGCAGGTGCTGTGGTCCAAGGCCGGGGAGAAGGTCGCGGTCGACCTCACCACCGCGCCGGTGCGCGACGGCGACCAGCTCGTCGGCGCCGTGATGACCTTCACCGACCGCCGGCCCTACGACGCCCTCGCCGAGGAGAAGGCGGCCGTGGAGAAGGCGCACGCCGAGGAGTTGGAGCGGCTCGCCGAGGAGCACGCCTCCGACCTCACCGCGCTGCGCCAGCAGCACGTCACCGAGCTGGAGGAGCTGCGCGAGGCGCACGCGGAGGAACTGGCCGCCGGCGAGGACCGGTACGCCGCCCTCGCCGAGCGCGAGAAGGACCGTTACGAGGCCCTGGCCGCCCGGCACGAGCAGCTGCTCACCCTGCTCGGCGGCTCCCTGCGCGGCCCGCTGGACGAGCTGCGCCGCGAACTGGCCGCGCTCGCCGCCGACGACGCCGGACAGCTGTGGCCCGAGGCCAACCAGGTGCTGCACCACCTGTCCGCCGGCTACACCCGGATCACCACCCTCATCGACAACGTCCTCGGCTACCAGCGCCTGGACGCCGCGGGCGGCGGCATCACCCGTACGAAGGTGATGCTCGACTCGGTCGTCGCCGCCGGTGTCGACGGGGCCGTCGAGCTGATCGGGCCGGGCCGGGTGCAGTTCGCCGTGCACGCGCCGCCCATCGAGGCCGAGGTCGACCCGCAGCTGCTGGCCACCGCGCTGGCCCATCTGGTCGCCGACGTCGCGGGCGTCGACGCCACCGGCAACGCCCCCGTGTCCGCGGGCGGCTACATGGACAACACCGTCGTCGTGGCGGCGGCGCAGCGCGGCGAGGTCGTACGGATCGAGGTGCGCGGGCCGTACGCCGGCGGCGATCCGGTGCACGAGCCGATCGTGCGCGGGATCGTGCGCGCGCACGGGGGCGTCCTGCAGACGCACGAGGTCCCGGGGATGAGCGGCAACGCGTACGTCCTTGAGGTGCCGATCGGCAGCGGCGCCGGTGCCGTGGCGGCCCCCGCCCAGCAGGCCCTGCCGCCGGCGGACGCCGGTCACACCTCGGGCGGCGGACGGCGGCGGGCCCGGCGGGCCTCCACCGACGCCTTCCTGGACAGCGAGGCCGCGGGCGCGGGCGAGGGCGGCCCGGAGGCCGACGCCGGTGCGCCCCGGGGGCGGCGGCGCAGGCGTGCCGCCGTGGAGGCCGGTGAGCAGCCGCAGCCGCACGCGCCCGCCGCACCGCCGGCCGCCATCGAGGCCACGGGCGCCCCGGAGGCCGCGGCCGCCTCCGGCGGTACGGGGCGACGGCGGGGGCGGCCCGCGGAGAACACGGGTGACGGGGTGGCCGACGGGGCCACGGGGGCGGTCGCCGGTGCGCCCGGAGGCGTTGTGGGGGCGCCCGGCGGCGTCGTGGGTGCGCCCGGGGTTCTCCCGGACGCGCCCGGTGTCTCCGGCGCGGTCGCCGAGGGTGCCGTCGTCACCGCTGCCGAGCATGCCGCCGGGACCGCGGCCGCCGGGACCGGGCTGGGCGGGACGGTACCGCCGCAGGGTGTGCCCGCGCCCACCGGACGGCGGGCCCGTCGCGCCGCCGACCCGCACGCGCTGCCTCCCGCACTGCCCTCCGCACCGGCCGGACCGTCCGAGGCGGCGGCCCTGGAGCCCGCCGCCGAGGGACAGCCCACCGGCCGCCGTCGGCGTGCCCTCGCCGCGGCCCAGGAGCGGGCCAACGCGCAGGAGGCGGCTCCCCGTACGGTGTTCGCCCTGCCGCCCGCGGACGCGGACCGGCCGGCCGAGGGCACGGCGGGCCAGGGTGGCCAGGTCGGTCAGGTCGGTCAGGTCGGTCAGGTCGGTCAAGGTGACCAGAGCGGTCACGGCATGCACGGCGGTCAGCCTTCGGTGCCCGCGGCGGCCCCCGTTCCGGGCCAGGCGCCCCTGGCCGTTCCGGGCCAGGCACCCGCTACCGCTCCCGTACCGGGGCAGGCACCCGCTGCCGTTCCCGTCCCGGCGCAGGGCGTCCCCGGTGCCGCCGGTCCCACCGGTCCCACCGGTTCCGCCGACGACCACGGCGGCCGGCACGACGCCGTCCCGCACCACCAGGCCGACCACACCCCGCCGCAGCCGCACCCCACGGCCGCGCCCACCGGACGCCGCCGCCGCGCGGTGGCCCAGCCGCCGGCCGAGGGCACGGGCACCCCTGCCCAGGGCACCCCGGCCGCCCAGCCGGACCCCGCGACGGGCCAGGTCACCGTGCCCGCCCAGGGCACCCACGGCGAGGCGATCCCGGCGGCCCAGGCGTCCCCGGTCGCCGACGGCACGCACGGTCACGGCACCCCCATGGCCCCGGCCCAGCCGCTCCCCGCGCACACCGGCTCCGTCCAGGGCGCCCCCTCCCAGGGCACGCACGTCCACGGCGTCCAGCTCGTCCCGCCGCACACCGTCCCGGCCCAGCAGACGCCCGCCGGCCAGCCCGCGCCCGTCGTCCAGGCCCCGGCCACCGCCCCGGCCCACCCGGCCCAGCCGCTCCCGGCCCCGCAGCCCACCTCGTCCGTCGGCCCGTTGCCCGCAGAGGCGCCCCCCACCCAGGGCACCCCTGCCGCCGGCACCCCGGCCCCCGGCATCCCGGCCGTCGGCACCCCCGCCTCCGGCACGCCGACGCCTGCCCACTCCGCCCCGCTGCCCCCCGCCCAGGCCGCGCCCGCCCAGGGCACCCCGGCCCAGGGGACCCCCGCCCAGGGCACCCCGGCGGCGGGCACGCCCACCCCGGCCACCCCCGCCGCAGGCGTCCCCGTACCCCCCGCCGCCCGTCCCGCCGGTGCGCAGCCCCTGCCGGCCGAGGCCGCCGCACCGCTGGACCCCAACTCGACGCAGGGCCGTGCCATAAGCGTGCGCACGCTGGGCCAGGGCGTGCCGTTCACCCGCCAGGCCGAGCAGGTCCAGCAGCCGCAACCGCAACCCCAGCCGCAGGCGAGCCCGCTGCCGTCGGCCACCCCGCCCCCGCACCAGCCGGGCGGTTCGGGACGGCGCCGCAAGCTCGGTACGCCGCCGGACCCGGCCACGGTGCGCCCCGAGCAGTCGGCGCAGCCGGCGCGTCCGCACCCGCCCGCGGAGCAGCCGATCGCGCCCCCCGCCCCGGCCGCGCAGGCGTCCGAGGGGGCCGGACGGTCGTACGCCATAGGCGCACCGGACGAGAACGCCGCCGAGGGTCCCGAGCCGCTGGACGGTCCGGGCGGCGCGGTCGAGGTCGCGGACACCCCGCGTCCGCAGCCGATGGACGACGAACTCCCGCCGGAGCCGCTGGACAACCCGCGGCGGCTGCTGGTGTGGCCCGCGCCGGACGTCAGTACGCAGCAGGCGCTGAGCGACCGGGGCTACCGGCCGGTCATCGTGCACTCGCGCGAGGAGGTGGACGCGCAGATCGCCGCGTTCCCGGCGGCGCTGTTCGTGGACCCGCTGACCGGGCCGATCACCCGGACGGCGCTCCAGTCGCTGCGGCAGGCCGCGGTGGCCGCCGAGGTGCCGGTGATGGTGACGGCCGGGCTGGGACAGGCGACGCGCGAGGCGGCCTACGGTGCCGATCCCGCCGTACTGCTGAAGGCGCTGGCGCCGCGGGACAGCGAGCAGCACCCGCCGCGGGTCCTGCTCATCGAGGAGCACGCGGAGATCGCCCTGGCCCTGACGGCGACGCTGGAGCGGCGCGGGATGCAGGTGGCGCGGGCGGCGAGCGACGCCGACGCGGTGGCGCTGGCGGGGCAGTTCCGGCCGAACCTCGTGGTGATGGACCTGATGCAGGTGCACCGGCACCAGGCGGGCATCGTGGACTGGCTGCGCGCGAACGGGCAGCTCAACCGCACCCCGCTGGTCGTCTACACGGCCGCCGTGGACCAGGCGGACCTGCCGCGGCTGGCGTCGGAAGAGACAGTGCTGTTCCTCGCGGAGCGGTCCACCAGCGGCGAGGTGCAGAGCAGGATCGTCGATCTGCTGGCCCGCATCGGGACGAACTAGCCCTGCCGCGGCAGCGGGGCGACAGCGCCTCGCTCGACGACGGGCCGACACCTCACGCGGCGACAGGCGACGCCTCCCTCGGCTACGGCCGACACCTCACGCGGCGAGCGGCCGACAGCCCCTCCCACCGCGACCGGCCGACACCTCACGCGGCGAAGGTGGCACGCGGCGCCTTTCTGACGGCGGCCGCCCCGGTCCCCCTCTTCTGGCTGGGCGGGCAGCATGCGCCCGCCCTCTTCGCCGCGGCCCTGCCGAACCGCGCGGCCCTGGTCGCCGCCCGCATCGCCGACCAGACCCTCGCCTGACCGGTCACCGCCCAGCGGGACGGCAGCAGACTCCGCACACGCTTCGCCGGCTGCCGTCCCAAGGGCCGGGCGGCCGGGTCAGGCGAGCTTGGTGACGTCCAGCTCGCCTTCCGCGTACTGCCGGCGCAGGACCTTCTTGTCGAACTTGCCGACGGAGGTCTTCGGGACGGACTCGATCAGGGTCCAGCGTTCCGGGAGCTGCCATTTGGCGATGCCGCGCTGGTCGGCGAGGAACAGCCGCAGCGACTCGAAGTCGGCCGTCGCGCCCTCCTTCAACACCACCGTGGCCAGGGGGCGCTCGCCCCACTTGTCGTCCGGGACGGCGACGACCGCGGCCTCGGCGACGTCGGGGTGGGCCATGAGGGCGTTCTCCAGTTCCACCGAACTGATCCATTCGCCGCCGGACTTGATGACGTCCTTGGCGCGGTCGGTGAGGGTCAGGAAACCGTCCCGGCTGATCGTGCCCACGTCGCCCGTCTTGAGCCAGCCGTCCTCGCTGAACTTGTCGGCGGGCCGGAGGGGTTCGGCGGCGGGGCCGTTGTAGTAGGCGCCGGCGATCCAGGGGCCGCGGACCTCCAGCTCGCCCGCGGACTCGCCGTCCCAGGGGAGGCGTTCGCCGCCGGGGCCGGTGAGGCGGGCCTCGACGGAGGCGGGGAAGCGGCCCTGGGTGAGGCGGTAGGCGAACTCCCGGTCGGTGCCGACCGCCTCGGCCGGGGGACGCGCGATCGTGCCGAGTGGCGAGGTCTCGGTCATGCCCCAGGCGTGGCAGACCCGCATGCCGAGCTTGTCGAACGCCTCCATGAGGGAGGGCGGACAGGCCGAGCCTCCGATGGTGACCTGGCCGAGGGACGACACGTCACGCGGCTTCGCCGTCAGCTCCGCCAGCAGGCCCTGCCAGATCGTGGGGACGGCGGCGGCGTGCGTCGGCTTCTCCGCCTCGATCATCTCGGCGAGCGGCGCCGGCTGGAGGAAGCGGTCCGGCATCAGCATGTTGACGCCGGTCATGAAGGTGGCGTGCGGCAGGCCCCAGGCGTTCACGTGGAACTGCGGGACCACGACCAGGGAGGTGTCCTGGTCGGTCAGGCCCATGGACTGGGTCATGTTGACCTGCATGGAGTGCAGGTAGATCGAGCGGTGGCTGTAGACCACACCCTTGGGGTCGCCCGTGGTGCCGGAGGTGTAGCACATGGCGGCGGCCTGGCGTTCGTCCAGCTCGGGCCAGTCGTACGTGGTCGGCTTGCCCCCGAGGAGATCCTCGTACTCGTGCACCCGCACGCCCGCCTCCGCGAGCGGAGCGCGGTCGCCGGCGCCGCAGACCACCACGTGCTCGACCGTCTTCAGGTGCGGCAGCAGCGGGGCCAGCAGCGGCAGCAGGGAGCCGTTGGCGATGACGACCTTGTCGTTGGCGTGGTTGACGATCCACGCGAGCTGCTCGGGGGGCAGCCGCAGATTGAGGGTGTGCAGGACGGCACCCATGGAGGGGATCGCGAAGTACGCCTCGACGTGCTCGGCGTTGTTCCACATCAGGGTCGCGACCCGGTCGTCGTCGGTCACGCCCAGGTCCTCGCGCAGGGCGTGCGCCAGCTGGGCGGCGCGGGCGCCGATCTCGGCGTAGGAGCGGCGGTGCGGCTGGGCCTCGCCGGTCCAGGTGGTCACCTGGGATGTCCCGTGGATCGTCGACCCATGGGTCAGGATCCTTGAGATCAGCAGCGGTACGTCCTGCATGGTGCTCAGCACGGCGTCCTCCCGGGGGCGACATTGCCTACGCGGCGGTAAGGGATGCGCTGATTCTGCGCACATACCGCGCGGTATGTCACTAGGGGAGGCGCTCGATCAGATGACTTCTTATGCCGCAGCCAGCCGAGGTCCCGCCCCGCTAGCGGACGAAGCCCAGCTCGGGGTCCTCCCGCAGCTTTCCGAGTGCCCTGGAGACAGCCGACTTCACGGTGCCGATGGACACACCGAGCACCTGGGCCGTCTGGGCCTCGCTGAGGTCCTCGTAGTAGCGCAGCACGACCATGGCGCGCTGGCGGGCCGGCAGCTTCAGGATCGCCCGCCACATCGCGTCGTGCAGGGCCTGCCGCTCGGCGGTGTCGGACTCGCCGGTCGGCGGCTCGGGCTCGGGCAGCTCGTCGCAGGTGAACTCGTCCACCTTGCGCTTGCGCCACTGGGAGGTGCGGGTGTTCAGCAGCGCCCGCCGGACGTAGCCGTCGAGCGCGCGGTGGTCCTCGATGCGCTCCCAGGCGACATACGTCTTGGTGAGCGCGGTCTGCAGCAGGTCCTCGGCGTCGCTCGGGTTCGACGTCAGCGACCTCGCCGTGCGCAGCAGCACCGGGCGGCGGGCTCTGACGTACGAGGAGAACGACGGGTACGTCGCGTACGGCACCGCCCGGCCTGCCGGTCCGGCGGTCTCCGCGGCTCTGGTGCAGACGGATGTGGTCATGTGCTCAACGCTAGGAGCGCGGCCGGGCCCGCGGATCGGCCGCAGGTCCCGAAGCGCGGTCCCCCTCAGGTTGTAGGGGTGGGGCGGGCTCCACCTCCTGTAGGTGGACGAGGGGTGGAGGAGTGTCCGGGTCGGATCGGGGTGGACCCTGAGATCCGCAGGGCCGGCCCTCGTCGCACCGCCCCGGAGGCCCCGACCCGGCGCGCACCCCGCGGCACCCCGGCGCTCACCCGTCCGCCCCGAGCACCACCGCCGACGTCGGCACCCCCGTCCCCGCCGTGACCAGCACCCGCTCGGCCCCCGCCACCTGGCTGGCCGCGGTGCCGCGCAGTTGCCGCACCGCCTCCGCGAGCCCGTTCATGCCGTGCAGGTACGCCTCGCCGAGCTGGCCGCCGTGGGTGTTCAGCGGCAGCCGCTCCTCGGCGACGAGGTCCGCGGCCTCGCCGGGGCCGCAGAAGCCGTACGCCTCCAGTTGCATGAGCACGAACGGGGTGAAGTGGTCGTAGAGGATCGCCACGTCGATGTCCCCCGGCCCGCACCCGGCCGCCCGCCACAGCCGCCGGGCGACCGCCTCCGCCTCCGGGAGCCGGGTCGGGTCCCCCCGGTGGAAGGAGGTCATCTGCTCCTGGCCCCGCCCCGCGCCCTGCGCCGCCGCCGTGATCACGGCCGGGGGGTGGGGCAGATCGCGGGCGCGGTCGAGGGAGGTGACGACGAGGGCCTGGCCGCCGTCGGTCTCCTGGCAGCAGTCGAGAAGGCGCAGCGGTTCGGCGATCCAGCGGGAGGCGGCGTGCTCGGCGAGGGTGATCGGGCGGCCGTGGAAGCGGGCGGCGGGGTTGGCCGCCGCGTACCGGCGTGCGGTGACGGCCACATGCCCGAAGGCCGCCGGCGTCAGCCCGTGCACGTGGAGGTAGCGCTGGGCGGCCATCGCCACCCAGGACGCCGGGGTGAGCAGCCCGGCCGGCATCACCCAGCCCAGCGCCACGCCCTCCGCCGTCGGCTCGCGGTGGCGTACGCCGGAGCCGAAGCGGCGGCCGGAGCGCTCGTTGAAGGCGCGGTAGCAGACGACGACCTCGGCCGCGCCCGAGGCGACGGCGAGCGCCGCCTGCTGGAGGGTCGCGCAGGCCGCGCCGCCGCCGTAGTGGACGCGGGAGAAGAAGGACAGCTCGCCGATGCCGCAGACCTGGGCCAGGGTGATCTCGGGGCTGGTGTCCATGGTGAAGGTGACCATGCCGTCCACGTCGGCGGGCGTGAGCCCGGCGTCCGCGAGGGCGGCCCGCACCGCCTCCGCCGCCAACCGCAGCTCGCTGCGCCCGGAGTCCTGGGAGAACTCGGTCGCGCCGATGCCGACGACGGCGGTACGGCCATAGGGGCTCGCCGCGCTCACCGGGGCCGTACGGCCGTGGGGGATCACCACGTCACCTCCGCGGTCGCCGTGACATGCCGTCCGAGGCGGAGGTCCCCGGTCACCCGCACCACGGCCGTGCCGCCGTCGCTCTCCTCGACGGTGCCGGTCAGCCGGAGGGTGTCGCCGGGGTGGCAGGGCGCGCCGAGGCGCAGGGCCAGTCTGCGCAGGACGGCCGTCGGGCCGAAGTGGTCGGTGACGTACCGGCCGACCAGGCCGTTCGTGGTGAGGATGTTCATGAAGACGTCCGGTGCGCCGCCGCGGCGGGCGGCCTCCGGGTCGTGGTGCACGTCCTGGTAGTCGCGCGAGGCGAGCGCCCCGGCGACGATCAGCGTCCGGGTCACCGCGATCTCCAGCGGCGGCAGCCGGTCCCCGGCCCTCATGCCGCCGCCTCGCACACCCGGAACACCGGCACGGTCAACTCCGCGTCACAGTGCAGGAATTCCAGCCGCACCGGCATCCCGATGCGCACCTTGTCGTACGGCACTCCGACCACGTCCGCGACGATCCGCACCCCCTCGGCGAGCTCGATCAGCCCGACGGCGTAAGGGGGGTCGAAGGCCGGGAAGGGCGGGTGGTGCATCACCACGTACGAGAAGACGGTGCCCTCGCCGCACGCGCGGACCGTGTCCCAGTCCGGCGAGCCGCACTCCGGGCAGCCCGGCAGCCAGGGGAAGCGCGGGGCACGGCAGCCGGCGCACCGCTGGATCAGCAGCTCGCGGCGGGCGACGCCCTCCCAGTAGCCGGCGTTGTCGCGGTTGATCACGGGGCGGGGACGGCGTTGCTGGGGAGCGTGGGGGGTCTGGGGGGCCTGGGGGGTCTGGGGGGCCTGGGGGGCCTGGAGAGCCTGGAGAGCCGGGGGACTTTGACGAGCCCGAGGCGCGTACCTGAGGACGCGGAAGCGGTGGATGCCGGCGAGGTGGCCGTCGGCGCGGATGTCGGTGCGGGTGGTGAGGAACCAACCCCGGCCGAAGCGGGTCGACTTGGGGCCGTCGACGGTCTCGATCACGGTGTCGAAGGTGATCGTGTCGCCGGGCCGCAGCGGGCGCAGGTACTCCTGCTGGCAGTCGGTGGCCACGACGGAGGTGCAGCCGGCCTCGTCGAGCAGGGCGAGGAGCTCCTGGTAGGCGGGGGTGCGCCGGTCGTGGCCGCCGAGTCCGCCCATCGTCCACACCTGGAGCATCGCGGGCGGGGCGATGGCCGCGGGGCCGGTGTAGGCGGGGTGGGCGTCGCCGAGGGCCTCGCACCAGTGCCGGATCATGGGGGCGTTGACGGGGTCCTTGCCGGGCGCCTCGGCGAGGGCGAGCCGGCCCTCGTAGGTCTTGAGTCGGGCGGCGAGGACGGCGTCGGGCGCGGGTGCGAGTGCGGGGTCGGGCGCGGGGTCGGGCATGGCGTACCTCCTCCCGTACGACAGTTTCTGACTGTCCGTCAGATGGCGACGGCTGTCAAGAACACGACCGCGCGGCGGCGCCGAGGCACCGCCGCGCGGTCGCTGTCACACCCATGGGGAGCACCGCAAGGGAGTCGGGGGCCGGAGCCCCGCGGAGGCCCCGGCCCCTCAGCTCACCACCACAGCGGGGAGAAGGTGACGGCCGTGTTGTCGTTGCCCTGGTTGATGGCGGTGAACGCGGATCCGTCGACCTGGGCGGTGTTGCTCTGGTTCGAGGCCCCCGAGCCGATCGCCTGCTGCTGCGTGGTGGACGAGTTGCCGCTGTTGCTGCCGCCGACACCGCTGCCGAGGATGCCCTGGAACGCGTTGGTGACCGCCGCGCTCGATCCGTTGTCCGCGAAGGCGCCGTTGTCCGCCACCGCGACACCGGAGAAGAGGGCGGCCGCGAGCGGCAGGGCGGAGACGGCGGCGATGACGCGGGCGGTACGGATGCTTGCCATGTGTATTTCCTCCAGAACCAGGTTCGGCCCGTTGGCCGACGTGCGTGAAGTACGGCTTCTTCCAAGGCAGTTGGCCGACCGCCTCGGTGCTGTGCTCGACGTCGCGAATCCAGAGTTGCCCACCGAATCCCCGGCGAACCACCCCGGAAGCCGCTATTCGCCCTGAAGCGTGATGACAAGTCGATAAACCCCTTTCACCATCTTTCCGAGGCGGGAAGCGGCAGATCGGGGCCGCTCGGGCGAGGTCATCCCAAGGGGGGCAAGAGGTGAAGCGTTCCGGCACTTTTCCGGCCGTTCCGCCGAGCCCGGGCGTGCCGCGCCCGGCACCCCTTCCCTTCTTCGAACATTCGTACGAACATGGAGGCATGGCCACCACCGACCGGCAGGCCACCACGCTGGCCCTCGCACACGCGCTGTCGGCCGCGGAACGCGGGCTGGCAGTCATCCCCCTGTCCCGCACCAAGCTCCCGGCCCTGCGCTCCCCCCACCGCGACGACCCGGACCCGACGGCCCCGCCCTGCCACGGCGAGTGCGGCCGCTTCGGGCACGGCGTGTACGACGCCACCACCGACCCCGCGCGCATCCGCGCCCTGTTCGCCGCCGCGCCCTGGGCCACCGGCTACGGCATCGCCTGCGGACTGCCGCCGCACCACCTCATCGGCGTCGACCTGGACACCAAGTCCGGCACGGACGCCCCGGCCGCCCTGCGCGAGCTGGCCCTGCGGCACCTGTTCACCGTCCCGCCGACGGTCGTGATCCTGACCCCCTCCGGCGGCCGCCACCTCTGGCTCACCGGCCCGCCCGACGTGGTCGTCCCCAACTCCGCCGGCCGCCTCGCCCCCGGCATCGACATCCGAGGCGCGGGCGGCTACCTGGTCGCTCCGGGCTCCCGCACCGACCACGGCGTGTACACCGCCGCCCCCGGCAGCGCCGACCTGCCTCCGGCCCCCTGCCCACCCGCCCTGCTGCGCCTGCTGCTCCCGCCGCCGCGCAGGGACCCCTCCCCGCCGGCCGGCGGCGCCCACGGCCACGGCCTGGTCCAGTTCGTCCTCGCCGCCCACCCCGGCCAGCGCAACACCCGCCTCTTCTGGGCCGCCTGCCGCGCCTACGACAACGGCATCGGCCCCGCCCTCACCGACGCCCTGGTGACCGCCGCCCGCACGACGGGCCTCACGGAACGCGAGGCCCGGGCGACCATCGCGTCGGCGGAACGAATGACACGGCGAGCACCTTGAGTCCGCCCGGCCCCGCCCCGACGGTGCTGGCTAGCCGAGCTTGTTGTCGAGCTCCTGAAGCCAGGCCACCCATGCGTTCGGAAGGATCATCGTGACGAGTGCCTGACGCTCACGCTCGCCACAGGGTCGTCGAGCAGGGCCGCCTTGTGCCCTGGCCGGCTGATGATCGCGCTGTACCCTGCGGGCAGGGGGTGGCAGGGGTGATCAAGGAATCGGGACAGCGCAGGCTTCGCGAAGCAAGTAACCGTGCCGGCTGGACCCTTGCGGTGCTGTTGCTGATCGCCTTCGTGGGGTGTGCCCTCCTGGGCGTGGCGAGTCTCCTGTTCCCGCTCCTCGCGGTCCTGGGCGGCACCATCGACCACTGAGAGGCATGCAGTACGGCAGCGACGTACGGCGCAGGTCGTTGACCGGCCCGCAGAGCCGGTCGCGGCACGCGGACATGAGAGCGGCCCCTGACCGGATGTCCAGGTCAGGGGCCGTTCTCCTTGCTCTCTGCGCGGAGGCGGTGGGATTTGAACCCACGGTGACATCGCTGCCACGACGGTTTTCAAGACCGTTCCCTTAGGCCGCTCGGGCACACCTCCCCGCGCCGGACGCGGTGGAGCGGCGGCGCGGGGACAAGAGTAACGGGTTGGTGCGGTGGGGCGGGGCTCAGTTGTCGCCGACCCGGGAGCCGAGGGTGAGCTCGACGGTGCGGGTCTTGCCGTCGCGTTCGTAGGTGAGGGTGACCTTGTCGCCGGGCTGGTGGGTCCAGATCTCGCCGATGAGGGTGGGGCCGGAGTCGATGACGGTGTCGTCGAGCTTGGTGATGACGTCACCGGGCTTGAGGCCGGCCTTGGCGGCGGGGCCGCCCGGCTCGACGGCCTCGGAGCCGCCCGCGCCGGTGTCGGTGATCTTGGCGCCGCCGGTGGTGTCCTCCAGGGAGACGGAGGCGCCGATCTTCGCGTAGACGGGCTTGCCGGTCTTGATCAGCTGCTGTGCCACGTACTTGGCCTGGTTGATCGGGATCGCGAAGCCCAGGCCGATGGAGCCGGACTGGCCGGACCCGCCGAACCCGCCGTTGCTGGTGGACTGGATCGCCGAGTTGATGCCGATGACATTGCCCTTGGCGTCCAGCAGGGGGCCGCCGGAGTTGCCCGGGTTGATCGACGCGTCGGTCTGCAGGGCGCTCATGTAGGACGCCTGGCTGCCGGAGCCGTCGCTGGAGGCGACCGGGCGGTTCTTGGCGCTGATGATGCCGGTGGTGACCGTGTTGGACAGGCCGAAGGGGGCGCCGATGGCGATGGTGGCGTCGCCCACGGCCACGTCGTCGGAGTTGCCGAGGGTGAGGGGCTTCAGGTCCGAGGGGGCGTTCTTGAGCTTGATGACCGCCACGTCGTAGCCCTGCGCGTTGCCGACCACCTCGGCGTCGTACTTCTTGCCGTCGGGGAAGGTCGCCGACAGCTTGCCGCCGTCGACCGCGTCCGCCACCACGTGGTTGTTGGTGACGATGTGCCCCTCGGTGTCGAAGACGAAGCCCGTGCCGGTGCCGCCCTCGCCGCTGCTGGACTCGGCCTGGATGGTGACCGTGCTGGGCAGCGCGCGGGCGGCGACGGCCGCGACCGTGCCCGGGTCGCGCTTGAAGTCACCGCCGCTGTCGGCGGCCGAGACGGTCGTGGAGCTGGTGTCGTCGTTCTTCGCCAGCGTGTAGCCCAGGCCGCCGCCGAGGCCGCCCGCGACCAGCGCGGCGATCAGGACCGCCGCCAGACCTCCGCGGCCGCGCCGCCCGGTCCTGGGGGCGGGGGGCTGGGTGGCCTGGTACGAGGCTCCCCATACGGCGGTGGAGTCCGCGCCGCCGGAGCCGCCACCGTAGGCGGGGATCGGCGCGGTGGCCTGGGTGCCGGGGGGCGGCGGGGGCGGCCACGCGGCGCCCTCCGGGGCGGGGGCGGGCGTGCCGTACGCGGGCGAGGCGGGGGCGTGCTCCGGCGCCGCCGGTGCGGTCGGGCCCGCGGCCGCGGGTGCCGAGGGGGCGGAAGGTGCCGCGGGCGCTTCGGGCGCCGGACCGCCCGCAGGTGACGCGGCCGCGGGCGCTGCCTGCGCCGCGCTCTCCGGCGTCGTCTGCGGGGAGGACGCGGGAGTGGCCACCGGCACGGGAGGTGCGGACGGGGCCGGGGGAACCTCGGTGCCCTCGTTCTCGGTGCTCACAGCTTCTCTCCTCGATCCACGGCTGTCTTCGCTGCGCAGTGCGTTGTTGTTGTATGCGCTCAGCTTTTCCCACGGGCCGTCAGAGCACCATAAGCCGTGCCTGTGCGTCCGAGGCCATCCTTTATATAGGACCTTCTTCGCCAAACGGATACATCACGGAAGTGGTCCGCGGACCACTCGGACGTCACACGTACCCCCGGACGGTGGCACCATGACGCGGTGACCCACGCACGACAGCATCACGTTCAGGTCGTCGCCCACCGCGGGGCCTCCGAGGACGCTCCGGAGCACACCCTGGCCGCGTACAGGAAGGCCATCGAGGACGGCGCGGACGCCCTTGAGTGCGATGTGCGGCTGACCGCGGACGGGCACCTCGTGTGCGTGCACGACCGCCGCGTCAACCGTACGTCCAACGGCCGCGGCGCCGTGTCCGCCCTGGAGCTCGCCGATCTCGCGGCCCTCGACTTCGGCTCCTGGAAGCGGGGCCAGGAGGAGCCCGACTGGGAGACCCGCCCCGAGGATCCCGAGGACACCTCCGTGCTCACCCTGGAACGGCTGCTCGAACTGGTCGCCGACGCCGGACGGCGGGTGGAGCTGGCCATCGAGACCAAGCACCCCACGCGCTGGGCGGGCCAGGTCGAGGAGCGGCTGCTGCACCTGCTGAAGCGGTTCGGACTGGACGCCCCCGCCTCGCCCGAGGAGTCCCAGGTGCGGGTGATGAGCTTCTCGGCACGCTCGCTGCACCGGGTGCGGGCCGCGGCGCCCACCCTGCCGACGGTCTACCTCATGCAGTTCGTCTCGCCGCGGCTGCGCGACGGCCGGCTGCCCGCGGGAGTGCGCATCGCGGGCCCGTCGATCCGGATCGTGCGCAGCCACCCGTCGTACGTGGAGCGGCTCAAGCGGGCCGGACACCAGGTGCACGTGTGGACCGTGAACGAGCCCGAGGACGTCGGACTCTGCCTGGACCTGGGCGTCGACGCCATCATCACCAACCGCCCGCGCGCGGTGGTCGACCTCCTCGGCCGGTGACCGAGCGCCCCCGGTGATCACGGGGTGTGCACCGGCGCATTCGCTGTGTGTCCGGTCGGGACGAATGCGTCACCGGAACGGGATTGGCCGGTTTCCGGTACAGGCCAATGGGGCATCCACACCGTGGCGTGGGGCGAAGGAGGTCTCGGGGGTGGCGTTGGTGGTGGCACAGGAGGTGCCCACGTCGTCGAGCATGGCCGTACCCCATGGCCCTGCGGGCGTGGGGGAAGCGAGACACCGCATGCGCGATCAGCTGCGCAGAGGTGGCGTGACCGAATCGGTCATCGACGATGCCGTACTGATCCTTTCCGAACTGCTGAGCAACGCGTGCAAGCACGGCCGGCCCCTGGGCGACGCCCTGGCCGGCGACGGCGACGTCCGGGCCGCATGGCGCGTGGACCCGGACGGCCGGCTCATGGTGGAGGTCACGGACGGCGGCGGCCCGACCCGCCCGGCCCCGTCCACCCCCTCGGTCACCGCGCACGGCGGCCGGGGGCTGAACATCATCACCGCGCTCGCCGACGACTGGGGCGTACGCGACGACATCCACGGCGAGGTCACCGTCTGGGTCGTGGTCCACGACGCGGTTCATGATCGCGGTGCCGCGCACCGCCGCGACGATTTCGCTACGCGCGTCACAGCGCCCGCCGTCCCGGCCCTGGTGGACCTGGACTTCGCGGACGCCTTCGACGAGTTGGACTAGAGGGGGCGGGACAGGCGGCTGCGCCGTGCGGTCGCTCCAGTCCTCGGTCACCCCAGTCCTCGGGCGCCCCAGCCCTCGGGCGCGCCCCAGCCCTCGCGCGAGCCGCCCCACGGGTCACGGAGGTTTCCACAACCCTCCCGCCGTCCACAGGATCCCGTCGCTCATGGCTCGAACGGCTAGGCTCCCGCCCGTACCAGACGAGCCGTAACCGGGAGACCCCACGATGGCCAAGAAGCGACCCCAGACGAAGGCCAAGCAGCCCCAGCTCACCGAGGGAGAGATCCCGGTCGTCGGTGCCCGCGAGCCGTGCCCCTGCGGCAGCGGCCGCCGCTACAAGGCATGTCACGGCCGCGCCGCCGCGCACGCCGTGACCGAGCTGGTGCACCGCCCGTTCGAGGGCCTGTCCGGTGAGTGCGACTGGGTCGCGCTGCGCGAGCTGGTGCCGGCCGCCACGGCGGAGCTGACCCTCAAGGACGGCCTGCCCGAGGGCGTCCCGTCGGTCACCCTGGCCACCGTGCTGCCCATGGCCTGGCCCGCGCTGCGCCGCGAGGACGGCTCGGTGCTCATCGGCCTGCAGAACGACACCGCGTCCGGCGACATCAGCCGCGACCTCGCCGACACCCTCCAGCGCGCGCTGGAGGCGAAGCCGGGCACGCCCGTCGAGGGCCGCCGCGCACCCGCCGGCGGTCCGCGCCTGCAGGACCTGCTCGACCCCGAGGCCCCGTTCGAGCCGGTCGTGCACAGCGGCTTCGAGTTCTGGGTCCCGGACGCCGAGAACGCCACCCCGGACGTGGCCGCCTCCCTGGAACGGGCCAACGCCGCCGCCATCCCGACCGTGAAGCTCGTGGGCGTGGACGCGGCGTACTGGTGCGAGACGCCCGAGAAGAACCATCTGCGGTGGGTCATGCCGCATCCCGAGGAGCGGCTTCTGGACGCGCTCGCGCGGCTGCACGCCGCCGGGCGCTCCAGCCTGGGCGAGGGCACCCGTCTGGTGGGCTCCTTCCGTGCTCACGGGCTCACGGTCCCGGTCTGGGACCTGCCGAGCGGGGTCGGCGCCGAGGATGTGGAGAAGCCGGCCGCCGAGTTCGGCGAGCGCCTCGCCGCGGCCCTCGCGACGGACGCGCCGCTCACCCCGGACGAGCGCCGGGCCCGCGGCGGCCTGACCAACCGACAGGTCACGCTCAGCTGACGCCCGGCGGACACCCTCGGGGTGGCTGACCGACCGGTCAGCCACCCCGCCCTTCGGACACCGGTGACACCGATCACAACTCCCGCTCGACACAGGCTCGATAGGTGTCCGAATAGCCAAGGGAAAAGCGAGATCGAATTTGCGAACAGCCGATCTCTTGTTACCGTTCCAGTAGCCCGGTTGCTGGTGCATCCCCCGTCGCCAGCAACCGGGTCTTCGCGTCTCTGGCCGCGCGGACGGATCGCGGTCGCGCGCCAACTCCCCGTGATCGCATCGGAGTTGACCCTAGGCGTTGCTCCCCGACCGCAGCAGCAGCGGACCGCCGGGCCGTGCGCCCGCGAATTCCGCGACGGCGGTGTAAAGCCCCGCCTCTCCCCGGCCGCGCTCGCGCGGCGTCTCGCAGGAGGCGGGCTCGTCGCCCGCGTTCACCGCACAGCGCATCTGCACGGTCCGCCCGCCGGGACCCAGAAGACTCAGCCACGCCTGGAGCGGCTCCCCGGTGCCGTTGCGGTAGTAGGTGCGCGCCCAGGTGTCCTCGCCCTGGGTCAGCACACAGGTCTGCGCCTCCACGCCTTCGGGAGAGGCGAGTTCGGGACCGCAGCGGGTGGCGGTGGCCGTGCCGAGGCCCAGCAGCGGCGGGGCGGGGGTGGCCGCGGGCGAGGGCGTCACCGAGGGGGCCTTGGCGTCGGCCGCAGGTGCGGAGGAGGCGGGCCGGCCGGGCGCGGGCAGTCGTACGGTCGTGCGCTCCTCGTCTCCCGCGGGGCCCGCGGACGCCACGGCCAGCGGGAGTGCGATGGCGCACGCCGCGACGCCCGCGAGGGCGAGGAGACGAAGGTTCATGAGGGGGACGATAACGAGCGGAAACGGGCGTCCCGTTCCGCCCGCGCCCGACACCCCTACAACTCGGGCGCGCTCACACCCGTACGAGTGAGGGCGTCGACGACCGCGTCCACCACGGCCTCCACGTCGGGGACCCAGGGGGAGGCCGAGCCGGGCAGCGGTGCGCGCTCCCAGCGCAGGGCGCCCTGGCCGGTGACGGACGGGGGCAGGGTGATGTAGCCGCCCTCGCCGTGGAAGCGCAGCGAGCCGGGGACGAAGTCCTTGGCGTACAGCAGTTCGCCCAACTGCTCCATGCTGTAGGGCCGGACGAGGATCGCCCAGCGGGCGGGCGAGGCGACGACCGGGCCGAGGCGCAGGCCGGCGCGGTCGAGGGCGTCGAGGGCGCGGGCGGCGGCCGGGGCGGGGAGGCTGACCGCGCAGGGGGCGGTGCCGCCGGTCGCGAGCACGATCGGGGCGGTCGGCCGGTTGGTCCACCACCAGCGGACCATGCGCTCGTCGCTGGTGGCCGCGAGCAGGCCGGGGTCGAAGGGGTGGGCTCCGGGCACCGTGCAGTCGGGGTCGGGGCAGGAGCAGCGGGACCGCGCCTGCGGATCGGCCGCCGCTCCGGGGAGCACGGGCCACTGCCACTGGGTCGCGAAGGTCAGGGCCGCGCCGATCAGCTCAGGCATCCTGTCGTCACGCCGGGACAGGAGCCTGCGTCGCCTTCCGAGGATCTCGCGCATGAGCGCTCGTTCCTTTCCGTTGCACGCCTGGCAACACCGTGGGCCACATCACACCATGTGTCGATCTCTGCACTGTGCGTACCTACCGGCGCATCACACCCCTGCGGGAAGCGCGGGGACCATCCTGCCGATCGAGCGTCGGGCTCCGGCCGTGTCGGCGACCGGGGCAACCAGCCGCCCGCTTCGGCCGGGCCGGCCGTTTCGTCCGTACTCGTCGTGCTTGCCGTACGTGTCGATCAAAAGCACGGGCGTGGCGGGGGGTGGCGAAGTCTGGCGTTTGCCGTTGCGCGTATTTCTCTCCGCCTCCGCCACGGGAGGATGGGGCACGGTCGTCGGTGGTTAAGACGCCCGGGTCCGTCACCAGGTTCCGGGCAGCCCCCGACCGCCCCTGGCCTTCACCGAGTACGTACCCAACACGACCGCTGTGACGCTCCGTCGAGCAAGCCCAGTCGACCGCAATAGGGCGTTGCCCGAGGCTGTTTTAAGCCAACTTTGCCTTTCCGTAAGAGGAACGTCCACCCATCCCGGAAACCTCATGGACACCAGGAATCCCAGCAGGACAATGCTGGACATCCCCTCACGAGTGCGTGTACATGTGGAGACACTGCTAGCGGCGCAGAATGACATGGGGGTTTGCGATGCTTTTGAGCAAAACGAACCGGTCGGAAAGCCGGACGCCATGAACGCCCCGCACCCTCCGAAAGTGGCCGGAATCGATTCAACGGTCCCCGCGCCCGCACACACTGTCGCGCCCGCGTCCGCCGCATCCGACGTCCCCCGCGTCACCACCGGCCCCGGCGCCCTCCTCCAGGACCGCCTCGCAGGCTGGGTCTCCGATCTCACCACCCTCCACGAACTCACCGAACGCCTGGTCCGCACCGCCACCCTCGCCGACGCCCTCCAGGAACTGCTGCGCGCCGGAGCCGCCCTGGTCGGCGCCCGCCGCGGCCTGATCGTGCTGGAACCCGGCGACGGCCTGGGCCCCCGCACCACCGTCGGCCTCGGCCTCGCACAGGCCGATCTCGGCCACATCGAGACCGTGCCGCGCGCCTCCCTGCCGTACGGCGAACTCCTCGACACCCCGGCCGGGCTGCCCGGCGGCGTGGCCGAGATCGTGCGCTCCGACCTGCTCGCCGAGGACGGACTCGACCCCCGCCACCGCGAGGTCGCCCGCCGCCTCGGCTTCGCCGCCAGCTACGCCCTGCCCCTGTCCACCGAGACCGCCGGCCGCCTGGGCGCCGCCGTCTGGCTGTACGACGAGCCGGCCGAACCGGTCGAACGCCAGCGTCACCTCGTGGGTCTGTACGCCCGCTCCGCCACCGAGCACCTCGCGCGGCTGCTGGAGGTCGAGCGCACCCGCGCGAGCATGGCCACCATGGCGGAGGAACTGCTGCCCTCCCGGCTGCCCCGCGTCGCCGGGGTCCAGCTCGCCGCCCGGCACCGCACCGGCCCCCGAGGCGGCGGCGACTGGTACGACGCGCTGCCGCTGCCCGACGCCGCGCTGGGCCTGGCCGTCGGCTCGGTCACCGGCTCCGGGCCGAGCGCGGTCGCCGCGATGGGCCGGCTGCGCGCCTCCCTGCGGGCGTACGCGGTGATGGAGGGCGAGGACCCGGTCGCCGTGCTGTCCGACCTGGAGCTGCTGCTGCGGCTGACCGAGCCCGCCCGCTCCGCGACCGCCCTGTTCGCCTACTGCGAGCCCGCCGCCCACAAGCTCACCCTGGCCGGCGCCGGGCACTGCCCGCCGCTGCTGGTCGGCGAGCGCCGCACCGAGTTCGTGGAGACGTCCGTCTCGGCGCCGCTCGGGATGCTCGCCTGCTGGGAGGCGCCCAGCGTGGAGATCCACGCCGAACCGGGAGAGACGGTTCTGCTCTACACGGACGGGCTGCTGCACCGCACCGGCGACCCCGTCGACCGCGCCTTCGCCCGGCTGCACGCGGCCGCCTCGGCGGTGCCGCGGGCACTGCGCCGCGACCCCGAGGCGCTCGCCGATCATGTGCTGCGCACCGTGCTGCCGGACGGGCTGGACACCGCCGACAGCGAGGAGGACGTGGTACTGATGGCGGCCCGCTTCGAGTGACCGCGCGTGAGCGCTTTCGGTAACAGGTCTTTCCGCCCTGGGCCCCCTTCCGTACGACCGTACGATGGAGGGGGTCCAGTGCCGTATCCAAGGAGGAAGACCGTGGCCGAAGAGCTCCCGGAGACCCTGGAGAACTCTGAAGAAGAGCCGATCAAGCAGCGGAAGAACGGCCTCTACCCGGGGGTGTCCGACGAGCTCGCCGAGAACATGAAGAGCGGCTGGGCGGACACCGAGCTGCACGACCTGGAGCCGATCCCGCAGGCCGCCGAGACCACCGCGCGCCGCGCCGCGCTCTCGGCCCGCTTCCCCGGTGAGCGCCTGGTGATCCCCGCGGGCAACCTGAAGACCCGCTCGAACGACACGGAGTACCCCTTCCGGGCCTCCGTGGAGTACGCGTACCTCACCGGCAACCAGACCGAGGACGGCGTGCTCGTCATGGAGCCCGTCTCCGGCGGCCACGAGGCCACGATCTACCTCCTGCCCCGCTCCGACCGGGAGAACGGCGAGTTCTGGCTGTCCGGCCAGGGCGAGCTGTGGGTCGGCCGCCGGCACTCGCTGACCGAGGCGGAGAAGCTGTACGGCATCCCCGCCTCCGATGTGCGCGAGCTGGCCGACAAGCTGCGCGAGGCCACCGGCCCGGTGCGGGTCGTCCGCGGCTACGACGCCGGGATCGAGGCCGCGCTGACCGACAAGGTCACCGCCGAGCGCGACGAGGAGCTGCGGGTCTTCCTCTCCGAGGCCCGTCTGGTCAAGGACGCGTTCGAGATCGGCGAGCTGCAGAAGGCCGTCGACTCGACCGTGCGCGGCTTCGAGGACGTCGTGAAGGTCCTCGACAAGGCCCAGGCCACCTCCGAGCGGTACATCGAGGGCACGTTCTTCCTCCGCGCCCGCGTGGAGGGCAACGACGTCGGCTACGGCACGATCGCCGCGGCCGGCCCGCACGCCTGCACGCTGCACTGGGTGCGCAACGACGGGCCCGTGCGCTCCGGTGACCTGCTGCTGCTGGACGCGGGCGTCGAGACGCACACGTACTACACCGCCGACGTCACGCGGACGCTGCCGGTCAACGGCCGGTTCACCGACATCCAGAAGAAGATCTACGACGCGGTGTACGAGGCCCAGGAGGCCGGGATCGCGGCGGTGCGGCCGGGCGCGAAGTACCGGGACTTCCACGACGCCGCCCAGCGGGTGCTGGCCGAGCGGCTCGTCGAGTGGGGGCTCGTCGAGGGGCCGGTCGAGCGGGTGCTGGAGCTGGGGCTGCAGCGGCGGTGGACGCTGCACGGCACCGGGCACATGCTCGGCATGGACGTCCACGACTGCGCGGCGGCGCGGGTCGAGTCGTACGTCGACGGGACGCTGGAGCCGGGCATGTGCCTGACCGTGGAGCCCGGACTGTACTTCCAGGCCGACGACCTGACCGTGCCCGAGGAGTACCGCGGGATCGGTGTGCGGATCGAGGACGACATCCTGGTGACCGAGGACGGGAACCGGAACCTGTCGGCCGCGCTGCCTCGCCGGTCGGACGAGGTCGAGGCGTGGATGGCGGGCCTGACGGGGTCGCAGGGCTGATCTGCCGGGGGCGGATGTCTGCGGCCGGTCACGCTCACGCGGGCCGGCCGCGGATGCCGCCGCGGGTGTGACGCCCGGCGGCTGCGTCGGTGGGGGCCCGCGTCCGGAAGGCGGGCGGCCCGCCAGACCGGCCAGGAGCCGGCCCGGATGCGGCCCGGAATCGCTGAAGCTCGGTCGAGCCCGGCCCGGAGTCGCTGAAGCTCGGTCGAGCCCGGCCCGGAGTCGCTGAAGCTCGGTCGAGACCGGCTCGGAGTCCGCTGAGGCGAGGTCGAGGCCGGCTCGGGGGTCGCTCGGGGTGGGCTCGGAGTGCGCTCACGGCGGCGGTGAGGCCGTCGGTGGGGGTCCGTCAGGACGCCGTCACCAGAGGCGCGTTGTCACGCCACTTCAGCATCTTGTCGAAGCTCACCACCGCCCCGCCCCGCCCCGGCGCGCTGCCGATGTGGACGTGGTCGGCGAGTTCCTCGATGAGGCACAGGCCCCGGCCGTGCTCGGCGTCCGGGCGGGCGGCGGGCCGCGCCGCGTGGCCGCGGCCGAAGCCCGGGCCCGAGTCGGCGACCTCGATCCGGCACTTCTCGCCGTCGAGGTAGGCCGTGACCCGGTACGCCTCCGAGGAGCCGCCCTCGGCGCCGTCGCCGCCGTGCTCCACGGCGTTGGCGCATGCCTCCGTGAGGGCGACGGACAGGTCGTAGGAGATGTCGGGGTCGACACCCGCGGTCTCCATGGTGCCGAGCAGCAGACGCCGGGCGAGCGGGACGCTCGCGGCCTCGCGCCGCAAATGGAGTGACCACCAGATGCTCATGCTCCAGCCTCCTGGCCGCGGCTCGACATACCGATACCTATTGCCACGAGTGCCCGAACGTAAGCGTTCATTCAGCGTGATGCCGCCCATATGGGGGATGCGCCGAGAGGGCTATTCGGTGTATGTGGGGCGGGAGAGTGCCGGACGGACCAGTCCGGACCGAAGGTGATCTTCGGCTCGTAGGGAATGTTGCGGACCTGCCGTGTGGCGACCGTGCGGCCAGTGCGATGATGAGCCCGCCATGTCTGCCCCCCACGCGCACACGACGCGCACCGGAGTACGGCTCCGGATCCTGCGGGCCGCGGTGTTCGCCGCGGCCTGCGTCGTGCTGTCCGGGGCCGGGCACGTCCTCGCCTCCTGCGCGGCGGTGCCGCTGTGGGCGCTCGGCGCGGGCTTCCTGGCGCTGCTGGCGATCGCGGTGCCGCTCGCCGGGCGGGAGCGCTCGCTGGCGGGCATCGCGGCGCTGCTGGCGGTCGGGCAGACGGTGCTGCACACCCTGTTCGGGCTGGGGCAGCACGGCACGGCGAGCGTGACCCAGGCCACGGGCGACGCGGTACTGGTCGAGCGCGCCGCACGGCTGCTGTGCGGAACCACCGCGGCGGCGCTCAGCCCCACCCAGGCGCACCGGATCCTCACCGACGCGCGGCTGCTGCCGTCGGGCGCCCCGGCGCACACCGCCCACGACCCGGCGGACGCGCTGTCCACCACGGCCGGCTCCTCCGCCTCCCTGCTGCCCTCGCTGCCGATGCTGCTCGGTCACGTCCTCGCGGCGCTGGCCGTCGGCTGGCTGATGCGCCGCGGCGATCTGGCGCTGCTGCGGCTGATCCGGCTGTCGGCGCACGGGGTGGCCGAAGGGGCGCTCGTCCGCTCCCTGCGCGGGGCGCTCGCGCTGGTGCGCGCCCTGTGCGCCGGGCTTCCGGACGCCCCCGGAACGGGACCGCGTGCCCCGCGCCCCGTTCTGCTCGCGCCCCCCGAACTGCGGACCACCGCACTCCAGCACACGGTGATCCGGCGCGGCCCGCCCGCCGCGCTCGCCCTGGCCGCCTGACGCGACCGCACCGCCCCGAGGATCCTCCGCGATCCGGTGGGAGGGGCCGGCCGCCGTCCCGCGGCCCCGCGCGCGCGTGCGCCCGTGCCGCCGCTGTGACGTTTTCTCTCGTGACCGGCGGTCACCTGCGCGCGTCCGTATCCCTCTTCATCACCGGACCACCGGATCTCACTCGAAGTGGAGTGCTTGCTGTCATGAAGGCTTCCCGTATCGCCGCCCTCGGTGCCGTCGCCGGCTGTGCCGTGCTCACGCTGGCCTCGCCCGCGCTCGCGCACGTGTCCGTCCAGCCGGAGGGCACCGCCGCCAAGGGCGGTTACGCGGTCGTCGGCTTCAAGGTGCCCAACGAGCGCGACAACGCCTCGACCACCAAGCTCGAGGTGAACTTCCCCGCCGAGCACCCGCTGTCCTCGGTCATGCCGCAGCCGGTCACCGGCTGGAAGATCGACATCACCAAGTCCAAGCTGGCCAAGCCGCTGGAGGTGCACGGCCGGCAGATCACCGAGGCCGTCACCAAGGTGACCTGGACGGCCACGGGCAAGGGCATCGAGCCCGGCTACTTCCAGAAGTTCCCCGTCAACATCGGCGCCCTGCCCGAGGACGCGGACGAACTGGTCTTCAAGGCGATCCAGACGTACTCCAACAAGGAGGTCGTGCGCTGGATCGAGGTGCCGCAGGGCGAGGAGGAGCCGGAGAACCCGGCGCCGGTGCTCGCGCTGTCCGCCGCCGAGGAGGACCACCACGGCTCGGGCGGCGCCGGCAAGCCGTCGGACGAGCCCTCCTCCGACGCCGGCCAGGCCGCCGCCGAGAAGAGCACCTCGGCCGCCGCCGAGGAGGCGTCCGACGACAGCACCGACACCACCGCCCGCGTCCTCGGCGTCGTGGGCATCGTCGTCGGCGCGGCCGGTGTCGCCTACGGTGTGCTGGCCGGACGCCGGCGCTCCGCCTGACGCAACCACCTCGGTGGGCGCCGGGACCCCGTCCGTCCCGGCGCTCGCCGGAGCACTCACCTCTGGGATACCTCTCCATGCGCACTAAGAAGCTCGCCGTCGCCGCGCTGCTCGCCTCCGCCTCCCTGACCCTGTCCGCGTGCGGCGGCGGTGACGACGACAGCGCCTCGCCCGTCTCCGTGGTCTCCGAGGAGTCCGGCTCGGCCAAGGCCGCCACCGTCCTCGACAAGCCCTTCGAGAAGCCGGACCTGGTCCTGACCGACACCACCGGCAAGCCGTACGACCTCCGCAAGGAGACCGCGGGCAAGCCGACGCTGATCTACTTCGGCTACACCAACTGCCCCGACGTCTGCCCGCTGACGATGAACAACATCGCCGTCGCCAAGAAGTCGCTGTCCAAGGCGCAGCAGGACCGGCTGCGGGTGGTCTTCGTCACCACCGACCCCGAGCGCGACACCCCCGCCGCCCTCGGCAAGTGGCTCAAGGGCATCGACCCCCAGGTCATCGGCCTGAGCGGCGACTTCCCCACCATCCAGGCCGGCGCCCGCACCCTCGGCATCGCCATCGACGCGCCGAAGAAGGAGAAGGGCAAGGTCGTCTCCATGCACGGCACCCAGGTCATCGCCTTCTCCCCGAAGACCGACGCCGGGTACGTGCTCTACGGCGAGGACGCCACCGTCGACGACTACACCAAGGACCTCCCCAAGCTGATCGAGGGGGAGAAGCCGTGAGGCACCTCGCCCTCGTGCTGACCGGCGCGCTGGCCCTCGCCCTGACCGGCTGCGGCGGTGAGGAGTCCGATCCGGCCGACCTGTCCGTCAGCGGCGCCTATATGCCCCAGCCCGTCTCGGACATGGCGGCGGGCTTTCTGACCATCGCCAACAAGGGCGACCGGGACGCCGAGCTGACCGGGGTCACCAGCGATCTCGGCGAGGTCACCGTCCACGAGACCGTCGGGCAGTCCATGCGGGAGGTCTCCTCCCTCGACGTGCCGGCCCACGGCACGCTCGTGCTGGAGAGCGGCGGCAGCCATCTGATGTTCGACAAGCTCCGGCGAAAGCCGAGGGAGGGTCAGACGGTCTCCCTCACCCTGCGCTTCACCGGCCACGACCCGATCGAGGTCGAGCTGCCGGTCAAACCGGCGACCTACCGCCCCACGTCCGGGAATTGAGGGAGGGACCACCTTGACGCAGTCCATCGCCCCCCGCCTGCGCACCCTGGCGCTGCTGCTCCTGGCCGTGACCGGCATGCTCCTCGCCGGGGCCGCGCCGGCCTCCGCGCACGCCGCGCTCACCGGAAGCGACCCCCGGCAGGGGGCGGTGGTCGCCAAGGCCCCGCAGCAGGTCTCGCTCACCTTCTCCGAGGCCGTCTCGCTGTCCGACGACTCGCTGCGCGTGTTCGACCCACGGGGCGAGCGCGCCGACACCGGCAAGCCGGCCGGCAGCGGCGGCACGACCTACTCCGTCAAGCTGCACTCGGGGCTGCCCGACGGCACGTACACGGTGACCTACCAGGTCGTCTCCGCCGACAGCCACCCCGTCTCCGGTGCCTTCACCTTCTCCATCGGCGCGCCCTCGGCGACCACCGTCTCCGTCGCCGACCAGGCCGCGGGCGACGGGGTGGTGGGCCGGCTCTACGGGTTCGCGCGGTTCCTGTCCTACGCCGGGTTCATCGTGCTGGTCGGCGGCTCCGCCTTCGTCCTCCTGTGCTGGCAGCGCGGCGCCGGGGTGCGGCTCGTGCAGCGCACGGTCGTCTCCGGCTGGGTCACGCTGACCGCGGCCACGCTCAGCCTGATGCTGCTGCGCGGCTCGTACACGACCTCGTCCGACCTCGCCGACGTCTTCGACCTGGAGCTGCTCGGGCAGGTGCTGGAGACCAAGACCGGCGCCTCCCTGGCCTCACGGCTGCTGCTGCTCGCGGCGGCGGCGCTGTTCATCGCCGTGCTCTTCGGCGCGTACGACAAGCGGGAGGGCCAGGAGAAGCGGGATCTGGTCTTCGGGCTGGCGATCGGCGGCGGGGTCGTGGCCGCCGGGCTCGCCGCGAGCTGGGCGATGGCCGAGCACGCCTCCACCGGCATCCAGACCGGTATCGCCATGCCGGTCGACATCGTCCACATGCTGGCCGTGGCCCTGTGGCTCGGCGGTCTGGGCACCTTGCTTCTCGCGCTGTTCCGGGCGCCGGTGGAGACCCCGGTGGACACGGCCGCCGTACGCCGCTTCTCGCGTCTCGCCCTCGGCAGCGTGATCACGCTGGCCGCGACCGGGCTCTACCAGTCCTGGCGTCAGGTCGGCTCCTGGTCCGCGCTGACCGGGACCCGGTACGGGCAGCTGCTCCTGATCAAGATCGGGCTCGTCGCCGTGCTGGTCGGCGTCGCCTGGATCTCGCGCCGCTGGACCTCGCGGCTGGGGGAGACGCCGGTGGCCGCGCAGACGCGGGAGACGGTGTCCGTGGGGGCCGTCGCGGCCGAGGGCGACGAGGGCGTTTCCGGTGCCGGGGCCGCGGACGGGGGCAAGGACACGCCCCGTGGCGAGGCTGCCGGGGAGGGCTCCGCAGACGATGTCGATCCCGGTCGGGCCGCGCAGCTCGCCCGGCAGCGGGCCGCCGCGGAGGCCGCTCGGCGCAAGCAGGCGCGGGACGCCGATCCGCAGCGCTTTCGGTTGCGCCGCTCCGTGCTCGCCGAGGCGTCCATCGCCGTCGTGGTGCTGGTCGTGGCCACCATGCTGACGTCCACCGAGCCGGGCCGTACCGAGGAGGAGGCCGAGGCCGCGACGGCTGCGGCCGCGGTGGCCCCGGCGTCCGGCACGCTCACCCTGGACATGCCGTTCGACACCGGTGGCCAGGACGGCAAGGGCCTCGTCCGGGTGGAGCTGGACCCCGCGCGGGTCGGCGGCAACGAGATGCACCTCTACGTCGAGCGGCCCAACGGCCGCGCCTTCGACGTCCCCGAGCTGAAGGTGTCCTTCACCCTCGAGTCCAAGGACGTCGGGCCGCTGCCCGTCGTCCCGGACCGCATCACCACCGGACACTGGGCGGCGAGCGGAGTGCAGCTCCCCATGGCCGGCGACTGGAAGATCGCCGTGACCGTGCGCACCTCCGACATCGACCAGGTGACCGTCGACAAGAACGCGAAGATCGGCTGAACCACCCATGGCTGACCAGTCCCTCCCCGACGCCCGTACCTCCGTCGAGGACCCCGCCGCCCCCACCGCCCCCGCCCCGTTGGCCGCCCCGGCCGGCGGGGGCGTCTCCCGGCGCGCCCTGCTCGCCGGCGCCGGAGCCACCGGTGTCGCGCTCGGCGCGGCGGGCGGCGGCGCCGTCGGCTACGCGGCCGCCCCGGAAGCGACCACCCCGCTCACCTCGGTCGGCAGCGGGCGGGCGATGTTTCACGGGAAACATCAGCCCGGCATCACCGACCCGCTCCAGTCCCGCGGCCACCTCGTCGCCTTCGACCTGGCTCCCGGCGCCGGGCGCAAGGAGGCCGCCGCGCTGCTGCGCCGCTGGTCGGACACGGCACGGCGGCTGATGGCGGGCGAGCCCTCGGCCCACGGCGACACGGACATCGCCCGTGACGCGGGGCCCTCCTCCCTGACGGTCACCTTCGGCTTCGGGCACAGCTTCTTCGGCCGTACGGGGCTGGTGAAGCAGCGGCCGGTGTCCCTGGACCCGCTGCCGGACTTCTCCTCCGACCAGCTGGACAAGGCGCGCAGCAACGGCGATCTGTGGGTGCAGATCGGCGCGAACGACGCGCTGGTCGCCTTCCACGCCCTGCGCGCGATCCAGAAGGACGCCGGTTCCGCGGCGCGGGTGCGCTGGCAGATGAACGGGTTCAACCGGTCGCCGGGTGCCACCGCGCACCCGATGACGGCCCGCAATCTGATGGGCCAGATGGACGGCACCCGCAATCCGAAGCCGTCCGAGCCGGACTTCGACCAGCGGATCTTCGTGCCCGCCTCGGGGGCGAAGGACCCGGAGTGGATGGCGAACGGCTCCTACGCCGTCGTGCGCCGGATCCGGATGCTGCTGGACGACTGGGAGAAGCTGTCGCTCAGGGCGCAGGAGAACGTCATCGGGCGCCGCAAGGCGGACGGGGCGCCGCTGTCGGGGGGTTCGGAGACGACGGAGATGGACCTGGAGAAGGTCGACGCCGAGGGGAACCTGGTCGTGCCGATCGACGCGCACGCGCGGATCAGCCGGCCCGACCAGAACGGGGGCGCGGCGATGCTGCGGCGGCCCTTCTCCTTCCACGACGGCATCGACGCGGACGGGGTGCCGGACGCGGGGCTGCTGTTCATCTGCTGGCAGGCCGATCCGCTGCGCGGCTTCGTGCCGGTGCAGCGCAAGCTGGACCGCGGGGACGCGCTGTCGCGGTTCGTCCGGCACGAGGCGAGCGGGTTGTTCGCGGTGCCGGGCGGGGCGGCGGAGGGGGAGTATGTGGGTCAGCGGCTGCTGGAGGGCTGAGGCGGCGTGTCGCGGGGTGCCGGCAGCATCGGCTCGGCTTCGTGGGCTTTCGCGGTTCAAACCACCCGCACGGGTGGTTGTGGTGAGACGGGCCCGCCGGGCGGGGCTGCGGCCATTAGGGTGAGGACATGCCAGCGAGCTATGCGTATCTCGGCCCCGAGGGCACCTTCACCGAAGTCGCCCTGCGCACGCTCCCGGAGGCGGCGACCCGGGAGCTGGTGCCGTATGTGTCCGTGCAGTCCGCGCTGGACGCGGTGCGCACCGGGGAGGCCGAGGCCGCGTTCGTGCCGATCGAGAACTCCGTCGAGGGCGGCATCACCACCACCCTGGACGAGCTGGTCGCGGGCGCCCCGCTGATGATCTACCGCGAGGTGCTGCTGTCGATCACCTTCGCGCTGCTGGTGCGGCCCGGCACCCAGCTGTCGGAGATCAAGACGGTCTCCGCGCACCCGGCCGCCCAGCCGCAGGTGCGCAACTGGCTGAAGAAGAACCTCCCGGACGCCCACTGGGAGTCCGCCGCCTCCAACGCGGACGCCGCCCGCCTGGTGCAGGAGGGGCGCTACGACGCCGCCTTCGCCGGTGAGTTCGCCGCCGCCCGGTACGGACTGGAGGCCCTGGAGACCGGGATCCATGACGCGGAGAACGCGCAGACGCGGTTCGTGCTGGTGGGGCGGCCCGCCCGGCCCGCCGCGCCGACCGGCGCCGACAAGACGTCCGTGGTGCTGTGGCAGCGCGACGACCACCCCGGTGGGCTGCGCGATCTGCTCGGCGAGTTCGCCGCGCGCGGCATCAACCTGATGCTGCTCCAGTCCCGGCCGACGGGCGCCGGCATCGGCAACTACTGCTTCTGCATCGACGCCGAGGGCCATATCTCCGACCGCCGGGTGGCCGAGGCCCTGATGGGGCTGAAGCGGATCTGCCTGGATGTGCGGTTCCTCGGCTCCTACCCGCGCGCGGACGTGACCGCCGCGGACGTCAGCGCCCCGCGCCAGGGCACGTCGGACAAGGACTTCGTCGAGGCGGCGGACTGGGTGGCGCGCTGCCAGGACGGCCGTTTCTAGTCGGATTTTCGTTATCCACAGAAGTTATCCACAGGCCCACTTCTCGACCTGTGCACAAGTCGACATCGAAGGGGCACGCAGTCGACAAATCGCCCCGGATGGATCAAGTGCGGCCACCGGGGCGTAAGTCACCCTTCGTCCACTCGTTTCCTTTGATCAATCCTTTGGGGCGACGCATTTCCACTCGAAGGTGGGCGTGAAGAAGGTTTGTCCAGGGAATCGCAGGAGGAGTCGACGCTTAGCGGAGTGATCAATTCCGATGTCCACAGATCTTCCGCACAGCCTGTGGATAACTTTCTCGCGGCTGTGGATCCCTGTGGACAAGAGGCGGCCGACGACCCCCAAGTGCCGCTCCCCGCAAGGGAATCCGGTCAACCGGGCACCCCGCGCATGCCCCGCCCCAGGGAGTGAGACACTTTTTATTGACAGCCTCCGACACAGAAGACAATTCCCCCATAACGGTAGGTAAGCCGCGCTTCGGAATAGTGAGTCGTGAGCCGTCACCCGTCACCGGTAGCCTTGAGCACGTGATTGACCTTCGCCTGCTCCGTGAGGACCCCGACCGTGTGCGCGCGTCCCAGCGCGCCCGTGGAGAGGACGTCGCGCTCGTCGACGCTCTCCTGTCTGCCGACGAGCGGCGCAGGTCGTCCGGCGTCCGCTTCGACGAGCTCCGTTCCGAGCAGAAGGCGCTCGGCAAGCTGATCCCCAAGGCCACGCCCGAGGAGCGCGCCGAGCTGCTGCAGAAGGCCGAGCAGCTCAAGGCCGATGTGAAGGCCGCCGAGGCCGCGCAGAACGAGGCCGACGAGGAGACCAAGCGCCTCGCACTGGCCCTCGGCAACCTCGTCCACCCCGACGTCCCGGTCGGCGGCGAGGAGGACTTCGTCGTCCTGGAGACGCACGGAACCATCCGCGACTTCGCCGCCGAGGGCTTCGAGCCCAAGGACCACCTGGAGCTCGGCGAGGCCCTCGGCGCCATCGACGTCGAGCGCGGCGCCAAGGTGTCCGGCTCGCGCTTCTACTACCTGACCGGCGTCGGCGCCCTGCTGGAGCTGGCCCTGGTCAACGCGGCGATCGCCCAGGCCACCGAGGCCGGGTTCATCCCGATGCTGACCCCCGCGCTGGTCCGCCCGCGCGCCATGGAGGGCACCGGCTTCCTCGGCCAGGCCGCGGAGAACGTGTACCACCTGGAGAAGGACGACTACTACCTGGTCGGCACCTCCGAGGTCCCGCTCGCCGCGTACCACATGGACGAGATCCTGGACGCCGACCAGCTGCCGCTGCGCTACGCCGGGTTCTCGCCGTGCTTCCGCCGCGAGGCCGGTACCTACGGCAAGGACACCCGCGGCATCTTCCGCGTGCACCAGTTCGACAAGGTCGAGATGTTCTCCTACGTGGCCCCCGAGGACGCGGAGAACGAGCACAAGCGGCTCCTGGAGTGGGAGAAGCAGTGGCTGACCGGCCTCGAACTGCCCTTCCAGGTGATCGACGTGGCCTCGGCCGACCTGGGCGCGTCCGCCTCGCGCAAGTACGACTGCGAGGCGTGGATCCCGACGCAGGGCAAGTACCGCGAGCTGACCTCGGCCTCCAACTGCGACACCTTCCAGGCCCGCCGCCTGTCCGTGCGCATGCGGGACGGCAAGCAGGTCAAGCCGCTGGCCACGCTCAACGGCACCCTGTGCGCCGTACCGCGCACGATCGTGGCGCTCCTGGAGAACCACCAGCAGGCCGACGGCTCGGTGCGGGTGCCCGAGATGCTGCGGCCCTACCTCGGTGGCCGTGAGGTGCTGGAGCCGGTGGCCAAGTGACCACCGGGTTCCCCTACCGGCTGATCGCCACCGATCTCGACGGAACGCTCCTGCGCTCCGACGAGTCGGTCTCCGAGCGCACCCGTGAGGCGCTCGCCGCGGCCACCGCGGCGGGCGCCGCCCACATCGTGGTGACGGGACGTTCCGTGCCGTGGACCCGGCACATCCTCGACGACCTGGGCTACCAGGGCCTCGCGGTGTGCGGGCAGGGCGCGCAGGTCTATGACGCCGGGGAGAACCGGCTGCTGACGTCCGTGACACTGGACCGGCAGCTGGCCGGGGTCGCCCTCGCCAAGATCGAGGCGGAGGTGGGTCCGCTGTATCTGGCGGCCAGCCGTGACGGTCTGGACGGCGATGTGCTGGTGGGGCCGGGATACGCGCTCACCGGGGAGCTTCCGGCCACGCCGTTCACGGACGCGGCGGACATCTGGTCGGCGCCGCTGAACAAGATCTACCTCCAGCATCCTTCGCTGTCCGACGACGAGCTGGCGGAAGCCTCCCGGCAGGCGGCGGGTGGGTTCGTGTCCGTGGCCATGGCCGGCGCGGGCATCGTGGAGCTGCTGCCGCTGGGGTTGTCGAAGGCGACGGGGCTCTCTCTGGCGGCTCGGCGTCTGGATGTCAAGGCCGCGGAGACGATCGCCTTCGGCGACATGCCGAACGACGTGCCGATGTTCGGGTGGGCGGCTCGGGGTGTGGCCATGGCCAACGCCCATGACGAGCTCAAGGCCGTGGCGGACGAGGTGACGGCCTCCAACGAGGAGGACGGCATCGCCGTCGTCCTGGAGCGTCTGCTGGGCTGAGGTGGTCGTACGACGACCCGCCCCTGGCTTCACATCTGCGGAGGATGCACGGATCGAACGTGCGCGGGGTCTCCCCCGACCGCGGCTTAGCAAGCCGGTGCCTTACCACTCGGCCAATCCTCCGAAAGGGGCGGCCTCACGCGACGTGGGATGCGCGTGCTCGAAGCGGCCGCCCCGGGCGCCCTGTCCCCCACTGTGCCGTTTCGGCGAGGGGGACACCACTGAATAAAACGTACGTACGACGGGTGGGGCGGCTACTCCTCGCCCGCCAGCGTCAGCGAGCGCAGCTTCTGGCCGGCGTACCAGGTGGCGAGGACGGTCACCCCGGTCAGCAGGACGGTCGCCGTGGTCAGGGAGACGTCGGAGGTGACCAGTTCTCCGTCGGCGACCTTCTGGGCGACGGCGAGGGACCACTGCTGGACGCTGAGGGTGCGCGCGCCCGGCACCAGGGAGCCGAACAGGGCCTCCCAGACGAGGGCGTAGACGAGCCCGAAGACCACCGCGTGCCGCGAGACCGTGCCGAGGAGCAGGAAGAGGGCGGCGTAGGCGATGGAGGAGACCAGCGCGGCGATGGTGTAGGCGACGGCGATCTGCTGGCCGTTGCCGTTGAGGATCAGCCCGGCGACGAAGGTCGGCAGGGCGGAGAACACCATGGTCACCGCGATCGCCACGATCAGCTTGGTGAAGATGATCGTCGGTCGTTTCACCGGCTTGGACAGCAGATAGACCACCGAGCCGTCGTCGATCTCGGGGCCGATCGCCCCGGTGCCGGCGATGACGCCGATGATCGGCACCATCGTGGCGAGCGCCAGCCCGCCGAGCAGGTCGGACGCGGTCTGGTCGTCGGCCCCGGCGAGGCCGCGCACCACCAGGGAGATCGCGATGAGCAGCAGGGGCAGCGCGCCCAGGATGAGGGCCCGGCGGCGGCCGAGCAGGGCCCGGTAGGTGAGCCGGGCGACTGTGGGGTCGTACATCTTCGGCCTCCTACGCCGCGACCAGATACGAGAACACGGATTCGAGGGACTCGTCGGACGGCGAGACCGTCAGCAGCCGGATGCCGTGGTCGCGGGCGACCTTCGGCAGCAGGGCCGTGAAGCGGGCGAAGTCGACGGCCTGGATGCGCAGGGCGCCCTCGGCGTGGTCGACCTCGATGCCGGAGGTGGACGGGTCGGCGATCAGCGCGGCCGCGAGGGCGCGGTCGTCGCTGGAGCGCACCAGGTAGCGGTGGGGGCGGTCGGTCATCAGGCGGCGGATCTTGCGGAAGTCGCCGCTGGCCGCGTGCCGTCCGGCGACCACGACCTCGATGTGCCAGGCGAGCTGTTCGACCTCTTCGAGGATGTGGGAGGAGAACAGCACGGTGCGGCCCTCGTCGCCCATGCGGCGCAGCAGGTCCATCAGCTGCATGCGCTGGCGCGGGTCCATGCCGTTGAAGGGCTCGTCGAGCAGGAGCAGCGAGGGGTCGTGGACCAGCGCGGACGCCATCTTCACGCGCTGGCGCATGCCCTTGGAGTACGTCTGGATCTTGCGGTCCTGGGCGTACTCCATCTCGACCGTGGCCAGCGCCTTCTGGGCGGCTTTGGCGCCCAGGCCGTGCAGTTCGGCGTTGGCGAGCACGAACTCGCGGCCGGTGAGGAAGTCGTACATCGCCTCGCGTTCGGGGACGATGCCGATGTGCCGGTAGATGTCCTCGTTGCGCCAGACCGGCTGCCCGTCGAGGGTGACCGTGCCGGTGGAGGGGGCGAGGAAGCCGACCATCATGTTGATGAGGGTGGACTTTCCGGCGCCGTTGGGGCCGAGCAGGCCGGTGACGCCGGGGCCGATGGTCATGGTGATGTCGTTGACGGCGACCACGTTGCCGAACCAGCGGGAGACGTGGTCGATCTGGAGCGTGGTCACAGGCCCACCTTCTTGTAGCGGCGCAGCAGGAGGCCGTAGCTGGCGGCGATCAGGCCCAGGGCGAACAGGACGAACACGACGCCCTCGGCGCTGGAGGGTCCGGCGCCTCCGGGGAAGGAGGACGGGGCGCCCAGGAAGGCCGCTCCCACGCCGTCGATGAGGCTGACCGGCGAGAACAGGCCGATCCAGGCGATCGCGTCGCTGCTGTCCTGGAGCTCGGCGATGCCCTGGAGGGCGGAGACCGCGCCGTAGGAGATGGTGAACACCGCGATGACGGCGGCGATGCCGAAGCCGCGACGCGGGGTGACGGAGGCGATCACCAGGCTGATCCCGGCGAAGAGCAGTGAGAGCAGTGCCACGGACACGAGTCCCTGCGCGAATCCTTCGGTCTGGTCGGCGAAGTCGAGTTCGGCGAGCAGCGCGCCGGCGTAGAGCACCAGCAGCGGGGCCGCGGTGAGGATGAACAGCGCGGAGGCCAGCGCCGCGTACTTGGCGCGGACGTAGTCGGCGGTCTCGATGGGCCGCGAGAAGTACAGCGGGACCGTCTTGAAGCGCAGATCGCGGGAGACGGCCTGGGGTGCCTGGGAGGCGACGTACAGGCTGATGACCGCCTGGAGGAAGATCGCGTACTCCGTGTAGTCCACGGGCAGCTTGCTCGCCTTCGTCGCGACCGCGACGGCGACCATGATGGCCGCGGGGACGCACATCACCACGAACAGCAGCATCGGCAGGACCTTGGACTTCACCGAGCGGCCGAGGCCGTAGGCGCCGCGCAGGGACTGCGAGTACAGGGAGCGGGTGGCGTAGGCGCGGCCGAGGCGGGGGCCGTCGTAGGAGCGGTAGCCGATGTTGTGGATGCGGGTCTGGTCGCCCGCTGCCGCCAGGGGGTGCTCAGCTGCCATGGCCGACGGCCTCCTTTCGTGCGTCGCCGTCGTCGGTGAAGACCTCCGCGATGTGGTGCCTGCGCTGCTCCATGCGCACCAGGCCGAGTCCGAGGTCGGCGACGGTGTCGCGGACCAGGTCGTACGTCTGGTCGCCCTCGGCGGTGAGCAGCAGCAGGTGGCCGGCGCCGGGCAGGCCGCTGCCGTCCTGGACGGCGATCCCGCGCGCGTGCAGCGCCTCGCGCATCGCGCGGGTGCCGTCGGGGTGGGTGTCGGAGTCGGTGACCTCGACGGCGAGGGTGGTGGTGGTCTGGGTGAAGTCGGTGGTGGAGCTGGAGCGCAGCAGCTTGCCGCCGTCGATGACCACGACGTGGTCGCAGGTGCGTTCGAGTTCGCCCAGGAGGTGGGAGGTGACCAGGACCGAGATGCCGAAGTCGGTGTGGATGCGGCGGATCAGGCCGAGCATGTCGTCGCGGCCGACCGGGTCGAGGCCGTTGGTCGGCTCGTCGAGGAAGACCAGCTGCGGGTCGTGCACCAGCGCCTGGGCGAGCTTGACGCGCTGCTTCATGCCGGTGGAGTAGCCGCCGATGGGGCGGTAGCGCTCCTCGTAGAGGCCGACGTGGCGCAGGGTGTCCGCGGTGCGCTCGCGGGCGGCGGTGGGCGGCAGGCCGGACATACGGGCCATGTGCACGACGAACTCGGTGGCCGAGACGTCGGGCGGCAGGCAGTCGTGCTCCGGCATGTAGCCGACCCGCTCGCGGATGGCGGCGCCCTCGGTGGCGACGTCGAGGCCGAGCACGGCGGCGCGGCCCTCGCTCGCGGGGGACAGACCCAGCAGGATCTTGATCAGGGTGGACTTGCCGGCGCCGTTGGCTCCGACGAGTCCGGTCACACCGGCTCCGATGTCCACGGACAGCCGGTCGAGCGCGGTCACCCGGGGGAACCGCTTGCTCAGGCTTTCGGTCGCGATCACAGTCACGAGTAAGACGGTAGTGACGCGGACCACGCCGGTCGTCAGACTCCAGAGCCGTCTTGGGGTCACTCTGGAGTCGTACGGGACCCTAGGGGTCCCCCTGGGGTCGGGGCCGCGGGCTTTCGCCCGCCCTATTGACGCCGACTCTAACAAGGTGCGAGATTCGGCGATGTCAAGTTACGGACACGTACCGCAGTCACAGTGGACCGGGTGGGACGGGGCGGCATGACGACGGCAGTGGCAGACGGGATATCCGCGGAGCTGCGCGGATTCAGGACGGTGCAACGGCTCGCCTACGAGTGCGCGGAGGCGGTGGCGGCTCGGCTGAAGCCGGGCGTCACCGAGCGTGAGGCGGCGCGCATGCAGCGGGAGTGGCTGCGCGAGCGGGGTGTGAAGGACTGGTTCCATCTGCCCTTCGCCTGGTTCGGGGACCGCACGGCCTTCGTGAACTTCCGCATCCCGCTGCAGTTCTTCCCGACCAACCGCGCCCTGGAGCCGGGCATGCCGTTCATCCTCGACATGGCCCCGGTCTACCAGGGCTATGTGGCGGACATCGGCTACTCCGGATCCCTCGGCCTCAACCGCGTGCAGAACCGCCTGATGGACGACCTCCAGGCGCACCGCGAGCTGATCCTGCGCGAGGTCCGCGAGCGCCGCTCGCTGCGCGAGATCTACGAGGACGTGGACCGCCTCATGGTCCGCCAGGGCTACGCCAACCGGCACCGCGCCTATCCGTTCGGGGTGATCGCGCACAAGGTCGACCGGGTGGCCGAGCGCCGGTTCTCCCCGCATGTGTTCGGCTTCGGCACGCAGTCGCTGAAGGGGCTGGCCTCCGACGCCCTGCACGGGCATCGCGACGGCTGGTCGCCGCTGTGGTCGCCGTACCGCTTCTCCGACCATCCGCCGCAGCCGGGCCTGTGGGCGGTCGAGCCCCATCTCGGATTCCGGGGCACCGGCGCGAAGTTCGAGGAGATCCTGGTCGTCACCGACTCACGGGACCCCGAGGAGAGCGCGTTCTGGCTGGACGACGATCTGCCGCACGTGCGGCGCTGGGCGGAGAAGAAGTGACCGGAGGGGTGACCATGCTTCAAGGTGCGCGGGAGCGCTGGGTGCGGACCGGCGGTGTCGAACTGTGCGTCGCCGAGCTCGGGGACCCCGAGCAGCCGACGGTGGTGCTGGTGCACGGCTACCCGGACAGCAAGGAGGTCTGGTCCGAGGTCGCACCGCGCCTGGCCGAGACGTTCCACGTGGTCCTCTACGACGTGCGCGGCCACGGCCGTTCGACGGCTCCGCAGCCGCTGCGGGGCGGGTTCACGCTGGAGAAGCTCACGGACGACTTCCTGGCCGTCGCGGACGCGGTCAGCCCGGACCGGCCGGTGCATCTGGTGGGGCACGACTGGGGCTCGGTGCAGGGCTGGGAGTTCGTCACCGTCCAGCGCACCGAGGGCCGGATCGCGTCCTTCACCTCGATGTCCGGGCCGTCGCTCGACCACTTCGGGCACTGGATCAACAGCCGCCTGCGGAAGCCGACTCCACGCCGGGTCGGTCAACTCCTCGGCCAGGGCGCCAAGTCCTGGTACGTCTACCTCCTGCACACCCCCGTCCTGCCCGAACTGGCCTGGCGCGGCCCCCTCGGCAAGCGCTGGCCCGGCATCCTCCGGCGCGTCGAGAAGGTGCCCGGCGGCGACTACCCGACCTCCTCGCTGCCCCAGGACGCCGCGCACGGCGCCTGGTTGTACCGCGACAACGTGCGCGCCCGGCTGCGCAGGCCGCGCCCCGACGCGTACGCCCACGCCCCCGTACAGCTCGTCACACCGCTGGGCGACGCCTTCCTCTCCGAGCGGCTCTACGACGGACTGGAGCTGTGGGCACCGCAGCTCACCCGTCACACGCTGCCCGCCAAGCACTGGGTTCCGCGCACCCGGCCCGAGCAGCTGGCCGGCTGGATCACCGAGTTCGTGAACGGCATCGAGGGCGGGCGCACCGAGGTCAAAGCCCCCGGCCGCCACTTCGACCGGTTCGGCGGCCAGTTGGTGCTGGTCACCGGTGCGGGCAGCGGCATCGGACGGGCCACCGCGTTCGCGTTCGCCGAGGCGGGCGCGAAAGTGATCGCCGTCGACCTGGACGCCGAAAGCGCCGCCCGTACCGCCGAGTTGTCGCGGCTGATCGGCGCGCCGGACGCCTGGGCCGAGGCGGTCGACGTCTCCGACGCGCAGGCCATGGAGAAGCTCGCCGAGAAGGTCGCGCTGGAGTACGGCGTGGTCGATGTGCTCGTGAACAACGCGGGGATCGGACTGTCCGGCTCGTTCTTCGACACCTCCCCCGAGGACTGGAAGAAGGTCCTCGACGTCAACTTGTGGGGTGTCATCCATGGTTGCCGTCTCTTCGGGCGGCAGATGGCCGAGCGCGGTCAGGGCGGCCACATCGTGAACACGGCGTCCGCGGCCGCGTTCCAGCCGTCGCGCGCACTGCCCGCCTACAGCACCTCCAAGGCGGCGGTGCTGATGCTCAGCGAGTGCCTGCGCGCCGAACTCGCGGGCCAGGGCATCGGGGTGAGCGCCATCTGCCCCGGCCTGGTGAACACCAACATCACCTCCACGGCTCGGTTCGTCGGCGTCGCCGAGGAGGAGGAGCGGCGTCGGCAGAGGAGCTCCGCCCGGCTGTACGGCATGCGCAACTACCCGCCGGAGAAGGTCGCCGACGCGATCCTGCGGGCGGTGCTGCGCAACGAGGCGGTGGTGCCGGTGACGCCGGAGGCGCGGGGTGTACATGCCTTGTCCCGGTTTGCTCCGGGGGTGTTGAGGAGGCTGGCGCGGGTGCAGCCGAAGCTCTGACGGCGAACGACCCTGTGTTCGCGACCTGTTGCTCAACACCGCTGGTTGTTTCGGGCACTTCGCGAATCGGCCTTTCTCGGACGGGAGTTGTCCACAGCTCGACCAAGTCGGCTGTGGATAACCCGAGTTGTTTGTGGATCAAACATGTCCGCCAAAACGAAATGCGTGATCCGTGTCTCGGTCGGCATGCTGAGCGCATGGACGAAAGACGCACCGTGAGGGTGTCGAAGTACCTCTCCAAGCATCTGCGCCATCAGCCGGACCGGATCGGGCTCGTGCTCGACGAGGCCGGCTGGGTGGAGATCGACACCCTGATCGCGGCGGCCGTCGCGCACGGGTTCCGGTTCACCCGTGCGGAACTGGACCATGTGGTGGCCACGAACGACAAGCAGCGGTTCGCGGTGGAGGGGACCCGCATCCGCGCCAGCCAGGGCCACAGCGTCGAGGTCGACCTCGGTCTCGCGCCGGCGACCCCGCCGCCGCACCTCTACCACGGGACCGTGGCCCGGCATCTGGACGCGATCCGCGCGCAGGGGCTGCGGCCCATGAACCGGCATGCCGTGCATCTGTCCGCCGACCGGGAGACCGCCACGCGTGTCGGCGCCCGGCGAGGGCGGCCCGTGGTGCTGACGGTGGACGCGGGGGCGATGCACCGGGACGGGCATGTGTTTCACGTCAGCGCGAACGGGGTGTGGCTGACGCCGGGGGTGCCGCCGGAGTATCTGCGCTTCCCTCAGTCCCACTGACCCCTCGGGCTGGGGAGGGATTGCCGATGGTGCCGAGGTGCCCGTGCTGCCGGGGAGCCGATGGAGCCGGGGAGCCGAAGGAGCCGGGGAGCCGAAGGAGCCGGGGAGCCGATGGAGCCGAGGGGTCGAGGAGCCGATGGAGCCGAGGGGTCGAGGGGCCGAGGAGCTGATGGTGCCGCTGGCGCTGCCGGCGGGCGCGTGCGGGTCGCCGTCGATGCCCCCAGCCGATGTCGGCCGACCACGGAGCGTGACTGTTTCACGTGAAACGGTGACCGTTTCAGCGAATCCGGGCGCGCCACCTACGCTCGATGCATGAGTCTGCGTCTGAGCACTGTGATCCTCCCGTACCGCCGGTGGCACGAAGGCAGTCGTGAGGCGTGGCAGCGGGCCGAGGAGCTCGGTTTCCACACCGCCTACACCTACGACCACCTGTCCTGGCGCAGCTTCCGGGACGGCCCCTGGTTCGGTGCCCTGCCGACGCTCACCGCCGCCGCGGGTGTCACCGAGCGGATGCGGCTGGGCACGCTGGTCACCTCGCCGAACTTCCGGCATCCCGTGACGCTGGCCAAGGAGCTGATCTCGCTCGACGACATCTCCGGCGGCCGGGTCACCCTGGGCATCGGCGCGGGCGGCACCGGCTTCGATGCCACCGCGCTCGGCCAGGAGCCGTGGACCCCGCGGGAGCGTGCCGCCCGGTTCGGCGAGTTCGTGCCGCTGCTGGACCGCCTGCTGACCGAGGACGCGGTGTCGTACGAGGGCGACTTCTACTCGGCGCACGAGGCGCGCAACATCCCCGGCTGTGTGCAGCGGCCCCGGCTGCCCTTCGCGGTGGCGGCCACCGGCCCGCGCGGGCTGAAGCTGGCCGCCCGGTACGGACAGGCATGGGTGACCACCGGTGACCCCAAGCTGTACGAGACGGGCACGCCGGAGCAGTCGGTGCGGGCCCTGCGGGAGCAGACCGAGAAGCTGGCCGACGCCTGCGCAGCGATCGGCCGGGATGTGACCGAGCTCGACAAGATCCTGCTCACCGGTTTCACCCCCGACCGCGGACGTCCCCTGGAGTCGCTGGCCGCGTTCGTCGATTTCGCCGGACGCCACCGGGAGCTGGGCTTCGACGAGATCGTGATCCACTGGCCCATCCCGGACTCGGACTTCGCGGCCGATCAGAAGGTCTTCGAGCAGATCGCCATGGAGGGTGTGGCACAGCTGGCCTGAGCGGGGGTGGGGGGCCTGGCGGGCCGCGCGGGACTCAGATGTGCGGAGTCCCGCACGCCCGTGCAGGCATATGCGCGAGAATGGCAGGGTGACCTCAGCGACGAGAAAGCCCGAGCCCCCCGCCTCCCCCGAGCCCCCCAAGGTCCGCCCGCGGCTGATCGCCACCGATCTCGACGGCACGCTCCTGCGCGACGACAAGTCGGTCTCCCCGCGGACCGTCGCCGCGCTGGCCGCCGCCGAGGAGGCCGGCATCGAGGTCTTCTTCGTCACCGGACGCCCCGCCCGCTGGATGGACGTCGTCAGCGCCCATGTCCACGGCCACGGCCTCGCCATCTGCGGCAACGGTGCCGCCGTGGTCGACCTGCACGGCGGCCCCGGCGCCCATCGGTTCGTGAAGGTGCGCGAGCTGCCCCGCGAGAACGCGCTGGACGCCGTACGGCTGCTGCGGGACGCGGCGCCCGGCACGGTGTACGCGGTGGAGCAGACGTACTGCTTCAACCAGGAGCCGGACTACCCCAAGCTGCACATGGAGGTCCCGGACACCCTGGCGTCGGCCGAGCAGCTCCTGGGACCGGACGCGCCCGGCGCCGGCGAGCCCGTGCTGAAGATCCTCGCCTTCCATCCCACGCTCGACCCCGACGCCTTCCTCACCCTCGGCCGCACCGCCATCGGCGACCGCGCCACCGTCACCCGCTCCAGCCCCAGCGCCCTGCTGGAGATCAGCGGCCCCGGTGTCTCCAAGGCCAGCACGCTCGCCCTGTGCTGCGCCGAGCGCGGGATCTCGCACGAGGAGGTCGTCGCCTTCGGCGACATGCCCAACGACGTCGAGATGCTGACCTGGGCCGGCCGCTCCTACGCCATGGGCAACGCCCACCCGGATGCCATCACCGCGGCTTCCGGGCGTACCGCCGCCAACAACGAGGACGGGGTGGCCGTCGTGATCGAGCGCCTGCTGGCGGAGGCGCGGACGGCGTGACCGGCGCCCGGCCGGCGTGACCGGTGCCCGGACGGCTGCTGCCGGCGCACCTCGCTAGCCGAGGTGCACGCCCCGTTCCGCCAGCCACGGCACCGGGTCCACCCCCGAGCCCAGCTCCGGGGTGACCCGTACCTCGAAGTGCAGGTGGGGCCCGGTGGAGTTGCCGGTGGTGCCGGCCTGGCCGATCCACTGCCCGCTCATCACCCGCTCCCCCTGGTCGACGGCGACCGAGGCGAGATGCGCGTACTGCGTGTAGTAGCCGCCCGGGTGCTCGATGACGATCTGGATGCCGAACGCGCCGCCGCAGGACACGCTCACCACCCGGCCCTCGCCCACCGACCGCACCGGTGTACCGATCGGCACCGCGAAGTCCTGCCCCGTGTGCCGGTTCGCCCAGCGGCTGCCACCGCTGCCGAAGCTCGCCGACAGCTCGTACGCCTCCACGGGCGCCACCCAGCCCTGCGCGAACGACGTGGGCGGCTGTTCCAGCCGCACCGCGCCCCGGCAGCTGCCCGCCAGGGCGGACGCGTCCGCCTCCCCCTGCAACCGCGTGCGCGCCTCCTGGAGCTTGTGCTCGATGGACTGTTTCAGCGCGGCGAGCTCGCCGGTGCGCCGGTCGAGTTCCCGCCACGCCGCCGCGGCCTTCGCCTCGTCGTTCGCGAGCCGTTCCTCCGCCCGGCGTCTCTTGCCGATCGCGTTGTCGAGCGCCAGGTTGGCCCGCGAGAACAGGTGCTGACCGCGCATCAACTCGTCGGGGCCGCCCGCCAGGAACATCTGCGCGGCGCCCGGGAGCCCGCCGCTGTCGCGGTACTGGGCCCGTGCGATCCGGCCCAGGTCGTCCCGCAGCACCGCGATCTCCCGTCGCTGCCGGTCCAGCAGCCCCTCCAGCCGCTGCGCCCGCAACCGCTGGGCGTCGGCCTCGCGGCGGCCCTCCTCGTACTGCCGGGTGGCCTCCGCCGCGTCCGCGTACAGCCGCGCCACCTCCGCCGCCGCTCCACCGTCCGCGCCCTCAGCGCCGGAGTCCGAGGCCGAGGTCGGACGCGCCGCGAGCACGGCGAGCGCGCACAGCAGCACCGGAACCAGGAGGGGGTGACGGCGAGATGAGGGCATGTCAGCGATCGTGGCCCGCGCGGACGCGCCACGTCCTGTTCACGTCGTACGGCTGGGGGAAGGGTTGCTGCGAACGGGTGCCGGGACGTCAACTCCGCGTCACATCCGGGCGAGGGCTGCCACGCCACCTCGCGCTCACCCCGCCGCCCCGGCCGTGCCGGCAGTCGCCGCCGGGCCCTCGGCCCCGCCTATCCCGCCGGCACCAGATCCTCCGCCTCCGCCTCGCGCGCCACCATGTCCCGCAGCGGCCCCTCCACGGCGGCCAGTTCGGCGAAGCCACCCCGCTGCACGACCCGTCCGCGGTCCAGCACGATCACCTCGTCGACGCCGGTCAGTCCGGCCAGCCGGTGCGTGATCAGCAGCGTCGTACGGCCCTCGGTCGCGGCCAGCAGATCGGCGGTGAGCGCGTCGGCCGTGGGCAGGTCCAGATGCTCGGCGGGCTCGTCGAGGACCAGCACCGGGAAGTCGGCGAGCAGCGCGCGGGCCAACGCCAGCCGCTGCCGCTGCCCTCCGGACAGCCGCGCCCCGTGCTCGCCCACGAGCGTGTCGAGGCCGTCGGGCAGGCTCTCCACCCAGTCCAGCAGCCGGACCCGGCCCAGCGCGTCCCGCAGCTCGGTGTCGGTCGCCTCGCGCCGGGCCAGCAGCAGGTTCTCCCGCACGGAGCTGTCGAAGAGGTGCGCGTCCTGCGCGCACAGCCCGACCAGCCGCCGTACGTCGTCCCCGTCCAGGGCGTCGGCGTCCACGCCGCCCAGCGTGTACGCGCCCGCCTCGGCGTCCAGGAAGCGCAGCAGCACCTGCGCCAGCGTGCTCTTGCCCGACCCCGACGGGCCGACGACGGCGACCCGGCGCCCCCGCTCCAGCCGCAGCTCCAGCCCGGCCAGAGCCGCCTCCTCCTGCCCGGCGTAACGGGCGGTGAGGTCCTTGACGACCAGCGGGAACGGCGAAGCGGGCGCCTGCCGCGGCTGCTCCGGCTCGCGCACCGGCTCGGGGGCGTCCAGCACCTCGTACACCCGCTCGGCGCTCTTGCGCACCCGCTGGCGGAACTGCACGGCGAGCGGCAGTCCGAGGACGGCCTCGAAGGCGGCCAGCGGGGTCAGGACGACGGCGGCCAGGGCCACACCGCTCAGCCGTCCGGCGGCCACCGCCTGGGCGCCGACGAGGGCGGCTCCGGCCACCGTCAGCCCGCTGACCAGGGCGGTGAGTCCGTCGCCGAGCGCGGTCGCGGTGGCGGTGCGTGAGGCGATCCGGGTGAGCTCGGCGTCCGCGCTCTGCGCCTGGGCGGTACGGGCGGGCAGGGCGCCGGCGACGGTGAGTTCCGCGGTGCCGGTGAGCAGGTCGGCCACGCGCGTGGCGAGCACACCTCGGGCGGGCGCGAGCCGGCGTTCGGCGCGTCGAGCCACCGCGCCCGTGATCAGCGGGACACCGACGCCGGCCGCCAGCAGCCCGACCGCGAGCACCGCGCCCGCCTCGGGCAGCAGCCACGCCGTGAACGCGACGGACCCGGCCGACACCAGCGCCGCCGCTCCGGCGGGCAGCAGCCAGCGCAGCCAGTAGTCCTGCAACGCGTCCACGTCCGCGACCAGACGGCTGAGCAGATCGCCGCGGCGCGCCTCGCGCAGCCCGGCCGGCGCCAGCCGCTCCAGGCGCCGGTACACCGCCACGCGGGTGTCGGCCAGCATCCGCAGCACGGCGTCATGTCCCACGAGCCGCTCGGCGTAGCGGAACACGGCCCGGCCGATCCCGAACGCCCGCGTCGCCGTCACGGCCACCATCAGATACAGCACCGGCGGCTGCTGCGACGCCCGCGAGATGAGCCACCCGGAGGTCGCCATCAGCCCCACGGCACTGCCCAGCGAGAGGCTGCCCAGCAGCAGGGCCAGCATCAGCCGCCCGCGCCGGGGCGCGGACAGGGCGCGGACGCGGGTGAGGACATCGGCGCGTGCCTGCTCGGGCGCGGTGTCGGAGGCGACGGCCTCCTCGCCGGAGTCGGCGTGGTCCGTGGTGGTGGCGTCCGGGGTCCTCCGCTCGTCCGCCTCCATCGCCGCCGTCTCCCCGGCACGCGACGGATGATCGACATCGCCCGACGGGCGCGTCTGCGGCCCCGCGTCGGCCGCTTGTTCCGTCGCCTCCAGCCGGATCACCCGCTCCGCCACCGTCAGCAGCGCCGGGCGGTGGACGACCAGCAGGACCGTACGCCCGGCCGCCAGCCGCCGGACCGCGGCCACGACCTCGGCCTCGGTCTCTCCGTCCAGCGCGGCCGTCGGCTCGTCGAGGAGCAGCACGGGCCGGTCGGCGAGGAAGGCCCGGGCCAGCGCGAGGCGCTGCCGCTGCCCGGCCGAGAGTCCGGCGCCGTCCTCCCCGAGCGCGGTGTCGGCACCCCGCGGCAGCGCGTCCACAAACTCCAGCGCGCCGGCCTCCCGAAGGGCCTGCCGTACGGCCGTGTCGTCCGCGTCGGGCCGGGCGAGCCGGACGTTCTCCGCGATCGTCCCGGCGAACAGATGCGGCCGCTGCGGTACCCACGCCACTCGCGAGCGCCACTGCTCCAGATCGACGTCGGCGAGATCCGTGCCGCCGATCCGCACCTGCCCGGCGGTCGGCCGGACGAAGCCGAGCAGCACACTGAGCAATGTGGACTTGCCCGCGCCGCTGGGCCCGACGAGCGCGACCGTCTCGCCGGGCTCGACGGTGAAGGAGGTGTCCGTGACGGCGTTCCGGGACCGTCCGGGGTAGCGGACCGTGACGCCGTCGAAGGCGAGCGAGAGCGCCCCGGTGGGCACCGGGCCGGTCCCCGAGGCCGGTACGGGCGTCTCCAGGACCTCGAAGATCTCCTCGGCCGCCGCAAGCCCCTCCGCCGCCGCGTGGTACTGCGCGCCCACCTGCCGCAGCGGCAGATATGCCTCGGGGGCGAGCACCAGGATGACCAGCCCGGTGGAGAGATCCATGTCGCCGTGGACGAGCCGCATCCCGATCGTGACCGCGACCAGGGCGACCGAGATGGTCGCGAGCAGTTCCAGGGCGAAGGAGGAGAGGAAGGCGATGCGCAGGGTCCGCATGGTCGCCCGGCGGTACTCACCGGTGATCCGCCGGATCGACTCGGCCTGAGCCTTGGCCCGCCCGAACACCTTCAGCGTCGGCAGACCCGCGACCACGTCCAGGAAGTGCCCGGAGAGCCGGGACAGCAGCCGCCACTGACGGTCCATCCGCGCCTGTGTGGCCCAGCCGATGAGGATCATGAAGACGGGGATCAGCGGCAGCGTGCCGGCGATGATCGCGGCGGACACCCAGTCCTCGGTGACGATCCGCGCCAGCACCGCCACCGGCACCACCACCGCCAGACCCAGCTGCGGCAGATACCGTGAGAAGTAGTCGTCGAGCGCGTCCACGCCGCGCGTGGCGAGCGCGACCAGCGATCCGGTCCGCTGCCCGCTGAGCCAGCCCGGCCCGAGCCGGCCCGCACGCTCCAGCAGCCGCCCCCGCAGCTCCGACTTCACGGAGGCGCTGGCCCGGTGCGCCGCGAGCTCGGTGAGCCATCCGACCACCGCCCGGCCGACCGCGACCGCCCCGAGCAGCAGCAGGGGAGTGCGCAGCTCACCGACCGACAGCCCGCGCTGGAAGGCACCGACCACGATCTCGGCGATCAGCATCGCCTGGGCGACGACGAGCCCCGCCCCCACGGCGCCCAGGGCGACGACCGCCGCCAGGAACAGCCGGGTGGCACGGGCGTAGCGGAGGAGGCGGGGATCGATCGGTTTCACGTGAAACATGCCCTTCGGTCCAGGGAGGGTGCTCGACGCTGTTTCACGTGAAACACCCTCCCGGTCGGACTCAGTGCGCGGCTTCGACAGCGATGTGCTGCGTGCCGATCCGTTTACGGAACACCCAGTACGTCCACCCCTGGTAGAGCAGAACGACCGGCATGGCGATGACCGCGAGCCACGTCATGATTTTCAGGGTGTACGGGCTCGACGAGGCGTTGGTGACCGTCAGGCTCCAGTCGTCGTCGAGCGAGGACGGCATGACGTTCGGGAAGAGGGACAGGAAGAGCACCGCCACGGCGGCCACGATGGTGACACCGGACAGAGCGAACGACCATCCCTCCCGCCCGGCCCGGATCGCCACGAGCGCGGCGACCAGCGCGGCGACCGCCACGATCACCGCGACCAGGCTCTTGCCGTCGCCGCTGTCGAACTGCGTCCACAGCAGGAAGCCCAGCGCGAGCACAGCGCTCGCGAGACCGACCTTGAAGGCCAGCGCACGGGCCCGCTCACGGATCTCGCCGACGGTCTTCAGCGCCGTGAAGACCGCGCCGTGGAAGGTGAACAGCGTGAGGGTGACGAGGCCGCCGAGGACCGCGTACGGGTTGAGCAGGTCGAGGACGCCGCCGGTGTACTCGAACCCGGCGTCGATCTCCACGCCGCGCGCGATGTTGCCGAAGACGACACCCCACAGGAACGCGGGGATCAGCGAGCACCAGAAGATCGCGGTCTCCCAGTTGCGCTGCCAGTTCTCCTCGGGCCGCTTGACCCGGTACTCGAAGGCCACGCCCCGCACGATCAGGCAGACCAGGACGGTCAGCAGCGGCAGATAGAAGCCGGAGAAGAGGGTGGCGTACCACTCCGGGAAGGCGGCGAAGGTCGCGCCGCCCGCCGTGAGGAGCCAGACCTCGTTGCCGTCCCAGACGGGACCGATCGTGTTGATCAGCACCCGCTTCTCCAGCCGGTTGCGGGCCAGCAGCTTGGTGAGGACGCCGACCCCGAAGTCGAAGCCCTCCAGGAAGAAGTAGCCGGTCCACAGGACGGCGATCAGGACGAACCAGACGTCGTGCAGTTCCATGACTGTGCAGCTCCCTCGGCCTAGTACGAGAAGGCCATCGGCTTGTCGGCGTCACGGGAGTCGCCGCCGATCTTCGTGGGCGGGTTGAGGTCGGCCTCGGTCAGCTCGGGCGGCCCGGCCTTGACGTACTTCGCCAGCAGCCTGACCTCGATCACGGCGAGGGTGGCGTACAGCACGGTGAAGACGATCATCGAGGTGAGCACTTCGCCCGTGGAGACACCGGGGGAGACCGCGTCGCGGGTCTGGAGCACGCCGTAGACGACCCACGGCTGGCGGCCCATCTCGGTGAAGATCCATCCCCAGGCGTTGGCGATCAGCGGGAAGCCCATGGTCCACAGCGCCAGCAGCCAGTACAGCCGGGTGAGCTTCGAGCCGAGCGGCTTCTTCAGCAGCACCAGCCGCGGCACCTCGTCCTCGCCGGTGCGGTGGGCGGCCGGGAGCATGAACTTCTTGCGGGTCAGCCACAGCCCCAGCAGGCCGAGGCCCAGCGAGGCCATGCCGAAGCCGATCATCCAGCGGAAGCCCCAGTAGGCGACCGGGACGATGGGCTTGTAGTCGCCGGGCCCGAACTGCTTCTGCAGGGCCTCGTTGGTGTCGTTGATGCCGGGCACATACGACTCGAAGTCGCTGTGCGCGAGGAAGGACAGCAGGCCGGGGATCTCCAGGGCGACCGTGTTGTGTCCCTTGTCGACGTCCCCGTAGGCGAACACGGAGAACGGCGCCGGCTCCTCGCCGTCCCACAGCGCCTCGGCGGCGGCCATCTTCATCGGCTGCTGCTCGTACATGACCTTGCCGAGGGTGTCGCCGCTGATGGCGGTGAACAGACCGCCGACCGCCAGCGTGACCAGGCCGAGGCGCAGCGAGGTCCGCATCACCGGGATGTGCTTCTTGCGCATCAGGTGGAAGGCGGCGATGCCGACCATGAAGGCGCCACCGGTGAGGAAGGCGGCCGAGAAGCTGTGGAAGACCTGGTTGAGCGTGGTGTTCTGGGTGAGCACCAGCCAGAAGTCGGTGAGCTCGGCCCGGCCCTTCTCCTCGTTGATCCGGTAGCCGACCGGGTGCTGCATCCACGAGTTCGCCGCCAGGATGAAGTACGCCGACAGCAGGGTGCCGATCGAGACCATCCATATGCAGGCCAGGTGGATCTTCTTGGGCAGCTTGTCCCAGCCGAAGATCCACAAGCCGATGAAGGTCGACTCGAAGAAGAAGGCGATCAGCGCCTCGAAGGCGAGGGGGGCGCCGAAGATGTCACCGACGAACCGCGAGTAGTCGGACCAGTTCATGCCGAACTGGAACTCCTGCACGATGCCGGTGACGACACCCATGGCGATGTTGATCAGGAAGAGCTTGCCCCAGAACTTGGTCGCCTTGAGGTACTTCTCCTTCTCCGTACGCACCCACGCCGTCTGCAGGCCGGCGGTGAGCGCGGCGAGCGAGATCGTCAGCGGGACGAACAGAAAGTGATAGACGGTGGTGATGCCGAACTGCCAACGCGCCAAAGTCTCCGGCGCCAAAGCCAATTCCACGTCGTGGTCTCCTTACTCGCCGTGGACCGAGCGGCAGTCTGCCCCTTATGTCCCGCACATCACGGAGCAACCAGGACACGCTTGTGAACGCGTTCACATTCACAAGCAATTATGACGCACTGATTTTCGGCCCGGACAGGGGGGTCCCTCCTTGGCCTCGCCGTCACCCTCTTGGCAGGAACTTCAACGTCTTGTTGAATTGCGCGCCATGCAGACGCAACACTCATCCACGCGCATACGGATCTCCTGGCCCGCGGGTCATCTCACCGCGACCCTCGACCGCACCCCGACCACCCAGGCCCTCGAAAAGGCGCTGCCCTTCACCTCCACCGCCCGCACCTGGGGCGAGGAGGTCTACTTCGACACGGGCGTCTCCGTTTCACGTGAAACCGACGCCCGGCAGGTCGTCGAGCCCGGCACGGTCGCCTTCTGGACCGACGGCGACGCCCTCGCGCTCCCCTACGGGCCGACGCCGATCTCACGCGGTGACGAATGCCGCCTCGCCAGCCCGTGCAACGTCCTCGGCCGTGTGGACGGCGACCCCCGCCTGCTCGCGACGGTGCGCGACGGCGACCCGATCCGGGTGGAACACGCGGAGCCGTGACCGGTCCCCTTCAGCTCGGGGACGGGTGACGGCTCCGCGCACAGCCTTGACCGAGCCCTTCCGGGCTCCTCCTTGAGGTAAAGGTCTCCGACGTGAGGCCCAGGACCTCGCCGACGTGAGGCACAGGGCCTCCGATGCGAGGCTAAGGACCTCCTGAATCCCTACAGGACCCTCAGGACTCTCTTCCGGCCCGCTCAGGACTCCTTGCGGAAGACCTCCGCCGTCTTCAGGAAGATGTCGTTCGCCTCGGTCTCGCCGACCGTGACCCGCACACCCTCGCCGGGGAACGGTCGCACCACGGCCCCCGCCTGCTCACACGCCGCCGCGAACGCCGCCGTACGCTCCCCCAGCCGCAGCCATACGAAGTTGGCCTGGGTGTCGGGCACCGTCCAGCCCTGGGACCGCAGCGTGTCGACCACACGCGTGCGCTCGCACACCAGCGAGCCCACCCGGCCGAGCAGCTCGTCCTCCGCCCGCAGCGAGGCGACGGCCGCGTCCTGCGCGAGCTGGCTGACCCCGAACGGGACGGCCGTCTTGCGCAGCGCCGCGGCGACCGGCTCATGGGCGATCGCGAAACCGACGCGCAGCCCGGCGAGCCCGTACGCCTTGGAGAAGGTCCGCAGCACACAGACGTTCGGCCGGTCGCGGTAGAGCTCCACGCCGTCGGGCACCTCCGCGTCCCGGACGAACTCGCGGTACGCCTCGTCCAGCACCACCAGCACATCGCCCGGCACCCGGTCCAGGAACCGCTCCAGCTCGGCCCGGCGCACGGCTGTGCCGGTCGGGTTGTTGGGGTTGCAGACGAAGATCAGCCGCGTGCGGTCGGTGATGGCGTCGGCCATCGCGTCCAGGTCGTGCACATCGCCCGCGGTCAGCGGCACCTTCACCGAGGTCGCCCCGCTGATCTGGGTGATGATCGGGTACGCCTCGAAGGACCGCCAGGCGTAGATCACCTCGTCGCCCGGACCGGAGGTGGCCTGGAGCAGCTGCTGGGCGACACCGACCGAACCGGTGCCGGTCGCCAGGTGGGAGACCGGCACACCGAAGCGCTCGGCCAGCTCCTCCATCAGCCCCGTGCAGGCCATGTCCGGGTAGCGGTTGAAGGACGCCGCCGCCGCGGTCACGCTCTCCATGACGCCGGGCAGCGGGGGATAGGGGTTCTCGTTGGAGGACAGCTTGTACGCCACCGGCCCCCCGGCCGCGGCGGGCTTGCCCGGCTTGTAGGTGGGGATACCCTCCAGCTCGGCGCGCAGCTTCGGGCTCGTCTCGCTCACCACAGTCCTCCTCGCGATCACCGGCGGGCCGTCAGCACCGCCGGCTTCCAATGCTTCTCACCTTAAGAGGATTCGGCCCGCCTGCGTATGGGTCGGCGCACACCACCTGACCCGGAGCGGCACCTGCGTCGGGCGCGGACGACGATGGTCCCACCAGCCCCACTGACAACAGGGGCATCGCAGCATGAAGGCGCATGAATCGGGGGCGCACCCTACATATATCTATGCGCCGGTGGCACGCGCCGTGGCGCGCGTCCCCCGTGAAGGTGAGTTGAGACCTCTTCGAAACATCGGGCACTTGGCAGGTGCGTGCGCGCCGACAAGCCAGGTACCACAGCAAAGCGCCCCAACTGCCTTGCTTTCCAAGGGAATTAGCCCCTCTCAGCCTTGCAGAAACGTGCCTGTCAACGGGTGCATATGCGTCCGCACTACCCCACTGCCGGAGCCCTACTATCGGCACGCCATGACAGCAGCAGGGAAGCACCAGGTGAGCCGCGCGGAAACCTCACGGCGAGGCAGCCGGCCGGGACGGGCAGGCATCAGAGATGTGGCCGCCGCCGCCGGAGTCTCCATCACAACCGTCTCCGACGCCCTCAACGGCAAGGGCCGGCTCCCGGACGCCACCCGCCGCCATGTCCGCGAGGTCGCCGACCGGCTGGGCTACCGCCCCTCGGCCGCCGCCCGGACCCTCCGTACCGGCAAGTCGGGACTCATCGGCCTGACCGTGACGACGTACGGGGATGAACCTTTCACCTTCACCGAGTTCGCCTACTTCGCCGAGATGGCCCGCGCCGCCACCTCCGCCGCGCTGGCCCGCGGCTACGCCCTGGTCATCCTCCCCGCGACCTCCCGTCACGACGTCTGGTCCAACGTGGCCCTGGACGGCACGGTCGTCATCGACCCCTCCGACCAGGACCCGGTGGTCAGCGAGCTGGTCCGGCAGGGTTTACCGGTCGTGTCCGACGGCCGCCCGGCGGGCTCGCTGCCCGTCACCGCCTGGGTGGACAACGACCACGAGGCCGCCGTCCTCGGCATCCTCGACCACCTCGCCGACGCCGGAGCCCGCCGCATCGGCCTGCTGACCGGCACCACCACGGACACCTACACCCACCTGTCGACCACCGCCTATCTGCGCTGGTGCGAACGCGTCGGGCAGGACCCGGTGTACGAGGCATACCCGGCGCACGACCCGTGCGCGGGCGCCGTCGCCGCCGACCGGCTGCTCGCCCGCCCCGACCGCCCCGACGCGGTCTACGGACTGTTCGACCCCAACGGCACCGACCTGCTCGCCGCCGCCCGCCGCTACGGACTGCGCGTGCCCGAGGACCTGCTCCTGGTCTGCTGCAGCGAGTCCACGGTGTACGCCAACACCGAGCCGCCCATCACCACGCTGTCCCTGAAGCCGCGCCGCATCGGCACGGCCGTGGTCCAGCTCCTCATCGACGCCATCGAGGGCGTCGAGTCGGACCAGCCGGTCGAGCAGGTGATACCGACCGAACTGATCGTGCGCACCTCCTCGCAGCGCCGCCCCGCCCGCCGGACCGTCAGTCCGCCCCGCTCCCCGGAGGAGGGCTGACACCTGCCCGCGCGGGCCGGCCGATGCCGCGAGGCCCGGCTCGGGAAGGGCGAAACCGGTACGGGGGCAGGGCACGGGGGTACGGCAGGACCGGCGCGGGTCCGGGGCTCGGCACGGTGGCGGGGGTTGCTGTCTGCCGGTGACCATGTGAGCGCCGGGCCCGCCATGCCCCCGCGCCCTCCTCTGCCGGTCGGCGGCGGCTCGGGCGAAGCCCGGCCCAATCGGGGCGAAAGCCGCGGTGAACCGGAGTCCTGCTCCGATTCACCACCCCTGGGTCATCACATGGCACGATCCGCATTCCTATGATGGGCCCACGGCACCACGGGCCGCTGCGACCAGGCAGTCCGATCGGTGCAGATGCGGCGCGATGGTGGAGGGGTCGATGACTCAGGGGGCCGGTCAGGGACCCGAGGTGGAGCGGACGGCGACGTTGCGCGACTTCCGGGTGCCCGCTTACGTCCATGAGACCGGCCCGTACGCCGCCCAGGGCGCCCACCCCGTCGAGGCCCCCGGCCCCGTCGCGGAACCGCTCGACTACCCGGAGGGGTACACCCCCACTCAGCGCGATCTGCCTGTCATCAATCGGGGTGACACACTTCAGGTCACGGTCGAACCCACCCCCGCCCCCGCTCCGGTCGAACGGCCCGCCACCGGACCCGGCCCGCTGTTCGTGGTCGGCGACGTGCACGGCTACCTCGATCAACTGGTCGCCGCCCTCCAGGAGAAGGGCCTGATCGACGCCGCCGGTCACTGGTGCGCGGGCACCGCCCGGCTGTGGTTCCTCGGTGACTTCACCGACCGCGGCCCGGACGGCATCGGCGTCATCGACCTCGTGATGCGGCTGTCCGCCGAGGCCGCCGCGGCCGGCGGGTACTGCAAGGCCCTCATGGGCAACCACGAGCTGCTGCTCATCGGCGCCAAGCGGTTCGGCGACACCCCCGTCAACTCCGGCGCGGGCACCGCCACCTTCCAGGCGGCCTGGCTGCTCAACGGCGGCCAGAAGACCGACATGGACCGTCTCCAGGACCACCATCTGCAGTGGATGTCCCGCCTCGACGCCCTTGAGGAGGTCGACGGCCATCTGCTCGTCCACTCCGACACCACCGCCTATCTGGACTACGGCCACTCCATCGAGGAAGTCAACGACACGGTCCGCGAGACCCTCACCCGCAACGACGCCGACGAGGTCTGGGACCTCTTCCGCAAGTTCACCAAGCGGTTCTCCTTCCGCGACGAGGGCGGCGCCGACGCCGTGCGATCCCTTCTCGACACCTACGGCGGCACCCGCATCGTCCACGGCCACAGCCCCATCCCCTACCTCCTCGGCGAGGTCGGCTCCGAGGACGGCGAGGACACCTCCGGCCCCACGGTCGAAGGACCGCACGTCTACGCCGGCGGCCTCGCCATCGCCATGGACGGCGGCGTGACCATGGCCGGAAAGCTGCTGGTGCAGCAACTCCCCCTGGACAAGTGAGCGTTCACCGGGCAGGCGTCCCCCGCCGCCCGCCCGCACGGTGACCGCGCAGGCCAGGGCCCAATTTCTGCAAACCCCCTGTCACCGTGAGCCGTAACCGCTCTACCATCGGCTTATCCGTAGCAGGCTCCCCTCCGTTTCTGCCCGACGGCTCGTCAGCGTGCGAGCCCCAAGCCCTACGGAGCATCGGGGGATGCAGATGAACAGCGTTCCGCAGCACCTGCTGAGCGAGGACCGCCGGGAATTCGAGCGGATCCTCGATGAGGCGCTGCGCTCCGCCCCACACCGTCCGGAACTGGCCGCTGTCGGTCAGCGGCTCAACCCCGAACAACTGCGCACCATGGCGATGGGCGCCACCGCACTCATCGCCGCCGCCGCGGCCACCGAGTACCAGCACTATGTGAAGGTCCGCGAGGAACTGCGCCGCCCCACGCCCGCCACCACGTCGTCCGTACGCGAGTCCGGCTCGGCCGAGCCGGGCACCGGCACGGTGGGGCTCGCCTCCACCATGAGCGAGGTCGGCGAGACCGCCGGGGCGGGGGCCGTCGCCGTCGTCGCCGTCCTCGCACCGGTCCTCGCCGGAACCGCGGCGATCATCTTTCTGCTCGTCGGTTACCTCCTGAAGATGCTGAATCCCGACCGGTCCTTCGCCGACACCCTGCTCACGACCGGCTGGGTGTTCGGCGCGGTGACCGCCGTGGCGATCCTGGTCGCCGCCGTCGGCCTGCTGCTCACCGCACTGCGCAACAAACCCTCACGGGAACCGGGCCCGTACGGCGCACCGGGCGGCGAGCTGGACCAGGCCAGGCAGGCATGGCAGGAAGCCCTGCTGGAGCGCGGCATCCTGCCCTTCCTACGCGACGCGCTCGCCGCGTCCAGCCCGGTCACCCTGCCCAGCACGACCCCACCCGCACCGACGAACCGGATCCCCCACCTCGGCTACGACCGCCCCGGCTTCACCAGCCCCGGCGAGGGACCAGCAGCCGGCCCCCGCCCGAGCTACACCAGCCCGGACTTCAGCAGCCCCGACTTCGGCGGCCCCGACCACCAACCGGACTGACCCACCACCAGACCGCCCCGGCCCCCCCGTCAGAGAGCACACGAACCCCACGTCCCCGCCCCACGGCCTGCGCCCCCACCAGGGGAGCGCAAGCCGGACGGCCGGACGGGGTCAGTCCGCGATCGGCAGATAGACCCGGTTGCCCGCGGCCGCGAACTCCTTGGACTTCTCGGCCATGCCCTCCTCGATCTCCGCCTTGGTGCTTCCGTGCTCACGGCGGATGTCCTGGGAGATCTTCATCGAGCAGAACTTCGGCCCGCACATGGAGCAGAAGTGCGCCGTCTTGGCGGGCTCGGCCGGGAGGGTCTCGTCGTGGAACTCCCGGGCTGTGTCCGGGTCGAGGGCCAGGTTGAACTGGTCCTCCCAGCGGAACTCGAAGCGGGCGTCGGACAGGGCGTCGTCCCACTCCTGGGCGCCGGGGTGACCCTTGGCGAGGTCGGCGGCGTGAGCGGCGATCTTGTAGGTGATGACGCCGGTCTTCACATCGTCCCGGTTGGGCAGGCCCAGGTGCTCCTTGGGCGTGACGTAGCAGAGCATGGCCGTGCCCCACCAGGCGATCATCGCGGCGCCGATGCCGGAGGTGATGTGGTCGTACGCCGGAGCGATGTCCGTCGTCAGCGGGCCGAGCGTATAGAACGGAGCTTCATCACAGATCTCCTGCTGAAGGTCGATGTTCTCCTTGATCTTGTGCATCGGGACGTGACCGGGGCCCTCGATCATCGTCTGCACGTTGAAACGCTTGGCGATCCGGTTGAGTTCACCGAGCGTCCTCAACTCCGCGAACTGCGCCTCGTCGTTGGCGTCCGCGATCGAACCCGGCCGCAGGCCGTCGCCGAGGGAGTACGTGATGTCGTAGGCCGCGAGGATCTCGCAGAGCTCCTCGAAGTTCTCGTAGAGGAAGCTCTCCTTGTGGTGCGCCAGGCACCACGCGGCCATGATCGAGCCGCCGCGCGAGACGATGCCCGTCTTGCGGTTGGCGGTCAGCGGCACGTACGGCAGCCGGACGCCCGCGTGGACCGTCATGTAGTCCACGCCCTGCTCGGCCTGCTCGATGACCGTGTCCTTGTAGATCTCCCAGGTCAGTTCCTCGGCCTTGCCGTCGACCTTCTCCAGCGCCTGGTAGAGCGGCACCGTGCCGATGGGGACGGGGGAGTTGCGCAGCACCCACTCGCGGGTGGTGTGGATGTTGCGGCCGGTGGACAGGTCCATGACCGTGTCGGCGCCCCAGCGGGTCGCCCAGGTCATCTTCTCGACCTCCTCCTCGATGGAGGAGGTCACCGCGGAGTTGCCGATGTTGGCGTTGACCTTCACCAGGAACCGCTTGCCGATGATCATCGGCTCGATCTCCGGGTGGTTGACGTTGGCCGGCAGCACGGCGCGGCCCGCCGCGATCTCCTCGCGGACCACCTCAGGAGAAACGTTCTCCCTGATGGCCACGAACTCCATCTCCGGCGTGATCTCGCCCCGGCGCGCATACGCGAGCTGCGTGACCGCCTGCCCTCCACGCCCCCGGCGCGGCTGCCGGGGGCGGCCCGGGAAGACCGCGTCCAGGTTGCGCAGACCGCCGCGCGGCGAGGTGTGCTTGAGCCCGTCGTCCTCGGGACGGACCGGTCGGCCCGCGTACTCCTCGGTGTCGCCCCGAGCGATGATCCAGTTCTCCCGCAACGGCGGCAGTCCCCTGCGGACGTCCGTCTCCTGCGCTGGATCGGTGTACGGGCCTGATGTGTCGTACAAGGTGACCGACTGGCCATTGGTGAGATGCACCTGACGGACCGGCACCCGCATGTCGGGGCGAGAGCCCGCGACATACGCCTTGTGCCATCCGATGGACTTCCCGCTCTCGCTGCTGTCCGAGACCGCGGAGGTCTGCGGCTGCGTGGAGGCAGGCGTGCGTGCGTCCTTGCTGGTCATGAGACCTACTCCCTACGCCGGCATTACCCGGTAACAGGTTCGGCGGTCGACGCAGCGGTCACCGTCTTCCGGCGTTTCGTGGGGAACGACACGTGTTCCACGTGAAACATCGCGAAGACGGAGGTCAGCGCCCTCTCAGCCCGGTGCTCCGAGCTCCCGCGTGTACAAACGTGCCTCCACGCTAGCGTCAATTCGGGCGCGGTGAACAGGGGGGCCCTGCCGTTCTTGCGATGATCGGTCGGTGACCACGACACAACAGCCCCCGTTCCCGCCGCACGAACCGCGCCCCGACGGGGCCCCTTCGGGCCCCGGAAACGGCCTCCGCGCGGGTGCCTCCGGCGGTGGATACGGCGGCGGGCCCGGACGGGGATACCCCGCCGATGACGCCGGCTACGGCAGCGGGGGTGGCGCGGCCCGTGGTGGCGGGCAAGGGTCCGGGGCCGGTGGGGGGCGTGTGTTCAGCGGCCGGCATGGGGGTGGCTCCGGAGGCTCCGACCAGGGGCACGGTGGTGGCCGGGGTGGTGGGACCGGTGGCGGGTTCGGCAGCGGGTCCGGCGGGCACGACGGTGGGGGTGGCAGCGGGCCCGGCGGGCACGGCAGCGGGCCCGGTGGACATGGCGGCGGGCACGGTGGCTGGCCCGGTGGGCACGGCAGCGGATCCGGTGGACCCGGCGGCGGGTCCGGCGGGCATGACCGCGGGTCCGGCGGGCACGATGGCGGGTCCGGTGGACATGGCGGCGGACACGGCAGTGGAGCCGGCGGACACGACGGTGGTTCCGGGGGGCACGACGGTGGTTCCGGGGGGCACGGGCACAGCCACAGTCATGGCCCGGCCACGCCGGTCTCCCGGCACCTGCGCAGGGTGATCGCGGCGATTCTCGTCCCGTTCGCCGCCGCGGTCGTCGTGGGCCTCGCCGTGCTGTGGCCGGGCGGCGCGCCGCCGCACGAGCGCACCGGTGTGGGTTTCGACCGGCAGACGGAACAGGCGACGGTCACCAGGATCGAGCGGCTGAGCTGCAAGTCGGTCAACGCCTCGGGGGTCCCCCCGACCGGCGACACGTCCACCGCCGAGGGCTCCTCCGCGGTGCAGCAGGAGACCGGCGACTGCAAGCGGGCCACGATCCGGGTCGACTCCGGCAAGGACAAGGGGCGGACGTTCACCGAGATCGTCCAGCCCGACCAGTCGCGGCAGCTGCACGAGGGCCAGGAGGTCGTGGTCGCCTACGAGCCCTCGGCCCCGCGGGATCTGCAGTACTCGGTAGCCGATGTGAACCGGCGTCTGCCGCTGGGCGTGCTCGCCGGGATCTTCGCGCTGGCCGTCGTGCTCGTGGGCCGGATGCGCGGCGTGATGGCGCTGGTGGCGCTGGCCATCAGTTTCCTGGTGCTCAACTTCTTCATCCTGCCCGCGATCCTGCAAGGCTCCAATCCGCTGGTCGTCGCGGTCATCGGGGCGAGCGCCATCATGCTGATCGCGCTGTACGCCTGTCATGGTCTGTCCGCACGGACATCGGTGGCCGTACTCGGCACACTGATCTCGCTGTTGCTGATCGGGGTGCTCGGCTCGTGGTTCATCGACTGGGCCGCCCTGACCGGCAACACCGATGACAACACCGGGCTGATCCATGGGCTCTACCCGTCGATCGACATGAGCGGTCTGCTGCTGGCAGGCGTCATCATCGGCTCGCTCGGTGTGCTGGACGACGTGACGGTCACCCAGACCTCGGCGGTCTGGGAGCTGCACGACGCCAACCCCACGATGGGCTGGCGCGGCCTGTACCGCGCCGGCATCCGTATCGGCCGCGACCACATCGCGTCCGTCGTCAACACGCTCGTGCTCGCCTACGCGGGCGCCGCCCTGCCGCTGCTGCTGCTCTTCTCGATCGCGCAGAGCAGTGTGGGGGCGGTCGCCAACAGCGAGCTGGTGGCCGAGGAGATCGTGCGCACCCTGGTGGGCTCGATCGGCCTCGTGGCGTCGGTTCCCGTCACGACCGCGCTGGCCGCACTGATGGTCTCCGCCGACCGCCCGGCGCTGTCCTCCGCGTCCCCGGCCCAGAGCGGCCCGTCACCCGTCGCCGCCCGCTCCGGGCGGGGCCGCCGCCGCAAGCGCTGAGCCACCACCGCCACAAGGCGCTAACGCGCTGAGGCGCTGAGGCGCTGAGGCGCTGAGGCGCTGAGGCGCTGAGGCGCTGAGCCACTGCGGCGCTGAGACGCTCAGGCGCTGCAGCCTCGTCGCCTCAAGCGCTGAGGCCCGTCCAGCCAGCACTGACGCGCAGCTCACCGTGCCCCCGAGCCACCGCCCTCCCCTAGGGACGCGCACGCCGCAGCCACGCCTGGTGAAGCGTTACGGCACTGCATCCACGGCAGCCCCTCAGCCCGCGCTCTGCTCCTCGGCCAGGATGCGGTCCAGGGCCTCGTCGAGGTGGGCGTCGAAGTCGGCGAGCGCGGTCTCCTGGCCGAGCGGCACCAGTTTGTCGGTGCGGTCGAGGAAGGCCACCAGAGGCGCCGTGGAGGAGCGGAACAGCGCTTGGTCGCTGCCGACCTGAAGCCGGATCAGCACCTCGCCGAGCGACTCGGGCTCGACCGGCGCGACCCGCACGTCCCCCTCGCCGCTCGGCCGGCCCACGCCGTCGATGAGCAGCTCCCGTCCGAAGGCCCAGGTGACGGGCGCGTCGCCGGGCAAATGGAAGGTCAGCCGGACGGCGTAGGGATCACAGGTCTCGTAGCGCAGTTCCACCGGGATCCGGAAGGAGAGCTCCTCGGAGACGAGAAAGCTCATCATGACTTCTGCCTGCACCGACTCGCGCATCGCCTACCCCGTCTTTGCCGTCGATTGGCCGGGAACGAACCCCTGAATCCTGGTGGCATCTTGCTCAACGTGCACACCAGATCACAAGGAGTGAGTTTTCAGATACTGATAGAGATCGCCAGCGACCCCAGCAGGCGCCCGATCTCCCCTTGCAATTGCCGGGCCGCAGGGAGCAGTCGGCTCTGCTGCTGGGCGGGCAGAGAGATCGCCATGGTGGCTGCGGTGCTACCCACCGTGATCGGGATCGCCGCGCAGACCGTGCCCAGCGCGTACTCCTGACGCTCGACCACCGGGGCCATGCGCTGCACGCGGTCGAGGCGGCGCAGCAATGTCCCCTCGTCACGCACGGTGTAGGGGGTGATGGCCTGGACCGGGTAGCGCTCAAGGTGATCGCGGCGGGTGTCCGGATCCAGCTGGGAGAGCAGGCACTGCCCGATCGCATGGGCGTGCCCGGTCTCACGGAAGTCGGCCCACTCCTCCACGGCGGGATTGCCCGGGGTGTCCGAGACGCAGACGACTTCGATCTCGCCGTCGCGGTACTGCGCGTAGTACACCGGCACACCGATCGAATCACGCCATTGCGCGAGGGCGTCGATGACCGTGCTGCGACGTTTCTGCTGTGCTGCGCTGCTACTCAGTCGTTCCGCCGCCTCGCCCAGGAAGAACAGCCCCTTGTCCCGGCGCAGATAGCCCTCGTGGACCAGCGTGCGCAGCAGGTGGTAGGCGGTGGGCAGGGCCAGGCCCGTCTCTCGGGCCAGTTGTTTGGCGGGGGCTCCGTGCTCGTGGCCTGCGGCGCACTCCAGCAGGCGCATCGCCCGCTGCACGGAGCTGATGAGGGTCGTCGCCGGGTGCGCGGGGCGCGCTCCGGCCGGGGTCGGCTGCTCGGGGGGCCTGGTGAGGATCCCGGCAGAGGCGGGGGGTGCGTGGGGTTCAGCGGGGGTGGTGTCAACCGTGGCCAAGGGGCACTCCCGAAGCGAGGGTGCGGCCCGTGCGGGGAAACACGGGAGAGGGTGTGCGGGGGGTGTTCGCGGTCGCGGGGGTGTCCCCGCGTGAGTTCCGGACTTTAACGGTCCGTCACCGCCCCTGGCCGGGCTGCCCGGAAAACTTCCCTCCCCCGAGGGAACCGGTGGTTCCTATTGCCGCCCCCGGTCTCCCGTACGGGTCACCAGTCGCCGCGCGCCGATGAACTCGACGTGAACTTCCGCACGACGTAGATGAGTCCGCCGACCAGGGCCACGAAGACCAGCACCTTGAAGAGCAGGCTGATCACGAAGTGGACGATGCCCGCTATCAGCCCGCCGAACACGACCAGGGCGATGACCGGCACCGCGACCCACTTCACCCACCACGGCAGTCCCGCGAAGATCTCTCGCATCGCCTCGCCCTTCTCTCCTGTCCCGCGGGGCGGCGCTCGCCCTGCGGTCGTTCCTGATGTCCTGCCCTCGATGCTAGGGCGGCAAGGGGGCCCGGCGGGGGCTTCGCACCCCTTGTCCTCCCCTGACCGATCCCCTAGGGAATCGGGGGTCCGCGGCTCAGCTCTCGGGCGGAGAGAACACCACCAGGACCCGCAGGTCCTCGCTGATGTGGTGGAACTTGTGGGGCACTCCGGCCGGCACATAGACGACGCTGCCGCGCGCCACCTGGGTGGTCTCCGTGCCGACGGTGATCGAGGCGCGGCCGCTGACGACGAAGTACACCTCGTCCTGGTGGTGCGGCTGCTGGGGGTCGTGTTCGCCGGCGTTGAGCGCGTACAGACCGACCGACATGTTCCGCTCCCGCAGGAACTGCAGGTAGGCGCCTTCGTTGGCGGCGCGCTCCGCCTCCAGTTCGTCCAACCGGAATGCCTTCATCGCGTTGTTGCCCTCGCGCCCCTGCTCGTAGCGGATCTCGTCTGCCACGATCAGACACATGATGAATTTCCTAGTCAAGACGCTCGCCAACGCGGGCGCTCTGGCGGTCGCCGTATGGCTGCTGGACAAGATCACGCTGACCGGTGAGAGCACCGGCAAGAAGGCCGGCACGCTGCTGCTCGTGGCGCTGCTCTTCGGCCTGGTGAACTTCCTGGTCAAGCCGGTGGTGAAGCTGCTGAGCCTGCCGCTGCTGATCCTCACGCTCGGGCTGTTCACCCTGGTGGTGAACGCGCTGATGCTGCTGCTGACCTCGTGGCTGGCCGACAAGCTCGACCTGAGCTTCCACGTCGAGGGCTTCTGGACGGCCGTCGTGGGCGGTCTGATCATCTCCATCGTCTCCTGGGCGCTCAACGTCGTCCTGCCCGACAAGGACTGAGCGGCCATGACCTACCGCGTCTGCTTCGTGTGCACCGGCAACATCTGCCGCTCGCCCATGGCCGAGTCCGTCTTCCGCGCGCGGGTGGCGGAGGCCGGGCTGGACAGCGAGGTCGAGATCGACAGCGCCGGCACGGGCGGCTGGCACGAGGGTGATCCGGCCGACCCGCGCACAGTGGCGATCCTGGAGGAGCACGGCTACGACGGTGAGCACACGGCCCGGCAGTTCCAGCCCTCCTGGTTCTCCCGGCTCGACCTGGTGATCGCCCTGGACGCCGGCCACCTCAAGGCCCTGCGACGACTCGCCCCCAGCGAGCAGGACGCGGCGAAGGTGCGGCTGCTGCGCTCCTACGATCCAACGGCCGGCGACGACCTCGACGTGCCCGACCCGTACTACGGGGGCATGGACGGGTTCGAGGAGTGCCTGGAGATGGTGGAGGCCGCGAGCACCGGCCTGCTCGACGCGGTCCGTGAGCATCTGGGGGGACGGGCGGCATGAAGGACGCGGGGCAGGTGCCGGAGGACGCGGGGCGGGTGCCGGAGGGCGAGGGCTCGGACGCCGGTCAGGCGGGTGGGCTCACGCGGGCGGAGCGGTCACGCGGGGGCGAGGACACGCGGGCGGAGCGGTCACGCGGGGGCGAGGACATGCGGGCGGAGCGGCCACGCAGAGGCGAGGGCACGCGGGCCGTGCGGGCCGGTCTGCCCGAGCCGGTGAAGTACGAGCCCACCCTGCCGGGGCCGGTGTTCGCCGCGCACTTCCATCTGCCGGGCGAGCCGACGGGCCCGTACACCTACGGCCGGGACGAGAACCCGACCTGGACGCATCTGGAGCGAGCCGTCGGCGAACTGGAGGCGCCCGGCCAGGACGGCGTCGAGACGCTGGTGTTCGCCTCCGGGATGGCCGCCGTCTCTGCGGTGCTCTTCTCCCAGCTGCGCGCCGGGGACGCGGTCGTGCTGCCCAGCGACGGCTACCAGGCGCTGCCGCTGGTGCGGGCGCAGTTGGAGGCGTACGGCGTCGAGGTGCGCACCGCGCCGACCGGCGGGGACGCCCAGCTCGACGTGCTGGACGGGGCCCGGCTGCTGTGGCTGGAGACGCCGTCCAACCCGGGGCTCGATGTGTGCGACATCCGTCGGCTCGTCGAGGCGGCACACGCGCGTGGCGCCCTGGTGGCCGTCGACAACACCCTCGCCACGCCGCTCGGGCAGCGCCCGCTGGAGCTGGGCGCCGACTTCGCCGTGGCCAGCGGCACCAAGCAGCTGACCGGGCACGGAGACATCCTGCTGGGATATGTGGCCGGCCGCGCGGACGAGACGATGGCCGCCGTACGACGCTGGCGGAAGATCGTCGGGGCGATCCCGGGGCCGATGGAGGCATGGCTGGCGCATCGCTCGCTCGCCACGCTCCAGCTGCGGGTCGACCGGCAGAACGCCACCGCCCTCGCGGTGGCCGAGGCGCTGCGTGACTGGCCCGAGGAGCTGGGGGTGCGCTATCCGGGGCTGCCGGGCGACGCCTCGCACGAGACGGCCGCGCGGCAGATGCGCCGCTTTGGGTGCGTGGTGTCGTTCGCGCTGCCCACGCGCGCGCGTGCGGAGCGTTTCCTGGAGGCGCTGCGGCTGGTGGACGACGCGACGAGCTTCGGCGGCGTGCGGTCCACGGCGGAGCGGCGCGGGCGCTGGGGCGGGGACGCGGTGCCGGAGGGCTTCGTCCGGCTGTCGGTGGGCGCCGAGGATCCCGAGGACCTGGTGGCGGACGTGGTGCGGGCGTTGGAGGAGTCGGCGAGGTGACGGGCCGGTACGCGGCGCGTCCGACCGCGCCGAGCCGTAGCGGGCCGGCCATGCCGGGCCACGGCGGCCCGACCACGACCGTCCGTGGGGCCGCCGGCTCGAAGGGGCGGTCCGAGCCTCCCCCCTCGTGGCTCGGACCGCCCTCGGTTCCGCGCGCGAAGAACCGTGCGGACAAGGCTAGTTGACTCTCTGTCAGTGTCCAATCACCGTAGCGACAGAGACCTATCGACATATTTATAGTTGGGCCCTGCCCGAGGCCGCAGGAGGGCGGAGAAGGGAGGGCGCGCGCCATGGATCTGGCCTTGCTGCGCACGTTCGTGACCGTGCACCGGGCCGGCTCCTTCACCCGCGCCGCCGCCCTGCTGGGCCTGTCCCAGCCCGCCGTCACCTCCCAGATACGTACGCTGGAGCGTCAGCTGGGCCGCCCGCTGTTCCTGCGCCGGGCCCGTGGGGTGACACCGACGACCATCGGCGACGAACTCGCCCACAAGGCCGCGCCGCATCTGGACGCCCTGGTCGAGATCGCCGAGAGCGGGCTCGACGACGAGTCGGCCGAGAGGACGCTGCATCTGGCCGGGCCGCCCGAGTTCACCGCGGAACGGGCGCTGCCCGCCCTGGTGGAGCCGGCGGGGGAGGACGGTCAGGGATTCGCCCTGCGCGTCTCCTTCGGGAACGCCGACGACATCCTGGACGGCCTGGCCGCCGGGCATCACGACCTCGCCATCAGCACGGCCCGGCCGCGCGGGGCGCTGCTCACCGCGACTCCCCTGTGCGACGAGGAACATGTCCTGGTAGCCGCCCCGCGCTGGGCGGAGTGGATCGGCTCCGAGGCACTGCACGGCAAGGACGCGTCCGCTCTGGAGCACCTCCCCGTCGTCGAGGTCCATGAGTCGCTGCCCTTCGTCTCGCGCTACTGGGCCGCGGTCTTCGACCGCCGTCCGGCCGCCTCGGGCACGGTCGTCGTCCCCGACCTGCGCGCGGTGCTCGCCTGTGCCACCGCGGGCGCCGGGCTCGCGGTGCTGCCGCGCTATCTGTGCGCGTCCGCCCTGGATCAGGGGGACGTCGTCGCACTGCACGAACCGGCTGTCCCACCGATCCGCACATACTTCCTGGTCGTGCGCACCGGCACGCTGGCCATGCCGCATATCGTCCGCGCGTACGAAGGGCTGCTCCTCGCGGCCGCCGAATGGTCCTGATCAGGGCAGGAGCCCTCCGGGACGGACCCCGGCGGTCCGGCGCCGAGTGCCGTCCGGCAGTACCTTCACGGCCCGGCGTTCGCGCCCGTCACCGCACGAGCTCGGTTGATGACGTTTCGCGATGTTTCACGTGGAACAAGCGGGGCCACATTTCTCCCATGACCGTCCGACCTGTGGTCAAGCGCACCGCACGTGCCGTTCTGCTGGACGGCGACGACCTGATCCTGATCAAGCGCACCAAGCCCGGCATGGATCCCTACTGGCTCACCCCCGGCGGGGGTGTCGAGCCGGAGGATCCGACCGTCGTCGACGCCCTGCACCGCGAAGTGCACGAGGAACTCGGCGCCAAGATCACCGACGTGGTGCCCTGCTTCGTCGACACCGTCGAGCACATCGGAGAGGACGGGGGCGCGACCGGCGTGAAGGTGCAGCACTTCTTCGTCTGCCGCCTGGAGTCCATGGACCCCACCCTGCGCCACGGACCCGAGGTCGACGAACCCTCCGGCGAGTACGAGATCGTCCGGGTGCCCTTCACCCGCGTCGGCATCGCCTCCGTCCACCTCGTACCGCTGTCGCTGCGCCACTATCTGGACGGCAACATCGAGGGGGTGCGCGCGATGCACGCACCCGATCTGGGATGACCCCTAGCGTGGGTCCCGGACCAGGTCATAGGCGTCCCAGAGGTCTCTGCCCGTGTACGCGTGCGTCGCGAGTCCTGCCAGGTGATCGTCCGCGTTGACCGCGACGGACGTCGGCACGACCGCGAACAGGTCCTTGTCCGACAGCGAGTCCCCGTACGCCACGCACGCCGACCGGCTCACCCCGAACTCCGCGCACAGCCGGTCGGCGATCACCACCTTGGCCGCCGCGCTGAGCACTCCGCTCGGGTCCACGGGCTCGGTGAAGGGCACAGCGGGGAACCGAGAACCGTAGGCGGCGTGCGCGCCCCACCCCGTGAGCCGTTCCACGAAGAACGACGGCGACAGCGATATGACCGCGCAGTACTCGCCCCTCGCACTGATCTCGGCCCACACCTCACGGATCCGGGCGAGCCACGGCGCCCCCTCGAAGGCCGCGGTCACATGATCTTCGGTCAGATTCGCCCAGAGCTCATGGACCCGTACCGCGAACTCGGGGGGTTCTATGAGCCCCGCGGAGATCGCCCGGTCCAGGGCCACCGTCTCGGCCTCCAGGCCGAGCTGACGAGAGATCTCCCGCGGCGCACTCGTGCCGTGCAGCAGAGTGCCGTCGAGATCGAAGAGATGAAGGCGTGCCATGAGCCCCGAGGCTAACGGGCCCCCGCTCGGCCGGTCCGGCCGTCCGGCTATTGGCGATGCGCTCCCCGTCGGCGGTGCGTTCCCGTCGCCCGGTGTTCGCCGCTGTTTCACGTGAAACACCGCATATCCGCCGCCCGGCCGTGCCGTCCGCCACAACGTGGCCAAAAGCGCCTACGTCTGAGGCGAAACGGGTGGACGGCGAGGGTCCCCTTCGGACAGCCTGACCTGCGTGCCGACACCTTCCCTCTCCGCTCTGCCCATCCGCCGTCTGACGCTTCGCGATCTCCATGCCTGCGCCGACTTGTCCGAGAACAGGGGGTGGCCGCGCGAGGAGCACAAGTGGGGCCTGCTCCTGACGGCCGGAAGGGGGTACGGCATCGACGCCCCCGACGGAGGGCTGCTGACCGCCTGTGTCGTCACCGAGTACGGGCCGCAGGACCGCCCCGACCTCGCGGCGATCGGCATGGTCCTGGTGTCGGAGCGGTACGCCCGTCAGGGCGTCGGACGCCGTCTGATGCGGCACGTCATCGCAGCCATGGGCACCACGCCCCTGACCCTGCACGCGACGCCCAACGGACGTCCGCTGTACGAGGAGCTGGGCTTCAAGGTCACCGGGCAGGCGGAGATGCTGCGCGGCCGCTTCAGCCCCGAGCCCGCCGCTCCCGGAATCTCGACGCGTGCGGCCACCGCCGAGGACGTCACCTCGCTGCTCCGGCTGGACGAGCCGGTGTTCGGCGCCGACCGCACCCATATGATCACCCGGCTGCCCGCCTTCGCCGACCTGCTGCATGTCGCCGAGGAGGACGGCCGGATCATCGGCTACGCCGCCGCGTGGCCCAACATGGAGACCCATGTCGTGGGGCCGCTGATCGCCCGTGACACGGACACCGCCAAGGCCCTCATCACCTCCCTCGCCGCCCGCACCGACCGGCCGCTGCGTACGGACATCGACGTACGGCACACCGAGCTGATCCGCTGGGCCAAGGAGCGCGGTCTGGCGTCCGTGGCCTTCAACGCGGTCATGACGTACGGGATCGGGGACCTGCCCGGCGACTGGAGCCGTAGGTTCGCCCCGCTGACGGTGGCCGCCGGCTGATCCCCCACACGCGCTGAGCGCCGGTCCCCTTGCCGGGACCGGCGCTCAGATGTTGTCGGGGCGGTTCAGTGCTCCAGGGGGCAGCGCTCCCTGAGGTGGGTCAGGGCACTGGGTTGGTTCAGCGCTCCGGGGGTGGGTCAGAGCCCTGGGACCGGTTCAGCTGCCCGCGGCGACCCGCTGCTTCTCGGGCAGGGACCCGGCGACGACGGTGCTCGGGGTGCTGCTCCGGCGCTCCAGCGCGGCGGAGAGCACGGCGAGGACCAGCGCCCCCGCGGCGAGGGCGGCGCCCACCCAGTTCGGGGCGGTGTACCCGAGACCGGCGCCGATCACCAGGCCGCCGAGCCAGGCGGCCAGGGCATTGCCCAGGTTGAAGGCACCGATGTTCACGGCCGAGGCCAGCGTGGGCGCCCCGTGTGCCTGGTCCAGCACGCGCTTCTGCAGCGGCGGCACCGTGGCGAAGCCCAGGGCACCGATCAGGGCGATGGAGACGGCCGAAAGGATCTTGTCGTGCGCGGTGAGCGTGAACAGGGCGAGCACCACGGCGAGGGCGCCCAGCGAGACGTACAGCATGGGCATCAGGGCGCGGTCGGCGAACTTGCCGCCCACCAGGTTGCCGCCGACCATGCCGAGTCCGAAGAGGACCAGCAGCCAGGTCACCGATCCCTCGGCGAAGCCGGCGACATGGGTCATCATCGGCGCGATGTAGGTGATGGCCGCGAAGACCCCGCCGAAACCGAGGACGGTCATCGCCATGGCGAGCAGCACCTGCACGTTCTTGAAGGCGGCCAGCTCATGACGCAGCCGCACGCCCTCCGGCTTGGGCATGTCGGGGACCAGCCGGGCGATACCGGCGAGGCCGAGCACCCCGAGCGCCGCGACGACGGCGAAGGTGACGCGCCAGCCGACGGACTGCCCGACAAGGGTGCCGAGGGGGACACCGACGACATTGGCGACGGTCAGGCCGGTGAACATCATCGCGATGGCGCCGGCCTTCTTGTCCGGCGCGACCAGTTCGGCGGCCACGACCGCGCCGATGCCGAAGAAGGCACCGTGCGCCAGCGAGGCGACGACGCGGCCCGCCAGCATCACGGAGAAGGCCGGGGCGAGGGCGGAGAGCAGGTTGCCGACGATGAACAGGCCCATCAGCACCATCAGCATCCGCTTGCGGGAGACCTTGGTGCCCAGGACCGTCATCAGCGGGGCGCCGAACATCACGCCCAGCGCGTAACCGGTCACGAGGAATCCGGCGGTGGGGATGGAGACGCCGAAGTCGTCCGCGACCTCGGGCAGCAAGCCCATGATCACGAACTCCGTCGTGCCGATTCCGAAGGCCCCGATCGCCAGGGCCAGCAGCGCGAGAGGCATGGGGAGAACCTTCCCAGACGTTTGCAGGTGCGCCTTACGTGTTCCCACAATAATTGCAGACGCTCGTTAATTGCAAGAGCCGGATATTGCGGCCGTGCTCTACCCTGGATGCAGCCGCTCCTGGAGGAGGAAACGCCAATGACAGCGACGGACCCCGCACTCACCGCCCTGTCCCAGGGCTGGTGCGCCCTGTCCCTGCTGCACGGGAGGATCGAGGCGCACATCGAGCGCGCCCTGCAGGCCGGGCACGATCTGAGCGTGCGGGAGTACTCCCTGCTCGATGTGCTCAGCCGACAGCACGACGGCGAGGGCGGCCATCTGCAGATGAAGCAGGTCGCCGACGCGGTCGTGCTCAGCCAGAGCGCCACCACGCGCCTGGTGACCCGGCTAGAGGACCGCGGACTGCTGGAGCGCTATCTGTGCCCCACCGACCGGCGCGGCATCTACACGAACGTCACGGAGGCGGGCCTGAAGCTCCTGGAGGAGGCCCGTCCGACCAACGACACGGCTCTGCGTGAGGCGCTCGACGAGGCTGCCAAGAACCCCGAACTGGCCCCGCTGGTCCGCGTGGTGGAGACACTGAAGGTGCCCGCATAGGGTGCGGTCATGGGAGATCTTGAAATACGGCGCGCGGTCGCCGAGGACATCCCCGCGATCGTCGCCATGCTCGCGGACGACCCGCTCGGGGCGCAGCGGGAGTCACCGGACGACCTGACCCCGTATCTGACGGCGTACGAGCGGCTCGCCGCGGATCCGAACCAGCACCTGGTCGTGGCCGTGCGCGAGGGCCGCGTCGTCGGGACGCTCCAGCTCACGATCGTTCCGGGGCTGTCCCGGCGCGGCGCCACCAGGTCGATCATCGAGGGCGTACGGGTCCACGCCGACGAGCGAGGCAGTGGGCTCGGCACCCGGTTCATCGAGTGGGCGGTCGAGGAATCACGGCGCCAGGACTGCCGGCTGGTCCAGCTGACGTCGGACGCGACCCGCACGGACGCCCACCGCTTCTACGAGCGGCTGGGATTCACCGCCTCGCACGTGGGCTTCAAGCTCCAGCTCTGAGGGGTGAGGGGCCGTGCCGCACGGTGTTTCACGTGAAACACGGCCCCCATACCGTCCGCTCCGGCCTCAGCCGATCCCCCGCCAGCCGTCCGGGTCCACCCCGCCGGGGACATCGGCACTCTCGTCGTACGGGGTGCGGGTGAACACGAACGAGCCCAGGTCCAGATGGCTCACGGAGCCGTCGGGCCGCCGCACGGCCCGCAGCGTCTCTCCGGCGAAGTAGCCCTCCAGCCCCGTCCAGGTCCCGTCGCCGTCGGCCCGGAAGCGGGAGCGCCGGCCCGCGTTGGCCAGCGGAGCCAGCGAGAGCAGACCGTCGGACGTCAGGCGCAGGGCGAAGGCGCTGGTCCCCCAGTACCACGGCCCGGCCAGCTCCAGCAGCTCCGGCGCGACCTCCCGCAGCGGCTTCCAGGGCTCGGGGATCCGGGGTTCGGCCTCGGCGACGATCCGGACGAGATCGGCGCCCACCGCGGAGATCAGGGGTGCCGAGGTGCAGTTGGTGAGCACCACCGCCGCCACGTCGTCCGCCACGCTGATCGTGAGGTTCGCCAGAAAGCCGGGCAGCGAACCCGAGTGGCCGACGAGCAGCCGGCCGTCCCGATGCTGAACCTGCAGTCCCAGACCGTAGGTGGCCCCGTCGGCGAGATCCGCGGCCTCGGCGGGCGCCGCGGGCGCACGCATCTCTGCAAGGCTCTCGGCGCTCAGCACACGGTCGTCGCCCCGCATCAGGAAGGCCGCGAACCGGGCGAGGTCACCGCTGGTGGACCAGAGCTGGCCGGCGGGCGCCATCAGGCCCAGGTCCTCCAGTGGTTCGGGCAGCATCGCATCGGCCCAGGGGTGCACCGCCCAGCCGCCCGCGTGGGGTGCCTGCTGCCGTCCACCGGTCCGGGTCAGGCCGAGAGGTTCCAGCACCTCGCGCCGCAGCACATCCTCCCAGGGAGCGCCGCGCAGCTTCTCGACGAGCGCGCCGAGCATCGTGTAACCGGGGTTGGAGTAGTGGAACCGCCGGCCCGGTGCGTGCAGGAACGGCCGCTCGCCCAGCACATCCGCGAGCTCGGGGCGCAGTGTTCCCGGAGTGCGCTCCCACCACGGTCCCGGTGTCTCCGCGGCCAAGCCGCCCGTGTGCGCGAGCAGTTCGCGGATCGTCGCCTCTCCGGCGCCGGTGCCCGGCAGGTGCTTCTCCAGCGGATCACCGAGGTCGAGCGCACCCTCGTCCCGCAGCCGGAGCACGAGCACCGCGGTGAACGTCTTGGTGATCGACCCGATCCGGTACTGCACGTTCTCGTCCGGGCCATGGCCGTCGACGCAGGTCCGCGCACCGTGCCACACGGCACGCCCGTCGCGTACGACGGCCGCCACGAGGGACGGGGCACGTCCCTCGGCCTGGGCGACGGCCACACGGTGCAGCAAGGCACGGCGGGTGGCGGGGAGCAGCTCTTCCTGAGGTGGTGTCATGACGCCCAGTCCACCTGCCCGGACCAGCGCCGTCCAGCCGGTTTCGCCGTGAGCGCGCAGCGGCGGCGGGTCAGGTCTGGGCCATGTCCACGAAGCGTGAGTAGTGGCCCTGGAAGGCCACCGTGATGGTCGCGGTGGGACCGTTACGGTGCTTGCCCACGATGATGTCGGCCTCGCCGGCGCGCGGCGACTCCTTCTCGTAGGCGTCCTCGCGGTGCAGCAGGATGACCATGTCGGCGTCCTGCTCGATGGAGCCGGACTCACGCAGGTCGGACACCATCGGCTTCTTGTCGGTGCGCTGCTCGGGGCCACGGTTGAGCTGCGAGAGCGCGATCACCGGGACTTCCAGCTCCTTGGCGAGGAGCTTGAGGTTACGGGACATGTCCGAGACCTCCTGCTGGCGGCTCTCGGCGCGCTTGGAGCCGCCGGACTGCATCAGCTGGAGGTAGTCGATGATCACGAGCTTGATGTCGTTGCGCTGCTTCAGCCGGCGGCACTTCGCGCGGATCTCCATCATCGACAGGTTCGGGGAGTCGTCGATGTAGAGCGGCGCCGAGGACACCTCGGGCATCCGGCGCGCCAGCCGGGTCCAGTCCTCGTCCGTCATCGTGCCCGAGCGCATGTGGTGCAGGGCGACCCGGGCCTCGGCGGACAGCAGACGCATCGCGATCTCGTTGCGGCCCATTTCGAGGGAGAAGATGACGCTCGGCAGGTTGTGCTTGATGGAGGCGGCGCGGGCGAAGTCCAGCGCGAGCGTGGACTTACCCATCGCGGGACGGGCCGCGATGACGATCATCTGGCCCGGATGCAGCCCGTTGGTGAGCGAGTCGAGGTCGGTGAAGCCCGTGGGCACGCCGGTCATCTCGCCGCTGCGCGAGCCGATCGCCTCGATCTCGTCGAGGGCGCCTTCCATGATGTCGCCGAGCGGCAGGTAGTCCTCGCTGGTGCGCTGCTCGGTGACGGCGTAGATCTCCGCCTGGGCGCGGTTGACGATCTCGTCGACGTCGTCGTCGGCCGCGTATCCCATCTGGGTGATGCGGGTGCCCGCCTCGACCAGTCGGCGCAGCACCGCGCGCTCATGGACGATCTCGGCGTAGTACTCGGCGTTCGCGGCCGTCGGGACGGTCTGCACGAGCGTGTGCAGATACGAGGCGCCGCCGACCTTGTTGATCTCGCCGCGCTTGGTCAGCTCGGCGGCGATGGTGATGGGGTCGGCCGGCTCGCCCTTGGCGTAGACGTCGAGGATGGCCTGGAAGATCGTCTCGTGGGCGGGCTTGTAGAAGTCGTGGCCCTTGAGGATCTCCACGACGTCCGCGATGGCGTCCTTGGACAGGAGCATGCCACCGAGGACGGACTGCTCGGCGTTGAGGTCCTGCGGCGGCACCCGCTCGAATGCCTGGCCCGAGCCGTCCCACTCACCGCGGTCGTGCTGCTCGTCGCGGCCGCGCGCCACGTCGCCCCGCCTGCGGGAGGCCGGGAGACGATCACCCGGCCCGCTGTCGGCCCACGGGTCGTCCAAGGGCTCGGAAATGCTCACCGAGCCACCTCCTCCCGTCCGCCGAGCGGACCTCGCCATGCCCCTCTTTTCTACGGCACGGCACTGACAAAACGAGAAGCCCAACTCCGTTTCTGCGCGTCGTTTTTGTGACGGTTTCACGGCCGGCGGACGGAGCGGGCGCCGGACCACGGTAGGCCCCCGGGCAGCGTCAGCCAATCTGGTTATCCACAGGCCATGTGGACGACGGCCCAGATGCTGTGGACAACTCCGCGAAACCTGTGCACGACCCGGTGGACAGCCCTGTGAACAAGCCCCCACCCCTTCCGCGATCAGGCTTCTGACCTGCTGTTTTGCCATCCACCGGCTGTGCAGAAGAAAAACTTCCCCACTCGGCCCAAGATCAGGGCTAACTCTGTGGGCAAGCACACCCACAGTGACGGCGAGTAAGGGTCACACTCCCATTGCATCTCTTACCTGTGGACGATTACATTGGCACGCATGACCCAGGCTCCCGAGATACCCCGGGCCACCCGGCGCCGGCACGACCGAGAGATTCTCGCGCTGGCCGTCCCGGCCTTCGGCGCGCTCGTCGCCGAGCCTCTCTTCCTCATGGCCGACAGCGCGATCGTGGGCCATCTCGGCACCGCCCACCTCGCCGGTCTCGGAGTCGCCTCCGCACTGCTCGCGACAGCCGTCAGCGTCTTCGTCTTCCTCGCCTACGCCACCACCGCCGCCGTCGCCCGCCGGGTCGGCGCGGGCGACCTTCCGGCCGCCATCCGCCAGGGCATGGACGGCATCTGGCTGGCCCTGCTGCTCGGAGCGGGGGTCATCGCCGCCGTCCTGCCCACCGCGGCCCCCCTCGTCGATCTCTTCGGCGCCTCCGAGACAGCCGCCCCGTACGCGACCACCTACCTGCGGATCTCGGCGCTGGGCATCCCGGCCATGCTCGTGGTCCTCGCCGCCACCGGGGTCCTCCGCGGACTGCAGGACACCAAGACACCTCTCTACGTCGCCGTCGCGGGCTTCGTCGCCAACGCCGCCCTCAACGCCGGCCTCGTCTACGGCGCCGACCTCGGCATCGCCGGTTCCGCCTGGGGCACCGTCATCGCCCAGTGGGGCATGGCCGCCGTCTATCTCGTCGTGGTCGTCCGCGGGGCGCGCCGGCACGGAGCCTCCCTGCGCCCCGACGCCGCCGGGATCAAAGCCTCCGCCCACGCCGGTGTGCCCCTGCTGGTACGCACGCTCTCCCTGCGGGCCATCCTGATGATCGCCACGGCCGTCGCGGCCCGCCTCGGCGACGCAGATGTCGCCGCCCACCAGATCATCCTGTCGCTGTGGAGCCTGCTCGCCTTCGCCCTCGATGCCATCGCCATCGCCGGGCAGGCCATCATCGGCCGCTATCTCGGCGCCGGCGACACTCAGGGCGCCCGCGAGGCGTGCCGTCGCATGGTCGAGTGGGGCATTGGAGTCGGCATCGTGCTGGGCGTCCTGGTCGTGGCCGCTCGGCCCGTCTTCCTGCCCCTGTTCACCAGTGATTCCACCGTGACGGACGCCGCACTGCCCGCCCTGATCGTCGTGGCCCTGTCCCAGCCGATCTGCGGTGTGGTCTTCACCCTCGACGGCGTACTGATGGGCGCCGGAGACGGCCCCTATCTCGCCTGGGCGATGCTGCTGACCCTGGCGGTCTTCACCCCGGTCGCACTGCTCGTGCCCACGCTGGGCGGCGGCCTCACCGCCCTCTGGGTCGCGATGACCCTGATGATGGCCGTCCGGATGGCGACCCTGTGGGTGCGCACCCGCTCGGGCCGCTGGCTGGTCACGGGCGCGACACGCTGAGGGCTTGGCCCCGGCGCCGATGAGAACCCCCCGGTCGGGGCCCTCATCCACCGCCGACTCCGGACGCCCCTCTGACAGCCCGCTCAGACGCCCCACGCGGCCGCCTCGAGCCGCACGTTTCACGTGAAACATCCGGCCCGCCCACCGGTCCACGCATGCGAGAGGGGCCGCACCCAGCGGGTGCGGCCCCTCCCTGTCAGCTGTTCAGCCGATCACGGCACTCAGGCCGCGACAACCTCGATGTTGACCTTGGCGGCAACCTCGGGGTGCAGACGCACGGACGTCTCGTGGGCGCCCAGGGTCTTGATCGGCGCGCCGAGCTCGATGCGGCGCTTGTCGACCTCGGGGCCACCGGCAGCCTTGATCGCCGAGGCGACGTCGGCCGGGGTGACGGAACCGAAGAGACGACCGGCGTCGCCGGAGCGGACGGCCAGACGGACCTTCACACCCTCGAGCTGGGCCTTGACAGCGTTGGCCTGCTCGATGGTCTGGATCTCGTGGATCTTGCGAGCACGACGGATCTGCTCGACGTCCTTCTCGCCACCCTTGGTCCAGCGGATCGCGAACTTCCGCGGGATCAGGTAGTTGCGAGCGTAACCGTCCTTGACGTCGACGACGTCGCCCGCGGCACCGAGGCCGGAGACCTCGTGGGTCAGGATGATCTTCATGTGTCGGTCACCCTTCCCTTATCGCGCGGTGGAGGTGTAGGGCAGCAGCGCCATCTCACGGCTGTTCTTGACGGCCGTGGCGACGTCACGCTGGTGCTGCGTGCAGTTGCCGGTCACGCGGCGGGCACGGATCTTGCCGCGGTCGGAAATGAACTTCCGCAGCATGTTCGTGTCCTTGTAGTCCACGTACGTGACCTTGTCCTTGCAGAACGCGCAGACCTTCTTCTTAGGCTTGCGCACAGGCGGCTTCGCCATGGTGTTTCTCCTGTGTGATCAAGAAGTTTGGGTACGGACCCACCCCTGACCCGAGGGTCTAGAAGGGGGGCTCGTCCGAGTAGCCGCCGCCGTTGCCGGAGCCACCGCCCCAGCCGCCGCCACCCTGCTGGCCGCCGGCAGGAGCGCCGGTGGCCCACGGGTCGTCGGCGGGAGCGCCGCCCTGCTGGCCGCCGCCGGAGCCGCCGCCCCAGCCGCCGCCCTGCTGGCCGCCACCGCCGCCGAAGCCGCCGCCACCGCCCTGCGCACCGCGACCGGCGGTCTTGGTGACCTTGGCCGTGGCGTTGCGCAGGCTGGGCCCGACTTCCTCGACGTCCAGCTCGAAGACCGTGCGCTTGACACCCTCGCGGTCCTCATAGGACCGCTGCTTCAGCCGGCCCTGCACGATCACGCGCATGCCTCGCTGGAGCGATTCGGCGACGTGCTCCGCCGCCTGACGCCAGACCGAGCAGGTCAGGAACAGGCTCTCGCCGTCCTTCCACTCGTTCGTCTGGCGGTCGAAGGTGCGGGGAGTGGACGCGACACGGAACTTCGCGACCGCCGCACCGGAGGGGGTGAAGCGCAGCTCGGGGTCATCGACAAGGTTGCCGACGACCGTGATGACGGTCTCGCCTGCCATGGGGGAACCTCTCGGCGGGTTTGCTGCTGGCTGCTTGCGGTACTACTCGAAACCCGAGATCCGTTGAGCGAAGAAGCTCAGTGGGTCTCGGGACGGAGGACCTTGGTCCGGAGGACCGACTCGTTCAGGTTCATCTGGCGGTCGAGCTCCTTGACGACCGCAGGCTCGGCCTGCAGGTCGATGACCGAGTAGATGCCCTCGGGCTTCTTCTTGATCTCGTACGCGAGACGACGACGGCCCCAGGTGTCGACCTTCTCGACCTTTCCGCCACCGTCACGGACGACAGAAAGGAAGTTCTCGATCAGCGGGGAGACAGAGCGCTCCTCGAGATCGGGGTCGAGGATGACCATCACCTCGTAGTGACGCATGTGGAACCCACCTCCTTTGGACTCAGCGGCCACGGTCGTTCCGTGGCAGGAGGGTTGTGATGCGTGAACAACGGTATCGGCCGCCACTGACAATCGGGGGCTCGAACAGAGATCCCCGGCCGCGGCCTGGGCAGACACCGGTGCAGACGGTACAGAGTACCCGCACACCGGCTTCCGGTTGAAATCAGGCCGCCAGGACCGTCAATCTGTACACATCGGGTGTGTATGGCGCTACGATGCGCCGCCTTCCGCAGGAGGTGCCCTCATGGCACAAGCATTGCGACCCAACACCGCCGGATCCCTCTTCGCCACGGACGGCAAGTCCCACCCCCTCCAGGACACGCTGCTCGCCGTGACCCTGGTGCTCGGGGCGATCTCGTTCATCACGGCGATGTTCCACAACCTCCATCTGCTCAGCTCCTGGACGGGTCTGGTGGGGATCTTCACCGGCGCCTACGGGCAGTGGATCTCCGAGACCACCCGTGAGCGCTTCGGACTGATCCTGGGCCTCGGCGCGTGCGCCATCGGCTTCTTCCTCGGCATGGCGCACGGCGGCCTCTTCGGCGGCCTGTGGTGATGCCGGGGACACTCTCCCGGCCCAACCCGGACCACCGCTGAACACCCCGGCAGCCCGCCAGGACCGGGGCGCGGCTGCCGTATGCCCCAGTCGGGGCGCTCGTCGGGCGCAGTAGGCTTCGCGCGAGAGCCGGAGCCCCTGTACCCATGGGGACACACCAGCCCGAGGAGCGCCCCGAATGAGCCTGACCCTGAGGACCATCAGCCGCGAGCAGCATCTGGCATACATCCAGAGCCTGCCGGCGGCGAGTCACATGCAGGTCCCGGCCTGGGCCGATGTCAAGGCGGAATGGCGTTCGGAGAACCTGGGCTGGTTCGACGAGCGCACGGGCGAGCTGGTCGGTGTGGGTCTGGTGCTCTACCGGCAGCTGCCCAAGATCAAGCGCTATCTGGCCTATCTGCCCGAGGGCCCGGTCATCAACTGGTTCGCGCCGAATCTCGACGACTGGATCCAGCCGATGCTGGCGCACCTCAAGCAGCAGGGCGCCTTCTCGGTGAAGATGGGCCCGCCGGTGATCATCCGGCGCTGGGATGCCTCCTCCATCAAGCAGGGCATCCAGAACCCGGACGTGAAGCGCCTGCGGGACATCGAGGCCGACTTCATCGAGCCGCGCGCCTTCGAGGTGGCCGACAAGCTGCGCCGCATGGGCTGGCAGCAGGGCGAGGACGGCGGCGCCGGCTTCGGCGATGTCCAGCCCCGTTATGTCTTCCAGGTGCCGCTGGCCAACCGCTCCCTGGAAGAGGTCCACAAGAACTTCAACCAGCTGTGGCGCCGCAACATCAAGAAGGCCGAGAAGGCCGGTGTCGAGGTCGTCCAGGGCGGCTACCACGACCTTGAGGAATGGCAGCGGCTGTACGAGATCACGGCGGTGCGCGACCACTTCCGGCCCCGCCCGCTGTCGTACTTCCAGCGCATGTGGTCGGCCCTCAACACCGAGGACCCCAACCGGATGCGGCTGTACTTCGCCCGCCACAACGGTGTGAACCTGTCCGCGGCGACGATGCTGATCGTCGGCGGGCACGTCTGGTACTCCTACGGTGCCTCCGACAACATCGGCCGTGAGGTCCGGCCCTCGAACGCGATGCAGTGGCGGATGCTGCGCGACGCCTACGCGCTCGGCGCGAGCGTCTACGACCTGCGCGGCATCTCCGACTCGCTGGACGAGTCCGACCACCTCTTCGGCCTGATCCAGTTCAAGGTGGGCACGGGCGGCCAGGCCGCCGAGTACCTGGGCGAGTGGGACTTCCCGCTCAACAAGCTGCTGCACAAGGCGCTCGACATCTACATGTCCCGCCGCTGATCCGGCTCGCGCCGCTGACCGGGCGTCACGCGCTTCGGTACGGTCGATAGCTCCGATAGCTCCCATACCTCTGATACACCGCAGCCACGAGAAAGGTTCCAGGTCCGGCCATGGCGCTCACGCTCTACGTCGACACCGCGCGCTGGCGGGCGCACCACAAGCACGTGCAGGAGCAGTTCCCAGGGCTCGTCCCGGTCTGCAAGGGCAACGGCTACGGGTTCGGGCACGAGCGGCTGGCGGAGGAGGCCACGCGGCTGGGTGCCGATGTCCTCGCCGTCGGCACGACGTACGAGGCCGCGCGCATCAAGGACTGGTTCGGCGGTGACCTGCTGGTGCTGACGCCCTACCGGCGCGGCGAGGAGCCGGTGCCGCTGCCGGACCGGGTCATCCGCTCGGTGTCGTCGGTCGACGGCGTGTACGGCCTGGTGGGTGCTCGGGTGGTCATCGAGGTGATGTCCTCGATGAAGCGGCACGGCATCAACGAGCAGGATCTGCCGCAGCTGCACGCCGCCATAGAGAACGTCCGCCTCGAAGGCTTCGCGATCCATCTGCCGCTGGACCGCACCGACGGCACGGACGCCGTCGAGGAGGTCATCGGCTGGATGGACCGGCTGCGCGCGGCCCGGCTGCCGCTGCACACCATGTTCGTCAGCCACCTCAAGGCCGAGGAACTGGCCCGGCTGCAGCAGCAGTTCCCGCAGACCCGGTTCCGCGCGCGCATCGGCACGCGACTGTGGCTGGGCGACCACGAGGCGACCGAGTACCGCGGCGCGGTCCTGGACGTCACCCGCGTGGCCAAGGGCGACCGCTTCGGCTACCGCCAGCAGAAGGCCGCCTCCGACGGCTTCCTGGTGGTCGTGGCGGGCGGTACGTCCCACGGCGTGGGCCTGGAGGCGCCGAAGGCGATGCACGGTGTCATGCCGCGCGCCAAGGGTGTCGCCCGGGCCGGTCTGGCCACGGTGAACCGGAACCTTTCTCCGTTCGTCTGGGGCGGCAAGCAGCGCTGGTTCGCCGAGCCGCCGCACATGCAGGTGTCGATCCTGTTCGTGCCGGCGGACGCCCCGGAGCCGCAGGTCGGCGACGAGTTGGTGGCGCATCTGCGGCACACCACCACGCAGTTCGACCGCCTCGTGGACCGCTGAGCCCCGCGCGCAGCGCCCGCTCCGCCGCCCTATAGCTGTACGCAGAAGGCCGTACACGGACGATCCGTGTACGGCCTTCGCGTTGCCGATGCCGATCTGTCAGGGCGAGGCGTCCTTGGTGAGGCCGTTGCCGACGGCCTTCCCGGTGCCCCACTCCACCTGCGGGCCCTCGGCGTGCGCCGCGTGCCGCGGGGGACGGGCCGCGGGGCCGAGGACGAAGACGTCGGGCGCTCCGTCGAGCACCCCGCCCGAGGGGTCGTCGGCGCCGTCACGGCGTACGATGTCCCGCTCCGGCATGAGGATGTCCCGCACCACGACGGCGCACAGATAGACCGTGCCGGCCAGGTGCACCCCGATGGCCCAGTGGTAGCCGTCGGTCGGCAGGCCCTTGTGGGCGTCGCCGCTGGTCGTGTACGCGAGGTACAGCCAGATACCGAGGAAGTAGGCGACCTCGCATGCCTGCCAGATCAGGAAGTCCCGCCACTTGGGCCGGGCGAGTACGGCGAGCGGCACCAGCCAGAGCACGTACTGGGGCGAGTAGACCTTGTTGGTGAGGATGAACGCCGCGACGATCAGAAAGGCCAGCTGGGCGAAGCGGGGCCGGCGCGGGGCGGCCAGTGCGAGGGCGGCGACACCGACGCAGCACAGCAGCACCAGCAGAGTGGCGAGGGTGTTGACGGTCTCGGTCTCCAGCGGGTCCTTGGAGTTCTGCGCCATGATCAGCCAGAAGGAGCCGAAGTCGACGCCCCGCTCCTGGCTGAAGCGGTAGAACTTCGACCACCCCTCGAAGGCGAAGACCATCACCGGCAGGTTCACCACCACCCAGGCCAGAACGGCGCCTCCCAGGGCCGTGCCGAAGTCCCGCCATTTGCCGGCCCGCCAGCACAGCACGAGCAGCGGGCCCAGCAGGAACACGGGATACAGCTTGGCGGCCGTGGCGAGCCCCAGGAGGATGCCGAAGGCGAGGGAGCGGCCCCGCGACCACATCAGCATCGCGGAGGCCGTCAGAGCGACCGCCAGCAGGTCCCAGTTGATGGTGGCGGTCAGCGCGAAGGCGGGCGCCAGGGCGACCAGCAGACCGTCCCAGGGCCGTCGGGCGTGGGTGCGGGTGACGCAGACGGCGATGACCGCCGCGCACGCCATCAGCATTCCGGCGTTGACCATCCAGTACCACTGCTCCTGGTCCTGGATGCTGCCGCTGCCGGGCGTCAGCCAGGCGGCGACCTCCATGAACACGCCGGTCAGCACCGGGTATTCGAGGTACTCCATGTCGCCGGGCAGCCGGTCGAAGTACGGCACCAGGCCGTCGGCGAATCCGCGCCCGTTGTACAGGTGCGGGATGTCGGAGTAGCAGGCGTGGGTGTACTGCGTGCTGGCGCCGAAGAACCAGCCGCCGTTGTAGCAGGGCGCCTTCTGGACCAGGCCGAGGGCGAACATGCCGATGGCCACGAGGGCGATGATCCGCACGGGCGTCCACCAGGACGTCCCCGTCTGGGCATGCCGCCCGAGCGGACCGCCGATCAGCTCGCTGCCGCTCGCGGCGACCGCGTCGGCATGGGTCGGCGACACCGGGTCCGGCCGGCGAGCTTGCGTTCCTTCTGCACTGGGCATGGGGCACATCCTGCCGTAGATGTCTGAGAAAACGGCGAGGGCCGCCGCCCCCGAGTGGGTGCGGCGGCCCGGTGTTTCACGTGAAACACCTTTGCCGGGCGAATCGGCTACTGCGTCTCGTCGCCGGTCGTGCCTTCGAAGAGGCCGCCTCCGTTGCCGTTCCCGTTGCCATTGCCCTCACCGCCGTCACTCGGCGAGGGGGACGGGGACGAGGTGATTCCGCCGTCCGCGCCTCCGATGTCGGTCCCGCCGGTGTCGGTGCCACCGGTGGGCGGCTCCTCATCGCACTTCCACCAGTTGTTGCACGTCTCGGTGGGCGTCGGGCTCGGGGAGGTCGACTGGCTCGGGCTGGGCGTCGGAGTCGGGGACGGGCTCTCCTTCTCCGTCTCGGTCGGCGAGGGAGTCGGCGTCGGCGTCGGCTCGGCGTTGACGACCTCACCGATGGGCTCGGGCTTGGGGAACTTCTTCGCCGGTTCGCCCTTCATCGCCTCGGTCATGTAGTCGTGCCAGATCTCCGACGGGAACGACGAACCGTGGATCGACTCCTGGTCACCGGTTCCGTACATGGGCAGGAACGTACGGTTCTTGATCTTCTCGTCGTCCGGGTACCGGAACATGGTGATCGCGGTGGACAGCTGCGGGGTGTAGCCGACGAACCAGGCCGACTTGTTGTCGTCGGTGGTACCGGTCTTACCGGCCGCCTCCCGGTCGTCCAGCCGCGCGTTCTTACCCGTACCGTCCTCGACCACGGTCTTCAGGACGTCCGTGACGTTGTCGGCGACCTTCGAGGTGAACGCCTGCTCCGTCTGGACCTCGTGCTCGAAGACCGTGCCGTCCTTGCTGGTGACCTTGGTGACCGAGAACGGGTCGCGCTGCTTGCCGCTGGCCGCGAAGGTGGCGTACGAGCCCGCCATGCGGATCGCGCTGGGGTCGGAGATACCGAGGGAGAACGACGGGACCGAGGTACCGGCCAGACTGTCCTCGTGGAGGCCCGCGGCGACCGCGGCCTCCTTGACCTTGTCCAGGCCGACGTCCATGCCGAGCTGCACGAAGGCGGAGTTCACCGACTTCTTCATCGCCCAGCGCAGGTCGATCTTGTAGTCGGGCGCCTCACCCACGGACTCCTTGCCGTCGTTCTCCTGGAGCCACTCCTTGCCCTCTTCGTTGTGCCAGACGGTGCCGTCGTAGTTCTTGATCTTGAGGTTGTTCTTGCCGCTGTACAGGCTCTTCGGAGAGACCAGGGTGCGCTCGTCCTGCGCCTGGACCGGGCCGAGCTCGGGGTCGCGCACGCCCCAGGTCATGGCCGCCGCGAGCACGAAGGGCTTGAACGTCGAACCGACCTGGGCACCGGTCTCGTCGGCGTTGTTGGTGAAGTGCTTGGTGGCGTCCTCACCGCCGTAGATGGCCCTGATGGCACCGGTCTCCGGGTCCACGGAGGCGCCGCCGAACTGGACGTGGGTGTCCTTGTCCGGGCGCTTCTTGGGGTCGATGTTCTCCTTGCGGACCTTCTTGACCGCGTCTTCCAGGGCCTTGACCTTCTTCTTGTCGAAGGTCGTGTAGATCGAGTAACCGCCCTGCTGGAGCTTGTCCTGGGTGATGCCGGTCTCTTCGCTGTGGTTGACGATGTAACCGTTGGCGAGGTCGACGAGGTAACCGATCTGGCCGCTCAGGGCGGTGTTGAAGCGCGGGTTCTGGGTCTTGGGGAGCTCGGTGTACTTGGCGCGCGTGGCCGGGTCGAGGTGGCCGTACTCGACCATCTTCTCCAGCGTGTCCTGCATCTGCCGCAGGGCGCGGCGCTTGTTGGCGTCGGGCGTGGCCGCCTTGTCGATGTTCACGGCGCCCGCCGGGTCGTAGTAGGTGGCGCCCTTCAGGGTGGCGGCGAGGAAGGCGCACTCGCCGGGGTTGAGCTCGGAGGCGTTCTTGTTGAAGTAGGCGCGGGCCGCCGCCTGGATGCCGTACGCGTTACGGCCGTAGTAGGCGGAGTTGAGGTAGCCCTCCAGGATCTTGTCCTTGGTGACCGACGTGCCCACCTTGATGGAGACGAACAGCTCCTTGAACTTGCGGGAGACCGTCTGCGACTGGTCGTTCAGCATCGCGTTCTTCACGTACTGCTGAGTGATCGTCGAGCCGCCCTGGGTCTCACCTCCACGTGCCATGTTGAACATGGCGCGGGCGATGCCCTTGGGGTCGATGCCCTTGTCCGTCCAGAACGTCTTGTTCTCCTGGGAGATGACGGCGTTCTGCATCTCCTTGGGGATCTGCGACAGATTGATGATCTGCCGGTTCGTCTCGCCGCCGGTGGCCACCATCTCGGTGCCGTCGGACCAGTAGTAGACGTTGTTCTGCGCCGTCGCCGCCAACTGCACGTTGGGGACGCTCACCATGGCGTAGCCGATGCCCGCGATCGCGACCAGGCTGCCGAAGAAGGCCAGGCACAGACCGGAGACGAGCTTCCAGGACGGCACCCAGCGCCGCCAGCCGTACTTGCCCGCGCGCGGGTAGTCGATGAACCGCTTGCGACCGGGGGCCGCACCGCGCGCTCGGCCGCGGCCGGGGCCGCCCGGGCCGGGAGCGGCGCGCCGCCCGCCGCGACCGGGGTCGGCCGCACGGCGCCGCCCGCCTCCGCTGCGCTGCGCCGCGCGCCGGGCTTCGGCCCGGCCACCGTACGTACGCTCCTCGCCTCCCGTCCCGTACGCGTCGGAGGGAGATCCGGTGGCGCCTCGCGGTGCCGCACGGCGGCCGGAGGACGAGCCGGACTGCCCGCGTCGGGCCGCGGCGCGTCCGCCTTCCTGCGGCTGCGGCGGTTTGCGGCGGTGCTCGCTCATCGAACGACTACTCCTCGGGCAGGCGCACCTTTCGCGCGCCTGGAAACGGCGGCTGGTTTCCGGTCCCCCCGAAGTACGGACGCGGTCGATGCCGCATTCACCCGTACTGCACCGGGGACCAGGACGTCCCCAGGCGTCACGCGGTTCCCGGCGGTATGCATGCCGCACAGACTACGCACCGCCAAAACCCGCCTAGCCCTGAAGTTCACCCCAAATCAGGCAACTTTCCGCCGACGAATCAGTGATGTGACGCCGCTCACCATTCCCCCTCTTGTCGCACCAGCAACGTCGTTCTATCGTCGTGATGTATCGAGTCGATACATCAGAGCGACATAAAGACCGTCACGGCACCCGTCCACCGGGTCGCGGCAGAGAGGAGGCGACGATGAGCCGGCGTTCCGGGATCCTCGAGTTCGCCGTACTCGGCCTGCTCCGCGAATCGCCCATGCACGGCTATGAGCTGCGCAAGCGGCTCAATACGTCGCTGGGAGTGTTCCGTGCGTTCAGCTACGGGACGCTCTACCCCTGCCTCAAGACGCTGGTCGCCAACGGCTGGTTGATCGAGGAGCCGGGGAGCGCCCCCGAGGACGCCCTGGCCGCGTCCCTCGCGGGCCGGCGCGCCAAGATCGTCTACCGGTTGACGGCGGAAGGCAAGGAGCACTTCGAGCAGCTGCTGTCGCAGACGGGGCCCGACGCGTACGAGGACGAGCACTTCGCCGCCCGCTTCGCCTTCTTCGGGCAGACCTCCCGCGACGTACGCATGCGCGTGCTCGAAGGCCGCCGCAGCCGCCTTGAGGAACGCCTGGAGAAGATGCGCGCCTCGCTCGCGCGCACCCGGGAGCGCCTCGACGACTACACCCTTGAGCTCCAGCGCCACGGAATGGAGTCCGTGGAGCGCGAAGTGCGCTGGCTGAACGAGCTCATCGAGAGCGAGCGGGCCGGACGGGACCTTCGTGGTTCCGGCACCGGGGAGTCCGCTCAGCAGGACACCACATCTGGAGCGACGGGCGGCCTGCCCCGGTCAGGGGACACGCCCCGACCGGATACGCCCGACGACACCGCCACGTGAAGGTCCCAAAAGGGCTTCACCGAGTACACACACAGGGAGCAACCGGAATGGGTTCGGTTCGCGTAGCCATCGTCGGCGTGGGCAACTGCGCCGCGTCGCTGGTGCAGGGCGTCGAGTACTACAAGGACGCCGACCCGGCGTCCAAGGTCCCGGGCCTGATGCACGTCCAGTTCGGCGACTACCACGTCCGTGACGTGGAGTTCGTCGCGGCCTTCGACGTCGACGCGAAGAAGGTCGGCCTCGACCTCGCCGACGCCATCGGCGCCTCCGAGAACAACACCATCAAGATCTGCGACGTGCCCTCCACGGGCGTGACCGTCCAGCGCGGCCACACCCTCGACGGCCTCGGCAAGTACTACCGCGAGACCATCGAGGAGTCCGCCGAGGCTCCGGTCGACGTCGTCCAGGTCCTCAAGGACAAGCAGGTCGACGTCCTGGTCTGCTACCTGCCCGTCGGCTCCGAGGACGCGGCGAAGTTCTACGCCCAGTGCGCCATCGACGCCAAGGTCGCCTTCGTCAACGCCCTGCCGGTCTTCATCGCCGGTACGAAGGAGTGGGCGGACAAGTTCACCGAGGCCGGTGTCCCGATCGTCGGTGACGACATCAAGTCCCAGGTCGGCGCGACCATCACGCACCGCGTCATGGCGAAGCTGTTCGAGGACCGCGGTGTCATCCTCGACCGCACGATGCAGCTGAACGTCGGCGGCAACATGGACTTCAAGAACATGCTCGAGCGCGAGCGCCTGGAGTCCAAGAAGATCTCCAAGACGCAGGCCGTCACCTCCCAGATCCCCGACCGGGACCTCGGCGAGAAGAACGTCCACATCGGCCCGTCCGACTACGTGGCCTGGCTGGACGACCGCAAGTGGGCCTACGTCCGCCTGGAGGGCCGCGCCTTCGGTGACGTCCCGCTGAACCTGGAGTACAAGCTGGAGGTCTGGGACTCCCCGAACTCCGCGGGTGTCATCATCGACGCCCTGCGCGCCGCGAAGATCGCCAAGGACCGCGGCATCGGCGGCCCGATCCTGTCCGCGTCGAGCTACTTCATGAAGAGCCCGCCGGTGCAGTACTTCGACGACGAGGCCCGCGAGAACGTCGAGAAGTTCATCAAGGGCGAGGTCGAGCGCTAAGGCTCCTCCCCTCCCAGGGCTGTTCGAGGGTCCCCGAGGCAATGCGCCCCGGGGACCCTCGCCGTATGTGAGGCTGTGCCCCATGGCCGTCGTACGCGATCTTCGGGTCCTGCTGCGCTTCGGGAACTTCCGGCGCCTGCTCGCCGTACGACTGCTCTCCCAGGGCGCCGACGGTGTGTACCAGGTCGGGCTCGCCACCTACGTCGTCTTCTCCCCGGAGAAGCAGACCTCGGCGACCGCCATCGCCTCCGCCATGGCCGTCCTGCTGCTCCCCTACTCCTTGGTGGGTCCCTTCGCCGGAGTACTGCTCGACCGCTGGCGCCGGCGCCAGGTGTTCGTGCACGGCAATGTGCTGCGCGCCCTGCTGGCGACGGTCACCGCGCTGCTGATCCTCGGCGAGGCGCCGGACTGGCTCTTCTACGTCTCCGCCCTGTGTGTCACCGCCGTCAACCGCTTCGTGCTGTCGGGGCTGTCGGCCGCGCTGCCCCGGGTCGTGGACGGCGAGCGGCTGGTCATGGCCAACTCCCTGTCCCCGACCGCCGGCACGCTCGCCGCGACCGCGGGCGCGGGGCTCGCCTTCGCCGTACGCCTGCTGGTGTCCGACTCCGACGCGGCCGTGGTGCTCCTGGGTGCCACGCTGTATCTGTGCGGGGCGCTCGCCGCGCTGCGCATCCCGCGCGAGCTGCTGGGCCCGGACCCCGCCCTCGTCCGGCCCCGGCTGACGGCTGCCCTCTCGGGCACGCTGCGGGATCTGGCCGCGGGCGTCCGGCACCTGGCCGAACCGCCGCGCCGGGCGGCCGCCTGGGCGCTCGGCGCGATGACCCTGATGCGGTTCTGCTACGGCGCCCTGACGGTGATGGTGCTGATGCTGTGCCGGTACGCCCTGACGTCCGACGAGGACGAGGGGCTGGCGCTGCTGGGCCTGGCGCTCGGCGTGTCGGCGGCCGGGTTCTTCGCCGCGGCCGTGCTGACGCCGTGGGCGGTGGAGCGGCTGGGGGCCGGCGGGTGGATCGCCGGGTGCGCCGCGGCCGCCGCCGTGCTGGAGCCGGCCCTCGGGCTCCCGTTCGCCACCGGTCCGCTGCTGGCGGCCGCCTTCGTCCTCGGGCTCACCACCCAGGGCGCGAAGATCTCCACCGACACCATCGTCCAGTCCTCGGTCGACGACGGCTTCCGCGGCCGGGTCTTCTCGGTCTACGACGTCCTGTTCAACATCGCCTTCGTCGGCGCCGCGGCCGTCGCCGCGCTGATGCTCCCGTCTGACGGCCGCTCCGTGCCGCTCGTCATCACCGTGGCCGCGATCTACGCGACCGTTGCGACGGCTATGACCCGCTTCGGACGCCCCTGAGTGTCACATCAGTGCCACAGAGCCTCTCCTGACCCTGGTGATGTCAGAGGCAGCCGATAACTTACGTGGGTCTTATCCGCTTCTTATGTGCGTCCGTACGACGTCACATCAAGGGGGACCCTCGCATGTCCACTCCGCCGCCCCAGGGCCAGAACCCCTTCGCCCAGGGCCAGAACCCGTACGCCCAGCCTCAGGGTTCCCCGACCCAGGCGCCGTTCCCGCCCCAGGCCGCCGCGCCGGTCCCGCCGCAGCCGCAGAGCCGCCGCTCCAAGTTCAAGATCATCAAGTTCGCCGTCATCGGTGTCGCGGCCCTCACCGCCATCATCGGCGGCTACCTCGGCAGCCGTGACGACGCCGACCAGGCCAAGGTCGGCGACTGCCTGAAGGCCGCTTCCTCCTCCACGGACCGCATGGAGGTCGTGGACTGCACCTCCTCCGAGGCCGAGGCCAAGGTCCTGAAGAAGGTCGACGGTCACTTCACGTCGTTCACCGCCGAGACCGAGTGCCGCAAGGTCAAGGGAGCCACCGGCTTCTACGCCGAGACGGGTGACGGCGACGAGTTCCTGCTCTGCACGTCGGAGGTCTGATCCGCCGACCTGGCTCGACCCCGGTCGCACGCCACGTTTCACGTGAAACATGTCCGTGAAACGACGGAAGGGGCGCCGTGTTTCACGTGAAACATGGCGCCCCTTCGCTGTCCGGACTCTCAGGAGCTCTGCTCCTGGGCCCACCACTCCTTCAACGCCTCCACCGCGGCGTCATGCCCCATCGGGCCGTGCTCCAGCCGGAGCTCCAGCAGATGCTTGTAGGCGCGACCGACCTCGGGGCCCGGCCTCACGCCCAGGATCTCCATGATCTGGTTGCCGTCGAGGTCGGGGCGGATGGCGTCCAGTTCCTCCTGCTCCTTGAGCTGCTCGATGCGCTGCTCCAGGCCGTCGTAGGCGCGGGACAGGGCGGCCGCCTTGCGCTTGTTGCGCGTGGTGCAGTCCGAGCGGGTCAGCTTGTGGAGGCGGTCGAGGAGAGGGCCGGCGTCGCGGACGTAGCGGCGGACGGCGGAGTCCGTCCACTCACCGGTGCCGTAGCCATGGAAGCGCAGGTGAAGCTCGACCAGTCGCGAGACGTCCTTCACCAGCTCGTTGGAGTACTTCAGCGCGGTCATGCGCTTCTTCGTCATCTTGGCGCCGACCACCTCGTGGTGGTGGAAGGAGACACGGCCGTCCTTCTCGAAGCGCCGTGTCCGCGGCTTGCCGATGTCGTGCAGCAGTGCCGCAAGGCGCAGGGTGAGGTCGGGGCCGTCGGTTTCGAGCGCCATGGCCTGCTCCAGGACGATCAGCGTGTGGTCGTAGACGTCCTTGTGGCGGTGGTGCTCGTCGCTCTCCAGCCGCAGCGCCGGCAGCTCGGGCAGTACATGGTCGGCCAGCCCGGTGTCGACCAGCAGGGTCAGGCCCTTGCGGGGATGGGCGGACAGGATGAGCTTGTTCAGTTCGTCCCGCACCCGCTCGGCCGAAACGATCTCGATGCGGCCGGACATCTCCCGCATGGCGGTGACGACCTCGGGAGCCACCTCGAAGTCGAGCTGGGCCGCGAACCGCGCCGCGCGCATCATCCGCAGCGGGTCGTCGGAGAAGGACGCCTCGGGCGTCCCCGGCGTGCGCAGCACCCGGGCCGCCAGGTCGGCCTGGCCGCCGTGCGGGTCGATGAACTTCTTCTCCGGGAGCGCGAGCGCCATCGCGTTCACGGTGAAGTCCCGCCGGACCAGGTCCTCCTCGATGGAGTCGCCGTAGGACACCTCGGGCTTGCGGGAGGTCCGGTCGTACGCCTCGGATCGGTAGGTCGTGACCTCGATCTGGTAGCCGTCCTTCTGCGCGCCGACCGTGCCGAAGGCGATGCCGACGTCCCACACGGCGTCCGCCCAGGGCCGCACGATCTTCAGGACGTCCTCGGGGCGGGCATCGGTAGTGAAGTCCAGGTCGTTGCCGAGCCGGCCGAGGAGCGCGTCCCGTACCGAGCCGCCGACCAGGGCGAGGGAGAACCCGGCCTCCTGGAAACGGCGAGCGAGGTCGTCGGCGACTGGCGCGACCTGCAGCGGCTCGGTCACCGCGCGGTCGTGCTCCGGGGCAATGAGGTGGTCTTCGTTGGCGTTCGGCACAACGTAAGAGGGTACGTGGCCCGAGCGCCGACGGGCGCCTCCATTAAACGGGCACCGGCCCTTCCTACGACAGCCACCGGCCCTTCCTCCGACGGGGCAGCGGTCCCTTCCTCCGACAGGCACCGGCCCTCCGTCCGACAGGACCGGCCCTTCGGCGGTTACAGGCCGTTACGTGCGGTACACGCCCAAAGCCACTGTTGTGATGCATCTCGCCGCAATCGGCGCTCCCGCTGGCCAAGCACCTATAAGGTGCCCGCGCCCGATGCCCGCTGATCTTGTGGAGCACTCCGCGGCACTTCCCCTCAGCGCGCATCGTTACCATGCGTGGACGCACATTGGGACGACCACTGACGACGACGAGGGACGGGCGAGCGCGTGGCCGAGGCGGCAGACTTCCAGGGGACCAGTCCCTCACCTGCCCGCCGCTGGTTGCGGCGCACCGGAGCCCTGCTCACCGCCGCCCCTCTGCTGGCCGGTCTGCTCCAGCTGACCGCCGGCCAGCCCGCACAGGCCGCGGGCCAGACGTCGGCCAAGGACGCCTCCGGCTCCCGTACGGTCTCCGTCTCCCTGGACTCGCTCAGCCCCGCCGTCCCGACCGAGGACGACACGCTGACCGTGTCCGGCACGGTGACCAACAACAGCAAGCAGCCGGTCACCGACGCCCAGGTGGATCTGCTGCTCGGACCCGAGCTGGACACGCGCTCGGGAATCGACGACGCGTACGAGGGCGGCGAGTACGTGGCCGGCGCGGACGGTTCGGAGATCGGCGACGACTACACCCAGAAGCTGCCCGACCTCACCCCCGGAGTCGCGGAGCACTTCAGCATCTCCGTGCCCGTGCAGGAGCTGAACCTGGACCAGGCCGGGATCTACCAGCTCGGCGTCGCGCTGTCCGGCGAGACCCCCGAGCAGCAGTGGGAGCAGGTGCTGGGCTTCCAGCGGACCTTCCTGCCGTGGCAGCCCGGCGAGGCGGACAGCACGACCCGGACGACGTTCCTGTGGCCCCTGATCTCCGACGCCCATATGACCGCGGAGACGGGCTCCAACGAGAAGCAGACCCCGGTCTTCCTCGACGACGGCCTGGCCAAGGAGCTCTCGCCCGGCGGCCGGCTGGAACAGCTGGTGTCGCTCGGCAAGGACCTCGACGTCACCTGGGTGATCGACCCCGACCTGCTGGCCTCCGTCGACGCCATGACCGAGCGCTACGACATCAAGGCGCCGGACGGCACCGTCACACCGGGCCGCAGCCAGGCCGTCGCCAAGCGGTGGCTGTCCGACCTGCAGAAGGCCGTGGAGGGCAAGGAGGTCGTCGCCCTGCCCTTCGGCGACCCGGACCTCGCGTCCCTGGCGCACAACGGCACGAACGTCACCGGTTCGCTCAGCCACCTCAAGGAGGCCACCGACGCCGCCGTGACGACGGTGGGGACGGTCCTGCATGTGAAGGCGTCCACCGACTTCGCCTGGCCGGTCAACGGTGCCGTCGACCCCTCGATCGTCAAGGTCGCCACCTCCGCGGGCGCCGACAAGGTGATCGCGCGCAGCGACAGCCTCCAGGAGACCGACAGCCTGACCTACACGCCGTCCGCGCCCCGCCCCATCGGCGGCGGCACCACCGCGATCGTGGCGGACGCCCGGCTGTCGACGGCGTTCCAGGGCGATCTGACGACGGCGTCGGCGGGCACGCTCGCCGTGCAGCGCTTCCTGGCGCAGAGCCTCGCCGTGAACCTCCAGATCGACAAGCAGCGCAGCATCGTGGTGGCCCCGCAGCGCATGCCGACCGCCAGCCAGGCCCACACCATGGCCCAGGCGTTCGCCGCGCTGCAGGGCAGCTCCTGGTACCAGGCGCAGACCCTCTCGGACACGGCGGCCACCAAGCCGGACCCGGGCGCCAGCACCCGGGTGCCCCCCGCCTCGGACTACCCCACCGCGCTGCGGAGGCAGGAGCTGCCGCGCAGCGCCTTCGTGGACATCGCCACCACGCAGGGGAAGCTCGACAACTTCAAGGTCATCCTCACGGACGAGTCCCGCGTGGTGACCCCGTTCGGCCGGGCCATGAACCGGGAGATGTCCACCTCCTGGCGTGGCCACCGCATCGCGGCGCAGAAGTTCCGCAACGGCGTCCAGAGCTATCTCGACGACCTGGCCGGTCAGGTCGTCCTGATCGAGAAGTCGGAGACCAAGCTCTCCGGGCGCAGCGCCACGATCCCGGTCACCGTGCAGAACAACCTGGTGCAGGACGTCGACAACCTCGTCCTGCGGCTCACCTCCACCAGCCCCAACCGGCTGGAGATCGGCGGCGAGGCGTACGACGAGCAGACGGTGTCCGTCTCCGGCGGCCACAGCCAGTCGGTGAAGTTCACCACCTCCGCCAACGCCAACGGCAAGGTCACGGTGATCGCCCAGCTGTTCACCGAGGACGGCCAGGCATACGGCGAGCCGGTCACCTTCGACGTGAAGGTCACCGAGTTCACCGCCACGGTCATGCTGGTCATCGGCGGCGGTGTGCTGCTGCTCGTCCTGGCAGGCTTCCGGATGTACACCCAGCGCAAGCGCGCGGCCGCCCGCAACGGCGAGGACGCCGACGAGGCGGGCGAGTCCGCCGACGCCGCGGAGAACCCCGAGGGCACCGAGGACCGTCTCACCGAGCAGACGCAGGACTCGGAGGAGTCGGACGCCCGCTCCCGGGCAGGCGAGCCGGAGCAGGCGAGTGACCCGACACCGGACACCGCAGCGGAAAACACGGACCCGTCCGGCACGGGTGAGAGAGTGGACCGTTGAGGATGTCGTGGCCGGTGGGCCCGGGACGATAAGGTGGGGTAACCATGAACGCGCCGTACGACGGTGACCGCGGCCAGGCCGTGGGCGGCCCGGGGCACCCCGAGGGCCCGCCGCCCGAGCACGGCCAGGTACCGGCGCAGCATCCGGCCGACATGTACCTCCAGGACGCCTACGAGCAGGACCCCTACCGGGCGCAGGATCTCGCCGCCCAGGACCCGGTCTCCGAGGCGCTCTACGACCGCGCCGCGCACCCGCCGCCACCCCCCGGCACGTACCCGCAGCAGCCGCTGTACGCCCAGCCGCCGCAGTCGCCGTACGCACCCGACCCGCGCGTGTGGGCCCAGCCCCCCGCCCCCGAGCCGGACGGCGCGACCCAGTACCTGCCCTACGGCGACGACCCGCGCACCACCCAGTACGTCGGCGTCGACGACCTGGTCACCCAGGCCGGCGAGGAGCGCCACGAGCACGACGCCTTCGCGCACCTCTTCCGCGACCAGCAGCAGCACGGCACCCACCCGGAGGCCGGCCACCTCTCCGTGCCCGGCCCCGCCCACGCGCCGTACCCCGGCCAGGCCCCGGCGGCCCCCTACGGAATGCCCCAGGGTCCCGCCCCGCAGCAGGAGGCCCCCACGCCCGCTCCCGCCGAGCCCCTCGAACCCGCCGAGCCCCCCGCCGCCCCGACGCCCGCGCCGAGCAGGGGGAAGAGCGGCCGCGCCGCGAGCCTGCTGAAGTCCAGCGCGGTGATGGCGGCGGGCACGATGGTCTCCCGGCTCACCGGATTCATCCGCTCGGCGATGATCGTCTCCGCGCTGGGCCTGCTGCTGCTCGGCGAGTCGTTCCAGGTGGCCTACCAGCTGCCGACGATGATCTACATCCTGACCGTCGGCGGCGGCCTGAACTCCGTCTTCGTCCCGCAGCTCGTACGGGCGATGAAGGACGACGAGGACGGCGGCGAGGCATACGCCAACCGGCTGCTGACCCTGGTCATGGTGGCCCTCGCGGCGCTCACCGCGGCGGGCATGTTCGCCGCCCCGTACCTGGTCCGCGCCCTGTCGAACCCGCTGGCCTCGAACCCCGCCGCGTTCGACGTGGCCGTGACCTTCACCCGGTACTTCCTGCCCTCGATCTTCTTCATGGGCGTCCATGTGGTGATGGGTCAGATCCTCAACGCCCGCGGCCGTTTCGGCGCGATGATGTGGACCCCGGTCCTGAACAACATCGTCATCATCGTGACGCTGGGCATGTTCCTGTGGGTGTACGGCACCGCCGAGAACTCCGGGATGACCGTCGACAACATCCCGGACGAGGCCATCCGGCTGCTGGGCATCGGCATCCTGCTCGGCCTCGTCGTCCAGGCGCTGGCCATGATCCCCTACCTGCGCGAGACCGGGTTCCGGCTGCGGCTGCGCTTCGACTGGAAGGGCCACGGCCTGGGCAAGGCCGCGAAGCTCGCCAAGTGGACGGTCCTGTTCGTCCTGGCCAACCAGGCCGGCGCCCTGGTGGTCACCCAGCTGGCCACCGCGTCGATCGTCGACTCCGGCGTGGACGGCACCGGCTTCAGCGCCTACGCCAACGCCCAGCTCATCTGGGGACTTCCGCAGGCCATCATCACCGTCTCCCTGATGGCCGCCCTGCTGCCGCGCATCTCCCGCTCGGCCGCCGAGAACGACGCGGGCGCCGTCCGGGACGACATCTCCCAGGGCCTGCGCACGACGGCCGTCGCGATCGTCCCGATCGCCTTCGGGTTCATCGCGCTCGGCATCCCCATGTGCACCCTGATCTTCGGCTCCTCGGGCACCGAGGCCGCCACCAACATGGGCTACATGCTGATGGCGTTCGGCCTCGGCCTGATCCCGTACTCCGTGCAGTACGTCGTCCTGCGCGCCTTCTACGCCTACGAGGACACCCGCACCCCCTTCTACAACACGGTCATCGTGGCCGCCGTCAACGCGAGCGCCTCCGCCCTGTGCTACCTCCTGCTGCCGGCCCGCTGGGCCGTGGCCGGCATGGCCGCCTCCTACGGCCTGGCCTACGTCATCGGCGTGGGCGTCGCCTGGCGGCGGCTGCGCAAGCGGCTCGGTGGCGACCTGGACGGCGCGCGCGTGCTGCGGACGTACGCACGGCTCTGCATCGCCTCCGTCCCGGCGGCGCTGCTCAGCGGCGCGGCCTGCTACGGCATCGCCCAGGCCCTCGGCCTCGGCGTCCTCGGCTCCCTGGCCGCTCTGCTGGCCGGCGGTGCCGTCCTCTTCGGCGTCTTCTTCGTCGCGGCCCGCAGGATGCGCATCGAGGAGCTGAACTCCATGGTCGGCATGGTGCGCGGCCGACTGGGCCGCTGAGGCGGGGAGGTACGCGCACAACCATCGTCCGCCGCTGTGTGTCGTGCACAGCGACGGACTGTGGGCACAATTGGTTTCGGCGTCGGACGGCGCGCAAAGGATGGGGAGGCAGACGACGGTGGCGGATCGGAGCAGGGCTGCCGTCGACGTGGCAGACAACAGCGGCGAGGCGCCGCTGACCGCCGAGGCGGACCAGGCGGGCCAGTCCACGGCCGACGGGGCGGAGCAGACCGGGGAGCGGGACACGGACAAGGACGAGGCACAGGGGAGCGGCGGGACGGAAGGTCCCGGAAAGGTCTCACCGCCCGAGCTGCACAGCGGTCACAAGCTCGCCAGGCGCTACCGCCTGGAGGAGTGCGTCACCCGTCTGGACGGTTTCAGCAGTTGGCGTGCCGTCGACGAGAAACTCCGCCGCGCCGTCGGCGTTCACATCCTGCCCGCGGACCACTCGCGTGCCCGTTCCGTCCTCGCCGCGGCCCGGTCCTCGGCCCTGCTGGGCGACCCCCGTTTCGTCCAGGTCCTCGACGCCGTCGAGGAGAACGACCTCGTGTACGTGGTGCACGAATGGCTGCCCGACGCCACCGAGCTGACCGCGCTGCTCGCCGCCGGCCCCCTCGAACCGCACGACGCCTACCAGTTGGTCAGCCAGATCGCCTCCGCCATGGCCGCCGCCCACCGCGAGGGCCTGGCCCATCTGCGCCTGAACCCCAACGCCGTCCTGCGCACCTCCACCGGTCAGTGGCGCATCCGCGGCCTCGCCGTCAACGCCGCGCTGCGTGGCATCAGCTCCGACTCCCCGCAGCGCACCGACACCGAGTCGATCGGCGCCCTGCTGTACGCCGCCCTCACCCAGCGCTGGCCGTACGAGAACGACGCGTACGGGCTGTCCGGGCTGCCCAAGGACATCGGTCTGATCGCCCCCGACCAGGTACGGGCGGGCGTGCACCGCGGGCTGTCCGAGCTCGCCATGCGGGCCCTCGCCAACGACGGGGCGACGGCCTCGAAGCACGAGGCCGCGTGCACCACGCCGGAGGAACTGGTCAAGGCGATCAGCGAGATGCCCCGCATCCGCCCGCCGGAGCCGGCGTTCACCGCACCGCCCGAGTACCAGCGCACCACCTATCAGCAGGGCACCTACGGCCGCCCGGCACCCCACCCCGGCGTCACCCAGCCGGTGCCCGCCCCGCCGCCCCCGCTGCAGACCCGTACCGGCAAGGCCCTGAAGTGGGCCGTCTCCGCCCTCCTCATCGCCGCCCTCGGCCTGGGCAGCTGGCAGCTCGCGGACGCCCTCATGGAGCGCGGCGGCAAGGCGGAGGACACCAACCGGACGCAGACCACGGAAGACGGCGACAAGAACAAGCCCAAGCCGCTCCAGCCGATCGCCATCACCAACGCGCAGGAGTACGTCGCCGAGGGCAACGCCCAGGCCGCCGAGGACGTGCCCCACACCTACGACGGGGACAGCTCCACCTACTGGCGCACCAAGAGCTACACCGAAGGCCCGGAGCTCGCGCCCTACAAGCCCGGCGTGGGCATCGTCTACGACCTCGGCTCCGCCAAGACGGTCTCGGCCGCCTCGATAGGGCTCCGGTACACCGGCGACCGCACGACGGTCCACCTGTACGCCGTCGACTCGCTGTCCCCGTCCGACCCCCTCGACTCCGCGAAGGAGATCGGAACCGCGACCGCCACCGGGGACTCTCTGACGGTGAAGGCGTCGAAGAAGGCGAAGACGCAGTACGTGCTGCTCTGGATCACGCACGTGCCGTACGCGCCGTACGACGACTACAGCAACGCGGGCTTCAAGCAGGCCATCACCGATGTGAAGTTCACGGGCTGACGTCCACCGCACGGGGAGGCCGGATGGCTGAGGATCCCGGATACGCCGGGGTGAGCGACCAGGACCTGCTCGCCAGGCATGTGTCCGGCGACCCCGAGGCATTCGGCGAGCTCGTGCGTCGGCACCGCGACCGGTTGTGGGCCGTGGCCCTGCGCACGCTGGGGGACCCCGAGGAGGCCGCGGACGCCGTCCAGGACGCGCTGGTCTCCGCCTATCGGGCCGCGCACACCTTCCAGGGCAAGTCGGCCGTCACGACCTGGCTGCACCGCATCACCGTGAACGCCTGCCTCGACCGGGCGCGCAAGGCCGCCTCGCGCAAGACCGCTCCGGTGGACGACACCGAGCGCCTGGAGCAGCTGCTGGAGCCGCACGAGTCGGCCTCGGCGCCGGCCGAGCGCAACGAACTGCACCGGCAGCTGATCGAGGCGCTCGGCACCCTGCCCCCGGATCAGCGGGCCGCCCTCGTCCTGGTGGACATGCAGGGCTACCCCGTCGCCGAGGCCGCCCGCATCCTCGACGTGCCCACCGGGACCGTGAAGAGCCGGTGCGCGCGCGGCAGGGCCAGACTTATGCCGCTCCTCACCCATCTGCGGCCGGAAAGCACCCGAGAGGGCGGTTCGAAGGACGAGGGGCGGAACCGGACGCAGGGGACATCCGTCCCACCCGCAGCGGGACCGCGCTCTGCCGGTCCCGAGGATTCCGGGCCAAGCGACTCAGCTGCAGTGAAGGGCGGAGGTGGGCGAGCGTGACTTCCTCGACGGACACGGCCGGGCACCCGGACGTCGCCGAAATCTCCGACCTCACCGAGGGCCTGCTGCCCCCGTCCCGGAGCACCGACGTACGGCGGCATCTGGAGCAGTGCGAGCTCTGCGCGGACGTCTACGCGTCCCTGGAGGAGATCCGGCAGGCGCTCGGGACACTGCCCGGACCGCCCCGGATGCCCGCCGATGTGGCGGGGCGCATCGACGCGGCGCTGGCCGCGGAAGCGCTCCTCGCCTCGGAGGCCGACGCCGCCGACGCCGCCGGGGCCGACGCCGCCGAACGCCACACCGAGCGCAGCTCCTCCGAGAGCAGTTCCTCTGAGCGCAGCACCTCCGTGCCCGCGGCCTCCGAGCCCACGGCCTCCGAGTCCACGGCCTCCGAGGAGGTGTCGTCCGCTCCCGCGGCGCACTCCGAGGATGACGACCCCCGTGTTTCACGTGAAACATCGCCCGCGCCCGACCGACCCGGCGACCGACCCGCTGATCGCCCCGCCGGCCGCCCTCGGGCCGCCACCGGCCCCGGTCGCAAGGACCGTCGCCCCGGACGCCGTCGGATCGCCGTGCTCGGCGCCGCCTTCACCGCGGCCGCGCTGGGGCTCGGCTCCTTGCTGTTGTCCTCATGGGGAGGCGGATCCCCGTCCGGATCCCCCGAGCACGACGAGCAGACCTCCGCCTCGGACACCTTCGCCCAAGGCACGCTGGAACGCCAGGTCACCGACCTGCTCACCGCGAAGGACAGCATGCGAGGCGGCTCGCGCACTCCACGCAGCCTCGAAGGCGGCCCCTCCATGGAGGGCCACAGCACCAAGGAGTCCCCGAAGGTCTTCCAGCAGCCGACGGTCCCCGAGTGCGTCCGAGAGGGCATCGGCCGCAACACCCCGGCGCTCGCCACCGAGGAGGGCGTCTACAAGGGACGCGAGGCACTGCTCGTCGTCCTGGCTGACACGGCCGACAGCAGCAAGGTCAACGTCTACATCGTCGACGCCGTCTGTGTGCAGCAGGACTCCACGGCCAAGGCGGAGGTTCTGCTGAAGACCTCCTACGACCGTCCCTGAGCCTCACCACGTCTCCCTGACGCCTGGGTGTCGTCCCTTCGTGTGCCCGGACACAGTGGGAATGCGCGCCCCTTAGGATCCGTTGGGTGGGGTGAGAGTTCCGAAAGGAGCTCCCACCGGTCGAACGACGCAGTCCAGAGACGAGGAATCAAGCCGTGAGCGACGTCCGTAACGTGATCATCATCGGCTCCGGGCCCGCCGGCTACACGGCGGCGCTCTACACCGCGCGCGCGTCGCTGAAGCCCCTGGTGTTCGAGGGCGCTGTCACCGCCGGTGGTGCGCTGATGAACACCACCGAGGTGGAGAACTTCCCGGGCTTCCAGGACGGCATCATGGGCCCCGAGCTCATGGACAACATGCGTGCTCAGGCCGAGCGCTTCGGCGCTGAGCTCGTGCCGGACGACATCGTCTCCGTCGATCTGACCGGTGAGATCAAGACGGTCACCGACACCGCGGGCACGGTCCACCAGGCCAAGGCGGTCATCGTCGCCACCGGCTCCCAGCACCGCAAGCTGGGCCTGCCGAACGAGGACGCCCTGTCCGGCCGCGGTGTCTCCTGGTGCGCCACCTGTGACGGCTTCTTCTTCAAGGACCACGACATCGCCGTGATCGGTGGCGGCGACACCGCGATGGAGGAGGCCACCTTCCTCTCGCGCTTCGCCAAGTCCGTGACCATCGTCCACCGCCGGGACACCCTGCGGGCCTCCAAGGCCATGCAGGAGCGTGCCTTCGCCGACCCGAAGATCAAGTTCGTGTGGGACAGCGAGGTCGCCGAGATCCAGGGCGACCAGAAGCTCTCCGGTCTCAAGCTGCGCAACCTCAAGACCGGTGAGCTCTCGGAGCTTCCCGTCACCGGCCTGTTCATCGCGATCGGCCACGACCCGCGCACCGAGCTGTTCAAGGGCCAGCTGGAGCTGGACGAGGAGGGCTACCTGAAGGTGGACGCCCCCTCCACCCGGACGAACCTGACCGGTGTCTTCGCTGCCGGTGACGTCGTGGACCACACCTACCGTCAGGCGATCACCGCGGCCGGTACCGGCTGCTCCGCCGCCCTCGATGCCGAGCGCTTCCTCGCCGCCCTCGCCGACGGCGACAAGGCCGAGCCCGAGAAGACCGCTGTCTGACCCCCCTCCACCCGCCCCACGCACAACCAGTTAAAGGAGCCCCCCGTGGCCGGCAACCTGAAGAACGTCACCGACGACTCCTTCGAGCAGGACGTCCTCAAGAGCGACAAGCCCGTCCTGGTGGACTTCTGGGCCGCCTGGTGCGGTCCGTGCCGCCAGATCGCGCCGTCCCTGGAGGCGATCGCCGCCGAGTACGGCGACAAGATCGAGATCGTCAAGCTGAACATCGACGAGAACCCGGCCACGGCCGCCAAGTACGGCGTTATGTCCATCCCGACGCTGAACGTCTACCAGGGCGGCGAGGTCGCCAAGACCATCGTCGGCGCCAAGCCGAAGGCTGCGATCCTGCGCGACCTTGAGGACTTCATCTCCCAGTGACGCACGGGTGAGACGGAGCGACGTTTCACGTGAAACACGAAGGGGCCGGCCCGCACAGGGCCGGCCCCTTCGTCCTGTCACAGGGGACGCAGCGCCGGTTCCTTCTGCACCGCTCCCAGCAGCCGGTCCAACGCCATCTCCACGTCTTCCTTCCAGGAGAGGGTCGTGCGCAGCTCCAGCCGGAGCCGGGGATGGGTGGGATGCTGCCGCACCGTCTTGAAGCCGACCGCCAGGAGATGGTCGGCGGGCAGCAGACAGGCGGGCTCCTTCCAGCGGGCGTCCCCGAACGCCTCGATCGCCTTGAAGCCCCGCCGCAGCAGATCCTTGGCCACCGTCTGGACCATCACCCGCCCGAGACCCTGCCCCTGGTAGCCGGGCACGATGAAGCCGGTCATCAGCTGTACGGCGTCCGGTGACACAGGGCTCGTCGGAAACGCCGCGGAGCGGGGGACATAAGCGGGTGGCGCGTAGAGCACAAAGCCCACGGGCACGTCGTCGACGTAGACGACCCTGCCGCAGGAGCCCCAGTCCAGCAGCACGGCGGAGATCCACGACTCCTTCTCCAACTCCGACGTACCGGCCTTCACCGCGGCCTCGCCGCTGACGGGGTCCAGCTCCCAGAAGACGCACGAACGGCAGCGCTGGGGGAGATCCTGAAGGTTGTCCAGCGTGAGCGGTGCGAGCCGACGCCCCATGAAGGCTGTTCCTCACTTCCCTCGCCCGCGGCAGCGCGGGCGGCAGGTGGATGATCCCTTCCCGTTCGCATCGTAACCACCCAGCGATTCACTCGATACCGGCAGAAAGCAAAGAGCGAGCCGTGATCCGGTACACACCGGACACGGCTCGCTCCGCCGGCCTGGCCCGCCCCGCACGTCCGGCGTGGCGCGCCCCTGCTCGGCTCAGTCCTCCACGTCGTCGGAGCCGCCCTCCAGAAGGCTCTTCTGGAGAACGGGGCCCTCACCCGGGGCCAGCGTGCCGAGAATGCGCTCAAGGTCTTCGACCGAGGCGAACTCGACCGTGATCTTGCCCTTCTTCTGGCCCAGGTCGACCTTCACACGGGTCTCGAAGCGGTCCGAGAGGCGCGTGGCGAGATCGGACAGCGCCGGGGACAGCCGGGCTCCGGCTCGGGGCTTCTTGGCGCGCGAGGGCTTCTGCTCCCGCGATCCCATCAGCTGCACGATCTCCTCGACCGAGCGCACCGAGAGACCTTCGGCGACGATCCGCTTGGCGAGCTGCTCCTGCTCATCCGGATCCTGGACACCCAGCAGCGCCCGCGCGTGGCCCGCCGACAGCACCCCGGCGGCGACCCGGATCTGGATCGGACGGGAGAGCTTCAGCAGCCGCAGGGTGTTGGTGACCTGCGAGCGGGAACGGCCGATGCGCTCCGCCAGCTCGTCATGAGTGCAGTTGAAGTCCGTCAGCAGCTGGTCGTAGGCGTTCGCCTCTTCGATCGGGTTCAGCTGGGCCCGGTGGAGGTTCTCCAGGAGCGCGTCCACGAGCATCTTGTCGTCGTCCGTGTGCCGGACGATCGCCGGGATGGCCTCAAGCTCCAGCTCCTTGCAGGCCCGCAGGCGGCGCTCACCCATGATGAGCTCATAGCGCCCGGGGCCGGCCTGCCGGACGACGACCGGCTGGAGAAGGCCGACCTCCTTGATGGAGACGACCAGCTCGTGCAGCGCGTCCTCGTCGAAGATCTCACGCGGCTGCTGCGGGTTCGGCGTGATGGCGTCGAGGGGGATCTCCGCGAAGTGCGCTCCGATCGGAGGCGCAGGCAGCTCCGGTGCGGCGGGAGCCTCTGTTTCACGTGAAACAGGCGGAGCCTCGATCAGCTTGCCCGCGGCGATGCCCCGCTCGGACGTCAGGATCGAGAGCCCTGCGGGGGAGGTGGATGCGCCGCCGCCCACCGCCGTCGCAGCCGGTGTCTTCTCCGTCGGGGCAGAGGGGATCAGCGCGCCGAGACCACGGCCCAGTCCCCTTCGTCGCTCGCTCACTGGATCCCCTCCACCATGTTCGGGTTGTTCTGCGCGCCGATGTGGGCGCGGGTCGGGTCGTAGCTGATGCCCACGCCCTTCAGCGCGATCTCTCGCGCCGCTTCAAGATAGGACAGCGCACCGCTCGATCCGGGATCGTAGGTCAGCACCGTCTGCCCATAGCTCGGCGCCTCGGAGATACGGACCGAGCGGGGAATGCTCGTCCGCAGCACCTCGTCGCCGAAGTGGTTGCGCACCTCGTCCGCGACCTGGGACGCCAGCCGCGTCCGGCCGTCGTACATGGTGAGCAGGATCGTCGACACATGCAGGGTCGGGTTGAGATGCCCGCGCACCAGGTCGACGTTGCGCAGCAGCTGGCCCAGGCCCTCCAGCGCGTAGTACTCGCACTGGATGGGGATGAGGACCTCCTGGCCCGCGACGAGCGCATTGACCGTCAACAGACCGAGGGAGGGCGGGCAGTCGATGAGGATGTAGTCCAGCGGCTGCTCATATGCCTGGATGGCCCGCTGAAGCCGGCTCTCCCGAGCCACCAGCGACACCAGCTCGATCTCCGCACCGGCGAGATCGATCGTGGCGGGGGCGCAGAACAGACCCTCGACGTCGGGCACGGGCTGCACGACCTCGGCGAGCGGCTTGCTCTCGATCAACACGTCGTAGATCGACGGGACTTCGGCATGGTGATCGATGCCCAGAGCGGTGGAGGCGTTGCCCTGCGGGTCGAGGTCGATCACCAGGACCCGGGCGCCGTGCAGAGCCAGAGACGCGGCGAGGTTGACGGTGGTCGTCGTCTTGCCGACCCCGCCCTTCTGGTTGGCCACGCAGATGATCCGGGTCTGCTCGGGCCGCGGAAGGCCCTCGCCGGCGCGGCCCAGAGCCTCGACCGCCAACTGGGCGGCACGACCGATGGGGGTGTCGTCCATCGGGGGCGGTGTTTCACGTGAAACATCCATCCCCGGCGACTCGGTACGGGGACCGGGGACCGGATCGGTCATCGGTCCCGCGATGTTGGCGTCGGACCGCAAGGATTCACTCTCCTCGACTTCAGGCTCGCAATGAACAGAGCCTCCCATGTCTTCGGGGTCGTGAACCAGTGAGGCCGGTGCTTCTGTGGAGAAATCCACCTCTGTGGACAACTCCGATCCCGCATCGGGTGAACCATCAGGCTTGTCGAGGGACTCGGAGGGCTTGTCGAGGGAGCCAAGGGGCTTACGGTCGCGAGGTTCGGCCGCGGCGCGGCCCCGGCTGATGATGCCGTGCAGCAGTGAGCGACGTTTCACGTGAAACACGATGCAGCGCACTCACGGCCGAACTGTCGCGACACTCCGTCATGCGTAGGTTGGGCAGCTTATGTGGAGTACGTCGCACGAGACCGACCTCACACCGCCGGAGACCGGCCTCCCCCGCACGAGGCCCCCGCACGTGACCCCCTCACGAGACCGGCCTCGCTCCGCTCAGCGCCGCCGCCGCGCCCGCCCCGTACGCGCAGCCTTCGCCCGCTTGGCCGCGAAACGCACGCCACCGGGACTCTCGCCGACCTCGACCCGCACGACCGTGGACGGCGGATCCACCACGCCCTCGCCCACCTGAAGGATGGACGTGCCCACGGCACCCAGCTTGCTCAGGGCCGTGGCCGCGCTCTTCAGCTCCTCCTCGGCGGTATCGCCCTTGAGGGCGAGCATCTCGCCGTAGGGCCGCAGCAGCGGGATGCCCCAGGTGGCCAGGCGGTCCAGCGGGGCCACCGCCCGGGCCGTGACCACATGGACCGGGGTGAACTTGCCCATGACCTCCTCGGCACGGCCGCGCATCACCGTCACGTGGTCCAGCCCCAGCAGCTCCACGACCTCGGTCAGGAAGGTCGTACGCCGCAGCAGCGGCTCCAGGAGCGTGATCTTCAGATCCTCCCGGACGAGGGCCAGCGGGATACCGGGCAGACCGGCCCCCGAACCGACGTCGCACACGGTGACGCCCTCGGGCACCACCTCGGAGAGCACCGCGCAGTTCAGCAGATGCCGCTCCCACAGGCGGGGCACCTCACGCGGGCCGATCAGACCGCGCTTCACACCCGCCTCGGCGAGCAGCTCCGCATAGCGGACCGCGTCCGCGAAGCGATCGCCGAACACCTCACGTGCCTGCTCGGGCGCAGGGGGGAGCTCCGCTGCCTCCGTCACGGGGACCGTCCTTCCGTACCGCGTCGACGCGCCCAGGCGCCGACACCAGAACCACCAGAACTATCAGGCTGACAAAATTCGGCCCCGCCTGCGCTACAGACGGGGCCGGTGGAGCGTGTGGAGCGATCAGGCAGGCAGTACGACGACGAAGCGCTGCGGCTCCTCGCCCTCGGACTCGCTGCGCAGACCCGCGGCCTTGACCGCGTCGTGCACGACCTTGCGCTCGAACGGCGTCATCGGCTTCAGCTTCACCGGGGAGCCGGTGCTCTTCGCCTCGGCCGCGGCCTTGGCGCCCAGCTCGGCGAGCTCGGTGCGCTTCCTGGCCCGGAAGCCGGCGATGTCCAGCATCAGCCGGCTGCGGTCCCCGGTCTCCCGGTGCACGGCCAGGCGCGTGAGCTCCTGGAGCGCCTCAAGCACCTCGCCGTCCCGGCCGACCAGCTTCTGCAGGTCGCGGCTGCCCGCGTCGCTGATGATCGAGACAGAGGCGCGGTCGCCCTCGACATCCATGTCGATGTCGCCGTCGAGATCGGCGATGTCGAGCAGACCCTCGAGGTAGTCCGCCGCGATCTCGCCCTCCTGCTCCAGGCGGGTCAGGGTGTCTGCACCCTCGGCAGCGGCGGAGGTGGTGCCTTCCGTCACGGGATGGACTCCTTCTTACTTCTTGGACGGGGACTTGGGGCGCTGCGGACCCTTGCGGCCGGACTGCGCCTTGCTGCGGCCACCGGAGCCGGGCTTGGGTGCGGCCTTCTTCTGGGCAGCCGGAGCGGCGTCCTGGGGCGTGTCGGCCTTCTCCAGCGACGTGGGCTCACCGGCCGCCTTGGCGGCGGACTGACGCTGGGACTTCGTCTGCCGCTTGGGCTGCTGGCGCTTGGCCTGACCCGCGGCGGTGGTGACCGGCGTACCGTCCTCGGTCACGGTGGCCACGGCCGTCTCGCTCTTGATCACAGAACCGTCGGCCTGGGCCGCGAGGCCCGCCTTGCTCAGACCGTTGATGAACTTGCGCTCGTACTCGTTGCGGTCCCGGCCCTTGGCGACGATCGCCTTGACGATGACCCGCTCGCTGCGCCGGCGGACCTTGCCGTGGTGCGTGACGTGCTTGGTCAGCCGCTCCAGGTAGGCGGCCTGGGCCTTGGAGCCCGGCGTCGGGTTGTTGCGGATGATGTACATCTGCTGGCCCATGGTCCACACGTTGGTGGTCAGCCAGTAGACGAGGACACCCACGGGGAAGTTGATGCCGAAGACGGCGAAGATGACGGGGAAGACGTACATCAGCATCTTCTGCTGCTGCATGAACGGCGTCTTCACCGTGGTGTCGACGTTCTTCGTCATCAGCTGGCGCTGCGTGTAGAACTGCGACAGCGACATCAGGATGATCATGACCGCGGTGACGATGCGGACGGTCGTGATCGAGGCGTCGAGCGCCTGGGCGTCCGCGGCGCTGTCCGTGAACGTCGAGGCCAGGGGAGCCCCGAAGATGTGGGCCTTCTGCGCGCTGTCCAGCAGGCTCTGGTTGATCGAGCCGATCGTGTCGCCGTTCGCGATGCTGTTCAGCACGTGGTACAGCGCGAAGAAGAACGGCGACTGCGCCAGGATGGGAAGGCACGAGGAGAGCGGGTTGGTACCCGTCTCCTTGTACAGCTTCATCATCTCTTCGGACTGGCGCTGCCGGTCGTTCTTGTAGCGCTCCTGGATCTTCTTCATCTCCGGCTGGAGCGTCTGCATGGCCCGCGTCGCCTTGATCTGCTTCACGAAGAGCGGGATCAGGCAGATCCGGATGACGATCACCAGGGACACGATGGACAGGCCCCAGGCCCAGCCCGTATCAGGTCCGAAGATCGCACCGTACAGCTTGTGGAACTGCACGATGACCCAGGAGACGGGTGTGGTGATGAAGCTGAAGAGGCTGGCAATCGTGTCCACTAATCATGCTCCTTGGGCATGGGACGGAGTCTCTGCGGCCGGGCTCGAAGGACTGGAGGAATTCTGTCCCTCGGTGGCCGGGTCGGCGGCGGAGGGTCCGCCCTTGCGTGCGCGCCAGGCACCGCGCAGCATCTCGTGCCATCGCGGCCGCTTGCGCGGCGGGACATGGTCCACACCGCCCAGCGACCACGGATTGCACCGCAGGATGCGCCAGGCGGTCAGGGCCGTGCCCTTGACCGCACCGTGCCGGTCGATGGCCGTGTAGCCGTAGTGGGAGCACGACGGGTAGTACTTGCACACCGGCCCGAGCAGTGGACTGATCGTCCACTGGTACAGCTTGATCAGCGCCAGCAGCGGGTACTTCATCGCGCGCCCCCTCCCAGCAGCCGCTGCAAGGCGGCGTCCAGGTCTTGGGCCAGCTGTTCGTGGTCGGCGTCGCCCGCACCGGGCAACGCGCGTATCACTACCAGGCTACCGGGGGGCAGCAGGGCCACCCGGTCACGCATCAGATGACGGAGTCTGCGCTTGACCTTGTTGCGCACGACCGCACCGCCCACGGCCTTGCTCACGACGAAACCCGCACGCGTCGGAGGAGCGCTCTCCCCAGGCGCGTGCGGGTCCGTGGCACCGCTTCGTAGGTGGACGACGAGAAGAGGGCGACCGGCCCTGCGTCCTCGTCGTACCGCGGTCGCGAAATCCTCGCGCCGCCTCAGCCGGTTCTCGGTGGGCAGCACGACGCCATGACCTGACCGGTATCAGGCGGACAGACGGGCGCGACCCTTGCTGCGGCGGGACGCCAGAACGGCGCGGCCGGCACGGGTACGCATCCGCAGCCGGAAGCCGTGGGTCTTCGCGCGACGACGGTTGTTCGGCTGGAAGGTGCGCTTGCTCACTCGGGGGCTCCAGAAAGATTCGGTAGTGGCGGGGTGCCGTCCTGGCTGTCACCGTGCGCCCACGAGTAGCTCGCGTTACGCCCGAGTGCACCGCTTTCCGATCACCTAGACGCGATCTGTGCCCATCGGAGGCAGGCGGCAGCAGCCATCGACAACTCGACCTGGTTACGGTACGCGGGGCTACGCCATCCGGTCAAACCAGGGCCCCGTGGGAGACACTGTCCACAGCCTGGGGACAACAACTTGAACCGTACCCGCCGCGCTGACTACCGTGGCTGGACTCCGATTCGTTCCCTTGTCACCCGCCCAGCGGGTTTGTACCTGCCGACCCGCCCCGACCTACATCCCGATCCGTCCCGCAAACCACACGTTCGTGGGACCTGTGAGAGAGCGTGCCCTGTGGCTGACGTACCTGCCGATCTTGCCGCAGTGTGGCCGCGAGTACTCGAGCAGCTTCTCGGTGAGGGCCGTGGGCAGGGTGTCGAGGCCAAGGACGAGCACTGGATCCGCCGCTGCCAGCCGCTCGCGCTGGTCGCCGACACCGCCCTGCTGGCCGTACCGAACGAGTTCGCGAAGAACGTGCTCGAAGGCCGCCTGGCGCCGATCGTGAGCGAGACGCTGAGCCGGGAGTGCGGCCGCCCCATCCGTATCGCGATCACCGTCGACGACACCGCGGGCGACCCCCCGGCCCCGCCGGCACCGCCCGCCCAGCAGTCCCAGCCGCGCTACGAGGAGCCCGAGCCCGCCCCCTACGAGGGCTACGGCCGCCACCGCGCCGAGCCCCTCCCGGGCACCGCCGACCAGCTCCCCCCCGCCCGCGCCGACCAGCTCCCCCCGGCCCGCCCTGCGTACCCCAGCGAGTACCAGCGCCCCGAGCCCGGCGCCTGGCCGCGCCCCGCCCAGGACGAGTACAGCTGGCAGCAGCCCCGCCTCGGCTTCCCCGAGCGCGACCCGTACGCGGACCGCGACGGCTACGCCGACCACGACCCGTACGCCTCGCCCTCCTCGCAGGACACCTACGGCGGCCAGGCCGCCGACGCCTACGGACACAGCGGCCACGAGCCCTACGGCACCGGCTCCCAGGACTCCTACGGCTCACCGGACTACCGCCCGCAGACGCCCGAGCGGCCCGCGTACGAGCAGCGGCCGGACTTCGACGGCGGCCGCGGCGACTACGACCAGCAGGGCGCCCGCCGCGAGCTGCCCGAGCCGCAATCCGGCTCCGGCCCCGCCCACCGCGGCGGCCCCTCGGCCACCGCCGGCGGAGCTCCGGGAACCCCCGGCGCACCGGGCTCGGCGCCCGCGGCCAAGAGCGGACCGGGCGAGCCGACCGCGCGACTGAACCCCAAGTACCTCTTCGACACCTTCGTCATCGGCGCCTCCAACCGCTTCGCGCACGCGGCCGCGGTGGCCGTCGCCGAGGCGCCCGCGAAGGCATACAACCCCCTGTTCATCTACGGGGAGTCGGGCCTCGGCAAGACCCACCTGCTGCACGCCATCGGGCACTACGCGCGCAGCCTCTACCCCGGCACGCGCGTGCGGTACGTGAGCTCGGAGGAGTTCACCAACGAGTTCATCAACTCCATCCGCGACGGCAAGGGCGACAGCTTCCGCAAGCGCTACCGCGAGATGGACATCCTGCTCGTGGACGACATCCAGTTCCTCGCGGACAAGGAGTCGACGCAGGAGGAGTTCTTCCACACCTTCAACACGCTCCACAACGCCAACAAGCAGATCGTGCTGTCCTCCGACCGGCCGCCCAAGCAGCTGGTGACCCTGGAGGACCGGCTGCGGAACCGTTTCGAGTGGGGTCTGATCACCGACGTGCAGCCGCCCGAGCTGGAGACGCGCATCGCGATCCTGCGCAAGAAGGCGGTGCAGGAGCAGCTCAACGCCCCGCCGGAGGTGCTGGAGTTCATCGCCTCCCGGATCTCGCGGAACATCCGTGAGCTGGAGGGCGCGCTGATCCGGGTCACGGCGTTCGCGTCGCTGAACCGGCAGCCGGTGGACCTGGGCCTGACGGAGATCGTGCTGAAGGACCTGATCCCCGGCGGCGAGGACTCCGCGCCGGAGATCACCTCCACGGCCATCATGAGCGCCACGGCGGACTACTTCGGCCTGACCGTCGAGGACCTGTGCGGCACCTCGCGCGGGCGCGCGCTGGTCACGGCTCGGCAGATCGCCATGTACCTGTGCCGGGAGCTGACGGACCTGTCCCTGCCCAAGATCGGCGCGCTGTTCGGCGGCCGGGACCACACCACGGTCATGCACGCCGACCGCAAGATCCGCAACCTGATGGCCGAGCGGCGCTCGATCTACAACCAGGTCACCGAGCTCACCAACCGCATCAAGGCCGGCTGAGCCCTCCGCATCAAGGCCGGCTGACCCGTCCGCATCCAGAACGGCTCACCGTCCACCGCAAGCCGGCTGAGGTCCGCCTCAGAGCCCTTTCACGGCCCTTCACGGCCCTTCACAGCCCCTCGTACGACGCTCCAGGGCGCCCCGGGAACGATTCCCGGGGCGCCCTTCCCGTTTCCCCGGCGTCATCCTCTGTTCGAATCCGGGCGAGGTTACGGCCACTCTCCACAGATTCGGCGACTTTCTTCCGTCCCCAGGGTGGGGACGGGAAAGTTGTCCCGAACTCCATCCACAGACCACCCTGTTGAAGGACCATCAGACCAGGTCAGATGGCTGTGGATTCGTGGACGAACGATATCCACAGGGTGTGGACGAAGAAACAATCCACAGGCTGTGTACAAAGTTTTCCACCGGCAACCCACAGGCTGAGGCCCGTTGTCCCCAATGATCCCCGGCTTCTCCACATGGCTGTCCACTGTTCGGCAACAGGACGCACCCGCCCACCGGGTCGAGTGAAAGGCGTCACACGAGGTTGCCTGTTTGCCCTGTGGGAAAGACGGGGAAAGCTGGGGACGAGTCTGGGGAGAACTCGCCCCTCCCTGTGCATGGCGTGTGCAGAACTTTCTGTTCTCCACAGACGCCCCTGGTTGTCCACCGGCTCCGTCCCCAGGGGATGGGGACAAAATTTGGGCTCTGACCTGCGGAAACGAAGTTATCCACGGTATCCACAGGCCCTACTACTACCGACGACTAGAGAGAGCCCGGGAATCGTTTCGAAGCGGGGCCTGTGCACAACTCGCTCTCCGGCGCTTGTCCGCGGCCCGTCACGACTTGACCCCGAGGGGCACCGACTGTCAGTGGCGTGCGTCAGACTGGTCCCCGGTGTCCTTCCCGTCCCAGGGGCTCGGGACACCGAGACAGACGACGAAGCGAAGCAGGGCGAGAGCGCCGGCAACAGCAGGAGGCGGCTAACCGTGAAGATCCGGGTGGAACGCGACGTACTCGCGGAGGCAGTGGCCTGGGCGGCGCGCAGCCTTCCGGCCCGTCCGCCGGCGCCTGTCCTCGCCGGCCTGCTGCTGAAGGCCGAGGACGGCCAGCTGAGCCTGTCGAGCTTCGACTACGAGGTCTCGGCGCGGGTCAGCGTCGAGGCTGAGGTCGAGGAGGAGGGCACCGTCCTCGTCTCCGGCCGGCTGCTGGCCGACATCTCGCGGGCCCTGCCCAACCGCCCGGTGGAGATTTCCACAGACGGTGTACGGGCGACCGTGGTCTGCGGCTCCTCGCGGTTCACACTCCACACCCTGCCTGTGGAGGAGTACCCGGCGCTGCCGCAGATGCCGAGCGCGACCGGCACCGTCCCCGGCGAGGTCTTCGCCTCCGCCGTCTCCCAGGTGGCCATCGCCGCCGGCCGTGACGACACGCTGCCCGTGCTGACCGGTGTGCGCATCGAGATCGAGGGCGACACTGTCACGCTGGCCTCCACCGACCGCTACCGCTTCGCGGTCCGCGAGTTCCTGTGGAAGCCGGAGAACCCGGACGCCTCCGCGGTCGCCCTGGTGCCCGCCAAGACGCTCCTGGACACCGCCAAGGCCCTCACGAGCGGCGACAGCGTGACGCTGGCGCTGTCCGGCTCGGGCGCGGGCGAGGGTCTGATCGGCTTCGAGGGCGCCGGCCGTCGTACGACGACCCGCCTGCTGGAGGGCGACCTCCCGAAGTACCGCACGCTCTTCCCGACCGAGTTCAACTCCGTCGCCGTGATCGAGACCGCCCCCTTCGTGGAGGCCGTCAAGCGTGTGGCCCTGGTCGCCGAGCGCAACACCCCGGTGCGGCTCAGCTTCGAGCAGGGTGTGCTGATCCTGGAGGCCGGTTCCAGCGACGACGCACAGGCTGTGGAAAGGGTCGACGCCCAGCTGGAGGGCGACGACATCTCGATCGCCTTCAACCCGACCTTCCTGCTGGACGGCCTGAGCGCGATCGACTCCCCGGTGGCGCAGCTGTCGTTCACCACGTCCACCAAGCCCGCGCTGCTCAGCGGCAAGCCGGCGGTCGACGCCGAGGCGGACGAGGCGTACAAGTACCTGATCATGCCGGTGCGGCTGAGCGGCTGACCTGCGCGGAGTTGTCCACAGGCCGTGGACGGAACCTGCCCGGCCTGTGGGGAAACCCGCAGGTGAGGGCGCGGCCGGGGGTGTACGTATGAGCGCGTATGCCCACAGCTGTGCGTGAGGGTCCGGGTTTAGGCTCGGACGTGGGTACGAAGGTGCCTCACACGCCACAGCAACCTAAGGAACAACTGATGGAGCTCGGTCTCGTCGGCCTCGGCAAGATGGGCGGCAACATGCGCGAGCGGATTCGCCGCGCGGGCCACACCGTCATCGGATACGACCGCAACCCGGACCTCGCCGATGTCCACAGCCTGGAAGAGCTTGTGGGCAAGCTCAAGGGTCCGCGCGTGGTCTGGGTGATGGTCCCGGCCGGTGCGGCCACCCAGTCGACGATCGACGAGCTCGCCGAGCTGCTTCAGCCCGGTGACGTGGTGGTGGACGGCGGCAACTCGCGCTGGACGGACGACGAGAAGCACGCCGAGGAGCTGGCCGCCAAGGGCATCGGCTTCGTCGACTGCGGTGTCTCCGGCGGTGTGTGGGGCCTGGAGAACGGCTACGCGCTGATGTACGGCGGCGACCCGGAGAACGTCGCCAAGGTGCAGCCGATCTTCGACGCGCTCAAGCCCGAGGGCGAGTTCGGCTCGGTGCACGCGGGCAAGGTCGGCGCGGGCCACTTCGCGAAGATGGTCCACAACGGCATCGAGTACGCGATGATGCAGGCCTACGCCGAGGGCTGGGAGCTGCTGGAGAAGGTCGACTCCGTGGAGAACGTCCGCGAGGTCTTCCGCTCCTGGCAGGAGGGCACGGTCATCCGCTCCTGGCTGCTGGACCTGGCCGTGAACGCCCTCGACGAGGACGAGCACCTGGACGGCCTGCGCGGCTACGCCCAGGACTCCGGTGAGGGGCGCTGGACGGTGGAGGCCGCGATCGACAACGCGGTCCCGCTCCCGGCGATCACCGCCTCGCTGTTCGCGCGGTTCGCCTCCCGCCAGGAGGACTCCCCGCAGATGAAGATGATCGCCGCGCTGCGCAATCAGTTCGGCGGCCACGCGGTCGAGAAGAAGTAGTCCACAGCCTGGGGAAACCCGGGCCGCACCTGTACGCCGGGGGAGGTCGGCGATCGACATGCACGTGACGCATCTGTCGCTGGCCGACTTCCGCTCCTACGCCCGGGTCGAGGTCCCGCTGGACCCGGGCGTGACGGCCTTCGTCGGCCCCAACGGCCAGGGCAAGACCAACCTCGTCGAGGCGGTCGGCTATCTCGCCACCCTCGGCAGCCATCGCGTCGCCTCCGACGCCCCCCTGGTGCGCATGGGCGCCGACCGGGCGGTGATCCGCGCCCAGGTGAGGCAGGGCGAGCGGCAGCAGCTCATCGAGCTGGAGCTGAACCCCGGCAAGGCCAACCGCGCCCGGATCAACAGGTCGTCGCAGGTCAGACCGCGTGACGTGCTCGGCATCGTGCGGACCGTGCTGTTCGCGCCGGAGGATCTGGCGCTGGTCAAGGGCGATCCCGGTGAGCGGCGCCGGTTCCTGGACGAGCTGATCACCGCGCGCTCCCCGCGCATGGCGGGCGTGCGCTCCGACTACGAGCGGGTGCTCAAGCAGCGCAACACCCTGCTGAAGACGGCCGCGCTCGCCCGCAGGCACGGCGGCCGCTCCATGGACCTGTCCACCCTCGACGTGTGGGACCAGCACCTCGCGCGCGCGGGCGCCGAGCTGCTCGCCCAGCGGCTCGATCTGATCGCGGCGATCCAGCCGCTGGCCGACAAGGCGTACGAGCAGCTGGCGCCGGGCGGCGGCCCGATCGCGCTGGAGTACCGGCCGTCGGCGCAGGGCGAGGCGCACACGCGCGAGGACCTGTACGGCCAGCTGATGGCGGCGCTCACGGACGCCCGCAAGCAGGAGGTCGAGCGGGGCGTCACCCTCGTAGGCCCTCACCGGGACGATCTGGTGCTCAAACTCGGGCAGCTGCCCGCCAAGGGATACGCCTCGCACGGGGAGTCCTGGTCGTACGCGCTGGCGCTGCGGCTCGCCTCCTACGACCTGCTGCGGGCCGAGGGCAACGAGCCGGTGCTGATCCTCGACGACGTGTTCGCCGAGCTGGACGCCCGGCGCCGGGAGCGGCTGGCGGAGCTGGTGGCGCCGGGTGAGCAGGTGCTGGTGACGGCGGCGGTGGACGACGACGTACCGCAGGTGCTGGCCGGGGCGCGGTACGCGGTGTCGGGCGGGACGGTGGAGCGGGTATGACCGCACAGGAGCCGAAGAGGACGCCGGAGCCGTCGGGTGTCGACCTCGCGCGCGTGGCGTTGCGCGCGGCGAAGGAGGCGGCACGCGCGCGGGGCGACGCGGCCCAGCAGAAGAAGCAGGCGCGGCGCGGGGGTGGCCTGCGCTCCGGCGCGCGCGCCGACGGGCGTGATCCGATGGCGCTGGGCGCGGCGATCAACCGGCTGCTCAGCGAGCGCGGCTGGGAGACGCCGGCGGCGGTGGGCGGTGTGATGGGGCGCTGGCCGCAGATCGTCGGGGACGATCTGGCCAAGCACTGTGTGCCGCAGCGGTACGACGAGGACGAGCGGGTGCTGGTCGTGCAGTGCGACTCCACTGCGTGGGCTACGCAGCTTCGGCATCTGGCGCCGGCGTTGGTGGCTCGGCTGAACCAGGATCTGGGGCACGGCGCGGTGCGGATGATCAAGGTGCTCAATCCTGGGGGAGCGTCCCGGCGGTATGGGCCCTTGCGGGCGCCGGGGAGTACGGGGCCCGGCGATACGTACGGGTGAGCGTGTGCCGGGTCGTGTCGTCGGCCGTCCACAGTGCCGTCGTGGTTGATCGCGCCCACGCGGCGGAGCCGCAGATCGATGCAGCCCCGCGCCCCTGGGTACCCCAGTGACCGACTTCACATTGGTGACCCCCGCTCTTCCTCTTCCTTCCCTCGTCGTCCACCCGCACGCGGGTGCGAATCCGTACCTGACCCTGGAGTAGCGAAGGGTTGACGGCCGAAAGCGCTGAGTGGCGCTGTGAGCCTCTTGGAGCCCCCATCCGCATATCGGGAGTCGGGCGAGCCGGGTTCAGGGCGGCACATGAGGACTCAGGTACCGGCAAACCCCCATCAGTGTCAGTGCTACCGGTAGACTGGAAGACAATCCCGCCCCGCGACGCGGGGAGGCCGGGAGAAGCTGAGCAACGCTGATCAAGGCTTACCAACGCAACATGCCGCAGCCGCTCCGGCAAACGCCGACGAGCTCGGCTCGTGCTGTGCCAGAAAGGGCGCTTCGTGGCCGATTCCGGCAACCCCAACGAGAACATTCCGTCCACCGAGGCTCAGGCTGGAGTCGCTGAGGCCTCAGCAGGAGCGTCGTACGACGCCAGTGCCATCACCGTCCTCGAGGGTCTGGACGCGGTCCGCAAGCGGCCGGGCATGTACATCGGCTCGACCGGTGAGCGAGGACTGCACCACCTGGTGTACGAGGTCGTCGACAACTCCGTCGACGAGGCGCTGGCGGGCCACGCGGACACCATCGACGTCACGATCCTCGCCGACGGCGGCGTCCGGGTCGTCGACAACGGCCGCGGCATCCCGGTCGGCATCGTTCCCTCCGAGGGCAAGCCGGCCGTCGAGGTCGTGCTGACGGTGCTGCACGCGGGCGGCAAGTTCGGCGGCGGCGGCTACGCCGTCTCCGGCGGTCTGCACGGCGTCGGCGTCTCCGTGGTGAACGCCCTGTCGACGAAGGTCTCCGTCGAGGTCAGGACCGACGGCCACCGCTGGACGCAGGACTACAAGATGGGCGTGCCGACCGCCCCGCTGGCCCAGCACGAGGCCACCGAGGAGACCGGCACCTCGGTGACGTTCTGGGCCGACCCGGACATCTTCGAGACCACCGAGTACTCCTTCGAGACGCTGTCGCGGCGCTTCCAGGAGATGGCGTTCCTCAACAAGGGCCTGACCATCCGGCTCACCGACGAGCGCGAGTCGGCGAAGGCCACGGCCGGCGCGGACGAGGCGGGCGCGGACGAGAAGGACGAGCCCAAGACCGTCACGTACCACTACGACGGCGGCATCGTCGACTTCGTGAAGTACCTCAACTCCCGCAAGGGAGACATGGTGCACCCCACGGTCATCGACCTGGAGGCGGAGGACAAGGACAAGAGCCTGTCCCTCGAAGTCGCGATGCAGTGGAACAGCGGCTACAGCGAGGGCGTCTACTCCTTCGCGAACATCATCCACACGCACGAGGGCGGCACCCACGAAGAGGGCTTCCGCGCGGCGCTGACCAGCCTGATCAACAAGTACGCGCGCGACAAGAAGCTGCTGCGCGAGAAGGACGACAACCTCACGGGCGACGACATCCGCGAGGGTCTGACGGCGATCATCTCGGTCAAGCTGAGCGAGCCGCAGTTCGAGGGCCAGACCAAGACCAAGCTGGGCAACACCGAGGCGAAGACCTTCGTGCAGAAGGCCGTCTACGAGCACCTCAGCGACTGGCTGGACCGCAACCCGGTCGAGGCCGCGGACATCGTCCGCAAGGGCATCCAGGCGGCCACCGCGCGCGTGGCGGCCCGCAAGGCGCGCGACCTGACCCGCCGCAAGGGCCTGCTGGAGACGGCGTCCCTGCCGGGCAAGCTCTCCGACTGCCAGTCCAACGACCCCACCAAGTGCGAGATCTTCATCGTCGAGGGCGACTCCGCCGGCGGCTCGGCCAAGTCCGGCCGCAACCCCGAGTACCAGGCGATCCTCCCGATCCGCGGCAAGATCCTCAACGTCGAGAAGGCCAGGATCGACAAGATCCTGCAGAACCAGGAGATCCAGGCGCTGATCTCCGCCTTCGGCACGGGTGTGCACGAGGACTTCGACATCGAGAAGCTGCGCTACCACAAGATCATCCTGATGGCGGACGCCGACGTCGACGGCCAGCACATCAACACCCTGCTGCTGACCTTCCTGTTCCGCTTCATGCGGCCGCTGGTCGAGGCCGGGCACGTCTATCTGTCGCGTCCCCCGCTGTACAAGATCAAGTGGGGTCGTGAGGACGTCGAGTACGCCTACTCCGACCGCGAGCGCGACGCCCTGATCGAGATGGGCCGCCAGCGCGGCAAGCGCATCCGCGAGGACTCCATCCAGCGCTTCAAGGGTCTCGGCGAGATGAACGCCGAGGAGCTGCGCGTGACCACCATGGACCAGGAGCACCGGGTCCTCGGCCAGGTCACCCTCGACGACGCCGCCCAGGCCGACGACCTGTTCTCGGTCCTGATGGGCGAGGACGTCGAGGCCCGCCGCCAGTTCATCCAGCGCAACGCCAAGGACGTCCGCTTCCTCGACATCTGAGTCGGTCTCAGCTGACCGCACCAGGAAGGACCCTCACCAGCAATGACCGACGAGAACACTCCTGTGACGCCGGGCGAAGAGGCACTGGCGCTGCGCGTCGAGCCCGTCGGGCTCGAGACCGAGATGCAGCGCTCGTATCTCGACTACGCGATGTCCGTCATCGTCTCCCGCGCGCTGCCGGACGTCCGTGACGGCCTCAAGCCCGTCCACCGCCGCGTCCTGTACGCGATGTACGACGGCGGCTACCGCCCCGAGCGCGGCTTCTACAAGTGCGCGCGCGTGGTTGGCGACGTCATGGGCAACTACCACCCCCACGGCGACTCCTCCATCTACGACGCGCTCGTCCGCCTCGCCCAGCCCTGGGCGATGCGCATGCCGCTCGTCGACTCCAACGGCAACTTCGGCTCGCCGGGCAACGACCCGGCGGCGGCCATGCGCTACACCGAGTGCAAGATGGCGCCGCTGTCGATGGAGATGGTCCGCGACATCGACGAGGAGACCGTCGACTTCACGGACAACTACGACGGCCGCTCCCAGGAGCCGACCGTCCTGCCCTCCCGCTTCCCGAACCTGCTGATCAACGGCTCCGCCGGTATCGCGGTCGGCATGGCGACCAACATCCCGCCGCACAACCTGCGCGAGGTCGCGGCCGGCGCCCAGTGGTACCTGGAGAACCCCGAGGCCAGCCACGAGGAGCTGCTGGACGCGCTGATCGAGCGCATCAAGGGCCCGGACTTCCCGACCGGCGCCCTCGTCGTGGGCCGCAAGGGCATCGAGGAGGCGTACCGCACCGGGCGCGGCTCGATCACCATGCGCGCGGTCGTCGAGGTCGAGGAGATCCAGAACCGCCAGTGCCTGGTGGTCACGGAGCTGCCGTACCAGGTCAACCCCGACAACCTCGCGCAGAAGATCGCCGACCTCGTCAAGGACGGCAAGATCGGCGGCATCGCCGACGTCCGCGACGAGACGTCCTCGCGCACCGGCCAGCGCCTGGTGATCGTCCTGAAGCGGGACGCGGTCGCCAAGGTCGTGCTGAACAACCTCTACAAGCACACCGATCTGCAGACCAACTTCGGCGCCAACATGCTGGCCCTGGTCGACGGCGTGCCGCGCACCCTCTCCCTGGACGCGTTCATCCGTCACTGGGTGCAGCACCAGATCGAGGTCATCGTCCGCCGTACGCGCTTCCGGCTGCGCAAGGCCGAGGAGCGCGCGCACATCCTGCGCGGTCTGCTGAAGGCCCTGGACGCCATCGACGAGGTCATCGCGCTGATCCGGCGCAGCGAGACCGTCGACATCGCGCGCCACGGCCTGATGGACCTGCTGGAGATCGACGAGATCCAGGCCAACGCCATCCTCGAGATGCAGCTGCGCCGCCTCGCCGCCCTGGAGCGCCAGAAGATCGTCCAGGAGCACGACGAGCTCCAGGCGAAGATCAACGAGTACAACGAGATCCTGGCCTCCCCGGTCCGCCAGCGCGGCATCGTCAGCGAGGAGCTGGCGGCGATCGTCGAGAAGTACGGCGACGACCGCAAGACGCAGCTGGTGCCCTACGACGGCGACATGTCCATCGAGGACCTGATCGCCGAGGAGGACATCGTCGTCACCGTCACGCGCGGCGGCTATGTCAAGCGCACCAAGACGGACGACTACCGCGCCCAGAAGCGCGGCGGCAAGGGCGTGCGCGGCGCGAAGCTGAAGGAAGACGACATCGTCGACCACTTCTTCGTCTCCACCACGCACCACTGGCTGCTGTTCTTCACCAACAAGGGCCGCGTCTACCGCGCCAAGGCATACGAGCTGCCCGACGCCGGCCGGGACGCGCGCGGCCAGCACGTCGCCAACCTGCTGGCCTTCCAGCCGGACGAGGCTATCGCCGAGATCCTCGCGATCCGCGACTACGAGGCCGCGCCCTACCTGGTCCTCGCCACCAAGGCGGGCCTGGTGAAGAAGACCCCGCTGAAGGACTACGACTCCCCGCGCTCCGGCGGCGTCATCGCCATCAACCTCCGCGAGCGCGAGGACGGCAGCGACGACGAGCTGATCGGCGCCGAACTGGTCTCCGCCGAGGACGATCTGCTGCTCATCAGCAAGAAGGCGCAGTCGATCCGCTTCACCGCCACGGACGACGCGCTGCGCCCGATGGGCCGCGCCACCTCCGGTGTGAAGGGCATGAGTTTCCGCGAGGGCGACGAGCTGCTCTCGATGAATGTGGTGCGACCCGGTACGTTCGTGTTCACTGCCACCGACGGTGGGTACGCGAAGCGGACCGCTGTCGACGAGTACCGCGTCCAGGGGCGCGGCGGCCTCGGCATCAAGGCCGCCAAGATCGTGGAGGACCGCGGCTCGCTCGTCGGCGCGCTGGTGGTCGAGGAGACCGACGAGATCCTCGCCATCACGCTCGGCGGCGGTGTGATTCGTACGCGAGTCAACGAGGTCAGGGAGACGGGCCGTGACACCATGGGCGTCCAACTGATCAATCTGGGCAAGCGCGATGCCGTGGTCGGCATCGCACGCAACGCCGAGGCAGGGCGCGAGGCGGAGGAGGTCGACGGCGATGTGGCCGTCGACGAGACCGCCGAGGACGCCGTGACCACCGGCACGGACGAGGGTGAGGCGCCCTCGGCCGAGTAGCACGAGGAGTGAGTCATCGTGAGCGGAGCCACGGGCGCCGGATCGTCCGGGACGTCGGCCGGTATCTCGACCGGGACGGACGGCGGCGGCCGTGGCTCCGCCACGAACGCCACCAGCGGTGGGCCCGCTTCTTCCTCCTTCGACACTCATGGATCCCAGGGGGGAACTGTGACGGACACCCAGCAGGCTGCGTCCCCGCTGCCCGGCGAGCGGCAGCCGCAGCAGCCGGCGGGGCCCTACCACCCGCCGCAGGCATACCCGGCCCAGGGCGGGGCGGGCGGCGCCATGCGCAAGCCGCGCACCGGCGCCCGGACCACCCCGAGGGTGCGCAAGGCGCGCCTGAGGGTGGCCAAGGCCGACCCGTGGTCGGTGATGAAGGTCAGCTTCCTGCTGTCCATCGCGCTCGGCATCTGCACCATCGTCGCCGCGGCGGTGCTGTGGATGGTCATGGACGCCATGGGCGTCTTCTCCACGGTCGGCGGCACCATCTCCGAGGCGACCGGCTCGAACGAGTCCAACGGCTTCGACCTGCAGTCGTTCCTGTCGCTGCCCAACGTCCTGATGTTCACGACGATCATCGCGGTCATCGACGTCGTCCTGGCGACGGCGCTGGCCACGCTGGGCGCGTTCATCTACAACCTGTCCGCGGGCTTCGTCGGCGGTGTCGAGCTCACGCTCGCCGAGGACGAGTGAGCGGGTCCCCCGCGGGCCTGCCGAGGACCGATTTTGGGACTGCGCCGGTCGTGCGCTAATCTTCAGGAGTCAGCGCGCGGGACACACACCGCAGAGCGCGGCGGGGCTATAGCTCAGTTGGTTAGAGCGCATCCCTGATAAGGATGAGGCCACAGGTTCAAATCCTGTTAGCCCCACAGCACAAGATCGGGCGTCTCCCTCATGGGAGGCGCCCGATCTGCGTTGGTGCGGCAGGGCGACCGGTCGGCGGTGCGTGGCCCCCCACGCCCGGCACCGGTCCCTCCCCTCGCGGGGACCGGTGCCGGACGGCGGGTTCGTGTCGATCCTGTCGGCGTGGATCGAGCGGCCGGCCGCGGGCCGTTGTCCGGCGCGTGCGCGGCCGCAGCATGATCCTGCCTGCTGAGGCCCCACCGGAGGAGCATCCGGTGTCCGGACCGGGCCTTTACCGCAGGTCAGGTGTATAGAGTGAGTTTTCCGGTCCGGACGTCCAGGTGCGGAGGGAAGCGAGGGTGGACACCTTGAGTACCGACTCAGGGGCACGCACAGCCCTCGCCGAACGCCTCGCCCTGCTGTACCGGGAGGCCGGCAATCCGCCGCTGAAGCGGGTGTCCGAGGCCGTCGCCCGGCTCCAGCGCGTCGACGAACGAGGACGGCCGGTACGGGTCTCCGCGCAGCGCATCAGCGACTGGCGGCGCGCCCGCAACGTACCGGCCCAGTTCGCCGCGCTCGCCGCGGTGCTGCACGTCCTGATACCCCAGGCGCGGCGGCTGAGGCCCACCCCCGTCTCGCCGGGTCTGTACGACCTCGCCCAGTGGCAGCGGCTGTGGGAGAGCGCGGTGGCCGGTCCCGCCGCGCCGGCACAGGAGCCGGAGCAGCCGCAGCCGGTGTCCGGGGTGTGCCCCTACCGGGGGCTCGCCTCCTACCGGCAGCAGGACGCCCGCTGGTTCTTCGGCCGCGAACGCAGCACGGCCGCCCTCGTCGCCCAGCTCGGCGAGGTGGAGGACAGCGGCGGGCTGGTGATGCTGGTCGGCGCCTCCGGTGCGGGCAAGTCCTCGCTGCTGAGCGCCGGCCTGGTGCCCGCCCTGCGCGGGGACGGGGCGCGCACGGTGCTCCAGCTGGTGCCGGGCGCCGATCCGGTCGCCGAGCTGAACCGTCGGGTGCCCGGGCTGTCCGCAGCGGCGGAGCCGGATGCCGCGGACTTCGCGCGCACGGTCCACGAGGCGTTCACCGCCTGGGCCGGGGGAGCGCCGGGCGGGCGGCCGGTGGTCATCGTGGACCAGTTCGAGGAGGCGTTCACGCTCTGCCCCGACGAGCGGGTCCGGCGCACCTTCGTGCGGACGCTGCACGCGGCGGCCTCGCGCGGCCCGTCCGGTGAACCGGCGCCCGTGCTGGTGGTGCTGGGCGTCCGCGCCGACTTCTACGAGCAGTGCCTGGTCCACCCCGAGCTCGCCGACGCGCTCCAGCACCGGCACATGGTGCTCGGGCCGCTGACCAGCGCGGAGCTGCGGGAGGCGGTCGTCGGGCCGGCCAAGGCCGTCGGCCTCGAACTCGAACCCGGCCTCGCCGAGCTGATCGTCCGGGAGGTGAGCGCCGACGGACCGCGCGGCGCCCATGACGCCGGGGTGCTGCCCCTGCTCTCGCACGCCCTGCTCGCCACCTGGCAGCGCCGCAAGGGCGGCCGGCTCACGCTCGCCGGGTACCGCGCGGCCGGCGGCATCCAGGGCGCGGTGGCCGCGACCGCCGAGCGGGCCTGGTCCGGGCTGGACCCGGCGGCCCGCACGGCCGCACGGCTGCTGCTGCTGCGCCTGGTCAGGCTGGGGGAGGACACCCAGGCCACCCGCCGGCGCGGCACCCGGCGGCAGCTGGCCCAGGAGTCGACCGACCCGGACAAGACCGAGGAGTCCCTCGAAGCGCTGGTCCGCGCCCGGCTGGTGACGCTGGACGCCGAGACCGTGGAGATCACCCATGAGGCGCTGCTGCACGCCTGGCCCAGGCTGCGCGACTGGATCGACGAGGACCGCACCGGCAACCTGCTGCGCCAGCGCTTGGAGGAGGACGGCCGGGCCTGGGAGGAGTCCCGCCGCGACAGCGCCCTGCTGTACCGGGGCTCCCGGCTCGAACAGGCGCACGGCTGGGCGAGGTCGTCGGGGGACACGCTGCTGACCCGCAGCGCCGTGGAGTTCCTTCGGGCCTCGGTACGGCTGCGCCGGCGCACGGTGTGGCTGAGCCGGGCCGCGGTGGCGGCGCTGCTGGTGCTGGCGGTGGTGGCCGTCGGCTCGGCGGTGGTGGCGTGGCAGCAGCGGGACGACGCCGTGTTCGCGCATGTGCTGGCCGAGGCGGACCGGGTGCAGTACACCGACCCGTCGCTGTCCGCGCAGCTCGACCTGGTCGCGCACCGGCTGCGCCCCGGCGACGAGGGCACGAACAACCGCCTGGTCTCCATCGTCAACGCCCCCCTGGCCACCCCCCTGGAGGGCCACCGGGGCGCCGTCTACCTGACCAGCTTCCGCCACGACGGGCGGGTCCTGGCCACCGCCAGCTACGACCGCACCGTGCGCCTGTGGGACGTGGCCGACCCCACCCGCCCCGCACCCCTCGGCGAGCCGCTGACCGGGCACACCAGCTGGGTCAGCACGGCCGTCTTCAGCCCCGACGGCACCACCCTGGCCACCGCCTCGGACGACGGCACGATCCGGCTGTGGGACGTCACCCGCCCCGACCGCCCGCGCCCCCTCGGGGGGCCCTTCACCGGCGACGACGGCACCGTCTACCTGCTCGCCTTCAGTCCCGACGGCCGCAGCCTGGCCGCCGCCACGGAAGGCCGCGTGGTGCGGCTGTGGGACCTCACGGACCGGGACCGGCCGCGCCGGCTCGGCGTTTTGACCGGGCACACCGACGCCGTGCGCACCGTCGCCTTCAGCCCCGACGGGCGCACCCTGGCCACCGGCGGCGACGACGACACCGTACGGCTGTGGAGCGCCGCCGACCGGCGCCCGCTCGGCGGGCCGCTGACCGGCCATCACGCCACCGTGCACTCGGTGGCGTTCAGCCCGGACGGCCGCACCCTCGCCTCCGGCAGCTCGGACGACACCGTGCAGCTGTGGGACGTGCGCCGGGCGAAGGCGCTCGGGGCTCCGCTGACCGCGCACACCGGGCCGGTGTGGTCGGTGGCCTTCAGCCCCGACGGGACGATGCTGGCGGCCGGCAGCGCGGACTCCACGGCGAGCCTGTGGAACGTCCGCAACCCGGCCTTCCCCTCCCAGGTCGGCGAGCCGCTGGCGGGCAGCAGCGGGGAGATGTACGCCGTGGGCTTCCACCCCGACGGGCGGACCCTGGCGACGGGCAGCGGGGACAGCAAGGTACGGCTGTGGTCCATCCCGACCTCCGACATGGTGGGCCGGATCGGCGCGTTCCGCCCGGACGGCCGGGTGCTCGCCACGTCCTCGCGCGACGAGCGGGTCCGGCTGTGGGACATACGGCGTCCCGCGCGGCCGGTGCTGCTCGGCAGGCCGTTCCTGCCGGCCGAGGGGGACGCGCAGTCGCTGGCGTTCTCCCCCGACGGCCGCACCCTCGCGGTGGTCACGGGCAGCCGCGCGGTGCAGCTGTGGGACGTCTCCGACCCCGCCCGCCCGGTCCCCCACGGCCGCCCGGTCGCGCTGCGCACCCGGTTCGCCGGACCCAGCACGCTGGCGTTCAGCCCGGACGGCCGCACCCTCGCGACCGCCTACGACGACCGGTCGGTACGGCTGTGGAACGTCACCGACCCGTCCCGCCCCCGCCCCTACGGGCAGCCCCTGGGCGGCCACACCGGCTATGTGAACGCCCTGGTGTTCAGCCCTGACGGACGCACCCTGGCCAGCGGTGGAGCCGACGGCACGATCCGGCTGTGGCGGGTGGCCGACCCGCGCCGCGCCGGGCGCCTCGGCGAGCCGCTGACCGGGCACGCGGGGCCGGTCAACGCGCTGGCCTACAGCCCCGACGGGCGCACGCTGGCCGCCGGCAGCGACGACAACACCGTACGGCTGTGGGACATCGCCGACCCGCTGCGGGCGGCCCCGCTGCCCGCGCTCACCGGGCACACCGAGGCGATCGTCTCCCTGACGTTCAGCCCGGACGGCCACACCCTCGCCTCCGGCGGCAACGACGACACGGTCCGGCTGTGGGACGTGACCGATCCGGGCCGGGCGAGCGCGATCGGGCGGTCCATGAGCCCCAACGCCCGCACCGGCACCTTCCTTTCCTTCAGCCCCGCCAGCCACATGCTCGGCGTCTCCAGCGGCACCGACACGGTGCGGCTGTGGGACCTCGACGTGGACGCGGCCGTGCGGCGCATCTGCGCGGTCACGCGCGGGGTGCTGACACCGGAGAAGTGGGACGAGTATCTGCCGCGGCTGTCGTACTCGGCGCCGTGCGACGAGGAGGAGAGGGACTGAGGGGGAGGGCGTTGCTGGGTGCGGGGTGTGGGGTGCGGCTGGGGCGAGTGGCAGGGTGAGCGGCGGGGTGAGCGGCAGGGTGAGCGGCCCTCTGTCCAGGTGTTGACAGGCTTGTTAGGGTTGTTGTCAGCCCGGTCGCTGGTGCATCCCCCGTCGCCAGCGATCGGGCGCTTTTCGTCTGCGGGCCTGTTCATCTGACGGTGTGCCAGTTACCGTCCGGCCAGTGCTGCCGTGCCTGCGCAGTGCGGTGCCCTGCCTCCCGCCTCCTGCCGAGGGGTGTGCCATGCAGACGTGTCCGTCCAGTCCCCCGCCGCCCGGTGCGCCCCGGTGGGTCGCGATGTTCCACCGGCCGTCCGACGGCTCCTGGAGGGTCGGCGCCGAGTCGCCGCACCGCGGGCCCGTCCTCTATGCCGCGGGTCAGATGGCCCAGACCCTGCGGGCGCGGGGTGCGGCGGCACGGGTGGAGGTGTGGGGGCCGGCGGCGGACGGCGGTGGCTGGCACAGGTTCACGGCGCCCGCTCCGGCCGTGGCGGAGACGCAGGCCGCCGCCGACGCCCCGGCCGCGGAGGGCGGCAAGCTCGCGGAACGGATGGGCGACCGCAGGCAGCAGGTCCTGATGGCCGGGCTCAGCAGGGCCGGCCTGTACGACCTCGGCGCCGAGGACCAGCGGGCCGTGGCGGCGCTCGTGGACCGGCTCGACGAGACCACGCTGCGCCGCGTCGCGCACTGGCTGGCGTCCGCCGGTTCAGCGGGCGGGCCGCTGGGCAGTGACACCTCGTGACCAGCCCAGGCCCTTCCGGACAGGAGCGCGGATGAAGGTGTCCATCGACCAGGAACTCTGTTACGGCTCGGGCGACTGCGTGTACCGGGTGCCGTCCGTCTTCACGGTCGTGGACGGCTTCGGCGCGGTGCTGCCGGGGCGGGAGGACAGCGGGGAGGATCCGTCGGTGCGGGAGGCGGCGGAGAAGTGCCCGTCACAGGCGATACGGATCGAGGGCTGAGGCCGACCTGTCCGGGGCCTCCCGGCCCTGCCGGGTGATCGCCCGGCTCTGTTCGGGGATCTACCGGTCCTGCCCAGGGGGTTCCGGGTGTTCGGGGATCTGCCGGGCCTGTTCGGGGGTCTCCTGGTCCTGGCCAGGGGGTTTTCGGTGTTCGGGGATCTGGCCGGTCCTGTTCGGGGGCTGCCGGTCCTGTTCGGGGGCGTCCCGGTCTGGCCAGGGGGCTCCCGGTGTTCGGGGATCTGCCGGGCCCGTCCGGGTAGCTGCCGGTCCTGCCCAGGGGCCCCGGTACTGTCCGGGATCCCCGGCCCTACGTGGGGATCTCCCAGCGCAGCTCCGCCAGGGCCCGTGCCCTGGCCTCCGCCACGGCCATGCGGGCCGTCCGTTCGGCCGGGTCGACATGTGCCGCCTGGCCGGTCGCCTGGCCGTCCCACTTGCGGTAGAGCAGCCCCGTCTCGGCGGTGAACCACCCCCGGCTCACCGCGTCCAGCGCGAGCAGCAGACCGGTGTCCTCGGAGGCGGGCAGCGCCATCCAGCCGCCGAGGGCGAGCAGCAGCTCACGTCGTACGAAGAGACTGGCCGGGTGGACCGGGGCGCGGAAGTCCCTGGCCTTCCAGGCGGCGAGGACCGTGCCCCGCTCGATCGGTCCGGGCGCCGGATCGCCGGGGAAGCCCACGGTGGAGCCGTCCGGCAGGATGTCCAGCGCCCGCGAGGTCGCCCAGCCGAGGGTGCGGTCCGCCTCCAGGGCGGCCAGATCACGGGCGAGCGCGCCCGGGGTGAGCCGGTCGTCGGCGTCCAGGACCTTCACGTACGCGCCGTCGGCGTACGCCAGCGCGAGCGTGCGCGCGACGCCCGGCCCGCCCGGCCTGCCCTGACGGAACGTCACACGTGAGTCGTCGGGCACACAGGGGGCGACGGCGTCCGTCCTGCCGTCCTCCTGGATCAGCCAGTGCCACTCCCAGCCCGCGGGCAACTCCTGTGCGCACAAAGACGCGTAGGCGTCCCGGAGGAAGGGCGCGGAGGGGGCGTGGACCGCGGTGACGACGGTGATGCGCCGGTGCACGGCCGCATTCACCACCTTTCCAGACGAGTGGTGAACAACAGCTCCGTGCGGTCCGCGGGCAGCACGACGTCGGCGAGGTCCACGACCCGGCCGTGGATGTCGTACGACGTCTTGCGCAGGAGCATCACACAGGCGCCGTCGGGCAGTCGCAGTTCCGTCGCCTCACGCCCGGTCGCCGGGCGGGCGGTCACGCGTTCCTCGACGCGGTCGATCTCGATGCCGACCGTGCGCAGCTGGTGATGGGTACCGCCGGGCCAGGGCTCTCGCGAGGCGTCCAGGAGGGCGGGGTTCGCGGCGATCATGTCGCGCGGCAGATACGAGGTGACGAGGCTCAGCGGCGCGGGCTCGCTCACGCAGCGGGTGCGGTAGGAGCGGCGCAGGAGGGGCGTGCCCGTGGGCACGGCGAAGGTCTCCGCGAGGTCTTGGGGGGCCGGGATCTCGTCGTACTCGGCGTGGAAGACCAGTTCTCCTGAGGCGAGGCCGGTCTCGTGTTCCGTCGCACCGGTGCTCGCCCGCTCGTCGAGGGGCTGCCTGGCGCGGTCCTTTTCCCACTGGTGACGCCGGTTGTCGCGGACCGCTCGGACACGTGCCGGGCGGGCGTCGTGGGAGGTGTCGTGTGAGGTGCTGTGCTGTTCTTCCGGGGTGTCTTCGTATGCCTTGGGCACGTGTGTCCGCCGGGGGTCGTGGGGTTCGTTCGGCCTGATCAGCCTACGGTTCCACGCGGGGACGTGTCGCGGGGGCGCCTCGGTGGCCTGGTGTCGTGCGGTGCGTTACGGCGTGCCGCACAGGGCCGGTGCGTCGGTGCGCCGGTGCCTAGTAGGTGCCCCCGCGGCCGTGGTCGGCGCCGTGGGCCTGGCCGGTGCCGCGGGCGGGGAGGCCGGTGCCGTGGTTCAGGGGGCCGGTGCCGCAGGTGGTGCTGTCCGGCGTGGACTGTGCGGTGCCGGCGGGGGCCGAGAGCTCGGCGTGGGCCGGGGCGGAGGCCGTGGTCTCGGCCGGGCCGGAGGCCGTGGTGTCGGTCGCGGGGGAGGCCGCCGCGTCCTCGGCGTCGATCAGCGGGAGGTGACGGCAGCTCGGGGTCTTGCCGTGGGCCTCGGCGTGGATGCGCTGCTTCATCGTCGGCGGCAGCGACCTGGCGTGCGACCAGGCCCACAACGGCATCGCCGCCGGCATCGCGACCGGAGCGCTGCTGTTGCGGGCGGGCTCGGTCTGCGGTACCGGCGCGGTGGTGGCCGCGGCGGCCGTGGTGGTGACGAGACCGAGCGCCGTGCACAGCGCGAGGAAGGCGGTGACGAAGGCGGTCCACAGCTGCATGACCTTGTTCCGGGCCATGTCCCCTCACTTTCGGGTTGGGCGATTTGCGTACTTTCCTCATGATGTGTATGCGGATCGCGATGTGGTGGACCGACGCCCGGGGTGCGTCGATCTTCTGATGAACACCACTCGGATGGACGTAAGACCTCCCGAAAAGACCGGAGAGAGGCCGAGGAGAGCCGAAATGTCACCGTCTGTGGATGTGTGATCACCCTCAGATCGCAGTGGCGCGCGACCGTCTACTGTCGTGTGGAGGAACGGAGTTGAGGGCCCGCGCAGGTCACCGATCGGTATCGGGCGGTGTGTATAGTCGGGCGCCAGAGGTCCCCTACGTCAAGGAAAGACGAGGTCGCGCGGTGAAGAAGCTTCTCCTGGTCGCACTGGCCGCCATCGGCGGGCTCCTCGTGTACCGCCAGATCCAGGCGGATCGCGCCGAGCAGGATCTGTGGACGGAGGCGACTGACTCCGTGCCCACGGGTTCGTGAGTTCCTGATCCCAGCAGACCCCGGCCGCCCGAGCGGTCGGGGTTTTGTGTGTCCGGGTTTTGTGCGTCCGGGGCGCGCGGCAGGATGGGGCCTCGGCCGACGAGGAGGGGTGGCGCGCGATGGGGCGGCGTACGGCGTGGTGGCCGGCGAGGGGAGAGGGCGGCTTTCCTTCGGGACGCGCGCAGGGACGGCCGGTGGTGCGGGGACGCCTGATCGGCGCCATACTGTGCGGCACCGCCGCGCTCGGCGCGGTGACGGGACCGGCCGCGCACCCGGCGCGGGCCGCCGATCCCGCCGGGGGCTACGCCTTCGCCGAGGGCGCGCCCCGCGTACCGGCGGCGCGGAGCACCACCGACGCCGAGGCCCTGGACCTGGGCCGCACCTACCGCGCCACCCTCCCCTACGGCACGCGGACCTACTACCGCCTCGACCTCGACGCCGCCTCCCACACCTACGTCGCCGCCACCGCCGTACCGCCCGCCGGTGCCGCAGTCTCCGCCCTCGACGGCATCAAGGTGTCCGTGCAGGACGCGGACGGCCACACCTGCCACCAGGACACCGAGAGTTTCGGCGGAGTCCGCAGCGCCCGCCCGATCACCGCGTGGGCCATGCGCGAGCTGTCCTCCCGGCGCACCCGCTGCCAGGAGGCGGGGACGTACTACGTCGTGGTGGAGGCGGGCCGGTCGGGCACGGCCGACGACCCGGACGCCGTCGGGCCGGGCGACTGGGAGCTGGAGCTGGCCACCGTGTCGGAGCCGGGGCTGTCCCGTCGCGGTGCCACCGAGGCGCCCGAGAGCTGGAACTCCGCCCCGCCGGCCGCCCTCACCGGCGATCCGTCGCCCCGTACCGGTGGCGCGGGCTTCACCGACGCCGCCCGTCTGGGCCACGGCGTCTGGGAGGACGAGATCCGGCCGGGGCACACGCTGTTCTACGAGATTCCGCTGGACTGGGACCAGCAGCTGCACGTCACCGCCGAACTGGGCAGCTCACCGGGACGTTCCGGCGCCACCGCCGGGGCGCTGGACATGACCCTGCACAATCCGGCGCGCGGTCCCGTCGAGGACGTCAGCGCCGGCTACTACGGGCGGCAGCAGTCCGCCGAGCTCGATCCGTTGCCGCCGGTCGGCCACGAGAACCGGTTCGCCGTCTCCGACCGGGTCAGCGGCATGCGGTTCGCCGGTTCCTACTATCTGGCCGTCCATCTCGCCGGGCAGGTGGCCGAACGCTTCGGCGACGGCCCCATCGGACTGACCCTGCGTGTCCGTGTCGACGGGGCGGGGGGCTCCGGGCCCGGGTACGCGGGCGAGCCGCTGCCTGCGGGGGTGTTCGACGTGGCCGGGGGGCCGCCGTCGGGGCCGGGTGGTGGCCCTGCGGGCGCCGCGGGCGGGGGGAGTGCCGCGGGGTCCGGGCGGTCCTCGTCCGACGGCACCGCCATGACCGCGCTCGCCGTGGGCGGCATCGGGACCGGCAGCGCGCTGGTGGCGTGGTTGGCGGTGTGGACGGTGCGGGGGCGGCGGCGGGTGGGGTGAAGTGTTGGGTGGCCTGGTGCTGGGTGGGGTGAGGTGCTGGGTGGGGTGGTGCCGGGTGGCGTGGTGCCGGGTGGGACGAGGCCGGGGGTGGGTGGCGCGGGCGGGCGGCCCGCGGCCTCAGATGCGGGTCAGAGCCCAGAACCCCACGGCGTAGCAGGCCAGCGCGAGCAGCAGGACCGGGACGGCCACCTTGGCGGGCGGGCCGGGGCGCCGTCGGCGACGGTGGTTGCGCCGGGCCTCGGCGCGGGGCGGGGGCTGCGGAAATTGCTGCGCCGGGGTGGGAACCCGGCGGTCCCGAGCGGTGTACGAAGCAGTAGAGGCATCGATACGCGGCTGGGGGGAGAACGGGGCATGGGTGGGTTCGTAGGGCGCCGGCGCGGGGCGTGGCGGCGGTGGGACCAGGGGCGGCTGGGGGTACTGGTCCTCGCCGTGTGCTGGTTGGTGGTGCGCGGGAGCCGGTGCGGCGGGCTGAGGGGGCGATTGCGGCTGGGAAGCGGTCACCGGGGGCGGCAGATGGAAGCTGCCCGTGTCGGACATGGAGACCTGCGGGGCGGGCGACGGCGAGCCGCTCCCCTGACGGGGATCACGCCCTACGGAGCTCGAGCCGCCCCCCGTGGCACCCGCATCCGACCTCGCACGCGCGGACGGCACGTCACCGGACGACGTCTCACCGGACGACGTCCCACTGGCCGCCGGGTCCACGCCGGGCGCCCGTTTCAGGGGCCCCGACGGCCCGAACCCCTCCGGAAGCGGCCCCAGTTGGTCGAAGATCTCGATCAGCTCGTCGTCGGGACCCGGCTCCGGCAGCAGCTCGGCCGCGCAGGCGAGGGCCTTGCGCGCCCCCGTGGCCGTGCGGAAACGGGCCTCGGGATCCGGTTGCAGCAGGCTCGCCACGACCTGCCAGAGCGGGTCGGGTATGCCCTTGGGCGCACCGGGTGTGCCGTGCGCCGCGAAGTGCTCGACGAGCGCCTTGGCGTCCGGCTTGGCGCCCTCCAGCAGATACAGCGCCACCAGCCCGACGGCGAACAGGTCGGCGGGGAAGTCCGGTTCCGAGCCGAGCAGTTGCTCGGGCGCGAGATAACCGGGCGTGCCCACCACGAGGTTGGTCTCGGTCAGGCGCGGTTCACCCAGGCGCATGGCGATGCCGAAGTCGGACAGCCGCAGCCGGGGGCGGGCGGTGCCGGTGGCCTCCAGCAGCAGGTTGGCGGGCTTGATGTCGCGGTGCACCACACCCTCGGCGTGCACGGCGGCCAGGCCGGACAGCAGCTGGTCGAGGAGGGTGACGACGAAGGAGGGCGGCAGAGGGCCGTAGTCGCCGACGAGGTGGACCAGTGAGCCGCCCGCCACGAGGTCCATGGTGAACAGGACCTGGTCGTCGTCGGCGGCCCAGCTGGCGGGGGCGAGGACATGGGGGTGATCGATCCGCAGCGCCTGCTCGCGGACGAAGCGCAGCAGTGAATGCGCGTCGCGCTGCTGGAGCACCTTGGCCGCGACATAGCGCCGCCTGCGGTGGTCCCAGGCACGCCACACGGCGCCGACGCCGCCGCGTCCGATCGGGTCGACCAGTTCGTACCGGCCGGCGAAGACCTCACCCATCGCTGTGCGCTGCTCCTCCCCCTGCGGCCGACGCCTGCGGTGACCCTTGAGTCCCGCGCTCCCCTTTACTCCCCCCGCAATCCGCCGGTACTCCACCGAGCCGGTTCCAGGAGCACGGACCGGGCGTCGAGCAGCCTCGGCACGCGCCCTGCCCCGTGCCCCGTCCCTGCCCCGTGCCCCGTCCCTGCCCCGTGACCCGTACCTGCCCCGTGCCCCCGTCCTGCCTGGGTCCCGTCGCCCTTCCCGTTGCCAGGCCCCCCGCGCTCGCACCGGTCCTCGGCGTTCCCGCGCTCGCACCGGCCCTCGGCGTTCCCGCCCTCGCACGGCTCGGCGCTCCCGCCCTCGCGCGGCCCTCGCGCCCGCGCTCCCCCGGCTCGCCCCCTCAGACCGGCGGCGAGGCGACCCCCCGCCCCGCCGTCGGCCGTCGGCCGGCCGCCGAACCCCCTCAGCGTGCCGGCCGGGCGGTCAGTTCTGGTGGGCCTGGTAGTGGGCGACGGCGTCGGAGGTGCGGCCGGCGCCGTAGACCCGGAGGAACTCGGCGAGTTCGGGATGGGTGGGAGCGAGGGAGTCGGCGGCGTCGATGATGTCACCGGCGGCGGCCACGGAACGCAGCAGCGACTGGATCTCGCGGACGACCCGCTTGACCGTGGGGGCACCCGAAGTGCTCGACGTCTGCGTGACGTTGCTCAGCATGGAGCCCCCCTGCGACTTCTTGATCTCGTCCATGCGCTCGGTGGCCTCGGCTGCGCTCACGCTGCCGTCGGCGACCTGTGCGGCCAGCTCCTGGAGCAGCTGCACACGCTGGACCACGGCAGGGTTGCCGATCTTCGCCCGCTGACCGCTCATCAGCTGCGACAGCATCGGTGCCGACAGTCCCAGTACCCCCGCGAGACGAGCCTGGTTGAGGCCGAGGTCGTCTATGAGCTTACGGAAGAGCGCCCCCAACGGCTCCCCGTACCAGTTCCGCTGCAGTTCCCGCGCTCTCGCGGTGGCTTCCTGCTGTGCGGCGTCCATTGCGTCTCCCCATCGCTTCCCCATGAAACCGCGGTTCGCTGTAGCGAACCACGCCGAGCATCTTACGGAGAGTGGTCGGTCACAGGGAGCCCCAATCTTTTTGCGAGATCCCCGGGGTGACCCGGTACTCTGGTCTGCGGCGCCTGCCGGTACGAGGTACTTCCGGCGGGACGCTTGTCACGGGGCCTTAGCTCAGTTGGTAGAGCGCCGTCTTTGCATGGCGGATGTCAGGGGTTCGACTCCCCTAGGCTCCACAAGGAAGAACGCTCCGACCTGCGGAAACGCGGTTCGGAGCGTTCTTTTTTCCTCGTGGTCCGTCAGCGGGGGCCCGGCGGTCGGCAGGGCCGAGGGCCTCGCAGCTCAGGCCCCGTGCGGTGGGGGCGCCGTGGCGTGTGGGGCCGTCTCCCGCCAGGACGTACTGCGTGGTGGTCAGGGCGGTCGGGCCCATCGGACCGCGGGCGTGGAGCCGCTGGGTGGAGATGCCCGGCTCGGACGACGGCGGCGGCGACGGCCGGTACGGCTCTTCGAGCCTGCGGGGGACACGGCACAGGGCACCGCCGATCCCGGCCGCCGACCGACACGCGAACGGCTCGTCAGGAAGGCCGAGTTCACGGCAGAGGCCGAGAGCGACCATGCGCTGCGCGCGACGCAACCGGGCCGCGGAGCGCCCGGTCACGGCTCGGCTCGGCTCGGGCGGCTGACGGCCGTACGGACATGCCGGTGGGGCGGCCGGCCCAGTGCCGGCCGCCCCACGGGCAGGTGAGGGAAGGGGGACGAACCGCTCAGCGCAGGTCGTCGGGGTTCGCCTCGTCCTCCGCCTCCTTGGCCTGCACCTCGGGGTCGAGGTCGCCGCTGCCGTCCACCGCGGTGAGCGGGGACGCCTCGGGGACCTCGGTCGCGGCGGGCGGCTCGACCAGCCAGTCGGGGTTGGCCTGCTTGTCCCACCACTTCCACGCGGCGAAGGCACCGCCGGCCAGCAGGCCGGCGACCCCCAGGAACTTCAGGGCCCGGCCGGTGCGGGCGCGGCGCGCGTTGCGGCGGGCCAGCCTGCGGATGTCCTCCGCGGTGACCTGCCCGCGCAGCGCCGCCAGCGCGGCCGCACCCCGCGCCGCGGCCTCGTCCTTCGCGGGCCCGGCCACCGCGACGGCCTGCTCGATCTTCGGCCGGGAGTACTCGGCGGCCTGCCGCGCGGCGACACGCGTCCGCGCCGCGGCCTCTTGGGCGGCCTGGTCGACCTTGGGCGGCACATGCGCGCGCGCCTCGGCCAGCCGCGGCGCGACATGGGACGCGTACTGCACACGTGCCTGCCCGGCGGCCTGGGAGACCTTGGGCGCGAGCTTCGCACGCGCCTCGAGCGCGTAGTGAGCGGCCCTCTCCTTGGCCGTGTCGGCGTAGGGCGCCACCACGTCCGCGGCGTGCAGCACGCTGTCCTTCGCCGAGCCGGTCGCGGCGCGCACGCTGTCGATGCGGGTCACGGGATCCTCCTCCTCGGTGGCGTACGGTATTTCGACTTTCCACCCTTTTACGGATCATGCCTGCCGGAGCACTCCGCGGCATGTGTGGGCGGGCATATGGGTTCCGATAGGCGTCATCACATGCCATAGCGGACGAACTGGCGGCAATGCGAGCTTGTCGTCGACAATGCCACGGATCGCCGCTCCCCGCTGGAGAACACCCGTGCCGGACGACGCACACCGGCGCTCGTGCGAGGATCGGGGGGTCACGGAAAGACAACGGAAGGCAGATCGTGGCCGAGCAGCTCTACGCCACCCTGAAGACCACCCACGGCGACATCGAGATCCGGCTCCTGCCGGACCACGCTCCGAAGACGGTCCGCAACTTCGTCGAGCTCGCCCAGGGCGAGCGGGAGTGGACCCACCCGGCCACCGGAGAGAAGTCCACCAAGAAGCTCTACGACGGCACGATCTTCCACCGCGTCATCAGCGGCTTCATGATCCAGGGCGGCGACCCGCTGGGCACCGGCATCGGTGGCCCCGGCTACGAGTTCGAGGACGAGTTCCACCCGGACCTCGCCTTCAACAAGCCGTACCTGCTGGCCATGGCCAACGCCGGCCCGGGCACCAACGGCTCGCAGTTCTTCATCACCGTCTCCCCGACGGCCTGGCTGAACCGCAAGCACACCATCTTCGGCGAGGTCACCGACCCGGCCAGCCAGAAGGTCGTCGACGCCATCGCCGCCGTCCCGACCACGCGGCCCAACGACCGCCCGGTCAACGACGTCGTCATCGAGTCGGTCGTCATCGACAAGCGCTGACCGGCCTCTTCCCCGGAGGAACCAGGGAATCGAGGGAACCAATCGCCCCGCTCGTCCGTAGGGATGAGCGGGGCCTGGTGTCCCCGACCAGGTGTGACGACGACGAGGTGAACCCATGGAGCAGGTGCCGGACGCCCAGCCGGTCCCGGTGTGCTACCGCCATCCGGAGCGGGAGACCGGCGTGCGCTGCACCCGCTGCGACCGCCCCATCTGCCCCGACTGCATGATCAGCGCCTCCGTGGGCTTCCAGTGCCCCGAGTGCGTCCGCGGCGCCGGCTCCGCGAGCTCGGCCCGCGCCACCGCGCCCCGCACCATCGCGGGCGCCACCGTCGTCGGCGACACCCGGCTGATCACCAAGATCCTGATCGGGATCAACCTCGCGGTGTTCCTCGCCGGCCGGGCCCGGCCCGAGCTCATCCAGGATCTGTGGCTGATCGGTGCCTGGCCGCCCGCCCCCTTCCCGGCCACCCAGGGCGTCGCGGACGGCGAGTGGTACCGGCTGCTGACCTCGGCGTTCACCCACGAGGAGTTCGTCCACATCGGCTTCAACCTGCTGAACCTGTGGCTGATCGGCGGCCATGTGGAGGCGGCGCTGGGCCGGGCGCGCTATCTCACCCTCTGTCTGCTCTCCGGCGTCGCGGGCAGCACCGTCGCCTATCTGCTGGAGCCCCCGACCACCGCCACGCTGGGCGCCTCGGGTGTCGTCTTCGGCCTGTTCGGCGCCTTCGCCGTGCTGGTGCGCCGGCAGCGGTACGACATGCGGCCGGTGATGCTGATGCTGGCGATCAGCCTGCTCTTCACCTTCAGCCCCGGCTCCGGCGTCTCCTGGCAGGCCCACCTCGGCGGCCTGGTCGCCGGTACCGCCATCGCCTACGCGATGGTCCACGCCCCGCGGGAGCGGCGGGCGCTGGTGCAGTACGGGACCTGTGCGCTGGTGTTCGCGGTGATCCTGATCGCCACCCTGTTGAGAACCGCCCAGCTCACCTGAGCGCTCTGTTGTCCACAGCCTGTCGCCGCTCTTGTGCACAGTGTGCGCGAACAACTGTGCCCCCTGTCACCGTCCCGCGTTTCCGCAGGTCAGGCAGGGGGCGAACAGGTTTTCGAGCCACGGATGGACGCCGGTAGTTCCGTCACACCGGCGTCAACCCCGGAGAGGTTATCCACAGATCGTCGTTTCTTTTCCCCAACATGTGGAAAGCTCGGCTCAGTCTGTGGATAACTCAGTGGATAGCCCTGGGCAGAGCTGTGGTCAGCTCTGGGCCACCGCTACTTCCACTGCGTGGAGACGCCGAATCCGGCCGCGATGAAGCCGAAGCCGACCACGATGTTCCAGTTGCCGAGGCTGTCGATCGGCAGCGAACCGTCGGTCACGTAGAAGACGACGATCCAGGCCAGGCCGATGAGGAACATGGCCAGCATGACGGGCGCGACCCAGGCGCGGTTGGTGAGCTTGATGGCCTGCGCCTGCTTCGAGGGCGGCGGCGTGTAGTCGGCCTTCTTGCGGATACGTGACTTCGGCACGAGGGTCTCTCCTGTCGATGCGCTGCGTGGCCGCGCAGGGAACTGGGTCGGGCTCGGGGCAACGTCCAGGGGACGTAAGGGGACTCTGAATGCTCCCCCGGGCGTCCGTTAGCGTAGTGCTTCCGCGGCGCCGAAGGAGATAAGGGTACGTTGAGCAATTCTGCCGACTCCCCCCAGGCGGGATCCAGTGTCGACCGCAGGGGACGTTTCCGTCCCGTGCGGGTGCTCACGGTGGCCGTCTTCGCCCTCGCGGGCCTCCTTTTCTTCACCAGTTTCAACACGGCCAAGGGCACCAATATCCGGACGGACGCGTCCTTGCTCAAGCTTTCCGACCTGATCCAGGAGCGGAGCCGCAAGAACGGCGAACTGGACGAGTCCAACGCGGCCCTGCGTGAACAGGTGGAGTCCCTCGCCGACCGCGACGACGGCAGCACCGCCGCCGAGGACGCCCGGCTCGCCGCCCTGGAGAAGAACGCGGGCACCCAGAAGCTCAAGGGCGAGGCCATCACGGTCACCCTCAACGACGCCCCGCCGGACGCCACCGCCAAGCTGCCCGGCTACCCCGAGCCGCAGCCCGACTACCTGGTCATCCACCAGCAGGACCTCCAGGCCGTGGTGAACGCCCTGTGGCAGGGCGGCGCCAAGGGCATCAAGGTCATGGACCAGCGGCTGATCTCCACCAGCGCCGTGCGCTGCGTGGGCAACACCCTGATCCTCCAGGGCCGCGTCTACTCACCGCCGTACAAGATCACGGCTGTGGGTGACCCGGAGAAGCTCCAGAAGGCGCTCAGCGCCAGCCCGGCCATCCAGAACTACCTGGTGTACGTCAAGGTCTACGGCCTCGGCTGGAAAGTGGAGGAGAACGGGACGGTGACTCTGCCGGGCTACTCGGGCACAGTGGATCTGCACTACGCCAAGCCCGTGGAGTAGCTCCCCGCTGGAGGCGCCGGGTGCGCGTCGTCGTGAGGACCGTCAGCGAGCTCTGCATCACCGCCGGCACGGTGATCGTGCTGTTCGTCGTCTATGTGCTGTTCTGGACCGGCGTACGCGCCGACGCGGCGATGGGCGAGCAGATCGACCGGCTCCAGGACACCTGGGCCGAGCGGCCGGCACGCCCCGCCGCGGCGAGCGCCGGGGAGCCGGCGCCGTACACGAGGGGCCGCCCCTTCGCGATCATGTACATCCCGCGGTTCGGTTCCACGTGGCACAAGCCGGTGCTGGAGGGCACCGGCACGGACACCCTGAAGAAGGGGCTCGGCCACTACGAGGCCACCGCCCGGCTCGGTCAGCGGGGCAACTTCGCCGTCGCCGGGCACCGGCGCACCCACGGCGACCCCTTCAAGGACTTTCCCCGGCTGCGGCGCGGTGACGCCGTGGTGCTGACCGACGGGACGACCTGGTTCACGTACCGCGTCGACAAGGGGCCCCACCGCACGGTGCCCACCGACGTGGCCGTCGTCGACCCCGTCCCCCGCGCGTCCGGCTACACCCGCCCCGGCCGCTATCTCACCCTCACCACCTGCGACCCCGAGTGGGGCCACAGCCACCGGTTGATCGTCTGGGCGCATCTTGAGCGGACCCAGCCTGTGGACACAGGGGAACCGGAGGCGCTGCGCCGTTAATCTGGTTCGGGCGGCGTGCGTGAAGGTGCCGTGGCACGGACGGAAGGGACGGCATGTACGGCTGGATCTGGCGGCATCTGCCGGGCAACGCGTGGGTGAAGGCGTTGATCTCACTGCTGCTGGTCCTCGCCGTGGTCTACGTCCTGTTCCAGTACGTCTTCCCGTGGGCCGAGCCGCTGCTTCCCTTCAACGATGTGACGGTGGACAACCAGTGAGCGCTCGCATTCTCGTCGTCGACAACTACGACAGCTTCGTCTTCAACCTGGTCCAGTACCTGTACCAGCTGGGCGCCGAGTGCGAGGTGCTGCGCAACGACGAGGTGTCGACCACGCACGCCCAGGACGGCTTCGACGGGGTCCTGCTCTCGCCCGGCCCCGGTGCCCCCGAGCAGGCCGGCGTCTGCATCGACATGGTCCGCCACTGCGCGGCCACCGGCGTCCCCGTCTTCGGCGTCTGCCTGGGCATGCAGTCGATGCAGGTGGCCTACGGCGGTGTCGTGGACCGCGCGCCGGAGCTGCTGCACGGCAAGACCTCGCTGGTGGAGCACGAGGGCAAGGGCGTCTTCGCGGGCCTGCCCTCGCCGTTCACGGCGACCCGCTACCACTCCCTGGCCGCCGAGCCCGCCACCGTCCCCGCGGAGCTGGAGGTCACCGCCCGCACCCACGACGGCATCGTCATGGGCCTCAGGCACCGCGAACTCCCCGTGGAGGGCGTGCAGTTCCATCCGGAGTCGGTGCTCACCGAGCACGGCCACCGGATGCTGGCCAACTGGCTGGTGGAGTGCGGCGACTCCGAGGCGGTGGCGCGCTCCGCGGGGCTCGCCCCGGTGGTGGGCAGGGCCACGGCGTGACGTCCGACTGGTACGGCTCGGAGGGGTACGCGACGGCGCAGGAGCCGTATGCGCCGTATCCGCCGGAGGAGCCGCACCAGCAGACGCCGTACGAGGCCCCGTACGAGACGCCGTACGAGGCCCCTCATGAAGAAGTCCCGCGGGACGACGAGACCGTCGCCCTGCGGATACCCGCCGTTGCCGGGGAGTCCATACCGGCTTTCTCCAGCGCCTCCGGGAGGGCCGGGGAGGGCGGACCCCCGGTCGGGGGCCGTGCGGCCCGCAGGAAGGCCGCCAAGGGCCGCCACGGGCGCCGTGGGAGCCAGGGTGGGAGTCAGGGGAGCCACGGGGGCCCGGGGAGCCGCGGGGGCGGCGCCGGGCCGGCCGGTGCCCCGGACCGTCCGCTGTCGCGGGTGGAGGCGCGCCGGCTGGCGCGTGCCCGCAAGCCCGGCCCGGCCGTCGTGGCGAGCAGGGTGATCGGCGAACTGTTCATCACCACCGGCGTGCTGATGCTGCTGTTCGTCACCTATCAGCTGTGGTGGACGAACGTACGGGCCCACGCACAGGCCGGTGCGGAGGCCAGGGACCTCCAGGAGGACTGGGCCAGCGGCAGGCGCAACCCCGGTGTCTTCGAGCCCGGCGAGGGGTTCGCGATCCTGCGCATCCCCAAGCTGGACGTGGTGGTGCCGATCGCGGAGGGCACCAGCAACAAGAAGGTGCTCGACAAGGGCATGGTCGGGCACTACGCCGACGGCGCGCTGAAGACGGCGATGCCGGACGCGAAGACGGGCAACTTCGGGCTCGCCGGGCATCGCAACACCCATGGGGAGCCGTTCCGTTACATCAACCGGCTCAAGCCGGGCGATCCGATCGTCGTCGAGACCCAGGACACGTACTACGTCTACAAGATGGCCTCGATCCTGCCGGTCACCCGGCCCAGCAACGTCAGCGTCCTGGACCCGATCCCCAAGGGCTCGGGTTTCACCACGCCCGGCCGTTACATCACCCTCACGACATGCACGCCGGAGTTCACGAGCAAGTACCGGATGATCGTCTGGGGCAAGATGGTCGAGGAACGGCCGCGCAGCAAGGGCAAGCCCGATGCGCTCGTGAGTTAAGGGCGGAAGAACAGTGGCAGCGACCACCGAAGAGCACACCGAGGCGGACCTGCCGGACCCCGCCCCCGCGCCCCGCCGCCGCGGCACCGGCCGGATCGCCACCGCGATCAGTGTCTTCGGGGAACTCCTCATCACCGCCGGCCTGATCCTCGGCCTGTTCGTCGTCTACTCGCTGTGGTGGACCAACGTCCTCGCCGACCGCAAGGCGGACAAGGAGAGCGACAAGGTCCGCGACCACTGGGCCGAGGCCCGGAACACCGGTCCCGGCTCCCTGGACACCAAGGACGGCATCGGCTTCCTGCACGTCCCCGCCATGACCAAGGACCAGATACTCATCAAGAAGGGCACGGACGCGAAGCTCCTCAACGACGGCGTCGCCGGCTACTACACCGACCCCGTCAGGGCGACCCTCCCCATGTCCGGCAAGAACGGCAACTTCTCCCTCGCCGCCCACCGCGACGGCCACGGCGCCAAGTTCCACAACATCCACAAACTCGACAAGGGCGACCCGATCGTCTTCGAGACCAAGGACAAGTGGTACGTCTACAAGGTCTATGCCACCCTCCCCGAGACCTCGAAGTACAACGTCGACGTCCTCGCCCCCGTCCCCAAGGAGTCGGGCCGGAAAAAGGCCGGCAAGTACATCACCCTGACCACCTGCACCCCGATCTACACCAGCCGATACCGCTACGTCGTGTGGGGCGAACTGGTCAGAGTGGAAAGGGTCGACAACGCCCGCACCCCCCCGAAGGAACTGCGGTAGCCATCTACCATGACGAAGGCCCGAAGCCGCAACTACGCCTTGCGACTTCGGGCCTCTTGCCTTCGGGGTTACCGCAGCGCCTTCAGCCGTGCCCCGGCGCTCCAGGCATCCAGCGCTCGCGGTCGACGGTGATGACGTCGCTGAGGCGGTCGGGCGATGTCGGCACGGGCGACGGCCCTGGCGCGATAGGAACTCAAGTTGAGCTCGTTAACTTCTCGCAGGTCAGCGCCCCGAACTACCCGCAGGCCATTGGACCCCAGCTTCTGCCGGTGGCGGTTGAGCAAGTTGTTGATGTGCGACGACGATCAACGGGGCACGTCTTTTATGAGTGCATCAGACAAAGAGCTGCGGCCGACTCGTGCTGTTCTGGACCGGCAGTTCGTTCCGAGAGACAGCGGTCGATGTCCGCGAGTCCGAGACTGGAGCGGGCAGAGGCACCACTAAGCGGTCTGAAGGTTGCACCGTCTAGAGTCGGCCTCATCAGCGGACTGACCGCTTCACTACCTTTCGACATGTCAAGGTGAAGCGTCTGCAGCCAGCCGACGGCACCTGAGTATCCTGCGGCGTCGTGCGTGCAACAGTGCAAAGGCCCAGCCGCTGGACTTCGGCTGGACCCTGCTCCTCCGACTCTACATATTTGTTCGGTGGTCGATTTCAATGCCTTGGAGACTGATGCAAAAACAGTCCGTCTCACGCGACAAGGTTAACAGCTTCCCAAGTAGCTGGTTGGCTAACAGTGGGATATTCCGGAGCTGGCGGATGCGATCTTGCCATTATAGGTGATATTCCCTGCGACAACGATGCAGTTGTTCGGTGCGGTCACGCTGACCGGGCCTGCATAGTAGGAGAAGTTCCCGCTGTCAGAATCAGATGCCGGGGGGTTGGTGCAATAGGTGCTACTCTGGCATTTGTGAATCACGAGATTCATTGGCTTCGGGGTGCCGTAGCCTCCGGCGGTTGTCGAAGGCATCGCAGCGCAGTTTTTTCCAGTGGCCGAGTCGTAGTAAAGGTAAATAGTCCCATACAGTGTGCCGTCGGTTGTCCTTACTGGATAGCTGTCGATCTGATTCCCACCGCAGCCGTAGCCAGCAGCTTGTGCTGAAGGGGCGAATGCAATTCCTGCTGCTGCAATAGCTCCGGCTACTGCAAATCTGCCAAGCGTCCTAAGCATCATCAATCCCTCGGTGGAAATTTTGATCGGTCGACGTGCTACCCAGCGCGTCTTTATCTTATGGGAGTGCAGAGGGGGCGTCTAGGACGATGTGATCAGCCGGCGGGTTATAGAGCTTTTACGGACAACTTCAAGTTGATCAAATGTGAAACTTCCATGTCTATGCTGTGGTTTGGGCTAAATTGGTGGGTGTTTTCCATGCTCGGCTTAAGCTGTCCTGAAGGCGGTCCCCTCATGACTGCTCGTTCCGGGAACGGCGGGGTGCCGCTCATCACTTGCAACAGCTTCCAAGCAGGCGTCGCCTCCTCTGGCCGTATGGAGGAGGCGACGCCCTCGATGACTGACCGGCCTGCGTACACGGCTGTCCTTGAGGCTGCTTCCCAACCGGTTTGCTGCTGGTAGCTCGCGTCGTGCTTGCGGTCGCGCGTCGCAGCAGCGGCGGAGTGCCACTGGTCGGTCCGGCAGATACTTCCCAGAAGGTCCAGCAGCTCGGCCTTGCAAGCCACGTGCGGGGACCCGACCAGTTCAAGAAGGAACGGCACCGTGGGTGCTGTCGCCTCGCCGACGACGAACCCCAGGGCACAGATGGCGTCGCCCAGGTCATCGATGGCGATGCGGGCCGTCTCCTCATCCCCGTATGCGATCCGGGATAGCAGAGGGGGGATACCATCGGCCGCGGCGCCCGTCGCGTCGTGTAGTTCTGCCCAGCGGACCCCGGAGACGTTCCTCAACAGACTTCACACGTCCTGCTCCTCATCAGATCGTCGTGCCACCCCCGGCGGCGCCTTGAGCATGGTGCAGCTACGAGTGAGGCCCTGGCCAGGCGGCCCGTGACGGGGCGGTGCGACACGGCTCCGGCCTGGCTTCATGATCTTGCTGTGACTGGAGTGATCACAGCGTCGGCCCCGTCCTGGACAGCCCCGTTCACCGGGCTGAGCCCACGCTGCTTCGGCAAGCTGGTAACCGCGCTGAGCCGAGAGGGGCTGATGCGGTGCGGTGAGGTCGGGGGATTGCCTTTGGAGGATCGGGCCCTGCTGATCTCGACGTGCTGGCGCACGAACTTAACGCTGCGCCACTTCACGGGATGACGCTTAGGGGAGAGAGGATCTGACGCCTGTAAGCGAGTGGTGTCTCATCCCAGTCGGCTCGTAGCTCTGTCTGCCCAAAGGCAGATGCAGACAGCCTCAGCCAGGGATACGTCAGTCCAGGTGATGCGCAGCGTCCGGTCTTGATCACACGTTGGTAGACCGCGGTGACCCTGTTGGCCAGCTGCGAACAGACAAGAAATCTCCGTCCACAGAGACGTCGATGAACCGGGGGGCTCGTCCGGCACGGAATCGAACCCCGCTGCCAACGACATGAATAAGCCCCTGACGCCCCTCAAGATGAAGGGTGTCAGGGGCCGCCGTCATGAGGACGCCGTCAGTCGAGGCCGCCGATGAAGCCGTCTCCGCCGCCGCCACCGTTGCCGTTGCCGCCGCCGTTCTGCTGGCCGCCGATGGTCGTCAGGGTGATCTGCTTGCCTGCGGGGTCGTCGGTCTTGTCGCCCGGCTTCGGGTCCTGGTCGACGACGATCGCGGCGTCGCTCGAGTCGCTGCCGGGCGCGAACTGGATGTTCGTGAAGCCCTGCTGGTTCAGGATCTGCCGGGCCTCTGCGACCGAGCGGCCGCGCACCTCCGGCACCTGGACCTCGGTCTTCTCCTTCTTGCCGATCTTGATGACCACGTTGGAGCCCGGGTCGACCGGAGTGCCGGCGGTCGGGACGGTCTCGATGACCTTGCCGTTCTGGTTGTCGTCCGTCACCGGGACCTCTTCGCAGGAGCCCGTGAGGTTGCTGGACTGGAGCTGGGCCTGGGCGGCTTCGCAGGAGGTCTGGCCGAGGACGTCCGGGACGGTCACCTTGGCCTCTTCCTTGGCCACGGTGAGGGTGATGGTGGAGCCCTTCTCGACCTCGTCGCCGAGCTCAGGGTCCTGCTCCAGGACCGTGTCCGGTTCCTCCGTCGACGTCTCCTCGTAGGTCACCTTGACGTCGAAGTTGTACTTGTCCTCACCGAGGATCGACTTCGCTTCGTCCAGGCTCTTGCCGGTGACGTTCGGCACCGCCACCTTGGGCGCGCCCGTCGACAGGACGAGGTTGATCGTCGTCTCCTTGTCGACCTCCCCGCCCGACTTCGGGTCCTGGTCGCAGACCTTGCCCTTCGCCATCTCCTCGCACGGCTTCTGCTCGAAGGCGACGACGAGGTCGACGTTCTCGGCCTGCTCCCTCGCCTGCGACTCGGTGAGGCCGACGAAGTTGGGCACCGCCGTGGTGTCGTTGCCGACGCCGTTGCCCTTGAAGATCCAGTTGCCGATGAGGATGGCGCCGACGAGGACCAGGACCGCCGCGATGGCCAGCAGGATCGTGGAGGTGTTGGACTTCTTCTGGCGGCGCCGGTCGGGGCGGTCGTCGTAGCCGTAGCCGCCGTCGTCCGGGTTCATCGGGGGCAGCATCGACGTGGCGCCGGCGTCCGTGGAGCGCAGGGCCGTCGTCGGCTGGTCGTCGGGGTAGCCGCCGTAGCCGACCGAGCCCATCGCGGCCGTGGCGGCGACCGGCTGGCCGTCGAGGCACGCCTCGATGTCGGCGCGCATCTCGTCGGCCGACTGGTAGCGGTAGTTCGGGTCCTTGACCAGGGCCTTCAGCACGATCGCGTCCATCTCGGGCGTGATCTCGGGGTCGAAGACCGACGGGGGCTGCGCCTCTTCCCGTACGTGCTGGTACGCGACCGCGACCGGGGAGTCGCCCACGAAGGGGGGACGCACGGTCAGCAGCTCGTAGAGCAGGCAGCCCGTGGAGTAGAGGTCCGAGCGCGCGTCGACCTGCTCGCCCTTGGCCTGCTCCGGGGAGAGGTACTGGGCGGTGCCGATGACGGCGGAGGTCTGGGTCATCGTCATGCCGGAGTCGCCCATGGCGCGGGCGATGCCGAAGTCCATCACCTTGACCTGGCCGTTGCGCGTCAGCATGACGTTGGCCGGCTTGATGTCGCGGTGGACGATGCCGTTGCGGTGCGAGTACTCCAGGGCCTGGAGGATGCCGATGGTCATCTCCATGGCCCGCTCGGGCAGCAGCTTGCGGCCGCTGTGCAGGAGCTCACGGAGTGTGGAGCCGTCGACGTACTCCATGACGATGTACGGGATCGAGACCCCGTCGATGTAGTCCTCGCCCGTGTCGTAGACCGCGACGATCGCGGGATGGTTGAGCGAGGCGGCCGACTGGGCCTCCCGGCGGAACCGGGCCTGGAAGGACGGGTCGCGCGCGAGGTCCGCGCGCAGCGTCTTCACCGCCACCTGGCGTCCGAGCCGGGTGTCATGCGCGTGGTAAACCTCCGCCATGCCACCACGGCCGAGCACCGGGCCCAGCTCGTACCGGCCGCCTAGGCGACGCGGCTCTTCCATGGTTACCTACCAGCCCTCTCCGTCGGTCCCGACCCGTACGTCCGTGCGGGTCGAGGCTGCCGTCCGGCCCTACCGTACCCGGCTCTCTTTGTGCGACCTGGCCAAGCCCGTCACCCGTGACAGGACCGGTACCGCAACGTGCACCGTTGTGAAGGGGACGTGATCGGCGTCACTTCTTGCTGTCGATGACCGCCTGCATCACGTCCCGGGCGATCGGGCCGGCCAGGCCGCCACCGCTGATGTCGTCACGGTTGGCCGCGCCGTCCTCGACGATCACCGCGACGGCGACCGGCGAGCTGCCGTCGTCGAGCTTGGCGTAGGAGATGAACCAGGCGTACGGCTTCTCGCTGTTGTTGAGGCCGTGCTGGGCGGTACCGGTCTTGCCGCCGACCGTGGCCCCGTCGACCTTGGCCTTGGCGCCGGTGCCCTGCGGGTCGTTGACGACCGCCTCCATCATCTCCTGGAGCTTCTGCGCGGTCTCGGCGGAGACGGCCTGGGACAGCTCCTCGGGCTCGGTGGTCTCGATGGTGTCGAGGTTGGCGGCCTTGAGCTGGTCGACCATGTAGGGCTTCATCAGCTTGCCGTCGTTGGCGATGGCCGCGGCGACCATGGCCATCTGCAGCGGGGTGGCCCGGTTGGATGCCTGGCCGATGCCGTCCATGGCGTTCTGCGGCCGGTTGTCCTCGGGGTAGATGGACTCGGCGGCGCGGACCGGGGTGTCCAGCTCCTTCTCGTTGAAGCCGAACTTCTCCGCCTGCTCGATCATCTTCTCGTTGCCGACGGTGTCGGCGAGCTTCGCGAAGACGGTGTTGCAGGACACCATGAGCGCGTACTTGATGCTGGCGTTCTTGCACTCGCCGTGCTGGTTGCCGAGGTCCGTGGTGGTCTCGGGCAGCCGGTACGGGTCGGGCGTCTTGGTCTTGTCGTCGATGCCGTCGACCACGCCGTTCTCCAGGGCCGCGGCCGCGGTGACCACCTTGAAGGTGGAGCCGGGCGGGTAGACCTCGCGCAGCGCCCGGTTCAGCATCGGGTCGTCGGGGTTGTTCTCCTTCTGGACGGCCTTCCACGCCTCGGCGTCCTTGTCGGAGGTCCCGGCGAACTTCGACGGGTCGTACGAGGGGGTGGAGACCAGCGCCAGGATCTTGCCGGTGGACGGCTCGATGGCGGCGACGGCGCCCTTCTTGTCGCCGAGCCCCTCGAAGGCGGCCTTCTGTGCGGCGGCGTTCAGGGTGGTGACGACGCTGCCGCCCTCGCGGTCCTTGCCGGTGAGCATGTCCAGGGTGTTGCGGAAGAACAGCCGGTCGTCGGTGCCGGTGAGGATGCCGTCCTGGAGCTTCTCCAGCTGGTTGGCGCCGAACGCCTGCGAGGAGTAGCCGGTGACCGGGGCCCACATGGGCCCGTTGACCCAGGTGCGCTTGTACTTGTAGTCGCCGGACTTGTTCTCGACCGAACCGGTGATGGGCTTGCCGTCGACGATGATGTTGCCGCGCGGGATGGAGTAGCGCGCGATGTTGACGCGGCGGTTGTCGTCGTCGGTGGCCAGCTCGTCCGCCTTGACGTACTGGAGCCAGTTGTCGCGGATCAGCAGGGTCAGGATGAGCAGCCCGCAGAAGATCGCGATCCGTCGCAGGGGCTTGTTCACGGTCGGACCACCTGGGTCATCTCGGCGTCGGGGTTGGGGGCGGGGGACGGTGCCGGGCGGCGCGCGGTGTCGCTGATCCTGAGCAGGATGCCGATCAGCGCCCAGTTGGCGATGACGGAGGAACCGCCGTACGCCAGGAAGGGCATGGTCATACCGGTCAGCGGGATCAGGCCCATGACGCCGCCGGCGACGACGAACACCTGGAGGGCGAAGGCGCCAGACAGGCCGATGGCGAGCAGCTTGCCGAAGGGGTCGCGGGCGGCGAGGGCGGTGCGCACACCGCGCTCGGCGATGAGCGCGTACAGCAGCAGGATCGCCATCACGCCGGCCAGGCCCAGCTCCTCGCCGAAGGTGGCGAGGATGAAGTCGGAGTTGGCGGCGAAGCGGATCAGCTCGGAGTGGCCCTGGCCCCAGCCGCTGCCCAGCGTGCCGCCGGAGCCGAACGCCCACAGGGCCTGCATGGCCTGCTCGGAGTGTCCGGCGACGCCCTGGCGGGAGAGCATGTACTCGCGCATCGGGTCGAGCCAGGCGTCCACGCGCTGCTGGATGTGCGGCTCGAAGCTCGCCACGCCGACGGCGCCGGCCGCGGACATCAGCAGACCGAAGACGATCCAGCTGGTCCGCTCGGTGGCGACGTACAGCATGATGACGAACATTCCGAAGAACAGCAGCGACGTGCCGAGGTCGGTCTCGAAGACCAGGATCAGGATCGACATGCCCCACACCGCGAGGATGGGGCCGAGGTCGCGGCCGCGCGGCAGGTACAGGCCCATGAAGCGGCGGCTGGCGAGCGCGAGGGCGTCGCGCTTGACCATCAGATAGCCGGCGAAGAACACCGCGAGGACGATCTTCGCGAACTCACCGGGCTGGATGGAGAATCCGGCGACCGAGATCCAGATCTTGGCGCCGTAGATGTTCTGGCCGAGGCCCGGCACCAGCGGCAGCAGCAGCAGGAACAGCGCGCCGACCATGGAGATGTAGGTGTAGCGCTGCAGGACGCGGTGGTCCTTGAGGAAGATCAGCACCACGATGAACAGCGCGATGCCCATCGCCGTGTACAGCAGCTGGCGGGGCGCGGCGGTGCCGGCCTGGCCGATGGACTGCAGCAGCTTCGACTGGTCCAGGCGCCAGATCGCGACGAGCCCGAGGCCGTTGAGCAGCGTGGCCAGCGGCAGCAGCAGGGGGTCCGCGTACGGGGCGAACTTGCGGACGACGAGGTGGCCGACGCCGGCCAGCAGGCCGAGGCCCAGCCCGTACGCCAGCAGGCCGGAGGGCACCTCGTCGTTGATGGCGAGGCCGACGTTGGCGTAGGCGAAGACCGGGATGGCGACGGCGAACACGAGGAGCGCCAGCTCGGTGTTGCGCCTGCTGGGCGCGCCGATGGCGCCGATCGTGGACGTGTGGTGCGTCGACGGGTTGGTAGTACTGCTCATCGTGTGACGGGGCCTCTCACGGCTCGCCTACTGCTTACCGCACAGCGAGACGACCTTCTGCTCTTCCTCCGACAGGCTCGGGCCGGGGCTGGGAGTGGGGGTCGCGGTCGGGGACTTGGAGGTGTTGGGGTTCGGCGACGACGGGGCCGACGGTGTCGGTGTCGGCGACGCCTTGGACGCCAGCGAGGTCCGGGTGGTTCCCGTGGTGCCGCCTGCCTCGCCCTGGCCCGTGGCCGCGTTGCGCTCGCTCTCGGCGGCGCGGCGCTCGGCCTGCTTGCGGCACGCGGACGCCTGCACGGAGAGTTCGTCGATCTTCGCCTGGGCGTTCTTCAGTCCGCCCTCGGCGATCGTGGCCTTGACCGCCTTCTGCTGGTACGGCGGCAGGTACTTGAGTTCGATCTCGGGGTGGTCCTTCTCGACCTTCGACAGCGACACCCAGGCCAGGTCCTGGCTGATGCCGCGGTAGAGGGCGACGTGCTCGCCGTTGGTGCCGACGTAGTACTGGGTCTGCGTCCAGCGGTAGCCGCCGTAGAGCCCGGCGCCGACGACGGCGAGGGCGAGGCCGATGTACAGCGACCTCTTCAGCCACTTGCCGCGGGGCCGGTCCTTGACGAAGTCGTCGTCGCCGTAGCCGCCGAAGCCGTCGGTGGGGATGAAGCCGGTGACGTCCCCGGAGCCGGGCGGGCCGAACTCGCCGCCGCCGTGCTGGGGCCGGCGGCCGAGGCCGGAGGCGCGTCCCGCGGGGGTCTGCATGATGTTGTTGTCGTGCAGCTGGTGCGGGTTCTCGGCGACGGCGCCGACGATGACGGGGGCGTCGGAGATCTGCCCGGCCAGGGTGTCGCCGGTGTCCAGGTCGAGGACGTCGGCGACGATGACGGTGATGTTGTCGGGGCCGCCGCCGCGCAGCGCGAGCTGGATCAGCTCGTGCACCGTCTCCTGGGGGCCCTGGTAGCTGGCGAGGGTGTCCTCCAGGGTCTGGTGGGAGACCACGCCGGACAGGCCGTCGGAGCAGATCAGATAGCGGTCGCCGGCCCGGACCTCACGGATCGACAGATCGGGCTCGACGTGGTCGCCGCTGCCCAGGGCGCGCATCAGCAGGGAGCGCTGCGGGTGGGTGGTGGCCTCTTCCTCGGTGATGCGGCCCTCGTCGACCAGGCGCTGCACCCAGGTGTGGTCCTGGGTGATCTGGGTGAGGACGCCGTCGCGCAGCAGATAGGCGCGGGAGTCGCCGACGTGGACGAGGCCGAGGCGCTGGCCGGTCCACAGCAGGGCGGTGAGCGTGGTGCCCATGCCCTCCAGCGTCGGGTCCTCCTCGACCATCTGCCGCAGCTGGTCGTTGGCGCGCTGCACGGCGGTGCCGAGGGAGGTGAGCACGTCGGAGCCGGGGATGTCGTCGTCGAGGGCGACGATGGTGGAGATGGCCTCGGAGGAGGCGACCTCACCGGCGGCGGCGCCGCCCATGCCGTCGGCGATGGCGAGCAGGCGCGGACCGGCGTAACCGGAGTCCTCGTTGCCCTCCCGGATCATGCCCTTGTGCGATCCGGCGGCGAAGCGCAGTGACAGACTCATGCCCACCTCGCCCGTCGGCTCCGCATGCAGCCGGTCGTGTCGAGCCACACTGCCCACCCTCCGGTCGGGAGCGCGCCGGGGCCCGGGGTGCCGGCCGCCGCAGCGTGCTCGCTCCGCTCGCGCTCATTCATGATGTAGCACTACTTCCGCAGCTCGATGACGGTCTTGCCGATGCGGATCGGCGCACCCAGCGGAATCGGTGTGGGGGTCGTCAGCCGGGCTCGGTCGAGGTAGGTGCCGTTCGTGGAGCCGAGGTCCTCGACGATCCACTGGCCGTCGCGGTCCGGGTAGATCCTGGCATGCCGGCTGGAGGCGTAGTCGTCGTCCAGCACGATCGTGCTGTCGTGCGCGCGGCCCAGGGTGATGGTCTGCCCCTGGAGGGCCACGGTCGTACCGGTCAGTGTGCCTTCCGTCACCACCAGCTTGGTGGGGGCGTTACGGCGCCCGCGGCCGCTCGGCGCGGCGGGCTGCTGGCGCTGCTGCGGCGGCGCCTGGCGTGCGGCCTGCTGTGTCCGGCCGGCGTCCCGTCGCGACCCGCGCTGAGTGACGCGCGTTCCGAACAGGTCGCTGCGGATGACCTGCACGGCCACGATCACGAACAGCCACAGTACGGCCAGGAAACCCAGCCGCATGACCGTGAGGGTCAGCTCTGACATTGCCCCCGGATCACCCTTCGGCTTGCCTATAGATAACGGTGGTGCTGCCCACGACGATCCGCGAGCCGTCGCGGAGCGTAGCGCGGGTGGTGTGCTGCCCGTCCACCACGATGCCGTTGGTGGAGCCGAGATCCTGGATCGTCGAGGGCGTTCCGGTCCGGATCTCGCAGTGCCTGCGGCTCACGCCGGGGTCGTCGATCCGCACGTCGGCTTCGGTGCTGCGGCCCAGCACGAGCGTCGGGCGGGAGATCTGATGGCGGGTGCCGTTGATCTCGATCCAGTAGCGGGTGCGGCCGCCGGCCGCGGGTGCGCCGGGGCGCGGGGCGGCGGCGGGCTGCGGGTAGCCGTAGCCGCCGGGCCGGGCGCCGGGCGGCGGGGCCGACGGCATGGGCGGCGCGCCCGCGGGAGGGGCGCCGGGCGCGGCCCCCGGCTGCGGGTAGCCGTAGCCGCCGGGGCGCGGGCCCGCGGCGGGGGCGGGTCCGGCGGGCGGGGCCTGGCTGGTGGAGGAGGCGAGGGTGCGGCTGCGCACCCGGTACAGGCCGGTGTCGAGGTCGTCGGCCTTCTCCAGGTGGACCTTGATCGGGCCCATGAAGGTGTAGCGCTGCTGCTTGGCGTAGTCGCGCACCATGCCGGCGAGCTCGTCGCCGAGCTGCCCGGAGTAGGGGCTGAGCCGCTCGAAGTCGGGTGTGCTCAGCTCCACGATGAAGTCATTGGGTACGACGGTCCGGTCGCGGTTCCAGATGGTGGCGTTGTTGTCGCACTCGCGCTGGAGCGCTCCCGCGATCTCCACGGGCTGGACCTCGGACTTGAACACCTTGGCGAAGGTGCCGTTGACCAGACCTTCGAGACGCTGCTCGAACTTCTTCAGGACTCCCATGGGGCACCTCCTCCGTCGCTGTAGTCCTGCGTACTGCTGGTTCTTACCCGGCTGCTTCTTACTTGGTACTGCTTACTGATCGTATCCACGCACTGCTGGATCGGCTGGTTCCCCCTGGTGAACCGGCTGATCGGTGTCGACGGGTGCCGACGGCTGCCTCCAGGTCGCCGTGCGGGTGCCGACTGGTTGCCGACGCCTGCGACAGTTCCCCCCGCGGACCTCCTTCGAACTCCGCTCGGGCCGCCTGCTGCCATGGATCGTAGAGGCGGCTCCGGACCAGTGTCCCGCACGCGGCTGTGCTCGTGGTCCGGCTCCTGGGAGGACGGGGAGGACCGGTACAGGGTTGATACGTGCCACCGGCTCCGGACGCCCGTGCGGGCCCCCGTCGGGAACGGATGTGAATCCACCCCGTCCAGCGTGCTAATGTTCTGCGTGTCGGAAGGCGCCGGGCCGAAAGGAACGGAGCCGGAGGACACACCCAATGCGCGGGTGGCGGAATAGGCAGACGCGCTGGATTCAGGTTCCAGTGCCCGCAAGGGCGTGGGGGTTCAACTCCCCCCTCGCGCACCAGGGAGCGCCGACGATGTGCTCCTGACGAACCGGCAGACAGGCCCCTCATGACCATGAGGGGCCTGTTTCCGTATGCCTGGGCGCTCTCTCGCCGATCTCCGCCGGGCCGTCGAAATGTGGCCGGTTTCACTCTCGCCGTCCGGCCCGCTCCCTCCACGACGACGTCGTCCGTCCCGCCGCGCGCACGCCGTGCGCAGGGTTGGGGTTATATTGGGGTTACAGCCTCATGGGGCTGGGGAAGTGTGGGACACATGCCAAAGATCAACGTCTACGTTCCCGATGCGCTGGCCGAGCGCATCAAGGCTGTCGGCATCTCGGTCTCTCCGGTCTGTCAACGTGCGTTGGAAGAGGAGGTGCGCCGGATGGAGGCGCAGCAGAAGGCAAGTGCGGAACTGCTTGAGGTCGCGGCCCGGCTCCGGGCCACCCGGCACGACTCGGTGCTGGACGGGGAGAAGGGGGCACGCGGTTACGAGACCGGCCTCGACTGGGCGCGGAACACGGCGACCTACGAGGAACTGTCCGAGATGGCGGGTCTGGGAACGCACGGCTGGACCGTGCTGCCGATCCTCGGACAGCACTCCATGGTGCCCCTCCTGCGCGAGGAGGGCTACCCCCAGGACGCGCACGGCGGCTTCGAGCTGAGCGTCCAGGATCCCTGGGTGCGCGGCATGGTCACCGCGTGCGGTGACGTGTGGCGGGAGGTCGAGCCGGTGATCTGAACCGGCAGGGCCCCGGTGGGCTCGAACGAACCTCGTACGAGACACCAACGGTCGGGTGACCCGCCGTCGCTAGATTCCCTGCCGTCTGGGATCTGCCCCTGCGCACCGACGAAGGGTGATGTCGCGTGATCGAGGACGACGTCGGAGAGTTGATCGCCGCGGCCGGCGGGACCGACGAGACCATCGAGGGCGTCCTGCGGGCCTTCGGACCGGAACGGGCGGTCCGGCTGCTGCTGGAGGAACTCGTCCACCGGGCCGATCTGGAGGATCTCCCGCACGCTCGGGCCGTGGTCCGCTTCGCCTGTCACCTGGGGGAGCGGACCGTCGAGCACCGGATACGCGTCGAGAAGGGCAGCGGGAGCCTGGGCGCCGACGCGGGGGCGGGCGAGCCCGATGTGACCGTCCGCTGCGCGGCCGCCGAACTGGTGCGGGCGGTGTTCGGCCCCACCGGTGCCCGCACCAGTGCCACGCGCCGCGTCGAATGGCACACCACCGACCCGATCGGGCCCCACAACGAGGTCCCGCGCACCGCCTTCGTCGTCCAGCGTCTGCTGCGCGGAACCGCGCCCGGCCGTGAGGACCTCGCCGAACTGGCCCTGCGGTTCGGCAGCGACAAGTGGGGCCTGCACTTCTACACCCCGCTGTACGAACGGCACTTCGCGCCGCTGCGCGACCGCCCGCTCACCGTCCTGGAACTGGGTGTGGGCGGATTCGACGACCCCCGGGCGGGCGGAGGCTCGCTCCAGCTGTGGCGGCGCTACTTCCACCGCGCCCTGATCGCCGGCATCGACATCGCGGAGAAGACCGCGGTGGGCGGCGCCCGGGTGCGCACGTTCCGCGGCAGCCAGGCGGACCCCGACTTCCTGGACGCCGTACTGGAGGAGACCGGACCGCCGGACATCGTCATCGACGACGGCAGCCACCGCTGCGCGGACGTCATCGCGTCCCTGCGCCACCTCTTCCCCCGGCTGCGGCCGGGAGGGCTGTACCTGGTCGAGGACCTGCAGACCTCGTACTGGCCCCGGTACGGCGGCAGCAGCGAGTCGCTGTCCTCGCCGGCCACCAGCATGGGGTTCCTCAAGGAACTCGCCGACGCCGTCAACCACGAGGAGCTCAACGTCCCGCCGTCGGGCACGGTCGCGGACTTCGGCCCCCACGTCGTCGGCGTGCACTTCTACCACAACCTCGGGGTGATCGAGAAAGGCGTCAACCAGGAGGGCACGCTGCCCCCGTGGCATCCGGCGCGGTCCGGATGACCGCTCGCCCACGGCCGCCCCTCGCTCACCGCTCCTCGTCCCGTACCGTCCGCACCGAACGGAAGGCACCGCGATGACCACGTCCGCCCCCGCCCTGCGCATGGCCGAGGACCTCGCCGACACCTACCTCGAACTGATGAAACGCGTCCTGATGCGGTGCGCCGACGGCGAGGTGTTCCTCGCCTCGCCGCCCGACGGCACGGCGAGCCGGGCGCCGTCCATGGAGGAGATGGAGAACGGGGTGGCGATGCACCCCGACGCGGACACCATGATCGGGCGGCCGCGGCTGGACAACGTACAGGCGTGCATCGAGAGCGTGCTGCGCGACGGCGTACCCGGAGACCTCGTCGAGACGGGCGTGTGGCGCGGCGGCACCTGTGTCTTCATGCGGGCCGTGCTCAAGGCGTACGCGGTCCGGGACCGCCGGGTCTGGCTCGCCGACTCCTTCGCCGGATTCCCCCGGCCGGACGCCCGCACCTACCCGATGGACGCCGTCTACGAGCGCTACGCCAGCTTCGCCAAGGGCCTCGGCGAGTCCATCGCGGTCTCCGCGGACGAGGTGCGGGCCCGCTTCCGCGGGTACGGCCTGCTCGACGACCAAGTCCGCTTCCTGGAGGGCTTCTTCGCCGACACCCTGCCGCAGGCGCCGATCGACGAGATCGCCGTCCTGCGCCTGGACGGCGACTACTACCAGTCCACCTGGGAGGCGCTGGAGCACCTCTACCCCCGGCTGAGCCCCGGCGGTTACTGCATCGTGGACGACTACTGGCTCACCACCTGCCGCAAGGCCGTGGACGACTTCCGCGCCAAGCACGGCATCACCGAGCCGGTCGAGATCATCGACTGGACCGGTGTCTACTGGCGCAAGGGGAAGTGAGGGCCGCCATGCACACACGGTGCATTCGCATCCGGCTGCGCCCCGGCACGGCCGACCGGGCCGCCGAGTGGCTGCGGGACTTCGAGCGGCGCAAGGAGGAGTCCCTCGAGGCCATGCGGTACTCCGGGATGGTCTGGGAGAGCGCGTTCCTGGACCGCGGGCCCGAAGGCGACGAGGTGCTGCTGGTGCAGTGCTCGCACGACTTCGAGCGCACGTCGCGGGCCTTCCTCGGCTCCAGCCTGAAGATCGACGTCGAGGCGCGGGCCGTGCTGCAGGAGATCGCCGCGGAGTTCCGTGTGCCGGAGACGCTCGTCCAGCTCGTGGCCGACGATCAGCAGTGGCCCGCGGCGGCGTCCCGAGACATCTCCTAGGGCCTGTCGTCCGGAAAGGCCCTACAGCCGGCGCTCGACGGACTCCGCGAACCTGACCAGCAGTCGGGAGAACTCGCGGACGTCCGCCTCCGGCCAGTCCGCGACGAGTCCGTCGAAGACCTCCTGCTGGAACTCCGTGGACCGGGCGAGCAGCCCCTGGCCGGCCGACGTCAGCCCGAGCACCCGGCGTCGGCTGTCCCGCGCGGAGGGCGTCTGGGTGACGTATCCGCTCTTCACCGCGTCCGAGACCATGCGGCTGGCGGTCGACGGATCCAGCTTCAGCCGCTCGGCCACGGAACCGACCGTGATCTCGTCGTCGGCCGTCGCGGGGTCCCCCACGGCCTGGACGACCAGGATGTGGATCAGCCGGTCCTGCTCCACGGAGCCCGGTTGGCGGCCGAGGATGCGCACCACGCGAAAGAGAGCCGGACCCGAGGCGCGGGTCGGAGAACCGATGTCATCCACGCTGTTCACAACGGGACCGTAACATATTCGTTCAGCACACATGTGAAGGGCCCGGCGCCCGGGGAGAACCGGGCGCCGGGCTCAAGCCGTGGGCTCATGTGTCCAGCAGCTCTTCGATCTGCGGCGCGTACCGGGCGCCCGCCACCTCGGCCGCGGGGAAGCACTCCGCGAGCTCGGCCAGTTCCTCGGGACCCAGCTCCAGCGACACGGCCGCCGCGTTCTCCTCCAGATGGCCGGGGAACTTGGTGCCGGCCAGCGCCACGATGTCCTCCCCCTGGGCCAGGACCCAGGCGATGGCCAGCCGGCCCATCGGTACGCCCAGCCGCTCCGACAGCGCCGCGAGCCGCTTCAGCAGCACGAGATTGCGCTCGATGTTGCCGGGGGCGAAGCGCGGGAAGTTGTGGCGCCAGTCGCCCTCGTCCACCTCGTCCAGCGAGCGCACCGTGCCGGTGAAGAAGCCGCGGCCGAGCGTGCTGTAGGCGACCAGCGGCACGCCCGACTCCCGCTGGGCGTCGAGGATCGGGCCCTCCACATGGCGCTGCCACAGGGAGTACTCCGTGGCCACGGCGGCGATCGGATGGACCGCCTGCGCCCGGCGCAGGGTGGCCGGCGACACCTCGGACAGCATCAGGCCGCGCACCTTGCCGGCCTCCACCAGCTCCCCCAGCGCACCCACCGACTCCTCCACCGGCACCTGCGGGTCCACCCAGCCCAGGCAGTACAGGTCGATGCGGTCCGTGCCCAGCCGGCGCAGCGAGTCGTCGCAGGTGGCGCGCAGGTACTCCGGCGAGCCGTCGAGCATCATGCCGCCCTCGGGGTTGGGGCGGATGCCCGTCTTCACGCAGATCACGGCCTCGTCGCGCCGAGTGCCGAGGGCGCGGCCGAGCCGCTTCTCCCCCTCGCCGCCCGCGTAGAAGTCCGCCGTGTCGATCAGGGTGACGCCGAGGTCCAGGGCGCGCCGGACCGTGGCCTCGCACGTCGCCGGGTCCTCCACGCCGTACCCACCGGACATGCTCAGCGTGCCCAGTCCCAGAGCCGACACCTCGATCCGCGGCCCGTGCGCCGATCCCAGGGTGCGTGTCCTCATCAGCTGTGCTCCTCCCTCGTCCGCCTCGGTTGCGTGATGTGCTCCGCCGCTCTCATCCGGCCGCCCGTTCGCCGACGAGCGACGCCATCTCGGACGGCGACGGCTGCGCGGCCGACTCGGCGGCCAGGGCGAGCGACGCCTTGCGCTGGGGGACGTCCCCCTGAAGGGCCGTCACGGCCTCCCGTATCGCCTCCACCGTCAGGTGCTCCGGCGCGAGCCGCAGACCCGCGCCCGCCTCCGCGATCCGCTCCGCGTTGGCGAACTGGTCCGCGAAGTGCGGCAGCACCAGCTGGGGCACCCCGCTGACGAGCGAGGTCATCGTCGTGCCGGAGCCGCCGTGGTGCACGACCACGTCGCACAGCGGCAGCGTGGCACCGAGCGGCAGCCAGCTCGCCGTGCGGACCTGGCGCGGCAGCCGGGCCCGCTCGCGCAACGCGGCCGCGTCCCGCTCGTCCATCCCGACCACGGCCTCCACGTCCAGCTCGGACAGCGCCTCCAGCACCTTCTCCAGCAGCGACTCCATCCGCCCGTACCGGGGCAGCACGGTGCCCAGCGTGACGCACACACGCGGCCGTTCGGCCGGCCGCAGGGCCCAGTCGGGCAGCTGCGAGGGGCCGTTGTAGGGCACGTACGCCATCGGGTCGCCGACCGGGACGTCGTGGTGCTGGAAGCTGGGCGGGCAGACGTCGACCAGGGCCACCGGCGGTGCGGCGTGCGGTGTGGCCAGCACACGGGTGGCGGGCCGGAACGCCGCCGTCGCGGCGGCCATCAGATCGGGCCGGGGCGCGAGCCCCCAGCGGTGTTCGACCCGCGGCACGCCGAACCGTGTCGCCGCCACCGGGCCGGCCAGCTCCATGGGCTCGGAGACCACGACGTCCGGCCGCCACCGCTCGATCAGCCGCATCAGCCCCGGCAGCGCCAGCTCGGCCAGCCGGGCGAACCCCTGCGCGGTGTCGGCGACGGCTTGGCGGGGGTCGGCGGAGCGGTGCGGCGGGGTGTCCGAGGCGCTGCGCCGGGGGCGCATCACCTGGATCATGTCGTAGGCGTCGGCGCAGGGCACGACCGGCAGACCGGCCCTGGTCACCTCCGGCACCAGGCTGCCCGGCGTCGCCACCAGCACCTCGTGCCCCGCGGACCGCAGGGCCCAGGCCAGCGGCACCATGGGGAAGAAGTGGCCCGCCGCCGGACACGTCGTGAACAGCACCCGGCGCCGGCCGGCTCCGGTGGGGGCATCGGCCCCCCGCGCGGCGGCGCTCACCAGGTCACCCGCAGCCGGCGCACGATGCGGTGCATGCCCGGCAGGAACTCCAGGGCGTCCTCCCCGTCCAGCCGCAGTCCGGGCAGCCGGGCGGACAGCTGCCGCAGCGTCGACTGCAGCAGGGCGCGGGCCAGATGCGAGCCGACGCAGGCGCGGGGGCCGTGGCCGAAGGCGAAGTGCCGCCGGGGCTCGCGGGTGATGTCGAGCGTGTCGGGGCGCTCGTACTGGGCCTCGTCGCGGTTGGCGGACGCGTACAGCACCATGAGCCGGTCGCCCGCGGCGAGCGACTTGCCGCCCAGCTCCACCGGCCGCGTGACCTGGCGGAACAGACCCTGCAGCGGCATGTCGTAGCGCGCCACCTCCTCCACCGCCCGAGCCGCCAGGTCCGGCTGCTCGCACAGCAGGTCCCACTGGTCGCGGTGGTGCAGCAGATGCCATACGGCGGTGCTCACCATGGCCGTGGTGGTGCTCTGGCCCGCGCCGATCAGCCCGACCAGGGACTCCACCACGGTCCGGCGCTCCCGGGCGGTCAGCGGGCCCTCGCCCTCGGCCACCGCCGCCACGACCGCGCTGAACAGGTCGTCGCGCGGCTCTGCCCTGCGCTGCTGCGCGTACCGGTCGAGCAGCCGCTGATAGGCCGCCACCCGGCGGGCGTTGGCCACCTGCTCCTCGGGGCTGAGGCGGGCCGCGGCCGACATCAGCACCGTGAGCGAGTAGCTGCCCTCCACGACCGCGTCCACGTCCTGCGCGGCCAGGCCGAGGACGCGCGCCTTGCCGCGGATGGGCAGCCGGCGGGCCAGGCGGCTCTGCAGATCACCGGGGCCGCCGGCGGCGAACTCCTCGACCAGTTCGGCGACCTGCTCCTCCAGGTGCGGGCGCAGGGCGTTCACCCGTGCCTGGGTGAACGCCTGCTGGATCGGCTTGCGGGCCCTGAGCCGTGCCTCGTCGCCGGGGTTGCCGGCGTCGGCGGGCAGCGGCGGGGTGGACGCCTCGATCTCGGCCGTCGCCTCCGGGGTGAGTTCCTCCAGGGAGCGGAGCACGGCGGCCAGGGAAAAGGTCTCGGGGTCGGCCAGCACCCGCTGGACGTCCCGGAAGCGCGTCACCACCCACGCGCCGAGCCTGGGTGAGTGGAAGACGGGGTCCTCCCGGCGGGCCCGGGCGTAGAAAGCGTAGGGGTCGCCCTGAAGGCGTAGCGGATCGTACTCCTGCCCGAGCACCGGCACGCGGGTCTCGGCCATGTGATCACCTCTCTCTGCGGGCTGGGCCTCTGCGAGGCTTTGCGGGGCTCTGCGGGGCTTCTGCGGGGCTCTGCGGGGTTCGGGCGGGGCTCTGCGGGGTTGCGGGCTGCGGGCCGCCGGTCTTCGGGTCTTGCTGGCCCCCGGTCTTCGGGGGTCCCCGGTCTCCGGGTCTTGCTGGGTCTCTGGTCTTCGGGGCTGCCTGGTTTCCGGGTCTTGCTGGGTTCCCGGTCTTCGGGGCTGCCTGGTTTCCGGGTCTTGCTGGGTCCCCGGCCGTCGGGTCTCCCCGGTTTCCGGGCTCCCTGGGCTCCCCGGCCTTCGGGGCCCCCGGCCTTCGGGGCCCCCGGCCTTCGGGGCCCCCGGTCTCCGGGGCCCGCTGGGGCTCCCCGGTCTCCGGGGCTCACCGGATCGCGCGGGCTCCGGGTTTTTCGGGTCTCTCCGTGTTTCCCCAGGTCCTTCCGGGGGCTCAGCCGGGGGCGGTGGAGGCTCGGAGGGGTCCGTGGCCGCCGCAGAGTCCGCCTCGTACCGGGGCCGATGCTGCGGCGATGCCGTCACCGCTGATTCGAGAGGCGGTCGAAGGCCGGTGTGCCCGGCCGGCCGCCGCGGGGCACAGCGCATTCTCAAACCGTTCCTGATGCCGCGTTCACAGGATGGCCGGTACGACGGCCGACGCCCGGTCGTCACCCCGTCCCGTCGGAGGGAGAGCCATGCCCGAGTCGTCCGCCGTGTCCGAGTCCCGCGCGTTGAGCCCGGAGCCCGTCCACCGCGTCCTGATGGCCTACTGCGGCTCCAAGATGCTGATGAGCGCGGTCGAGCTGGATCTGTTCAGCGTGCTCGCCCAGGACGGTCCCGCCACCGAGGCCGAACTGCGCCGCAAGCTCAATCTGCACCCGCGCTTCGCACGGCACTTCCTGGACTCCCTGGTCGCCCTCGAACTGCTGGAGGCGCACGGCGACCGGTACGCCAACTCCCCGGTCACCGACCACTTCCTGGACCGGGGCAAGCCCACCTGCATCGGCGGATTCGCCGAGATGACCAGCGACACCTTCTACCCGGCCTGGGGCCGGCTGACGAAGGCCCTGCGCACCGGACAGGCCCAGGCGCCCCAGCCGCCCGACGACGCGGACCACCTCTTCCGGGTCAACGCCAAGGAACAGCCCGACCGCGTGCGCCGCTTCATGTCGTCCATGGACTCGCACAGCACCCGCATCGGCGAGGAACTGGCCGCGCTCATCGACTGGTCGGACCGCACCCGCTTCGCGGACCTCGGCGGCGCCCGCGGCAACCTCACCGCGGTCATCGCCAAGGCACATCCGCATCTGCGCGGCATCTGCTTCGACCGGCCGCAGAGCCGCCCCTTCTTCGACGAGCACATCGGACGCCTCGGTCTCGCGGACCGGGTCACCTTCCAGGCGGGCGACTTCTTCGCCGACCCGCTGCCCCAGGCGGACGTCCTGATATACGGCCACGTCCTGCACGACTGGGGCCCGGACAGCCGCCGCATCCTGCTGGAGCGCGCCCACCAGGCACTGCCGGAGGGCGGGCTGCTGGTGATCTACGACCGCATGCTCGACGGCAGCCCGAAGGACCTGTCCAAGCTCATGTACAGCATGACGTTCATGCTCGCCTCGGCCGGGGGCTCCGAGTACAGCGTCGACGAGTGCCGCGACTGGCTGACGGAGGCGGGCTTCACGCAGACCTCCGCCCAGCCGCTGCTGCACGACCACACCGTGGTGATCGCCCGCAAGTGAGGTCCGCGGTCCTGCCTCGCCTGCCCGCCGACACCCGTTCCCGCTCCTTCCTGGAGGCCCCATGCACACCGAAAGGACACCCGTCCTCGTCATCGGCGGCGGTCTGACCGGCCTGTCCGTCGCCGCGTTCCTCGGCTGGCACGGCGTACCGTCCGTGCTCGTCGAGCGGCACGCCGACATCTCGCCGCATCCGAAGGCGCGGGCCATCAACCCCCGCTCCACCGAGCTGTTCCGCTCCATCGGGATGGAGCAGACGGTGTACGCCAACCGCTCGCCCATCGCGGACAACACGGACCTCGTCCACGTGGAGACGCTGGCGGGCCGGGAGCGTGTGCGGATGCCGCGCTCGACCAGCGAGGAGATCAGCGCGCTCAGTCCGGCCGACTGGGCGCTGATCGACCAGAACCGGCTGGAGGCGCTGCTGCGCGACCACGTCCGCGCCGCCGGCTGCGACGTCCGCTACCACACCGAGCTGGCGTCGTTCACCGCCGACGAGGACGGGGTCAGCGTCGAGGTCGTCGACCGCGGCACCCAGCGGCGCGGTGCCATCCGCGCCGACTACGTCATCGCCGCCGACGGCGGGCGCAGCCCGGTGCGCGAACTGCTCGGCATCGCGCAGACCGGGCCCGGCACCCTCTCCCACCTGGTGAGCTTCTTCTTCACCGCCGACCTCACCGAGGCGCTGCGCGGCCGCAGCATCATCGCCTGCTATGTCAACAACCCGTCCGTGGTGGGCACGTTCATGCCGCTGGACAACGACCGGCGGTGGGTCTTCAACGTCTCCTACGACGCCCAGGGCGGGGAGAAGCCGGAGCAGTTCACCCCGGACCGGTGCGCCGAGCTGGTCCGCCTGGGCGTCGGCATCCCCGATCTGCCCGTGAAGATCGACACCACGGACCCGCTGCCCTGGGAGATCGCCGCCCGGGTCGCCGACCGGATGCGCGACGGCCGGGTCCTGCTCGCCGGGGACGCCGCCCATGTGATGCCGCCCACGGGCGCGTTCGGGGCGAGCACCGGTGTCCAGGACGCGCACAACCTGGCCTGGAAGCTCGCCCTGGTGCTGAACGGCTCGGCCGGTCCCGGCCTGCTGGACAGCTACCACGTCGAACGCCACCCCATCGCCCGGCTGATGATGGAGCAGTCCATGCTGCGGTTCAGGATCCGCGAGGGTGAGGACTACGCCGCCGTGGCGGCGGCCATGCTGGACGAGCTGGCCATGGCCTTCGGCTACTACTACCAGCGGGGCGCGTTCGTGACGGCACCGGCCGGCACCGGCCTGCCCGGCGAACCACCGGTGGAGGACCCGCGGCGGCCCAGCGCCGCACCCGGCCACCGCGCGCCGCACGTCGCCCTGCGGCGCGGCACGGACGAGGTGTCCACCCTCGACCTGTTCAGCCGCTCCCTCACCCTGCTCGCCGGCGCCGAGGCGCACGCGTGGACCCGCGCCGCCCGCACCGTCGCCGGTGAACTCGGCGTCGCCGTCGACGTCCACCGCATCGCGCCCGACGGGGAGCTGACGGACCCGTCCGGCGCCTGGGAGGCGAGGTACGGCATCGGGCCGGCCGGCGCCGTCCTGGTCCGGCCCGACGGCTTCGTGGCCTGGCGGTCGAAGGGGGCCGCCGCCACCGGCCCGGAGGCCGAGCTGCGGTCCGCGCTGCGCACCGTACTGGCCCTGGAACCCGTGGACGGGCGGACGGCGGAGGACGCGCGATGACCGAGACGAGCGCACCCCCGGTCGCCGAGGTCTACGTCCCCTTCGCCGACGACGACCCGTACCCGGTGTACGCACGGGCCCGCCGGGAGGAGCCCGTGTTCTTCTCACCGGCGCTCGACGCGTGGGTCGTCACCCGCTACGAGGATGTGCGCACGGTCCTCGGCAACCCCAAGGCGTACTCGCTGGCGACGGTGCCCGACTCGCTGGCCATGCTCTCGCCCGAGGCGTACGCGGAGCTGGCGAAGACCTTCTCCGAAGTGCCCGTCGCCATCCGCGAGGACGCCGTCGACGAGGCCCGCAAGCGGGTGCGCACGCCGATCCTGCGGGCGTTCTCCGGTGAGCGGGCGGTGGCGATGGCGGGCTTCGTGCAGGCGCAGGCCGACCTGCTCGTCGACGGGTTCGAGGAGCGCGGGCACGCCGAGCTGATGACGGAGTTCGCCCGCCAGCTCCCGGTCCGTGTCAAGGCGCCGGTCCTGGGGATCGACGAGGCCGACATCGAGGCGTTCGTCACCGGCACCTCCGACTTCATGGAGCTGCACTCGGTGGCCGCGCAGCTGCCGGTGCCCGACCAGATCGACCGGGCCCGCAAGGTCGTGGGCTACCAGCGGCTGCTGGACTCCTACGCCGAGCGGCGGCGTGCCGAACCGCGCGAGGACCTGTTCAGCGAGCTGGTGGCGGCGATGGCGCCCGGCGACGGGCCGCTCACCGTCGCCCAGCGCAAGGCGCTGGTGGACAGCATGACCGGGCTGATCGCGGCGGGCCACTTCACCAGCACCGCCGCGCTGGGCACGGCCGTGTGGCATCTGCTGTCCCACCGCGACCAGTGGGAGCTGCTGTGCGAGCGGCCGCAGCTGGTGGACGGCGCCATCGAGGAACTGGTCCGCTACGACATGCCGTTGCGCGGCCTGATGAGGCGGGTCACCAAGCCGGTCGAGCTGTCCGGGGTGAAGCTCGGGCCGGGCGACGAGCTGATGGTGGTCTACCAGTCGGCCAACCGGGACGAGACGGTGTACGAACGACCCGATGTGCTGGACATCCAGCGCGCGGACGCCGCCGAGCACTTCGGCTACGGACACGGTTCGCGCTCCTGCGTCGGCGCGGACCTGGGACGGCTGATGCTGCGCACCGCCCTGCTCACGCTGACCGCCCGGCTGCCCGGTCTGCGGCTCGCGGCCGGCCGCGAGGTGCGCTGCATGCCGGGGCTGCACAAGATCGTGCGGGAGCTGCACGTGGAGTGGTGAGCGGGACCGTCCCGCAGCGGCCGGAGCCGGGGCCTCCCGGACTCCGGCCGCGACGACGGGACGGGCGGCGTGGCGGGCCGGTCAGTGCAGCAGCGTCTCCACCGGGGTCGCGCACTGGGCGGACAGGACGCGGTTGCGCAGCCGGGTCAGCCGGGGGGCGGGCGCGGTGCCTAGCTCCGCGCGGATCCGGTGCTGATGGGTCTGGTAGGCCCGCAGGGCCTCACCGCGCCGACCGGAGCGGTGCAGCGCGACCATCAGCTGCGCGGTGAAGCGGTCCTCCAGCGGGAACTCACCGACCAGGCTCTTGAGCTCCCCGATCAGCTCGCGGTGCCGGCCGAGCAGCAGGTCGACGTGGATGCGCAGCTGCATCGCGCGCAGCCACTGGGCGTTGAGGTCGGCGAGGTGCATGTCCAGGTGCGGGCCGGTGGGCACGCCCGCGAAGGCCGGGCCGCGCCACAGGCCGAGCGCCTCGGTCAGCAGCGCGGCGGTGTGCCGGAGCGGTTCGGTCCGCGGGGCCGGCACGGGGTGGGGCGGCCGGACCGGGCGGTCAGGCGCGGGGTGGGGCGGCCGGATTGGGGGGCTGTCGCGCAGCAGGGACCGTGCCGTACCGACGCGGTCCTCGAAGGACAGGGCGTCCACGTCCTGCCAGGGCACGGCCAGCCGGTAGCCGGCGCCTTCGGTGGACAGCCGCCCGGCGCCGGCGGGCAGGAGCTTGCGGAGCTCGTGCACATAGGTGCGGATCGTCGTGTCGGCGGTGGACGGTGGCCCGGCCGGCCACAGTTCGGCGGAGATCGCGCTGAGCGGCAGCACGCTTCCCCGGGCCATCAGCAGGACGACGAGGAGCTGTTGCAGCCGCGGGGCGGAGACGGCTGTGCGCCCGCCCTCTTCGGTCAGCTCAAGCGGTCCGAGGACCAGGAACTGCACGGAAATCCTCCTCCGGAACGGGCGGGACGCGCAGAAGGGTGACGACCGGCGGACGACCTCGCGACCGGCCGGGCCGCCGTCGGACGTCGCCCGCGGATGCCGGCCGGGTGGTGTTCCCGAGGCCGTGGCCGGTCAGCCGGACACCACCCCGGCCGCCGTGAGGACGAGCCCCAGGATCGCGAACACCGTGCGCAGGGCGTGCCAGTTGCGCCAGGCGATACGCGGGTCGTCCCAGTCGTCGGGCACGGTGGTGAGTCGCTTCACGCGCCGGTTGATGGGGACGTTGCGGCTCTGCGAGACCACGGAGACCCCCAGCAGGCAGACAGCCGCCGCGATCAGCGCCGTACGCCGTCCGGTGCTGTCGTTGGTGAAGGCCAGGACCGCCACCATGACGGTGGTGAGCACCACCAGGGGCGGCATCACGCGGTCGAAGTAGCGGCCGAAGAGCCGGTGGGCGTCGACGTATTCGTCCGGCGGCAGCGCGATGAAACCCGGGACCAGACTGATCGCGACGCAGAACAGCACTCCGGCCGTGACGCCGGCGCCGAGCAGCGCTGTGACGCCGATGACGTGCAGCATTTCCGCCGCCTTCCGTGGGGGACAGGGACGTGGGTCGGTCGAGCGGATCGAGCCTCGCAGCTCTGTGTCCGGCACCGGACCAGGAATGTTCGAGAAAGGGTTGACACGTGCCCTGCCGGTCTCCACCCGTCCTCGACACCCGGCTGACGGCCCCGGCACATCGTGTGACGGACCACGTACGCACACCCCATCGGAAGGGCCCGAGCGTGTATCGAACCCTCATCGTCGCGCGGATGGATCCCGGTGACGCCGGCGCCGTCGCCGACGCCTTCGCCCGATCCGACCGGACCGAGCTGCCCGCCATGCTCGGGGTGCGGAGCCGGGCGCTGTTCCGCTTCCACGACCTGTACTTCCACCTGGTGGAGTCCCGCGACGAGCTGGCCGCGCCGCTCGCCCGGGTCCGCGAGCACCCGCTGTTCGCCTCCCTCAACGGCGAACTGGCCCAGTACATCTCTCCCTACTCCCCCCAGTGGCGGGAGCCCCGTGACGCGATGGCCGAGTGCTTCTACTCCTGGGAACCCGAGGCCACCGCACGAAAGGCGGCGCAGGCATGACGACGCACGGGACGAGTCCGGCCCGGGTCAGTACCTCGGACATCCCCGCGGACCGGCGCCGCGGCGCCGACCTCCGGGTCCTGCTGAGCCCCCGCACCGTGGGCTCGACCAAGGGGATGCTCGGGGTCGTGGCGCTGCGGCCCGGCGAGTTCGTCAGCGAGCACTACCACCCGTACTCGGAGGAGTTCCTGTACGTCGTCGAGGGCGAGGTGGTCGTCCGGCTGGACGGCGAGCCGGTGGCGCTCGCCGCCGGCGACTCGCTGCTGGTGCCCGTCGGCGTGCGCCACCGGGTGCAGAACGACGGCGGCGCCGCGGCCCGCGTCGTCTTCGCGCTCAGCGGGCTGGCCCCGCGCCCCGACCTGGGCCACGTCGACACCGAGCGGCGGCCCGGCGACGCCGGGGGCGAGCAGTGACGCGACGTGCCGTGGTCACCGGGATCGGCGTGGTGTCGGCCGGGGCCGTGGGAGCCAAGGCGTTCTGGTCCCTGCTCACCGACGGCCGCACCGCCACCCGGCCCATCACCCTGTTCGACGCCGCAGGCTTCCGCTCCCGGATCGCGGGGGAGTGCGACTTCGACCCCGAGGCGAGCGGCCTGACCGCGCGGGAGGCCCGCGACCTGGACCGCGCCGCACAGTTCGCCGTGGTCTCGGCCCGCGAGGCGATGGCCGACTCCGGGCTGGAGCCCGGCCGGCCGGACCCCGGCCGCTGGGCGGTGTCCCTCGGCAGCGCCGTCGGCTGCACCATGAGCCTGGAACGGGAGTACGTGAACGTCAGCGGCTCCGGCGACGCCTGGCTGGTGGACCACCGGTCGGCGCACGCGCAGCTGCACAGCTACCTGGTGCCCAGCAGCCTCGCCCGTGACGTGGCCCTGCAGGCCGCCGCGGAGGGGCCGGTCACGCTGGTGTCGAACGGCTGCACCTCCGGCCTGGACGCCGTGCGGCACGGTGCCCGGCTCATCGAGGAGGGCACGGCGGACGTCGCCCTGGCCGGCGCCACCGACGCGCCCATCTCCCCGATCACCGTCGCCTGCTTCGACGCGATCAAGGCGACCTCGCCCAACAACGAGGACGCCGCCCACGCCAGTCGCCCCTTCGACCTGCACCGGGACGGCTTCGTGCTCGGCGAGGGCGCGGCCGTCCTGGTGCTGGAGGAGCGGCAGGCGGCCCGGCGGCGCGGTGCCCGGATCTATGCCGAGGTCGCCGGGTACGGCTCGCGTGCCAACGCCTACCACATGACCGGACTCAAGCCGGACGGCCGCGAGATGGCGGAGGCCATCCGGGTCGCCCTGGACCGGGCGCGGCTCGCCCCGGACGCCATCGACTACGTCAACGCCCACGGCTCGGGCACCCGGCAGAACGACCGCCACGAGACCAGCGCGTTCAAACGCAGCCTGGGCGAGCACGCGTACCGGGTGCCGGTCAGCTCGATCAAGTCGATGATCGGGCACTCGCTGGGAGCGATCGGCTCGCTGGAGGTCGCCGCCTGCGCCCTGGCCATCCACCACGACGTCGTGCCGCCCACCGCGAACCTGCACCACCCGGATCCCGAATGCGACCTCGACTATGTGCCGCTGACCGCCCGTGAGCTGCCCGTCGAGGCGGTGCTCAGTGTGGGCAGCGGATTCGGCGGCTTCCAGAGCGCCCTGGTGCTGACCGCGCCGGGGGCCGAGCGATGACCGCGACGGCTGCGGTGGCGACCGGTTCCGAGACGGTCGGCGCGGGCAGCTCCGAGACGGTCATCACGGGCATCGGCGTCCTGGCCCCCACCGGCCTGGACACCGACTCGTTCTGGCAGGCCACGCTGCGCGGCGAGACCGCGATCGCGCCGGTCCGCCGGTTCGACGCGAGCCGCTATCCGGTGCGGCTCGCGGGCGAGTTGCCGCCGTTCCCCCTCGCCGAGCGGGTCCCGCGCCGGCTGCTGCCGCAGACCGACGTATGGACGCAGCACGGCCTGGCCGCGGTGCGCGAGGCCCTCGCCGACGCCGTGCTGGAGACGTCCTCCGTCCCGGAGTACGACTTCGCCGTCGCCACCGCGAGCTCGGCCGGCGGCGTGGAGTTCGGGCAGCGGGAGATCGAGAACCTGTGGGCCAAGGGCCCCCGGCACGTGGGGGCGTACCAGTCGATCGCCTGGTTCTACGCCGCCACCACCGGCCAGACCTCCATCCTCCACGGGCTGCGCGGCATCTGCGACACCGTCGTCGCGGAGGCGGCCGGCGGGCTGGACGCGTTCGCCGGGGCCCGGCGCGCCGTGGAGGACGGGGCCGCCGCCGTGGTCTGCGGCGCCACCGACTCCCCGCTGAGCCCCTACGGGCTGGTGTGCCAGTGGACGAGCGGCCGGCTCAGCGAAGGCACGGACCCGGCCGGCGCCTATCTGCCCTTCACCGCGCAGGCGCGCGGATACGTCCCCGGCGAGGGCGGCGCGATGTTCGTCGCGGAGGACCGCTCGGCCGCCCTGCGCCGCGGGGCGCCCCGCCTGTACGGGCGGATCGCCGGGCATGCCGCGACGTTCTCCCCGCCACCGGGCTCGGGCCGCCCGTCCACCCTGCGGCGGGCCGTCGAGGCGGCACTGGACCGGGCGGGCCTCGGCCCCGAGCAGGTGGACGTGGTGTACGCCGACGCGCTCGGCGTGCCCGACGCCGACCGGGAGGAGGCGCGCGCCCTGTGCGAGGTGTTCGGACCGCACGCGGTGCCGGTCACCGCGCCCAAGGCGGGCATCGGGCGGCTCTCCTGCGGCGGCTCGGCGCTGGACGTGGCGACGGCGCTGCTGAGCATGCGGGACGGGACGATCCCGCCCACACCGAACGTCCCCCGGGCCGCGCAGGAGTACCGGCTGGACCTGGTGGTGGGCGCCGCGCGGAAGACCCCCGTACGCCACGCGCTGGTCCTGGCGCGCGGATACGGCGGCTTCAACTCGGCCCTGGTGCTGAGCGCACCGCAACGGCAGGACACAGCAGAGGAGGCACGAGCATGAGCGCCCACACCGAGAACACGGTGACCATCGACGCGCCGCTGGACCTCGTCTGGGAGATGACCAACGACGTCGCCTCCTGGCCCGAGCTGTTCAGCGAGTACGCGTCCGCCGAGATCCTGGCCCGCGAGGGGGACACCGTCCGCTTCCGGCTCACCACCCGCCCCGACCCCGACGGCACGTCCTGGAGCTGGGTGTCGGAACGCACGGCGGACCCGGCGACCAGGACCGTGCGCGCCCATCGCGTGGAGACCGGCGCCTTCGCCTACATGTGGATCTTCTGGCAGTACCGCGCCACGGACGAGGGCACCGAGCTGCGCTGGGTGCAGGACTTCGAGATGAAACCGGACGCGCCGCTCGACGACGCCGGGATGCGCGAGCGGATCAACCGCAACTCGGCCGTCCAGATGCGGCGGATCAAGGAACGCGTGGAGCAGCGAGCACTGACCCGCACCGCCGACTGAGCCCTTCGGAGGCACCCATGGACGTCATGACGCACGGCACATTGCGCGGAAAGAAGGCCCTGGTCACCGGGGGCACCCGGGGCATCGGCCGCGCCATCTCGCTGGCCCTCGCCCACGAGGGCGCCGCGGTCACCGCCTGCTACCAGCAGGACCAGGAGGCGGCGGCCGCGCTGGAGCGGGAGCTGAAGCAGACCGGAACCGGCGATCACACCACACTCCAGGCCGACCTCGGCGCCCCGGACGCGGTGCGCCGGCTGATCGAGACCTATCAGGAACGCCACTCGGGCATCGACGTCCTGGTCCACAACGCCGGGGCGATCAGCCACGTACCCGTCGAGCGGCTCGACCAGGCGGAGTGGCAGCGGATCCTCGACGTCAACCTGACGGCCGCCTTCCTGCTGGTGCAGCAGGCGCTGCCGCTGCTCGGCCCCACCGCGTCCGTGGTCCTCGTCGGGTCCAAGGTCGCCCACGTCGGCGTGCCGCTGCGGGCGCACTACACCGCGGCCAAGGCGGGGCTGACCGGCCTGGCGCGCAGCCTGTGCAAGGAACTGGGCCCGCGCGGCATCCGGGTCAACGTCGTGGCCCCCGGCGTCACGGAGTCGCCGGCCGCCGACCGGCTGAGCCCCGAGCAGCGGGCCCGCTACGCGTCCATGTCCGCGCTGCGCCGCCTCGGCACCCCCGAGGACGTGGCGGCCGCGGTCGCCTTCCTGGCCGGTGACGCCGCGGGCTACATCACCGGGGAGACCCTGCACGTGGACGGTGGGATGTGACCCCCGAGGGCGGCGCCGGCGTCCGGGTGCTGGTCTGGTACCGGGAGCCGCGGGACGATCCGGCGGCCCTGTACCGGGCCTTCGAGGAGGCGGAGCGGGCGATGCGGTCCACTCCGGGGCTGATCCGCAGCGAGCTGCTGTGCTCGGTCGTGCACCCCGGAAGCGTCGCCGTGCACAGCGAGTGGACCGGCCTGGACGCCTTCCTCGCCTGGGAGCGGGGGCCCGACCACCGGCGGGACACGGCACCGCTGCGGCCCTACCAGGACACCGGGCGCGACCGGGTCTACGACGTGTACACGGTGACCGGCAAACCGGGGGACGGGACGGCGGGATGAAGGCCCTGGTGCTCTCCGGCGGCGCCGGCACCCGCCTGCGGCCGATCACCCACACGTACGCCAAACAGCTGGTGCCCGTCGCCAACCGGCCGGTGCTGTTCTACGGCCTGGAGGCGATCGCCGAGGCGGGCATCACCGAGGTGGGAGTGGTCGTCGGCGGCAACGGCGACGAGATCCGGGCGGCCGTCGGCGACGGCTCCCGCTTCGGGGTGCGCGTCACCTACCTCCCCCAGGAGCGCCCGCTCGGCCTCGCCCACGCCGTGCTCGTCGCCCGGGACTTCCTCGGCGAGGAGCCCTTCGTGATGTACCTGGGTGACAACTTCCTGGTCGGTGGCATCACCGGGCTGGTCGAGGGGTTCGCCGCGAGCCGCTCCGACGCCCATGTCCTGCTCACCCGGGTCGGCGACCCGTCCGCCTTCGGGGTCGCCGAACTCGACGGGCGCGGAGCGGTGGTGCGGCTGGAGGAGAAGCCGGAGCGGCCCAGGAGCGACCTCGCCCTGGTCGGCGTCTACCTCTTCGGCCCCGCCGTGCACCGTGCCGTACGCGCCGTCCGGCCCTCGCACCGAGGCGAACTGGAGATCACCGACGCCATCCAGTGGCTGATCGACAACGGCCACGACGTGCGGTCCACGACGGTGTCCGGCTACTGGAAGGACACGGGCAACGTCGACGACATGCTGGAGGTGAACCGGACCGTCCTGGAGTCCTTGACGCCGGGTGTCGCCGGGGAGGTGGACGAGGCGAGCGAACTCGTCGGCCGGGTGCGGATCGAGCGGGGCGCCCGGGTGTCGGGCTCACGGATCGTCGGTCCGGCGGTCATCGGCTCCGGCACCTGGATCAGGGACTCCTACGTCGGTCCCTTCACCTCCGTGGCGGAGGACTGCCGGATCACCACCAGCGAGATCGAGTTCTCCATCGTGCTGCGCGACTCCCGGCTGTCCGGGGTGCGCCGCGTGCACTCCTCGCTCATCGGCCGAAGCGTCACGCTGACGGCGGCGCCCAGACCCCCGGACGCCCACCGCTTCGTGCTGGGCGATCACAGTGAGGTGCAGATTCCCACATGAGCACACATCGCCCCAGGCCCGCGGGAGGCCGCTTCCGGCCCACCCGCAGGGTGCTCGTGACCGGAGGAGCCGGGTTCATCGGCTCGCACTACGTCCGCAGCCTCCTCGGTGCCCGGGCGGGGCGGGGCGCCGAGGAGCCCCGGAGCGCCGGGGACACCGCGGTCACCGTGCTGGACAAGCTGACCTACGCGGGGGTCCTCGCCAACCTGGACGCCGTGCGGGGCCATCCGGGCTTCACCTTCGTGCGCGGTGACGTGTGCGACGAGTCGCTGGTCGGCGGCCTCGTCGCCGCGCACGACGAGGTGGTGCACTTCGCCGCCGAGTCGCATGTGGACCGCTCGATCGAGGCGGCCGGCGACTTCGTACGCACCAACGTCCTGGGCACCCAGGTGCTGCTGGAGGCGGCCGTCCGGCACCGGACCGAGCTGTTCGTGCAGATCTCCACCGACGAGGTGTACGGCTCGGTGGCGCACGGCTCCTGGCGGGAGGACGCCCCGCTCGCCCCGAACTCGCCCTACGCCGCCTCCAAGGCCGCTGCCGACCTGCTGGCCCTGGCCCACCACCGGACGCACGGCCTGGACGTGCGCATCACCCGCTGCTCCAACAACTACGGCCCCGGCCACTTCCCGGAGAAGCTCATCCCCCGGTTCGTCACCCGGCTGCTGGACGGTCTCACCGTCCCCCTGTACGGCGACGGAGAGCACGTCCGCGACTGGCTGCACGTGGAGGACCATGTGCGGGGGATCGAACTCGTCCGCCGCCGTGGACGCGCGGGCGAGGTCTACCACATCGGCGGCGGCACCGAGTTGAGCAACAGGGAGCTGACCGGCAGGCTGCTCGCGCTGGTGGGCGCGGACTGGGACCGGGTGGAGCGGGTCGAGGACCGCAAGGGCCACGACCGCCGCTACTCCCTCGACTGGGCCAAGGCACGCCGGGAACTGGGCTACCGGCCCCGCCGGGACTTCGCCGAGGGGCTGGCGGAGACCGTCGCCTGGTACCGGGAGCACCGGTCGTGGTGGGAGCCCCTGGTCGGCGCGGCGGCGACCCGGTGACCGGCCCGCGCCGCCCGTGGCTGGTCACCGGAGCCGGCGGGACGCTGGGGCACGACGTGGTGGCCGCGCTGGCGGCGGAGCCGGTCGTGGCACTGGACCGGCGGGCGCTGGACGTCACCGACGCGGACGCCGTGCGGGAGGCGGTCGCCGCGTACCGGCCCGCCGTGGTGGTCAACTGCGCCGCCTGGACCGCCGTGGACGAGGCCGAGGCCCGGGAGGCGGCGGCCCGGCGGGTCAACGCGGACGGCGCCCGGTACCTGGCGGCGGCCTGCGCCCGCGGCGGGGCCACACTGCTGCACGTCTCGACCGACTACGTCTTCTCCGGCGACGCGAACGCCCCCTACCCCGAGGACCATCCGACCGGGCCGCGCACCGCCTACGGCCGCACCAAGCTCGCGGGCGAGCACGCCGTGCGGGAACTGCTGCCGCGTACCGGACTGGTGGTGCGCACCGCCTGGCTGTACGGCGCGGTCGGCCACAGCTTCGTGCGCACCATGATCCGCCGGGCCGCCGAGGAGGGGCCCGTCGCGGTGGTGTGCGACCAGCGGGGCCAGCCGACCTGGAGCGCCGATCTGGCCGGTCTGCTGACTGGACTCGGCCGGGCCGCCCGGCACGGCGCCGCTCCGCCCGGCGTGTACCACGGCACCAACGGCGGCGAGGCCAGCTGGTACGAGCTGGCGCGGGAGGTGTTCCGGCTGCTCGGCGCCGATCCGGGGCGCGTCAGACCGATACGGTCCGCGGAGCTGGGGCAGAGGGCACCGCGCCCCGCGTACAGCGTGCTGGCGCACGACGGCTGGCGGCGGGCGGGCCTCGGCCCCCCGCGGCACTGGCGTGAGGCGCTGGCCCGGGCACTGCCTTCGCTGCTGCGGCGAGCGTGACGCCTCGGGGCGGGCGGCCGGTGTCCTCGGCCGCCCGCCCCGAGGCGTGAGCACGGACTCAGCCGGCGCCCGCGCCACGCAGCTCGTAGACCATCCGCATCGTCGTCATCGAGCCGGCGCCCCGGTACGGATGGAGCAGCTCGCGGTGGCGGACGTGTGCCGCGCTGCTCTCGAAGGCCCGGAAACTCGGCTCGTCCGTCCAGTCGCTGACGATGTAGTAGACGCTGCCCTCGGCTCCGTCCTCCTCGGCCGCCTCGCGCAGCAGCCACTGGGCGACATTGCCGGGACGGCTGGTCACCGCCTCTCCGACACTGAGCCACGTCTCCTCGAACTCGCGCTCCCTGCCCGGGTGGATCTCCATGCGCAGCAGTACCCGGAAGACCCCGGAGCCGGTGCGGCCGCCGCCCGTGTCCGCCGCCGCTCGTGCCGTGGTCATGCCGACTCCTTGAGCTGCTGGACGACGTAGTCGTGGAACAGCCTGGGGCTGGAGAGTTCGGGTACCTCGGACTCCGGTACGGCCACGCCGGTCTCCAGTTCCACCCGGGTCGCCGTCTCCAGCAGGGCGAGCGAGTCGACGCCCAGATCGCCGAACGCGGTGTCCTGGAGTTCCTCCGGCGGGGCCGAGTCCAGGGGTTCCCCCGTGGCGGAACGGATGATGCGGAACAGGTCGTCGAGTGTGAATGCACTCATCGTCTGAGCCTCCTCCCGGTTGCCCCGAGCATCCCGGTCGCGGGTCAGCGCTCCTTGGAGTCCTGGCCGAGGCCGGTGCGCGGCGGGCGTGCCGGGGTTGCGCCCCGACCTCCGGGGACTAATATGTGTTCGTCACGCATATATCGGAGGGACCGTGTCCGAAGTGAAAACCGAGAGTCAGCGCCCGGCGGAGGACACGCCGACGGCCGGGCGCCGTGTACTGCTGCCGCTGGTCGGCGTCCTGCTGGCGCAGCTGCTGGCCATGCTCGACATGAACATCACCGCGACCGCGATGCCGGTGATCATCGACGAGTTCGGCGCGCTGGGCTCCTTCTTCTGGGTGGCCACGGCCTACACCCTGGCCGCCACCGTCACCACACCGCTGTACGGCAAGTTCGGCGACCTCTTCGGCCGCAAGCCGGTGTTCGTCTTCGCCATGGGCGCGTTCCTGGCCGGGTCGGTGCTCAGCGGCGCGGCGCAGTCCATGGTCGAGCTCTCCCTCTACCGGGCCGTCCAGGGTGTGGGCGCGGGCGGGTTCATCGTCTCCGCCATGGCGCTCTACACCGAGCTGCTCACTCCGCAGCAGCGGACCCGGTACCAGGGGTACTTCTCCACCGCCCTGACCGGGTTCGCCGCCCTCGGTCCGCTCGTCGGCGGCTATGTCACCGACACCTGGGGCTGGCGGTGGATCTTCTACATCAACGTCCCCATCGGGGCGGTGTCCCTGCTGCTGATCCTCACCACGCTCAAGCTCGACCGGCGCGCCACCCGGCCGAAGATCGACTACTCCGGCGCCCTCCTGGTGGGCGGAGTGGCCACCGGTCTGGTGCTGATCTCCAGCTGGGCCGGCACCGAGTACGGATGGGGGGATCCGCTGATCCTCTCCCTCATCGCGGGCACCGTGGCCCTGATCGTGGGGCTCGGGCTGGTCGAGCGCCGCGCCGCGGAGCCGATCGTGCCCCTCTACCTGCTGCGCCGGCCCATCCTCAACATCTCCAACGCCCAGGCGTTCGCCTCCGGTACCGCGATGTTCGGCGCCCTGATGTTCCTGCCGATCTTCCTTCAGGTGACCACCGGAAGCTCTGCCACGGACTCCGGCCTCCTGCTGCTGCCGCTGACCGTCGGCATCGTGATCGCCGCCCTGTGCGCCAGCCCGTTGATGGTCAAGTTCGGCAACGAGAAGTGGTTCGGTGCCGGCGGTGTGGCGGTCACCGGCGTGGGGATGGCCATGCTCATCACCCTCACCCCGGACACGGACAGGCTGGTCTCGCTGGCCTACACGGTGCTGATCGGCATCGGCCTCGGGCTGATGACCCAGGTGTACGCGCTCGCCGTGATGAACAACTCGCCGATGAAGGACCTGGGGGCCGCCGTCTCGCTGCAGACCCTCAGCCGGCAACTGGGCGGGTCGCTGGGCCTCGCGGCGTTCAATGCGATCTTCCATGCGCGCCTCGTCTCCGACCTGTCCGAGCTGGATGACGAGCAGGTGGAATTGGCGCAGCAGCCGGAGAACGTCCATGGGATGAGCGGAAGCCTTCGAGAAACCGTTCTGAACGCCTACGACGCCGCGGTCGACCGGGTATTCCTGGTGGCCACGTCCGTTCTCGTGGTCGCCCTGATTCTGGCGCTGCTGCTCAAGCTTCCGAAGCAGTCCAAGGAGGCCGAGCAGAGCGAAGGAAAATGAAAATGATCGGCCTTTGCGGGGCCGCGTAGCATATCCTTGGCGGGTGCAGGAGTGAAGGGACTGTTCCAGCCATCCCCCTAGTCCGGGGGGCCGGATGTCGGGCCCATATATACCCGCAAACAATCGGAATGATGCATTCCGAGCAAGCGGAGTCGGGAATCTCACGTGCCAGATTGTTCTTCCGGGGTAACGTGATACGTTCACTATGAACGAGTCAGCGCGGAAGCTTTTCTGGGCGGTGTTCTGATAGCGCACGGGTGTGCCGTCGTGCGCGGTCGAGCCCAGGAGCAGGGCGGTGCGCTCTGCCGTGTCAAAAACAGTCCTTCCGCGCTGGGGTGTCTCCTCGCACAGAGGTAAAACCTTCCCGGAGGAAAGACCATGGAATTTCGCCTGCTCGGCCCCATGGCGGTCAAACACGACTGTCTTTCCGTACCGACTGCGCCCAAACCGCGCAAGGTCCTGGCTCTCCTGCTCCTCCACGCCAACCAGCCGGTCCCCACCTCGATGCTCGTGGAAGAACTGTGGGACGAACGGCCCCCGGCCAGCGCGATCCGCACCCTCCAGACCTACATCTTCCAGCTGCGGCGCCACTTCTCCGTGCTCGACGACCTCGCGAGTACGGAGTGGGACGCCACCGGGCAGGAATACCGGTTCATCGTCACCGGTGCGTCCAGCTACGTCCTTCGCATCGACGAGGACGCCCTGGACGTGCTGGCGTTCCAGCGGCTGTCCGCGGCGGGACGTGCCGCCCTCCGGGACGGCCGGCCGCGCGAGGCCAGTGAGCTGCTCGGTCGGGCCCTGAGCCTGTGGCGGGGACCCGCCCTCGCCGACGTGAGCCTCGGGCGCCCCCTGCAGATGCACGCGGTGCGCCTGGAGGAGGACCGGCACGCGGCACTGGAGGGGAGGATCGAGGCGGATCTGCTCGCCGGCCGCCCGTACCACGAACTCATCGGCGAACTCAGCTCGTTACTGGTGGCAGATCCCCTCAACGAGGGGGTCTGCCACCGGCTGATGACCGTCCTGTGCCTCGCCGGGCGCCGCAGCGAGGCCATCCTGGTCTATCACCAGCTGCGCTCGCGCCTGGTGGAGGAGTTCGGGATGGACCCCTGCGGCGAACTGCGCGAGCTGTACGAGCGCGTCCTGCACGACGACCTCTCATCGCCCCGGACGCGCGAGTCGGTCCCGCTGTAGTGAGCCCGACCGCGCGTGTACTGAGCCCCGCCGTGCATGCGGTGAGCCCGGCCACGCATGCGGTGAGCCCCGCCGCGCATGCGGTTGAGCCCCGCCACGAGCGCGGTGAGACCTGCCATGAGCGCGGTGAGCCCCGCCACGAGCGCGGTGAGACCTGCCACGAGCGCAGTGAGCCCCGCCACGAGGACACCCCTTTCCCGGCCATGCAGGAGGCACTGTCATGGATGTGACCCAGCACAAGTCCGCCATTTCCGACACCTTCGACCGCGCGGCAGCGGACTTCGACCGCTCCCCGGTGGACTTCTTCACGCCACTGGGCCGACGGCTGGTCGCCCGGGCGGAGTTACGCCCCGGCGAGCGGATACTCGACCTCGGATGCGGCCGGGGGGCGTGTACGTTCCCCGCCCGTGAGGCCGTCGGGCCGGACGGCTCCGTCACCGGCGTCGACATCGCGCCCGCGATGGTGCGCCACACCGCGGCGGAGGCCGCCGAGCGGGGCTGGCGCAATGTGACGGTACGTCATATGGATGCCGAGAGCCCGCAGTTCGCCCCCGAGTCGTTCGACGCGGTGCTGGGCGGCTTCAGCGTGATGCATCTGCCGGGCGCTCCCGACGTACTCGGGGCCTACCTCCCCCTGCTCGTCCCGGGCGGGCGGCTCGTCTACAGCGACCTGGTGGACGAGGACGGCCTCCCGCCCTTCGTCCCCCCGGCCGCCTTCGCCGTCCTGGCCCCGCACTTCCCGCCCGGCCCCGACCCGCGGGAGCGAGGACGGGCACCCTGGTCCGACTCGGCGGAGAGCATCTCCTCGGCCCTGACCCGGCTCGGCTTCACCGAGGTGGCGGTGACCGAGGAGGCCCACGAGATGTCCGTCGGCTCGGGGGCGGACTGGATCACCTGGACGATGTCCACCGGCCTGCGCGCCGCCTGGGACAACCTGCGCGGAGCCGACGCCCTCGCCGCCCGGCGGAGGATCGAGGCCGTCTTCGACGAACGACGCGGGCCGGACGGCCGTATCTCCCTGCCCGTCGTCGTGCGCTTCGTCCACGCCCGCAGGCCGTCCGGCCCAGGAGCCGCCGCGGCGTCCGGCTCGCGGGAGGGACGGTGACCGTGCGATCCGAGCCGGAGGCACACGCCCCCGACGACATCGATGTCGTCTCGCTGGCCCGCACGATGGTCCGGTACGACACCTCGCACGACGGCGAAGGCGCGGACACCCTGCCACTGGCCCGCACCCTGGACCGGATCTGGCGGCACGCCGGCGTCGCGACCGAGATCATCGAGACCCCGAAGCCCGGGAACGTCCACTTCCTGGCCCGCATCCCCGGCACCGGGGAGCGGCCGCCGCTGCTGGTGCTCTCCCACTCCGACGTGGTGTCCACCCGCCCCGAGGACTGGCAGCGCCCTCCCTTCGCGGCCGAGATCGCCGACGGCTTCCTGTGGGGACGCGGCAGCCTCGACATGAAGGGGGCGGGTGCCGCCTTCATGCACGCCCTCCTGCGCCACGTACGGGAAGGGGCCCGGTTCGACCGCGACATCATCTTCCTCTCGGACTGCGACGAGGAGGGCGGCTGGTACGGAACCCGCTGGCTGACCGAACACCACTGGGACCGGGTGGACGCCGGAGCCGTGCTGACCGAGGGCGGCTGGACCCTGGCCGGCGAGGACGGCCGCACCGCAATGCTGGCGTCCCTGACCTGCGTCGACCGCACTTTCGGCGCGGTGCGCCTGACCGCCTCCGGCACGGCCACCCACTCCTCCCGCCCGCTGCCGGACTCCGCCATCGCCCGGCTCGCCGCGGTGGTGCACGCCGTCTCGCGCACACAGCTCCCGGTGGTCCTCACGCCCCTGAGCCGCGACTACTTCACGGCGCTGGCCCGAGCCACCCGCGACCCGGAACTCACCGCCGCCGTCCACCGCCTGCTGGACGCCGACAAGGCCGGCGACCAGGCCGAACGCGACGCGGCGGCCGACGCCGTGCTGAGCAGAACCGCGTATCCGGGACTGCACAACGCGATGCTGCGCGCCACCATCGCGCTCGTCGCCCAGGACGGCGGGCTGCGCGCCAACGTCATTCCCGGCCGGGCGTCGGCGCTGCTGCAGTTGCGGTTCACTCCGGGCGGCCAGCCGCCTCAGGACGTACTCGACCACATCGGCGAGATCGTCAGGGAGTACCCCGGCATCCGCATGGACCTGGTCGGCCCGCCCGGGGAGAAACCCGCCGACACCCTCGCCCGGTGGAACCGGGACTGGCGGGCCCGGCCCAGCCCCACCGACTCCGACCTCTTCGACGCCTGGCGGCGGGCCGTGGCGCGAACCCATCCGGGGATCCCCGCGGTGCCCGCCGTGTTCGAGGGCGGCACCAGCGGAAAGCCCTGGCAGGACCGGGGGATCCCGGTGTACGGCATGTATCCGTACGTGGTGGACAACCCGACGCTGACCGCCATGCACGGCAATGACGAACGGGTGAGCGTGGCGGCCCTGAGGCAAGGGGCGGAGTTGCTCTACCGCATGTTCGGGTCCTTCGTCGCGGCGGGCGCGGGCAGAGCGCGGGGTTAGTGCGCGGACGAAGCGGTCGTCACCGCAGCGGTGGCGGCCGTTTCGCGTGGACATGGACTGACGGGTTTCGGCCACCGGTTGTACGGTCGGCACGCAGAAGTGTTCGTGTCGTGCGCGGATGTGCGTGCGGGGGAGGGGTCGGCATGACCGGGGCCGGGGTGGGGCGGCGGGTGCCGCGGGTGCGGGGGTTCGCCGAGTGGCCGGACGCGGGGTCGGCGAAGGAGGACGGCAAGGAGCTGCGGCGGAAGGTGCCGCGCCGGGCGCAAGCCGTGCTCGAACCGGACGCCGCGCGGCCGGACGCGGTGAGCGCGGTGGAGGAGTCCGGCCGCGGCCGGATACCCGAGCTCACGCCGATACGGGTGGGCCGCATGGCCGCGACGCCCTTCGCCTTCCTGCGCGGTTCCGCCGGGCTGATGGGCCACGATCTGGCCCGTACGCCGACGACCGGGATCCGCGCCCAGATATGCGGGGACGCCCACGCGGCCAACTTCGGGCTGTACGGCGATGCCCGCGGCGACCTGGTCATCGATCTCAACGACTTCGACGAGACCGTGGTGGGCCCCTGGGAGTGGGACCTCAAGCGGCTCGCCGCCTCGCTGGTGCTCGCGGGCCGGGAGGCCGGCGCCGACGAAGACACCTGCCGTGCGGCCGCCCATGACGCGGCCGGCGCCTATCGCCGCACCATGCGGCTGCTGGCCAGGCTGCCCGCGCTGGACGCGTGGAACGCCATCGCGGACGAGGAGCTCGTCTCCCACACCGACGCCCATGATCTGCTCGGCACGCTGGAGCGGGTCATGGCCAAGGCGCGGGCCAACACCAGCGGGCGCTTCGCGGCCCGCTCCACCGAGCGGACCCCCGACGGCGGGCGCCGCTTCGTGGACGCCCCACCGGTGCTGCGGCGGGTGTCCGACGCCGAGGCGGCGGCCGTGGCGGCGTCCCTGGAGGGGTACCTCGGCACGCTCTCCGAGGACCGGCTTCCGCTGCTCGCCCGGTACGCCGTGCAGGACGTGGCGTTCCGCATCGTCGGCACCGGCAGTGTGGGCACGCGTTCCTACGTCGTGCTGCTGCTGGACCATCGCGGGGAGTCCCTGGTCCTCCAGGTGAAGGAGGCCCGCCCCTCCGCGCTGCTGCCGCACCTGGCCACGGCCGGGGTGAAGGTGCCGGACGTCCCGCACGAGGGCCGCCGGGTGGTGCTCGGGCAGAAGCGGATGCAGGTCGTCAGCGACATCCTGCTGGGCTGGACCACCGTCGACGGGCGGGACTTCCAGGTGCGGCAGTTCCGCAACCGCAAGGGCAGCGTCGACCCGGCCGCGCTCGCGCCCGACCAGATCGACGACTACGCCCGGATGACCGGCGCGCTGCTCGCCCGCGCCCACTCCCACAGCGCCGACCCGCGGCTGATCGCCGGCTACTGCGGCAAGAACGAGGAGCTGGACGAGGCGATCGCCGCGTTCGCCGTCGCCTACGCCGACCGCACCGAGGCGGATCACGCGGAACTGGTCGCCGGGGTACGGGCGGGGCGGATCGCGGCGGAGACCGGGGTGTGACGGTGGGGGCGGTGGTGCGACCGTGGCGCTGAGTGGGCGAACCGTGGTGCTGGGCCTGACAGGTGTGTCAGGGCTTGTGGTGCTCGGGGCGGATTCTGGGATTCCGGAGGTCGTGGAGGCGTGGCCTACGCTGGTCGGGTGACGAGCCCGGAAGCTGAGCAGGGTGGTGGCGTGGCCGGTGGGACCGGTGTGGCGCCTGATGGCGGTACGTCCCCGGAGACCCCCGAGGAGCGGCTGGAACGGGCCGTGCGGGTGGCCGAGCAGGCGCTGATCGAGTTCGAGATCGCGGTGGAGACCTTCCGTATCGAGGTCGACAACTTCTCCCGGTTGCACCACCAGCGGCTCGGCCCCATGTACGCCCGGCTGGAGGAGCTGGACGCGCTGATAGCCGAGGCGCGTGCGGCCCGCACCGGAGACCCCGAGGATCTGCGCCGGGCGCAGGAGCTGCGCGCGCGGGTGCTGCCGATGCCCAGCGTCGAGGAGCTGTTCCACGGCTGGATGGACGGCGACGGGCTGTTCCCGGAGGCCGCGGCGATGCTCACCGGCCAGCCGGTGCGGCCCCCGGCGCGGGTGCGGCCCAGCGAGGAGGCCCGCAAGCTCTACCGCGAGCTGGCCCGCAAGGCCCACCCGGACCTGGCGCAGGAGGAAGGCGAGCGCAAGCGGCGTGAGGAGTTCCTCAGCCGCGTGAACGCCGCCTACGCCCGGGGCGACGAGGCCGAGCTGCGGGAGCTGGCCGAGGAATGGGCGAAGGGCCCCGCGCCCGCCGAGCGCGGCCCGAGCCGCAGCGAGGAGCTGTACGCCCGCCTGGACTGGCTGGCCCGGCGCAAGGAGATGCTCGCCGTGGTCGCCCGCGAGCTGGAGGAGGGCGCCATCGGCTCCATGCTGCGCCTCGCGCCGGACGATCCCGACCGGCTGCTGGAGGAGATCGCCGAGCAGCTGCTGGCGGAGGTCGCCAAGCGGGAGACGGAGCTGGCCGAGCTGCGCGGATAGCGGGGCCGGGCTTCCGGGACAGCGGCGGCCGGGGTTCGGGTAGCGTCGGAGGCATGAGTTTCGGAGCTGGAGTGCCCACGGTCGAGGTCGCGGACCTCAAGGACGACGACTTCCTGCTGGACGTCCGTGAGGACGACGAGTGGCGGGCCGGTCACGCCGCGGGCGCGCTGCACATCCCGATCAGCGAGTTCGTCGCCCGGTACGGCGAGCTGACCGAGGCCGCGCCGCAGGACGGCCGGGTCCATGTGATCTGCCGCTCGGGCGGGCGCTCGGCGCAGGTCACCATGTACCTCGTCCAGCAGGGCATCGACGCGGTGAACGTCGACGGCGGCATGCAGGTGTGGGAGGCCGCGGGCCGTCCCGTGGTGACGGACGAGGGGAAGCCCGGATTCGTCCTGTGACGTCCGGCGACCTCCGGACGTCTGTGACCTTGTGGCGTCCGTGACGTCCGTGGCTGCCGTGACGTCGGTGGCGTCCGTGACGTCCCGGCCGTCCGGCCGCCTCAGCCGCCGAGCGGGTGGGCGGCCAGGAGGTCGCCCAGGGTCTCCTCGTGGGCGGCCGCCGGGCCGAGCGACAGCTCCAGGTGCTTGGCCCAGGCGTGATAGCGGTGCAGCGGGTGGTCCACGTCGGCGCCCGAGCCGCCGTGCAGATGCTGGGCGGTCTGCACGACCCGTCGTACGCCCTCGGCCGCCCAGATCTTGGCGACGGCCACATCGCCGCGCACGGGCAGCGCGCCCGGCGCCCCCGAGGCGATCCGCCAGGCCGCCTGCCAGAGGGTGACCTCCATGGCGCGCAGGTCGATGTAGCGGTCGGCGGCCTGCACGGCGACCGCCTGGAACGTGGCGAGCGGATGCCCGAACTGCTTCCGTGCGCCGGCGTGGTCGGCCGTCATCCGCAGCACGCGCTCGCCGAGCCCCAGGGCCAGCGCGCATGTACCGGTGGCGAGCAGATCGCGCAGCCACTCCCAGGCGCCGGCCGTCTCGACGACGTGGTGCTCGGGGAGGCGGGCCGCGTCCAGGCGCAGGTGCCCGAGGCGTTCGCCGGTGGTGGAGATCTGCTCGGCGAGGGTGGTGCCGGGGCGTCCGCGGGGGACCAGGGCGAGGACGGTGCGGTCGTCGGCGGTGTGCGCGGGCACGAGGACATGATCGGCGTCGTGCGCCCACGGCACCGCGGTCTGCACGCCCTCCAGCAGCCACTCCCCACCGTCCCAGCGGGCGGTGACGGCCCGTTCGGCCGGGTCGTGGCCGGTGCGGCCGTGCGCGGCGACGGTCAGCACGGTCTCGCCGCGGCCGGTCGCGGGAAGCAGCCCGGACGTCAACTCGGGGTCGGCGTACGCCTGGAGGGCCGCCGCGGCCGCGCAGTTCTCCAGGAGCGGCACCCGCGCCAGCGACTTCGCGGACTCGCGCAGCACCAGGCACAGGGCGACCGCGTCCAGGCCCGCCCCGCCGTGCTCGGCGCCCAGCAGCAGGCTCAGCAGGTCCGCCTCGGCGAGCCTGGCCCACAGCGCCCGGTCGAAGCCGTCGGCGACGGCGCCCCGGGTGACGGCGGGAGAGGGCACGGAGTCGGGCACGACGCCGGTGAACACCCCGCGCGCCGCCTCCGCGGCCGCCAGCTGCTCCTCGCTGAAGGTGAAGTCCACGGTCCCGTCCTCCCGCCGCCTCCGCCGGTCCGGCACAGCGCCGGATCTGACGGGGCGTCAAGATAGAACAGGTTCCAGGAGAAGGGAATGCCCGGCCCGGTCCTCCGGGGGCTCCCGTCAGCGGTCGAAGTCCAGCTCCACCTTCTCCGTCGCCGGATGCGACTGGCAGGCGAGGACGAATCCGGCCTCCGTCTCCTCCGGTTCCAGGGCGAAGTTGCGGTCCATGCGGACCTCGCCGGAGACCAGGAAGGCCCGGCAGGTGCCGCAGACGCCGCCCTTGCACGCGTAGGGCGCGTCGGGGCGGTTGCGCAGGACCGTCTCCAGCAGGGACTCGCCGTCCTGCACCGGCCAGGTGCCGGCCCGGCCGTCGAGCCGGGCGGTGACGGTGCTGTGCGCGGGGGCACCGGCCCGTGCCGTGGGCGCGGGGCTCGCGTCCACGTGGAAGATCTCCTCGTGGATCCGGGCGCGCGCCACCCCGAGCCCGCGCAGCGCCCGCTCCGCCCCCTGCACCAGGCCGAACGGCCCGCACAGGAACCAGCCCGCCACCTCGTCGACCGGCAGCAGCGCCGGCAGCAGCCCGGTCAGCCGCTCCTGGTCGAGCCGGCCCGAGGGCAGCCCGGCCTGCTGTTCCTCGCGGGACAGGACCGTCACCAGCTGCAACCGGTCCGGGTAGCGGTCCTTGAGGTCGGCGACCTCCTCCAGGAACATCGTCGAGGCCGTCGTACGGTCGCTGCGTATCAGGCAGAACCGCGCCCGCGGCTCGCGCGCCAGCAGCGTGGAGACGATCGACAGCACCGGGGTGATGCCGCTGCCGCCGACGACCGCCGCGTACAGTCCGGGCGCCGGGTCGAGGGTGAAACGGCCGGCCGGGGTCATCACCTCCAGCTCGTCGCCGATGTTCACCTCCTTCAGCGCGTACGTGGAGAACGCGCCGCCGTCCACGAGGCGCACGCCGACGCGCAGGGTGCGCGGGCCGGGCTCGCCGGGCGCGGGCGCCGGGGCGCAGATCGAGTACGTCCGCCGGATCTCCACGCCGTCGACCACCCGGCGCAGGGCCAGGTGCTGGCCGGGGGCGTAGCGGTAGGACTCGCGCAGCTCCTCGGGCACGGTGAGGGTCAGGGCGACGGAGTCGTCGGTGAGCCGGTCGACCGCGGCCACCGGGAGTGTGTGGAAGCGGGCCATCACAACTCCTTGAAGTGGTCGAAGGGTTCACGGCAGGACAGGCAGCGGCGCAGGGCCTTGCACGCCGTGGACGAGAAGCGGGTGAGCAGCTCGGTGTCGGCGGAGCCGCAGTGCGGGCAGTGGACGGTGTCCGACGCGCCGTCGGGTCCGGCTGTCCGGGTCGGGCCGAGCGTCACCGCCACCGGTCCGCCGCCCTGCCGTACGCGCGGGGGCGCGATGCCGAACTCCCGCAGTTTGCGGCGTCCTTCGGCCGAGATGTCGTCCGTGGACCAGGCCGGCGAGAGCACCGTGCGGACCGTGACCTCGCGCATCCCGTGCTCGTGCAGCACGCGCTCGATGTCGGTCGCCATCGTCTCCAGGGCCGGGCAGCCGGTGTACGTCGGGGTCAGCTCGACCTCGACGGCGTCCGCCCCGCGCAGGTGCACGGCGCGCAGGACACCCAGCTCCTCAAGGGTGAGGACGGGCAGCTCGGGGTCGGGCACCGATCCGGCCAGCGCGAGGAGTTCGGCCTCCAGCGGGGTGGTGGTCACCATGACGCCCCCGGGTGGCTGCGGTGCAGATGCTGCATCTCGGCGAGCATCCGGCCGAACGACTCGGTGTGCAGGCCCTCGCGTCCGGCACCGGCGGCCCAGGCGCCGGTGCGCGGCCCCTCGGGCACGGTCAGGGTGGCCCGGCGCAGCACGTCCTCGACGGAGGCGAGCCAGGCGGTCTCCAGGGCCGCCACGTCCACCTCCAGGCCCTGCACCGGGCGGAACATCTCGCCGGTGAACCGCCACAGCGCGTCGCAGGCCCGCCGCATGCGCTCATGGCTGACCTCGGTGCCGTCGCCCAGGCGCAGCGTCCACTGCTCGGCGTGGTCGCGGTGGTAGGCGACCTCCTTGACCGCCTTCGCGGCGAGCGGCACGAACGGGCCGTCGCCCGCGGCCAGTTCGGTGTACAGCAGGTGCTGGTAGGTGGAGAAGTACAGCTGGCGGGCGATGGTGTGGGCGAAGTCGCCGTTGGGCTGCTCCACCAGCTGGAGGTTGGTGAAGGCCCGCTCCTCGCGCAGATACGCCAGCTCGTCCTCGTCGCCGGCCATGGACAGCAGCACACGGGCCTGGCCGAGCAGGTCGAGGGCGATATTGGCGAGGGCGACCTCCTCCTCCAGCACGGGGGCGTGGCCGATGCCCTCGCCGAGGCGGTGGGAGAGCACCAGCGCGTCGTCGCCGAGGGCGAGCGCGGCCGTCGTGGGGATGGTGGCGGTCACAGGTGCTTCACCCCCTCCGGGATCTCGTAGAACGTCGGGTGCCGGTACGGCTTGTCGGCGGCCGGCTCGAAGAAGGGGTCCTTCTCGTCCGGCGAGGAGGCGGTGATCGCGGAGGAGGGCACGACCCAGATGGACACGCCCTCGCCGCGCCGGGTGTACAGATCGCGGGCGTTGCGCAGGGCGAACTCCGCGTCCGGCGCGTGCAGGCTGCCGGCGTGGGTGTGGGACAGGCCGCGGCGCGAGCGCACGAAGACCTCCCACAGCGGCCAGTCGGACGTGCTCATCCTTGCGCCTCCTTGCGCTCACCGTGGTGCTTGGCCGCGTACGCGGCGGCCGCCTCGCGCACCCACGCGCCCTCTTCGTGGGCCCGCCTGCGCTGGTTGATCCGCTGTTCGTTGCACGGGCCGTTGCCCTTGAGGACGTCCCAGAACTCGGTCCAGTCGATGGGGCCGAAGTCGTAGTGACCCCGCTCCTCGTTCCACTTCAGGTCCGGGTCGGGCAGGGTCAGGCCCAGGGACTCGGCCTGGGGGACGCAGATGTCGACGAAGCGCTGGCGCAGCTCGTCGTTGGAGTGGCGCTTGATCTTCCAGGCCATCGACTGCGCGGAGTGCTGCGACTCGTCGTCGGGCGGGCCGAACATCATCAGCGACGGCCACCACCAGCGGTCCACCGCGTCCTGCGCCATCGCGTGCTGCTCGGGGGTGCCCTGGCTCAGCGCCAGCAGCAGCTCGTAGCCCTGGCGCTGGTGGAAGGACTCCTCCTTGCAGATACGGACCATCGCGCGCGCGTACGGCCCGTAGGAGCAGCGGCACAGCGGCACCTGGTTGGTGATCGCGGCGCCGTCCACCAGCCAACCGATCGCGCCGACGTCCGCCCAGGTCAGGGTGGGGTAGTTGAAGATCGACGAGTACTTCTGGCGGCCGCTGTGCAGCTTGTCGAGCAGTTCGTCGCGGCTGGTGCCCAGGGTCTCGGCCGCGCTGTACAGATACAGCCCGTGGCCCGCCTCGTCCTGGACCTTGGCCATCAGGATCGCCTTTCGGCGCAGCGAGGGCGCGCGGGTGATCCAGTTGGCCTCCGGCTGCATGCCGATGATCTCGGAGTGGGCGTGCTGCGCTATCTGGCGTACGAGCGTGGCGCGGTAGGCGTCCGGCATCCAGTCGCGCGGCTCGATGCGCTCGTCGGCCTCCACGGCCGCGTCGAAGACGCGCTGGTACGCCTCGGCGGCCGCGTCGGTGCCGTCGGGGCCTTGGTGCGCCGGTGTGCGGGCCGTCTGGTGCGCGGCTGCTGTCGCCATGAGGTCCCCCTCGACCATGGGCTCTGCGCGGAGCTTCTCCCGACCGATCGTTCGGTCCGTGCGGTTCCATGGTGGGACGGGCGCCGTAAGGTGTCAACCGTTGTGGATAACCCGCCCGGCCGCGGGGCCCTCCGGGGGCTGCGCCGTCCGGGTGAGGCTCAGTACCGTTCCGCGTGCGAGCGCGGGGGCGGTGCCGGGTGGTGCACGGGGCGTACGGGGCCCTGCTCGCCGTAGGACCTACGCCGGAGCGGCCGGCACAGCTGAGATCGGAAGTCGGGGAATCGGGGCGTGATGGACGCGCACGAGGCGAAGGACGCGGACGGCGCCGCCGAGCGCATAGGCCGGGGTGCCGAGCCCGCGGACGCGGAGCCGGGGAGTGCCGACGCCGAGATCCTCGACGCGGAGGAGGGGCGCGCCGACGCGGAGGCCGGGGGTGCTGACGCCGGGGCGGGGAGTGCTGATGCCGAGGAGGGGCACGCAGACGTCGGGGCGGGGAGCGCTGATGCCGAGGAGGGGCACGCAGACGCGGAGGCGGGGAGCGCTGATGCCGAGGCGGGGCACGCCGACGCGGAGGCGGGGCGTGCCGACGTCCAGGCCGCCCCCGCCGAGCCCGACCCCGCGCCTGCGTCGCCGCCGGTGGAGGCTCGCCCCGCGCCTGCGGCGCCGCCCGTGGACCCCTGGCCCGAGCTGCCCGTGCCGGCTGCGGTCAAGGCTCCCGCGGCCGCGCCCGCCCCCGCCGCCGTGCCCGCTGCCAGGGTCTCCTCCCCCGCCGCACCCCTTGAGGGACCGCGTACGGGGGTCGCCGCGCTGTCCCTGCGCTATCGGGTCGGTGTCGCGCTGACCCTCGCGATCGTCGCCGTGGCCGTGTGTGTGCACCTCGGGATGGTGTTCCTGCACGTGGCCCCGTCGAACACGGTGTCGAAGAAGCACGCGGAGACCATCGACAAGTGGGTCTACCCGGAGTTCGAGCAGAACTGGAAGCTCTTCGCCCCGAACCCGCTCCAGCAGAACATCGCCGTGCAGGTCCGGGCCCAGGTCCGGACGGCGGACGGCGAGCGGCGCACGACCGGCTGGCGGGACCTGTCGGCGCAGGACGGCCGGGCGATCGACGGCAATCCGCTGCCGAGCCACACCCAGCAGAACGAGCTGCGCCGGGCCTGGGACTTCTTCCTCGCCACGCACGACGCCCAGAACCGCCCCTCGGGGGTGCGCGGCATGCTCGCCGAGTCGTATCTGCGCCGTATCGCGGTGCTGCGCCTGGACCGGTCGGGTGACATCGGGGCGGGCGGCACCGTCGAGATGGTCCAGCTCCGCTCCCGTACGGAGAACGTGCCGCCGCCGAAGTGGAGCGAGGAGAAGGTGTCGCTGACGCCGATGCACCGGGAGCTGCCCTGGTGGACGGTGTCGCGCGCCGAGGCCGAGGGGGTCCTGCGGTGAACCGGTTCTCCCTCGCCGTCTCCGGCGCCATCGCCCGGGTCACGGAGGCGGCCCTCGGTCCGTACCAGGCCGCCGTGATCCGTATCGGCTTCGCCCTGACCTGGCTGCTGTTCCTGCTGCGGGAGTTTCCGCACCGGCACGAGATGTACGGCCCGAGCGCCCCGTGGAGCTGGGAGCTCGGGCGTCAGCTGATCGACCTCAACCATGCGTTCACGGTCCTGATGTGGTCGGACAGCGGGTTCTGGTTCGAGTCGGTCTATCTGCTGGCCGTGCTCTCCGCCGCTCTGCTCATGCTCGGCTGGCGCACCCGGACGATGTCCGTGCTGTTCCTGCTCGGCGTGCTGTCGCTGCAGAACCGCAGCGTGCTGATGGGCGACGGCGGCGACAACGTCCTGCATCTGATGAGCATCTACCTGGTGTTCACGCGCTGCGGTCAGGTGTGGTCGCTGGACGCGCGCCGGGAGCGGCGCGGCGCGGCGGCACGCGCGCGGGGGGAGCGGGTCGTGGACCGGGTGGGGCCGGCGCTGTGGGGCCTGTCCGGCGTCGCACTGCTCGCCGCGACCCTCGCCGGGAAGCTCGGGGACGACTGGATGCTGGAGGCGGCCGGGTCCGAGGGCATGGGCGCACCCCGGCTGGTGTGGACGTTCGCGGAGTCCGCGGTCAACGGTCCGGGGATGGTGCCGGCCCTGCTGTGGGCGGTGTGGGCGGCGATGGGCCTGTGGTGGCTCGTCGGGCGCCGCGCGAGGACCGCGCAGCCGCGCATCCTGCTCGACGTCGTGACGAACGTCCTGCACAACGCCGCCCTGCTGGTGATCATGGCCGAGGCGTGTCTGATCTACGCCACCGCCGGCTGGTACAAGATCCAGGGCTCGCGCTGGCAGGACGGCACGGCCGTCTACTACCCGCTCCACCTCGACTACTTCTCGCCCTGGCCCGCCCTCGCCGACCTGCTGTCCTCCAGCGGCACCCTGGTGATGCTGGTGACGTACGGGACCGTGCTGGTGCAGGTCGCCTTCCCGTTCACGCTGCTCAACCGGCGGCTCAAGAACGTCCTGCTCGCCCTGATGATCACCGAGCACGCGGTGATCGCCGTCGTGCTGGGGCTGCCGTTCTTCTCCCTGGCCATGATCGCGGCGGACGCGGTGTTCCTGCCCACGACGTTCCTGCGCCGGCTCGGCGCCCTCGGGGCACGCGCGCGGGGACGGCTGTCGCGCCGGGGCGGACGGGAGGAACCGGCCGCGCCACCGAGCGCGCCGGCGCCCGAGCAGACGCACGTAGGCTTCACGGCATGAACGACCCTGTGGACGCCTGGCACCGCCTGGCCGGCGCCTCCGTCCTGCTCGACGGCTTCCACGCCCTCAAGCACGCGCTGCGCTTCGGCGCCGAGGTCCCGGTCGCCGTCACCGCCGATCGCGCGGCGGCGCTCGCCCTGGCCGACGAGCTGGCGCCCGATGTGCGGGCGGCGCTGGACGCGCTGCTGACCGAGGTGGACCAGCGGACCTACGCCTCGCTGGTGCCGCGTCCGCACCCCACGGCGGTGGCCGCCCTGGCCGTACGGCCGTCCCGCGCGGCCCACCTGGAGCGGCTCGCGCACGCCCCGCGCACCGCCCCCGTGGTGGTCCTCGACAACCCGCGCAACCTCGGCAACGCGGGCGCGGTGATCCGTCTGGCCGCCGGGTTCGGCGCGACCGGCGTGGTCACCACCGGCACCCTGGACCCCTGGCACCCCACGGTCGTGCGCGGCGGAGCGGGCCTGCACTTCGCGACCGCCGTGGAGCGCCTGGACGTGGCCGAACTGCCCTCAGGGCCGCTGTTCGCCCTCGATCCGGAGGGCGACGACATCCGGGGCGTGAAGCTCCCGGACGACGCCGTCCTCGCGTTCGGGTCGGAGCGCAGCGGCCTGTCGGCCGAGCTGCGCGCGCGTGCCGACCATCTGGTGTCCCTGCCGATGCGCCCGCAGGTCTCCAGCTACAACCTCGCCACCAGCGTGGCGATGACGCTGTACCACTGGAGCTACGGCAGGGCCTAAGCCTCGCGCCTGACCTCCACCACCCGGAACCGGTTGGCCACGAAGGCGCCGTCGCACAGCGCCGCGTTGGCCGCCGGGTTGCCGCCGGAGCCGTGGAAGTCGGAGAAGGCGGCCGTCTGGTTGACGTACACGCCGCCCGTGAGGTTCAGCGACAGCTGGGCCGCCTCCTCCAGGCACACCTCCTGCACGGCCTGCTCGACCTCGGAGTCGACGGTGTACGCGCCGACGGTCATCGCGCCCTTCTCGCGGACCGTGCGCCGCAGCAGCTCCACCGCGTCGGCGGCGGAGTCGACGGCGACGGCGAAGGAGACCGGACCGAAGCACTCGCTCATGTAGGCGGCCTCGTCGTCCGGCTTGGCACCGTCCAGCTTCACGATCACCGGGGTGCGCACGACCGCGTCCGGGAACTCCGGGTTGACGACCTCGCGGGAGGCGAGGGCGACCTCGCCGAGCCCGGCGGCGGCCTCCAGACGGGCCTTGACGTCCGGGTTGACGATCGCGCCGAGCAGCGCGTTCGCGCGGGCGTCGTCGCCGAGCAGGCCGTCGACCGCGCGGGCGAGGTCGGCGGTGACCTCGTCGTAGGACTTGGGGCCCTCGTCGGTGCGGATGCCTTCGCGCGGGATCAGCAGGTTCTGCGGGGTGGTGCACATCTGCCCGCTGTACAGGGACAGCGAGAAGGCCAGGTTGGACAGCATGCCCTTGTAGTTGTCGGTCGACTCCACGATCACCGTGTTGACGCCGGCCTTCTCGGTGTACACCTGCGCCTGGCGGGCGTTGGCCTCCAGCCAGTCACCGAAGGCGGTGGAACCGGTGTAGTCGACGATCCGGATCTCGGGGCGCGTGGCCAGCGTCTTGGCGATGCCCTCGCCGGGGCGCTCGGCGGCCAGGGCGACCAGGTTCGGGTCGAAGCCGGCCTCGGTGAGCACCTGGCGGGCGACCTGCACGGTCAGCGCGAGCGGCAGCACCGCGCGCGGGTGCGGCTTGACCAGGACCGCGTTGCCGGTGGCCAGGGAGGCGAACAGGCCCGGGAAGCCGTTCCACGTCGGGAAGGTGTTGCAGCCGATGACCAGGCCGATGCCGCGCGGGACCGGCGTGAACTGCTTGGTGAGCGCGAGCGGGTCGCGCTTGCCCTGCGGCTTGGTCCACTCGGCGGTGCCGGGCGTGCGCACCTGCTCCGCGTAGGCGTAGGCCACCGCCTCCAGGCCGCGGTCCTGGGCGTGCGGGCCGCCCGCCTGGAACGCCATCATGAACGCCTGACCGGAGGTGTGCATGACCGCGTGGGCGAACTCGTGGGTGCGGTCGCTGATCCGCTTGAGGATCTCGACGCAGACCGCGGCCCGCAGCTCCGCCCCCGCCTCGCGCCAGGCGCGCCGGCCGGCCTGCATGGCGGGCAGCAGCACGTCGATGTCCGCGTGCGGGTAGGTGATGCCCAGCTCGATGCCGTACGGGGAGACCTCGCCGCCGACCCAGTCGTCGGTGCCGGGCTGGCCGAGGTCGAGGCGGGTGCCGAGGAGGGCGTCGAAGGCGGCCTTGCCCGCGGCCGCGTCCAGGCTGCCGTTCTCGCCGTAGCCCTTGGGGTGCTCGGGGTGCGGGGACCAGTACGCGCGCGTGCGGATGGCTTCCAGCGCCTGATCGAGGGTGGGCCGGTGCCGGGAGATCAGCTCGTGCGCGGTGAGTTCGGCGGCCATACGGGACCAACTCCTAGTTCCTGAGCTCTTCCTCGAGCTCGTTGACCTGTGGAGAAACGTGGGCAGGTTCAGCCAGTCAGAGTTAGAGTAACCGAACGATCGGTCGGTTCAAGGGGGTCCGCCGCATCTGTGGAAAACCCCGTGCGGGAGGATCGCGAACATGACAGCACTCGACCTCAGCAGCCCCGTGGCAGTCGTCGGCACCGGCACCATGGGCCAGGGCATCGCCCAGGTCGCACTTCTCGCGGGCCACCCCGTACGCCTGTACGACGCCGCTCCCGGACGGGCCCGGCAGGCGGCCGACGCGATCGGCGCCCGCCTGGACCGGCTCGTCGAGAAGGACCGGCTCACCGCCGCCGACCGGGACGCCGCCCGCGCCCGTCTGCAACCGGTGGAGGAGCTCACCGCCCTCGCCGACTGCACGCTGGTCGTCGAGGCGATCCTGGAGCGGCTCGACGCCAAGCAGGAGCTGTTCCGCGCGCTGGAGGACGTCGTCTCCGACGACTGTCTGCTGGCCACCAACACCTCGTCCCTGTCGGTCACCGCCATCGGCGGGGCGCTGCGCCACCCCGGCCGCTTCGTGGGCCTGCACTTCTTCAACCCCGCCCCGCTGCTGCCGCTGGTCGAGGTCGTCTCCGGGTTCGCCACCGACGTCACCTCGGCCACGCGCGCGTACGAGACCGCCCGCGCCTGGGGCAAGACGCCGGTCGCCTGCGCCGACACCCCCGGCTTCATCGTCAACCGCATCGCCCGGCCCTTCTACGCCGAGGCGTTCGCCGTCTACGAGTCCCAGGGCGCCGACCCGGCCACCATCGACGCGGTGCTGCGCGAGTCGGGCGGCTTCAAGATGGGCGCGTTCGAACTGACCGACCTGATCGGGCAGGACGTCAACGAGTCCGTCACCCACTCGGTGTGGCAGTCCTTCTTCCAGGACGTGCGCTTCACGCCCTCCCTCGCCCAGCGCCGCCTGGTGGAGTCCGGCCGGCTCGGCCGCAAGAGCGGACACGGCTGGTACGACTACGCCGACGGCGCCGAGCGCCCCGAACCGCACACCGCCGAGCAGGCCCCGCCGCCCGCCCACGTCGTCGCCGAGGGCGATCTGGGCCCCGCCTCCGAACTGCTCGCGATGATCTCCGAGGCGGGCATCCAGGTCCGCGAGGAGGACGAGGACAACGGCACCCGGCTGGTGCTGCCCAGCGGCGGCCAGCTGGTGCTCGCCGACGGCCAGACCTCGGTGGAGTTCCGGGACGTCGTCTACTTCGACCTCGCGCTGGACTACCGCAGGGCGACCCGGATCGCCCTGTCGGCCTGCCAGGACACCTCGCCGCAGACCCTCGCCGAGGCCACCGGCCTGTTCCAGGCGCTCGGCAAGAAGGTCAGCGTCATCGGGGACGTCCCCGGCATGATCGTCGCCCGTACGGTCGCGCGGATCGTCGACCTCGCGCACGACGCCGTCGCCAAGGGCGTGGCCACCGAGGAGGACATCGACACCGCGATGCGCCTCGGCGTGAACTACCCGCTCGGCCCCTTCGAGTGGAGCCGCAGGCTCGGCCGCAGCTGGGCCTGCGCCCTCCTGGACGACCTGCACCAGCGCGACCCCTCCGGCCGCTACGCGCCGTCCCTCGCGCTGTACCGCCACGCCTACGCCTCCGACAAGCGGGAGGGGAGCACCTCATGACCACCGCCAGGCGCGACACGTACACCCCCGACTCACTGCTGTCGGTCGCCGTCCGGGTCTTCAACGAGCGCGGCTACGACGGCACCTCCATGGAGCACCTGTCCAAGGCGGCCGGTATCTCCAAGTCGTCGATCTACCACCATGTCGCCGGCAAGGAGGAGCTGCTGCGCCGCGCCGTGAGCCGGGCGCTCGACGGGCTCTTCGGGATCCTCGAGGAGGAGCACGCGCGCGTGGGGGGCGCCGCCGACCGGCTGGAGTACGTGGTGCGGCGCACGGTCGAGGTGCTCATCGCCGAACTGCCCTATGTGACGCTGCTGCTGCGGGTGCGCGGCAACACCGACACCGAGCGCTGGGCGCTGGAGCGGCGCCGCGAGTTCGACCACCGGGTGGCCGATCTGCTGAAGGCGGCCGCCGCCGAGGGCGATGTGCGCGGTGACGTGGAGTTCCGGCTCGCCACCCGGCTGGTCTTCGGGATGGTCAACTCCATCGTCGAGTGGTACCGGCCCGACGGGCGCGGCATGAGCGAGCGCGAAGTGGCCGACGCGGTGGTCCGGTTGGCGTTCGCGGGGCTGCGGCAGGCGGACTGAGGGAACGGGCGTGTGCCGGCGTTCTGAGCACGCGCGTGTGCCGGCGTTCTGAGCACGCGCGTGTGCCGACGTACTGAGTACACGCGCGCGTGCCGACTTGAGTACGTCCGCCGATGTCCCGTCGGCCCGGCGGTGATGGGCTGGGGGCATGTCCCCCTACCCCGACCGTCCCGGCACCGCCCACCCGACCTGGTGGCGGGTGCCGCTCGTGGCCTCCCTGCTCGGTCTGCCGTGCCTGGTGCTGGATTTCCTGTGGTTCCGGTCGCAGGACGGCACGGGGGCCTTCGGCGGCATCCTCTACTGGTCCGCCGGTCTGCTCGTTTTCGCCTGGCTGCCGCCCCACCGCCGGGCCCTGCGCGGGCCGCGGACGGCCGCCGCCGTCGCCGGGCTGGGGTGCGCGATGCTCCCGGCGCTGTTCGCACTGGCGCTGGGGGCGGCCCTGACGGCGAACTGAGGGCTTGGGACCGGTGTCAGCCCTGCGGTTCGAGGTCCTCCTCCTCGAAGACCAGCAGCGTGCGGCTGCTCAGCACCTCCGGGATGGCCTGGAGCCGGGTGAGGACCAGTTCGCGCAGCGCGCGGTTGTCGGTCACATGCACCAGCAGCAGGACGTCGAAATCGCCGCCGACCAGGGAGATGTGGGCGGCGCCGGGAAGACGGCGCAGCTGCTCGCGCACGGTGCGCCAGGAGTTCTGGACGATCTTCAGGGTGATGTACGCCGAGGTTCCCTGGCCCGCGCGCTCGTGGTTGACGCGGGCGCCGAACCCGCGGATCACGCCGTCCTCCACGAGACGGTTGATACGGGCGTAGGCGTTGGCCCGCGAGACATGCACCCGTTCCGCCACGGAACGGATGGAGGCCCGCCCGTCCGACTGGAGCATCCGCAGGATGTCCTGATCGATGGCGTCCAGCGGCCGCGGCGGCTGCGGCGGGGGCCCGGCGTCCGGTCCGTCGGCCATTTGTTCAGATGCCATGTCCCCCCGCCTCCCTACCATGGACGTACTGCGTCCATCAGAGGCTGTGGAGAACCGTTTGTCCACAGCCTGAGGGCACCCGTAGCCAAAATGTGCCGACGACCGAACAATCGGTAGGTGAGGCGCATCACAGACGCTGCGCCTGTGAAGCCGCTCCCACGAGGAGGTGCCGTCATGACGGTCATGGAGCAGCGTGGCGCGTATCGGCCATCGCCGCCGCCCGCCTGGCAGCCCCGTACCGACCCCGCGCCGCTGCTGCCCGACCCGGAGCCCTACCGCGTCCTCGGCACCGAGGCGGCCGCCAAGGCCGACCCGGACCTGCTGCGCCGGCTGTACGCCGAGCTGGTGCGCGGCCGCCGGTACAACGCGCAGGCCACCGCCCTGACCAAGCAGGGCCGCCTGGCGGTCTACCCCTCCAGCACCGGCCAGGAGGCATGCGAGGTCGCCGCCGCGCTCGCCCTGGAGGACCGCGACTGGCTCTTCCCCAGCTACCGCGACACCCTCGCCGCCGTCGCCCGTGGCGTCGACCCGGTCGAGGCGCTCACCCTGCTGCGCGGTGACTGGCACACCGGGTACGACCCGCACGAGCACCGCGTGGCCCCGCTGTGCACCCCGCTGGCCACCCAGCTGCCGCACGCCGTCGGCCTCGCGCGCGCCGCCCGCCTCAAGGGCGACGACGTCGTCGCGCTCGCCATGGTCGGCGACGGCGGCACCAGCGAGGGCGACTTCCACGAGGCACTGAACTTCGCGGCCGTCTGGCAGGCCCCGGTGGTCTTCCTCGTCCAGAACAACGGCTTCGCCATCTCCGTCCCGCTCGCCAAGCAGACCGCGGCGCCCTCCCTGGCCCACAAGGCCGTCGGGTACGGCATGCCCGGCCGCCTGGTCGACGGCAACGACGCCGCCGCGGTGCACGAGGTGCTGACCGACGCCGTGCGCCACGCGCGCGCGGGCGGCGGCCCCACCCTCATCGAGGCCGTGACCTACCGCATCGACGCCCACACCAACGCCGACGACGCCACCCGCTACCGCGGCGACTCCGAGGTCGAGGCATGGCGCGACCACGACCCGATCCTGCTGCTGGAGCGGGAGCTGACCGGGCGCGGACTGCTCGACCAGGACGGCATCGACGCCGCCCGCGAGGACGCCGAGACCATGGCCGCCGCCCTGCGCGAGCGGATGAACCAGGACCCGGCGCTCGACCCCATGGACCTCTTCGCCCACGTCTACGCCGAGCCCACCCCGCAACTGCGGGAGCAGCAGGCGCAGTTGCAGGCCGAGTTCGACGCCGAGGAAGGTACGCAGTCATGACCACCGTCGCCGTGAAGCCCGCCACCATGGCGCAGGCCCTCACGCGCGCGATGCGCGACGCCATGGCCGCCGACCCGGCCGTGCACGTCATGGGCGAGGACGTCGGCACCCTCGGCGGCGTCTTCCGCGTCACCGACGGACTCGCCAAGGAGTTCGGCGAGGACCGCTGCACCGACACCCCGCTCGCCGAGGCCGGCATTCTCGGCACGGCCGTCGGCATGGCCATGTACGGCCTGCGCCCGGTCGTGGAGATGCAGTTCGACGCCTTCGCCTACCCGGCGTTCGAGCAGCTGCTGTCGCACGTCGCGAAGATGCGCAACCGCACCCGCGGCACGATGCCCCTGCCCATCACCATCCGCGTCCCCTACGGCGGCGGCATCGGCGGCGTCGAGCACCACAGCGACTCCTCCGAGGCGTACTACATGGCGACTCCGGGGCTCCATGTCGTCACGCCCGCCACCGTCGCCGACGCCTACGGCCTGCTGCGCGCCTCGATCGCCTCCGACGACCCGGTCGTCTTCCTGGAGCCCAAGCGGCTGTACTGGTCCAAGGACTCCTGGAACCCGGAGGAGCCGCCGAGCGTTGAGCCGATAGGCCGCGCGGTGGTGCGGCGCACCGGCCGGAGCGCCACACTCATCACGTACGGTCCGTCCGTGCCCGTGTGCCTGCAAGCCGCCGAGGCGGCACAGGCCGAGGGGTGGGACCTCGAAGTCGTCGACCTGCGCTCCCTGGTGCCGTTCGACGACGAGACGGTCTGCGCCTCGGTGCGCCGGACCGGACGGGCGGTCGTCGTCCACGAGTCGAGCGGGTTCGGCGGACCGGGCGGGGAGATCGCGGCCCGCGTCACGGAGCGCTGCTTCCACCACCTGGAGGCGCCGGTGCTGCGCGTGGCCGGGTTCGACATCCCCTATCCGCCGCCGATGCTGGAGAAGCACCACCTGCCCGGCGTCGACCGGATCCTGGACGCCGTGGCGCGTCTGCAATGGGAGGCCGAGAGCTGATGGCGCAGGTGCTGGAGTTCAAGCTCCCCGACCTCGGGGAGGGGCTCACCGAGGCGGAGATCGTCCGCTGGCTGGTGCAGGTCGGTGACGTCGTCACCGTCGACCAGCCGGTCGTGGAGGTCGAGACGGCCAAGGCGATGGTCGAGGTGCCCTGCCCCTACGGCGGCGTGGTCACCGCCCGCTTCGGCGAGGAGGGCACCGAACTGCCGGTGGGGGCACCGCTGCTGACGGTCGCCGTCGGCGCGGACGCCTCCGAAGGCGCGGACGTCTCCGGCGGTGCGGCCGGGGCGCCGGGCGAGCAGGGTGCCGGGGGTTCCGCCGCGGCGTCCGGGCGCGGTGCGGACGAGGGTTCGGCCGGTGCGGGCTCGGGGAACGTGCTCGTGGGCTACGGCACCTCCGAGGCGCCCGCCCGCCGCAGGGCACGCGCGGCGCGGCCCGCCCAAGCCAACGGCTCGGCGTCGCCGACGGCCACGGCCACCGCGCCGCAGGCCACCGAGCCCGTCCGGGAGGTGCCCGAGGGGCCGGTGCCGGTGATCTCGCCCCTCGTACGCAGGCTGGCCCGTGAGCACGGCCTGGACCTGCGGGAGTTGCACGGCTCCGGCCCCGAGGGGCTGATCATGCGGGCCGACGTGGAGGACGCGCTGCGCGCGGCCGCGGCCAAGGACCGCACCGCCCAGCCGACGGCCCCCGCGGCGCCCACCGCCCCGGTCCGCTCCTCCGCCGCCGCGCACGGCGAGGTCCGCGTCCCCCTCAAGGGCGTGCGCGGAGCCGTCGCCGACAAGCTGTCGCGCAGCCGGCGGGAGATACCGGACGCCACCTGCTGGGTCGACGCCGACGCGACGGAACTCATGCGGGCCCGCACCGCGATGAACGCGGCCGGCGGGCCGAAGATCTCGCTGCTCGCCCTGCTGGCCCGGATCTGCACGGCCGCGCTCGCGCGGTTCCCCGAGCTGAACTCCACCGTGGACCTGGAGGCCCGCGAGATCGTCCGGCTGGACCATGTCCACCTCGGCTTCGCGGCGCAGACCGAGCGCGGACTGGTCGTGCCGGTCGTGCGCGACGCCCACGCACGGGACGCCGAGGGGCTGACCGCGGAGTTCGCGCGGCTCACCGAGGCCGCCCGCGCCGGGACGCTCACGCCCGCGGAGCTGACCGGCGGCACCTTCACGTTGAACAACTACGGGGTGTTCGGGGTCGACGGCTCCACGCCGATCATCAACCACCCCGAGGCCGCCATGCTCGGCGTCGGCCGCATCGTTCCCAAGCCATGGGTGCACGAGGGCGAGCTGGCGGTGCGGCAGGTCGTGCAGCTGTCGCTCACCTTCGACCACCGCGTCTGCGACGGCGGCACGGCGGGCGGCTTCCTGCGCTACGTCGCCGACTGCGTCGAACAGCCGGCGGTGCTGCTGCGCACGCTCTGAGCAGCGCCGCGGGATCGCCGAGAACGGCGCGGGGGCGTCCCCCGCGCCGTTCCGCCCCACCGGACGGAACCCGGCCCAGCCGCCGTCCGGTCCCGGCGGACCGTGCCCGATCCGCCCGTCGGCCGCTGTCACCGCCGGTGCCGTTCCATCCCTCGGTCGGCGTTTTTGCAGGCCGGGGTGCGACCGCATACTCAGGGGGTGACCGAGAACGCGTCTGGGGAGCCCGCGTACGACGCCGTCGTGCTCGCCGGTGGTGCCGCGCGCCGGCTCGGCGGTGCCGACAAGCCCGGTGTGCGCGTGGGTGGGCGGGCGCTGCTCGACCGGGTGCTCGGTGCCTGCGCCGAGGCCCGCACGACCGTGGTCGTCGCCGACCCGCGGCCCACGTCCCGGTCCGTGCGCTGGGCACGGGAGGAGCCGCCGGGCGGCGGACCGCTCGCCGCGCTGGACGCCGGGCTTCGGCACACCACGGCACCCCATGTCGTCGTCCTCTCCGCCGATCTGCCGTTCCTGCGCGAGGACACCGTCGACCGGCTGCTGGCCGGGCTGCGCGCGGGCGGCGGCGACGGGGTACTGCTCGCCGACGCGGACGGCCGCGACCAGCCGCTCGTCGCCGCCTACCGCAGTGCCGCCCTGCGGAGCGGACTGGCCGCGCTGACCGCAGCCAACGGCTCGCTCAGCGGGCTGCCGCTGCGCCGGCTGACCGCCGGACTCGGTCTCACCCGCCTCACCGACCCCGTCGCGGCGTTCGACTGCGACACCTGGGACGACATCGCCACCGCCAGGGCCCGCATCAGGGAGCATGAGCACGTGTTGGATGAATGGATCACCGCAGTCAAGGACGAGCTGGGCATCGACCTGGACGTCGACACCGGTACCCTCCTCGACCTGGCCCGGGACGCCGCGCACGGCGTGGCCCGCCCCGCGGCGCCTCTGACCACCTTCCTGGTCGGTTACGCCGCCGCCCGCGCCGGAGGCGGCCCCGAGGCGGTCGCCGAGGCATCCCGCAAGGCCGCGGCCCTGGCCCAGCGCTGGGCCCAGGAGGACACCGCGGCCAGTGAGCCCGACGTGGCCCCCGACGCCACCCCCGACACCCGCCCGGACGCCGGATGACCGCCCCCGGCCTGGGACAGGACGCCGACGACCTCGACGTCGAGGAGGCCCTCGCCCTGGTGAACCGGACGCACGGCACCGAACCCGCCGTACCGCAGCCCTCCGCGGGCGGCGGCCCGCTCCCGCCGGAGGCCCGGCACCGGGGCACGGCCTGGCCCGAGGCCCGCGCGACCGCCGCCCGCGCCGCCCGCCGGGGCGCCCGCCGCGCCCCCGCCCCCGTACCGCTGGACGACGCCCTCGGTCTGACCCTGGCCGCGCCGCTCACCGCCCTCACCGACCTGCCCTCCTTCGACACCTCCGCCATGGACGGCTGGGCGGTCGCCGGACCCGGCCCCTGGAGCGTGCGGGACGAGGGCGTGCTCGCCGGACACGGTGCGGCCGTCCGCCTGGAGGACGGAGAGGCGGTGCGGATCGCCACCGGCGCCCGGATCCCCCCGGACACCACCGCCGTGCTGCGCAGCGAGCACGGCCGCACGGACGACAAGGGACGCCTGCACCTGCTCCGCGACCTGGCGCACGGCCAGGACATCCGCCCGCGCGGCCAGGAGTGCCGCAGCGGCGACCAGCTCCTGCCCGTCGGAACCCTGGTGACCCCCGCCGTGCTGGGCCTGGCCGCGGCCGCCGGCTACGACACCCTCACCGTGGTTCCGCGCCCCCGCGCCGAGGTGCTCGTCCTGGGCGACGAACTGCTCACCGCGGGACTGCCGCACGACGGACTGATCCGGGACGCCCTCGGACCCATGCTGCCGCCCTGGCTGCGGGCGCTCGGCGCCGAGATCGTGGCCGTGCGCAGGCTCGGCGACGACGCGGAGGCCCTGTACCGGGCCGTCTCCGACAGCGACGCCGACCTCGTGGTGACCACCGGCGGCACCGCGGCGGGCCCCGTCGACCACGTCCACCCCACGCTCCGCCGCATCGGCGCGGAGCTGCTGGTGAACGGCGTCCAGGTGCGCCCCGGCCATCCCATGCTGCTGGCCCGCACCAAGGAGAACCAGCACCTCGTCGGGTTGCCCGGCAATCCGCTCGCGGCCGTGTCCGGGCTGCTCACCCTCGCCGAGCCGCTGCTGCGCACGCTCGCCGCGCATCCCGCCCCGGAGCCGTACGCGCTGCCGCTGAGGGACGCGGTGCAGGGGCATCCCCACGACACCCGGCTCGTTCCGGTCACCCTGCGCGCCGACCACGCCGTGCCGCTGCACTACAACGGCCCGGCGATGCTGCGGGGCATCGCGGCGGCCGACGCCCTGGCCGTCGTACCGCCCGGTGGTGTGCGCAAGGGTCAGGAGGCGGAGCTGCTCGACCTGCCGTGGGCGACCGCCGGAATCGGCGTGTGTTTCACGTGAAACAGCGCCCTACTCCTCCGGCTCCTCGTTCGCCCGCTGCACCGTGACCACCCGGTCGCCCGGGCGCAGGATGCCGATCCGCTCGTCGGCGTAGTCCAGGACCTTGCGGTCGCGTACGACGGCCATGACGAGGTCGGCGCAGGCGCGCGGGTCCTTGCCCGCCTCGGCCTCCGTCACCGGGCGTTCGACCAGGTCGAGCCCGGCGCCCAGGGTCATGATGTCCTCCAGCGTCCGCGCCACGACCGGGCTGACCATGGAGACACCGAGCAGACGGCCGGCGGAGCTGGAGCTGGTCACCACGGTGTCGGCGCCGGACTGCCGCAGCAGGGGCACGTTCTCGTCCTCGCGGGCGGCGACGACGATGGTGGCGTGCCGGTTGAGCTGCCGGATGGTGAGGGTGACCAGGGCGGCCGTGTCGTCGCGCTGCGGGGCGACGATGACACGGGAGGCCGTGGCGACCTCGGCCTTCAGCAGCGTCTCCGAGCGGGTGGCGTCACCGATGACCGCCACCAGACCGTCGTCGCCGGCCGCGGTCACCGCCTTGCGCTGGGCGTCCACCACCACGATCCGGTCCTTGGACACGCCCTGCCCGATGAGGGTGCGCACCGCGTGGTAGCCCTTGGTGCCGTAGCCGACGACCACGATGTGGTCACGGGTGCGGCTGCGCCAGCGGTGGACCCGCACCTGCTGCCGGGTGCGCTCGGTGAGCGCCTCCAGGGTGGTGCCGACCAGGATGATCAGGAAGATCACCCGCAGCGGTGTGATGACGAAGATGTTCACCAGCCGGGCCGCGTCGCTGGCGGGGGTGATGTCGCCGTAGCCCGTGGTGGAGAGGGTGACGGTGGCGTAGTAGGCCGCGTCGAGGAGGTCGACGGCGCCGTCGGAGTTGTCGTTGTAGCCGGAGTGGTCGGCGTAGACGATCACGGTGGTCAGGACCAGGACGCCGAGGGCCATGGTCAGGCGCCGCATCACCTGCTGGAGCGGATGCAGGACGGTGCCCGTGGGCATCGTGACGGAACGGCCCGCCTCGGCGTCGTCCCGCGCCTCCCGGTGCGAGCGGCGGTACCACAGGTACCGCAGCATGGTTCCGACCGTGGATTTCTCGTCCTGCTTCTTCGCCTGTCCCACGCCGTGATCGTAAGTCGTCGGCACCATGGTCGTGGGTGGGATCGCGGACCATGGTTCAGTAGGTCCGCCCTGTGGAACCACCCTGAGCGCTGGAGGAGCCGTGCGTGACCACACCGTCGTCATCGGATTCGGTACGAAGGGGCGGTCGGCGCTGCGGACCGTCTGTGGCGCGGGGCTGAAGAAGGACCGGGTGGTGGTGATCGACCCCAGCGCCAAGGCGGGGGCGGCCGCGACCGCGGAGGGCTTCGAGGCCGTCGTCGGCGACGCCACGCGCAGTGATGTGCTGCGCCAGGCCGAGGTGCAGCGGGCGGGGAAGATCATCGTCGCGACCCAGCGGGACGACACGGCCGTGCTGGTGGTGCTGACCGCCCGCCAGCTCAACCCCACCGCGAAGATCGTGGCCGCGGTCCGGGAGGAGGAGAACGCCCCGCTGCTGCGGCAGTCCGGCGCGGACGAGGTGGTCACCGGGGCGAGCGCGGCGGGACGGCTGCTGGGGCTGTCCGTGCTCACGCCGGCCGCCGGTCTGGTCATGGAGAACCTGATGCGGCAGGGCAGCGGCCTCGACATGGTCGAGCGCCCGGTCACCAAGGCCGAGTCGGGACGCCGCCCGCGCGATCTGGCCGACCTGGTCGTCACCGTCGTACGCGGGCACCGGGTGCTGGCGTACGACGATCCGGCCATCGGCGTGCTGGAGCCGACGGACCGGATCGTGACGATCGTGCGCGGGAACGGGGAGCCGGCCGCGCGGTGAGCCCCACGGGCGGCTGAGCCGCGCCTGCGGCCGCCGCCCCCGAGGATCACTTGCGGTTGTACAGCCGCATCGTGATCGGGCCGAAGACCAGCACGAACAGACCCGCCCAGCCCAGGGACCAGGCGATCTCGGCGGTCGGCCAGTCGCCCGCCATCAGCCCGCGCACCGCCGAGGCGAGGTGGGTGATCGGGCTGTTGTTGACGAACGCCTGGAGCCAGCCGGGCATGGTGCGCGGGTCGACGAAGACGTTGGACAGGAAGGTGAGCGGGAAGATCACCATCATGCTGACGCCCATCACCGACTTCTCGGAGCGCAGCATCAGCCCGAACATCGTCCAGATCCACGAGAACGCGAACGAGAAGACGATCAGCAGCGCCACCCCGGCGACCACGCCCGCGACCCCGCCGTCCGGGCGGTAGCCGAGGATCATGCCGACGACCAGCATCACCAGGGACGCGATGGTGTAGCGCAGGGCGTCGCCGAGGAGGTAGCCGACCATCGTCGACGGCCGCCAGATGGGCAGCGAGCGGAAGCGGTCGAAGACGCCCTTCTCGATGTCGGTGTTGACCGAGACGCCGGTGTACATGGTGATCATCACGACCGACATCACCAGGATGCCGGGCAGCAGGAACTGGATGTACTCCTTCGGCGATCCGGCCAGCGCCCCGCCGAACAGGTACGTGTACATCAGCACCATCATGATCGGGAACGCGGTGACGTCGAAGAGCTGCTCCGGTACGTGCTTGATCTTCAGCACCGCCCGCCAGCCGAAGGTCAGCGACGCCGACCAGGCGCTGGGCCGGGGCGGCCGCTCCTTGGCCACGAGCAGCGCGGCGAGCGACTCGGCGCTGACGGGGGCGAGTTCCTTGTTCTCGGTGGTGGTCGCGGTGCTCATGCCGCCGCCTCGCCTTCGGAGTTGTCGGAGCCGTCGGAGTCGCCGGAGCCGCGCGGGCGGTCGGCGTCCGGGCGGTCGGGGCCGGGAGTGTCCCCCGCGTGCGTGTCGTGGCCGGTCAGGGCGAGGAAGACCTCGTCGAGGCTGGGCTGGCCCAGGGAGAAGTTGTCGACGGTGATGCCGCCGCGGGCCAGTTCGGCGAGCGCGCGGGCCGCCTGTTCGGCCGCGCCGCGCCCGTTCGCCGCCCCCGCGCCGACCCGGGCGGTGAGCGCGACGGGGTCGGGCTCCAGCTGCACATCCGCGTCCAGCGTCAGCCGCAGCACCCGCTCGGCCTCGGGCCGCTGGGCCGCGTCGCGCAGCCGCAGATGCACCGAACCGGCGCCGACCGATGCCTTCAGCTCGCCCTTGGTGCCCTCCGCGATCACCTTGCCGCGGTCGATGACCGCGATCCGGGACGCCAGCTGATCGGCCTCGTCGAGGTACTGCGTGGTCAGCAGCACGGTGGTGCCCTGGGCGACGACGGCCCGCACGATGTCCCACACGTGGTTGCGGCTGCGCGGGTCGAGGCCGGTGGTCGGCTCGTCGAGGAAGAGCAGGTCGGGGGTGTTGAGGATGGACGCCGCGATGTCGATACGGCGCCGCATGCCGCCCGAGTAGTGCTTGACCTGCTTGCCGGCGGCGTCGGTGAGCCCGAACGCCTCCAGCAGCTGCGCGGAGCGCTCGCGCGCGGCCTTCTTGCCGTGGCCCAGCAGCCGGCCGAGCAGGACCAGGTTCTCGGTGCCGGTGAGGTCCTCGTCCACCGAGGCGTACTGGCCGGTCAGGCTGACCCGGCCGCGTACCTCGTCGGCCTCGTGGACGACGTCGTGGCCGAAGACGTGCGCCTGGCCGCCGTCGGGGCGGAGCAGGGTGGCGAGCATCTTCACGGTCGTCGTCTTGCCCGCGCCGTTCGGGCCGAGGACGCCGTAGACCGTGCCGGTCGGCACCGCGAGGTCGACTCCGTCGACCGCCCTGGTCTGACCGAACGTCTTCACCAGGCCCGCGGTCTCGATGGCCAGGCCGGAGGTCTGCTGGCTCATGGTGGGTGTCCTTCCGCGTACAGGGGTGACGCATGGGGAGACCTTCACGGTCGCGCAGATTCATCGCTCGCGCACCGGGATTTCCGACAGGTCCGGTCGAAGGGCGGAGAGGGACGGGACCTTCGGCGGAGGTCCGGTGAGGTCCGGTGACGTCCGGCGAGGTCCGGGTGGGTGCGGGTGGGCCGGACCGGGCGAACGGTGGGTGAAGGGGGCGTGTGCGCGGGAGCGGAGGCAGTAGCGTCCGGTCCATGTATGCGATCACGATTCCCGAACCCGGCGGACCCGAGGCGCTGGTCTGGGCCGAGGTGGCAGATCCGGCGCCCGGCCCCGGCGAGGTGCTGGTGGAGGTGGCGGCCAGTGCCGTGAACCGGGCGGACATCCTGCAGCGGCAGGGCTTCTACGACCCGCCGCCCGGCGCGTCCCCCTACCCCGGCCTGGAGTGCTCCGGCCGGATCGCCGCCCTCGGCACCGGGGTGTCCGGCTGGGCCGTCGGCGACGAGGTGTGCGCGCTGCTCTCGGGCGGCGGCTACGCCGAGAAGGTCGTCGTCCCGGCGGGCCAGCTGCTGCCCGTGCCCGAGGGCGTCGGCCTCGTCCGGGCGGCCGCGCTGCCCGAGGTCGTCTGCACGGTCTGGTCGAACGTCTTCATGATCGCCCACCTGCGTCCCGGTGAGACCCTGCTGGTGCACGGCGGCTCCAGCGGTATCGGCACGATGGCCGTCCAGCTCGCCAAGGCCGTCGGCGCCCGGGTCGCCGTCACCGCGGGCAGCGCCGAGAAGCTGCGGCGCTGCGCCGAGCTGGGCGCCGACATCCTGGTCAACTACCGGGAGCAGGACTTCGTCGAGGAGGTCGGCAAGGCCACCGACGGGGCCGGGGCCGACGTCATCCTCGACAACATGGGCGCCAAGTACCTGGACCGCAACATCCGCGCCCTCGCCCTCAACGGGCGCCTGGCGATCATCGGCATGCAGGGCGGCGTCAAGGGTGAGCTGAACATCGCCCGGCTCCTGAACAAGCGCGCCGCCATCACCGCGACCTCGCTGCGCGCCCGCCCGCTGGAGGAGAAGGCGGCCATCGTCGCCGCCGTGCGCGAGCATGTCTGGCCGCTGCTGGACGCCGGACGCGTCCGGCCGGTCGTCGACAGCGAGCTGCCCCTGAGCGACGCGGCGGCCGCGCACCGGCGCGTGGAGGACAGCGGCCACGTGGGCAAGGTGCTGCTGGTGACGGACACCGCCTAGCGCCCGGCGCGGGGGAGCGGGCGCCTGCTCCGGCGGCAGGGCCCTGCTTTTCGTACGGCCCAAGTCCCCGTACGGCCCAAGTCCCCTTACGGCCCTGGTCCCCGTACGGCCCAAGCCCCCGTACGGCCCAAGCCCCCGTGCGGCCCTACTCCCGCCTCAGCCGCAGGCCCACGAACGCCAGCCCCAGGCCGAGCCCGACGAGGACCAGCCCGCTGCCCAGGGTGAGGATCTCCAGTACGGGCTCGGCGGGCTGGGCGGCCTGCGGTGCGAGGGGTTGTGTCGCGGCGGGCGGATGTGCGGAAGGGGCGGTCGGACGGGAGCCCGGCGTGGGCTCCCCCGACGCCTCTCCGACGGCCTCCTCGCCCTCCGGCTCGGGCGCGGACTCCTGCGGTCGCCGTCCCGGCCGTTCCTTCCCCTCACCGGCCCGGCTGCCGGCCCGTGTCGGCTCGGCGGCGGGGGCCGCCCGACCGGAGGGCACCTGACCGGAGACCGTGGGACCAGGGGCCCGGCCGGGCACCCGACCCGAGGCCGAGACGGCGGAGGACGGCTCGGCGGCGACCGGCCCGTGGGCGGCACCCGTGGCGGCGGGACCGGGACGGTCGGCGCCGGCGTCAGGGCGGCCGGAGCCCCCTGCGGGTCCCGCGGAGGCGGTGACCGAGGACGCGGCACCCGGACGGTCCGCCCCGAGCCCGGCCCCCGCCGAGGGGGACTCCGGAAGGCGGGCCCCCTGCCCGGCGACCGTCGGGCCGGACCCCGCGACAGAAGGCGAACCGGACGGCACCTCGCGACGCCCCGGCGAGGCAGAAGGCCCCACCCTCGCCTCCGTACTCACCCCCGAGCCCACATGCACGCCCACCCCCACCTCCGCCCCCGCCCCCCACGCCGAGCCCGAGCCCCCCGCACCCACCGGCGCGAAGAGCCCCGTCACCACGACCACGACCACGCACAGCCCACGACGACTCACATCCCCACCCTCACATCACCGCGCATTCCCGGCATTCCGGACTGCGCCGGTCCGCCGAACGCGATCCCCCGCCCGGAAAACCCGGTCCCCCGCCCCGGAAAAGGTGGATCACCCCCCTCCGGGGGCACCACGATGATGAGCTGTCGGGGTGCGAGAGAATGGCGGCATGGAGATGCCGAGGAACGAGAGGTCACCGGAGAACCCGCAGATCCTGGTCGTGGGCCAGGACGGCATGGCGCTCAGCGGTGGCAACGGGGACGAGGACTCCCGCGAGATTCCGGTGACCGAGCAGGTGGAGCAGCCTGCCAAGGTCATGCGGATCGGCAGCATGATCAAGCAGCTGCTGGAGGAGGTGCGCGCGGCTCCCCTCGACGAGGCGAGCCGGGTCCGGCTCAAGGAGATCCACGCCAGCTCGGTGAAGGAGCTGGAGGACGGTCTGGCGCCGGAGCTGGTCGAGGAGCTGGAACGGCTGTCGCTGCCCTTCACGGACGACGCCACCCCGAGCGACGCGGAACTGCGCATCGCGCAGGCCCAGTTGGTCGGCTGGCTGGAGGGCCTCTTCCACGGCATCCAGACCACGCTGTTCGCCCAGCAGATGGCGGCACGGGCCCAGCTGGAGCAGATGCGCCGCGCCCTCCCGCCGGGTGTCGCCCACGAGGGCGACGAACCCCACCGCACGGGCGGCCGCTCGGGCGGACCGTACCTGTAAGGCCCGGCGCAAGGCGCACCTTCCCCGTACCGCCGTACACCCGTACCGCCGTACACCCGTACCGCCGACCCCCGACCCACACCCGTCGAGCCGGGCTCGTACCGACGAGCCCGGCTCACCCCTTTCCCGGCAAGGTGTCAGGACGCCTCGGCCCGCTCCGCCCGCCGGTCGTACTCCGCCCGCGCCGCCGCGATCTCGTTCTGGTGCTCCTCGGTCCACACCACCAGACTCCGAATGGTGTCGTGCAGCGTGACCCCCAGCGGCGTCAGCTCGTAGTCCACCCGCGGCGGTACGACGGGATGGACCGTCCGCTTGACCAGCCCGTCCCGCTCCAGCTGACGGAGGGTCACGGTCAGCATCCGCTGGCTGATCCCCTCGATCTGCCGGCGCAGCTCGGAGAAGCGCAGACTGCGGCGGTCCAGCAGCGCGATCACCAGCAGCGACCACTTGTCCGCCACGCGGTCCAGGATCTGGCGGACCTCGCAGCCCTGCCGGGTGTCCCACTGGAGGACGTCGTACTCGTCCTCGGTACCCCCGCAGTCACTCGGTGACTTCAAAGTGCCTTCTTCCATGGTCGTCGAGCCTGCCGCACGATTTCCATGGTTACAAGAGGGAACCGCCGCACGGCCCTTCTCTCTTCTCCTTCCTGACACTTCCTCACCAAGGGATTCTCCGTGTCCATTTCGCATTCCTCGCCGCCGAGCGGCACCGCCCGTATGACAGGACGCGAGTGGGGCGTGCTGTTCGTGCTGTGCGGCGCGATCTTCCTGGAGGGCGTCGACGTCGCGATGCTCAATGTGGCCCTGCCCTCCATCCGCGCCGACCTGGGGCTGTCCACCGGCACCCTCCAGTGGGTGATGAGCGCCTACGTCCTCGGCTACGGCGGTTTCATGCTGCTCGGCGGCCGGGCGGCCGACCTGTTCGGGCGGCGCCGGATGTTCCTGTTCTGGCTGACGGTGTTCCTGCTGTTCTCCGGGCTGGGCGGGCTGGCCAGCGAGGGCTGGATGCTGATCGTCGCCCGGTTCGTCACCGGAGTCGCGGCGGCCTTCATGACCCCCGCCGGTCTGTCGATCATCACCACCGGCTTCGAGGAGGGGCCGCGCCGCAACAAGGCGCTGCTCGTCTACTCGGGCACCGCGGCCGGCGGCTTCTCCGTCGGTCTGGTCGTCGGCGGTCTGCTGGCCTCCGCGGACTGGCGCTGGGTGTTCTTCGCGCCCGTGATCCTGTCCTTCCTCATCCTGCTCGCCGGAACGGTGTTCATCCCGCGGTCGGCCGGGCCCGACCGCGCGGGGCAGCGTATGGACGTGGCGGGGGCGGTCAGTGTGACCGCGGGCATCGTGCTGCTGGTGTTCTGCGTCGAGCGGGCGAGCCATGCGTCGGCGGCGGCGACCGCGCTGACCGCGGCGGCCGCCGCGGTGATGTTCCTCGCCTTCGTGCTGATCGAACGCCGGTCGGCCGCGCCGCTGGTGCGCCTCGGCCTGTTCCGCAGCGGGAGCCTGGTGCGGGCCAATGTCTCCGGACTGCTGTTCGCCGCCGGGTTCTTCGGCTTCCAGTTCGTCGTCGTCCTCTACCTCCAGGAGCTGCGCGGCTGGTCCACGCTGGAGACGAGCTTCGCCATGATCGTGATCGGTGTCGACGCGATCCTGTCGCCGACGCTCACCCCGAAGCTGGTCGACCGGTTCGGCAACGCCCGGGTCATCTTCGGCGGTCTGCTGCTGGCGGTGCTGTCCTACGCGCTGATGCTGCCGCTGGGGCTCGACTGGAGCTACCTGGCGATGTTCCCGAGCCTGATCGTCCTGGGCCTCGCCTTCGCCCTGGCCTACGGTCCGCTGACCATCGTCGCCACCGAGGGCGTCGAGGAGGAGGAACAGGGCGTCGCGGGCGGCCTGCTGTACACGTCGTTCCAGTTCGGCGCCGCCCTCGGGCTGTCCACGGCCACCGCCGTGCTCACCGCCGCGACCGACGGCACCGGCCCGCAGGCGCTGCTCGACGGCCACCGGGCCGCCCTCCTCGTCCCCCTGGCCGCCGCCGTGCTCGCCACCCTGGTCAGCGCGTTCGGCCTGCGCGGCCGGCCGGGCACGGTGGCCGCGCGGTCCGCACCGGCCGACGAGGCCGCCCTGCAGCCCGCCGAGTCCGACCGCTGAGCCCGTGAAGCCCTTCCCCACCGACAAGGAGCCGACATGGCAGCCGTCACAGTGAGGTCCTTCTCGGACATCGAGTCGACCTTCACGGCGTACATCCAGGACATCGTGTACTGCACGATGGTCACCGTCGACCGGAAGTCCCGGCCCCGGGCGCGGGTCCTGCTGCCGGTCTGGGAGGTCGTGGCCGGCCGGCCGGTCGGCTGGCTGGCCGTGTACCGGACCCCGGTCAAGACGGCCCATCTGGCGCACAACCCGCACACCACGTACGCGTACTGGAGCCCCAGGCAGAACGCCGTGTTCGTCGACAGCGTCACGCGCTGGGCCGACGACCCGGAGAGCAAGCGGTACGCCTGGGACCTGTACGCCAAGGGCAGCCCGGCCGGGGTCGGCTACAACCCGCGCTCCTTCTGGCGCCTGGGCCCCGAGGACCCGCAGTACCACGTGCTGCGCATCGACCCCTGGCGGGTGCAGGTGCTGCGCGGCACGGACCTCAGCAGCCGGATCTGGACCGACACCGCACCGGACTGAGGCCCCGCGTCACTCGTTCGGGTTGCCCGTCGAGATGCTCAGCTGGATGTCGCCCGGGTCCTTGGGGTCGACGTCCGTCCCCGGCGCGGGGAACTGCTCCAGGACCGTGCCGTCACCCCAGGTGTTGTTGTCGACGTCCTTCTTGGTCATCGTCCAGCCGGCCGCCTGGAAGCACTTGCGGACCGAGTCGATGTCCTTGAAGCGGAAGTCGGGGAGCCTGACCTTCGCCGGGTCGTTGTACGACTCCTGGGGCTCGGAGCACTCGGTCTCGTCGATCGTGCGGGTGTGGTCCGGCGGCCGGTAGCCCGGCTTCTGGGACGAGGACGCCGAGGCGCTCGCCTCGCCGCCCTTGCCCTCGTCGTCGCCGCCCCCGCTGCTCAGCGTCAGGGCGGTGATCAGGCCGACGACGGCGACACCGGCGACCACGATCGAGCCGATGATCACCCCCCGGTTGCTCTTGCGGCCGCCGCCCGGCGCGGGGGTGTGCTGCTGCGGGGTGATGTTGTACGGCGGCGGGGTGGAGGCGTTCGGCTGGGGCGCGTAGGCCCCCGTGCCGTAGCCGCCCTGCTGCGGATAGCCGTACGCCGGGGAAGGGGCGGGCGCCGGCGTGGGCGTGCCGTACGGGTTCGGCGCCGGCGTCGGCTGGTACGGCGTCTGCACCGGGCCCGTCGGCGCCGGGGTGGTCTGGTCGACCGGCGGGAACACCGCGGAGCCCACGCCCGCGCCGCTGGCGGTCGGGGCGCCGGCGACGATGTTCGGCGCGGCCGGCTGGAAGGAGGCCGCGACCCGCAGGCACTCGTCGCGCATGGCGACGGCCGTGGGGAAGCGCTCGTTCGGGTTCTTCTTCAGCGCGCGGGCGATCAGCGCGTCCACGGCCGGCGGCAGCGAGCGGTTGATGGAGGAGGCGGCGACCGGCTCCTCCTGGACGTGCGCGTAGGCGATGGCCAGCGGCGAGTCCGCGTCGAACGGCAGCCGCCCGGTGACCAGTTGGAACAGCATGATGCCGACCGAGTACAGGTCGGAGCGGGCGTCCACGCCACGGCCCAGGGCCTGCTCGGGCGAGAGGTACTGCGGGGTGCCGACGACCATGCCGGTCTGCGTCATCGACGTGACACCGGACTGCATGGCCCGCGCGATGCCGAAGTCCATGACCTTGACCACGCCGCGCTTGGTCATCATCACGTTGCCGGGCTTGATGTCGCGGTGGACCAGGCCCATCTCGTGGCTGATCTCCAGCGCCGCCAGCACATCGGCGGTGATCTTCAGTGCCTTGTCGGCGGACATCGCGCCGTACTGCCGTACGTCCTCGTCGAGCACCGAGCCCAGCGGGCGGCCCTCGATGTACTCCATGACGATGTACGGCGTCGTCATGCCGTCGACCTCGTCCTCGCCGGTGTCGAAGACGGAGACGATGTTGGTGTGCGTGAGCTTGGCCACGGCCTGCGCCTCGCGGCGGAAACGCTCGCGGAAGGCGGCCTCGCGGCCCAGTTCGGTGTGCAGCGTCTTGATCGCGACCTGGCGGTCCAGCACACTGTCGTAGGCCAGGTGCACCGCGGCCATGCCGCCCTGGCCGAGCAGGTCACGCAGCTGGTAGCGGCCGCCGGCGAGCGCCCGCGCCGTGTAGCGGTCCTGTGCGCCGTCCTGGCTCATGATCCGTATCCCCCGTAGGCCCTCAGGCGGCGTTGATCCAAAGTGCTATTCCCGGCCAAGTCTGCCGCAGGGCACTGACACGTCAAGCTCGGTGCCCGTTCCGTGACCGTACGCGAAAGAAGCGTCGCGGAAGCGTTACAGCCCACGTACCGGCGGTACACAGGATTTGCACGGCAGCGGGTTGACACGTTTGGATGGCGGGTCCGTCTCGTGCCCGTGGCGGCGCCATCTCGGACCGGCGGATCGCGCGGAGGCTGTAGCGTGGCCGACGGAGACCGTAACAACACCGCGCGCACCGCGGGCAGAAACGACGGCGAGGACTGATGGCACAGCAGCATGGCGCTCAGGGCCCGTCCGAACCCGAGGCGACTGGCGGCGGCATGTCGGACGCGCCGGAGACCTGGGGCAACGGAGGGCTGGTCGGGGACGGCCGGTACCGGCTGACCCGCCGGCTCGGCCGGGGCGGCATGGCAGAGGTGTTCGCCGCCGAGGACGTACGCCTCGGCCGCACCGTCGCCGTCAAGCTGCTGCGCCCCGACCTCGCCGAGGACCCCGTCTCCAAGGCCCGCTTCACGCGCGAGGCCCAGTCGGTCGCCGGGCTCAACCACCACGCCATCGTCGCCGTGTACGACTCCGGCGAGGACCATGTCGGCGGCCAGTCGGTGCCGTACATCGTGATGGAGCTCGTCGAGGGCCGCACCATCCGCGATCTGCTGCTCAACGCCGAGGCGCCGGGCCCCGAGCAGGCCCTGATCATCGTCTCGGGCGTGCTGGAGGCGCTGGCCTACTCGCACCAGCACGGCATCGTGCACCGCGACATCAAGCCGGCGAACGTCATCATCACCCACAACGGCGCGGTGAAGGTGATGGACTTCGGCATCGCCCGCGCCCTGCACGGCGCGTCGACGACGATGACGCAGACCGGCATGGTCATGGGCACCCCGCAGTACCTCTCCCCGGAGCAGGCGCTCGGCAAGGCCGTCGACCACCGCTCCGACCTGTACGCGACGGGCTGTCTGCTCTACGAACTCCTCGCGCTGCGTCCGCCGTTCGTCGGCGAGACCCCGCTGTCGGTGGTCTACCAGCACGTCCAGGACATCCCGGTGCCGCCGTCGGAGGTCTCCGACGCCTCTCCGCCGGAGCTGGACGGCCTGGCGATGCGGGCGCTGGCCAAGGACCCCGACGACCGCTTCCAGACCGCAGAGGAGATGCGCGGTCTGGTGCAGTACGCGCTGCAGATGCTCTACGACCAGGGCGGTCACACCGGCACCTGGAACACCGGGCCCGTGACCGTGCACGACGGCCGGCACACGCCGTCGGCCGGTATGGCGGGCACGGCGGTGCTGCCGATGGACGGCGCGGGCACCGCGCAGATCCCGCAGCCGATCCTGCCGCCCTACGGCCATGGCGACGACGGCGGGTTCGAGGGGCACGGCAACAAGGGCGGCGGCCGCGGCAAGGTGTGGATACTGGCCGTCCTCGCGGTGATCGCCATCGCGGGCGGTGTCGCGTTCGCCATGAACAACGCGGGCGGCGACGGCGAGGGCGGTGGCGGCACCTCGCCCACGCCGACCGTCACCCGGAGCACCCAGGAGGAGACCGCCTCCCAGGAGCCGAGCGACGAGCCGACCCAGGAGCAGACGCAGGAGGAGGAGAACGACGGCAGCGGCGGCGGTGGCGGTGACTGGAACTGGTCGCCCACCCCGACCCCGTCGTGGACGCCCTCCCCGACGCCGACGCCCACGCCGACCGGTGAGCCGTCGCAGCCGGAGCCGACGGACACCGGTGGCACGGACACCGGCGGCACCGACGACGGCGGTACCGACAACGGCGGCACGGACACCGGTGGCACCGACACGGGCGGCACCGACCAGGGCGGTACCGACAACGGCGGTACGGACACCGGCGGCACCGACACGGGCGGCGCGGACACCGGCGGCGCCAACGAGGGCGGCGTCGTCGGCGGCGGCTGACGGCCGCCCGCTCGCCGTGACGGGGCTCCACGCGTGCGCGTGGAGCCCCGTCGCCGTTTCCTCATAAAGCGGGGGCAAACCCCCACCGCATTTATTACTGACCGGTTGGTCCAATCGAAATGGGCTCTTCCCGTGACCTGGTTCACCGGGATAACGTGCCGTAGTTCCGGCCCCCTGCAAGGCTGTGACCAGGAGTTGTTCCCGGCTTTCGCGATTTACTTGGAAATCCAAGCAAAATCGCAGGTCAGGAGGGGTTTCACAGAAATGTGGAGCACTGGGTAACGTGCTTTTTGCAGGGCGCTCGCCGGGGCACCTGTCACGCCTGTCCCCCACGAGCCGCACCCACCCCGTGCGCCGCGGGTACACACAGGTGAGCCGCTCCCCCAGGCTCCTGAACGGAGCTGGGGGGTCCCCCAGGCACCCGGCGAACCCGGGAGCCGGACCGACGGAGGAGCACACGTGAGCGTGGAGAGCACTGCCGCGCGCAAGCCGCGAGGCGGCGCCGGAAGCAAGGCCGGCACCACCGGCACAAAGCGCACCACCCGCACGAGCGCAAAGAAGGCCACCGAGCCCGAGCTCGTGCAGCTGCTGACGCCCGAGGGCAAGCGCGTCAAGAACGCCGAGTACGACCGTTACGTCGCCGGCATCACCCCCGAGGAGCTCCGCGGCCTGTACCGCGACATGGTGCTCACCCGACGCTTCGACGCCGAGGCCACCTCCTTGCAGCGCCAGGGCGAGCTCGGCCTGTGGGCGTCGCTGCTCGGCCAGGAGGCCGCCCAGATCGGCTCCGGCCGCGCCACCCGCGAGGACGACTACGTCTTCCCGACCTACCGCGAGCACGGCGTCGCCTGGTGCCGCGGCGTCGACCCGACCAACCTGCTGGGCATGTTCCGCGGCGTGAACAACGGCGGCTGGGACCCCAACGGCAACAACTTCCACCTGTACACGATCGTCATCGGCTCCCAGACGCTGCACGCCACCGGCTACGCCATGGGCATCGCCAAGGACGGCGCCGACTCCGCGGTCATCGCCTACTTCGGCGACGGCGCCTCCAGCCAGGGCGATGTGAGCGAGGCGTTCAACTTCGCCGCGGTCTACAACGCTCCCGTGGTGTTCTTCTGCCAGAACAACCAGTGGGCGATCTCCGAGTCCAACGAGAAGCAGACCCGCGTGCCGCTCTACCAGCGCGCCCAGGGCTTCGGCTTCCCCGGCGTCCGCGTCGACGGCAACGACGTCCTCGCGTCCCTCGCCGTCACCCGCTGGGCGCTGGAGCGCGCCCGCCGCGGCGAGGGCCCGGCGCTGATCGAGGCGTGGACGTACCGCATGGGCGCCCACACCACCTCCGACGACCCCACCCGCTACCGCCACGACGACGAGCGCCAGGCATGGGAGGCCAAGGACCCGATCCTGCGCCTTCGCCGGTTCCTCGAGGCCGCAAACCACGCGGACGAGGGATTCTTCGCGGAACTCGAGGCCGAGTCCGAGGCGTTGGGCAAGCGAGTGCGTGAGGCGGTCCGCGCCATGCCGGACCCGGACCACTTCGCCATCTTCGAGAACGTGTACGCGGACGGGCACGCGCTCGTCGACGAGGAACGCGCCCAGTTCGCCGCCTACCAGGCGTCGTTCGCGGACGTGGAGGGGGTCTGACATGGCAGCGGAGAAGATGGCTCTGGCCAAGGCGATCAACGAATCGCTGCGCCGCGCCCTGGAGAACGACCCCAAGGTCCTCATCATGGGCGAGGACGTCGGCAAGCTCGGCGGCGTCTTCCGGGTGACCGACGGACTGCAGAAGGACTTCGGCGAGTCCCGTGTCATCGACACCCCGCTCGCGGAGTCCGGCATCGTCGGCACCGCGATCGGCCTCGCTCTGCGCGGCTACCGCCCGGTGGTGGAGATCCAGTTCGACGGCTTCGTGTTCCCGGCCTACGACCAGATCGTCACCCAGCTCGCCAAGATGCACGCCCGCTCGCTGGGCAAGGTCAAGCTGCCGGTCGTGGTGCGCATCCCCTACGGCGGCGGCATCGGCGCGGTCGAGCACCACTCCGAGTCCCCCGAGGCGCTGTTCGCGCACGTCGCGGGCCTGAAGATCGTCTCCCCGTCGAACGCCTCCGACGCGTACTGGATGATGCAGCAGGCCATCCAGAGCGACGACCCGGTGATCTTCTTCGAGCCGAAGCGGCGCTACTGGGACAAGGGCGAGGTCAACCCGGACGCCATCCCCGGCCCGCTGCACAAGGCGCGCGTGGTCCGCGAGGGCACCGACCTGACCCTGGCCGCCTACGGGCCGATGGTGAAGACCTGCCTGGAGGCCGCCGACGCGGCCGCCGAGGAGGGCCGGAGCCTGGAGGTCCTGGACCTGCGCTCGGTGTCCCCGCTGGACTTCGACGCCATCCAGGCGTCCGTGGAGAAGACCCGCCGTCTGGTCGTGGTCCACGAGGCACCGGTGTTCTTCGGCTCCGGCGCGGAGATCGCCGCCCGCATCACCGAGCGCTGCTTCTACCACCTGGAGGCCCCGGTGCTCCGGGTCGGCGGCTACCACGCCCCGTACCCGCCGGCGCGCCTGGAGGAGGAGTACCTGCCGGGCCTGGACCGGGTGCTCGACGCCGTCGACCGTGCCCTGGCGTACTGAGGAGAGGGACGTGACGACGATGACTGACGCGTCCGTGCGCGAGTTCAAGATGCCCGACGTGGGCGAGGGCCTCACCGAGGCCGAGATCCTCAAGTGGTACGTCCAGCCCGGTGACACCGTCACCGACGGACAGGTGGTGTGCGAGGTCGAGACCGCCAAGGCGGCCGTCGAACTGCCCATCCCGTACGACGGTGTGGTGCGCGCCCTGCACTTCCCGGAGGGCACCACGGTCGACGTGGGCACCTCCATCATCGCGGTGGACGTCTCCGGCGGAGCTGCCCCGGAGCCCGAGCCGGCGCCCGCCCAGGCCGAACCGCAGGCCCCGGTGCAGGAGGAGCCCAAGCCGGAGGGCCGCCAGCCGGTGCTCGTCGGCTACGGCGTCGCCGCCACCTCCACCAAGCGCCGCCCGCGCAAGGGCCCGGAGGTCCCGGCCCAGGCGTCCTCGGTGATCCAGGCGGTGCAGAGCGAGCTGAACGGCCACGGCCCGGCCCCCGCCGCGGCCCCGGCCCCCGCGGCCCCCGCCCCCGCCCCCGCGGCCCCGGCCGCCGGCGCGGACCGCCCGCTGGCCAAGCCGCCGGTGCGCAAGCTCGCCAAGGACCTCGGCGTCGACCTGGCCACCGTCACCCCGACCGGCCCGGACGGCATCATCACCCGCGAGGACGTTCACGCCGCGGCCACCACCCAGGCGGCGCCCGCCCAGGCCGCCCCGGCCGAGGCCCCCGCGCCGACGGCGCCCGCCCCGGCCCAGGCACCGGCCCCCACGGCCGCCCCGGCTCCCGCGGCGTCGTACGACACCGCGCGCGAGACCCGCATCCCGGTCAAGGGCGTCCGCAAGATGACGGCCCAGGCGATGGTCGGCTCGGCGTTCACCGCGCCGCATGTCACCGAGTTCGTCACGGTCGACGTCACGCGCACGATGAAGCTCGTCGAGGAGCTCAAGCAGGACAAGGACATGCAGGGCCTCAGGGTCAACCCCCTCCTGCTGATCGCCAAGGCCCTGCTGGTCGCCATCAAGCGCAACCCGGACATCAACGCCTCCTGGGACGAGGCGAACCAGGAGATCGTGCTCAAGCACTACGTCAACCTGGGCATCGCCGCCGCCACCCCGCGCGGCCTGATCGTCCCGAACATCAAGGACGCGCACACCAAGACCCTCCCGCAGCTCGCGGAGGCGCTCGGCGAGCTGGTGTCCACCGCGCGCGAGGGCAGGACCTCGCCCGCGGCGATGCAGGGCGGCACGGTGACGATCACCAACGTCGGCGTCTTCGGCGTCGACACCGGCACCCCGATCCTCAACCCGGGCGAGTCGGCGATTCTCGCGGTCGGCGCGATCAAGCTCCAGCCGTGGGTCCACAAGGGCAAGGTGAAGCCGCGTCAGGTGACCACGCTGGCGCTGTCCTTCGACCACCGCCTGGTCGACGGCGAGCTGGGCTCGAAGGTCCTCGCGGACATCGCCGCGATCCTGGAGCAGCCCAAGCGGCTGATCACCTGGGCCTGACCGGCGGACATCAGGGAAGCACCGGGTCCGGCCGCAGCCAGTGGCCCCCGGTGCTCCAGCCCAGCAGCAGCCGTCCCTCGCCCTCCCGCGCCGATCCGCCCTCCGCGACCTGACGCAGGCCGGTGAGCGCCGGGGCGAGCCGGACGGCCACGTGCCACGGGTGGCGGGCGGTCTCCTCCGGCAGCCAGGCCAGGGTGCGGGCCCGCCCGCCCGGCGTGCACAGCGAGAGATGGAACAGCATCTGCCGCCAGGCGTAGGCCACGTCCTTGACGGTGCCCAGCGGCCGCGGGTTGCGGTGGATCCGCGCGGTGAGCCGGCAGACGGTCGTGTACGAGCGCCGGGCCAGGTCGTCCCAGCCGGTGCCGGGGGTGATGCCCGCCCGGTGGACCAGGGTGGCCAGGTTGTGCGTGGTGAGGATCTGCGCCTGCTCGATCACCGTGCCGTTGGCCGCCACCCGCGAGCCCTTCCCCGACCCCGGCGCGAGGGCCGCCGCCCGGCGCGCGCACAGCTGCGCGAACCCCGGTGAGGTGCGCGCCCCGGACGACCGCCGGGCCGCCTCCCCGGCCTCGACGACGGCGAGGTTGCGGACGGCGCGGTAGTCGATGGCGTAGTAGCGCGCGTAGAGGGAGCCGCCGCCCAGGAGTTCCGCGGCCACGCGGGCGGACCTGAGGAACTTCGGGGTGAAGGTGCCCATGAAGATGTCGGCGGCCAGCTCCTCGACGAGCGGTGCGCCGAGGTCCGCCTGGCGGGCCAGCACGGACAGCTCCCGGACCAGCGGGTTCGGCAGGATCGTGCCGGGGAACGCCCGGACGGCCAGCCCGCCCAGCTGCCGCAGCGCGACGGCGGCCACGTCGGAGCCCCCCGCGTCGGCACGGTGGGCGGCGACCGCCCGTACCCACGGCAGCTCCTCGGCCTGTACCTGCCGCTCCAGGTCGAGCAGCAGCAGGGAGCGGCGGTTGCGGAAGGCGCGGTAGGTCGCGGCGGACAGGGTGCGCAGCGCCGGCTCCGGGTAGGGCTGGGCGGCGACGGCGGCGACGAGCTGCGGCACCAGTCCGGCGAGCACTTCGGCGGACGGGACGACACCGCGCTCGACGAGCGTGCCGAGGGGAGCGCTCAGCGCGGCCTCGACCGGCCGCCGTACCGAGGCCGGGACGGCGGCGCCCGCGGGCAGACCCGTGCGCTCCGCCTCCGGCGCGCTCACATCGGCGACGAACGGGCCGGTCTCCGCGATGCCGCCGTCCGCGGGCAGCTCGGCCAGCCGGTCGAGGACCAGCCCCGCCAGCGCGTGATGCGAGGGCAGCGCCGCCTGGGCGGCCTGCTCCCGGCGCAGGGCGGTGTGGACCGCCGAGCCGGGCAGCCCGCGACGGCGCACCATCGAGCCGACGGCATGCCGCAGCAGCCCGAGCCGCCGCGCGTCCAGCTCCCGTCCGGCGACGGTCTCCTCCAGCGCGCCCCGCAGGATGCCGAGGTTCTCCTTCGGCCTGCGGTGCTTGGAGCAGTGCGGATGACGCCGGGCGAGGGCGCGGTAGCGCACGAGGAGGGCGGCCGACCGGTCGTGCCAGTCGGGGCCGGGGGCGGCGGCGTTCTCGGGGGTGGGGCGCGTCGGTGTGCGGAGGTGGCCGCCCCGGTTGCGCGGTGGGACGCGGACGTGACCGTCGGCGTCCGTCACCTCCAGCCAGTGCGTGAGCAGTTCGTCCCCGAAGGGCTGCCACACGGTGAGGGCCTCGCGCTGGGTCTCCACGGCCGTGCTGGGGCGGCGGCGGGAGAGGGCCGCGCGGGCGTCGGCGACGGTGGAGCGGTGGACGGCGTCGGGGCGGGGCGCGGGCCGATCGGAGGGGCGCGGGGCGAAGCGCAGCCGGCCGGCGAACGGCGCCAGCTCCGCCACGAGGTCCAGCGCGGCCTGCGTCTGCCCGGCCCGGATCAGCCAGGCGACGGTGAGCAGGGCCGCCTCCTCCGGTACGGCGACCTCGTAGCGTCCGCTGTCCAGCAGCCCGTACAGCTCGGTCAGCCCGTCCTCGGACAGGAAGTGCGCGAACAGCGCCTGCCGCTCCTCGGGCACCCCCGCCCGGCGGGCGGCGGCGCGCTCGTAGGGGAGCAGCGGGCCGCCCGCGCCGGGCGCGCCCGTGGCGAAGCCGCCCCGGACGACCTCGGGCGTCACCCACGCGGGCAGTCCCGCGACCGGCGTCCGGGATCCGACGGTCAGCAGGCCGTTCGCCATTCCGGTGAGCACGGCACGCCACTTGCGCCCGCGTTCCTCGGCGCGGCGCCGGGTGTCGGGGTCCTCGTGCAGGACGGAGGTCCGGAGCGCGGCGGCCAACTGGCCCGCGGCGTAGGCCGGGTTCGCCTCGGCGGCGTGCTGCTGCTCAGCGTCGTCGTTCATAGCCGACGTGGCGGGTGCTGCCCCCGCGCCCTCCGGGTAGGAAGCCCGGTGCTCTGCTGCTGAGCTACACGTCGAGGGAACCGACGCTAGGGGGCCGATGTCCGTTCGGACAAACGGATTTCGTCCGCGGCCCGGTGCGCGTGCACCGCGGGCCCCGGTGTCCCGCGGGCCCGTGGCCTGGTTCCACGTGGAACAGGGCCCGCCGTGAGGAACACGGCGGGCCCTGCCGGGTGTGCTGTCCGCGGGCGTCAGGCCTGGCGGGCGAAGCCGTAGTTGAGCAGCTTCGTGGCGTCCGACTTGCGGGTCGTGGCGTTGGTGGAGTTGAGGATGACGCCGTAGACCGTCTTGCCGTCGCGGGTGGCGGAGAAGGCGAGGCTGTAGCCGGAGGAGGGGCCGGAGCCGGTCTTCACGCCGGTGGCGCCGGAGTAGGAGCCGAGCAGCGGGTTGGTGTTGTTCCAGGGGGCCATCGTGCGGGTGGTGCCCGAGCTGGTGATCGTCTTGGCCGTGTACGTCCTGGTCTTGACGATCGAGCGGAACGTGTAGCCGGCCATCGCGCTGCGGGCGAGCTTCGTCAGGTCCCGCGGCGTGGAGTAGTTGGAGCCGTTGCTCAGGCCGTCGAACGAGTCGAAGTGCGTGTTCGTCATGCCCAGGCTGGCGGCCATGGTGTTCATCTTGCCGATGAAGTTCTTGGTGCGGGCGGCGACCGTGGTGCCGGTGCCGAACTTGTCGGCGAGGACCATCGCGGCGTCGCAGCCGGACGGCAGCATCAGGCCGTACAGCAGCTGGCGGACGGTGAGCTTGTCGCCGACGATCAGCCGGGCCGACGAGGGGTAGCCCTCGGCGACCATGTAGTCGCTGACTTCCCGCCGGACCGTGACCAGGGTGTTCAGGTTCAGGTTCGGCTGGGACAGGACGACCTTGGCCGTCATGATCTTGGTGGTGGAGCCGGTGGGGCGCCTGTAGTCGGCGCCCTTGACGTAGAGCGTCCGGCCGCTGCCGTCGCTGACGTAGGCGCCCTTGGCGTAGACGGTCGGGGCCGTGACGGCCTGCGCGGGGGCCGCCACGACGGCGCCCGCGGTGAGCATGGCGCCGGTGGTGAGGCCGACCGTGACGGCCCTGCGGATCCGGGCGCCCGGAAGAGTAGTGATCAAGAGGATTACCCCGATTTGATCGAAATTGTCGTGAAGTCCCTTTATGTGGCAGCCGAGTTGAGAGGGGACAACAGGGCTGCACACGTGAGACTCACGAGGGGGGTGCAGGGTTGTGCGCCGCATGCGGAAAACTTTTCGCCCGCGCCGCGGCCGTCCGCATCGTGGAACGACCCCTCTCATGCGTACGTGTTGTATCTATCCTGTCGGCATGACCATGGCCGTGAAGCAACCCCCCGCCGCCGAACGCGTCTACAGTCACGTCAAACAAGGCGTCCTCGACCGCCGTTACGAGGGCGGCACGCTGCTCACCGAGGGCGAGCTCGCCGAAGCCGTCGGGGTCTCCCGCACCCCGGTGCGCGAGGCGCTGCTGCGCCTGGAGGTCGAGGGGCTGCTCAAGCTCTACCCGAAGAAGGGCGCCCTGGTCCTGCCCGTCTCCGCCCAGGAGATCGCGGACGTCGTCGAGACCCGGCTGCTCGTCGAGGAGCACGCCGCCCGCAAGGCCGTCCCCGCGCCGCCCGCGCTGATCGAGCGGCTGGAGGAGCTGCTGGAGCGGCAGCAGCGGGAGGCCGCGACCGGCGACCTGGCCGCCGTGGCGGTCACCGACCGCTGCTTCCACGCCGAGATCGTCCGCAGCGGCGGCAACGAGATCCTCTCCCGCCTCTACGACCAGCTGCGCGACCGCCAGCTGCGCATGGGCGTCGCCGTCATGCACTCCCACCCCGACCGCATCGCCAAGAACATCACCGAGCACCGGGAGATCCTCGACGCCCTGCGCGCCGGGGACGCCGACGCCGCCGTCGCCCTCGTCCACCGGCACGTCGGCTGGTTCTCCCACCTGGCCCGGGGTGAGGTGCGGTGAGCGCGGCCCCGGTCAGTCTGCCGGGCGACCCTCCGGGCGGGCGGCGCGCCGCCGCCGTGTGGGGCATCGGTGTCGCCGTCTACTTCGTCGCCGTCATCTTCCGTACGTCGCTGGGGGTCGCCGGACTCGACGCGGCCGACCGCTTCGACGTGGGCGCCTCGGCCCTGTCGACGTTCTCGATCCTCCAGCTGCTGGTGTACGCGGGCATGCAGATACCCGTCGGCCTGCTCGTCGACCGGCTCGGCACCAAGAAGGTGCTGGGCCTCGGCGTCGTCCTGTTCACGCTCGGCCAGCTGGGCTTCGCCCTCTCGCCCTCCTACGGCATGGCGCTGGCCTCCCGCGCGCTGCTGGGCTGCGGTGACGCGATGACGTTCATCAGCGTGCTGCGGCTCGGCGGCCGCTGGTTCCCCGCCCGGCGCGGGCCGCTGATCGCACAGCTCGCGGGGCTGGTGGGGATGGCCGGCAACCTCGTCTCCACGCTGGTGCTGGCGCGGCTGCTGCACGGGATCGGCTGGACGGCCGCGTTCGGCGGCAGCGCGCTGGCGGGCGTCGTGGTGTTCGTGCTGTTGCTGCTGTTCCTCAAGGACCATCCCGAAGGGCACGAGCCGGAGCCCGTGACGCATCAGGGGGCCGCGTACGTGCGGCGGCAGATCGCCGCGTCCTGGCGGGAGCCGGGGACCCGGCTGGGGCTGTGGGTGCACTTCACCACCCAGTTCCCGGCGATGGTGTTCCTGCTGCTGTGGGGGCTGCCGTATCTCGTCGAGGCGCAGGGGCTGTCCCGCGGGACCGCGGGATCCCTGCTGACGCTGGTCGTGCTGTCCAACATGGCCGTCGGGCTCGTCTACGGCCAGATCGTCGCCCGGCACCACGAGGCGCGGCTGCCGCTGGCGCTGGGGACCGTGGGGGCGACGGCTGTGCTGTGGGCGGTGACGCTGTACTGGCCGGGGGAGCGGGCGCCGATGTGGCTGCTCGTGGTGCTGTGCGCGGTGCTGGGGGCGTGCGGGCCGGCCTCGATGATCGGGTTCGACTTCGCGCGGCCGGCGAATCCGCCGGAGCGGCAGGGGACGGCGTCCGGGATCACCAACATGGGCGGTTTCGTGGCGTCCATGACGACGCTGTTCGGGGTCGGGGCGCTGCTGGACGCGACCGGGGACGACTACCGGGTGGCGTTCTCCGTGGTGTTCGTGCTCCAGCTGTTCGGCGTCGGACAGATCCTGCGGCTGCGCAAGAGGGCGGCCCGGCGGGAGCGGGAGCGGTTGGTCGCCAGCCGGGTGGAGACGGTGCACGTCCCGGCGTAGCCGTCTCCGCCCCCGCGCCTCCCGCCCCGGTCTCCCGCCCAGGGGGTCTCCCGCCCCGGTCTCCGCCCCGGCCTGCGCCCTGGTCTCCGTCCGGGCTACTTCGTCACCGTGAAGTTCCGCAGGATCGCCGTCGACAGGTCCGGGTCGCCCTCCGTCTTCACCCTGTCGGCCACCGCCTCCGGCGTCACACGGCCGCAGGCGAGACGGACGTAGGTCTCCCAGTCGAGGGTGAGGGAGGCGGCGGGGCCGAGGGCGGGGGCGGTCTCGAGGGAGCCGCGGCCCTGGATGTCGACCCGGATGGTGCGCAGGAACTCGACGGGGCCGTGCACGTCGAAGACGATCGCGGAGCTGCGGGGGGCGCCGGCGCGGACGGCGACGACGTCGGGCAGGGCCTCCAGCAGGACGTCACGGACGATGTGCGCGCCGGGGGAGTCGAGGTTGCCGGGGCGGCCGAGGGCGGTGCGCAGGTCCTGCTCGTGGACCCACATCTCGAAGGCGTGGGTCCGCATCGACTCCTCCAGGGTCAGCTCCGCGCCCAGCGGCCCGCGCACCTTGGTACCGGGGTCCCGTGACTCGTTCCGCAGCTGACGGTTGCGGCGGATGACCGTGTACTCCAGCTCGGAGGTCATCTCCGGTGCCGTGTGGTGGCGGCGGACGTCGACCTGCATCTCCATGTAGCGCTGGTGCTCGTTGGTGACGTGGAACAGGTCGCGCGGCAGGGCGTGTATCGGCCGCGGGTCGCCGAGCATCTCGCAGTCCAGGCCGATCACATGGGACACGACGTCCCGTACGGACCAGCCCGGGCAGGGCGTGCGGCGGTTCCAGTCGGCCTCCACCAGGTCCCGCACCAGCTCGGATATCGCGTCGATGGAATGGGTCCAGGCGTCGGCGTAGGGCTGGAGGGTGGGATGCAGACTCACGGAACGGGACCCCTCGGCGGTCGATCACGGGCAGGTGGTGGCGGCGTTGCCAGTGGGAGGTGGCGGCGGTCGGCGGGTGTCTTGAGTGGCTAAGTTACGCTGCTTCAAGGCACCCGGTCAGTGCTTTCGTGTGACGATCGTAGGCCGCTGTGGACGACTCGAATCCCAGGACGGTGGTAGTGTGCGCGCCTCGCTGATCCAGATCGCCGTAGACGAGGGCGAATCGGTCGCCTCCCGCCGGCAGCGCGCGGCCGCGCTGGTGCGGGAACAGGCCGGGTCCGACCTGGTCGTCCTGCCGGAGCTGTGGACCACCGGGGCGTTCGCCTACGAGGAGTTCGGGCGCGAGGCGGAGCCGCTGGAGGGTCCGACGTACGAGGCCATGGCGAAGGCGGCGAGCGACGCGGGCGTCTGGCTGCACGCCGGCTCGATCCCCGAACGGGACCCCGAGGGCCCCCTCTACAACACCTCCCTCCTCTTCTCCCCCGCGGGCGACCTCGCCGCCGCCTACCGCAAGATCCACCGCTTCGGCTTCGACCAGGGCGAGGCGGTGCTCATGGGCGCGGGGCGCGAGCTGGTGACGGTCCGTCTGCCGGAGACGACCCTGGGCGTGGCCACCTGCTACGACCTCCGTTTCCCCGAACTCTTCCGCGGCCTCGTCGACAGGGGCGCCGAGACCCTGGTGATCCCCGCGGGCTGGCCGGAGCGCCGCCGGGCGCACTGGACGCTGCTGGCTCAGGCGCGGGCGGTGGAGAACCAGGCGTTCGTGCTCGCCTGTGGAACGGCCGGGACGCACGCGGGAGTTCCCCAGGCCGGTCACTCGATCGTGGTCGATCCCTGGGGCGAGGTCCTGGCGCAGGCGGGCGCCGGCGAGGAGGTCCTCACCGCCGAGTTCGACCCGCGCCGGGTCGCCACGACCCGCGAGCAGTTCCCGGCGCTGAAGGACAGGGTCCTGTGACCCGGCGGCGCCGGAGGCGGACTCCGTCGTCCCGCGCCCTCCGCGGCCGGCCTCAGTCCCCCTCCCGCTCCTTCTCCGCCAGGTGGATCACACACACCGCCACCGCGATCAGCAGCGCCGGATCGGCGTCCTCGCGGACGACGTCGACGCCGTAGGTGTCCCGGACGTGCAGCCAGCGGCGGGAGATCACCGCCAGCAGCTCACCGTCGTACTCGACGACGAACTCGCGGTCGACGATCTTCCCGCTGACGTCGAGCGCGGTGCCGTCGGCGAGGGTCACCCGGAAGTGGTTGCGCAGCAGCGACAGCCGTTTGCGCCGGATCGTCGCGAGCGGTCCGCCGTCCCGCTCGATCACCATCGTGTCCCGCAGGGCGAGCATCTTCTGCCGGATGTCGATCAGCACCCGCCCCTGGGCGTCCTTCAGCTCGAAGGTGTCCCGCAGCCGCATCGCCTTGCCGTCGACCAGGAACACCTTGTCGCCGCTGTCGTCCTCGATCCAGTAGTCGTCACCGAAGCCGAGGAGCCGGTCCCGCACCAGGAATCTCATGCGAGACCGCTTCCCCGCAGCGGGGCGCGGGCAAGCGCAAGGGCGGGCCGATGGAGTGACGGGACGTCAATGACACAGGTCAGCGGGGACATTGTGATAATCACGCGGTGAGAAGCAACGACGCGGCCGGATGCAGACGCATACCCGGCCCCAGATCCAGACCCGCGCGGGGCGCGGCGGCCACCGCGGCCCTGCTCGTCATCGCGCTGACCGGCACCACGGTCGCCGCGGTCGGCCGTGCGGCCGCCGATGACACCACCCCCACCGCCGGCCCCGCCCCGCTGACCGCCCCGCAGCGTGACCTGGGCCCCGCCGTGGCCGAGGACGAGGCGACGGCCCGCCTCCTCGCCCAGGCGCAGAACCGCCGTATCGAGATCCTGCCCGAGCGCACGGAGACCACCTCCACGTACGCCGACCCGGACGGCACCCTCACCACCGAGGCGTTCGCCGCCCAGGTCAGGGTGCGCGAGGACGGGCGGTGGAAGGACATCGACACCTCCCTGTCCGACACCGGCACCGCCCTGACCCCGCAGACCGCGGCCGCGCAGGTCGCCGTCTCCGACGGCGGCGACACCCGCCTGGCGGCCGTGTCGGACAGCGGCCGCACCTTCGGCCTCGGCTGGCAGGAGAAGCTGCCCAGCCCCACGGTGGACGGCGACACCGCCTCCTACGACCTCGGCGCGGGCGAGACGCTCCAGGTCACCGCGCTCCCCCAGGGCTTCTCGCAGAACGTGCTCCTCGACCGCGCGCCCGACGGCCCGGTCTCCTACCGCATCCCGCTGGAGCTGCGCGGACTCGCCCTCAGCGAGGCCGACTCCGGGCATCTGCTGCTCAAGGACGCGAGCGGCCGGCTGGTCGCCGAGGCGCCCGCGCCGATGATGTGGGACTCCAGCAAGGACGAGCGCTCGGGCGAGCCGGAGCGCCTCGCCCGGGTCGACGCCGAGATCGAGACCGCCGCCGACGGCGCGCAGACCCTCGTCCTCACCCCCGACGCGGACTTCCTCGCGGACGCCACCTATCCCGTGACGGTGGACCCGACGTCCACGCTCGCGGTGACCACGGACACCTGGGTGGCCACCAACTACCCCGACTCGCAGGTCTCCTCCACGGAGCTGAAGTCGGGCACGTACAACGCGGGTGAGACCAAGGCCCGTTCGTATCTGAAGTTCGACGTGTCGGCCTTCGAGGGCAAGCACATCACCGACACCAACCTGGCGCTGTACTCGTACTGGTCCTCGTCCTGCTCGACCGAGGGCGCCGGGACGCAGGTCCGCCGGATCACCTCCGCCTGGTCGTCCTCGTCCGTCACCTGGGACGCGCAGCCGACGACCACCACGACGGGCGCGGTCACGTCCACGGCCGCCAAGGGCTACTCGGACGCCTGCCCGGCCGGCACGGTCAACTTCGACCTCGACGAGATCGTGCAGGCATGGGCCGACGGCGCGGAGAACCACGGCATCCAGGTGCGCGGCGCGAGCGAGACCGACTCCCTGACCTGGCGCCGCTACCACTCGGCGAACCACGTCTCCGGCGACGGCCCGACCGAGCCGCATCTGACGGTCACGTACAACTCCTACCCGAGCACCCCGGTGCAGTTCCTGCCCGTGGCCGGTGCCGTCACCTCCGACGCCACCCCCACCCTGTGGGCGCGGGCCTCGGACGCGGACGCCGACCAGATCCGCTACACCTTCGAGATCTGGGACAACGCCCTGACCACCCGGAAGACCACCGGGAACTCCGCGTACGTGCTGTCCGGCCGGATGGGCACCTGGACCTCGGGCACGCTGCCCGCGGGCGTCTACAAGTGGCGGGTGCGGGCCTACGACACCACCGACCTGTCCAAGGCATGGTCCACCTGGCGCACCCTGACCGTCGACCCGACGGCCCCCGCCGCGCCCGGCGTCACCAGCACCAGCCACGCCTCCTCGACCGCCTGGTACGGCGCCGACGACTTCACCGGCACCCTCACCGCCGACGACACCAGTGGCATCGACGGGTACGCCGTGACGGTCGACCGGGCCCCGGCCACGAGCGCCGGCACCACCGTCACCCAGACCTCCACGGCCGTCACCGCCGCGGATCTGGCCGACGGCACCTGGTACGTCCACGCGGCCGCCCGCAACAAGGCGGGCCTGTGGTCGGCGACGCGGCACTTCCCGTTCAACGTCGACACCACGGCGCCCGGCGTCCCGGCGGTCACGTCGTCCACGCACCCGCTGGGCACGTCCACCTACGCGAGCCGCACCGCCTCCTTCGCCTGGACCGCGCCGGCCGACACCTCCGGCACGGCCGCGTACGCGGTGACGGTGGACCAGAACCCCTCCACGCTGCCCTCCAGCACGGCGGCCACCCAGAGCGCCGCGTCGTACACCACCACGGTGAACGCCGACGGCACCTGGTACCTGCACGTACGGGCCAAGGACCGGGCGGGCAACTGGGCCGCGTCCGCCGCCCACCACGCCTTCCGCGTCGACTCGACGCTGGGTCTGCTGCCGACGGTGACGTCCACCAGCCACCCGGACCAGACCGCCGCCTACCGGGCGACGGGCTTCACGGCGACCTGGCGCACCGACGCCGCCGCGGCCGGCTACAGCTACGCCCTGGACGACGCCGCGACGACGGTCCCGAACACCACGGCCGACTCCACCACCGCCTCGTACACCGGGACGGTCCCGGAGGGCACCTGGTATCTGCACGTCCGCGCGGTCGACGCCGCCGGGACCTGGGGGCCCACGGCCCACTACCGCCTGACCGTCGACACCACCGCGCCGGCCGCGCCCGCGGTCACCTCGCCGGACTTCCCCAGCGACGCGTGGGCCGGGGACATCGGTGACACCGGGACGTTCACGCTGAGCTCCGGCGACCCGGGCCTGGAGTCGTTCTCGTACTCCCTGGACGGCGGACCGGCCACCCAGGTCACCGCGGACGCGGCCGCCGAGCAGGTCCGGCTGACCCCGGCGAGCGACGGCAGCCACCGGCTGACGGTGACCGCCACCGACCGGGCGGGCAACACCTCCGCCGCGGCGGTGTACACCTTCCACGTGGGCGGTTCGGGCCTGACGGCTCCGCTGAACGGCGAGGAGGTCGGTCACGCGGTCACCCTGACCGCGGCCGGGCCCGCCTCCCTGACCGGCGCCACCTTCCAGTACCGGCGCTCCGACACCGACCCGTGGGCGGACATCCCCGCCTCGGCCGTCACCCGTGCCTTTGACGGCACCGCCGTCACCTGGCCGGTGGCGCTGACCGCCGGCGAGACCCCGGCCCTGACCTGGGACACCGGAGCCCTCGCGGCGGACGGCGACCTCCAGCTGCGGACGACCTTCACCGGTCCCCACTCCCCGGCGCCCTCCGACGTGGTCACCGTGCTGCTGGACCGGGTCCGGATCACCGACGAGGGCACCGACGCGGCCGGCCTGCTGGAGCCGACGAGCGTCCAGGTGCACGCCATGGACGCGGCCGAGGCGCGGGCGGAGGCGTCCCCCGACACCCTCGCCCCGCCCTACCTGGACCAGGACACCGGCCGGATCGTCGCGCCGGTCACCACCGCGCAGGCCCAGCCGGCGGCCACGGCGGCCATCGCGCTGACGGACATCCCGGTGGACGAGGGCACCGACAACGGCACGGTCGAGGACACCGCCGAGGCCGCCGACGGCACCACCACGACCGAGGACGGTGTGGCCGACCCCGCCCCGACGACGGACGCCACCGTGGTGCCCGTCACCGAGGTCGTCGCCCACAGCCAGGCCGAACTCGACTCCGTCGCCGACGAGATCCTGCTCCTGGAGGAGGCCGAGGTCCCCGGCGCCGACAAGCTTGCCACGGCGGTGGTCGACGCCGCGACCAACAAGGTCGTCGTGGAGATCGCCGCCCCGGACGACGCCCTCGCCGACCGGCTCGGCCGGCGCTACGGCACCGACATGGTCACCGTCCGCGTCAACCCCGGCGTGACCGAGCTCCAGGAGACGGCGAACCGGTGGAGCGACGTCAGCCCCTACAAGGGCGGTGCGGCCTACGAGTCCCACTGGCTGAACGGTGACCTGAACGACAAGATGGCCCAGTGCACCACCGGGTTCGCCTGGACGCACAACGGCAAGCCGTACCTCCTCACCGCGGGGCACTGCACCTACGCCGACGGCTACATGAACGCCTGGAACGGCCCCACCGTCGGCTTCGTCTCCGTCGACAACTGGGCCAACGGCAAGGGCTCGGTCAAGCTGTCCGGGCTCGGCTACTACTCCGGCGACCTGTCGCTGATCGACGTGATGGAGAACAAGTACAACGTCTCCGCGCGCATCTACAAGAAGGACAGCATCCTGCGCCGGGTCGCGGACCGGGCCACGTCCCGCTCCACGATCGGGCAGAAGGTGTGCTCCGGCGGCGCCCGCACCAGCGAGGTGTGCGGCTGGAAGGTCACCGAGACCAAGAAGCGGATCAACTTCAGCACCGGCGCGGTCGGGCAGAACCTGACCATCGCCGAGAAGAGCTCCGGAAAGTGCCTGATCAAGGGCGACTCCGGCGGACCGGTCTACACGATCCGGTCCAGCGGTTCGGTGACCGCCCGTGGCATCATCTCGGGTTCCGGCTGTGAGTCCGTCACCGATGACGGCGAGTGCGGTGACGCCTGGGACGGCGACTGCCGGCTCATCTTCACCGACATCTCCCTGGCTGAGAAGGCGCTGCCGGGGGTGGTCAAGAAGTGGTGACAGCCGCCGGGCGGGCCTCTCTGCCGATCGCCGTGGCCGCTCTGCTCGCCGCCGTCTCCGGCTGCGCCGAGCAGCAGCCCTGCGCGGGTGTGGGCGTGGTGCCCGGCGTCGTCGTGTACGTCGAGCCGGCCGGCTACGACGGTCTCTCGGGTGCCACGGCCGAACTGTGCGTGGACGGTGAGTGCGTCAGGCATCCGGTCGGGGCAGAGGGCATCACGAAGGTCAGCTCCGATCTGCCCGACGGCGTCGACCCGGACCGCGTCACCGTCCGCCTCCGCGTCACCCGTGCCGGGGCCACGGCACCGTTCGTCGACGACACCGTGGACAAGAAGCTGAGCTTCCAGTCCGACGAGTGCGGCGGCGGCGCCCGCCGAGGCGGGCTCGCCTTCACCAAGGAGGACGGCCTGACGCCGGCCGTGCCGAAGAAGGTCGGCGAGGCGTGGATGCGGCAGATCAGGGCCGAGGCCACCGCCCCGCCCGACCCGTCGCTCTCCCCCTGATCCGGGGACACCCGGCGCCCGGTCCCTCCCCGCGAGGGGCCGGGCGCCCTCATGTGGTCACGGCGAACCGCCGCCGGTACGCCGAAGGGCTCAGCCCCGTCTCCCGCCGGAGCCGGGCGCGCAGATTGGCGGCCGTGCCGAGACCGCTCAGCCGGGCCACCACGTCCAGCCGTTCCTCGCCGCGCTCGATCAGCCGGCAGGCCAGGGCCACCCGTTCGCCCGTCAGCCAGGCCAGCGGGGTGGTGCCGAGCTGGGCCTTGAAGCGGCGGTGGAGGGTGGCGGGGGACACGGCGGCCCGCGCCGCGAGGTCCGCCACCGTCAGCGGCTCGGCCAGGCGTTCCTGGGCCCAGGCCAGCAGCGGGCCCAGCGACTCGTCCCGGACGTCCGGCACCGGCCGCTCCACGAACTGCCGCTGGCCGCCGTCACGGTGGGCGGCGAACACCAGCCGCCGGGAGACGTGGTTGGCGATCTCGGCACCGTGGTCACGGCGTACGACGTGCAGGCCCAGGTCGAGCGCGGAGGCGCTGCCGGAGGCGGTGAGGATGTCTCCGTCGTCGACGAAGAGCACGTCCGGCTCCAGGAGCACCTGCGGGAAGCGGGACCGGAACGAATCCGCCCACATCCAGTGGCAGGCCGCCCGCCGGCCGTCCAGCAGCCCGGCCTCGGCGAGGGTGAACGCGCCCGAGCAGAAGCCGATCAGCCGGGCGCCGCGCGCATGGGCGCGCCGGACGGTGTCCAGCACCTCGGGGGAGCGGGGGACGTCCGTGTCGGGCCGGTTCGGCACGATCAGCGTGTCCGCCTCCTCGGCCGCCTCCAGTCCGGCGACACCGGTCAGGGTGAAGAAGCCGTCCCTCATCCGTGTCAGGGGGTCCGCCGCGCACAGCCGGAAGTCGTAGAGCCTGCGCCCCAGTTCGGGGCGGTCGAGGCCGAAGATCTCGATGGCGCAGCTCATCTCGAACGGGTTGGAGTTCGCGTCGACGACCAGCACCACACGGTGAGAGGATTCTTGCGGCATATGCGATTCCTAGCACTCGCGGCCGCCGCGCGCCACGGTCAGGATCGGCGTATGACCAAGGAAACCGCCGAGGAACCCGTCTCCCTGTCCGCCGCGCTCGCCTCCTTCACCGCACAGTGGAGCCCCCGTATCGTCGCCACCGTCAACGACTACGACGTCCGCGTCGCCAAGGTCGAGGGCGAGCATCTGTGGCACGCGCACGACGACACCGACGAGTTCTTCCTCGTCCTGACCGGCGAACTCCACATCGGCCTGCGCGAGGCGGACGGCGAGCGCACCGTCGTACTGCCGCAGGGCTCGGTGTTCACCGTCCCGCGCGGTACGGAGCACAAGCCGTACGCGCCTGTGCCCACCGAGATCCTGCTGCTGGAGCCCACCGGAACCTCCACCGTGGGCGACCGCCACGAGGAGATCCCGTCCCATGTGGACGCGACGACGGGCCACGCTCTGGCGTGACTCACACGCCGTATCCGTCGCTGTAGCCGTCGCGCCGGTGGTGGTGATGATGAACGTCGTCGTCGACCACCGGCGTGGCCGGCGGGACGACCACCCGCCGCCGGCGGGCGATGCTGCTGAACGTGGTGACGCCGATGAGGCCGACGATCATGAGGATGACGCCGACCACGTCGAGGTTGACTCCCCTCATGTCCCAGTCGGTCGCGAACGTGAGGATGGCTCCCACGGCGATGAGGATGATGCATCCGCCCAGGCCCATCAGAGCTGCCTCCCTCGTAGGGATGTCGTGGTGCTCGGAGAGGGTCCGGGTACCCGGACCCTCCCGATGGACACCCCCGCGGGCCGGATCAGCCTTCCAGGAACGCCGTCAGCGCGCGGGTCAGCAGCAACGGGTCCTCGGCGCCGCACAGTTCGCGGACGCTGTGCATGGACAGGATCGCCACACCGATGTCGACCGTGCGGATGCCGTGCCGGGCGGCGGTGATCGGGCCGATCGTGGTGCCGCAGGGCATGGAGTTGTGCGAGACGAACGACTGGAAGGGGACGCCCGCCTTCTCGCAGGCCGCCGCGAAGACCGCCCTGCCGGAACCGTCGGTGGCGTAGCGGTTGTTGACGTTGACCTTGAGGATCGGGCCGCCGTTGACCCGCGGGTGGTGCGTCGGGTCGTGCCGCTCGGCGTAGTTGGGGTGCACGGCGTGACCGGTGTCGGAGGACAGGCAGACCGTGCCCGCGAAGGCCCGCGCCCGGTCCTCGTACGACCCGCCGCGCGCGAACACCGAGCGCTCCAGGACACCGCCGAGCAGCGGGCCGTCGGCGCCGGTGTCGGACTGGGAGCCGTTCTCCTCGTGGTCGAAGGCGGCCAGCACCGGGATGCAGGGCAGGTCCGTGCCGCCGGCCGCGACGGCCGTCAGGGCGCTCACCCCCGCGTGCACCGACAGCAGGTTGTCCATGCGCGGCCCGGCCACCAGCTCGCGGTCCCGGCCGAGATAGGCGGGGGCCTCCACGGAGTGGGTCATCAGGTCCCAGCCGGTGACCTCACCCGCCGGGATGCCCGACTCCTCCTCCAGGAAGGCGATCAGGTCGCCGCCGCGGACGTCGTCGCCGAGCCCCCACACCGGCTGCAGATGGCGCTGCTTGTCGAGCTTGAGCCCCTCGGAGGACACCGACCGGTCGAGGTGGATGGCGAGTTGGGGGACCCGCAGCAGCGGGCGGTCGACGTTCACCAGGCGGGTCGAGCCGTCCCGCAGGGTCAGGCGGCCGGCCAGGCCCAGGTCGCGGTCGAGCCAGGAGTTGAGCAGCGGCCCGCCGTAGATCTCCACGGCCACCTGGCGCCAGCCGTGCGCCCCGGTGTCGGGCTGGGGCTTGACCCGCAGGTTGGGGGAGTCGGTGTGCGCGCCGACGATACGGAACGGCGTGTGGGGCGCCGCGCCCTCGGGGACGTACCAGGCCACGATCGCGCCGCCGCGCGTCACGTACTTGCCGCCGTGCGTGCCGTCCCAGGCGTCCGTCTCCGCGACGTGCCGGAAACCGGCCTTCTCCAGGCGCTCCGTCGCGCTCGCCACGGCGTGGTACGGCGTGGGGCTGGCGGCGAGGAAGGACATGAGGTCGTCGGTGTGGCCGCGGTCGCTGCGGGGGGGTTCGCTCATGGGTTCACCTTAACGACGTACGAGGGCCCGCTCCCCCTGTTGGAGAGCGGGCCCTCGGGAAGGTCTGCAGCCGTACTAGAACGCGGCCTCGTCCAGCTCCATGAGGTCCAGCTCGACGTTCTCCGAGACCTTGCGGGCCAGGGTCACGCCGGGCAGGACGTTGGCCGCGAAGAACTTCGCCGCCGCGATCTTGCCGGTGTAGAACGCCTTGTCCTTGGCGGAGGCCGTCGGCAGCTTCTCGGCGGCCACCGCGGCGCCCTTGAGCAGCAGGTAGCCGACGATCACGTCACCGGAGGCCATCAGCAGGCGGGTGGTGTTCAGACCCACCTTGTAGATGTTCTTGACGTCCTGCTCGGTGGCCGCGAGGTCGGTCAGCATCAGGCCGACGATGGCCTCCAGCTCGACGGCCGCCTTCGCCAGGTGCTCACGGGCGCCGGCCAGCTCGTCGCCGCCGGTGCCGAGCGCCAGGAACTTCTTGATGTCCTCGGCGAGGGAGTTCAGGGCGGCACCCTGGTTGCGGACGATCTTCCGGAAGAAGAAGTCCTGGCCCTGGATGGCCGTGGTGCCCTCGTACAGGGTGTCGATCTTGGAGTCCCGGATGTACTGCTCGATCGGGTACTCCTGGAGGAAGCCGGAGCCGCCGAAGGTCTGCAGCGACTGGGCGAGCTGCTCGTAGCCCTTCTCGGAGCCGTAGCCCTTGACGATCGGCAGGAGCAGGTCGTTCAGCGCGTGCTCGGCCTTGGCGTCCTCGCCCGCGGCCTCCTTGACCTGGATCGCGTCCTGGATGGAGGCGGTGTAGAGGACGAGGGCGCGCATGCCCTCCGCGTACGCCTTCTGCGTGATCAGCGAGCGGCGCACGTCCGGGTGGTGGGTGATGGTGACCTTGGGCGCGGTCTTGTCCATGAAGTTCGCCAGGTCGGGGCCCTGGACGCGCTCCTTGGCGTACTCCAGGGCGTTGAGGTAGCCCGTGGAGAGGGTGGAGATCGCCTTCGTGCCGACCATCATGCGGGCGAACTCGATGATGCGGAACATCTGGCGGATGCCGTCGTGCTTGTCGCCGATCAGCCAGCCCTTGGCGGGGTGCTGGTCGCCGAAGGTCATCTCGCAGGTGTTGGACGCCTTCAGGCCCATCTTGTGCTCGACGTTGGTGGCGTAGACGCCGTTGCGCTCGCCCAGCTCGCCGGTCTCGAAGTCGAAGAGGTACTTCGGGACGAGGAAGAGGGACAGGCCCTTGGTGCCGGGGCCGGCGCCCTCGGGACGCGCCAGCACGTAGTGGAGGATGTTCTCCGACATGTCGTGCTCACCGGAGGTGATGAACCGCTTCACGCCCTCGATGTGCCAGGAGCCGTCCTCCTGCTGGATCGCCTTGGTGCGGCCGGCGCCCACGTCCGAGCCGGCGTCCGGCTCGGTGAGGACCATCGTCGAGCCCCACTGCTTCTCGGTGGCGATCTTGGCGATGTGCTTCTGGACCTCGTTGCCCTCCTCGAAGAGGATGCCGGCGAACGCCGGGCCGGAGGAGTACATCCACACGGCCGGGTTGGCGCCCAGGATCAGCTCGGCGTAGGCCCAGATGAGGGAGCGCGGGGCGGTGGTGCCGCCGATCTCCTCCGGGATGCCGAGGCGCCAGTACTCGGAGTCCATGAACGCCTGGTAGCTCTTCTTGAAGGACTCCGGGACCGGAGCGGTGTTGGTCTCCGGGTCGAAGACCGGCGGGTTGCGGTCGGCGTCGGCGAAGGACTCGGCCAGCTCGTTCTCGGAGAGGCGGGTCAGCTCCTCCAGGACGCTCTTGGCGGTGTCGACGTCCATCTCCTCGAACGGGCCGGTGCCGTACAGCTTGTCGCGGCCGAGCACCTCGAAGAGGTTGAACTCGATGTCCCGGAGATTCGACTTGTAGTGCCCCATGGCGACGGCTCCGTAGAGAGATCGGCGAGGCACTGACTCCTCGCGACTGATTCACGTACCAGCAAGTAGCTACGATGATGCTACCCGCCAGTAATAAGACGCAACCCCGATCCGCGCTTCTGTGACGCTCCCAACGCGCCCCTGCCGGCCGGGTGAAGCCGTACCGCCGTACCGGGCCTCCTCCGTAACCGTCTCGCTACGTTCGGTGACTGATCGTTCTTCGCCCTGTGCTCGGAGGCACCTCATGCGACGACTCCTCACCAGGCTCGGCGGCCTCGCGGCGGCGGCCCTGCTGACCGCCGGACCGGTCCCGCCCGCTCAGGCGGCCGAACCGGCGTACTTCGTGATCACGGACGTCACCCAGGAGGAGATGGTCCTCCGCCTCGACGATCCGGCGAAGATCGAGCACGCCCGCGACCTGCTGAACGGGGCGACCGGGGAAAGGCCCCATGTCGTCGGGCGGATCGTCAAGAGCCAGGCGGACTACAACCCCCGCTGGAGCTTCCACTACGACCCGGGGACGGTCGACTTCTTCGAGGCGGCCATCGAAATCTGCGACGCGACCATCCCCTATGTCGAGGACCACCTCGACGAGGCCGGCGGCGCCTTCCTGCCCGGTCTGGTCTGGTGCCCCTGGACCTCGCGCGTGGTACGGGAGATTCCGGCTCCGTAGGCCGGACGGGCGGGGCGGCTCGGTAGGCTGAGGCCCATGTACGGATACGGCCAGCCCATGGACGGGGGCGGTGCGCAGCAGCAGTACGCCGCGCCGCAGCAGCCCGGTTACGGCCAGCAGGCGCCCCTGTACCCCGAGCCGTCCCCGCCCTCGCTCGCCGACGCGGTGCGGGCCTTCACCACCGGGCAGATGGCGGCCGAGGACTTCCAGCAGGTCTTCGCGACCTCCAAGGTGTACTGCCCGCGGGGTGACAACCCCGGATTCCTCGCGCTGCACAACACCCAGCAGCCGGTGATCCCGATGTTCACCTCGCTGAAGGAGCTGCGCCGGTACGCGGGCAAGGAGTCCAAGTACTTCGTCATCACCGGCGCCGAGGTGATCGATCTGCTGCCCACCGGCTACGGCTTCGTCCTGGACATGGAGGGCGAGCACCGGATCGTCTTCGACGCGAAGGCGGTCGAGCAGATGGTCGAGTTCGCGATGCGGCGGATGTACGGCTAGACGCCGTCGCGGACGGCCGACGCGGACGGCGTCCGCAGGGCCCGGAGGGAATGTCCTCCGGGCCTTTCTCGTTCTGGGTGGCAGGAAGTTCAATGCTCAACTAAACTGGGCGTACCAAGGAGGTACCGACATGCCTGCAGTGACCGTCGAGAACCCGTTGACGCTGCCCCGTGTGACCGCTTCCGCCGATGCCGTGGCACGTCCCGTGCTCGCGGTCACGACCGCGCCGAGCGGTTTCGAGGGCGAGGGATTCCCGGTGCGCCGAGCGTTCGCCGGGATCAACTACCGCTACCTGGACCCGTTCATCATGATGGACCAGATGGGCGAGGTGGAGTACGCGCCGGGCGAGCCCAAGGGCACCCCCTGGCATCCGCACCGCGGCTTCGAGACCGTCACCTACATCATCGACGGGATCTTCGACCACCAGGACTCCCACGGGGGCGGCGGCACCATCACCAACGGCGACACCCAGTGGATGACGGCGGGCTCCGGCCTGCTGCACATCGAGGCGCCCCCGGAGCACCTGGTGATGTCCGGCGGCCTCTTCCACGGGCTCCAGCTGTGGGTGAACCTGCCCGCCAAGGACAAGATGATGGCCCCGCGCTACCAGGACATCCGCGGCGGCCAGGTCCAGCTGCTCACCTCGCCGGACGGCGGTGCGCTGATGCGCGTCATCGCCGGTGAGCTGGACGGCCACGCCGGTCCCGGCATCACCCACACGCCGATCACCATGATCCACGCGACGCTGGCGGCGGGCGCCGAGATCACCCTGCCCTGGCGGGAGGACTTCAACGGCCTGGCGTACGTGCTGGCGGGCCGGGGCGCGGTCGGTGCCGAGCGCCGTCCGATCCAGATGGGGCAGACCGCGGTCTTCGGCGCCGGCGGTTCGCTGACCGTCCGCGCGGACGACAAGCAGGACTCCCACACGCCGGATCTGGAGGTCGTGCTCCTGGGCGGGCAGCCGATCCGGGAGCCCATGGCGCACTACGGTCCGTTCGTCATGAACACCAAGGACGAACTGATGCAGGCGTTCGAGGACTTCCAGAAGGGCCGCCTCGGCACCGTCCCGGCGGTCCACGGCATGGACGCGAGCGGCCCGGACGCGTGATGCCACCGGCGGGAGTGCAGGGGCCTGTGGCCTGACGGCACGGCAGGGGAGCGGAGGGCCGGCCTGTGGCCTGCCGGCAGCGGCGGCAGGGCCCGCACGGTGACGGGCCCGCCTCGGCTTTGGCTTGACGGCGCGTCAGGAGAGCCCTGGGTGTTCTGGCTCGGCGGCGCCGCAGGAGAGCGGCGGAGCCCAGGGCTGACGGTGTGTCACCCGCGTGGGGGCTCGCGCAGGACAGCCCGCCCGCGGCGTGATCCGCTGGAGGGGTGCAGGATGCCGCCGCCCTCCTTCCCCGTGCCGCACGCCGGCTCGCCGCCTGGTGTGCCCTCGCCCTGCTCGTGGCGGGGGTCGGCTGGGTCGGTGTGCAGCTGTGCGTGGTGTTCCGCACGGCGGTCGTGCCGGTGCTGCTCGCGCTGCTCGGCACCGCGCTGCTCGGTCCCCTGCACCGGCGGCTGGTCACGGCCCGGCTGAACCGCTCGCTGGCCGCCGCCCTGACCTGCGTGGCCGTGGTGGGCGTCGTCGGCGGCGCCGTCTACATCGTCGTCGCCGCGCTCATCGACACCGGCGACCAGATCATCGCCTCGCTCAGGGACGCCGCCGAGTCGCTCGCCGACCACTTCGGGGCGGCCGGCACCTCGCTGGACGACCTCGCCTCCAACGCGCGCGAGCTGCTGTCGAGGTTCGGCAGCACCGCCGCGTCCGGGGTGATCAGCGGGGTCAGTGTCGTCGGCGAGACCATCGCCATGGCCGTCCTCGCCCTGCTGCTGGTCTTCTTCTTCCTGCGCGACTCCCACAAGGCCGCCGACACCCTGCGCGCCGTCGCCCCGCGCGGCAGCGGCGACACCCTGGAAGCCATGGCGCGGCGGGCCTTCCAGGCCGTCGAGGGGTTCATGCGCGGCACCACCCTGATCGCCTTCATCGACGCCGTCTGCATCGCCGTCGGCCTGCTGGTCCTCGACGTTCCGGGTGCGGTGGGGCTCGGCGCCCTCGTCTTCGTCGGCGCCTACATCCCCTACCTCGGCGCCTTCCTCTCCGGCGCGGTGGCCGTGCTGGTGGCGCTCGCCGACCGGGGGTTCGTGATCGCGCTGTGGGCGCTCGGGGTGGTGCTCGCGGTGCAGGTCCTGGAGGGGCATGTGCTCCAGCCGGTGATCCAGTCCCGGACCGTGCAGATGCACCCGGCGGTGGTCATGGTCGCCATCACGGCCGGGGCCTCCGTCGCGGGGATCCTCGGCATGCTGCTCGCCGTACCGGCCACCGCCGCCGCGTTCGGGGTGGTCAGCGAGCTGCGGGCGCGCTACGCCCCGGCGGAGTCGCCGTCCTCGTAGAGCTCGAACCAGATCGACTTGCCCTCGCCGCGCGGCGCCACGCCCCACTCGTCGGCCAGCAGCTCGATCAGCACCAGACCGCGCCCGGAGGAGGCCAGCTCCCCGGGGTGACGCCGGTGCGGCAGATCGTCGCTGGTGTCGCTGACCTCCACGCGCAGCCGGCGCCGCTCGCCGTCGGCACTGACCTCGGCGAGCAGCAGCGCGTCGGCGTCGGTGTGCACCAGCACATTGGTCAGCATCTCCGAGACCAGCAGCACCGCCGAGTCCAGCTGGTCCTGGGACGTCCAGTCGTGCAGCAGCTCCCGCAGATGCCGGCGGGCGACCCCGATCCGCTCCGGCTCGGCCTGCGCGACCGTCAGCATGGTGCGCCGCACCTGCGGGCGCACGGCCACGGAACCGCCGCAGCCGCAGCCCTCGCCCGGCCGGCACAGCAGCAGAAAGGCGATGTCGTCCTCGCGCCGGTCGGCCAGCGGCCCCGTCGTGTGGTGCGAGGACGGCCCGTGCACGGCCTGCACCAGCGCGTCGGCCAGCTCCTCAAGATCGCCGTCGTGCCGCTCCAGGATCCGGCGGATGCGGGCCCAGCCGGTGTCCAGGTCGTGACCGCCGGTCTCCATCAGACCGTCGGTGCAGATCATCAGCGTCTCTCCGGGCTCCAGCGCGAACCGTGTGGTCGGGTAGTCGCAGTCGGGGTCGACGCCCAGCGGCAGCCCGCCCGCGGTGTCCCGCATCAGTACCGTGCCGTCCGCCATCCGCACCACCGGGTCCAGATGCCCGGCACGGGCCGCCTCCACCACACCGGACGCCGGGTCGACCTCGACGTACAGACAGGTCGCGAAGCGCAGATCGCCCCCGTCGTCGGCGATGCCGTGCAGAAAGCGGGAGGCACGCGAGAGCACCGCGTCGGGCCGGTGCCCCTCCGAGGCGTACGCCCGCAGCGCTATCCGCAGCTGGCCCATCAGCCCCGCCGCCCGCACGTCATGCCCCTGCACATCCCCGATGACCAGCGCGAACCGTCCTCCCGGCAGCGGGATCAGGTCGTACCAGTCGCCGCCGACCTGGAGCCCGCCGCCGGTCGGGATGTAGCGGGCGGCCACCGACATACCGGGGATCTCCGGGCCCAGCGTCGGCAGCATGGAGCGCTGGAGGCCGTCGGTGAGCTCGCGCTCCGACTCCGCCGTCCCGGCGCGGGACAGGGCCTGCGCCAGCATGCGGGCCACCGTCGTCAGCACCGAGCGCTCGTCGGGGGTGAACGCCACCGGGTAGGTGAAGGCCGCCATCCAGGCGCCGATCGTGCGCCCGGCGACCGTCAGCGGCAGGAACGCCCACGACTGGCGGCCGAACTGCTGGGCCAGCGGCCAGGTCAGGGGATAGCGGCGGCCGTACTCCTCCGGGGAGGACAGATACACCGCCCGGCCGGTGCGCACCACGTCGGCGGCCGGATAGGCGGTGTCCAGCGACATGTGCGCGAAGGGGCCCTCGTCGCCGGGTCGGTGCCCATGGTGGCCGATGATCGTCAGGCGGTCGCCCGATACGCCGAAGACGGCCAGCCCGTCCGGCGAGAACCCCGGCATCGACAGGCCCGCCGCCACCCGCAGCACCTCCGCGGTGGACCGCGCCTCGGCCAGGGCCCGGCCCGCGTCCAGCAGGAACGCCTCACGCGAGCGCCGCCAGTCCCCGGTGACCGTGCGCCGGTCCGCCGGGGTGCCCGGCGCCGGTTCGGTGACCTCCTGGAGGGTGCCGATCAGCTCGTAGGCCCGCTTGCGGGGGTCGAAGGACGGCTTGGAGCGGCTGCGGACCACCCGGACGATCCGGCCCTGCTCGTCCATGATCCGGATGCGGACCTCGGCCAGCGTCGCCTCGGCGACCGCGAGCTGCACCACCCCGGTGATCTCGTTCCAGTCCACCGGATGCAGCCGGGACCGGACCTGCGCCTCGGTGAGGGTGGTCTCCTCGGCGGGCAGTCCGAGCAGCCGGGCGGCCTCGGCATCCACCCTGACCAGGCCCGTGGACGTGTCCCAGTGCCACAGACCGGTCGCGAGAGCGGCGAGGACCTGCTCCACGGCGGGCAGGGGCAGGGGCTCACCAGTGCGCATTGCCCTACTTTAAGAAAGGGTGTTCGCATCCTGCCACCGAAGGGTTCGACGACCCCCCTCCCTTATAGGGGGAGCCGATCTTCGCCTGCCCGGTACCCTGGGTCGTGTTTCACGTGAAACACAGACCCCGATCCGCGAAGACTGGATGAACGACGATGCATCGGTACAGGTCCCACACCTGCGGCGAGCTCCGCGCCTCTGACGTCGGCACCGACGTCCGGCTGAGTGGCTGGCTGCACAATCGGCGCGACCTGGGCGGCATCCTCTTCATCGATCTGCGCGACCACTACGGCATCACGCAGCTCGTCGCCCGTCCGGGCACCCCGGCCTACGAGGCCCTGGACAAGATCTCCAAGGAGTCCACGGTCCGGGTCGACGGCAAGGTCGTCTCCCGCGGCGCCGAGAACATCAACCCCGAGCTGCCCACCGGCGAGATCGAGGTCGAGGTCGGCGAGGTCGAGCTGCTCGGCGCGGCCGCCCCGCTGCCGTTCACGATCAACACCGAGGACGGGGTCAACGAGGAGCGGCGCCTGGAGTACCGCTTCCTGGACCTGCGCCGCGAGCGCATGCACAAGAACATCATGCTGCGCACGGCCGTGATCTCCGCGATCCGGCACAAGATGACGGCCCTCGGCTTCAACGAGATGGCCACGCCGATCCTGTCCGCGACCTCCCCCGAGGGCGCCCGTGACTTCGTCGTGCCCTCCCGTCTGAACCCGGGCAAGTTCTACGCCCTGCCGCAGGCCCCGCAGCAGTTCAAGCAGCTGCTGATGATCTCCGGCTTCGACCGCTACTTCCAGATCGCGCCCTGCTTCCGCGACGAGGACGCCCGCGCCGACCGCTCGCCGGGCGAGTTCTACCAGCTCGACATCGAGATGAGCTTCGTCGAGCAGGAGGACATCTTCCAGCCGGTCGAGAAGCTGATGACCGAGCTGTTCGAGGAGTTCGGCGGCGGCCGCCACGTCACCTCGCCGTTCCCGCGGATCCCGTTCCGCGAGGCGATGCTGAAGTACGGCTCCGACAAGCCCGACCTGCGCGCCCAGCTGGAGCTCGTCGACATCACCGATGTCTTCGAGGCCAGCGAGTTCAAGGCGTTCGCGGGCAAGCACGTGCGCGCGCTGCCGGTGCCGAAGGTCCAGGACCAGCCCCGCAAGTTCTTCGACCAGCTCGGCGAGTTCGCGATCACGCTCGGCGCCAAGGGCCTGGCCTGGGTCCGCGTCGGCGAGGACGGCCAGCTCTCCGGCCCGATCGCCAAGTTCCTCACCGAGGAGAACGTCAAGGTCCTCACCGAGCGCCTCGGCCTGGAGGCCGGGCACGCCGTGTTCTTCGGTGCGGGCGAGTTCGACGAGGTCTCGAAGATCATGGGCGCGGTGCGGGTCGAGGCCGCCAAGCGCGCCGGGCACTTCGAGGAGGGCGTCTTCCGGTTCTGCTGGATCGTCGACTTCCCGATGTACGAGAAGGACGAGGAGACGGGGAAGATCGACTTCTCGCACAACCCCTTCTCGATGCCGCAGGGCGGCCTGGAGGCCCTGGAGAACCAGGACCCGCTGGACATCCTCGGCTGGCAGTACGACATCGTCTGCAACGGCGTCGAGCTGTCCTCCGGCGCCATCCGGAACCACGACCCCGAGATCATGCTCAAGGCGTTCGAGATCGCGGGCTACGACCGCGAGACCGTCGAGGAGCAGTTCGCCGGCATGCTGCGCGCCTTCCGCTTCGGCGCCCCGCCGCACGGCGGCATCGCCCCCGGCGTCGACCGCATCGTGATGCTCCTCGCCGACGAGCCCAACATCCGCGAGACCATCGCCTTCCCGCTCAACGGCAACGCCCAGGACCTGATGATGGGCGCCCCGACCGAGCTGGACGAGGCACGGCTGAAGGAACTGCACCTGTCGGTGCGCAAGCCGCAGCCGAAGTAGGCCGCACGGACGAGAAGGGGGCCGGCGTCATCGACGCCGGCCCCCTTTTTCGCCCCGCTCGGGGTCAGCTGATGACCCAGAACAGTCCGTAGCCGCCCAGCCAGCCCTCGTACCGCTGCGGCATGCCGAGCGAGTCCAGGGTGAAGGCGCGGCTGCCGATACCGGTCGGGCGGGAGGTCCCGCCGCGCAGCATGAACACCGCGCCGTTGTAGCGGTTCTCGCAGGCCGCGCCGATGAACACCTCCGGCTTGCGGTCCCGGTCGACGTCCCCGGCGGACACCGTGGTGCCGAAGCAGTCCGTGGTCTCGTTGACGCTGGGGACACCGGGGGTGTCCTGGTGGAAGGAGTACCCGCCCGCGCCGAGCGGCCCGGACCGGCGGCCGGGGATCACGGTGACCATGCCGGTCCGGCTGACCGAGCCGACGGTCTCGTGCGGCGCTCCCACGATGATCTCGGCGGCTCCGTCGCGGTCGAGGTCGGCCACCGCGACGGCGGCCCCGAAGATGTCGCCCTTCTCGCCCGTGCCGGGCACGCCCTCGGTGTCCTGGCTGATCACCTCGGGCTGCGCGTCCGGCGCGATACCGCTCGCCGAGCCCCGCCACACCAGCACCCGGCCGCCCAGCTCGCCGTCGACGCCCGGCGTCCACGGCGTCAGCGGGTCCCCGACCACCAGGTCGCCGTAGCCGTCGCCGTTGACGTCCCCGGTGGCGGCGATGAACCCGTTGCCCTTCTCCAGCACCGTCCCGGCGGAGGTGCCCATCCGGTTCACCCGGACCTTGCTGCCGGTCAGGGCGCGCTGGCGCACACTGAAGTCGACCTGGTCGGGCATGCCGTCGCCGTTGAAGTCGCCGAGCGCCACCGAGCCGGGCAGCGGTCCCCGCTCGTTCGGGCCGTAGGTGACCGAGCCGTAGGTGCCGGAGCTGCTGAAGGGGCCCTTGAAGACGACGGACGGGTACTCCCCGCCGACCATGACCTGGGTCTTCTCGCCGGGCCCCGCGCTGACGGCCGCCACGTCCTTGCCGTAGTCGCTGAAGTAGGGCTCGGGCTTGGGCAGCAGGGTGCCCTTGCGCAGGCCGTTCCTGCTGCCCCACATGACGGTGACGGTCCCGGTCGCGTGCCCGCCCCTGGGGGCGCCGATGACCAGGTCCGCGTATCCGTCGCGGTTCAGGTCGGCCGTGGCGGTGGACTGGCCGAAGGTGGAGCCCTTGGCGACCTGGGGCGGAACGCCGGGCGACGCCTCGGTGATGACCTGACGCCGGCCACCGGCCGAGACCCCGTTCGCGGAGCCGTACAGCACGACGACCGCACCGCCGTGCGTGTTGGTGCCGATGTTCGCGGTCGGGACCGGCAGCACCGCGTCGCGGTAGCCGTCACCGTTGAAGTCGCCCGGCACGGCCCCGTGGACGGCCGCGGCGGGGCCGGCCGGTGCCAGTGTCCCCGCGATCAGTCCGGCGGCCACCACCGCGGCCGCCCTCCATCTGCCCATGTCTGTCCCCTTCCCCAACGCGCTTGTGGAAAAGGGGACATGTCACGGCCTCAGTTGGTTGTATCGCCGTCGGCGTCGAGGAGCCGCAGCAGGCCCTTTCCGCCCAGCCAGCCGTCGGGCTGGGCCATGCCGAGGGACTCCAGGGTGAAGACGCGGCTGCCGGTGCCCGTCGGGCGGGAGGTGCCGCCGGGCAGCACGAACACCGCGCCGTTGCCGCCGTTCTCACCGGCCGCGCCCACGGTCAGCTCCGGCCTGCCGTCCCGGTTGAGGTCACCCGCGGCGACCGTGGTGCCGAAGGAGTCACCGGCCTCGCTGCTGCTGGGGACGCCGGTGGTGTCCTGGTGGAAGGAGTACCCGCCGGTGCCGAGCGCGCCCGAGCGGCGGCCGGGGATCACGGTGACGGCGCCCGCGCGCTCCGCCGAGCCGACGGCCTCGTACGGCGCACCGACCAGGATCTCGGCGGCGCCGTCCCGGTTGAGGTCGGCCACGGCGAGGCCGCCGCCGAAGCGGTCGCCCGCCTCGCTGGTACCGGGGACGCCCGAGGTCTGCTGGGTGATCACCTCGGGCTTCTGCGTACGGGTGATGCCGTTCGCCGACCCGCGGTAGACCAGCACGCGCCCGCCGAGCTCGCCGTCGGCGCCCGGCGTCACGGGCTCCAGCGGGTCCCCGACCACGAGGTCGGCGTAGCCGTCGCCGTTGACGTCCCCGGTGGCGGCGATCAGGCCGTTGCCGTGCGCCAGCGGCTCCGGCCAGGTCTGGGTGCCGCCGTGGTTGACCGCGATCGGGCTGCCGCTCAGCTCGGGCCGGAGCGCGCCGAAGGCCACCTGGTCGGGGCTGCCGCTGCGGTTGAAGTCGCCGAGGGCGACGGAGCCGACGGCGTTGTCGGTCCGGGTACTGACGCTCGACCCGAGGGAGCCGTCCGTGGCGAACGGGCCCTTGTAGACGGTGGTCCACCGGGCGCCGCCGATCAGGATCTTGGTCTTGGAGCCCGTGCCCAGGCCGGCCGCGGCCACATCGAGGCCGTTGTAGTCCTGGAACTGCGAGTCCAGCGGCAGCCTGGTGCCCTTGGTCAGGCCGTTCCTGCTTCCCCAGAGCACCGTGACCTCACCGGAGAAGTTGTACGGTGTGCCGACGACCAGGTCGGCGTATCCGTCGCGGTTCAGGTCGGCCGTCGCCGTGGTGGTGCCGAACTGGTCCTCTTCGAACGCTCTGCCCTCGACACCGGGCGAGTCCTCGGTGATCGTCTGGCGCCGGCTCGTCGCCGAGACGCCGTTCGCCGAGCCGTACAGCACCACGACGGCCCCTGCCCTGGCGTACGAGCCGGCATCCGCCCCCGGCACCGGCAGCACCAGGTCCCGGTAGCCGTCGCCGTTGAAGTCCCCCGGCACCGCCCCGTGGACGGCGGCGGCCGACCCGGCCGGCGCCAGCGTGCCCGCGATCACCGCGGCGGCCACGGCCGCGGCCCCACCCCATCTGCGCATGAGAGTCCCCTTCTTCGACGCGGAGTCGAAGAAGGGGACCACTCAGCACCCCGGAGGGTTGTAGATCGGCTCAGGGTGCTCAGAACACGCCCTTGTAGGAGCCCCACCCCGTGCCGGCCTTCACCCGGGCCCCGAAGGTCCCCGTCCCGGTGCCGGCCTGCCGCCACAGCACGCCGGCCGTGTCACGGGCCACGAGGTCGGCCCTGCCGTCGCCGGTGACATCGCCCGCGCCCAGCACGAGGTTGTACGAGGAGCCCCAGTTGGCGGCCAGCTTCACGCGTGCGCCGAAGGTGCCGTTGCCCCTGCCGAGGTAGCGGTAGAGGTTGTTGGCGGTGTCCTGGGCGATCAGGTCGCCGACGCCGTCGCCGTTGAGGTCACCGGCACCGACGATCTTCTTGTACGTCTTCCAGTTGCTGTACAGCTTCACCGGCGCGGCGAGCTTGCCCGTGCTCGTGCCCTTGTGGAGGTACACCGCGCCCGTCGACGCGTTGCGGGTGATCAGGTCTGGGCGGCCGTCCTTGGTGAGGTCGCCGGGGAAGGTCAGGACGTTGTACTGGTTCCAGCCGCTGCCGAGCGCCGTGTACGGCGTGCTGGTCTTCAGCGTGCCGCCGCAGGTCGGCTTGTACAGGCGCAGGGCGCCGGTGCTCAGGCGGACGAGGACGTCGTTGCAGCGGTCGCCGCTCAGGTCGCCGAAGGGCACGACCCGGACGGTGGTGGGCCAGCCGGTGCCCAGCTCGCGCGTGGCGGTCAGGTTCGTGTGCCGCATCTGGAGGCGCCCGGTGCTGGTCAGCATCAGCAGGTCGCCGCCGCCGTCCGGGACGCCCTGGGCGCCGCCGTAGTCACGGAGGACCGGGGCGGCCCCGGCCACCATGACCGAGCCGCTCGCCAGGGTGGTCGTGCCCGGCGCCTCCGGCTGGGTGGCCTTCAGGGTCCAGTTCACCTTGCCGTTGGCGGCCCAGGCGCCCGAGGCCGTGCGGCCGTTCCAGGAGGCGCGGATGGCCGTGGGCGAGATCTCGGGGGTGCCGGTGAGCGTGCGCACGGTACGGCCCGCGCGGTCGGTGAGGGTGAGCGTCCAGGTGGCCACCGGGACGTTCGTCCACCAGGACGGCTCCCAGGCGCCGTAGGTCTTGAAATCGATGGACTCGGGCACGGACGACCCCGTCACCTTGAGCTGCGGCCAGGCCGTGTGGGACGCGCGCAGGCCGGCGGCCCAGTAGGTGGTGGACTGATGCCAGCTCCACACGGCGGTCGCCTCGGACGCCGACCGTGCCGAGATCTGCCCGGTCAGGTACTCGTGCGAGGCGCCCTTGACCCAGCGCGGGGCCGTCCAGGTGTCGCCGACGCGCGTGGCCTGCCGCAGGCTCCGGCCGTAATCGCCGCGCTGGTGCCACAGGGCGTGGATCGACCCGTCGGGGGCCATCTCCACGTCGTACACCGGGCTGGAGTCGGCGTTGCCGGAGACCTCGCCGTTGGACAGCAGCTGCGGAGCCGACCAGCGCCCGGTGTCGGTGTCGAGGGTGGTGGTCTGCACGTTGGCGGCCCGGTAGTCGGACCAGACCAGCGTCACGTCGCCGTCCGCGCCGACCATCGGGTCCGGGAACTGGGCGAGCTGCTCGACGCCGGTGACGGCGGTCTCCGGCTGCCCCCACTCGCCGGCGAACGACCAACGGCGCATCACCTGGAGCGTCTTGTTCTTGTCCGGCCACACCAGCACCGCCCCCTGCGGGCCGGCGGACAGCGTCGGGGACCCCAGGGGTGCCACGTCGGTGGTGACCAGCTGCGGGGTCTGCCACGCGTCGCCCCCGGCGGGCCGGACGGCGGTCATGATGTGCACGGTGCCGTACCCGAACGGCTGCATCCGGTACGAGACGACCAGCTCGCCGGACGCGTCGGAGGCGACCTCGGGGCTGCCGACCCGCATGCCGCTGGTGGGCCCCGCCCAGGTGGAGGCGTTGCTGACCTGCTGCGGCGCGGAATGGCTGCCGTCCGGCGCGATGACGCTGGCGTAGACCTCGCTCGACGTGGCCGCCCCGGCGTTCATCGGCAGGGCGGTCCATACGGCGGCGAGCGTGCCGTCCCGGCCCTCCGTGAGGTCGAGACCGCGGACGACGCGCTGCTGCTCGGGGATGACCAGGTCGGTGGGTATCGTCCACTCCGTCTGCCCGGCGCCGAGGATGGCGCGCGAGAGCCGGGACGGACCCGTGCCGACCCCCTGTGTCGGGCTCGGGAATTCGGCCCACAGGGCGACGACCGAGCCGTTCGCGCGCGCCGTCAGCTCGGCCTCCCGGACGGGCGAGGTGCTGAGCGCCACCGGGGCGCTCCAGGTGTCGCCCCCGGCCGCGCGGGTGGCGGCCCACAGGATGCCGGGGTCGCCGTTCTCGCTCCGGATCCACAAGGCGACGGAGGTGCCGTCGCCGCGTACGGCGACGTCCTGGACAATGGTGCGCTCGCTCGCCAGATCCACCGCGTCCGTCCACGGCGGCAGCGTCGTCGCGGCGACGGCCGGAGCGGCCGGCAGCGCGGCGGATGCCAGGACGAGCGAGACGGCGACGACTGCGGTGGCCGCGGCACGCCGCCGCGGCAGGGCTGATCTGCCCATGTGTGATGTTCCCTCCCCGTGGGAGACCGGTGTCTCCCACGGGGGACTCTACGATGCCTGTGAGGAAACGGTGAAGGCGATCTGCCGTGTGCGGGAAAGGAGTTGTCCGCGGTGGATCAGCGCGCCACGTACTGCGTTCGGATCGCCCATGACTGCGCCGGGTTTATGCACGGCGCATGATCCCGTTCGCGGGATTCAGCAGCCAGTGGAAGTGCTCGACGAGAGGTTCTACAAGGCGGGGGTCACGTAGCAGTACGCCGAGTTCGATGTTCTCGAAGAATGCACGGTCGGTGATGTTGGCACTGCCCAGGAACGCGGTGTGCCGATCGGCCGCGATCAGCTTGGCGTGAAGTACGCCCTGTGCTCCCTCCCGGTGCCAGACCTGCACCTCCTTGGGAAGCTTCCCGAAGGCTGCCGAGGCCTGGGTGGACTCCTCCAGAAGGAGGTCCACCTGAACGCCTCGGCCGACCGCATCACCTATCTCTGCCACGACGTCTCGAGCACCGTATGCGGCGAAGCTGGCGATCAGGAGGGAGGTGGCTGCTGACCGGATCACCTCGATCACGACCTCACTGGTCAGTCGTGCCGGGACCGACGCACTCAGGGGCCCGCTGATCACGACTTGAGCGGGTTTCGGCCGTGGAGAAGAGCGGGCCGTGGCGAGAGCCAGCGCCAGTGCCGCACCGGTCACGCCGGGAGCCTCAGTTCGCCAGACATGGGTGATTTCGGCCAGTTGGTGAGCGAGGCCGGCGGCGGGTTGGGCCGCGATGAAGCGGCTCACGAGGACGTCATCGGGCCCGGCGGCCATTTCAAAGATCTGCTCCACAGTCACGACCCGGTCTTCTGGAAGCCGTTCGCAGAGGGCACCCAGGAGCTGAGGAAGCCGTCGCGCCGACGCGCCGCTCCGAGCTTTCGGCACGCCGGCCGGGCTCGGCGACGGTGTATTCGGTGCCTCCCGATCCGGTATCTCTTTCGGCCCGTTCACCGCATAAACGCGCACATGTCGTCTGCGAGTGTCTCCACCAGCAGGGCCCGGTCAAGGTAGTGGTTGCCTCGCTCGCAGGACGTCTCCGCCGCGAAGAGGCACGCATGGCAGGCCGCCCCGTGCAACCGGGCATGGATGCGCGGGTCATGTTCGGCACACATGGGGTCTGAGCTGCACAACTTCGCTTCTTCCAAGGCTTGGGCGATCGCCGGACCAAGGCGGTCACGACGTCCGAGCGAGACCAGGCCGCCCAGAGTTCCCTCGCTGTCAGGAGCAGCGGTGTACAGCAGAATCCCCGACATCGGGTCTGGGCCGGAGCGAGCGTAGATCCGCTCGGCTATGCCAGAGGCGCCGTAGCCGCAGTCCAGGGCGAACTGGCGGATCAGCACGTGGGCCAGGGTGTGCAGGAGCACGTACCTGATCCCTGGCCAGCGCGGCTCCACGCCGCGGGCCAGGCACCAGTCGTGGTGTGCGTCCTTGAGGATCTTCTCCCGGGCAAGTACTGCTTCACGTTGCTCCCATTCCGAGAGGGGCCGCTCCCTGAGCGCCAGAAACACCCCCTCACCCCGCAGCTCGGCACAGGGAACCCACGTGGGGTCGTTGCGGCTCAGGGGTGCCCCCGTGCGGGTCCGCACCTCCTCGTCGGGCAGCCACTCGGGAGCCTCGATCCGGGTGAAGCCGGTGAGTGCCGAAACCTCACGTAGTCGGTGGACGAGAACCACGCTGTCCAGCCAGTCGGTTGTTCCGTCGGGCACATGCCGCTCGCGCACGGTGGTGAAGTCCGGCAAGGCATGGTCGCGGGGTTGAGTGAAGGCCCGCCACTCGGGTGTGATGAGGTCGAACTCCTCGTCGTCATCGTCCGGTTCATCGGTGGCCGCCTGAGCCTCTCGCGTAATGGCCGTCCACACCGCGTCCGCCCCGTACTGCTCCAGTTCGGGCCAACATGCCTGTGTGGGGAGCAGCATCTTCGCGGCGTCCGCGGGGACAGCGGCGAGTGGGGAGAGCAGGCTCCAGTGCTCCTTGACCGCCTGAGTGAGCGGCTCTTCGGCACGGGGAATGCTGAACACCTTCAGCTGGGAGGCGAACCAGCTGTTCGTGGCGCCCAGCACCATGGTCCGTGCGTACTCCCGGCAACCACCGGGGGCAAAGGTGCCGAGGTGCGGGTGATGGCCGCGGCACGCGGGCAGGTTGCGCTCGCCGGCCTGACCGATGGCGTCCGCCATGGAGCGGACCGCCCCGCACATGCAGCGGACGAAAACATTGGCCGCCTCGCCGGTGGTGCCCGACTCGGTCAGACTCAAGGTGGGGTTGTCACAGGGGGCGCCACCCCCGTGGACGAAGTACACCCACGGAAAGTCGTCCATGTGCCCGTCTTTGCAGGCGACCAGGAATCTGGCGGGAAGCGCCGTCGGCTGGCCCTTGCCCGGTCCGCCGCAGTTGGTGTGGACGTACTTGGTCTTCTCCGGCCGGTAGACATTCGGGCGGAGCTGGAAGAGGCCGCTGGAGGCGGGGGCCAACTGGTTGCACCGCTCGCGCGAGCAGCGAAGCCACCGGGGGAACAGACCGACCGGTACTCCTGTCCGGGTCCAGTCGCCGTACGGGTCGGCGGGGTTCTCCGGCAGGTGGGGCGGGGTACGCAGCGCGGTGACCGTGCCGCCGAGGCGGCGGCGTACTGCGGCCAGGAGACGGTCCTCGGTCAGGACACGGGCGCGGACCGGGTCCCAGTCGTCGAGGCCCATGACCATGGTCGAGAGGTTCGGCAGGTCGGTGACGGCACCGATGCCGTACGTGTGCAGGAGCTGGCTGGGTCGCAGCTCGCCCACGCGGAGTGCTTGGGTGGTGGGGCTGCTCATGTCCTCTCCCAGGGGTCTTCGTCGGCGCTGGCCGCCGTGCCGTCCTCTTCCTGCTGCCGTGGCACGTAGGGCGGTTCCTCTTCCGGCTCCGGTGCCGTCCCTCCCGCGAAGATCAGCCTGATCGGTGGCTCGACCTCACGCAACGACGTCGGGCAGGTCATCAGTCGCCACGGGCCGCTGTCCGGCTCCAGCAGCAGCGGGGCGACGTCACCCTGGCGCTTGGCTGCCCGGTAACCGAGGACGGCGCCGGGAGATCGCCGTTTTTGCTCCCAGTAATCGAGGCGGGCGTCGAGCCGGGTACGTACCTCGTCGGCGGCGTGCCGGTCGGCCAGAACGTCTCGGGCGCGTAGTTCCAGGGAGCGCACGGCATGGCTGACGACTTCGCCACGGCGGTCCACCCACTGGGCGCCACGGTTGGGGTTGTAGTCGGGCTTGAGGTTGCGGACGAGGGAGGCGAGGACGCCCGTCAGGCCACGGTCGACGGCGCGGTCAGCGAATGGCGTGACGGACAGGGCCTCCACATGCTGGTAGATGGTGGCGTGGAAGGACTCGAAGGTCTCGTAGTGCGAGAGGTCGCGTGGCCGGGCCCAGTTGAGGACCGTGAAGACGAGCCCCGGTGCTCGACGGCCGACGCGGCTCGTGGCCTGGATGTACTCCGCGGTCGATTTGGGCTGGTTGTTCACCACCATGACTCCCAGCCGGGAGACGTCCACACCGACCGCGATCATGTTGGTGGCGAGCAGGACGTCGATGGGCCGAGGCGCCCCCTTGGACCGACGGCCGAAGCTTATGTCGAGCTTTGCCAGAATGTCCGGAATGGCATCCGAGGCCATGCGGCTGGTGAGCTCGGCCAGTTCATCGACGTAGCGCGTGGCGAGTCCCCGTCGGTCCGCCCGAAGCAGCCTGGCCGACACGTCGTCCTCGACGAGCCGTCGCATGCCTCCGAGATCGCGCAGACTGTTGAAGTAGCCGACCAGTGTCATGTAAGGGTCGGTGAGCTCGCTCGGTCCGTAGGTGTTGTAGAGGTACTGCGCCGCGCCGAGTTGCGCCACGAACACTCTGATCGCCACAGACTTGGTTCGCACACCCTGTGCGCAGATGCCCACGTACCGACGCCCGGGTGTCTCGCCCGTGTCCCGGCGTCGTGCGAAGAACGTGTCGTCGGCGTCGAGCCCGGACGGCGGGAAGACGGCGGTCCTGCGGGCGAAGAGGTCGTGGATCTGCCGGTCGGCGCGGCGGACGGTGGCGGTGGAGGCGATGACCTTGGGCCGCACCGTACGACCGGGCGCGGGTTCCCAGGTGGAGAGCCGATCTACGGCGGTCTCGTACAACCCGGTGAGAGAACCCAGAGGACCGGAGATGAGGTGCAGCTCGTCCTGGACGATCAGGTCCGGTGGACGGACACGGATCGCATCGACGGTGGAAGCGGCCGGATGACCATTGCTCGGCGGGTGACTGGAGGATTCCCATTCCGCGTCGACGGCGGACGGCGTGACGTAGCCGTGGCGTGTGCACCGGCGGGACACCTGGCCGAACAGAGCCTGAGTCTCGCCCTTCCAGGGCAACTGGGCGAACTTGTCGACGGTGGCGATGACGAGACTGGGCGGGAGACGGTAGATCTCCTCGTCCACGACGAGGATCGGCAGTCCTCTCTCGTCGGCGGGCGCTCCGAAGGTTGAGGCTCCGAAGGGACACTCGAAAGCGTCGGGACAGGTGATGAGTGTGCGGCGCAGGGTCTTCTCTACGGTGATGTCGCGGCCTGCCTCCATCTTCGCGCCGCACCAAGGACAACTGGTGAGCTGGTGCGGGGAACCGGTGCGTCCGAAGCCGCTGTAGCCCTTGTCCTTCTTTCGCTCCTTGACCCATTCCTCGGCCTGATCCGTGGTGTTGGGGGTGACCCTGCCACCCACCCACAGACCGATCCGGAAGGGATTGGTCCCCCACCGGTCGGGCGCCTCGCGGCGGATCACCTCGCAGGCGCAGATCAGTGCGGCGGCGCGCTGGAACTGCTGGATGGTGAGCAGACGCAGTGTGTATCGCATGATCACGGCGACGCCGTGCTCGGCGTCGAGGCCGCCCAGGTGGGGCTTGCGGCGCCGGATGGCGAGGGTGAACGCGGTGAGGCCGAGGTACGCCTCGGTCTTGCCGCCACCCGTGGGGAACCACAGGAGGTCGGCCAGGGCGCTACCGTCGTCGGCTCGCTCGGGATGGGCCGGATCGGCCAGCGAGGGCAGGTTGAGCAGGAGGAAGGCCAACTGGAAGGGGCGCCAGCTACGGTTCTGGGGCAGGTCGGCCGCCCGAACCGCTTCCTCAAGGGACATGGTCGCCGACCGGCGCCGACTGCTCGCGGCGATGGTGTTCACGCGCTGGTGCCACATGGCGCGGTTGGCGAACCGGAAGGCGTCGAGGGCCTCCGGGTCGTCCCGCAACACGTCGATGCCCGCCTGGATGCGGTCGGCCGCCACACCGGCTCGGCGCAGGTTTTCCATGGCTTCGGCCCGGTAGGCGTCCAGGCCGACGGTGGGGTCGTCGACCGACTGCCTCTGGCGGTCGATCCAGGCGCGGTACCCGTCGACGAGCGGCAGCAGGGCGGCTCGGAGGGGGACGGCCTCCAGGCCGCTCAATTCGCGCATGTCCAGCACGAGGTCCCTGAGTTCCGGCAGGTCCTCGTCGCGCCGGTCACGGCGGGGGTCGGGGACGTCGGTATGGGGGATCTCGTAGGACGGTGTGGCCGTCGTGGACAGGCGCACGGCTCGCCGGGGATCGGTCGGATCGGCTTCGGCATGCACTCCAGTGCCGTGACCCACGGCGAACTCGGGGTGGAAGCGGTAGGTCATGGCGAGCGAGCGCCGCTCGTCATGGTCGTCGCCGGGCAGCTCGACGGCCCGGCGGGGCAGGAAGGGCGCCGTGCCGGAGGCGCCGGCCACGGTCATCGAGGCCTGGAACATCCAGTGGGTGCAGCCCGACTTGTTCTCCTGCCCGTTGACGAGGAACAGGGAGACCAGCCAGGAGCCCGCGTGCAGCCGGGCCCGGCCGCGTACCACGATGTGCGGGAAGTCCCGTGGATGCACGGGCTGGGCGGTCAGCTTCCCCTCCGCCAGCTTTACGGTGACCGTGCCCGAGCAGGGCACCCGACGCCAGACCCGCCTGTGGTTCCCCTCGATCTCCGACTCCCCGCGCTCGTAGCGCCCCCAGGAGCAGTCGACCGTCAGTTCCTCGACCTGCCGGTCCACCCGCAGGGTCAGTCCCAGCGTCGAAGGGTGCAGGCTCGGCATGGACGGCGCGGAGGGGTCAGGATCCCCGGCCTCCGGCTCCTGCTCGGGCGCCATGCCCGGTTCCTCCAGAGTCTCGGGCTCGACGACCTTGCCGACGGTCTTCAGACCGGCGCCGTCCTCGTCCCGCAGACCACCCGGGGCCAGCCGCCCGATGATGTAGTGGTCCAGCGGATTGCCCTCCGACAACTCCTCCAGCTCGTCCCCGGTGGGGCCCAGGAGATCCCGCACGACCAGCTCGGCGAGCTTGTCGCGCAGTTGCTGGGGAGTGGGAGCGGACAGCACCGCCCCACCGGGAGTGGAGGCCGGCTCGGGATCGGGGTTGACGAGAGGCTGTTGGGTCACGGGGCCAGATTAGGCGCGCGCACTGACATCGTGAACGGACTTCCTCGCGGAAGGCGATCAACTGCCACGGGTACCCGGCGCTCCCGGAGAGTCCCCGCGGGATCGCTCACGGCCTGATTTCGATCATGCGTGTTGGCCGACGGTGTGACCTTCGTTACCGTGCGTCGCTCAGGGGTAAGGCACGCACACGAGGACCGCGGGCGCCGCGCGCAGGGGTTTCGGGGTGAGCGGGGGCAGATGACAGACAGCGCAACCAATGGCATCCCGCATCAGTCGAACGATCTTCTGAAACACCTGTCCGGCCTCAGTGGCGTTCATGCGAACGGCGCACCCCCACCGGGCTGGGCGCAAGGGTCGACGGGCTTTGGTGACAACGGCCACCGTGGTGCGTTCGGCGAGGAGTTCATCCGCATGCTGGCCACGGCTGCCAACCTCGACGTGACCCGCAAGGAGCGGGACCGGGTCGGAGTCGACTGGCAGTTGGGGTACGCAGGCCGACGGGGAACCCGCAAGTTTCCGGCCATTGAGGCGCAGGTCAAGTGCACGTCGTCCCCTGACGTCCAGGACGATCACATCCGTTACCCGCTCAAGGTGAAGAACTACAACCATCTGGCCGGCTCCGACTACGAGATGCCTCGCTTCTTGTTCCTCGTCCTGGCTCCGGCGGACCCGTTCACCTGGTCGCACGCCACGGAGGAACGCCTGCGCTTGAGCCATGCCGCGTACTGGCTGTGCCTGCACGATCAGGAGCCCGTCGACCTGGACGGCAAGTCGAGCACCGGTACGCGTACGGTCTACATCCCCCGTGCCAACCTTCTGACCGTCGACTCCTTGCACGACCTGTTCGCTGAGGACTACCGGGAGCTGGTGGGGGTGTGATGACGGTGATCACCGACGCGGAGTTCAAACAGGCCGAGACCCTTGCACCGGAAGTCGTCCGACGCTATCTGAGCGAAAAGGGCTGGAGCGCGGAGCGGGACCTGTCGGGTGCCGAGCTGTGGGAGTGGAGGCCGCGCGACGAGCCGGGCCCGCCGTACGAATTGCTGGTGCCAGTGCGGAAACGGCGGGACTATGCAGGCCGGGTCGCCGACATCCTGGAGACGCTGGCCGTCGTGGAGGCGCGACCGGCAGGCGAAATCCTGCGGGAGATGCGGCTGCCGCCGGTGGATTGGCAGTTTCTCCGACTGCTCCCGCCCGGCCCGTCGGGCACAGCGCCTCTTGTCGACCTCGTTTCGGCGCTCACAGGCTTGAAGGATCTGCACACGGCGGCGGCGTCCTCGGCGCTCGGTCCCCGGGCCGTGCAGCCCGCGCAGAAGCCGCAGTCGGTAAAGGATCACGTGGCGGCCGTTCGTCTGGATCAGACCCGCGTCGGCAGTTACGTCATCGCCGCTCATGTCCCCTTGCCGGAGGGGCCCCACGGCATGGCCGACCGCAGGGGCCAGGGATCCCTTTTCGACGAGACCGAGCTGACCCGGCAGAGGGCGCTGGCCGCGCAGCGGCCGGAGCCGTTCGCCCGCAGAGTCTCCCGGATGCTGTACGCGGGCGTTGCCTGCGCGCATCAAGCCGCCCAGATGGCCCTGGCCGAGGACTCCGTGCCGCACGTGGAGCACATGGCGAGTGCCGGTCTGTCCGCGAACCTGTGTGAGGCGCTGGTGAAGATGGCGGGCGAGGAGCGCCGTGACTTCTCACTGTCCTTCGCGTGGTCGTCGGAACGCCCGATGGAGCAGCCCTCCCCACCGGTGTCGATCAGCCGGCGTCACACGATCGCGCTGGAGGCAGTGGCGCAGGACCTGCGCGAGCGGCTGGGCCGGGAAGAGGGCGCGGTCCTGCACGGGGTGGTGAAGAAGCTGCACCGGGATGTGAACCCGCGGGAGGCCACGATCTTCGGATCCTTCCTGCACGACGAGGACCGGCGTCAGCGCAGCGTCCGGGTGGAGCTACGTGCAGAGGACATCGACCGGGCCGCAGATGCCTGGCGGGACGGCTGGGAGGTCACGGTGACGGGGGACCTGGAGCCGCGGGGCACGGGCGTGCGGATGCGGGAGATCTCGGCGTTCGTGGTGCGGCCGGAGTAGCCGGCGCGGCAGGAGGGAGCTTGTGGCGGCTGGCTTCAGAAACCGAGGTAGGTGAGCTGTACGACGTAGACCCGCTCGCTGCGTACGACAATCTGGTACCTGAACATGCCGCCGGGCGCGATGACGTCGGCGCCCTTCGGATCGAGGCCTTGGTGGGCCCGGCCGTGGAGGTGGAGTGCTTCAGCGGCTCTGACCAGCTCGTCCGCCTTCCGTTCCACCTGAGCGAGGAAGTCGGCGGGGGCCCTGCGGGCGGCCTCCTCCGTGCCGAAGGCGTACTCCCACTTCCAGCTCAACCGCGCACTGCCTTCATCGCTTCGTCCAGTACGGCGGTGATCTCCCGGAGTGCTTCTTCGGCAGTGGCGGGGTCGTCGTCCTCCAGCCTGCTCTGCGCGTGCTCGAGGCGGGCGGACAGGTCGGGGCGGCGGGCGATCTCGATGTCCCGAGCCCAGCGGAGAACCCAGCTCTGCACGGGGCTCAGGGACTGCCACTCGACGGCTTTGGCGAACGCCTCGTCCTTCGTGGTCTGCATCTCCGCTAGGCGGCCCGGAGCCACGGCGGCGAGCGCCGTGCGCAGAGCCTCGGGCGTCTGCTCGGGGCGGGGGATCAGCTCGCGTCCGTGCTCGGGCAGTGTGCTCATGGTGTCCTCCAGGAGTACCTCTGCCAGGGTATCCGGCGTCGCCGGGCCGAGTGTCCATGTGCTCATACGGCCTCGCTGGGTTCAGTGCGGCAGTCACGGCAGCGACCGGGAGCCGGAGCCCGGAAGGCGCGGTCGCAACCGCCGCAGGTCTGGAGGGGGTGGCGGGGCTCGGGGGCCGGGGCAGCCGGGGGCCGGAACGGTGGCGGGGGCGGGAGCTGGGCGGCCAGGCGGTGGGCGAGAAGGGCGGCGGGGCGGAACAGCGGCTCGTTCGGCAGGTTGTCGGTCAGGGCGTGGCGTACGGCGGTGGGGGTGAGGTCGCGTTCCAGCCAGGCGGCGACGCCGGGTGCGAGGTGCTCGGCGTCCGTGGAGGAGAGGAGCAGGCGGGGGTCGTGGCGGCGCAGGCCGGCGAGGACGTCGACGGCTGACTGGAGGAGGGCGGGGGCCGGGTACGAGGGCTGGGGTACGGCGGGGAGGCGCTTGCGGGGCGCGGGCTCGTCGGCGGCCGTGCGCCGGACGGTGGACCTGCGGGTGGCCGTCTCCCGGGCGGCGCGGTGGCCGGGCCTGTTGCAGGAGACCGTGCGGGTGACGATCCGGCCGGTGGCCGTGCGCTCGCGGCTGCGGCGCAGGTAGCCGTGGGTTTCGAGTTCCCGCAGGGCTGCGGCGATCCGGGTGGGGCCCTCGGGGAAGCGGGCGGCGAGGGTCTTGATGTCGACGGCGGTGCCCGGTCGGACGGACTGGATGTAGCAGGCCAGCCCGATGGCCAGCAGGGACAGCTCCGGGTGCTGGGCCAGGTCGTTGCCGATCACCGTGAAGTTCTCGGTGTGGCGGACGTGGTCGTGGACGACGCCGGAGGTGAGGTGCCCCGCGGGGTGGTTTTTGCCCGGGATACGGGACTGGGCGCGCGCGGGCGCGCTAGGGTTTTTGGTGTCCATCGGGAAGGGCCAATCTTCCTCGGTGGTCAGGCCCTCGCATTGGGATGCCAGTCCCGGCGAGGGCCGTCGCATGTCTGGGGTTGTGTGCGTACTGCTGGGCTGAGCGTAGGGCAGGCAACCGGTCCCGAATCCAGCTCACTTGGGCATATTCACTCGCGGGAGTGAGTTTGCCCGGCGGGAGGGAGGGGTGGGGCTTGGCGGGGTTCTTTCTCCTCAATGGGTGGTTCATAGGGAGCGCAGGTCTGGCCGGAGCGTGGGGGTTCATGCTCCGGTGACTGTGGGGCGGGGAGGGCGAGTTCGGCCCAGACCGTCTTGCGGGGTGGCAGGCCGGGGACGACTCCCCAGCGGTCGGCGAGGGTCGCTGCGAGGGTCAGGCCGCGGCCGGTTTCCGCGATCGAGCCGGCGGGCCGGCGCTGTGGAAGCTGGTCACCGCGCGTGTCCGTCACCTCGATGCGGAGGGTCCGGCCGACGATGTAGAGCAGGAATCGGAAGTTCCGGCCGGGGACGCGGCCGTGGGTGGCGGCGTGTTGGCCAGCTCGGCCACGATGAGCTGCGCCGGGTCCAGGGGGATGCCCTACGTGCGCAGTTGTTCCGTGGCGAGCAGGCGGGCGAGGCGGGTGCCCCGGGGTGTGGGGGACAGCAGCACGCTGAAGTTGCGGATAACGGCGGCCGGGTTGGGGGAGCTCCGATTCACGTCACTCAGCGTGGCCGGATGTGCCTTCCGTGAAGGGTGACGCGGTTGCGTACGGTCACTGTCCAGTGCTTGTCCGGTGGTGTCCGGGCTTGTCGGGCCGGGACGTACGGGTACGGCGCGGCTGGGACGAGACGGTTCGACGGAGGGGCGCGCATGTCGGTGGACGGCGAGGTTCGGCAGCTCAGGACCGAGGCTGACGAGCCGGGGTGGGAGGTGGGACCCGGACGACGAGTGGGGTGTGGCGGTGGTGGCCACCGTGGGGCGGCAGGTGAAGCTGCGGCGAGAGGCCGTGGGAATGCGGGCCGGCGACTTCGGGAAGGCCGTCGGGTACGGCGAGGACCTCGTCTACAAGATCAAGAGCGGCAAGCGGATTCCCCGGCCCGAGTTCCTGGACGCGTCGAGGTCGCTACCACCCCCGCCACCATCCACGTCCGCGACTCCAAGTACCGGGATGCCAGTCCCCGCCTCGCCCTTGCGCCAGAGACGTGGGCGGACTTCGTGGCGTACGCGTCCGGGAGCTGACCTCCCGACTGAACATGCCCCGCACGTGATCGTCACCGGGTTCGGGGCATTGCCGTACGGTTCAGAAGAGGGCGTCGGCATCAGCGAACAGCGCGCCGTCATCGAAGCCTTCTTGAGCGGCGCTGGAGTTCCTCGCGGCGGCCCGAGCCTTCGCCTTGGCCTTACGAGCAGCAGCACGCCGCCGCTTGGCCTCCGGCGTGTGCAGGCCCTTCTCCACCTCTTCCTTGTAGCGAGCATGGTTCAGCTCCAGGAGCCGGTCCAGGATCTCGGTCTGGACATCTGGAGCGATAGTAAAGCGTGGTCCCTGGCGGGTTTCGTAGAAACCGTGCTTTAGATCGATATCAGTCCAACCGTAGGCATCGGCCGTCGCTTGGTCCACCTCGACGTGGCTGTGTCGGACCGCCTGGATGTCGGTGTGAGTTTCGGATTCGGTGTGCACACGGTTGTAGAGCGAGGTGAGGCCCATGACGCGGCTGGACATGACCGCTCGCTGCGTGCTCTCCAGCGCCTCCCCGCTCGCAAGGAGGCGTGGGGTTTGATCGGGTCGAGGGAAAGTCTCGTAAACATCGGAGGGGGTATAGCGAAGATCGCCCTTGAGGCTCGATGCCCGGTGAATAGCCCACCAGTAGTGGAAGGAGCTGGACAGGACAGCCAGCTCAGCGGCTGAGTCCGTTGCGAACACTCCGAGCATGTGGGAGAAGACTTGTCCTGTCGGCTGACGTACAGGCGTGGCAGTCTTGCTTACCAGAGCGATCACTACTACCTGCTCCAGGCCAGCGATCGCCTCGTACAGGTCAATCGCTGGACGTGTGAATCGCCACCAGATCTCCCGGCGCTGCTTGTTGTTGTTCTTCGCGCGCTCTGGCTTTACATCCCGCTCCACGATCGCGAATGCATCCGGGTACTCCGCCGCTTTCTCCTGCGGCCAGTCACGAAAGTTGATGACCCAACGGCTTGCAGCAGACTGTGGACGTTGATTCAGGTCCTCGCCGTTGAGGTAGGGGAACAAAACCTCGGCGTTTCGTGGATCCTTGGTGATGAGTGCCTGAGCCTCCTCTGGTGCGAGGATGAATCCCTTGCCGAGCACATTCGATCCCTGGTACGACTGCGCCTCGTTGGCCACCAACCGATAGGGCTGTCCTGACACCCGTGATGCAGGATCCAGCGCTGGCGTAATCCCCCGTACGTCGTTGCCGTCCAGCACGGGAGCCTCGCTCTGTCCGACCTTCCTGGCCAACCAAAGCAGCGATACCACGACGGCAGCTGTCCCGGACCACGGCTGCGACTTCACTGCCCGGTATAGCGTCCAGCCATCCGCCGTTGCCTGATCGAGCCCCACCTCACGCGTATCACCCTGGGCGATCGTGTTCGTGGCGATGATCCCCGTACGGCGCCCCGGAGCCAAAGACAGGTACCGCAGCAGGAAGTACGAGCATAGGTCTGCGCTCCCCCGCTTCCCGCCCCCAATCCGATTGACCAGGTACTCCCGATAGTCCTGCCCCAACGCCCCCGTCAGCTTCTGTCCGCCCACAAACGGCGGATTCCCCACCACCGCATCAAACCCAGCAGCACCCCCCACCCCCATGACCTCGGGAAACTCCAACGGCCAGTGCAGCGGCCGAACAGCCTCAGCCCGAGGCCCCTTCAGCCACCCCTCCACGATTTCCCGCGCCTGCGCAGCCGCAGCCTCGGCCGCGACCTCGTCGTCCCCCAGCGCGGTAGCGACCAGCCCCGCCACGGCCTCCAGCCGGTTGCGGTAGGCCCGGCTCTTCGCGTCCTCCTTGGCGTCCCGGAACCGCGCAGCCCCCCGCGCCCCGCCCACGTTCTCCTCACCGGAGATCTCGGACGCCTCCTCGTCGGAGATGCCCTCGGCGGCCAGGGCGGCGCCCACCACCGCGTCCGCGGCCAACCGCAGCTTGCCGCTCAGGGTTTCCGCCTGCGCCAGCAGCTCGGACTTCTCCCGCACCACCCGGATGTCCGTGACCGCCGTCGACTCGATCTGCCGCCGCAGCTCGGCCGCCCGGGACAGCAGCGACTCGGTACCCTCCAGCGCCCGCGCGACCTCTGGGCTCAACTGCCGGTCCTGCCAGTCCAGATGGAACTGCCGGACCTGACGCACGTCGATGACGCCGATCAGCGAGTCCCCGCACCGCAGCGCGTGGTCCAGGAACGAGAACGGCCGACCCTTCGCCAGCGTCACCAGCCATAGCGACAACTTGGCCAGCTCCACGGCCATGGGGTCGCGGTCGACGCCGTACAGGCACTGGTCGGCCACCAACCGCCGGGCAATCTGGTGCAGTTGCTCGCGGTCGTCCCGGTCCACGTCCTTGGCGATCTCCTGCGGGAGCTCCGGCTCGCGGAGCCACGCCTCCACCACTCGGTCCGCCAGGTACCGGCACGCCGACACCAGGAACGCGCCCGAACCCATCGCCGGGTCCAGTACCCGCAGCTTCAGCAGCTCCTCGGCCTTCTTCGGCTGCCAGACACCGGGCTCCGCACCCTCCGCCGGGCCGGGTGAGAAGCACAGTGGGGCCAGCGTGTGCTCGACGACCTCCTCCGCCAGCGCCTTCGGCGTGTAATGCGTGCCGGTGTCCCGCCGGTTGCCGGAGCGGACCACGATGACCGAGCCCGCCGGCCACACCTTCGGCTCGCCCCGCAGGTCCGTGCCGTACAGGCCGGAGAAGGCCACCGCCCGTTCGACGAGCGCCGTGTCACTGCCGCACGCCGTCTCCAGCTCGACCGTCACCGTGCCGGACTTGGCCTGAGCCGCCTCCACCGTGGCTGGCTTCGTCCCGGAAGCCGCCGCCACCTGCTCGGCGAGCGTTCCGGCCGCCTCCCACTCCTCCAGGCGGGCCAGCGGCAGCACCGCCTCGTACTTGCGGTCCCGGCCGAAGGAGACCCCGACGTACGGCTCCTCCGCCCAGTGGCAGCCGTACTCCAGCAGACCTTCGTAGACGTGGCCGATCTGCTCGACGTCCAGGCCCTTGTAGGACAGGCGCTCCTTGCCCTTGAAGCCTTTGCGGGCGCGCAGGGTGAGGAGGGCGTCGAGGATCTCGAACACCACCCGGTCCGTGACCTTGGCGGGGACCAGCCAAGGGAAGCGCGACGGGTCGAAGAGCGAGCCGCCGTAGGGCGGGATCCAGAGCTGGTCGTGCGTGCTGCCGCCGTGGATCGCGGCGAAGACGGCGAGCAGTCGCGGCCAGGTCGCCTCGACCCGGTCGCCCAACTCGTCGCCGTGCAGGCTCTGCGCCTTCGCCAACTCGTCGTGGAGGGGGCCGACGGCGTACGAGGCGTCGTAGAGCTCGTCCCCGGAGGGGAGCAGGCGCTGCTCCTCGGCGTAGAGGAGGAAGACCAGGCGCATCATGACCGTGAGCGCGCCCTCGTAGACCTGCTTGGCCGGGACGCCCCGCAACAGCTCGCCGCCCGACTCCCTGTCCAGCCGGGACAGCTCCGCCACCAGCAGGGACACCGCCTCCCGCACCTGGCGGCCGAGGGTGTCGGTGACCTCGGACTGGGCCTCGGCGGTACGGGCGAACAGGCCCGCCGTCGAGTCGGTTGGCTTGCCGTCCGCGTCCAAGGGTGGGCGGACCACGCGGCTCGCGGTGAGCAGGCTCGTGAAGGCGCGGGCGAGGATCGGTTCCTCGGCCCACAGGTCCGCGTCGAAGACGGCGATGGTCGTCGCTTCCTTCGGGCGGGCGTGCACCAGGGCCCACTCGCGGCCGTTGGTCAGCAGGGCGAGCGGCACCTCGCGGGCGCGGCACAGCTCGGCCGCGCGGTCGGCGAGGCCCGGCTGTTCGCCGCGCGGGCGGTTGAGGGGGCCCTCCCAGTCGTCCGTGCGGAAGAACAGGGCGCGCGGGGCCAGCCCGCCGGACCGACCGGGGCCGACCAGGACCGCGTCAGGCGTGTTCGCGCCGGCGCGCAGCGACTCGGGGATCGCCGTGCCCTCGCGCAGGCCGGGCGCCCGCCAGCCCAGCAGCTCCGCCAGCACGAACTGCTCCCACGCGGACCGCAGCAGCGCCGGGTCCTCCTGGACTTCCGCCCAAGCCTGCCGCAGCCTCGCCCACGTCTCCGGCGGGATCGTGTCCAGGCCCTGCGGGAACGAGCCGACCAGCACCGGCAGCGAGAGGAACGGGCCGTCGGGCCGCAGCAGCCGCAGCCAGTCCTCGTGCTGCTGGGCGGGGGTGGGGACCGAGCCCTTCGGCGGGACCTTCCTGGCGGTACGGGCGGCGGTCGGCATCAGTGGTTCTCCTGGCGGGCGGTGGCGGAGAGGGAGCGGGGGACGAGGAAGGTCACGGCGACCGGGAACCAGCGGGGCGACGGGTCGGACCAGCGGCGGCGCAGCGCGGCGGTCTCCGTCTCCGTCACCTGCGGCAGCCTCCGCAGCCGCTCCAGGAGCGCCTCACGGTCGGCACGCAGCTGACGGCGCTCGTCGTCGATGTCGAAGAGCGACTCCTGCTGCCAGTGCCCGGAGTCGTCGAGACGCGCCCGGATCGAGCGACCGAGGTCCTCCAGGACCGCACGCATGCCCTCGACCTCCTGCTCGCAGCGTTCGGCGAGCATTGTCTCAAGGGAGCGGAAGCGCCGGTTCGCCCGGTTGTTCAGAGCACGCGCGAGACGGTCCTCCAGCTGCGGCCAGAGGCCGGTCAGCTCGGTGAGGACACCCTCGGCCGGCAATTCCTCCGTGGCCTCCGCCAGCCACCCGTCGACGTCCTCCATCTTCGCCGCGGTGAACTTGCCCCCCTCGATCAGCCCGCCCGCTGTGATGACCTCCTCGTGCAGCCGCGTTCCACCGCTGCCGGTGATGACCACACGGCCGTGCGCGACCACCGCCGGTTGCCGCAGCGCACCGTCCGGCACCACCCGGGCCGTCACCCGGGACAAGTGCGCCCCCGGGCCGCTCGACCACAGCTCGGCCCGCAGCAGCCGCAGGCACATCTGCACCAGTCGGTGCCCCAGGTGCATGTGGACCACGTCCGTGCGGTCGCGGGCCTCCGCCTCGTCGAAGACGACCGGGCGCTCCTTACCGGTGAGCGGGTGGCGCAGGCCGTCGTTGCGGGCGCGCGCCCAGGCGCCGGGCAGCTCGGGCAGCCGGAAGCAGCGGGCGCCCCGCTCCGGCTTGGGGTCGGGGACCTCGGTCAGGTCCTTGCGGTGAGCGAGCAACAGACCCGTACGTACGACTCGCTCGACGGTCTCCGGGGTCAGGTGCAGCTGGTGGCGGCTGTCCGTGAGGGCGTCCACCAGGCGCTCCAGGTCGCGGGCGAGATCGCGCTCGACCTTCAGGACGGCCTTGCCGGACCGCTTGGTGATCTCGGCGTCCGCGGTGGTCCAATTCGAACGCCGGCCCAGCATTTTCTGCTCGACCTGCGCGGCGATCACCTCGCCCGCACTGCCCAGGTCCTCACGGATCCGCTCGGTCTTGCGGGCGGCGACGGCGAGGAAATGCAGCTCGTCCTCCAGGGCTCCGTCGTCGTAGCCGGAGTCCGTGTGGTGGTCGTGGGCCGGGTCGAAGCCCTGCCAGCCGCGCGGCACGAAGTGGTATACGTCGACCTGCTCGGCCTTCTGCCCGTGCCGGTCCACGCGGCCGTTGCGCTGCTCCAGCCGGTTGGGATTCCACGGGATCTCCCAGTGCAGCACCCGGTGGCAGTGCGCCTGCAGGTTGATGCCCTCGCTGGCCGCGTCCGTGCCGAGCAGGATCCGGACCGGGGACAGGTCGGGGCTCTCCTGGAAGACCTGCTTGACCTGCTCCCGCTCGTCCTGGTCCTGACCGCCGTAGAGCTGCGCGATCCGCTCCGCCGGATACCCGGCGGCGATGAGTTGCCCGTACAACCAGCGCTGGGTGTCGCGGTACTCGGTGAAGATGATCACCCGCTTGGGCTTCCAGTCGCCCAGCGGGCCGTCGGGGCAGACGATCTCGTCCAGCCACTCCCTGAAGCGGGCGAACTTGGCGTCCGGCCGCTTTCCGGCGTCCACGGCCCAGGCGTCGAGTTCTTTGAGCAGCTTGTGCTCGTGGTCGGTGAGGGGGCGCATGGCCTGGCGGGCGGCGGTCAGGGCCCGTGCCGCCGCCTCGGCCTGCTCCTGTTCGTTCTCTTCCTCGGCCTCTTCGACCCCGTCGATCAGGGGCCGCAGCACCCGGACACTCGGAGCTGGCTCTTCCGCGGGCCCCTCCTTCCGGGACGTCATCGTCTCCAGGTGGGTGCTGATCGTCTCCGCGAACGCCTTCGGCGACGACAGGAAGCGCTTCTTCAGCAAGGTCGTCACGAAGTCGGCGGCCGTCCGGCCGGCTTTCCCGTCCCCCTGGCCGTTGCGACGCGAGCGCGCGTACTCCGCGAGCTTCGCGTACGCCTCCCGCGCCGCGTCGCTGTAGTCGACCTCCAGCGCGTGCGGCACGCGCTGGGGGAAGCGCGGCTTGCCGTTCCACAGCGGCGGCAGGTCCGACTTCATGCGGCGCACCATCACCCGGCGCAGTTGCTCCTCGGAGGGCTTGACGCCACGGGCGAACCGGTGGTCGTCGAGAAGTTCCAGGAGCGCGGTGAAGGACTCCAGGTAGCCGTTGTGCGGGGTCGCGGAGAGGAAGAGGCGGTGCTCGCAGTGTGGCGCGAGCAGTTTCACTGCTCGGGTGCGCTGCGAGTCCACGGCGTATTTCCCGGTGCCCGACGGCGCGCATGTGTGCACCTCGTCCACGACCAGCAGGTCGAAGGCACGCGGGTACTCCGGCACTGGCGGCAGCAGTTCCCGCAGCATGCGCAGCGGGCGCTCGCGCTTCAGCCAGTCGATCGAGACAATGAGACGCGGGTGGTGGGTCCACGGGTTGGCGTACAGCCCGGCCGACCGGCGCAGGTCACGCAGCATCCTGGTGTTGACGATGCGGAAGTCCAGGCCGAACTTGTCCCGCATCTCGTCCCGCCACTGGAGCGTCAGCCCGGCGGGGCAGACGATCAGCATGGAGCGGGCGCGGTGGCGCAGCATCAGCTCTTGCATCACCAGACCGGCCTCGACCGTCTTGCCCAGGCCGACGTCGTCCGCGATCAGCAAGTTGGTGCGGGGCATGGACAGGGCGCGGACCACCGGGTCCAGTTGGTAGTCCTGGATCTCGACGCCTGAGCGGAACGGCGCCTGGAGGGCCGTCTTGTCGGCGGAGGCGATGGCACCCCAGCGCACCGCGTCCAGGAAGGCGTCCAGGCGGCCCGGCTCGTCGAAGCCGTCACGGGGCGAGGGCAGCTCGTACTGGTCGTGGACGTCCGTGGCCTGCTCGAGCTCCCAGACCACCCGCAGTTCCTCATCCCGGCCGTCGCTCTCCAGCGAGGACAGGGTGATCAGGTGGCTGGGGGAGGCTTCCGCGGCGCGTGCGGGATCATCGCTCGCGGCGGTCGAGCGGAGGACATCGGTCACCACCCAGGGGCGGTTCCGTACGGTGACGCGCTGGCCCGGGGCCGGAACCGAGGAACTTGTCACGTCCGGATTCGCCGACTGCATGACCATGGCGCTCGTCCCCCAGCTCTCCGAACAACTCACTCCCCAGCTGTTGTAGAAGTCTAGGCGGGGGCAAGGCGCCGTGCAGTGTGTCCCGGGGGTCGGTGCGAGACTCCCGGGACACATCGGGGCATCAGCTGATCGACGTGCGCATCGGTCAGGACAGGGACTTGTAGCCGCCCCAGCCGGTCCCGATCTTCACCCGGGCTCCGAACGATCCCGTCCCGGTGCCCGCCTGCCTCCACAACACGCCTGCCGTGTCGCGGGACACCAGGTCTGCCCTGCCGTCACCGGTGATGTCACCGACGCCCACGACGGCGTTGTAGGAGCTGCCCCACGCCGAGTACAGCTTCGCGCGGGCGCCGAAGGTGCCGCTGCCGGTGCCGTAGTAGCGGTAGAGGTTGTTCGAGGTGTCCTGGGCGAGCAGGTCGCCGATGCCGTCACCGTTGAGGTCGCCGGCGCCGATGACCTTCTTGTACGTCTTCCAATTGTCGTGGAGCTTCACACGGGCCGACAGCTTGCCCGTGCTGGTGCCCTTGTAGAGGTAGACCGTGCCGGTCGAGGCGTTGCGGGCGATCAGATCCGGGCGGCCGTCCTTGGTCAGGTCGCCAGGGGAGGTCAGCACGTCGTACGACGTCCAGCCGCCGGTCGCCAAGGTCGTGTACGGCATCGACGGGGTCACCGCCTTGCCGCAGGCCGGCTTGTACAGGCGCAAGGCACCGTTGCCGTAGCGCACCAGGACGTCGTTGCAGCGGTCACCGTTCAGGTCGCCGAACGGCACCGCCTTGATGTTCGTCGCCCAGCCGCTGCCACTCACCCTGCCGGAGAACGTGCCGGTGGACGCCTTACCGAACTGGTGGCTGAGGACGCCGGTGGAGCTGAGCGTGAGCAGGTCCCCGGTGCCGTCGGGTGTGGCCGACGGGCCTCCGAAGTCACGGGAGACCGCGGCGCCGCCGGTGACGGTGACCGTGCCGGTGGCCAGCTTGACGGCGGATGCCGAGCCTTCCTGTACGGCCCGCAGCGTCCAGGTCAACGGGCCGTTGGGGGCGTAGGCCCCGGCCGTCGTGCGGCCGTTCCAGGCCGCCCGGACGGTCAGGTCGGCAGTAGCTCCGGTGAGGGTGCGGAGTGTCCGCCCGGCCCGATCGGTGATCGTCAGCGACCAGGACGACGTGGGCCTGCTGAGCGACCAGATGGGTGTCCAGGCGGTGCTGGAGGGGGTGGTGCCCTTGAGAGGCGCCGTGCCCGGGACATTGGAACCGGTGACGGCCAGCGTGGGCCACGCGTCGCGGGAGCCGTACAGCCGCCAGTTGGCGGTGCTGGTCGCCATGCCGGACCAGACGGCAGTGGCGGTGCCGTCGGCGCCCACACTGACCTGGCCATGCACATGGACGTTCGCGGAACCGGGCACGTGGGCCGCGGTCGTCCACTTCCCGTCGCTGCGCACCGCCTCCGTCATTACTCGCTTGCCACCGCCCGACTGCGGCCACAGCGCCCGTACCGTGCCATCAGCACCGATGGCGGCGTCGTACGACTCGGAAACGGACGACGTGGACAGAGTCCGTACGGCGGACCAGGCGCCGGTGTCGGCCTCGCGGGTGGCGGTGCGGGTGCCGAACGTCGTGGTCGTGGTCCGATCGACCCAGACGAGGGTCACGTCGCCGTCCGGGCCGATGAGCGGCTCGGGTGTCTCGACGAGGTCGTCCGTGGCGGTGACAGTCTGAGCGGCCGACCAGGTGCCGTCGGCGGTGCGGACGGCGGTGTTGATGGCCTCGGGCACCGACTCGTCGATGCGGCCGAGCCAGGAGAGGGTCACCGTGCCGTCGCCGGCCGAGGCGATCTGAGGGCGGTATACGTACTGGTAGGTGCCGGTGGCCGCCACCGGCCGGGTCCACTCGGTGCTGCCTGCCGCCCGGGACACTGTCAGCACCTGCCCGCTCTCGCCGAGGTGCTGGGCGTATGCGACGACAGTGGTGCCGTCGCTGGTGACGGCGACGCTCGGGGAGAGAGCCGCGCGGGCCCCGTCCGCGGTGGCGGTGCTCAGCTGGACGGGCGCGGACCAGGTCCCGTCGGCCGCGCGCACGGCGGCGCTGACCTCCCAGGGGGAGGTGGCATCGGGGTGGGTGGTCCAGACGGCGGTGAGTGTGCCGTCGGGGCCCTCGGCGAGGTCGATGCCGCCGTCTCCCCAGCCCTTGTCGGTGCCGACCAGCTCGACGGGCGCGGACCAGGCCGACTTGTCGGCCGCGAGGACCGAGGTGACGACCCGGGTGTTGTACGGGCCCGAGCCAGGCCTGGTCTCGTTGGGGAACTCCACCCACAGGGCGGTGACGCTGCCGTCCGCCGAGGCGTGCAGCCGGACGCTCCCGGCCTCGGTCGGCGTCGTGGTCAGCAGCTTAGGGGTTCCCCAGGTGTCATGGCCGGCCGGGCGTACGGCGGCATACAGCTTGCGCTCGGCGCTGCCGGCTTGGGTGAACTGGTTCCACACCGCGACGGCGGAGCCGTCGGCGGCTGTGACGAGGTCACGATGAAAGGCGCTGATGTCGGTGCCGGTGATGGCGGTGGCCGTGCCCAAGGGGGCGACGGGAGCCGCAGCAGCCGGACTCGGAAGAATGCCGCCACCGGTGACGGCGAGCGCCGCCGCAGAGATTGCGACGGCGAGGCGGCGCGACAGGGCGATTCTGCCCACGTGTGGTTCCTCCCCGCGGAAGGACACACACCTCCCGCACAAGTGTGCGGACTTTATCAACGGCGTGTGGGAACCAGCGGTGCTGGGTCAGGAACGCGTGAGCCGACCGAGGCAGTTGGGCCCCGGTCGGCCTTCATGCGCCCCCGCGTCGGCTGACTACCGCGCCACGTACTGCGTGAGGATCGCCTGGACCTCGTAGATGTCGACGCCCTTGGTGAACGTCTTGGTGATCGGGAGCTGGGCGCCGGAGACCCAGATCTTCAGCTCGGCGTCCAGGTCGAAGGTGCCCGCCGTCTCCACCGCGAAGTGGGTGATGGAGCGGTACGGGATGGAGTGGTACTCCGTCTTCTTGCCGGTGATGCCCTGCTTGTCGACCAGGACCAGCCGGCGGTCGGTCAGCAGGATGGTGTCGCGGATCAGCAGGTAGGCGGCGTGCACCTGCTCGCCCTGGCCCAGCAGCCGGGCGTAGTCCTGCGCGGCCTGGGCCGGGTCGATCGGGTGTGCGTTGCCGAAAAGAGCCATGACAGTGGACCCCCCACTCGGATGTCGCGGGCCTCGGTCGGCCGCGCGATCTTGGCCAGATATACCTGGTGAGTGAGGGGTCCGAGAAGGGCTGTTACGCGGCTGTTTCCCCGCCGAAGCGCTCCTTGTACGCAGCGAGGTCGTCGTCCGTCAGCTTGGCGAACAGGACGGGGGGCACGGTGAAGGGGGTGCCGGCCGGGACGGAGGTGAGGGACTTCGCCTCGTCCTGCGAGACCCAGGTGGCCGTGTCGTCCGGGAGGGAGAATGCCTGGCGCATCGCGGCCGAGGTCGCCGGGATGAACGGCTGCGAGACCACCGCGTAGAGGTGGATCAGGTTCATCGCCGTGCGCAGGGTGAGGGCCGCGCCGTCCTTGTCGGTCTTGATCTCCAGCCAGGGGGCCTTCTCCTCCAGGTAGGAGTTGCCGGCCGACCACAGGGCGCGCAGCGCCGCCGCGGCCTTGCGGAACTGGAGGGCCTCCATCTGCTGCTCGTACTCGGCGAGCAGACGGGCGATCTCCTCGCCGAGGCGGGCCTCCGCCTCGCCGGGCTCGCCGCCGGCCGGGACCTCCTCGCCGAAGCGCTTCTTGCTGAAGGACAGCACGCGGTTGACGAAGTTGCCGAGGGTGTCGGCCAGGTCCTTGTTCACCGTCGCCGTGAAGTGCTCCCAGGTGAACGACGAGTCGTCGGACTCCGGGGCGTTGGCGATCAGGAAGTAGCGCCAGTAGTCGGCGGGGAGGATGTCCAGGGCCTGGTCGGTGAAGACGCCGCGCTTCTGGCTCGTGGAGAACTTTCCGCCGTAGTACGTCAGCCAGTTGAACGCCTTGACGTAGTCGACCTTCTTCCACGGCTCGCGCACGCCCAGCTCGGTGGCCGGGAACATCACGGTGTGGAAGGGGACGTTGTCCTTGGCCATGAACTCGGTGTAGCGGACGGTGTCGTCCGCCTCGTACCACCAGGACTTCCAGTCGCGGTTCTCCGGGTCCTGGTCCGCCCACTCCTTCGTCGCGCCGATGTACTCGATCGGGGCGTCGAACCAGACGTAGAAGACCTTGCCCTCGGCCGCGAGCTCCGGCCAGGTGTCGGCCGGGACCGGCACGCCCCAGTCCAGGTCACGGGTGATGGCGCGGTCGTGCAGGCCCTCGTTCAGCCACTTGCGGGCGATGGAGGAGGCGAGCTGCGGCCAGTCGTCCTCGTGGCGGGCGACCCACGCCTCGACCTCGTGCTGGAGCTTGGACTGGAGGAGGAAGAGGTGCTTGGTCTCGCGGACCTCCAGGTCGGTGGAGCCGGAGATCGCCGAGCGGGGGTTGATCAGGTCGGTGGGGTCGAGGACGCGGGTGCAGTTCTCGCACTGGTCGCCGCGGGCCTTGTCGTAGCCGCAGTGGGGGCAGGTGCCCTCGACATAGCGGTCGGGGAGGAAGCGGCCGTCGGTGGGGCTGTACACCTGGCGGATCGCCCGCTCCTCGATGAAGCCGTTCTCGTTCAGCTTGCGGGCGAAGTGCTGGGTGATCTCGACGTTCTGGGGGCTGGAGCTGCGGCCGAAGTAGTCGAACGCGAGTGCGAAGCCGTCGTAGACCGCCTTCTGGGCGTCGTGCGCCTGCGCGCAGAACTCGTCGACCGGGAGGCCCTGCTCCTTGGCCGCCAGCTCCGCCGGGGTGCCGTGCTCGTCCGTCGCGCAGACGTAGAGGACGTCGTGGCCGCGCTGGCGGAGGTACCGGGAGTACACGTCCGCCGGGAGCATGGACCCCACCATGTTGCCCAGGTGCTTGATCCCGTTGATGTACGGAAGGGCGCTGGTGATGAGGTGTCGAGCCATGGTTTGGCTGCTCCCAGGTCGGTTGTTTTTCGAACCTTGAAATCGTAGCCGACATGGGTGGGCCGCCCGCTTCTCGTTTTGGAGGGTGAGAAGGGGCGGCCGGGGCGGTGCGGGTCCGTGATCTCTACGGGCGCCAGTTCTGGAGGATGCCCTCGTAGAGCTCCTGGTCGGTGAGCTCCTTGGGGGCGGGGCCGGCGTGGAAGAAGGACGTGTTGCCGGTCTTCAGCTTGCGCAGGTAGTCGAACGCCTTGTTGTCGTGCTCACCGAAGGCGACGAAGGCGAAGTGGATGTGGGGGTGCTTCTTCGCGGCGTCGGCGAGGGCCTGGGTGGCGGGGGTCTTCGCGTCCGGGGCGCCGTCGGTCTGGAAGATCACCAGGGCGGGGGTGCCGGGGGAGGTCTTCCGGTGGTGGGCGACGACCTCCTCGACGGCTACGTGGTAGCTGGTGCGGCCCATGCGGCCGAGGGCGGCGTGGAGCTCGTCGATCTTGTTCTCGTGGTCGGTGAGGGTGAGCTCGCCGGTGCCGTCCAGTTCGGTGGAGAAGAAGGCGACGTGGACCGTGGCGTGGGGGGCCTCGGGGTCGAGGTGGGCGGCGAGGGCGAGGGTCTGGTCGGCGAGGGCCTGGGCGGAGCCGTCCTTGTAGTACGGGCGCATGGAGGCCGAGCGGTCCAGGACGAGGTGGACCTTGGCGGTGGTGGAGGTGAGGTGGTGGGTGGTGAGGGCGGCTGCGGCGGCCTGGTAGGCGGCGAGGAGGGTCTTGGGGAGCGGTGCCTCGGCTTCGCCTTCGGGCTCGGTGGTCCCACCCGTGCGGCTTTCGGCGGCCGCGGGCTGGGGGGTGGGTTCTGTGTCCTCGGCTTCGCCTTCGGACTCGGTGGTCCCACCCGCACCACCCGTGCCGGTTTCGTCGTCGGGTGCGGGTGGCCCCTGCGGGGCGGTCTCGCCGTCGGCGGCCGCGGGCTCGGGGGCGGGTTCCGTGTCCTCGGCTTCGCCTTCGGCGGGGGTCGGCTCCGTGGCCTCGGCTTCGGCCTCGGCCCTGCCTTCGGCGGGGGTCGGCTCGGGGGTCGTCGTTCCCTCTTCGACGATCGCCACGATCTCCGCCAGCGCCTCCATGTCGGGCTCGGGGGCGGGTTCCTCCTGGGTCGTCGCCGTCCGCTCGGGCTCCGGGGTGCTGTCGTCCGTGGTCCCGGCCTCGGCCTCGGGCTCGACCTCGACCCCGGCCTCCGGCTCCTGGGCCGCGGCCGGCTCGGGTGCAGACGCCGGCTCCTCCGTGCTCACCGGCTCCGGCTCCTCGGTGGCGGCCTCCGACGCCGGGTCCTGGTCGGCCGTGGGCTCCACGGCGCTCGCCGGCTCCGGTTCCGGTTCCTCGGCGGCGGTCGGCTCCGGTTCCGGCTCCTCGGCGGCGGCCGGCTCCGGTTCCTCGGCGGCGGCGGTCGGCTCCGGTGTCGGGTCCTTCTGTGTCGCCTCGGGCTCCGGCTGCTCGGTCGGTGTCGTGCTGTCCGTCGGGCGGGTCGGCCGTGGGACCGTGACGTTGTCGAAGGCGGCGGCGACGAGGTCGTGTTCCTCGCGCTTGCGGGGTTCGGGGACCTGGGCGGTCGGCTCGGCCGTTGCCGTCGGCTCCGCGGAGGCCGTCGGTTCCGCGGGCGGTGTCGGGGTGGGGTGCGACGGGGGCGGGTTCGTACCCTCCGGCTCGGCCGGGCGGGATGTGCGTGATCGGCCGAATGCGTTCCGCAGGAGAGTGAGAATGCCCATGTGCGCAACCCTTCGCGTGAGTTGATGCCCGTAGATCCCTGGCCAGGACGGACACGTAAGGTTAGCGGCCCGGAATGAAGATCTTGGGGAGGGGCGGGTCCGCTCCCCGAGGGACGGACGGATGGGGCGCGTTCACCGGCAGTTCACCTCCAGGCTCCCCTTTCGCACAGACGTACTCCTAGCGTCCGTGGCGCTGAGACAACAGGGGAAGCCAGGGGAGAACCACGTGCGCATGCAGCTGCCCATCATCAGGACGTCGAACGACTCGCATCCGGGCGGGCGGTCCGCTCTGACCTGCCGTTTCCGTTGCGGCGACGCCTGTTTCCACGAGGTGCCCAACACCAGCGCGAACGAGTACGTCGGCGATGTCATCGCCGGCGCCCTCAGCCGCCGCAGCGTGATGCGCGCCGCCGCCGTCGTCACCGCGGCCGCCGCCGCGGGCACCGCCGTCGGCACGGCCGGCGCCCCGCAGGCCCAGGCCGCCGCCGGTGCGGCCGACGCGTCCGCCACCGCCGCCACCGCCGCTCGCGCCGCCCGGGGTCTGCGGTTCACGCCCGTCGCGCCGAACACCGCCGACCAGGTCACCGTGCCCGAGGGCTACGCGCAGAACATCGTCATCCGCTGGGGCGAACCGATTCTGCGGGGGGCGCCCGCGTTCGATCCGCACCACCAGACCGCCGCCGCGCAGGCCAAGCAGTTCGGCTACAACTGCGACTTCCTCTCCCTGCTCCCGCTGCCCGAGTACGGCCGCCAGCTCCTCGTCGCCAACCACGAGTACAGCGACGAGGTGCTGATGTTCCCTGGCTACGACCGCGAGAACCCCACCCGCGAGCAGGTCGAGATCGCCTGGGCCGCGCACGGTCTGTCCGTCGTCGCGGTGGAGGGCAACCGCAAGAACGGCAAGCTGCTCCCCGTCCCCCGGCACTCGCTCAACCGCCGGATCACCGCCACCACCCCGTTCCGGCTCACCGGCCCCGCCGCCGGCTCGGAGCTGCTGCGGACCTCCGCCGACCCCACCGGCACCAAGGTCCTCGGCACCCTCAACAACTGCGCGGGCGGCACCACGCCGTGGGGCACCACCCTGCACGGCGAGGAGAACTTCAACCAGTACTTCGCCAACGGCTCCCGCGCCACCGACAAGCGCTACGGCCTCGGCACCGGTGCCACCGAGCGCAAGTGGGAGCGGTTCGACAAGCGCTTCGACGTGGCCCAGGAGCCCAACGAGGTCCACCGCTTCGGCTACGTCGTCGAACTCGACCCGTACGACCCGCAGTCCACGCCCCGCAAGCACACCCTGCTGGGCCGCTTCAAGCACGAGGGCGCCACCGTGCGGCTCACCGACGACGGCCGGCCCGTCGTGTACAGCGGTGACGACGAGCGCTTCGACTACTTCTACAAGTTCGTCGGCAGCAAGCGGATGAAGAAGGGCACCTCGCGGGCCGTCCGCGAGCACAACCTCTCGCTGCTCGACGAGGGCACCCTCTACGTCGCCAAGCTCACCGGCGACTCTCCCGCCATCGAGATCGACGGCACCGGCAAGCACCCGGCCGACGGTGAGTTCGACGGGTCCGGTGAGTGGATCCCGCTGGTCACCGCCACCGCGGACGGTGCCGTCAGCCACGTCGAGGGGATGACCGCGCAGGAGGTGTGCGTCTTCACCCGGCTCGCCGGTGACAAGGTCGGCGCCACCAAGATGGACCGGCCCGAGGACATCGAGCCGAACCCGGTCACCGGCAAGGTCTACCTCGCCCTCACCAACAACTCCCGCCGCGGCACCACCGGCAACCCCGGTGTCGACGAGGCCAACCCGCGCATCGGCAACAAGCACGGCCAGGTCCTTGAGCTGACCGAGCGCTGGAACCGGGCCGACAGCAAGAAGTTCGCCTGGAAGCTGTTCCTCGTCGCCGGCGACCCGAACGACCCGGCCACCTACTTCGCCGGGTTCCCCAAGGACCAGGTCAGCCCGATCTCCTGCCCGGACAACGTGACCTTCGACGTCTACGGCAACCTGTGGATCTCCACCGACGGCAACCAGCTCGGCTCGCACGACGGGCTCTTCGGTGTCGCCACGCGGGGCTCCCGCAAGGGTGAGCTGAAGCAGTTCCTGACGGTGCCGGCCGGGGCGGAGACCTGCGGGCCGATCGTGCAGAGCCGGCGGGTGGTGGTCGCCGTGCAGCATCCCGGTGAGATCGACGGGGCGAGCGCGGACAAGCCGCTGAGCGCCTGGCCCGACGGGCCCGGGAAGATCAACCGGCCCGCTGTCGTCGCCGTGTGGCGTGAGGACGGCTCCGACATCGGGGTCTGAGCACCCACCGGTCATCTGGGCGAGGTGATGCACCTCGCGGCCGCCACCTCCTGGCGCAGTGGTTCCAGGACGCTGTCCGCCGGGCCCGTGAGGTCCGTGCGGACAGCGGTCAGGACGTCCGCCTCCCGCACGCCCTCGCTCAGTTCGCGCAGCTGGCGGACGATCCGGGTGATCTCGGCCCGGGTCGGTGGCGGGGCCCCGTGGCGGACCCGGACCCTGGCCGCCGTCGTCGCGTCCACGATGCGCTCCACGGCGACGACCAGCGGCCACCACGCTGCGGCCCGCGGGCCGGTGGGCGGCGGCTCGGTCAGGGCGCGCTGGAACTCCGTACGGACGACCGACAGGTCGCGGTAGAGGCGGCGGCGCATGCGGGCGCGGGCGGCCGGGTCCTCCGTCTCGCCGAACGCCGTCTCCAGATAGCGGGCGGTGTCCGCGACCGCGTCCGCGAGGCGGTCGCCGACGCGGGTGCGCCAGCTCTCCGGCCACAGCAGATAGCCGACGACCAGGGCGATCGCGCAGCCCATCAGGGAGTCGAGGAGGCGCGGCAGGAGCAGGCCGGTGCCCTGGCGGTTCAGCACGTCCGACAGGAGCAGGATCACGGGGGTGATCGCCGCGGTCTGGTAGCCGTAGCCGCGGGGGGTCAGGGCCGGGATCAGCGGGGCGAGCAGCAGCATCGCCGGTACGTCCCACCAGCCGCGGGGCACCTCGGCGAGCACGGCCGCCGCGATCACCAGGCCGCCGACCGTGCCGAGGGCGCGCAGCAGGGCGCGGGAGAACACCGAGCCGAAGTCCGGTTTGAGGACGAAGGTGATGGTGAGCGCCACCCAGTAGGAGCGCGGCACGGGGACGAGCGAGACCAGGGCCTGGGCGATGCCGATGCACAGCGCGAGACGCAGTCCGTAGCGCCAGGAGGCGGCGGACAGCATCACGTTGCGGGCGGCGCGGGCCGCCCGGACGCGCAGGGCGGCGGGGCGGCCGAGGCGGTCGTCGAGGCCGTGGGGGTCGATGTCGGGGGCGGTGACCACGTCGGCGGTGTGGCGCAGGGCGTGGTCGACGGCCCGGCCGGTCTCGTCGGTGGGGGTGGGCAGGCCCAGCGCTATCGGGCCGGTGTAGCCGGTGCGGACGGCCTCGGCGAGGTGGCGTACGGCCTCCGGGACCTCGCTCGGCAGGGGCTTTCCGCGCAGATGGGCGGCCGGGGCGGCCTCCACGACCGCGGTGACGGAGTTCAGCTGGGCCAGGAGCCGGGTCAGGTCGGGGCTCTGGCCGTGGTGGCGGGTGCGCCGGGCGAGGACCAGGTCGTAGGACTGGTTGAGCGACTGGGTGACGGTGTGCCGGGCGTCGTCGTAGCCGTCGGTCGCGCAGGCGGCGAGCAGGTCGGCGACCGCGCGGTAGGTGCCGGCGACGGCGGCCCGCTCCGGCACCCCGGAGCGCAGCGGCCAGGCCAGAAGGGCGAGCACCAGCACCAGCAGCCCGCCGCCGGTCATCAGCAGCGGCGCCAGCCACCACCGGCCCGGCATCGGCAGGCCCGCACCGACCACGGCGTTCAGCAGGAGCAGCAGCCCCGACACGGAGGCGACCGCGCCGATCGTCGAGATCATCCCGGAGACGAGGGCGACGGCCGTCACCGCCGCGACCGCGAACCAGCCGTGCCCGTGCACCAGCGACCCGAGGGTGATCCCGACCGCGCCGAAGAGCTGCGGCACGGCGATGTTCAGGATCCGCATCCGGTAGGCGTCCGCGGTGTCCCCGATGACCCCGGACAGCGCGCCCATCGAGGCGAGCGCCCCGTAGGCCGGGCGGTCCGCGGCCAGGCCCAGCGCCAGCGGCAGCGTCATGGCGACCGCGGCCCGGGCCACGGCGGGCTTGTTCAGCGGCGCGGCGGGCTGTGACCGCAGGTTCCGCACCAGCCAGTCGGGAGGGCTCAGGCCGATGGGGAGCTCGCGGGACATGCGCCCATTATGGGCATCTGCCGGTGATCGCCCTCAGTCGTCCACCCGCGCCAGCAGCCCGGCCAGCGCCGCGTCGAACTCCTGCGGCCGCTCCAGGTTCGGCATGTGGGCGGCGCCCTCGACGACGTGCAGGGCGGAGTCCGACAGGGCGGCGTGCAGGGCCTCGGCGTCGCGGACGGGGGTGTACTCGTCGTCGGCGCCGACCACCACGAGGGCCGGGACGGTGACGCGGGCGAGCACCGGCCGGTAGTCGGGGCGCTCGGCGCGGCCGCGCAGGGCGGCGGCGGCACCCCGCGGGTCGGTGGCGGTCATCATGCGGTGGACGTGGGCCTTGACGTCCGGGTGGGCGTAGGGGGCGACCATCTTCTCCAGCACCTCGTCGGCGTACCCGCGCATGCCCTCGCGCAGCAGCCGGTCGGCCATGGCGTTGCGGTGCCGCTTGCCCTCCTCGGTCTCCGGGGCGGCGAAGGTGTCGGCGAGGAGCAGGCCGCGCACGCGGTCGCCGAAGAGGTCCAGGCAGGCCATCGCGATCTGGCCGCCCATGGACAGCCCGCCGAGCACGAAGGTGTCGACCTTGAGCTCGTCCAGCAGCTCCCGGATGTCCTCGGCGAAACGCTCCAGGAGCGTGACACCGGGGACCACCGGGGAGGCGCCGTAGCCGCGCAGGTCCGGGGCGATCACCCGGCGCCCGGCGGAGAACGCCTCGATCTGCGGGGCCCACATCGTGCAGTCGAAGGGGTGGCCGTGGACGAGGACAAGCGGGACCCGAGAGGAATCGGTGCCTTTGTCCTCGTATGCGAGGAAGGGTGCCATGGGTGCGACCCTAGGCGGGCCCAACTCCTCGGCGCAATAAGATCTTTGCCCTCGGTGCAATGTCAGGGGGACCCGTATGGACGACTACCGGCGCATCGCCGACCGCATCGCCGCGGACATCGCCTCGGGGCGGCTCGCCCCCGGCCGACGGCTGCCGCCGCAACGGGCGTTCGCGCGCAGGCACGGCATCGCCGCCTCGACCGCGGGGCGGGTCTACGGCGAACTGGTGCGCCGCGGGCTGGTGGTGGGCGAGGTCGGCCGGGGCACCTTCGTCCGGGCGGCCCCGCCCACCGCGGGCGGACGCGCGCTGACCGAGGCGGACACCGCGGCCCCGGTGAACCTGGAGCTCAACTACCCCGCCACGCCCGGCCAGCAGGAGCTGCTCGCCCCGGCCCTGGAGGCCCTGCGCCGCCCCGACGTGCTCGCCCAGGCGCTGCGCCCGGCCCCCGCGACCGGTACCGCGCCCGCCCGCGAGGCCGCCGCCGCCCTGCTGGCCGCCCCCGGCTGGCACCCGGCCCCCGGACAGGTGCTGTTCGCGGGCAACGCCCGGCAGGCCATCGCCGCCGCCCTCGCCTGCCTGGTCCGTCCCGGCGGCCGGCTCGGCGTCGAGGAGCTGACGTATCCCCTGGTCAAGGAGATCGCCGCCCGGCTCGGCATCCGCCTGGTCCCGCTCCCCTGCGACAGCGAGGGCCCCCGCCCCGACGCCCTGGCCGAGGCCCACCGCCGCGCCCCGCTGTCCGCCCTCTACCTCCAGCCGGCCCTGCACAACCCGACCTCGGTGACGACGACCGGCGAGCGGTGCCGGCAACTGGCGGGAGTCGTCCGCGACCTGGGGCTGCCGGTCGTCGAGGACCGCATCTGGTCCTTTCTTCACCCCGGCTCCACCCCGCTGGCCATCCATGCCCCGCACCTCGTCCATGTCGTCGACGGGCTGTCCAAGCGGGTCGCCCCCGGACTGACCGTCGGTTTCCTCGTCGTACCGCCGGAGCGGGTTGCGGCGGTGGCGGCGGCGCTGCGGTCGGGCGGCTGGGGTGCGGGGCGGTTCGCGCTGGAGGCGGCGGTGCGGTGGATCGCGGACGGGACCGTGGAGCGGCTGGTGGCGGCCCGGCGCGCGGACGCGGCCCGGCGGCAGCGGCTGGTCGCCGAGCGGCTGGCGGAGTTCGCCGTACGGTCCGACCCGCACGCCTATTACGCCTGGTGGGAGCTGCCCGCGCCGTGGCGGGCCGACACCTTCGCCGCGGCGGCCGCCGCACACGGCATCGCCGTCACCCCCGGCCCCGCGTTCGCGGTCGATCCGAGCCGTACCCCGGACGCGGTCAGGCTCGGGCTCGCGTCGGCTCCGGAGGCTGATCTGGCGCGGGCGCTGGGGACCCTCGCCGGGCTCGCCCGAGGCGGGCCGGGCCGAGGTGCCGGGTGAGCACGGCGGCCGCGGCCACCGTCAGCCCGAGGCCGAGCAGCAGCCAGGACACCGTGCGCAGGGTCCCGGTCAGGGCGTCGTAGACCGCGCCCCCGGCGGCCGCGGAGACCTCGGTGGGCAGGTCGGCGACGGTGAGCCGGCGTCCGACGGCCACCGCGACGCCGAGCAGTGCGCCGCCGGCGGCCGTGCCCAGGGCCGTCGCGGTGACCGCCCGGTGGCGGCAGGTGGCGACGGCGATCCCGGCGACCGCGAGGACGGCCGCCGCCGACGGCAGCCAGAACCCGGCGACCTCCAGCACCCTGAACCCCTTGCGCATCCGGTCCAGTTCGTCGGCCGGGACCACCGCGACCCGGCGCTGCGGCAGGGGCAGCGCCAACGGCACGTGGTCGGCGGCCAGTCGGCGTTCCACGCGGGCCGCGGCCGGGGCCAGATCGACGGTGACCGGGCCGGACCGGGTGCCGTGCAGGGCGCGCAGCACGGCGTGGTGGGTGGAGCGGTTGGCCTCGTCCCAGCCCGCGCGGAAGGCCGGGGTCGCGGTGAACGACCGTATCGCCGCGCGCAGTCGGGGCGTCTCCGCGTCGATGTCCAGCGTTCTGGCCAGGTCGTCCCCGAGGGTGTGCGCGACGGCGTCCCGCACGGCCGGGTGCGCGGCGAGCGGGGCCATCGCGCGGACGTAACTGCCCGTGTCCGTCAGGCCGTACGCCACCCACGCCGCCAGCGCGCCGAACGGCAGCAGCAGACAGGCCAGGGAGACGAACAGGGCCGACAGGGCGGTTCTCAGGCGGGGGGACACCCTTCCAGGCAAGGGGGTCCGGGGCGGGGGCGCGAGCGGGGGGCGGCCGGCAGGGTGAGGCAGGGGTGGTGCAGGGGTGAGGCAGAGGTGGGGCATATGCCAGAAGCATCTTCATGGGTGGCCGTGAGTGCCTCGGAGCCCGCCCCAGCTGGGAGTTCGGGGCTCCGGTGGAGGCTTCACCCGAACGGGTGTTTCCTGGAGCTTGGGGAAAGGAGGCCGATCATGCGCACCACTCCGGCCCTGCGGACCCTGACCGCAGCCCTGCTCGTGGGTGGCACCCTCGCCGTCTCGGCGACGGGCACCGTGGCAGCGGCGGCCCCACCGACCCATGCCGCCGCCAAGGGCGACGGTCATGGCGGCGGCGGATCCCACGGTCCGATCTGGGGCACAGTCGTCTCCCACACCGCGCTCAACGTGCGGCAGGCGCCCACCACCCATTCACCCGTCGTCGACAGGCTCTCCCCGGGCAGCCAGGACCGCGTCAAGTGCAAGGTCATCGGGCAGAGCGTCAACGCCAACCCCTACTGGTACTGGCTTGAGGGCGCACAGGGCTGGGCGAGTGCGGCCTTCGTCCGGACCGACCGGCACCATGTGCCGACCTGTGCCGATCCCTGTCCGGAGTTCAAGGACGGCCACTGGAGCAATTGGAACGACCCGTTCATGGGCGGCGGCACCTCCGGCGAGTCCTGGAGTGTCTCCGGATCCGGGTCGTGGAGCGCCTCCGGCTCCTGGAGCTGGAGCGCGTCCGGAGCCTCGTCGGACGGCTGGGAGTGGCTCCCCGTCGTCTGGTGAGTGGAGGGATGAGGGAAACGTGGTCCCCGGCGGGTTACCGCCGGGGACCACGGCTGTCGGTCCCCGGCGGGTTGCCGCCGGGGGCCACGGCTGTGGTCAGGAGACGCGGTGTCCCTCCGCGTCCTCGTGTGTGTAGTAGCGGTAGAAGAGGATCGCGAAGACCGTCGCCCCGACCGCCAGGGCCATGCCTGTCGAGCGCAGCGCGGTGTTGCCGGCCTGGCTGTACAGGAAGCCGAAGGCGGCGCCCGCGAAGGCCGCCCACAGCAGGGCGTGCAGTTCGCGTTTCATCAGCGGGGCGATCGCGCGTACGGCGATCCACAGGGCCATGAAGACGACGGCGCTGGCGAAGCCGAGCAGCAGGTTCCAGCCGGTGATCTCGCCTCCGGAGCGGTTGTTGGCGGCGACCCAGTAGCCGTAGACCAGCCCGGTGACGACGGGCAGGGCCCATCGCGCGATGCGGTGGGTCCGCTCGCTGAAGAGGTCCGGTGTCGTGGAGGTACGGCTGGTCCGGCGGGGTCTGCCCGGTGCGGGTGCGGCATGAGCCATGAGAGTGCTCCTCTCTTCCTCGCCCCCGGAATCAAGGGCACACCTTGGGGTGGGGGAAGGCAAGCGGAGGGTGTGGGGGGCGGGCCGGAGTGCGCGGTGTGCCCGCCCGTGTTTCGCTGGGCGCGTGCGTGGTGGGCAGCGGCTGCTCGATCGGTATCCCCTCGCCGGGCGGCGGGACGTACTGCACCGGCACCAGTTGCTGAAGGTGCGGGGGCGGAGCGTGGCCTGGGCGCCGCCGCTGGTGCTGCTGGTGGCCGTCGTGGGCGCCGACTACGAGACCGGGCCGGACTTCCGGATGATCTCGTGGGTGGTGCTGGTGCCGGGGATCGCCGCCGCGATCTGCGGGGTGGCGGGGACGGCGGCGTACGCGGTGCTCGCGCCGACCGTGTATCTGGTCGCCGACGCCTCGCTGCCCAACGAGTACGACGCCGGGCCCGCCGACCTCGTGCTGGCCGCCCTCGGTGGCATCCTCGCCACCCTCGCCTGTGTGGTGCGGGTGCGCAACGAGCGGCACATCCTGCGGATGCACGACATCGCCGAGACCACCCGGCGCACCGTGCTGCGCCCGCTGCCGCCGGCCTTCGGGGGCATCGAGCACGCGGCGGTGTATCTGGCCGCCGACACCGACGCCCGGGTCGGCGGGGACTTCTACGACATCCAGCCGAGCCCGCACGGCTCGCGCGTGCTGCTCGGCGATGTGCAGGGCAAGGGGCTCGCGGCGGTGGAGACGGCGGCCGCGCTGCTCGGCACGTTCCGGGAGGCGGGCTACCACGAGGCGGACCTCGGCACGGTCGCCGAGCGCCTGGAGATCCGGATGACGCGCCACCGGGGCCACTACGCGGCGCTGGGCCGCAGCGACGGCGGCGACCGGTTCGCCACCGCCGTGCTGCTGGGCTTCCCCGTCGACGCCCCGGACGCCGTCGACGTGATCGTCTTCGGTCATGAGCCGCCGCTCGTCGTCGGCCCGCACGGCGTCCGCGCCCTGCCGCCCGGCGACGCCCTCCCCCTCGGCCTCGGCGAGCTCACCGGGACCGCCGGCCGCCCGTGTCCGCGGCGGGTGCCCCTGGAGCCCGGCGAGACCCTCCTGATGACCACCGACGGTGTCACCGAGGCCCGCGACGACCAGGGCGCCTTCTACCCGCTCGCCGGCGAGCTGGCCCGCGCCGTCGCCGCCGACCCCCGCACCGCCGACCCGCACCGCCTGGTCGCCTTCGTCCGCGACGGCACCCTGCGCCACTGCGGCGGCCGCCTGGCCGACGACACGACGGTGTTCGCGGTACGAAGGCAACGGCAGATCCCCTAGGGACGTGAACGACCGGCCCTGGCCCGGACGGCTGTCGTGGCGACCCGTTACCGTGAGGGCGCGGTAGGTGATCGACAGGGAGGGGTGACCATGCCCGGAACCGTGCTGCTGCTCGCGGCCTCGCCGGTGGGGCGGGGGCGGCTGGTGGACGCGGCGGCCGTACTGCCCGTACTGGCGGCCGTGGCGCCCGCCGTGCTGGCCGGCACGGACACCGCGAACGTCGTCGAACTCGCCGACCCGCTGGACCCGCAGGCCGTACTGACCCGGCTGCGCGCGGCGGCCGCCGCCCCCGGCCCGCTGACCCTCTTCGTCACCGGCCAGCTCCAGCTCGACCGCCGTCAGCGCCTGCCCCATCTGGCGCTCGCCCGCACCACCCCGGCGACCGTCCGCTACACCGCTTTCCCCTGGCACTGGTTCCGTGAGGAGCTGCGGCTGCGCCCGCCGGGCAGCACCGCCCTCGTCCTCGATCTGCACGCCGACGCCGACACCTGGGAGCAGCTGCGCGCCGAGCCCCTGGACTGCGGGCGCGGCATCGCGCTGTACGGGCGGATCGCGCCGCCCGCGGGGCGGCGGGCCGTGGGCAGGCCGGCGTACATGAAGGCCGTGGCGACCGTGCTGCGCAGCGGGCACCGGCCGCCGCTGGAGCGGCTGCACGAGCAGGCGCTGGCCCGGTTGGCCGGGGAGCGGGAGGACCCCGGCCTGGTCGTCACCACGCCCGCGCCGGTCCCCGCCGCCGACCCGCACGCCGAGCTCACCGCCGCCGTGGAGGCCGGGCGGCACGCCGACGCGGACGCGCTGGCCGCGCGGTGGGAGGAGGCGGCCGCACGGGTGCACGGGCCAGGGTCCGCCGAGGCCCTGCACTGGAAGGAGGTCCGCGCGGATCTGGCGATGCTCGCCGGGGAGCCGGTGCGCAGCTGCCGCACCTGGCTGGCGGTGGCCGCCGCCCGGCTCGCCGCCGGTCAGGCACCGGACGAGCCCGCGGTGGAGGCGGCCGTGGACCGCGCCCACCACCAGTGGGGCCGTATCGACGACCGAGCGCGGGCCCGTGAACTGGGGCCCGCGCTCGTGGAGTTGCGGTCCAGGGTGCCCGGCCGGCGGCAGGGCGCCCTGGAGGACGTGCGGGGGCGGCTGAGCCGCCTGGAGTCCGATCAGCTGGTGAAGTAGAGGTACTTCCAGGCGCCGTTGGTCGTGGTGTTCACACGGTCACCGGCGCCGGGGCCCTCCAGGTACACCGAGCGCACCCGCCAGCGCCAGCCGGCCTCGTGCGGGCCGAGGAACTCCACCCTGGAGACGCCGGTGGAGGACAGCTTGAAGTACTCGCTGCCCGCGTCGTACCACGTGCCCTGGTAGTAGATCTGGAACTCAAGCCTCTGGGACCGGCCCGGGTAGGGCGACATCACGGTCGTGACCAGCGGGTTCCGGGTCTTCTTGAAGAAGTGGTAGGTGTGGCCCCAGGTGTACTGCTTCTTGTACTGGCCGCTGAGGGCGGTCGAGATCTTCACCCGGGTGCCGACCGTGCTGGTCACCGTGCGCGGCTTGTAGCGGGCGTCGCCCGCGAACTTGGCCACCACCTTGGTGTCCCGGCGCAGGTCCAGGACGACGGACAGATTGCCGCTGGAGTTCACCACCCCGGACTTCACCAGCCGGTTGGGCCTGTCCCCGCCGAACGGGTCGGCCCAGATCTCCACCTTGCGGTTCTTGTACGTGGTCCCCAGGTGCGCGGTGAACCGCACGTCGGCGCCGAACGCGTACACCTTGCGGTTGTTGGTCAGCGTCAGCACCGGCGTGGCCCGCGAGACCTGGACGCTGTCCGAGGCGGAGGCGGCGGTGTGGTCGGCGTCGCCCGCGTAGCGCACCGTGTAGCGGACCTTGCCGCCGGCGGGCGGGACGTCGGTGAAGGAGTACGTGCCGTCGGACCGGACCGTGACCGGCTGGAGCGCCTTGCCGTTCGGGGACTCCAGGTCGGTACGGGTGACCGTGAGCTGGGCGCCCGTCGGGAGCTTCACCCGCGAGGTGACCGTGCCCTTGACGGTGAGCCGCTTGGCGCGGGCGGCGGTGGCCGGCGCGTCGACGGTGAGGGCGGTGGTGGCGCGGGTGGGGGTGGTCAGGACGCGCAGGGTGTACTGGCCCTGGTCGTTGGCGACGATCGCGAACAGGCGGGGGACGCCGGGCGCCCAGGCCAGACCGGAACTCTGGAGATCGTCCCCTCCGCTGTCCATGCCGGTGTTCGGGAAGTCGTACTCGCGCACCGAGGTGGTGCTGCCCGGCTTGTAGACGTAGATGTCCGGGTCGTACCAGGCGCTGGCGCCCGCGGCGAGCGTGCCGTCCGCGGCGATGGCGACCGAGTTGCCGCCGCCCGACGTGACGTACCGGCCGTCGGCCGTGAGGTCCAAGACGTTGAACTTGTGGTGCTGGGACGGCCAGCTGGTGGCCACCACCACGTCCTGGCCGTCGGGCGTGACCTGGAGGTCGCCCAGGTTGCTGCCGAACTCGGAGGTCGCCGCGAGCCGGGTGGCGGTCCCCGAGGTGACGTCGTACGACGCCAGGACGGCCGTGCTCTCGCCCCCGCCCGCCACGAGCGTGTTCGCGCCGGGTGCCGCGTCCAGCAGCGGGGCGCTGTACCACAGGCGGGTCGGGTCCTGGTCGAGGGTGACGACGGGCTGCTCGCCGCTCAGGTCGAGCGAGCCGATGTTGCCCGCCCCGGCGGCGCCGTACCCGAACCAGAGCCTGCCGCCCGCCCGGGCGACGCTCCGCGGGGCGTCGCCGACCGGGTGGCGGGCGGTCTCGGTGCCGGTCGCGGTGTCGACGGCGACGATCGCGTCCGCGTCCTTCACGGCCGCGTACAGCGTGGCCGAGTCCGCGGACAGCTCCAGCCCCGTCACTCCCGGCAGGGAGAACAGCTGCTTGACGACGGTGCCCGCGTAGTCCGTGACGACGATCTTGCCGTTGACCGGGTCGCTGACGAAGACCCGGTGGTGGACGCCGTCCACGACGATGTCACCGGTCGCCCGGACCGGCAGCGGTCGGGTGGTGTCGGCGGACGCCGGTACGGCGGCGAGCGTCGCCGAGCTGAGAAGGACCGCCAGTGCGGTGGCGGTGGTGAGGGTGCGTCTGCGCACGCTGTTCGAACCCCCCGGAACGAAAGATGTAGGGCCCCGCGGCGACCGCATGTGAGTGTCCTGTGCGCCGCGTGTGGCGAATGAGCGAAGAGTAGGTCATGGCACCGACAACCACTCGGATGGGGGTACCTGCCGGGCTGCCCCGCCGCGCCGCTGATATCCCGGAAAGAGGGGGAAGCCTCTGCCTCCGACCGAAGGAAGTGCCGCCATGGCCCACCTTGCCGTCGACTTCACCCAGGGTCTCAACGACGCCTGGTCCAAGATCGCCACGTTCGTACCGAAACTCGTCGCGTTCCTGGTCATCCTGGCCATCGGCTGGTTCGTGTCGAAGATGATCGCCCGTGTCCTGGACCGGGTGCTGCGGAAGGTGGGCTCCGAGCGGCTCTCGGAACGCGCGGGCACGTCCCGGATGCTGCGCGACTCCGACTACGACATGACCGGCATCGTCTGCAAGATCGTGTACTACGCCCTGATGCTGATCACGCTCCAGCTCGCCCTCGGCGTCTTCGGGCCCAACCCGGTCAGCTCGATGATCAACGGCATCGTCGCCTGGCTGCCGCGCGCCATCGTCGCCGTCGTCCTCGTGGTCGTCGCCATGGCCATCGCCAACGCCGTGCGGTCCATCGTCGGCAGCGCCCTGTCCTCCGTCTCCTACGGCGGTACGGTCGCCACGGCCGTCTGGGCCGGCATCATCGTCCTCGGCGTCATCGCCGCCCTCGGCCAGGCCGGCATCGCCACCGCGATCACCGGGCCGATCCTCTACGCGGCCCTCGCCATGGTCGTCGGCGTGGTCGTCGTCGGCGTCGGCGGCGGCATGGTCATGCCGATGCGGCAGCGCTGGGAGCGGTGGCTGACCACCGCCGAGCGCGAGACCTCGCAGGCCCGCGGCGGGATGTCCGCCTACCAGTCCGGCCGCGAGGACGCCCTGCGCAACCAGCCGGCGCGCGAGCGCACGGACATGGGCAGCACGGACATGCGACGCGGGGAGATGCCGCCGCCGGAGATGTGACCCGGTGTCCCGGGGGCTGTGCTCAGTCCCCGGGCTCGCGAGGCTCAGGAATGAGGTCGTGCCGCCTGACCAGCCAGCTGATGGCCGTCAGGCGGCACACCGCGTAGTCGTGGCCGACGGGTTCGCGCCAGTCGATCTCCGTCAGCGCGTCCATGAAGCCGAGCGCGTAGTCGGCGAGGTCCTCCGGGTGGGGCGGGCGCGGGTGCAGCTCCGGGCCGCCGACGCCCAGCCGCTCCCTGAGCTCCGCCACATGCTGGTCCACCGCGGCCGTGAAGGCGGGCTCGAACGCGAACTCCGCGAACCGCGGTGCGTACGAGCTGCTGATCTCGGCCAAGGGGGACATTTCTCCACGGTAAGCGGTGCCAGTGGTGGGGAGAGCGCCCTGGGCCGTGATTTCCGTTACGGCAGCGCGAGCGGGTCGGGCGCCGGACGCTGGTGCGGCCGCTCGGCCGGCGCGCAGTCCCGCGGTGTGGCCGCCGCTCTCGCCGGGACGGCGTTCGCCGCGGTGATCAGGGCCGACGCCGCGAGCACCGCGGCGGCGACGGCGCGTCCGTAACGGGTGAGGGGGTGGTCGAGCACGGCAACCTCGCAATACAGCGATGGGTTAAGCACCCTTAACTCGCTTCTAACCTAGGGGCTCACGGAGCCCGGCCGGAAGAGGGAAAGGGCGGCCGGGCCCCGGACCTCCGGCAGGTCTCAGCGGACCACCCAGGTCAGCGCGTTGGCGCCGGCGGAACGGGCCGCGGGGTCCCGCAGGGCCACCGACTCGTCCCGCACGCTCGCCGTCACCGTGTGGACGCCGCCGCCCCGGATGCCGAGTTCGCGCGGGGTGACGGAGAGGTCGCCCGCGGCGTGTCCGACGGGCTTGCCGTCGGCGTACCAGGTGATCCGCGGTGCGGCGAGGCCGGTGACGGGGGCGAGGTCGACCGTGAGGCGGGTGCCTCGGGAGACCGGGGTGCCCGTCGGGGTCCTGGAGGTCAGCGCGTCCGCGTGGGCGTAGAAGCCGGCGATCATCGCCTCGCGCCCGACGAGGTTGAACTCCGTCGACGCCAAGGTGCGCATGAGGGACGTCTGGGTCGGGCGGAAGATGCCCGTCTCGTAGTAGCCGCCGCCCTCGTAGGTGCCCACCGCGGAGCCCGTCGGGTCCTGTTCGCCCACCCAGCGGTGCCACTTGGTGGTGCCGAGGTCGGGGCGGACGGAGAGGTTGACCGCGTCCGTCTCCGGGTCGGGGTAGGCGCCGTAGCCGGCGTACTGGTACTCGTCCGCCAGGTTGCCGATGGAGTGGCCCAGTTCATGGGCGCCGATCAGGTACGAGCGTTCGTTGTCCGAGGACATCGTGGCGATGCCCTTGTACGTCGCGCCGTCCGGCGGGGTGGTGAAGGTGTAGCCCGCGCCGCCGTACTTGGCGGAGTTGGCGACCACGAAGACGATGTCCGCGGCCGGCGCCCGGTTCGCGTGGGCGGTGACCGCGTCCGGGTCGACGCACAGCAGGCGCTCGATGCCGTCGCAGAAGAAGAAGGAGCCGAGGGCGGTCTCGCGGACGACGTCGGCGGTCGGGTCGCCCGTGACACCGGACTCGGGGGAGGCCGCCTCCACCAGCCAGATGTTGAACAGGCCCCGGTAGCTGCGGTACGGCTCGATCGCGAAGATCGCCTCCAGCTTCTCGCGGGCGTCGGCCGCGAAGTCCCCTTGCTGGTCGGCCGTGTAGCCGTCGCCGATGACCACGAGGTCCAGACGGCCCGAGGTCGGGCCCGTGCGCTGGAACGCCGTGACGGGGGCGGTCGTCGCGGACGCCGACGGGCGGCCGTGGCCGCGGGCCTCCACCTCCACATGGCGGGGCTTGGCGTGCGGGCCCGCGAAGTACTCGACCTCGTGGGTCTGCGGGCGTGGTGTCGCCTGGGCGGGGGCGGCGGTACCGGCCGCGATCAGGGCGCCCGCCGCGGCGACGCCCGCGGCGAGGGAGGTGAGCAGGCGGGTCCGGGTGCGTATGGGCACGGCAGCCTCTCGATAGCGATGAGTTAAATGTGCTTAAGTGGCTGCTTAACTTAGGGGTCCTGGGAGTAACGCACAAGAGTCGCAGGGGAGTTGGCCCCTTGATCGTCGATCCGCCCGGCCACGAGGGGACTTGCTGGCATCATGAAGCGCATGCCTGAGCGGGACGATCCCGAGACCATCGGCCGGAGAGTGCAGCGGCTGCGGCGCGAACGCGGGCTGACCCAGCGGCAGTTGGCCGAACCCGCCTACACCCCCGCCTACATCTCCACCCTGGAGGCCGGGAAGGTCCGCCCCTCCGACGAGGCACTGCGCCACCTCGCACGGCGGCTCGGCGTCGGGTTCGAGGAGCTCGCCATCGGACGCCCCGCCCGCCTGGTGACCGACCTGCGGCTCAGGCTCACCGGGGCACAGCGCACGCTGGCCATGGGGGAGGCGCAGGAGGCCGCCGGGCTCTACGCCGAGCTGCTGGCCGAGGCCGAACGGCACGGGCTCGTCGAGGAACAGGCCACCGCGCTGCTGGGACTCGGCGAATGCGGGCTGGACACGGGGGACATCGTCGCCGCCCGCGGCCACTTCGAGCGGGCCGAGCGCGCGCTGGCCGACGCCCCGCTGCCCGCCCGCGTCCCCGCCCTGCGCGGCCGCGCGGTCTCCCACTACCTCGCCGGTGAACTGCGGTACGCCGTCTACCTGCTGGAGTCCACCCTCGACGAGCTCAACCGCGGCGGACTGCACGACCCGGACGCCCTGCTGCTGCTCTACACCGGTGTCATCGCCCCGTACATGGACATGGGCGCGCACGCCCGCGCCGCCCAGGCCGCCGAGTTCGCCCTCGCCCTCGCCCCGCAGGCCGGCGACCCCGCCCTGGTCGCCCGGATGCACCGGTCCGTCGCCCGCACCCTGCTCGCCGAGGGCCGCACCGCCGAGGCCGACGCCTCCCTGGCCAAGGCCGCCGAAATGTACCGGCAGCTGAAGATCCGTACCGAACTCGCCAACTGCCACTGGATGCGCGGCTATGTGTACGCCCAGAACGGCGACCTGGAGCGCGCCGAGGGCGAACTGCGGGCCGCGCAGGACATGCTGTCCTCCCAGCGCTCGGCCCTCTACAGCAGCCAGGTCGCCGTCGAGCTGGCCGACGTCCTGCACCGGCGCGGCAAGTCCGAGGAGGCCGCGGCCCTGCTGCACGGCGTGCTCGGCGACCTGTCGCCGGAGCGCGGGGCCGTGCACTCCGCGGCCGCGCACCGGCTGCTCGGGATCATCGCCGAGGACGCCCGCGACACCGAGGCCGCCGAGGAGCACTACGTCCGCGCCCTGAGCCTGCTGGAGCGGGCCGGCGCGGCCGGGGACCTCGCCGATCTGTGCCGGCTGCTCGGCGACCTGCTGCGCCGCACGGGACGGGTGGAGGCGGCCCTCGACGCGTACCGGACGGGGCTCGGGCACCGTACCGCTCCGGGGACGACCACGCTGGGTCCGGCACCCGCCCAGCCGCCCCTCTAAGCTGCCCCTGACGAGGGGCGGGGCGTTCATGGCGGATCAGCGGGCCGGAGTGGCCGACGGGCTGCGGCTCGGTGCGCGCGTGCTGGTGCAGACGGTGGTCGGCGGTGCCGCGCTGCTCGTCGTCGCCGTCGTCGCCTCCGTGCTCGGACCGCTGGTCGCCCTCGACCTCTACACCCCGGCCGTCGCCGCCTGGTGGACCGTGTTCACCGCGATCTGCGTGCAGGGCGTGCCCTTTCTGCTGCTCGGCACGGTCGTGTCGGCGGCGATCGGCGCGTTCGTGCCCGAGCGGGTGTTCCGGCGGCTGCTGCCCCGCCGTCCGGCGCTCGCCGTGCCGGTCGCGGGGGCTGCGGGGGTGGTGCTGCCGGGCTGCGAGTGCGCGTCCGTGCCGGTCGCCGGCAGCCTGATGCGGCGCGGGGTGGCCCCCGCGGCGGCGCTGGCCTTCCTGCTGTCCGCGCCCGCGATCAACCCGGTGGTGCTGGTGGCGACCTCCGTCGCCTTCCCCGGGCAGCCCGCCATGGTGCTGGCCCGGCTCGTCGCCTCGTTGGGCGCGGCCGTGGCGATGGGCTGGCTGTGGGCGCGCTTCGGGCGGGAGGAGTGGCTGCGGCTGCCGCGGCGATCGCCCGCGCGGGCGACCGGGGTGCGGGGCTTCGTCGCCGGGCTCCAGCACGACTTCCTGCACGCCGGGGGCTTCCTGGTGGTGGGCGCGGCGGCCGCGGCGACCTTCGGGATCGTGGTGCCGCGGGAGTTCCTGGAGGTGTTCACGGACTCGTCGTGGCTGTCCGTGCTGCTGCTGGCGCTGCTCGCCGTGCTGCTGTGCGTGTGCAGCGAGGCCGACGCCTTCGTCGCCGCCTCGCTCAGCGGGTTCTCGCCCACCGCGCGGCTCGCGTTCATGGTCGTCGGCCCGATGGTCGACCTGAAGCTGATCGCCCTGCAGACCGGCACCTTCGGACGGGCCTTCGCCGTGCGGTTCGCGTCGGTGACCTGGGTGGTGGCCGTCGCCAGCAGCGCGGTCGTGGGGTGGTGGCTGCTGTGAGGCGGTTCGGACCGGCGGTGCTGCTGTTCGTGACCGGGGCGGCGGTCCTGCGCATCGCCCTGTTCAGCGAGCTGTACCTGCGCTACGTGCAGCCGGGGCTGCGGCCGTATCTGGTGGCGTCGGGGGTGCTGCTGGTGCTGCTGGGGGCGGCCGCGGCGGTCGTACGAGCGGACGGCGGCGACGGTGACGGCCGCGTTGACGGTGACGGGCGCGGCCACGGTGACGGTGACGGGCGCGGCCACGGTGACGGTGACGGTCGCGGCCATGGTGACGACGACCACGGGCGGGACCACGACCACGGGCACGATCACGGCCCCGCCGGGCCCCGAGTCGCCTGGCTGCTGGTGCTGCCCGCCCTCGCGCTGCTGCTGTTCCCGCCGCCCGCCCTCGGGTCCTACAGCGCCGAGCGGGAGGCGGCGCGGGAGGCCGCGATCGGCGTGGGGACCTTCCCCGAGCTGCCGGCCGGGGACCCGGTGGAGCTCGGGATCGCCGAGTTCGGGTCGCGGGCCGTCTACGACAAGGAGCGGTCCCTGAGCGGCCGTACCGTCCGGCTGACCGGCTTCGTCACCCACGGCGAGGACGGCGTCTGGTACGTCAACCGGCTCCTCGTCTCCTGCTGCGCCGCCGACGCCGTGGGCGGCAGGGCCGAGATCCGCTCCGCCGTGACGGCACCGCCCGAGGACACCTGGGTGACGGTCACCGGCAGCTGGCGGCCCGAGGGCGCCGTCGGCTCCGAGGAGGCATGGCCGCCGGTGCTGGAGGCCACGTCGGTCAGGCGGGTGGCCGCGCCCTCGAACCCGTACGAGAAGCGATAGCGCCCGCGGCGGCCCGCTCGGGTTTTCGCCCCGATTCGCCGGGTAGTCGGAGGGCGTTCTCGAGCGGGTCTCGACGAAGCCGGAGCCTGCTCCGATCCTCTACGACACACCGGCCCGTGAGCCCCAGGACCGGTGTCACCGGTGACCTGGCGAGGAGGGGCTGCCATGGGGCACAAGGACGAACGGGACCCGACCCGGACCGCCGAGCCGCCCGGCGAGGACCTACGCTGCGCCGGACCCGACGAGCTGATGGGCCACTTGTGCGAGCTGGCCGTCGGGCTGCTGCCCGTGAGCTGCGCGGGCGTGCTGCTGTGCGGCGACGGGATGCCGATGCCGCTGGCCGCGAGCTGTGAACGGGCCGGACGCGTGATGGACCTGCAGACCGGCCTCGGCGAGGGACCCTCGCTGCTCGCCGCCGAGACCGGTGCGCCGGTCGTCGCCGCCGATCTGCGGGACGGGCCGGACGCCGCCCGCTGGCCGGTGTTCGCGCCGCTCGTGGCGGCCACCGGGGTGCGCGCCCTCTACGCGATGCCGCTCGGCTGCGAGCCGTGCTGCGTCGGCACCCTCGACCTGTACCGCGACACCCCGGGCGCGCTCGGCGCCCGTGATCTGCGCGCCGCCCGGCTGCTGGCCGAGGTCGTGACGGTCGCCCTGACCACCCTGCGGCCCGGCGAGGAGGACGAGGACCTCGCCGACCCCCGCTCCAGCTGGCTCGGCGAGCGGGCGGCCGGACAGGACAGCGTGTACCAGGCCGTCGGCATGATCATGGCCCGGCTGCGCATCGCCGCGGACGAGGCGCTGGCCCGGCTGCGGGCGTACGCCTTCGCGCGGGGCCGCAGTGTGCCGGAGGCGGCGCGGGACATCGTCGCCCGGCGGGTGCGGTTCGAGCCGGACCTGGCGCTGTGACCGGGCCGGGCCGCGCTCACACCTGCACGCGGCCCTGCCGGCGCACCTCCGCCAGACGGCGGGCGCCGAGGTCCACCGCCGCGTCCACGGCCTCGGGCGGTACGTCGCCCAGACCGCCGGTGGTGACGGTGAACGCGTCGTCCCCGACCCGGACGGCGGCGGCCAGCAGGGTGAGCACGACGGGTTCGTCGGGGTCACGGGTCGTCACCGTCACCAGCAGCCCCTGACGGGCGTCCCCCGCCTCCGGCAGTGCCAGGTCGTCGACCGTCACGTCCAGGGGGCCGGCGTGCGCGGACGCCGCCGTGAACCGGCCGCACCGGCCCGGCAGGGACGCCAGCCACGCCAGCGCCCGGTCCACCTCCGCGGGGGGCCGCGCGACGACCTGGTGGCGCAGCTGCGCCTGGTCCCAGATGTCGTCCAGGCCGACGACCGCGCGGGCCGGGGCGCCGAGCAGCCGGTCGGTGTACAGCGCGTCCAGCAGCCGCGCACACTCCGGCCGCGCCGTCGTCGCCTTCAGCAGACCGTCCCGCCAGGTCGCCGCGCCCTGTGTCGCCGCCCACGGCTCACCGAGGTCCGCCTCGCCGATCAGCGCCGCCTGCGCCTGGGCGTCGGTCAGCGCGGGCGCGGCGACGGGCGACGGGGGCGCGCTGGGCCGCGCGGACGGGGAGGGCCGGGCGGCGGCGGAGGCGTGGCCCGCGGACGGGGCCGGGGCGGGGGCCTTCTCCAGCACCAGCGCGGAGCACCCGCTCAGCCCCAGCAGCGCGCCCGCGCACACGCCGGAGACGAACAGGACGCGAGCGGATGCGCGGCGCGGACGGGGCGCGCCGGAAGCTGCGGGGCGGCGGGTCATCGGGGGTGCCTCCGAGGGGACTTCGGCGTACGTACGTAGCTCCACGGCACCACCGGGGCACGCCCGCCACCAGCTCTGCGGTCCGTCCGGGTGAGGGGGTGTCAGGGCGCGGCGAGACGGCCCACGTGCCGGGATGTCCGGGCGGCCGGGGTGCCCGGCTCGCTGGTTGCCCGCGGCGCGGGGTCGGGACGGCTCGCCGGGGCCCACGGCGGGTGTGCCTGCGGCCGGCACCCGCCGGAGGCATCGGCGCGCGGCTGACCGAAATCCGCGTAATGTCGCTGCCGTGGGAGCCCGGAGCGCCGCGCCCGCGGGGCGCCGGTGGCACGGGCCCGGCGAGAGGAGTCCGTCGTGAGCGGTCAGCCCATCCCGGTGATCATCGACTGCGACACCGGTGTCGACGACGCCCTGGCGCTGCTGTTCGCCGTGCGGCACCCCGGCCTCGATCTGCGGGCCGTCACCTGTGTCGCCGGGAACACCGACGTCGACGGCGTCGTACGCAACACCCTGACCGTGCTGGAGCTGGCCGGCGCGCCCGAGATCCCCGTCGCACGGGGTGCCGAGCGCCCGCTGCTGGAGGCGCCCCGCGCGGCCCGGCACGTGCACGGGGAGGACGGGATGGGCGACCTGCGGCTGCCCGCGCCCACCCGCACCCCGGTGGACGTGGACGCGGTGACGCTGCTGCGCCGCGAGATCCTCGCCTCCCCGCGCCCGGTCACCCTCGTCCCGACCGCGCCCCTGACGAACATCGCGCTGCTGCTGCGCACCCACCCCGAGGTCACCCGCAACATCGAGCGGATCGTGTTCATGGGCGGGGCGGTGGCCTGCGGAAACGCCACGCCCGTCGCCGAGTTCAACGTCTGGCACGACCCGGAGGCGGCCGCGATGCTGCTCACCGCCGACGTGCCGATCACCATGTACGGCCTCGACGTCTTCCAGCGGGTCCTGGTGCCGGGCCCGGACGTCCGCCGGCTGCGCGCGAGCGCCGAGGCGGGCGCCCGGCTCGCCGGCGACCTGCTCTCCCACCGCCCCGCCACCCCCGACGAGGACGGCGACGACCCCGCGGGCGGCATCGGCGACGCCGGCGCGGTCTGCGCGGTCGCCGACCCCGCCGGGCTCACCGTCCGCCACCTGCCCGTCGAGGTCTCGCTCGCCCCCGGCCCCACCCGCGGCCAGACCATCGTCGACCGCCGCCCCCGCCCCGGCGAGGCCGAGATCCACGGCGGCGGCCGGGAGCGGTCCCTGATCGACGTCGCCCTGGACGTCGACGTGGACCGCTACGTCAAGCTGTACGTCTCGACGGTCGAGGGCTGAGCCGCCCGGCCCGGCCGGCCCAGGAACCGAGCGGCCGGGGTGCCGGGTTCAACCGCAGCGGCCGTTTGATCGTCTTCCCTCCCGGCAACGCCGTTGCCGCCGGGGTCGCCAGGTGGGTCTCCCGGTTCCGTCCAGGGATACGGGGGCCTGGCAGTCGTGCGCACAACACCCTTCAGCGGCCGAGGCGCGAGAGGACCGGGAGGCCGTTTCGGTGGCCTGGGGGTGGGGCGGCCGGTCGCCGCGGCGCTCGCGTTCGCCACGGTCGCGGGGGCCGTGGTGGTCGGCTGGTCCAGCCTGGAGACGGTGGTCGGCTGCGGGGGCGGCAGCGAGCCCTGGCCGTCCCAGACGGCGCGGAACTGGGTGACGTACGCCGACCATGTGGTGGTGGCGACCCCGGTCCGCGAGGAGGAGTCGGACCGCCAGGAGTTCACCACGGGCGCGGTGCGCTACCAGACCGACCGCCTCGTGACCCTGCGCACCGACGGCGTCCTGTGGAGCGCGGACCGCCCGGCCGGCGCGATCGGCCGGGAGTTCACCCTGACCGCCCCCGGCTGGAACATCCACCGCGCCTCCGGCGACCGCACCGAGCGCACCACCGGCGACGCGCCCCGTCTGGAGACCGGCCACACCTACCTCCTCGGGGTGCGCCGCCACGACGGCGCGTGGGCCGTCCTCGGCGAGGGCGCCGCCGTGCCCTTCGACGACCGGGTCGCCGGCCGCGGCGAATGGTGCGGGCGGGTCCTCGGCGAGCAGGACGTGGCCCGCGGTGAACGCTTCTCCCGGCGCGACGACCAGAGCCTGGAGGAAGCCCTCCTCGGCCAGGGCGAGTCGGCGGTCAGCCGGGAACTGGCCCGCGCGGAGGGCCGCTGAGCCCGCGGGCGCCCGGTCAGCTCACCAGCGCCATCTCGCGGTCGGTGGTGTTCAGGCGGCGGCCGCCGTCCTGCGTGCACAGGACGATGTCCTCGATGCGGACGCCGAAGCGGCCCGGAAGGTAGATGCCGGGTTCGACGGAGAAGCACATGCCGGGGACGAGGGGCTGCTCCTCGCCCTCGACCATGTAGGGCGGCTCGTGGGTGGTGACGCCGATGCCGTGGCCGGTGCGGTGGATGAAGTGGTCGCCGTAGCCGGCCTTCTCGATGACCGCGCGGGCCACCCGGTCGATCACCTGGCAGGCCACGCCCGGCCGTACCGCCTCGTACGCGGCCTGCTGCGCCTCGCGGACGATGTCGTGGACGCGCGTCTCCTCGCGGGTGGGCTCGCCGACGTGGACGGTGCGGGTGGTGTCCGAGCCGTAGCCGTCCTTGAGGCCGCCGAAGTCGAGGACGATCATGTCGCCGTCCTCGATGACCCTCTCGCCCGCCTCGTGGTGCGGGTTCGCGCCGTTCGGGCCGGAGCCGACGACGGTGAAGTCGACCTGGCTGTGGCCCTGTTCCAGCAGGAGCCGGGTCAGGTCGGCCGCCACGTCCGTCTCGCGGCGCCCGGCGAAACGCACCGACAGGATCTGCTCGTACGTCGCGTCCGCGGCCGCCGCCGCCACCGTGAGGCGGGCCACCTCGTGCTCGTCCTTGACCGCGCGCAGCATCGGCAGCGCCGTGGTCAGCGCCCGGTACGAGGTCAGCGGCAGCGCCTCCTGCAGGCCCAGCAGATGCAGCGCCCACGCCGAGTCGGAGACGCCGTAGCGGCCGTGCGGGCGCAGCAGTCCGGCGGCGGCCGCGTACGGGTCCTGGCCGTCGCGCCAGTCGGTCGTGCGCAGCGCCCCGGCACCCGGCGCGGCCTCGGCGTCCGGCCGTTCCAGCGCGGGCACCAGCAGGCGCGGCTCGGAGTCGGGGGTGACGACCAGCAGGGTGAGCCGCTCGGTGAACGCGGTCGGCTGGTAGCCGCACAGCCACACCATGTCGGGGCCCGGCGTGACGAGCAGCCCGCTGAGCCCGACGGCGGCCGCCTCCCGGGCCGCACGGGCCATGCGCTCGGCGTAGTCCCGCTCGGTGAAGGGCACGGGTGTGTCGGTCATGGGCTCAGCGTCCTACGGCACCGGGCGGGCGGCATCTCGGGACACCGACGGCACCTCCCGGTGCCGCGCCCCCCGGTACCGCGCCGCCTAGTACCGCACCGCCCGGCCCACCTCGGCGCCGATCTCGCCGCCGAGGTCGCGGTTGCTGCGGGCGGTGCCCTTCCCGGACCCTCCGGCGGGCACGTCGGGCACGGTGACCACGACCGCGTCCAGGCGGTTGCCGCCCTTGTCGGTGAAGTCGACCTGGACGGCGAAGGTCTTCGCCGAGTCGCTGTCGTTGCGGACGGTCACCTCGACGGTGGCCCGGCCGTCACCGCCGGCGGACGGGGTGCCCAGCTTCACGGCGTCCTTGGCGTCCACGCCGCCCTTGATCTCGTCGAACCTGCGTCCGGCCTCCGCGGTCGCCGACGACCACGCCTCCGTGGCCCTCCCGGCGGCCGACGCGGCCTTGCGGACCGCGTCCGACGGGCTGTCGCCGTCCGAGCAGCCGGTCAGGACCGTCACGAGGAGCAGTGCCGGCACGGCGAGCGCCGCCCGGCGGAGGGGAGAACCCGACATGTCGCCTCCACAGATGCGCGAGTCCCCTCCAGTGAAGGCCCCCGCACCCCTGACCGCATGCGGGAGACACCCGGACGGCGCCCGCCCGCGGGTGCCCCGCCCCTCATGCCGGACTCCCGACGCCCGTCACCGCGCGGCGACAGGCCCTACCACCGTTCACCCGCGCGCGGGGTCCTTGGCGCCATTCACGCTCGGCAGTCGCCTGCCTACGCTGTGATGGTCGGATGGAACGCTACGGGGGTCGCATGGGATTCGGCTTCGGACAGCGGCGGGGTGGACAGCTTCCCGTGGAACTCACCAGCTTCGTCGGCCGCGGCGAGGAACTCGCCCTGATCGACGCGGCGCTGGCCCGGTCCCGGCTGGTGACGCTGGTGGGCCCCGGAGGGGTCGGCAAGAGCCGCACCGCGCTCCGGGCGGCCGCCGCCCGCGCCGGGCGGTACGCGGACGGGGTACGGCTGGTGGAGCTGTCCGCGCTGCACGACCCGGAGCTGATCCCGGCCACCCTCGCCGGGGTGCTGGAGCTGCCGGAGCAGTCGGGGATGAGCCCGCTGGACGCGGTCGTGGAGCATCTGCGCAGCCGCCGGGTGCTGCTGGTGCTGGACACCTGCGAGCATCTCGTGGACGCGTGCGCGATGCTCTCGGACATACTGCTGCGCGAGGCGGCCGGGCTGAGCGTGCTGGCCACCAGCAGACAGCCGCTGGACGTGCCCGGCGAGCACTGTGTGCCGATCGCCCCGCTGGCCCGGCAGGACGCGGTCGACCTGTTCGTGCAGCGGGCCGCCGCGGTCACCGGCGGGCTCGCCCCGACCGGCGCCGACCGCGAACGCACCCTCGCGCTCGTCGACCGCCTCGACGGCATCCCGCTCGCCCTGGAACTGGCCGCCGTACGGCTGCGCGCGGTGCCGCTGGCCGAGCTGGTCGCCCGGCTGGACCGCCGCTTCGAGGTGCTCACCGGCGGCCGCCGCACCTCCCTGACCCGCCACCAGACCCTGCGCACCGCCATCGACTGGTCCCACGACCTGTGCACGCCCCTGGAACGGCGGCTGTGGGCGCGGCTGTCGGTGTTCGCCGGGTCCTTCACCCTGGCCGCCGCCGAGCGGGTCTGCGCGGGCGGCGAGCTGGCCGGGCCGCGGGTGGTGGAGGCGCTGATCGGGCTGGTGGACAAGTCGGTCGTGCAGCGCATCGGCGAGGACGGCGACCGCTACCGCCTGCTGGACACCATCCGCGAGTACGGCGCCGGGCACCTGGCCCGCACCCCGCGGGAGGAGACCGCCGTACGGCAGCGGCACTTCGCCTACTACGAGGAGTTCGTCGGCCGCTGCTGGGACGAGCTGCTGACCCCGGCGCAGGTCAGCCTGCACCGCGCGGTCCGGCAGGAGATCCCGGACCTGCGGGCCGCCCTGGACTACGGCCTCGGCGACGGCGACCGTGCGCCGCAGGCGCTGTGGACGGCCGCCCGCCTCGCCCCGTACTGGCGGGCGGCGGGCACCCTGTCCGAGGGCCGCTACTGGATCGACAAGGGCCTCGCGCACACCGCCGAGGACGCGCCCGAGCGGGCCTGGGGGCTGCTGATGACCGGGATCGCCGCGGTGTGGACGGCGGACCTGGCGACCGCCCTGGAGTTCTTCCCGCGGGCCCACGAGGCGGCGCGGCGCTGCGGCGAGGGGCGCGTGGAGCTGTTCGCCGAGGCATACCTGGGGGCGATGACCGCGATCGGCGGTCGGGTGGAGGAGGGCCTGGCGGCGCTGGAGGACGCCCGGCTGCGGATCATGGCCAGCGGCGATCTGCTCGGCATAGGGGTCGTGCACTACGAGGGCGCCCTGTTGCGGGCCGTGTTCGGGGACACCGCGGGGGCGCTGGAGCTGTGCCGCACCGGACTTCAGCTCCTCGACGGCACGGGCGACCGGCAGCTGTACGCCTCCACGCTGACCGTGCAGGGCGTCATCCTGTGGCTGGCCGGGGAGCACGAGGCGAGTGAGGGCCCGCTGCGGCGCGGACTGGAGGCCGCGAGCGAGGTCGGGGAGGTGCTGGTGGCGGCGCTGGCCTGTCTGGGCCTGGCCTGGCAGGCGGCCCGGCGGGAGCGCTGGGCGCGGGCGGCGCGGCTGCTGGGGTACGCCGACAGCGCGCGGCGGCTGTCCGGCGACCCGGTGGCGATGCTGCCGCGGCTGCTGGAGGAGCAGGAGGCGGTGCTGAAGACGGTGCGCGCGGCGCTGGGCCCGGAGGAGTTCGAGCGCCGGCGGCGGGCCGGGGAGCGGATGTCCGGCCTGGAGGTGCTGGAGGCGGTCCGCGCCGACACCGACGACCCGGACGAGCCCGAGGAGGACCACCCCGCCCCGGTGGCCCGGCCCCCGGCCCCCCGCACCTCCCTCGACGCCCTCACCCGGCGCGAACGCGAGGTCGCCGCACTGGTCGCCCAGGGGCTGTCCAACCGGGAGATCGCCGAACGCCTGGTCATCTCCAAGCGCACGGTGGACGCCCACGTCGAGCACATCCTCGCCAAGCTCGGCATCACCTCGCGCACGGAGATCCCGGCGATGCACACCTAGGTACACCGACGTACTCCGTCCGGGGGGTGCCGGCGGCGGAGTAGGTGTACGGATCTTCCGCGATCACGGATGCGGCTGCCGCGGGCGGCGGGACACCCTGGATGCACCGCCCCGGGGGACGGGAGTGCCGGAGCCGGCAGTTGTATTTCCCCCACGGCTGTCATGGCAAGGCGTCCGGCCGGACACCTCCCCCGCGGCGGTACACGGACGGGGCTGCCCCTGGTCGGCGGGGCAGCCCCGACGCGCGCGAGGGCAACCTCCGGGCGCCTTCGAGAGTCCTGGGAGCATGTCCCAGATACTCAACGGCCGTGGGGTGACGGCCCGGTACGACGCGGAAGCCCTCCGTATCGAGGGCGGTGGCCGCCAAACGCGCATTCCGTTCGCCGCGGTCCAGGAGGTGCGCACCCCCGAGGCCCGTGTCCTGGAGATCGTGCTCACCGACGGTGCCGCGCACCGCGTCGAGGGCGGCAACCCGAGCGCCACCGCCGCCTTCGCCACCGCCCTGACCGGCGTACTGCCGCCGTCGCGGGACCCGGCGGGCAGTGCGCTGGTGACCACCGCGGAGACGGGCGAACTGTCGGTGTGGTGGCTGTTCGGTCCCCTGATCGCGCTGACGCTCGGGTACATCGGGTACGCCTGGTGGGTCGGTGCGCGGCACGGGGTGTGGGTCCTGGGGGCGATCGCGGCGCCGCTGCCGCTCCTGGTGGGCCTGGTCCTCTTCTTCGGCGGCGTCGAGGAGACCTGCCGGCGGATCACGCTCGCGCGGCGGGGCATCACCGTGGAGGCGTACGCGAGCACCCGGCGACTGATGAACGTCTCCTACCGGTACACCGACGCCGACGGCGGGGAGCACTTCTACAGCTGCGCGCGCACCGTCCAGCGCACCCATGTCGTCTACGACCCCCGCAACCCCGCCTCCGCCGCGCATGTGCAGTGGCTGCCGTTCCTGCTGGTGAAGCTGGCCTTCGTGCTCACCGTCGGGGCGCTGCTGCTGGCCTGCGGCGCCTTCCTGGCCCTCGGCTGGCTGTGGTGAGCCGCCGCGGCACTGGACTTGGAGAGCACTCCAGCACCTAGCGTGCGCCGCATGAGCATGCGCTACCGCCCGCTGGGGCGTACCGGGATCGAGGTCAGCAGCTACTGCCTGGGCACGATGATGTTCGGGGCGGTCGGGAACGGGGACCACGACGACTGCGTCCGGATCGTGCACGCCGCGCTGGACGCGGGGATCAACTTCGTGGACACCGCCGACATGTACTCGCAAGGGGAGTCGGAGACGATCGTCGGCAAGGCGCTGCGGGGGCGGCGCGACGACGTCGTGCTCGCGACCAAGGTGCACTTCCCGATGGGGGAGGGCCGCAACCGGGGCGGCAACTCGCGGCGGTGGATCATCCGGGCCGTCGAGGACAGCCTGCGGCGGCTCGGCACCGACTGGATCGACCTCTACCAGGTGCACCGGCCGGACCCGACGACCGACATCGAGGAGACCCTGGGCGTGCTGGGGGACCTGCAACGGCAGGGCAAGATACGGACGTTCGGCTGCTCCTCCTTCCCCGCCGAGGAGATCGCCGAGTCCCACCATGTCGCCGAGCGGCGCGCGCTGCCGCGGATGCGCACCGAGCAGCCGCCGTACTCGCTGCTGGCGCGCGGTGTGGAGCGCTCGGTGCTGCCGACCTGCTCCCGCTACGGGATGGGCGTGCTGACCTGGGGGCCGCTGGCCTCCGGGTTCCTCACCGGAAAGTACCGCGAGGGCCGGGCGATCGACCTGTCTTCGGGACGGCCCGCGATCACGCCGTGGCGGTTCGACCCGGAACTCCCGGAGAACGCGGCCAAGTTGGCGGCCGTCGAACGGCTCGTGCAGGTCGCCGACGACCTCGGGTGCACGCTGCCGCAACTCGCGGTGGCCTTCCCGCTGGTGCACCCGGCGGTGACCTCGGTGATCCTCGGGCCGCGCACGACGGAGCAGTTCGAGGGGCTGCTCAAGGGCGCGGAACTCACCCTGGACGACGCCGTACTGGACCGCATCGACGAGATCGTGCCGCCGGGTACGGACATGTACCGCACCGACAGCGCCTGGGTGCCGCCGTCCCTGACGGACCCGGCGCTGCGGCGCCGGCCGGTGGGGGAGCGGACCGCCGCGGCGTGACGCACCCGGTGTGCGCCCGTGCTCCGGGGGTGCGCCGGGGCGAGGGGTCCGGCCGGTGTCGGCCCGTGTCGGTCGGGGCATGGTGACCCGTGCGCGAGACCCGTCCGGCGTTCGCCGGGCGGAGGGGCGGGAGGCGCCCTCGAAGGGCGTGCCCGGAGCGAAGGGGGAGCGGATGACGCCCTTGCCACCGGACGCGGTGCGACCGGAGCCGCCGTCGGGGACGCGGTCGTCCGGGGGGACGCGGTCGTCGTCGGGGACGCGGTCGTCTTCGGGGGCGGTGCCGTCGCCGGCGGGCGTGCCGTCGGCCGAGGTGCGGCCGTCGTCACCCGAGACACGGCCGTCGTCGCCCGAGACACGGCCGTCGTCGCCCGAGGTGCCCTCCCCTTCCCCCGCTGCCTCCCCCGTCTCCTCCGCTCTTCCCGCGGCACGGCCCCAGCCCGTGCTGGCGGCGCCCTGCTCCGCCGCCGTGTTCCTCGTCCTCGGGGTGCAGCCGGGCGGCGAGACACGCGCCCGTGAGCTGCTGGGCGAACTGGAGGGGCTGGTGCGCGGGATCGGGTTCGGGTGGCCCGAGGGGCGGCTGTCCTGCGTGGCGGGCATCGGCGCGCAGGCGTGGGGGCGGCTGTTCCCCGGCCCTCGGCCGGCCCGGCTGCGGCCCTTCCAGGAGCTGGCCGGCCCCCGGCACCGGGCCGTCGCCACACCGGGCGACCTGCTGTTCCACGTCCGCGCCGACCGCCCCGACCTGTGCTTCGCGCTGACCGCCGAGATCGTCGGGCGGCTCGGCGACACGGCCGAGGTGAGGGACGAGGTGCAGGCGTTCGCGTACTTCGACTCCCGCAATCTGCTCGGCTTCGTCGACGGCACCGAGAACCCCGTGGGGCAGCTCGCGGCCGACACCGCGCTCGTCGGCGAGGAGGATCCCCTTTTCCGCGGCGGCAGTTACGCCGTCGTCCAGAAGTATCTGCACGAGGTCGACGCCTGGCAGAAGCTGTCCGTCGAGGAGCAGGAGCGCACGGTCGGCCGCACCAAGCTGACCAACCTGGAGATCCACGCCCCCGGCTCCCACGTCGACGTCAACACCGTCACCGGTGCCGACGGCGGCGAACGCCGCATCCTGCGCGGCGCGATGCCGTTCGGGCGGCCGGGCCACGGGGAGTTCGGGACGTACTTCATCGCCTACGCCCGTGATCCGGGCGTCACGGAGACGATGCTGCGCCGGATGTTCCTGGGCACCGAGGAGACCGGCCCGGATCCGCTGCTGGACTTCTCCCGGCCGGTCACCGGCACCGCGTTCTTCGTGCCGTCGGCGGACTTCCTGGAGGATCCGCCGGCGTGAGCCCCGTCAGCCGGCCTCCAGCCGCGGCAGCACCGTCACCCGGTGCAGATTGCAGCCGCACGCCCCCGAGCACGCGCCGTCCGCCTGCTGGGCCTTGAGGGCCATGCTCACCAGGCTCAGCAGCAGGTCGACGTCGGTGTCGCAGTCGAGGTGGACGGTCACCCAGCCGGAGCCGGGCACCAGCCGGATGGCGGAGGACGCCCCGAGGTCGGCGGACCAGCGCCGCAGGGCGGAGTCGGTCAGATGCAGGTCGACGTCGTGGCCGGAGTGGAAGTGGACGATCTCGCCGTGCGGGGAGCGAAGCGCCTGGCCCGTGCCGCAGCCGGCCGGGCCCGCCGTGAGGTCGGGCCAGTCGGTGAGGCGTTCCCGGGCGCGCTGGGCCGGAGTCATGGGTTCATGGTCGCCGGATCATCACGCGGACACCAGAGGTTGAGCGTTCCGTAACCTGGCCGTGAGGTCCGGTGCGCGGGCGCGGCTCAGTCCGCGAGCAGCACCAGGGCGAGCGTGATCAGCGCCGGCACCGTCTGCACGAACAGGATGCGGCGGCTCGCGGTCGCCGCCCCGTACACGCCCGCCACCGCCACGCAGATCAGGAAGAACACCGACGCCTGGAAGCCCACCGGGTCGGAGGCGATGGCGCCCCACACCAGGCCGGCGGCCAGGAACCCGTTGTAGAGGCCCTGGTTGGCGGCCAGCGCCCGCGTGGACTCGGCGAACTCGGGCGTCGTGCCGAAGGCGGCCCGCGTGCGCGGGGCGGTCCACAGGAACATCTCCAGCACCAGGATGTAGGCGTGGAGCGCGGCCATGGCCAGGACCGCGAGGGTGGCGACGATGTGCATGCGCCCAGCATGACACCCGGCGCCCTGACACGGCGTCAGAACATTTGGCGCGTTCCCGACTCAACGCCTTGCGCGTCTTCCCCCTCTTCCCCGGTGGCAACCGGGAACGAAAGGACGCGACAGGTGCGCAACAGACAAGCCGGACGAGTGATCCTCGCCCTCACCGCGGCGGGAGCGGTGCTGGCGCCGCCCGCCCTGGCCCAGGCCGCCGAGCCCCCGCGGATCGACCTGCGGGCCGACGTCGACCGCGACGGGACCGTCGATCTGACCGGCACCGCGGACGAGGCCGGTGAGGACACCTGGTCCGTGCGGCGCGGGGCGGTCTTCCTGCCCAACATCGACGACGACGGCCGGCGCTGCCGTGCCCTGCTCGGCCCCGGCGTCTCCGACACCACGCTGGCCCGCTGCAACGACGCCGCCGACACCCGGGTCAACGGCACGGCCGACGCCGGGGACCTGGCGCGGGTGCGCTCGGTGCCGGCCGCGGACCTGCCCGACGACGCGGTCGGCACGGTGAAGGTGACGACCGGTGCCGCGCAGGTGCGGGTGCACCTCAAGCGCGACGGCGCCTGGACGCCGGTCACCTCCCAGACCCGGCTGACGGCCGCCGAGCTGCGCGCGGGCGTGGAGTTCGGCGTCGAGGGCAGGGACGTGATCCGCGACAGCCGCGTCTGGGACGGGCGCGCGGTGATCCGGCTGACGGTGACCTCCGCCGCCGGTACCGCGAGCGACGACGTGACCCTGCGCGCCGCCCCGCTGCTGACCCACCACAACCTCCAGAACACCCAGCGCGTCCTGGTCACCGAGGTCAAGGGCACCGACCCCTGGGCCCGCCGCCAGCAGGGCTTCGTCAAGAGCCTGGAGCAGCGCGCCAAGGACGCCGGCATCACCGCGCCGGTGGTCAAGTTCACGGGGTACGGCGACATCTGGGCGCAGGACTTCGTGGAGCCCGCGTATGTGAGCATGACCCGGCCCGACGGCCGGCAGCAGGCGATACGGGTCATGCTGCGCTCGGCGCAGGACCGCCCCGCGGGCCGTGAGCTGTACGCCAAGCTGCGCGGCCCCGGCACCGGCGTGGTCCAGGCCAAGGGCCGGGACATGCAGGGCTGGGAGACGCTGAACTCCTACGGCAACCTGGAGACCGTCCCGCCGTACACCCACAACGGCCGCAGCTACCCCGCGGGCCGGATCATCATGGGCGAGCGCAAGGACGGCAGCGGCATCCGGCCGTCCGGCGAGATCCGTACGATGCTCAGGTCCCAGGGGCTGCAGAACCCGCTGCTCCTGGACACCTCCTGGCTGCACGTGGGCCATGTCGACGAGTTCGTGCAGTTCCTGCCCGCCGACACCCCGCGCGGCTGGCGGATCGGCGTCGCCGACCCCAAGGCGGGGCTCGACCTGCTGCGCAAGGCCAAGCAGGACGGCCACGGCGCCGCCAAGATGTTCTCGGTGAAGGGCTTCGACGGCATGCTGCCGCCGCAGGAGACCATCGCGCAGGCCCTCGCCGACCGGAAGCTGCTGGCCGACAACGACCTGGCCGCCGCCCGCATCCGGGCCAACCTCGACATCCTCAAGCGCGAGACCGGCATCACCGACGCCGAGATCGTGCGCGTGCCCGCCCTGTACACGCGCGGCATCACCGGTGACTCGGCCACCGGCACCCGCATGCCGCTGCTGCGGCGCATCGGCGGCACCGTCGACGCGGCCGAACGCCACGGCCAGCAGAGCCTGATCGCCCGTGGCGGAGCGGCCGCCGCCCCGACCATCGCGACCAGCGCCTACGTCCCCGGCGCGGTCAACGGCATCCTGCTCTCCCGCGACCGCTACCTCGCCCCGCGCCAGTGGGGTCCGGTCGTCGGCGGCAAGGACATCTTCACCGCGGCCGTGAGCAAGGCGTACAACGACGCCGGGATGAAGGTCTCCTACATCGACGACTGGTACACGTACCACCTCGGCATGGGTGAGGTGCACTGCGGCACCAACACCCTGCGGGACACCTCGGCCCCCTGGTGGGGCGGCCGGGCCTGACCGGCCGGCAGGGTCGATCGGCCGGGCAGGGTCGATCGGCCCTGCCCGCCCGCTCGGCCGACGGCTTTGCCGTCTCTTTACAACCGGCCGGTGCCGCGGTTCGTCTCTCCGCTCGATCCGTCACCGACGAAAGAGAGACGAGCCGTGCGACGAACCCTGCTGGGAGCCCTGGCCCTTGCCTGTGCCGCCGTGTGCGCGGGCGGCGGGACCGCGGTCGCGGACGGCGGCCGGCCGTCCCCGAGCGCCTCGCCGAGCCTGCCGCCGGCCACTCCCGTGCCCAGCGCGGAGCCGTCGGCCGAGCCGAGCCTGCCGCCCACCGCCACGCCGAGCGAGGCCCCGTCCGCCGTGCCCTCGCCCGTGCCGACCGAGGCGCCCGGCGGGCAGGTGTCCGTCGTGCCGAGCGGCGCGCCCGACACCGGTGAGGCGCAGGCGGGCGAGGCGTCGACGGCCGGGTGGACCGGGGCGGCCGGGGCGGCGGCCCTGCTGGCCGCGGGCGGCGCGGCGACGTTCGTCGTACGGCGCCGGAGGGCGACCGGCGCATGACCGCGCTGTCCGGGCGGGCGCTCGGGGTGGCGTGCGCGGCGGTGCTGCTCGCCGGGTGCGGGGGCGGGGGCGCGGACCGGGGCAGCGGCCCGGACGCGTCCCGCGACCCCGTCGCCCGGACCGGGTCGTCGCCGCTCGCGCGTTCCGCCCCGGTGCGGCTGCGGATCCCGGCGGCCGGGGTGGACACGCCGGTCATGGAGCTGGGCCTGGAGCCGGACGGCGAGGTGGAGGTGCCGCCGCTGACGGCCGACGACCGGGCGGGCTGGTACCGGCACTCGCCGACGCCGGGGCAGATCGGGCCCTCCGTCCTCCTCGGCCATGTCACCGTCGGCCGGCACGGCGACGGCGTCTTCCGCCACCTCGGGCGGCTGGAGCGGGGTGACCGGATCGAGGTCACGCTCCGGAGCGGCGCCACGGCGGCCTTCGAGGTCGGCGAGGTGCGCTCGGTCCCCAAGGCCGACTTCCCCGCCGACGACGTCTACGGTGACGTCGGCCGGCCGGAGCTGCGGCTGATCACCTGCGGCGGCCCGCGCACGGGCGACGAGTACCGGGACAACGTCATCGTGTTCGCCGGACCGGCGCCGACGGCCGGCTGACCCCCCACCATCCAGGAGAACGTTGAAACGGTCCCGCGACGAGGCGGCCTCCGAGCTGTTCGCCGCCCTGTACCCACGCCTCGCCGGCTGGTGCCGGCGGCTCGTCGACGACGACGAGACCGCCCACGAGATCGCCTCCGAGGCGTTCACCCGGTTGTGGGCGCGCTGGACGAAGGTGGACGAGCCGCGCGGCTTCCTCTACGTCACCGCGGCCAACCTCGTCCGGGACCACTGGCGCAAGCTGGAGCGGGAGCGCAACGCCGTGCGCCGGGCCACGACGGAGGCGGCGGTACGGGGGCCCGCCGAAGCGGCCGATCCCTCGGTGCGGCTGCTGGTGCAGTCGCTGCCGGACCGGCTGCGCATCCCGATCCTGCTCCACTACTACGCTGACATGCCGGTCCGGGAGGTGTCCGTGCTGACCGGACGCAAGGAGGGAACCGTCAAGGCCGACCTGCACGCGGCCCGCGAACTGCTCCGCGTCCATCTGAGGAGAAGCCATGACGCCGCGCTCTGAGCGAGACGGGACGGAGGAGGAGTCCGACCTCCGCCGCGGTGACGCGTACGGCCCCGATGACCACGACCCCCTCACGGTCCTCCTCGCCCCGCCCGCCGCCCACCTCCCCGCGCCCCCCGGCCGCTACCAGGCCGTCCGCCGGGCGGCCTCGCGCCGCCGTCTGCTGCGCACCGCGGCCGGTGCAGCGCTGACCTGCGCCGCGCTGGCCCTCGCCGCGCTGCCGCTGTATCTCGCGGGCCCGGACGGCCCCGCGCGCCCGGCACCCCCGCTGGCCCCGCCGCCGCCCGTGAGCGGCACGCCGACGCCGACGCCGGCGCCGAGCCCGTCCGCCCGTACGCCGGACGCGACCCCGAGCCCCGCGACCCCGGACACCTCTCTCCCGCCGAGCCCGGAGCCGTCCTGGTCCCCCACGGCCACGCCGAGCGAGGCTCCCGCGCCCACGAGGACGGTGCCCTCCGCTCCGGTCACCTGGAGACCCCCGGCGACGCCGACCCCGACCCCGACCTCGACCCCGACCTCGACCCCGACAACGGCGGCGACGGCGGCGGGCGTCGGCGCCTCACCCGCCACCCCCGGCTGACGGCCCCTCAGCCCTCGACGCCCGTCGCCGTGTGCGCCGCCCCCACCGGCTTGGACTCCGGGGAGCCGCGCTGGCGCAGGAACACCGAGAGGATGGCCATGGAGGCGACGGCGAGCAGTTCGGACTGCCAGTTCTGCAGGGTGCGGTTCCAGAAGTCGGCGGTGCCGAGGTACTGGCCCCAGGAGACCGGTGCCTGGAGCCCGCGCAGCTGCTCCTCGTTGTAGGCGGCCGCGCCGGCGACGGACTGGGCCAGCCAGGACCAGGTGAAGAGGAAGGCCATGACCAGGCCGAGGGAGCGCGCGTACACCCGCTGCCGCCAGCCGGTGTCGGCGGCCCAGCGGGGCGAGGAGCCGACGGCGTGCGCGCCGACCATCTGGTCCTTGTCGCTCTCCGGGCCGGCCTTGTGCAGCTCCTTGGACTCGGGGGAGCCGCGCTGGAGCAGCCAGACGGTGGCGAAGACGTAGAGGAAGAACTGCAGATACTCCGACTGCCAGTTCTCGGTGACGTCGACCGCGAAGTCGGAGCTGGTCAGATAGGCCGGCAGGCTCAGCGGGTGCATGCCGTCGGCGACGAGCCGGTTGTTGAAGTCGGCGTGCCCGGCGACGGCCTGTCCCACGAGCGTGAGCAGGAAGCCGGTGCCGAAGGCGAGGGTGAGGCCGTTGTGCTTCAGGAAGCGGACCGGGCGGTTCATCGGTGCATCAGCCCCAGCGCCGTGAAGTAGGCGAGCCCGCCGCAGACCATCACCAGCAGCAGCGTGAACAGGGTGCGCACGCCCGTCTCACCCGCCCTTGACCTGGCAGTCGTACGGCTCACCGGGACGCGGTTCGCAGCCCGCCGCGGTGACCTTCCAGCCCTGCGGGAAGGACGCCAGGAACAGGGTGTCGCCGTCCAGCACCACCCGCGCCTGCTGCCCGTAGACCTGCACCGAGCGCACCCGGCCCGCGGGGGACAGCTTCTCGTCGAGCAGGGCCTCGGGGCAGGGCGCCATGGCCGACTGCTCCAGCTCCTGCCGGGTTCCGGGGGCGAGCCCCGCACACGCCCGCGCCCCGTCCGCCTGCCGCACGCTCTCGCCGAACCGCACGGCGGCCCGTGACACGGCCGCCTCCCGTTCCCCGAGCGTGGCGCAGCCGGCCAGACAGCCCGCCGACGCCAGCAGCGCGACCCCTCTCCAGCGTGGCAACAGGACCTCCACTCGTCCGCCGGTACAGGAAGGCCCATGCTGACGCGGCGCGGCCGCCCGGAGGGGCAGCCGCGCCGAAGGAGGAGGTCCGTTACTTCGTCAGGTGAGCCTCGAGGTCGTCCAGGACCTCGCCGGCGGCCGTCACACCGAGGCCCAGGTACCAGGTCTCGTCCGGGACGTCGAAGGCGTGGCCGTTCTTGACCGCGTTCAGGTTCTTCCACAGCGGGTTGGACTGGGCCTTGGACTTGTCCGTGGCCTTGGGGTCGCCGTAGACGCCGGTGAAGATGTAGTCGGCGTCGGCCTGGTCGATGTTCTCGGCGCTGATCTCGGCGGCGAGGTCCTCGATGTCCTGGTTCTTCGGGCGCGGGACGCCGACGTCCTTGAGGATCGTGCCGATGAAAGAGGCGTTGGCGTACAGGCGGATGACGCCGTCGGGCAGGTAGCGGACCATCGAGACGGTCGGCTTCTTCGCACCGAGCTTGGCGCCGAGGGCCTTCGCCTTCTTCTCGTAGGCCGCGAGGTTCGCCCTGGCCTCGGCGGTCTTGTCCAGGGCGGCCGCGTTGAGGAGGTAGTTCTCCTTCCAGGTGAAGCCCGGACGCAGGGAGAACACCGTCGGCGCGATCTGGGAGAGCTCGTCGTACTTGTCGGCGGCGCGCAGCTGGCTGCCCAGGATCAGATCGGGCTTGAGCGCGGCGATGGCCTCCAGGTTGAGGTTGTTGATGGTGCCGACGTTCTTCGGGGAGCCGGCGTCCTTCTTCAGGTAGGACGGCAGCTCGGGGGAGCCCTCGGTGGGGGCGAGGCCGACCGGCTTGACGCCGAGGGAGACGACGTTGTCCAGCTCGCCGACGTCGAGCACGACCACGCGCTTGGGCTGGGCCTTCAGCTCGGTCTCGCCCATGGCGTGCTCGATGGTCCGGGGCCACTCGCCGGGCTTCGCGTCGGTGCCCATCGCGGCCGTCTGCTCGGCCGCCTCGGCGAAGTCCTCGCCGCCCTGCGCGACCGACTTCTTCCCGCCCGCGCCGGCGGACGGCTTCCCGGCGGTCGTCTCCTCGCTGCTGCCGGAGCCGCCGCACGCGGTCAGCGACAGCGCGGCGGTGAGCGCGAGGGCGACGGCGGCTGCGCCGCGGCGGCTTGCGGACATGGGAGGACTCCCGTTCGTACGTGGAACTTAGGCGAGCCTTACTTTATGGGATTCCTCTGGACGTGCCGCATCCGGAGCGTGTGGTTCCGATCACGCCGGATTCACGTTTCGTCGACGGCCTGTTCGGGCACCGCGACCGCTCGGGACCCCCTGTCCTCGCCCGGCGCGGAGGTGGTGCGCGGCGGACCCGGCACCACCAGCGGGTCCCCGGTCACCGGGTCCGGCACCACCACCGACGCCAGCCCGAACACCTCCCGCACCAGCTCGGCGGTCACCACCTCGGCGGGGGTGCCCTGCGCCACGATCCGGCCCGCCCGCATCGCCACGATGTGGTCGGCGTACCGGGCGGCCTGGTTGAGGTCGTGCAGCACGGCGACCACGGTCCGTCCGCGCTCCAGGTTCAACTGCCGTACCAGGTCCAGGACTTCCACCTGGTGGGCGATGTCCAGATAGGTCGTCGGCTCGTCGAGCAGCAGGATGTCGGTGTCCTGGGCGAGCGCCATCGCGATCCACACCCGCTGGCGCTGACCGCCCGACAGCTCGTCGACCGGCCGGGCGGCGAGCTCGGCGACCCCGGTGCGCTCCATCGCCTCCGCGACGGTCCGCTCGTCCGTCTCCGACCACTGCTGCCACCACTTCTGGTGCGGCTGGCGGCCGCGCGCGACCAGGTCCGCGACCGTGATGCCCTCCGGCGGCACCGGCGTCTGCGGCAGCAGGCCGATCACCTGGGCGATCCGCCGGGTCGGCAAGTCCGCCAGCTCGGTGCCGTCCAGCAGCACCGCCCCGCGCCGCGGCTTCAGCAGCCGGCCCAGCGCCCGCAGCAGCGTCGACTTGCCGCAGGCGTTGGGCCCGACGACGACAGTGACCTTCCCGTGCGGGATCTCCAGGTCCAGGTCCTCGACGACCGTGCGGTCCTCGTAGGCGAGGGTGAGCCCTCGGGCGGTCAGACGGTTGCCGGTCACGCGGTCCCTCCGGAACGGCTGCTACGGGTGCTGACGATCAGCCACATCAAGTACGGGGCGCCCACGAGGGCGGTGAACACACCGACCGGCAGCTCCACCGGCGACAGCAGCCGCCGGGCCAGCAGATCGGCGACGACCACGATCAGCGCGCCCGTCAGCGCCGAGGACAGCAGCGGGATGTGCGGGGTGCGGGTGAGCCGGCGGGCGATCTGCGGGGCGAGCAGGGCGACGAAGTCGACGGGCCCCGCGGCGCCGGTCGCCACCGACGCGAGGACCACGCCGAGCACCCCCATGCCCAGCCGGTCCCGGTCCAGACGGCTGCCCAGAGCGACGGCGGTGTCGTCGTCGAAGGCCGCCGCCCGCTGCGCCCGCGCCGCCCACAGCACGCACGGCACACACACCAGCAGCACGGTCGCCAGCGGCGCCGCCTGGTCCCAGCCGCGCCCGTTGAGCGAGCCGGTGAGCCACACCTTGGCCTGCTGGGCCACCAGATACTCGCCCTTGGTCACGAACAGCCGGGTCAGCGAGCCGAGCGCCACCGAGATGCCGATGCCGACCAGCACGAACCGGGCGGCGCTCAGCCCGCGCCGCCAGGCCAGCGCGTACACCAGGGCCGCCGCCGCGAGACCGCCGGCGACGGACACGTAGGGCATGAGGGTGTACGAGGTGACGCCGAACGTCATCGCGGCGACCGTCGCCGCGCCCGCCCCGTGGGTCACGCCGATCACGTCGGGGCTGGCCAGCGGATTGCGGGCGACGGTCTGGATCAGCGCCCCGGAGACGCCGAAGGCGGCACCGACCAGCAGCCCGGTCACCAGCCGCGGCAACCGCAGGGTGCCGACGACGAGTTCGTCGGGGCTGGGCAGGCCGAGGAGCACCCGCACGACCTCGCCGGGCGCGACGAAGGACTCGCCGACGCAGAGGGAGGCGACCACGGCGGTCGCGAGCAGCAGGGCGAGGGCGGTGCCCACGAGCAGGCTGCGGCGGTGCAGCAGGAAGCTGGCGCGTCCGGCGCGCAGCAGCGCGTGCCCGACGGGGGTGACGGGAGCGGGGGAGCGCCCCGCGGGAGCGGTGGGCGCGGTCATGCCGTCACCGCCTTGCGCCGCACCAGCACGACCAGGAACGGCACTCCGGCGAGCGCGGTCATCACCGCGACCGGCACCTCGGAGGGCATCACGATCACCCGGCCGAGGACGTCCGCGAGCAGCAGCATCACCGGGCCCAGCAGCGCGGCCATCGGCAGCAGCCTGCGGTGCTCGGGGCCGACCAGGGCGCGCGCGATGTGCGGAACGGCCAGGCCCACGAAGGCGATCGGGCCGGCCGCGGCCACCGCGGCACCGGTGAGCACGGTCGCGCCGAGCGCGCCGGTGGCCCGCAGCAGCGCCACGTTGCGGCCGAGGCCACGGGCGATGTCGTCGCCGAGGGCGAGCGCGTCCAGGCCCCGCGCCATCGCCAGCACCAGCACCAGACCGGCCAGCAGGAACGGCCACACCTGCCCGGCGATCGTCGCGTCCCGCCCGCTGATCGAGCCGACGTCCCAGAACCGGAACTCGTCCAGCGCCCGGGCGTCGGTGGTGAGGATCGCCGAGACCAGCGAGGCGAGGAACGCGTTCATCGCCGCGCCCGCGAGCGCCAGCTTCACCGGCGTCGCGCCGCCGCGTCCGCCGCCGGCCACGGCGTAGATGCACACCGCGGCGAGGGCGGCGCCGGCGAACGCGTACCAGACGTACCCGTTCAGCGAGTGCACCCCGAAGAAGGCGATCGCGCAGACCACGCCGAGGGAGGCGCCCTGGCTGATGCCGAGGATGCCGGGCTCGGCGATGGGGTTGCGGGTGATGCCCTGAAGGACCGTTCCGGCGAGGGCGAGCGCGACCCCGACGAGGACGCCGATGACGGTACGGGGCACGCGCAGCGCCCGGACCACCTGGGCGTCGGGGCTGTCGCCGCCGTGCACCAGCGCGTCCCACACCACCGACGGTGCGATGGGCCGGCTGCCGACCGCGAGGCTCAGCAGCACGGCCGCCAGCAGCAGCACAAGGGCGGCGGCGGTCCAGCCGACGCGTCGTCTGACGGCTCCTGACATGCGCCCTTCCCCTGTGAGTCAGCTAAGGCTTGCCTAGCCTACGGGGTGGGGGAAGGGCGGATTCCGCGGTGGGGGCGGACGCCGGACGCACCGCCGTCCGCCGGGCCGGGCCGCTGAAACCGGGCTGAAACCGCGCTGAACCCGCCCGGCCGCACCCTTCTCGGCATGACGACGACACACCACGAACCGGCGATCGCGGCCACAGGGCTGCGCAAGGCATACGGGGACAGGACGGTCCTCGACGGCATCGACCTCCAGGTGCCGGCCGGCACGGTCTTCTCCCTCCTCGGTCCCAACGGCGCCGGCAAGACCACCGCCGTGTCCCTCCTCACCACGCTGATCTCCGCCGACGCGGGACAGGCGAGGGTCGCCGGACACGACCTCGTGACCGAGGCCCAGGCGGTACGGGCCGCCATCGGGGTCACCGGACAGTTCTCCGCGGTCGACGGCCTGATCACCGGCGAGGAGAACATGCTGCTGATGGCCGACCTCCAGCACCTGTCCCGGCGCGAGGGCCGCCGGGTCACCGCCGAACTGCTGGAGCGCTTCGACCTCACCGAGGCCGCGAAGAAGCCCGCCTCCACCTACTCCGGCGGCATGAAGCGCCGCCTCGACATCGCCATGACCCTGGTCGGCGCCCCGCGGATCATCTTCCTCGACGAACCGACCACCGGCCTGGACCCGCGCTCCCGGCACACCATGTGGCAGATCATCCGCGAGCTGGTCTCCGACGGCGTCACCGTCTTCCTCACCACCCAGTACCTGGAGGAGGCCGACCAGCTCGCCGACCGCATCGCCGTCCTCGACGGCGGCAGGCTGGTCGCCGAGGGCAGCGCCGAGGAGCTCAAGCGGCTCGTCCCCGGCGGCCATGTGCGGCTGCGCTTCGCCGACCCGGTGGCCTACGAGAACGCCGCGACCGCCCTGCGCGAGACCACCCGCGACGACGAGGCCCTCACGCTCCAGATCCCCAGCGACGGCACCCAGCGCGAACTGCGCGCCATCCTCGACTGGCTGGACAGCGCCGGTGTGGAGGCCGACGAGCTGTCGGTGCACACCCCCGACCTCGACGACGTGTTCTTCGCCCTGACCGCCGACCCCGCCCGCACCCCCCGTACCGCCCAGAAGGAGACCGTCCGATGAGCGCCGCCACCTTTGCCGTCCGCGACACGACGACCATGCTGCGGCGCAACCTCCTGCACGCCCGCCGCTACCCCTCCCTCACCCTCAACCTGCTGCTCACGCCGATCATGCTGCTGCTGCTGTTCGTGTACGTCTTCGGCGACACGATGAGCGCGGGCATGGGCGGCGGGGACCGCTCCGACTACATCGCCTACGTCGTCCCCGGCCTGCTCCTGATGACGATCGGCTCCACGGTCGTCGGCACCGCGGTCTCCGTCTCCAACGACATGACCGAGGGCATCATGGCCCGCTTCCGCACGATGGCGATCCATCGCGGCTCCGTGATCACCGGTCATGTCATCGGCAGCGTGCTCCAGTCGGTGCTCAGCGTGGTCCTGGTCGGCGCCGTCGGCGTGGCCATCGGGTTCCGCTCCACCGACGCCGGCGTCCTTGAGTGGCTGGCCGCCCTCGGGCTCCTCGTCCTCTTCGCCACCGCGCTCACCTGGATCGCCGTCGGCATGGGCCTGGTCAGCCCGAACGCCGAGGCCGCCAGCAACAACGCCACCCCGCTGATCCTGCTGCCGCTGCTGTCCAGCGCGTTCGTGCCGCTGGAGGCGATGCCGGGCTGGTTCCGGCCGGTCGCCGAGTACCAGCCCTTCACCCCGGCCATCGAGACCCTGCGCGGTCTGCTGCTCGGCAGTGAGATCGGCACGCAGAACGCCGTCCTGGCCGTCGTCTGGTGCCTGGGCCTGACCGTCCTCGGCTACCGCTGGTCCCGGGCCACGTTCAACCGCGAGCCGCGCCGGTGAGCTCCCGCAGGGCCTCGGCCCGCAACTCCTCCCGCCCCAGGGCGGCGTACCGCGACCTCGCGTCCGAGTACGCCGCCCCGTCGGCGTGTTCGGCGGCCGCGCGCGAGGAGGCCGAGGACAGGGAGGGGAACTCCCGGATCACCGGCATGTGTTCGGTCAGCGCCACCAGGCGTACGCCCGCCGCCGCATCGCCGCAGGCCAGAACGTCGAGGCCGACGGCCAGCAGGACGGTCCCGTAGACGGGGAGTTCGACGGGGTTGCCGTCCACCGCGGGCGCGGAGGTGCCGTCCGCCGCAGCCGTCACGGAGCCGCCCTCCGTGGAGCCGTCTTTCAGGGAGCCGTCCGCCTTCAGCATCCCCAGCAGCCGCCCCCGCAGCCGCGCCGCGACCTCCTTCACCGGCTCCGGCCGCCCGCAGCGGGCATGGGCCGCCAGCGCGGCCGACTCCACCCGCAGCGTCCAGCTGTCCATGAACGGGTCACCGGCGTAACTCTCCCGGACCTGCCGCAACTGCTCCACCGCCTGCCGCCACAGCCCGAGCCCGAGCTCACTGAGCCCGCGGGCCAGCGCGATCTCCGCCCGCACCGGCAGATCCGGCGTGAACACATCGCCCCACTCCTCGTCGCGGTGCGGCACCGCCAGCTCCAGCCAGTGCTCCGCCTCGTCGACCTCCCCGCGCTGCAGACAGGCCAGCACCAGCCCCCAGCGCACCCCCACCATGTCCGACCACTCGGCGAGACCGCCGAGGTCACCGAGCTCGGCCAGCGCCGCCCGCAGCTGCTCGTACGCCTCCTCGCCGCGCTCCGACTGCAAGCACAGTTCGCTGATCCGCCCGCGGCCGACCAGCGTCATGGCCGGGTTCCCGACCGGGAGCAGCGCCCGGAGCATCCGGCGGGCGCACTCCAGCGCCCGCTCCTTCTCGTGCCGGGCCTCCCACACATAGCTGGCGACGCCCGACGCGACACCCGCCAGCACCGGCGCGTCCGCCTCGCACAGCTCCCGCAGCCGGTCGTAGTGCGGCGGATGCATCTCCGGTACGGCCGCCAGGACCGCGGCCAGCGCCCGCAGCACGGTGTCCGGCGGGGCGGGCGGCAGCCGCCGCAGGATGACGAGATGGCGCACCGCGTGCGGGCCGTGCCCCATGAACAGGCCGGCCGTGCACACCGTGGCCGCGCTGCGGACGGTCTCCACGTCCTGCGGTCCGGGCCGGAAGCGGGACAGCGGCCCTGCGGTGTCGGCGGCCAGCGAGGCCAGGCGGGTGTACTGGGAGTCGGTGGCCCACAGGGAGGCCAGTACGGCGGTGACGGCGGCGACGGCCGGTCCGTCCTCGCGGGCCAGCGCGTGCCGCAGCGCCAGCACCAGGTTGTCCCGCTCGGCGCGGATGCGCAGCCAGGAGGGCAGCGGGTCGCCGCCGAACAGCACATCGTGGTGGGCCCGCCCGAGGTCCCGCGCCCAGGCGACGAACCGCCCGGTCACCGCCTCGTCCTCACCGGCCTCGGCACGCCGGGCCGCGCTGAACTCCCGCAGCGTCTCCAGCATGTGGAAGCGCACCCCGGACGGGCTGTCGCCCACCTTGATCAGCGACTGCTCGGCCAGCTGCTCAAGGAGCAGCAGCGCGTCCCCGTCCTCGCCGAGCACATACGCGGCGGCGTCCTCGGTGAACCCGCCGGGGAACACCGACAGCGCCCGCAGCGCCGCCCGGCCGTCGGGCTCCAGCAGGTTCCAGCTCCACTCGACGACCGCCCGCAGCGTGCGGTGCCGTTCGGGGGCGTCCCGGGCGCCGCCGCGCAGCAGGGCGAAACGGTCCCGCAGCCGGCGGTTGATGTCCGCCACGGACAGCACCCGCACCCGCGCGGCGGCGAGTTCGACGGCCAGCGGCAGCCCGTCCAGGTGGCGGCAGATCTCCGCCACCGTCGCCGGGTCCAGCTCCACCCCCGGCCGGGCGGCGCGCGCCCGCTGCTCGAAGAGCTCGGCCGCGGTCGCCGGGGACAGCTCCGGCACCGTGTACACGGACTCCGAGCTCAGCCCCAGCGGGGCCCGGCTGGTGGCCAGCACCCGCAACTCCTTGGAGCGCGCCACCAGTTCCCGCACCAGGTCGGCCGCGCCGCGCACGACGTGCTCGCAGTTGTCCAGCACGAGCAGCGCGGGGCCCGGCCCGAGGGCGCCGGCGATGGCACCCGCCACCTGCCGTCCCTCCCCGGCGCCGACGGCCGCGGCCACCTCACCGGCCACGTCCTCGTCGGTGGTGACACCGGCCAGCGGCACGAAGTGCACCACCGGCTGCCCGGCCGCCCGGCTCACCGCGTGCGACAGCCGGGTCTTGCCGAGCCCACCGGGACCGACCAGGGTCACCACCCGCGCCTCGCGCAGCAGCCCGGTCACGGCGGCGATGTCCGCCTCCCGGCCCAGCAGCGGATTGGGCTCGTGCGGCACACCGTGCCGGACCGGCGCGGTCTCGGGGGCCAGCAACTCCTGCTGGACGGCGCGCAAGGGGCGCCCCGGATCGGCGCCCAGGTCGTCCCGCAGCGCGCGCCGGTAGTCCTCGTACCGGCTCAGTGCCGCCGCCCGCCCGGCCGTCACGGCCTCGCAGCGCAGCAGCTCCGCCAGCAGCTCCTCGTCCCGCGGCAGCTCCCGGACCAGCTCGGCGAGCACGGGTGCGGCCTCCTCCCGCCGCCCGGTGCGGGCCAGCGCGAGCGCCCGCCCCCTGGCCAGCGACCGGAAGGCCGGCAGCCGCGCGAGGCGCAGCGCCACCACGGGATCGTGCAGATCCTCACCGGCCGCCGCGCCCACACTCCCGTCCCACAGCGCCAGCCCCTCCTCGGCCCGCGCCAGGGCGCCCGCGTGATCCCCGTCCCGTGCCAGCCGCGCGCAGTCGGCCTCGTGCAGCAGCAGCGCGGAGCTGTCGACCCGCGTCTCCTCCAGCCCCAGCCGGTAGCCGCTCGGCGTGCTGACGATCACCTCGGCACCGAGCTGCGACCTGAGCCGCGACACCAGCACCTGCACGGCCTTCCCCGGCCGCTCCGGCAACTCGTCGTCGGTCCACAGGCCCTCCACCAGCCGCCCGGTGCTGCACCCGCCGCGCAGGTCCTGCGCCAGCAGCGCCAGCAGACCGCGCAGCCGCGGCGCGCTGACCTCCCGTCCGCGGAAGGCGACTCGGCTCAGCAACGTCAACTCGGTGGTCACACGGGCAGCCTAGTCAGCGCCGCCCGCCGCGAAGGCAGGGATGTCCGAGGGGAGTTGTGTCAGCCGACGCAGAGGACGAGCAGGCAGAGCCGCGCCGGATCGGACGGGTCGGACGGGTTCGAGGGGTCGGACGGTTCGGCGGAACCGGACGTGTCGGCCGGGGCCGACGGGGAGGCCGGCGCGGGCGCCGGGCTCGTGGGCTCGGCGGTCGCCGGGGGCGGGACCGCGGGCGCGGCCGGCTGCTCGGTGACGGTCGTGCCCGTCCGCTGCCGCGGGACGGTGGCGTCGGCGGGCGCGGTGTCGGACCGGTGCTGCGCGTCCGCCGCCCCGGTCGGCCGGGGTGCGTCGGGGGTGGCCGGGGCGAGGGTGACCGGGAGGGCGGTCGGGGTCGCCCGCGGCACCCGCTCGGTCGCCCTGCGAGGCGCCGGGGCCTCGGGCGCGCGGTGGGTGGCGGGCGGACTGGCGACCGGCTCGGGGTGCTCGTCGGCCCGGAGCTCCACCTCGCCCATGGGCCGGTTGTCGGGTGCCGCGGCCGCCTGGGTGCGACCGGACGGCTGGCGGTCCGTCGAGGCGAGCGCCAGGCCGCCGCCGACCAGGGCGAACGCGGTCGCCACGGTCGCCCGGCGCTTGTGCTTCTTCCAGCGCGCCAGCTGCCGCCGCCGGGCCGCACGCCCCGGCCGCACCTCGGGGGCCTGCGTCACGTCGGCGACGGGAGCCACGGGCGCGGGGGTGTCCTGCGCCGCCGCGGGCGAGGAGGCGCGGGTCACGGACGCGGCCGCGGCGGGCGGCGCTATGTCCGGCGCGTAGGCGCCGCACCCGGGGCACACCAGGGCGCCGTTGAGGTGCCGCCTGCAGGTGGTGCAGTAGTCCATGTCGCGCTCTCCGGTCGCACAGTGATCGGACGGCCAGTCACGCTAACGAGCCTTTCGTCCGTCTGTGTGCAGGCTGTGTGACGCTCCTGCGAGGATCCGGGCGTGCCCTCTCCACACGGCGCGAGCGCGGGGCCCGGCGGCCGCCGGGCCACCGCCTACCGCGAGATTCTCGGCCGCATCCGGCCGTCGTACACCGTCCGGTAGTCCGGTACGACGGTCCGCGTGCCCGGTGCGACCGAGGCGACCTCGGCGAGGAAGGCGTCCAGGCGCATCTCCGGGTCGGGGACCGGGGGGTCGGTCAGGGGCCGTTCGAAGTGGTCCCAGTGGACGGGGACGACCACGCCGGGGCGGCCGAGGGCGCCCAGCAGGCGGGGGACGTAGCGGTGGGTGGCGGTGCTGGAGGGGACGGCGACCATGGCGAGGTCGGGCCGCAGACCTCGTACCGCGCGCTCGTCGAAGTCGCTGGCGCCCATCAGGAACGCGGACGGGCCGCCGTCGCCGGCGGTGACCTGGAAGGCGAGGGTGTCGCCCTCGGGAAGGTCGCCGATGGTGCGCGGGACGGTCGCCGGCGGGGCGTGCAGGGTGCCGGGGGCGAAGTAGGCGCACTTCTTGTTGCGGCTGTGCAGGCTCGGGACGACCTCGACGACGATCCCGTCGCCGAAGTCCAGCACCTCGCCGCCCTTGACGACCGAGATCCGGCCCGCGTCGACACCGAGGGCGGTCAGCAGGTGGTACGTCGTCTCGGTGCCGACGACGCGGGCGCCGGTGCTCCGGGCGATGTACGGGACGTCGGCGAGGTGGTCCCAGTGGGAGTGGCTGACCAGGACGAGGTCGGGGCGGCCGATGTGCGCGTCCACGACCGCCGGGTCGGTGCGCAGCGGGGTGCGCGGGTCGAAGGTGCCGTCGTACAGGCCGGTGCGGAAGCGGGTGAGGTAGGGGTCGAACAGGACCGTGCGGCCGCCGGTGTCGATGCGCCAGCCGGTCGTGCCGAGCCAGCGGAACGCGGCGGCGCCCGCGTCGGGGCGGCCGGGCCGGCGGGGTGCGGCGGACGCGTCCGCGGCGGCCGCGACCAGGGGCGTGGCCGCCCCGAGGGCGGCTCCGCGCAGCACCGTACGACGGCCGAAGGCGTGTGTCTCCTGGGTCATGGCGTCAGCAGACCAGGGCGCCGAGTCCCCTGTCCAAGACCGGAATCGCTCCCTCGTGATACCCGATCGGCTATGCGGCGCGGTCACTCGCCCCGCAGACGGCCGACCGCCAGTGCCGCCGTCCGGCCGATCGCCGCGTCCACCGTGGCGAGCGAGGCGGTGAGGTCGCGGGTGCGGGCGAACACGGCGACGGCGTAGCAGCGGCCGTCGGGGTAGCGGGCGACACCGGCCTCCATGTGCAGGCCCGGCAGGGTGCCCGTCTTGGCGGCGACCGTGACACCGGCCGGGAACCCGGACGCCAGCCGGTGCCGGAACACCTGGCGGCCCATCAGATCCCGTACGAAGGCGCAGGCTTCCGGCGCCCCGGCGGTGTCGCTCCAGATGAGCCGCAGCAGCCGGGTGATCTCGCGGGGCGTGCTGGCCGTGGTGTGGCGGGGGTCCAGCACCGCGAGCCGCCGCTTGCGCTCGTCCGGCAGTCTCGGCCAGCGCTCGGCGAACTCCCGCTCGTCGCGCGCCCCGACCTCCCCGAGCAGCGCCTCCAGCAGATCCCGCGGCCCGCCCACGATCCGCGTCCGCTCCAGCCCGAGCTCCTTCGCGAGCAGCCGTACCGTGTCCAGGCCGACGCGGGACAGCAGCAGATCGGCGGCCGTGTTGTCGCTGACGGACATCGCGAAGTGGGCGAGGTCGCGCAGCGACAGCTCCACGTCGTCGAGGCAGCCCGCGGTGCCCCACCCTCCGAGCCGGTCCGGTGCCCGCACCAGCACCCGCTCGCGCGGGTCGAGCTGACCGGCCACCACCTGCCGGGCGAACTCCAGCACCAGCAGCACCTTGAAGATCGAGGCGATCACCACGGGCTCGTCCGCCCCGACACCCACCTCGCCCTCCCCGGTCACCGGGACGGCGTGCAGCTGCCCCGCACAGCCCGCCCCGGCGAAGACCTCCCGGATCTGCCCCTCGATCACTTGCCGTCCCCCTCGCCGTCTCCGTCACGTAAGGTCGATGACCGTGGATCTCCTACGCCACCTGCGACTTTTCGTCACCGTAGCCGACGAGCTGCACTTCAGCCGGGCCGCCGAGCGGCTCGGGATGGCCCAGCCGCCGCTCAGCCAGGCGATCCGGCGGCTGGAGAAGGAGCTCGGCACCGAGCTGTTCGACCGCTCGCAGCGCGGCGTGCGGCTGAGCGCCGCCGGGGCCGTGCTGCTGGAGGAGGCCCACGATCTGCTCGCCCGCGAGGAGCGGTTGCGCACAGTGGCCCGGCGCGCCGCCGACGGCGGCCTCGGCACGCTGCGCGCCGGAGTGCCGCCCGACACCACGGCCGCCGTGCTGTCCGCACTGCTCACCGCCTGCGCCGAGCACGCCCCCGGGCTCACCGTCGACCTCCACGAGGTCAGCACCGAGGAGCAGTTGCGGCTGCTGGCCGGCGGAGGGCTGGACGCCGGACTCGTCCAGCACCCCGTCGACGCCACCGACCTGCGGCTCGGGCCGGAGGTCCCGCTGGACCTCGGCGTCGTGCTCCCCCGCACCTCGCCGCTGGCCCGCCTGCCCGAGGTGCGGCTCGGCGAGCTCTCCGGCCACGACCTGGTGCTCTTCCCGCGCGCCCACGCCCCCGGCTGGTACGACACGGTCCTCGACGTGTGCCGCGCCGAGGGCTTCGTCCCCGGCCGGGTGCGGCACGCCGCCAACCCCGAGTTCCTGCTCGCCCTGGTGACCGCGGGCCACGGCGTGGCCTTCGACCAGGGGCCGGCGGCCCGCAAGGAGCCCCGCGTCGCCTGGCGCCCGCTCGTCCGGCGCCCCCTCACCCTGCGCATCAGCGGCGCCTGGCCCGCCGGCCGCGCCGCCCATCCGGCCGCCCCGCGCTTCGCCGAACTCGCCGCCGACGTCCTCGCCCGCCACCACACCGCGAGCCGGCACCGCGTGGGCACCCGCCCGGACGACGACTCCCCGCGGCCGTGGTCGGTGGTGTTCGGCTAGCCGGTCCGCCACCGCGTGACGGTCCGGCAGCAGCACCGTGCGTGCGCCGGGCCCCGCCCGTCCCCCCCGGACCTGCGGCCATATCCCGGCAAGAGGGCCACGAGACGCAGCCGGTCTCGGACACGCCCGACAGCCCGCTGACGGACCGGCTGCCTGCCCAACGCCACCACCGTCGGCGCCCGGCGGATCCGCGCCGGCCCACCCGAGGGCTGCGGGCCGCCGACAGGACGGGGCCCGGCAACTGGCCCGGGCCGCCGACATCGCCGTCATCCGGCCACCCGCACCGCCCGGCTCGTCATCCCCGTCCTCGCCGACCGCCCGATCGTCGTCCTGGCCGACCGCCGGATGGTTGTCCTCGCCGACCGCTCGGCTCGTGGTCGTCTTCACCGGCCGCGGGATCGCCGTCCTCACCGACCGCGGGATGGTTGTCCTCGCCGACCGCTCGGCTCGTGGTCGTCTTCACTGGCCGCGGGATCGTCGTCCTCGCCGACCGCCCGATCGTCGTCCTGGCCGACCGCCGGATGGTTGTCCTCGCCGACCGCTCGGCTCGTGGTCGTCTTCACCGGCCGCCGGATGGTTGTCCTCACCGACCGCCCCGCTCGTCGTCCCCGTCCTCACCGACCGCCCCGCCCGTGGCGCGGCCCCCGGCAACCCGCTCGTCGCCCGTACGGCGGCACGGACCGTCGTCGCCCGCGGGTGACGCGGACAGGCACCCGAGGGCCCGGTGCCCGCCGCGACGCGGCTCGTCGGTGCCCGCCGCGGGGGCCGGGGCCCGTCGTCCGGATCCGTTCTGCCGCCGGTCCGTCGGACGGCGGGAACGCGAGGAGAGGGCCTAGGATCCGGACATGGCCCTGATCATGAGCGACGTGGACCGGTTCGAGGCGTCCAGGCCCCGTCTGGAGGCCATCGCCTACCGCATGCTCGGTTCGGCGACCGAGGCCGAGGACGTCGTGCAGGAAACGTTCCTGCGCTGGCAGGCGGCCGACACCGGCCGGATCGAGGTCCCCGAGGCATGGCTGACCAAGGTGCTCACCAACCTGTGCCTCAACCAGCTCACCTCGGCCCGCGCCCGCCGCGAGACCTACGTCGGCGAGTGGCTGCCCGAGCCGCTGCTGACCGGGGACCCGATGCTCGGCCCGGAGGACACCGCGGAGCAGCGCGAGTCGGTCTCGTACGCCGTGCTGACCCTGCTGGAACGGCTCTCCCCGGGCGAGCGGGCGGTGTACGTGCTGCGGGAGGCGTTCGCGTACCCGCACCGGGAGATCGCCGAGATCCTCGACATCAGCGAGTCCGCCAGCCAGCAGATCTTCCACCGGGCCAAGAAGCACGTCGCGGACGGCAAGGCGCGCGCCGAGGTCGACGAGGCCGCCGCCCGCCGGATCGTGGACGAGTTCCTCGCGGCCGCCACCAGCGGGCGCACGGAGCCGCTGGTGCGGCTGCTCACGCAGGACGTGGTGGCGATCGGCGACGGCGGCGGCAAGGTCCCGGCGCGGGTGTACTCCAGCGCGCTCGGCGTCGCCCGGTTCGTGCGGGGGCTGTTCACGTCCAACAAGGCCAAGCGCAAGTACATCGGCGGCTCGCCCGGGATCTACCTCTCGACCGCCAACGGCGAGCCCGCCGTGGTGGGGGTGCTGGACGGCCGGGTCATCGCCGTCATGTGCCTGGAGATCACCGACGAGGGCATCGTCGCGCTGCGCAGTCAGGTCAATCCGGACAAGCTGGAGCGCATGAACCGGCAGTGGAAGGCCGGCGATCGCGGCGAGCCCCTGTTCTACGCGTTCTGAGGCGCCGCCGCACCGGTCCGGGGTGTTGTGACCTGGGTCACATCACCCTCCTGTCAGGAACCGGCGGGCTGCCCGGTTCAAGGGGCGGAACCACCGAAAGACAGGAGCACGGACATGCAGCACCGCATCGTCGTCCTCGGAGCCGGATACGCCGGAGCCCTCACCGCCGGGCGCCTCGCCAAGCGACTGCACCGTGACGACGTCTCCGTGACCGTCGTCAACGCCGAGCCGGATTTCGTCGAGCGCGTGCGGATGCACGAGCTGGCGAGCGGCCGGGACCTCACGCCCCGCCCCCTCCACGGGGTGTTCGCGGGCACCGGCGTCCGGCTGAGGGTCGCCCGCGTCACCGGCGTCGACGTCGACCGCAAGGCCGTCGCGGTCACCGGTGCGGACGGTGCCGAGGAACTGACGTACGACACCCTCGTCTACGCCCTCGGCAGCGGCTGGGACGACCGGGGTGTGCCCGGTGCCGCCGAGCACGCCCACCAGGTCGCGAGCCGCGCCGGGGCGCTGCGGCTGCGCGAGCGCCTCGCCGCCCTGGCCGCCGGGCAGACGGTGGTCGTGGTGGGCGGCGGCCTCACCGGCGTGGAGAGCGCGACCGAGATCGCCGAGGCGCGCCCCGACCTCGATGTCGCCCTCGTCGTCGAGGGCACCCTGGGCGCCTGGCTGTCCGCCAAGGGCCGTACCCACCTGCGCCGGGTGTGCGACGGGCTGGGCATCACCGTGCACGAGCACACCACCGTCGCCGCCGTCGGGGCCGATCACGTCACCACCGCCGACGACCGGCGGATCGCCGCCGCGGTCACCGTGTGGACCGCCGGGTTCGCCGTCCACCCGCTCGCCCGCGACACCGCCCTGAAGGTCGGCGACACCGGCCGCATCGTGGTCGACGGCACCATGCGCTCGGTGTCGCACCCGGACGTGTACGCCGTCGGCGACGCGGCCGAGGCGGCGGGCCCCGGTGACCGGCCGCTGCGGATGTCCTGCGCCACGGGTGTGCCCATGGCCTGGCAGGCCGCGGACGCCATCGTCGCCCGGCTCACCGGCGGCAAGCCGCCCGAGAAGCGCCTGCGTTACGTCCAGCAGTGCATCTCGCTCGGCCGCGGGGACGGCCTGATCCAGTTCGTCACCGCCGACGACCGCTCGGTCGACTCGGCGCTGACCGGCCGCCTCGCCGCCCGCTACAAGGAGCTGATCTGCCGAAGCGCGGCCTGGAGCGTCGCCCACCCGACGATGCCGCTGCCCGTCCGTCGCCGCCGCCGCGTCCTGCGCCGGCCCACCGACACGCCCCACCCGGCCGCCCCGGTCCCGGCGGATGCCTGAGCCGCCCCGCGGCGGACGTCCTTCCCCCCTGAGCCGCCCCCCGCGGCGGACGTCCTTCCCCCTGAGCCGCCCCCCGCGGCGGACGTCCTTCCCCCTGGACGACCGCCGCGCGGGGCTCGCCCGTCGGCCCGTGTCCAGCGCTCGGACCAACTGGTGCGCCCTCGCGGCGATATGGAACGATCAGCCCGTGCCGACGTCAGCCGACACCGGCCGACGCGGGTCCTCGCCGACCCGCCGAGGCCCGGGATCGTGACCCTGCTCGCCCGCGAGACCCTGTGCGCCACGCACCGGGTCGAGGAGACCGAGCGCAGCAGACGCACCTCTCCGGCCACCTCAAGGTTCTGCGCGAGGCAGGTGGCGTGGAGACGGTGCCGTGCGGTCGCTTCACCCGCCACCGGCTGAAGCCCGAGGTCGACGAGTCGCTGACCGGCCGGTTCGCCTCCCTCGCCCAGTTGGCGCGGCTGACCGCCGAGGCGGACCTCAGACGTTCCTGTCCCTGACATCTGAGGAATCCGAGAAGTGACCACGCTTGCGCAGACGGCGGTGGCACCCGCCGCGGCCACCCCGTCCCGCCCGTCCCTCGCCCGCCGCGCCACCGCCGAGTTCGTCGGTACGGCCGCCCTGGTCGCCGTCGTCGTCGGTACGGGCATCCAGGTCACCGGCCTGACCGGCGACCCGGCACTGCACCTGCTCGCCGGCTCCCTCGCCACCGTCTTCGGGCTCGGTGTGCTGATCCTGCTGCTCGGCCCGGTCTCCGGCGCGCACCTCAACCCGGCCGTCACGCTGGCCGAGTGGTGGAGCGCCCGCCGTGCGCCGGGCTCCGCGACGGCCCTGCGGGACGCGGCGGCGTACGTCCTCGCGCAGACCGCGGGCGCGATCGCGGGCACGGTCCTGGCGGACGCGATGTTCGGCGAGCCGCTGGTGCGGTGGTCCGCGCAGGACCGCTCGGACGGCCGGCTGCTGCTCGGCGAGGCGGTCGCCACGGCCGGTCTGATCCTGCTGGTCCTCGGGCTGGCCCGCACGGACCGGCTGCGCTTCGCGCCGGTCGCCGTCGCCTCGTACGTCGGCGCCGCGTACTGGTTCACGTCCTCCACGGGCTTCGCCAACCCCGCGGTGACCGTCGGCCGCGCCTTCACCGGCACCGGTCCGGGCATCGCCCCCGCCTCGGTGCCGGGCTTCGTCGCCGTGCAGCTCGTCGGCACGGCCGCCGGACTGGCGCTGGCGGCCCTGCTGTTCGCCCCGGAGCGGAAGCGGGCCGCCTGACGCGCGGGGGCGCTGTCAGCCCGCGCTGGGCGCGACGGCCAGGAGCCTGCCCATCGCCGCGAGCACCGACGGCTCCACGCGGTAGTACACCCAGGTCCCGCGGCGCTCGGAGGTCAGCAGCCCGGCCTCCTTGAGCTTCTTCAGGTGGTGGGAGACGGTCGGCTGGGAGACGCCGACGTCGGAGATGTCGCACACGCACGCCTCCCCGCCCTCGTGCGAGGCGACCGCGGTGAACAGCCGCAGCCGCACCGGGTCGCCGAGCGCCTTGAACATCCGCGCGGCCGTCTCGGCCTCCTCCGCGGTGAACGGGCGCTCGGTGACCGGCGGGCAGCAGGGCGCCACGGCGGCCGGTTCGGGGTCGATCAGCGGCAGCACGTTCGTGTTCGACATACGTCTATGTTGACACGCGTCGAAGTAGCGGGGAGGGCCGCCGGGTCGGATCCATGAATTCGATGAACGTCTATGTTGACGGCTGTCGAATCAGGTGGCAGGGTGAGCCCCACAAGCCATCGACAAACGTCGAAGCAAAGGGGATCCCCGTGAGCGCGCCCGCACCTGACCAGCTGCCCGTCGTCGTCATCGGCGCCGGTCCCGTCGGCCTCGCCGCCGCCGCCCACCTCCTCGAGCGCGGTCTCGATCCGCTGGTCCTGGAGGCCGGCCCCACCGCGGGCACCGCCGTCCGGGACTGGGCGCACGTCCGGCTGTTCTCCCCGTGGGCCGAGGTCACCGACGCCGCCGCCGAGAAGCTCCTCGCCCCCACCGGCTGGGTCCGCCCCGACGGCGCGAGCTGCCCCACCGGCGGCGACTGGGCCGAGCACTACCTCCAGCCGCTCGCCGACGCCCTCGGCGACAAGGTCCGCTACGGCGCCACGGTGACCGGCGTCGCCCGCGCCGGCCGTGACCGCATCGTCGACGCCGACCGGGCGGAGCAACCCTTCACGGTGCACGTCCGCCGGGCCGACGGCGGCGAGGAGCGCCTGCTCGCCCGCGCGGTCGTCGACGCCTCCGGCACCTGGTCCACGCCCGGCCCCCTGGGCGCCGACGGCCTCCCGGCCCTCGGCGAGCAGGCCGCCGCCGCCCATGTCTCCTACCGCGTCCCCGACCTCCACGACCCCGCCGTCCGCGCCCGCCACGCGGGCCGCCGCACCGCCGTCGTCGGCTCGGGAGCCTCCGCCTTCACCGCGCTCGCCCTGCTGGCCGACCTCGCCCGCGAGGAGCCCGGCACCCACGCGGTGTGGATCCTGCGCCGCGGCCTCACCGGATCGACGTACGGCGGCGGCGAGGCCGACCGGCTGCCCGCCCGCGGCGCCCTGGGACTGCGGGCCAGGGCGGCGGTGGAGGACGGCCACGCCGACGCGGTCACCGGCTTCCGTACCCGCGCCGTGGAGCGGGACGGCGACCGTCTGGTCCTGGTCGCCGAGGACGGGCGCCGGCTCGACCCGGTGGACGAGGTCGTCGTCCTCACCGGGCTGCGCCCCGACCTGTCCTTCCTCTCCGAGGTCCGCCTCGGCCTCGACGAACGCCTCCAGGCCCCGGCCGCGCTCGCCCCGCTCATCGACCCGAACGTCCACTCCTGCGGCACCGTCCAGCCGCACGGCGTGAGCGAGCTCGCCCACCCCGAGCAGGACCTCTACCTCGTCGGCATGAAGTCCTACGGCCGCGCCCCCACCTTCCTCGCCCTCACCGGCTACGAGCAGGTCCGCTCGGTCGCCGCCGTGCTCGCCGGCGACCGGGAGGCCGCCGAACGCGTCGAACTGACCCTCCCGGAGACGGGGGTGTGCGGCGGCGCGGGCTGGTACGACGAGCCCGAGGCGGCCCCGTCGGACGGCGGCTGCTGCTCGGCCCCGGCCGTCGTGCGGATCGGCACCGGCGCCCCGGCGGGGGCCGACGGCTGCTGAAGCGTGCGCGGGGCGGCGGCTGGTGAAGGGCACGCGGGGCGGCGGTCGCCGAAGGGCGCGCGGGCCGGTGCTCAGGCGCGGGCGTTCACTCCCGGAACCCGGCCTGGGATGCTGTCGTCTTGCCCCGTGACCAACACCTAGCAAAGCGGCCCGGACATTGAGACGAACAGCACCGCGGGTCCTCCCGCGGACCGACAGCAGCAGTGCCCCCTCCGCGTGGCGTACGCCACGGGCGGGACTGTGGGCCGCGGCCGCCGCCGTGGCCCTGGGCTTCCTGGTGGCGCTGGAACTCACCGCACGTCACCTCGGCATTCCGGGCCCGCTGACCACCCAGGCCAAGGAGTGGGTGCTGCCGCCCAAGTCGGGGCCGCTGCTGTACGCCGGCCTGGCGCTGATGACGGTGGTGCTCACCTGGCGGCAGCGCCTCGTCGCACTGGCCGCCGCGATCGGCGTCGACCTCGCCCTCGGGGCGGTCCGCTGGGCGGCCGGCGTCGAGTCGTCCGGCGGCCATCCCTTCGGCAGCGGCGCCCTGTGGGTGCTGCTCGGCTGCGCGGTCGTGGCCCTCACCCGCCGCACCGGGGCCGAGCGCGTCCTGCTGCTGAAGGGCGTCGGCCTCGGCATGCTGCTGGTGGCCGGCCGCAAGACCGGTGACACCTGGCTGCTGATCACCTCGGAGACCCGTCCGCTGGTGCTCGACCAGTACATAGCCACCGCCGACCAGGCCCTGGGCAACCCGTCCTGGCTGGTCGGCCGGATCGTCGAGGCCACCGGCTCGGTCGGCTTCAACACCCTCGACGTGGTCTACGGACAGCTCGCCGTCGCCGCGGTCCTCGTCGCGCTGTACCAGCTGCGCAACGTGGCGGCCGAACGCCGCTTCCCCCGCCACCACCTGGTGCGCAGCTTCCTGGTGATCGGCCTCCTCGGCCCCGGCATCTACATGGTCTACCCGGTCGTCGGCCCGCTCTTCGCCTACGGCACCGGCACCGAGCACTGGGCGTCGGTCAGCCTGTGGGCCCCGCAGACGGCCCCCAGCGTGCAGTGGGCGGTCGCCGACCTGTGGCCGGGGACGATGCCCGCGCTCACCACCCCGCAGCTCATGCCGTTCGACGGGATCACCCCCCGCAACTGCATGCCCAGCCTGCACACGGCCTGGGCCACCGCGATCTTCATCCACACCCGCCAGGCCCCCCGCCTCCTGCGGCACGCCGGCACCTTCTGGCTGGTCGCGACCCTCTGCGCGACCCTGGGCTTCGGCTACCACTACGGTGTGGACCTCGTCGCCGGCGTCGTCTTCGTGCTCACCATCGAGGCCGCCCTGCGCTGCCACGACCGCGGCTGGGACCGCGCCGGTGTCCGGCTGGTCGCCCACGGCACCGCCGTCTTCGCCGCACTGCTGCTGTCGTACCGCTATCTGCCCTACGAGATGGCCGAGCACCGCTGGATCGCCGGACCGCTGCTCCTGCTGGCGATGGCCTCGGTGATCCACGGCTATGTCCGCACGGCCGGGCTCCCGGCCCCGGAGCCCGCCCCCGCACGGCGGCCGGAGCCCCAGCCCGAGCCGACCTGAGCCGCCGCCGTCAGGACTCCAGATAGCGCAGCACGGCCAGGATGCGCCGGTTGTACCCGGCGGCATGGGCCAGGTCCAGCTTGTCGAACACCGAGTTGAGGTGCTTCTCCACCGAGCTCAGCGACAGGTGCAGCCGCTCGGCGATGGCCGTGTTGGTGCACCCCTCCGCCAGCACCTCCAGCACCGCGCGCTCGCGCGGGGTCAGCCGGGCCAGCGGGTCGCCGTGCGTGGTCCGCACCAGCAACTGCCGTACGACCTCCGGGTCGATCACCGCCCCGCCCGCGTGGATCCGCTCCAGCGCGTCCAGGAACTCCTCCACCTGCGCCACCCGGTCCTTGAGCAGATAGCCGACCCGCTCGGCGCTGAAGGCCAGCAACTGGGCGGCGTAGTGGCGTTCGATGTGCTGCGAGAGCACCAGCACCCCGACCTCCGGCCGGCGCTCCCGGATCTCCACCGCGGCCCGCAGCCCCTCGTCGGTGTGGGTCGGCGGCATCCGGATGTCGACGACGACGATGTCCGGCCGGTGCTCCTCCACGGCGTCGAGCAGCGTCTGCGCGTCCCCCAGCGCCGCCACGACCTCATGGCCCTCGTCGGCGAGCAGCCGCACCAGGCCCTCTCTCAGCAGGGTCGAGTCCTCGGCGAGGATCAGGCGCATGGCAGCTCCGCGGTCACGATGGTGGGTCCCCCGAGGGGGCTGTCGATGTGCAGCACGCCGTCGAGCGCGGCCACCCGCCCGCGCAGCCCGGCCAGCCCGCCGCCCGCCGGGTCCGCACCGCCCGTGCCGTCGTCCTCGACCCGTACGACGAGACGCCCGCCGCCGAGCCGCACGGACACCTCGAGGGCGGTGGCCGAGGAGTGCTTGGCGGCGTTGGTGACGGCCTCGGACACCACGAAGTAGGCGGCCGTCTCGACGGCCTCGGGCAGCGGCGCGCCGACCTCGTAGCGGATGCGCAGCGGAATCCCGCACCGCTCCGCCACGCCGTTCAGCGCCTCCTCCAGACCCAGGCTGTCCAGCGCCGACGGATAGACCCGCCAGGCCACCTCCCGCAGCTCGGTCAGGACGCCGCGGGACTCCTCGTGCGCCTGGAGCAGCAGCGCGTCCGCCCGCTCGGGGTCCCGGCTGCGGCGGGCCCGGCCCAGCAGCATCGCCAGCGCGACCAGGCGCTGCTGCACCCCGTCGTGCAGATCCCGCTCGATGCGCCGGCGCTCGGCGTCCACCGCCCGCACCACCGCCGCCCGGCTCGCGGCGAGTTCGTCGATCCGCCGCCGCAGCAGCTCCTGCTCGGACGGCCCGAAGCACTCCCGCGCGGTCCGGGCGTCGAGCGCGGCCAGCGAGTACAGCCCCTGGACGTCGAGGAACAGCAGGACGCCGCCCAGCACCACCTGGGTCGCCAGCTCCTGCCCGCCGATGCTCCCGCGCACCACCCCCGCGACGAGCAGCCCGGCCAGCACGGCGCCGAGACCGAGCAGCGCGATCACGACCGTGCTCAGCAGCCCGGTGCAGCACCGCACGGCGAGATAGCGCAGGACCTTGCGGTCGGGCGCCTGGTAGCGCTCGGGGAAGCGGTCGCCGAAGAACGCCGAGCGGCGGGCCCGTTCGACGGCGGCGAGGCGGCGGGCGCCGGCCGTCAGGACGCGCAGGGCGTCCGGTCGGGTGCGGGGCCACAGGAGGAAGGGGCCGAGGGGGCCGCCGGCCGACAGGAACCACAGGGCGCCGAGGAGGGCGGTGAGACAGCCGAGCAGAACGCCGAGGGCGCGGCGGGGCCACGGGGGCGGGGCGGTTCGCCCCAGCCGGGCGCCGAGGGCTTCCGCGGGACCGGGGGAGCGGCCGCCGGTGGGGTCCTCGTGCACGGGGTCCGAGCGTAGTGGGGGCGTGCGGAGCGGGACAAGATCGCCGGGGGTGGGGGTGGGAGTGGGAGTGGGGGCGGGGACGGAGATCTGAGGCGGGACGGGGCCGTGAGTCGGGGCGGGGTCGTGAGTCGGGGCGGGGGCCTGACGCGGGACCGGGGCCTCGTAGGACCGCATCACACGCGGCGGTGCCGGGCGGCGGCGGCCTTGCCGCGCCCCCGCAGCCGGACCACGAGCCAGCCGGCGAAGGCGACGGCCACGACCACCAGCACCGCCTTGCTCAGCAGGCCGACGTACACCTCCACGGCGTCCCACCGGTCGCCCAGCCAGTAACCGGCCATCACCAGAGCGCTGTTCCAGACGAGGCTGCCGAGCGTGGTGAGCACGATGAACAGCGGCATCGGCATCCGCTCGAGCCCGGCGGGCACCGAGACCAGACTCCGGAAGACCGGCACCATCCGGCCGAGGAGGACGGCCTTGGTGCCGTGCCGGGCGAACCACGCCTCCGTACGCTCCAGATCCGAGACCTTCACCAGCGGCAGCCGCGCCCACAGCGCGTACATCCGCTCCCGACCGAAGCTCCCGCCGATCCAGTAGAGGACGACCGCCCCGGCCACCGACCCGAGCGTCGTCCAGAACAGCGCCGAGACGAGACTCAACGCGCCCTGCGCGGCGGCGAATCCGGTCAGCGGCAGGACGACCTCGCTGGGCAGCGGAGGGAAGAGGTTCTCCAGCGCGATGGCCAGCCCGGCCCCGGGCCCGCCCAGCGCGTCCACGAGGTCCGCGGCCCACCCCGCGACACCCCCCGCGGGCTCCTGGGGCAGCGCGAGCGTCATGTCCTGCATGCGGGTCTCCAAGGGTGAGGGGCCGATGGCGGGGGCCGTCCGTCCCGCCTGCCCTCCACCCTAGGAACCGCAGTTCAGCCCAGGTACGAGGCTTCCCGCCCGGCCGTGTACGGCTCCCCGCGTCCCCACCCTGTGGAAAACCTCGGGGTGGCTGTCGGTGCCTGCCGCTAACGTGCGGCGGGCAATCCCCTGACGAGATCACGTACTTGGAGCGAGCCCCCATGCGGATACCGGAGTACGCGGCCCTGGCCCGCGCCACGACCCTCCTCAACCCGGAGCCCGGCACCCCCGGCCCGCGGGACAGCTCGCTGGGCGGCGACCTCCTGTGGCCCGCGGACGAGCCATGGCCGTACTGCGCCCAGGAGGGCCACTGGACCTTCGGCCTCGACGGGACCACCTTCACGGAGGTCAGACCGGGCGAGGTCCCGATGGTGCCCGTCCTCCAGCTGTTCGCCCGTGACGTACCGGGTCTGGACTTCCCGGAGGGCAAGGACGTGCTCCAACTGCTGTGGTGCGCCCTGGTCCACGACGAGGACCCCGGCCCCGTGGTGCCCCGCCTCCACTGGCGCAACGAGGCGGAGACGCTGGCCGGCGGCGTCCTGCGGGAGATCCCGAGGCCGAAGGAGGGGGAGTACGACGAGGACAACGTCCCGGTGCCGTCCACCCTGAGCCCGACGCCCGCACAGGACCACCCGAGGTCGTGGCTGCACCTCCCCGAGGACCTGCGCGAGACCTGGGAGCCCCGCCTGCGCTCGGCCTCGGGCGGCAGCCTCGTCCCCCCGGACGCCCACCACGTCGCCACGAAGGCCGGCGGCTGGCCCGCCTGGACCCAGCCCGCCGACTGGCCGTACTGCGAGGGCGGCCACCTCATGGAACACCTGCTGACCGTCACCGGCGACATCCAGCTGGGCGACTGCGGCGGGGTGTACGTCTTCGAGTGCCGGGCCTGCCCCGGCCGCCCGTGGGACTGGCGCTACGACTGCCACTGACGTCGGCCGGGGGGGGGGGGGCCGTGGGGGCTGCTGAGGGGGGAAGGGGCTTCAGCGGACGGGAAGCGGCGAGGGACGACGCGGCCTCAGGACGGGAGGCGGCGAGGGATGACGCGGCCTCAGCGGACGGGGAAGCCGAACGAGTACCCCTGCTCCTTCAGCCAGGGAAGGATCCGGCGCAGGGCTTCGACGGTCTGGGAGCGGTCGCCACCGGCGTCGTGGAAGAGGAGCGTCGGCCCGTTCGGCAGCTCCCGCTGGACGGTGGCGACGATGGCGTCCGCGCCCGGCTGCTCGAAGTCCTTGGTGTCCACGTTCCAGCCCAGCGGCCGCATGCCCCGGGAGGCGGCGACCTCGCGGCTGTAGGGGGTGAAGGCGCCGCCCGGCGCCCGGTAGTACATCGGCCGTACGCCGCCCGACGCCTTAGTGATCATGCGCTCGGCGGCGAGGATCTCCTGCTTCTGGAAGGCCCGTGACTTGCGGTCCATGCCGGTGTCGTGCGCGACGGAGTGGTCGCACAGCCGGTGCCCCGCCGCGACGACGTCCTTCACCAGGTCCGGGTGCGCCTGCGCCTGCGTCCCCACCATGCAGAAGGTGGCCTTCACGCCGTTCTCCCGCAGCACGTCGAGCATCTGGGGCGTCCACACCGGGTCCGGCCCGTCGTCGATGGTGATGTTGACACCGCGCGGCCCCTTGTCCGAGGCGTGCACGATGCTCTTGTCGACCGGCGTGACACGAGTCTTCGGCGCGGCGGGCGCCCCGGCCCCGCGCGACGCACCCGCGTCGGAACCGGCCTGCGCGGTCCACACCGACGCCCCGGCCACCATCACCGTCACTCCGAGCGCCGCACCCAGCAGCTTCCCGTACCAGCCCCGCCCACCACCGTGCCGTGCCATGCCGCCCCACCTCGTCTAGTTCCCCGCCGGTCACCGGTCGCCGTGCGACCACCTGACAGGACGAGGAACGGCACACGGAGGCTCCCTCCGTTACCAAGCACGGACAATTCCGGGGAAGCACAGCGACACCGCACCGCCCGCAGCCCACGGCCGCACGAGACGGACCACGCACAGCACCCCCCGCCCGAGACGAAATCGCCCCCGACGAGCGGTCCGGGAGGCCCGCGCCGCATAGGCTCTGCCGTATGTCGAACCCTGATGAGCTGCTCGTCGCCATCTCCGCCGCGGTGGAGTCCGAGCGAAGCAATCAGATGGCGCTGACCGTGGTCGTCAGCGGCGCCGTCATCACCGGCCGGCTCGCCCCCGAGGCCGTATGGCGTGAACGGGTGGCCGAAGTCCTCAAGGACTCGGACCACCTCGGCCCCTTCGCAGACGTCTTCGCCGGCCCACGAGAGAGCCGCCCGGACCGCGCCGACCCCCCCTCCCGCGGCGAGACCCCCACCCACCTCCACTTCCACCTAGCCCGCATCCTCCAGGGCACCCTCGGCCTCCCCGAGACGGGCGGCATGTACCGCGTGGCGATCAAGGACGTCAGCGCCTGGACGGTAGGCGACCTCAGCTACATCGACCACTGACCCCCGGCCCACCGATCCCACCCGCCCCTGGCCCGCACGGCCGCCGCACCCCATCCCGCGGCCGCCGTGCAGGCCGGCGCCCCAGCACGGCGAAGACGCCCTCTGCGCCTGGGTTTCCGGCGGGACCGCCCCAGCCCGTGCCCCTCTGGTACTAAAGTTCCGATGTGCATTGAGTGTGCAGCACGTCACATGGCGTCAGGCGGCAGATGGCGAGGGGGGCCACTCACGCATGACGTGCGCTACCGGGGTGGGGGTTATGTACGAGTTAATCAAGGGCGCCAACGTGGGTCTGGCGGCCCTCAGCGAGAGCGTCGACTCCGTGATCGTGAGTCTGGACTGGACCAGCTCGACGGGTGAGGGCGACGCGGATGTCTCCGTCCTGCTGCTGAACGCCGACGGCAAGGTGCGCAGCGACGCCGACTTCTACTTCTACAACAATCCGGTCGCCTCGGACGGCAGCGTGCAGCTCCTGGGCAAGACGCCCACGGGGAGCGGCAGCAAGGACCGCATCAGCTTCGACCTGACCGCCATCCCGGACGCCATCGATCGGATCGTGGTCGCTGCGAGCAGGTACGACGGAGCCCGCTTCGGAGAACTCGACGATCTCCAACTGACGCTGGCCGACGGCTCCGGCGAGAACCTGCTGCGGTTCGCGATCGAGGATGCCGGCCCGGTCAGCGCGTTCATCTTCGGCGAGCTCTACCGCCGGGGCGGAGAGTGGAAGATACGGGCCGTCGGACAGGGTTACGACGCCGGCTTGGCGGGCCTGGCGACGGACTTCGGCGTGGACATCGATGACGATGCGACTGCCGAGGAGCAGCAGGACGGCGCCACAGGGCAGGAACAGGCAGAGGCGCCGGCCCCCGCTCCCGCCGCCGACCCGGAACCGCAATCAACCCTGGAGGCCATCCCGGCCCCTCGGCGGTCCGGCGAAGGCGGCGAACCGAGGAAGACGCCCGCGCGGCCCCGCACCGCCAAGAAGAAAGTCACCCTGCCCAGGGCGGTCAAGAAGTCCTTGGCGGAGAACGAGTCCTGGAAGGAGGCCAGGCTCTTTCCGGTCTCAGCGCTCAAGAGCGACCGGGACCGTGAGATGCGGGCCACCTCGGTGCTGTTGTCGGTCATGTCGCAGATCCCGGAGTTCGGCCGGAGACTCACCGCCGCGTTCGGGGCACCCGCGGGCCGCATGGAGACGTTCACCGAGGTCTCGCTGCCGCACGGCGACAGCCCGCGCCGCCCCGACGGGGTGATCCGCGTCGAGCGCGCCGGCAAACTGTGGACGGCACTGGTCGAGACCAAGACCAACGGGAACCCGCTCAAGGCCGAACAGGTGCAGGCGTACATGGACATCGCCGCCCGCCGCGGCTACGAGGCTGTCATCACCCTGTCGAACGACGTGGCGCTGGAAGGCAGCCCGCTGGTCGACGTCAGGATCGACGGCCGACGCAAGCACAAGGTGGCTCTCCGGCACCTGTCCTGGGCCGAAGTGGCCCACCAGGCCCAGATGTTGATCCGGCATGAGGGCGTGGGCAACGCGGCACACGCCTGGCTGCTCCAGGAGCTGCTGCATTACCTCCAGCACGAGAACTCCGGCTGCCACGGCTTCCAGAACATGGGCGCTGCCTGGGTCCCCGTACGCAAGGGAATCGACGACGAGACCCTGTGCCAGGGAGACCCACGGGCTCTTGAGGTGGTGGAGAGCTGGGAGCGGCTCATCCGTCAGGTCTGTCTCAGTCTCGGCGGCGAACTCGGGCAGAGGGTGCTGCCCGTCCAGCGCTCGAAGCGTGGGACCGATCCCGGCGCCCGTCGAACCCGCCTGGCCGACCAGCTCTGTCTCGAGGGGCGACTGCAGGCCGAGCTGCGCATCGACGGCACGCCCGGCGTTCTCGGCATCACGGCGGACCTCCGGACCGGCAAGCTCCGCACCTCCATCGAGATTCCGGTGCCCGACGAGGGCTACCCCCTGACGCGGGTGAAACGGCTCGTCCGACGCCTCGGGGAAGCTCCCGCCGACCTTCACATCGAGACCCTGGTCGAGGGCGAGACAGGAGGGCCACGCGGCACACTGGAACGGCTGCGCCCCGAGCCGGCGGACCTGCTGCCGAAGAACGGCACGCAGATCACCGGTTTCCGGCTGTCCCTCTTCAAGGGCATGGGCAGCACCCGCGGCAACGCCGAGTCCGGCTTCATCCGCAGTGTCGACGACGCCGTGCACCGGTTCTACGCCACGGTGGTGGCCCACCTGGACCGTCCGGCACCTCGAAGGGCCCAGTCCGCAGAACGACCTGTCACGGCTTGAGCCGACGGCGAGCGCCGGCACGAAAAGCGGCCCGCCCACCGAGACGCTGCACGGCCGACGGCCGCAGGCTCCTGGTGCGGGCCGCTGCTCGCCCGCGGTTCAGGGAAGGCGGCCGAGCGGCGCATCGCCACCGTCGCCCAGGTCGATGCGCTTGCCGAAGCCGTCGGGATGCGGTGGCGGCTCATGATCTACCTCGGCGCCTATGGTCCGCTGCGGCCGGAAGAGCTGGCCGGCCTTCGTCGCCGAGACGTCGACCTCGACACCCTCCGGATCCGCGTTCGCCTCGCCGAGCCCGAGCGGATGAACGGGCGACGGGTCCGGGGCGACACCAAGTCGGAGGCGGGAACCCGGACTGTGATCCTTCCCGCGTTTCTCCGCCGGGAGTTCCGCTGGCACTGGAGTCGTACGCCGAGCCGGGGCCGGACGGGCTGGAAGGCCAGAGCGGCGGCAGTTAAGAAGGTGTCCGACGAGCCTTCTGGCACGGATCTGGCACGCGGCAACTGAACAACCGGCACAGCAAAAAGGCCCGGGTCGATGACCTGGGCCTTCTTCATGGAGCGGGTGACGAAAATCGAACTCGCGCTCTCAGCTTGGGAAGCTGCGATCTTTTGATGCTGCCTCGGGCGCTGACCTGGGGAGGAACGCCGGATGGCGCCTCGTCGACTCCGGCGGCTTTCACCGTGATTCCCCGCTGTTCCCCGCTCGATCTGGTGCGGTTGTGGTGCGAGTCTTGGTCCGTCTGCGCCTCGTCGGGCTAGCGGGCGTAGGCGTACAGCAGGACGATGACCACCGCGACGCCCAGCCAGACCGGCATGCCGGTCTTGGTGAATCGGCCGCGGCTGTCCCTGGGCTGCGGCCTTCGACGCTTGGCCATACCTCCCCCTACGGTCGTGACGCTCCTCTATGGCTCAGAGTGCGGTTGGACGGAGCATGTAGGTAGAGCGCGAATTGGACACGGAGCATGGCAAGGTCCCGCGCGCACTGGTGCTTGCTGCACTGCGCTGGCGGATGCGGTCATGCGTGGGACAACTTGCCGGGTCCGCCACGCAGCCCAACCTGAGATGTCTTCTTGCCCCGGGTCTTGTCGGGGATCTTGGTGAGCTGGGTTTTTGCTGGTCAGGGGCGGTGGGCTCGTGCGCCTGGTGGTCATCCTTGGCCGCTGTCGAGCGACCTCGGACGGCCCAGGGACGGCCCAGCTTCACCCGGTGCAGGAGCTCGCTCGACTGACGGCCGGCGCCCTCGGTGGCCCGGTCTGAACCTCAGCCGACGACAGTCAGCCACGACGGCGGGTGCGCCGACCGCCCACGCACGCGTGTGCCTCGCTACACCCCCACACGCCTCAGCCACGCTGCCATTGGCGTCGACCACAGCAAGCCACGACGGCCGGCCCGTGACCACGATGCCGAAGCCCTCACAGCTTGGGAAGTTCGGGTTCGCGAGGGCCAGTCGCTGGGTGCCCTGCGCCCGAAGGTGCGTTGGTGCGTAGCTGGCTGCCGATTTGGTGTCCAGTGGTCCCCGTAGTTCCCCGCGCGATCTGGCATGTATCTGGCACCCCGTCACCTTCGGCAGCTAGCCAACGGGGGTCCTTGGCCGCGGTCGTGGTGGTTGCTGTATCTCGCTACCTGCCAGTTGACGGTTGCCCCATCATCGTCTGAGCAGAGAGGATAGTCTGGCTCCTGCATCGCCAGAAAAGTAAATGTAAAGGATAGCCTGTGGGGATTCTTGAGGAAGTAGAGACTAGCCGTCAAAATATCCGATCTGACGGATACACTATGTCGATCGGAGAGGTGGTGAATCTCTACCGAGACAAGGAAATCCAAATCAGGCCAGAGTATCAGCGCCTGTTCCGCTGGCCTATCGAGAAGCAATCGCGACTGATCGAGTCCATTCTGCTTGACATCCCGCTTCCCACCATTTTCGTCGCCCAGCGCGAGGATGGTGTTTGGGAAGTTGTTGATGGTCTGCAGCGACTTTCCACGATCCTGTCATTTATGGGAGAATTGCGCGATGAGGCAACAGGCGCGATCCTTCCGCCGAGCAAACTCACCCGGACCAAGTATTTGCCTTCACTGGAGGGGATGAGCTACTCAGGAGAGGAACCTAGGTTCTCTCCCGAGCTTAAGATCCATTTCAAGCGGGCTCGCCTGGATTTCCGGATTCTGCTGCGCGAATCCGACGAACGAGTAAAGTACGAATTGTTCGACAGGTTGAATAGTGGCGGCGTTCCGACTTCACCGCAGGAAGTTCGAACTGCTCAGCTACTGATGACTAACGCCGAATTCTATGTTTGGCTAGATCGACTCCGTACCGAGGGGCCGTTTGCCGATTGTGTACCTTTGACGGATAGGCAGATTTCTGAGCAGTATGATCTAGAGCTTGCGACGCGCTTCTTCGTCCTAAAGAATGCAACATCATCCGAGCTGAACAGATTTTCCGACATGGATACATTCCTGTCAGATCAAATTTTGGACATGGCTACATCCGGCGACTTCGACACGGCGCAGCAACAAGTGATCTTCGAGGGCGTGTTCGGCGTTCTTTCGTCACTGGGGCCGGACGTCTTCCGGCGGTACGACGTTCGTCGAGAGAAGCCGTCTGGCGCTTTCAGCGTATCGGCCTTCGAGGCTATTACCCTCGGAGTGGCGGGTCACCTCGATGACTGGAAGAATCTTCGAGTCGACGAACAGGCGGATCGCCTGAGGAGTAAAGTATCTGAACTCTGGAAGGACGATGAGTTCAGAAAATACTCGGGGGCAGGAGTTCGCGCCACTTCTCGCGTACCAATGATGCCACTCGTAGGTAATCGCATTTTCAGTGTGGATTAGCGATGGCCTCGATTCGGACGATCGAGAACCTTGAGTCCGTTCTGACGGAAGACTTGAAATGGCGCACACATGAGATGCAACTCTGGGAGCAAGTTGCCTCCTCGTGTCGATCGCATCAACTACCAGGGGTCCTCCGCGGCGGCGTAGCGCTTGTTTATGCGCATTGGGAAGGATACGTAAAAGAGGGTGCTCGTGCGTATCTCGAGTACGTGAGCAGGAAAGGCCTAAAGGTTGGCCAATTGAGGTCTGAAATAGCCGCGGTTGCCCTTAGGTCAAAACTAGGTCGCGGCGAGGCTTCAAAGAGTTCCTTGGCGCATACTGAGATTGTCGAGCTTCTCAGGAGCGCCGATGCCCTACCCGCTAATATTCCGTACAACTCGGCAACGATTAGAACGAGGTCGAACCTATATTTCGACGTCTTTGCCGACATTATGCATTCCATTGGCTGCGACGCGAGTCGACATGAGATCTACAGATCCATTATCGACAAACGATTGCTGCGCCATCGCAATGATATTGCTCACGGAAGGGAGGAATATGTCTCGCTCGCGGATTGGGTGGATATCAGAGACCGCGTGTTGGTCATCCTGAAAGATGTGCGCACTCAGATTTCTAATGCGGCGGCCAATGAAGGATACAAGCGGAAGTGAGGACGCTTGAGGTCGGCACCGAGCGGCTTTGGAGTGACGCTGCTTTTGCGCGAGTGATCGTAGGCCTGTAGACAGCCTCAGCCACGACGTACCCCTTCTACGGTAAGCGGCTGATTGCTCTGCGCGGCACGGGGGCCGGCCGGGCTGGAGCGGGGCGGAGACAGGAGCGCAGGCCCGGACGGGGGCCGGGCCGCGCGGCGAGCGGAGCGAGCCGCCTTGAATCCGTGAAGAAGGTTGTAACTCAGTCTTCGGACGGGATGCGCCACAAGGGAGCTGCGTACTGCTCCGGACGGCTGCTGATGAGCAGCTGGCGTAGGGCGTCCCTGTGAGAGCCGTTGAGGTTCAGGGCCTCGGTGAGGTGGCGGAACGTCGTGTAAGTGACTCCGCGGATTCGGGCCTCGCTCTGGAACTGGTCGAGCCGAGACAGCACGTCGTCGGGATCCAGCTTCGTCGGTAGCCGCTCAGTGAGCCATGCTGCCTTGTTGCGTTCGTAGTCGATTTCCGAGAAGCCGCAGATCTCGCGGCTGTGTGCCTCGGCCTCGTCCAGGGTGGCGGTCGTCATGATGGCGCGGGCCAGGCTGTTGCGACTGACCGCGTCGTCCAGGTCGACTTCGTGGACCGTGGGTCCCTCGTCGGTGAGGGGGACGGGGAGGCCGGCGTCGCGCACCTCGCAGATGCCGCGGGCTCCTCGGGCTGTTGCGGCGAGCATGGCGGTGGCCTCTGAGGGATGCCACTCCAGAATGCTGCCGATCGCTTCCACGTCCTCGGCGGTGAAGGTGTGGACGAGGGTGCCGAGCAGGGGGCGCAGGTCGTCGGGGGAGATCTCGCCGTCCAGCCCGGGACCTGCCACCAGAAGTCGGATCGGAGCGTTGACCTGGCAGCAGGCGGCGAGGGTGAGGGCGTCGGCGAGCGGACTCTTGAGGGTCGGTTCGTCGCCCTGGGCGAGGATGTCGCCGCCGACGTCGAGCAGATCGATCGATGCCGGCGCCAGGTGGGACACCAGCTCTTCGAGCTGGCGGGTGATGCCTTCGGCGCCGTGGTGCGGGTCGAGCAGGGCCAGTGTGTGCGGGAGCTCTGCCGTGAGGCGGGGGAGGGTGGAGCCTGCTGGGGCGATCGGCTGGGCTTCGGCTGGCACTGACCGGACGGACTGAGTGAGGGGTTCGAGTCCCGTGAAGCTGTCGGTTCCTCGTGGTCCCGGGAGCGGGTCGATCAGGAGGTTCGCGACCAAGAAGGACGCCGAGATCTGGCTGTCCCAGGTCGAGGCGGACCTCAGCCGCGGGGACTGGCGCGCTCCCGACGCCGGGCCGTCAACTTCGGCGTCTATGCCGAGAAGTGGGTCGAGGAGCGGGAGTTGGCCCTTCGGACCGAGGACCTGTACCGGCACCTGCTGCGCCTGCACATCCTCCCGGCGTTCGGCGGGCTCGACCTGGACGAGATCACGGCTCCGCACGTGCGTGAGTGGCGCGCCGAACGGCTCCGCACCACCCAGGCCAAGACCACCGTCGCCAAGGCGTACCGCCTCCTCAAAGGCATCCTTGAGACGGCCGTCGACGACGACCTGATCACGCGCAACCCGTGTCGGATCAAAGGGGCGGGCAAGGAGTCGGCGGCGGAACGGCGCATCGCCACCGTCGCCCAGGTCGACGCGCTCGCCGACGCGATCGGCATCCGCTGGCGGCTCATGGTCTATCTCGGGGCCTACGGTCCGATGCGGCCGGAGGAACTGGCCGGCCTGCGTCGTCGGACGTCGACGTCGACAACCTCGTGATCCGCGTACGGGTCGCCGAGCCGGAGCGGACCAACGGCAAGCGGGCGCCCGGGCCGACCAAGTCCGATGCGGGTGCTCGCGTGGTCGTCCTCCCGGCCTTCCTCCGGAAGGAGGTGAGGCGCCACCTCGACTGGTTCGCCGAGAAGGGCCCGGACGGGCTGGTCTTCGTGGGGGAGAAGGGCGCGGCCTTCCGACGCACGACGTTCGGGCGGAAGTGGCGGCGGGCTCGTGAGATCGCCGGTCTCCCGGACGGCTTCCGCTTCTACGACCTCCGCCACACCGGGCACACCCTGTCGACCCGCTCGGGCACCACCCTCCGGGACACGATGGTGCGCGCCGGCCAGTCCTCCGAGAAGGCGGCGCTGATCTACCAGCACTCCGACGAGGAGCGGCAACGGGAGGTCGCCGCCGGGCTGGACGACCTCGTACGTGCCGAACGTGCGAAGCACCACACCGACGACCGTGCGCACCACAAGGAGGAGCCGTCGGCGAGCTAATGGTGCGGTTGTGGTGCGGCACCCGCTCACCGGTCTGGACAACAAAGAACCCCCAGGTCGATGACCTGGGGGTTTCAAGTGGAGCGGGTGACGAGAATCGAACTCGCGCTCTCAGCTTGGGAAGCTGATGTTCTACCATTAAACTACACCCGCGTAAGACGCCGGTAGGACCGGTGTCGTGATGCTCGCCCACTGTACCTCATTGCAGACCCCCGGTGTTGAGGCCGAGGGGTCTGAGTGTGTTTCAGGGGGGTGATGCGGCTGCGGTGGGCGGGAGTTGGGGCGTACGGTGGGGGCCGCGGTGAGGGTCGGAGTGCCGCCTGGAGGGTCGTCCCTTTCATCCCGTAATGTGGCTTTCGCCGTCACGGGATTCCAGTCAGGTGTGGCGGCGGCTCTTGGGGAAGGGACTTAAGGGACTTGATGGAACGTACCGTCGTCCGCTGTGCCGATGGGCACGTGTTCAGCACCGCTTCGTTCCCGATGCAGCAGGCCGAGAGGCTCGGCCCCGGTCGGCTCGTCCGGTGTCCTCGGTGTGCGCGGCTGCGCAGCGTCGTGCCGGTGGCTCTGCAGAAGCGGTAGCCGTGGCTCTTCAGAGGCGGTAGCCGGGAGCCGGCGGCCGTAGGCCGAGCCGTGGCGCGGAAGCCGTGGCCGTAGCGGTCACCCTCCGTGATCGGCCGTGGTCATGCGTGAGCGGAACCTCAGCGCGCGGAGTCGTCACGATTGTGGCGGGTCCGCGCGCCTTGCGTATCCTCGGGGCGTGCTTCTCTCTGACAAGGACATCCGGGCCGAGATCGACGCCGGACGGGTGCGTATCGATCCCTACGACGACGACATGGTGCAGCCGTCGAGCATCGACGTGCGCCTCGACCGCTTCTTCCGGGTGTTCGAGAATCACCGCTACCCCCACATCGACCCCGCCATCGAGCAGGCGGACCTGACCCGGCTGGTGGAGCCGGAGGGGGACGAGCCGTTCATCCTGCACCCGGGCGAGTTCGTGCTGGCGAGCACGTACGAGGTCATCACCCTGCCCGACGACATCGCCTCCCGGCTGGAGGGCAAGTCCTCGCTCGGGCGCCTCGGGCTGGTCACCCACTCCACCGCCGGCTTCATCGACCCCGGCTTCAGCGGGCACGTGACGCTGGAGCTGTCCAACCTCGCCACGCTCCCGATCAAGCTGTGGCCCGGTATGAAGATCGGCCAGCTGTGCATGTTCCGGCTCAGCTCGCCGGCCGAGTTCCCGTACGGCAGTGAGCGGTACGGGTCCCGTTACCAGGGGCAGCGCGGTCCCACCGCGTCCCGGTCCTTCATCAATTTCCATCGGACGCAGGTGTGAGCGAGACCATGAGCGAAGTACGGGAGAACCTGACCTACGAGGGCTTCGGCGTCGCGATCCGCGAACTCGCCCAGACCATCGCCGACGACGGCTACGAGCCCGACATCGTGCTCTCCATCGCCCGTGGCGGTGTCTTCGTGGCGGGCGGTCTCGCGTACGCCCTGGACTGCAAGAACATCCACCTGGTGAACGTCGAGTTCTACACCGGTGTGGGGACCACCCTGGAGATGCCGGTCATGCTGGCGCCCGTCCCCAACGCCATCGACTTCTCCGACAAGAAGGTCCTGATCACCGACGACGTCGCCGACACCGGCAAGACGCTCAAGCTGGTCCACGACTTCTGCCTCGACCACGTCGCCGAGGTCCGCTCCGCCGTCATCTACGAGAAGTCGCACTCGCTCGTGAAGTGCGAGTACGTGTGGAAGCGCACCGACGAGTGGATCAACTTCCCCTGGTCCGTCGAGCCGCCCGTCGTCCGGCGGGCCGGTCAGGTTCTCGACGCCTGAGCGGAGAAACGAGCAGAGAAAAGGGGCTCTTCGCGCAGTGCGGAGAGCCCCTTCTGTGTGCCGTCCCTCAGGACGGGCCCGTCTGCGTGCCGTCCCTCGGGACGGGCCCGGCTGTGTGCCGTCCCTCAGAACGTGCCCAGCTTCACGATCGACAGCAGGGCGATCAGCTGGATCGCGGAGGCGCCGAGGGCCTTGGGCCACGGCAGGTCGTGGGAGCGGCTGACCATGAGGGTGAGGAGGGCGCCGGCGGCGATCCAGGTGGCCCAGCCGAGGATCTGGACGAAGGGGGCGTCGCCGCCGGCGAACATGGCGACCAGCAGCCGGGGGGTGTCCGTGATGGACATGATCAGCATGGAGAGGCCGACCGTGGGCTGCCAGGCGCCGTCGCCGCCGAGCTGGCGGGCGAGGGTGTGGGTGACCACGCCGAGGACGAGGGCGCTGATCACCATGGCGACGCCCGTGGTCAGGACGATCGGCACGGCGTTGGAGATCGTGGCGTTGATCGCGTCGTTGCGGGTGTCGTCGAAACCGAAGACCGCGATCAGGCCGTAGAGGAAGGTGACGACGAGGGCCGGGCCCCAGACCGCGTAGTCCCGCATCACCAGGAACGTCTGGTTCGGCGCGGTCACGATGCCGCGCAGCAGCGCCTTCCAGGGCAGCCGCGGCCCGATCGGGCCGGGCGGGGCCGTGGCGCCCGCGTGATACGTCTCACCCTGGCTGTACTGCGCGTGGTCGTCGATCGAGAACGCCTGGGTGTGGCCCGGGTTGTTCGCCGCGTAGGGGTCGTGCCCCTGCGGCGCGTACGGGTCGGCGCCGCCGAAGTACTCCGGCTCGCCGTGGTTCCCCCAGCCCCCGCCCGAGCCCACGGGAGGGCCCTGGGGCGCGGAGGGGTAGCCGTACGAGGGCCCGCCCTGCGGGGCACCTCCGTACGACGGTCCCCGGGGCGCCTGCTGACCGTACGGGGGGTGTTGCGGTCGCGCTTGCGGGGTCCGGCCGTCCCGGCCGCCGCGTCCGATCCTGAATCCAGCCACGCCTTCGAACGTACCTGGTCCCGGAGGGTGACGTGCCGGGCCCGGCCGTCCGGGCCCGGCTTTGCGGCCGAGCTGTGACATCCCTTACGGGCCTGCCCGTACGGGACTTGGCGCTCGCCCCCGAGACACCCCCTAGGGGCCACCGGCCGCCGAGGGGATCAGTCCGCCATGTTCGCGCCGAACATCGGCGTTCCCGCCAGCGAGAGCCCCGCCGCGGACGGCGTGACGAGGCGGGCCCCCGAGGTGGTGATCCGGCTGCCGCCGGAGCGGAGGTAGGTGACCGAGCCGTCGCCGGCGTTCTCGGCGGAGCCGACGATCAGGTCGGCGCGGCCGTCGCCGGTGACGTCGTCGAGCTTGACGTCGTAGCCGAAGTAGTCCTCGTCCTCGTTCTCGCCGGGCACGCCCGCGGTGTTCTGGGTGAACAGCTGGGCGCCGCTGGTGCGCAGGCCGGACTGGGAGCCGTACAGGACGGTGACCGCGCCGGTGTCGCTGTCGTCGCCGGCGTTCTCGCCCGCCGAGGCGATGGCCAGGTCCTGGAAGCCGTCGTGGTTGATGTCGCCGAGGTCGAGTTCGCTGCCGAACCAGTCCTCGGTCTCGGCGGCGTCCGGGACACCCGCGCTGTCCTGGGTGATCCCGGTGGCCGTGCCCGGCCCGGAGGCCGTGCCGTAGGTGATCCAGACCTTGCCGCCCTTGCCGGAGTACGGGACCGGCGTGCCGTCCGACAGGCGCGTCTCGTACTCCCAGCCGCTGACGATGTCGCCGTAGCCGTCGCCGTTGATGTCGCCGATGCCGGTGATGACGCCGGGCCGCAGGGGCTTGGCGGCGGACGCGTTCAGGCCGGTCGAGGTGCCGGGGATGTAGTAGTTGCGGTTCCAGCCGTACTCGGACGTGGTCTCGAAGCCGTCGACGATCAGGTCCGTGCGCCGGTCGCCGTTGACGTCGCCGGCACTGAGGTTCTTCGGGCCGGCCGCCGAGCCGCCGGACTGGATCGGGGCCTTGAAGGAGTTGCGGGCGCGGCCGGGGGTGCCGGAGGCGGTGATGCCGCCCCGGTAGACCTGGATGACGTTGGAGGAGTTGCCGATGGCGAGGTCCGCCTTGCCGTCGCCGTCGAAGTCGCCGGCGGCGAGGTTCTTGCCCCAGCGGTCGTGGGCCGAGGGCGCCGGGTTGGGGATGAGCACGCCCCGGCCGGTGAGGCCGGCGCGGGAGCCCCACAGCACGGTCACGGTGCCGCTGTCCGCCTGGCCGTAGACGTCCTCCCAGGGGGCGGAGACGGCCACGTCGTCGTAGCCGTCGTGGTTGAAGTCCGCGTAGGCGTGCTCGGCGCCGAAGAAGTCGCCGGGCTCGGCGGCGTCCGGGGTGCCCGTGGTGTTCTGGCTGATCACCGAGCGCTTCGCGGAGGAGATGCCGCTGGTGGTGCCGTAGAGCACCACGAACTGGCCGGCGCGGGCCTTGCCGCTCACATAGGCGCCCCACGCCGAGAAGCCGATGTCCCCGATGCCGTCGCCGTTGAAGTCGGCCTGCGGGACGTGCGTGGAGTCGGCGGCCGTGGCCGGCGTCGCCGCGAGGGTGAGCAGCCCACCCGTCAGCGCGGCGGCGGCCGCGGTCGCGAGGGTGGTGCGCAGGTGCTGGTGCATGCGTGGGCCTCCTGAAGTCTGCTCAGGAGACATCTGTGAACGGCAAAGGGTTGTACGTGAGTTCGAGGGATTTTCGTGCCCCCTGGGACAGGTGTGGCTCAGGGTCCCCGGGCGGCCCAGCCCCCGGCGGCCCAGCCCCATCAGCTCACCCCTCCCGCACGCCGCTCACCCTTCCAGGAAGTCCCCCGTCGAGAAGCTGACCACCGGCTTCCCGGCCACCAGCCCCCGTTTCGCGCCCGGATACACGGCCACCGTGTCCTCGGTCTCGCCGACATACGTCCGCACCACCAGGTCGGCCAGGTCGTCGCCGTCGAAGTCCGCGGCGGCGAGGACCCGCGCGGTGCCGCGTGCCGCGGGCCGCACGGTGACCGGCTCCTCGGCGTCCGGCCCGGTCGTACGGCCGTGCAGGACGCGGATGCCCGAGCCGCTGGAGACGAGTTCGCTCAGCCCGTCGCCGTCGAGGTCGGCGGCGTCCAGCAGGGAGCCCCCGAGGTCCAGGGTGGCGGGGTCGGCGTCCGGCAGGTCGTAGCGCAGGGACGTCTGCGCGACGCCGCCGACCGCCGCGTCCAGGGCCGCGCCGCGCCCGAAGCGGCCGAGGGCCACGTCGAGGCCCTCGGGCAGGGCGGTGCCGGTGCCGGCGGGGCCGTCCGGGCCGCCCAGGACGAGCGTGGCGGTCGCGGGGCCCTCGGCGCTGCGGACGACCAGGTCGTCGTCGCCGTCGCGGTCGACGTCGGCCACCGGGCCGGTGGGCAGGTTGCCGGGGGCGGGCAGGGGCGCGCCGGCCGCGCGGGGGGCGCCCTCGCGGGTGAAGGGGCCGCGCAGGAAGCTCAGCTGCCGGTCGGAGGCGTGCACCACGAGGTCGTGGGCGCCGTCGCCGTCGAAGTCGCCGCAGGCGGGCTGGTCGGGCCAGTCGTTGCCGGCGCGGGCCACCGCCGGGATGACCAGGGGGACGGCCCGTCCGGCCGGGCCCTGCGGCGAGCCGAAGAGGATCTGCAGCGGCACCGGGGGCCGCCCCTGTCCGTCGAAGGGCGGGTCGGTGGAGACGACCAGGTCGGTGAACCCGTCCGCGTCGAGGTCGCAGGTCGCCTCCGCGTCGAACACGGCGGGCAGCTGCCCGTCCGTCGGGGCCGCGTTGCGTGCCGGGCTCAGCAGCTGCCGGGCGCCGGGGGCGAGCCCGCCGGGGCCGCCGTAGACGATGCCGATCCCGGCGTCGTCGCTGTGCGCCTGCTCCTTGACCAGGTCGTTGAGGACGAGGTCGCGGTGTCCGTCACCGTTGAAGTCGTCGGCGAGGTCGCTGCCCTCGCCGCGCGGCACGGGCAGCTGCGCGGGCGCCTGGGCGGCCTTCACGGACGGGCTCTGCCGCACGGGCCGCGCACCGCCGTCCTCCGTGGGTCCGCAGGCGGCCAGCAGAACGAGACAGCCGACGGCCGCCGCACCCGCTCCGAGCGTTCGCATGGGCACCGTCCACCTCGTCAGCACCGTAGACAACGACTCAGTAGTGAAGCATGTGTTCGACCGTGGCGGACAGGGCCCGACGTCTTACGGATCTCTGACCGCCGCCGGGAGACGCCGACGCCCCCCACCCGATGCGGGCAGGGGGCGCCGAGCGGTGCCGCGGGCGTTACTTCACCGGCTCGGGCTCCGGCTCGCTCTCGGTCTCCGCGTCGTCCACGGGGTCGGCGGGCGTCTTCACCGACTCCAGCAGCAGCTGGGCGACGTCGACGACCTGGATGGACTCCTTGGCCTTGCCGTCGTTCTTCTTGCCGTTGACCGAGTCGGTCAGCATGACGAGGCAGAACGGGCAGGCGGTGGAGACGATGTCCGGGTTGAGGGACAGCGCCTCGTCGACGCGCTCGTTGTTGATGCGCTTGCCGATGCGCTCTTCCATCCACATCCGGGCGCCGCCGGCGCCGCAGCAGAAGCCGCGCTCCTTGTGGCGGTGCATCTCCTCGTTGCGCAGGCCCGGCACCTTGCCGATGATCTCGCGCGGGGGCGTGTAGATCTTGTTGTGGCGGCCCAGGTAGCAGGGGTCGTGGTAGGTGATGATGCCCTCGACCGGGGTCACCGGGATCAGCTTGCCCTCGTCCACCAGGTGCTGGAGCAGCTGGGTGTGGTGGATGACCTCGTAGTCGCCGCCGAGCTGCGGGTACTCGTTGCCGAGGGTGTTCAGGCAGTGCGGGCAGGTCGCGACGATCTTCTTCGCCGACTTCGGCTTGGCCGACTCCGGGACCACCTTGCCCTCGTCGTCCATCTCCTCGCCGAAGGCGGCGTTGAGGGCCATGACGTTCTCCATGCCGAGCTCCTGGAACAGGGGCTCGTTGCCGAGGCGGCGGGCGGAGTCACCGGTGCACTTCTCGTCGCCGCCCATGATCGCGAACTTGACGCCCGCGATGTGCAGCAGCTCGGCGAACGCCTTGGTGGTCTTCTTCGCCCGGTCCTCCAGGGCGCCGGCGCAGCCGACCCAGTACAGGTACTCGACCTCGGACAGGTCCTCGATGTCCTTGCCGACCACCGGCACCTCGAAGTCGACTTCCTTCGTCCACTCCAGGCGCTGCTTCTTGGCCAGGCCCCAGGGGTTGCCCTTCTTCTCCAGGTTCTTGAGCATCGTGCCCGCCTCGGACGGGAACGCCGACTCGATCATCACCTGGTAGCGGCGCATGTCGACGATGTGGTCGATGTGCTCGATGTCCACCGGGCACTGCTCGACACAGGCGCCGCAGGTCGTGCAGGACCACAGCACGTCCGGGTCGATGACGCCGTTCTCCTCGGCCGTGCCGATCAGCGGCCGCTCGGCCTCGGCCAGCGCCGCCGCGGGCACCTTGGCGAGCTGCTCCTCGGACGCCTTCTCCTCGCCCTCCATGGTCTTGCCGCCGCCCGCGAGCAGGTACGGCGCCTTGGCGTGGGCGTGGTCCCGCAGGGACATGATCAGCAGCTTGGGGGAGAGGGGCTTGCCCGTGTTCCAGGCGGGGCACTGCGACTGGCAGCGGCCGCACTCGGTGCAGGTGGAGAAGTCCAGCAGGCCCTTCCAGGAGAACTGCTCGACCTGGGAGACACCGAAGACGTCGTCCTCACCGGGGTCGGAGAAGTCGATGGGCTTGCCGCCGGACGTCATCGGCAGCAGCGCGCCCAGCGAGCTCTCACCGTTGGCGTTGCGCTTGAACCAGATGTTCGGGAAGCCCAGGAAGCGGTGCCAGGCGACACCCATGTCGGTCTTCAGGGCGACCGTGATCATCCAGATGAAGGACGCGGCGATCTTCAGACCGGCGAAGAAGTAGACCAGGTTCTGCAGCGTGGAGGTCTCGAAGCCCTCCAGCCACGACACCAGCGGGTAGGAGATGAAGAACGACGCCTCGTAGCTGTCCACGTGGTGCAGCGCGCCCTCAAGCGCGTGCAGCGTGAAGATGCAGACGCCGACGATGACGATGATCGTCTCGACGAAGTACGCCTGACCGGTGTTGGAGCCGGCGAAGCGCGACTTGCGGCCCGGCCGGTCCGGCCGCGACAGCTGCCGGATGACGATCAGCATCAGGATGCCGACGATCGTCATCGTGCCGATGAACTCGACGAAGACGTTGTACGGCGTCCACTCGCCGAGCACCGGGAGCAGCCAGTCGGCCTTGAACAGCTGGCCGATGGCGTTCACGAGCGTCAGCAGCAGCGTGTAGAAGCCGATCGCCACGAACCAGTGGGCGAAGCCCACGACGCCCCAGCGGTTCATCCGCGTGTGGCCGAGGAACTCCTTGACCAGCGTGATGGTGCGCAGCACGGGGTCGTTGGTCCGCGCGCCGGCGGGCAGCGGTTGGCCGAGCATCACGAAGCGGAAGATCTGCAGAACGGCACGCCCGAAAAGGGCGCTGCCCACTGCGATCAGGACCATCGACACGATGATCGCGGCGAGTTGCATGTCGGGCTCCTCGGGCCTGCGAGGCTGATGCTGGGAGATTACTAAGCGGTAACTTATGCAGTCCTTCGAGACTACCCGTATCCCTTGCCGCACTGTAGTCAGGCGATCGGTGACCTGCGTCGCTGAGGCTTCCCTCAGTCGGCCGTGCGACGGCGCGCCGATCCGATGCGCCATTCGTATCAAATCATGACATCCGCCTTAATTTAGAACCGTGCTCTACGGGATCGCCGCCGCCTCCGCCGCCCTGCTGCTCGCCGCCTGTCTGGCGGCCCTGCTGCGTGTCCCCGCGCTGAGGTGCGGTGTGGTCGACCGCCGGCGCCGCACCCGTCCCGTGCCGCTGCTCGGCGGGGTGGCGGTGGCGCTGGCCACCGGGCTGGTCGCGGGGCTCGGCGAGCTGACCGGCGTGGCCCGGATGGGCTCCGAGCCCGGCGCCCTGCTCCTCGCCGGCTCGGCGGTGGCCCTGCTCGGGCTCGCCGTCGACCTCTGGCGGCTGCGCACCCGCTTCCTGCTGGCCGGTACGGCGGTGGCGGCGGCCTGGGTCGTGCCGTACGAGGTGACCGGGGCCGTGGGCGGGGCGGGCGCGGTGCTGTGGATCGTCCTCGGCACGGTCGCCTTCCGCTCGCTGGACCACGCCGACGGGCTGGCCGCGGCCGTCGGGGTGGTCACCGCCCTGGGGGTGGGGGTGTGCGCGGCGGCGGAGGTGATGGACGGGCTCGCGGTGCTGCTGAGCGTGCTGGCGGCGGCGCTGGCCGGGTTCCTGATGCAGGGCCGCCGTCCGGCGCGGATCGCGCTCGGGGCCTGCGGTTCGCTGTTCGGCGGGTTCCTGCTGGCGGGCGCGGCCGTGCTGGTGCGCGCGGGGCACGAGCCGGCCGGCTCCGCGGGGGTGCTGTTCGCGTGCGCCGCGGTGGCCGTCGCCGACCTGGTGCTGGTGGTGGCCGCGCGGCGGCTGGCCGGGCGGGCGCTGCTGCGCGGGGGGCCCGACCATCTCGCCCACCGGCTGCGCCGGCTCGGGCTCGCCCCGCGCGGGGTGCGGGCCGTACTGGTCGGCGGGGCCGGGGCCGGGGTGCTGGTCGGGGTGCTGGTGCACCTCGGGTCCCTCGGCGCGAGCGCCGTGCTCTGGGTGGCGGGTGGGGCCCTGATCGTCGTACTCGTCCTGCTTCGGTTGACGTCTTCTCCGGCGCCGCGCATGGCGTCTGCACAGGTCAGAGGCCAGTTGCGTGTAAGGAACGGATAAGAGTTGAGTCGGTCTGGCTCAGGTCTGTTGACCCGGCGCGGGGCGTCGTGCACACTTGAGTCCGTTCCACTCAAGTCAGCTGGAGGAATCAACCATGGCACGTGCGGTCGGCATCGACCTGGGCACGACTAACTCCGTCGTCAGCGTTCTGGAGGGCGGCGAGCCCACCGTCATCACCAACGCCGAGGGCGCCAGGACCACGCCGTCCGTCGTCGCCTTCGCCAAGAACGGCGAGGTGCTGGTCGGTGAGGTCGCCAAGCGCCAGGCGGTGACCAACGTGGACCGGACCATCCGTTCCGTGAAGCGTCACATGGGCACCGACTGGAAGATCGAGCTGGACGGGAAGCCGTTCAACCCGCAGCAGATCTCCGCCTTCATCCTCCAGAAGCTGAAGCGGGACGCCGAGGCATACCTGGGCGAGAAGGTGACCGACGCGGTCATCACCGTCCCGGCCTACTTCAACGACTCCGAGCGCCAGGCCACCAAGGAGGCCGGTGAGATCGCGGGCCTGAACGTCCTGCGCATCGTCAACGAGCCCACCGCGGCCGCGCTCGCCTACGGCCTCGACAAGGACGACCAGACGATCCTCGTCTTCGACCTCGGCGGCGGTACGTTCGACGTCTCGCTGCTGGAGATCGGCGACGGTGTCGTCGAGGTGAAGGCCACCAACGGCGACAACCACCTCGGTGGTGACGACTGGGACCAGCGTGTCGTCGACTACCTGGTCAAGCAGTTCCAGTCCGGCCACGGCGTGGACCTGAGCAAGGACAAGATGGCTCTGCAGCGTCTGCGTGAGGCTGCGGAGAAGGCGAAGATCGAGCTGTCCTCCTCCACCGAGACCTCGATCAACCTGCCCTACATCACCGCCTCCGCCGAGGGCCCCCTGCACCTCGACGAGAAGCTCACCCGCGCCCAGTTCCAGCAGCTGACCGCGGACCTGCTGGAGCGCTGCAAGACGCCGTTCCACAACGTCATCAAGGACGCCGGCATCTCCATCAACGAGATCGACCACGTCGTCCTCGTCGGTGGCTCCACCCGTATGCCTGCCGTCGCCGAGCTCGTCAAGGAGCTGACCGGCGGCAAGGAGGCCAACAAGGGTGTGAACCCGGACGAGGTCGTCGCCATCGGCGCCTCGCTCCAGGCCGGTGTCCTCAAGGGCGAGGTCAAGGACGTCCTGCTGCTCGACGTCACCCCGCTGTCCCTCGGCATCGAGACCAAGGGCGGCATCATGACCAAGCTCATCGAGCGCAACACCACGATCCCGACCAAGCGCTCCGAGATCTTCACCACGGCCGAGGACAACCAGCCGTCCGTGCAGATCCAGGTCTACCAGGGCGAGCGCGAGATCGCGGCCTACAACAAGAAGCTCGGCATGTTCGAGCTGACCGGCCTCCCGCCGGCCCCGCGCGGCGTCCCGCAGATCGAGGTCTCCTTCGACATCGACGCCAACGGCATCATGCACGTGACCGCGAAGGACCTGGGCACGGGCAAGGAGCAGAAGATGACCGTCACCGGCGGCTCCTCGCTGCCGAAGGACGAGGTCGACCGCATGCGCGAGGAGGCCGAGCGCTACGCGGAGGAGGACCACAAGCGCCGCGAGGCCGCCGAGACCCGCAACCAGGGCGAGCAGCTCGTCTACCAGACCGAGAAGTTCCTCAAGGACAACGAGGACAAGGTCCCGGCCGAGGTCAGGACCGAGGTCGAGGAGGCCGTCGCCGAGCTGAAGGAGAAGCTCAAGGGCGAGGACACCGCCGAGATCCGCACGGCCACGGAGAAGGTCGCCGCCGTCTCCCAGAAGCTGGGCCAGGCCATGTACGCCGACGCCCAGGCCGCGCAGGCCGCGGGCGGTGCCACCGCCGGTGAGCAGCCCAAGGCCGACGACGACGTGGTGGACGCCGAGATCATCGACGACGAGCGCAAGGACGGTGCCGCGTAATGACGGAGGAGACCCCGGGTTTCGAGGAGAAGCCCGACGTCCCCTCCGGCGCCACCCCTGACGACGCCGAGCCGCAGGCCGCCGCCTCCTCTCCGGAGGAGCCGGCGGCCCCGGCCGGGGACGCAAGCGCAGACGCCGGTCTGCTGGCCCAGCTGGACCAGGTGCGCACCGCGCTCGGCGAGCGCACCGCGGACCTCCAGCGGCTGCAGGCCGAGTACCAGAACTACCGCCGCCGGGTCGAGCGCGACCGGATCGCGGTCAAGGAGATCGCCATCGCGAACCTCCTGACCGAACTCCTGCCGGTGCTCGACGACATCGGGCGCGCGCGGGAGCACGGCGAGCTGGTCGGCGGCTTCAAGTCCGTCGCGGAGTCGCTGGAGACCGTCGCCGCCAAGATGGGGCTCCAGCAGTTCGGCAAGGAGGGCGAGCCCTTCGACCCGACGATCCACGAGGCCCTGATGCACTCCTACGCACCGGACGTCACCGAGACGACCTGCGTCGCGATCCTCCAGCCGGGGTATCGCATCGGGGAGCGCACCATCCGCCCCGCGCGGGTGGCGGTCGCCGAGCCGCAGCCGGGCGCGCAGACGGTGAAGGCGGAAGGGGACGGCGAGAAGCCGGCCGGCGAGGAGAAGGACAGCGGCTCTGAAGAGGGCTGACGTGTCGTACGTGAGCGTTTCGCACGCGAGCGTTTCGTATGTGAGCGGAAAGGAGGGACGTCGGGGATGAGCACCAAGGACTTCATCGAGAAGGACTACTACAAGGTCCTCGGCGTCCCCAAGGACGCCACCGAGGCCGAGATCAAGAAGGCGTACCGGAAGCTCGCCCGCGAGTTCCACCCGGACGCCAACAAGGGCAACGCCAGGGCCGAGGAGCGTTTCAAGGAGATCTCCGAGGCGAACGACGTGCTCGGCGACCCCAAGAAGCGCAAGGAGTACGACGAGGCGCGCGCCCTGTTCGGCAACGGCGGGTTCCGGCCGGGGCCGGGCGCGGGCGGCGGCTCGTTCAACTTCGACCTGGGCGACCTCTTCGGAGGCGGCGCCCAGGGCGGGGGAGCCGGCGGTTTCGGCGGCGGTTTCGGCGACGTCCTCGGGGGACTGTTCAACCGGGGCGGTGCCACCGGCACCCGCACCCAGCCCAAGCGCGGCCAGGACATCGAGTCCGAGGTGACCCTCAGCTTCGTCGAGGCCATCGAGGGCGCGACGGTCCCGCTGCGGATGTCCTCGCAGGCCCCCTGCAAGGCATGTTCCGGCACCGGCGACAAGAACGGCACACCGCGCGTGTGCCCGACCTGTGTCGGCACCGGCCAGGTGGCGCGGGGCTCCGGCGGCGGCTTCTCGCTGACCGACCCCTGCCCGGACTGCAAGGGCCGCGGCCTGATCGCCGAGAACCCCTGCGACGTCTGCAAGGGCAGCGGCCGGGCCAAGTCCTCGCGCACCATGCAGGTCCGCATCCCCGCCGGGGTCTCCGACGGCCAGCGGATCCGGCTGCGCGGCAAGGGTGCGCCCGGTGAGCGCGGCGGCCCGGCCGGCGACCTGTACGTCGTCGTCCACGTCGGCGAGCACCCGGTGTTCGGCCGCAAGGGCGACAACCTGACCGTGACCGTGCCGGTGACGTTCGCCGAGGCGACCCTCGGCGGCGAGGTCCGGGTGCCCACCCTGGGCGGCCCGGCCGTCACCCTGAAACTGCCGCCCGGCACCCCCAACGGCCGCACCATGCGGGCGCGGGGCAAGGGCGCGGTCCGCAAGGACGGCACCCGCGGCGATCTGCTGATCACCGTCGAGGTGAGCGTCCCGGCGGAGCTGTCGGACAAGGCGCGTGACGCGCTGGAGGCGTATCGCGAGGCGACCGCGGGTGAGGACCCGCGGGCGGAGCTGTTCGAGGCCGCGAAGGGAGCATGAGTCTGATGGACGGCCGTCGTCCCCGCCCCCGCGGGGGTTTCTCACCCTACGAGCTGACCGACGAGACCCCGGTCTACGTCATCTCGGTGGCGGCCCAGCTCTCCGGCCTGCACCCGCAGACGCTGCGCCAGTACGACCGCCTCGGCCTGGTCTCCCCGGACCGCACCGCCGGGCGCGGCCGCCGCTACTCGGCCCGCGACATCGAACTGCTCCGCCAGGTGCAGCAGTTGTCGCAGGACGAGGGCATCAACCTGGCCGGCATCAAGCGCATCATCGAGCTGGAGAACCAGGTGGCCGCCCTGCAGTCCCGGGTGGCCGAGCTCGAAGCCGCGCTGGACGGCGCGGCTGCGGCGATGCAGCAGCGCGAGGCCGCCGTGCACGCCTCCTACCGGCGCGACCTGGTGCCGTACCAGGAGGTGCAGCAGACCAGCGCGCTGGTCGTCTGGCGGCCGAAGAAGGCCAAGGACTAGGCACACGCCTGCGCCGAAGGGGCCCCGAGCAGAAGCTCGGGGCCCCTTCGCCGTGCGCGCGGGGACGGATCAGCTGGGCCAGTAGTCGCTCAGCACACAACCGTCGACCAGTGCCTTCTCCGTGCGGTAGCCGCTCGGCGGGGCGAAGTCGTCCTCGCAGGTCAGGAAGACCAGTTCGGAGTGCGACAGCGCCTGGATCTGCTCGTCGCCCACCGGGACGACGGCGATGTTCTCCCCGATCGCGAACCGGTCGCCGCTCGCCTTCGCCGCCGTCTGGAACTTCGCCATGTCGGCCACGGTCAGCAGGGCGATGGGGTAGGTGAAGTCCCTGCAGACTGCCCGCTCCGCGATGCCCCAGGACGGGTCGGCGGCCTCCTCGGCGCCCCACGCCGCGTCGGAGCCGTCGTCGGTGGCGTCGTACGACTCGCCCGGCACGACCTCCTTGCAGGAGGTGAACAGGTCGACGTAGCGGGCGAGCGTGGCGGTGTCGGCGGCCTCGGGGAGGGCGCCGCCGAAGCCCTGCTCGGTGGTGCCGGACGGCGGGCTCGGCGGGGCCGAACTCGCCACGGTGACCGGGCCCTTGGGGTTCGGGGCCGCCTTGTCCGCACCGTCCTCGCAGCCCGCCGTCGCCGTCAGGACGACGACGGCGGCGGCGCCCGCCGTGAGTGCTCGCTTGATGCGCATGGTGTCCGTTCTGTGGGGGGTCAGGCGGTGGTGCGGCGGCGCTTGCCGAGGGCGGCGACGGCGAAGCCGGCGGCGAGCAGGACGCCCGCGGCGGTGGCGTACAGGCCGGCGCCGGAGCCGGTGGAGGCGAGGGAGCCGGTCGTGGTCATGCCGCCGGTGGTGCTGCCCGTGGTGCCGGCCGCGGCGGTGGTGCTCTGGGACGCGGTGGGCGTGGCGGTGGCGGTGTCCGAGGCGGTCGGGGTCGCGGTCGGCGTGGCCGACGGCTGCGTGGACGGGGTGGTGGACGGGGAGGCGGAGGGAGCCTTGGCCGGGAGGATCTTCGCGTCGGCCAGGGAGTCGACGAAGGGCGCCTCGCCGTTCATGGAGTACAGGGCGTGCAGGCGGACCGAGGTCTCCTTCTCGACGGCGGAGTCCTTGTCGAGGGAGAGCTTCAGCTTCAGCAGGTCCTGGCCGGCGCCGAAGTCCTTGGGCAGGGCGGGCAGTTCGAAGTGGTTCGGGGTGGGCTCGGCGAGCTTCACGGTCCTGCCGTCGACGTCGGCCTCCAGACCGAAGTCCAGGTCCTCGCCGGCGTCGATCACCAGCGTGCGGTCGATGTCGGCGGGGAACTCACCGGGGCCGGTGGTGCGGGTGGACAGCGCCATGTCGGCACGCTCGCCCGGACGCAGGACGACACCGGCGGTCGGGTCCAGGCGGACCTCCAGCTTGCCGGGCTGCACGGCCGGCTCGGTCTTGAAGACGACGGTGTTGCGGGCCGGGTCGGCGGTGACCTTGCCCTGGAGCGGGGCCGCCTTGAGGGTGAAGTCACCGTTGTTGGTGGCGTAGTTGGCGCCGAGGCCGACGGTCACCTTCCAGGTGAACTCCGACTTCGCCGGGACGGAGAAGGCGGAGGAGGCGTTGCCGGAGGCCGGGTAGAACAGGCCCTGCCACTGGTTGTCCTGGCGGCCCACCGAGGACTTGGTGGCGGGGGCGTTCAGGGGGGTGACGTCGAAGACGACCGAGTCGTTCAGCAGCGGGCTCGGGCCGTCCGCCGCACCGTTCAGCCATGCCTGGAAGTCCTGGGCGGTGTCGGAGGAGTTGGTGACCGTGAGGGTCATCGACCGGGTCTCGCCGTCCCGCTTCAGCGTGCTGTCGGGGGTCGGGGCGCCCAGCGTCATGGTCAGCGGATTGCCGCTCGTCCCCTCGGCGGCGGTCGCGGTCGCCGGCAGGGCGGCGGTACCGGCGATGGCGGCGACGAGGGCGGCCGCGGCCACGGTGCGGAAGCGGGCGGCGGCGAGACGAGCGGACATGGTGGACTCCCCCCAAGGAATCGCTAGTTGAGACAGAGCAGAAGAGCAGAAGTGCCGAAGCGGAGATGAGAGAGATGAGAGAAAGGTGCCCCGCCTGCGTCCGGACCTCGGTCTCCCGAGCCCCCCGGCGCCCTGCGGTGCACCTATCTTCACTCTTTTTTCATCCTTGATCCATCGGCACTTCGTCACCGCTTCGCAACAGCGCCGGAGGCATCAATTCCGCTGGTCACAGCGGGGTTTGGGGTCAGCTGCCACCCGGCGGGGTCACGGCGTCCGCCACCTCGGTGTAGTCCGCCTCGCCCGCCGCGCCGGTGAACGAGACCACGTAGTACACCGTGGTCCCGGCGGGTGCCGAGGTGTCGAACCAGGCGTCCGCCGTCACGGGGACGTCGGTCAGCCGGACCCAGGTGTTCGCCGCGCGGTCCCAGCGGTGGACGTGGTAGCCGTCGGCCTCGGTGAAGCGGGCGCCGTAGCAGTACGGGTCGACCTCGACGCGGCCGGAGTCGTCCGGGAAGGCGCCCAGGTCGCAGTTGCCGCCGTCGGTGGCCGGGGACGTCGTGGGGCGCAGATCCAGCTCGGTGACGCGGGTCGTGGCCACCGGCCCGGTCCAGTACGTCCCGTCGCCCTCTGGGTCGCCGATGTACTCCAGCTCGTTGCCGTAGCGGTCCACGGCGGTGACGACGTAGCGGTGCTGCTCACCGTCCGCCGGCATCCTCACCACGACCTCCGAGGCGGGGGCGTCCACCGTGGTGACGTACTCGGGGTCGTAGTGGTCCGAGACCTGCGTGTAGATCCGGTACTCGGCCACCTCCTCCGCCGCCGGGCTCGGGTCCCAGTCGAGCTCGACGCCGTACTCCAGGGCCTCGGCGGTCAGGTTGGTCACCGCCGGCGGGGCGATCTCGTCGCCGGGGCGGGTGACGAGAATCTCCGGTGACCCCGCCGACCAGCGGCCGGAGGTGTCCTTGCGCCGCACCACATAGGCGTACGTCGCCCCCTGGTCGCCGTCGTAGTCGGTGCAGGTGTACACCGTGGCGCCCGACGCGTCGGTGCCCGTCTTGCGGTCCCGGCAGCCGGCCTCCGACCAGGTGCGGGTGCCGTCCGCGGCGGCCGGGGAGCGCAGGACGATGTACTGCGCGGTGCCGCCCTCCGCGGGCTCGGTCCAGCTGATCACCGCGCCCCACGGCGGGGTGGTGGCCGTGACGTTCCGCGGCGGGGCGATGGTGGGGCGGCCGCTGACGACGGCGGAGTAGGTGCGGTTCCCGGCCGCGTCATGGGCGAGGACCTTGTAGTCGTACGACACGAGGTACTGCGCCGAGGTGTCCGACCAGCTGGTGGCGGTGGTCTCGGGGTGCTCGGTCCAGGCGGTCTCCGAGGTCTTCTTGCTGAAGACCGAGTAGGCGACGGCGTCCGAGGGGCCGGTCCAGGAGAGGTGGTTGGCGTCCGCGGTGCTCGTGACCGTCAGCACCGGTGCGGCGGGCGCGGTCCTGTCCGCCGTGGTCACTCCGAGGTCGGCGCTGCCGGTGGAGGTGTTGCCGGCCCTGTCGTAGGCGCGGATCTCGTAGTAGTAGACGCCGCCGTTCTCCGGCAGGGTGGTGTCGGTGTACGTCGTGGAGGTGGTCGTGGCCAGCGGGGTGCTGCCGAAGGAGGTGCCCTTCAGCCGCCGGTGGATCCGGTATCCCGCGAGGTCCATCTCCTTGTTCCGCGCCCAGGTCAGCCGGGCGTTGCCGGTGGCCTGGTCGTACGTGACGGAGGCGCCGGCCGGCATCAGCGGTCTGACCTTGTCGACGGTGGCCGAGGTGCGCGGGGTGTAGGCGAACCTGACGTTCGCGGTGCCCGTCCAGTTGACGTAGTCGACGCGGAGGCTGTGCCTGCCGCTGGGGACGGTGAGGTTGACCGTCTTCGTGACGTTGGACGAGACGTTCTTCCACAGGTCGATCTTGCGGACGCCGTCCAGGTAGACGCGTATGCCGTCCTGGGTGGAGGCGGTGAGGGCGAACGGGCCGCCGGAGCCGAAGTCGCGGGTGACGCTCCAGCGGACGCCGAAGGAGTTCGACGGCAGGCCGGCCGCGGGGGAGCCGGTGCCCCAGTTCTCGGCGACCGTGCTGTCGCAGTCGGTCTTCTTCGGGGTGCCGGAGAAGGTGGTGTTCGCGAAGAACTGGCGCTTGAAGACGGGGGAGGCGCAGGTGACGGCCGCCGAGGCGGGCGTGGCGGCGGCCGTGAGGAGGCCGCCGGCCGCGGCGAGGACGGCGGTGGTGGCCGTGGCTCGCCGCAGGCCGGTGGTGCGGGATGTCATGTCGGGTCAGGCTCCGGTCGGGGCGGTCGCGACGGAGGTGTGCGGAGCGCCGAGCTCCGTACCGTTCGCGGCGACGGCCGTGATGGCGTAGTGGCTGGTGGTGCCGCTCGGGGTGGCGGCGTCAGTGTAGGTCCGGGTGTCGCCCGGCAGGGGCTGCTCGGTCAGCCGGTCCCAGGTCTCCGTGACACGGTTCCAGCGGTAGACGTGGAAGCCGGCGGCCGTGCACGAGCCGGTGGTGCAGGTCCAGGACAGCCGGGCCCGGTTCGCCTCGGTGGCCGCGGTCAGCGACCAGTCGTAGGTGAAGGGGATGTTGTAGCCGGGGGCGAGGTGGTACTCGTTGACCTCGACGCGGGCGACCTCCGCCGGGGAGCCGTCGGCGTGGAGGGAGTGGCCGAGCACGTCGACCGCGTCGACGTAGTAGACCCAGGACTCGTCGTCGGCCACCTGCACATCGGCGTACCGGGTGGTGCCCGGCTCCAGGGTGGCGATCCGGGTGAGGGTGGCCGGGTCGTCGGCCGGGGCCCGGTGGACCACGTACGAACCGAGGTCGGGGGCGGGGCTCTCGTCCCAGCGCAGTTCCGTGCCGTACTCGGTGCTGGTGTGGGCGAGGCCGGTGACGGCGGGCGGCGCGAAACGGTCGGCGCGCGTGACGCCGGCCGGCTGCGAGGGCTCCGACTCACGGCCGAGGGCGTCGACGGTGTGCACCCGGTACCCGTACGACCTGCCCAGCTCGGCGGTGAGGTCGTCGCACGCGTACTGCGGCCGCGGGTCCCCGAGGTCGCCGGTGCGGTAGGGCGCGCAGGCGATGGGCTCGGGCACGGACGTCTCGTCGGAGCGGTCCCAGCGGTAGACGCGGAACTCGGAGGGGCCCGCCGCGGGCGAGGTCCAGGACAGCTGGATGCCCGTGTCCTCGGTGTTGTTGACCGCGCCGGACAGGGAGGGCACCGCCGCCGGGCGGTGGAACTCCAGCACCGGCGAGGTGGTGGTGTTGCCGGCGGCGTCGGTGGCGGTGACGCGGTAGTACGAGGTCTCGCCGTAGGGCGCCGTCTCGTCCCGGTGGGCGGGCGTGCTCACCGTCGCCAGCCTGCTGAACTCGCCGGCCGGGTCGGAGGCGCGGTACACGTCGAACGTCAGGCCCTGCTCGTCGGCCGTCCACTCCAGGCTCACGCCCAGCCAGTTGTCGTGGCTGCCGGTCGGCGCGGTGAGCGTCGGGGCGAGGCGGTCGGGGGTGCGCAGGAACTGGTCGGCGCTGCCGCGGGACTCGTTGCCGGCCCGGTCCACGGCGCGCACCTCGTAGAGGTACCCGGCGCCCGTCGGGCTGAGCGGCTGGGCCCAGGAGGTCCCCGTCACCAGGGCGTGCGGGTCGCTCGCCAGGAGGAACTCGGCGCTGTGCTCGTCGGCCCGGTACACGCGGTACCCGGCGACGTCCATCTCCTTGTTGCGCGCCCAGGCCACCTTCGCCCGGCCGGTGGCCTCGTCGTAGGTCGCGGTGACGCCCGTGGGCGCGAGCGGCGCGACCTTGTCGACGCTCGGCGCGGTGCGCGGGGCGTAGGCGAACTTGACGTTGGCGGTGCCGGTGAAGTTGACGTAGTCGACGCGCAGGGTGTGCTTGCCGCGCGGGATGGTGAGGTTGAGCGTCTTGGTGGCGTTGGAGGAGACGTTCTTCCACAGGTCGATCTTGCGGACGCCGTCGAGGTAGACGCGTATGCCGTCCTGGGTGGAGGCGCTGAAGGCGAAGGGGCCGCCGGAGCCGAAGTCGCGGGTCAGCGTCCAGCGGACGCCGAAGTTGTTCGACGGCACCCCGGTGGCGGGGGAGCCGCTGCCCCAGTTCTCGGCGACGGCCTTGTCGCAGTCGGTCTTCTTCGGGGTGCCGGAGAAGGTGGTGTTCGCGTAGATCTGCCGGGTGAAGGTGTTCGTGGCGCAGCCCCCGGCCGCGGCGGCGGGTGCGGTGAGCGCGGTCAGAAGCCCGCCGGTGGCGGCGAGCACCACCGCGGTGGCGGTGGCGGCTGTGGTGCGTCCGGTTCGGTACATGGGTCCTCTCTCAGAGCGGTACAGCGGTCGGGGCCGCGGCCCGAGGGGGCCGTGACCGAAGGTGCGTCAGGGCCGGCTCGGGGTCTCCAGGACGGTGACGTACGAGAACGGCTCGCCGCTGGTGAAGCGGGAGTTGCCGGCGTGGTCGACGGCGACGACGGCCCAGCGGGCCTCCTCGCCCTGGGGCTCGTGGAAGTCGGTGACGTAGGAGAGCCGCGGCTCGTCCCCGTGCCGGACCTCGGTCTGCTTCTCGTACCGCCAGACGTCGTCGGTCCGGACGGCGCGGTAGACGTCGTAGTGGTGGACGTCGTCCTCGGTGTTGGGCTGCCACTCCAGTGCGACGTCGGTGCCGTACATCCACCCGCGCAGCCCGGCGACGGGCGCGGGGGCGAGGCCGGTGGCCGGGGCGGTGGCCGTGGCCGGCGCCGACGGGGCGGACTCCTGGCCCTGGTGGTCGACGGCGGTGACCGTGTAGGTGTACGCGGTGCCGTGCCCCACCCACTCGTCGAGGTAGGTGAGCCGGCTCGCCGTCACCTCGTCGACGAGCTCGCCGTCGGCGTAGATCCGGTAGCGGCCGATGTCGTACACCGGCGGCGAGAGCGGTGCCTTCCAGGTCAGCCGGATGCCGCTGCCGGCCACCGGGGCCGCCGTCAGGCCGGTGGGGGCCGAGGGCGCCCAGTCGCCGTGGTACACGGACCGCGGGGCCGACTTCGCGGACCGGTTGCCCGCCGCGTCCACGGCGGTCACCCAGTAGCTGTAGTACAGGCCCTCCTTGACCGTGGCGTCCCGCCAGGAGGCCGCCGTCACCTTGGCGACCTGGGTGACGGGGTTGTCCCCGCCGTCGTCGTCCCAGCGCCGGTGCACCAGATAGGCGGTCGCGCCCGGTACGGCGGTCCAGGCCACGGTGACGCCGGGCTGGCCGTCGGTGGCGGTGACCGCGGAGGGGACGGCGGGCGCGGTGCGGTCCGCGGTGGTGACGGCGCGGTCGGCGCCGCCCGCCGACCGGTTGCCGGCCTTGTCGTGGGCGCGGACCTCGTAGACGTAGGTGTCCCCGGTCGCGGGCGGGGCATCGGTGAAGGAGGTCGCCGTCGTGCCGGTCAGCCACGTCCAGCTGCCGCTGCCGGACAGCCGCCGGTAGACGCGGTAGCCGGCGAGGTCCATCTCCTTGTTGCGCGCCCAGGTGACCTTCGCCCTGCCGGTGGCCGGGTCGTAGGTGACGGCCGTGCCGGTGGGGGCGAGGGGGCGGACGGTGTCGACGGTCGCCGAAGTGCGGGGCGAATAGGCGAACTTGACGTTCGCGTGGCCCGTCCAATTCACGAAATCGACGCGGAGAGTGTGCTTTCCGGAGGGAATGGTGACATTCACCGTTTTCGACGCCGTGGACGAGATGTTTTTCCACAGGTCGATCCGGCGGACGCCGTCCAGATGGACGCGTATGCCGTCCTGGGCGGAGGCGGTGAAGGTGAAGGGGCCGCCGGAGCCGAAGTCGCGGGTCACCGTCCAGCGGACGCCGAATCGGTCCGACGGCAGGCCCGAGGCGGGCGCCGCCGCACCCCACGACTCGTCCACCGCGCGGTCGCAGTCCGTTTTCTTCGGGATTCCGGAGAACGTCGTGTTCGCGAAGAACTGCCGGGTGAAGACGGGGGAGCCGCACGCCGTGGCGGCGGAGGCCGGGCCGGAGACGGCCGTGAGCAGCCCGCCGGCGGTGGTCAGCGCGACGGCGGTCGCGACGGCGGAGGTCGTGCGTCTGGCTGGCTTCATTCGGTCCTCGAGTCGGGATCGTGGCGGCGGGCGGAGATTCCGTGAACCCGTCGTGATCACGACCAGCGAGGAAACGCATTGGTTGTACGGGGATTCCCCTGCGTCTTCACATACCGAGCGGAACGTGATGTTGTCATCTCGTTAAGTGATAACCCTTGACGCTGGCAGTCGCCGCCGCGTTGGCTTTTCAGTCACCTGGGCGTGATGTTGCGCCCATGTCCGCAACGCACTGAAGTGAGCCCCCGAATGCGTCGTATCGCCATATCCGTGGTCGCGTCCACGCTGACCCTCTCGCTCGCCGGCTGCGGCGTACTCGACGAGACCGGGGACAGCAGCGACGCGAGCCCCACGAAGGGCAACGACATCACCGTGGGCCTGCTGCTGCCGGAGAAGGTGAACTCCCGCTACGAGAAGTTCGACCACCCCATCATCAAGAACAAGGTCGCCTCGCTCACCGGGGGCAAGGGCAAGGTCGAGTACGCCAACGCCGAGTCGGACGCGGACAAGCAGGAGAACCAGCTGGAGAAGATGATCGCCGACAGCGTCGACGTCATCCTCCTCGACGCCGTCGACGCGCACGCCATCGCGGACGCGGTGCAGCGCGCCAAGGACGCCGGCATCCCCGTCATCGCCTACGACCGCCTGGCCGAGGGCCCCATCGACGCGTACGTCTCCTTCGACAACGAGCTGGTCGGCGAGGTGCAGGGCCGCACCCTGCTGGAGGCCATGGGCCCCCAGGTCGACTCCTCCGACAAGATCGTCATGATGAACGGCTCGCCCACCGACCCCAACGCCGCCCAGTTCAAGGACGGCGCGCTGTCGGAGCTCAACGGCAAGGTGACGATCGCCAAGACCTACGACACCAAGGACTGGGACCCCAAGAACGCCCAGGCCAACATGGCCGAGGCGATCGGCGCGATCGGTGCGGACAACATCGTCGGCGTCTACTCCGCCAACGACGCCATGGCGGGCGGCATCATCAAGGCCCTGGAGGCTGCCGGGGTCACCGAGCTGCCGCCCATCACCGGCCAGGACGCGGAACTGGACGCCGTGCAGCGGGTCGTCTCCGGCGAGCAGTACATGAGCGTCTACAAGTCCTACCCCGCCGAGGCCGAGGCCGCCGCCGAGATGGCCGTCGCCCGGGTCCAGGGCCGCGACATCCAGTTCGACGCCCTCACCCGCGACAAGGTCGACAGCCCCACCCACCAGGACATCCCCGCCCAGCTCGTCGGCGTGGTGGCCCTCACGCGGGAGAACATCGCCGAGACGGTCGTCGCCGACGGCATCTACAAGCTGTCCGAGATCTGCACGGCCAAGCTCAAGGACGACTGCGACGAGATCGGCCTCACGTAGTCCCGCCGCTCCCACCCTCACCCTCACCCTCCCGGCATCCGCAACCGCCTGGGTACGGCCCGCCCGCAGCGCACCGGACGCCTCCTCGGGCGGCTGTGCCCGGCGCCGGGCGCGTCCGGGGCGTCGCTGCCTTCAGCTTGTTGCACGCGGATGTTCCGGGGGCCCGGACAAACCCGGGCGAGGGCGTGCATCACCGCCGTCGAACCGGGAAGAGCCGTGTTGCGGGAGCCGGTCCGGGCCGCGCATAGTTGCGCTGCGAGAGGCGGGAGTCGGGGGTGGGATGGGCGATGGCCGGGCACGGGACCGAGGAGCACCCGCACGGTGCCGACCGGCTGTGCGAGCTCGGGGACCGGCTGTACACCCGGGCCGTACGCCGTGGCCGGGTGCCCCGGGCGGAGGCCGAGCAGGCGACCTGCCTCCTCGACCTGGCCCTGCTGCACCCCGACCCCGACGACATGGACTGGCTGGTGCCCACCGCGCCCCAGGAGGTCATGACCCGGCTGCTGCGCGGGGTCTACGACGAGGTCAGCGCCAGCCAGCGACGGGTGGGCGCGGCGGTGGCCGCCGTCGAGCGGTACGCCGGTCTGGGCGGCGCCGCGCACAGCGCCTCCGGCGGTGAGGGCAGCGCGCTCCGTGTCCTGGACGGCCCCGCCCGGATCCAGGCCGCCCTCGACGAGGCGACCGACGCCTGCGTCTCCGAGGTGCTCACCGTGCAGCCCGGCGGCATCCGGCGCGAGCACGAGCTCACCGAGGGCCTGCACCGGGCGCTGGCGCTGCGCTCCCGCGGGGTACGGATGCGCGACCTGTACAACCATGTGGCCCGGCACGGGCAGGGACTGCTGCACTACCTGGAACTGATGGGCGACGCCGTCGAGGCACGCACCCTCGACGAGGTCATCGACCGCCTCATCCTCTTCGACCGCACGGTCGCCTTCATCCCCGCCAACGCCGACCGCACGGTGGCCCTCGAACTGCGCCACCCCGGCCTGGTCGAATACCTGGCGACGGTCTTCGAGCGCCTGTGGCGAGCGGCGATCCCGTTGACGACGGCCATCCCCGAACCCGCCATCGACGGCATCTCCCACCGCGAGCAGTCCATCGCCGCGCTGCTCGCCGAGGGCCACCAGGACGCGGTCATCGCCGAACGCCTCGGCATCAGCGTGCGCACCTGCCGGGCCCATATCGCCCGCCTCTCCGAGACCCTCGGCGCGGCCAGCCGCACCCAGCTGGGCGTCCGCATCGCCCAGGTCGGCCTGGACGGCCCGGCGCCCGACGCCGCGCCCGCCGGCGTCACCCTTCCCGATCCAGGATCCCCGACCGTGCGATGAGGTAGCCGAGCTGCGCCCGGCTGTCGCTGCCGAGGGTGGCGGCGAGTTTGGCGATGTGGACGCGGGCGGTACGGATGTTCATGCCGAGGCGGTCGGCGATGACGGCGTCGGTGTGCCCCTCCACCAGCAGCGCGGCGATGGCCCGTTGCCGGGGGGTGATCCCGTCGAGGGTCGGCTGCTCCACGGCCTGCGGGTACATCGGCGTCGCCAGCCGCCACAGCCGGTCGAAGGCGGTGGCGAGGTACTCGACCAGCGCCGGGACCCGTACCTCCAGCGCGAGGCTGCCGTCCTTGTCGCCGGGGATGAAGGCGACGCTGCGGTCCACGACGATCAGCCGGTCGGTGATCTCGTCGAGGGTGCGCGCCTCCGCGGCCCCCCTGAGCTGCTCGTACCGCGCGGCGACGAGGGGCATGTGCCGCTGGGTGTGCTGGTAGAGGGTGCGGATCCGCAGCCCGCGATCGAGCAGTTCCTGGTCCCTGGCGAGCGCGACGGCCTGCGCCCGTTCCCCGCGGGGGTTGGCGTAGTTGCTGTTGGGCTGGACGCACAGCACCTCGCCGGTCGCCTGCGCCATGGCCTCGGTGATGGCCCGGTTGATGCGCTCCGTGCCGCTGAGCACGGTCACGGCGGGGATGTCGGCCGGCGAGGTCGGCCGCCCGTCGATGCGCATCAGCGGCTCGAACACCTCCGCCAGCCGTGCCTCGCGCCGCCGCTGTTCGGCGATGGCCTGCGCGGAGGACTGCAGCAGGCGGTGCAGGGCGAGGGCCGGTGCGACCGGTTCCAGCCGGTGCGGCGCGGTGACGGCCGGGTGCAGCAGTCCGTGGTCGAGCAGACAGGGCGCCGCCTCCGTGTCCGAGCGGTGCACATGCCCTTCGCGGAGCGCTTTCTCATAGACCTGCGTGCCGACGGGGCACAGCTCGTCGGCCCCGTGGTCCGGGTGCGGCGCTGGGGTCACGGATGTGCTCCCTCCCGTTCGAGGATGCCCGAGTGGGCGATCAGGCAGCCGATGCGGCCGGCATTCAGTGGTCCCGGTCCAGAATCCCCGACTGGGCGATGAGGAAGCCGAGTTGGGCACGGCTTCCGCTGCCCAGGGCGGTGGCCAGCTTGGCGATGTGCGCCCGGCAGGTGCGCACGTTCATCCCGAGGCGGCGGGCGATGGCCTCGTCCACATGGCCCTCGACCAGCAGCTTGGCGATGGAGTACTGGATGTCCGTGATGCCGTCGGGGTCGGTTTCGTAGGGGTGCCGATCTTGAGCGGGACCGCGCGGGTCCACATGAACTCGAAGACCTTGATGAGGTAGCGGACCAGTCCGGGGTGGCGCAGCTCCAGGGCGACCTGACGGTCCTCCTGGATGGGGATGAAGGCCACGGTCTCGTCGCAGATGATGAGGCGCTCGACGAGTTCGTCGATGGTGCGGATCTCGACCTTGCCGTCTGCGATCTGCTCGACGTACGCGAGGGTTTCGGGACTGTGCCGCGCGGTGTGCTGGTAGAGCGTGCGCAGGCGGACCCCGCGGTCGAGCAGTGGGCGGTCGCGCTCCAGCCCCTTCAGGAGGTTGCTCTCCAGGCGCCGCTTGCCGGGCTGCACGGTGAGCATCTCGGTGTGGCACTCGGAAGTGGCGATGTTGAGGGCCGCGTTGATGCGGTCGCGGCCCTCCAGGACCGTGATCGAGTGCGTGCCGCCGGCCTCCGGAGCGCTGGCGGCCATGAACGGCTCGAATACGTCGGCGAGTTGCAGAGACAAACGGCGACGCTCGGTGATCTCGCGCTCGATAGGGTGCAGATGTTGCGCCAGAGCGATCGAGGGCGGCACGGGGCGCAGCCAGTTGATGTCGTCGGGATCCGGCAGGAGAAGGGCGAACTCCGTCAAACAGGGCGCCGACGCCACCTCCGCACGTGCGACGCGGCCGGTACGCAGAGCGGTGGTGTACAGGCGACTACCCTCCGCGCACAGATCGGTTATGGCGTGGGGATGTGTCCCTTTTGCGTCCGTATTCCCCAATTCTCCACCCCCCAGGGTCCTGAACATGCAGGAACATGATGCACCGATTGTGTGGCCATGACGTGCCTGAATGAGCCATCGTCTTACCCGACGGGGGAAGAGGGGACCATCGAGTGAGGACGAAGCCGACTATGCGTAAGAGAATGCTTCGCTCGGTACTTGCCGCTGCTCTTTCCGCCGTTGTGGTCCTGGGGGCCGTGAGCGGCCTCACCGGCAAGTCGAGTGATGTTCGGGCCGCCGACATCGGTTCGGTCATGGTGCCTGTCGGTGGTGGCGCCACCGATGACTCTTCCTGGGACTGATTGCCATGACTACTCCTCCTGACGACCGCTCGTTCCGCCGTGAAATGGCCACCGCCTACCGCTCCGGCTGGCACTTCATCGACCTGGTCACCGCCCTCCCCCACAACGGTGACTCCCTGATGGTGACCGTCTTCGGCGAGCCCGTCGTCGTCACCCGCGACGAGGACGGCGATGTCCGGGCGTTCCGGTGTCTGCGGCGGCCGCGCGGGGCGCCGCAGCCGGTGCGCTGTGCCATCCGGTACGGAATGATCTTCGTGAACCTCGACCAGCGAGACCACCGGCTGGCGGAACCGACGGGCACCCCCGGCCCACGGACCATCTCGGCCACCCCCCGCAGCGCCTGACGCGATTCCCCCGTCGCAACAGATCGCCTCAGGTGCTTCCCCCCGCAGCGGCGTCACCGTGACCTGAACACGGTGACGCCGCTGCAGTTTTACGGGACATCTCACGACATCGCCCGCTCCCCGGCATGGCCGGATTCAGCCCCGTCCCAGCGCCCGCGTCAACTCGATCTCGATCACTACGCGGGACGGGTTCGGCGACGGCGTCCGCTCGTAGCGCTCGGCGTAGCGGCGCACCGCCTCGGCCACCCGGTCCGGCTCCGTCCGGACGTACGCCCGCCCCTCCAGCGTCGCCCAGCGCCGCCCGTCCACCTGGCACACGGCCACCCGCGCGCCCTCCGCTCCGGCGGCCAGCACATGCCGGGCCTTGCTGCTGGAGCCGCTGGTGATGACGCGGGCGAGGCGGGCCTCGGGGTCGTAGGTCACGCCGACCGGCACCACATGGGGGCTGCCGTCCGGGCGCAGGGTCGTCAGCGTGCACAGGTGCCGTTCCCGCCAGAAGGCCAGATAGGCCGGATCGGGATCGCCCGGGTCCAGGGAGTAGGTGCCCCGCCGCGGGCTCTCGGTCGTCGTCGTCATGCCCGGAACCTAACCCGCCGACGCCCCTCCCGGCGCCGCCTTGAGTGGAATAGACTCAACTTTGTGTACGTTGGATGAGTCAGCACGGGGAAGACGTGGCACCCGACGGCTGACGCACAGGAGGAGAACGGATACGTGGACGCCGAGCTGACCAACCGGAGCCGGGACGCGATCAACGCGGCCAGCAACCGCGCCGTGACCGAGGGGCACCCGGACCTGACGCCTGCCCACCTGCTCCTGGCTCTGCTCCAGGGACAGGACAACGAGAACATCGTCGATCTGCTCGCCGCCGTCGACGCCGACCAGGCCGCGGTCCGGGCCGGCGCCGAGAAGGCGCTCGCCGCGCTGCCCAGCGTGACCGGGTCCACCGTCGCGCCGCCGCAGCCCAACCGCGAGCTGCTGGCCGTCATCGCCGACGCCCAGGCGCGGGCCAAGGACCTCGGGGACGAGTACCTGTCCACCGAGCACCTGCTCATCGGCATCGCCGCCAAGGGCGGGGCCGCCGGCGAGGTCCTCGCCCGGCAGGGCGCCACCGCCGAGAAGCTGCTGGACGCCTTCCGGAAGGCCCGCGGCGGGCGGCGCGTCACCACCGCCGACCCCGAGGGCTCGTACAAGGCGCTGGAGAAGTTCGGCACCGACTTCACCGCCGCCGCCCGTGAGGGCAAGCTCGACCCCGTCATCGGTCGGGACACCGAGATCCGGCGCGTGGTGCAGGTGCTGTCCCGCCGCACCAAGAACAACCCCGTCCTCATCGGCGAGCCCGGCGTCGGCAAGACCGCCGTCGTCGAGGGACTCGCCCAGCGGATCGTCAAGGGCGATGTGCCCGAGTCGCTGAAGAACAAGCGGCTCGTCGCGCTGGACCTCGGCGCGATGGTGGCGGGCGCCAAGTACCGCGGCGAGTTCGAGGAGCGGCTGAAGACCGTCCTCGCCGAGATCAAGGCGTCCGACGGGCAGATCATCACCTTCATCGACGAGCTGCACACCGTCGTCGGCGCGGGCGCCGGCGGCGACTCCGCGATGGACGCCGGCAACATGCTCAAGCCCATGCTGGCCCGCGGTGAGCTGCGCATGGTCGGCGCGACCACGCTCGACGAGTACCGGGAGCGGATCGAGAAGGACCCCGCCCTGGAACGCCGCTTCCAGCAGGTGCTGGTCGCCGAGCCGTCCGTCGAGGACACCATCGCCATCCTGCGCGGACTCAAGGGCCGCTACGAGGCCCACCACAAGGTGCAGATCGCGGACGCGGCCCTGGTCGCCGCCGCCACCCTCTCCGACCGGTACATCACCTCCCGCTTCCTGCCCGACAAGGCCATCGACCTCGTCGACGAGGCCGCCTCCCGCCTCCGTATGGAGATCGACTCGTCCCCCGTCGAGATCGACGAGCTCCAGCGCGCCGTCGACCGGCTGAAGATGGAGGAGCTGGCCCTCAGCAAGGAGACCGACCAGGCATCCAAGGAGCGCCTGGAGAAGCTGCGCCGCGACCTCGCCGACAAGGAGGAGGAGCTGCGGGGCCTGACCGCCCGCTGGGAGAAGGAGAAGCAGTCCCTGAACCGGGTCGGTGAGCTGAAGGAGAAGCTCGACGACCTGCGCGGCCAGGCCGAGCGCGCCCAGCGCGACGGCGACTTCGACACCGCCTCCAAGCTGCTGTACGGCGAGATCCCGGCCGTCGAGCGCGATCTGGCGGCCGCCTCGCAGGCCGAGGAGCAGGCCGCCAAGGACACCATGGTCAAGGAGGAGGTCGGCTCCGACGACATCGCCGACGTCGTCGCCTCCTGGACCGGCATCCCGGCCGGCCGGCTCCTGGAGGGCGAGACGCAGAAGCTGCTGCGCATGGAGGAGGAGCTGGGCAAGCGGCTGATCGGCCAGAGCGAGGCGGTGCGCGCGGTGTCGGACGCCGTACGCCGCTCCCGCGCCGGCATCGCCGACCCGGACCGGCCCACCGGCTCCTTCCTCTTCCTCGGCCCGACCGGTGTCGGCAAGACCGAGCTGGCCAAGGCGCTCGCCGACTTCCTCTTCGACGACGAGCGGGCCATGGTCCGCATCGACATGTCGGAGTACAGCGAGAAGCACAGCGTCGCCCGCCTGGTCGGCGCGCCCCCCGGCTACGTCGGCTACGAGGAGGGCGGCCAGCTGACGGAGGCGGTCCGCCGCCGCCCGTACTCCGTGGTCCTGCTGGACGAGGTGGAGAAGGCCCACCCCGAGGTCTTCGACATCCTGCTCCAGGTCCTCGACGACGGCCGGCTCACCGACGGCCAGGGCCGCACGGTCGACTTCCGCAACACCATCCTGATCCTGACCTCCAACCTGGGCAGCCAGTTCCTGATGGACCCGCTGACCACCGAGGAGCAGAAGAAGGAGCAGGTCCTGGAGGTGGTCCGGGCGTCCTTCAAGCCGGAGTTCCTCAACCGCCTGGACGACCTGGTGGTCTTCTCCGCGCTGACCAAGGACGAGCTGGGCCGCATCGCCCGCCTCCAGATCGACCGCCTGGCCCGCCGCCTCGCCGAGCGCCGTCTCACCCTGGAGGTCACCGACGCGGCCCTGGCCTGGCTCGCCGACGAGGGCAACGACCCGGCCTACGGCGCCCGCCCGCTGCGCCGGCTCGTCCAGACCGCCATCGGCGACCGCCTCGCCAAGGAGATCCTGGCCGGCGAGATCAAGGACGGCGACACCGTCCGCGTCGACACCTTCGGCGACGGCCTCCTGGTCGGCCCGGCCACCGGGAAGACCCTGTAGGCACCCTCCCGCGGCCCTGTGGGCGCCCTCCCGCGGCCCCGCGGGCACCCTCGGGCACCCTTGTGCGGCCCGCCCTCGTCCGGGGGCGGGCCCCCGTGTGCTGCGATCGGCCGGATCATGTCCGCCGACGGCTTACTCGGCCCGCCGGGGGTTGCCACGCCCCTCCCCGCATGGGGGAGGATGACGGAATCCGTACGAAGGGAAATTCACGGTGAGCATCGACCCGTCCTCGATTCCGAACTTCGGGGGCCAGCCCCAGCCGCAGCCCCAAGGACCGGCGGGCCCCGTCGTCCCGGACCAGGACCTTGTGAAGCAGCTCCTCGACCAGATGGAGCTGAAGTACGTCGTCGACGAGGAGGGAGACCTCGCGGCGCCGTGGGAGCAGTTCCGTACGTACTTCATGTTCCGCGGCGAGGGCGAGCAGCAGATCTTCTCGGTGCGGACGTTCTACGACCGGCCGCACGAGATCGAGCAGAAGCCGCAGCTCCTGGAGTCGATCGACGACTGGAACCGCCGCACCCTGTGGCCGAAGGTGTACACCCACACCCACGACGACGGCACGGTCCGCCTGATCGGCGAGGCGCAGATGCTGATCGGCACGGGGGTGAGCATCGAGCACTTCGTGTCCTCGACGGTGAGCTGGGTCCGCGCGGCCATCGAGTTCGACCGCTGGCTGGTCGAGCAGCTCGGCCTGGAGGGCGAGGTCAACGACGCCGACAAGCCGGAGGACGGCGAGGCGGGGGAGTAGGTCCACCGACAAGAGCCCGGCCGGGGCACCCCCCCTCGTGAGGGTGTGCCCCGGCCGGGCTCTCGACGTGCGGACCGCACTGCGGGCAGCCTCGCGCGGCCGTCGTCCCCCGCGTCAGCGCGGGGAGGCGGCGCAGGTGCCATCAGGCCAGTGATCAGGAGCCTCGCCGCATTGGATTCGCGGGTGTGCGTTGCGTCGTATCGGCTGAGCACATCACGCAACAAGGGGCCAGCGCGGAGCGGCCGGCGAAGTTCGGTCACCCGGGCGGGGCTCCGCGCTGTCAGAGGTGTTTCCGCAGGTCAGACAGCCTCTCGATTGCTTCGCGCAACTTACCCGTGCGCTTGCAGAAGGCGAACCGTACGAACGGGGCTCCCGCCTCCCGGTGGTCGTAGAAGACGGCGTTGGGGATGGCGACCACACCGGCGCGTTCCGGCAGGGCCCGGCAGAAGGCGAAGCCGTCCTCGAAGCCGAGGGGCCTGATGTCGGTGGTGATGAAGTACGTGCCGGCCGGCGTGAACACCTCGAAGCCCGCTTGCCTCAGCCCCGCCGCCAGCAGGTCCCGCTTGGCCAGCATGTCCTCGCGGAAGGCGGAGAAGTAGCCGTCGGGCAGCGCGAGGGCCTCGGCGACCGCGTACTGGAAGGGGCCCGAGCAGACGTACGTCAGGAACTGCTTCGCGGCGCGCACCGCCGACACCAGCGCGGGCGCGGCGGTGATCCAGCCGACCTTCCAGCCGGTGAACGAGAACGTCTTGCCCGCCGAGCCGATCGTCACCGTGCGCTCGCGCATTCCGGGCAGGGACGCCAGCGGTACGTGCTCGGCCCCGTCGAACACCAGGTGCTCGTACACCTCGTCCGTCACCACCAGCAGGTCCCGCTCCACCGCGAGCTCCGCGATCGCGGTCAGCTCCGCGCGGGTGAGGACCGTGCCGGTCGGGTTGTGCGGGGTGTTGACCAGCAGCAGCCGGGTGCGGTCGGTGACCGCGCCCCGCAGCTCGTCCAGGTCCAGCCGGAAGGCGCCGTCGTACGGGCGCAGCGTCACCGGTACCCGGGTGCCGCCCGCCATCGCGATGCAGGCCGCGTAGGAGTCGTAGTACGGCTCCAGCGCGACGACCTCGTCGCCGGGCTCCAGCAGCGCCAGCAGGGCCGCGGCGATCGCCTCGGTGGCGCCCGCCGTGACCAGCACCTCGGCGTCCGGGTCGTACGTCAGCCCGTACCACCGCTCCTGGTGCGCGGCGATCGCGGTGCGCAGCTCGGGGACGCCGGGCCCCGGCGGGTACTGGTTGCCGCGGCCGTCGCGCAGCGCCCGCACCGCCGCCTCCCTGACCTCCTTTGGGCCGTCGGTGTCCGGGAAGCCCTGGCCGAGGTTGATCGAGCCGGTGCGCAGGGCCAGCGCCGACATCTCGGCGAAGATCGTCGTCCCGAACGCGGCGAGCCGGCGGTTGAGGAGAGGGCGCGCGGTGGAGGTCATGGCGGCCATCCTGCGCCGAAGCTCTGGACTTCCTCAACTCTGCTTTGGGGCGTCCGCGGTGCGGGCATCCCCGAGTCACGCAGGAACGAGGCGCCCACGGGGGGCCGCTTCGGGGGAACCGGAAGGAGGGTGACGCCATGTTCGTCGGCTTCATCCTGGCGGCGGTCGCCGTCGTCGTGGTGGTGGCGGTCCTCGCCTCGGTGAGCGAGACCGGGCGCAACCGCCGTCGCCATGCGGGGCACTACACGGTCGCGAGCCACCGCCGGCACCACGGGGCCGCTGACGGCGGCTGGTGGGCCGGCGGGGGAGACAGCGGCAGCTCGTGCGGCGGAGGATCCTCCTCGTGCGGCGGATCCTCGTCATCGTGCGGCGGTGGCGGCGGTGGATGCGGCGGAGGCAGCTGACACGGGGCAGCCGAGCTCCGAACGGGGGATCGCATCCACGACCAGCGCCCGCCGGGCCCCGCCCGGCGGGCGCCTCGCGTTCCCGGGCGCCCCGGCGTACGCCGTCATCGTTCAGGCGTACGCCCTGGTTGAACAGTTGAGCAGTGAAGCCCTCTGAGGGATGGAAACCCTACGAAGTTGGGTAAAAGCGCTGTGGTGACGCCACAGTTCATGATTCCCTCTAAATCACCTACGCAGCCCCACGGACGTCCCTCGGACACCGTCCGCCGACCGGGCTGACCGGGCCGAACACCCGGTGCCTTCCGGGATGCACCGGACCCACACCGCCTTCTTTTGCGTGCTAGCGGAGCCGATCCATGCTCACGACCCTGAAGACCTCCTACACCGACACGCGCGCGGCCGACCTCGCCTGGTGCCTCGGGCGCGAGCCGCTCCCGGCACTGGCCACCCTCGACCTCCGACTCGCCGGAGCGAGACTGCAGTTGAGACTCCTGGGCGCCTCGCACCAGGTACTGCTGGAGGAGAACGAGGTCAACTGCTCCGAGACGGTGGCGTGCATCCCCGGCAGCAGCACCCCGCTGCCGCTCGGCGTCGCCAAGCGGGTGGGCGACTGGGAGTACGAGTTCGCCGCCCGCGTGGAGGTGCTCTCCCCGGGCTCCTTCGCGGGCCGCGCCCAGGAGTTGCTGGCCCTGGTCTCCGACCACCCCAACGGCCTCGCGGGCGTCTTCCCCGGCAGTCCGCACGCCTTCACCGCCCTGCTCGCCCAGCGCCACGAGGGCCAGGTCCACTGGCGCACCTGGCACGCCTACCCGCAGGACGGCCAACTGGTCGCCACCCGCACCCGCGTGGGCGTCCGGGAGCCGGTCCCGGCCGGGTGACGGGGCCGGGACGAAACGTCCCTCGGCCGCCGCGCCGCCACTTCCACACGTGTGGGTGACGAAGCGTGCCCGAGGCGTGACGTAACGTCGCAGTCGTGATCGATCCGCACGCCCCGGCCCCGCCCGGCGCCCCGCTCTCGTGGCGCGGGTCCGCGCGGCTGCCCGTCCGGCCGGGCACCGGGCGCTTCCTGGTCCTGGCGTGCGTCTTCGTCTGCGCGGCCTGCGGGCTGGTCTACGAGCTCCAACTCGTCGCGTTCGCCTCGTATCTGATGGGTGATTCGGTCACCCAGGCGTCCGTCGTGCTGTCCGTCATGGTCTTCGCGATGGGCATCGGCTCCCTCGCCGCCAAACGCCTGCGCCCGCGCGCCGCCGCCGGGTTCGGGGCGATCGAGGCGGTCCTCGCGCTCGTCGGCGGATGCAGCGCAATGGCGCTGTACGCGGTGTTCGCCTGGACCGGCGCCTGGGGCGGACTGTGGGCGGGCGGCCCGCGCGCCCTGCTGGTCGCCTTCTCGCTGGCCACCGGCATCCTCATCGGCGCCGAAGTCCCCCTCCTGATGGAGCTGATACAGCGCATCCGCCGCCAGGACGCGGGCGGCGCCGTCGCCGACCTGTTCGCCGCCGACTACGTGGGCGCCCTCGTCGGCGGCCTCGCCTTCCCGTTCCTGCTGCTGCCCGCGCTGGGCCAGTTGACCAGCGCGATGCTCACCGGCGCGGTCAACGTCGTCGTCGGCGGCGCCCTCGTCCTCGGCCTGTTCCACCGCGACCTCACCCGCCGCGGCCGCTGGCTGCTGATCGCCGCCAACCTGACCGTGCTCGGCGTGCTCGCCGCCGCCGCCGTCCTCGTCGACGACTTCGAACGCGCCGCCCGCCAGGCGGTCTACGGACCCGATGTGCGCGTGGCCCTCCAGACGGGCGTCCAGGAGATCGTGCTCACCGGAGGCACCGGGGGACGGCCCCTGGACCTCTTCCTGGACGGCCGCCTGCGGGTCAGCGGCCATGACGAACGCCGCTACCACGAGGCGCTGGTCCACCCCGCGATGAACGGCCCGCACGCACGCGTCGTCGTCCTCGGCGGCGGTGACGGCCTCGCCGCCCGCGAGGTGCTGCGCCACCCCGGCGTGGTCCGCCTGGACATCGTCGAGATCGACGCCGGCCTGATCCGCCTCGCCCGCAACGACCCGGCCCTCGCCGCCCTCAACGGCCGGGTGTACGCCGACCCGCGCGTCCACGTCAGCACCGCCGACGCCTTCGGCTGGCTGCGCGCGGCGCCCCCGGCCGCGTACGACGTGGTCGTCGCCGATCTGCCCGACCCCGGCATCACGGCCAGCACCAAGCTGTACTCGCAGGAGTTCTACGGCCTGGCCCGCCGCGCCCTCGACGACGGCGGCCGGCTCGTCGTGCACGCCGGACCGGTCACCACCCGCCCCCGCGCCTACTGGACGGTGGAGGCCACCCTGCGCGCCGCGGGCCTGGCCACCTCCCCCTATCTGGTCGACGGACGCGCCGCCGGTTTCGCCGCCGGCCCCGACCGCACCGCCGAGTCCGCCCGCCCCCCGCACGACTGGGGCTTCCTCCTCGCCGCCCCCGGCGAACCGCCCGCCCTGCGCGTCACCGGCACCCCCCGCACCCTCACCGCCGCCGACCTCGCCGAGGGCGCCCTGGCCGCCGAGCGCACCCGCGTTGCCGACGCCCCGGTGTCCACCCTGGTGCACCCGCGGTACTGAGCGCACGACGGCGGCCCGCCCCCGCCCCGAGGGGCAGGAGGCGGGCCGCCGGGTCCCCCACCGGCGATGGCTCAGACCACGTTGAGGGTGGTGTAGGACGCCACCTTCCAGCCGCGGGTGTTGTTGACCTTGAGCTGGTACTTGCCGCTGACGCGCTTGAAGTTCAGCACGTGCTGCTCGCCGATGTAGGCGACCTTGCCGGAGCCCTCGTCCACCAGGAAGTTCTTGCTGGCGAACCCGAGCGTCTTCTTGCCCGCCTTGCCGTCCACGGTCAGACCGGCGCCGTAGCGGTTGAACAGCTTCTGCAGCTGCTTGACGGCGTAGGTGGTGTTCGGGCCGTACTTGCCGTCGATGTCGGCGTAGTCGAACGCGGTGCCGTTCGACTCCTTCACGCCCTCGGCCCACAGGATCTGCTGGAGCATCGCCGTCGCGTTGCTCTTGCTGTAGCTGGTCTGCGACAGCGTGCCCTCGTCGGTCCAGTCGTCCTGCACCGCGCCGGTCCCGGAGACGAAGCCCTGGGAGGTGCTGGCGGCGGCGGGCACGGCGGTCAGCCCGATCCCGCCGGCCAGAGCGGCGGCGACGGTGAGCGCGGCGGCCTTCGTACGCAGAGACATGTGCGTGATTCCCCTCTTCGGTCGGCCGCGAGCCGGGGTCCCCCGTCGGTTCCCCGTGTCGCTCGCGGCCTCGGCGGCTGCGGTCCGTCCCCCACGGTCCGTCCCCCGTGCCGCCGTCGTGCCACCGACGCTACGGCCGCCGCCGCGCCTCGCTCATCCCGCACCGGGTGGATTCCGCCGCCAACCCGTGCGGTAGCCGCGCGGTTCCTACAACTTTCGCGGTACGGCCACCAGTTGACGCCCGCGTCCCGACACCGGCGTTACGCTGCGGCGATGCGGACCCACCCCCTCGCCGCCGACGTCGTGATCGCGCTGGCGCTCACCACCGTCGCCCTGCTGCTCGGCACGGAGTCCGCCGCCCAGGGCTGGCCGGCGCTCGACCCGCTCGGCTGGACCCTCGTCGCCCTGGTCAACCTCCCCCTCGCCCTGCGCACCAAGGCCCCGGTGGCCGTCTGCCTGTTCTGCTTCGCCGCCAGCACCTGGTACACCACCGCCGGGTACTGGCCGGTGGTCAGCTCCCTCGGCCCCATGCTCGCCCTCTACACCGTCGCCTCCCTGCGGCCGCTGCGCGTCGCCCTCGCCTGCGCCGCCCTGCTCGCCGCGAACTGGATCTACGCCGGGCTGATCACCGACGGCTCGAACATGGCGTCCGTCGTCGCCCAGGCCGCCGGGTTCCCGCTGGTGCTGTGCCGGTTCGGCTGGAGCGCCCGGCGCACCGCCGAGCTCAACCGCCAACTCCGCGCCGAACAGGCCGAACGGGCCCGGCGCGAGGTCGCCGACGAACGCGTCCGCATCGCCCGCGAACTGCACGACGTCGTCGCCCACCACATGGCCGTCATCAACGTCCAGGCCGGCCTCGCCCGCTTCGTCTTCGACACCGACGCCGGCACCGCCCGCGAGGCCCTCGGCACCATCGCCGCCACCAGCGGCGAGGCCCTGGCCGAACTGCGCCGCATGCTCGGCCTGTTGCGCGCCGACGACACCCCCGCCGACAGCGCCGCCCCCGCCCCCGGCCTCGGCCAGCTCGCCGACATGGTCGCCCGCGTACGCTCCGGCGGCCTGGCCGTCACCCTCACCGTCACCGGCGAGCCCCGCCCCCTGCCGCCCGGCGTCCAGCTGTGCGCCTACCGGGTCGTCCAGGAAGCCCTCACCAACGTCATCAAACACGCCCCCGGCGCCCGCGCCGCCGTCGAACTCACCTACCGCCCCGGCACGCTGACCGTCTCGGTCGTCGACGACGGCCCCGGCGTCACCCTCCCCAGGGACACCGAGGGAAGAGGGCTCAGGCTCACCGGGAAAGGGGTGGATCCGGCCAGAATCCGGCCACAGGGCGGCCATGGCTTGATCGGCATGCGCGAGCGGGCCAAGCTCTACGGCGGGACGATCGTCGTCGGCCCGCGCCGCGAGGGTGGTTTTGGCGTGCTGCTGACCCTGCCGACGTCATCACAGGCCGCACGCCGGGGAGACGCCGACCGACAGTGATCAGAGTGCTCGTGGTGGACGACCAGTTCCTCGTCCGCAGCGGACTGGTCGCGCTGCTGCGCGCCGCCCCCGGCATGGAGGTCGTCGGCGAGGCCGCCGACGGCGCCGAGGCCGTCTCCCTGGCGGCCGCCACCCGCCCCGACGTCATCCTGATGGACATCCGGCTGCCCGGCATGACCGGCATCGAGGCGACGGAACGCATCCTCGCCGACGCCACCGACCCGGCCCCGCGTGTCCTGATCCTCACCACCTTCGACCTCGACGAGTACGTCTACGACGCCCTGCGCGCCGGCGCCTGCGGCTTCCTGCTCAAGGACGCGGGCCCCGAACGCCTGCTCGCCGCCGTCACCGCCGTCCACGGCGGCGACGCCCTGTTCGCGCCCGCCGTCACCCGGCGCCTGGTGGAGGCGTACACCGGCCGCGCCACCCTGCGCTCCGGCACCGAACCGCCGCCCGGCCTGGAGGCGTTGACCGGCCGCGAGGCCGAGGTGCTCCGCCTGGTCGCCCGGGGCCTGACCAACGCCGAGGCCGCCGAGCGCCTGTTCATCAGCGAGGCCACCGTCAAGACCCACCTCAACCGCACCATGACCAAGCTGGGCCTCACCAGCCGGGCCCAGGCGGTGGTCGTCGCCTACGAGACGGGGCTCGTCACTCCGGGCGAGGCGGGCGAGTGATCCGGCCGTGCCGGGGGTGATCCGGGCCCGCAGGGGAGGGTGTTTTCGGCCCGCATCTGGGTATTCTCCGACCTCATGGAGCATGAGGTGCACGTCCCGGTTTCCTCGCAGCGGGTGCGGGCTGCGCTGGCCGACCCCGCAACGGTCGCCCGAGCGGTGCCCGGGCTCCAGCAGGAGGAGGGCGCCGACCCGATCGCGGGCCGCCTGAAGGTCCGGATCGGCAACACGACGATCACCTACCGGGGCACGGCCGTCCTCACACCCCGCGAGGACGGCACCTGCACCGTCGAGGGCGACGGGGCCGAGGCCCGCGGCACGGGCTCCGTTAAGTTCGCGCTCACCCTCCGCCTCCGGGACACCGAGGAAGGCTGCACCCTCGCCTTCGAGGGCACGGCGACGGCGGACGGCCGCGTGACGGACTTCCCGCCCGACACGGTGACGGCGGCGATCACCCGCCTGCTGAACCGTTTCGCGGAGAACCTGGCGACGGAGGAGCCGGCCGAGGGGAAGCCGGCTGGGCAGGAGCCCGCCGAGGAAAAGCTGGCCGAGCAGGAGCCCGCCGAGGGGAAGCCGGCCGAGCAGGAGCCCGTAGAGGAGAAGCCGGCCGAGGAGGCGCCGGCGTCCGTCTTCGAGACGGAGGTCCCGCCCCCCGCCCTGGACCCCCTCGCCGACGACGTGGACGAGACCCCCTCCGAACCCCTCTCCGAAGCGGCCCACGCCCGCCGCACGATGATCGGCCGCAGCGCGGAGGAAGTGGACCACGCCCCGCCGCGTGGGCGTTACGCCCCGGTCCCGGCCCCGCAGACGACGAGCCCGGCCACGACACTGCGCTGGGCGGCACCGGCGGCGGCCCTGGTGGTGGCGTCCGTGATCGTCGCGGGACGGGCACTGCGCAGACGCCGGTAAGGGCTCGGACCGCCCGCAGCCGCCGTGATTCAGCCACCGCCCCCCACCCTCGCGATGCCCCCAGTAGGGTCACCCCGTGAGTAACGAAGACATCACGCTGACCGCAGGCGACGCGCGACTGACGGTGACCCCCCGCAACGGCGGCCGCCTGAGCAGCCTCGAAGTCGCCGGCGGAGAACTGCTCCGCCAAGGGGACCGCTACGGCTGCTTCCCGATGGTCCCCTGGTGCGGCCGCACCCGAGACGGCCGCTTCCTGAACGGAGGCGTCGAGCACCGCCTGCCCCTCAACGCCCCGCCGAACGCCATCCACGGCACGGCCCGCGACGGCGTCTGGCAGGTCGCCCGCGTCACCGGCGACGAGGCGGTGATCACGTACGACCTGGTGGACCCCTGGCCCTACCCCGGCCGCGTCACCCAGGCCGTCACCCTCACCCCGCACTCGGTGACCCTCACCATGTCCGTCGAGACGTACGACGACTCCTATCCGGCCCAGATCGGCTGGCACCCCTGGTTCAACCGGACCCTGGACAGCACCGGCGTGACGCTGTCCTTCGACCCGGCGTGGCAGGAGGAGCGCGGCGCGGACCACCTGCCCACCGGCCACCGCGTCGACCCCAAGCCGGGCCCCTGGGACGACTGCTTCGGCATGCCCGGCGGCGTCGACGTCACCCTCACCTGGCCCGGACTCCTGGAACTGAAGATCACCAGTCCCGAGCAGTGGGTGGTGATCTACGACGAGCAGCAGGAAGCGGTCTGCGTCGAACCCCAGACCGGCCCGCCCGACGGCCTGAACACCGCCCCGCGCCTGGTCACGCCCCTGGAGCCGCTGGAGGCCACGACGACCTGGAGCTGGACCCGGCTCTAAGCTGTCAGGCATGACGGAAGTACGTGCGGCGCTGCTGCAGCAGATCAAGGACAAGGCCGTGGTGCACGGCAAGGTGACCCTCTCCTCGGGTCTGGAGGCCGACTACTACGTCGACCTGCGCCGCATCACCCTGGACGGCGAGGCCGCCCCGCTGGTCGGCCAGGTGCTCCTCGACCTGACCGCCGACCTGGACTTCGACGCCGTCGGCGGTCTCACCATGGGCGCCGACCCGGTCGCCGCCGCGATGCTGCACGCGGCCGCCGCCCGCGGCAGGCGCCTGGACGCGTTCGTCGTCCGCAAGGCCGCCAAGGCGCACGGCCTCCAGCGCCGCGTCGAGGGCCCGGACATCAAGGGCCGCCGCGTGCTGGTCGTCGAGGACACCTCCACCACCGGCGGCTCCCCGCTGACCGCCGTCGAGGCCGTGCGCGAGGCCGGAGCCGAGGTCGTGGCCGTCGCCACGATCGTCGACCGCGCGACCGGAGCCGCGGAGAAGATCGAGGCCGGCGCGGGGGTGCCGTACCGCTTCGCGTACTCCAAGGACGAGCTCGGTCTGGACTGACCGTTCCTACTCGCCGGTACCGACCGCCCTGCGGACCACACCTGGACCTCCGGGCCAAGTCTGGAAAGATGGGGCCGACGACGGCGTCGAACCCAGGTTCCAGGTCAGGGACGTAAGCACCAACAACGCCCACCCGCACATACAAGGAGCGGACAGATGCCCATCGCAACCCCCGAGGTCTACAACGAGATGCTCGACCGGGCGAAGGCAGGCAAGTTCGCCTACCCGGCCATCAACGTCACCTCGTCGCAGACGCTGCACGCGGCCCTGCGCGGCTTCGCCGAGGCCGAGAGCGACGGCATCATCCAGATCTCCACGGGCGGCGCGGAGTTCCTGGGCGGCCAGCACAACAAGGACATGGTCACCGGCGCGGTCGCGCTGGCCGAGTTCGCGCACATCGTCGCCAAGAAGTACGACGTGACGGTCGCCCTGCACACCGACCACTGCCCGAAGGACAAGCTCGACGGCTACGTCCGTCCGCTGCTCGCCATCTCCGAGGAGCGCGTGGCCCGCGGCGAGAACCCGCTGTTCCAGTCCCACATGTGGGACGGCTCCGCGGAGACCCTCGCCGACAACCTGTCCATCGCGCAGGAGCTGCTGGAGCGCGCCCGCGCCGCCAAGATCATCCTTGAGGTCGAGATCACCCCGACCGGCGGCGAGGAGGACGGCGTCACCCACGAGATCAACGACGAGCTGTACACCACCGTCGACGACGCGATCCGCACCGCCGAGGCCCTGGGCCTGGGCGAGAAGGGCCGCTACCTGCTCGCCGCGTCCTTCGGCAACGTCCACGGCGTGTACAAGCCGGGCAACGTCGTGCTCCGCCCCGAGCTGCTGAAGGAGCTGAACGACGGCGTCGCCGCCAAGTTCGGCAAGGCGTCCCCGTTCGACTTCGTCTTCCACGGCGGCTCCGGCTCCACCGAGCAGGAGATCGCCACCGCGCTGGAGAACGGCGTGGTGAAGATGAACATCGACACCGACACCCAGTACGCCTTCACCCGTCCGGTCGCCGGCCACATGTTCGCCAACTACGACGGCGTCCTGAAGGTCGACGGCGAGGTCGGCAACAAGAAGGCATACGACCCGCGCACCTGGGGCAAGCTGGCCGAGGCGTCGATGGCCGCCCGCGTCGTCGAGGCATGCGCGAACCTGCGCTCCACGGGTACGAAGATCAAGTAACCCGCGCAGTGCCCTGCGAGCCCGGTGCCTCGGCGCCGGGCTCGCTGTTTACTGGGCCCATGAGCGATGTCCGGCTGGCCTCGCCGCAGGGCCGGGGGATCCTGCTGACCACGATCCTGGGCTCCAGCATGGCCCTGCTGGACTCGACGGTCGTCAATGTGGCGCTGCCCGCCATGGGCCGTGACCTCGACGCCGGTCTCGCCGCCCTCCAGTGGACGGTCAACGCCTACCTGCTCACGCTGGCCGGGCTGATCCTGCTCGGGGGCTCCCTGGGCGACCGGTACGGCCGCCGCAGGGTGTTCCTGATCGGCGTCGTCTGGTTCGCCGCGGCCTCGCTGCTGTGCGGGCTCGCGCCGAACGCGGGGGTGCTGATCGCCGCGCGGGCGTTGCAGGGCGTGGGCGGCGCGCTTCTGACGCCGGGGTCGCTGGCCCTGATCCAGGCATCGTTCCATCCCGACGACCGGGGCCGCGCGGTGGGCCTGTGGTCGGGGTTCGGCGGCATCGGCGCGGCCGTCGGGCCGTTCCTGGGCGGCTGGCTGGTGGACGGCCCCGGCTGGCGGTGGGTGTTCCTGCTGAACGTGCCGCTGGCCCTGCTGTGCGTGCCGGTCGCCCTGCGGCATGTGCCCGAGTCCGGCGACGGCGGCGAGCACGGCCGCTTCGACGTGCTGGGCGCCCTGCTGGGGGCGGCCTCCCTGGCCCTGGTGACGTACGCGCTGATCGAGGCCGACTGGATCACGGCGGCGCTCGGCGTGGCCCTCGGCGTCGCCTTCGTCCTGGTCGAGAAGCGCCGGCCCGACCCGATGATGCCGCTCGGGATCTTCGCCTCCCGCCAGTTCACGGCGGTCAATCTGGTCACGCTGTGCGTGTACGCGGCCTTCGGCGGGTTCTTCTTCCTCTCGGTCATCCAGCTCCAGGTGGTGGTGGGCTGGTCGGCCCTCCAGGCCGGTACGGCACTGCTGCCGACGACCGTGCTGATGCTGCTGCTCTCCGCGCGCTCCGGTGAGCTGGGGGAGCGGATCGGGCCGCGGATCCCGCTCACCGTGGGGCCGCTGCTGTGCGCGGCGGGGATGCTGCTGATGCTGCGGGTGGACAGGGGCGCCTCCTATGTCGCCGACGTCCTGCCCGCCATGCTGGTCCTCGGCCTCGGCATGGTCACCCTCGTCGCCCCGCTCACCGCGACCGTCCTGGCCTCCGTGGACGTCAGCCGGGCGGGGCTGGCCAGCGGCATCAACAACGCCGCCGCCCGTGCGGCCGGCCTGGTCGCGGTGGCCGCGTTGCCGCTGCTCGCGGGGATGGGGGAGGAGGCGTACCGGTCGCCGGGGGCGTTCGACGGGGCGTTCGGGCGGTCGATGTGGATCTGTGCGGGGACGCTCGCGCTGGGGGCGGGCGTTGCCTTCGCGACCGTACGGACGCTGCCGCCGGGGTGCCGCAGGCCGGAGTGCCGCAGCCATGGGTCCGTCGCGGTGCCGCCGCTGGAGGGGGAGCCGGTGAAGGGGCGGATCGCCTAGGGACGGGGGTGCCGGGGCGCGTGCGCGGCTGCGGGCTGTCGTGGGCTCGTCGCGCAGTTCCCCGCGCCGCTTGAGGGACGTGCCGTCCCCGTCGGCCGTTGCGCGCCCCACGCCCCACCACCCCTCCCCCTCCCGGATGTACCAGACTGGCCCCATGACGATTCACGAGAACCTTCTCGGGGGACCGCCCCCGACCCACCTCCCCGACGACCCGGAGCCCCGCGAGCTGCTGGCGGGCGGCACCCCGGCCGCGGACGTCGCCGCGAAGTACCCGACGTCGTCGCTGGCCTGGGCGCGGCTGGCCGACGAGGCGTTCGAGCGGGGCAGCGTCGTGGAGTCGTACGCCTACGCCCGTACCGGCTACCACCGCGGGCTGGACGCGCTGCGCCGCAACGGGTGGAAGGGCCACGGGCCGGTGCCGTGGGAGCACGAGCCCAACCGCGGGTTCCTGCGGGCGCTGCACGCTCTGGCCCGCGCGGCCGGGGCGATCGGGGAGCAGGAGGAGTACGAGCGCTGCTCGCAGTTCCTGAAGGACTCCTCGCCGACGGCGGCCCAGACCCTCGGCTGACCTGGGAAGACACGTGAGGCCCGGCCGAATGTTCGGGCGGGCCTTGCGAGGTCCGGGTGGGATTGCGGAGGATGCGGGTGGGGACCGGGGCCCCCGTGCCGGCATCGGCAGGGGCGGACCGCTACCCGGAGTACATTTCAGGAGACAGCGATGTCCCATGAGGCTCACGACATGCAGGAGCCCGAGACCCCGCATCTCGACTTCGAAGGCACGACGCCGTACGAGGACTACGTCAAGGCGGACGTGCTCACCCACCTCCAGCACACCCTCTCCGACGATCCCGGAGAGATGGTCTTCCTGGTCACGACCCAGGTGATGGAGCTGTGGTTCACCGTCATCGTGCACGAGTGGGAGACCGCCGCCCGCGCCCTGCGCCGCGACGACGTGCCGACCGCGCTGGACGCGCTGAAACGTTCCGTGCGGGAGCTGGAGGCCCTCAACGCCTCCTGGAAGCCGCTCGCGCACCTCACGCCGGCCCAGTTCAACTCCTACCGCGGCGCCCTCGGCGAGGGTTCCGGCTTCCAGTCGGCCATGTACCGGCGGATGGAGTTCCTGCTCGGCGAGAAGTCGGCGTCCATGCTCGTCCCGCACCGCGGCGCACCCCGCGTCCACGCCGAGCTGGAGAAGGCGCTGCACGAGCCCAGCCTGTACGACGAGGTGCTGCGGTTCCTCGCCAGGCGCGGCCACGCCGTGCCGTCCTCCGTGCTCTCCCGTGACGTCTCCCGGCGCTACGAGCCCTCCGACGAGGTCGAGGCCGTGTGGACGGCCGTCTACGGCGGCGACCCGGGCGACGAGACGGCCCGGCTCGGCGAGGCCCTGACCGACGTCGCCGAGCTGGTCTGGCGCTGGCGCAACGACCACCTGGTGGCCACCCGGCGCGCGATGGGCGCCAAGCAGGGCACCGGCGGTTCGGCCGGGGTGGCCTGGCTGGAGAAGCGCGCCCGCAAGAACGTCTTCCCGGAGCTGTGGACGGCGAGGTCCCATGTCTGAGCTGAGGACGCGCGCGCAGAAGCTGGACTCCGTCGACGAACTCGCCGGCAAGCGCGGCGAGTTCGTGCTCGACGAGGTGGTCTACCTGGACGGCAACTCGCTGGGCGCGCTGCCCGCCGCCGTCCCCGGCCGGGTCGCGGACGTGGTGCGGCGGCAGTGGGGCGAGCTGCGCATCCGCTCCTGGGAGGAGAGCGGCTGGTGGACCGCGCCGGAGCGGATCGGCGACCGGATCGCCCCGCTGGTCGGTGCGGCGGCCGGGCAGATCGTGGTCGGCGACTCCACCAGTGTCAACGTCTTCAAGGCACTGGTGGCGGCCGTGCGGATGGCGGGCGAGGACCGGGACGAGATCCTGGTCGACGCCACCACCTTCCCCACCGACGGCTACATAGCCGAGTCGGCCGCCCGGCTGACGGGCCGCACCCTGCGCCCGGTCGCCCCGGCCGAGGTCCCGTCGGCGCTGGGCGCGCGCACGGCCGCGGTGCTGCTCAACCACGTCGACTACCGCACCGGCCGCCTCCACGACCTGCCGTCCCTCACGGCGGCGATCCGTGACGCGGGCGCGGTGTCGGTCTGGGACCTGTGCCACAGCGCGGGCGCGCTGCCGGTCGGCCTGGACGAGCACGGTGTGGACCTGGCCGTCGGCTGCACCTACAAGTACCTCAACGGCGGCCCGGGTTCACCGGCGTACCTGTACGTCCGCCGCGACCTCCAGGACCGCTTCGACTCCCCGCTGCCCGGCTGGAACTCGCACGCCGAGCCGTTCGGGATGCGGCCGTCCTACGAGGCGGCGCCGGGCGCCCTGCGGGGGCGCGTCGGCACGCCGGACATCCTCTCCATGCTCGCCCTGGAGGCGGCCCTGGAGGTGTGGGACGGGGTGTCGGTGGACGCCGTGCGCGCCAAGTCCCTCGCCCTGACGGACTTCTTCCTGGAGTGCGTGCGGGAGTACGTGCCCGCGGGCCGCGTCGAGTCCCTGACGCCGGCCGCCCACGCCGAGCGCGGCAGCCAGGTCGCGCTGCGCTGCGACGACGCGGGCGAGGTGATGCGCCGGCTCATCGGGCGGGGCGTGGTCGGCGACTTCCGCGCACCCGATGTGCTGCGCTTCGGCTTCACGCCGCTGTACGTGGGGTTCGCGGACGTGGAGCGGGCGGCGCGGGTGCTGGGCGAGGTGCTCAGCCCCCGGTGACGTACACCCCCGCCGCGGCCGCCTCGTACGCCGCCCGTGCGGCGCGGTCCGCGGCGGGGGCGTCCGGGGCGGTGCCGGTGGTCAGCAGCTGGTAGTACAGCGGCGCCGACACGGCCCGCACGACCGCCCCCGCGTCCGTGCCCGGCGGCACCTCGCCGCGGGCCACGCCCTGTTCGACGCACGGCGCCCACTCCGCGACCCGCACCTCGTAGAAGCGGGCGAGGGCCTGGGCCGTGCGGGCGTCGCAGGTGGCCGCCGCGATGACCGCGCGGAACAGGGCGCCCTGCCGGGCGTCGGCCAGGGTGCGCCGCACCAGGGCCGCGTTGGCCCGCAGGTCGCCGAGCAGGGAGCCGGTCTCCTCGCGGGGCAGCGACTGCTCGGCCATGTCGGCGAGGAGATCGGCGACCAGCCCGGTCACCGAGCCCCAGCGCCGGTACACGGTCGTCTTGCCGACCTCGGCCCGCCGGGCGACGTCCGCCAGGTCGAGGTGCGCGAAGCCGTGCTCGGCCAGGACGTCACCGGCCGCGCGCAGCACGGCCGACCGCACACGCGCGGTACGCCCTCCGGGACGCACGGTGCCGGGTTCGGCGGACATGGGCGACCTCCTCGTACGGCTCCCATACAGGAGCGATGCTGCTGTGCAGCGTAACGAAACAGCAGAACCGTTTAACCCTCACCGTGCGTGACATCCCCGTGTCCGCGCACGTCACCGGCCTGATACCGTCCCCGCCAACGGCCGGTAATTCCCACCTGGTCCTTTCTCACCCGGTCCGCCAAATCCGTATCAGCGCTGAGAGGTTGGAGCATGCCGGACGACGCCGCAGCAGCACGGGCCGCCGCCGAGGAGGAGTCGGCGTTCTCGCACCCGCCCGTCGACCCCGACGTCACCGCCGCGTACGGCGACCACCCCGACCAGGTGATCGACTTCTACGCCCCGCGCGCCGAGGGCGGCCCCGGCGGCGGCCTCGCCCCGCTGGTCGTCGTCCTGCACGGCGGCGCCTGGCGGGCACCGTACGACCGCGCGCACATCAGCCCCTTCGCGGACTTCCTGGCCCGCCGCGGCTTCGCGGTGGCGAGCGTGGAGTACCGGCGCGGGTCCGAGGGGGAGGGCGCGCCCGTCGCCGGCCGCTGGCCGGACACCTTCGACGACGTCGCCGCCGCGCTGGACGCGCTGCCGGGCCTCGTCGCCGGGGCGCTGCCGCAGGCCGACCCGCGCCGCACGGTGGTCACCGGGCACTCCGCGGGCGGCCACCTCGCCCTGTGGTCGGCCGCCCGGCACCTGCTGCCCGCCGACGCCCCCTGGCGCACCGACCGTCCCGCACCCCTGCGCGGTGTCGTCGCCCTCGCGCCCATCGCCGACTTCGCGGTCGCCGACAAGCTCGACGTCTGCGGCGGCGCGGCCCGTGAACTGCTGGGCGGGTACGAGACGTTCGCGCAGCGCCGGCCCTACGCCGACCCCGCCCTGCTGCTGCCCACGGGCATCGCCACCACCCTCGTCCAGGGCCGCGAGGACGTGGACGTGCCGCAGGCCGTCGCCGAGTCGTACGCCGACGCGGCGGCGAAGGCGGGCGAGGTGGTCGGGCTGACGCTCCTCGAGGACGTCGGCCACTTCCCGCTCATCGACCCGGCGGCGGACGCCTGCGCGGTGGTGGCGGAGGAGATCGCGCAGCTGGCGTGGTGAGGGGCCGTAGTACTTCAGACGGACCCGGCAGGACCCTTCTCGCTGGGGACGACGGCGACCGGCGTGCGGGCCTACCGTTCGCTGTGTGACCGAGACGACCACCCACACCAGCGGCGGCGGGACCCGGGGGACCGCGCCGGAGACCTCGTACGAGCCCTACACCCCGCGCAGCCCCGAGGCGCGGGCGGCGATGGACGCCCTGCGGGGCATGCGGCAGGACCTGATCCACGACGCCTTCGCCTACCGGCCGCTGGCCCCCATGCCGGTGGACGGCCCCCTCACCGGGCGGCTGAGCGGGCGGCTGCGGGAGTACGCGGTGTGGACGCGGCACGCGCTGGTGGCGGGCACCGGCCTGCTGGCCATGCTGGCGTCCTGGGCGGACGACGGCGGCGAGATGACGGGCCTGGTCTTCGGGCTGCTGGCCCTGGCCCCGGTGCTGGTGACGCTGGTCCGGCCGGTCGGCGCGTTCTGGCTGTCGCTGGCCTGCTCGTCGGTGGTCGCCGCCGTGGGCAGCTCCTGGGAGCTGTGGCCGTGGACCGTGGGCGGCTTCCTCTCCCACCTGACCGTGCTGACGGTCGTCGCGATACGCACCCGTCCGCGCACCGCGGCGTGGATGTGGCTGCTGACGGCCGCCTTCGGCTTCGCCGCCGAGACCTCCCTGGGCGGGTTCCACTACGGCACCAACGTCGGCCCGATGCTGATGGTCTCCGCGTTCGTGCTGCTCGCCGTCACCGTCTGGCACATCCGGCGGGACGCCGCCCAGGAGGTCACCGCCCAGCAGACGGTGACCGAGCAGGAGCGGTCCCGGCGCACCCTGCTGGAGGAGCGCACCACCATCGCGCGCGAACTGCACGACGTGGTCGCCCACCACATGTCGGTCGTCGCCATCCAGGCCGAGGCCGCCCCCTACCGCGTGGAGAACCCGCCGCCGGAGCTGGAGCGGGCCTTCGCGACCATCCGCGAGAACGCCGTCGCCGCCCTCACCGAACTGCGCCGCGTCCTGGGCGTCGTACGGGCCGAGGACTACGAGGCACCGGACGCCCCGCAGCCGACCCTCGCCGACCTGGACGCGCTGCTCGCCAATGTGCGCGACGCGGGCCTGGAGGTGGACAAGGCGGTCACCGGCGCGGCCCGTGAACTCCCGCAGGGCGTCGAGCTGTCGGCGTACCGGATCGTGCAGGAGGCGCTGAGCAACGTCCTGCGCCACGCGCCGGGCGCCTCGGCCCGCGTGGAGATCGGCCATGTCATCGGCGGCCTGGGCCTGCGCGTGGTGAACGGGGCGCCGCCGCGGCCGCGGCTGGTGAAACCCTCGCCCGGCGCCGGGCACGGCATCACCGGCATGCGCGAGCGGGTCACCATGCTGGGCGGCGAGATGACGACGGGCGCGACCGCCGAGGGCGGCTACGAGGTGACGGTGTTCCTGCCGGTCGCCGCCGCACCGGCCGGTGAGGGCGGGCCGGGGGCATGACCATCCGTGTGCTGATCGCCGACGACCAGATGATGGTGCGCGAGGGCTTCTCCGTCCTCCTGGGCGCGATGCCCGGCATCGAGGTCGTCGGCGAGGCGGTCAACGGCCGTGACGCCGTGACCAAGGTCCGTGAACTGGCCCCCGACGTCGTCCTGATGGACATCCGCATGCCCGAGCTGAACGGCATCGAGGCCACCCGCGAGATCGTGGCGGCGGACGCCATGGCGAAGGTCCTGGTCCTGACCACCTTCGACCTGGACGAGTACGTGTACCAGGCGCTGCGCGCCGGAGCGTCGGGCTTCCTGCTCAAGGACGCCTCCGCCCGCCAACTGGCCGACGGCGTACGGGTGGTGGCCTCGGGCGAGGCCCTGCTGGCCCCCTCCGTCACCAAGCGTCTGATCAGCGAGTTCGCCAAGCTGTCGCAGACCCCGCGCCCCACGGTGGGCGTACCGGCGGCCTACGGTGACCTCACCGAGCGCGAGACGGAGGTGCTGGTCCTGATCGCCCAGGGCCTGTCGAACGCCGAGATCGCGCAGCGCCTGGTGGTCGCCGAGTCCACGATCAAGACCCACGTCAGCCGCGTCCTGGTGAAGCTGGGCCTGCGCGACCGCACCCAGGCGGCGGTGTTCGCGTACGAGGCCCGCCTGGTGACGCCGGGCTGAGCGGCGACGCGGCACCACCCCCTGGTCAGACGCCCTCCCCGCGCGTTAGCGTCCGTGCATGTCAGGCACCAGCGACCTCGCCTTCGACCCGTGGGACACCGCGTTCCTCGGGGACCCGTACCCCGCCTACGCCGAGCTGCGGGAGAGGGGCCGGGTGCTGTACTACGCGCCCACGAACCAGTGGCTGGTGCCGCACCACGCCGATGTGTCGGCGCTGCTGCGGGACCGGCGGCTGGGGCGCACGTACCAGCACCGCTTCACCCACGAGGACTTCGGACGGACCGCGCCCCCGCCGGAGCACGAGCCGTTCCACACCCTCAACGACCACGGGATGCTGGACCTGGAGCCGCCGGACCACACCCGGATCCGGCGGCTGGTGTCGAAGGCGTTCACCCCGCGCACGGTGGAGCGGCTGAAGCCGTACGTCGACCAGCTGGCCGCCGACCTGGTGGAGCGGCTGGTCCAGCGGGGCGGCGGCGACCTGCTCGCCGACGTCGCCGAACCGCTGCCCGTCGCCGTCATCGCCGAGATGCTCGGCATCCCGGAGGCGGACCGGGCGCCGCTGCGGCCCTGGTCGGCGGACATCTGCGGGATGTACGAGCTCAACCCGTCCGAGGAGGCCGCGCGCAGGGCCGTACGGGCGTCCGTCGAGTTCTCCGACTACCTGCGCGAGCTGATCGCCGCCCGCCGGAAGGAACCCGGCGAGGACCTGATCTCCGGGCTCATCGCGGCGCACGACGAGGGCGACCGGCTCACCGAGCAGGAGATGATCTCCACCTGCGTCCTGCTCCTGAACGCCGGGCACGAGGCCACGGTGAACGCCACCGTGAACGGCTGGTACGCCCTGTTCCGCAACCCCGCCCAGCTCGCCGCCCTCCGCGCCGACCACTCCCTGGTCCCCGGCGCGATCGAGGAGCTGATGCGCTACGACACCCCGCTCCAGCTCTTCGAGCGCTGGGTGCTGGACGACATCGAGATCGACGGCACCGTCGTCCCCCGCGGCGCCGAGCTCGCCCTCCTCTTCGGCTCCGCCAACCACGACCCGGCCGTCTTCACCGACCCCGGCCGCCTCGACCTCACCCGCAAGGACAACCCCCACATCTCCTTCAGCGCCGGCATCCACTACTGCATCGGCGCCCCCCTGGCCCGCCTCGAACTGGCCGCGTCCATGCGCGTCCTCCTCGAACGCGCCCCCACCCTGCGCCTGACCACCGAACCCCACCGCAAGCCGAACTTCGTCATCCGGGGCCTGGAGGGCCTGGACGTCGAACTGGCCTGATCACCACGACGGCGGGAGAGCCGCCCACCGGCGGGAGCGGGGCGTGGGGGGCGCGGCGCAGCCCGGCGCTTACGCGGTCACCAGCAGACAGCAAGGCACCAACCTGCCGAGCCCCGGACCCGCGCCGGGCTCGCCGCGCCCCCCACGCCCCCGACCCACCCCCGGCCTGGGCGCACCCCCGGCCTGAGCGCACCCCGCCCCAGCGCACCGCCCGCCCCAGGCGCACCCCCCGAAAACGTCACCCAGGCAGCACCAGCCCCAGCGCCCCCACCCGCACCGTCCACGTCCGCCGCCGCACCGGCCCCCACACCCCCGCATCGGCCCGGTACCGAAAGTCCGCCCCGGTCACCGTCACCCGCCCCCCCACCGCCCGCAGCGGAGCGACCTCCGCCCCCACGGACAGCGGCCGCACCTCCACCGCCGCACACCCCGAGCCCGGCGTCACGGACACCTCCCGCACCGGCTGGTCCAGATCCACCAGCGTCGCCCCGTCGACCTCCACGCGCAGCCGCGAGGGCCCGGCCGGCGGCACCGAGACCGACGGCACCCGGACCGGCCGAGCGGCACCCAGCGTCCGCACCAGCGTCCGCGCCGACCGCAGCCAGGGCACCCGGCCCCCCGTACGGTCCCCGACCCCCGTCGCCCCGTTCACCGCCGCCGGCACCCCCACCGACAGCACCGGAGGAATCCGCAACGCCCCCAGCACCACCCCGTCGCTGTCGTCGACGAGCAGATCCAGCCGCCGCTCCACCCCGTCCAGCACCGCCCGCGCCGCCGCCACCGCCCCCGTGGGCACCCCCAGCGACCCCGCCAGCGACAGCATCGCCCCCACCGGCACCACCGACAGCGCACACTCACCGAGCGCCCGCTGCCGGTGCAGCAGCGACACCGCCCGCACCAGCGCCCGGTCGTCGCCGACCACCACCGGCCGCCGCGACCCGCGACGCGCCAGCGCGCGAGCGAATTCGTCCGGGCCGTCCGGCAGGCACACCTTGGTCGCCGCACCCGCGCTGAGCACGTCTTTCGCGATCCGTACGGCCTCTCCGTCCATCCTCCGAGCGGCTGGATCGATCACCACGAGCAGCTGATCGGATGTCGCGAAAGTCGCCACCTCGGCCATGCCTCGCTTCCTCGGGTAGCATCTTTGTGCAAGAGCCCCTTGCGCTATTGCGCCAGGGGCTTCGTCTATTCCGGGGCATCCGGTCCGACGGGTTGCGGCCGACGAAGGTCGCCGGTGTACGACGCACAAGCCGTGCCGCGTACGCCTCTGACCTTGGACATGCCCCGCCCGGAAGGGGTGTACGCGCGTGCCCGCACTTGTGCTGCTCGGTGCTCAGTGGGGTGACGAGGGTAAAGGAAAGGCCACCGACCTGCTCGGTGGATCGGTCGACTACGTGGTCCGATACCAGGGCGGCAACAACGCCGGCCACACGGTCGTCGTAGGAGACCAGAAGTACGCCCTCCACCTTCTTCCCTCCGGCATCCTCTCCCCCGGATGCACCCCGGTCATCGGCAACGGCGTCGTCGTCGACCCCTCGGTCCTGCTCTCCGAGCTGAGCGGGCTGAACGAGCGCGGCGTCGACACGTCCAAGCTCCTCATCAGCGGCAACGCGCACATCATCACGCCGTACAACGTCACCGTCGACAAGGTGACGGAACGCTTCCTCGGAAAGCGCAAGATCGGCACCACCGGCCGCGGCATCGGCCCGACGTACGCGGACAAGATCAACCGTGTCGGCATCCGCGTGCAGGACCTGTACGACGAGTCGATCCTCCAGCAGAAGGTCGAGGCGGCGCTCGACGTCAAGAACCAGCTGCTGACCAAGCTGTACAACCGCCGCGCGATCGCGGTGGACCAGGTGGTCGAGGAGCTGCTGGGCTACGCCGAGCAGATCAAGCCGTACGTCGCGGACACGGTGCTGATCCTGAACCAGGCGCTGGAGGACGACAAGGTCGTGCTCTTCGAGGGCGGCCAGGGCACGCTGCTGGACATCGACCACGGCACGTACCCGTTCGTCACGTCCAGCAACCCGACCGCGGGCGGCGCCTGCACGGGCGCCGGCGTGGGCCCGACGAAGATCAGCCGGGTGATCGGCATCCTCAAGGCGTACACCACCCGCGTGGGCGCCGGCCCGTTCCCGACGGAGCTGTTCGACGAGGACGGCGAGGCGCTGCGCCGCATCGGCGGCGAGCGGGGCGTCACCACCGGCCGTGACCGCCGCTGCGGCTGGTTCGACGCGGTGATCGCCCGGTACGCCACCCGCGTCAACGGCCTCACCGACTTCTTCCTGACCAAGCTCGACGTCCTCACCGGCTGGGAGCAGATCCCGGTCTGTGTGGCGTACGAGATCGACGGCAAGCGGGTCGAGGAACTGCCGTACTCGCAGAGCGACTTCCACCACGCGAAGCCGATCTACGAGACGCTGCCGGGCTGGTCCGAGGACATCACCAAGGCGAAGTCCTTCTCCGACCTGCCGAAGAACGCGCAGAACTACGTCAAGGCGCTGGAGGAGATGTCCGGCGCCCCGATCTCCGCGATCGGCGTGGGTCCGGGCCGGGACGAGACGATCGAGATCAACTCGTTCATCTAGCGCCGGTCCGGCCGCAGCACAGACGGGCGCCCCCGGCAAGCGGGGGCGCCCGTTTCGTGGTCCAATCGGGCTATGCCGCTCCGTGAGGCGCCGTGCCTGGGCCCGTACGGCGGAGAGGTAGAGGGCACCGACTGCGGCGAGCGGGCCCGTTTCGAGGTCACCCGCTACCGCCGCCCCGCGCTGCATGTGTGCCCGGTCCATCTGGGCCCGGCGCTGCTCCTCGCCGACGGTGTGCTGTGGCCGCCGCAGATCCGGCTCATCGGATGATCCACGGCCCTGGGACGAGCGCGGGCGAACCTCGCGAACCGGGCATAGGGTGAGGTGCGTGGGGGCTCGCAGCGACCACGGAGAAGGTGACGGCGATGCGTCTGCTCGTGAAGGCGAACGTGGACACGGAGCGCAGCAACGAGTTGATCCACAACGGCAGGATGCCGGAGCTGATCAAGTCGACCCTGGAGCGGGTGAAGCCGGAAGCGGTCTACTTCGCGCCGCTGGACGGGCACCGGACGATGCTGATGGTCGTCGATCTGCCGGACAGCTCGAAGATCCCGCCGACCCTGGACGCGCTGTTCACCGACCTCAACGCCTACGTCGAGGTCACTCCGGTCATGAACCTGGAGGAGCTGCAGCGGGGCCTGGCCGAGCTGGCCGGCTGACGGCTCAGCTGAACACGATCATCGAGCCCTGCGCGAGGCTCCGCGTCGCCGCCGCGTGCAGCCCCAGCCAGACATGCCGTTCGCGGGCGAACGGACTGGGGTCGTACGGAGCGGGAACGGCCGGTTCCTCCAAGTCGGTGGGGCCGAGCGGAGGTTGGGGCGCGGCCGGGGGATTGGCCGGGTCGATGCCGATCGCCGGGGCGATCGACTCCAGCTCGCGCAGCAGCGCGTGGGAGGAGCCGAGCGGGCCGCCGCCGGCCAGCATCTCGTCGTCGGAGAGCGGGTGGGGGAAGTCGACGGGGACGTACGCGCCCGCGTGGTCGTAGTGCCACACCAGGTGCGACTGCTGGGCCGTCGTCTCGAACATCTCCAGCAACTGCTCGTAGTCGCCGCCGAGTTCGTCCACCGGCGTCACCGGGAGCCCGCACATCTGGAGCAGATAGACGCGCCGCAGGAAGTGCAGCGCGTCGTAGTCGAAGCCGGCCACCGGGGCGACGTCGCCGGACAGCCCGGGCATGTACTGGTACACCGGCACCGGAGGGAGCCCGGCCTGGGTGAGCACGCGGTCGTATTGCGCGAGTTCCTCGGCGAAGGGGTTGTCCGGGGTGTGGCACAACACGTCGACGAGAGGTACCAGCCACAGGTCACAGGCCAAAGAAGGCTCCTCGGATAGCACGGCGCGGCGGTGCGGTCAGGGCAGCGTAATCGGTGCGGTGCACGGATGGTTCCCCGCCTGCGCGGGCTCAGTCCCCGGTCAGTTGCTCGATCAGCGCGAGCGAGTGCGCGTTGTACGCGGCGACCACCGCGCGCGCGGTGTCGGTGTCGCGCCGGGAGAGCGCGTCGACCAGGTCGGTGTGCCCGTCCCACAGCCGCCCGCGCAGGTCGGGCAGCAGCCGCAGCCGCTGCACCGCGCAGACCCAGGACTGCACACGCAGCCGGTGCAGGAAGTCGGCGAGGTAGACATTGCCGTACAGGCCGCTCAGCTCGCGCCAGAAGCGCAGGTCGTAGCCGATCAGCACGGTCAGGTCACCGGCGCGCGCGGCCCGCTGCGCCTCCTCGCCGCGCCGCCGCACCCCGGCCAGCGCGGTGGCCGTGCGCGGGTCGTCGGGGTCCCGGAAGCCGCGGTGGCCCTTGCCGAGGGCGTGGAACATGCCGTCCGTGACGAGGGTGCGGGCCTCGACGAGCCCGCGGAAGTCGGCGACCGAGTACTCCCGTACCCGGAACCCGCGGTGCTGGTCGGCCTCCAGCAGCCCCTGCGCGCTCAGGTCGACCAGCGCCTCGCGCACCGGGGTGGCCGAGACGCCGTACTGGTCGGCGATCTCCTTGACGGTGAACGCCTGCCCCGGCTGCAGCCGCCCCGCCAGCACCTCGTCCCGCAGCGCGTCCGCGATCTGCTGCCGCAGGGTGCTGCGCGTCACGGCCCCGTTGCCGCTGCTGCCGGGCATGGCTTCGCCTGTCTCCCTCGTCGCCTGGAGTCCGCGTGAAAGCGGCGTGCTCGTACACGTCTACGAACACGCCACCTTACGCGTTCGCGCCGAGGGCGGCGCCGGGTCAGCTCTCCGTGTGCTCGTCGGCCACGCTCAGCGCGGCGTCCAGCACGGCCAGGCCCTCCTTCAGCTCGGCCTCGGTCACGTTGCAGGGCGGCACGACATGGGTGCGGTTCATGTTCACGAACGGCCACACCCCGCCCGCCTTCATGGCGGCCGTGAACGCGGCCATCGGGGCGTTCGCCTCACCGCTCGCGTTGTACGGCACCAGCGGCTCGCGCGTCTCCTTGCTGCGCACCAGCTCGATCGCCCAGAACATGCCGAGCCCGCGGACCTCGCCCACGCTCGGGTGCCGCTCGGCCAGCTCGCGCAGCGCCGGCTCCAGGACCGTCGTACCGAGCCGGCCGGCCTGCTCGACGACGCCCTCCTCGGCCATGACCTGGATGGTGGCGACGGCGGCGGCGCAGGCCAGCGGGTGCCCGGAGTAGGTGAGGCCGCCGGGGTAGGGCCGCCTGCCGAAGGTGTCGGCGATCTCGGCGGAGATGGCGACACCGCCGAGCGGCACATAGCCGCTGTTCACGCCCTTGGCGAAGGTCATCAGGTCCGGTACGACGCCGAAGTGGTCGGCGGCGAACCATGCGCCGGTGCGGCCGAAGCCCGCCATGACCTCGTCCAGGACGAAGACGATCCCGTGCCGGTCGCAGATCTCCCGCACCCCGGCGAGATAGCCGGGCGGCGGCACCATGATCCCGGCGGTGCCGGGCACGGTCTCCAGGACGATCGCGGCGATGGTCGCGGGCCCCTCGAAGGCGATCGTCGTCTCCAGGTGCTCAAGGGCGCGGGCGCACTCCTGCTCCTCGGTCTCGGCGTAGAAGCGGGAGCGGTAGAGGAAGGGCGCCCAGAAGTGCACGACCCCGGCCGAGCCGCTGTCGCTGGCCCAGCGGCGCGGGTCGCCGGTGATGTTGATCGCCTGCTGGGTGCCGCCGTGGTACGAGCGGTACGCCGAGAGCACCTTGGGGCGGCCCGTGTGCAGCCGGGCCATGCGCACCGCGTGCTCGACGGCGTCCGCGCCGCCGTTGGTGAAGAAGATCTTGTCCAGGTCGCCGGGGGTGCGCTCGGCGATCAGCCGGGCCGCCTCGGACCGTGCCTCGATCGCGAAGGCGGGCGCGAAGGTGGTCATCTTCGCGGCCTGCTCCTGTATCGCCGCGACGACCTTCGGGTGCTGGTAGCCGATGTTGGTGTAGACGAGCCCGCTGGTGAAGTCCAGGTAGCGCTTGCCGTCGTAGTCCCAGAAGTACGACCCCTCCGCGCCGGCGACGGCGAGCGGGTCGATGAGTTCCTGCGCGGACCAGGAGTGGAACACATGCGCGCGGTCCGCTGCCTTCACTGCGGCGCCGGCTTCGGGATGGGGCTGAGGGGTCATGCGGGCGAGCGTAAATGTCCGCGATGCGGAATCGGTATCGGCGTCCTGTCTGTGGACACGGGCTTTCCGCGACAGGTTGTCGAGACAGGGAACGGCCGGGCGGAGCGGGCCCATGAGCGCCATTGACAGCAAGCTGTCAAGGTGACAGTCTTCTGTCATCAGAGGTACGGCCCGGAGGAGGAACCATGAGCACCACCGTCCGCAAGCCCGTGCACCACGCCGTCTACGACACCTACGCCGACTGGGAGACCGGGTACGCCACCGCCTGCCTCGCCCGCGCCGGCCACGAGATCCGCACGGTCGGCCCGGGCACCGAGCCGGTCCGCAGCATCGGCGGGCTGCGCGTCACCCCCGACCTCGCCCTGGACGCCGTACGCCCCGAGGAGAGCGCGCTGCTGATCCTGCCGGGCGCCGACCTGTGGGAGAGCGGCGACGACCTGGCCCCCTTCGCCCGCAAGGCGCGCGAGTTCCTCGACGCGGGCGTCCCCGTGGCGGCGATCTGCGGCGCGACGGCCGGACTGGCCCGCGAGGGCCTGCTCGACGACCGCGCCCACACCAGCGCGGTGTCCTTCTACCTGGCGGCGACGGGATACGGCGGCGGCGAGCGGTACGTCGAGACGGACGCCGTCACCGACGGGGGACTGATCACCGCCGGGCCCACCGAGCCGGTCGCCTTCGCCCGCGAGGTCCTGGGGCTCCTCGGGGTGTACCAGGGGGAGGTGCTGGACGCCTGGTACCGGCTGTTCCACGACTCCGACGTCGAGGCGTACGCCGTGCTGGAGAAGGCGGGGGCGCGGTGAGCCGGGAGCGGCAGGACCTGTTCAGCCGGAGCGCGCTCGGCGTGTTCCGGCTCAACGGCCAATTCCTGTCCGTCGCGGAGGAGTTGGCGAGCCCCGCCGGGCTCACCGCCGCCTGGTGGCAGGTGCTCGGCGCGGTGCTGCGCGAGCCGCTGCCGGTGTCCGGGATCGCCCGTGCCATGGGCATCACCCGGCAGAGCGTCCAGCGCATCGCGGACCTCCTGGTCGGCAAGGGCCTCGCCGAGTACCGCCCCAACCCCGCCCACCGCCGCGCCAAGCTGCTCGCGCCGACGGAGGCGGGACGGGCGGCCGTGGGCCGGATCGACCCCGGTCACGCGGCCTTCGCCGACCGGCTGGCGGAGGCGTTCGGCGAGGAGGAACTGGCCCTGGCCGTCGAGGCGTTGGAGCGGCTGTCGCGGGTGCTGGAAGAGCTGGCGGCGACGGCCGGCCGGCCGCCGGCAGCCGTTACGGAACCGTAGGCGCGAGCCCTCTCACCTGTCCGTTCGCCGCACTATCGTGGAGGCGTCGCACAGGCGGTACTGGGGGAGGGCCTGCGATGCGCGAGCTCGGTGCGGAGGATCCGCCGGGGGTGCCCCCGGCGGCAGGCCGCGGGAGGGTCGGCGCCTACCGGTTGCTGGCGCGGCTGGGTACCGGCGGGATGGGGCAGGTGTATCTCGCCCGGTCCGACCGCGGGCGCATGGTCGCCGTGAAGCTGATCAGGCGGGAGCTGGCGGCGCGGGAGGAGTTCCGGGCGCGGTTCCGGCAGGAGGTGCGGGCCGCGCAGCGGGTCGGCGGGTACTGGACGGCACCCGTGCTGGACGCCGACACCGAGGCCGAGGTGCCGTGGGTGGCCACCGGGTACGTCGCCGGGCCCAGCCTCCAGCAGGTCGTGGGCGTCGACCACGGGCCACTGCCCGAGCGGTCGGTGCGCATCCTCGCGGCCGGTCTGGCGCACGCGCTGAAGGACATCCACGCGGCCGGCATCGTCCACCGCGACCTCAAGCCGTCCAACGTGCTGGTGACCATCGACGGTCCCCGGGTCATCGACTTCGGGATCGCGCGGGCGCTGGACGCGGGGGGCGCCGGCGCCACGGGCGGTGCGTGGGACGGGACCGGGACCGGCAGGGACGCCGGGGCCGGGAGCGGTGCCGGGGCCGACGGGCTGACCCGCACCGGTGTGCTCGTCGGCTCCCCCGGCTTCATGGCTCCCGAGCAGGTCCGCGGGGAGCGCCTGACCCCGGCCTGCGACGTCTTCTGCCTCGGGTCCGTCCTGGCCTACGCCGCGACGGGCGCGCTGCCCTTCGGTGACGCCGGCAGCGGCGTGCACGCCCTCATGTTCCGTATCGCCCAGGAGGAACCCGACCTCGCACGGGTCCCCGAGGGCCTCGCCGACCTCGTCCGCGACTGCCTGCGCAAGGACCCCGGCGCCCGTCCCACCCTCGACCGCATCCTCGAACGCACCGGCGCGGAGGACACCGTCGCCGACGGCCGCTCCCGCGACCCCTGGCTGCCGAGCGCACTGGTCGCCCAGCTCGGCCGGCACGCGGTCCAGCTGCTGGAGACGGAGGATCCGGCGGGGGCGGCCGCGGAGGACGGCGCCGACCGGGCCGGGCTGGTGGAGCCGCCGTGGGCGCGGACGGCGCGGGACGGGGCGCAGGCGCCGGGGGCGCCCGCCGTACGCCCCTCCCCGGAGCACGCCCCCGTCGCCGACGGTCCCGGCGCCCCGGCGCACCCCGCCTACGGTCCGCCCCCGGTCCAGGGCTCCCCGCGGCCCGCCCCACCCGTCCACGCCTACGGCTATCCGCAGCCACCCGTGCAGCCGCCCGCGTACGGCTCCCCGCAGCCGCCCGCCCAGCCTCCCGTCTACGGCTCCCCGCACCCGATCGCCCAGCCGCCCGCCTACGGCCACCCCCCGGCCCCCGCCCTCCACACCGCCCCCGGCCCCTTCGAGCCCCCCGAGCCCCCGCGCCGCAACGGCCGGGCCACCGCCGCCCTCGTGGCCGTGGCGGTGGTCGTCGCGCTGGCGGCGGGCGGCTCGGTGTACGCCCTGCTGAACGGCGGCGACAGCGAGGACCGGGCGACCCCCACCCCGACCGGCGCCCCGGTCACCGCACCCCCGCCGACCCCCACCCCGACCCCCTCCGACTCCGGCCCGACCCCCTCCACCCCACCGGACGGCGAGATCCCGGAGCCGTACCTGGGCACCTGGACGGCGACGATCGACAACGGGACCGGCCGCAACACCCGCGTGCTGACCATCCGGCAGGGCGAGGTCGGCGACACGGTGCTGTCCCTGACCGCCGACGGCCCCACGGACAACGGCACCTACCACTGCGTCTTCGAGGCCGAACTGACCGCGAGACCCGCCCCGGACGGCCCCCTCGCCATCGGCCCCTCCACCGTCACCACCGGCGAACCCGCGAGCTCCTGCGCCCCCGGCGCCGCGACCGAGGTCACCCTCCTGCCCGACGGCACGCTCCGCCGCGTGAACACCTCGACGGGCGAGGAACTGACCTACCGCCGAGGCTGACGCCCGGAGCGGGCCACGGGGACCGCACGCGGCCTCACCTCGGCTCGGGCGGCCGCTGCCGCGGCATGTTCGGCCGGGCCGGGCCGTTCGGGGGGAGGGGGAAGCGGCCGTTGAGGTGGCCGGGGTCGGTGGGCCGACCCGACGCGGGCACCGTGGACTGCAGGGCGAGCGGGGCCGAACCGGTACGGAAGGCGACCATCCAGTCGGCGGTCTCGGCGCGGACCAGCTCCGTGACGTCCTCGGAGAAGCGGCGCAGGACGGCGAGGCAGCGCTCGGCGGCCTCCCCGGCCGTGCCCTCGGTGGGGCCGAGGACCTCGCGGACGCTCTCCGAGGCCCAGTCGAACTGGAGGACCTGGAGCCGGCGCTGGACGGCCTGCGCGGTGGCCACGTCCCTTATCCAGCCCGAGGTGACACCGAAGAAGCGGTCCACGCCGATGCAGGCGACCGCGAGGAGCAGGGCCAGATAGCCCCAGGGGGCGACGCCGCCGACGGCACCGGTGAGGTCCAGCAGGGGCAGGGCCGCCCCGGCCACCGCGCCCGCCGCCGCGCCCGTGCGCAGGGCCCGCGCGCCCCGGCGCTTCCAGACCCGGTCGGCGAGATACCACGCGGCCGTCTGCAGCGCCCCCTGCTCCACCCACCGGTAGAGCTCCTCCAGCCGCTCGGCGGGCTCGCCCCAGTCGCCGTGCGGGAACGCCCGCCCGGTCAGATCGCCCGGCCGCAGTGCCGCGTCGCCGCGTCCGTCCTGCGGCGGCCCCTCGGGCTGCATCTCCGGCTGACCCACCCGGCACTCCCTACTGATCACGGTGCGTGACGCGAACGACGGCGCTCACGTGACACCTGATGCTGATGCGCCGGGTCCTTCCTACCGCCGGGTGGGTGGCGAAGAGGAGGGTTTCGCAGGCTTTCCGCCCGGAAGTGGGCCTTGATCAGGTATAGGACAGACACTCGGCTCACCCGAAAGAGTGGCGGGGCGACGGCCGCGCCGACCACGTAGGCTCGACCCGAACGGGGACGAGCCCCCGTTCCGGACGGCGCACAAGGCGACAGAGGAGAACAGATCGTGATCCCCGGTGGTGGCCAGCCCAATATGCAGCAGCTGCTGCAGCAGGCGCAGAAGATGCAGCAGGACCTGGCGCGGGCGCAGGAGGAACTGGCGAACACGGAGGTCGACGGGCAGGCCGGCGGCGGCCTGGTGAAGGCCACCGTCACCGGTTCCGGCGAGCTGCGCGCCCTGAAGATCGACCCGAAGGCGGTGGACCCGGAGGACACCGAGACCCTCGCCGACCTGATCGTCGCCGCCGTGCACGCGGCGAACGAGAACGCGCAGGCCCTCCAGCAGCAGAAGCTCGGCCCGCTGGCCCAGGGCCTCGGCGGCGGTATCCCCGGCCTGCCTTTCTAAGACGGGCGGCGGGCATCTACCGTACGTAGTGAAGGAACACCAGGAAGGACGGCAGTCCGTTGTACGAAGGCGTGGTCCAGGACCTGATCGACGAGCTGGGGCGGCTGCCCGGCGTCGGTCCGAAGAGTGCCCAGCGGATCGCCTTCCACGTCCTTCAGGCGGAACCGACGGACGTACGGCGGCTGGCCCAGGCCCTGATGGAGGTCAAGGCCAAGGTCCGCTTCTGCGCGGTGTGCGGGAACGTCGCGCAGGAGGAGCAGTGCGCCATCTGCCGTGATCCCCGCCGCGACCCGTCGGTGATCTGTGTGGTCGAGGAGCCCAAGGACGTCGTCGCCATCGAGCGCACGCGCGAGTTCCGCGGCCGCTACCACGTCCTCGGCGGCGCGATCAGCCCGATCGAGGGTGTCGGTCCGGACGACCTGCGTATACGGGAACTTCTCGCGCGGTTGGCCGACGGTACGGTCACGGAGCTGATCCTGGCCACGGACCCGAATCTGGAAGGCGAGGCCACGGCCACGTACCTCGCCCGCATGATCAAGCCCATGGGCCTGAAGGTCACCCGCCTGGCCAGCGGCCTCCCGGTGGGTGGCGACCTGGAGTACGCGGACGAGGTGACCCTCGGCCGTGCCTTCGAGGGGAGACGACTGCTAGATGTCTGACGCCACGCTGCACGCGACCGGCCAGAACCCGGACGACTTCGCGGTCCAGATCGCGGATCAGATCGAGAGCTTCCTGGTGGCCGTCACGGAGGTGGCCAAGGGCGACGAGCCGGACTCGGCGGTCCCCTTCCTCCTCCTGGAGGTCTCCCAGCTCCTGCTGGCCGGCGGCCGCCTGGGCGCCCACGAGGACATCGTCCCCGACGAGCGCTACGAGCCTGACCCGGGCCCCGAACCGGAGTTCGACGAGCTGCGCGAGAACCTCGCCCGGCTCCTGGACCCGATCGACGTCTACTCCGAGGTCTTCGACCCCTACGAGCCCCGCAAGGCGCCCGTCCCGGCCCGGATCTCCGACGACCTCGCCGATGTCGTCGCCGACCTGCGCCACGGCATGGCCCACTACCGCGCGGGCCGCACCTCCGAGGCGCTGTGGTGGTGGCAGTTCTCCTACTTCTCCAACTGGGGCACCACCGCCTCCGCGACGCTCAGGGCCCTGCACTCCGTGCTGGCCCACGTCCGCCTCAACCAGCCCCTGGAGGAACTGGACGGCCTCGACACCGACCAGACCCTCGGCGACGACACCCTGGAGTTCGAGGCCGGCCAGGTCATGACCCAGGAGATCGCCGGCCCGCTGGGGATGAAGCCCGCCAAGAAGTGACATGAGATCATCCGACCGCCTGTACTGGCGACAAGGGGGAGGATGATCACCATGTACGCACTGACCCTGGGCGACGACGGGGCCGAACTGCGGCCGCTGGAGCCGTGGCGGGCCGAGGAGTTCCTCACGCACATGGACCGGGGGCGGGAGTTCGTCGGCCGGCACATCGCGCTCGCGGACGCCGTGAGCGATGCGGCGGCGGCGCGCGCGTTCCTCCAGGCGTACGCCGAGAAGGCGGCCGCCGACACCGGGCGGATCCACGGGATCTGGGTGGACGGGAAGCTGGTCGGCGGGGTGCTCGTGCGGATCATGGACGTGGGGCAGGGCACCGCCGAGGTGGGGTGCTGGCTGGAGTCGGCGGCCGTGGGGCGGGGGCTGGTCACCCGCGCGTGCCGCCTGCTCATCGACTGGCTCGTCGCGGAGCGCGGGATCCAGCGGGTGGAGTGGCGGGTGTCCTCCGCCAACGAGCCGAGCATCGCCGCCGCCCGGCGGCTCGGCTTCCGGCGGGACGGCGTGCTGCGGCAGAGCTCGGTGCACCACGGCGAGCGGCAGGACATCGAGGTGTGGTCCGTGCTCGCGGACGAGTGGCGCGCCGCACGAGAGCGGACGTGACCTGCCCCACTTTCCGAGTGGGCGGCCCTTCGCCGGGCAGAGTCCAGTCCGGTGCCCCGGAATCTCACGATGCGATATCGCAAGGGTGAATTCGGGGCGCTCGATAGACTGAGCCGACCCGCAGTACACCGGCGTATGAGCGGGAAAAGAGACGAACCGAGCGAGGAGCGCACGTGGGCCTTGTCGTGCAGAAGTACGGAGGCTCCTCCGTAGCCGATGCCGAGGGCATCAAGCGCGTCGCCAAGCGGATCGTGGAAGCCAAGAAGAACGGCCACCAGGTGGTCGCCGTGGTTTCTGCGATGGGCGACACGACGGACGAGCTGATCGATCTCGCCGAGCAGGTATCCCCGATGCCTGCCGGGCGCGAGCTCGACATGCTGCTGACCGCCGGAGAGCGTATCTCCATGGCTCTGCTGGCCATGGCGATCAAAAACCTGGGCCACAGCGCCCAGTCGTTCACCGGCAGCCAGGCAGGTGTCATCACCGACTCGGTCCACAACAAAGCGCGGATCATCGACGTCACGCCGGGCCGTATCCGGGACTCGCTGGACGAGGGCAACATCGCCATCGTGGCCGGCTTCCAGGGTGTGAGCCAGGACAGCAAGGACATCACCACCCTCGGGCGCGGTGGGTCCGACACGACGGCCGTGGCGCTCGCCGCCGCCCTCGACGCCGAGGTCTGTGAGATCTACACCGACGTCGACGGTGTGTTCACCGCCGACCCGCGCGTGGTGAAGAAGGCGAAGAAGATCGACTGGATCTCCTTCGAGGACATGCTGGAGCTGGCAAGCTCCGGGTCCAAGGTGCTGCTCCACCGCTGTGTGGAGTACGCCCGTCGGTACAACATCCCGATCCATGTGCGGTCCAGCTTCAGCGGCCTTCAGGGCACGTGGGTGAGCAGCGAGCCGATCAAGCAAGGGGACAAGAAGGTGGAGCAGGCCATCATCTCCGGTGTCGCGCACGACACCTCCGAGGCCAAGATCACGGTCGTCGGTGTGCCGGACAAGCCGGGCGAGGCCGCCGCGATCTTCCGCACGATCTCCGACGCCGAGATCAACATCGACATGATCGTGCAGAACGTGTCCGCCGCCTCCACCGGTCTGACGGACATCTCGTTCACGCTGCCCAAGACCGAGGGCCGCAAGGCCATCGACGCCCTGGAGAAGTCCAAGGCGGGCATCGGCTTCGAGTCGCTGCGCTACGACGACCAGATCGGGAAGATCTCGCTGGTCGGCGCGGGGATGAAGACCAACCCGGGTGTCACCGCGGACTTCTTCACCGCCCTGTCCGACGCCGGCGTGAACATCGAGCTGATCTCGACCTCCGAGATCCGTATCTCGGTCGTCACCCGCGCCGACGACGTCAACGAGGCCGTGCGCGCGGTGCACACCGCGTTCGGGCTCGACTCCGACAGCGACGAGGCCGTCGTCTACGGGGGCACCGGGCGATGACCCGCCGACCGACGCTCGCGGTCGTGGGGGCGACCGGGGCCGTCGGCCAGGTCATGCTCCAGATCCTGTCCCACCGGGCGGACATCTGGGGCGAGATCCGACTCGTCGCCTCCCCGCGCTCGGCCGGCCGCAAGCTGGCCGTGCGCGGGGAGGAGGTCGAGGTGGTGGCCCTGTCGGAGGAGGTCTTCGACGGGGTCGACATCGCGATGTTCGACGTGCCCGACGACGTCGCGGCCCGGTGGGCGCCCCTCGCGGCCGCCCGCGGGTGCGTGGTCGTGGACAACTCCGCCGCCTTCCGGATGGACCCGGAGGTGCCGCTGGTGGTGCCCGAGGTCAATCCGCACACGGCACGGATGCGGCCGCGCGGGATCGTGGCCAACCCCAACTGCACGACGCTGTCCATGATCGTCGCTCTGGGTGCGCTGCACGCCGAGTTCGGGCTGCAGGAGCTGGTGGTCTCGTCGTACCAGGCGGTGAGCGGGGCCGGGCGGGCCGGCATCGACACCCTGCGCCGCCAGCTGGAGCTCGTGGCCGGTACGGAGCTGGGCAGCACTCCGGGTGACGTGCGGCGGGCCGTCGGGGACGACACCGGGCCGTTCCCGGAGCCGGTGGCGCTGAACGTCGTACCGTGGGCCGGTTCGCCGGTCGGGGACGGGTGGTCCTCGGAGGAGATGAAGGTGCGGGACGAGTCCCGCAAGATCCTCGCCCTGCCCGAGCTGCCGGTCGCCGTGACCTGTGTGCGGGTGCCGGTGGTCACCACGCACTCGCTGACCGTCCATGCCCGCTTCCAGCGGGAGGTCACCGTCGCCGGGGCGCGCGAGATCCTGGCGACCGCGCCGGGCGTGGTGCTGTTCGACAACCCCGCCGCCGGGGAGTTCCCGACCCCCGCCGACGTGGTGGGCACCGATCCGACGTGGGTCGGGCGGGTGCGGCGGGCCCTGGACGACCCCACCGCGCTGGAGCTGTTCGTGTGCGGGGACAATCTGCGCAAGGGCGCGGCCCTGAACACCGCGCAGATCGCGGAGCTGGTCGCGGCGGAGTTTTCGTCCTAGAAGGCGTGGGCCCGGAAACCCTGTGGACCGGCTTGGCTCGATTTGTAAGATCTGCGTAAGACATGTGATCCGAACAATGGTCCGGGCCACGTGAACCGGATCCCGGCGGCGTCCGAAGATTTTCCTCCCCGCCCTCCGCAACCGCGCGGAGGGCGGGGAGCGTCTATGCGAGCGCCCTTCCGGGGTGCAAGCGCATTCATCCACGGCGTGGGGACGCCACGGGCGGACGTGGGGACGGCCGCTCGCAGGGGACATAGGGGAAGAGCGGGACGCATGAGGGCATCTGAGGCTCCGTCGGCTGTGCTGCCTGGCGTGAGATCCGTGTCGGGCAGACCGTCCGGCGCAAAAGTGACGCCCGGCACGTACAACCCCCACGGGGGGAAACGTGTCCAACTGGCGTGGCAGAGGTACTCGACTTCAGCGTGGCCCCGCGCGGCGCGGCCCTTCGGCCGTCCGTCCGCCGGGCCCAGCGCCCCCGCATGCCCGGTGCTGCCGGCGGCATGCCGGTGATCGCCCCCATGCCCGCAGCGCGGCCCGCCCGCATCCCCAGTCAGCGCGACGGCGCGGAAGAGGCCGTGGCGGCCGGCACCACCGTCGACCACCTCACCGAGACCTACCGCGCGCACTACCGCTCGCTCCTCGGTCTCGCCGCGCTCCTCCTCGACGACACCGCCTCCTGCGAGGACGTCGTCCAGGAGGCGTTCATCCGCGTCCACTCCGCGCGCAAGCGCGTCCGGGACCCGGAGAAGACGCTCGCCTACCTCCGGCAGACCGTCGTCAACCTCTCCCGCTCCACCCTGCGCCGCCGCATCCTCGGTCTGAAGCTGCTGTCCAAGCCGATGCCGGACATGGCCAGCGCGGAGGAGGGCGCCTACGACTCGCTCGAACGCCGCGATCTGATCCAGGCGATGAAGAGCCTGCAGCGCCGCCAGCGCGAGGTGCTGGTGCTGCGCTACTTCGCGGACATGACGGAGGCCCAGGTCGCCGAGACCCTCGGCATCTCGCTGGGCTCGGTCAAGGCATACGGCTCCCGCGGCATCGCGGCCCTGCGGCTGGCGATGGGGGCGTCGGCGAAATGAGCGAGCACGACGACGAGGCCGTGGTGCCGCGCCGGGGGGCGGACGAAGCGGATCAGCAAGTGTCCAAGCAACCTGGGAACGGAACCGTGAACGACAGCCCCGACGAACTCGGCCCCCAGGGGCTCGGCTCGGACGAGCTGGCACTGCGCCGCCTGCTGCACGAGGCGGTGCAGGACGTCGAGCCCCGCGACGGCACCCTGGACCATCTGCGCCGGGCGGTACCCGCCCGCCGCGCCCGCAAGCGTCAGGCCGCCGTCGGCATGGCGGCCGCCGCGCTGTTCCTCGGCACCGCCGTCCCCGCGCTCGTGCACGTCTCCAACAGCACCGGCTCCGCCGACCCGTCCCCCGTCGGCCACGGCGCGGCCGCCCAGGGCGGCGCCGGCGAGGGCAAGGGCGAGGACGGCGGCCAGGGCGAGGGCGGCGGCACCGACGGCGGCGCCGGCAAGGGCGGCACCGACGGCGGCAGGCCCGCCGACCCGGACAAGGGCGGCTCCGGCGGCTCCGGCTCCGGCGGCGGGGGCGGATCCTCCGACACCGGCGGCTCGGGCGCCCCCGAGTGCACCGCCGACCAGCTCTCCGCCACCGGCTCCCTCGGCGCCCCCGACTCCATGGGCGCGGTCTACGGCACCTTCCGCGTCACCAACAACGGCGACGGCAGCTGTACCGTCAGCGGCCCCGGCACCGTGACCCCGCTCGCCCAGGGCGCCGCCGACCCCGGCCGGATCGGTGTGGCGAGCCATGTCGCCGGGGACGCGGCCGGCGGGCTGCCCGACCCGTCCTTGGAGGCGGGCCGGCTCGTCCTGCTGCCGGGCGCCGCCTACGAGGTGAGGTTCGGCTGGGTGCCCTCCGAGGCGTGCCCCACGGGCAACGGCAGCGGCGGCGGCGACGGCGGCTCCGGTGACGGCGGCACGGACGGCGGCTCCGGCGACGGCGGCACCGATGGCGGCTCCGGCGACGGCGGCACGGACGGCGGCTCCACCGACGGCGGGACCACGCCGACGCCGACGCCGACCCCCACCGACGCGACCACCACCTCCAGCGGCAGCGGCGGCACCACCACCGACGGCGCCGCGGCCACCAGCGGGGACACCGGGATGTCCACCCAGCTGGTCACCCAGGACTGGACGTCCTCCGGCAGCGTCATCGTGGCCTACGCGGCCGAGCCGGGCGCGCCGGGCGCCAGCGTCACCATCGGCGACGCGTGCGCCGGGACGGTCTACCGGACCGGGCTGCTCTCCGGGTCGTAGGACGGCGAGGTGCCGGGGGAGGCGTCGTCCTCGTCCGGCACCAGGCCCATCTCCGCGTCGCGGATCAGCTCCACCTCGCGGCGCAGCAGCCGGAACCACATGAAGACGACGAAGCCGCCGAAGACGAACCACTCACCGGTGTAGCCGAGGTTCTGGAACGCCTTCAGATCCAGGCCGGTCTGGGCCGCCGCCTTCGCGGGCACGGCCTTCATCCCCGAGTCGCCCTCGTTGAGCGTCACCCAGGCGTCCTCGACGCCGTAGGGCACCAGGTTGACCAGCGAGGCCGAGCTGATCGCCGCCGTCTGCCCGGCGGGCAGTCCGCCGCGGGCGCTGACGCCGTTGTCGCCGGGCACCTCGGACGCCTGGAGCGCGCCCGTCACGGTCACCTCGCCGGCCGGGGGCGCCGGGGCCTTCGCCGGGTCGGGGGTGCCGGGCAGCCAGCCGCGGACCACCGGGAGGGCCTTGCCGCCGTCCTGGCGCAGCAGGGTGAGGACGTAGTAGCCGCTCCTGCCGTCCAGCTCGCGGTCGGGGACGAGCAGCTGGTCGGCGTAGCGGCCGGTGGCGGTGGCCTGCTCGCCGGAGGTCGCCTTGTCCACCGGCAGCAGCTCGGCCAGCGGCCGCGCGGCCTCCCGCCGGTCCGCCGTGGCCTTCTCGTCCGCGGTGCGGTGGTTGTCCATCCGCTCCTCGAACCGGCCCAGCTGCCAGGAGCCCATGAACACGCAGAAGGGGATGGCGAGCAGCACGAAGACGTTGATGCCCCACCAGCGGGGTGTCAGCAGGAACCGGTACACGCCTTCCACGGTACGGGTCGGGGGTACGGATCCCCGCCGCGGGGTCGGCGGGGCGGGGCTCAGGGCCGGTCCGGCTTCCTCGCCCGCAGCGAGTACATCAGCGGGATGCGCGGGCGGTCCTCGGGGAAGCGGTGGTAGCCGTCGCGGACCTCGAAGTTCTCGAAGCGCGGGAAGAGCGAGACGTCGTGCTCGTGCAGGAACTCCAGGCGCAGCCCGGCGTCCGCGAGGGCCGTCACCACCGAGCCCAGCGGGTGCCGCCACTCCACACTGCGGTTGTGCACGGTGTCGGCGTCCCGCCCGGCGTAGGTGCCGGGCGCGTCGTACACCTGGGCGTCGCGGGTGAAGTAGTCCTCGACCACCCGCGAGCCGGTCTCGTCGTCCAGCACGTCGGTGAGCGGATGGAACTCGGCGAGGTAGAGGAATCCGCCGGGCGCGACGAGCGAGGCGGCGGTACGGGCCCAGCGCTCGATGTCCGGCAGCCAGCACAGGGCGCCGCCGCCGGTGTAGACGATGTCGTACGAGGGCTCCGGGACGGCGAGCGGCGCGTCGTACACGTCCGAGGCGACGAAGCGGGCCCGGTCCTCCTCGTACCCGAGGTCGGCGGCCAGCTCGCGGGCGACCTTGACGGCCGGCTCGGAGAAGTCGACGCCGACCACCCGCGCGGCCCCGTGCCGGGCCCAGGCGAGGGTGTCCAGGCCCATGTGGCACTGCAGGTGCAGGAGCGTCCGCCCGGTGACGTCCCCGACCTCGGCCAGTTCGAAGTCGCGCAGCGGGTCGGCGCCGGCGCGGAAGCCGTCGAGGTCGTAGAAGGCGCTCTGCGCGTGCAGCGGGACCCGCTCGTCCCAGTGCGAGCGGTTGGCCTCGTGCCAGTCGGCGGGGTGCAGGTTCATCGGTGGGCGGTCCTTCGGGGCCGGTCGGTTGCCGGTCGAAGTTATCCACACCGTGGGGGCGGCGCCACCGGTTTGCGGACCCTGCCCGGCGTGGCACTCACCAGGGCCCCGGTTCCGGTTTGATAGGGGCCATGAGCAGCGACGCAGAAGCCATGCCCGAGTGGGAGAAGCGGTTCCGCGCACCGCGTGTCTCCCTGCCCGACTGGGCCGAGGACGCCCCCGACCGCTCCCTGTTCGTGTCGAACGCGACGGGGACGTACGAGCTGTACGCCTGGGACCGCGCCACCGGCGCCCAGCGTCAGGTGACCGACCGGCCCAACGGCACCACGGACGGGGCGCTCTCCCCGGACGGCGCCTGGATCTGGTGGTTCGACGACAAGGACGGCGACGAGTTCGGCGTCTGGCGCCGCCAGCCGTTCGAGGGCGGCGAGGACGAGATCGCCGTGCCGGGCCTGGAGCCGTCCTACCCGGCCGGGCTCGCGCTCGGCCGGGACGGCTCGACGGCCGTGATCGGGCGGTCCACGGACGACGACGGTACGACGATCCACGTGGCGCGGGCCGGGCAGGCGCCGGTGGAGATCTACCGGCACCGCGAGTCCGCGGGCGTCGGCGACCTCTCCCACGACGGCACGCTGCTCGCCATCGAGCACACCGAGCACGGTGACGCCATGCACTCCGCGCTGCGCGTGCTGCGCCTGGACGGCACGGCCGTCGCCGAGCTGGACGACACCAAGGGCGGCACCGCCGAGCTGGGCCTGGAGGTGCTGGGCTTCGCGCCGGTCGCCGGTGACACCCGGCTGCTCGTCGGCCATCAGCGGCGCGGCCGCTGGGAGCCGCTGGTGTGGGACGTGGCCTCCGGCGAGGAGACCGACCTGGCGCTGGAGCTGCCCGGCGATGTGAGCGCCGAGTGGTACCCGGACGGTACGGGGCTGCTGATCGCGCACAGCTTCGAGGCGCGCAGCGAGCTGTTCCGGTACGACCTGGCGAGCCGTGCGCTGGAGCGGGTGGACACCCCGCCGGGCACGGTGTCGGGGGCGACGGCCCGTCCCGACGGCAGTGTGGAGTACCTGTGGTCGTCGGCGGCCTCGCCGTCCGCGGTGCGGTCCACCTCCGGCGGGGTGGTGCTCGATCCGCCGGGGATGAAGTCGCCGGGGTCGGTGCCGGTGGAGGACGTGTGGGTGGAGGGGCCGGGCGGCCGTATCCACGCGCTGGTGCAGAAGCCGGCGGGCGCGACGGGCCCCCTGCCGACGGTCTTCGACATCCACGGCGGGCCGACCTGGCACGACAGCGACTCCTTCGCGGCCGGTCCGGCCGCCTGGGTGGACCACGGGTACGCGGTCGTCCGCGTCAACTACCGAGGCTCCACCGGGTACGGGCGGGCCTGGACCGACGCCCTGAAGCACCGGGTCGGCCTCATCGAGCTGGAGGACATCGCGGCGGTACGGGAATGGGCGGTGACCTCCGGGCTGGCCGACCCGGCCCGCCTCGTCCTCACCGGCGGTTCCTGGGGCGGCTACCTCACCCTCCTCGGCCTCGGCACCCAGCCGGACGCGTGGGCGCTGGGCATCGCGGCGGTGCCCGTCGCGGACTACGTCACCGCGTACCACGACGAGATGGAGGCGCTCAAGGCGATGGACCGCACCCTGCTCGGCGGTACGCCGGAGGAGGTGCCCGAGCGCTACGAGGCGTCCTCGCCGCTGACCTACGTCGACCAGGTGAAGGCTCCGGTCTACATCTCGGCCGGCGTCAACGACCCCCGCTGCCCCATCCGCCAGATCGACAACTACGTCAAGCGTCTGGAGGCCCGCGGGGCGGTGCACGAGGTGTACCGCTACGACGCAGGTCACGGGTCGCTGGTCGTCGACGAGCGCATCAAGCAGGTCCGCCTGGAGCTGGACTTCGCGGAACGGCACCTGCCGTAGGGGGCGGCTGAGGGCTGTCGGGGACGGCTGCGGCTTGTGGGTGGCTGGTCGCGCAGTTCCCCGCGCCCCTTGGGGACGTGCAGTGACCGCCGGTCCTACCCGCGCAGCGGCGGGCGCTTTTGCGCGGCTGCGGGTGGTGGGCGGCTGGTCGCGCAGTTCCCCGCGCCCCTTGGGGACGTGCAGTGACCGCCGGTCCTACCCGCGCAGCGGCGGGCAGTCGTGCCGCTGGGGCGGCACGGGTGGGCGACGCGGCACCCTGCCGGCGCCGGGAAGCGTCACCCGCCCGGCCTCGGCCCAGGGGCCGGGGCCCGGCGCCCCAGCAGTTCCGCGAACCCCCTGCGGGTGGCGGCGAGGATGACACGGTCGCCCGCGCCGAGGACGTACTCGTCGGGCAGCTCCCACACGAGCCCCGACGACCCCGCGTCCTCGGCGCCGGACCGCGTGTCCAGGGCCAGCACCCGCCAGGACCCGGCCCGGAACGCCTCGCCCACCGTCCGCCCCTCCAACTGCGGATGCCCGGCGACCTCCAGCGCCGCGAACAGCAGCACCCGCCGCTCGACCGGGATCGCGCCCAGGATCTGCCGCCCGAACATCGCCCCGGCGAAGGCGGGCGCGGCGAGATGCGTCACGCTGCGGCTCCGCGTCAGCGCATGCGGATGCGCGGCCCGCAGGGTCCGGTACACGGCGGTCGCGAAGTCGTCGTCGTACAGCCGCAGCACCACCCGTAGATCCGACCGCACGGAACGGGCGTACAGCGCGGCCTCCAGATTCGTGGAGTCGACGCTGGTCAGCGCGAGCAGCGCATGGGCCCGCCGCACCTTCGCCGCCTCCAGCACCCCCTCCTGCGTGACGTCCCCCAGCACCACCGGCACCCGCAGCCGCCGTGCCACGGCGAGCCCGCGCGCTTCCGGGTCGGCCTCGACGCACACCACGGGGATGTCCAGCTCCCGCAGCCGGATCAGCACCCGCGCACCGATCTTGCCGAGCCCGAGCAGCACCACATGCCCGCCGAGCCCGCGCGGCGGCTTGCGCAGCCCCGACGCGCTGCGGAAGGCGCCGAGGGCTTCGAGGACGGCGGCCAGCAGCACCGGCAGGAGCAGCAACCCCAGCAGCCCGGCGAGGAGTTGCAGGACCTGACGGCCCGTCGACTCGTGATGCGCGGGCTCGTTGATGGCGAACAGGTCCAGCAGCGTCACATACGTGGCGTGCAGCGGATGGTCCCCGGTCACCACCGTCAGGGCCACCGCCAGCGCGACCACACAGCCGACCAGCCCGGCCAGCGACCAGCGCAGCCGCCGCGAGAACAGCGACCCGAAGGCCGGCACCCCGGAGGCGGGCGTGCCGGAGGCCCCGGCGTACGACACAGCGGCATGGTCTTCTCGGCGGTCTTCACCAGCGAGGAGATGATCAGCCCGAACATCATCGAGGTGAAGCCGAGCGCCATGTGCTCCAGCACGATCGTGCCGCGCCCGGTCGCCTCCCGCACCGCCGCGGCGTCCGGCAGCAGCCGCGGCCCCAGCTCACCGCTGCTCTCCGAACCGTCCGTACCCGCGGGGTCGTTGCTCGTCGCGGACAGCAGCGCGAGAGTCGCCAGACCCGGCGCGGCGACCTGTCCCGGACCCGGCGGCCGCCGCTCCACCGCCCGCAGCATCAGCCCCTCCGTCTGGAGGACCTTGCTGGTGCCGGTGAGCGCGGTCGCGGCGAGCGCGGGCGCGGCCGTGTCCGCGTCGGAGAGCACCACGGTGGAGGCGTCCGAGGGGGATCCGGTCGCCAACGCCGCCGCCTGGTCGAGGAGTTCCTCGATGTGCTGGCCCAGCCGCCGGTTGTACAGCCGCAGGACGAGCCGCAGACGCGGATTGAGGCGGCGGGCGGTCAGCGCGGCACGGATGTTGGTCTCGTCGTCGTCGTACACCAGCGCCAGCGCCGCCGCGCGGTCCACCCCCGCCTCCGCCAGCACCGCCTCGGTGGGTTCACCGGCCTCCATCACCCGCTCGGCGGGGGTGCCGTCGCCGTTGCCGCGGGCCGCGTTCACCATCCGGTCCAGCAGCGCTGCGGAGGCCGCGCGGGCCCGTCCGACGACCGGCCGGCGCACCCGGCGCTGCGCCGGGGGCACCACGAGCGTGACCTGTTCGCCGTAGACACCGCGCAGTTCGGCGGCGAGCCGGTGCGCCAGCCCGTCGTCGCCGCACACCACCATGTGCGCGTGCGCGCCGCCCGGCGCGCCCTGGTTCGGAACGCTCCCCACGACAGGACAGACTGCCGCATGCGCAAGGGTGGTTCCCGCGCGGCTGAACGCCCGGTGGCCGTCGTCCGTATCCGCGGGGAGAGATCAGGAGGGGGCCCGTGGGCGTGAGCCATCAGCCGCCGGCCGGGACGCGACGCCGGCCGGACCTGACGTTGCTGCCGGTCCTCGTCCTGATGCTGGGGGTGGTCCTCCAGGGCCCGGTACGGCGGGCGCTGGCCGCACCGGTGCTGCAGGACTGGACGGCCGTCTTCCTCGGGGTGATGCTCCAGGGGCTGCCCTTCCTGGTGTTCGGGGTGCTGCTGTCGGCGGCGATCGCGGTGTTCGTCCCGGCGGCCTTCCTCGCCCGCGCGCTGCCCGCCCGGCCCGCGCTCGCCGTACCGGCCGCGGGGTTCGCGGGCGCGGTGCTGCCCGGCTGCGAGTGCGCCTCGGTGCCGGTGGCGGGGGCGCTGATCCGGCGCGGGGTCGCCCCGGCCGCCGCGTTCGCGTTCCTCGTCTCGGCACCGGCCGTCAACCCGGTGGTGCTCACGGCGACCGCCGTCGCCTTCCCGGGCGCGCCGGAGATGGTGGTGGCCCGCCTGGTGGCGGGGCTGCTGGTGGCGTGCGCGGTGGGCTGGCTGTGGCAGCGGCTGGGGCGCGAGGGCTGGCTGCGCCCGCCCCGCCGTCCGGTCCACGACGGGCAGGGCGGCCGGTGGGCCGCGTTCTGGGGTTCCGTGCGCCACGACGTGCTGCACGCGGGCGGCTTCCTGGTGGTCGGCGCGGGGGCGGCGGCGACGCTGAAGGCGGTGGTGCCGGAGCGCTGGCTCGGCTCGGTCGCCGGGATTCCGGTGGTGTCCGTGCTGGCGCTCGCCGTGCTGGCGGTGCTGCTGTCGATCTGCTCGGAGGCGGACGCGTTCGTCGCCGCGTCCCTCACCCAGTTCTCGCCGACCGCGCGGCTGGCGTTCCTCGTGGTCGGTCCGGTGATGGACCTGAAACTGGCCGCCATGCACGCGGCGACCTTCGGCCGCGGCTTCGCCCTGCGCTTCGCCCCCGCCGCCTTCGCCGTCGCCCTGGCGGTGTCGGCGCTGACCGGGGCGGTCCTGCTGTGAGCCGGGCGGCGGTGCGGGGGACGGGGGCGGGGGCGCGAGTGCCGCGCCGGCGCGCGGAGGTCGCGCTGTGAGCCGGGCGGCGGGTGCGGCGCCCGGGCGGGCGGCGGGCGCGGAGGGTGCGCGGTGAACCGGGCCGCGCAGGCCGCGGTGCTGTTCCTGCTGGGCGCGTCCGTGCTGCACGCCGGCGCCACCGACCTGGCCCTGCGGTATGTCAAGGCGGGGCTGCGGCCGGCGCTGGCCGTGTGCGGCGCGGTGCTGATCGCGGCCGCGGCGGCGACGGCCTGGTACGGGGGACGGGGGCCGGGGCGGGGTCGGGGCCGGGGGCGGGGAGCGGTCGAGGGCGGGCACGCGGGAGTGGAGCTGCGGGGGGAGGCGCCCGAGCAGGGGGACGGGGGCGGGGAGGCGGACGGGCGCGGGGAGGCGGACGACCCAGGGGATGGGGACGCGCACGGGCATGGGGACGGGGACGCGCACGGGCATGGGGAGGCGGACGGGCACGGGGACGGGGACGCGCACGGGGACGGGGACGCGCACGGGCACGTCGGCCCGCGTGTCTCCTGGTTGCTCGTGCTGCCGCTGCTGGTGCTGGTCCTTCTCGCCCCGCCCGCGCCGGGCGCGCACAGCGCGATGCGTTCCGGTACGGCGCTGACGGAGCCGCTCGCCTATCCGCCGCTGCCCGCCGAGGAGCCGGGGGACCCGCGGGCGCCGTTGCGCCTCGGCCTCGCCGACTACGCCGCCCGCGCCGCCTTCGACGCCGGCCGCACCCTGGACGGCCGCCGGGTCCGGATCACCGGGTTCGTCGCCCTGGACGGCAGCGGGACGCCGTACCTGGTGCGCATGACTCTGAACTGCTGCGCCGCCGACGCCCGTCCGGTGAAGGTCGGCCTCACCGGCCGCGTCCCGCCGGTGCTCCAGCCGGACATGTGGCTGGAGGTGACGGGGACGTACACGCCGACGCGGACCGCCGACCCGGTCAACCGGGGCCCGATCCCGTACGTCGAGGTCGCCTCGGCGCGACCCGTGCCCGCCCCGAGCGACCCGTACGACGCCTCCGTGCTGTGACGCCCCGACCCGCACCGCGCGGCGCGCCCCGTGCGGAGGGATCCCGTGCACTGGAGTTCGGCTCTTCGTCGAGGGGTGTGATCCCGCGGGTGCGTGCGCCACCCGGCGTGCGCGTGGCGCGTTGGGGTTGCCGTGGCGCGGATGCAGGGACGGTTCTGCATCTCCGGGTGCGCGGTTGTGCAGGAACGGTTCTGCACAGCCTTCCGGGGTCGCGCCGGGCACGGCAACGGGGAGTGAACGACAGTGTGGACAAGCGCCGGCGGAGCCGACGGCCCGCCCGCCTCCGACGACAGTGGTGCGACGGGACTGATCGGGCGGGCGGGGGAGACCGCACGGCTGCGCGAACTGCTCGCCGCCCACCGGCTGGTGACGGTCACCGGACCGGCCGGGGTCGGCAAGAGCCGGCTCGGGGCGGCGGTGTGCGCGGCCATGACCGACGGACCCTGGCAGCGGGTCGTCCGGGTGCGGTGGCCGGGCGGCGGCCCGAAGCCCTCCGGGGCGCTGGCGGCGGGGGTGCTGCGGGTCCTGGGCGAGGCCGAGACGATCGCCGGCCCTCCCGCGCCCGCCTCCGGACGGGAAGCCGCCGAGGGCGAGAGGAGGGACAACGCCCCTTCCCTCACCCGAGGCCCGACCGCCCTGCCTACCGGACCTGGTCCGACCGAGCTGCCGGGCGCCGCCGGTCCGACCGCCCCACCTGGCGCGGCCGGTACGACCGCTCTTCCGGCTGCAGCTGGCCCGACCGCCCTGCCTACTACCGGACCTGGTCCGACCGCGCTGCCGGATGCCGCCGGTCCGACCGCCCCACCTGGCGCCGCCGGCCCGACCGCCCTGCCTACTACCGGACCTGGTCCGACCGCGCTGCCGGGCGCCTCCGGCCCGACCGCCCCACCTGGCCCGCCCGGTACGACCGCCCTGCCGGGCGACGCCGGTGCCGCCGTCTCTCCGGGCGCCCCCAGACCCGCCACCTGGTCCGGGACCCCCGGCCCCACCGCCCCCTCCGGGCCCCCGGCCACCACCCGTCCCTCCACCGCCTCCGGCCCCGTCGCCGTGGCCGAAGCCGTGTGCCGGGCCGCGCGGGGTGGCCCCCTGCTGCTGTTCCTCGACGACGTCGACCCCGTGCACACCGAGTGCGCCGGGCTGGTGCAGCGGCTGCTGATGGCCGTACCGGAGGTCCGGGTGCTGGTGACCTCGCGCGCGGCCCTCGGACTCGGGGACGAGCGGGTGCTGCGGCTCGCCCCGCTGCGGACCGAGCCGCGGGACGGCGAGGGCGGACGGTCCCCGGCGGTGCGGCTGTTCCTGGAGCGGGCGCGCGGCGAGGGCCCGCTCGACCTGCCGGCCGTGCACGAGGTGTGCCGTCTGCTGGAGGGGATGCCGCTGGCGATCGAGCTGGCCGCCGGACAGACCGGCCGGCACACGGCGGACGAACTCGCCCGGTTGCTGCGGCGCCACCAGTGCTGGTTGTCCGGCCCGCTGCCGGGCGCCCCGCGCCGCCACCGCTCGCTGCGCGCGGCGATCGGCTCGGTGTACGCGCTGAACGAGCGTGCCCTGCGGGTGGTGTGGGCGCGCGCCAGCGTCTTCGCGGGCTCCTTCGCCGAGTCGACGGCGGTGTTCCTGTGCGCGGGCGGCGGTGTCGAACCGCACGAGGTGCCCGGCTGTCTGGCCCGCCTCGGCGCGATCGGCGTACTGCGCCCCGAGGGCGACCCCGGCGGGGTGCATCCGCCCCGCTACCGGATGACCGCCGCCGCCCGCGACTTCGGCGCCGAACGGCTGCGCGCGGCGGGCGAGTTCCCGGTCGCCGTGGAGCGGCTGGTCACCCACGGCCGCCGGGTGGCCGAGGTCGCCGAGGACCTGTGGAGCGCGGGCTCCCAGCGGCAGGCGGTACGGCTGCTGGCGGAGGAGCAGGAGGACCTCATGGCGGTGGCGCGGCACGCGCTGGAGCGGCCCGAGCACACCGAGGCCGCGCTGGAGACGGTCGTCGGCCTGTGGTTCTGGTGGGTGGTGTACGACCACGCCGAGGCCGGCCGCGAGCTGCTGCTCACCCTGCTGCGGCGGTGCGAGCCGGACAGTGCGCTGGCGGTGCGCGCGGGGTGGCTGGCGGCCTGGCTGACCGCCCCCGGCGATCCGGCCGCCGCCCGCGCGCTGCTGGGCCGCGCCTGGCCGGCCGCGGTCCTCGCGGGCGACGACGCCGCGCTCGGCCGTATCGCCCATGTGCAGGGCATGCTGGCGCTGCGCGAGCGGGACCCGGTGGCCGCCGCCGCGCACTTCGGGGAGGCGGCCGACACCATCCCGCCGCACTCCCCGGGCGGCCCGTCGGCCGCGGTGAGCCTCGCCGCGCTGGCCGTCGCGCAGGCCGCGTTCGATCCGGCCGCCGCCCGCCGCAGCGCGCGCCGGGCGCTGTCCCACCCGGATGTGCGCGAGGACACCTGGGCGTGTCTGCTCGCCCGCTACGCCCGTGCCTTCGTCGACCACCGCCACGGCCGCCGCGGCCGCGCCTGGCACCGCGCCCGGCGTGCCCTGGCCGCGCTCGACCTGGAGCTCCCGGCCCCGCTGCCCGCCCCGCACGGCCGCGCGGCCCTGCACGGGCTGATCGCCGACATCGAGTCCGGCACCGCGGGCCGCGACCGCGGGCGGGTCCCGTTCATCCCGACACCGCGGCCGGCGACGGGGCTGCCGGTGCCGACCCGGTGAGACGCCGGATACGTCACGAACGTCGCGAACTCCCGGTGATCTCCGTCACTTGGGGCCGGTTCGGCGTGACGTTCGTACGCCAGTGCGGGCTCAATACGGTGGGCCACGCATGTTTCTGCTGTGGCCGACGTGACTTTCTGCGGCCCGTGACCGTGGCCTTCATCTGAGGTGGATTCTTCGTGAGCCGACGTACGTCGCACGCGTACAGACCGTTGAGCCTGAAGCGACGGGCGTGGCTGACGCTCGGCGCCGTGGTCCTGGCCGGAGGGGGCGTGGCGGGCTACGCCGTGGCCGACCCCGCCGCCGGCCCGGCCGCCGAGGGGCAGCCCAAGCGGCCCGTGCAGGTGTACCACCTGGCGCTGAAGGGCACCGCCAGCGGTGAGCGCGAGCTGCCGCGGACGGACACCGAGCAGTTCTCGCTCGTCGGCGTCACCTGGACCGGGGCGCTGAAGAAGCTGGAGGGCACCGCGCAGGTGCGCACCCGCAGCCTGGAGACGGGCGAGTGGAGCCCGTGGCGCAATCTGGAGCTGGACCTCTCCCCGCCGGACGAGCCGGACGCGGACATGCGCGGCACCTCCGCCCCGATGTGGGTCGGGCCCTCCGACGGCATCGAGGTGCAGGTCCTGCACGAGGACGGCACAACGGGGGTGCTGCCCAAGGGACTTGACGTCACCATGGTCGACCCCGGTGTGGTGACCGAGGCCGAGACGAGGATGAGCGCGCCGCAGCCGGCCGCGTTCGCCGTGCAGCCGGACATGGCGCCCGTGTCCTCCACCGCGGCGACCGCCGAGGGGACCACCGTGCCCCAGCCGCCGGTCGTCAGCCGCGCCGAGTGGGGCGCGGACGAGACGCGCAGCCCGGACCCGTCGGAGTACAACCCGGACGTGAAGGCCGTGTTCGTGCACCACACGGCCGGCGCCGAGTACGACTGCGCCGAGTCGCCGGCGATCGTGCGGGGCATCTACGCGTACCACACCGAGCCCGACAACCCGAACACCCAGGCCAAGGAAGGCAACGGCTGGAACGACATCGGCTACCACTTCCTGGTCGACAAGTGCGGCCAGATCTTCGAGGGCCGCAAGGGCGGCATCGACAAGCCGGTGCTCGGCGCGCACACCTACGGCTTCAACCGTGAGTCGACCAGCGTCTCCGTCCTCGGCAACTACGTCTCCGGCGCCGCCTCCGACGCGGCCCTGGCCTCCGTCGCCCGGGTGGCGGCCTGGAAGCTGAGCCTGGCCGGCGCCGACCCGGCGGGCACGGTGGAGCTGACGGCGGGCGCGACCCAGAAGAACTACGCCGGCACCCAGTTCTACGCCGGCAGCAAGTACCCCTTCGACCGGATCTCCGGCCACCGCGACGGCATGCAGACGGAGTGCCCGGGCAACTCCCTCTACGCCCAGCTCCCCAAGATCCGCACCTGGGCTGCAGGCCCGGTGCAGGACCTGAAGGTGACCTCGCTGACCGGCGCGACCGCGTCCGGCTCGACGTACTACACCAAGAGCTCGGTGACCGTGCGCTGGTCGTCGACCACGCCCGCCTCACTGATCTCCCGGTACGAGATCCTGGTCGACGGCGCTGTCGTCGCCACCACCTCCGGCGCGGGCTCCGCGAAGGCGGTCACCCTGACGCCGGGCAGCCACACCGTCGCCGTGCGGGCCGTGCACGTGTCCGGCAAGCCCGTGGAGACCACGCCGCAGACCGTCGTCGCCGACACCACCGCGCCGACGTTCACCACCACGCCGAAGCTCTCCCTGCGCACCGGCACGGTGAACACCGCCGCCGTCCCGGTCACGTTGAACTGGAAGGCGACCGACGACAAGGCGCTGCGGCAGGTGCAGCTGACGTCCCCGCAGACCGCCGTCTTCAGCGCCGCCGCCACCCTCTCCAGCCGCACGGTGGCGTCCGGTACGGCGTCCACCTGGACCATGCGGGCGACCGACTACGCCGGCAACTACCGTGACGCCTCCGCCGCCTACACCCCGGTGATCCTCCAGGAGAGCTCGGCGGTCAGGTCGGGCAGCTGGACCACCCGTTCGTCCACCAGCTACCTGGGCGGCAAGTCGTACTCCAGCGGTGCGAAGGGCGCCAGCCTCACCTGGACCTTCACCGGCCGCTCCGCCTCCTGGGTGGTCTCCCGCGCCTCCGGCTCGGGCCAGGTCTACGTCTACGTGGACGGCGTCAAGGTCTCCACGGTCGACCTGAAGTCGACGAGCACGCTGTACCGCCAGGCCATCTGGACCAAGACCTGGTCGACCAGCGCCAAGCACACCGTCAAGATCGTCGTCGTCGGCACCGCGGGCCGGCCCACGATCACCACGGACGGACTGGTCTACCTCAAGTGATACGCGCGTGAGCGGGCAGGGGACGGCGTCGCGGAACTTCCGCGGCGCCGTCCCCTGGTGCATTCCACGAGTGGTGCATTCCACGAGAAATGAAAAACAGGCCGGGGCCCGCGCTGCGAGAGCGCGGGCCCCGGACCCGTGGTGTGCGTCAGCCTCAGGCGGGAACGATGTTCTCCGCCTGCGGGCCCTTCTGGCCCTGCGTGACGTCGAAGGAAACCTTCTGGCCTTCCTGAAGCTCGCGGAAGCCGGAGGTGGCGATGTTCGAGTAGTGGGCGAACACGTCGGCGCCGCCGCCGTCCTGCTCGATGAAGCCGAAGCCCTTTTCCGCGTTGAACCACTTCACGGTGCCAGTTGCCATACTGAGTCTCCCTTGGAGGCAAGTGTCGGAAACCGCACTGTGCGGATCCCGAGTCGCCGCGATGATCGCCCTCCGGTGATACCGGAAAGATCCGGAAGACTTCGCAAAGAAACTCCGGCAATCAAAACTGCAACAGTTATCACGCTAACACAGGCCGTCGCGGACCGCCTGCCATATTTCCATTTCTCAGCCCAAGGGATTACGGAAATTAAAGGCGTCCCGAGGGTAATTCTGCAACGGCGAAGGCAGTTATCCGAGCGTCCGGCCGGGCGGCGCGGATCAGGCGTCGTCGGAGCCGTCGAGCCGGCGGCGCAGCTCCTCGTTGCGCCGCAGCGCGTCCGTCAGCTGGTCCTCCAGGGCGATGATGCGGCAGGCGGCCTCGACCGGCGTGCCCTGGTCGACCAGCTCACGGGCGCGGGCCGCGATACGCAGCTGATGGCGGGAGTAGCGGCGGTGACCGCCCTCCGACCGCCGCGGAGTGATCAGTTTCGCCTCGCCGAGGGCCCGCAGGAAGGCGGGCGTGGCGCCGAGGATGTCGGCGGCCCGGCCCATGGTGTACGCGGGATAGTCGTCGTCGTCCAGATGGTGGTGGGGAGAGTTCTCGGCGGGCATGTGCAGCCTGCGGTCCCGTCTGTGTGATTCTCTGATGCCCCAACCCTAGCGTCGCCGCACCCGAAGAGGTGGAGCGGCGCCGACAGGTTTCCGCCCCGCCTCGGGCCTCCCCCCACGCCGATCCGCAGAGCCGGCCGATGTGACCAGCGGCACATTCCGGCGCTGTCAGCTTCGGTGGCCCTCCGTTGTCTTGTGGATGACTCAGTCCCGTCGGCAGGAGGTCGACATGAAGACCGTAAGGATCACGGTGACCAGCCCGCGCCCGCGCCCGCGCCCGCGCCTCGCACCGCCGCCGGCCCGCCGCGCCGGTGAACGGTCCGCGAGGCGATGACCATGGGGCTCACCCACCTGGGGATGACCGCCGACCAGGAACGGCTGTACCGCTTCCTGCTGCGCAGCCCGTGCGCGGAGCTCGACCGGGCGCGGGTCGAGCTGGGCATCCCGGACGTGGCGCAGGTCGCCGCGGAACTGCGGGCGTTGGGGCTGATCCACGGGGAGTGCACGGTGGCCACCCCCGCGGCCGCCGTCGACCTGCTGGTGCGCCGGCGGGTGGAGGAGGCCCAGCGGCGGCTGGCCGAGCTCAGCGTCGCCTGGGACGTGCTCGCCGAACTGGCCGAGGAGCACCGCAGCGGACGCAGTGTGCAGATGGTGGAGCATCTGACGGACGCCGAGTCCGTCACCTCCCGCATCCAGGCGCTGCTGGACCGGCGGCCCGGTGAGCTCGCCCATCTGAAGACACGGCCCCGCGAGCCCGAGGCCACCTACGACGGCAGTGCGTTCACCCGGCTGCTGTCCCTCGGGCTGCGCAGCCGCACCCTGGTCTCCGCGCACGTCCTGCACGAACCCGGTCAGGAGGACTACGCGCGGTCCCTGCACGCCCTGGGTGACCTGCACCGCGTCACAGATGAAACGTTCCGGCACATGGCCGTGGTCAACCGGTCCGTGGCGTTCGTCCAGGCCGACCCCTCCGACCCGTGGGCGGGCGCGCTCCAGATCCGCCAGCCCGGCCTCGTGACCGTCCTCGTCGAGGTGTTCGAGGGCATGTGGTCCCGGGCCAGGGACCTGGACGACATGCCGCTGTCGGCCGTCGAACGACGCGTACTGCACGCCCTGACCCGCCACGCCACCGACGAGGCGGCGGCCCGCTCGATCAACGTCTCGGTACGCAAGTTCCGCGCGCACGTCGCCGATCTGATGCGCAGGCTCGGCGCCAACAGCCGATTTCAGGCGGCGCTGCGGGCGAAGGAGCGGGGGTGGTTGTGAGGGGGAGTGCGGGCGGGGGGCAGGAGGGGGGCTGGTCACGAGGGCCGGGCAGGGGGCGCGGGCGGGTCTGGGGGATGGTCTGCGCTGAGGGCGAGGGGGGAGAGGACGGCCGGCCGTGCGGGCGGTCAGGGGCACGGCCGGCCGTGAAGGCGGTCAGGAACGACCGAGGGCGACGAGGACCTCCTGGGCCGTGCGGCGGGCGGAGGCCGGGTTCTGTCCGGTGACGAGCCGGCCGTCACGGACCGCGTTCTCCGCCCAGTCGTCGGCGGCCACATGCTGTGCGCCCTGTGCGATCAGCCGGTCGGAGAGCACGAACGGGACGAGGTCGATCATCCCGGCGGCGATCTCCTCCGCCTTGGTGAACGCGGCGACCCGCTTCCCGTCCACCAGATACGACCCGTCCGACAGCGTGAGCCCCACCAGCGCGGCCGGCCCATGACACACGGCCGCGACCACGCCGCCGCGCTCGTAGACGACCCGGCCCAGCCGTGCCAGCTCGGGATTGTCGGGGAAGTCCCACATCGTGCTGTGTCCGCCGACGAAGAAGACGGCGTCGTAGCGCTCCGGGTCGACGTCCTGGGGCCGCGCGGTGTCGGCCAGCCGGGAGGCGAGCCGGCTGAAGAAGGCGGTCTGATCGGGGTCGTCCGGATCGACCTCGTCCCGTGGCGGCTCACCGCCCTGCGGACTGACCAGGTCGACCTCGCAACCGGCCGCGTCGAACACGGCCCACGGATGGGCGGCCTCGGCGGCGTTGAATCCACCGGGTCTGCGGCTGTCGCCGAGGGTGCCCTCGCTGGTCAGCACCATGAGAAGGCGATGGGTCACTGCGATGTCCTCGGGTCGCGTGGCGGGCGGGGGAGCCGAACCGGCAGCTGATGCGCGGGCGCGTTCACGGCCGGGCCGGTCCGACGGGCCGGACGGGTCCGGTGCCCGCGCCGGACTGTGTGATCGCGGTGGTGATGTCGGTGAGGTCGGCCGGGGTCAGCCGGAGGGTCGCGGCGCCTTTCCAGCCGTCGACCTGTTCGGGGCGGCGGGCGCCGACGATGGCGCCGGTGATGCCGGGCCAGGCCAGGGTCCAGGCGATGGCGACCTCGGCGACGCTGGCGGCGTGCCGTGCGGCGATGGGCCGCAGCGCCTCGGCGAGCTGGAGGTTGGCGGGCAGGTGGGTGGTGAAGTCGGCGTGGGCGGAGCGCCAGTCGTCGGCGGGCAGCGCGGCGGCGCGTTCGGCGGTGAAGGTGCCGGTGAGCAGCCCGGACTGCAGCGGCGAGTACACGATCACGCCGGTGCCGTTGGCGTGGGCCCAGGCGATCTCCTGGGCGGCGGAGCGGTTGATCGCGGAGAACGGCGGCTGGACGGCGTCGACGTGGGCGATCTTCTCGGCGCGTTCGAGCAGTTCGACGGAGTGGTTGGACAGTCCGATCGCGCGGACCTTGCCCTCGGCCTTGAGATCGGCCATGGTCTGCCAGTACTCCTCCAGCGGTGTGGCGTTGGGGGAGAGGGCGCCATGTCCATTGCCGGCGTACTCGAGGGACTCGCCGGTGTCGGGGTAGTGGACCTGGTAGAGGTCGATGGTGTCGATGCCGAGGCGGCGCAGGGAGTCCTCGACCTCGCGCCGCACGCTCTCGGGCTTCATGATCCGCCGGGGTGAGGCCAGCGGATCGGCCGGGTCCCAGACCAGTCCGGCCTTGGTGAAGACGTACGGCCGTTCCTCCTCGGGCAGCGAGGCCAGGGCCCTGCCGACGAGTTCCTCGGAGTGCCCGAGCCCGTACACGGCGGCGGTGTCGATCCAGTTCACCCCCGCCTCCACGGCCCGCCGGATCGCGGCGACCGACTCGGCGTCATCGGTGGCACCCCACCCGAAACGCCACCCGCCCCCGGCCACCGCCCACGAACCGAAGCCGATCCGGGAGATCTGCATCCCCGTCCCACCCAGTTCCCGCATCGTCATTCCCCGGTACACGACGTCCTCGGACACGTCCCTCTCCTCACGAACTCGGCACAGGAGCGGCGCCCCACCGACCTCGACCGCCGCTCCCGACCAGCGTCGCCCCGCCCCTCCCACCCCAACAACCCGCGAAAGCTGCACAGCACGCTGCAGGAAACTGCACGTCGGCAGCGCCCCTCGCCGGTCAACCGGCCGGGGAGACGGCGTCGTAGAGCCGCCCGGACACAAGAGCGCGACAGGTCCCCCTGCTTCTGCGACCGTCAGCAGCCCGGCAGTTCGCGCCCCTGCGACTTCCGTGCCGCTCAGTCGGGCAGCCCGGCGATCCCGTAGACACGCAGAGCGGCCTCGGTGGCAGCCGCCACGTCCCGCTTGTCGAAGGCTTCGGCGAGAGCGGTTCGGTCGCTCTCGTCGAGGGTCGTCGGATCGGGGACACGGATCTTCCGCAGATACTGCGCCTGGAAACGGAGGGTGCCGCCACGCATCCTGACCGCGTACGCCCCCACGAACGCCTCCGCGACCCTGGACAGCAGGAGGCCACCGAGTACGCGCATGTCCCAGACGTCCGAGACGATGAAGTACAGGTTGTGGTGAGGGTACAGACCACCCTCGTCGAGGACCGGATGGATCCTCAACTTCATGTCCGGGAACAGGAGTTTCTGGCGACGGGTGAGCCGGTGGTCGACCTTGTCGATGGTCTTGTACCAGCGGTGCGGCTGCTTGGCCGCGACATAGCGCTTGCGCAGCGCCTCACCGTGCCTGCCCAGGTAGGCGGCGAGACGCGGGTACGCGTCGAGGTCGACCAGGTCGCCGTCGGCCGTCCAGGGATTGACCAGATAGGTGCCGTCCCAGTCGATCGTGCCGCTGGTGGTGTCGCGCACCATGGCCATGGGGAGCAGACGGTCCTCCTCGACGAGACCGGCGTCCTTGGTCAGGAAGATCTTGTCCGCGCCGGTCGCGATGCCGATCCCGACCCTCGTCCCGGTCGCCGCGTCCTCCAAGGGCCGGAACCGCTCGGTGAGGTCCTCAAGCACCGCGAGCCGCGCCGGCGACGCGGCCGGCCACGAGTCCTCCCCCGGGAACCACTGCGGCATACGGGCAGCCTGGTACGCGTCCGTGGCGACCGTCGCCGGCTCGCCCTTCAGATACCAGTCGGCGAAGTCCCGCGCCTGCTGCGCCCCGAAGGACCGGTTCGTGTCCGCGGCGACCGCCGCCCCCTGAGGCCCGTTCGAGATCAGCGTGATCGCGGGATAGGCGGAGACCTGCTCCTCGAACGCGTCGACGTCGTGCATCACCAGGGCGAGGTCCATGCTGAAGTGCCGGGTCACCATCTGCCGCAGCCGTCGTCCGTACTGGTTCCGCATCCAGCGGTCGGCACAGATGAACCCCAGCCGCCCGCCCCGGTTCAGGCTGCGCAACGCCACCTCGTAGAACCCGATGTAGATGTCGGCCCGGCCGCCCATCGTCGAGCAGGCCCCCCGGTACGCGGCCATCCGGTCGTCGGGAACGTCTTCCAGCCGGATGTACGGAGGGTTGCCGACGACGTAGTCGGCACGATGATCGTCGTCCGCCTGCAGCAGATAGTCCCCCCGCCTGACCCACGCCGCGGCGACCCTCCTCGCGTCCTCGGGCCCCCAGCCCTCCCCGCGCAGCGTCTCCGCGACCAGCGCGCGGCTCTGCTCGACATTGCGGTCCAGCAGATCGAAGGCGCGCACGGCGCCGACCGCATCGGTGAGGGGCCGCCGGTGCGCCCGGCAAGAGGCACTGATCCTGGACGCGACGACCCGCAGGAACGCGCCACCCCCGCAGGCCGGCTCCACCAGCCTCACCTCGCAGAGGTCCTTCTCCGCCGTGTAGCCGAGAAGGTCCAGGATGAGCTCGACCACCCAGGCACGCGTGAACACCTCGCCGTGCTCCACGGCCTCCTGCAGAGACTCGGGAAGGGAGAGGTCGTCGGTGCCGAACAGCGCGATGGTTGCCACGCAAGGACACTACCGCCCACCCCCACGGAACCCTGGCTCCCCTCCACACCCTGTAGTCACGCCATGACAGGGAGCGAACGAGTGAGTAAGTAACTAAATAAAGGAGGTGTCCGCCCCCCGGACCGCGTGCCGGACCGATGCCCTAGCGTGGGCGAGCGCGTTTGATCACCCGGACCCGAGGACTCGAACGCGTCACGGACGGAAACCGACAAGGGGGGCGTGTACGGAGATGGAACCGACCTGGGACGACGAGGCGCTGGCGCAGGCCGTGCAGGAGATGTGGGCGGCCCGCGCGATAGCCAGCGACCTACGAGCCGGGAAGCACCTGATCCCCCTCGAGAACCTGGTCATCGACTACGCCAGGAGAATCTGCAAGGGCACGCCCATCACGTTCCTGCAAGGCAGGGAAGCCCGCGTTCCGGGGTTCTACCGAGCACGCAAGGACTGGGACGTCATCGCCCTCGACGGTGACCGTCTGGTGTTCGCCATCGAGATGAAATCCCAGGACGCGAAGAAGGTCGGCAACAACTCCAACAACCGCAGCGAGGAAGCGGTCGGCAGCGCGACCGACCTCAGGCTCAGCTACGACAAGGGCCTCCTCGGAAAGAAGGTCGACGGCTTCCACCCCTGGCTCGGCTACGTCCTCATCCTCGAGGAAGCAGAGTCCACCACCCGCGAAGCCCCCCACCAACTGACCGCCGCCTTCCCCGTCGACCCCACCTACGGCACCAACCCCTCCTACGCCCACCGCTACCGCGTGCTGTGCCAGCGGCTCCTGGAGACCGGCATATACGACGGAGCCTGCTTCCTCCTGTCCGGCACCACCCCCGCAAGCCCCCTCAGACAACCGCCCCCGAGCACCGGAATCGACTTCCCCACCTTCATGCAATCCCTCACCGACCACCTCACCAAGTACTGCGCCAACCGCCCCTCCTGATTCCCCCGAGCCAGACCCCTGCCGCCAGGACGCCGAGCCGGGGCACGACACCACCCCCGAGCCCCGCCCAGCGGAGCCCGTCCCGCGCCCCGCAAGCACGACAGAGGCCACACACCAGATGGGGTATGCGGCCTCTGAACAGCGAGGGGGTGGCGGGTGTGGCGCTCACCTGCACTGACGGACCCCGCAGGCGCTTGATGCTCTACCCCTGCTCAGCACCGGGCCCGCCACCTGCTCTTGCTGCCTGACTATCGATCAGCTGCGCGTCGGTCGTCGTGACTCGCAGGCTCATCCTCACCTTGACGACGCTCGGCATGTCCACGCATCGCCTGGACAGCCCGACGCCATGAGTTCAGGACATCAGGTAGCTGATCCAGCGTGCCCTTGATGGCAAAGAGCGCCACGGTGATCACGCTGGAGATCGTCAGTGTGGCGAGGATCAAGCTGTCGCCCAAGGTTCCGGCCTCTCTGAGAGTGGTCGGACCTCCCAGCGGGAGCAGTCCGACCATGGCTGCGATGGTCGAACTGGCTTCCCGCCGGCACAAGAATGCAGTTCGGGGCTACGGCCCCACGTTGATGCTGCGGTACTGCAAAGGGGGGCGGCTCCGAGGAGCCAACAGGGCCCGACAGGGAGTGGTGCCGGCCACTGCTCCTGCAGGCGTCTGCTCTTCCTGGCACCCCAGCGTGAAGCCGGGCCGCCCAGGGCGCGGACAGGTGACGCCGAGGGCGCACCTGAGATTGCTTCGAAACCTAGCGCAGACTGCTGATGCCTCACCAGTTTGGGCCGTTTGAGCGCGTAAGCAACTGACATATGGCATCATGCGCCCCCGTCGCTGCGGTGCCGATGGGGGCAGCCCTCTCGCAGTCAGACCACGGGGGAAGGGTCTCACTCATTGCTGAGCCTCCTGAGGTTCACTGCCCACCTGGTCGCCCTCGCCGGGAAGCCTGTGCCGACCGGGCCGGCACTTCGTGGGCCCCAAGCAGGAGCGACACGGATTCCTCGGGATCACCCTCATGCGGTCGCGCCCGACCCGGCCCTGCCTCCCGGTGATCCGACTCCGTCCCCGGCAGTGCCCGTCCCGGCCGCCCTGGTCGACCAAGTCTGCAAGATCGCCAGCGACCACCTCGCTCGCCCTGGATCGCTGGCGGACACCGACCCCTTGCGCACGCGGCTTGGCTTCCGCCTCAGCGACCCGAACGCTCGCCCTGCCGGCGCGCTGCGTCGTGGTCCTCCAGCAGCACTTCGAAGATCAGGGGCGGGAACCGGTTCGGTGCTGGCGACATCCGGAGGAACGCGGTGCGTTTTCTCCGTCGTGCCTTGTTCTGTACCGAACGGAGTCGGACGGTCGTCAGAGCGATCCGGTGTGCGAGTGAGCTTCTTCCACCGGGACTGGGGCACGGCGAGCGCCTCGAGACGTCGCAGTTAGGCAGGGCATGGGTTTCTACGAGGACACCCTTGAGGTCCTCCAGCTCGTCGCGGACTTTGTCGAGCAACTCGTCGGCCTCGAAGGTACGCATGCCTTTTGTGCTTGCTCCCCCAGAGGATTTGTCCTCGGGGAGCAACTTGGTGCCAGCGGGTCAGGCGACGCGGGGATATCGGGTGGCCGGGTGCTCGGAATTCGCAAGTGCCGGTAGGGGAGTTGATGTCAGGCTGCCTGATATGTCCGACTAAGCCTTGATTGATGTGGCCGCCCTGGCGGCCTGCTCGATCTTCGCGCGGTAGGCGGCACGGGCTTCCTCGTCGATCGGCTGCTCGTATTCGGCGCGCACCCCGGTCCGGCCGTCGAGGCCCTCGCGCAGGATGTCGGCGTGCCCGGCATGCCGGATGGTCTCGGTGAGGACGTGGAGCATGACGGCGAACAGGTTCGTGTTGGGATAGGGCTCCGCCCACCACGGCACGTGGCCGGGGGCGTCGAGGGGAAGCTCGTTGATCGTCGCGTCCGAGTGTTCCCACGTGCGCCGGTAGAACTCGATGATCTGATCGCGGGTCTCGTCCTCGGTCGCCCACTGATCGCTGCCGTCGGAGTCCTGCCACCGGCACAGCGGTTCCGGGGAAGGGCGGTCGAAGACCTCGCCGAAGTACCTGGCCTCGACGGTGGCCACGTGTTTGACCAGGCCGAGGAGGTTGGTCCCGGTCGCTGTCAAAGGTCGGCGGGCGTCGTATTCCGACAAGCCGTCGAGTTTCCAGAGCAGCGTATTGCGGTCCCGCCGCAGTCTCCCGTGCAGGTTGTCCTTCGCGAATTCATCGATCATGCGGAATGAGCCTTCCATGGGCTGTTCGTGGTCTCAAGATCCCGTACGTGGTCCGCAACGGCTGGCAGAGCCGAGGCTCAGGACTTGCCGTTCTCGGATCCCGTTGAGTAGTTCGGGACGAGGGCCGGGGAGGTGGGCGGGTGCCAGGTGAGAATCCAGCCGGCGGTAAGCACCGCCGCGCCGCCTGCCAGGGCGATTGCGTCGCCTGTTCCGATGCCTGCGGCCACCGAGCCGAAGCAGGCCGGCCCGACGCCCTGCAGCGTCATGCTGCCGGAGCCGAGCAGACCGAAAGCCTGGCCCTGGCCATCCTGCGGCAGGGCGTCCAGGAACGGCCGTTGCAGGCCGAGACCGTAGGCCAATCCGAAGCCGCAGAGCAGCAGCAGACAGGACGAGACGCCCACTCCGGGCTCGGTGGCGAAGCCGACCAACGGCAGTCCCGTCAGCGCGATCAACGGGACTACCAGTTGCTCCCGGATGGGTGGCCGTAGCAGTCGACCCACCAGCAGGTCACCGACCAGCATGCCGATCGGCAGACAGCCCATCAGCACCGCGTACCAGCCGGGCGCGAAGTGGCGTCCTCCCGCGTAGGCGACGATCAGACCTTCCGCGCCGGCTACGAACGCGGGCGGTAGCCACTGGGCCAGCATCAGTCGTCGTACCGTGTGTCCGCGCAGCAGCAGGCCGGCACCGTGCAGGCTTGCCCGGACGGCCCCGCCATCGCCCCGGGCGCTGCCGGGTGTGCCGCCGAACTCTCCCGGCTCCAGCCGGGGTAGCCGGATGCGGATGGCGAGGGCGCAGCCGAGGTAGAGGGCGGCGCTCACCGCGAGCGCCCGGTGCGGGCCGAGTACCGCGACGACCGCACCTCCCAGCGCCAGACCGAACAATTGCGCGCCGGAGGAGGCGATGTTGTTCAGTGAACGGCCCAGTACATAGGCGTCGCCCTTTAGCCACTGCGCGACCAGCCGACTCGACGCGCCGCCGAACACCGGTGTGGCGAGGGCGACCAGCGCCACGACACCGAGGCTTGCCGCGATCGGCATCTGCACCAGGGCGAGCAGCAGGGTGGCGGCGCACTCCAAGGCGTAGCCGCCGGCGATGAGCGCGCGGGGCGGCAGTCGGTCGGCCAGTGAGCCCAGCAGCAGCGAGCCGAACAGCTGCGGGAGAAAGCCGATGCCGAAGGCCAGTGCGCTCAACAGCGCGGAGCCGGTGGCCGCGAAGACCAGCACCGAGAACGTGGTGATCCGCAGCGAGCCCGCAGTGATCGCGACGGCGCGGGTCGTGAAGAGCAGCCGGAATCGCTGCTCGGCCAGCACCTCCCGATAGGTGGCACGGTGGTTGCCCTGCGCGGGTTGGGCGGTTGGGGTCATGACGCGCAGCCTCGCCGTGCGCCCACACCACTCACCAATGATTCGTCGCTGGACGAATCGGAACAGACGTCCGGCGGTAGCATCGCAAGGTGCTCCGCTTCGAAGTCTCCGTCGAGGACCTGCTGCGCAGCCGCTTCGCACTATCGCCCGCGCTGGACCTCTGCTTGCTGCTGCGCTCGCTCGCCGGGCAGGACCGGCCGCTGCCGGGAGCCTGGGCCGCCCGGCTTCTGCCGGCCTTTGAACGGCTTCGCCGCGAGACCGAACTGGACGCCGTCCTCGCTCTGCACAACCCGCAATCCGGACCGAGCTTCGTCGCCCCGCCCCCCCGCGGCCTCAACCAGACCTGGGCAGACGACCTGGCCATGATCCGGGCCACACCGCTGGAAGCGGCCCGCCACGAAATCGCCACCACCGCGACCGGCCCGTCCGCCCGTGATCCCCGCGTACGCGCAGTGCTGGACTCCACGGACGCCGTCTCCAGGATCGCCGAGGTGATGGACCAGGCGTGGCACGAACTGCTCGCCACGGACTGGCCGCAACTGCGCGCGATCTGTGAGCGCGATGTCGTGCACCGGGTGGGTGTGATCGGCGAACACGGATGGGCCACGACCATCGAGAGCCTGCACCCGGGCATCGCCTGGCACGCCGGCGGTCTCGAGATCGGCTTCTTCCGAGGCGGAACAGTCCGCCTCGCCGGCGACGGGCTGCTGCTGATCCCTTCGGTCTTCGTCGGGCATGTCGCCGCCCACCTGGACGCCCCCTGGCCCAGGACCTTGGTCTATCGTGCTCGCGGCACCGCCGCCCTGTGGGGCGAACAGGCGACCGTCCCCCCACCGGACGCGCTGACCGCTCTGGTCGGCCGGGCCCGAGCCCGGCTGCTGTTGGCGCTGGACGTCCCGGCCAGTACCAGCCACCTCGCCCGAAGCCTCGCCATGGCACCCGGCGCGGTTGGAGACCACCTCGGAATCCTGCGAGGCGCGGGGCTGCTCGTCCGCGCCCGGTCCGGACGGTCGGTGCTCTACCGGCGCACCCCGCTCGGCGAGGCGCTGGTCGCCGGTTCGGGCTGAGCCCGTACGCATAGGGCCGACGGTTGTCGGCTCGTCCTCAGTCCTGGCCGGGGAGGGGGGCGGTTTGTCGAGCAGGCCATCCGTGCAGTCCGTGGCGACGCCTGGGCCGACGGCCCACGATCACGTCCATGGGAGCCGCCGGGGAGCCGGATTTCGAACTTGGCTCCCAAATGGCTCCCAAAATGGCCCCCGGAACCACTCAGGGGCCCGACCCGCTAAGCGGATCAGGCCCCTGACCTGGTACTTCACTGTCGGGGTGGCGGGATTTGAACCCACGACCTCTTCGTCCCGAACGAAGCGCGCTGCCAAGCTGCGCTACACCCCGATCGTCGCTGCTTGTCGCGGCGACGACGTTTACTTTAGCCCACTGGTGGCTGGAGACGAAATCCGGTTTTGGCGCGGTGGCGGATCGGGTTGGGGCGGAGGTGGTCGAGGGCGACGAGGAGGACGGCCAGGGCGTAGAAGGAGAGGCCGAGGAGGAGGGCGTTGCCGAGGATGCTCTTGTAGCCGTGGGCGTCGACGTCGAGGAAGGAGTAGAGGTAGCGGCCGGGGGTGCCGGGGAGGAGGAGTTCGCCGCGGATCAGGGAGAAGGCCAGGTAGGCGGCCGGGTAGAGGAGCCAGGCCGGTGCCTGGCGGACGTGCAGGCGGCCGGGGGCCGTCAGGAGCAGCCAGTCCAGGACGGCGGCCGCAGGGGCCACCGTGTGGAGGATGTGGTGGGCGACCGCGTGCCAGCCCGTCGGTGCCGCCGCGGTGTCCGTCATCGAGAACGGGGTCGCCGTGTTCGCCAGCACCAGGTGGTACACCAGCGCGGCGATCACGACGTAGAGCAGCGCCGCTCCGGTGACCGCGCCCGGCAGCGGGCGGCGGGCGGTCCAGGCGCGGCGGGCCGAGACGACGAGGGCCAGGGCCAGCAGGATGTTCGCCTGGACGGTGAAGAAGCTCAGGACGCGCAGCGGGCTGCTCAGGAGCAGCTCGATGGTCACGCCGCCGGCCGCCAGAAGCGCGATCAGCAGGCGGAAGACGGCCGTGAGGGGCCGGCGTACCGGCGCCACCACGGCCGAGGCCGGGACGGGTGAGGGCAGCAGCGCGGGGATGCCCGGGACCGCGGGGAGGTCCGGGATGTCCCTGGGTATCGGGGCGGTCATACCCTCACGCTAGGCAAAACGGGCAGATCGGGCGCGGTGGGTGGGCCGTGTGGGGTACGTCCCCTTCCCTGGCGAGGGGTGGCCCGCGGGCGGCCCCGCGGGTGCCCTCCCGCCCTACTTCCGGCCGACCAACGTCAGCAACGTCGCCTCCGGCGGGCACGCGAAACGTACCGGCGTGTAGCGGTTCGTGCCGCAGCCCGCGGAGACGTGCAGATGGGCCGTACGGCCCCCCGCGGTGTGCGTCGACAGGCCCTTGACCCGGTCCGTGTCCAGGTCGCAGTTGGTGACGAAGGCGCCGTAGAAGGGCAGGCAGAGCTGTCCGCCGTGGGTGTGGCCGGCGAGGATCAGGGGGTAGCCGTCGGCGGTGAAGGCGTCCAGGCTGCGCAGGTACGGCGCGTGGACCACGCCCATCGCGAAGTCCGCGTCGCCCGAGGGGCCGCCGGCCACCCGCTCGTACCGGTCCCGCTTGATGTGCGGGTCGTCCACGCCCGTGAGCTCGATCGACACGCCGTCGGCCTTCAGCACGCCCCGCGTGTTCGTGAGGTTCAGCCAGCCCGCGGCGTCGAAGCCGTCGCGCAGGTCCTCCCAGGGGTTGTGGATCGCGCCGACGACCGGGGCGTTGCCGTTCAGGCCGTGTCGCCCCTGGACCTTCTCGATCAGATAGCGAGCGGGGTTGCGCAGCCTCGGTCCGTAGTAGTCGTTCGAGCCGAAGACATACGCCCCAGGGAACTCCATCAGCGGCCCGAGCGCGTCCAGCACCTCCGGCACGCCCTCCGTGTCGGACAGGTTGTCACCCGTGTTGATCACGAAGTCGGGGCGCAGGCCCGCCAGCGAGCGCAGCCAGCGCTGCTTCTTGCGCTGGCCGCTGACCATGTGGATGTCGGAGACATGCAGGACGCGCAGCGGTCGCATCCCCGCGGGGAGCACCGGGACGGTGACCCGTCGGAGGCGGAAGGAGCGGGCCTCGAAACCCGCCGAGTAGACCAGACCGGCGGCCGCGACCGCCGTGATGCCGAGGGGTACTCCGTATCGCGCGCGCATGTGTCCATCGTGTCAGACCCTGCGGGTACGTCCGGACAGCCTCCCTCCCAACGCCCGTCCCGGCACGGCCGTTGACCGACCCGACGGCCTCCGGAGCCCACGGCCTGCCGGAGCCCCCGCCTCCCGGAGCTCCCCGGTCTCCCGGCCGCCCCGAGCCCGCCCCTCCCGGAATCCCCGCCGCCTCGGCACAGCTCCGCCCCTCAAGGAGCCCCGGCCGAGCCCCGGCCGAGCCCCGGCCGAGCACAGCCCCAGCACAGCCCGGCCCCCGCCCCGCCCCCACCCCGCAAAACCCCCGCCCGCCGGAAATGCGCGGGCGGTCCTCCCTCCGTACCTGCGACAATCAAGTCATGACCACGCTCAAGTCGAAGCTGCAGGAAGACCTCAACGCCGCGATCAAGGAGCGCGACGAGCTCCGCTCCTCGACGCTCCGGCTGACGCTCGCCGCGATCACCAAGGAGGAGGTCGCGGGCAAGGAGAAGCGCGAGCTCTCCGACGACGAGGTCCAGAAGGTCCTCACCCGCGAGGCGAAGAAGCGCCGCGAGGCGGCCGAGGCATTCGCGCAGGGCGGCCGCGCCGAGCAGGCCGAGCGGGAGAAGGCGGAGGGCGAGGTCCTCGCCGCGTACCTGCCCAAGCAGCTGTCCGACGAGGAGCTGGAGCAGATCGTCGCCCAGGCCGTCCAGGAGGCCAAGGCTGCCGGTGCCGAGGGCCCGAAGGCCATGGGCGCGGTCATGAAGATCGTGAACCCGAAGGTGGCCGGCCAGGCCGAGGGCGGCCGCGTCGCCGCCACGGTCAAGAAGCTGCTCGCGGGCTGACCGGCCAGGTCCCCCGCCCGCCCAGCGGCAACTACAGGTCCCACGCCGTACGACAGTGGGGGCGCCCCTCCCGAGAAGGGCGCCCCCACTGTCGTATGCCTGTCGACCCGTCACGGGCCTAGCGACCCGTCACGGCCAGTTCCCACCGTTGCCATGGCCGTTCCCGTTGCCGGGACCGCCGTCGTTGCCCTGGATGAAGCCCTCCGGGATGGAGAAGGAGGGCTCGGGGAAGGTACCGCCGTCCGTGCCGCCGCCGGTCACGCCGCCGGCGCCACCGTTGTCGTCGCCGTTGTTGCCGTCCTCGTCACCGCGGCCCCTGTCCCGGTCCCGCTTCTGCGGGGCGTCGGGGATGTGGACGTAGTTGAACGGGGGAGCCTCCCTGCCCTCCAGCGCGCCGGACATCATCGACTTCCAGATCGGGCCCGGCACCCGGCCACCGAAGACCTTGTCGTGCCAGACGCCGCCGATGCTGATGCCCTCCATCTTGCGCTGGTGGGCCGGGTCGCCGACCCAGACCGCGCCGGACATGTTCGGGGTGTAGCCCACGAACCAGGCGGCGTAGCGCTCGTCGGTGGTACCGGTCTTGCCGGCGCTCTCACGGCTGTCCAGGCCCGCCTGGGTACCCGTACCGTCCTCGACCACGCCCCTCAGCAGGGTGTTGATGGTGTCGGCGGTGTTCTCGGACATCGCGCGCGAGCAGGTCGACTTCGGCACTTCGAGGGACTTGCTCTCCCCGCCGATCCGCTGGGTGATCGACTCGATGGCCACCGGGGTGCAGTACATCCCGCGCGCGGCGAAGGTGGCGTAGCCGTTCGCCATGGTCAGCGGGGACATCTCCTCGGTGCCCAGGGCGATGGACGGCCCCTGCTGCAGCTCGCCGCCGTCGGCGCGCTCGACGCCCATCTTCCTGGCCATTTCGATGACCGGGCAGACGCCGATCTCGGCGATCATCTCGACGAAGTAGGTGTTGACGGACTTCGCCGTCGCCTCCTTCATGTCGTACGGGCCGACCTCGGACTCGTTCTCGTTGGTGAGCTTGACGCCCTTCTCGTTCCAGCTCTTGCCGTCACACTGGGCGATCGGGCTCGGGTACTCCATCTCGTACGGCGACCCGTACACCTTCGTCGCCGGCATGCCCCCCTCTATGGCCGCCGCCGCCACGATCGGCTTGAACGTCGAACCGGGCTGGTAGCCGACGCCGCCGCCCATCGCCTGGTCCACCGACAGGTTGATCTGCGTCTCGTTCTTGCCGAAGCCGTACGGGCGGGACTGGCCCATGGCGAGGATCTTGCCGGTGCCGGGCTCGACGATGGTGGCGGCGGTCGCCACCTCGTCGTCCTGGTAGACGTGGTCCTTGACGGACTGCTGCACCGCGTCCTGCGCCTGCGGGTCCATGGTGGTACGGATGACCAGGCCGCCCTGGTTCCAGATCTTGGCCCGGTCCTCCTTGGTCTTGCCGAAGACCGGGTCGCTCAGGAACACCGCGCGGACGTAGTCGCAGAAGAAGCCGGCGCCCTTCACGGCGGTGATGCAGCCGTTCTTGGGGCGGCTGACGTTCAGCCCGAGCGGCTTTTCCTTGGCCGCGTCCGCCTCCGCCTGGGAGATGTCGCCGACCTCGGCCATGCGCTGGAGGACGGTGTTGCGGCGCTTGGTGGCCTCCTGCTCGTCGTTGACCGGGTCGTAGCGGCTGGGCGACTGGACGATGCCCGCGAGGAGGGCGGCCTCCTCCAGGTCGAGGTCCTTGGCGTTCTTGGAGAAGTAGCGCCGGGAGGCGGCCTCGACGCCGTATGCCTGCTGGCCGAAGAACGTGATGTTCAGGTAGTTCTCGAGGATCTTCTTCTTGCCGAGCTCCTCCTCCACCTGGATCGCGTACTTCAGCTCCTTGATCTTGCGGCCGAGGGTCTGCTGGGTGGCCTGGGCGACCTTGGTGGGGTCGTCGCCGGCCTCCTCGACGAAGACGTTCTTGACGTACTGCTGGGTGAGGGTGGAGGCGCCCTCGGCGACCTCGCCGCTCTGCGCGTTCTTGTTCAGGGCGCGCAGGATGCCCTTCAGGTCCACCGCGCCGTGCTGGTAGAAGCGGGCGTCCTCGATCGCGACGATCGCCTTCTGCATGTACGGCGAGATGTCCTTGAGCTCGACCACCGTGCGGTCGCGCGAGTACACCGTGGCGATGGTGCCGCCCTGGGCGTCGAGGATCGTGGTGCGCTGGCTCAGCGGCGGCGTCTTCATATTGGCCGGGAGCTCGTCGAAGCTCTCCACCGACCCCTTGGCCGCCAGCCCCAGCGCGCCGACGGCCGGCAGCGCGATACCGGCCATGACGGCGCCGGCCAGCACGCTGACACCGAGGAACTTGGCGGCCTGCTGCGTCGGAGACAGACCACCGCCTGAGGGCTTCTTTGGCATAGGGGCAGCCTACGTTCTCATTCGCCGGACAGGCGTATATGCCTTGGCCTAAGCTGCTCTCAACTGTCACAGCAGTGCGGCCATGTATCAATACGTCCGGCGACCCCGAATCGTTCCGGACGTGCTCCGACTTTTTGCCGGGGGCGTGTCCGAATCCGCCTTGTGTGTCACCTGGCGTCCGTTGTGACTCAACTGAACTGCCCTGAACGCCGGGAATGTCCTGCATGTCGCGGGCTCACTCCCGCGGGTGATCTGCCGCTTACGCATAGTCCGTTCGGGCCATTCAAGATTGGGCCCGAAGGGGGTGTTGCGCTGTGCCCACCTTCCGTAACGTCCTCAACTGGCGGCGGTGAATATGCCGCTGCCGCCGTGGGGGAGCCTCGATTCGGGAGAGGACGGCGCCGGTATGGGCTGGGTAACCGACTGGAGTGCGCAGGCGGCCTGCCGCACTACCGATCCGGATGAACTGTTCGTTCAGGGAGCAGCGCAGAACAGGGCCAAGGCGGTGTGCACCGGATGCCCGGTGCGGACCGAGTGCCTGGCCGACGCGCTCGACAACCGCGTCGAGTTCGGCGTGTGGGGAGGCATGACGGAACGGGAGCGCCGCGCGCTGCTGCGCAGGCGGCCCACCGTCACCTCCTGGCGCCGGCTGCTGGAGACGGCTCGTACGGAGTACGAGCGTGGGGCCGGCCTGGTGCCCCTCGACGACGACCAGGTGTACGAGAACTACGCGGCGGTGGGCTGAGGGCGCCCGTCGGCACCCTCACGGTCGCGGCCGCTCACCGGCGTCCACACGCCGCGGCCGCACTCACCGGCATCCCACGGCATCCCTGTGCCGCGCGGCACCTCACCGGTGTCGTCGCACCGCGGCTCGCCTCACCCGGCGTCCGGGCGGTCGCTGTCGGGCAGCTCCGGCCGACCGGCCGCGAGCCGGTTTCCGATGTCCCGCAGCCCCGCGAGGTCGTGCACGTCGCCGGGCAGCGCGGCCACTTCGGTCACCGCCACCTCGGGGTGGAGCGCGGTGAAGCGGTCCCGTGTGCGCTGCTCTCGGGAGAGCAGGTGCATACGGTCCGCGTGCAGTCTCAGCAGGCCCGCGGCCAGTGCGTCCGCGGACCGGTCGGGAGCGGGGTCGGTCTGGGTGCCGGACGGGTCGGACCCGGTCGCGGGGGATGACGCCGGGAGAGCCGAACTGCCGTCTGGATCGGGGGAGTTACGAACTCCAGCTTTCCCGTCCGGCTGATCCACAATGCGGGGCTCCTCAAGATTTTCCGCGGCGGCGAGCGCCCGCTCGGCCGACAGCCGGGCGGCGCCACTGCCGTGCACCCGGTTGAGCACCAGACCCGCCAGCGGCATGTTCTCGGCGGCCAGCCGTTCCACGAAGTACGCGGCCTCCCGCAGCGCGTCCCGCTCGGGCGCGGCGACCACCAGGAACGCCGTGCCGGGCGCCTGGAGCAGCTTGTACGTGGCGTCCGCGCGGGTGCGGAACCCGCCGAACGTCGTGTCCATCGCGGCCACGAACGTCTGGACGTCCTTCAGCAGCTGACCCCCCAGCAGCTTGCCGAGCGTGCCGGTCATCATCGACATGCCGACGTTGAGGAACTTCATCCCCGCCCGGCCGCCCAGCTTCGCCGGAGCCGTCAGCAGCCGGATCAGCCGGCCGTCCAGGAAGGAGCCGAGCCGCTTGGGCGCGTCCAGGAAGTCCAGCGCCGAACGCGACGGCGGTGTGTCGACGACGATCAGGTCCCACTCGTCGCGTGAGCGCAGCTGGCCCAGCTTCTCCATCGCCATGTACTCCTGGGTGCCGGCGAAGCCCGCGGAGAGCGACTGGTAGAAGGGGTTGTTCAGGATCGCGGCCGCCCGCTCGGCGTCCGCGTGCGCCTCGACGATCTCGTCGAAGGTGCGCTTCATGTCCAGCATCATCGCGTGCAGCTCGCCGTCGCCCTCGACGCCCTTCACCCGGCGCGGGGTGTTGTCGAGCGAGTCGATGCCCATGGACTGCGCGAGCCGGCGGGCCGGGTCGATGGTGAGGACCACGACCTTGCGGCCCCGCTCGGCGGCGCGCAGGCCCAGCGCGGCCGCGGTGGTGGTCTTGCCGACGCCGCCCGAACCGCAGCACACCACGATGCGGGTCTTCGGGTCGTCGAGCAGCGGATCGAGGTCCAGCGCGCGCGGGGCGGACAGATGACGCTCCGGGACGGTCTCCGCGCTCATGCGATCCCCTGCTTCCGCAGTTCGGTGGCCAGTTCGTACAGGCCCGCCAGCTCCATGCCCTCGGCCAGCAGCGGCAGTTCGTGCAGCGGTAGGCCCAGCTCGCCGAGGACGGCCCGCTGCTCCTGCTCCAGCGCGTACCGCTCGGCGTACTCCTCGGCCTGGTCGAGCAGCGGGTCCACCAGCCGCTCGGCGTTCCCGCCCCGCCGCGCCCCGCCGAGCCCCGCGGCCGACAGCGACCGCGCGAGCGCGGTGCGCGGCAGGGTCCGTACGAGTTCCAGATCGGCCGCGTCCAACACCTCGGGGCGGACCATGTTCACGATGACCCGGCCCACCGGGAGCCGTGCGGCGCGCAGTTCGGCGATGCCGTCGGCGGTCTCCTGGACCGGCATCTCCTCCAGCAGCGTCACCAGGTGCACGGCCGTCTCCGGGGACTTCAGCACCCGCATCACGGCCTGCGCCTGATTGTGTATCGGGCCGATCTTGGCCAGGCCCGCGACCTCGTCGTTGACGTTGAGGAAACGGGTGACCCGCCCCGTCGGGGGCGCGTCCATGACGACGTAGTCGTAGACGAACCGCCCGCTCTTGTCCTTGCGCCGGACCGCCTCGCATGCCTTGCCGGTCAGCAGGACGTCCCTGAGGCCGGGCGCGATGGTGGTGGCGAAGTCGATCGCGCCCAGTTTCCTCAGGGCGCGGCCGGCGCTGCCCAGCTTGTAGAACATCTGGAGGTAGTCCAGCAGGGCCAGTTCGGGGTCGATGGCGAGTGCGTACACCTCCCCGCCCCCGGGCGCGACGGCGATCTTGCGCTCCTCATAGGGCAGCGCCTCCGTCTCGAAGAGCTGTGCGATGCCCTGCCTGCCCTCGACCTCGACGAGGAGCGTCCGCTTCCCCTCCGTGGCCAGGGCCAGTGCTAGGGCCGCGGCGACCGTCGTCTTACCGGTCCCGCCCTTGCCGCTGACGACCTGGAGCCTGCTCACGCCTTCGAGCGTAACCATTCGGACGGCGTGACAATCAAAGGCTGTGGACAACGGGGGGCCCGAACCTGTGGAGAAACGGTTCCGTGACCCTGCGGGGCCGTGGCGGAGGGGTGCTGGAGGCCCCCGCGCCCACCCGGCGCGGCACCGCCCGTCGCAGCGGCTACAGTCGGCCCATGACCAAGTGGGAATACGCAACCGTGCCGCTGCTCGTCCATGCCACGAAGCAGATTCTGGACACCTGGGGCGAGGACGGCTGGGAGCTCGTCCAGGTCGTGCCCGGGCCGAACAACCCGGAGCAGCTCGTGGCCTACCTGAAGCGGGAGAAGCAGGCGTGAGCGCGGTCGAGGCGAAGCTCGCCGAGCTGGGGCTGACGCTGCCGGAGGTCGTGCCGCCGCTGGCCGCGTACCAGCCGGCCGTGCAGAGCGGCGTGTACGTGTACACCGCCGGCCAGCTGCCCATGGTCGAGGGCAAGCTCCCGGTCACCGGCAAGGTGGGCGCGGAGGTCACCCCGGAGGAGGCCAAGGACCTGGCCCGCACCTGCGCCCTGAACGCGCTGGCGGCCGTGAAGTCCGTCGCCGGTGACCTGGACCGCGTCAAGCGCGTCGTGAAGGTCGTCGGCTTCGTCGCCTCCGCCGCCGACTTCACCGGCCAGCCCGCCGTCCTCAACGGCGCCAGCGAGCTGCTCGGCGAGGTCCTCGGCGACAAGGGCGTGCACGCGCGCAGCGCGGTGGGCGTCGCGGTGCTGCCGCTGGACGCGCCGGTCGAGGTCGAGATCCAGGTGGAGCTGACCGAGGCGTGACGGCCGTGCCCGGCCGAGGCGCGAGGGGGCCGTTCCCGCGCGGGTGATCGTTCCCTCTCGAACATCCGCCCGCCACCGGATAGCCTCCGGACCATGGCGAACGGTCAGTGGTACCCCCCGGAGTGGCCGGAGAGGATCCGCGCGCTCGCGGACGGCACGCTCACCCCTGTGCCTCCCAAGCGCGCGGCCACCGTCATGCTCCTGAAGGACGGGCCGGACGGCCCGGCCGTGCACATGCTGCGCAGACGCGCCTCCATGGCCTTCGCCGGAGGCGCGTACGCGTACCCGGGCGGCGGTGTGGACCCGCGCGACGACGACCACCAGATCCGCTGGGCGGGCCCCACGCGCGCGTGGTGGGCCGAGCGGCTCGGCGTGGACGAGCGCGGCGCCCAGGCCGTCGTCTGCGCTGCCGTGCGCGAGATGTTCGAGGAGGCCGGCGTGCTGCTCGCCGGGAGCACCGCGGACACCGTCGTCGGCGACACCACCGGCGACGACTGGGAGGCCGACCGCGCGGCCCTGGTCGCCCGCGAGCTGTCCTTCGCCGAGTTCCTCGACCGGCGCGGCCTGGTGCTGCGTTCCGATCTGCTGGGCGCCTGGACCCGCTGGATCACCCCGGAGTTCGAGGCGCGCCGCTACGACACCTGGTTCTTCGTGGCCGCCCTGCCGGCCGGGCAGCGCACCCGTGACGTCTCCACGGAGGCGGACCGCACGGTGTGGATCCGCCCGGCGGAGGCGGCCGCCGGGTACGACAAGGGCGAGCTGCTGATGATGCCGCCCACCATCGCGACCCTGCGCCAGCTCATGGCGTACGGCAGCGCCGCGGAGGCGCTCGCGGCCGCGCCCGGCCGGGACATGAGCCCGGTGCTGGCCCAGGCCCGTCTGGAGGGCGGGGAGATCGTCCTGAGCTGGCCGGGGCACGACGAGTTCACCAAGCACGTCCCCACGGATTCGGCGCCCGCTCCGACGGATCCGGCGCCCGCTCCGACGGATTCGGCGCCCCCTACGACGGGCACCCGGCAGCCCCCGACGCACATCCCGACCGGTGGAGCCCCCTCATGACCGACGCCGCCGCCCTTCCCGGCCAGCCCCGTGGCGGGGTCCTGTCCGGCCCGGCCACCGCGCGCGCGGTGAACGTGCTGGCTCCCAATCCGTCCGCGATGACCTTGGACGGCACCAACACCTGGATCCTCGCCGAACCGGACTCCGACCTGGCCGTGGTGGTCGACCCGGGTCCGCTGGACGAGGGCCATCTGCGCCGGGTCGTCGACACCGCCGAGCAGGCGGGCAGGCGGATCGCCCTGACCCTGCTCACCCACGGCCACCCGGACCACGCCGAGGGTGCCGCCCGGTTCGCCGAACTGACCGGCACGCGCGTGCGTGCCCTCGACCCGGCGCTGCGGCTCGGCGACGAGGGCCTCGGGGCCGGGGACGTCATCGCCGTCGGCGGACTGGAGCTGCGGGTCGTCCCCACGCCCGGGCACACCGCCGACTCCCTGTGCTTCCACCTCCCCGCCGACCGGGCCGTCGTCACCGGCGACACGATCCTCGGCCGCGGTACGACGGTCGTGGCGCACCCCGACGGGCGCCTCGGCGACTATTTGGACTCCCTGCGCCGTCTGAGGTCCCTCACGGTCGACGACGGCGTGCACACCGTCCTGCCGGGCCACGGGCCGGTCCTGGAGGACGCCCAGGGCGCCGTGGAGTACTACCTCGCCCACCGCGCCCACCGGCTCGCCCAGGTCGAGACGGCCGTCGAGGACGGCTACCGCACGCCCCAGCAGGTCGTCGCCCACGTCTACGCCGATGTGGACCGCTCCCTGTGGCCGGCGGCCGAACTGTCGGTCCGGGCGCAGATGGAGTACCTGGAGGAGCACGGCCTGATCTAGCCGCGCGGCCCCCGGCTGACACCCGAGGCCGTGCGGCGAACCGATGCGCTCATGGGACCACCGTGTCGGTCGGCGAGCGCAGTGGCACCGCGGTCCTCAGCGGGCGGGGCTCACCGGGAGCGCTTGGCGAGCCGCTCCACGTCCAGCAGGATCACCGCGCGGGCCTCCAGGCGGAGCCACCCGCGCTGGGCGAAGTCGGCGAGCGCCTTGTTGACCGTCTCGCGCGAGGCGCCGACCAGCTGGGCCAGCTCCTCCTGCGTGAGGTCGTGGACGACGTGGATGCCCTCCTCGGACTGCACGCCGAAGCGGCGCGAGAGGTCCAGCAGGGCGCGTGCCACACGGCCGGGGACGTCGGAGAAGACCAGGTCCGACATGGCGTCGTTGGTCTTGCGCAGCCGACGGGCGACGGCGCGCAGCAGTGCGGCGGCCACCTCGGGGCGGGCGTTCAGCCAGGGCTGGAGGTCGCCGTGGCCGAGGCCCAGCAGCTTGACCTCGGTCAGCGCGGTGGCGGTCGCGGTGCGCGGGCCCGGGTCGAACAGCGACAGCTCGCCGATCAGCTCGCCGGGGCCCACGACGGCGAGCATGTTCTCGCGGCCGTCGGGCGAGGTGCGGTGCAGCTTGACCTTGCCCTCGGTCACCACGTAGAGCCGGTCGCCCGGGTCGCCCTCGTGGAACAGGGAGTCGCCCCGCGCCAGGGTCACCTCACTCATGGAGGCGCGAAGCTCGGCGGCCTGCTCGTCGTCGAGAGCAGCGAAGAGCGGGTTGCGCCGCAGAACGTCGTCCACGAGTTCTCTCCTTGTCGACCTGCTCAGGGGATCTTGTTCCCCCGGTGTACCAGGGGACCGTGGTGCCCATTTTGCCGGACGGTCCAAACAGTGTGATCTGTCACAAGGATGCCGCACTGGTGTCCGCTGTTAAGCGCCAGGGGTCCAATTGGGGGCCGATCTTCGCGGTCCGGGGCGGATGTCGGTGCCGGGTCGTAGGCTGGCCGGGTGTCCAAAACGCCGGTGAGAGCGCAGGCCGAGGGGGCTGGGCGGATGGTTGTACGGCGGGATTCCGCTGTGGGCGAACAGACCACTGACGGCGGTAGCAAGCCGACAGAAGCGACGAAACGGACGACAGGGAAGAAGGCGGCGGCTGTGAAGAAAACGGCGGCCGCGAAGAAGGCGCCCGGTGCTGCCGAGAAGGCGGCTGCGAAGAAGACGGTCGGCGCTGCGAAGAAAGCGACCGGCACCGCGAAGAAGGCGCCCGGCACTGCCAAGAAGGCGGCCGCGAAGAAGACCGCCGGCACCGAGAAGAAGGCGACCAGCACCGCGAAGAAGGCGGTGGCCCCCCTGAAGAAGACCACCGGCGCCGCCAAGAAGACCCCCGCCGTCGTGGCCAAGAAGGCCGACGCCACCGCCGCCGTGAAGGCCCCGCCCGCGAAGACGATCGCCGCCCGCTCGCCTCGCAGCGAGTCCCGCACGGCTCTCGTCCGCCGCGCCCGCCGGATCAACCGCGAGCTCGCCGAGGTCTACCCGTACGCCCACCCGGAGCTGGACTTCGAGAACCCCTTCCAACTGCTGGTCGCCACCGTGCTGTCGGCGCAGACCACCGACCTGAGGGTCAATCAGACCACTCCGGCCCTGTTCGCGAAGTACCCCACCCCCGAGGACCTGGCCGCCGCCAACCCGGAGGAGGTCGAGGAGATCCTGCGGCCCTGCGGCTTCTTCCGGGCCAAGACCAGGTCGGTCATAGGGCTGTCCAAGGGCCTGGTGGAGGAGTTCGGCGGCGAGGTGCCCGGGCGGCTCGAAGACCTGGTCAAGCTGCCCGGCGTCGGCCGCAAGACGGCGTTCGTGGTGCTCGGCAACGCCTTCGGGCGGCCCGGCATCACCGTCGACACGCACTTCCAGCGGCTGGTGCGGCGCTGGCAGTGGACCGAGGAGACCGACCCCGACAAGATCGAGGCCGCCGTCGGCGCGCTGTTCCCCAAGAGCGACTGGACCGACCTCTCGCACCACGTCATCTGGCACGGCCGCCGTATCTGTCACGCCCGCAAGCCCGCCTGCGGCGCCTGTCCCATCGCCCCGCTCTGCCCGGCGTACGGCGAGGGCGAGACCGATCCGGAGAAGGCGAAGAAGCTGCTGAAGTACGAGAAGGGCGGGCTGCCCGGCCAGCGCCTGAACCCGCCGCAGGCGTATCTGGACGCGGGCGGCAGGCCCGCGCCGCCGCTGGGGGCCGGATGAGGAGGCCGCCGCATCCCCGGACGGGGAGGCCGCCGCATCCCCGGACGGAAAGGCCGTTGTGTTCCCGGACGCGGACGCCCTCGGGTCCCCGGATGCGGAGGCCGCCGTATCCACCGGGCCGCGCGGGGGAACGATCACGGCGGGTCCGGGCGTTGGAACGGGTGGAACGGGGGTGGCGATGACACGCGCGAGCCATACGCAGGGTGTGACGCTCAGCAAGGAGGGCCTGCCCGCCTGGCTGGATCCGGTGGTGCACGCCGTGGAGACGGTGGAGCCGCTCCAGCTGAGCAGCTTCCTGCCGCCGAAGGACGGGGCGGGGCGGCAGTCCGCCGTGCTGATCCTTTTCGGCGAGGGCGCGCGGGGCCCGGAGCTGCTGCTGATGGAACGTGCCGGCACCCTGCGCTCGCACGCCGGGCAGCCGTCCTTCCCCGGCGGCGCCCTGGACCCCGAGGACGGCGACCCGGCGACCGACGGGCCGCTGCGGGCGGCGCTGCGCGAGGCCGAGGAGGAGACCGGGCTCGACCCGGCCGGCGTCCAGCTCTTCGGCGTCCTGCCCAAGCTGTACATCCCGGTCAGCAGCTTCGTGGTCACCCCGGTGCTCGGCTGGTGGCGCGAGCCGAGCCCGGTCGGCGTGGTCGACCCGAACGAGACCGCGCGCGTGTTCACCGTGCCCGTGGCGGATCTCACGGACCCCGCCAACCGCGCCACCACCGTCCACCCCAGCGGCCACCACGGCCCGGCATTCCTGGTGGAATCGGCCCTGGTCTGGGGTTTCACGGCCGGTGTCATCGACCGTCTGCTGCACTACTCGGGCTGGGAGCGCCCCTGGGACCGCGCCCGGCAGGTCCCGCTCGACTGGCGCGCATGACAGGGTGACGTCTGTGCGGTGCCGGTCCGGGGGAGACTGGGCCGTGTGACGCTGCGCGGCGGACCGGACACCGGGCCGTCCGAAAGGTACGGAAGATGACGAGGCGAGGCCCGAAGCAGTGAACGTGCTGGACATCCTGTTGCTGGTCGCCGCCGTGTGGTTCGCGATCGTCGGCTACCGCCAGGGCTTCGTCGTCGGCATCCTGTCGGTGATCGGCTTCCTCGGCGGGGGCCTGGTCGCCGTCTACACCCTGCCCGTCATCTGGGACGCCCTGACCGACAACACCGAGGTCAGTACGGGCGCCGCCGTCGTCGCGGTGATCATCGTCATCGTCTGCGCCTCGGTCGGCCAGGCCCTGACCACCCACCTCGGCAACAAACTGCGCCGGCAGATCACCTGGTCCCCGGCCCGCGCCGTGGACGCCACCGGCGGCGCCCTGGTCAATGTGGTCGCCATGCTGCTGGTCGCCTGGCTGATCGGCTCCGCCCTCGCGCAGACCACCATGCCGACGGTGGGCAAGGAGGTCCGCAACTCCAAGGTGCTGCTCGGCGTGTCGGAGGTGCTGCCCGACGCCGCCGACACCTGGTTCCAGGACTTCACCTCGGTCCTCGCGCAGAACGGCTTCCCGCAGGTCTTCAGCCCCTTCGCCAACGAGCCCATCACCGATGTGCGCCCGCCGGACCCGGCCCTCGCCAACAGCGCCGTGGCCGTGCGCGCCAAGCGGTCCATCGTGAAGGTGATGGGCACCGCCGACAGCTGCGGCAAGGTCCTGGAGGGCACCGGCTTCGTCTTCGACGACCGCCGGGTGATGACCAACGCCCATGTCGTCGGCGGCGTCGACGAGCCCACCGTGCAGATCGGCGGCGAGGGCCGCCGCTACGACGCCACTGTCGTCCTGTACGACTGGAAGCGCGACATCGCCGTCCTGGACGTGCCCGACCTGGACGCGCCCGCGCTGAAGTTCACCTCCACCGACGCCGAGAGCGGCGACGACGCGATCGTCGCCGGCTTCCCGGAGAACGGCGCGTACGACGTGCGCGCGGCACGGGTGCGCGGGCGGATCCCGGCCGACGGCCCGGACATCTACCACCGCGGCACCGTGCGCCGCGATGTGTACTCGCTGTACGCGATCGTCCGCCAGGGCAACTCCGGCGGCCCCCTGCTCACCCCCGAGGGCGAGGTCTACGGCGTGGTCTTCGCGAAGTCCCTGGACGACGCCGAGACCGGCTACGCCCTGACCGTGGACGAGATCGCCGAGGACATCGCCGAGGGCCGCACCGCGACCCAGGAGGTCGACAGCGACAGCTGCGCGATGTAGCGCCGGCCGCGCGGACCGTCGTAGGGGAGATGCCGGAAGCGGCGGCTCGGTCAGCCGCGGGGATGGCGCAGGCGCACCGAGACCCAGCGGGCCCGGCGGCGCAGGATGCGCGGAATGCCCACCCGGGGGTCGGAGCTCTCCTGCAACGGCGGGGCGCCGCGCTGGTGGGAGCTCAGGGAGTTGCCCGAGCGGCGGTTGCGTGCTGCGTCACTGTAGTCGTGCGTCCAGCCCATACCCCGACGTCTGCCCCCGCCCGAAGGTCGATAACCGCGTCCGTGCCCCCCAATTGGCCTATGCGCCGGGCAAGTGGCCGTTCGTAGGACAGGTGTTCCGTGTTCGGGTACCGGGCGCACCGGTGCCGTCACTCCGGCAGACCGCAACGCCGGGGTGCCGGGTGCCCGTTCGGGCGAGCCGTATGCCGTCAGCGGTCCGGTTCGGGGTCCTTGAGCCAGTTGATGAGCTCGGTGGAGAAGGCCACCGGGTCCTCCTCGTGCGGGAAGTGCCCGAGCCCGTCGAACAGCCGCCAGCGGTAGGGCGCCTCGACGTACTCGCCGGAGCCGGCCGCGCTGCGGGTGCGCACCACCGGGTCGAGCGAGCCGTGCAGATGCAGCGTCGGCACCCGCACGGGCAGCTTCATCCGCCGGTTGAACTGGATGCCGTCCGGCCGCGCCAGCGAGCGCACCATCCAGCGGTACGGCTCGATGGAGCAGTGCGCCGTCGAGGGGATGCACATCGCCCGCCGGTACGTCGTCACCGCCTCGTCCTCCGGCAGCCGGGGGCCGGACCAGTCCCGGATCAGCCGCCCGACCAGCGCCGCGTCGTCGGCGACGAGCTGCCGCTCGGGGATCCAGGGCCGCTGGAAGCCCCAGATGTAGGAGCTCGCGGCGGTCTGTCTGACGTCGGCGAGCATCGCCGAGCGCCAGCGCCGCGGATGCGGCATCGAGGCCACCGCGAGCCGGCGGATCAGCTTGGGCCGCATCACGGCCGCCGTCCAGGCGAGGTAGCCGCCCAGGTCGTGCCCGACCAGGGCGGCGTCGGGCTCGCCGAGGGAGCGGATGACACCGGTGACGTCGAGCGCGAGGTTGGCGGGGTCGTAGCCGCGGGGGGTGCGGTCGCTGCCGCCGACGCCGCGCAGATCCATGGCCACGGCCCGGAAACCGGCGTCGGCGAGCGCGGTCAGCTGGTGCCGCCAGGTCCACCAGAACTGGGGGAAGCCGTGCAGCAGCATCACGAGCGGGCCGTCGCCGAGCTCCGCGATGTGGAAACGCGCGCCGTTGGCGGCGACCTCGCGGTGCGTCCAGGGCCCGTCCGGTCGTACGACCGAGGCGGGCTGGGCGGGGGGAGTGGCGGGGTCCGTCATGACGACGAGCGTGCCACAACCTCGATGGCCTCGGGCGCCCGGTCCTGCTCCAGCGCGGGCCGCGGGTGCGGCTTGGCCTTCTGCAGGACGCCGCCGTCTCCTTCATCGACGCGGCGACCTTCTGCGGGCCCTTGCCCCGCGCCGCCTTCTTGGCGAACAGCACGCCGATCAGCGCGAGCACGGCGGCGACCAGCACGTTCGCCGCGAAGGACAGCAGGAAGCAGAGGGCGAGGTTCCAGCCGCTCCAGGTGCGGATGCCGTAGGCGAGGGCGAAGTTCAGCATCGGCAGGGAGAACACCAGCACCGCGCCGGCGATCGTGAACGCGCCGCCGCTCACCGCGCCGCGCTTGACGTCCTGCTTCAGCTGCGCCTTCGCCAGCGCGATCTCGTCGTGCACCAGAGCCGACAACTCGGCCGTCGCGGAGGCGAACAGCTGGCCGATGCTGCGTTCGGAGCCGACCGGGTTGCCGTCGGGTGCGCTCATCGCGGACTCCCTCTTCTGACTGGGCCGTGCCGTCTTGTGACGGGGGCGGTGCCGTGTCTTTTGTACCGTCCCGTCAGATCATGCCGGACGGTCCCCCTCCTCGCCTGCCCCGCCCGCCCCTTCGGCACGCCGCGCGGTGGCCATCTCCTCCGCGATCCTGCGGTGCTCGGCCGCCTTCCGCTCGTGGATCGCGGCCATACGGAGGTGGTAGTCCGGCTCGTCCAGCTCGTAGATGTCGGGCACGCCGTCGAGGTCGTCGTCGCGCTCCTCGGCCTCGTAGAGGCGCCGGTACTTGCCGTTCCGTATCTTCAGCAGGACCGTGGCCAGCGTCGCCGCGATCAGGGAGCCCACCAGGACGGCGGCCTTGACCTCGCCCGCCATGGCCGTGTCGTCCTCGAACGCCAGCTCGCCGATCAGCAGCGACACGGTGAACCCGATCCCGGCGAGCGTGGCGACGGCGAAGACGTCGGCCCACTCCAGCTCGTCGCTGAGCGAGGCCCGGGTGAAGCGGGCGGTCAGCCAGGTGCCGCCGAAGATGCCGAGCGTCTTGCCGACGACCAGGCCGAGGACCACGCCGAGCGTCTCGGGCTGGGTGAAGACATCGCCGAGCGCGCCGCCGGACACCGTCACACCCGCGCTGAACAGCGCGAACAGCGGCACGGCGAGCCCGGCCGACAGCGGGCGCACCCGGTGCTCGATGTCCTCGCCGGGGGAGTGCTCCTCGCCCTCGTGGCGGGTGCAGCGCAGCATCAGGCCCATGGCGACGCCCGCGATGGTGGCGTGGACGCCGCTGTTGTACATCAGCGCCCAGATCACCAGCGCCAGCGGGACGTACACGTACCAGCCGCGTACGCCCTTGCGCAGCAGCAGCCAGAAGACGACGAGGCCGGCGACCGCGCCGCCGAGCGCGGCGAAGTCCAGCTGGTCGGTGAAGAAGACCGCGATGATCAGGATGGCGAACAGGTCGTCGACGACGGCCAGCGTGAGCAGGAAGGCCCGCAGGGCGCTGGGCAGGGAGGTGCCGATGACCGCGAGCACCGCGAGCGCGAAGGCGATGTCGGTGGCGGTGGGCACGGCCCAGCCCTTGAGGGAGCCGTCACCGGCGGTGTTGGTCAGGACGTAGACCAGCGCGGGCACCGCCATGCCGCACAGCGCGGCGACGACGGGCAGCGCGGCGGCCTTGGGGTCGCGCAGGTCTCCGGCGACCAGTTCGCGCTTGAGCTCGATGCCGGCCACGAAGAAGAAGATCGCCAGGAGGCCGTCGGCGGCCCAGTGGGCGACGGAGAGGTCCAGGCCGAGGGCCTCGGGGCCGAAGTGGTGGTGGGCGACGCTCTCGTAGCTGTCGTGCAGGGCGGGGATGTTCGCCCAGAGCAGCGCGGCCACCGCGGCTATCAGCAGCAGGACGCCGCCGACCGTCTCGGTGCGCAGCGCGTCCGCCACATAGCGCCGCTCGGGCAGGGACAGGCGTCCGAGGACCTTGCGGGGGGTGGTGCGGGGCGCGGTCACGGCGGGACCTCCGGGTCGGTGGGCAGCACGGAGCAGTCGCCGACCAGTCTTCCCGGCACACCTTTTTGTTTAGTTTACCTAAGATGTGGCGGGAGTGGCCCGTCGAGTCCACGGTAGGCGCAGAACGGGCACCCGGCGCGGGGTACGAGCGCCGGGTGCCCGTTCTGCGGTGCGGTGCGGCTCAGTCCTCGCTGGGCGCCGCCGGGAGCTTCGCCTGGATGAGGTCCATGACCGTGGAGTCGGTCAGCGTGGTGACGTCACCGAGCTGACGGTTCTCCGCGACGTCCCGCAGCAGGCGGCGCATGATCTTGCCGGAGCGGGTCTTGGGCAGCTCGGCCACCGGCAGGATCCGCTTGGGCTTGGCGATCGGGCCGAGTGTGGCACCCACGTGGTTGCGCAGCTCCGCGACCAGGTCCTCGGTCTCCGCCGCCGTACCGCGCAGGATCACGAACGCCACGATCGCCTGGCCCGTCGTCTCGTCCGCCGCGCCGACCACGGCCGCCTCGGCGACGGACGGGTGCGAGACGAGCGCGGACTCGACCTCGGTGGTGGAGATGTTGTGCCCGGACACCAGCATCACGTCGTCCACCCGGCCCAGCAGCCAGATGTCGCCGTCGTCGTCCTTCTTCGCCCCGTCACCGGCGAAGTACTTGCCCTCGAAGCGCGACCAGTACGTGTCCAGGAACCGCTGGTCGTCGCCCCAGATGGTGCGCAGCATCGACGGCCACGGCTCGGTCAGCACCAGGTAGCCGCCGCCCCCGTTGGGCACCTCGTTGGCCTCGTCGTCGACGACGGTCGCGCAGATGCCGGGCAGCGGGCGCTGCGCGGAGCCCGGCTTGGTCTCGGTGACGCCCGGCAGCGGCGAGATCATCATCGCGCCGGTCTCCGTCTGCCACCAGGTGTCCACGATGGGGGTCCGGTCCGCGCCGATGTGCTTGCGGTACCAGATCCACGCCTCGGGGTTGATGGGCTCGCCGACCGAACCGAGGACGCGGAGGCTGGACAGGTCGAACTTCGCGGGGATGTCGTCGCCCCACTTCATGAACGTACGGATCGCGGTGGGCGCCGTGTACAGGATCGTCACCCCGTACTTCTGCACGATCTCCCAGAACCGCCCCTGGTGCGGGGTGTCCGGCGTGCCCTCGTACATGACCTGTGTGGCGCCGTTGGCGAGCGGCCCGTAGACGATGTACGAGTGCCCGGTCACCCAGCCGACGTCCGCCGTGCACCAGTACACGTCGGTCTCCGGCTTGAGGTCGAAGACGGCGTGGTGGGTGTACGCGGCCTGGGTGAGGTAGCCACCGGAGGTGTGCAGGATGCCCTTCGGCTTACCCGTCGTACCGGACGTGTAGAGGATGAACAGCGGGTGCTCGGCCTCGAACGCCTCCGGGGTGTGCTCGGCGGACTGCCGCCCCACGACGTCGTGCCACCACACGTCCCGGCCCTCGGTGAACGCCACCTCCTGGCCGGTGCGGCGGACCACGAGCACATGCTCGACGTTGTCCACCTTGCCCAGCGCCTCGTCCACGGCCGGCTTCAGCGCGGACGGCTTGCCGCGCCGGTAGCCGCCGTCGGCGGTGATGACGACCTTGGCGTCGGCGTCCTGGATACGGGTGGCCAGCGCGTCCGCGGAGAAGCCGCCGAAGACCACGGAGTGCGCGGCACCGATGCGGGCGCAGGCCAGCATCGCGACGGCCGTCTCCGGGATCATCGGCATGTAGACGGCGACCCGGTCGCCCTTGCGGACACCCAGCTCCAGCAGCGCGTTGGCCGCCTTGGACACCTCGTCCTTGAGCTCGGCGTAGGTGATGGCGCGGCTGTCGCCCGGCTCGCCCTCGAAGTGGATGGCGACCCGGTCGCCGTGCCCCGCCTCCACATGCCGGTCCACGCAGTTGTAGGCGACGTTCAGCTCGCCGTCCTTGAACCACTTGGCGAACGGCGGGTTGGACCAGTCGAGGGTCTCGGTCGGTTCCTTGGCCCAGGTCAGGCGCCGGGCCTGAGCGGCCCAGAAACCGAGCCTGTCAGCCTTGGCCTGTTCGTACGCCTCGGCCGTGACGTTGGCGTTCGCGGCCAGGTCAGCGGGCGGCGCGAAGCGTCGCTCCTCCTTCAAGAGGTTGGCCAGGCTCTCGTTGCTCACGACATCTCCCTTTCTCAGGGTGTCCGTTGTGTCCCAGGCCACAGCTCATCAGACCCGAGGGGCCGCTGACAAGGGTCGACGGAGAATTGGTTTAGACCTGTGTGGAGGCGAGTCCGGCTCCGCACGGGCTCGCATCCAGGTCTTACAGGGGCGGCCATGTCCGGGTCCACGTCCGGGCTTTTGTACGGACCCCGTGTCCCGGCTCGGACGCGGGTCGGACTCCCGCGTTCCGCTCGCCGTGACCGGGGCTTCGACGGTTCCCACGGACGGGGGTGGGGGGTGGTTCAGTGGGGGGTGGGCGTGTGGTGGCTGTCACATGAGGTGGGGGGTGGGGTGGGCTCGGGTCGGGTCGGGGGGTTGGCGGGTGCGGGTGCGGGTGCGGGTGCGGGTGCGGGTTTCGGTGTCGGTGCCGGCAGCCGGTGCTTGTGCCGGGGCTGGTGCTGGAGGTTCGCGGCGCCGGGGGTGGGGCTGCGGGGCGTCGGAGGGGCACGGTGTCGGCGCGTCGGCACGACAGGGCGCCGGGGGTTCGGCGGGCCGTCGCGCCCTCGCGGTGGAGGGCGCCGCGGTCGGATGCCGGGCCCCGGCGCCGGTCGGAGGACCTGTCCTACACCGGGCTGCGCAGCTCCTCGCTGCCCGCCACGTGCTCGAACACCTCGCCCTCCTCCGTCCCCGTGAGCAGGTACATCTGCGCCTCGCCCACGTGGAAGTACATCCCGTGCAGCTCCAGCGCCCCTTGGCGCAGCGCGCGCGCCACCGACTCATGGGCCCGCAGATGCTCCACCTGCTGGACCACGTTGACCAGTCCGAGCTGCTCGACCGCGTCGGCCGGCGTCCGTCCGGCGAGCCTGGCGGCGGGCCTGCCGCCGTCGGCCATCCGCTCCAGGCTCGGCAGACCGTGCCGCAGCCACCGCTTGAGCGGCGTCTGGGCGCCTCCCGGCTCGGAGTTGAGCAGCGCCTGCATGGCCCCGCACCCCGAGTGACCGCACACCGTGATCGACCGCACCTTCAGCACCTCCACGGCGTACTCGATCGCGGCGGCCACCGAGTCGTCCCCGCTCTCCGCGCCGGGCCGGGGGTTCGCGGCGTCCGTCGGCGGAGGCACGAGGTTGCCCACGTTGCGGACCACGAACAGGTCACCCGGCCCACTGGAGGTGATCATCGAGGTGACGAGCCGCGAGTCGGCGCAGGTGAGGAAGAGCTGTGCCGGTTGCTGCCCCTCGCGGGCCAGCCGGGCCAGCTCACCCCGCACCAGGGGCGCGGTGTGGCGCTGGAACGCGCTGATGCCTCGGGCCAGTTCGCTCGCGCGGAAGGTGGTGAGGCGACGGGCCGGTTCACCTCCGCTCGGCCGGGCGGCGCCGGCGGCAGGGGTGGCGGGGTTGGCGGGGTTGGCGGAGGTGGCGGAGGCGGGGGGCGAGGCGGAAACGGCGGGTGCCGTCGGCGCTCCGGGTGCGCCGGAGGTGGTGGGGGCGGCGGACGTGGTGGCGTTGCCCGACGTTCCGGGGGCGTTGGGTGCGTTGGGTGCGTCGGGGCCTTCGGAGTCGCCGACGCCGTCGGAGCTGTCTGACCTGTCGGTGGACGTGCCGGTGCCGGTGCCGTCGCCCGCGCCCGTACCGCTCGACGCGCCGAACATCCCCGACTCGCCGTCCGCCCCGGCACCACCAGGCGTGCCCGTGCCCTCCAGCGAGCGCACACCTTCCGGCGAGCCGATGCCCGCGGGCGAGCCGGCGTCCTCGACCGGCGCGCTGCCAGGCAGCTCGCACTGGTGGTTGCGCCAGGGCGTCCAGGGTCGGCACCGGCACCCTGCCTGGGCGGCCGCCTCGTCGGCCCCGTCGGTGTGCGCGTCGACGGGAGCTCCGGGCTCGGCGATCCTGACCCCGGCGCGACGGCCGGTCAGCTCGACGGACCCGCCCTGCGCGGTGTGCGTGTTCTGCCAGTCCTGCAGGGTCTCGTAGGCCGCGTGGTCCATGAACGAGCCGTCCAGCTCCACGACGACCTGGGCGCCTTGGGGTACGAGATGCAGGGCGCGGCTGAGGCGTGGCACACCGAGGAACGTCAACTGGCCTCGGACGTGTACGTGATGGACTCCTTCCTGCTCGTCGTGGGTGATACGGGTGCGGGCGAGGCGGTTCAGGGCGACGGCGACGGCCACGGCGATGCCGAGTGCCACGCCCTCCAGGACGCCGAGGAGCACCACGCCGGCGGTGGTGACGGCGTACACCAGTGCCTCTCGGTGGCGGGTCACCGTGCGGATGTGGTGGAGGGACACCATCTGGATGCCGACGGCCATCACCAGGGCGGCGAGCGAGGCGAGCGGGATGAGCTCCAGGAGCGGGACCATCAGCAGCGCGGCGACTACTACGAGAACGCCGTGCAGCACCGTGGAGTTCCGGCTCACGGCACCTGCGTGCACATTCGCCGAACTGCGCACCGCCACCCCCGCGACGGGCAGTCCGCCGAGGGCGCCGGAGACGATGTTGGCGGCGCCCTGCCCGAGGAGTTCGCGGTCGAGGTCGGAGCGGGGGACGTGGGCCGTGCGGGCGTCCCCGTGTCGGGCGTCGGGGTCGGAGGCGGCGCGATGGGCGGCGGCACTGCGGGCGGCGGCCAGCTTGTCGACGGCGACCGCGCCGAGCAGCGACTGCACGCTGCACACCAGCGTGATGGTGAGCACGGCGGCGATGAGGCCGGTCACCGTCCCTTCGGGCAGGCCGACCAGGGCGTGGCTGCTCCAGGACGGCAGCTCGACCTTGGGGAGGGTGAGGGCGGTGAGCGAGGCGGTCACGGTGGCGCCGGCGACGGCGACCAGCGGCGCCGGGATCGTGCGCAGCAGCCGCCCCGCCCGGCCGGGGAGCTTGGGCCAGAGGAACAGCAGCGCGAGGGTCAGGGCGCTCATCGAGACGGCGGCGGGATGCAGGTCGGCCAACTGGGCGGGCAGCGCGCCCAGATTGTCGAGCACCGCGCTCTGCGGGGTGCCGCCGAGGACGATGTGCAGCTGGGCGACGGCGATGGTGACGCCGATGCCGGCGAGCATGCCGTGGACGATCGCGGGGCTCACCGCGAGGGCGGTGCGGGCCACCCGGAGCCGGCCCAGCAGCAGCTGGGTGCAGCCGGCCAGGACCGTGATGGCGCAGGTCGTGCGCCAGCCGTACTGGTGGATGAGGTCGGCGGTGACCACGGTGAGCCCGGCGGCCGGGCCGCTGACCTGGAGCGGGGAGCCGCCGAGCAGACCGGCGACGACACCGCCCACCGCGGCGGCGACGAGACCGGCCTGCAACGGGGCGTCGGTGGCCAGGGCGATGCCCAGGGACAGCGGCAGGGCGATCAGGAAGACGGCGATCGAGGCGGACACATCGGCGCCCGCGATACGGAAGCGGCCGCGGCCCGGCGGCGGGCTGTGCGGGCGGTGGACGCGCCCGGCGGGCGGGGAACCGGCCGAGGACTGCTCCCCTGTGGGCGAGGGGGCGGCGGCCTGCGGGGCGGTGGCGTCGGCGGGCTGGGTGTGCGGGGGATCGGCAGGCTGTGCGTGCGAGGGGTCGAGGGGCTGCGGATGCGTGGGGACGCTGGCTGACATGTTCCCGTCTCCTCCGGGGCGGCGCGGTCGCGGAACAGGTGGCCCCCGCCTGGGCGGCGGGGTCGCGGCCGTGGGTCACGGCGTGCAGCGGCGGGATGAATCAACGCTCGGTAAACGGATCGTAATGCAGAGTAAAGGCCCAGCATGGTTTTTCCGTGCAAATGGACTAATACATCACTCGGCTGAGTGAATCGGCCTTTTGGTCGGCTTGTCGTACTAATTCCTTCTCTGTCTCGTGCGACGTTGTCCGGACTGTCGGCTCGTCCCGGCAGCGCAGCTCGCAGTCGTCGTCATCAGCGTTGGCCGAGAGAAGGAAGAAGGTGGGCGGAAGATGGCCGCCACCCAGAGGATCGCCGCGGGCGCCGTGGCCGTCGCGGCCTGTGCCGCGTCACTGGCCGGTTGCACGACCGGTAATGACGGTTCCAAGCAAGGGACGCCTGGGCCGCACAAGGTGAAGCCGGCTCCCGCACCCAAGAGCGTGGTCCGCCTCATCGGTGACGGCTCCACCGCCTACACCGGTGCCCAGCCGCACCTGCCGAGACCGGAGCGGCTGAAGCCCGGTCAGCGGCCGCCGCAGTTCGTGGTGTTCTCCTGGGACGGGGCCGGTGAGGACAGTCAGCGGCTGTTCTCCCACTTCCGCAAGGTCGCCAAGGACAACAACGCCACCATGACCTACTTCCTCAGTGGCGTGTACCTGCTCCCCGAGCACAAGCGCGACCTCTACCGGCCTCCGCAGCACTCTCCGGGCCGCTCCGACATCGGCTTCAACGACGAGAAGGGCATCGCCGACACCGTCAAGCAGCTGCGTCTGGCGTGGCTGGAGGGCAACGAGATCGGCACCCACTTCAACGGCCACTTCTGCGGCAAGGGCGGTGGCGTCGGCGAGTGGTCGGTCGAGGAGTGGAAGGACGAGATCGCCCAGGCCAAGCACTTCGTGAAGTCCTGGAAGACCAACACCGGGATGACCAAGGCGGCCCCGCTCCCCTTCGACTACGACAAGGAGCTCATCGGCGCCCGTACCCCCTGCCTGGAGGGTCAGCAGAACTTCCGCAAGGCCGCCCGCGATCTGGGCTTCCGTTATGACACCAGCGGCGTCAACAACCAGGTGTGGCCCGGCAAGAAGGAAGGGCTGTGGGACCTGTCCATGCAGCTGGTTCCCTTCGCCGGCCACTCCTTCGAGCAGCTCACCATGGACTACAACTTCATGGTCAACCAGTCCGGCACCACCACCCAGGGCGACCCGAGCAAGTACCGCTTCTGGGGCGACCAGATGCGCGACGGCCTGCTCGCCGGTTTCCAGCGGGCCTACGACGGCAACCGCGCACCCCTGATCATCGGCAACCACTTCGAGTCCTGGAACGGCGGCACGTACATGCGCGCCGTCCAGGAAGTCATCGAGCAGGTGTGCACCAAGCCGGAGGTCCGCTGCGTGTCCTTCCGGCAGCTCGCCGACTGGCTGGACGCCCAGGACCCCAGGACCCTGGCCAAGCTGCGCGGCCTCGGTGTCGGCGAGGCCCCGAAGCAGGGCTGGGCGTCCTTCCTGTCGGACCGCCCGGCGCCCGCCCCCAAGGGCGTACCGGGAGCACCGGCCGCCCGGCCGTGACCCCGGGCGCGGCAGCGGCCCCGCGCCCGGCAGCAGTCCCTGTTCCCGGCCGGGCCGGGGTCACGCGGGCTGCGTGACGCTCTCGCCGAGCACGAAGCCGGGGTCGACCTGCGCCGCCAGGTCGGCCCCGGTGCGCTCGTTGCCCCACGACTGGGCGTTCTTCAGGTGGAAGTGCACCATCTGGCGCGTGTACCGCTCCCAGTCGCGCCGCTCGTACGTCGCGTCGGCAGCCGTCTTCAGGGTGTCCAGCGCACGGCGGTTGTCGTCCTCCAGGAGCTCGAACCGGGGCGGCCGGCCCTTCTCCATGGCACGCACCCAGTCGGAGTGCCCCACCGTCACCAGCAGGTCGTCCCCCACCTCGGCGCGCAGGAAGTCGAGGTCGTCCTGGCCCTGCACCTTGTTGCCGACGACCTTCAGCTCGACACCGAAGTCGCGGGCGTACTCCTTGTACTGGCGATAGACGGAGACCCCCTTCCGGGTCGGCTCGGCGACGAGGAACGTGATGTCGAAGCGGGTGAACATGCCCGAGGCGAAGGAGTCCGAGCCCGCCGTCATGTCGACCACGACGTACTCGTCGGGGCCGTCGACGAGGTGGTTCAGGCACAGCTCCACCGCTCCGGTCTTGGAGTGGTAGCAGGCGACCCCCAGGTCGGCTTCGGTGAAGGGGCCGGTGACCATCAAACGGACGGCGCCGCCGTCGAGTTCCACCGGCCGGGCGCAGGCTTCGTAGACCGGGTTGTTCTCGCGCACGCGCAGCAGCCGCGAGCCCTCGCCGGGCGGGGTGGTCTTGATCATCGTCTCGGCGGAGGCGATACGCGGGTTGTCGCCGCGCAGGTAGTCCTTGATCAGCGGCAGCCGGTCGCCCATCGCGGGCAGTCCGGCGGCCTCCGCCTCGTCGAGGCCCAGCGCGGCGCCCAGATGCTGGTTGATGTCGGCGTCGATCGCGATGACGGGGGCTCCGGTGGCCGCCAGATGGCGGATGAACAGGGAGGACAGGGTCGTCTTGCCGCTGCCGCCCTTCCCGACGAAAGCAATTTTCATGTTCAGTAAGCGTAGTGGGACAGGGGAGGCCGAGGTGGGTGGGACGTGAAGAAGACCACTCCTTCGTGGGGTGTGCGCCCCGGTTGCGTACTGTCGTACCCATGAGTACGACAGGCGCGACCGCCGATCCGCTCGCGGCCCTGGGCGCACTGCCCGGCGTGGCCGACTCCGTCGAATCCGTGCGCAAGTCCGTGGACCGGGTCTACGGGCACCGCATCATGCGCCGCCGCAGCAACGAGATCACCTCGGAGGCCGCTCTGCGCGGCGCCCGCGGCACGGCGGCGCTCTCCGGCGCGGACTGGGCCCTGGAGGAGGTGCGCCGGCGCACCGACTTCAGCGGCGACGACGAGGCGCGGGTGATGGGCGGCGCGCTGCGGCTGACCGCCGAGGCGGGCCAGCTGCTGTCGATCTGGCGGCAGTCGCCGCTGCGCGTGCTGGCCAGGCTGCACCTGGTGGCCGCGGCCGACAAGGCCGAGCAGGTGGGTCGCCCGCGCCTGGCAGGCGAGCCGGTCGAGGAGCCGCTGGTGGAGCTGGAGCTGCCGGACGCGGACGAGGTCTCCGCGCGCCTTGAGGGTCTGTCCGAACTGATCGTGGCGGGCAGCTCGGCGCCGGCGCTGGTCACCGCCGCCGTGGTGCACGGCGAGCTGATGGCGCTGCGTCCCTTCGTCTCGCACAACGGGCTGGTCGCGCGCGCGGCCGAGCGGATCGTGCTGGTCGGCAGCGGACTGGACCCGAAGTCCGTGTGCCCGGCCGAGGTCGGCCACGCCGAGCTGGGCCGGGCGGCCTATCTGGCGGCTCTGGAGGGCTATGTCTCCGGTACGCCCGAGGGGATGGCGGCCTGGATCGCGCACTGCGGCAAGGCGGTCGAGCTGGGTGCGCGCGAGTCGACGGCGGTGTGCGAGGCGCTTCAGCGAGGTGCGGCGTAGTCGCGTCCACGCGCGCGGGAAAAGGGTTGCGGCGGTACGAGTCCTCGTACCGCCGCTGGCATGTTCACCCGGTTACCAAGCGTCCTCGATATGTCGCCCATCAGGTCGGGGTCTTTGCCCGTCACCTGGTGCGGCTGGCCCGTAATCGACGGGTCGACGTCGCGTGGGTGCCGGATGTCCATGCTCGGTCCGTGGGGCCACATGCGTATGGAAGGTGATCCTCTCGGATGTCCTTTGGTCTCGCGGGCCGTTGACTCCTTTGTACTCCAGGCGGGGACCAAGCGGAAGTCCTGCCCGCACTTCTTTACTTTTAGGTTCAAAGAGTAAGTAAACGGACGCGTGTCGGGCGGGTGGAGTGGGGCCCGGTCGCCCCTGGTGGTCGCCTGAGCGCGCCGCCCGGTCAGGCCGTCGTCGCGCGTCGGCGGCTGGCGTACCAGACGAGGCCCGCGGTGGCCGCCGCCGCCCCGATGGCCGCCGCCGCGACGAGTGCGGGCCGCGGCGGTACGGAGAAGTCGGGCAGCCGCTGCTTGAGTCGTACGGGACGGTGGAAGTCGAGAACCGGCCACCCGCGCCCGAGTGCCTCCCGCCGCAGCGCGCGGTCCGGGTTGACGGCGTGCGGATGGCCGACGGCCTCCAGCATCGGCAGGTCGGTCGCCGAATCGCTGTAGGCGTAGCACCGCGAGAGGTCGTAGCCCTCGGACTCCGCGAGCTCCCGGACCGCCTCCGCCTTGGTGGGCCCGTAGGCGTAGTACTCCACCTCTCCGGTGAAGCAGCCGTCGTCCCCTACGACCATCCGGGTGGCGACCACCCGGTCCGCGCCCAGCAGCTCGCCGATCGGCTCGACCACCTCCGCGCCCGAGGTGGAGACGATCACGACGTCGCGGCCGGCGAGGTGGTGCTCCTCGATGAGCGAGGCGGCCTCGTCGTAGATGATCGGGTCGACGATGTCGTGCAGGGTCTCGGCGACGATCTCCTTGACCTGCTGGACGTTCCAGCCGCGCACCATCTTGGAGAGGTACTCGCGAGTACGTTCCATCTGGTCGTGGTCCATGCCGCCCACGAGGAAGACGAACTGGGCATATGCGGTACGCAAGGCGGCCCGGCGGTTGATCAGACCGCCTTGGTAGAAGGACTTGCTGAAGGTGAGCGTGCTCGACTTCGCAATGACCGTCTTGTCCAGGTCAAAGAAGGCGGCTGTGCGGGGCATCGAGTGGTTTTCCACAACCCTGAGCATAGGGGCAGCCCATTCGGCGTAAGGTGGGGCGTGTGGGTTTGCCTGAGAAGGCTCTCGGGTACACCATGGAAGTCACGGATCGTTCGCGACCGTGCTAACCCGGTCCGACTCCTCCCCCCCCGAGTCGGCCGTGGGGACGACCCCCGCTCTCCCCCCCGGCGGGGGTCGTCGCATGTCCGGGTGGGTTTTCTCCTCAGTGCGCGGCCGTCGGGCCGTATCGGGGCGGCTGCGGCCGCCCTTTCGTCATGCCCATGATTCGTTACCGTGAGTAGCCGTCGGACTCCTCTGCGGAACTCGCACAGGAGATGGCGCAGGGGTCACCGGTATGGGTGACGGCGATATTCACAGGCTTCTGGTCGTCCACAGATATTGACCAAGATCCACTTCATTTCCGGGATCGCTGCACCGTGATTCCAGCGCGGCCCGATCGCGGCGAGTTCGTGACCTCTTCCGTTTGTCGGACGCGTTTGGCCGGTTTCTTCCGGCCGTTCATATGGAGGCCGGTCGACCGGTTCTTCACACGGATGGGAATCGCGTGGCCGCAGAGGCCACGCGGACGCGCAGCGAAGGGGGAAGGCCCGCCATGGCCGACGTCATCACCCATGATCCACCGCCCGCCGCCTCGGGGCGGCAGAGCGGACCGCTCATCGTCACCGAGGACCCGCAGCTCCTCGACGACCTGCTGCGGCTGTGCGCCGCCGCCGGCGCCACACCCGAGGTCCACCCCGCGCTGCCGGAGCGCCGGGGCGGCTGGGAGGCCGCACCGCTCGTCCTGGTCGGCGACGACGCCGCCCGCAGGGTGCGCGGGGCCGCCCGCAGACGCGGAGTGGTGCTGGTCGGCCGCGATCAGGACGACTCCGGCGTCTGGCGGCGCGCCGTCGAGATCGGCGCCGACCACGTCCTGATGCTCCCCGACGGCGAACAGTGGCTCGTGGACCGTATCGCCGACGTCGCCGAGGGCGTGGGCCGCCCCGCCCTCACCGTCGGGGTGATCGGCGGACGCGGCGGGGCCGGGGCGTCCACGCTCGCGTGTGCCCTCGCCGTCACCGCCGCGCGGGAAGGGGTGCGCACCCTGCTCGTGGACGCCGACCCCCTCGGCGGCGGGCTCGACGTGCTGCTCGGCGGGGAGACCACGGAGGGCCTGCGCTGGCCCGCCTTCGCCGGCTCGCGCGGCCGGGTGGGCAGCGGGGCACTGGAGGAGTCGCTGCCCGAACTGCACGCGCTGCGGGTGCTCAGCTGGGACCGCGGCGACCGCGTGGCCGTCCCGCCCCAGGCCGTCCGCGCGGTGCTCGCCGCCGCCCGGCGCCGCGGCGGCACGGTCGTCGTCGACCTGCCCCGCCGCTTCGACGACGGTGTCGCCGAGGCACTCGCCCAACTGGACCTCGGTGTCCTGGTGGTGCCCGCCGAACTGCGCGCCGTCGCGGCCGCCGGCCGGGTCGCGTCCGCCGTCGGCATGGTCCTGCGCGATCTCCGAGTGGCGGTACGCGGGCCCTACGCGCCCGGACTCGACGAGCGTGAGGTCGCCCGGCTCCTCGGGCTCCCTCTGGTCGGCGAGATCCCCCTGGAGTCCGCCCTGCTGCGGCCCAACGGCGGAAAGACCCCGCCGGCCGCGGGCGGACGCGGCCCCCTGGCCCGCTTCTGCAAGGAGTTCTGGGAGCGGGCGCTGATCGAGGCGAGGGCGGCATGACGACGTACGTTCCCGACCTCGATGGTGTGCCCCCGAGTGAGGTGTCGTCGGCCGGTGGCGGGGGCGGGCTCACACCCGCACTGCTGGAAGGGGTACGGCGGCGGCTCGCCGAGAGCGGTGCCGAACCGACGCCCGCGCGGGTCGCACAGGCCCTGCGGGAACAGGGACGCGTGCTCGGGGACGCCGAGGTGCTGGGCGCAGCGGAGCGGTTGCGCTCCGAACTGATCGGCAGCGGACCGCTGGAGCCGCTGCTGGCGGACCCGTCCGTGACCGATGTGCTGGTGTCGGCGCCCGACCGGGTCTGGGTCGACCGGGGCGGCGGCCTGGAGCTGACACGGGTCTCCTTCACCGACGCCGCGGCGGTACGGCGGCTCGCGCAGCGGCTGGCGGCGGTGGCGGGGCGGCGCCTCGACGACGCCCGGCCCTGGGTGGACGCCCGCCTGCCCGACGGCACCCGGCTGCACGCGGTGCTGCCACCGGTCGCCGTCGGCTGCACCTGCCTGGCGCTGCGGGTGGTGCGCCCGCGGGCGTTCACGCTCGACGAGCTGGTGGCGGCGCGGACGGTCCCGCCGGGCGGGGACCGCGTGCTGCGCGCGCTGCTGCGGGCGCGGCTGTCGTTCCTGATCAGCGGGGGCACCGGAAGCGGCAAGACGACGCTGCTCAGCGCCCTGCTCGGGCTCGTCGGGCCGGGGGAGCGGATCGTGCTCGCCGAGGACTCGGCGGAGCTGCGCCCGGACCATCCGCACGTCGTCCGTCTGGAGACCCGGCCCGCCAACCAGGAGGGCGCCGGTCTGGTGACGCTGGAGGACCTGGTGCGCCAGGCGCTGCGGATGCGGCCGGACCGGCTGGTCGTGGGCGAGGTGCGCGGACCCGAAGTGGTCCATCTGCTCGCGGCCTTGAACACCGGCCACGACGGCGGCGGAACCGTGCACGCCAACGCCGCCGCCGATGTACCCGCCCGACTGGAGGCCCTGGGCACGGCCGCCGGGCTGGACCGGGCCGCGCTGCACAGCCAGGTCGCGGCGGCGCTGTCGGTGGTGCTGCACCTGGCGCGCGACCACGCCGGACGGCGGCGGATCGCCGAGGTGCACGTCCTGGAGCGGGACGCGGCAGGGCTGGTGCGGACGGTGCCGGCGCTGCGCTGGGGCGAGCGCGCGTTCGTGCGGCAGCGAGGGTGGCCGCGGCTGCGGGAGCTGCTGCGGGAGGACTGCCTGGCGGGTTCCGCCGGCGAGGACGAGGGCGAGGGAGAGGGCGCGTGAACGGGATGAGCGAGATGGGGGTCGCGGCGGCCCTGGTGTGCGCGGCGGCGGCCGCCTGGCTGGCCGGCGAGTGGCAGTCCGGGGCCCGGCGGGCCCAGTTGTTGCTCGGGGGAGGCGGGGTGGTGGGGACGGGGCCGCCCGGGGGACTGGTGCTGGCCCTGCTGGGGGCGTCGGTGCTGCCGGCCGCCGCGGGAGCGGCGGGGCTGCCGGTGCTGCGGCGGGTACGGCTGGCCCGCGAGGCGCGACGGGAGCGGGAACGCCGGGGCGACGCGGTCATCGCCCTGTGCGGGGTGCTCGCCGGGGAGGTGCGGGCGGGGCGGCAGCCGGGCGAGGCGCTGCTGCTGGCCGCGCACGAGTCGGGTGGCCTCGGCGAGGCGCAGTCGGCGGTGCTGGCGGCGGCCCGGTTCGGCGGGGACGTGCCGCAGGCGCTCACCGTCGCGGCACGTCGGCCCGGCGCCGAGGGACTGCTGGGCCTCGCCGCGTGCTGGAAGGTGGCCGTCGACCAGGGCGCGGGGCTGGCCGCCGGACTCGACCGGCTCGAAGGGGCGTTGCGGGCTCAGCGCGACCAACGGGCCGATCTAAGGGCGCAGTTGGCGGGAGCGCGCTCCACCGCCGTGATGCTCGCCGGGCTGCCCGTTCTCGGGTTGCTGCTGGGCACGGCCCTCGGCACGGATCCCCTGCGGGTGCTGCTGCACACCGGCGCCGGGCTGGGCTGCCTGCTGGTCGGTGGGCTGCTGGAGGGCGTGGGCCTGTGGTGGGCGCTGCGGATCGTGCGGGGAGCGGAGGCGACATGAGCCAGGAGATCGTCCACAGGCTGTGGGTTGTGCTGGGGGTGGGCCTGGCGATGGTCTGGGCGGCGCACCGGCTGGCGGGAGTGCGGCGGGACCGCAGAGCCCGGCGCCGACTGGCTCAACTGCTCGCCGTGGAGCCGGTGGTGAGCCGTGGCTCACGTCCTCTCGTGCCCCTGGCGGTACGGCCGTGGCTGGCACCGGTCGGCGTGCTGGCCGCCGGGTGGGTGCTGGTCGGAGGGCTCGCGGGGGTCCTGGTCGGAGTCGTCGGCGCGGGCGTGGTGTGGCGGAGGTGGCTGCGGCGGGCGCGGTCCGGCGGTGCCACGCGCGGACGGGAGCCCGGACAGGGCGGCACACAGACCGGTCAACTGCCCCTCGCCGCCGATCTGCTGGCCGCCTGCATCGCGGCCGGCGGTGCCCCGGTGGCCGCGGCGCAGGCGGTGGGCGAGGCGCTGGGCGGGCCCGTCGGGGAGGCGCTCGCGCGCGGCGCCGCGGAGGTGCGGCTCGGTGGCGAACCGGCCGAGGCGTGGCGCGGGCTCGCCGCGCTGCCGGACGGGCAGGGCCTGGCGCGGCTGCTGGAGCGCGCCGACGTGTCCGGGCTCCCGGCGGCCGGGCCCGTCGCCCGGCTCGCGGCGGACGCCCGCGCCGACTGGGCACGCGCCGCCACCGCACGGGCGAGACGCGCGGCAGTCCTGGTCACCGCGCCCGTGGGGCTCTGCTTCCTGCCCGCCTTCATCGCGGTGGGCGTGCTGCCGATGGTCATCGGACTCGCGGGCGGGGTGCTGGCAGGAGGCGGATGACGGCAGGCGGCGACCACGGCGGTCGATCGGATCAGACGGACGGAACGAATCGAGAATCACCGGAGGTTGGGATGAACAAGGCGGTACGGGCGCGACTGGGCGCCCTGATGTGCGGGATGCGTGACTGGTGCCGGTCGCGGCGGCGCGACGCGGGAATGGTGACCTCGGAGTACGCCCTGGGCATCGTGGCGGCGGCGGCGTTCGCGGTGGTGCTGTACAAGGTCGTCACCAGTGGGCAGGTTGCCGCGGAGCTGCAGGCCATCGTGAAGAGGGCGCTCGATGCGGGGGCTTGAGCGAGGGTGGCGGTCGGACCGGGGGTTCGTGACGGCGGAGTCGGCCCTGGTGCTGCCGGTGCTGGTGGTGTTCTCGCTGGCGCTCGTGTGGGGGCTGCTCGTCGTGGCCGCGCAGATCCAGTGCATGGACGCGGCCAGGACGGGCGCGCGTGCGGCGGCCAGACAGGATCCCGAGGCGTCCGTGATCGCGGCGGCACGCGACGCGGCGCCCAAGGGGGCGACGGTGACGGTCACACGGGCGGGCGGCCTGGTCCGCGTGGTCGTGGTGGCCAAGCCGCGCGCCCTCACCGGGCTGCCCTTCGAGGTACGGGAGGAGGCCGTGGCGGCGTCGGAGGAGAGCGTGGGGACGGCGGGGGACCGCGTGGGGACGGTGGGGGACAGCGTGGGGACGGCGGGGGACAGCGTGGGGCCGGCGGAGGATCGCGTGGGCGCGGTCGGGGAGAGGGCGGGGGCGGTCTCGTGAAGGCGCACGGCGGCGACCGTGGATCGGCCACCGTCTGGAGCCTCGGGGCGATCGCCGTGCTGTGTGCCGTGTTCGGGATCGTGCTCGCCCTCGGACAGGCCGTCGTGGTCCGCCACCATGCGGCGCGCGGTGCCGACATGGCGGCGCTGGCCGCGGCCGACCACTGGCCCAAGGGCGGTGCGGCGGCCTGTGAGCACGCCGACCGGGTGGCCCGGGCCCAGGGCGTACGGCTCGTGCGGTGCGTCCTGGACGGTGAGATCTCGGATGTGACGGCCGCGTCCTCACGGGGGCCGTTCACCCTGGAGTCCAGGGCGCGAGCGGGGCCGGCGGGGGTGGATCCGGTGGGGGTGTTGGGCAGGGGGCCTACGGACCCTCCGGGGCGGAGCGTCCAGGGCCCGAGCTTTCAAGGCCCTCCGTCGTCCGGCCCTCCGCGTCCCCCTCGCCCGGCTTCTCCGGCGGAGCCCCCCGCAGCAGCACCGTGAGGAGCCGTACGGCCCCCCGTTTGTGCAGCGGGTCGTTGCCGTTGCCGCACTTGGGGGACTGGATGCAGGAGGGGCAGCCGGCGTCGCACTCGCAGGAGGCGATGGCCTCGCGGGTGGCGGTGAGCCAGGCGCGGGCGGTGTGGAAGGCGCGCTCGGCGAAGCCCGCGCCGCCGGGGTGGCCGTCGTAGACGAAGACGGTGGGCAGAAGGGTGTCGGGGTGGAGCGGGATGGACACGCCGCCGATGTCCCAGCGGTCGCAGGTCGCGAAGAGCGGCAGCATGCCGATGGAGGCGTGCTCGGCGGCGTGCAGGGCGCCGCCGAGGATCTCGGGGTTGATCCGTGCCTCGTCGAGCTGGTCCTCGGTGACCGTCCACCACACCGCGCGGGTGCGGAGCGTACGCGGAGGGAGGTCGAGCTTGGTCTCGCCCAGGACCTCGCCGGTGATCAGGCGCCGGCGGAGGAAGGAGACGACCTGGTTGGTGACTTCGACGGAGCCGTAGCACAGGCGGCCGTCGCCCCAGGGGATCTCGACGTCCGTCTCCAGCACGGAGATGGCGGTGGTGTCGCGGGCGACCGTGGAGTAGGGCGGGCTGGCCTCCTCGACCAGGGCGACCGAGTCGTCCAGGTCGAGGGAGCGGACGAGATAGGTGCGCCCCTGGTGGAGGTGGACGGCGCCCTCGTGGACGGTCGCGTGGGCGGAGCCGGCGTCGACCGTGCCGAGCAGGCGTCCGGTGCCCGCCTCGACGATCTGCACGGGGCTGCCGCCCTCGCCGCGGATGTCGGTGAGGTCGGCGGCCCGTTCCCGGCGGGTCCAGTGCCAGGCCCGCGTACGGCGGCGCAGCAGCTTGGCGGCCTCCAGCTGCGGCAGAAGATCGGCGCAGGCCGGTCCGAAGAGCTCAAGGTCCTCTTCGACCAGCGGGATCTCGGCGGCGGCCGCGCACAGGTGCGGGGCGAGGACGTAGGGGTTGTCGGGGTCGAGGACGGTCGACTCGACCGGGCGGTCGAAGAGGGCCTCGGGATGGTGGACGAGATACGTGTCCAGCGGGTCGTCGCGGGCGATCAGGACGGCCAGGGCGCCCTGGCCGGAGCGGCCCGCGCGGCCGGCCTGCTGCCACAGGGAGGCGCGCGTGCCGGGGTAGCCGGCGATCAGGACCGCGTCCAGGCCGGAGACGTCGACGCCGAGTTCGAGGGCGGTGGTCGCGGCGAGGCCGAGGAGCTCGCCAGAGTGCAGGGCGCGTTCGAGGGCGCGGCGCTCCTCGGGGAGGTAGCCGCCGCGGTAGGCCGCGACACGCCCGGCCAGCGAGCGGTCGATCTCGGCCAGCCGCTCCTGGGTGATCACCGAGATCAGCTCGGCGCCGCGCCGGGACCGCACGAAGGCGACGCTGCGCACGCCCTGGAGGGTGAGGTCGGTGAGCAGGTCGGCGGTCTCGGCGGTGGCCGTGCGGCGCACCGGGGCGCCCTTCTCGCCCTGGAGCTCGGTGAGCGGCGGCTCCCACAGGGCGAACACCAGTTCACCGCGGGGTGAGGCGTCGTCGGCGACCTCCACCACGGGCAGCCCGGTGAGGCGGCGGGCGGCCACCGCGGGCTCGGCGGCGGTCGCCGAGGCGAGCAGGAAGACGGGGGAGGAGCCGTAGCGGGCGCACAGGCGGCGCAGGCGGCGCAGCACCTGGGCGACATGGGAGCCGAAGACACCGCGGTAGGTGTGGCACTCGTCGATGACGACGTACTTCAGCGTCTTCAGGAAGGAGGACCAGCGGGGGTGGGACGGGAGTATGCCGCGGTGCAGCATGTCCGGGTTGGTCAGGACGTAGTTGGCGTACTGGCGGATCCACTCGCGTTCCTCGAACGGAGTATCGCCGTCGTACACGGCCGAGCGCACCGCGTTGCCCAGCGGCTGGGACAGGGCGCGCACGGAGCGGCACTGGTCGGCGGCCAGAGCCTTGGTGGGGGCGAGGTAGAGGGCGGTGGCGCCGCGGCCGTTCGGGGCCCTGGAACCCTCCAGAAGGGTGGAGAGCACGGGGGCGAGGTAGGCCAGCGACTTGCCGGAGGCGGTGCCGGTGGCGACGACCACCGAGCGGCCGTCCAGGGCGTGCTCGGCGGCCTGGGCCTGGTGCGCCCACGGGTGCTCGATGCCCGCGGCCTGCACCGCCGCCACGACCTCGGCCGAGATCCGGTCCGGCCAGACGGCATGGCGACCCGCGCGCGGGGGCAAGTGCTCCGTATGAGTGATGCGCGCAGCCCGGCTCGGACCCGAGGCGAGCCGGTCCAGGACCGTGCCAGGAGACAGGCGCGGCGCGGGGTCTGCCAGGGGTCGATCGGATCGGTGATTCTTGGCCATCGGCACCGAGTGTGTCACTGGCGTGACGGACAATGGGCTCAAGGCGTCGTGCACGCCCGCCCGTAAGTGATTGAATGCCATCGCGGCTGGCGAACCGTCCTGGGGGCTTCAAGCCGAGATGCCCCGAGGGGCGACCGCTCGATAGCAAGGTGCTGGAGGATCCGTGGACCTGTCCCTGTCGACCCGTACCGTCGGCGATCGTACGGTCGTCGAGGTCGGTGGCGAAATCGACGTATATACCGCGCCCAAGCTGCGCGAGCAGCTGGTCGAGCTGGTGAACGACGGGAATTTCCACCTCGTCGTCGACATGGAGGGCGTGGACTTCCTCGACTCCACCGGGCTCGGCGTGCTGGTCGGTGGTCTCAAGCGTGTGCGTGCCCATGAGGGCTCGCTGCGCCTGGTCTGCAACCAGGAGCGCATTCTCAAGATCTTCCGCATCACCGGTCTGACCAAGGTGTTCCCGATCCACACCTCGGTCGACGAAGCGGTGGCGGCCACCGACTGATCACCGGCGCCGGGCCGCAGGGCCCGGCGCGGCACAGTTCAACCGGGGGCCCGGACGCTCGGCGGACCGGGCCCCGACAGCACGCCCGTAGCCTTCGAGGGGGATGCATGGCCACCGTCGAACTCCGCTTCAGCGCGCTGCCCGAGCATGTGCGGACCGCCCGGTTGGTGGCGGCCGCGGTGGCACGCAGGGCCGGAGTGGACGAGGCCGTCCTGGACGAGGTGAGACTCGCCGTGGGCGAGGCGTGCAGCCGTGCGGTCGGGCTGCACCAGAGTTCCGGGATCACCGCGCCGGTGCAGGTGCTGCTGATCGAGGAGGAGAAGCAGTTCTCCATCGAGGTCGGCGACGAGGCGCCCCACGCCGTGCCCGGTGAACGGTCCTCCGGGGCCGACGGCGACGACACCGAGACCGAGGAGGACGAGATGGGCCTCGCGGTCATCAGCGGCCTCGTCGACGATGTGGAGGTCACCGCCGGCGAGCACGGCGGGCAGATCCGCATGACCTGGCCGACCACTCCGCCCGTGGTGACACCCCTGTCCTGACCCGCTTCACCCGAAGAGCCCCGCCTCGGCGGGGCTCTTCTGCGTGTGCGGGTGTCAGTGCCCCCGCCTACAGTGGTTGCGTCAGGAGTTGCTACCGATCCGTACTGTTCCCGGCGAAGCATGTCGTGAATTCCTTCACGATCTCGTGGGTCAATAAATGGATCACCCGGCAATGCTTTCAAGGCATTACTGAGTGAATGCAAATTCCATTTGCGGCGCACTGTTTTGATCAGGTCCGGGTACCTACAATCCGTCCACATCTTGAGCTCAGCCCAAGCGTCAAGGAGGACGAATGGCGGGGCTTTCTACCCCTCATCAGCTGGATCACCCCACAACCTTCGCGGCCGCGGTCCTGACGGACGGCAACCGCGTCCTCGTGGTGGTCATCGCGGCCGTTGCGCTGGCCGCCCTGGTGGTCGCGGGGATGTTGTTGCGCCAGGTACTCGCGGCGGGCGAGGGCACCGACAGCATGAAGAAGATCGCGGCGGCGGTCCAGGAAGGCGCGAACGCCTATCTGGCCCGGCAGTTGCGCACACTCGGCGTATTCGCCGTGATCGTCTTCTTCCTGCTCATGCTGCTGCCCGCGGACGACTGGAATCAGCGTGCCGGACGATCGGTGTTCTTCCTGATCGGCGCCGCGTTCTCGGCGGCCACCGGTTATATCGGCATGTGGCTCGCCGTACGGAGCAATGTGCGCGTCGCCGCGGCGGCGCGCGAGGCGACACCGGCGGAAGGCGAACCGGAAAAGGATCTCACCGAGGTCTCGCACAAGGCCATGAAGATCGCTTTCCGTACGGGTGGCGTCGTCGGCATGTTCACGGTGGGGCTCGGTCTGCTGGGCGCCTCCTGCGTGGTGCTGGTGTACGCGGCCGACGCGCCGAAGGTCCTGGAGGGCTTCGGTCTCGGTGCCGCCCTGATCGCGATGTTCATGCGGGTGGGCGGCGGCATCTTCACCAAGGCCGCCGACGTCGGCGCCGACCTGGTCGGCAAGGTCGAGCAGGGCATTCCGGAGGACGACCCGCGCAATGCCGCGACCATCGCCGACAACGTGGGCGACAACGTCGGCGACTGCGCCGGAATGGCCGCCGACCTCTTCGAGTCGTACGCCGTGACCCTGGTCGCCGCGCTGATCCTCGGCAAGGCGGCCTTCGGCGACTCCGGGCTCGCCTTCCCGCTGCTGGTGCCCGCGATCGGCGTGCTCACGGCCATGATCGGCATCTTCGCGGTCGCCCCGCGCCGGTCCGACCGCAGCGGCATGTCCGCGATCAACCGGGGCTTCTTCGTCTCCGCGGTGATCTCGCTCGTCCTCGTGGCGGCGGCCGTCTTCATCTATCTGCCGAGCTCGTACGCCGATCTGGACGGCGTCACCGACCCGGCGATCCTGGACAAGGGCGGCGACCCGCGGATCCTGGCGCTCGTCGCGGTGGCCATCGGCATCCTGCTGGCGGCTGTCATCCAGCAGCTGACCGGCTACTTCACCGAGACCAACCGCCGGCCGGTCAGGGACATCGGCAAGACCTCGCTCACCGGTCCGGCCACCGTCGTCCTCGCCGGTATCTCGGTCGGCCTGGAATCGGCCGTCTACACCGCGCTGTTGATCGGCCTGGGCGTCTACGGCGCCTTCCTGCTCGGCGGTACGTCGATCATGCTGGCGCTGTTCGCGGTGGCGCTCGCCGGCACCGGACTGCTCACCACGGTCGGTGTCATCGTCGCCATGGACACCTTCGGGCCGGTCTCCGACAACGCGCAGGGCATCGCCGAGATGTCCGGGGACGTCGAGGGCGCGGGCGCGCAGGTGCTCACCAACCTCGACGCCGTCGGCAACACCACCAAGGCCATCACCAAGGGCATCGCCATCGCCACCGCGGTCCTCGCGGCGGCGGCGCTCTTCGGGTCGTACCGCGACGCGATCATCACCGGCGCGCGGGACGTGGGGGAGAAACTCGGCGGCGAGGGCGCGGAGATGACGCTGTCGATGGACATCTCCCAGCCCAACAACCTCGTGGGTCTCATCGCGGGCGCCGCGGTCGTCTTCCTCTTCTCGGGGCTGGCGATCAACGCCGTGTCGCGGTCGGCGGGTTCGGTGGTCTTCGAGGTGCGCCGGCAGTTCCGGGAACGGCCCGGGATCATGGACTACAGCGAGAAACCGGAGTACGGCAAGGTCGTCGACATCTGCACCAGGGATGCGCTCAGAGAGCTGGCGACACCCGGTCTGCTGGCCGTGATGGCGCCGATCTTCGTCGGGTTCACCCTCGGTGTGGGCGCGCTCGGCGCGTATCTCGCGGGCGCGATCGGCGCGGGCACCCTGATGGCGGTCTTCCTCGCCAATTCCGGTGGCGCGTGGGACAACGCCAAGAAACTGGTGGAGGACGGTCACCACGGCGGCAAGGGCAGCGAGGCCCACGCGGCGACCGTCATCGGCGACACCGTCGGCGACCCCTTCAAGGACACCGCCGGTCCCGCCATCAACCCGCTGCTGAAGGTCATGAACCTGGTGTCGCTGCTCATCGCGCCGGCCGTCATCAAGTTCTCCTACGGCGCCGACGAGAACCTCGGTGTGCGGATCCTGATCGCCGGGCTGGCGTTCGTGGTGATCGTGGGGGCGGTGTACGTGTCGAAGCGGCGCGGCATCGCCATGGGTGACGAGGACCCGTCAGGGACCCCGTCCAAGTCGGCCGACCCGGCGGTGGTTTCGTAGTCCGTCGTACGGCATCCGCGCCAAGGGGCGGGCGGAGGGAGCGCTTTGACGCTCCGTCCGCCCGCCCCGCTGTGCGGAGTGGTGCCCTCCGGTGCCTGGTGAGCCTTCTCTCGCTTCGTGCAAATGGCTGCAATACCGGATAGAACGGATGCTTGTCATGCGGGTGTCGCCCGTTTGGCGTGTATGTTCCGGGGCCGAGAGCCATGGAAGGGACCAATCCGGTGAACAAGAAGCTCGCGGCCGCACTGTCCGGCGGTGCGGTACTGGTACTGGCGCTGTCGGGGTGCGGCGGTGACGACGGCGACGAGAAGCTGAACGCCTGGGCCAAGCAGGTCTGTGACGCCGTACAGCCGCAGGCCAAGAAGATCGAGGCCGCCAACGCCGCGATCAAGAAGGAAGCCTCGGACAACAGCACGCCGGAGGAGGTCCAGCGGGCCGACTCGCAGGCCTTCCAGGACATGTCCGACGCCTACAAGGCGATCGGGGCCGCGGTGAGCAGGGCCGGTGCGCCCGACGTCGAGGACGGCGAGAAGAAGCAGCAGGCCGCGGTCAAGGAACTGAACGCGATCTCCGCCTCCTACGCCTCGCTGAAGAAGCAGGTCGACGGTCTGAACACCAAGGACCAGGCGAAGTTCGCCGACGGTCTGAAGGACGTCGCCACCGAGCTGGACAAGCTCAGCAAGAGCGGCAACGACGCCCTGACGAACCTGGAGGAGGGCGAGGTCGGCCAGGCGATGGCCAAGCAGCAGAGCTGCCAGCGCGCCTCCGCCCCGGCGTCGTCCCCGGCCGCGAAGAGCTGAGCGTGCGGCGGAGGGCCGTCACAATGGGGACGTGAGTAACGCCACCCTGTCCCCCCTGCCCTCCGCCGATCGCACCGACATCGCCACCCGGCTGCGCGATGCCCTGCTCGCGGCCGACTTCACCGCCGACGGGCTGCTCGAACTGCTCGGCGCCCCCGCCTACGCGGCCCTCGCCCGCAGCGAGACCGTGCCCGCGCTGCGGGCGACCCGCGGGGACACTCCGCTGGAGCTGCTGACCCGGCTGTTCCTGCTCCAGCAGCCGGTTCCGCGGGCCCGCCTGGAGAGCGTGCTGCCCCTCGCCGAGTGCCTGGGCAGCGGATGGCTGCGGCCGGCCGGCGACGGCGAGGTGGCCGCCGCCGTGGACGTGCGGCCGTACGGCGGGCCCGGCGGCGAGGACTGGTTCATCGTGTCCGACCTGGGCTGCGCGGTCGGCGGAGCGGGCGGCATCGGCAGCCGGCACGAGGGCGTCGTGCTCGGCGTCGGCGGTGCCTCCACCACCCTGGCCGGCATCACCGTCCGTACGCCGGTCGCCTCCGCGCTGGACCTCGGCACCGGCTCCGGCATCCAGGCGCTGCACGCCGCGCAGCACGCCACGCGGGTGACGGCGACCGACCTCAACCCCCGTGCCCTGCACATCACCGCGCTCACGCTCGCGCTGTCCGGCGCGCCCGCCGCCGATCTGCGGGAGGGCTCGCTGTACTCCCCACTGCGGGACGACGAGACGTACGACCTGATCGTCTCCAACCCGCCGTTCGTGATCTCGCCCGGCGCCCGGCTGACGTACCGGGACGGTGGCATGTCCGGGGACGATCTGTGCCGCTCGCTCGTTCAAGGGGCGGGGGAACGGCTGAACGTGGGCGGGTTCGCGCAGTTCCTCGCCAACTGGCAGCACGTCGAAGGGGAGGACTGGCAGGACAGGCTCAGGTCATGGGTGCCGCGCGGGTGCGATGCCTGGATCGTGCAGCGCGAGGTGCAGGACATCACGCAGTACGCCGAGCTCTGGCTCCGGGACGCCGGTGACCACCGCGGCGACCCGGCCGAGTACCAGGCGCGGTACGACGCGTGGCTGGACGAGTTCGAGGCGCGCAAGGTGCGGTCCGTCGGGTTCGGCTGGATCACCCTGCGCAGGACGGACGCCGCCGAGCCCTCCGTCACGGTGGAGGAGTGGCCGCACCCGGTCGAGCAGCCGCTCGGCGACACCGTGCGCGCGCACTTCCGGCGACTCGACTATCTGCGGGAGCGCGACGACGCCGCGCTGCTCGAGGATCGCTTCAGGCTGGCGGCAGAGATCGTGCAGGAACAGGTGGGGCTGCCCGGCGCCGAGGACCCCGAACACGTCGTGCTGCGCCAGAACCGCGGCATGCGCCGGGCCACCAAGGTCGACACGGTCGGCGCGGGCTTCGCCGGCGTGTGCGACGGCTCCCTCAGCGCGGGCCGCATCCTCGACGCCATCGCCCAGCTGGTCGGCGAGGACCCGGTCCTGCTGCGCGACCGCACGCCCGCCCAGATCCGGCTGCTGGTGGAACAGGGCTTCCTGGAGCCCGAGGTCTGAGGTCCGGGGGCTTCCGGGTCCGGGGCACGGGTGCAGGGCTTGGGGGACCGAGCCCCAGGGCCCCAGGGCCCCAGACCCCCGGAGCCCCAGGGCCCCAGACCCCCGGAGCCCCGGCGCCCAGCGGCTTCCGCGTTCGGCCGACAGGGCGACGCACACCCCCGGCACCGTAGAGATCGCGTCGATCTGCGCCGCGAAGGGGTATGCATCGCTCCGTCGGCCGCCCGTTCACCTGGGCTTCGCCTGGGCGCAGCCCGGGCGTGTCAACCTCACGGCGGCTGGGCACGCGGCACGGAGAAAAGGGGCGAGGCGGCCATGGAGAGCGGACCGGCGATCTTCGCGGGAGTGGTGTTCGCCCTGTTCGGTGGCGGCCTGCTGGTGTGGACGGGGGTGCGGGTGAGCCGCGGCGAGCCGGTGGCGCACGGTGTGCGGCCCGCGGTGTCGGCGAGCGTGTCCGGCGCTGTCGCGGTGTGCGCGCTGGTTCTCGGGGTGTGGTGTTTCACTCGTATGTGAGGAGCGGTGCCCCCGGTCCGCGGCGGCACGCGGAGTGAGGGCGCCGCGTCGGTCATACGTGCAGGTCCGGGCGTCGGGGAGGTGTCCGGGAGATGGCGTGCGGAGGTCGCGGAACTGGCGGCTCCGCAGATATAGGGGAGACGCGTTCCGGAACGCCCGGAATGAGCCGGTGGGGAGTCCGGGCGGCAGGAAGGGCGGTAGTCGGGTTACCGTTCGAGTGGCCGTTGCGGGCTTTTCCCGTTTGACACGGGGGCGGGATGTACCGTCACACTCCGCAGCGTGACCACCCGACCCCGGGAGCAAGGCCTGGGGAGGCCCCAGCGTCGACCGGAGAGAAGAGCGAAGTTGTCCCCGACCAGCGAGACCGCGAAGGGCGGCCGCCGACTCGTCATCGTCGAGTCGCCTGCCAAGGCGAAGACGATCAAGGGCTATCTCGGCCCCGGATACATCGTCGAGGCGAGCGTCGGGCACATCCGCGACCTTCCGAACGGCGCCGCAGAGGTGCCGGAGAAGTACACGGGCGAGGTCCGCCGCCTCGGCGTGGACGTCGAACACGACTTCGAGCCGATCTATGTCGTCAACGCCGACAAGAAGGCCCAGGTCAAGAAGCTCAAGGACCTGCTGAAGGAGTCCGACGAGCTCTACCTCGCCACCGATGAGGACCGCGAGGGCGAGGCCATCGCCTGGCACCTCCAGGAGGTGCTCAAGCCCAAGGTCCCGGTCAAGCGGATGGTCTTCCACGAGATCACCAAGTCCGCGATCCAGGCCGCCGTGGCCAACCCGCGCCAGCTCAACCAGAAGCTCGTCGACGCCCAGGAGACCCGCCGCATCCTCGACCGCCTCTACGGCTACGAGGTCTCGCCGGTGCTGTGGAAGAAGGTCATGCCGAAGCTGTCGGCGGGCCGCGTCCAGTCCGTCGCGACACGCCTTGTGGTCGAGCGGGAACGCGAGCGCATCGCGTTTCGTTCTGCGGAGTACTGGGACCTGACGGGCACCTTCGCGACCGGCCGCGCGGGGGACCCGTCGGACCCGTCGTCGCTGGTCGCCCGCCTGCAGACCGTCGACGGCAGGCGGATCGCGCAGGGCCGCGACTTCGACTCCCTGGGACAACTCAAGAGCGCGAACACCCTTCACCTCGACGAGGCGACCGCCCGCGCCCTGGCCGCCGCCCTGGAGCAGACGCAGTTCTCCGTCCGCTCCGTCGAGTCCAAGCCGTACCGCCGCTCGCCGTACGCCCCGTTCCGTACGACGACGCTCCAGCAGGAGGCGTCGCGCAAGCTCGGCTTCGGCGCCAAGGCGACCATGCAGATCGCCCAGAAGCTGTACGAGAACGGCTTCATCACCTACATGCGTACGGACTCCACGACGCTGTCGGACACCGCGATCGCGGCCGCCCGCGCCCAGGTCACGCAGCTGTACGGCGCCGAGTACCTGCCGGACGCCCCGCGCACCTACGCGGGCAAGGTCAAGAACGCGCAGGAGGCGCACGAGGCGATCCGCCCCTCGGGTGATCGTTTCCGCACGCCCGCCGAGACCGGCCTGACCGGTGACCAGTTCAAGCTGTACGAGCTGATCTGGAAGCGGACCGTCGCCTCCCAGATGAAGGACGCCACCGGCAACTCCGTCACCGTGAAGATCGGTGGCACCGCCGCCGACGGCCGGGACGTCGAGTTCAGCGCGTCCGGCAAGACGATCACCTTCCACGGCTTCCTGAAGGCATACGTCGAGGGCGCCGACGACCCGAACGCCGAGCTCGACGACCGCGAGCGCCGGCTGCCGCAGGTCACCGAGGGCGACCGGCTCAGCGCCGAGGAGATCACCGCCGACGGCCACGCCACCAAGCCCCCGGCCCGCTACACCGAGGCGTCGCTGGTCAAGGAGCTGGAAGAGCGCGAGATCGGCCGCCCGTCGACGTACGCGTCGATCATCGGCACGATCCTCGACCGCGGCTATGTCTTCAAGAAGGGCACGGCCCTGGTGCCGTCCTTCCTGTCCTTCGCCGTGGTCAATCTGCTGGAGAAGCACTTCGGGCGGCTCGTCGACTACGACTTCACCGCCAAGATGGAGGACGACCTCGACCGCATCGCCCGCGGCGAGGCCCAGTCCGTGCCGTGGCTGAAGCGCTTCTACTTCGGTGAGGCCAACGGCATCGGCGGCGCGGCCGAGGCGGGCAACGGCGACGGGGACCACCTCGGTGGCCTCAAGGAGCTGGTGACCGACCTGGGCGCGATCGACGCCCGCGAGGTGTCGTCGTTCCCGGTGGGCAACGACATCGTGCTCCGCGTCGGCCGCTACGGCCCGTACATCGAGCGCGGCGAGAAGGACACCGAGCAGCACCAGCGCGCCGACATCCCGAACGACCTGGCGCCCGACGAGCTGACCGTCGAGCTGGCCGAGGAACTGCTGGCCAAGCCGAGCGGTGACTTCGAGCTGGGCACCGACCCGGCCACCGGCCACACGATCGTCGCCAAGGACGGCCGCTACGGCCCGTACGTCACCGAGGTGCTCCCCGAGGGCACCCCGAAGACCGGCAAGAACGCGGTCAAGCCGCGCACGGCCTCGCTGTTCAAGTCGATGTCCCTGGACACGGTGACGCTGGACGACGCGCTCAAGCTGATGTCGCTGCCGCGCGTGGTCGGCACCGACGCCGAGGGCCAGGAGATCACCGCGCAGAACGGCCGCTACGGCCCGTACCTGAAGAAGGGCACGGACTCGCGTTCGCTGCAGTCCGAGGAGCAGCTCTTCACGATCACCCTGGAAGAGGCGCTGGAGATCTACTCCCAGCCCAAGCAGCGGGGCCGCGCGGCCGCCAAGCCGCCGCTGAAGGAGCTGGGCGAGGACCCGGTGTCCGGCAAGCCGGTCGTGGTCAAGGACGGCCGCTTCGGGCCGTACGTCACCGACGGGGAGACCAACGCGACCCTGCGCTCCGGCGACAGCGTCGAGACGATCACCCCGGAGCGCGGCTACGAGCTGCTCGCCGAGAAGCGCGCCAAGGGCCCCGCCAAGAAGACGGCGAAGAAGGCGCCCGCGAAGAAGACGGCGACGAAGAAGACCGCCGCCAAGAAGACGACCACGGCCAAGAAGGCCACGGCCGCGAAGACGACGGCGAAGAAGACGACGACGGCGAAGAAGACGACGACGGCGAAGAAGACGGCCGCCGCCAAGACGTCCGCGGAGGACTGAGGCCGTACGGCCTGAGCAGGGGGCTGGGCCGGCCCCGAGCCTTCGCTGAGCGAACGCCCCGGTGCCACCGCGCGCCGGGGCGTTCGCGTGTTCGGGCGCCGCCTTTCGGTGTCGGTGCGTCCCGATAGGCTGAACGCATGACGCGAGCCGAGCAGCCAACGGCCCCCCACCCCGCCTCCGACGACGCCCTGGTCGCGGACTCCCGCGAGCGCGCGGTGCGCGCCCTGCTGCGCACTCCGCAGCTGAAGCGGCTGTGGAGCGCGCAGCTCGTGGGAGGTGTCGGCGACACCCTCGCCCTGCTGGTGCTGGTGCTTCTCGCGCTCCAGGCGGCCATCGCCGAGGGCTCCTTCGGCGGCGGCTACCGGGGCGTGGCGTTCGCAGTGGCGACCGTTTTCGCGACACGTGTGTTCGCGACGCTCCTGTTCGGCGCGGTCCTGCTCGGACCGCTCACCTCCCTCACCGGGAAGGACGGCCCGCTCGACCGCCGCTGGACCATGGTCGGCGCCGACGGAGTGCGGGCGGCGCTGCTGATCGTCGCGCCGCTGTGGATCGACTGGACGCCGGAGAACGCACTGGCGGCCCTGCTCGTCACGGTCTTCCTGACGGGCGTCGCCGAGCGCCTGTGGACGGTGTGCCGGGAGAGCGCGGCGCCCGCCCTGCTGCCGGCCCCGCCGCCGGAGGGCGCGACGGTACGGCCGCTGCCGGACCACATGGAGGCCCTGCGCCGCCTGTCCCTGCGCACCGGCGTCGTGGCGGTCCCCCTCGCGGCCGCCGCGCTGGTCCTCGCCGCGCTGCTGAACAACCTGCTGGGCTCGGGCCTTGAGTGGTTCGCCCAGCACCAGGCGGCCCTCGGCTCCTACGTCGCGGCCGGACTGTTCGCCGCGTCCCTGTCCGTGGTGACCTTCCTGGAGCTGCCCGACACCCGCACCCCGCGCGCGCGGTCGCCGCTGGAGGGGCTGCGCCGCCCGCGCACCGCCGAGGGCGCCGACAAGGGCCGTACCGGCGCGATCCCGCTGCTCGTCCTCACCTGCGCCGCCGTCGCCGGAGCGATCGCGGCCGCCGTCGCCGTCGCCGTGCTGCACGCCAAGGACCTGGGCGGCGGCCCGGTGACGTACGGCCTGCTGGTGCTGGGGCTGACCGGCGGAGTCGTCGTCGGTGTCCGTACGGCGCCCAAGGCGCTGGTGTCGCTGTCGCGGCGGCGCATGCTGGCGCTGGCGACCGCCTTCACCGGCGTCGCGCTGCTGGCCGCGGGTCTCGTGCCGGACGTGGCCACCGTGCTGCTGATCGTCGCCCTCGCGGGCGTGGGCGCGGGCATGGCCGCCAACATCGGACACGCGCTGCTCGACCAGGAGGTGGAGGACTTCCGCCGCACCCGCACGACCGAGCATCTGCACGCGGTGGTCCGGGTCCTCGTGGCGCTGGGCGTGCTGATCGCGCCCGTGGTCGCGGCGCTGATCGGGCCACACCGGCTGGAGAGCGGCAGGTTCGTGTTCGCGCACGGCGGGGCCGCGTTCACCCTGATGCTGGTCGGCGCGCTGCTGCTGCCGGTGGCCGCGCTGGTGCTGGCCAAGCTCGACGACCGCTCCGGTGTCCCGCTGCGGCACGATCTGCGCGACGCGCTGCTCGGCGGCGACGACCCCGTGCAGGCGCCCACCGGCAAGGGCTTCTTCATCGCCCTGGAGGGCGGTGACGGCGCCGGCAAGTCCACCCAGGCCGAGGCGCTCGCCGAGTGGATCCGGGCCAAGGGCCACGAGGTCGTGCTCACCCGCGAGCCGGGCGCCACACCGGTCGGCAAGCGGCTGCGGTCGATCCTGCTGGACGTGTCCTCGGCCGGCCTGTCCCACCGTGCGGAGGCCCTGCTGTACGCGGCCGACCGCGCCGAGCACGTCGACACCGTCGTACGGCCCGCCCTGGAGCGCGGCGCGGTGGTGATCTCCGACCGGTACATCGACTCCTCCGTGGCCTACCAGGGCGCGGGCCGCGACCTCTCGCCGGTCGAGATCGCGCGGATCAACCGGTGGGCGACCCATGGGCTCGTCCCGCACCTCACCGTGCTGCTGGACGTGTCGCCGGAGGCCGCCCGCGAGCGGTTCACGGAGGCGCCGGACCGGCTGGAGTCGGAGCCGGCGGAGTTCCACGCGCGCGTGCGGGCCGGTTTCCTGGCGCTGGCCGCCGCCGACCCCGGGCGCTACCTGGTGGTGGACGCCGGGCAGGAGCCCGAGGCCGTCACCACCGTGATCCGGCACCGGCTCGACACCGTGCTGCCGCTGTCCGAGGCCGAGATCGCCGCCCGGGAGGAGGCCCGCCGCAAGGCCGAGGAGGAGGCCCGCCGCAAGGCCGAGGAAGAGGCCGCCCGCAAGGCCGAGGAGGAGCGCCTGGAGCGCGAGCGCCAGGAGCAGCTCGCCAAGCTGCGCGCCGAGGAGGAGGAGCGCAAGCGGCGCGAGCTGGAGGAGGCCCAGCGCCGCGAGGCCGAGCGGCAGGCCGAGGAGGCCCGGCTGCGCGCCGAGGAAGCGGCTCGCCGCGCGGAGGAGGAGCGGCAGCGGCTGCTCGCCGAGGAGAAGGCCCGCGCGGAGGCCGAGGCCCGCCGCAAGGCCGAGGAGGAGCGGCGCCGGCAGCAGGCCGAGGAGGAGGCCCGGCTGCGTGCCGAGGCCGAGGCACGGCGGCTGGAGAAGCAGCGCAAGGCCGAGGAGGCCCTGCTGCGGGCCGAGCAGGCACGCCGGGCGGCCGAGCAGGCCGCGGCCGCCGCTGCGGCCGGTCCCAGGCCGCCGGCGCCCGCGGTGCCCTCGCCGGAGGCGGTGACCGTGCCGACGCCGGTGGTGACACCGGAGGAGGCGCGCGCGGCTCGGGAGGCGGCGGGCGCGGACGAGCGTTCGTCGCGGGCGGCTGAGGAGACGACGGTGCTGCGGGCGGTACGGGACCGGGCGGACCGGGCGTCCGGGGCGCCGGCGGAGGGCTCGGCCGGGTCCGCCGACGGCTCCGGGGCCGGGAGCCCCGACTCCGAGGTGACGGCGGAGCTTCCGCAGCCGCCGCTGCCGCATCCGGGGGTGGCGGAGGAGACGGCCGTGCTGCCTCCCGTTGCTCCGGGTGCGGCGGAGGAGACGGCCGTGCTGCCGCCCGTTGCTCCGGGTGCGGCTGATGAGACGGCCGTGCTGCCGCCCGTGGGGCCGGATGCCGGGGACGGGACCGGGACCGCCGTAACGCCTCCGGGTGCTGCGGACGCGACCGCTGGGCCGCATCCGGGGGCCGCGGACGAGACCGCTGTGCTGCCGCAGGTGCCGGGTGACGATCCGGCGGACCGTGTTCCGCCGGGGTTCTTCCGGGACGAGCGGCCGGTGTCCGGGCCGGACGGCTCCCAGGACCGTACGCGGGAGCTGCCGCAGGTCGACGCCGAGGGCGTGCCGCGCCGGCGCCCCCGGTCCGACTGGGCCGAGGAGACGCCGCTGGACGATCTGCCGACGCTGGCGGACGAACTGCTCGGTCCGCGCGAGGACGAGGAGCAGGACGACGAGCGGGGGCGGGGAGGCCGGGGTCGGCGGGGCTGAGGGCGCCCGTCGCCGACCCCGTGACGGCGGCCGGACCCCGTTGTCAGTGCGTGCCCCCACAATGGATGCAGCGATACGAAGCGTGACGGAAGGGGCGGGTGACCCATGAGCGTGTGGGACGACCTGGTGGGGCAGGAGAAGGTGAGCGAGCAGCTCGCCGCCGCCGCCCGGGACGCCGATGCCCTGGTCACCGCAGCCGCCACCGACGCCCCGCCGCCCGAGGCGTCGAAGATGACGCACGCGTGGCTGTTCACCGGCCCGCCGGGAGCGGGGCGTACGCAGACGGCGCGGGCGTTCGCCGCGGCGTTGCAGTGCGTGAGCCCCGACCGCGCCCTCGGCGGAGTCCCCGGCTGCGGCTTCTGCGACGGCTGTCACACGGCCCTGATCGGCACGCACGCCGACGTGACGACGGTCGCCGCCGTCGGCACGCAGATCCTCGCCGACGACATGCGCGACACGGTCCGCAAGTCGTTCACGTCCCCGGCGAACGGCCGCTGGCAGGTGATCCTCGTCGAGGACGCCGAGCGGCTGAACGAGAAGTCGGCGAACGCCGTCCTCAAGGCGGTGGAGGAACCCGCCCCGCGCACGGTGTGGCTGCTGTGCGCGCCCTCCATCGAGGACGTCCTGCCGACCATCCGCTCCCGCTGCCGTCACCTGAACCTGCGCACACCGTCCGTGGACGCGGTGGCCGACATGCTCGTACGACGGGAGGGCGTCGAGCCCGACGTGGCCGCCGCCGCGGCCCGCGCCACCCAGGGCCACGTCGACCGGGCCCGCCGCCTCGCCACCGACCCCGCCGCGCGCGAGCGCCGGGCCGCCGTGCTCAAGCTGCCGCTGCGGGTGGAGGACATCGGCGGCGCGCTCAGGGCCGCTCAGGAGCTCGTGGACGCGGCGGCCGAGGACGCCAAGCAACTCGCCGAGGAGCTCGACGCCAAGGAGACCGAGGAGCTGAAGGCGGCCCTGGGCGCGGCCCAGGGCGGCCGGCTGCCGCGCGGCACCGCCGGTGTCATGAAGGACCTTGAGGACAAGCAGAAGCGCCGCCGCACCCGCACCCAGCGCGACAGCCTCGACCTGGCCCTGACCGACCTGACCGCCTTCTACCGCGATGTCCTCGCCCTCCAGCTGGGCTCGCGCGTGGCCCTGGCCAACACCGACGCCGAGGACGTCCTGCAGCGCCTCGCCCGCTCCGGCACCCCCGAGTCCACCCTGCGCCGCATCGAGGCGATCACCGCGTGCCGTGAGGCGCTGGACCGCAATGTCGCGCCGCTGCTGGCGGTGGAGGCGATGACGATGGCCCTCAGATCGGGCTGACCCGCGCCGGGAGTCAGGTCCTGGCAGGTTGACGGCGGTAACTCGTCCGGGGCACCTTGCACACGGAGCGCATCCGGACGATCGCGGGCGGTTACGCTCGGTGGATGCACTCAAGGCGCCCCGCTCGCAGCTTCCGTACCGCCGCGCACCGCAGGCCCCGTACCGCCGCCGCCCTCCTGGCCGCCGCCGCCCTGCTGGTCTCCGCCTGTTCCAGCGGCAGCGCGTCGGGTTCGGCCTCGGCGGCGCAGGCGGGGCTGGCGGCCCTGCCCGCGGCCACCCCGTCCGCGCTGGCCCCGTACTACGGGCAGCGGCTGAGCTGGCGCAGCTGCGGTGTGCCGGGCTTCGAGTGCGCCACGCTGAAGGCGCCGCTCGACTACGCCGAGCCCGGCCGCGGGGACGTGCGTCTTGCGGTGGCCCGCAAGAAGGCCACGGGACCGGGCAAGCGGCTCGGGTCGCTGCTGGTCAACCCCGGCGGGCCCGGCGGCTCGGCGGTCGGCTACCTCCAGGCGTACGCGGGGATCGGCTACCCGGCCCCGGTCCGCGCCCGCTACGACATGGTCGCCGTGGACCCGCGCGGGGTGGCGCGCAGTGAGCCCGTCGAGTGCCTGGACGGGCGGGACATGGACGCGTACACGCAGACGGACAGCACACCGGACGACGGCAGGGAGGTGGACACGCTCGTCGGGGCGTACAGGAAGTTCGCGGAGGGGTGCGGGGCGGACGCGCCGAAGCTGCTGCGGCATGTCTCCACCGTCGAGGCGGCACGGGACATGGACATCCTGCGGGCCGTCCTGGGCGACGAGAAGCTGACCTATGTGGGGGCGTCGTACGGGACGTTCCTCGGCGCGACGTATGCCGGGCTGTTCCCGAAGCGGGCCGGGCGGCTGGTGCTGGACGGCGCGATGGATCCGTCGCTGCCCGCGCGCCGGCTGAACCTGGACCAGACGGCGGGCTTCGAGACGGCGTTCCGGGCGTTCGCGAAGGACTGCGTGCGCCGCGCGGACTGCCCGCTCGGCGGCCCGGGGACGACACCGGAGCGGGCGGGGCGCACACTGAAGGCGTTCTTCGACAGGCTGGACGCGCGGCCGATCCCGACCGGTGACGCGGACGGCCGCCGGCTCGGCGAGTCGCTGGCCACGACGGGCGTGATCGCGGCGATGTACGACGAGAGCGCCTGGGAACAGCTGCGGGAGGCGCTGACGACGGCGATGCGGGAGAACGACGGCGCGGGTCTGCTGGTGCTCTCCGACAGCTACTACGAGCGCGACGCCGACGGCGACTACGCGAACCTGATGTCCGCCAACGCCGCCGTGAACTGTCTCGACCTGCCGCCCGCCTTCGAGCGCCCCGACCAGGTGCGCGAGTCTCTGCCCGCCTTCGAGAAGGCATCCCCGGTCTTCGGCGAGGCCCTCGCCTGGGCCGCCCTGACCTGCGCGTACTGGCCGGTCGCCCCGACCGGCGAGCCGCACCGCATCGAGGCGAAGGGCGCGGCGCCCATCGTCGTGGTCGGCACCACCCGCGACCCGGCGACCCCCTACCGCTGGGCCCGCTCCCTGTCCCGCCAGCTCTCCTCCGGCCGCCTGCTCACCTACGACGGCGACGGCCACACCGCCTACGGCCGCGGCAGCGCCTGCATCGACTCCACGATCAACGCCTACCTGCTGCGCGGCACCCCGCCGAAGGACGGAAAGCGCTGCTCATAGCCCCTCCTCCGGCTTCCGGAACCCCCTCCTCCGGAGCTGGTACGAAGCACCCCCGGAAACTGTGTAGACTTACCGACGTTGCTGATCGCACCATAGTGCGGACAGCGCGCCGCCTTAGCTCAGATGGCCAGAGCAACGCACTCGTAATGCGTAGGTCTCGGGTTCGAATCCCGAAGGCGGCTCCACTGGAACCCCAGGGCAGAAGATTCTGACCTGGGGTTTTTTCGTGCGTGAGGTGCGGCGGTGGCGCCGGGAGCGGGGAATGCGGGGGTCCGTGGTCCCGGTCGTGGGCCCTGGGGGCCGGCGGGCGGGGCGGGCTGGGGTCCGGGTGCCGTGCGCTGGCGGGAGGCCGACGGGGACGGGGGTGCGAGAGGGAGGGACGAGAGCCCCGGTCGTTCACCTCCGCCGACCGGGGCTCTCTTGCGTCCCCGGATCCGGCCGCGGCGGCGACACTCCCCCGAGCAACGCGATGAACGCGCGCACCGTCGGGGCCAGATCCGATGAAGTGATCACATCAGGTCGCACCAACGGATCGCTAACATGTGGCCAACGGTTTCCCGCGGCGCTGCCGGTCCGCTGGCGTGAAGTCATCTGTCGCAGGAGGGCGGCAGCGGACGGGTGGCCGGGGTCGCGACGGGAAGACGGCGGAACCACGCCCGATGACACCGACAAACGGCCGTAACGGTAGCGGATCACGACGGAATCCGCTGGGGCGCCGCCGGATTATTGCCGGGCGTCCGCGGCTGTCGGCGCGGGTGGCCGGAGAGCAGTTGGCGGGAAACCGTCGTTGGACAGTGGGAATCGGTCACGGACGGCCGTTTCCCCAGGGGAGCGCGGCCGTTCGGGCGCGCGGAGAGGCAGTGGGCGGCGGGATGGGGGCACCTCCCTGCTCGGACGGACCCGAGAGCCCGGGGGAGCGGCACGGGCCGCCGTTCAGGCTGCGGTTCGGGCTGCTGGGGCCGCCGGTGGTGTACGACGCCTCCGACGCCCCCGGTCCCGACGGGTCGGCCTGCGCCGTGCGCGGCGTGCGCAGCGGCAAGGTGCGGTCCTTGCTCGCCGCGTTGCTGCTGGAGGCCGGGCGCGTCGTGCCCGTCGACTCGCTCAAGGACGCCCTGTGGGGCGGGGAGCCTCCGGCGTCCGCGCATGCCTCGCTGCACAACCACGTCGCCCGGCTGCGGCGGCTCCTCGACGACCCCGAGCGACTGCGCGCGGTCCCGCCCGGCTACCGGCTGCGCGTGGAGCAGGGGGAGTTGGACGTCCATGTCTTCGACGCGCATGTCGCCGCGGCCCGCGCCGCGCACGCCGACGGGGACTGGGCGCGCACGGTGCGCGAGTGCACGGCCGCGCTCGCGCTGTGGCGCGGCACCCCGCTGAGCGGGCTGCCCGCCGACCTCGGCGGGTACGCGTTCGTGCAGCGCCTCACCGAGGCACGGCTCCTGCTGCTCGAATGGCGCTACGACGCCGAGCTCGCCGCGCCCGGCGCCCGCCCGGACGGACTCGTCCCCGAGCTCGCCGCTCTCGCCGCCGAGCATCCGCTGCGCGAGGCGTATCACCGTCAGCTGATGCTCGCCCTGCACGCCACCGGGCGGCAGGCCGAGGCCCTCGCCGTCCACCGCGATCTGCGCGCCCGCCTCATCGAGGAACTCGGCATCGAGCCCGGCCCCGCCGTCCGCGAGGCCCACCTCGAGGTGCTGCGGGGGGAGACGGGGACCCCCTCTGCCCACCCGGGCTTCCACACCCTCGGCGGCAGCGCCGCCCACGCCCACAACGCCGTCCACGCCCACGGCGCCGACGCCGGCCCCGGCACCGACGCCGGTCACAGGGCTGCCTCCGCCTCCGCCTCCGGCCGCAGCACGGACGCGGGCTCCAGCACGGACCCCGGCCGCCGTACGGACGCGGCGCCCGGCACCGACCCCGGCCGCCGTACGGACCCCGACCACGCCACCGCACCCCGCCCCCACACCGACCTCACCACCCCCGACACCGACCCCGCCGCCCCCGGCGCCGACCACCCCGCCGTCCCCGCTCACCGCCCCACCCCCGACCGCCGCACCGGCCCCGCCGACCGCCGCAACCCGGGCGTCGCCGACCGCCGCGGCCCCGGCGCCCCCGACCGCCGCACCCCCCGCGTCGCCCCCACCTCGACCCCCGCCCCCGACACCGACCCCACCACCCCCGCTCCCCGGCCTGCCCAACTCCCCCCGCCCCCGGCCCACTTCACCGGCCGCGCCCACACCCGCGACGAGCTTCTGCGCACCCTCGCGCGGCCCTCGGCCGTCACGGTCGTCAGCGGCATGGCCGGCGTCGGCAAGAGCGCCCTCGCCCTGCATGTGGCCCATGGCCTGCGGGAACGTTTCCCCGACGGCCAGCTCTATGTGAACCTGCACGGCGCCACGCCGGGCATGACCCCCCTCACCTCCGGCCAGGCACTCGCCGCCCTGCTGCGCGACCTCGGCACCGAGCCCCGCCGTATCCCCGAACACCCCGACGCGGCCTCGGCGTTGCTGCGCTCCCTGCTCGCACCCACCCGCACGCTCATGGTGCTCGACGACGCCGCGAACGCCGCCCAGGTGCGGCCGCTGCTGCCGGCGGGGCCCGGCTGTGCGGTGATCGTCACCAGCCGCTCCCCGCTGACCGCGCTCGACGGGGCGGTCCGCTTCCCGCTGACCCCGCTGAGCGACGAGGACAGCGCCGCCCTGCTGCGCGCGGTCTCCGGGCGGGACGGGCTCGACGCCGGCCATCCGCTCGTCGGACTCACCGGTCGCCTTCCGCTCGCCCTGCGCGTGGTCGCCGCCCGTCTCGCCGCCCGCAGCGCCCTCACCCCGGAGGTGCTGGCCGGTCAGCTCGCCGCCACCGAGGGGCGGCTGCACCACCTGGAGTACGACGACCTGAGCGTGCGCCGCTCCCTCGCCGTCGCGCACGAGGCGCTGGCCGCCTCCGACCGGGAGGCGGACCGGGACGCGGCCGTCGCCCTCGGCCGGATCGGCGCGCTCGACCTGCCCGGCTACGGCGCCCCGCTCCTCGCCCGCCTCCTCGGCACCGACGAGCGGCGCGCCGAGGCCGCGCTCGACCGGCTGGTCGACGTGGCGCTGCTGGAGGAGACGGCGTACGGGCGCTACGCCCCGCACGACCTGGTGCGCGACTTCGCCCGCGAACTGGCCCCCACCGGACAGGACGGCGACACCACCGGAACCGCCCTGCGCTGGTACGCGGCCGTCGCCGAACGCATCCTCACCGCGATCGTCGAACCGGGCGTCGACCAGGACGACCGCCGCCGCCCCACCGCCGCGCAGCCGCCGGAGCACGCGGCCGACGTCACCGTCGTACCGCCCTTCGACAGCCCGGAGGAGGCGTTCGCCTGGGCGGACGGGGAGCTGGACAACATCGTGGCGCTGGCGGAACGGTACGCCGGTGAGGACGCCGAGGACTCCGGCCGGCTCACGCACCCCTGCCACCTCGCCCGTCTCTCCACCCTGCTGCGGCTGCTGTTCCCGTGTCTGCACCGCAGCGGCCGGGTCGCCGAGATGGAGGTGCTGGGGCGGGCCGCGCTCACGGTGGCGGGACGGCTCGGGGACGCGGCGGCCGAGGCGTACGCGCTGGGCGATCTGGCCGGCCTGTACTTCCTCACCGGCCGGCACACGGAGGCGCTCGCCCTCAACGACCGCTCCCTGGAGATCTGGCGGCGGCTCGGCACGCCCACCCGGATCCGGCGCTGCCTGAACAACCGCGGGCTGCTGCTCGAAGGGCTCGGCCGGCACGCCGAGTCGGAGCAGGCGCTGCGTCAGAGCCTGGAGTGCTCACGGCAGTTGAACGACCCGCAGGGCGAGGCGGTGACCTACAGCCACCTCGGCAACCTCTACGAGCACACCGACCCGCGCGCGGCCATCGAGCAGCACCGGCGTTCGCTCGCCATCGGCGTGGAGATCGGCGCCGTGATCGTGCAGCACTCGGCGCACTGCAACATCGGCTACGCCCACCTCTCCCTCGGCGAACCGGACGCCGCCCTGCCGCACTTCGAGGAGAGCCTGCGCATCCTGGGCGGCCACGGCGACTGGCACGGCGAGTCCCAGACACGGCTCGGCCTGGTGCGCGCGCTGCGGCTGCTCGGCGACACCGCGCGGGCCGACCGGGAGTGCGCGGAGCTGCTCGCCCGCGCCGACGCCCGTGCCGACGGCTACACCGGCGCCCTGGCCCGCCACCAGCACGGGCTCCTGCTGCGCGAGCAGGGCTGTACGGAGGAGGCGCGCGAGCAGTGGCGCACCGCGCTCACCGCCCTCGACGGCACCGACGAGAAGGCGGTGCTGAGGGAACTGCGGGATCTGCTCGACGAGCAGGACTGAGTCCGCCGCCCCTCCGACGCGCGTACGCCCGGCGCCCCTGTCCGGCGTCCCGCTCTGTGGCGTCCGGCGCTGCTATTTGGCGTCCGCATAGCACTCCACCACCGCCGTGGTGAACGGGAACCGCACCGGCGTCTCCCCGAACGTCAGCCGGCCGGCGAGGTCGGCGGCCTCCCTGATGGCCTGGACGACGGTCTCGGCCTCCTCCTGCGGGCAGTGCACGATCACCTCGTCGTGCTGGAAGAAGACCAGCTCGGCCGCGAGCGAGGCGCAGGCCCTGCGCAGCGCGGCGAGCAGCAGCAGGGCCCAGTCGGCGGCGCTGCCCTGGACGACGAAGTTGCGGGCGAAGCGGCCCCGGGCGCGGGCGTTGGTGGAGGCGTAACCCGGCACCCACTCCTGGCCGGCCGCTGCCGGGGCCTCCTCGTCCTGGGGGAGACCGGCCTCCTCGGCGCCCTCGCCCGCCCCGGCCGCCGGGGGACAGGTGCGGCCCAGCCAGGTGCGCACCAGCCGCCCCTCCTCACCGGCCCGCGCCGCCTCGTCGACGTAGGCCACGGCCCGCGGGAAGCGGCGTCTGAGGGCGGCGAGGTTCTTCAGGCCGTCCCCCGAGGTCTGGCCGTAGATCGCGCCCAGCACGGCGATCTTGGCCTGGTCGCGGTCGCCGGAGAAGGCGCGGTCGGAGACGGCCTGGTAGAGGTCGGTCGCGCGGCCGGCCACCTCCATCAGGCCGGGGTCGCGGGAGATCGCCGCCAGCACGCGCGGCTCCATCTGGTCGGCGTCGGCGACCACCAGACGCCAGCCGGGGTCGGCGACGACGGCCCGCCGGATGACGCGGGGGAGCTGGAGCCCACCCCCGCCGTTGGTGACCCAGCGGCCGGTGACCGTGCCGCCGGCGACGAACTCCGGGCGGAAGCGGCCCTCGCGCACCCAGTCCTGGAGCCAGGACCAGCCGTGGGCGACCCAGATGCGGTAGAGCTTCTTGTACTCGATCAGCGGTTTCACCGCCGGATGGTCGATCGTCTCCAGCTCCCAGCGGCGAGTGGAACCGACCTTGATCCCGGCCTGGGCGAAAGCCTTGATCACATCGGCGGGCAGATCGGGGCGGACCCTGCGGCCGAAGGCGGCGGAGACCTCGTCGGCCAGCTCGGCGAGGCGACGCGGCTCGCCTCCGCCCGCGTACCGCTCGCCGAGCAGTTCGTGCAGCACCCGGCGGTGGACCTCGGCGCTCCACGGCAGCCCCGCCGCGTTCATCTCGGCGGCCACCAGCATGCCCGCCGACTCGGCGGCGGTCAGCAGCCGCATGCGCTCCGGGTGCGCGGTGGCGTCATGGCGGCGCTGCTGCTCGGCGTACACGTCGATCAGGTCCCGCAGGGGCACGTGCGCGCCGCGCGGTTCGAACAGCGGGGACTGCGCGCCCGGTTCGGCGGCGCGCTGGGGCGGGTCGGGCGGGACGGGGCCGCCGCGCAGCCGGGCGAGGGCCGCGGCGGCCGAGCGCGGTTCGCCGTACCGCCCTTCGTGGCCGAGCAGGAGGGTCTCGGCGTCCTCCAGGTCGTAGCACCGCTCCACTCGCACCCCCGCGGCGAGCAGGCGCGGATAGACCTCGGCGGTGGAGCGCCACACCCACCGGGCGACCTCGGGCCGCCCGCGCACGGCCCCCGCGAGGTCCGGCTCCCACCGCACCGGCCCGGCGGGCAGCCCGTCCGGACCGAGGGGGGCGAGGTCCACGCCACCGTCCTCGGCCGGAGCGAGTGCCCACCGGTCGGTCATGCTGCGAGTGTGGCACCGGGGTCTGACAACGGCCCCGGACAGCTGTCCCGACCCGCCCGCCCGGCCACCGGCTGCACGAGATCTCGCCGGCCTGCCGGGCGCAAACGCAGGCCCTCGGCGCGGTGGCGTCCTGGCGGTGTCGACCGGCGCGGTGGCGTCCTGGCGGTGCCGGTCGGTGCGGTGGCGTCCTGGCGGTGCCGGCCGGCGCTGCGGCTGCCCGACGGCGTCAACCGCCGCCGCCACGCCCCGGCGGCGTCAACCGGCGATTGACGCCTGTCTCGGGTGCCGGGTGTCTTCGGCAAGGTGCGACCATCGAGCCGTGAGTACGCCCACCACCGTCGACCGCGCCTTCGAGCTCGCGCTGTACGGCGACACCGCCGACGCCGCCCTCGACACCGCCGCCTCCCTGCTCGCCGCCGACCCCGCCGCCGACGCGGAACTGGACCGGCGCGGGCGGGAGTTCGCGGCGGCGGCCTGGCGGCGCGGCTGGCAGCCCGCCGACGTCGTACGGATCGTGCGCCGCGAACTGGACGACGTACATCTGCGGCTGGTGGCGGCGCTCATCCGCGCGCAGGCGCCCGACGACCGGCCGCGCGGCCCGCGCTGGGCCGCCCAGATCGAGGAACTGCCCGGGGAACTCCCGCGGCGGACCGACCGTTTCTCGTACGCCACCGCCGTGCTGGAGCTGTACCGCCTGCTGCTGAGGCTGCCCGCCCTCGAACCCCTCGACCGCCCCGAGGGCCCGCCGCGGGCCGAGTCGCGCATGCTCGCCAGGATCCGTGCGCTGCTCGCCAAGGCCGAGGCGACCGGCTATCCGGAGGAGGCCGAGGCGCTCAGCGCCAAGGCGCAGGAGCTGATGGCCCGGCACAGCGTGGACGAGGCGCTGCTGGCCGCGCAGGCGCCCGACCCGGACGCGCCGGCCGCCTGCCGGATCGGCGTCGAGCCGCCGTACGAGCAGGCCAAGGCGGTGCTGCTGGACGCGGTCGCGACGGCCAACCACTGCCGGGCCGTGTGGAACGAACCGCTGGGCTTCTCCACGGTCGTCGGCTTCGAGGCCGATCTGGAGGCGGTCGAACTGCTGTACGCCTCGCTGCTGGTGCAGGCCACCTCGGCGATGACCAGGGCCGAGGCCGCCCAGCGCGCGGGCGGACGCAAGCGGACCAAGACCTTCCGGCAGTCGTTCCTGGCGGCGTACGCCCATCGCGTCGGCACCCGTCTCGCCGCCGCCGCGGAGACGCAGGTCAGCGAGGACCTGCTGCCGGTCCTCGCCTCCCGCGAGGTCGCGGTGACGTCCGCGACGGACCGGCTGTTCCCCGAGACCACCACCAGCCGGCTGCGCGGGATCAGCGACGAGGCCGGCTGGGCGGAGGGTGCCCGCGCCGCGGAGGCCGCGGAGGTCCGCTCCCGGCGCCGGCTGGCCTGAGGCGGGCGCCCCGGAGCCAGGGGTGGTCAGTCGCCCGTCCGCTGGAAGCCGCTGACCGACGCCTCGGGGGCGTCCGCCCCGGCCACGGGCCCGTACTGCGCCAGCGGCCAGTCGAAGCTCCGCTGCTCGTCCGAGCCCGGCAGGGAGATCCGCAGCGTACGGACGGCCAGGCTGCCGGCGCCCGCCTCGCCGCGTACGTAGGTGACGGCGAAGGAGGTGGTCGCGCCCTCGGCGAGCCTCACCTCACCGGGCTGAGCCGCCTTGTCCCGCGGGACGTCGACAGTCTTGTCGCCGGTGTCCAGGACGACTCCGGGGAAGCCCTTCAGGGTGCACTCGGGGCCGGGGTTGGTCACGGTGACCGGCACATTGCCGGTGTCCCCGGCGGCCGGTGCGGCGTTCGCGGGCTCGACGGCGATACGGACCGTCCCGATCGCGCAGGGTTCACCGGCCCGCGGCTTGGCGTCGTCGCCGCCGTCTCCGTCTCCGCCGCCGCAGGCGCTCAGCGCGAGGGCCGCGGCGAGGGTGGTGAAGGGGAGGAGGGGGGAGCGAAGGGTGCGCATGGCTGGGTCCTCGGGGGCTCAGTGCTTCGGTGCTCGGTGCTCGGTGCCTTGCTGGTCCGGGCTCGTTGCTTGGTGCTCGGTGTCTCGGCGGTCCGGGCTTGGTGCTCGGCGCCTCGGCGGTCCGGGCTCCGCGCTCGGTGCTCGGATGGTGCGGAGGGATCATGCCGCACCACGCCGCGCTCCGCTCGTACGGCCCTCGTACGGCCCTCGTACGGCCCACCCGTGCCCCGTATGCCCCTTCTGCCCCCCCTCACTCCCTTACGCTGACAGAATGAGCTGGTTCCGGGCGCTGAAGGAGACCTCGCGCTCGGGGCTCAGCGTGGAGCGGACCCGGTTGGAGCCGCTGGTCGCGCTGCGGGGTGCCGTGGGGCTCGGGATCACGATCGGGCTGAGTCTGTGGGCGCTGGGCGCGGAGGCCGCCGTGAGTTCGGCGTTCGGCGCGTTCCAGGCGGCGATCGCCACCTTCCAGCGCAGCTGGCGCCCGCGGCCGGAGCTGGCGCTGGCCTCCGGTGCGAGCCTGGCGGTGTCGACGTTCCTCGGATATCTCACGGTCACCCACCTCGCCCTGTTCCTCGCGCTGCTGGCGGTGTGGACCTTCGCGGCGGGGCTCAGCTGGGCCGCGGGCCCGACGACCGGCCTGATCGCCTCCTCGAACGTGGCGATGATGCTGATCACCGTCACCCTGCCGACCTCGGTCGCCCAGGCGGGCGTGCACGCGGCGACGATGGTCGCCGGTGGTCTGATCCAGGCGGCGCTGATCGTCCTCTTTCCGGTACGGCGCTGGGGTGCCCATCGCGACGCGCTGGCCGACGCGCTGGCCGCCGAGGCCGACTACGCACGCCGACTGCGGCACGACCCGGTCGCGCCGTTCGACCCGTCGGCGCTGATGGAGGCGCGGGCCGCGGCCGCCCTGACCCCGCGCCAGGCCCGCCGCCGCCCCGCGGAACTGCGCGGCACGCGCGGGCTCGCCGAACGCATCCGTCCGGTTCTCGCCTCCCTCGCCGACCCGGCCGTCGGCGTCCCGCCGGAGGGCCCGGAACGCGACCGCGCGCGCGAGCTGCTCGGCGCGGCGGCCGCCGTCCTCGACGCCGCCGCGCACGCCGTCCGCCACGGCACCTCCGTCGATCTGCCGCCCGCCGCGGTCGCCGCCTTCCGCACCCCGGACACCGGTTCGATCCTCACGGGCGCCCCCTACCGCGCCGCCACCCGCCTCGGCCGCCTCCTCCAGGACGTGGTGGAGACGGCGCAGGGCTCCGGCGAGGCCGCCCCGGCAGCGCACCTGCACCGCCCCTCCCTCCTGGCCCTCGCCCCCGTCGCCCTGCGCGCGATGCGGGACGAGCTGCACCGCTCCTCACCCGTCGCCCGGCACGCCCTGCGGGTGACCGTCGTCGCGTGCGCCGGCTACCTCCTGGGCACCGCGCTGCCGTTCGGCCACGGTTACTGGGCGCCGCTCGCCGCGGTGATGGTCATGCGGCCGGACTTCTCCCAGACGTACAGCCGCGCGGTGGCCCGCTTCGCGGGCACCCTCGTCGGGGTGGCCGTGGCGACCGGGGTCCTCCAGATCACCGGCGCGGATCCGGGGGCGTCCGGCGCGCTGGCGGTCGGCAGCGCCGCGCTGATGTACCTGCTCATGCGCACCGGCCAGTTCGCCGCCCAGGCGTGCATCGGCGCCTACGTCGTCTTCCTGCTCGGCATGGGCGGCGAGCAGTGGACCCAGACCGTGCCGGAACGCGTGCTGCTCACCCTGCTGGGCGGGGTGCTGGCGATGGTGGCGTACGCGGTCTACCCGGCGTGGGAGACCCCGCGGCTGCGCACCTACCTCGCCGACTGGCTGGCCGCTCAGGGCCGCTACGCCGCCGCGGTCGTACGGCACCACGCCGAGCCCGCCGGGCGTTCCGCCCCCGATGTCCGCGAGGCGCTCCTCGGCGCCCGGGCCGCCCGCGCGGCCTGGCACGCCGCGGTGGCTCGCGCCGCGGGCGAGCCGGTGCGCCACCGCGGTCTGTCCCGGGTCGCGGCCGACGACGCCGAGGACGCGCTGACCCAGACGGGTCGTGTGGCGATGCTCATGGAGGCCCACCTCCCGGAGCGCGGAGCCCCGCCGCTCCCGCCGGCCGGCCGCCTCGCCGACGCCCTGCGCACGGCCACGGAAGCGGGCGCCCGCGCGGTACGGGAGCGCCGGGTGCCCGACTGGACGGCCGTACGGGACGCCCTCCAGGACCCCGGCTGGGCCGACGCCGACGACACCGTCGTACGCCAGGGCGGCCGCCTGCTGCTGCGGCACCTCACCGAACTCTCCGAGGCCCTCGACACGGCCGTACCACCGATGACCGCCGGCAGGGACGCCAACGGCCGGATCACCAAGGGTGACGCGAACGGCCCGATCACCGGGGAGGACGCCAACGGCCGGATCGCCAAGGGGAACGCGGACGGCACCGCCACCGGCGGGAACACGAACGGCACCGCCACCGGCGGGAACGCGGACGGGCCGCGGAACCCGGGAGATTCCGCGGCCCGTTGAGGCGGCCTCAGGAGACCGGCCGGCTCACTGCCCCAGCCCCGCCGTCGGCAGCCCCGTCGGCAGCTTTCCGCCCTCGGCGCGCTGGTAGGTCTCCCTGGTCCCGCCGGACCAGGTGACCTTCAGGGTGGAGCCGTCGACGGAGTCGACCGTGCCGGAGGTCCGCTGGTCGTCGCCGTCGGCGCAGGTCAGCCGGATGGACCCGGATCGCGCCGTGCCGCTGCACACCGAGCCCTTGGAGCCGAACAGCGCGGCCTGCTCGCCGGTGACGACCAGCGCGACCGCGTCGCCGTCGGCGGTGGTGAGCCAGCTGCCCTCCAGCCCGCCGGCGGGGGCGGTGGTGGCACCGCCGGTCGCGGAGGGCGCGGTGGCGCTCGGCGTGGGGCTCGTGCTGGGGTAGGCGTCGTCCTCGGAGCCGCCGTCGTCGCTGCACGCGCTCAGCACGAGCGTGCCCGCCAGCGCCGCGGTCACCGCCCCCAGCCGGACCCGCCGTACCCGCCTGCGCGCCACGCGCGCGTACGCCACCGTATGCACTGCAATCCCCCAGGGTGAGCCGGTCGGTCGCCAGAACGCGCAGCAAGCTACCAGCCCGTAACCGCGGGCGGGCCTATGACGTCGGGCACACCGGCGGCTACCAGGACGACTTGCGCACCCCCGGCAGATACCCCGCGTGCGCCTGCTCGCGCAGGGACACACGGGAGAGCCCGAAGGCGCGGAAGTATCCGCGCGGGCGGCCGTCCACCTGGTCCCGGTTGCGTACGCGCGTGGCGCTGGCGTCGCGCGGCTGCCGGCGCAGCTCCTGCTGGGCGGCGAGCCGTTCGGCCTCGGTCGACGACGGCCTGCGGATGATCTCCTTCAGCTCGGCCCGCCGGGCGGCGTACCGGGCGACGGTCTGCTGCCGCTTCTCGTTCTTCGCGATCTTGCTCTTCTTGGCCATCAGATCTTCACCCCGCGCGCGCGGATGCGGGCCACGGCCGCCTCGACGCCGATCGTGTCGACCGTCTTGATCGCCCTCGCGCTCAGCCTCAGCCGTACATGGCGGCCCTCGCTCGGCAGCCAGTAGCGCTTGGTCTGGATGTTGGGGTCGAAGCGGCGGGAGGTCCGCCGGTGGGAGTGGGAGATGTTGTTGCCGAAGCCGGGCTGTGCGCCGGTCAGCATGCAGTGCGCGGACACGGGTGATGCACCTCTCTCGGAGCCGTTGTGTAAATGGGAATCATTTTCAGTAGCATAGCGGCATGGCACGCAACGAACTCCGCCCGGTCATCAAACTCCGGTCCACGGCCGGGACCGGCTACACCTACGTGACCCGCAAGAACCGCCGCAACGACCCGGACCGCATGACCCTGCGCAAGTACGACCCGGTCGTCGGCCGCCACGTCGACTTCCGAGAGGAGCGCTGATCACCGCCATGCGCGAGGGAATCCACCCGCCCTACGGCCCGGTCGTCTTCCGCGACCGCGCCGCGAACCACGCCTTCCTCACCCGCTCGACGATGACGAGCGAGAAGACGATCGAGTGGGAGGACGGCAACACCTACCCGGTCGTGGACGTCGAGATCTCGAACGTCAGCCACCCCTTCTACACCGGCACCGCCCGCGTCCTGGACACCGCGGGACGCGTCGAGCGCTTCGAACGCCGGTACGGGAAGAAGGGCTGATGCTGTCCGTCGTGATCGTCGGCGGGCTGCACGCCGACGCCCGCAAGGCCGCCGTCGACCAGCTCCTCGCCGACGTGCCCGGCAGTGTCGTGCTCCACCACGACCTGGCCACGGCCCCGGCGGGCACGGTCGTACGGACCGTCCGGGACGCCACCGGGCTGCTCGACAGGGGCGAGACCCCGCTCGTCAACGACTGCGCCTGCTGCGCCCTGCGCGAGGACCTGGTGCCGGAGCTGGAGCGCATCCGGGACGCGGGCACCGCCCCGCTCGCGGTCGTCGAGCTGTGGGACTCGGTCGAACCCAAGGCGATGGCGGAGGTGATCACCGCCGGCGGCCTCACCGTCACCGGCGTGATCACCGCCGTCGACCCGGCGCTGCTGCTGCCGTACCTCGGCAACGGCGACGACCTCGCCGAGCGCGGCCTCGCCGCGGCCGCCACCGACCAGCGCACCGTCGCCGACACCTTCGCGCGCCAGCTGGAGTACGCCCCCGTCCTCGCCGTGGCCGACTCGGAGGAGGCCGACGACGAGGACCGCGAGCTGCTGGCCCAGCTGCATCCGACGGCCCGGCGGGTGCGGATCGGCCCCGCGCAGGCACAGGAAGCGGCACCCGAATCCGCACGTGCATCCCAGCTCCCCGCACCCGACCCCACCGCCACCCCCACCCCCGCCCCCGCGTCCGCCCCTCGCTCCCCGCTCGCCCGAGCCGCCCTCGCGGGCTTCGACGTGGAGGCCGCGGCCGCCGCCCAGCACCCGGCCTGCGCCCTGCTGCCCGCCGAGGCCGACGCGCACGGCGTGTCCACCTTCGTCTGGCGCCGCCACCGCCCCTTCCACCCGGAGCGGCTCTACGCGGCCCTGGAGGACCTGACCTGCGCGGCCGCCCGCAGCCGGGGCCGGTTCTGGCTCGCCGACAAGCCGGACACGCTGCTGCACTGGGACGCCGCCGGCGGCGCCCTGTGCGTGGAGAGCGCGGGCCCGTGGCTGGCCTCCCTGCCCGACGCGGCCTGGGAGATGGTGCCGCCGGTGCGCCGCGCCGCCGCCGCGCTGGACTGGCACCCCGAGCACGGCGACCGCTGCCAGCACCTGGTGTTCACCTCTCCCGGCCTGGACCGCGACGGCCTGGCGCACCTGCTGGAGTCCTGCCTGCTCACCGACGCCGAGTACGCGGCCGGACGCGACGCCTGGCGGCAACTGCCGCACCCCTTCGACACCCTTCTGGAGGTTTGAACCCCCATGCCCCGCAAAGGCGAGCGCAAGCCCGCGAAGAACCGCCCCAACCCGCTGGACCAGGCCGGCGTCACCTACATCGACTACAAGGACACCGACCTGCTGCGCCGGTTCATCTCCGACCGCGGCAAGATCCGCAGCCGCCGGGTGACCCGCGTCTCCGCGCAGCAGCAGCGGCAGCTGGCCCGCGCGATCAAGAACGCCCGGGAGATGGCGCTGCTGCCGTACGCCGCCAGGTGAGGCGCTGACGGCCCCGCGGACCACAGGCGGGAGGCCCCCACGGACGACACGTGGGGGCCTCCCGCCTTCGTCATGGACGCGGACGCGGCGCCTCCGCCGCCCCGAGGGGGACACCGACGCCGATCCGGACAATCCGGCGGACAGAACACCCACCCGGACCCTGGAACAGGAAGGCCGCGAAATGCGTCTCTTCCTAGTGCGCGAAGGATTCGATCCGGTCGATCCGGCACAGCTCATGACGCGGAAGATCACGGACGGGGGATGGAGGTCGCATGCCGTGCGATCCCTGGGGAAGGCGCTGAAAGGCCCGGCATGAGGGGCCCGGCGAGGCTGTAACCGCAGGACCACCCCGCGTGCACGTGCATCTGCCCATGCATCTGCACATGAACAACGTTATGATCCGGCTCAGTTGACCACTGCATCAATGGCCACACCAGCCAGTGCACCACCGGGGAGCGATCTGTGGACCACGACGTGTACAACGGCATGGCGGCGACGAAGCTGCGGGACGTGGCCTGGCAGAAGAGCCGCCACAGCAATTCGCAGGGATCGTGCGTGGAGTTCGCCCGGCTGCCGGGCGGCCGCGTGGCGGTGCGCAACTCCAACTACCCCGACGGACCGGCGCTGGTGTACACCCGCGCCGAGATCGAGGCGATGCTCCTCGGGGTCAAGGACGGGGAGTTCGACCACCTGATCGCGGGCTGAGGAACGATGCCGAAGGATGCGGGCTGAGGAACGGGTGCCGAAGGAGTGCTGGGCGCCCTGACGCGCGTAGAGCCGCGACCGTGGACGTGCCGCGGCGCCTCACGCGTCCGGCTGAAGCCGGAACAGCGCCCAGACCACCTTTCCGCTCAGCGTGCCGGCCAGCGGGTGCCAGCCCCAGCTGTCGCTGAAGGAGTCGACCAGGAACAGCCCGCGCCCCGACTCGGCCGAGAAGTCGTCCGTGGCGCGTGTGACCGGACCCTCGGTGCTGGGGTCGCGCACCGCGCACACCAGCCGCTCGGTCCACCGCATCAGATGCAGCCGCACGGAGGGGTCCTGCTGCTGCCCGGCGCACGGACCGCCCTGCGGCAGCGCGTGCCGCAGGGCGTTGGTGACGAGTTCGGAGACCACCAGGCAGACGTCGTCGAAGCGTTCGCCGAGCTCCCACTGGTCGAGGGTGCCGCGGGTGAACTGCCGTGCCTCGCGCACCGCTTCGTAGCGGGCGGGCAGAGCGCAGGAGGCGGCGCTGGACACAGCTGCCGGATCCAGTGGTGGAAGGCCCTGCCTTAACGGCTCGAGCATGGTCGATCCATTCGTCCCCATGCGAGGCACTCCCCCGGTAATTCGCGGTCGTTGCGATGCAGCGGTGGCGCGGGACCATGGTTTCGGATGCTCAGAGCAGATGCAAGGGCAGATGCACGTGCACGTGACCGAATTGGTCAGCCCCGTACCGCTTCTTGGCCATTTTTTCTGCCACCTTCCGGCCGCCTCCCGGTCACCTGCCGCACTGGTTCGCAGTTGAATCTTTGGCTTCTTTCCGTCTCCGTAATCGGGCGAGTACTGCTCGGAGTGTTTTAGTGGCAGACTGCGGGCCCTGAAGACGGTTGGGGAGGCGGCGAACGTGAGCGCGGGAGAGCCCGGATCGGTGGTGCGGCGGATGCTGCTCGGCTCGCAACTCAGGCGACTGCGCGAGGCGCGCGGGATCACCCGCGAGGCGGCGGGTTACTCGATCCGCGCCTCCGAGTCGAAGATCAGCCGGATGGAGCTGGGCCGGGTGAGCTTCAAGACGAGGGACGTCGAGGACCTGCTGACGCTGTACGGCGTCACCGACGAGGCCGAGCGCAATGCGCTGGTCTCGCTCGCCCGTGAGGCCAATGTCGCGGGCTGGTGGCACAGTTACTCCGACGTGCTGCCCAACTGGTTCCCGACCTACGTGGGGTTGGAGGGCGCGGCCTCGCTGATCCGTGCCTACGAGGTGCAGTTCGTGCACGGACTGCTGCAGACCGAGGACTACGCGCGCGCGGTGGTGCGGCGCGGCATGAAGGGCGCGAGCGAGGCGGACGTCGAGCGGCGCGTGGCCCTGCGTCTGGAGCGGCAGAAGCATCTCGTCGCCGAGAGCGCCCCCGACTTCCACATCGTCCTCGACGAGGCCGCCCTGCGCCGCCCGTACGGCGACCGCGCGGTGATGCGCGGCCAGCTCCAGCACCTCATCGAGATCTCCGAACGCCCCAATGTGCGGCTCCAGATCATGCCGTTCAGCTTCGGCGGGCACTCCGGGGAGAGCGGCGCCTTCACCATCCTCAGCTTCCCCGAGTCCGACCTGTCGGACGTGGTCTACCTGGAGCAGCTCACCAGCGCCCTCTACCTCGACAAACCGGAGGACGTCGCCCAGTACGAGTCGGCGCTGAAGGAGCTGCAGAACGACAGCCCCGGACCGGACGAGAGCCGGGATCTTCTCCGAGGTCTCCTTCAACTGTCTTGAAACACAAGTACGATGACGCGTGATCAGACCGTGAGGCCGTTCGGGTGTCCGCGCCTTCTGCCGTGACCGCTCGACCGCTTCGACTGCTTCAGCGGCAGGGGATTGAGGGATCACATGTCGTCCTGGTTCAGCGACCTGGCTCAGCAGTACATCGACGGCGAGTGGCGTCCGGGCTCCGGCTCCTGGGACATCATCGACTTCAACCCGTACGACGGTGAGAAGCTGGCCTCGATCACCATCGCCACGGTCGACGAGGTCGATCAGGCGTACCGCGCGGCCGCGCGGGCGCAGCGGGAGTGGGCCGAGGCGGGCGCCTTCGCCCGGCAGGCGGTGCTGGAGAAGGCGCTGCGGCTGGTGGAGGAGCGCGAGGCGGAGATCGCCGAGGTGATCGTCGCCGAGACCGGCGGCACCCGGGGCAAGGCCGCCTTCGAGCTCCACCTCGCCAAGCAGATGCTGCGCGAGGCGGTGGGCGTGGCCACCCGCCCCGAGGGCCGGATCGTCCCCTCGCCCGCCGACGGCAAGGAGAACCGCCTTTACCGCGTCCCCGTCGGCGTGGTGGGCGTCATCAGCCCCTTCAACGTCCCCTTCTTCCTGTCGCTGAAGTCCGTCGCCCCCGCCCTCGCGCTCGGCAACGGCGTGGTCCTCAAGCCGCACCAGGACACCCCGGTCACCGGCGGCACCCTGCTCGCGAAGATCTTCGAGGACGCGGGTCTGCCGGCCGGGGTGCTCAACGTCGTCGTCACCGACATCGCCGAGATAGGCGACGCCTTCATCGAGCACCCCGTACCCAAGGTCATCTCCTTCACCGGCTCCGACAAGGTCGGCCGCCACGTCGCCACCGTCTGCGCCTCCCACTTCAAGCGCACGGTCCTGGAGATGGGCGGCAACAGCGCGCTCGTCGTCCTCGACGACGCCGACATCGACTACGCCGTCGACGCGGCCGTCTTCAGCCGGTACGTCCATCAGGGCCAGGTCTGCATGGCCGCCAACCGGGTCCTGGTGGACCGGTCGGTGGCCGAGGAGTTCACCGAGAAGTTCGTCGCCAGGGTCAAGGGCCTGAAGGCGGGCGACCCGCGCGACCCCGAGACCGTCATCGGCCCGGTGATCAACTCCTCGCAGGCGGAGTCGATCACCGGGGTCGTCGAGCAGGCGGTCGCCGAGGGCGCCACCGCGCTGGTGCGCGGCACCACCCGCGAGAACCTCGTCGAGCCCTCCGTCCTCACCGACGTCCCGGCGGACTCCTCGCTGCTGCGGCAGGAGGTCTTCGGCCCCGTCGCCTTCCTCGTCCCCTTCGACGGCGAGGAGGAGGCCGTACGCCTGGTCAACGACACCCCCTACGGCCTCAGCGGCGCCGTGCACACCGCGGACGTCGAGCGCGGCGTGCGGTTCGCCCAGCGCATCGACACGGGCATGTTCCATGTGAACGACGGCACCGTCCACGACGAGCCCCAGGTCCCCTTCGGCGGTGAGAAGAGCTCCGGGGTGGGACGCCTGAACGGCGAGTCCACGGTCGACGCGTTCACGTCCCTGAAGTGGATCTCGGTGCAGCACGTCAGGAGCCGGTTCCCCTTCTGAGCGGCGCCCCGGCGTCGCAGGGCGTCGGGCGAAGCGTCTGCGCGGCGGTCTTTCCCTTCGACACGGACCCTTGAGGACAGAACCTGACCGCAAGCACCCGTAGCGTCGTGGTTGTTCCGAAGAACCGCACCGACCGCGAAAGGTGGCCGCCCATGCCCACTCACGTTTCCGCCGAGGCCCACGGTGACGAGCGCGGCGCGCTCCTGGCCTTCGTCGAGGCACAGCGCGGCGGGGTGCGCCGGGCGCTGCTCGGACTGACCGACGAGCAGGCGGCGCGCACGCCCAGCGCCAGCGAGCTGTCCCTGTCCGGGCTGCTCAAGCATGTCGCCGAGGTGGAGCTGACCTGGCTGCGGATGGCCCAGCAGAAGCCCAACGAGCGGGCCCGGACCGAGGACACCTGGGCCGAGGGCTTCCGGCTCGGCGAGGGCGAGACGGTCGCGGAGACGCTGGCCTTCTGGGACGGGGTGGCGCGGGAGACGGAGGAGTTCATCCGTTCGGTTCCGTCGCTGGACGACACCTTCCCGCTGCCCCGCGCGCCCTGGTTCCCCGAGGACGGCCGGGTCTCGATGCGCTGGCTGATGCTCCACCTCGTCGAGGAGATCGCCCGGCACGCCGGCCACGCCGACATCATCCGGGAGTCCCTGGACGGCAGGACGGCCTTCGAGCTGGTGGCCGAGGAGCAGGGCACATCCTGGGGCTGACCGCAAGCCGCCGGGGCCAGGGGCTCTACGCTGGCCCCATGTCAGCGATCCGTCTCCTCGTGCTCGGCGCGGTCCGCCAGCACGGGCGGGCCCACGGCTACCAGGTGCGCAACGACCTGGAGTACTGGGGTGCGCACGAGTGGTCCAACGCCAAGCCCGGCTCGATCTACCACGCCCTGAAGCAGATGGCGAAACAGGGGCTGCTGCACGCGCACGAGATCGCCCCCTCCACCGCGGGCGGCCCGCCGCGCACGGAGTACGAGATCACCGACCGCGGTGTCGAGGAGTACCTCGGCATGGTCCGCGAGGCGCTGGCCGACTATGACCAGAAGATGGACATCAAGTCCACCGCCATCGGCTTCATGGTCGATCTGCCGCGCGCCGAGGCGGTCGCCCTGCTCAAGGAGCGCATCCGCCGGATCGAGGAGTGGCGCGGGGCCGTCACCGAGCACTATGTGCCCGAGGACGGCCCCGAACAGCTCGGTCACATCGGCGAGATCATGAACCTGTGGATCCACACGGCCGACGCCGAGGCCGAGTGGACGCGCGGGCTCATCGAGCGGATCGAGGGCGGGGCGTACACCTTTGCGGGCGAGGGCGAGCCGTTCGTCGGCATCCTGGCGGAGGATCAGGAGAACCCGCACGCGACGGGTGAGGCGCATCCGGGAGATGCGCGCTAATCAAGTTTGACTTCTGCGCCTCTCGGGGATACCTTTCCCCGAGTAGTCAACTTTGACTAGCGAGAGAGTGGGTGGCCAGTGACCGATGCGGCGATCGCCGTCGAAGGCGCGCGCAAGGCATACGGAGACAAGAAGGCGCTGGACGGGCTGGACCTCGTGGTGCCGCGCGGCACGGTGCGCGGGGTGCTCGGTCCCAACGGCGCCGGCAAGACGACCCTGGTGCGGATCCTGTCCACGCTGCTGCGGCCGGACGGCGGCCGCATCCAGGTGGCCGGCCACGACGTGGTGACCCACGCGCGCGAGGTCCGCCTGCGCATCGGCCTGCTCGGCCAGCACGCGGCCCTCGACGAGGAGCTGGGCGGCCGCCAGAACCTGGAGATGTTCGGCCGCCTCTACCACCTGGGCGCCCGGCACGCGCGCGTGCGCGCCGACGAGCTCCTGGAGCGCTTCGGCCTCACCGACACCGGACGCAAGGCGGTCAAGCAGTACAGCGGCGGCATGCGGCGCCGCCTCGACCTCGCCGCCTCCCTCATCACCGACCCGGAGGTGCTCTTCCTGGACGAACCCACCACCGGCCTCGACCCCCGCGGCCGCGCCGAGGTGTGGAGCGCGGTCCGCTCCCTCGTGGGCGGCGGTACGACGGTCCTGCTCACCACGCAGTACCTGGAGGAGGCCGACCAGCTCGCCGACCGCGTCTCGGTCGTCGACTCCGGCCGGGTCGTCGCCGACGGCACACCCGACGAACTCAAGTCGGCCATCGGCGCCGACCGCATCGACGTCGTCCTGCGCGACGCCGGACAACTGGGCGCGGCCGTCGCCCTGTTGCCGGCCGGCATCGACAAGGGCGCCGTCTGCGTCGACCCCGACCGGCGCCTGCTCAGCGCCCCCGTCACCGACCGCATGACGGCACTCTCCGGCGTCGTACGGGCCCTGGAGGCGGCCGGCGTCGACGCCGAGGACATCGCCCTGCGACGCCCCACGCTCGACGAGGTGTTCCTGCACCTGACGGGCGACGAGAACCGAGTGAAGGAGGCCGTGTGAGCGCGTACGGATACGTCGTGGCCGACTCCTGGACCATGACCCGCCGCGAACTCGCCCACTGGGCACGGCAGCCGGCGCAGGTCGCGGTGAACCTGGCCTTCCCCGTGATGCTGCTGCTGATGTTCGGCTACCTCATGGGCGGCGGCCGGGGCGTCAGCGGCTCCTACGTCGACTATCTGATCCCCGGCATGCTCGCCCTCACCATGGCCTTCGGCCTGGAGGGCACGATGATCGCCGTCACCCAGGACCTCGACAAGGGCGTCATCGACCGCTTCCGCTCCATGCCGATGGCCGACGGGGCGGTGCTGGTGGGCCGGTCCGCAGCCGACATGCTCCAGTCGGCGCTGGTGCTCGCCGTCCTGTCGGGCGTCGGGTACGCCCTCGGCTGGCGGGTGCACGGCGGCCTCGGGGGCTTCTGCGCGGCCATGGGCCTGCTGCTGCTCTTCCGGTTCGCCATGCTCTGGATCGGCATCCACCTGGCCCTCGTCGCCGGGAAGCCGGAGATGGTCCAGGCCGTCCAGATCCTGGTCTGGCCCGTCGGCTTCCTCTCCAACGCCCTCGCCGCACCCCACTCCATGCCCGACTGGCTGGGCACGGCCGTCGAGCGGAACCCCCTGTCCCACACCGCGAGCGCGGTGCGCGACCTGTTCGGCGGCGGCCCGGTCGACACCGGGCACGTCTGGGCGGCGGTGGCGTGGCCGCTGGCACTGCTGGCGGTGTTCTTCCCCCTGGCGGTACGGCGGTTCGGGCGGCTGAGCAAGTAGGCCGACTGAGCCGCGGCCCCCGGCGGGGGGCTGCCGGGACACGCGTTTCGAAGTCCTCGCCGGAAACCGGGAACCCCGAGCCGGTCCGCGGTGTACCAGAAGCAGCGACCGGGCCATCGCGGACCGGAGCGGATCGGAGGGGGACATGACCGGTGGGGACATGACCGGTGAGGAGACGCGGCCACGAGGACCAGGGCCGTGGGCGAGGCTGTGGACGGCGTGCGGTGTGCTGCTCGCGCTGCTGGCGCTGTGCGCGGCCTGCACACCGCCCGACGGGGGCGGGCAGCGGGCGGGGAGCCCCCGAGGCCAGGGCAGTCGCGGCAGCCCGGTCGGGCCGACCGACGCGGGCGCGCTGCCGCGGATCCCGTCGGCCACCGGCCTGCCCGGCTGGTCGCACGCGACCGGCTTCGCCGCCGACGGCAGCGGCTTCACCCTGCTCGCCGACTGCGGCGGCACCGGATGCCGTCAGGGGGTGGCCGTACTGGACGCGGGTGCCGGCGGATGGCGCACGGCCGAGTCACCGCTGCCCGTCCTGCCGCCCGACGCGGGCGTCACCGCCGGGCTCACCGTGCTGGGGCCGGGCCGGGCGCTGATCACCGAGGGCACCGCGCGGCCGGGCCGGGCCGGCCCGACCGCACCTGGTTCACCCGCGACGCGGGCCGCACCTGGCAGCGCGGCACGACACGGCCGACGGGCGGCACGGCCTCCGTCCCCGTGGGCGCACCGCTCGTGCCCCAGTGCCTGGAGCCGGACGAGGACGGCGACGGCTGCGCCCGCAACCGGCTCCTGGCCGTCCTGCCGGACACCGGCGAGCACCGCGTGCTGCGCGGCCGTCCACCGCTGACGGGCATCCTGTCCCCGGCGGGTGACATCGCGCCGGACGCGCTGTTCGTGGCCGCCGAGGACCCGGACACCGGCCTGCCCGCCCTCGCCCTCAGCGACGACCGCGGCCGCACCTGGCGCCCGAGCCGCCTCACCGACCCGGCGGCCACGGGCCGGGCGCCCTGGGTGGTCGCGGGCCCGAACGCGCTCTACGCGGTCCAGTCCGGCCCGCTGCCGGCCCGCGAAGGCGTGAAGAACGGCCTGCTCGCCCTGCACCGCAGCACCGACGGCGGCACCACCTGGACGCGGGTGTGGAGCTACCGCGCGGGTGTCGAACCGCTCTCCGTCCTCGGCGTCGTCGCCGCCGACGACCACAGCCTCACCGTCCACTCCGAAAGAGGCGTCTGGCACAGCACCGACGGCGCCCGCACCTTCCGGGGCACCCGCGGCCGAGGCCCGTCCGGCGCGGCGCACCGCACCCCGCTCGGCTGGCTGTGGACCGACAGCTACGGCAACGGCGCCCACCGCATATCCGCGGACGGCGTCCACTGGCACGCCTTCCGGCCGGGAGGGGGATGAGCCGACGCGCGGCGCCGCAGCGCGGGAGGCCGGGCATCCGCAGGAAAAATGCGGCTTGCACCTCACGTCACGTGAGGGCGCACCGTGGAGTGCGTACCGAGAAGGGAGCGGAAGTGAGCTACTCCGTGGGACAGGTCGCCGGGTTCGCCGGGGTCACGGTGCGCACGCTGCACCACTACGACGACATCGGCCTGCTCGCCCCGAGCGAGCGCAACCGCGCGGGTCACCGGCGCTACAGCGACGGCGACCTCGACCGGCTGCAGCAGATCCTGTTCTACCGCGAGCTCGGCTTCCCGCTCGACGAGGTCGCCGCCCTGCTCGACGACCCGGACGCGGACCCGCGCGAACACCTGCGCAGGCAGCACGGACTGCTGACCGCCCGGATCGAGAAGCTGCGCAAGATGGCGGCGGCCGTGGAGCACGCCATGGAGGCACGCACGATGGGAATCAACCTCACGCCCGAGGAGAAGTTCGAGGTGTTCGGGGACTACGACCCGGACCAGTACCAGGACGAGGTCCAGCAGCGCTGGGGGAACACCGACGCCTACCGGCAGTCGCAGCAGCGGGCGGCCTCGTACACCAAGGAGGACTGGCAGCGGATCCAGCGCGAGTACGACGAGGTCAACCAGCGGTTCGTCGCCCTGATGGAGGCCGGTGAGCCGGCCGACTCCCCGGCGGCGATGGACGCCGCCGAGGAAGCCCGCCAGTGGATGTCCCGCAACCACTTCGAATGCGGTTACGAGATGCACACCTGCCTGGGTGAGATGTACGTCTCGGACGAGCGCTTCACGCGGAACATCGACAAGGCCAGGCCGGGCCTCGCGGTGTACATGCGGGACGCGATCGTCGCCAACGCCGCCCGTCACTCCGCGTAGACCGTCCCGGCCCGGGAGTGGCACAGGGGATCACTCCCGGGTCAGGACCACCGCCGTCCCGTACGCGCACACCTCGGTGCCGACGTCCGCCGCGTCCGTCACGTCGAAACGGAACGCGAGTACGGCGTTGGCACCCCGCGCGCGTGCCTGCTCCACCAGGCGTTCCATGGCCTGGTTGCGGGTCTCCACCAGGGTCTTGGTGAGCCCCTTGAGCTCACCGCCGACCAGTGACTTCAGCCCCGCGCCGATCTGGCTGCCCAGATGGCGGGAGCGGACCGTCAGGCCGAACACCTCGCCGATCACCTGCTCGACGCGGTATCCGGGAACGTCGTTCGTCGTCACGACCAGTACGTCCGGCTGGGGGCCCTGGCCGCCGCCGTAGTCTTCGATGCCCATGGTGCACAGCTTGGTGCCCGTGCCCGCGCGGTGCATCCTGGAGGTCAGGTGGAACCCGGGGCGGGCGCTGGGCGTTGATAGCGTTGACCGGCCGTACCGCACGCCGCCGTACTTCCCCTCACCCCTCTGGAGCCCGGAACCGTGACGACGCTCGCCCTCGGACCGAGCTGGCTCGATCCGAACTACCTGCTCGACACCTTCGGCATCTGGGGCCTGCTCCTGATCGTCTTCGCCGAGTCCGGGCTGCTCATCGGCTTCTTTCTGCCGGGCGACTCCCTGCTGTTCACCGCGGGCCTGCTGATCACCTCCGAGCAGCTGGACTTCCCGCTGTGGGCGGCGATCGTGCTGATCTGCATCGCCGCGATCCTCGGCGACCAGGCGGGCTACATGTTCGGCAAGAAGGTCGGCCCGTCCCTGTTCAACCGCCCCGACTCCCGCCTGTTCAAGCAGGAGAACGTCACCAAGGCGCACGAGTTCTTCGAGAAGTACGGCCCGAAGTCGCTGGTCCTGGCCCGCTTCGTGCCCATCGTGCGCACGTTCACGCCGATCATCGCCGGCGTCAGCGGGATGCGGTACCGCTCGTTCCTGATCTTCAACGTGGTCGGCGGCATCCTCTGGGGTGCCGGAGTCACCCTGCTCGGCTCGTGGCTGGGCGGCATCGACTTCGTCAAGAAGAACATCGAGGCGATCCTCATCCTGATCGTCCTGCTCTCCGTCGTGCCGATCATCATCGAGTTCCTCAAGGCCCGCTCCCAGGCCAAGAAGAACCCGCAGCGCCCCGCCGAGCCGGCCCGCCGGCACGCGACCCCGCAGCAGGCGGCCCCCCAGCAGCCGTACCAGCAGTACCAGCCCATGGACGACGCCACGACCCAGCTGCGCCGCGTCGACGAGGCTCCCGAGCAGCAGCCGTACGGCCACTACGACCCGCAGTACGACCAGCAGCAGTACGACCAGCAGCAGTACGACCAGCAGCAGTACGGCCGGCACCAGGGCGGCTACGACCAAGGCGGCTACGACCAGGGCGGCTACGACCAGCAGCAGTACGCGCAGCAGCCGTACGACCCGTACCACCAGCAGAATCCCCAGCAGCAGCAGTACCCGTACCCCTACAACCAGGGGGACCAGCAGTACCGCTAGGCGAGCCGGTCGCTAGAACCCGCGGGTGCGCTTGGCCGCCTTGCGTCCGCCCCCGGCGCCCGCGGGAACCCGCAGGAACAACCGCGACACCTCGGCCCCCAGATTCACGCCGATCGCGATCGCCATGGCCAGGGCCGCCGCCTTGGTCAGCGACCCGAGCCCCTTGTCCACCTCGTTCTGCGCGATGGACAGCAGCCCGAAGTAGGTCGCGGAACCGGGCAGCAGCGGCCCGATCGCGGCGGTCGTGTACGGCAGCGCCGAGGCGTACCGGTAGCGGGACAGCAGCTGCCCGAACAGGCCCACCACCCCCGCGGCCACGGCGGTGGAGGCCACCGGCGACAGATCACCGGCGTAGTGCATCGCGCCGTACACCGACCAGGCGACCCCGCCGTTCAGCGTGACCGCGACCACGGTGGACCGTTCCTGCTGGAGCAGCACGGCGAAGGTCAGGGACAGCAGCATCGAGGCGACGATCTGCACGACGGGCCGCTCGCTGATGCTGAGAGCGGCGTCGGGGTTGAGCTGGGCGCCGAGCTGGACGCCGAAGTACAGCATCACCAGCACGCCGACGACGATGCCCACGAAGAGGTACATGACCTCCAGCAGACGCGCGGCGGCGGTGATGTAGAAGCCGGTCAGCCCGTCCTGCACGCCCGCCACCAGCGCCCGCCCGGGCAGCAGCGCGAACAGCCCACCGGTGATGACGGCGGATGCCTTCACATCGACGTGGGCCAGCGTCAGAGCGACCCCGATCGCCGCCGGGGGCATCGCGGCGACCGTGAACTGGTAGAACTCCGGCAGCCCGCGCCCCGCGCACAGCCATGCCAGCCGGTCGCCGAGCATCGCGCCCAGCGCGGCCGCGAAGAACACGATCGCGTCACCGCCCACCAGCATCGAGGCCGCGCCCGCCAGCAGCCCGCTCGCCAGGGTCAGCGCCCAGGTCGGATAGGGGTGCCGGTTGCGGCGGATCTCCGCGAGGCGTCCGTATGCCTCCTCCAGCGAGACATGCGTCTCCGGATCGCAGATGTCGTCCACCAGCCGGAAGACGGCCGCGAGCCGCGTGTAGTCGGTGCCGCGGCGCCGCACGGTCCGCGCCGCGGACACCGGGTCGTCCACCAGCGACGGCTGATAGGAGATCGACAGCAGGGTGAAGGTGACGTTGGGCTCGCAGCGGTCCAGGCCGTAGGAGCGGCACACGGCGAACATCGCCGTCTCCACGTCCTCGGCGCTCTCGCCGCCCGCGAGCAGCAGCTCACCGAGCCGCAGCGTCAGGTCGAGCACCCGCGGGACGGCCGGGCCGCCCTCCTCCGTCCGCTGCACCGGCTCGGGCGCGGGACGATCGGCCACCGGCATCCGCAGCATGGTGCGCATCCGGTCCTGCCAGGGCACGCCCTTGGTCAGGCTCACCACCGGTATGCCGGTCGCCGGGGTGAACGCGGGCGGCGCGGCCTTGGCGTTGTAGGTGCGGGGCAGGCTGAACGCCGACCCCTCGGGTTCCGCCTCGCCCGGCGGCTGGACGTCGAGTCCCCGTGGGACGGCGAACTCCGACGTCGTCGACGACTCCGAGTCCGAGACGCCGGCCGGTTCCACGCCGGGCGGCGGTGTGAACGCGCTCCTCGCCTCGTCCGACTGCGGTTTGCGGTCCTCCGCTTCCGTCACTTAAAGCAGCGCTCCCTGTACGACACCGAACCAGGCCCAGTATGCGCACAGACACGCGAACGGGCCGCACGCGCACGCGTACGGCCCGTTCCGCGGGACTCAGGCAGGCTCAGTGGCCGCCCTGCTCCTTGAAGCGCTTGTAGGACCGCTCGATCTCGGCCTCGGCCTCGGTGCGGCCGACCCAGTTGGCGCCCTCGACGGACTTGCCGGGCTCCAGGTCCTTGTAGACCTCGAAGAAGTGCTGGATCTCCAGGCGGTCGAACTCCGACACGTGGTGGATGTCGCGCAGGTGCTCCACGCGCGGGTCGGTCGCCGGGACGCACAGCAGCTTGTCGTCGCCGCCGGCCTCGTCCGTCATCCGGAACATGCCGATCGCGCGGCACTTGATGAGGCAGCCCGGGAAGGTCGGCTCATCCAGGATGACCAGCGCGTCCAGCGGGTCACCGTCCTCGCCGAGGGTGTTCTCGACGAAGCCGTAGTCGGTCGGGTAGGCGGTCGAGGTGAAGAGGCGACGGTCCAGGCGGATCCGACCGGTCTCGTGGTCCACCTCGTACTTGTTCCGCGAACCCTTCGGGATCTCGATCGTGACGTCGAACTCCACCGGTGGCTCCTCCATGATCAGCGCACAGTTCTGGTGATTAAGTGTCCCTCACGCAGGTGTGTGATCGCGAAAGGGGCTGGTGTCGTGCCAGAGCTGAGGCCTTGGCGGGCGGCGAGCCCGCGGGTGGCGCGGATCGCGAACGCCGTACGACCTCGTCTCGCGCGGGCCGCAGCGGCCGCGCGGCCGCGGGTCGCGCGGTGGGCGCGGGCCACGAACCCGCAGGTCACAAGGGTCAAGACCTGGCAGTACACCGCGGGTGCCGCCACCGCCGGACTGGCGCTGGCCGCCGGCGTGGTCGCCGCCGCGGGTCCCTGGGACTCCTCGGGTCAGCGTACGGCCGAGCGGGACTGGGCGGCCGCACGGGAGCGCACAGGTGGCGCAGATCACGGAACCTCCGGCAGGAACCCCGGCGAGCCCCGCCCCGCGCCCAGCGCCGCCTCCGTCCTCGCCGGCCTCGGCGGCTCCGCCCCCGTCGGACGGCAGGCGCCCGGCGCCCCGCCGCTCGCCCAGGTCCTGGACCCGCTGCTCACCGGCCCCGCACTCGGCGAGCGGCACTCCGCCACGGTCGTCGACCTGGCCACCGGCAAGCGGCTGTACGGCTCCGCGGCCGACGAGGCGCTGATCCCCGCCTCCACCACCAAGATCGCCACCGCCGTCGCCGCCCTCGCCGCCCTCGGCCCCGACCACCGCCTCACCACCCGCGCCGCCTTCGAACCCGACACCGAGGAGCTGGTCCTGGTCGGCGGCGGCGACCCCACCCTCACCGCCCGCGAGGACACCGACGGCTGGGCCGGCCTGCGCACCCTGGCCGCCCGCACCGCGAAGGAACTGCGCGACCGCGGCGTACGCCAGGTCACGCTCTCCTACGACACCACGCTCTACGCCGGTCCCGAACTCCACTCGATCGGGGTCAACGACAACCTCGCCCCCGTCACCGCCCTGATGGCCGACGAGGCCCGCACCGACGGCTCCACCAGCGGCCCCGCCCCCCGCAGCGCCGAACCCGCCGCCGACGCCACCCGCGCCTTCGCCGACCTGCTGAAGGACCACGGCATCAGCACCACGGCCCCCGGCCCCTCCAAGGCCACCAGCCGCGCGCAGACCCTCGCCACCGTCACCTCCCCGCCGCTCGCCACCCTCGTCGAGCGCATGCTGACCAACAGCGACAACGACATCGCCGAGGCCCTCGTCCGCCACACCGCGCTCGCCACCGGCGAACGCCCCGACTTCGACGGCGCCGGCCGCGCGGTCCGGGCCCAGCTGAAGAAGCTCGGTCTGCCGGTCCGGGGCGCCGTCTTCCAGGACGGCAGCGGCCTCAGCCGCGACGACCGCCTCACCACCGGCCTGCTCACCGCCCTGCTCGCCAAGGCCGCCGACCCCGCCCACCCCGAACTCCGCCCCGCCCTCACCGGCCTCCCCGTCGCCGGCTTCACCGGCACCCTCACCAGCCGCTACACCGACGGCGCGGCCGGCCTCGTACGAGCCAAGACGGGCACCCTGACCGGCATCAACGCCCTCGCCGGCACGGTGGTCGACCTGGACGGCCGCCTCCTGGCCTTCGCCTTCCTGACCTCGGGCACGGTGGACCCGGCGGCCACCCAGACGGCCCTGGACAAGGCGGCGACGGCGCTGGCGTCCTGCGGCTGCCGGTAGACCACCGCGCCGGGCGGCCGAGGACACCCCGGCCGCGGCCGACCCCGACGCCCTGCCCCCAGCGGACGCGCTCACGTACGGTTGACGCATGACGAGCATCGGTGGTGCCGCATCTGCCGGAATGATCGACTGGAACCTCGCCGTGGCGACCGCGACCCGGCTGGTGCGACCGGGCCCGGAGATCACCCGCGACGAGGCCCGCGCCGTCGTCGCGGAGCTGCGCCGGCACGCCACGGCCTCCGAGGAGCACGTCCGCCGCTTCACCCGCCTCGGCGGCGACGGCCTCGACGACACCCCCGTCCTCGTCGTCGACCGGCCCGGCTGGGTCAAGGCCAACGTCGCCGGCTTCCGTGAGCTGCTCAAACCGCTGCTCGACAAGATGCAGGAGCGCCGTACCGGCCCCGGCAACGCCGTGCTCGGCGCCGTCGGCGGCAAGGTCACCGGCGTGGAGCTCGGCATGCTGCTGTCGTTCCTCGCCTCCCGTGTCCTCGGCCAGTACGAGACGTTCGCCCCCGCCAGCCGCGACCTGCCCGCCGGGGAGAACGGCGGCGGCCGGCTGCTGCTGGTCGCGCCCAACATCGTCCACGTCGAACGCGAACTCGACGTGGACCCGCACGACTTCCGGCTGTGGGTGTGCCTGCACGAGGAGACCCACCGCACCCAGTTCACGGCCGTGCCCTGGCTGCGCGACCACCTGGAGGGCGAGATCCAGGCGTTCCTCGCCCAGACCGACGTCGACCCCGGCACCGTCCTCGAACGCCTGCGCGACGCCGCCCAGTCGCTCGCCGGGGGCCGCCCCGAGGGCGAGGAGGAGGACGGCGGCCGCTCCTTCGTCGAGCTCGTCCAGACCCCCGCCCAGCGCGAGATCCTCGGCCGACTCACCGCCGTGATGTCCCTGCTCGAGGGCCACGCCGACTACGTCATGGACGGCGTGGGCCCCGACGTCGTCGCCACCGTCGCCGAGATCCGCGAGAAGTTCCAGCAGCGCCGCGCCAAGGGCGCCTCCCGGCTCGACCTCGCCCTGCGCCGGCTGCTGGGCCTGGACGCCAAACTCCGTCAGTACCGCGACGGCGAACGCTTCGTACGCGCCGTCGTCGACGAGGTCGGCATGGACGGCTTCAACCGCGTGTGGACCTCCCCGAACACGCTCCCCACCAAGACCGAGATCGCCAAACCGGCGGACTGGATCGCACGGGTGCACGGAAGGACCGAGGAGTGAAAGGCGCGCGAACGGTGTGAACGACGGCCGGTCACGGCAGACGAACGCCCCTCCAATCACCCGTCCGAGGGACCGTGAGCCTTGGACAGGCGTGCAATGCTCGGGGAACCGCCCGTTTCTGTCACCATCTACACACTCTGAGTGACCGAACTCGGGTACTACCCCCGACAACTTCATGAAGGGAACCGGACATGGGTCCCCATCCTGCGGTCGCGGCGATACGCCTGGCGGTCCGCCGCGTCCTCCACGACATCCTCAACGACCAGACCTCCACCCCGCAGAGCCCCGGCCCCGAGCGCCCGCCGATGCCGCTCGTGCTCGTCGCCTGCTCCGGCGGCGCCGACTCCATGGCGCTCGCCTCCGCTCTCGCCTTCGAAGCACCCAAACTCGGCATCCGCGCCGGCGGCGTCACCGTCGACCACCAGCTCCAGGCCGGTTCCGACCTGCGCGCCACGGAAGTGGTCCTGCGCCTGCGTGAACTGGGCCTGGACCCCGTGGAAGCCGCCACCGTCGACGTCGGCCGCGACGGCGGGCCCGAAGCCGCCGCCCGCGACGCCCGCTACGCCGCCCTCGACGCCGCCGCCGACCGCCACGGCGCCGCCGCGGTCCTGCTCGGCCACACCCGCGACGACCAGGCCGAAACCGTCCTGCTCGGCCTCGCCCGCGGCTCCGGCATCCGCTCCCTGTCCGGCATGGCCGCGGTCTCGGGGGCCGGCGGCCGCTACCGGCGCCCCTTCCTGGAGATCGACCGGCAGACCGCCCGCAAAGCCTGCATGATCCAGTCCCTGCCCGTCTGGGACGACCCGCACAACGCCGACCCCGCCTACACCCGCTCCCGGCTGCGCCACGAGGGCCTGCCCGCCCTGGAGAAGGCCCTCGGCAAGGGCGTCGTGGAGGCCCTCGCCCGGACGGCCCAGCTCTCCCGCGACGACGCCGACGCCCTCGACGCCTGGGCCCGCCAGGTGGAGGCATCGGTCCGGGACGCCGCCGGGCTGCTGGAATGCGCCAAGCTCTACGCCCTGCCGCCCGCCGTACGCCGCCGGATCCTGCGCCGCGCGGCCATCGAGGCGGGCGCCCCGGCCGGCTCGCTCTTCGCCCGGCACATCGAGGAAGTCGACCGGCTGATCACCGGCTGGCGCGGCCAGGGGGCCATCAACCTCCCCGGCAAAGTCGTGGCCCAGCGCCAGGGTGGCAGACTGGTGATTCGGCAAGGCTGACTCTCTCCCGACCTGAGAGACGCCCGGTCCCTCCCCGGAGGGGCCGGAGAAGCCGGTGGGACGACCGAAAGTGATGCGGGTGGACGCGAAAGACATGGGTGCCGACCTCAAGCAGGTACTCATCACCAAGGAAGAGATCGACGCGAAGCTGGCCGAGCTGGCCGCGAAGATCGACGCGGAGTACGCGGGCAAGGACCTGCTGATCGTCGGCGTCCTCAAGGGCGCGGTGATGGTCATGGCGGACCTCGCCCGGGCGCTGTCCACCCCCGTCACCATGGACTGGATGGCCGTCTCCTCCTACGGCGCGGGCACCCAGTCCTCCGGCGTCGTGCGGATCCTCAAGGACCTCGACACCGACATCAAGGGCAAGCACGTCCTGATCGTCGAGGACATCATCGACTCCGGCCTGACCCTGTCGTGGCTGCTGTCCAACCTCGGCTCGCGCGAGCCCGAGTCGCTGAAGGTGTGCACCCTGCTGCGCAAGCCGGACGCGGCCAAGGTCGCCATCGACGTCGAGTGGGTCGGCTTCGACATCCCCAACGAGTTCGTCGTCGGCTACGGCCTCGACTACGCCGAGAAGTACCGCAACCTGCCGTTCGTCGGTACGCTCGCGCCTCACGTCTACGGCGGCTGACCCGAAGGGCTCAGCTCCGTACGAAGATCGGGAACCCCGGCGGGCGTCGCGCCGTTGGAGCATGCAGACGGCTTTCGCCCGTCGTCCGTGCGGCTTCGGGCGACAATGCTGGGGTACCGTCAGAAGAACTGTCTTATCAAACTCACTATGGCAGGAGGGACGGGGCGGCACCGCTCCGTGTGGATGGACGTGAAGCGATACTTCCGTGGGCCGGTCATGTGGATCGTGCTGGCCGTCCTTGCCGTGGTCGTGTTGATGCAGGTCGTCGGCTCGTCCGGTGGGTACAAGACGGTGGACACCGGCCAGGTCGTCCAGGCGATCAATCAGAACAAGGTCGAGTCGGCCAAGCTCACCACAGGCGACGAGCAGACCATCAAGGTCGAGCTCAAGGACGGCGAAAAGGTCGAGGGCAGCTCGAAGGTCCAGGCGAGCTACATCGGCGACCAGGGCGTGACCATCGCCAGCATGCTGCAGGACAAGTTCCAGAAGGAGCAGATCCCCGACGGCTACACCGTCTCGCCGTCGAAGCAGAACCCCATCGTGGGCATCCTGCTGTCCCTGCTCCCCTTCGTCCTCATCGTGGTCGTCTTCCTGTTCCTGATGAATCAGATGCAGGGCGGCGGCTCCCGAGTGATGAACTTCGGCAAGTCCAAGGCCAAGCTCATCACCAAGGACACCCCCAAGACGACGTTCGCCGACGTCGCCGGCTCGGACGAGGCCGTCGAGGAGCTCCAGGAGATCAAGGAGTTCCTCCAGGAGCCGGCCAAGTTCCAGGCCGTCGGCGCCAAGATCCCCAAGGGCGTGCTGCTCTACGGCCCGCCCGGCACCGGCAAGACCCTGCTCGCGCGCGCCGTCGCGGGCGAGGCGGGCGTGCCGTTCTACTCGATCTCCGGTTCCGACTTCGTCGAGATGTTCGTCGGTGTCGGTGCCTCCCGAGTGCGTGACCTGTTCGAGCAGGCCAAGGCGAACGCCCCGGCCATCGTCTTCGTCGACGAGATCGACGCGGTCGGCCGCCACCGCGGCGCCGGCCTCGGCGGCGGTCACGACGAGCGCGAGCAGACCCTGAACCAGCTGCTCGTCGAGATGGACGGCTTCGACGTCAAGGGCGGCGTGATCCTGATCGCCGCCACCAACCGCCCCGACATCCTCGACCCGGCCCTCCTGCGCCCCGGCCGCTTCGACCGCCAGATCGCGGTCGACCGCCCGGACATGCAGGGCCGTCTGGAGATCCTCAAGGTCCACCAGAAGGGCAAGCCGGTCGCCCCGGACGTCGACCTGGCGGCGGTCGCCCGCCGCACCCCCGGCTTCACGGGTGCCGATCTGTCGAACGTGCTGAACGAGGCCGCGCTGCTGACGGCCCGCTCGGACAAGAAGCTGATCGACAACCACATGCTGGACGAGGCGATCGACCGGGTGGTCGCGGGCCCGCAGAAGCGGACCCGGATCATGTCGGACAAGGAGAAGAAGATCACCGCGTACCACGAGGGCGGCCACGCCCTGGTCGCGGCGGCCTCGCCGAACTCCGACCCGGTCCACAAGATCACGATCCTCAGCCGCGGCCGCGCGCTGGGCTACACGATGGTCCTGCCGGACGAGGACAAGTACTCCACCACGCGCAACGAGATGCTGGACCAGCTGGCCTACATGCTGGGCGGCCGCGCCGCGGAGGAGCTCGTCTTCCACGACCCGACCACGGGCGCGGCCAACGACATCGAGAAGGCTACCGCCACGGCCCGCGCGATGGTCACCCAGTACGGCATGACCGAGCGTCTCGGCGCCATCAAGTTCGGCGGCGACAACACCGAGCCGTTCCTCGGCCGTGAGATGGCCCACCAGCGCGACTACTCGGAAGAGGTCGCCGCCCTGGTGGACGAGGAAGTCAAGAAGCTCATCGAGAACGCGCACAACGAGGCATGGGAGATCCTCGTCGAGAACCGCGACGTCCTCGACAACCTCGTCCTGGCCCTGCTGGAGAAGGAGACCCTCGGCAAGGAGGAGATCGCCGAGATCTTCGCCCCGGTCGTCAAGCGCCCGCCGCGGCCCGCCTGGACCGGCTCCTCCCGCCGTACGCCGTCCACCCGCCCGCCGGTGCTCTCCCCCAAGGAGCTCGCACTGACCAACGGTGCCAACGGCTCGACTCCGGCGATCAGCACCGCCAAGTCCACGACGACCGACACCGCCCCGGCGGTCGAGCCGGTCACCGAGGACCGCCCCGAGAGCTGACCCTCCGGGCCCGGTGAGCGCACCGGTCCCGGAATGGATGCCGCGCCCCCCAGGTTCTAGCCTGGGGGGCGCGGCATTTCGTGTGACCGCACGTAAGACGCGTGATCCCTACGCGACAGGCACAGGAACGAGGCACCAGATGACCGACCCCGTGACGCTGGACGGCGAAGGCTCCATCGGCGAGTTCGACGAGAAGCGCGCCGAGAACGCCGTGCGCGAGCTGCTGATCGCGGTCGGCGAGGACCCGGACCGCGAGGGCCTGAAGGAGACGCCGGGGCGGGTGGCTCGGGCTTACCGGGAGATATTCGCTGGGCTGTGGCAGAAGCCCGAGGATGTGCTGACGACTACGTTCGACCTGGGGCACGACGAGATGGTGCTCGTGAAGGACATCGAAGTCCGGTCGTGCTGTGAACATCATTTGGTGCCGTTCGCCGGGGTCGCCCATGTCGGGTACATTCCGTCCACCGAGGGCAAGATCACGGGTCTGTCGAAGCTCGCGCGGCTCGTGGATGTCTATGCGCGGCGTCCGCAGGTGCAGGAACGACTCACCACGCAGGTCGCCGATTCCTTGATGGAAATCCTGGAGCCGCGCGGCGTGATCGTCGTCCTTGAGTGTGAGCACATGTGCATGTCGATGCGCGGTGTGCGAAAGCCGGGTGCGAAGACCATCACGTCGGCAGTGCGCGGTCAGCTGCGCGATCCCGCCACTCGTAATGAGGCGATGAGCCTGATCATGGCCCGCTGAGGCCGTCCCGGCGAGGCGCACGCGGCAGGCAGGTCCCACAGGTCGCGCCGCCCCACGGACGGCACGGCCGTCGGGTCGGCGACGTAGGGCCGCCTAGGCCGCCGGGGCCGTGCCTGTGCCGTTGTGGTCGTCGTCCTCGGGGAGTTTGCAGACGCGCTCCAGGAAGAGGGCGGCCGCTATGACGGCGATGCCGGCGAGGACGGAGAAGCCGGCGTAGAGGGCCTGGTCGCGGCGGGCGGGGATGTCGAGGAACTCCAGGAGGAAGGCGCCCGTGCCGCCGTACATGCCGGCGACGAGGGCCGCGACCAGGGCGCTGGACTGGCCGAAGACCACCGCGCGGGCGGCCATCAGCGGGTCGACGCCCTTGGCGCCGGGGCGGCGTTCGCGCTGGGCCTTGAGACGGCTGCGCAGGGACAGCGCCGTGGCCAGGAGGATCGCGGCGATCGCGGCCAGCACGATGGGCGCGGCCAGGGGGACGCTGGGGAGCGTGCCGACCGAGTTCCACAGGCGGGCTCCGGCCCAGGACAGGACGCCGGCGACGACGAACACGCCGGCCAGCATCCTGATGCGCAGCTCTCTCACGGTGTCCCTTCAGCTCCCCCGGCGCGTACGGTCCGGGACCTTGCCGTCCTGACCTTAACGACTACTCGGGCAGCCGGAGTTCCAGGTCCGCGCGCGGCGCGACGCCCTCGCGGGTGACCGAGCCCAGCAGCTCGGCGACGGCACCGTGGCCGGGCAGCTGGGCGGCGGGCTCGACGTCGTGCCACGGGGCGAGGACGAAGGCGCGCTCATGGGCGCGGGGGTGGGGCAGGGTGAGGACCGGATCGTCGGAGACGACATCGGCGTAGGCGACGATGTCGACGTCGAGGGTGCGGGCGCCCCAGCGCTCCTCGCGCACCCGGTGGAACGCCTCCTCGACCGCGTGCGCCCGCTCCAGCAGGGAGGACGGCGGCAGCGTGGTCTTCAGGATCACGACCGCGTTGAAGTACGAGGGCTGGCTGCCGGGCTCCACGCCCCACGGCTCGGTCTCGTAGACCGGAGACACGGCCTTCACGCGCACGCCGGGGGTGTCCTCCAGGGCGTCGATGGCGCCCTGGAGGGTCTCCAGGCGGTTGCCCAGGTTGGAGCCGATGGAGAGGACCGCGCGCCGCGGGTTGTGCAGGGTGGCGTCGGCGGCGTCGACCTTCTCGACGACGGAGGCCGGCACCGGCTGTACGGTCGGGTCGCTGGGACCCTCGGTGAACGATGCGGTCATACTCGGCTCCGGGTGATCGTGATGGTCACGTCGTCGAATGGGACCGTGATCGGCGCGTCCGGTTTGTGGACGCAGACCTCGACCTCCCGCACCCCGTCGTGCTTCAGACATGCCTGGGCGATGCGCTCGGCGAGGGTCTCGATGAGGTTGACGGGCTCACCCTGGACGACGGCCACGACCTCCTCCGCCACGATGCCGTAGTGCACGGTCTTCGCCAGGTCGTCGTCGGCCGCGGCCGGCCGGGTGTCCAGGCCAAGGACGAGGTCCACGATGAAGGTCTGGCCCTCCTCGCGTTCCTTGGGGAACACACCGTGGTGCCCGCGGGCCTTCAGGCCGCGCAGCGCGACACGATCCACGCGAATCACTCCTGCAATCGTCGGTGACGGCCGGTGGCTGCCGCGTGCGGGCGGCAGACCGGCCTCGAACGAATCTACCTGCGGGCACCGACAGCGCCGGGCCACGGGGGCGTGACCGAGCCGGGGGCCAGGGGTGTCCCGCGGGTGTTTCCCCTGGAGAACCCGGCGTCTCACGGGTCGGTGGTCGCCCCTACCCAGAGGGCCGTGATCCCAACCACTTCTTCGCCCCGGTGGCGGCGTGCGTGTCCCCTCAGGGGCGCTTACCCCCTCAGGCGGGCGAGTCCTCGTCCTCGTCCCCCTCGCTCTCCGCGAGGACGGGCGAGGCGTGGTGCGCCCAGAGCTTCCAGCCGTCCGAGGTGCGCATGAAGACGTTCGTGGCGACCACGAGCTGGCCGACCAGCGGGCCCAGCTCGCCGCTGCCCTCGGGGGCGGGGCCGCCGCTGAGGATGTTCTCGGTGCAGGTCACCAGGGCGGTGTCGCCGGTCACGGAGACATGGACGTCGGTGAGGAAGAACTGGATGTACTCGGTGTTCGCCATGATCAGGGCGTACGACCTGAGGACCTCGGCCCGGCCGGTCAGCACCGGCCAGCCGGGGTGCACGCAGGAGACCACGCCGGTGTCGGCGGGGTCGTGGTACTCCTCGTCGACGCCCAGGTCCGAGGGCGTCAGCCAGAGCGAGGAGAGCTCCTCGAAGTCGCCGCGTTCCAGGGCCTCGTAGAAGGCGGTGTTGGCGGCTTCCACCTGTTCGACGTCGGTGTGCGGGGCGCTCACCGGGCTCCTTCCACGGCGCGGGCGACGCGCACGGCGTCCGCTGTGGCGCGCACCTCGTGCACGCGCACCGCCCACGCTCCGGCGTGCGCCGCGAGCGCGGAGACGGCGGCCGTGGCGGCGTCGCGCTCCCGCGCGGGCGGTGGCGCCCCCTCGGGTCCGGCGAGGACGCGGCCGAGGAAACGCTTGCGGGAGGCGGCCACGAGCAGCGGGTGGCCGAGGTCCCGCAGGCGGTCGAGGTGGGCGAGGAGGCTGAGGTCGTGCTCGGCCTCCTTGGAGAAGCCGAGGCCGGGGTCGACGACGACGCGGTCGGGGGAGATGCCCCCGTCCAGGACGGCCTGCACGCGCGCGTGCAGCTCGTCGGCGACCTCGGTGACGACGTCGGCGTAGCGGCCCTTGACGTTGCCGCCCTGGAGGAAGCCGCGCCAGTGCATGACGACGAAGGGGGCGCCCGCGTCGGCGACGGCGGGGATCATGCCGGGGTCGGCGAGGCCGCCGCTGACGTCGTTGACCAGGGCGGCGCCGGCGGCGAGGGACCGGGCGGCGACCGAGGCGCGCATGGTGTCCACGGAGACGACGACGCCTTCGGAGGCCAGTCCGCGGACGACGGGGATGACGCGGCGCAGCTCCTCGTCCTCGTCGACGCGGGTGGCGCCGGGGCGGGTGGACTCGCCGCCGACGTCGACGAGGTCGGCGCCCTGGGCGACGAGGTCGAGGCCGTGCTTGATGGCCGCGGTGGTGTCGAACCAGCGGCCGCCGTCGGAGAAGGAATCGGGCGTCACGTTGACGACTCCCATGACCGCGCAGCGGTCCCATTCCGGAAGGCCCGCGACGCGCCCGCGTCCGCTCTGGTTGCTCATATGTTCAGCGTAGGCCCCGCGGGGGCCGGGAACGGGGTGCGGCCCGGGCACGGGGCCGCGCGGCGGCGGGGTGTGCGGCCTCCCGGCCGGTCGGGGGTCACGCCGCGTGGAGGGACGCGCGGTCGGTGGAGCGCCAGTCGTCGGCGGTGCCGAGGTCACGGGCATGTCGTACCCGGGTTGCGTAACCGGCCCGCTCGATGCGCCCGGCCATCCGGCGCACGACCGGCATCGGGCGGCCGGCGAGGGAGAAATCCGCGGTGTCCACCACCGCCCCGTCGCCTGGTGCAAGGGCGTCCAGGCCGGTCTCGCGGGCCCACACCCGGCCGCCGGTCTCGGAGCAGCCTCTGACGGCCGGTGTCCAGGAGTGGGCGCGGGCCTCGTCCATGAAGCGCTCGATGGCTCCCGGCCATGCCTCCATCTCGCCGATGGGGTCGCCGCTGGCGAGCATGACGCCGCAGACGACGCGATAGGTGACGGCGGCCTTGCCGCTGGGGGAGAAGACGACGGCCTCGTCGCGGCCCAGGGCGAGCCGGCCGAGGGGGGCGCGCTCGCCGTGGCGTTCGAGCAGGGTGCGCAGCCGGGCCTCGTCCTCGGTGCTGCGGTGGGCGGCGGGGTTTCCGGGGCGCAGCGCGAGGCAGAGGGTGGTGGCCGCGGTGAGCAGGCCGAGCGCGCCGAGGGAGAAGGAGACCGTCCAGGCGGTGGTGCCGCGGTAGTCGACGGGCCCGTCGAGGCCGCACAGGCCGTACAGGACGTGGGTGAGCCGGTCGGCCAGGCTGGGGTCGCCGACCGTGTGGCCGGGGTGGGCGCTGACCACGACCAGGCCCAGCAGCAGCGAGAAGGCGCCCATGAGGACGAAGTGGGCGAGTGCGTGCCGGCGGCCGCGGGGGTCGGGCAGGGCGGTGAACTGCTCCCGGTGGCGCAGCAGGAGCCACAGCAGGGCCAGCCCGGCGACCGTGCCGAGCAGGGCACCGCGGTAGGTGAACTGGGCGAGGGCACCGGCCGGCAGCAGCACCGAGGCGGCCCGCAGGGCACCCCGCTCGCCGCGTCCGAGGCCGTGCGCGAACAGCAGCAGGAGCACGCCCGCGGCGAGCGAGACCGCCGCCGCCAAGGGGCCGAGCGCGCCCGGCAGTACCTCGGCGGGAGCGTGCAGCCCGCCGTACCCGAAGCGGGGGAGGACACCGGCGGCGATGTCCAGCAGGCCCACCGACGCGCCCACGCGGGCGGCGAGGACGGGCACCGACTCGGGCCGGGGGCCGCGGGGCAGGCGCCGTGCGCGGCCGGGCGGGGCCGGGTCCTTGCCCGTCATGTCCTGTTCTTCCCTGGCAGGCATCGCTTCCCGTGGCTCCGCGAGTCGAGTGTGGCGGCCGGTGCCGATTCGGGCATCCGGCCACATTGCGCCCTCTAGGACGGTGAGTTCGGGAGGGAGGTTCACTCGGGGCGCGGACGCGCGCGCGGAGTGAATGCCTGATGGCCTGTGAAGGCCCTGTTGAGGCTGTGTTTTTGTGACCCAGGGCACCACGGTTCATCTACGCGCGGTAAGTTTCTGGCCATGCCACGTGGACGTCACCGCCATTCCCCGCCTCTGCACAGGCTGCTGCCGCCGTCGGCGATCGCAGGCGTCTCCGTCGTCTGCGCGTTCGGCCCCTGGGTGTTCACGGAAGCGGCGCTGTTGCGCGTTCTCGCCGCGGCGGCCGCGGGTACGGCGGTCGTCGGCGCGGTCGTGATGCGTCGCTGGGACATGCAGGCCGGCAAGCAGGTCGCCGACCTCACGCGCGCGCGTGCGAGCGACGAGTGGCGGCACGAGGAACGGGTCGCCGAACTGGAGTCCGACCTGGAGGAGTCGCGAGAACTGCGCGGCAAGCTGGAGCAGCGGCTGCGGGCCAAGCGGGCGGAGCTGGCGAAGCTGCGCAACGAGCACGCGGCTCTGCTGCGCCGCTACGCCACGGCGGAGACCGAGCGGGCCAGCGCCCTGGAGGGCCGCCGGCTGCTGGAGATCGGGTCCGGCGCGCCCACGCGCGCCGCGCTGCCGCCCGTACCGGTGCCGCGGCGGGGCGAGACCGAGACGCCGGCCGCCGAGGGTGCCGAGCCGACGCTTCCGGCGGACGCGGACGCCGACCACGCGCGCGGGGACGAGCCGGACGCGCCCGCGGTGTTCTCGCCGGGGGGCGCGGAGCTGTTCGTGCGGGCGAACGCGGCGCTGAGCCGGCTGGCGGGCGGTGCCGGCGGTGCGGCCGGTGCCGCCGGTGCGGGTGACGCGGCTGACGCGGGTGACGCCCAGACCGGCGAGGCCGTCGGCGGCACCGACCGCGCCGGTGACGCCGGTACGGAGGCCGCAGCGGAGGACGAGGCGCGGGGGAAGTCCGCGGCGGCCGCCGGTCATGAGCGCGCGGCCGCCGACCCGCACACCGAGCAGGACATGTCCCGCGCGCAGTCGAAGGCCCCGGCGTCGGCGGCGCCCGGCTCGGCGGCGCCCCACTTCGCCGTCCCCACCGCGGTGGCCGTCGTGCCGCCCGCGCCCGCGCGGCGCCCGGCGATCGAGGGCGGTTTCGACTTCTTCGGTACGAAGAAGCCGGCGCCCGCGGCGCTGGAGGCGGTGCAGAACGAGGATCTCGCCGATGTCGTCGGCCAGGAGGCGCTCGATCTGCACAAGGCCGAGGCGGAGGCCCGGTTCCGGCCGGCCGGTGCGCAGACGCGGGCCGTCGGCCAGGTGATCGACCTGACCGCGCACGACGAGACCGAGCAGATCGACGTCCAGGGCCTGCGCAGCGCGGCCTCCTGACGCTCCCTCACATCACGGGGGCGGCACGCGCACGCGTGCCGCCCTCCGTCATTCCGGGTCCGTCGTCCACCGGTCAATCGCCGGTCAACACCCGGCCATCCACCGGTCCGGCACCGCGTCCCGGCGCCCCGTCCGGGAGCGGTCCGCCTGTCCGCGCAGCAGCCTCGCCGCCTCCTCGGCGTCCCGCAGACGGGCCGTGACGGTCCTGTCGGCTCCGGTGTCCACCCGGACGTGGGCGAGGCGCCACAGGCGCTGCCAGGGCCCTTGGGTGAGCCGTACGCTCTGCACCTTGGCGTGCGGGACCAGCGAGAGGCTGCGGCGCAGCAGGCCGTGCCGGGCGGCGAACACCGCGTCGGTGACGGCGAGTCCGTAGCCGCGCCACCACAGCGGCACGCATCCGCCCGCGCGCCGCGGCGGACGCGACAGCGACGGATGCGACGGCACGCTCACACCGGGCAGGACGCGCGCGACCAGCGACTCGGCGACCGCACGCGGAGCGACCGGCACCAGCACGGAGTTCGAGGACCCGGCCACGTCCAGTTCGACCCGCACCCAGCCGAGCGCCCGCCACAGCAGCGGCTCCACGATCCGCACGGTCTGCACCCGGCCCGGCGGCACCGTCTCGTGGGTGCGGTCCAGCAGGCCGCGGTCGATGCGCAGCCCGTCCGAGGACTCGGCGACCGTCCAGTCGTAGTGGGCGACGAAGCGTCCCACGCTGCGCGCGCCCGCGGCGCTCAGCATCGGCAGCGCGGTGCCGAGAACCGTCCACAGGCTGTGGGTCCACGCCCACAGCACCGGCAGTACGGCGAGCGCGGCGAGCAGCGTGCCCCAGGTCGCGCCGGTCAGCAGGAGCGCGCCGGCGAGGGTGCCGGGGGGCACGCGCAGCAGCCTGCGCGCCGGTGCCTCACCGATCTCGCGCGCCGTCTCGGGCGCGAAACCGGCGGCGCGCGCGAGCAGCTCCGCGCGCAGCGCACGCGCCTCGCGCTCCCCCAGGAACGCGAGCTGGTCCTTCTTGTCGGCGCCGACGACGTCCAGCCGCAGCTTCGCCACGCCCGCGAGCCGGGCGAGCAGCGGGCGGGTGACGTCGATCGCCTGGATCCGCTCCAGCCGGATGTGCGCGGCGCGGCGGAACACCAGGCCGGTCCGGATGCGCAGTTCCGTGTCCGTGATCGCGAAACGGGTGTACCACCAGGTCAGAAAGCCGTAGAGGGCGGCGGCCGGCACGATCACGGCCACGCCGATCAGCAGGGTGGTGGCCGTCAGCCGCTCCAGCTGGCGCTGTGTCTGGCCCGGGTCGTGCGTGGCCCACCCGAGGATCACGGCGATCGGCGCCCAGGCTCGGCGCAGCGAGGTCACGGGATGCAGCCGCCGCTCGACGACGGCGTCCTCGGGGAGCACGACCTGCTCGGCGCCACACGCCTTCGGGACCGCGTCCTGCCCGGCGCCCGGTGGCTCGGGGACCGCGTCCTGCCCGGCACCCGGTGCCTCGGGGACCGCGTCCCGCCCGGCGCCCGGTGTCACGGCGGGTGCGTCCGGTGCGGAGCCGGATGGCTCGGGCGTGTTCGCCGGGCGTATGCACCCGTCGGTGCCCGGCGTGGTCACAGCCCCGCCGATCGGGCCTCGCCGAGCGCGGTGAGCCGATCCCGCAGCCGTTCCGCCTCGGCCGGGTCGAGGCCGGGGATGGTGGCGTCGGTCGCGGCGGCGGCGGTGTGCAGCTGGACACTGGCCAGTCCGAAGCGTCTCTCGACCGGTCCTGAGGTGACCTCGACCAGTTGCATACGGCCGTACGGCACGACGGTGACCCTGCGCCACAGCACGCCCCGGCTGATCAGGAGCTCGTCGGCGCGCTCGGCGTAGCGCCAGGACCGCCAGTTGTGCTCCAGCAGCACCCAGCCCACGGCCAGTACCGCCACCGGCACCAGGGCGAGGGCCGCCCAGGCGGGCCCGACCAGCAGGCCGAGCGGCAGCGCCGTGCCGATCGCCGGCGCGCCCGCCCCCAGCGCCAGCAGCATCCGCCGCAACCGCAGCAGCCCCCGCGGCAGCCCGGTCCACCCCGGACCGTCACGGTCCACCGCCGGGGCCCGGTCGGCGCGGTCCACCCGCTCGGGCGGCACGGCTAAGTCGATCGGTTCGGTCCTGTCGGCTCCCACCGTTTCCGCGGCCCGCGGGCTCCCCGTCTCCATACGGCCAGCCTACGTAGGAGAGACTGTGTCCATGACTCCTCAGACGGAGACCATGGTCGGAATCGGCGGCGCCGCGGAGAGCACCGACATGGTGCTCAACATCGGCCCCCAGCACCCGTCGACGCACGGCGTGCTGCGCCTCAGGCTCGTCCTGGACGGCGAGCGCATCACACGCGCGGAGCCGGTGATCGGCTATATGCACCGGGGCGCGGAGAAACTGTTCGAGGCGCGCGACTACCGCCAGATCATCATGCTGGCCAACCGTCACGACTGGCTGTCGGCGTTCTCCAACGAGCTCGGCGTGGTCCTCGGGGTGGAGCGCATGCTCGGCATGGAGGTGCCCGAGCGCGCGGTGTGGACGCGCACGCTGCTCGCCGAGCTGAACCGCGTGCTGAACCACCTGATGTTCCTCGGCTCGTACCCGCTGGAGCTCGGTGGCATCACGCCGGTCTTCTACGCGTTCCGGGAGCGCGAGGTGCTCCAGAACGTCATGGAGGAGGTCTCCGGCGGGCGGATGCACTACATGTTCAACCGCGTCGGCGGCCTGAAGGAGGACCTGCCGGCCGGATGGGCCACGCGCGCGCGGGGCGCCGTCGCCGCGGTGCGCTCGCGCATGGACGTCTTCGACGACCTGGTCCTCGGCAACGAGATCTTCCGGGGGCGCACCCGGGGCGTGGGGGAGCTCACCCCGCAGGCCGTGCACGCCTACGGTGTGAGCGGGCCGATCGCGCGCGCCTCCGGTGTCGACTTCGACCTGCGCCGCGACGAGCCGTATCTGGCGTACGGCGAGCTCCAGGACACCCTGAAGGTGGTCACCCGGCAGGAGGGCGACTGCCTCGCCCGCTTCGAGTGCCTGCTGGAGCAGACCCACAACGCCCTGGACCTGGCCGACGCCTGTCTGGACCGGCTCGCCGAGCTGCCGCCCGGCCCGATCAACCAGCGGCTGCCGAAGGTGCTGAAGGCGCCCGAGGGGCACACGTACGCGTGGACCGAGAACCCCCTCGGCATCAACGGCTACTACCTGGTCAGCAAGGGTGAGAAGACGCCGTACCGGCTGAAGCTGCGCTCGGCGTCCTACAACAACATCCAGGCGCTGACCGAGCTGCTGCCCGGCACGCTGGTGGCGGACATGGTGGCGATCCTGGGGTCGATGTTCTTCGTGGTCGGGGACATCGACAAGTAGGGCGTACGCGGGTCAGTCCGCCGCCCCCGCGAACGGGTCCGCGATGCCCACCGGCTGGATCAGCCAGCCGAAGTCGCCGAGGCCGCCGACCGCGGTGAGCTCGGCGGCCTCCCCGGCGCTCGCGAGGGCGCGTACGTACGTAGCGGGGTCGGTGGACGCCAGCGCGAGCGGGGGGCGTGCGCCGGTGAGGTCGAGGGCGCGCAGGGCGTCGCGCTGGGAGATCACGCGCCCCCCGGGGAGCGTGCACGCGTCCAGGGCGACGTGCGCCGTCACATCGCACGACCCGTCCGGCACGGGCGCCGTCTCGCGCCCCTCCCGGAAGCCGGTGAGCGTCCCGAACGGGGGGCGCGCGTCGGCGGTGTGCGCATAGTCGACCGCCACCGCGAGCCCCCGCCGCACGCCCGCGACCGCTCCCGCCCACGCCGTGTCGCGCGGCAGCCCGATCTCGGCCCGCAGCCCCTCCTCGCCCGGCAGGGGCCACCACCGCGCCAGCCACTCCGCCTCGGCGCCCGTGACCGGCGCCCCGAGCCGTTCCGTCCCGTCCTCCCGTACGAGGACCAGCCGGGGCACGCCGTCGGGGCCGACCTCGGCCACCTCAAGGGGCACGTTGTCCAGCCACTCGTTGGCGAAGAGCAGCCCGGTGACGTCCCGCGGGGGCTCGGCGAGCCACGCGATCCGCGCATCCAGCCCCTCGGGGCGCCCGGCGATCTCGACGGCGCACACGCGGGCGCGCGCGCTCACCTCGGCGGGCAGCGCGGCCAGCACCCCGGCGGCCAGCTCGCCGCGGCCCGCGGCCATGTCCACGAAGTCCAGCCGCTCCGGACGCCCCAGCGCCTCGTCGACCCGGCACAGCAGCCGGGCCACGGCCCGCGCGAACAGCGGCGAGGCGTGCACCGACGTACGGAAGTGCCCGGCCGGCCCCTCCGGCCTGCGGTAGAAGCCGCCGGGCCCGTACAGGGCGGCCTGCGCCGCGTCCCGCCAGCCACGCCACCCACCGCCGGCCGCAGCCGTCTCCGCCTCGGTCATCCCACCGTCACCTCGTCCTTCACGCCGCCAGGCTAGGCGCACAGGGGAAGGGGGCCTCCACCTTGCGGAGTACGCGCGTCGGGCGCGGATCGGCCCTCCGGTTGACCCGGGCACTCATCGCGTTTCCCTACGCTGGGTTACGTGCAGCGCCTCTATGACTTCCTCCGCAGGCACCCGACCGGGGTCGACTCCTTCTGGGCGATCGTCCTGTTCGGGCTCTCCGTGGTGGGCGGAACGGTCGAGCAGGAGGCCAACGGGACCGATCTGCCGTGGGTGGTCGTCCCGGTCACGCTGCTGCTGTGCGTGGTGGTCGCGCTGCGCCGCCGCATCCCGGAGACCATGCTGGTCCTGGCCGCCGCGGTCGGGGTCGCACAGCTGGTGCTGGACGTGCCGACCACGGTGGCCAACTTCGCCATGCTGGTGATCGTCTACACCGTCGCCACCACCGAGGCGGCCTGGGCCCGCCGGCTCGCCCTGGTCGGCGGGCTGCTCGCGGCGCCCCTGGCGCAGATCCGCTGGCACGACCCGGACACCAGCGCGCTGGGCCATGTGGCCATCGCCGGGTTCCAGACCGTGCCGTTCGCCCTGGCCTGGGTGCTCGGCGACTCCCTGCGCACCCGTCGCGCCTACTTCGCGCAGCTGGAGGAGCGCGCGGCCCGCCTGGAGAAGGAGCGCGAGGCGCAGGCGAAGGTCGCCGTCGCCGCCGAGCGCGCCCGCATCGCCCGCGAGCTGCACGACGTCGTCGCGCACAACGTCTCCGTGATGGTGGTGCAGGCCGACGGTGCCGCCTACGTCCTCGACGCCGCCCCCGACCAGGCGAAGAAGGCCCTGGAGACCATCTCCTCCACCGGTCGACAGGCGCTCGCCGAGATGCGCCGCCTGCTCGGCGTGCTGCGCACCGGGGAGCACCAGGAGGCCGGCGAGTACGTCCCGCAGCCCGACGTGCAGCAGATCGAGGACCTCGTCGAGCAGTGCCGCGACTCCGGACTGCCCATCGACTTCAAGGTCGAGGGCACCCCCCGCCCGCTGCCCAGCGGCGTCGAGCTCACCGCGTACCGGATCGTCCAGGAAGCGCTCACCAACACGCGCAAGCACGGCGGCCCGAACGCCGGGGCGAGCGTGCGGCTGGTCTACTTCGACGACGGCCTCGGCCTGCTCGTCGAGGACGACGGCAAGGGGGCCCCGCACGAGCTGTACGAGGAGGGCGGCGCCGACGGACAGGGCCACGGCCTGATCGGGATGCGCGAGCGCGTCGGCATGGTCGGCGGCACGCTGGACGCCGGGCCCCGACCCGGCGGAGGATTCCGGATCAGCGCCCTGCTGCCGCTGAAACCGGCGCACTGACACCGCGTACGCCCCCGTTGACACCTGTAGGACGCCGTACGGCACACACTCCCCACAGCCCCTGGGGACTCAGACTCCCTGAGATCCCTGCCAGACCCGCTGACCCCAGCGAGACGGACGACGGAAGAGGACCCGATGACGATCCGCGTGATGCTCGTGGACGACCAGGTGCTGCTGCGCACCGGATTCCGGATGGTGCTCGCCGCGCAGCCGGACATGGAGGTCGTCGCCGAGGCGGGTGACGGCGTCGAGGCCCTTCAGGTGCTGCGCTCGACCGCCGTCGACGTGGTGCTGATGGACGTCCGCATGCCGAAGCTGGACGGCGTCGAGACCACCCGCCGCATCTGCTCGGACCCCAACCCGCCGAAGGTGCTGATCCTGACCACCTTCGACCTCGACGAGTACGCCTTCTCCGGGCTGAAGGCGGGCGCCTCCGGCTTCATGCTCAAGGACGTGCCGCCCGGCGAGCTGCTCGGCGCCATCCGCTCGGTGCACAGCGGCGACGCGGTCGTGGCGCCCTCCACCACCCGACGTCTGCTGGACCGCTTCGCCCCGATGCTGCCCGCCACCGGCGGCCAGCCCCAGCACAAGGAGCTGGAACGGCTCACCGACCGCGAGCGCGAGGTCATGATCCTGGTCGCGCAGGGGCTGTCCAACGGGGAGATCGCGGCCCGGCTCGTGCTGTCCGAGGCGACCGTGAAGACGCACGTCGGCCGCATCCTGACCAAGCTGGGCCTGCGGGACCGGGTGCAGGTGGTGGTGCTGGCCTACGAGACGGGCCTGGTGCGGGCCGGCGGTCACGGCTGAGGAGACGGCGGGCAGGGGGGAGGGACCGGCGGGCAGGGCGCCGGACCGGCGGGCACGGCGGAGAAAGCCGTCGGCACGGTGAGCAGAGGGAACGGCGGAGAAAGCGGCCGGCACGGGCGCGGCGGGGAACCGGCGGGCACGGCGAGAAGCGGCGGACATGCCGAGAAAGGCGTCGCGTCCGGCTGACGGGCGCCCGGTGCGCCGGTACCTTCTGCGCATGCTCCTGTGGATCAACGGCCCCTTCGGGGGCGGCAAGACACAGACCGCACACGAGATACAGCGCCGCCTGCCGGGCAGCGTCATCTGCGACCCCGAGCACGCCGGGTTCGGCCTGCGCCGCATGCTGCCGCCCGAACTGCGGGGAGACTTCCAGGAGCTCGCGTCCTGGCGGGCCGGCGTCGTCGAGGTGCTCGATCTCGCCCTGACCAAGCAGCAGGGCGTGGTCATCGCGCCGATGACGGTCACCGACCCCGTCTGCTTCGCCGAGACGGTCGGCCGGCTGCGCGCACTCGGCCACGACGTCCACCACTTCACGCTCCTCGCCGAACGCGAGACCGTGCTGAGGCGGCTGCGCGAGCGGGGCTTCGGGCACCTCCTCCGGTTCGTCGCCGGGAAGAACACCGCTGCCCGGAGGGAGAGTTGGGCCGTGTCCCAGCTCGACCGGTGCCTGGAGCGGCTGCGGGAGCCGGAGTTCGCCGAACATCTGTGGACCGACCGCACCACCGTCGCCAGGACCGCCGACCGCATCGCCGTACTGGCCGGACTGACCCTGCGGCCCAACACCGAAGGGGCCCTGCGGACCCGGCTGCGGCAGGCGCGGGTGGGGTTCCGGCACATCCGGTTCGACTGAGCCCACGGCCGCCCGAGCTGCCCTGCGGTGAGCCCTGCGGCTACCGGAGGATGCCCTCCAGGAAGTCGCTGCCCAGCCGGGCCACCACCCTGACGTCCAGCTGGTGCAGCACATAGCGGCCGCGCCGGCGCGTGGTGACCAGTCCCGCCTTCTTGAGCACCCCGAGGTGCCGGGATATCTCCGGGGCGGTCATGCCGTGCACCTGGGCGAGATCGCTGGTGGTGTACGCGCTGCGGGCCAGATGGCGGCACAGCCGCATCCGCACCGGGTGGGAGAGCGCGGTCATCCGCAGCGTGAGCTCCTCCACCGACGGCGGGCAGGACAGCTCGGGCGAGCCCACGGGGTAGTGGAGCAGGGGCTGCCAGCCGTGGCGGTGCAGCACGTTCAGATGCGGCCAGCCCAGGCTCGTCGGCACCAGGAGCAGACCGTCGGCCCCGGCGGCCGTACCGTCGACCACCTTGTCCACGACGATCCGGCCGGCGCTCTCGTCCAGCGCCAGCGCCGGGGACACCGCGGCCAGCGCCTCCGCCAGGCCACGGCGGCGCAGCACATCCGTCTTGTGCCGGGCGTCGGCGGCCAGCTGGTGGCTCAGCCGGGACCACGCCTCCGCGAAGAACGCCTCGTCGCAGTCCTCCAGGAAGCGGCGCAGCCACGCGCGTACGGCAGGCGGGTCGTCCAGCAGGCGCTGGGTGAAGCGCACCTGCCGCGGCCCCCGGGAGGCGGCGGTCTCCAGCGCCCGGCGGCGCACCTCGGGGCTCGACAGGATGTCCGGCACGCCGAGGTCGTACTGGGACATGCACGTGAACTCCAGGGCCGCGTCCACGAACTGCTGGTCGGTCAGCTTGTCCAGCAGGTCCAGCTCCTCGGCGAGCGTGGCGCCCGGCAGCGTGCCGGCGGGCAGGCCCGCGAAGGGCAGGAACAGGTCCGAGAAGGTGGTGCGCCACAGGAAGTCGGCCTCGCACATCCGGTCCGCCAGGTGCGGGTCCAGGCGGGCGGTGACGCCGGTCGCCCAGCCCTGGAGGCCGGGGTGGTGGGCCGGTTCGGACAGCGCGTGCAACGCCATGCCGAGCTCGGCCAGCGGGGAGGGCACGAAAGCGACCCTCTCCGGCCGCAGCCCCGTGATGTCGATGCGCACGCTCATGCCGTCCATGGTGCACCCCGCCACTGACAACGCGGCCCCCGATTGACGCCGCCCGTCAATCGAGGCGACAGCCGCGGGCAGCGGGCGCAGGGTGGAGGCCACCGGGGCCGCCGCGGAGCCCCGGATCCCGTGCACCTTTCGACGTCCAGCAGAGGCGGACCGATGAGCATCACCCAGCAGCACGTCCTCGACGCCCACCGCGCCCGGCAGCGGAACGAGCCCGCCCCGCCCGCCCCCGGCACCTACGACCGTCAGGCCCTGCGCGAGCGGGGCCGCTCGCGCGCGGTGCCCGCCGGACGACCGGCCCGCGTCCTGTTCCGGCCGAGCCGCCGGACGGGGTCGGGCGCTACGGGCTGAGCGGCGAACCGCCCCCGCCCGGCAGCCGCGCCGCGAACTGCGCGACCGCCTCCCGCACCTCGTCCGCCGTCCACTCCAGCCCCGCCGACCGCACGGTCACCTCGGTGAAGGCCAGGCCCGGACCGGCGGGCACCCAGCCGGAGGCGAACGGCATCGCGCCGGTCTCCTCCGCCTGGCGTACCGCGGCCTCGGCGAGCACCTCCGGGTCGTACGGCAGCCAGACCTGGAACTGGTGGATGTGCGGCACCTCGGGGTGGACGCGGGCCCAGGGGAGGCCCGCCGCCGTGAAGCCCTCGCGCAGCGCGGCGGCCACCACGCGCGCGTGCCGCACGTACTCCGGCAGCCGCGGCAGCTCCCGCTCCAGGCCGATCAGCGCCGACAGGGCGGTCGGGAACTGCTGGAAGACCATGCCGCCGTACCGGTGCCGCCAGGCCCTCGCCTCGTCGATCAGCACCCTCGGACCGGCGAGGGCGGCGCCGCCGAAGCCGTCGAGGGACTTGTAGAAGGACACGTAGACGCTGTCCGCGAGGGAGGCGACCTCCTCCAGGGAGCGGCCGAAGTGCTCGGTGGCCTCCCACAGCCGCGCCCCGTCGAAGTGGACCACCGCGTCCCGCTCCCGCGCCGCCTCCACCAGCTCCGTCAGCTCCTCCCAGGCGGGCAGCAGGAACCCGGCGTCCCTGAGGGGGAGTTCAAGCATCAGCGTGCCGAACGGCTCCTCGAAGCCCCGTACCTCGTCGGCGGTGGGCAGCCGGGACTCGGCCGTCAGATGGACCGGACGCAACCCGCTGACCAGGCTCAACGCGTCCTTTTCGTGCACCTCGGGGTGGGCCAGCGCGTGCAGCGCGACCGTGGGGGTGCCGGTGCGGCCCGCCCAGCAGCGCAGGGCCACCTGCTGGGCCATCGTGCCGGTGGGGAAGAACACCGCCGCCTCCAGGCCGAGCAGGTCCGCGACGCGCTCCTCCAGGGCCGCGACGATCCGGTCGCCGTAGAGGTCGGCCGGCTCGTCCAGGTCGTACACCTGCGGCCCGGCCTCCTGGAGCCACGCCAGCCGCTCGCGGACCGACCCGCCGAAGCCGGGCCGGGACAGCACCCGTCGGGCCTTGCGGTAGGCGGCGCTGCGCCGCTCGCGCAGCAGGTCCGGCGCCGGTCGGGGGTCCTGCTCGTCCTGGTGCCGCGTCACGTCCCTCATGCCTGGGGATCATGCCGCCATCGGCGGGTCGGGGCACCGGGATTTCGCCGTCCGCGCAGCCCGTGGGGAGCCCGTGGGAAGCCCGCGGGGAGCCCGTGGGAAAACCCACAGCCTGTGGATGAACGGACCCCCCTCCAACCGATCGCGTTAACATGACGAGAAATCGTCCGGTACCCGGAGCGGACTGGAACGGGAAGGCCGCCGTCGCGTGAGTACAAGCCAACAGCCAGACCCCAGGGACCGCCCCGCGCGGCTCACCGTAGGCGTCGTCGGCGCCGGTCGCGTGGGTCCCGCGCTCGCCGCGTCCCTCCAGCTCGCCGGACACCGCCCGGTGGCCGTCTCCGCCGTCTCCGACGCCTCCCGGCGCCGCGCCGCCGAACTGCTGCCCGGCGTGCCGGTGACGGCACCCGCCGAGGTGCTGGAGCGCGCCGACCTGGTGCTGCTGACCGTCCCCGACGACACCCTGCCCGGCCTGGTCCAGGGCCTCGCCGACACCGGCGCGGTACGACCCGGCCAGCTGCTGGTGCACACCTCCGGCCGCTACGGCGCCAAGGTGCTCGACCCCGCCCTGCGCGCGGGCGCGCTGCCGCTGGCCCTGCATCCGGCGATGACGTTCACCGGCACGCCCGTCGACGTGCAGCGGCTGGCCGGCTGCTCGTTCGGCGTGACCGCGCCCGAGGAGCTGCGGCTGGCCGCCGAGGCGCTGGTGATCGAGATGGGCGGTGAGCCGGAGTGGGTCGCCGAGGAGAACCGCCCGCTGTACCACGCGGCCCTCGCCCTCGGCGCCAACCACCTGGTGACGCTGGTCGCCCAGTCCATGGAGCTGCTGCGCACCGCCGGTGTCAGCGCCCCCGACCGGATGCTCGGCCCGCTGCTGGGCGCCGCCCTGGACAACGCCCTGCGCTCCGGCGACGCCGCCCTGACCGGCCCCGTCGCGCGCGGGGACGCGGGCACCGTCGCCGCCCATGTGACCGAGCTGCGCAAGCACGCGCCGGGCACCGTCGACGGCTATCTGGCGATGGCCCGCGCGACCGCCGACCGGGCGCTGGCGAGCGGCCTGCTGAAACCCGAACTCGCCGAGGACCTGCTCGGGGTACTCGCCGCCGAGACGACCCTTCCCGAGAACGGGGGAGACCGATGAGCCGCCGCAGCTTCGCACTCGTCCCCACCGTGGACGACCTGACGTACGCGCGGGAGCACTTCGCCGTACCGGGCCGTACCGCGGTGGTGATGACCATGGGAGCCCTGCACGAAGGCCACGCCACGCTGATCCGCGCGGCACGCGCGCACGTGGGCCGCGACGGGTTCGTCGTCGTCACCGTCTTCGTCAACCCGCTGCAGTTCGGCCAGGGCGAGGACCTCGACCGCTACCCGCGCACCCTGGAGGCCGACCTCAAGGTCAGCGAGCAGGCCGGGGCCGACGTCGTCTTCGCGCCCTCCGTCGAGGAGGTCTACCCCGGCGGCGAGCCGCAGGTGCGGATCAGCGCCGGGCCCATGGGCGAGCGCCTGGAGGGTGCCTCCCGGCCCGGCCACTTCGACGGCATGCTCACCGTCGTCGCCAAGCTGCTCCACCTCACCCGGCCCGACGTGGCGTTCTTCGGGCAGAAGGACGCCCAGCAGCTCGCCCTGATCCGGCGCATGGTCCGCGACCTGAATTTCGGCGTGGAGATCGTCGGCGTGCCGACCGTGCGCGAGGAGGACGGCCTGGCGCTGTCCAGCCGCAACCGCTATCTGTCGGCGCAGGAGCGGCGTACCGCGCTCGCCCTGTCCCGCGCGCTGTTCGCGGGCCGCGACCGGCATGCCGCACAGGAGGCCCTGCGCGCGCGTGCCCTCGCCGTACCGGCCACGAACGCGCGCGCCGAGGCGCTCAGCGCCATAGGGGAGTCCCGCGCGGCCGCCGACGCGCACGCCGTCGCCCAGGCCGTGCCCGGCGCCGCCTCCGCCGTGCGCACGGCCGCCCGCCTGGTGCTGGACGAGGCCGCCCGGCACGACCCGCCGCTGAAGCTGGACTACCTGGCGCTGGTCGACCCGGCCGACTTCACCGAGATCGACGACGACTTCACCGGCGAGGCCGTCCTCGCCGTCGCCGCCCGGGTCGGCACGACCCGGCTGATCGACAATCTGCCCCTCACCTTCGGAGCCGCCTCGTGACCAGCACAGGCATACGACTGCACGCGCCCGCGCCCGGCTGGTCGATCGACGCCGACGTGGTCGTGGTGGGCTCCGGCGTGGCCGGACTGACCGCCGCCCTGCGCTGCGAGGCGGCCGGTCTGACCACGGTCGTGGTCACCAAGGCCCGCCTCGACGACGGTTCCACCCGCTGGGCCCAGGGCGGCATCGCCGCGGCCCTCGGCGAGGGCGACAGCCCCGAGCAGCACCTCGACGACACCCTGGTCGCGGGCGCCGGGCTGTGCGACGAGGAGGCCGTGCGCATCCTCGTCACCGAGGGCCCCGACGCCGTGCGCCGGCTGATCGCCACCGGAGCCGAGTTCGACACCGACGACGAGGGCGGCATCGAGCTGACCCGCGAGGGCGGCCACCACCGCCGCCGTATCGCCCACGCGGGCGGCGACGCGACCGGCGCGGAGATCTCCCGGGCGCTGGTGGAAGCCGTCCGCGCGCGCGGGATCCGCACCATCGAGAACGCGCTGGTGCTGGACCTGCTGTCCGACGCCGACGGCCGTACCGCCGGGGTCACCCTGCATGTGATGGGCGAGGGCCAGCACGACGGCGTGGGCGCCGTGCACGCGCCCGCCGTGGTGCTCGCCACCGGCGGCATGGGCCAGGTCTTCTCCGCGACCACCAACCCGTCCGTGTCCACCGGCGACGGCGTGGCCCTCGCGCTGCGCGCGGGCGCGGAGGTCTCCGACCTGGAGTTCGTGCAGTTCCACCCGACGGTGCTGTTCCTCGGCCCGGACGCGGAGGGCCAGCAGCCGCTGGTCTCCGAGGCGGTACGCGGTGAGGGCGCCCACCTGGTCGACGCCGACGGCGTGCGCTTCATGGTCGGGCAGCACGAGCTGGCCGAGCTCGCGCCCCGCGACATCGTCGCCAAGGGCATCACGCGGCGCATGCAGCAGCAGGACGCCGAGCACATGTACCTCGACGCCCGGCACTTCGGCGCCGAGATGTGGGAGCACCGCTTCCCGACGATCCTGGCCGCCTGCCGCGCCCACGGCATCGACCCGATCACCGAGCCGATCCCGGTCGCCCCGGCCGCGCACTACGCCTCCGGCGGCGTCCGCACGGACTCGCACGGCCGCACCACGGTGCCCGGCCTGTACGCGTGCGGCGAGGTCGCCTGCACCGGCGTGCACGGCGCCAACCGGCTCGCGTCGAACTCGTTGCTCGAGGGCCTCGTCTACGCCGAGCGCATCGCCGCCGACATCGCCGCCGGCCATGCCACCGAAGGGCTCCACGCGCGCGTGCCCGAGCCCGTGCCGTACCCGCAGACCCCGGAGCACCCGCTCCAGCCCGCCGAGGCCCGGTTCGCCATCCAGCGGATCATGACCAACGGCGCGGGCGTCCTGCGCTCCGCCGCCTCCCTGGAACAGGCCGCCGAGCAGCTCCAGCGGCTGCACACCGAGGCCCGTGACGCCCTCGACGAGAACGGCAAGACCGCCGAGCCCGGCGTCGACACCTGGGAGGCCACCAACCTCCTGTGCGTGGCCCGCGTCCTGGTCGCCGCCGCCCGGCTGCGCGAGGAGACCCGCGGCTGCCACTGGCGCGAGGACGCCGCCGACCGCGACGACGCCGCCTGGCGCCGTCATATCGTCGTACGGCTGAATCCGGACCGCACGCTCGCCGTGCACACCACCGACACCGCAGACTTTCCCCCGACCCGGCAGCACCGGCCCTCTCAGGAGCAGTGACAGAAGTGAGCGACACCGACCTCCCCCTCGTCCAAGAAGGCGGCTGCGGCGACGGCTGCGCCTGCGGCGGCGACGAGGAGTACCTGGAGAGCGGGCTCGACCCCGCCCTCGCCCAGCTGCTCGCCGACGCCGGGCTCGACCCGCTGGAGGTCGAGGACATCGCCAACGTGGCCGTCCAGGAGGACCTGGCCGGCGGCGTCGACGTGACGACCGTCGCGACCATCCCCGAGGACGCCGTCGCCACCGCCGACTTCGTCGCCCGCGAGGCGGGTGTCGTGGCCGGCCTGCGGGTCGCCGAGGCGGTCGTCTCGATCGTCGCCACCGACGAGTTCGAGGTCGAGCGGCACGTGGAGGACGGGGACCGGGTGGAGGCCGGGCAGAAGCTGCTGTCCGTCACCACCCGCACCCGCGATCTGCTCACCGCCGAGCGCAGTGCGCTGAACCTGCTGTGCCGGCTGTCCGGGATCGCCACGGCCACGCGCGCGTGGGCGGACGTCCTGGAGGGCACCGGCGCGCGCGTGCGGGACACCCGCAAGACCACGCCCGGACTGCGGTCGCTGGAGAAGTACGCCGTGCGCTGCGGCGGAGGGGTGAACCACCGGATGTCCCTGTCGGACGCCGCGCTGGTCAAGGACAACCACGTCGTCGCGGCGGGGGGCGTCGCCCAGGCGTTCAAGGCCGTGCGGGAGGAGTTCCCGGACGTGCCGATCGAGGTCGAGGTCGACACGCTGCACCAGCTGCGCGAGGTCGTCGACGCCGGTGCCGATCTGATCCTGCTGGACAACTTCACGCCCGGTGAGTGCGAGGAGGCCGTCGCCCTCGTGCACGGGCGGGCCGCGCTGGAGGCGTCCGGGCGGCTCTCGCTCGACACCGCGCGCGCGTACGCGGAGACGGGTGTCGACTACCTCGCCGTGGGCGCGCTGACCCACTCCTCGCCGATCCTCGACATCGGCCTCGACCTGCGCGCGGCGGAGTAGGGGAGCGGGACCGGCCATGCTGCTGACGATCGACGTAGGCAACACGCACACCGTGCTCGGCCTGTTCGACGGGGAGGACATCGTCGAGCACTGGCGGATCTCGACGGACGCCCGGCGTACGGCCGACGAGCTGGCGGTGCTGCTGCAGGGGCTGATGGGCATGCACCCGCTGCTCGGCGAGGAGCTCGGGGACGGGATCGACGGGATCGCGATCTGTGCGACGGTGCCGTCCGTGCTGCATGAGCTCCGCGAGGTCACCCGGCGGTACTACGGTGACGTGCCGGCGGTTCTCGTCGAGCCCGGCGTGAAGACGGGTGTGCCGATCCTCACCGACAACCCCAAGGAGGTCGGCGCGGACCGCATCATCAACGCGGTCGCCGCGGTCGATCTCTACGGGGGGCCGGCGATCGTCGTCGACTTCGGTACGGCGACGACGTTCGACGCGGTGTCCGCGCGCGGGGAGTACGTCGGTGGGGTCATCGCGCCCGGTATCGAGATCTCCGTGGAGGCGCTGGGCGTCAAGGGCGCGCAGCTGCGGAAGATCGAGGTGGCGCGGCCTCGGAGTGTCATCGGCAAGAACACCGTCGAGGCGATGCAGGCCGGGATCGTGTACGGCTTCGCCGGGCAGGTCGACGGTGTGGTGAGCCGGATGGCTCGGGAGCTGGCGGACGATCCCGAGGACGTGACGGTGATCGCCACGGGGGGGCTGGCGCCGATGGTGCTGGGGGAGTCGTCGGTCATCGACGAGCACGAGCCCTGGCTGACGTTGATCGGGCTTCGGCTGGTGTACGAGCGGAACGTGGCACGTATGTGATCCGCCTGGGGTGCGGATGCCTGCGGCGGCCTGCTGGTGTCCGGTGGGGGCGTGCGTAGCGCGTGCCGGTGGGTTGTGGGTCGGGGCCGCGCCGGGGGGTGTCCGTCCTCGGTCCGGCGGTTCTCTTGGGACTTAGGGTGGCTGCCCGATGGACGCCGGCCGCTGCGGGCGGACACCCCCCGGCACGTCCCCTTCCCGCCGTCGGCGGCTGACCGACGCCCACCGTGCTGGGTGGCTTCTCGCCGTGGGCGGCTTTCCGGGCCCACGGTGTGTGGTGGCTTCTCGCCGTCGGCGGCTGACCGGCCCGTGGTGTGGTGGTTTCTCGCCGGCTGGGGACGTCCGCGGCGGTGGGCCTTTCGTCGTGGGCGGGGCGGGCGGTCCTGCCTGGTGCCGGGCAGCTGTACGTACCTCAGGGGCGCGGGGAACTGCGCGACCAGCCACGTACTACCCGCGGCCGCCCACGGCGAGACCGGCCCCGTGGGGAAGGCGCCCGCCCGAGTGGCTGAGCCGCGCCACACGGGTGGTGGTGGGGCTGGTTTGTCTGATTAGCGCGTATTGTCGCCGCATGCCCACGCCATACGGATCCCGCGGCGGCATGGCGTTCGGGGCGGAGGAGCTGCGTGTGCTCCGCCGTGCCCTCGCCCTCGCCCTTCATCCCGGTCCCGCCTCGGCTCAGGACGTCCAGGACTGCCATCGGCTCGCCGAATCGCTCGACGAGGCGATGCGGGAGGGGGCGCGGTTGCGCGCGTTCCTGGTGGCCGACCTCGCTCGGTACCGAGCCGCTCTGCCCGGTACCGCGGCCGGTTATCTGACGTTGCTGGAGGAGGTGCTGAGGGCCGGGCACCGGCCCGAGCCCGATGATCTCGCGGCGCTGCGGGCGCTGCGCGGCAATCCGGTCGCCGCGATGCTGCTGGAGCGGTGCCAGGCGATGGCGGAGCAGGACGTACGGGCCCGGCTGGCCCGGCGCACGGCTACCGTCCCGGCGTCGCGCGCACGGCTGCTGGCGCTGCCCGGCGGGCGCTGCGAGGCGGCCGGCGGTGAGGAGTCGGAGGGGCAGCCGAAGCAGAGGCCCGCGCCCGAGAAGCCGGCCGCGCCCAGGCCGGCGCCCGCCTCGCCCGAGCCCTCGCGGCGGCCGATCCCCACGCCCGGCGAGGTCTTCCCGCGCCGCAAGCCGCCCCAGTCGCCGGCGAACCCGCCGCAGCAGCTGGCCGCGGGCTGAGGACACCCCGGAACGGGGGCACGCGCGCGCGTGGCTACTCTGGAGTCATGGACTACCTCTCCGCGCTGCTGCCCCCGGCCGTCATGGCCGTGTTCTTCGTCGGCGTGATCCGGGTCATCGTCAAGACCCAGGGTGGCGCCCAGAAGACCAAGGAGGACGCGGCCGTCGACGCCGCGCTCAAGCGCGCGCAGGGCGCCCGTCAGTCCTCGGCGGGCGCCGACATCTGAGCCGGTCGCGGCTCCGCAGTACCCGGCGTACGACTCCCATGGTTCCGTCCAGGGGGTCGTACGCCCTTTTTGTCCTGGATTGGCCGATGGGGCGCACGTCCGTCACGCGATAGCCGGGATCTCCCACTATGGTGCTGAGTTGTGCCTCGCCCATTGGGAGAACTCGAAGACGCGGTCATGACGCGGGTGTGGAAGTGGAACCGCCCGGTGACCGTTCGGGAAGTCCTGGAAGACCTGCAGCAGGAACGGTCGATCGCCTACACCACGGTGATGACCGTTTTGGACAATCTCCATCAGAAGGGCTGGGTGCGGCGCGAGGCCGAAGGGCGGGCCTATCGATATGAGGCCGTCTCCACCCGTGCCGCCTACGCCGCCGCCCTGATGAACGACGCCTGGGCGCAGAGCGACAACCCGGCGGCCGCTCTCGTCGCCTTCTTCGGGATGATGAGCGACGAACAGCGACAGGCTCTCAGCGACGCCGTGCGGATCGTCCAAGGACCGGAATCCGCCGAACCAGAAGCCGTGCGGTCCGTCGAACAGTCCGAAGAGCGACCCGGCTCGGCGTCGGAGTCCGACGAGCGATAGCGTCCGCTCATGTCAGCAGCCAGTCCCGAAGTCACCGCTAAAGCCATCACCGTCCGGCGGGCCCGGACCAGCGATGTCCCCGCCGTGCGCCGACTCCTTGACGCCTACGTCCGTGACGGCATCCTGCTCGACAAAGCGACCGTGACGCTTTACGAGGACATCCAGGAGTTCTGGGTCGCGGAACGCGACGACAACGCCGAGGTGGTCGGCTGCGGTGCGCTGCACGTGATGTGGGAAGACCTCGCCGAAGTGCGCACGCTCGCCGTGCGGCCCGGACTGAAGGGCGCGGGCGTCGGCCACCGGCTGCTGGAGAAGTTGCTGGAGACCGCCCGCTGGCTCGGTGTTCGACGGGTTTTCTGTCTGACCTTCGAAGTGGACTTCTTCGGACGGCACGGGTTCGTGGAGATCGGTGAGACGCCGGTGGACACGGATGTCTACGCGGAGCTGCTGCGTTCTTACGACGAGGGCGTCGCGGAGTTCCTCGGTCTCGAACGAGTGAAACCGAACACCTTGGGCAACAGCCGGATGCTTCTGCATCTGTGATCGACGTCTGCTCTATGCCTGGTCTATGCCCCGGGTATGCCCGGGGTATCCCCAGGGCTATGCCGGCGCCTATGCCGGAGGTATTCTGACCGATCCCCGCGGCCGGGTTCCCCTATGTCCGAAACGCGCATGTTTCCAGGGGTGGGCGGAGCACCGGTCCTCTCCCGGGGGTTTGTGTTTTTCCAGCAAAAGCGGTTTGCTTTCCGACGTACTGCAGTACTGCATATAAGAGGGGGCGGCGAAACGGCGGACGCCGGACCCCCGGCCCTCACGTTATCGATGAAAGGAAATCCGGTGGCACAGAAGGTTCAGGTCCTTCTTGTCGACGACCTCGACGGCGGCGAGGCCGACGAGACCGTGACGTTCGCGCTGGACGGCAAGACGTACGAGATCGATCTCACGACTGCCAATGCGGACAAGCTGCGCAGCCTTCTCGACCCCTATGTGAAGGGCGGCCGGCGCACCGGGGGCCGTGCCTCGGGCGGGCGTGGAAAGGCGCGTGCCGCTTCCGGCGGCAGCCAGGACACCGCGGCGATCCGCGCCTGGGCCAAGGAGAACGGTTACGAGGTCAACGACCGCGGCCGGGTTCCCGCGTCCATCCGCGAGGCCTACGAGAAGGCCAACGGCTGAGCGCCCGCGCGCCGCAGCCGGATGCGGTGGCACCACGTGGCCACCGTGTCCACCACCCGCACGAGATCGGGGGCGTCGCGTACGCCCCCCAGGGCCGACAGAGTCGGCAGCGAGGTCTCGACCTCGCACCCCGGCACGGGGGGCCGCAGCCACGCGGCCCCCTGGAGCGTTCCGGGGAGGGGCACGGGCCCGTGCGGCCGGTGTCCGGTGGCGTCCTCCTGCGAGGCGTTCGGCCTCGCCCGGTTCCCGGCCGTCCTCCAGTGGCCTCCGGCCGCTGCCCGAGGGGGCGGCGGCTCCGCTGTGCGACCGGGGGCGCCCGCGCGGTGTCGCGGCGGGGCGGGGGCCGGGATCACGCCGCCCGCGCCGATCGGCACGACGTCCGGCGCCAGCGTCCCCCACTCCAGCCAGTCCAGGACGCCCGGCAGCTCCTCCGCGCTGCCCGCGGCCACCAGCAGCCAGATCCGGTCGGCGCACACCGCCACGGGGGAGCCGGAGCCCAGGTGCCGCAGCGCGGCCAGCCCTGCCTCGGCCGGGACGTCCAGGACGTCGAAGCGCAGGCCCGCGGAGAGGAGTACCGGTTCGCCGGGCACTGTCGCCCAGCCCAGTTCGTTCTCGTACCACTGCCGGATCAGGGCACTCGGTGCGGGTGCACGGCGGGGGGACGGGACCGCGGGAGGAGCGGATGACTGGGCCACGGAGGCCGAAGGCGCCGGAGTCACCGGCGGGACTGCGCCGACCATGCCACGTGCAACCGCCGAAAGGGCGCCGGAGTTACGCTGGGTGTTCCGACGTGTGCGCACAGTTCCGGACGAGGGGGCGTGTGGGCGTGCCGGGAGGCGCAAGGTTGTTCGCCCGTAGCGGAGGGAAAGGGGGCGCACCGCATGGAGTGTCAGTCCCAGCGGGTAAGACATCCCTAGTGGGAGGGGGCGACGCGCACAAAGGGCGGCCTCACGTTCGCCATCGGCGTAGCGGCGACTGGGGTAACTGCCTGGCCTGCGGGAACATCGTCTCGCACCATCGGGTTGGAGCAGATGTCGGCGTCAGGGGTCAGGAGGCCATCGACGGTGTCGGCAGTTGGAATGAGCGGTCCCCGCTTGCGGGACTAAGCTGCGGAAGGACAGGGAGGGGAAGTTCCCCTTACTGCCTGACCGCTCTGAGGAGCGATTAACGATGTTCGAGAGGTTCACCGACCGCGCGCGGCGGGTTGTCGTCCTGGCTCAGGAAGAAGCCCGGATGCTCAACCACAACTACATCGGCACCGAGCACATCCTCCTGGGCCTGATCCACGAGGGTGAGGGTGTCGCCGCCAAGGCCCTTGAGAGCCTCGGGATTTCGCTCGAGGCGGTCCGCCAGCAGGTGGAGGAGATCATCGGCCAGGGCCAGCAGGCGCCCTCGGGCCACATTCCCTTCACCCCCCGTGCCAAGAAGGTGCTGGAGCTGTCGCTCCGCGAGGCGCTTCAGCTGGGCCACAACTACATCGGCACGGAGCACATCCTGCTCGGCCTGATCCGTGAGGGCGAGGGCGTCGCCGCCCAGGTCCTGGTCAAGCTGGGCGCAGATCTGAACCGCGTGCGGCAGCAGGTGATCCAGCTGCTCTCCGGTTACCAGGGCAAGGAGACCGCCACCGCCGGCGGCCCTGCGGAGGGCACCCCCTCGACGTCCCTGGTCCTCGACCAGTTCGGCCGGAACCTCACCCAGGCCGCTCGTGAGTCCAAGCTCGACCCGGTCATCGGGCGCGAGAAGGAGATCGAGCGGGTCATGCAGGTGCTGTCCCGCCGTACCAAGAACAACCCGGTCCTGATCGGTGAGCCCGGTGTCGGCAAGACGGCGGTTGTCGAGGGACTGGCTCAGGCGATCGTCAAGGGCGAGGTTCCCGAGACGCTGAAGGACAAGCACCTCTACACGCTTGACCTCGGCGCGCTGGTCGCCGGCTCCCGCTACCGCGGTGACTTCGAGGAGCGCCTGAAGAAGGTGCTCAAGGAGATCCGCACCCGCGGCGACATCATCCTGTTCATCGACGAGCTGCACACGCTGGTCGGTGCGGGTGCCGCCGAGGGCGCCATCGACGCGGCTTCCATCCTGAAGCCGATGCTGGCCCGCGGTGAGCTGCAGACCATCGGTGCCACCACCCTGGACGAGTACCGCAAGCACCTGGAGAAGGACGCGGCCCTGGAGCGCCGCTTCCAGCCCATCCAGGTCGCCGAGCCCTCGCTGCCGCACACGATCGAGATCCTCAAGGGTCTGCGTGACCGGTACGAGGCCCACCACCGCGTCTCCATCACCGACGAGGCGCTGGTCCAGGCCGCCACCCTGGCCGACCGGTACATCTCGGACCGCTTCCTGCCGGACAAGGCGATCGACCTGATCGACGAGGCCGGTTCCCGGATGCGCATCCGCCGGATGACCGCGCCGCCGGACCTGCGGGAGTTCGACGAGAAGATCGCCGGTGTCCGCCGCGACAAGGAGTCCGCGATCGACTCGCAGGACTTCGAGAAGGCCGCCTCCCTGCGCGACAAGGAGAAGCAGCTCCTGGCCGCCAAGGCCAAGCGGGAGAAGGAGTGGAAGGCCGGCGACATGGACGTCGTCGCCGAGGTCGACGGCGAGCTGATCGCCGAGGTCCTCGCCACGGCCACGGGCATCCCGGTGTTCAAGCTCACCGAGGAGGAGTCCAGCCGCCTGCTCCGCATGGAGGAGGAGCTGCACAAGCGGGTCATCGGCCAGGACGACGCCGTCAAGGCGCTGTCCAAGGCGATCCGCCGTACCCGTGCGGGGCTCAAGGACCCGAAGCGTCCGGGTGGCTCGTTCATCTTCGCCGGTCCGTCCGGTGTCGGTAAGACCGAGCTGTCCAAGGCGCTCGCCGAGTTCCTGTTCGGTGACGAGGACGCGCTGATCTCCCTCGACATGTCGGAGTTCAGCGAGAAGCACACGGTCTCGCGTCTCTTCGGTTCGCCCCCCGGCTACGTGGGCTACGAAGAGGGCGGCCAGCTGACCGAGAAGGTCCGCCGCAAGCCGTTCTCCGTCGTCCTCTTCGACGAGGTCGAGAAGGCCCACCCGGACATCTTCAACTCGCTGCTGCAGATCCTGGAGGACGGTCGTCTGACCGACTCCCAGGGCCGGGTCGTGGACTTCAAGAACACGGTCATCATCATGACGACCAACCTCGGCACGCGGGACATCTCCAAGGGCTTCAACCTGGGCTTCGCGGCCTCGGGCGACACGAAGACCAACTACGAGCGCATGAAGAACAAGGTGTCGGACGAGCTCAAGCAGCACTTCCGTCCCGAGTTCCTCAACCGTGTGGACGACGTGGTCGTCTTCCCGCAGCTGACGCAGAACGACATCCTCCGGATCGTCGACCTGATGATCGGCAAGGTGGACGAGCGCCTGAAGGACCGGGACATGGGCATCGAGCTCTCCCAGTCCGCCAAGGAGCTGCTGTCCAAGAAGGGCTACGACCCCGTGCTGGGCGCCCGGCCGCTGCGCCGGACCATCCAGCGCGAGATCGAGGACTCCCTGTCGGAGAAGATCCTCTTCGGCGAGCTGCGTCCGGGCCACATCGTCGTCGTGGACACCGAGGGCGAGGGCGAGTCCCAGACCTTCACCTTCCGCGGCGAGGAGAAGTCCGCCCTCCCCGACGTCCCGCCGATCGAGCAGGCGACGGGTGGGGCGGGGCCCAACCTGAGCAAGGACGCGTAAGTCGTAGGGCTTGCGTGAGCTGAAGGGGCCGGTGCCGTGAGGTGCCGGCCCCTTCGGTGTGCGTACGGTCAGAAGGGGTCGTTGATGATCTCGGCCGCAGGGAAGACCGGGCTCAGATCGGGCGGAGCGATGTGCAGGGGCACGTTTCGCAGGAGGACCCGGCGCACCTGCGGGACGCAGGGGGCGCGCTCCAGGATGTGGTCCAGGCTGTGGGCTCCGGACAGTCGCAGACCGAGCGTGTCGAGTGCCGGAAGAGCGGCGATCTCCGCCCAGTCGGCGGCGGTCAGGTCGCCCTGCTCCAGAATGAGCCGGCTGACCGTGGGCCAGTCGCGCAAGCCACGCAGCGCATCGGACCGACGCAGGGTGTCGGAGCCGAGGAGGAGGCGTTCCAGGGGCGCCTCGGAGGGCAGCACTTCCGACAGACACCTGTCCGGCAGGGGCTGGTGCAGGGTGAGTTCGGTGAGCCCGTTGAGGGTCCGCAGACCGGAGACGTCGGCGACATAGCCCAGCACCAGCTCCTTCAGCCCCAGGCCGGCCAGGGCCGCCAGGTTCGTGGCCGAGGGACAGCGCCACAGCCAGAGACTGGACAGGGAGGAGAAGGCCGTCAGCGCTGACAGGTCCTCCAGGCCGTCCATGCCCTCCAGGCTCAGATGCTGGAGCGCGGCCGGTTCCGGCACCCGCAGCTGCTCAGGGGCGTGGAGCGCGTCGATGACGTGCAGCCGGGACCAGGGGCGCATGAGAGGAACGGTCGCAGCCTGCTCGTCCGATTTGCACACGAGTGCCAGACCGTCCCGCTCCAGGTGGTCCAGGACCTCCCTGGCGTACTGAGCCGCGTCGAACCGGTGCCACGTGCCCACCAGCTGCCGCCGCACGTTCAGGGCCGGGTGCTCCCGGAAGCGGCGCAGGACCGCGAGCGCGCCGTCCGGTTCGTCCGCGGCCAGAAGCGATGCCGTGACCGTGACCCCGTGGGCCGCCTCGTCCGCCAGTCCCTGCGGGCCCGGCAGCAGCTCCAGGACGAGCGGTCCCGCCTCCGCGAGGGCGCGGGCGTCCTCCGTCGTGCGGGGTGGGATCAGCTCCGAGGCCCGCTTCTCCACCTCCGCCCGCACGGCTGCGTCCAACGCCGCCGCATGCTCCAGACTCGCCAGCGCCAGCAGGGTCAGCCGGGGAGTCTCCCGTGCCAGCAGTCGCCGCAGGACCGCGGCACGCTCGCGGGGGCGGGCGTGGGCCACTGCCAGGCGGATGACGTCCTCCCACTGGGTGTCGTCGGCGTGGCTCAGCAGGACGTCCAGGTGGCCCTCCTCCACCGCGTACCGCGCGCCCAGGTAGTCCTGGAAGGTGCGGTGGACGAAGTCGATCACGCCCTCGGCCGGGCGGCGCAGCAGACCGCTGCGGAGCAGGAGCTGGGAGAGGACCGACCGGGCGTCCATCCCCGGCGGCGCCGCGACCACCGGCAGACAGCGCTCCACGATGCCCTCCGCCGTGGCCGCGTCCATCTCCGTGCGGCCGCTGAGCACCAGCGCGTAGGCCAGCCGCTGCAACAGCTCCAGCTGCGCCTCCTCGCCGAGCTCGACGGCGTCCACCGCGCCCATGCCGCGCTCCCGGTCACGGCGGGCGAGGAGCATCGCGAGGGCGGCGTCGTAGAGCTCCTTGCGGCCCGTGGGGAGGTAGCCGCGCCGCTCCCGGTGCAGGGCGCAGATCAGGCCGCACATCAGCGGGTTCGTCGCCAGGCGGGCCAGGTCGCGCTTCACCCGCAGGGAGTCGAGCAGCGGGCCCTCGTACTCCGGGGCCCCGGCCGCCGTGTGCCAGCGGCTGACGAAGGTCGCGACCTCCTCGCGCCGCATCGGGGCCAGCAGCAGCTCGCGGAAGCCCTCGGCGGCCAGCCAGTCCTGCCGTACCGCCGTGGGGCGGGAGGTGAGCAGCCAGCGGTTGCCGGGGAAGGCGCGGGTCAGGTCCAGGAGCCAGTCGCGGGCGCGGTGGCGGTCGGGGGCGGGGATCTCGTCCAGGCCGTCCACCAGGATCAGGGCCCGGCCCGCCGACAGGACGCGGTCCGCCCAGCCCTCCGGCGGGGTCAGCGGGCAGCCCACGGCACCGAGGAAGTCGGCGGGGGCGGGGAGCGAGGGGCGGCGGATCAGGGTCCGCAGCGGCAGGACGTACGGGATCTGCGCCCCGTCCCGCGCCGCCGTCACCGCCAGCCACTGCACCAGCGTGGTTTTGCCCGACCCGGCGTCGCCGCGCAGCAGCACGCGGTCGTGGTCGCGCAGCGCCTGCTCGGCCGGGAGGTGGACCGGGGTGCCGGTCGCGGGCCCGTCGAAGCCGGTCTCCTCGCCCGTCGCCTCCAGGCTCAGATAGGCCACTTCCAGCGGCCAGCGGTCGGGGGAGTCGCGCAGGTCGAGGCCGTAGATGGTGAGGTGGTTGTGGCGGTCGGCGACGTAGGTGAGGTACCGGCGTTCGAAGGCGGTGTCCGGCGCGGGCGGGCGCGGGGTGCGGGCCAGGAGTGCGTCGACCTTGGCGATCAGGGCCGCCTGGTCCCGTGACTGCTCGACCAGGGTGCGGGCCACGAAGGTGGAGCGGCGGGTGAAGAACTCCAGGATGTGCAGGCAGGCCCACTCGGTCGCCGAGTCGAGGAAGAAGCCGGCGTCCGTGGAGAGGCCGTCCACCTCCCCGCGCAGCCGGGCCGCCAGCTCCCGGTGGCCGAGGCGTACGGCCTGTACGTCGTCCATGTCCAGGTCGCCGAGGGCGAGCAGGCGGCGGGTGAGGGCGTCGGTGACCGCGTCCTGCTCGTCCTCGGGGAAGGGCCGCTCGCCCGGTGACTCCACGGCGCGGGTGACGAGCTGCGCGGCCAGGGCGCGGACGTCCCGATCGTTCAGGGTGCGCTTCTCGCCCTTGAAGGAGACCAGGGCGGAGAGGCGGACCGGCTTGTCGACCAGGCCCGCGCCCGGAGCGTCGGACCGGAACAGCTTCTTCAGCAGCGGGGCGATCATCGAGGAGGCGAGCCTGCCGCCCAGTACCGCCGGATCCATCCCCGCCTCACCCCCGTGATCGTGTCAACGGGGGTGAGATTACCCGCCGTTGGGTCAGGAGAGCTGGCCGTCGTAGTCCGGCAGCTTGAACGTCTTCTCGGCGTGGCCGCCGGAGAGGTCGGTGGGCGTGTTGCCGATGTTCGCGATGATCGTGTAGCCCTTGTTCTCGATGGCGACGCGCTGGGCGGTCTTGTAGTCGGCGACGTTCTTGAACAGGTCGAAGAAGCCGCGGACGTGGAGGCCGGAGACCTCGTAGCCGCGGTGTTCGAGGTTCCACTCGGTCGGCGCGTAGATGATGCCGGGGCGGGCGGTGACGAAGAACAGGGCGACGCCGCGCTCCTGGGCGTACTCGGCGACCTCCAGGACCGGGCCGTTGGCCGGCTGGGGGTAGCTGAAGCCGAAGTCGGTCTCCAGGGTGGTGTTGTCGATGTCGAAGACGATGGCCTGCTTCTCGCCCGGCCTCGTGTTCGCTATGCGCTGCTTGAGGTAGGGCAGCGCCTGGTCCATCACGGCCTGGCAGTCGCGCTGCCAGGTGGCGTAGTCGACGTCCTCCGCGGCGGCCGTGGCGGCGGCGGTCGTCGTGCTGCCGGTGGCCGTCGTGGTGCTGGTGGCCGTCGTGGTGCCGACCGCCGTGGCCTGCGCCGGGGCGGCCAGGGTCACGAGGGCGGCAGCGGTGACGGTGACGGTGGCAGCGCGACGCGTCCAGGGGCGTCGTCCGGTCATCTGTGGGGGTCCTCTCACGCGCGTACGGTGGGCCGTACACAACCGATGTTGTCGTGAGCATGCTCGCGTCTTCGGGTGGCGTCGAGGGGTCCGGCAGGTTACCGGTCGGTAGGAACGGCGTAGCCCCCGTCACACCGGGAGGGTGGCCGGGCGGGGGCTCCGGTGAGGTGCCGCACAGGACGCGCGTCACGTACGACGCGGAATAGTGGCGTTCCAGGTTGAGTCACAAGGGCGTTCCGCGCCCGATTCGGGCAGGTGGAGCCCCGTAATGGGTGATTCATCCCCAATGGATGATCTGTCGTGAAGCTGATCCTTGGGGCCGGGCTACTAGATTTGGTCGTAGATCACACATTTGTGGCGGGACGGGAGCGGCGGTTACCAAGGGATGGCCATCCGGACGCCGCTCGGTGCCGGGTGGTTCTCATGTCCCCCACCGCACGAGGTTTCGATGTCCCAGCGCTTCACGTCCCGCTCCACCCGTACGTCCGTCCTCCGCACCCGTGCCGCTGTCCTGGCCGCCGGGCTGGGAATGTCGGCCGTGCTGGGGGCCGGGGTCGCGATGGCCGCGGACACCACCGCGGCCGCGAGTGCCGCCGGTGCCGTCCAGGCGCAGGCCGCGGCGCAGGCCAAGGCCGCCGACGCCGCTCAGGCGAAGGCCGAGGCCGCGAAGAAGGCCGCCGCCGCGAAGAAGGCAGCGGAGGCGAAGAAGGCCGCGGAGGCCAGGAAGGCCGCCGCGGCGAAGAAGGCGGCCGCCAAGAAGGCCGCGGCGAAGAAGGCCGTCTCCTGGGTCTCGCCGGTGAAGCACTACACCAAGACGGCGAGCTTCGCGCAGGCCGGCGGCATGTGGCAGTCCACCCACAGCGGCCAGGACTTCGCCGTCCCGAGCGGCACCCCGGTGGTCGCCGCGCACGGCGGCACCGTGGTGAAGGCCGGCGGCAACGGCGCCGGTGACGGCCCCGCGTACGGCAACGCCGTGGTCATCAAGCACGCCAACGGCACCTTCTCGCAGTACGCGCACCTCTCCCGCGTCGATGTGAAGCCGGGCCAGATCGTCGCCACCGGTCAGCGCATCGCCCTGTCCGGCAACACCGGCAACTCCAGCGGCCCGCACCTGCACTTCGAGATCCGCACCACCCCGAACTACGGCACGGCCGTCGACCCGGTCGCGTTCCTGCGCGGCAAGGGCCTGACGGTCTGAGCCGGCCGGCCCACGCCGGTCAGGCGCCCGAGTGCGCCTGAGTGACCAGGTCCAGGGCGACCTCCAGGACGGCTTCGCGCTTGTCCTCGGGGTCGCCCTCGACGTCGTTCAGGAAGAACATCCCGGCGTGCAGCGTGAAGATCGCGCTGACGCAGCGCACCTGCTCGACCAGCGGCGCCCGGGGGTCGATGACGAGGTCGCGCACCGCGCGCGTGCGGTCCTTGAAGGTGTCGCCGATGCGCAGGTCGCGCACGGTCGCCTGGTTCTCCTGCATGAACCGGAACAGCGGCGCCGCGTCGGCCAGGGCCTGGCTGTAGCGGCGTACCAGCTCGTGCTTGGTCTCCAGGGTGGGCGGCTGGCTCCTGCCCCACTCGATGAGCTCCTCGATCGGCTTGGTCAGGTCCGCGAAGATGCTGACGACGATCTCTTCCTTGGTCTTGAAGTGGTAGTAGAGCGCCGCCTTGGTCACCTCCAGGCGCTCCGCGATCTCGCGCAGGGAGGTCTTCTCGTAGCCCTGCTCGGCGAAGAGCGCGAGGGCCACGTCCTGGATGCGCTGGCGGGTGTTTCCGCGGCGCTGCTGCTTGGTGCCGTCCATGGTGGGGCCCATCCTCGTACTCCTCGCGCTCCTGCGGAAATCCTTCTTACCCAGAAACTTACTTGACGCCCGGCTAGTAGGCGGTCTACGTTCAGCATCGTAGAGAACTAGCCGGGCGGCAAGTAAGTGCAAGAGCAAGGGCTGGGGGAGACGATGGCCGGAACGGACGTCGCAGCGAAAACCGAGAAGGAACCGCAGAACATACGGGTCGTCCTGCTGGCGCTGATGATCGCGATGATGCTGGCGATGCTCGACAACATGATCATCGGTACCGCGATGCCGACGATCGTCGGCGAGCTCGGCGGACTGGACCACCTGTCCTGGGTGGTGACCTCCTACACCCTCGCCACCGCGGCCGCCACCCCCATCTGGGGCAAGCTCGGCGACATGTACGGGCGCAAGGGCTCGTTCCTCACCTCCATCGTGATCTTCCTGGTCGGCTCCGCCCTCAGCGGCATGGCCCAGGACATGGGCCAGCTGATCGGCTTCCGCGCGGTGCAGGGACTGGGCGCCGGCGGTCTGATCGTCGGCGTGATGGCGATCATCGGCGACCTCGTGCCGCCCCGTGAGCGCGGCCGCTACCAGGGCATGATCGCCGGCGTCATGGCGCTGGCGATGATCGGCGGACCGCTGGTCGGCGGCACCATCACCGACAACTGGGGCTGGCGCTGGGCCTTCTACATCAACCTCCCGCTCGGCGCGGTCGCGCTGGCCGCCGTCGGTGCCGTACTGCACCTGCCGAAGAAGTCCACCGAGGCCCGCGTCGACTACGTGGGCGCCGCCCTGCTCACCATCGGCATCACCGCCGTCGTCCTCGTCACCACCTGGGGCGGCACCGAGTACGCCTGGACCTCCGCGCGGATCATGGAGCTCTCCGGCATCGGGGTGGCCGCCCTGGTCGGGTTCCTCTTCTGGGAGACCAGGGCCGCCGAGCCGCTCATGCCGCTGCACATCTTCCGCAGCCGCAACTTCACCCTGATGTCCGTCATCGGCTTCATCGTCGGCTTCGTGATGTTCGGCGCGGTGCTCTTCCTGCCCCTCTACCAGCAGTCCGTGCAGGGCGCCTCCGCGACCAACTCGGGGCTGCTGCTCCTGCCGATGCTCGGCGCGATGCTGGTCGTGTCGATGGTCGCGGGCCGGATCACCACCACCAGCGGCCGCTACAAGGTCTTCCCCGTGGCCGGCGGCGTGCTGATGGTCGCCGGACTGTATCTGCTGTCCACCATGGACACCGGCACCTCGCGGCTGACCTCCGGGATCTACATGGCCATGCTCGGCGCGGGCATGGGCTTCCTGATGCAGATCACCATGCTGGTCGCGCAGAACAGCGTGGAGCCGAAGGACATGGGCGTCGCCTCCTCCTCGGCCACCCTCTTCCGCACCCTCGGCTCCTCCTTCGGCGTCGCCATCATGGGCGCGCTGTTCAACCACCGCGTCCAGGACGTCATGTCCGAGCGGGCCGGCACCTCGGGCCCCAAGGTCACCGAGACGTCCGCGCAGCTCGACGCGGCGAGCCTGGCCAAGCTGCCGGAAGCGGCCCGCGATGCCTACCAGCACGCGGTGTCCTCCGGCATCCACGGGGCCTTCCTGCTCGGCGCGGCCGTCGCCGCGATCGCGCTGGTGGCGTCCGTGTTCGTCAAGGAGGTGCCGCTGAAGGGGGCGGCGCCGCAGAAGGCGGAGGACGACGGGGCGCCGGGGGACGGCAGCGCCGCCGCGGCCCAGGCGGAGGGACGGCAGGCGCCGGTCGGGGAGCCCGTCTGACGGTCGCCGCCTGACCGCCTGATCGCCTGATCGCCTGGCCGCCTGGCCGCCTGGCCGCGCGTCCGACGGTCGTACGGCTTCGAGGGGTGTCCCCTCTCGCGGGCCCCGGGGAGTCGTGCCCCGGGGCCCGCGCTGTGCTCCCGGCCCGGCCCGCGCTGTGCTCCCGGCCCGGCCCGCGCTGTGTTCCGGGGCCCGCCCTGTGCTCCGGGGCCGTTGTCAGACCCCCGTGCCACCATCGACGTACGAGGTCGGAGGCCGTCGGGAGGAAGGAGGGCGGATGGACAAGCTGCGGCAGCTGCGGCTGGCCAAGGACGCCATGGACCGCGACTGGGCCGACCCGGCACTGGACCTGGACGCGGTCGCCGCCCACGCCGGCTACTCCCGCTACCACTTCGTCCGCGCCTTCAAGCAGACCTACGGCGAGACACCCGGCCAGTACCTCACCCACCGCCGCATCGAGCGCGCCGAGGAACTGCTGCGCGCCGCCGACCTCAGCGTCACCGAGATATGCCACCTGGTCGGCTTCAGCAGCCTCGGCACCTTCTCCAGCCGCTTCAAGATGCGCACGGGCCTGTCGCCGAGCGAGTACCGGGCCGAGCACGTCGGCCGGGGCGCGGCCCTGATACCCGGCTGCTACGCGATGCTGTGGGCCGGCGGCTTCCCGCGCCGCCCGCCGCCCGGACAGGAGCGCAATTCCGGAGAAGCGGGCTGAGACGCGCCCTGCCTACGGTGACGGAGGAGGACGACCTCCGGGAAGACCGACCCCGCACCACAGGAGCGACCCATGATCACCGGCCTGGGCATCACCACCGTATGGACCTTCGACCAGCAGCGCACCAAGGCGTTCTTCACCGAGAAGCTGGACTTCGAGGTGCGCACCGAGCTCGCCATGGGCGACATGAGCTGGGTGACCGTCGGCGCCAAGGACCAGCCCGACGTCGAGCTCGCCCTGATGAGCCTGGACGGGCCCGGCCTCGACGCCGAGTCGTCCGCGGCGCTGAAGACACTGGTCAGCAAGGGTGTCATCGGCGCGGGGGCGTTCCGCACGGACGACTGCCGGGGGGACTACGAGACGTTCAGGGCCCGCGGGGTGGAGTTCCTCCAGGAGCCGCAGGAGCGGCCGTACGGCGTGGAGGCGATCTTCCGGGACGACAACGGCAACTGGTACTCGCTCACGCAGCGCAACGAGGAGCTGGACTTCTCCAAGGAGTTCTGAGGCCCGGACCCGACGGGCCTCAGGACGGCAGCACCGGATAGCTGCCGGTGTTCGTCGGCGCGTGCTCCGGCAGCCACAGCACGGCGACCGCACCGTCGGCCGGCACATGCTCCGGCGCCCCCGGCGGCCGTACGTTGCGGAAGGTCAGCCGGGCGCCCAGCACCCGGGCCTGCCCGGCGGCGATCGTCAGGCCCAGGCCGTGACCGTGCCCGGCGCGGTCCATGCTGCCGGTGCGGAAGCGGCTCGGGCCCTCGGCGAGCAGCTCCTCCGGGAAGCCGGGGCCGTGGTCGCGCACCCGGATCACCCGGCCCTCGACGGTGACCTCGATGGGCGGGCGGCCGTGCCGGGCGGCGTTGGCCAGCAGGTTGAACAGCACGCGCTCCAGGCGGCGCGGGTCGGTGGTGACCTCCGACTCGTGCACCACCAGCACCTCGGCGTCCGGGTCCTTGGCCGCCACCCGCCGGGTCACGAACTCGCCCAGCAGGATGTCCTGGAGCTCCGCCCGCTCCGAGGCGCCGTCCAGGCGGGCCACCTCCAGCACGTCCTCCACCAGGGTGCGCATGGCCTTCGCCCGGTCCAGCACCAGCTCGGTCGGCCGGCCCGGCGGCAGCAGCTCCGCCGCCGTCAGCAGACCGGTCACCGGGGTGCGCAGCTCGTGCGCGATGTCGGCGGTGACCCGCCGCTCGGCCTCCAGGCGCTGCCGCAGCGCGTCGGCCATGGCGTCCACCGCCCGCGCGAGATCGTCGGTCTCGTCGCGCACCACCCCGCCGATCGCCTCGCGCACCCGCACCTCCGTCTCGCCCTTGGCGACCTGGTTCGCCGCCGAGGCCGCCTTGCGCAGCCGGCTGGAGAGCTGCGCCCCGATCAGCACGCCGAGCGCGCTGCCGCCGAGGACGGCCGCGATGGAGCCGATGACCAGCGCCTGGTCGAGGTCGTCGAGGATGTCGGCGCTGCGGTCGGGGAAACCGGTGTGCAGGGACAGCACCCGGCCGTCCGTCGCCGGTACGGCGGCCCAGATGTCCGGCGGGCCGTCATGGTCGTCGGACACGTATGTCGCCCGGCGGCCGCGCTCCACCTTCTCGCGCAGCTCCCGCGGCAGGTCCGGGTCGTCGATCACGACGTTGGGGAAGTTCAGACGGCCGGTCAGCTCGTAGGTGCGCTGGGCGATCTCCACCCGCTCGTCGGCCAGTTCACGGGCGTTGTCCAGCATCGACACCCGGGCGGCGTTGTGCACGACCAGGCTGAGGGCCACCGCCACCAGGGCACCGACCAGCGCGATCGCGGCGCTGAGCTTCCAGCGCAGACCGGTGTGCATACCGTCGCCGAGGCGCCGCCCGAGCCGGGCGCGCACGCCGTCGCCGAAGCGCCGGCCGGGTCCGGTGCGCGGGGCGCCGCCGTCCCGTCGCGCCAGTCCGGCGCGCACGCCGCCGATCCGTCGTCCGAGCCCGGCCCGTGTGCCCGCGTACTGTGCGGGCCGGGGTGCGGCACCTCCCGCGTTCCCCCGCACGGCCGTGCTCCGCTCCCGCTCGCTCACGCCTTCAGCCCGCTCACGCCTTCAGCTTGTACCCGAACCCGCGCACCGTCTCGATGCGGTCCTGGCCGATCTTCGTGCGCAGCCGCTGCACATGCACATCCACGACCCGGGTGTCCCCGCCCCAGCCGTAGTCCCACACGCGCTCCAGCAGCTTGTCCCGCGACAGCACGGTGCCCGGCGCCGCGGAGAACTCCAGCAGCAGCCGCATCTCGGTCGGCGTCAGCGCCACCGGCCGGCCCGCGCGGCGCACCTCCATGCCCTCGGTGTCGACCTCCAGATCGCCGAAGGTCAGCACCCCGCCCACCGCGTCGCCGGTGTCCTCGGCCTGGGCACCCCCGCTCGCGTGCCCGAAGCGGCGCAGCACCGCGCGGATCCGGGCGACCAGCACGGCCCCGTCGAACGGCTTGGTGACGTAGTCGTCGGCGCCCGCCTCCAGGCCCAGCACCACGTCGATGGAGTCGGCCCGCGCCGACAGCATGATCACCGGCACGGTCGACTCGTCCCGGATCCGGCGGCACAGGCTGACCCCGTCCAGGCCCGGCACCATCACGTCCAGCAGGGCGATGTCCGGACGCCGCGCCCGGAACGCCTCCAGGCCCGACAGACCGTCGGGCATGGCGGTGACCGCGAAGCCGTCCCGCTCCAGGGCGAGCTGGGTGGCCTCGCGGATGACGTCGTCGTCCTCCACGAACAGGACGTGGGTCTGGTCTGCCATCCGGCTGCTCCGTCAGTTGCTCTCGGGCGCCGGGGCGGGTGAACCGCCCCGAGCGGTGGTGCCGTAGTCGTTGTGCCAGTGATGCCGTGCGACGAAGCGGTCCGCCGCCCAGCGGTAGGTGAACACGTCCTCGCCGGACGGTTCCGTCACCGCGTCACCCCTGTCGTACACCTGTTTGGTCACCAGCAGATCGCCGCGGTCGATCTCGGCGTAGACCGGCGGCTCCTCCAGCCGGAAGACGTTCTCGTAGCGGCCGCCCTCCCGGCGATACACATACGAGCCGACACCGACGGTGTCCCCGCAGGTCAGCACGTTGATCACGATGTCGTCGACCGGGCCGCCGGTCAGCTCCCCGTAGGAGACGTCGACCGGGTACTGGTCCCCGTTGCACGGCTGCAGATCCCGTTTGACCGCCAGCGAGACCAGCGGGTCCTCCTGCACCAGCCGCACCGCGTTCACCCGGCGGGGGGCGGGCCCGAAGTGCGTCGACGGGGACGCCGCGGCCCCCGACACGCCCGCCGCGTGGGCCGGACCCTCGTCCCTGGTCCCGGTGCCGCCCGTGGAGCACCCGGAGACCACAAGGGCGAGGGCGGCGAGCCCGACCACCGCCGTGCTCACCGCCTGCCACGAGTCCAGGACCCCCGCGGTCCCCTCGCGGTCCCTCCTGGGCCCCCTGCCGGTCAGGCCGCGCAACGCTCCCGCTCCTCACGCTCCAGCGCGCGTGCGTCGAGATCGCGGGACTCCAGCTCCTCACGGAGCCGCGCGAGGGCCCGGTGCAGCGTGCTCTTGACGGTGCCTGCCGACATGCCGAGGGCGGCGGCCGTCTCCTCCGTGGACATCTGCTCCCAGTGTCGCAGCACCACCACGCTGCGCTGCTTGGGGGCGAGCACCTTCAGCACGTCCATCAGCAGGGCGCGGTCGGCGTGCTGCTCGGTGGAGTCGTCCACGCAGGACTCCGGCAGCTGCTCGGTCGGCACCTCCTCCAGCTTGCGCGCCCGCCACCACTCCGTCCGGGTGTTGATCATCACCCGGCGCAGATAGGCGTCCGCCAGCCGCTTGTCGGCGATGCCCTCCCAGCGGCCGTATGTGCGGGCCAGCGCGGTCTGCAGCAGATCCTGGGCGTCGACGGGGTCCGGGACCAGCCGGCGGGCACTGCGCAGCAGCGCGTCCTGCCGGGTACGGACGTACTCCTCGAACTCGAGCACCTCGCCCTGCGCCATGATCAACCGCCTCCCGCTTCCCCGAATTCCGGCGGTCCCACCGCCGCCGTGACACTCCGTGTGGTCTGGACAAGAAGCTACGGAGGGCTTGTCACGGGGCTGTCCGAAGCAGCCTGCGGTCAGCGCTCGGCTGTCCGTCGGTTGTGTAACAGAAGTAGGAACGGGGTAAAGGGCGCGGGTGTTTGGTCCGGGTTCAGGGTGATCGGTACGGCGATCGGATCACGCGGTCCGTCACGGGGGTCGGGTCACGACGGTCCGTTGGCGGAGGTCCGTTGCGGGGGTCGGGTCACGACGGTCCGTTGCGGAGGTCCGTTGCGGGGCTCCGGTCACGACGGTCCGTTGCGGAGGTCCGTTGCGGGGCTCCGGTCACGACGGTCCGTTACGGCGGTCCGTCACGGGGTCGGGTCACGACGGTCCGTTGCGGAGGTCAGCGCGCGGCGGTCCGTTACGGGGTCGGGGCGCGGCGGTCCGTCACGGGGTCGGGTCACGACGGTCCGTCACGGGGTCGGGTCACGACGGTCCGTTGCGGAGGTCAGCGCGCGGCGGTCCGTTACGGGGTCAGGGCGTGGCGGTCCGTTACGGCGGTCAGGTCGGCGCGCTGGACGGCGGCGGTCAGGTCAGCGGCAGTCGGTACAGCCCGCCCGGCAGCGGCTCCACCAGTCCGTCGGCCACCAACCCGTCCAGCGCGCGGGCCCGTTGCACCGGCTCGTGCCATACGGTGTCCAGCGCGGCCTGTGCGACCGGCGCGTGCGCCTCGCGCAGCACGGCGAGCAGCTTGCCGCGTACCTGGCGGTCGGTACCGGCGTACGTCTGGCCCCGGCGCGGCGGTCCGTCGTGCTCGGGCTTGCCCGCCAGCCGCCACGCGCACTGCGCGGCGATCGGACAGCGGTGGCAGTTCTCGTTCTTCGCCGTGCACACCAGCGCGCCGAGCTCCATCGAGGCGGCGGCCCACCGGGCGGCGGTCGCCTCGTCCTCCGGCAGCAGCGCGCGGGCCAGCCGGCGCTCCGCGGCCGTGGTCGCGTTCGGCGGGTACCGCACACCGGTCACCGCCCGTGCGAACACCCGCCGCACGTTCGTGTCCAGCACCGCGTGCCGCCTGCCGTAGGCGAACGACGCCACCGCGGCCGCGGTGTACTCCCCGATGCCGGGCAGCGCGAGCAGTTGCGCGTGGTCGGACGGCACGTCCCCGCCGTGCCGCTCCGTTATGGCGACCGCGGCCCCGTGCAGCCGCAGGGCGCGGCGCGGATAGCCGAGCCTGCCCCAGGCGCGCACGGCCTCGCCGGGTGCCTCGCGGGCCAGGTCGGCGGGGCGCGGCCAGCGGGCCAGCCACTGCTCGTAGACCGGCAGCACCCGGTTGACGGGCGTCTGCTGGAGCATGAACTCGCTGACCATCACACCCCACGCCCCGGCCTCCGGACGCCGCCAGGGCAGATCGCGGGCGTGCTCGTCGAACCAGGCGATGACCGGGAGGTGCAGGTCGGCTCCGCGGGGGGCGGATGCGGCGTCGGGGTCGGCTTCGGTGGGGACAGGCGTGCTGTGCGGGAGTTTCGTGGGCGCAGTCATGGCGGGTCCGATCCTGCCATGCGGGGGTGGGGGTCCGCGGGGACCGCCACCCGCGGGGGGTAAGACCAGGGCGTCGGGGCGGGCCGCCGCCACGCGGAGGCCAACAGACAGTTCCGTGGCCACGGACGGTAGGCGGCGCGCCGTTCTCGTCACACCCGGCGATCGTCGGGCGTCGTACCTGACGATCGGCGGGGGCGGGTCCCTCGCGCGCCGGAATGATGATCCGCAAAAGTTGCGGTCCTCGGCGGCGGGTGGGGCAGGCGAAGGCGCCGATCTCTCGTACAGTTTGCGCCGTGGGATCTCTGCGCAATCCGGTCGGGCCGCTTCCCTCCTCCATCTACTGGCGACGGAGGGTCGTTCTCGTGTCTGTGGTCGCCCTGTTGGCGCTGCTGATCACCTGGATCGTCACCTCGGGAGGCGACGGCAGGAACGGCGCCGACGGCACCAACGGCAAGAATCCCGCGCCGTCCACGTCCACCATCACGCCGGGGCCCTCCGGCTCCGGACCGGCGATCAGCCAAGCTCCGGGCGGGCGGGACGAGTCGGGGGACGGGGACTCCAACGGTTCGGGTTCCGGGGACGGTTCGGGGTCCGACGCGGGGGCCGGATCCGGGCCCGGGTCGGGCGACGGTTCGGGCGCGGGGGACGGGGCCGGGGCCGGTGACGGATCCGGTACCTCTGAGGGCAACGGCGTTGGTGGCGCCGGGGGTTCGGGTTCCGCCGGTGGCGCCGTGGACGGGGGCGGCAGCGCGGTGGGTACGCTGCCCGCCGGGTCCTCGCTGCCCGACTGCACGGCGAACGCGGTGACGTTGAGCCTGCGCAGCGTGCACAACTCCTACTCGCCGGACCAGACGCCCGCCTTCCAGATCACCGCGAAGAACTCCTCCGGCAGCGACTGCAAGGTCGATCTCGGGCCCCGTGCCGCCGTATTGACGATCACTCAGGCCAGCGCCGAGGACCCGTACTGGTCGTCCGCCCACTGCCCCAAGGGTGCCGGCAGCCTGCTCTACCGGGTGCCCGCGGGCAGCAGCGTCACCTACACCGTGCAGTGGGACCGCAAGCCGAGCGCCCCCGAGTGCGGGACGCCTCCGGCGGGGTCGGCCGCGGCGGGGACGTATCTGGTGGAGGCCCGTGCGGCGGGGTTCGCCAAGGCGCGGACGTCGTTCATGCTGAAGGCCGACTGACGGTTGTGGAGGCCGACTGGCGGTTCTGAAAGGGCCGACCGGCGGGTTCGGCGGTCTGCTAGACGTACCTCTCCAGGATCGACGACTCCGCCAGGCGCGACAGGCCCTCGCGTACGCTGCGGGCGCGGGCCTCGCCGACGCCGTCCACCGTCTGGAGGTCGTCCACGCTCGCGGCGAGTAGCTTCTGCAGGCCGCCGAAGTGCTCGACGAGGCGGTCGATGATCGCACCGGGCAGCCGCGGCACCTTCGCCAGCAGCCGGAAGCCGCGCGGGGAGACGGCCGAGTCCAGGGTCTCCGGGGAGCCGGTGTAGCCCAACGCCCGTGCCACCGTGGACATTTCGAGCAGCTCGGCGTGGGTCAGCGCGTCCAGCTCGGCCAGCGCCTCGTCCACCGTGCGGGAGCGCTTGGCCGTCGGCTCGGGCACATAGTCCCGGACCACCAGCTCGCGCTCCGGCTCCACGCCCGCGATCAGCTCGTCCAGCTGGAGGGCCAGGAGTCTGCCGTCCGTGCCCAGCTCCACCACGTACTCGGCGATCTCGGTGGCGATACGGCGGACCATCTCCAGCCGCTGGGCGACCGCGGAGACGTCGCGGACCGTCACCAGGTCCTCGATCTCCAGCGCCGACAGCGTGCCCGCGACCTCGTCGAGGCGGAGCTTGTAGCGCTCCAGGGTCGCGAGGGCCTGGTTGGCGCGGGACAGGATCGCCGCCGAGTCCTCCAGGACGCGGCGCTGACCGTCGACGTACAGCGCGATCAGCCGCATCGACTGGGAGACCGAGACGACCGGGAAGCCGACCTGCTTCGAGACGCGGTCCGCGGTGCGGTGCCGGGTGCCCGTCTCCTCGGTGGGGATCGTCGCGTCCGGCACGAACTGCACGCCCGCGCGGAGGATCTTCGACAGGTCCGAGGACAGCACGATGCCGCCGTCGAGCTTGCACAGCTCGCGCAGCCGCGTCGCGGTGAACTCCACGTCCAGCACGAAACCGCCGGTGCACATGGACTCGACCGTCTTGTCCGAGCCCAGCACGATCAGACCTCCGGTGTTGCCGCGGAGTACCCGCTCCAGGCCGTCGCGCAGGGCCGTGCCCGGCGCCACGGCGCTCAGGGAGGCGCGCATCAGGCCATCGGAACCGGCACTCCCACCGGACTTTCCGGGAGCTGCTGCCCGGTCGTTGGCTGCCACTGCACTCCTCCGGTCGCAGGTTCTGGGCGCTCCCGTTTCGCGCACTCGGTTCGTACGGACGGGCAAGACCAGGGCAAAGTCTACCGGCGGTCCTCCGTCTCCCGTGGGGCCTCTCGGCGACGGGAGCGCGGCAGGACCCTCAGGGCGTCCCCTATGTCCGCCACCTCCAGCACCTTCATACCGGCCGGGATCTTGCCCGGATCGGCCGGGACCAGGGCGTGCGTGAAGCCCAGGCGGTGCGCCTCGGCGAGGCGGCGCTGCACGCCGGTGACGCGTCTCACCTCTCCCGCGAGGCCCACCTCGCCGATCGCGACCAGGTTCTTGGGCAGCGGGGTGTCGCTGGCCGCGGAGGCGAGCGCCAGGGCGACGGCGAGGTCGGCCGCGGGTTCCGAGAGCTTCACGCCGCCGACCGTTGCGGAGTAGATGTCCCTTTTGCCCAGCGCGCTGATTCTGCCGCGCTGTTCCAGGACGGCCAGCATCATCGAGACGCGGGAGGTCTCCAGACCGGAGGTGGTGCGGCGGGGGGACGGGATCTGGGAGTCGACGGTGAGGGCCTGGACCTCGGCGACCAGCGGGCGGCGGCCCTCCAGGGTGACGGTCAGGCAGGTGCCGGGGACCGGCTCCGCGCGGCGGGTCAGGAACAGGCCGCTGGGGTCGGCCAGTCCGACGATGCCCTCGTCGTGCAGCTCGAAGCAGCCGACCTCGTCGGTGGCGCCGTAGCGGTTCTTCACGCCGCGCACCAGGCGGAGGCGGGCGTGCCGGTCGCCCTCGAAGTGCAGGACGACGTCGACGAGGTGCTCCAGGAGGCGGGGGCCCGCGATCGCGCCGTCCTTCGTGACGTGGCCCACGAGGAGGGTGGACATGCCGCGCTCCTTGGACGCGCGGATGAGGGCGCCGGCGACCTCCCGGACCTGGGCCATGCCGCCGGGGGCGCCGTCGATCTCCGGGGAGGCGACGGTCTGTACGGAGTCCAGGATCAGGAGGGACGGCTTCACGGCGTCCAAGTGGCCGAGGACCGCGGCGAGGTCGGTCTCGGCGGCGAGGTAGAGGTGGTCGTCCAGGGCGCCGATGCGGTCCGCTCTCAGGCGGACCTGGCTGGCGGACTCCTCGCCGGTGACGTAGAGGGTGCGGTGCTCCTCGCTCGCCGACTTCGCGGCGACGTCGAGGAGGAGGGTGGACTTGCCGACGCCGGGCTCGCCGGCGAGCAGGACGACCGCGCCGGGGACCAGGCCGCCGCCGAGGACGCGGTCCAGTTCGGGTACGCCGGTGGAGCGGGCCGTGGCCTGCTTGCCGTCCACCTGGCCGATGGGGAGGGCGGAGGTGGTGACGCGGCCGGGGGTGGTCGTGCGGACAGCGGGCGCGCCGTACTCCTCGACCGTGCCCCATGCCTGGCACTCGGGGCAGCGGCCGAGCCACTTGGCCGTCTGCCAGCCGCATTCCGTGCAGCGGTAGGACGGGCGGTCCTTGGTGGTCTTCGTACGGGCAGCCATGGGGGAAACCGTAGCGGGCGGGTCTGACAGTGGGGTGGCTGCGGCGGCCTGTGCGGGTGCGGGCCGGTGGGGGGATGCCTGCGGCGGCCTGCTCGCGTCCGGTGGGGGCGGGCGTAGCGCATGGCGGTGGGTTGTGGGTCGGGGCCGCGCCGGGGGGTGTCCGTCCTCGGTCCGGCGGTTCTGTCGGGACCTAGGGTGACTGCCTGACGGACGCCGGCCGCTGCGGGCGGACACCCCCCGCCACGTCCCCTTCCCGCCGTCGGCGGCTGACCGACGCCCACCGTGCTGGGTGCCTTCCCGCCGTCGGCGGCTGGGCGACGTCCGCGGCCGGGGGCGTCGTCGCAGGCGGGTGCGGGCGGTCCTTCCTGGTGCCGGGCAGCTGTACGTACCTCAGGGGGCGCGGGGAACTGCGCGACCAGCCCGCCACGGACCCGCAGGGGAACACGATGGACAGCACCCGTACCCGAACACGGCAGAAACCGGCAGCAGCCGCCCATAAGCGGCCACACTTCTCAGGAACACGCCACGGAACAAGGCGTCGCTGTCCCCTTATGAGGGATCGTTTCACCCGTACGGAGTAAATGTGCTCAAGGGGCCGGAATCGTGTGCCCCAGGACGCCTACGGTCGCACGGGTGATGAGCATCAGCCCGGAGACCTCGACCCGCACCACCGGCGCACACCGGGCGCACCGGGAGGCGCGCGACCGTGGTGCGGCGCGTACGTTGGCGCAGCGGACGCCCGCGCGGTACGAGCCGTACGTGGACGGGCTGTTCACGTACTGCCTGTCCGTGCTGTGCGACCACGACGCGGCGACGGCGGCTCTCGGTGACGCCCTGGCGCTGGCGGAGCGGCGGGGGACACGCGCCCCGGAGGCGGCCGGTGACCGCAGGGCGTGGCTGTACGCGCTGGCCCGCTGGGCGTGTCTGCGCAAGATGGCGGAGGCCAAGCAGAAACGTCAGGCCGGGCATGCGGCGGGGCGGCACGGCCCCCGGTACCAGCCCGCGTCGCCGCCCCCCGCGCCGGTGTCGGAGGAGGTGCAGGAGCAGCGGCGGCGCGAACTGGCGCTGTTGGCCTGGCCGGAGGCGGCCGGGACCACGCCCGAGCAGCGGGAGGCGCTGGAGCTGGCGGTGCGGCACCGGCTGGCGCCCCATGAGGTCGCCGCCGTGCTGGGGATGGACCCGGCCGTCGCACGGGAGCTGCTGGCGTCGGCCGCGTGCGAGGTGGAGCGCACGCGCGCGGTGCTGGCCGTCGTGGAGAGCGGCGTCTGTCCGGGCGTGGCCCGGCTGGCCGGGGACAGCCAGCTGGTGCTCAGCACGGCACTGCGCCGGGAGCTGGTGCGGCACGTCGACGACTGCCCGCGCTGCCGGCGGGCCGCCGAGCGGGCCGTTCCCGGCCGCTGGCCCGGCGCCACCGTCACGCCCGAGGAGCTGCCCGTGCTGGAGGCGCCCCGCGCGGCGCTGCACGTGGCCATGGCGCACCACTCGCGCGCGCGGGGCGCGGCCGCCCCGCGGTTCGACCGGCGGGGCTTTCCGATGGACCCGAAGGACCGTGCCGCGCGGCGCGACCGGCTGCGCGCGCGTGCCGTGACGACGACGGTCGTCGCCACCGTCGTGGCCGCCCCCGTGATCGCCCTGTGGTCCGCCTACCGGGGCGGGCCGCTGGCCGGTGACGGCGAGGGCGGTCCGGGCGCCGCCGCCAGCCGGGAGCACGGGCCGGACCGGCTCGACAGCTCGGCCGCGGGCGGGGGGTACGAGAACGCCGGCAACGCCCGTACCCGGCCGGGGGCCGGTTTCGGGGACGACTCGCGGTCCGATGTCTCCGTCGAGGTCGTCAGCGTCGGCGGGAGCGGCGGGAAGGGTGCCGGGCAGCTGGAGGTGACGGCTCGGGGCAGCGGGGACGTCACGTTCATCACCCTGACCGCCTCCGGGGAGGGTCCGGTGCGCTGGTCGGCCTCGACCGGGGCGCCGTGGCTGTATCTGAGCCGGTCCTCGGGAACGCTGCGGCCCGGCGAATCGTTGACGATCAAGGTGTACGTCGACCCGCTGCGCGAGCCCTCCGGCCACTGGCACGCGCGCGTGGCCGTCTCGCCCGCCGGAGCCGTCGTCACCATCGAGGGCTACGGCACCGCACCCAGCCCCTCCGAACCCGAGCCGAAGCCGACGGTCACCCGGCAGCCCACCCCGATCGAGCCGGACCCCACCCCCACGACCTCCGCCCCCTCCGACACCCCGACCACCCCGAGCGCCCCGCCCTCGTCGCCCGAGCCCACCCCCAGCAGCTCCGAGCCGACCGACCCCGGTTCCTCGTCGCCGCCGCCCCCCAGCGACAGCGGCGACCCGAGCCCCTCCACCTCGTAGCCGCGATCAGACGACGGGGTCCGCCGGGTGCGGGGCCACCAGCGGGAGCTGCGACGCCAGCCGCTGCTCGCACAGCTCGACCAGACGGTCGTAGCCGGCCTTGCCCATCAGCTCGGTCAGCTCCGCCCGGTAGGACACGTACACCGGCTCGCCCGCGCCGTGCGCCGACGTCGCCGACGTGCACCACCAGTGCAGGTCGTGGCCGCCCGGACCCCAGCCGCGGCGGTCGTACTCACCGATGGAGACCTGGAGGACGCGCGTGTCGTCGGGGCGGTCGATCCAGTCGTACGTGCGCCGGATCGGCAGCTGCCAGCACACGTCCGGCTTGGTCTCCAGCGGCTCGCGGCCCTCCTTCAGGGCCAGGATGTGCAGCGAGCAGCCCGCGCCGCCGGCGAAGCCGGGCCGGTTCTGGAAGATGCACGAGCCCTGGAAGGGGCGCGTCTGGCGGTCGCCGTCCTCGTCCTCCGAGACCCAGCCGTGCTGGGTGCCCTCGTCGTGGAACTGCCAGATCTCCGGGGTGAGGCGTGCCACATGCTCGGCGACCCGCTTCTCGTCGTCGTCGTCCGAGAAGTGCGCGCCCAGCGAGCAGCACCCGTCCGCCGCGCGGCCCGCCTGGATGCCCTGGCAGCCGCTGCCGAAGATGCAGTTCCAGCGGGAGGTCAGCCATGTCAGATCGCAGCGGAAGACCTGCTCGTCGTCCGCCGGATCCGGGAACTCCACCCAAGCGCGCGCGAAGTCGAGGCCCTTCTCGTCCGCCTTCAGGGCCTTCTTCGACAGCTCCTTGGCCGATTTGGCCTTCTTGTCGTCCTTCGCCTTTTTCGTCTTTGGCACGCGTCCAGGGTAAGTCGCCGCACAACCCCGCCGGGACCGCTCCCGTCACGTCCCGGGGGAGGGAGCACCGCCCGGCGGGCAGTAGCGTTCCGTACATGAGACTCGGTGTCCTCGACGTGGGAAGCAACACGGTGCATCTGCTGGTGGTGGACGCGCACCCCGGCGCGCGCCCCCTGCCCGCGCATTCGCACAAGGTGGAGCTGCGCCTGGCTCAGCTCCTCGACGACGCCGGAGCCATCGGCCCGCACGGGGTCGACAAACTGATCGCCGTCATCCACGACGCCCTCCAGGCCGCCGAGGACAAGGGCGTCGAGGAACTGCTGCCGTTCGCCACCTCCGCCGTGCGCGAGGCCAGCAACGCCGACGACGTGCTGGCCCGCGTCAAGGCCGAGACCGGCGTCGAGCTCCAGGTCCTCACCGGCGAGGAGGAGGCCCGGCTCACCTTCCTCGCCGCTCGCCGCTGGTTCGGCTGGTCCGCCGGAAAGCTGCTCGTCCTCGACATCGGCGGCGGCTCCCTGGAGATCGCCTACGGCATCGACGAGGAACCCGACATCGCCGTCTCCCTCCCCCTCGGCGCCGGCCGCCTCACCGCCGGCTGGCTCCCCGGCGACCCCCCGGACGCCGACGACGTCCGCGCCCTGCGCCGCCACGTCCGCGCCCAGATCGCCCGCACAGTGGGCGAATTCAGCCGTTTCGGCGCCCCCGACCATGTCGTCGCCACCTCCAAGACCTTCAAGCAGCTCGCCCGCATAGGCGGCGCCGCCCGCTCCGCCGACGGCCTGTACGTGCAGCGCGACCTGAAGCGGGAGTCCCTGGAGGCATGGGTGCCGCGGCTGGCCGGCATGACGACGGAGGAGCGCGCCGAGCTGCCGGGGGTCTCGGAGGGCCGCGCCAACCAGCTGCTCGCGGGCGCACTGGTCGCCGAGGGCGCGATGGACCTCTTCGGCGTGGAGCGCCTGGAGATATGCCCATGGGCGCTCAGAGAAGGTGTCATTCTGCGCAAGCTGGACCATATGCCGACGTGACGGATATGTGACTTCAGGGGTGCGGGGAACCGCGCGAGCACCCCCCCACAACCGGCACCCGCACCTGGCGAGAACTTCCAACGGCGCGTAGGCGACCACGTACGCTTGCCTTCGTGGCAAACGAGGTCGTGCGCATCCCGGACGTGAAGGTCGCCCTGTCCACGGCCTCCGTCTACCCGGAGTCCACGGCGACGGCCTTCGAGATCGCCGCCCGCCTCGGCTACGACGGCGTCGAGGTCATGGTCTGGAACGACCCGGTCAGCCAGGACATCGACGCCCTGCGCAGGCTCAGCGACCATCACGGCATCCCCGTCCTCGCCGTGCACGCCCCCTGTCTGCTCATCACCCAGCGCGTGTGGTCCACGGACCCCTGGACCAAGCTCCAGCGCGCCCGCTCCGCGGCGGAGCGGCTCGGTGCGAGCACCGTCGTCGTGCACCCGCCCTTCCGCTGGCAGCGCTCCTACGCCCGTGACTTCGTCAGCGGCATCTGGCGCATGGCGAACGAGACGGACGTGCGGTTCGCCGTGGAGAACATGTACCCCTGGCGCTACCGCGACCGCGAGATGCTGGCCTACGCCCCCGACTGGGACGTCACCAAGGACGACTACCGGCACTTCACGATCGACCTCAGCCACGCCGCGACCGCCCGCACCGACGCCCTGCAGATGATCGACCGCATGGGAGACCGGCTCGGCCACGTCCACCTCGCCGACGGCCGGGGTTCCGCCAAGGACGAGCACCTGGTGCCCGGCCGCGGCACCCAGCCCTGCGCCGAGGTCCTCGAACGGCTCGCGGCGACCGGCTTCGACGGCCATGTCGTCATCGAGGTCAACACCCGCCGGGCGATGTCCGGCGCGGAGCGCGAGGCCGACCTCGCCGAGGCGCTGGCCTTCACCCGGCTGCACCTGGCCTCCGCCGCGAAGGTGCCCCGGCGGTGACCGGGGAGACCTCCCGGCGCCGGGGGCGGCCCCCGCGTACCGAGTCCGCGGACACCAGGGACCGCATCCTGACGGCCGCCCGCGCCGAGTTCTCCGAGCGCGGCTACGAGAAGACGTCCGTCCGCGGCATCGCCAAGGCCGCCGGGGTGGACTCCGCCCTCGTGCACCACTACTTCGGCACCAAGGAGCGGATCTTCGAGGCGGCCATCGAGATCGCCATGGCCCCCGCCCTGACCGCCCCCGAGGCCATCGCCGACGGCCCGATGGACGGCGTGGGGGAGCGGTTCACCCGGTTCGTCTTCGGCGTCTGGGAGAACCCGGCCACCCGTACGCCCCTGCTCGCGGTGGTGCGCTCGGCCGTGAACAACGACACCGCGGCCGCCGTCTTCCGCCGGCTCGTCGCCTCCCAGCTGCTGCGCCGCATCGCCGCCCAGCTGGATCTGCCGGACGCCGAGCTGCGCGCCGAGCTGGCGGCGGCGCAGCTGGTGGGCACGGCCCTGCTCCGGTACGTGATCAAGGTCGAGCCGCTGGCCTCGGCGGACCCCGAGCTGATCATCCGGCGGGTGGCGCCGGTGGTGCAGGGGCATCTGACCGGCGGCTGAGGGCCGTGGGGGGCGTCTCGCACTGAGATACGCGTCCCGCATTCCGGACAGTGCGTCCCGCCCCCTGGATGACCGGCGTACGCTCGATAGCAGCCCCATCTCTCCGAAGGAGCGAGCGACGATGCCCGAGCTGAGGTCCCGCACAGTCACCCACGGCCGCAACATGGCGGGCGCCCGCGCCCTACTGCGTGCCGCCGGTGTACCCGGCGCGGACATCGGCCGCAAGCCGATCATCGCCGTCGCGAACTCCTTCACCGAGTTCGTGCCGGGCCACACCCACCTCCAGCCGGTCGGCCGGATCGTCAGCGAGGCGATCAAGGAGGCGGGCGGCATCCCGCGCGAGTTCAACACGATCGCCGTCGACGACGGCATCGCGATGGGCCACGGCGGCATGCTCTACTCCCTGCCCTCCCGCGACCTGATCGCCGACAGCGTGGAGTACATGGTCGAGGCGCACTGCGCCGACGCCCTGGTCTGCATCTCCAACTGCGACAAGATCACTCCGGGCATGCTGATGGCCGCCCTGCGCCTCAACATCCCCACGGTCTTCGTCTCCGGCGGCCCGATGGAGGCCGGCCGCGCCACCCTGGTCGACGGCACGGTCCGCACGCTCGACCTGGTCGACGCGATCTCCGACGCCGTGAACGACAAGATCTCGGACGAGGACATCCTCCGTATCGAGGAGAACGCCTGTCCGACCTGCGGCTCCTGTTCCGGCATGTTCACCGCCAACTCGATGAACTGCCTGACCGAGGCCATCGGCCTCTCCCTGCCCGGCAACGGCTCGGTCCTGGCCACCCACACCGCGCGCAAGCGGCTCTACGTGGACGCCGCGCACACCGTGATGGACCTGGTCCAGCGCTACTACGAGCAGGACGACGAGTCGGTCCTGCCGCGCAACATCGCCACCTTCGCGGCCTTCGAGAACGCCATGGCCCTCGACATCGCCATGGGCGGCTCCACCAACACGATCCTGCACCTGCTGGCCGCCGCCCAGGAGGCGGGCGTCCCGTTCGGCCTGGACGAGATCGACGCCGTCTCGCGCCGGGTGCCGTGCCTGGCGAAGGTCGCGCCGAACGTCGCCAAGGACCGCACGTACTACATGGAGGACGTCCACCGCGCCGGCGGCATCCCGGCCCTGCTGGGCGAGCTGCACCGCGGCGGCCTGCTGAACGAGGACGTCAACTCCGTCCACAGCCCGTCCCTGGCCGACTGGCTCAAGACCTGGGACGTCCGCGGCGGCTCCCCCTCGCCGGAGGCCGTGGAGCTGTGGCACGCGGCGCCGGGCTGCGTCCGCTCCGCCGAGGCGTTCTCCCAGTCCGAGCGCTGGGACACCCTGGACACGGACGCCGAGAACGGCTGCATCCGCTCCGTCGAGCACGCCTACTCCAAGGACGGCGGCCTCGCGGTCCTCAAGGGCAATCTGGCCGTCGACGGCTGCGTCGTGAAGACGGCCGGTGTCGACGAGTCCATCTGGACCTTCGAGGGCCCCGCGGTCGTCTGCGAGTCCCAGGAGGAGGCCGTCGAGAAGATCCTGAACAAGCGGATCACCCACGGCGACGTCGTGGTCATCCGCTACGAGGGCCCCAAGGGCGGCCCCGGTATGCAGGAGATGCTCCACCCGACCTCCTTCCTCAAGGGCCGCGGCCTCGGCAAGACCTGCGCCCTGGTCACCGACGGCCGCTTCTCCGGCGGCACCTCGGGCCTGTCCATCGGCCACGCCTCCCCCGAGGCGGCGTCCGGCGGCACCATCGCCCTCGTCGAGGACGGCGACCGCATCCGCATCGACATCCCCAACCGCACCATCGAGCTGCTGGTCGACGAAGCCGAGCTGGCGCGCCGCGAGGCCGCGCTGGGCGGGACGTACGCCCCCAGGTCCCGCGAGCGCAAGGTCTCCGCCGCCCTGCGCGCCTACGCCGCGATGGCGACCAGCGCCGACAAGGGCGCGGTGCGTGACGTGACCAAGCTGGGCTGACGCCCGACGCCGCTCAGGGCCGCCTTCCCCGCGGGAGGCGGCCCTTGCCGTGTCACCAGGCGGCGGGATCGCCGGCCGGTACGGAGAAGACGGTGCCGTCGGGCGCGGAGGCGACGACGCGGTCGCCGGCGAGGACGGGCTCGGGCAGGTAGGCCGGCACGCGTCCCGACGCGGGGCCGACGCGCGGCGGTGTCTGTCCCACCAGCCGCCCGCTGCGGGCGTCCACGGCGAGCAGACGCCCGTCGGGCGCGGTGACGTACACATGCCTGCCGTCGGCGACCGGCGCGGAACCGCGGGAGACCGACGTCTCCAGCACCCACGCCCGCCGGCCCGTACCCAGGTCGACGGCCTCCAGCGAACCGCCCGCCGCCATGATGTGGACGACGTCCCCGCGCACTCCCGCACGGGCCGCCGCCCGCGGCACGGGCAGCTCCACCCGGCGCGTCACCCCCGTCGCCGGCGTGTGACGGACGACGGCGACGGTGTCCCCCGAGAGCTGGTCCACAGCCAGGAAGAAGAGCGAACCGCGGTGCGAGCCGACCGGTTTCAGCACTCCCTCCAGCCGCGCCTCCCACCTCACCTCACCCGTCTCCGGGACCACGGCGGCGACCGTGCTGACACCGTCGTCGGACACGCTCGTGGAGTAGGCCAGGGGGTCACCGGCGAACGACACGAAGTACGGCGGGCTCTGCCCCGGCATCACCTGGCTCCACCTGGTCCTGCCGGAGGCGCCGTCCACGCCGGTGACCGTGCCGTCCGCGCCGGTGAACAGCAGCATGTCCCCGGCGGGTTGCACCGCCTGGTACGTCGGCATGTCCCGGCGCCAGCGGACCTCGCCCGAGGACGGGTCGAGTCCCGTCAGGCGGTCGCCGCCCTCCGCCATGGGCTGTACGACCCCACCGGACAGGACCGGCGGAGCGCTGCGCGAGGACTTGCCGACCGGACGCCGCCACAGCACGGCCCCGTCGGACGGGTCGAGCCCGAGGACGACTCCCTGCCCGCCGCAGAGCAGCATCTTCCCCCCGTAGGAGCACTGAGGAGTACCGCCGTCCTTCACCACAGGCCCGGCCTGCCAGCGCCGGCCGGTGTCCGAGGCCGCAGGCCGTCCCGCCTCCGCGTCCGACGGACCGTCGACCGACGCCCACCCGACGGCCACGGCGGTCACGGCGGTCAGGAGCCCGGCGGCCGCGGCGACGTATCCGCGCCGGCCCCAGCGCCTCCGGGCCGGGCGGTCCGACGGCGACTCCGGCTCCGACGGCGACTCGGCTTCCGAAGGTGACGTGGCTTCCGACGGCGACTCGGGTTCCGCGAGCGGCTTCGCCTGCGCCGGTGACCCGGCCTCCGGCACCGGCGAGGGCGCCTTCGACGGCCCGGACACACCGCCGGTGCGCTGCGTCGGGATGAACGCCTGGGTGTCGTACGAGGCGGCGAGCGACCGCAGCTCCCGCATGAGCTCGTCCGGCGTGGGACGCTCCTCCGGGTCCTTCGCCAGGCACCGGGATATCAGCGGCACGAGACCGGCGGGCACACCGCTCAGATCGGGTTCGTCGTGCACGACCTGATACGCCACGACGTACGGGCTGTCGGAGTCGAACGGGCCCCGTCCGGTCGCCGCGTGCACCATCACCGAACCGAGTGCGAAGACGTCCGCCGCGGGACCGACCTCGCGCGGCCGCCGGAACTGCTCGGGCGCCATGAACGGCGGAGTCCCGATCAACTTCCCCGTCTCGGTGCGCAGTTCACTGTCCTTGGGCCGGGAGATGCCGAAGTCGATGACTTTCGGACCGTCGTGGGCGAGCAGCACATTGCTCGGCTTGAGATCCCGGTGCACGACTCCGACACGGTGGATGTCCCGCAGCGCCTCCGCCAGCCCGGCCATCAGCCGCCGCAACTGCTCCGCGTCCATCGGCCCGTTCCGCTTGACGTGCTCGGAGAGCGTCGGGCCGGGGATGAACAAGGTGGCCATCCAGGGCCGCTCGCACTCGGGATCGGCGTCCACGACCGGCGCGGTGAACGCACCGCTCACCCGCCGCGCGGCGGCCACCTCCTGCCGGAACCGCCCCCTGAACTCGGGATCCCTGGCGAACTCGGCATGCACCACCTTCACCGCGACCTGCATCCCCGAGGTGCTCCGCGCCAGATGGACGACCCCCATGCCGCCCGAGCCGAGGCAGGACTCCAGCAGATAGTGCCCGGCGTACTCGGGCAGTTCCGCTTCCGCACCGACCCCGGTGTTGCTCTGCGGCGCCATGGACCACCCCCGTGCTGTTCGTCCGCGCGCGCGACGCACGGAGCCTAGTCGATGACTCGTACGAGACCGAGGCGGCTTGCTAGCCTCCGTGTGCGAGTTGCACACGTCTGTTCTGGCGTGATCCGAGTGTTCGGCAGAGCCCTCTCGGAAGGGGGCTCGACGGGGGAGGAATCAATGGCAGTCGACCACACGGCGGAAGCCGAGGGCGCCGAGGCGCTGTCCGTCACGGCTTCGGCGACGGTGCGCTACTACTCGGTCGCCCCGGGCGTCCGCCTCAACGTCCGCAGCGGTCCGGGCACCGGCTACCGGATCGTCCGGGTCCTGCCCGAGGGCTCCAAGGTCCCGATCTTCTGCCAGTCGCCGGGCACCTGGGTGTCGGGTCCCTACGGCACCTCCAACATCTGGGACAACATCGACGACGGCGAGTTCGTCTCGGACGCCTACGTGAACACCGGCAGCGACGGCTACGTCGCCTCCCGCTGCGCCCTGTAGCGCCCGGTCCGCGGGACCCGCGCCCGCCCGACCGCCGAGGAGCCCGTCCCACCCCACCGCCATAATCGACCCGTGAGCGACAAGCAGAACGGCAACGGCACCCCGGTCCAGGCGGCGGGCTCCCCGCAGGGTGGCGCACCCGCCCCCGAACCCCTGCGCTTCTTCGGCACCACCTGGGTGAACCACGACAACGGCTACGCCCTCCGCCGCGTCGCCGCCTCCGTCGGCTCCCTCGCCCTCGCCGCCGTCTCCTGCCTCGTCCTGCGCTTCGCCTACGACGGCCTGCGGATCGGCGGCATCGGCACCTTCGTCACGCTCCTGGTGACCGTCATGTTCGCGGTGTGCAGCGCCCTCGCCTTCGGCCACACCTGGGACGGCTTCCGCAAGCGCCCCGACCCCGACCGCCAGGCGTCCCTGCGCGGCCTGCTGACCATCGGCTTCGTCGGCTCCCTCCTCGCCTACTTCGTCCGCTCCCTCACCGAGGCCCCCGGCGAGAAGCTGCACCGCCAGGAGTACGAGACGGCCGTCGAGCAGCACGCCCAGCGCACGTCCCGCCGCAGCGGCAACCCGTCGAAGAAGCGCCGCCGCTCCTGACCCCACCGTCGCTCACCGGTCATCCGCCCCGAAAACCCCGCCGACGGCGCACCGCCCCTGGGCACGATGACCCCATGACGGCTCCCACACACACCGACCGAGCCCACTCCTTCAACACGGCCGCGGCCCAGTACGCCGCCAACCGCCCTTCCTACCCGCCCGCCCTCCTCGACACCGTCGAAGAGCTCACCGGCCGCCCCCTGCACGGCACCCGCGTCGCCGACATCGGCGCCGGTACGGGCATAGCGACCGCCCTGCTGGAGGCCCGCGGCGCCGACGTGATCGCCGTCGAACCCGGCACCGGCATGGCCGCCGAATTCCGCCGCGCCCTCCCCGACGTGCCCCTCATCAGGGGCGACGGCAACCACCTCCCCCTCACCGACGCCTCCGTCGACCTCCTCACCTACGCCCAGTCCTGGCACTGGACCGACCCGGCCCGCTCCATCCCGGAGGCGCTGCGCGTCCTGCGCCCCGGCGGCGCGCTCGCCCTCTGGTGGAACACCGACGCCCTCGACATCCCGTGGATCGCCGAGGCGGCCCGCCGCCAGGAACGGCACTTCGCCATCGACGTCGAGGCGGAGAAGAAGCTCGGCACCCACGCCGACGTCGCCGACCCCGAGGGCCGCCTCCGCTTCACCCACCGCCGGCTGCGCTGGACCCGCCGCGTCCCCGTCGACACCCACCTGGCCAACCTCGGCAGCCACTCGATCTTCCTCACCGACACCGAGGAACGCCGCACCGCCTACCTCACCGCCGAACGGCACCACCTCCTGCGCGTCTTCCCCGACGGCATCGTCGAGGAGACCTACGACGTCGACCTCCTCCTCGCCACCACCTGACCCGCGGCGGCGGCCCGCCCCGGGGCCGCCGCCCCGGCAGCCACAGGCCGACGGCCTCACGGACCCCATCCCCACGGGCGGAGCACCGCCACCTCACCTTGACGCGGGAGGGATCCCGGAGGATATTCATCGCATGGTGAATTATTCGGCAGGCCCCCCGGACCACCACCCCGAATCCCCCACACCCCCCACCGGCCGAGCCACCGCCCAGCCGGCCGTACGCGCCAGCGGCCTCACCGTCGTCCGAGGCCCCCGCACCGTCCTGCACGGCCTCGACTTCACCGTCCCCCGCGGACAGATAACCGGCCTCCTCGGCCCCTCCGGCTGCGGCAAATCCACCCTCATGCGCGCCATCGTCGGCACCCAGGCCAAGGTCACCGGCACCCTCGACGTCCTGGACCACCCCGCCGGCCACCCCCGCCTGCGCACCCGCATCGGCTACGTCACCCAGGCCCCCTCCGTCTACGACGACCTGACCGTCCGCCAGAACCTCGACTACTTCGCCGCGGTCCTCACCCCCGGCCAGGGCGCCGCCCACCAGCGCCACGACGTCGATCGCGTCCTCGCCGACGTCGACCTCACCAGCCACGCCGACGCCCTCGCCGGCAACCTCTCCGGCGGCCAGCGCAGCCGCGTCTCCCTCGCCGTCGCCCTCCTCGGCACCCCCGAACTCCTCGTCCTCGACGAACCCACCGTCGGCCTCGACCCCGTCCTGCGCCGCGACCTGTGGAACCTCTTCCACGACATCGCCGCCCGCCGCGGCGCCACCCTCCTCGTCTCCTCCCACGTCATGGACGAAGCCGAGCGCTGCCACCGCCTCCTGCTCATGCGCGACGGCCGGATCCTGGCCGACGGCACCCCCGACGCCCTGCGCACCCGCACCCACACCGACACCGTCGAGGACGCCTTCCTCCACCTCGTCGACGAGGCGACCGCGGCCACGACCGCGCACCCGAAAGAGACACCCCGATGAAGACGACGACCCGCCCCGCCCAGGCACCCGCGCCCGCCCCCACCGGTGCCCTCAATCCCGCACGCACCCTCGCCACCGCGGCCCGCGTCCTGCGCCAGCTCCGTCACGACCCGCGCACCATCGCGATGATGCTGCTCATCCCATGCGTGATGCTCTTCCTGCTGCGCTACGTCTTCGACGGCAGCCCACGCGTCTTCGACAACATCGGCGCCTCCCTCCTCGGCATCTTCCCGCTCATCACCATGTTCCTGGTGACCTCCATAGCCACCCTGCGCGAACGCACCTCCGGCACCCTCGAACGCCTCCTCGCCATGCCCCTCGGCAAAGGCGACCTCATCGCCGGCTACGCCCTCGCCTTCGGCACCCTCGCGATCGTCCAGTCCGCCCTCGCCACCGGCCTCGCCCTGTGGTTCCTCGGCCTCGACGTCACCGGCTCACCCTGGCTGCTCCTCCTGGTCGCCCTGCTCGACGCCCTCCTCGGCACCGCCCTCGGCCTGTTCGTCTCCGCCTTCGCCTCCTCCGAGTTCCAGGCCGTCCAGTTCATGCCGGCCGTGATCTTCCCCCAGCTCCTGCTCTGCGGCCTGTTCACCCCGCGCGACAAGATGCACCCCGCCCTGGAGGCCGTCTCCGACGTCCTGCCCATGTCCTACGCCGTCGACGGCATGAACGAGGTCCTGCACCACACCGACATGACCGCCGCCTTCGTCCGCGACGCCCTCGTCGTCGCCGGCTGCGCCCTGCTGGTCCTCGCCCTCGGCGCCGCCACCCTCCGACGCCGCACCGCCTAGCCGGCCCGCCGTCCCGCCCACCGGACACCGCCGCCCGCGCACCCACCTCCGGTGCGAGGATGAACCCGGACGACGCACACCCCGGAGGGCACCTGACCATGACCCAGAAAGTCGCAGTCCTCGGCACCGGCAAGATCGGCGAAGCCCTGCTCAGCGGAATGATCCGCGCCGGCTGGTCCCCTGCCGACCTCCTGGTCACCGCCCGCCGCCAGGAGCGGGCCGACGAACTCCGCACCCGCTACGGAGTCACCCCCGTCAGCAACGCCGAGGCCGCCAAGACCGCCGACACCCTGATCCTCACGGTCAAACCGCAGGACATGGGCACCCTCCTCGACGAACTCGCCCCGCACATCCCCGCCGACCGCCTGGTCATCAGCGGCGCCGCGGGCATCCCCACCTCCTTCTTCGAGGAGCGCCTGGCCCCCGGCACCCCCGTCGTCCGCGTCATGACGAACACCCCCGCCCTCGTCGACGAGGCCATGTCCGTCATCTCCGCCGGCAGCCACGCCACCGCCGAGCACCTCGCCCACGCCGAGGAGATCTTCGGCGCCGTCGGCAAGACCCTGCGCGTCCCCGAGTCCCAGCAGGACGCCTGCACCGCCCTCTCCGGCTCCGGACCGGCGTACTTCTTCTACCTGGTCGAAGCCATGACCGATGCCGGCATCCTGCTCGGCCTGCCCCGCGACAAGGCCCACGACCTCATCGTCCAGTCCGCCATCGGCGCCGCGACGATGCTCCGCGACAGCGGCGAACACCCCGTCAAGCTGCGCGAGAACGTCACCTCCCCCGCGGGCACCACCATCAACGCCATCCGCGAACTGGAGAACCACGGCGTACGGGCCGCCCTCATCGCCGCCCTCGAAGCCGCCCGCGACCGCAGCCGCGAACTGGCCTCCGGCAACAACAGCTGACCCGCACGCCGGGTCCCTTCACCTCACCGTGCTCACCAGGGCCCCGGTATCAGCCGGAAGCAGTCCGATCGCCCGGTAGGCGGCATCCACCGTCGGCCGGGCCATCGCCCGAGCCTTCTCCGCTCCATTCCGCAGCACCCCCTCCACATACGCGGGATCCGCGCACAGCTCCTTGTGCCTGGCCTGCACGGGCCCGAGGACCTCGACCACGGCCTCCGCGGTGTCCTTCTTCAAGGCGCCGTACGACTCGTATACACCGCTCAGCTCCGATGGGTTCCCACCCGTGCACGCGGCGAGGATCTCCAGCAGATTCGCGACCCCCGGCCGCCCCTCCGGGTCGTACACGACATCCCGCCCGCTGTCGGTCACGGCCCGCATGACCTTCTTCCGCACCACCTCGGGCTCGTCGAGCAGATAGACGATCCCCGGCCCCACGTCATCGCTCTTCCCCATCTTCGACACCGGGTCCTGCAGATTCATCACCCGAGCCGCCACCGCGGGCACGGTCGCCCTGGGCACCACGAACGTGTGCCCGTACCGCTGGTTGAACCGCACCGCCAGATCCCGCGTCAGCTCGACATGCTGCGCCTGGTCGTCCCCCACCGGCACCTCGTCCGCCCCGTAGGCCAGGATGTCCGCCGCCATCAGCACGGGATACGTCAGCAGCGACAGCCGCACACTCCCGCCGCGCTCGCGCTCCCGTACGGCCTTCTCCTTGTACTGGATCATCCGGCGCATCTCACCGTCGGTCGCCACGCACTCCAGCACGTACGACAGCCGAGCGTGCTCGTCGACATGGCTCTGCACGAACATCGTGCAGAGCTCCGGATCCAGCCCCGCCGCGAGCAGCAGCGTCGCCGCCTGCCGGCTGAGCCGCCGCACCCGCGCCGGATCGTGGTCCACGGTCAGCGCGTGCAGATCCACGACACAGAACAGCGCGTCCGCCTGACGCTGGTCCACCGCGGCCCACTGCCGCATGGCCCCCAGGTAGTTCCCCAGCGTCAGATGCCCGGTCGGCTTGATCCCGCTGAAGACCCGCTTCATCTCTCCACCTCCTGCTCGGAGCCGCCGCACCCGCCGGCCGGCCCTCAGGAGGGAGATACGAGAACGGCCGCCGAGGCGGCGGCCGATGAGTGCATACGTGAGTCCGGCCGCCGTCAGGCGGCCCACCACTGCTGGTTGCACGTACGCGTAGTCACGAGATCCACAGTACGCCTCAAGAGGGCGGTTCGGGGGGAGGTTGACACGACCTGCCTCCATCCGTAGTGTTCTCCGAGTTGTCCGACGTGAGCGCCGACCAAGTCGGTCCCCGGACAGCCACTCCGCAAGCACCACCCACTCTCGACGAGCAGTCGGCCTGCCCTGCTGCCGTCGCGTTTCATTGGCGTGCGTATTTACGGAATGAGGAATCCGCGTTCGAAAGAACGCAGGCCCCGATTAGCGTCGGGAGCCAGGAATCCGCTAAAGTCTCACTCGTCGGAACGGCCCAGCGGCCGGGAAGACAAACCCTCCTGACAGGGAGTCAGATGCCGAAAGGATCTGATAGAGTCAGAACCGCCGGAAAGGGAAACGCGGAAGCGGGAACCTGGAAAGCGCCGAGGAAATCGGATCGAGAAAAGATCTGATAGAGTCGGAAACGCAAGACCGAAGGGAAGCGCCCGGAGGAAAGCCCGAGAGGGTGAGTACAAAGGAAGCGTCCGTTCCTTGAGAACTCAACAGCGTGCCAAAAGTCAACGCCAGATATGTTGATGCCCCGTCTCCAGCATCAGCTGGGACGAGGTTCCTTTGAAAAAACACAGCGAGGACGCTGTGTGCGAGAGGATTATTCCTCCTCTCGCACCGCTCTCGTGGTGTTCATCCCGATTACGGGAAAACATTCACGGAGAGTTTGATCCTGGCTCAGGACGAACGCTGGCGGCGTGCTTAACACATGCAAGTCGAACGATGAACCTCCTTCGGGAGGGGATTAGTGGCGAACGGGTGAGTAACACGTGGGCAATCTGCCCTGCACTCTGGGACAAGCCCTGGAAACGGGGTCTAA